>CP077641.1 GCA_019056435.1 Stutzerimonas stutzeri
GATCCAGGGCTGTACCTGTGGCGCCAGCAGGTCGAAGCGCTGCAGCAGAATCTGCCGCGCCAGGGCGGCCTGTTCCAGCGCCGCCGGGCCGGCATAGGAAATCTCGCCCTCGCCGAACCACAGCCCACGCAGGCCAAGCAGTCTTTGAGTTGATCCGGTCTCCGGTGCCTTGAGATTCCGCCAATCGCCACGCGGTCCTTGCCGGCCTGAGCAATCCAGGCGCTGCCCAGATCGAGCATCACGTCGGGGGTGAGGTAGCAGCGCGGGTCATGCACCTCGTACAGCAGCTGTTCGCGAACGGTGCGCTCGGTGACGAAGCCGCCGCTCGTTGCGGTCTGGTCAGAACCAGGTTGCCATCGCTGCTGATCTCGGCGATAGGGCAACCGAGATTAGCCAGGTCGGGAACATCCTTGATGCCGCGGGGTAAAAGGGAAATACCGCCCGTGACTTGGGTGCAGTATTCAGGGAGTGCGGCCGGCGACAGTGGCAATGGCGATTCCGTCCCAGCCGTCGGCGGCCCAACCCAGCCCATGCCGTACCGGGCCGACTGCAAGCGACGGGTCAGCGACGCGGCCACAGATGACGACATCCGCACCTTTCGGCGAGCGCCATGGCGATGCTGTCGGCACCAGTTTCCACGTTGACCGACATCACGCGGTCGTGCCAGCAACCTCGCCCGGTAGCCAGCCGGCGCAGGGCGTCCGGCCTCGGCCTTTGCGCGTCGCCATCCAGTACGCAGGCGATCTGCGTTTCGCGCTTTGGCGCGTCGAGAATGTCCCGCAACCGACGCGCGGCTGCCTGGGGATTGCCGCGCCGCTGTTGGTGACAATGGGAATCTGCTGCGACAGGCAGGTTTCAAGGATCGGCTCGAGAAAGTCGAACAGCCTCGTCGAATAACCGGCGTTTTTGTCGACGTCCTGCGCAATTGCGCTTCAGCCAGGGTGCGTTCGGCGAGCAACCTAGGATCAGGTCGCGCCGCCCGGCGCGCTGGGCCAGATCTTTCAGCCAAGCGACGCGTCAGCGTCGGGGCGGTCGTTGGCAGCCAGCGCCGCAGCCGATTTGAATAGTTGTAGTCATCGGTGACCCTCTCGTTTGCATGCATCCTGGCGTTCGGTCATTCTTTTGTGAATTCGAAAGGAATTACCAATTCATCAAATTGCTTTATAGGCGGCTTATGAATGTTTGTGGTTTCGGCAGTTGCGCTGCCCTGGTCATGGTCGCCGAGAGCGCCGGCTTTACTCCGGGCGGCCGAACGCCTTCAATCTGCCGCAGCCGGCGCTGAGCTTACACCATCCGCAAGCTGGAGGACGCTCCTTTGGCCTGCAACTGCTGGCACGCAACACGCGTATCGTCGAGCTGACGCCGGCCGGGCAGCACTTTCTGCTCCAGGCCCGACGGATGCTGCGTGACATGGACGACGCCGTGCGCGACGCCAGGATACCGTGGCTCTGACCCGCGGCGTGGTCCGCCTCGCCGCGCTGCCACCGGTCGCGGCGTCCCTGCTGCCGCAGGCGATCGCCGACTTCGCCCAGATTCATCCTGGCATTGAGGTCAAACTGCGCGATGGTCGCGCGGGCGAGATGCTGCGCTGGGTCAGGGACGGCGACGTGGATGCCGGTATCACTTCCGCCCTGGATGACACCGCGGGGCTCAGCTTCGAACCGCTGTTCGACGACAACTTGATGCTGCTGGTGCGCGAGGATGGGCAACGGCTAGCGCGCTGGACCTCGTTGCCCTACATCGCGCTGCTGCCCGATACGAGCATTCGCCCCTGGCCGATGCCGCGCTTCGCGCCGTAAACGTCGACCCGAAGCCGGCCTGGGAAGTGGCTCACATGAGTTCGGCGGTCGCGCTGGTGAGGGCTGGGCTCGGGTTCTCCCTGCTGCCTTCAAGCTGTGCCGCGGTGTTCAACATGCAGAGCTGCAGTGTAGTGGCGCTCGAACACCCGGCCCCACGCACGATCGGCCTGCTGGAAACTCGCCCTGTCGCCCGCTCGCCATCGCTGGCCGCGTTTTTGCAATTCTTCAAAGCGCGGCTAGCCGAGGCGCAGTCGCACGGCAACTGAACTGGGCAAACGAACAGCGCATCGCGGCCGAAATGTCGAGCACGTCATCGGTGTAACGGGGCGGATGCTGTACTTGCGCAGGCAGGCTGCGCCGCTGCGTACCTCGGCTCGCTGATAGGACTGGGCAATACTCCAATCCGATCCCGCATAGTGCTTCGACCCTCCTCGCCCTAGCGCATGGCCGCACCCCATCTGTTCAGAGGTGTGAGCCATGAATGCAGTCAAAACCCTGTTTGTTACGGGCGTCAGCAGCGGCTTCGGCCAGGCCCTGGCCGAGGAAGCGCTTCAACCAGGGCCATCGAGTAATCGGCACTGTTCGCAGTGAATCCGCCCGGGCAGCCTTCGAGGCGCTGTCGCCGGAACGGGCCCATGCTGTGCTGCTGGATGTGACCCACTTCGATGTCATCGACGCGGTGGTTGCCAGGTGGAGGCCCAGCACGGCCCCGTGGATGTGCTGGTCAACAATGCCGGCTACGGCCATGAAGGCGTGTTCGAAGAGTCGTCGCTGGCGGAAATGCGCCAGCAGTTCGATGAATGTGTTTGGCGCGGTGGCGGTGACGAAGGCCTTTGTGCCGTACTTTCGCCAACGGCGGGCGGGGCATATTCTCAATATCACCTCCATGGGCGGCCATATCACCATGCCAGGCATCGCCTATTACTGCGGCAGTAAATTTGCCCTGGAAGGCATCTCCGACACCCTGAGCAAGGAGCTGGCGCCCTTCAACATCTTCGTCACCGCCGTGGCGCCAGGCTCGTTCCGCACCGACTGGGCCGGTCGCTCGATGCAGCGCACGCCGAGAAGTATCAGCGACTACGACGCAAGCTTTGACCCGGTGCGCAAAGCCCGTGAGGGAGAAAGCGGCCACCAACTGGGCGACCCGCAGAAAGCCGCCCGCGCCATGTTGACGATCATCGCCACCCCCAACCCGCCAGCTCACCTGCTGCTAGGGCAGCGACGCCCTGGCCCTGGTGCGTGACAAGCTGCAACGCACAGCGGAGAGTATTGAGCAATGGCAGGCGCTCAGCTGCTCCACCGATGGCTGAGCATTGACGGGATGACAGGGCAGCCAATGGCCAAAGCTAAAGACCCGAGCACCGCGCGCATGGTGCAGCTGATAAGCCAGGTTGGCCCCGCTGGAGGGCTACAACCTGAGCCCGCTGGACGATGTGCGTTTTCTGCGATCCAACCGTCCGCTGACGCGCACGCCGGTGCTCTACGAACCGGGCATCGTCATCCTCTGCCAAGGGCGGAAGCGAGGCTATCTGGGGGGATGAAGTTTACGTGTACGACGCCCAGCACTATCTGGTGGTTTCGGTACCGGTGCCCTTCACCATGGAGACTGATGCCAGCGAAGCGGAGCCAATGCTGGCGGTGTACCTGCGACTGGACTTCACCCTGGCTGCCGAGCTGATACAGCAAGTGGATGAGGTACGCGGCTTCGCTACAGCCGAGCCGATGGGCATGTACGCCTCACCTATGGATGAACCGCTGCGGCAGTCGACGCTACGTTTTCTGCAGGTAATGGCTGACAGCACCGACGCGCAGATCCTCGGGCTGGCCATGTTGCGCGAACTCTATTACCGCATTCTCACCGGCGAACAAGGCGGCACCCTGCGCGCTGCCATCGCCCAACAAGGTCATTTCGGCAAAGTGACGCGTGCCATTCACAAGATCCATCGTTGCTACCACGAGCGCCTGAACGTCGAAACCCTGGCCCGGGAAGCGCAAATGAGCGTGCCCAACTTTCACCTTCACTTTCGAAAAGTGACCGACTCCTCGCCGATGCAATACCTCAAATCCACACGGTTGCATCAGGCAAGGCCATTGATGCTGCGTAACGACATCACGGCAGCCAAGGCTGCGTATCTGGTGGGCTACGAAAGCGCCTCGCAATTCAGCCGCGACTTCAAACGCCTCTTTGGTCGCACTCCGCTGTCGGAGGTTGCGTGGATGAAAGCAGCGTATGCATTGCCCGTTCCGCAGACCCCGTCGCCCTTTGTGTCATCACATTGATTAAAACTGCGTCGACCCAACCACGGCTCATGCGTGATCAGACCCAGCCGCCCGCCCCGTATCAACACGAGAAACCGCTACTGGCCGCTTTTGGCCGGTTGCGGCCAGTGCTCTCGTGATCACCTCTTTGGGTTAGCGATGAAAGCGCCCGGGGGCGAGACGGCCAGGGTCGGCTCGATGCGCAGCACGCCAGCGCAGTCATACAGACCTCAGCTAGTCCTTTGCAAATCATGTCCTTCCAGCTCTCGCTCGATTCGACTCCACTCCCCACGAAGTCGAAAACGCAGGTAGGCGACAAGAACTTTGTGGCGCATGCGGTGGAATCTGTAAGTCCGACGAGCCTGCTGGTTGCTGTCAATGGTATCGACAAGACGGGTGCTGTCGAATGCCGTCCATATCGGTGGTATAGGTGCCTGCATGTTCGAGTAGCAGACGGGTGCCACCTCCTCGAAGAAGGCTTCCTTTACCGCAGCACGGTCGTATCCTGCCACCTCCCGTGCTATTGCCGGATAATCGATCTCGTTGTCGATGAAGACGTCCGAAAGCGCCGACCATAAACGAACTTTGTCGTCGTGTGTCAAAACACTTCCCACTTGGAGAGCTCCTCGAGTTCGTCATCTAGGGCATCGGCCGCCAGGCTGCCTGCAACTCCGCCAGCTGCACTGCCTGCAAGTACCAAGGCAATAGCACAGAAAGGAGCGCCAGGGCCGCAGACGAGCGAGACGCCAAGGCCTGCGAGAAACCCGCCAGCAGCGCCGGCGCCGATAATCATGCCTTGGCGTGCAGTCTCCTTTACCTTGTTATCAGCATTGAGGATCTCGTATGTTGCAAATGCCGCAGTGACCATGATGCCTACCTTGCCCATAATGCGCAGGCGATCCGAGCCCTTGTAAACTTGGCGTTGTCCCGGCCAGAGGATTCAAGGACTTCATAGTGGATCTGCCGCTTTTGCTCGATCGTGAGCGCCTCGTAGGGCTTACCAAACTTGCGGGTGGCGTACTTTTCGAATAGTTCAGGCAGGGTTGGTGGAGTTTGCTTGTGCTGCTGTGCTTTGGCGAGCCCGGTAGCCGAAGTCAGCTTGCGGTGCTCCGCCATGATTTTGTTGCGCATCTCGTGGCAGAACTCGACCCCTGCCTGGCTGCTTATCTTGCCTGCTGCCACATCCGACCGTACCTGAGCGGATATCCGCTTGATGTTTGCGGCGTAGCTGGCGCGTGTCTGCGCGTCCCTAATGGCATCAAGTGAGAATCTTGTCGCCACGCCTTCCATGCTGGCGAGGGCCTCGTCGAGTGGCGAGCCAGGCAGGGTGTGAGCGCTCTGAGTCTGGTATTGGCCAAGTACCTCAATGCTTTCCGTCATACCTGGCTACTCTCAAAGATGATAGCGAGCAGCTTGTCCGTTACGGCGGGCTGCTCGCCAGCCTCTGGTACGGGGATCTCAACGCGGGTGCAGATTGACCCCGAGAGATTGCTAAAGGCTACTCGGTTGTCGCTGCCGATGACGCCATCAAGGCTAGATCCGTCATCAAAGTGGGCGATGCACTTCCAGCCGGCGTAGCACTCAGTTGCCGGAATCTGAAAGCTGATCCATTTGTCGGTCGCCAGAGGTGGCGGGGCGGTGAAGGGCGACGTGATAACCGTATCACCAATCAGCACATCACCCGATCCGCCGATGATTACTCCGCCATGGCTCAGCGTGCTGTCTAGCATCGCCGCATTCTTGCCGTTGATAAATACGGTGGAAGAGACAGCACCGGATATGGCCTGGCCACAGCCAGCAGCATCTCCAAGGCGCGCAGCGGGGAGGTTATTGAACAGCACATCCGGGGAGCCGGACGTGATGGCCGGCGTGCCATGTCCGGGGACCGGGCAGGAGGTTGGGTCGCTCAGGCGAGCTGCGGGTTTGCCTGACATGAGAGTCCTTCTCGTGGTTTCGTCCAGAAATGGATCCGTTGGATCACGGCAGGCCACTGTAGCGGACGGATTAGAGCGTTGCGGTGATCTTCATCGCGCATTGCATTTATGGTCAGCCCCAACGAGATCCAATTCGCCATGGAGTTGGAAGTCGGAATCTTCCTTCGTTTCGTAAATGCTCAATGACCGCTTCTGGCCGACAGCCGCCTTCCAAGAACAGTCGTTACCGCCCAGAAGCGCCCCCTCTTTCGACGACAACCAATCTCCTTAGCCGAGGCCCGTCGCGCTCCAGCATCACCGAAACTGCCGATACAGGATAGGCACCAGGCGCACCGCATCTTTGGCGTAGCGCTTGGTCAGGCGCCGGGGTTCGGTGCACATCCGGTGCAACCACTCGAGCGACATGCGTTGCATCCATCTTGGCGCTCGCCTGACCTTGCCGGAGAGAAAGTCGATGGAGGCGCCCACGCAGAGCCCCACCCCTCGCGCTCGGCCATCGGCCTGGATGAGCCGTCCGAGAATTTCCTGACGTGGGCAACCCACGGCCAGCACGACCAGCTCGGCGGGGTGATCGATGACGAAGTCCAGGCACGCCTGGACGTCCTGCGAATGGTCGAAAAAACCCATGGGCGGGTTGTGATGGAAGAACGTCACGTTCGGGTACAGCCGACGCATCGTTCGTATTTGCGACGGGTCGCTGCCGATGACCGTGACTCGCCACCTCTTCGCCTCGGCGAGGTCCATCAGTTCCCCGGTCAGGCTGCTGCCCGGGATGACGTCCGGGACGGGGATGCGCAGCAGCGTCATCAAGCCTTTGAGCACCTGGCTGTCGCAGATCCGGTGGCTGGCGTTGGCATAGGCGCGGCGAAGCTCGGAGTCCTCTTCGAGCCGGACCACGTGGTTGACGTTAGGGGTGACGATATAGCTGAACTCGCGGCTGCTCGCCTCGATGATGTAGTCGATGAGTTCAGCATTCGACCCGTCGAAGAAATCGATATCGAACCCTCTTATGGTGCTTTGTCTGCTGCAACAGGACGGTCGCTCGTCTGCATGAGCCTCCTTGCGTCCCAGGTGCTTTTGCAAAAGATTGGTCCTCGTTCGGCGCGTGGCACGGCATCCAGGTGCGTTCAAATCAACCCGGCGTTGCCACTGCTGTAGCGTTCGTTGTCTTTAAACTGAACCCAGTCGAGCGCAGAGGTTCGTGTCAAAGACCGAGAAACGGGCCCCGGCCTGCGGTATCAGGGGCCGTTTTGCAGGGCCCGCGCATGAGGTTCGAGCCCCGCTTCCGCTGGCAGTGAAGGCGATGCGCACTCAGCAGATGCCCGCACAGATGCCAGTGATGGTCCGGCGTGCAGGCCACGACCTGTTCCGCTGACCATGGCGCCTAGTCCCATTGCCCTTCAACGAATGCGAGGCGGCGCAAGCCTCGTCCCTACCAGGGCAACGCCTCACCGCTGTACGCATGGAACTCACCGCTCGCGTCCGGCCCCAGCCCATCGATCACCCGCAACAGGTCCTGCGCGGCATCGGCGGGTGCGCGGCCGATTTCGGCGCCGCGGAACGGCTGCGACAGGCGGGAGTTCACGGTGCCCGGGTGCAGCGCAAGCAATACCGCATTGGGCTGGCTGCGGCGCACCTCGATGGACGCAGTCTTGATCAGCATGTTGAGCGCGGCCTTGGAGGCGCGGTAGCT
This sequence comes from Stutzerimonas stutzeri, assembly GCA_019056435.1. Taxonomy (GTDB): domain Bacteria; phylum Pseudomonadota; class Gammaproteobacteria; order Pseudomonadales; family Pseudomonadaceae; genus Stutzerimonas; species Stutzerimonas marianensis. Next base: position 7,686 of record CP077641.1, read on the forward strand.
GTACCAGCCGCCGAGGCGGTTGTCGCCGATGCTGCCGACCTTGGCCGACAGCATCGCCAGCACCCCGCGCTGAGGGTCCAGCAGCCCGCAGAAGTGACGCAGCAGCAACGCTGGGCCGAAGGTGTTGATCTGGAAGGTGGCCAGCAGTTGGGCCTGGTCGAGATCGGCGAGGCGCTTTTCCGGCATGAAATCCGCGCTGTGCAGCACGCCGGCGGCGTTGACGATCAGGTGGAACGGCCCCTGCCCCGCCACGGCGTTCGCGGCCCGTTCGATGCTCGCCGGGTCGGCGAGATCGAGTGCCGGGTCGGACGCGCGGCTCAGCCCGATCACCGCCGCGCAGCGCGGATCGGCCTGCAGAGCCACCACCAGCGCCGCACCAATGCCACCGGAAGCGCCGATCACCAGCGCACGAAACCCATCGGGGAAAGACTGCAGCGGCATGGCGAACTCCAATATCAGGGCCGAGAGGCGTCGGCTCCGTTGCGCCAGCGCGCGATGTGCTCGGCGAGCAGGTCGGCGATGGGCAGGCAGGCGCCCAGTCGGTAGAGGTTCCAGTAGTGGCCTTCGAGGGTGCGGTTGATCAGCAACGTGCCGGAGGCCGGTTGCAGGCTGCCCAGCGCGGACATCAGCAAGGGGAACAGCTCGGACAACTGCTGATGGAGCGCCGCACCGCGGAAATCCCACTGCGCACCGGGTTGCAGCAACGGGTGCAGCATCAGATGAATGCGCCGGTACAGCCCATACGGCGGCGTGCTGCCCGGCTGGCGTCCGCCGAGCATCTGGAAGCCCGCCTCGAGCGCCTCGCTGGACGGGCCGCGCAGCGCCTCGAATATCTGCACGTAGCCAGCCAGCAAGCGCGGCTCCAGGCGCAGTACGCTGCCGAAGTCGTAGACCACCAGCGCGCCGGTCTCGGTCCAGGCCAGGTTGCCCGGGTGCGGATCGGTGTGCAGCTGCTGCAGGCCAAAGACCTGCTCGGCCAGCCACTGGCAGAGGGTTTCGGCCAGGCGTTGGCGCACGTCGGCAGGCGCCTGTTCGACGTCGGCCATGGAGCGCCCGGGCCGGTCTTCCAGCACCAGCACGCCGGGGCGGCAGAGTTCGGCGGCGGCGAAAGGGATCGCGATGCCGGGCCAATCGTCGAAGTGGCGGCGGAAGGTGTCGAGGTTGTCGCGTTCGGCCGCGTAATCAAGCTCTTCGTCGATCGCCCGTTTCAGTTCGCTGTACACCGCCTCCAGTCGCGCCGGCGGTGTGCCGAACAGGCGCCCGAGCGGCATCAGGCGGCGCAGCTGGCGCAGATCGGCCTCGCAAATGGCGTGGATGCCCGGGTACTGGACCTTCATGACCAGTGCCCGGCCCTGGCGATCCCGCGCACGGTGCACCTGCCCCAGCGAGGCAGCCGCGGCGGGCGTTGGCTCGATGGACTCGAACAGCTCATAGAGTCGACCGTCGTACAGCCGCTGCAGGTTGGCCTCCAGCGCCGTGAACGGCAGCGAGGGCACCTGGTTCTGCAACCGCGCCAGCGCAGCGCTGACCGGTTCGGGCAGGAGGTCCTGCCATTGCGAGGCCTGCTGGCCGAGCTTGAGCACCGGGCCTTTCATCTGCCCGAGCGCATCGCCCAGCAAGGCGCCCACCGGTTCCCAGTCGACACCCGCCCTGCCGGGGTGATGCGCTGCACCAGCAGGTTGCTGGCGATGCGCGCACCGGTTCCGCCCAGCCGCAGGAAGCGGCCCAGCGCGGAAGCCGAAGGGCGCGAAGATCGAGACATGCCGGCCACCTGAAAAGGCAAAGGCCGATCATGGAACAGCCGAGGCCTCGTTCCAAGGTGCAATGGTTGCAGCCTGTTGCGTTGCGGCGGCGACTCAGCCCTGCCGAAGGGCGGAAAACCATCTGGGGAACAGACGCGTCGGCGTCGCCACGCGGAACGGCGCGGCAAAAGTCCAGTCGGAGTAGGTGACTGCGCCCCTCGGTTATCGCCTGCCGAACTCGTCCGCACTGAGACACCGGCCTCGTCACGGCGAACCGCATCGGGGGCTTTTTGCCCGGCCGCAGTGCGGCATTGACGGGCGCGTTCCACTCACCTGCCGCCGTCCAAGCGCGAGGTGTGGAACCCACGCAGCCTCTGCGGAGACGCCTGCGTAAGGAGTATGGATATGACCGATTCTTCCGATCTTCACGTCCCCATGGACGACGAAACCACGCGCATTTCGACGGGCAGCGAGGGGCTGGATAACATCCTCGGCGGTGGCCTGGACCCCAACCGCATGTACCTCTATGAGGGCAGCCCGGGCTCGGGCAAGACCACCATTGCGCTGCAATTTCTGCTCGAAGGGGTCCGTCATGGCGAGCGCGTGCTCTACGTGACCCTCTCTGAAACCCAGGCCGAGCTTGAGCTCGTCGCCAAGCGGCACGGCTGGAGCCTCGAGGGAATCGACGTTTTCGAGCTAGTGACCCCGGAAGCCAGCCTCGACCCCGAGCTGGGGCTGACGGTGCTGCATCCGGCGGAAATGGAGCTGACCGAAACCACCCAGCAGGTCTTCGACCGGGTCAGCGAAACCAACCCCACGCGGGTGATCTTCGACAGCCTTTCGGAAATGCGCCTGCTGGCACAGAGCCCGCTGCGCTACCGCCGCCAGGTGCTGGCGCTCAAGCACTTCTTCACCACGCGCCGCTGCACGGTGATCCTGCTCGATGACCAGACCTCGGAGATGGGCGACCTGCAGTTGCACTCCATCTCCCACGGCGTCGTCCTGCTGGAGCAGCTGGCCATCGACTACGGCGCCGAGCGCCGGCGTCTGCGGGTGGTCAAGATGCGCGGCATTCAGTTCCGCGGGGGGTATCACGATTTCATCATCCGCAAAGGTGGCTTGCAGATCTTCCCGCGCCTGATCGCAGCCGAGCATCACTCGAGCTTCATCGGTGCGCTGGCATCTTCGGGCAATGCTGAGCTGGACCGTACGCTGGGGGGTGGCCTGGAGCGCGGCACTAATGCCCTGCTGGTGGGGGCCGCGGGCGTCGGCAAGTCTTCCCTGGCGCTGGGCTTCGCCGTGGCGGCGTGCCAGCGCGGCGAGCACGTGGCGTTTTTCGTCTTCGATGAAAATACCGCCACGCTGCGAGCCCGTGGCAAGGCGTTGGGGATGGACATCCAGCCCTGGATCGACTGCGGCCTGCTGCATCTGCAACAGGTCGACCCGGCCGAGCTCTCCCTGGCGAATTCACCGCGGCGGTACGCCACAGCGTCGAAGAGCAGGGCTCGAGCCTGGTGGTGCTGGACAGCCTGTACGGCTACCTGCACGCCATGCCGGACGGCAGGTTCCTGATCCTGCAGATGCACGAGCTGTTGAGCTACCTGGGGCAGAAAGGTGCCATCACCATCATGGTCCTCGCCCAGCACGGCCTGGTTGGCATGATGGATACGCCGATCGATATCAGCTACCTCAGCGATGCGGTTATCATGCAGCGCTATTTCGAGCACGCTGGCGTCGTTCGCAGAGCCTTGTCAGTGGTGAAAAAGCGCAGCGGGCGACACGAGAACACCATTCGCGAGTATCGCTTCAGCTCGACGGGTATCCAGGTCGGGCCGCCACTCAGCCAGTTCAACGGCATCCTATCGGGCATACCGGAATACGCCGGCGATGCGACCCAGTTACTGACAGACGAGCATGACGACGCCCATTAAACGAGCCCCCCACCGTAGTCGTCTATGCTCCCATCGGCCGGGACGGTCCCGCCTCGGCCGACCTCTTCAGCCGCAGCGGAATGGACGCCGTGGTCTGCCACAGCGTCGAAGAGGTGCTGCACCGCGCGGAAACCGACGCCGATGCCGTCTTCATCGCCGAAGAAGGCCTGTTTGGCCAGGACCTGCAAAAGCTCGCCGCCTGGGTGGATGGACAACCGGCCTGGTCCGACTTTCCTTTCGTGGTGCTCACCAGCAAGCATGAGCAGCCGGCCGTGGCCGCCTGGCGTCAGCGCATGGTTGCCGCGCTGCGCAACGTCTCGCTGCTGGAGCGCCCGGTACAGAGCATTACCCTCACCAGCGCAATGAAAGCCGCGCTGCGTGGGCGGCATCGACAATACGAAGTGCGGGCCCTGCTGGAGGCGCGCGAGCGGGCTTCCAACGAGCTGGAGGCGCTGGTCGTCGAGCGCACCATCGAGCTGGAACGGGCCAACCAGGAGTTGCGCACCCAGATGGCCGAGCGCGCCCGCATCGAAGAAACCCTGCGCCAGGCGCAGAAGATCGAGGCGATCGGCCAGCTGACCGGGGCATCGCCCACGACTTCAACAACCTGCTGATGGTCATCGCCGGTGGGCTCGACATGCTCGACCGCCGCGCCGACCCCGAGCGCCGCGAACGGCTGATGGCCGGGATGCGCCAGGCGGCCCAGCGCGGCACCGCCCTCACCCGCCAGCTGCTGGCCTTTTCCCGTCGCCAGTCTTTGGCGCCCGAATCCGTCGACCTGGTGCTGCGCATCGGACGCATGCGCGAGCTGCTCGATCGCAGCCTGAGCGGCGACGTGCATGTGGATGTGCAGTTCAGCCCGGACCTCTGGCCGGTGGAGGTCGATCCGGGCGAGCTGGAACTGGTGATCCTCAACCTGGCAGTCAATGCCCGCGACGCCATGCCGGACGGAGGCTCGATCCTGATCGAAGCCAGTAACGCGCCCAACGAAACGGTGCAGGGCCATCAGGGTGATTTCGTCCGCCTGACGGTGACCGACTCGGGCACCGGCATCCCGGAGGAAGTTCGCGCCCGGGTGTTCGATCCCTTTTTCACCACCAAGGAGATTGGCAAGGGTTCGGGGCTTGGGCTCGCCCAGGTCTACGGCTTCGCCCGCCAGTCCGGCGGTACCGTCTGGATCGAGAGCGAGTGCGGCCGCGGCACCCGCGTGATCATGCTGCTGCCGCGTTCGACGCGTGTGCCCGAGCAGCCCGCCGCTGACGAGCGTGGCGTGGACACCCCCGGCGATCCCTCCATCGGCCGCGTGCTGCTGGTGGACGACGATGAAGAAGTGGCGGCCCTGGTCGGGGAGATGCTGGAACACCTGGGTTACCGAGTCACCCATGCGGCCAGTGCTGCGGCCGCCCTGAGTACCTTGGCCAACGGCTGCCGGGTGGACGTCGTGTTCTCTGACGTGATGATGCCCGGCGGCATGAACGGCGTTGAGCTGGCGCGGGAAATCCGCACCCGCGACTTCGGCGTTCCGGTGCTGCTCACCAGCGGCTACGCCGAGGCCGCACAGCAGTCGGCTGCAGCCGAAGGCGTGCTCGTGCTGGCCAAGCCGTACCGCCTCGAAGAACTGGCGACGGCGATGCGTGACGCCATGGAGCGCCCCGGCTGAGGCGTCGGCGATAGTTGTCGTGATGTAACGACCGGCGAACTCATCCACCCCCTTACCGTCGAAACGCCAGCCAGAGCCGCTCCCGGAGCGGCCCGCCCCTGCACTGACAGAAGGATCCCGCCATGCGCGTTTCGTGGCACGCCGCCTATTCCCTTACCCCTCGCCCCTCCGGCAAACGCCGCGCCGCGCTGGTCGGCGCCCTGCTGATCGGCTGCTCGTTCGGCGTGGTCGCGGCCGACGCGAACCTCGCCGAGCGCGATGCCCGCAACAAGCGCCTTACCGCCGAACGGGTCGAAGCCCCCAACAGGCTGTCACCGGAGCTCAGCGCGAAGTACAACCACATCGTCACCTTCGGCCAATCCTCGCCTCGGGCGCCGAAGGCTGGCCAGCGCTGAGCACCGAGCCGGGCTACGACAACCTGATGCTGGGCGAGGCGACTCGTTCGGCGACCTACAGCGGTGACCGCTTCGTTCCCGTCGGCGGTCCGGTGTTCAAGCCGTTGAAGGCGGTGGTGCAGCGCAAGACCGATCCCAAGGAGCTGCTGACCGAGCAGGAGGTGGCCCAACTGGAGAAGCATGCCCAGGAAGAAGGTGAGTCGGTGGAGGTCGGTGCATTGAACCTTGCGCGCCGCCTGTATCTGGAGGGCAAGGGGGTCGAGTCCGATCCCGAGCACCTGTTCGTCGCCAGCAATGCGGCCACCTCCGGACGGTCGATCGCCCAGCTGTCGAAGGTGGGCGGGACCCACGAATACCGACGCGTGCTGCAAGCGGTGGATCAGGCCCGTCAGGCTGCCGAAGCCGAGGGCGGCCGCTACGCGCTGAGTGCCTTCTTCTGGCTGCAGGGGGGAGCACGACTATGCCGAGGTGCAGGGCGGCATCAACGACAAGGCGACCTACAAGCGCATGCTGCGCCAGCTCCGCGAGAACCTGAACGAGGACACCGCCAGGGCTATCGGCCAGGCGCGGATGCCGGCGTTCATTACCTACCAGACCGATGCCAAGTCCTCGGTGGTCAATGGCAGTCTCGACATCGGCATGGCGCAGTGGGAGCTCGCCCAGCAAGAGCCAAACTGGTACCTGGCCGGACCGGTCTACCCCTACGTCGACAAGGGCGTGCACCTGTCCGCCAACGGCTACCGCTGGTTCGGCCAGATGCTCGGCAAGGTCTATCACCGGGTAGTGATCGAGCGCCGGGGCTGGGTGCCGCTGTCACCGATCGGGGCGACGGTCGAAGGTCGCGAGATACTCATCGACTTTCACGTACCGCACCCGCCGCTGGCGTTCGACGAACCCTACCTGGGCCACCAGGCACGGATGATCGAAAACTATGGCTTCGTGCTGACCGACGAGAAGGGCAAGATCCCGGTCGAATCGATCGAGGCGGTCGCCGACACCGTGGTACGGCTGGTCGTGGCGCGTGACCTCGTGGGTGCGCCGACCATCCGCTACGCCAGCCATGAAACGGGCGGCGCCGGCGAGCTGCACGACAGCGACCCGACCCAGGCGGACGCCCGCTACGAGTACCTGCCCGAGCAGGGCATGCCGCCCGAAGCGGACATCGAGGCGCTCGTCGGCAAGCCCTATCCGTTGCACAACTGGAGCATCGCCTTCGAGCTCCAGGCTCGCGAGGGCCACGATCGGGCGCGCTGATTCCGCCCTGCCCCGTCTTGACGCGACCCTGGCCCGTGCCTGCTCGTAAAGGGTGCAGGCCGGCCATTTCCTGTTGCCAGCCCGGGCTGCGGCAAACGTCCGCAGGCCGGCCTGCAGGCCCCGGCACATCAGCATTTGCGCCAACTGGCGCGATTTTGTGTACGCAAGCGTGCCAAATCTGTCGCGCTTATTGCATACGGTTTGAAGCCAACAGCCTTCAAGGAATCGCCGCATGCTCAAGCACACCCTGGTCGCCAGCGCCCTGCTGGCCCTGCTTTCCCAATCAGCACTGGCCGCGGACAAGGTCCGCTGGCTCAACGACTGGCTGCCAGCCGGAGATAAGGCCGCGATCTACCTGGGTGTCGAACAGGGGCTGTTCGCCGCCGAAGGCATCGAGGTGGAGATCGCCAGTGCTCGCGGCGGCAGCGACGTCGTGACCAAGCTGGCGACCGCCAGCGCCGACTTCGGCTCCGCCGGCCTGGCCTCGGTGCTGCAGGCCAAGGCGCAAGGTGACGTGCCGGTCGTGGCCGTCGCGCCGATCTACAACAAGCAGCCCGATGCCTTCTTCACCACCGAAGGCTCGGGCATCGAAGGCTTCAAGGACATCGTCGGCAAGACGGTCGCCACGCCGACCTTCTCCGCCTCGAACGTGGTCTGGCCGCTGCTGCTCGAACGCAACGGCATTGCCGCCGACAGCGTCAAGCTGCTCAAGCTCGACCCCGGCGCGCTCGCCCCCATGCTCGCCACCGGCAAGGTGGACGCCACCATCAACTGGATCCCCGTCGCGCCGGGCTTCGAGCGCGCGCTGGGTGAGGCGAACAAGACACTGAAGATCCTGCCCTGGTCCGAATACGGCTTCGAAGGCTACGGCCTCTCGCTGGTCGCCTCGCAGCGCTTCCTGCAGAGCAACCCGGACCTGGCCAAACGCTTCGTGAAGGCCTACCTGCAGGCCAACGCCAATGCCATCGCCGATCCCGCTGCCGCCGCTGCCGCGCTGAAGAAAAGGGTGCCGGAGGTGGATCAGCAACAGGCCGAAGAGCAGTTCGCGGCATCCGTGGCACTGATGCAGAACGAGATCAGCGAAGCCGAAGGCAAGGGCTTCGACGCCAAGCGTCTGGCCACCACCTGGGACTGGGTCGCCCGCGCCCAGGGCCTCGCTCCGGACAGCCTGGACCCGGCGAGCGCCATCGACTCACGCTTCGCCGAGTGACGCCATGACCGCTGCCCTGCAAACCAGCCGCCCGAGCATCGTCTTCGATGGCGTCACCCAGGTCTTCACCTCCTCCGATGGCAGCGAGGTGACGGCCCTGGACAACGCCAGCTTCGGCATCGGCCGGCATGAATTCATCGCCGTCATCGGCCCGTCCGGCTGCGGCAAGTCCACGCTGCTGCGCATCCTCGCCGGGCTGGTCCGGCCAACCCGCGGCGAGGTGAGCATCTACGGCAAACCGGTCACCGGCCCGCGCGACGAGATCGGCATCGTATTCCAGAAGCCGACGCTGCTGCCTTGGCTCAGCATTCGCGACAACCTGACCTTCCCCATGCGCCACAAGTACGGGCGTGTCACGCCGCAAGAAGAGCAGCGCGGCGAGGAGCTGCTGGAGATGGTCGGGCTCGGTGAGTTCGGCGGCAAGCGGCCGGACGAACTCTCCGGCGGTATGCAGCAGCGTGCCGCGATCGCCCGTGCGCTGTTGCACGACCCGGAAATCCTGCTGATGGACGAGCCCTTCTCCGCGCTGGACGCCCTGACCCGCGACGAGCTGAGCCTCGAGCTGTTGCGCATCTGGACTCAGCGCCCGAAGACGGTGCTGTTCATCACCCACTCGATTCCCGAGGCGCTGCTGCTGGCCGACCGCATCCTGGTGATGTCGGCGCGCCCCGGCCGCGTGCAGGAAATCATCGACGTCGACCTGCCGCGCCCGCGGTCCCTGGAAACCCTGACGGAGCCCCGCTTCAATGAGCTCGCCAACCATATCCGCCGGCAGGTCTTTTTCCCGCCATGTCGTTGTTTAAGGGGTTCGGTGGGCGCCTCGCGCCCTGGCTGGCGTTGCTGGCCTTGCTGCTGGTCTGGGAGGCCGCCTGCCGGTTGTTCAAGTTGCCGAGCTTCGTGCTGCCCTCGCCCAGCGCGATCGTTGCGGCGACTGCCAAGGTCGGCTTCGCTGGCTGGGTCGAGCACATCTTCGCCACCCTGCGCGTGACGCTGATGGGTTACGCGCTGTCGATCCTGATCGGCATTCCGCTGGCCATCGCCCTGGCGTCGTCGAAGCTGCTGTCGCGCACGCTCTATCCGCTGCTGGTCATCGTGCAATCGACGCCCATCGTCGCGGTGGCGCCGATCATCGTGGTGGTGATGGGTGCCGGCGACCTGCCGCGCGTGTTCATCACCTTTCTGATCGCCTTCTTCCCGATCGTGGTGTCCTGCGTCACCGGGCTGCTGGCGACGCCGGAGGAACTGGTCGAACTGTCGCGCTCGCTGGGGGCGCCGCGCTCGCGTGAGTACCGCAACATCCGCCTGCCCTACGCCATCCCGCACCTGTTCTCGGCGCTGCGCATCTCCATCACCCTCGCGGTAATCGGCGCGGTGGTGGCCGAGTTCGTCGCAGCGGAAAAGGGCCTGGGTTACTTCATCAACTTTTCGACCTCCATGTTCCAGGTCCCCCAGGCGTTCGCGGCGCTGATGATGCTGGTGGTGATCAGCCTGGTGCTGTTCCACCTGATCGGCATGCTGCAGAAGTTGCTGTTCCCCTGGAGCCTGCCGAAGGGACAACCGGCATGAGTGTCGGGGTTGTGTGGGGGAAACGTGTTCGCCCGTTGGGGTGCGATGTCCCGCTTGGGCCCCGATGCCCGGCTGGGTATGCCTGGCCGAGGGCGGCGTCCACGGTCGTTCGGAGACGACCTGTAGGGGCGAACTTGTTCGCCCGCTGGGGTGCGATGTCCGCTTGGGTGCCGATGCCCGGCTGAACACCGATGGGCGAATGAATTCGCCCCTACAAGTTAGGTGCATGGCCGGCGGCCATCGGTCGCTCGGAGAACGAACTGTACGGGCGAACGTGTTCGCCCGTTGGGGTGCGATGTCCGCTTGGGTGCTGATCACGGCTGGACGTTGATGGGCGAATGAATTCGCCCCCCCAAGGTGTGCCTGGCCGGGGTGGCGTCCATGGGTCGTTCGTAGAACGACCTGTAGGGGCGAACTTGTTCGCCCGCTGGGGTGCGATGGCCGCTTGGGTGCTGAGGCCCGGCTGGACGCTGATGGGCGAATGAATTCGCCCCTACAAGTTAGGTGCATGGCCGGCGGCCATCGGTCGTTCGAGACGACCTGTAGGGGCAAACGAATGAAATCAACAAAGGCAGTGCCCACAGGCCTGCCCACCCATAACGATGATGAGGTGTACATGACTGACCGAGACCTGACCCTTCTGCGCCAGAGCTTCGACGTGGCACGTCGGGCGCTCGAAAGCGGCACCCACCCCTTCGGCGCGTTGCTTGCCGGGCCGGACGGCGAGGTGCTGATGGAACAGGGGAACGCCTACCTGCCCGATCACGACATGACCGGCCACGCCGAGCGGGTGCTGATGACCCGCGCGTCCACGACCTATACGCCCGATTTCCTCGCCGGTTGCACCCTGTACACCTCGGCCGAGCCCTGTGCCATGTGCGCAGGCGCGGCCTACTGGGCCGGGATCGGTCGGGTCGTCTACGGTCTGTCCGAACACCGGCTCAAACAGCTCACCGGCGATCACCCGGAGAACCCGACGCTGGATCTGCCTTGTCGCGTCGTCTTCGGCAGCGGACAGCGTGCTGTCGAGGTCGTGGGCCCGCTGCTCGAAGACGAGGCGGCCGCGCTGCACGATGGCGTCTGGTGACGCCAGAATCAGGCAAGCACCTCACAGGATCAGCCTAACGCCCGCCCGCTCACCTCCCTAACCTGTGATCCACGGCACCGCGATGCCGAATCAACTGCAACGGGAGGTACGCTCATGTCCAATATCGAAGGAAAAGTCATTGTCATCACCGGTGCCAGCAGCGGCATCGGCGAAGCCACCGCGCGCCTGCTGGCCCGCCAGGGTGCGCAGGTCGTGCTGGGTGCACGCCGGCTCGATCGGCTCGACGCGCTGGCCAAGGAAATCAACGCCGCCGGCGGCACCGCCGTCGCGCGTGCCCTTGACGTCACCCGACTCGATGACATGCAGGCCTTCATCGATAGCGCCGAACAGCGCTTCGGCCGGGTCGATGTGATCATCAACAACGCTGGCGTCATGCCGCTCTCGAAGCTCGAAATGCTGAAGGTCGACGAATGGGATCGCATGATCGACGTGAACATTCGTGGCGTGCTGCACGGGATCGCCGCCGGCCTGCCCCTGATGCAACGTCAGCGCAGCGGACAGTTCATCAATATCGCCTCGATCGGCGCCTATGCGGTGAGCCCGACGGCCGCGGTGTACTGCGCCACCAAATACGCCGTGCGCGCCATCAGCGAAGGGCTGCGGCAGGAGGTCGGCGGTGACATCCGGGTCACCCTGATCGCGCCCGGCGTGACCGAATCCGAACTGGCCGACAGCATCTCCGACGAGGGCGCCCGCGCCGCCATGCGGGAGTTTCGCAAGGGAGCCATCCCGGCCGACGCCATCGCCCGGGCTATCGCCTACGCCGTCGACCAGCCCGCGGATGTGGACGTCAGCGAGCTGATCGTGCGCCCGACGGCCAGCCCCTACTGAGTGCAGCCGCTCAGGCGATGCGGCGCAGGCGGGCCATGTCCTTGACCGGGGAAGCGCCGAACAGCCGGCTGTATTCGCGGCTGAACTGCGACGGGCTTTCGTAGCCGACCCGGTAGCCCGCGGCCGCCACGTCGAGCCCCTCGGCCATCAGCAATCGCCGGGCTTCCTGCAAGCGCAGCTGTTTCTGATATTGCAGGGGCTCATGGCGGTCAGCGCCTTGAAACGGTGGTGCAGGCTGGAGGTGCTCAGGTTGACCCGCCGCGCCAGCTCGTCGATACGCAGCGGCTCGACATAGTTGTGGTTGAGCCACTCGATGGCGTCATTGACCCGGTGCGACTGGCTGCCCTGCAGGACCACCGCCTGCAGGCGTCCGCTCTGGGGACCTCGCAGCAACCGGTAGAAGATCTCGCGCAAAGCCAGCGGCGCCAGCACCGGGATGTCGTCCGGCGCATTCAGCAGCCGGACCAGCCGTAGCATGGCGTCCAGCAACGGCGCGTCGATACGGTCGAGGTAAAGGCCTCGCACATCGCATTCGACCGCTGCCGGCACGGGATCGACTTCCGTCACCAGTCCGGCGATGAGTGCGGGATCGATATCCAGGCGGATGCACAGGTAGGGCTCGTCGGCGGAGGCGCGGATCACGCAGCCCGCGACAGGCAGCGGCACCGAAACCACCAGGTAATGCAGCGGGTCGTAACGGTAATGTTCCTCGGCCAGCCTGACGTCCTTGCCGCCCTGCACGATGATGCACAACGCAGGCTTGTGCACCCCATAAACCGTCTCGCCAGGGTTCGCACAGCGGACCAGATGCAGCGGTTCGATGGCCGTCGCGTGTACGCCGTCATCGTCGACCAGCCCTTCGATCAGCCGCGCCAGTTCCGCACGCTGCGCGCCAACGCCGTCGTCGAGAGGAGTGATGAAAGAATTCATGAGGCCGCCTCCTGGACACGAAGGCGGAAAGCTTAGCAGCTCACCGATGATTCGTACGCCCCAGGGGGCGCCTTCCGCAGGCTGAGGCTTTTCGAGGATAGGCGCGGCCGGAGCGCCGGCGTTGCCCGCCAGGGCGGGGGCCCATACAGGCGCCGCGCGAACGCAGCATCCCGGGCCCGCCCTCGGCGGAAACTTTCCGGCGCTGTCAGCTGCGAGCGCGTTCGGCGTCGCGCAGCGCCTTCACCTGGTCATGGTTGCGTTGCACGCCTTGCATCTGGCGCTCGACCACGGCGCGAACGTCGGTGGGCAGGTCCTTCTCCAGCGCCTTGCGGTAGCTCTTGAGGGCGACGTCCTCACCGCGTTCGCATTCATTGAGGATGGCCTTGTCATCCTTGCCGGTGATCATCGACTTCAGGTCGACCCAGCGACGATGCATGTCGGCGGCGGTGCTGGTGCTGGTTTCCGGATCGCCACCGAGCGAACGAACCAGCTGCTGCAATTCGGCAGCCGCGGTCGCGCAGTCCTGGGCACGCTGGGTCATGGTGGTCTTGAGCTCTGGGTTCTTCAGGTCATCGGCGCATTCGCGGAAGCCCTTTTCCCCATCTTTGCAGGTTTCGATGAGGTCATTGAGCACGGAAACGGTGTCTTTGGTATCCACTGACGGTTCTCCTTTTTGCGTTGACGATGGGCCGAGGCGAATCTCGGCCAGCCTGAAAAGTCGACTGCCCCGTTTCGGCAAAGGTTCAGGCGTCCCGCCCGACGGGGCCCCGCTTGACGGGCCAATCACGCTAAATTTGAATAATTCTCAATAACGGTCGTAGACTACTCGCGTTCGTATGCACCGGCCGTTTCTCATGTCCCAGGATTGCCACGACCTCCATCACCTGCTGCACATCGCCGCGCGGGCCCTGCCCGGCCTGACGGGCGAGATCGGTATGGCCGACCGACACCAGCTCATCTGCGGCGAGCCGGGCAATACGGCACGGGTCGCACAGCTCCACGCCCATTGGCAACGCTCGCATCCAGAAGCCGGCCCGCACTACTGGTCGGCACGCAGTTGGTCCCTGCTGATCTGGCAGCCGATCTACCTGAGCGTCCTGGCCGTGTACCTGTGCGGCAGCGCACCCTGCCTGGCGAACATGGGCCAGTCGATGAACGAGGGCTCGGTGCATGGTTTCAGACTGCCAGCCCACTGCCCGTATCGCGGCGATCGAAAGGCACTGATGGGCTGCGCCAGCGAGCAGTTGACGGCCTTCGTCGAAACCCAGCTCGCGGAATTCAACCTGGTCGCCACGATCTACCCGAAGATGGCTCGCCTGCTGGCTGCCGATTGCCTGCGCGCCGCCCTGCTCCTGGCGCAGCGCAACGAACCGATCAGCGACGAAGCCTTGCTCGAAGCCGAGCGCGACTGGCTCGGCGCATTGGGCCTGCCAGGGGTGGCGCCCTGGCCGTGCTGGACCTGGATGACGGCCGCACCTGCCTGGGCATGGGTCGCAAGGTCTGCTGCCAGCACTTTCGCCGCGCCGATGGCGAGCTATGCGACAGCTGCCCGAAACTCGACCGCGACGAGCGGCTGCAACGCTTGCGAGCGCTGGCATGCTGAGCCTGCAGGACATCGAGGTGCGCCGCGACGGGCGCAGTGTGCTGGCGCTCGATGCACTGCGGCTGGAGGCCGGCAGCTTCACGGTCATCCTCGGCCACAACGGCTCCGGCAAGTCGACCCTGATGAACCTGCTCGCCCGGCAATTCCCGCCGGATCGCGGCCGCATCGAACTCGACGGCGAGCCGCTGGCCAGCTACCGCCAGCGCAACTTCGCGCAGAAAGTGGCCTTCCTGCCGCAGCACCTGCCGGACGTCGCCGGGCTCACCGTGCGCGAGCTGGTGCGCCTCGGGCGCTTCCCTGGCGCGGCCTGCTGGCTCGCTGGCAGCCCGAGGATGAGCACGCCATCGACCAGGCGCTGCAGCAGACCGACATCGCCCACTACGCCGACCACCTGGCTGACAGCCTGTCCGGCGGTGAGCGACAGCGCGCCTGGGTCGCCATGCTGCTGGCCCAGCAGGCGCCACTGCTGCTGCTCGACGAACCCACCTCGGCGCTCGACCTGGCCCACCAGTACGGGCTGATGACCCTGCTGCGCGCGCTCAACCGCGAGACGGGCCGGGCCATCGTCGCCATCCTGCATGACGTCAACCTCGCCGCGCGCTTCGCCGACCGCATCGTCGCGCTCAAGGGCGGTCGCTGCTTCTTTGACGGCTCGCCGGACCAGCTGCTCTCGGGCGAGCGCCTGAGCGCGCTCTACGACGTCGAGATCCGCCTCGTCGAGCAGCCCGGTCAGGCCAGAAAGATCGCCGTGGTGCAGTGATGCACGCAACGTCCCTTTCTGCCCGGTTCGCCCCGCCGTCCGTGCCCCTGCGCTACCTGCTCGCCCTCGCGGCCATCGCGCTGCTCGCGCCGCTGCACCTTAACCTCGGCATGACGCACTGGGCGCCGGCGCAATGGTCGTTGAGCCCGCCGGCCAAGGGCAGCTTCGATGCGCTGGAGTTCGGCCTGTCTGTGCTGCCGCGGCTGGTCATGGCCTTGCTGGTCGGCGCGGCGCTGGGGCTGTCCGGCAGCGTGCTGCAGCAACTGACGCAGAACCGCCTGGCCTCACCGATGACGCTGGGCGCCGCCGCTGGCGCCTGGCTCGGGTTGACGGCCACGGCACTTTTCGCCCCGGCCCTGGCGGCCACGCACGGGCATTGGGCGGCGCTGGGCGGTGCGCTGGGGGCGGTCGGGCTGGCGCTCTTGATCGCCGGCCGCAACGGTGCGTCGGGATTGCCGGTCATTCTCGCCGGGATGGCGCTGAACCTGCTGCTCGGCGCCATCGCCACGGCCATCCTGCTGGTGCACATAAAGCAGAGCCGCGGGCTGTTCCTCTGGGGCGCGGGCGACCTGGGGCAGATCGACTGGCAATGGGTACAGTGGTTGTGGCCGAAGCTGCTGGTCGGCCTGGTACTGATCGCCCTGGCGCCGCGCCCACTGACGCTGCTGCAGCTCGGCGGCGCCGGCGCGCGAGCCAGAGGGCTGTCGCTGTTCCCAGTGATGCTGGCGCTGTTCCTCGCTTGCCTGTGGCTGACCTCGGTGGCGATCACCGCGGTGGGGCTGATCGGTTTCATCGGTCTGATCACGCCGAACCTGGCGCGGCTCTGCGGCGCCCGTACCGCGCGCGACGAACTGCTGTTCAGCGCCCTGCTCGGCGCGTTGCTGCTGCTCGGCGCCGATGCCATCACCCTCGCCCTGAACCGCTGGTTCTCCGCGCTGATTCCGAGCGGCGCGGCGGCGGCGCTGATCGGCGCACCGGCGCTGCTGTGGTTGTCGCGCCGCCAGCTAGGCGCCGAGGATCGCCAGAGCCTGACGCTGCCGCCGGGCTCGGAATCATTGAATCGACAGCGGCTGGCGTGGCTGCTGCTGGTCGGCGCTGCCGTCATCATGCTCACGCTGCTCCTGCAGCGCGCCCCGGATGGCTGGCAGCTGGGCTGGCCCTCGACGGTACTCTGGTCGCTGCGCTGGCCCCGCCTGCTGGCGGCCGTTGCGGCGGGCAGCGGGCTCGCTGTCGCCGGGATGATGCTGCAGCGGTTGCTGCGCAATCCGCTGGCCAGCCCGGATATCCTCGGCCTGACCGCTGGCGCGACCTTGGCCGTCGTCGCCGCAGTGATGCTGTTCGGCGCCGGCATGATGCAGCAGGTCGCGCCCGTTGCCGCCTTCGGCGGTAGCCTGCTGGTGCTGGGCCTGCTCATGTTGTTCGGCCGCCGCCATCGTTATTCACCAGGGATCATGGTGCTGGTGGGCGTATCGCTGACCGCGCTGCTGAACACCGCGCTGCAGATCGGCCTGACCCGCGGCGAGTCCGATGCCCTGGCCCTGCTCGGCTGGCTGGCCGGTTCGACCTACCGGATCGAGGCGGACGAGGCGGTCATGCTGAGCCTGGCAGTCGCCGCCCTGGTCGCCCTCAGCCTGCTCTTTCACCGCGCACTGACACTGGTCTCGATAGGCGATAACGTGGCGCTCAGCCGCGGCCTGGATGTGCCCCGTGCCCGCCTGGCGTTGCTGCTCCTGGTGTCGTTGCTCTGCGCCGTGGTCACCAGCGTGCTAGGGCCGGTGGCCTTTCTCGGTTTGCTCGCGCCGCACATGGCCGCGCTGCTCGGTGCCCGGCGGGTGCTGCCGCAACTCTGGCTCGCGGCCCTGCTCGGCGGCTGGCTGATGCTGGTTTCCGACTGGCTCGGCCGTTCGGCGCTCTACCCGCTGGAGGTGCCGGTCGGGCTGGTCGCCTCCATCCTCTGCGGGCTGTATTTCCTCTACCTGCTCATCCGGCAGCGCCTCGCATGAAGGCCTGGCTCGCACTCCTCACCCTTTCGCTGCTGCTCATCGGAGCGCCGGCGCGTGCCGAAGACCAGCCCCGCATCGCCGCGCTCAGCTGGGAGCCGATCGAGCATCTGCTCATGCTTGGCGTCACGCCGGTGGCGGTCGCCGACAGCAATGACTACCGCGCCTGGGTGGTGCGCCCGCCCCTGCCCGACGCTGTGATCGATGTCGGCACCCGTACCGAACCGAACCTGGAGCTGCTGGCCCAGCTCGACCTCGACCTGATCGTCATCACCCCACTACTGGAGGATCTGCGCGACAAGCTCGAGCGCATCGCGCCGGTGGTGGCCTACGGCGATTTCACTCAAGAACGCGACAACTACCAGATGCAGCGGGAGAACTACCGGGCGCTGGCCGAGCGCATCGACCGGCTCGACCGGGCCCGTGAGACACTCGAGGAAATGGACGCCCGCCTGGAAGAGTTGCGCACCCGGCTGCGCGCCCACTTCGGCGAACGCCTGCCGGAGGTGACGGTGGTGCGTTTCTCGACGCCGACGGCGGTGCTGGTCTACGGGCCGAACTCGATGCCCTGGCACGCGCTGGACCTGCTCGGGCTGGGCAATGCCTACGCCACGCCGGTCAGCCGCTGGGGCAACCTGCAGCTACCGGTGACGGTGCTCAGCGAGATCGATGAGGGTGTGGTGCTGCACATCGAACCCTTCGCGGCCGGCGAGCGGCTGTTCAGCAGCCCGCTGTGGCAGGGCATGCCGGTGGTGCGCGGCGGGCGTTTCACCGGCATGCGCCCGACCTGGACCCACGGCGGCGTGTTCTGCGTGCAGTTCCTCGCCGAAGCCATCACCGAGGCGTTGTTGAAGATTCCGCCCACCGCCGTGCAGGCGGCGGGCGGCGAGCCTGCGCTGTCGGCTCAGTAGGCCCAGCTCAACGTAACCGTCGCATTGCGCGGCGCCGCGTAGTAGGTCTGCTCCCAGTAGAGGCTGGTGTAGTACTTCTCGTCGAACAGGTTGTTGACGTTCAGCGCCACGTTGAAGTGCTCGTCGATGTCGTAGCTGGCCATGGCATTGACCACCGCATAGCTGTCCTGGCGGGTGACGATGGTGTCGCCGCCGGCCGTGGTGCCCTGCTCGCGGGAGATGTCGTCCTGCCAGGTGACGCTGCCGCCGACCTTCAGGCCCTGCACCACCGGGACCTTGTAGGTGGTCGCCAGGTGCAGGTAGTTGCGCGGCACGTAGGTGCGCACCGTGCGGCCTTCTTCATCCTCCAGCGAGAAGAGGTGGGTAAAGCCGGCGCTGGCTTCCCAGTTGTCGGTCAGCTGCCCGGCAACGGTCAGCTCGTAGCCCTTGGAAATGGCGTCTACGGTGTTGTAGTAGGACACCCCGGCGCCCGCGTCGAAGCCGCCGTACTCCGGCGTGTTCTGCTGCTTGGTGCGGAACGCCCCGGCGCTGGCATTCAGCCGGCCGCCGAACCACTCGCCCTTGACCCCGCCCTCGACGCTGTGGCCCTCGATCGGGTCGAGCAGCGTCAGGTTCTCGCCCAGCTGGTGCTGTGGGCTGAAGATCTTGGTGTAGCTGGCGTAGGCCGAATAATGCTCGCCGAAGTCGTAGGTGGCGCCGGCGTAGGGCGTGGTCTTCGATTCGGTGTAGTTGTGCTCGTCGCCGACCTGGTAACCGTTGCTGTCGAGCCGGGTGTGGTTGGCGCCAAGGATCAGCTTGAGCCGGTCGGTCACGCTGAAGTGCCCGGCGCTGTATAAGCTGCGGCGGTAGGTGGTGTAGTCCGCGCCGCTGGTCAGGCCGTTGTCGAAATCCGGCCGCGGGAAGTCACCGTCGAAGCCGGCCGGCAGCGGGACGTTGATGGCGTCATCAAAGGACGACCAGCGCGAGGTCGAGCGCGACCAATTGGCCCCGACCACCGCCTCGTGCGTGCGGCCGAACAGCACGAACGGCCCCTTCAGGTAGGCGTCGCCCAGCAGCTGGCGCTCGATGCGGTCGTACTTGGAGGCATAACTGAACAGCCCCGTCCCGGTGCCGGCATCCGGCACGCCGTAGCCAAGGAACTGCTCGGCGTCGGAGGTGATTTCCCGATAGTTCAGCGACAGCCGCGATTGCCAGCCGCCGCCCCACTGGGTGGTCAGCTCGGTGAAGGCCTGTTTGTCCTTGGTATCCCAGTAGGTCCAGTCCGGCGAATAGCTCTTCGAGCGGCTGTAGTCGATCGGGTTGCCTTCGCTGTCGTACACCGACAGCGCGCCCCACATGATGCCGTTGGGCCGGTTGCGTTGTTCCGAATAGCCGAACAGCGCCGTGTTGCGGTCGTTCAGGTCCGCCTCGAGCATGGCGGAGAACACCGTCTTTTCCAGTGAATAACGGTCCAGGTAGGAATCGCCGTCCTGCTGCACGGCGAGCACGCGACCGCGGATGCGACCGGCCTCGTCCAGCGGGCCGGAGACGTCCAGCTCGCCGCGCGCGGTGTCCCAGGAACCATAGCTCAGCGAGGCCCCGGCCTGAACGTCGCGCGTGGGGCGCTTGCGCACGAAGTTGACGGTCGCCGCCGGATTGCCCGGGTTGGCGGTCAGGCCGTTGGCGCCCTTGAGTACCTCGATGTGGTCGTAGAGAAAGGTGTCGATGTCGCCCATCTGCTCTTCGGTGGTGAACGGCAGGCCGAGGCCGTCGACCTGGAAGTTCGACACGTCGAAGCCGCGCACCGAGTAGTAGGTGCGATCGGTTTCGACCCGCTGCACGTTGACGCCAGCCGCCTGCAGCGCACCGGTGGCGTTGGTCAGGTCGAAATCGTCGAGCTGCTCGCGGGTCAGGGTGATGCTGGTCTGCGGGGTCTCGCGCGGTGCCAGGTCCAGGCGCGTGGCGGTGCTGGTCGCGCCGATGGTGTAGGAGTCGCTGCGCTCGGTCACGGTCGGCGCGGCCTGTTCGGCGGTGACGTTCACCGGCTCGAGCTGCAGCGGGTCTTCGCTTTCCTGGGCGAGCGCCAGCGGCGAGGCGAGCATAAGCGCGAGGGGCGCCAGCCGGCAGGCCAACGCCAGAGCGGACGGATGCGAGACGGGGATGGCGGCCTGTGCCGACAGGTTGGGGATCACTTCGGTCATGGTCTTGAGTTCTAGTCGGTTGACGTTCGGGTGCTTGCGGAGAAAGGGGTCGAGTCAGCTCATGGAATCCGTTCCTGTGTGGGTCAGAGGGTGGCGTCATGCCGGTGTCGGCTGGGTTTGCATGACCGCCCGATACCAGCCGTGGAAGTGCTGCATGCCCTCCTCCAACGGCACCTGGTACGGCCCGCGGTCATCTTCGCCACGGCGGTAGAGCGCGCGGCGGCCGGCGTCGGTGCGCTCGGCGATCTCGTCGTCCTCCAGGGCGGTCTCCAGGTAGGCGGCACGATGCGCCTCGCACAGCTCGCGGTTGGTCTGGCGCAGCTCGGCGGGGTAATAGAACTCGATGACGTTGAGCGTCTCGTGGACGCCCTGCGGGTACAGCGTCGACAGCACCAGCGCGTGCGGAAAGACCTCGATCATGTGGGTCGGGTAGTAGCTGGCCCAGATCGCGCCGAAGTCCGGCGAGCGGCCGCCGAAATGCGCCATCAGCCCCTCATGCCATGCGCGGTAGGCCTCGGTGCCGGCACGCGCGAGGTTGGGCGCCACCGCGATGCGCTGCAGGCTGTACCAGTCGCCGTATTCCCAGCTCAGCCCGCCGCTGTGCACGTAGCGGCGCAGGCCGGGATGGAAGGAGGCGATGTGGTAGTCGTCGTTGTAGATTTCGATGAAGGTTTTCCAATTGCAGTGGCAGGGGTGCGCCTCGACGTGGTCGAGCTCGTAGTCGGCGAAGTCCATCTCCGGGCGATCGAACAGCGGGCCGATGTCAGCGGCAGGATCGCGTTCACCCTCGAAGAGAAAGCCGCCCACGTTGAACAGCGGGTAGCGCGGCAGGTTGCGGCAGGGCCGCTCGGGAAACTTCGGCGCGCCGACGATCAGGCCCTGGCTGTCGTAGGTCCAGGCGTGCAGCGGGCAGAGAATGCGCCCGCCAGTGGCGCGCAGGTTGCCGCGGCGAATGGCGCAGGGGTCGCTGTCGAGGCTGTGGTCGCCGAGCATCAACGCCTGGCGATGCCGGCAGACGTTGGAGATCAGCTCGACGCCGTTTTCGTTGCGCACGAGGATGCGGCTGTGCGCGTCCTGCGGCAGCGCGTACCAGTCGCCGGGGCTCGGGACCATCTTCTCGTGGCCGACATAGCGCGCGCTGCGACGGAAGATCAGCGCCTGCTCGCGTTCGTAGATCGCCGGGTCGCAGTAATCACGCACGGTAAGCTGCGGCAGATCGTCGGCCAGGCGCATGGGCGGTTCGGACAGTCTGTTGGGGTTGAACATGCAAGGCTCCTTGATGCGGGCCCGGCGCACCGCGTTCGATCGAACGCGGGCGGCTGGGCCGGCATGGGCTTCTCGAGTTCGCCGGCGCAGGGCCGGTCGCAGGGGCTACACCGTCAGCGCGGATTCACTGCTGGTTTCGCGCCGCTGCCGGGCCGGCCCGTACGGCGCCACCGGGTTGTCCAGCGGGTCGGCCATGATCAGGCTGCCGGCCGGGTTAGCCAGGTCGACCATCTGCAGGTTGTTCTTCAGCTGCAGCCGGTTGAGGCACGAGTGCAGGAAGGTCGGCGCGAAGAAGTCGTAGCGCGCGAAGCGCTCGGCCAGTTCGGGATGGCTGCGCTGGTAATCGAGTACCGACTCGGCGACGGTGCGCCAGAACAGCGTTTCTTCCAGCGCGCCGCTGTCGTCGAGCAGCTGGGCCATGTGGCGGAACACGCCGTCGAAGATGTCGATGAAGATGCCGAGGATCTTGAAGTCCTCCGGCACGTCGACCGCCAGGCGCTCGAGCCCTTCGGGCATCTTCGCGTCCTTGTCGAGAATGGCCGACTCCTCGGCGATGTCCTTCATGAACACTCGCGTCGGCACGTGGCCTTCGAGCACCAGGATGAGGTTCTCGCCGTGGGGCATGAACACCAGGTAATGCGCATAGAAGCAGTGCACCACCGGGATCAGGAAGGCCTCGAGATAACGCCGCAGCCAGGCCGTCGCGGTGAGCCCCGAACGGCGGATCAGCTCGGGCAGCAGCGGCGCGCCTTGCGGGTCGACATGCAGCAGCGCGGCCATGGTCATCAGCCGCTCGCCGGGTTGCAGCCGCGGGATCGGGCTTTCGCGCCAGAGCGCCGAGAGCATTTTTTTGTAGGGACTATCGGTTTCCAGCGCCGCCTCGTAGTAGCGGTTGCGATAGCCGACCGAAGCCACCTCGCGCAGGATGCCGAAGCCGTGGGCCTGCAACACCGGGTCGGCGCTGATCAGGGCGTCGAGGTAGGCGTTGATCGCCGGCGTACCGGCCATGTAGTACGGCGACAGCCCACGCATGAAGCCCATGTTGAGCACCGACAGGGAGGTCTTCACGTAGCAGCGCTCGGGCGCGGACAGGTTGAAGTAGGTGCGTACCGACTGCTGCGCGCAGTAGCGATCCTCGCTGAGCCCGAGCGGCACGATGCGGCGCTCGGCGACATCGGCGGCGAACATGATCGACAGCTTGTTGAACCACTGCCAGGGATGCGCCGGCATGAACAGGTAGCTGGCCGGGTCCAGCCCCTCCCCGGCCAGCTGCTGGCGGAACGAGATGAGGTGCTCATCGCCCAGTTCCTGACGCAGCAGGGCTTCATGGTCGAGCCCGGGCACGGCGGCGAAGTGCGCGTTGTCCCGGTGCACCGCCAGCCAGACGATGGCGAACCGGCCGCCGGTTTCCGGCGCGTAGGCGTGGTAGTCGAGCGCGTCGAAGCCCAGCCGTCCGTTGTTGGCGACGAAGCCGGGATGGCCTTCGATCATTGCCGCCTCGAGCGTCTGGTAGTCGGCATCGGCCAGCTCGGCGCTGCTCAGCCCCGGGCGCGAATGCTTGTAAGCGGCGCCATAGAGCGTGCTGCTGATCTCGTCGAGGTACACCGGCAGCTTGTCGGCAGGAATGCCCAGGGTGCGCTTGAAGTCGATGACGAAGGTCAGCGCATCGAGCGGCTGCAGCTGGCCGTCCAGCTCGCGTTCGATGCTGGCGGCGTCCACATGCCAGTGGCGCAGCGCCATGCGCCGGGCCTTGAAGCGGTAGCGGCAACCGGGCGTGTCGGCAGCCAGCTCGTAGCGGTTCCAGGCCCCGGCCGCGTCCTCATCCAGGCGCGACGGCGCGAACATCTGCTCATGGGCGAACTCGGCGATGGCCTTGCGCACCAGCAGCCGGTTGACCTTGCGCCAGACGTCGGGGTGCAGATGCGTGACCGCCGATGCGGGGCGATCGAGACTCGGGGACATCGTCATGGGGCCTGTTCCTCCAGTGAGTGAGCGAAATCGTGGGGCGTGCAGAACGCCAGCCGAGCGGTCTTGCCCGGCAGCTGGACGGTGCCGGCGTCGACGAAGCCGACCAGCCGGTTGAGGCGGTGTACCCGTTCGTTGCGCGCATCCGGCTCGACCACCACCCGCTCGGCGCCGAGCGCATCGAAGAGGAAGGCCATGACGGTGCGCAGCACGTCGCGGGTGTAATGGCGGATCGGCCGCTGGGCCGGACCGACGAAGAAATGCATGCCGATATCGCCGGGCTGCACCGGGTAGCAGTCGCCGAGCGGGTCGCGGCGCGGGTCGTAGCACTCCATGACGAACGCCGGGCGACCTTCATGAAAGCCCAGATAGGCCTGCAGGCCATGGCCCGCGGCATCGCGATAGAAGTCGGCTGTCGCCTCGACGCTCATGTTCTGCATGTTCCAGAAATGCGCGTAGTCCATCTGGTACCAGGGCTGGATGATCGCGATGTCTTCATCGAGGCGCAGCGGGCGCAGGCCGAAGGCCGGGTTGAGCGCGGCACGGTTGTCCGCCGGGGTGATCAGTTCAGGCATGGCAGGCCTCCGCCGGCGTGCGATGGCGGCGGTCGACCCCGAACCAGCCGCGGTCGATGGCGGCAGTCAGCAGCATGCCGGCCGCCGCGATGGCGAAGCTGGCCGGCACGCCGACCCAATCGACCAGGTAGCCGGCACTGAACGACGAGAGCAGCACGCCGAGGTTCTGGAAGAAGTTGGTCACGCCGAAATCGCGCGCATACATCGGCGGTGTGCTGACCTTGAACAGCGTGACCTCGAGCTTGACGATCACCTGGTACAGCGCCCAGCCGTACAGACAGCGACCCAGCACGATCAACCACAGGGATTCGCTCGCCTGCAGGGCCAGCCCCACCGCGCCGAGCAGCAGGTTGAGCAGGGTGTGGTCCACCCAGCGCGGCTGGCTCGCCATGCGGTGGCGCAGCGCCAGGGCGACCAGTGCGACGATGCCGGGAATGGCGAACACCACGCCGGTCAGCATCTGCTCGGAAATCCCGGTGCGTGCTTCCCAGTACACCGTGAAGAACGGCCGCACCAGGTAGGCGCTGAAGTCGAACAGGAACATCAGCAGGCTCAGCTTGAGCAGCGCCGAGAGTGCCTCGGGTGTGCGTCGCGGGGCCGGTGCGGCGCGTTCGGCCGCATCCTCGGACAGCACGCGCACCACCCGCCCGCTGCGGATCAGGTAGGTGCACAGGCCGAACTGGGCCAGATCGCCCGCCGCCATCAGCGCCACGCAGAAACGCGGGCCGAATTCCTGCAGCGCCAGCCCACCCACCGCGGCGCCAAAGATGGCACCGATGTGAATCACCACCGACAGCAGCCCGATGGTCACGCTGTGCCGGTCGGCCGGCTCCAGGCGCATTAGGTAGGGGAACATCAGCAGGTAGCTGGCCTTGGTCATGAACATCAGCATGGTCAGCAGCCAGTACGCCTCGACCGTCGGCGCCCAGATCGCCAGCAGGCAGAAACCGGTGGCGGCCAGCTGCGTCCAGGCCAGCAGATGCATGGTCTCGACGTGCCGCGCCACACGGGCCCAGACCGGCAACATGCACATCACCGCGATGGAGATGGCGGCGATGTAGGCGCCCACGTGTACCGAGCTGGTCAGGCCATAGCGGAGCTCGAAGAACTGGGGGTAGAAGGCGATGAGGATCGAGTCGCTGATCACGCCGAAGGCGGACATGATCAGGATGGTGGTACGCAGCGTCACGAGCCGACGGCCTCCCGCTCCAGCGCGACGAAGCCGCTGTCCTCGCCCGGTACGAACTCCTGGAACGCGGTGCGCGGCTCGCTCGGGTAGTGATCATGGCCGGTCAGTTCGGCCAGCAAGCGGCTGTTGCGGTGACACGCCAGGCCCAGGTCGGGGTTGGTCAGCCCGTGGCTCTGCAAGCCGACGTTCTGCACATAGATTTCCTGGTTCAGGTGGTCCACCGCCCAGCGCCTGGACGGGACGTACTGGCCCGCGCCATTCCAACGGATGCGGTCCCGGATGCCGTCGACGAAGGCCGGCACCTGATAGCGATAACCGGTGGCGAAGACCACGGCATCGACGCGGTGGCGGTAGCGCCGGCCGAGTTGGGTGTGGTGAAAATCCAGCTCCCAGCCACGACCGTCCGGGGCGCGGCGGCAGCCGTCCAGCGCCATGCAGGTCAGCAGGTGCGTCGGCGGCGCGTCGCGGTGGCGGCGCTCGTCGAGCAGCGCGTAGAGGCGTTCGATCAGTGACTGGTTGATGCCGTTGTAGATGCTGCGCTGGTCATCGAGCACTTCGGCCTTGGTCGCCGAATCGAGGTCATAGAAGTAGTCGCCGTATTCGGGGGTGATGAGTTCGAGGGTGAGCTTGGCGTCTTCCATCTGGAAGAAACGCGGCGCACGGGTGACCCAGTTGAGTGTGTAGCCGTGGCGCTCGGATGCCTGCAGCAGATCGTGATAGACCTCCGCCCCGCTCTGCCCGCTGCCGATCACCGTGATGCTGCGCCCGGCCTGCAAACGTGCGCGCGCGGCGAGGTAGCCGCTGCTATGCACCAGTTGCGCCTGGTCGTGCACGGTGCAGCCATCCGGAAAGCGCGGCACGCCGCCGATGCCGATCACCAGCTTGCGCGCCTGGTAGCCGAACGACGCGCCGTCAGCCGTCTGGCCGGCGACGTGATACAGGCCGGTCTGCGCATCGTGGTGGATGGCACGCACCTCGTGGCCGCAGCGCAGGTTGTCCAGGCGCGACGCGGCCCAGCGGCAGTAGCGGTCGAACTCCTGACGGTCGAGGTACCAGTTTTCGCGGATGTAATAGGTGTAGAGCCGGCCCTGCTGCTTGCAGTAGTTGAGGTAGCTGAACGGGCTGGTGGGATCGGCCATCGAGACCAGATCGGCGAGAAACGGGTTCTGCAGCGTGGTGCCGTCGAGCAGCATCCCCGGGTGCCAGCTGAACGCCGGCTTGCGTTCGAGAAACAGGCTGCGCACGCCGGGCAATGGCGCCGTCAGGCACGCCAGCCCGAGATTGCAGGGGCCAACGCCAATCGCGATGAAGTCGTAGGGCGACTCGGTCATCGGTCGTCATCTCCGCTCAACCATTCAGGGTCAACGGAGGCTAGACTTAATGAGAATCATTGTCAAAGGTCAATGTTTATCATGACGCTTTGCCAGCATGATCTTCCGCGTGGCCCGTACGGCCCGGACGCCTATCCGACGTCGGCCAGCGGCATGGGCCGTCCCAGCAGGTACCCCTGCGCCTTGCTGACTTGCAACTCGCGAAGGATGTCCAGCTCGGCTTCCGTTTCCACGCATTCGGCGACGATCTTGCTGCCGGTTTCCTGTCCGAAGCGGATCAGTGCCGAGGCCAGCGCACGGCAGTCGCGGTTGCTGTCGATGTCGCGGATCAGGCTGCCATCGAGCTTGATGACGTCCGGTTTGAGCTTGAGGATGTGGCGAAAACTGGCATAGCCGGCCCCGGCGTCATCCACCGCCAGCTTCAAGCCCCGGGCACGCATCGGCTCGAGGGTTTGTGCGATGAGGCCGTAGTCGCGCACCGAGGCGTGCTCGGTCACCTCGAGCATCAGGCGTTCGAGCGGCTGGTCTTGCAACAACTGCCCCACCGCGCCACCGATGATGGTGTCCGGCGAGACGTTCAGCGACAGGTAGCGATCCGCGCGGATGTCGGCCAGGCCTCTGAGTGCCTGGGCGACCAGGGCGATCTCCAGCTCGCACTGCAGGCCGACCTTTTCCGCCTCGTTGAACCAGTGCTCCGGGCTGCGCAACGGACGGCCCGCGAAGCGCGCCAGCGCCTCGTAGCCGACCACCTCGTTATGCATCAGGTTGACGATCGGCTGGTAGACCACCTCATAGGCCCGCTCGTCGAGCACGCCGCGGATGCGGACGGTTCTCTCGTCGCGCTCGCGCTGTTCGCTGGACTGGGTTTCCAACAAACGCCCGGCGAAATCGGCGAACAGCCGCAAGGTGTCGAGATCGCGCTCGTTAAGGGTCTCGTCGGGCTTGGCGCT
The DNA here is from genome assembly GCA_019056435.1 of Stutzerimonas stutzeri. GTDB lineage: Bacteria > Pseudomonadota > Gammaproteobacteria > Pseudomonadales > Pseudomonadaceae > Stutzerimonas > Stutzerimonas marianensis. The sequence goes on from CP077641.1 coordinate 35,043, forward strand.
GAAACAGCAGAACGTTCCGTACAGCCGTCCATCGCTGAAACGGATCGGCACGCTGATGTAGGAGCCGATGGCGAGGATCGCCGTGATCGGCAGGCTCGCCGCCTCTGGCAACCGGCTGGTGTCTGGGATGAGCGGCGGTAACCGCCCATCGATGACCCGCTGGCAATAACTGTCCGAGAGCGGATCGGCACCTCCCACGCAGATCGGCAGAGGATCGCTGCGACCGTCTACATGACGGAACACCCGCAACCCCTGCACCACCTCCGCCACGAAGGCGACGTCCATATCCAGGTGCGAGCGGACCGAGCGCAGCGCCTCGCAGAGCATGTCGCCCACCGAATGACCGGCGGATTCGATATTGCGCAGCATCGCGGCCGGATCGCCGGCCGTTTCGAACACCTCGGGGCCCAGCCGAACGTTCTGAAGCATCCACACCTCCGGTGAAAAGCGCCGTTTCGCATCGACGGCTGATGGCTGACCACCCGCGCCCAGCGGCAGACGGGCCTCTCAGCAGTGTCGTCGGTTTCCCTGGTGCTGGCGTCCTAACGGACGACCGGTCGTCGCTGAGTCTGACCACATCGGCACATCCCGCTGTACTGACCGATGGCAACCGTCGGCCAGACCGCCCGCCTTCTCCTGTCCGCCGGGTTTGACAGATGACGCCGGGGATTCCTAGTATCGGTCACAGATGCAAAACTCAGTACCGCACTGCAAAACAATAAGAGGCTTTCCAAAGCCGAGGAGTGAACATGCGTCGCCTTGCCCGTCCTTTCCTGATTGCATCCCTACCTGTCTGCCTGAGCCTCGCGACGACCCTCGAGGCAAGAGAGATCGAACTCCCCCGAACCATGGCCTGGACCGCCTATGGCACCAACTCCAGCGGTTACGCGCAGGCGGTCGCCATTGGCGGCATGCTGCAGAAGGAGTACGGGACGTCGGTGCGCGTCCTGCCGGGCGACAACGACGTCTCGCGCATGACCCCGCTGAAGAACGGCCGCGTGCAGCTCTGTGCCTGCGGCATCGCCAGCTACTACGGCGCCGAAGGCGTGCTGATGTTCGCCAACCGCGATTGGGGCCCGCAGCCGCTGCGGGTGCTGACCACCTCCAGCGCCACCTTCGCCCTGTCGCTGGCGGTGGCCGGCGACCTCGGCGTGAAGACCCCGGCGGATCTCAAGGGCAAGCGCATCGCCTATATCCGCGGTGACGACGCGCTAAACAAGGGCACCGAGGCCTTTCTCGCCTTCGGCGGCCTGACCTGGGACGACGTGACCCGCGTGGATTACCCCGGCTACGCCCGCTCGTTCGACGGCATCATCGCCGGCGACGTGGATGCCTCCTTCACCACCACCGTCACCCCGCCCGCCCAGCAGCTGGCCAGCAGCCCGCGCGGCGTGACCTGGCCGGTGCTGGACCCGAACGATGAGGCCGGCTGGCAACGGATGAAAGCCGTGGCGCCTTATTTCCAGCCGCTGAAAGCCACCTCGGGCGCCGGCGGCATTTCGCCGGACACCCCGGTCGATAGCGCGAGCTACCCCTACCCCATCGTCGTCGCCAACGCCGACCTCGACGACAACACCGCCTACGGCCTGGTCAAGGCCTTGCAGGACCACTACGACAGCTACAAGGACAGCGCCCCCGGCGCTGCGGGTTATGCCGCCGACAACCAGGACATGACCTGGGTGGTGCCGTTCCATGACGCCGTGGTCGAGTACTACAAGGAAATCGGCACCTGGACCGACGAGATGCAGGCCCACCAGGACCAGTTGATCAAGCGCCAGAACCTGCTGCTCGACACCTGGAAGACCTTCACGGCTGGCGACACGCCCGATGACGAAGAAGCCTTTGCCGCGGCCTGGATGAAGACGCGCGCCGCCGCGCTGACCGAGGCCGGCTTCACGCCTGTCTTCGAGTAAGCACGCGATCCGAACCTGACCCGGCCCCGTGCCGGGTCACCTCGTCGCCACCCTCGGCAGCCCAGCACGGAACATCCCCATGAATAGCGAGACCCCAGAAGCCAAAGCGGTCGAAGCCAAGGAAATGATCAGCCGCGTGCGCACCTTGCCACGCGCGCTGCGCTGGTTGCCCGCCGCGGTCACCGTGGCGCTTGTGCTGATGACCCTGGACTACCTGTTCAACATCGGCCTGCTGCGCGTCATCACCGGGCTGGAGACCCAGTTCTACTACGCCGTGGTCGCGCTGCTGCTGCCGCTGGTCTATCTGCTGTGGCCGGCATCGGCTTCCGGCCAGGACAAACCGGTGCCCTGGTACGACTACCTCTTGTTCGTCGCCACGGCCATCGTCAGCGGCTTCTTCGTGCTCAATGCCGAGGCCATCCTCGAGCGCGGCTGGGGCTTCGACGCCCCGACCCATGCGGTCTGGTTCAGCTACGCCTTCTGGATCCTGATCATCGAAGCGGCGCGCCGCGCCGGCGGCTGGCCCATCGCGGCCATCGTCGCGGTGTTCTCCTGTTACCCGATGGTCGCCGACATCATGCCCGGCCCGATCCAGGCCTTCCCCTCGACGCTGGAACAGGCCGCGGTCTACCACACCATGAGCACCGAAAGCGTCATGGGGTGCCGCTGCAGGCCTTTGCCGGCCTGGTCATCGGCTTCCTGATTTTCGGTGTGGTGCTGCAGAAGTCCGGCGGCGGCGCCTTCTTCATCAACCTCGCCTTCGCCCTGCTGGGGCACGTGCGCGGTGGGCCGGCCAAGGTGTCGATCTTCGCCAGTGGCCTGATGGGCTCGATGAGCGGCAGCGTCATCACCAACGTGCTGACCACCGGTGTGCTGTCGATACCTGCCATGCGCCGCATCGGTATGAGCCGCTCGTTCGCTGGGGGGCGTCGAGGCCTGCGCCTCCACCGGCGGTGTGCTGATGCCTCCCGTGATGGGCGCCACGGCGTTCGTCATGGCGATGTTCCTCGACGTGCCCTACGCGGCGGTCGCGCTGGCCGCGGTGATCCCGTCGGTGCTGTATTTCCTCGGCCTGTTCATCCAGATCGATGCCTACGCCGCGCGCCACAAGATCGAAGGCCTGCCGGAAGCAGAGCTGCCGTCGGTCAAGCAGACGCTGAAGGAAGGCTGGTACTTCATCTTCGTCTTCGCCCTGCTGGTCTGGATGCTGCTGGTGATGCAGCGCGAAGCGGTGGCGCCCTTCTACGCCACGGCGCTGCTGCTGGTGATGAATCAGTTCTCGAAAAAGCACCGCTGGGGCTGGAGCGAAGTGGGCGACACCCTGGGCTCGGCGGCGAAGCTGTTCGCCGAGCTGATCGCCATTCTCGCCGGGGTCGGCATGCTGGTCGGCGCCCTGTCGATGACGGGCCTGTCCGGCACCATCGCCAACGACTTCATCCACCTGGCCGGCGGCAGCGTGCCGCTGCTGCTGATCATGGGCGCGCTGACCAGTTTCGTGCTGGGCATCGGCATGACCGTCACCGCCGCCTACATCTTCCTCGCCGTGGCGCTCGCCCCGGCGCTGATCCAGGGCGGCGGGCTCGACCCGATGGCCGTGCACATGTTCATTCTCTACTGGGGCATGCTCAGCTTCATCACCCCGCCAGTGGCGCTGGGCGCCTTCGCCGCCGCCACGGTGGCCGGCGCGCGGCCGATGGAGACCGGGCTGCAGGCGATGCGACTGGGCAGCGTGATCTACTTCATTCCGTTCATGTTCGTGCTCAACCCCGCGCTGATCATGCAGGGGCCACTGTGGGAGATCGCGCTGGTGTTCTGCCAGGCGGTGCTCGGCATCATCCTCTTCGCCTCGGCGATGCAGGGCTATCTGATCGGCGTCGGCCGGCTGGGCCACAGCATCGCGGTCGAGGCGGTGACCCGGACACTGATCCTCATCGCCGGGCTGTGCGTGGCGATTCCCGGCGGCGGGCCGATTCCGTTCAGTCACTTGCAGCTGCTGATTGTGGGTGTCGCCGCTGCTGTCCCGGCGATCCTGCTGGCGAGGTGGAGCCAGCGGCGAGAAGGGGTTCAGCCGACGGTGGTTGTTTGAGGTGGAGCTTTCGGCGCCCGACCCGCGCTGATCGAGGCTATTGGTCAGTGGCGGGTGATTGCTGTCGATTCAGTTTGTAATGCTGGTTTAGGCGAATGGTGGTGTTTGAGGGCATGGTTTCGCCCTGCTGATGCGAAGGTGCCTGATGGCAGGGTTTCGCCCTGCGGGGAGAATCACTTTTTCAGTCGCACGGATGGCCGCCCCGCAAAAAGTAAGCAAAAACGCTTGCCCCGCCATCCGGCCCCGGCTGCGCCGGGGTTCGTTCACTCCTCGCCGCCCAGGGGCCGGCTTACAAGGGCCATCCATGGCCCTTTAAGCCTCTCGCCGCATCCATGCGGCTCGCTCCCTTACGCAACGATTGCGCTCACCCTCCTGAAAGGGGCAGTTGGTGTCGTCTGACAGCATGTGCGGTCACAACGAAACGCAAGAGCCGTAGGGTGGTCGGCCGAAGCCGTCCACCGAGTTGATTTGACAACAGATCCTCAGACGACTCGGACCCAGCCCCTCTTCAGGAGGAAGGGGAGTTTTGCGAAGCAAACCGGAGAGGCCCAATCCGCATGTCGGGGTCGCCTTCTCTTTGGTTACTTTCTCTTGGCGAAACAAGAGAAAGTGACTCGCCCAGCAGGGCGAAACCAAGCTCTCAAACACCTCGCCAATCGCCTGAATTAACGACGCTCAGGCCAGCTCGGCTCTCCAGGGCATCAACCAGCCGAACTCAACGGCGCCAGAGGACTGCCCATCGCCTGCGCCCGCTCCCGCAACTTCCCCTTGAGAATCTTGCCAGTCGCCGTCGCCGGCAACGCCTCCACCAGCACGATCTGGCACGGCCGCTTGTAGGGCGCCAGCCGCTCGGCCGCGAAGCGCGCCAGCTCCGCCTCGGTCAGCGCGGCCCCAGCCGCACACTGGACGAAGGCCACCACCTCCCTCGTTACCGGGGATCTGCCGCCCCACCACAGCCGAGAGCGTGACCAGCGGATGCGAGTTGAGCACCGCCTCGACATCGGGCGGGTAGATGTTGAAGCCCGACCGGATGATCAATTCCTTGCTGCGTCCGACGATGAACAGCTCGCCGTGTTCGTCGACCCGGGCGATATCGCCGGTGTTCAGCCAGCCGTCCTCGGTCAGGCAAGCCCGAGTCGCTTCCGGCTGACGGAAATAACCTTTCATGACGTTGGGACCGCGAATCCACAGCTCGCCGGTTTCCGGTGCATCGGCATCGGCGCTCTGCAGCGGCTCGAGGCGGTATTCGAGCATCGGCAGCACGCGCCCCACTGTGGTGCTGGTGTGCCGGTCGTCGATACGGGTCTGGCTGATCGTCGGGCTGGCTTCGGTGAGGCCGTAGCCGTTGTGCAGAGTCAGGCCGAAACTGGCCTCCACGCGCCGCTTGGTCTCGCCATCGAGGGCGAGCCGCCGGCCGAGATGTAGATCAGGTCCGGCGCGTGCAGGCGCAGGCCCGCTTGATTGAGGTATTCGAGCAAGCGCGCATACATCGCTGGAACGCCCTGCAATACGGTGATCCGCTCCTCGCTCAGCGCGCGCAGCAAGGCCGCCGGTTCGAAGCGTGGCGCCGGGTACAGGCAGGCGCCGTTGTACAGCGAGCCGATGCAGACCGACGCCAGGCCGAACACGTGGGACATCGGCAGCACGCCATAAACGCGCTGCCCTTCGCTGAGGTGGCGCATGCCGCCGGAGATCGAGGCGATGTAGAGGATGCCGCGGTGGGTGAGCATCACGCCCTTGGGCGTGCCGGTGGTGCCGGACGTGTAGATCATCGCCGCCACCTGCTCGGCGCCGCTGGCATGCACCGGTTCCGGCTCGGCCGGGGCCAGCGCTCCGATCATCAGCTCGCCCAGCCCCGGTGATCCATCACTGCCGCGCCGTGGCGCTGGCCATGCTCGCGAGCCTCGGGCGAGGCGCCGACGGTATAGAAGATCCGCCGCGGCTCGCAGTTCTCGCGTATCGCATCCACCTCGGCGGCGGATAACCGTGCGTTGACGATGGCCAGCCAGGCGTCGAGTTCGCTGGCCGCCAGCAACAGCACGACCAGCGCCCGGCAGTTCTCGCCCACGCTCATCAGCCGATCCCCCGGGCGCACACCCAGCTCGGTGAGCCAGATCATGGCTGCACGAATCTCCTCCGCGAGCGTGGCATAGCTCCAGCGCACCTCGCCGTCGACCAGCGCCGCCAGGTCAGGCGACTGTTGGGCATGCTGAAGGATGCGCGTACTCAACCGCTGCGGCAGTTCGGCGAGCAGCTCGCTCGCCCAGCGTCCGTTGATGCGCTCGTCCGGCGCCATTTTCCGTTCCGACAGGAGCATCAGTTCCCCTCCCTGGCAGACGATGGGCATCGCCCGGGAAGCGCTTTCAGCATCGGGAAGCCGGGCCTGCTCGCCCGAAATGGAGTACGCATGGCAATTCGTCCTGACCGTCTTGTCGTTGTAATCGGCGATACACGGAACTACACAGTAATTTCGCAGTGCGAAATTACATTCCGTAAAGACTCCAGCGACTTTTGCATAGCCATTGCCGCCCGTCAATTCATCCGGGCACGGGCTGCCGAGTGGCTGACCACGGTGTGAACACACCGCCGGAGGATCAACCGGCCGGAGCAGGGATCATTTGGTTTTAGAATGTGACCAATCATTTCCTGCATTCATTGTCCGAACTGGACCGGCAGTGCCAGAGGCGTAGCCGCGCCGTTCCAGTTTCAGAGCCGTACCAACGATGCCGCACTACCTTGAACCCGTGCCGCGCTGGGAGCCCCACGAGCGCCCCTCGATGCCCGGATCGCCAGCGATCCTCGTGCATCCGATGCGGCTGCGCGTCGCCTATGCGCTGGTCGCCGTGCTGGTCGGTATCACCGGCGGGCTGGGCAACGCGCTGTTCATTGCCAACCTGCCAGCCATCCAGGGCGACCTGGGGCTGACGCCGTCGCAAGGCGCCTGGCTGCCAGCGGCCTATTTCATGGTCAACGTGTCAGCCAACCTCTTGCTGATCAAGGTCCGCCAGCAGTTCGGCCTGCGCCGCTTCGCCGAGGTCGGGCTGACGATCTATGCCCTGCTGAGCATCGCCCACGTGTTCGTGGAGGGGCTGGAGATGGCGGTGTTCGTGCGCGCGGCGAGCGGCCTGGCTGCGGCGACCACCTCATCGCTGGGCCTGTTCTACATGCTTCAGGCGTTCGGCAAGGCCGGGCTTCCCAAGGGCGTGATCTTCGGTTTCGGTATTTCTCAACTGGGCACACCGCTGGCCTGGCTGCTGTCGCCGGCGCTGCTCGACATGAGCGAATGGCACCGTCTGTACGTCTTCGAGAGCGGCCTGGCGCTCTGCTCGCTGGCGGCGGTGGTGGTGCTCAAGTTGCCGCTGGGCGAGCGCATCAAGGTCTTCGAGCCGCTGGATTTCGTCACCTTCGCCCTGCTCGCTCCGGCGCTGGCGCTGATCGCCGCGGTACTCGCCCAGGGCCGCATCCTCTGGTGGACCGAACAACCCTGGCTGGGCTACGCGTTGATCGCCGCCCTCCTGCTGATCAGCGCGGCCTTCATGATCGAGCACCATCGGCGCAACCCGCTTCTGCAGACGCGCTGGCTGGGCACCGCGGCCATGTTGCGTTTCGCCTTTGGCGCGCTGGCCCTGCGCCTGCTGCTGTCCGAGCAGACCTACGGCGCGGTCGGCCTGCTGCAAACGCTCGGCATGGGCGCGGAGCAGCTCCAGCCGCTGTATGCGGTGATCCTGCTGGGGCTGGTGCTCGGCATCGCCGGCAGCGCCCTCACCTTCAGCCCGGCCATGGCCTTTCCGCAGATCCTGCTGTCGATCGTGCTGATCGCGATTGCCAGCTTTCTCGATATCGATGCCACCAGCCTTACCCGCCCGCACGACATGTTCCTCAGCCAGGGCCTGCTCGCCTTCGCCAGCGGCATGTTCCTCGGCCCCCTGCTGCTCACCGGCATCGGCAGGGCGCTGAGCAACGGGCCGAACTACCTGGTCAGCTTCATCGTGCTGTTCACCATGACGCAGAGCCTGGGCGGGCTCGCCGCGCCCGCGCTGTTCGGCACCTATCAGGTGGTACGCGAGAAATATCACTCCAGCCACCTCACCGAGCAGATAGTGCCAGGCGATCCGCGTCTCACGGCGCGGCTGCAGGCCGGCAGCCAAGCGCTCGCGCCCCGCCAGAGCGACCCTGGGTTGCGCCAGGCGCAGAGCGCGGCGCAACTGAGCCAGGCCATCACCCGCGAAGCCAATGTGCTGGCCTTCAACGACGTGTTCCGGCTGATCGGCATGCTCGCCATCGGCGTGTTCGGCTGGACCCTTTTCCACACCCTGCGCATCGCGCGGCAGAACAGGAAAGCTGCAGCTTCATGAGTGACAACAGGCCCACCCCGACGACACCCCGCCCACCGCCCAGGCTCCCGGCGCTACGGACGCCGGCCCCGTGCCCGACGACCCGCCCAAGACGATCAAACCCAGCCGCCGCTCGGTGATCCTGATGGTGCTGGTGGCGCTGGTGGGCGTGCTCGCCATTCTGTACGCCTGGCAGCTCTGGCCGTTCGGCGGACGCGTGGCGGTGACCGAGAACGCCTACGTGCGTGGGCAGATCACGGTGCTCGCGCCGCAGGTCAACGGCTACGTCACCGAGGTACGGGTGCAGGATTTCGAAGCCGTGCAACAAGGCCAGCCGCTGGTGCAGATCGATGATCGCCAGTATCGGCAGATCGTCGAGCAGCGCCGCGCCGAACTGGCCGCACGCCGCTTCGAGCTGGAGAACCTGGAGCAGACCCTCGCCTCCAACCGCGCCACGCTGGCGTCGCGCCGCGCCGAACTGGCCGCCGCCGAAGCCGAACTGCAGCGGGTACGCACCGACGAGCGACGGGTGAACGAGCTGGCCGAGCGCGGTTCGGTCTCGATTCGCGAGCGCGATCAGGTCCGCGCCACGGCGCGCGCCGACAGCGCGCAGGTGGCACAGGCACGCGCAGCGATCGCCATCGCCGAGCAGACCCTCAAGGCCAGCGAGGTCTCCGCGGCGGCCTGCAGGCGCAGGTCGAAATCGCCGAAGCGAACCTCAGGCGCGCACAGATCGACCTGGACAACACCCGGATCATTGCGCCGCGCGACGGCCGCGTCAGCGAAGTCACGGTGCGCCAGGGCCAGTACGTCACGGCCGGTTCGCAGCTGCTCTACCTGGTGCCGGAGCAGCGCTGGGTGATCGCCAACTACAAGGAAACCCAGACCTTCGCCATGCGCCCGGGCCAGCCGGTGCAGATCGAAGTGGATGCGCTGGACGGCGCACGCCTGACCGGGCGGGTCGAGCGCCTGGCTCCGGCGACCGGCTCGAATTCAGCCTGTTGCGCGCCGACAACGCCACCGGCAACTTCACCAAGGTGGTCCAGCGCGTGCCAGTGCGCATCAGCCTCGATCCGGACCAGCCGCTGCTCGAGCGGCTGCGGCCCGGGCTGTCGGTCGTGACGCACGTGGATACAGGCGCCGAGCCTCTGGCCGAGGACGCGCCGCGATGAACAGCGCCGCGTGCCTGCTGTTGAGCGGCCTGGTCGCGACCGCCCTGCTTGGCTGCGCACTGCCGCGCCAGCCGATCCCGCCCGAGGCACAGGTCGAGACGCCGCCGGGCTGGCGTGACGAGGTGGCGCGGCCCGCCCCGGTGTCCGCTTACTGGTGGCGCCAGTTCGGCGACTCGCAGCTGACCGCGCTGGTCGACGCAGCCCTGGCGAACAACACCGACGTGCTCATCGCCGCCTCCCGTGTCGAACAGGCACGCGAGCAGATCCGCCTGTCTCGCGCCTCGCTGCTGCCGAACCTGGACGCGGTCTTCGGCGCCCAGCGCACACGCGAACTCAGCGTGCTGGGCCTGACGCACACCACCGCGTTCCAGCCGGGCGTGCAGGTGTCGTACGAGATCGATCTCTGGGGCCGGCTGCGGCGCCTGCGCGACGCCGCCGAGCTGCAATACCAGGCCAGCGAGGCGGAGCGCGACACCCTGCGCCTGGCGATTGCCAGCACCACCGCGCAGGGCTATGTCTCGCTGCTGTCGCTGGACGACCAGTTGCGTGTCACCCACGAGACGCTCGAATCACGCGCCGAAGCCCTGCGTGTCGCCGAGGACCGCGCCGCGCTCGGCTACACCTCCGAGCTGGAACTGAGCCAGGCCCAGTCCGAGTACGAGGCCACCGCCCAACTGGTGCCGCAGCTCGAGCAGGCCATCCGCGAGCAGGAAAATGCGCTGAGCCTGCTGACCGGCCGTCTGCCGGGCGACATCCGGCGCGGCGCGGCGCTTTTCACCCTCGAGGCACCGCCCGCGCCCGGCGCGCTGCCCTCGACGCTGCTGCGCCGGCGGCCGGACATTCGCCAGGCCGAACTGTTACTCGCCGCCAGCGACCTCAACCTGCAGGCGCAGCGTGATCGCTACCTGCCGCAGGTGCAGCTGTCCGCGAGCCTCGGCCGGTTGTTCGTCGATTCGCTGGACTACGACCCGGTGCGGGTCTGGGACCTTGGCGCCAGCGTGCTCGCGCCGATCTTCGATGCCGGGCGTCTCGAGGCGGGCGTGAACCTGGCCACCGCGCAGCGCAACCAGGCGGCTTTCGCCTATCGCGCCGCAGCGCTGCAGGCATTTCGCGAAGTGGAGGACAGCCTGTCCGCGGTAGACAATCTCGCGCAGCAGCGCGAACGCGTCGACGCGCGCCGCGAGGTACTGGAACGGTCGCTGACCTACGCCCAGGACCGCTACCGCGGCGGCTACTCGTCCTACCTGGAAACCCTGGATGCTCAGCGCAACCTGTTCAACACCGAGCTGGCCGCCGTGCAACTGAGGGAAAGCCAGCTCAACGCGCTCATCCGCCTGTACCAGGTGCTCGGTGGTGGCTGGCAGTCCGCAGGCGCCGATCAGCCCGACTGACGCACCGGCGCCGGGCGGGCCAACCCGTCACGCAGCGCTTCGATCGCCAGGAACAGCAACAGGCTGACACCCAGTACCGGCAGGCAGACGCCCAGCAACAGCGCCAGCGCGAGGACCGTGCCCCTGGCGCGCGACGACAGACCCGCCAGCGACTCGCGCAAACCGATCCGCCGGACCGGCGCAGGACGGCGCCACCACATCAGGTAGCCGATGACCACCAGGCTCGCGAGGCCAAACGCGGTGACCGCCAGTAGCAGCTGGTTGGCCAGCCCGAACAGCGAGCCCATGTGGGCATCGATGCCCCAGCGGGTCAGCTTCGCCGCCAGCGGAAAGGTGGCGAAATCGATGCGATCCGTGATGCGCAGGCTGCGCGGGTCGACCGCCACGGCATCGACCTGCGTCGGCCAGCGGCGATCGATTTCCGTCACCGTCCAGGCCCGATCCGACGCCGCCGCGGGGACGATCTCGACCTTGCCCGCCTCGATACCCGCCTCGCGTGCCGCGGCGAGAACCTGATCGAACAGCGCCGGCGTGGCGGGCTGCAGCCCGGACATGGTCATCGCGCCGTGGTGCGCATGCTCGCCAGCCGCCGCGACCGGCTCGCCCCTCCAGCGCGGTGGAGACGCTGGGCGTGGACATGCCCAGCGCGGCACGCGCGACGCCGATGTTGTCGCCCGCCCAGCGCGACCAGGTCAGCCCGGTGGCCGAGAAGAACAGCAGGCCCATCAACAGCCACAGCCCCAGCGTCGAATGCCAACGACGCAGCCCCGACGGCCGCGTCGATCCGGCTGCGCGCCGGCGCCGGATCAGCCACAGCGCCAATCCACCCAGTGCCGCGACCCACAGCCAGGACGCGGCCAGTTCGCTGTACAGCCGCCCCGGCTCGCCGAGCAGCAGGCTGCGGTGGAACTGATCGAGCCAGGTCCGTAACGGCAGCACACCGCTGGTGCCATAGACCAGCAGGTCACCCCGAATCTCGCCGCTCACCGGATCGACGAAGATCGCGCGGCTTTCGGATTCGCCCAGGCCTGGCGCCTTGAACATCACCCGCGTGGTGGTGCCGGGCCGCGGTGCCGGACGCACCGCCGACAGCGTGGCGGTGTCGCCGATATGCGTTTGCGCAACCTCGATCTGCCGCGCCAATGGCAGGGGTACGCCCGTGCCGTCGGTATACAGCTGCTCGGCATAGAGCCGCTCTTCCAGCTGCGGCGTCAACGCATAGACAAGGCCGCTCAGCGCGGCAACGAAGATGAAGGGGCCGACCAGCAGGCCGACGTACAGGTGCAGACGAATCAGCAGCGCCATCAAGGGCTGCTGCGTGCGGGCCGCCAGTGGTTGCGCCTCGGGGCGGGCGTCGCCGGTAGTTGAAGTCATGAGTACTTACTCGATCGAAATGGCTGCAGCTTCTCTGTAGGCGCCAGCTTGCAGGCGGCCACTGCAATGGCTCGGGATCGCGAGCAAGCTCGCGCCTACAAAGGCGGGTCCGTATGTTCACGCTGCCGCCCGGACGCGGGCCTGCAGCGAGGGCCGGCAACGGTCAGCGGCGCGAACGCAACCACCGGCGGCTACCGGACAGACAAGACAGGATCGATCAGGCGAATGGAGAGGCGCGGGGGTTCAGGCTGGGCCAGCGATATCGGGGCGATACCGGCGGCGCCGCGGCCGGCAGCAGCCTGCCGTGTGACACCAGCCGGGGATCGTGCAGCACGGCCGAACTGGCCGGAATGGCAGCCAGCGATCCCGCCCCGGCAGCGCAGCAACAGGGCATGCCCTGGTGATGGCTCGAGTCCGGCGCTGGCTCGCCTGGCGCGTGCTGGGATGCGGCGTGTTCGATGGGGTCCGCGTGCGTGGCATGCGCCCCGTGCCCGGCGTGCCGGCTCGCCTCGGCCATCGGGCAGTGCCCGCCCGACGCGCCAATCGCGCGCATCTGTGCACCCATCAGCGGCATCGCGAACAGATGCAGCAGGACAGCGAAGGCGGCTATCCAGATAGGAACACGACGGGGGCGGTGCATGGGGGCGGCAGGCTCCAGCGGAAGCGGAAAGCGCCGGCTGATTGCTGGCACCGGCCAGTTTAGCCCTTTTTGGGGCTGCTTTTGGCTGTGTTGCGTTTGGCGGGTTTGTCCGGTTTCGCTTCGTCGCCCGCCTCGCAGCGTAGCGTAATCCAGGTCGGTGCATGATCGCTGGCGTGCTCCTGATCACGCACCCAGCGATCCACACCGGCATCGATCAAGCGCGGCGCCAGATCAGCGCTCAACAGCAGGTGATCGATGCGCAGACCTGAGTTCTTCTGCCAGTGCTGGCGAAAATAATCCCAGAAGGTATAGATGCGCTCGTTCGGGTACTTGGCGCGCAGGGCATCCGTCCACCCCTGATCCAGCAGCCGCTGGAAACAGGCACGACTTTCCGGCTGCAGCAGCGCGTCCTTGGTCCAGGAGCGCGGGTTGTAGATGTCCTCGTCGGTTGGCACCACGTTGTAGTCACCGGCCAGGACCACCGGGTGGCCATTGGCGAACAGGCCGGCGGCGTGCTCGATGAAGCGTTCGAACCAGGCGAGCTTGTAATCGAATTTCGGTCCCGGCTGCGGGTTGCCGTTGGGCAGGTAGAGGCAGGCGACGATGACCCCATTCGCGGCCGCCTCCAGATAGCGGCTGTGGGTGTCGTCCGGGTCGCCCGGCAGGCCACGGCGGATCTCCAGCGGATCGTCGCCCTTGGCGAGGATCGCCACGCCGTTCCAGGACTTCTGCCCCTGCCAGATGGCGCCATAACCGGCGGCGCGGATGTCATCGATGGGAAAGTCGGCGTCCTGCGCCTTCAGTTCCTGCAGGCAGACCACGTCGGGCTGCTCGCGCTCCAGCCATTCGAGCAGGTTGGTCCGCCGCGCGCGGATGCCGTTGATGTTGAAGGTGGCGATTTTCAAGGAGTCCACAGGTAGCCTCGCACCGGTCGATGACCCTTGTTGTGACTCGTCCCGGCGCGGCGAGGTTCGCCTCAGCGCACCTCCCAATACCCCGGTGCGTTGTAGACGCCCTTCAGGTAGTCGATGAAGTAGCGCACCTTGGCCGGCAGGTAACGTTGCTGCGGGTAGACGGCCTGGATGTCGTAGGCCGGCAAGGCGTACTCGTCGAGCACCGTCACCAGCTCACCGCGCTTGAGTTCGGCCTGGATCTCCCAGGTCGAACGCCAGCCGATACCCAGGCCCTGCTTGACCCAGTCGAACAACAGTTCACCGTCGTTGCAGTCCAGGTTACCGGCCACGCGGATCGCCACCTGTTTGCCGTCGCGCAGGAAGGTCCAACCGCGCTGCTGGCCACCCTGCAGGTTGAACGCCAGGCAGTTGTGCCGCGACAGGTCTTCGAGCGTACGCGGTACGCCCTGGCGCTCGAAGTAATCCGGCGCGCCGCAAACCACACGGCGATTGGGAAACAGCTTGATGGCCACGTAGTTGGGGTCGGTCACCTCGCCGATGCGGATGCCCATGTCATAGCCATGACGCACCAGGTCCACCACGCTGTCGGTGAAGTTGAATGACAGCTGCAAATCGGGATAGCGCGCCTGGAAGGCCGGTGCGTGCGGGCCGATGTGCCGGCGACCGAATGCCGCCGGGGCCGAGACCACCAGATGGCCGCGAACCGAAGTGCCGTGGTGGCTGATGCTGGCATCGGCCTCCTCGAAATCCTTCAGCAACCCGCGGGCGCGCTCCAGGTACTGCTCGCCCAGATCGGTCAGTGCCAGCCCGCGCGTCGAGCGGTGCATCAGCTTGACGCCCAGGTGCCGTTCCAGCGCGTCCAACCGGCGGCCCATGACGACGGGCGTCACGCCCTCCTTCAGCGCAGCGGCGGCGAAGCTGCCGCTCTCGGCGACCAGTACGAAGCTGTGCAGGGTCGTGTAACGATCCATTCGATACTCCTGATATCGACAGAACTGAAGTCTCGACCAATTCCCTCGTTCCTGCCAGCCCTTCATGCTTGGGCCACGTATAAAAACTATCGAATAGGAGCCGTTCACGACGCGCAGCCGATCGTGCACAGGCTCCAAGCCAGGAGGAACGACCATGGCCCGCATGAGAGCTATCGACGCCGCCGTCGCGGTGTTGCGAAAGGAAGGCATCGACACCGCCTTCGGCATCCCCGGTGCCGCGATCAACCCGCTGTATTCCGCCCTGCGTGCCGACGGGAGCATCCGTCACATCCTGGCGCGCCACGTCGAAGGCGCCTCGCACATGGCCGAGGGCTACACCCGTACCAAGGCCGGCAACATTGGCGTGTGCATCGGCACCTCGGGCCCGGCCGGCACCGACATGATCACCGGGCTCTACTCCGCCTGGGCCGATTCGATACCTATCCTCTGCATCACCGGCCAGGCGCCGCGTGCGCGGCTGTACAAGGAAGACTTCCAGGCCGTGGACATCGAGTCCATCGCCAAGCCGGTCACCAAGTGGGCCGTGACCGTTCGCGAGCCGGCGCTGGTGCCGCGCGTGTTCCAGCAGGCCTTCCACGTGATGCGCTCCGGTCGCCCCGGCCCGGTGCTGATCGACCTGCCGTTCGACGTGCAGATGGCCGAGATCGAGTTCGATGTCGACACCTACGAGCCGCTTTCCGTCTACAAGCCGGCCGCGACGCGCAAGCAGATCGAGAAGGCCGTGGACATGCTCTGCGCCGCCGAACGTCCGCTGATCGTAGCGGGCGGCGGTATCTACAATGCTGGCGCCGAAGCCTTGCTGGTGGAATTCGCCGAGGCCCTCGGCGTGCCGGTGATTCCGACCCTGATGGGCTGGGGCTCGATCCCTGACGACCATCCGCTGATGGCCGGCATGTGCGGGCTGCAGACCAGCCACCGCTACGGCAACGCCAACCTGCTGGCCTCGGACTTCGTGCTCGGCATCGGCAACCGCTGGGCCAACCGCCACACCGGTTCGGTCGACGTCTACACCAAGGACCGTACCTTCGTGCACGTGGATATCGAGCCGACCCAGATCGGCCGGGTGTTCTCGCCGGACTACGGCATCACCTCCGACGCCGGCGCCGCGCTCGAGCTGTTCGTCGAGGTCGCCAAGGAACGCAAGGCCGCCGGCCGGCTGCCTGACCGCAGCGCCTGGGCCGCCGACTGCCTGGAGCGCAAGCGCACGATGCTGCGCAAGACGCACTTCGACTCGGTGCCGATGAAGCCCCAGCGCGTCTACCAGTGCATGAACAACGCCTTCGGCCGCGACGCCTGCTACGTCAGCACCATCGGCCTGTCGCAGATCGCCGCCGCGCAATTCCTGCACGTCTACAAGCCACGCCACTGGATCAACTGCGGCCAGGCCGGCCCGCTCGGCTGGACCATCCCGGCGGCGCTCGGCGTGGTCGCGGCGGACCCGACCCGCAAGGTGGTGGCGCTCTCGGGCGACTACGACTTCCAGTTCATGATCGAGGAACTGGCCGTGGGCGCGCAGTTCAAGCTGCCCTACCTGCACATCCTGGTGAACAACGCCTACCTCGGCCTGATCCGCCAGGCGCAGCGCGGTTTCGAGATGGATTACTGCGTGCAGCTGGGCTTCGAGAACATCAATGCCGACCAGAGCGGCATGGAAGGCTACGGCGTCGATCACGTCGCGGTGGTCGAGGGCCTCGGCTGCAAGGCGATCCGCGTGTTCAAGCAGGAAGACCTGCGCCCGGCCATCGAACAGGCCCAGGCCTGGATGGCCGAGCACCAGGTGCCGGTGGTGATCGAGGTGATCCTCGAGCGGGTCACCAACATCGCCATGGGCACCGAGATCGATGCCATCAACGAGTTCGAGCCGCTGGCCGAAAGTCGGGAAGACGCCCCGACCGCGGTCGCGTTGTTGGATTGATACGCAAGCGCGACGCACCTGTAGGAGCAGGCTTGCTGGCGATCCAGATGCCATGACGGGCAGATCGCCAGCAAGCCGGCTCCTACGAAAAGCGCAACGTGCCAGATCGACGTCCCTACAGCGAACCCAGGGTGGATATCGCGAAGCATATCCACCGCATGCAACACCGAGGGTGGTCATCACACCACCGCAACGCAACACCGAAATGATCCGTACAGATCTCAAGGAGTTACCCATGCCCCGCTTTGCCGCCAACCTATCCATGCTGTTTACCGAGCTGGACTTCATGGACCGCTTCGCCGCTGCCGCCGAGGCCGGCTTTTCCGGTGTCGAATACCTGTTCCCCTATGACTACCCGGCCGAGGACATCAAGGCGCGCCTGGATGCCAACGGGCTGACCCAGGTGTTGTTCAACCTGCCAGCCGGTGACTGGGCGAATGGAGACCGTGGCATCGCCTGCGATCCCGAGCGCGTCGAGGAATTCCGTGCCGGCGTGGACCGCGCCATCGCTTACGCCAAGGTGCTGGGCAACACCCAGGTCAACTGCCTGGCCGGCATCGCCCCGAAGGGCGCCGACCTCGGCAAGCTGGAGATGACCTTTATCGAAAACCTGCGCTACGCCGCGCAGAAGCTGGAAGCCGAGGGCATCCGCCTGGTCATGGAAATGATCAACACCCGCGACATCCCGCGCTTCTTCCTCAACAACACCTCCCAGGCGCAGGAGATTCGCGGCAAGGTCGGCCACGCCAACCTGTTCCTGCAGTACGACATCTACCACATGCAGATCATGGAGGGAGACCTGGCGCGCACCATCGAGAACAACTTGGCGGCGATCAACCACGTGCAGCTGGCCGACAACCCCGGGCGTAACGAGCCGGGCACCGGCGAGATCAACTACCACTTCCTGTTCGAGCATCTGGACCGCATCGGCTACCAGGGCTGGGTCGGCTGCGAATACAAGCCGGCCACCACCACCGAAGCTGGCCTCGGCTGGCTGAAGAGCCACAACGCCATCTGACCGCTTGCGCTCACGCCGCAACGCAGGCCGAGCAGCGGCCTGCCCCACAGAATCGAGGAGAACACACATGGCTAAGATCGGATTCATCGGCACCGGCATCATGGGCCTGCCCATGGCTCAGAACCTCCAGAAAGCCGGGCACAGCCTCTTCCTGTCCGAACACCACGACCCGGCCCCGGCCGCGCTGGTCGAGGCAGGCGCCGTCGCCCTGGCGAACCCGAAGGAAGTCGCCCAGGAAGCCGAATTCATCATCATCATGGTGCCGGACACCCCGCAGGTCGAAGACGTGCTGTTCCGCGAGAACGGCATCGCCGAGGGCGTCGGCCCGAACAAGCTGGTGATCGACATGAGCTCGATCTCGCCCAGCGCCACCAAGGGCTTCGCCGAGAAGATCGATGCCACCGGTGCCCGCTACCTCGACGCGCCGGTTTCCGGTGGCGAAGTCGGCGCCAAGGCTGCGACGCTGTCGATCATGGTCGGCGGTAGCGAAGAGAGCTTCGCCCGCGCCCTGCCGCTCTTCCAGGCCATGGGCAAGAACATCACCCTGGTCGGCGAGAACGGCGCCGGGCAGACGGCCAAGGTCGCCAACCAGATCATCGTGGCGCTGAACATCCAGGCGGTCGCTGAAGCGTTGCTGTTCGCCGCGAAGAACGGCGCCGACCCGGCCCGTGTCCGCGAAGCGCTGATGGGCGGCTTCGCCGGCTCGAAGATCCTCGAGGTGCACGGCGAGCGCATGATCAAGGGCACCTTCGATCCGGGCTTCCGCATTGTCCTGCACCAGAAGGACCTCAACCTCGCCCTGGCCGGTGCCCGCGAGCTGGGCCTGAACCTGCCCAACACCGCCAACGCCCAGCAGGTGTTCAGCACCTGCGCGGCGATCGGCGGCAGCGGCTGGGACCACTCGGCGCTGATCAAGGGTCTGGAACACATGGCCAACTTCTCGATCCGCAAGGACTAGACCAGCCCCCGGCCTTCGAGCGTGCGGCAGCAAGGCTTTCGACCCCACCTTCAGGGACAGACAGACCGGGTGGTGGTCAGTCGCAAGCCGGAAGCCGCGCCGCTCCAAGGGTCGGGTTGGTGCACGAGGTCGGAATCATCGCGTCTCCCCACGACCAGAAGCCCCGTGTGCTCAGCCCGATCGCCGTCGACAGACGGCACCCTTTCGATCCGCCCGGCAGAAGGAGTCACGGCCCGACTGCCGGGTGGGTCGATTCCAACCCTTAGTGCTTGGCCTTAACGCTTGCGTTATCGAGCCCTAAGGTCTGGAATCGGCTGCAGACCTCATACAAGGAGCATCAGATGACCCTCGATCCACAAGCCCTGCTGCGCGAGCTTTTCACCGCCGCCATCGACGCGGCCCACCCGCGCCAGGTGCTGGCCGACCATCTCCCGGCAGACCGCAGCGGCCGCGCCATCGTCATCGGTGCCGGCAAAGCCGCGGCGGCCATGGCCGAAGCCATCGAGGCGGCGTGGGAAGGCGACCTCTCGGGTCTCGTGGTCACGCGTTACGGCCACGGTGCCGACTGCCGCAAGATCGAGGTGGTCGAGGCCGCGCATCCCGTGCCGGATGACGCCGGCGAGCGCGTCGCCCGTCGCGTGCTGGAGCTGGTGAGCAACCTCGAAGAGAGCGACCGGGTGATTTTCCTGCTGTCCGGTGGCGGCTCGTCGCTGCTGGCGCTTCCCGCCGAGGGCATCAGCCTCGCCGACAAGCAGGCCATCAACAAGGCGCTGCTGCGCTCCGGCGCCCACATCGGCGAGATGAACTGCGTGCGCAAGCACCTTTCGGCCATCAAGGGCGGCCGCCTGGCCAAGGCCTGCTGGCCGGCCAGCGTCTATACCTATGCGATTTCCGACGTACCGGGGGACGAGGCCACGGTGATCGCCTCCGGCCCCACGGTGGGCGACCCGACCACCTCGGCCCAGGCGCTGGCGATCCTGGCGCGTTACAACATCGAGATTCCCGAAAACGTCCGCGCCTGGCTGGAAGACCCCCGCTCGGAAACGGTGAAACCGGACGATCCTTGCCTGTCTCGCAGCCATTTCCAGCTCATCGCCAAACCGCAACAGTCACTGGACGCGGCGGCCGACAAGGCCCGCGCCGCCGGCATCACGCCGTTGATCCTCGGGGGATCTCGAAGGCGAATCGCGCGAAGTCGCCAAGGTCCATGCAGGCATCGCCCGCCAGGTGGTGCTGCACGGCCAGCCGATCGCACCGCCCTGCGTGATCCTCTCCGGTGGCGAAACCACGGTAACGGTGCGCGGCAACGGCCGCGGCGGGCGCAACGCCGAGTTCCTGCTGAGCCTGACGGAAAACCTGCAAGGCCAGCCCGGCGTGTATGCACTGGCCGGCGACACCGATGGCATCGACGGCTCGGAAGACAACGCCGGCGCGTTGATGACGCCGCAGAGCTACGCCCGCGCCGAAGCGCTGGGCCTCAAGGCCGCCGATGAACTGGCCAACAACAACGGCTACGGCTATTTCGAGGCACTCGACGCGCTGCTGATGACCGGCCCGACCCGCACCAACGTCAACGACTTCCGCGCCATTCTGATCCTGCCGCCCCAATAGCGGCCATACACGACAACTGCCAACAGAGCCTGCCATGACACCTGACAAGAAGGTCAAGATCCTCGCCACCCTCGGACCGGCCACTCGCAGCATCGAGGAGGTGCGCGACCTGGTAGACCAGGGCGTCAATCTGTTCCGTCTCAACTTCAGCCATGGCGAGCATGCCGATCACGCCCAGCGCTTCGCCTGGATCCGCGAGGTAGAGCGTCAGCTGAACCGGCCGATCGGCATTCTCATGGACCTGCAGGGCCCGAAGCTGCGGGTCGGACGGCTGGCCGAGGGCAAGGTGCAGCTCAAGCGCGGCCAGACCCTGCGTCTGGATCTCGACCCGACGCCAGGTGATAGCACGCGGGTCAACCTGCCACACCCGGAGATCATCGACGCGCTGCAGCCGGGCATGAGTCTTCTGGTGGACGACGGGCGGCTGCGCCTGACCGTCATCACCAAGCACGCCGACGCCATCGACGCGCGCGTGGTGGCCGGCGGCGAGCTGTCGGACCGCAAGGGCGTGAACGTGCCCGAGGCCGTGCTTGAGCTGAGCCCGCTGACCGAGAAGGACCGCCGCGATCTGGCCTTCGGCCTGGAGTTGGGCGTCGACTGGGTCGCGCTGTCCTTCGTGCAGCGGCCGCAGGACATCCACGAGGCGCGCGAGCTGATCGGCGGGCGGGCCTTTCTCATGGCGAAGATCGAGAAACCTTCGGCCGTGCAGCATCTGCGCGAGATTGCCCGCCTGAGCGACGCGATCATGGTGGCGCGCGGCGACCTCGGCGTCGAGGTGCCGGCCGAGAACGTCCCGCGCATCCAGCGCAACATCGTGCGCACCTGCCGCCAGTTGGGCCGGCCAGTCGTGGTGGCGACACAGATGCTCGAGTCCATGCGCTTCTCCCCCGCGCCGACCCGCGCGGAGGTCACCGACGTGGCCAACGCCGTGGCCGAGGGCGCCGATGCCCTGATGCTCTCGGCGGAAACGGCCTCGGGGGATTACCCGCTCGAGGCGGTGAGCATGATGAGCAAGATCATCCGGCAGGTGGAAAGCGGCCCGGACTTCCAGGCCCAACTTGACGTGAATCGACCCAATGCCGAAGCGACGCTGCCGGACGCCATCAGCTGCGCGATCCGCCGAATCAGCGGCATTCTGCCGATCGCGGTGCTGGTGAACTACACCGAGTCCGGCCGTTCCAGCCTGCGCGCTTCGCGGGAGCGGCCAAGCACGCCGATCCTGAGCCTGACACCCAACCTGGCGACAGCGCGCAAGCTCACCGTGGCCTGGGGCGTATATTCGGTCATCGATGCGCGCATGCACGACATGGAGCAGGTCTGCCTCAATGCGCTGGAGCTGGCCCGTGCGCAGGGCATGGCCGGGACCGGCGATACCGTGCTCATCACCGCGGGCGTGCCGCTGGGGCAGTCGGGCACCACCAATTCCTTGCGAATCGAGACGCTCAACTGAAACGCGACGGCCGCCCGCCCATGGTCGCCCTTATCGCTGCTTCGTTGCGCGCCACGCTGAACGGTGCCAGCCAGATCCTGTTACAGACCCACCCGGGTTGCGGACTGCTCGTGCTCGTCGCCATCGGCTTGCAGGACCGCGCCCTGCTGGCTGGCGCCCTGGTCGGCCTGCTGGCCGGGACCGGCTTCGCCTGGTTTTGCAGCTACCCTCGCCGGGACATCGAAACCGGGCTTTACGGCTACAACGCGGCGCTGCTCGGCCTGCTGATCGCCCTGGTGCTTGGCGGCGCGCCGCTGGCCTGGCCGCTGATCCTTGTCGCCAGCATGCTTTGCGTGCCATTGCAGCGCCGGTTGCTCGAGCGCATGCGGTGGCAGGACCGGCTGCCGGGGTTCACCCTTCCGTTCGTGCTGCTGGGCTGGTTGACGCTGGGATTGTGCGGCGTGCTGGGCGGGCTGATCGAGGCGCGCTTGCCCGAGCCGGAGATCGGCGGATGGGGTGCGCTGGGCGGGATGCTGCGGGGTATCGGGCAGGTGTTGTTCCTCTCGGCGCCAGCCGCGGGACTGTGCCTGCTCGTCGCGTTGTGCTGGGCTGATCGAAACGCCGCGCTCTGGGCGCTCTGCGGTTCAGCCATCGGTATCTACGCCGCGCTGTTGTCCGGCTCGGCCGAATCGCAGGCGCTGGCCGGGCTGGCCGGCTACAACCCGGCGCTGGCAGCCGTGGCGCTGAGTCAGGTACACCGCTCGGCCCTGTTTCCGGCCCTCGGTATCGCGCTGGCGATTGCCGCCCGGCTGGCCTTCGAGCAACTGGGTGTCGCGCCACTGACGATGCCTTTCATTCTGGCCTGCTGGGCGGTCGCCTTCGGGCTGCGCCTGGCCAGGCAGCACGCCCGGCGGACGACCCCAGGCATACCCCTTCACTGTCGCGCTAGCCCTTGGTCGCGCGCGGATCCTGGTCGCGCGGATAGGTTCGTTCTTCTTCAATCTGGCCGTCGACGGTGTGGATCTTCACCGATGCCGTGCGCAGCTTCATGTAGTCGCGCGTCTCGGCAATGATGTCCTCCTTGGTCGCGGCCTCGATCAGGGCGCGCTTGTCGCCCTCCTCGCGCAGCACCCAGCGATCGTCGTCGTGCGTGATGTGGTAGTTCTCCATAGGCGGCCTCCTCAGGCGTTCAAGATGCTATAGCTATAGAGCCTGCCGCGCCGCCGCGGTTCGATCATCCATCACATGGGCGAGATCAGCGTGCGTATTACCCAGCCGGGTCTCGACCCCGCGGCCGCGCTGGACTGAACAACCGGGACCTGGAGGTGCGGGCCGTCACCCACGCCAACCCAAGCGAGGTACCTTCGAGTGATCGTTCAACCGCTCGAGCCTCTCCGCCTGCTGATCTTCGCCAACCTGACCATGCTCGTCGGCCTCGTCCTGCTCCTGCTTGGTATCGCCAATACCTATGTGCTGGATCGCCAGCTGACGCTCGGCCTGGTTGTCGCCAGCCATGCTCTGGTGATTCTCGGTCCGACCGGCTGAAAGGTCGGCTACGTCATGCGCCTGGCGGCGCAGCGCCAGATAGGGCTGTCGGCCTGAAGTAATCAGTAATAAAAAGTTGGACGAATAGTTATACAGCTATAACTGTTCGTATTAGTTTGCCGTTTCGCTGTCATAACAAAATGCCATGCATCATTAATGTGAGCTTTTACCATTCGTCTGCCGCTTGTTCGCAACAGGAAACTCCTACGCGCAAAGTCCTCTCTGAAAACGTGAAGGCTGAGGAAAGTTGTCCAGCCCCGCAGAAGTCTGTATCCATTGAGGAGAAATGACATGGCGAACAAAAATCCTGGCAACTTTGCAAACGACCGCGAAAAAGCCTCTGAAGCAGGCAAGAAAGGCGGCCACAACAGCGGAGGCAACTTCGCCAACGACCGCGAAAAGGCATCTGAAGCTGGCCGCAAGGGCGGGCAGAACAGCCACGGCGGTGGTCGTAGCAGCAATAGCTGAATGAAGCTATTGGAAAAAGGCAAAGGCATGTCCTTTGCCTTTTTTTATGGGTAACTCGTTAACTTTCTTATAAAGCTCACCTGCAACTAACGGATTCGAAGTAATTATTGAAATCCACACTTCGAACCCTATTCAGTGTGTACCGAAATTATCAGGGAGGCATCGCGCATGACCGACCGAAGCGTTCCGCCCAGTCCCGGCGACCAGGCCCCACCCGGCACGCCTGGGACCGGCGAAAACATCTGCCCGGCCTGTCACGGAAGCGGCCGTATCGACACCCAGGCGTGCCAAAACTGTGGTGGGACCGGTAAGGTAGTCGAAGGCATCGGCGGCGCCTGAAGCTGCCACGGACCCAGGAGCACCCCAATGAGCGTCAGCGCGTTTTCCGAGCGGATCATCCAGAGCCTGATGGATACCGATTACTACAAGCTGACGATGATGCAGGCCGTGCTGCACCACTACCCCAACGCCGAGGTCGAGTGGGCTTTCCGCAGCCGTTCGGAAGAAGATCTTTCACCCTACCTCGGTGCCATCCGCGAGCAGATGGAAGCGCTGGCCGAGTTGCGGTTCGAGCCAGCGGAACTGGCGTTCCTCGAACGCATTCCCTACATGCAGCCGGATTTCATCCGCTTTCTCGGCCTGTTCCGCTTCGACCCCCGCTACGTCCGAGTCGAACTCGAGGACGGTGAGCTGGTGGTGTATCTGCGCGGCCCCTGGTTGCACGTCATCCTGTTCGAAGTGCCGCTGCTGGCGATTATCAGCGAGGTACGAAACCGGGTTCGCTATCCGCAGGTCACGCTGGAGCAGGCCGAAGCCCGCCTCGAGGAAAAGCTCGAATGGTTGCGCCAGGAAGCCAGCGAGGCCGAGCTCGCCGGCTTCAACCTGGCCGACTTCGGCACCCGGCGACGCTTTTCCTTCGCCGTGCAGGCCCGCGTGGTGGAGCGGCTGAAAGCCGACTTCCCGGCAATTTCGTCGGCACCAGCAACGTCCACCTCGCGCGCACGCTGAACCTCAAGCCCATGGGCACCATGGCCCACGAATGGATCATGGCGCACCAGCAGCTCGGCCCGCGGCTGATCGACAGCCAGAGCGCTGCGCTGGACTGCTGGGCGCGCGAATACCGCGGCGCATTGGGCATTGCCATCACCGATTGCGTCACCATGGATGCCTTCATGGCCGACTTCGATCTGTATCTGGCCAAGCTGTTCGACGGGCTACGTCACGACTCTGGGGGACCCCGTCGAATGGGCCGAAAAGGCCATCGCGCACTACAAGCGGCTGGGCATCGACCCGATGACCCGACAGCTGGTGTTCTCCGACGGTCTGGATTTTCGCAAGGCGCTGGGCATCTACCGGGCGCTGCTCGGGCGCAGCAACACCAGCTACGGCATCGGCACCCAGCTGACCTGCGACATCCCGGGCGTCGAGCCGACCAACATGGTCATCAAGATGACCAGCTGCAATGGCCAACCGGTGGCCAAGATTTCCGATTCGCCCGGCAAGACCATGTGCCGAGACGAAGCCTTCGTCGCCTACCTCAAGCACGTCTTCGGCGTGAAATGAGCCTCAGGCGTGCGAAGGCGGCTCGGCCAGGGCGGTGCCGTCTTCGCCGCCGGTGCACAGGCGGTTGCGACCGCTCGCCTTGGCCAGGTGCATCCGGCGGTCGGCCAGCGCCATCAGCTCTGCCGAGGACTCGGTGAAATCGCGACACCGTTCGGCCAGCCCGATGCTGGCGGTCAGCGGCGTACCATCGGGCCGCACCCCCAGCCCACGGCGCACCATACGGTCGAGCACCAGCCGGGCCTGGTCCATGTCGGTATCCGGCATGATGATCACGAAGGCCTCCCCACCCCAGCGCAGCACGCTGTCAGTGCTGCGCAGCGTGGCCAGCAGGTGGCGGCCGAACTCACGCAGGACAGCGTCGCCAGCTTCGTGGCCGAATCGGTGGTTGATCGCCTTGAAGTGGTCCAGGTCGAGCAAGGCGACAGCGAGCCCCGTATCGTGCCGGCGAGAGGTATCCCACTGCAGCTGCAGGATCTCCTGGCCGCTTGCTCTGGCGAAGGTGCCGGTCAGCGGATCACGGATGGCCTGGCGTACCAGCACGATCATGAAGGCGAGCTGGCTCAGGCTGGCCAGTGCCGTCACGCCGGCGATCAGCAACGCCAGCCAGAAGACCGCGGCGAACGACGGCCAGTCCAGGGTCGCCCAGCTCAGATAAGCGGCCACCGCCTGCGCCAGCAGCAGCGCGCTGGCGAGCACGGCGTTTTCCAGCAGCGTCAAGGGAAAGATCGCGAGGCCAGCCATCAGTAATAAGGGCAAAAGGCATAGCCGGCGGCGGCAACCGTCGACAGCTCGGTCAGTTGATAGCCGCCGAGCAGCGTATGCGAAGCGATGTAGAACAAGGTCGGGATGGCAAAGAGGCAAGCCACCGCCCGATAAGCGCCGTACAGGCTGCCGTTGGGCCGGTGCAGGAGCAGCAAACAGGCGAACGCCGCACAGGCCAGCAGGCGAAAGGTCACCAGGCTCAACCACAGCGGATACGGGAAGACCATCAGGTCCACGAGCCCCCAAATGGGCGTCAGCACGGCGAACAGGAAGGCAAGCAGCCGCACCCGATTAACGATCAGCGTCGCGCGTCTTTGGGTCAGCAGCATCGAATGTCGATGGGGCAGGAGCAGCTTGACCAGTTCCTCGGCCCGCAGCTCGCTGGGCAGCAACGTCGCCAGACGGCCCCGCAGAAGGTCGATCAGTGAAGGCATTGTTCTCGTTACCTGAAAGCGCGTCATGCGGCCAGCCACACTGCTGGAAGCGGCGGATACTATCACTTTGACACTGACGCGGTTTGGGGCCATGGCCCGGCACCATCCGTCGGCGCACCCGGTCGACTGGCGCGCACTACCTTAACGACCGCTCACGCCAATACCGCAGTGTCTATTCTGATTTTTCGGAGTCCGTCGGGAATTGGTCGATGGACGGCGCCCACTCGTTCCTTCGAGGGACAGCGCCAACGCCCAAAATGCCGCTAAAGAGCGCTTATCGATCGCCCTGTTCACCGTTAGCGTGAATGGCGACGCTCAAGACGTCCGGCCCACAAGAACAACAATACGGAGACCGCCACGTGCCCAACGCACTCAAGCCTCTTGCTTTCGTCATCGCTGCCACCCTGCCGCTCGCAGCGGCTGCCGACAGCAGCCCCTATAGCCAATTCGTCAACTTCGGCGACTCGCTCAGCGACGCCGGCAACTTTCCGGATGTCGGCAGCCCCCTGCTAGGTGGCAATCCGACTGGCGGCCTTCGCTTCACCAACCGTACCGGGCCTACTTACGCTGCGAACAACACGGAGTACTTCGGTCAGGTTGTTACCCAGGTACTCGCAGGCCGTTTGGGCCTTCAGTCGCTGCCCTCTACACCGCTATTGCCAGAGCTGCTCACCGGAAACGCCGACGGTACCAACTACGCCGTCGGGGGTTACCGAACGGATCAGATCCTCGCCTCGATCAATGACCGCTCGACGGTCGAGGCGAATGGGCTGTCGCGAAGCCGCCTGGGTTATCTGGTGGAAAACCCTCGGGTCGACCCCAACGGCTTGTACTACCTCAACGGCGGTGCGAACGACATATTCCAGCTCGTCCAGAATGGCCGCCCCGTCACCATGGCGCAGGCGGCCGACAATATGGTCCAGGCCGTCGAGGCGCTACAGCTCGCCGGCGCGCGTTACATAGTGGTGTCGGATCTGCCTAATGTCGGCGATACGCCACTGGGCAACAGCCTGCCCGGACTCGGCGCCCTGCTCAACGGACTGAGCGATGAATTCAACGATGAAATGGCCGCCGGGTTGCAGGCGCAGGGCGGCAATTACGTGTTGCTGAACAACCGATTGCTGCTCTCCGAAATCCGCGCCGATCTCGCGCTCTACGGCTTCGACCCCACGATCGACCAGACGGCCGTGTGCTTCAGCGGTGACGGCTGTACACCGGACCCGACCTACGGGCTCGGCAGTGCCGCGGCCGACCCGAGTCGCCTGCTGTTCAACGACGCGGTGCATCCAACCACGGCGGTCCACCAAATCAGTGCGGACTACATCTACTCGATCCTCGAGGCGCCGGCCCAGGTCTCCCTGCTTCCTGAAATGGGCCGGGCTGCCCTCAGCAATCACTGGCAGATGCTCGATACCGAGTTGGCTGTGCAGCGCGCCAATCGCCAGGCGATCGGCAGTTGGAGAGCCTTTGTCCAGGGCGACTACAGCCGTTCGGAATACGATGGGTTCGGCGGTGGCGATGGCAAGCGCCCGGCACTCACGGTCGGATTCACCCACCGCCTGAACGAGGCATGGCTGTTCGGAGCGGGCCTCGGCGTTGCCGAGAACTCACTCACGCTCGGCGATGCCGATTCCGACTTCGACATGCGCAGCTACCTGGGCACAATCATGGCCGGCTATCAACAGGATCGCCTGTTCGCGCAGATCGCAGTCAGCGCCGGCTATCTCGATTACGACTCGCTGAACCGCCGCTTCGCGCTAGGTGTAGCCGAGCGCACCGAGAAGGGCAGTACAGAGGGGACGCTTTGGGGCGTAGCAGGCAAGACCGGCTTCAACCTGATGCAGCCCGGCGACGCCCTGACGTTCGGTCCCTTCATCGGCGCCAGCTATCAGAAAATCGAAGTGGACGGCTACCGCGAGGATGGCGCCAGCGCGACAGCGCTGACTTTCGACGACCAGTCGCTGAAATCGCTGCGTCTCTCGGCGGGCCTGTTCGGTGAATACGCACTGACTGGGCGAACCCAGCTGTTCGGCGAGGTCGCACGAGAAGTCGAGCGGGAGGATGACGATCGGGAGGACCTGCGCCTGTCCCTGAACAGCGTGGCCGGCAACAGTTTCGAACTGCCGGGCGCAGTGCGGACTGGCGACCAGACGCGCTTCAAACTGGGTCTGGCGCATCAATTGACCGACGGCATCAGCCTGCGTGCGAACTATCACTACATCGGCAACGACAACCGCAACCACGGCATCGGTCTGTCGCTCGCGGTCGATCTGTAAACCAATCCTCGTTTGGCTTGCCTTGCCCGGCCGCTACGCCTCGCTGCGTAGCGGTTTTTTTCGTCAGCGCTGTTGCTGCAGGTTGGCGATCTGGCTCTGCAACGTATTGATGCTGCGGGTCATCTGAGCGCGGAAGGCATCGAATTCGCCGGTGTTCACCCCCGGGGTCGGGGTCGGGGTCGGACGGTTGTCCAGCTCGCTGCGCAGGACCAGCAGATCCTGCTCCAGGCGACTGACAGCCTGGCTGGGGTCGCCTTTCTGCTTCAGCGCCGCGATGTCCTTGCTCATCCCCTCGATGCGCGACGCGAGCGACGGTACGGAATCCACGGCGCCCTTGAGGTCGCTCACGGCGCGCTTGAGCGTCGCCTGCTCGCCATCCAGCCCCTTGAGGCTTTCGGCCAGCTCGGCCGTGCTGGCCTGCTGGGTACGCACCTCCGAGGACACGGCCTCGACACGTCGCCCCTGCTCTTCCAGCCGCTGCTGCTGATTGTCCTGCTTGCCGACCAGGCTCTGCTGCTGCGTGGTGATGGCGCGCTGTTGCTCGGCGAGTTCCTGGGCCTGCTTTTCCAGTTGCTTGATGCGCAGCTTGAGCGCTTCGCCTTCGGTGGTGACATTCGATTCGGTGGCCACGACCTTGCCGGAGATGTCCTGCAGCCGCCCGGCCGCGTCCTCACTGATGCGAGCAAAGCTCTCTTGGGTCGCTACCAATTGTGCTTCGAGGCGGTCGATCTGCTGCATGCTCCACCAGCCCAGACCGCCCAGCGCGACGGCGAGCACGACGATCATCAGCCAGAGTGGCGCCGTGCTGACGTTGCGACGCTTCTGCCGGGAACGTCCTTCGTCCGCCCGCAGGTCAGGTGCGGGGCGACGAATCGGTTCCAGCTCGGGGGCTGGATAGGGCCCATCTTGGTCGCGAGCGGCGGTCAGGCTGGGTACGTTTTCCAGTTCGTCGTGAGCATCGTTGCGCATGGGATACCTTCGAGGGGGCGCGGAGCGAAAACAACGCGCAGTATAACGATTCGACCAGGCGACTTCAGCGCCCTGGATGTGACGCCGCACCAGGAACAGGCGCCGCCGACGCGGCGAGCCTCACCGCCGTGCAACCCGCCCCCCGGCTATGCGGAGATCAGGCTCGACGAAAAGAAGCCTCGCATCTACTGCAAGCCGCATTCCGCCTGGCGTTCATCCGCCCCGCAGCGGCCAAAAGCGTGAACTGGTACGCCCATTGCTACACCCGTCATGCCAGCGGATAGCGTTTTCCGACAAGGAGGTCGGGCCCAAGGCGTGACAGTGACAACAAGAAGGAGCGAATCGGTATGGAGATCAACAAGGCCGTTCTCGACTGTATGCAGAGCTTGCGCCGTCGTCTGCGCGACGAACAGCGGCTGGACATTCGCCTGAGCCAGCCGGACGCCGTCACGGCCATGCTCACCGCTTGCCTCGGTTCCGGCGACGAACTGACCCGCGAACTCGGTCGCCAGTTGGCGGCCTACACCGACCAACCCACTCCCGTCGCCATCAAGCCCTCCAGCGCATCCGCCCATGTTCCGTCGGTACGCATCTATCGCGGCCAACGCGTCATGGCCTGAGCCTACCCGACCAACCACTGACCGGCTGACCGCTGCAACTGGCGCGTGAACTCGGCCAGCAGTTCGCCGCCATTGCGCCAGTGATGCCAGTACAGCCGCACGTCGATCGGCGGGCCACTGTACACATCGACCAGCGCCCCGCTGCGGTACAGCTCCTGCACTTGCAGCTCGGGCACCAGCCCCCAACCCAGGCCGCTCTGAATCAGGCGCACGAAGCCTTCCGACGATGGGCAGAGATGGTGACTGAACGGCCCTTCCAACCCCAGCGACGCCAGGTAGCGATGCTGCAACTGATCATCCGGGCCGAACACGATGGCCGGCGCGCGCAGCAGCGCCTCGGCTGGAGGAGCATCGCGCAGGTGCCGCTCGACAAAAGCCGGGCTGGCCAGGGCGCGATAGCGCATGGCCCCGAGAAACTCGCTACGGGCGCCGCCCAGCGGACGCTCCACGGCGCAGACGCAGGCCGCCACCTCACCTGCGCGCATGCGCTTGAGGCCAACGTCCTGGTCCTCCAGCACGTGGTCGAGCACCACGCCATGGGCCGCACAAAAAGGCGCAACCGCCGGCGCCCACCAGGTCGCCAGGCTGTCGGAATTGAGCGCGATGCGCAGCCGCTCCGGCAGATGGCTGTCGTCGAGCTGCGGCACCTGGGCCTGCAGGTCGCGCTCCAGCAGCCGCACCTGCTGTACGTGGTTAAGCAGGCGGCGCCCCACCTCGGTGGGCTTTGGCGGTGTTGCACGAAGCAGTACCGGCTGCCCGAGCCGAGCCTCGAGCAGCTTGATCCGCTGCGAAACGGCCGATTGCGAAAGACCCAGACGCTGTGCCGCACGATCGAACCCCGCCTGTTCCACCACAGCCGCCAGGGCAGCGAGAAGCTTGTAATCGAACATTAGCTCACCTTATGCCGCATAACGATTTTTCGTTTTTCTTATAGAGCGGCTGCACCGAAACTGCCAGCCACTCTTTCGGATAAAGGCAACAGCGTCATGTGGCAGAGCTATTTCAACGGGTTGATCGTCACCGCAGGACTGATCGTGGCAATCGGCGCGCAGAACGCCTTCGTCCTGGCGCAGAGCCTGCGACGCGAGCATCACCTGCCGGTCGCGGCGCTGTGCATCCTGTGCGACATCATCCTGGTCAGTGTCGGCGTGTTCGGCCTCGCCGCCGTACTGGCTCGCAGCCCCCTGTTGCTCGAAATCACCCGTTGGGGCGGCGCGGCCTTCCTGCTGTATTACGGCGTGGTCGCCCTGCGTCGCGCCGCTCGCCCGCAAAGCCTGAAGGAAGACGAACGCAACGGCAGCCGCCCGCTGCGCCGCGTGCTGCTGGCAGCGCTGGCCGTGACCCTGCTCAACCCGCATGTGTACCTGGATACCGTCCTACTGATCGGCACGCTCGGTGCCCAACAACCGGAACCGGGCGCCTACACCCTCGGCGCGGCAAGCGCCTCGACGATGTGGTTCATGATCCTCGCGCTCGGCGGGGCCTGGCTCGCCCCTGGCTGGCTCGTCCCCTGACCTGGCGACTCATTGACCTGGGCGTGGCCGCGATGATGTTCGCCGTCGCCGCTCAACTCATCTTCGCCGCCTGAGGAACGACCGCCACAGGCGAAGGTCCACGCAGAGGGTTCTCCCCGGCCCAGCCCGCCAGGCCGTCGCTTTCACAGGCTCTGGCTCGGCTTTCCCACACAGTTGGCGCGTGGTTTTGCCGCAGGGCCGGTGCTATGATCCCGGGTTCGCGGGCATGGAGCGGAACGCTTCAGCCCGCCACCACGGCCGCCCGTGAACGGCCAAGAGATTGCGCACGCATGCAGCGAGCGAAGGGAAAAGACAGACGCAAACGGACGACTTCGTGCAGTTTCATCCGTGGCGCAAAGCGCTGACCTCCAGTGCAACTGCCTCCTTCCAGCTGGCCGCATCAATCCTCGACACCTGAGCAGGAGATACACCATGGCTTTCGAATTGCCCCCGCTTCCGTTTGAAAAGAACGCCCTCGAGCCGCACATTTCCGCCGAGACGTTCGAGTATCACCATGGCAAGCATCACCAGGCCTACGTGACCAACCTGAACAACCTGATTCCGGTACCGAGTTCGAAGGCAAGGACCTGGAAACCATCATCAAGACCTCTTCCGGTGGCATCTTCAACAACGCCGCCCAGGTCTGGAACCACACTTTCTTCTGGAACTGCATGGCCCCGAACGCTGGCGGCCAGCCGACCGGTGCTCTGGCTGATGCCATCAACGCCGCCTTCGGCTCCTTCGACAAGTTCAAGGAAGAGTTCACCAAGACCGCCATCGGAACCTTCGGCTCCGGCTGGGCCTGGCTGGTGAAGAAGTCCGACGGCAGCGTCGGTCTGGCGAGCACCATCGGTGCCGGCAACCCGATGACCGCTGGCGACAAGCCGCTGCTGACCTGCGACGTCTGGGAACACGCCTACTACATCGACTACCGCAACGCCCGTCCGAAGTTCGTCGAGGCGTTCTGGAACGTCGTGAACTGGGACTTCGTGGCGAAGAACTTCGCCTGAAGTCCGGCCTGCCAGCGGTAGCCTGAACCGGTTGCCGTCAGCACGCTAACGAAATGCCCGCATCCTCCGATGCGGGCATTTTTCGTTGTGGCGCAGGGTAGCGGCAGGCGACGCCATCCACTCAGTACGATTCCCTGTACGGCGCCCTGAAGCGGTGCGGCACGCGCGGCAGCCTGTCGGCAAAGCACCATTTCGGCGCAACGACTATCATCGCCACGAACGTTCGGCCCGGCTCACGCCGATTCGCCGGAGCGCGGGCGACGTTTCCTGACTGCTTGGCCAGCTTTTTGCTTTTCTCTCGACCACGAATCACAGCGGAACCCTGTTCATGTCCGACTCATCCACCGCCCGGCTGCAGCTTCGAGGCATCACCAAGCAGTACCCGGGCTGCCTGGCCAACGACCGCATCGACCTGTCCATCGAACCTGGCGAGATCCATGCGCTGCTGGGCGAGAACGGCGCAGGCAAGAGCACGCTGATGAAGATCATCTACGGCGTGACGCAGCCGGACGCCGGGCACATCGTCTGGCAGGGCGAGCCGGTCGTCATGCGCGACCCGGCACAGGCGCGCGAACGCGGCATTGGCATGGTGTTCCAGCACTTTTCACTGTTCGAGACGCTGACCGTGGCGGAGAACATCGCCCTTGCGCTGGGGGCCGCGGCCGGCTCACCCAGGCAGCTGGAGCCGAAGATCCGTGAGGTGTCCAAGCGCTACGGCATGCCGCTCGAACCGCACCGCCTGGTGCACAGCCTGTCGATCGGCGAGCGCCAGCGAGTGGAGATCGTCCGCTGCCTGATGCAGGACATCAAACTCTTGATCCTCGACGAACCCACCTCGGTGCTCACGCCGCAGGAAGCCGATGATCTCTTTGTCACCCTGCGCCGCCTGGCCGGCGAAGGCTGCAGCATCCTGTTCATCAGCCACAAGCTCAACGAAGTACGGGCCCTGTGCCAGACGGCCACCGTCTTGCGTGGCGGCAAGGTGTCCGGAGACTGCATACCGGCCGAATGCTCGGATCTGCAACTGGCACGGCTGATGGTCGGCGACGCCGAAGGGCTCGAAGCGGAGTACCCAAAGGCCGAGGGCGCGGCGCCCTTCCTGCGTGTCGAGCGTCTGTCCTGGCACAACGCCGACCCGTTCGGCGTGTCACTGCGCGAGGTCGACCTCGAAGTCCGCGCCGGCGAGATCGTGGGCATTGCCGGCGTGGCCGGCAACGGTCAGGACGAACTGCTCGCCCTGCTCAGTGGCGAACGTCTGCTGGTGCCGAGCGAAGGCGACACGATCCGCTTCCTCGATGACCCGGTCGCACACCTGCGGCCCGACGCGCGCCGGCGCCATGGCATGGCTTTCGTGCCGGCCGAGCGCCTGGGCCACGGCGCCGTGCCAAGCATGAGCCTGGCCGACAATGCCCTGCTCACCGCGTACCAGCAGCGCGGAATGCTGGGCAAGGGGCTGATCCAGCGCAGCCGGGTCAAGGCGTTCGCCGAGCGCATCATCCAGCGCTTCGCCGTGAAGACGCCGGACGCCGAAACCACCGCGGCCAGCCTGTCCGGTGGCAACCTGCAGAAGTTCATCCTGGGTCGCGAGATCCTTCAGCAACCCAAGCTGCTGATCGCCGCGCACCCGACCTGGGGCGTCGACGTCGGCGCCGCCGCGGCGATCCATCGGGCGCTGATCGAGCTGCGCGACGCCGGCGCCGCCATCCTGGTGATTTCGGAGGACCTGGAAGAACTGTTCCAGATCAGCGACCGGATCGCCGCACTCAGCCACGGCGCGCTGTCGGCCCAGTACCCGATCGCGAGCACCACGCCGGCGGAAGTCGGGCGCTGGATGGCCGGCCAGTTCGATACCCGCATTCCCGCATCAACTCCCGCTGCCTGACGAGACCGCCTCAATGCTGCTAACCCTCGAACCGCGCGGCCAGCAGTCGCGCGCCATGCTCTGGTTCTCGCCGCTGCTGGCGGCCCTGCTGACCCTGCTCAGCGGCGCACTGCTTTCGCGGTCCTCGGCCATCCGCCTCTGGAGACGCTGAAGGTGCTGCTGATCGATCCGGTGAGCGACCTCTACGGCCTCTCCGAGCTGCTGGTCAAGGCACTGCCGATCATGCTTTGCGCGCTTGGCCTGGCGGTGGTCTACAGCGCCCGCATCTGGAACATCGGGGCAGAAGGCCAACTGCTGATCGGCGCGCTCGCCGGCAGCGCCGTGGCGGTCAATATCATCGAATGGGAAAGTCAGTGGGCACTGGTCATCACGCTGCTGGTCGGCACCCTCGGCGGCGCAGCGTGGGGGCGCTGTGCGCCTGGTTGAAGACGGCGTTCAACGCCAACGAAATCCTCACCAGCATCATGCTCAACTACATCGCGTTGAACCTGCTGCTGTTCTGCGTCCACGGGCCGCTGAAAGACCCGGAAGGCTTCAACTTCCCGGAATCCGCCATGTTCGGCGACGCCACCCGCCTGCCGCAGATCGTCGAGGACCTGCGTGTCCACGGCGGCCTGTACTTCGCCCTGCTGGCACTGGTCGCGGTCTGGGTCCTGCTGCAGCGCAGCTTTCTCGGCTTCCAGATCAAGGTCATGGGGCTCGACAAGCGCGCGGCGGGCTTCGTCGGCTTCCGTGACAAATGGCTCGTCTGGGTCACCCTGCTGATCAGCGGCGGACTCGCCGGCCTGGCCGGTGTCGCGGAAGTCACCGGCCCCATCGGCCAACTCGTGCCGCAGGTCTCGCCGGGCTACGGCTATGCGGCGATCACCGTCGCGTTCCTCGGACGGCTGCATCCGCTGGGCATCGTCTTCGCCAGCCTGCTGATGGCGCTGCTGTACCTGGGCGGTGAAAACGCCCAGATGGCCGCCAATCTGCCGCAATCCATCACCCAACTGTTCCAGGGGATGGTGCTGTTCTTCTTGCTGGCGTGCGATGTGCTGATTCTGTATCGCCCGCGTCTCAAGGGCATCGCAAAGCTCAAGGCGGGCCGCTCGACGAAGGAAGCCACGGCATGACCCGGACCTCAACCCTTTCTATTTCCAGCCTCATGCCTCCAGCCTTAGACGGCATCCGGGAGTAACCATGGACATCGACCTGCTGACCAACATCTTCTACGCCATGATCCGCACCGGTACGCCGCTACTGCTGGTCGCGCTCGGCGAGCTCGTCTGCGAAAAGACCGGTGTCCTCAATCTCGGCCAGGAAGGCATGATGCTGTTCGGTGCAGTGATCGGCTTCATGGTCGCCTTTTCCACCGGCAATCTCTGGCTCGGCGTGCTGTTCGCCTGCCTCGCCGGGGTGCTGCTCTCGTTGCTGTTCGCCATGGTTGCGCTGGGCTTCAACGCCAATCAGGTGGCGACCGGGTTGGCCCTGACCATCTTCGGGGTCGGCCTGTCATCCTTCGTTGGCGCGAGCTGGTGGGCAAGCCACTGGCCGGGTTCGAGCCGATCGCCATCCCATTGCTCGCCGACATTCCGGTGATCGGGCGGATGCTGTTCGCCCAGGATCTGCTCGTCTACCTGTCCTTCGCGCTGTTCGCCCTGGTCGCCTGGGTGCTGCTGAAAAGCCGCATCGGCCTGATCATCCAGGCCGTCGGCGAGAACCCGAACGCGGCCAGCGCCATGGGCCTGCCGGTGCTGCGCGTACGCACCCTGGCCGTCATGTTCGGCGGCGCCATGGCGAGCCTCGCCGGCGGCTACATGTCCCTGGCCTATACCCCGATGTGGGCGGAAAACATGACCGCAGGCCGCGGCTGGATCGCCCTGGCGCTGGTGGTGTTCGCCAGTTGGCGCGTCAGCCGCGTGCTGCTCGGCGCCTACCTGTTCGGTCTCGCCAGCATCCTGCATCTGGTCGCCCAGGGCATTGGCCTCGCCATCCCCGGCAACCTGCTGGCGATGCTGCCGTATGTGGCCACCATCCTGGTGTTGGTCATCCTGTCGAGGGATGCGATCCGCACCCGGCTCTACGCACCGGTTTCGCTCGGCCAGCCCTGGCAACCGGGGCATTGATCGGCTAGCCCGTGCCTGAAAGCCGGGCGCCGAGCCACCGGCATTGCCGGCTCGGCCAGGCTCTGGCAGGGCACCCCGCAGCAGGCGATACCCCGCGCCCGCCTGGCTGCACAGCAGCGCGTCCCGTGGCGCCACCACGCCCCGGCGTTGTCGACTATGCTCTCCAGCCCACCCCAACGGAGAGCGAAGCAATGTCCAAGACCGTATTGATCGTCGGCGCATCACGCGGGCTCGGCCTGGGCCTGGCCAAGCAATTCAGCGCCGAGGGCTGGAAGGTGATCGGCACCGTTCGCGATCCCAGCCGGGCCGAGGCTTTGAAGGCAGCGGGCGTGCAGGTCGAAGCGCTGGACATCGCCGATGCCGCCAGCGTCGAGGCGCTCAACGAACGGCTTTCCGGCACCGAACTGGATGTGCTGTATATCAACGCCGGCATTTCCGGTTCGCGGCAACTCTCGGCTGACAACGCCAACGACGAAGACGTCGGCCAGCTGTTCGTCACCAACGCCATCGGGCCCGTGCGCCTGGCCAAGCGGATGACGCCGCGGGTCAAACCGGATACCGGCGTGATCGTCTTCATGACGTCGATCATGGGGAGCGTGGAGACCGGGCCGGGGATGGGCATACCGCTCTACGGCGCCAGCAAGGCGGCGCTGAATCACCTGACACGGACGTTCGTGGCCGAACTCGGCGAAGATTCAGGTTTGACCGTCATCTCCATGCACCCCGGCTGGGTGAAAACGGACATGGGCGGTGAAGAGGCGCCGCTGGACATCGAGACGAGCTGCCGCGGGATGGTCGAGCAGGTGACTCGCGCGAGCGGCCAGGGTGGTCACCGCTATATCGATTACCAGGGCCAGCCCCTGCCCTGGTAATCCATGAAACGACGATGCGGATGGCAACAGCGTCACCATCCGCATCGGTGTGTCGTGCCGGGCCTGACTCAGGCCGCCGTCACGCCTTGGGCAGGGTCACGCCGCGCTGGCCCTGATACTTGCCGCCGCGGTCGCGGTAGGAGGTTTCGCATTCCTCGTCCGATTCGAGGAACAGCATCTGCGCCACGCCTTCGTTCGCGTAGATCTTTGCCGGCAGCGTGGTGGTGTTGGAGAACTCCAGGGTCACGTGGCCTTCCCATTCAGGCTCGAGCGGCGTGACGTTGACGATGATGCCGCAGCGCGCGTAGGTGCTCTTGCCCAGGCAGATAGTCAGCACGTTGCGGGGAATCCGGAAATACTCGACGGTGCGCGCCAGGGCGAAGGAGTTCGGCGGGATGATGCAGACGTCGCTCTTGATGTCGACGAAGCTCTTCTCGTCGAAATTCTTCGGATCGACCGTCGCCGAGTTGATGTTGGTGAATACCTTGAATTCATCCGCGCAGCGCACGTCGTAGCCGTAGCTGGACACGCCGTACGAGATCAGTCGCTCGTTACCCTCGGTGCGCACCTGGCGCTCGACATAGGGCTCGATCATGCCGTGCTCCTGGGCCATCCGGCGAATCCACTTGTCCGATTTGATGCTCATGGGCGGGCGTCCTGATCTCTGCTGGGCGGTGAATGGAAGGTGCGCATCTTACCGAGCACAAGGGGTTGGTTAAAGCCCGTGCGCCGGCACCACGCGCCGCATATCTGACGCTTCGACCGGAAACTGAAAATAATGCTCGCATTGCGTCAGAAATGGAGTATCTTGCGTTGGCTGCTGCTGCATGTGTCACCGTGAATCGCTACATGTTTAGATTTCGATCCGATCATTGCTACGACTCCTTTAACTCCTTGCACACAGTCACCGTTCGGGGTATTTGCCCGTTCAACAAACATCTACATTGTTCAAGGAGACATTCAAATGTCTAACCGCCAAACCGGTACCGTTAAGTGGTTCAACGATGAAAAAGGCTTCGGCTTCATCACTCCGCAATCCGGTGACGACCTCTTCGTACACTTCCGCGCCATTCAGGGCGAGGGCTTCAAGAGCCTGAAAGAAGGCCAGCAGGTCTCCTTCGTCGCTACTCGCGGCCAGAAGGGCATGCAAGCTGAGGAAGTTCAGGTTATCTAACCTGCCACTTCTCGAAAAAAGCCCCGCTTCGGCGGGGCTTTTTTTTGCCTGCGATTCAGCCTCGAGACAAAGCGATCGGCCCTCATGGGCGCGGAGGGAGGCCCGGCCAGGACCTCCCCGCCGATGACCTCAGTCGTCAGTCACTACGATGTTGGGCATCGACTGCGCCACGATCTGCCCGCTCTGTGCGATCCGTGCCCCGACACGACGGGCCATCTGCTGATAGATCATGGCGATCTGGCTCTCCGGATCGGCGATGGCGGTCGGCTTGCCGGCATCGGCCTGGCTGCGAATGGCCATGGAAAGCGGTAGCGAGGCCAAGAGTTCGACGTTGTACTGCCCGGCCAGCTTCTCGCCGCCCCCTTCACCGAACAGGTGCTCGGCGTGCCCGCAGTTCGAGCAGATGTGCACCGCCATGTTCTCCACCACGCCCAGCACCGGGATGTTCACCTTGCGGAACATCTCCACGCCCTTCTTGGCATCGAGCAACGCCAGGTCCTGCGGCGTGGTGACGATGACGGAGCCGACCACCGGCACCTTCTGCGCCAGGGTCAACTGGATGTCGCCAGTGCCCGGCGGCATGTCCACGATCAGGTAATCGAGATCGTCCCAGGCCGTCTGGGTGATCAGCTGCAGCAGCGCGCCGGAGACCATCGGACCGCGCCAGACCATGGGCGTCTTGTCATCGGCGAGAAAGGCCATCGACATGATCTGCACGCCGTGCGCCTGCAGCGGGATGAAGGCCTTGCCGTCACGGATTTCCGGGCGCGTGCCTTCGGGGATGCCGAACATGATGCCCTGGCTCGGCCCGTAGATGTCCGCATCCAGCACGCCTACCCGCGCGCCTTCACGGGCCAGCGCCAGCGCCAGGTTCGCTGCGGTGGTGGACTTGCCGACGCCGCCCTTGCCGGACGCCACGGCGATGATGTTCTTCACGTTGCCCAGCGACTCGAGCTGATCCTGCGCCTTGTGCGGGCGGATCACGCAGTCGACCTGCACGTCCGCGCGGGTCACACCCTCGAGTCCTTCGATGGCCATGGCGAGCATCTGCGCCCAGCCGCCTCGAAACAAACCGGCGGCATAGCCGAGTTCGAGCTGCACGCTGACACGATCCCCCTGGATCTCGATCGATCGTACGCAACCGGCACTCACCGGGTCCTGGTTCAGGTTAGGGTCGGTGTACTGACCCAGTACGGCTTCCACCGCTTCGCGTGTGACGGTCATGACTGCTCCCAAGAAAAACCAACCAAAACAGACGGGCATCTTACCCCGCTGTACCCGCCGCGGCCCAATACCGGCATCCGGCGGCAACAACTGCGCCATTCGACCCGCGCCCACCGTGCCAGTGCGGATGAAAAATAACGCCTGCACCTTTATAGTTACCCGCTCACTTCGCCACCCCGACTGCAGATTTCCCAATGTCCGAAGCTCGCCAGATCCTCGTTACCAGTGCCCTGCCCTACGCCAACGGTTCGATCCACCTTGGCCACATGCTCGAGTACATCCAGACGGACATGTGGGTGCGGTTCCAGAAGCTGCGCGGCAACCAGTGCATCTACGTCTGCGCCGACGACGCCCATGGCTCGGCCATCATGCTGCGCGCCGAGAAGGAAGGCATCACGCCGGAACAGCTCATCGCCAACGTCCAGGCTGAAC
Organism: Stutzerimonas stutzeri; assembly: GCA_019056435.1. GTDB lineage: Bacteria > Pseudomonadota > Gammaproteobacteria > Pseudomonadales > Pseudomonadaceae > Stutzerimonas > Stutzerimonas marianensis. The sequence goes on from CP077641.1 coordinate 75,643, forward strand.
ACAGCAAGGACTTTGCCGACTTCCTCGTCGACTTCGATAATTTCCATTCGACCCATTCGGACGAGAATCGCGAGCTGGCCGAATTGATCTACACCCGCCTCAACGAAGCCGGCCACATCGCCACCCGCTCGGTGACCCAGTACTTCGACCCTGAAAAGGGCATGTTCCTCGCCGACCGCTTCATCAAGGGCACCTGCCCGAAGTGCGCCGCCGAAGACCAGTACGGCGACAACTGCGAGAAGTGCGGCGCGACCTACGAGCCCACCGACCTGAAGAATCCACGCTCGGCCATCTCCGGCGCCACGCCTGTGCTGCGCGATTCAAAGCATTTCTTCTTCAAGCTGCCCGACTTCGAGGCCATGCTGAAGGAATGGACCCGCGGAGGCAGCCTGCAGGAATCGGTCGCCAACAAGATCGCCGAATGGCTCGACGGCGGCCTGCACGAGTGGGACATCTCCCGCGATGCGCCCTACTTCGGCTTCGAGATCCCGGGCGAGCCCGGCAAATACTTCTACGTCTGGCTGGACGCGCCGATCGGCTACATGGCCAGCTTCAAGAACCTCTGCGCGCGCCGCCCGGAGCTGGATTTCGATGCCTTCTGGAAAAAGGACTCGACCACCGAGCTCTACCACTTCATCGGCAAGGACATCATCAACTTCCACACCCTGTTCTGGCCCGCCATGCTCGAAGGCGCCGGCTTCCGCAAGCCCACCGCCGTCGCGGTGCATGGCTACCTGACGGTGAACGGGCAGAAGATGTCCAAGTCGCGCGGCACCTTCATCAAGGCGCGCACCTACCTGGAACACCTGAACCCGGAGTACCTGCGCTACTACTACGCCGCCAAGCTTGGCCGCGGCGTGGACGACCTGGACCTCAACCTCGAGGACTTCGTGCAGAAGGTCAATTCCGACCTGGTCGGCAAGGTGGTCAACATCGCCAGTCGCTGCGCCGGCTTCATCCACAAGGGCAACGGCGGCCTGATGGTCGATCGCAATGCCGCACCGGAACTCAGCGACGCCTTCCTGGCGGCCGCGCCTTCCATCGCCGAAGCCTATGAAAGCCGCGATTTCGCCCGCGCCATGCGCGAAATCATGGCCCTGGCCGACCGCGCCAATGCCTGGATCGCCGACAAGGCACCCTGGGCCCTGAACAAGCAGGAAGGTATGCAGGATGAGGTGCAGGCGATCTGCGCCACCGGTATCAACCTGTTCCGCCAGCTGGTGATTTTCCTCAAGCCGGTGCTGCCGAACCTGGCCGCCGACGCCGAGCGCTTCCTGAACGTCCAGCCGCTGGGCTGGGCTGACCTGCAGACACCGCTGGCCAACCATCAGTTGAACGCCTTCACCCCCTCCTGACCCGTATCGAGCCTGCAAAAATCGACGCCATGATCGAAGCCTCCAAGGAAGACCTCGCCGCCACCGAAACCACCGCGCCTGCTGGCAACGGTGAATTGACGAAGGAGCCGCTGGCTGCCGAGATCGCTTTCGACGCTTTTGCCGCCGTGGACCTGCGCATCGCGCTGATCGAGAAGTGCGAGTTCGTCGAAGGCGCCGACAAGCTGCTGCGCCTGACCCTCGACATCGGCGATGCCAAGCGCAACGTGTTTTCCGGCATCAAGAGCGCCTACCCGGACCCAAGCAAGCTGGAAGGTCGCCTGACCCTGTACGTCGCCAACCTCGCCGCGCGCAAGATGAAGTTCGGCGTCTCCGAAGGCATGGTGCTGGCCGCCGGCCCCGGTGGCGAAGAAATCTACCTGCTCAGCCCGGACAGCGGCGCCAAACCCGGCCAACGCGTCAAGTAATGACGTAGCATGAGAAGCCCGGCGCAATGCCGGGCTTCTTTTTCGATTCCAACCAACCGCTTCACCACCCGGAGCCGGTTATGACCCATACGCCCGATCCCAGCAGGCCGTTGAAGAACGTGGCCGAGGCAGGCAAGACAAGGCAAAAGCAGCCGGACACGCGGACCGGGCTGGCCTGCGAGTCAGGTGCTCTAAATGAACATTCCGGGGCTGTTTTCAACGACGTATCGCCAGCGCAGGTACCTTTACAGCCGCCGGCTAATCGATGCCCGATTTGTGGCGAGCCGAATCAATGCAGCCTCAGCAACCCCGCGACCGCCACGCACGCATGCTGGTGCTTCACCACCGAGATAGCGCCCGAAGCCCGCGAACGGATTCCGGCAGATGCACAGGACAAAGCCTGCATCTGCCCACGCTGCGCGCGCGGTGAGCTGCCTGAAAAACCCTGATGCGCCTCGACCGCTTTCTCGCCAACCTCCCCGCCTGCAGCCATCGCCAGGCACGCCTGCTGCTGGCGTCGGGCCGCGCTTCGGTAAACGGGCAGCCCGTACGCGACGGCACCCATGACATCCGTGTGTTCGACCGCATCGAGCTGGACGGCGAGCTGTTGCAAGCCGGCAAGCCCGCACGCTTCTACATGCTGAACAAACCCGCCGGCTGCGTCAGCGCCACCGCCGATCCAGCGCATCCCACCGTGCTCGACCTGTTGAACGAGCCTGACAAGGCCGAGCTGCATATCGCCGGCCGGCTGGACTTCAACACCACGGGCCTGATGATCCTCACCAACGACGGCCTCTGGTCCCGCCGCCTGACCCAGCCGGAAAGCCTGCTGGGCAAAACCTATCTCGTGGAAACCGAAGACCCCATCGACCCGATCTGCGTCGAGCGCTTCGCACAGGGCTTGTATTTCGGCTACGAGAACCTCACCACACGGCCCGCTGAACTCCAGCTGCTTGGCTCGCGCCAGGCGCGCCTGACCCTGCACGAAGGCCGCTACCACCAGGTCAAACGCATGTTCGGCCACTTCAACAACAAGGTCACCGCCCTGCACCGCGAACGCATGGGCCCGCTCACCCTCGACCCCACCCTCGCGCCCGGCCAATACCGCCGCCTGACGCCAGCAGAAATCGACCCCATCTGAACCAACCGGCGAATAGTCTCGCCAACCGCTTCAACTCGGCCCCCGCTTCTGGTAAAAAGGCACCCATCGCGGGCGTCGTATAATGGCATTACCTGAGCTTCCCAAGCTCATGACGAGGGTTCGATTCCCTTCGCCCGCTCCAGATCAGAAAAGCCCTGCACTTGCAGGGCTTTTTCGTTTAGGGTTTGGCTTGTTTCGGTTGGGGTTACATAAGGGCTTTGGGAAAGATAAATCTGTCCCCTTTTCCTACAATCAAAACGCGGGATAGCAATCACTAAGGAAGTAGCTAGGCGCTGGTTTTCCCAAAGGACGGGTAGTGATTGGACTTAGAAAATGAGCGCGGGGCTCCGGAGAGCACTGGCCCGAGAGAAGCTAAGAGTTAAGAGTGGCGGCCGATAGGCCGCTCTCTACAAATATAGAGGTTAAAGCCCCGACGTCACGCCTTATACTTCTCATACTCTTCCAAGTAAAGGCGCTCAGATTCATCACGAAACTGATTTCGTTTCTGATGCAAATCTATGAGCTTCATACTGATGCTTTTATATATTATTTGGTGAGCTTGGTTTTTGAGTTTTTCCTCATCGTACTCATCGACCTCAAAAGCATCCTCCAGGGCTAAACTAACCAGCCTCAACAAAACTATCCTATCAATCTTGTCAACTGTATCGTACTCGCCTTCTGCCGTTAAGAAGTAACCTTGATGGTTTTCAATTTTTAATGCTTTCATATCCAGCCTTTCTCTCCATGTAGGCATCTTCGCCTGCTTCCAACGAGTCCATGGTCACCTGAAAATTGTTTATCCTTTTACCATCAGTCGACTTCAGCTCGCTATCTGATGGATGCCCAGAGTATCTTCTATATACAATTTTTCCCCCTTCAATCTCTTTGGCGGCGTATATCATATAATCAGCCTTGATTGATGCGCCAACTACGCTATTGTGCGTAACAATGACAACAGGCATATTTCTAGAAATTTCCTTTAGCATCTGATTAACCTCGCTTTTGAGAAAGAGGTTATCAAATGAAGACTCCGGCTCGTCTATCAACAGATAGTCAAAGTACTGAGCGTTCTTTATTTCTTGCAGCAATCTAAACTCGGACCTCTCACCGCCAGAAACCGTAAACCCATCTTTATTTAGTATCTCATAGTCGATACAAGCAAAATACTTATAGAATTCAGATGGAGTCAGACCATCGCTTGCCTTTAAAACTGCAAGATATTTGTAAGGATTAGAGTACTCTTTGAATGCATCACTAAACGCAACCCTCTGGCCACTCAGGTTCTTGATTTCACCAGCCCCAGAAAAAGCACGCTGTTTACAGACAACCTTAAACCCCTGAAAGCTCTCCTCAAATATAACTTTCTCTTCCTGTAGGAGCTTAGCAATTTCGTTGAATCTGGATATTTTCTTATGTTCCAGCATAACATTGTAAAGATCGACATCCTTCACTTGGGTAGCCGATGTCCTTAACTGCAACTTGCTTTTAACATCGCGCATAACGTCGTTAACAAGACACTTTTTCTTTCTCTCATATGCCTTCGACCATAGAAGCACTATCAGTTCGCAAGCCAAGGCTTTTAGGCCACTTACATCAACATGCCTATCAATAATATCTCTATATTCAATATTCTCTATTAATTGACGCACTGAGCTAATTAGGTCATTAAGAGTACGATCTTCACCCACCTCGAACAACGTCTCATTAAACAACGCAACCTTAGAGAATGAGTCAAGTTTTTGAGCTTCTTCTGCCGACTTCAAAAGACTCTCGAGGTATTCTGCCACCTTGCGCCGATTAACATCGATATCAATGTTAAGCACATCATCCAATACAGTTTTGAATGGAGTTAAATGTTTATCCGCCAAGGTACTCTTCTGACGAGCCACATCCGCATTGAACTCCTTCTCGTAGCTTGCATCATCACGCTGAACAAGGGAGAACTGTCGAATGTATTTTACATTTTCGCAGTCGTTATTTATTTGGGTTAATGTTACAGTTTTTCCTGAAGACCTAGCTCCAAGAACAATATTTAGCCCTGTTGAAAGCTTCTGTCCATCTTCAAAAACTTGAAACAGGGAATTTCCATCCGATTTAGATAGCGCCACTTTTGACCTATCACGAAAACTGAACTTCAAAGATTTTAGGGATAGCTCTCCACAATCTATGTAAGTCTGCCTCATTGGAAACTTGCTCATACCCTCAAAAATTCGCACATCACTAAAAATCACCGGTGTTAGCTCGGTATCATCCTTTGCCATGCGAACAAATTTTTAGGGCTATCAACTTCACCAGCAGAGATAAACCCCCTAAGCCTCTTAATGGTTTCCGCATGGAGGCTAGGTCTTTTCTCGTAATGGGGTATTACTAGATAATTATTCAGATCACCAAAAATCTGAATCAACTCATCAAAAGTAATAAAGTCGCCTACATTTACAACTTTCCGCGATACAGCATTTGCTTTTAATTGAAAGTCGTCTAGATTCTCCCTCTCAGATATTACTAGAACATGACCACTTTCTAGATTTATCTCAATACCTGGAAACACAACACAATCCACCGCATCAACAATTTCGTTGAACTGGGAAAGGTCAAACATGTCATGATTTGTTATAGCTATGGCATCCAGCTCCGCTGATTCCACATACTGCTTTAGTTTATCCAATGAAAACTGAAAGTACGTTTCACTAACCGTTGGGATAGTATGCATATGAAGGTCAATTTTCTTCAATTCTTCACTCCATAAATAACCAGAAGAAAATAATAATCAAAAGCAATTCGCACGCGCCACGGCATAAAAACTTGCGGAGACAGCGGAATAACTGGAATAAACTATTGAATATAGCTACACCACCCGGCGTTCAGAAAAAGCGAAAAGGGGACAGATTTATTTAGCGCCACCGCTAGGGGACCTGCTCCACATCTTCTTGGAGCCAAGACGGAATATCGCTCTTCCCGTGCAGTACGCGCCAAATTTCGATGTGGCTCGGACGCTCTACGTAGAACACCACGTAAGGATATCGCTTGATCGGCCAAGATCGGAGCCCTGGTAGATTGAGCTCATGTGCGTAGCGGCTGGAGCCAGAACCCGGATGCCGACTGAGCCGATTGTAGGCATGCTCCAACGCATCAATCAGCCCCAGCGCCGCCTTATCGGCCTCTTGCTCCAAGTAGTAGGCTATCGCCCGATCAACGTCCTCGCGTGCTAGCGCTCTCGGAATGACTGGCTTTTGCTTCATCCGCGAGCATTCCGAACCCGATCACGCAGGGATTCGAAGTAGTCGGCATCAATAGGAGCAGTCGGAGCCGAGGCGGCACCCGCCAATAGCAACCCTCGGAGATGCTGGCGGTCCTGGTCCTTGCGGATCAACTCGCGGACGTATTCACTACTGGTGCCGTAGCCACGCTGATTGACCTGCTCATCCACAAAACTCTTCAGCGCATCCGGAAGGGATATGTTCATGGTGCTCATACTGTCAGCCCCGCTTGGCAAAATTTGGCAAGCGCACTTTAGCGCGACGCTAAACGGGCTGTCGACATCACGAGTCCCTGCTGCGACGAAACGGAACGCCGCCCTATGTCCTTAAGCACTAATGGCCTTGGCTAAGAAGAAGCTGATCAGCAGAAACGCGAAGACTACTTCGCTCAACTTTTTTATAGGGCTCACAGGAGGCATAGTTAAAAAAGAACCCCAACAGACCGACGCCAACCAGCGCAGCTAGCACAGCGTACCCGGCCCACAGTGAGTCGACAGAGAGAGCGAAACCGACACGAGCGTTTGGAACCTCAAGCTTTCCGGTTTCAACAGTGGTAAGAGCGATCTTTGCAATCAGAGCGATGAACCCCAGAGAGAACGCCCGGACGAGCAGAAGCTCCAGAATAGAGACGTCATCTACCGAATCTGCCTTGGTCCTGTCGGTTGCGTTTGGTCTGGAACGCCGAAAGAGATCGCGCAAGTACATCCTTTCGTCCTTGAAGGGTCAATAGCGCGCAAAGATACGCCTAGACGACGAGGCCAGCCAAGGGCTAATGGTCGGTGTCGATAAAGTGCCGAAATCACTGTGACGCATTGCGACGAAACGAGCAGGCGAGATAGCTGGAAACCCCGTAACGACACGCTTTGAGACGGAACGACACACCAAGCAAAAAGGCTTCGATTCCCTCGCCCACCCAACTTCCGAAGCGTCCTTAAAGCGAAGCTTGGCGCTCGGAGATTCGTTGCGGGCGAACGAGGACGCATTCTCCGCTCCTAGGACATGCCGTGAGGCTGAACGGCCACTTAAGACCTAATCCCGTGCCGCCCATCACTTGATCCGTTCGGCCTATATCGCGAGGGCGATTGCGCGACAACACTCCTTTTGCTTCGCCTGTGATGTACGGAGCCCATCCAATGCAAACAGGAGAGTTCAATGAACAGATCAATCGCTTTGTCCGCCGCGATCTGGCTGGCGTTAAACGGCCATGCGCTGGCCAACGGGCATGTGGCCGAGGTGGAGCAGACCGGCCTCGACAATCGCGCGGAACAGACGCAGAGCGGCGTCATGCAGCGATCGTTCATCGCGCAGGACGGCGTTGCGAACAGCGCCATCACGAACCAGACCGGGGCCAGCAGCGCGAGCGGTCAGGCACGGGTCGAGCAGATCGGGTCGCTCAATTCGGTCGAGGTCTACCAGGTGAACGGCAGCCAGCCAGGCACGGCGGACGCGCAGGTGTACCAGGCGGGCACGTCGAACAGCGTCATGCTCGAGCAGCAGGCCTACCTGGGTGAGCTGGTCAGCACGGCGCGCATTGAGCAGGACGGCACGGGCAACCAACTCGAAGCCAGACAAGCCTGGGTGGGCAACCAGCTCGAGGCGGTGTCCAGCGGACAGGACAATCGCGTGCAGGTCGATCAGTCCGGGTTCAGCACGGCCAGCATTCAACAGACCGGCACGGCCAACCAGGTGCAGTTGGAGCAGGTCAGCGGCGGTCTGGGGGGCGGTGCTGCGGAAATCGAGCAGGACGGCACCGGCAACCAGGCATTCATCCTGCAAATATCCGGACGCTACCCGGCGGCCGATGTGTCTCTCGACCAGGTGGGCGTGGCCAACATCGCACGCGTCGAGACACGGGACGGCTACAGTGCGCTGGCTTACACGCAGCGCGGTAGCGGAAACGAGCTCGACGCGTACATGGTCGGGCAGAACAGCAACCTGAGCGGGTATTCGGAAGGCGATTACAACCGGGTCTCGACCTCGCAGGTCGGCGATGGCAACCAGCTGGATATCGCGCAGGTAGGGGACTACAACCGGATCGAGGCCTCGCAGGGTTTCGAGGCCAACGAAGCGATGATCAGCCAGACGGGGCAAGGCCACCAGGCCTTTCTGACGCAGTCGCTGGGTAGCCATACGGCCAGTATTGTCCAGACCGGCAACGGCAACCTGGCGAACGTCGTGCAGCAATAGCGGGCAACGCGATCGCCCGCTTACGGCCGGTCGCCGGACCATTCTGTCGCCAGGGCGAGGTGTGGGCCTCGCCCTGGCGAGCCCCGGTCTCAGTTTTCCGGGCAGGCCGGCAGCAACGCGCGGGTCGGTACGCCTTCGTTGCGAGTGAAGGTGCAACCGTACGCCGGATCGGCCACGACACGCGGGTTCAGCACTTCGTCACCCGCCGGCTTGATGCCCTCCTGCTCCCAGCGCAGCATGTCCGCCATGGCCTCGACCTGCTCCTGGTAGCTGAAGTCGCAGTGGCTGGGCGCACGGATCGCGCGTTGCACGAGTAGCTCACCGTTGCCGTTGGCCTCGGCGTTGCGCCGGTAGATCTGCTGGTGCTTGAACGGCACGTAGAGGTCACCCAGGGTGTGAATGCTGACCACCGGGACGTTGAACTGGCCATTGACCACCGGAATCCAGCGCAGGCCATCCGGGCGGATGCTGTTGGCCGGGGCGTAGCCGATGACGCGGATGATGGAGTCGTTGAACTCGCGTTCCTCGCGGGACATCGCCTTGTTCGTGTCGAACTGATAGCGCGTGGCGAGGTTGCCGGACAGCGAATCGGCGAGGATGCCGTCGACGGTGCCGTCCCGCCCGCCAGTGCCGAGCACGACGCTCTGCAGGCTGGTGCGGAAGCCCTCGGCGAAGATCGGCCGATCGCCACCGCTGAGCTCACGGACGATGCCTTCGAGCTTCTCGCCTTGCGGCGAAGGATCGGTGGGATAGCTGTCCCACAGCGCGCCGATGATCTGCGGCAGCTTGGCCTGGAAGTCGGTCGCCGGGAAGCTGGTCGGCCCCTGCCCCGCCAGATGTTGCGCGGCCAGGGTGAAGTTCATCAGGTACTCGAACTCGTAAACGTCGCCGGTCACGCCGCACATGGGCACCGAGCCGTCGTACACGACGCGGTTGTTGGCCGTCGCGTAGGTTTCGGCCTCGACGGCAGCGGCCGCGACATGGCCGCCCATTGAATGGCCGGTGATATAGGTCTTGCTCGGCGCAGCCTTGCCGGTCAGCTCACTGAAGGCCAGCGCCAGCGCGTTGGTGTCTTCGATGCCGGCGCGCACATCGTAGTAGTTCTTGCTGTAGCTGGAGGCGGCCCAGGCGTAGCCCTGCTGAAGCAGCCAGGGGCGGATCGGGGGCGGCCCGACCGTGAGCTCCGGTCCCTGCCCACGAAACCCATGGGCGTACATGACCAGCATGCCGTTCCAGTTCGGCGGTACCTCGATCTGGTAGGACGAGCCCTCGTAGATGCCCGTCCAGCGTTCGCTGGGCAAGCCGGGAAGCTCGGCCAGCGGTGACACGATGGGGACGAAGACACGTGAATCCTGCGCGCGAGATTCGCTGTGCGAGACCGGCGGTTTGATGGGTCTGGGGCGGGCGTTCGCATCGGCCGCGACGCCGATCGTGCCGAGGATCATCACGCCGGCAAGGGCGCGTGCGCAGGCCGAAGCCAGGTTGCTTGGACGCATGGAGACTCTCCTGATTGTTGTTCTTGTTCTAGCGATGCGGGCATTGCGCCAAAGGCCGGTCGAGCCGATGCACTGCACGCTCAGCTAACCGTGGCAGAGGGTTTCGACCTGTCAAACGCCTCGGCTGTTGGGCGGACGATCGGTACCGCAGGGCTGGGAATGTCTCGACTGTGGCCCCGCTTATGATGGCGCCGGAGCAACGAGCGAGATGGATCAGGCAGGACGGGCCCGGCATTGCGCCGGGCTCTGATGTGGCGACCACGCAGCGGCGCGGTACGGGCCGGTGCAAACGGCCCCGACGGAGTGGATCAGCAGTTGCCCTTCTTGGCCTGGCCGGGCGGGCAATGGGTGCCGCCGTGGTGGCCGTCGCGGTCGCCGACGTCCACGGCGACGCCCGGCAGGCGCAGGCTGCAGCCGGTCATCAACAGGGCCGCCAGGGCCACGACCAGGGTACGGGTGGTCAGGTGGTGCAGTGCTTTCATCGGAATACTCCTTGGCTTTCCTGAAGCCGGCTTGCTCGGCACCTCGCTGGCGCCGTTACGCTTGCCACTATGGGCCATTCGAGCGGCTACATCCAACTGGCCCGACCGATCGCCAGCACGCGGGCTCGTACAAAAGACGGGCTCCATGCCCGCGCCCTACCCTGGCTTGGGCCGGGCGATACCCCTCGAGGCATCGCCCGGCGACGGCGTCATCAGCCTGCGCGATACTCCGCATCCGCCGCATCGAAACGCTGCTGGATGCTGTCTGCCGGCGCCTTGTCCATGAGGCTGACCAGGTAGATCGCGACGCTGGCGAAGATGAAGCCGGGGATGATCTCGTACAACCCGAGGCCGATGAACTCTTTCCACACCACCACGGTGATCGCACCAACCAGCATGCCGACGAGCGCGCCGTTGCGGGTCATGCGCTTCCATACCAGGGAGATCAGCACCACCGGGCCGAAGGCCGCACCGAAACCGGCCCAGGCGTAGGACACCAGGCCCAGCACCTTGCTCTCCGGATTCGAGGCGATGCCGATGGCGATCAGGGCGATCAACAGCACCATGGCGCGGCCGACCCAGACCAGTTCGGTCTGCGAGGCACCCTTGCGCAGGAAGGCCTTGTAGAAGTCCTGAGTCAACGCACTGGAACTCACCAGCAACTGGGCGCTGAGCGTACTCATGACGGCCGCGAGCACGCCGGAGAGGATCACCCCGGCCACCCAGGGGTTGAACATCAGCTTGACCAATTCGAGGAACACCCGCTCGCCATTCTCGGTCACCGCGCCGGCCACGGCCGGGTTGTCGGCGAAGTAGGCGATACCGAGGAAGCCCACGGTCACGGCGCCGGCCAGGGTCAGGATCATCCAGGCCATGCCGATGCGGCGCGCGCTGGGAATGGTCTTGACCGAATCGGCAGCCATGAAGCGCACCAGGATGTGCGGCTGGCCGAAGTAGCCCAGCCCCCAGCCGAGCAGCGAGATGATGGCGATGAAGGACAGGCCCTTGAACATGTCGAAGTTCGACGGATCCTGCGCGGCGATGGTGTCCATCACGGCGCCCATGTCGCCCAGCGAGAAGATGACGAACAGTGGCGTGATCAGCAGCGCGAAGATCATCAGCGTGGCCTGCACGGTGTCGGTCCAGCTCACCGCGAGGAAGCCGCCGATGAAGACGTAGAGAATGGTCGCCGCGGCGCCAACCCACAGCGCGGTGCCGTATTCCATACCGAAGGTGGACTCGAACAGGCGCGCACCGGCCACCACGCCCGAGGCGCAGTAGATGGTGAAGAACACCAGGATCACCAGGGCGGAGAAGATGCGCAGCAGGCGACTCTCGTCTTCGAAGCGATGGGAGAAGTAGTCCGGGAGCGTCAGCGCGTTGTGGTTGTACTCGGTGTGTACACGCAGGCGGCCGGCGACGAACAGCCAGTTGAGCCAGGCGCCGGCAATGAGGCCGATGGCGATCCAGCTTTCCGACAGGCCGGCAACGAAGATCGCGCCGGGCAGGCCCATCAGCAGCCAGCCACTCATGTCGGAGGCACCGGCCGACAGCGCCGTGACGAAACTGCCCAGGCTGCGGCCGCCGAGAATGTAGTCGTCGAAGTTCTTGGTGGCGCGATAGGCGATGAAGCCGATGAGGATCATCGCCACGATGTAGATCACGAAGGTGATCAGTGTCGGGTTACTCAGGTTCATTTGTATTTATTTCCTTGTGCTGCGGAGGCATCGCTCCACCTCCACTGACGACACATTGCAGGGCGTCGGCAACGGATGGCCGAGTCAGCGCGCAAGGATAGCGTTTCGATTGCAAAACCGCTCGTGGCCGGGAGATTTCCGATGCCCTGGACGCCAGGTCGTACGAGGGGCGCCCGCCTCAGGTTATCGGTCGATCACCTGACCGCGCATGGGCGCCAGGCGCGCCAGCAGGCGATTCTGCGCCGGGATCGGCACCGCTTCGGCGGTCATGGCGGCCTGCAGGTTTTCCACCAAGGCGTTGAAATCCGCCGGGGTCAGGGCCAGCCCCTTGTGGCTTTCCTCCATGCTGTCACCGGTGTAGACGCAGGGTCCACCCGCTTCGGCGCACAGTTTCTCGATCAGCTTGTCGCGCACCCGCTGGATGTCGACACGCTGGAAATGCTCGACGATCCGCTGGTCCGCGGCGACGCGCAGCAACATGCCTTCGACGATGCGGGTGATGCCCGGCGCGCCACCCAGTTGGCGATACAGGATGTCGTCGCGTGCCGGCTGCTGGGCGCAGGCCGCAAGCAACAGGCAGACCAGCAGGATCAGCCGCGGCATCAGAAACTCCCCTGCACGGACAGATAGACGCCGTCCTGATTGCGTAGCGTGGCGATCTCGCCGAGCCGGGCGTAGGCGAGCACGAGGGCCAGACGCTTGCTTGGGAAGTAGCCGACGAAAAGGTCAGCCCAATCGCTTTCCCCGGCGAACGACAGGTTGTCGGGTTTCTCGCGGTACTCGACGCCAACGGCCCAGCGCGGATTGAACAGCACCGCCACCGAACCTTCTTTCAAGAGACTGCGGCTGTCGCGCCGATCACCGCCGAAGCCGAGCAGGCCGAGCTCATTGGCCCGGCTATAGCGCACGCCACCGTTGAGCAGCAGGTTGTAGCCGAAGGCGCCGCCTAGGACGAGGCGGCTCGCGGTCAGATAGGCCTCGGCATCCTCGTCACGCTGCGCGCCGATCAGCGAGGGGATCACGAAATCCTTCTGCCGCTTGTACTGCACGCCCAGCGACACCTGCGGCAGGCGGTCGTAGACGAGATCGCCGAACAGCCGCCACTTGGCGCCGAAGATGTCCTGCCTGAGGCTGTTTTCGGGCAAAGACAGGTCTCGCGCCAGCGTGCCGAGGTCGAAGCGCTGGCGGGCGAAGGAAAGCTCCAGCCGATTGCCGTAGGCCACGGCAGCACCGGCCACTTCAAGCCGGTAGTCGCCAGTCTCGACGCGCGTCGCGAAGACGTCACCGCCCCACTCACCCCGCTCGCCATATCCGGCCAGCACCGCCCAGGGGGTGATGCCGCCACCGGCCGCGCCTTCGAGGCTGGTGGCGCCGCCTGTCGCCAGCAGGCGACCCTGCCCGGCGCTGGCCAGCAGCGGCAGGCAGCAGGCGAGACACAACAGGGAACGTAGCGGTTTCACGAATGCACCTTCAAACGGGCCGAGGCAGGGTGAACAGGCGGTTGCGCGACCCAGGCCTCGAATGCCTCGGGCGGCAGCGGGCGGCTGTAGAGATAGCCCTGCAGCGTGTCGCAACCCCAGGCGTGCAGCAGATCGCGGGTTTCGTCGTGCTCGACGCCCTCAGCCACGACCTTCAGCCCGAGCGCATGGCTCATGTCGATGGTCGACCGCACGATCACCGCATCGCCGCGCGCCTCGCCCAGTTCGCGGATGAACGACTGGTCGATCTTGAGCTCCTGGACCGGCATGCGGCGTAGCTGGGCAAGCGATGAATAACCCGTCCCGAAGTCGTCGACCGACAGCCGTATACCCAGCCCGCGCAGGCGATGCAGCATGGCCAGCGCCCGTTCCGGGTCGCGCATGATCGCGCTCTCGGTGATCTCGAACACCAGCTGCTCACCCTTGATCGCATAACGGCCCAGAAGCTCGGCCACCTGGTCCTCCAGGGTTTGCGACACCAGGTCCTCGGCGGAAATGTTCAACGAAATTTCCAGATGCAGGCCCCGCCCATTCCACTGATGCAACTGCCGGATCGCCGCCTCCACCACCCAGGCGGTCAGCAACTGGATGCTGCCGGTGCGTTCGGCCAGCGGGATGAATTCGCCGGGGGAAATCGCACCATGCTGCGGATGGTGCCAGCGCAACAGGGCCTCGGCCTGGTACACGCGGCCCTGCTGCAGGTCGATCTTGGGCTGGAACAGCAGGCTCAGCCCGCCCGTTTGCGGCGCATGGCGCAGATCGCGGATCAGGGTGATCTGCCGCTGGTGGGCTACGTCGCTGCCCTGCTGGTAGAGCTGCAACCCATCGGGAACCTGAGTGGCGTCCTGCATGGCGATGCGCGCGCGGCGCAGCAACTCATCGACACTGCCGGCATCGGTCGGGTAGCTCGCCACGCCGATATGGGCCTCCAGCCGCACTTCCAGCTCGGCGATGCGCATCGGCTGGGCGAGCACCTGCTGTACCGCGACGGCCACGCTGAAGGCATGGTCGGCGGCCGTATCGCTGACGATCATGAGGAATTCGTCGAACAGCAAGCGTGCCAGGTGATCGCCCGGTTGCAGGCTGGCCTGCAGGCGCTGGGCAAGCTGTCGCAGCGCCTGGTCCACACCCTCGGAGCCGGCGCTGTCCTGCAGGCCGTCGAGGTGGCTTACGCCGATATAGAGCACCGTCGTGGCACGCCCGGCCTCCAGCGCACTGGCGAGCAGCTCGGCCACCAGCGAGCGATTGGGCAGGCCGGTGACGTCGTCGTGGAGCATGTTGTGTGCGATCAGTTGCTCACGCTCGGCGATGCCCTGCTGCATCTGGTTGAGCGCGTTGGCGAGACTGCCGAGCTCGTCACCGCGGTCGAGCTCGATGGGCGTCTGGTAGTCGCCACGCCCGACCCGCTCGGCGGCCCGCGCCAAGGCATTGACCGGCTCGGCCAGGCTGCGCGCAAGCAACAGCGCGCCCACCAGCGAAGCCACCAGACCGACCAGCGCGATCAGCCCGATGCGCGAATCCAATTCGTGAAACCCCTCGAGCGCGTCATCCAGCGAGCTGTGGACGATGGCGATCACGCCGTGGCCGGCGCCGCGTGACAGCACCACGTCCTCGTTGAGGTAGCGCTCATCGCCGAGCAGCAACTGCTCGATCCCGTTGGCATGCTCGTGGCTACGCCAGCCGAGTATCAGGTCATCGTGCCTGTCGAGGGCGAGCGTGCTAGTCAGCTCGGCCGGGCCGGCGTCTTCCATCGTCAGGAAGGACACGTCCAGTCCGGTCAACTCCTTGAGCTCTTCGGCCAGGGTCCGGTCCATGACGAACCCCATCACCACCCGCGCGATGGGCAACGGGGTGCGTACCTCCGCCTCCACCAGCAGATGGGCGTGGCGATCGAGCGCCAGTACCAACAGGCTCCGCCCCTGTTCGCGCGCGGCACTCAGCTCATCGGCATAGCGGAAGGGTTCACCGGGGATGACACCTGGCAGGCTGGACGCCAGCACACGGCCATCTAGCCCGAGCAGCATGGCTTCGGACGCATTGATTCGCGCCGCCTGGTTGGCCATTACCGATTGCAGCGTCGGCGTGTCACCGCTGGCCACCGCCTCCTTGAAGCCGAAGTCGGCGGCCAGCACCTGGACGCCATCGCGCAACTGGCGTCCGCGCATGTCGAGGAGCTGTTCGAAGACCCGCAGACCGGCCTCCAGCCGTTGTGCCGCCTGCCCGCGCACGGCCGACTCGGTCACTAGGCGAACGGACAGGTACAGCGCCGCGATCACCACCAGGAGAAAGGCAGCGAATACGCCAGCCAGGCGGGCGTGAAAACTAAGGCTGCGCTTCACGGGTGGCGTCCCTGAACGCATCGGCAAAGGCGCTTGGCGCAGGCGGCGAAGGTTGCAGCGGCGCCGTGACGGCCACCGGCAGGCGCAGCTCGACCGGCTCCGCCGAGCTGCTGAGTTGCCCGGCGGGCTGCGGCTGCATGCCGCTCAATGCCGGGTGCCAGAGCGTGGCGGGATACTCGCCGGGCGGCACCTCCAGGCGCACCTGGCCTTGTGCGTCGCTGACGCCAAAGGCCGCATCTTCGGTGACGTACACGTAGCCCAGCATCCAGTCATGGATATTGCAGCCCAGCACCACCAGGCCGGGTTGGTCGAAGATGACAGGCTCGCTCGGCGTGCCCTCGTAAAGACGCAGCTCGAAGCGTTTGGCTGGGGAAAAGGAATAGACCTGATGGCGAATGTCGTCGCTGTTGGGAAAGCTGACCGCCGTGCCGACGCGGACCGGCAGCACGGCCGGGACGAACTGCTTGCCGACCTGGTCCATGACGGCGGTCGTCGCCGCCTGCGCGGGCCGCGTCAGCCCGCCGAGACTGAGCACCGCACCGGCTACCGGATTGCCAGCGGCATCGACGATTCGCGCTTGGAACGGCTGAGCCTGTACGCCGATGGCATAGGCGCCCAGCAAGCCGGTCAGACACAGCGTTGTGCAGCGTTTGAACATAGGGGATCGACCCGACATCGTGGCGTCTTGCGTTGGACTGCAACCATCCATGGCACCCTTCTGCCGTCAGGCTAGCCTATTGCCACTACCTGATCAGCTTTTTTCATCTCGCCGCGCCGAGTCGCCGCCTCGATACAGGGCATGAAACGGCAAACGGATCTGCTCCCCCCGGGGTCTCAACAGCAACGGTCGCGCATTCCTGCGCGGCTCCTTCGAGTGCGAGACCCAGGAGGTTGCCATGACCCTCGAGATCGATACCGCTTCGGGCACCTGTTCCACCGTCATCGACGGCATCACCTACCGCAGCGCGATCATGGACGTGCGCATCAGCACCGACCCGGCGGCCCGCATGTCGGTTGCGCATGTCGATGGCGCCAGCACCCATCTCACCGAAGACCAGGCCGAACACCTGATCGCCGCTGGCGCGAAAGACGATCGCGAGAACCTAGTTGTCGACGACTGACGCCGCCGCATGAGGCGACGCCGACCGGCGGTCGCAATCGATGGGACAGCAAAAACCCCGCTGCCGGACGCTCCGACAGCGGGGGTTTCTTCACTCGCAGAGAGGGATCAGCGCCCCTGATACTCCTGCTCGGCGTCCTCGAAGCGTTTGATCATGGCCGGCGAGGCGCCGCGGCCGACCTTGCTGAAGACGACGATGGCGATGCTCGCGAGGATGAAGCCGGGGATGATCTCGTAGAGGCCGAGCCCGATGAACTCCTTCCACACCACCACGGTGACGGCGCCGACGATCATGCCGGCCAGCGCACCGTTGCGGGACATGTTCTTCCACAGCAGGGAAATCAGCACCACCGGCCCGAAGGCCGCACCGAAACCGGCCCAGGCGTAGGACACCAGGCCGAGCACCTTGCTGTCCGGATTCGAGGCGATGCCCAGGGCGATGAAGGCGATCAGCAGCACCATGGCACGGCCGACCCAGACCAGCTCGGTCTGCGAGGCGTTCTTGCGCAGCATGGCCTTGTAAAAGTCCTGGGTCAGGGCGCTGGAGCTCACCAGCAACTGGGCGCTGAGGGTGCTCATCACCGCGGCCAGCACACCGGAGAGGATCACGCCAGCCACCCAGGGGTTGAACAGGATCTTCACCAGTTCCATGAACACGCGCTCGCCGTTCTCCGTGACCGGCCCGGCCTGCTCGGGATGGCCGGCGAAGTAGGCGATGCCGAAGAAGCCGACCGCCACCGCGCCGGCGAGGGTCAGGATCATCCAGGCCATGCCGATGCGGCGCGCGTTGGGAATCGTCTTGACCGAATCGGCGGCCATGAAGCGCACCAGGATGTGCGGCTGGCCGAAGTAGCCCAATCCCCAGGCCAACAGCGAAATGATCGCGACGAAGGACAGCCCGTCGAACATGTCGAAAGCCGCCGGGTTCTGCGTGGCGATGGTGTCCATCGCCGCGCCCATGTCGCCCAAGGCGAGGATCACGAACACCGGCGTGACCAGCAGCGCGAAGATCATCAGCGTGGCCTGCACGGTGTCGGTCCAGCTCACCGCGAGAAAGCCGCCGATGAACACGTAGAGGATGGTTGCCGCCGCGCCGATCCACAGCGCCAGGTCATAGGGCACGCCGAAGCTGCTCTCGAACAGGCGCGCCCCCGCCACCACGCCCGAAGCACAGTAGATGGTGAAGAACACCAGCACGACCAGCGCCGAGAAGATGCGCAGCAAGCGGCTCTCATCCTCGAAACGATGCGAGAAGTAGTCCGGCAGCGTCAGCGCGTTCTTGTTCCGCTCGGTGTGCACGCGCAGGCGGCCGGCGACGAACAGCCAGTTGAGCCAGGCGCCGGCAATGAGGCCGATGGCGATCCAGCTTTCCGAAAGGCCGGCAACGAAGATGGCGCCGGGCAGGCCCATCAACAGCCAGCCACTCATGTCGGAGGCACCGGCCGACAGCGCGGTGACGAAACTGCCCAGGCTGCGGCCGCCGAGGATGTAGTCGTCGAAGTTCTTGGTGGCGCGATAGGCGAAGAAGCCGATCAACAGCATGGCGCCGATATAGACCACGAAAGTGATCAGGGTGGGAGTACTGATGCTCATGTTGTTCCCTCATTAGTTGTTGTCGTCGATGGGCGCGAGGGTATTCCCGATCCCACCTGGCAGAGGGCGACGGCGGATCGCGCCATCACCGGTGACAGACCCAAACAGGCCCATCAGTGGCGGAAGAGCGATCCGCCGACTGTTCTCATTGTTCTGCAGCCCAGCGACCCTTGAACCCGGGCCGCTGGTGGTTTCAGTCGCGGGTCAATCGTCGACCAGCGACAGCAGCGAGGCGTTACCGCCCACCGCCGTGGTGTTGGTCGAGGTGGTGCGCTCGTTGGCGAAGCGCAGCAGGTAGCTCGGCCCACCCGCCTTCGGGCCGGTGCCGGACAGGCCGCAACCGCCGAAGGGCTGCACGCCGACGACCGCGCCGACCTGGTTGCGGTTGATGTAAAGGTTGCCGACCCGCGCCAGCGCCTCGATGCGCGCGGCGGTGTCCTCGTTGCGGCTGTGCACCCCGAGGGTCAGGCCGTAGCCGGTTGCGTTGATGTCACCCACCACTTTTTCCAGGTCCGCCGCATCGAAGCGCACCACGTGCAACACCGGGCCGAACTGCTCTTTCTTGAGGTCGAGGATGCTGCCGATCTCGAAGGCCACCGGCGCCACGAAATGGCCGTTGAGGCTGCCTGGGAGCTGGGCTTCAGCGATCAGCTTGCCATCGGCCTTGAGCTGCTGGATGTGCGCCAGCAAGCCTTCGCGGGCTTCGGCGTCGATCACCGGGCCCAGGTCGTTCTCGCGCAGGTGCGTCGGGCCGACCTTCAGCTCGGCCATGGCGCCCTTGAGCAGCTCGATGACGCGGTCGGCGATGTCGCGCTGGACGTAGAGCACACGCAGCGCCGAGCAGCGCTGGCCGGCACTGGTGAAGGCCGAGGCGACGGCGTCCTTGACGACCTGTTCGGGCAGCGCGGTGGAGTCGACGATCATCGCGTTCTGGCCACCGGTTTCAGCGATCAGGGTGGCGATGGCACCCTCTTTCTCGGCCAGCTGGCGATTGATGATGCGGGCGGTATCGGTCGAACCGGTGAAGCAGACGCCGACCACGCGCGGGTCACGGCAGAACACGCTGCCCAGGGTCGCACCGTCGCCTGGCAACAAGGCGATGGCGTCCTTTGGCAGCCCGGCTTCGAACATCAGTTCCAGGGCGCGCGCGGCGATCAGGCTGGTCTGTTCGGCCGGCTTGGCCAGCACGGTATTGCCGGCGACCAACGCCGCGGTGATCTGCCCCAGGTAGATGGCCAGCGGGAAGTTCCAGGGGCTGACGCAGACGAACACGCCGCGGCCTTCGTGGAACAGCTCGTTGCGCTCGCCGGTTGGGCCCTTGAGTTCTTCGCGCCCGAGTTTCAGGCGAGCCTGCAGCGCGTAGTAGCGGCAGAAATCGACCGCTTCGCGGACCTCGTCGATGCCGTCCTGCAACGTCTTACCGGCTTCGAGGGTGCACATCGCCATCAGCTCGGCGCGGTTGGCTTCGAGCAGGTCCCCCAGGCGCTCGAGAATCTGCGCGCGCTGCTCGACCGGCGTGGCGTTCCAGCGCGGCCAGTAGGCAGCCAGGCCGTCGATGGCCTGCCGGGCCTGCTCGGCGCTGGCGAACTGCGCGGTGCCGACTTCCTGGCTGAGCTGGTACGGGCAGTGCACCTTGTGCGGTGTGCCGGTCAGTTTCTGCCCGCCGATCACCGGGGCGGCCTGCCATTGGCGGTCAAGGAAGGTCTGGTAGGCGCTGGACAGTTCGTTCCACTGGGTCTGGATGTTCATGTTGATGCCTTGTGAATTGGTCCGGTTGCCGTACAGCGCCGGCGGGAGCGGGATGCGTTGGTTGCCGAAGGTCTTGAACTGGCGAAGCTGAGTCACGGGGTGATCGATCAGCGTCTCGATCGGCACGCGCGGGTCGACCAGCTGATGGACGAAGGACGAGTTGGCACCGTTCTCCAGCAGGCGGCGCACCAGGTACGGCAGCAGGTCCTTGTGGGCGCCGACGGGCGCATAGATGCGCACGTTCTTGCGGTACTTCTCGATCACGGTGTCGTAGAGCGCATCGCCCATCCCGTGCAGGCGCTGGAACTCGAAGTCGCGCGATGTCTGCAGCTCATCGGCCATCGCCAGGATGCAGCTGACGGTATGGGCGTTGTGGCTGGCGAACTGCGGGTAGATCACGCCGCGGGTCTGCTCGGAAAGCAAATAGCGTGCGCAGGCGAGGTACGAGGTATCGGTGCCTTCCTTGCGGGTGTAGACCGGATAGCCCGGCAGGCCCTGGACCTGGCACTGCTTGATCTCGCTGTCCCAATAGGCGCCCTTGACCAGCCGCAGGGGGATGCGCGCACCCAGTTCCTTGCCCAGCAGGGTCAGCCACACCAGCACCGGCAGGCAGCGCTTGGAGTAAGCCTGGATCACCAGGCCGAACTCGCCCCAGCCGGCGATGGCCGGGTCACGCATCAGTTTTTCGTAAAGTTCGAGCGACAGTTCGAGGCGATCGGCTTCCTCGGCGTCGATGGTGATGCCGACATCGAGCTTGCGCGCCAGGATGGCCAGTTCGCGCACGTTGGCGAACAGTTCGGTGAGCACGCGCTCGCGCTGAGCGACCTCATAGCGCGGGTGCAGCGCCGACAGCTTGATCGATACGGAGGGCCGCGGGCCGGGGCCGACCTGCGGCTCGGCGCCGACGGTTTCCACCGCCTGGCGGTAATCGGCCATGTACTTGCGTGCATCTTCGGCGGTCAGCGCGGCTTCACCGAGCATGTCGAAGGAATAGGTGTAGCCCTTCTCGCGCTCTGGGCGGCCGTTCTTCAGGGCTTCGGAGATGGTGCGACCGAGGACGAACTGCTTGCCCATCAGTTTCATCGCCTGGTTCATCGCCGCGCGAATCACCGGCTCGCCGGAACGCTTGATGAGGCGCCCAATGACGTTCTTCGGCCGGCCGTCCGCGCTTTCTGGGTCGACGACCCGGCCGGTCATGACCAGGCCCCAGGCAGCGAAATTGACCAGCACGTTGTCGCTCTGGCCGAGGTGACGCTCCCACTCGGCTGCGTTCAGCTTGTCGCGGATCAGGGCATCGGCGGTGGCCGCATCCGGAACGCGCAGCAGGGCTTCGGCCAGGCACATGAGCATCAGGCCTTCCTGGGTGTCCAGGCTGTACTGGCGCAGCAGGGCATCGAGGGTGTCGACGGCGTTTTCACGGCCCCGCACGGCCTCGATCAGGCTGCGCGCCTCGCGGCGGATGGTCTCGATGCCCGCTTCGCCGGGGTCGGCCAATTGCAGCAGCTCGGTGAGGTATTCGGCCTCGTCAACGCAATAATTCGCGCTGATGGCGGGAAAGAATTCGGCGGCTTTCAGGTTGGCGAAATCGCCCTGCAAGACTTTACCGGCTTTGAACATCGCGCCGCTCCTCTGGTGGAGGTTGTTGTGCTGGTTCGGCGCGCTGCGACACGAAAAAGGGCCGCGCTCGCCGAACGGGTAGGCGAATCTAAGGCGGCGGCGAATGGCGTTGTTTCGCAAAACTACGGAACTTTTGCAGAAAACTATGGCTTTTGAGCACGGTCATTTGCCCGTCACCAAGATTCACTATAGCGGTGCGGAAACAATGGCCTTATGCCACGAATGCACCGGCTCGGTGCGAGCGGGACGGCTCAGCTGTCGCGCTTGCGCAGCCGTTTCGGCGTCAGCCCGAGGTAGCGGCGCGTCGCCGTGGTCAGCGCGCTCTGGCTGGAGAAGCCGCACTCCTCGGCGATCCTGACCAGCGGTAGCGGGCTCTCGCGCAGCAGGCGAGTCGCGCGATCCAGACGGCTCTTGAGCAGATACTGGTGAGGCGTGAGGCCGATGCTGTCCTTGAATTGCGCGTGGAAGTGGCTGGGGCTCAGGCAGGCCACCTGGGCCAGCTCCGCCACCGTGATGCGCCGTGCCAGGTTGCGTTCGATGTGCGCATCGAGCCGGGCAATGTCGAGCGAGCCGACCGGACGATGGGTGGTTTCGCCAAAGACGCGCAGGTGCAGCGCGCGTAGCAGGACCCCGCCCAGTGCACGTGCCAGCAACGGATCACTGCCATAACGCGCCAGCTCGGCGCCCGCGTAGTTGAGCAGGTTCTGGAAATCGGCATCCAGTGCCGGGTACCGCGGAATCTCGAACAGCTGCGCGAGCAGGCGGGGATCGTCTTCGCTGAGGTCCTGCTCATCCAGGTCGATGATCAGCATGCGATTTTCGCCCTTGCCGGCGAATTCATGATCGGCGTGACCGGGCACGAGGCAGGCACGCATGCGACACACCTCGCCACCGGCACCGTCCACCTCGAATTCCGCGCTGCCCGCGAGCGACAGCACAAGCTGGTGGTAGTCGTGCGCGTGTTCGTGGGCCTGATCATCGAGGCGAAGCAGACGGGCGTTGAGCATGGCGGGGTACCTGAGGTGTCCGGGCACTCTACCGGAGGCCGGGTGCTTTTTACAGCGGCGGCCAAGGGCACCGGCGACGATTCGTATTGAAATCATTCGTCCGATACCCATCTAAAGAGCACGTACTCGCCACAGGTGCCGCATGAACGACGACATCCATCACGACTTCGAGCAAGACGCATCGTCCACGGGCCTGGTCCTGCCGGATCAGAACCTGCCTGACAAGCTGTACATCATCCCGGTGCACAACCGGCCGTTCTTCCCGGCCCAGGTGTTGCCGGTGATCGTCAACGAGGATCCCTGGGCCGACACCCTGGAGCTGGTCGCCAAGACCCCGCACCAGCGCCTCGCCCTGTTCTACATGGACACGCCGGCGCAGGACGCCGCCAGTTTCGACCCGGACAGCCTGCCCGAACACGGCACCATGGTGCGCGTGCACCACGCCTCGAAGGAAGGCGGCAAACTGCAGTTCGTCGCCCAGGGCATGGCCCGGGTGCGGATCCGTGGCTGGCTGCGCCGCAAGCCGCCGTACCTCGTCGAAGTCGAATACCCGCAGAGCGACGAGGACCCGCGCGACGAGGTCAAGGCCTATGGCATGGCGCTGATCAATGCGATCAAGGAACTGTTGCCGCTCAACCCGCTGTACAGCGAGGAGCTGAAGAACTACCTCAACCGCTTCAGCCCGAATGCGCCGTCCCCGCTGACCGATTTTGCCGCCGCGCTGACCACCGCCCCGGGTGCCGAACTGCAGGAAGTGCTCGACACCGTGCCGGTACTCAAACGCATGGAGAAAGTCCTGCCACTGCTGCGCAAGGAGGTCGAGGTCGCCAAGCTGCAGAAGGAACTGACCGGCGAGGTCAACCGCAAGATCGGCGAGCGCCAGCGCGAGTTCTTCCTCAAGGAACAACTGAAGATCATCCAGCAGGAGTTGGGCATCACCAAGGATGACCGCAGCGCCGACGCCGATGAGTTCCGCTCGCGCCTGGAAGGCAAGGTGGTGCCACCCGCGGCGCAGAAGAGGATCGATGACGAACTGAACAAGCTGTCCGTGCTCGAGACCGGCTCGCCCGAATACGCCGTGACGCGCAATTACCTCGACTGGGCGACCTCCATGCCCTGGGGCCTGTACAGCGAGGACAAGCTGGATCTCGAACATGCGCGCAAGGTGCTCAACGCCCATCACGCCGGGCTCGATGACATCAAGAGTCGCATCATCGAGTTTCTCGCCGTGGGTGCGTTCCGCGGCGAGATTGCCGGCTCCATCGTGCTGCTCGTCGGCCCGCCCGGTGTCGGCAAGACGAGCATCGGCAAGTCCATCGCCGAATCCCTCGGCCGACCCTTCTACCGGTTCAGCGTCGGCGGCATGCGCGACGAGGCGGAGATCAAAGGCCATCGACGCACCTACATCGGTGCCCTGCCCGGCAAGCTGGTGCAGGCGCTGAAGGAAGTCGAGGTGATGAACCCGGTGATCATGCTCGACGAGGTCGACAAGCTCGGCAGCAGCCACCAGGGCGACCCGGCTTCGGCGCTGCTGGAAACCCTCGACCCCGAACAGAACGTCGGATTCCTCGACCACTACCTGGACCTGCGGCTGGACCTGTCGAAAGTCCTGTTCGTCTGTACGGCCAACAGCCTCTATTCGATCCCCGGGCCGCTGCTCGACCGCATGGAAATCATCCGGCTGTCGGGCTACATCACCGAGGAAAAGCTGGCGATCGCCAAACGCCACCTGTGGCCGCGCCAGCTCGAGCGCGCCGGTATTCCGAAGAAGCGCCTGACGATCAGCGACAGCGCCCTGCGTAACCTGATCGAAGGCTATGCCCGGGAGGCCGGCGTGCGGCAGTTGGACAAGCAGCTCGGCAAGGTGGTGCGCAAAGCCGTGGTCAAGCTGCTCGACGAACCCGAGGCGAACATCAGGATCGGCCCGAAGGACATCGAAAGTTACCTGGGCATGCCCTTCTGGCATCCCGAACAGTTGCTCACCGGGGTGGGTGTCGTCACCGGGCTCGCCTGGAACAGCATGGGCGGCGCGACGCTGCCGATCGAGGCGACACGCATCCACACGCTCAACCGGGGCTTCAAGCTCACCGGCAAGCTCGGCGACGTGATGAAGGAGTCGGCGGAGATCGCCTTCAGCTACGTCAACTCGCACCTGAAGGAGTTCAAGGGCGACCCGGCCTTCTTCGATCAGGCCTTCGTGCACATGCACGTCCCCGAGGGCGCGACGCCGAAGGATGGTCCCAGTGCGGGCATCAGCATGGCCAGCGCCCTGCTCTCGCTGGCGCGCAACCAGGCGCCAAAGAAAGGCGTCGCCATGACCGGCGAGTTGACGCTGACCGGCCTGGTCCTGCCGATCGGCGGCCTGCGTGAAAAGGTCATCGCCGCGCGCCGGCTGAAGCTGTTCGAGCTGATCATCCCCGAGCTGAACCGGGGCGACTTCGAGGAGCTGCCCGACTACCTGAAAGAAGGCCTGACGATGCATTTCGCCAAGCGCTTCAGCGACGTGGTCAAGGTGCTGTTCTGACAGCCGTGCCGGCGGGGCGGATGGTCGCCCTGCCGGCAAGACGGCGCTTGCCGCGACTTTACGATCAGCGCCAGGCCCCTTAAGGTTCGGTACGTTCCCCGTCGCCAGAGCCGCTTTGCCCATGTCCAGTTCCCTGCCCCGTCTGCTATCGCTTGTCCCGCTGCTCATGCTTGCCGGCTGTGCCAGCAACCCCACCGCCAGCGTCACCCTGAGCGACGATGCGAAGTGTCCGGTGCAGCTGAAACGCGGCCAGACCCTGATCGTCAGTCTCCCCAGCAACCCGACCACGGGCTATCGCTGGAACGTTCAGGAGGTGTCGGAGGCACAACTGAAAAGCCTCGGCCCCGAGGTGTTCAGCTCACCCGAAAAGGACGTGATCGGTGGCGAAGGCGTGTCCACCTGGCGTTTCCAGGCCGCCGAGCCCGGGCAGGGGCGCCTGTATTTCACCTATCTGCGCCCCTGGGAGTCCGACGGCGAGCCGGCCGGGCTGTTCGACTGCCGCGTCGAGGTCGAGTAACCCACTTCGTCGGCACCCGGCCAGCAGGCGGCCATCGATACGGCTTTCCGTTACAATGCCGCCCCTGTTTTCCAGCCCTAGACGCCGCCGTGAGCCACGAACCCGATCGCCTGTTCGCCCAGCCCCTCGCCCAGCCCCAGGACTTCGTCTTCAACGAGGCGGTGGCGCGCGTGTTTCCCGACATGATCAAGCGCTCGGTGCCGGGCTACCCGACGATCGTGGAGAACATGGGCGTGCTCGCCGCTCAGTTCGCCCAGCCCAATACCCGGCTCTATGACCTCGGTTGCTCACTCGGGGCGGTCACCCAGGCCTTTCGCCGCCATGTGAAGACCGACGGTTGCCGAGTGTTGGCCGTGGACAACTCGGCGGCCATGGTCGAGCGCTGCCGTGAATACCTGCACGCCCAGGACTCGATGTTCCAGGAGCTGCTGCCCGCCGAGGTGCTCGAAGCCGATGTCCTTGCATTGCCCTTCCGACCGGCTTCGGTCGTCGCGCTCAACTTCACCTTGCAGTTCATCCCTCCTGAGCAGCGCCCCACCCTGCTGCACTCGATTCGCCAGGCGCTGGTGCCCGGGGGCGCGCTGATCCTTTCGGAGAAACTGCGCTTCGAGGATGCCGATGAGCATGCGTTGCTGAACGACTTGCACATCGCCTTCAAACGCGCCAACGGTTACAGCGAGCTGGAAATCGCCCAGAAGCGCAGCGCCATCGAAAACGTGATGAAGCCCGACAGTCTCGAGACGCACCGCCAACGTCTGCTCGATGCCGGCTTTTCCAGGGTGATGCCCTGGTTCCAGTGCCTGAATTTCGCCTCACTGATCGCCCTGCCATGAATCTCGACCTCACGCCCCTCGCCTGGCGCCTGGCCGGCACCCCGCTGGCCGCCTGGGCAAACGACCTGCAACGACAACTGGACGCCAAGCTCGCGGTCGGGCACGGCGACCTGCCCCGTTGGCGACGCGCCGTTGACGCGCTACCGGACATCCAGCCCACCACTGTCGAACTGCGCGAGGCATTCCGCCTGGTTGGTCAGGTGACCGACCACACCCGCGAGGCCGTCCGTGATGCGCTCTTCGGGTTGTCACCCTGGCGCAAGGGCCCGTTCGACGTGTTTGGCGTCCACGTCGATACCGAATGGCGCTCGGACTGGAAGTGGGAGCGCGTCGCACCGCACCTGGCGCTCTCTGGCAAGCGCGTCCTCGACGTCGGCTGCGGTAATGGCTATTACATGTGGCGCATGCTCGGAGCCGGCGCCGATTCGGTCGTGGGCATCGACCCCAACTGGTTGTTCTTCTGCCAGTTCCACGCCATGAAACGGTACCTCGAGGAGCTCCCCGCCTGGCATTTGCCGCTGGCGCTGGAAGAACTGCCGGCCAGGCTCGAAGGCTTCGACACGGTGTTTTCCATGGGAGTGCTCTATCACCGGCGTTCGCCGATCGACCACCTGCTGGATCTCAAGGATTGCCTGCTGCGCGGCGGCGAGCTCGTCCTCGAGACCCTGGTGGTCGAGGGTGACGAGTACACCGCCCTGGTGCCTGAAGATCGCTACGCGCAGATGCGCAACGTCTGGTTTCTGCCGTCGGTCACCGCCCTCGAGTGCTGGCTGCGCCGCGCCGGCTTCGTCGAGGTGCGCTGCGTCGATGTCAGTGTCACCAGCATCGAGGAGCAACGCAGTACCGATTGGATGCGCTATCAGTCACTACCCGATTTTCTCGACCCGCACGATCCCGGCAAGACGGTCGAAGGGCTACCCGCCCCGACCCGCGCCGTACTCATCGCTCGCAAGCCCTGACGCGACTTGCCGCACTGCGCTGCTCGGCTACGATCTGACGCAGCGGCATGCGGGCTTTGTTCTGCAGCAGCGGCCGACTCAGATCGCGCATGCGCAGCTGCCGGTCGCTGAGCCTTAGCAGGCGCCGGTACAGACGCCGCCATCGCCAGGCCTTCACCCAGTCGAGGGCCTTCTGCTGGAACTCGACAGGCCACATGGCCGGCATATAGACCTCGGGCATCGATGGTCCCTGCCGCTTGGCCACACATGCCTTGATGGGTCGCTCTTGATCGCTCATCGCACTCCTCCTGCTGACAGGTGCCTGGGTGCACCCGGTACCAGCCGACAGGTGTGTCGGCAGGCTCAGGTTGAGCGCGCTTGACCTTTCATACAAACGACTAGAATAGAACCACCGGTTCAGGAAAATTGAAGGAAGCCACCATGCCCGGAATGCCCGAGTCGTTGCCGCATACCGCCATGCCGACGCTGGAAATCGACGTGCTGCGCACCTTCGTCTGCATTGCCGAGAGCGGCAGCTTCACTCGCACTGCCGGCCAGGTCTTCCGTACGACTTCCGCCGTGAGCATGCAGATCAAGCGCCTTGAAACCCTGCTGGGCTGCATGCTGTTCGTTCGTGAGGCCCGCCGCATCAGCCTCACGCCCGAGGGCGAGCGGCTGCTTGGCTACGCGCGCCGCCTGCTCAAGCTCAACGAGGAGGCGGTCAGTGCATTCGTCCGGCCCAGCGTATGCGGCCAGGTTCGCTTTGGGACACCTGCCGATATCGGCACCCATGTCCTGCCCGGGCTGCTGTCGCTCTTCGCGCGTACCCATCCGGGCATCGAAGTGAACGTCTCGGTTGGCCGCAGTGTGGACATGATCGAGCGCATCGATGCCGGCGAACTGGACGTGGCGCTTGTCAGCGTCGGCAATCTCGGCCAGGACGATTCCCGTGGCGAGGTCATATTCAGCGAGCCGCTGGTGTGGGCCGGCCGTGCCGGCGGTATCGCGGCGGAGCGCGATCCCCTGCCGCTCGCGCTGGCCAGTCCGGAATGCGCGTGGCGACGGCAGGCCCTGGATGTGCTCGACCGCGCTGGCAGGTCATACCGCATCGCCTATTCCAGCGAACAATGCGCCGGCCAGGAGGCCGCGATGGTGGCCGACCTGGCTATCGCACCTTATCCGCTAAGCTTGGTCCGGGCTCCACTGAAACGCCTCGACGAGTGCGCAGCGTTGCCACCGCTTGGCAACTATCAGATCAAGCTGCTTTGCACGCCACAATGCAGCGAGCCAGTCGAAGTGCTGGCCCGCCATGTGGTGGCAGCCTTTGCCACTCATCATTGAGGCACGGAGGGCGACACCGATGGCGAAAGGGTTGATGGTGACGGGCCTGGTGCTGTTGGCGCTGGGTGCCACCTTGCACTACGCGCCCGGCCTGCTGGGCTGGTTCGGCAAATTGCCGGGCGATATCCGGATCGAGTCGGAGCGCAGCAGGACGTTCATTCCCGTCACGTCGATGATCATCCTGAGTCTGGTCGTGACCGTCCTGGTGAATCTCTTCCGGCGCTGAGGCCACCCTGCTCAGCCGCGAGCTGCCGCGGTGAGGATGAGGTGCTTCATCTCCTTCACGGCCTGCTTGAAGCCGACGAAAAGCGCGTGGGCCACGATGGCATGGCCGATATTCAGCTCGTTGACCCCTCGGATCGCCGCGATGGCTTCGGCGTTGTGATAGTGCAATCCGTGGCCGGCGTTGACGATCAGGCCATGGCTGAGCCCGGCCTCGACGCCATCACGAATGCGCGCCAGCTCGCAGGCGCGCTCGGCCAGGCTGTGCGCGTCGGCGTAACGCCCGGTGTGCAGTTCAATGGCAGGGGCGCCGATGCGCGCCGCGGCCTCGATCTGCGCCGGATCAGCGTCAATGAACAGCGAGACCTCTGCGCCACAGGCCGCAAGCCGATTGACCGCCTCGCGGATACGCGACTCCTGGCCAGCCACATCAAGGCCGCCCTCTGTGGTCAGCTCCTGCCGGGTTTCCGGAACCAGACAGACATGCTCCGGACGCAACTGCTCGGCAAAGGCCAGCATCGCCTCGGTCACGCCCATTTCGAAGTTCATTCGAGTTTGCAGCGCATCCTTCATCATGAGCACGTCGCGCTCCTGGATGTGGCGGCGATCCTCGCGCAAGTGAACGGTGATGCCGTCCGCTCCCGCCTCCTCAGCATCCAGCGCTGCCTTGACCGGGTCCGGGTAACGCGTGCCACGGGCCTGACGCAGCGTGGCGACATGATCGACGTTGACGCCGAGCAGGATTCGATTGGCTTCAGTCACGCGGAATCTCCTTGGTATTCATGAACAATTCTCGGCTGACCAGTGGCCGGCCTCCCAGGTGCGGCGCCAAGGCCTGCCGCATCAGTCGTTTCGCCGCTGCCAGCGCACCCGGTACCTCCCAATCGGCCTCAGCCATCGCCAGGAGTTCCGCGCCGTTGAACAAGCCGGGCTGAAACTGTCCGACTGGCTCGAGCCCGGTGTCAGGCAGCAGCCGATAGGCGCCGGTCTCGGCTATGGGTTGACCCGCAATATCGGTATCCAGCGAAAAACCGTAGCCGAGCTCGCTCAGCAAGCGCCACTCGAAGGCACGCAGAATGGGTTCCAGTGGGCGCTTGGCCGCCAGCGCCGGCAGCGTTGCGGCGTAATGATCGAACATGGCCGGGTGAGCATCTTCGGCGGGCAACAGGCGGATCAGCAACTCGTTGAGATACATGCCGCTGAACAGTGCGTTGCCGTCCAGCCAATAGGCCAGACCGGCACTTTCCATGCGCCCCACATTCTTTAGGTCACCACGCCCGCGAAACTCGACCTCGAGCGGTACGAAGGGCCTGGCCAGCGTTCCCGCCTTACCGCGCGCACCGCGCAGCACCGCTCGCGACCGTCCCTGTGGCGTGAAAAAATCCACCAGCGCGCTGCTTTCGCGGTAGGGCCGACTGTGCAAGACGAAAGCGGAGTGGACGGTCATGGGCTGGGGCTAAGGCTGGAAAGCTGGACGCAAGCGCGCGGGGGTAGCAGCTCGTACTGTAATGACA
Source organism: Stutzerimonas stutzeri (assembly GCA_019056435.1). GTDB lineage: Bacteria > Pseudomonadota > Gammaproteobacteria > Pseudomonadales > Pseudomonadaceae > Stutzerimonas > Stutzerimonas marianensis. The sequence goes on from CP077641.1 coordinate 106,496, forward strand.
TCGGAACGCGGAGAGCTACGCCGCCAAGGCTATGCAGAACGCTAGGCACCCAGCGTCCTATGTCTAGCTTTGAACCTGCAATTTCGTAGCCTTCAGCGCTTGGCTCTCATTGATACCCGAGCGAATGCAGTGCTCGCTCGTCATCCGACCAACCGCCCTTCACCTTGACCCAGAGGTTGAGCATGACCTTGGAGTCGAACAACACCTCCATGTCCTTGCGGGCCTCCTGACCGATGCGCTTGATACGCTCGCCCTTGTCGCCAATGATGATCTTCTTCTGGCCGTCCCGCTCGACGAGAATCAGTGCATGGATATGCAACACATGGCCCTGCTGCTTGAAATCCTCGATCTCGACGGTGATCTGATAGGGGACCTCGGCGCCGAGCTGTCGCATGATCTTCTCGCGTACCAGCTCAGCCGCAAGGAAGCGGCTGCTACGGTCGGTGATCTGGTCTTCCGGAAAGAAGTGCTCCCCCTCCGGCAGGTGCGAGGCCACGAGCTTCTCGAACAGGTCCAGGTTCTGCCCATGCTGCGCGGAAATCGGAACGATTTCCGCCTTGGGCAACTGCGCTGCCAGCCATTCGAAATGAGGCAGCAGCTCGCCCTTGTCCTCGACACGATCGGTCTTGTTGACCGCAACGATGACAGGGCAATCGACATACTGGACTCGCTCGAGCACCAGTTGGTCCTCGTCCGTCCAACGAGTGCGGTCGACCACGAACACCACGACGTCGACATCCTTGAGGGCAGACGAAGCGGTACGGTTCATATACCGATTCAGCGCCGTTTCACCATTCTTGTGCAGACCGGGAGTGTCGACGTAAACGGCCTGAACGGCGCCTTCGGTCTTGATGCCCAGCATGTTGTGGCGCGTGGTCTGGGGCTTACGCGAGGTGATGGCGAGCTTCTGGCCCAGCACATGATTGAGCAGGGTCGACTTGCCCACGTTTGGGCGACCGACGATCGCCACGTAACCACAGCGGCTTACGTCGTCGCCGACCAGCTGTTCATCAGTCATGACCATTCTCCACGCCCAGCGCAATCAGTGCGGAGGCTGCAGCGACCTGCTCGGCAATGCGTCGACTGGCGCCCTGCCCCTGGGTCTTTTCATTAAGCAAAGTGACCTGGCACTCCACGAAGAATGTCCGGCAATGCGGATCTCCCTGGATAGCCACCACCTCGTATTTGGGGAGTTCACAGGCACGTGATTGGAGGAATTCCTGCAAGCGCGTCTTGGGGTCCTTGTTGGTATCGACCAGGGTCAGGCCTTCGAGCTCGTTGGCGAGCCAGGCCAGAACCCGATCGCGTGCGGCTTCGATCCCGGCGTCGAGGTAGATAGCGCCGATCAGCGCCTCGAGCGTGTCGGCGAGGATCGACTCGCGGCGGAAACCACCACTCTTAAGCTCGCCTGAGCCGAGCCGAAGGTACTCACCGAGTTCGAAACCACGCGCCAGCACGGCGAGGGTCTCACCCTTGACCAGACGGGCGCGCAAGCGTGAAAGCTGCCCTTCCTTGGCTTGAGGGAAATGGTTGAACAGGGCTTCGCCTGCAATGAAGTTGAGAATGGCGTCGCCAAGAAACTCCAGTCGCTCGTTGTTGCGTCCGGCATAGCTGCGATGCGTCAGGGCCAGGAGCATCAGCTCCTGATCCTTGAATTGATATCCGAGCTTGCGCTCGAGACGGGCTAACGAAGTGCTCACGGCATCCTTAGGCGATATTCTTTATCGAAGTTCGCCACTAGATCGAGGTTACGGATCAGCGGCTCGCGTTTTTCGTAGTCCAGGTGAACCTTGAACTCGTTATTTTCGATCACGACCTCCATCGCCTCGTCGAGGTTCAGGTCGCGAATTCCGTTGACATCCATGCCTTTGCGGACATGGCTGTAGAAATCGCGCACGGTGCGTATCTCCAAAGCCTGCTCACTTTCGACCCCGGAGATGATCTTGTCCATGGACATATAGTCGAAGTAATGCGGCAGCATCTTGAAAGCGGTACTGGCAAAAAAAGCGACCACTGCGAGCACCATGATCCAGCTCAGCATGGAAAGCCCTTTTTGCGAACGAGCGAAACTCATGTCGACCTCTATGTCGTACGTTACCCACGGAGCGGGGCTGCTCAAATATAGCGAGCCGGGCCGCGGGAACCGGGCCCTGATTCACAGCTTAGTGAATCAGTCCGACCCGGGAGAAATGCGGCAGGTTGCTGAACTTGGGATCCGGCCAGCTCATCCATACGGCAAACGCCTTGCCGACGATGTTGCGGTCCGGGACCATGCCGACGAGGTTCGCGGGAATGGCCGCGTCCTGCCAGTACCGGCTGTCGTTGGAGTTGTCTCGATTGTCGCCCATCATGAAGTAGTGACCTGCCGGCACTGTCCATTCACGATCCGGCTCGACGCGGTAACGCCCCATCTCCTTGCGGATCAGATGCTCGACATCGCCGAGCCGCTCCTTGTAGAGCTTGGCGCTACCCAGGCTGCCAGGCTCTTCACCGACCAGCGTCTCGGCTACCAGCTCGCCGTTAACAGTCAAGCGCTTATCGCTGCTGTAGCGAATCACGTCACCAGGCAGGCCGACCACGCGCTTGATGTAATTGATATTCGGGTCGCTCGGGTAGCGGAACACCATGACATCGCCCCGCTTCGGGTCGCTGACCTCGATGATCTTGGTATCCACTACGGGAAGACGTATGCCATAGGCAAACTTGTTGACCAGAATGAAGTCACCGACTTCGAGGGTCGGAATCATCGAGCCTGACGGAATCTGGAACGGCTCGACCAGAAACGAGCGCAACACGAGCACGATGGCGAGCACGGGAAAGAACGACTTGCCGTACTCGATCAGCACCGGCTCCTTGTTCAACGCATCGAGCGTCGATTGGTCGGGCTCGCCGGCGCGTCCCTGATAATTCGCTATCGCTGCCCGACGACGCGGTGCGAAGAACACCAGGTCGAGGAGCGCAAGAAAGCCGCATACCGCTACGGCAATCACCAGCAACAGCGGAAAATTTATCGACATATCAGCTATCTACCTTAAGCACCGCGAGGAAGGCTTCTTGCGGAATCTCGACGTTGCCGACCTGCTTCATCCGCTTCTTACCGGCCTTCTGCTTTTCAAGCAGCTTGCGCTTGCGGCTCACGTCGCCGCCGTAGCACTTGGCCAGAACGTTCTTTCGCAATGCCTTGACCGTGCTTCGCGCGATGATCTGGCCACCCAGCGCCGCCTGGATCGCGACATCGAACATCTGACGAGGGATCAGCTCCTTCATCTTTTCGACCAGGATCCGCCCTTTGTACTGGGCATTGTCGCGATGCACGATCAGGGCCAATGCATCGACCTTGTCGCCGTTGATCATGATGTCCAGCCGCGTCAGGTTGGCCGACCGGAAGCACTCGAAGCTGTAATCCAGCGACGCATAACCGCGACTGACAGACTTCAAGCGGTCGAAGAAGTCCAGCACCACTTCGCTCATCGGCAGGTCGTAGCGCACCTGCACCTGAGATCCCAGGAACTGTAGGTCGATCTGAATGCCGCGTTTTTCGACGCAAAGGGTTATCACACTGCCCAGATGCTCCTGCGGCACGAGGATGTTGGCGCGCACGATAGGCTCGCGCATGTCCTCGATGGCAGACAGATCGGGGAGCTTGGATGGGCTGTCGACGTAGATCACGTCGCCGTTTTTCAAGGCCAACTCGTAGACCACCGTAGGCGCGGTGGTGATGAGATCGAGGTCGTACTCGCGCTCGAGCCGTTCCTGGATGATCTCCATGTGCAGCATGCCGAGGAAGCCGATGCGGAAACCGAAGCCCAGCGCGTCGGAGCTCTCGGGTTCGTACTGCAGCGCGGCGTCGTTGAGGGTCAGCTTCTGCAACGCCTCACGAAAATCCTCGAAATCATCCGAACTGACCGGAAACAGGCCAGCGTACACCTGCGGCTTGACCCGCTTGAAGCCGGGCAGCATTTCGACGTCGGGCGTATTGGCCAGGGTCAGGGTATCGCCAACCGGAGCGCCGAGGATGTCCTTGATTCCGGCGATGATGAAGCCGACTTCGCCCGCCTTGAGGTCGGTGGTGGTGGTGTGCTTGGGATTGAACACACCGACGCTGTCGACCTGATGGATCTTGCCGGTCGACTTCACCAGGACCTTGTCGCCCTTCTTGATTCGCCCATGACGAACCCGAACCAGGGAAACCACACCCAGGTAGTTGTCGAACCAGGAGTCAATGATGAGCGCCTGCAACGGTGCGTCGATTTCGCCGACAGGCGGAGGAATCACCTCGACGAGGCGCTCCAGAACATCCTCTACGCCCATACCGCTCTTTGCACTACAAGGTACCGCGTCGGTCGCGTCGATACCGATGATATGCTCGATCTCGCCTTTGACCTTCTCGGGATCGGCCTGCGGCAGGTCCATCTTGTTCAGAACCGGCATGACCTCGAGTCCCTGCTCGATCGCCGTATAGCAGTTGGCGACCGACTGAGCCTCCACGCCCTGCCCCGCATCCACCACCAGGAGCGCGCCTTCACAGGCAGCCAAAGACCGGCTGACTTCATAGGTAAAGTCCACGTGACCTGGCGTGTCGATGAAATTCAGCTGGTAGGTCTTACCGTCTCTAGCCGTGTAATACAGCGTGACGCTGTGCGCCTTGATGGTAATGCCGCGCTCGCGCTCCAGATCCATGGAATCGAGGACCTGAGCGTTCATCTCACGTTCGGTCAAGCCGCCACACATCTGGATGAAGCGGTCAGCCAGGGTCGACTTACCATGATCGATATGCGCGATGATGGAAAAATTGCGGATATGACTCAGGTCACTCACAGCTCAACACTCGAATACATCGCAGGCACGTTGCCCGCCGAAAATAGCCGCCAAGTCTACCCGATAGGTCTATTCGGCGTCACGCCGTGCAATGGCAATGTTTCCAACCCGGCTGAACGGCGTAACACCTGCCGGGAAGACGAAGGCCTGAACAGAGCAACGCAGCAGCGTGGGCGAGCCGAAGGCAGGCTGGAACGACTTTGAACGCGGGCAAATCGCAGCCGCCCTCTATAAAAGCCGCTCGACCGCGCTACACCCGAACAGATCGCGCGGTCCCGGTCCCTCGCGGCTCTACTCAGCCAGCTTGAACGTGATGAAACTCGCCCGCCCCTGGCGTAGCACACGCATCGATACCGAGCGGTTCTTGGGCAGCCCTTCGGCAACGCGGCCGAACGTCGATGCGGAATCAATCGCCTGGTTGTTCAGATGAGTGATGACGTCACCTGCACGCAAACCGATCATGGCTGCCGGCCCGCTCTGCACCTCAGTGATCACCACGCCGCCGGGGGAGGTCTAGACTGCGCTTCTGCTCGGCGGTCAGCTCCGACACCTTCACCCCCAGCCGGTTGCTGCTTTTCTCCGCGCGATCCACTCCAGCGACCACCTCTTCGCCTTCCTCAGGCAGCGTGCCGACCGCAATATCAAGCGTCTCGCGGTCTCCATCGCGAACGATACCGAGCCGAACCTTGCTGCCCGGCTTGATCGAGCCGATGAGATGAGGCAGATCAGCAGACATGTTGATGGATTCGCCGTTGACACTGAGGATGACGTCGCCGACACGCAGCCCACCCTTGGCCGCAGGCCCACCATCAAGGACCTGCGCAACCAGCGCACCGGCAGGACGATCCAGCCCGAACGACTCGGCCAGGTCGCGATTGACTTCCTGGATAACGACCCCAGCCAACCCCGACTGACCCGGCCTTCGGTACGCAACTGGTCGGACACGTCCATCGCCACGTCGATCGGAATTGCGAACGACAAGCCCATGAAGCCACCCGAGCGGGTGAATATCTGCGAGTTGATGCCGATCACTTCGCCCCGCAGATTGAACAACGGACCGCCCGAATTGCCCGGATTGATCGCGACGTCCGTCTGGATGAACGGCACGTAGCTTTCACTTGGCAGGTTGCGCCCGGTGGCGCTGACGATACCGGCCGTCACCGTATGGTCGAAGCCAAACGGAGAGCCGATGGCGAGCACCCATTCACCCACTTTCAATGCGCTCGAATCGCCCAGCTTGACGGTCGGCAACCCTTCGCCCTTTACCTTGATCAAAGCAACGTCCGTCCGAGGGTCCGCGCCTACCAGCTCGGCCTCCAGCTCACTACGGTCAGGTAGCCTGACAATGATCTCATCGGCGTCGGCCACGACATGGTTGTTGGTCAGTACATAGCCGTCGGGCGAGATGATGAACCCGGAGCCCAGCGACTGGGCCTCGCGCTGCTGGCCCGGCGCCCCCTGCCCCGGCACGCCAGGAATACCGTGCTCGAAGAATTCGCGAAAGATTGGCGGCAGTCCTTCGAGCTCCGGTATTTGCGCCGCGGCGCCGCGAGCTGGTGCGTTCTGCTTGGTGCTGATGTTTACGACCGCAGGTGAGGCGCTCTCTACCAGCCCAGTAAAATCGGGCAACTGCGCTTGTGCAACCGCAGCCGTACCCAACAGCAACAGCGCGGCCAGAATCGCGACACCCCTATGGCTTCGAGCCTTCAAGATCACTCCCCCTTGGAAACAGTCCAACCCCGTCCGCGAGCATCATTCGTAGCACGACCGGTTGCAACTGTGGATCGGCAACGCGCCGCCGAGCATGCGCGCGCACAGCGAACCAAGCCAGCAAGAAGCCGATCAGGCCCGCAGCGATTACGTATGGTTCACCGAGCGCCATCCAGGACGCCACGAACGAGGCCGCCAGCAATGCAAGCAGGGGTAGGAGATAAACGAAAACAGCCCAACGCACCAGCGTATCTTCGCGAACACCGACGACGACGGAATCCCCAACGTCAAGGTTGAGAGCCGAACTGGCGCGAAGCATTTTTCGCTGCTGACCAATTCCGATGCTGTCCATCAAGCCTTGGCCACAGCCATTGCGTGCCGAGCATGCCGAACAGGTACTGCTGCGATGCGTTTCAACCCATACGGCGCCGGTTTCCAGCGCCACGACCCGGCCCTGCTGTTCGATCATTGCGACGCCTGATCGGAGCCCGCGCGCATGGACAGGGCGACTCGCTCAGCCGTTCCGAGCGGAATCTCACCGACCACGGTCACCATGACGTCACCGTCGGACGTCGTGATTCGTTTGGAAACCGCTACCGTGGGACCCATCTGGCTACGGGCGTCCTCCACCACTGCTCCCCGAAGCGGCTCGAGAAAGACTGAAAAACGGGCCAACCCGTCACCGTACGAGAGCCAGGCAACAGGCTCGCTCGAAGCTGGACTGGGTCGAACATTCGAATCGAGCAAGCGAAAACCGGCGGGCAGCCATTCGGAGCGCCACTTCGGCGCCTCGGATTTCGCCTCGGACGATGAGGATATCGCCACCGGCTCGCAGTCCTGCCCGGCCTCGATATCGGACGGCTGGACGGGCCCGGAGGAGAACTGAGTGAACTGGAAGCGCTCGAGCAGTTGGCCACTTTCGCTCAGCATCAGCGATTTGAGCGGGAGGGAGGTTTCCTTGTCGAGGTGCAGCTCGAAGCCGTAGCGATGCTGATCTTTCGGGCTCACCACGATCGCGACCGTCGGGCGACCGGCTACGCGGGACTCGCCAATCATGTGCAAGTCATAGGATTCCGATAACTGCGCGGGGTCGAGCTGTTGCCGGCGCCACGGCTGAGCATCGCTGACTTGGGATGCGAGCTCTTCGGTTGCGCAAGCGACTTGACCGCCCTTCAGTACGACTTCGGCCGCTGGACCGTCAAGCTGAAGCAACCGCTCTCGAACGGCCCCGTCTTGCACCAATTGCCAGACGGAATGGCTTGAAAAGCTTCCGTTGCGTTCGTAAACGAAGGTGCCGAAATAGCTTTGCTGCTCCTCGGCCTTGACCAGACGCTGGAGCCAGGAATCGGCGCCAGCATCAGCAGCGAAGGCCGGCATTGATAGCCAGCCTCCGAGCACCACACACAGCGGTATTACACGCATGTTCTTCCTTAACGATCTTCCATACTGGCAGCACGTGCGTACGGCAGAGCGCTTTCTGACCCGCTACCGAATGCTGCCTGCTGCGCATGCTGGCGAACATACGCCGGCAGGCGCTGATCATGCCAGCCTTCGGCAGGTGCCTGTGCCGCCTCAGCCTCGGGTGCAGAGGCGCCTTCACTGTAACCGGCCAGTACCGCCGGCCCCTGGTTAGCAGCTTGAGGCACAGCAATCGAGGGCTGCGGCGCCTGCTGGGCCACCTGAGGACCGGCAACCTCGTTCTGGTTGTAAAGGCGCACACCCGCAAGCACGGCAACTGTCACCGAAGCGGCAACAGCGATGCGTCCCAGGTTACGCCAGGCAAAACGTTGCTGCTTGGCAGGCATCAGCGCAGGCTCGTCGGCCAGCGCAGCGGATACGGCCGAAGCAATATCCAACCGCGGCTCGGTCAGTTCCTTGTGCATCGCGGCACGAGCAATGTGGTAGCGCGACCAGGTTGATCGCATATCCGAGTCGCCATGCGCGGCGAGAACTCGACGTAATTCCAACTCGTCCGCTTCGTTATCCATCACCGCGGACAGCGATTCATGCAGGGCTTCACGACTCATGGCGGTTCCTCTCTTGGCTATCGCCGCTGTCTCAGGATTCATGCAACAAGGGTTGCAATGCTTTATCGATGGCCTCCCGCGCTCGGAAAATCCGGGAGCGGACTGTACCAACTGGACACTGCATCACATTTGCAATGTCTTCATAACTAAGACCATCAAATTCACGCAGTGTTAGAGCCGTACGCAAATCTTCTGGAAGTTGTTGAATGGTTCTGTGAACCGTGTCCTCAATCTCGTCCCTGAGTAGCGAGCGCTCTGGCGATTCGATGTCCTTGAGCGCGTGGTCGCCCTCATAGAACTCGGCATCTTCTGAACTGACATCGCTATCGGGCGGCCGCCTTCCACGTGCCACCAAATGATTCTTCGCCGTATTGATGGCGATGCGGTACAGCCAGGTATAAAAGGCACTGTCACCGCGAAAGTTGGCTAGCGCTCTATACGCTTTGATAAAGGCTTCTTGCGCCACATCCTGCGCTTCATGAGAATCATGAACAAAGCGCACGATCAACCCAAGAATCTTGTGTTGGTACTTGAGCACCAACAAATCAAAAGCCCGCTTATCGCCCCGCTGTACTCGTTCGACCAGTTGCTGGTCCTGCTCCTGGGTTAGCATGAGCACTCCTCCTTGACCTGGAAGGGGTGCCGCTGTCGCCTGCGAGCTGACCTGCCAGAATAGACCCGGGCTTTACACAAAAGTTCTCCCCCTCCTAGCAAGCTTTCCTGCAACACATCTGATGACATGACGAGCAACGCCGCGAGACAGGTGTCGGTAAGGATCCTTCGAAAATCCACACCTTACCCGCGCCGCCCACCGCATGGTGACCAGCCGGCTTGCATCCACAACTGTCTATAGAGACGAGCCTGCAAAAAAAGTTCCAGTCCTCAAAGACATAAAGCAACAGCCCGCTATTTTGCAGGCATTGGTGCCCGATATACTACCTCGGCCTTCCTTGCGAGTCCGAACATGAGTCGACACCATCAATACGACGTCCTGGTCATCGGCAGCGGCGCAGCCGGTTTGACACTGGCGCTGAACCTGCCGACCGACCTGAGCATTGCCGTGCTGAGCAAGGGCGATCTATCTAACGGATCGACCTACTGGGCGCAAGGGGGCGTCGCAGCCGTGCTGGATACGGCAGACACTGTCGAGTCGCACGTTGCCGACACGCTGGTCGCCGGCGGAGGGCTGTGCCACGAGCAGGCCGTGCGCTTTACGGTGGAACACAGCCGCGAAGCCATCGAATGGCTGATCGACCAAGGCGTGCCCTTCACGCGAGATGAAGCCGACCGAGAAGATGGCGCATTTGAGTACCACCTGACGCGCGAGGGTGGCCACAGCCACCGACGCATCATCCATGCGGCCGACGCAACCGGTGCCGCCATCTTCAACACCCTGCTTTCCCGGGCTCGCGAGCGGCACAACGTCGAGCTGCTGCAGCAACATGTCGCCGTCGATCTGATCACCGAACACAAGCTCGGGCTAGAGGGCAGACGCTGCCTTGGCGCCTACGTACTGGACCGCTCGACCGGGGAGGTCGACACCTTCCATGCACGGTTCGTCGTGCTGGCGACCGGCGGCGCTGCCAAGGTTTACCTTTATACCAGCAACCCGGACGGCGCCTGCGGCGATGGCATCGCTATCGCCTGGCGTGCCGGCTGCCGGGTGGGCAATCTGGAATTCAACCAGTTCCACCCGACCTGTCTGTACCATCCTAAGGCCAAGAGCTTCCTGATAACCGAAGCGCTACGCGGCGAAGGCGCGCTGCTCAAACTGCCGAACGGCGAGCGCTTCATGCCACGTTTCGATGAGCGTGCGGAGCTGGCCCCGCGAGACATCGTCGCCCGCGCCATCGATCATGAAATGAAGCGCCTGGGAATCGATTGCGTGTATCTCGACATCAGTCATAAGCCGGCCTCCTTCATCCAATCGCATTTCCCTACCGTCTACGAACGCTGCCTCGAATTCGGCATCGACATCACTCGCGAACCGATTCCCGTGGTTCCCGCCGCTCACTATACGTGCGGCGGCATCGTGGTGGACCAGGCCGGGCGAACCGATATTCCCGGCCTGTATGCGATAGGCGAAACCAGCTTTACCGGTCTGCACGGTGCCAACCGCATGGCAAGCAACTCCCTGCTGGAGTGCTTCGTCTATGCGCAGGCTGCAGCCAAGGACATTCAGCAAAAGCTCGACCGCAGCGTTATGCCCGACAACCTGCCGACCTGGGACGCCAGCCTCGTCACCGACTCGGATGAAGATGTGATCATTGCGCACAACTGGGACGAGCTGCGGCGATTCATGTGGGATTACGTCGGTATCGTGCGCACCACCAAACGCTTGATGCGGGCACAGCACAGGGTTCGCCTGCTGCTGGCCGAGATCGATGAGTTCTACAGCAATTACAAGGTCTCACGGGACCTCATCGAGCTGCGCAACCTGGCACTGGTCGCCGAACTGATGATCCGCTCGGCCATGCAGCGTCGAGAAAGCCGCGGCCTGCATTACACGCTCGATTACCCGACACAGCTCCCCGAGGCGATGGACACTATTCTGGTGCCGCCCACCTTCGCCGACTGTACTTCAACCTGACTCGCAGGCGCCGATGCTGGTCCGATGCAAGCGCTCCCTTGGGAATGCAACATCCTCGGGCAAACCGCTCACCGGGCAGCCTGTAGCTCAGAATGACCGTCAATGGCAGTGCAAGACTGTCGGGGCGCAACTGAATGGGCTGCCAGCCGGTCCGCTGGCTCCACAACGCCCAGCCGGACTGATCATGGCGCAAGCCGACCCAAGCTGTGTCGTGCGTCAGCAGGATATGTCGGGGCAGCGACCAGCAGGCGTGACCGAAACAGAGCGCGAGACCAAAGGCGGCGAGCCAGAGCGGGACCGGCAAACCGAGCAGGCAGCCAATGGCCAGCCCCTGCACGACCAGATACCCGGCCAGCAACGACCGGGAAGCGCGCCAGCGGCATTCGAACGTGGAATCAGTGTGGCTGGACACGATCCAGAATCATGCGAACGATGCGGCGCAGATCTTCATCTTCCGGTTCGGAACGTTCCATGAACCAACCAAACATGTCTTGGTCTTCGCAGCTCAGCAATTTCCGATAGCGGGCCCGGTCCTCGTCATCCAACTGTGCGTAAACCTCCTGCACGAAGGGGACCAGCAACACATCGAGTTCGAGCATGCCACGGCGGCTGTGCCAGAACAGGCGGTTGAGTTCGGATTGTTCGACCATGACAGGCTCCTGAGTTGAGGCGCCGCATTATAGCGGCTGACGGCAGCGGAAGAACGATGCGATCTGTCATCTGGCGCACGCTGTGTTCCGGCGTCGGCCTGCTATGATGCCCGTCCGGATTTTCACGGCGTGACCAGTCATGACCGACTCTGCTTTTTCTGTGTGTTGTCGCACGAAGGCGTCCTGGCCGTACGCGGTCCCGATGCCAACAAGTTCCTGCAGGGCCAGCTGACCTGCAACCTCAACTACCTCGATCCCAACCAATCCAGCCTCGGCGCACGCTGTACGCCGAAGGGTCGCATGCAATCGAGCTTTCGCATCGTCCCCCAGCCTGACGGTTACCTGCTGGCAATGGACAAGGTGCTCGCGCAGCCGCAACTGGCAGACCTGTCTAGATTCGCCGTATTTTCCAAGTCCAAGTTGACGGACGAAAGCGAAGCCTGGGTCCGATTCGGGTTGGTCGAGGGTGATGGCGCGCTTGTCAGCCTTGGCCTGGAGCTGCCGCAGAGCGACGGCCAGGTTGTCAGTGGCCACGGCCTGATCGCGATTCGGCTGGGTGCGCTTCGCACGGAGCTTTGGGCACCGGCAGCCGAGGCCGACACCCTGCGCGCGAGACTGGCCTCGCAACTCGCCGAGGCGCCTCTTGAACGTTGGCTACTGGCGCAGATTCGCGCTGGGATCGGGCAAGTGGTCGCAGCGACTCGAGAGCTCTTCATTCCGCAAATGATCAACCTGCAGGCGGTTGGTGGCGTCAGCTTCAAGAAGGGGTGCTACACCGGCCAGGAAATCGTGGCGCGCATGCAATACCTCGGCAAGCTGAAGCGGCGCATGTATCGCTTGTGCGCAAATGCGAGCGAGGCGCCTACGGCCGGCACGGAACTGTACTCGCCGGTCCACGGCTCGAGCGTGGGTGAAGTGGTGCTTGCGGCCCAGGCCGACGACGATACCGTCGAGTTGCTCGCCGTGGTGCAACAGGACGCCGTCGAGGATGGCCGCCTCCACTTAGGTACACCCGATGGCGCCCTGCTCGAACTGCTCGAACTGCCCTATACACTGGACGCGGACAAAGAGATCCAGCGCTAGATAACAACCTGCCAACACCGCACATCTTTAAAGGAACGACATGAGTACCCTCGCCGATAAAGTCCAGCAGGAGCTGATGCAAGCAATCGAAAACGACCAGCTTGTTCTGCCCACACTTCCGGAAGTTGCCCTGCGTGTACGCGAGGCTGCGGAAGACCCCGACGTGAGCATCCCGACGCTGGCCAAGGTGATTGGCAACGATACAGCGTTGACGGCCAGAATTATCAAGGTGGTCAATAGCCCCTTGCTGCGCACCAACCGCGAGATCAACGACCTGCAGATGGCGATCAGTCGCCTCGGCATCAACTACACCTCCAACCTGGCGACCGGTCTCGCCATGGAGCAGATGTTCCAGGCCACTACGGACGTGGTTGATCGCAAGATGCGGGAGGTCTGGAACAAGAGCACCGAAATTGCCGCCATCAGTCATGTACTGTGCCGCAACTTCACGCGCCTACCCGCTGACCAGGCGACGCTGGCCGGCCTCGTCCACCAGATCGGCATCCTGCCGATCCTGACCTATGCCGAGGAGCACAGCGCGCTGCTCAGCGACTCGATCAGCCTCAACCACGTCATCGATCGCATCCACCCGATGCTGGGCGAGAAAATCCTGCGCACCTGGGAGTTCCCCGAGGCCATCGCCATCGTTCCCGGTCAGCACCTGAACTTCGCCCGCGTGTCGGACAAGGTCGACTACGTAGACATCGTTCAAGTTGCCACGCTGCAAAGCTACATCGGCAGCGCACATCCCTTCACTCAGCTCGACTGGAATGAGATTCCAGCATTCGACAAGCTGGGGCTGGACCCGAGCTCGTTGCTGCAAGAGGACGAGGACTTGTCCGCTGCAATGGACGCCGCGATGAGCATGCTGCAGTAAGACCGACTCGGTTTCTTCGTCTTTCCTTGACCACTCGCCGGAGCACTGGAACCGCCACGACTCGGTCCCAGTCACAAAATAGACGGCGCTTTTGCCGCACCCGCTCGCGAAGCACATTGCACCCGCGAGCGAGGTCAGGTCTCTGAAGGAGAACGCACATGATCCGAGCAAACAAGACACTATGGTCCGGCACGACAGCTCTTCTATTCGGCGTAGCTGCAAACCTTGCGCTCGCCGCTGACGGCGAGAACTTCGTCGACGAGGCGTCAGCCAAGGGCATGGCGGAAATCGAAACCGCACGTATGGCGCTGGACAAGGGCACCTCGGAAGACGTGAAAAGCTTTGCCCAGAAAATGATCGACGACCATACCAAGTCCAATCAGAAACTGGCCGAACTGGCCGGTCAGCATGAAGATCTGGAGATCTCCGACGAAGCCACGCTGATGGACAAGGCCAAGGCCATGATTCTCAAGCTGCGTGACGGAGAAAACTTCGATCAGGCATACGCCAATAATCAGGTCGTCGCGCACGAACAGACGATCGAGCTGTACCGTGAATATGTCGAAGACGGAGAGAACGCCCAACTCAAGCAGTTCGCAGAGTCGACACTGCCCGAGCTGGAGGAGCACCTGAAACATGCCCAGGAGCTGGCCAGCAAGCATGGCAGCAAGCAGTAATTGCCAGACCGGAAGCGGGCTTCGGTTGATTTGAGGCCCGCTTCACACCTGCTCAGGCAATCGCCAGTCGATCGGTGTCATTCCCTGCTGGGTCAGAAACTGATTGGCGCGGCTGAAATGGCCATTGCCGATAAAGCCCCGATGTGCCGACAACGGCGACGGATGTACCGACTTGAGCATCAGATGCTTGGTCGCATCGATGAGCTTCGCCTTGCCTTGCGCATGAGCGCCCCAAAGCATGAACACGACGCTCGGGCGCGACTCGCTGACCACCTCGATGATCCGATCGGTCAAGCGCTGCCATCCCGCCTTCGCATGCGATCCCGCCATGCCCTGCTCGACCGTGAGCGAGGTATTCAGTAGCAGCACTCCCTGATCCGCCCAGTGCTGTAGATAGCCGTGGCGAGGCACCGGCAGATTCAAGTCACGCTTGAGCTCCTTGAAAACGTTCTGCAATGACGGCGGCGCCGGCACGCCTGGCTGCACGGAGAAACATAGCCCGTGAGCCTGACCCGGCCCGTGGTACGGATCCTGGCCGAGAATCACCACCTTGACCTGCGGTAACGGTGTGGAATCGAGGGCATGGAAGATCAGTGGCCCCGGCGGGTAGATGATCTTGCCGGCAGCTTTCTCCTGGCGCAGGAAGGCACTCAACGCCTGCATGTAAGGCTGAGCGAACTCATCCCGAAGCGCCGCTTTCCAGGTTGGCTCGAGTTTGATGCGGTCGTCATCGCTCATGGTGGCCCCCTTGACAAGGGCGGAACCCTAAGGAATGCCCGGCGCGGCGTCAATGCAGATGACGCTGAGGACCCAGGGAGCCACTCGGGCCGACCCAAGTGCTCCATTCTGCGGACCGCCGCACGGCAAGCGAACCGCAACTCGTCTACGACTAATTAAAGAGTGACGAAATGCCGCACCTCGCGGTAAAAAAGCGGCGCCAATAAAACAAATACAACAAGGATCACTGTGATGAAACGGACGACCCTTCTGGCGTTGGCGTTGGGCTTGTGCCTGAGCGCCGAAGCCGCCGACCCCATAACGCTCGGCCTCAACTATCCCCGGACCGGGAGCTACAAGGAAGAAGGCTTGGCGCAAATGCGCGGGGCCTTGTTGGCCATCGACGAGATCAACGCCAAGGGCGGCGTACTCGGCCGGCCGCTGCGGCTGTCGAGCCGCAACTCTGCTTCACGGCCCGAGAAAGCCGTTGCCAATGTCGACAAGTTGGCCGATGAAGGTGCGGTCATGCTATTCGGTGGCGCCTCCAGCGCAGTGGCCATTGCGGCCGGCAAGCGTGCCCGGGAACGAGGCCTGCTGTACTTCGGCACCCTTACCTACTCGAATGACACGACCGGCAAGGATGGCCACCGGTATATGTTCCGCGAGTGCAACAACGCCTGGATGAGCGCCAAAGTGCTGGGCGAGTATCTGAACAAGCACCTGCCGAACAAGCGCTACTTCTACATCACGTCCGACTATACCTGGGGCCATACCAGTGAAAGCTCGCTGCGCCAGGCCACCGGCACGCAGGACAGCGCCCGCCATCCCGGCCTGAAGACAGCGTTCCCGGGCGCCCGGCTGTCGGACTACCGCGACGCCCTCACCCAAGCGGCCGCCAGCGATGCGGAAGTTCTCGTCCTTGTGCTGTTTGGCGAAGACATGGTGCGCGCCATGCGCATCGCCGACGAGATGGGATTGAACAAGCGGATGCAGGTCGCCGTGCCAAACCTGACGCAGAGCATGATCGAAACCGCCGGTCCGGACATCATGCGCGGCGTACTCGGCACCGAGCCCTGGACATGGCGAGTGCCTGAGCTGGAAGGCTCGGAGGCCGGCAAGCAATTCGTGCAGAACTTCGACGAACGCTATCAGACCCACCCCTCCAGCTCAGCCGCCTCGGCCTACAGCATCGTCTACCAATGGGCCGATGCCGCCACCCGGGCACGCAGCCTGAACAGTGAACAGGTCATAGCTGCGCTCGAGGGCCACCGTTACAGGCTATTGAAAGACGAGCAGGAATGGCGCGCCTTCGATCATCAGAACGTGCAGACCGTGTACGCGGTGCGGGTGAAACCGCGCGAGGAGGTACTCAAGGACCGTTTCAAGCAGGACTACTTCGAGATCGTTCATCGCCTCACCGGGGAGCAAGCCGCTCCCTCCCACGCCCAATGGCAATTGGAGCGCACCGCAGGCGGCCAGAAGCTGGCACTGCAGTGACTCCAGCGCAGCCGGCTCCATACCCCTGGTAGCCGGCTGCCGCACTCGCGCCTGCTTCAGCACGTCACATGGCGCCCGTCTCTGACCGACTAGACTGAAAGGCAACCGCTAGTCGGTGCGCCAGCCAGGCGCTCTGCAACCTGCGCGCCGTTCGGGATTCTGATGCTGTGTCCCGAACGCATTCGTCTGTCCAGGAGGCCCCATGAGCAACACAGCAGTCGAGCCTTACAAACCCGGCGTCTTCGATCTCACGCATAAACTGACCGTCGAGAAGCACGGGCATACAGCGCTCATTACCATCAATCATCCTCCGGCCAACACCTGGGACCGCGAGTCCCTGATCGGCCTCAAGCTCCTCGTCGAGCATCTGAACCGCGATGACGATGTCTATGCGCTGGTCATCTGCGGCCAGGGCGACACCTTCTTCAGCGCAGGAGCCGATCTCAAGCTCTTTGCCGACGGTGATCGCAACCGCGCACGTGAAATGGCACGTCGCCTCGGTGAGGCGTTCGAAGCGCTCCGTGCCTTCCGCGGCGTCTCCATTGCCGCGATCAATGGATTCGCCCTTGGAGGCGGGCTCGAATGCGCCCTGGCCTGTGATATCCGCATCGCCGAGCAACACGCTCAGTTGGGCCTGCCAGAAGCTTCGGTCGGGCTGCTCCCCTGTGCCGGAGGCACCCAGGCACTGGCCTGGCTGGTCGGCGAAGGCTGGGCGAAGCGGATGGTCCTGTGCGGCGAACGACTGACAGCGGACACTGCCCTGCGCATCGGTCTGGTCGAACAGGTCGTGGAACCCGGCGAGGCCCGCGGGCATGCATTGTTGATGGCCGCGCGAGTGGCGCGGCAAAGCCCTGTCGCCGTGCGTGCGATCAAGCCGTTGATCGACGCCATGAAGGTGCGGGGTCCCGCCACGCTCGCGGCGGATGAGCGGGAAGCCTTCGTCGACTTGTTCGAAGCCGAGGACACCCGGGAGGGCGTGAACGCCTTTCTGGAAAAGCGCGAAGCTCGCTGGCGCAACCGCTAGATAACCTGGCGGCCCCGCCAGCATTCACGATCAGCGTCGATAACCGCCACCGTAGCTGCGTTGCTGAAACGCACGGTAGTCACGCACCGGTGGCCTGTCGTGGCGCCGCCCGTCATCGCGGTGCCAGCGCTGGGGGCGATCCAAACGCCCGTGCCGATCGTGAGACTTCCAGTCGGAACGGCGGTCGCGGTTCCAACCGCGACCATCATGACCGCGGTGGCGATCGTAATAGCGCGGGGGCAGTTGCCCCTGCATGCGCGGCGGCAGGTTCTGCCGATACTGAGGAAAATTGAGTACGGGCTGCGGGGGTCGTAGACACGAGGCCCCGACTCCACCCGGTAACTTCCTCCATCCGGCTGATAGACCCAGACGCCCCCACGTGAGTCCGCCGATGCCTGGGTTGCCAAGCCCAGGCCTATCGCGACCAGCATCATTCGAATGTTCATCGAACACCTCCCATGGCCGGCGCAGCGGGCGACGGCCTCCTCGCATCAGACCACAGGTCACGTCCGAACTCGAAAGGGGCGGACCACCGGTTCTTTTCCATATATGTCAGCCGCTGGCCGCCGCGGCTTGTATGGCTGACAGCGGTTCCCCGATAATAGCGGGCTTTTAGCCTAGGGCTCACCGCGAGCGCCACAGGAACCCCTCAATGACCGAACTTGCCCTGATCATGGTTAGCGCCATTCTGGTCAATAACTTCGTGCTCGTGCAGTTTCTCGGGCTGTGCCCGTTCATGGGTGTCTCCAGGAAGATCGAAACGGCCATCGGCCTTTCGCTGGCCACCACCTTTGTGCTGACCTTGGCGGCCATGTGCAGTTATCTGGTTCAGCGCTACGTGCTGCAACCGCTGGATCTGGAATTTCTGCGCACCATCAGCTTCATCCTGGTGATCGCCGTGGTGGTGCAATTCACAGAGATGGTCGTGAACAAGACCAGCCCACTGCTCTATAGGGTGCTCGGCATCTTCCTGCCTTTGATCACCACCAACTGCATCGTCCTCGGCGTGGCGCTGCTCAACGCCAACAAGGCCGAGTTCACCTTCCTCACCGCGACAGCCAACGGTTTCGCTGCTGGCCTGGGCTTTTCACTGGTGTTGGTGCTGTTCGCCGCCATGCGTGAGCGCATCGCCATCGCCGACGTCCCTCGCGCGTTCCAGGGCGCTGCCATCGGCATGATCACCGCCGGCCTGATGTCGCTGGCCTTCATGGGCTTTTCCGGGCTGATCAAGCTATGAGCGCCGTGCTAGTTGCAGTCGTGGCCTTACTGGCCTTGTGCCTGGTGTGCGGCGCGATCCTCGGTTTCGCGGCGGTGCGTTTTCGCGTCGAGGGCGATCCGATTGCCGAGCAGATCAACGCGCTGCTGCCGCAGACGCAATGCGGCCAATGTGGCTATCCCGGGTGCAAGCCGTACGCCGAGGCCATCGCCGGAGGGGACAAGATCAACAAATGCCCACCCGGTGGCGAGGCGACCATCCAGGCATTGGCCGACCTGCTCGATGTCGAGCCGGAACCTCTCGATGCCGCGGAAGGCGAGCTCCCCCCGCGAGTGGCTTACATCCGCGAAGCCGAGTGCATCGGCTGTACCAAGTGCATTCAGGCCTGTCCGGTCGACGCGATCCTCGGTGCGGCGAAACAGATGCACACCGTGATCATTTCCGAGTGCACCGGTTGCGATCTTTGCGTCGAGCCCTGCCCGGTGGATTGCATCGACATGGTGGAACTGGGCAAACCGCTGCAAGGCTGGAACTGGGAGCGCCCGCTGGCGCCGGGCCGCTTGATCGCCAGTGACCGGGAGCGCGCCGCATGAACGCAGCAACTCTCTGGGACATCCACGGCGGCATCCATCCTCCGGAGCGCAAAACGCTATCCAACCGCACGCCAATCCAGCATCCGCCCCTGCCAAGGCAGCTCATCGTGCCGCTGTCCCAGCATCTGGGTGGCGCGGCCGAGCCCTGCGTCGGTGTGGGTGACCGGGTGCTCAAGGGGCAGAAGATCGCCGAGGCAACTGGCTACGTCAGCGCGCCGGTGCATGCACCCACCTCGGGCATCGTCAGCTTCATCGGCCCACAGCCCTACCCGCATGTCTCGGGGATGCTGGCCGACGCCATCGTGATCGAGAGCGATGGCGAGGATGCGTGGGCACCGCTGCGGCCAATCGCCGATTTCCGGCTACTGGAGGCCGACGACCTGCTTGAGCGAATTCGCGAGGCCGGGATTGCCGGACTCGGCGGCGCGGGCTTTCCGACCGCGGTCAAACTGAATGGAGCCCCGAAGCAACCTATCCGGACGTTGATCATCAACGGGGCCGAATGCGAACCCTACATCACTGCCGATGACCTGCTGATGCGCGAAAAGGCACAGGCGCTGGTGATCGGCATCGACATCCTCGCTCACCTGATTCGGCCCGAACAGGTGTTGATCGGTATCGAGGACAACAAGCCGGAAGCCGTCGCTGCCGTGCGCGAGGCGCTGGGCGAGCGCGCCTATGGCCTCAGGGTGATGCCGACCAAATACCCCTCAGGGGGTGAGAAACAACTGATCCAGATACTTACGGGCGCAGAAGTGCCCAGCGGAGGTCTGCCGGCCGACATCGGGGTGCTATGCCAAAACGTCGGAACCTGCGTTGCCATTCATGATGCCGTCCTGCTGGGCCGGCCGCTGATTTCCCGCATCACCACCTTGACCGGGGAGGCTCTGGCGCGTCCGATGAACGTGGAGGCCCTGATCGGCACGCCGGTCGCGGATCTGCTGACCCTTGCCGGGCTGGATCACCACAAGCTGAATCGCCTGATCATGGGTGGCCCCATGATGGGCTTCACGCTGCCATCGCTTGAGGTACCGCTGGTCAAAACCACCAACTGCCTGCTCGCCGCTACCCTGGCGGAACTGCCGCCACCGCCACCCGCATTACCCTGCATCCGCTGCGGCGAGTGCGCCGAGGCCTGTCCGGCTTCCCTGCTGCCCCAGCAACTGCACTTCTTCGCGCTCGGGCAGGAGCACGATCAGCTCAAGGCCTATAACCTCTTCGACTGCATTGAATGCGGCGCCTGTGCCTACGTTTGCCCGTCGAGCATTCCGCTGGTGCAGTACTACCGTGCCGCCAAGGGCGAGATTCGTGCGCTGGAGCAAAAGCAGCAGAAGGCCGAACACTCCCGGCAGCGCTTCGAGTGGCGCCAGGAACGCCTGCGCCGCGCCGAAGAGCAGAAGGAGGCCGATCGCAATGCGCGAGCAGAACGGGCCGCGCGAGCCAAGGCCGCGCAGTCGGAGACGCGTTCGGTGCCCAGCCAGGACGATCCGGCGCCCCAGGTGCAGAAGGCCGGGCTAACGGAGCAGCAGAAGAAACTCAAGATCGAGGCCAGCATGGCCCAGGTCGCGCTGAAGAAAGCGGAAAAGCAACTGACCGCTCATGCCACAGCCGAGCTGGAACAACAGGTCGCCACGCTACGGGAAGTGGCTGCCAAGGCTCAGGCCGCTCTGGAGCAGGCGACAGCGGCTGAAATCTCTCCAGCGCCAGCCCAGTCGGGCGACGAAGCGCAGAAGAAGGCCAAGATCGAAGCCGCCATGCTGCGCGCCCAGGTGCGCAAGCTGGAAAAGCTGGATCCTCGAGACGCCAGCCAGGAAGCCGAAATGGCCCGCCTGCAGGCTCAACTGACCGCCGTCGAGGCAACCCTGGCCGAAGCCGCACCAGCCGCTGGCAAGCCTGCTGCGACACCCGGAACCGAAGCGCTGAAGAAGGCCAAGATTGAGCTGGCGATGAAGCGCGCCGAATTGAAGAAGGCAGAAAAGGCAGGCGCCGACGAAGCCCAGCTGGCCGACTTGCGCGCGGCTCTGTCGGCGGCCGAGCTGGCCTTGCATGACGCCGAGGATAGCTGCGGCAAGCCCGTACCAGAACGTATACGTACCGAGAAGCGTCCAGTGGACGAGCAGACCCGCGCGCTCAAGACCGAGCTCGCCTTTGCCCGCGCCGACCTGCGCAAGCTCGAGCGCGACGCCGAGAGCGAGGCACAGGCCATCGACTCAGCCAGGGCGCGACTCGAGGAAGCCGAGCGCAAACTACAGGAACACACCCATTCGTAAGGCGCAGCGTCCCTGACGCTGTCACCACGGGCGCCGTGCTCTGCAACGCGGCGCCCTCGAGGACTCACGGAGAGCCAATGGCCCTGCCACGCATCACCTCACCGCATACCACAGGCAGCAATCGCACGCAGCGTGTGATGCTGCAGGTCCTTGCCGCGACGCTACCCGGAGTAGCTGCGCTGACCTGGATCTACGGCGCCGGCACGCTGATCAACCTGATCTGGGCCAGTGCGGTTGCACTCGCCTGCGAAGCCGGCGTGCTCAAGCTTCGTCAACGTCCTGTCGGCTTCTTCCTGCGCGACGGCAGCGCACTGGTCACCGCCGTGTTGCTTGCGCTGGCCTTGCCGCCCTACTCCCCGTGGTGGCTGACGCTGATCGCCACGGCCTTTGCGATCCTCCTGGGCAAGCAGCTCTACGGCGGACTCGGGCAGAACCCCTTCAATCCGGCCATGATCGGCTACGTCGTGGTACTGGTGTCCTTCCCGGTGGAAATGACCACCTGGCCGATCCCCCACGCCGTAGGCCTTGGTGCCGGGCTGCAACATATCGTGGGTGTCACTTCGCTCCCGGACGGCTGGGCGCAGGCCACCGCGCTTGATGTGCTCAAGGTGAACAACAGCCTGACCATCGACGAACTCTGGGCCAATCCGGCGTTCGGTCATTTCGGCGGCATCGGCTCGGAAGTGGTCAACCTGGCCTTTCTGGCCGGAGGGCTCTTTCTGCTGCACAAGCGCCTGTTCAGCTGGCACGCCCCTGTGGGCATGCTTGCGGCGCTCGCGCTGATGAGCCTGGTGTTCTGGAATGGCTCGGGCTCCGACAGCCATGGTTCACCGCTGTTTCACCTGCTCAGCGGCGCCACCATGCTTGGCGCCTTCTTCATCGTCACCGATCCGGTCAGCGGTGCTACCAGTACACGTGGCCGGTTGATCTTCGGCGCGGGCGTGGGCGTCCTGGTGTACGTGATCCGCGCCTGGGGCGGTTATCCGGACGGCGTGGCCTTTGCCGTGCTCTTGATGAACCTCTGCGCACCGACCATCGACTACTACACGCGCCCGCGCACCTACGGCCATCGAAAGGCCGAGCGCGGCTTCAAGCTGGGCGAATGACATGATGCTCCCGGAAATCAGCCGCTCGATGTTCAACAACAGCCTGGTGCTCGGCCTGTTCGCCATCGTCACCGTGGGCGGCGTGACACTGCTGCAGCAGTTCACGGCCGAGCGCATCCAGGCGTCCGAGCGGGCGGCGCAACTGCGTGCCCTCAACGAGGTCCTGCCGAGAGACAGCTATGACAACCAGCTGCTGGATAACGCCCTCGAGCTGCACGACCCGCTGCTGGGCACTCGCAATCCGCTGCCCGCCTATATCGCAATGAAGGACGGCCAGCCGAGCGCGGTGATCCTCCAGGCCATCGCGCCAGACGGCTACAGTGGGGCCATCCAACTGCTGGTAGGCATTCGCGCCGACGGGCGTATCGCCGGCGTTCGCGTCCTGTCGCACCGGGAGACACCGGGGCTGGGCGACAAGATCGAACTGGCCAAGAGCCCCTGGATCCGCAGCTTCGAGGACCGGTCCCTGGCCGATCCGGGCGATGCCGGTTGGGCGGTGAAAAAGGACCGGGGCGACTTCGATCAGTTCGCCGGGGCGACCATCACCCCGCGCGCCGTGGTCGGCGCCGTGCACCGTGCCCTGCGGTATTTCGACGCCAACAAGCAGGAACTACTTCACGCCACGACCCGCCCCGTCACGGCCGAGCAGGCCCTACAGGACGAGGCGCAGCCCGACGAAGTGACCACGCATAGCCGCGCCGGGGATGCGGGGGCCCGCGACGACAGCCGGGCCGCCACACCGCGGCCTCAGGGAGAGGAAACCCGATGAGCAACCCCAGTTTTGGTGAACTGAGCATCAACGGCCTGTGGAAGAACAACCCGGCACTGGTTCAGCTACTTGGCCTCTGCCCGCTGCTGGGCGTCAGCAACTCGGCCGTCAACGCGCTCGGGCTTGGGCTGGCAACCGCCATGGTGCTGCTCTGCTCGAACATTGCCGTATCGCTGGTAAGGGGTGTGGTGAATACCGCGGTGCGCCTGCCGGCCTTCGTCATGATCATCGCCGCGCTGACGACCTGTATCGAACTGCTAATGCAGGCCTACACCTACGAGCTCTACCAGATCCTCGGCATCTTCATCCCGTTGATAACCACCAACTGCGTGATTCTCGGTCGTGCCGACGGTTTTGCCGCCAAGCACAACCCGCTGGTCGCTGGCCTAGACGGCCTGATGATGGGGATGGGTTTCGCCCTGGTGCTGCTGGTGCTGGGCGGCGCGCGCGAGCTGATTGGTACCGGTGCGCTCTTCGCCAACATGCAGCTGCTGTTCGGACCCGTGGCCGCCGATTGGCAGATCACCCTGGTGAGTGACTACAAGGGCTTCCTGCTTGCCATCCTGCCGCCGGGTGCCTTCATCGTGCTCGGCCTGTTGATCGCGCTGAAAAACCGCATCGACGAGCGATTGGCCGAACGCGCCAGGGCCAGCCAACCGGACATGCCAACGCAAAGCCGACGTGTACGTGTGACGGGCGTGATCGATTGATGCTCGAAACGCCGGCGACAGTGGCGCAACCCCGTCGGCCCAACCCGCACCCGCCTCTTCGCCTTCCCTCGCGACCCTTCAGCGCCTGGAGCCGTTTCGATGAATGCTGAAAAACGCCGGGAGATCTTCCGCCGCTTTCACGAAGACAACCCCGAACCCAAGACCGAGCTGGCCTACAGCACTCCCTTCGAACTCCTGATCGCTGTGATCCTCTCGGCCCAGGCGACAGATGTCGGGGTCAACAAGGCCACCGCCAAGCTCTACCCCGTCGCCAATACGCCGGAGGCCATCTACGCGCTGGGCTATGAAGGGTTGTGCAGCTACATCAAGACCATCGGTCTGTATCCCAGCAAGGCAAAGAACGTGCTGGAGACCTGCCGCCTCCTCATCGAACGGCACGGCAGCCAGGTGCCGGACAACCGGGAAGCGCTCGAAGCCCTACCTGGGGTTGGCCGCAAGACCGCGAACGTCGTGCTCAACACCGCCTTTCGTCAGTTCACAATGGCAGTCGACACCCATATCTTCAGGGTAGCCAACCGCACCAACATCGCACCGGGCAAGAACGTATTGGACGTCGAGCGCAAGCTCGTCAAGTTCGTACCTAAGGAGTATCTGCTCGACGCCCACCACTGGCTGATCCTGCATGGACGCTACGTCTGCAAAGCCCGCAAGCCGCAGTGCGGAAGCTGCCGGATCGAGGACCTTTGCGAGTACAAGCACAAGACCTCTGACGATTGAGCAGGCGCTCTGGAAATCCATCGTACGATTGAAAAAATCTTTTTTACGGGCCGATTTTTTGCCGCTATAAGGTGCGCCATCAGCGCGCCTTTGCCGTGGAGTACAGACAAGTGTCCGAGAAAGAAGATATTCAGATTGAAGACGACTTCGTCAGTGATGACGAAGACGATACTACCGACGCTCCGGTCGAAGTCGCCAAGACCAACCTGACCAAGCGCCGCATCATCGACAACCTGCTCGAAGAACGCAGGCTGCAAAAGCAACTCAACGATTTCGACTTCGATATCTGATCCCTGATGTCGCTGCGAAAAGCCCCGGTCGAACCGGGGCTTTTTCGTCTCGCGGATCAGTCGTTACGTGAAGGTGACAACAGCTCCACCTTGTAGCCGTCCGGATCCTCGATGAACGCCAGAATGCTCGAGCCGTGCTTCATCGGACCGGGCTCGCGTGTGATCTTGCCGCCACGCGAGCGGATGTCCTCGCAGGCCTTGTAGACATCCTCGACTTCCAAAGCGATATGGCCGTAGCCATTACCCAGGTCATAGGCGTCGACGCCCCCAGTTATGGGTCAGCTCGATCACGCTGTTGTGCGCCTCGTCACCATAGCCTACGAAAGCCAGGGTGAACTTGCCCTCGGGGTAGTCCTTGCGGCGCAACAGGGTCATGCCCAGCACCTCGGTGTAGAAGGCGATGGATCGCTCCATGTCACCCACCCGCAGCATGGTATGCAGCAGCCTCATCGATGTTCTCCTCTTGGCTAATGACAAGCCCCGGCTTGTGACCGGGGCCTGGATGGGCCAGCCAGCGTCTGGCCCTGAAGCAGCAAGCCCTGCGGCTCGGGCTTCGGATCAGAACTGCGTCCGACCCTTGTTCGCAGCGATGCGCATGCGCAATGCATTGAGCTTGATGAAGCCACCGGCATCGGCCTGGTCGTAGGCCCCAGCATCATCCTCGAAGGTCGCGATGTTGGCGTCGAACAGCGAATCGTCGGACTTGCGGCCCGCGACGATGACGTTGCCCTTATAGAGCTTCAGGCGCACCACACCGTTCACATTGACCTGGGAGGCGTCGATCATCTGCTGCAACATGCTGCGCTCCGGACTCCACCAGTAGCCGTTGTAGATCAGGCTGGCGTACTTGGGCATCAACTCGTCTTTCAGGTGGGCCACTTCGCGATCCAGGGTGATCGACTCGATGGCGCGATGGCCCTTGAGCATGATGGTGCCGCCCGGGGTTTCGTAGCAGCCGCGCGACTTCATGCCGACGTAGCGGTTCTCGACGATGTCCAGGCGGCCGATGCCGTTCTCGCCACCGACCTTGTTCAGGTAGGTCAGTACCTGGGCCGGGGTCATCTCCTTGCCGTCGATGGCGACGATGTCACCCTTGCGGTAGGTCAGCTCGATGTATGTCGGGGTGTCCGGTGCGGCTTCCGGAGACTTGGTCCAGCGCCACATGTCCTCTTCGTGCTCGGTCCAGGTGTCTTCCAGCACGCCACCCTCGTAGGAGATGTGCAGCAGGTTGGCGTCCATCGAGTATGGCGACTTCTTCTTGCCGTGACGCTCGATCGGGATCTCGTGCTTGGCAGCGTAGTCCATCAGCTTCTCGCGCGAGAGCAGGTCCCACTCGCGCCAGGGCGCGATCACCTTCACGCCCGGCTTGAGCGCGTACGCGCCGAGCTCGAAGCGCACTTGATCGTTGCCCTTGCCGGTGGCGCCATGGGAGATGGCGTCGGCGCCGGTTTCGTTGGCGATCTCGATCAGGCGTTTGGCGATCAGCGGACGGGCGATGGAGGTACCCAGCAGATACTCGCCTTCGTAGATGGTATTGGCACGGAACATCGGGAAGACGAAGTCGCGAACGAACTCTTCGCGCAGGTCGTCAATGTAGATTTCCTTGACGCCCATGGCCTGGGCCTTGGCACGGGCTGGCTCGACTTCCTCGCCCTGGCCGAGATCGGCGGTGAAGGTCACTACTTCGCAATCATAGGTGTCTTGCAGCCACTTGAGGATCACCGAGGTGTCCAGGCCACCGGAATACGCCAGGACTACCTTCTTTACGTCGGCCATTGCCATCCACTCCCGGGATTGAAGGAAAGCGGCAATTCTACTGGTCGCGACGCCCCTTTTACAGGGGCACGGGCCCGACTGGCCTCAGGATGCTGGCGCTGTCGGCGCCGCTGTGGCCGATACGGCGGCTGGCCCTCGGTCGAGCCGCAGGGTGACGCGACGATTCTTGGCACGATTGGCCTCGCTGCTGTTGGGCACCAGCGGATAGCGCTCACCGTGGAAGCGCACGGTGATCTGCTCCTTCGGCACACCATTGGCGATCAGGTAGGCCTCGACAGAAAGCGCTCGACGCCGTGACAGGTCGCGGTTGGTCAGCCGGTTGCCGCTGTTGTCCGAGTGCCCGTCGAGCTGGATGACATTGACGCTCGGATCGGCCTTGAGAAATTGCAGGATGATGTCGAGCTTCGCCTGTCCAAGCGCGTCCAGCGCGATATCACCCGCGGGGAAACCGATCTGCGACTGACGGATCTGCTCGAAATTGACCGGCAGCAACTTGGTCGTGCAGGCCCTGAAATCTTCGTAGGCCTTGTCGAATCGCGCCGGGAGCAGGCGTACCTCGAGCGCATCACCACCCTGCAAGGTTCGATGGCGAATGACCGGGCTGCGCCCTTCGAGCAGGCCCGTCAGCAGGCGCCCGGCCTGCAGCTGCGAACTATTGAACGGGATATCGCCACCGGCCACCGAGACCACGCCGAGGTTCAGGTCGCTGCGCTCGGGTTGCCAGGGCGCGGCAGCCGCCAGCAACGTGGCCGCCCCGGTGCCGAACCACCGATCAGGGGACTGCAGACGAAAGGTCGGCTGCTCGCCGGCGCGCCGGACGAATTCGCCCTTGCCGAAGCCGGCGATGGCCTGGCTCAAGCGGCATTCGAACTGATCGCCTTCGACTTGCCACTGCGCATTCTCCAGACGGGTCTGGAAGGTAATGGCGTTGGCCGACGGGGCCAGCAGGCAGGTCAGAACTAGAAGACGCAGGCGCACAAGAGGCTCCACGATGGGCTGAACATTCAAGGGAGGTATCGGTGCCGACGGCGGAAACTTGAACCGCCCCGGACCATCCTGGCGCAACGCACAGCGCGAGCACGCCAGGCTTGGCGCCGAGCCTGCGGCGATTTTTTCTGCGATTCCGGTAGCATTCCTGCACGTTTTACCGCCTTGGAACCCCGCATGTCCGACCGACTGACTCTCCTGCGCCCCGACGATTGGCACATCCACCTGCGCGACGGCGCAGCGCTGCCGCACACCGTGGCAGACGCCGCGCGCCAGTTCGCCCGCGCCATCATCATGCCAAACCTGGTCCCACCGGTTCGCAATGCCAACGAAGCGCAGGGATATCGTCAGCGCATCCTCGCTGCCCGCCCGGACGGCAGCCAGTTCGAGCCGCTCATGGTGCTGTACCTCACCGATGCGACCCAACCTGAAGAGATCCGCACCGCCAAGGCAAGTGGTTATGTCTTCGCCGCCAAGCTCTACCCGGCCGGCGCGACGACCAACTCGGCCTCGGGCGTCACGCGGATCGACAATATCTTCCCTGTACTCGAAACCATGGCCGAGGTCGGCCTGCCGCTGTTGGTGCATGGCGAGGTCACACGCGCCGAGATCGACATCTTCGATCGCGAGAAATACTTTATCGATGAGCAACTGAGCCGTGTGACCGAGCGGTTCCCGACGCTGAAAGTGGTGTTCGAACACATCACCACGCGCGATGCCGTCCAGTTCGTCCAAGCCGCCGGCGATAACGTAGGCGCCACGATCACTGCCCATCACCTGCTGTACAACCGCAACCACATGCTGGTGGGCGGGATTCGCCCGCATTTCTTCTGCCTGCCGATTCTCAAGCGCAACACGCATCAGGAAGCCCTGCTCGACGCGGCGACCAGCGGCAATCCGGAAGTTCTTCCTCGGAACCGACTCGGCACCGCACGCCCAGCACGCGAAGGAAAACGCCTGCGGTTGTGCCGGCTGCTACACCGCCTTCGCGGCCATCGAACTCTACGCCGAAGCGTTCGAGCAGCGTGGTGCACTGGATCGCCTGGAGGCATTCGCCAGCCACTTCGGCGCGGACTTCTACGGCCTGCCCCGCAACACCGACACCATCACGCTGGTGCGCGAGTCTTGGAGCGTCCCCGCCAGCCTGCCCTTCGGCGAACACGTCGTCGTCCGCTGCGCGCGGGCGAAACGCTGCAGTGGCGTCTGGAGCCCCGCTCATGAGCGACGACCAGTTCGACGACGAACTCGAGAGCAACCCGTCCGGCAAGCCCCGCTCACCCATGGCCAACCGATTCCGTGGCTTCCTCCCAGTGGTGGTCGACGTGGAGTGTGGCGGCTTCAACTGCGCAACGGACGCTCTGCTTGAGATCGCCGCGGTAACCATCGGCATGGACGAACAAGGCCTGCTCTATCCGCAGGACACGCTGTTCTTCCGCGTGGAACCCTTCGTCGGCGCCAATATCGAACCCGCCGCGCTGGAGTTCACCGGGATCAAGCTCGACCACCCGCTGCGCATGGCGGTCCCCGAGGCGCAGGCGATGAACGAGATCATCCGCAGCGTGCGCAAGGCCGTGAAATCAGCCGGCTGCAAGCGGGCCATCCTGGTCGGCCATAACAGTAGCTTCGACCTCGGCTTTCTGAACGCCGCCATCGCTCGCTGCGACATCAAACGCAACCCCTTCCATCCGTTTTCCAGCTTCGACACCGCGACGCTGGCCGGCCTCGCCTACGGTCAGACCGTCCTTGCGAAAGCCTGCCAGGCCGCCGGCATCGACTTCGATGGGCGCGAAGCGCACTCTGCACGGTACGACACCGAAAAAGACCGCCGAACTGTTCTGCGGCATCGTCAATCGATGGAGGGAAATGGGTGGCTGGGAAGAATTCGACGAATAGTATCCGCGTCGCCCCGCCACAAGAAAAAGGCCAGTCACGCGACTGGCCTTTTTGTTGCTACCGCTCGTTTACAGCGGCTTGCCCCGGTTCCCATGTTCGCTGACGAATGCTTGCATGGTTTTCAGGTCATTCTTCAGCACGGTGCAGCGCTCCGGGCGCTCGAACAGGTCGGCAAGATGCGCGGGCAGTTCGAGCGCCTTACCCACACCTGCCTTCTCGACCGCTTCGGGGAACTTGACCGGGTGGGCCGTACCGAGCGTCACCATCGGCGTGGCAAGGCTGCGGCGACACTCACGCGCAGCATGTACGCCGATCGCAGTGTGCGGATCCAGCAGTTCGCCCGTCGCCGCGAAGACCTCCGCGATCGTCTTGCAGGTCTGTTCGTCATCGACAGCCAGCGAGTCGAACAGTCGGCGCGCCTCGACCCAGCGCTCTTCTTCGACCGAGAGTTTGCCGCTGGCCCTGAATCCGCACATCAGCTCGGCGATGGCGGCACCGTTGCGGCCATGAAGGTCGAACAACAGACGCTCGAAATTGGACGACACCATGATGTCCATCGACGGCGACAGGGAGGGATGCAGCGTGTCCTTGTCGTAGCGGTTGCCGCTCATGAAGCGGTGCAGGATGTCGTTGCGGTTGGTGGCAACGATGAGCTGGCTGACCGGCAGGCCCATGTTGCGCGCCAGGTAACCGGCGAAAATATCTCCGAAGTTGCCTGTCGGCACCGAGAACGCCACCGAGCGCGCCGGTCCTCCGAGCTGCAGGGCTGCGTGGAAGTAGTAAACGATCTGGGCCATGATCCGCGCCCAATTGATCGAGTTGACCGCCACCAGGCGCGTGCCTTTGAGGAAACCCTGATCGGCGAAGCTGTCTTTCACCATCTCCTGGCAATCGTCGAAATTGCCCTCAATGGCGATGTTGTGGATGTTGTCGCCCAGGATGGTGGTCATCTGGCGACGCTGCACCTCGGAGACGCGGTTGTGCGGGTGCAGGATGAAGATATCGACGTTCTCGCAACGCCGGCAGCCTTCGATTGCCGCCGAGCCGGTGTCACCGGACGTGGCACCGATGATCACTACCCGCTCGCCCCGCTTGGCCAGCACATGATCCAGCAGACGCCCCAGCAACTGCAGCGCGAAATCCTTGAAGGCCAGGGTCGGCCCATGGAACAGTTCCAGCACCCACTCATTGCCGGCGAGCTGGCGCAGCGGCGCCACCGCGCTGTGGGCGAAGACCCCGTAGGTGTCCTCCAGAATCTGTTTGAAATCGGCGTCGGAGATGCTACCGGCGACGAAGGGGCGCATCACCTTGAAGGCCAACTCGTGATACGGCAATCCGGCCCAGGACGCGATTTCCTCGACCGTGAACCGCGGCAGGTTTTCCGGTACGTAGAGACCACCGTCGCTGGCCAACCCGGTCAGCAGCACGTCTTCGAAGTTCAGGGCCGGTGCCTGGCCGCGGGTACTGATGTAGCGCATTGATAAAGCCTCAAAAGCCGATAAGGGCATCGAAGGTTGAAGGACTGGCCGAAGAGCGTTTTCGTTCAGCCTTCAGCCTCAAGCCAATTGCTCGACGCGGATACGGACAACCTTGCCGACCACGTCATCCAGCGATTCAAGCGCGGCGATGGCATCGTCGATGCGCTGTTCGACCACACGGTGTGTCACCAGAATCACTGGCACCAAGCCGTCATGCTCCTCGACTTCCTTTTGCATGATCGACTCGATATTGATGCCTCGCTCCGACAGGATCGTCGCTACCTGGGCCAGCACGCCGGGATGATCCTTGGCCTGGATCCGCAGGTAGTACGCACTCTCGCAGGCGCCGATCGGCAGAATCGGGTGAGCCGACAGCGAGTCGGGCTGAAACGCCAGGTGCGGTACGCGGTTGTTCGGATCGGTGGTCAGCGCGCGGGCGACGTCCACCAGATCCGCGACCACGGCGGACGCGGTCGGCTCCATCCCGGCACCCGCCCCATAGAAGAGGGTCGAGCCAACGGCATCGCCGTTGACCATCACGGCATTCATCACCCCATTGACGTTGGCGATCAGCCGGTCGGCTGGAATCAGCGTCGGGTGCACGCGCAACTCGATACCAGCAGCGGTGCTACGTGCGACGCCCAGGTGCTTGATGCGATAGCCCAGCGCCTCGGCATAATTGACGTCGGCTGTGGTCAGGCGGGAAATGCCCTCGGTGTAGGCCTTGTCGAACTGCAGGGGGATGCCGAACGCGATGGAGGCAAGAATGGTGAGCTTGTGCGCCGCATCGATGCCTTCGACGTCGAACGTCGGGTCAACCTCGGCATAACCGAGCTCCTGGGCTTCCTTGAGAACGTTTTCGAACGTGCGACCTTTCTCGCGCATCTCGGTCAGGATGAAGTTGCCGGTGCCATTGATGATGCCGGCCAGCCAGTTGATCTGGTTGCCCGCCAGGCCTTCACGGATTGCCTTGATGATCGGAATGCCGCCTGCAACCGAAGCCTCGAACGCAACGATAACGCCTCTTTCACGGGCCTTGGCGAAGATTTCGTTGCCATGCACGGCAATCAGCGCCTTGTTCGCAGTGACCACATGCTTGCCGTTGTCGATCGCCTGCAGCACCAGGTCGCGGGCCAGCGTGTAACCCCCAATCAACTCGACAACGATGTCGATTTCCGGATTGCAGGCCACCTCGAGCGCATCGGCAGTGATGGGGATGTCACCGGTATCGCACTTGGGGTTGATGCGGCGAGCAGCTATCTGGGCGACTTCAATGCCACGACCTGCGCGACGGGCAATTTCCGCGGCATTGCGCGTGAGCACGTTAAAGGTGCCGCCGCCGACCGTTCCCAACCCACAGATGCCAACTTTCACCGGTTTCAAGCTGCACTCCCCTTCCAGCGAACGACCAGATACTGCGGCCGAACAAAAGAGTCGCACATTACGAAGCGCACAGGGTTTAGTCAAATCTCCCTCTAGACTAATGACCGTGGGGTCATCAGGCCTTGTCCTGCAGCCCGAGCCGCTGATGCCACTGCGCCAGGGATTCTTCAGGGTAGCGATCGAAACAACGGTCGTCCGGCCCGAGCTGAGGCTGAACCCAGGATGCCTTGGACGCGAGCATCAGATGCGTCGATTCCGGAGGCACAGGCAGGTCGGTGTCGATGGCCGACGCATGCGGGTGGACCAGTTCGGGCCAGTTAGGATCCCACAACCAGAGCGCACTGCCGCAGTGCTTGCAAAAATGCCGCTGGCCATCACTGATCCGAGTTTCGCCCGCGTCGTTGGTGATCCTTGCCTGGTAGATACTGAGATGCTCGCGCCCCTCG
The DNA here is from genome assembly GCA_019056435.1 of Stutzerimonas stutzeri. Lineage (GTDB taxonomy): Bacteria > Pseudomonadota > Gammaproteobacteria > Pseudomonadales > Pseudomonadaceae > Stutzerimonas > Stutzerimonas marianensis. The sequence continues at coordinate 139,821 of CP077641.1, forward strand.
ACCTGCAACGTGCGCGCATCTCCGCCAAGGTTGATCGCATAGCCGCCGCCACCCGCTGTCTTACGACAAATCGAGCAGTAGCAGCGCATGAACGGATAAGGCTCTGCCGATTCGAGCGAGAATCGGACCGCCTTGCAATGACAGGACCCTTCGAGCTTCATGTTCGCCTCCACCGTCTGCGTTTCTGCTTTGAACGCAGCGAGCGCGACAGTTCCCAGCGAAGGCGCCAGAAGATCTATCGCCGGACGATCATTTGGCCTGAAGCACCAACTCGGCCAGCTGTGGGGCGGGCTGGTAACCGGGAATCATCTGGCCGTCGGACAAGACGATTGCGGGCGTACCCTGCACACCGATGAGCTGACCCAGCTCGTACTGCTTGGCCACTGGATTGTCGCAAGAGGCTGCCGGCACGTCTTCGCGCGCCTTGGCCTTGTTCATCGCCGCCTGGCGGTCTTTCGCACACCAGACGTTTGTCAACGTGTTGGCGCCATGGCTGCCCATGCCCTGACGCGGGAAGGCCATGTAGCGCACCTCGATGCCTCGCCGGTTGAGCTCCGGCACTTCGCTGTGAAGCTTCTGGCAGTAACCGCAATCGGTGTCGGTGAAAACGGTGATGTGCGCCTTGGGGTTCTCCGGCGCGAACACCACCATCTCGCTAGTCGGCACGGCCTCGATCGCCTTCGCGACGGAGCGACTTTGCGCCTGTTCGGTCAGATTGGTCGCCTGACCGTCCTTGAACTGGTACATGTAGCCCTGAATGAGGAATTGTCCATCCGCGCTGGCATACAGCTGACGCCCACCCTTGAGCTGGACCTGATAGACGCCCGGCATCGGGCTTTCCGCGATGGCCTCGATAGGCATGTCGGGCTGTATCGCATTCAGTGAATCACGGATCGCCTGTTCCGCGTCGGCGGCCAGCACGAAAGAGCTGGCGAGCCCAAAGCTAACGGCAGCGATAAGACGCATCACGCGCATGGAGTCTCCTGGCGACATCGATCAAGGAAAGTCGGCAGCGTACCATAGGGCCCACCCCCCACGCAGCGCGCCCGCTGCGGATATGATCCGGTTGGCAACTAGCCGCGGGGGTGATGCTGCGCATGCAGCGCCTGCAGGCGCGCGCGCGCGACATGGGTATAGATTTGCGTCGTCGACAGGTCACTATGGCCCAGCAACATCTGCACGGTGCGAAGATCCGCACCATGGTTGAGCAGATGAGTGGCAAATGCATGCCGCAAGGTGTGCGGGGAAATGGAAGCGGTGATACCTGCCACTTTCGCGTGCAGCTTTATGCGGTACCAGAACGTTTGCCGGGTCATCTGGTCGCCACGCTGACTGGGAAACACCACGTCGCCGATCTTTGCCCCCAGCAGCTCCCGCCTTGCATCGCGCAGGTAACGTTCCAGCCAGTGGTTCGCCTCCTCGCCCAGCGGCACCAACCGTTCCTTGCTGCCCTTGCCGAACGTACGCAGTACCCCTTGCCGCAGATTGACCTGTTCCAGCGTGAGACTAATCAGTTCAGTGATCCGAAGCCCGCATGCATACAGGACTTCGAGCATTGCACGATCCCGAAGCCCAAGGGGATCGCCCAGTTCCGGCGCGGCCAGTAGCGCCTCGACGTCGGCCTCGGACATGGCCTTGGGCAGCGGCCGCCCAAGCCGCGGCAAGTCCACCTGCAACGTCGGATCAACGGCGACCAGCCCCTCACGCACGAGGAAACGATAGAAACCCCGCAAGCCGGACAGCAAGCGCGCCGTCGAACGCGCCTTGTAAGCGTTGTGCAGTCGCCACGCCAGGTGATCAAGTATCACATCACGCCCCGCATCAGCCAGCCGCACGCCCCGCTCGTCGAGCCAGCCATTGAACAGGGCCAGATCGCTTCGATAGGCCTGTCGCGTATTGTCCGCAAGCCCTTTTTCCAGCCATAGGGCATCCAGAAAACGGTCGATCAACGGGTCATCTCGAGCAGGCATTTGTATCCATCGCAGCGTTGGAAGCGCCAGTGTTTCACACCCCGGGCCAGACGTCAGCCAGCGTCGACCAGGCATAAAAAAAGCAGCCCGGAGGCTGCTTTTTTCTGGAAGCACTTATCAGGAAAGCTTTTCCTTGATGCGGGCCGCCTTGCCGGACAGCGCGCGGAGGTAGTACAGCTTGGCCTTGCGCACATCACCGCGACGCTTGACGCTGACGCTATCGACCATCGGGCTGTAGCTCTGGAAGGTACGCTCGACGCCAACACCATTGGAAATCTTGCGAACGGTGAACGCGCTGTTCAGGCCGCGGTTGCGCTTGCCGATCACGACGCCTTCGAACGCCTGAAGACGCTGACGCTCGCCTTCCTTTACCTTGACCTGGACCACGACGGTGTCGCCCGGGGCGAAGGATGGCAGTTCCTTGGTCATCTGCTCGGCTTCGAGCGCCTGGATAATCTTGTTGGTCATGCTGTGTGCTCCTAAGGCAGCACCCTTATGGCGTGCCATCGATACGTTAACTATCGTCCCGCTGGCGGATGTATTCCTCCAGCAGCTTCTGTTCTTCTCCAGAAAGCGAGCGGCCATCCAGAAGATCAGCGCGGCGTTCCCAGGTCCGTCCAAGCGACTGCTGCAAACGCCAACGCCGGATGTGTTCGTGATTGCCACTGAGTAGCACATCAGGAACACGTTTATCCGCATACACCTCCGGACGGGTGTAATGCGGGCAGTCGAGCAGGCCGTCGGTAAACGAGTCCTCCTCGGCAGAATCAGCATGACCCAACGCTCCGGGGAGCAACCGAGTCACAGCGTCGATCAGAACCATGGCCGGCAGCTCACCACCGGACAGGACGTAGTCACCGATCGACCACTCCTCATCTACATGCGCCTCGATGAAGCGCTCATCGATACCTTCGTAGCGTCCCGCAATGAGGATCAATGCATCCTGCTTCGCCAGGTCACGGACATCGGCCTGTTTCAGCTGACGCCCTTGTGGCGACAGGTAGATCACCTTCGCCTTTTCGCCAACGGCCTGTCTGGCATCCGCCAGGGCAAGCTCGAGTGGCTTGATCTTCATGACCATTCCGGGGCCGCCACCGAACGGTCGATCATCCACCGTCTGATGCCGATCCTCGGTATAGGCTCGAGGATTCCAGCAGCGCAACTGGAGCAGCCCCTGCTTTACCGCACGACTGGTAATGCCATAGTCACGGATAGCCGCGAACATGTCCGGGAACAGACTGATCACTTCGACACGCATAGTCGTCATGTCGCTCAGAAGTCCGCATCCCACTCGACGTGCATCTCGCCCGCATCCAGATCGATCTTCAAAACACAAGGATCCGTATAGGGCAGCAGTCGCTCACGATCATCCAGGCTGCCGTCGAACGGCTTGACCACCAAGACATCGTTGGCACCGGTTTCGAGCAGGTGGTCAACGCGGCCGAGCACATGCCCAAGCTGGTTGATGACCACAAGCCCCCTGAAGCTGGTACCAGTAATACTCTTCGCCGGCCAGATCAGGCAGTTCGCTGCGGGCGATACAGATTTCGAAATCGGCGTAGGTACGCGCAACCTCACGATCCGTCAGCCCTTGCAGCGACGCCACCAGGATATTGCCCTGGACGCGCCCCTTGGCCAGCTCAACCTGCTTGACCTCATCGCCTCGCCGGAGCGTCCAGCGTGGGTATTCGAGCAGGTTGTCGATCGGGTCGGTGAAGGAATAGACCTTCACGTCACCACGCACGCCATGCACCGACACAATCTTGCCGATGACAATCAGGTCCTCGGCCGGAGCAGACGTTGCGCTCATGAAATTAGGCAGCGGCCTTGGCAGCTTCCTTCAGCAGCTGAGCAACACGCTCAGACGGCTGCGCGCCCTGGCTCAGCCAGTAGGCAGCACGCTCCTGATCCACAGACAGCTTCACTTCCGCACCCGAGGCGATCGGATTGAAGAAGCCGATACGCTCAACGAAGCGACCATCGCGAGGGTTGCGGCTGTTGGTCACGGTCAGGTGGTAGAAAGGGCGCTTCTTGGAGCCGCCACGGGCCAGACGAATAGTTACCATGTGAACATCGTTCCTGTAGTCGGTACAGCAAATCTGAATGCAGGGCCCAAGGCCCGAAAGGCCGCATATTCTAAGGATTATCCGGGCTTTTGCAAATGGCTTTTTTGAAATGCCGGCGCGGGCCGCGGTAAGCGGGCCGGCGGCGCCCTTAGGCCGATTCGAACGCCATCAGAACTTGGGCATCCCACCGCCGGGGAACATCCCACCCATGCCGCGCATCATCTTGGCCATGCCACCTTTGCCGGTGACCTTCTTCATCATTTTCTGCATCTGCTTGTGCTGCTTGATCAGGCGACCAATGTCCTGGACCTGGGTACCCGACCCCAGCGCGATGCGGCGCTTGCGCGAGCCACTGATGATATCGGGATTGCGGCGCTCGGCCGGGGTCATGGAGTTGATGATCGCTTCCATCTGCTTGAACTGCTTTTCAGCTGCACCCTGGGCGTTGCCCATCTGCGACAGATTCATCCCACCGATGGCCGGCAGCTTGTCCATCAGGCCGCCCAGGCCGCCCATGTTCTTCATTTGCTGAAGCTGGTCGCGGAAATCTTCGAGGTCGAACCCCTTGCCCTTCTTCAGCTTTTTGGTGAGCTTCTCCGCCTTCTCGCGATCCAGGGTCTGCTCGGCCTGCTCGATCAGGCTGAGTACATCGCCCATGCCCAGGATGCGGGAAGCGATCCGGTCAGGATGGAAGGGCTCGAGCGCATCGCTCTTCTCACCCATACCAATGAACTTGATCGGTTTGCCGGTGACATGCCGCACCGACAGCGCCGCACCGCCCCGTGCGTCGCCATCGACCTTGGTGAGCACCACGCCGGTCAGCGGTAGCGCCTCACCGAAAGCACGCGCGGTGTTTGCAGCATCCTGACCCGTCATCGCGTCGACGACGAAAAGGGTCTCCGCCGGCTTGATCGCACCATGCACCGCCTGGATCTCGGCCATCATCTCGGCGTCGATGGCCAGGCGGCCGGCGGTATCGACCAGCACGACGTCGATGAACTTGAGCTTGGCCTCCCGAATCGCAGCCAGGGCGATATCGACCGGCTTCTGGCTGGTGTCCGACGGGAAGAATGTCACTCCGACCTCACCCGCCAGCGTTTCCAGCTGCTTGATGGCAGCCGGTCGGTAAACGTCCGCCGAGACCACCAGGACCGACTTCTTCTTGCGTTCCTTGAGGAAGCGGGCCAGCTTGCCGACCGTGGTCGTCTTGCCCGCACCTTGCAGACCCGCCATCAGCACGACGGCCGGCGGCGCCACGTTCAGGGCCAGGTCTTCGTTTGCAGCGCCCATCAGCGATTCGAGCTCGGCACGCACGATCTTCACGAACGCCTGACCGGGCGTCAGACTCTTGGACACCTCGGTGCCGACCGCACGATCCTTGACCCGGGCAACGAAGTCCTTAACCACTGGCAGCGCGACATCGGCTTCCAGCAGGGCCATGCGTACTTCACGCAAGGTGTCCTTGATGTTCTCTTCGGTCAGCTTGGCCTTGCCGGTGACATGGCGAAGCGTCTGAGAGAGGCGATCGGTTAGATTTTCAAACATGAGCCGTTCCACGCTGAATGTGGTGAAGGCGGCGATTATAGAAGCTGCGCACCCTGCGTCGGTACCCCATCGACAGGCTTTTCATCGCGCCCGGCCAGAACAGACCCCACCAGCAGTCCTTGCATGTCGTCAAAGTGAGAAGGACCGGCCTCCGCGCGCTTTTGCGTGTCAGACGTTTGTGCCACACTCAACGCCTTTCCGAGCCGCTTTGAACATCTATGCATCCTTTGCTACCGAGCCTAGCTGCCGCCTGCCTCTATGCGGGCGTCACTGGATACCAAGGCCTGCGCTTGGTGCAACGCACCATGCCGGACAAACGTCTGCTGCTGCTGCTGGGCACGCTGGCCCTGGTGGCGCACGGTGTCAGCCTGTTTGTCCAGCTGCTATCACCGAGCGGCCTGCATCTCGACTTTTTCAACGCTTCGAGCCTGATCGCCGCGGCAGTGATCCTGCTGATTCTGCTCGCGCTGTACCGCATGCCGGTAGAAAACCTGCTGTTACTGCTCTTTCCGCTGGGGGTGCCTGACGGTGCTCTTCGCCGAATTCGCCCCGTCTGGCACGGCTCCGGCGATCAGTGAACAACCCGGCATCCTCGCTCACATCCTGCTGTCGATCCTGGCCTATGGAATGCTGACGATTGCCGTGTTCCAGTCCTTGCTCCTGCTCTTGCAGGACCATCATCTCAAGCACAAGCACCCCTCTGGACTGATCAAGAACTTCCCGCCACTGCAGACAATGGAAAGCCTGCTGTTCGGCTTCCTGCTCGCTGGCTGGCTGCTGCTTTCCGCATCGCTGGTCTCGGGCTGGATTTTTCTGGACAACCTGTTCGCCCAGCATCTGGTACACAAGACTCTGTTATCGGTACTGGCATGGGTGGTGTTCGGCCTGCTGCTCTGGGGTCGCCACCAACTGGGTTGGCGCGGCTACAAGGCCATCCGCTGGACGCTGGCGGGCTTTTGCCTGCTGATGTTGGCGTACTTCGGCAGCAAACTCGTCCGCGAATTCATCCTGCACATCTAAGGCAGCCACGTGGAACATCTACACCCCGGCTTTCTCGTCGGACTGCTGGTCTTCCTGCTTCTTTGCTCGGCATTCTTTTCCAGCTCGGAAACCGGGATGCTCAGCCTCAACCGCTACCGTCTTCGCCATCAGGCGAAAGAGGGCCACCGGGGCGCCAAGCGCGCCAGCGCGCTGCTGGCCCGCCCCGACCGACTGCTCGGCACCATTCTGGTCGGTAACAACTTCGTCAACATCCTCGCCTCCTCCATCGCCACGGTGCTGGCAATCAAACTGTGGGGCGAAGCCGGCATCGCGATCGCAACGGTCGGTTTGACGATCATCCTGCTCATCTTCGGTGAAATCACACCCAAGACGCTCGCCGCGCTGAGGCCGGAGGTGGTGGCCTACCCGGTCAGCCTGCCTCTGCTTCTTCTACAAAAGGTGCTCTATCCGCTGGTCGCGCTGCTGAGCGCCATCAGTAATGGATTGCTGCGCCTGCTGGGCGTGGACCTGAACAACAAGGGCAATGAGAGCCTTTCGACGGAAGAGCTGCGCAGCGTCGTCCGCGAATCGGGCAGCAACATGACGATGAATCGACAGAGCATGCTGCTCAGCATCCTCGACCTGGAAAAGGTTACGGTCGATGACATCATGATTCCACGCAACGAAGTGGCCGGCATCGATATCGAGGATGACTTCGAGAGCATTGTCACCCAGCTGCGCACCACGCCGCATACGCGTCTGCCGGTCTTTCGCAAGGACATCAACCAGATCGAAGGGATTGTCCACATGCGGCAGATTGCGCGCCTGCTCAGCCATGATCAGCTGACGCGTGAAAGCCTGCTCGAGGCCTGCAACGAGCCTTATTTCGTACCGGAAAACACGCCGCTGTCGATCCAGCTACTCAACTTCCAGAAGCAGAAGCGCCGGATCGGGATTGTCGTTGACGAGTACGGTGATGTGCTCGGCATCGTCACGCTGGAAGATATTCTCGAAGAAATCGTTGGCGAGTTCAGCAATCAGGATGCCTTGCGCAGCCCTGACGTGCATGCACAGGACGACGGCACTCTGGTAATCGATGGAGCCGCCTATCTGCGCGAACTCAACCGGGCGCTCGGCTGGCAGTTACCTTGCGGCGGCCCGAAGACGGTCAACGGCCTGATCACCGAAGCACTCGAGCACATCCCCGACAGCGGCACCTGTCTGCAGATCGGGCAGTACCGCTTCGAAATCCTTCAAGCAGCAGACAATCGGGTGAAGAGCGTGCGAGCCTGGGTTATCGATGACACGGTGACGTCGCCGGACGAACAACCCTAGCCCTCTGCCGTTCAGAATTGTGTGTCAATCGCTGCGGCGACGCGCAGCGCCTTGGCGCGTGCCGTCTCGATCGACCCGTCACGTGCCAACGCGACCCCCATCCGTCGCTGCCCCTTGACTTCCGGCTTGCCGAACAAGCGCAACGCGGTGTCCGGTTCGGCCAACGCTGCGTCCAGGTTGCCAAAGCTGACCTGCGAGGACTCGCCCTCTACCAGCAGCACGGCCGAAGCACAGGGGCCATTCTGGCGAATGATCGGGATGGGTAGCCCGAGGATTGCGCGGGCATGCAGGGCGAACTCGGACAGATCCTGGGAGATCAGCGTTACCAGCCCGGTATCGTGTGGACGGGGCGAAACTTCGCAGAACCATACCCGGTCCCCTTTCACGAACAGCTCGACACCGAACAGGCCTCGCCCCGACAGGGCACCGGTTACCGCCAGGGCAATGCGCTCGGCCTCGGCCATCGCCGCCGCGGACATCGGCTGCGGTTGCCAGGACTCCTGGTAATCGCCCTTTTCCTGTCGATGCCCGACCGGCTGACAGAAGGTGGTACCGCCCGCATGACGGACCGTGAGCAAGGTAATTTCGTAGTCGAAGTCGACGAAACCCTCGACGATCACCCGCCCCTTTCCAGCACGACCGCCAGCTTGCGCATAGTCCCAGGCCCCGTTCACGTCCTCCTCGCTGCGCAAGACGGACTGGCCCTTGCCCGACGAACTCATCACCGGCTTGATCACGCAGGGAAACCCGAGCTCCAGCGCCGCCGCGCGGCACTCCTCGAGCGAGTCGGCAAATCGGTAAGGCGACGTCGGAAGCCCCAGCTCCTCGGCGGCCAGCCGACGAATGCCCTCGCGGTTCATCGTTAATTGCGCAGCGCGTGCGGTCGGAATGACGGTATAGCCCTCGGCCTCGAGCTCGACCAGCGTAGCCGTGGCGATAGCCTCGATCTCCGGCACGATGTAGTGCGGCCGTTCCCGCTCGATGACCGCACGTAACGCAGCGCCGTCGAGCATGTCGACGACATGGTGCCGATGGGCCACTTGCATGGCGGGTGCGTTGGCGTAACGATCCACGGCGATGACTTCGACCCCCAGGCGCTGAAGCTCTATGACGAGCTCTTTGCCCAGCTCACCTGAACCACAGAGCAATACGCGGGTCGCGCTGGCCGATAATGGGGTGCCGATTCGGGGCATGGTGTTCCTCGTCAGTTGATCAGGGTGATTCCACAGCAGTGCAAATCAGAGCAGCATGCCGCTGGCCCGGGCACGCTCATGGCAGCGCAACAGCACCTGACGCCGCTCGGCATTGTCCATACTTCGCCAGCGTCGAATTTCATCGACAGTGCGCTGGCACCCAGTGCAGATGTCATCCTCGTCCAGAGCGCAGATGCTGACGCACGGCGAGGCAAGGGGTCTTTCCTCGCTGCTCACTCCGACTGCTCCGCCAGGTCCCGAGCGTAGCGCTGGGCATTGTGAACATAGTGCGCGGCGCTGGCCTCGAGCATCTTGCGCTGCTGTTCGGTCAGCTCACGTACCACCTTGCCTGGCGACCCCACCACCAGCGAGCCGTCAGGAATTTCCTTACCCTCGGGGATCAGCGCGTTGGCGCCGATGATGCAGTACTTGCCGATCTTCGCACCATTCAGAATCACCGCATTGATACCCACCAGGCTGTAGTCGCCGACGGTGCAGCCATGCAGCATGGCATTGTGACCAACGGTCACTCCGGTACCAGCGTCAATGGATGCCCCATGTCGGTGTGCATCACACTGCCGTCTTGCACATTACTGTCGCGACCGACATGAATCAGTTCGTTGTCACCGCGCAGGACCGCTCCGAACCAGACACTGGCCCCCGGCTCCAGACGGATCTTGCCTACCAGCGTGGCGTTGGGCGCCACCCAGCTCTCGGGATCCGCATCGACGCGAACCTCTCCCAGGCGATATTTCATGGTCAGGATTTCCTCTGGCTCAGGTCAAGGTAGCTGGCAGGTGCGCGACGCATCTCGATGCCGGCGTCATAGATCAGATTAACGAGCTCGACGATCATGATCGCCGTCAGCCCCCAGATCCGGTACTCACCATAACGATAGGAGGGCACGTACCAGACGCCGCCCTGATAGTCGATTCGGTGCGTGATCTCACGTGTGTCCTGGCAGAAGAAATCCAGCGGCACGGAAAACACCGAGGCGATCTCGGCATCGTTGGCACGATAGTCGACATAGTCGGGCACGATCCCGACGAAAGGCGTCACATGGATACCGTGAAGCGACACCAGGCTGCTCATGGGGCCGACGATCTCCACCATACCCGGCGCCAGCCCGACCTCCTCCTCTGCCTCACGCAGCGCCGTCTGGATGAGATCGTCGTCTTCCGGATCGCGGCGACCACCAGGGAAGGCCACCTCGCCACCATGTGTCGACAGCCCACTGGCACGCAGGGTCAGCACCAGCTCGGGCGAGTCGCTCCGTGTAATGGGCATCAGCACGGCCGCCTCAGGCATCCGCGCTTCCGGCTCCAGGAGATGCGGAGAATAGTCGCGCACCCGTTGGAGAATCCTGTCCAGCATGGATCTTCTCTTTCTGTCTTTGCGGGCATCATGGCATGAATCACCGAAGCGCCCAAGACGCAGGAAACGCCTCCTCACACCAATGAGGGCACCTAAGGGAATCGGCTTGAAAACTTCCCGGGCGCCAGCCACTCTCAGCTTTGATTGGGCAAACGGCTCCGGCTGGGCCGCCGAGCCCGGTATCGAAAAAGGGAAGCGCGATGAAATTCTGTAGCCAATGCGGCGGGTCCATTACCGAGCTCGTGCCGGCGGGTGACAACCGCCCCCGCCACGTCTGCGACAATTGCCAGACCATCCATTACCAGAATCCACGGATTGTCGCCGGCTGCTTGCCCGTTTGGCAGGGTCAGGTCCTGCTCTGCCGCCGAGCGATCGAGCCTCGACGGGGCTACTGGACGCTTCCGGCCGGGTTCATGGAAAACGGTGAAACGGTCCGGCAAGCCGCTGAACGAGAAACGCTCGAGGAAGCCTGCGCACGAGTCACCGGACTGCAGCTTTATACGCTTTTCGACCTGCCGCACATCAATCAGGTCTATATGTTCTTCAGGGCAGAACTCGTCGATGACGATTACCGCGCGGGTGACGAGAGTTTGGAAGTGCAGCTTTTCGACCAGGCTGACGTCCCTTGGTCCGAGCTGGCTTTTCCCACCGTGGGGCGTACCCTAGAATACTTCTTCGCTGACCGGGTCCAGCAGGCCTTCCCGGTACGAAACGAAGCCATCGAAGCGATGCGAGTAGTGCGGAAACAGGCCTGATGCAGTAACGATTCAGGACGTACCTCGATGCGCTGGCTGCTCGCTATAGTCTGCTTCACCTTCGCCACCCTCTCTCATGCCAACGCGACCCAGGTTTTCGACGATCACTTCATCGACAAGGTGCTGGTCGTCAAATCGGAGCGTCAGCTGCACCTGATCAGCCGGGGCGTGACCATGAAAAGCTACCGAGTTTCCCTGGGCAAGCAACCGGGCCCGAAAGAGCGCGAGGGCGACCAGCGCACCCCCGGAAGGCTTCTACTGGATCGACTGGCGCAAGGAGTCGGACAAGTACAACCTCGCAATGCACATTTCGTATCCGAACGCGAAAGACCTCGACCGCGCCAAAAGAACCGGCGACAAGCCCGGCAGCATGATCATGCTGCACGGGACGCCACTGGACGAAGAATATCCAGAGTGGTTCTTCCATACGCTGAACTGGACCGAGGGCTGCATCGCGCTGAAGAACGACGACATGCGCGAGATCTGGGGCCTGGTGAAGAACGGCACGCTCATCGAAATCCGCCCCTGACGCCCCGCTTTGCACACGCTGTACATGCGGGGTAACGTCGGGCCACCTAATCCGTTATCCGGTCACTCATGAACGACGCCTCATCCGACGAACAATTACAGCTCGACAATCAGCTTTGCTTCGCACTCTATTCCGCCTCGCTGCAGATGACCAAGGCCTACAAGCCCTTGCTGCGCAGTATCGGCCTGACCTATCCCCAGTACCTGGCGATGCTTGCCCTGTGGGAGCGCGACGGCCAGACCGTCGGCGAAATCAGTGCGCGCTTGTTGACCGAGCCAGGCTCCCTGACGCCGCTGCTAAAACGGCTGGAAGCTGAAGGGCTGATCAACCGAGTCCGCAGCAGCCAGGACGAACGTGTAGTCGAGCTGCACCTGACCGAGGCCGGTAAGGCCTTGAAAGGACGCGCCGCCGGCTTCCCCGACTGCATGTTGCAGTGCACCGGGCAATCGCCCGAGAAGCTGCGAGCGCTTCACACTCAGTTAGTCGCTTTGCGCAACGCACTCCTTCAAGGCGGCTGAGACTCGGCTCGCACGCACGTTCCTGCCGTGCTCATTTAACTTGCGCGATAAATAACATCGCACTAATATCTTGGCACACCTTTACTCAGGAGAACGTCACCATGCAACGTATCAACGCTCTGTACACCGCTTCAGCGACCGCCACAGGCGGTCGAGACGGGCGCGCACGCTCATCGGATGGCGTGCTCGACGTGAAGCTGTCCACACCACGGGAGCTCGGCGGCGCAGGCGGCGACGGCACCAATCCCGAGCAATTGTTCGCAGCCGGCTATTCGGCCTGCTTCATCGGCGCGCTCAAGTTCACCGCTCAGCAGCTGAAGGTATCCCTGCCGAGCGACACTTCCGTTACCGGCAAGGTTGGTATCGGGCAGATCCCGGGAGGTTTCGGATTGGAAGTCGAGTTGGCCGTCCTGCTGCCAGGGCTCGACCAGGCACAGGCGGAGCAACTGGTGGAGGCTGCTCATCAGGTATGCCCCTATTCGAACGCCACCCGCGGCAACATCGACGTGCGTCTAAGCGTCAGCGTCTGATCCACGCCGACACGCAAACGAAAGAACCCCGGGCCGCTCAACCCGGGGTTCTTTGCATCAAGCGACAGTCAGAACTGCATGTCGGACAGGCGCCACACCTCGAACGCCGGCGTCTCGTAGGGATGGGCCTTCTTCAGCGCCTTCACGCAGTCGTGGATCAGCTCGTCGGCAACCACGAGCTCGATCTTCCACTCCGAGACGGTCTGCACGTGCCCATGCTGGCCCAGGAAGGGCTGGCTACCCTCCAGCGGGCGAAACTGGCCATGTCCCAACACTTGCCAGCAGCAGTTGTCATAAGCACCGATGCGCCCGGCACCCGCTGCAAAAACCGCTTTCTTGACAGCGTCCAGATGGCTCTCCGGAACATAGAAACACAGTTTGTACATCAACATCTCCGTACTTAGATACGAGTACCGGCCACTGCCTGGACACCGGCAGAGCGGTAGAGTCCAGCGGCCTTAGGCCGTGCCAGCAAGCGTCGATCACCATGAGACGCAGCCACCGGCGCTTGGTTCAGCCGCCCGGGCGCAGCGGGTCACAGATATGAAAAAAGCCCGAAACGCAACGCGTTTCGAGCTTCTTCGGTTACCTCAATGCTCAATCCACCCAGACCCGAGCATTGCGGAACATCCTCATCCAGCCGCCGTCCTCCTTCCAGTCGTCCGGGCGCCAGGAATTGGTAACGGCACGGAACACGCGCTCGGGGTGCGGCATCATGATGGTCACGCGCCCATCCCGCGTCGTCAGGCCAGTAATGCCGCGCGGCGAGCCACCCGGGTTGAACGGATAGCGCTCGGTCACTTTGCCATGGTTGTCGACATAGCGAAGCGCCACGGTCCCGGAAAGGTCGGCCTCGAGCAGTGCCTCTTCGCTTTCGAATTCCGAATGTCCCTCTCCATGGGCGATGGCGATCGGCAACCGCGAGCCGGCCATGCCCTGAAGAAATATTGACGGCGAATCCTGTACTTGCACCATGGCGACACGTGCTTCGAACTGCTCCGAGCGGTTACGCACGAAGTGCGGCCAGGATTCGCTACCCGGCACCAGCTCGTGCAGGTTGGACAGCATCTGGCAACCGTTGCACACGCCGAGCGCAAAGCTGTCCTTGCGCTCGAAGAAGGCACTGAAATCCTCGCGTGCCCTAGCGTTGAAGAGGATGGACTTGGCCCAACCTTCACCGGCGCCCAGCACGTCGCCGTACGAGAAGCCGCCGCACGCGACGAGCCCCTTGAAGCGCTCCAGGCTGATGCGCCCGGAAAGGATGTCGCTCATATGCACATCGACCGCAGCGAAGCCGGCGCGGTCGAACGCCGCCGCCATTTCAGTCTGACCGTTGACGCCCTGCTCACGCAGGATGGCAACTTCGGGCCGTACGCCACGCTTGATATAGGGCGCCGCGATGTCCTCGTTGACGTCGAACCCAAGGCTGACGCTCAAGCCCGGATTGTCTTCCTCGAGCAGCGCATCGAATTCCTGATCGGCACAATCGGCGTTGTCGCGCAGGCGCTGGATACGGTAGCTGGTCTCCGACCATTGGCGCTGCAACAGGCGGCGATCTCCGCTGAACACATCCTGACCGTCGAAGCGAATCGCCACATGCCCATTGTTGACCGGTTTGCCGATGACGGACACGCAATCGGCCAACCCTGCCGCGCTGAACTGCGCCAGCACCACTTCAGTATCGCCTTGACGCACCTGGATCAGCGCGCCCAGCTCTTCGTTGAACAACGCCGCCGGAATCGCAGCCGCGTCGTCGACCAGCGCTTCAAGACTCAGATCCAGGCCACAATGACCGGCAAAGGCCATCTCCAGCGCCGTGGTGAGCAAGCCCCCGTCGGACCGGTCGTGGTAGGCCAGAAGCAGGCCATCGGCATTGAGCCCCTGCACGACGGCAAAGAACGCATGCAGGTCCTCAGGGTCGTCCACATCTGGCGCGGTGCGCCCGAGCTGACCATAGACCTGCGCCAGGATCGAACCCCGATCCGGTTCTGACCCCGGCCGAGGTCAATGAGGATCAGGTCCGTTTCGCCCTTGTCCATCCGCAATTGCGGGGTCAGCGTCTTGCGCACGTCAACCACCGGTGCAAAGCCGGACACGACCAACGACAGTGGAGCGGTCACGCTCTTCTCCGCCCCCTCGTCCTGCCAGCGGGTCTTCATCGACATCGAATCCTTGCCCACCGGTATGGTGATACCCAGTGCCGGGCAAAGCTCCATGCCAACGGCCTTGACGGTGTCGTACAGCCGCGCGTCCTCACCCGGGTGCCCCGCCGCCGCCATCCAGTTGGCCGACAGTTTGATGTCAGAGAGCTTTTCGATACTCGCTGCGGCCAGGTTAGTCAGGGTTTCACCGATCGCCATACGCCCCGAAGCCGGCGCATCGAGCAGGGCCAGCGGAGTGCGCTCGCCCATCGCCATGGCCTCGCCGGTGTAGACATCGAAACTGGTCGCCGTAACCGCGCAGTCCGCAACAGGCACCTGCCAGGGCCCAACCATCTGGTCACGCACGACCATGCCGGTAATGCTGCGGTCACCGATGGTGATCAGAAAGCTCTTGCTGGCAACGGCCGGATGGCGCAGGACACGGTCGATCGCCTCCGGCAGCTCCACCTGCCCGGCATCGAAGTCGTCCCCAGCTCGGCCTCGCGCACCGCGCTGCGATGCATGCGAGGCGTCTTGCCGAGCAGCACATTGAGCGGCATATCCACCGGGTTGTTACCGAAGTGACTGTCCGACACGGTCAACTGCGGTTCAGCGGTGGCTTCGCCGACCACGGCGAAGGGGCAACGCTCGCGCCGGCAGATTTCCTCGAAGCGCTCCAGGTCCGCGGCATCGACCGACAAGACGTAACGCTCCTGGGATTCGTTGCACCAGATTTCCAACGGCGCCATACCCGGCTCGTCGTTAGGTACCTTGCGCAACTCGAAGCGGCCGCCCCGACCGCCGTCGTTGACCAGTTCGGGGAACGCGTTGGACAGGCCGCCGGCGCCCACGTCATGGATGAACTTGATCGGGTTCTTCTCGCCCAGCTGCCAGCAGCGATCGATGACTTCCTGACAACGACGCTCCATCTCGGGGTTGTCGCGCTGTACCGAGGCAAAGTCCAGATCCGCCGAGCTGCTACCGGTGGCCATGGAAGACGCTGCACCACCGCCCAGCCCGATGAGCATGGCCGGACCACCCAGCACGATCAGCTTGCCACCGACCGAGATCTCGCCCTTCTGCACATGGTCTTCGCGAATGTTGCCCATGCCGCCGGCCAGCATGATCGGCTTGTGATACCCGCGCACTTCCTCGCCACGCGGGGTCTTGATCAACTGCTCGAAGGTGCGGAAATAGCCGTTCAGCGCCGGGCGACCGAATTCATTGTTGAACGCCGCACCGCCCAGCGGGCCTTCGATCATGATGTCGAGCGGCGTGACGATGCGCTCAGGCTTGCCGTAAGGCACTTCCCAAGGCTGCTCGAAGCCCGGGATGTTCAGGTTCGACACGGTGAAGCCCGTCAGGCCTGCCTTGGGCTTGGCGCCGCGGCCGGTCGCACCCTCGTCGCGAATTTCGCCGCCCGAGCCGGTTGCGGCGCCCGGGAAGGGCGCGATGGCGGTCGGATGGTTGTGGGTTTCCACCTTCATCAGGATATGTACGGGCTGCTGGTTGGCCCCGTACTTGCCGGTATCGGCATCGGGATAGAAACGCCCGGCGCGGTGGCCGACGATAACCGCCGCGTTGTCCTTGTAGGCAGACAGCACGCCTTCGCCGTGCATCTGGTAGGTGTTCTTGATCATGCCGAACAGGGACTTTTCCTGGCTTTCGCCATCGATATCCCAGCTGGCATTGAAGATCTTGTGGCGGCAGTGCTCGGAGTTGGCCTGAGCGAACATCATCAGTTCGATGTCGTGCGGGTTGCGGCCCAGGTCGGTGAAGCTGTCGACCAGATAGTCGATCTCGTCGTCTGCCAGCGCCAAGCCCAGATCGAGGTTGGCCCGCTCCAGAGCAGCACGGCCTCCGCCGAGCACATCGACAGCCCGAAGCGGCCGGGGCTGGGCATGGCTGAACAACGCTTCGGCGGCGTCAAAGCCTGTCAGCACCGCCTGAGTCATGCGGTCATGCAGGACCGCAGCAACCATCTCGGCGTCGGCATCGGACAGCTCGCCGGACACGTAATAGGCGATACCGCGCTCCAGGCGCTGAATCTTGTCCAGACCGCAATTGCGTGCAATGTCGCTGGCCTTGCTCGACCACGGCGAGATGGTGCCGAAGCGCGGAACGACCAGGAACAAGCGCCCACCAGGCTCCTGCACAGGAACAGTCGGACCGTACTGGAGCAACCGACCCAGAACCGTTTGTTCATCCGCGCTCAACGCGCCGGAGACGTCGGCAAAATGGGCGAACTCGGCGTACAACCCGCTCACAGCGGAGACCTTCTCGGTCAGTTGCGCCAGGAGCTTGCCGTGACGGAAGGCAGAAAGAGCGGGAGCGCCGCGCAGGATCAACATCGTCGGAACAGCCTCGGAGGGGGGAGCAGTCGGGCCGCGTATTCTAGCCCATGACAGCGTCCGAGGCTAAGGGAGCCGAAGCCGGAAGCGTAGATGAGTGGCGCCACATCGGAGAAGCGATGCCATCGCCAAAACCGCGGCCCTGAGATTGCTCCCAAGGTCCCGCAAGCGCCAGTTACCCGGCACCTGCGAAAGCGCCACTGCTCCCAGCTCGAAGCCCAGCCAGCCTGCTTTCAGTGCAGAATCTGACTGAGGAACAGCTTGGTGCGCTCGTTGCTCGGATTGGTGAAGAAGACCTCCGGATCGGCCTGCTCGACGATCTCACCCTTGTCCATGAAGATCACTCGGTCGGCCACGGTACGTGCGAAACCCATCTCGTGCGTCACGCAAAGCATGGTCATGCCGCTTTCCGCCAGGCCGACCATGGTGTCCAGCACCTCCTTGACCATTTCCGGATCCAGCGCCGACGTCGGTTCGTCGAACAACATGATCTTTGGTTTCATGCACAGTGCGCGAGCGATCGCGACCCGCTGCTGCTGCCCGCCAGACAGCTGGCCCGGGTACTTGTCGGCCTGTTCCGGGATGCGCACGCGCTCCAGATAATGCATGGCGATTTCCTCGGCCTGGCGACGAGGCATCTTGCGTACCCACATCGGTGCCAGCGTGCAGTTCTGCAACACCGTGAGGTGCGGAAAGAGATTGAAGTGCTGAAACACCATGCCAACCTCGCTACGGATCGCCTCGATCTGCTTGAGGTCGTTGGTCAGTTCCACACCGCGAATAACGATGCGCCCCTGCTGGTGTTCCTCCAGCCGGTTGAGGCAGCGAATCGTCGTCGACTTGCCCGACCCCGACGGGCCGCAGAGGACGATGCGCTCGCCCTGGGTAACGTTCAGGTTGATGTCCTTGAGCACGTGGAACTGGCCGTACCACTTGTGCACCCCCTGCATCTGGATGATGGCCTCGGTGGCCTGTACCGGTTGCTGCGGATTGGAAGACATATCGTTCATGAGTGGCTCCTAGTGCCGGTGGCCGGTGTCGAGCTTGCGTTCCAGGTGCATGGAATAGCGCGACATGCCAAAACAGAAAATCCAGTAGACCAGCGCCGCGAAGACGTAGCCCTCGGTCGACATACCCAGCCAGGCAGGGTCCGAGGTTGCGCGCTTGATGCTGTTGAGAAAGTCGAACAGGCCGATGATGATCACCAGGCTGGTGTCCTTGAACAGGGCGATAAAGGTGTTGACGATGCCCGGGATAACCATCTTCAGGGCTTGCGGCAGGATCACCAGAACCATGCTGCGCCAGTAGCCCAGCCCCATCGCCGCAGCGGCCTCGTATTGTCCCTTGGGGATCGCCTGCAAACCGCCGCGTACCACTTCGGCGATGTAGGCGGCTTCGAAAAACACCACCATCACCATGGCCCGCATCAGCTTGTCTAGGTTCATGCCTTCGGGCAGGAACAGCGGCAGCATCACCGACGACATGAACAGCACCGTGATCAGCGGCACGCCCCGCCAGAACTCGATGAAGGTCACGCACAGCACGCGAATCGCCGGCAGATTAGAGCGTCGCCCAAGCGCCAGCAGGATGCCCAACGGCAAGGCGCCGGCAATGCCGACAGCGGCGATGACGATGGTCAGCATCAACCCGCCCCAGCGGCTCGTCGATACTGTTTCCAGCCCGAGAAAGCCGCCGTGCAACAGCCAGTAGGCCAACAACGGATAAAGCAGCAGGAATGCGATGCCGTAGCGCGCCTTGTGCGGCATCTGACGAAGGAACAGGGGCGCCGCACCGATGATGGCAAGCCAGGCAGTCGCATCCACGCGCCAACGCAGTTCCGGCGGGTAGTAGCCATACATGAACTGGCTGAAGCGCGTCTGCACGAACACCCAGCATGCCCCTTCGCGGGTGCAGTCGGCACGCGTGGTACCGGTCCAGTCGGCCTTGATGATCGCCCACTCGATCACGGGTGGAACGACCAGCCAGATCAGGTACAGCCCCAGCAATGTGAGCAGCGTGTTGAGCCAGCTGGAGAAAAGATTCGCACGCATCCAGCCCAGCGCCCCCCAGGTTGACCGAGGGAGCCGGCAGATCAGGTTTGAAAGTATGAGTAGTCATGCGCTCGTCCTTACCGCTCGATCAGCGCAATGCGCTTGTTGTACCAGTTCATCAACAGCGAAATGCTGATGCTGATCGCCAGGTACACGCTCATGGTGATGGCCATGGTCTCGATGGCCTGCCCTGTCTGGTTGAGCACGGTGCCGGCAAACAGCGACACCATGTCCGGATAGCCGATCGCGGCGGCCAGCGACGAATTCTTCGCCAGATTAAGGTATTGGCTCGTCAGCGGCGGGATGATCACCCGCAGCGCCTGCGGAATGATCACCAGACGCAGCACGCGTCCGGGGCGCAACCCCAGCGAAGCGGCTGCCTCGGTCTGGCCGTGGCTGACCGACTGGATACCGGCACGCACGGTTTCACCGATGAATGCCGCGGTGTAGATCGACAAGGCCAGCACGATGGAGACCAGCTCCGGGATGACCACCCAGCCGCCGCGAATGTTGAATCGCTGCAACTCGGGGATTTCCCATAGAAAAGGCGCACCAAAAAGCAGCGAGCTCGCTCCGGGGATCGCGACGAACAACGCCAGACTGGCCCAGAGCACGGGAAAGGCCTCACCTGTGGCATGACGACGGGCGCGCGCCCAGCGGTTCAGCGCGACGATTGCCACCAGCGCGACGAACAACGCGATCCAGAAAGACCAGAAGCCCTCGCCTGCACTGGGTGCGGGCATCTGTACACCACGGTTGTTGATGAACACCATGTCCCACAGGCTCAGGCTCTGCCGCGGGCCGGGCAGCGGGCTGAGCACCGCGAAGTACACGAAGAATATCTGCAGCAACGGCGGGATGTTGCGGAAGACCTCGATATAGACAGTAGCGATCTGCCGAATCAGCCAGTTCGGCGAGAGCCTGGCCACACCCAGAATGAAGCCGATGATGGTCGCCAGGATGATCCCGATGACGCTCACCAGCAGCGTGTTGAGCAGCCCGACCCAGAACACGCGCCCATAGGAGTCGCTTTCCTGGTAGTCGATCAGATGTTGGGGAATGCCGAAGCCGGCGGCATTATTGAGAAAACCGAAGCCTGAATTGATGCCTCGGTTGGCAAGGTTGGTCTGGGTGTTGTTGAACAGAAACCAGCCGATGGCTACGACTGTAATAACGGCGATGACCTGGAAGAACCAGGCACGCGCCTGCGGATCCGTGAGTAGCGAGCCGCGCGCTACCCCCGTTTTGGCGATGGTTCGCATCAAGAAACCTCATACGGCATTGCCGGTGCACAGGCACCGGCAAGGCTCATCCTTGAAACAGGGCCGACCGCAATGGCCGGCCCGCTCGGTCAACGCACCGGAGGCGCGTACTGCAGACCGCCATTGGTCCAGAGCGCGTTCAGACCCCGATCGATCTTCAACTCGCTGCCAGAACCAATGTTGCGCTCGAACACTTCGCCGTAGTTGCCGACCTGCTTGACGATCTGCACCGCCCAGTCCTTCGGCAGTTTCAGATCCTTGCCGTACTCGCCTTCGGCGCCCAGCAAGCGAGCCACGTCAGGATTCTTGGTCGTCTTGGCCGTTTCCTCGACGTTCGATGCAGTCACACCCAGCTCCTCGGCGTTGATCATCGCCAGCAGCGACCAACGCACGATATCGAACCATTCTTCATCGCCCTGGCGTACGGCCGGGCCGAGCGGCTCCTTGGAAATGACCTCGGGCAGCACGACGTAGTCGTCCGGCTTGGCCAGCTTGATGCGCTGTGCATACAGCTGGGACTGGTCGGAGGTGAGCACGTCACAACGCCCGGATTCCAGCGACTTGGCGCTTTCGTCCGACGTGTCATAGGTGATGGGCGTGTACTTGAGGCTGTTCGCTCGGAAATAGTCGGAAAGGTTCAGCTCGGTGGTGGTACCCGCCTGGATACAGACCGTGGCGCCGTCGAGCTCCTTGGCGCTGGATACGCCAAGCGACTTGTTCACCAGGAAGCCCTGGCCGTCGTAGTACGTGACGCCGGTGAAATTCAGACCCATCGCCGCATCGCGCGAGCTGGTCCAGGTGGTGTTTCGAGACAGCATGTCCACTTCACCGGACTGCAGGGCGGTGAACCGCTCCTTAGCCGTCAGCGGACTGTACTTGACCTTCTCGGCATCGCCGAATACCGCCGCCGCCACCGCACGGCAAACATCCACATCGATGCCTTTGTATTCCCCCTCGGCATCGGTGTAGGAGAAGCCGGGAAGGCCATCACTGACACCGCACTGCACAAACCCCTTGCTCTTGACCGCGTCCAGAGTCGCCCCCGCTTGTGCCAGGCCGCTGGTGCCCAGAATGGTCGCGGCACCAAGCACAGCCAGTGTGGATTTAACCCTTATCATCGAAACCTCCAGTTTGCTTTTATTCTGCTGGGTCTGGCCTTCCACCTGGATCACAGGCTGCCCGTCGACGAGGATCGAGCGGAGCGGCGGAAGCGCCAGCCCTGAGTCTAGCCGCCGATTGGTTATCGGCAACTTTCCCGACACGCTGGCCTGCGGGCTTGCCGAAACCATCGACGCGCCGGGTGAACCGAATGAAGCAAGCGGCGTACCACATTGATCGACCCTGACGGTAGATACAGCTGAGCGCTTCATACCCAGGCCAGGCGCAGGTAATCTCGCGTCTGCCTTGCGCACTGCTATCACGCGCGCCCCACGATGGAGCGCGCCGTCTATACGGAGCCCCAAATGAGCGATCCCTTGATCATCGAACCGGCCAACACAGCCGACTCATGCGTCATCTGGCTGCACGGTCTGGGTGCGGACCGTTACGATTTCCTCCCGGTTGCCGAACTCTTGCAGCAGCGTTTGTCACGAACCCGTTTCGTTCTGCCACAGGCACCGACCCGCGCGGTAACCATTAACGGCGGTTGGGCCATGCCGAGCTGGTACGACATCCTAGCGATGAGCCCAGCACGAGCGATCGATCAGGACCAGCTCGAACAGTCGGCACAGACGGTCATCGGCCTGATCGAGTCGCAGCGCGATGCCGGCATCGACCCGAAGCGCATCATCCTGGCCGGCTTCTCCCAAGGCGGCGCGGTCGTCTACCACACCGCGTTCCTGCGCTGGGCCGGCCCGCTCGGCGGGCTCGTCGCGCTATCGACCTACGCACCGACGTTCGTGCCCGACCTTCAACTGTCGAAGCTCCAGGCCAGCCTGCCCGTGCTCAGCCTGCATGGTTCGCGCGATGATGTGGTGCCGAGTGTCATGGGGCGGGCCGCCTATGATTGCCTGGTAGCCAACCAGGTCCAGGCCGAGTGGAAGGACTACCCGATGGGCCACGAAGTCGTGCCCGAGGAGATCCGCGACATTGGCGACTGGCTCGCGTTACGGCTCGCCTGAGTGACGGAGACTGCCGGTTCAACACGAAATGTGATGGTGCGCGCCTGCCGGTGCGGGCGAGAACAGCTACGCTTGCATCATTGAAGGCGAACAGACTGCATAACTGTGCAAGCCAGCTGTAACCGCCAAGAATAACGGAGCGAGTCGACGGTCATGAGGATGTCACCCAAATCGAGTGCAGGGTCATGAAGCTTGCACCGTGGCGGGTCGAGCTTGGACACCTCAAGCGCATACGCCTGCTGGACGGAGTCGACGAGCCTTGCCTGCGATTGCTGCAGGAGGTGTTCGAGCCGTGCCAGGCCGACGCACATGAAGTGTTGCTGACCCCGCTGGAGCACAACCACCACCTTTATCTGGTGCTGAACGGGCAGCTAGGCGTTCACCTCGATTCCCTCGACGGACAACAGGTCAGGGCAATCGAAGTGGGTGATTGCGCCGGCGAGATCAGCTTCATGGACAATCTGCCACCCTCGGCCTATGTCGTGGCCGTCGAGCCCACCACCCTGCTGCGCCTGCACCGGCGCTCGATCCAGTTACTGACGCGGTCACCACAACTGATGCAGAACCTGGCGCAGCTACTCTGCCAGCGTGTACGCCTGAGCGACCGGCTGATCATCAACAGCGAGCAGAACGCCAACGTCGACACCTTGACCGGCTCGTTCAACCGGCGCTGGCTGGAACACATCTACAGCCGCGAAAGTACCCGCTGCGCCTTCAACGACAAGCCACTGTCGGTGCTCATGCTCGACGTCGACAATTTCAAGGAATACAACGACAAGCATGGTCACCTTGCGGGCGATCATGCGCTCTGCCTCGTGGTCGACACCCTTGGTCGACAGCTGCGCGCCGCCGACAGCCTGGTGCGCTATGGCGGCGAGGAGTTCGTGATCCTGCTACCGGAGATGAGCATCGAGGACGCTCGCAACGTCGGCGAGCGCCTGCGCTCGAGCCTTGAGCAAATCAGAAGTTTCCAGTCACCCATCGGCATGCTGCCGGGTGTGACCGTCTCGATCGGCGTCGCCCCCATGCAGCCTGCCGACAGCCTCGAGAATCTGATACAAATCGCTGACAACGCGCTCTACCGAGCCAAGGCGAGCGGGCGCAACCGCGTCTGTGGCTGATACGGCGAGCCCGTTCCCTACCCCACCGGCAACGCTTCGCCACATCTGCTTATTGCATTACACTGGCGAACGGAACTTTTGACCGACACAGATGAGATGACCGTGCTCAAAGCACTCAAGAACATGTTTGGCAAAGGCAAGTCGGCTGATCAGCCTGACCAGCCAATCGATGACACGTCAGCCCAGGAAATAATCGATTCCCCGGTAACTGCCAACCCGATTGCAGCGCAACCTCCGCGACGGCCAAGCCGCGCCGACAGAAGAGCCGAAAACCCGTCCCACCAAGCGCCCCGGCATGGACGCTTGACGATTTCGTGGTCGAGCCCGTTGAGGGCAAGACGCGGTTTCACGACTTCAAGCTGGCTCCAGAGCTGATGCATGCCATTCATGACCTGGGGTTTCCCTACTGCACGCCGATCCAGGCGCAGGTACTGGGCTTTACCCTGAAGGGTCGCGACGCCATCGGCCGGGCGCAGACCGGTACCGGCAAGACCGCAGCGTTCCTCATCTCGACCATCACCCAGCTGCTGCAGACACCACCACCCAGTGACCGCTACATGGGTGAGCCCCGCGCGCTGATCATTGCGCCGACCCGCGAACTCGTCGTGCAGATTGCCAAGGACGCGCAAGACCTGACCAAATACACCGGGCTCAACGTCATGAGCTTCGTCGGCGGCATGGACTTCGACAAGCAGCTCAAGGGACTTGAGTCGCGCTACTGCGACATTCTGGTTGCAACACCGGGCCGCCTGCTGGACTTCCACCAGCGCGGCGAAGTGCACCTGGACATGGTCGAAGTACTGGTGCTCGACGAAGCCGACCGCATGCTCGACATGGGCTTCATCCCCCCAGGTTCGCCAGATCATTCGCCAGACCCCACCAAAAAGCGAACGCCAGACGTTGCTGTTCTCCGCGACCTTCACGGAAGACGTAATGAACCTGGCCAAGCAGTGGACCACCGACCCGGCCATCGTCGAGATCGAAGCCGAACATGTCGCCAGCGACACCGTCGAGCAACATGTGTATGCGGTGGCGGGCAGTGACAAATACAAACTGCTCTACAACCTTATTACCCGTAACGACTGGACGCGAGTGATGGTCTTTGCCAACCGCAAGGATGAAGTGCGCCGCATCGAGGAACGCTTGACCCGCGACGGCATCAGCGCCGTCCAGATGTCCGGCGATGTTCCACAGCACAAGCGCATCCGCGCCCTTGAAGGCTTCCGCGAAGGCAAGATCCGCGTCATGGTCGCCACCGATGTCGCAGGCCGCGGCATTCACGTCGATGGCATCAGCCACGTCATCAACTTCACATTGCCGGAAGTGCCGGACGATTACGTCCACCGTATAGGTCGTACCGGCCGCGCAGGCGCAAGCGGTACGTCAATCAGTTTCGCCGGCGAGGACGACGCCTTCGCGCTGCCAGCAATCGAAGCCCTGCTTGGTCGCAAGATCAGCTGTGAGATGCCACCCGCAGAACTGCTGGCGCCAGTGCCTCCGCGCCGCTGATCGGCACGAAAAAGCGAAGCGATGGCTTCGCTTTTTTTGCCTGCTCCCAGCCCGTCACTGACCCAGATCACGTCCCTGCCGGGAAAAACGCCTAGAGTGAAATCAGGACCCAATGGCAGGAGGTCGGCTTATGAACGCCACCCACCTGATGTTGCTGCTGATCGTTACCAGCTTCGTGTTGATGGGAACGGGCTTCAACTTCCGTGAGCGAAACTGGGGCGTCGCCCTGCTCGCACTCGGCATCATGTCGATGCTGTCCACCTTGCTCTACAAGCTGCAGATCACCTTCGGCTGATCAGCGCTTCCATTTTTGCGCGGCGTCCTGGTCACTGCTGCGCCCTTCGACCCAGCGTGGGCCGGACGGCGTTTGCTCCTTTTTCCAGAAGGGTGCGCGCGTCTTCAGGTAATCCATGACGAAGCGGCAGCCGTCGAACGCCGCCTCGCGGTGCGCACTCGCCGCCCCGACGAAGACGATCGGCTCGCCCGGCTCGAGCGGCCCGACACGGTGCAGGATATCGAGCCGGAGTAGCGGCCAGCGTTCGCGGGCTTCGTCGATGATCTTCTGCAATGCCTTCTCTGTCATGCCCGGGGCATGCTCGAGAAACATTCCGGCGACGTCCTCGCCGTCGTTGAAATCCCGCACATAGCCAACGAAGCCGGCGACTGCGCCGATGCCCAGGTTGGCGGCGTGCAAGGCATTGAGCTCTGCCCCGGGATCGAACGGCTCATGCTGGATGCGCACACTCATGCTCAGCCTCCGGTCACGGTTGGAAAGAAGGCGACTTCGTCGCCGTCGGCCAAGGTTCCTGCAGGTCGCAAAGCTCCTGGTTGCGTGCGCACATCAGGTTCTGCTCGGCCAGCACCGACCATTCGCCACCGCGGGCCAGCAAGCGCTTTCGCACATCGTCGAGGCAACGCAGGGTGGGGCTCCACTCCAGCGCCTCGCCATCGCGGCCGAGCGCTTCCCGATACCGGGCGAAGAATTGAACCGAGATCATGCTTGCACCTGCCAATGTCCGCTCTTGCCGCCCACCTTTTCCAGCAGACGAACCGCCTCGATCACCATGCCCTTGTCGACCGCCTTGCACATGTCGTAGATCGTCAGCGCGGCAATGCTTGCAGCGGTCAGCGCTTCCATCTCGACGCCGGTCTGCCCGGCCAGCTTGCAGCGTGCCTCGATCCGCACGCAATCAGTGCCTTCGGCCTGCAGGTCCAGCTTGATGCTAGTCAGCAGCAGCGGATGGCAAAGCGGGATCAGGTCGTGGGTCTTCTTCGCAGCCTGGATGCCGGCGATACGGGCAACCGCGAACACATCGCCCTTGGGATGGCCACCGTCCTGGATCATCTGCAGCGTTTCCGGCCGCATGCGAACCCTGGCCTCGGCCACCGCCTCGCGGGCCGTAACGGCCTTGGCGGTGACGTCGACCATGTTGGCGCGCCCCTGAGAATCGAGATGAGTGAGCATGGAAGGCTCCTTGAAAATCGAAGGAGCGATGTTAACCCAGCTGGAAGCTGGAAGCCGACCGACCGCCGCTCCAGGTTCCATGCCTCCAGATGGGGAACGCGTCGGCTACATGTGTGCCTCGGCGTATTCGGCGAGCACGGAGCGAGGCACGCCCTGCAGGGTGATGTGCATACCGTGCGGAAAATCTTTGAATCGCTCGGTCAGGTAGGTCAGGCCCGAACTGGTCGCCGAGAGGTAAGGCGTGTCGATCTGCGCCAGGTTGCCAAGGCAGACCACCTTCGAGCCGTTGCCGGCACGGGTGATGATGGTCTTCATTTGATGCGGCGTCAGGTTCTGGCATTCATCGATCAGGATCAGACTCTGCTGGAAGCTGCGACCGCGGATGTAGTTCAGCGATTTGAACTGCAGCGGTACCTTCTGAAGGATGTAGTCGACACTGCCGTGGGTGCTCTCGTCATCCATGTGCAGCGCCTCGAGATTGTCGGTGATCGCCCCGAGCCAGGGCTCCATCTTCTCGGCCTCGGTGCCGGGCAGAAAGCCGATGTCCTCGTCGAGGCCCTGCACGCTGCGCGTAGCGATGATGCGGCGGTAACGCTTGCTGACCACCGTCTGCTCGATGGCGGCGGCCAGGGCCAGGATCGTCTTGCCGGAGCCCGCCGCACCCGACAGGTTGACCAGATGGATATCCGGATCGAGCAAGGCGAACAAGGCGAGCGCCTGATGGATGTCGCGCGGCCGCAGCCCCCAGGCTTCCTGGTGCATGAGCGGCTCCTGATGCATGTCGAGCAGCAACAGTTCGTCCGCCTTGATGCCCTTGATCCAGCCGACGAAACCCTGTTCGTCGAGGATGAACTCATTGACGTGCACGGCCGGCAGGTTGTCGATCAACTGGACCCGGTGCCAGGTGCGGCCGTGGCCCTGGTGCGTGTCGACCTTGCTCACACGATCCCAGAAAGAGCCGGTCAGACTGTGGTAACCGCGCGACAGCTGGCCAACGTCATCGACCAGTTTGTCGGTCTGGTAATCCTCGGCGGCCACGCCGCAGGCGCGGGCTTTCAGCCGCATGTTGATGTCGTTGGTGACCAGCACCACTGGCACATCGCCGCTGCGTCGCTGAAGCTCGACGACCTGATTGATGATCTTGTTGTCGTTGAGGTCTTCAGGCAACGCGCTGGAATCGGCCCCTTGCTCATCAGGATCGACAGACTGCCGCAAGCCCCGTTCTTTTCCCGCTGGATTGGCACGCCGAGCTCGACTTCCTCCGGCGTGGCATTGCCTAACACCTTGTCGATCAGGCGAATGGCCTGGCGGCACTCGGCAGCCACCGAATGTTTGCCCGCCTTGAGCTGGTCAAGCTCCTCAAGCACCGTCATCGGGATGGCGACTTGATGCTCCTGGAAGTTCAGTAACGCGTTGGGGTCGTGGATCAGGACGTTCGTATCGAGAACGTAGAGGGTGGGCTGGGTAGCGCGGGGTCTGCCGTAATCATCCATACGCGATCACCTTTTCGGAGCCTGACGACGGAGAGCCGAATGCGCTCCGCCGAAGAGAAACCGCCATGCGCCAAGATGAGCGGACTTGAGTGGCAGGGGCTTGGGGCCACCCAGAGGCCGCCACCTGTGGTGCAGGTTTCGGCGGTCTTGATTCGGTAATACCGCAAAACAGATGACAGGAAAAAGTCTTTTTCACCCAGATGAGATTTTTTTACAGCACGACGAACAGGCCTTGGCGACGGCCCATCAGCCGACTAGGCTGATGAATCGACCCGTGCGCTTTGGTCGCACCGATTCACCTCCGCCGTGACATGCACCAGCTCGCTGAAGCTCGCCAACGCCGCCTTGTAGTGGTCCGGCGCGTGCGGCTGATGGGTCACCACGCTCAGAACGCAGCTGTACTGCGCGCGCCCCACTCGCCACAGATGAAGATCGGTCACCTCGGTATCGGGGACGGCTTCGAGCTGTCGTCTGACCCGCTCCACCAGCGGGTCGTCCATTTCCCGATCGAGTAGCGCCTTGGCGGTATCACGCAACAGGCCCTTCGCCCAGAACAGAATCACTACCGCCCCGATGATGCCCATCAGCGGGTCCAGCCATCCCCACCCGAGGTATTTGCCTCCAAGCAAGGCAATGATGGCCGCCACGGACGTCAGGGCATCCGTCAGAACATGCACGAAGGCGGCATGGCGGTTGAGGTCGCGCCCCTCGGATGAAGGATGTGCATGATCGTGATCGTGATCGTGATCGTGATCGTGATGAGCATGTTCATGACCATGCGCGTGTTCATGCTGATCCTGGAGCAGCCAGGCAGACGCCAGATTGACGAGCAAGCCGAGCACAGCCACCCACAGGGCCTCGTCGAACCCGATCGACGCCGGCGACCACAGTCGCGAAAGAGATTCGCCAATCATCACCAACGCCACCAGCACAAGCAGCACGGCGCTGGCAAAACCGGCTAGCACTTCAATTTTCCAGGTTCCGAAGGCGAAGCGTCTGTCGCCGGCGTAGCGCCGCGCCAGCGCATAAGCGAACGCTGCCAGGCCGATAGCCACCATGTGCGAGGCCATGTGCCATCCATCGGCGAGCAGCGCCATCGAATTGAACAGGTAGCCGGCGACGATCTCGGCCACCATCGTCAACCCGGTCAGCGTGACCACCGCCCAGGTTCGACGCTCCGCCCTGTGCTCCAGCGGTCGATAGTGGTGCGAGGGATGCCAGTTTGAATGATCGCAGTCAGTCATAATCGCTCCGTCCAGTTGCCACAAGCTTGCGCCATGACCCGGGGCGCAGGTCAACCTCTGGATCAATCGAGGCTATAGCTGGAGCCGCATCAGCCATAACGCCTAGAATCACCGCTCTTGCAAGGAGACCGACGCATGCTGATGGTGATTTCGCCGGCCAAGACCCTGGATTACGACACGCCCCCACCACCCAACGCTTTACCCAACCGGAACATCTCGACGACGCGCAAGTGCTCATCGAACAGCTTCGCACCCTGTCGCCCGTACAGATCGGCGAGCTGATGCACCTGTCCGACAAACTCGCCGCGCTGAACGTAGCCCGCTACGGCAGCTGGACCCCGTCCTTCACGCCAGCGAACGCCAAGCCGGCACTGTTGGCATTCAAGGGCGACGTGTACACCGGACTCAATGCCACCGACTTTTCGGAACAGGACTTCGATTACGCACAACGGCACCTGCGCATGCTTTCCGGCCTATATGGGCTGCTGCGCCCGCTGGATCTGATGCAGCCCTACCGCCTCGAGATGGGTACTAAGCTGGCCAATAGTCGCGGCAAAGACCTTTATGCGTTCTGGGGCGAACGTATCAGTGGCTGGCTCAACCAGGCCCTGCGTGAACAGGGTGACGACGTTCTGCTGAATCTGGCCTCGAACGAGTATTTCGGCGCAGTCAAACGCAGCGCGCTGTCGGCACGAGTCATCGATGTGGACTTCAAGGACCTGAAGAACGGTCAGTACAAGATCATTTCCTTCTATGCGAAGAAGGCACGCGGGCTGATGGCTCGCTACGTCATCAAGCAACGCATCGAACGCCCCGAACAACTGCTCGCTTTCGATTACGGCGGCTATCGATACAGCCCCGAGCAGTCCCGCGAAGATCATCTGGTGTTCCTGCGAGACACGCCAGCCTGAGCCCCGAATCCGTCCGCGCCCCCCGGCGCGGACGGCACATGACGCCCTTTGCAGCCGAGGTCGCCGAACGCTCTGTTTCAGGCGTGCGCCGCTGCAGGTGACCCGGTTAACGCCTCGATAAATCTTGCCGATCAGCGGTAGTTCTTCGGGGAACTATCCCGCCACCTCCGGGTTCATAAGCGCGTACCGACAATTGCGAACGCAAAGGGACGTCGCTCATGAGCATGCCTAGGGATCGGAAGCATCGGCCAGACAGCCATCCAGTCCGGGTAGAACGGTCGCTGGCCACCCGAATCGAACGCAGTAGAACATCAACCCAAACAACGATGGCCCAGTGGGGTGGCAGCGCCAAATACGCAGCGACCACGCCTGGCCGCGCCATTCGTCCCGACGGCAGTTTGCCAACCATGACGATGCGGCGTGTGGCATCCAGACGCTCAGGCGCGGAGCAAGCAGTTCGCCCCGAAGGCGTTTTCCGTTCAGGGGGACGCGGATCGATGGCACGCGGCACCTGAAGGCCCGACCAAGAAGCATCCGGTGGCCCTCCGACAGGGCGCTGTAATGGACAGAAGAACTCACCCTTCTCAACGATTCAGGAGATACGACATGATTCCGGTCATTCTTTCAGGCGGTAGCGGCTCGCGGCTCTGGCCTCTTTCGCGCAAGGCCTTTCCCAAGCAGTTCCTTGCACTCACCGCTGAGCAGACCCTCTTCCAACAGACGATAGAGCGCCTTGCCTTCGACGGCATGCAGCCGCCGCTGCTGGTCTGCAACAAAGAACACCGGTTCATCGTCAAGGAGCAACTGGCCGCTCGTAAGCTCGAGACCCAGGGCTTGATGCTCGAACCCTTCGGCCGTAACACGGCGCCTGCCATTGCCATGGCAGCGATGAAGTTGCTGGCCGACGGCCGAGACGAACTGCTACTGGTACTGCCGGCCGACCACGTTATCGAAGACCACAAGGCCTTCCAGCGTTCGCTGGCCCTGGCGACCAACGCGGCTGAGAACGGTGGCATGGTGCTGTTCGGTATCCCGGCCACCAGTCCGGAAACCGGATACGGCTATATCAAGTGTGACCATGAAGGGCGTAACGGGCTGCCGGAGGGCGTCAATCGCGTCACGCAGTTCGTCGAGAAGCCGGACGAGGCGCGTGCGCAGGAGTACGTCAATTCTGGCGATTACTATTGGAACAGCGGCATGTTCCTGTTCCGCGCCAGCGTCTTCCTAGATGAACTGAAAAAGCATGACCCGGATATTTACGACACCTGCTGGGTAGCCCTGGAGCGCAGCGCCAAGAACGGCCAGGAAGTCCTGATCGACCCGGCCACCTTTGCCTGCTGCCCAGACAACTCCATCGATTACGCGGTGATGGAAAAGACCGAACTGGCCTGCGTCGTTCCGATGTCGGCCGGCTGGAGCGACGTGGGCTCCTGGTCCTCGCTCTGGGACGTCCTGGAAAAGGACGAAAATGGCAACGTGACCCGCGGCGACGTCATCGTCGAGGACAGCCGCAACTGCCTGGTCCACGGCAACGGCAAACTGGTCACTGTGGTGGGCCTGGACAACATCGTTGTCGTCGAAACCAAAGACGCCACCATGATTGCGCACAAGGACAAGGTCCAGGACGTCAAGAAGCTGGTCAACAAGCTCGACAGCATGAAGCGCTCCGAAACGCAGAACCACTGCGCGGTCTATCGCCCCTGGGGCTGGTATGACTCTGTGGACATGGGCGGCCGGTTCCAGGTCAAGCGCATCTGTGTGAACCCCGGCGCGCAGCTTTCATTGCAGATGCACCACCACCGTGCCGAGCACTGGATCGTTGTCTCCGGCACCGCGCAAGTTACTTGCAATGACAAGACCTTCCTGCTGACCGAGAACCAGTCGACCTACATTCCAGTCACTTCCATCCACCGTCTCGCCAACCCGGGCAAGATTCCGCTGGAAATCATCGAAGTTCAATCCGGTAGCTACCTGGGCGAAGACGACATCGAACGGCTGGACGACGTTTACGGACGGGCACCGGAGGGTGAAAAGCACGCCGCTCGCTGACTGTTATTCCACCTAAAAGAAACGCGCTGAATTCGGCGCGTTTTTTTTGGGCAATCGAAAGTCACGCAGGCAACAAGGCGCACGCTATCGCGTCCATAAACTGATATGACTTGCGCTATTAGTAGCCAAACCCTTATATGCGCTTTGCATTGTTGACGGTCTGCAACTCCTAACTCAGATCATAATGGATCGAGAAGACTTGCAATAACGCACCTCATCCCATACATAACCGGTACGGAGCACGCTGCCGTTCAACGTCAGCAGCAAATGGTTCCGACAACTTCAATCCGCACCAAAGGATCACTCATCGCGTGACAAAAGAAGAACTTCGTGCCGAACTCGAACGACAGGCCACCCGTTTCCAAGCCATTTATGGCGGTGAAATCACGACGTACGCCGCGCAGCCCGAACCGGAACGCAAACCCTGGCGCAAGAAACCCACCGTGCAAGAGCAGGTGTTTCAGCAAGAACTCCAGAAAATAGAAAAGGAGCTGGCGCCACCGACGCCCGAATCCGAAACGCTGTAGTGGCTGTCATGCCAGATCAGTCGCGCAGTGATCCCGTCACCTCCGACCGAGCTAGCGCTTCTTTCCTAACAACGACCCCATCAGACCGCGCACCAACTGACGTCCGAGCTGATTGGCCGCTTGTTGCACGGCGCTTTTGAGCACACGTCCCGCCAGATCACCCAGCGCATCGCCAGGGGCACTGGACTGTACCTTTCGCGCCCGGGTTTCTTCGTTCGAGGCCTGGCTTGCACGCGCCATGAGGATCTCGTACGCCGACTCGCGATCAACCGCCTTGTCGTACTGCGCGCGGAGCGGCGAGGCCGTAACCACCGCCTGACGCTCCTGGTCGCTCAAGGGGCCCACGCGAGATTGCGGCGGTGCGATCGCAACCCGCTGCACCATGGCAGGCGTGCCGTTATCTTCGAGCCCGCCAAGCAAGGCCTCGCCTATGCCCAGGTCGACCAATACGTCGAGCGAAGTAAATGCCGGATTGGAGCGGAACCCATCGGCGACCGCGCGCAGCGCCTTCTGCTCGCGCACCGTATAGGCACGCAGGCCATGCTGTATCCGCAAGCCCAGCTGAGCCAGGATTTCGTCGGGCAGGTCGGAGGGCGACTGCGTAACGAAGTACACCCCTACCCCCTTGGAGCGGATCAAGCGCACGACCTGTACCAGACGGTCCTGTAACGCTTTAGGCGTATCGTTGAATAGCAGGTGCGCCTCGTCGAAGAACAGCGCCAACAGTGGTCGATCCGCGTCCCCTCGCTCGGGCAACTGTTCGAACAGCTCGGCTAGCAACCAGAGGAGGAAGGTCGCGTAAACCTTCGGCGCCTCGTGAACCAGACGGCTGGCATCAAGCAGGTGTATCCGTCCGTGCCCATCCGCATCAGGCCGCAGCACATCGCCAAGCTCAAGTGCGGGCTCGCCGAAAAGCGCTTCGGCCCCCTGCTGCTCAAGTGTCGCCAGACGCCGGAGCAACGCTTGCGCCGAACTGCCGTTGAGTAGCGCCGCGTCCTCGCCGAGAAGTTCGGGATGCGTTCGCAGGTGGTTGAGCAGGGCCTTGAGGTCTTTGAGATCCAATAGCAGTAGGGCTTCGCGATCGGCGACCTTGAATGCGGCGAAAGCGCGGCCTGCTGGCTGTCGCTCAGCTCGAGCAGATTTCCCAGCAGCAGCGGCCCCATTTCGGTGAGCGTCGTTCGCAGCGGATGGCCGCTCACACCCTGAACGTCCCACAGCGTGACGGGATAGGCTTGGGGACGATGATTCAGCCAGGACATGCTGGCGATGCGCTCGGCGATCTTGCCACTTGGCGTGCCCGCGGCAGCCAGCCCACACAAGTCTCCCTTGATGTCCGCGGCGAAGACGGCCACGCCGGCATCGCTGAACTGCTCGGCTAGACGCTGCAACGTAACGGTCTTACCCGTGCCCGTCGCGCCCGCGATCAGACCGTGGCGATTGGCCAGACGCAAGGGTGACCAATGGAACGACCCGACTCGTCCGCCCCTAGCACCAACCTATCGTTTTGTTCCATCAGCACCTCCAGGCCTGCGCAGGCATTGTTCAGTTTCGGCAGGCCAGCAATCACTGCGAAGCATCGGGCTTCGCGAAGCCGGCATCTTCTTGCGCCTCGGCCTGCAAGCGGAGCCAGAGCCGGCGCGCCTCCGGGAACGATGTTCCGGCTTCCGGCGCCATGGCTTCCGGGTCGTAGCGCTGCGTACAGCCGCTGCCGATGATCGGCGGTGCGACCGCCGTGCCCCTGTCTCGCGGATCGTTCATGTCCGGCTCCGGGTCGCTATCAGTTGAACACCATGGTCTTATTGCTGTGCACCAGCACACGCTCTTCCAGGTGATAGCGCAAACCGCGTGACAGCACCATCTTTTCCACGTCCTTGCCCAGACGAACCATGTCCTCGACGCTATCGCGATGGCTGACGCGTACCACGTCCTGCTCGATGATCGGGCCGGCGTCCAGCTCCTCGGTGACGTAGTGGCAGGTGGCGCCGATCAGCTTGACGCCCCGCAGCGACGCCTGATGGTAGGGCTTTGCCCCAACGAACGAAGGCAGGAAGCTGTGGTGGATATTGATTACCCGCTGCGCGAACTCGTCGCACAGCTCGGACGGCAGAATCTGCATGTAGCGAGCCAGCACAATGACGTCGGCACGCTGTTCGCGCACCAGCCGGGTCACTTCGGCAAACGCCTCTTGCTTGCGTCCGGGCTCGACAGGCACATGGAAATAAGGAATGCCGTGCCACTCGACCATACTTCGCAGGTCTTCATGATTGGAAATCACACAAGGAATCTCGCAGTCCAACTCGCTGCTGTGCCAACGGTGCAGCAGGTCCGCGAGGCAATGCGACTCCCGGCTGGCCATCAACACGACACGCTTGCGCTGCTCGGAATCGGTGATGCGCCACTCCATGGAAAACTCGCGGGCTATAGGCGAAAACGCCTGACGAAAACCATCCAGATCGAATGGCAGCGAGTCTGCGCGGATTTCGTGGCGCATGAAGAACCAACCGCTCTGATGATCGGAATGGTGATTGGCTTCGGTGATCCAGCCATTGTAGGTCGCCAGAAAATTACTGACCTTGGCAACAATGCCAACGCCATCGGGACAGGCAATGACCAGCCTGAAAGTACGCATTAACGGAAACTCCGGCCTGTAAAAAAGAGGCGCGCATTCTAACGCAGCGCGTAAAAGCGCCACCATATTATTCAGGCCATAAACCGGCCGCCCTCGCTCGCTTGGCCGCGAACATGGCGCCAGGCGAACCCGCACAGCCTTACGATTATTGCGGGATTAGTCCTTTCAATAAGGTATTAAAGAGGCGGCCGAGCAGGACGCCCCCAGGCGCCGCCGCCATGTAAAGTTTTACAAGATTTGCGACACAACTGGCCGACACTCTTCCAGCCTAACTTTCTCGCGGGGCGACGCGTGCAAACAGGCAAACAATCTATCAATTGCTATATTTACTTGCCTCATTTGCCTGTCTATCATTGTCAACACTTGCGTTCCAACCTATACCAAGGAAGTGACATGTCGCTGATCAATGAATACCGCGCTACCGAAGAAGCCATCAAGGAACTTCAGGAACGCCTGAAGTCTCTGTCCGCTGACGAGAAGCTCAAAAAGAGCTTGAATTCGAGGGCAAGCTGCGTGAGTTGATGGGTGAATACCAGAAGTCGCTTCGCGACATCATTGCACTGCTGGATCCCGACGCCCGTAACAGCAAGCCTTCCCGTACGGCCAAGGCCCCCGCCGCTACCAAGCGTGCGCGCCGCGTCAAACAGTACAAGAACCCCCACAACGGCGAAGTGATTGAAACCAAGGGCGGCAATCACAAGACCTTGAAAGAGTGGAAGGCTCAGTGGGGCTCCGACGAAGTCGAGAGCTGGGCCACCCTGCTCGGCTAAGCGTAAGGCGTCATCCAGAGCCATTCGGTCCCAGGCGGGCCGAATGGCTTTTTTATTTCATGGATTCATCAGTGGCAGTCGAATTGCCGACGCAGGCGCGCAGCGTGTGCCGCCCATTGTTCCAGAAGCGCGATTTGCTCTCGTGACGCTGTGTTTCGCGCCAGCACTAGGCTGTTTTCAAATTGCGCCAGGGTGTTGGGCGCCCCCACTCGGCCAGCATAAGCCGTTTACGGCAGAAGTCCTTCCAACGTCGAGTTTCCTCGGCCGACAGGCTTTCCGGGTAGTTTCGAGCGCGATAGCGGAAATGCAGCTCAGGCAAACGCGGGTCGTCAAAAGGCAGCGATGCCGCGCATTGTTGCCCGAGCGTTCTAACCTGCTCGCAAAGCCCTTTATCACGATCACCGATAAAGCCGTCATAAAGTTGCTGCTCAGGGTCGTCCACTCCTGCGAAGGTTTCATCCCGATAAATATCGGCCAGTTTCGGCTGCCATTCCGCTTGGCGCCGACGCAACTCTTGCGCGCGGCGTTCACAGCCGTCGAGATCGAGACCGAGGCGCTCTATATCCGCCGGGCGCAATACAGACAGCGGCGCGACTACCGGGCAACGGTTTATATGCAGCAGTTTCAACGGCACGGGATGTTTCGTACCCAGGTCCTCATGCCGGGTATATAAACGGTCACGGAGTGCGTCGCCACCTTCGTCCCACAACGGACTGCACTCAGCGCCGAGATCACAGACGATCAAGGCATTGCGATTGCGCGGGTGCCAGGCCAGGGGAAGCACGACCGCCAGATAATGCCGGGCCGCTGAAAAACGCCCCGAAACATGGACCATCGGCTTGAGCAGTTGGACCTGTTCCATAACGGCCTGCTTTCGACGCAGACGGTACAAATAATCAAAGAGCCGTCGCTGGCGATCACGAATCAGGCGGGCCAAGCCAATCGTGGCTCGGACATCGGACAGCGCATCGTGGGCCTGGAGGTGCTCCAGGCCATTGGCGGCACTCAGCCGCTCCAGCTTGAGCGTGACGCGGCCGTCCTCCTCGGGCCAGCACAACCCCTCCGGACGCAGCGCGTAGGCGGTGCGCACAAGGTCGATCAGATCCCAGCGGCTGTTGCCGCCTTGCCATTCGCGCGCGTAGGGATCGTAAAAGTTGCGGTACAGGCTGTAACGCAGCACCTCGTCGTCAAAACGCAACGTGTTGTAACCGGCTCCACAAGTCCCCGGTTGTGCCAGCTCCGCGTGCAACCGTTCGATGAACGCCGACTCGGGCATCCCATTTTCGGCCAGTATGGCGGGCGTGATGCCTGTTACCAGGCACGCCGCGGGATGCGGCAGGATATCGTCGCTGAGGCGGCAATAGAGATTCAGCGGCTCACCGACCTCCTCGAGCGCCTCATTGGTGCGAATCCCGGCCACCTGCAACGGGCGATCGCAGCGCGGCGAAATACCTGTGGTTTCGAAGTCGTACCAGAAGATGCTGGGCGTCACGAAAAACTCCTTGTCGAGCGAGGGTTCAGTCTAGCGCTGACCGGGTGACACCGGGCGGCTTCTGTACCGGGTTCGGACACATCTCGCCCAGGACGCCGGGGCACGCTTCACAAGTTTCAACCATGCTCCGCGTGCGGAACACTGGAATGCGCCCTCGGCGATTGCCCAAACCCTCGACAGACGCATAGCATCTGCGCACGCCCCCGCCGCGAGTTACCGCATTGCTACCCTTCCATCACGCTCAGCCGCTGCTCGACAACCGCTACCGGGTCGAAACGCCGGAGGGAGTCGACCTGCTGCTTCGTCCAGCAGGGCTGGTCCCGCGGGCCATTGCGTTCGCCATCGATCTGGCGATCCGTGCCGCGATCGTGCTGATCCTGGGGCTGGGCTTGGGTGCGCTCGGCAAGTTCGGGCTGGGCATCGGCGCACTGCTGCTTTTTCTTGTGCAGTGGTGGTACATGGTCCTTTTCGAAGTGCTGTACCAGGGCCGTACGCCTGGCAAGCGCTGGCTCGGACTGCGGGTCGTGCATGACGATGGCACGCCGGTCGGCTGGGCCTCGTCGCTGACGCGCAACCTGCTGCGTTTTGTCGATCTGCTGCCCTTCGGCTATTTTCTCGGCGCGCTGTCCTGCCTCTGGCACCCCGCCTTCAAACGGCTGGGCGATCTGGCGGCGGGCACGCTGGTCGTCTACAGCGAACGCAAGCTCGAGCGCCCCCAGTTACCGGCAGCGGAAAGCCAGCCGGCCCCGTTTCCCTGAGCCAAAGCGAGCAACAGGCACTGATCAGCTTCGCCGAGCGCCAGGCCGGCCTCTCGGGTGAGCGCCGTCAGGAGCTGGCCGGACTGATCGCCGAACCGCTGGCCGTGCCACCCGAGCGAGCCGAAGCCCGAATCAACGGCATCGCCCGCGGGCTGATGGGGCAGCCATGAAGCAGAGCCGGTTCGAACAGTTGCACCAGCATGAGTGGCAAGCTTTCGACGACACCCTGCACGCCCTCGAACAGGGCAAGGCCCGACAGGCCCTAGGACTAGCGGACTTTCCCGCCGCCTATCGGCGCGTCTGCCACCACCTGGCGCTGGCTCGCGCACGCGGCTACAGCCCTCACGCCACGGAACATTTGCAGCAGCTGGCCCAGCGTGGTCATCAACAGCTCTACCGTCATCGCAGCCCGCTGGCCAGCCGCGTGCTCGGCTTTCTGCTGGGCGGTTTTGGCCGGCTCGTGCGCGCCGAATGGCGCTATGTACTGGCGTCGAGCCTAGCCTTCTACCTGTGCCTGATCGGCATGGGCGCGCTGGTGCTGGCCTATCCGGACCTGGTTTACAGCGTGATCGGCCCGGAGCAGGTCCGCGAGATGGAGGCCATGTACGATCCGGACGCCAGCCGCCTCGGCCGGTTCGGCGAGCGCAGTTCCGGCGACGACTGGGTGATGTTCGGCTATTACGTGATGAACAACATCGGCATCGCTTTCCAGACATTCGCCGGCGGCCTGCTGTTCGGACTGGGCAGCCTGTTCTATCTGATCTTCAACGGACTGGTGATCGGCGCCGTCGCAGGGCACCTGACCGGTATCGGCTATCACCAGCCGTTCTGGTCGTTCGTCATCGGCCATGGCGCATTCGAACTGACAGCAATCACGCTGGCCGGAGCTGCCGGGTTGCGGCTCGGGGCCGCCCTGGTTGCGCCGGGCCGTCACCGCCGCGCCGACGCCTTGCGACTTGCCGCCCATCCCGCGATTCGGCTGATCGCTGGCGCGACCTTCTTGCTGTTCATCGCAGCCTTCATCGAGGCGTACTGGTCGTCGATGACCTTCGCCAGCCCTGCCGTGAAATATGCTGTCGGAACAGCCCTCTGGCTGTCGGTCGGCCTGTATCTGATGCTGAGCGGCAGGACGCAACATGCGCCTGAGTGACATCAATCTGGCGATCCGCCCCCGCAGTGCCTGGGAGGCACTGGACCTCGGTATTCTTCTCGCCCGGAGGCAGATCGGCCTGCTGGCGCTCAGTTGGGCCCTGCTGACGCTGCCGGTTTTCGCGGCCCTGACGCTGGCGCTGTGGCGCTATCCGACGCTATCGCTGCTGGTGTTCTGGTGGCTTAAACCGCTGTTCGAACGCCTGCCGCTGTATATCCTGTCAAGCTCGCTGTTTGGAGATACCCCGACACTGAGGCGCTGCGCCAAGGCATTGCCGGGCCTCCTTCGCCCCCAATGGTTCGCCAGCCTGACTTGGCGGC
This sequence comes from Stutzerimonas stutzeri, assembly GCA_019056435.1. Lineage (GTDB taxonomy): Bacteria > Pseudomonadota > Gammaproteobacteria > Pseudomonadales > Pseudomonadaceae > Stutzerimonas > Stutzerimonas marianensis. The sequence continues at coordinate 179,980 of CP077641.1, forward strand.
GCTTCAGCCTGACACGCAGTTTCGATCTGCCCGTGCTGCAGCTCGAGGGTCTGTCGGGCCCGGCACGCAAGCGCCGTCTGGCCGTGCTCGGGCAGCGCAGCAGTGGCACCGCGAGCTGGCTGACGATCGTCGGCATGCATCTGGAGGGCGCCCTTTCGCTGGGTTTGCTCGCCTTGCTCTACCTGTTGATCCCAGCGCAGATGCTCGCGGACTGGAACTGGCAGGACCTGATCGGCGCGAGTCAGCAATGGCTGTGGGCCGAGCACCTCTCCAACCTGCTTTACGCCTTGGTTCTCATTGTCTGGGAACCGATCTACGTCGCCTGTGGGTTCAGTCTTTACCTGAATCGGCGCACGGTGCTGGAAGCCTGGGACATCGAATTGAACTTCCGCCGGTTGCGCGAACGCCTGCAACCGGTGCTGCCGATGCTGGCGCTCGGCCTCAGCCTCTTTCTTGTCTTCGGCCCTGCCGAACAGGCCAATGCCGAGGCGCCGCCTGGACCACGCGACTCCGTGCAACCGGCGCCAATGCCAGCAGATCCCAAGGACGAGCGCCTGCTCAACCAATCGTTGACCAGTCAGGCAGCGAGCGAACAGATTCATGCCCTGCTCGACAAGCCTCCCTTTCGCAATCGAGAAACGGTGACCCGTTGGCGCTTCGGCGACGACGACACCGAACAGGCACCGGGCTGGCTGCAACGCCTGCTTGAATCGCTGTTGCGCAGCGACAACGCCGGACACAGCCTGGACAACCTCACACGGGTCGTCGAGGTACTGCTGTGGTGTGCGCTGTTCGCCCTGATCGCCTTTGCGCTGTGGCGCTACCGCAGCTGGATCACCCTTCACGTCGGCCGGCTGCGCCGCCCTCTCGCACGTCACGACAGGCCCAACCCGTCCAGCTGTTCGGCCTGGACCTGACACCCGAGCAGTTGCCCGACGACATAGCCGCTACCGTGGAACGGCTATGGGCCGACAAACCGCGCGAAGCGCTGGGGCTGCTGTACCGGGCACTCCTCAGCCGACTGCTGCATGACCGGCAACTGCCCTTGCGGGAAGCACATACCGAGAATGAAGTGCTTGCCCTGACCCGCCAGGAGACACCGCAATTGCAGGCGTACGTCGAGGCCGTCACCGGTCATTGGCTCGCACTGGCCTATGGGCACCACCTGCCGGCTGACGATACGACAGCCGCGCTCTGCCAACGCTGGCGCGAGCTGTTCGAGAGAGGCGCGTCATGAGCCGCCGGCTGACCCTGCTCCTCGCTTCGCTGGTCGTACTGATCGGCCTCTTGCTGGCCTACCTGGCAAGCAAGGCCACCCCCTATGAAGAAGTCGTCGAACACGGCCCGGCGCCGGAGGTCGCGGCCGATCCCTATCTGGCGGCACGGCAGTTCCTCATCGCGCAGGGTCGTCAGGTCGCACGAACCTCCGGGCTTGAGCGCCAGCCCGAAGGGCACCCATCCAGCCAGGTGCTGCTGATGCTCGGCGACCGCAGCGAAATGACGCCGACGCAGACGGAACGGCTGTTGGACTGGGTTGCCGAGGGTGGACATCTGGTCTTTGTCGCCGAGCAAATCTGGGACGAAACAACCGAGCGCAGCGGCGACCTGCTGCTCGACGCGCTGGAATTGCAACAGCACGAGACAGCAGCCGACCCCACCGCGCGAGACACGGCCACCGAGCAGCGCGCCCCGCAGCCGCGACTGACCCGCCTGTACCTGGAAAACGAAGATGCACCTGCCTTTCTCGCCTTCGACACAGGTTTCCACCTTTACGATGCCGGCCACCGCGCCCACGCCTGGGCCAACAGCGACGATGCCACGCACATGCTGCAGCTGCGGCATGGTCAGGGCCTGATCACTGCGCTAACGGACGCCTGGATCTGGCAGAACGCGCAGATCGGTCAATACGATCACGCCTGGCTGCTCTGGTACCTGACCCAGGATCGGGATGTTCAGCTGGCCTACGACACGGAACAGGACAGCCTGCTCCGGCTCGTGATGCGCCATTTTCCCGAAGCGCTCGCGGCCCTGCTCATCATGGTGCTGCTGGGCGCCTGGCATGTCGGGCAACGGCACGGTCCACTGATCGAGACGAATGATCGCAGCAGGCGTCGGCTACAGGAGCATCTGCGGGCCAGCGCCGATTTCCTTTACCGACGGGCCGGACCAAACCACCTGCTCGAGACCCTCCAGGCCGACGTCCATCGCCGCATTCGATCCCGCCATCCCGGTTTCGACCAGTTGCCTCGCGACCAGCAGTACCAGCGCCTGGCCGCGCTCTGCCAGCTGCCCACCCAATACATCGAACAAGCCCTGAGCCGCCCTGCCAAGGCGCTCGGTGCTGCTGAATTCACCCGTCAGGTCACCTACCTGCAACGCATCAGGAACTCTCTATGAGCGAAGCCACAGGCGAACCACAACCGGCTGCCAATCCCAGCAGCCAGCGCGAACGCGCCAGTCAGCTGGTGCAGGCCCTGCGCCACGAATTGCACAAGGCCGTCATCGGTCAGCATGAAGTCGTCGACGGCGTCCTCACCGCACTTGTCGCAGCCGGCCATGTTCTGGTCGAGGGCGTGCCGGGTCTGGGCAAGACCCTCCTGGTCCGAGCGCTGGCCCGCTGCTTCGGTGGCGAGTTCGCACGCATTCAGTTCACCCCTGACCTCATGCCCAGCGACATCACGGGCCACGCGGTCTACGACCTGGCCAGCGAACAGTTCAAGCTGCGCAAAGGGCCGGTGTTCACCAACCTGCTGCTCGCCGACGAGATCAACCGCGCCCCGGCAAAAACCCAGGCCGCCTTGCTTGAGGTGATGCAGGAACGCCAGGTGACGCTCGAAGGCCGTGCGCTCGCGGCGCCGCAGCCCTTTCTGGTCATGGCGACACAAAATCCCATCGAGCAGGAGGGCACCTATCCGTTGCCCGAGGCTGAGCTGGACCGCTTCATGCTGATGCTACGCATGGACTACCCACGGGCCGACGAAGAGCAGCAACTGGTGCGCCAGGCGACGCGCTCGGCACGCGCCGACATCATCGAGGTCAGCGGCCTTCGCGTCATCCTGCAAGCGAAGGACGTGCAAGCGCTGCAGAAGATCGCCAGCGAACTGACGGTCGATGATCAGGTGCTCGACTATGCGGTACGTCTGGCCAGGGCCACCCGCGACTGGCCAGGCTTGTCGCTCGGCGCCGGCCCACGGGCTTCCATCGCTCTGGTGCGCTGCGGAAGGGCCAGGGCGCTATTGCGCGGCGCGGATTTCGTCATTCCGGACGACATCAAGGGTTGTGCCCTGGCCGTGCTGCGGCACCGGGTCAGGCTATCGCCGGAACTCGACATCGAGGGTACCTCGGTGGATCAGGTGCTGTCGCAGCTGCTCGACCAGGTCCCGGCGCCACGCCTGTGACCGCGACCCTCAGGCAGCGCTCACGATGACGCCCTCCGAAAGCTGATACAGGCCGTCGGCGCCCTCTTCGCCTTGGGCCTTTTCATGGGTGTACTGGACGCACTCGGACATGCGCTGCCAGACATCATCAGCGCCGCCTGGTGGGGACTGCTGCTGTGCCTGGCGCTGTTCGCCACCCTGGATGGCCGTGCACTACGGCGCCTGCCCTCACCGACGGCCCGCCGGACACTGCCGACCAACCTCGCGTTGGGCCGCTGGCATGACGTGCAGCTCGAACTCGGCACGCCGACCGAGGCCCCTTGCTGCTGGACGTATTCGATCATGTGCCCTCAGCCTTTCTCTGCCAATCACTGCCGCAACAGGTCAGCCTGCTGCCCGGCCAGCGCGGGCGGATCGTCTATCAACTCTGCCCTCAGCGCCGCGGCGCTCATCGTTTCGAAGCGTGCGAGGTGCGCCTCTACAGCCGCTGGCGATTCTGGCGTCAGCGCAGAGCCTTGGCACTGGTATCGGAAACCCGCGTGTACCCCGACTTCACCCGCCTGCATGGCGCACCGCTGATGGCCGTCGACAGCTGGCTGAACCGCCTGGGAATCCGCCAGCAGCCACGCCGCGGGCTGGGCCTGGATTTCCACCAGCTACGCGAGTTCCGCGAAGGTGACACCACCCGGCAGATCGACTGGAAGGCCACCGCCCGCAAACGGACCCTGATCGTGCGCGAATATCAGGACGAGCGGGACCAGCAATTGCTGCTCCTGCTCGATTGCGGCCGACGGATGCGCAGCCAGGATGATGCGCTGTCGCACTTCGATCACGCTCTGAACGCGACGCTGCTGCTGAGTTACGTCGCGTTGCGCCAGGGAGATGCCATCGGATGCCAGGCTTTCGCCACGCCACAGGAGCGCTTCATCGCGCCGGCCAAGGGCCAGGCTCAGCTGACGACGCTGCTCAACGGCGTCTATGACCTGGAGAACAGCCAACTGCCCGCCGACTACGAGCAAGCCGCCGCCGCACTGCTCGGACGACAGAAGCGCCGCGCGCTGGTGGTGATCATCAGCAACCTGCGCGACGAAGACGACGAAAACCTGCTTGGTGCCGTGCGGCAATTGTCCCGGCGTCATCGCGTCCTGGTGGTGAGCCTGCGAGAGAAGGTGCTCGACGAACTGCGCCAGCACCCCGTCGAGGGCTTCGCCGAGGCGCTGGACTATGGCGGTGCGATCGCTTACCTCGACGCCCGGGATCGTCTGCACGAACGGCTGGCGGCGCAGGGAATACCCGTGCTCGACGCGCGCCCCGAGGAGCTCGGCCCAGCCTTGATCAGCCGCTACCTCGCGTGGAAGAAAGGCGGTGTGCTGTAAGCGAGCAAGAACGTCAGGTTCCGTGGCAGCGGTCCTGATCGACCCGGTGGGTTGGCGGGTCGGTCCGCGGCAGACGCGCCGGCGGGATCTGCTGGATCGGGCGGAAGCTGAAATAGTGATGCAGCGCGTCTATCATGTCGCGGATCTCCGCCGGCGGTGAGATCAGCGCGAAACCCGAATCGAAGCTGCCCGGTGTGACGTCCTCGCGCGACCAAAGGCAGGTCGCGCTGAAATCCACGCAGCGCAGCTGGCCGTGCTGCCCCGGTATCTTCAGGCGCATGTCGAAACGAACATCGGTCATCATCGGGTAGGGGCTGATGAGCATCAGGCCGCCTTCGGACAGGTTGCCGATGAAGCCCAGCGGCTTGTCGGTATAACGGTTGAAAACGTTCAGGTAATAGGGCAACTGGTGTCGCTGGATGCTGCGCTGGTTGAGCATGTTCATCGTTCCGGGCCTGCCACCAAGTGTCTACACTGCCGCCGTTCCGGCCACTCAGCTGCAGTTCTGACTAATACGACTGGCCAACTGCCGCCGCGCCGCCCCTAACTCATCCTCACTGTAGTAGACACGCTCACCCTTTGCATCGACGCGGAAATAGCGCCCGCCCCGGTTGAGCAAAGCCAGCTCCTCATTCAGCCGACCGCACAGCTGGCGCCGTTCGCGCTGCCGTTCGCCAGCCAGCCGCTCGGCCGCGGCCTGCTCGTCACGTCGCGCCTCGAAGAAGCGCTCGGTGCGCGCTTCGCGCTCGCGCGTTGCCTCGTCGCGCTCGACGACCTGGGGACGCACATCGACCAGCTCGGCGCCCGGACGTGGGCGGGACTCGAAATGCACGTTTCCCTGCGGGTCGACCCAGCGGTAGATCTCGGCGCCCGACAAGGGTGTAAACGACAGCCCGGCCAACAGCATCAGCATTCGGTGCATGGGTTCCTTCCCGACCGGCCATGGGCCGGCCCATTTCAGGGTTTGACGGCGGTGGTGACCACCCGTCCTCGGGTTGATAGTGCCCCAACTGGCGTAACGTCTCCAGCCTGGCACGCCCACGAAACGCATATTCACTCGCGGGATAACGTGACCCGATGAACCGATAGGTTTCCACCGCATCGACGAACAGGCCTTGGCGCTCCAGGCACTGGCCGCGCAGCAGCGAAATCTCCGGTTGCAGATTGTCACGCGGGCGGCTGCGCCGCTCGGCCTGGGACAGCTCCAGCATGACCTGGTCGCAGTTGCCCAGTTCGTACTGTTTGTAGGCGTTATCGAGGTGTCGGTCGAGCGCGCTGCGGCTGCTGCAACCGACGCTGAGGGTGGCCAGAACGATGATGAACAAGGTGCGCATGGGTGAGATCCTCCGATGGCCCGTGTATCGACCGTTGATGAAAAAACTGCAGTGCCACCGGGCGACTCGCCAGTGTCCAGGCCAAGGTAAAGAGTAGTGAAGACCGACGATGACTACAGCCGTCCGGCATAGTAGCCTCCGGCCCATTCTTGAACAGGAGCCTTTGCATGATCTCGCGCCGTACCAAAATCGTCGCCACCCTGGGCCCGGCCAGTAGCTCGCCGGAAGTGCTGGAAAAGATGATCCTCGCCGGGCTCGACGTTGCCCGCCTGAACTTCTCCCATGGCGGACCGGACGAGCACCGCGCTCGAGCGCAACTGGTACGGGATATCGCCGCCAAGCACGGACGCTTCGTCGCGCTGCTCGGCGACCTGCAGGGCCCGAAGATCCGCATCGCCAAGTTCGCCAACAAGCGCATCGAGCTGGCCGAGGGCGACAGCTTTCGCTTCTCCGTGACCCATCCGCGCGACGCCGGTATCCCAGGAAGTGGTTGGCATTGATTACCCCGATCTGGTCAAGGACTGCGCCATTGGCGATGAACTGCTGCTCGACGACGGCCGTGTGGTCATGCGCGTCGACAACGCTACCGCCGACGAGCTGCACTGCACCGTGCTGATCGGCGGCCCGCTTTCGGACAACAAGGGCATCAACCGCCGCGGCGGCGGTCTGACCGCACCAGCCCTGACCGCCAAGGACAAGGCCGACATCAAGCTCGCCGCGGACATGAACCTCGATTACCTGGCCGTCTCCTTCCCCCGCGATGCCGCCGACATGGAACTGGCCCGCCGCCTGCGCGACGAAGCCGGCTCCAACGCCTGGCTGATCGCCAAGATCGAGCGCGCCGAGGCGGTGGCTGACGACGAAGCCTTGGACGGTCTGATCCGCGCCAGTGATGGCGTGATGGTTGCGCGAGGCGACCTGGGCGTGGAAATCGGTGACGCAGAGCTGGTCGGCATCCAGAAGAAGATCATTCTGCACGCCCGTCGCAACAATAAAGTGGTGATCACCGCGACCCAGATGATGGAGTCGATGATCCAGAACCCCATGCCCACCCGCGCCGAAGTGTCCGATGTAGCCAACGCCGTGCTCGACTACACCGATGCCGTGATGCTGTCGGCCGAAAGCGCGGCCGGTGAATACCCGGTCGAGGCGATCAAGGCCATGGCGCGGGTCTGCTGCGGCGCGGAGAAGCACCCGACCAGCATCAAGTCCGGCCATCGCCTCGGGCAGCGCTTCGAGCGCAGTGACGAGAGCACCGCGCTGGCCGCGATGTACACGGCCAACCACTTCCCTGGCGTCAAGGCGATCATCAGCCTGACCGAAAGCGGCTATACCCCGCTGATCATGTCGCGCATCCGTTCCTCGGTGCCTATCTTCGCCTTCTCTCCGCATCGCGAAACCCAGGCTCGGGTTGCCATGTTCCGCGGCGTGCAGACCATTCCCTTCGATCCGGCCGCCCTGCCGGCAGACAAGGTCAGCCAGGCGGCTGTCGACGAATTGCTGCAACGCAACATCGTCAGCATCGGTGACTGGGTGATCCTGACCAAGGGGGATACCTACCACGGCACGGGCGGTACCAACACGATGAAGATCCTGCGCGTCGGCGACTCTCTCGCCTGACCAGGGGCGCCTGCTCGTTCGTCAGTCGTCGGTGTGGCGGCTGACGAAGGTATCGCTCAAGAGCTGACCGCGCGGCAAGCCCGCCAGGAACAGCCGCCTGCTTGAAGCTTCCACGAACGCCTCGCGCCCGCACACCAGGGCAATCTCCTGACGCGAACGCAGACGCAGGCTGCGCAGGCAGGCCTCCATCGACGCCTGGCCCTGCACCAACTCGACGTCGAGCGTGCCGTGTCGCGCCGCCAACTGTTCCAGCGCTGCACGGAGATAGGATTCACCCGAGGCCACATGGATCAGCCGGATGGGCGCTTCATGGCCCTGGCGCAACGCCTCGCGCAACAAGCCCCACAAGGGCGCCAGCCCGGTACCGGCCGCCAGCATGAGCAGTGGGCGACTCTGCCAGTCCGGCTCGTAGTACAGGCCCCCTTCATGCAATGCGCCCAAGCGCAGCTGATCGCCCGGCCGCAACGCCCGGGCCGAGTCGGCGAACGCACCAGGCCGGCTGCAATCGATGTGCAGTTCAAGCCCGACGTCCTCTCCCGGCAGACTGGCCAGCGAATAGGGCCGCGCAACACCCGCCGCGTTCCACAGCAGCGCATGCTGTCCGGCGCGATAGCGGATCGGCCGCTGGGGTATCAGTTGCAGGCGCAATACCTGACCGGCCAGCCACTCCACGGCGTGCACGTCGGCGGGAATAGCCTCCCGGGCTGGATCGTAGGTCGCGACATGCAGGTCCGAGACGATTCGACACTGACAAGCCAGTCGCCAACCCTGCGCCCGCCGTGTCGCCGGCAGCGCCTCAGGTCTGGCATCCAGGGGCTCGCCTTCGATGCAACGCACGAGGCAGGCCTGGCAGCTGCCCGCCCGGCAACTGAACGGAACAGCAAAACCGGCCGCATTCAGCTCGTCGAGCAGATTGCGGCCGGCAGGCACCGTCCAGTGACGGTCGTTGCAGGTGATTTCAGGCATCGACCGTGACCCAACTGGCCTCGCAGCGATTGCGACCTTTGTGCTTGGCGCGGTAGAGCGCCTCGTCCGCCCGCTGCAGCGAGTCGTCGAGGCTGTCGTTGGCGCTGAGCAAGGTCAGGCCGACCGACAGGCTCAGCTGGCCAGGCTGCAGTTGGATATCGAGCGGTTGGGCATTGGCGAAGGCCTCGCGCAGCCGCTCGCAGCAGGCATGGAAGCGTTCGGCGTCGGTACCCGGCAACAAGAGGACGAACTCTTCGCCACCGTATCGCGCGAGTACGTCGTCGTCGCGCAGGCACGAGCGCGCCACCGAGGCGAACGTCTGCAGGATGCGATCGCCGGTTGCATGGCCGTAGACATCATTGATTCGCTTGAAATGATCGAGGTCGATCAGCGCGAGCCCGGAATAATGACCGGGGCGCAGACGGTTCAGCTCCGCTTCGGCCTTGTTGATGAAATGACGGCGGTTGTACAGGCCGGTCAGCTCGTCCGTCGAAGCGAGATCCTCCAGTTGGCGCATCATCCCGCGCAGTGTTTCCTGATGCGCCTGCAGGGCGTAGCGCCGCTGGCGCATGCGTTGACGAAGCTTGTAGACGTAGCCCACGAACAGGCACATCCAGACCAGCGTCACCAGCAGCACGGACGCCTGCAAAAGCAAGGCCTGCGGCTCGTCCGGTCCATTCAGCGAGAGATCACCGAGCGAAACGCCGACGAAGCTGCAGAAGGCCAACACCGCGTAGCGCGCGAATATCTTGGGCGGCAGAAACACCGCGAACATGAGCACGAGGACGTAGAGCACCATCAGCGAACCGCGCTCGGTGCCGAGGTTGTAGAGGAAAAAAGTGAGCCAGGCGAGGCCGACCAGCACCTGGGGTTCGGTAAGGCTCGGATCGCGAAAGCGCAGGTTATGGCCGCGGTAGAAAATCCAGAAGAACACGAGCTGGCTGACGACGATCATCAGCGAGCCGATCACCGCGGTGTCGACTGGCGCCTGGTAATAGCCACCAAAGACCGTTATCCAGGTCAGCAGCAGCGCTAATGCATAGGTTCCGGCCGCCATGCCGAAACGCTTGAGCACCAGCAGCTGAAGCGCTTGCTGCTCGGAGTCTTCAGGAATCGCGCGCATGGAATCCTTCCCATAGTGGCAATTCGACACACTCTACGCTCAACTTCTGCAATTGCCTACGGAACTGCGGATGATCGCTACCGTTCGCGACCAACGGCAGCGGCGCATGATGGGCCCGTCGAGCACCTGGGTGCACGGTAGGCGGCCTTGCCTGCCGTCGGCATCGGCATTGCGTCGCGGTCGGCGTTTTCCAACGGCTGGTCCTTGCGTCCTGCATCCCTTCACCTTTGGTCCGTCTGTGTACCCTGCCCGGCAGCAGGTTATACTGCCGCGCATTTTTTACCTGGGCGTGTCGGTCGTTTTTTCTCGATACGCGCTGTTTCCGCCCCGCCAAGAGGACGCGCTGCATGACCGTGATCAAGCAAGACGACCTGATACAAAGCGTTGCCGACGCTTTGCAGTTCATCTCCTACTACCACCCCGTGGACTTCATTCAGGCGATGCATGAAGCCTACCTGCGCGAAGAGTCGCCGGCAGCCCGCGATTCCATGGCCCAGATTCTGATCAACTCACGGATGTGCGCAACCGGTCATCGCCCGATCTGCCAGGACACCGGGATCGTCACGGTATTCGTCCGTGTGGGCATGGATGTGCGCTGGGATGGCGCCACCATGAGCCTGGACGACATGATCAACGAAGGCGTTCGTCGTGCCTACAACCTGCCCGAGAACGTGCTGCGTGCTTCGATCCTTGCCGACCCGGCAGGTTCCCGCAAAAAACACCAAGGACAACACCCCGGCGGTCATCCACTACTCCATCGTCCCCCGGCGACAAGGTCGAGGTGGACGTGGCGGCCAAGGGTGGCGGTTCGGAAAACAAGTCGAAGATGGCCATGCTCAACCCGTCCGACTCCATCGTCGACTGGGTGCTGAAGACCGTGCCGACCATGGGCGCCGGCTGGTGCCCGCCGGGCATGCTCGGCATCGGTATCGGCGGTACTGCGGAGAAAGCCGCCGTGATGGCCAAGGAAGTCCTGATGGACCCGATCGACATCCACGAGCTGAAGGCCCGCGGCCCGCAGAACCGCATCGAAGAGCTGCGTCTTGAGCTGTTCGAGAAGGTCAATCAGCTGGGCATCGGTGCCCAGGGCCTGGGCGGTCTGACCACGGTCCTCGACGTGAAGATCATGGATTACCCGACCCACGCCGCCTCGCTGCCGGTGTGCATGATCCCCAACTGCGCGGCCACCCGCCATGCGCACTTCGTGCTCGACGGTTCCGGCCCGGCCAGCCTCGAGGCACCGCCGCTGGACGCCTACCCGGAAATCGTCTGGGAAGCCGGCCCGAGCGCCCGTCGCGTCAACCTCGACACCGTCACCCCGGAAGAAGTGCTGAGCTGGAAGCCGGGCGAGACGCTGCTGCTCAACGGCAAGATGCTCACCGGCCGCGACGCCGCCCACAAGCGCATGGTGGACATGCTGAACAAGGGCGAAGAGCTGCCAGTGGACCTCAAGGGCCGCTTCATCTACTACGTCGGCCCGGTCGATCCGGTCGGCGATGAAGTGGTCGGCCCGGCCGGCCCCACCACCGCCACCCGCATGGACAAATTCACCCGCCAGATCCTGGAAAGCACGGGCCTGCTGGGCATGATCGGCAAGTCCGAGCGCGGCCCGATTGCCATCGAGGCGATCAAGGACAACAAGGCCGTGTACCTGATGGCGGTCGGTGGCGCCGCCTATCTGGTCGCCCAGGCGATCAAGGCGTCGAAGACCATCGCCTTCCCGGAGCTGGGCATGGAAGCGATCTACGAGTTCGACGTGAAGGACATGCCGGTGACCGTGGCGGTCGACACCAACGGCGAGTCGGTTCACACCACGGGCCCGCAAATCTGGCAGAAGAAGATCGCCGAGAGCCTGGCCGTCGAAGTGCAGTAACTCGACGATAAGCGGTACCGCAAAAAAGCCCGGCCATTGGCCGGGCTTTTTTGTTTGCGGGCATGCGCTCAGCGGTTGAAGCGCTCGACCAGCGCACGCAAGCCACGCGCGGCGCCCTCCAGCTCGCGGCCACGCTGCATGGTCAGCTCCGCCTTGCTCACGTTGCTGTCGGTGGTAACGGCGATGTTGGTGACCTGGCGGGCGATGTCCTCGGCCACGTGGGCCTGCTCGTCGGCCGCAGCAGCCATCTGCTGGCTCATTCCGGTGATGCGATTGACCGCGTCGCGATGCCCTGCAGTGCTTGCTGCGCTTCGATGACCTGCGCCAATCCCTGGGTCGCCTCCTTGTCACCGACCTGGGCGATAGCGACCGCTTCGTCGGCCTTGCTCGTCAACGACTGGATGATGGCCTGGATCTGCTGGGTGGAATCGCGGGTCTTGCTGGCCAGCGCACGCACCTCGTCCGCCACGACAGCGAATCCCCTACCCTGCTCACCGGCACGCGCGGCTTCGATCGCGGCGTTGAGCGCCAGCAGATTGGTCTGCTCGGCGATGCTCTGAATCATGCCGGCCGCGGACATGATCTGCTGGGTCTCGCCGGCCAGCTCATTCACCGCATTGCCGATGTTGGTGACCGTCCGGGCCAGCATCTCCATGGCCTGGCGCGAGCTCGAGGCGACGCGATCGCCGTCGTCAGCCAGCGCGTTGGCCGTGGTGGCTTCCTCGGCGGTCTGCTGGACATGGCTTGCGACTTCAGTGATCGAGGCCGTCATCTCGGTGACAGCGGTGGCGGTCATGTCGGTTTCGCCGCGCTGTTGACGCAGGTCGTTCTCGGTCTCGCTGGCGAGTGTATAGGTCTCAGCCGAGGCGCTGGCAACCTGGCCGGCGAGGTCCGAGAGCCGGGTCAGCGCGGTGCGCAAGCGCGCATCCTCACTGACCAGTGCCATTTCGAGCCGAGCGGCATTACCGTAGTTCTGCGTATAGGTCAGGGCGACGACGGGGTCGGTAAAGGCCTCTGGAACCCGGTCGAGTATCTGTTGCAAACGCCGCTCCGACGCGAAATGACAGCTCAGGCCCAGCGCGAAGAACAGCCCCAGCAGCGCGACGAACTCTACGGCCGGTGGCAGCCAGAACATGCCCGCCGCAGCGACCAGCGACGCCCCGACCGGCAGCGCCAGCATCTTGGCCCAGCCCGTGATGCGACGACCAAGGGACACGGCCGGCTGACCGGCACGCAGCCGCTCGTACAGCGCACTGGCCTGGGCGACCTGCTCGGCGGTCGGCTTGACCCGCACCGACTCGAAGCCGGTGAGCTTGCCATCGTCGAGAATGGGCGTGACGTAGGCGCTGACCCAGTAGAAATCGCCGTTCTTGCAGCGGTTCTTAACCACGCCCATCCAGCTTTTCCCGGCTTTCAGGTAGCCCCACATGGCCTCGAAGACGACCGGCGGCATGTCCGGATGGCGTACTAGGTTGTGAGGGCTGCCGATCAGCTCCTCGCGCGAATAGCCGCTGATCGAGACGAACTCGTCGTTGCAATAGAGGATCTTGCCATGCGTGTCGGTCGCAGAGATCAGTCGTTGATGCGCCGGAAAACTCCGCTCTGTGTTACTTACCGGGCCATTGTTTCTCATCGTCGCGATCCCCGTGATGGCGATTTAATTCTCATAGACTCGCCGGTCACGGCGAATTGAACTGCTAAGAGAATCGGACGCTACGGGGTTAACTTGAGTTGTCCGCCACGAAATTTAACGACCTCCAGACCAACGAGCCGCCAGGCATTCCGCGGGGGCTACCAGAAGCGTTAGCGCGACGCGCGCCGAGCCTCGAGATACAGCGCTTCGACCTTTGCTCGGGCCCAGGGCGTCTTGCGCAGGAACTTCAGGCTGGACTTGACGCTGGGCTCGTTGTGAAAGCAGCGGACGTCGATCCGCTCGGCCAGCCCCGCCCAGCCGAAGCGCGCGTGCAGGTCGATCAGGATGGCTTCCAGCGTGATGCCGTGAAGGGGGTCGTTTGGTGAGGGCATGGCTGTGCTCTGCAGGGAAACGGATCGCCGAATTCCGTCGAGCGGCCATGCGAAGCGCCGCACCACCGCCACGGTTCCGGCCTGGCCTGAAGCGGACGCCTCAGGCCAGGCATCTTACAGGCTGATGCGGGTGCCGAGCACGTCGAGGAAGGCTGCCAGCCAGCTCGGATGCGCCGGCCAGGCCGGCGCGGTGACCAGGTTGCCATCCGTATGCGCCTTGTCGACGCCGATCTCGACGAAATCGCCCCGGCCAGTTTTACTTCGGGTGCACAGGCCGGATAGGCGCTGCACGCACGCCCCTGAAGCACACCCGCGGCGGCGAGCAGCTGCGGGCCGTGACAAACGGCGGCGATCGGCTTCTTCGCTTCGTCGAATGCGCGCACCAGTGCGATCACACGCTCATCGAGCCGCAGGTATTCAGGTGAACGTCCACCCGGCACGACAAGGGCGTCATAGTCCTCGGCGCGGACGGCATCGAAATCGAAATTGAGGGCGAAGTTGTGGCCCGGCTTCTCGCTGTAGGTCTGGTCGCCTTCGAAATCGTGAATGGCGGTTCGCACGGTGTCCCCGGCCTTCTTGTCCGGGCACACGGCATGGACGCTGTGCCCAACCATCTGCAGCGCCTGGAAGGGCACCATGGTTTCGTAGTCTTCGACATAGTCGCCAACCAGCATCAGGATTTTTTCGCAGCCATGAGAACACTCCTCTTCGGTTGAATGAATCGCCGCCAGACAGGGCTAGCCGCTTCGATTGAAGATGTTGATCACCAGCCGGTCGAGCAGCCCCCACAGTCGCTGATACATCCGCTGACGCAGCGGACGCGCGTGCCAACGCTGCAAATCGATCTCCCGGCTCTGCTCGAAGTCGCACTCGAAGCTGTGCGCCACGGCGGCGCTCAACTGCGCGTCGACCGCTTCGAGATTGGCCTCCAGGTTCCAGCGCAGGTTCCAGTGATCGAAATTGCACGAGCCGACGCTCACCCAGTCGTCGACGAGCACCATCTTCAAGTGCACGAAGTGTGGTCGATATTCGAAGATTCGCACGCCCGCGCGCAGCAGGCGTGGGTAATAGCGCTGCCCCGCATAGCGGATCGAGGGGTGATCGGTGTTGCGACTGGTCAGCAACAGGCGCACCTCGACCCCGCGACGCGCCGCGCGCATCAATTCGCGCCGAACCCGCCCGGTCGGCAGGAAATAGGGGTCGCCAGGAATATGCGTCGCTCGGCGCGCCGCAGCTGACGCAACAGACTGTAGAGGATGTCCCGATGCTGACGTGCCGCGGCATAGGCGACACGACCGGCCCCGTCGCGTACATCGGGGCGGGCTGGAATCTTCGGCAAGCGCTGGGGCAAGGGCATCTGCCAGACCCGGCGCTTGAGACATTGCGCCCACTGCGTCTCGAACAGGCGGCGCCAGTCAGCGACCAGCGGCCCGCTCACCTCCACCATCACCTCATGCCAGTGATTTTCCGGCTGCTGCGGGTTCCAGAACTCATCGGTCACACCGGCCCCGCCGACGAAACACCAGGTATCGTCGATCAGGATCAGCTTGCGATGATCGCGGTGCAGGTTGCGGAATTTCAGCCGCAACCGCAGCGGATTGTACTGGCGCAGATCGACCCCCGCGTCGCGCAGACGTTGGCGGGAACGCTGACCGAGCTTCAAACAGCCGAAACCATCGAACAAGCAGCGGACCTGCACGCCCCGCTCCGCCGCGGCGACCAGCGATGCGATCACGCGCTCGGCGCACAGGCCGTCCTCGACCAGATAAAGCTCGACGTCAACGCTTCGTTCGGCCTCGTCGATACGCTGAAGAATGCGCGGAAAGAACTGGGGGCCGTCCACTGAGAGGTGAAACCGGTTGCCGTGCTGCCAGGAAAAGACTTCCCCGTTCTTCATCAAGGCTGCCGACGTGGGCGCAGCAGCCTGATGCGATTCAGGCAGAGGGGGCGTGAAGCGAGAAGACATTCGGTTCCTTGTCCCGGCAGGACGACGTTCGCGTTACGTTAGCGGACCTTCGGCATGGCGCCCAGTGCGATCATGCACGCCCCTTAGGCGCATGGACGCCTGCCGGAGTTCCACCTCGGCGTCTCAGTCTTCCGGCGCCCCGAACGCCGCCACCGCTTGTGCCAACCGTCGAGCCTGTGCGGCGCGTGCCAGGTCGAGGATGCGCCGGTCGCGCTGCCACAGACGTGCCCAGTGCGGCGGGCCACTCGTCAGCGCGGCGTCCAGGCTCGGTTGCAGCGCCTCGAACTGCGCCTGAATCCCGGCCAACAAAAGATGCGTCGCCGGTGCCGAGGGCGACAGCGTGGCCACCTCCGCCGCGGCGGGCAACAATCCCAGCAACCGCAGCTGCAGCTCCTGCGGCCATCGACACTCCAGGGCGAGCCCATGGAGCCAGCTGACGAGCGCAGCGAGCACATGAAGATCCTCGAGCGTGCGAAAGGGTTTGATGAAGTCATCCCAGCCGTCCCCTCAAGGGCCCTGGCGGGGGCGTGGTCCAGCCGCAGGCGGGCGTGGGGGATGTCCGGCACCAGCGGCAGCGGCGCACCGGGCTCGAGCGTCACGCCAGCGGCACCGGCCTCGACCAGATACAGGCTCAGCCGCGGCGAGTGCCCCGGAGCCTCATCGCGCGCGGCCACGAGTAACCATCCGGCAGCCGGCCCCGCCGTCACGTAATCCTTGGCGCCGCTGATGCCGCCCTCCGTGAAGCGAGTCTGCATGTCTGCCGGGCGCAGCGAGCGCTGCTCCGTCGCGCACAGCGCCCCTAGCCCCGGGGGCGCCGAGGGCCAAAGCCGGCGCAGCGCGGCCTGATAGCCGGCCAGAAAAGCCAACCCCGGCGTAGCCGCAAGCCGCCCGCCACGCATTGCCGACGTGAGGGTGTCGCACCCGGTACAGCGCGCCTGCACCTGGGCGAACCAGCCGTCGAGCTCAGCCGGTTCCGGCAGGCGTTCGACGGGCGCCAAGAACCATGACCAATCCATATTTCACACTCCGTGAACCCTGTCAGCTCCGTACCCTTTGCCGTCATCCAAGCATCACCATTTGGTAACCGCCGTGACATTGCGGCTGCCTAGCCTGAGCCGGCAATCACCCGATTGACGGAACGCCCAACATAATAACCACGCGCTCCGAATGCATTGCCATCGCCAATGGCTGACCAGGAGACAGAAGCATGACCACCCTCGAATTTCCCCGCATGACCCGGCGCCTGCAGGGCGAACGCCTGTACGGCCAGGACGCGCTGCGTGAAGCCCAGGCGCTGCGCTATCAGGTCTTCAGCAGCGAATTCGGCGCGCGATTGGAAGGGGCCGAAACAGGCTTGGATCACGATGACTTTGATCCCTACTGCCATCACATCGGCGTCCGGGACATGGACAGCGGCATGCTGGTCGCCACGACACGCCTGCTCGACAGTCCCACCGCCGCACGCCTGGGGCGCTTCTATAGCGAAGGCGAATTCAACCTGCAGGGCCTGGCGGAGCTGGACGCACCGATCCTCGAGATCGGCCGGACGTGCGTCCATCCGGCCTACCGCAACGGCGCGACCATCGCCGTGCTCTGGGCGGAACTGGCCGAGGCGATGAACCAGGGCGGCTACCGCTACCTCATGGGGTGTGCCAGCATTCCGATGCGCGACGGCGGCATCCAGGCGCTGGCCGTCATGCAGCGCTTGCGTGAGCGATACCTGTCGACCGATCTGCTGCATGCGCGACCGAAAAATCCATTGCCATCGCTGGAGCTGCCGGAAAACGTCACCGCAGAGATTCCGGCCCTACTGAAAGCCTACATGCGCCTTGGCGCGAAGATCTGTGGCGAGCCCTGCTGGGACCCGGATTTCCAGGTGGCGGACGTGTTCATCCTGCTCAAGCGGGACGAGCTTTGCCCGCGCTACGCCCGTCACTTCAAGGCTGCGGTCTGATGCGCCGGCTGCGCACCCTCGTCCGCCTGGCGCGGTTGGCCGGGGTGATCGCCATCGGTCTGTCACTCGCTTGCGGCCTGAGCCTGCGCGCGCGGCTCGGACGGCCCGCGCCGCAGGCAACAAGACAGCGACTATGCCAGTGGTTTCTAGCCCGCCTGACCGCAGCGCTGCCGGTCGAGGTCCGGTTGACCGGCGAGCGCCCTACCCGACCGATGCTGTGGCTTGCCAATCACCAGTCCTGGAGCGACATCCCGCTGCTGGGCATGCTCGTGCCCATGACCTTCCTTGCCAAAGCGGAGGTCCGCCAATGGCCCTTGCTTGGCTGGCTCGCCGCGCAGGCCGGCACGCGCTTCATCCAGCGCGGCCAGGGGGATACGCTGGCGCTCGGCCGCCAGCTGGGCGACCACCTGCGCCAGGGCCGTAACCTGCTGATCTTTCCAGAAGGCACGACCACGGACGGCACCAGCCTGCGACCCTTCCATCCTCGTCTGCTGGCCTGTGCCGTGGAGACCGCGACGCCGATCCAGCCGGTGGCAATCCGCTATTTGCGCGACGGACAACCCGACCCCATCGCACCTTTTGTCGGCGACGACGACCTGCTGTCCCACCTGTTTCGGCTGATGGCTCACGACCGCGCCATCGTCGAGATTCACCTACTCCCACCGATCGACACCACAACGATGGAGCGCAGCCGGCTCGGCCGGCTCTGCCATGCGCAGATCCACGAGGTGCTTTTCGGCGAGCCGCCCGCCCTGCGCCAGGCCGCCTGATGCAAGCCTGACGCAAGGAAGCGCTGCTAGACTGGCCCGCATGAACTATCTCGCGCACCTACACCTTGGCGGTTCGCAGCCGGGCGAGCTGCTGGGCAGCCTCTACGGCGACTTCGTCAAGGGGCCGTTGCAGGGTCGCTGGCCGGCGGACATCGAGGCTGGAATCCGCCTGCATCGACAGATCGACGCCTATACCGACAGCCACCCGCTGGTGCTCCAGGCCAAGCAGCGCTTCGCCCGGGACCGGCGTCGCTACGCGGGCATCCTCGTCGATCTGTTCTTCGATCATTGCCTGGCGGCCCACTGGCACGACTATGCCGACGAGCCCCTGCCGCGCTTTACCGCACGGGTCTATCAAGTGCTCGAGGCGCAAGCCGAACTGCCCGGCACGCTGGCGATGATCGCCCCGCGCATGGCGGCGCAGGACTGGCTGGGCAGCTACCGCGAATTCGGTGTCATGGAGCGGGTGGTCGGCAACATGAGCCGAAGGCTGTCCCGCCCGGAAGGCCTGGCCGGCGGCGCAGCCGACCTGGAGCAGCTCTACGAACCGCTCCAGGCAGACTTCCGCGCCTTCTATCCCGAACTCATCGCCTTCGTGGCAGGCGCCAAGCGGGACAATCAGCTGTCGTAGCCGGGGCTTTGCTGGTCGAGCTTGCGCAGCAGCGCCGGCCAGGCCAAGGCTCCGCCCATCCCGCTCTTGCTCCGTGTCACGCCGGCGGCCATTGCCTTGGCACCCGCGAGGATCTGCTGCGGGATCGGGATCAGCTCGGCACCGCCCGCCTGGGCCATGACCTGCACCTCGCAGGCGCGCTGGAAAGTGAACATCATCAGAAAGGTGTCGGGCACGCTGGGCCCACAGGTCATCAGGCCGTGGTTATGCAAGAGCATGAAGCCGGTTTCGCCGAGGTCGGCCTGCAACCGCGCCTTTTCCTCGTGATTCAGGGCCACGCCCTCATAGGCGTGAGTCGACAGGCTGGCAAGGACGAACAGCGACTGCTGGCTGATCGGCAACAGTCCCTGCCGTTGTGCAGACACGGCCACGCCGGCGGCCGTGTGGGTATGCATCACGCAGGCGACGTCGTGGCGAACCTCGTGCACCGCACTGTGGATGGTGTAGCCGGCCGGATTGATGTCGTAGGGCGTGTCCATCAGCTTGTTCCCGGCCAGATCGATTTTCACCAGACTGGACGCGGTGATCTCATGGAACATCAGCCCATAGGGATTGATCAGGAACTCGTCGGTATCGGGAATCTTTGCCGAGATATGGGTGAAGATGAGGTCATCCCAACCATGCAGTGCGACCAGCCGGTAACAGGCCGCCAGATCGACCCGCGCCTGCCATTCGGCGGGGCTGACCTGATGCTTGAGCGAAGGAATCGTTTGCAGAGCAGTCACGCGGCACCTCTTTTATCGTTATTGTCGACTCGACTGAGTCTAGCGAGGCTGCCGCGCCGGGGAAGTTGCCTTCCAGCCAGGCTGATGGCCGGAGAGGACAGACTCAAGCGCGCAAGGCTTGGGCGAAGCGCTCGAGCCAAGGCTCGGCGTCGGTTTGTGGCGTCACCGTCTCGCTGGCATCCAGGCGCAGCATCTCCACCACTTCGCGAACGCCGAGCTCGGCATAGAGCTCGCGAATCAATTCGCCGGCGCCGCAGAAGGTGTCGCCATAGCTGGCGTCGCCCAGCGCGATGACACCGCCAGGCAAGCCCTGCCACGCCGGATACTGATCGCGGATCGCGGTGTACAGCGGGACGAGATTGTCCGGCAACTCACCCATGCCAGTGGTGGCGGTAACGACCAACAGGGCCTCTGGGCCGAACTCGACGAGCTGCGCCAGTTGCGCCCGCGGGGCGTGCCAGGCTTCGAAGCCTGCGGCCTTCAACGTTTCAGCGGCATGGTGGGCAACGTCTTCGGCGGTGCCATAGACCGTGCCGGAGAGAATGGCGATTTTCATGGGAAGCTCCCTTGCGAATTCAGCCACGCATTATGCCGCATTCGACACATTTGCCTGCCCCGGCCGGAACTACACTCGCCAGATTCGGCGCGCATCTGACCGTCTGCCGAGGGAACCTGCCGGCAAACTGGCTGTCGCAGCCCGCGTCGGCAATACTTCCTACTGTCTACCTGCTGATCGAGGCGCACCGTAGCGGCAACGGTGCATCGGGTATGACTGGCCGCCTGGTAAAGGGACATCGAAATGGCGGATAAAATCGAGCTGAGCAGCGCCGAACTGGCGTACATCAACGAGTTGGTCAACAGTTCGCGCGCACGCGCCGAACCCGGTGAATCCCGTGCCGGTTTCCGGATCGACGGCGGCGACCGGGCCAATGCCCTGCTGTTGCAACTGGCCGCCAAGGCCAACCTGACGCTCGAGGCCGAGCTGGAGGACTATTGCATGTCCTTTCCGCTGCAGCTGACCGAGGACGAGTTCCATAGCCTGACCATGCAGCTGGCCCCTCCCACCATCTATGAGCGTGGCCCGGTGTTGCGCGCCTGGCGCCTGCACCTCGAGGAGCCGTTGCCACTGCTGTCGACCAACGGGGACAAGACCGCCCTGAGCGTCCACGAACTGTCGCCGAACGGCCTGGTGGTCGACAGCGGTCCGGAAACAGGCGCCCAAGCACCTGCACCTGCGCCTGGCCCTGCCGGGTAACGAGTCGCTGGAAGTCGACGGCTGGCGGATTCGCGATACCGAAGATGGCATGACCGCCTACGAAGTCGAATATCCGAAGGGCAAGGATGCCGAACGCATCCGATCCTACCTCTACGAACAGCACCAGCGTTTGCACCCCGAGCTCCAACCCGAACTGCCACAGCCGCTCCCGCCCGAGGACAGTTGACGGCGGCGAATCGAGCAGCCGACCGCCGCCGCGGTGTAAGCTGACCGCCATCGTCGCCCGAGCGCACCTTCCGGGCGCCCATCGGCAATCAGCGGACCCCCATGAGCCAAGCCAACGCCCCCATCCTCATCACCGGCGCCGGCCAGCGTATCGGCCTGCATTGCGCCGAACGACTGCTCGACGCCGGCCAGCCGGTCATCATCAGCTATCGCTCTCATCGCCCCGGCGTGGACCGTCTGCGCGAGCGCGGCGCGACCACCTTGCACGCCGACTTTTCCGGCGCCGAGGGCATCATGGCGTTCATCGAGGCTCTGCGAGAGCAGACGCCGGCCCTGCGCGCCATCATCCATAACGCCTCGGGCTGGCATCGCGAAGAAGCCGGTCGTGAGGCCGAGGTCTTCCAGCGCATGTTCGAAGTGCACATGCTCGCGCCGTATCTGATCAACCTGCACTGCGCCGACCTGCTGCGCCACGGTGGGCCGGCGGACATCGTGCACATCAGCGACGACGTCACCCGTGCCGGCAGCAAGAAGCACATCGCCTACGCAGCCAGCAAGGCCGGGCTGGACAACCTCACCCTGTCCTTCGCCGCCAGCCTGGCACCGGCTATCAAGGTCAACGGTATCGCGCCGGCCTTGATCCAGTTCAACGAAGGCGACGACGAGGCTTACCGGCGCAAGGCGCTGGCCAAATCGGCCCTGGGCATCGAGCCGGGCGCCGAGGTGATCTACCAGAGCCTGCGCTACCTGCTCGATAATCCCTACGTCACGGGAACCACACTGGCCGTCAACGGCGGTCGCCACCTTGTCTGATCAGAGGGAACCTCATGCCTCGACTCGAACCGGCCATGGCGCGCATCCGCGTCAAGGACCTGCGCCTGCGCACCTACATCGGCATCAAGGAAGATGAAATCCGCAACAAGCAGGACGTGCTCATCAACCTGACCATGCTTTATCCAGCCGCCGAGGCGGTGCGCGACAACGACATCGAGCACGCCCTGAACTACCGCACCATCACGAAGGCAATCATCCAGCACGTCGAGGACAATCGCTTCGCGCTGCTCGAGCGACTCACGCAGGAAATCCTCGATCTGGTCATGCGCTACGACCAGGTGCGCTATGCCGAAGTGGAAGTCGACAAGCCGCACGCCTTGCGCTTCGCCGAATCGGTATCGATTACGCTCGCCGCGCACCGCGACTGAGCGGCCGCGGTGGCCCGTAGCCGTCGTTCAGCCGGGCGATGGCTGGCAGCGGGTCACAGGCGAAGGTTATGATCCGAGCACGTCTGCAACGCCGAGACTCACGAGATGAATGATCAAGAACGCACCGAACTCGAAGCTGCTGCCTTTCGGCGCCTGGTTCAGCACCTGCGCAGCCGCCCCGACGCGCAAAACATCGACCTGATGAACCTGGCCGGCTTCTGTCGCAACTGCCTGTCGAAGTGGTACAAGGCGGCGGCCGACGACCTGGAGATCGACGTCAGCATCGACCAGGCCCGCGAGGAGGTGTACGGCATGCCCTACGCCGAATGGAAGAAGCGCTACCAGAAAGAGGCGACGCCTGAACAGCAGGCCGCCTTCGAGAAGAGTCAGAAATCATGAGTGATCTACGGCAGTTTCGCGCCCGTCTGCGCGACGAGAACCATCCGTTCAGCGATACGCTCGCTTACATCACCAACACCTACGAGTACCGGCCAACCCGGTTCGTCAACGGCGAAGTAGAAAACGCGGCGGGAGAAAACGAAGGGTCGTGCAAGGTCCTGGGGATGGCCATCCTCGAAGCCTTCTCCGACGAAGAGGCGCTACTGGCCTTTGGCGAGCACTATCGCTCCGTGCTGGACAACCCCGCCGGCCAGGACCACAGCAATATCCGCGCGCTCATGGAAACGGGCCTGCAGGGCGTACGCTTCGACCAGCAACCACTGACACGCAAATCCTGAATAAAAAAAGGGCCGTCCAGGCACTTGGGGAAGGCTTGAAAGCGGACGGCCCTGAAACCAAAAAGGAGAAACTCGGCGGCAAGCCTAAGGCCCAGGCTTGCCGCCGGCCATTGGCTTAATCTGATCGGCTGCATAGCCGGCGCCTATCGCTGCGCTTGCGGACCTTCCCCCACCCCTTCAAAGCCGGTAAGGTCCGGGCCGGTCCCTAGCGAGAGAGCCTTCCGATGCCCATCACCGCCCTTTCCGGCCCGCAGTATCTGCGCGAAGGCCTGCGGCTGATCCTCAGCCCAGGGCTGCGTCTGTTCGTGATCCTGCCCGTCACGGTGAACCTGCTGTTGTTCGCCGGCCTGATCTACCTCGCGCTGCGCCAGTTCGACGGCTGGGTCGATACCTTCATGCCCAGCCTGCCGGAATGGCTGAGCTTCCTGGAATACCTCCTCTGGCCCCTGTTCGTCGCACTGGTGGTGCTCATGGTGTTCTTCACCTTCACCCTGCTGGCGAACATCATCGCGGCGCCGTTCAACGGCTTTCTGGCAGAGAAAGTCGAGACCGTGGCCCGCGGCGAGGACAGTTCACCGCCCTTCAGCTGGGCGGAACTGTTCGCCATGCTGCCGCGCACCTTGGGCCGCGAGGCCCGCAAGCTGGCCTACTTCGCACCGCGGGCGCTGGGTCTGCTGGTGCTTTCTTTCATTCCGGTGGCGAACATCGTGGCGGCGCCGCTGTGGTTGCTGTTCGGCATCTGGATGATGGCCGTGCAGTACATCGACTATCCGGCGGACAACAACAAGATGAGCTGGGCGGACATGATGGTCTGGCTGCGCCAGCGCCGCTGGAAGAGCCTGAGCTTCGGTGCGGTGACCTATGCGGCTTTGCTGGTGCCCGGGCTCAACCTGCTGATCATGCCCGCCGCGGTGGCAGGGGCGACGGTGTTCTGGGTGCGCGAGGGTGGCCAGAACCCGAACCTGCCCGTCAGGTCGAGGTGAACGGTGTGGGGGGCGGCTGTCTAGATACGGACAACCCGTTCTGACAGCCCAACCCGGGAGACCCGCCCATGGCGTTATCAGCCCTCGCGATCAACTGCACCCTCAAGGCCTCTGCGCAGCCTTCATCCTGTGAACTGCTGCTGAGCCAGGCCATGCAGGAGCTCTCCAGGCTCGGCGTGACCTGCGAACAGATCAGGGCCGTGGACTTCAACATCAAGCCCGGCGTGACCTCCGACGAGGGCGAAGGCGACGACTGGCCGATGATTCGCGACAAAGTACTTGCGGCCGACATCCTCATCCTGGGCACGCCGATCTGGCTTGGCCACCCGTCCAGCGTCTGCCAACGGGTACTGGAGCGGCTCGACGCCTTCATCGGCGAGGTGGATGACGAGCAACGGATGGTTTCGTACGGCCGGGTGGCCTGCGCCGCCGTGGTCGGGAATGAAGATGGCGCTCACCACGTCGTGGCGGAGCTGTTTCAGGGCCTCAATGACGTGGGCTTCAGCATCCCGGCCAATGGCTGCACCTACTGGGTCGGCCAGGCGATGGGCTCCACCGACTACAAGGATCTCGAAGACCCGGGCGAAAAAAATCGCCAAGACCAACGCGATGCTGGCCCGCAACGCCGTGCACCTGGCCCGACTGCTCAAGGGTTCGGGCTACCCGGGCGCGTCTCAATGAGTCCGGGCGCCGCTCAGGCGGCGCCCGACGACATCAAGCCAGCGTCTTCAGCGCTTCTCGACTGAACGGCAGGATCTCGTCCATCCGCCCGTCGCGGACCTTCACCGCCCAGTCCGGGTCGCAGATCAGTGCACGTCCCACCGCGACCAGGTCGAATTCCTGCTTGTTCAGCCGCTCCAATAGCCCTTTGATATTGGCCGGTTGGGCGACCTTGTCGGTCTTGACCATGAACTGCAGGAACTCGCCATCCAAGCCGACGCTGCCTACGGTGATGGTGGGCTTGCCGGTCAGCTTGCGCGTCCAGCCTGCGAGATTCAGGTCCGAGCCCTCGAATTCGGGCTCCCAGAAGCGCCGGGTCGAGCAATGGAAGATGTCCACGCCAGCCGCCGACAGGGGCGCGAGAAACTCACCAAGCGCCTCGGGTGTAGTGACCAGGCGCGCCGTGTAATCCTGCTGCTTCCATTGCGAGAAGCGGAAAATGATTGGGTAGTCCGGCCCCACCGCCGCACGCACCGCCTCGACCAGCTCGATGGCAAAGCGCGAGCGATTCGCCAGGCTGCCACCGTACTCGTCGGTGCGCTGGTTGCTACCCTCCCAGAAGAACTGGTCGATCAGGTAGCCATGGGCACCGTGGATCTCCACGCCGTCCATGCCGATCGCCTTGGCGTCGCGCGCGGCCTGGGCGAACGCGGCGATGACCGCCTGAATGTCGTCGCGAGTCATGCCATGGACGATCACCTGTCCGTCCTGAGCTTTTCCATCGGCCCGTAGCCCGGCACCTCCGGCTCGGGTTCAGTGCCCTTGCGTCGCACATTGCCGACATGCCAGAGCTGGGGAACGATCTTCCCTCCGGCGGCATGCACCGCGTCCACGACCGTCTTCCAGCCCGCCAGCGCATCTTCGCCGTAAAAGCGCGGCACCTGTGGGTAGCCGTTGGCCGCTGCATGTCCGACCGTGGTGCCTTCGGTGATGATCAAACCAACGCCCGACGCCGCACGGCGCCGGTAGTACTCCACCACCTGCGCAGTCGGCACGCCATTGGGCGAAAAGGAGCGGGTCATCGGCGCCATCACGACGCGCGTCGGCAATTGCAGCGCACCGAGCTGAAAGGGTTGGAACAGGGCGTTTACGGCGGCGTTCATGGGTTTCTCTCCGTGTAGGTTCGTTGCAGTCGGGAAAGGCGACCGGTCGTCTCCTTTCAAGCCGAAAAAATCAGTGCGGCGTGAGCAGGCGCTCCAATTGGGCCAGGAAAATCGACAAGGGGGTGCTGCTGCGCCCCACCTTCATCCGCATCAGCGCTCCCTCCCAGGCGTTACCGATGAATTCGGCCAGGGCAGCGCAATCGACCGAAACATCCACCTCCCCTCCGCACGTGCCTGCTCCAGGCAATCGGCGAGCAATGCAACCGAGCGTTGCAGGATCGCTTCGACCCGCTGGCCGATCGGCTGCGACAGCTCCGCCATTTCGAAACTCAGGCTGCCGATGAAACAGTGATATTCCGGGTTGGCCTGGCGGGCGAAATGCGCGACCAGCTCGCCGTAATAGGCCAGGATGCGCTCGCGCGGCGTACGCGATGGGTCTTGCAGGGCGCGGCAGTAGCGTGCCAACCGCGGCGTATAGAGGTGATCGAGCGCCTGCAGGGCGAAGTCTTCTTTGCTGGCGAAGTAGTGATAGAACGAGCCCTTGGGGATCCCGGCGGCCTGGACGATCTCCAGCACACCGGTACCGTGATAGCCACGTCGGGTCATCACCTCGGCGCCTTTGGCGAGGATCAGGGCACGCTTGTCGATTCGAGCTCGGCTGTTCATGGGGCCGAGGATATGACCGGTCGTCTCGGATCGACAGCATCATCCATGACGTTTATCGAGCGACAACGACCCCGAGGATGATCGAGCGCCGTCGAATCGTCTGCACCACAGCCCCGCGCACCGGTACAACCCAGAGGTGACGCGACGCGTGTGCCTCAGCCGAGGGCGTTTTCGATGGCCTGGATCAGGGCTGGGTCATCCGGCGCGGTACGTGGGGAAAAGCGCGCCAGCACGCGCCCATCCTGGCCGACCAGGAACTTCTCGAAGTTCCAACTGATGTCGCCCGGGAAGTCGGCACCTTCGCCAGCCAGCAAGCGATACAGCGGGTGGCGGCGCGGGCCGTTGACCTCGAGCTTGCTGCTCATGGGAAAGGTGATGCCGTACTGCTGCTCGCAGAATCGAAGGATTTCGGCCTCGTTGCCCGGCTCCTGCGCAGCGAACTGGTTGCACGGGATGCCAAGCACGCCGAAACCGCGATCCCGATAGCATTCATGCAGGGCCTGAAGACCGCTGTACTGGGGCGTCAGACCGCACTCCGAAGCGACATTTACCACCAGCGTCACCTGATTCTTCAACGGCGCCAACGGCAACTCCTGACCCGCAAGCCCCGGGAGTATCAACTCATGGAACGCGCTCATTTTCTCTCTCCAGAGGGCAAAAAAGCGCCTCGGCAGGACCGAAGCGCTCTCTGACCCGGTCGTGCGCACCGGGTCTTGTTACGAATGGCTCGCGGTTGGGCGCGAATCAGTGGTGATGGCCACCTTCGCCATGGATATGACCATGGGCGATTTCTTCTTCGCTGGCCTCACGCACGTCGACGATCTTCACTTCGAAGTTCAGGCGCTGGCCGGCCAGAGGGTGGTTACCATCGACGATCACGTCATCGCCTTCCACGTCGCGGATGGTGACGATCTGCATGCCGCCATCCGGACCGGAGGCGTGGAACTGCATGCCCACTTCCAACTCGTCGACGCCCTCGAACATCGCGCGGTTCAGCGTCGCGACCAGCTCCGGACTGTACTCGCCGTAAGCGTCCTGCGGCTCGATGGCGACCTTGACTTCGTCACCGCCCTGCTTGCCTTCCAGGGCTTTTTCCAGACCGGCAATGATGTTGCCTGCACCGTGCAGGTAGACCAGCGGTGCGCCGCCGGCCGAGCTGTCTATCACCTCACCGGCATCATTGGTGAGGGTGTAGTCGATTGACACAGCCTTGTTAGCGGCAATCTGCATGACTCGAAACCTTTGCTGGGGAATGTGAGGCCAAAGTCTAACCGCGACCCGCGGTGATTGCGAACCGGCTCGGCATTTCGGGGGACTACCGGCAGCCGCGCTTGAGCCAGATCGACTCCTGCCAGCGACGGTGCCGCATACAACCTTTGGAGAGCATCCCGGGGGCCGGCGTTATGCAAGAATCCGGGCCAGCAAGCGTAGATGACCATTTCAACAATTATTTCTCGCACCCAAAGGAGCACCGATGTCCGCTCGAAACATCCTGGTGATTAACTGCGGCAGTTCGTCGATCAAGTTCGCACTGGTCAACGAAGCCCAGGCAACCTTCCCGCTGCAGGGGCTGGCCGAACGTCTCGGCAGTCCCGAAGCCGTCCTTCACTGGCAACAGGGAGACACCAAGCAGAGCCTGAACATCGCGGGTGCCGATCATCGCGCCGCGCTCGAACAACTGCTGCCGTTGGCTCAGGAGGCCGCGGGCGGTCAGCTGGACGGCATCGGCCATCGCGTAGTGCATGGGGGCGAGCATTTCACCGGCTCCAGCCTGATCAATGAGGACGTGCTCCAGGCGATTCGCGACAGTGCGCAACTGGCACCGCTGCACAACCCGGCCAACCTGGTGGGCATCGATGCGGCCATGACGCTGTTCCCGGGCCTGCCGCAGGTCAGCGTGTTCGACACCGCCTTCCACCAGACCATGCCGGAACACGCGTTCCGCTACGCGGTGCCGGAGTTTCTCTACAAGGAACACAGCGTTCGCCGCTACGGCTTCCATGGCACCAGCCACAACTACGTCAGCAAGCGCGCCGCGGAGATGACCAACCTGCCGGTCGAGGACAGCTGCTGGCTGACCGCGCACCTGGGCAACGGCTGCTCGACCTGCGCCATCGTCAACGGCGAAAGCCGTGACACCAGCATGGGCCTGACACCGCTGGAAGGCCTGGTCATGGGCACGCGCAGCGGTGACGTCGACCCCAACCTGCACAGCTACCTGCACCGCACGCTGGGCTGGAGCCTCGAGCAGATCGACCGGATGCTCAACCATGACAGCGGCCTGAAGGGCCTGTCCGGCCTGTCCAACGACCTGCGAACGCTCCATGAGGCCAGGATCGCAGGGCACGCCGGCGCAAAGCTGGCCCTGGAAGTGTTCTGCTATCGCCTGGCCAAGTCGCTCGCGGCCATGGCCTGTGCGCTGCCGCGACTCGATGGCCTGATCTTCACCGGCGGTATCGGCGAAAACTCGGTCGCGGTACGCAGCCGGACGCTGGAGCACCTGAAACTGTTCAACTTCAAGCTCGATGAAAAAGCCAACGAGCGCTGCACCCGCGGCGTCGGTGGCGAGATCCAGGCCGAAGGCAGCACCCGCGTGCTGGTGGTGCCGACCAACGAAGAACGCCAGATCGCACTGGACACGCTAGCACTGCTGGACGCCTAGCCCACGCAGCCCCGGCCGCACCACCCGACGGGCGACCGTCGGGTATCGCCTTGCTCGCACAGCCATGCTCGACCATGCCGCTCGACAGGAGATCTTCATGCACACACTTTTTCTCGCCCCCTGCGGATTCGGCGGCGGACTCAATTCCATCAGCCTCGGCCTGATCCGTTCGCTCGAACGCGCCGGCCTGAAGGTCGGTTTCTTCAAGCCGATCGCCCAACCCTTCCCGCTCGACCAGGGTCGCGAACGTTCTCGTCTGCTGGTAGAAAGCACGCTCGGCATCACCTCGCCCGAGCCGCTCGCGCTCGAGCAGGTGGAGCGCCAGCTGGCCAACGGCGAGCTCGACCTGCTGCTCGAGGAAGTGGTCAGCCGCTTCCAGGAAGTCGCCGCCGGCAAGGACGTGGTGATCGTCGAGGGCATGGTGCCGACGCGCGAGTTCAACCACACCTCGCGGATCAATACCCAACTGGCGAAAAGCCTCGATGCGGAAGTCATCCTGATCTCGGCGCAAGGCAACGACACGCTCAAGCGGATGGCCGAGCGCATCGAGATCCAGGCACAGCTGTTCGGCGGCGCCAAGGACCCGAAGGTGCTGGGCGTGGTCCTCAACAAGATCAAGAGCGACGACGGCGTGCCGGCGTTCATCGATCGCCTCAAGGAGCAGCTGCCGCTGCTCGGCACTCCGGACTTCCAGTTGCTTGGCGCGATCCCCTTCGCCGAGGAGCTGAACGCACTGCGTACCCGCGACATCGCCGAGCTGCTCGGCGCCAAGGTGCTACACGCCGGTGAAGCCGAGCAACGCCGCGTCGGCAAGATCGTGCTCTGCGCCCGCGCCGTACCCAACACCGTCCAACTGCTGCAGCCCGGCGTGCTGGTGGTGACGCCCGGTGATCGCGACGACATCATCCTCGCCGCCAGCCTCGCGTCCCTCAATGGCGTCAGGCTCGCCGGTCTGCTGCTATGCAGCGACTTCGAACCCGACCCGCGCATCCTCGAGCTGTGCAAGGCGGCGCTCGACGGTGGCCTGCCGGTGATGACGGTACAGACCGGCTCCTACGACACCGCGACCAACCTGTTCGGGCTGAACAAGGAAACCCCGGCGGACGACATCGAGCGCGCCACCCAGGTCACCGACTTCATCGCGACGCACCTGCAGCCCGACCTGCTGCACACGCGCCTGAGCGTGCCACGCACGGAGTTGCGCCTGTCGCCGCCGGCCTTCCGCTACCAACTGGTCAAGCGTGCGCAACAGGCCAACAAGCGCATCGTGCTGCCGGAAGGCAACGAGCCGCGCACCATCCGCGCCGCGGCCATCTGCCAGGAGCGCGGCATTGCCCGCTGCGTGTTGCTGGCCAAGCCGGAGGAAGTCGCAGCGGTCGCGCGCGAACAGGGCATCAGCCTGCCCGCAAGCCTGGAGATTCTCGATCCCGAACTGATCGTCAACCATTACGTCGAGCCCATGTGCGAAATGCGCAAGGCCAAGGGGCTGACCCCGGACGATGCACGCGAGCAGCTCAAGGACACCGTCGTACTCGGCACCATGATGCTGGCGCTCGACGAGGTCGACGGCCTGGTTTCCGGCGCGGTACATACGACGGCCAACACCATTCGCCCGGCTCTTCAGCTGATCAAGACAGCGCCGGGCTACAGCCTGGTGTCATCGGTATTCTTCATGCTGCTGCCGGACCAGGTGCTGGTCTACGGCGACTGCGCCGTCAACCCCAACCCGAGCGCCGCCGAGCTAGCGGAAATCGCCTTGCAGAGCGCCGAATCCGCGGTCGCCCTCGGCGTCACGCCGCGAGTGGCCATGATCAGCTATTCGACCGGCACCTCCGGCAGCGGGGCCGAGGTGGAAAAAGTCGCCGAAGCGACGCGCATTGCCCAGGAGCGCGCGCCGAACCTGCCGATCGACGGCCCGCTGCAGTACGACGCCGCCTCGGTCGCCAGTGTGGGCAAGCAGAAGGCGCCGAACAGCCTCGTGGCCGGCCAGGCGACGGTGTTCATCTTCCCGGATCTGAACACCGGCAACACGACCTACAAGGCTGTGCAGCGCAGTGCCAACGTGATCAGCGTGGGGCCGATGCTCCAGGGCCTGCGCAAGCCGGTCAACGACCTGTCTCGCGGCGCCCTGGTCGACGACATCGTCTTCACCATCGCCCTCACCGCCCTGCAGGCCGACAGCCAGAAGGCCTGACGGCCGCCGTCCATCCCGGCGTCATCGGCCGGGATGGACCCACCACGCCAAGGCCATCGTTTGCTTGCAGTTCGGTGCGCAATCGTTACTCTTTGCGCCAGATTTGTAGTACGAACGAGACCCTAGATGCTGAGTTTCCTGCCCGCCCCGATCCGGGGCGTCCTAGCCGGCCTGTTCCTGGCGTTGAATACCCTGTTCTGGTGCTGGCCGCTGTTCGCGCTGTCGCTGCTCAAACTGCTGCTCCCCATCCCGCGCATCCAGCGCGCCCTGCGCTTCGGCATGCACTGGATCGCCGAGTCCTGGATGGCGGTCAACAGCTTCTGGATGGACCTGGTCAGGCGTACCGAGTGGGATGTGCGGGGGCTGGAGAAAGTCGACATGCACCACTCCTATCTGGTGACCAGCAACCACCAGAGCTGGGCCGACATTCTGATGCTGCAATACCAGCTCAACCGCCGCATGCCGATTCTCAAGTTCTTTCTCAAGCAGGAGCTGATCTGGGTCCCGGTGATCGGTCTGTGCTGGTGGGCACTGGAGTTTCCGTTCATGAAGCGCTTCAGCAAGGAATACCTGGCCAAGCATCCCGAGAAGCGCGGCGAGGACCTGGCCACGACCCGCCGGGCCTGCGAGCGCTATCGGACCAATCCGGTGTCGGTGTTCAACTTCCTCGAAGGGACTCGTTTCACCGACGACAAGCACATCGAACAGGGTACGCCCTATCGCCATCTGCTCAAGCCGCGAGCCGGCGGTATCGCCTTCGTCATCGATGCCATGGGCGAACAGTTGGTCTCGTTGATCAACGTGACCATCCACTACCCTGACGGCAGGCCGGATTTCTGGGACCTGCTCTGCGGCCGAATCGGCCGGGTGGTGATGCGCATCGACTCACAACCCATCCCTCCGGAATTCCTCGGCCGCAGCTACGACCAGGACGAAAGCTACCGCCTGAGCTTTCAGGAATGGGTCAACGAGCTTTGGAGCGAGAAGGACGATCTGCTCGACGCCCTTCATCGGGAGTTTCCGCCCCGCTGACCCGCTCAGTCGGGGTCTGCTCCAGCTCCCGCCAATCGACCGAATGCGGGAAGGACAACGCGTCCTCGACCGTCAGCCCTGGCGCGACCAGGAAACCCTGCATGACTTGGCAATCGTGCTCGACCAGCCAGTCCCGCTGGGCCAGCGTCTCGACCCCCTCGGCGATCACCTCCAGCCCCAGGTTGCGCCCCAGGTCGATGATGGTGCTCACCACCGCCGCGTCACGCGGGGAGTCGAGCATGTTGGCAATGAACAGCCGGTCGATCTTGAGCGTATCCAGCTCGAAGTGCCGCAAGTACGCCAGCGAGGAATAGCCGGTGCCGAAGTCGTCCACCGCGACGCGAACGCCCAGCTCGCGTAACTGCCGCAGCTTGTCGCAGCTCTGTTCCAGGTCCTGCATCAGGGCACCCTCGGTGACCTCCAGCTCCAACTGGCCCGGGTCGAGCTGATATTCGTCGAGCAGGCGCCGCAGCTCGTCGAGCAGGCCCGCCCGGCCGAACTGCACCGGACTGACGTTGAAACTCAGGATCAGCTTGTCACCGAAGCGCTCGCGCCAGTCCCGGCATTGTGCCAGCCCTTCGCGCAGTGCCCATTCACCGACACGGTCGATCAACCGTGTCTCTTCCAACAGCGGAATGAAGACATTCGGCTCGACCGCGCCGCGGCCAGCGAAACTCCAACGCAGCAGTGCTTCGAAGCCTCGCAGTTCACCGCTCTCCAGCACCACCTGGGGCTGATAGGCCAGGGCGAAACCGTTGCGCTCGATGGTGCTGCGCAGGTTCTCTTCCATCATCAGCCTGGCGTGGGCCCGGCCGTTCATCTCCCGCGAGAAGAAGCGGTACTGCTGACGTCCGGCCCGTTTGGCCTCGTACATCGCCATGTCCGCCGAGCGCAGCAGCTCTTCGACGCTGCGGCCGCAATCGGGGAAATGCGCAATGCCGATACTGGCGCCCAGGGTGACCTCGGTACCGTCGACGCTGTGGCGTACCGAAATCAGCTCGATGAGCTTTTCCGCTACCTTGGCCGCATCCTCCGGATGGTCGAGCGAATCGAGCAAGGCGGTGAATTCGTCGCCGCCCATCCGCGCGATGATGTCGTAGGGTCGCATGCAGGTTTCCAGCAACCGGGCGACGCGGCAGAGAATCTCGTCACCGGCATCGTGCCCGAGCGAGTCGTTGATGCGCTTGAAGCCATCCAGGTCGATGTAGAGGATCGCCATGCGCTTGCCGTTGCGGTCGATCCGCGCCAGTGCCGAATCGAGCGCCTGGTGGAAGCCGCGGCGGTTGAGCAGGCCGGTCAGCGAATCGGTAACGGCCTGGGTCTCGAGCTGCATGTGCAGGTTGCGCACCACCGACATGTCCAGCGCGATCACGACCATCGATCGTTGCTGGCGCGGCAGCGGCGAGGACGATAGCGCCACCGGCAAGCGGGTCCCGCGGGCGGTGTGCAATTGCGCTTCATGCAGGCGATAGGTATTGCCGCTGCGCCAGTGTTTGTAGAACTCGGTATCGCGCCAGACCTCGGGCATTTCCGGCGAGGCCAGGTGATCGACCAGTGCCGTGCCCTGCAGATCGTCCACGTTCGAGTGCAGCATCTGCGCGATGGCCGGGTTGGCGAAACTGATGTAGCCATCCTCTCCCACCACGAGAATGCCTTCGGCGGCGTTGTTCAGAACCGAGGCATTGAAGGCACGGGCGCTGTCGAGTTGCTGGCTGAGCAGCTGCAGGTCGCGCCGATTGTGCTCATGGCTGAGCAGCGTATTGATCTTGTGCTTGAGCACCTGCGGGTCGAAGGGCTTGAGGATGAAGTCCACCGCTCCGGTGGCGTAACCGCGCAATACTGACTCGCGGGTATGCGCAATCGCCGAGACGAAAATGATCGGCGTATAGCGCGTATGCGGGTTGCTGCGCATCAGCCGCGCGACCTCAAAGCCATCCATCCCCGGCATCTGCACGTCGAGCAGCACCAGCTCCACGTCCAGATCCAGCAGGGCCTGCAGGGCGGCCTCTCCAGAGTTGACCGTGTGCACCTGCCAGTCCCCATCACCCAGCAATGCTTCCATCGCGACCAGGTTGGCTTCGCGATCATCGACCACCAGAAGCGTGCGGGTACGCGGCTCTGATTTGGTTTGAACGCGAGGCATCACTCGTCTCCCCTGCTGGGCATGCGTTTATCTCCGACTTCGGCCGGCACAACGAAGCCCCCGGCCCGGCGTGAACGATGCGTCACACGCGTCTCCTCATGATTTCTCGTACGGGGCGCCTGCACCCCCAAGGCAGCGCCGCAGCAGCGCCACCAGCTCGGCGCGATCGACCGGTTTGGTCAGGTGTTCGTCAGCCCCGGCGGGAACACGGCCTTCATCCTCGACCAGGGCCACGATAGGCACCTGACAACCATAGTCGTTTCTCAGCTGTTCGATCATCGCCGCCCCGCCCTCCTCGGGCAGCGCCAGGTCGACGATGACCAGGTCGAACGCGTCTTCCTCGAAGCGTTCCAGGGCCTCGACGCCCGCCGTGGCTGGCACCGCCTGCAGGCCCTGTTCGTCGAGCATGCCGCTCAGGGCATAGATCGACCGTACGTCGGGATCTACCAACAACACCCGCTGACCCAGCAAAGGGTGTTCCATTTCGTTGATGGCCAACGAGGCCGAGTCCTTGGGAGGCTTCAACGCATCGTCCATATGCTCCAGTCCTTCTGTTTTTGACAAGGCGACCGACGAGTAACGTCGGAGTCTTCCGAGATTTCGCTCGGATAATGGGTTCCGGCTGTTCAACACGACCCGGACATCCTTCAGCGAGCGCAGCCGATCGAGCGCTTCGAGAAGATCCAGGCCATCTTCA
Source organism: Stutzerimonas stutzeri (assembly GCA_019056435.1). GTDB lineage: Bacteria > Pseudomonadota > Gammaproteobacteria > Pseudomonadales > Pseudomonadaceae > Stutzerimonas > Stutzerimonas marianensis. The sequence goes on from CP077641.1 coordinate 215,339, forward strand.
TCCGGCAAGTCGAAATCGACGACCAGCACGGCAAACGTCTGTTGGGCATAGGCCAGGCGAGCATCCTCGCTGCGCTCGCAGGCCGTTACCCGATAGCCAAGCGCGTCGAAGTGCTCGCGCAACTGACGGCGGCGCTCAGGGTCGGTCTCGACCAGCAGCAGCCGAGTCGGATTGGCCTCCTGCATGGCCAGCTCGATGAACAGGCGCTCCAGCTCGGCCTGTGCCACCGGCTTGATCAGGTAGCGCGCATCCTCGTCGTTCCAGCCGTGCGGCTGAGGCACGCAGGAGATGATGTACACCGGCATGCCCTGATGGCGGGTATCGGCACGCAGCGTACGGTAGACCTGCCAGCCGCTGATATCCGGCAGCAGGATGTCCAGGATCACACCGGCAAAGCGCTCCCGATCCAGAGCCTCGAGCCCGTCCTGGCCGGTGCCGCAGATGACACTGGAGAAACCGTGCGCCTGCCCGACCTCGGCGACCACCGAGGCAAAATCGGCATCGTCCTCGACGATCAGCAACCCCGGCCCCTGGCCACGGCGGGCCGCGAGCGGCGTCGGCCTGGCCTGGGGCGCGGCAGCCGAGACCAGCGGCAGCTCGACGGTGAAGCAGGAACCTTTGCCAGGCTCGCTCTGCAGGCTGATGCCTCCGCCCAGCACTTCAGCCAGTTGTTTGGCGATGGACAGCCCTAGACCCGTGCCGCCGTATTGCCTGCTGATCGAGCCGTCGATCTGCTGGAACGCCACGAAGATCCGCTCGTGCTCTTCGGCCGCGATGCCGATCCCGGTGTCGATGACTCGAAACAGCAGCCGGTCACCCGCCTCGTCCTCGCCTGGCTGGCGTTCGACGCGGATGTCGACGCGGCCCTGTTCGGTGAACTTCAGGGCATTGGTGAGCAGGTTGCGCAGGATCTGATCCAGCCGTGCCCGATCACTGATGATGGTCTCCGGCACATCCGGCTCGATGGCCGTGTTCAACGCCAGCCCTTTCTGCTCGGCCAGTGCTTCGACTCCCGACGTCAGCTCCACTAGCAGCTCGGACAGGTTCAGTGGCTCGGCCTTGATCTGCATGTGCCCGGCCTCGATCTTGGCCAGGTCCAGCACGTCATTGATCAGCTGCAGCAGGTCATGCCCGGCGCGGTGGATGATGTCGGCGTGGCGAACCTGTTTCTCGGTGAGGTTGCTCGACGCGTTCTGTCGCAGTTGGTCGCTGAGGATGAGGATGCTGTTGAGCGGAGTGCGCAGCTCGTGCGACATGTTGGCGAGAAATTCGGACTTGTAGCGATTGGCGACCATCAGCTCGTTGGCCTGGTCGCGCAGACGCCGTTCGGCGGCCTTGCGATGACTGATGTCGATCACCACTGCCTGGATCAGGTGCTCCTCACCGCTGCGCAGCGGCGATAACCCCACCTCGACAGGCAGCAGCCGGCCATCGCGATGGCGACCGAAGAGTTCGCGGTTATCGCCCAGCCGAGCCTCGTGTTCCTGGATCAACCGGTGGCGAATCTCGAAATAGGTCTTGCGCATCGATTCGGGGATGAGCAGCTCCACAGGCTGGCCAAGTAGCTGCTGACGCTCGTAACCGAAGAGGAGCTCGGTCTGGCGATTGACCATCACGATCCGGCCATCGTGGTCGAACAGCAGGAATGCGTTGGGCGAGGCCTCGACCACGTTGCGAAAGCGTTCCTCGTCGCGCTTGCGTTGCTGCAGATCGACCAGATTCAGCAGGTGGTGAACGCCGTCATCCCGCTTGAAGCGCGTCAGGCTCAGGGACACCGGCACCGTCGTACCGTCTTCGCGCAATGCCTGGCTTTCGTGCTGCCCCGTATCGAGCAAGCTATCCGGGTCCAGCGCACCGGGCACGTAGCGATTGAGCCGCTCACCGGCCAACAGCCCCGCGCTGCTGCCCAGCAGCGTCGCGGCACTCTGGTTGGCCAGCTCAATGCGGCCGTTGGCGTTGCACAGCAAGGTCGCCACCGGTAGCTGCTCGATCAGCTGACGGAACCGCGCTTCACGCTCTTGCAGCTGCTCGCCCAGCTTCTGGCTGCTGCGCAACGCGCGTTCACGGAGGAACAGGTAACCGCCGATCAGAAACGAGAACAGCGCGGCAGCCGTCATGGCGGCCACCAGACTGAAGGCGCGTCCCGAGCTGCGCAGGATCGCTTCGTACTCCGGCGTGCTGGCCACCTCCAGCTGCCAGCTGCGCCCATACATATAGATGTTGCGAACCCGGTGGAACGCGGCATCACGGCTCACCGGCGCACGCCCCACCAGCAGCGGTTCGTCGGGCGCCGCGGCGTCGAACAACTGCATCTGGAACAGCTTGCTGCGCGACCCCACCACACCTTCCATCAAGTCGGTCAGACGGAAGGCGCCGTGCAGGGCGCCGGCGAACGCCGCCTGGCGCTCTTCGAGGGTGGTGACCGGGGCACCGGCGCGATAGAGCGGCAGGAACAGCAGCATGCCGACCTGAGCGTTCTCCTCGGTCTCCTGCTTGAGCCGAATGGGCCCGGTCAACATGGGCGTACCGATATTGCGTGCGGCCGTAATCGCCTGGCGACGCGTTTCCTCGCTCATCAAGTCGAAACCGATCACGCGGCGATTGCGCCAATCCAGTGGGTGGATGTAATCCGTGATGAGGTATTCGTCCCGCTGGCCGGCCGGAAACATGCGGAAGTTCTCGCGGCCGTTCGCACGGATGCGGCGCAGCACCTCATCGAGCGTTTCGGGGCGTGCGTAACGGGACAGGCCTAGCGCCTGAATGCCGGGATAGAAGTCCTGTAACTGGAGCTGGTCGGACGCTCGGTTCCAGTCGTCGAGGGAGACATCGTCGCTACCGATGAACAGTCCGGCCATGCCGCGCATGACCATCTCGTAGGCGCGCATGCGCTCACGTAGCGTGCTTTCGATATCGTTGACCGCCAGGTTGAAGCGCTGCACCTGCTCGCTGCGAATGCGCGCTTCCTGAACATGCCATTGCCAGCCGACCCATCCTCCGAGCCCTGCCATCAAGGCCAACGTCACCATCAATGGCAGCCAAGGCTTGCGAGAATGGAGAGCGGAACGATCTTCCATTCGACCTCCTCAGGTGCCACTACATGGCTCGCTGTCACGAGCTTCAGAGTCGTTTATCGCCGAGAGGTTCCGTGTGACGAAACAACAGATAGAAAACTGGCGTCACAAAAATGGCAAGGCGAGCCCGGGTACGGGTCTCGCCTTTATTTGCAAGGCTTAGAGGGGACGCAGATTAATCTCGACGCGTCGGTTCTGGGCGCGGCCGGCGGCTGTGTCATTGCTGGCAATGGGCTGGCTGGAAGCGGCGCCGTAGGCCGTGATGCGCGAGGCGGCTACTCCGTTGCCCTCGAGGTAGGCGGCGACGCTGCGCGCGCGGCGGTTGGACAGGTCCTGGTTGAGCTGCTGCGAGCCCGTGCTGTCGGTATGCCCGACGATATCCACGCCGTTCTTGTTGAATTCCTTGAAGACCTGCACCAGCGAGTTGAGCGTCGGGTAGAAGCTGCTGGAGATGTCTGCCGAATTGCTGGCGAAGGTGATGTTCCCCGGCATGATCAGGGTCAGATTGTCGCCATTGCGCTGGACCTGGACGCCCGTGCCTTGCAGCGTCTGGCGCAGCTTGGCTTCTTGGGTATCGACGTAGTAGCCATAGCCACCACCGGCCGCGCCGCCGACCGCCGCGCCGATCAGCGCACCCTTGGCGCGGTCCTTCTTGCTCGAGGTCGCTGCCCCGATGACAGCCCCGCTGACCGCGCCGATGCCGCCATAAATGCCTGCCTTGCCCGCTTCCCGCTCGCCGGTGTACGGATTGTTGGTGCAGCCAGCCAGCAGCGCGATCGCGGCGGCGGTTGCGGTCAGGTTAATCAGCTTCTTCATGGGTTACTTCCTTCATCTCCGGAACGTCTGCCAGCGCACGGGAACGGCCCTGGCCGGCTGAAATGCGCGGCTAGGGTAACACCCGTTCTGACGCATTAACCGGAACAGGCCGACGATCCCGCGATTCCCCCGCCCGGACGGCGAGCCAGAGCGCCTTGCGACTCCGTGAAGAAGAAAGGGCCTGCCAAGGCTAGACCGAAGAAATCGTGTCATGCCCCTCTTCGAGCCAGCGGGCGATGTCGACCCGAATACGCTTCTTGTCCAACTTGCCTACGCTGGTCTTGGGAATATCCTCGACCACGGCGATCTGCCGCGGTATGGCCCATTTGTTGATATGGCCCTGCTCCACCGCGGGTTCCAGGAAGGCCTGCAGACCACGCGCATCGAGCGTTTGCCCCGGGCACAGCACCAGCAATGCGAACGGCCGCTCGCCCCAGCGCTCGTCCGGCACGCCGACCACCGCAACGTCACGCACGGCTTCGTGCCGGCTGATCAGGCCTTCCAGCGAGAGAGAGGAAATCCACTCGCCGCCGGTCTTGATCACATCCTTGATACGGTCGCGAATGTCGATGTTGCCCATCTCGTCCAGTGTGGCGACGTCGCCCGTATGCAACCAGCCGCCCGCCCAGAGTTCTTCACTCTTCTGTGGGTTGCCGGCATAGCCCTGGGTCAACCAGGGCGCACGCAATACCAGCTCACCCTGGGACGAGCCGTCGGCCGGCAGAAAGCTGCCGTCTGGCGCCTGAATCGCGGCATCGACCAGTACGACCGGAACCCCGGCCTTGAGTCGATAGGTAACCTGCTCGTCATCGCTGGCTTGCAGCAGCTCGTCATTGAGGTGCGCGCCCGAGATCAGTGGACAGGTTTCCGACATGCCATAGGCTGCGATCAGCTGCATGCCGCAGCCGCGCGCCGCCTCATACAGGCCGCGCGTCAGGGCGCTGCCACCGATGGTGATCTTCCAGCCCTTGAAATCGACGCCCTGCGCGGCCTTGGCATTGAGCAGCATCTGCACGATCGTCGGCACACAGTGGGAGAACGTCACCTGCTCGCGGCGCCACAGCTCGATGAGCAGCTCAGGATCGTAACGCCCCGGATAGACCTGCTTGAGGCCCATCATGGTCGCGACGTAGGGCAAGCCCCAGGCATGGACGTGGAACATCGGCGTGATCGGCATGTACACGTCGCCGCTGCTCATCAGCGTCGGATTTTCGCGACAACCCACAGTGACGGCCGCGGCCAGGGTGTGCAGCACCAGCTGCCGATGGGTGAAGTAGACGCCCTTGGGATCGCCGGTGGTGCCGGTGGTGTAGAAGGTCGTGGCAACCGAGTCTTCGTCGAAGTCGGGGAAGTCGTACTCGGACGGGGCCGCCGCGAGCAAGCGTTCGTACTCGCCGACGCAGTCGGGCAGCTCGCAGTTCGCCCCGTCATCATCCGTGAGCAGCAACGTCCTCTCGACCGTGGTCAACTGACCGGCGATGGCCTGATAAAGCGGCGCGAAATCACTGTTGACGAGGACAAAGCGGTCCTCGGCGTGGTTCATGGTGTAAAGGATCTGCTCGGGCGAGAGGCGTACGTTGATCGTGTGTACGACTGCACCGATCATGGGAATGGCGAACATGCATTCGAGGTAGCGGTGGCTGTCCCAGTCCATGACCGCGACCGTATCACCGGCCTTCACCCCGGCGGCAGTCAGCACATGCGCCAGGCGCGCGACGCGCCGGTTGAGTTCGCGGTAGTCGAAGCGCAACCGATCACGGTAGACGATCTCGCGGCTGCGCTCGTAGCGCTGCCCGGACATCAGCAGACGTTTGATCAGCAGCGGGTAGGCGTAGGCGTTATCGGCGGGCTTGATGATTCGGGTCTGCAGCATGAGGGCTTCCTGTTATTGATGTTATCGAGATGCACACTCGGAGCACTGGCTGCGCGGGCGCGCATTGCCTGCATCCGTTTCGACAGCCACCCGCCCGCCAGCTTGCCCGCCTAGTCGCAGGCTCGTCGGTGTCAGGTCAGCTCACTGGCGGCCAGGCGGATACCCAACCCGACCAGCACCACACCGGTCACCCTGTCGAACCAATGCCCCATTCGGGCGAAACCGGCACGGACGCGCGCCGGCTGAACAACCAAGCCACCACGCTGAACCACAGCGCGGTGGCGAACGCCAGATATACCCCATAGCCGGCCTGAACCGCGAGCGGGGTATGGGGGTCGATAACCACCGTGAATAGGGATAGAAAAAACAGGGTCGCCTTGGGATTGAGTCCGTTGGTGATGAAGCCGACGGTAAAGGCGCGCCGCGCCGAGCGCGGCTCCATCGCCTCTCCATCGACGACCGAGGCGGCCGCCGGCATGGGCTTGGCCCGCAAGGCCTGGAACCCCAGCCAGAACAGGTAGCCGGCCGCCAACCACTTGAACAGGTTGAACAGCACGATGGACTGCGAGACGATCAGGCCGATTCCAAGCAACGAATACCCGACGTGCACCAGGATGCCGCTGCCCACACCCATGGCCATCCAGGCGCCGCTGCGCTGCCCACGGGTCACGCTTTCGCGCACCACCACTGCAAAGTCCGGTCCGGGGCTGGCCACCGCCAGCAAGTGCACCAGGGCAACTGTGAGAAACTCGGTCCAGTACATCGATCAACTCCGTCAACTTCGGGGCGGGACGTCAGCCCGCTGATTCCATACGAGTAAAGTTCATGAGCAACCGCCGCGCCGTTTTTCTCGACCTCTCCCCGCTCGATCAGGGCGACCTTGACCTGTCCCCGCTGCGAGCGGCCTTCGATGAGCTGGTCTGTCATGAACAGACCGCGGACACAGACATCATCGAACGCCTGCAGGGCGCAGAGGTTGCGATCGTCAACAAGGTCAACCTGGGCCCGGCGGTATTCGCCGCCTGCCCCGATCTGAAGCTGGTTCTCGTGGCGGCTACGGGGGTCAACAATATCGATCTGGAAGCCGCCCGACAGCATGGCGTGACCGTCTGCAATTGCCAGGCGTACGGCACGGCGACGGTGGCCCAGCACACCCTGACCCTGCTGCTGGCCCTGGCGACCCGCCTACCGGATTACCAGGCCGCCGTGGCACGGGGCCGCTGGCAGGAAAGCGGGCAATTCTGCCTGCTCGACTTCCCCATCGTCGAGCTAGACGGCAAGACACTCGGCGTGCTCGGCCATGGCGAACTGGGCAGCGCCGTTGCACGCCTGGCCGAAGCGCTGGGTATGCGTGTACTGGTCGGCAACCTGCCCGGCCGTCCGCCGCGCGCGGATCGCCTCTCGCTCGACGAACTCCTGCCTCAGGTCGACGCGCTGACTCTGCACTGCCCCTTGACCGAACACACCCGCAATCTCATCGGCGCGCGCCAGCTGCAAGCCATGAAGCCCACGGCGTTCATCATCAACACGGCGCGGGGCGGACTGATCGACGAACAGGCGCTGGCCGACACGCTGCGCCATGGCCACCTCGGCGGCGCCGCCACCGACGTACTCACCAGCGAGCCGCCCAGCAACGACAACCCGCTGCTGGCCGCGGATGTCCCACGCCTGATCGTGACACCGCACAGCGCCTGGGGCAGCCGCGAGGCACGCCAGCGGATCGTTGGACAGCTGAGCGAGAATGCACGGGCCTTCTTCTCCGGCTCACCAATGCGCCAGGTCGGCTGACAGGCGCTTCTGTAGGCGCAGGCAGGCTGCTAAGCTCGCGCGCTTTGCCCGGAGGCATCCATGGATCCGAGAAGCGAGGTGCTCCTGCGCCAGGCCGATTTGTTCAGCGGCGAGCTGCTCTTGGCCGGACTTCCAGCCGACGATCTACTTGGCCAGCTGCCCAACGCGCGGGGCTGGTCCTGGCATGCCGGCGACCACCAGCGGTTGCAGGCGCGCTTTGGCGATCGTTGTGCCTTCGGAGTCGAACCCCCTTCGGCGCCCTTCGAAGCGGCCGTGCTCTTCCTGCCCAAGTCACGTGAGCTGACCGATTACCTGCTCGAAGCCCTGGCCTGCAAACTGGCCGGCCGGTTGATCTATCTGGTCGGCGAAAAGCGCGCCGGCATCGAACGCGCAGCGAAGCAGCTCGCGCCCTTCGGCCAGGCGCGCAAACTAGACAGCGCACGGCATTGCCAGCTCTGGCAGGTCAAGGTAGCCCACAGCCCTGCGCCGCCCGATCTCGAGCGCCTGGCCCAGCGTTTCAGCCTGCCGCTGATCGGCGGCCCGCTGCAGGTCGTGAGCTTGCCTGGCGTGTTCAGCCATGGCCGGTTGGATCGCGGTACGGCCTTGCTGCTTGAGCATCTGGACGATTTGCCGGGCGGCCGCATGCTCGACTTCGGCTGCGGTGCCGGTATCGTCGGCAGCTGTCTGAAGCGTCGCTACCCCGAGAGCGAACTGATCCTGCTCGACGTCGATGCCTTCGCCGTCGAAAGCAGCCGGCTGACCCTGGCCGCTAACGGACTGGATGCCAGCGTGATCGCCGGCGACGGTATCGACGCCGCGCCCCGCGACTGCAGCGCGATCGTCAGCAATCCGCCGTTCCACCAGGGCGTGCATACCCACTATGAGGCGAGCGAATCGCTGCTACAGCGGGCCGCCGGCCACCTCAGCCCTGGCGGCGAACTGCGCCTGGTCGCCAATGCCTTTCTTCGGTATCCGCCGCTGATCGAGGCGAGCCTCGGCCGTTGCGACACCTTGCAGGAGGCCGACGGCTTCCGAATCTACAGCGCCCGCCGCGAGCGCTAGCCGCATCGCACTTGCGTATCCGGCTGCCCTTGGGCAAACTCGCGCCCGTCCTTGGGGGAGTAGTCTCCTGCGAGCTCTCCGCTCGCCTGGCATGCGTCAACACACTTGGTCCGCAGACCATGGCGCATGTGACCCTGCGCGGTGCACCAAGCCCGTGCCCGGTTTGACAAGACCCATGACACGTATACCTGACCCGGGGCGGGCAGGTTGTGCGTGTCATGGTGCTTTCTAGTCGACCCGCCCCTGCAAGGAAGTCTCGTTGGAATCGTTCTATATCCCCACGCTGATCGTTGCGCTCGCCGAAATCGGCGACAAGACGCAGTTGCTCGCGCTCCTGCTGGCTGCCCGCTACCGGCGGCCATGGCCGATCATCTGGGGTATCACGGTCGCGACGCTGGTCAACCACGCCGTCGCGGGCGGTGTCGGCAGCTGGGTGTCGTCTGCGCTGTCTCCCGTAACCCTGGGCTGGATCCTCGCGGCATCCTTCGCTGCGGTTGCATTGTGGACGCTGGTGCCGGACAAACTGGAAGAAGACGAAGCTTCGCGCGGCGTCCGATTCGGCCCTTTCGTAGCCACGCTTATCGCGTTTTTCTCGCTGAAATGGGTGACAAGACCCAGGTGGCGACCGTCATGCTGGCCGCGCAGTATCCCGACTTCTGGCTGGTCATCATCGGCACCACCCTCGGCATGCTGATCGCCAACGTACCGGTGGTACTGGCCGGCAATTTCGCGGCCGACCGCATGCCGCTGACACTCATACGACGGATTGCCGCCATCGGCTTCGCCGCGCTGGCCCTCTACGCCGGGTACGAAGCCCTGACGCTGAGCGGCACGCTTCCAGTCTGATACGCAGCGCAAATCGCCGCCGCCCCACTGCTGCTAGAGTGCGCGTTCGCCGCGCCTGGCGGCACATGGGGAGTTCGGGCGACATGTCACCAGAGGAACGAAAACGGCGGGTTCGGCAACACATCGATCTCAGTTGGAGCAAGGGTCGCCTGGCGTTGGCCGAGCAGCTGCAGAGTCGCTACTTCACCTACAAGAGCTCATTCATTACACAGCCGGTCAACAATGCCGGTTTCGCCCTGATCGTTCGCGAAGTCCGTCTGGCGATACCGGACCTGGAAGTGGTGGTCGACGAGTGCCTGAGCGAAGGCAATCGGGTCGTCACTTCCAGCACTCTGTTCGGCACCCTGGCCAAACCGGTGTTCGGCTGCGCACCCGACGGCAAGATCCTCACCGTGGCCGCCATGTCCTTCTGGACACTGAACCCGAACGGCGATATCGACGAACTGAACACGTTGTTCGACCTGGAAGGGGCTCGTACCCAGCTGGGCCTGGATACCCCGCTCCCCTTCCAGCTTCCGCTGACCTGATCGCGGTCGGCGGCGCCCTTACCGCCTCTTCTGTTGGTAAAGCGGCATCACCTTCGGGATCGTCGACTGCAGCGATTGCGTCCGGCTGCTGGACGAAGGGTGCGTGCTGAGAAACTCCGGCGGTGCGGAACCGCCCGCCGCGCCCATCTTCTGCCACAGGCTGATCGCGGCGTTGGGGTCGTAACCGGCCCGGGCTGCCAGCTCCAGACCGATCAGGTCGGCTTCGTTCTCGTTGCTGCGGCTATTGGGCAAGGTCATCAGGTATTGCACGCCCATGTTGGCCAACTGCAGGCTGCCATCGCCGACGCCCATCGCCGAGCCGATCTGCGTCGCCATCTGCACACCGTAGGCCTTGGACATCGCCTCGCGGCCGTGCTCACGCAGTGCGTGCGCGATCTCGTGCCCCATGACCGCCGCGATTTCGTCGTCGGTCAGCTTCAATTTTTCGATCAGCCCGGTGTAGAAGATGATCTTCCCGCCCGGCCCGCAGTTGGCGTTGAGCTCGGGACTGTCGATGACATTGACCTCCCAGTTCCACTGCGCGGCGTCGGGTCGGAATGCTGGCACTTCCGCGATCAGGCGCTGCGCGATGGCGTTAACTCGCTTGCTGATCGCCGTGTTCTTCTCCAGCACGCCCTTCTGCGACGCTTCGCTCAGCGTTTGCTGGTAGGACTGCGCATACATCTGGTTGACCTGCTCGGTCGACAGCATGCTGAACATGTACTGCTTGCGGTCGACGCCAACGGCGCCGCCACTGGTGGTGTTGACGGCCTGGCAGCCGGCCAGAAGCGCCGCTGCGAAAACTACAGGGGCTGAATGCAACCTGGGCATGTCGCGTCTCCGAGGAAATCTGCGCCGTATGCTAGAGCGACGCCGAGCGCCGGGCAACCACGGGGCCCGCGCTGCGGCCGATGACGCGTACTCGACTCAGTTGGCCGGCGTCAGGCACTCCGGCGCGTCCAGCTTCGGATCGTTGACCAGCGTCGCCAGCGGCCGCTCGCGCAGGGCAGGCTGGGGCGCTTCGAACAGCCGTTGCAGTGCCTCGAGCGGTGTTTCGGGGTCGAGCCAGGCGGCCAAGCCGGCTTCGTCCAGCATCAGCGGCCTTCGCTGACTGGCGGCCGGTAGCGTTACAACCGCGGCACTGAGGTACGTATGGCCCTGCACTGGATAGGCTTCCCAGATCGCCGCGAAGTACATCAGCGAGCCTTCCGTCGTCATCCAGTAAGGCCGCTTGCGCACAGAACCGCGCCACTCGTAGAAGCCGTTGGCGGGCAACGCACCGCGCCGGAGCCGGAAGGCCTCACGAAACATCGGTTGTTCGGCAAGCGTTTCGGCGCGGGCTTGCGCCGGAGTACGCGAAAGATCGGTCAGCCAGGCCGGCGTAAGCCCCCAACGCACACGGCTGAGCGTCAGATCGTCAGCCTCCCGCCTCAGCAAAAGAACGGAAGCACCAGGAGCCAGACTCCAATGCGGCGACTGGTCGGCCGGAAACCCGGGCAAGGCGGCAAAGGCCGAACTCCAACGAAACAGGGCAAAACGGCCGCACATGAAACGAGACTCGTGGTGGGATCGGGCAGGACAACCGTACGCCGACGACTAGCAGATAAGCTCGCCCGGATAGCTTTCGGGCTCGTCGCCGGGCAGCGGTTCGGCGCCATTGTACTCGGCGATCAGATGCCGCGCCCGCTCGGCCTGGGCATCCGGCGCCATCAGCGCCAGCAGGCCGGCCGCGGGCAATTCGCCCATGGCCCCGATCAGGTGACGGCCGACCAGAAACACCTCGATGCCTTCGGCGGCCAGCATCCCGCTGAGCATTTCCGCCTCAAGCAGATCCCGCGGTTCGTAGATGCGCTGCATCACTCATCCTCCCGAAACACCTCGAGCTGCCAGTCAGTGCCATCGGTTCGCAGGTCGAAGACGATAGGCCGGCAACACACCGCGCAGTCTTCGATGTAGCGCTGATCGCCCCCGCTCAGATCGAGCACCGCCTCGCCCTCTTCGCCACAGTAGGGGCATTGATAGTTCTGTGTCTCGAGCATCAGCGTCTCCTGGGTGACTTGCCGCTATAATCGCCGTCCTGCCTCAAGCCGCTTGAGGTTATTCAGTCGTTTCCTTTCAGAGAGCATGATGGACGAATTCGAAGCCATCCGACCCTATGCCGACGCCGAAGTCCCTGCCGTGATGGCGCGACTGTTCGCCAATCGGGAATTTCTCGACATTCTGGCCCACTTTCGCTTTCCGCGTCTGGCAGGGCCCATGGGCTGGGCACTCAAACCCCTTATAGCGCAACGGCTACGCCGCGAATTCGCCGGCATCGACTCGGTCGATACCTTGCAGGCTCGCATCGAGATGTACCTGGACCGCACCATCGAGCGTGCCACCGATGGCGTGACCTACTCCGGCGTGGAAGGCCTGCAGCCCGGCTGCGCCTACCTGTTTCTGGCCAACCACCGTGACATCGTCATGGACCCGGCCTTCGTCAACTATGCCGTCTTCCAGGCAAGGATGCGCACACCGCGTATCGCCATTGGCGACAATCTGCTGCAGCGCCCCTTCGTCAGCGACCTGATGCGCCTGAACAAGAGCTTCATCGTGCGCCGCTCGATCACGGGCCGCCGGGAAAAGCTGGCCGCGTATCAGGTGCTCTCGGCCTACATCAATCACTCGATTCGCAACGATGGCGAGTCGATCTGGATCGCCCAGGCCGAGGGTCGCGCCAAGGATGGCGATGATCGCACCGACTCGGCGATCCTCAAGATGCTGCACATGAGTTGCAAGGACGAGCCGTTCTCCCAGGCGCTGTCGGCACTGCGGCCGACCCCGGTTTCGATCAGTTACGAATACGATCCCTGCGACCAGGCCAAGGCCCGCGAGCTGTACATTCGGGCGACCACCGGCGGTTATTCCAAGGCCCCCGGCGAGGACGACACCAGCATCGCCCTGGGCATCACCGGCTACAAAGGCCGAGTGCACGTCAGCTTCGGCACGCCGATCACGCAGGTGCCGGACGATCCCAAGCTCCTGGCTGCCGAGATCGACCGACAGATCCTCTGCGATTACCGCCTGTTCCCGGTCAACTACCTGGCATACAGCATCTGGGATGATCGCGATCCGAACCTGCCGGTCCCGACGCTGGAGGAATTATTCAGCGAAGCGGAAATCGCTCGGGCGCAGGCCGAGTGGGGCAAGCGGCTGGCCGCTTGCCCGAGTGTCCAGCAGCCGTACCTGATCCAGCAATACGCCACACCGGTGCGCAATCAGCACCGCATCAAGGCGGGCTTGCCGCTGTAAGCGGCCGGCCCCGCCGACAGGGTCAGACCATTCGAGTCAAGGTCGACAGCAACCAGGCCAGGCCAAGGCTGCCGAGCCCGAAGCCGTAGAAGAAGCGATCCAGGCGATGCGTCGCCTCTCGTTCATCTTCGACGGCGGCCGGGCCAGGACCCGCCGCCATACGCGGCCGATCAGCCGCCAGTTGCCGTCGCCAGCGGGTCGCCAGGAGTAACCAGCTCCCGGCCAGGGCAATGAGCAGGGCCATCGAGTTCAGCAGCCAGGCCACGCTCGCCAACCCCGACATATCGATCTGCAGTGACAACCGAACCTCCACTACATAGAACTGGGTAATCAGGCCCCGTGATACGGGGCGGCGCGCAAGTCTACCGAAGCCCGCAAACAGACCGCGCATTTCCCGACCAACGAGCCAATGACCGAGCTGGCAATTTGCCGGGTATTTACGCCGTTTATGCCTATAGGTCCGTCTGGGGCGATTGACTTATATTCGGCTCCGGCTCCACCCTCGATACGCCCGGAATAACCGAAATAGAGCATGCGCCTGGTCGGTCGCCAGGCGGGACTGCCGCGGATCGGGTTCGGACCCGCCCTCCCGACCGATGGCGGTAACACCGAAGAAAGACTGCCAGCTCTGCACGCCGCAGCCATGCATCCCCGCATGAGCGGCCTAGCATTAACAGGACAGAACAATGAACAAGAACATCGTGAAGACGGGGGCTCTCTCACTCTCCCTGCTGGCCGGCGCCCTGCTGGCGTCGACGGCCATGGCGGCCGTTTCGCAAGCCGATGCGGCCAAGCTCGGCGACAGCCTGACGCCTGTGGGCGCAGAGCTGGCCGGCAATGCCGCTGGTACCATACCGGCCTGGACAGGCGGCCTCCCCACCGATGCTGCGCCGGTCACCGCGGACGGCTTCGTCAGCGATCCTTATCCGGACGACAAACCCAAGTTCACCATCACCGCGCAGAACTACGAGCAGTACAAGGACAACCTGAGCCCCGGCCAGATCGCCATGCTCAAGCGCTACCCCGAGACCTATCGCCTGCCCGTGTACGAAACCCGCCGCAGCGCCGCGATGCCACAGCGGATCTATGACGCGGCCGGGAAGAATGCGACCAATACCCAACTGGTGCGTGGTGGCAATGGCCTGGAGCGTTTCGATACCGCGGTGGCCTTCCCCATCCCGCAGGATGGGCTCGAGGTGGTCTGGAACCATATCACCCGCTATCGCGGCGGCTCGGCGCGCCGCACCGTCGCCCAGGCGACGCCGCAGGTAAACGGCAGCTACAGCCTGGTGAAGTTCGTCGACGAAGTCGTCTACACCGACACGCTTACCGACTACAACCCGGAAAAACACGGCAACGTGCTGTTCTATTTCAAGCAGCAGGTGACCGAGCCCTCGCGCCTGGCGGGCAACGTACTGCTCGTCCACGAGACGCTCGACCAGGTCAAGGAACCGCGCATGGCCTGGATCTACAACGCCGGCCAGCGTCGCGTCCGGCGCGCGCCACAGGTAGCCTATGACGGTCCGGGCACGGCCTCCGACGGGCTGCGCACTTCCGACAATCTGGACATGTTCAACGGCGCGCCGGATCGCTACGAGTGGAAGCTCGTCGGCAAGAAGGAAATGTACATCCCCTACAACGCCTACCGTCTGGATTCACCGCAGCTCAAGTACAGCGACATCATCCAGCCCGGCCACATCAACCAGGACCTGACGCGCTACGAGCTGCATCGTGTGTGGGAAGTCGAGGCCACCCTCAAGCCCGGCGAGCGACACATCTATGCCAAGCGTCATTTCTTTATCGACGAAGACACCTGGCAGGCCGCGGTGATCGACCACTACGACGGCCGCGACACGCTCTGGCGCGTCGCCGAGGCGCATGCCGAGTACATCTATAATGCCCAGGTCCCGCTGTACGCGATGGAAACCCTCTACGACCTGGTGTCCGGACGCTATCTGGTCATGGGCATGAAGAACGAGGAGAAGAACCCCTACACCTACAACTACAAGGCCAACTCGAATCAGTACACCCCGGCGGCGCTGCGCAATTCCGGCGTTCGCTGACAGGCCAGTCCGCAAAAACAAACGCCCCGACCTCCCGGTCGGGGCGTTTTCGTTTCGGCGCAGACCCCGTGCGAACGGGGCTGGTGCCGCCTGCTTACTGCGCCAGCACCTGACCGATGTTCTGATCGCGGAAGACACGCGTCAGGGCATCGCTCAATACCTCGGTGACCAACTTGGTGTTGGTCTGCTCATTCGGCGCCATGCCGAAGCGCTGGTCCAACGATGCGCCGTACCGCCCCGTGTAACGACGGCCGCCGTTCTGCACCTCGACGCGGAAGGTCGCGCCGATCTTCGCCTCGGTAACGTACAGCCCCTCTTTCGGCGACTGGTACTTGAGCTCGGCCAGTGTCAGGGTCAGCTGCGGGGCGTTGTATGCATTGGCGGACGGAGTGAAGCCGAGCAGTCGCACGGCGGCTTCAGCCTGGGCCTGCAGCTTGGGCACCACCCGCTCCTTGGGCACGATCACGGCGCTGGTCTCTGGATACAACCCGCCACGGGTACCCAGGGTGGCCGATGAGCGACCGTCGACGACACGGACCACGACCGGCTGCCCCTGCCCGACCGGGCTGATGCTCTCGGTGATCTTGGGGTTGGGATCGAGCTGTTGCGGGCTATGAGCGCAGCCCGTGAGCGCCACAGCGGACACGACGAACAGACTGAACAACAGGCGTGGCAGCATGCTGTCTTTTCTCCAGGTTAGGGTGGTCGATGGCGCGCAGTATACCCAGCGTCGCCGCAGGCCAACAGTGACCGCCGCGCCCGCCAGCGGAGGGCCTTCATCGAACTGTCATCCGAGTCTGCGATAACCCAGCGGCATCACAGGAGCCGCCATGTTCAGACTGCCACGCCTGTTCCATCGCCCACGGCATCGCCATTTCGCACTGCTCGATAATGCAAGCCGCTGCTGCATGCTGCTGACCGCGACGGAGCCACCAGTGGGCGCGCGGCGGGTTGAAATCGCCGAGCCTCGACTGGCACTGATAGGCCGCACGCTACCAGGCGCCAACACACAGCCATGAAAAAGCCGCCGGCTCCCAGGGAGGCGGCGGCTCGGTAGGCACCGGTCCGGGTTACTCGGCCAGGCCCAATTGCTTGTCGACCATCGCGACCACTTCTCGGTACGCCGCTGCATCGGACTGCAGCACCGTCTCACGGGCCGGGAACATCTCGCCCAGCTTGCTGCTCCAGGCCTCGCTGCGGGCCTTGTCGGGGAAGCAGCGCTCGATCAGGTCGAGCATGATCGACACGGTGACCGAGGCGCCCGGGGATGCTCCCAACAGTGCAGCGATGGTGCCGTCCTTCGCCGCCACCAGCTCGGTGCCGAACTGCAGGATGCCGCCCTTCTTCGGATCCTTCTTGATGATCTGCACGCGCTGCCCGGCAATCTCCAGGCGCCAGTCCTCGGCCTTGGCCTCGGGGTAGAAGCCACGCAGGGTTTCCAGACGATCTTCCATGGACTGGCGCACTTCCTTGATCAGGTAGCGGGTCAGGTCCATGTTGTCGCGCGCGACCGCCAGCATCGGCTTGAGATTACCGGGACGAATGGACATCGGCAGGTCGAGCGGCGAGCCGTGCTTGAGGAACTTGGTGGTGAAGCCGGCATAGGGGCCGAACAGCAGCGACTTCTTGCCATCGACCACGCGCGTGTCGAGGTGGGGAACCGACATCGGCGGGGCGCCAACGGCTGCCAGGCTGTAGACCTTGGCCTGGTGCTGCTTGACGATCTCCGGGTTGTCACACCGCAGCCACTGGCCACTCACCGGGAAGCCGCCGTAGCCCTTGCCTTCCTCGATATCGGACATCTGCAGCAACGGCAAGGCCGCACCGCCTGCGCCGAGGAAGACAAAACCCGACTTGATCTTGCGATGACTACCGTCACGGGTGTTCTTGATTTCGACGCGCCAGCCCTTGCCGTCGCGGGCAAGCCCGGTGACCTTCTGGAAGTAGGACATCGTCACGCCCGGCTTGGTCGCCAGGTAGGTGAGCATCTGCCGGGTCAATTCACCGAAATTGACGTCCGTGCCGTTCATCGCGCGGGTCGCCGCGATCGGCTCGTCCAACGGACGCCCCGGCATCATCAGCGGCATCCACTCTTCCATCGTCGCCCGATCTTCGGTGTAGACCATGTTCTCGAAGGCGTGATGAGTCTTCAGCGCGTCGAAACGGCGCTTGAGGTAGTCGATGTTCTTGGTGCCCCGCACGAAGCTCAGGTGCGGTACGGGATTGAGGTAATCGCGCGGCTTGCCGAAGCCTTCACGGCCCGCGAGATAGGCCCAGAACTGCTTCGACACTTCGAATTGGGTGTTGATGGTGACGGCTTTCTTGATGTCGATGGAGCCGTCTTTGCTGTCCGGTGTGTAGTTCAGCTCACAGAGCCCGGCGTGGCCGGTACCGGCATTGTTCCAGGGATTGGAGCTTTCGACGGCTCCGGACTCCTGCAACTCGACGATTTCCAGCTTGATGTCGGGATCGAGCTCCTTGAGCAGGACCGCCAGTGTCGCACTCATGATGCCGGCTCCCACCAGCACCATATCCACGGCTTCGCTATCGTGTTGCGTCATCAACGCGTTCTCCAGAATCACAGCATTAAACTGTCATGACCGCAGTACGCGATCATGTAGAACCACCAGCCAGGCGACTGGAAGCGGAGGGCCCACCAGATCGCTGCCCGGGCTTGTGCCCGGAGACAGGCCCCGAGGTACCTGTCCGCTGTCGGGGGCCAGGCTTTTGGCCTTCCCCCTTTCGCTGAGAAACCTCCCGGAGCGGCAACGGCCAGGCTCAACGGGACACTCGCAGCGAGAGTATCGATAAGTGGCCGCCAACCGCTCAGCCAAACGTCTGCGTGTCGCGAGGCATCGGCTGCGGGCAGCGGACGCCGGTGGTCAGCCGCGCGCGGCCTGGATCAGCTCGATGTACGGCTCGGCCTGGCGCTGGTCAGCAATCAATGCCACGAAATCCTGGCCCTTTGCATTCTTCGCGTTCAGGTCGTAGCCCGCCTCGACGAAAAACACCAGAAAGCGCTCGAAATCGTCGACGCGCAATCCCCGATAAGCCTTGATCAGCTTGTGCAGCGAAGCTGGCGTGTCGTCGGCTGGCTCGGGCTCGAGAAACAGCTTGATCGACTCGTCGGAGATTTCTTCACCGATCACCTGCTTCTTGTCTTTGCGCATGTCTACTCCAGTCGACGCGTCTTACGGGGGCGGCAGTTTACTCCGCGACAACCCTGCACTCAACGCGCCAGCGCCGCTTGCGACCAAGGTCGTACATGAGAATGGCGGATATGCCGGCAATGTTCGGAGCGAACCCGCACGGGGCGAGCGCCCTGAACCTATACTCGCGTTTTGCGCAAAGGAGTGCCCGGCATGACACGTTTGCCCCTGTTCGCCGCCTGGCGCCTGGCCAGGCAGTCGGGCTATGACGGTCGCGCGCTGCGCGGCGACATCGCCGCAGGGCTGACGGTCGGGATCATCGCCATCCCGCTGGCCATGGCGCTGGCGATTGCCGTAGGCGTCGCGCCACAGCACGGCCTCTATACGGTGCTGATCGCCGCCCCGCTCATCGCCCTGACCGGCGGCTCGCGCTTCAACGTGTCCGGCCCCACTGCAGCCTTCGTGGTTATCCTCCTGCCGATCACCCAGTCGTTCGGGCTCGGCGGCTTGCTGCTCTGTACCCTGCTTGCCGGGCTTATCCTGATCACCTTCGGCCTGCTGCGGGCCGGTCGTCTCATCGCCTACGTGCCGTACCCGGTGACGCTCGGATTCACCGCGGGCATCGGCATCGTCATCGCGACGCTGCAACTCAAGGACCTGCTCGGCCTGACACTCGAGGCCAGCCCGCAGCACTATGTCGATCAGCTGCGCCTGCTGGCCTTGCGTTGCCAAGCGCACAGGCTGGCGACGCGCTGGTTGCCGGCGTATGTCTCGCCGTGCTGATCGCCTGGCCGCGCCTGTACCAAAGGTCCCCGGGCACCTGGTTGCGCTCACCGCCGGGGCGCTGGCCGGCTTGGTGCTGGAAGCGCTGGGCCTGTCCGTCGCCACACTGGGTGAACGCTTCAGCTACAGCCTGGACGGGATTTCCCACCCGGGGCTTCCGCCGATGCTGCCGAGCTTTACCTGGCCCTGGCTGCTTCCCGGGCCGGACGGACAACCGCTGGTGCTGAGCTTCGAGCTGCTGCGTCAGCTGCTCGCCCCGGCTTTCGCCATTGCCATGCTCGGCGCGATTGAATCGCTGCTGTGCGCCGTGGTTGCCGATGGGATGACTGGCAGCACGCACGACCCGAATGCCGAACTGATCGGTCAGGGCATCGGCAATCTGGTCGCCCCGCTGTTCGGCGGCATTACCGCTACCGCTGCGATTGCCCGCACCGCTGCCAACGTACGCGCCGGCGCTTTCTCGCCGCTGGCGGCGATCACGCATGCCGGCGTGGTGCTGGTGGCGATCCTCTGGTTGGCGCCCCTGTTCAGCTACCTGCCGATGGCTGCGCTCGCGGCGCTGCTGCTGATGGTCGCCTGGAACATGAGCGAGGCCCCTCATGTACTCAGGACCCTGCGAATCGCGCCGCGTGGCGATGTGTTGGTGCTGGTGACCTGTCTGGTACTGACCGTGCTGTTCGACATGGTTTTGGCCGTGGGGGTTGGCCTGCTTCTGGCGGCGGGCCTGTTCATCAAGCGGATGGGCGAACTGACCGGCACGACCAGCCTGCGTCATGGGCGAACCGACGGTTTCCCGGATCTGCCCGCTCATGTCGCGGCCTACGCCATTCGCGGCCCGCTGTTCTTCGGTGCCGTGGAAAAGGCGCTTGGCGCGCTGCGCCGATTCAACCCTGAAATCCGCGTGGTGATCGTCGATATCAGCGAGGTTCCGCTGCTCGACATGACGGCGCTGGCCGCGCTCGAGGATCTGCTGCACGAATACCGCCGGCAAGGCATCGCATTGATCCTCTGCGGCACCAGCGCCTCCGTGCGCCTCAAGCTTCGCCGGGCTGGTATCCACCGCCTGCCCGGCCGGCTTCACTATGTGCGTGACCGGGGTCAGGCCCGTAACAGGGCGCTCCACCTGGTGTCCGAGACAACTGCTGGTGAACCCGTCGGGTGAGTGGCGGTTCAGCCGGCGTATTTTTGCAGGTTGGCCATCATTTCCTTCAGCGCCTCGAGGTTGTCGGCCGGATGTGCGGCGCCCTCGAAGTCGCAGATCTGCTGCCAATGCGCCGCCACATCCTCGGCACCGAAGCCGGCGCGTGGGTCGAAGCCGAGCCCCAGGCTGCGCTCCCAGCGCACCTTGCCCATCCACCCGCCACCAACCTCGAACAGACCACCCGTGTCCAGACAGCGATCGCTGCCGAGAAACACCACCAATGGGCTCACGAGCTCGGGCTTGAGTTGCTCGAATACCTGCGGCGGGATGAGGCCTTCGGTCATCCGAGTGCCCCCGGTGGGCGCAATGGCGTTGACCAACACGTTGTTCTTGCGTCCCTCGAGCGCCAGGGTACGGGTCAGGCCGTACAGGCCCAGCTTGGCCATGCCGTAGTTGGATTGGCCGAAATTCCCATAGATGCCGGACGTGCTGGCGGTAAAGATGACCCTGCCATAGCCCTGCTCCCGCAAATGCGGCCAAGCGGCGCGAGTGACCTTGTACGCGCCCTCGACGTGGACGCGGTAGACCAGGTCCCAGTCGGCGTCTTCCATTTTGTGGAAGGTCTTGTCGCGCAGAATGCCGGCATTGTTCACCACGACGTCGACGCGTCCGTAGCAATCCAAGGCCTGCTCGACAATTCGGCTACCGTCGGTGACCGAGTCATGGTTGGCAACCGCGGTCCCGCCAGCCTGGCGGATCTCCTCGACCACACGATCGGCCGCCGATGCGTTGGCGCCCTCGCCCTGGGCACTACCGCCCAGATCATTGACCACCACCCGCGCCCCATGACGTGCGAACAGCAAAGCATGCGCCCGACCGAGGCCACCACCGGCACCGGTCACGATGACCACCTTATCTTCGAAGCGAATGGGTTCGTTCATCGTGTTTCCTCCTGCAAGCGTGGGATCTGGACATCAAGGCGGCGACGAGTGTCGGCGAGGCGGCCCGGCGCGACAATCAAACCCCCAGGAATGAATGAACCTACATAAGGGCCGGGGATGATCCTGCGACTGAACTGGTCAATCTTTCGCCACGCCTCGCCAAGCCTCGTGCGTAGCGGCCTGGCGCTTGACGCCCCCAACTTATCAACAGATCGCCCCACAGCCTGACTAGATAACTTTCCCGCCCTTCGCGGACCATCTGAACGAGGTCCTCACAGGCAGGAATATCCAGGTTATACAGACCTTTATGACCACAGCGACGACCGCTGGCCAATTTTGAGCAGGCCTGCGCAGGCCGCTGCCGGCGCAGCTCGGACCGATGCATGAAACGGTTATCCACAGCATTCTTCACAGTAAAAGGGGATAAGTCTGGAGCCGCCAATCCGCCTATAGGCTTCATCGATAAAAGCTACGAGCGCAACGTAGGACACGGGTCTAGGCTTTCGCTGTGTCCACATGGAGGAGCACACCATGCCCAGTTTCGAATTCATCCAGGCGCTGTTCGCCAATTATGCCTCGGGCAGCAGCGGAGGCTGCCTCGACGAGCGTTGACGCTTGGTCACGCGCTGCACCGGGAGTACTCTGCCGGCCTTCAAACTGACGGAGTAGAACGATGTCCCTGCGTTCGATTTGCGTATTCTGCGGCGCCAGCACAGGTCATGACCCAGCGTACCGAGAGGCCGCCATTGCCTTGGGCCGGACGTTGGCCACCCATGACATCACCCTGGTCTACGGCGGCGGCGCCGTCGGCCTGATGGGCGTCGTCGCCGACGCTGCCCTTGCCGCGGGCGGCGAAGTCGTCGGGGTCATCCCACAGAGTTTGAAGGACGCCGAGGTCGGCCATGCCGGCCTGACTCGCCTGGAAGTCGTGAGCGGAATGCACGCGCGCAAGGCCCGCATGGCCGAGCTGTCGGATGCCTTCATTGCACTGCCTGGCGGCCTCGGCACGCTGGAGGAGCTGTTCGAGGTCTGGACATGGGGCCAGCTCGGCTATCACCGCAAGCCCCTGGGTTTGCTGGACGTCAACCGGTTCTACGACAAGCTGAGCCATTTTCTCGACCATCTTGTCGCGGAGGGCTTCGTCAAGGCGCCGCACCGCACGATGCTGCAGCGCAGCGATTCCCCGGATGCCCTGGTGCAGATGCTCGAGCAATGGCAACCAAGCGCCGACCCGCGCTGGCAGGAGCGCACCATCAGCTGAGCGTTGGAGCATTGATCATAAAACGAGCAGAGCACCGCAGCCCGCAGGGCGTCAGGGCTTCGCTCGTTTCTACAGCGCTTATCCACAACACCGCCCACAGAGGACGGGGATAACTTCAACAAGCTACCTCGCATCAGCGCATTTGTTGGCTGGCTCGGCCTGCTAGGCACCCCTTCCCCCGCTCGCAGCCGATGCTTGATCAAAAGTTGTGCAACGCTGGCTGCACCTAGTCCCATGAGGCTTTCCAGCCTCAACCCAAGGCTTATCCACAACTTCACGCACAGCAATCTGGGATAAGTCTCGACTGGTAGTGCCCGCCTCGCACCGAACTCTGCCACCGGGCCCGGCTCCAACCCGGTACAACACGGCTTTGAAGGAGCATGCGACATGCGGGATCGGATCGTCTCGAACGTTATCGCCTTGCCTTGGCGAGAGTGGGCACCATGACGGCCTTCCTCGGGCTCGTACTGGCGGCATTCATCTGCTTTGCGCTGGTGTTTTTCATCAAGCAGCGTCAGTACAACCATCCGGCTTTGCGTATGCCCTACCAGTTGCGCAAGCCGTTATTCGAGCCGTCGGAACGGGAGCTGCTGGGTCTCCTGGAGCAGGGGCTCGGGGAGCGATACCGCATCCTGGCGAAAGTCAGGCTTGCCGACGTGGTGGACGTGACCGCCATTCCCCGACGTGCCCCCTGGTATCAGGCGCATAACCGCATATCAGCGTCGCGCTTCGACTTCCTGCTGTGCGATCTGACGACGCTCGATGCCGTCTGCGCGATCGAAATGGAGCCTGCGTCCCAGGCCAATGCATTTCTCGACGAACTTTGCCAGACCATCGGCCTGCCCCTGGTACGCCTCGACCCCGAATCCGCACGCACCTACGACGCAGCGAGGGCGGCGGTGGATGAGGCCGTCGCCGCGCAAAGCAGCAAACCACCCGTCCAGCCCGCGGGATAGCCCCTCGTTCACAGGGTCGAACCTGCATCGGCGGCAAAAGCCCACCGCCGACCGCGCCGCGTGCGTGTTTTCCAACGAACAAGGGAGCAGCCATGAATTACCCACTCGCCCTAGTGCTGGCTGGCGTCAGCACGGTTTCGTATTCGCTGCAGGCAGCCGAGTCTTCACAACGCTGTCAGGCCACCGACGAGGCCCAGGTCGCGGCGCTCTTCGAGCGCTGGAATGATGACCTGGCCACCGGCGACCCGAAAAAGGTCGTCGAGAACTACGCCGAGTCTTCATTGCTACTGCCCACCCTGTCGAACCGGCCAAGGCGCACGCCCGAAGAGAAGCAGGACTACTTCGTGCACTTTCTGGAAAAGAAACCAAGCGGCGCGGTTGACGAGCGGATGATTCAGATCGACTGCACCACGGCGGTCGACGCCGGGATCTATACCTTCTCCTTCGCCGATGGCAGTGAGGTCAAGGCTCGCTATACCTTCACTTACAAGTGGGACCCGCAGGCGGATCAGTGGCTGATCAGCAGCCATCACTCCTCGGCAATGCCGGAAGTCATACCGGTGCTCGACTAGCCGATCGGCGGGTCGGCGCCCAATCCCAAGGCGTATCACCACGTCTGCTTCGGGCGCCAACCCAATATGTACGACGCCCAGCCCCGTACCGGCCGGCCATCGACCGGCCGCTTCCCGGCCTGGCCATGCCCCGCCCCGATCGTTACCCTCTGCGGCCGTAATCCCGCGGTGCGGCAGCGATCCGCCCTTTCCCCTCCCGGTCAGTACATCCATGTCGTTGAAATCGAGGATCACCACACTCGTCGAGCTCGCATCCCAGCTGATACGACGGTACCCCCGGACTGGTCGCGTTGTTCGGCTTCTGCTCGGGCGTCGCCAGCTTCGTGCTGGTCGAGCGCCAGGCCGGGCTGGCCAAGGTCGTGGCGGCCGTGATGATGCTCAGCTGGCTCTGGCTGATGCTCGAGCGCAACCTGCGTCGCAGCCTGGAGCGCTGGTTCGGCTGGAAGGTACCCGCGCCGCTGCTGCGCTATGTGACCCAGATGGTCCATCAGGAAAGCCTGTTCTTCATCATCCCGTTCTTCTTCATCACCACGACCTGGAACAGCGGTCAGGCAGTCTTCACCATCGTGCTCGGCCTTGCCGCGCTGGTTTCGCTGGTCGATCCGCTCTATTACAAATGGCTCGCGCCTCGCCGCTGGATCTACCTGGGGTTTCATGCCCTGACGCTGTTTGCCGTCCTGCTCACCGCGCTGCCGATCATGTTTCACCTGTCCACACCGCAGAGCTACGCCTGGTCACTGGCGATCGCGGTCCTGCTGGCGCTCCCAAGCCTGGGCGGCCTGTTTGCCTGCTGGAACTGGAAAAGCGTGCTTGGCGTACTGACGCTGGCAGGCGTGGTCGCCTTTGCCGGCTGGATGGGCCGCACCTGGGTACCGCCAGCGACCTTGTGGCTGACCGACGTGGCCATCACTACCTCGCTAGACGATCGCTCACGCAAACCTGGCGACCGCCTGCGTTCGCTCAGCCTGGCGCAGCTTCACGCCAATGGTCTGTACGCCTTCACCGCGATAAATGCACCGCGCGGCCTGAAAGAACGCATCTACCATGAATGGACGCACAACGGTAAGCGGGTCGACCGCATCCCGCTGGACATCAGCGGTGGCCGGGAGGCCGGCTATCGTGCCTGGACCCACAAGCGCAACTTTCCAAAGCAGGCCGAAGGTAAATGGCGCGTGCGGGTGGTGACCGAGGCCGGACAGATGATCGGCATGCTGCGCTTCGAGGTCCGCGACTGAACGCGCCGCCGGACGCCGACTCCAAACCGTTATGAGTGGCAACCGGTTATGCGGGAGGGACTATGCAATGGTGGGAAATGCTGGGTCGCACCGTCGGCTCGGAGTTTTCCGACCTGCCCGACCTGGAACACGCGGTTCGGGTCTCGGTGCGCTTGCTGGTCGCGGCCATCCTGGGTGGCGCACTGGGGTACGAGCGCGAGTACAAGGGAAAGGCCGCGGGCCTGCGCACCCACATGCTGGTGTCGCTGGGCGCCGCGCTTTCGTGCTGGTGCCGCTGGAAGCCGGCATGAAGGTCGAGGATCTGTCACGCGTCATGCAGGGCATCATTACCGGTGTCGGCTTTCTCGGGGCCGGGACCATCCTCAAAGGTGATTCATTGCAGGACGTCAAGGGCCTGAC
Organism: Stutzerimonas stutzeri; assembly: GCA_019056435.1. Lineage (GTDB taxonomy): Bacteria > Pseudomonadota > Gammaproteobacteria > Pseudomonadales > Pseudomonadaceae > Stutzerimonas > Stutzerimonas marianensis. The sequence continues at coordinate 241,113 of CP077641.1, forward strand.
AACCGCAGCCGGAATCTGGCTGACTGCCGCTATCGGCGTCGCGGCCGGCCTGGGGCATGAATCGACCGCCGTACTGACGACCGTGCTGGCGCTGGCTATCCTCAGACTGATGCCCCGACTCGAGCGACACGTGGCCCGCACATCGCCCCGGCAGCGCCCGCACGACGACGATTGAATCGAACAGGAGTCACCATGCGCCCCGCATTCGCCCTGATCTTCTCCCTGGGCCTGGCCACCACCCTGATCGGCTGCGGCGAGCGCGCAACCATCCCGGTCGATGCCGGCTATGGCCCGAACCCGACCCTGCCCGCGCCAGTCTCGTCGTGGTTGCCCACCGTGAACATCGCGAAAGCGACCGGATGGCCGGAAGGCGCGATGCCCAAGGCGGCCGACGGGTTCGAAGTGCAGGTGTACGCGCGCGGTCTCGACCATCCTCGCTGGCTCCACGTGCTGCCCAACGGTGACGTCCTGGTGGCTGAAAGTGCGGCGCCGGCGAAGCCCGAGGACAACGCCGGTCTGCGTGACTGGATTGCGAAGAAGATCATGGCGCGCGCCGGCTCCGGCGGCCCCAGCGCCAACCGCATCACGCGACTGCGCGACCGCGATGGCGATGGCAAACCGGATGAGCGCAGCGTTTTTCTCGAAGGCCTGAACTCGCCCTTCGGCATGGCGCTGGTGGGGAACACCTTCTATGTAGCCAATACCGACGCCCTCGTTCGTTTCCCCTACCGCGAAGGGGCCACGCGTCTCCATCCCGGGGAGAAAAGGTCGTCGACCTGCCCGCCGGGCCGATCAACCACCACTGGACCAAGAACGTCATCGCCAGCCCGGATGGATCACGCCTCTATGTCACCAGCGGCTCCAACAGCAACGTGGCGGAAAACGGCATGGCGGCCGAGGAAAACCGCGCGGCTATCCTCGAAGTCGACCCCGAGGCGGGGAGCCTGCGGCTGTTCGCCTCCGGCCTGCGCAACCCCAACGGCCTGGCCTGGCAGCCGGACAGTGGCGAGCTATGGACCACCGTGAACGAGCGCGACGAGATCGGCAGCGATCTGGTGCCGGATTACATGACGTCCGTACAGCGCGGCGGATTCTATGGCTGGCCCTACAGCTACTACGGGCAGCATCTGGACACACGAGTCGAGCCGCAGCGCCCTGACCTGGTCGCCAAGGCGCTGGTCCCCGACTATGCCCTCGGCGCTCACACCGCCTCGCTGGGGCTGGCCTTTTACGAAGGCACCTTGCTGCCGGCCCGCTACCGCCACGGCGCCTTCATCGGGCAGCACGGCTCCTGGAACCGCAAACCGCGCAGCGGCTATAAGGTCATCTTCGTGCCATTCGATCAGGGCGAACCCGCCGGGCCGCCAGAGGACATCCTTACCGGCTTCGTCAACGCCGATGGCGAAGCCATGGGTCGGCCAGTGGGCGTGGCGGTCGATGCCCAGGGTGCACTGCTGGTGGCCGACGATGTCGGCGACGTCATCTGGCGCGTGACGCCACGCCGCGACAGCAGTCGTTAGGACCGCATACATCGCGCCCAAGCAGCTTCGGCATACGGCCGCACGCAGTCTGGTCTCCGTCGAGCGCCACTAGAGCTTCACCGGCAGCCGATGACTGAGGCGGATCTGCTCCGGTGAAATCGTCACGCCGTATGCCAGCACTTCGACGCCAGCCTCGAACGCGTCGCGCAACGCCGCGGCATACAGCGGATCGATTTCCTCGGCGGGCCGAACCGCCTCGATATCCGTCAGGTTGACACAGTACAGCTGCACGGCGCGCACCCCGGCACGTGCCAGGGCGGCCAGCTCGCGCAGGTGACGCGCCCCGCGCGTGGTGACCGCATCCGGGAAGGCCGCCACCGCGCTTTCGCCAAAGCCGAGGGTCACGCTTTTCACTTCGACGAAGGCCGGCCCGGTCTCGTAGTCCAGACGAAAATCCACGCGGCTGTTTTCGGTTCCATAGGGCACCTCGCGCTTGAGCGCGGTGAAACCGGCCAGCGGTTCGATCAGGCCCTCCAGCAAGGCTTCCTCGACCAGACGATTGGCCCGCGCGGTGTTCACACAGGCCAGTCGCCCCTGTGGCGTCTCTACCAGCTCCCAGGTACCGCGCAGCTTGCGCTTTGGATCCTCGTTGCGCTGAAACCAGACCCGCGCGCCTTCGCTCATGCAGTTGAGCATCGAACCGGTATTGGGGCAGTGGATGCACAGCGGCTCACCGGACATCGTCAGGATGTCGGCAAAGAAGCGCTTGTACCGGCGCACCAGCCGCCCCTGCTCGAGAGCCGTTGCGTAGCGCATCAGCCGGCCCAGCTCTGCAGGCCCAGGGCGATACGCTCGACCGCCAGCTCCAGGCGCGCCAGGTCCTGGGTATAGGCGAAGCGCACATGGTGGCCCGCCTGGTATCGACCGAAATCCAGGCCCGGGGTGATCGCCACGAACTGGGTTTCCAGCATGTGCTGGCAGAACCCATAGGCATCGCCGCCGAAGGCCGAGATGTCCGCATAGAGGTAGAACGCACCCTGCGGCTCGACCGCAATGCCGAACCCCAACTCACGAAGGGCAGGCAAGAGGAAGTCACGGCGCCGGGCGAATTCCGCACGGCGTGCTTCGAGCAGCTCGATCGTGGCCGGTTCGAAGCACGCCAGCGCGGCGTGTTGAGCCATCGTCGGCGCGGCGATGTAGAGGTTCTGCGCGAGCTTTTCCAGCTCGGGTACCGCGTCCGGGGCGCCACCAGCCAGCCCAGGCGCCATCCGGTCATGCCGAAATACTTTGAAAAGCTGTTCAGGACAAAGGCGTCGTCGTCGACCGCCAACACACTGGGGGCGTCCACGCCGTAGGTCAGTCCATGGTAGATCTCGTCGACCACCAGATGCCCGCCACGCGCCTTCAGGACCTTCGACAAGCCGGCCAGTTCGTCGCGGTCAAGCAAGGTACCGGTCGGGTTGGACGGCGAGGCGACCAGCGCGCCGACGCTGTCCCGGTCCCAATGACGTTCGACCAGCTCGGGAGTCAGCTGGTAGCGCACCTCCGGCCCCACCGGCACCAGCTGCGCCGCGCCCTCGACGAGCCGCAGGAAGTGCCGATTGCACGGATAGCCGGGGTCGGCCAGCAGCCAGTGCTTGCCCGGATCGACCAGCAGGCTGCTGGCGAGCAACAGCGCACCGGATCCGCCGGGAGTAATCAGCACCCGTTCGGGGTCAATAGACAGCTGATAACGCTCGGCGTAGAAACCGGCAATGGCCTCGCGCAGCTGCGGCAGCCCGCGAGCGGCGGTATAGCGGGTATGCCCGGCGGCCAGGGCAGCCTGCCCAGCCGCGACAATGGGCGCGGGTGTGGTGAAGTCCGGCTCACCGATTTCCAGGTGGACAACATCATGCCCAAGCGCCTGCAATTCGTTGGCCCGCGCCAGCAGCGCCATGACATGAAAGGGTTCGATTGCACGGCTACGCGCGCTATAAGAAGAGGTCATTTGACCTTCCTGACGAGAACAAAACGTGAATTCTACCGAAGGTCCCCTGACACCGCAGCCATCGTGAAATTCGGGAGTAGCGCACCCCGATTCGATCTGGTAAGTTCGCCCGCTTGCAGCCGCAGGCCGGCACGGGCCGGCAGAGGGACTCATTATCCTGCGCAATGGACATAGCGAGAGGCGTTCATCCATGCCCATTACCAAAACGACACCCAGCAACCAACTGATTCGCGCCTTCGTGCCCTACAAGGAGTCCAAGGGTGAGGAGTACATGAGCGAGAACATGCGAGCTCATTTCACTGCCATCCTCAACAAGTGGAAGCAGGAGTTGATGGAAGAGGTCGATCGTACCGTGCACCACATGCAGGACGAAGCCGCCAACTTCCCCGATCCGGCTGACCGTGCCAGCCAGGAAGAAGAGTTCAGCCTGGAACTGCGTGCCCGTGACCGCGAGCGCAAGCTGATCAAGAAGATCGACGAGACGCTGCAACTGATCGAAGACAACGAATACGGCTGGTGTGACTCATGCGGCGTCGAGATCGGCATTCGCCGTCTGGAAGCACGCCCCACCGCCACCCTCTGCATCGACTGCAAGACCCTGGCAGAAATCAAGGAAAAGCAGATCGGTTCCTGATCCCGAACGGGGCGCTACGGCGCCCCGCTTCATTTCCGATACTGCCCACCACGCTGCCACCGCCTCGCTGATTGCCCTTCCGAGCCGGCCTCATGTCTGTCTCCGCCTACGTCGGTCGCTTCGCCCCCACGCCCAGCGGCTACCTGCACTTCGGTTCGCTGATGGCCGCCCTCGCGTCCTATCTCGACGCACGCGCCGCGGGCGGCCGCTGGTTGCTGCGCATGGAGGACCTCGACCCACCTCGCGAAATGCCTGGTGCCCAGGAGGCGATCGTTCGTGCACTGGAAGCCTACGGCTTCGAGTGGGACGGGCCGATGGCGCGTCAGAGCGAACGCCTGGATACCTATAACGCCGCGATCGACAGGCTCTGGGCGGACGGGCATGTCTATGCTTGCACCTGCTCTCGCAAGCAGCTCGAACCCTTCGCCGGGCTGTACCCGGGCTTTTGCCGGGAGGCTGGTCGGGATGTGCAGGACGCGGCCATCCGCCTGCGCGTTCCCGATCGGGTGTATGCGTTCACCGATCGGGTTCAGGGTGAGTTCAGCCAGCCGCTGGGGCGCGAGGTCGGCGATTTCGTCATTCGCCGCCGCGATGGGCTGATCGCCTATCAGCTGGCCGTGGTGCTGGACGACGCCTGGCAAGGGTGACCCACGTGGTGCGCGGCGCCGACCTGCTGGATTCCACGCCTCGCCAGCTTTACCTGCAGGAACTGCTCGGCCTGCCCCAGCCGCACTATTTGCACGTTCCGCTGATCATCCAGCCGGACGGGCACAAGCTTGGCAAGCGCTACCGGTCACCGCCGCTCGAACCCGCCGAGGCCACGCCGATGCTATTGCGCGCATTGCGTGCGCTCGGTCAGCCAACGCCCAAGCCCCTCGCCGACGCCTTGCCTCGTGAAGTGCTCGAATGGGCGATCAGGCACTGGGATGCCGACCGCATCCCGCGCTGCCGTACCCTTGCCGAGGCGCAGTTGAGGTGACGCAACAGCTGCAAGCGGCGCGGCCGCTGGAGGCAGCACGAGTCGGGCGGCGGATTCGGCGCGGGGGCCGGGCTGGGCGCACACCGGGCTTCTGGCTTCGACGTCGGTGCGACCTTCGCGCTTCAAGCTTCTCCCGCCATCCTTTACCATCCCCGCACATTCGATACGAGTTCCGGCATGTACATCTACCGACTGGTGCTGCTCCTGGTCGTGGGGATCTATCTGTTTTCCCCCGCGATCATGGACTGGTGGATCGACCCCAACGGCGCCTGGTACCGGCCCTATCTGTTGTGGCTGATCCTCATCGTGGTGACCTTCATTCTTCAGAGCCAGCGCGATGCCGACGAGCTTTAGCCTCAGCCACCTGATCCTGATCAGTGTCGCGTACCTGCTGGTGCTGTTCGGCGTCGCCTGGGTCAGCGAGCGGGGTCTGATACCGCGCTGGCTGATCCGTCATCCGCTGACCTATACCCTCTCGCTCGGCGTCTATGCCAGCGCCTGGGCGTTCTACGGCACCGTCGGGCTGGCCTACCAGTACGGCTATGGCTTTCTCGCGACCTACCTGGGCGTCTGCGGCGCCTTCCTGCTGGCGCCCGTGCTGCTGTACCCCATCCTGCGCATCACCCGTACCTACCAGTTGGCGTCGCTGGCCGACCTGTTCGCCTTTCGCTTCCGCAGCACCTGGAGCGGTGCGCTCACCACCGTGGTGATGCTGATCGGCATGCTGCCATTGCTGGCGCTGCAGATTCAGGCAGTCGCCGATGCCATTGGCATCCTCACCCTCGAACCGCTGCAGGAACGCGTCGCGCTGGGTTACTGCGTGATGATCATGCTGTTCACCATCCTCTTCGGGGCACGCCATATCGCCACCCGCGAGAAGCATGAAGGGCTGGTCTTTGCCATTGCCTTCGAATCGGTGGTCAAGCTCGTGATGTTCGCTGCCATCGGGCTGTACGCCCTGTACGTCGTGTTCGGCGGGCCGCACCAGCTGGAAATCTGGCTGCTGCAGAACCAGTCGGCGCTGCAGGCCCTGCACACCCCCTGCAGGAGGGGCCCTGGCGGACCTTGTTGCTGGTGTTCTTCGCCTCGGCCATCGTGATGCCGCACATGTATCACATGACCTTCACCGAAAACCTCAACCCGCGCGCCCTGGTCAGTGCCAGCTGGGGGCTGCCGCTGTATCTGCTGCTGATGAGCCTGGCCGTACCGCTGATCCTCTGGGCCGGCCTGAAGCTGGGCGTCAGCACCAACCCCGAGTACTTCACCCTCGGCCTGGGCATCACCGCCGACAGCACGGTCCTGACCCTGTTGGCGTTCGTCGGCGGTCTGTCGGCCTCCAGCGGCCTGATCATCGTCAGCACCCTGGCACTGTCCGGCATGGCTCTGAATCACCTGGTCCTGCCGCTGTATCAGCCCCCGACCGAAGGCAACATCTATCGCTGGCTGAAATGGACACGTCGCAGCCTGATCCTCGCCATCATCATGGCCGGCTACGGTTTCTACCTGCTGCTCGGCGCGGAACAGGACCTCTCCAACCTCGGCATCGTCGCCTTCGTCGCAACCCTCCAGTTTCTGCCTGGCGTGCTCTCGGTGCTTTACTGGCCGACGGCCAACCGCCGCGGTTACATCGTCGGCCTGCTGGCGGGGATCGCTGTATGGGTGGTCACCATGCTGCTGCCACTGGTCGGCAATCTGGATGGTTTCTACATCCCGCTGCTGAACGTGGTGTACGTGCTGGACGATACCAGTTGGCACCTGGCCGCCATCGCCTCGCTGGCGGCCAATGTGCTGGCCTTTTCGCTGTTCTCGCTGTTCACAGAGACCAGCCCAGAGGAACAGGCCGCGGCCGAAGCCTGTGCAGTGGAGAACGTACGTCGCCCGCAGCGCCGCGAACTGGTCGCCGCCTCCCCGCAGGAGTTCGCCACCCAGCTGGCCAAACCGCTCGGGGCGAAGACGGCGCAGCGGGAGGTCGAACAGGCCCTGCGCGACCTGCAGTTGCCTTTTGACGAGCATCGCCCCTACGCCTTGCGGCGCCTGCGTGACCGCATCGAGGCGAACCTGTCGGGCTTGATGGGCCCCAGCGTCGCCCAGGACATCGTCGAGAACTTCCTGTCCTACAAGAACGGCGCCGATGGTTATGTCACCGAGGACATCCATTTCATCGAAAGCCGACTGGAGGAGTACCACTCGCGCCTGACGGGGCTCGCCGCCGAGCTGGACGCCCTGCGCCGTTACCATCGCCAGACCCTGCAGGAGTTGCCGATGGGTGTCTGTTCGCTGGCCAAGGATCAGGAAATCCTCATGTGGAACCGGGCGCTCGAGGAACTGACCGAAATCCCGGCATTGCACGTCGTGGGTTCGCGCCTGTCGACCATCGCCGAGCCGTGGCGGAGCCTGCTCACCGGCTTCATCGAGCAGAACGACGAGCATCTGCATAAACAGCGACTGCAACTGGACGGCCACAGCCGCTGCCTCAACCTGCACAAGGCCGCGATCGCCGAGCCGCTGGCCCCGGCCAACAGCGGCCTGGTGCTGCTGATCGAAGACCTGACCGAGACCCAGCAGCTCGAGGACCGCCTGGTCCATTCCGAGCGCCTGGCGAGCATCGGCCGACTGGCCGCCGGCGTAGCCCACGAGATCGGCAACCCCATTACCGGCATCGCCTGCCTGGCGCAGAATCTGCGCGAAGAGCGCGAAGCCGACCCGGAAATCATCGAGATCAGCAACCAGATTGTCGAGCAGACCAAACGGGTCTCGCGCATCGTGCAGTCACTGATGAGCTTCGCCCACGCTGGCGGGCGGCAGCAGGATCTGTACCCGGTGAGCCTGGCCGAGGTTACGCAGGATGCGATCGCCCTGCTCTCGCTCAATCGCCAGGGCACCGAGGTGCGCTTCTTCAACCTGTGCGACCCTGCGCATCTGGCTGAAGGCGATCCGCAGCGCCTCGCGCAGGTGCTGATCAATCTGCTGACCAACGCGCGTGACGCCTCGCAGCCCGGCGACCCCATCCGGGTGCGCAGCGAAGTCTCGGAGCAGACCGTCTACCTGATCGTCGAGGACGAGGGCAGTGGCATACCGCGGTCCATTCAGGACCGCCTGTTCGAGCCCTTCTTCACCACCAAGGACCCTGGCGAAGGCACAGGCCTCGGCCTTGCGCTGGTCTATTCGATCGTGGAAGAGCATTATGGCCGGATTGATATCGACAGCCCGGCCAACCCGGAAACCCAACGCGGCACCCGTTTCCGCATCACCCTGCCCAGGCATGTCGAGGCTAACGATGCGATTGATTGAAGAGGCGTCCCTTCACGCGCCCCGCCGTGGGCCGGCCCCCTTGGCCACCTGCCACGGGGTCCCGATGTAGCGCCCAGCCGGGAATCGCCAATGCGTGACTGCAGCCACCCGGAGCACCGCCCGACGAGGCCCGCTCCGCCAGCCGCCGCCTCAAACCGTCGAGAGAGTACAGATGCCACACATTCTGATCGTCGAAGACGAAACCATCATCCGCTCCGCCCTGCGCCGGCTCCTCGAACGAAACCAGTATCAGGTCAGCGAGGCCGGATCGGTGCAGGAAGCCCAGGAACGCTTCAGCATTCCGGGTTTCGATCTCATCGTCAGCGATTTGCGCCTGCCCGGCGCGCCGGGTACCGAGCTGATCAAGCTGGCCGAAGGCACGCCGGTGCTGATCATGACCAGCTACGCCAGCCTGCGGTCGGCCGTGGATTCGATGAAGCTCGGCGCCGTGGACTACATCGCCAAGCCCTTCGACCACGATGAGATGCTGCAGACGGTCGCCCGCATCATCAGCGACCACGAGCAGGCGACGACCAGCCACGCTGCCGCCCCTCGCTCCGCCGGTAACACAGCCGCCGCGCCGGCGGGTAACGGTGACACAGGGATCGGCATCATCGGCCACTGCGGGCCCATGCAGGAGCTGTTCGGCAAAATTCGCAAGGTCGCGCCCACAGACTCCAACGTGCTCATCCAGGGCGAGTCGGGCACCGGTAAAGAGCTGGTCGCCCGCGCCCTGCACAACCTGTCGCGCCGCGCCAAGGCGCCGATGATTTCGGTCAACTGCGCGGCAATCCCGGAAACCCTGATCGAATCCGAACTGTTCGGCCACGAGAAGGGTGCCTTCACCGGCGCCAGCGCCGGACGCGCCGGCCTCGTCGAGGCGGCGGACGGCGGCACGCTGTTCCTCGACGAGATCGGCGAATTACCACTCGAAGCTCAGGCCCGCCTGCTCCGCGTGCTGCAGGAAGGGGAAATTCGCCGAGTGGGGTCGACGCAGTCACAGAAGGTCGATGTACGACTCATCGCCGCGACCCACCGGGATTTGAAGACGCTGGCCAAGACAGGCCAGTTCCGCGAGGACCTCTATTACCGCCTGCACGTGATTGCGCTGAAATTGCCGCCCTTGCGTGAGCGCGGTAGCGATGTCCTGGAGATTGCTCGCGCGTTCCTGGCGCGCCAGTGCGAGCGAATTGGCGGCGAACCCTGCACTTTTCCCGAGAGGCCGAGCAGGCGGTGCGCCTGTATGCGTGGCCAGGCAATGTACGCGAGCTGGAGAACGCCATCGAGCGCGCCGCGATTCTCAGCGAAAGCCCGGAGATCAGCGCTGACCTATTGGGTATCGATGTGGAGCTCGACGAGCTGGAAGATGATTTCGAAGACGCCTGTGCGCCGTTGGGCGCCGCGTCGAGCAGCAACGAACCCACCGAAGATCTGTCTCTGGAAGACTATTTCCAGCACTTCGTGCTGGAGCACCAGGACCACATGACCGAGACCGAGCTGGCCCGCAAACTTGGTATCAGCCGCAAGTGCCTCTGGGAGCGCCGCCAGCGCCTTGGCATTCCTCGGCGCAAGTCGAGCGCCGCTGGGTAGTAAGTTGTTACCTTCACTACCTGGCCGTAACAGAAACCGGGTTCATCGGTAACGGGAACCCGGTTTTTTGTGGGCGTCACAAACACCTAAAAAATATAAGTTACTGAAAATAAACGACTTTCAAAACCTGGCATGGCAAGTGCTTTCTATTTGTCACAACAACAATAACAAGCAGACCCACAATAAGAACAAGACGTACCGGCTCCAGCAGAACAACGACAAGAAGGCGGAGGCGTAGCTAACTGATTCTTTTGGAGAGGATGTGCCCACGGGGTTTTGGCCCCACCACCAGGCCGAGAACAACAAAAGCTGCCAGAGCAGTGCCTGAACTGGTTGGAATGTGGCAGATCAGCGACCAAAGAAATCCGTTTGCTCTTTGCTCCCAACGTAGGAGCGATTCCCCAAGGCGATGGCCGACGGGAACGGGTGATCAAACAAGAACAACACGCCCGAAATACTAATAACAACAAAGCACGCGACATCATTTAAAGGGGAGCTTCGGCTCCCCTAGTGCTATCTGGCCCTGTCGTTTTGACACCTCCCCGCGCTTCGTTCACCATCCCGGCACCCAGTGCTAGAATCCACGCTCGTTTCGTGGCTTTTCGCTGCATCACCCCACCTTTTTGCCACACAGTGCCTCTCATGCTGAAAAAGCTGTTCCAGTCTTTTCGTTTGCCCCTGCGCCGTATCCCGCATCCTCGCCGCACACCCGAAATACTGTCCAGCCGGCAGCACTCGCTGCACCGCAACGATCTCAGCCGGCACGCCGTCAGCGTCGTCGAGCGGCTGCAGCAGGCCGGCTACCAGGCTTATGTCGTGGGTGGCTGCGTTCGCGATCTGCTGCTGGACCTTGAACCCAAGGATTACGATGTCGCGACCAGCGCGACGCCCGAACAGGTCCGAGCCGAGTTTCGCAACGCGCGGGTGATCGGCCGCCGCTTCAAGCTGGTCCATGTGCATTTCGGCCGAGAGATCATCGAAGTCGCGACCTTCCGGGCCAACCATCCGGAAAGCGAAGATGACGAGGCCAGTCCTCTGGCCGCACGCAACGAAAGCGGACGCATCCTGCGCGACAACGTTTATGGCACGCTCGAAGACGACGCCCAGCGTCGCGACTTCACCATCAATGCGCTGTATTACGATCCATCGACAGAGCGCATCCTCGACCACACTCACGGTGTGCATGACATCCGCAACCGCCTGATACGCCTGATCGGCGATCCCGAGCAGCGCTACCTCGAGGATCCGGTGCGGATGCTGAGAGCTGTGCGTTTCGCGGCCAAGCTCGACTTCGAAATCGAGCGACACAGCGCCGAGCCAATCACTGACCTGGCGGACCTGCTCGAAGACGTCCCGGCCGCCAGGCTGTTCGACGAAGTCATCAAGCTATTCCTGTCCGGCAAGGCCGAACGCACCTTCGACCTCCTGCAGGACTTCGACCTCTTCGCCCCACTCTTCCCCGCCAGCGCGGCGGCGCTGGAAGACGACACCGACTACGCCGGGACGCTGATTCGCAACGCACTGGCCAACACCGACCAACGCATCGCCCAGGGCAAGCCGGTGACACCGGCCTTTCTCTTCGCCGCGCTGCTGTGGCCCGCCCTTCCGGCACGCACTGCCGAGATCCAGGCCCGCGGCTTGCCGCCTATCCCCGCCATGCAGGAGGCGGCCCACGACATCATCTGGGAACAATGCCAGCGCACCGCGATCCCCAAGCGCTTCAGCATGCCGATGCGTGAAATCTGGGATATGCAGGAGCGCCTGCCGCGTCGCCAGGGGCGCCGCGCCGACCAACTGCTGGACAACCCACGGTTCCGCGCCGGCTACGATTTCCTGCTGCTGCGCGAGAGCGCAGGCGAACAAACCGATGGCCTGGGCGCCTGGTGGACCGATTATCAGGAAGCCAACGAGAGCGAGCGGCGCGCCATGATCCGCAGCCTGAGCAGCAAGGACGGCGGCAATGCACCACGCAAGCGCCGCCGCAGCAATAGGCGCAAGTCAGGCTCGAACGACAGCGCACCGGCCTCGGATTGAGATGGAGCGCGTCTATATCGGGTTGGGCAGTAATCTGGCCGAACCGCGTCAACAGCTGCGAAGCGCGCTTGACGCCATTGACGGACTGCCCGACTCCCGCATCGTCGGCGTTTCATCGCTTTACCTGAGCGACCCCATGGGGCCGCAGGACCAGCCCCGTTACAACAATGCGGTCGCAGCGCTGGACACCTCGCTGACACCGCTCGCCCTTCTCGACGCACTGCAAGCCATAGAGCTCGCCCAGGGCCGCCAGCGCAAGGCCGAGCGCTGGGGCCCGCGCACCCTGGATCTGGACATCCTCCTCTTTGGCGATCGGCTGATCGACGAGCCCCGCCTGAAGGTGCCGCACTACCATCTGCACGCCAGGGCCTTCGTCCTTTATCCGCTGGCAGAGGTCGCTCCGCGCGACCTGCACCTCCCCGATGGCCGACGTCTCTCAGACCTGCTTGCCCGCTGCCCCTTCGCAGGGCTCGAGCGCCTCGACGCACCGCTGTAACCGCCTGGTAACAGGTGTAACCTGCGGGTAACACTGCCGATTGACTTAGCCTGTCGCCACCGGGACTATAGCGCCCGCTGCCGGCACGCATCGAAATGGGGCAACCTGCCTCGCCGTTGCACCGCCTGTACCGTGATCCCGAGAGGCTTTAGGAGGACGGCATTGATGCCAGACGTAACCCTGACAACCCTGCAAGGCCTCAAGCACAAGGGCGAGAAGATCGTCATGCTGACCTGCTATGACGCCACCTTCGCCAAGACCGCCAGCGAGGCCGGCGTCGAAATGCTGCTGATTGGTGATTCCCTCGGCATGGTGCTGCAGGGGCACGACAGTACCCTTCCGGTTTCCGTCGAGGACATGGCGTACCACACCGCTTGCGTCAAACGCGGCAACCGCGGTGCGATGATCGTTGCAGACCTGCCATTCATGGCCAACGCCACGGTCGAGCAGACGCTCGACAACTCGGCGCGCCTGATGAAGGCCGGCGCGCACATGATCAAGGTCGAAGGCGCGGCCTGGCTGGCGGAATCGATCCGGTTGCTGACTGAACGCGGCATTCCGGTGTGCGCACATGGGCCTCACTCCGCAGGCGGTAAACCTGTTCGGCGGCTACAAGGTGCAAGGCCGCCAGGAGGCGGAGGCGCAGCGGATGATCGAGGATGCGAAGGCGCTGGAAGCCGCCGGCGCCGCGATGTTGTTGCTCGAGTGCGTGCCCAGCGAACTGGCTGCACGGCTTACAAGAGCCGTGAATGTACCGGTGATCGGCATCGGTGCCGGAAGCGACACCGACGGACAGGTGCTCGTCCTGCATGACATGCTCGGCCTCTCGCTCACCGGCCGCGCACCCAAGTTCGTGAAGAACTTCATGCGCGAGCATGGCGACATCCCCTCGGCCATCGCGGCTTACGTCAAGGCAGTAAAGGCCGTCGAATTCCCCCGCAACCGAACATGGATTTTCCGCATGAACCTGGTCAGGACGGTCGCCGATCTACGCGCTGCCGTGTCTCGCGCTCGTAGTGAAGGCAAGCGCATCGGCTTCGTACCCACCATGGGCAACCTGCACGCCGGCCACGTCGCGCTGGTGAAGAAGGCTGGCCAGCGCGCCGACTACGTGGTCGCGAGCATCTTCGTCAATCCACTGCAGTTCGGCCCCAACGAGGACCTGGACAGCTACCCACGCACCCTGGCCGCCGATCAGGAGAAGCTCTTCGAGGCCGGTTGCCACCTCCTTTTCGCACCGAGCGTCGAGGAGATGTACCCCCACGGGCAGGACCTGCAGACCATCGTGCGCGTACCGGGTGTGTCCGAAGGGCTGTGCGGCGGGAGCCGGCCGGGGCATTTCGATGGGGTATCCACGGTCGTCACCAAGCTGTTCAACATGGTGCTGCCTGACCTGGCGGTGTTCGGCGAAAAGGACTTCCAGCAGCTGGCGGTGATCCGCACCATGGTGCGGGACCTGAACATGCCGATCCAGATCATCGGCGAACCGATCGTGCGAGCCGAGGATGGCCTGGCGCTCTCTTCACGCAATGGCTACCTCAGCAGTGAGGAACGCGCCATCGCCCCGACCCTGCACCGCACATTGGTGAAGCTGGCCGACGCCATTCGCCAGGGTGAACGCAACTATCCGGCGCTGCTCGCCGCTGGCAGGGAGGCCCTGATGGCGGCTGGCATGCGCCCGGATTATCTGGAAATCCGTAATGCGCAAGATCTTCAACCAGCCCGTGACGATCACCACGAGCTGGTGATCCTGGCGGCCGCCTTTCTCGGCAAGACCCGACTGATCGACAACCTGCTGGTCGGCCTACCCGCAAGCGCCAGGTGACACACGCCAGCTGTCGGCACCCAACTACCCGCCCCGGTATTGATCGCACCCCGGGGTTCGGGCACACTCTGCGCCGCTTGCGCACCCGGAGGACCCCGCCATGCACGCCATCATGCTCAAGGCCAAACTGCACCGCGCCCAGGTGACCCACTCGGTGCTGGATTACGAAGGCTCCTGCGCCATCGACGGTGATTGGCTCGACCTCGCCGGCATTCGCGAGTACGAGCAGATCCAGATCTACAACGTCGACAACGGTGAGCGCTTCACCACTTACGCTATTCGCGGCGAAGAGGGCTCCAGGATCATTTCCGTCAACGGCGCCGCGGCCCACAAGGCTGGCGTCGGGCATCGCCTGATCATCTGTGCCTATGCCCATTACAGCGAAGCGGAACTGGCCAACTTCAAGCCCCATGTTCTGTACATGGGCGCTGATGGCAGCCTCAGCCACACCAGCAACGCCATTCCGGTGCAGGTGGCCTGACCCCCACGTTGAAGACGAAGCCCACGATGCAATCATCGTGGGCTTTTTTTATGCCCACGGGCTTCCCGCGCCCGGGCAAATCTGCAATGGTCCTCCGTTGTGCCTGCAGACGCTGCTGCCGTGGAACACCGTGCCGTTTTTCAAGTCTGACCAGTCTCGGTGGCATCACTGCCGTTCCGGTTGGTCGCGCGGGCTTGTGCCTGCTGCCTGAAAACGCGCCCAGCGTCCAGCAAGATCGATCGATTGTCGGTGACTGCATCCAGTTGCCATGCCGCCTGTGCGCATGCGCGCCATAGTCAGTCCGCCAAGCAAAGGAAGCCGCACTACCATGAGTTACTACCAGACCCCTCTCGATGCTACCGGCCTGCCGTCCTGGAAAGCCCTGGAAGAACATCGCCTGAACATGCAGAACTTCAGCATGCGCGAAGCCTTCAAGGCCGATCCGACACGCTTCGATGACCTGTCGGTGTCCTGCTGCGGCCTGTTTCTCGACTACTCCAAGAATCTGATCACGCCGGAAACGCGCACCCTGCTCGTCAATCTGGCTCGCGAGGCGGGTGTCGAGCAGGCGGCACGCGCAATGTTCGAAGGCGAGCGCATCAACGCCTCGGAGAACCGTCCGGTATTGCATACCGCGCTACGCCGGCCCATGGGCGATTCAGTGGTCGTCGACGGCCAGAACGTGATGCGCGACGTGCATGCGGCCCTGGCCCAGATGACCGACATCGTCACCCGCATCCACAACAATCTGTGGCGCGGCTTCAGCGACAAGACCATCACCGACGTCGTGAACATTGGTATCGGCGGCTCCTTCCTTGGCCCACAACTGGTCTCCGAGGCGCTACTGCCCTTCACCCAGCATGGCGTGCGCACGCACTACCTGGCCAATATCGACGGCAGCGAGTTCCGCGAGGTGACGGCCAAGCTGAATGTCGAAACCACGCTATTCATTATCTCCAGCAAGACCTTCGGCACCCTCGAGACGCTGAAGAACGCCCAGGCGGCCCGCAACTGGTACCTGGGCAAGGGCGGCACCGAAGAGAAGCTCTACCGCCACTTCATCGCCGTGACCAGCAACAAGCAGGCGGCCGTCGACTTCGGCATCCGCGAGAAGAACATCTTTCCCATGTGGGACTGGGTCGGCGGGCGCTACTCGCTGTGGTCGGCGATCGGCCTGCCCATCGCCCTGGCCATCGGCATGTCCAACTTCAAGGATCTGCTCTCCGGCGCCTACAGCATGGACCAGCACTTCCTCAGCGAGCCGTTCGAAAGCAACATGCCGGTGCTGCTGGCGATGCTCGGCATCTGGTACCACAACTTCTGGGGCGCACAGAGCTACGCCTTCCTGCCGTACGACCATTACCTGCGCAACTTCGTCAAGCACCTGCAGCAGATGGACATGGAGTCCAACGGCAAGAGCGTGCGTCAGGACGGCACACCGGTGTCCTGCAGCACCGGACCGGTGATCTGGGGCGGTGTCGGTGCCAACGGCCAGCATGCCTACCATCAGTTGCTGCACCAGGGTACGCCACTGATTCCGGCCGACTTCATCGTGCCGGTGGTCAGCCACAATCCAGTAGCCGACCACCATGAATGGCTCTATGCGAACTGCCTATCGCAGAGCCAGGCACTGATGCTCGGCAAGACGCGCGAGGAAGCCGAGGCCGAGCTGCGCGCAAAAGGCGTGAGCGAAGCCGAAGTCCAGCGCCTGGCACCGCACAAGGTGATTCCAGGCAATCGACCAAGCAATACCGTGGTCATGGAGACCATCAGCCCCGGCCGTCTCGGTGCGCTGATTGCTCTGTACGAGCACAAGGTGTTCGTACAGGGCGTGATATGGGGCATCAATTCCTTCGACCAGTGGGGGGGTAGAGCTGGGCAAGGAGCTGGGCAAGGCCGTCTACAATCAGATGACCCGCTTCGATGCGGCGCCGGCCGAAGACGCCTCGACCCAGGGCCTGATCGACTTCTTCCGCGGTCGCCACCGCGGCTGACCCTGCAGGCCGGATGCGCCCTTGCGCTCCGGCTTCCTTCCTGCATCTATCAGGTCGAGCACCGGCCCCGGTCGGTGCCGGCTTCTGTGCCGGCTTCTGCCGCGCATCGGTTACCATCGGTTTTTTCAACAAAGCCAGGCTCATGGAATCACTGCGCCGCCACATCGAGTCTCAGGTGTTGAGCCTGACGGGCCTGGCCATCGGCGGGGTCGATTACGAGCACCCGCCGGGCGACCCCGGCCTGTTCGGCCCGGAGGCGGTCTGCTGGCGGGTGCATGGCGATTTCACCTCGATGATGGTCGGTGGCATCTCTGCGTTGTTGCTGCAGGCACTCCATCCGCTGGCGCTGGCTGGCGTTTGGGATCATTCGAACTTTCGCGAGGATCTGCTTGGCCGCCTGCGTCGAACCGGACAGTTCATCTCGGGGACGACCTTCGGCAGCCAGGCCGACGCGCAGCGGCTGATCGAGCGTGTCCGCAGCATTCATCTGAAGGTCACGGGTCAGGCACAGGACGGCCGCCCATATGCCGCCTATGATCCCGACCTGCTGACCTGGGTCCATGTCGCCGAGGTCAGCCGCTTCCTCGAAGCGCACCTGCGCTATCTCGACCCGGATCTGCCGGGCACCGAACAGGATCGCTACTACGCCGAGGTGGCGCGGATCGCCGAAGCGCTGGGCGCACGCGACGTGCCCGGCTCACGCCAGGCCGTTGCCGACTATCTTCAGGACATCCGCCCGCAGCTGACCAGTGACGAGCGCTCACGAGAGATCGTGCGTGTCCTGTTCACCGCGCCCGCACCTAGCGCGTGGATGCGCCCATTTGGAGCGCTCATGTTGCGCGCCGGTGTCGACCTGCTGCCGGACTGGGCCAGCGAGATGTTGAACCTGCGCCAGTCAGCCGCGACTCGCCAACTGATCCGCCTTGGTGTCAGGCGCACGGCACCGGTCCTGCGTTGGGCCGTACGAAGCGGCTCGGCCCACCGAGCCAGACGGCGAATGGGTCTGCCTATCCGCTAGCCTGCCCGACAGGGTTCAGCAGGCCAGCGCCGAAATGGGCGACTGCACACGGCATCACCGCCATTCGGCATTACATACGGGACGTCGCCCGTTCGACCTGATTGACTTGAGCAGCCTCATCCGGCCGCTGTCGCACCTACTGATCCGCTTCGTGACGCATCTGTATCGGCTCGGACAGCAAGCCAGCGTTCGGTATTTTGCGGGCCACGATGCGGGAGGAACCCGGCAGTCATGACATACTCCAAGGCCAGTCAACTGCCTGGAAATCCGCTTCATGCCCAAAGGACTGAAGCGCGCCCTCGTCGGCGCGATGACAGCACTGGTCTGCTATTGCCTGCTCGGCTTTCTCATTCTGCCTGGCGCTGCGCAGCGCCTCGTCAACCAGCAACTGGTGCAGTACGCGACGGTCCCCGCGCGCCTGCAACGCATCGAGTTCAACCCCTTTAGCCTCGAAGTGCGGCTGTTCGACCTGCGCATTGGCGACCAGGGCGAGGAGCAGATCGGCTTCGAGCAGCTCTACCTGGACCTCATGTGGAACAGCCTCTGGCGCCGTACGCTGCAGATCGCCGATATGGAATTGAGCGGCCTGCAGACCGAAGTGACCTTCGACAAGAACGGTACGCTGAACCTCAGCCAGCTGTTCGACATCCCACCGTCCGACAGCCCAACCGACGAGGACGACGAGCCCTTTGCCCTGGTGATCGACCGGCTTCGCCTCAAGGAAGGCCGCGTCCACTTCGCCGATGCCCGGCCGGACGAACCGGTGGACATCCGGCTCGACTCGCTGGACTTCGAACTGCTGAACTTTGCCACACGCAGTGACGCCGCTGCTGACGCCACGCTGGTCGCCGCCGGCCCCAGCGGGGCACGTCTCGAGTGGAAAGGCCGTTTCAGTTCAGCACCGATCAGCTCGTCCGGGCACCTGTCGATCACCGATCTGGCGTTGAGAGACGTCTGGGCTTATGCGCAGGATGCCGTTCCGCTGAAGCTCAAGCAGGGGCGGCTAAGCGCCGCGACCGATTACCAGCTCGACCTGGCGCAGGGGACCGAGCTGCAACTGAACGGACTGGAGGCGCGACTGGCCCCTCTCGAACTCGACACGCTGGACGACGCCCCGCTGATCCGGCTCGAAACGCTCGAAATCGATGACAGCACCCTGAGCCTGGCCGAACGAAAGGTTACCATCGGCACCCTGCGCAGCCGCAAGCTGGAAGCCTGGGCCAGTCGGCATGAGAACGGCGAGATCGACTGGCTCGAGATGTTCGCCAAGCAGACCAGCGAGGATGCCTCGCCCAGCGAACCTGCGAGTGACGGAGCGCCCGACCAGCCATGGCAGGTCATGGTCGGCACGGCGCAGCTGCGTGGTTACCGGGCGCACCTGACGGATCAGGTGCCGGCGCAACCGGTGACCCTTGAGCTGGGGCCGCTGGACCTCGACGTCGCCAACTTCGACAGCCAGGGCAACGAGCCCTTCGATCTCCGCCTGGACACCGGCGTCGGCAACCGGGGGTCACTGAGCGCCGCAGGACAACTGCACCTGTCACCCGCCAGCGGTCAGCTGACCATCGAGACCAAGGACATCGATCTCAGAATCGCTCAGGCCTACCTCAGTCCCTTCCTTCACCTGGAATTACGCAGCGGCTTGCTGTCGAGCCAGATGGAACTGACCCTTGCCGACACTGACCCGCTCACCTTCCGTGCCGATGGCGCCGTTGACGTTACCCAACTGCACACGCTCGACACCATCAACAACCGTGACCTGCTCAAATGGCAGCGACTGCACTCGACAAGCTGACCTACGAGCATCCAAAGCTGCTGGATATCGGCGCAGTGGAGCTAACCCAGCCGTACGCGCGATTCATCATCAACCCCGACCTCACCACGAACATCAACGACCTTCTGGTCGACAAGTCAGGCAGCGCATCCGAAACCTCGCCCGCACAGGGCGCTGGCCAGCCCGAAGAGGCGATGGCAATCCGTATCGGCGGCATCGCTATCGACGACGGCTCCGCCAACTTTTCCGACCTGAGCCTGCGACCGCCGTTCATTACGGCCGTGCAAGAGCTCAATGGCTCGATTGGCGCGCTGGACAACCGTGCGCAGCAACCGGCCACAGTCAATGTGGCTGGCAAGGTCGACCGTTATGCGCCGGTCAGTATCGAAGGCAGCCTGACCCCCTTCGACCCGTTGCAAAGCCTCGACCTGGCCACCCGCTTTCGGCAGGTCGAGCTGACCACGTTGTCACCCTATTCCGGCAAGTTCGCCGGCTACCGGATTCGTAAAGGCCGCATGGATCTGGATTTGCACTACCGGATCAATCAGGGCCAGCTGAACGCACAGAACAAGGTTGTGCTCCAGCAGCTCCAGCTCGGCGAGAAGGTCGACAGCCCTCAGGCGGTAGACCTGCCGATCCGGCTGGCGGTGGCTTTGTTGAAAGACAGCAAAGGCGTCATTTCCCTGGAATTGCCGGTGCAGGGCAACCTCAACAACCCCGAATTCGACGTCATGCCCATCGTCTGGCAAACACTACGGAACCTGGTCACCCGGGCAGCCAAAGCACCCTTCAGGTTCCTCGGCGGCCTGGTAGGAGGTCGCCAGGCCGACCTGGACAAGGTGCGCTTCGCCCCCGGCAGTAGTGAGCTGACCCAGGCGGCCCGTGCGAATCTGGACACGCTGGCCCAGGCGTTGAAGGAACGTCCCGTGTTGCGCCTGGAAATCGCGGGCCAAGGCTCGCCTCAAGCGGATGGGCCGCATCTGGCCGAACAGTGGCTGCGACGCGAATATCAGCAAACGCTATACAACATGCGGCAGCGGAGCGGCGAGACCGTTCCGGCCGATCCGTCGGAACTCACTGTGAGCGAAGACGACGAGCCGATTCTCCTTGAAGGAATCTATCGCAGCCGCCTGAAACAGCAGCCTCCGGCACAGTGGGCCGAGCTCGACGAACAGACCCGCAGTGAGCGCATGCGCGACGCAATCCTGGCCAGTCGCGCGGACAGCCCGGCGCTGCTGCGTCGCTTGAGCCGCGAGCGTGCCAGTGCGATCAAGGATTATCTGGTCGACCAGGGCGGGCTTGCCGACGCACGCCTTTACCTGCTAGACACCGGTATCACCGAACCCGGAGAAGACGGGCAGGTGCCCACTGCGTTGCACCTGGGAGCCGAATGATGAGATGGACATGGATTGCTCGCTACGCCTTGCCAGGGTTCTTCATACTGGCACTGCCCCTGGCCTCGGCCGAGACGTTGCGATGCGGTGGCCAGCTGGTCAACACCGGCGACCGCGCTTTCGAGGTGGAGCGCAAGTGTGGCCCGCCTGATCAGCGTGATGTGCTTGGCTACACCTTGGGCGACTATGGTAGGCAAGAGCTGATCATCGAAGAATGGGTATACGGGCCACGTAACGGGGCACTCAAGATCCTGACGTTCGAAGGCAATCGCCTGACAGATATCGAATCGCGCCGAGCGCGTTGAAAGGAAACGACATGAAACCTGCCTATCTGGTAGCCCTATCGGGCCTGCTGCTTCTCATTGGGCACGCCCAGGCTTCATCGACCTACCGCTGCAACAGCTCACTCGTGAGCGTGGGGGCCTCCACCAGCGAGGTGCGGAGCAAATGCGGTGAGCCAGCCGATGCAGCCATCACCGGACTCAAGGAAACAGTCGACGATCGCGGCTTCCGCCAGGAAGTTCAGGTCGAAGAATGGACCTACGGCCCGACCAACGGGATGTACCACCATTTGCGATTCGAAGGGAATCGCTTGAGCGACATCGAAAGCCAGCGCGGCCGCTGAGCTAAAACGAAGAACCCCACGCTAGGTGGGGTTCATCGACAGCGCGCCGGTGCTTAGTCGGCCGCTTTCAAGCCATCAGCAGCGACTTCACGCACGCCCTCGATGGCTTTGGCCTTGCCGATGGCCGCCTCGCGCTCAGCTTCGGTGGCAACGGTGCCAGACAGCGAGACGACACCATCCTTCGTCTCAACTTCGATGTCCATGCCTGGGGTGGCATCCTCGGCCAGCAGGGACGACTTCACCTTGGTAGTGATCCAGGTATCGGAAGTGGCGTCCGCGGCTTTATCCATGGTGTCGTTGGCGGCCAGCATGACGTTGTCAGAGGTGTCCCACGCCGGGGTAGTGTCCGCAAAAGCAGCGCCGGCAACCGGCAGGCTAAGGACAGCAGCGACAGCAGCAGCGGTAAGCGGGTTCTGGATCGTTTTCATAGTGGCACTCCTGTTTTTCGTATGGGCTGCGGCTTCACTCCGACCGCAGATGCACACTCACTATCGCAACCCTCGTGCCACGTTTCGCTCTTAATAAAGCCTTTTATTTTCAATCAGTTAACAAACAGCAGTAGCTCCTCGCCACTAGCATCATGCATGTTCTGCCCGAATTGAGCATGCAGAATGCAAGGCTCGGTCATATCTGCGTGGTTGGCTGGGCAAAAAAAGCCCGCACCTTACGGCACGGGCTTTTCTCAGCGCCTCTCTCCGCCAACGCTACCGGCGGAGCGTATATGAAGCTTTAGGCACCCGATGCTTCAGCGGCGGCCACATCCTTGATGGAGAGTTTGATGCGGCCGCGGTTATCCACATCCAGCACCAGTACTTTCACTTCCTGGCCTTCCTTGAGCACATCGGTGACCTTTTCGACACGCTGATCGCTCAGCATGGAAATGTGCACAAGGCCGTCCTTGCCCGGCAGGATGTTCACGAAGGCACCGAAGTCAACGATACGCTCGACCCTGCCCACGTAGATCTTGCCAACCTCTGCCTCGGCCGTGATGCCCAACACGCGCTGCTTGGCTGCTTCGGCCGCTTCTTTGGTCTCACCGAAGATCTTGATCGAGCCATCATCCTCGATATCGATCGACGCGTTGGTTTCCTCGCAGATGCTACGGATGGTGGCGCCACCCTTGCCGATAACGTCGCGAATTTTGTCCTGGTCGATCTTCATCGCGATCATGGTCGGCGCGTTCGCCGACAGCTCGCTACGGGACTGGGCGATGACCTGGTTCATCTGGCCGAGAATGTTCTGGCGCGCTTCGAGGGCCTGGCCCAGCGCGATCTCCATGATCTCTTCGGTGATGCCCTGGATCTTGATGTCCATCTGCAGCGCCGTGACGCCCTTGGCGGTACCGGCGACCTTGAAGTCCATGTCGCCGAGGTGGTCCTCGTCACCGAGGATGTCGGTCAGGACGGCAAACTTGTCACCCTCCTTTACCAGTCCCATGGCGATGCCAGCGACCGGCGCCTTCATCGGCACGCCCGCGTCCATCAGGGCAAGCGATGCACCGCACACCGAGGCCATGGAGCTCGAGCCGTTGGACTCGGTAATCTCGGACACGACGCGAATGGTGTAGGGGAATTCGTCCGCATTCGGCAGCATCGCCGCAACGCCACGGCGCGCCAAACGGCCATGGCCGATTTCGCGACGGCCGGTCGCGCCCATGCGCCCGCACTCACCGACCGAATAGGGCGGGAAGTTGTAATGCAGCATGAAGGCATCCTTCTTCTCGCCTTCAAGGGTGTCGAGCAGCTGAGCGTCGCGCGCAGTACCCAGGGTCGCCACGACCAGTGCCTGGGTTTCACCGCGGGTGAACAATGCCGAACCGTGGGTCTTCGGCAGTACGCCAACTTCGATGTTCAGCGGACGGACGGTGCGGTTGTCGCGGCCGTCGATGCGCGGCTTGCCGTTGACGATGTTCTCGCGAACGGTGCGGTATTCGATCTCGCCAAAGGCGTCCTTGACTTGGCCGGCGCTGGGCTCGCCTTCTTCACGTGCAAAGCGGGCAACGACCTGATCGCGCAGCTCGCCGAGACGGGCATAACGATCCTGCTTGACGATGATGGTGTAGGCCTGGGAAATGGCTTCGCCGAACTCGTTGCGGATGGCAGTGAGCAGCTCGGTATTCTCGGCCTTCGGCGCCCACTCCCAGGTCGGCTTCGCCGCTTCGGCGGCCAGTTCGTTGACAGCCTGGATGACCGCCTGGAATTCGTCGTGGGCAAAGAGTACGGCGCCCAGCATCTGGTCTTCGGTCAGCTCTTTGGCTTCGGACTCGACCATCAGGACGGCGTCCTTGGTGCCGGCAACAACCATGTCTAGGCTGGAGGCCTTGAGCTGTTCGTATGTCGGGTTCAGCAGATAGCCGGTCTCAGGGTGGAAAGCCACCCGCGCGGCGCCGATCGGGCCGTTGAACGGAATGCCGGAGATGGCCAGCGCCGCCGAGGTACCGATCATCGCGGCGATGTCGGGATCAGTCTTCTTGCTAGTGGAAACGACGGTACAGATAACCTGAACTTCGTTCTGGAAACCTTCGGGGAACAGCGGGCGGATCGGGCGATCGATCAGACGCGAGGTCAGCGTTTCCTTTTCCGAAGGACGGGCTTCGCGCTTGAAGAAACCGCCGGGGATCTTGCCGGCCGCGTAGGTTTTTTCCTGATAGTGGACCGACAGCGGGAAGAACCCCTTGCTCGGGTCCGCCGATTTGGCGCCGACGACGGTCACCAGCACGGAAACGTCATCGTCGATGGAGACCAGGACCGCGCCTGACGCCTGACGGGCGATGCGGCCCGTCTCGAGGGTTACGGTCGACTGACCGAACTGGAATTTCTTGATTACCGGATTCACGGTTCTTCCTTCTCTTTGTTGCCTTTGGGGAAATAGGCAGAACGTACGGGAATCGGCCCGTTACGACCGTAAGAAAGCCGAAAGCTGGAAGACCGAAGCTGATCACGGGGTATCCCGGCGTTCAACTTCAGGCTTCCAGCTTCCGGCTTCCAGCGCGGCTGCGTCTTAGCGACGCAGACCCAGACGACCGATCAAGGTGCTGTAACGAGTGGTGTCCTTACCCTTCAGGTAATCCAGCAGCTTGCGACGCTGGTTGACCATGCGGATCAGACCGCGGCGGGAATGGTGATCCTTGCCGTTGGCCTTGAAGTGATCCTGCAGCTTGTTGATGTTGGCGGTCAGCAGTGCAACTTGCACTTCCGGGGAACCGGTATCGCCTTCGGACTGCTTGTACTCGTTAACGATCTGGGCTTTTTCTTCAACGCTAAGTGCCATGATGGGCTCCTTTTCTGAACAGGCCGGGACATGTCCCGTGTTGGATAAGAGAAGTGACCGTGCCTGCCGACAGCCACCCTCGCAACGCCCGCCACGCCAGTGACGAGCGAATCGGTCATTCCGACCGAATCAACCGACGGGGCGCTACACGCCCGTCTTCGGTCACCTCACCGATGCCGATAAAGCGACCATTATGATCCTGCACCCTGAGCATGCCGAACTTGGGGGCTTCCGGGGCACGTACCGGCTGTCCGTGCAACCAGTAGAAGGTGCTGTGCTCCGAAAACTGCACAAGAGGCCAGTGTTCCAGCCCACTGTCGACCGGCTTGAGGAAAGCGTCAACCGCCTCCGCGCCGCCCTCGGCATGCGCTTGCTCGAGCGCCTCGAGACTCACTGTCTGCGAGATGTCGAACGGTCCCGCCTGGGTCCGGCGAAGCTCCGCGACATGCGCGCCGCACCCCAACTCGCCGCCAATGTCTTCGACCAGGGTACGAATATAGGTGCCTTTGCTGCAGCTGACAGCAAACCGCGCCTTGTCAGCCTCCAGAGAAAGCAGCTCCAGGCGCGCAATAGTAACAGAACGCGGCTCGCGCTCCACCACTTCGCCCGCTCGCGCCAGCTTGTAAAGCGGCTGACCGTCGCGCTTGAGCGCGGAATACATCGGGGGTATCTGCTGCTGCTCGCCGCGAAAGCGCGGCAGCAACTCCTCGATAGAGGACTCGCTCACCTGGACCGGCTTGCGTTCAAGCACCTCACCCTCGGCATCGGCGGTCGTCGTGGTCACACCGAGCTGAGCGACGGTCTCGTAGCCTTTATCCGCATCCAACAGATACTGAGAAAACTTGGTCGCCTCGCCGAAGCACAACGGCAAGACACCGGTCGCCAACGGATCGAGACTACCTGTGTGGCCAGCCTTTTCGGCGTTCAGCAACCAGCGGACCTTTTGCAGCGCCGCGTTGGAGGTAAAGCCGCGAGGCTTGTCGAGAAGAATGATGCCGCTGACGGAGCGACGAACCCGCTTGACCTGCGCCACTCACTCGTCTCCCTTGTCGCCATGCAAACGGTCTTCAGCGACGGCGCGCTCGATCAGCGACGCCAGCTCGACACCGCGCCGTACGCTGGCGTCGTAATGGAAATGCAATTGCGGAACGGTGCGCAGCTTCATGGCCTTGCCGAGCTGCATGCGCAAGAACCCCGCCGCGTCACTCAGGATACGCAGGTTGCTCTTGACCGCTTCCTCGTCGTCATCCTGCCCCATGACAGTGATGAATATCTTGGCATGGGACAGGTCCCGACTGACTTCAACGCCAGTGATGGTTACCAAGCCCAAACGCGGGTCCTTGACCTCGCGTTGAATCAGCAACGCCAGTTCACGCTGCATCTGATCGCCGATACGTTGAGTCCGGCTGAATTCTTTGGCCATAAATCTGCCTCAAGCAGCAAGCTGCGGGAATGAAAAATCAATGCGCTGCAAAGGCAAACGGCAAGCGACCAGGGTTGCCCCTCGAAGCTTGCCGCCTGTTTGCGCAGCTGCTGTTTAGAGCGAACGCGCGACTTCGACTTTCTCGAACACCTCGATCTTGTCGCCAGCCTTCACGTCGTTGTAGCTCTTAACCGCAATACCGCACTCCATCCCGGCACGGACCTCCGCGACGTCGTCCTTGAAGCGCCGCAACGACTCCAGTTCGCCTTCGAAGATGACCACATCATCGCGAAGCACGCGGATGGGGCGATTGCGATGCACCATGCCCTCGAGAACCATACAGCCAGCGACCGCGCCGAATTTCGGCGAACGGAACACGTCACGGACCTCGGCGACACCCAGGATATTTTCCCGGACATCACTGCCAAGCATGCCGGTAAGTGCCTTCTTGACGTCTTCGATGATGTCGTAGATCACGTTGTAGTAACGCAGATCCAGACCTTCCTGCTCGACGATCTTGCGCGCACCCGCATCGGCCCGCACGTTGAAGCCGAACAGCACGGCATTGGATGCCAGTGCGAGGTTGGCGTCGCTCTCGGTAATACCACCGACACCGCCACCGATCACTCGAACCTGCACTTCGTCGTTGCCCAGGTTGCTGAGCGATCCCTGGAGCGCTTCCAGCGAACCCCGAACGTCAGCCTTGAGGACGATATTGAGCGTCTTCTTCTCTTCCTGCCCCATGTTTTCGAAGATGTTTTCCAGCTTGCCGGCGTGCGCGCGGGCCAGTTTGACCTCACGGAACTTGCCTTGCCGGAACAACGCGACCTCGCGGGCCTTCTTCTCATCAGCCAGCACGGTCAACTCGTCGCCCGCGTCAGGCGTGCCGTCCAGACCGAGAATTTCGACCGGAATCGACGGACCGGCTTCCTTGATCGGCTTGCCGTTCTCGTCGAGCATCGCCCGGATGCGTCCGTAGTTGGAGCCCACCAGTGCCATGTCACCCTGGCGCAGCGTCCCGTCCTGCACCAGCACGGTGGCGACAGGACCACGGCCCTTGTCCAGACGGGACTCGACGACCACCCCACGACCAGGCGCCGATGGCGTTGCGGTCAGTTCGAGAATTTCGGCCTGAAGCAATACGGCTTCGAGCAATTCGTCGACACCGGTACCCATCTTTGCGGAAACCGACACGAACGGCGTATCGCCGCCCCATTCCTCGGACGTCACCTCGTGAACCGACAGCTCGCTGCGGATCCGATCGAGATCGGCACCGGGCTTGTCGATCTTGTTCACCGCCACCACCAGAGGCACACCCGCAGCCTTGGCATGCTGGATCGCCTCGATGGTCTGGGGCATGACACCGTCATCGGCCGCAACCACCAGAATCACGATGTCCGTCGCCTGAGCACCGCGTGCCCGCATGGCGGTGAACGCCGCGTGACCGGGCGTATCCAGGAAGGTGACCATGCCGCGCTCGGTTTCGACGTGATAGGCACCGATATGCTGGGTAATACCGCCCGCTTCGCCCGCGGCTACCTTGGCACGACGGATGTAGTCGAGCAGCGAGGTCTTACCGTGGTCGACGTGACCCATCACCGTCACCACTGGTGCACGGGTGATGGCCTCACCTTCGAACTTCAGCATCTCTGCCAACTGCTCTTCCAGCGCGTTGTCGCTGACGAGCTTGACCTTGTGGCCGAACTCTTCTGCGATGAGCTGCGCGGTTTCCTGGTCGAGCACCTGGTTGATGGTGACTGGGCTGCCCATCTTGAACATGAACTTGATGACTTCGGCAGCCTTGATGGCCATCTGCTGCGACAGATCGGCCACCGTAATGGTCTCGCCGATAGCGACTTCGCGCACGATCGGGCCGGTCGGGCTCTGGAAGCCATGGGCATTGCGCTTCTTCAGCTTGGACTTGCCGCGGCCGCCACGGCGGAAGCCGTCGGCGTCATCTTCACCGCTACGCACGGAGCGCGACAGCGGCGCCTTGCTCTTGAGAGAAGGACGATGCTGGGCCTGCTTGCGGTCCCGGCGCTCATCATCATCGCTTCGCGACTTCTCGCTCCGGCGCGGTTCTTCCTTCTTGCGTTCTTCGACCGGCGCGGCAGGCGCAACGGGCTCGACCACTGGCGTGGCGGGCTCTTGCGCAACGGGCTCAGGCGTCGCGGCAACCACCGTTTCTTCCTTGGCGCGTCGTTCGGCTTCACGCTTGGCTTCTTCCTCGGCGAGCAGACGTGCTTCCTCAGCCGCTTTTTGACGCGCTGCCTCTTCGGCTGCGCGCTGCTCTTCGAGTTCGCGCTGCTTCTCGGCTTCGATTTCATCAGGGCTGCGCTTGACGAAAGTTTTCTTCTTGCGCACTTCAACACTGATGGTCTTGCTACCGCCGACTTTCAACTTGGTAGTGGTCTTGCGCTGCAAGGTGATCTTGCGCGGCTCGTCCACCTTGGCACCGTGGCTGCTCTTGAGGTGCGCCAACAGGGCTTGTTTCTCGTTATCGGTCACTACTTGCTCGGCGCTGGTGTGCGACAGTCCTGCCTCACGCATCTGCTGCAGCAGGCGCTCGACCGGTGTGTCGACCACCTGGGCCAGTTCTTTCACCGTGACTTGCGTCATGCATCTCTCTCCTCAGGCCGCTGAAATACTTACTCGAACCAATGGGCTCGGGCGGCCATGATCAGCTTGCCGGCACGTTCTTCATTGATGCCGTCTATGTCGAGCAGGTCGTCGATCGACTGCTCGGCCAGGTCTTCGCGGGTAATGACGCCCCGCATTGCCAACTCGACCGCCAGTTCCTTGTTCATGCCATCCAGCTCGAGTAGATCATCGGCCGGTTGGGCGTCTGCCAGTTTCTCCTCCGTCGCGATCGCCTTGGTCAGCAGGCGGTCCTTGGCGCGGGTCCGCAATTCATTGACGATGTCCTCGTCGAAACCTTCGATGCCGAGCATTTCCTCCATCGGGACATAGGCCACCTCCTCCAGAGAGGTGAAGCCTTCCTCTACCAGTACCTGCGCGAGCTCCTCATCCACGTCGAGCTCTTCGATGAAGCTGCGCAGAATGTCGCCGGTTTCTTCCTGCTGCTTGGTCTGGATGTCCGCTTCGGTCATCACATTCAGCGTCCAGCCTGTCAGCTGGCTCGCCAAACGAACGTTCTGACCACCACGGCCGATCGCCTGCGCCAGGTTGTCCTCGCCAACTGCGATATCCATCGCATGGGCGTCTTCATCCACGATGATCGCCGCCACTTCGGCAGGCGCCATCGCATTGATGACGAATTGCGCCGGGTTTTCATCCCAAAGGACGATATCGACGCGCTCCCCACCAATTTCGCCGGAAACGGCTTGTACTCGCGAGCCACGCATACCGATGCATGCACCCTGCGGATCAATACGCTTGTCCTTGGAGCGGACCGCGATCTTTGCCCGCGAACCCGGGTCACGCGAAGCGCCCATCACCTCGATCAGACCCTCGGCAATTTCCGGCACTTCGATGCGGAACAGTTCGATCAGCATCTGCGGCGCCGTGCGCGACAGAATCAGCTGCGGCCCACGATTCTCGGTACGGATCTCCTTCAGCAGGGCACGAACCCGTGCGCCCACCCGAAAGGTTTCACGCGAAATGATGTCTTCGCGGGCGAGAAGCGCCTCGGCATTGTTGCCAAGGTCGACGATCACGCTGTCGCGCGTCACTTTCTTTACCGTGCCGGAGATGATTTCGCCCAAACGGTCACGGTAGGCCTCCACGACCTGCGCACGCTCGGCTTCGCGCACCTTCTGCACGATGACCTGCTTGGCGGTCTGCGCAGCAATGCGGCCGAACTCGATCGACTCGATCTTCTCTTCGAGCACGTCGCCAACCTTGGCATTGGCTGCACGAGCCTGCTCCATGTCGACGGTAAGCTGATGAGCCGGATCGTCGAAATCTTCTTCCTCAACCACCGTCCAGCGACGGAACGTTTCGTAACTTCCGTTGTGCCGATTGATCTCGACACGCAGATCTACTTCATCTTCAAACCGCTTCTTGGTTGCAGTGGCCAACGCCAGCTCCAACGCTTCGAAAATCACACCAGCCGGTACGCCTTTTTCGTTGGAGACCGACTCCACAACCAGCAGTACTTCTTTGCTCATCGTACGCCTCGCCTTTCGCAATCCATTGGGGTCCGCGGATCCGCGCTCAATCGAATCGGGGAATGATGTTGGCCTTGTCGATCATGTCGACAGGCAAGAGGTACTCGTGATCATCCACCAGCACCACCACGTCCTGCTCCTCGACCCCGCGGAGCAGGCCCTGAAAATTACGCCGCCCCTCAAAGGGCGAACGCAGCTTGATCTTGACCTGGTCACCCACGTGCGCCGCGTACTGCTCCAGCGTGAACAGCGGCCTGTCCATGCCCGGCGACGAAACCTCAAGGGTGTAATCCGTCGTGATAGGGTCTTCGACGTCGAGTATGCCGCTCAGTTGACGACTGACCTTTTCACAGTCATCCACCTGTATGCCTTCGGGATGATCGATGTACACCCGCAACAATGAATGACGGCCCTGTGAGATGAACTCGATACCCCAACACTGATAATCGAGCGCCTCGACCACCGGGGCCAACAAGGCCTGCAACTGTTCTAGCTTGCTCGACATCGAAGTCCCTCGTGCATGCCGTAAAAATGAAAAATGGGCGAAACGCCCATCCCTGATGATCGCCTGTAGAAATGCCGGCGACCTGGCTCGGAACAATAAAAAGCCCCTCGATAGGGGCTTCTCATTACTGGTTGCGGGGGCTGGATTTGAACCAACGACCTTCGGGTTATGAGCCCGACGAGCTACCAGACTGCTCCACCCCGCGTCAAACTGGGCACGAATTATATGATTGCATTCGGCCAAAGGTCAACCAATAACACTGAAAACAAGAAAGCCCGCATCTGCGGGCTTGCTTGTTTGGTACCGAGGAGGGGACTCGAACCCCTACAGCCTATGGCCACTACCACCTCAAGGTAGCGTGTCTACCAATTCCACCACCTCGGCAAAAACCCTTACTTCCCTTCCTCTACCTCCGGCACTTCACCTGCAGGAGCGGTAGACGGCGCAGACTCGAGGACAGGAACGTCGCCCTCTTCTGTATTAGGCGCCGGAACCTCAAGAACCGCAGGATCAGGCAGACCTTCCTGAGACAAACGACCCGCTTGCTGAGCAGCGAAGAAGCCAAGCCCCAGACTGGTCAGGAAAAAAACGCCAGCTAGTATAGCAGTAATTCGACTAAGAAAGGTAGCAGAACCTTGGCTTCCAAATACGGTTGCCGAAGCACCCGAACCGAAGGATGCACCTGCGTCCGCACCCTTGCCTTGCTGCAGCAACACCAACGCAACCACACCAATGGCAACCAGCAGATGCACCACAATCACAACAGTCTGCAACATCTGATCAGTTCCCTGCGGCCCGAACAATCGAACCGAATTCATTCGCTTTCAATGAGGCGCCACCAATGAGCCCCCATCAATATCCGCCATCCCGAACAATTCGGCGGCGTTTTCAGCTTTGACACTACCGCCGTAGAGCAACCGAATACCGGCTGCAATGTCGCGATCTTCACCGGCCAGCTGCGCACGGATCGCCGCATGCACTTCCTGAGCCTGATCCGGCGTTGCCGTCAATCCGGAGCCAATCGCCCAGACCGGCTCATAGGCCACGACAGCCTGACCAAACCCCTGAATGCCAGCGACCTCAAGGACCTTGCCCAGCTGTCGACCAACAACATCCAGCGTCCTACCCGATTCGCGCTCTTCAAGCGTTTCACCCAGGCACAACACCGGGGTCAACCCACACTCGAGGGCCGCGGCGAACTTGCGAGCCACTTGCTCGTCATCTTCACCAAGAACCAGACGCCGCTCGGAATGACCGACCAGCACCCATTCGCAACCTGCGTCTGCCAATTGCGATGGCGAATCCTCGCCAGTCAATGCGCCGTACCCCACCTGACCTGCACAATCTTGCGCACCGACAGCGATGGATCGATCACTCAATCCTTCGACTACCTGCGTCACATGCACACAGGAGGGAAACACGACCACTTCGACTGACTCAGGAATATCTTGCTCACACAACGAGGCAATCAGGTCAGCGACGCTGGCGCGGGTACCGTTCATCTTCCAGTTACCAGCTACCAGGGGGCGACGCATGATTTACCTCGTCGGTCAAAGTGGGCGCAGATGGTACTCAACGAAATTCCGTCTGGCAAGCGTGAATCACGCACATGCTTGCTTTACGACATCAGCTAGTTCTTCGGCATAACCGCGCACCTGCTTTTCGTCGTCCCCCTCGACCATCACCCGCACCAGCGGTTCGGTCCCTGACTTGCGCAGCAACACCCGACCCCGTCCTGCCATACGCTCTGTAACGCTGTCGCAAACGGTCTGTACCTGAGGATCGGAAATCGGATCCTTATCGCCAGCAAAACGCACATTGATCAAGACTTGAGGGCACTTCTTGAGCGCCAGTCGAACCTGCGCAAGGCTCTGATTTCGATGACGCAACGCCAATAGCACCTGCAACGCAGCAATAATCGCGTCGCCCGTCGTCACATGCTGCGCACAGACGATATGACCGGAGTTCTCGCCACCCAACACCCATTGCCGCTCGAGCATCTCGGCCATGACGTAACGATCCCCGACCTTGGCCCTAACGAAGGGTATCTCACGCTCTTTCAATGCCAGCTCGAGCCCCAGGTTACTCATCAGGGTGCCGACGACGCCCCCTTCGAGGCGCCCCCTGTCCTGCAGATCCGAAGCGATGATGTACAGCAGCTCGTCACCGTCCACCTGCGCGCCGGTATGGTCGACCATCATCACGCGATCGCCATCCCCGTCAAACGCGATGCCGAGATCAGCTCCATGCTCGACGACAGCCTTCTGTAACAGTCCGACATGGGTCGACCCAACGTCAGCATTGATATTCAGGCCATCCGGCTGCGCCGCGGTCACCACAACGTCGGCACCGAGCTCTCGAAACACGCTGGGCGCAACCTTGTAGGTCGCGCCGTGCGCGCAATCAAGCACGACCTTCAGGCCCGCAAAATCAGTACTGGTCGGCACGCTGCTCTTGCAGAACTCGATATAGCGCCCGGCAGCGTCGTTAATGCGCGACGCTTTGCCCAGCTGGACCGAATCCACGACTGTCATTGGCGTATCGAGCAACTCCTCGATCATCAGCTCGACCTCATCGGGGAGCTTGGTGCCACGGCCCGAAAAGAACTTGATGCCATTGTCATGGTGCGGGTTGTGTGATGCGCTGATCACGATCCCCGCATCGGCATGAAAGGTCCTGGTGAGATACGCCACTGCAGGTGTCGGCATGGGGCCGAGAAGCAAGACGTCGGCGCCCGCGGCTGAAAGCCCAGCCTGCAAAGCCGACTCGAACATGTAGCCCGAAATGCGGGTGTCCTTTCCGATCAGGATGCGGCATTTGCCCTGTTTGCGAAACGCCATACCCGCCGCCCAGCCGAGCTTAAGCATGAAATCCGGCGTGATCGGGAACTGCCCGACGTGCCCGCGAATGCCGTCGGTTCCAAAATATTTTCTGCTCATCGTGAACTTCCTATTCTGCCGCCTCGACGGCAGCGATCATTCTTACCACATCCACGGTCTGGGCCACGTCGTGCACCCGCAGGATCCTCGCGCCTTTGTCGACCGCAAGCGCGGCCAATGCCAGGCTGCCGTACAACCGATCATTTACATCCCGCCCAAGCACGTTACCAATCATGCTCTTGCGTGAAACACCAACGAGCAAGGGCCGCCCCAGGGCGTGCAATGATTCCATCCGCTTGAACAAACTCAGGTTGTGCGCAACGGTCTTGGCGAACCCGAAACCGGGGTCCAGCACGATTCGCTCCGCCCCGATCCCCACGCTAGCACAGGCCTGCATGCGCGCTTCAAGGAATGACCGAACCTCGGCCACGACGTCCTCGTAGCGAGGGTCATCCTGCATGTCTGCCGGCTCGCCCCGCATGTGCATCAGGCACACCGGCAGGCCACTGTCGGAGGCGGCGTCCAAGGCGCCGTCACGCGCGAGGGAGCGAACATCGTTGATCATGCCAGCCCCCAGGCGCGCCGCTTCACGCATGACGGCCGGCGTGGATGTATCAACCGAAATGACGACGTCGAGCTCACGTGCGATCGCTTCAACGACCGGTGCCACGCGCTCTAGCTCCTCGAGCGGCGACACCACGCGCGCACGCGGCCGAGTCGATTCGCCGCCGACGTCGATCAGAGTCGCCCCGCCGCCACCATAGCCTGCGCATGACGCAGCGCCGCATCAAGGCTGGCATGCTGCCCACCGTCGGAGAAGGAGTCCGGTGTCACGTTGAGAATGCCCATGACGTGTGGGCGCGATAAATCAAGAACCCGGCTGCCACAGGACAGCCGGGCCGGGTGTAACGCATCAGTCATTGAATGGAGACTCGATCAATGCTCGCCAGCAGGGCCGCCGATCGGCGTTTGAGGCCGACCCGGTTCAGGCTGGACAGATGTTCCGGTCGGGCCAGCCCTCCCCTGCCAGTCACGAGGCTCGCGAGGCGTGCGACCCGCCATGATGTCATCGATCTGATCGGAATCGATGGTTTCATACTTCATCAAGGTCTCGGCCATCAGATCGAGCTTGTCACGGTTGTCAGCCAAGATCTGCTTGGCCGTACCGTAGCAGTGATCGATGATGCTGCGCACCTCGAGATCGATCAGCTTCGCCGTGTCACCAGAGACATTGGCGTGCTGGCTACCGGCGCTACGGCCGAGGAAAACCTCACCCTCTTCCTCGGCGTACATCAACGGACCGAGCTTCTCGGACAGGCCCCACTTGGTCACCATGTTTCGCGCCAACTGGGTAGCGCGCATGATGTCGTTCGATGCACCTGTCGTTACACCGTCAAAGCCGAGCGTCATCTCCTCAGCGATTCGACCGCCAAACAGCGAGCAGATCTGGCTGATGAGCGCACGCTTCGACAGGCTGTAACGGTCCTCCTCGGGTAGGAACATGGTGACGCCGAGTGCGCGGCCGCGAGGAATGATCGATACCTTGTAGACCGGATCATGCTCGGGCACCACGCGACCGACAATCGCATGTCCGGCCTCATGGTAGGCAGTGTTGAGGCGTTCCTTCTCGGACATGACCATGGACTTGCGCTCGGCGCCCATCATGATCTTGTCCTTGGCCAGCTCGAATTCCTTCATCTCGACGAGACGCTTACCAGCGCGGGCGGCGAAGAGCGAGGCCTCGTTCACCAGGTTGGCCAGGTCCGCACCAGAGAAACCGGGCGTGCCACGGGCGATCAGGGCCGGCTCGACGCTGTCGCCCAGCGGCACCTTGCGCATGTGAACCTTGAGGATCTGTTCGCGACCTCGAATGTCCGGAAGCCCGACGACGACCTGGCGATCGAAACGGCCGGGCCGCAACAGCGCAGGGTCCAGCACGTCAGGACGGTTGGTCGCGGCGATCACGATGATGCCATCGTTCATCTCGAAACCATCCATCTCGACCAGAAGCTGGTTGAGGGTCTGCTCGCGCTCGTCGTGACCGCCTCCCAGCCCGGCACCACGATGCCGACCTACCGCGTCGATCTCGTCGATGAAGATGATGCACGGGGCATGCTTCTTCGCCTGCTCGAACATGTCACGGACGCGGCTGGCACCGACACCCACGAACATCTCGACAAAATCCGAACCGGAAATGGTGAAGAACGGTACCTTGGCCTCGCCAGCAACCGCCTTGGCCAGCAGCGTCTTACCCGTACCCGGGGAGCCGACCATCAGCACACCACGCGGGATGCGACCACCCAGGCGCTGGAATTTGCCCGGATCACGCAGGAACTCGACCAGCTCGGTGACCTCCTCCTTCGCCTCGTCACAGCCTGCGACGTCAGCAAAGGTGGTCTTGACCTGATCTTCCGAAAGGAGCCGGGCCTTGCTCTTGCCGAAGCTCATCGGCCCGCCCTTGCCACCAGCGCCACCCTGCATCTGGCGCATGAAGAACATGAACACCGCGATGATCACCAGGATCGGGAAGCTGGCCACCAACAGCTGCGTCCAGATGCTTTGCTGCTCGGGCTGTTTGCCTTCGATCACCACGTTGTTGTTGATCAGGTCACCGATAAGGCCGTTGTCCTGGATCGCGGGACGAATCGTCTTGAAGGTTTCACCGTCGCTGCGCTTGCCGGTTATGACGAAGCCGTCGACAGTGACACGCTCGACCCGACCTTCCTTCACCTGCTCGATGAAATCGGAATAATTGAGCGTCTGGGGCTCTGTCGGGCTGGAAAAGTTGTTCATCACCGTCACGAGGACAGCGGCGATGATCAACCAAAGAATCAGGTTTTTTGCCATGTCGTTCAATTCACTACCCTCTGGAGCGGGCCCGCTGTTGAGAACCTGCAGGACGGCCTATGGTTCGCTCGCCTAAATTACTACACAACGCTGCGGGGCGGGCAGCCTGGTCTGTAACCCCATATGAAACATGCTAGCCGTAAAAATCGCGGCGGTGTTGCCCGCCCCGCTATTTCTGACACCACGGCCACTGCCATTACGCCCCGCCGGCCTGCCCACGATAGCCACGAGCGAGAAGATACTGCTCCCGCGAGCGGTCACGTGACGACAGAGGCTTGCGCATCTGAACCTTGTCGAAGTTCTGACGAACCTCCTTGAGGTATGCATCGAAGCCCTCACCCTGGAAAATCTTGATCAGGAAATCGCCGCCCGGGGCCAGGGACCTTCATCGCCAGATCCAGGGCCAGCTCGCACAAAAACATCGCACGCGCCTGATCAGCGACCTTCACACCACTCATATTGGGGGCCATATCGGAGATCACAAGGTCTACCTGCGAATCGCCCACCGCCTCGAGTATCTGCTCGAACACCACGTCTTCGGTGAAATCGCCGAGTACGAAGGTGACGTCGGCGATGCTGTCCATCGGCAGGATATCGGATGCGATCAATCGCCCACGGTCTCCGATCACTCGACTGGCGACCTGAGACCAGCCACCCGGCGCGGCCCCGAGATCGACCACGGTCATGCCGGGCCGCAACAGACGATCCTTTTCCTGGATTTCGAGCAATTTATAGCTCGCACGCGAGCGATAGCCGTCCCGTTGCGCCATTTTCACGTACGGATCGTCGAAGTGTTCTTTCAGCCAACGCTGACTGGTCTTGGAGCGTGCCAAGCTGTTACCTCATCTGTGCGGCTCAGGACGTGTCGGTTACACTAGCCGCCGTTTTTCAAGGGTTCTGACGCAAGGGTCGAATTATGCCGCTCACAAACGAGCAGAAGAAACAGTACAAATCCATCGGCCATCACCTGAAGCCGGTTCTGATCGTTGCCGAGAACGGATTGACTGAAGGTGTGCAGGCCGAACTGGAACGCGCATTGAACGATCACGAGCTGATCAAGGTGCAGTTGCGGCTCAGTGAGCGCGAAGACCGGCACGCAGCGATCGAGGAGCTGTGCCGACTCAGCGGCTGTGAGCTCGTCCAGACGATCGGAAAGATGGCGCTGGTATACCGCAAGAATCCGAAGGTCAACAAGCAGCTCTCCAACATCCATCGCTACCAGGCCTGACCTCGCCTTACCGCTCCTTCCCGGAGCGGGCTGCAGCACCAGCAACAGCCCACACAAGCCCATCACCAGATAGCTGAATACCAGCCAATAGGCGGACTCGAACACACCCGCGCGCACGGCGAAAAAACTGGCCGCCAGCAGGAGTGCCGCGACCAACAACTGCCCCCGGACATCCTGCAGCAGGCTCGCCAAGCCGCGAGCCTGCACCAACACCAATGCCTGGAGCAGCACGCAGAACGCGGCGAACCCTACCAGTAGCGGGCGCAGGCTGGCGCCGATCTCGTCGATCAGCAGCGGCGCAAGACCGAACTTGCCCAGTGCGGGAAGCACCACGAACTGCAGCAGCCAGAGGCCTCCGACCCAGAACGTCTGGGCCAGCTGCCAACTGATCACGCCAGCGCGCATCGGTTGATGGTCAGATATGGCGAACCTCGACGATCTCGTACTCGACGACGCCACTGGGTGTTTTCACCGTGACGACGTCACCTTCCTCCTTGCCGACCAGAGCACGAGCGATGGGCGAGCTGACGGAGATCTTTCCGGCCTTGATGTCCGCCTCGTCATCACCAACGATCTGGTAGGTCACGCTTTCGTCGGTCTCGACATTGGCGATTTCGACCGTGGTTCCGAAAATCACCTTTCCAGTGTGCGGTATGTTGGCGATGTCGATGACCTGCGCGTTCTGCAGCCGGCCTTCGATGTCGCGAATGCGCGCCTCGACCATACCCTGCTGCTCACGCGCAGCATGGTATTCAGCGTTCTCTTTCAGGTCCCCCAACTCGCGCGCCTCGGCGATCGCCTGGGTGATCTGCGGACGGAGTTCGGTTTTCAGGTGTTTGAGCTCGTCCTCCAGGGCGCGCGCGCCCTGTACGGTCATCGGAAATTTCGTAGTCATGCGTTGATTCCTGCATGGAGATCCTGCAAGCGACGCACGGTCTTCTCGGGACCGAACTTGAGCGCCTCACAGATCGCCTGACCACCCGCGAGCGTGGTGGTGCAGCAGATCTTGTGCTGCAGGGCATTTCGACGAATCGAGTAGGAGTCAGCAATCGACTGGCGCCCCTCGGTGGTATTGATGATCAGGGTGACCTCATCGTTCTTGATCATGTCGACCACATGAGGTCGTCCTTCAGTCACCTTGTTCACGCGACGCACCGGCAGACCGGCCGCTTCGATGATCTTAGCCGTCCCCGCGGTGGCGACGACATCGAACCCGAGACCAACAAGGGCGCGCGCGACTTCGGCCACGTCCGGCTTGTCATCGTCCCGCACGCTGATGAACGCGCAGCCGCTGTTGGGCAGAATTTCGCTAGCGCCAAGCTGGGCCTTGGCGAAGGCCTCGGCGAAACTATCACCGACACCCATCACCTCGCCGGTGGACTTCATCTCCGGGCCGAGGATCGGATCGACACCCGGGAACTTGGCGAAGGGGAACACCGCTTCCTTGACGCTATAGAAGTTCGGAATGATTTCCTCGGTCAGACCAACGTCGGCCAAGGATTTGCCCGCCATGACGCGCGCCGCGATCATCGCCAGCGACACGCCGATGCACTTGGACACGAAGGGCACGGTACGCGACGCACGCGGGTTGACTTCGATCACGAAGATATCTTCGCCCTGAACGGCCATCTGCACGTTCATCAGGCCGACCACGCCCAGCTCCAGGGCCATTTTCTTGACCTGGTCACGGATCTCGTCCTGGATATGGGCCGGCAGTGAGTACGGCGGCAGCGAGCACGCCGAGTCGCCCGAGTGAACACCCGCCTGCTCGATGTGCTGCATGATCGCGCCGATCACCACCTGCTCACCATCGCAGACCGCATCGACGTCCACTTCGATGGCGCAGTTCAGGAAGTGATCGAGCAGCACCGGGCTGTCATTGGAGACCTTCACAGCTTCGCGCATGTAGCGCTTGAGCTCTTCTTCCTGGTAGACGATTTCCATCGCCCGACCGCCCAACACGTAGGACGGGCGCACCACCAGCGGATAACCAATGATCTTGGAGGCGGCCAGCGCCTCTTCCTCGCTGCGCGCGGTCGCGTTCGGCGGCTGACGGAGATTCAGGCGCTCGACCATCTGCTGGAAGCGCTCACGATCTTCGGCCCGATCGATGGCATCCGGGCTGGTGCCGATGATGGGTACACCGGCCTCTTCCAGCGCACGAGCCAGCTTCAACGGCGTCTGCCCACCGTACTGCACGATCACGCCCTTGGGCTGTTCTACGCGGACGATCTCAAGCACGTCCTCCAGCGTGACCGGCTCGAAGTAGAGGCGATCCGAGGTGTCGTAGTCGGTCGATACGGTTTCCGGGTTGCAATTGATCATGATGGTTTCGTAACCATCGTCGCGCATCGCCAACGCCGCATGAACGCAGCAATAGTCGAACTCGATGCCCTGCCCGATGCGGTTGGGGCCGCCACCGAGGATCATGATCTTGTCGCGGCTCGAGGGATTCGCCTCGCACTCTTCCTCGTAGGTCGAGTACATGTAGGCGGTGTCGGTGGCGAACTCGGCGGCGCAGGTGTCGACGCGCTTGTAGACCGGCAGCACCTTGAGCTTGTGACGGTGCGCCCGCAGGTTCTTCTCGGTCACGCCGAGCAGCTTGGCCAGACGTGCATCGGAGAAGCCCTTGCGCTTGAGCTTGAACATCACGTCATGGTCGATGCTCGACAGGCCCAGCGTCTTGATCCGCTCCTCTTCCTTGATCAGGTCTTCGATCTGCACCAGGAACCACTCATCGATGCGGGTCAGGTCGAAGACTTCGGCGACGGACTTGCCGGCACGGAAGGCATCGGCGACGTACCAGATGCGATCAGCACCCGGAACGGTGAGCTCACGCTTGAGCGTGCCTTCGCTTTCCGGGTCGGCCAGGTCGAGTTTTGGGTCGAAGCCGGACACGCCAACTTCCAGGCCGCGCAGCGCCTTCTGCACAGACTCCTGGAAGGTACGACCGATGGCCATCACCTCGCCGACAGACTTCATCTGGGTCGTCAGGCGCGCATCGGCCTTGGGGAATTTTTCGAAGGCGAAGCGCGGAATCTTGGTCACGACGTAGTCGATCGCCGGCTCGAACGAAGCGGGCGTACGGCCGCCGGTGATGTCGTTCTGCAACTCGTCGAGGGTATAACCCACGGCAAGCTTCGCGGCGATCTTGGCAATTGGGAAACCGGTGGCCTTGGAGGCCAGCGCGGAGGAACGCGACACGCGGGGATTCATCTCGATGACGACCATGCGACCGGTATTCGGACAGATGCCGAACTGAACGTTGGAGCCACCGGTCTCCACGCCGATCTCACGCAAAACCGCCAGGGAGGCGTTGCGCATGATCTGGTATTCCTTGTCGGTCAGGGTCTGCGCCGGCGCCACGGTGATCGAGTCACCGGTGTGCACGCCCATCGGGTCGAAGTTCTCGATGGAGCAGACGATGATGCAGTTGTCCTTCTTGTCACGGACCACCTCCATCTCGTATTCCTTCCAGCCGATCAGCGACTCATCGATCAAGAGCTCACTGGTCGGCGACAGATCGAGACCGCGTGTGCAGATTTCCTCGAACTCTTCACGGTTGTAGGCGATACCGCCGCCCGTTCCACCCATGGTGAAGGACGGGCGAATGATGCAGGGAAATCCGACCTTTTCCAGTACCCCGTAGGCTTCATCCATATTGTGCGCAATCCCGGAAACCGGGCACGCCAGGCCGATGTTCTTCATCGCCTTGTCGAAGCGCGAGCGATCCTCGGCCTTGTCGATCGTGTCGGCGTTGGCACCGATCATTTCGACGCCGAACTTTTCCAGCACGCCGTGCTTTTCCAGGTCCAGTGCGCAGTTGAGCGCGGTCTGGCCACCCATGGTCGGCAGCAGGGCGTCCGGGCGCTCTTTTTCAATAATTTTGGCCACGGTCGCCCACTTGATGGGCTCGATGTAGGTGGCATCGGCCATGGCCGGGTCGGTCATGATGGTGGCCGGGTTGGAGTTCACCAGGATGACGCGGAAGCCTTCTTCCTTCAGCGCCTTGCACGCCTGGGCACCGGAATAGTCGAACTCGCACGCCTGGCCGATGACGATCGGGCCGGCGCCGAGGATCAGAATGCTTTTGATATCTGTACGTTTTGGCATGGTCTCTCTCGAATTCTGTGCTCGGCGGGCTTAACGGCGCTTGGCCATGGCAGCGATGAAGCGGTCAAACAACGGCGCGACATCGTGTGGGCCGGGGCTGGCCTCGGGATGGCCCTGGAAGCTGAAAGCGGCCTTGTCGGTGCGTTCGATGCCTTGCAGCGTGCCGTCGAACAGCGACTTGTGCGTCGCGCGAACATTGCTTGGCAGGCTGGACTCTTCCACCGCGAAACCATGGTTCTGGCTGGTGATCATCACCACGCCGGTATCAAGGTCCTGAACCGGGTGATTGGCGCCGTGATGGCCGTTGGGCATCTTCACGGTCTTGGCACCGGACGCCAGCGCCAGCAATTGATGGCCGAGGCAGATGCCGAATACGGGGATATCGGTTTCGAGCACTTCCTGGATTGCCTTGATCGCGTAATCGCACGGCTCGGGGTCGCCCGGGCCGTTGGCCAGGAAGATGCCGTCCGGATTCAGTGCAAGGGCTTCGCTGGCAGCTGTCTGCGCCGGCAATACAGTCACGCGGCAACCGCGCGCGACCAGCATCCTCAGGATGTTGTATTTGACGCCGTAATCGAAGGCAACGACATGATAAGGCAGTTCGCTGGCCGGAATGTCCGCATGACCATCGTCCTTCAGGCACCAGACGCTGGAACGCCACTCGTAGCGCTCCTTGACGCTCACTTCCTTGGCCAGATCCATGCCCTTGAGGCCCGGAAAGCTGCGCGCCAATTCGAGTGCCTTTTCCTCGGTCGCATCGTGGCCGGCCAGGATGCAGCCGTCCTGTGCGCCTTTCTCGCGCAGGATGCGGGTCAAGCGGCGGGTATCGATACCGGCGATGGCGACGGTTCCGTTGGCCTTGAGGTAATCAGGCAGCGACTGCTTGTCGCGCCAGTTGCTGGCGATCAGCGGCAGGTCGCGAATGACCAGCCCAGCCGCCCAGACCTTCCAGGACTCGGCATCTTCCGGTGTGGTCCCGGTGTTCCCGACGTGCGGGTAGGTCAAGGTAACGATCTGCTTGGCATAGGAAGGGTCGGTGAGGATTTCCTGATAGCCGGTCATGGCGGTATTGAACACCACCTCGCCGATGGTATGCCCATCGGCGCCGATGGATTCGCCGCGAAAAATGCTGCCATCGGCAAGAGCCAAAATGGCTGGCGTAAGGGCTGGCTTAGTCAAGAGACCTCCCGAAGATCAAGGCTGAAGCAGGCGCAGATTGTAAAAAAGCGGGATGACGTGTGAAGGTCATCCCGCTTTTTGTTTGAGTCATTCTGCGCAACTTTTAGTGGACACACTAAAGCGGGAAGCTTACAGAAAATGCCGTTTCAGGTCCAGACGAAATCCGCCGGACGACCCGTTCACCGCAGCCCGAGCACGTCCTGCATGTCGTACAGACCGGCCGGCTGCTGCTCGAGCCACAAGGCCGCGCGCACGGCCCCCTTGGCAAACGTCATGCGACTGGACGCCTTGTGGGTGATTTCCACCCGCTCACCTTCGGCGGCGAACAGCACGGTGTGATCTCCAACGATATCGCCCGCACGCACGGTGGCGAAGCCGATGGTCGACCGCTCGCGTGCACCGGTCTGACCCTCGCGCCCGTACACCGCGACGCTTCGCAGATCCCGTCCCAACGCGTCGGCCACTACCTCGCCCATGCGTAGCGCCGTACCTGACGGTGCATCGACCTTGTGCCGGTGATGGGCCTCGATGATCTCGATATCGACCTCGTCACCCAGCACACGTGCGGCCGTATCAAGCAGCTTCAGACACAGGTTGACGCCCACGCTGAAGTTCGCCGCGAAGACAATAGGGATCTCCTGAGCCGCCCCTGCGAGCCGCTCCTTTTCCTCGTCTGTGAATCCGGTCGTCCCGATCACCATCGCCTTGCCCGCGCGGCGGCAGACATCCAGATTCTTCAAGGTCACCGATGGGTGAGTGAAATCGATCAGAACATCGAACTCATCCACCACCTTGGCCACGTCGCCAATCAACGGCACCCCGATCCGCCCGATCGCGGCAAGCTCACCGGCATCAGCACCGACCAGCGTGCTGTCGGCCCGATCGATCGCGGCCGTCAGACCGGCGACGCCACCTGTCTGCTGCACCGCCTCGACGAGCGTCTTGCCCATGCGCCCGGCGGCGCCCATTACT
This sequence comes from Stutzerimonas stutzeri, assembly GCA_019056435.1. Taxonomy (GTDB): domain Bacteria; phylum Pseudomonadota; class Gammaproteobacteria; order Pseudomonadales; family Pseudomonadaceae; genus Stutzerimonas; species Stutzerimonas marianensis. Next base: position 285,262 of record CP077641.1, read on the forward strand.
GCTATACGTCGCATAGATCAAAGCTCCAAGCTGGAAGGCTGAAGCTGGAAGCAGGCCTGGCGCACCTCAGGCTTCAGACTTCCAGCTTCCGCTCAAACATCACCGAAAAAGCGCTTCATGCCTTCAAACCAGCCGCTGGCCTTGGGCGAGTGGGAGGTGTCGCCCTGCAAGGTGCCACGAAATTCCTCGAGCATCTCGCGCTGGCGCTTGCTGAGGTTGACTGGCGTCTCCACCGCGACCCGGCAGAGCAGATCGCCGGCAGCGCCGCCGCGAACCGGTGCAACCCCTTTCCACGCAAGCGGAACTGCTTGCCGGTCTGAGTGCCTTCCGGGATCTTCAGCTTGACGCGACCGTCAAGAGTCGGCACCTCGAGCTCACCACCCAATGCGGCATCGGCGAAACTGATCGGCACCTCGCAATACAGATGCTTGCCATCGCGCTGGAAGATCGGGTGCTCGCGCACGTTGACCACGACATACAGATCCCCGGCCGGCCCACCCTGCGCGCCCGCCTCGCCCTCGCCGGTCAGGCGAATGCGGTCACCGGTATCGACACCCGGCGGCACCTTGACGGACAGGGTCTTCTGCTCTTCGACGCGCCCCTGACCATGGCAGCTGCCACAGGGATCGGAGATCATCTTGCCGCTGCCATGACAGCGGGGACAGGTTTGCTGAACGGAGAAAAAGCCCTGCTGCATGCGCACCTGACCGATACCGCCACAGGTGGTACAGGTCACCGGGCTGGTGCCCTTCTTCGCACCGGACCCGTCGCAAGTCTTGCATTCGACCAGCGTCGGCACGCGGATGGTTACCGTCGTACCGCGCACGGCCTCTTCAAGATCCAGCTCCAGGGTGTAGCGCAGGTCGCTGCCACGCTGGGCGCCGCCACGCGAGCTGCCACGTCCGCCGGCAAAGAAATCGCTGAAGACGTCGCCGAAGATGTCCGAGAAGTTCGCACCACCATAGGCAGCCCCGCGCCGGCCCCCATCTGCGGATCGACACCGGCATGGCCGTACTGGTCGTAAGCCTGGCGTTTGCTCGCGTCGGACAGCACCTCGTAGGCCTCGTTGGCTTCCTTGAACGCTTCTTCGGAGGCTTTGTCTCCGGGATTACGGTCCGGATGGTGCTTCATCGCGAGGCGACGATAAGCCTTCTTAAGCTCCGCCTCGCTGGCGCCGCGCTCGACGCCCAGCACTTCGTAATAATCACGTTTGGGCATAGATATCCTGAACCTTCAATTCGTACCCTCCAGACACGCCGACGCGGGAGCAAGCCCCCGCGCGGCGATCAGACCTGCCTCGATACGCGAGACAGGCTGGAGCGAAAGGCGGGGCCATCGAGGACCACCGCCGTACCCCCAATGCGGGGGACACAAGCCGCAGCTTACTTGTTGTCCTTGACCTCTTCGAATTCGGCGTCGACCACGTCGTCACCGGCCTTTCCGCTGGCGCCGGCCTGCTCGCCATCGGCTGCCTGGGCCTGCTCGGCGTACATCTTCTGCGCCAACGGCGTGGAAGCCTGGGACACCGCAGCGATCTTGGCTTCGATCTCGGCCTTGTCGTCGCCCTTGATGGCTACCTCCAGCTCGTCGATCGCCTTCTCGATGATGGCCTTGTCGTCTTCGGACGCCTTGTCGCCGGCTTCGGTCAGCATCTTGCGGGTCGCATGCACCAGCTGATCACCCTGGTTGCGCGCGGTGACCAGCTCTTCGAACTTGCGGTCTTCCTCGGCGTTGGCCTCGGCGTCACGCACCATCTGTTCGATTTCCTCCTCCGACAAGCCGGAGTTGGCCTTGATCACGATGGACTGATGCTTGCCGGTCGCCTTGTCCTTCGCCGACACATGCAGAATGCCGTTGGCGTCGATATCGAAGGTCACCTCGATCTGCGGTACGCCGCGCGGGGCCGGCGGAATCTCGGCCAGGTCGAAACGACCAAGCGACTTGTTCTGCGCCGCCTGCTTGCGCTCGCCCTGCAGCACGTGAATGGTGACGGCGCTCTGGTTGTCATCAGCGGTCGAGAACACCTGCGACTTCTTGGTCGGGATGGTGGTGTTCTTTTCGATCAGCGGCGTCATCACGCCACCCATGGTTTCGATACCCAGCGTCAGCGGGGAAACGTCGAGCAGCAGCACGTCCTTGACGTCGCCAGCCAGAACGGCGCCCTGAATCGCGGCACCCATGGCAACGGCCTCGTCCGGGTTGACGTCCTTGCGCGCTTCCTTGCCGAAGAATTCGGCGACCTTCTGCTGCACCAGCGGCATGCGGGTCTGACCACCGACCAGGATCACGTCATCGATCTTGGCCGCATCGATACCGGCATCCTTCATCGCGAGACGGCAAGGCTCGATGGTGCGCTGCACCAGATCCTCGACCAGCGCTTCGAGCTTGGCACGAGAAATCTTCACGTTCAGGTGCTTCGGACCTGTCGAGTCGGCTGTGATGTACGGCAGGTTGACATCGGTCTGCTGGCTGGAGGACAGCTCGATCTTCGCCTTCTCGGCGGCTTCCTTCAGGCGCTGCATGGCCAGCGGATCGCCCTTGAGGTTCATGCCGGTTTCTTTCTTGAACTCATCGACGAGGTAGTCGATCAGTCGGATGTCGAAGTCCTCACCACCGAGGAAGGTGTCGCCGTTGGTAGCCAGCACCTCGAACTGATGCTCGCCGTCGACTTCGGCGATCTCGATGACCGAGACATCGAAGGTACCGCCACCCAGGTCGTAGACGATCACGGTGTGGTCGCCCTTGGCCTTGTCCATACCGTAGGCCAGCGCAGCCGCGGTCGGCTCGTTGATGATGCGCTTGACTTCAAGACCGGCAATGCGACCGGCATCCTTGGTGGCCTGACGTTGGCTGTCGTTGAAATAGGCCGGAACGGTGATCACCGCTTCGGTGACCGGCTCGCCCAGGTAGTCCTCGGCGGTCTTCTTCATTTTCTTCAGCACTTCGGCGCTGATCTGCGGCGGTGCCATCTTCTGGCCTTTCACTTCCACCCAGGCGTCGCCGTTATCGGCCTTGACGATGCTGTAGGGCACCATCTTGATGTCTTTCTGGACGACATCTTCCTCGAAGCGACGACCGATCAGGCGCTTGACCGCATAAAGCGTGTTCTGCGGGTTGGTCACGGCTTGACGTTTGGCCGACTGGCCGACCAGGGTTTCGCCGTCGCTGGAATACGCGATGATCGAAGGCGTGGTACGGCCGCCCTCGGCATTCTCGATGACCTTGGCCTTGCCGTTCTCCAGGATGGAGACACAGGAGTTTGTCGTTCCCAGGTCGATACCAATGATCTTGCCCATATGCTTCTCTCCGAACTTTTGATTGGTCCGCGCCTGTTTACCGGCTGCGGGTAACACAAAAACGCTTGGCTACCAGATGGGGGTCGGCAGCCGAAATTCAAGCCTTCTCGTCAATCGAAGGCGGGGTTTCCGCCGGTGCCTTGCTGACCACGACCATGGCCGGGCGCAGCAGACGGCCGTTGAGCAGGTAACCCTTCTGGAACACCTTGAGCACACTCCCCGGCTCGGCATGGGTGCTTTCCTCCATCGCCATAGCCTGGTGGTGCTCAGGGTTGAACGGCTCCCCCTGCGGATCCAGCGGCACCAGGTGGTGGCGCGCCAGCGTATCGATCAGCAGTTTCAGGGTCAGCTCGACACCTTCGCGCATCGGCTTGACCGCATCGTCATCAGGATTCGAGAGTTCGAGGCCGCGCTCGAGGCTGTCGGCAACCGCCAGCAGGTCGCCTGCGAATTTTTCCAGCGCGAACTTGTGGGCTTTCTCGATATCCTGCTCGGCACGGCGGCGGATGTTCTGCAGCTCGGCCGCGACCCGCAGGGACTGGTCCTGTGCAGCTGCCAACTGCTCCTCGAGCGATTGCACGCGCGCAGCCAGATCATCAGCCACTTCGGCTTGCTCTTGCTCGTTCTCTTCCAGGGTCTGGTTGTCCAGGTTCTGCTCGTCGGCCATGCGGTCCTCCTCATCGAGACGTCAGCGGGCGGTCGACCCGCGCTTGTGCGCCTATATGGGGGCTAAGACGCTGGCTTCAAGGGCGGGCTGAGAGATTGGGAGGGCAACGCAACGTCGCGGCTTTCTACCGGCGGTGCGACCTGCATCTTTTATTTACATGCCGTCGGTAGCTAGCAGCTTGTAGCCGCCACGAAAACCACTGTATAAATAGCCAGCCACGACACCACGGGAGCCCGTCATGCTGGTTCATCTGTCCGTCCACAATTACGCCATCGTCGAACACCTGGACCTCGAGCTGAAACGCGGAATGAGCGTGATCAGCGGCGAGACCGGCGCCGGCAAGTCGATCATGCTGGACGCGCTGGGCCTCACGCTGGGTGACCGTGCCGACAGCAGCATCGTACGCATCGGTGCCGACAAGGCCGATATTCTTGCCAGCTTCGACCTGGATGACATCCCCGACGCCCGCGCCTGGCTGGCCGAGCGCGACCTCGACAACGACGGCCCCTGCATCCTGCGACGCGTCATCACAGCTGAAGGGCGCTCGCGCGGATACATCAACGGTACCCCGTGCCCGCAAGGTGACCTCAAGGCGCTGGGCGAGCTGCTCATCGATATCCACAGCCAGCATGAGCATCAGTCCCTGCTCAAGCTCGACACCCATCGGCGCCTGCTCGACGAGTACAGCGGCAGCCAGGAGCTGGCTCGCCAGGTGCAGCTTGCCGCACAACGCTGGCGGCAGACACGACAGACTCTGGAGCGCCTGAGCGACAGCAGCGATGAACAGCGTGCGCGGCACCAGCTGCTCAGCTATCAGCTCGAGGAACTGGAAACCCTCGCACTAGGCGAAGATGAACTCGAGCAGCTCGAGCAAGAGCACAAGAACCTGGCCAACGCCGAGCATCTGCTTGGCGCCTGCCGGCAGGTGCTGGACCTGTGCAGTGAAAGCGACGCGGGGAATGTACTTTCGGCGCTGACCGCCAGCCTCAACCGCCTGACGGCGTTCCAGAACCAGCCCGGCGCACTGGGGGGAAGCGGTCAACCTGTTGTCCAGCGCTCAAATACAGGTCGAGGAGGCGGTTGGCGAACTGAACCGCTTCCTCGACCATTTCGATTCTGACCCGCAGCGACAGCAGTGGCTCGAAGAGCGCCTCGACAGCATCTACACCCTGGCGCGCAAGCATCGGGTACAACCCGCCGACCTACCGGCGCTACAGCAACGCCTGCTGGAAGAGCTGGAAAGTCTCAACGCCGACGATGACGCACTGGAACAACTCACCGAGGAACTGACGGCCTATGCCCGACATTACCGCGAGAAAGCGGAGGCACTTAGCCTGGTCCGTCAGGAGGCTGCCGAAACACTGGGGCGTGCCGTCGAAAGCGAAATTCAGCGTTTGGGCATGCCCGGCGGTCGCTTCAGCGTGACCCTCAAGCCGACAGCCGAGGGTGACCCCGTCCCGCATGGCCTCGAGCAGGTCGAATTCCTGGTCAGCGCCAACCCCGGCCAACCGCTGCGCCCCCTGGCGAAGGTCGCCTCGGGCGGCGAACTGTCTCGCATCAGCCTGGCGATTCAGGTCATCACAGCCCAGACATCCCGCATCCCGACCCTGGTATTCGACGAGGTAGATGTAGGTATCGGTGGCCCCACGGCCGAAGTGGTCGGGCAATTGCTGCGCCGCCTAGGCGAGCGCGGCCAGGTACTGACCGTGACCCATCTGCCCCAAGTCGCCGCCCAGGGGCACCACCACCTGTTCGTCCATAAGGCGCGCGGGCAGGATGAAACCCATACCGCGGTGGCCGCACTGGACGGCAGCGAACGCGTGGAAGAGATTGCTCGCATGCTGGGCGGGGTCGATCTCACGGAACAGGCCATGGCGCATGCACGGCAGATGATCGCCTCCGCCCAGGCGTGAAATCAAAGGCCGCCGCCCCTATCGACACAGGGACGATCACCGTAGAGACGCCTAAAAGCTAGGCGTCAGCGGCACTGCGACATTGGAAAAAAGAAACCCCGCACGTGGCGGGGTTTCTTCATATACAGGTACAGGCGGCACTCGGAAAGCACGCACTTTGACCGGTCAGCCGATCAGCCTTCCTTCTTACGGACGTAGAGGACCAGATTGTGGTCGACCAGCTCGTAGCCGTGCCGTTTGACGATATCCTTCTGCAGCTTCTCGATTTCCGAGTCGAAGAACTCGATGACGTCACCCGTATCGACGCACACCATATGGTCGTGGTGACCGCTGTCGGCCAGCTCGAACACGGCGTGACCACCATCGAAGTTATGCCGAACCACCAGCCCGGCCGCTTCGAACTGGGTCAGCACCCGGTAGACGGTCGCCAAGCCAACGTCTTCGCCAGCCTCCATGAGCGCCTTGTAAACGTCTTCGGCACTCATATGGCGCCGATCGGCGGTATCCAGCATCTGCAGGATCTTGACCCGTGGCAGGGTTACCTTGAGCCCAGCTTTGCGTAGTTCGCTATTTTCAACCATGGTTGGCTTTCTCGCTGCTGCTGTTTCGCAGCCTCCTTCAATGCGGGTATGATCCGGGTCTTTGCCCAGCCAAGATAGTGGAAGTCACCTACCGATGCAAAACACCAAGCTCTTGCTGTCCAGTCTCACCCTGGTGGGCCTGTTCGCACTCGCCGGTTGTTCATTCCCCGGGGTTTACAAGGTCGACATTCAACAGGGCAATGTCGTGACGCAAGACATGATAGACCAGTTGCGCCCGGGAATGACCCGCTCTCAAGTACGGTTTATCATGGGCAACCCGCTGATCACCGACACGTTCCATGCCAATCGCTGGGATTATCTCTACAGCATCAAGCCGGGCGGAAGCCAACGCCAGCAAGAGCGCATCAGCCTGGTGTTCAACAGCAATGACCAGCTTGCCGGCCTGGCAGGCGACTTCAAGCCCGGCGTCAGCCGCGACGAAGCCATTCTCGGTACGCAGCCACCTGCAGGTGAAGTATCCGCGCCTCGGCAACCGGCCCCCTCATCCGAGCAACCCGCCGAGCCAGGCTCACTGCTCGACGAGATCCAGCGCGACGTCGATGCTGCCGAACCAGTCCCGGTCCCGACCCCGGAACGCATCGAGACCGACTGATCCAACTTGAAAAAGCCCGGCACGCCGGGCTTTTTCATTCGGAGGTATCTGCCGCCCTGTTCCTGGCTGCCTTCGCAGCGCGTTGCTTGCGGACCTCCTTGGGATCGGCGATCAAGGGTCGATAGATCTCCACCCGCTCGCCCTCCTGCACCAAACGCTCATCAGGCTTGGGAACGGCCTTGCCGAAAATCCCCAGGGGCGCATGGGCGATGTCCAGCCCAGGAAAGAACGCATCGATGCCGGACTGCAGTGCCGCCTGCCGCACGGTCGTACCCGCAGGCACCGTCAGCTGCAGCAGTTTCTGCTTGTCGGCCAGGGCATAGGCGACCTCAATGGCTATCACCGCATTATCCATACAGCTGCTTCGCACGATCGCAAAAAGCATCGACCAGAGTATTGGCTGCCTGGGTGAACAGCGGACCGAGCGTCGCCTTGACCAGCGGCCCGGCATAGTCGAATGTCAGGTCCAGACTGATCTTGCAGGCCTTCTCCCCCAGCGCCTTGAATTCCCAGATGCCATGAAGATGGCTGAAAGGCCCTTCCTCAAGACGCATCTCGATACGTTTGCCGGCCTGTAGTTCGTTGCGTGTAAGGAAGCGCTGACTGATACCGGCCTTAGCCACCGTCATGCTGGCATGCATTTCCGTCTCGCTACTGGAAATGACCTCGGTCGCCGAACACCAGGGCAGGAACTGGGGATAGCTGGCCACGTCATTGACCATGTCGAACAATGCCTGTGCCGGATACGGCAACAGCGCCGAGCGTTGGATATGTGTCGTCATCAAGACCTTCTACTTCTTCAGCGGCGGACATCAAGCCGTCGTAGCCGCAAGCAAAGCTGCGGCACGGAATGGACCAGGGCAGGTGTACAACTCGCCAGGTACTGGTTGGCCGGTCATTGTCTGGGATAAGCCCGCCCCTCTCAAGTTTCATGCCGTCGCAGGGTGCAGGTTATCGCCAGCCGCCGCGCGACTCCCTATAATGCGCAGCCTATGGCCAAACAGAAGAAACAGTCCCCCGGGACCATCGCGCTTAACAAGAAGGCGCTGCACGACTACTTCATCGAACAGAAATTCGAGGCCGGCCTCGTCCTGTCCGGTTGGGAAGTGAAGAGCCTGCGCGCCGGCAAGGCACAGCTGGTCGACAGCTACATTCTGCTCAAGGACGGCGAAGCCTGGCTGATGGGCTGCCACATCACGCCGCTCACCTCGGCGAGCACCCACGTCGTCGCCGACCCCACCCGCACCCGCAAGCTGTTGTTGAACAAGCGCGAGCTGGGCAAGCTGTTCGGTGGCGTCCAGCAGAAGGGCTATGCCTGCGTTGCCCTGTCGATCTATTGGAAGAAGCACCTGATCAAGTGCGACATCGCCCTGGCGAAGGGCAAGAAGGAATTCGACAAGCGCCACACCGAAAAAGAGCGCGACTCCGATCGAGAAATTCAACGCGCCATGCGCACCAAGGGCAAGGAAGACTGATTCCTTCCGGCGAGGTATCGCCTCGCCGACACTGCCGACCTACCCCTCCGCTGGTTTTTCGAGCTGCCGCTGGCGACGCTGCGCACGCGCCAGCCGCTGCGCCTCCTGCTGCCCTTCGGCAAGCACTTCCTGCACGTAGGCGATGTGCCGATGAATCACATCCCGCGCCTCGGTCGCACGGCGCGCCATGATCGCATCGTAGAGCTCCTGATGCTGCGCCATCAGCATGTCGCGCGTCTCGTTGCGCAAGGCATACATGCCGCCGATGTTCGTCACCACGTTGCGACGCAGCAGATCGAACAGCCCACGAATGGTGTGCAACAAGACGGCGTTATGACTGGCTTCAGCGATCGCCAGGTGGAAACCCGCATCGGCTGCGCCCTCCTCGGCACGGCTGACGGTCCCGCCACGGGCGTAGCAATCCTGCAGCGTCGAGAAGGCTTCGCTGAGGCGTTGCCGGTCGACGTCAGTCGCCCGGATTGACGCGTAGTAAGCGCAACTGCCTTCCAGGGTATGCCGGAACTCAAGCAGGTCACGCTGCGCATCGGCGCTGTTTTCCAACAGATGCAGCAGCGGGTCGCTGAACGTTGAGCCCAACGACTCGGCGACGAAATTACCCCCGCCGTGCCGACTGACAATCAGCCCCCTGGCGGCCAGTTTCTGAATCGCCTCGCGCAGCGACGGGCGCGACACGCCGAACTGCTCCGCCAGCACACGCTCGGCCGGTAGGCGCGCCCCTGCCTTGAGCGTGCCTTCCAAGATCATCGCTTCCAGCTGCTCGACAATGTTGTCGGCCAGCCTCCGCTGGCGCACCACACCCACTTCCATCGCACGCTCACACAAATTGGTTTGACCACTACGCGAACAACAAGACTAGACAGGCAGAAGGAGACTCGCAACCCGCGGCGCTGCGACCAAAGTCTATGACCATCGATTTGACGTCGCAGCAGCCAAGCTCTTACGCTGGCCAAACCTCGCTGAGAATTGGTATTACCAATTTACACGACGGACATCCAACAAGAAGAGGACTAGTCAATGCGGTCTCGATTCATCCGCCTGGTGCCGGCCCGACCGGCTCCTCAACAGCCCAACTCGATTCGGGGGCCTGAGATGTCCAACGGTCTGCTTGCGCTGTTCGCCTTCACTCCAATTCTGCTTGCCGCAGTCCTGCTGATCGGCCTGCGCTGGCCAGCCAGCCGCGCCATGCCCGTGGTGTTCCTGTTCACGGCGGCCATCGGCCTGTTCATCTGGAACATGAGCCTGACGCGCATCATCGCGTCCACCCTGCAGGGCCTGGTCATCACCCTCGGCCTGCTGTGGATCATCTTCGGCGCCATCCTGCTGCTGAACACCCTGAAACACTCAGGCGGAATCACGGCCATTCGCGCCGGGTTCACCACGATCAGCCCGGACCGCCGTATCCAGGCGATCATCATTGCCTGGCTGTTCGGCTGTTTCATCGAAGGGGCATCCGGCTTCGGCACGCCCGCAGCGATCGCCGCACCATTGCTGGTCGCCGTGGGCTTCCCGGCGATGGCCGCCGTATTGATGGGCATGTTGGTACAGAGCACGCCGGTGTCCTTCGGTGCCGTCGGCACACCCATCGTGGTCGGCGTGAACAGCGGTCTGGACACTGCGACCCTCGGCGTGCAGCTGGCCGCCCAAGGCTCCAGCTGGCCGATCTTCCTGCAGCAGATCACCAGCAGCGTCGCGATCACCCATGCCATCGTCGGCACCGTTATGCCACTGGTCATGGTGCTGATGCTGACGCGCTTCTTCGGCAAGGAGCGCAGCTGGAAAGCCGGCTTCGAGGTACTGCCCTTCGCGCTGTTCGCAGGTCTTGCGTTTACCTTGCCCTATGTCGCCACCGGCATTTTCCTGGGGCCTGAGTTTCCGTCCCTGCTCGGTGGCCTGGTAGGCCTGGCCATCGTCACGACCGCGGCTCACTTCGATTTCCTGGTGCCGAAAACCCGCTGGGATTTCGCAGAAGCGAAGGATTGGCCGGCCGAATGGGTCGGCACCATCGAGATGAAACTCGACGACCTCGCTGCGCGACCGATGAGCGCCTTTCGCGCATGGCTGCCCTATGTGCTGGTTGGCGCGATTCTGGTGATCAGCCGCGTCTTCCCGCAAGTATCCGCCGCGCTGAAATCCGTGTCCCTGGCCTTTGCGAACATTCTCGGCGAGACCGGCGTCAGCGCCAGCATCGAGCCGCTCTACCTGCCCGGCGGCATCCTGGTTGCGGTCGTGCTGATCACCTTCTTCATGCATGGCATGCGCGCCTCGGAACTCAAGGCTGCGGTCAAGGAGTCGAGCAGCGTACTGCTCAGCGCCGGCTTCGTGCTGCTGTTCACCGTGCCGATGGTGCGCATCCTGATCAATTCCGGTGTGAACGCCGGTGATCTGCCGAGCATGCCGATCGCCATGGCCCGCTATGTGGCCGACAGCGTAGGTGGCATCTATCCGTTGCTGGCGCCTTCGGTGGGCGCGCTTGGTGCCTTCCTGGCTGGCTCGAACACCGTAAGCAACATGATGTTCAGCCAGTTCCAGTTCGGCGTGGCCCAGTCGCTAGGCATCTCCGGCGCCATGATCGTTGCAATCCAGGCGGTTGGCGCCGCGGCGGGCAACATGGTCGCGATCCATAACGTGGTCGCTGCCTCCGCCACCGTTGGCCTGCTTGGTCGTGAAGGCATCACCCTGCGCAAGACCGTTTGGCCTACCCTGTACTACGTGCTGGCCACCGGCCTGATCGGCCTGCTGGCGATCTACGTGCTGGGCGTGACGGACCCGCTGGTCGGCGTCTGACAAATTGCATCCACGGCCCCGAACATCTCGGGCCGTGGCGTTCGACACTGGCCCCGGCCGCCGCGTGCGTCCAGGACCTCTTCGGTTCGAGCATGACCCGGAAAGACCGGGTCCCGACCGGCTTTGTTCACTCGGTGAGAACACACGATGATCATCTCTGCCTCTACGGATTACCGCGCCGCCGCGAAACGCAAACTTCCGCCTTTCCTGTTTCACTACGTCGACGGCGGTGCCTACGCGGAATACACCCTGCGCCGCAACGTCGATGACCTGGCCAGCATTGCCCTGCGTCAGCGCGTGTTGCGCAACATGTCGGAACTGAGCCTGGAAACCCAACTGTTCGGCGAGACCCTGTCGATGCCGGTCGCCCTGGCACCTGTCGGTCTGACCGGCATGCTTGCCCGCCGCGGTGAAGTGCAGGCCGCTCGCGCCGCGGACAAGAAGGGCATCCCCTTCACGCTGTCCACGGTGTCAGTCTGCCCCATCGAGGAAGTCGCCCCGGCGATCAAGCGCCCCATGTGGTTCCAGCTCTACGTGCTCAAGGACCGCGGTTTCATGAAGAACGCGCTCGAGCGCGCCAAGGCAGCCGGCGTGACCACCCTCGTCTTCACTGTGGACATGCCCACCCCCGGCGCCCGGTACCGCGATGCGCATTCAGGCATGAGCGGCCCGAACGCCAATGTGCGGCGCATGCTACAAGCCATGACGCACCCCTTCTGGGCGTGGGACGTCGGTCTACACGGCAAGCCCCACGACCTCGGCAACATTTCCACCTACCGCGGTCACCCGACGGGACTCGAAGACTACATCGGCTGGCTGGCAGCGAACTTCGACCCCTCGATCTCCTGGAAGGATCTGGAATGGATCCGCGAGTTCTGGGACGGCCCCATGGTGATCAAGGGCATCCTCGATGCCGAGGACGCACGTGACGCGGTGACCTTCGGGGCCGATGGCATCATCGTGTCCAACCACGGCGGGCGTCAGCTCGACGGCGTACTGTCCAGCGCGCGCGCCATGCCGGCCATCGCCGATGCGGTCAAGGGCGACCTGAAAATTCTCGCCGATTCCGGCATCCGCAACGGCCTCGACGTGGTCCGCATGATCGCCCTGGGCGCCGACACCGTTCTGCTCGGCCGCGCCTTCGCCTATGCCCTGGCTGCCGATGGTGAGGCGGGCGTGACCAACCTGCTCAACCTGATCGAGAAGGAAATGCGTGTAGCGATGGTGCTCACTGGCGCCAAGTCCATCAGCGAAATAACGACCGATTCGCTGGTGCGCGAGGTGGACCACTACCAGACCAGCCGCCACGTCGACCCGGCCTGACCGCTTACACCGAGACGCCGCGCGATCATCGACGCGGCCTGCCTGCTACCGGAGCCCGCATGAACGCGTCTGCCACCCTACCGGGCGAATTTCTCGCCGCCGTCGAACGCCTCATTCCGTCGGAGCGGCTATTCGATGACCCGCTCTCGACCTTGGCCTTCGTACCGATGCCAGCTTCTATCGGCTGATCCCCAAGCTGGTGGTGCGGGTCGAGTCGGAGGCCGAGGTGATCGACCTGCTGAAGCTGGCCCAAGGCGCTCGCATTCCCGTGACGTTCCGCGCTGCGGGCACGAGCCTCTCGGGGCAGGCGATTTCCGATTCGGTGCTGATCGTGCTGGGCGATAACTGGAACGGCCGTGAACTGCGCAACGGCGGCGAGCAGATCCGCCTGCAGCCCGGCGTCATCGGCGCCAACGCCAACGCCATCCTTGCCCCGCTGCAGCGCAAGATCGGTCCAGACCCAGCCTCGATCAACGCCGCCAAGATCGGCGGCATCCTCGCCAACAACTCCAGCGGCATGTGCTGCGGCACGGCGCAGAACAGCTACCAGACGCTCGCTGGCCTGCGCCTGGTGCTGGCCGACGGCACCCTGGTCGACAGCGAAGATGCGGCGAGCGTCGCGGCGTTCCGCCAGAGCCACAGCGAACTGCTCGACCAGCTTGCCGACCTCGGCCGCGCCACCCGCGCCAACACCGCGCTTGCGGAAAAGATTCGCCACAAGTACCGGCTGAAGAACACCACGGGCTTTTCGCTCAACGCCCTAATCGACTTCGACGACCCGCTCGACATCCTCAATCACTTGATGGTCGGCTCCGAAGGTACGCTCGGTTTCATCAGCGCGGTGACCTACCACACCGTGCCGGACCACCCGCACAAGGCCAGCGCACTGGTCGTTTTTCCCGATGTGGAAACCTGCTGCCTCGCCGTACCGGTCCTCAAACAGCAACCGGTATCGGCCGTCGAACTGCTTGATCGCCGTAGCCTGCGCTCGGTGGAGAACAAGGCTGGCATGCCCGAATGGGTCAAGACGCTATCGGCCAACGCCTGTGCACTCTTGATCGAGTCGCGCGCGGCGAGCCAGACGCTGCTGCACGAGCAGATCAACCAGATCATGACGTCGATTGCGCATTTTCCGGTGGAGAAGCAGGTCGATTTCAGCGAGGACCCTGCCGTCTACAACCAGCTCTGGAAGATCCGCAAGGACACGTTTCCCGCTGTAGGAGCCGTGCGTCAGACCGGCACCACCGTGATCATCGAAGATGTCACCTTCCCCCTCGAGCGGCTGGCCGAGGGCGTCAATCGCCTCATCCAGCTGTTCGATAAACACGCCTACCACGAGGCGATCCTCTTTGGCCATGCGCTGGAGGGCAACCTGCATTTCGTCTTCACCCAGGGGTTCGACGACCCGCAGCAAGTCGCGCGCTATGAAGCCTTCATGCAGGACGTGACCCAGCTGGTCGCCGTCGAGTTCGGCGGCGCTCTCAAGGCCGAACACGGCACCGGACGCAACATGGCGCCCTTCGTCGAACTGGAGTGGGGACCGGAGGCCTACGAGCTGATGTGGCGGATCAAGCGGCTGCTCGACCCACAGGGCATCCTTAACCCGGACGTGGTGTTGAGCGAAGACCCGCAGATTCATCTGAAACACCTCAAACCGATGCCAGCCGCCGACGAGATCGTCGACAAGTGCATCGAATGCGGTTTCTGCGAACCGGTCTGCCCGTCCAACGGCCTCACCCTGACGCCGCGGCAACGCATCGTGGTCTGGCGCGACATCCAGGCGCGCAAGCGTGCCGGGATCGATACCACCGAGCTGGAGCGCCTGTACGCCTATCACGGCATCGAGACCTGCGCCGCGACCGGCCTGTGCGCCCAGCGCTGCCCAGTCGGCATCAACACGGGCGATCTGGTGCGCAAGCTTCGCGGGGAGCAAGCCGACCATATCCGCGCGGCGAACTGGCTGGCCGACCATTTCAGCACGGCCGTGCAAGGCATGCGCTTCATGTTGCATGTTGCCAACGGTGCGCACCTCATGATGGGCACGCGCCTGTTGAGCAAGACGTCCGCGGCACTCGCCCGAGCCAGCCAGGGCCGCGTCCCGCAGTGGACGCCAGCCATGCCGCAGCCCCTGCAACGCCTGCATGTGCCCAAACCGGCGGATCAGGACGAGCGTCCCCGCGTCGTTTATCTCGCCGCCTGCGTCTCGCGCGCCATGGGCCCAGCGGCGCGCGACCAGGAGCAGGAGCCACTGCTGGACACCACCCGCGCGCTGCTGGAAAAGGCCGGTTACCAGGTCGTCTTTCCCGACGACCTCAACAACCTCTGCTGCGGGCAGCCCTTCGCCTCCAAAGGTTACGCGGAACAGGCCGAACGCAAACGGCAGGAAACGCTTGATGCACTGCTCAAGGCCAGTCGTGGCGGGCTCGACCCCATCTATTGCGACACCAGCCCTTGCACCCTAAGGCTGGTGCAAGAGCTGAGCGAACCCCGCCTGCAGGTGTACGACCCCGTGCGTTTCATCCGCACACACCTGCTCGACAAGCTGGACTTCGAACCCCAGGACAGCCCAATCGCCGTCCACGTGACCTGCAGCACCCAACACCTCGGCGAAGCCCAGGCGCTGATCGACATAGCCCGTCGCTGCGCCAAGCAGGTCGTGGTGCCCGAAGGCATCCATTGCTGCGGGTTCGCCGGCGACAAGGGCTTTAGCACGCCCGAGCTCAACGCACACGCCTTGCGCAGCCTCAAGGAGGCGGTGCAGGTCTGCGAGGAAGGCATCTCCACCAGCCGCACCTGCGAGATCGGCCTGTCGCAGCATGGCGGTATCGATTATCACGGGCTCGTTTACCTGGTGAACCGAAACAGCCGCGCCAGAGCCGCTGCGGCGGTCAGCTAGCGAGCAGCCGGCAGCCAGCTGACACGCACGGATGAAACGCTTGAGCGCAACCGCAGTCGGACAAATAGAGCCCAGGCGACACACTGGGCCGAAAACCCGCCTCGGCGCCGCCGCGCAATTGCAGAATCAGGCAGGCCCGCCGGGAAGTTAACTCCCTGGAGGATGCTCATGAAAAAATTTGCCCTACTTGCCGCCGCAGCCCTTATCGCCAGTCCCGCTGCGTTTGCTGCCGACAAAGACCTCTGCCAGCTCAACCTGCAAGAGATCGACGACCTGATGGCCACCAACCAGGCCACACTCGGAGAGCCCGCACGCAGCGAAGCAGAGGAGCTGGTCGGCCAGGCTCGCCAGGCTCAACAAGCCGGCGATACCGAAACCTGCATCGCCCATACCACCAAGGCCCTGCAGGAACTGAAAGGACCTGGCAGCTCCGACTCGAACGGCACCGCCGGCTCCGCCTCGGGCGCTGGTAACTGAGTGGCCTGGGCAAGGCCGCCGCACCCGGCGGCCTCGCTACCCCTTGAAATCCGACAGATCACCTCCATCTAATCCATCAAGCGTTCGACGTAGCTCATCCTCTGGCGTACACTGCGCCGCACATGAGCACGCGATGCGTCTCATGGGGCCGATTAGGATTCGACGCCGGTAACAAAGCTCTAGGTGCATGCCGAGTTGGTAACAGAACTCGTAAATCCACTGTTGCAAACTTATAGTTGCCAACGACGACAACTACGAAGGGTACGCGCTAGCCGCCTAACCTTCATCTGGTCGCTTCGGCGCCAGCGGTCACTAGGGGATGCCTGTAAACCCGAAATGACTGTCAGATAGAACAGGATCGCCGCCAAGTTCGCTGCAGACGTAACGGCTAAATCTCATGCAGCTCGCTCCAAGCACCCTGCCAATCGGGCGGCGCGGAGTTAACTCAATAGATTTGGCTAAGCATGTAGTACCGACAGTGGAGAGCTGGCGGACGGGGGTTCAAATCCCCCCGGCTCCACCAAACGCAAGTTTCCGCATGTTCCCACATGACCGGAAACACCCTGAAAGCCCGCCCTGTGCGGGCTTTCTTCCATCTGCTGCGTAACACTGGGTTCCCTGGTGTCTCCTCAGATAGCGCTGAGCTCCCTTGCTCATAGATCAGCCAACCAGCCCGCGATAAGCACATACGACCAGATATGGACATGCTGAACTACCGTCTTTGCCCGTGGCAGGCACTCAGGGCTGGTCAGGCTGCCACCGCAACAATACAACTCGATATATCCTGGCGAGCACGCTCTTCGGGCTGTGCGCCCAATAAAGAGCTGCATCGCGAACGCAACCATTGTTCGCCCGGATCACTGTGAGCAGTCCCTCTCCAGACCATCGATAGCTCTTGCTGAGGAAGTGCAACTGGCACGGTTTCCACTCTCAAGCCACCCGAGCCGGACATGGCCTGCGCAACATATTCCGGCACGATGGCAATCATGCTGCTGCCTTCAAGTAGCATGGGTAAGGCGCTGAACTGCGGCACAGCAAGGACGACTTTACGTTCACGCCCAAGCGAATGGAGGGCCCGGTCGGCATTCTCGATAACGTTACCCATGGACGACACCACCGCATGGGGCCGTCGACAGAACTCTTCCAGGTTCAGTGCGCCAGCCCGAGAGTCAGCCCGCAGCACCATTGGGCGAATCGACCGCAAAAGCCTACTCCGCGCGTTGGCCGGCAGTTGCAAGGTATGGCTGATGCCAAGCGAAATTTCCCCGGATGCAAGCAGCTGCGGCAATTGCCATTGATCGGCGCGACGTACCACAAGCCTTATGTTCGGTGCGTCAACGCGTAGGCTGCGCAGCAGAGTGGGTAACAAGGCGTACTCGACGTCATCGGAAAGTCCGATATGAAAAGTGGCTTCACTTGTTGCAGGGTCGAATGTCTGACACTTGCCCAGGGCAGCAGCAATGCTGTCGAGAGCAGGCGTCAGGTTGGAGAAAATTTCTTGGGCGCGGGATGTAGGCTCCATTGCTCGCCCGGTTCGAATGAACAAGGGGTCATCGAACAGGTGACGTAGGCGCCCCAAGGCAGCGCTGACCGCTGGTTGCCCTAGGAACAGTTTTTCGCCAACACGGCTAACGTTTTTCTCGTGCATCATGGTTTCGAAAACTACCAGCAGATTGATATCCGCCCGACGCAAATCGTTTCTGTTCATCATGTAGGGCACCTACGCAGAGTTGAACAATTTTTGACTGTCGCCGATCAGGCTGTCAGGCGACGCAGCTTGAACACAGTATTGCCGTCGCGATTAACGAAGGGGTAGTGTCGCCCTGCGGCTAGCTGTGTCGCGGAATGGGGAACGCCGGATTGAACCTCGAAGACCTGCAAACATTTGTTGAGGTCGCTGATGCTGGCGGAATCTCAGCCGCCGCGCGCCACCTTGGCGTTTCCAAATCAATCGTCAGTCGGCGACTGTTCCGACTGGAAGCGGACCTTGGCATTCAGCTTCTCGCACGAACCACCCGTGGTGCCGCGCTTACAGAAGCGGGCATGACATTTCGGGAACATGCAGCCCGAGCCAGTGCCGAGATTGAGATGGCCAGGGAAACGATTCTTCCCACCGGGGATCTTCGTGGTCGATTGCGGGTCGCAGTGCCGCTTTCCTCCGGCCCGATACACTTTGCCCCTGTGCTTGCTGAGATGGCACGCCGCTACCCTCGTCTTCAGATTGATGCGACCTACGGAGATCGCTTCGTCGACCTGGTCGCGGAAGGCTTCGATTGTGCCATCCGGGTCGGAGCCCTACGCGACTCGAACCTGCTGGCGAAACGCGTGGGCCAGATTTACGGCAAGCTCGTCGCCAGCCCGGACTACATCAAGGCACACGGATCACCCGAGACGCCGGACGAAATCGCCGCCCACCAGGCGTTGCTCGGCGCCGAAAGTTGGCGCTTCATGGATGGAAACAAGGTCATCACCGTGCAACCGCAGGGACGTTTCAGGAGCGATAACGGCGCGGCGCTCGCGAGTGCTGCGGCAGCGGGGCTCGGTATTGCGTGGCTCCCCGATTGTGTGACTTACGAGTACCTGGCGTCCGGGGCACTCGTTCCGATCATGACTCGCTATCCGCTGCCAGTAGGAGACGTCTACATCGTGCGGCCGCCCAGCGCGCACCCAGCGCAAAAAGTGCGCATCCTCTCGGAGTTGATGATCGAATCATTTGAAAGAAATCCGCCTTTTACGGATGCGATAGCCAAGGTGGTAGCGGCGCGCAACCTTATGCCTGGCTGATCTCCGCCGGACGGCGAACACAATCCCTGACTCAGTAAACCTATCCAGAACGCCTGAGCGGCGACGCCCGAGACCACGCATTGCGTCCGCCAGAAACAGACCCAGCGCGGCGGCAGAGTTTCGGCCCGCCAGGACTGCTGAGCTTATTGGTAAAAACGGCCTATCAAGCAGCCGCCGCCCGCCCCCTTCGCAGGACCCGTTTTTCCACCTCCAGCACCGCGAACAGCAGAACACCAGCGACCAGAACGGGCACGCCCTGCATCAGGGTCAACGGCCGGGAGTCGAACAGCGCGGCCATGAAAGGGGCGTAGGTGAACACCAGCTGCAGGGCGGTCACCACGGTGATGGCGATAAGGACCGGCGGAGTGCCAAGCACGCCCTGGAACGTCAGCGAGGGTGCATTCAAGTAACGCACGCTGAACAGGTAGAAGACTTCCATCGCCACCAGCGTATTGACGGCGACGGTACGCGCGGTCGCCTCGTCGGCGCCCTGCCAGAGGGCCCACTCGAACAGGCCGAAGATGCCGAGCGTCATCAGCAGCGAGACGAAGGCGATCCGCCAGATCAGGAAACGCGACAGCAAGGCTTCGCCTGCTGCCCGCGGAGGGCGTTGCATCACGTCGCGCTCGGCTGGCTCGAAGGCCAGCGCCAACGCCAGCCCGATGGAGCTGACCATGTTGATCCAGAGGATCTGCAGCGGCGTGATCGGCAGGGTCAGCCCGGCGAGGATGGCGATGACCACGCTCAGTGACTCACCCCCGTTGATCGGCAGCAGGAACGCGATGGCCTTCTTCAGGTTGTCATATACCGTTCTGCCCTCATGCACGGCGCGGGCGATGGAGGCGAAATTGTCGTCGGCCAGCACGACCTCCGCCGCCTCCTTCGCGGCCTCGGTCCCTTTCTGTCCCATGGCGATCCCGACATCGGCTCGCTTGAGCGCCGGCGCATCGTTCACGCCGTCGCCGGTCATCGCGACGACAAAACCCTGCCCCTGAAGCGCCTGCACTAACCGCAACTTGTGCTCCGGGCTGGCCCGCGCGAACACGTCGATCTCGGGTGCAATGCGTGCCAGGGCCGAATCGTCCAATGCCTCGATGTCCGCGCCGGTCAGCGCCGAGGCGGTGTTCTGCAAACCGATTTGCGCGGCGATGGCGCGTGCCGTCACGGCATGATCACCCGTGATCATCTTGACCCGGATACCGGCGCCCCGACAGTCGGCCACGGCGGCGATGGCCTCGGTTCGTGGCGGGTCGATCATGCCCACCAACCCGAGCAGGACCAGACCGCTTTCCACGTCCGCGAACTGGAGGTCTTGCCGTGACGGGTCACCCGCTCGCGTGGCCAGCGCCAACACCCGCTGGCCCTGTTCGGCCATCGCCTGTATCCGGGCGTGCCAGGCCTCGGCCTCGAGCGGGAGATCACCTGCCTCGTCGCGCTGCGAAGCGCACATCGCGAGGATCCGCTCCGGCGCACCCTTGACGTAGACCACCCCGCGCCCCTGGTGATCGTGGTGCAGCGTGGCCATGAACCGGTGTTCGGACTCGAAGGGAATCAGGTCCGTACGCGGCAGGCGCCGAGCTTCTTCGGCGCGATCGATGCCGGCCTTGGCCGCCAGCACCAGCAGCGCGGCCTCCATCGGGTCGCCTTCCACGCTCCAGGCCTCGCCCTGCTGACGCAAGGCGGCGTCGTTGCACAACGCGGCGGCGCGCGCCAGTTCGACCAGCGTCGGAACATCCTCGGCCAGGCGATCCCGCCCCTCGACGTTGAAGCCGCCGTGCGGCTCGTAGCCGACACCCTCCACAACGACCTGTGCAGCCGGCAGGGCGACGCTACGCACCGTCATCTCATTGCGGGTCAAGGTCCCGGTCTTGTCGGTACAGATGATCGACACCGAGCCCAGCGTCTCGACCGCCGGCAGACGCCGAATGATCGCGCTGCAGCGGGCCATGCGCTGCACACCGATCGCCAGGGTGATGGTCAGGATGGCCGGCAACCCTTCAGGAATAGCCGCAACCGCCAGGCTGACCACTGCCATGAACAGATCGCCAAGACCGTAGTCATGCACCAGCGCTGCCAAGCAGAACACCAGCACGGCGATGCCCAGCACGACGGCAGTCAGGGTGCGGGCGAAGCCGGTCATCTGCCGCAGCAGAGGCGTCTCGATGGGATCGAGCCCGGCCATCAGGCGGCTGATACGCCCGATCTCGGTTGAGGTGCCGGTAGCGACCACAACGCCACGTGCCTGCCCGTGGGTCACCAGGGTGCCGGAAAATGCCATGCAGATCCGATCCCCCAATGGGGCTTCGTGAGCCACCGCTTCGGTCGCCTTGTCGACGGGCACGGATTCGCCGGTCAGCGCCGCCTCCTGCACCTGCAGATTCTTCGCCCACAGCAGCCGCAAGTCGGCGGGCACTTTGTCTCCAGCCTCGAGCAGCACCAGATCGCCCGCGACGAGCTGCTCGGCCGGTACGGCCAGACGATGGCCATCACGCCGCACCGTGGCGCTGGCCGATAGCATGTGGCGGATCGCGCTCAGCGCGTGCTCGGCCTTGCCCTCCTGTACGAAGCCGACCGTGGCGTTGAGCAGGCAGACCGCGACGATCACCCCGGCATCTGTCCAGTGACCCAGAACGGCTGTCAGCACGGCGGCCCCCAGCAGGACCAGGATCAGCAGATTGTTGAATTGCGACAGGAAGCGAACGATCAGGCTGCGCGCCTTAGGCGTGGGCAACGCGTTCGGCCCGTCGCGCAAGAGGCGCGCCTGTACCTCGGCCGCCGTCAGCCCGTCGGGGCTCGCCTCCAGCATCGTCTCGACCTCCCCGGGCGAAAGGGCATGCCAGGGCACTGTGGTCGGCCGGTCAGCCGCGCCGGCGCGGGTCTGGGGGTGAGCCCGGCTTCGTCAGCGGTCATGTCGTCTCCTCGCGTGTCCAACCCTGTTCAGGTCATGCCTGAGCATTGTTGCAACGCGTGCGGAAAACACCATTGGCCCAGGTCAATGAGTGGTTCGCCAAGCGCTGTTCGGCCCGGCGACATGCCGGCACCGTCCAGGCCGGTCGCACCGGGGCCGTCTAGATCAACCGTCGTTTCAGTTGCTCCACCTGGCCCTGCTCGGCCCGCAAACCGGCCGCGAGCTCGGCCTTTTCACGCTCGAGGCGATGAATGACCTCGCCCAGGCTCTGGACCAGGTGGCGCAACACGCTGAGCTCCGCCTTGCGCTGCTCGGCGTGGAGCCATTGCAGCCAGAGCAGGATCGTCAGGACCAACACGACGCACACCGCGATTCCCATCATCAACCACACCACGCTCAAGCCGCTCATATCAATTCCTTCTGTTTGGGCCGGCATTCGCCAGCCAGCGGAACGATATGTCTCGTTAGATGACAGGTCGATATTGTTTACCTGCACAGGTAAACAATCGCAGCAGGTTCTGGCGACCTGGAGGTGGAATCGAAAGTAGAAATTGGCGACAGCGCTCTGCTCGTAGGCCGTGACGCACGACGATTTGGCTGCAGGTGTGTCGTCGAAGCTTACATATTGTGGTTTTCGGTATGACCGGCCGGGAAGCACTGGCGAGGGGCCACATAGACAGCCGCGCGAACCAACCGTTCAGCGGATGACAGCGAACAGGCGATGAGTGGGCACCGTAAATGCGCTGGTGACTGTCAGAATGACATCACCGCTGCAACGACGCAGCGGCTGTCCCGAATCGAGCGCGAGCCTGCCAATCATGTCTGCCGAAAAACTCTATACGATCGTCCTGGAACACAGCCTGGAGGTCCTTCTCGAGGCCGCCACCATGGCACAGGTCGAAGCGTTCTGGGATGCGCATGACACGCGGTATTTCGGCCTCCGGATGGAGGAAGAAACCGCCTGTCATGCGCGGGTGATCGTCACCGACGAAATGCCCGAAGAAGAGGAAGAGGAAGCCGAGCTCTGCCTCGGCTGACTCAGCGCCTCGCCTGCGGGGGGGCGCCAGCCCTCCGGCGCGGCTCATTCTTCGTCGATCAGCCGGGCAGCCATGGTCTGTTTGCTGTCCAACTGAAAGAACAGCGTCGCGGCCAGCATCGACATCGCACCGATGCACAGAAATGTCAGGTGAAAGGCCTGCAGCACGGCCTCGCCTTCTGCGCCCGGCACGGTAAAGCCGCCCAGGAGCGCGCCGGCTGACGCCACCCCCAGGCTCATCGATAGCTGCACCACCACCGACAGCAGACTGTTGCCGCTGCTGGCGTCCCGGTTGCTCAGGCCCACCAGCGTGACGGTGTTCATCGCGGTGAACTGCATCGAGTTGACCACGCCGATCAACCCCAGGTGAAGCAGCAGGAGGACCGTCGGCGTCTGCGCATCGACCGTGGCCATGCTCGCGATCAGGCTGCCCAGCAGCAGCGTATTGACGACCAGGATGCGGCGGTAACCGAACCCATCGATCAACGACTTGGCCAACGGCTTGATCAGCATGGCGCCCAACGCCAGCGGGATCATGCTCATCCCCGCCTCGGCCGGTGAATAACCCAGCGCCACCTGCAGCAACAGCGGAATCAGGAACGGCAGCGCGCCGCTACCGAGGCGCGCGAAGAGGTTGCCGAATATCCCGACGGCGAAGCTGCGCGTATGGAAAAGCTGAGGGCTGAACAGCGGTGTCTCGACATGCCCGGCACGCAACCAGTACGCCGCGAGGCAAGCGCTGCCGATGACCATCAACAGCAGCACCCGGGCATGTGGCATCTGCAGCTCGCCCAGGCCTTCCAGGGCAATGGTGATCAGCACCATGGCGCCGCCGAACAGCAGGAAACCGACGCTATCGAAGCGAGTGCGCACCTCGCTTTTGAGGTCCGGCATGAAACGCAGCGCAGCGAGGCAGCCGACCAGGCCGACCGGCAGGTTGATCAGAAATATCCAGTGCCAGGACGCGACTTCCACCAGCCAGCCGCCCAAGGTCGGGCCCAGTAGAGGGCCGACCATTCCAGGCAGTGCGATGAACGTCATCACCTTGACGAACTCGCTGCGCGGGTAGGCGCGCAGAACCACCAACCGCCCCACCGGCAGCATCAGCGCGCCACCAATCGCCTGCACCACACGAGAGATCACCAGCTGGTTGAAGCTGACGCTCAGCGCGCAAAACAACGAGCCCAGGGTGAACAGCGCAATGGCGGAAAAGAAGATGCGCCGGGAGCCGAAGCGATCGGCGATCCACCCCGATGCGGGGATCAGCAGCGCCACGGTGAGCATGTAGGCGATCACCACGCCCTGCATGCGCAGCGGATCCTCGGACAGGTCGCGTGCCATGGCCGGCAACGCGGTATTGAGGATGGTGCCATCGAGGGTCTGCATGAAGAACGCGATCGCGACCAGCCAGGGGAGCACCCGGGCGGTTCTGGCGTCCAGCACGGCGGTGTGCGGCATGGAAGTCCCCAACAGAAAAAGAACACACATGTTAGGTCGCTATCGATCGCGACCGAAGCCTTTGTCGAGTGGCGCGTACGCTGCCTGCCGAAGCGGCGCGGTGACACGCCCTCTCCCTGTGACAACGCAACGCACCTTGGCACTCCAATGCCGCGTCGCACCTACGCTCGGCCGGTCTCCTCAGGCTTCTGCAGGAAGGGGTACGGGTATACGTAACAAAGTATTTCGTTCAGAATTGACGCGAATCATTATCGTTAAGCATCACAGGTGCGACCCTTTCCCCCACATCCTGCCCATCACCTTCGGAGGCTCCATGCGCATTCCCGCTACCCTCGCCGTCGCTTCGCTGCTGCTCGCTCCCTTGCCCAGGCCAAGGAATATCCCATCGGTGAACCGCAGCAGTGCGGTGGCATGGAAGTCGGTGCCGTCTACCTGCAACCGGTCGAGATGGAGCCGGCCGGCATGATGCTCGATGCCGCCAAGTCAGACGTTCACCTGGAAGCGGACATCGCCGCCACCGAGGACAACCGCAACGGCTGGCAGGAAGGCAGCTTCGTCTCCTACCTGAACATCCGCTACGCGCTGAGCAAGAAAGGCTCGGATGAAAAGATCGAGGGCGACTTCCACGCGATGGTGGCCAATGACGGCCCGCACTACGGCGATAACGTCAAACTGATGGGCCCGGGCAAATACTCGCTGACCTTCACCATCCTGCCGCCGGGCGGCGACCACGCCATGTTCGGCCGCCACGTCGACAAGGAAACCGGCGTCGCCCCTGGTTCGAGCGCTGCGAGCTGAATTACGAGTTCACCTACGCCGGTATCGGCAAGAAAGGTGGTTACTGAGCCGGAGGTCAGCATGCGACGCATCCTGTTCCCGACCGTCGCCCTGCTCGCCGCCGGTTTCGCTGGTGGCGCCCAGGCCGGGTTGCCGACCTTTGAGCTGACCATCCGTGACGGCCACTTCGAGCCGGCGACCCTCGAAGTGCCAGCGCGCCAGCGTTTCAAGATCGTGGTGATCAACGCCGGCAGCGGCCCCACCGAATTCGAGAGCACGCCCCTGCGGGTGGAAAAGGTGCTCTCGCCCGGCGTCACCTCGTTCGTGGTGATCCATCCGCTCAAACCCGGCCGTTACCCCTTCTTCGACGAGTTCCACATGGACCTCCCGGAAGGGGAAATCATCGCCAAGTAGTTCCGTGATAGGAGAAGCGACATGGGCCAATCAATGTTCATCGTCTGGCGTGAAAGCGTCGAGGCCCTGCTGGTCATCGGCATCCTCCACGCCTGGCTGCGCCAGCAACCGGACAATCGACACGCGCTGCGTATGCTTTGGGGCGGCGTGGTCGCCGGGCTGGGCCTGGCCTCGCTGCTGGCCTGGGGCATTCTCAGCGCCGGTGACTGGCTCGCCGGCCCGGCCGGCGAATGGTTCCAGTGCGCCATGCTGGTGGTTGCTGCCCTGCTGATCTTGCAGATGGTCGGCTGGATGCATCACCACGGTCGCGACCTCAAGCGCAACCTGGTCGACAGCGCGGCAGCCAGTCTCAGCCAGGGCAGTGGCATCGGCCTGTTGGTGCTGGCGATGCTCGCCGTCGCACGGGAAGGCAGCGAAACGGTGGTGTTTCTCTATGGCATCGGCCACCAGCAGCAAGGTGCCGACCTGACCGGCTTCGTGATTGGCGGCGTGCTGGGGTTCGTCCTCGCCCTGATCAGCTACGCGGCGCTGCAGGCGGGCAGCCGGCTGTTCTCCTGGAAGCGCTTCTTCAAGGTCAGCGAGGCGCTATTGCTGTTGCTCGGGGCCGCCTTGCTGATGGCCGGGCTCGATCGCTTCAGCGGGCAACTGATGGGCATGGACGTGCCCGAGATGCTGTACACCCTCTTTGGCGATCCGCTGTGGGACACCTCGGGTCTGCTCGACGATGGCAGCACCCTGGGCAGCACCATCGCCGGGCTGACCGGCTACCGTGCGATGCCCTCGTTGGCCGCGGTCATCGTCATGGCGCTGTACTGGCTGGCCGTCTGGGCCTGGTTGCGGCCCAAGTCGGAGGCTCGCCTGGAGACTCGCACCGCATGATCACCCAGGCCCCTGGCTGGCGCGCATCGGAGACCTGATGCGCCAGCATGCCAAGACCATCCGCCTGATTCAGTGGCTGGTGGTTGGTTTCTATCTGGTCTTGCTGCTGGTCCCGGCCGTGCTCGCCTTGCCGCCCTCCGAGGCGCGCATGCTGGACAACATCACGGTGTTTGCCCAGTTCCTGTTCTGGGGCCTCTGGTGGCCCTTCGTGCTGCTGTCGATGGTGCTTTTCGGCCGGCTCTGGTGCGGTGTGCTCTGCCCGGAGGGTTCGCTCAGCGAGTGGATCAGCTGGCGCGGGCTGAACAAACGCACCCCGCAATGGATGCGCTGGAGTGGCTGGCCGACGGTCGCCTTCGTGCTGACCACCGTCTACGGCCAGCTGATCAGCGTTTACGACTACGGCCGCGCTGCCGCGCTGATTCTTGGTGGCTCCACGGTCGCGGCAATGATCGTCGGCTTCCTCTACGGTCGCGGCAAACGCGTCTGGTGCCGGCACCTGTGCCCGGTAAGCGGCGTGTTCGGCCTGCTCGCGCGTCTGGCGCCGATGCACTACAAGGTCGACGAGGAGCGCTGGCAGGCCAACCAGGGCCCGAAACTGGCGACACCCAACTGCGCGCCGCTGATCGACATCCGCCGCATGGAGGGCAACAGCGAATGCCACGCCTGCGGGCGCTGCAGTGGCCAGCGTGGCGCCGTCGCCCTGGCCGCGCGCTCGCCCAACGAGGAAATCCTCATCGTCGGCAACCAGGCCCAGCACGGGCACTGGGACAGCACCCTGCTGCTGTTCGGCATGATCGGCCTGGCGATGGGCGCCTTCCAGTGGACGGTCAGCCCCTGGTTCATCACCCTCAAGCAGACCGCCGCCGAGTGGCTGGTCGACCGCGACATCTTCTGGCCGCTGGAGGCCAATGCGCCCTGGTGGCTGCTGACCCATTACCCGCAGGCCAACGACGCCTTCACTTGGCTCGACGGTGCGGCCATCCTCACCTACATCGGAACCTGCTCCCTAGTGATCGGTGGTGCGCTATGGCTGCTGTTGCGCGGCGCCGTCGGGCTGATGAAACGCGGCGACGGCGTGTTCCATCACCTGGCCCTGACGTTGACGCCCCTGGGTGGGGCCGGGCTGTTCCTCGGGCTTTCGGCCACCACCATCAAGCTGCTGCGCTACGAGGGTTTCATCCTGGCCTGGGCGCAACCGACACGCGCCGTGATGCTGGCCGGTGCCATCGGCTGGAGCCTGACGCTGGCATGGAAAGTGATCACCCGCCACGGTGCCAACGGCCTGCGCCGCCTGCTGGCGTTCGCCTGCGTCGGCCTAGCCACGGCGGTGGTCGGGTACGGCTGGTATCTGCAGTTCTGGGGATGGAGCTGATCGGTAACGCCGCCCTGCCCTGCAGGAGCTAGGGGGACGCCCAGTCCTTGCTGGCGATCCTTGACCAAGGCCTTCGTTTGGACACCCGATCGGAGCAAGCTCGCTCCTACAAAAGCAGCCGTAACGGGCGCGGGAACGGCAGTGCACACCGCCCCTATAAGCCAGGGAGACGCCCAGTACTTGCTGGCGACTCTTGCCCAAGGCCTTCGTTTGGAAGCCCGATCTCGAGGATGCTCCCTCGTGCAAAAAAAGCTGTACTCAGTGCTCCGGCGTCACCCTCTCAGTACGAACGCGGGAAATAGCCGGCCCATGCGCTCCCACAGCTTTTGCTGGTCATAGGGTGCGCGGCTGTCGGCAAGCGAGTCGTCGAGCATCTTCGCCGTGCGCACACACTGCACGGCGAAACGT
Organism: Stutzerimonas stutzeri; assembly: GCA_019056435.1. GTDB lineage: Bacteria > Pseudomonadota > Gammaproteobacteria > Pseudomonadales > Pseudomonadaceae > Stutzerimonas > Stutzerimonas marianensis. The sequence goes on from CP077641.1 coordinate 313,344, forward strand.
TCCACGCCCAGCCGGCGCAGGCGCTGAGCCATGTCCCAGAGCCGTTCGGCGTCGAACAACTGCCAATGGACCGTGGTTCGGCATTCGTAGGCGACACCGCTGGCGAGCAGCGCTGCGAGGCTTTTCCAGTTGGCTTCGCCGCTACCCTCGACGCCGGTGATGAGCGCGCCGTGCTCGGGCAGCGACTTGACGTCGAACCCCACCCAGTCCACCAACGGCAGCACCTGGCGAAACAGCTTGGGTTTGATCCCGGCGCTGTGCAGGCCGATCTTGAAACCCCTCTCGCGCACCTGTGCGATCGCTTCAGGCAAGGCCAGTTGCAGGGTCGGTTCACCGCCGCTGAAGACCACCGCTTCGAGCAGCCCGACACGCTGATCGAGAAAGCCGAGGACGTCCTCCCAGCAACGCTCCTGCGCACCACGAGCCGGGATCAACTCAGGATTGTGGCAATAGCGGCAGCGCCAGCCGCAGCCCTGGCAGAACAGCACGCAGGCCAGGTGATCGGGGAAATCGAGCGTGGTTAGGGGCACCAGGCCCCCGACCCTGAGCGCGGCGCTCATGCTACCGGAGCAGCCCGGCGGCCTGTTCGGTGAAATGGGTGCGCTCGCGATGCTCGGACTGTTTGCCCGGGTTGAATGCCGCGACCGGGCGGTGATAGCCCATCACGCGGGTCCAGACTTCGCAGCGCTGGCGTTCGGAAGCGGGCAATTGGTTGGCTTGGTTCATGGGGCTCTCCTTCGGGTTGGGCTTGTCCTGCGAGGCGCCGGTCGGTGCATCGCAGGAGATGGTCGCCAGCAAGCTGGCTCATATGAAGATCAGTTCAGGCACAGCAGTGCTGCTGCTTGGCCAGCAGCGCCTCGTCGCACTTCGGGCAGAACTCGTGCTCGCCGGCGAGATAGCCATGCACCGGGCAGATCGAGAACGTTGGCGTCACCGTCAGGTACGGCAGGCGGAAGCGCCCGAGCGCCGTGCGCACCAGGTTCTTGCACGCCTGCGCCGAGGAAATCCGTTCGGCCATGTACAGGTGCAGCACGGTGCCGCCGGTGTACTTGCGCTGCAGTTCGTCCTGCAGAAGCAGTGCCTCGAAGGGATCATCAGTGAAGCCCACCGGCAGCTGCGAGGAGTTGGTGTAGTAAGGCGCGTCGGGCGAGCCGGCCTGGAGTATGTCGGGGAAACGCTTGCGGTCTTCCTTGGCGAAGCGGTAGGTAGTGCCCTCGGCCGGCGTCGCCTCGAGGTTGTAGAGATGGCCGGTGTCTTCCTGGAACTGCACCAGCCGCGCCCGCACGTGGTCGAGCAGGTTGAGAGCCAGGCGCCGCCCCGCCTCGGTGTGCAGCCCTTCGGCATCCTCGGTGAAGTTGCGCACCATCTCGTGCAGGCCGTTCACCCCGATGGTGGAGAAATGGTTGCGCAGCGTGCCGAGGTAGCGCCTGGTGTAGGGATAAAGCCCCGCATCCATGTGATGCTGGATGACCTTGCGCTTGACCTCCAGGCTCTGGCGCGCCATGTCGAGCAACGCGTCCAGGTGTTCGACGAGCCCTGCCCAGTCGCCGGCATGCAGATAGCCCAGGCGCGCGCAGTTGACCGTCACCACGCCAAGCGAGCCGGTCTGCTCGGCCGAGCCGAACAGGCCGCCGCCGCGCTTGAGCAGCTCGCGCACGTCCAGTTGAAGACGACAGCACATCGAGCGCACCTGGTTGGGCTTCATGTCCGAGTTGAGGAAGTTCTGGAAATACGGCAACCCGTAGCGCGCGGTCATCTCGAACAGCCGCTCGGCGTTTTCGCTGTCCCAAGGGAAATCATGGGTGATGTTGTAGGTCGGGATCGGAAAGGTGAACACCCGGCCCAGACCATCACCCGCCATCATCACCTCGATGTAGGCGCGGTTGATCAGCGCCATCTCGGCGTTCAGCTCGCCGTAGGCAAAAGGCATTTCCTCGCCGCCGATATAGGGGATCTGCTCACGCAGATCCTCGGGGCAGACCCAGTCGAAGGTGAGGTTGGTGAAGGGCGTCTGCGTGCCCCAGCGCGACGGCACGTTGAGGTTGTAGATGAATTCCTGAATCGCCTGACGCACCTCGTCATAGCCCAGGCCGTCCTTGCGCACGAAGGGCGCGAGATAGGTATCGAAGCTGCTGAACGCCTGGGCGCCAGCCCACTCGTTCTGTAGCGTCCCGAGGAAGTTGACCATCTGCCCCAGGGCGCTGGACAGGTGCTTCGGCGGGCCGGCCTCGACCCGTCCGGGAATGCCGTTGAAGCCCTCGTTCAACAGCGTGCGCAGTGACCAGCCGGCGCAGTAGCCGGCGAGCATGTCCAGGTCATGGATGTGCAGATCGCCCTCGCGGTGCGCCGTGCCGATCTCGGCGCTGTAGACCTCGTCCAGCCAGTAGTTGGCGGTGACCTTGCCCGACACGTTGAGGATCAGCCCGCCCAGTGAATATCCCTGGTTGGCGTTGGCGCGCACGCGCCAGTCTTCGCGCGACAGGTATTCGTTCATCGAAGCGGCGACATCGACCAGCGACTTGCGATCGCGCCGCAACCGCCCGTGGCGCTCGCGGTAGAGGATGTAGGCGCGTGCCGTGTCGTAGTAGCCCGCCTCCATGAGCACCCTTTCGACAGTGTCCTGCACGCGCTCCACTTCAACGATGCGCGATGGCAACCGCCGCAACACCTGGTCGACCAGCGCGCATGCAATCGCGGCATCGAACTCACCGGTCGCCAGGCCAGCGGCGGTGATAGCCCGCTCGATCTTGCCCGGTTCGAATGCCAGCAGCCGGCCGTCGCGCTTGCGTAACGATACCGGTCGTTGCCCCTCGGCGAGCCCGTCCATCACAACCTCCACCACAATATGTTGATACAAGATTAATAAAACCCACAAGATGCGGTGCAATGTAGGAGATCGAGCGCTGCGATGAATTGACCATCGTCAAGTCGAGGAGGCTGTTTTCACGAACGTGAGGTCGCGCCGTAGCGGCCGGCGATCTTGTCCGCGATCAAGGAAACCGGCGCCTGGCGGCTCTTAGGATGCAGGCTCGAACCATCCCGGACGCGCGCAGCGGAGGAACCATGCTCACCGAACCTTCACTCGTTGCGGAGTTGCGCCGACACCACCTGTTCAGCCGCTTGCCGGAGGCCGCGCTGCAGGAAGTCTGCATGTCCGCCAACCTCAAGCGCGTGCCCGCTGGCGCCGCGCTGTTTCACCAGGGCGACCGCGCCGAGCGCTTCTATTTCCTGTTCAGCGGCCAGGTGAAGCTGCACCGCGTGGTGTGCGACGGGCAGGAGAAGCTCGTGGAAATCATCCGTCCGCGCGAATCCTTCGCCGAAGCGCTGCTGTTCACCGGCACGCCGCACTACCCGGTCAGCGCCACGGCGCTCAAAGCGAGCCTGGTGGCGAGCCTGCATGGGCCACACTACCGGCGCATGCTCGAGGAGCACCCGAGCATCTGCCTGGACATCCTCGCCACCCTGAGCACCCGCCTGCATCAACGCATGAACGAGATCGACACCCTGACGCTGGCCAACGCCAGCCATCGAGTGGTGCGTTTTCTCTACCAGTCGCAGGAAGACGACAGCGGCGTGGTGACCCTGGACGTACCAAAACGGCTGATCGCCTCCAAGCTTGGCATCCAGCCGGAGACCTTCTCGCGCATCCTGCACCGGCTGATCGAGTCGGGAATGATCAGCGTGCAGCGCCGGCGCATCGAGATTCTCGACAGTCAGGGCCTGGCCGCCTATCAGGAGTGATTTCGCCCACCCCTCTTCCCTCGCACCGACCGGAGAATGACGATGCCCAGTGCCACCCACCTCCCGCTGGTCTATTCCTGCTCCGGCTGCTCCAACGTGGCGCAGCTGGCCAACACGCTCGCGGTGCGCCTCGACCGCGCCGGGCTGGCGGAGATGTCGTGCATCGCCGGGGTTGGCGGGCGGGTCGGTTCACTGGTCAACAAGGCCAACTCCGGGCGCGCCATCCTCGCCATCGACGGTTGCCCGCTGCACTGCGCCCGCGCCTGCCTGGCACAACACGGCGTCACGGCGAACGTGCACATCACCTTGAGCCGCTACGGGCTGCGCAAGCGCTACCGAGAGGACTGCAGCCAGGCCGAAGCCGACGCGCTGTTCGAGGACATGCGCCGGATCATCGCCAGCGACCGCATGCAGGCGCGCCAGCCGTTGCGCCCGGTGTGATCAGCCGGGCGCCGGCTGTGCCCGCCCCGCCTCGGCGACACCCGCGCCGGCGCGTTGCAGCAGCGCCCACAGCCAGGGCGGCAGCAGGTCGGGGTCGAGGCTGTCGATCAGGTTCTTGATCGACAGGCCCAGCTCGGTGTCCCCTTCGATCACCAGACGGCGGCGGAAGAACAGCGTATCCGGGTCTTCCTGGCGGCTCGCCAATAGCAGGAACTCGCGCCAGTTGCCGCGGATGATCACCGCGACCGGCGCCTGCTCGGCGACCCGCAGACGCTGTCGCTCGCAGGTCAGGCACCAGGCCAGCTTCAGGTCCGCCACTTCGAGGCGCAGCCAGTGGCCTTCGAGCACCTCGAAGGCCTCGTCGGCCAGGGGCTCGGCGAACAGCTGGTTGAGGCTGCGTTCGAGTGCCAGGCGCTGCAGAGCGAAGGGCGTATGAGCTGCCAGCGGCAGCAGCCGCTCGCCGACTTTTAAGAAATGCTCACGGGGGTTCAGCACAGACCGGCCTCCTCCGCACGCAGCATGCCGGGCTGGCCATGCCAGTAACCGTTGCAGCCTTCCACGGCGAGCGGCGGCAACGCGCCGTTGCGTACCGCATCGAAGGCGGCGATCACCTCGGTCATGCCCGCCGCCCGAGGGCTCAAGCGCAGCAGCGCGGCGCCACTGGCCTGCAGCGCGGGGTAATCGGCGAGCAGGTTGCTGACCGAGGCGGACAGCGTCTGGATGCCATTGATGGTAAACAGCGCCTCGCCTTCCTGGCTCAGCAGCGGGATGCCTTCGGGGTAGTTCTGGCAGCAGAACTGGCAGTCGTCCTTCGGACGGTTCTCGGCGCGGGCGGTAAAGCAGCGCGCCGAATAGGCGAGCGGCAGGTGGCCATAGGCGAAGATCTCGATCTCCGGCACCGCGACGTCGAGCCTCTCGAGCTGGTCGCGGGCACTGCGGATCATGACGCCGGACATCTCCACCGGCGGCACCCAGCGGATCATCCCGCTGCCCACGAGCTCGGCCAGGGCATGACCGTTATAGAGGTTGAGCGCCGGCCCGCCCACGAAGGGCAAGCGCTTCTGCGATAGATAGTGCACCGCCCCCATGTCGTTGGCCTCGACCAGCAATTCGCCGTTGTCGCACAGGCGCCGCAACGCGGACAGCTCAGACGCGGCCTCCACCAGCGTCAGGCCGGACAGCACCACTTGCGCCGAACTGGCCCCGGCCAGATCGCGGGCCAGCCCGATCCAGTCGTCGAGCCCAATACTGCGGCGCTTGGAGCAGACGGTTTCGCCGAGGTAGATGACATCCAGCGGCAGGCTGGCCATATCGGCGTAGAAGTCCAGCGTCTTCTGCCGATCCCAATAGAACAGCACCGGGCCCAGGCTGAGTTTCATGGTTGGCTCCTCTATTGCCAGGCGCGGTGGTAGGCACCCAGGGTGGTTTGCGAGCCTTCGGACAGGCCGTCGAGCACCGTGCGCCAAGCCGGTTGCACGGCGTAGCGTTGCGGCGCCTGCAGGTAGGCATCCAGCGCGGCGCGCCAGACCCGCGTGACCTGCTCGACATAGGCCGGGCTGCGTTGTCGCCCCTCGATCTTCATCGCCGTGACGCCAATGGCGGCGAGCTCGGGGATCAGGTCCAGCGTGTTCAGGCTGGTGGGCTCCTCAAGGGCGTGGAAGCGCTCACCGTTGACCACGAAACGGCCCTTGCACAGGGTCGGATAGCCGGCCGACTCGCCTTCGGCGTAGCGGTCGATCAGCACGTCGTTGAGTCGCGAGGTCAGCCCTTCGGGCTCTTCACTCCAGCGCACCGCCTTGGCCGGCGAGCAGACGCCGCAGAGGTTCGGTGACTCGCCGGTAAGGTAGGAAGACAGGTGACAGCGCCCCTCGGCCATGATGCACAGGCTGCCGAAGGCGAACACCTCGATCGGCACCGGACTGCTCGCGGCGACCTGCCTGACCTGCTTGAGCGAGAGCACGCGCGGCAACACCGCACGCTTGATGTTGTAACGCTGCTGGTAGAAGGCCAGCGCTTCGGCGTTGGTCGCCGAGCCTTGCACCGACAGGTGCAGGTTGAGCTGCGGATGACGCTTGGCGGCATAGCCCAGCACACCCGGATCGGCGGCAATCAGCGCGTCCACTCCCATATCCGCGGCCTGATCCACGGCCCACTGCCAACGCGACCAACCCTCGGGCTGCGCGTAGGTGTTGACGGCGACATAGAGCTGGCGACGCTTTTCGCGGATCAGCTGCAGGCCCTTGTCGAGCTGCTTTTCATCGAGGTTCAGCCCGGCGAAGTGACGGGCGTTGGTATCGTCGCGAAAACCGACGTAGATGGCATCGGCGCCCTGCTGGACGGCGGCCTTGAGCGCGGGCAGGCTTCCTGCCGGACAGACCAGGTGCATGGCTACTCCCAGACATTCGATTCATGCGCGCCGGGAGAGCCCGGCGGCCGCCCGAGCGCGGGCGGAAAGTCGGCAGTCTAGGTAGCGTACCCGGGGTCGGCATTGATGAAGGTCAAGGCAGCCCCGTCAAACACGAACCCGCGATGCATTCCGAGTTGGACGAACCGCTGCGTTCATACCCAATCCCAAGCACCACGAACTCCGCGAGCCCGCCCCTGCACAGCAGGGCCGAATCCATAGGGCCGGAACACCGCTGGCGGAATAAATTCCGCCCTACAAACTCACCCCGTAGGGGCGAATTTATTCGCCCAACAAATCCATCAGCCGAACGAACGCCGTCCGACGCACCGCATCCCGCGAGCCCATCCAGCCACCTGCGAAACCGAAGCCAGCCCCGCATCGTAGGGGCGAATTCATTCGCCCAACAACGCCGTCAGCTGAACGCACGCCCACCCGACGCACCGCGTTGCGCGGCACCCTTCAAATACCCTCGTCCCCCTCGAACTCCTCGGTCGCTCGCGCCACCATCTGGCGCCAGGCACCGGACTCCTCGGCAAGCAGGCGCATCGCCTTGAGGCTGGCTTCGAAGGCCTGCCGGTAGTGCTGCGGATCGTTTTCGCTGGCGGCGCGGTCGGCGTGGGTCTGCGCCTCGCTCAGCAATCTTTCGAACTGGTCATGGTCCAGCGCCATCGTGGTCTCCTCCGTTGTGCAGATTTCAGAGTAGACCACCGACCCGCCAGGACGTCTCGTACCGGCTGGCGGGAGGCCGCGCCCTGCCCGCTCACTTGAGCCGCAAGCGTCGCGCCAGTTTGTGCAGGTTGCTCGGATCCACGTCCAGCAGCCGCGCGGCCTGTGCCCAGTTTTCGCCACTGGCTTCCAGGGCACGTACGATTGCCTGGCGCTGGGTGGCATCCACGGTCTCGCGCAGCGGAAGGATCTGCGCAGGGTTCGGGGCGTCCGGCATCTCGGGAAGGCTATCCGGCGCGAACGTCGCCGAAGCATCGAGGTCGAGCATGTCCGGCTCCAAGGTGAGGATGTCGCTGCGCGACGCACCTCGGCTGAGCAAGCGCAGCGCCGCGCGGCTGATCACGTGCTCGAGTTCTCGCACGTTCCCCGGCCAGCTGTAAGCCAGCAGTGCGCGCTCCGCTGCCGGTGACAGACGCATGCTGCGCAGCCCCAGCCGCGCACGGTTCAGCTCGAGGAAATAGCCGGCGAGGATCAGCACGTCGTTGCCGCGCTCGCGCAGCGGCGGGATCGGCGCCGGATAGACCGACAGGCGATGGTAGAGATCGGCGCGGAAATGCCCGTCACGCACGCTTTCGCGCAGGTTGCGATTGGTCGCCGCGATAATGCGCACGTCCACGTGCCGGGGTTTGTCCGCCCCCAGCCTCTGGATCTCGCCGTTCTGCAGGGTGCGCAGCAGCTTGGCCTGCACCACCAGCGGCAGTTCACCCACCTCATCGAGCAGCAGGGTGCCGCCATTGGCCGCCTCGAAGCGCCCGGGACGATCAGTGGTGGCGCCGGAAAACGCGCCCTTCACATGACCGAAGAGCTCGCTCTCGGCCAGGGACTCGGGCAGTGCCGCGCAGTTGACCAGCACCAGCGGCTTGTTACGCCGCCGCGAATGGCGGTGCAGCCAGCGCGCGAACAGCTCCTTGCCGACCCCGGTTTCGCCCAGCAGCAACACCGGCAATTCGGAGTCGGCCACCACTTCCAATTCGCGCAGCAGTTCGCGGATCACCTTGCTCTGCCCGAGGATCTCGCCGTCCCGTGGCATCTGGGTCGCTTCGAACACATCGCTGCGGGCCAACCGCAGGCTGCGGTTTTCATGTTCAAGCCGAGTGATGCGGATGGCCGCCTCGATCACCAGGGTATAGCGCTGCAGGTCACGCCGAGCATCGTCATCGAAGGTGCCGGCGTGCAGCGCGTCGAGCGTCAGCGCGCCCCACAGCTTGCCCTCCACGTACAGGCTCACGCCCATGCAGTCGTGCACAGGCAGGGGGTTCGCCGATGCGCTCGTCGAGCAGGCCGTCATAGGGGTCGGGCAGGCGGCTGTCCGGCTCGAACCAGGTCGGTTCGCGCTGCGAAAGAATGGCGGCCAGGCGCGGGTGCTGCGCCACCACGAAGCGCCGTCCGAGCGCTTCACGCACCAGGCCAACCGCAGCCAGCGGGCGCAGGGTGTCTTCATCCAGGCGCAGCAGCACCACGGCACCGCAGCGAAACCGCTGGTGCAGCGTGTGCACCAGGCGTTGCAAGCGCACGGCGTTAGGGAGTTCAGTGATCAGGTCCGCCAGCAGGGCTTCTTCCATCATGGTGGCCAATACCGTCAAGGTTTTTAAACCCTAAACCGTTCAGGTGGTTTCGACCACGACTAATTTTTCTTTTCTAAGAATCAGTCGCTTAGCGTTGGCACAGGGCTTGCGGAGCATCAGGCACACCACCTTTAAGGACGCTCACATGACAAGCGCGTTGACCGAACAGACCCTGGGCAGCCTCGCCTGCCAGATTCCCGGTGCGACCCGGGTGTTCCGCCAGTACAAGCTCGACTTCTGCTGCGGCGGCAACACCCGCCTGCTGGACGCCGCCGCGCATCGCGATCTCGACGCCCAGCTGATCGCCAGCGAGCTGGCCGCGCTGAGCAGCGAAACCGAGGCCCAGGCCACCTGGCGCGAGGCACCGGCAAGCGAGCTGATCGACCATATCCTCGTTCGCTACCACGAACGCCACCGCGAGCAGTTTCCGGAGCTGATCCGCCTTGCCACGCGCGTGGAGCACGTACATGGCAACAAGCCGGACTGCCCGCTCGGGCTCGCCGAACACCTGTGGACCATGCAGCAGGAGCTCGAAAGCCACATGCTCAAGGAGGAACAGATCCTCTTTCCGATGATCCGCCGCGGCCTGCGTGTTCCCGAGGGACAAGGGCCGATCGCGGTGATGCGTTTCGAGCACGAGCAGCACGGCGCCGCCCTGGACCGCTTGGCCGCGCTGACGGACGACATCACCCCGCCGGCCAACGCCTGCAACACCTGGCGGGCGCTGTACCGCGGCCTCGAAGCGCTGCGCGACGACCTGATGCAGCACATTCACCTTGAAAACAACATCCTGTTCGTCAAGGCTTCCCAGTAACCCGACGAGCATCGCGCGCCCGCCGGCGCGCCTGGCAACATGCGGAGGCGATATGAAAGCAGTTATCCAACCTTTGGCCTGGGGTCTGGCCCTGGCAACCATCCTGGCCCTGGCCAGCGGTGTTGCGCTGGACATGGCGGTGCATAGCACCATGCCAGCGGCTGCGCACATGCAAGGCGCGGCGCCCGGCGCACACTAGCGGCTGCGATACACGACACCGGCGCAGGTCAATAAAGCGCCCGGCGTGCTGGGCTAGGCTCTAGCCGAACGACGGGCCATGTCCGCCCACTGCCGTCACAGCCGCCGGTCGATGGCCAATTCTTAGAAACAGGATGCCTTGCATGGTGCTTCACCGCGTACACAACCAGATCCTCCGCAGCCACCATCTGTTCGAGCCGCTGAACGACGAGCAGATGGATGAACTCATGGCGGCCAGCCAGTTGCTCAACCTGGACAAGGGCGACAACCTCTTTCACCAGGGAGAGCCGGCGCACTCGTTCTATTTCGTCATTTCCGGCGCAGTGAAGATCTACCGCCTGACACCCGACGGGCAGGAGAAGGTCTTCGAGGTTATCGGTAATCGGCAGACCTTCGCCGAAGCCATGATGCTGATGGATACGCCCAACTACGTCGCCTCCGCCCAGGCGGTGTGCCCGACCCAGGTGTACCGCTTCTCGAATACCGCCTATATGCGTCTGCTCGAGGCCAACCAGCGGCTGTCGTTCGCGCTGCTCGGCAAGCTCAGTGTGCGCCTGCACCAGCGCATCAACGAGATCGAGACCCTCTCGCTGAAGAACGCCACCCACCGCGTGGTGCGCTACCTGATGACCCAGTTGTCACGCGTGCGCGACGGCGGAAACGGGTTCGAACTGCCCATGGCCAAGCAGCTGATCGCCGGGCACCTGTCGATCCAGCCGGAAACCTTCTCACGCATCATGCGGCGCCTGATCGACGAACACATCATCGACCAGGACGGCCGGCAGATCACCATCCTCGACCGGGAACGCCTCGAGCAATTCGAATGACGGCAGGCTCGCCCTGGGCTTTCCGCGGCGGTTGATCGCCGTCAACCGAGAACAAGCACGGGGCGTGGCAAGCTGACTGCAGTAGAGAGGAAGCCGCCATGCCCAAGTGCCTGTACTGCCAAGACGAAAATCCCCCTCAGGAAGCCGAGTGCCAGAATTGCGGCATGCCGCTCCCCGCCCTCGCCGACACCGCCGGCGCGCGCCGCCAACGCAGCTTTCTCCTCTTCTGCATCGCCCTGACGATCTTTTGCGCGGTGATGATTCTGTGGCTGCCGCGCTGAGCCGAATGCCCGTGTCGGCGCGCCCTGAACCGGATTGACGGGCGGATTGGGCCCCCTGGGCGAATAAATTCGCCCCTACGAACACGAGGCCACCTGTAGGGGCGATTGATTCGCCCGTGTCGGCTGCAGGATGGTTACGCGGCATACGCATCGGCGCTTCGCGTATCGGATGGTGAATGCCCGTATCAGCATGCTCTGAACCGAATTGGTGAACTGATCGGGGCCCGCCGGGCGAACGAATTCGCCCCTACAACGCCACCCGTAGGGGCGAATTTATTCGCCCGTGTCGGCTGCAGGATGTTTACGCGGCATACCCATCGGCGCTTCGCGTATCGGATGACGACTGCCCGTATCAGCATGCTCTGAACCGAATTGGTGAACTGATCGGGGCCCGCCGGGCGAACGAATTCGCCCCTACAACGCCACCCGTAGGGGCGAATTTATTCGCCCGTGTCGGCTGCAGGATGTTTACGCGGCATACCCATCGGCGCTTCGCGTATCGGATGACGACTGCCCGTATCAGCATGCTCTGAACCGGATTGGTGAACTGATCGCGACCCGACGGGCGAATGAATTCGCCCCTACAACGCCACCCGTAGGGGCGAATTTATTCGCCCGTGTCGGCTGCAGGATGGTTACGCGGCATACCCATCGGCGCTTCGCGTATCGGATGACGATTGCCCGTATCAGCATGCTCTGAACCGGATTGGTGAACTGATCGCGACCCGCCGGGCGAATGAATTCGCCCCTACAACGCCACCCGTAGGGGCGAATTTATTCGCCCGGGGTGTCGTCTGCGGCGCTGGCCGCTCAGCCTCCCCAGCTCTCCGACTCCCGGCCCCCTACTCCTTCGTCAGCTGCCGATACAGCTGCGGCAAACGGAACGGCAACTGCCGTGGATCCTTGATCAGGGTGTATCCGTTGGCGCCGAACATGTGCGGGAGGTAGTCGCCGGCTTCGCGATCGATGGTGATGCAGAACGGCAGCAAGCCCTTGCGCCGCGCCTCAAGCACGGCCTGGCGGGTGTCTTCGACGCCGTAACGGCCTTCGTAGAGGTCGAGGTCATTGGGTTTGCCGTCGGTGACCAGCAACAAGAGCTTGCGCCGCTGTTTGCGCTGGCCGAGCAGTTCGGTGGCCTGGCGAATGGCCGCGCCCATGCGCGTGTAGTAGCCCGGGCGCAAGGCCTGGATGCGGCCGCGGGTGTCGTCGCCGTAGCCTTGGCCGAAACGCTTGAGCGCCTGCATGCGCACCTGCTGCCGGCGCAGCGAGGAAAAACCATACAGCGCGAAGTCGTCCCCCACCGCCGACAGCGCCTCGCCGAACAGCAGCAGGCTGTCGGTAATCACGTCGATCACCTTGTGCTCGTCGTCCAGGTGCGCGTCGGTGGACATGGACAGGTCGGCCAGCAGCAGGCATGCCAGATCGCGACGGTTTTGCCGCTGTTCCATGAACAGCCCGCGCTCGGCGCATTGGCCGTGCTGCCGCTCGACGTGAAAATCCAGCCAGGCCTGCATGTCCAGCTCCGAGCCCTGGGGTTGCGCACGCATCCATTGGCGGTCGCTGCGCAAATGCTCGAACTGGCGGCGCAGCTTGCGGGCGAGCGGGTTGAGATGCAGCGGCAGGCCCTTGGGCTCGGCGCCGCGCGGCAGCATCATCTGCAGATTGACAAAATCGTCCTGCAGCCGCTGCTTGCGGTAGTCCCACTCGGGCAGCTTGATGCCCTCGCCCAGCGGGATGTCGTCGACGTCGCTCGGCGGCAGGTCCAGGTGCAGCTTGAGCCCACCCCCTTGCGCATGCGCTGGCGCGACAGGGCGATCTCGTCGAGGTCTTCGGCGACACGGGATGCGTCCTCGTCTTCGCTGTCATCGCCCTGACGGTCCAGCTCGATGTGCTCGGACCAGCTGAACAGGTTCTCCAGGCGGAAGATCATCAGCCCGCTCTTGCTGGTCGTCTCCTCGACGCGCTTGGCCCGCTTGCGCACGCTCTTCTGCTCGGCCGACGGGGCTCTGAGGTGGTTGTCCTGATCCTCTTCGCCAAGCTCGGTCGCCTGCGGCGCGCCCAGGTTCTCGGCCGGGTACAGCCACATCGGCAGCGGCCAGGGCGCGACCTCGCTGCGCGGAAACTGCACGATGCTGCCCGGCTCGCGCAGCGCCTGGCAGATCGCCTGTTCCAGCGCGCCTTCGGTCCTCGGCAGGCTGGCCGGATCGGGGCGCAGTTGCAGGTGTGCGTCCACCAGCCGGTAATAGCGCGCTCGCATAGCCGGGAAACGCTCGAGGATGGCCTGGGTCCAGCGCTGGTTGTCACGCGCCCAGTGGCGCATTTCCCCAGCCTGGGCGGCGAGCAGCGCCAGCCAGCGATAGAGGTCTTCGTTGAGGGACCGCTCGGGATACACGGCCAGGCTCTGCGGCAGGCGTAGGTTGCTCGAGTCGCACCAGGCGACGGGCAATTGCTTGCAGGTCCCGGCGACCTGTTGCAGCAGATTGCGGCGCAGCATCAGATCGCGGGCATTGGCGGCGCCGACCTCCACCCCGCTGGCACCACCCATGGCACGAAACAGCACCGACAACGGACGCTGCATGCTCTCCAGGGTGACGGCTGCCTCGGGAAAGTCCGGGCTGGCGCGACGGGTGATGAAGCGGTGCCAGACACTGCCGACCCACTCTTCGACTTCGATGGTAAAGGCCATGGCAATCACTCCGTAGTGCAGTTCGAAAACAGAAACGGCCCGCAGGGTCAGCCGGGCCGTCGGTTACATCAGCGTCTCGCCTCAGGCCGCCGCGACGGCGGCGGTGATGTCGGCCGGCACCCGGCCACGCTGCTTGAAGCTGTACAGGTAGCAGACCAGCCCGATCAGGAAGACCACCCCGGCGATCAGCCGCAGCCAGAAGAAGATCGCCAGCTGGTCGGCGGTGTTCATGAAGGACATCGCGGCGCCATCGGCGGGAATCCGCTGCAGCCAGACCTGCACCACGCCGGCGGCAGTGAGGAACAGGGTGATCGCCACCATCGACAGGGTCATCAGCCAGAAGCCCCAGATCTCGACGCGCTGGGCACGGGCATCGGGTGCTTCACCCAGGCCGCGCAGCCGTGGCATGGCGTAGCTGATCATGGTCATGACGATCATCGCGTAGGCACCGTAGAAGGCCAGGTGGCCGTGGGCGGCGGTGATTTGCGAGCCGTGGGTGTAGTAGTTCACCGGAGCCAGGGTGTGCAGGAAGCCCCACACGCCAGCGCCGAAGAACGCAGTCACGGTCGTGCCAATGGCCCAGTAGGACGCAGCCTTGTTCGGGTGCTGGCGACGACGGCGGCTCACCATGTTCAGGGAGAACAGCACCATGGCGAAGAAGGGCAGCGGTTCCAGGGCGGAGAAGATCGAACCCAGCCACAGCCAGACTTCGGGTGCGCCGATCCAGAAGAAGTGGTGGCCAGTGCCGATGATGCCGGTGATCAGGGCCATGGCGATGATCACGTAGAGCCACTTCTCGATCACTTCGCGGTCCACGCCGGTGATCTTGATCAGGACGAAGGCCAGCATCGACCCCATGATCAGCTCCCACACGCCTTCGACCCACAGGTGCACCACGAACCACCAGTAGTACTTGTCGCGCACCAGGTTTTCCGGGTTGTAGAAGGAGAACAGAAAGAACACCGCCAGGCCGATCAGGCCGGTCATCATGACCATGCTGATCGCGGTCTTGCGGCCTTTGAGCAGCGTCATGCCGATGTTGTAGAGAAAGCCCAGGGCCACCACGACGATGCCGGCCTTGGTGATGGTCGGCTGCTCGAGGAACTCGCGGCCCATGGTCGGCAGAATCTCGTTGCCGGTGAGTGCGGCCAGCCCCGCATAGGGCAGGAACAGGTAGCCGAGAATGGTCAGCACGCCGGCGGCGGCGAACACCCAGAACAGGATGATGGCCAGCTTCGGGCTGTGCAGTTCGCGGTCCGCTTCCTCGGGGATGAGGTAGTAGGCCGCGCCCATGAAGCCGAACAGCAGCCAGACGATCAGCAGGTTGGTGTGCACCATGCGCGCCACGTTGAATGGCAGCAGCGGGAACAGGAAGTCACCGACCACGTACTGCAGCCCCATGATCAGGCCGAACAGGATCTGGCCGACGAACAGGATGAGCGCAAACACGAAATAGGGTTTAGCGACCGCCTGCGATTGGAATTTGAGATGCGGATTAAGAATGCCCATCTCGTGGCCCTCCTAGGGTGGAATCGAATTCAGAAATGCCCATCGATCAGCCTTCCTTGTTTGGTGGCCAGCCGTTGGTGTTGACCTTGGAGGTCCACTTGAGGAACTCGGCCATATCGTCGACTTCCCCTTCGCTGAGGTGGAACTGCGGCATCGCGCGGCGGCCTGGCGCGCCCAGCGGCTGGGCTTTCATCCACGCCTGCAGGAAGGGCTTGAAGGCCGCATCGCCACCACGCCGCTCGAACACGTTTCCCAGCTCCGGCGCGAAGTAGGCACCTTCACCAAGCAGGCTGTGGCAGCCGATGCAGTTGTTGTTTTCCCAGATCGCTTTACCGCGAACCACGGCTTCGGAGATTTCCGACTCGTTGGATCGCTCTGGAAAGGTCTGCTCTGTGTGGTAGGTCAGGCCCAGGAATACGAGGAGGAAAAAGACGCTTCCTCCGAAGTAGATGTTCCTGGCCATTCCTTTCGTGAAGGTCTCGGACATGGTCGCCTCCTCATGGCTTGGCGAGGCCAGTTTAAGAAGGCAGCTATCGAAACCTGCTTGATGACAATCAAGAAAAACCTGAACGCGGAGGTCGGGTTTTCAGGGTGACCGCTGATCGCCAGCAAGCTGGCTCCTACAAAAAGCCGTGCGGTTCAGCAGGCCTCAGCGCTTGATATCTGGCGCGGTCGTCACGCGTCCGAAAAACCGTAGGAGCGAGCTTGCTCGCGATCCGACGCTGGGTGGCGGGGGACTCATTGGGGACAGACGTCCGACAGCGCTCATGATGTCGAGCGGGTAAAACCGCCGCCGCTGATCGCCAGCAAGCTGGCTCCTACAAAAAGCCGTGCGGTTCAGCAGGCCTCAGCGCTTGATATCTGGCGCGGTTTTCACGCGTCCGAAAAACCGTAGGAGCGAGCTTGCTCGCGATCCGACGCTGGATGGCGGAGCTCATGGGGGCAAGACGTTCGGCAGCGCTCATGATGTCGACTGGGTAAAACCGCCGCCGCTGATCGCCAGCAAGCTGGCTCCTACAAAAAGCCGTGCGGTTCAGCAGGCCTCGGCGCTTGATATCTGGCGCGGTCGTCACGCGTCCGAAAAACCGTAGGAGCGAGCTTGCTCGCGATCCGACGCTGGGTGGCGGGGACTCATTGGGGACAGACGTCCGGCAGCGCTCATGATGTCGAGCGGGTAAAACCGCCGCCGCTGATCGCCAGCAAGCTGGCTCCTACAAAAAGCCGTGCGGTTCAGCAGGATAGCCGCAGCGCCTTCACAGGCTCATCACCAGCAGAATCCCGCCCGCCATCGCCACCGGCCAGCCGAGCAGCAGCAGGCGCCACATCACGGGTGCATGGCGCAGCTCCATGAACCCATCGGTGATCAGCCAGGCCTTGGCTGCCGCAACGGCGAGCACGGCGCCGGCGAGCAGCAAGGTCGAGCCGGCGCTGCCCAGCCGAACGGTGACGGTCGACAGCAACGCCAACGCCAGCCAGCAACCGATCAGCCTCTTGGAAGCGGACATCGCGACCTCATCAGTCGAGTAGGTAAACCAGCGGAAAGAGCAACACCCAGACCAGGTCCACCATGTGCCAGTAGAGCACCCCGGATTCAAGGCCGGCGCAGTCATCCGGTCGGTACTGGCCGCGATAGCTGCGCAGCGCCATCCAGCCGAGGATGACCATCCCTAGCAGCACGTGCAGGAAGTGGAAGCCGGTCAGGATCCAGTAAAGGGTGAAAAAGGTGTCGTGCTCCAACCCCAGCCCGAGCGAAGCCAGGTGCGCGTACTCGCCGAGCTTTAGCACCACGTAGAGGCAGGACGACCCCAGCGCCGCCATCAGCAGCAGCGCAGCACGCCGCCCCCAATCCGCACGCACTTGCTCGACTGCCAGTGCGGCCAACAACCCGGCCGTCAGCAGGCTGAGCGTCAGTGCCAGACCCGTCGAGCTGTCGAGTGCCTTGCGGCTTTCGCCGAACAGTTCCGGGTTGAGCGCCTGCGCCACGGCGAAGGCCAGGATCAGGATGGCGAAGACGGTCAGCTCGGCGAGGATGAAGAACCACATCGCCAGATCACCCGGCAGCCGCCTAACGGCTACGCCCTCAGGCGAAGTGGACATCGACCACGTCCATCAACGCCGCAACGGTTTGCGCATCGTCCGACAGGGGCTCGGCCAGACACGCCAGACAGGCCTCACGCGGGCGCATGCCGGAACCGATCATGCGCGCGGTGAAGATCAGCAGGCGGGTCGAGGCGACTTCCTCGAGATCGTGCTGTTCCAGTCGGCGCAGCGCCTGGCCGAGCTTGACCACCTGTGCCGCAAGCGGGGTCTCGACCCCGGCCTCGTTGGCGACGATGCGCACCTCCTCCTCGGCCGGCGGGTAGTCGAAACGCATGGCCACGAAGCGTTGCCGGGTACTCGGTTTCATGCCCTTGAGCAGGTTCTGATAGCCGGGGTTGTAGCTGACCACCAGCATGAAGCCCGGCGGCGCCTTGAGTGCCTCGCCGGTGCGCTCGATGAACAGCTCGCGGCGATCATCGGCCAGCGGGTGCAGCACCACGGCGGTGTCCTGGCGGGCCTCGACTACCTCGTCCAGATAGCAGATGCCGCCCTCGCGCACCGCACGGGTCAGCGGACCGTCCTGCCACCAGGTGCCTTCGGTGCCGATCAGGTGACGGCCGACCAGGTCAGCGGCGGAGAGGTCGTCATGGCAGGCCACGGTGTACAGCGGCAGGTTCAGCCGATGCGCCATGTGCTGCACGAAGCGGGTCTTGCCGCAGCCGGTCGGCCCCTTGATCAGCACCGGCATGCCATGCCGCCAGGCCTGCTCGAAGAGCGCCTCTTCGTTGCCCAGCGATTGATAGAACGGAGCATCGGCCGGGCCGAAGAAGGTTTCGGGCGCATTCATGGGCGATACCTCACTGCAGCGGTTGATAGATCGGATGCCGCCACGCTAGCCCTGCTCCAGCCACCCCATCAAGCCGTTCGCCGGCGAAGCTTGATTACGATCAAGCCCAGCTGCAAATGGCACCCGCCGCCGGCCCGCCCGCGACACGGCGTCACGCCCCCGGCATGCCGAATCGACTCTTGATTGCCATCAAGCGCTCCGCCTGCGGCACGGCCATAGGATGCAACCGCACACAGCAAACATCAGGAACTGCCACACCGTTGCCATTAGCAGGAACCGCAGAACGCGGTCAGAGGAGAAAGGTATGAGCAAACACGTACTGGCAGGCGTACTCGCCGGCTTTTCACTGCTGGGCCTGGCCGTCGCCCAGGCAGCGGTGAACGCGGAGAACGCCAACGCCGCGCTCAAGGGCGAAGCGACCACCATCGACCCGGCCAGCGCCCAGGTCGTCCACACGCCCGGCGCCCCGGACCTGAGCGCCGCCGAATTCGAGCATGCCAAGGAGATCTATTTCCAGCGCTGCGCCGGCTGCCACGGTGTGCTGCGCAAGGGTGCCACCGGCAAGCCGCTGACCCCGGACATCACCCAGCAGCGCGGCCAGCAGTTCCTCGAGGCGCTGATCACCTATGGCTCCCCTGCCGGCATGCCGAACTGGGGCACGTCCAACGCGCTGACCAAGGATGAAATCACCCTGATGGCGAAATTCATCCAGCACACCCCGCCGACACCGCCGGAGTGGGGCATGGCGCAGATGAAGGACACCTGGCACGTACTGGTCAAGCCGGAAGACCGGCCGACCAGGCAGATGAACAAGCTGGACCTGCCGAACCTGTTCTCCGTCACCCTGCGTGACGACGGCAAGATCGCGCTGATCGACGGCAACACCAAGGAAATCGTCAAGACCATCGACACCGGCTACGCAGTGCACATCTCGCGCATGTCCGCCTCCGGTCGCTACCTGTTCGTGATCGGTCGCGACGCCAAGATCGACATGATCGACCTCTGGGCCAAGGAGCCGACCAAGGTCGCCGAGATCAAGGTCGGCATCGAGGCCCGCTCGGTGGAGACCTCGAAGTACAAGGGCTACGAGGACAAGTACGTGATCGCCGGCGACTACTGGCCGCCGCAGTACACCATCATGGACGGCGAGACCCTGGAGCCGCTGCAGATCGTCT
Organism: Stutzerimonas stutzeri; assembly: GCA_019056435.1. Classification (GTDB taxonomy): domain Bacteria; phylum Pseudomonadota; class Gammaproteobacteria; order Pseudomonadales; family Pseudomonadaceae; genus Stutzerimonas; species Stutzerimonas marianensis. Next base: position 332,601 of record CP077641.1, read on the forward strand.
CCACCCGTGGCATGACCGTCGGCACCCAGGAATACCACCCCGAGCCTCGCGTGGCGGCGATCATCGCGTCCCACGAACACCCGGAGTTCATCGTCAACGTCAAGGAAACCGGCAAGGTGATGCTGGTCAACTACGAGGACATCGACAACCTCTCCACCACCATCATCGGCACCGCCCCTTCCTGCATGATGGCGGCTGGGACGTCAGCCACCGCTACTTCATGACGGCGGCGAACAACTCCAACAAGGTCGCGGTGATCGACTCCAAGGATCGCAAGCTCGCCGCCCTGGTGGATGTCGGCAAGATCCCGCATCCGGGCCGCGGCGCCAACTTCGTGCACCCCGAGTTCGGCCCGGTCTGGGCGACCAGCCACCTGGGCGACGAGACCATCTCGCTGATCGGCACCGACCCGGACAAGCACCCGGACCAGGCCTGGAAGGTGGTCGAAACGCTCAAGGGCCAGGGTGGCGGCTCGCTGTTCATCAAGACCCACCCGAAGTCCAACCACATGTACCTGGACACCACCTTCAACCCGGACGCCAAGATCAGCCAGTCGGCCGCGGTGTTCAGGATCGACGACCTCGGCGCCGGTTATACGGTGCTGCCCATCGCCGAATGGGCCGGTCTGACGGACGGTGCCAAGCGCGTCGTGCAACCGGAGTACAACGAAGCGGGAGACGAAGTCTGGTTCTCCGTCTGGAGCGGTCAGGACGAGCAATCAGCCATCGTCGTGGTCGATGACAAGACGCTAAAGCTGAAAAAAGGTGATCAAGGACAAAAGATTGATTACCCCGACCGGTAAATTTAACGTCCATAACACTCAGCACGACGTGTACTGAGTTCAAACCGGGGGACGTCAAGAGCCCCCAATTAGCCTTGAGGAAGTAACTCATGAAGAAGTTTCTGATCCCATTGCTTGCCCTGGGCGGCGCCGTGGTTCTGCAGCCCGCTGTGGCGCAGGACGGTGAAGCGCTGTTCAAGAGCAAGCCTTGCGCAGCCTGCCATGCCATCGATTCCAAGCTGGTCGGCCCGGCGTTCAAGGAAGTCGCGGCCAAGTACGCCGGCCAGGAAGGCGCCGCGGACACACTTGCCGGCCACATCAAGAACGGCAGCCAGGGCGTCTGGGGCCCGATCCCGATGCCGCCAAACCCCGTGACCGAGGAAGAAGCCAAGATTCTCGCTGAGTGGGTGCTCAGCCAGAAGTAATCTCGGAGGACGTCATGACCCTGTCCCGACATGCAGTAACAGGCTTGGGGCTGATCCTGATGTCCCTCCTCCCCGCTTCCGCTGCCCTGGCCGACGGCCCTACAGCCGAACGCCAGGCCCAGCTCGACAACCTGCTTCTGCAGGACTGCGGCTCCTGCCACGGCCTGCGCATGACCGGCGGCCTCGGCCCCGCGCTGACCCGCGAGGCGTTGGCCGGCAAACCCCGAAACAACCTGATCGCCACCGTGACGCACGGGCGGCCCGGCACCGCCATGCCCGGCTGGAAAGCGCTGCTCGACGAGCAGGACATCGCCTGGCTGGTCGACCGACTCCTGCAAGGATATCCAACGCCATGACCCGCCCCACCCTGCTGTTCGCGACCGTTACCCTGCTCACCGCCTGCGCGCAACAGCCACTGCGCGGCAGCGGCGATCTCGGCGTGGTGGTGGAGCGTGCCACCGGCAGCCTGCAGCTCATCGAAACCAGCGGCCAGACGCGGCTGGCCCGCATCGAAGGCCTGGGCGATCTGTCCCACGCCTCGGTGGTCTTCTCTCGCGATCAGCGTTACGCCTACGTCTTCGGCCGCGACGGCGGGCTGACCAAGGTCGACCTGCTGCGTCAGCGCATCGACCGTCGCGTGGTCCAGGGCGGCAACAGCATTGGCGGCGCCATCAGTCAGGACGGCAAGCTGATCGCCGTCGGTAATTACGAGCCAGGTGGCGTGAAGGTCTTCGACGCCCAGACGCTGGAGCTGGTGGCAGACATCCCTGCCACACCACTGGCCGACGGCAGCCGCAATTCCCGCGTGGTCGGCGTGATCGACGCCCCCGGCAGGCGCTTCATCTACAGCCTGTTCGACACAGACGAAACCTGGCTGCTGGATTTCAGCGAAGGCAACACGCCGAAGGTCACCCGCTTCGAAAACGTCGGCAAGCAACCCTACGACGCGCTGCTGACGCCGGAAGGTCGCTATTACATCGCCGGCCTGTTCGGCGAGGACGGCATGGCCAAGATCGACCTCTGGCACACCACGCGCGGCGTCGAGCGCATCCTCGACGGTTATGGCCGAGGCCAGGAAAGGCTGCCGGTCTACAAGATGCCGCACCTCGAGGGCTGGACCGTGGCCGGCGACCAGACCTTCGTTCCTGCCATCGGCCAGCACCGGGTCCTGGTGATGGACTCGACAGACTGGAAACAGACCGACGCCATCGACGTCGCTGGCCAACCGGTGTTCGTCATGGCGCGGCCGGACGCCCGGCAGATCTGGGTCAACTTCGCCCACCCGGACAACGGCAAGGTGCAGGTCATCGACAGCGAGACCCACGAAATCATCGCTACCCTCGAGCCCGGCCCCGCCGTGCTGCACATGGAGTTCACCGCCCGTGGCGACCAGCTCTGGCTGTCGGTGCGCGACGGCAACGAGCTGCAGGTCTGGGACCCCTACAGCCTTAAGCTGCTCAAGCGGCTGCCGGCCCAGAGCCCGAGCGGCATTTTCTTCAGCAGCCGCGCCCACGAGACGGGGCTGTGACATGCAGATCGACGCCCTCAGCCGCCGCCTGATCGACCGTTTCCAGCACGGCATGCCGCTGTGCGCCGAACCCTACCGCGCCATGGCCGAAACGCTCGGCTGCAGCGAAGGCGAGGTACTGGCCTGTCTGCAACGCCTGGAGCACAACGGTGGTCTGTCGCGCATCGGCCCGGTGTTCGAACACAGCCGCGCCGGCGCCAGCACCCTGGTCGCCCTCGCCGTCCCGGAGCAGCACCTGGAAGCAGTGGCCGAACAGATCAACCGGCTGCCGGAGGTCAACCACAACTACCTGCGCGAACACGCCTACAACCTCTGGTTCGTGCTTACCGGCCCGGATCGCGCACATATCGACGCGCTCTTGCGGACGATCGAAGCGCAAACCGGCCTGAAACCCCTCGATCTGCCGATGCGAGCGGCTTACCGCATCGACCTTGGCTTTCCCATCGGAGAGGCGTCATGACCCTCTTGCTCAACGACAGCCAGTGCCTGCAACTACGGCGCCTGCTCGAAGCCGGGCTGCCGCTCGCCGCACGGCCCTATCAGCTGCTGGCCGAGCGCGTCGGCGCCACCGAGGACGCGGTGATCGAGCAGGTCCGGCACTGGAGCGAGAGCGGGCTGTTTCGCCGCGTCGGCCTGGTGCTCAAGCACCGCGCCATGGGCTTTCGCGCCAACGCCATGCTGGTGATGGACATTCCCGATGATCGCGTCGATGAGGTCGGTCGCACACTCGGCCAGGCCCGTGGCATCAACCTCTGCTACCAGCGGCCGCGCCGCCTGCCGGACTGGCCCTACAACCTCTTCTGCATGGTCCATGGCCGCGAGCGCGAGCAGGTCACCGCGCTGATCGAGGCGCTGCTGGCCGCGCACGGGCTGAGCGAAGTGCCCCATCAATTGCTGTTCAGCACCCGTGCGTTCAAGCAGTGCGGTGGCCGCTACGCACCGCCCGCCGCGCAGGAGTCCGCCCATGGATGAGTTCGACCGCCGCCTGATCAATCGCCTGCAGCACGGCCTGCCGCTGGTTCGCCATCCCTGGCAGGCTCTGGCCGACGAACTGGACGCCGAGCCCTCGGCCCTGCGTGAACGGGTCCACGCTCTGCTCGACGACGGCACGCTTACCCGTTTCGGGCCGATGTTCGATATCGAGCGACTCGGCGGTGCCTTCACCCTCGCCGCGCTCTCGGTGCCCGAGGCGCGCTTCGACGCCGTCGCCAATCAGCTCGCGGCCATGCCGGAGGTCGCGCACAACTACCGCCGCGAACACGCCTGGAACATGTGGTTCGTGCTCGGTTGCGCAACGCCGCAGGGCATCGCCGAAACCATCGCCCGGATCGAAGCCGAAACGGGCTTGCCGGTACTCAACCTGCCGAAGGAGGCGACCTACCATGTCGGCCTGCACTTTTCCGTCTGAGGCGGGCGGCCCGTCCAACCCCGGCACCGCCATCCTGGAGAGGCGCCTGGTCGCGCTGACCGAAGCCGGCTTACCGCTGGTCGAAGACCCCTGGGCCTGGCTGGCCGAACGGCTGGACATCAGCGTTGACGCCACGCTCGGCCTCTTGCAGCGACTGCAGGCCGAAGGCGCCATTCGCCGGATCGCCGCGGTGCCCAATCACTATCGCCTGGGCTATCGGCACAACGGCATGACCGTCTGGGACGTGGACGATGCGCAACTCGACCGCCTCGGCCCGCTGATCGGCTCGCAAGCGTTCGTCAGCCATTGCTACCGCCGCCCCCGCCGGCCGGCATGGGATTACAACCTGTTCGCCATGGTCCATGGCCGCAGCGCCGGCGAGATCGACGCCTACCGCGCCGAGATCCGGCGCCTGCTCGGCGACGCCTGCCGCCACGACGACATGCTCGTCAGTAGCCGCATTCTGAAGAAAACCGGATTGCGTGTGGGCGCAGGCGCATCACGGGCGCCTGCGGCTAGGAACCGCCACTCGGGCTTGAACAGGCCGAGCAGGAAAAACAGCGTGGAGAACACCCAGGCGACCAGCGCGTACAGACGGATCTGCTCGGCGGTCCAGACCCAGGCGAACCAATCGATGATGAAAAAGCTCTTCCAGCCTTCCAGCCACTGTGCGCCGCCCCAGCTGATCACCCATTTCCAGAACAGGCTGCTGACCAGGTAAAGCAGAATGAACTCGATGAGCCCCATGATCGAAGCCCCCTAGCCGAGCGACACCCGCACCAGCCCGATCACGATCATCACGTAGGCAAAGAGCACCAGATGATTCAGGCGGTTGGGCGGCAACCGATACACCTCGCCTTTGCTCTTGAGATAGATATCGCCCGTCAGCGCGATGATCAGCGCGGCGGGCATGCAGCCCAGCACCAGCAGAAAAATGAACCAGCGCCGTCGGAAGAACGGCACCTCGGCATAGTCGATGTCGACCTTGACCGCTTCTGATCCTTCCATCTTCAAATCCTTTTGCATGCAGATTGTTCGAGCTGGGCCTCCCGCCCGTACATCGCCAATGGAAGCGGTGCGTTCGCGACATTATCGAGACCGCTCGCGCGCGTCTATCGCAGCGGTCGATCCTCCCCGCGGAATGTGACGACGATCAGATCGAGCGCAGCGCCAAACGCGGATGAATGACCGCACCCTGACCAGGGCTTTTTATTGTTTCCGGTCAAGGATGGGCTGCCCTGGCTCGGAGATGCTGCGCCCAACGGACCCCGCCGCACGGCGTGACAGGGCCCGCTCCGAGGAGACGCTCATGTTGAGAATCAGCCATTACCTGCGCGCGCTCGCTCGACCGGCCCTGCCGGTACTCGGCGCGCGCAGCACCGGCGCAGCCCGCCCGCCCGTGGTGATTTGGAACCTGCTGCGCCGCTGCAACCTCACCTGCAAGCACTGCTATGCCACCTCAGCCGACAGCGCATTCCGCGATGAACTGGACACAGCTGAAGCGCTCAAGGTCATCGACGACCTGCACGACGCCGGGGTGCGCGTGCTCATCCTGTCCGGCGGCGAACCACTGCTGCGCGACGACATCTTCGAGCTGTCCGAGTACGCGCGCCAACTGGGCTTCTTCGTCGCCCTGTCGACCAACGGCACGCTGATTGACGAGCGCAACATCGAGCGGATCGCCGCTGCACAGTACGACTACGTCGGTATCAGCATCGACGGTCTGGAAGCGGTGCATGACGACTGGCGCCAGCTCAAGGGCAGTTTTGCGGCCTCCATGCATGCCGTCGACCTGTGCCGCCAGCACGACATCCGCGTCGGCCTGCGCACCACCCTGACGCAGTACAACTACCCGCAGCTGCCGGCCCTGCTGGCGCTGATGCGCGAACACGACGTGCAGAAGTTCTACCTCTCGCACCTCAACTACAGCGGCCGCGGCAAGCGCAGCCGCAAGGCCGACGCTCGCCACCAGATGACCCGCGAGGCCATGCACCAGCTGTTCGAGCAGGCCTGGAACGACGTGCAGCATGGCCGCGAGACGGATTTCGTCAGCGGCAACAACGACGCCGACGCGATCCTGCTACTGCAATGGGTCAAACAGCGCCTGCCCGAGCATCGCGATCGCCTGGAGCGGATGCTGCGCGCCTGGGGCGGCAATGCGTCGGGCAGCGGCATCGCCAACATCGACAACATCGGCGACGTGCACCCGGATACCTACTGGTGGCAGCACACCGTCGGCAACGTGCGCCGGCAAACCTTCCGCGAGTTGTGGCTGGACAAGCCCGAGCCACTTCTGGTCGGCCTTCGCCAGCACCCGCGCGCCGTCGGCGGACGCTGTGGCGAGTGCCGCTGGCTGTCGATCTGCAACGGCAACACCCGTACCCGCGCCTGGGCCGAAGGCAACCTCTGGGCAGAGGACCCAGGCTGCTACCTCAGCGACGAGGAGATAGGCCTGCCGGCGCCCCAGCGCATCCCCAGCATCGCCCTTTGATATCGAGAGCGGTCCCGAGGCCGCCCCCCAGCCCGATGAAACCTTCAGGAGTTCGCATGGACCAGCCACTCACCCTCCCCGCTTCGCTCGGTGCGACCCTGGCCCCGGGCGAAGTCGCGCTCGTCGGCGCCGGCCCCGGCGACCCCGGCCTGCTCACGCTGCGCGCGTGGAGCCTGCTGCAACAGGCTGATGCCGTGGTCCATGACCGCCTCGTCAGCGACAGCCTGATGCAGCTGCTGCCGGCCGCTTGCGCACGTCATTATGTCGGCAAGACCAGTGGCTACCACAGCCTGCCGCAGCCGCAGATCAACCAGCTGCTGGTCGAACTCGCCAAGCAAAACCTGCGTGTGGTGCGGCTCAAGGGCGGCGATCCCTTCATCTTCGGGCGCGGCGCCGAAGAACTCGAGTACCTGCTCGCCCACGGCATCAACGGCCAGGTGGTGCCGGGTATCACGGCGGCCGCCGGTTGCAGCGCCTACGCCGGGATCCCCTGACGCACCGCGACCTGGCGCATTCGTGCCAGTTCATCACCGGTCATCTGCAGGCGGACGGCGCGCTGCAATTGCCCTGGCCGAGCCTGGTCGAAGGCAAACAGACGCTGGTCTTCTACATGGGTCTGGCCAGCCTCGGCGAGATCTCGCGCAACCTGATCGCCGCCGGCCTGCCGGTCGACACCCCTGCCGCGTTGATCGGCAGCGGCACCCGGCCAGACCAGCAGGTCGTGCGCTGCACGCTCAAGCAACTGCCGAGCATGGCTCAGGCCCATCAACTGACGCCGCCGACACTGACGGTCATCGGCCAGGTCGTCGGTCTGTTCGCCGGACAACCGGTGCAATACCCGGCGCGGATAACCGCCACGGCGGCTCGCCAACCCTCGACGGTGGAGGCTCCATGCGACTAGCGCCCCTTCTTCTGCTGACCCTGTGCGGCGCCGTCCAGGCCGCGGATAGCGTGATCGATCTGGACGCCGCCGGCCGCCTCTACGAGCAGCACTGCCGGAGCTGCCACGGCGTCAACCGCCTGGGCGGTGCAGGGCCGGCACTCCTGCCGGAAAGCCTCAGTCGCCTCAAGCCGGACGAAGCGCGCAAGGTGATCCGCGAGGGCCGCCCCGCCAGCCAGATGGCGGCCTTCGGTGATCGCCTCTCCGCCGTGCAGATCGACGGGCTGGTCAGCTATCTGTACCAACCCGCCGCAACCCCGCCGACCTGGAGCGACGCCGACATTCGCGCCAGCCACCGCATTCTCAATGACGTCGCCAGGCTGCCGAGCACGCCGCAGCACGGCGCCGACCCGCTGAACCTCTTCGTCGTGGTCGAAGCCGGCAATCATCACCTGCGCGTGCTGGACGGCGATCGTTTCGAGGAGCTGGCCAACTTCCAGTCGCACTTCGCCCTGCACGGCGGGCCGAAGTTCTCGCCGGATGGCCGCTTCGTCTACTTCGCCTCCCGCGATGGCTGGATCAGCGTCTACGACCTGCACAACCTGAGCATGATCGCCGAGGTGCGCGCCGGGCTGAACACGCGCAACCTGGCCGTCAGCAACGACGGTCGCTGGGTGCTGGTGGGCAACTACCTGCCGGGCAACCTGGTACTGCTCGACGCCCGCGACCTGTCGCTGGTCAAGCACATCCCGGCGGTCGGCCAGGACGGCACGCCGTCCCGTGTGAGCGCGGTCTATACGGCGCCGCCGCGCGACAGTTTCGTGGTCGCGCTGAAGGACGTGAAGGAAGCCTGGGAACTCTCCTATGCCGGCGAGCCGGACTTCCAGCCACGACGCATCGAGGCCGTCGACTTTCTCGACGACTTCTCCTTCACCCCGGACTATCGCTACCTGCTCGCCACTTCGCGCAAGGCGCTGGGCGGTCAGGTGATCGACCTGGACACGGGCGCCACGGTCACCGACATTCCGCTGCCGGGCATGCCGCACCTGGGCTCGGGCATCTACTGGAAGCGCGACGGCAAGTGGGTATTCGCCACGCCGAACGTGAGCAAGGGCCTGATCTCGGTGCTGGATCTGCAAACCTGGAAGCTGATCAAGGAGATCCCCACCGGGGGGCCGGGCTTCTTCATGCGCAGCCAGGAAAACTCGCCCTACGCCTGGACCGACGTGTTCTTCGGGCCGAACAATGACGTCGTGCACCTGATCGACAAGCAGACCCTGGACGTCGCCCACACGCTCAGGCCCATGCCCGGCAAGAACGCCGCTCACGTCGAGTTCACCCACGACGGCCGTTACGCGCTGCTGAGCGTCTGGAACACCGACGGTGCGCTGATCGTCTACGACGCCAACACGCTGGAGGAGATCAAGCGCATCCCGATGAACAAGCCCTCGGGCAAGTACAACGTCGGCAACAAGATCGAGTTCGCCGAAGGGACATCGCATTAAGGCCAACACGACAGACGCGGCTGGAGGCCGGACGAATCGCGCGGCATGCAGCTCGACGCTCGATCCCGCCTGCCCTCAGCGCCTCTATCGACTTTCGTCTTTGATTCCAACCTGCTTTCATATCACGCTTCTTGCTATGAGAGCTGCCCATGGACATCGATCTCGCCCGCACCTTTCTCGAGATCATTCGCAGCGGCAGCTTCATCGCCACCGCCGAGCGCCTGCACATCACCCAGACCGCCGTCACCGCGCGCGTCCGTAGCCTGGAAACCCAGCTGGGTTGCCGGCTGTTCGTGCGCAACCGTGCCGGTGCACGGCTGACCAGCGATGGCGAGCGTTTCGTCGCCTATGCCAACCAGCTCGTGCAGACCTGGGAAGCCGCCAGGCGCGACCTGCCGCTGCCTCGCGGTTACGACAAGCTGCTCTCGCTGGGCGCCGAGGTCAGCCTGTGCAACCCGCTGATGCTGGCCTGGGTCAGACGCTTGCGGCAGGCCCTGCCCGATCATGCCTTGCGTAGCGAAGTGGCCAGCGGTGGCGAGCTGCAGCACAAGCTGGATCTGGGCGTGCTCGACGCCGCGCTGGTGCATCAGCCCGAATACCTGCCGGGGCTGCAGGTGGTGCAGCTGCTCGAGGAAAAGCTTATCCAGGTGGCCCACGCCCAGAACCCCGAGCCGTACCTCTATGTCGATTGGGGCGCGGCGTTTCGCAGCCAGCACGACCTGGCCCTGCCCGAGCATATCCGCGCCGCACTGTCCTTCAGCCTCGGCCCGCTGGCGCTGCAATATCTGGTGCAGCATGGCGGGCGAGGCTACTCCGCACGCGCGTGGTGCAACGTTACCTCGACGAAGGCGTGCTCAAGCGGGTCGAGCAGGCGCCGGAGTTCAGTTACCCGGTTTATCTCGTCTACCCGCGAGCCGCCGAATCGCCGGCGCTCACGCAGGCCATCGCGCTGCTGCGCGAAGTGGCGGAAGAGGAATGCGACTGGTCACGCTGGAACTACGAGATTTAGCCCGGCCGGGCGCCCTCAGTCGGGTAGATGCTTGAGCCAGTTCCGATACAGGGCGGCAATGAGATCGGTCTGGGTGATCATGCCTACCAGCCGCTGCTGGGCATCGACCACGGGCAAGCAGTGCAATCCGCGATCAGACAGCAGGAACACCAGGTCCACCATGTGAGTATCGGTACTCACCGTGACCACCGGTGACGACATGATCGCGCGCAAGCGGGTGCCGCCACCTTGTTTCAGCTGCCCCAGACGGATGCGCGCGGGCGTGGAGCGCAGGTGCTTGAGCAGGTCGACCAGCGTGACGATCCCGATCAGTTTGCGGCTACCGGCCTCCACCACCGGCAGCGAATGCAGGCGGTGTTCGCGCAGGCTTTTCCAAGCCGTCTGGGCACTGCATGCCGGCGTCGCCCAATACAGGTCACGGGACATGATGTCGGCCGCGGTGACTTCGCCCATGCTGCGGCGCAGGGCGTGCTTCTCGGTCTGCTTGATCAACTGAGCAAGATCGTCACGGGTTACGTCCACGTATTCGCCGAAGTCGGCGAGCGCACGGGCCACATCGTCCTCGCTGAAGCTCAGGCGCTCGCTGGGTAGCCTGTCGCGGGTGTGGTGGCTATTCGCACGAGTCCCGCGCGGCTTCGGATAGCTGTGCCCGGTCAGGTTGTTGTAGACCAGCGCGACCACGACCAGCAGTGCGGAATTGAACGCCACCGGATAGAGCAGCCCGAAGCCCAACGCATGGATCTGCGCGCTGCCAACCACTGCCACCAGCGCCAGCGCCGCCCCCGGTGGGTGCAGACAGCGCGCGCCCAGCAGGCAGACGATCACCAGCGCGCCGGCCGTACCGGCGGCCAGCATCACTGGCAGACCGCTGGCGCCGAGCGATACACCGATCAGGGTCGCGAGCAGATTGCCCGCCAACACCGACCAGGGCTGGGCGAAGGGGCTCGAGGGCGCGGCGAACACCAGCACGGCCGAGGCCGCGGCGGGCGCGGCGAGGGGCAAGGTGAGCGAAGTGCCGAAGATCCAGGCACAGCTTGGCAGCACCAGCAACATGGCGAGCGCGACGCCCAGCGCCACGCGCAACCATTCAACCGGCCGCGCCGACAGCGGCGCAGGCACGAAGGATCGGCACCAATCGAATAGGCGTTCTTGCATGAGTCCTGCTTTGCGGGCTTCGAGTGTTGTGCGGGCGCCGGGCCACGCGACAAGGTGATAGACCGAAAAACGCGCCAAAATGTCGCGTCGCTCGAAAAATTCGCACATTGTCGGTGCGCATTCGAAGTCCGGCTAATGAATCTTGTTGCTGCTTTACAGCAACAATTCTGATTCGAAGAGAGCAATGCGCAGGTTTCGCTTCGGCCACCGCCGGGGCCGCTTGCGGCGAGGTCGATCAGGTAATGGTGTAGCCGTTGTCGACCACCCAGTCCTGGCCGAACACGCCACGAGCGCCCTGCGACAACTGAAAGAGAATCACATTGGCCACTGCCGACGCCTCGAGGAAGCGGCCCGGCAACAGGCGTTGACTGACCGATTCGGCGACCTGCTCAAGCTGCTCGTCCTTGAGCCCCAGCGTGCCCCAGATGGAGGTCGCCGTCGGGCCGGGCGAGACCATGTTGATGCGCACTTCCAGGGGCGCGAACTCCACCGCCAGCGTCCGGGCCTGGGCGACCAGTGCCGCCTTGCTGGCAATGTAGGCGGCAAGTCCGGGAAAGCTGGTGCGCGTCAGGAAGGTGCCAATGAACACCACCGAAGCCGGCTTGGCCAGCTCGCCACGCAGGGCCGCCAGCGTATTCAGTGCACCAGCACCGTTGATCGACCACTGGCGGTCAAAACAGGCCATGTCCAGGCTGTCGCCCAGCTCGGCGATGCCGGCGTTCGGCACCAGGTAGTCCACCGGGCCAAGCAGCGTGGCGCGGCGGCTCAAGGTCTGCAGATCGTCTGCCGAGGTCACGTCGCCGGCCAGCCATTGAAGCTTGTCCGGATAGGTTTCCAGCAGGGCGCCCAGGTCGCCGAGGGTGCGGGACATTGCCAGTACCCGTGCGCCACGCTGCAGGAGTGCCGAACACAGCGCCAGGCCGATCCCGGAGCTGGCGCCCGTGATAACCGCGAGACGGTCCGCGAATTCGTTCTTCATCATCATCTCCGTTGCCGGCGTTTGCGCGGCCGCAAGCTGCCCGTCCCGAACGGGCAGGCAGGTTAATGAACAGGTGGAACGGCGATACAGGGGCGTCGATCAGCCAGGATGGCCGTCAACGCGCGGCGCGAGCAGCATGGGTGCGTAGCGCCAGGCATACAGGGCGAAGGCCAGCGCCCAGCAGGCCGCGGCCAGCCACAGCCCCGCCATTGGCCAGACGGTGGATAGGAACACACGTGCGACGGCGCCCAGGTTGAACAGCACGAAGGCCCCGGCGATGCCCGGCGGCAACTGCAACGGCCGCCCGGTATGGCCCAGGGTCACGCGCGCGATCATCGCCAGGATCAGGCCGCTCATCGAGCCGACCGACAGCGCGTGCAGCGAGGAGCTGGCACCGACCAGCACACCGAAGTGCCAAAGCGCGAGGCCCAGCGACGCCACCACCAGCCAGAGCATGGCCAGATGCAGCGACCAGAGCAGCGGGACTCGCCAGATGCCGGAGTCGTACCAGCGCACCAGGCGCAGCAGGTGGCCAGCCGCAATGGCGAGGAAAAGCACCCCGAGCAGTTGATTCGCCATCAGCGCAACGCCGGCCGCGTAAAGGACGGCGGTCAGCCCGGTGCCGACGAGCAAGGCGACATCCAGCCAGACCCAGGGCTTGACCGCCTCGGTGCGACCCAGCCCACGCTGGGTGAAGAACGGGATCACCCGGCCGCCGATCAGGGCCATCAGTGCCGCCACCAGCCACAGCCCGGCCAGCACGCCCTGGCGCTGCAGGCCATCGTCACCCGCCGCGACGCCCCAGAGCACCTGCAGGTTGGCCGTCGTCATCAATGCCAGCACGACGATGACCGGATAATTGCGCTTCTGCCGGACCACCCAGAGCATGCGCCCCATCAACCAGGCGACGCCGAACATGAACAGCAGCTCCGCGACGATCAACATGGCGATCGGTGCACCCAGCAGCCACCCCAGACGCGCCAGCAACCAGACACCCGCCAGCGCCGCCAAGCGGTTGCCGGAGACGCCCGGCTGGCCGGTCCAGGTCTGCCCTGCAGTCAACAGAAAGCCGGCCACGATGGCCATGGCGAAACCGAACAGCATTTCGTGACGGTGCCAGGCCAGCCAGCCCCCGGTTGGCTGAAAGCCCGGCCAAAGGCCAGTCCACGCGGCGACCCAGAGCGGGACTGCCAGGAGCGCGAAAAGGCTGCCGGTCAGGAAGAACGGGCGAAACGCGAGGCGCCAGATGGGCGGGATACTGAGGGCTTTTCGCCGATCGATGACTTGCACGAGGCCTCCTGACACTTCTACTGCGACGGCCCGCCACATGCCGGGACCTGAAACCGCGGCTCCGAGGGATTTCGTGAGCCAGGACTCCTTTCTACAGGCTAGGCGGTCGTTCCAGACTTGATTGCGATCAGGTTTACACGCCGAGCAGGCGCAGGCGACGACTGGTTAGGAGCCGCCCATCGCGGCACTGCATGAGCCGCACTGGGGGAGCGCCACGGAGTCAAGGTCGCCCCCGTAGGAGCCAGCTTGCTGGCGATCCCGTAACCGCGCGCCTGATCCACCAAGCATCAGATCGCGAGCAAGCTCGCTCCTACAACAGCGACCGATGCCCGCGAATGAACAGCAGCAACACTCGCCCCCGTAGGAGCCAGCTTGCTGGCGATCCCGTGACCGTGCGCCTGATCCGCCAAGCTCCAGATCGCGAGCAAGTCGCTCCTACAGCAGCGCCCGATGCTCGCGAATGGACGGCAGCAACACCTCGAACGCCGTAGGAGCCGCTTGCCGGCGACGGGCGCTTCAGGCTGCCGTGGTTGGGTCGGTTCAGCCGAGCGCCTTATTTAAGCTCCTGCTTGACCGGCTCGGTCTTCTCGCCGTCGTTCATCGACTTGCGAAAGCCACTGATCGCCCCGCCCAGATCCGACCCCAGCCCGCGCAGGCGCTTGGTGCCGAAGAGCATGACCACGATCAGCAGAATGATCAGGAGTTGCCAGATACTGATGCCCATCATCGTTCGTTACCTCGTCGTGTGTAGGCCGGCGGTCGACTGACCGGCGTGCGCCTGGTGTTGGCCGTGCATGTCATGCATGCCTTGTGTCTGTTGCAGCACCGATTGGTCGATTTCATCGAAACGCAGCACCCGGCCGCCGTGCAGGGCCGCCAGCGCCTTGGCTGCCGACTCGTCGGCGAAACTGGCGAGCACCGCACCCATTGCCCCCTTGAGGTCGGTGCCGGCGACATAGTAGGCGGTGGTCGCGTCGATCAGGTAGTGGTCGTCCGGTTGTTCCCAGATGCTGCGCCCCATATCGTGAACGTAGAGTTTGCCGTCGCCCACGCGATTCTCCGGTTGCAGCCACCAACCGAGAAGTTCGGCAGTGGAACAGAACTTCTTGACCCCGCCCTTTCCTACCGCCTGGCCTTTCGGGCCGGGGAAGTCGGTGATCGCCATGCCACAGACATGACATTCGTCGCTGGCATGGAAGGCCACGGGTTCCAGCCGTCTTTCAGGTGGTTCGCCGTCGTTACAGCCAGCCAGCCCCACCAGCAGCAGCGCGATAAGGGATCGCGAAGCCCGAAGATATAACGCATTCATCATGACAGTTCCTTTAACGAGACTCAGGCGAGCCGGCGGCGGAAGACGGCATAGGCCAACAGCAGCGATAGCCCGACCCACATCAGCAGACACAACCAGAGCGCATGCACCGGGAGCGGCAACTCGCTGCCCAGTGAGAGCACCCCCATGGCGCCCGCGCCGTCGAACCCGGAGAGGTTCACCAGCCGATAGACGTCAGCCGGGTTAAGCAGCAACAGCCAGGGCAACAGCTCGGGGCTGAACTGGCCTTCGCTGAAGACCAGCAGCGCCAGGAGGGCCAGATCGAACACCAGCACGAAGAGAAACCAGACGCCCAGCGCCAGCCCCGCCGCGCTGGATTTTTCGCTGACCTTGCTACTGAACACGTAGGCCAGCGCGAGAAAGACCCAACCGAGCAGCGTCGAGGACACCATGAAGCGACCGAACGCCCATAGCAGCAGGCCGATCTCGATGTCCTCGACCAACAGCGCGATGGCCAGCATGGCGCAGCCGAAGCCCATCAGCACCGCCAGCGCCAGGATCAGCCCGTGGCCGACGAACTTGCCGAGCAGGATCTGCCCGCGGCCCAACGGGTAGGTCAGCAGCAGCATCAGGGTGCCGCCCTCATCCTCGCCGACGATGGCGTCATAGGCCAGCAGCAGCGCGATCAAGGGCATCAGGAAGGTGGCCAGGCTCGCCAGGCTGGCGACGGTTGCCGGGATCGAGGTGAAACCCAGTTGGCCGGACGCCGCGGCGCCGAGCCAGGCGATGCCCACCGCAAGCACGGCGAACAGCAGGCTGATGGCAAGCAACCAGCGGTTGCGCAGGCCATCGCTGAACTCCTTGCGGGCGATGTTCCAGATGGCGTTCATGACCGGCCCTCCTGTGCGCGTGCGTCGCCGACACGCTCCATGTAGTAGCGATACAGGTCTTCCAGCGACGGCTGGTGGATCTCGATGTCCTCCGGCTCGCTCTCACCGAGCAGCTGGCGCAGCAGCGGCACTTTGTGTCCGTTGATTGCCGCTACCTCGACGCTGCGCTCGCCCGTCTCACGCGCCGCATGCCCGGCCGCGCCCCAGCGCTGCAACCAGGCCGCACCGTTATCCATGCCAGTGGCACGAATGCGCGTGGGTAAGCCCGCTTCCCGGCGCAGCTGCGCCAGGCTGCCCACGGCCTGCAGCCGTCCCTTGGCCAGGATCGCGGCCCGATCGATATGCGCCTCGACACCCGGCAATACGTGCGAGCAGAGAATCACGCTGGTGCCGCGCTGGCGCAGGCGGTCGATGAGCTGGTACAGATCGCCTGTGGCGATCGGGTCGAGGCCGACGGTGGGCTCGTCGAGCAATAGCAGCCGCGGCTCGCCGAGCAGCGCCTGGGCCAGCCCGAGACGTTGGCGCATGCCCTTGGAATAGGTCTTCACCCGGCGATCGGCGGCATGGGTCAGGCCGACCTGTCCGAGCAGTTCGTCCACCTGGCCGATCGACGCGCCCTTGAGTCGGGCGAAATGGCGCAGCGTCTCGCGGCCGCTAAGCTGCGGGTAGAAGGTGACGTTCTCCGGCAGGTAGCCGAGCTGGCGGCGCACGTCCGGGTCGACAGGCTGGCGGCCGAGCACCTGCAGCTGCCCTTCGCTGGGCGCGAGCAGGCCGAGAATCAGTTTCATGCTGGTGGTCTTGCCGGCGCCGTTGTGGCCGAACAGGCCGAGCACTTCGCCCTCGGCCAGGCTGAGGTTCAGGTCATGCAGCACGGCCATGCTGCCGTAACGCTGGCTCACGCCGTGTATTTCTACAGCACTCATGGCCTCTGCTCCTGGGTTGTTCGCGTGATGGGTGGCTGCATCAGCGGATGGCTGTCCTGCACCCCCGGCGACTTGACCACCGGAAAAGCGCACTGCACCCAGCGCAGCACCTCGATGCCCGGGCTGTTCATCAGCAGGCGCACCTGCGGATAGAGCCAGAGCAGGCGGTCGACGTTGTCGTTGGGTTTGTAGGCGACATCGCCCAGGCCGTCGTCGTTGCGGTCCCAGCCCAGGTAATCGCTCCAGTAATTGCCACGGCCATCCACGGACCATTCCTGTGTGCGACTGGCGACGTACTTGACCTGCTGCTGGTTGTCGATGAAGGCATTGCCGGTGATGCGGTTGTCTTCCGAGCCCGCAGTCAGGTGGATGCCCAGCGCGCTCCTTTCGAAGCGATTGTTCTCGATGTTGTTGAACAGCGAGTTGTAGATGAACAGCGCCTTGCCCTCGCCGCCGGAGATCATGCTGTCGCCGCCGGTGTCGCCGGACTGGACGCCGCTGACGACGTTGTCGCGGATCGTCGAATAGGTGATGTAGTTCATCAGCATGCCGTAGTTCTGGTCGTGCTCGGAGCGATTGCCGATGACGGTGAGCTTGCGGCTCTGCATCAGCGCATAGCCGGTGCGGGTGCGGCGGGTGACGTTGCCGATCACGCTGTTGTCGTTTGCGAACATGTAGTGCACGCCGTAGCGCAGGTCCTCCAGCAGGTTGTTTTCCAGATGGTTGCCGTTGGAGGTGTCGATGTACATGCCGTCGCGGGTGTGGCGCACCTGGTTGTCGATGATGCGTGCGCCGCTCACGGCGTAGAGATGAATGCCATTGCCGCGGTCTTGTGAGCGCAGGTTGGCATCACCCCTGATCCGATTGCCAACCAGGCTCACATCGCTGGCACCGTCGACCCAGATACCGAAGCCAGCGCCCCGCAGGTCGTTGTTTTCCACGTGCGTGCGATGCGCCTGGCGCTGGATGAAGATCGCGGCGTTCATCGCGGTCAGATCGCGGCCCCAGTCACGCAGCGTGCAGCCCTCGACGGTGACATCCGACGCTTCGATCAGCAGCGCATTGCCTTCACCCTTCGCCTGCAACACAGCGCCGGGCTCGCAATGCAGCGCCATGGGTTGGTCGATCCTGAACTGACCGGTGTACTCGCCAGCTGGCAGCAACCACCGATTTTCGCTTTGCGCCTCGATCGGAAGTGAGGTGATGGGTTGCGGTTCAGCCGCGGCGGCGAAACCGAACAGCGACAGAGGTATCAGAGATACCCATGCAAACAGTCGATGGATGGCCTGAAATCGAAGCACTGCGTTTACCTCTTCAGTGGCGTGGTTCGCGAGCAAGCGCGCGCCTGCAAAAGGCGCGGCGATGCAGCACCCTTCAGGCAGGCCCGCGTTTGCTCGCGAATGGCCCTCCGCTTAGGCCGGCTCGACCAGCATCCGGCCAACCATCTCCATGTGCAGCGCGTGGCAGAACCAGCTGCAGTAGTACCAATGCAGGCCGGGCTTGTCGGCGGTGAAGGTGATCGACGAGGTCTGCTGCGGGCTGATTTCCATACTCACCCCGTGGTTGGTCATTACGAAGCCGTGGGACACGTCCTCGATCTGGTCGATGTTGGTGATGATCACCGTGACCTCATCGCCCTGCTTGACGGTGAACTCCTGCACGCCGTAGCTCGGCGCCATGGAGGTCATGTACACGCGCACCTTCTTGCCGTCTCGGATGACCTTGTTGTCGGTTTCCAGGTTGATGCCGTCCTGCTTCGCCATGTCCACGGTGGGGGCGAAGAAGGGGTCGTTGCGGTCCCAGATCTTCTTGGTCTTGATCTGGTCGCGACGGGCCATGATGCAGTCATGCGGCTCGGCGTAGGTCGGGCCGTCGTGCACCAGCTTCATCTCCTCGCCGGAGATGTCGATCAACTGGTCGTTCTCGGGGTGCAGCGGGCCGGTGGGCAGGAAGCGGTCCTTGCCGAACTTGCACAGCGCCACCAGCCATTTGCCGTCGGCTTCGCTGGTTTCGGTAAGCGACGCGTGGATATGCCCCGGCTGGTAATGCACATCAAGCTTCTGCTTGATGTAGTTGACCTTCTCGCCGTTGTAGGCGCGCACCGCGTCGGCCATGTTCCACTTCACCACCTGGCTGTCGATGAACAGCGTGGTGTAGGCGTTACCGCGCCCGTCGAAGGTGGTGTGCAGCGGGCCGAGGCCCAGCTCGACTTCCGCGGCGATGGTGTCGCGCGGGTCCTTGAGCTTGCCAGCGAACAGGTCGGGCAGCTTGGCGATTTCGATCATCGAGACGGTTGGCGACAGCTTGCCGTTGGCGATGAAGTACTTGCCGTCGGAGGAGGTGTTGCAGCCGTGCGGATTCTTCGGTACCGGGATGTAGCGGGTGAATGCGCTGTCCTTGTCGCCTTTCTTGCGCCCGTCGAGCACTGGCACCTTGGAGTCGCCCAGGGTGATGAACTTGCCGGCCTTGACCGCCTTCTCCGCCGCCTCGATGTCGAACACCACGACCCAGTCGCGCTCGTTGCGCATCATACCGCCGAGGTCGTAGGCCTTTTCCGAGTTGTAACAGGTGGCAGCGGTGAAGCGGCCTGTGTAGTCGGCGTCGGTGTTGTCGAGATTGCCGTCGACGATGATCTGAAAGGCCATCTCCATCTTTTCGGCGTCGATGACGTTGTACAGGGTGTAGCTGTTTTCATCCTGCAGATCGAAAACCTTGCCGTCGTTCGGGTGCGGAATGACGAATTCGGCGTTGGCGAATACGTACCTGGTGTGCGGCACCTTCTGCAGGCGCAGGCCGTGGATGGCCTGGCAGTTCGGCACCGTTAGCATCTTGTCGCACTTCATGATGTCCAGCCGGATACGCGCGACGCGGGTGTTGGCCTTGTCGTTGATGAACAGGTACTTGCCGTCGTACTTGCCGTCGGTCATGGAGATGTGCGGGTGGTGGCAGTCGCCGTTGAGGAACCTGGCACTGTCACCCATGATCGCGCGGCTTTCGTTGGTCAGGCCCCAGCCGGTGGCGGAGTCGACATTGAACACCGGGATACGCATCAGCTCACGCATCGACGGGATGCCCATCACCCGCACTTCGCCCTGGTGGCCGCCGCTCCAGAAGCCGTAATACTCGTCCAGTTCGCCCGGCGCCACGTGCGTCTTCTGTTGCGCGTCCTTGATCGCGGCGGCCCAGGTTTCGCGGCTCATCACTGCGCCGCCGAACGCCGTCGCTGCCACCGCCGCACCGGTGAGGGCGCTAGCGCCGAGGAAGTTACGGCGGCTCAGCCCGGGCTTTTGCGGCGCATTCGGATTGCTCTTAACCTCTTTGTCGCTCATGGGTTCTGCTCCTTTGGGACATTTCTAAACAAGCGGTTTCGAGCGATTCGCAACGCGCTCACTCGGCTTCCACCACATGCACGGGAATCAACTGCGGTGCGGCTGGTGCCTTCTTCGCGCGTTTGCTGCGCTTGTTCTTCAGGATCAGCGGCGGGCATTTGTTTTCGTTGTGGTAGGTCATCTGGCAATCCAGGCAGTAGTGGCACTCGTTGGCATTGATGTGCCCGTCTGGATGGATCGCCTGGATCTCGCATTCCTTGGCGCAAAGCTGGCAGGGGTCGCCGCACTCCTTGCGACGCTTGAGCCAGTCGAACAGGCGGAACTTTGCGGGGATTGCCAGCGCCGCCCCCAGCGGGCAGACGTAGCGGCAATACAGCTTGCGGGTGAACAGGTTGATCGCCAGCAGGAACACGGCGTAGGCGACGAACCACCACTGGCGGTCGAACTTGAGGGTAATGGCCGTCTTGAACGGCTCCACCTCGGCGGCCTGTTCGGCGGCCATCATGGATTCGAGCGAGAGGCCGAAGAGCACCAGCAGGACGATGTACTTGATTGCCCAGAGCCGCTCATGCACGGCGAACGGCAGCTCGTGTTGCGGAATGCGGAGCTTGCGCGCGGCCTCGTTGACCAGCTCCTGCAGCGCACCGAAGGGGCACAGCCAGCCGCAGAACACGCCGCGGCCCCAGAGCAGGATGCTCGCCGCGGTGAAGGTCCAGAGGATGAAGATCACCGGGTCGGTGAGGAACAGCTCCCAGCGGAAGTCCTGGAACAGCGCATGAACGAAGGTCAGCACGTTGACCACCGACAGTTGGCCCAGCGCGTACCAGCCGATGAAAATCACGGTGAAGATCAGGTAGCCGCGCCGCAGCCAGTGCAGGAAGCGGGGACGCCGGTTCAGCGAATCCTGCAGGAAGAGAATGACGGTCAGCAGCAGGAGCGCCGTGATGATCACGCCAATCTGAAAGCTCTTCTGATACCAGATGTTCAGCCACATGGGCCGGCCGGCCTCCTCGGCCGCAGCCAGTTCCTCGGCGGTCGGCTGTGGCCGCTCGAGGTAGGCTTCGGGCATCTGGTAATCCAGTTCGAAGCTGGTGAACACGCTGGCGATGGGGCCGGTCTGGCGACGCACCAGCAACTCCAGCGTCCAGGGCGAGCCGGGGTCGAACGCCACGTGCTCGCGGACGATGAAGATGGCCATCTCGTCGAAGGCCGGCATGCCCTCGGCGTAAACGTCATCGAGGCGCTGGAAATCCAGGTCGCGAAAGCTGATGGTGTCGCCGAACTGGCGCAACTGGACCCGATCGAAAATACCGCCGCGCACGTAGCCCGAGCCCTTGAAGGAATACTTGCCGCTGCCGAATACGCCGATGGCATGCTCGCCCGGTTTGAGCGCATCCATCAGGAAGCGGTACTGATGGTCGCCGAGCAGGTTGCGGCCGATGGTCGGCGGGTTGAGTTCGGTGGCGTAGAGGTCGATGAAGGTCTGCTCGGCTTCGTCGGCTGATGCCTCGTCGATGCCCTCGGCCTCGGTGCCCTTGAAGGCGGCGTCGATCTGGGCGCGGGTCAGGTGCAGGCGGCGAATCGCACCGTTGCCGGCGAGTTCGCCCCAGCTGGCGGGCTGGTACAGGTCGTTACGTATCCTGGCCGGCTTCTGCCCGGCGCCGGCCTTGTCCTCGACCAGCCCCAGCGACGCAGCGACCGCATGGGCCGAGCGCATCACGATCTCGTTGACCACCATCACCGTGACGGTCGCACCGGTCACCGCATCGATGGTCACCGCCTGCTCGTCACCGGAGCGCCCGATGACCACTCGCTGATCGACGTGAATGCCCTGGTAGTGGGTATTGAACGCGTGAAGCTTTTCCTCGGGAATGCCGATCAGCAGGATCGGCTCATGATGCTCGAGCACGTAGGCATCGACGATGACGCCCTTAGGGTCGAGCAGTACCTGGAGGTTGATCGGCTTGCCGGAATAAGCTGGGATGTTGACGACATCGATGCTCTGGTAGGCGTAGCCGAGCGGTTCGCCGTCGCGGCTCAGTGTGCGAACCCGGAACTCACCCTCGGGCTCGGATATCTCCGCCTGCGGGAAGAAGTGCTCGATGCGCTGACGTCCAACCTCATACTCCTGCGCCTGAGCCGGGGCGATCAGCACCAGCAGCCCCAGCCATAGCGCTAAACCACGCCCCAACGCGCAAGCGGCGCCAATGAGGAAAGAGGTATGCGGCTTCATGTTCGGCCCACTTCAAGGCTGGATGTGGCGCCATGGTAGGAAGCGCCACCCTCGCCTCTCCTTGACCGATATCAAGCTCGGCCCCGAGTGGGTGGTTCCATTGAGCCATATCAAGCTACCAGCCCGTTCCACCGCGCCCCCCGACCGTAGGAGCCAGCTTGCTGGCGATCCACGCCACGCGGAATCCCAGGATCGCGAGCAAGCTCGCTTCTGCAAGAAGCGACCGTGATGGGAAAACCCTTGGCCACAGCACCGCCCCACCTCGACCGTAAGAGCCAGTTCGCTGGCGATCCGCTCCATGCGGAATCGCAGCAAGCTAGCGCCTACAGATGCGGTCCCGCGAGAGGGAAACGGGCTTCCGAAGCTCTGCCTTCGCCGAACGTCACACCTCGGATCACGGCGTCCTACTGCCACCGGGCGGCGTCAGGTAGGGGACCGTCGCGCCGCGCGTGGCCTCGCTGGCCTTGATTTCCATCCTGGCGATGCTGCGCAGGTGCACCTGATCCGGGCCGTCGGCAAAGCGCAGGGCGCGGCCACCGGTCCACATGTCGGCCAGCGGCGTATCCGGCGTCAGGCCCATGGCACCGTAGACCTGGATGGCGCGGTCGACGACGTTGGTCTGCATGCGCGGCACCAATGCCTTGATCATGGCGATCTCCTTGCGCGCGGCCTTGGCACCGACCTCGTCGATCATCCAGGCGGTCTTGAGTACCAGCAGCCGCGCCTGCTCGATCTCGATGCGCGACTCGGCGATCCAGTCGCCGATGTTGGCGTACTGGTGCAGGTAGCGGCCGAACGCCTTGCGCTCCTGGCAGCGCTCGACCATCAGTTCCAGCGCCAGCTCGGCCATGCCGATCGAACGCATGCAGTGGTGGATGCGCCTCGGCCCGAGGCGCGTCTGGGCCATCATGAAGCCGTCGCCTTCCTTGCCGAGCAGATTGCTCGCTGGCACCCGCACGTCGCGCAGCAGCAGTTCGCCATGGCCTTCCGGGGCGATGTGGTTCATCACCGGAATGTTGCGCAGCAGCTCGACGCCGGGCGTGTCGAACGGCACCAGGATCATGCTTTGCTGCTGGTGGGTATCGGCGTCCGGATCGGTCTTGCCCATGACGATCAGGAGCTTGCAGTTGGGGTGCGAGGCGTTGGTGATGAACCATTTGCGCCCGTTGATCACGTAGCTGTCGCCGTCGCGGCGGATCAGCGTCTGGATATTGGTGGCATCCGAGGACGGCACGTCCGGCTCGGTCATGGCGAAGGCCGAGCGGATCTCCCCGTTCAGCAGCGGTTCGAGCCAGCGCTGGCGCTGCTCGGGCGTGGCGAACAGGTGCAGCAGCTCCATGTTGCCGGTGTCCGGCGCATTGCAGTTGAACACCTCGGAGGCCCAGTGCACGCGCCCCATGATCTCGGCCAGCGGCGCGTATTCCAGGTTGCTCAGCCCTGTGCCCGGCTCGTCTTCGCCGAGCGAAGGTAGGAACAGGTTCCACAAGCCCTCCTCCCGCGCCAGCGCCTTCAGGTCCTCCATGAAGGACACCGGGTACTGCCCGGCGGCGACCTCCGCATGCCAGGTGCCGATGCGCGGCACGATGTACTGCTCCATGAAGGCGAGCAACTGCTGGCGCAGCGCCTCGACGCGTGGGCTGTAGGCGAAATGCATGTGAACCTCGGGTTGCGGCAGGCCTGGATGGGCGCACCATAAGCCGAGCGCCGAGGGAACCAAACGAGCCTAACGCGGCTGAATCGGCCGCCATCAGGCTTACGAAACGCGCCGTTACTATTGACCGGAATCATGGCCTGAATCGGCTGATCTGCTAGGGGCAGCGCCGATGGGCACAACCGATCGCCAGACCCAAGCCGCTAGCAGCGTGGTAGCGCGACGCAAGGCTACCAATGCACGTAGAACATGCCCTTGGCCAGGAGCACGATGCCGATCATCTGCACAAAGATCGCCCAGTGGATGCGCCGATAGCGCGCCGGGGTCATGCGCCCGGACCGCAACAGCATGGCGACCAGCCCGAAGGTGATGAACACGCCGAGGGCCAGCAGGATCTTCAGGGACAAGAGCGTCGCGAAGCTGCTGGCGAACGGGTTCGCCAGGGCCTGCCGGTGATACCAGGCCAGGCCGATCCCGGCGCCGTAGACGAACAGCACCACCCAGTGCAGCACCACCCGCGAGCGCGCCCCGATGGCCTTGTCCACGGGTTGCATCACCTGTGTCCCAAGCTGCTGGCGCACCTGGCCGAGCAGCATCACTTCGACGAACAGGGTGCCGATGAAGAAGATCGCCGCCAACAAATGGATGACATGCAACAGGGAATAGCTCATCTCGGCGCCTCTTCCAGCAGATTGGGTCGGTACGCTGTGACCATGCCACAGCGGCGCGCTCATTCAAGCTCGGCAGTGTCGCAGGCGCCGGGGCGAACCAGGGTCGGGTTCGCGGCTCTATGCTCACTGTTGCAACCCGGAGGGATGACATGATCCAGTGCAAACGCGCCTATGAAGCCGCGCAGCCCGGCGACGGCTACCGCGTGCTGGTCGATCGGCTATGGCCACGCAATCGTCGCAAGGAGCTGCTGCCACTGCATGCCTGGCTGGCCGAAGTCGCACCGTCGACGGCGTTGCGGCAGGCATTCAAATCGAAGGAAATGGATTTCGCGGCGTTCAGGCAGGCCTATCGAAACGAGCTGGCTGCGCACCCCGAATACTGGTGGCCATTGCTGGAGAAGGCAGAGCGAGGCGTGCTGACATTGATCTACGCCGCCCGGGACGAGCAACGCAACAATGCGAAGGTGCTGGCCGAGTGGCTGGAGGAGGCGTTGGAGCGGCGGGGGACCAGAGCTCGCCGACCTGCTATGCCGGCGAGCGCCTGGGGTAACGATCAGCGACGACGGTTGACGGTCATGGCCGCGCGGATGACATCGGCACCGATGTCCGCTTCATACGCCTTCCACACCGGCATCATCTTCTCGCGCCAGGCCTGGCGCTGCTCCGGGGTCAGGGTGATCAGCTTGCTGGTGCCACTGGCCAGGATGCGCTCGCGGTCGCGCTGGTTCAGCGTCGCCGCCTCCTTGTTCACCGTCTGGGTAACCTCCAGCACGATGTTCTCCAGTTCCGAACGCACCGCGAACGGCATGCTCATCCAGAATTTGGACGTGGTCACCAGCATGTAGTTGAGCACGCCGTGATTACTCTCGGTGATGAACGGCTGAACGGTGTTCATCTTCTGGCTGACGATGTTCGACCAGGGGTTCTCGGCGCCCTGCACCACACCGCTCTGCAGCGACTTGTACACTTCGGAGAAAGCCAGCCGGACCGGCTTTGCGCCCACGGCGTTGAACTGGGCCTCGAGCACGGCTGAGGGCTGGATACGGAACGCCAAACCCGCCGCGTCTTCGGGATTGACCAGCGCGCGCGTGGCCGAAAGCTGCTTCAGGCCGTTGTTCCAGTAGGCCAGGCCGTAGATCCCCGAATCGGCCATCGAGCGCAACAGATCGCGGCTCGTCTCACGGTTCTGGAAGCGCTGCACCGCAGCCTCGTCATCGAACAGGAACGGCAGGTCGAACACCTGCAGCTTCTTGGTGTACTTGTCGAATTTCGACAGCGACGGTGCCAGCATCTGCACCTTGCCATCGAGCAGCGCCTGCATCTCGTCCGCATCGCCGACCAGCGTCGAGTTCGGGTAGACCTCGACCTTCACCTTGCCGGCGAGGCGCTCCTCTACCAGCTTCTGGAACATCAGCGCGCCCTTGCCCTTGGGCGTGTCGTCTGCCACCACGTGAGCAAACTTGATGACGATCGGTTCACCCTCGGCGGCGCTCGCCGGGGCACTCAACCAATACAGGGCTGCGAGCACCGCAGCAACACAAGACTTGTACATCTGACCCCCAACGGGAAAATCCCGAAGGCACCTTGTGAGTGCGTTCGAGTGGTTTATCAATGGCGACAGGGCCGGGCTGCATTGGCACAGCCGGTCCGTTTCTTCTGCGTTCTGGGTGGCCAGATCAACCCGATTGCGGCGGTCGGCGGCTGGCCTTTATCGATATGAGGTTGGCGGTCGAAACCCAAGCCAACCGGGGGAAAGTCTTCGCCATCACCGAGCCCGGCACAAGTCCGGAAACCCCAACCAGCTCTCAAAACGAGGCACCGGAAGGGCTTGCAGTGATCGGCCGCGATGGGGTTGGCTCCGGCGCTGGGGCCGAGCCGGAGTCGCGCCGGATTGCTCCGGCGCCCGCGCCGTCAGCGACGGTTGACGGTCAGCGCGGCGCGCATCACGTCGGCACCGATCTGCGCCTCGAAAGTCTTCCACACCGGCTGCATCCTTTCGCGCCAGGCCTGGCGCTCCTCGGGTGTTAGCGTGACCAGTGTGGTGCTGCCGCTGGCCAGCAGTCGCTCGCGCTCGCGCTGGTTGATGGCGGCCGCCTCCGCGTTCACCGTCTGCGTCACTTCGAGAATGATGTTGTCCAGCTCCGAACGCACCGCGAACGGGATGCCCGTCCAGAACTTCGAATTGGTCACCAGCATGTAGTTGAGCACGCCATGGTTGGTCTCGGTGACATAGCTCTGCTTGACGCCCGCGTTCTGCCCGCGAATGTTCGACCAGGGGCCTTCTGTGCCCTGCACCGCCCCGCTCTGCATGGCCTTGGCAACTTCAGCGAAAGGCAGCCGGACGGGCTTGGCATCGACCGCGGTGAACTGCGCCTCGAGCACCGGCGAGGGCTGGATGCGGAAGGCCAGACCCGCGGCATCGTCGGGGTTGCGCAACGGCTGGCTCGCCGAAAGCTGTTTGAGGCCGTTGTTCCAGTACGCCAGGCCGTAGATCCCGCGCGTCGCCATCGAGCGCAGCAGCTCGCGGCTCGTCTCGCGCTTCTGGAAGCGCGCCACGGCGGCCTCGTCATCGAACAGGAACGGCAGGTCGAAGACTTCGAGCTTCGGCGAGAACTCGGTGAACTTGGACAAGGACGGCGCCAGCATCTGCACCTTGTTGTCGAGCAGCGCCTGCATTTCGTCCGCGTCACCGACCAGCGAGGAATCTGGGTAGACCTCAACCTTCACCTCGCCGGCGAGCCGCTCATGCACCAGCTTCTGGAACAACAGGGCGCCCTTGCCTTTGGGCGTGTCATCGCCAACCACATGGGCGAACTTGATCACGATGGGCTCTGCGGCTTCGACAGCCAGTGGCGCCAGCATCAGCAACAGCGCCGTACAGGGCGCCACAATCAACGACTTGAACATTTCTACCCCCACGGGAAATAGACCTGAGACGGCGCCTCGTGAGCCCCGTTCGAGTGGTGTATTGCAATCGGATATGGTTCAACCGGCGCCGGGTGTGGCACGCGGTGAAGGTGTTGCGAGGTGACCAGGTACGGCGACGCGGTCGCGCGCTGGTCTTTATTGGAATGGCGATGACCGCTGGGTACGGATAGGACCCATCGGTCAGCGGGCCGCAGTGTTCGTCATCAGAGGCTCTGGCACAAGGGTTTGAGCGCGACGGGTCGTTCAAAACGAGACCTCGCGCTCATCGGACAATGGAAACTTTCGAACGGGCCGTCACTTCTACAGGCAACACACTGCCACGACCCGATCGCCATGTCTGACATTCATGCCACGCCCCCGAAAGACCTGCCCGCGATCGACTGCCTGATCGTCGGCGGCGGCCCGGGCGGCCTGACCGCCGCGCTCTATCTGGCACGCTTTCGCCGCAGTTGCCTGGTGGTGGACGCGGGTTCGAGCCGTGCATCGTGGATCCCGCGCTCGCACAACTACCCGGGCTTTCCACCGGGCATCAACGGCAATGACCTGCTGGCCCGGCTGCGCGAGCAGGCCAGCGGCTATGGCGCGCGGCTGGAGCAGGGCCGGGTCGAGCGTATCGAGCCGCACGCCGAAGGGTTCAGCGTGCAGTACGGTGACCGCCACTGCGTGGCCCGACGCATCATCCTCGCCACGGGCATCGAGGACACCCTGCCGGACATGCCTGACGTGGAGCAGGCCATCGGTGCCGGCAAACTGCGCCTGTGCGCCATCTGCGACGGCTACGAGGTCGACGGGCACAAGGTGGCGGTTTACGGCGAAGCGGAAAATGCCATCACTCACGCGGTGTTCCTGCGCACCTTTACCGACAGCGTGACGGTAGTGGTCCATGGTGAGCCCAACGCCTGCGAGCAGGCCATTGCCCTGGCGCAGCACTACGACATCCGCCTGATCAGCGACCGCGTCGAATCGCTGCGCCCCTGCGACACCGGTATCGAGCTGCTGACCTGCGGCGGTGAGTGGCACCACTTCGACATCATCTACCCGAGCCTGGGCGCTCGATATCGCTCGGACCTGGCCGTGCAGCTCGGGCTCGAATGCGACGAATGCGGCGGCATCGACGTCGACAGCCGAATGCAGACCTCCCTGCGGGGCCTCTACGCGATCGGCGATGTGACCCTCGGACTGAAGCAGATCAGCGTCGCCATCGGCCAGGCGGCGCAGGCGGCCACCGCCGTGCATAACAGCCTGGAAGCCAACCCCTGGGGCGGTTCGGGCTTCAGCCTCAAGACCTAGCGAAACGAAGGATTTTGCGGCGGCGACGCTCTTTTGCCTGCAGGTGGCAACTGCACGTACGCTTTCGGGTCTAGGCTTGTCTAGCGTCTGCCCGCCTCGGAGCCCTGCATGTCCCTCAGCGTATTCGACCTGTTCAAGATCGGTATCGGCCCCTCGAGCTCTCACACGGTCGGGCCGATGCGCGCCGCACTGCGCTTTGCCGAGGGGCTCAGGCGTGATGAGCTGCTGGAGGCGACCGCAGGAATCAAGGTCGAGCTGTACGGCTCGCTCGGCGCCACCGGCAAGGGCCACGGCAGCGACAAGGCCGTGCTGCTCGGGCTCGAAGGCGAACACCCCGAGACGGTAGACACCGCCAGCATCCCGCAGCGCCTGGCCAGGATGCGTGAGGAGGACGCGCTTCGCCTGCTTGGGGAAAAGACGCTGCGCTTCGTGATCCGCGAGGACCTCAAATTCATCCGCCGGCCGCTGCCCTACCACCCCAACGGCTTGATCTTCCGCGCCTTCGACGCCGCCGGCCTGCAACTGCGCAGCCGCGAGTACTACTCGGTGGGCGGCGGTTTCGTCGTCGACGAGGAAGCCGCCGGCCATGACCGCATCGTCGAGGACCGCACGCCCCTGCCCTACCGCTTCCGCAGTGCCGCCGAGCTGCTCGAGCACTGCGCCGCCCATGGGCTGTCGATCAGCCAGCTGATGCTCGCCAACGAGGCCGTCTGGCGGCCGGAAGCCGAGACCCGCAGCGGCCTGCTGCGCATCTGGCAGGTGATGCAGGACTGCGTCGTGGCCGGCTGCCGTACCGAAGGCGTGATGCCCGGCGGGCTCAAGGTGCGCCGCCGCGCGGCGGGCCTGTATCGCCAGCTCAGCGAACACCCCGAGGCCAACCTGCGCGATGCGCTCAACGTGCTCGACTGGGTCGATCTCTATGCGCTAGCGGTCAACGAGGAAAACGCCAGCGGCGGGCGCGTGGTCACGGCGCCCACCAATGGCGCGGCGGGCATCATTCCGGCGCTGCTGCATTACTACATGCGCTTCGTCCCCGGCGCGGACGAGGACGGCGTGGTGCGCTTCCTGCTCACCGCCGCCGCCATCGGCATCCTCTACAAGGAGAACGCTTCGATCTCCGGCGCCGAGGTGGGCTGCCAGGGAGAGGTGGGCGTGGCCTGTTCGATGGGCGCCGGCGCGCTGTGCGAAGTGCTCGGCGGCACGCCGCAGCAGGTGGAAAACGCCGCCGAGATCGGCATGGAACACAACCTCGGGCTGACCTGCGACCCGGTCGGCGGGCTGGTGCAGGTCCCCTGCATCGAGCGCAACGCCATGGGCGCGGTGAAGGCGATCAACGCCGCGCGCATGGCCCTGCGCGGTGATGGCCGGCACTTCATCTCGCTGGACAAGGTGATCCGCACCATGCGCCAGACCGGCGCCGACATGAAGAGCAAATACAAGGAAACCGCTCGCGGCGGCCTCGCGGTGAACATCATCGAGTGCTGACCCGCCCGGCTCCGGTGCGGTTGGGTATTCACCTTCACAAAGCCTTATCATCCGTTTGGCAGCACGGCGACGGGTTGGTGGATTCCCTGACCTGTTTCGCTGTCAGTCCATTGTGCCGCTGGAAAATAGCCCCAATAAACGCCGAGGATTCAATGAGCACCAGCCCCGAGCCGTCCAGGCCGAAGAACAGCAACCTGACCCGAAGCAATCTGAATTTTCCAGTGGTCGGCATCGGTGCTTCGGCGGGCGGTCTCAAGGCGTTGTTGACCCTGTTCGAAAGCATGCCGAACGACTGCGGCATGGCCTTCGTGGTGATCATGCACCTCTCGCCCAAGCACGAGAGCAAGGCCGACCAGATCCTGCAGAAGGTGACCCGCATGCCGGTGCGGCAGGTCACCCAGCCGACGCCCATCGAGCGCAACCACATCTACGTGATTCCCCCGGCGCTGGACCTGTCGATGAACGATGGCTACCTGCGCCTGGACGAGCCGCAGCGCGAGCGCGGCTCGCAGGTGGCCATCGACCTGTTCTTCCGTACCCTGGCCGACACCCATCACACCCACTCCATCGGCATCGTGCTGTCCGGCAGCGGCGCCGACGGCTCGGTGGGCCTGTCGCGGATCAAGGAACAGGGCGGCATCACCCTGGCGCAGGAACCCGGCGACGCGGAGTTCGACTCGATGCCGCGCAGCGCCATCGAAACCGGGATGGTCGACATCGTTCTGCCGGTGGCCGACATCGCACAGAAGCTGGTCGAACTGCGCCGCAACATGCAAACGCTGCTCGAGCAGTTCCGCCCGGTTGCCTCGCCCGAAGGCAGCGAGCACACCGCGGCGGTGCCGGGCGATATGGAGTACGTCCAGGCGCAGACCCAGTCCAAGCCCAACGAGCTGGCGCTTCGTGAAATCCTCGCTGCGCTGCGCACCCGCACCGGTCATGATTTCCGCCATTACAAGCTGGCCACGGTGCTGCGCCGCATCGAGCGGCGCATGCAGGTCAACGCCGTGCCCGACATGCCCAGCTACGCCCGCTACCTGCAGGGCAGCCCGGAGGAAACCCCGGCGCTGCTGGCCGACATGCTGATCGGCGTGACCAACTTCTTCCGCGACCGCGAGGCCTTCGAGGCGCTGGAACGCGACATCCTCCCGGCGCTGTTCGAGCAGAAGCTCGCCACGGACGACAAAACCCTGCGCATCTGGTCGGCGGCCTGTTCCACCGGCGAGGAAGCCTATTCGCTGGCCATGCTGTTGGCCGACCAGGCGGTCGCGAGCGGTGCCAAGGTCGACATCCAGACCCAGCTGTTCGCCACCGACATCGACGACCGCGCCCTGGAAACCGCACGCGCCGGCGTCTACCCCGAGGCCATCGTCACCGACGTCACCCCGGCCCGGCTGCGCCAGTACTTCGTCAAGGAACAGAACCAGCTGCGCCTGCAGAAGGAGCTGCGCGAGCGGATCCTCTTCGCCCGCCACAACATTCTGCGCGACCCGCCGTTCTCGCGGCTCGACCTGATCTCCTGCCGCAACCTGATGATTTACCTGGACCGCGACATCCAGATCGAAGTGCTGCGCATGTTCCACTTCGCCCTCAACCCCGGCGGGTATCTGTTTCTCGGCAGTTCCGAAACCGCCGACGTCTGCAGCCAGTTGTTCACCGCGGTGGACAAGAAGAACCGCATCTACCGCGCCAAGGAAGTGGGCACATCCCAGCGCCGCGCCCCCATCGGCCCGGTGCACGGCTTCACCCTCACCACACCGCCGCGCCCGCCGTTCAGCGAGCCGCACCGACGCCACCGCAAGTTCTCCTTTGCCGACGTCCACCAGCGCGCGCTGGAGCAGTACGCACCGCCGAGCGTCATCGTCAATCAGGACGCGGAGATCGTGCACATGTCCGACCGCGCCGGAAACTTCCTGCGCTATGTCGGCGGCGAACCCTCGCTGAACCTGACGACCCTGGTGCACCCGCAGCTGCGCCTCGAACTGCGTACCGCGCTGTACCAGGCCAGCCATACCGGCAAGAGCGTGGAGGCGCGCCGCGTGCGCCTGGAACGTGACGGCCGCAGCTACTACGTGAACATGGTGGTGCGCCCGTTCCGCGACAACGAAGTCGGCAGCGACTACACCTTGGTGCTCTTCGATGAAGTCGAAGCCTGCATGGACAGCAGCACGCTGGAAGAGCCGGACACCAAGAACAGCGTGCTGACCCAGCTGGAGGCGGAACTGCAGCACACCAAGGAGCGCCTGCAGATCACCATGGAGCACTCGGAAACCTCCACCGAGGAACTGCGCGCCTCTAACGAGCAACTGCAGGCGATCAACGAGGAACTGCACTCGGCCACCGAGGAGCTGGAAACCAGCAAGGAAGAGCTGCAGTCGATCAACGAAGAGCTCACCACGGTCAACTACGAGCTCAAGACCAAGGTCGACGAGACCAGCAAGATCAACGACGACCTGCAGAACCTGATCTCCTCCACCGACATCGCCACGGTCTTCGTCGACCGCAAGATGCGCATCAAGTGGTTCACCCCGCGCGCCAAGGACATTTTCAATGTGATCGGCAACGATGCCGGCCGCTCGCTGTTCGACATCACCCACCGGCTGGACTACCCGCTGCTGGCCAAGGACGCCGCCGAAGCCTTCGAAGAGCTGCACCTGGTCGAGCGCGAAGTGCGCAACCGCGAGACCAATCACTGGTACCTGGCGCGCTTCCTGCCCTATCGCACGCTGGACGACCGCATCGAAGGCGCCGTGCTGACCTTCATTGACATCACCGACCGGCGCCGGGCCGAGGAAGAGCTACGCGCCGGTGAAGCCCACCTCAAACTGCTGGCGCAGAGCACCAAGGGCTACGCCATCGTCACGCTGGACTGCGACGGCCTGGTCACCAACTGGAACCGCGGCGCCGAGCTGATTCTGGGTTACCGCGAAACCGAAGTGCTCGGCCAGACGGTGGACATCATCTACACCGAACAGGATCGACAGGCCGGCGTTCCAGAGGCCGAGCGCAAGCGGGCGCTCGAACACGGCCAAGCCACGGACGAGCGCTGGCATGCCCGCCGCGATGGCAGTCGCTGCTTCCTCAGCGGCCTGCTCAACCCGCTGGTGGACGGCACGGGCAAGGTCATCGGCTTCGCCAAGATCGCTCGCGACCTCACCGAAGAGCGTCAGCGCAGCTCCGCGCAGCAAAGCGAGCTGGAGAGCATCCAGGCCGCCAACCTGCAGAAGGATCAGTTCTTCGCCGTGCTATCGCACGAGCTCAAGCACCCCCTCAACCTCATCCAGCTCAATACCGACCTGGTTGCCCGCTCTCAGGTCGCGAAGAACAACCCCAACCTGCGCAAGGCGACGCAGTCGATCCAGAACGCCGTGCGCAGCCAATCGCGCATCATCGACGATCTGATGGACGTCTCGCGGATCCGTACCGGCAAGCTCAAGCTGCAGTTCTCGACCCTGAACTACCAGGACGTATTGCGCGGGATCGAGGCGGTGTTCGCCCCGCTGGCACAGGCCGAGAACGTGACCTTCGACGTATACAAACCGGAACAGCCGGTTTACGTACAAGCCGATCCGACACGCCTGGACCAGATCATCTGGAACCTGCTGAACAACGCCTGGAAATTCACCAAGGGCGGCGAGCGCATCTGCATGCAGCTCGAACGCGAGGGTGACCTGGCCCGCCTCGACGTCATCGACACCGGCGAGGGGCATCAGCGCCGACTTCCTGCCCAAGGTCTTCGACATGTTCGGCCAGGCCGAGATGCAGCACGCCCAACGCTCCAAGCACGGGCTGGGCATCGGACTGGCGCTGGTCAAGCAATTGGTCGAAGCGCACAACGGCCGCATCGAGGCCCACTCGGAAGGTATCAGTCGCGGCGCGCGGTTCAGCGTCTGGCTGCCTATTCATTTGCAGGCCGAACTGGAACTGAGCGAGTCGGCCAATGGCGGCGAGAACGGCGGCCTGACGGGCATCCGCATCCTGCTGGTCGACGACTCGCCGGACATCCTCGAAACCATGTGCGAACTCCTGGAAAGCGAAGGGGCGGTCGTCACCCCAGCCGACAGCGGCGCACGCGGTATCGAGGTCGCCACGCAAAACGAGTTCGACGTGATCGTCTCCGACATCGGCATGCCCGAGATCGATGGGCACAAGATGATGGCCAGCATCCGCCAGCAGGGCGCCAATCGGCATACCCCAAGCATCGCCCTGACCGGTTACGGCACCCTGCGCGACGTGGAAAAGGCCAAGGCCGCCGGCTTCACCCTGCACCTGCGCAAGCCGATCGACCTGCAGGCGCTGATCGACGCGGTGACCCAGGCGGTTCATTAAGCGGACGCGGGACGGCTCGCGGCGCTTCGTAGCGAACTTGCTCGCTGCCCTTCGTAGGAGCGAGCTTGCTCGCGATCCTCGTCACATCAGACACAGCTCAGCGTCACGTCTGATCGGCAGCAAGCTGGCTCCTACAGGTCGATGTTGCATTTGGGCAGCTATCCGCCCATAGCGATCAACCCTCTTTGCCGATGCCATGATCGCGCAGCTTGTTCGCCACCGTGGTATGCGAAACGCCCAGCCGCTTGCCCAATTGCCGGCTGCTGGGGTGGCGCGCATAGAGGTCCTGCAGCACGGCCTTCTCGAAGCGGCCGAGAATCTCGTCCAGGCTGCCTTCGAGCGAGAAGTTGCCCAGCGGCGGCGGCGTACCGTAGTCCGGCAGACGGATATGTTCCGGCCTGATCAGCTTGCCGTCGCACAACGACACCGCCTGAAACAGCGTGTTTTCCAGTTGCCTGACGTTGCCCGGCCAGTGATACCCGGCCAACCGCTCCAGGGCCTCGGCGGACAGGCTGGGCAGCGCGCAACCGATTTGCCGGCTGGCCTGGTCGATGAAGTGCAGCGCCAGCGGCTCCAGCCCGTCGAGGCATTCGCGTAACGGCGGGATGTGCAGGGACAGCACATTGAGCCGGTGGTAGAGATCCTGGCGGAACTCGCCCCGCGCGCAAAGCTCGGAGAGGTCCAGCTGGGTCGCGCAGATCACCCGCACATCGAGGTAGACCTCCTGTTCGCTGCCGACACGGCGGAAGCAACCGTCCTGCAGGAAGCGCACGAGTTTGGCCTGCAAGCGCGTGCTCATCTCCCCCACGCCGTCGAGAAACAGCGTGCCGCCGGCGGTCAGCTCCAGCAGGCCGAGCTTGCCCTCGGGGCGCGCCCCTTCGAAGGCACCGGGGCCGTAGCCGAACAGCTCGGTCTCGGCCATGGATTCGGGCAACCCGGCGCAGTGGAGGACCATGAACGGTGATTGCCCGCGTGGGCTGGAGAGGTGACAGGCACGGGCGAGCAGTTCCTTGCCGGTCCCGGTCTCGCCCTCGATCAGCAGCGGCGCGTCCAACGGCGCCATGCGCCGCGCCTCCCGCACCACCGCCGCCATCACCTTGGAGCTTTGGAAGATGCTGTCGAAGCCGCGCAGCTCCTGCTTGCGCACGTTATAGATGCGCTCACCCACGCGGTCCGCACGATGCAGGGTGAGCACGGCCCCGGCGAGCGCCTCGCTGTCGTCATGTTCCGATTGCAGTGGGGCGATGTCGGCCAGGAAAACGTCGCCGCGAATGGTCACGCGCAAACCGTTGATCCGCGCCTTGTTGGCGCGCACCAGGGCGGGCAGGTCGAAGTCCTCGGCGTAGCGGGACAGGCTCATCCCCGGCACTTCGTCTACCCGCACGCCGAGAAGTTGGGCCGCGGCGCGGTTCGCCGCCACGATGGCACCGCTCATGTCGATCGACAGCACCGGAAACTCCAGCGCGCCAAGCAGCGCATTGAGCTCCAGCGAATGCCGCTCGCTGGGCATGAGGCCCACCTTGCGCACCTCGAACACGCCCTGCAGCGCCTCGATTTTCGGGCGCAGGGCCTGCAGCTGCAGGTTCATCAGGTTCGGGCAATGCAGGTAGACGGCATTGCCGTGTTCGCCGCCAACCTCGCCACGGGCGACGTTGATGCCGTAGTCGACGAGCAGTTCGAGCATGTCACGCAGGATGCCGACGCGGTTCTGGCAGAGAATCTTGATACGCATGCAAGGTGCCTTGTCTTGTTGTTATGCGAAGCGGCGACTTTCTGCAGCCCGCCGTCGATTTTCGTCAAGATTATTTGACAGCCAGCCCGCCAAGCAAGGTGATATTCGCGGCAACGGCGCAAGCCGTAAGGTTTTCATTACAGGCCTACCACAACCCCAGCGCGCGGCGCGGCCGCGACGTGGCTCGCCAGGGCCGCCGCGGCGCGGTCAGATGAGCCATCGATAACAACAAAGACTCAGGCGGCCACCCGCTCAGGAGGTCCAGATGAAAACCACCCGCTACGTCGCCCGCGAACCGGACGCGAACGGCTACATCCACTACCCCGAGGCCGAGCATGCCGTCTGGCAGACCCTGATCGAACGGCAGCTGAAACTGCTCGACGGACGCGCCTGCCAGCAATACCTGGACGGCATCGAGCAGCTCGCCCTGCCCCATGACCGCATCCCGCAGCTGGAAGAGATCAACCGCGTGCTCGGCGCGACCACCGGCTGGCAGGTCGCGCGCGTTCCGGCGCTGATCCCCTTCCAGACCTTCTTCGAGCTGCTGGCGAGCAAGCGCTTTCCCGTCGCCACCTTCATCCGCACCCCGGAAGAGCTGGACTACCTGCAGGAGCCGGACATCTTCCACGAGATCTTCGGCCACTGCCCGCTGCTGACCAACCCCTGGTTCGCCGAATTCACCCACACCTACGGCCAGCTCGGCCTGAAGGCGACGAAGGAAGAGCGCGTCTACCTGGCGCGCCTGTACTGGATGACCATCGAGTTCGGCCTGGTCGACACGCCGGCCGGCCGCCGCATCTATGGTGGCGGCATCCTCTCCTCGCCGAAGGAGACGCTCTACTGCCTCTCCGATGCGCCCGAACATCAGCCGTTCGACGTCATCGAAGCCATGCGCACGCCGTACCGCATCGACATCCTGCAACCGGTGTACTTCGTCCTGCCCGAGCTCAAGCGGCTGTTCGACGTGGCCCACCAGGACATCATGGGCATGGTGCACGAGGCGATGCGCCTGGGCCTGCACCAGCCGAAGTTCCCACCGAAAGCGGCGTAGGCTGGAAAACTGCGAAGCAGTTTCCACGCGTCGGTTCGGCCACGACGACGTCTCGCGGCGGCGCCGGTCGTTTCGACCGATCGGCGCATAGGCCTGCAGGCAAACCGCGGACCGAGCCCACGCGTGGACAAGCCTGCGGCGTTGTCCACGCTACGCTGCTTAACTCTTATCAACCTCACTACAAGGACCGACCATGACCGCTTTGACCCAAGCCCACTGCGAAGCCTGCCGCGCCGACGCACCGAAGGTCTCCGACGAGGAACTGGCCGAGCTGATCAAGCAGATTCCCGACTGGAACATCGAGACCCGCGACGGCCACATGGAGCTGGAGAAGGTCTTCCTGTTCAAGAACTTCAAGCACGCCCTGGCGTTTACCAACGCCGTCGGCGAGATCGCCGAAACCGAGGGGCATCACCCTGGCCTGCTCACCGAATGGGGCAAGGTGACCGTCACCTGGTGGAGCCACTCGATCAAAGGCCTGCACCGCAACGACTTCATCATGGCCGCACGCACCGACGAGGTGGCCAAGACTGCCGAGGGCCGCAAGTGAAGCATTTCGCAACGGTCACACGGGTGCCCGGCGACCCGATTCTCGGCTTGCTCGATGCCTATCGTGCGGACCCGAACCCGGCCAAGCTCGACCTCGGCGTGGGCGTCTACAAGGACGCCCTGGGCCTCACGCCCATCCCCGTGCGGTGAAACAGGCCGAGCAGCGGTTGATCGACAGCGAGCAGACCAAAAGCTACATCGGTGGCCATGGCGATCCGCTGTTCGGTGAACAGCTGTTGCAGCTGGTGCTCGGTGAAGGCTCGCCCGCCCTGGTAGACAAACGTGCCGGCTGCACCCAGACGCCCGGCGGCACCGGCGCGCTGCGGCTGGTCGGCGACTTCCTCGCCAAGTGCCTGCCCGGCCGCAGCCTCTGGCTCAGCGACCCGACCTGGCCGATCCACGAAACCCTGTTCGCCGCGGCGAGGCTGAAGGTCGAGCACTACCCCTACGTGGATGCCGCGAATCGGCTGGACGTGCCGGCGATGCTCGAGACGCTGTCACGCATCCCTCGTGGCGACGTGGTGCTGCTGCATGCCTGCTGCCACAACCCCACCGGATACGACCTGAGCCGGGACGATTGGCGGCAGGTATTGGACATCGTTCGCGAGCGCGAGCTATTGCCCTTGTTCGACTTCGCCTACCAGGGCTTCGGCGACGGGCTGGACGAGGACGCCTGGGCGGTCCGCCTGTTCGTCGACGCCTTGCCGGAAGTGCTGATCACCAGTTCCTGTTCGAAGAACTTCGGCCTGTATCGCGAGCGCACAGGCGCGCTGATCGTGGTAGCCGCCTGCGGTGAATCGCTGATCGACGTGCGCAGCCAGTTCGCCTCGGTGGCGCGCAACCTCTGGTCCACGCCGCCTTCGCATGGCGCGGCCGTCGTGGCGATGATTCTCGCCAACCCCGAACTGCGCCAGCTCTGGCAGCAGGAAGTCGCCGCCAAGCGCGAGCGCATTGCCGGGCTGCGTCAGGGGCTGGTCGATGCGCTCGCGCCGCATGGCCTGGCCGAACGCTTCGCGCACATCGCGCAGCAGCGCGGGATGTTCTCCTACACCGGCCTGACCGCCGAGCAGGTGCTGCGCCTGCGCCGCGAGGATTCGGTGTACCTGGTCGAAAGCGGTCGCGCCAACATTGCGGGGCTCGATGCCGAGCGGCTGGATCAGCTGGCCGCCGCGATCGCGCGAGTCACGGCCTGAAAGCCGGCAGGGCGCATCGGCACCCGATGCGCCCTGCCCGGCTGATATCCGGGGCCGGAACTCTTCCGGCCACATCAAGTCATAGCAAATTGCCATCACTTCGAAGGGGCTTCTGGCCTACTATGCTTGATAGATCCGTTTCGACGTGACTGGCCAGTCGGGTGACGAGTGGGCTCCAGCCCCCGCCAACGCGGCCGCTACGCTCCAGCCACCGCTTCAGACGAGCTTGCCATGACACAACGCGACACCTGCGGTAACCCAGCCCCAGACCAGTACGCCTGCCACCCCGCCAGCGAACACGGCGCCTGCGCCAGCTGCGCCAGTGGTGAGCGCCTGGGTTTTCGCTTCAGCTACGCCTACCAGCCGATCGTCGACATCCACACCCGCGACGTCTACGCCCACGAAGCGTTGGTGCGCGGTGTGGCGGGAGAGCCGGCGCCGAGTGTGCTGGCTAACGTGACCGACGATAACCGCTTCCGCTTCGACCAGGCCTGCCGGATCAAGGCGATCAAGACGGCGGCCAAACTCGGCATGCAGAGCCGGCTATCGATCAACTTCCTGCCCAACGCCATCTACCGCCCCGAACTGTGCATCCGCTCCACCCTCGAGGCCGCCCGCGCGCACGGTTTTCCTATCGAGCGGATCATCTTCGAGACCGTCGAAGGTGAGCGCATCAGCGATGCCAAATGGTTGACCGAGGTCTTTCGCGAATACCAGCGCATCGGCTTTCTCACCGCCATCGACGATTTCGGTGCGGGTTTCGCCGGGCTCAACCTGCTGGCCGATTTCCAGCCTGATCTGATCAAGCTGGACATGGAGCTGATCCGCGGTATCGACCAGAGCCGCTCGCGCCAGGCAATCGTCCGCGGCACCGTGGGCATCTGCCGCGAGCTGGGGATCGAGGTCATCGCCGAAGGCGTCGAAACCCCGGACGAATGTAGCGCCCTGCACGACCTGGGCATCCGTCTGATGCAGGGCTACCTGTTCAGCAAGCCGCTGTTCGAACGCTGCAGCCAGGCCAACAGCCTGACCTGGCCGACCGGACTGGCGGGCTGAACGCGCTCAGCCCGCCTTGAGCGACTTGAGCAGCTCCTGGGCCGTCTCTTCCGAGGACGCCGGGTTCTGGCCGGTGATCAGCAGCCCGTCGACCTGCACGTAGGACGACCAGTCCGGCCCCTTGCTGTAGTCACCGCCGATTTCCTTGAGCTTGTCCTCCAGCAGAAACGGCACCACTTCGGTGAGCTGCACGGCAGCTTCCTCGGTGTTGGTGAAGCCGGTGACGCGCTTGCCCTTGACCAGGTATTCGCCGTCCGCACCGCGCACCGCGACCAATGCCGCCGGTGCGTGACAGACCGCCGCGACCGGCTTGCCCGCCTGGATGAACGACTCGATCAGCGCGATCGAGGTCGGATTGCCCGACAAGTCCCACAGCGGGCCATGGCCGCCGGGGTAGAACACCGCATCGAAGTCCGCTGCAGAGACCTCATCCAGCTTGCGGGTGTTGGCCAGCAGCGCTTGCCCCTCGGAATCGTTCTTGAAGCGTTTGGTCATCTCGGTCTGGGCATCCGGCGCATCGCTTTTCGGATCCAGCGGCGGCTGTCCGCCCTTGGGCGAGGCCAGGACGATTTCGGCACCGGCATCTTTGAATACGTAGTAAGGCGCGGCGAATTCTTCGAGCCAGAAGCCGGTGGGCTTGCCGGTATCGCCGAGCTTGTCATGGGAGGTGAGCACGATGAGGACTTTCATGAGGGTCTCCTGTGATCGGGTGGCCCGAGATTGGTGGGCCTTGGTTTCATCTCGACCATGGGGGTGGGGAATGGGTCAACCGGTGGGCGTGGCGCCGAGGCCGCGGTCACCCGCTGCCACGAACTCGGCACCGTGACGAGCCGTAATGCCGGCCTACGACGAGACTGTTGCAAGTTCGAGAGCCCTGCGCAGTGCGCTGTTGTAGAAGTGGCCTTGGCTGCGAAGCTTTAGTGGGCTGGAGTCATCTGGTTTACACCTGTTGGCCGGGATGGCTGGGGCATTGGTTTCGCCCTGCCGGGCGACTCACTTTTTCCAAACGCACCTACCCGGCCGGGAAAAAGTAAGCAAAAACGCTTGCCCCTGCATCCGGACTAGGCGTCCCCGGTTCGCTGCGCTCGACTTCCCTCCTGATAGGGCATTCGGTGTCGCCTGCTGGTCCGAGCGTCTGGAAACAAGCAATGCGCATTTGTTTCGCTGTTCAAACTTGCAGACGGCTCGAACCCGATCCCCCTTCAGAAGGCCGAGCGCAGGTGCTGCGCAGGGGGACGCGAGGCATGGATGCCGAGCGAGGCGCGATGGGACATGGATGTCCCTTCGCGCCGGCCCCGGAGCGGCGCCGGAGGGAGGGAAGTTTTGCGAAGCAAAACCCGGATGCGGGGGTGGCCTTCTTTTTGGTTACTTTTTCTTGGCCACTCAAGAAAAAGTGACTCGCCTAGCAGGGCGAAACCAATGCCTCAGCCACCCGGCCAATCGGGGTAACCCCCGAATCCGAATCCTTGCCCACCGAACTACCAGACAACGCCAAACGCCCCGTTCAGCAGGCCTAATGGAATCGCTGCGCAGCGGGCGATCGGCATGGATGCCGCGAGAGAACTAGGCGTCCCACGGATGCAGGGCAGCGGCCGCGGATGGCAAACTCAGCTAAATGAAAAAGGGCGCCGAAGCGCCCTTTCATCAACCCCGCATCAGATCCGGAAACTCCCTACCAACTGCTTCAACCGCGCCGCCTGCTGCTCCAGATCCCCACAAGCCCGCAGCGTGGACTGCAGGTTCTCCACGCCCTCTTGGTTGAGCGTATTGATCTCCGTGATATCCATGTTCAGCGACTCGATCACCGAGGTCTGCTCTTCCGTCGCGGTGGCGACGAACTGGTTCATCGCATCGATCTCGCCGATGCTGCGGGTCACGCTCTCGAGCCGCTCGCCGGCCTGGTTGGCGATGCCCACGCTGGCCTCGCTCTGACGCTGGCTCTCGGTCATGGTGCTCACCGAATCCCGCGCGCCGGTTTGCAGCTTCTCGATCATCCCATGGATTTCCTGCGCCGAGGTCTGGGTGCGATGAGCCAGGCTGCGTACCTCGTCCGCGACCACGGCGAATCCACGCCCGGCTTCGCCGGCGCGCGCCGCTTCGATGGCCGCGTTGAGCGCCAGCAGGTTGGTCTGCTCGGAGATGCCCTTGATCACGTCGAGGATCTGGCCGATGCCCACGGTCTGGTTGTTCAGTGCCTCGATCTGGGCGCAGGACGCGCTGATGTTGCCTGACAGTCGCTTCATCGCCTCGATGTTCTGCTCGACCACCTTGCGCCCTCCCTCGGCCTGGTGGCTGGCGCCGCTGGCCTGCTGCGAGGCGTCGGCGGCGTTGCGGGCGATTTCCTGGGCTGCCGCGCCGAGCTGGTTGATCGCCGCGGCGACGCTGTTGGTGCGGCTGGCCTGCTCGTCGGAATTGACCATCGAGGAGTTGGAGGCGGCCAGCACGCGCTGCGCCACTTCGTTGACCTGCTGAGTCGCCGACGACACTTCGCGGATCGAGCCATGGATACGCTCGACGAAGCGGTTGAAGGCGGACGCCAGTTCACCGAACTCGTCCTTCGACTCCACCTTGAGCCGACGGGTCAGGTCGCCCTCGCCTTCGGCGATGTTGCCCATGGCTCGACCCATGTCGGTCAGCGGGCGCATCAGCACTCGAATCAGCATGCCCAGTAAAACGAGGATGAACACCACCGCGATGACGGCCGCCACCAGGGCTGAGGTGCGGAAGCTGGAGAGCGTCGCATAGGCCTTCTGCTTGTCGACCGAGATGCCGACGTACCAGGTCACCGACGGCAGGCCGGTCACCGGGCTGAAGCTGAGGATGCGCGCCTGACCGTCGAGCTCGGCTTCGCTGAAGCCGCTGGTCAGCGACGGGGTGTTCTGCGGGTAGATCTCGGCGAGGGTCTTCATCACCTTGTTCTGATCGGGGTGGACCAGCACCTTGCCGTCGCCGCTGACGAGAAAGGCGTAGCCCATGCCGTCGAAGTTCAAGGCGTTGATGATGTCCACCAGCACCTTGAGGC
Source organism: Stutzerimonas stutzeri (assembly GCA_019056435.1). Classification (GTDB taxonomy): domain Bacteria; phylum Pseudomonadota; class Gammaproteobacteria; order Pseudomonadales; family Pseudomonadaceae; genus Stutzerimonas; species Stutzerimonas marianensis. The sequence continues at coordinate 375,651 of CP077641.1, forward strand.
TGAGGTCGCCGCCGACCACGCCCAGGTTCTGGCTGCCCGCCTTGGCCGGCGTCGCCGCGGTGATGATCAGTTCATTGGTAGCGGCATCCTGATAGGGCTCGGTCAGGGTCGTCTTGCCGGCATTGACGGCATCCTTGTACCAGGGGCGCTGGCGCGGATCGTAGCCTTCGGGCAGTTCGAAACGCGGATGGACGATGAACTCGCCGTCGTTGCGGCCGAGGTAGGTGAAGGCAAAGGTGGAGCTCAGCGCCGGCTGCTGCACCAGCGCCTCGACAGCCTGGCCGGAGCTGTCGCGGGCGATGGTCTGCGCGGTGCTCTCCAGCAGCACCAAACGGCCGGACAGCCAGTTCTGGATATTGTGGGCAGTCACATCGCCCATTTCGTCCAGGTAGCTTTCCAGCTTGGCCTGGATGGCGTTGCGCTGTAGGTAATCATTGAAGAGCGTAAACAGTGCGAAGGTCGCGATCACGACCAATGACGCGGCCAGAAGGATCTTGTGGCTGAATTTGAGACGGCTAGGCATGGCGCGTGTCCGGATAGGTCTGGATCGAGTACGGCGATCCCTGGCCTCTTTGAGCGTCCACTGCACGAGACCTTGTATCGGCCCCAGGCCGGCGATCTTGAGCCAGAGGCGCTTGATCGAACGCCCCGCAAGCGCCGGATTACGGGCGCTCCAGCAAGCCCTTCCATGCCACCCGACGAACGGCATGGCCCTTGGCTATCAAACGAAAGGCGCCAGGACCGCCCTGCCCTGGCGCCTCGTTCGGGGAATCGCTCAGGCGCTACGTCCGACCAGCACCGGCCACACCCGCGGACGCAGGCCTTCGCCCAGCACGGTCAGCACGCCAATGGCACCGGCGATCCAGTACCAGCGCGCGAGCGGGTCGAAACCCAGCCAGCCGAGGGCGTGCAGGAAGACCATGGTGATCAGCACCGGGCAGACGTAACGCACCATGAACAACCACAGCGCATAGCCCAACGGTGGCAGACCGAGCTCGTCGCGCATGATGTCGCTGCGCAGCGCATAACCGGCGAACACCACGATGAAGATGCCACCCAGCGGCATCATCCAGCGCGAGGTCAGGTAATCCAGCCAATCGAAGAAGTTCTTGCCCAGCGGCGTCCAGCCGGCCATCAGGTTGAACGAAAGCATCGCCAGCAGGCTGATCACCAGCAGCACCGCGCCCGCACCCATCGCGGCCTTGAGGCGGCTGATGCCGTGCTTCTCGTTGAGGTAGGCCACGGTGGCCTCGATCATCGAGATGGCCGAGGTCAGCGCGGCGATGGACACCATGGCGAAGAACAGCACGCCGAACAGCGTGCCGAACGGCATCTGCTGGAAGGCCAGCGGCAGGCTCATGAAGATCAGGCCCGGGCCTGCGGTCGGGTCCATGCCATTGGCGAAGATGATCGGGAAGATCGCCAGCCCCGCCAGCAACGCAACGGCAGTGTCGGCGATCGCGACCATGAAGGTGGTGCGCGCGATGGACTGCCCATCGGGGATATAGGAGCCGTAGGTGAGGATGGCGCCGGACGCCAGGCTCAGGGTGAAGAACGCATGCCCGAGCGCGGCCAGGAGCGCCTCACCGGTGAGCTTGGAAGTGTCGAAGCTGAAGAGGAAGGCAAAGCCCTGGTCGAAACCGCCGCTGGTGAAGGCATAACCGACCAGAATCAGCAGCATGATCGCCAGCCCCGGCATCATCCAGCGCACGGCGCGCTCGATGCCGGCCTGCACGCCCCTGGCGACGATCCACAAGGTCAGCAGCGCCACCAGCAGGCTCCAGCCGCCAAGTTGCAGGGCATTGGCGTTGTGCGCCTCGAACACCTGGGCGAGCGCATCGACCGAGCCGCCCGCGAGCGAGCCGTCGAGCATCTTCAGCGTATAGGCGAAGGCCCAGCCGGCCACGACGACATAGAAGCACAGGATCAGGAAGCCGGCCGTCATCGCCATGCCGCCGACACCCTTCCATAGCGGGCTGCTACCGTTCTCCCGCACCGCACGGCCGATGGCGTCGATGGGGCTGCCACGGCCACGGCGGCCGATGGCGATCTCGGTCATCATCACCGGAATGCCGATGGCCAGGATGCACGCCAGGTACATCAGGACGAAGGCGCCGCCCCGTATTGGCCGGTGATGTAGGGGAATTTCCAGATATTGCCGAGGCCGACGGCCGAGCCGGTCGCAGCGAGGATGAAGCCCCAGCGGGACAGCCAGAGGTTCTTCGGTTTTTCACGGGTCATGCGCCACCTGTTTGTTGTTATCTGTGACGGAAATCGAACCCGCCGCGCTCGTGACACGGCGGAGTGAAAGCGGAAACACCGGGACGAGCGGCAGGCTGCACGCCAGGCGCCTTCCAGACGCCCGGCAAGATGCGCGACCGACTCGCGGCTGCGCGGTACGCAGCAGGGTCACAGACAAAACGGCGCGCATTGTATACCTGCCAGGCGCGGCTCGGGCCGGCAGTCGTCTGCCCGGCACCCCACCCCGTGGCACGTCCATGCCTGGCGAGCAGCCAGGCCGAGCCATCTCAAACCACCCCACGTGCGGCGACAAGCGCGTCCCGGAACAGCCGGCCTCGTTACCGCCCTCCGTTGCGTCAGCATTTCTTTACAGCGCCTGGAGCGGCAGCACTGCAGAGCGGACAGCCCCAGCGGCGTAACGATTTGCTGACAGGCCGATGCGGCAGCCTGTCGCATGGGCATCAGATCAGCCCTGCCAGGTTCAGGAATACCAGCACGATCCCCAGCGGTGTGCCGAAACGCAGCAAGAGCCACCAGGCCCGGAACAGGCCGTCCCGCTGCAGGCCGATGGCCTCGCGGACAGTCGCCTCCTTGAGCACCCAACCGGTGAACAGCACCGTGCCCAGGCCACCGAGCGGCATCAGCCAGTTGGTAGTGAGGTAATCCAGGGTGTCGAAGAAGGTCTTGCCGAAGAGCTGATAGTCCGCCCAGAGGTTGAACGAGAAGACGCTGCCCAGGCTCAGCAGCCAGAGCAGCCCGCCGCTGACCAGCACCGCCTTGAGCCGGCTCATGCCGAAGCGCTCGGTCAGCCACGCGATGCTCGGCTCGGACAGCGAGATGGCCGAGGTCAGCGCGGCGATCACCAGCATGACGAAGAACAGCCCGCCGACCACCTGCCCCAGCGGCATCTGGCCAAAGGCGATGGGCAGCGTGACGAAGATCAGCCCCGGACCCGCGCCCGGCTCCAGCGCGTTGCCGAACACCAGCGGAAAGATCGCCATTCCCGCCAGCAGCGCCACGGCGGTGTCGGCCAAGGCGACGAGAACGGACGTCTTGGCGATGGAGGTGCCTTCTGGCAGATAGGAGCCGTAGACCATCATCGCGCCGCAGCCCAGGCTGAGCGTGAAGAACGCGTGGCCGAGCGCAATCAGTACGCTCTTGGCGGTCAGTTCGGAGAAATCGGGCACGAAGAGGAATTGCAACGCCTGGGCGAATTCACCTTCGATGGCGGCATAGACGACCAGCACCAGCATCAGCACGAACAGCCCGGGCATGAGGAAACGCAGCGAGCGCTCCAACCCGCCGCGCACGCCGAGCCCGACGATCAGCATGGTCGCGGCCAATACCAGCGTGGCGCACACCACCAGGCGCAGGGGGCTGGCGAGCAACGCGCCGAACAGCTCGCCACTGGCCTCGCCGCTGACCCCGGCGAAACCGCCGCTGAGGGTCGCCGGCACGTAGGCCAGCGCCCAGCCGGCCACCACCAGGTAGAAGCTCAGGATCAGGAAGCCGGTCAGCCCACCGAGCCAGCCGGCGACACGCCAGCGGGTGCTGGCGCCGGCCTCGCGCGCCAGCCGCGCCACCGCGCCGTCGGGGTTCTGCCGCCCGCGCCGGCCGATCATCACCTCGGCCATCAGCAGCGGAATGCCGATCAGGAGGATGCAGGCGAGATAGACCAGCACGAACGCGCCGCCACCGTTCTGCCCGGTGATGTAGGGAAACTTCCAGATATTGCCCAGGCCCACCGCCGAACCCGTGGCAGCGAGAAAGAACACCCAGCGCGAGGACCAGAGACCGCGCGTGGCGCGTTGCTGGGCATGAGCGGAAGTGCCGCCGAGCGAGCCGGCGGCAAGGCTTTTTTCAGTCATTGCGGATTCCTGCTTGTTGTTGTTTTCAGGAATGTCCGGGACGGCGAGCGAGCCGTCCGGGTGAATCAAACCGGCCGGGGCGCAGCGGCCGGCGAGGTCAGATCGTTGGGTCAGGATCGGATGCCCGGTACGGAGCCCGGCCGCCCCGACGCGTCATGACTGGGCCAGCACCCCGCCACCTTGACGCGCGCAACGCCGGCCCGCCGAACGAGCCGCCCAGGCCACTAGGCATGCAGCCGATGTGGCGTGGCCTGCAGCTGTTCGCCGCCCTGCAACCGTTCGAGTGCCAGGCGGTCGGCAATGACCGAGGTGCATTCGCCGCTGGTGGCGGCGCGCTCGAAGATCTGCCGCAGGGTGTCGGCGATGCCGCGGATATGCGCGTCCGACTGCGAGGCGCTGCCGCCGACGCGCTGGTAGTACACGTCGATGATGCCGCCGGCGTTGATCGCATAGTCCGGCGAGTAGAGGCAGTTGCGCCGCTGCAGCTCCGCGCCGATTTCCGGACTCGCCAGCTGATTGTTCGCCGCGCCCGCGATCACCGGCGCGCGCAGCGTAGTCAGGGTTTCGGCGTTGAGGATGCCGCCCATGGCGCAGGGCGCGAACACGTCCACGTCCAGGCCGTAGATGTCGTGCGGGCGTACCGCACAGGCGCCAAGCTCTTCCACGGCGGTGCGCACGTTGGCGTCGAAGATGTCGCTCACCCAGAGCTGCGCGCCGGCTTCCTTGAGGCGCCGAGCCAGACCGAGACCGACGTGCCCGACACCCTGGATCGCCACCTTCAGGCCGATCAGGTCATCGCGCCCGAGACGGTGGCGCACCGCCGCTTTGAGCCCGACGAACACGCCGAGCGCGGTGGAGGGCGACGGATCGCCGCTGGCGATGCTGCCGTCGAGCGTGGCCCGTGGCGTGGCACCGATCACGTGCCGGGTGCGCTGGGCGAACGCCTGCATCTCCGGCTCACCGGTCCCGGAATCGGCCGCGGTGATGTAGCGCCCGCCGAGGCTATCGACGAAATCGCCCATGGCGTGCAGCAGCGCCGGGCTCTTGCCGGTATGCGGGTCGCCGATGATCACCGCCTTGCCGCCGCCGAGCTTCAGCCCGGCCAGCGAGGATTTCAGCGTCATCCCGCGCGACAGCCGCAGCACATCGCGCAGGGCCTCGTCGTCGTTGACGTAGGGAAACATGCGACAACCACCCAGCGCTGGGCCGAGCGTGGTGTCGTGGATGGCGATGATCGCCTTCAGGCCGCTGGCCTGGTCATGGCAGAAGACGACCTGTTCGTGGGCGTCGAAATCAGGATGGGTGAAGACGGACATGGGGGCCTCTCTTGTAATTGTGCGTTGCATCGACCGGCAGAACCGGCCGCGGCCTCGTGGTTTGAACGGCGGTCGCAGGTGCGCCTGCTCCTACAGCGGCGGGTCAGGCCGCGGAGTGGAACAGGCGCACGGGTGTTTCTGCATCGCCGGCGGCGAGCTGCTCGATCAGCAACTTTTGCCGCTGGCGGGCGGCCGCAACGCTGCGCTCCTTGATCGGGCCGTAGCCGCGGATCTGCTCGGGCAGCGAGGCGATGGCGACCGCGGTGCGGTAGTTGGTCGGCTTGAGTTCGCGCAGCAGCGACTCGACGGTGCCTTCGTACTCGCCGATCAGCTCGCGCTCGAGCTTGCGGTCATGGCCATAGCCGAACGGGTCCAGAGGCGTGCCACGCAGGAAGCGGAACTTGGCCAGCACGCCGAACACATTGAGCATCCACGGCCCCAGCTCGCGCTTGCGCGGCTCGCCGGTGACGGGGTCACGTTTGGCCAGCCAGGCCGGGGCGAGGTGGAACTGCAGCTTGTAGTCGCCCTCGAACTGCGCCTGGAGCTGCTGGCGGAATTCCGGCTCGCTGTAGAGCCGGGCCACCTCGTACTCGTCCTTGTAGGCCAGGAGCTTGAAGTAGTAGCGCGCGACGGCCCTGGACAGCGCCAGGTCGTCCGCCGTATCGACCTCGCGCACGCGCTCGACCAGCTGGCGATAGCGGCGCGCCAGCCCGGCGTTCTGGTAGCGGGTAAGGAAATCCACGCGCCACTCGACGATTTCTTCCAGGGTTTTACAGAGTGGTTCTGCCACTTCGACTGGGCGCGCCAGCCCCTCCACGGCCTCGCGTTCTAGCACCGCACGACGGCCCCAGCGGAAGGCCTGCAGATTCAGCTTGGCGGCAACGCCATTGAGTTCGATGGCCTTCTCGATGGCCTCGGCGCTGATCGGCAGCAGCCCCTGCTGATAGGCGAAGCCGAGCAGGAACAGGTTGGTGGCGATGCTGTCGCCCAAGAGCCGCGTGGCCAGGCGGGTGGCATCGACGAAGTGGGTCTTCTCGGCGCCGACCGCGTCGCTGATCGCCTGGCGCATGGCCGCGCCGGGCACCTGGGCGTCCGGGTTGCGAGTGAACTCGGCGGTGGCGGACTCGTGGCTGTTCACCACGGCATTGCTGATCTGCTCGTTGAGGCGGGTCAGCGATTCATCGCCTGCCGCGACGATCAGGTCGCAGCCCAGCAGCAGGTCGGCTTCACCGGCGGCGATACGCACCGCGTAGATGTCGCTCTGCTTAGCGGCGATGCGCACGTGAGTGGTCACCGGGCCGAATTTCTGCGCCAGACCGGCCTGGTCGAGCACGGTGCAGCCCTTGCCTTCCAGGTGCGCGGCCATGCCGAGCAGCGCGCCGAGGGTGGTCACGCCGCTGCCGCCAACACCGGGGATCAGCACGTTCCATGGCCGCTCCAGCGACGGATGCTGCGGCTCGGGCAAGGCGGCCGCCTCGATACCGCCAGCCACGGCTTCGGGCTTGCGCAGCCCGCCGCCATGCACGGTGACGAAACTCGGGCAGAAGCCCTCGACGCAGGAGTAGTCCTTGTTGCAGGCGTTCTGGTCGATCTCGCGCTTGCGGCCCAGCTCGGTTTCCTTCGGCAGCACCGACAGACAGTTGGACTTCTCGCCGCAGTCGCCGCAACCCTCGCACACGGCGGGATTGATGAACACGCGCTTGGCCGGGTCTTCCAGCTTGCCGCGCTTGCGCCGACGACGCTTCTCGGTGGCACAGGTCTGGTCGTAGATGATCACCGAAACGCCCTTGAATTCGCGCAGCTCACGCTGCACCGCATCCAGTTCGCGGCGGTGATGGAAGCTGGTGATCGGCGCGAAGCTGTCGCGGGTCGGGTACTTGTCCGGCTCGTCGCTGACCAGCGCGATACGCTTGACGCCCTCGTCGGCGATCTGCCGGCTGAGCTGGTCGACACGCAGCTCGCCGTCGATGGGCTGGCCGCCGGTCATGGCCACGGCATCGTTGTAGAGAATCTTGAAGGTGATGTTGACGCCAGCCGCCACTGCCGCACGCACGGCCAGGCTGCCGGAATGGAAGTAGGTGCCGTCACCGAGGTTCTGGAACATGTGCGGGGTGTCGGTGAACGGCGCCTGGCCGATCCAGTTGACGCCCTCGCCGCCCATCTGAGTAAAGGTCTCGGTGCGCCGGTCCATCCACTGCACCATGTAGTGACAGCCGATGCCGGCCGAGGCGCGGCTGCCCTCGGGCACCTTGGTCGAGGTGTTGTGCGGGCAGCCGGAGCAGTAGTGCGGCGTGCGAACGGTGCTGTAGCTGCGCGCGGCCAGGGCCTTTTCCTTGGCATCGAGGAAGGCCAGGCGGGTCTGGATGCTGTCGCTGGTGTAGATCGGCGCGAGGCGCTTGGCGATCACCCGGGCGATCATCGCCGGGGTCAGTTCGGAGAGGTTCGGCAGCAGCGAGTGGCCCTGCTCGTCGAACTCGCCGACCACCCGCGGACGCTTGCTGACGGGCCAGTTGTAGAGCTGCCCGGTGAGCTGGTCCTCGATGATGCTGCGCTTCTCCTCGACTACCAGAATCTCGTCCAGCCCCTGGGCGAACTCGTGCACCGAGACCGGCTCCAACGGCCAGCTCATGCCGACTTTGAGCACGCGCAGGCCGACCGAGGCGCACAGCGCTTCGTCCAGGCCCAGGTCGTCCAGCGCCTGACGCACGTCGAGATAGGACTTGCCGGTGGTGATGATGCCAAGCCGCGGATTCGGCGAATCGAGCATCACCCGGTTCAGGTTGTTGGCCCGGGCGAAGGCGCGTGCGGCGTAGATCTTGTACAGGTTGAGGCGCTTTTCCTGAGCCAGCGGCGGGTCCGGCCAGCGGATGTGCACGCCGTTCTCGGGCAGCTCGAAGTCTTCCGGGATACGCGTCTGCATGCGCAGCGGGTCGACTTCCACCACGGCGGAGGAATCGACGTTCTCGGCGATGGTCTTCAGGGCCACCCAGCAGCCGGAGTAGCGCGACAGCTCCCAGCCGATGATGCCGTAGTCGAGGATTTCCTGGACGTTGGCCGGATTCAGCACCGGAATCGAGGCAGCGATGAAGGCATGCTCGCTCTGGTGCGGCAGCGTCGAGGATTTGCAGCCGTGGTCGTCGCCCGCCAGCAGCAGCACGCCGCCCTTGGGCGACACACCAGCGGCGTTGCCGTGCTTGAAGACGTCGCCGGCGCGGTCGACGCCCGGCCCCTTGCCGTACCACATGGCGAACACGCCGTCGTACTTGGCACCGGGGAACAGGTTGGTCTGCTGACTACCCCACACCGCGGTGGCGGCCAGTTCCTCGTTCAGGCCCGGCTGGAAGTGAATGGCGTTCTGTTTGAGGTAGTCGCGAGCTTCCCAGAGGCTCTTGTCCAGCCCACCCAGTGGCGAGCCGCGATAGCCGGAGATGAAGCCACCGGTGTTCAAACCACGGGCCTGATCACGCTGATGCTGCAGCATCGGCAAGCGGGTCAGCGCCTGGGTGCCGGTGAGGTACAGATGACCGGTAGCAAGCCGGTACTTGTCGTCCAGACGGATCTCGGCCAGAGACATGGGGCGCTCCTAATTTGTTGTTATCGGAGTCAGGGTGGCGTTGTTCGCTACCCGCCTGACGCAGTCATGGAGAAACCGCACGGTTGTTTCTCCACGCTGGCGATCGGCAGGGGATCACCCCACCGTCGCGTGTCGATTAACAGTCTGGCCGTGACGCGGAGAGATTTTCTTTCTACTTTTGCGGTAGAACAGCGGTTCTGTGCATGACCCATTCGCAAACAACAACAAAACAGGAACGACCATGCAGTCCACACCTCTGAGCAGCATCGATCGCAAGATCCTCCTGCTGCTGCAGCACAACGCCGATCTGTCCGCTGCGGAAATCGCCGAAAAGGTCGAGCTGTCGCAATCGCCCTGCTGGCGACGCATCCATCGCATGCAGGAGGAAGGGCTGATCGAGCGTAAGGTCGCCCTGCTCAACCCGAAGAAACTCGGGCTGAACATGACGGTGTTCGTCAACATCAAGCTCTCGGCCCACGGGCGCAGCAACCTCGACGAGTTCGAGCGGGCGGTGGTGGGTTATCCCGAGGTGCTGGAGTGCCACACCATGGCCGGTGAGTCGGATTACCTGCTCAAGGTGGTGGCACGCGATATCGACAGTTACGAGCGCTTCCTGCGTGACCACCTTCTGCAGCGCCCCCACGTGCAGGAGGCGCACTCGCATATCGCCATGAGCGAAGTGAAGCGCACCACGGAGTTGCCGCTGGATTGAGCGCGGGGCCGTTCAGAGACCGGGAATGCCCTGCACCTGCTCGCCAAGCTCGACGCCATTGAGCGCGAACCAGCCGCGGTTCATCTCCAGCGCGTAACGGGCCGGCGCCTTGGAGCAGCGGATCGCCGTGCTGTGCGGCTCGAGGTCGATCAGATCGACGATCCGCCCCTGCTCGTCCATGAAGGCCGCCGACAGCGGCAATGGGGTGTTCTTCATCCACAGGCAGTGCTGGCGAAACGCATCGAAGCGAAACAGCATGCCGTGGTCCTCGGCCAGCTCGGTGCGCTCCATCAGGCCACGTTCGCGCTCGGCCGGCGTGCGCGCGTACTCGGCCTGAAGCGTCGCCTCTCCGACCTGCAACGCAAGCCGCGGCTCGCTGGCATTGGCAAGCCCGACCAGGGCGACAAGGGATGACAGCAGCGCGGTACGCATCGAAGAATCGACCTCGGATAAGAAAAACGCAGGCCCGGCGCAGCATACAACGCCGGTGCCGCTAGGCTTCGGCAACAGGCGCCTCGACTGCGATCTCGTCGCTGTCGCCATAGCGCTTCTGACAACGCTCGCAGTAGAAACTGCGGCGCTTGCTGCGGCCCAGGGATTTGGCTCGAACGAAGGGAATCCCGCAGCGCGGACAGGTGGTCCTGGTATGCGCCAGCCAATGCGCCTTGAGCGTGCCTTCGCGCTTCCACTTCAGGAATTCGAAGCTGTAGGTCCGCACTTCACGCGTCAGCTCGCGAAGCTTGGCCGCCGGCAGCTCGCCGATCAGCGACAGCGGATGGATGCGCGTGCGAAACAGCACCTCGTTCTTGATGATGTTGCCCGACCCGGAGAACAGGGTTTGATCCAGCAGCGCATCGCAGGCCAGCAGCCGAGGCCGCGCGCGCAGTTTTTTCAGGGTGGCCCGGCTGTCCCAGGCGTCGCTCATGACGTCGGCGCTCCAGTCATAGGCCTTGTCCAGCGAGCCTTCGATGAACTGCACCGAGCAACCGTAGAAATTCAGCTCGCCGTTGGCGAAACCGGAGACTCAGCCGCGGGGCGGTGTCCTTGCGTTCGTTGATCCGATAACTGCCGAACAGCAGCAGATGGACGCGCAGGGAAACCTCGTCCAGCTCGATGAGGAAGTGCTTGCCCCAGCTACGAAACGATCGCACCGTCTGGCCGACCAGCCGCGCCTTGTCGAGCCCCGCACTGCCCTCGGCGCGCTCGATTCGCCGGCCCGTGAAGCCGGCGACTTCTTCGCGAAGGATGACGATGGATGGACCTTCAGGCATGGCGTTTTCTTCGGTTCCTGGGACAGACATATCGACTGGGACCCGCAAGGAAAGGTGCCGTGCGACTGAATGCCAGCAAGCTAACGCCTATAAAAACGGAGCAGTAAGCACAACACTGCCCAAGTCTCGAAAACAGCCAGATCTACCGCAGCCTTGCTTGCATTCCCCGGCTTTTCGGGCTGTAGCTGATCGCCCGCAGGCTGACTCCTACAGGGTGATGAGCAGGCGCTGCTGGCAGATGCAGAGCAACCAGGCAGGAGCCGACTTGCGGGCGATCCAGGACATCGGGCGCAGCGGACGTTTCGGAAGAGGCGGCGCCGCTACCAGTCCAATTGCAGCCGGCTCTCGAACCGGCGCGGTTCGCCGCTCAGCGGATCGCGGAACTCAAGCCCACGCGCCAGCAGCTTGAGCGGTTTGGTGTAGTCATCCTGGTCACGACGACTGCGCTCCAGCAGGTCGGGGTAGAAGGGGTCGTTGCAGAGGCCGGCCCCCAGTGTCGCCATCTGCAGGCGCAGCTGATGCTTGCGACCGGTGACCGGATAGAGCGCATAACGCCAGAGCGCCCCGCGCCGTTCGAGCACCTCGATACGCGTCTCGCTGTTGGGCGCGCCGTCGCCGCGCTTCATCAGGAAGAACGGCTCGCCATCAACCATGTGCAACCGCTCCACACGTGGAAACGCCAGGCCGGGAAGCGCCGGGGCGATCGCCTCGTAGCGCTTGGCGATATTGCGCTCGCGAAACAGCGCCTGGTAGCGGCCGCGACTCTCGGGATTGGTCGAGAACAGCACCAGACCGGCGGTCAGGCGATCGATCCGATGGATCGGCACCAGATCGGCATTGCCGACGCGCTTGCACAGGCGCGCCAGCAGGGTTTCGTTGACGTAACCACCGGCTGGCATCACCGGCAGGAAATGCGGTTTGTCGGCCACCAGCAGGTGGTCATCGAGATGCAGCACCTGCTCCTCAAAGGGGATCGGCGGCTCGTCCGGCACTTCGCGGAAGTAATGCACCTTCAAGCCGACCCGATAAGGGTGCGTGACCGCCAGCGGTTGGCCATTGGCGTCCAGCACCCGACCGCGGGCAAAGCGGTCGGTCCAGGTCGTGCGGTCGATGCTGGGGAAATGCGCGCACAAACAATCGAGCACCGTGGGCCAGTCGCCCTGGGGCAGGTGCAGCGTACTGCGCGCGTTGGAAGCGGACATGAGCCTGGCATCCGGATCGTTCAAAGCCGGCGATGATACCGCAGTCGTCGCCGGCGACCGGCCGTCGCCTCGTCTGCACCGAAGCTGTCGAACCCGCGCACCGCCATTCGACCATCTTCCAGGCGCCCTCAGGGGTGCCATCCACCCGGCACCCTTCGGAGACCGACGATGACGAACCCGATCCTATCCCGCCAAGACTGGCTCGCCGCTCACGCTGAACATCTGAAGCAGGAGAAGGCGCTGACGCGCCAGCGTGACGCCCTTGCCGCAGCCCGGCGCGAGCTGCCCTGGACAGCCGTCGACCAGGCGTACCGCTTCCATGACGCACAGGGCCCAGTGAGCCTGGCCGAGCTGTTCGACGGACGCAGCCAGCTGATCGTCAAACATTTCATGTTCGCCCCGGCCTGGGATGAAGGCTGCGTCGGCTGCTCGTTCGAAATGGACCATGTACAGGGCGCGCTGCTGCACCTGCCACACCATGATGTCAGCCTGGTCGCCGTGTCCCGCGCGCCATTCGCCAAACTCGACGCCTTCCGCCGGCGCATGGGTTGGCAGTTCCGCTGGGTGTCATCGGCCGGCAGCCACTTCAACCGCGACTTCCACGTCTCGTTCGAGCCGCAGGACATCGTCGACGGCAAGGTCTTCTACAACTACGCCTGGCAGCCGTTCATCTGCGAGGAGCTTTCCGGGTTCAGCGTGTTCTATCGCGACCCCGACGGGCGCATCTTTCACACCTTTTCCGCCTATGGCCGCGGCGCCGAAGAGCTTCTCGGCAGCTACGTCCTGCTGGACATGACGCCCCACGGCCGCAACGAGACCGGCCCGCGTCACAACCTCACCGACTGGGTGCGCCACCACGACCGGTACGGCCACAACGACCGGGTCGACGGCACCGGCCGCGCCTGGCCGGCCGAACCCGGCGAGCCGGCCGGCTGCTGCCATTGACCGACGGCGACACCACCCAGCCGAAGGCGACGAACCCTGAAGAAACCGCCCGGTCCAGACAAGAACAGCTGTGCCGTCGGGGCACGACCGATTCCAAACCTGACCAGGCGAGATGCTCAATGACCATGACAGTGGGTGACTACGTGATCGAACGCCTCTACCAGTGGGCCGTACGGAGGATCTACGGCTATCCGGGCGACGGCATCAACGGTGTGTTCGGCGCGCTCAACCGCGCCAACGAGAAGATCCGCTTCATCCAGGCTCGACACGAGGAGATGGCCGCGTTCATGGCCGCGGCCGATGCCAAGTTCAACGGTGGGCTGGGCGTCTGTATTTCCACCTCGGGGCCGGGCGCTTCGCATCTGCTGACCGGGCTCTACGATGCCCGCCTCGACCACATGCCGGTGCTGGCGATTACCGGCCAGCAGCGCGTACCGCGATCGGCGGGCACTACCAGCAGGAGCTGGACCTCGTCTCGATGTTCAAGGACGTCGCCGGCGCCTTCGTCCAGCAGGCCAGCGCGCCGGCACAGGTGCGCCACCTCATCGACCGGGCAGTGCGCATCGCCGTCGGTGAGCGCCGGGTGACGGCCATCGTCCTGCCCAACGACCTGCAGGAGATGGAATACAGCGAGCCACCGCGCGCCCACGGCACGCTCCGTTCCGGCATCGGCTACGTGAAGCCGAAGGTGGTCCCCTACGACGCCGACCTCCAGCGCGCCGCCGAGGTGCTCAATGCCGGCAAGAAGGTCGCCATGCTGATCGGCGCCGGCGCGCTGCACGCCGCCGACGAGGTAACCGCCGTGGCCGACAAGCTCGGTGCCGGGGTCGCCAAGGCGCTGCTGGGCAAGGCCGCGCTGCCGGATGACCTGCCCTGGGTCACCGGCGCCATCGGTTTGCTCGGCACCGAGGTGAGCCATCAGCTGATGACCGAATGCGACACCCTGCTGATGGTCGGCTCCGGCTTCCCCTATGCCGAATTCATGCCCGAGGAAGGCCAGGCCCGCGGCGTGCAGATCGACCTCAAGCCGGAGATGCTGAGCATCCGCTACCCGATGGAGGTGAACCTGCACGGCGATGCGGCCGAGACCCTTCGCGCGCTGCTGCCGCTGCTCGAGCACAAGACCGATCGCTCCTGGCGCGAGACGATCGAAAAGGCCCGCGCCGAGTGGGACAAGACCCTGGAGAAACGCGCCATGGCCTCGGCCGATCCGATCAATCCGCAGCGGGTCGCGTTCGAGCTGTCGCCGCGGCTGCCGGACCGGGCGATCGTGACCAGCGACTCCGGCTCCTGCGCCAACTGGTACGCGCGTGACGTCAAGCTGCGTCGCGGCATGATGGGTTCGCTCTCCGGCGGGCTGGCCTCGATGGGCGCGGCGGTGCCCTACGCCATCGCCGCCAAGTTCTGCCACCCGGACCGCGCGGTGGTCGCCATGGTCGGCGACGGTGCCATGCAGATGAACAACATGGCCGAGCTGATCACGGTGGCCAAATACTGGAAGGAATGGCAGAACCCGCAGTGGATCTGCTGCGTGTTCAACAACGAGGACCTGAACCAGGTCACCTGGGAACAGCGGGTCATGGAGGGCGATCCGAAATTCGAGGCGTCACAGGACATTCCGAACGTGCCCTATCACCGCTTTGCCGAATCGATCGGCCTGAAGGGCCTCTATGTCGATCGCGAGGACCGGATCGAAGCCGCCTGGGACGAAGCCTTCGCGGCGGATCGGCCCGTGCTGATCGAATTCAAGACCGACCCGAATGTCCCGCCGCTGCCCGCTCACCTGAAGCTCGAGCAGGTGAAGAAGTACGCCTCGGCGCTGCTGCAGGGCGACCCGGACGAAGGCGGCATCATCGTGCAGTCGGCCAAGCAGGCGCTGAGCAAGGTGCTGCCGGGCCACAAGAAGGATGACGACCGGCGCTAGGGCCGGTCCGGTGAGTGATGCAAGCCGCCGCCGAGCACGGCGGCCTCATCACCAGGAGCTCAGTCCTCCTCGTCGCGAAGAACCTCTCCGGTTCGGCCATCGAGCTTGAATTCCCAGACCTTGCCGTCAGCCTTCATGCCTTCGCCTTCCCAGGCGTCATCATCGGCTTCGATGGCGTGCAGCGTGGTGTAGCCCGCCGCCTTCGCTTTTTCCACGGCCTGCTCGAGGGTGATCCAGTCGGCGCCGGGCTTGTCGGCCAGGGCGATGTTGCTCACGCCGAGAACGGCAATCGCGAGCGCGGCGGTAAGCGTCTTGTTGTACATCCGGTGATCCTCTTTCTGATTATCGAGCGCGCCGCTGACACGGCGTCTATGAATTCGAGCGCCGTGCTTGAAAAGAGGTTCATCGCCGCCCGGCACCTGTCCGCGCGGCCGGTATCAACGTGTTTCGATGGAAACGATCGCGGCCTCGTCACCTTCGCTCTGGAAGGTGAAGCTGACCGAATCGCCCACTTCGAGGCCTTCGAGCTGCTCGCGCCGGGCCTGGAAGGCCATGGTCGCGGCAGGCCACTTCAGGGTAGGCACCGGGCCGTGGGCAATGGTCACGGTGCCCGCCTCTCGATCCGTCGCCTCGACGGTGCCGGTCGCCCGCATGACGGGTTCGGACACGATCTCGGTCGCCGGCCCGCCGTTGATCGAGGGAGAACTTCCCGGCGCGGTGGGCTTCAGCAGGTCCTGCGCCAGGGCCGTATGGGCGAAAAACAACAGGCTGAGCGTCAGGCAGTGCAGCGGTTTCATGGCAGGCCTCCGGTGATCGGTGGACGTACGCGCATTGGACAACCGGCGCGCCACGGATGCTGCCAACGGCGGTCGGCCCGGCCCTGTCGCCCCGTTCAGCTTGGCGTAAGGCATGCCCCGTAACCTGTGAATCGTCGAAACCCACACAGGAATACACACCATGAAAACACTGACTACGCTGTTCACCGCCGCCACCCTCGCCCTGGGCGCGAACCTGGCCCTGGCCCGTGACCTGGGTCCGGATGAAGCGATGCGGTTGCGCGACGCCGGCACCATCGAGTCCTTCGAGAAGCTCAACAAAGCGGCACTGGCCAAGCACCCCGGTGCAACCATCGAGGAGACCGAGCTGGAAGAAGAATACGGTCGCCACATCTATCAACTTGAACTGCGCGACGCCAAAGGTGTGCAATGGGACATGGAGCTCGATGCCAAGACCGGCGAAGTGCTCAAGGACCATCAGGACGACTAATGCACCGCGCCATTCTCCTCTCGTTTCCCGTGGCTCTGCTGCTTACCGCCACCCCGGCGGCAAGCCGCGACCTGGACCAGGATGAAGCCCTTCGCCTGCGCCGCGAGGGGCTGATCATGCCCCTGGAAGCCCTTCTGCAACGCGCGATGGAACGTTATCCTCGGCGCGCCTGCTGGAGGCCGAACTGGAAGAAGAGGATGGCGTCTACGTCTACGAAATCGAATTGCTGACCGCCGACGGCGTCGCCCGCGAGCTCGAACTCGACGCGCGCGACGGCCGCCTGCTCAAGGACGAAGAAGACTGATGCGCCTGTTACTGGTCGAAGACAATGTGCCGCTTGCCGATGAGCTGGTCGCCAGCCTCACGCGCCAGGGTTATGCCATCGACTGGCTCGCCGACGGCCGCGATGCTGACTACCAGGGCAGCAGCGAGCCCTATGACCTGATCGTCCTGGACCTCGGCTTGCCCGGCAAACCGGGGCTGGAGGTGTTGCGCGACTGGCGCGCGCGGGGCCTGGCGACACCCGTGCTGATCCTCACGGCACGCGACTCCTGGGCCGAACGCATCGACGGCCTCAAGGCCGGTGCCGATGACTACCTGACCAAACCCTTCCACCCAGAGGAGCTGCTGCTGCGCATCCAGGCCCTGCTGCGTCGCGCGCACGGGGTCGCCAACCAGCCACTGCTCGAAGCCGGCGGCCTGTCGCTGGATGAAACCCGGCAGCGCTGCAGCAAGGACGGCCAGGACATCGACCTGACCGCCGGTGAGTTCCGCCTGCTGCGCTACTTCATGCTGCATCCCGGCCAGCTGCTCTCGAAGACACAACTGGCCGAGCACCTCTATGACGGCGAAACCGAGCGCGACTCCAACGTCATCGAAGTGCACGTCAACCGCCTGCGCGGCAAGCTCGGCCGCGAGCTGATCGAAACCCGCCGCGGCCAGGGCTATCGCTTCGGCGGCGCACCTTGAAGTCGATTCAGCGCAGCCTCAGCCTGGGGCTGATTTCGGTCCTGCTGCTGGTCGGCCTGTTGCTCGTCCAGACCAGCCTCTGGCTCTTCGAAGCCGGGCTGAGGCGCAACCTGGCAAGCGACCTTCGGGCCGAGACCGAGGGCCTGCTGCTGGCCCTGGTGCAGGGGCGGGAAGGCTTCAAGCTCGATTCCAGCCGCCTCAACCCGCGCTATCAGCGCGCCTTCTCGGGGCACTATTTCCGTATCGACCTGCCGGATCGCAGCTGGCGGTCGCGCTCGGTGTGGGACGCCGAACCCCAGTGGCCGACCGCCAATGGCCTGGCCGATGCGCTGGTCGACGGCCCGCAGGAGCAACGCCTGCTGAGCTATCGCGCCGAGTACCGGCGCGACGGCCAGGCGATCGCGATCAGCGTGGCGCGAGACTACACCCCCATTCTCAAGAGCTTCGCCCAGGTGCGCCTCGGCGGGCTGGGCCTGGTCGGCGTCGCCCTGCTGGTCTTCCTGCTGCTGCAGCGCTACGCGGTCAGGCTCGCCATGCGCCCGCTCGAGCGCGCCCGCCAGCAGATCGCCCAACTGCAACAGGGCCAGCGCCAGCAGCTGGATATTCGTGCCCCGGTGGAACTGCAGCCATTGGTCGACCAGATCAATCACCTGCTGGCGCACACCGACGACACGCTCAAACGCTCACGCCATGCGCTGGGCAATCTTGGCCATGCCCTGAAGACGCCATTGGCCGTGCTCGGCAGCCTCACCCGGCGCGAGGAACTGGCCGCCCTGCCCGAACTGCAGGCGGGCCTGCGCGAACAACTGGATCAGATCCAGCAGCGCGTTTCACGCGAGCTGGGCCGCGCCCGCCTTGCTGGTGAGGTGTTGCCAGGCGGCTATTTCCACTGCGAAGACGAGCTGGCGGCGCTGTTCGAGACGCTGAAGATGATCCACCGGCGCGAGCTGGACCTGCGTTGGCAGGTCCCCGAGGGGTGCCGCCTGCCCTGGGATCGCGAGGACATGCTCGAGCTGCTCGGCAACCTGCTGGACAACGCCTGCAAGTTCGCCCGTTCGGCCGTTTCGCTACGGATCGAGCGCACCACCGACGGCTATCTGATCCGCGTCGAGGATGACGGTCCCGGCATCCCCGAACACCGGCGCGAAGCAGTGCTGGAGCGCGGCATTCGTCTGGACGAACGTGCCGAAGGCCATGGCCTCGGGCTGGGCATCGTGCGGGACATCCTGGCCGCCTGGAACGGTCGGTTGGCGCTGAGCAAAAGCACGCTGGGCGGCCTGCAGGCGGAGGTCTACCTGCCGACGCAAACGCGCGGCAAGGCGAGCGGGGTTTGAACGAAGGGAGCGAGGATTATTGCGGGCGGGCCAACTCGTTGCGCATGTCTTCCAGGATGGTCTCGACCAGCAGGCCGTTTTGCACCTGGCGCCCCGATACCATGCGAATGGCCTCGGTGCCATTGATCGGGTAGCCGACTCGTACGACCAGATAGCCGTCGGCCTGTGGCTCGACACGGGTTTTGTAATCAGGCGGGAAATTGTCGGCGAGATGGCGGGAAAGGGTTTTCATGGGTATCTCTGGCGCTTGGCTTGGTACAAAGACCCTGCAACCCGCTGGGAGATTCCCGCCACTCGTCGGATGACTGTAGCCCCGACACCAAATCGTCATCTGACGGACGCCTGTATCAGTTGCCTCCGTTCATGCCATAGGCCAGCCAGGCCAGAACGGCCATGGCCGCCACAGCGGTGGTGGAAATCAGCAGTGCATTCAGCATCAGGCCCATGGTGCCTCCTCGTTCCGCTCGCTTGAAGTACGCCCCGAATATATGTAGCTTCGCGCGACACGTCGAGCGACCCGATAGTCGCATGTAAAGTTTTCCAGCAGACGAGGCCCCCATGAAACGCAAGCAATCGATCAGCCAGATCCGCTGGGACCTGGCTCTGCGCTACCGCCTGATCGAGACCATCGCCTGGTGGGAAGGCCGCCTGACCACGGGCCACCTGATGCAGAGCTTTGGCATCAGCCGGCAGCAGGCCTCGAAGGACATCAACACCTACCTCAACGAGCATGCGCCGAAAAACCTTACATATGACCGTCATTTGAAGGGCTACAGGCCAAGCAAACAGTTCGAACCGCTGTTCATCGACGGCAGCGCCAGCGCCTACCTCCACCTGTTGAACCAGAACCGCGACCGCGCCCCGCACATTGAGGGCCTGGCCGTGGCCTACGCGCATACCGAAGTGCTGCGCGTACCGGACCGCAGCATCCGCCCTGAGGTTCTGCGGCCGATCCTCAAGGCGTGCCGCGAAGGGCTGCGCCTGGAAACGGAGTATGTCTCCCTCGCCCACCCGGAAGTGGAAATCCGCGTGATGACACCGCACACCCTCGTCTTCACCGGCATGCGCTGGCACGTACGCGCCTATTGCGAGAAGAACCGCGGCTATCGCGACTTCGTCCTCAGTCGCTTCCGGGGCGAGCCGGACCTGATGGACGAGAGCGACAACACCCAGGCGGACGACGAGGCCTGGAACACACCGGTGGATGTGATCATCGAACCGGACGTGCGTTTGAACCCTGAACAGAAGGCAATCATCGAAACCGACTACGGCATGCAGAACGGCGAACTCCGGGTCGCCACCCGCGGTGCCCTGGTGCAGTACGTGCTCCAGCGGTATCAGATCGATCCGAACACCGTGCTGGCCAATGCGGCGGCGCAGCAGATCCAGGTGAGAAATCTGCAGGGGTTAAAAGCTTGGCTTTACGCGTGACGCCCCCCGGCGCCCCCTCCCCTGTAGGGGCGAATTTATTCGCCCGCCTTCTGCCGTTTGCGCCACGCTGCGGTGAATTCCAACCGAACGCCCAAAAGACTCCTCGTATGCGCCTGATCCACACCTCCGACTGGCACCTCGGCCAGACCCTCCACGGCCAGGACCGCGATTACGAACATGCGCAGTTCCTTGCCTGGCTGCTGGACCAGCTCGTCCAGCATCGACCGGACGCCCTGCTCATCGCCGGCGATATCTTCGACACCGTCAACCCGCCGCTCAAGGCGCAGGAACGCCTGTACGACTTCATCGTTCGCACCCACGAAGCGCTGCCGCAGCTGGACATCGTCATGATCGCCGGCAACCACGATTCCGGCGGACGCATCGAGCTGCCGGGGCCGCTGATGAGGCGACTCAACGCCCATGCCATCGGCCGCATCAGCTGGATCGCCGAAAACCAGCTCGACCACGAGCGCCTGCTGGTGCCGCTGCATGACGCAAGGGGCCAGGTGGCGGGTTGGTGCCTGGCCCTACCCTTCCTGCGGCCAGCGGAAGTGACCGGCGGCGAGGCGGGCGAGGATTACATGGCCGGCATCCGCCATGTCCATCGGCACCTGATCGCCGCCGCCGAAGCCTGCCGGCAGCCCGGACAGGCACTGATCGCCATGAGCCACGCACACATGGCCGGCGGTGCGGTGTCGGAAGATTCCGAGCGCAACATTGTCATCGGCAATGCCGAGGCGCTGCCGGCCAGCCTGTTCCCCGAACCCATCGCCTACGTTGCCCTCGGCCACCTGCACAAACCGCAGAAGGTCGCCGGCCAGGAACGCATCCGCTACAGCGGCTCGCCTTTGCCGCTCTCGTTCGGCGAGATCAACTACCCGCATCAGGTGTTGCTGGTGAGCTTCGAGGGCGACCGGCTCGACACAGTCGAAGCGCTGCCCGTGCCCCGCGCCGTGGAGATGATCCGCATCGGCCGCGCGCCGCTGCCGGAGGTGATCGGCCAGCTCGAAGCCCTGCCGCCGGTGGGCCTGTTCGCCGAACACCTGCCCTGGCTGGAAGTGCGCGTGCAGCTCGACGAACCCTTGCCGGACCTGCGCCAGCGCATCGAGGCCGCCATCACCGGCAAGGCCTGCCGGCTGGTGCGCATCGCCAGCGAATACCGGGGCGCACGAGGCGAGGCCGAATCCGACGTGCTGGTCGGCCTCGATCAGATCACCCCGCAGGAACTCTTTGCCCGCGCCTGGGAAGAGCAGTTCGGCAACCCGCCCGACGAACAGGCGCTGGATGACTTCGCCAGCCTGCTGCAGAACGTCGAGCTAGGCGGCGAAGGAGACACCAAATGAAGATCCTCGCCATCCGCCTGAAGAACCTCGCCTCGCTCGCCGGGGAACAGGTCATCGACTTCACCGCCGAACCCTTGGCCAGCGCAGGCCTGTTCGCCATCACCGGGCCTACAGGTGCGGGCAAAAGCACCCTCCTCGACGCCCTGTGCCTGGCCCTGTTCGGCAGCACGCCGCGGCTTGACGGCGCCTCGCTGCTGAGCAAGGTGCCGGACGGCAAAGACGAGATCGGCAGTGGCGACGAGCGCAATCTGCTGCGACGCGGCTGCGCCAGCGGCTATGCCGAGGTGGACTTCGTCGGTGTCGACGGCCACCGCTACCGTGCGCGCTGGGAGGTCAAGCGCGCACGCGAAAAGGTCGACGGTCGCCTGCAGGCGAGCAGCCAGAGCCTGCTCGACCTGGATCGCGAGCAGTTGCTCGCCAGTGGCAAGAAGCGTGAATTCAAGGAGCTGCTCGAAGCCAAGCTCGGCCTGACCCTGCCCCAGTTCACCCGTGCGGTGCTGCTGGCACAGAGCGAGTTCTCGGCATTCCTCAAGGCCGACGACAACGACCGCGGCACCCTGCTGGAAAAGCTCACCGACACCGGACTCTACAGCCGCCTGGGGCAGGCCGCCTTCGAAGCGGCCAAGCGCGCCCGCGAAACCCTCGCCAACCTGCAACAGCAGGCCGGCGGCCTGGAGCCGCTGGATGCCGAAGCGCGCCAGGCGCTGGAGGCAGAGCACCAGCAACAACAGGCCGAGCTCAAGGCCCTGCAGCAGCAGCTCGAGCAACTCAAGACGCAGCGCCAGTGGCTGCAAGACCTCGCCCGCCTGCAGGCCGAACGCGACAGCGCCCGGGAGCACCTCGCCGCCACCGAACAGGAACGGGACGACCTGGCCGACGCCCGACGCATTCTCGAGCTGTTCGAGCAATTGGCGGCGCAGCGCCATCGTTTCGTCCGCGCCCGCGAACTGCCGCCGCTGCTGGAGAAGATCGAGCAGACCCTCGCCCGCCACCAACGCGAGCACAGCGCCGTCGAACAACGGCTCGCGGTGCTCACGCAGCAATGCCAGGCCGCCACCGAAGCATTGCGGGCCGCCGAACAGGCGCTGAAGGCCGCCGAGCCCGCGCTGGCCAATGCCCGCCGCGAGGAAGAACGCCTCGCGCACCTGAGCACCGACCTGCGCGAGGCCCACGACCAGGCCGAACAGGCGGATGCCGCACGAAAAACCGGCGAGCAGCAGTTGGCCCAATTGCACGAACGCCAGGAACACACCGCGGCGCAACTGGCCGCGCTCGCCGAACCGCTCGCCGCGAGCGCCGCGCTGCAGCCGCTTTGCGCTGCCTGGAACGGCTACCGTCCGCGGTTGCAGCAGGCCGTGCAGATTGCTGCCCGCCTGCACCAGGGCCAGCAGGAGCTGCCCGCGCTGGAGGCCGCCGCGCGCAGTGCCGAAACAGCCCAGACCGAGGCGCGCCAGGCGCTCGACACGCTGCAGTCGCAGATTGGCGGCGAGACCGGAGTCAGCGAGCAACTGGCGCAGCTGACGGCCCGCCTCGACACCGCTCGCCAAACCGAGCGCGACCTCGACAATCTGCAAACGCTCTGGTCGCGCCAACAGCAACTCGACGCCCGCCGGCAAAGCCTGCAGGTCGAGCACGACCGCGATCAAAGCGCGCTCGCGGCGCTGACCGAAGCCGGCAAACTGGCTCGAGCCGAGCGCGACGACGCCGAGAAGGCGCTCAAGGTCGTACAAGGCGTGCTCGACCGCCAGCGCCTGGCCCGCAGCGCCAATGTCGAAGCCCTGCGCGCCGCGCTCATACCGGGCGAACCCTGCAGCGTCTGCGGCAGCACCGAACATCCCTGGCACGATGGCGAGGCGCTGCTCGCCGCGCTGGACGACCACGACGAACACGAGCTGGCGCAGGCGCAGCAGCAGCTCAAGGCACAGGATGAACGGCTCCAGACCCTGCGCGACCAGCACACCGCGCTTTCGACCGGCCTGAAGCAGAATGTGCGCCAGCGTGCGGAGCTCGACGAAGAACGGGCATCGCTCGCCCCACGCCTCGCCGCCCTGCCCGCCTACGCCAAACTTCTCGAGCAGGCCGAAGCCACCCGTGACGCCTGGCTCGACGCGCAGGTGTCGGCACTCAAGGCCGAAATAGCCCAGGCCGGCACACGGCAACACGAGCTGCTCGGCCTGCAGCAACGCGCCGAAGCGCTGCTCAATGCCTGGCAACAGGCGCGCGACACCTGCACCCAGGCCACCCAGGCACTGGCCGCCCAGCGCGATGCTATAACCCGTGACGGGGCGCGGCTCGACGAAGAACTCGCGGCGTTCGCCGACCTGGTCCCCGCCCCTCTGCTCGCCGGCTGGCGTGACCGGCCCGCAGACAGCTTCATGACGCTGGATGCGCAGGTCGACGCGCGCCGCCAGCAGCTCGAACAACACAGCCATCTCCTCGAAGAGCAGCAGCAGCGGGAAGCAGCGCTCGAGCGCGAACAACTCCAGCAGCGGCACCGCCACGACCAGCATCAGGCGTGCGCCAGCCGCCTTGCCGAACTCCAGGCGCGCGAACAGACCTGCCGCCAGAGTCTGCGTGACAGCCTGGGCGAGCAACCCAGCGCCACCGCCTGGCAGCAGCAGCTCGACAGCGCCGTCCAGGCCGCGCGGCAACAGCAGGCCGAGGTCGACCGGCAACTCAACGAGGCAAAGGTCGAACTGACCCGCCTCGCCGGCGAACAGCAGAACTGCAGCGGGCGGCGCGACGAGCTCCTGGCCGAGCGCGGCGCGCTGGCGGACGAACTCACCGCCTGGCGCGCCGCGCATCCGGACATCGACGATGCCACGCTGGAACAGCTGCTGCAGCTGGACGATGCCCTGCTCACCGAAGCACGCGAGCGCCTGCGCGCCAACACCGAACAGCTCACCCGCTGCCGTGAACGGCTGGATGGCTGCGAGCAGCGACTCGCCACACACCAGGCGAGCCAACCCGACGCCCCGGACGCCGAGACGCTGAACCTGCAGTTGACCGCCGCACAGGCCGACTGCGACAGCGCCGAGCAGCGCAGCACCGAAATCCGCGCCGCGCTACTGGACGATGACCGTCGCCGCAGTGGGAGCCAGGCGCTGCGCCAGCAGATCGACCAGGCCACGGCTGAAAGCCAGCGCTGGGGCCGCATTGCCGCGCTGATCGGCTCGAGCGATGGCGGCGCCTTCCGCAAGATTGCCCAGGCCTACAACCTCGACCTCCTGGTGCAGCATGCCAACGTGCAACTGCGCCAGTTGGCCCGGCGTTACCGGCTCAAACGCGGCGGCAGCCCGCTGGGGCTGTTGGTGATGGACACGGAGATGGGCGACGAGCTGCGCTCGGTGCACTCGCTCTCCGGCGGCGAGACCTTCCTCGTCTCGCTGGCGCTGGCACTGGGCCTGGCCTCGATGGCGTCGAGCAAGTTGAAGATCGAGTCGCTGTTTATCGACGAAGGCTTCGGCAGTCTCGATCCGGAGTCCCTGCAAGTCGCCATGGACGCGCTGGATTCCTTGCAGGCCCAGGGGCGCAAGGTCGCGGTGATTTCGCACGTCGCCGAAATGCACGAGCGCATCCCGGTGCAAATCCAGGTGCAACGCCAGGGCAACGGCCAGAGCGGCTTGAGGATCGTCGGCACGGGCGGGCTTTGACGCCTTGCAGGCGTTACACGAATTACGAGATGGCGTGAAAGCTACCTAGGGTAGCTGGGCGAATAAGTTCGCCCCTACGGAGCAGACGGCAATGCCTCCACGTCTGGTCATGCAGGGGCGTCGCGATGGATAGGTACTTGCTGTCAGCTCATGGCGGCCTGGTAGCGCCGCTGCACGTCCGGCCAGTTGATCACCTGGTAGAAGGCGTTGATGTATTCCGGTCGACGGTTCTGGTAGCGCAGGTAGTAGGCGTGTTCCCAGACGTCCAATCCGAGAATCGGCGTGTTGCCGTTCATCAGCGGGCTGTCCTGGTTACCGGTGTGCTCGACCACCAGTTTCTTCTCCGGGGTGACGCTCAGCCAGGCCCAGCCACTGCCGAAGCGCGACACCGCGGCTTTGGTGAAGGCCTCCTTGAATTGTTCGAACCCGCCGAGCTGCTCGTCGATCGCCTTGGCGAGTTCGCCTTCCGGCATGCCGCCACCGTCGACCGCCATGACTGTCCAGAACAGGCTGTGGTTGGCATGCCCACCGCCCTGATTGATCACAGCCGCCCGTTTTTCAGCCGGTAGCTCCTGGACCATCGTCAGCAAGCGCTCGACCGGGATTTCAGCCCACTCGGTGCCCTCGAGCGCCGCATTGAGGTTGTTGATGTAGGTCTGGTGATGCTTGGTGTGGTGAATCTCCATCGTCTGGGCGTCGATGTGAGGTTCCAGCGCGTCGTAGGCGTAGGGAAGATCAGGAAGGGTATGTGGCATGTCAGTGAACTCCTTGGTGAGAGACTTCATGCAGAAGCGCCTGGCGCGCACGCGCAGCAGGCGGGTGGACGCTGCGCTTGAGCAGGCGGCGGATACGTGCCGTCTCGCCATGCGCGGTGGTGAAGTGCAGCAGCTCGAGGTAACTGTGGCGGCTGTGACGCAGGCAGGCCTGGCGCAGCTCGGGCTTGAGCCGGGGGTCGACGAGGCAGCGCAGGAGCTGTTCGTGGATGGCGCAGAGGTATTCGGCGCTCTCCTCCGGTTGTTTCAGCCGCAGGTGCACGTCGGCCAGGTTGTGGTGGGAAATCACGTAGGCGGCGACCGCTTCGTCGGCGTCGCGCCAGCGTTCGAACAGCACCTGGCTGAGCGCCAGGGCCTGCAGGTAGTGCTCCCGGGCATCGATGTATTCGCCGCGGCCGAAATACCGATTGGCCAGTTCGATGGTCCGCTTCCAGTGTTCCACGGGGTGACTCCTTGAAGCCCAGGGCTTCGGCGGATGGAAGGTGCACAGCAGACGAGGCGGCCGGGCAGCGGCGCCTCGTTAATGAGTTTAATTATCATTTGAGCAGCACACGGGCAAGCATCTTCCACGCGGCGGCGACGAACGTGTCCGGTACAGCCGCTCGAACAGGCGACCGCGCGGTCGCGAAGTGGAAATAAGGTGACGCGATGCGGACGCCAGCGGGTCCACCGATGAATCGCGAACCCGCCGGGCGTCGCTTGTGGCCACGTCGTCGAGGTTCGCGCAGAGAGGAGAAGTTGCCAGCGCGCCGCTTGTGGCCGCGCGCCCGCCCACGCCGAACGCTTCGTCGCGAGCGCGGGCAGAATACGAACCCAAGCTTTCAACGAGCTGTCGACCGAGCAGGTAACGGAGGCCATTCATGAACCCATCCGGCACGCTCGCTCGCCAACTCGAGGCCATGCATCGCGATGGCTTCGTGCTGCTGCGCCAGGTCCTGGCGCCATCGCCTATCGAGTCGGTGCGCGTGGCCATCGACCGGCTCGAACCCATTCACTGGGACTACCAGGGCCTCGTCGACGACCATTACAAGTGCGTGTTCAACCGGGACCCGTTCTGGCTACCGCTGCTGGACCTGCCCGGTGTGATCGAACTGGTCGAGGCCTGTCTCGGCGACGATTGCCATGTCATCGGCCAGACGGCCTGGCGCAGCCATCCTGGCTTCGTCGGCGGCGAGCTCCATGCGGACTACCTGGCCCTGGAGCTGCCCGAACAGTGGCTGGCGGACGGGTCCTTCCAGCTGCCGATGCAGGTCTGCACCGCACACCTGTACCTGGACGACATCGACGCCGACCTCTGCCCGACGCTGGTGATCCCCGGCAGCCACCGCGCCGGGCGCAAGCCGCAGCCGGGCGAAACCCAGTGGCAGGGCCGAGAACCGGTACCTGTCCTGTGCGAGGCCGGCGACGTGCTGGTGTTTCGCAGCGACCTCTGGCACGCCGGCAGCCGCAACCGCACCGTCGATCGCCGCCGCTACCTGCTGCAGATGCATTACGGCCGTCGGATGGTCGCGCAGAAGTTCTCGCCCTACCTGCACTGGCAGTTCAACTCTGCCGTCATCGCCGCCGCCACGCCGCGCCAGCGCCGCCTGCTTGGCGAACACGAGGCGTCGGAGTACGACTGACCCTGGCACATCCTCTGCATCGGGAACAGCTACCCGCCGCGCGCGGCGTGCTCATCCCCACTCGAAGAGGAACCGCCATGATTACCTGCCGCAGCCAAGTCACCGAGATGATCCTGTCCTGTAAAGTCCGCAAGGGCCTGAAATGGCGCCAGGTGGCCGAGGCGATCGGCATGTCCAAGGAATGGACCACCGCCGGCTGCCTAGGCCAGATGGCCTTCGACAAGACCCAGGCGGAAACCCTCGGCAAGCTGTTCGAACTGTCGGACGAGGCCATCGCCTGGCTGCAGATCGTGCCCTATAAAGGGTCGCTGCCAACCGCCGTGCCCACCGATCCGCTGATCTACCGCTGGTACGAACTGGTCAACGTCTACGGCAGCACCATCAAGGAGCTGATCCACGAGGAGTTCGGCGACGGCATCATGAGCGCCATCGATTTCTCGATGGACATCCAGCGCGAAGCGGACCCCAAGGGCGACCGCGTCAAGGTGGTGATGTCGGGCAAGTTCCTGCCTTACAAGAGCTACTGATCAGCGGGTGCGGATTTCGCCACGCGCCAACGTCTCGACCCGATTGCCCAGCGGGTCGCTGGCCTCGAGATCCGCGCCGCGTTCGCGTAGCGCCTCGAGCAGGGCGCCGCGCTGGAAGAGCGCCGCGTACATGGCCGGTGTCTGCCCGGCGTTGTTGGGCGCGTCGGGGTCGCATTCGGTGGCCAGCAGGCGCTTGGCGATGCCCAGCTCGCCCTTGAAGATGGCGCCCATCAGCGCCGTGTTGCCACGTTTGTCCTTGGCGCAGGCGTCGGCACCGGCGGCGAGCAGACGCTCCACGGTGTCCGCATTGCCGTTGTACGCCGCCAGGATCAACGCGGTGTATCCCTTGTCGTCAGCGGTGTTCAGGTCGTAACCGGCCTGGATGAATTCGTCGAGTATTTCGTTATCGCCATAGCGCGCAGCGTTGAAGAAGTAGTCACGCAGCTGGCTCTGGACCTGCTCGGTGTCGCTGGCAACGCCCGCGAGCTCCGCTTCGGCGTAGACCGGCCCGCCGCCGAGCAGCAAGGCAACCAGTAGGAAAAGGCGCTTCATGTTCTGCTCCTGAAAATAAGGTGACCCGAGCCACGCCCGGGTCGATGGGCCGCCGTGCGTGGCAGCGGCCCGGTGCTTCGTCAATCCTGCAGCTTGGCCGCCAGTGCCTTGACCCGGTCAAGATCGGACTTGGCCACCTTGGTCAGCCCTGCACCGTACTCGGCATCGGCCTTGTAGAAGAACGACAGCAGGTGGTAGCGCGCTACCTCATCCGCCTTGGCCAGTTCGCCGCCCAGGGTGTTGATCAGGTCGGTCTGCTCCTTCTTGCTGAACGAGCGATACAGATCGCCGGCCTGCTTGAAGTTCTGCTGACGCTGGATCGGCGCCTGCTGGGTGGTCCCGCTCAGCGGCAGCTTGGAGTAGACGGCGCGTGGCGTTTCCTCACGGTTCTCGCGGCGGCTCGGCTGGTAGTTGACGCTGGTGGTGGTGTGGCCGGCGTTCAGCTGGCCGTCCTGGTTACCGTTGTTGACCGGCACCTTCGGGCGGTTGATCGGCAGGCTCATGCCATTAGCACCGACGCGATACATCTGGGTGTCGGCGTAGGAGAACAGGCGGCCCTGCAGCAGGCGGTCCTCGGACGGCTCGATACCCGGCACCAGGTTGGCCGGTGCCATGGCGACCTGCTCGGTTTCCTGGAAGATGTTGTCCGGGTTCTTGTTCAGCACCATCTGGCCGATTTTGCGCTCGGGCACGTCAGGCCAGATCTTGGTGGCGTCCAGTGGATCGAAGTCGAACTTGGCCAGGTCCTCCGGCTTGAGCACCTGGATCATCAGGTCCCACTTGGGGTAATCGCCGTTGTCGATGGCGGTGATAAGGTCACGGGACAGGTGGCTGTAGTCCTTGCCCTGCATCGCCTCGTTCTCTTTCGGGTCGAGGTTCTTCAGGCCCTGCAGGCTCTTCCAGCGGAACTTCACATAGTGTGTTTCGCCCTGCTCATTGACGAACTTGTAGGCATGCACACCGTTGCCATCCATCATCCGGTAGCTGGCCGGGGTACCCTGGTTGGAGTACAGCAGGGTCAGGGTGCGGGTGGCTTCCGGGTGGTGCGAGAGGAAGTCGAAGCGGCGGCTGTCGTCATCCAGGTTGGTGCGCGGGTCCGGCTTGAAGGAGTGGACCATGTCCGGGAACTTGATCGCGTCGCGGATGAAGAAGGTCGGGAAGTTGTTGCCGACCAGGTCCCAGTTGCCATCGGCCGTGTAGAACTTGGTGGCGAAACCGCGCGGGTCGCGCAGGGTTTCCGGCGAGTGCAGGCCGTGGACCACGGTGGAGAAGCGCACGAACACCGGTGTGGTGCTGCCCTTCTCGAAGACCTTCGCCAGGGTCAGGTCGGAGATGTCCTCGGTGGCGGTGAATTCGCCGTGCGCACCGGTGCCACGCGCGTGCACGACGCGCTCGGGCACGCGCTCGCGACCGAAGCGTTGCAGTTTCTGCAGCAGTTGCACGTCCTGCAGCAGGGTCGGGCCGTTGGCGCCGGCGGTCTGGGAGTTCTGGTTGTTGCCGACCGGCGCGCCATTGTCGCGGGTCAGCGGAGCGGCATGGGCCGACAAGGTCAGCAGGCTGGCGGAAAGCACGCCAAACAGCGTGCGGGCAGGCAGGAGCCTGACAGGTAACGGGTCATCTACACGTCCTCTTCTCGTTTTTTTTGATGCGTCCGGAGCGCGACGGGAAGACTAGAAGGCGCGGCTGCTGCGCCCCAATTGAATAAGCGAAGCGGCCTGATAGACAGATTCAGTTGCCTGGACGCGCCGGATGGTCAAGCTCGAGCGCGGAGCCATGTAGGTGCGTCATGCGCTCGGCTGCCCTCATCCTGGGCAGCGGATGGGGCGTCGGCTCCTGCCGTGACCGCTGTAAAGCGGGGCGCGACGCGCTGGCACGCGCCCTGCACGATCGGGCCAGGCCAACCAGAGGAGGAGCCGCCATGCGCCGCAGAGATCACGACTACCCGCTGAGCGAAGTGCCCGCAGGCTCGCGCAAGGGCTCGCCTCGACCGCGATCCTGCTGTTCGGCTTCACCTTCTTCACCGCCACCATGTTTGCCGGCGGCAAGATCGGCCTGGCGTTCGACTTCAAGACCATGATCTGGGCGGCGGTGATCGGTAACCTGCTGCTCGGCCTCTATGCTGGCATGCTCGGCGTCATTGCCTGCCGCACCGGGCTGAACGCGGTGCTGCTCGGGCGCTTCTGCTTTGGCGAGCTGGGCAGCAAGCTTTCCGACTTTCTGCTCGGCTTTACCCAGATCGGCTGGTACGCCTGGGGCACCGCGACCATCGCCATCGTGCTGGTGAAACTGCTGGAATTGCCGCAGAGCCTGACGATGCCGCTGATGGTGGTGTTCGGCTTCGGCTTCTGCCTGACGGCTTTCATTGGCTACCGCGGGCTGGACCTGCTCTCGCGCGTCGCGGTGCCGGCCATGCTGGTACTGCTGATCGCCTCGCTATGGATCGCCACACGCGATGTCGGCGGCCTGGCGCCTCTGTTGGCGGTCCAGCCAAGTGAAAGCATGAGCCTGGCGATGGCGATCACGCTCATCTTCGGCACCTTCGTCAGCGGCGCGACTCAGGCGACCAACTGGACGCGCTTTGCCAGCAGTTCGACGGTCGCGATGCTGGCCAGCCTGATCGGCTTTTTCGTCGGCAACGGCCTGATGATCATCGCCGGCGCCTACGGAGCCATCGTCTACCAGCAACCGGACATCGTCGAGGTGCTGGTATTGCAGGGACTGTCCATGGCCGCGGTGGTGATGCTCTTTCTCAACCTCTGGACGACTCAGGACAACACCATCTACAACTTCGCCGCGGCCGGCTGCAACCTGCTGCGCACCCGCCATCGTCGCCTGGTCACGCTGGCAGGCGCCTTCATCGGCACCCTGCTCGCGCTGGGTGGCATGTACGAGATGCTGATTCCGTTCCTGATCCTGCTCGGTTCGATCATCCCGCCGATCGGCGGCGTGATCATGGCGGACTACTTCTACGTGCGCCGCGGCCAGTACCCCACGCTTGCGCAGGCGAACCTGCCGAAGTTCAACGGGCTAGGCCTGGCGGCCTACGCGGCGGGCGCGACGTGCGCCTACCTCTCACCGTGGATCGCACCGATCGTCGGCATCGTCGTGGCTGGCGGCGTGCATGTCCTGCTGCATGCAGCGCTGCGGCTGGCGCCCGGAAAAGATATCGCTGCCAGCGGCCCGGAAGCCTGATCAGCGAACCGCCGCGCCGATCAGCTCGGCGCTGGCCCTGCGCTCCTGCGCCGCGCTCAGGCGAAGCTGGCTCAGGTAGGCCGCGAGCGCCTCGACTTCAGGCTCCGAGAGCTTGCCGGCGATATTGATCATCACCGAGCCTGCACGGCTCGGGTCGTTGTTGCGAAAGCGCGTCAACGCCTTGCGGATGTATTCGCGCGGCTGACCGGCGAGCCTCGGCATGGTCTGCATGCCCTGCGCGTGGTCGCCGTGGCAGCCGACGCAGGTGGTCTTGAACACAGTCGCACCCTGCTGCACCAGCTCCGGCTCGACGGTATCCTCGTGCGGCTGCACCTTCTGTTGGCTGAAGTACACCGCGATGTTCACGCGATCTTCGAGTGTCAGGCTTTTCGCGAGGTTGGACATCACGTAGTCGACACGCTCGCCCTTGGCGAACTTTTCGAACGAATGGAAGAGGTAAATGGGATTCTGCGAGGCGAGGTTGGGAATATGCGTGCGCTTGCTGTTGCCGTTCTCGCCGTGGCAATAGCCGCAGAACAGCGCCCGCTCACGACCGGCCGCATAGGCCTGCTCCCGGCGCCCTGCATCTTCCATCAGGTAGTTGAATCGCTCCATTGCATCTTCGTTGGCATGAACGACTGAGGTCAGGCAGCAGAACAAGGCGAACACAGCGACGCGCATGGGCATTTCCGAACGATCCTGATGACGGGCACAGGCGCGAATATAGGGAGAAAAAATTCGCCGATACTGGCTCAGGTCAATGAATTGCCAGACAAACCCGATGCGATGCGCATCCTTTGAAACATCTGCGCGCTATTGACGCATTGACCGGGCTAAAAAAACTGAAGCAAGAATCGAAATAGACGCACACAACCGCGTCATATTCGACTAAAGTAGCGGCCCTTTTTGCCAGCACGAGCCGCGCGCAACATGTTAGATGCCCATGCCGAACTGACCATGACCGTACTCATGACGCCGGACAAGGCCAATTTTTCCGGCAATGTACACGGCGGCACGCTGCTCAAGTACCTCGACGAAGTGGCCTACGCCTGCGCCAGCCGATACGCCGGCCAGTACGTCGTCACCCTCTCGGTCGATCAGGTGAATTTCCGCCAGCCGATCCACGTCGGCGAGCTGGTCACCTTCCTCGCCTCGGTCAACTACACCGGCAACACCTCGATGGAGATCGGCATCAAGGTCATCACCGAAGACATTCGCCAGAAGACCGTTCGCCACACCAACAGCTGCTTCTTCACCATGGTCGCCATGGGCGAGGATGGGCGCCCGACCACTGTCCCGACCCTGCAGCCACAAACCCCGGACCAGAAGCGGCGCTTCGCCCAGGCCCAGCAGCGCCGGCAGATCCGCCGCGAGCTGGAAGAACGCTACCGCGCGATCAAGGACGACTACTGATCCGCTTTCGCCACGGAGCCGGACACGGCCGGCTCCGCACGCCACGCTAAAACCCTATACAATCCGCGGCTTTTCCAAGCCGAGGCCCTGCCGTGACCCTCCCCGCCTGCCCCCACTGCCAATCCGAATACACCTACGAAGACGGTCTGATGCTGGTCTGCCCCGAATGCGCCCACGAATGGTCGGCCGGTGCCGCCGAGGCGTCGGCTGACGATGCCGCTGTCATCAAGGATTCGGTTGGCAATACCCTGCAGGACGGCGACACCATCACCGTGATCAAGGACCTCAAGGTCAAGGGCACTTCGCTGGTGGTCAAGGTCGGCACCAAGGTGAAGAACATTCGCCTTGTCGAGGGCGACCACGACATCGACTGCAAGATCGACGGCATCGGCGCGATGAAGCTCAAGTCCGAGTTCGTCCGCAAGGTATGACGCAGGAGCCAGCCTGGCTCCCACTGTGACGATCGAGACGAACCATCATCTGCGGTTCGTGCCCGACTGCTTGCTTTGGCGGGGCCAGTAGACGCACGGCAAAGAGGCCGCCAGCGAGAAGGCGGCCCCCGGCGTCAAGCCTATCTCTCAGGGCGTCAGATACGACGAGCGCGTCAAGCCGAGGCGCAGCGCATCGATATATTGGGTGCGCTCCTTGGCACTCAGCCGCGCACTCGAGACCTTGTCCCGGTAATAGGTCATCAGCTCCTCCGGCGACAGGTGCACGTAGCGCAGCATGTCCTCGATGGTGTCGTGCGTCTCGATGCCGGCGTGATAGAAGCTGCCATCCTCGCGCTGATAGACGTTCACCGAGTCGGTGTCACCGAACAGGTTGTGCATGTCACCCAGGATCTCCTGGTAGGCACCGACCAGGAACACACCGAGGAAATACTCCTCGCCCGCCTGGATCTCGTGCACCGGCATGCTGTTCTCGATGCTTTGCTCGTCGACGTAGTGTTTGATCTTGCCGTCCGAGTCGCAGGTCAGGTCCTGCAGCACGGCGCGGCGCACCGGTTCCTCGGTCAAGCGTTGCAGCGGCACGATCGGCAGGATCTGGTCGATTGCCCAGGTGTCCGGCAGGCTCTGGAATACCGAGAAATTGCAGATGTACTTGTCGGCCAGTTTGTCGTTGAGCTCGTCGAGCACCGCGCGGTGCGAACGCTGGCGCGCCTTGAGCTGGTTATACAGGCGGCGGCAGATGGCGAAGTAGCTCTGCTCGGCCAGTGCCTTCTGCGCCAGACTCAGCTTGCCCGAGGCGTACTGGGCGGCCGCCTCGCTCATGTAGTGGGTAGCGCGCCAGTAGGTTTCGGTGACCATCTCCGGGTCGGTCGGACCAAGCAGGTCGGCCAGCGACTGGACGATGTCCGGCAATTCGTCGTAGTTGTCGATCTCCGGCGCCTGGTCATTGTGCCGCTCGAAGTCGGTCACCTGCATCACCAGCACCGCGTGATGGGCGGTCATCGCCCGGCCACTCTCGGAAAAGATGTGCGGGTGCGGCAGCTCCTGGCGGTCGCAGAATTCCTTGAGCATGCCGACCACGGTACCCGCGTATTCGTCGATGTCGTAATTGATCGAACTGGCGTTGCGCGAGTGGGTGCCGTCGTAATCCACGCCGAGGCCACCGCCGACATCGATATGGTCGACCGGCAGCCCAAGCGCCCGCAGCTCGGCGTAGTAGCGGATCGCCTCACGGAAACCGTCGCGGTAGTCCGCAAGATTCGCGATCTGCGACCCCATGTGGAAATGCAGCAGGCGTACACCCTGATCCACGCCCGCGGCGCGGAACCGGTCGATGACCGTGAGCAGCTGCGCGGCGGACAGGCCGAACTTGGACTTCTCGCCGCCGGTGTCGGCCCACTTGCTCGACGCCAGGGACGACAGCCGAACCCGCAGCCCGACCTGCGGGACGATCTTCAGCTCGGCCGCCTCTTCGATCACCAAGCCCACTTCCGACATCTTCTCGATGACGATGAAGACGTTGTGACCGAGCTTCTGCCCCATCAGCGCCAGGCGAATGAATTCGCGGTCCTTGTAGCCGTTGCAGACGATGGTGCCGCCCTGGGCGCCAGCGCCAGCACGGCCATCAGTTCCGGCTTGGAACCGGCCTCCAGACCAATGGCGACGTTCTGCGTGGCAATGATGTTCTCCACCACTGCCTCCTGCTGATTGACCTTGATCGGGTACAGCGCGGTGTACTTGCTCTGGTACTCGAGGCGCTCGATGTTGGCATCGAACGCACCGGTGAGCCGGCGAACCCGGTCCTGCAGAATGTCCGGGAAGCGCACCAGCAGCGGTAGCGTGAGGCCCGCATCGCGCAACTGCTCGATCAACCCGGTGAACTCGATGGCGTTTCCATTCGGGCCCTGAGGGCGCACCTCGACGTGCCCGTCGTCGCTGATCGAAAAGTAGCCGGCGCCCCAGTGGCGAATGCCGTAAACGCTGCGGCTGTCGGCCGCGGTCCACTGGCTGCCATCGTCTTTACGTGTGCGTCGTACGGGCATCTAGGCCTCCTGATAAGGAAT
This sequence comes from Stutzerimonas stutzeri, assembly GCA_019056435.1. GTDB lineage: Bacteria > Pseudomonadota > Gammaproteobacteria > Pseudomonadales > Pseudomonadaceae > Stutzerimonas > Stutzerimonas marianensis. The sequence goes on from CP077641.1 coordinate 411,291, forward strand.
GAATCCGCTGCGGACGCAACGGTAAGGCTGTTCGGGTTGGACCGCTGGTGAGCGTAGAAATAAGCGCAAGGTGTCGTATTCGAGGCCGAAGCGGGTCAGCCGCCTGACTTCTTGGCCCGAAAACCGCGTTTGGTCAGTTCGTCGATCAGCAGTTGAACATGATCGCCCTGAATTTCGATGACACCCTCCTTGAGCGCGCCACCAGTGCCGCAGCGACGCTTGAGGGCGCTGGCCAGTTCCTTCAGCTCGGCGGCGGCCAGAGGCACGCCGGTGATGGTCGTCACCGTCTTGCCGCCTCTTCCCTTGCTTTCACGCCGGACCCGCGCGATGCCGTCACCTTCGGGCATCGTCGCCTGGCTGCAGATGCAGGCATCCTGCGGCTGACTGCAAGCCGGGCAGTGCCGCCCGGCATCGGTGGAAAAGACCAGCCCGCCAAGACCGGACAGGGAATTGATTTTCTTGGCCACGGAAAACCTCGAGAGAATCGGCGTCGCGCCAGCTGCTGCAAAGCCGAGCAATTTAACAGCAAACTCGGCTCATACGTAGGCCCGCCGCGTGCATTCGCTCGAGCCGGCAGACGCGGGCCGAATCAGAGCCGCCCGGCTGGCGCATAAGGCGCGGGATCGACGCAGGGCGAGCGCTGCAGCATCAGGTCCGCCAGCAACTGGCAGGACGCCGGCGCCAGGACGAGCCCGTTTCGGAAATGCCCGCAGTTGAGCCACAGCCCCTCGTGACCCGGCACCTGGCCTATATAAGGCACCCCGTCCGGCGACCCCGGGCGCAGACCAGCCCAATGCTTGACTACCTCGGCATCGGCCAGCCCCGGCAGCAGCTCGACGGCGGTCGCCTTGAGGCTTGCCAATGCATCCTCGGTGGGGGTCTTGTCGAAGCCCACGTCCTCCAGCGTGCTGCCGACGAGGATGTGCCCATCGCGCCGCGGAATCGCATAACGCCGCTTGGCCAGCACCATGCTTGGCAGGAAGTCTTCGGCACACTTGAACAGAATCATCTGGCCTTTCATTGGCTTCACCGGCAGCGCCAGACCCAACGTCGCGAGCAACTCGGCACTCCAGGCGCCGGCCGCCACCACGACCTGCTCGGCATGCATATCGCCCTGCGCTGTGCGCACGCCCACGACCCGACTCCCCTGCTGCAGGAAGCCCTCGACCGGGCACTGCTCGAGGAGCGTCACGTTCGGCAACTGCATCAACGCCCCCGCAAGGCCTGCAGCAAACGCGGGTTGCGGACGTTGGCCACCCCTTGCATGAAAATGGCCCGGGAGAACCCTTCTCCCAGCGACGGCACGGCAGCCCTGGCCTGCGCCATCGGCACGCGCCGTAACGGCCGCCCTTCGCGCTGGGCCCAGGCCAGCGCCTCGTCTTCGTCATCCAGGTCCAGCCAGTACAAGCCCTTTTCGTAGACCTGAGGATCGATCCCGGTCTGCTCGGCCAGCGCCCTGCCCAACTGCGGATAGAAATCCTGCGACCAGTGCGCCAGCGCCGTCACCGCCGGGCTGTAACGCCAGGGATACAAAGGCGAAACGATACCGCCGCCAGCCCAGGAGGCTTCGCGTCCGGTCTGCCGCGCCTCGATCATCATCACCTCGGCACCCTGGCCCCCAGCGTGTAAGCCGAAAGCAGACCAATAACGCCTCCGCCTACCACAATCGTCCGATGCTTCACTCCGCCTCCAGCATTCAGGTTCACATTTTTGGCCATTGATCCTTGGACTGGCCGCCACGCTGGTCTAAAAAGCCCGCGTCGCCCTCGTTGAAGAAGCAAAGCGACACCGCCAGGAAGGCGCAATCATACGTGCAAAGGAACCGCACCATGCCGAATCAGGATCAAGGCTTCACCCTTGCCGAACTGCTCATCACGCTGTCCGTACTCGCCATCATGGTGACGATCGGCATCCCGACCTTCACCTCGTCACTCGAATCAGTCCGCCAGCGCACACTGGTCAATCAGTTGCTGGCTGACCTCAATTTCGCAAGAAGCAGGGCGATAACCACTCGACGGCCGGTCAGCCTTTGCGCAGGGATCTCCGGCTGCGATAACCAGCCGATGTGGAGTGGCCACGTGCTGATATTCGACGATCTGGACGCCAACGGAGCGATCGATGAGGTCGACGCCACATTACGCACCACCGCCGTCACAGCGAGCCATAGCTGGAAATGGCGAAACTTCCGCCAGCAACGACACATGACGTTCAAGCCCGACGGCACGACGCACAGCCTCAACGGCACCTTCATTTTGTGCCGGCAGGATACGCCCTTGAGAAAGATTGTGATCAATGTCACGGGGCGCGCGCGACTTGACGCACCCAAGGCTGACGACCTTTGCACCTAACATGCCGCACAGCCACAGAAACCGACCGGACGTCCGGGCGTCGTGGGAAGCCGAACGGCAAACCGGGATGATTTAATGACACTGAAACTGAGAAAAACCATGCAGCACTCCCGAGCTTTCACGCTGATCGAGCTGATGATCACGCTGGCGATCCTCGCGATCTTGCTGGCGATCGCGGCACCCTCGTTCCGAGACACCATTCAGAACAACCGAACCCAGACCATTGCCAACGACCTGACGACGGCGTTGCAGTTCGCCCGCTCCGAAGCGGTCAAGCGAGGTGTGAGAGTGGATATCTGCCGCCGCGCCGCGAACGCATGCGCAGATGCCGTCGACTGGGGCAACGGGTGGTTGGTGAAGGTAAACGGTGGCGACGTACTTCGCGTATGGGAAGCGGTAGGCGATCGGGATACGGTCTCTGGGCCCAATGAAACCTTGACGTACCGCCCCAATGGTTTGCTGACCAAGACCACCGACTCCGCCTTCACCGTTGCCTTCGATAATTGCACTGGCAAGCCGCAGTACACCATCGCCCTCACCGCCACAGGACGAGTGACGAGCACAAAAGGAACGTGCCCATGAGACGACCCCTTGCTCCTGCTTCTCTCCAGCGAGGCGCGACGCTCATCGAAGTGCTCGTGGCCATGCTGGTTCTATCCGTTGGCCTGCTAGGCCTGGCCGGCATGCAAATGACAGCGTTGAAAAGCAACCAGAGCGCTTACTACCGCTCCCAAGCCACGGTGCTCGCCTACGACATCATCGATCGCATGCGCGCCAATCGCACCGAAGCGCTCAATGGTGTTTATGACATCTCGCTTCAGAATCAGAGCTGTGATCCGGATATTGCCCCCAGCGGCTCACTTGCCAAGAAAGACGTGGCCGAATGGCTGAACTCGCTTTCTTGTCTGCTCTCCGCGGACGCGCAAGGCAGCGTTGTCCGTAACGATCGAGTGTTCACGGTTTCCATCGAGTGGAATGACAACCGAGGGCGCATCGACGAAGCCGATGACGACGATCGCGAAACCTTTGTCTACCGGACGCAGCTATGAAACCAGTCTCCTTTTACCGGCAGGCGGGCCTTTCGCTCGTCGAGCTGATGGTCGCCATGTTGATCAGTCTGATCCTGCTAGGCGGCGTTCTGCAGGTATTCCTTTCCAGCAAGGACATGTATCGCACCAATACGGCGGTCGCCCGTGTTCAGGAAGCGGGGCGCTTTGCGACTGACTTCATGGCGTTCGATGTAAGGCAGGCGGGGTATAAGGGAGAATGCCTGAGTGAGCCCACCAGCCATTTGAAACTCACTACCGCCAGCACCGACGTTCAGAACACCTATAGCACTACGCCCGCCATCCAGGGCTGGGATAACACCAAACCTGTCTTCTTCGGCAGCGCCGATACGACACGCGCCGATACCGACTCGTTTATTGTCAAATATGCAGGCGACGGACAAGAGTTCCAGGCAAACGGCACAAACAATACCAACGCGCAAAGTTTGACTGTCGACGCCAGCACCTCTTCTTACGCTGGGCAAATCGTGCTACTCGCCAACTCGACCGGCTGCGACGTCTTTCAGAACACAAACAACCAGAACGCCAGCGCCTTCCAAAAGTCAGGCGGCAACACCGAGCCGGGAAACATCAATCAGAACTGGAGCCAGTCCTATAACGGCTACATGACCGCACACGTACTGCGCAGCCACTCCTACTTCATCCGCGAGAATGACGGGCGCCCTCCGTCTCTTTACCGCCGCGTACTGAGTCCAAACCCGACTGTAGAAGAGCTCGTCGAGGGCATCATCGAGATGCAGGTCACCTACGGCCTGGACAAGGACGGCGATCGGCTGGCGGATGAGTATGTAAAGGCTGGTACGAACAATCTTGTCTCCACCGGAGCGGGCGATTGGGACAAGGTCGTTTCGGCACGTATATCTGTCATCGCGATCAGTCCGGAAACCAATGTACTTGAGGAACCGCAGAAGTTCGTCTTTCCAGCCATCGTCGGCATCGACCGAGATGACGAATTTGCTCTCTATGAGGACGACGGCACCGTCACCATCAAGGACAACCGCGTCGCTCAGGTCTACACAGCCACCGTCGCCATCCGGAATCGCCTGCCATGAAAAAAGGAACTTTCGGCCCATCCAAACAAGAAGGCGCCGTACTGCTCGTCGCGCTGATCATGCTTCTGCTTCTTACCGTTCTTGGTGCTGCGGCTATGCGTGACACCAACCTGCAGGAGCGGATGGCGGGAAACATGCGCGATCATGCACTCGCCTTCCAGGCCGCGGAGGCGGCCCTTCGCTTCGCCGAACAAGAGGTCAAGACAGACTACTCAGATCTGATCAACGACACGCTCTATCCGGTCAACGATGAATCTCCGGACGTCGTGACCTTTTCTGGCTTTAACGGAAACGTGTACCAAGCCCCGACGTATACCGTTACACGCCTGCCCCATCCGGGACAGCTCGATATGCAGAACATGGTCAATCCCATGACAGCTGGCGGCGACTCGCTCGCCGCCGGCGAATCGCTGATTCTCGACTTCGTTCTGGTACGCATCGAAGCAACCGGCACCGGCGCCAGCCCGGACTCGAAGGTAACCCTTCGTTCCCTGTATTTCGTAGAGGAGTGACATGATGCCGCTCAATCATCGCCGCATGCCCTGGACCGGCCTTGCCATCACCTGGCGCCCGTTGCTGTTGGCCGGGACGGCGCTGTGCTGGACCCTTGGCGCCAGCCAGGCCGCCGCAGACGTATCGCAAACACCACTATTGCTAGGCGCCAGTAACGTGCCGGGCAACCTTGCTCTAGTGCCCTCTGTTGAATGGCCAACGCTGCTGTCCATCGCAAATACTGGCAACTATAGCTCCGCCAATACCTATCTCGGGTATTTCGACTCGGCAAAGTGCTACACGTACGATAAAGCCAATGAATGGTTCGAACCTGTCGGATACGCCACGTCGCGAAAGTGCGGCGGTTCGATGCAATGGAGCGGCAACTTCCTGAACTGGGCGGGCACACCGACGATCGACCCGTTTCGCAGTGCGCTGACTGGCGGCTATCGCTACCGGGACGATGTTGGGCTAACAGTGCTTGAAAAGGCCCGCCACACAGGGCAGAGCACTGCTGGCAACCGCACGTCAAGCGCCAACGTCCCCAAAAGCGAAATCGTGGGTGCAACACCGGCAAAGAGTGACTGGAGCAATTTTTATCTACGCCTAAGCGGATTAGGTGTAGACATGTTGTTTTCCAACTGGAGCGACAAGCTGGGAGACGATAATGCTTCCATTGCGGAACAGGTCGCTTATGACCCGACCATTAGCAGGCCATGGGACGGTGGTCGGCTCTTGACGAGCTATACACCCCAGAACAGCAGAACACTGAAAACGGTATATCGTCTCAAGTTACGGGTAAAAGTTTGCGTTCCGAGCATGCTCGAAGCGAACTGCAAGAAATACAGCGATACCAACTACAAACCTGAAGGTTTGCTGCAGCAATACAACGAGAACATTCGCTACAGCGTGTTCGGCTATCTGAATGACGAGAACCAGTTACGCGACGGCGGGGTTTTGCGCGCTGGCCAAAAGTACATCGGCCCACTTAAGAGAGAGCGTGGCGTGGCCGGGCAGACTGATAACGCGAGAACGGAATGGAGCAAGACAACCGGAATATTGGTTACCAACCCGAACCCTGCTGATGCCACAGCGACGCAAACAGCATTTGGTCGTACTGTCAGCAATAGCGGTGTGATCAATTACCTGAACAAGTTCGGACAGTTGACGAGCAACCAGCATAAGAGCAACGACCCGGTTAGCGAACTCTACTATGCGGCCTTCCGCTACTTCCGAAACCTCGGCAATGTAACCGCCTACAGCACTCCGACACCTGCCCACAACCCGTCACCTGGCGGCACCACGAAAGACAAATGGCTTGACGGTTTTCCGGTCATAACGTCGTGGGACGACCCAATCCAATACGCATGCCAGAAAAACGTCATCTTGGGGATTGGTGATACTAATACGCATGCTGACCGCAACCTGCCCGGAGCTACCGTAACCAATCTTGAACCCGTGGCCCCCTCCCAGATTGTTGCGGATGCTGCCAATTTCAACGTCGCAAACGCCACTGCGGTGGTGGGTACTCTAGAAGGCGTTGATACAAAAGCTAAGTCTGCAAGCCAATTCGGTGATTGCTGCAGTAATAACTCCGCCTATATCGCTGGGATGGCGTATCACGCCAACACGGTCGACCTACGAAGTGACATCAGCGGGGGAACAACTGCTCTCGACTCACTGGGTGGATGTGCGTGAAAACGGGGTACTCAAAGGTCGAGCCAAGAATCAGTACTGGCTTGCCGCCAAATATGGTGGCTTTAAGATTCCCAGCGACGTCGACTTTGGCAACCCCTATGCCCGTACCGAAGCGCTGCCAAACAGCTGGTGGACTGATGGCGACCAGACCGAAATCGGAGAGCTTCGGCCGCGCAATTTCTATGTAGCCAGCGATGCCACGAAGATGGTCGAGAGTCTAAAAACAGCGTTCGCCAACATTGCTAAGGAAGTAAGTAGTACTACGGCGGCGCTCTCCACCAACTCGACCAAACTCGAAACAGATACCGTCGTCTTCCAATCGATGCTCGACAGCGGCAAGTGGAGCGGAGACCTACTGGCCAAAGCCGTTTCGAGCAACGGCACCGTGAGCGAAACCCCTACTTGGAAAGCGGCACAGAAACTCGATGCCTTGTCAAACACGCAGACATCGGATCGCGTCATCCTGACGTCTACACCACCTACGGCTGACAGCACGACAGGCGCACGGGTATCGACAACAGGCAGGACCTTCCTCTGGGGCCAGCTGGAGACAGCACAGAAGAATGCGCTCCGGGCCACGGCCAGCGGAACCTTGGTAGACGAACAGATCGGCCAGCAGCGACTCGCCTTCATTCGCGGCGATCGCAGCCAGGAGCGCACCGATGCTGCGCCTAATAATCCGTTCCGGCAGCGCGACAGTCGGCTGGGTGACATTGCCAATTCTGACCCGCAATATATCTACAAACCGAACTTTGGTTATTCGCAGTTGCCCGAAAGCGCCGGATTCACCAGCGCTATCAAGAGCGCCTACACCACTTTTCGCTCGCAAAGCTCCTATCAGAACCGCCCCCATTGGTGGTGGTCGGAGCAAACGACGGCATGCTGCACGGCTTCGACGCGAGTCTCGGCACCACAGGCGGCAAAGAACTATTCGCCTATGTTCCGAATGACCTGATTGACGAACTTCACGAACTGACGGACCCGACCTATGCGCACCGCTACTATGTGGACGGTACGCCCCGTATCGGTGACGCCCTCGTCAGCGGCCAGTGGAAAACGCTTGTGGTCGGCTCGTCCGGCGCGGGAGGTCGTAGCATCTTCGCGTTGGATATTTCGAACGCAAACAACATGTCCGCTAGCAATGTTCTCTGGGAATTCACCCACGCGGAAATGGGCTACAGCCTCGGCCGACCCAGCTTGGTTCCGCTCTACAACGGTAAGTTCGGCGTTATCGTGACCAGCGGTTATGATCGCCCGACTGACACCGCTTCTGGTTACGTCTGGATACTGGATGCCTCGGACGGCAGCGTGATCAAACGTTTCGATTTGCCAGAAAGCGGCGACTTGGGCGCACCGCTGGCCGTCGACCTAGATAACGACCGTGTAGCGGATCGCATCTATGTAGCCGATACACTGGGCAAGGTATGGCGCCTGGACATCGATGGCACGATACCCAGCGGATGGGACGCGCCAAGCGCTCTGAAATCAGGCAGCAATATCACCCCGCTGTTCCTTGCAAAAGATTCCACGGGCGCCGCGCAACCGATCACTGCCCCGCTGGATGCGGCCTATACGAAGGACCGCCAGATCATGCTCGTGTTTGGCACTGGTAGCTTCTACCAAACCACTGATAACGAGATCCCCGACAATCCGAAAGTGCAGTCGTTCTACGGCATCGTCGATGGCGGCGAGCAGATCGACGGTCGCAGTACATTGCTGGAGCAGGAAATTCTAAGGGAGGTCACCGGTACGGAGCTCAATGGCCGAGCTGTCAGCGGGAACACTATGACCGATAGCCACGAAGGTTGGTATCTGGACCTTTTGTGGAAGACGGTCAGAGGCGGACCGGGTGCCCAGGGCGAGCGCGTTATCTCCCAGGCTCAACTGGGTGGCAACCGTGTCACTTTTAGCACCCTGATTCCCTCAGCCAACCCATGTGATGCTGGGGGCACCAGCTGGATCATGAGTCTTGATCTGGCAACCGGTAGTCGCCTTGCCTATTCGTACTTCGATTACAACGGCGACGGCAATATCGATGAGAACGACTACATCGAGCTGGAAGACGGTGCCAAGGTTCCGGTAAGCGGCGTTGCCGACCCGGATGAGGGTGCGGTCAAGGGCACCATCGGACTTAACGACCAGACAACCGGCAAACGCTACCTGTGTTATGCCAGCTCAGCATCTAGTACCGACGAGGATGGCGTAACCCCGGTATGCATCGAGGTCATGGGAGACAACAACGACTCCAATCGCCTGTCCTGGCATGAAGTGAGGGAAAACCTTTGAAGACGTTCTCATCGACTCGGCGGTCGAGCCGTGGTTTTACTCTGATTGAACTGATGATTGTAGTGGCCATCATCGGCATCATCGCCGCGATCGCCTACCCCAGCTATCAGGAATACGTCCGCGCCGCCAAGCGCGCGGACGCCGAGACAGCCTTGATGGAACTGGCGCACTTCATGGAGCGCTACTACACCGCTAATGGGCGCTACGTCGAAAGCAATGGGGACGAGCCCGACCTTCCATTCAGTCAGGCGCCCAGGGATAGTGACACCAAGGCCTACGACATCAGCCTGGTCGAGGCCACCACATCAGCTACCGCCTACGTGCTGCAGGCCGTGCCGACCGGCAGTATGGCGAACGACAAATGTGGCACGCTGACACTTTCAAATACCGGCGCCAAGGGACAGAGTGGGGCGACTCTCGCCGAATGCTGGAAACGCTGGTCCGAAAACAAGAAGCCCGGCGAGATGCCGGGCTTCTTGTTGTAGGTGCAATCAAACCACCTTCAACCTCAGTTCCTTCGGCATGGAGAACGTCACGTTCTCCGGCCGGCCATCCAGTTCATCGGTTCCGGTGGCGCCCCACTCACGGAGCTGGTCGATCACGCCTCGCACCAGCACCTCGGGGGCTGATGCACCAGCGGTGATGCCGACACGAGCGACCGACTCGAACCATTCCTGCTTGAGGTCCTGTGCACCGTCGATCAGGTAGGCCGGCGTGCCCATACGCTCCGCCAGCTCACGCAGGCGATTGGAGTTGGAGCTGTTGGGGCTGCCGACGACGAGCAGCACATCGCACTCGGCGGCCAGCTGCTTGACCGCGTCCTGACGGTTCTGCGTGGCGTAGCAGATATCGTCCTTGCGCGGGCCGCCAATGCTTGGGAAACGTGCGCGCAGAGCATCGATCACCCGGCTGGTGTCGTCCATGGACAGCGTCGTCTGGGTAACGAAGGCCAAGGCTTCAGGGTTGCGTACGTCCAGCTTGGCGACATCATCTTCATCTTCCACCAGGTAGATGGCGCCGCCGTTGCTGGCGTCATACTGGCCCATGGTGCCTTCGACTTCCGGGTGCCCTTCATGGCCGATGAGGATGCATTCGCGCCCTTCCCGGCTGTACTTGGTCACCTCCAGATGGACCTTCGTCACCAGCGGGCAAGTCGCGTCGAACACCTTGAGGCCGCGCTTGTCCGCTTCCATGCGAACTGCCTGAGACACGCCGTGCGCACTGAAAATGACGATGAACCCGTCCGGCACCTGGTCGAGCTCGTCGACGAAGATCGCCCCGCGCTCGCGCAGGTCTTCCACCACGAACTTGTTATGCACGACTTCGTGCCTGACATAGATCGGTGGGCCGAAGACTTCAGGGCCCGATTGACAATCTCGATAGCGCGGTCGACACCGGCACAGAAGCCACGCGGATTGGCGAGTTTGATCTGCATATGAATTCTCGACGCTCTGGGCGGGTGAGTGGTGAGTGTACCGACTGGGTTGCGACGACGCGAAATGAGTTATAGATAACAACGCGCACAAAGGGCGAGATGATCACCAGCAAGCAGACGTCTACAAAGCGGCGTCAGTGCACGACGCATGTCAGACCGCTTTAACGTCGAATATCTCGACGTCGAAGGTCAACGTTTTGCCCGCCAGAGGATGGTTGAAATCGACAGTGACCTGGCGGTCGTCAAAGCGTTTGACGATACCTGGAAGTTCGGTCTTTGCCGCATCGTTGAAAATCACCAGCAGGCCCTCGGACAGCTCCATGCCTTCGAACTGATTACGCGGCATGATCTGCACGTTCTGCTCGTTGTGCTGGCCAAACCCTTGCTCGGGATTGATCTGGAAGGTCCGCTTGTCGCCTGCCTTGAGCCCGAACAGCTGCTGCTCGAAGCCCGGCAGCAGGTTGCCATCGCCCACCTTGAAGGTCGCAGGCTGCTTGTCGAACGTACTGTCGACCTGCTCACCGTTCTCCAGACTGAGGGCGAAATGCAAGGTCACCTGCGTATCCGACCCAATGCGCTGCTCACTCATTTATTGTTTCTCTCGTTTTGCTGCTACGAAACATGTCCAGTGCCAGCATCACGGCACCGACCGTGATGGCGCTGTCCGCGATGTTGAACGCGGGGAAGCGCCATTGATACTGCCAGTGCACCAGGATGAAATCGACGACATGGCCAAGCACCATGCGGTCGTAGAGATTGCCGAGGGCTCCCCGAGCACCAGCGCCAGGGCGATCGCCAGCCAGGTCTCGCTGGGCTTGAGGCGCTTCATCCAGACCACCAGCACGACGCTCACGCCGATGGCGATCAGCGCGAACAGCCAGCGCTGCCAGCCGGAGTGATCAGCCAGGAAGCTGAACGCCGCTCCGGTGTTGTAGGCCAGCGTCCAGGCGAAATAGCCGGGGATTACGTCAACCGTCTGGTACAGACTGAACCTGGCTTCGAAATAGTGCTTGGTGGCCTGGTCCAGCGCAATCACCAGGATGCTTAGCCAGAGCCATGTGAGCTTGCCGAAACGCGCGGTCACAAGCCCACCTCCGCAGGCCACCGCCCGCCAACTGGGCGCACCTGTCGTGTTAAACGAACGCTCATCAAAGCGCCAACTGACATGGCGTCACGCATAGTGGCGAACCTCGCCGGCGCCTTCGATGTTCTCCACGCAGCGCCCGCAGATATCGGGATGCGCTACATTCGAACCCACGTCCGGCAGATGGTGCCAGCAACGGCCACACTTGGGATCGGCGGTCTTGACCACTTGCAGCCTGAGCCCAGGCAGCTCGCTGGGTACGGCCTCGGCCGGCACCTCGGTCAATGGGGCAACACGCACCGAGGAGGTGATCAGTACGAAGCGCAGCTCGTCGCCCAGTTTGTTCAGCGTCGAGACGAGCGCCTCGTCGGCATAGAGCACGACTTCGGCCTGCAGGTTGCCGCCGATGGTCTTGGCCGCGCGCTGGGTTTCCAACTCCTTGTTCACCGCGGCCTTGACCGCCATGACCTGTTCCCAGAACGTGCGATCCAGTTCGGCATCTGCCGGCAGCTCGACAAGCCCGTCATACCAGGTATTGAGCATCACCGACTCGTTACGCTCGCCCGGCAGGTACTGCCAGATCTCGTCGGCCGTGAACGCCAGAATCGGCGCGATCCAGCGCACCAGCGCCTCGGCGATGTGATACAGCGCCGTCTGGCAGGAGCGGCGTGGCAGGCTGTCCGCACCCGTGGTGTACTGGCGGTCCTTGATGATGTCGAGGTAGAAGCCGCCCAGCTCCTGAACACAGAAGTTGTGCACTTTCTGATAGACATTCCAGAAACGGTAGCTCGAGTAGGCTTCTTCGATCTCGCGCTGGACCAGCAGGGTCCGGTCGATGGCCCAGCGGTCCAGGGCGATCAGCTGATCGGCCGGCACCAGATGCTTGGCCGGGTCGAAACCGTCGAGATTGGAGAGCAGGAAACGGGCCGTGTTGCGTATCCGACGATAGGAATCGGCGCTGCGCTGGAGAATCACCTTGGAGACGGCCATCTCGCCTGAATAATCGGTCGAGGCGACCCAAAGACGGAGAATATCGGCCCCCAGGCTATCGGTGACTTCCTGTGGAGCGACGACGTTGCCCAGCGACTTGGACATCTTGCGGCCGTTCTCGTCGACCACGAAGCCGTGAGTCAGCAACCCCTTGTAGGGCGCGTGGCCGTCGATCGCCGACCCGGTCAGCAGGGACGAATGGAACCAGCCGCGATGCTGATCGGAGCCCTCCAGATAGAGGTCGGCGCGCGGACCGCTGGCATGGCCCATCATGTGCGAGCCGCGCATCACGTGCCAATGCGTGGTACCGGAATCGAACCAGACGTCCAGCGTGTCGCTGATCTTCTCGTACTGTGCCGCTTCGTCACCCAGCAGCTCAGCCGCGTCCAGCTTCGACCAGGCCTCGATTCCGCCCTGCTCCACGCGCTGCGCGACCTGCTCCATCAGCTCGACGGTACGCGGGTGCAACTCGCCGCTTTCCTTGTGCAGGAAGAACGGGATCGGCACACCCCAGGTCCGCTGGCGCGAGATGCACCAGTCCGGGCGACCGGCGATCATGCCGTGCAGGCGCGCCTGGCCCCAGGCGGGGACGAATTCGGTCTGATCGATGGCGTCCAGCGCTCGACGGCGCAGCGAACTGCCGTCGTGGGCGACCTTGTCCATGCCGACGAACCACTGCGCGGTGGCACGGTAGATCAACGGCGTCTTGTGCCGCCAGCAATGCATGTAGCTGTGCTGGATGCTCTCGTGCTTGAGCAGCGCGCCGACTTCATCCAGCTTGGCGACGATGTTGGGGTTGGCCTTCCAGATGAATTGGCCGCCAAAGAACGGCAGATCCGGGACGTAGACACCATTGCTCTGCACCGGCCCGAGGATGTCGTCGTTCTCCATGCCGTAGTGCTTGCATGAGCGGAAGTCGTCTTCGCCGTAGGCAGGTGCAGAGTGGACGATACCGGTGCCAGCGCCGGTTTCCACGTAGTCGGCCAGGTAGACCGGGGCGAAGCGCTCGTAGAACGGATGGCGGAAGCGGATGAATTCCAGCGTCTTGCCCTCGCAACGAGCGATGATCTCTCCCTGCAGGTCGTAGCGCTGTAGGCAGGATTCGACCAGCTCTTCGGCGAGCACCAGCAGCTTGTCGCCAACGTCGACCAGGGCATAGACGAAGTCGGGATGAACGTTCAGCGCCTGGTTGGCCGGGATGGTCCAGGGCGTGGTAGTCCAGATGACGATGCTGGTCGGCTTGGCCAGTGCACCGACACCAAATGCAGCTGCCAGCTTGTCCGCGTCTTCGACCTGGAAGGCAACGTCGATGGCATCGGACTTCTTGTCTTGGTATTCGACTTCAGCCTCGGCCAGCGCCGAGCTGCAGTCGAAGCACCAGTTCACCGGCTTCAGGCCTTTGAAGACGAACCCGCCTTCGACCATTTTCGCCAGGGCGCGGATTTCGCCGGCCTCATTGGCGAAGTCCATGGTGCGGTAAGGGTTTTCCCACTCACCGAGCACGCCGAGGCGGATGAAATCCGCCTTCTGCCCTTCGATCTGCTCGGCCGCATAGGCACGGCAGCGCTCGCGGGTCAGGTCCGCAGGCTGGTTCTTGCCGTAGGTGATCTCGACCTTGTGCTCGATCGGCAGGCCGTGGCAGTCCCATCCCGGCACGTAGGGCGCATCGAACCCGGCCAGGGTCTTGGAGCGAACGATGAAGTCCTTGATGACCTTGTTGACGGCGTGCCCGATATGAATGCTGCCGTTCGCATAGGGCGGGCCGTCGTGCAGGACGAATTTCGGGCGACCCTCGCCAATCTGGCGCAGCTTTCCGTACAGGTCGATGCTGCTCCAGCGCTGCAGAATCTCCGGCTCGCGCTGTGGCAGACCGGCCTTCATCGGAAACGCCGTGGACGGCAGATTGAGGGTCGCTTTGTAATCGGTCATTTCAGTCCTGACTCGTGGTAGAGGGTGAAGCCCGCCAGTATTCGCGAGCAGCGGCGATGTCAGCTTCGATCGCCGTCCTGAGTGCCTCAAGCGAGGCGAAGCGCTGCTCGTCTCGCAGCTTGCGGTGAAAGGTCACGCGCAGCAGGCGACCGTACAGGTCGCCCTGATAGTCCAGCAAATGCACCTCCAGGTGCGGGTTGCCGTCACTGGTCACGGAGGGCCGCATACCGATGTTCGCCACCGCCGCCTGCGGCCGACCGTCGACTTCGGTACTGACCATGAACACCCCGCTTAACGGTACGTTCTTGCGTTTGAGCTGGATGTTCGCCGTCGGCGCGCCGAGTTGACGGCCGAGCGCCTGGCCATGCATGACACGCCCGGTAATGCTGAATGAGCGCCCGAGCAACTTCTCCGCCAATGACAGGTCGCCCGCAGCCAGCACCTGACGCAGCCGCGTACTGCTGACCCTCTCGCCAGCGACCTCTATCGTGCGCGCTGCCTCTACGGTAAAGCCCTCGACCGCACCCGCCTGCACCAGGAAATCAAAGTCCCCGGCGCGGTCGCAGCCGAAGCGGAAGTCATCGCCCACCTCGAGATGCCTGACACCCAGCCCTTCCACCAGCGTCGCATGGACGAATTCGGCCGCACTCAGTTCACGCAGGCGGCGATTGAAAGCCAGGCACAACACCATGTCGATGCCCTGTTCTTCCAGCAACTGGAGCTTTTCCCGCAGGCGCGTCAGCCGGGCTGGAGCGCTGTGCGGCGTGAAGAACTCGCGCGGTTGCGGCTCGAATATCACCACACAGCTCGGCACCCCCAGCTCGGCGGCCCGCTCACGCAAACGCGCCAGGATAGCCTGGTGCCCTCGGTGAACGCCGTCGAAATTGCCGATGGTGGCGACGCATCCCCGATGCCGGGGCCGCAGGTTGTGGAGACCTCGAACCAGCTGCATACCGCACTTCTTGCTTGGAAAGTCGCCGATTATACGCATGAGCAGCCGGTGCCGGACAGGTTTGCCACTCGCCTGCCCGCCCCGTCAGTGACGCAGATGCCTGGGCCGCAGCCCCAGCAGCACCAGCCCCGCCACGAATGCCGCAATACCTGCCACCACGAGGATACCCAGCTGCAAGGCTCGCTGCTGCCAGCCCCAGGCGAACCACTCGAGTGTCGGCACATTCAGCCACCACACCGCGGCGACCATGGCGGCGCACCCGCCACACAGCCTGAACAGGAACATGCCCCAGCCCGGCGCGATACGGAAGACACCGATCTTGTACAGCCCCCAGAAGAGCAGCAGCGCATTGAGCATCGACGACAATGAGGTGGCCAGGGCCAAACCGACATGCTGCAGCGGCCAGATCAGGATCAGGTTCATCACCATGTTGGCGACCATGCAGGTGATGGCCACCCGCACCGGCGTCTTCATGTCCTGCCTCGCAAAGAAACCGGGTGCGAGCACCTTGATCAACATGAAGGCGAGGACGCCTAGCGAATAGGCCTCAAGCGCATTGGCGGACTGCAACACGGCCTCCTCGCTCATGGCGCCATAGAAGAACAGGCTTGCAATCAGCGGCTCGGCCAGGATGCCAAGCGCCAAGGCCGCCGGGACCCCCACCAGCAGAACCATGCGCAGGGCCCAGTTGAGCGTATCCGAAAAGGCTTTCGGGTCGGCGCCGGCATGCTGCCGGGACAGACTCGGCAGGATGACGGTCCCGATCGCAATACCGAAAGCGCCCAGCGGCAACTCCGACAGGCGGTCAGCGTAGTACAGCCACGACACGCTACCGGTCTGGAGGAAGGACGCCAACACCGTGTCGAGCAATAGATTGATCTGGCTGACCGAAACGCCGAATAGCGCGGGCACCATCAACAGCAAGATGCGCCGCACGCCCTCGTCACCGATGCGCAGGCGCGGGCGCGGCAGCAACCCCAGCTTCGCCACGTAGGGCAGCTGGAAACCCAGCTGCGCGAACCCGGCGATGAACACACCCCAGGCAAGGGCTTTGATCGGCTCGTCGAAGTATGGCGTCAGGAAGACCGCCGAGGTGATCATGCAGACGTTCAGCAGAACGGGCGTGAAGCCCGGCACGGCGAAGCGCCCATAGCTGTTGAGCACGCCCGAGGTAAAGGCGGTTAGTGAAATCAGCAGCAGATAGGGAAAGGTGATGCGCAGCAGCTCCCCGGCCAGCGCCATCTTTGCCGGCTCATCATGAAAGCCTGGCGCGAACACCATCACCACATAGGGCGAAGCCAGCACCCCGATAGCCGTGATCCCGGTGAGTATCAGCCCGAGCATGCCTGCGGCCCGGTCGACCAACAGCTTGACTTCGGCCAGGGTGCGCTGGGTCCGGTATTCCGACAACACCGGCACGAAGGCCTGGGCGAAGGCACCTTCGGCGAACAGGCGACGCAGAAAATTAGGGATCTTGAAAGCGATGAAGAAGGCGTCGGCGGCCGCCCCCGAACCGAAATAGCTGGCGACCACCATATCGCGTACCATCCCCAGCACGCGGGAGAGCAGCGTCATGACGCTGACTACCGCGCTGGAGCGCAACAATCCGCCTTTCCCGGACGTATCGGACATGTGTTTTCCTAGAATTGCCGCGAAGGTTCCGATCAGGCCTGTGCCTGCGGATCGACGGGCAATACGACAGACGAAGAGGCGGCGAGTTTAGCGACAGGCCTCCTGTCCGGCCAGCGTTCATCACAGCTTTCACGGACTTGACAACCCCCGCCGCATCGGCATGATTCGCGGCCTTGTTTGCTTTGTATCCCCACGTTTTCGAGGAGTTCGACGGTGGCCAACAGCCCTTCCGCCAAAAAACGCGCAATTCAGGCTGAGAAGCGTCGCAGCCACAACGCCAGCTTGCGCTCCATGGTCCGTACCTACATCAAGAATGTAGTCAAGGCCATTGATGCAAAAGATCTGGAAAAAGCTCGTACTGCTTACACCGCAGCCGTGCCTGTGATCGACCGCATGGCCGATAAAGGCATCATTCACAAGAACAAGGCCGCTCGTCACAAGAGCCGCCTGAACAGCCACATCAAGGCCCTCGGCACTGCCGCAGCCTAAGCTGTTCGTTCTTGAAAAAACCGGCCTAGTGCCGGTTTTTTGTGTCTGGATTCAAGCCGCGGCCAACGGCAACGCCCACCCGCTAGCGCGAAGCGCCCCAAGGCAGAACGGGGATGGCCGTGACGGCATTCTGAGGGCTCCCCTCGATGACGCGGTCGCTGTAGACGAGATAGATCAGCGTATTGCGCGGCTCGTCGAAAAAGCGCACCACCTGCATGGTCTTGAATACCAGCGAGGTGCGCTCCTTAAACACCACTTCCCCGTCTTCCAGCGCCTCGCTCATGCGAATTGGACCCACCTGACGACAAGCAATCGAAGCTTCAGCCCGATCCTCGGCCAGCCCCAGCCCACCTTTTATACCGCCCGTCTTGGCTCGCGAGAGGTAGCAGGTCACCCCTTCGACCTTGGGATCATCGAACGCCTCCACTACGATCTTGTGGTTGGGTCCCAGCCACTTGAAGGCAGTGTCGACTTCGCCGATCTCCCGCGCCATGCCAGTCATGGGGCACAGCGCCAGCAACACCAGTGCTTTTGCCAAGCGCATCGGATTCCCCTCAGACTAGGATCATGTTGTCGCGATGGATCAACTCAGGCTCATCCACATAGCCCAGCAACTTCTCGATCTCATCGGACGGCCGCCCGAGAATCCGCTGCGTCTCGGCCACGCTGTAGTTGGCCAGCCCGCGCGCGACCTCGCGGCCATCCGGGCCGACGCAAACCACCATCTCACCCCGACGAAATCCGCCCTGGACCGCCTTGACACCGACCGGTAACAGGCTTCGACCCTGACGCAAGGCCAGCACCGCGCCCTCGTCCAGCGTAACGGTACCTCGTGTTTGCAGGTGGCCGGCCAACCATTGCTTGCGCGCGGCATGCCGGGTTCGCTCAGGTGCCAACAAGGTTCCCAGCCGCTCCCCTGCTGCAGACGCGCCAAGACCTGCTCGATTCGCCCCCGACGATGACGGTGTAGGCACCCGAGCGAGCCGCCAGCCGCGCCGCGCGCAGCTTGGTCTGCATCCCGCCCCGACCGAGCGCGCCGCCCGTTCCACCCGCGACAGCATCGAGCGCCGGATCATCGGCCCGCGCCTCGCTGATCAGATTCGCCTGCGGATTGCTGCGGGGATCGGCATCGAACATGCCGTCGCGATCCGTCAGGATGACCAGTAGATCCGCTTCAACAAGATTGGCCACGAGCGCAGCCAGGGTGTCATTGTCACCGAAGCGGATCTCATCGGTGACGACGGTGTCGTTTTCATTGATGACGGGAACGACCTGCAGGTCGATGAGGGTGCGCAGCGTGCTGCGAGCATTCAGGTATCGCTTCCGATCGGACAGATCATCGTGTGTGACCAGCACCTGCGCCGTCTGCTGGTCACGCCGGGCAAGCTGCTCTCCCAGGCCCTGATCAGGCCCATCTGGCCAACCGCGGCCGCTGCCTGCAGCTCGTGCACCGCCTTGGGTCGCGCAGCCCAGCCGAGCCGACTCATGCCGGCCGCGACCGCACCGGACGAAACCAGCACCAGCTCGATTCCGGCGTCGCGCAACGCCACCATCTGATCGACCCAGACCGCCATCGCATCCTGATCCAACCCTCGACCGTCCGCGGTCAGCAGTGCACTGCCGATCTTCACTACCCAGCGCCGAGCGCCGCTCACCTTGTCCCGCATCGATCCCGCCCTTAATCCCGTAATAGGCCAAACCACTTCAGTGAGGGCTGTCGATCAGCCCACCGACCACTCGCCTACACCAGCATTGCGATCAGCGAACGTAGAAGATCTCCGCGCCGCCTTCATCATCATCGTCATCGTCGAAATCATCGTCGTCGGCATCAGACGACTTGACGCCGGCACGCCGCAGCGCGCGCTGATCATCCAGTTCCTGCAGCCGCGCGCGCGTCTCGTCTTCGATCTGCCGATCGAGTTCAGCCAGCGCCTCGGCGTATTCAGGCTCTTCGGCGATGCGCAACGTACGCTCATCCAGATAACGCATGATCGCCTGACTGAGCGCCTCCGTACCCTCACGCTCCAGCGCGGAAATGACGAAGACCGGCCCGGCCCAATCGAGCCGATCGACAACCGCACGTACACGCGCCTCGCGCTCCTCCTCGAGCAATTGGTCCGCCTTATTGAGCACCAGCCAGCGGTCACGCTGAGCCAACGCCGGACTGAACTTCTCCAATTCACCGAGGATGACCTCAGCCGCATCGGCCGGATCGCTTTCATCCAGCGGAGCCATATCCACGAGGTGCAACAGCAGGCGGGTCCGTGCCAGATGCTTGAGGAAGCGAATACCGAGCCCGGCCCCCTCGGAAGCCCCCTCGATCAATCCCGGTATGTCCGCAACCACGAAACTCTTGTAGCGTCCCACACTGACCACGCCGAGATTCGGCACCAACGTGGTAAAGGGATAGTCGGCGACTTTCGGCTTGGCGGCCGACACCGAACGAATGAAGGTGCTCTTGCCAGCGTTCGGCAGGCCCAACAGCCCGACATCGGCCAACACTTTCAGCTCGAGCTTGAGATCACGCGCCTCACCCGGCTTGCCCGGCGTGGTCTGGCGTGGCGCACGGTTGGTACTGGACTTGAAACGGGTGTTGCCCAACCCGTGCCAGCCGCCCTGGGCGACCAGCAGGCGCTGCCCCGGCCGCGTCAGGTCGCCGATGACATCCTGGGTAGCGGCATCGATGACCGTGGTCCCAACCGGCACTGGTAGCACCAGGTCATCACCCTTGGCACCCGTACACTCGGTGCTGCCGCCCTTCTGCCCGTTGGGCGCATTGAAACGTCGCGTATAGCGATAGTCGACCAGGGTATTGAGGTTCTCGTCGGCCTCGAGAAACACGGAGCCACCGTCACCGCCGTCGCCACCGTTGGGGCCACCTTTCTCGATGAACTTCTCGCGACGAAAGCTCATCATGCCGTTGCCACCGTCACCGGCTTTTACAAAAATCGATACTTCATCGACGAATTTCATGGGAACGCCTCCCGCCGCAAGGCGGGTTAGAAACAGAAATATAAGGGTCTTGCGAAACCCGGCGGAGCCAGGGCGCAGCAGCGTTACGCAAGAGCCCTATAGAGGATACAGAAACAAAAAAGCCCCGTCGCATGACAGGGCTTTTTCCAGCAACGCCGCAGTTAGGCTGCGACGACGCTCACGTAGCGACGGCCAAAAGCGCCCTTCACTTCGAACTTGACCACGCCTTCGACCTTGGCGAAGAGGGTGTGATCCTTGCCCATGCCGACGCCATAACCGGCGTGGAACTGGGTGCCGCGCTGACGCACGATGATGTTGCCGGCCTTGATGACCTGGCCGCCATACATCTTCACGCCAAGTCGTTTGGCTTCTGAGTCGCGACCGTTGCGGGTAGAACCGCCAGCTTTTTTGTGTGCCATGAGTTCAATACTCCTATAAGGGGATTCAGGCCGATCAGCCCTGAATACCGGTGATTTTGACCTCAGTGAACCACTGACGGTGGCCCTGACGCTTCATGTGGTGCTTACGACGGCGGAACTTGATGATGCTGACCTTGTCGTGACGGCCTTGAGCGATCACTTCGGCAGTGACCTTGGCACCATCCACCACCGGAGCGCCGATTTTCACATCGTCGCCGTTGCCAACCAGCAGGACGCGGTCGAAAGTGACAGCTTCGCCAGTTGCAACTTCGAGTTTTTCAATCTTGAGGTATTCGCCTTCGGCAACCTTGTATTGCTTGCCGCCGGTTACGATAACTGCGTACATCGTGTATCTCCGTTGATCCTGCTCACCCAGCGCTTTAGTGAAATAGTTGGGGGCTGGCATGGCTGCTCGGGGCCGGAAAAGACGCCCTTGCAATTGCGTAAGGCAGGGAAATGCCCAGGGGGAAGTTCAGGGTCCGCGATTGTACGCATGCGCCAGCGGCTGCGCAATAGCCGCCGGGACTCGCCTTGACAGTGTCTGACCCGCCCCATAGCATGCCGCGCAATCTCCGTGGAGTACGCTTCCCCGATGCAACCCCAGGCCTTTTACCAAGTCGTGGCTGATGATTTCGCTGCCGTTGACGGCATCATCCGCAATCAGCTGACGTCCCGCGTGCCGCTGGTGGAAAAGATCGGGGACTACATCACCTCGGCCGGCGGCAAGCGTCTGCGCCCCCTGCTGGTGCTTCTCAGCGGCAATGCGCTGGGCCTGAAGGGCGAACAGCTGCGCCTGCTCGCGGCGATCATCGAATTCCTCCACACCTCGACGCTGCTGCACGACGATGTCGTCGACATGTCCGGCATGCGTCGTGGTCGCTCGACGGCCAACGCCCTCTGGGGCAACGCGCCGAGCGTGCTGGTGGGCGACTTCCTGTATGCCCGGTCCTTCGAAATGATGGTCAGCCTCGGCTCCATGCCGGTCATGCGTATTATCTCCCAGGCCACTCGCGTCATTGCCGAGGGCGAGGTGCTGCAGCTTTCGAAGGTTCGCGATGCCAGCACCACCGAAGCCATATATATGGATGTGATTCGCGGCAAAACGGCAATGCTGTTCGAAGCCTCGACACACAGCGCTGCCACCCTGGCCGGCGCCAGCGCGGAGCAATGCGAGGCGCTACGCACGTTTGGCGACCATCTGGGCGTGGCCTTCCAGTTGGTCGATGACCTGCTCGATTACCAGGGCGACGCCGAAACGCTTGGCAAGAACGTCGGCGATGACCTGGCCGAGGGCAAACCAACCCTTCCCTTGATCTACACCATGCGCGAAGGCACAGCGGACCAGGCCGCCCTCGTTCGGCGCGCCATTCAGAAAGGCGGCATCGAGGACCTCGAGCATATCCGCAAGGCTGTCGAAGATTGCGGCGCACTCGACTACACAGCACGCCTGGCCCGGGAATATGCCGAGCGTGCGATCGCCTGCCTCGAACTGATCCCGGCCAACCGCTACCGTGACGCCCTGGTCGAGCTGAGCCGGTTCGCCGTCGCCCGCACCTACTGATCTCCATCTACCCGTCTGCCAGTACGACCACCATCGATCGGCGCTGCCGCTATTTGCGCTTGCATGTTTGCAAATAACAATTATTCTCATTAACGAGATCAATTGGAGGCACCCATGACTTATCTGATCGATGCCTGGCTAGACCGCCCACACCCCTACCTGCGCATACTCGACCGCCACACCGGTGCGGTCTGCGTATCGCTCGACGGCGACGCTCTCGAGGAACTACGCGAGCAAGGGGATCTGGATCTGCAGGAGCTGAGCACCAGCGAACCCTGCGTGCTCAAGGAACAGGTACGCAACCTGTTCCTCTTTTCATACGCACGGGCGTTGCGCCCGTGACCGCTGCCCTCAGAGGACGGCGAGCAGTTCGACGTCGAACACCAGCACACTGTGCGGCGGGATGCTGCCCACGCCTTGCGCACCGTAGGCCAATTCGCTTGGCACATAGAGCCGCCATTTGCTGCCGACGCCCATGAGTTGGAGGGCTTCGGTCCACCCGGCGATCACACCGCCAACGGGGGAATTCCGCGGGCTGGCCACGCTGGTAGGAGCTGTCGAAGACGGTCCCGTCGATCAGGGTTCCGTGGTAATGCGTGCGGACGTGGTCATGCACACCGGGCGTGGCGCCCTCGCCTGCGTTCAGCACTTCGTACTGCAGGCCGGATGCGAGTGTAGTCACACCTTCGCGCTTAGCGTTCTCGGCCAGGAAGGCCTTGCCTTCGCCAGCGGCTGCTTCGGCCTTCTTCTGTGCTTCGGCCTGCATACGCTCGCGGATGACCGCGAAGCTGGCGTTCAAGGCCTGGGCATCGACACGGCTTTCGGCGCCAGAGAATGCATCGCGAATGCCTTCGATCACGGCGTCCAGGCAGATGCCCGGGGGCGGGTTGTCACGCAGCTGCTCGCCGAGCTGGCGGCCGATACCGTAGCTGACCCGGGTTTCGTCGGTGGAAAGGTTGAGTTCGCTCATGCCTGGGCTCCGCTGAAAAAGGTCGCACAGCCTAGCACAGCGAAGCAGGCTTCGAGCGGCAGGCAGCTCACCAGGCCGAACGCAGACTGATCGGCACTCGCAACGGCTCCCGGACGCCGGTTGCCAACCCGCACATCTCGTCATAGGCCGAGCTGTGAACGAGGTACAGCGGCACCGCGGGCAACTCGCTGAGCAACTCACGAGCATGCTCGACGGAGCGCAGGTGAATCACGCTTCCCTGCTCGTCACGCAGCACCTGAGAGCGGCCCTGCGCCTGAACACTCAGCAGGTAGAACCCACCTTCCAGCGAAACCAGGTCGAGCGCCTGTATCCGCGAGGCGTGTGCCTCTTCCATTAATGCCTGCATGTTCATGACCAACTCCATGTACAGGGAAAACTGCCTTGTACAATATTTGATCGAGGCGGTACAACCCGCGCACCCGGTGGTCGGTTACCCACGCGGGCGACGAACATCAGTGCTTGGTGAGCTTGTCCAGGTAGCCCATGGCGAACGCCGACAGCACGAAAGTCAGATGGATGATGACGTACCACATCAGCTGCTCGCTCTCGAGCTGTTGGGCATCCATGAACATGCGTAGCAGATGGATCGAGGAGATGGCAACGATCGAAGCCGCGACCTTCATCTTCAACGAGCCGGAGTCCATCTTCCCCAACCAGTCGAGCTTTTCCTTGCCTTCGTCCACGTTCAGTTGCGACACGAAGTTCTCGTAGCCGGACAACATCACCATGACCAGCAAACCGCCGACCAGCGCCATGTCGATCAGCGACAACAGCTTCAGGATCAGATCGCCTTCACTCAGCGAGAGCACCGACGGCAGGATGTGCCAGATTTCCTGAAAGAATTTGATCGCCAACGCCAGTAGCGCAAACGCCAGGCCGAAGTAGATTGGCGCCAGCAACCAGCGCGCCGCATACATGCTGTTCTCGATGATACGTTCCATCTGTTCTCACTGTGAGGGAAGACACTCGCGGGCGAGTATACGCAGCGCAACGCGCCGTTCAAGGCGCACCGCGGCGGTTGAAACACGTGTGGATAACCACTGCCGGAGCGCCCGTCCGATGTCAGTAAAGGGTAGCGACGGAGGCGTCCGACCCGTCAGGTACGCGACTCCCAACCGCCCAGGTAGCGCGACTGATTGGCGTTGACCTTGCGCAATTCGGCCTGCATGTGCAGCTGCCAGATCGAAGGCGAGTCCGACTGACTGTAGCCCTGCCCGTAAAGATTGCTGGCGATTGCCTGAAGCACCGACTCGGCCGCACGAGGCCCGTGAAATGGGCCCTGCGCCTTGATCGCGGTCGGTTGCCCGCCATCAAGCCCCGCCGCGCAGAGCAGCGTCCACAAACCGTTGCCTCCGGCCAGGGGACGAATAATGCATTCGATACGGGTGACCAGGCCCAGGCACTGGCGGTTGAGGCAAAGCGTTGGAGTCATGGCGGCGGTCCTCGCGCTCGGTCGCGCCTCGCCGCCGTGAACGAACCGGCGCGGCCAACCCGTTTATCCCCAGAGGCTGTGGATAATCATGTGGAAAGAGAGTGGGAACTCTCGTTCACTGCAGACCCGCCGCTGACCGTATCGTTCCGTTCAAAAATCGTCCAGCTGCTACCCTCAGCTTTTCCCACCCGCGATGGCCGCGGCGGTCGCCAGGACCTCTTCCGGCGAAGCCGCATCGGTCCTTGAGTCATCCTCGAGTTCGATCTCGGCGATGTCGCGCAACCGCTCAACGACGCGCGCGTTGACGCTGCCCTTGGGGAAGTGACCGTCCTGATCCGCCGCACCGACCGGCTCGCCGACCAGCAGCGCCAGCGCCTCGTCCACGTGCCGCACGGCATAGATGTGGAAGCGCTCCTGGCGCACGGCTTCCAGCACCCGCTCATCCAGCATCAACGTCGTGACATTGGAAAACGGGATGATCGCGCCCTGTTCACCGGTCAGCCCACGCGCCTCGCAAAGGCGGAAGAAACCTTCGATCTTTTCGTTCACCCCGCCAACGGCCTGGACCTCGCCGAACTGGTTGATCGAACCGGTGATGGCAAAACATTGTTTCAGTGGCGTTCGGGAAATAGCCGAGATCAGCGCACAGCATTCGCCCAGCGAGGCACTGTCGCCATCGACATACCCGTAGGACTGCTCCAGCGCGATGCTCGCAGAGATCTCCAGCGGGAATTCCTGCGCATAACGGCTGCCGAGGAAACCGGTCAGGATCATCACGCCCTTGGGTGGATCGGTTGTCCGAGGTTGACCTCGCGCTCGATGTCCACGATGCCGGAGCCACCGGGGTAGACGGTCGCGGAAATGCGCGCCGGCATGCCGAAAGCCGAGTCGCCGACTTCCAGTACGGTCAGGCCGTTGCACTTGCCGATCGCGGCCCCTTCACTGTCAATGAGGATCACGCCTGCCAGGATGTCCTCGAGGATGCGCGCCGAGACGCGCCCGGTACGGGTCGCCTTGGCCTTGAGCGCCCGCTCGATATGGCCGACGTCGGTCACCTCATCCTTTGCCAGTTGACGAATGAAGTCGGCCTCGCTGACCAGCTGGAAGATGTCACCGATACGCGCCGAGAGTCGCCCCTGGTGCTCGGCCAGCCGTGCACTGTAGGTCGCCAGGCGCGCTACCGCGGCGGCGGTGAGCGGCGCCATGCCCTCTTCAGAGGTACGTGTCTTCATCAATTGCGCGAATTGCTCGAGGCTGTCCTCGGCGAGCGGGATCTCCTCGTCGAAATCCACCAGCACGCGAAACATTTCCTGGAAGTCGGGATCCAGGTCCTGAAGGGTGTAGTAGAGCTGCCGTGAACCGATGATCACGACCTTGACGTTGAGTGGGATGACCGCCGGGTTCAGCGTGACGGTCGCCAGACGGCCCATCTCCGCCAGCGGCGACTCCATTTTCAGGCGCCGCGACTGCAATGCGCGCTTGAGCGCTTCCCAGACGAAGGGCTCGCTGAGCATCTTCTCCGCCTCGAGCATCAGGAAGCCGCCATTGGCGCGGTGCAACGCACCGGGGCGCAGCTGCCGATAGCTCGTGTAGAGCGCGCCCTGGTCGGTGCTGTACTCGATGCGGCCAAACAGGTTGTCGTAGGTCGGATGCGGCTCGAACACCACTGGCGCACCGCCATCGAGCGGATGCCCGACCATCAGGCTGGGGCTGTACTGTTCCTCGAGCAACTGCCGGGTCTGGGCATCGGGCCGGTTCTCGTCGACCAGTTGCTCGACCACCGTCTTGAGCAGGTTGACCTGCACGGCCTGCAGGTAGGCCTCGATCCCGGCGTTCTCGGCGTATTTCTCCGAGAGCGGCGCAAGCAGCGGCTGCAGCGCCTGGGTAATGGTTTCGTCATTCAGGTGCCGCAGCTGATTGCTCGACTCGCGCTTCCACTGCGGCAGGCTGGCCAGTCCCTCGTTGAGCTGGACCTCCAGGGCAGAAATATCCTCGTGATAACGCTCGCGTTCGGCTTCCGGCAGCTGGGCGAACTCCGCCTCGTCCATCGACTTGCCGTCCTTCATCGGCGTGAAGGCGATGTTGGTGCTGTCGCGATACAGCGCGATGTCCTTCTCCAGCGCGGCCTTTTCGATGACATCGAGCGCCTTGTCGTAACGCTGATTGAAGGCACGGTCGATGGCACTCTTCTTCTGCTGGAAGCTCGGGTGCTCGAACACCGCCGGGAAGGTGGCCATCAGGTTATCGATCAGCTGACCGATGTCGGCGATGAACTCGGCTGCGCCGCCCTTGGGCAGCTCCAGCACGCGCGGCTCGCGAGGTTCGTCGAAGTTGTTGACATAGACCCAGTCGGACGGGGTATCCAGGCGCTTGCCCTCGGCCTTCAGATAACGGCGCACGAAGGAGAACCGACCGGTCCCCGGCTCGCCCATCACGTAAACGTTGTAACCCGGACGAGGCATGGCGACGCCGAATTGCAGGGCCTCGACGGCACGCTCCTGCCCGAGCACGCCAAGAAAGGGCTCCAGCTCATCGGTGGTCTTGAAATTGAACTGGCTGGGTTCGAAGGGACGGGTCAGCGCATCGGGCGCCAGGCGCAGGCCGGGAGCGACAGTTTCGGGCATCGGAAATCCTTGCTGGAGGTGGCCGCACGGCCACGAGTGATGCCGCCATTCTGGCGATGCCCATGCCGGGCTGCAAGGCTGGGCACGCCCGTCCGACGCCATGCGTCCTCATCGCGGGTGCGACATTTCGAGCCAACCGCATGAACCGGCCGGCTTGATTCAAGTCAACTCGTCAGCTGGCGGACAAGCGCCTCCTAGAGCGGCCAACATAGCAAAAGGACTCCGTGATGAGCTGCCGTATTCCCGTCCTGTTCAGCGGACTGCTGCTGATCGCCAACGTGGGCGCCGCCGACGAACTGCGCGACCGCGCCAACGCCATCTTCAAGCCCATTCCCGACAAGGTCACACAAGTGCGTGGCCAGGCGGTGAGCGATGACCAGGCCCGGCTCGGGCACAAGTTGTGGTTCGACCCGCGCCTGTCGCGCAGCCATGTGATCAGCTGCAACACCTGCCACAACCTGAGCCTCGGCGGTGGCGACAACGTCCCCACCTCGATCGGCCATGGCTGGCAGAAGGGCCCACGCAACTCGCCAACCGTACTGAACGCGGTGTTCAACGCCGCGCAGTTCTGGGACGGTCGCGCCGAAGATCTGCAGGCCCAGGCCAAGGGCCCGGTACAGGCCGGGGTGGAAATGAACAACACACCCGATCGCGTCGTCGCCACGCTCAAGAGCATTCCGGAGTACGCCAACGCCTTCAAGGAGGCCTTCCCGAACGACAAGGACCCGGTCAGCTTCGACAACATGGCCTATGCGCTGGAAGCCTTCGAGGTCAGTCTGACCACACCCAACTCGCCATTCGACCGCTTCCTGAAGGGCGACGACAAGGCGCTCGATGCCAAACAGAAGGAAGGCCTGGCGTTCTTCATGGACAGCGGCTGCTCGGCCTGTCACAACGGCGTCAACGTGGGTGGGCAGGGGTACTTTCCGTTCGGCGTGATCAAGAAGCCCGGCGCGGAGATTCTGCCTTCGGGCGACAAGGGCCGCTTCACGGTGACCAACACCGCGACCGACGAGTACGTGTTCCGCGCCGCACCGCTGCGCAACGTCGCGCTGACGCCGCCCTACTTCCACAGCGGCGAGGTCTGGGAACTGGAGCAAGCGGTAGCGATCATGGGCGACAGCCAGCTCGGCCGAACCCTCAAGCCGGACGAAGCCAGCGCAATCGCCGCATTCCTGCGCAGCCTGACCGGCACGCAGCCTCAGGTCGCCTATCCGGTACTGCCGCCGAGCTCGGCCGACACGCCCAAACCTGAGTGATCCTCACGACCCGCTTCCGGCCACGGCGGCCGGGAGCGCTCGGTATATCAGGTGCGATTCTGCTCACGCAGCGCATCGCGGATCTCGGTCAGCAACACTTCCTCCTTGCTCGGGGCCGGCGGCGCGGACGGTGCCTCGGCCTCCTTGCGCTTGAGGTGATTGATGGCCCGCACGACCATGAAGATGACGAAGGCGACGATCGTGAAGTCAAACACGGCCTGGACGAAACGCCCGTAGCTCAAGGTCACGGCCGGCGTATCGCCTACAGCCTGCTTGAGCACGATGGCCAGGTCGGAAAAGTCCACCCCGCCGATCAGCAGCCCAAGCGGCGGCGTCACCACGTCGGCGACGAACGACGAGACGATCTTGGTGAAGGCCGCACCGATGATGATCCCCACCGCCATGTCGATCACGTTTCCCCTGACCGCAAATGCCTTGAATTCGCTGAGCATGCTCATCTGTATCTTTCCTCTCGTAGGTGAGAACCCGTGCCTGGCCAGACATGGCGCGTACAGGCCCGGCACACTGTCCACGACGTCCGAACGACAGCCGTCCCGCTTCGACCATTGGCAGCATAGGTTGGGTTCAATGCCCAGGCCAGACGCTGGCGCGACAGGCGGCAACAGCCACGTGGGAACGGCTTGATCGCCGTCAACAGCGGAACCGGCCGGCGCGGCTAAGGTACAGCTCCACTGACAAACCCCCGGAGCCAACCATGCATGTCGAACATCACCCGCTGATCAAGGATTTCCCGGAAAAACGCGAGCAATTGCAGATGCTGCGCCAGCAGGATCCTGCCTTTTCCCGCAAGGCCGATGAATACGAAGCACTGGACAAGCAGATCTGCCGAGTTGAAGACGGGATCGAGCGGCTGGACGATGACGCCCTCACCGCCCTCAAGCTCGAGCGCGTCGCGCTCAAGGATGCCATCGCCAAGGACCTCAAGCGCGCCAGCGGCAGCTGCTGCGGCGGTTGCTGCGGCTGATCGCCCACGATCGCTCAAAGCCCGCCACTTGGCGGGCTTTTTCATTGGTGAGATCGATTAGAACAACCCGCCGAACCTGAACCCCGCGCCCACCCAGACGAACGCCACCGCTGTCAGGGTAATCAGCAGGATATGAACGCCCAGGTGCGGTAAACGCTGCTCGTCCAGGCGCGGGATCAGCGCCAGCCGAGCGTGCACGCCCGGCAGCACCGTCACCCCCATCAGAGCCAGCTTCGCCTGCACCAGATGCGCGACCGGCGAGTCGCCGAACCAATGCGCATGCGGCAACCATTGCCCGGCGAGCCAGATACCGGAGGCGACCTGCACCAGCAAGGCCGGAAGGCCGACGCGCTCGTAAAGCCCCTCGAAATGGCGCACCGGCTGGACATCACGCCGCCTCAGTGCACCCGGCAGCACGCTGAACAACAGCACCAGGTGCCCACCGACCCAGACACTGGCGCCGAGCAGATGGATGAACAACACGTAGCGCATGGCTTGGCTCCTGTTCGTTTTGTTTACAGTCTGGAGGCTCGCCGCGCGCTTGTGGCTGATGGCGATCAAGTCAGCCGCTATCATGCGACTCCATTTGCCCGACGCGGAGTTCCCCATGGCCAAGGCAAAGCGCATGTACGGCTGCACCGAGTGCGGCTCGACCTTTCCCAAGTGGGCCGGCCAGTGCGGTGACTGCGGTGCCTGGAACACATTGGTGGAAACCGTCGTCGAGGCCACCCCGGCCGCATCGGGCCGCGCCGGCTGGGCCGGTGACCAGGCCAACATCAAGACCCTGGCCGAAGTCAGCGTCGAGGAAGTGCCGCGCTTCTCTACCGCCTCCGGCGAACTGGACCGCGTGCTCGGTGGCGGCCTGGTCGACGGTTCGGTGGTGCTGATCGGCGGCGACCCGGGCATCGGCAAGTCCACCATCCTCCTGCAGACGCTCTGCGCCATCGCCCAGCGCTTCCCGGCGCTGTACGTCACCGGCGAGGAATCGCAGCAGCAGGTCGCCATGCGCGCCCGCCGCCTGGACCTGCCGCAGGACAGGCTCAAGGTGATGACCGAAACCTGCATCGAATCGATCATCGCCACCGCCCGCGCCGAGAAGCCCAAGGTCATGGTCATCGACTCGATCCAGACCATCTTCACCGAGCAGCTGCAGTCGGCGCCTGGCGGCGTGGCCCAGGTCCGCGAGAGCGCGGCGTTACTGGTGCGCTTTGCCAAGCAGAGCGGCACGGCGATATTTCTGGTCGGCCACGTGACCAAGGAAGGCGCACTGGCCGGGCCGCGCGTGCTCGAGCACATGGTCGACACGGTGCTGTACTTCGAGGGCGAATCCGACGGTCGCCTGCGCCTGTTGCGCGCGGTGAAGAACCGCTTCGGCGCGGTCAACGAACTCGGCGTGTTCGGCATGACCGACAAGGGCCTCAAGGAGGTCACCAACCCCTCGGCGATCTTTCTCACCCGCGCCCAGGAAGCGGTGCCGGGCAGCGTGGTGATGGCCACCTGGGAAGGCACCCGGCCGATGCTGGTGGAGGTGCAGGCGCTGGTCGATACCAGCCACCTGGCCAATCCGCGGCGCGTCACCCTGGGCCTGGACCAGAATCGCCTGGCCATGCTGCTGGCCGTGCTACACCGCCATGGCAGCATTCCGACCTATGACCAGGACGTGTTCATCAACGTGGTAGGCGGCGTGAAAGTGCTGGAAACCGCGGCGGACCTGGCCCTGATGGCCGCGGTGATCTCCAGCCTGCGCAACCGGCCGCTGGATACCGATCTGCTGGTATTCGGCGAGGTGGGGCTGTCCGGCGAGATTCGCCCGGTGCCGAGCGGTCAGGAGCGCCTGAAGGAGGCCGCCAAGCATGGATTCAAGCGCGCCATCGTGCCCAAGGGCAACGCGCCGAAGGAGGCGCCGGCGGGCCTGCAGATCATCGCGGTGACACGCTTGGAGCAGGCACTCGACGCGCTCTTCGAATAGCCGTCAGGCCTCGCCGAGCGCGGCCAGTTCGCGCTCCAGCAGCGCTTCGTCACCCAGGTTCAGTTCAACCAGGCGACGCAGGTGGCTGATGGAGTCGACGTCGATGTGTCGGCAAACGAAGCCGATCAGCTCGCCATCGGCATGCGCCATCTCGGCCTCCATGCGCACCTCGGCATCGTCGGCCAGGCGAATGCGTGCCTCGAACGGCTGGGTGGGATCTGCCTCTGCGTCCCAGCCGTCGGGACGGTGTACGAGCAGGCCTTTCAAAGACAGGTCATGCAGTTCGACCCGCCATCGGCGCGAGCCCTGCACGAGTTCGGTGGCGGCGTCGAAGGCGAAGCGCTGGAAGCGCCGACGGTCGCTGGAGTGTTCGCTCATCGGTTCGGCTCCTGAAGTGGTAATGAGACTATAGGCCACGCGCGGTCAACCCGGCCGGAAGCTACAGCCATCGCCGCACCCGCACTCGATAATCCCGATAGTCGTCACCAAACAGGCGCATCAGCAGGCGTTCCTCGGGCTGGATCACGGTGCGCTGGATGACGATGATCAGTATCGGCAGCAGCAGCCAGGGCCACAGGCTGTCGAGCCACAGACCGACGGCGCCGTAGATCAGGGCGTCGGCCAGGTAGATCGGGTTGCGCGAATAGCGGAACGGGCCGCTCTGCAACAAACGGCTCGGGGTGCCGTACGGATTGATGGTGGTGCGATGGCGGTGCATCGTCAGTGCCGCCCAGGCCATCAGGACGATGCCGCCGAGCAACAGTACCCAGCCGCCGAGGTTCGCCAGGGTATGCTCGGGAAGGTCCAGCGGCAGGCTGTTGGCGAGCCCCCAGGCACCGCCCATGAAGACGAGATAGACCAGCGGTGGCGGCGGAATCAAGCCGGCGGTTCTAGTGGACATGGCGCATCGCAACAGGTCGGGTGGAAGATGACACGACGGCGAAGATGCCGGATCGGCATCCTTGCGGACCGTCACCTTGGAACCCGGCGCCGTCGATTAGGTTCTGCAGACGCAGAACCTAATGCTGCCCCGGCAGCCAGCCATGCACCATGGCGTGCTTCATCAGGTCGGCCGGGCGGTCGATATCGAGCTTGCGACGAATGCTCAGCCGATGGGTTTCCACGGTTCTGACGCTGATCTTCAAGGCACGTGCCATCGCCTTGTTGTTGTGCCCCTGAGCGAGCATCAGCAGCACCTCGCGCTCGCGAGGCGTCAACTCGCGTTCCTCCGCGCCACGGCTGGCCAGCTTCTCGGCGATGCCCTGGCTGTAATAAGTACCGCCGGCGGCAATGGCCTCGATGGCGACGATGATCTCGCGCGACGGCGCATCCTTGAGGACATAGCCGCAGGCGCCGACCTTCAGCGACGTGTTCACGTATTCCTGATTGTCATACATGCTCAGGATCAGCACGCGAATGGCCGGAAATCGCTGTCGCAGGGCCTGCGTCAACTCCAGGCCATTGACGTCCTTCAGCCCGATGTCCATCAGCACCACGTCGACCTCGACCCGTTCGAGCAGCGCCAGGGCCTCGTCTCCACTACCCGCCTCGCCCACCACGTCGAGTTCGGGGACGGCCATGAGCAGGGCACGAATGCCATCGCGTACCAGAACATGGTCGTCGATCAGTGCCACCTTGATGCTTCGTTGCATGGAGCAAAGCCTCTTGTTGTACGAGTCCGGCGGTCAGCCCGCACGGGTCGGCAGGGTCACGTCCAGCTCGGTGCCGTCAGGCGCGGATGCCAGGTTGAAGCGGCCGCCGAAATGTTCGACCCGCTCGCGAATGTTACGCAGCCCGATGCCTCCGCCCTTGAGCGCATCGAGCCGCCGCGGGTTGAACCCGACGCCATCGTCGGCGACCCGCAGCCGTACCGAGCGGTCATCGCCATCCAGGCTGATGTGCACCGAGTGCGCACGCGCGTGTCGCTCGATGTTGGTCAGTGCTTCCTGCAGCACCCGAAACAGGGCGACCGCCACGTCGTCATCCGGCCCTTGGTCGCCCAGGCCGTTGGTATATAGCATCTTCAACCCGCTGCGCTGCTCGAACTCGGCCACAAGCTGGCCAATTGCCGCCGGCAGCCCGAGGGTGTCGAGCAGCGAGGGATGCAGGTCATGGGAGATGCGCCGCACCTCGCCGATGGCCCCGGCAAGGCGCTCGGTCCCCTGGTCCAACGTCTGCTGGGCCTTGGGATTGCCAGTGGCGAGCTCATGGCTGGCCAGTTCGAACTGGAACTTGATCGATACCAGCAGCTGGCTGATGCCATCGTGCAGTTCCCGCGATACGCGCGAGCGCTCCTCTTCCTGCAGACTGACGATACGCTGGGTGAGGAGCTGGAGCTTGCGGTCAGCCAGGCGCCGCTCGCTGACGTTGAGCGTCAACCCACTGGCGAACACCAGCAGCACGGCGACCAGCGCGACACCGGCGATGGCCAGCATGGTGGTATGAATGCCGCTGGCCACTTCCTCACGCACCTGCAGGATCGCCTCGTCGACGTCCTCCAGGTAGATGCCGGTGCCGAGCATCCAGCCCCAGCGGTCGAGCATCACCACATAGGCGAGCTTTTCGGCGAACTGCCCCGTCGAGGGCTTCTGCCAGGCATAGCGCTGAAAGCCTCGACCGGACTCGGCGCTGTGCATCAGCGCCTGGATGACCGGCAGGCCGTTGGGGTCGGTCATGTTCCACAGGTCCTTGCCGACCAGTTCGCGCTGCCGCGGATGCATGAGGTTGCGCCCACTGCGGTCGTAGACGAAGAAGTAGCCGTCGCTGCCGAAACTGAAACGCCCCAGCGTCGCGAGGACCTTGCCGCGCGTCTCTTCGTCGTCCAGCCCACTGTCGTAGAGCGGCGCGATGGTGCTCAGGGCCATCTCTACGTAGTTCTTGAGCTCGGCCTGTTTGCTCGCCAGGATGCTGCGCTCGATCAGCCTGGCCTGCTGTTCGCCCAGACGCTGGTTCTGGAACAGCACCAGCGCACAAACCACCGCCACGGCCAGCAGGAGCGGCAGAATGCTGAGTGCGGCAATCTTGTACTTGAGCTGCATCAAGCCTCTCCGACGACCCGCAAGCGGGCGGAACCTGGCGTGAAACTTAACCCAGCCGGGGCGCTGCGCACAGTGCCTGATGGCAGATTGCCTCAGCCTAAGCCCCAAAACGAAAAAGCCCGGCGCGAGGCCGGGCTTTCGGTGCAGCAGGCGCTATCAGTTGCCGTAGACGGGCAGCTTGGCGCAGATCGCTTCGACCTTGCCGCGCACGGTGGCAATCACCGACTCGTCGCCCATGTTGCCGAGGATGTCGCAGATCCAGCCGGCCAGTTCGCGGCACTCGGCTTCCTTGAAGCCGCGGGTGGTGACGGCCGGGGTGCCGATACGCAGGCCCGAGGTGACGAACGGCGAGCGCGGATCGTTCGGCACGCTGTTCTTGTTCACGGTGATGTGGGCCTGGCCGAGGGCAGCGTCCGCATCCTTGCCGGTGATGTCCTGCTTGATCAGGCTGAGCAGGAACAAATGGTTCTGAGTGCCACCGGAGACCACGTCGAAGCCACGCTGGATGAACACTTCGGCCATGGCCTGGGCATTCTTCACCACCTGCTCCTGATAGGCCTTGAACTCGGGCTGCAGCGCTTCCTTGAAGCACACGGCCTTGGCCGCGATCACGTGCTCCAGCGGGCCGCCCTGGGCGCCTGGGAAGACGGCAGAGTTCAGCTTCTTCTCGATCTCGGCGTTGGCGCGCGCCAGGATCAGGCCGCCGCGCGGTCCGCGCAGGGTCTTGTGGGTGGTGGTGGTGACGACGTCGGCGAAGGGCACCGGGTTCGGGTAGACGCCCGCGGCAACCAGGCCGGCCACGTGGGCCATGTCGACGAAGAGGTAGGCACCGACCTTGTCGGCGATTTCGCGGAAGCGGGCGAAATCCAGCTTCTGCGAGTAGGCGGAGAAGCCGGCGACGATCATCTTCGGCTTGTGCTCGACAGCCAGGCGCTCGACTTCGTCGTAGTCGATCAGGCCCTGATCGTTGATGCCGTACTGCACGGCGTTGTACAGCTTGCCGGAGGAGGAAACGGAGGCGCCGTGGGTCAGGTGGCCGCCATGGGCGAGGCTCATACCGAGAATGGTGTCACCGGCGTTGAGCAGGGCCAGGTAGACCGCGGCGTTGGCCTGGGAGCCGGCGTGCGGCTGGACGTTGGCGTAGTCGGCACCGAACAGCTGCTTGGCGCGATCGATGGCCAGCTGCTCGACCACGTCGACATGCTCGCAACCGCCGTAGTAGCGCTTGCCCGGGTAGCCTTCGGCGTACTTGTTGGTCAGCACGCTGCCCTGGGCTTCCATGACCGCCGGGCTGGTGTAGTTCTCCGAGGCGATCAGCTCGATGTGGTCTTCCTGACGCTTGGCTTCCTGCTGCATGGCAGCGAAAAGCTCGGCGTCGTATTTGGCGAGGGTCAAATCACGGCTGAACATGGCAGTCCCCTGAGAATCAGCTGGCGGTATAGAAAATGAGGCGCGGATTCTACCCTATCCACCGAATCGCGGGTATGAGCCTTGGTCATGTACAGCATGAGCTGGGCAAGACGTGAGCGAGCAAAGCTCGATCGACCGATCAGAGCTCCCGCTCGGCTAGCCGGTCCGCTGCCATGGGACGACCGAGCAGAAAGCCCTGTACTTCATCGCAGCCATGCGCCTGGAGAAAATCCAGCTGCGCCTGGGTCTCGACACCTTCGGCGATGACCGAGAGCCTGAGGCTGTGCGCCATGGCAATGATCGCCCGGGCAATCTGCGCGTCCTGCTCGCCCTCGGGCAACCCGTCGACGAAGCTGCGGTCGATCTTCAGCACGTCGATGGGAAACTGTTTGAGGTAGTTCAGGGAGGAATAGCCGGTGCCGAAATCATCGATGGCGATCGAGGGCCCGAGCTGCTTGAGCGAGTCGAGGATGCGCATGGCCTCCGCCACGTCCTGCATCAGAATGCTCTCGGTCAGCTCCAGCTCAAGGCGGTTCGGTGCTATGCCACTTGATGCCAGGATTGCCGAAATGCGTTGGGCGAGACGCCCGTCCGCGAACTGCCGGGCCGACAGGTTCACCGAGACTTTCGGCACCTGGAGCCCTTCGCCCTCCCAGGCCATGAGCTGACGACACGCCTCGGCCAGCACCCAGTCCCCGACATCGACCACCAACCCGAGCTCTTCCAGTGCCGGAATGAAAGCGCCGGGCGGCACCAGGCCACGCCGCGGATGCTGCCAGCGCAGCAGGGCCTCGACTCCCGTCAGGGTATGGCCGTCGGCGAGGAACTGCGGCTGGTAGTGCAGTACGAACTGTCGCTGCTCCAGCGCGTGGCGCAGATCGCTTTCCAACTCCAGGCGCTCCAGCGCACTGGCATTCATCTCGGCCTGGTAGAACTGGAAGTTGTTCTTGCCGCGCTCCTTGGCGTGGTACATGGCGGTATCGGCGTTCTTCATCAGCTGACTCAGGTCGTTGCCGTCCTGCGGACTCAGCGCGATGCCGATGCTGGCGGTAACGAAGAATTCGCGCCCGGACAGCACGAAGGGCTCGGCCAGGCTCGCCAGAATCCGTTCGGCCACGTGGATCGCGCGAGTCAGCGCCTCGTCGCGATCCCCACCGGGATGCAGCAACAGCGTGAACTCATCGCCGCCCATGCGCGCAACGGTGTCGTCCTCCTCGACACACGACGCCAGGCGCACGGCCACGTCCTTGAGCATGCGATCACCGGCGGCGTGCCCGAGCGAATCGTTGATCGGCTTGAAGCGATCCAGGTCGAGGAACATCAACACCACCCAGCCGCCCCGTCGCGCCGCCAGCTGCAGGCTGCCGTGCAGGCGATCCTGGAACAGCGTGCGGTTGGGCAGTTGGGTCAGGCTGTCGTAATAGGCCAGGCGATGGATACGCTTCTCGCTGGCCTTGCGCTCGCTCATGTCGCTGAAGAAGCAGACATAGCTGACCAGCTCATCTTCGGCGTCGCGCACTGCGGTGATACCCACCCAGCAGGGGTAGGTTTCGCCCCCTTGCGCTTGAGCCAGAACTCCCCCTTCCCAGCTGCCGGTCTGGATCACCTGGCTGTGCACGTAATCCATCTGGTTGGCCTGCTGGCGGTCCGCACTGAGCACCATGGGCAGCTGGCCGTAGACGTCGTCGCCTCTGAAGCCGGTAATGCGCTCGAAGGCCGCATTGACCTGCACGATGCGCCCGCCGGGGTCGGTCACCACGATGGCGGCAGTGGAATGGTCGAACACTGTCGCCGCCCGACGCAGCTCCTTCTCCGCCTGGCGCTGCTCGCTGATGTCGCGCCCGATGCATAATGCCCCATCGAAACGGTTGTTCTCGTCCCAGATGAGCATGATGCGCAGCTCGATCGCGACCGTTCGCCCATCGGCGGCGCGGCAGTCGAAATGAAGCGTCTGGCCTTGCAGGCTGTGCCCCAGTTCGGCGAGGGCCAGGGGGTTGGCCGAGGCCTTGCGCACACGGCGCATCAGATCGTAGAAGCGCGCGGCCTGGCGCGGCTTGGTCACGACGCCATCGAGCCCGTGGCGAGCAGCCCATTCCGGACTGTAGCCGAGCATGGTCTGCACCGATGGACTGACATAGTCGATGCGCACCGAGCTGTCGGTGGTGAAGATCAGATCGCGCAGGCTGCCGGCGAGCATGCGGTAGCGCCGCTCGCTGTCACGCAGCGAATGGCTGTGTTCGATGTTGGCCGTGACATCTCGTGCCACGCCGATCAGCCGCTGCACCCGCCCCTGCTCGTCGCGTGCAAGCACCTGCTCGGTCACGCTGAACCAGTGCCACTTGCCGTTGCGGTGGCGCCAGCGCAGCAGTGCCTCCTGCACGGTGCCGTCGCGCATGGAGCCACGCAGCGCCAGCAGCCGCCAGATGTACTCCTGATCATCAGGGTGGCTGATGCGCCGCCAGAACAGGTTGCCGTCGCCGCCCCGCTCCTCCTCGCTGTAGCCCAGGCGGGCGGCAAGGTTGCTGTTGCTGAACAGCAGCTTCTCGGTCGACAGATCCTGCACGTAAAGAGTATCCGGTACGGCACGCAGCACCTCGGACCAGAACCGCTCGCGCTCGACCAGCACCGCCTGGGCCTGCTGCTCGCGAGTGATGTCGCGCATCACCCAGACGAAGCCCGACGGCTGCGACGCACCGATCAGCCGCAGCGTGCGGCGGGTGATGGAGAACAGCCGGTCCTCACCGTCCTGCAGCAGGCGCACCGCCTCGAGGCAGAGGTCGACACTGGCGTTGGACGCGTCGAAGGCCAACGGGTCGAGGCCCGGCAGCAGGTCTTGCAGCCGATAGCGCCGAGCGTGCCGGCTGTCGATGCCGAACATCGCCTCGGCCCGGCTGTTGAGAAACTGCAGGCAGCCGGCGAAATCGCTGATGAGGATGCGTTCTTCGATGGCGCCCAGCGCCTCGGCCGAGTAGCGCAGTGCCCGCCAATGAATGGCCAAGCGCCGGGGTACGGGCAGGCGAACGCAGACGCGCGACAACCAGCGGGCGAGCCTGCCGGGAAAGAGAGGTAGGAGTGAAGACGGATCTGAACCGGCCAAACGTCGAGGCCCTCCCTGGATGCAAGGTACGACGCCAAAGGCCCGGCGCCGGAGCGGCGTCAAGCATGCCCCGAATGCCATTAAAGCGCCAGCATCGTCGGACGGGCCGGTTTGCCCTGCCCTGAGCATTCCGGTAGTTTTGCCAATCCGGCTCGACCCGCCCGCGGCGGCGGGATTCGCCTCCTCTATTCCTCCTGTCACGGGCATTCGTCTCCATGGCTCAATACGTCTACACCATGCATCGGCTGAGCAAGTTCGTTCCGCCGAAGCGCGAGATTCTCAAGAACATTTCCCTGTCCTTTTTCCCGGGCGCGAAGATCGGTGTGCTCGGCTTGAACGGTTCGGGCAAGTCCACCCTGCTGAAGATCATGGCGGGCGTCGACCAGGAGTTCGACGGCGAAGCCCGCGCCATGCCCGAGCTGAACGTCGGCTACCTGCCCCAGGAACCTGAACTCGACCCGACCAAGACCGTGCGCGAAGTCGTCGAGGAGGCGGTCAGCGGCATCAAGGATGCCCAGGCTCGCCTGGATGAGGTCTACGCTGCCTACGCCGAGCCCGACGCCGACTTCGACAAGCTCGCCGCCGAGCAGGCCAAGCTCGAAGCCATCCTGCAGGCCAGCGACGGCCACAATCTCGAGCGGCAGCTGGAAGTCGCTGCCGACGCCCTGCGCCTGCCGCCGTGGGAGGCGAAGGTCGAGCACCTGTCCGGTGGCGAGAAGCGCCGCGTCGCGCTGTGCCGCCTGCTGCTGTCGGCGCCTGACATGCTCCTGCTGGACGAGCCGACCAACCACCTGGACGCCGACTCGGTGGCCTGGCTGGAACATTTCCTTCACGACTTTACCGGCACCGTCGTGGCGATCACCCACGACCGCTACTTCCTCGATAACGTCGCCGGCTGGATTCTCGAGCTTGACCGTGGCCAGGGCATCCCCTACGAGGGCAACTATTCCGGCTGGCTGGAAGCCAAGTCCGCGCGTCTGGCCCAGGAATCCAAGCAGCAATCGGCCCATGAAAAGGCCATGAAGGAAGAGCTGGAGTGGGTACGCAAGGGTGCCAAGGCCCGCCAGGCGAAGTCCAAGGCGCGCCTGCAACGCTTCGAGGAACTGCAGTCGCAGGAATTCCAGAAGCGCAGCGAAACCAATGAAATCTACATCCCCGCCGGCCCGCGCCTGGGCGACAAGGTGATCGACTTCAAGAACGTCACCAAGGGCTACGGCGATCGCGTTCTGATCGAAGACCTGTCCTTCAGCATGCCCAAAGGCGCCATCGTCGGCGTCATCGGCGGCAACGGCGCGGGCAAGTCCACCCTGTTCCGCATGATCATGGGCAAGGAACAGCCGGACTCGGGCAGCATCGAGATCGGTGAAACCGTTCAGGTCGCCTGCGTCGATCAGGGCCGCGAAGACCTCGACGGCAGCAAGACGGTCTGGGAAGCGGTGTCCGACGGCGCCGACATGATCCGCATCGGCACCTACGAGGTCCCGTCCCGCACCTATGTTGGGCGCTTCAACTTCAAGGGCGGCGACCAGCAGAAGTTCGTCAAGGACCTTTCCGGCGGTGAGCGCGGGCGCCTGCACCTGGCGCTGACGCTCAAGGAAGGAGCCAACGTGCTGCTGCTCGACGAACCCTCCAACGACCTCGACGTGGAAACCCTGCGCTCACTGGAAGAAGCGCTGCTGGACTTCCCCGGTGCGGCCATCGTGATCTCCCACGACCGCTGGTTCCTCGACCGCGTGGCCACGCACATCCTCTCCTACGAGGACGACGGCAACATCGTGTTCTTCGAAGGCAACTACACCGAGTACGAAGCCGACCGCAAGAAGCGCCTCGGTGATGCCGCCTCGCAGCCGCACCGGGTCAAATACAAGAAACTGGCGCAATAAGCGTCACCCGACGGAGCCGAAAGGCTCCGTTTTTGCGTGACGACCCGCCACTGGTGGCACGAGACCCGATCGCGGATAATCGCGCGCCTGGATCTGGCACGCACCTTGCGGCCATTGGTAGCGACATGGCGATGAAAGGAACGGAAACCGCACATGGCAGCCCTGGGGTTACGTGGAAAATCCTTGCTCGCGTTGTTGCTGACCTTCTGCCTCGCGATCGGCGTGATGGCGCTGGTCGGACGCGAAGCCCTGACAGGCATCCAGCAGCGCTTCGGTGAGGCCTA
This sequence comes from Stutzerimonas stutzeri, assembly GCA_019056435.1. Lineage (GTDB taxonomy): Bacteria > Pseudomonadota > Gammaproteobacteria > Pseudomonadales > Pseudomonadaceae > Stutzerimonas > Stutzerimonas marianensis. Next base: position 452,670 of record CP077641.1, read on the forward strand.
TGCACGCAATGTGGTGCAGCTCAACCGCGAGCGGCTTTTCGCCCCCGTCACCCGGGAACTGGCGCTGGCCCAGCGGCTGGCCGAGTCGCAGATCACCCGCACTTGGCTGCTCGACGAAGAGGATGTGCCCAGGCGCGAGCTGTTCTTCCTCGAAGCCGAAGGTTACCAGCGTGCCCTGAGTGACCATTCCTACTTTGCCGCCTCCGCGGCGAGCAACCGCTATTACTCCAACGGCGACAAACAGGTCCCCAGCCAGGCGCCACGCTACGAAATGGCACCCGACGCCGCCGAAGACGAGTGGTTCTACGCGACGCTCCGCTCCGAGGCGCCCTACCACCTGAATGTTGATCGGTCGGCCGTCACCGGCGATCTGCAGATCTGGTTCAATGTTGTCGTGCGTGACGGATCGCGCCCGCTCGGTATCGTCGGTTCCGGCATCAGCCTGAAGGCGTTCATCGAGGATTTCATCGAAGTCGACAAGACTGGTGTGGAATCCATGGTTCTCGATGGCCATGGCTCGATCCTGATCCACCCGGACCAGTCCCTGGTGACGCTCAACGCCGAAACCTCGCAAGGTCGCTCGCTGGCCACCAACGTGCTCGGGCTGCTGGATGACATCGAGCAAGCCACCGATCTGCGTGAGCTGATGGCCTATGGTCGCGAGCATCCCGGCGAGACGCCAACCCTGCCGGTGAAGCTCGACGGCGAGCCGCGTCTGCTCGCCCTGACCTGGATCCCCGAACTCCAGTGGTTCGTCGCCAGCGCGGTGGACCTGCGCACCGCCCAGGTGATCGAACTCCGGCCGCTGCTGCCGGCGCTGACCGCCGTCGCCCTGCTCTTCGTGGCCCTGATCCTCGCCGGCGCCTGGCTGGTCGATCGTCGCGTCCTGCGCCCGCTTCGTCAGCTGCGCAAGAGCGCCCAGGCCATCGCGGCCGGACAGTACAACACTCCCCTTCCCGTCGACCGCAACGACGAGATCGGCGAGCTCAGCGCGGCCTTCCGCCGCATGGCGCAGACCATCGGCAACCACACCAGCGAACTGGAAAGTCGCGTGCAGGAACGAACGCGCGCACTCGAGCAAGCCAATCGTGAAATGGCCGCGGCACACAAGAAGATCGACGACTCCATCGATTACGCCAGCCTGATCCAGCACGCCATCCTGCCCAAGCGCCAACTGCTGGCCGACCTCGACGAGCGCCACGCCGTGCTCTGGCACCCACGCGACGTGGTGGGCGGCGACTTCTACGTCTATCGCGCCACTTCCCAGGGTTGCCTGCTCGGCGTGGTCGACTGCGCCGGCCATGGCGTGCCGGGGGCGCTGATGACCATGCTCGCCCACGCCGCGATCGAACAGGCGATCGCCGATGCCGGCCTGCATGACCCCGCCGCGATCCTCAGCCGGACCGACGGCATCGTTCGCCGCATGTTGCATGCCGACAGCACCCAGCATGCGCTGGCGACGAACATGGATGTCGGCCTGGCCTACGTCGATTTCGAGCGTCGCCGCGTGATCTACGCCGGCGCCAAGATCGCGCTTTATTTCAGCGACGGCGAGACGCTCGACGAGCTGCCGGCCGGGCGCAGGGCCATCGGCGACCGGCGCCTCGGCGAGTACCGCAACGCCGAAATCGAGCTCAAGCCCGGCCGTACGTTCTACCTCGCCACCGACGGGTTCCTCGACCAGGCCGGCGGTGAGCTAGGCTACGGCTTCGGCAATCGTCGCTTCGCCGAGATGATCCTGCGCCATGCGCGTCTGCCGCTGGCCGAGCAGGGCGCAGCCTTCCAGGCCACCCTGGCCGAATACCAGGGTGATTATCCGCAGCGCGACGACATCACCCTGCTGTGTTTCCGTTTCGATTGAGCACCATCCACCGGAGTCGAGTTGCCCCATGGAAACCCTTGACCTGTTCGCCATGCGCGAAAGCTACAACAGACAGCAGATCATGCTCTGCTTCAACGGACCGATCTCGCGCAGCCTGATCGAGGAGATTGGCAACGCGCTGCGCAACTATCTGGCCGCCGACCACGCCAACCCGTCCTCGGCCATGGACGTGTTTGCCGTCTACATCGAAATGACGCAGAACATCCGCCACTACGCCAAGGTCCGAAACTGGGCCGACCAGGAAGCGGGCGCCACGGTGGTCGTGGCGCGCAACGATGCCGACGGCCGCTACGTGGTATCGGCCGGCAACCTGATCGAGACGACCGACGGCGAGGCGCTGATCGCGGCCATCGAGGAGCTCGCCAACCTGGACAAGGCACAGCTCAAGGCAAGGTACAAAGAACAATTGCGCAAACCGCGCGAAGACAACACGGTAACGGGCGCCGGCCTGGGCCTGATCGACATCGCCCGCAAGTCCAGCGAACCACTGAAAGCCTCGTTGCAACCCGTCGCCAACGGCCGCTCGTTCATCAGCCTCAGCGCGGTCATCTGACAGACAAGAGCCAAATGCACATGAATGATTTCTCCATCGTCGGCACCCAGTCTTCACCGGCCATCGATTCCGACTGGGAAAACGGCGTGCTCGCCATGCAAGGCGACTCCTATCCGGAAAATTCCTACGAACTCTTCCATCAGGTCATCGAGTGGATCGAGCGCTATCTCGCCGAGGCGGGCCGTCCGCTACGCCTGGAGCTGCACCTGCTATACCTCAACACCAGCAGCATCAAGGCCATGATGGACATTTTCGACCTGCTCGAGGCGGCCCATCAGGCCGGCCAGGCGGTTTCGGTCAACTGGCATTACGACCGCCGCAACGAGCGGGTGATGGAGCTGGCCGAAGAATTCAAGGAAGACTGCAGTTTCCCCTTCATGATCCTTGGCGACGACCGGTAGGTGCCCTATGCGCGGCCATAATCCGCTGGAAGCCCAGGTGGTGGAGTCGCTGGCCGACCCCGCACATCAGGGCCATCCGCTGCACGAGACACTGAGCCAGTTGTGGGAGGCGCACCACAATCTGCTCAACCGTATCGAGCGTATCGCGCGTGTCTCCGATGGCTATCAGAGCATTGCGCGTGACCGCGAGCTGACGCTCTCGGCCCGCTTCGACAAGCAGCTGCGCCAACTGGAAAAAGTGGCCCGTATTTCCGACCGCTACCAGATGATGATGCACGACCTGAACATCGCGCTCAGGGAAGCCTCGACCCACGACGCGCTCACCGGCATCGCGAATCGTCGCCTGCTCACCGAACGCCTGCGCGAGGAAACCGAACGGGCCCGACGGTACGAGCGGCCGTTATGCGTTGCCATTGTCGACATCGACTACTTCAAAGTCGTCAATGACGACCACGGTCACGAGATCGGCGACAGCGTGCTGATCGAGGTCGTCCAGGTGATGGAGGCACAGATTCGCGAGCATGATCTGTGCGGCCGATGGGGCGGTGAGGAGTTTCTGATCGTGATGCCGGAAACCTCGACCGATAACGCGATTCTGGTGCTCGAGCGCCTTCGCCAGGCGGTAGAGGCGCTGCGCGTTCACATTCGCGACAGGACCCTCGCGGTCACCGTAAGCCTGGGGCTCGCCGAGTTGCGTATCGGGGAAAGCTACTCGAGCGCCATCAACCGCGCCGACACAGCCCTGCTGCGCGCCAAGCGCAATGGCCGCAATCGCTACGAGCGAGCCGATTGAGGCCTCACGCCTGGCTGACTAGTCACGCCGGGGCCGACTCGCGTGTGTCGCGCTGCGCTACGACGGACCTGGCGCTGGGCTCATCCATCGGCACGGGGCTCGACCTCCGTCCTACCAGTAATTTTCGACCGCCACCTGACCGGGGCGACGTGTCAGGCTCAGGTTGAGGTCGCGTGCCTTGAGCAGGGCTCGGGTGTCCTCGATCATCTGCGGGTTGCCACAAAGCATGATCCGCGAATGCTCGGGCTCGAGCGCCAGGCCGGCAGCGCGCTCCAGCTCGCCGTTCTCGATCAGGGTGGTGATCCGACCGTTCAGCGCGCCGGGTACCTGCTCGCGGGTGACCACGGGCAGGTAGGTCAGCTTCGAGCCCAGCCCCTCGAGGTATTCGCGTTCCGGCAGCTCGCGGATCAGCGCCTGGTAGGCCAACTCCGAGGCGGTGCGCGCACTGTAGACCAGAATGATCCGCTCGAAGCGCTGCCAGACCTCGAAGTCCTGCAGGATCGACAGGAACGGCGCGATCCCCGTGCCGGTGCCCAGCAGCCAGAGATCGCGGCCGTCGACGAAGCGATCAAGCGTGAGAAAACCAAAGGCCTGTTTGTCCACCAGCAGTTCATCGCCAGGTGCAAGCCGGCTCAGCTCGCTGGTGAACTCGCCACCCGGCACCACGATGGAAAAGAAATCGAGGAACTCGTCATGCGGTGCGGAGACCATCGAATAAGCACGCCAGACGATACTGCCGCTGGCCTTGCGCACACCGAGCCGGGCGAACTGGCCGGCGGTGAACCGGAAACCGGGATCGCGCGTGGTGCGCAGGGTGAACAGGCTGGGCGTCAGCGTCTGCACCTCGAGCAGGCGCTGACGGGTGAACTTCTCTTCGCTGGCGGTCATACTTCGCTCCCCTTCGAACCTGGACGCTCCAGTTGCCCAGGCCGTGGAAAAAAATGGGCGAGGCAGGCAAGACAACGCAGAAACAGCCGAAGCAGCAGTCCGGGCTCGCGCGAGCAGGCGCTCTGAATGAGCGCTCCGAGGCTGTTCCAGGTGCAGTCTTGCCAACGCAGATGTTTTTCCATGGCCTAGGCCTTGATACTCCTTTCCGACGCCGATAAACACCGCCAGTTCTCATGCCTATTCTCGAATCACCCTACGCCCGCCTCGATCTGATCCGCCAGCCTGAACAGCCGAACGAGCCACTGCAGGCCTTCGATGCGGCCGATGAATACCTGCTGGCGCACCTGCATGAGCAGGCGCTACCGGCCGGTGCCCGTGTCCTGATCCTCAATGACGGCTTCGGCGCACTGGCCTGTTCGCTGGCGCAACAGGCCCAGGTGATCAGCAGTGGCGACTCGCACCTGGCGCACCTCGCGCTGCAAAAGAATCTGCAGCGCAACGGGCTTCCAGCCGACGCCGTCACCTTCGTGCCGGCCAGCGAATCGGCGCACGGCCCGTTCGACCGGGTGCTGATCCGCGTGCCCAAGACCCTCGCCCTGCTCGAAGAACAGCTGATTCGCCTGCACGGCCAGCTTGCGCCGGGCGCAGAGGTCATCGCCGCGGGCATGGTCAAGCACCTGCCCCGGGCTGCTGGTGACCTGCTGGAGAAGTACATCGGGCCGGTGCAGGCCTCGCTGGCGGTGAAAAAAGCGCGGCTGCTGTTCGCCACGCCATGCGACAGGCCCGCCGCCACTTCGCCCTATCCGACCCGCTACCGCCTGGATCAACCTGCCATCGAGCTGGTCAACCACGCGAACCTGTTCTGTCGCGAAGGGCTCGACATCGGCACCCGGGCTTTTCTGCCACACCTGCCCCGCGCGCTCGGCAACCTGCGCGTGGCGGACCTGGGCTGCGGCAACGGCGTGCTCGGCATTGTGTACGCGCTGAGCAATCCGCAGGCGGCGCTGACCCTCGTCGACGAGAGCTACATGGCGGTGCAATCGGCTCGGGAAAACTGGCAGACGATCCACGGCGACCGCGTCGCGGATATCCGCGCCGGTGACGGCCTGGCCGATCAGCCGCCAGCCTCGCTGGACCTGGTCCTGTGCAACCCACCCTTTCACCAGCAACAGGTCGTGGGCGACTTTCTGGCCTGGCGCATGTTCACCCAGGCCAAGGCGGCGCTCAGCCAAGGCGGCGAGCTGTGGATCGTCGGCAACCGCCACCTGGGTTATCACCTCAAACTCAAGCGCCTGTTCGGCAAGGTCGAGCAGGTGGCCGCAACGCCAAAGTTCGTCATCCTGCGAGCCATCAAGGGCTGAACCGACGCTTGGCGAGCGCGGCAGAACCGGTGCGAACAGCGAATGTCACGACGGCCTTTCCCGCCGTTCCTGGCGTGATAATCTGCCGGGCCCTGCCGTCGTTGCGCCTGCCTGATGTCGACCCACACCAAGCTCCAGCTCCGCCACCAACGTCCCTTCATCAAGTTCTGGTTTGCCCGCGTCTTCACCGCCAGCGGTTTCCAGATGCTCGCCGTCGCGATCGGCTGGCACATGTACGAACTGACCGGGAGCGTGCTCGACCTGGGCCTGGTCGGGCTGGCGGAGTTCTTCCCCGCCTGCTGTTCATCCTCTGGACCGGCCACGTCGCCGACCGATTCGACCGGCGACGCGTGGCGGCGACGTGCCAAGGCCTGCAAGGCCTGATCGCCCTCGCCCTGGTGCTGGGCACCGGCGGGTTGGGCGTGACGCGAGAAATGATCTTCGTATTGGCGTTCCTGCTGGGCACCGCCCGCGCCTTCGAGGGCCCGGCCACCCAGGCGTTGTTGCCAAGCCTGGTACCGACGTCGCTGTTTCCCGCCGCCGTGGCGGCTTCGTCCTCGGCGATGCAGACGGCGACCATCGTCGCACCGGCACTCGGCGGCCTGCTGTTCGCCATCGGCCCCTTGTGGGTCTACGGCCCGGTCGCGCTTCTGTTCGCGCTGGCCTGCAGCCTGATGCTGAGCCTGCCCAAGCGCCCGGCGCCGCCGAAACAGACCGGCCCGGCCATGGAAAAACCTGCTCGCAGGGATGCGCTTCATCCGCAGCCGCCCGGACATCTTTGGCGCCATCTCGCTGGACATGTTCGCCGTGCTGCTCGGTGGCGCCACCGCCCTGTTGCCGGTGTTCGCCAAGGACATCCTGCTCACCGGCCCGTCAGGCCTCGGCCTGCTGCGCTCCGCGCCCGCGGTCGGCGCACTGCTGATGTCCTTCTGGCTCGCACGCTACCCGATCAACCGCCAGGTGGGCCGCGTCATGTTCGCCGCGGTCGGGGTGTTCGGCCTGGCTACCATCGCCTTCGGTCTGTCCACCTCGTTCTGGCTGTCGATGGGCGTACTGGTGGTATTGGGGGCAGCCGACATGATCAGCATGGTCATCCGCGGCGCCTTCGTGCAGCTGGAGACACCCGACGCCATGCGCGGCCGGGTCAGCGCGGTGAACGGCCTGTTCATCGGCGCCTCGAACCAGCTCGGCGAATTCGAATCCGGCCTTACCGCGCACTGGTTCGGCACCGTGCCGGCCGTGGTCATCGGCGGCGTCGGCACGCTGATCATCACCGGCGCCTGGATGAAGCTGTTCCCGACGCTGGCCAATCGGGATCAGCTGCACCGAGATCTGGACTAGACGCTGGAAGCTAGAAGCGAAAGCCTGACTTCACGCCTCCAGCGTCAGGCTTCCACCTGCCCTCAGAGCAGCTTGTCCATCGTGATCGGCAGGTCCCGAACGCGCTTCCCTGTCGCGTGGAAAATGGCGTTGGCCACCGCCGCGCCCACGCCCACGATGCCGATCTCGCCGACGCCCTTGGAGCCGAGCGCGTTGACGATCTCGTCGTTCTCCTCGACGAAGAAGGCGTCGATTTCGCCGATGTCGGCGTTGACCGGCACGTGGTACTCCGACAGGTTGTGGTTCATGTAGCGGCCCAGCTTGTGGTCGATCATGGTTTCCTCGTGCAGCGCCTGGCCGATCCCCCAGACCACCCCGCCGGCGATCTGGTTGCCCGCGGTCTTGGGATTGACCACCCGCCCGGCGGCGACCGCGCTGACGACCCGACTGACCCTGACCGTACCCAGCGCCTCGTCGACGCGGACTTCAACGAAGATCGCCGAATGCGTGGCCGTGGCGTATTCGTTGCGCTTCTCGCCAGGCTCGACGCTGACCTCGGCCTCGAGCGCGCCACTCACCGCGACGATCTGTTCGAGCGCGACGTCATGCTCAGGGTTCGCCTTGAGACGCATGCGCCCGTCCATGAACTCCACCTCCTCGAGCTTGGCGCCGGTGAAGGGCGAGACAGGCGATTGCTGGGCAGCATCGAGGAACTTCTGGCGCAGCGCTTCACAGGCCTGTTGCACGGCGCTGCCCACAGAGGAAACCGTGAAAGAGCCCCCTTCCAGCGGCGCCTGGGACAGGCTCGAATCGCCGAGACGGAACTCGACGCGGTCCATCGGCAGGCCCATTGCCGCAGCAGCGATCTGGGTCATCACGGTGTAGGTCCCGGTACCGATATCCGCCGTGGCGCTGCTGACGACGAGACGCCCGTCAGGTCCGAGACAGGCTTTGGCACTGGCGGGCATCTGCATCGCCTCCCAGACCCCAGTGGCCAGGCCCCAGCCGATCAACTGGTGGCCGTCGCGCATAGACCGCGGTTCCATCGAACGACGTGACCAGCCGAAACGCTCGGCGCCCTGCTCGTAGCACTGGCGCAGTTCCTTGCTGGAATACGGCTTGTCCTCGTTCCCGTTGCGCTCGGCGTAGTTGGTCAGGCGCAGCGCCAGCGGGTCGACCCCGGCCGCGTAGGCCAGCTCGTCCATGGCACATTCCAGCGCAAAGACGCCGATGGTGGCGCCCGGTGCGCGCATGTCCAGCGGGGTGTAAACGTCCAGCGGCACCAGTTGGTAGTCCAGCTTCACGTTGGGGCATTGGTAGAGCATTCCCGACCATTCCACCTCGTGCTCGGTGAAATCCTCGAAGCGAGAGGTCTGGCCGATCGCCTGATGCGTGATCGCCTGCAACTGGCCGTTGGCATCGGCACCGAGGACAACCGCTGCACCGTCCGCGGCCGATAACCGAAGGTGAACATCTGCTGACGCTTGAGCGTGACCCGCACCGAGCGCTTGAGCTTAAGCGCCGCCATCACGGCCAGCGGCAGCTGATACTGCGGGCGCAGACCGGAGCCGAAGGCGCCACCCACGTAAGGCGAAAGGACCCGGATGCGCCCCTTCATGCCGAATACTTTTTCCAGGTAACGCATGCAGTTCTGCACACCCTGGGTCTTGTCGTGAATCTCCAGGCTGCCATCGGGCTGGTAATGCACCGTCGAGGCATGCGGCTCCATCGGGTTGTGGTGCTCGACTGGCGTGGTGTACTGCACATCCACCCGCACCGGCGAGCGGGCCAGGGCGCTGTCCACGTCGCCACGCGGCGGCGGCAGGTCGGCTGGCGCCTTGTGCATGCTTTCCAGCTCGCTGAGCAGATCGGTGCGATGCGGTTCGCGCTCGTACTCGACCCGCACCAGGCTGCCGGCATGGCGGGCCAGCTCGAGGTTGTCGGCCACGACCAGCGCGATGGGCTGCCCGCTGTAGAGGATGCGATCGTCGAACAGCGGGCGGAACGGCGAGCCGTCGGCGGCATCGTCGTCCTCGTAGGGTTCGTCATAGCCGGCGATCGGCGGACGGTTCTGGTGGGTCAATACCAGCGCCACACCCGGCACGGCTTCGGCGCCGCGCGTGTCGATGCTGACGATTCGTCCTCGCGCGATGCTGCTGTTGACCACACTGCCATAGAGCAGGCCCGCGGCCTCGAATTCGGCGGCGTATTGCGCTCGGCCAGTAACCTTGAGCGGGCCATCGACGCGATCAAGCGGCTGGCCGAACGGGGAAGAGACGGGTTTCATCGGGCGGCTCCTTTGGCAGCGTCGGTCAGGGCGCGAACGATGGCACGACGGCCCAGTTCGATCTTGAAGGCGTTGTGTTCGAAGCCGCTGGCACCTTCGAGCAGGATGTCCGCCGCGGCTGTGAAGGCGGTTTCGTCAGCCGGTTTTCCGACCAGCGCCGCCTCCGCTTCGGCCTTGCGCCAGGGCTTGTGTGCCACGCCCCCATGGCCAGGCGGGCGCTGCGAGTCACACCGCCGTCGATGTCCAGCGCAGCCGCCACCGAGACCAGCGCGAAGGCGTAGGACGCACGGTCGCGCACCTTGAGGTAGCTGCTGTGCGCGGCGAAGCCCTGAGGTGGCAGTTCGATCGCGGTAATCAGCTCTCCGTCGACGAGGCAGTTGTCGCGTTCTGGCGCGTCACCGGGCAGACGGTGGAAATCGGCGAAGGCGATACGCCGCTCGCCCTGCGGGCCCCGCACATGCACCACCGCCTCCAGTGCGGCCAGCGCGACGCACATGTCGGACGGGTGCACGGCGATGCAGGCCTCGCTGTGACCGAGAATCGCGTGGATGCGATTGAGCCCGTCACGCGCCGAGCAGCCAGACCCCGGCTCGCGCTTGTTGCAGGGGGTCGTGGCGTCATAGAAGTAGTAGCAACGGGTGCGCTGCAACAGGTTGCCGCCCGTGGTCGCCATGTTGCGCAGCTGCGGCGAGGCGCCCGCGAGGATGGCCTGGGACAGCAGCGGATAACGCGCCTCCACCAGGGGATGCCAGGCCAGGTCGGCATTGCTGACCAGCGCGCCGATGCGCAAGCCGCCGTCGGCCGTTTCCTCGACATCGGCCAACGGCAGCCGGGTAATGTCGATGAGCTGGGTCGGACGGGTGACGTTTTCCTTCATCAGGTCGAGCAGGTTGGTGCCGCCGGCAATGTAACGGCTGTCGGGACGGAACTGACCGATGGCCTCATCGACACTGCTGGGTCGCGCATAGCTGAAGGGGTTCATGGCGTCACCTCCTGCGCGCCGCCGAGGCGCTCGCGGGTCGGTGCCGCCGCATCCTCGATGGCGGCGACAATGTTCGGGTAGGCGCCACAGCGGCAGAGGTTGCCGCTCATCTGCTCGCGCAGGTCGTCCCGTGTCTGTGCGCGCCCTTCGGCGATCATCCCCACCGCCGAGCAGATCTGCCCGGGAGTGCAATAACCGCACTGGAAGGCGTCGTGCTTGACGAAGGCCGCCTGCATCGGATGCAGCGCCTCGCCCTGCGCCAGGCCTTCGATGGTGGTCAACTCGGCACCGTCGTGCATGACCGCAAGGGTCAAGCAGCTGTTGATCCGCTTGCCATTGAGCAGCACCGTACAGGCGCCGCACTGGCCATGATCGCAGCCCTTCTTGGTGCCGGTCAGGTGGAGCTGCTCACGCAGCAGATCGAGCAGCGTGGTCCAGGGCTGGACCTCGAGTTCACGGCGCTCGCCGTTCAGTTGAAGCGTGATGGAGCAGGCGGAAATCCCACCTGCCGAGGTAGTGGTTTCGCTCATGGACAGCCTCACGGTTGATGCTTTCGGCTGCCTGTTCTGGGCAGGTTCGCCGGAAAGCTTAGGCATTCGGTACGCGTTCCGTGCGCCTAGGAGTACGACTGACCTCGCGGAAAAATCGTTCAGCCCGGCCGCCGGTCCTCGGGCCGGTCGACGTCCTGCAGGACACCCGGATCGTCCACCTCGATCTCGATCACCGAGGGGCTGTCGAACAGCGCCTGCGCGCCCCGCTCGCCGGACAGCACACGTAGCAACGCGCCGAAATCGGCGCCGATGCCTCGCGGATGACCGCGCTGCCCCTGATGGACCGGTACGACGAGGCGCTGCGGCTGGATCGCGGCGGCCAGGCGCTCGAGGGTGTGGCGCCGCACGTAGGGCATGTCGGCCAGCGCGACCAACCAGCCGCGGCGTGTGGCGCAGCTCGACACAGCCTGGCCCAGGCTGTGGCCCAGCCCGTTGCTGCGAATCGCCAGCACCTGGGCACCATAGGCGGGAGCCTCACGTTCGAGCCAGGCGCGCAAGGGGTGGTTGTCTTCGCGAGTCACGACGAGCATGCGGTCGCCGATGCCGGCCAGGGCACCGAGCGTCATCGCCAGGATCGGCATGGCATCGAGCGCTGGCGTATGACCGGCCAGCAGCTTGTCCTCGTCGCTGCGCTCGCGGTAGCGGCTGCCCTGCCCCGCCGCGAGGACCAGCGTGCAGAGCGCGTCAGGCACAGCGCCGTGCCTCGGCGACTGGCGCCAGCCGTGCGCCATTCTTGATCGCCACCACCTGGGCCATCAGCGACAGGGCGATCTCCGCCGGCGTGCGGCTGCCGATAGGCAACCCGATCGGGCCGTGCAGGCGCCCGACCTCGCGTTCCCCCAGCCCCAGGCTGAGCAGGCGCGCCTTGCGCTTCTCGCTGTTGACCCGCGAGCCCAGCGCGCCGACATAAAAAGCCTCGGACTGCAGCGCGGTGAGCAGCGCCATGTCGTCCAGCCGTGGATCGTGGGTCAGGGCAACGATCGCGGTGTGCGCGTCCGGCTCGATGGCGAGCACGGCATCGTCCGGCATGCCGGAGACGAAGCGTACCGGCGTGTCGCTCCAATCGTGGTCGTAGCCTTCGCGCGGATCGCAGATCAACACCTCGAAGCCCAGGCCCACAGCCAGTTCCGCCGCGTAGCGAGACAATTGGCCGGCGCCGATCATCAGCAGCCGCCAGGTCGGGCCGAAAGGTGCGCTCAGGGTCGCGCCATCGAAGCGCAACTGCGCGTCCCGCTCGGCCGATTCCAGGTGCACGCGGCCGGTCGCCAGGTCCAGGCAACGCACCAGCCGCTCGTGCGCGGCGCAGCGTTGCAGCAATTCATCCAGCCACTGCGCATCGACGAGCGGTTCCTCGAGCAGGCGCAGGGTTCCGCCACAGGGCAGGCCGAAGCGCGCCGATTCCTCCTTGCTGACGCCATAGGTGATCAGCTGGCAGCCGTCGCCGCGCGCGGTCACGGCCTTGCGCCGCGCCAGGAGATCGTCCTCGACGCAGCCGCCGGAGACCGAGCCCTCGACCCGGCCGTCGTCGCGCAGCGCCAGCAGCGCCCCCACCGGCCGCGGTGCGCTGCCCCAGGTTTCCAGCACCGTGTAGAGCACCACGCGATGGCCGTCACGCAGCCAGTCGCGGGCGCGACGCAACACGCCCAGATCGACACTGTCCATCCTCTTCCTCGTGAAATCGCAACAGGCACCGGATGCACCGGCATGCATTCAATGACTGGCGCCGGAGCGGGTTAGTTCGCGCAGCGACGCCTGCCCCGGCGCAGGCGCGACGGAACCGGCCGGTCAGCACCATGGAAATTCAACCCGAGGCGAGCCCGGTGTAACATGCGCGGCTTTTGCGGTCGACGCCCTCATGGGCTTTGCTGTAGCGAGCCAGAAGCAGCAACACCGCACCGCCAACGACCGGCACACGAGAGGATTGACCATGCTGGAGAAGCTGTTCCAACTCAAGGCGCACCACACCACGCTGCGCACCGAGATCCTGGCCGGTCTCACAACCTTTCTGACGATGGCCTACATCCTCTTCGTCAACCCGAGCATTCTTGCCGAGACGGGCATGGACCACGGCGCGGTGTTCGTCGCGACGTGCCTGGCCGCCGCCATTGGCTCGGCCGTCATGGGCCTGGTCGCCAACTACCCGATCGCGCTGGCGCCGGGCATGGGGCTGAACGCCTTCTTCACATACACCGTGGTGCTGACCATGGGCTACACCTGGCAGACGGCGCTGGGTGCGGTGTTCCTATCTGGCGCGATCTTCTTCCTGTTGTCGATCTTCAAGATCCGCGAATGGATTATCCACAGCATTCCGCTGGCCCTGCGCTCGGGTATTGCTGCGGGGATCGGTTTGTTCCTGGCGATCATCGCGCTGCAAAAATCGGGTGTTGTCGTATCCCACCCAGCAACGATGGTCACGCTTGGCGATATGACCGCAGGCGGCCCACTGTTAGCCTGCCTCGGGTTCTTTGTAATCGCGGCACTTGCTTATTTGCGAGTCACCGGTGCTGTGATGATTGGGATCATTTTAGTTACTGTGCTTTCGATCATGCTCGGCTTTTCAAAGCTTGACGGAGTGGTCTCGATGCCGCCGTCGCTGATGCCGACCCTGCTGCAGCTGGATATCGCCGGCGCCCTGGACATCGGCCTGATCAGCGTGATCTTCGCCTTTCTCTTCGTCGACCTGTTCGATACCTCCGGCACCCTCATCGGCGTCGCCCAGAAGGCCGACCTGCTGGACAAGGACGGCCGCATGCCGCGCCTGGGCCGCGCCCTGCTCGCCGACAGCACGGCCACCATGGCCGGCGCTGCGCTGGGTACTTCGACCACCACCAGCTACATCGAATCGGCGGCGGGCATCAGCGCCGGTGGCCGCACCGGCCTGACCGCTTGCGTGGTCGCGCTGCTGTTCCTGCTGAGCCTGTTCTTCGCCCCGCTGGCCGGCGCCGTGCCGGCCTATGCCACGGCACCGGCGCTGCTGTTCGTCGCGGTGCTGATGATGAGCAGCCTGGCCGGCATCGACTGGGACGACCTCACCGTCGCCGCGCCGGTGGCCATCGCCGCACTGGCCATGCCGCTGACCTTCTCCATTGCCAACGGCATCGCCTTCGGCTTCATCGCCTGGACCGCCATCAAACTGCTGGCTGGCCGCTGGCGCGAGCTGAGCCCGGCGATGTGGGTGCTCTCGGCGCTGTTCGTGGTCAAGCTGGGCTGGTTTACCGGCTGAGATTTCGTAAAGGTGGATGGCGCTTTTTCATCCACCTTGCACACGGCGGCGGTGGATGGATGAAACGCCAGCTGCGCGCCCCGATCCCCCCTACGATTTACTACCTTTCCAAGAGTCTTCATGAGCGCTCCGCAATTCGATCCCGCCACTTACGCCGCCCAACTCGCCGAGAAAGCCGCCCGGCTGGAGGAGCTGCTGGCACCGTTCGATGCTCCGGCAGCGGAGGTCTTCGACTCGCCCCGCGAGCATTACCGCCTGCGTGCCGAGTTCCGCCTTTGGCGCGAAGACGGCCAGCGCCACTACGCGATGTTCGAGCAGGGCGACAAGCACAAGGCGATCCTGATCGACGAGTTCCCCATCGCCAGCCGCCGCATCAACGAGCTGATGCCGCAACTGAAGGCCGCCTGGCAGGCGTCGGAAGTGCTCAGCTTCAAGCTGTTCCAGGTGGAATTTCTCACCACCCTGGCTGGCGATGCGCTGATCACCCTCGCCTACCATCGTCCGCTGGACGAGGCCTGGCAGGCCGAAGCCGAACAGCTCGCCGCCCGACTGGGCGTCAGCCTGGTCGGCCGTTCAAAGGGCAAGCGCATCGTCATCGGCCGCGATTATGTGGACGAAGAACTGGAAGTCGCCGGTCGCCGCTTCCGCTATCGCCAGCCGGAAGGCGCCTTCACCCAGCCCAACGGCGAGGTCTGCCAGAAGATGCTGAACTGGGCCTTCGAGGCGCTCGGCGACCGCGACGACGACCTGCTCGAACTCTACTGCGGCAACGGCAACTTCACCCTGCCGCTGGCCACCCGCGTGCGCCGCGTGCTGGCCACCGAGATCAGCAAGACATCGGTCAACGCCGCGCTGGCCAACATCGAAGACAACGGCATCGACAACATCGAGCTGGTGCGCCTCTCCGCCGAAGAACTGACCCAGGCGCTGAACGAGGTGCGCCCGTTCCGCCGCCTCGCCGGAATCGACCTGAAGCGCTACGACTTCGGCAGCGTCTTCGTCGACCCGCCGCGCGCTGGCATGGACCCGGACACCTGCGAACTGACCCGTCGCTTCGAGCGCATCCTCTATATCTCCTGCAATCCGGAGACCCTGGCGCAGAACATCGCCCAGCTCGCCGACACCCATCGCATCGAGCGCTGCGCGCTGTTCGACCAGTTCCCCTACACCCACCACATGGAAGCAGGGGTGATGCTGGTTCGCCGCTGAGACGCACCTGGTCGATCGCTCAAGCCAGCAGCTCGTTGAACGGCAGGTAGCCTACCGTTTCGCCCTCATCCAAGGTGCGATTGCGTTCGACGAGTGCCAGACCCTCAGCCCAGCACGCCGAGGCCAACATGGCCGAACCCTGCCCCGGGTGCAGGCAGACGCGCAGCTAGCCCGTCCGCTGCTCCAGGCGCGTGCGCAGGTACTGGGGTCGGCCATTGGTCTTGCGCCAGGCGAACACCGCCGACAGCGGGATAGGCGTCGGCAAGACCTCACGACGCCCCCTGGGCACGCAGCAGGAAGGGGCGCGCGACGACCAGCGCGGCTGCCGGGTTGCCAGGCAGCCCAATCCAAGGCTTGTCACCCGCCTCGCCGGAGGCCAGCAGCTTGCCCGGCTGGATCGCCAGGCGCCACAGCTGCAGCTCGCCCCCAATTCGCGAATCGCCTGCCTGAAGAGCAGTTGACCGAAGGCGACTAAGGGTTCGCGTCGCCCCGGCGAAAGGGCTGCGGCGTGCGCTCGGCTGTCACGCCGGAATCAAGCGACGGCGGCAGCTCGCCGACCTGAAATGGCTTTGGTGGTTCGGTGGCCAAACGCCGCGTCGCCGGCTCGATGCGCTCGGGTTCAGGCTCGGCTTCGGTGTTCGGACGCAACCTAAGCAAGGCGATGCCGGCAAGCGCGGCCGCGACCAGGCGATAGACAAGCGAGCCCAGGTCGAAACCGATCAGTTCGCCGCCGTCGAGCCACAGCGAGCCGAGCCGTCCACCGACCAGGGCAAGCATGATGATCACCAGCATGACCAGTGCTGCGCGGGCATACTCCGGGACGCGCAGGGCCCACAGCAAGAACAGCCCAAGGCCCAGCTGCAAGCCGCCGTAGTAGACGCGCATATGGCTGACCGAGGCGTTTTCCATCAGCAGCATGCCGTTCAGATTGGCCATTTCGTATGGCCGCAGCCAATAGGCGATGCTGAAACCCAGCATGAGTAGCCCCTGGGCGATCAGAACGAAACGGGCGAATCGCATCGAAAACACTCCTGATGACGGCTGCGCAGCACGACCGTCATCGGACCGACGCGCAGCCCGTTGGTTCGCACACCGCCCGTCAGCCCTCGGCCCTGCCCGGCACCGCACGCTTGGGGATGCAGCGGCCCGGCGTTAAGCTTCACGGCATCCGTTGGAGGACCCAGCATGCGCCGTCTGTTACTTGTCACCACTCTCTTCGCCAGCCTGGCCCAGGCCGCCGAGCCCATCGCCATCGACGTGCACCGCGACGCGAACTGCGGCTGTTGCACCTCGTGGATCAAGCATCTGGAAGCCAACGGCTTCGTCGTCACCGATCATGTCGAATCCGACATGGCCTCGGTCAAGCAGCGCCTTGGTGTCCCCCACCGTCTGGGCTCGTGCCACACGGGTGTCATCGACGGGAAGTTTGTCGAGGGGCATGTACCCGCCGCGGATATCCTCAGGCTTCGCGACCAACCGGACCTCATTGGCGCCGCGGTGCCCGGCATGCCCGTGGGTTCGCCGGGCATGGAGATGGGCGATCGGCAGGACGCTTACCAAGTCATCGGCCTGGACAAGGATGGTGGCGAGCAGGTGCTGGCGGATTACCCGGCCGACTGACGTCAGGGGCTCCAAGAAAAAACCGTCGGCGCTGAATTTGCCGGCTGCCAGACGGGTCTGAGCAAAGGATCGTTCAGGCAGAAGGGCTGAAACATGCGCTGGAAAAGGGCTCGTCGCAGCGACAACGTGGTGGACGCCAGGGGTCGTGGAGGGATCGGGGGAGGCAAGCTGAGCCTGGCGGGCGTGGCGATCGTGGTGGTGATCGGGCTGCTCTCCGGGCAGGATCCGCTGCAGATCCTCGGGCAACTGGCCAGCCAGAGCAGTGCCCCAACCACGCAACAGAGCGATACCCCGACGCGCGGCGACGACCCGCAGGTCGACTTCGTCCAGGCCATTCTCGGAGACACCGAAGACACCTGGCGGGCCCTGTTCGAGCAAGGCGGCGAGCGGTATCGCGATCCCACGCTCGTGCTGTTTCGTGGCGGCGTGAATTCCGCCTGCGGTTTCGCCAATGCCGCGATGGGGCCGTTCTATTGCCCGGGCGATCAGCGGGTGTACCTGGATCTGCAGTTCTTCGATGAGATGACCGCGCGCTTCCAGGCCTCCGGCGATTTTGCCCAGGCCTATGTCATCGCCCATGAGGTCGGCCATCATGTGCAAACGCTGCTGGGCGTCTCGCAGCAGATGCAGGCGGCGCGTCAGCGTGGCGAGCAGATGGAGGGCGACAACGGCCTGCTGGTTCGCCAGGAATTGCAAGCGGACTGTCTGGCGGGCGTCTGGGCACACCATGCTCAGCAGCGCCACGACTGGCTCGAGGAAGGAGACCTGGAGGAGGCGCTGAACGCAGCCAATGCCATCGGCGATGACAACCTGCAGCGCCAGAGCCAAGGCCGCGTCGTTCCAGACGCCTTTACCCATGGCACCTCGGCGCAACGGGTCCGCTGGTTTCGCACCGGGTTCGACAGCGGTGAGCCCGGCCGCTGTGACACCTTCCAGGCCAGCCGGCTCTAATCCGCCTGACTCGTCTCATCCACCCATTGATAAATGGGCGCATCGCCGTGGCTGTGCACCTTCACCTGCGCGGCATGACGCAAGCGGACCAGCAACCGCTTGCCGACCTGCGCGCTACCGCCCAGAGCCTGGAGCTCGGCCAGCAATTGCGGCCCGTCCATCTGCCCCGCCTCGCGCAGCACCCGCTGTGCCCCGGCCCACAGTGGGTCGGCATCCGCCTGGGTCGCCGCGACCGGGGAGCCGCGGGTAATTGCCGGGCCAGCCGTGCCCAGTCCTGATCATCCAGCTCGACGGCCAGATCTACTGGCCAATCACCAATCCGCCCGCGTATACGAATCATCTTCGCGCTCCAGAAGCAACACGCCGCATCGTCCCACGCCTGCAACAGGGTGGCCAGCCGCTCGCCGCATTTGTTATAACGTAACCCTCACTGCACTGGAGCCCGCTCATG
This sequence comes from Stutzerimonas stutzeri, assembly GCA_019056435.1. Classification (GTDB taxonomy): domain Bacteria; phylum Pseudomonadota; class Gammaproteobacteria; order Pseudomonadales; family Pseudomonadaceae; genus Stutzerimonas; species Stutzerimonas marianensis. Next base: position 471,142 of record CP077641.1, read on the forward strand.
CGCCCGTTTCTGATCGCCCTGCCCTTCGTTCTTCTGTCGAACCTGACCCTTGCGGCCGAACACAGCCACGATCACGACCATGATCATCACGATGAACACGGTAGCCTGGGTGCTCACGAGCACGGCGTCGCCGAGCTGGACGCGGCACTGGACGGGTCGACGCTCGAGCTCGAGCTGCGCACGCCCGCGATGAACCTGGTCGGATTCGAGCATGCCCCGAGCAGCGATGCCGACAGACGCAAGCTCGCCGATGCTCGCGCCCACCTCGAGCGGCCCGATGCGCTGTTCGGATTGCCCGCTGGCGCTGGCTGCACGCTGACGGATACGGATCTCGAAAGCCCGCTCTTCGAGCAAGACACTGCGCACGATCACGACGCCGAGCACGGCGACCACAGCGATATCCATGCAGCCTACCGCTACAACTGCACCGCCCCGGATGCGTTGCAAGCCCTTGACCTGAGCGGCCTGTTCAAGACCTTTCCAGGGACCGAAAAAATCCAGGCGCAACTGATCGGCCCCAACGGCCAACGCGGCGTGCAATTGAACAAGGGTAATGCCCGCGCATCCTTCTGACCCTCGGCTGCCCGGGTACACGCCGAGGCAGTACACTGGCGCCCCCTGACGATAGATGGCTTTCGATGACACCTGCGCTTCTCGAACTCCAGGACCTCGGCTTTTCCTGGCCGGGCCAGCCGGAACTGCTGGATATCCCCAGCTTCCGGCTGGAGGCCGATCAGAGTCTCTTTCTCAAGGGCCCTTCGGGTAGCGGCAAGACCACACTGCTCGGGCTCATCGGCGGTGTGCAGAAGGCCAAGCGCGGGCAGGTCCGGCTGCTCGGGACGGATCTGGGCGCGCTGCCCGCCGGCGCCCGCGATCGCTTTCGGGTCGACCACACCGGCTACATCTTCCAGCAATTCAACCTGCTGCCTTTTCTGTCAGTGGCGGAAAACGTCCATCTGCCGTGCCACTTCTCTGCGTTACGTTCCAACCGGGCCAAGGCATGCCATGGAGGTGTCGAACAAGCCGCCGCGCACCTGCTCATGCACCTCGGGCTGTCCGCGGAGCTGCTTGAGCGACGCGCCGATTCGCTGTCGATCGGCCAGCAGCAACGGGTGGCCGCCGCGCGCGCACTGATCGGCCAGCCCGAGCTGGTCATCGCCGACGAACCCACCTCCGCACTCGATGCGGACAGCCGCGAGGCGTTCATCCAGCTGCTGTTCGACGAATGCCGGGCGGCCGGGGCGAGCCTGCTGTTCGTCAGTCACGACCAGAGCCTGGCCCCGCTGTTCGACCGCCACCTGTCGCTTGCCGAACTCAACCGAGCCGACCGGCCAGCGGAGATCTGACCATGCCCCTGCTGCGTATCGCCCTGGCGAGTCTGAATAATCGTCGCTTCACCGCCCTGCTCACGGTGTTCGCCATTGCCCTGTCGGTGTGCTTGCTGCTCGCCGTCGAGCGCGTGCGAACCGAGGCACGCGTCAGCTTCGCCAGCACCATCAGCGGTACCGACCTCATCGTCGGCGCGCGCTCCGGCTCGATCAACCTGCTGCTTTATTCAGTGTTTCGCATTGGCAACGCGACCAACAACATCCGCTGGGACAGCTTCGAGCACTTCGCCAATCACCCGCGGGTGAGCTGGGCGATTCCGATCTCACTGGGCGATTCGCACCGCGGCTATCGCGTCATGGGGACCAGCAGCGCCTATTTCGAACATTACCGCTACGGCCGCAAACAGTCGTTGGAACTGGCCGAAGGCCAGGTCTTCGGCGCTGATCCCTTCGACGTGGTGCTCGGCGCCGAAGTCGCCGAGGCGCTTGGCTATGCGCTAGGCGACGAGCTGGTGCTGGCGCATGGGGTCGCCACCGTCAGCCTGGTCCAGCATGATGACAAGCCCTTCCGCGTCGTCGGCATCCTCAAACGTACCGGCACGCCGGTGGACCGGACCCTGCACATCAACCTCGCCGGCATGGAGGCCCTGCACATCGACTGGCAGAACGGCATGCCCGCTCGCGGGGCGGCACGAATCGATGCCGAGCATGCCCGTCAGATGGACCTGCAGCCAAAGCAGATCACCGCCTTCATGCTGGGACTGAACAGCAAGATTGCCACCTTCACGCTGCAACGCGAAATCAATGGCTATCGAGGCGAGCCACTGCTCGCCATCCTTCCGGGCGTGGCGTTGCAGGAACTCTGGAGCCTGATGGGAACGGCAGAAAAGGCGCTGTTCGTGGTCTCGCTGTTCGTCGTGCTGACGGGCCTGATCGGCATGCTCACAGCCATCCTCACCAGCCTCAACGAGCGCCGTCGCGAAATGGCTATCCTGCGCTCGGTTGGCGCCAGGCCTTGGCATATCGCCAGCCTCCTCGTTCTGGAAGCTTTCGCGCTGGCGCTGGCCGGGGCGTTGCTGGGGCTGATGCTGCTGTATCTGTCCCTGGTCCTGGCGCAAGGGCCGGTGCAAGCCCACTATGGCATGTATCTGCCACTGGCCTGGCCAAGCCTCTACGAATGGTCGCTGCTGGGCGCTATCCTGCTGGCTGGCCTGCTGATGGGTGCCGTGCCTGCCTGGCGAGCGTATCGCCAATCGCTGGCCGACGGCCTGTCGATCCGACTATGAGGTACTCCATGCCACGCCTGCTCCCCGCTGCGCTGCTCGCCCTGCTCGTACCCTTCGCGTCGGCCGAGGTGCGCGAGCTGCAGTGGTCCGATCTGATACCCGCGGATGCTCCGCCACCGCCCCCACCCGTGGCCATGCACGACATGTCGCAGCTGGCCGATGCACTGGCGGCCGAAGCGGGGCCTGCTGCCGCCCAACAATCGCCCGCCGAGCCGGTGGTCGAAGCGCTCGACGGTCAGCAGGTGAAACTGCCGGGGTATATCGTGCCGCTGGACATGACCGAGGATGGGCGCGTCACCGAGTTCCTGCTGGTACCCTACTTCGGCGCCTGCATTCATGTGCCACCGCCGCCTTCGAACCAGATCGTGCATGCCACCAGCGAGCTGGGCGTGAAAATGGATGCGCTCTACCAACCCTTCTGGATCGAAGGCCCCTCAGGGTCGAGCACGCCAGCAGCGAGCTTGCCGAGGCCGGTTATCGCATGGCCGCGCAGAAGATCTATCTGTACGAACTGGAATAGCGCGTTTCATGAAAACAGCTGGAGCCATGGCGAGCATGCCCAGCGCTTGAAGCACGCGCCAGGCATTGCACCCTGCCCGCTTCAGCGAACGCTGGCGACCTGGCGCTCGCGCTCGAAGTTCAGCTCACCTTCAGCCCACTCGCGCCAGGCGCGTACCTTGCGGCGCTCGGCCCCGGCGCGCTCGGCCTGGCGTAACGCATCGAGACCGGCCTGCCAACGCGATTGCTCCAGCTCCAGCTGCGCGACATTGAGCCAGAACTTGGCCGAGCCTGATTGCGCAGCCAGCTCGCGGTAAATCCGCGAAGCCGCCTGACGATCGCGCGCCTGCCACCAGAGCAACCCCAGCCGCTCCTGCCGCGTCGCCGAGATCGGCAGGAGCTTGGCCTCGAGCATGCCTTGCAAGAGCCTGGCGCCCTGCCAGGGCTGGCCTGCCGCCCCCGCGAGCAAGACAAGGTTATCCAGTTCGGATTCGCTGAAGCTCAACCCTTTGGTGTGGGCGGCGCGCAGGGTGGCGAGCGCCTTGTCTTCATCGCCCGCCAGCTGCTGCAGCCCGGCGAGCTGACGCCAGCGCTTGGCATCGTTGGGCGCTCGGGTCAGCAGCCGACGCTGCCAACGCTCGGCGGCGTCATAACGCTTGAGCTCGGCATTCGCTCCCACCAGAAACTGCAACCAGGTCTCGCTGGCGTTGGAGTTGGCCTGCACGTAGCGCTCCGCCAGTGGCAGTGCCTTCGCGTGCTGCCCAAGCCCCTGATAGGCCTGAACGAGCATTTGGAGAACCTCTTCGCTGGGCTTTTGCTGTGCACCCAACAGACTGACAACCTTCGCGTAGCGGCGCTCGGCAAGGTTCAGTTTGGCGAGGTTCAGACGTTCATTGGGCAGCATGGCGTCGTCGAGCTTGCCACTGTCGACCGCCTTTTCGAGCAGCTCCAGCGCCTGCCGGTTGTTGCCTTCGGCCCAGGCCAGGTATGCACGGCTGCGCCACAACAAGGCTTCCTCCAGGCTGCCGGTCTTCGCCTCCGCCTGGGTCAGCGCCTGGCGCGCCACGCTGTAGTCACCCTTGTCCTGGGCGGACCGGGCGCGCTCGAGCGCCTTGAATACGGCCGGATCGATGCTCTGCGCCGCCTGCGCAGAGGCCATGAACGATAAAAAAAGCCAACAGCAGTAAAGGTCGCATCAGCGTTCTCCTTGCAGTCGGAAGTGAAGGGTCTTGACGGCTTCCCGCGATACCGCTGCGCCATTTTCAGTGCGCGGGGCGAAGCGCCAGCGCGCCGCGGCGCGGCGCGCCTCACGATCGAATACGTTCGGCGGCGAAGCTTCCATGACGCGGATGTTTTCCACCCTGCCGGCCGGCGTGATGGTGAACGCCAGCTTGATGTGGCCCTCGATGCCGCGCTGCCGCGCCCGGTAGGGGTATTCCGGGCGAACATCGTTCAACGGCATCACTTCCTGCTCCGGCCCGCCTGAACGCCCGGCATCGGCCGCCGCGGGAGCCGGAGCCGGAGCCGGTGGCGCGGCAGCCGGCTCTGCGGCGGCGAGGCCGGACAGGCTCGGAGCCGGGGCGCTCGCCACCGCCATGCCGGTATCGATGTTCGGTACCGGCAAGTCGAGCTTGGGCAGGTTGGCATTCGGCGTAGCCATGTCGGGCGTCGGCGGGGTCGGCGGTTGCGGTGTTTTCGGCTGAGGCGGTTGAGGCGCCTGCTGCCGGGAGCGCGTGGCCGTGCTTTCGCTGCGCGTGTCCATGCGCACGAAGTTGGCGATCGCGATGGGATCCTCGACGACGTCGTTGCGCGGCGGACTGACCATGCTCAGCATGAGCACGAACAGCAGCACCGCGACCACGCAGGCGCCGATGAAGGACAGCCCGACACGGGTCAGTCCGCTCACCATCACTGCACTCCCGAACTGGCGGCGAGCGCCACGTCCTGCACGCCGGCCTGGCGTGCCTGATCCATTACCTGCACGACCAGACCGGTGCGGGCGTCCTGATCGGCCTGCACGACCACGGCGCCTTCCGGCTGATCGACGCGCAGCCGCTCAACATGGGCGCGCACGCTGCGTACGTCGACGGCCTGCTTGTCGATCCAGACCTGTCCGTCCGCGGTCACCGCGATAAGGATGTTGCCCTTGTCCTGCGCACTGGCGGTTTCCGCCTGCGGGCGCTGGACTTCGACACCCGACTCCTTGATGAAGGAGCTGGTGACGATAAAGAAGATCAGCATGATGAAGACCACGTCGAGCATCGGCGTCAGATCGATGCCGGTGTCTTCTTCCTGCTGATAGTGGTGGCGACGCATACGCATCCTGTAATCCTCAATCGTGACGCAGCTGGTCAGCCAGCCGGTCGAGCGCCTGCCGCGAGAGTCGTTCGAGACGCGCCAGGCTGAACAGTCCAGTAATCGCCAGCACCATCCCGGCCATGGTCGGCAGGGTGGCCTGCCACACGCCAGCGGCCATGCCGCGCGGGTTGCCGGTGCCATTGAGCGCCAGCACGTCGAAAACCGCGATCATGCCGCTGACGGTGCCGAGCAGCCCCAGCAGCGGATACATCGCCACCAGTGTCTTGCTCATGCGCAGCGGCCCGGCGAGCTGCTGCTGGGCCTGGGCCAGCCAGGCGCTGCGCACGGCGCGCTGCCAGCTGCCCGGCTCCGAATCGAGACGGGCCCAGGCCTGCTGACGCGTCTCGACCCAGCGCGGGAAAACGCGGCGCATGTACCAGATCCGCTCGAACACGAGCGTCCAATAGAGCACGCACAACGCGGCCAGCGCCCACATGACCGCACCGCCCGCCGCCATGAAATCGAGCAGCGCATAGGCGCCGTCGACCAGGCTCAGCCAGCGCAGATGCAGATCAGTCACGGCGTGGCGTCCCCGATAGGTGAAGGGCGATCAGGCCGGCGCTCTGCTGTTCGAGCAGCTGGATCAGCGACTTGCTGCGGCTGGCGAGCAGGCTATGCAGGAACAGCAGCGGAATCGCCACCACCAAGCCCAGCACCGTGGTCACGAGGGCCTGGGAAATACCGTCGGCCATCAACCGCGAATCGCCGCCGCCGCTCTGGGTGATCGCCTGGAAGGTGACGATCATCCCGGTGACGGTACCGAGCAGCCCAAGGAGGGGCGCAACGGCACTGAGCAGTTTGAGCAGCGGCTGGCCGCGTTCGAGGGGCGGAGTTTCCTGAAGGATCGCCTCGTCGAGCTTCAGCTCCAGCGTTTCCAGATCCGCCAGTTGCGGCTTGGGCCCCAGCACACCGATAACACGGCCCAGGGGATTGTCATCCCGCGGCGAGCTCAGCTCCGCCATCTGCCGGCCAACGGCACGGCCGACGCCGGACAGGTAGACCATACGCCAGAGGGCGATCAGCAAACCGACCACGCCCAGCGCGATGATCACCCAGCCAACCAGACCACCCTGCTGAACACGGTCCCAGAGCTGCGGCTGACGCTGCAATTGCGCCAGCAGCGAGCCGCGGCTGGGGTCGATCAGCAGGTTCGCCAACGCATCGTTGCTGCTCAGGTAGTCGTTGACCTGGCCGATACCGGAAGGCTGTCGCGCAGGCGCCAGCAGCTCGCCGGCATCGCTGTCATAGCGCAGGAAGGCGTCATCGGTGTAGGCGGCGAAGCCTCCGACACGCAGCACCTGTTCGGTGCCGCGCTGACCGTCGGCATGCACTACCGGCAATTCGACCTGTTCGATTCGCCCGCTTGCGGCAAGATCTTCGAGCAATGTCATCCAGAAGCTGTCGAGATCCTCGGCCGAGGGCAAGGCACGACTTTCAGCCAGCGCACGCAGCCGCTCCAGGCGATCCGGGTACTGCACGTTGAGCAGACTGTCCTGCCACTGCCCGGCAATGTCGCCCGCACTCTGGCGCACGACGCCGAACAGTTCGCCGAGATGGCCCACGCGCTGGGCCAGAAGTTTCTCCTGCTCGGCGAGCTCGGCTTCCTGACGATCGAATTCGGCCTTGAGGCGCTCGGCCTCGGCCTTCTGTGCCTCGAGCGCGGCCGTCGCTGTGGCCAACAGCTGTGCCTGTTCGCCACGGTTCTGTATGAATTGTTGTTCACGCGCCTGCATGGCCTCGACCTCCGCCGCGCGCTCGCTGCGGATGCGCTGCAACAGCTGGTCAGGGCTCAGCGGCTCGGCAGCCAAGGCGAAAACCGGCAGGCAGCCGATCAGCAACGATGTCAGCAGGCGGGTCATTGCGCAGCCTCCTTGGCCAGGGTCTTCACAGGGAGTTCGAGCCAGCCCGGTGCCTGCTGCTGTCGAGCAATCGCGATCGCCTTGGTGAGCGGCCGGCGCGCACTGCCGTCGAGCACTTCCCAGGCTTTCGCCTGCGGGTTCCACCAGCCGCTCTCATGCGCGTCCAGGGTCTGGTAATAGAGCATCGTGCGTCCGAGGCGGAGGAACTCGACGCTGCGGCTACCGCCTTCGGTCGGCAGTTCACCGCGCCAGGCTTCCAATGTGCGGCCGTAGTCGCTTTCGATCTGATAAGCCTCCAGGATACGGCGGTATTTCTCCGCCAGGCTGACGTCCGCACGCCCCTGCATGTCTTGCAGGCTCGCCAGACGGTCGGCCCGCTCTTCCGGCAGGAACGGCAGATCGGCGGCAATGAATTCTTCGAGCACCTCGATCATCCGTCCCATCTGGGGAGCGACCGCTTGCTGGGTCCGCTCGATGCTATCGAGCTGGCGCTGGAAGCCGTCGAGCTCCTTGCGCTGCGCGTCGGTGAGTTCGGTCAATTGAGCGTTGTATGCCTTCAGCGCTTCGGCCTGCTGCACGGCATTGCGGTAGTCGTTGAGCATTTGCCGGGTCGTGTCGTCGAGCTGCTCGATGCGCGCCTGGGAAGCCTGGGCTTCAGCGGCCAGCCGCTGGCTTTCGTTCAACGCATCATCCAGGGGGCGGCCTGCAGAGGCAGGCATAACGACAAGAGCACGCCTGGCAGCAAGCGAGTCGGGTGCAGATTCATGCGGAGTGGACCCTCAGTTCACAGCAGCTTTAGAGCGTTATGTTATAACACTTCCAAGACGGCAACGCAGCCATCCGAGTGAGCGTCATTGACAGTCTCGCCGCAGCGGATTCAGAAAGAGAAACATTATCATCTGCAAGCAGAGGACAACGCAACCTGCTCAAACGTGCCGCGCGGCCGCCGCTGCGTTTATTGAGCTGGATCAAAATGGTCCTGATGCAGGGCTCTACCATGGGCGCCATCGCAACACACCCTGTCTCGATGGAGTTCCAATATGCGCAAGACCCTGTTTACCGCGTCCGTGCTGGCCATGGCGCTCACTGCCCCCTTCGCCCAGGCCCATCAGGCAGGTGATGTCATCGTTCGTGCGGGTGCGGTAACCGTAGATCCGCGAGAAGACAGCAGCGATATCTACGTTGGCGCGTTGTCGACCAGCGTCCCGGGAGCCAAGGCGACATTGGACAGCGACACCCAGCTGGGCCTCAACTTCGCCTACATGTTGACGAACAAGGTCGGTATCGAACTGCTCGCCGCAACGCCATTCAGCCACGACGTCGGTGTCGCCGGCATGCCAGGCGGCTTTTCTGGGCTGAACGGCAAACTGGGCGAGCTCAAGCACCTGCCGCCAACCCTTAGCGTTGTGTACTACCCCCTGGACAGCAAATCGGCGTTTCAACCTTACGTGGGCGCCGGCATCAACTACACCTGGTTCTTCGATGACAAGCTGACCAGCGAGGCCGAGAACAAGGGCTTTAGCGGGTTGGACATGAAGGACTCATGGGGCTTGGCCGCCCAGATCGGCATGGATTACATGCTGACCGACAACATGATGGTCAACGCGCAGGTGCGCTACGTCGACATCGACACCACCGGCACCACCAGCTATGGCGGAGCCAAGGTCAAGGTCGACGTGGATGTCGACCCGATGGTCTACATGGTAGGTCTGGGCTACAAGTTCTGAGCCCCTGCGCCAGGCCTCGATCCCTCGCTTATGCGACAAACCCCGCCAAGTGGCGGGGTTTGTTATTTGAGCGGGCGCGATCAGAAGCCTGTGGATTGCTCAGCAGAACGTCAACGCTCCAGCAAGCGGGCAAGCCCCTCACGCATCCCGGTCACGGGGTTCGGCAAGCGGTAACGTTGCAACAGCCGCGCATTGTCGGCACGCGAATGCCGGATATCCCCGCTGCGGGCTGCCTGGTAGCTGACCGGAGGCAGCTCACCCACCACATCGCCGATCGCCGTCAGCAACTGATTCAGGCTGGTCGCGCGATTGAGACCCACATTGATTGCGCCAACATCGATCTCTTCCTGCTTGAGCGCCTGCCCCAGCAGTTCGACCAGATCGCCCACATAGAGAAAGTCCCGGGTCTGCTCGCCATCGCCGAACACGATGATCGGCTGCCGCTTCAACGCCCGCTCGGTAAAGATGCTGATCACACCCGAGTAGGGTGAAGACGGGTCCTGCCTTGGCCCGTAGATATTGAAAAAGCGGAACACCACCGGCTCCAGCCCGTGCTGGCGACGATAGAAATCCAGGTAATGCTCGCTCGCGAGCTTGTCTGCCGCGTAGGGCGTCAACGGCGCCTTGGGCGTCTCTTCGTCGATGGCTTCACCGTCCCCGTTATTTCCATATACCGCTGCGCTGGACGCAAACACCACACGCCGGATCCCGGCCTCGCGCATCGCCTCGCAGATATTCAAGGTTCCAACGAGATTGCTCTGATGCGTACCGACCGGATCCTCGACCGAGGCCTGCACGGACGCCACCGCGGCCAGGTGGACCACCGCCTGGCAGCCCTGTACGGCGCGGCGCACCAATTGCACATCGGCGACATCACCCTTGATGAACTCGACACGCGGATGGCTGGGAAGGTTGGCCTGCTTGCCCGTCGACAGGTTGTCCAGAATGCGCACGCTGTGGCCGTGGGCGAGCAAAAGGTCTACGAGATTGGAGCCGATAAAACCGGCGCCGCCGGTAACCAGAACGGGAGATTTATCCATGGCGGTAGTAACGCTCCAGCAGGGTGGGAAGCCCCGCACGCCAGGCGCGCGGTTTGATGCCAAAGGTGTTGAATATCTTTTTGCATGCCAGGACGCCGTGCTGTGGCTCGTCCGCCGCGTCGGGGCAATCGGCGTGGGCGATGGGCGTCAGCGTCTCGACACGAAGCCGCCGGTGTTGCGCAGCTTCGGCCATCAAGGCCTGCCCGACGACCAGAGGCGTCGAGGCCTCGTGCCCCCGTAGTGGTAGGTTCCCCAGAGTGGCGCCTGACAATCGAGCTGTTTGAGGACGGCGAGCATTACCCGCGCCGCATCGTCCACCGGCGTTGGATTGCCGCGTCGATCGTCGGCGAGGCTCAAGCTTTCGCACGTCTCGAGCCGATGCAGAAAACGACCGAGCAGGCCATCCTTACTGTCGTCGAGCAACCAGCCAAACCGCAGCAAGACGTGCTTCGGGCATAGCGTCCGAACACTTTGCTCGGTTCGCCACAAGGCCCTGCTCCGAGCGTCCAGCGGAGCAACCTCGTCCTTTCGCTGTAGGCGGTGGTGCGAGCACCATCGAAGACGCGATAGCTGGAAGGCTGCAGCAGGGCGAACTGGTGATGCTGGCAGAGCTCGGCAAGGCGCTCGACTGCTCGCTCTTGCCGCGACAGCAAGGCCTCGTCGACCTGTCCGCTCTGGAACCAGTCGTAGTAGTAGGCCAGGTTGATGACGACGTCGGGTCGATTGACGTCGAGCAACTCTGTAAGGCTGGGCGCGTCCCAGCCTTCTGCAGGCGGACGCGGCGCGAGGAAGCCAATGTCCTCCTCGGCACCCAGGCGGATGAGCGCCTGCCCTAGGGCATTACCGCCGCCCAACAGCATCAGGCGCATTCGCATCGAAGGCTCTCTAGAAGGGGATATCGTCGTCGAAGCTGTCGTAATCCGGTGCGGGTTGCTGCGCCGGTTGCGGCTGCGGACGCGATTGCTGAGGCTGCGCCTCTCGTTGCGGGCGTGGCTGTGACTGACGTGGCGAGTCGTCGGAGCTGCCACCGCGACCACCCAGCAGTTGCATGGTCCCGCCCATGTCCACCACTACCTCGGTGGTGTAGCGCTTGACGCCGTCCTTTTCCCACTCGCGCGTTTGCAGACGACCTTCGATGTAGCACTGCGAGCCTTTGCGCAGATACTCGCCCGCAATCTCGGCGACCTTGCCGAACAACACGACGCGATGCCACTCGGTGCGTTCCTGCAGCTGCCCGGTCTGCTTGTCTTTCCAGCTATCGGTGGTGGCCAGCGTAATGTTGGTCACCGCATTGCCATTGGGCATGTAGCGGGTTTCCGGATCGCCGCCGACATTGCCGATCAAGATGACTTTATTCACCCCTCTGGCCATGGGTAACTCCTTTCTGAAACACGAATTTAAGTTGGCTCATTGGAGCGAATCCCGCATACGGGAAAAGCCAATGACCGCGAATCTTACCTCAGGCAGGCCAAGCCGGCCAAGGCGAGCGCTCGAGGACGCGCCAGGCGTGACGCCTCGCACAGCATGTCAGGCCACCAGTCTGTCCAACGCCTCGCGATCCAGGATCTGCATGTCCACTTTCAGGTATGCGGCGGCCTCATCGCCGATGATGAGCGCGTCCGAGACCCCCGGCACAGCGAGCATGTCCTCGGCCAGTTGTGGATTACCCAAAGCCAACTCGGACAGTGGCAACCGCAAGCCCGTCACGTAAGGCGGTTCCTGCATCCGCCAGGTCACGAGCAGCCACAACGCGCAAAGCACAGCGCAGCCGCCGAAGACCAGCCCCAGCCCGCCGGTCTGGAACAGCCAGCCGCCTAAGATGCCGCCCGCGCCTGCGCCAAGGAACTGGCTGGTCGAGTAGACGCCCATCGCGGTCCCCTTCCCACCAGCGGGCGCGACCTTGCTGATCAGCGAGGGCAGCGACGCCTCAAGGAGGTTGAACGCGGTAAAGAACAGGATCATTCCCACGACAAGCGACCACAGGCGATCGCCCAGCCCCAGGAAGAACAACTCGACGCACAACAACGCGGCCACCGCGCCCAGCACGACGCGCCGCATTTGCCGCTTCTTTTCGCCATAGATGATGAACGGCACCATGCCGAAAAAGCCAACGACCAGCGCCGTCAGGTACACCCACCAGTGCTGCTCGCGTGCCAGGCCCGCCTCGCTCACAAGGGCCAAGGGAAGTGCAACGAAGCTGGCCATGAGAATGGCGTGCAGGGCCAGGATGCTGAAATCCAGACGCAACAGATCAGGATGGCGAAGCGTGGGCCAAAGCGCCTGCCCCGCCACGCCAGACTCTCGGTGACGAATATGACGGTGCGCCCGCGGCAGCGTTGCTACGACGCCGGTGCCGGCCAAGGCCATAGCCGCCGTGACCCAGAACAGCCCGGAGAGCCCGAACGCACGGGTCAATAGCGGCCCGACGACCATGGCAACCGCGAACGATACGCCGATGCTCATGCCAATCAAGGCCATCGCCTTGGTTCTGTGCTGCTCTCGAGTGAGGTCAGACAGCAGCGCCATCACCGCTGCCGAAATCGCACCGGCGCCTTGCAGAACACGCCCTGCGATCACGCCCCAGATGGAGTCGGCAGACGCGGCCAATGCGGCGCCGGCAGCAAAAATCACGAGGCCAAAATAGATCACCGGCAGACGGCCGATACGGTCCGACAGCATTCCGAAGGGAATTTGCAGCACCGCCTGGGTCAAACCATAGGCACCGATCGCCAGACCGATCAGTGCCGGCGTCGCCCCTGCAGGTCCGTGCCGTAAGTCGCCAGCACCGGCAGGACCATGAACATGCCTAGCATGCGGAACGCGAAAACCAGGGCCAGACCGGACGCAGCACGGGTTTCGCTCGCGTTCATGCGCTCGCTGTATGGATCCTGCATGTGGGGTCTCGCTTGAATGAACCGGCGGCGATTCTAGCAGCCATCCCCTGCTCGGCACAGGCGCTCGCTTTTGCTGCACAGTCGCACCGGCCGTATAATTTCGGGTTTCCCGCCCGCCACGCGAGGCTGCTTTGGACAAGATTCTGATTCGTGGGGCTCGGACCCACAACTTGAAGAACATCGACCTGACCCTGCCGCGCGACAAACTGATCGTGATCACCGGCCTGTCAGGCTCCGGCAAATCGTCGCTGGCCTTCGACACGCTCTATGCGGAAGGTCAACGCCGCTATGTCGAATCCCTGTCGGCCTATGCTCGGCAGTTCCTCTCGATGATGGAAAAGCCCGACGTGGATACCATCGAAGGGCTCTCTCCAGCGATTTCGATCGAACAGAAGTCGACCTCGCATAACCCCCGCTCTACCGTTGGCACCATTACCGAGATCTACGACTACCTGCGCCTGCTCTATGCGCGCGTCGGCACACCCCGCTGCCCTGACCACGATGCACCGCTGGAGGCGCAGACCGTCAGTCAGATGGTCGACCAGGTCCTTGCGCTCGAGGAAGGCCGCAAACTCATGCTGCTCGCGCCGGTGATTCGCGAGCGCAAAGGCGAACATCTGGCCGTATTCGACGAGCTTCGCGCGCAGGGATTTGTCCGTGCGCGTATCAACGGGCGCCTGCATGAACTGGACGAACTGCCCAAGCTGGATAAGCAGAAAAAGCATTCGATCGATGTGGTGGTGGACCGATTCAAGGTGCGCGACGACCTGCAACAGCGGCTCGCCGAATCTTTCGAGACCGCGCTCAAGCTCGCCGATGGCCTTGCGCTGATCGCCCCGATGGACGAGGGCGATGACAGTGAAGAGATGATCTTCTCGGCTCGCTTTGCCTGCCCGGTGTGCGGCCATTCGATCAGCGAGCTCGAACCCAAGCTCTTCTCGTTCAACAATCCGGCCGGCGCCTGCCCGACCTGTGACGGGCTTGGGGTCAAACAGTTCTTCGATGCCAAGCGCCTGGTCAATGGCGAGCTCACGCTGGCCGAAGGTGCCATCCGCGGCTGGGATCGACGCAATGTCTACTACTTTCAAATGCTCGGGTCGCTGGCGACACACTACGGGTTCAGCCTCGATGCGCCCTTTGATTCACTCAGCGCCGACCACCAGAAGGTCATTCTTCGCGGCAGCGGGCGCGAGAATGTCGAGTTCCGCTATCTGAACGACCGCGGCGATATCGTCAAACGCTCTCACCCGTTCGAAGGCATCGTCCCGAACCTCGAGCGCCGCTATCGCGAAACGGAGTCGAACACGGTTCGCGAAGAGCTTGCCAAGTACCTGAGCACCCAGCCCTGCCCCGAATGTCGCGGCACACGCCTGCGTCGAGAAGCGCGCCATGTCTGGGTGGGCGACAAGACGCTGCCCGCGGTGACAGCACTGCCTATAGGTGATGCGACCGACTATTTCGGCGGACTGGCGCTTACGGGCCGCCGCGGCGAAATCGCCGACAAGATTCTCAAGGAGATTCGTGAGCGGCTGCAGTTCTTGGTCAACGTGGGTCTCGACTACCTGACCCTTGACCGCAGCGCGGACACCCTCTCCGGAGGCGAAGCTCAGCGTATTCGCCTGGCCAGCCAGATCGGTGCGGGTCTGGTTGGGGTCATGTACATCCTTGACGAGCCCTCCATCGGCCTGCACCAGCGCGACAACGAGCGTCTGCTGGGGACCCTGCGACACCTGCGTGACATCGGCAATACGGTGATCGTGGTCGAACACGACGAAGACGCCATTCGCCTGGCCGATTACGTAGTCGATATCGGGCCAGGAGCAGGCGTCCATGGCGGACAGATCGTCGCCGAAGGCACGCCGGACGAAGTGATGGGCAACCCGGCGTCGCTGACGGGCGGGTACCTATCCGGGCGGGTCAAGATCCTCTACCCCGCCCAGCGCACCCCGCGCGATAAAGATCGGCTCTTGAAGCTAAAAGGCGCCCGGGGCAACAACCTGCGTAACGTCGACCTAGAAATCCCGGTCGGCTTGCTGACCTGTATCACCGGGGTTTCCGGCTCCGGCAAGTCGACGCTGATCAACAACACGCTGTTTCCAATCACCGCGACCGCGCTCAATGGCGCCACCACGCTGGAAGTCGCCCCGCATGACAGCTTCGATGGGTTGCAGCACCTGGACAAGGTCGTCGACATCGACCAGAGCCCGATTGGACGCACGCCACGCTCGAACCCAGCGACCTACACCGGACTGTTCACGCCCATTCGGGAGCTCTTCGCGGGTGTCCCCGAAGCCCGATCTCGGGGTTATGGTCCCGGCCGTTTCTCGTTCAACGTAAAAGGTGGCCGATGCGAAGCCTGTCAGGGCGACGGGGTGATCAAGGTTGAGATGCATTTTCTGCCTGACATCTACGTACCCTGCGACGTGTGCAAGGGCAAGCGCTACAACCGCGAAACCCTGGAGGTCAAATACAAGGGCAAGAGCATCACGGAAGTACTCGACATGACGATCGAAGAGGCCCGCGAGTTCTTCGATCCGGTACCAGCGGTTGCCCGCAAATTGCAAACGCTGATGGACGTCGGACTGTCGTACATCAAGCTGGGGCAAAGCGCGACAACGCTCTCCGGCGGCGAGGCGCAGCGGGTCAAGCTGTCACGCGAACTGTCCAAGCGCGATACCGGCAAGACGCTGTACATCCTCGACGAGCCGACGACGGGTCTGCACTTCGCCGACATTCAGCAGTTGCTGGACGTGCTGCATCGCCTACGCGATCACGGTAATACTGTCGTGGTAATCGAACACAACCTGGATGTAATCAAAACGGCCGACTGGCTTGTTGACCTTGGCCCGGAAGGGGGTTCGAAAGGCGGGCAAATCATAGCGACCGGCACGCCAGAGGATGTCGCCGCGATTAATCACTCTCACACCGGCCATTTTCTGAAACCGCTGCTTGAACGGGACCGCGCCTGACCGGTAAGCGAAACCGGGCCCCTCCTCGGAGCCCGGCTCGCGGCCACTGGGTCAGGCAACTTCGCTGGCGTCTATGCCGAGCCCCTTGGCAACACCGGCGCCATAAGCCGGATCGGCTTTGAAGAAATGCCCCAGCTGGCGCAGCTGCACCGGTCGGCTTACCGACTTCATCGCACCCACGATATTGTTGATCAGCAGTGTCTGCTGCTCGGCAGTCATCAGGCGGAAGAGTGCACCCGCATAGCTGTAGTAATCCTCGTCCATGCGGTGGTCGTAGCGATCCGCGGCGCCGCTCAGCATCAGGCCTGGCTCCCCGTAGCGCGGCGCCTGCTTCGGCGCGTCGGAATAGCTGTTCGGTTCGTAGTTAGGCGCCGAGCCACCATTACCATCGAAGCGCATGGCCCCATCACGCTGATAGTTCTGATAGGGGCAGCGCGGCGCGTTGACGGGTAGCTGCTGATGGTTGGTTCCGACACGATACCGATGAGCGTCAGCGTAGGCGAACACCCGCCCCTGCAGCATCCGATCCGGTGACAAGCCGATACCGGGCACCACATTGCTCGGCGCGAAGGCAGCCTGCTCCACCTCGGCAAAATAGTTGCTCGGATTACGGTTCAGCTCGAGCACCCCTACTTCGAACAACGGAAACTCCTTTTGCGACCAGGTCTTGGTCACGTCGAAGGGGTTCTCAGCGCGGCGCGCCGCCTGCGCTTCACTCATGACCTGTATGCACATCCGCCAGCGAGGGTACTCGGCACGCTCGATAGCCTCGAACAGGTCTCGCTGCGCGTAGTCCGGATCAGTGCCCGCCAAGCGCGCAGCGTCCACCGGGGAGAGATTCTTGATGCCCTGCATGCTCTTAAAGTGAAACTTCACCCACGAGCGCTCCCCCTCCGCATTGGTCATGCTGAACGTATGGCTGCCGAAGCCGTGCATGAATCGGTAGCCGTCCGGGATGCCCCGGTCGGAAAACAGGATGGTGATTTGATGCAGAGCCTCGGGGGACAGGGACCAGAAGTCCCACATCATCTGTGGGCTTTTCAGGTTGGTCCAAGGGTCGCGCTTCTGAGTATGGATGAAATCAGGAAACTTCAGCGGATCGCGAATGAAAAAGACCGGCGTGTTGTTACCGACGATGTCCCAGTTACCTTCTTCGGTATAGAACTTGACTGCAAAGCCACGCGGATCGCGTTCCGTATCGGCCGAACCTCGCTCGCCACCGACCGTGGAGAAGCGCAAGAACAAAGGTGTCTGCTTGCCGACGGTGTCGAACAACCTGGCGCTGGTGTATCGGGTGACATCCGCAGTGACAGTGAAAGTGCCATATGCTCCGGAGCCCTTCGCGTGCACGCGCCGCTCCGGAATGACCTCGCGATTGAAGTGCGCCAGCTTTTTCTACCAGATGAAAATCATCGAGCAGCAGCGGACCGCGAATGCCAGCTGAGCGGGAATTCTGGTTTTCAGCAACGGGGGAACCGGATGCGGTGGTAAGAATCTGGGTATCGCTCATGACGCTCTCCTTGAAGGCCAGTAGATCGGCTTGAGAAGAACGATAAGCGAAACGGCGAACGAGCTCTAATTTATTGAAGCGAGACCGCTAATAGTCTAAGACTAACGAATCAACCATAAAAAAGCCGGACAGTCGTCCGGCCTTCTTATTGGCTAGAACGCTTATTCAGCGGCCTCTACCTCACCGGTAACCGGACGGTCAACCAGCTCGACGTAAGCCATGGGCGCGTTGTCGCCAGCGCGGAAACCGCACTTGAGGATCCGCAGGTAACCACCCTGACGGGTCGCGTAGCGCGGGCCCAGATCGTTAAAGAGCTTGCCAACGATGGCTTTCGAACGAGTGCGGTCGAACGCCAGACGACGATTGGCGACGCTGTCTTCCTTGGCCAGGGTGATCAGCGGCTCGGCAACGCGGCGCAGTTCCTTGGCTTTCGGGAGGGTAGTTTTGATCAGCTCGTGCTCGAACAGCGACACAGCCATGTTCTGGAACATGGCCTTGCGGTGTGCGCTTGTGCGGCTCAGGTGACGGCCACTTTTACGATGACGCATGATTGATATTCCTTACCAAACGATCAGTTCGGTGACTACGGACGATCAGGCAGTGGCCTTATCGTCCTTCTTGAGACTTGCCGGCGGCCAATTGTCGAGGCGCATGCCGAGGAGAGACCACGCGAGGCCAGAACGTCCTTGATTTCGGTAAGGGACTTCTTGCCCAGGTTCGGCGTTTTCAACAACTCGACTTCAGTGCGCTGGATCAGGTCACCGATGTAGTAGATGTTCTCTGCTTTGAGGCAGTTGGCCGAACGTACGGTCAGTTCCAGGTCATCAACCGGACGCAACAGGATCGGATCGATCTCGTCTTCTTGCTCGACCACGACCGGCTCGCTGTCACCCTTCAGGTCGACGAACGCGGCCAACTGCTGCTGCAGGATAGTCGCGGCACGACGGATCGCCTCTTCGGGATCCAGGGTTCCATTGGTTTCCAGGTCGATGACCAGCTTGTCCAGGTTGGTGCGCTGCTCGACACGAGCGTTCTCGACAACATACGCGACACGACGAACCGGGCTGAACGTCGCGTCGAGCTGAAGACGGCCAATACTACGGCTTTCGTCTTCGTCGCTCTGGCGCGCGTCGGCCGGCTCGTAGCCACGACCACGAGCAACCTTGAGTTTCATGTTGATCGAGCCGTTGGCCGCCAAGTTGGCGATCAGGTGATCGCCATTGACGATTTCGACATCGTGATCCAGCTGGATATCGGCAGCGGTCACAGCGCCCGCGCCCTTCTTCACCAGGCTCAAGGTCACTTCATCACGGCCGTGCAGCTTGATGGCGATACCTTTGAGGTTCAGCAGGATTTCAATGACATCTTCCTGCACGCCCTCGATTGCGCTGTACTCATGGAGCACGCCGTCGATCTCTGCCTCGACCACGGCGCAGCCGGGCATGGAGGACAACAGGATACGACGCAGCGCGTTGCCCAGGGTGTGGCCGAAACCACGCTCGAGAGGCTCGAGCGTGATCTTGGCGCGGGTCGGACTGACCACCTGCACATCGATATGGCGGGGGTCAGGAACTCATTTACCGAACTCTGCATGGATACACCTATTTTCTAGCCCTTACTTGGAGTAGAGCTCGACAATCAGGTTTTCGTTGATGTCGGCGGACAGATCACTGCGGGCCGGAGCATTCTTGAAAACGCCAGATTTCTTGTCGGTATCTACCTCTACCCACTCGACACGACCGCGCTGTGCGCAAAGTTCCAGGGCCTGGGCGATACGCAGCTGGTTGCGGCACTTCTCGCGAACGGCAACCACGTCACCGGCCTTGACCTGGTAAGACGGAATGTTCACCGTCTGACCATTGACACTGATCGCTTTGTGGGAGACCAGCTGACGCGACTCGGCACGAGTAGAACCGAAGCCCATGCGGTAAACGACATTGTCCAGACGGCACTCAAGGAGCTGCAGCAGGTTTTCGCCAGTGGCGCCTTTTCGGCTGGCGGCCTCCTTGTAGTAGCCGCTGAACTGACGCTCGAGCACGCCATAGATGCGACGAACCTTCTGCTTCTCACGCAGCTGAGTACCGTAGTCGGACAAACGACCGCGACGCTGGCCGTGAACGCCTGGAGGGGTTTCGATATTGCACTTCGATTCAAGCGCGCGTGCGCCGCTCTTCAGGAAAAGATCGGTGCCTTCACGACGAGACAGTTTGCACTTGGGACCAATATAACGAGCCATCTTTCACTGTCTCCTGATTACACGCGGCGCTTCTTCGGCGGACGGCACCCGTTGTGCGGGATCGGCGTCACGTCGGTGATGCTGGCGATTTTATAACCACAGCCATTCAATGCACGAACGGCGGATTCACGACCTGGGCCTGGGCCTTTGACATTGACGTCAAGGTTCTTCAGACCGTATTCCAGAGCAGCTTGCCCAGCACGCTCTGCCGCAACCTGTGCGGCAAACGGGGTGCTCTTACGCGAGCCACGGAAGCCGGAGCCGCCGGAAGTAGCCCAAGAAAGGGCGTTACCCTGGCGATCGGTGATCGTGATGATGGTGTTGTTGAACGACGCGTGGATATGGGCGATGCCATCAACCACTGTCTTTTTGACTTTTTTTACGAGGACGAGCAGCAGGTTTTGCCATGATTAGATTCCTGTCGATGCGCTAATGCAGATTACTTGCGGATCGGCTTGCGCGGGCCCTTACGGGTACGGGCGTTGGTCTTGGTGCGCTGACCGCGAACCGGCAGACCACGACGATGACGCAGGCCGCGATAGCAACCCAGGTCCATCAAGCGCTTGATCTTCATGTTGACGTCACGACGCAGGTCACCTTCAACGATGAACTTGGCCACTTCGCCACGCAGCAGTTCAACCTGCTCGTCCGAGAGATCCTTGATTTTTGCTGCCGGATTTACGCCGGTAGCGGCACAGATGCTCTGTGCGCGAGTGCGACCGACACCATAGATGTAGGTCAGCGAGATAACAGTGTGCTTGTTATCCGGAATGTTTACGCCTGCAATACGGGCCATTCAGTGAAACTCCAATTGACAGCTACCCAACGCCCCGGAAGCCAAGAAAAGGGCGCGAGATACTAACGCTGTAATAACAAATAATCAACCCGACAGCGCACTAGCTGCCGGGCTCGAGCCTTAGCTCACACTCAGCCTTGGCGCTGCTTGTGACGCGGTTCTGCACTGCAGATAACTCGAACGACGCCGTCGCGACGTACGACCTTGCAGTTGCGGCACAGCTTTTTGACCGACGCACGAACTTTCATGACAACTCCTGGAACCTTACGGGTGATCAGCGGAGCATGCCGCTGCCATAACCCTTCAGGTTGGCTTTTTTCATCAGGGAATCGTACTGGTGAGACATGAGGTGCGATTGAACCTGGGACATGAAGTCCATGACAACCACAACCACGATCAGCAACGACGTCCCGCCAAGGTAGAACGGCACATTTGCAGCCACGACCAGGAACTGGGGCAGCAGACAGACAGCCGTCATGTACAGAGCACCGAACATGGTCAAGCGAGTCAACACGCCATCGATGTAACGCGCGGACTGCTCACCAGGACGAATACCCGGGATAAATGCACCGGACTTCTTCAAGTTCTCCGCTACATCCTTCGGGTTGAACATCAACGCCGTGTAGAAGAAGCAGAAGAAGATGATCCCGGCACTAAACAGCAAAATATTCAGCGGCTGACCAGGTGCGATGGCCTGCGAAATATCCGCCAGCCAACCCATTCTCTCGGATTGACCGAACCACTGCCCTAAAGAGGCCGGGAACAGCAGGATGCTACTGGCAAAGATTGCCGGAATCACACCCGCCATGTTGACCTTCAAAGGAAGATGGCTGGTCTGCGCAGCGAAGACCTTACGCCCTTGCTGACGCTTGGCGTAGTGAACCGCAATCCGACGCTGGCCACGCTCGATGAACACGACAAAGCCAATGATCGCAACGGCAAGCAGGCCAACCGCGAGCAGAGCGATGATATTGATATCGCCTTGACGCGCCGATTCGAACGACTGCCCAAGCGCCCCCGGCAAACCTGCAACGATACCGGCGAATATCAGCATCGAAATGCCATTACCGACACCGCGCTCGGTGATCTGCTCGCCCAGCCACATCATGAACATCGCCCCAGCCACGAAGGTGGTGATGGCAACGAAATGAAAGCCAAAGTCGTTGCTGAATGCGACACCCTGCCCAGCCAGACCAACAGACATACCGATCGCCTGCACGATAGCCAGTACCAGCGCACCATAGCGCGTGTACTGACTGATCTTGCGACGACCGGCTTCACCTTCCTTCTTCAACTGCTCGAGTTGCGGACTGACAGCGGTCATGAGCTGCATGATGATCGAGGCCGAGATATACGGCATGATCCCCAACGCAAAGATGCTCATGCGCTCCAGCGCACCGCCCGAAAACATGTTGAACAGGCTAAGGATGGTCCCTTCGTTCTGACGGAACAGCTCGGCCAACCTGTCGGGATTGATCCCAGGCACCGGGATATGCGCTCCAATCCGATAGACGATGATCGCCATCAGCAGGAATCGCAGACGAGCCCAGAGTTCAGACAGCCCGCCATTACTCAGCGCGGAGAGAGCACCTTGCTTAGCCATTTAGTCCTCGAACTTACCGCCAGCTGCTTCGATAGCCGCACGCGCACCCTTGGTGGCGGCGATACCCTTGAGGGTTACCGCTCGACCAACCTCACCGGACAGCATGACCTTGACACGCTGTACGTTCTGGTTGATCAGATTGGCGTCCTTCAGGCTCTGCACAGTTACGACGTCGCCTTCGACCTTGGCCAGCTCGGACGTCCGGACTTCGGCACGATCCATGGCTTTCAGGGAAACGAAGCCGAACTTCGGCAGCCGACGATGCAGCGGCTGCTGACCGCCCTCGAAACCGGGCGCGATCTTGCCGCCGGAACGCGACGTCTGACCTTTATGGCCGCGACCACCGGTCTTGCCGAGGCCGCTACCGATGCCACGACCGGGACGCAGCTTTTCGCGACGAGCACCAGGCGCGGAACGTAGATCGTTCAGTTGCATGGCTTAGCCCTCCACACGGAGCATGTAGTAAGCCTTGTTGATCATGCCGCGATTCTCAGGCGTATCCTGAACCTCGACGGTGTGACCAATGCGACGCAGGCCAAGACCCTTGACGCAAAGCTTGTGATTAGGAATACGACCGCTGACGCTCTTGATCAGCGTGACCTTGACGGTATTTGCCATGATCAGGAAATCTCCTCGACGCTCTTGCCACGCTTAGCAGCGATCGACTCGGGCGACTGCATGGCTTTCAAACCCTTAAAGGTGGCATGCACCACATTCACAGGGTTAGTGGAGCCATAGCACTTAGCCAGAACGTTCTGCACCCCGGCGACTTCGAGGATCGCGCGCATGGCACCACCGGCAATCACACCGGTACCCTCGGATGCAGGCTGCATGTAGACCTTGGAAGCGCCATGCGCTGCCTTGGTCGCGTACTGCAGGGTGGAACCGTTCAGATCGACCTGGATCATGTTGCGGCGCGCCGCTTCCATGGCCTTCTGAATAGCAGCCGGGACCTCGCGAGACTTGCCGCGACCGAACCCAA
The DNA here is from genome assembly GCA_019056435.1 of Stutzerimonas stutzeri. GTDB lineage: Bacteria > Pseudomonadota > Gammaproteobacteria > Pseudomonadales > Pseudomonadaceae > Stutzerimonas > Stutzerimonas marianensis. The sequence continues at coordinate 494,228 of CP077641.1, forward strand.
CACGGCCTTTCCCATCACCAACCACGGTCAGCGCCGTGAAGGTAAAGATACGACCACCTTTTACAGTCTTGGCGACGCGGTTAACTTGAACCAGCTTCTCAATGTAGCCTTCGTCGCGCTTTTGCTCGTTATATGCCATAACTTAGAACTCCAGCCCGCCTTCACGAGCAGCATCAGCCAGTGCCTTGACACGACCATGGTACTTGAAGCCAGAACGGTCGAACGCCACTTGGGTGACACCTGCGGCTTTAGCCCGCTCAGCGACCAGCTGACCAACCTTCTTGGCAGCGTCGACGTTGCCAGTGGCACCGCCGCGCAGTTCTTTGTCGAGCGTCGAGGCGCTGGCCAAGACCTTGCCGCCGTCGGCGGAGAGGACCTGGGCGTAGATGTGCTGGGAAGAGCGGTACACACACAGGCGTACGGTTTCCAGCTCGCGCATCTTCAGGCGTGCCTTGCGAGCGCGACGCAGACGAGTAACTTTCTTTACGCTCATTTGCTATGCCCTACTTCTTCTTAGCTTCTTTACGACGAACCACTTCGTCCGAGTACCGCACGCCCTTGCCCTTGTACGGCTCGGGACGACGGAAATCACGAATCTCAGCGGCCACCTGACCAACCAGTTGCTTGTCGACACCCTTGATCAGGATATCGGTCTGACTGGGAGTTTCAGCGGTGACGCCTTGTGGCAGTTCATACTCGATGGGATGCGAGAAGCCGAGAGCCAGGGACAGCACTTGACCTTTGGCTTGCGCCTTGTAACCAACACCAACCAGCTGAAGCTTGCGCTCGAAGCCCTGGCTGACACCGATCACCATATTGTTGACCAGCGCACGAGTAGTGCCGGCCATCGCACGATTCTGCTGATCGCCATTGCGAGCAGCGAAACGCAGTTCGCCCGCCTCGTGAATCACTTCCACGGACGAATGAACGTTCAGCTCCAGAGCACCCTTGGCACCCTTTACCGAAAGCCGCTGACCGGACATGTTGAACTCAACACCAGCAGGCAGCTTGACGGGGTTCTTAGCAACGCGAGACATGCTTATCCCCCTTAGAACACAGTGCAGAGCACTTCGCCGCCAACGCCGGCAGCACGAGCAGCACGATCAGTCATCACACCTTTATTGGTGGAAACGATCGAGACACCCAGCCCGCCGCGAACCTTCGGCAACTGATCGACGGATTTGTACTGGCGAAGGCCAGGACGGCTTACACGCTTGAGCTCCTCGATGACCGGACGGCCTTCGAAATACTTAAGCTCGATGGACAGCTGCGGCTTGGCGTCGCTACTGACGTTGTATCCAGCGATATAGCCTTCACCCTGAAGAACGTTGGCTACTGCCACCTTCAGCGTAGAAGACGGCATGCTTACGACGGACTTTTCGGCCATCTGGGCATTACGGATACGAGTTAGCATGTCCGCTAACGGGTCCTGCATACTCATGGGCTCTTGGCTCCTAAAACAAAAAAATAAGCCCGCAAGGGCTCGTGTCGCCTATTGAGCGAGCGAACACCCACAGGCGTGGCTCTGGCGAGCCGGACATTCTAGAGACACACTAGAAACGAATCAAGCCCCATCTGGGGCTTGATCGATAAGAGCAGGACGGCGCAAGCGCCGTCCTATCCTGGTTACCAGCTGGCCTTGACCAGACCCGGTACGTCACCACGCATCGCAGCCTGACGCAGCATGTTACGCGCAAGACCGAACTTGCGGTAAACACCATGCGGACGGCCGGTCAGACGGCAGCGGTTACGCAGACGCGAAGCGGCGGCGTCACGCGGCTGCTTCTGCAATGCCACCTGAGCCTCCCAACGCGCCTCCGGAGACGATTCCGGGCTCGCGATGATCGCCTTCAGCGCGGCACGCTTCTGTGCATATTTGGCAACCGTGCGCTGACGCTTCAGCTCGCGGTTCTTCATGCTTTGCTTAGCCATGTGCCTACTCCAATCAGTTACGGAACGGGAAGTTGAAGGCACGCAGCAATGCGCGACCTTCTTCATCCGTCCGAGCCGTGGTGGTCAGAGTGATATCCAGACCGCGGAGTGCATCGATTTTGTCGTAATCGATTTCCGGGAAGATGATCTGCTCCTTGACACCCATGCTGTAGTTCCCACGCCCGTCAAACGACTTGGCGTTCAGACCACGGAAGTCACGAACTCGCGGCAGCGAGATCGAGAGGAGGCGATCCAGGAACTCGTACATACAATCACTGCGCAGGGTGACCTTGACGCCGATCGGCCAGCCCTCGCGGACCTTGAAGCCCGCAATGGATTTCCGAGCGTGAGTCACGACGACCTTCTGGCCAGTGATCTTCTCGAGGTCAGCAACAGCGTTATCGATGATCTTCTTGTCACCGATTGCTTCGCCCAGCCCCATGTTGAGGGTGATCTTGGTGATACGCGGAACTTCCATCACGTTGCCAAGCTGGAGTTCTTCCTTCAGCTTGGGCGCGATTTGCTTCCGATAAACTTCTTTTAGTCGTGCCATGGTTATCTACCTAGCAGTCTCAAGCTTCAACCGGCTTTTGGGTCGACTTGAAGACACGAATTTTCTTGCCGTCTTCAACCTTGAACCCAACGCGATCAGCCTTGTTGGTTTCGCTGTTGAAGATAGCGACGTTAGAGGCGTGCAAAGGTGCCTCCTTCTCGACGATACCGCCCTGAACGCCCGACATCGGGTTCGGCTTGGTATGGCGCTTCACCAGATTGACCCCACCAACAACCAGACGGTCGTCAGCGAGCACCCGGAGCACCTTACCGCGCTTGCCCTTGTCCTTGCCGGCGATGACGATGATCTCGTCGTTGCGACGAATCTTTTGCATGCGGCTTCTCCTTACAGCACTTCAGGCGCGAGCGATACGATCTTCATGAACTTCTCGGAACGAAGCTCACGCGTCACGGGCCCGAAAATACGAGTACCAATGGGCTCCTGCTTGTTGTTCAGCAGAACAGCAGCATTGCCGTCGAAGCGAATGATGGAACCGTCCGGACGACGAACACCGTGCCGGGTGCGAACCACGACAGCCGTCATGACCTGGCCCTTCTTGACCTTGCCACGCGGAATTGCTTCCTTGACGGTCACCTTGATGATGTCGCCGATGCCGGCATAACGGCGGTGCGAACCACCCAGGACCTTGATACACATGACGCGACGTGCGCCACTGTTGTCCGCCACATCGAGCATGGATTGAGTCTGAATCATATAATTTCTCCGACCCCTAGCCCTTAGACTTCGACGGCACGTTCGACGACGTCAACCAGCATCCAGCACTTGGTCTTCGCCATAGGGCGAGTCTCGCGAATGGTGACCTTGTCGCCAATACGGCACTGGTTGGTTTCGTCGTGCGCGTGCAGTTTGGTCGAACGCTTCACGTATTTGCCGTAGATCGGGTGCTTGACGCGACGCTCGATCAGTACGGTGATGCTTTTGTCCATCTTGTCGCTGACGACACGGCCAGTCAGCGTGCGGACAGTCTTTTCAACTTCAGCCATGATCACTTACCTGCCTGCTGGTTGAGCACAGTCTTGACACGAGCAATGTCGCGCTTGACTTGCGAGAGCAGGTGAGACTGCCCCAACTGGCCCGTTGCCTTCTGCATACGCAGATTGAACTGGTCGCGCAGCAGCTCGAGCAGTTGCTCGTTCAGCTGCTGGGCGGATTTTTCACGAAGCTCGCTCGCTTTCATCACATCACCGTCCGCTTAACAAAGGAGGTGGCGAGCGGCAGCTTTGCAGCGGCCAAGGCAAAAGCCTCACGCGCCAGCTCTTCGGAAACACCCTCGATCTCGTAGAGCACTTTGCCCGGCTGAATCTGGGCTACCCAGTACTCGACGTTACCCTTACCTTTACCCATACGAACTTCGAGGGGCTTCTTGGTAACAGGCTTGTCGGGGAACACGCGGATCCAGATCTTGCCGCCACGCTTCACGTGACGGGTCAACGCACGACGTGCGGATTCGATCTGGCGGGCGGTGAGCCGACCACGCGAAACGGACTTCAGCGCGAATTCGCCGAAGCTGACCTTGCTACCGCGCTGAGCCAGGCCACGGTTGTGACCCGTCATTTGCTTGCGGAATTTTGTACGCTTTGGTTGCAACATTTGGCGTACTCCTTACTTGGCAGCTTTTTTACGAGGCGCAGGCGCTTGCGGCTTGAGCTCTTCGTGGCGGCCACCGATGACCTCGCCCTTGAAGATCCAGACCTTCACGCCGATCACACCGTATGTGGTGTGCGCTTCGTAGGTGTTGTAATCGATATCGGCGCGCAGGGTGTGCAGCGGCACACGACCTTCGCGATACCATTCCGTACGGGCAATTTCTGCCCCACCCAGACGACCGCTCACCTGGATCTTGATGCCTTTGGCACCAATGCGAATCGCGTTCTGTACGGCGCGCTTCATGGCGCGACGGAACATCACACGACGCTCCAGCTGCTGAGCGACGTTCTGTGCTACCAGCATTGCATCGAGCTCCGGCTTGCGGATCTCTTCGATGTTGATGTGCACCGGCACACCCATTTGCTTGGTCAGGTCCTGACGCAGCTTCTCGACATCCTCACCCTTCTTGCCAATCACGATACCCGGACGAGCAGTGTGGATGGTGATGCGGGCTGTCTGAGCCGGGCGATGGATATCGATACGGCTTACGGACGCGCTTTTTAATTTGTCTTGGAGATACTCACGCACGTTCAGATCTGCAAGCAGATAATCGGCGTACGTACGACCGTCTGCATACCAGACGGAAGTGTGCTCCTTGACGATTCCCAGGCGAATGCCAGTGGGATGTACTTTCTGACCCATCTGATCGACTCCGTTACTTGTCCGCAACCTTGACAGTGATATGGCAAGACCGCTTGACGATGCGATCAGCGCGGCCTTTGGCACGCGGCATGATGCGCTTAAGCGAACGCCCCTCGTTGACGAAGACAGTGGACACCTTCAGGTCATCCACGTCTGCGCCTTCGTTGTGCTCGGCGTTGGCTACAGCCGACTCCAGCACTTTCTTCATGATCTCGGCGGCTTTCTTACTGCTGAAAGCCAGGAGGTTGAGCGCGTCGCCCACCTTCTTCCCGCGGATCTGGTCGGCGACCAGGCGGGCTTTCTGGGCGGAGATGCGAGCGCCCGACAACTTAGCGGCTACTTCCATCTTTCCTTACCCCTTAGCGCTTGCCTTTCTTGTCCGCCACATGCCCGCGATAGGTGCGGGTAGCAGCGAACTCGCCGAGTTTGTGGCCGACCATGTCTTCGCTCACAAGAACGGGGACATGCTGGCGACCGTTGTGCACAGCGATGGTCAGACCGACCATTTGCGGCAGGATCATCGAACGGCGCGACCAGGTTTTAACTGGCTTGCGATCGTTCTTTTCCATCGCCACCTCGACCTTCTTCAGTAGGTGAAGATCGATAAAAGGACCTTTTTTCAGAGAACGCGGCACTGTCGTATCCCTCTAGTTACTTGCGACGACGGACGATCATGTTATCGGTGCGCTTGTTAGAGCGAGTCTTCGCGCCCTTGGTCGGGAAGCCCCATGGCGACACCGGATGACGACCACCGGAGGTACGACCCTCACCACCACCGTGGGGGTGATCGACCGGGTTCATTGCAACACCGCGAACGGTCGGACGCACACCGCGCCAGCGCTTCGCACCAGCCTTGCCCAGCGAACGCAGGCTGTGCTCGGAGTTCGAGACCTCGCCTAGCGTTGCACGGCACTCAGCCAGAACCTTGCGCATCTCGCCGGAGCGGAGACGCAGGGTGACGTAGGCGCCTTCACGCGCGACCAGCTGGGCCGAAGCGCCGGCGGAACGTGCAATCTGAGCGCCCTTGCCCGGCTTGAGCTCGACGCCATGAACGGTCGAACCCAGCGGAATGTTGCGCAGCGGCAGGCTATTGCCGGCCTTGATTGGCGCATTAACGCCGGAGAGCAGCTGATCACCTGCAGTCACGCCCTTCGGCGCGATGATGTAGCGACGCTCGCCGTCGGCGTACTTCAGCAGTGCAATGTGTGCAGTACGGTTCGGATCATATTCGACGCGCTCAACGATGGCAGGAATGCCATCCTTGTTACGGCGAAAATCGACCAGACGATAGTGCTGCTTATGACCACCACCAACGTGACGAGTGGTGATGCGGCCATTGTTGTTACGACCACCGGACTTCGACTTCTTCTCGAGCAGCGGAGCATAAGGAGCGCCCTTGTGCAGCTCCTGATTGACCACCTTGACCACAAAACGGCGGCCCGCGGAAGTCGGTTTGCATTTAACGATTGCCATGATGCACCCCTTCCTTACTCAGCGTTGCCGGAGAAATCGAGATCCTGGCCCGGCTGAAGGGCGATGTACGCCTTCTTCCAGTCATTGCGCTTGCCCAGACCGCGAGCGGTACGCTTGGTCTTGCCCTGAACATTCAGGGTGCTGACCTTGGCTACCTTCACGTTGAACAGGCTTTCGACGGCCTTCTTGATTTCCAGCTTGGTTGCGTCGGTTGCAACCTTGAAAACGAACTGGCTCTTGCTGTCGGCCAGCATGGTTGCCTTCTCGGAGACGTGCGGACCAAGCAGGACTTTGAATACGCGTTCCTGGTTCATCCCAGCAGCTCCTCGAATTTCTTCACGGCCGACACGGTGATCAACACCTTGTCATAGGCGATCAGGCTGACAGGATCGGAACCCTGCACGTCGCGAACATCGACATGCGGCAGGTTGCGAGCAGCCAGATACAGGTTCTGATCAACGGCATCGGAGACGATCAATACATCGTTCAGCCCCATGTCAGTCAGCTTGCTTGCAAGCAACTTGGTTTTCGGGCTGTCGACAGCGAAATCTTCCACGACCACTAGGCGCTCGGAGCGCACGAGCTCGGAGAGGATGGAGCGCAGGGCTGCGCGGTACATCTTCTTGTTGAGCTTCTGGTCATGATTCTGCGGACGAGCGGCGAAGGTGACACCACCGCCACGCCAGATGGGACCGCGGGACGTACCGGCACGCGCGCGACCAGTACCCTTCTGACGCCACGGGCGCTTGCCGCCACCGGAGACATCGGAACGGGTCTTCTGCTGCTTGCTACCCTGGCGACCGCCAGCCATGTAGGCCACTACAGCCTGATGCACCAGCGTCTCGTTGAACTCACCGCCAAAGGTTTGCTCGGAGACTTCGATGGCCTGTGCGCCATTAACATTCAATTGCATCTGAAATCCCCCTTACCCGCGAGCCTTGGCAGCGGGACGCACGACAACGTCACCACCGGTGGCGCCGGGCACTGCGCCCTTGACCAACAGCAGGTTACGCTCGGCATCGACGCGCACGATTTCCAGGGACTGCACGGTTACGCGCTCAGCGCCCATGTGCCCGGACATCTTCTTGCCCTTGAAAACACGACCTGGAGTCTGGCACTGGCCAATGGAGCCCGGGACGCGGTGGGATACGGAGTTACCGTGAGTATTGTCCTGACCACGGAAGTTCCAGCGCTTGATGGTACCGGCAAAGCCTTTACCCTTGGACTGACCGGTCACATCTACCATCTGCCCAGCCTGGAAAATCTCGGCACTGATCTGGTCTCCGACCTGAAATTCTTCGCCATCGAGACGGAATTCCCAGACGCCACGACCAGCAGCCACGTTCGCCTTGGCGAAATGACCAGCCTGAGCCTTGGTAACACGAGACGCACGACGCTCGCCGACAGTGACCTGCACGGCGCGATAGCCATCGCTCTCTTCATTCTTGAACTGAGTGACGCGATTCGGCTCGATCTCGATGACCGTAACCGGAACAGAGACACCTTCTTCGGTGAAAATGCGGGTCATGCCGCACTTACGACCGACTACACCAATAGTCATGTTGTAACCTCTTGAGTGTACGGGGCTTTCACCCGCTATGGCCGCCCATTTCAGAGCGTTACACGACCAAAGCTGAAGCTTTAGCCGAGGCTGATCTGCACTTCCACGCCAGCCGCAAGATCAAGCTTCATAAGCGCATCGACAGTCTTGTCAGTGGGCTGAACGATGTCCAGCACTCGCTTATGAGTACGGATCTCGTACTGGTCGCGCGCATCCTTGTTGACATGCGGGGAAACCAGAACAGTGAACCGCTCTTTGCGGGTCGGCAGTGGAATCGGACCACGCACCTGAGCACCAGTACGTTTCGCGGTTTCCACGATTTCCTGGGTTGATTGATCGATCAGGCGATGGTCAAAAGCCTTCAACCGAATACGGATTTGTTGGTTTTGCATTTTGACCTCAGACTCCAATTAGCCATCCCTACCAAACGCATACGCCTGGTAAAAGGAGGCGCAATTGTACGGATGCGTCCTAGGGGTGTCAATAAATGATCAACAATAGAAAAAGGGCCCCTAGGGGCCCTTTTCGACGCCGAAATGCTTATTCGACGATCTTGGCAACCACGCCGGCACCGACGGTACGGCCGCCTTCGCGGATCGCGAAGCGCAGACCATCTTCCATGGCGATCGGCTTGATCAGGGTAACAACCATCTTGATGTTGTCGCCCGGCATGACCATCTCGACGCCTTCCGGCAGCTCGCACGAACCGGTCACGTCAGTGGTACGGAAGTAGAACTGCGGACGGTAGCCCTTGAAGAACGGGGTATGACGACCGCCTTCTTCCTTGGACAGCACGTACACTTCCGCCTCGAACTTGGTGTGCGGCTTGATGGTGCCCGGCTTGGCCAGTACCTGGCCACGCTCGACGTCATCACGCTTGGTGCCGCGCAGCAGCACACCGCAGTTCTCGCCAGCACGACCTTCGTCGAGCAGCTTGCGGAACATCTCGACACCGGTACAGGTGGTCTTGGTGGTGTCACGCAGACCAACGATCTCGATTTCTTCTTGGACCTTGACGATGCCACGCTCGACACGACCCGTCACAACGGTACCGCGACCGGAAATGGAGAACACGTCTTCGATCGGCATCAGGAACGGCTTGTCGATGGCACGGACCGGCTCGGGGATGTAGGTGTCCAGCGTCTCGACCAGCTTCTTCACCGCAGTGGTGCCCAGCTCGTTGTCGTCTTCGCCGTTCAGCGCCATCAGCGCGGAACCGATGATGATCGGCGTGTCGTCACCCGGGAAGTCATAGGTAGACAGCAGGTCACGCACTTCCATTTCGACCAGCTCGAGCAGCTCGGCATCGTCAACCATGTCGGCCTTGTTCAGGAACACGACGATGTAAGGTACACCAACCTGACGAGACAGCAGGATGTGCTCGCGCGTCTGCGGCATCGGGCCGTCAGCAGCGGAACAAACCAGGATCGCGCCGTCCATCTGGGCAGCACCGGTGATCATGTTCTTGACGTAGTCGGCGTGACCCGGGCAATCAACGTGCGCGTAGTGACGAACGTTCGAGTCGTACTCCACGTGAGCGGTGTTGATGGTGATACCGCGAGCCTTTTCTTCCGGCGCACTATCGATCTTGTCGAAGTCGACGCGAGCGGAACCGAAAACCTCGGAGCACACGCGAGTCAGAGCGGCCGTCAGAGTGGTCTTGCCATGGTCAACGTGACCAATGGTGCCGACGTTGACGTGCGGTTTGTTACGTTCGAATTTCTCTTTAGCCACGACAGTAAACCTCTTACTTAAAGGGCTGAATCAACCTTGTTTTTTAACCAGCGCTTCGACGATGTTCGCCGGAGCCTCTGCGTATTTGGAGAATTCCATGGAGTAGCTGGCGCGACCCTGGGACATGGAACGGACGTCGGTAGCGTAACCAAACATCTCGCCCAGCGGAACTTCGGCGCGGATAACCTTACCGGACACCGAATCTTCCATACCCTGGATCAGGCCACGACGACGATTCAGGTCGCCCATCACGTCACCCATGTAATCCTCAGGCGTCACCACTTCTACCTTCATGATCGGCTCAAGCACCTTACCGCCACCCTTCTGGGCCAGCTGCTTGGTTGCCATGGAGGCGGCCACCTTGAACGCCATCTCGTTGGAGTCGACGTCGTGGTAGGAACCATCGAACACGGTCGCCTTCAGACCGATCAGCGGATAGCCGGCTACGACGCCGTTCTTCATCTGCTCTTCGATGCCCTTCTGGATCGCCGGGATGTATTCCTTCGGAACCACACCACCCACGACCTCGTTAGTGAAGACCAGGCCTTCGGTGATGTTGCCCTTGTCGTCGACGTCCGGCGTCGAGAAACGGATCCAGCAGTGGCCGAACTGGCCGCGACCACCGGACTGACGAACGAACTTACCTTCGATCTCGACATTGTCCCTGGTGATGGTTTCACGGTAGGAAACCTGCGGCTTGCCGATATTGGCCTCAACGTTGAACTCGCGCTTCATGCGGTCAACGAGAATATCCAAATGGAGTTCGCCCATACCCGAGATGATGGTCTGGCCGGTTTCTTCGTCGGTCTTGACGCGGAATGAGGGGTCTTCCTGAGCCAGCTTGCCCAGTGCAATACCCATCTTCTCCTGGTCAGCCTTGGTCTTCGGCTCGACGGCTACCGAAATAACCGGCTCCGGGAAGTCCATGCGTTCGAGAATGATCGGCTTGTCCGGATCACATAGCGTCTCACCGGTAGTGACATCCTTCATACCGATCAGAGCTGCGATATCGCCCGCACGTACTTCCTTGATCTCTTCACGCTGGTTGGCGTGCATCTGGACCATACGACCAACGCGCTCTTTCTTGCCCTTGACCGAGTTGATCACCGACTGGCCAGACTCGAGCACACCCGAGTAAACCCGCACGAAGGTCAAAGTACCCACAAACGGGTCGGTCGCGATCTTGAACGCCAGGGCCGAGAACGGCTCGTTGTCGTCAGCATGACGCTCGTCATGAATCTCGTTGTCTTCGGTGCTGTCCGGGTGAACGCCCTGGATAGCAGGGATTTCGGTCGGCGCAGGCAGAAAGTCGATAACGGCGTCAAGAACGAGCGGCACACCCTTGTTCTTGAACGAGGAGCCGCAGACAGCCGGAACGATCTCACTGGCCAAGGTACGCAGACGCAGACCAGCCTTGATCTCCTCGACCGAGAGATCACCCTCTTCGAGGTACTTGTTCATGAGCTCTTCATTGGCCTCGGCAGCGGCCTCGACCATGTTGGAGCGCCACTCGTTGGCCAGGTCCATCATTTCGGCAGGAATCTCTTCCTCGCGATATGTGGTGCCCTTGTCATCGTCGTTCCAGTAGATCGCCTTCATCTTGATCAGATCGACCTGACCTTCGAAGTTTTCCTCAGCGCCAATCGCCAGCTGAATCGGAACTGGAGTGTGACCCAGGCGACTCTTGATCTGACCGACGACACGCAGGAAGTTGGCGCCCTGACGGTCCATCTTGTTCACGTAGACGATACGCGGAACACCGTATTTGTTGGCCTGACGCCATACGGTTTCGGACTGCGGCTCCACACCGGAAGTACCGCAGAATACGACGACAGCACCATCGAGCACGCGCAAAGAGCGCTCCACTTCAATGGTGAAGTCAACGTGACCGGGAGTATCAATGACGTTTACACGGTACTTGTCAAACTGGCGACGCGAGCCTTCCCAGAAGGTCGTGATCGCAGCGGACGTGATGGTGATACCGCGCTCCTGCTCCTGAACCATCCAGTCGGTGGTCGCGGCGCCATCATGCACCTCGCCCATCTTGTGGCTCAGGCCTGTGTAGAACAGGATCCGCTCGGTAGTGGTAGTCTTGCCCGCGTCAACGTGGGCACAGATACCGATGTTACGGTAGCGGTTAATTGCTGTAGTACGAGCCATAAAGCCCTCGCGAGTTATTGACGCTGAAAATTAGAAGCGGTAGTGCGAGAAGGCCTTGTTGGCTTCAGCCATACGATGCACGTCTTCGCGCTTCTTGACTGCAGCGCCTTTACCTTCAAAAGCATCCACCAGCTCTCCCGCAAGACGCAGGGCCATGGACTTCTCACCGCGCTTGCGCGCGGCGTCGACCAGCCAGCGCATGGCCAGCGCGTTACGACGGGAAGGACGCACTTCGACCGGGACCTGATAAGTAGCACCGCCGACACGGCGGGACTTCACTTCGACCAGCGGAGCGATGGCGTCGAGTGCTTTTTCGAAGATTTCCAGGGGGTCGCTGTTCTTGCGTTCTTTGACCTTGTCCAAAGCACCATAAACAATACGCTCGGCAACGGCTTTTTTTGCCGCTCTCCATCACGTGGTTCATGAACTTGGCCAGGATCAGACTTCCGTACTTCGGATCGTCAAGGATCTCGCGCTTGGCTGCTACACGACGTCTTGGCATTGATAAGCCCTCAAACGGTCTTCAGGTTAGCTCGGGACTATAACGATGAGGTTACGCCCGACCTTACTCTTATCGACTCAGAAAAATAGAAAATACGGTTACTTCGGACGCTTGGCGCCGTACTTGGAACGGCCCTGCTTACGATCCTTCACGCCGGACGTATCCAGCGAGCCGCGCACGGTGTGGTAACGCACACCCGGAAGGTCCTTTACACGACCGCCACGGATCAGCACGACACTGTGCTCTTGCAGGTTATGACCTTCACCACCGATGTACGAGGCGACTTCATAGCCATTGGTCAGACGAACACGGCACACCTTACGCAGTGCGGAGTTCGGTTTCTTTGGCGTGGTGGTGTACACGCGAGTGCACACACCACGACGCTGCGGGCAGTTCTGCAGCGCAGGGACGTCGCTCTTCTCGACGACGCGCTTACGCGGCTGACGTACCAGCTGGTTGATCGTTGCCATCTACTAGCTCCACTGTTGTCTTTCGACACAAACGAAAAATGGCAGGGCATGAGCCCCGCCAAATTAGGGGTACAAGAGTCTAAAGACCTTCCTGCACACCGTCAAGGCAAGCCCCGGTTCGCACCGAGGCTAACCCATCAGTTGCTGCTCGAGTTGAGCGCTTCGGTCAGCGCTGCTTCGACTTCGTCAGCGCTCACACGGACCGGCTTCTCAGCATCACGCTTGCGCTTGCGCTCGCTGTGGTACTGCAGACCGGTGCCGGCTGGGATCAGGCGGCCCACGACGACGTTTTCCTTCAGACCTCGCAAGTAGTCGCGCTTGCCGGTAACGGCAGCCTCGGTGAGCACCCGCGTGGTCTCCTGGAAGGACGCAGCCGAAATGAACGACTCGGTCGACAACGAGGCCTTGGTGATACCCAGCAATACGCGGGTGTATTTGGAGCCAAACTTGTCGTCTACGGACAGACGCTCGTTCTCTTCCAGCACCTGCGTCAACTCCATCTGATCGCCCTTGATGAAGCTGGAATCACCCGACTCCGCCACTTCCACCTTACGCAGCATCTGGCGCAGGATGGTCTCGATGTGCTTGTCGTTGATCTTCACGCCCTGCAGGCGATAGACGTCCTGGATCTCGTTGACGATGTAGCGCGCCAGCGCACTCACACCCAGCAGGCGCAGGATGTCATGCGGGTTGCTCGGACCGTCGGAGATGACCTCGCCCTTGTTCACCTGCTCGCCTTCGAAGACGTTGAGGTGGCGCCACTTGGGAATCAGCTCCTCGTATGGATCGCTGCCATCGGTCGGTGTGATCACCAGGCGACGCTTGCCCTTGGTTTCCTTGCCGAAGGAAATCGTACCGCTGATTTCCGCCAGGATCGACGGCTCCTTCGGACGACGCGCCTCGAACAGGTCGGCGACACGCGGCAGACCACCGGTAATGTCACGGGTCTTGGAAGTCTCCTGCGGGATACGCGCGATGACGTCGCCCACATTGATTTCCGCACCATCGGCGACACCGACCAGGGCGTTAGCTGGCAGGAAGTATTGCGCCGGCACGTCGGTACCCGGCAGCAGCAGCTCCTTGCCATTGGCATCGACCATCTTGATTGCCGGACGGATGTCCTTGCCGGACGCCGGGCGATCCTTCGGGTCCATGACCTCAATGTTGGTCAGGCCGGTCAGCTCGTCGGTCTGACGCTTGATAGTGATGTTTTCTTCCATGCCGACGAAGGTCACGACACCCTTCATTTCCGTGACGATCGGGTGCGTGTGCGGATCCCACTTCGCCACGACCGTACCGGCATCGACCTTGTCGCCTTCCTTGATGGAAATGACGGCACCGTACGGCAGTTTGTAACGCTCGCGCTCACGACCATAGTCGTCAGCGACTGCCAGCTCACCGGAGCGGGAAACGGCAATCAGGGCACCATCGGCACGCTCGACATACTTGAGGTTGTGCAGGCGGATAGTGCCGCCGTTCTTGACCATGACATTGTCGACGGCCGAGGTACGGCTCGCCGCACCACCGATGTGGAAGGTCCGCATGGTCAGCTGGGTGCCCGGCTCACCGATCGACTGCGCGGCGATGACACCGACGGCCTCACCAATGTTGACCTGATGCCCACGGGCAAGGTCGCGACCGTAGCACTTGGCGCAGATGCCGTAGCGGGTTTCGCAGCTGATCGGCGAACGCACCACGACTTCATCGATGCTGTTCAGCTCGATGAAATCCACCCACTGTTCATCGATCAGTGTGCCGGCCGGGACGAGAACCTCTTCGGAACCCGGCTTGAGCACATCACGCGCGATGACACGACCCAGAACGCGCTCACCCAGCGGCTCGACCACGTCGCCGCCTTCGATGTGCGGCGTCATGTGCAGGCCCTGCTCGGTGCCGCAATCGATCTCGGTCACGACCAGATCCTGAGCCACGTCGACAAGACGGCGAGTCAGGTAACCGGAGTTAGCCGTCTTCAGTGCGGTATCCGCCAGACCCTTACGAGCACCGTGGGTCGAGATGAAGTACTGAAGTACGTTCAGGCCTTCCCGGAAGTTCGCGGTAATCGGCGTCTCGATGATCGACCCATCCGGCTTGGCCATCAGGCCACGCATACCAGCGAGCTGACGGATCTGAGCGGCGGAGCCCCGCGCACCGGAGTCAGCCATCATGTACATCGAGTTGAACGAGTCCTGCTCGGCCTCGTTGCCTTCACGGTCGATGACCTTCTCTTTCGAGAGGTTGGCCATCATCGCCTTGGAGACTTCGTCGTTGGCCTTGGACCAGAGGTCGATCACCTTGTTGTACTTCTCACCCTGAGTGACCAGGCCGGAGGCGTACTGCGACTCGATTTCCTTCACTTCCTCGGTAGCGGCGTCGATGATGCGCGCCTTCTCTTCCGGAATGACGAAGTCGTTGACGCCGATGGAGACGCCGGAAATCGTCGAGTAGGCGAAACCGGTGTACATCAGCTGGTCGGCGAAGATGACGGTATCCTTCAGGCCGACCGTGCGATAGCACAGGTTGATCAGCTGGAGATCGCCTTCTTCTTCATCGGCTGGTTGACCACCTCGAACGGCAGCCCCTCGGGCACGACCTGGAACAACAGTGCACGGCCAACTGTGGTGTCTACGATGCGCGTATTGCGGGTGATGCTGCCATCGCGTGCCTTGATGGTTTCGCTGATGCGCACCTTGACGCGGGCGTGCAACGAAGCCTCGCCAGCGCGGAAGACGCGATCGACTTCCTGCAGGTCGGCGAATACGCGGCCCTCACCCTTGGCGTTGATCGCTTCACGGGTCATGTAGTACAGACCCAGGACCACGTCCTGCGACGGGACGATGATCGGCTCGCCGTTAGCGGGCGAGAGGATGTTGTTGGTCGACATCATCAGCGCGCGGGCTTCCAGCTGGGCTTCCAGCGTCAGCGGGACGTGCACGGCCATCTGGTCACCGTCGAAGTCAGCGTTGTACGCCGCACAGACCAGCGGGTGCAGCTGGATCGCCTTGCCTTCGATGAGCACGGGCTCGAACGCCTGGATACCCAGACGGTGCAGCGTCGGAGCACGGTTGAGCAGCACGGGATGCTCGCGGATAACCTCGGCGAGCACGTCCCAGACCTCTGGCAGTTCGCGCTCGACCATCTTCTTGGCTGCCTTGATGGTGGTCGCCATGCCACGCATTTCCAGCTTGCCGAAGATGAACGGCTTGAACAGCTCGAGCGCCATCTTTTTCGGCAGACCGCACTGATGCAGGCGCAGGGTCGGACCGACGGTGATGACCGAACGACCGGAGTAATCCACGCGCTTACCGAGCAGGTTCTGACGGAAGCGGCCCTGCTTGCCCTTGATCATGTCGGCGAGCGACTTGAGCGGACGCTTGTTGGAGCCGGTGATCGCACGGCCACGACGACCGTTGTCGAGTAGCGCGTCGACCGCCTCCTGCAGCATGCGCTTTTCGTTGCGCACGATGATGTCCGGCGCCGACAGGTCGAGCAGGCGCTTGAGACGGTTGTTACGGTTGATCACGCGGCGGTACAGATCATTGAGATCCGACGTCGCGAAACGACCACCGTCGAGCGGAACCAGCGGACGCAGATCCGGCGGCAGCACGGGCAGAACGGTCAGCACCATCCACTCGGGCAGGTTGCCCGAACCATGGAAGGCTTCCATCAGCTTCAGCCGCTTGGACAGCTTTTTTGATCTTGGTTTCGGAGTTAGTCTGCGGGATCTCTTCACGCAGACGACCGATCTCGTGCTCGAGATCGATCTCGTGCAGCAGTTCGCGCACGGCTTCGGCGCCCATGCGCGCGTCGAAGTCGTCACCAAATTCTTCGAGAGCTTCGAAGTATTGCTCGTCGTTGAGCAACTGGCCCTTTTCCAGGGTCGTCATGCCCGGATCGATGACCACGTAGCTTTCGAAATAGAGCACACGCTCGATGTCACGCAGCGTCATGTCCAGCAGCAAGCCGATGCGGCTCGGCAGCGACTTCAGGAACCAGATATGGGCGACCGGCGAGGCCAGTTCGATGTGCGCCATGCGCTCGCGGCGCACCTTGGCCAGCGCGACTTCGACGCCGCACTTCTCACAGATGACGCCACGATGCTTGAGGCGCTTGTACTTTCCACACAAGCACTCGTAATCCTTGACCGGACCAAAGATCTTGGCGCAGAACAGACCGTCACGCTCAGGCTTGAACGTACGGTAGTTGATGGTCTCTGGCTTCTTAACCTCACCAAAGGACCAGGAACGGATCATCTCGGGCGAAGCCAATGCAATCTTGATGGCATCGAACTCTTCGATTTGACCCTGGTTTTTCAACAGATTCAGCAAGTCTTTCAAGGCCTTTCCTCCTCACGGACCTGCAATGACCGGCTGCTGCCGGTCATTGCATAGGCGGTGCGTGGTTATTCGGTTTCCAGATCGATGTCGATACCGAGCGAGCGGATTTCTTTGATCAACACATTGAAGGACTCCGGCATGCCGGGCTCCATGCGGTGATCGCCGTCCACGATGTTCTTGTACATCTTGGTCCGCCCATTCACGTCGTCCGACTTGACCGTGAGCATTTCCTGCAGGGTATAGGCAGCACCATAGGCCTCCAGTGCCCAGACCTCCATCTCCCCGAAACGCTGGCCACCGAACTGCGCCTTTCCGCCCAGCGGCTGCTGAGTGACCAGGCTGTAAGAACCGGTGGAACGCGCGTGCATCTTGTCGTCGACCAGGTGGTTCAGCTTGAGCATGTACATGTAACCGACGGTCGTGGTGCGCTCGAACTTGTTCCCGGTCCGACCATCGAACAGCTGCATTTGGCCGCTTTCTGGCAAATCCGCCAGCTTCAGCATGGCCTTGATTTCGCGTTCCTTGGCACCGTCAAAGACCGGCGTAGCCATCGGCACACCACCACGCAGGTTCTTGGCGAGATCGAGCACCTCTTGATCGCTGAAGCTTTCCAGGTTTTCCTGGCGCCCACCGATCTCGTTATATATCTCGTTGAGGAACTGACGCAGCTCGGCGACCTTGCGCTGCTCATCCAGCATGCGATTGATCTTTTCGCCCAATCCTTTGGCCGCCAGGCCAAGATGGGTTTCAAGGATCTGACCGACGTTCATACGCGACGGAACGCCAAGCGGGTTGAGCACGATGTCGACCGGGGTACCGTTTGCGTCATGCGGCATGTCTTCGACCGGCATGATGACCGAGACCACACCCTTGTTACCATGACGACCGGCCATTTTGTCGCCCGGCTGGATCCGGCGCTTGATCGCAAGGTAGACCTTGACGATCTTCAGCACGCCCGGCGCCAGGTCATCGCCCTGTTGAAGCTTGCGCTTCTTGTCCTCGAACTTGTCATCGAGCAGCTGGCGACGATCGGACAGGTAAGCCTGCGCCTTTTCCAACTGTTCGTTGAGTGCGTCATCGGACATGCGCAGCTTGAACCACTGACCATGCTCCAGGCCATCGAGCACCTCGTCGGTGATCGTCGTGCCCTTCTTCAGCCCAGCACCGCCCTCGGCGGTAGCGCCAACCAGGGCCGAGCGCAAACGCTCGAAAGTCGCCCCTTCGACGATGCGGAACTCCTCGTTGAGGTCCTTACGAATCTCGTCGAGTTGCATCTTCTCGATGGCCAGCGCACGAGAATCGCGCTCGACGCCGTCACGGATAAAGACTTGCACGTCAATGACGGTGCCTTTGGTGCCGGTCGGGACACGCAGCGAGGTGTCTTTCACATCGGACGCTTTTTCGCCGAAGATCGCACGTAGCAGCTTTTCTTCCGGGGTCAGCTGGGTTTCGCCTTTGGGCGTGACCTTGCCAACCAGGATGTCACCCGGGCCAACTTCGGCGCCCACGTAGACGATACCGGCCTCGTCCAGCTTGTTCAGCGCCGCCTCACCCACGTTCGGGATGTCCGCCGTGATTTCCTCTGGGCCAAGCTTGGTGTCACGCGACACACAGGTCAGCTCCTGGATATGAATGGTCGTGAAACGATCTTCCTGGACCACACGTTCCGAGAGGAGAATCGAGTCCTCGAAGTTGTAACCGTTCCAAGGCATGAACGCGACGCGCATGTTCTGCCCGAGCGCGAGCTCACCCATGTCGGTCGAGGGACCGTCGGCCATGATATCGCCACGCGCGACCACATCACCCTTGTTCACCAGCGGACGCTGGTTGATGCAAGTGTTCTGGTTGGAGCGGGTGTATTTGGTCAGGTTGTAGATGTCGACACCCGCTTCGCCGGTTTCGACTTCATCGTCACGCACACGCACCACGATACGACTGGCGTCGACCGAGTCGATCACACCACCGCGGCGAGCCACGACGCACACGCCAGAGTCACGTGCGACGTTACGCTCCATGCCGGTACCCACCAACGGCTTGTCGGAACGCAGGGTCGGCACGGCCTGACGCTGCATGTTCGATCCCATCAGGGCGCGGTTGGCATCGTCATGCTCGAGGAACGGAATCAGCGACGCCGCAACAGAAACGACCTGCTTCGGCGATACGTCCATCAAGGTGACATCTTCCGGCGCCTTGACGGTGAACTCGTTCTGGTGGCGCACAGCAACCAGCTCGTCGACCAACTTACGGCCGTCCAGCTTGGCACTGGCCTGAGCGATGACATGGTCCGCTTCTTCGATCGCGGACAGGAACACGATCTCGTCAGTGACCTCGCCATCCTTGACCACGCGGTACGGGCTTTCAAGGAAGCCATACTGGTTGGTGCGGGCATAAGCAGCCAGCGAATTGATCAGACCGATATTGGGACCTTCCGGGGTTTCGATCGGGCAAACGCGACCGTAATGGGTCGGGTGTACGTCACGCACTTCGAAGCCGGCACGCTCACGAGTCAGACCGCCCGGGCCGAGCGCGGATACGCGCCGCTTGTGGGTGATCTCCGAAAGCGGGTTGTTCTGGTCCATGAACTGCGAGAGCTGGCTGGAACCGAAGAACTCCTTCACGGCCGCCGCGACAGGCTTGGCGTTGATCAGGTCCTGCGGCATCAGGCCTTCACTCTCGGCCATCGAGAGACGTTCCTTGACGGCACGCTCGACGCGTACGAGACCTACACGGAACTGATTCTCGGCCATCTCGCCAACACAGCGAACACGACGGTTACCTAGGTGGTCGATGTCATCGACGATGCCTTTCCCGTTGCGGATGTCCACCAGCGTCTTGAGCACCGCAACGATGTCTTCGCGGCTCAGCACGCCCGGGCCTTCGATTTCGGTCCGCCCGATGCGACGGTTGAACTTCATCCGGCCAACCGCAGACAGATCGTAGCGTTCGGAAGCGAAGAACAGATTGTTGAAAAGCGTTTCGGCGGCATCCTTGGTTGGCGGCTCGCCAGGACGCATCATTCGATAGATTTCGACCAGAGCCTCGAGCTGATTGGTGGTCGAGTCGATCTTCAGCGTATCGGAGATGAACGGACCGCAGTCGATGTCGTTGGTGTAGAGGGTTTCGAAACGAACAACCTGAGCCTTGACCAACTTAGCCAGGATATCCACGGTCAGCTCGGTATTGCACTCGGCAATGATCTCGCCAGTTGCCGGATGCACGATCGCCTTGGCCGTGGTGCGGCCCAGAACGTACTCCATCGGCATATCGAGCGCCTTGATGCCAGATTTGTCGAGCTGATTGATATGCCGCGCAGTGATCCGGCGGCCCTGTTCGACAATGACCTTACCGCTATCGTCCTTGATGTCGAACGATGCGATCTCGCCACGCAGACGCTGAGGCACGAGCTCGAGACTGAGCGTTTCACCCTTCACATGGAATACGTTGGTGTCATAGAACGCATCGAGGATTTCCTCGGTGCTGTAGTTCAGCGCGCGCAGGAGCACCGACGCCGGAAGCTTGCGGCGACGATCGATACGCACGAAGACGGCATCCTTAGGATCGAACTCGAAGTCGAGCCAGGAGCCGCGGTACGGAATGATACGGGCGGAGTACAGGAGCTTGCCCGAGCTGTGAGTCTTGCCACGGTCATGGTCGAAGAACACACCTGGCGAACGGTGCAGCTGCGATACGATCACACGCTCGGTACCGTTGATGATGAAGGTACCGTTCTCGGTCATCAGGGGATTTCCCCATGTAGACTTCCTGCTCCTTGATGTCCTTGATCGCTTTGCTCGACGACTCCTTGTCGAAGATGATCAGGCGAACCTTGACCCGCAGCGGAACGGCAAAGGTAACGCCGCGCAGGACGCATTCCTTCACGTCGAAAGCCGGATCGCCCAGACGATAGCCGACGTATTCCAGCGCTGCATTGCCGGAATAGCTGATAATCGGAAAAACGGATTTGAAGGCTGCGTGCAAGCCAATGTCGCGGAATTGATCTTTGGTCGCTCCCGCCTGCAGGAATTCGCGGTACGAATCCAGCTGGATGGCCAAAGATACGGCACGTCCATCACGTGCGGTAACTTGCTAAAGTCCTTGCGGATTCGTTTTTTCTCAGTGTATGAGTAAGCCATCAGCGTTCCCCAGCTTGGTCACCTGCTTGTTTGGCCTCTCCCGACGGGAGCAGCCAGAAAAATCTTGCGAATCTCGTCGATTCGCACCGCCCCACTGAGCGGCTTCTCCGTATGAGACTGCTCAAGAACATCAAGCAGCTATAACGGAAAAAGGCCGGTGGCATAAGCCACCAGCCATCAGCCTTACGCGACTCGCTTAGGCTGTAGACGCAAGGTCGTGCTTACTTGAGCTCGACTTTCGCGCCAGCCTCTTCCAGAGCCTTCTTGGCGGCTTCGGCCTCATCCTTGGAGACGCCTTCCTTGACAACGCCCGGGGCGCCGTCAACGACTGCCTTGGCTTCTTTCAGGCCCAGGCCGGTCAGCTCACGAACAGCCTTGATCACGTTCACTTTCTTGTCGCCAGCTTCAGCCAGGACAACGGTGAACTCGGTCTGCTCTTCTGCAGCTGCGGCAGCCGGGCCGGCAGCAGCAACGGTAGCAGCAGCAGCGGTAACGCCAAACTTTTCTTCCATCGCCTTGATCAGTTCAACAACCTGCATCACGGACATTTCGGAAACGGCGTTGATGATGTCTTCGTTGGTCAGAGCCATGACTCTAGTTCCTATCTATTAGGTGATGACCTGAGGTCATCTAAGCAAAAGAAATTCGAACGATGCCGTGCGCCTTAGGCTGCAGCGGCTTCCTTCTGGTCGCGAATAGCCGCCAGCGTACGAGCCAGTTTGCTGGTGGCGCCTTGCATCACGCTCATCAGCTGGGAAATGGCTTCGTCATAAGTCGGCAGAGTTGCCAAAGCGTCGATCTGGTTGGCCGCAATGAACTGACCTTCGAACGCAGCAGCCTTGATCTCGAACTTATCCTGACCCTTGGCGAATTCCTTGAAAATACGGGCAGCAGCGCCCGGATGCTCATTGGAGAAAGCGATAAGGGTCGGGCCTTTGAACACGTCGCTGAGCACATCGTACTGAGTGCCTTCAACGGCGCGGCGGAGCAAGGTGTTACGTACAACGCGCACGTATACCCCTGCTTCGCGGGCCTCTTTACGGAGTCCGGTCATGGCGCCTACGGTCACGCCACGGGCATCAGCCACAACAGCGGACAGGGCAGCTTTGGCAGCCTCGTTGACTTCAGCGACGATGGCCTTCTTGTCTTCGAGTTTAATTGCCACGGGTGTTTACTCCTGGTTACCGGTTCGCCCAGTCGAAACCGGGCGGGTTTTGGTGTCTGATTCGGTAGAATCGGGAGCACCTCTGCGTAGGCCTGAAGAAGCAAAGCCTCTACGGTTTAAGACGAGTGTCGCCTACGGTCTTGGATAGCCCCCGCCAGGCAGGGACCCCAATATTTCGCCGTGACGCGCCGCGTCACGGCTTTGTTTTAGGCTTCGAGAGAGGCCTGATCGATGATCAACCCAGGCCCCATGGTGGTGCTCAGAGTGACCCGCTTGACGTAGATACCTTTGGATGTCGACGGCTTCAGGCGCTTGAGATCCGACAAAAGAGCCTCGACGTTCTGCTTCAACTGACCAGCTTCGAAGCCCACCTTGCCAACGGAGGTGTGGATGATGCCGTTCTTGTCAGTACGGAAACGAACCTGACCGGCCTTGGCATTCTTGACCGCAGTTGCGACATCAGCGGTAACGGTACCTACTTTCGGGTTGGGCATCAGTCCACGAGGACCAAGAACCTGACCCAGCTGGCCAACTACGCGCATCGCATCTGGAGATGCAATGACCACGTCATAGCTGAGATCACCGCCTTTCATTTCCGCAGCCAGATCATCCATACCAACACGATCAGCACCCGCGGCCAGAGCGGCCTCGGCGCCTGCACCCTGGGTGAACACCGCCACACGAACAGTCTTGCCAGTGCCGTTCGGCAGCACGGTAGCGCCACGTACAACCTGGTCAGACTTACGAGGGTCAACGCCCAGATTGATCGCAATATCAAAGGACTCGGTGAATTTCACCGCAGACAGCTCTGACAGCAACTTCGCGGCATCCTCGAACGCGTACTGCTTGCCGGCCTCGACCTTGGCAGCGATAGCCTTCTGGCGCTTGGTCAACTTAGCCATTTACACACCCTCCACGTTCAGACCCATGCTCCGAGCGGAGCCGGCAATTGTGCGCACGGCCGCCTCGAGATCAGCAGCGGTAAGATCAGCATTCTTGGTCTTAGCGATCTCTTCCAGCTGAGCACGGGTAACGGTGCCGACCTTCTGGGTGTTAGGACGAGCAGAGCCGCTAGAGATACCAGCAGCCTTCTTCAGCAGAACGGCTGCCGGCGTGCTCTTGGTCTCAAAAGTAAAGCTACGATCGCTATAAACGGTAATGATCACCGGCGTCGGCAGACCCGGCTCTTGACCTTGAGTGCGAGCGTTAAACGCTTTACAGAATTCCATGATGTTCACGCCATGCTGACCCAGGGCAGGGCCGACCGGCGGGGACGGGTTGGCCTGACCGGCCTTAACCTGCAGCTTGATGTAAGCCTGAATTTTCTTAGCCATAAATACTCCGTTGCGGGTAAGTAGCGCCTACCGGCTCCCCATTTCACTCGAATATCCCAGTGACGACAAAACCCCGCAGCCGTTAACTGCGGGGTGTGGGATTCTTGTTTCAGCTAGACCTTTTCGACCTGACTGAACTCCAACTCGACCGGCGTAGAGCGGCCAAAAATCAGAACAGCAACCTGTATCCGACTCTTCTCGTAATTGACCTCTTCAACCACACCATTGAAATCAGCGAACGGGCCATCAGCCACTCGCACAACCTCACCGGGCTCGAAAAGGGTTTTGGGTTTCGGCTTATCGCTCCCGTCAGCCACGCGACGCAAGATAGCCTCAGCCTCTTTATCAGTAATTGGCGCCGGCTTATCCGCCGTTCCGCCAATGAACCCCATGACTCGCGGGGTATCCTTGACCAGGTGCCAAGCACCTTCGGCCATATCCATCTGAACCAGGACATAGCCCGGGAAAAATTTGCGCTCGCTCTTGCGCTTCTGACCATTGCGCATCTCGACCACTTCTTCAGTCGGGACGAGAATCTCGCCGAAATGGTCTTCCATACCAGCAAGCTTGATCCGCTCGATCAAGGAGCGCATGACATGCTTCTCGTAACCCGAGTAAGCATGTACCACATACCAACGCTTAGCCACGGGACACCTTTACCCTACGATCAGAGAAACCAGCCAACCGAGCAGGGAATCAAGCCCCCACAACAGCAGCGCCACAACCAACACAACCGCCACAACGATCAAGGTGGTCTGCGTGGTCTCTTGACGGGTCGGCCAAACGACTTTTCGAATCTCGACGCGCGCTTCTTTAAGCAAGACGAAAAAGCACGACCCTTAGACGTTTGCAAAGCGACCAGCGCAGCCACTACAGCAAACACGATCAGCGCGAGAACTCTATACAGAATCGGTTCCGCAGCGTAATACTGGTTACCAACAACCGCCACAACCACCAAAGCAGCCACAACAAGCCACTTCATCAGATCGAAGCGCGAGTCTTTGGCTTCTGCTTTGACATTCATCTGCTAGAACCCTGTAAATACTGCCAAATTCATCTTGAAGATGGCAGGCCAGGAGGGAATCGAACCCCCAACCTGCGGTTTTGGAGACCGCCGCTCTGCCAATTGAGCTACTGGCCTAACAAGAGTCAGGCCGACTATTATGCCGGCCTGAATTGATCAGATCAATCGATTATTCGACGATCTTGGCAACCACGCCGGCACCGACGGTACGGCCGCCTTCGCGGATCGCGAAGCGCAGACCATCTTCCATGGCGATCGGCTTGATCAGGGTAACAACCATCTTGATGTTGTCGCCCGGCATGACCATCTCGACGCCTTCCGGCAGCTCGCACGAACCGGTCACGTCAGTGGTACGGAAGTAGAACTGCGGACGGTAGCCCTTGAAGAACGGGGTATGACGACCGCCTTCTTCCTTGGACAGCACGTACACTTCCGCCTCGAACTTGGTGTGCGGCTTGATGGTGCCCGGCTTGGCCAGTACCTGGCCACGCTCGACGTCATCACGCTTGGTGCCGCGCAGCAGCACACCGCAGTTCTCGCCAGCACGACCTTCGTCGAGCAGCTTGCGGAACATCTCGACACCGGTACAGGTGGTCTTGGTGGTGTCACGCAGACCAACGATCTCGATTTCTTCTTGGACCTTGACGATGCCACGCTCGACACGACCCGTCACAACGGTACCGCGACCGGAAATGGAGAACACGTCTTCGATCGGCATCAGGAACGGCTTGTCGATGGCACGGACCGGCTCGGGGATGTAGGTGTCCAGCGTCTCGACCAGCTTCTTCACCGCAGTGGTGCCCAGCTCGTTGTCGTCTTCGCCGTTCAGCGCCATCAGCGCGGAACCGATGATGATCGGCGTGTCGTCACCCGGGAAGTCATAGGTAGACAGCAGGTCACGCACTTCCATTTCGACCAGCTCGAGCAGCTCGGCATCGTCAACCATGTCGGCCTTGTTCAGGAACACGACGATGTAAGGTACACCAACCTGACGAGACAGCAGGATGTGCTCGCGCGTCTGCGGCATCGGGCCGTCAGCAGCGGAACAAACCAGGATCGCGCCGTCCATCTGGGCAGCACCGGTGATCATGTTCTTGACGTAGTCGGCGTGACCCGGGCAATCAACGTGCGCGTAGTGACGAACGTTCGAGTCGTACTCCACGTGAGCGGTGTTGATGGTGATACCGCGAGCCTTTTCTTCCGGCGCACTATCGATCTTGTCGAAGTCGACGCGAGCGGAACCGAAAACCTCGGAGCACACGCGAGTCAGAGCGGCCGTCAGAGTGGTCTTGCCATGGTCAACGTGACCAATGGTGCCGACGTTGACGTGCGGTTTGTTACGTTCGAATTTCTCTTTAGCCATCGAGACCGTCTCCCACCGTATGAATTGACCTAGTCACGCCACCATTAAAACAAAGGCAGATATTCGCATATCTGCCTTTGGGTAACTGGAGCTCATGAGCGGATTTGAACCGCTGACCTCACCCTTACCAAGGGTGTGCTCTACCAACTGAGCTACATGAGCCAAACGTGCCGCATAGACCTAAACTGGAGCGGGTAGCGGGAATCGAACCCGCATCATCAGCTTGGAAGGCTGAGGTTCTACCACTAAACTATACCCGCCTATGCTAGGCCCACACTTAAATCTGGTGGAGGGGGGAAGGATTCGAACCTTCGAAGTCGATGACGTCAGATTTACAGTCTGATCCCTTTGGCCGCTCGGGAACCCCTCCAAAACGAGGCGGCATTCTGCTTGCCAGCCACCTCACTGTCAAGCGCTTTCTCATTTAAAATCTTGAGCTTAGCGCTTCTTACAGCTGCTTTCGAAACACTAGAAGACCCCTGCGCTTCGAAGCGGGCGCCATTCTATGTAAACTATTCCGAAGTTGCAATGCTTGAGCATGGCATTTGTCGACTCTCGAGTTCGGCGAAATCACGAACAAGATCAGCAAGGATCGCCTCGCTCAGCAGCCGTCGACTCGAAGCGGCTATTTTCACCCAGTGCCGTCGATGAGCCCTCGGCAGCTCGCGTATAGAGGCCGCATAGTCCAGGCCTCGCAAACGGGCCACCACGCTTTCCGCCGAGTCTCTTCGCGAAAAGATTCCCAAGGAAATCCCGTTAGCCAAGTCACCGACGGTGATTACATAACTATCAATATTCCTGGACTGCAGCTCTCTCAATTGCCGCAAGGACGCTTGGCGGGACACCAGTGGAGGCAGGTATACCCAATAGTCTACTCCTGCCTCCATATCAATTGGTTGAACCATTGACTCGATATCGAGACTGAGCAAGCGCTGCTCCACATCCAGTGCGATAGCCGCCTCATCGAACCCACCGAGAAACAGACAGGTGTCGCTGGTTTCGATCTCGCTCTTGCGTATCTGTGGAGCCGCCTCGCTCAGGAGCTTGATATCGCCACTGCCAGCTGAGCGCGGCTCTGAAAGCACCACAGCAGGACGCTGGGGGGGTAGAGCAACTTGATAAGCGTAAAACAGCACGTTAAGGGCGACCAAGAGCAAAAAAAACCAGCGCATCATTACCTCAGGTTAAGGGCAAGCGACAGCGAGCCCTCTGAAGACCAAATCGGGAACGAACCGCGCACCCGGCAAGCCTGCGGCCAAAGCCGCATCCCCACCTGTCACGTACACGACAAAGTCGGACTTGAGAAGACTCCGCGCCTCTTCGACCTGCGCGTTTACATAAGCCCTTAGCATCATGATGCAGCCTCGCTCCACAGCCTCAGCGGTGGACTTACCAGGCCCAAGGTCAGCCAGGGCCGACTCCGCCTCCGAAGCACCATAATAGATGCGCCGGGTGTGACTCAGGAGCTGCCCCCTCATTAGGCCGATTCCCGGCGCGATAAACCCACCCAGATGGCGTCCAGTGCTGTCTACGATATCAGCAGTGACGGCAGTACCCAGGTCGATTATCAAGCACGCCGTCTGGCACATATGAAATGCCCCGACAACCGCAAGCCAGCGATCCATACCAAGGCGATCAAAGTCACGATATCCATTGGTTACACCGGCTACATTACGAGCAGGCGTGGCCCGCACAACAGCGACTCCCAATGCAGCCTGGACGCTTTCCAGCAGCGTTTCAGTCTCCTTGTCGTCCCTAACACTCACCATGCGGCACCGCTTGATCAGGCATCCATCGGGAATTCCTAGCAAAATGTCCTCGACCCCTACGGCGATACCGCCCAAGCGGGGCGCAACAGCATCAGATTCGATCAAACGCCATTTTATAAAGCTGTTTCCGCAGTCGAGCTCAAGAATCATGATCGAGCCTCAAACTTAATTCTCCACCGCTAAATCGTTGCTCGCCTCCATCGACCTCCATCCTAAGAGCGCCCCGCTCGTCCACACCCAGTACTTTCCCTTTCACAGGACGAACTCCTGCGCTCAGGATGCAGAACCGACTTTGCCAGATATGCTTGGACTCCCATTCATCACGAAGTCCGACAAACCCCTCATCCTTGTGCCTGCGAAGGTAAGCCTCCAGGCTTTCGCTTAAGGTCGAGATGAGCGTGTTCCGATCAAGCGATTGCCCAAGCGACGCTCTTACTGACGTCCAAGACTGACTGATGCGACCTTCACTACCGACCATGTTGACGTTGATGCCGATACCAATCACCACAAAGCAGACGTCAGCCAGGTCCCCTGTGAGTTCTAGCAAGATGCCGGCAACTTTCTGGTCGCCTATATAAACGTCATTTGGCCATTTAAGCCCTACATGCTGCACACCAACCCGGACTAGGGCGTCCAGTACCGCTAGCCCAACAACTAGACTCAAGCCCGACAGACCTTCAGCACCGCTGCAAACTCTCAAAGCAAGAGAGAAGTAAACGTTCTGGCACGGAGGACTGACCCATTCGCGCCCCCGTCGCCCTCTACCGCTTGATTGCATTTCAGCAATTACCACGAAAGGGGGCGGATCGCCTTGTGCAATCAACCTCAGTGCTTCGGCATTGGTAGAGTCTACGCACTCTGCCAGGTGCAACCGCCACCCACGACGATCAAAGCAGTCTTGCAACCGCTGCCCGTCAAGCAGGCTTATCGGCTCGGGCAGTCTGTACCCTTTTCCTGGCACTCTAAACAGGGGAATACCCAACTCGCCCTCGAGCCGCTTAAGCCCTTTCCAAACTGCACTACGACTTACACCTAGCGATGCGCCCAGTTCTTCACCCGAATGAAATCGGCCATCGGCAAGCAGGGCCAGCAAATTGTTCATAACACCTTCCTTCGGCAGGCATAGCATCATAGCGACAGCTTTCGCAGCGCCCTAGCGCCGACAGAAAATTCTTTGCCCCAAAGACAAACCCCCGACCGTCTGGCGACGATCGGGGGTTTGGTGTAGAAGCTTGACGATGACCTACTCTCACATGGGGAAGCCCCACACTACCATCGGCGATGCGTCGTTTCACTTCTGAGTTCGGGATGGGATCAGGTGGTTCCAACGCTCTATGGTCGTCAAGCAATTCGGCTGGGGAGTCGGTGTTGAGTCGCTTCCCCGAATTGGGCATGTGAAGGTGTTGCTGTATCGGTTTCGCTTTGCGAGCGATGCGTCTTTTTCGGTTTGTTTGTCGACTTCAACCGTCTGACACGCAAACATCAAATTGTTTGGGTGTTATATGGTCAAGCCTCACGGGCAATTAGTATGGGTTAGCTCAACGCCTCACAGCGCTTACACACCCCACCTATCAACGTCGTAGTCTTCGACGGCCCTTCAGGGAGCTCAAGGCTCCAGTGAGATCTCATCTTGAGGCAAGTTTCCCGCTTAGATGCTTTCAGCGGTTATCTCTTCCGAACATAGCTACCCGGCAATGCCACTGGCGTGACAACCGGAACACCAGAGGTTCGTCCACTCCGGTCCTCTCGTACTAGGAGCAGCCCCTCTCAAATCTCAAACGTCCACGGCAGATAGGGACCGAACTGTCTCACGACGTTCTAAACCCAGCTCGCGTACCACTTTAAATGGCGAACAGCCATACCCTTGGGACCGGCTTCAGCCCCAGGATGTGATGAGCCGACATCGAGGTGCCAAACACCGCCGTCGATATGAACTCTTGGGCGGTATCAGCCTGTTATCCCCGGAGTACCTTTTATCCGTTGAGCGATGGCCCTTCCATACAGAACCACCGGATCACTAAGACCTACTTTCGTACCTGCTCGACGTGTCTGTCTCGCAGTCAAGCGCGCTTTTGCCTTTATACTCTGCGACCGATTTCCGACCGGTCTGAGCGCACCTTCGTACTCCTCCGTTACTCTTTAGGAGGAGACCGCCCCAGTCAAACTACCCACCATACACTGTCCTCGATCCGGATAACGGACCAGAGTTAGAACCTCAAAGTTGCCAGGGTGGTATTTCAAGGATGGCTCCACGCGAACTGGCGTCCACGCTTCAAAGCCTCCCACCTATCCTACACAAGCAAATTCAAAGTCCAGTGCAAAGCTATAGTAAAGGTTCACGGGGTCTTTCCGTCTAGCCGCGGATACACTGCATCTTCACAGCGATTTCAATTTCACTGAGTCTCGGGTGGAGACAGCGCCGCCATCGTTACGCCATTCGTGCAGGTCGGAACTTACCCGACAAGGAATTTCGCTACCTTAGGACCGTTATAGTTACGGCCGCCGTTTACCGGGGCTTCGATCAAGAGCTTCGCTTGCGCTAACCCCATCAATTAACCTTCCGGCACCGGGCAGGCGTCACACCCTATACGTCCACTTTCGTGTTTGCAGAGTGCTGTGTTTTTAATAAACAGTCGCAGCGGCCTGGTATCTTCGACCGGCATGAGCTTACGGAGCAAGTCCTTCACCCTCACCGGCGCACCTTCTCCCGAAGTTACGGTGCCATTTTGCCTAGTTCCTTCACCCGAGTTCTCTCAAGCGCCTTGGTATTCTCTACCCAACCACCTGTGTCGGTTTGGGGTACGGTTCCTAGTTACCTGAAGCTTAGAGGCTTTTCCTGGAAGCATGGCATCAACCACTTCTCCTTCTAAAAGAAGGATCGTCATCAGTTCTCGGCATTAAGATCCCGGATTTACCTAAGACCTCTGCCTACCACCTTAAACTTGGACAACCAACGCCAAGCTGGCCTAGCCTTCTCCGTCCCCCCATCGCAGTAACTAGAAGTACGGGAATATTAACCCGTTTCCCATCGACTACGCTCTTCAGCCTCGCCTTAGGGACCGACTCACCCTGCGTCGATTAACGTTGCGCAGGAACCCTTGGTCTTTCGGCGTGCGAGTTTTTCACTCGCATTGTCGTTACTCATGTCAGCATTCGCACTTCTGATACCTCCAGCAAGCTTCTCAACTCACCTTCACAGGCTTACAGAACGCTCCTCTACCGCTCATCTTGCGATGAACCCGTAGCTTCGGTACCTGGTTTGAGCCCCGTTACATCTTCCGCGCAGGCCGACTCGACTAGTGAGCTATTACGCTTTCTTTAAAGGATGGCTGCTTCTAAGCCAACCTCCTAGCTGTCTAAGCCTTCCCACATCGTTTCCCACTTAACCAGGATTTTGGGACCTTAGCTGACGGTCTGGGTTGTTTCCCTTTTCACGACGGACGTTAGCACCCGCCGTGTGTCTCCCGTGCTGACACTTGCTGGTATTCGGAGTTTGCATCGGTTTGGTAAGTCGGGATGACCCCCTAGCCGAAACAGTGCTCTACCCCCAGCAGTGATACACGAGGCGCTACCTAAATAGCTTTCGAGGAGAACCAGCTATCTCCGAGCTTGATTAGCCTTTCACTCCGATCCACAGGTCATCCGCTAACTTTTCAACGGTAGTCGGTTCGGTCCTCCAGTCAGTGTTACCTAACCTTCAACCTGCCCATGGATAGATCGCCCGGTTTCGGGTCTATTCCCAGCGACTAGACGCCCTATTAAGACTCGCTTTCGCTACGCCTCCCCTATTCGGTTAAGCTCGCCACTGAAAATAAGTCGCTGACCCATTATACAAAGGTACGCAGTCACCCAACAAAGTGGGCTCCCACTGCTTGTACGCATACGGTTTCAGGTTCTATTTCACTCCCCTCTCCGGGGTTCTTTTCGCCTTTCCCTCACGGTACTGGTTCACTATCGGTCAGTCAGTAGTATTTAGCCTTGGAGGATGGTCCCCCATATTCAGACAAAGTTTCTCGTGCTCCGTCCTACTCGATTTCATTGACAAGAGACTTTCGCGTACGGGGCTATCACCCACTATGGCCGCCCTTTCCAGAGCGTTCCGCTAATCTCAAATCAACTTAAGGGCTAGTCCCCGTTCGCTCGCCACTACTAAGGGAATCTCGGTTGATTTCTTTTCCTCAGGGTACTTAGATGTTTCAGTTCCCCTGGTTCGCCTCACACACCTATGTATTCAGTGTGTGATAACCATCTTATGATGGCTGGGTTCCCCCATTCAGACATCTCCGGATCACAGTCTGTTTGCCGACTCCCCGAAGCTTTTCGCAGGCTACCACGTCTTTCATCGCCTCTGACTGCCAAGGCATCCACCGTATGCGCTTCTTCACTTGACCATATAACCCCAAGCAATCTGGTTACTGTCTCTAACGTGAAGACGACATTCGCCGAAAATCCGCATTCGCTCTTTCGAGCAACTCGCAAATTTTGCCTTGACTTGAACAATCACCAGTGAAAATGATCGCTCAAATCTACTTCTATCACATGCCCAAATTTTTAAAGAACGGTTCTGGCGCAAAGACCAGAAATCAATACACTCCACCGGAACGTATTCATTTCTGTGCTTTCAGCGATTGTCGAGGAATGGTGGAGCCAAGCGGGATCGAACCGCTGACCTCCTGCGTGCAAAGCAGGCGCTCTCCCAGCTGAGCTATGGCCCCATCTACAGATCGGCCACATCCCATGACAATTGGTGGGTCTGGGCAGATTCGAACTGCCGACCTCACCCTTATCAGGGGTGCGCTCTAACCAACTGAGCTACAGACCCAATCGTCTCTCTCGGGTCGAAACCCAATCGCTTTTCGCTAGTGAATCAAGCAATTCGTGTGGGTACTCATGAGGCCGCTGTGATCGTCGATTAAGGAGGTGATCCAGCCGCAGGTTCCCCTACGGCTACCTTGTTACGACTTCACCCCAGTCATGAATCACTCCGTGGTAACCGTCCCCCCGAAGGTTAGACTAGCTACTTCTGGAGCAACCCACTCCCATGGTGTGACGGGCGGTGTGTACAAGGCCCGGGAACGTATTCACCGTGACATTCTGATTCACGATTACTAGCGATTCCGACTTCACGCAGTCGAGTTGCAGACTGCGATCCGGACTACGATCGGTTTTATGGGATTAGCTCCACCTCGCGGCTTGGCAACCCTTTGTACCGACCATTGTAGCACGTGTGTAGCCCAGGCCGTAAGGGCCATGATGACTTGACGTCATCCCCACCTTCCTCCGGTTTGTCACCGGCAGTCTCCTTAGAGTGCCCACCTTAACGTGCTGGTAACTAAGGACAAGGGTTGCGCTCGTTACGGGACTTAACCCAACATCTCACGACACGAGCTGACGACAGCCATGCAGCACCTGTGTCAGAGCTCCCGAAGGCACCCATCCATCTCTGGAAAGTTCTCTGCATGTCAAGGCCTGGTAAGGTTCTTCGCGTTGCTTCGAATTAAACCACATGCTCCACCGCTTGTGCGGGCCCCCGTCAATTCATTTGAGTTTTAACCTTGCGGCCGTACTCCCCAGGCGGTCGACTTAATGCGTTAGCTGCGCCACTAAGATCTCAAGGATCCCAACGGCTAGTCGACATCGTTTACGGCGTGGACTACCAGGGTATCTAATCCTGTTTGCTCCCCACGCTTTCGCACCTCAGTGTCAGTATTAGCCCAGGTGGTCGCCTTCGCCACTGGTGTTCCTTCCTATATCTACGCATTTCACCGCTACACAGGAAATTCCACCACCCTCTGCCATACTCTAGCTTGCCAGTTTTGGATGCAGTTCCCAGGTTGAGCCCGGGGCTTTCACATCCAACTTAACAAACCACCTACGCGCGCTTTACGCCCAGTAATTCCGATTAACGCTTGCACCCTTCGTATTACCGCGGCTGCTGGCACGAAGTTAGCCGGTGCTTATTCTGTCGGTAACGTCAAAATTGCAGGGTATTAACCTACAACCCTTCCTCCCAACTTAAAGTGCTTTACAATCCGAAGACCTTCTTCACACACGCGGCATGGCTGGATCAGGCTTTCGCCCATTGTCCAATATTCCCCACTGCTGCCTCCCGTAGGAGTCTGGACCGTGTCTCAGTTCCAGTGTGACTGATCATCCTCTCAGACCAGTTACGGATCGTCGCCTTGGTGAGCCATTACCTCACCAACTAGCTAATCCGACCTAGGCTCATCTGATAGCGCAAGGCCCGAAGGTCCCCTGCTTTCTCCCGTAGGACGTATGCGGTATTAGCGTTCCTTTCGAAACGTTGTCCCCCACTACCAGGCAGATTCCTAGGCATTACTCACCCGTCCGCCGCTGAATCGTGGAGCAAGCTCCACTCATCCGCTCGACTTGCATGTGTTAGGCCTGCCGCCAGCGTTCAATCTGAGCCATGATCAAACTCTTCAGTTCAATACTGCTTGGGTTTTGAGAAAACCCTAAACCTGGCTCAGCAATCGCAAATCTCTTCCCTAAAAGAAGAGCACTCAATGATTTCTCGTTGAGCGTTTGTGATGCTGATAATCTTGCTGATCACCAGTCTGACTCCACAAGCACCCACACGAATTGCTTGATTCAGTTGTTAAAGAGCATTTCGATCAAGCCTTTCGTCTCAACCGAGGCCGCGCATTCTACAGCAGCCTTGTTTCTCGTCAAGCTGTTTTTGAAGAATTTTCTTTCTTCTCAACCGCTTGCGCTTCCGATCAGCACGAGGCCTCTCATCAGCGGGAGGCGAATCATACAGCGTCCAAAACCGCTGTCAACCACCTCCTTCCACCGCCCCGACCATCCGATCAGAGCCGCCAGCAGCGCTTTACCTCCGCCCGGCCAGCGCGGCGCATTCTACCCGAATCCGCCTTCCGCGCAAGCCCCTTATCTCGATAACCTATTGATATACAAATGGTTTTTCGAAGGGCCCGCGCCGGAGAAGGTGCGCATTATAGGGCGCACGACCTGCACGTCAACCAGAAAGTTACGATTGTTCCGCGCTCAGACAAATACGCCCGAACGCTTTCTTGCCCGCCTGGCATACATGGGTCGCCCCCGACGGAACATGAACGAGCGATCCACCACCTCACCGTCGACCCGAACGCTGCCTGCAGCGAGCAGATCTCGGGCTACCGCCGCATTCTTCACCAAACCGGCCCGATTCAGCACTGCAGCAATAGGCATGTCTTCGGTCGACTGTAAATCAATCGAAGGAATATCGTCCGGCAGTTCGCCATCCTTCATTCTATTACCAGCGGAGCGATAAGCTCCCGCTGCCGCCTCCTCTCCATGGAACCTCGCGACAATTTCTTCGGCAAGCTTCATCTTGATATCGCGAGGATTGGCGCCACGCGCCACATCAGTCCTGAAGCCCTCGACTTCAGCCATATCCCTGAAACTCAACAACTCGAAATAACGCCACATCAGCGAATCTGGAATCGACACCAACTTGCTATACATCACGCCTGGAGGCTCCTGGATACCAACATAGTTCCCCAGCGACTTGGACATTTTCTTCACACCATCCAACCCTTCCAGCAAGGGCATAGTGACAATGCACTGAGACGGCTGCCCATAGGATCGCTGGAGCTCACGCCCCATCAGCAGATTGAATTTCTGATCGGTGCCACCAAGCTCGACGTCAGCCTTCAATGCGACCGAGTCATAGCCCTGCACCAGCGGATACAGGAATTCATGAATCGCGATCGACTGATTGGCGGCGTAGCGCTTACTGAAATCATCTCGCTCAAGCATGCGAGCAACGGTGTACTGCGACGCCAAACGGATGAAATCAGCCGGAGACAACTGATCCATCCAGGACGAATTGAACGCAACCTCCGTTTTCGACGGATCGAGTATCTTGAAGACCTGATTTTTGTAGGTTTCCGCGTTTTCGAGAACCTGCTCACGCGTCAGCGGCGGGCGAGTAGTACTCTTGCCACTGGGGTCGCCGATCATCCCGGTAAAATCACCAATCAAGAAAACGACCTGATGGCCGAGATCCTGAAACTGACGAAGCTTATTAATAAGCACTGTGTGACCTAGATGCAGATCTGGCGCAGTCGGGTCGAAGCCAGCTTTGATTCGCAGGGGCGCGCCGCGCTTGAGCTTGGTGACCAGCTCTGACTCCACTAGCACCTCATCAGCGCCACGCTTGATTACCGACAGTTGCTCTTGCACCGACTTCATGGATCGATCCGTACCCAAAACGAAAGGGGATAATCCTTACAAGAACGATCAAAAAAAACAACGTCGAAAACGTGGCCAAGCAGGCGTGGCGCGCACTCCAGGGTTGCTTCGTAGGCACTTTGCTTATATTTTAGGCCGATCTTTTTTCTGTACAAAAAACCGCCAGACACTAATGACCAATCCAAAACCCAGGGTTCCCAACTACCCGAAAAGCCATCTGCTGGCTGCAAGCGGAGTAGCTGCGCTCTTGAGCCTGGCGCTTCTGGTGTTCCCATCGCGCGAGGTCGAAGCCAAGAAAACATTTCTCGACCTGCAACTCGACACCTCGGCCGAGCTCGCCACTGGCGTGACTGACCCTCTTACTCAGGCAGAGGACAACAAACCGCTTTCGACGGCTGACCTGAAAGTGGCCGAGGAAACGACCGAAGCCGCACTCGATAACCTCGCAAAACCCGAACCCAATCCTCTGATAAACGAGGTGGTGGTGGCCAATGGGGATACCCTATCGACGCTATTTGCAAAGGTGGGCCTTCCTTCGACGACCATGCACGAGGTTCTGGCCAGCAGCAAGGAAGCAAAGCGCCTGACCCAATTGAAGGTGGGCCAACGCCTCGAGTTCGAGCTTAACGAACAGGGCCAACTTGCTCGCTTGAGCAGTCCGATCAGCAAGCTTGAAAGCTATCAGGTCATCAAGACCGAGGCCGGTTTCACCTTCAACAAAGAGCACATCAAACCAGAAATCCATACTGCGTACGCTCAAGGCCAGATAGACAGCAGCCTGTTCCTGGCGGCCAAGCGTGCAGGATTGGATCACAACCTCACCATGGACCTGGCGAACGTCTTTGGCTATGACATTGATTTCGCCATGGACATCCGCAAAGGTGACTCTTTCGAAGTCATTTATGAGGAGAAGATGGTCGATGGTGAAAGGGTTGGCACTGGCAACATCCTCGCTGCTCGTTTCACCAATCGCGGTAAGAGCTACACCGCCGTGCGCTATACCAACAAGCAGGGTAATACGAGCTATTACACCGCCGATGGCAACAGCATGCGCAAAGCGTTCATCAGAACACCAGTCGACTTCGCGCGTATCAGCTCTCGCTTTTCCAACGGGCGCAAGCATCCAATCCTGAACAAAATTCGAGCCCACAAGGGTGTGGATTATGCTGCGCCTCGTGGCACACCAATCAAAAGCGCCGGGGATGGAAAGGTTATCCTAGCGGGCCGCAAGGGTGGTTACGGCAATACGGTCGTCATCCAGCATGGGAACCGTTATCGCACGCTATATGCCCATATGCAGGGATTCGCCAAGGGCGTTCGAAACGGCGCATCAGTCAAGCAAGGCCAGATCATCGGGTATATCGGGACCACAGGGCTGTCGACCGGCCCTCACCTGCACTATGAGTTTCAGGTTGACGGTCGCCATGTGGATCCGCTCGGGCTGAAATTGCCGATGGCGGATCCGATTGCAAAAGCCGAAAAACAACGCTTTTTGCAGATGAGCCAACCGCTTATGGCTCGCATGGATGAAGAGCGCGCCACGACGTTAGCCATGCAGCAAGAGTAAGCATGAGTCTCTATATCGGCGTGATGTCCGGTACCAGTCTCGATGGGCTGGACTTTGCGCTTATAGAGCACAGCACCCATACACATCTGGTCGGCACGCATTACGAACCGATGCCGTCCGCCTTGAAGCAGCAACTGCTTGATCTCTGTGTCTCAGGGCCCGATGAGCTGGCCCGTTCGGCTCTTGCTGAGAACACGTGGGCAAGACTTGCCGCAACCGGCATACAGGCACTGCTGGCGACCGCCCAGGTCAAGCCAGAGGCCATTCGCGCAATCGGCAGCCATGGCCAGACAGTGCGGCATGAACCCGCGCTTGGTTTTACCGTCCAGATTGGAAATCCCGCCCTACTCGCGGAGCTGACCGGCATAACAGTCGTAGCGGATTTTCGCCGACGTGACGTAGCCGCAGGTGGACAAGGCGCGCCCTCGTACCTGCGTTTCACGAAGTCCTGTTCAGCTCAACAGCACGCACCAGGGCAATACTCAACATAGGCGGCTTCAGCAACCTGAGCCTTTTGAAACCTGGCAGTCCTATAGAGGGGTTCGACTGCGGGCCGGGCAACGTGCTGCTGGATGCCTGGATCGAGCGGCACCAGAAACTTCCATACGATCGCAATGGTGATTGGGCCGCTAGCGGCGCGCTTGTTCCTTCGCTGCTGACGCAACTACTCAACGATCCATTCTTCGCCGTTCGAGGGCCCAAGAGCACAGGCCGCGAAGTCTTCAATCTGGCCTGGCTCGACGGCCAACTCAGTACCATGACGGGCCTAGCCGCTGTGGACGTTCAGGCCACGCTGCTAGAGCTAACCGCACGAACCATTACAGATGCGCTGACGCAGAGCC
Organism: Stutzerimonas stutzeri; assembly: GCA_019056435.1. Lineage (GTDB taxonomy): Bacteria > Pseudomonadota > Gammaproteobacteria > Pseudomonadales > Pseudomonadaceae > Stutzerimonas > Stutzerimonas marianensis. The sequence goes on from CP077641.1 coordinate 532,671, forward strand.
AGCCTGACACCGAGGAAGTGCTCGTTTGTGGTGGAGGAGCGCATAACACCGCGCTGCTTGATAGGCTGCGCGCTTTGCTCCCTGGATGTCAGGTCGCGAGCACGGCCTCCGTGGGGGTGGATCCCGACTGGATAGAAGCCATGGCGTTCGCTTGGCTGGCACACTGCTGCTTGGAAGCTATCCCAGCCAACCGTCCCCAAGTGACCGGCGCCAAGGGACAACGCATCCTTGGCGCCATCTACCCAGCCTGAATGGCCATCAGCGCGCCGATTCGTTCGCTCAGATCGAGAACGACTGCCCGCATCCACAGGTAGTGCTGGCGTTCGGGTTTTTGATGACAAACCGCGACCCCTCCAGGCCCTCCTGATAATCAACCTCGGCACCCGCCAGGTACTGAAAGCTCATCGGATCGACCACAAGACTGACACCTTCGCGCTCGATGACCGTGTCATCGTCGGCCAGATCCTCATCAAAGGTAAATCCATATTGGAAACCGGAGCAGCCACCACCGGTGACGAATACGCGCAGCTTCAAACGTGGATTACCCTCTTCATCGACAAGACTCTTCACCTTGCTCGCTGCGCCCTGAGTGAACTGGATGGCAGTTGGCGTGAAGGATTCGACACTCATTTAAGGCTCTCCCGGCGCAAAGCGCCCCATTACCGCATTGACGCGCATTATCGGCTTACCCTACGAAATCGGTCAACTATTCGCATGCCAGCCATCGCGGGTGCTGCCTCGCCTCGCTCATGGCAGCAGGGCCGCAGTGTTCAAGCCAAGCCGCTCATCGAGGCCAAAGATGATGTTCATGTTCTGCAGCGCCTGGCCGGACGCACCCTTGACGAGATTATCGATGACCGACAGCACCACAACCAGATCGCCTCCCTGCGGCCGGTGCACCGCTATGCGGCATACATTTGCGCCCCGTACGCTTCGAGTCTCAGGATGGCTACCGGCAGGCAGCACATCGACGAACGGTTCATCGGCGTAGCGTTCCTCGTAAAGCGCCTGGAGGTCGACTGACGTGTCCGCGACGGTTGCGTACAGCGTCGCGTGAATGCCTCGGATCATCGGCGTCAGATGCGGGACGAATGTCAGGCCGACCTCGCCCTTGGCAGCACGACGCAGACCTTGGGTGATCTCAGGTAGATGCCGATGTCCCTTTACGGCGTACGCCATCATGCTTTCGCCTGCCTCGGTGAACAACGAACCAATCTTGGCCGCCCGCCCTGCTCCGCTGACGCCGGACTTGCAGTCGGCAATCAAACGCGATGCGTCGGCCAGCCCTTTCTCGAGCAAGGGCAGGAAGCCCAACTGAGTCGCCGTTGGGTAGCAGCCTGGCACCGCAATCAGGCGCGCACGCCTGATCAGTTCGCGGTTGACTTCGGGCAGCCCGTAAACAGCCTCAGGCAATAAGCTCGGCGCCCCATGGGGTTGGCCGTACCACTTTTCCCATTCAACCGCGTCCTGGAGCCGGAAGTCGGCGGACAGGTCGATGACGCGGGTTCCGGCTTCCAACAACTCGGCGGCCAGGGAGTGCGCGACACCATGAGGCGTAGCGAAGAAGACCACATCGCAAGCGCCAAGCGTCGCGGTGTCCGGTACGCTGAAAGCAAGTGAGTCATAGAAACCGCGGAGATTGGGGAACATGTCCGTGACACGTACGCCGTTCTCGGATCGAGACGTGATGACAGCCACTTCAGCCTGAGGATGTTGCGCCAGCAAACGCAACAGCTCGACACCTGTGTAGCCCGTACCGCCGACGATCCCGACCTTGACCATGCCTGCCTCTCGAATGGGAGCTGATAAGAGCGGTGATGATAAGGCTGCGAACGGTCAGGGCCAACTCCCCAGATGACGTATGGAGGGCACAGCCTCTACTATCAAGCCAATATCAAGCCAAGGAATTCCGGAATGCTCTATCTATGGGTCAAAGCCCTGCACATTGTCTCGGTGGTCTGCTGGTTCGCCGGGCTGTTCTACTTGCCTCGGCTCTTCGTCTACCACGCCATGAGCGATGACCAGACCAGCCGTGACCGATTCGCGGTCATGGAACGCAAGCTCTATCGAGGCATCATGCTGCCATCGATGGTTGCGACGCTGATCTTCGGTATCTGGATGTTGGCCCTCAATCCCGGGTTGTTCAGCGGAGGCGGTTGGCTTCATGCGAAGCTCACGCTGGTCGTGCTGCTGATTGCCTATCACCATATCTGCGGCGCGCAGCTCAAGCGCTTCGCACGGGGGAGAAAACCAACGCAGCCATGTGTTCTATCGCTGGTTCAATGAGTTTCCTGTGCTGCTGCTGTTGGCCATCGTTGTTCTCGTCGTGGTCAAACCGTTCTGAGATCAGGAGGTCCCATGCCGCTACCTGTTTCACTCGAAGGGCGCTTGCGCCTACCGCTCGTCGCCGCGCCCATGTTCCTGGTATCCAACCCCGCACTGGTGGTCACGTGCTGCCAGAACGGCGTCGTCGGCAGCTTTCCGGCACTCAACCAGCGCAAAAGCAGCGGTTTTCGCGATTGGCTGCAGCAGATCGGCACCGCCCTCGAACGCGCGCCCGACGCCTCGCCATATGCGGTGAACCTGATCGTGCACGGCAGCAATCCACGCCTGCAGGCGGACCTGTCAATTTGCGTCGACGAACAGGTGCCGATCGTGATCACCAGCCTTGGCGCGGTGAAAGAAGTGGTCGATGCCGTCCATGCCTATGGCGGCCTGGTGTTCCATGATGTCACCACTCGCCGACACGCCGAAAAGGCAGCCGCAGCCGGCGTTGACGGACTGATCGCCGTGGCAGCTGGCGCCGGTGGTCACGCTGGAACCGTGAGCCCCTTTGCACTGATCGCCGAGATCAGGCAGTTCTTCGACAAGACTGTATTGCTGTCCGGCTGCATCAATCACGGACACGAGATGTTGGCCGCCCAGATGATGGGCGCCGACCTGGCGTACATCGGCACTCGTTTCATCGCGACGCGTGAAAGCCAAGCGAGCGACGCTTATAAAGAGATGCTTCTGCAAGCTCAGGCCGCAGACGTCGCGCACACCGAAGCAGTGTCTGGAGTGCCAGCGAGCTTTCTTCGGCAGAGTCTGCAACAGGCCGGCTATGACATATCGCAACTAACCAAGGGCCTGACCCACGATGCGACGCTCAAGCCGATCAATGATGAAGCGAAAGCCTGGAAAACGGTCTGGTCAGCCGGCCAAGGCGTTGGCGGCATCGCTGACATTCCCGGCGTCCAACAGCTGATCGCGCGGCTGGACAGCGAGTACAGGGCAGCCGCCACCCGGGCCACTGAGCTGATACGACACTGGCCTCGATAGCGACTGACCGTGATGCAGGTCACACGCGGTAGCGGGATCACCGCTTGTAGCACCTGCGCCCAACCTCTAGGCTCTGTTTCTTTCATCGTGCCAGGGACGCTGCATGATTTCCGACCAATACAAGATCGTGTTCGACGGCGAATTGATGCCCGGGATGACGACCGAAACCGTCAGGTCGAACATGGCTCGGCTGTTTCGGACCGCTCCAGAGCGGCTCGAGAAGCTCTTCGCCGGCTCGCCAGTAGCCGTAAAGCGCTCACTTACCGAAGCCGAGGCGGATCGCTATATCCAAGCCCTGGCTACTGCCGGCGCCAAGGCTCGCAAGGAGCCGGAAGCGGTGACACTCGCGCTGACCATCGAACCGCAAGAAACCGACATCAAGCCAGAGGCCACTAACGAGCTGTCATGCCCGAAGTGCGGGCATCGTCAGACAGGCACTGTGCAGTGCAACGGATGTGGAATCGTTTTCGAGAAATACCGTGCCCGCCTCGCCCGAGAAGAGGCCATCCGAGCAGGCGAAGGGGCAGGCGCTCTCAAACAATTCTATGCGCCACCTAGCGCGGATGTGGCCGGAGCGAGCCCGGAACAGGGAGCGCTGCGGGTGTTCAGTTTCAATGGACGGATCGGGCGCCTTCGCTACCTTGCTTGGTCGCTTGGTCTCACGGCCACTGCCTGCGGTTGCGCACTCATTGCAGCCCTGGGTTTCGCCCTCTCCGAGGTGTTTGGCGCGCTGCTACTGCTCCTCGTTGCCTTGGCTTATCTCGTAGTCAGCTTCCAGATCGGCGCACAGCGCCTGCATGACTTCGGCTGGTCAGGCTGGTTCCTGTTTCTCTGTTTCGTACCCTTTGTGGGGTCGCTGTTTCCGCTGGCACTGTTGCTGGTACCCGGCACGCAAGGCGCCAACCGATTCGGCCCTCCGCAGCCGCCTAACAGCACCGCGGTGAAGGTGCTCGCTGCGCTCTGGCTGCTCGTGCCAGTGATTGGGATACTGGCTGCTATCGCCCTACCCGCTTACATGCAGTCGCTTGGTTTGGGGCAAGCGGACCTCTAGCCTCGATTACGCCTTTATCGCGCGACCATCGGCCCAACTACGGAGTCTGGTCAAGGCTTCGGCCATGATCACCGACAAGGGCGAGGTACCCTGGATACAGCCAAGTAGCATCTGTTGATCCGGCTCCCTCGCCTGCGCCTGGCCGGCATAGACAGCCGAAACCACTACCTGCTCGATTTCGGCCCCTGAAAACCCGTCGCAGGCATTGGCCAGCGCGAGCAGATCATAATGACCCGGGTCCAGATCCCGGCGCTGCAAGTGAATGCGAAGGATATCCACCCGCGTCTCCCGGTCAGGCAGATCAACGAAAAACAGCTCATCGAAGCGCCCCTTGCGCAACAGCTCCGCTGGCAGCCGCTCGACTGAATTGGCAGTGGCAACCATGAACACCGGAGCTTTGCGCTCAGCCATCCAGGTCAGCAGCGTTCCCAGCACACGCTGGCTGACACCGCCATCCATCTCCCCGGTCGCCAACCCCTTTTCCAGCTCATCCATCCAAAGTACACAAGGCGCCATTTCCTCGGCGAGCTTCAACGCTTCGCGCAGGTTGCGCTCGGTTTCGCCAAAAAACTTGTTGTACAGGCAGGCGAAATCCAGGCGCAGCAACGGCAGCCCCCACAGCCCGGCCACGGCCTTGGCCGCCATGCTTTTCCCTCCGCCCTGCACGCCGACAAGCATCGCGCCACGCGGCATGTCGCTAACGTCGGGCGCCAGAAACGCGGCTTGCCGCTCGCCTAACCAACGCTTGAAATTATGTAAGCCTCCTACGTCGGCAAAGCGCTCGGTGTCATGTTCGAAGCCCAGCACGCCCTGCATGTCCAGCAGCTCGAACTTTTTGCGGTTGAGTTCCGGCAGGTCATCCTGGGTAATCGCCCCATCATCGCAAATCAGGTTGTGGGCCAATTTTCGGGCTTCGGCGTGGCTGAGCCCGCGAAGGTTTTTCACCACCTGCTGCAAGGTGCGATTGTCAGTGCGGACGCGTAGACCTCGGTTGCGCTCGCTCCAGCGAGCCGCCTCCTCCCGCACGATAGAAAGCAGCTCCTCCTCGCTTGGCAGCGCTAGACGGAAACGAGCCGCATAGCGCTGAAACTCGGCGGGAAGTGTCAATGCATGAGAAACCAGCACCAGCGTCGGAGCCGAGCGGCCCTCGGCCATGGCGATTTCCTTGATCAACCGCACCAAGGGCGGTTGATCAAGATAAGGATGCAGATCGCAGAATACGTAAAGGCCGCCCATTTGATCGAACTTGACACATTTGAGCGCCACATCTGGCGCGCAGCTTTCACCCCATCGAGCGCTTCCCCGCCAAAGGCAGTCTTGCGCAACCCCTCGGTCGCCGACCACAGATGCAACGCCAACCCTCGGCTGATCGCCAAACCGGTCAACGTCTCTAGCACCCGCCGTTCATCCCAGGACTCGATGACAATCAAGCGGACGGGCGAATCGAGCACCAGGCCCAGATCACGAACATCGTTCTTCATATGTCACTTCCTGTGCAGGCTAACCGCCTGGAATATCGCCTGTTACACTCTTTACCCATACGGCTTCCGGAGAAACGCCATGGATTGTCTGTTCTGCAGAATCGTCGCGGGTGATATTCCCGCGCACAAAGTGTACGAGGACGACCAAGTTATTGCCTTCAACGATATCGCGCCGCAAGCACCGGTTCACTTTCTGGTCATACCCAAGAAGCACATCGCCACACTGCACGACCTAAGCGAAAAGGACGACAAAGAGCTGGCCGGGCACATGCTCATCACCGCGCAGCGCCTCGCCGAGCAGCAAGGCTGCCAGGACGGCTTTCGCGTGGTCATGAATTGCAACGACCTGGGCGGCCAGACCGTCTACCACATCCATATGCATGTCCTTGGCCAGCGCCAGATGCATTGGCCGCCGGGCTGAGCGTCAGCCCCTTCACACTGCCGAAACGTATTTACCTCTGGAGGCACGATGCCCAACCAACGCCAGTACTCGCCTGCAGACCGCATCCTGATGCAGGCCGATGCCGCCCTGCGGACGCTGCTGCCATTCAGCGGCCAACCGAATCGCCCTAATCCGGCCGTGTTGAAGGCGGATGCGGAACTGAGCGAAAGCGAGGCTCGGCATGTTGCGGGGCTGATGCGCATCAATCATACCGGCGAGGTCTGCGCGCAGGCCTTGTACCAAGGGCAGGCCCTGACCGCGCGTCTGCCGCGCGTACGCCAGGCAATGGAGCGAGCCGCGGACGAGGAAATTGACCATCTTGCTTGGTGCGAGCAGCGAATCCGCCAGCTAGGCAGCCATACCAGTGTTCTGAACCCCTGTTCTATGGGCTTTCCTTTGGGGTCGGTGCCTCGGCCGGCTTAATCAGCGACCGGATCAGCCTGGGGTTCGTTGCGGCGACGGAGGATCAGGTCTGCAAACACCTTGACGAACATCTCGCGCAGTTGCCGGAAGCCGATCAGAAGTCACGCTCGATTCTCGAACAGATGCGCAAGGACGAAGCGCACCATTCCACGGTCGCGCTGGAGGCCGGCGGGGTGAGGTTTCCTGCTCCAGTCAAGTTCGGCATGAGCCTAGTAGCCAAACTCATGACCAAAACGACCTACCGGCTGTAACCTCGGAGCTCAAAAAAAAAGGCGCCTGAAGGCGCCTTTCTTTACCGCAACGATCAACCCGGCATATTGCGCGCGTAAAAGATCTCAAGCATTTCATGACGTAGGCGATCTTCGACCTGCAGGCGCTGCTCGGCGGACAGGTTGCTCGTGGCGTCTCCGAACAGATAGTTTTCGAGTTCGAAGTTCTTTAGCAGCATCTTCGTGTGGAACAGATTCTCCTGGTAGACGTTCACGTCGGTCATTTGGTAGGCCGACCGCGTGTCCTCCGAGAGGTAGTTCTGAATCGAATTGATCTCGTGATCGATGAAGTGCTTCTTGCCTTCGACGTCTCGCGTGAATCCGCGAACGCGATAATCCACCGTGACGATGTCCGACTCGAATTGGTGAATCAGGTAATTGAGCGCCTTGAGTGGAGAAATCACGCCGCAAGTGGACACATCGATGTCGACACGGAAGGTGGCGATGCCTTCGACCGGATGAATTTCCGGGTAGGTATGAACCGTGATATGGCTCTTGTCCAAATGCGCGAGAATCGTCTCGGGTAGCGGCCCCGGAGACTCTTCGATCTGACTGTCCGTCGGAGTGACAGGCTGCTCGGAGATCAGGATGGTCACACTCGCGCCTTGCGGCTCGTAATCTTGCCGGGCGATATTGAGAATATTGGCACCAATGATGTCGACAACATCGGTCAGAATCTGCGTGAGCCTTTCGGCATCGTACTCTTCGTCGATGTATTGGACGTACGCCTGCTGATCTTCCTGGGTTTCGGCATAGCAGATGTCGTAGATATTGAAGCTCAAGGTCTTGGTCAGGTTGTTGAACCCGTGGAGCTTGAGTTTGCTTTTCACCATTGGAGACTCTCTTTGATGCGGATTACCGCGTGATTGAGCATGCCCGTCAGATAAGGATTATCTGCGTAGGACCGTTTACACCTCTGCGCATTTGCGACTGGCTGTGCTGTTCTTGTGAAGCGCCCCGCTGAAAACGGGGCGCGCATTATGCAGATTGGCGGCGCCCGGTGCCAGTGCCACGGGCGTCCGAATAGGCTTCGACGATCGGATTCAGACCCGCGACGGCTCAGCCCAGCTCGACAATCTCATAGTCATGTGTAATTTCAACGCCGGCACGGCCAAGCATGATCGAGGCCGAACAGTACTTTTCCGCCGAGAGTTCGACGGCTCGCTTCACGTGCGGCTCTTTCAAGCCACGCCCCTTGACCACGAAGTGCAAGTGAATCTTGGTGAAGACCTTGGGATCTTCGCTGGCCCGCTCGGCCTCCAGAAATGCCTCGCAACTTTCGACTGGCTGGCGCGCCTTACGCAGGATGCTGACTACATCGAAGTTACTGCACCCACCCAGGCCAAGCAGGAGCATCTCCATCGGCCGGACACCGAGGTTGCGTCCACCATTTTCCGGCGGACCATCCATGACCACGACGTGGCCACTACCCGACTCGCCGAGAAACATGGCTTCGCCGGCCCACTGAATGCGCGCTTTCATCTTCGACTCCGCAAGAAAAGGGAGCAAAGCTTATCACGACAGCTCAAGCGGGCCCTGGCTGACAATCCGACGAAATGATGGCAATGAAGTTGATATTCGTGTCCCAGTTTTGTTGTCCAGCTGAGTCTGTCTGTTAAGCTCAACGGCACTGATAAAGAACTCAGTCATAAAAATAAGAACCAGCCTTCTATTGGACTATCTTCCGGGACTACAGCATGGTTGCTATTACACTCACGCCCAAGATCAAGAACATCGACAAGCTACTTGCGCATTGTCATCGTCGCCGCTACACCTCCAAGAGCACCATCATCTACGCGGGTGATCGCTCGGAGACGCTTTACTTCATCGTCAAGGGGTCGGTCACCATCCTGATCGAGGATGATGACGGCCGCGAAATGATCATTGCCTACCTCAACTCGGGGGACTTTTTCGGGGAGATGGGGCTCTTCGAAAAGGAAGGCAACGAAAAGGAACGCAGCGCCTGGGTCCGCGCCAAGACCGAGTGCGAAGTCGCCGAGGTAAGTTATGCGAAGTTTCGCGAACTGACCCAGCAGGACCCGGACATTCTTTATGCATTGGGCAGCCAGATGGCTGAGCGCCTGCGTAACACGACACGCAAGGTAGGCGACCTGGCATTCCTCGACGTGACCGGTCGAGTCGCCCGCACGCTGCTTGATCTGTGCAAGCAACCCGACGCCATGACCCATCCGGACGGCATGCAGATCAAGATCACCCGTCAGGAAATCGGGCGGATCGTTGGCTGCTCGCGCGAAATGGTCGGGCGAGTCCTGAAGAGTCTGGAATCGCAAGGTCTGGTGCACGTCAAGGGCAAGACGATGGTGGTATTCGGAACGCGTTAAGACGCCTCTGCCACCCAGCAAAAAAGCCGGCTTCCGCCGGCTTTTTGCATCTACCTGTCACTCCGGGTCGGCAGGCACCTGGGTCCGGGCGCGGCCGGGAAAGAACAAACGCTGCAATTCGACACCCGGCTGTTCAGCACGCATGAACGCTTCCCCAACGAGGAAGGCGTACACCTTGTTGATTTCCATCAGCTCGACATCGGCGCGGTGCAGCACGCCACTTTCGGTAATCACCAATCGATCCCGTGGCACACGCGGCAGCAAGTCGAGCGTTGTTTCCAGGCTGACCTCGAAGTTGTGCAGGTTACGGTTGTTGATCCCGACCAGGGGTGTCGAAAGCTGCAAAGCGCGCTCGAGCTCCGCACCGTCATGCACCTCGACGAGCACATCGAGCCCCTGTGCCGAGGCCACGTCGGCGAGCTCATGCATCTGGGCATCGTCGAGTGCCGCTGCAATCAGCAGGATGCAATCGGCACCGAGCGCACGCGCTTCGACGACCTGATAAGGATCGACCATGAAGTCCTTGCGGATGACCGGCAAGGAACAGGCACCACGGGCCTGCTTCAGGTAGTCGTCTGCACCCTGGAAGAAATCAACGTCCGTCAGGACCGACAGGCAGGTTGCGCCCCCGGCCTCGTAACTTCTGGCGATCTCTGCCGGCTGGAAATCGTCGCGCAGCACGCCCTTGCTAGGCGAAGCCTTCTTGACCTCAGCGATCACCGCCGGCTGCTTGCGCGCGACCTGCTCTTGCAAGCGCATGGCGAAGCCGCGCACCGGGTCGGCGCCAGCGGCCAACCGTTCCAGCTCCCCCAGGCCGACACGAGCGCGTCGCTCGGCAACTTCCTCGTGCTTGCGGGAAATGATCTTTTCCAGAATGGTCGGCACGCTCATCGGCCCTGCTCCTGCTTGAACACCACGGTGAAGGAGACGAGCTCGTCCAACTTGTCGCGCGCCAGGCCCGTATGCAACGCATCATGCGCGATTTCGATACCTTGCTTGAGGCTGTTCGCCACGTCTGCCGCGTAGAGCGCAGCCCCGGCGTTGAGCACGATCATGTCGGCGGCCTTCTGACCGTTCTCGGTCTTGCGTCGCCCTAGCGCGTCACGAATCAAGGCGAGCGAGCCTTGCGCGTCTTCGACATTCAGCCCGATCAGGCTCTGGCTCTTGATGCCGAAATCCTCTGGCTGAATCCGGTACTCGCTGATTTCGCCATCCTTCAACTCGGCAACAAAGGTCGGTGCGGCAAGGCTGATTTCATCGAGCCCATCCTGCGCATGGACCACCAACACATGCTTGCTTCCCAGGCGCGAAAGCACCTCGGCCATCGGCCGGCAGAGTTCCTTGCTGAACACGCCCAGAACCTGGTGCTCGACCCCCGCCGGATTGGACATCGGCCCAAGGATGTTGAACAACGTCCGCAGCCCTAGCTCGCGACGCGGCCCGGCGGCGTATTTCATTGCGCCGTGGTGGGCGGGTGCAAACATGAACCCCACGCCGACCGCCTCCACGCTGCGAGCGACCTCCTCGGGTGTCAGGTCGAGATACACACCAGCCGCCTCGAGCAGGTCGGCGCTGCCGCTCTTTCCGGATACGGCGCGGTTGCCGTGCTTCGCCACCTTGCCACCGGCGGCCGCGACCACGAAGGCCGCGGCGGTGGAGACGTTGAAGATGTTCATGCCATCGCCACCGGTGCCGCAGGTGTCCACCAGGCGATGTGTATCGAACTGCACCGGAGCGGCCAGCTCACGCATCACCTGCACGGCCCCGACGATTTCATCGATGGTTTCGCTCTTCATGCGCATGCCCATGAGGAACGCGCCGATCTGGGCGTCTGTGCACTGCCCGGTCATGATCTGGCGCATGACGGCCTTCATCTCGTCGGTGCTCAGGTCAAGCTGCCCGACGACCCGGTTCAGGGCTTCCTTGATGTCCATCAGCGCACACCTCCGGTCTGCTTCAGAAAATTGGCGAACAGTTCATGGCCCTGTTCGGTCAGGATGGATTCGGGATGAAACTGCACGCCCTCGACGTTCAGCGTCTTGTGCCGCAGCCCCATGATCTCATCGACAGAGCCATCCTCGAGTTGGGTCCAGGCGGTGACTTCCAGGCAATCGGGCAGCGTTTCGCGCTTGACCACCAGGGAGTGATAGCGCGTGACGGTGAGCGGGTTGTTGAGCCCGGCAAAGACGCCGGCGTTCACATGCATAACAGGGCTGGTTTTGCCGTGCATGACCTGACGCGCGCGAACCACATCGCCCCCAAACGCCTGCCCGATGCTCTGGTGCCCAAGGCAGACGCCGAGGATCGGCAGCTTGCCGGCGAAATGGCGGATCAGCTCCAGCGACACCCCCGCCTCGTTCGGCGTGCAGGGGCCGGGCGATACGACGATGCGCTCGGGATTCAAGGCTTCGATTTCGGCCACGCTCAGCTCGTCGTTGCGCACGACCTTGACGTCTGCGCCCAGCTCGCCCAGGTACTGGACCACGTTGTAGGTGAAGGAATCGTAGTTATCAAGCATCAGCAGCATGATCAGTTCTCCTGCGGGTCGCGTTCGGCGAGGGCGACCGCGCGGAACATGGCGCGGCGCTTGTTCAGCGTTTCCTCCCATTCGAGAGCGGGCTGAGAGTCGGCCACGATGCCGGCACCGGCCTGCACGTGCAGCTCGCCATCCTTGATCACGGCCGTGCGGATGGCGATGGCGGTGTCCATGTTGCCGTTCCAGGCGAGGTAGCCGACCGCGCCGCCGTAGACGCCACGCTTGACCGGCTCGAGCTCGTCGATGATTTCCATGGCGCGTATCTTAGGCGCCCCGGACAGGGTGCCAGCCGGCAGAATCGCGCGCAGCGCGTCCATCGCCGTCAATGGCGCCTTGAGCTGACCCGTGACGTTGGAAACGATGTGCATGACGTTGGAGTAGCGCTCGATGACCATCTTCTCGGTGAGCCGTACCGAACCGTTCTCGGCAACCCGGCCGACGTCGTTGCGTCCGAGGTCGATCAGCATCAGGTGCTCGGCGAGCTCCTTGGCGTCGCTGAGCAGATCCTCTTCGAGCGCCAGGTCAGCCTCTTCGCTCGCACCCCGCGGGCGCGTGCCGGCGATGGGGCGGACCGTGACCAGGCCTTCCTCGACCCGCACCAACACTTCCGGCGACGAACCCACCACGTGGAAGTCGCCGAAGTTGAAGAAGTACATATAGGGCGTCGGGTTGAAGCAGCGCAACGCGCGGTAGAGATCGATCGGCGCCGCCTTGAACGGGATCGACATGCGCTGGGAAATCACCACCTGCATGCAGTCGCCGGCGAGGATGTAGTCCTTGATACGGTTGACCGCCTGCTCGTAATCCTCGCGGCTGAAGCTGGAGCGGAAGGTCGGCTCGGCGCCGTTGCTCCTTTCGAAATCCAGGCCCAGGCGCGGTGTGATCGGCTGACGCAGCTTCGCCCGCAGCGCCTGCAGCCGCGCCTGGCCTGCCTCGTAGGCATCCGACTGCGACGGGTCGACCAGCACGATGCAGTGAAGCTTGCCGGCGAGGTTGTCGAACACCACCACGGCGTCGGACACCATCAAGAGGATGTCCGGCGTGCCGAGCGGATCGGGGTTCGGGCATTGCGCAAGTTTGCGTTCGACATAGCGCACGCTGTCATAACCGAAATAGCCCACCAGTCCACCATTGAAACGCGGCAGCCCCTCGACTGGCGCCACCCGGTAGCGCTGCTGGAAGGCCTCGACAAAGGCCAAGGGGTCTTCCACCTCGCTGCGTTCCTGCTCGATGCCGTCAGTGGTGACGCTGACCTGATGCCCTTGGACCCGGAGCACCGTGCGGCACGGCAGGCCGATGATCGAATAGCGCCCCCACTTCTCACCGCCCTGAACGGATTCGAGCAAGTAGGCGTTCGGCGCATCGGCGAGTTTCAGGTAGAGCGACAGCGGGGGTATCAAAGTCGGCGAGCGTCTCGAACGACAGGGGAATGCGGTTATGGCCTTCGTCGGCCAAACGCAGGAATTCTTCGCGGGTCATGTCAGCCTCGTGGTCGGAGGGAACTGCTGGGTCAATACGTGCAAACGGACCGGGCAAGCCGGCAGGAAATGTCAGGCGCGCCAGCGCCAACGGGCCAGTGCCTTGATGACATTCATCCATTGTTTGCGAGTGACCACCACGATCTGATCTCGGCTCGGCGGGTTACGGAACAGGGGCCACACTAGCGCAGCACCGGAACCGAAGCAACCAGCTCGCGCAGGTCGTCGAGCACCAGCGCAGGTGCTTCGTTAACGATCGGCTCCCCATGGTTGTAACCATAGCTCAGCGCCACGCAGGGGACACCAGCCGCCTTGGCGGCGCGCACGTCGTTGCGCGAGTCGCCAATGAACAGCGCGTCGGCCGGAGCAACGTCCGCCTTGTCCATTACATAGAACAAAGCCGCCGGATCGGGCTTCTGCTGCGGCAAGGTATCGCCCCCGACAAGCCACTGGAAATAGCCGGCCAGCCCCTTCTCCTCCAGCAATGGTTCGATGAACTGCGCCGGCTTGTTGGTGATGATCGCCAGCTTGATGTCGCGCTCACGCAACCACTCCAGGCAGTCGTGCACGCCGGGGTAGACCGCTGTCAGAGCGTGACCGCCGGAATAGGCCTGCATGAACAGCGCCAGCGCCTCGTCGGCCAGCTCGTTCGCAACGCCCTCATGTTGGAGGCCGCCAGCCAGGGCGCGCCGCACCAGCACCCGCGAGCCATTGCCGACCCAGTCGCGTACCCGCTCGATGCCGGCGGGCTTCCGGCCGAGCAGCATCAACATCTTGTCCACTGCGGCGGCCAGGTCCGGTACCGAATCCATCAGGGTGCCGTCCAGATCGAACATCACCAGCCGTGGCAACGTGCCGTCGAACAGTTGCTCCAGGCGAGTCATGGGCGGGCCAGCGCCAGCTCGGCGCGCATCTGGTCGATCACCGCCTTGTAGTCCGGCTGGTTGAAGATGGCCGAGCCGGCAACAAAGGTGTCAGCACCCGCCGCGGCGATCTCGCGGATGTTCTTCGGATTGACGCCGCCATCGATCTCCAGGCGAATTTCGCGCCCGCTGGCGTCGATCAGGGCACGCGCCTCGCGCAGCTTGTCCAGCGTGCCGGGGATGAACTTCTGCCCGCCGAAGCCGGGGTTGACGCTCATCAGCAGGACCATGTCGACCTTGTCCATGACGTACTTGAGCACGTCCAGCGGTGTCGCCGGGTTGAACACCAAACCGGCCTTGGCACCGCCGTCCTTGATCAGCTGCAGCGAACGGTCGATGTGCTCCGAGGCTTCCGGGTGGAAAGTGATGTAAGTCGCGCCGGCCTCGAGGAAGTCGCCGATCATGCGATCCACCGGCTTGACCATCAGGTGCACGTCGATGGGCGCGGTGACGCCATGCTTGCGCAGCGCCGAGCAGACCATCGGGCCGATGGTCAGGTTGGGCACGTAGTGGTTATCCATCACGTCGAAATGGACGATGTCGGCGCCGGCGGCCAGCACGTTGTCCACTTCCTCGCCCAGGCGGGCAAAATTGGCGGAAAGAATCGAAGGGGCGATGGCGAACGGCTGCATGACGACCTCGGGTAGCACGGCAAGATGCCGCGCATTGTACCCGAGGGGTCAGGGTTGCGGCGCGCCTGACATCCGCCACGAATGCCGGCGCGCCAGGTCGGATCAGGTCAGCTCGTCGAAGCACTCGCCGATGATGGCCAGGCCGCGTTCGAGCTGATCGTCCTCGACGGTCAGCGGCACCAGCACGCGCAGCACGTTGTAGTAGGTACCGCAGGACAGCAGGATCAGCCCCTTGTCCCGCGCCCGGGCTACGATCTGCGACGTCAGCGCCGCGGCCGGTCGCGCCAGGTCGCCCTCCTCGAACAGCTCGATGGCGATCATCGCGCCGAGGCCGCGCACCTCGCCGACCTCCTTGTGCTTGGCCTGGATCGCCTTGAGACCGGCAGTGAGCTTCTCCGCCACGGCCTTGCAGCGGTCGAGCAGGTGCTCCTCCTCGAAGATTTCCATGACCGCAAGCGCCGCCGCGCAGGACAGCGGGTTGCCCGCATAGGTGCCGCCCAGCCCGCCGGGCGCGATGGCATCCATGATCTCGGCCTTGCCGCACACGCCGGCGATCGGGAAGCCGCCGCCGACCGACTTGGCGAAGGTGGTCAGGTCGGCGACCACGCCCATCTGCTCCATGGCGAAGAAGGTGCCGGTGCGCCCGGCGCCGGTCTGCACCTCGTCGGCGATCAGCAGGATGCCGTGCTCGTCGCAGAGCGCGCGCAGGCGGGCCATGAAATCCGTCGGCGCGACATTGAAGCCGCCCTCGCCCTGCACCGGTTCGACGATGATCGCGGCGATGTCGCGCGGCTCGGCATCGTTCTTGAAGATGCGCTCGATGCTGGCGATCGTCTCATCGACGCTGACACCATGGATTGCGCAGGGATACTGCGCACGGAAGATCCCGCCCGGCATCAGGCCCATGCCGGCGGAGTACGGGGCGACCTTGCCGGTCAGGCCGAGGGTCATCATGGTGCGGCCGTGATAGGCGCCGGTGAAGGCAATCACACCGGCACGGCCGGTGGCGGCGCGGGCGATCTTCACCGCGTTTTCCACGGCCTCGGAGCCGGTGGTGACCAGCAGGGTCTTCTTGGCGAAATCACCCGGCACCCGCGCGTTGATCTTCTCGCACAGCTCGACGTACGGCTCGTAGGCCAGCACCTGGAAGCAGGTGTGGGTGAGTTTGTGCAGCTGGTCTTCCACCGCCTTGACGATCTTCGGATGCAGGTGGCCGGTATTCAGCA
Source organism: Stutzerimonas stutzeri (assembly GCA_019056435.1). Taxonomy (GTDB): domain Bacteria; phylum Pseudomonadota; class Gammaproteobacteria; order Pseudomonadales; family Pseudomonadaceae; genus Stutzerimonas; species Stutzerimonas marianensis. The sequence continues at coordinate 548,795 of CP077641.1, forward strand.
CGGCGATGCCGCCGGCGAAATCGATGAACTCGCGGCCCTCCACATCGACCACGCTGCTGTTCTTCGCGTGGTCGGCAAAGATCGGGTGGATCTGGCCGACACCACGGGGAACGGCGGCGACACGGCGTTGCATCAGGGATTCGTTGGTCTTGCTCATAAGCTCCTCGGTAGCCGCTCATCGTCGGCACGGGTCGGAAAGAACGCCAGGAAGCGGAACGGCAGCATACGATGATCGACTGCCGCACCATCCAGAGCGTTCGGATTACAGTAAAACTCCGTGCATTATTTTGCACGCTCGATATTACTGCTGGCCGTCAGGTTTCAAATCAGGTTAGCTGGGGCGAGTCCAGCAAGAGCGGTTCATAACGCAGGAAACTCAATGACCCACTTCCGCCATGCAACCAGGGCGCTAGTGCTCTATCTGGCAGCACTAGCGTTGACGGCCAATGCTGCCGACCAGCCCAGCGACGAGCAGGCGCCTGCGCCTGACGCCGCACCCGCCGCGCCAGCTGAACGCCCAGGCTTGCCATCGCGCAGCGAGGTGATGGCGAGCGACCTGCTACGTCAACTGCCGGTCGGCGAGGTGATCGAACTGAAGACGGGCACCGAAACCTTCTCGGCGTTATGGCGACCGGCCAACGTCGGATCCCCCAAGGGCGTACTGATCCTGCTGCCGGACGACGGCGAAAGCCCGGACTGGCCACGCGGCATCGGGCCACTGCGTCGCCAGCTGCCCGATCACGGCTGGCACACACTGAGCCTCAGCTTGCCGGAGTCCGAACGCATAACGCCAACGGCCGTCACACCCCGCGAAACTCCGCCGACCGAAGCACCAACAGCAGAGCCCGAGGCGGAGGCCGAGCCATCAGAGGGGGCACCGAGCGAGGCCGGCTATTTACCCGAGCAGACTGCAGCAGCGGCGTCCGAGCCCGACGATGAGGGCAGCGCACAACAAGAAGGCGAAGCGCCAGTGAGCGCGCCCGCACCGCTCGACCTCGCCGAACGCATCGATGCACGCATTGAAGCGGCCCTCGCGCACATCCGCACCAGTCAGCCTGACGTGATCGTGATGCTGGGCCAGGGCACCGGTGCCTATTGGGCGGCGCGCTACCTGCAGCAGGCGAACCCTGGCGATGTCAGCCGCCTGATCCTGGTTCAGCCCAAGGAACCTGCCGCGACCGAGGAGCCGCTGGTGCAGCGGCTCGGCACGCTCAAGATCGCGATTGGGGATTTCTACTTCAGGACTGGCAGCAGCGTCGCATCTGCCAGGGCTCGGCTCGACGAAAGCCGCCGTAGCCGACATCCGGCCTACCAGCAGGTCGGACTGCAACCCATCGAGGGGGATCGCCAGGCCGAGCAGGAGCGACTGGTGCGCCGCGTGCGCGGGTGGCTCGACCGGCAGGGGCTGAAGGCTGCGCGAACGAGCGGCTCAGCGAAACCCGCGTCGTTCGCGAATGAGGCTGTAGGCGCTGTGCAGTTCGCGAGTCCGCTCGGTCGCTTCACGCACCTGGAGCGCACTGGCCCCGGCGCCCGCCTGCTTGTCGGGGTGGTGCTTGCTGAGCAAGCGTCGATAGGCACGCTTGATGACCTGCGGGTCACTGTCAGCCCGGACCCCCAACAAGCGCAAGGCCTGCTCATAGGCGCCGCCAACGTGGCGCGGCGCCCCTGGCGCGGCCCGCCACCCTGGTCCAGCGCGGCGACTGCCGCCGCATCCCAGCCCATCCATTTACCCCAGAGCATGATCAGCTCGTGCTCACGCGTATCCACCGCCCCTGCGCCCGCGCCATCCGCCAGCATGCCTGCAGCACACTTCGCACCTCGTCCTGGCGACCGCGCAAGCGCTGCAGCGGCTCGCGCAAGCCGTCGCCGCCGGCCTTGCCGCGGTAGAAGGCATCAATGGCCGCGCGCTGCTGCGAGGCCGTCAACTGCAGACGCCGCATCTCGCCGCGCGCCGCCTGGATGTGCGCCTCGCTGATCCGCCCACTGCTTTTGGCCAGGCGCCCGAGCAGAAAGAACAGCAGCTCGTGGCCCTGCATGACAGGTGGCCCGCCAGACAGGCGCTGACGCAGCCGGGACCAGGAAGTCAAGCCCAGGCGGCGGTCGACGACATGACCAATCAGTCCGCCCAACAGCGCGCCGGGAATGCTGGCCAGCCACCAGCCAGCCAGGGCGCCCAGGTAGGTCATCGGCCAGAACATCTAGCGCCCGGCCTCGATTATGCGTTCCACCTCGGCCAGCCGCTCGTGCGTGCCAACATCGACCCAGCGGCCCCTGTAATGCTCGCCGGTGACGCGTCCCGCCGCCATGGCCTGTCGCAGCAGCGGAGCCAGCTTGAAGGCCCCTGGCTGGCAACCGTCGAACAGCCGTGGGTTCAGTACGGCGATACCGCTGTAGGTCAGCGCACCCTCGCCGACCGCATCGACTACCGCGCCATCGCGAAGCATGAAGTCACCCTGCGGGTGGTGGGCGGGGTTGTCTACCAGCACCAGGTGCGCGAGGCCGGACCCGGGCAACTGGGCCGACAGGGCGCGGAAGTCGAAGTCCGTCCAGATGTCACCATTGACCACCACGAACGGCCCATCGCCCAGAAGCGGCAGCGCTTTGAAGATTCCGCCGCCGGTCTCCAACGGCTCGCCTTCCGGTGAATAGCGGATTCGTGCGGCCAACGCCGAGCCGTCTCCCAGGTGAGCCTCGATCTGCTCGCCGAGCCACGCATGGTTGATCACCAGCTCATCGAAGCCGGCCTCGACCAGTGCGCGGATGTGGTATTCGATCAAGGGGACGCCGCCAGCCCGAACCAGCGGCTTCGGCGTGTGCAGCGTCAGCGGGCGGAGACGTTCGCCCTTGCCGGCCGCCAGGATCATCGCTTTCATGATGCTCCTTGCGCCGTTGGCAACGCCTGCAGAAGCTGGGACAGCGCTGCCAGCTCCGGCCGGCGCTCGATCACCGCATCGAGATAGGCGAAGAAGCGCGGTACGTCGCCCAGGTAGCGTGGTTTGCCATCACGATGGCAGATCCGCGCGAAGATACCGATAACCTTCAGGTGGCGCTGCGCGCCCATCAGGTCACTGGCGCGCAGGAAATCCTCGAAGCTGTCCTGCACCGGGACGCCAAGATCGCGCGCCTTGTTCCAGTATTCCTGCAGCCAGCCCTGCACCCGTGCTGGCGGCCAGCTGACGAAGGCGTCCTTGAACAGCGAGGTGATGTCGTAGGTGACCGGGCCGGCCACGGCATCCTGGAAATCCAGCACGCCTGGGTTCGGCTGGCTGATCATCAGGTTGCGCGGCATGTAGTCGCGGTGCACCAGCACCCTCGGCTGCGCGAGTGCCGAGTCGATCAGCAGACGGCACGTGCTATCCCACAGGGCTTGCTCCGCGGCGGAAAAACTGTGGCCCAGATGGCGCTGCACGTACCACTCGGGAAAGAGCTGCAACTCGCGGTGCAAGAGCGCTTCATCATAGGCAGGCAGTCCGGTCGGTGCCGCTTTTACCTGTAGCGTCAGCAGCGCGTCGATCGCATCGGAGAAAAGGCGGTCGGCGTTCTGTTCGTCGATTACGTCCAGGTAGGTCTGGCGACCGAGGTCACTCAGCAACAGAAAGCCGCGCTCCAGATCCGCTGCAAGAATCTCGGGCACATGCACACCGGCATCCGCCAGGGTTCTCGCGATGGTCACGAAGGGACGACAATTTTCCTGCGGTGGTGGCGCGTCCATGACAATGAAGCTGCGCTCCGGCGCCTGCCAGCGGAAATAGCGCCTGAAGCTGGCATCGCTGCTCGCCGCGATCAACGATGCTTCAGGCACCTCTCCCCAGCCACGCCGGGTGTACAGCTCGGTCAGTCGCGGCTCGAGCCAGGCGCTCAGGTCCGCCAGGCGTTGATCATGTTGCGGCATATCAGGGGTCTCCACGGCGCTAGCCGATCAGCAGGTCATGCTTTATTATCCAGCATCTTTTTCAGACCATCGAGAGGCGTGCGGCCTAGCCCGGCCGATGGCTCGCCGCAAGCACGGACCCGAAAAACAAGATGGCAGTCAAATATCCCGCTTTTCGTAAAAAATTCCCTCTTTTGGTTACGGGTGGGCTGCTGGCATTGCAACCCGTAGCGACACCCCTGGTCATCGCGGCAGAACAATTCGCCTGTCAGCCCGGCGCCAACGGCGGCTGGGACTGCGCGACCGAGACGCCCGCCGAGGCGTTGCCTCCCCGTCCCGTCCACCCGGGAAGCGCCGCCGCCAGCGACCCGGCCCAGCCCGCGACCGAAACGCGCAAGACCGCTTCCCGCCCGGCGACCGCCACCACTACTCAGGTGTCAGAAGCTCGCGGCCGCGCCCTGGCGTCGCGTAGCGCCGACTACAGCCATCTGGACTGGGTCCCGCGTGACCAACTGACCAACGCGCAATTGGCCGAAACCGGCCCGTACTGCTCCGGTACCTATGTCGAACCGAACCGTCCCGGACAGTTCGATGACACGCCGATGAGCGAGGCGCCGACTTATGTTTCGGCGCGGGCGACGCGCTATGAGCAGCAACAGGAAGTCGCCACGCTCGCCGGTGATGTGGTGCTGCGCCAGGGCAGCATCCAGGCCGAAGCGGACGAGGCGAACCTCTACCAGCTTGAAAACCGTGGTGAACTTCGCGGCAACGTGCGCCTGCGCGATCGTGGCGCGCTCATGGTCGGCGACCGTGCCGAACTGCTGCTCGACACCGGCGAGGCCAAGGTCGAGAACGCCGAATACGTGGTGCATGAAGGCAAGGTCCGGGGTAACGCGCAATACGCCAAGCGCGAAGAAAACGCCATCATTCGCCTCAAGGACGGGACCTACACCCGCTGCGAGCCGGGCGACAACGATTGGTACCTGCAAGGCAACAACGTGACCCTGAACCCGGCCACCGGTTTCGGTTCGGCCACCAACGTGACGCTGCGGGTCAAGGGCGTACCGGTGTTCTATACGCCGTACATCTATTTCCCGATCGACGACCGCCGCCAGTCCGGCTTCCTCGCCCCGAGCATCAGCTCGTCCAGCGACACCGGCCTGTCACTCGTCACGCCTTACTATTTCAACCTGGCGCCGAACTTCGATGCCACCCTGTACCCGAACTACATGAGCGATCGCGGCCTGTTGATGGAAGGCGAATTTCGCTACCTGACGCGCAACAGCGAAGGTCAGTTCGGCGCGGCCTATCTGGACGACAGCAACGACGACCGCAAGCTGCAATCCGAATACGAAGACCAGCGCTGGATGTACAGCTGGCAGCACCGAACCGGTCTGGATTCGCGCTGGCTGGCAGAGGTCGACTACACCGACATCAGCGATCCCTATTATTTCCAGGATCTGGACACCAATCTCGACATCGACCAGCCGGACCATCTCGACCAGCGAGGCAGCCTGACCTACCGAGCGCCGAGCTACACGGCACGCCTGAACGTGCACGCCTACGAGCGCGCCACGATCGCCGATGTCACGCCCTATGAGCGGCTGCCCCAGTTGACTCTGAACGGTGCCCTGCCCTTCCAGCCGGGTGGCGTACGCTTCGCCTACAACACCGAGTTCGTGAGTTTCCAGCGCAGCCTGCGCAGCGGCTATTTCACGGACGAAGATGGCAATACCGGAACGCCTGAACAGCTCTGGTATGACGCCCGCCTTAGCGGTCTGAATCGCGCCGAAGGTGAACGCCTGCACCTCGAGCCGGGCATGAGTCTGCCTCTCGACTGGAGCTGGGGCTTCATCAAACCCTCGTTGAAGTACGCCTATACTCGTTACGACCTGACGCTCGACAACAGGGGCCGCAGCGAAGTCACCGACTTCGATGATTCACCCGATCGCAGCATCCCGATCGCCAGCCTCGACACCGGGCTGTATTTCGATCGCGACACCAACTGGTTCGGCAAGGATTATCGCCAGACGCTCGAACCACGCCTGTTCTACCTGTACGTCCCCTACGAAGACCAGAGCGACATCCCTGTCTTCGATACCGGCGAAAGCACCTTCAGCTACGCCTCGCTGTGGCGCGAGAATCGCTTCTCCGGCAAGGACCGCATCGGTGACGCCAACCAGGTTTCGCTGGGTGTGACCAACCGCTGGATCGAGCCGAACGGCCTGGAGCGCCAGCGCTTCAGCATCGGCCAGACCTACTACTTCCGCGATCGCAAGGTCCAGTTGCCGAACCTGGAGGACCGCCCGGGCTCGACGTCCGACGTGTCGCCCTACGCGCTGGAATACATGTTCCGCTTCAACCGCGACTGGCGCTTCACCTCGACCTTCAACTGGGACCCGGACGAAGGCCGCACCCGCTCGGGCAGTGCCATGTTCCACTACCAGCCGGCGGACAACCCGAACAAGATCCTCAACGTTGGCTATCGCTATCGCAACGACACCGTTCGCTTCGACCAGGCGACCGGCCAGTGGACCTACGGCGGCGACTACGGCACGCCGGGCACGCCCGAGTACATCGAGGATTACTACAAGATCAACCAGCACGACATCTCGGCGATCTGGCCGATCGTGCCGCAGTGGAGCGTCATCGGTCGCTGGCAGCACGACTACAGCCGCAACCGCACCCTCGAAGCCTACGGCGGCTTCGAGTACGACAGCTGCTGCTGGAAGCTGCGTCTGATCAACCGCTACTGGATCGACTACGACGAAACCAGTCTCAACCCATCGCAGAACGACGAGCCAGACAATGGCATCTTCCTGCAAATCGTCCTCAAGGGACTCGGCGGCGTGTTTGGCAGCTCGACCGAGACGTTCCTCGAGGAGGGCATACAAGGCTACCGTGAACGTGAAGACCAAGCTTTCTGATTTCGTGCGCCCGCTCTTGCTGGGTGCACTGCTCCTGGGTAACGCCTCGATCGCCACCAGCGTATCGGCCGAGGTTCGCCCGCTGGATCGCATCGTGGCGATCGTCGACAACGACGTGATCATGCAGAGCCAACTGGACCAGCGCATGCAGGAGGTCCGGCAGACCATCGAGAAGCGCGGCGCGCAGATGCCGCCGACCGAGGAGATGGAGCAACAGGTGCTCGAACGCTTGATCACCGAGAACCTGCAGCTGCAGATCGGTGAGCGCTCAGGCATTCGCATTTCCGACGAGGAACTCAACCAGGCGATGGGCACCATCGCCCAACGCAACAACATGTCCCTCGATCAGTTCCGCGCTGCCCTCGAGCGGGACGGCCTGAGCCTCGAGACCGCACGTGAGCAGATCCGCCGGGAGATGGTGATCAGCCGAGTCCGCCAGCGTCGCATCGCCGAGCGGGTACAGGTATCGAACCAGGAGGTGAAGAACTTCCTGGCGTCCGACCTGGGCAAGCTGCAGCTCTCCGAGGAATATCGTCTAGCCAACATTCTGATCCCGGTGTCCGAATCGGCGGACTCGGCAGCCATTCAGGCCGCTGAGCGGACCGCGATGGAGACCTACCAGCAGCTGCAGAACGGTGCCGACTTCGGCCAATTGGCTGTCAGCCGTTCGGCGAGCGAGAACGCCCTGGAAGGCGGTGACATGGGCTGGCGCAAGGCCGCGCAACTGCCGCCGCCTTTCGACAGCCAGGTCCGGGAGATGTCCGTTGGCGAAGTCACGCAGCCAGTACGTACACCGCCAGGTTTCATCCTGCTCAAGGTCCTCGACAAGCGCGGCGGCGACACCCAGATTCGTGATGAAGTCCACGTCCGCCATATCCTGATCAAACCCAGCCAGATTCGCAGCGAGGAGGAGAGCCGTCGTCTGATCGAACGGCTGCGTGACCGTATCCTGGCGGGCGAGAGCTTTGCCGACCTGGCGAAGAACTTCTCCGAGGACCCGGGTTCGGCGCTCAACGGCGGCGACCTGAACTGGGTCGACCCGAATTCGCTGGTACCGGAATTCCGCGATGTGATGACCAACATTCCGAGCGGACAATTGTCCGAGCCCTTCAAGACGCCGTACGGCTGGCACATCCTCGAAGTACTGGGCCGTCGCGCCACCGATGCCAGCGAGGAGTTCCGCGAGCAGCAGGCGCTGAACGCGTTGCGTAACCGTAAGTACGAGGAAGAGTTGCAGGCCTGGCTGCGCCAGATCCGCGACGAGGCCTACATCGAAATCAAGATCTGACCGATCGGGCCGGACCGGCTTGATCATTCGCCACCCGAACGGGCCTGCCAGCATTGGCCGGCCCGTTTTTCATTGAGGCGCCGACCATGACCAAACGCTTTGCCCTGACCCCCGGCGAGCCCGCTGGCATCGGGCCGGACCTGTGCCTGCTGCTGGCCCGCGAAGCACAACCACACGCGCTCGTCGCCGTCGCCAGCAAGGACCTGCTGCGATCCCGGGCCGAAGCGCTGGGCCTGAGCATTCAGCTCGTCGAGGTCAGCCCCGGTCATTGGCCAAGCCTTCCAGCCGATGCCGGCTGTCTCTATGTCTGGGACACGCCTTTGGGCAAAGCGGCCCACGCAGGCCAGCTGGATATGGCCAACGCGGCCTATGTGCTGGAAACGCTGTCACGTGCCGGGCGTGGCTGTCTGGATCGCAGCTTCGACGGGATGATCACTGCGCCCGTGCACAAGGGCATCATCAACGAAGCCGGCATTCCCTTCTCCGGGCACACCGAGTTCCTCGCCGAGCTGACCGGCACCGAGCAGGTGGTGATGATGCTGGCCACACGCGCCCTGCGGGTCGCGCTGGTTACCACGCACCTGCCACTCAAGGAGGTCGCTGCCGCGATCACCGGCGAACGGTTGCAGCGCGTCATTCGCATCCTGCAACGGGACCTGGTCGGGAAATTCGGAATCGCCAGGCCGCGCATCCTTGTCTGCGGGCTCAATCCCCATGCGGGCGAAGGCGGGCATCTGGGTCGAGAGGAGATCGACATCATCGAACCGACCCTGCAGACCCTGCGCCACGAAGGCATCGACCTCGTCGGCCCGCTACCGGCCGACACCCTCTTCACGCCCAAACATCTGGAACACTGCGACGCCGTGCTGGCGATGTATCACGATCAGGGCCTGCCGGTGCTCAAGTACAAAGGCTTCGGCGCGGCGGTGAACGTCACCCTAGGGCTGCCCATCGTGCGGACGTCGGTCGACCACGGCACCGCCCTGGATCTCGCCGGCACCGGGCGAATCGATACAGGCAGTCTGCAGGTGGCACTCGAGACGGCCTATCAGATGGCCGGAGATCGAACGCTGGCGGGTGCGTAACCCGGGCGCCTCAGGTTACGTATCGCGGCGACCGGCGCTTTTGTCGTCGCCCCTTGCCCCGCCTGCTAAAATGCGCGCCTTTTCGCTTCCAGCTTCAAGCTTCAGGCTTCGAGCTGCCCCTTGGAGCTTTCGATGTCCGATTACCAACACCGTGCGCGCAAGCGCTTCGGCCAGAATTTTCTTCACGACGCCGGGGTGATCCACCGCATCCTGCGCGCCATCCACGCCAAACCCGGCGAACGGCTCGTGGAGATCGGCCCCGGCCAGGGTGCCTTGACCGAAGGCCTTCTCGACAGCGGTGCGCACCTGGATGTAGTCGAGCTGGACCTGGACCTCATCCCGATCCTCCAGAACAAATTCGCGGAGCGCGACAACTTCGCCCTCAACCAGGGCGATGCGCTGAAGTTCGACTTTCGGCAGCTTTGCAGCGAGCCACGCACTCTGCGCATCGTCGGCAACCTGCCCTACAACATTTCCACGCCGCTGATCTTCCACCTGCTCGACCACGCCGAGCTGATCCGCGACATGCATTTCATGCTGCAGAAAGAAGTGGTGGAGCGGTTGGCCGCCGAGCCAGGCGGTGGCGACTGGGGACGGCTGTCGATCATGGTTCAGTACCACTGCCGGGTCGAGCACCTGTTCAACGTTGGGCCCGGTGCGTTCAACCCGGCCCCCAAGGTCGATTCGGCAATCGTGCGCCTGGTACCGCATGAGGTGCTGCCACATCGGGCTCAGGATCCGCGCCAGCTGGAAATCCTGGTCCGCCAGGCCTTCAACCAACGTCGCAAGACGCTGCGCAACACCCTGAAGGGCCTGCTTGACGCCGACGCCATTGCCGCGGCAGGCGTCGATGGCAGCCTGCGGCCGGAACAGTTGGACCTGGCCGCGTTCGTAAGATTGTCCGACCAGCTTTCCGCGCGCGGCTGAAGGCGTAACACCGAGCAGGAGCAACGAATGTCAGATGACCGTTACAGGATCGATGTCAGCGTCAGTCCCGAATACCTGGCGGCGCAGTCGCAGCCTGAACAAAACCGCTATGCCTTTGCCTACACCATAACCATTGAAAACAATGGTCAGCTCACCGCACAGCTGCTGTCCCGTCATTGGATCATCACTGACGGAGACGGTCAGGTGCAGGAAGTGCGCGGCCCCGGCGTGGTTGGCGAGCAGCCCGTGATCGCACCTGGCCACCGCCATATCTATACCAGCGGCACGCTGATGGCCTCGCGCGTCGGAACCATGCAGGGCAGCTACCAGATGCTGGCCGAGGACGGCCATACCTTCGACGCCGAGATCGCGCCCTTCCGGCTGGCCGTACCCGGAGCCTTGCATTGACTACCTACGCTGTCGGCGACCTCCAGGGTTGCCTCGAACCGCTGAAGTGCCTGCTCGACCGCGTCGACTTCAGTCCCTCCCGCGACTGCCTCTGGCTGGCCGGTGATCTGGTCAACCGCGGCCCGCAATCGCTCGAAGCCTTGCGATTCGCGCGTGACCTGGGCACGTCCGGCGTCACCGTGCTCGGCAATCACGATCTGCACCTGCTCGCCGTGGCGCACAACATCGAGCGGCTGAAGAAAAACGACACCCTTCAACCCATCCTCGATGCCCCCGACCGGGCGGACCTGATCGACTGGCTTCGCCAGCAGAAACTGGTCCATCACGATGCCGACCGCGAGACCACCATGGTGCATGCAGGCATTCCACCGCAGTGGTCATTGAACAAGGCCCTGCGGCGCGCAGCCGAAGTCGAGGAGGTGTTGCGCGACGATGCCAGGCTGCTGCCCTTTCTCGACGGCATGTACGGCAACCAGCCAGCGAAATGGAACAAGGAGCTCAGGGGCATTCCGCGGCTGCGGTTGATCACCAACTATTTCACCCGCATGCGCTTCTGCAAGGCCGACGGGACGCTGGATCTCGAAGCCAAGGAAGGGCTCGACAGCGCACCGGCGGGCTTTGCGCCCTGGTTCAGTCATGCGAACCGCAAGATGCGCGGATGCCGGATCCTCTTCGGCCACTGGGCTGCGCTCGAAGGGCGCTGCGACGAACCCAACGTCTTCGCGCTGGACACCGGTTGTGTCTGGGGCAATAGCATGACGCTGATGAATCTGGACAACGACGAACTGCACCACTGCGATTGCGAGCCCCAGCCATGACCGATTTCAAACGCATCTCCCCGAACAGGCCCAGGCATTGCGCAGCCAAGGCGGCGTCGTGGTCGATATCCGCGACACTCATAGCTATGCAAACGGTCATATCGCCGGATCGTCCCACCTGGACAACCACTCCCTGCCCGACTTCATCGCCGCTGCCGATCTGGACCAGCCCCTGATCGTGACCTGCTACCACGGCCATTCGAGCCAGAGTGCAGCCGCCTACCTGGCCCACCAGGGGTTTTCGGACGTCTACAGCCTCGACGGCGGTTTCGAACTCTGGCGGCAAACCTACCCCGACCAGGTCGAGACGGGCGAACCCACGTAAAAATTTTTCCCGCGCAAGGCCGCGAAACCCGTGGCCTTACAGCACCCTCCCGACGAAACGCAGCGGTTATCGCGCGTCCTTTCCCTTGAATTTGCTGAATCCGAACTATCCTTGAGTTCAGGCCATCCAAACAAATGGAAGCCGCTTTCGGCTAGAGGCCTCAGGTTTCGACCATTAGGTGTTCGGGGGGACTCCAAGGGCCGATAGTCGGCCGGTACCTGAATGCCTGATGACAACACCGGCTCCGAGCATCGTCCGAGGTGAAGTCAATGAGCATTTTCAGCCATTTCCAGCAACGATTCGAAGCGACCCGCCAGGAAGAATATTCGCTTCAGGAATATCTCGATCTGTGCAAGGAAGACCGGAGCACCTACGCCACCGCCGCGGAGCGCCTGCTGATGGCGATTGGTGAACCGGAACTGGTGGACACTTCCGCCGATCCACGCCTGTCGCGCATCTTTTCCAACAAGGTGATCCGTCGCTACCCGGCGTTCGAGGATTTCCACGGCATGGAAGACTGCATCGACCAGATCGTGTCGTACTTCCGTCACGCCGCGCAGGGGCTGGAAGAGAAGAAACAGATCCTCTATCTGCTCGGCCCGGTAGGCGGCGGCAAGTCATCCCTGGCCGAAAAGCTCAAGCAATTGATGGAGAAGGTGCCCTTCTACGCCATCAAGGGCTCGCCGGTATTCGAATCGCCCCTCGGGCTGTTCAATCCTGCAGAGGACGCCGACATCCTCGAGGAAGACTACGGCATCCCGCGCCGCTACCTCACCTCGATCATGTCACCCTGGGCCACCAAGCGCCTGCAGGAATTCGGCGGCGATATCAGCCAATTCCGCGTGGTCAAGCTCTACCCCTCGATCCTCAACCAGATCGCCGTCGCCAAGACCGAACCGGGAGACGAGAACAACCAGGACATTTCCGCGCTGGTCGGCAAGGTGGATATCCGCAAGCTGGAGGAATTCCCGCAGAACGATGCCGATGCCTACAGCTACTCGGGCGCGCTGTGCCGGGCCAACCAGGGCCTGATGGAATTCGTCGAGATGTTCAAGGCACCGATCAAGGTCCTGCATCCGCTGCTGACGGCGACCCAGGAGGGCAACTACAACAGTACCGAGGGCCTGGGCGCGATTCCCTACAGCGGCATCCTGCTGGCGCACTCGAACGAGTCGGAGTGGCACAGCTTCCGCAACAACAAGAACAACGAGGCGTTCATCGACCGCATCTACATCGTCAAGGTGCCCTACTGCCTGCGCGTCTCGGACGAAATCAAGATCTATGACAAGTTGCTGGCCAACAGCTCGCTGGCCAAGGCGCACTGCGCACCGGACACGCTGAAGATGCTGGCGCAGTTCTCCGTACTCAGCCGTCTGAAGGAACCGGAAAACTCGAATATCTACTCGAAGATGCGCGTGTATGACGGCGAAAACCTCAAGGATACCGATCCCAAGGCCAAGTCGATTCAGGAATACCGCGACACCGCCGGTGTCGACGAAGGCATGAACGGTCTATCCACTCGTTTCGCCTTCAAGATTCTGTCCAAGGTCTTCAACTTCGACCCGCACGAGATCGCGGCGAACCCGGTGCACCTGCTCTACGTCCTGGAGCAGCAGATCGAGCAGGAACAGTTCCCGGCCGAGGTGCGCGAGCGCTACCTGCGCTTCATCAAGGAGTACCTGGCGCCGCGCTACATCGAGTTCATCGGCAAGGAGATCCAGACTGCCTACCTCGAGTCCTACAGCGAGTACGGGCAGAACATCTTCGACCGCTACGTGCTGTATGCGGATTTCTGGATTCAGGATCAGGAATACCGCGATCCGGAAACCGGCGAGATCCTCAATCGCGTGGCGCTCAACGAGGAACTGGAAAAGATCGAGAAGCCGGCCGGCATCAGCAATCCGAAGGACTTCCGCAACGAGATCGTCAACTTCGTGCTGCGCGCGCGGGCCAACAACAACGGCAAGAATCCATCGTGGCTGTCCTACGAGAAGCTGCGCGTAGTGATCGAGAAAAAGATGTTCTCCAACACCGAGGACCTGCTGCCAGTCATCAGCTTCAACGCCAAGGCGAGCAAGGAAGACCAGAAGAAGCACAACGATTTCGTCGTGCGCATGGTCGAGCGTGGCTACACCGAGAAGCAGGTTCGCCTGCTGTCAGAATGGTATCTGCGGGTGCGTAAATCGCAGTAAGTGGCTGGAAGCCTGAAGCTGGAAGCATCGCGGCGCGCTTCCAGCTTCAAGCCTATGGTTTCAGCCAAGCCCGGAGGGCCTATGAGCTACGTGATTGATCGTCGCCTGAATGGCAAGAACAAGAGCACCGTGAACCGCCAGCGTTTCCTGCAGCGGTACCGTGGGCATATCAAGAAGGCGGTGGAGGAAGCCGTCGGCCGGCGCTCCATCACCGACATGGAGCATGGCGAGCAGATCAGCATTCCCGGCCGCGACATCGATGAGCCGGTGCTGCACCACGGCCGCGGCGGCCGCCAGACCATCGTCCATCCGGGCAACAAGGAGTTCGTTGCCGGCGAACGCATCCCCAGACCGCAGGGCGGCGGCGGTGGCCAGGGCGCCGGCCAGGCCAGCAACAGCGGCGACGGCATGGACGACTTCGTCTTCCAGATCACCCAGGAAGAATTCCTCGATTTCATGTTCGAGGACCTGGAGCTGCCCAATCTGGTCAAGCGTCACCTGACCGGCACCGATACCTTCAAAACCGTGCGGGCCGGCATCAGCAACGAGGGCAACCCGTCGCGCATCAACATCGTGCGCACTCTGCGCTCGGCCCATGCCAGACGCATTGCGCTGTCTGGCAGCAGCCGTGCACAACTGCGCACACTGAAGGCAGAGCTGGAGCGACTGCGTCTTGAGGAGCCGAACAACTTCGGCGACATCAAGGCCACCGAGGAGGAGATCGAACGGCTGAAGGCGCGCATCAAACGCGTGCCATTCCTCGACACCTTCGATCTGAAATACAACCTGCTGGTCAAGCATCCCAACCCCAGCTCCAAGGCGGTGATGTTCTGCCTGATGGACGTTTCCGGCTCCATGACCCAGGCCACCAAGGATATCGCCAAGCGTTTCTTCATCCTTTTGTACCTGTTCCTCAAGCGGAACTACGACAAGATCGAAGTGGTGTTCATCCGCCACCACACCAGCGCCAAGGAAGTCGACGAAGAAGAGTTCTTCTACTCGCGCGAAACCGGCGGCACCATCGTTTCCAGCGCGCTGAAGATGATGCAGGAGATCATGGCCGAGCGTTACCCGGTCAACGAGTGGAATATCTACGCGGCGCAGGCGTCCGACGGGGATAACTGGAACGACGATTCACCCATCTGCCGCGACATCCTGGTCAACCAGATCATGCCGTTCGTCCAATACTTCACCTATGTCGAAATCACGCCTCGCGAACACCAGGCCTTGTGGTACGAATACAACCAGGTAGCCGAAGCCTTCAGTGATTCGTTCGCGCAACAGCAACTGGTGACCGCAGGTGACATCTACCCGGTGTTCCGCGAACTCTTCCAGCGGCGCATGGCCAGCTGAGGTAAGCAGCATGAAACGACAGCCCATCTCCACCGGCTCGGAATGGACCTTCGACCTGATTCGCACCTACGACCGTGAGATCGGCCGCATCGCCGAGCGCTACGCCCTGGACACCTACCCCAACCAGATCGAGGTGATCACGGCCGAGCAGATGATGGACGCCTACGCCTCGGTCGGCATGCCGCTGGGCTACCACCACTGGTCCTACGGCAAGCATTTCCTCAGCACGGAGAAATCTTATTCGCGCGGCCAGATGGGGCTGGCGTACGAGATCGTGATCAATTCAGACCCCTGCATCGCCTATCTGATGGAGGAAAACACCATCACGATGCAGGCGCTGGTCATCGCCCACGCCAGCTACGGGCACAACAGCTTCTTCAAGGGCAACTACCTGTTTCGCACCTGGACCGACGCCAGTTCGATCATCGATTACCTGGTGTTCGCCAAGCAGTACATCATGCAATGCGAGGAGCGCCACGGCATCGACGCCGTCGAGGACCTGCTCGACTCCTGCCACGCCCTGATGAACTACGGCGTCGACCGCTACAAGCGGCCCTACCCGATCTCCGCCGAAGAAGAACGGCGCCGGCAGAAGGACCGCGAGGAGCACCTGCAACGGCAGATCAATGACCTCTGGCGCACCATTCCCAAGGGCGCGGACAAGGGCGACGGCCAGGCCGACATGCAACGTTTCCCGGCAGAGCCGCAGGAAAACATCCTTTACTTCATCGAGAAGCACGCCCCGCTGCTCGAACCTTGGCAGCGCGAGATCGTGCGGATCGTGCGCAAGATCGCGCAGTATTTCTATCCGCAGCGTCAGACCCAGGTCATGAACGAGGGTTGGGCCACCTTCTGGCACTACACCTTGCTCAACGATCTCTACGACGAAGGGCTGGTCACCGACGGCTTCATGATGGAGTTCCTCCAGTCGCACACCAGCGTGATCTACCAGCCGGGCTTCGACAGCCCCTATTACAGCGGCATCAATCCCTACACCCTCGGCTTCGCCATGTATCAGGACATCCGCCGGATCTGTGAGCACCCGACGGAGGAGGACAAGCGCTGGTTCCCGGACATCGCCGGCAGCGACTGGCTGACGACGGTGAAATTCGCCATGAACAACTTCAAGGACGAGAGCTTCATCCTGCAATTCCTCTCGCCCAAGGTGATCCGCGATCTGAAACTGTTCAGCATCCTCGACGACGACCGCAAGGACGAACTGCTGGTCCCGGCGATTCACGACGAGGGCGGCTATCGCACCATCCGCGAGCTGCTGGCGGCGCAGTACAACCTGGGCAATCGCGAGCCCAACGTCCAGGTCTGGAGCGTGGACCGGCGCGGCGACCGTTCCCTCACGCTGCGCCACCAGCAGCACGACCGCAAACCGCTGGGCAACTCCACAGACGAGGTGTTGAAGCACCTGCACCGGCTCTGGGGATTCGATGTACACCTGCAATCGATGCAGGACGACAAAGTCGTGTCCACCCACCACATGCCGCCGCGGGTCGACTCCGAGCCGGAGGGCAAATTCGCCGGCATGAACCTGGCGCTTCCACCGATCTGAAGCGCCGGGCAGCGGAGCGACTGAATCACCTCCACTGTTCGCCTTACGGGGCCCATCGTTTATCCTCCGCGCCAACGGAGGACACATGCGGATCTATAAAGTAGGCGGCGCAGTACGCGACAGGCTCCTGGGACGCCCCGTCACCGAGGTCGACTGGGTCGTTGTGGGCGCTCGTGCAGAGGAGATGCAAGAAAAGGGTTATCGGCCCGTAGGCGCCGACTTTCCGGTGTTCCTGCATCCGCAGACCGGCGAGGAATATGCGCTGGCTCGCACCGAGCGCAAGAGCGGGCGCGGCTATGGCGGCTTTACCTTCTACGCCAGTCCCGACGTGACGCTCGAAGAAGACCTGACCCGGCGCGACCTGACCATCAATGCCATGGCCGAGGACGAGCACGGCCAGGTGATCGACCCCTACGGCGGGCAGGCCGATCTCGCCGCGCGTCTGCTCCGCCATGTTTCCCCTGCATTCGCCGAAGATCCGCTACGCGTGCTGCGCGTAGCCCGCTTCGCCGCGCGCTATGCCGAGCTGGGCTTTCGCGTCGCCGACGAAACCATGGCGCTCATGAGGCAACTGGCTCGCTCCGGCGAACTGCAGGCACTGACCCCGGAACGGAGCTGGAAAGAGATTTCGCGCGCGCTGATGGAGCCTCGCCCGGATGTGTTCATTCAGATGCTGCGTGACTGTGGCGCACTGGCTGAACTCTTTCCGCCGCTGGACGCGCTCTTTGACAACGATCGAGCCGGCACCACGCCGGGCATGCTCGCAACGCTGCGCCAGTGCGCCGATCATGATCAGCCGCTACCGGTCCGGTGGGCCTGCCTGCTGCACCCACTCGGAGAAGCGGACCCGCAGAGCGAGAGGCCAGGCCAAGCCATCGAGGAGCTCAACCAGCGCGTCAAGGCGCCGCGCGACTGCCAGGAGCTGGCGTTGCTGGTGGGCCACTTTCAGCATGCGGCACGGAAACCTGCCGCGCTGGCACCTGAAGCCCTGTTTGATCTGCTCCAGCACTTCGACATCTATCGCCGCCCCGAGCGCTTCGAGCAGTTTCTAGCGGCATGCGACATGATCGCCCGCGGACGCTTCGCCCATGAAGGCCTCAACCCGGCGACGGTCTATCTACGTGACGCCGCCGACGCGGCCCGCGCCGTCCAGGTTAAGCCACTGATGGAAGAAGGGTTGAAAGGCGCGGCGCTGGGTGCTGCACTCAAGCGCGCACGCCTCGAAGCCATTGGCCGATTCCAGGCCGATAGAGCCCTCTGACACGCGGCGGCTCAGGCCGTTGACGGGGGCGGAAAGGCCTCGATCAGCGAGGCCGGCGTCAGCTCCCCTTCTCGCCAGCGAAACCTGACAGGCCAGAGGCGCTGGTCGATCGCTGCGGCCCGCCACAGATCCCCGAAAGACTGCCCTGAACGCGGCTCGCGACGTCCGGGCTCGAGCAGCGCCAGCGGCCAGAGCACGAAGGCGTTCATCAATATTTCCGGGCGCGGCAGCTCCAGGCCATGAAAGTTACCCACCTGGTCGCCGTACATGAGCACATCAATGTCCAGCGGCAGCCCCTTGCGCTCGGGGGCATAACGGCCGTTATCCGCCTCGATGAACTTGAGCCGTCGGTCCAATTCCATCAACGGCAGCTCGGTCACGCCGGCGACGACCAGGTTGTAGAAGTTGTCGCCCTTGTAACCCACCGCCAGGCTTTCGAAGACCGGCGAGCAGCGCATCTCCTCAAGCAGGTCAGCCAGCGCATCCAGCCCAGCGGTCAGGTTGTGCTCGCGCCGGGCATTGCTGCCCAGACCGAGCAATACGGGAGTCAGAGACATCCGCGTTCGATCTCCACGCCGAGCGCCGACGCCCGGGTATTCACGCCCGGCTTGGTCACCCGCAGGCGCAGCCAGGGAATACCGAAGTCCTTCATCAGCGTGCTCGCCAGCCGCTCGGCAAAGGTCTCCACGAGCTCGAAGCGAGACGATGCGGCAAAGCGATCGATAGCCTGGGTGACGGCCGCATAGTCCAGCGCCTTGGCCAGGTCGTCACCCGCCGCGGCGGGACGAATGTCCCAGCCCAGAGTCAGATCCAGACGCAGGCACTGCCGAATGCCGCGCTCCCAGTCATAGGCGCCGATCAGCGTATCCACTTCCAGCCCTTCGATGAAAACCCTATCCACGCAACTTTCTCCCACCGCACGACAACGCATCGCGCGGCCGCTAGACTCAAGGGCTCGCCGCCCCGGATGGATGCCATGTTCTGGCAACTGACGCTGTTCGCCTATCTGCTTGGTTCACTGTCGTTCGCCATTGTACTCAGTCGTCTGACCGGCGCGCCTGATCCTCGCGCCAGCGGATCGGGAAATCCCGGCGCCACCAACATGCTAAGGCTGGCGGGTAAGCGGTTGGCGATCGCCACGCTGCTCGGCGATGTCCTCAAGGGGTTGCTACCGATCCTGCTGGCCCGATGGCTCGGCCTGTCGATCGAAGAACAGGCCTGGATCGCCCTGGCCGCGGTGATCGGCCATCTCTACCCGCTGTTCTTTCGCTTTCGAGGCGGCAAGGGCGTCGCCACGGCGGCCGGTACGCTTCTTGGTCTCTATCCCCCAGCCGCCCTGCTGGCCATCGGCGCTTGGCTGGTCACGATCCGGCTGACCCGCACCAGCTCGCTCGCGGCGCTCGTCGCCTTGCCCCTCTGCCTGCCTCTGCTGGCGTGGCAACAACCCGCCGCCCTTGGGCCGATGGCGTTGCTGTCCTGCCTGATCGTCTGGCGCCACCGTAGCAACCTGCGCGACCTGCATGCCGGTCGAGAGCGACATTTCTGAACCCGGATCAGATCGCCGCCAGGGTTTCCATCGGCCAGCGCGCCTGGACGGTAATCTGCGGGCCATCCTGCTGCCCGGCCAAGAGGCGCTGGCAACCGGCATAGGCGATCATCGCCCCGTTGTCCGTGCAGAAGCGCGGTCGCGCATAGAACACCCGGCCGTTCAGCTCGCCTAGCATGCTTTCCAGGCTCTCGCGCAGCGACAGGTTGGCGCTCACGCCGCCGGCGATGACCAGGCTGTTCAGGCCAGTCTGCTGCAGCGCCCGGCGGCACTTGATGGTCAGGGTATCCACCACCGCCTGCTGGAAGGCGAGCGCGATGTCGCAGCGGGTCTGCTCGCCGTCGTCGCCTGCGCTGCGGCATTGCTGCCAGGTGGTCAAGGTCGAGGTTTTCAGGCCGCTGAAGCTGAAGTCCAGGCCTGGGCGATCCGTCATCGGCCGGGGGAAGACGAAACGCCCCGGAGTGCCCCGCTGGGCGAGGGCGGCGATCTCCGGCCCACCCGGGTAGCGCAGCCCCATCAGCTTGGCGGTCTTGTCGAACGCCTCGCCCGCGGCATCGTCAATGGACTCGCCCAGCAGCTCGTACTGGCCAATACCGTCGACACGAACCAGCTGAGTATGGCCGCCCGAGACCAGCAAGGCGACGAACGGAAACGCCGGCGGCTGCGCCTCCAGCATCGGCGCCAGCAGATGCCCCTCCATATGATGCACACCGACTGCCGGAACGCCCCAGGCGAAGGCCATTGCCTGGGCGCAGGACGCGCCGACCAGCAGCGCACCAACCAACCCTGGCCCAGCCGTGTAGGCAATCGCGTCAATCCGGCCCGCTTGGCGCCCGCCCTCTTCGAGCACCTGGCGGATCAGCGGCAGCATACGCTTGACGTGGTCACGCGATGCCAGCTCCGGCACCACGCCACCATAGACGCGGTGGAGGTCGATCTGGCTGAATAGCGCGTCGGCCAGCAAGCCCTGCTCGCTGTCGTACAGCGCGACGCCCGTCTCGTCGCAGGAAGTTTCAAGCCCCAGCACCAGCATGGGCACAACCTTTCATGGAAGCGAATGAAGCCGCGCATATTAATAGCCGCGGCCCGCGACCGGCCAGCGCTTTTCGACCGGGGGGCTTTTGCATTCCCGACGGCAAGGCGTTAACATCCGCAACCCTTAAAACCAGCGTGCTCGCGAATTTGCCGAAGCGCGTTGAACCGGTAAACAAGTGAAGGTACGTCCTGGATGCCCAACGTTAAAGTCAAAGAGAACGAACCATTCGACGTAGCTCTGCGTCGCTTCAAGCGTTCTTGCGAAAAAGCCGGTGTACTGGCTGAAGTCCGCAGCCGTGAGTTCTACGAGAAGCCCACTGCCGAGCGCAAGCGTAAAGCTGCTGCCGCAGTCAAGCGCCACGCCAAGAAGGTTCAGCGCGAGCAGCGCCGTAGCGTTCGCCTGTACTGATCCCGTACAGCTGAAGCTGCATCAAGCCCGGCACATGCCGGGCTTTGCGTTTGAGATAGACTCCGCTTCGCCGGCCGGCGAATGGTCGGAGTTTTTTTCATTCCGGCCCGAACAGCGCGAGCGTATTGTCATACCCCTATGGCCGGCCTGATACCGCAATCCTTCATTGACGACCTCCTCAACCGCTCCGATATCGTCGAGGTGGTGAGTTCGCGCGTGCAACTGAAGAAATCGGGCAAGAACTACACCGCCTGTTGCCCGTTCCACCAGGAAAAGACGCCTTCCTTCAGCGTCAGCCCGGACAAGCAGTTCTACTACTGCTTTGGTTGTGGCGCAGGCGGCAACGCGCTCGGCTTCATCATGGATCACGACAACCTGGAATTTCCCCAGGCGGTCGAGGAGCTGGCCAAGCGCGCCGGCATGGAGGTTCCGCGCGAGGAAGGCGGCCCGGGGCGCAAGCCACGTCAACCCGTCGACTCACCGCTGTATCCGCTGCTCGAGGCGGCCGCCGAGTATTATCGCCAGGCGCTCAAAGATCACCCGGCCCGCAAAGCCGCGGTCGAATACCTCAAGGGCCGCGGCCTGTCCGGGGTGATCGCACGCGACTTCGGGCTCGGTTTCGCCCCTCCCGGATGGGACAACCTGATGAAACACCTGGGCGGCGACGGGCTCCAGCAAAGGGCCATGATCGACGCCGGACTGCTGATCGAGAACACCGAAACCGGCCGCAGCTACGACCGCTTCCGCGACCGGGTGATGTTCCCGATACGCGACAGCCGCGGCCGTGTGATCGCCTTCGGCGGGCGCGTGCTCGGTGACGACAAGCCCAAGTATCTCAACTCTCCGGAAACTCCTGTCTTTCACAAGGGCCAGGAGCTCTACGGGCTGTACGAGGCGCGCAAGGCGAACCGCGATCTCGACGAGATCATGGTGGTCGAAGGCTATATGGATGTCATCGCCCTGGCCCAACAGGGCTTGCGCAACGCCGTCGCCACACTGGGCACCGCCACCAGTGACGAGCACCTCAAGCGCCTGTTCCGCATCGTGCCGAGCGTGCTGTTCTGCTTCGATGGCGACGGTGCGGGGCGCAAGGCCGCCTGGCGCGCCCTCGAAGCGGCACTGCCGAATCTGCAGGACGGTCGCCGTGCCCGCTTCCTGTTTCTGCCCGAAGGCGAAGACCCGGACAGCCTGGTTCGCCGCGAAGGCACGGATGCATTTCTGGCGCGCATCCAGCAGCAAGCCCAACCGCTGGCCGACTATTTCTTCCAGCAACTGAGCGAAGAAGCGGACCCACGCTCACTGGAAGGCAAAGCGCATCTTGCCACTCTGGCCGCACCGCTCATCGAAAAGATCCCCGGTGCAAACCTGCGGGCCCTGATGCGCAAACGCCTCAGCGACATCACGGGCCTTCATGGCGAAGCGCTGCAGTCGCCGCCGGCCACCGCCCCCAGCGCGCCGTCCGACTTCGATGGCAGCGCTTACTACGACACCAGCTCGGCTTACGACGAAGCGGATTACTACCCGCCGCCTGAAGCCAGCCAGCCGAAACGCGGCGGCAAGAAGGAATGGAAAAAGGACTGGAACAAACCTGGCCAGCGTCCAGACTTAACAACACGTGCACCGCGAAAGCCAACGACGGTCGAGCCGCCCACGCTGACCACCTTGCGCACCCTGCTGCACCATCCCGAACTCGCGCAGAAGGTCGAGGATGTCAGCCATTTCGCCGCGGAAGACGACACCTACGCCCAGTTGCTCGTGGCCTTGCTCGGCACGCTCCAGAAGAATCCGAAGCTGAGGAGCCTGCAGCTGATCGCCCGATGGCATGGAACCGACCAAGGGCGCCTTTTACGCGCCCTGGCCGAGAAAGAATGGCTGATATCGGCCGACAACCTTGAACAGCAGTTTTTCGACACCATAACGTCCTTAGCCGCCCGGCAACGCGAACGCAGCCTGGAAACACTGCTGCGCAAGGCACGCCAGGGTGAACTGAGTGCGGAAGAGAAAGACCAGCTACGCAACCTACTGAGCCGCGGCTCGGCAACCGCTATATCGACCTCAACTGGCGCGTGAGGTCCTTGCTCAGCTATAATGCTCAGCTTGTTTTCAGCCCGCCAGAACCGTCAGTGGATAGGGTTATATGTCCGGAAAAGCGCAACAGCAGTCTCGTCTCAAAGAATTGATCCAGCGTGGCCGTGAGCAGGGTTACCTGACTTACGCCGAGGTCAATGACCACCTCCCGGAGGATATTTCCGATCCGGAACAGGTGGAAGACATCATTCGCATGATCAACGACATGGGTATCAATGTATTCGAGGTTGCCCCGGATGCCGATGCCCTGTTGCTGGCCGAAGCCGATACCGATGAAGCCGCCGCCGAGGAGGCAGCAGCCGCCCTGGCTGCTGTCGAGACCGACATCGGCCGCACCACCGATCCTGTGCGCATGTATATGCGCGAAATGGGCACCGTGGAACTGCTGACCCGCGAAGGCGAGATCGAAATCGCCAAACGCATCGAGGAAGGCATCCGCGAAGTCATGGGCGCCATCGCCCATTTCCCCGGTACCGTCGACAGCATTCTCGCCGACTATGAGCGCGTCACCAGCGAAGGTGGTCGCCTGTCCGACATTCTCAGTGGCTACATCGACCCTGACGATGACGGCGCGGCTGCGCCCCAGGAAGTCGAGCCGGTCGCGCCGCAGGCCACCGCCAAGCCGGCCGATGACGACAAGGACGACGAAGACGAGGACGAAAGCGACAGCGAAGAGGAAGAAGGCGATGGCGGTCCGGACCCGGAAGTCGCACGCGTCCGCTTCGGTGCCGTAGCCGAACAGCTCGAGGTCGCCAAAAAGCGCCCTGAAAAAGCATGGCCGAGGCAGCCAGCAGGCCAACGAAGCCCTGCAGGAGCTGGCCACGCTGTTCATGCCGATCAAGCTCATCCCCAAGCAGTACGATGCGCTGGTCGAGCGAGTTCGCAACGCCCTGAATCAGGTTCGCGCCCAGGAACGCGCCATCATGCAGATCTGTGTGCGTGATGCCCGCATGCCGCGCGCCGACTTCCTGCGGCAGTTCCCGAACAACGAAACCGACCTGAGCTGGGCCGAGCAGCTTGCCAACGGCAAGGCCAAGTACGCCGAAGCGATTGCTGCACGCAAGGAAGACATCCAGCGTTGTCAGGAAAAACTGCTCGCCCTCGAAGAAGAGAGCGCGCTGGCGATTGCCGACATCAAGGACATCAACCGTCGCATGTCGATCGGCGAAGCGAAGGCCCGCCGCGCGAAGAAGGAAATGGTCGAGGCCAACCTGCGCCTGGTCATCTCCATCGCCAAGAAGTACACCAACCGCGGCCTGCAATTCCTCGACCTGATCCAGGAAGGCAACATCGGCCTGATGAAGGCGGTGGACAAGTTCGAATACCGTCGCGGCTACAAGTTCTCGACCTACGCCACCTGGTGGATTCGTCAGGCGATCACGCGCTCCATTGCCGACCAGGCGCGGACCATCCGCATCCCGGTGCACATGATCGAGACGATCAACAAGCTCAACCGTATTTCCCGCCAGATGCTGCAGGAAATGGGTCGCGAGCCCACGCCGGAGGAGCTGGGCGAGCGCATGGAGATGCCTGAGGACAAGATCCGCAAGGTGTTGAAGATCGCCAAGGAACCGATCTCCATGGAAACGCCAATCGGTGATGACGAAGATTCGCACCTCGGCGATTTCATCGAAGACTCGGCCATGCAATCGCCGATCGACGTTGCAACGGTGGAGAGCCTCAAGGAAGCCACTCGCGAGGTGCTTTCCGGCCTTACAGCCCGTGAAGCCAAGGTGCTCCGCATGCGTTTCGGCATCGACATGAACACCGACCACACCCTTGAAGAGGTCGGCAAGCAGTTCGATGTCACCCGCGAACGTATCCGTCAGATAGAGGCCAAGGCACTGCGCAAGCTTCGCCATCCGACACGAAGCGAGCATCTGCGCTCCTTCCTCGACGAATAAAAAACGTCATTGGCATCAAAGAAACCCCGGCTCTGGCCGGGGTTTCTTTGTTTATGCACCCAGAACACGCCCTCGTCTGTTGGCGCTCCCTCCCCTCGCCGGTATAATCCGCCGGCCTTCTGGGGCCTATAGCTCAGTTGGTTAGAGCAGAGGACTCATAATCCTTTGGTCCACGGTTCGAGTCCGTGTGGGCCCACCATAAATTAACGATTCAAGCCCGTCGCAATGACGGGCTTTTTCGTTTGCGGCAATTTCAGTCCCCGCTTTAGCCCGTATCTCATTTCTGGGCTGGCAGGTTTCGTCGCGGGACATCGCTGCGCTCTTCGACGGACAGGCTACACGCGCAGTCCGGACAGCACGCATCAGTGTCGGCTGCAACGGCGTGCTGAGTAGGATGATGTTGCGTGCGTGGGCAAGCAGCGTCCGATTCGCCTCGGGGTCGGTGTGTGTCGCTAGCGGAGAACAACGGGCCTCAACTCGTCTTCGCACCACTGTCGGAAGCTGGTCGGGGTACGGCTTGCCGGCGTGCGCTGCACGGCGCTGTCGAGCCCCTCGTTCTTGGCCCTGGCCATGTCGGTCATGCCCTGGGCCATGGCCTCCGACATGCCGCGCTGGACGAAGCCGGCCTTGTAGGCCTCGAAACTGACTTGCTGGTAGCGCACGGGCTTGCCCAGCACGTCGGATATGATGCTCGCCATCTCGTTGAAGGACAGGTCTTCTGGACCGAGCACCGGCACTTCGCTGCGCCCGCTCCATGAGGTGTCGAGCAGCAGGCTGGCGGCCACCGAGGCGATGTCGCGAGTGGCCACCGCCGGCAGCTTGCGGTCGCCATCGATCGGCAGGAAGAACACGCCCTGATCGCGGATCGGTTTGGCTTGGCGGGCAATGTTGTCCATGAACGACGGCATGGTCAGCGCACGGAAGTCCGCACCCGTGCCCGCGATTAGGTCATCCATCGCCAGCGACGCGGTGACGTACCCAGCGCTGGCGGCCATCGGCGTACCGCGCCCCAGCGCGGAAATACCGACCACGCGGCGGACGCCATGCGCCGTGATGGCTTCGCAGGCCGGACGGGTGAATCCCACATAGGCCGCCATGACGCTTTCGGCAGTTGGGTCTGCAGGGCACAACCAGAAAACGGTGTCTGCGTCTTTGAATGCTTCGTCGACGACCGCGGAGTCCCCGTGAGAGCCCTGCACGACCTCGATGCGCCCTCGCGTTGCGGTGGGAAGACGCGAGGGGTCGCGCGCGATTACCCGGATCGAGACGCCGCTGTGCAGGGCATCACTGTCCAGCAGGTTGTGGAGAACCTGATGGCCGATGTTGCCCGTCGGAGCGGTCACGACGATCCTGTTGCGCATGGACGTCGAGGCAGCATGTGAAAAGCGCGGAGCGCCAAGGCTCGCAAGCATACCGGCACCGGCGCCCAGCACCAGACCGCCCAGAAAGCGGCGTCTGTCGATACCGTGCTCGGACTGCCGCCGTGCATCGCCTACAAAATCGGGATCTGCTTTGTTGACCATACGTCACCTCTTTGGCCAGACGGCATCGATGTGATGCCGACCTGTTACAAAGACTAGAAAACGACGCTTGTACGATCTATGTGCCGAAGTCTGTTTAATCTTCGCGATCGTCCATCGACACGCGGAGCCAGAGTCGGACAAACGCAAAAGGTTTCTCTCAAAAATCCACGAGGCTCAAGCCACTGCTCAACACTGTGCGACTGCGGTTGTAGTCGACCAGTGTGTCGCCGTATCCGTGGAACAACTGGGTATGCAAGCGCAGGTTGCTCGTGGCCGGATCGCCGATGACCTTGAACCACTCGAGGCGAATCGATCCATGTCCGTTGCTGCGCAAGTTGCTACGCAGCGTTGCATCGAAGGCGTTCGACCGGCCGGGACTCCAACGTCCCGTTATCTCGGCCCGGCCGATGTAATCCGCGATGTCCGGATTGTCGTCATTCGCGGGAGCTTCCCTAATCCGGTGCCAGATGCGGCCGTTGATCTGGTAGCGATCGCCGATTTCCATACCGCCCATCAGGTAAGCACGGTTCCAACTGCGCGACTGCGGCTCCGACTCCCCATTCGATTGGTGAACCACGCCCGCGCCGGCATAGCGAAGGCGCCAGCCGCCGGGCAGGCCGAGGTCAGTCGGGTACACGTACATGATTTCCGGCTCGTGGTCGGTGCTGCGGAATGGCCGAGAGATATCCTCGTTGAACAATTGCCAGGTCGATTGCTGGCTATAGCCAAACCACAGTGAGTCCTGCTTGATGTCGTGGCGCGTCAAAAGGTTCTGGGCGACCTTGGTGCGCAGCGACAGGCCTATACGCGCCTCACTGGCCTGATAGTCCGCGCGCTCGACGGCCCGTCCGCCCAGCGAAGCAGGCATCTCGGGACGGTGGGTCGCCGTTGAGATCGACATACTCAACGGCCGGTAGCCGCGGACTCCGAAGGTTCCACAATCAGTACCGGCTTCGAGTTCCCAGAACCGCGACAAGGCAGAGTACCGGCCGTCACGGCAGTCACCGGCCGGGCTGGCTGACGCCACGCGGGTGACTGGAGTGTCATCGCTCGGCACTTCGCTGGGCTGCACCCGAGACAACGTAGCCGGCTCGGCAGCTGCAGCCTCAGTCTGTTGTCGCGCCCAGTGGTCAAAGCAGGCGAGGCGCGCGTCACGGCCGTCCAACTGTCGGCAGTGCTGCCAGGCCGACTCCGTGGCCGGCCCAACGGTCGCCGGTGGGCCGATCTCGTTCGCGCGGGTCGCAGGCGCGGCGAGACAGGCATACAGCCAGGCGGCCACGGTGCCGCCCAGGATCCTGGGAGGAATGACGCTCCTATGCGCGGCACGCTTGCGCCCCGGATCATCCGTTCGCAGGAAGACCTCCCAGGCGAGAGCCTAAACGCGCACCGACACGCGCCTGCAGCGCCAGCGTCGCCACCATCAGGCTGGGCAGGAAGGTCAGCGTGACGACAGTGGAGAACGCGATGCCGAACATCACGATGGCGCCCAAACCCCGATAGAGTTCGGTACCAGCACCGGGGACCAGCACCAGCGGCGCCACGCCCAGGATGGTCGTCAGGCTCGACATCAGGATCGCCCGCAAGCGGATGCGCACCGCATCGTCTACCGCCGAGGCGATCGACTCGGCGCCTTCCTCCAATCGCTTGTACATCTCCTGGACGATCAGGATCGGGTTGTTGACCACGGCACCTAGCAGCACCAGGAAGCCGAGCAGCGTGATCATGTCGAACGGCTGGTGGATGCCGAAGACGGCGCCGATGCCGTTGAGCATCGCCAGTCCGACGATCCCGCCGGCCAGCCCGAGCGGGATCGTGGCCATGACGAACAGTGGCCGCCCCCAGTGGCGGAAGATCGCTACCAGCATCAGATAGCACAGCAGTATCGCGATCAGGAAATTGCCAGTGACCGCCTCACGCGTTGCCTGTAACTGGTCGCTGGCACCGGTGATGTTCATCGCGATGCCATGTGGAACCTCACCAGCGGCGACCATGGCCTCGATCAGCTCGCTGCGTACCCGCTCGACACCCGTTTCCAACGCCACTGAGCGCGGAGGCACGATGTTTAGCGTAACCGTACGGCGGCCATCCAGCCTGCGGATGCTGTCGGTATCGGCGGCCTCGTGCAGGTCGGCCAGCGCGGACAGCGGAAGCACCGCCCCCGACGGCGTTGCGATCGGCAGCTCGCGAAGGAGATCCGCCCGTTGGTCCCTGCCCGCGCGGCTGAACAGATAGATGTCCACCCGACGATCATCCAAGATCATCTCGTCGGCGAAGGCACCATCGCTCAGCGCCGCCACCGAATAGCCGAAGCGTTCCGCATCCAGACCGACCTCTGCCAGGCGCTCCCAGCGCGGCCGCACTTCCAGTAGTGACTGGTCCAGACTGAGCGAGCTGGGCTCAGAGCCTACCTGCGCGCCGTCGAACAGGATCTCGGCACGCGCGTAGGCACGGCCGGCCACCTGATAGATCTGCCCGAGATCAGTGCCGGATATGTTCAGGTTGATGCTGCGCGTGCCACCGTCGTTGCTTGAGATGATGGAGCCGCGCGAGGCGAACGCTCGCATGCCCGGCCAAGCCGTGAAGCGCGCTTCAAGCGCGGTCATCAATGCCTGCAGGTCGACGGGATCTTTGGGGTCGGTGATGACGCTGATGCCCTGAGCATCGACGAACATCGAAAAGAATCGCATGGCGGGCACGTCCGTCTCGCCGCGGTGGAAACGGGCCGGGTCGTCTTCGAGGCGCTGCTGCAACTCCGAAATCAGAACCTGCGCGATGCCCTCCATCTCCGCCAGGTTGTAGCCCGGCGGCGCTATCATACGAGAGAACACCCGCGCCTCTTCGCCCTCCGGCAGATATTCAGCCGGCGGCGTCAGCCATACCACGGCCAACACCGATGCGCACAGCGTCCCAAGCAGGATCGCGGCCCGCCGCGTCGGGGTACGGTACGCCCTGCCAATAACGCGGCCCATTCGCTCGAATGCACCGCTCCCCGCGGACGCGGCGGGTGTCAACGCCGGTAGCAGCCGTGCCGCCATAGTAGGAAGCACCGTCACCGCAACCGCCATCGACGCCAGGATCGAGGCGGATATGGCGATGGCGATATCCGAGTAGAGTTGCCCGGCTTCCTGCTGGATGAACAGCGTAGGCGCGAACACCAGTACGGTGGTCAACGTGCAGGCCAGCACGGCGGGCCAGACCCGACTCACTCCCTCTACGGCAGCTTCGAAGGGCTTGAGGCCTCTCCGCCGTGCCTGGTCGATGCTCTCCAGCACGACGATGGTATTGTCCAGCGTCATACCGATGGCGAAGGCCACGCCGGCCATCGAGATCACATTGAGCGTGCGGCCGGCCAGCAGCAGGCCGATGAAGGCGGCAATGGTGCAGATCGGAATGGCGATGACGCCAACGAACGTGCTGCGGGCAGAGCGCAGGAAGCAGTACATCGCCAGCGTCGCCAGCAGCGTGCCTAGCAGAAGGTTGTTCCAGACGTTGGCGACGGACTCCTCCACGTAGCGCGCGTCCTCGTTGACAAGCGTCATCTCCAGACCCAGCGGCGCCAAGACCTCGGTGTTGACGGCATCGACCGCTGGCAGCATGGCGTTCTTGGTTTGTACAACGTTAGAACCGGTCTCGCGCTGAACCGAGAGGATCAACGCCGGCAATCCGTTGTAGTACGAAAGGGAACGCAGTTCATGGTGGCTGAGTTGCAGGTCGGCCACATCGGACAGCCGCACCAGAGCGCCGTCGTGCTCGGCGATGATCAGCGCACCGATGTCGGCAGGCTCGCGGAAGCGGCCGACTGTGCGCACCAGTACGCTGCGCTTTCCGCTGTCCAGGTCGCCCGCGGAGCGGTCGATGTTGCGCGCGCGCAGCGCGTTGCGTAGGTCGCTCATGTCCAGTCCGCGTTCGGCCAGGCGATACGGATCGACTTCGATGCGCACCTGCCGTTCTTCAGCACCACGGATCTCCACCAAGGAGACGCCATCGACACGTTCCAGGCGCGGCCGTACCTCGTCTTCGAGGAAGCTACGCATCATCGCCAGGTCCAGACTGGCGCCGCTTTCGCCGCGCGGGCCGACGCGGAAGTACATAAAGGGCTGGTTGGACGAGGAGATCATGGTCAGCGCCGGCGCATCGACGTTCTCCGGGTAGCCGGATACCTGGCTCAGCGCATTGTTGGTGCGGATCAGGGCCTCGTTGATATCGGCGCCGAAGGGAAACTCCAGCTCGATGGTGGCCTGCCCAGTGCTGGCGATCGAAACCATGCGGCGTAGACCGGGCAAGGAGCGCAGATACTGTTCCTGTTCGATCAGGATGTCTTGCTCGACATCCCGCGGCGAGGCACCGGGCCAGCGCGTGTCCACGCTGATGGTGCGTACTTCCAAGTCCGGAATCATCTGCACCGGTACACGCAGCGCGGCGCTGACGCCCAGTATACACATGATCAGGACCGCAACGGCGATCAGGGTGCTGTGTTGAAGAACGCGTCCGAATACCATTGCTCAGCGCTCTACCACTTCTACGGACTGGCCATCGGCCAAGGCCTCGTTGCCACGGATGACGATCCGTTCCCCTTCTCTAACGCTGTCGTCGACGATAGCGACCCGGCCATTGCGCCCATAGAGCATCTGCACGGTGCGCCTGCGCGCCACGGGTTGGTCTCCGTCGTCTTCGATTACATAGACGCTGTGGCTACCGTCGGGCTGGCGCAGCAAGGCGTCACGGCTGATAGCCACTGTGCCGCGGGTTGGCAAGAGTGAGATTTCGGCACGGGCGGAAGTGCCGGGGAGTAGTCGGCCTTGGGGATCATCCACCAGCAGCCGCAGCAGAAAGGTTCTCGCGCCGGGATCGGTGACCGGTACCCGCGCCGCTGCGCGCGCCGGCAAAGGCGCGCTACCAACCGCATCAGCGAAAACGCGGAACTGCGCACCATCATCGATTTGACCAAAGCGCTCCTGCGGCACGCGTATATCTAGGAGAACACGGTCGGTCGCTACCAGCGCCAGCACCGGCGTGCCACGCTGAACCCACTCCCCGGCCTCTGCGAGCTTTTCAGCGATCACGCCGGCAAACGGCGCCGGCAGTGCATGCCGGGCGACGATCTCCTCCTGCTCGCGTGCACTGGCGCGGGCGGACTCTTCCGCCGCTCGAGCGAGCGCCAGGGCAGAGGTTCGCGCCCCTAGCTCTGTGGCGGCGATAGCGTTGTGCGTGACGAGCAGCTGCGCCTCGGTGACCAGGCGCTCGGCCTCGCGCACGGAAGCGGCGGCCTCCGCTGCTTCCGCACGCGTGCGCAGCAGCACCTGGCGGGAGATGGCCGGATCGAGCTCGAGCAGTACCTGTCCGGCCTCGACATGAGCACCAGCATCGACATGCACACGCGAAACCAGCCCGTCGACGCGTGCCGACAGCCGCGCCTGACGTTCGGCGGTCAGGGTGCCCGATAGGGAGAAGCGTTCGCCGAACGCGGCCGGCTCAGCCACGCCCACGGTCACTCGCATTGCCGAGGCGGGCTGATTCGTTCCGTCATCCTCGGATGCGCTGTCGCATGCGGCAAGCAGATAGGCGAGCGTCAGCGAAAGAACCGACCGCACCGCGGCGCGTACCGGTGGGTACCCATCGGCGCCCCGGAAGGCATGTAGGGCCGAGGGCGAAGCGCATATCGCGCATGAGGTCGAAGAGGACAATCCGGGCAATCGGGCGTGGAGGCTCGAACAACTGTTTTGCATGATGTCGCGGCACCGGTAGTGGACGATGGTGTGGAGTCCGACGCTTGTGACAGGCAAAGCCTGCTGGGCATGCGGGGCACCGTCGTCCATGCTTCATGTCCGACTTCGCTAGATCACGCTTGCACTCATGTGGGCCGCGGGTCCGCTGTACACCGTTGCTCCGACAATAGGCGGCCTGAACGATACGAACCATGCGAGATGAGCCGGACTTCTTTTGCGATCGTCCATGACGGCGGCGCCAGACAACGCACTTACACCCTTACACTCGCCTACTACCCGCCGCCGGTGACTCGCACATAGCCTGTGGCTTGCCCAGTCAGCGCCTTATCGCTGCGCCAGCAGCTGCGAGTTCGTCTGCGAGGCCATAATGTGGCTGTGCTATCTATACGATAAAGTTCCCCTTATCTTTGCAATCGTCCAGGGAATGCCATGGATCCGCTCTCAGATGTTCTTTCGCTGTTGAAGCCGCGCAGCTACGTATCTTCGGGCGTGGATGCCGGGGGAACCTGGTCGATCCAGTTCCCTGACCAGAACAAGCTCATCAGGTGCTACGCAGTGGTGACCGGGGAATGCTGGCTGGTCGTCGATGGCGTTCCTGACGCCGCGCATCTGAAACGAGGCGACTGCTTCGTCCTGCCGAGCGGACGTCCGTTCCGCCTGGCGAGCGACTTGGCGCTAGCACCGGAGCCGTCCAGCAACTACTTCCCCCGCCGCGCCCTGGCGCCGTCGTGAAAATTAACGGCGGAGGTGACTTCTTCCTCGTCGGCAGCCGTTTCGGCGTCAGCGGCGGGCATGCCGGCATCCTGATGGGCATGCTGCCGCCCATCGTGCATATCCACAACGAGTCGGAACAGGCCGCACTGCGCTGGTCGGTGGAACGGATGATGCTGGAACTGCACGCCCCACAGGCCGGCAGCTCTTTGATCGCCCAGCACCTCGCCCACATGATGCTGATTCAGGCCCTGCGACTGCATGTCGCCAAGGGCGAAGCAGATGGTGCGGGATGGCTGTTCGGCGTGGCGGACAAGCAGTTGGGTCCGGCCATCAGCGCGATTCATGCCGACCCGGCGTACCGCTGGACCTTGCAAGCGCTGGCCGGACACGCCTGCATGTCGCGCTCGGCGTTCGCCCAGAAATTCAAGGAGACGGTGGGAGTGGCACCCATGGAGTATGTGACGCGCTGGCGCATGCTGCTGGCGGGGGACAAGCTGGAAAATTCCAGCGATCCGGTATCCGTCATCTCCTTGTCGCTCGGCTACGAATCGGAAAGCGCGTTCAGCACGGCGTTCAAGCGTGTAATGGGCGCTTCGCCTCGACAGTATTGCCGGCGAACGGCACCCATTTCGAGCGGCCCTGCCACCTTTGTAAAGGGTGCGAGGCAGCTCCAGTTCGATGCTCGCGATTGATGGTGCGAGTATCGCATCCTGTCGGGCCAATGCCATGGCGCGTTCGATACAGGAAGGTCAAGCGCCATGGGCTCAATGTTCAGCGTCACCCATGCGTATTCGATTATTGGCACAATCCGACCATCGAAGGGGCACCATGCAGCGACCATCGAGCCAGTCATGACGAAAGCGGGAGTTGTTTCATCTCACGTTGGCTTGGGTTGAGTCGGCGTCCTCCAAGGAGGGCAGTCCTGTCCTCACGCCGGCCCGTGTCGTCATGCTTCGCGGCGTGACATTCGAGCTTGGTGCCCGCATCAAGATGTATTGCCAGTTGGTTTGCCACTGCGCGAGCGCTGTTCCGTCACGCTCATAGATCAAGTCGAGGAAGGCCAAGGTGAGATCTGCGGTGGCAACCTTCACCTTGGCATTGAGCGATGGGCCGCCGGTGAATGAACGGTCGGTGAACATGCTGTGGGAGCCGCCATGGAATACCGCTAGCAGCTTGTTCGGATGGGCGATCGCATCGAAGATGGCCAGTCGATCCTCCACACCCGAGCGATAGCCCGGAATCTCGATCATGTCGTCGGTCGATGTCACGTGCATGGTCGGAACCGACACTTTGCTCAGCACTGCCGCCAGATCGGGTTCGCCGTAGAACGGCGGTGCCGAAATGACGACCGCCGCGGAGAAGCGAGAGTCCAGGTAGTTGATGGTCTGACCGTCTCTGACGACTTGCGCGCCGACCGTAAGCAGCGTGGTATTCGCGCCGTACGAATGGCCGGCCGCGACCAGGCGCTGGCGGTCTACCGCAGCACCACGGCTGCCCATTTCGTCCGAGAGCATTCGGTCGAGCGCGAAGCGCACATCGCCGGCACGTGCGATGGCCTCCTTTTCCTGAGCCGCGGCCTGCAAACGACCAACCACACCGAACGGGTTGCCCTCCAAAGCTCCACGTCACTGCCGACATGCTGGACGTGCAGGCTGGCGACGCCACGGGCCGACCAGTATTTGCCGAGGTAACTGTAGCCTTGCCGAGAACCGCCGATGCCATGCGAGAACACCACCAATGGCACCGACGAATTAGGCACGGTACCGGTTGGCCAGTACAGGCGCGCTGGCACCGGGCGCGATCGAGATTGATCGACCCAGTCGAAATCAATTACCAGATAGGGTGGCTCGGTGCCCTGTGCCCTCGCGGCCGGATGCGACAAGGCCAACGCAGCCAACAGCAGCATGGCATTCACGTACCGCCGCCCCATGCTCCCCCGCATTTTTGGCGTTTTCGGCGGGATGCCGCACGCCTTAGGATTGAGGCCTCTGGTGACTGGCCCGCGTTCTGGGATATCGCTCATAAGACTCCTGGCGTCAAACCGCGCTGCTTCGGCTAGAAGCCCTTGGCCGGAATGGGATTGCGAGATATTTGAAAGACAGCCGCTGGTGGAAGGTTCGCCAGAGTCCCGCCGACGTAGCGCGCCCGGAGGCCGAAACGCTCAAGGATCGCCCGAGGAACGGGGCAACGGGGGCCGTAGGTGAACTGATAGAACGCACCGTCTTGACGTAGATGTGCGAACGCTCCCCTCAGGATGCGTACAACTTGCAAGGGCGGCATCGAAAGCAAGGGCAGGCCACTGACCACCGCACCGGCCTTTTCTCTACCGAATGGCTGTATACCCCCGAGCCGGGCCGCATCCATGCAGAAGACTCTGATCGCTGGGAACTCCTCTCGCAGACTTCGCGCGAAGTGCGAGCCGAATTCGACGAGGGCAAGTTGTTCCTGTGGAATGCCCCTTTCAATGAGCTGTCGTGTAAACACGCCCGCACCTGGGCCGAGTTCGATCACGGGCGCGTCGTCGAGTGAGACTCCGCTCGTGATCAGCGTGGCGAGCGCTTTGCTCGATGGAGCGATTGCTGCGACGCGCCTCGGCGCACTGACCCAGTTGCATAGAAAGCTAAGTTGCTCGTTCATCGGACAAGACTCGATTGAGGGACGGCCAGCGGATCGGCAGGGACTAATTTCGGATGATGGCGACGCTGGAGTCCTGCGCCTCGTCCATGGAGAAACACGTCAGGCAGCCGTTCCGATTCGATCAACAGCCAAGAGCCGAAGATCGCGCAGAGCGTGCCGCCGACTGCGATCAGGAAGAAGAGGCGCTTGTCCCTGACGATGCGATCAACGGCCGCGCGCAGGGAACCTCGTGCCGGTGATCTCTTCGGTGATCGTCCATAGACGGGCAGCGGCCGCAGCATCGCTGGCGAGCGGGGGAACGGTCGCCAGGCCAAGCGGCCCCGCCATCTCGTTGGGGCCAGTCGGCCCGTAGTAGGCTCCGCCTTGCGCCTCGGGTGCGGTGGCGGCATACAGCGTAGGCACTGCACCCTGAGCCGCGGTCTGGAGGTGCTCACGCATCGCAGACCATTGACGCCCCTGTTCGCTTTCCAGGCCGGGGCCGCGCGCAACCAGTTCGGTCACCGCGACGCCGGGGTGGGCGGCCAGGCTCTGGATGCCCCAGCCTGCGGCATCGCTGCGCCGTTGCAGTTCGAACGCGAACATCAAACATGCCAGTTTGGACTGGGCATAGGTAAGCATCGGCTCGTACGCCTGCGTGAACTGAAGGTCGTCGAAATTGATGCTGCCACGGTGAACGGCAATACTGGACAACGTTACGACGCGAGGAGAATCGCTCTTGCGCAACAGCGGCAACAGCTCGGCAGTCAGAACGAAGTGCCCCGCGTAGTTCGTGGCGAATTGCATCTCCAGGCCATCCGCAGAGGTGCCGCGCTCGGGAGGCGCCATGATGGCCGCGTTGTTGATCAGTCCATCCAGTCGGGGCAGCGTGGTGCCGAGACGTTGGCCCAGCGCACGGACCGAGGACAGATCGGACAGGTCAACGGATTCGAACTGCACCTGGGCGTTGGGCACTTCCTGTTTGATCCGGTCGATCGCTTCCTGACCCCGCTGAGGGTTGCGCGCCGCGATCACAACCTGCGCACCTGCGGCAGCCAGGGTTTTGGCGTCCTCATACCCCATGCCACTGGTTCCGCCAGTGACCAGGAAGATGCGCCCCTCCTGAGAAGGCATGTCGGCAGGGTTCCAATCGGGTTGGGGCGGGCTCTGCGCCGCCGCGCTGCCCACGACAATTACGCAACTCAGCAGCACGCCACAGACGGCGAGACGGCTTTGCCATCCGGAACGCGCCACACGCGTATTTCTCGTTCGCAGTATGTTGATCATCTTTGTGCCCTCAAGGTTGGAGAGTTGCATCGAGGGATCAGAAGCGTCTGAGCAATCGAAGCAATCCAGTCGACGAACGTTTACTCGGAAAGAAATCAATGAACACAACCCAGTCGGGTTGACTGCTGTGCAAGCAAAGTCAAACGCTTTTCCGCCTCATTGGAGGCAAAGGCGGCTTGACCGTAGCGGGCTGCCACGATGAAGGGCACAACAGCGCGCCAGGAATCACTCTTGGCCTGATCTGCGACGGCCTTCGACGCACTTCCCTCCTCTGCTTGCTGGGCCAACTCTGCGCAAGACAGTGTTCCGAACTGCCGCTCGTCCACCGTGCTCTTGGGAGCCTGAGCGCAAGCAGTCAAGAGCATAGGAACTACAAGCAAGGCCGAGAATCGGACTGGTACTTTCGTCTTCGCGTCGGCAGGACGAGCGAGCTTGGTAAGTGTTCGTGCTGACAGGTTCATCTCGTGGTTCCAATAGCCATGGGTTGGTTTCCTACCTTGGTATGCAGAAGGCTTGCGGTCGGCATCTATGGCGCGGCTGAATCCGCGCCGCGCGCCACGGGCGGACTAGCGCCGACCTGCGCACCGTCGGATGCCGCAGGCGCGGCGCGCGCCGTAAGCTGCTCCACGCGCCGTGCTTGCGCACGCCCCAGCCAGATGGCCAGTGCGACCCAGACCAGCGCCAGCGGCAAGACAGCGCCGATCAGTGCGCCCATGGCCAGTCCCAGCCTTCCGAACGCGCCTTCGGTCTGTGCGCCTAGGACGTCGCCGGCGCGGTAGATGAAGGTATCTATGAAGGCCTTGGCCTTGTATTTGTCCTCGCGATTGACCACGGTGAACAGAGCCTCCCGCGCCGGCCGGGTGATGCCGCGTTGTACGGCGCGGTTGGTAGCTTCGAGCAGGATCAGCACCACGAACGAACCGTAGACCGCCAGGCCGATGA
The DNA here is from genome assembly GCA_019056435.1 of Stutzerimonas stutzeri. GTDB lineage: Bacteria > Pseudomonadota > Gammaproteobacteria > Pseudomonadales > Pseudomonadaceae > Stutzerimonas > Stutzerimonas marianensis. The sequence continues at coordinate 586,601 of CP077641.1, forward strand.
AGCCGAGTGCGGTGGCCGCCGGCAGGATCGCCAATGCCACGCCGAGGCCGAAGCGCTTGATGATCTTTCCGGTCAGGGTGAGTTGCAGGACCAGCACCGCGACCTGCGTCCACATGTCGATGTTGCCGAAGATCGCTGTGCGCGCATCGGTGTCTTCGGCCACCTCCGCGACCATCTGCAGGCGAGTGAAATAGACGAGCGTCGCCACCACAGTCATTAGCAGGATGTAACCGGCGATGCCGGTCAGGTAAGGAGACCGGAACACCGCACGCAGGCCCGACCAGGCGCTGCCGCCGATGCGCTCGCCCTCGCTCGCGAAACCGGTCGCCTCAACGGATGTGTCGGTAGGCGCCCGGTCCGGCGCCGCTCGAACCAGAAGCCAGGCCATGGCAAGCGCCAGCAACAAGAATCCACACGCAACAAGAAGCAGGCTAGGTGTCCCCAGAGGCTGGGCCAATCGCGACGTGAGCCACGGTCCAAAAATCGCGCCGAGCGTGCCGCCGACCGAGATCAGGGCGAAGAAGCGTTTGCCCTGGTCGCTGGTGAAGCGGTCGGCCAGCAACGCCCAAAACACCATGGTCGCAAATAGGTTGAACACGCTGTACCAGACGAAGAACACCTGGCCGCTGCGCTGGCCCACAGAGTCGGGAGCGAACATCAGTAAAGCCCAGAAGCCCACCAGACTCAGCACGAAGAATCCGTAGGTCGTGCCGATGAACTGCAGCCGCCGCAGACGGCTAACCAACCAACCGAATAAGGGGTTCACCGCCAACGTAACAACTGCGGTGCCGATGAACAGCCAGCGGATGCTCTCGATGCCACGTTCCATCCCCAAGGCGTCGCGCGCCGGCCGCAGCAGCATCAGCGCGGTTAGTACGAAGAAGAAAAACAGGGCTGCGATCAGCACTGGTCCGAACTCCTCGCGACGAAGAGTGAGCAGGGCTTGCAGCATGCGGGGACGGCGCGAGACGGGGGTCGTGGTTCCGCTCATGGAATAAGCTCCTGACCGGAGCACATCGGCGCCGGAAACGAAAGAGGGGATCGGGTCGGTCGTCGGTCGCGAAGGCAGCAGAGGCAGGCGACCAATCAGCGAGGCGCTACGGGAACCGCGTGCCGCTAAGCTCCTCGCTGATCGCCCAAAGCCGAGCGGCCGTGTCGGCATCCGTGGCAGCGGGAGGTACCTTGGCGAGGCCGAGCGGGCCGCGCACTTCCATCATCCCGGTAGGCCCGTAGTAGGTTCCGCCTTGCGCCTCCACGGCGGTGGCGGCAAACAGCGTCGGCAACGCGCCGTGCGCGGCCGGCTGGAACAGAAACGGCAGGTTGCGGCGGACGAATCCCGAAACGCCGCCGCGATTGGCCAACAGGTTGGTGCGCGAGACCCCGGATGGGATGCAAGGCTCTGTATGCCCCAACCGCCTGCATCGCTGCGCCGTTGCAGTTCACGAGCAAACATCAGGCAGGCCAGCTTCGATTGGCTATAGGCAGCCATTGGATCGTAAGCTTGCTCGAATTGCATATCCTGGAAGTGGATGGCACCGCCGCGGGCGGCGGCTATGCTGGACAAGGTGACGACGCGAGGCGAGTCGGCCTTTTGCAACAACGGCAGTAGCTCTGCGGTCAAGGCGAAGTGGCCCAGGTAATTGACGGCAAATTGCATTTCGAACCCGTCCGCCGATGTACCGCGCTCCGGCGGTTCCATAATTCCCGCATTGTTGATCAGGCCGTCGAGACGGGGGAGCGTCGCATTGAGGCGCTCACTCAGCGCGCGGACCGACGACAGGTCAGCCAAGTCGAGCGACTCGAAGCGCAAGCGCGCGTCGGGCGTTTGCTGGCGGATGCTTGTGATCGCTTCCTCGCCTTGCTTCGAATTGCGCGCCGCGATCACGACCTGCGCACCTGCGCCCGCCAGGGCTTTGGCGCTTTCGTATCCGATGCCACTCGTGCCGCCCGTGACGAGAAAGATGCGCCCCTTCTGAGAAGGCATGTCGGCAGAGCTCCAATCGGGTTTGGGCGGGCTCTGAGCAATCGAACCGCCCGAGGCATTTGCAGAGATCACTAGCAAACCGAGGGCGGCGAGGCAGATTCGCCACCGGGAATACGCATGGCGCACCTTAGAATCCAGGGTCGCCGTTCCAGTGACAACCGCAGTGAGGGAGTGCCAAGAGTAGGTATCGGAGTCGGTCCAGGCCATGGTCTTTGCCTTGCTCGGGAAAGGAACGTAAGCTAGATGCATAAATATTTGCACCGAGTGCTGAATCTAATGCACTCGGTGCAGGCACGCAATAGGCCATCTAAAAATGTCGGAAATTTCTGCCAGTTCGGGCATCGCACCTTCAGAAGGCTTGCGCGAACGAAAGCGCCGCGAAACACGCCAGCGCATCGCCGAAGCCGCGTTGAGCTTGTTCCTCGCCAACGGCTACCACGGCACGACGCTGGACGACATCGCGGCAGCCGCCGGCATCTCGCGCCGCACCTTCTTCTCGTACTTCAAGTCGAAGGACGACATCATCTTGTTCGGACTGGATGCCGATTCGGCCATGCTGATTGCCGATCTGCTGAAGACATCGCCTGACGTACCGCCGCTCGATGCCGTTCGTGATGTGATGGTGAAGCGCATCGAGCGCTATACGAGCGAGGAGATGATCGCTATCGACAATCTGATGATGTCGAGCGAAACGCTGCTTGTGCGCAAGCAGGCACACTATGCGGAACAGGAGCGGTCGCTCTTCAACGCACTGTGCGAGGTCTGGCGACAGCCCGAGCGCCGTCCGGCGCTGCGGATGGTGGCCATGGTGTCCATCGGTGCGATGCGAGTCGCGCTGTCGTCATGGCGAGAGCAGACCGGCCCTCGAAAGCCGGCGGCCAAGTTCCTGCGGGACGCCTTCGACAGTTTGAGAACAGAGCTTTGACTATCTAACCGTTTAGCTGATCGAAATCCGCTCTGCCGACCCAGCGCCACACTACGTCCAGCTAACTGTACCTACGGCACTACGCACGATTTCATTGGGTTTGCAGCGTTTCCGGGCAACTCATAATCCTTTGGTCCACGGTTCGAGTCCGTGTGGGCCCACCACCTTCAAAGCCGCGCATTGCGCGGCTTTTTCGTACTCGCAGCCATTGCTAGAGAGTGAGCCGAATAATCTCGCTAATCGGCGCACAGACGAACCGTCCCATAAATCACCCTCGCTGGAGCTGGGGCTGCCCGACTGGCCGCACTTTAGCTGGCAAGCCAGACCGTTTGCTCTCTGATGCACGCCTGTATCCGGCCCGGGGGCGCTTGCTGGGTATGCTCGGTGCCGTTGGCCGCAATACCGAAGTACAGCGGCCACGGGCTCGTCTTGCTGGCAGTTATCGCGCGAAAACCGACGGCGGGGATGCAAAAGAACAGGTCGATGCCCCAGGCACAGTGCGGGCGGGCACGTTTGCCGTACATCCGAACAGTGACCGTGACCACATCGAGCGCCACCAATAGCACCGAGAATACACACCCCATGCACAAGGACGTTGAATCATGGCCAAACCCGCCGCTCGACTTACCGATCTGAATGCCTGTCCAAAAACCGGGCACGGTACCAACGCCACCACCAGCGGCTCTCCTGATGTTTTGATCAATGGGTTGCCCACTCTGCGGGTCGGGGACAGCACGGCCTGTGGAGATGCCGTCGCCGAAGGTATTAGTAGCATCCTGATAAATGGCCAGCCCATCGCCTTTCTCGGCAGCGCCACCGCTCACGGCGGAGTCATCATCACGGGCTCCGGTGATGTCCTGGTCGGAACTCAATCGGGTAGCGCACCGTTCACCGCACCTGAGGTTCTACCCAGGCACAGCGAGCAGTACCAGCTGATCGACAGCAATACCGGCCAGCCCGTCGAGGACGCGCTTTATTGCGTGGAGTGTGCCGATGGACAGCGTTTCGTCGGGTATACCAATGCCTACGGCAATACCGAGCGAGTATTCACCAACGACCCGCAGGCCGTGATCGTTCGCTGGGGACGAGAGGCGGCCAAATATCTCAAGCAACAAGGCATTAGCTTCTAAGGACAGATGCAATGACAGCACCACACACGGGGCGGACGAGTGCGCAACATGCCATTCAGCAAGTACCCATCTCCTTGCAGCGAGACTTCATCACCGTCGTCGGCGCATCGCATATGACGCTGATGGAGAAACTGCGCGGGCAGAAAGGCAACAAGATGCGCTTCATCAATCAAGGCATCCGACAGATTCGCCTCTACCCTCCAGCAAGCGCTGACGACAGCACCCAACGCATCTTCCTGATATTCACCGAAGACTATGAACGCCCTCTGCTCGAAGCCGTGAAGGATGTGGTCGAAACACGCTATGGCGCCAAGTACAGGGAGCTCGATTCGATCGCCCACTTTCTCGATTTCATCAACTTACGCATCAGCAAAAATCGGGAGATAAAGCAGCTCGATCTGTTCGCGCACGGCTTGGTAGGGACCATTGAGTTTGGATACGAGTTGGCCAAGGCCGATAGCTACCGCATGCGCGACGCCCAGGCCCGGATGCTCAAACCCGAGGCGTTCGATTTGAGGGGCAAGATCCACTCCTATGCTTGCCGCACCGGCCTTGGCATTGATGCCGATGTGTACGTGAGCGAAGGGGAAGACCCGCTATACGAACAGAGCCTGGCGCAGCTTATAGCAAACACTGCTCAAACCCCTGTCTGGGCGTTTGCGCGGCGCAGCAATTACGATCAGACCTATGGAAGCTCCGAAGACCGGGCTGCATTGACTGGCGCTCGCAACCGAGTCCAAGCGGACGCAAACGCCATGAAGGCATACAGGCGCCAGCTGAGTCAGTATCAAAAACGCCTGGAAGCTCACCGTCAGGCCAGCAACAACCCCATCGCAGCCCTACCTGACGAGTCTTCGCCGCGGCCACCCCAAAAGGTTGCCAGCGCCGACGACCAAGCCCTCGTACGGCATGCCAATAGTCGAGACGAGTATGAGCAATCCATAGGGTATCCATTGGACGCAGAAGGGGCGGTTCGCCCTGTGCGGGCTGGAGATTCTCCGACTGGAGTGCCGGCCACCTTGCTGGAGTTCAAGCCGCAATGAATCCCCGGATCAAAAAAGCTACTCGGGTGCGCCGCCATCGTCGCCCTACTAGCCGCTGGGCCCAATCTAAATGCCAAGGAGGGCGAGATGCCTAAAAAAATGATGATGTACTACGGGGGCTTTGAAATAGAAGAAATGTTCGATGCGAGCCAGTGGTTTACCCACGGAATGTACAGAACGCGAAACATCGAAGCCGACGGAGGTGCCAGCAATGTCACCATGTTGCGTAGCCAGCCCAAACCCTTTACCCGTGAGCAGCTAAGCGAACTCCCATATGCCGCAGCCGAGGCATTCGATGCCAGCCATCTCGAAGGCGTAGATACCGAGGCACTCATTCTTAACCCACCTGATCTCGGCCATCGCATCCGCTACGCCTACAGCGCATTCGCCGAACCGAACAAGCCGGAAGACTATTACTACCTCTACCTGGATCTAGCCGGTAGACGTTTCGCAGTCACCTTCTCTCGCGACGCTCAAACCGGCGACAACCTCACCGGGAAGGCCGTCAAGGAAATCAGCGGCGATTACGCCTCGCAAGCCGAGCACCGTAAAGCCTTTGCCGAGATAGACGCGTTCGAGCGTAAAGCACGCTGATCACCTCAGTGCCGCGACGACCCGGCAGCCGCGAGTCTTCCCATGAGAAAACGCCTATGCATCGCGCTCGCTGCCGGTGTGCTACCCCCACTGGCCGCGCTGGCACTTTATGCCGCCGTTACCCGAATAGACCCCAACCCGAAGCATGCCGTGGGCGAGCAACTCGACGAGCTAAACGGCGTAGCGATTTACTACAACGGCGGGGTCAACACCGTGCAAGGTCGTAACCTGACTCAGGACGGATACAACCTTGGCCTCCGTTACCAATGCGTCGAGTTCGTCAAACGCTACTACTTCGAGCGCCACGGCCACCGCATGCCGGACAGCTACGGGCATGCCAAAGACTTCTTCGATCCACAGGTCAGCGACGGCGCACTGAATGCCAGGCGCGGCCTGTTGCAGTTCATCAACGGCAGCGCCGAGCCACCGCACGCCGACGATCTGCTGGTGTTCGCCCCCTCGTTGTTTAACCGCTATGGGCACGTTGCGATCATTGCCAGCGTCAGTAGCGACACGCTGCAAATAGCCCAACAGAACCCAGGCCCCTTCGCCAGCACCAGGGAAGCCATCCCCCTCGCCCAGCGTGACGGCCGCTGGTACATCGAGAATGACCGGGTGCGGGGCTGGCTCCGACTGCCTGCTGCGAATGAGCAAATCCCAACGCTCAATCAAAGCGTTGGGTTGATGCATTAGCCACGCTGTGTCGGGTTCGCAGGAGTAATAAATGACCAGCCTTCTTATGGAGGCCTCTCGACAAGGCAGGACCAAGTCAGGCTTTGGGCAGCCCTGTCGGACACGTTTTACGCTTAAACCTCTCTAGTACGATACTTTCAGCTAACTGTACCTACGCTAAGCTACGTCCGATTTCACTGGGCTTGCGGCGTTTCTCGGCAACTCATAATCCTTTGGTCCACAGCTCGAGTCCGTGTGGGCCTACCATCTTCATAGCCGCGCATTGCGCGGCTATGGAGTTGGATGATCGCGCCGCTACCGCCTACTAAACGCCGCCACATTTCCATGCCCCGGCCTCCTGCCACTACCGACCATAAGCACAGCCCCGCCGAAAGTCATATTCCTTAAAAGAATATAAATCTCATAAAACGATTCTGGACTGTCTAACGCGGCCACCCTATCGTGCGCGCGGAAAGCCTTCCGTGCTTGCCGTCATGCTAAGGACATCCATGCTGCCCGAATCCCTGCCGTTGCTGTTCGTATGCGCCTTGCTGGCCTGGGTGCTGGTGTCCTTCGTGCGGGAAAGCTGGAGCCCGGACATCGTCGTGGCGATCGCGGTGGCGGTGTTGATAGGTGCGCAGTTGCTGACGCCGGGCGAGGTACTCGGTGTGCTGTCGAATTCGGCGCCGGTCACCATCGCCTGCATGTTCGTCATCTCCGCAGCCCTGGAGCGTACGGGTTGTATCGATGCATTGGGTAACTGGCTGGGCGGCCTCGTCGGCACAAGCCCGACCCGAGTGCTCGGCGGTCTGACGATTACCGCGCTGGCTATCTCGGCGTTTCTCAACAACACGCCGGTAGTGGCGATCCTGACGCCCGTGGCGATTTCCCTGGCCAAGCGTGCGGGCACCACGCCCTCGAAGCTGTTGATCCCGCTTTCCTACGCCACCATTCTCGGCGGCACGCTGACGATGATCGGGACTTCGACCAACATCCTGGTTGACGGCGTGGCACGCAAGGCGGGGCTGGAGCCATTCGGCATGTTCGAAATTACCGGCGCCGCGTTGGTGCTGGCCGCGGCGGGCATGTTTTACATGATGACCATTGGCCGGCGCCTGTTGCCTGAGCGGGACACCCTGACCAAGCTGCTCGGGCCACGACTCGACCGCACCTTCATGAGCGAGCTGCGGGTCCCGCCCGGCTCGCCTGTCGCCGGCAAGCGCATCGTCGATGCCAACCTGGACGGCGGGAGCGGTCTTCAGGTTCTGCAGGTCAATCGTGGCAGCCAGGTCTTCAGCCGACCGGAGCATGACTTCCTGCTCGAGACGGGGGATCTGCTGGTGGTGCATGGGCAGGTCGGTGACGTGGTCGAGCTGCGCGGCAGCGGCCATCTGAGCTTCAACCGCAACGATGCGTTCGAAACGCTCAGCCGCGAAGACGAAGTGTTGGCCGAGGCCATTGTCGGCCGCAACTCACGTTACAGCCATCGCCCGATGCGTGACCTGGACCTGGCTGCACGCTACGGCATCAACGTCCTGGCCGTGCATCGGCAGGACGAAAATATCCAGGGCAACCTCGACGACTTCCAGTTGCAGTTTGGCGACGTGATGCTCGTCGAAGGCACGCCGGCGCAAATCAAGCGGTTCGCCGACAACGGCGAGCTGATCAGCCTGAACGCGGTGCAGGAGCGCGCGTTCCGCCGTGACAAGGCGCCCATCGCCATCGCGACGACGCTGATCGTGATGGCGCTCGCGGCGTTCGGCGTGATGCCGATCGAGGGGCTCGCCATCATGGGGGCCGCGGCAGTACTGGCGACCCGTTGCCTGGACGTCGAGGATGCGTACAAAGCGGTGGACTGGAAGATCCTCAGCTTGATCTTCGGCATGCTGGCCATCAGCGTCGCGATGGACAAGGTCGGCCTGGTTGGCCTGATCGTCGCCAACGTCGTTGACCTGACGCCCTGGGCCGGACCGCTGTTCATGCTGTCCTTCATCTACCTGTTCACCTCGGTGCTGACCGAGATCCTCTCCAACAATGCGGTGGCCGTGCTGGTCACGCCGATCTCTATCGGTCTGGCGCAGCAGTTGGGTATCGACCCACGCGCCTTCGTCGTCGCGGTGATGTTTGCCGCCAGCGCCAGTTTCGCCACGCCGATCGGCTACCAGACCAACACCTTCGTGTACAACGCCGGCGGCTATCGGTTTGTCGATTTCCTCAAGGTGGGGATTCCGTTGAATCTGCTGTTGTGGGTCGTGGCGACGCTGGTGATTCCGCTGTTCTGGCCCCTTGCACCACTCTGATCCCTGCCGGCCGGCCACCACTCTACGCACTTGATATTGCGCCAGCCGACTCCACCTAAGACTTCAGTGTCTGCCAGAGGAGCTTCGTCATGACCGCCCGCCTCGTCCCCTGCGCCCATTGCGCCGGGCTCAACCGCATTCCCGCCGAGCGTCTTGGCGACGCGCCACGCTGCGGCCATTGCAAGTCCGCGGTGCTCAGCCGCACGCCCTTCGTTCTGGACGCGTCCCGCTTCGATCAGCAGATCAAGGGCGACCTGCCGCTACTCGTCGATGTCTGGGCCAGCTGGTGCGGCCCGTGCCGCGCCTTCGCCCCGACATTCGAGCAGGCCGCCGCCCAGCTCGTGGGTGTCTGCCGACTGGCGAAGCTGGACAGCGAAGCCAATCCGCAACTGTCCACCCGCCTGGGCATTCGTTCGATCCCCAGCCTGATCCTGTTCCGGGACGGCCGTGAGCTGGCCCGACAGAGCGGCGCCATGCCGCTGCCCCAGCTGCTCGCCTGGCTGAAACAGCAAGGCGTGGGCTGACCCGACAGGCCCGCAGACAACATCTGGCCCGTTCGGTTCCCGAATACCGCTACCTCTTATCCGGATATTTCAAGCAACGTTTGCCTCGGGTTGAACGCGATTGGATAATGCCCCGCACTTTCGCGGCGGACATTTACCGATAGTCGCTGTACAGGGACGTCGACACGCCAATAACAAAGGCTCAAGAAGAGCCGGTGAGTTCAAGCGTGATTCAATTCGATATCGATCAATGGCAGGCCTGGGCTCCAGGCCTGGCGAGCGTTGCCGACTGGGCGATCTGGGCCAGGGAACCCTATCGTGTCCAACCCGGCGATGAAATGCCGGACGTCACGTTCCTCCCGGCGATGCAACGCCGCCGCCTCAGCCGCCTGGCTCGTATGGCGTTCACCGTGGCCACGCCACTGGCTGAAGGCAAGCCCCCGCTCCCACTGGTCTACGCCTCGCGCCACGGCGAAACACCGCGGACATACGCCATTCTCGAGGACCTGGCTCATGAAGAGCCGATGTCGCCGACCCAATTCAGCCTCTCGGTGCACAACGCGATCATCGGTCTCTGGTCGATTCAGCGTGGAGACACCAGTGAAATGACCGCGCTGGCCGCCGAGGGCGACGGCCTCGAACATGCCGTGCTCGAAGCCGGCCTGCTACTCGCCGAAGGTGCGCCCGGTGTGCTCGTCGTGATCGCCGAGGACCAACCGCCAGCGGCCTATGAGCCCTGGGTCAGCGACGTGCCGTTCCCCTACGCCCTGGGGCTGCTCCTCACGCCCGGCGATCGCTGGCGCCTGAGTCTGGAAGCCGGCGACCCGTCTCGGCACGAGCCCGGCCAATGGCCGCACGCGCTCGAGCTGATCCGCACACTGGTCACTGGCCAGCCGCGCCGCGCGCATCAATGGAAGGGACGCAGATGGAACTGGCAGCAAGCTCACTGACCCCCCGCCGCAGCGCACCCTGGGCCTGGCGCCTGATCGCTACCGCATTGTCGTTCACCCTGTTTGGCCTGGGCGGGCTCTGCCTGCGCCTGGTCGTGTTCCCGCTGCTCTCGCTGCTGCCGGGCGACGCCGCGCTGCAGCGCCGGCGCGCACGCCAGACCGTCAGCCGTCTGTTCTGGCTGTTCGTGCAGTTCATGTACCGCAGCGGCGTGCTGACCTACGAGGTCGAGGGCGCCGAGCGTCTCGGGCGCCCCGGCCAGCTCGTCATTGCCAACCATCCTTCGCTCATCGACGTGGTGGTCTTGATCGGTCTGATCCGCGACGCCAACTGCGTGGTCAAGCAAAGCCTCTGGGACAACCCCTTCACCCGCGGCCCGATTCGCGCCGCGCAGTACATCAGCAACAACGGCAGTGCCGAGATGCTCGACGAAGCCGCCAGCGCGCTGCGCGACGGCCAGACGCTGATCATCTTTCCCGAAGGCACGCGCACGACGCCGGGCCAGGCGCCGCAATTTCATCGCGGGGCGGCATCGATCGCACTACGCGGCGCGACCGTGGTAACGCCGGTGGTCATCAGCGTCACGCCGACGACCCTGACCAAGGCCGAGCCCTGGTATCGCATCCCGGCCCGGCGGTTTCATTTTCATCTGCGGGTCGGTGCCGACATCGATCCGCAGGCGTTTGCCGCCGGGGGCGGCGCCCATCGCTTCGCGGCGACTCAATGATTATCTGCACCAACACTTCATACAGGAGCTCGCACTCGATGAGCCAACTTAAGCTTGAGATCAGGCAACTGATCATCGACGCCCTGGGTCTGGAAGACCTCTCGCCGGACGATATCGTCGCTGACCAACCCCTGTTCGGCGAAGGCCTGGGCCTCGACTCGGTCGACGCGCTCGAGCTGGGACTGGCCATCCAGAAGCGCTTCGGTATCAAGATCGACGCCGACGCCAAGGACACCCGTACGCATTTCGCCAGCGTTGACAGCCTGGCCGCGTACATCCATGCCAACCGTGCCGTCGCCTGAGGAGGAGCCCAACGTGAACAGCCGTGACGAAATCTTCCTGACCCTGCGTGATGCACTGGTCGAGCTCTTCGAACTGGAGCCCGAGCGAGTGACCCTCGAGGCGAACCTCTATCAGGACCTCGAAATCGACAGCATCGACGCGGTCGACCTGATCGACCACATCAAGCGCCAGACGGGCAAGAAGATCGCCGCCGAGGAATTCAAGTCCGTGCGCACCGTCGGCGACGTGGTCGAAGCCGTCCATCGCATGGTCAACCCCGAAGCCGCCTGAACGCCAGCTCCGACGACCGTCTCGCCACGAGCCCGGTCGCCGGCCGCCCAGCCCCGGACAATCACATGCCCCTAACTGCTCGAACCGCCACGGGCCACGCCGGCCGGCTGGTCGGCCTTGGCCTGCTCGTGGCCGGTCTCGCCTATCCGTTCGCCGTCTATGCCGGCCGGGACGTCCTCTCCCCCCGGCTGTTCGCCGTGCTGCTTGGCGCGCTCTGGCTGGTGCGGACGCTCGCGTCGAAGCAGACCTTGTTGAGTCGCACCCTCGCGGTCACCGCCTTGCTGTTCTGCCTGCTGCTCGGGTGGGCCGACAGCTCGGCCTTGCTGCGCTGGTATCCGGTTCTCATCAGCCTGGCATTGCTGGGCGTGTTCGGCGGCAGCCTCTGCTACGGCATGCCGGTGGTCGAGCGCCTGGCCCGTCTGAGCGAGCCGGAGCTGCCCCCGGCGGCGGTTCGCTACACGCGACAGGTAACCTGGGTCTGGGTCGGATTCTTCCTGCTCAACGCCGGCATCGCCAGCGGCCTGGCACTCTGGGCACCGTTGAACTGGTGGGCGCTGTACACCGGCCTGATCGCCTATCTGCTGATGGGCATCTTGTTCGCTGGAGAATGGCTGGTTCGCCAGCACGTCAGGAAGACTGCATGAACTGGATAGCTCTGGAACACCTGCTCGAAACGGCGATCGATGGCCGTCCGGTCACCACGGACCCGGCACTCGGGCACACCGACCTGCGCGAGCAGGCGTTACGCCTGGCCGCTGGCTTGCGTCGGCGCAAGGTGACGCGTATCGCCGTGCACCTGCAGGACGCCGCCGAACTGGCGACGGTGCTGCTCGGTGCCTGGCGCGCCGGGGTCACCGTCTTGCTGCCGGCCGATCTGCAACCGGCGAGCCGCGCCCGGCTGACGGATCAGACTCCGCTCTGGATCAGCGACGCTTCCGGTGATACGCCCTGGCGTGAATTGCTGGACGAACCGCTGCACGGTGCCCCGCTCGACCTCGATGGCAACCGCCTGGTGCTCTGCACGTCCGGCTCCAGCGGGGCGCCAAAGCTGATCGAGAAGAGCCTGCGTCAACTGGCCAACGAAGTGCAGACGCTCGAAGCCCAGTGGGGCGAAGCGCTCGGCGACGCCTGCGTGATCGGCAGCGTCGCTGCGCAGCACATCTACGGCTTGCTTTTTCGCGTGCTCTGGCCGCTCTGCGCGGGGCGCCTTTTTCTGCGGCAGGCGCAACCCTTTTCCGAGGACCTGCAGCGGGCCAGTCGCGCGCAACCGCATTTTTGCTGGGTCACCAGCCCGGCGTTGCTCAAGCGCATGGGCGACAACCTCGACTGGCCGGCGCTGCGTGCGGTGCGGCGGGTGTTCTCCTCCGGCGGCCCGCTGGACCCTGAAATCGCAACTCGCCTTGCCGACCGGCTCGGACAGGCGCCGACGGAAATCTATGGCAGTTCGGAAACCGGCGGTATTGCCTGGCGCCAGGGCAGCCCGCTGTGGCACCCCTTCGCGGGTGTGCAGCTGAGCCAGGATGAGCACGGCGCCTTGCGTGTCGCCTCGCCCTGCCTGCCAGCGGGGCACACGGAACAAACCGCCGACGAGGCGCGCATCGAGGCTGACGGGCGCTTCAGGCTCCTCGGCCGGCTGGACCGCATCGTCAAGCTCGAGGAGAAACGCATCTCCCTGCCCATGCTGGAAAGCGCGCTCGCCAGCCATCCCTGCGTCAGCGAAGCGCGGCTCGGCGTGATCACGGAGAACCGCGCCTACCTTGCCGCCTTGGTCGCCTTGAGCGATGCCGGGCTGCATGCATTGCGCAACGGTGGCCGTCGAGCGCTGACCGAATCCTTGCGCCAACACCTGTCGGTGCATTGCGAAACCCTGGCGCTGCCGCGCCGCTGGCGTCTGGTACGTCACCTGCCCCTCAACGCGCAAGGCAAGCTGCCACAGGCCTGGCTCGAAAGCCTGCTGCAGGCGCCGCGCCCGCGCCTGCCTGAACGCCTCGGCCAGCAGCAGAATGACGAGCAGTGGCACCTGGAATTGGGCGTACCGCTGGACCTTGCGCATTTCTCCGGCCACTTCCCGCATACCCCGGTCCTGCCCGGGGTGGTGCAAATCGACTGGGCACTGGCGCTGGCCCGGGAGGTCTTCGACGATCTGCCGCCGCGTTTCGGCGGGATGGAAGTGCTGAAGTTCCAGCAACTGGCCCGCCCCGGCGATCGGTTGCGGCTGACCCTGCGCTTCGACCGCAGCCGCGGCAAGCTGCATTTCAATTACCTCAACGGCGACGCCCCCTGCTCGTCCGGTCGCATCCTGCTGGGAGAGCCCACATGACCCGTCTCACCTCGGCGACCCCGCTCGCCACTATTCCGACCCCGACCTTCGAGCAGTTGGCGCTGGGCATTGATGAGGATTGGTTCAAGCCCTGCGCGGTGATCCCGGTGTACAACCACGAGCGCACCCTACCCGCCGTGGTGAGCGCACTGCGCGACCAGGACCTGCCCTGCATCCTGGTCGACGACGGCTCCAGCCCGGTCGCCGCGGCCACCATCGATGCGCTGGCCGAAAGAGCGGGCGTCTTCCTCGTCCGGCATACCGTCAACCAGGGCAAGGGCGGCGCCGTCACGAGCGGGCTGCGCGAGGCGTCGCGCCTGGGGTTCAGCCACGCACTGCAGGTCGATGCAGACGGCCAGCACGATCTCGGTTCGGTGTCGCTGTTTCTCGACCGGGCATGCCAGGCGCCGGACGCGGTGGTCTGCGGCTACCCGCTGTATGACGCCAGCGTGCCCAAGGGGCGCCTGTATGCCCGTTACCTGACCCACGTCTGGGTCTGGATCAACACGCTGTCGCTGTCGATCCGCGACTCGATGTGCGGTTTTCGCGTCTACCCGCTGCGCCAGACGCTCGCCCTGCTCGACTCGACGCGCCTGGGCAAGCGAATGGACTTCGACACCGAGATACTGGTCCGCCTGTTCTGGCGCGAACAGCCGATGGTCTGGCTGCCGACGCGTGTCCATTACCCTCGCGACGGCGTTTCGCATTTCCGGCTGTGGCGTGACAACCTCCTGATCTCGGCCATGCACGCCCGGTTGTTCGGCGGCATGCTCGTGCGCGCGCCGAAGCTGCTCTGCCGGCGGTGGCGCGAATGAATCAGCGCGGCAACGCCGACACGCATTGGGCCGGACACCGCGAGCGAGGCAGCTTCGCCTTGATGAAGCTCACCGCCTGGGCAGTGCGGGTCGTCGGGCGCAAGCCGATGGCACCGGTGCTCTACCTGATCGTGCTGTATTTCTACCTGTTCGGTCGCCGCGCTCGGCGTAGCGCCTGGGTCTACCAGCAGCATCTGGCGAACTGGAGCGGCCGCGCCGACCTGCAGCCCAGTGCCGGCTCGGTCTACCGCCAATTCATGGCGTTCGCCGATACGCTGCTGGACAAGCTCGATGTCTGGGGCGGCCGCCTGTCGCTGGATCGGCTGGTCGTGCATGACCCGGCCAACCTGCATGCCGACCTCAAGGCCCCCCGCGGCCAGCTGCTGGTCGGCTCGCACCTGGGCAATCTCGAGATCTGCCGGGCCCTGGCAGAGTTGGGCCGGCAGGTCACCCTGAACGTGCTAGTGCACACCCGCCATGCCGAACGCTTCAACAAGCTGCTCGACGAATCCGGTGCCAATCGACTGCGGCTGGTGCAGGTCAGCGAGCTGGACCCGGCGACCATGCTGGACCTGTCCCAGCGCCTAGACCGAGGCGAATGGCTGGCCATCGCCGGCGATCGCATTCCACTGCACGGCGGGCGTACAGCCACGGCCGATTTTCTCGGCCAGCCGGCGGCATTCCCGCAGGGGCCATGGCTGCTGGCCGGCTTGCTGCAATGCCCAGCCAACCTGCTGTTCTGCCTGAAGCAGGGCGAGCAGTTCCATGTCCATCTCGAGCCGTTCGCCGAAACGGTCCAATGGCGCCGCCGTGAACGTGAGACCGTGGTGCAACAGTGGGTGCAGCGCTACGCCGACCGCCTGGCCGCGCGCTGCCTGGAGGCGCCGCTGCAATGGTTCAACTTCTACCCTTTCTGGAACACGCATGAACGACGCCACGATTGAACCGGTCCTCTTCGGTGAGAACGCACTACGTATCGAGGATGTGCTGGCGGTTGCCGAGCGGCGGGCCCCGGTGCGCCTGCAAGCCGATCCCGCCTTTCGTGTGCGCATCGCCCGCGGCGCGCAGTTCCTCGACACCCTGCTCGACCGCGAAGGTGTCATTTACGGCGTGACCACTGGGTATGGCGATTCCTGTGTCGTCGCCGTGCCCTTACACCAGGTCGAGGCGCTGCCGCAGCATCTCTTCACCTTTCACGGCTGCGGCCTGGGCAAGCTGCTCGACGTCCAAGCCACGCGTGCCGTGCTGGCGGCGCGCCTGCGCTCGCTGACCCACGGCATGTCCGGGGTACGCCTCGAGCTGCTCGAGCGCATGCAGGCCTTTCTCGAACACGACGTGCTACCGCTGATTCCCGAGGAAGGTTCGGTCGGCGCCAGCGGCGATCTGACGCCGCTGTCCTACGTTGCGGCGACACTCGCTGGCCAGCGCGACGTGCTGTATCGCGGCGAGCGGCAGAGCGCCGCCGAGGTCCATCGTCAGCTTGGCTGGACGCCTTTGACGCTGCGCCCCAAGGAAGCCCTCGCGCTCATGAACGGGACGGCCGTGATGACCGGTCTCGCCTGCCTGGCCTACGCACGTGCCGACTACCTGCTCAAGCTCGCCACCCGCATCACCGCGCTCAACGTAGCGGCGATGCAGGGCAATCCCGAGCACTTCGACGAGCGCCTGTTCGCCGCCAAGCCGCATCCCGGCCAGGCCCAGGTGGCCGCCTGGCTGCGCACGGACCTGGCCATCGACGGCCCGACCGCACCGCTGCACCGCCTGCAGGATCGCTACTCGCTGCGCTGCGCCCCGCATGTGCTGGGCGTGCTGGCCGACAGCCTCGGCCTGCTGCGCCAGTTCATCGAGACCGAGCTGAACAGCGCCAACGACAATCCGATCATCGATGCCGAAGCCGAGCGCGTGCTACACGGAGGCCACTTCTACGGCGGGCACATCGCTTTCGCCATGGACAGCCTGAAGAACCTCGTCGCCAACGTCGCGGACCTGCTCGATCGGCAATTGGCGCTGCTGGTCGACACCCGCTATAACCATGGCCTGCCGAGCAATCTATCCGGCGCGCCAGCCGAGACGGCGATGATCAACCACGGGTTCAAGGCCGTGCAGATCGGCGCCAGCGCCTGGACCGCCGAAGCGCTCAAGAACAGCATGCCGGCCAGCGTGTTCTCGCGCTCCACCGAATGCCACAACCAGGACAAGGTCAGCATGGGCACCATTGCTGCGCGCGATGCGCTGCGCAGCCTGGAGCTGACCGAGCAGGTGGCGGCCGCGACGCTGCTGGCGGCCAACCAGGGCGTCTGGCTGCGCCGGCGCCAGGCAGACGGCCGCCCCTGCCCGGACCACTGGCGCAGATGCACGCGACACTCGGTGAGGATTTCCCGCCCGTGGTGGAAGACCGGGCGCTGGAAGGCGAACTGCGGCTGTGCCTGGCGCGCATCCGTGCACGACATTGGGGGCTCTATGCGTAAGGAAGGCGTGCTGCAGGCCGAGGTCGAGATCCTCGTGCCCTTTTTCGACGTCGATTCGATGGACGTGGTCTGGCACGGCCACTACATCAAGTACTTCGAGATTGCGCGCTGTGCGTTGCTCGACCGCATCGGCCACAACTACCTGCAAATGCGCGAAGCCGGCTATGCCTGGCCGATCATCGACATCCAATTGCGCTATGTACGCGGCGCGCGCTTCAACCAGCACATCCTGGTACGGGCCGACCTGGTGGAGTGGGAACATCGCTTGAAGGTCAACTATCTGATCACGGACGCCGAAACCGGCACGCGCATGACCCGTGGCAGCAGTGTCCAGGTAGCCGTCGAGATTGCCACCCGCGAGATGATGTTCTCCTCGCCGCGGGTGTTCGTCGACGCCGTCCAGCGAGCGCTTCGCTGATGCGCCGAGTCTCGACGATATGGCTGGCCCTGGTATTGCTCGCCGCGGCCACAGCCGCTCGAGCGTTCGACCTGCAGGAACTCCAGGCACAGCTGAGCGAGCCGGCAGTGATCCGCGGTGAATTCACGCAGCAAAAGCACCTGCGTGCCCTGCCCCAGCCGCTGGTCAGCCAGGGCCGTTTCGTCCTGGCGCGTGACCAGGGGCTGCTCTGGCTGCTGCGCCAGCCGCTCCAGCAGGACTACCGGATCACCGATGCCGGCGTCGCGCGACGCAATGCCGACGGCTGGCACATGACCGACCAGCAGCGCGCGGCCGCGCAGCATAACCGCCTTTTCCTTGCCGTGCTGCGCGGTGACTCGTCGGCGCTGGCACGGGATTTCGACCTGCAACTGAGCGGCACCGCCGAGCGTTGGCAGCTCGCCCTCACCCCTCGCGCGGCGCTGCTCCGGCAGATCTTCACCCAAATCCTGATCAGCGGCGGCGCCACGCCGGACCGTATCGAGCTGTACGAAGCCCAGGGCGACAGCACGTTGCTGACCCTCGAGAACAGCCGGGTCGATGACCAGCTGAGCGCCGACGAACATCATGACCTCACCCACTGACGAAGCGCTCAAGCCGCCAACCTGGCTGCTGCCGGTCTTTCTGTTGGCGATGCTGGTGCTGGTCGGCGTGACCACCTGGCAATGGCGCAACGGTCCACCGGTCACCGCCAACCTGCTGGAATTGCTACCCAGCGGGGCGCCAGACGCGCTCGAAGCGCTGGCCGAAAAGCGCATGCAGGAGCCGCTGAACCGCGACCTGATGCTCTTGCTCCGCCATGCCGACGAATCGGTCGCCGAGGCGCTCGCTGACGATCTGCTGCGCGAGCTGGAAGCCAGCGGCCTGTTCGCTTCGGCACGCGGCTCGCTGGAGGCCGACCTGCCCGCGCTGCGTCGCCAGCTCAGCGAACACCGCCTGGCCCTGCTTGGCAGCGAAGCCCGGCAGACCCTGATCGGCGAGCCCGAGGTATTCGTCGAGCAACGCCTGCAGCGCCTGTACGCACCTTTTGACGGTCCCAGCCTGGTGCCAATCGAGCAGGACTGGTTCGGCATCGCGGAGCTCGCGCAACGGCAACTGCCGCAGCATGGCAACGTCCAGGCGCGGGCGGACGGGCGTCTAGTCGTCGCGCAGGGCGAGGCGCGCTGGCACCTGATTCACGCACGGATGCTGGGCAATGCCTTCGATGACGACCGGCCGCTGCAGGTCGCCGACCTGATCGATGGCGCACGCCAACGAATCGAGGCGGCTCACGGCGAATTGCTGGCTGCCGGCGGCGTGCTGCACGCCGCGCATGGCCAGCGCCAGGCGCGCGACGAGGCCAGCCTGATCGGCAGCGTCTCGCTGCTCGCCACGCTGGCAATGCTGCATCTGCTGTTTCGGACGCCACGGGTGCTGCTCGTTGCGCTTCCCGTGCTGGTTGGCGCGATGACCGGCGCTGCGGCCTGCATCGGCCTGTTCGGCCAGATCCATGTTCTGACGCTGGTATTGGGTGCCAGCCTCGTCGGCGTCAGCATCGACTTCCCGCTGCATTACCTGTCCAAGAGCTGGACCTTGCAGCCCTGGCGCAGCAACCGCGCCCTGCGCCTTACCCTGCCGGGCCTGGGATTGGCGCTGGCCACCAACGTCATCGGTTACCTGGCCCTGGCCTTCACGCCCTTTCCCGCGCTGACCCAGGTGGCAGTGTTTTCCGCCGCCGGACTGATTGGTGCATTCGCATGCGCCACCTGCCTGTTGCCTGCATTGATCGACACCGAGCTGCATCCCTGGCCCGCGCCAGTTCGCTGGGCAGATCGCTGGCTGCGGGCGAGGGCAGCGCTGCAGCGCCGGATCGCCACGCCCTGGCTGCTGGCCGCCTTTGTGCTGTTCTGCCTGGGCGGGGTCGTACAGGCCGATTTCAAGGACGACCTTCGCCAATGGATCAGCCGTGACCCGGCGTTGCAACAGCAGGCCGAGCGCATCAGCGAAATCACCGGATTCCAACCGACCAGCCAGTATTTCCTGGTCCGCGCCGGCAGCGCCGACGAGCTGCTGCAGCGTCAGCAGGCATTGGCCGACGAGCTCGATAACCTGATCGCCGAT
This sequence comes from Stutzerimonas stutzeri, assembly GCA_019056435.1. Taxonomy (GTDB): domain Bacteria; phylum Pseudomonadota; class Gammaproteobacteria; order Pseudomonadales; family Pseudomonadaceae; genus Stutzerimonas; species Stutzerimonas marianensis. The sequence continues at coordinate 606,139 of CP077641.1, forward strand.
CGTCAGCTGCAGGGTTACCTGGCGCTCAGCCAGCTGGCTGCACCGGAGACTGCGCAAGCGAACCTGAGCATCGCCCTGCCGCAACTGCTGCAGAGCAGCGCGCCACTGCTGGCGCTGGGCGTCAGCGAGGCCCAACTGCAGGCGGAGCTGACGCAGCTCGAAGCCTTGCCTCCCGTACCGCTCGACGCGGTGCTGGCCGGCCCGCTGGCCGAGCCTTGGCGCGTCCTCTGGCTGGGTCGGCAGGCGGACGGTTCGGTGGCTGGACTGATCAGCCTCCAGGGCCTGCGCGACACCGCCGCACTGACGGGCCTCGACGAAGGGATCGAGGGCGTCCGCCTGGTCGACCGCCCCGCCGAGCTCAACCAGTTGTTCGCCGCCACCCAGCGCGAGGCCGCGTTGCTCAAGCTGGCCGCCGCAGCGCTGATCTTCGCCTTGCTCTGCCTGCCGTTCGGATGGCGCGGCGCGCTGCGCTGCCTGTCGGTGCCCCTGCTCGCCGCGCTGGGCAGCCTGGCGTGCCTCGGTTGGCTCGGCCAACCACTGACCCTCTTCGGCCTCTTCGGCCTGTTGCTGGTCACGGCGATCGGGGTCGATTACGCCATTCTCATGCGCGAGCAGGTCGGCGGGCCCGCCGTGAGCCTGGTCGGCACCCTGCTGGCGGCGATCACCACCTGGCTCAGTTTCGGCCTGCTGGGCCTGTCCAGCACACCGGCCGTGAGTAACTTCGGGCTCGCGGTGAGCCTGGGTCTGCTGTTCGCGTTTCTACTGGCGCCCTGGGCGGCGCAAAGCCAATCGGAGCCGTCATGACCGGCCCGAACCCTTTCGGCGCCACTGCCAGCAGCGGCGCACAACCCTCTTGCCACCATCTCACTGGCAGGCAAGGAAGCCGCCCGGCTGGCATGCCGGGCACCCCATACCCATCGTCGAGTCGAGAAATGACCAAGGCATTCGAACAACGTAGCGTCGTCATCATCGGAGCGGGCCCTCGGGGGCCATCGCCGCCGCCCTGCTCAAGCGCAAGGGCCACGATGTGCTGATTCTGGAGCGGCAGCGATTCCCACGGTTCTCGATCGGCGAAAGCCTGCTATCGCATTGCCTGGATTTCATCGACGAAGCCGGCATGCTCGATGCGGTTCAGGCCGCCGGATTCCAGATCAAGCATGGCGCTGCGTTCGCCTGCGCTGAGCGGTACACCGAATTCGATTTCCGCGACAAGTTCACCCAGGGCTTCGGCAGCACCTATCAGGTGCAGCGTGCCGACTTCGACAAGCTCCTCGCCGACCAGGCTGCGCTGCAGGGCGTCGAAATCCGTTATGAAGAAGAGATCATTGCGGCCGACTTCAGCCAGGCGAGCCCACGCTTGCAGGCACGTCGCTCCGACGGCAGCGACTACGCCATTGAGGCCGACTTCGTGCTCGACGCCAGCGGCTACGGGCGCGTTCTGCCGCGCCTGCTCGACCTGGAAGCGCCGTCGGGATTTCCGGTCCGGCGCGCGGTGTTCACGCACATCGAGGACCGGATCGCCGATCCTGGCTTTGACCGCGAGAAGATTCTCATCACCACACACCCCGAATGGCGTGACGTCTGGTACTGGACCATTCCCTTCAGCAACGGGCGCTGCTCGCTGGGAGTGGTGGCAAGCGCCGAGCGCTATCAGGGCCGCCCGGATGACCTCGACGCCTGCCTGCAGGCGTTCGCCAGCGAAGCGCCGAACCTGCGACGCATTCTCGCCAATGCGGTCTGGGACACCCCGGCGCGCCTGATCGGCGGTTACTCGGCCAACGTCAAGGCCTTGCACGGGCCGGGCTTCGCCCTGCTGGGCAACGCCGCCGAATTCCTCGACCCGGTCTTCTCTTCCGGGGTCACCATCGCGATGCGCTCCTCGAGCATGGCTGCCGCGGTGCTCCATCGGCAGCTGTCGGGCGAAACGGTGGACTGGGAAACCGAATTCGCGATCCCACTCAAGCGCGGTGTCGACACCTTCCGGACCTACGTGGAGGGTTGGTACGATGGCAGCTTCCAGGACGTCATCTACTATCCGCACGCGCAACCGGAGATCCGCCGGATGATCAGCTCGATCCTCGCCGGCTACGCCTGGGACGCGAAGAACCCCTATGTCGCCGAACCCAAACGCCGCCTCCGGGTGCTCGCCGAGCTGTGCGCCAATGGCGCCCCGGCATGAGCCGTCTCACGTGAGTGGCCGCTACCTGCTGCTCTGGCTGGCCGCCCTGCTGCTGGCCGCCTGCGCTCGCCAGCCGGTGCTGCCCGAGCCCTTGCCCGATCTGACGCTACCGCTGCAATTTCATGTCCAGCAGCACGACGGCGCAGAGGTTCGCGACTCGATACTGGTCGTGCAGCAGGAGGGCGACGGCTGGCGCTGGTCGTGGCTGGACCCGCTGGGTGTGCCACAGGCCCGCCAGATGCTGCGCGACGGCCAGTGGCACGCCGACGGCCTGCTACCACCCAATCCCCACGCCCGGGAGTTCTTCGCGGCGCTGCTGTTCGCCCTCACACCGGATGCGCAGCTCGCACAGTTGTACGCCGGCCGAGACTGGAATGGCGCCCCCGGCCACCGCACCCTGCGAATCGACAGCTCGTCGGCCTGGCAGGTCCACTACGCCCAGGATGGCCAGATCCATCTCGACGTCGGGCCATCGCTCACCTATGGTGTCGCCCCCCTCGACACCACCGGAGCTTCCGCGCCATGACCGCCTACCTGCACTCCCTCGGTGTGGTTTGCGCCCTCGGCCGCGGCAAAGCGGCGGTCGCCAGGGGCCTGCTGGCTGGTGACCAGGCCGGCATGCGGCTGTACGCCAAGCCGGTTGCGGGCCGTCACCTGCCGGTCGGGGCCGTGACCACCGACCTTCCGGACATGGCCCAGGAGGCGCTTCACGACCGTACACGCAACAACCAGCTGCTACGAGCCGCGGCCGAGGAAATCGAAGCGGACATCCAGGCGGCCATCGCCCGCTTTGGTCCCACCCGGATTGGTGTCGTCATGGGTACCAGCACCAGCGGCATCCAGGAGGCGACCGAAGGGCTCGCGCGCATGGTGCGGCAAGGCAGGCTACCCGCCGACTACCATTACGATCATCAGGCGCTGACGGCGCCCGCCAGTTTTCTCAGCGATCGCCTTCAGCTCGCCGGCCCCAGCTATGCCATTTCCACCGCGTGCACTTCGGGTGCCCGCGCCCTGCTCAGTGCCCGTCGATTGCTCGAGGCGGGCGTCTGCGACGCCGTGCTTTGCGGTGGCGTCGACAGCCTCTGCGACCTGACGCTGCAGGGCTTCAGCGCGCTCGAGGCCACCAGCGAGACGATCTGCAACCCCTTCTCGATCAACCGTGACGGCATCAACATCGGCGAAGCAGCCGCCCTGTTCCTGATGACGCGCGAACCGGGCCCCATCGCGCTGCTGGGCGCCGGTGCCAGCTCCGACGCGCACCACATATCCGCACCCGACCCGCAGGGCCGCGGTGCCATCGAAGCGATGCGGCGAGCGCTCGAAAACGCGGCGACCCGTGCCGAGCAGATCCAGTACCTGAACCTCCATGGCACCGCAACGCCGCACAACGACGCCATGGAAAGCCATGCGGTCGCGGCCCTCTTTCCGGACGGCGTGGCCTGCTCCTCCAGCAAACCGCTGACCGGCCACACCTTGGGAGCCGCCGGCGCCCTGGAGGCCGCGTTTTGCTGGCTGGCACTGTCGGCGCACAACCCGACGCGCCTGGCCCCCCGCACCTCTGGGACGGCCGGCCGGACCCCGCCCTGCCCACCCTGCGCCTTGCAGCGGCCGGCACGCCGCTCCCGTCCAGCGGGCCGTCGCGCATGATGAGCAACTCTTTTGCCTTCGGCGGCAACAACGTCAGTCTGATTCTGGGAGAAGCGCCATGATCGATTGGCCAATTGCGAGTCTGGTCCCCCATGCGGGCGACATGATCCTGCTCGATGCCATCGCGCGCTTTGATGCGGAGAGCCTTGAGGCGCGGTTGCGCGTCAAGCCGGGCGGCCTGTTCAACCTCGAAGACGGCAGTCTGCCGGCCTGGGTCGGGGTCGAGATCATGGCCCAGGCCGTTGCCGCCTTCGCGGGCTGCCAGGCGCGCCTGGTCGGCCTGCCAGTGGAGCTCGGCTTCCTGCTCGGGACCCGCAACTACCAGTGTGACGTCGACCGTTTCCCGGCCGGATGCGACCTGCAGGTTCGCGTAGAGCGATCGCTGCAGGACGACAACGGCATGGGCGTCTTCGAATGCCATCTCGACGGCCTCGGTTTGCATGCCGAGGCGCGTCTCAACGTTTATCGCCCTCCCGAAGTGGCGAGCTACCTGCAAGAGTCTGCCCCATGAGTGAAACCATCCTCGTCACCGGTTCCAGCCGTGGCATCGGCCGGTCCATCGCCCTGCGCCTCGCCCGCAGTGGCCATGACATCGTCCTGCATTGCCGCGCGCGCCGCGACGAGGCCGAAGCGGTCCAGACGCAGATCGAATCGCTCGGCCGCACGGCACGGGTACTGCAGTTCGACGTGGCCGACCGCCAGGCGTGCCGCGAGGCCCTGGAAGCGGACGTCGAAGCGCATGGCGCCTACTATGGTGTCGTCTGCAATGCCGGACTGACCCGCGACGGCGCCTTCCCGGCACTCGGCGATGACGATTGGGACCTGGTAATGCGCACCAACCTGGACGGTTTCTACAATGTGCTGCACCCGCTGACCATGCCGATGATCCGCCGCCGCCAGCCCGGGCGCATCGTCTGCATCACGTCGGTTTCAGGGCTGATCGGCAACCGCGGCCAGGTCAACTACAGCGCCTCGAAAGCCGGCGTGATCGGCGCGGCCAAGGCCCTCGCGATCGAACTCGGCAAGCGCCGTATCACGGTTAACTGCGTCGCCCCCGGGCTCATCGACACCGACATGCTCGACGAGAACCTGCCCCTCGAAGAGATGCTCAAGATGATTCCGGCGCAGCGCATGGGCACACCCGAAGAAGTCGCTGGTGCGGTCAATTTCCTGATGTCGGCTGAAGCGGGCTATATCACCCGCCAGGTTTTGGCCGTCAACGGCGGGCTGTGCTGATGAAGCGCGTGGTTGTCACCGGCATGGCCGGCATCACTTCGCTGGGCAGCGACTGGGCCAGCATTCACGCCAACTTCAGTAGCAACCGCAGTGGCATCCGGCGGATGCACGAGTGGGACCGCTACACCGAGCTTAATACCCGCCTGGCCGGTCCGGTGGATGACTTCACCGTGCCCAGGCACTGGACACGCAAGCAGCTGCGCAGCATGGGACGGGTGTCGCGGCTGTCAGTGCGGGCCGCCGAGCAGGCGCTGGCGCACGCCGGACTGCTCGAAGATGCCTCGATTCGTGACGGCCGCATGGGGGTCGCCTGCGGCTCGTCCACCGGAAGCACCGAGGAGATCAAGGCATTCGGCAACATGCTGCTCAACTCGGTCGCTGACGGCCTCAACGCCAACTCCTACATCCGCATGATGCCGCACACCACAGCGGCCAATATCAGCATCTTCTTCGGCCTGACCGGCCGGGTGATTCCCACGTCCAGCGCCTGTACCAGTGGCAGTCAGGGCGTCGGCTACGCCTACGAGGCGATCAAGTTCGGTCGCCTGCCGATGATGCTCGCCGGCGGTGCCGAGGAGCTCTGCGCCACCGAGGCGATGGTCTTCGATGCGCTCTATGCGACCAGCTTGAAGAACGATGCGCCGCACACTTCGCCGCGGCCCTACGACAGCGCGCGCGATGGGCTGGTGATCGGCGAAGGCGCCGGCATGCTGGTGCTCGAGGAGCTGGAACACGCCCTGGCCCGAGGTGCCACCATCCATGCCGAGCTGGTCGGCTTCGGCAGTAACGCTGACGGCCAGCACGCCACCAAGCCCGAGCAGCTGACCATGCGCCGCGCCATGGAGCTGGCACTGGAGGACGCCGGACTGGCCGCTGACGCCATCGGCTACGTCAACGGACATGGCACCGCTACCGAGCAGGGTGACATCGCCGAGACCCTGGCGACCCAGTCGCTGTTCGGTAGCCGCATGTCGATCAGCTCGCAGAAGAGTTTTCTAGGCCACACGCTCGGCGCCTGCGGCGCGCTCGAATCCTGGTTCAGCATCGAGATGATGAACAGTGATCGCTACATCCACACGCTGAACCTGGACACCATCGACCCGCGCTGCGGCGAACTGGACTACCTCGTCGGCGCGCCACGGGCCATGCAGCACGAATACGTGATGAACAACAACTTTGCCTTCGGTGGCGTCAACACATCGTTGATTTTCCGCCGCTGGGCTTGAGCCAACCAAAGGAGTTAAGGGAATGACCCAGCTGTACCGCGCTTTGCTTGCATCGCTTCTGTTTATTTTCATCAGCGGCTGCACAAGCAAGCCTATCTACAACGCCGAGGAACGCTTTTCATCACAGATGCAGCTGAGTGATCGGCAAATGCAACGCGCCATCGTCACCGCATTGAACGATCGTCAGTGGAAGATCCAGTCGTTGCAACCTGGCATGGTCAAGGCAGCCATTACGGTCAGGGGCCGCCACCACGCCGAAGTAGACATTCCGTATGACAGCACGTCATTCCAGATCAATCTTCGCAGCAGCTGGGGCTTGAATGAAAAGAACGGCAAGATCCATCGCAATTACAACCGCTGGGTCAACCGACTGCGCGACAACATTCTCAAAGAGCTGGATGTCGATCCGATGATCGAGTCGGTCGATCATCTCGGTATCGTCGAGCAAACCAGCGGCAACGGCGACGTGACCTATCTTGACTTTGCAGAAGGTGTTCAGCGCGGGCTCGACAGCGGCCTGCTTGATGGCAGCGTCACCTTCCACCTTGCCGGTACGCCCTTGACAGGCGAAGTTCACAAGATCAGAAGCGTCACGAGCAACCGCAAAACCAACGCCTCAAACAAGAGCGACGAAGAAGCTTGCATCTGGGCGTTGCAGTCCGTGCTGGCTTCATTGCAAAACACCGCTAAGCAGGCGGGTGCAAACGCGGTAGTTGATCTGGTCAGCTACCACAAACGCAGCGTCAACAGCGATCCAGCACGCTACGAATGCCGTGCAGGTACCTTGATGGCGGGCGTAGCACTGAGAGGGCAGCTCGCAACCATCAAATGATCATGGCGCCAGGCAGCCGCTTTCAATCGGCGGCTGCCTTCGGGCTGACCTCGGCGGGAACGAACGACCTGACTCCTCAGTCAACTAGGCAGAGTCTGCAACCAGTCGAGGATCTGCCATGTTCGGAAAGTCATCGCACAAGTTCGAAATCAACTATATCTTCAACAACGACCCGCGGGTCCAGATCATCGAGTCGGATGATGAGCGCATGTCACAGGCGAGTGCTGCCCGGCACCTCATCGAACTCCACAACGGGGGATGCGGAGAACAGCCTGGTTATGCCGGAGGCGGACGCCGACGAAGGCAAGGTGCTGGAGCAGGCGGAAGTCATTGGCATCACTGACATCCGGGTGACGAAGCTCGTCCATGAACACGAGCCGGGGACCACTCCAGGCCACTACCAGCAGCCGTGAATGAAAAGAGCCGCTCGAAGCGGCTCTTTTTCAGCAGCTCAACCGTGGTAGCGCGCCGACAGCTCGTGAACGGACTCGATGAACGCACCGGCGTGCGCCGGATCGACTTCGGGAGTGATGCCATGGCCGAGGTTGAAGACGTGCCCCGGGCCCTGTCCATAGGCCGCGAGGATGCGCCCGACCTCGGCGCGTATGGCGTCTGGCTTGGCAAAGAGCACACTGGGATCCATGTTGCCCTGTAGCGCAACCTTGTTGCCGACGCGCGCCCGCGCGTTGCCAATATCACAGGTCCAGTCCAGTCCCAGCGCTTCGGCCCCGGTCTCGGCCATCGACTCGAGCCACAGCCCCCGCCCTTGGTGAAGAGAATCACCGGCACGCGGCGGCCGTCATGCTCCCGGACCAGCCCGTCGACGATTTTCTGCATGTAGGCCAGCGAGAATTCCTGGTAGGCCGCGGCCGAAAGGCTGCCGCCCCATGAGTCGAAAATCTGCACCGCCTGGGCGCCGGCCTGGATCTGCCCGTTGAGGTAGCGCGTCACCGACTGAGCGAGCTTGTCCAGCAGGGCATGCATCGCCTCAGGATTTTCATAGAGCATCGCTTTCGACTTGCGGAAGTCCTTGGACGAGCCCCCTCGACCATGTAGGTCGCCAAGGTCCAGGGGCTGCCGGAAAAGCCGATCAGCGGCACGCGCCCGTTGAGTTCACGGCGGATGGTGCGCACGGCGTCCATCACATAACCCAGGTCCTGCTCCGGATCGGGAATCGGCAAGGCCTCGATGTCGGCCATGCTGCTGACAACCTTCTTGAAGCGCGGGCCTTCGCCAGTCTCGAAGTAAAGGCCGAGCCCCATGGCGTCCGGCACGGTGAGGATGTCGGAAAACAGGATGGCGGCGTCGAGCGGGTAGCGGTCCAGGGGTTGCAGCGTGACTTCACAGGCCAGTTCGGGGTTCATGCACAGGCTCATGAAGTCGCCAGCCTTGGCCCGGCTGGCGCGGTATTCGGGCAGGTAGCGGCCGGCCTGGCGCATCATCCACACCGGCGTCACATCGACAGGTTGCTTGAGCAGGGCGCGGAGGAAGCGATCGTTCTTCAGGGCGGTCATGTCGGGGTTCCAGCTGAAAAGTGGCGGCATTGTCGCAAAGCGGATAACAAAAGGCACGGCGGGCGCCGTGCCTTTTGTCTATGGGCTTGATTCAGATCAGGCCTGGTCGGTGCAGCCTCTGGGGCCACACCGACGGCCTGGTCATCAGACGCCCAGGTAGTCGAGGATGCCCTCGGCGGCCTGACGACCCTCGAAGATCGCCGTGACCACCAGGTCCGAGCCACGCACCATGTCGCCACCGGCAAAGATTTTCGGATTGCTGGTCTGGTGCTTGAACTCACCCATCTCAGGCGCCACGACACGCCCCTGGTTGTCGATCTTGATGCCTTGGCCCTCGAACCAGCCAGCCGGGCTCGGGCGGAACCCGAAGGCGATCACCACGGCATCAGCCGGCAATACTTCCTCGGAACCCGGGATCGGCTCGGGGCTGCGGCGACCGCGGGCATCGGGTTCGCCCAGGCGGGTTTCGACCACCTTGACGCCCTCGACCTTGCCTTCGCCGACGATGGCGATGGGCTGGCGATTGAAGAGGAACTTGACGCCCTCTTCCTTGGCATTTTTCACCTCACGGCGTGAACCCGGCATGTTCGCCGCGTCGCGACGGTAGGCACAGGTGACGCTCTTGGCGCCCTGGCGGATGGAGGTACGGTTGCAGTCCATCGCGGTGTCGCCACCACCGAGCACCACGACCTTCTTGCCTTTCATGTCGACGAAATCTTCGGCCGACTTCTCGAAACCAAGGTTGCGGTTGACGTTGGCGATGAGGAAATCCAGCGCATCGTAGACGCCCGGCAGGTCCTCGCCCGGGAAGCCGCCCTTCATATAGGTGTAGGTGCCCATGCCCATGAAGATCGCGTCATAGTCGGCGAGCAGTTGGTCGATGGTCACATCCTTGCCCACCTCGGTGTTCAGGCGGAATTCGATGCCCATGCCGGTGAAGATCTCGCGGCGACGGCTGAGCACACTCTTCTCGAGTTTGAACTCGGGGATACCGAAGGTCAGCAGGCCGCCGATCTCGGGATTCTTGTCGAAGACCACCGGGGTCACGCCGCTGCGCACCAGAATGTCGGCGCAGCCAAGCCCGGCCGGGCCTGCGCCGATGATGGCAACCTTCTTGCCGGTCGGTTTGACCTTGGACATGTCTGGCCGCCACCCCATGGCGAAGGCGGTGTCAGCGATGTACTTCTCCACCGAGCCGATGGTGACGGCACCGAAGCCATCGTTCAGCGTGCAGGCGCCCTCGCACAGGCGGTCCTGCGGGCAGACGCGACCGCAGACTTCAGGCAGCGTATTGGTCTGGTGCGCCAGCTCCGCCGCGGCGAGGATGTTGCCCTCCGAGACCAGCTTCAGCCAGTTGGGGATGTAGTTGTGAACCGGGCACTTCCATTCGCAGTAGGGGTTGCCGCATCCAAGGCAACGATGGGCCTGCTCGCAGGCCTGCTGTGGCTTGAAGGGCTCGTATATTTCGACGAACTCCTTCTTGCGCTGACGCAGCAGTTTCTTCTTCGGATCCTTGCGCCCGACCTCGATGAACTGGAAGTCGTTGTTCAGACGTTCAGTCATTTCAAAACCTCTTAGCAGCAGCCACTAGCGCTCGCTGCGGGCTGCGTGACAATCACGGGAGCGGGGCGGGCCCCGGACAGGCATCCGGGGTTAGCCGCTTGAATCTGCTTCTTATTGGGGGGTTCGCACGGGTGCTGGACAACAGCGACGCCAGGTTCGCGGCCTTCGGCTTGACCAGCCAGAAGCGGCGCAGATAGTCGTCCAGGTTCTCCAGCAATTCGGCACCCCATTCGCTACCGGTCTCGGCAACGTATTCGCGCAGGACGTCCTGCAGGTGGCTGCGATGAGCTTCCATCGCCTCGCCGGTGATGCGCTGCAGGTTCACCAGCTCGTTGTTCACCCGGTCGACGAAACTGTTGTCGATGTCCAGCACATAGGCGAAACCGCCGGTCATGCCGGAACCGAAGTTAACACCGGTCCGACCCAGTACGCAGACGAAACCGCCGGTCATGTACTCGCAGCAATGGTCGCCCGTGCCTTCCACCACCGCATGCGCGCCGGAGTTGCGCACCGCGAAACGCTCACCGGCGGTACCGGCGGCGAGCAGCTTGCCCCCTGTGGCGCCGTACAGACAGGTGTTGCCGATGATCGCCGACTCGTTGGACTTGAAACCGCTGACCTTGGGCTGCGTGATGACCAGCTTGCCACCGGTCATGCCCTTGCCGACATAGTCGTTGGCGTCGCCTTCCAGATAAAGATTCAGGCCGCCAGCGTTCCAGACGCCGAAGCTCTGGCCCGCCGTACCCTTGAAGCGGAAAGTGATCGGTGCGTCCTTCATGCCCTGGTTGCCATGCACGCGCGCGATCTCACCGGACACGCGGGCGCCGATCGAGCGATCGCAGTTGCAGATATCCAGCTCGAACTCGCCGCCACGCTTGGCCTCGATAGCTTCACGCGCCAGCTTGACCATTTCTTCAGCCAGCAGACCCTGGTCGAACGGTGGGTTCTTGTCGACTTCGCAGAACTGCGGCTTGTCAGCCGGCACGTGGTCGCTGCCGAGCAGCGGCGTCAGGTCCAGATGGTTCTGCTTGTCGGTCTCGCCGGGCAGCACTTCGAGCAGGTCGGTACGGCCGATCAGCTCCTGCAGGCTGCGCACGCCGAGCTTGGCCAGCCACTCGCGGGTTTCCTCGGCCACGAAGGTGAAGAAATTCACCACCATGTCGACCGTCCCGATGAAATGGTCCTTACGCAGCTGATCGTTCTGCGTCGCGACGCCCGTGGCGCAGTTGTTCAGATGGCAGATGCGCAGGTACTTGCAACCCAGCGCAATCATTGGCGCGGTCCCGAAACCAAAACTCTCGGCTCCTAGAATTGCCGCCTTGATCACATCGAGGCCGGTTTTCAGGCCGCCGTCGGTTTGCACCCGCACCTTGCCGCGCAAATCGTTGCCGCGCAGGGTCTGGTGCGTCTCGGCCAGTCCCAGTTCCCAGGGCGAGCCGGCGTAGCGGATCGAGGTCAGCGGCGATGCGCCGGTGCCGCCGTCGTAGCCGGAGATGGTGATGAGGTCGGCGTAGGCCTTGGCCACGCCGGCCGCGATGGTGCCCACCCCGGGCTCGGCCACGAGCTTGACCGAAACCAGTGCACTTGGGTTCACCTGCTTGAGGTCGAAGATCAGCTGCGCAAGGTCTTCGATCGAGTAGATGTCATGGTGCGGCGGCGGCGAGATCAGGGTGACGCCAGGCACCGCGTAACGCAGCTTGGCGATCAGGCCATTGACCTTGCCGCCTGGCAGCTGGCCACCTTCGCCGGGCTTGGCGCCTTGCGCAACCTTGATCTGAAGGACCTCGGCATTGACCAGGTATTCGGGCGTGACACCGAAACGGCCGGTCGCGACCTGCTTGATCTTCGAGCTGCGCTCGGTGCGATAGCGCGATGGATCCTCGCCACCTTCCCCGGAGTTCGACCGCGCACCGATACGATTCATCGCTGCCGCAATGGCCTCGTGCGCTTCGGGCGACAGCGCGCCCAGGGAGATACCGGCCGAGTCGAATCGCTTGAGGATCTGCTCGAGCGGCTCGACCTCTTCGAGAGCCAGCGGCTTCTCCGACACCTTCAGCTTGAGCAGGTCACGCAGCATCGACGCGGGGCGCTGGTCGACCAGCGCGGTGTATTCCTTGAAGCGGCTATAGTCGCCCTGCTGCACCGCCAGCTGCAGTGCCGCCACGACGTCTGGGTTGTAGGCATGGTATTCGCCGCCATAGACAAACTTCAGGAGGCCACCCTGCTGGATCGCCTTGCGGTTGTTCCAGGCTTCGGCCGCCAGCGCCTTTTGCTCGGCTTCCAGGTCGACGAAGCGAGCCCCCTTGATGCGGCTGGCCACGCCCCGGAAGCTCATATCGACCACCTCGTCCGCCAGGCCCACAGCTTCGAACAGCTGCGCGCCGCGGTAGGAGGTGATGGTGGAGATACCCATCTTCGAGATGATCTTCAGCAACCCTTTGGAGATGCCCTTGCGGTAGTGCTTGAACACCTCGTAAAGATCGCCGAGCACTTCACCGGTGCGGATGAGGTCGCCCAGTACCTCGAATGCCAGGAACGGATAGACCGCAGTGGCGCCGAAGCCGATCAGCACGGCGAAATGGTGCGGGTCGCGCGCGGTGGCGGTTTCGACCAGGATGTTGCAGTCGCAACGCAGGCCGGTCTCGATCAGGCGGTGGTGAACCGCGCCGACGGCCAGCGAGGCATGGACGGGCAGTTTGCCTGGCATGATGTTGCGGTCGCTGAGAATCAGCATGACCTTGCCGCCACGCACCGCCTCTTCGGCCTGGTCGGCGATATTGCGCACCGCCGCCTCGAGGCCGATGGACTCGTCGTAGTTCAGGTCGATGAATTGCCGCTCGAAGCCCGGACGGTCAAGCGTCTGGATGGTGCGCCACTTGGCCGGCGAGATGACCGGGCTGGTCAGAATCGCGCGGTTGGCGTGGTCGGCGGTTTCCTCGAAGACGTTGCGCTCGGCACCCAGGCAGGTTTCCAACGACATGACGATCGATTCGCGTAGCGGGTCGATCGGCGGGTTGGTGACCTGAGCGAATTGCTGGCGGAAATAGTCGTAAGGCGAACGCACACGACGCGATAGCACCGCCATGGGCGTGTCGTCGCCCATGGAGCCCACCGCTTCCTGACCCTGCTCGCCCAGTGGTCGCAACACCTGGTCGCGCTCCTCGAACGTGACCTGGAACATCTTCATGTATTGCTTGAGCTGGTCGGGTTCATAGAACGCCGAGCCGTGGTCATTGTCTTCCAGCGTCGCCTGGATACGCAGCGCATGCTGCCGCAGCCACTTCTTGTAGGGGTGCTGGGACTTGAGGCGGTTATCAATGTCCTCTGTATGCAGAACCTGGCCGGTCTGGGTGTCCACGGCAAGAATCTGGCCCGGACCGACGCGGCCCTTGGCGACGACGTCCTCGGCCTTGTAGTCCCACACGCCCACTTCGGATGCCAGGGTGATGTAGCCGTTGGTCGTCGTCACCCAGCGCGCCGGACGCAGGCCGTTGCGGTCGAGAAGGCAGATGGCGTGACGGCCGTCGGTCAGCACGACACCGGCGGGACCGTCCCACGGCTCCATGTGCATGGAGTTGAATTCATAAAAGGCGCGGAGATCCGGATCCATGGTCTCGACGTTCTGCCAGGCCGGCGGAATGATCATGCGCAGGCCACGGAACAAATCCATGCCGCCCGTGACCAACAGCTCGAGCATGTTGTCCATGCTCGAGGAGTCCGAACCGGTACGGTTGACCAGTGGATCGAGGCTTTCCAGGTCGGGGAGCAGTTCGTTGGCGAACTTCAGGCGACGTGCCTGTGCCCAGTTGCGGTTGCCGGTAATGGTGTTGATTTCACCGTTGTGCGCCAGAAAGCGGAACGGCTGGGCCAACGGCCATTGCGGCATGGTGTTGGTGGAGAAGCGCTGGTGGAATACGCAGATGGCTGTGGCCAGTCGTTCGTCGCCAAGGTCCGGATAGAACTGCGCCAGGTCCGCCGGCATCATCAGGCCCTTATAGATGATGTCCTTGTCGGAGAAGCTGCAGACGTAGAATTCCTTGTCGTCAGCGAGGGCCACTTCGGCACGACGACGGGCGAAGAAGAGCTTGATACCGAAGTCGCGCTCGGAGATGCCTTCGGCGCAGACGAATACCTGCTCGATACGCGGCAGACGTTCCAGGGCCAGGCGACCCAGCACGCTGGTATCGACCGGCACTTCACGCCAGCCCACCAGGGTCAGGCCTTGCGCGGCGACCTGCTCGTTGATGCGGTCACGCGCCGCGGCGGCTTTGACCGGGTCCTGGCTGAGGAACACCATGCCCACGGCATAGAGGTCGGGCAGCTCGGTGTTGAAATGCTGCCTGGCCATGGCCCGCAAAAAGGCGTCCGGCTTTTGCATGAGGAGCCCGCAGCCATCGCCCGTTTTGCCGTCGGCGTTGATGCCGCCGCGATGGGTCATGCAGGTCAGGGACTGGATGGCAGTCTGAAGCAGGTGATGGCTTGCCTCGCCCTGCATGTGGGCGATCAGACCGAAGCCGCAGTTATCCTTGAACTCTTCAGGACGAAACAGACCTGCTCTCATAGGCGCTCCAACAGCTAATTACGATATAAATCAACCTCTTACCGGATAGACGGAGCAAAGCCCTGTCTTTCACGCGGGCAAAAGGGGGAGCAGTTTACAAAGCGAATGAGAGCGGCACAAATCATTTTTGCGCGCGCCATCACGGCACGCGCGCACCTGATCCCGTCCAGATCAGCGGTTGCTGCTGATTTCTTTCTGGACGCTACCGACGGTTCTGGCCCAAGGCTTACCCGCCTTCAACGAAGCCGGCAGTGACTGGATCGCCTGGACCGCCGCGTTGCGACTGCTGAAGCTGCCATAAGTCACGACGTAGAGCGGTTTGCCTTCATGCTGCTTGACGAAATACCGATAGCCGTCGCCATGCTGCCGAACCAGCCCTTTGGCGTTGTTCTCGTCGCGGGTCCCAAGCACCTGAACGAGATAATGCCCTGCCGGTTGGCTGGCGTACCAGCCGCTATCGGCCGGAGCAGGCTCCGCGACATCCTGACGCACCGGTTCCGAGCGCTGCGGGGCCTTTGGCTCAGCAGGCGGTACAGGTTCGGGTGTCGAGGCGCGCGGCGCCGGAGTTTCTTCGACGACCGCAGGCGAGGGCTCATTGACTTGAGGGGCAGGTTCGGGAATCGATGGTGCCGCCGCGGGCTCATCGCCTGCTTCCTCGCCCTCGCCCTCGCCCTCGCCCTCGCCTTCGAGCTCTGGCGCTCCGGACGCCGCAAGCGGCTCGCGTACGATGGGCTCCTCGCTTGCAGGCACAGGCGCTTCGGCTTGAGCCGATTGCACACCCGATTCGGCCGCGGGGTTCGCACCAAGCGGCAGCGACGTCACGGACGGTGCCGGCTCGACGGGATCGCCGCCGCGCATGAGAAAGGCGACCGCCACAACTGCCAGCACAGCAAGCACGGCCAACACATGTTTCATCGGTAGAGGCAGGCGCAATCCTGACGGGCGTTTGGCCTTGGAATGTTCCATGGCATCAAGCAACTCGTCCCGCGCCGCTTCATTGATACTGCCAGGCCAGCCCCCGGAAACGTCGTGGATCCGCGCGATCTGTTCCTCGCTCAGGCAGTCCAGCCCGCTGCCCGCTCCCCTCCAGACGCATCGCCAAATACTCACGCGTCTCCTCCAGCTCATACGGCTGAAGCGCGATGACATGGAAGCGCTCTTCACCCTCGACCAGTGCCTCCAGGCGGCCAACCAGCGACTGCTGGCCGAATAGAAAGACGTGAGGCCTGCCTTCCGGACTGCCAACGGCAAGCCGCAGCAGTGTCTCCACAGCTGCTCCCGTGAGACGCTCGGCATCGTCCACCAGCAGATAGACTTCCTGTCCGGTCAACCCCATCTGAATGACCTGCGCCATGATGGCCTCGAAGTCCGCTCGAGGGCTTCCAAGCGCCTGCGCCACCTGCTGAAGGACATGATTGGAGTCGAAAGTGTCCTGAGGCGTAATTACTACGCTCTGAACGGACTGCTTGTTGCTGCTGGCGACCAGCGCCTGACGCACCAGCGTTTTGCCGCTCCCCTCGGGCCCGGTCACCACCAGCAGCAACTGACTGTAACGCGCCAGGTGATGCAACTGCCCGAGCACAGGTTTGCGCTGCGCCGGAAAGAACTTGAAGCCCGGCACGCGAGCGGCGAAGGGATCATGGCTGAAGCCATAATGGTTCAGGTATGAATCATCAGCGGAAAAAGTGGTCATCAATATCTCTTAGGCAAGCTGTTGCGCCATCGCGCCGTAATCGGCGCGCAGCGTGGATTCCAACGCGTCACTGGAAAAATCACTGGTTACCACCGCCTCTCCCAGCCTCCTCAGCAGCACCAGGCGCAATTGGCCATCAAGCACCTTCTTGTCCACCGCCATGTGGCGCATGAAGTCATCCGCATTCATGTCAGACGGCGGAACCACAGGAAGCCCGGCGCGTTGTAACAGCCGAATGGCCCGGTCGCGATCAGCAGCGGTGATCCATCCCAGCCGCTGCGACATTTCCAGCGCCATCACGGTTCCCGCCGAAACCGCCTCACCATGCAACCAGGCGCCGTAACCCTGATGGGTCTCGATGGCATGACCAAAGGTATGCCCAAGGTTCAGCGTGGCCCGCACGCCCGTCTCACGCTCATCAGCACCTACGACCCTGGCTTTTGCCGCGCAAGAGCGCCCGATCGCTTCCTTGAGCGCGGCCGAATCGAGCTCACGCAGCTCTTCGACGTGATCTTCGAGCCAGCCCAGGAATGGCTCGTCGCAAATCAACCCGTACTTGATGACTTCGGCGAGGCCAGCGGAAAGCTCACGAGGCGGCAACGTATTGAGCGTGGCGGTATCGATCAGCACGGCCTGCGGCTGGTAGAACGCACCGACCATGTTCTTGCCAAGCGGGTGATTGATACCGGTCTTCCCTCCCACGGAAGAATCCACTTGTGACAAGAGGGTCGTGGGAATCTGGATGAACTCGACGCCACGCTGATAGCAGGCAGCAGCGAAGCCGGCCATGTCGCCGATCACGCCGCCGCCCAGGGCTATAAGCGTGGTCTTGCGGTCATGTCGCGCCTGAAGAAGCCCGTCGAAGATCAGCTGAAGCGTCTGCCAGTTCTTGTGCGCTTCGCCGTCCGGCAACACCACGGAGGCGATGGCGAATCCATTCAGGCTCCGTTTGAGTCGCTCCAGGTAAAGCGGAGCGACGGTGTCGTTGGTGACGATGGCGACCTGCTTGCCGCGGATGTGGCGAGACAGCAACTCACCTCGATCGATGAGCTGCTCGCCAATATAGATCGGGTAGCTACGCTCGCCGAGATCGACATGAAGAGTATGCATGGAGGCCCCAGAGGTGAAAGGCTCTAGGATAGCGCAGAACGCCCCTGGCTTTCACGAGGCACGATGTGCTCGAGCTGCTCGAGAATTTCGCCGACGACGAGCCTCGGGGGCCGCTCATCGGTCTCGACGACCAGGTCGGCTATCTCTCTGTAAAGCGGATCCCTGACAGCCATGAGGCCCAGCAAGACCTCACGGGGATTGGCGGTTTGAAGCAGCGGCCGGTTACGATCACGTGCCGTGCGCGCCAATTGTTGCTCCACTGACGTGCACAGATAGATGACACGACCACCGCCACGCAACACAGCACGATTATCAGGGCGAAGTACTGCGCCACCACCCGTGGCCAACACCACGCCTTGCATGCGACAGATATCAGCAATCGCCGCATGCTCGCGCTCGCGAAAGCCCTGCTCGCCTTCAACATCGAAGATCAAAGGGATACTGGCACCCGTGCGCTGCTCGATCTCCTTGTCAGAATCACGAAACGGCAGGCGGAGTTCCTTGGCAAGCAGGCGTCCGATGGTGCTCTTTCCAGCGCCCATCGGACCTACGAGGATGATATTTGAATGCAATACTAGCGATTCACTGCGATTGTCTGGGCGTTCAGGATACGCGGAGTCAGGAAAATCAGCAGCTCCGATTTCGAGTCGGATACGACATCTCGACGGAAAAGCCTACCAACGTACGGTACGTCTCCGAGGAAAGGAACCTTGTCGACAGACTTGCTCTGCGTATTCGAGAAGACACCACCGATAACCACCGTCTCGCCATCATTCACAAGGATTTTGGCGTTGACCTCATTCTTGTTGATCGAAGGCGTACCATTCACCGCATTGGCGAAGTCTGGCTCATCCTTGTTGACCTTCACTTCCATGATGATCCGGTTGTCAGGAGTAATTTGCGGAGTCACTTCTAGCGACAGCGCAGCCTCCACGAACGTAGTCGAAGTCGCGCCACCAGAGCTCGCTTCCTGGTAAGGAATCTCGGAACCTTTCAAGATCTTGGCGGTTTCCTTGTCCGCCGTCATCACTTTGGGCTGAGATACAACCTCGCCGTTACCCGACTTCTCCATCGCAGACAATTCCAGATCCAGAATGAGATTGTCGGTGATGTAGCCGATGCCAATACCGGCAGTGCGGTTGGCAACGCCGAGATCGACGAACGGATAGTTGCCGTTGCTGTCTTCGCCAGACTCTCCGCCTTCGTCGCCTAGATCGTCACTGCCGTAAACGGCACCTCGACCATTGGCGAACAGCTGAGTCCCCCCAACGAACACCCAGCGCCTTGTCGTAATCGACATTTGCCTCGACGATACGCGCCTCGATCATGACCTGACGCACCGGAATGTCTAGCTGAGCCACGATCCGGCGCAGCTCATCGAGACGCTCCTGGGTCTGGTACGCGATGATGTTGTTGGTACGATCGTCGACCGCAATAGACCCCCGATCCTCCGTCACGCCTTCCTTGTCAGTCACCGACTGGAACAGCTGAGCGATGTCGGCCGCCTTGGCATAGTTGACCTGAACCACCTCCCGGCGCAACGGGGCCAGTTCGGCGATCTGGCGCTGAGACTCGAGCTCCTGACGCTCACGCGCCGCAATCTCATCAGCCGGCGCGACCAGCAGCACATTGCCGACTTGGCGCTTGTCCAGCCCCTTGGTCTTGAGCACCAGATCCAAGGCTTGATCCCAGGGTACGTTTTGCAGACGCAGCGTAATGTTGCCCTGGACCGTGTCACTGGCGACCAGGTTCAAGTCGGTAAAGTCTGCGATCAGCTGAAGCACCGAACGAACATCAATATCCTGGAAGTTCAGAGAAAGCTTCTCACCGGAATAGGCGAAGCGCTCGGCCTTGCGCTTCTCGGCATCGGCTTCGCTGAGCGGTTTGACGCTGATAGTGAGCTTGTCGTCCGTTTGGTACGCAAGGTAGTCGTAGCGGCCCGTTGGCTCGATCGCAATGCTGGCGCCATCACCGCTGCTGCTCGAATCCACGAACTTGACTGGCGTGGCGAAGTCCTGAACATCGAGGCGAACCCGTAGCGCTTCAGGCAATTGCGTCTTCGGGAACGAGACACGAATCTTGCCGCCCCGTTCTTCGATGCTCGGGCTCACGGACGGGTCCGACAACGTGATGACCACGTTACCCGCGCCGTCGTCGCCGCGACGGAAATCCACATTATTGATCGACTTTTCAACCGGCGCGTAGGCAACCGGTGCCGCCGGCTGGCTGGCTGCGACAGGTGCCGGCGAAACGGCGGAGGTCGACGCCCCTGCTTCGCCGAGCACGACAAACAGATTGTTGCCATCTACGCGGGTGGAATAGGGCACCAAAGAGGTCAGGTTGACGATCAGCCGCGTACGACCCTGTGCCTCGACTACGGTCACGCTTCTCGCATTGCCAACGCCCAGCTCGCGGTTTTTGCTACCGAGCTTGCTCGACACGCCAGGCAGATCCAATGCGATGCGTGCTGGTTGATCCAGAGTATAGCCGCGCGGAGTGGCTACCGGTTCGTCAAAAAGCGAGCTTCAGCTCAACCCGGTCGCCCGGCAGCGACGCGACGTCCAGCGCATTCAGATTGGCGGCCAGCAAGGCAGGCGATATGAACGCTGCCAGCAGTGACAAGCCGAGTCGGGACAGAGTGGTATTCATAAAAGGCTTCCGTTGTACAGATCGCTGTAGGTTTTCCATGTTTTGCCCCGAACTCAGGACCGCTCTTTCAAGGTCAGGCTACGCGGGCGCTCTAGCCACCCACCATCTCCGTCAGGAACGATTTCGACCACATCCACCTCGGCCTCGCCGATCTCGATGATCCGTCCGTGGTTGCGCCCCAGATAGTCACCGACCTTGACTCGGTGAACCCCGTCGCCGCCTTTTATCAAGGCGTATGTACCCCCACCATTGACCAGCGTACCGACCATGGTGAAAGTCTCGATGTTGAACTCTTCCAAGAACTGCTTGATCCGCGTCTCGTCCGGCCGAATATCCTGGGACCCCTTCTGTTGCTGGGCCAGGTCAATCTTCATCGGCGGCTGGAATGGATGACGCAACGATGCCGCGCTGTACGTGAACGCCTCGTAGGGTAGAAAAGCCGGGAGCGGCTCAATCACACCTTTGGCTTTGCACGCACCTCATCCATATAGGCTTGCAAATCCGAAAAATCGTTGCCCATGCACCCACCAAGCAGAGCCAGCGCCACGCCCAGCGCAATGGAACGAACTCCATTCATTTCTGAAGCCCCTTGTCGTTATAACGATAGGTCTTGGCAAGGATGTCCATGCGCAACTTTGACGACGACTCTTTGCTATCCGGCTTGATCTCGAAATCGTGCAGAGTCACGATCCGAGGCAGGCTTGAAACGCCACTTACGAAGGTGGCCAAGTCGTGGTAGCTGCCGACAACTTTAATCTGTATCGGAAGTTCGATATAAAACTGCTGCACAACTTCAGGCTGCAGCTTGATTTCTTCGAATTCCAGACCGCTGCCAAGTCCCGTGCGGGTGATGTCTTCCAGCAGGCCAGGAACCTCTGTGTCGCTCGGCAGCTGCCGCAACAGCGCTCCGAACGAAGCCTCCATCTCGACCATCTGGGTCTTGTAGGCGTCCAGGTTGGCCGCTTCGAAAGCCTTGGTCGCGAATGATTGCTTCAGCCGCGCCTCTTCGGCTTTCCGCTGATCGAGATTGACCTGAAGATCGCTGAGATGGAGGTAGTACCCGCCCCCTAGAACCAGGACCATCAACAGTACCGCAGTGATGACCTTTACCGGAGCCGGCCAGGAACCCAGGTTGTTCATATCCAAATCGGAGAGATCTACGCTGCGTAGACTCTCCAGTGAACTCGACAGGCTCATGGCTTGCTTCCCTCTGCCGCCACAACGGGCTGTGTCTGTTGCACGGTCAGCTGGAACACGTTTTCCTGCTCCACTGCACCGGCTGTTACGGCTTTCACTTCGTTAAGGTTGGGCGCCTCCAACCAATCGGAACCGTCCAGGTTACGCATCAGGTTCGAAACGCGGTTGTTGGACTCAGCAGCACCGACAATAGCGATGTTCTTGCCAGTCATCTTCAGACCGGTGAAATAGACGCCATCCGGCAACGTACGTACCAATTGATCAAAGACACGACCGATGATCGGGCGATTTCCTTGAAGGTCCTGGATGATCTTCATCCGCTCGAGCAGTTGCTGACGCCGTTGCTTGAGCTCTTTGATCTCCGCAATCCGCGAATCGAGCACGGCGATTTCTTTTGAATGAAGGCATTACGAGCGTTCTGGTGCTCAATGGCGCCAGTGAAGTACTGGTCCGCGAGGAACAGCATGCCGACAGCCACGAGCGCGACACCACCAAGCGAGACCAAGAATCGCTGCTTGCGCTCTTCACGAAGCTGTTCCCGCCAGGGCAGCAGGTTTATCTGGGCCATCAGTCGAAACTCCTCAACGCCAATCCGCAGGCGATCATCAGCGACGGCGCGTCACTGGCAAGTGCTCCGGCGTTCACCTTGTTGCTCAAAGCCATATCGGCAAACGGGTTGGCTACTAAAGTCTGGGTTCCGATTTTCTGCTGGATGAGCCGATCCAGATCCGGGAGCGAAGCAGTCCCCCGGCGAGCAGAATGTAATCCACGTCGTGGAACTGTCCCGCTGCAAAGAAGAATTGCAGTGAGCGCGACACTTGCTGCACGACAGCTTCCTTGAACGGTTGCAACACTTCGCTGTCGTAGTCGTCTGGGAGGCCTCCCTGCTTTTTCGCCAGACCAGCTTCTTCCATGGACAGGCCATAACGCCGCTGGATCTCTTCAGTCAGCTGGCGTCCGCCAAAGAGCTGTTCACGCGTATAGATGGTGCGCCCGTTGTGCAGCACACTCAGGGTGGTCATCGTGGCACCGATATCGACCAGCGCGACGGTCAGCTCGTCGTGATCAGCACCCAGCTGAGAAGCCAGCAATCCGTAGGAGCGTTCCAGCGCATAGGCTTCGACGTCGACGACCTTGGCGGTAAGCCCCGCCAGCGCCAGCGCCGCTTCGCGGATCTCGACATTTTCCTTCCGGCAGGCTGCGAGCAGGACCTCCACCCTTCCGGGCGAACGCGCCGCAGGCCCCTGCACCTCGAAGTCGATGGCGACCTCTTCCAAGGGGTAAGGAATGTATTGATCAGCCTCTATCTTGAGCTGATTTTCCATTTCCTCGTCGTTGAGCCCCCGTCCATTTCGATGCTCTTCGTAATCACGGCAGAACCTGAAACGGCAACGGCGGCAGACTTGCCCCCGTCCTGGCCTTGGCCAGCAGCCGCGTCAAGGCGTTACCGACCCCGTCGAGTTCGGCGATGTTCTTCTCGACAACCGCATTCGGCGGAAGCGGCTCGACAGCATAGGACTCGACCCGGTAACGGGAGCCCGAGCGGCTTAATTCGATGAGCTTGACGGACGTCGAACTGATGTCGATCCCAAGCAGCGTGTTCGCTTTCTTCGTGAAGAGCCCTAGCACGGCCGATTTCCTATCTTATCCGCTACTTACGGATTAATTATGTATGACCACATTAGATAACAGCCTTGACAGAAGCGCAAATGGCTCAACCGTAGAAAATCCGCTTATAATGTGAACGGTTTTTCCTTTCAGCATTGTCTGCGGTTTTCACCTCATCCCCCACCTGGATCCAACGAACCCCGATGCGTTTTCTGAAGTTTTTCCTATGGTCGTGCGTGGCTGTTTTCTGCGGACTTTTGCTCAGTCTCAGTGGCGCTTTTCTCTACCTAAGCCCCAACCTGCCATCGGTTGACTCGCTTCGCAGCATCCAGCTGCAGATTCCACTTCGCGTCTACAGCAGCGATGACAAGCTGATCGCCGAGTACGGCGAAATGCGCCGGTCCCCGATTGCCTTCGATGAGATCCCGAAGGATTTCATCGCTGCCTTGCTGGCCGCCGAGGACGACAACTTTGCGAATCATTATGGCGTCGAAGTATCCAGCCTGATGCGCGCTGCCACGCAATTATTGAAGACCGGACAGATTCAGACAGGCGGCAGCACGATCACCATGCAGGTAGCGAAGAACTATTTCCTCACCAGCGAACGCAGCTTTTCCCGGAAGATCAACGAAATCCTGCTGGCCCTGCAGATCGAGCGAGAGCTCAGCAAAAACGAGATCCTCGAGCTCTATGTGAACAAGATCTATCTTGGCAATCGCGCCTACGGCATCGAGGCGGCAGCCCAGGTTTATTACGGCAAAACCATTGGTGAATTAACCCTCGCGCAGATGGCGATGATTGCAGGGCTGCCCAAGGCGCCTTCGGCGTTCAACCCACTGGCCAATCCCGCGCGCAGCAAGGAGCGACGCGACTGGATTCTCGGTCGTATGCACCGGCTGGGCTCCATCGACCAGGCCCGTTACGAGCAGGCACTGGCCGAGCCGGTGGATGCGACCTATCACGGTGCGTCCCCCGAGCTGGACGCACCTTATATTGCCGAAATGGCGCGTGCCGAAATGGTCGGCCGCTACGGAAGCGCAGCCTACACCGATGGCTTTCGCGTATACACCACGGCATCGAGCACTCGGCAGGTGGCAGCCAACGAAGCACTGGCAGCAGGCCTCGTGGAGTATGACCGCCGACATGGCTATCGCGGCCCCGAAGCTCACCTGAAAGACCAGGACACCTGGCGAGAGGAGCTAGACAAGTTCCGTAACCAGTCAGGCCTGCTGCCTGCCGTCGTGACGCAGACCGGTGCCGAGCAGATTACCGTGATGCTGCGCGACGGCGCCGAATGGCCGGTGTCATGGGACAGCATGAAATGGGCACGCGCGCATCTTGGTACCAACAGCCTCGGCCCAGTGCCGCGCCGACCGGCCGATGTGGTCAAGGTCGGCGACGTGGTGCGCGTCCGCATCGAGGGCGATACCGCATCCTTTAGTCAAATCCCCTGGCGCAGGCTGCGCTGGTCTCGCTCGACCCCCTGGACGGCTCCATCGAAGCCCTGACGGGCGGTTTCTCTTTCGCACAGAGCAATTACAACCGCGCCATACAGGCCAAGCGGCAACCCGGCTCGAGTTTCAAGCCTTTCATTTACGCTGCCGCGCTTGACGCAGGCTATACCCCGGCCACGCTTGTAAACGATTCGCCTATCGTATTCGAGGACAGCCTGGACCGGGTCTGGCGCCCCAAGAACGACAACAACACGTTTCTCGGGCCCATCCGGCTGCGCGAGGCGCTCTACAAGTCACGGAATCTGGTTTCGATTCGCCTGCTCCAGACCTTGGGCATCCCTTACACCATCGATTACATCGAGCGATTCGGTTTTCGGCCTGAAGACCTTCCGCCCAACCTGTCGCTGGCACTCGGCACGGCCACATTGACGCCGATGGAGATTGCCACTGGCTGGACCGCATTCGCCAATGGCGGCTACAAGATAGAACCCTACCTCATCGAACGCATCGATGATCGAAACGGCGAGACGATCTATCGCGCCAATCCCGCTCGCGTACCCGCGCCAGATGACGCCGACCAGGGACCAACCGAGGCTGAAGTTTCGACCTTTGCCCAACAGGACGCACCTCTGGAGACATCGGGAGTCCCAGAGGAAGCGCCACGCTACGCCGAACAGATCATCGACGAGCGTACCGCTTACATCATGACGAGCATGCTTCAGGACGTGATAAAGCGCGGTACGGGCCGCCGCGCCCTTGAAATGGGACGCGCCGACATTGCCGGCAAAACCGGCACCACCAATGAATCCAAGGACAGCTGGTTTTCCGGATACAACGCCGACGTGGTCACCACGGTCTGGGCCGGATTCGACCAACCGCAAAGCCTGGGCCGCCACGAGTATGGCGGCACCGTTGCCCTGCCGATCTGGATGCATTACATGAGCGACGTACTGGAAGGCACGCCCGAACACGCCCCACCCGAGCCCAGCGGAATACTCACGCTCCGGATCGATCCGGAAAGCGGCCGCGCCGCCCCGCCCGGCACGCCGAATGCCTATTTCGAGGTATTCCGCACCGAAGACACGCCACCTGCCATGGGCGAACTCGAACCCGGTACCACGGCGCCGGGTAGCCCATTGCCGCAGTCGGAATCAGCCCCCATGGATCTGTTCTGAACCAAACAGCCTTGACCCTGCTGGGTTCGAACGCTGCCGAGAAGGTCAGCGTCGATGACCCAAAAAAAGAAACCCCGCCATGAGCGGGGTTTCTTTTGCCTCGAGCGCCTGGCGAACCGGCGGTGTCGCCGGTCGCCATGATGCACTAGCCGTTGAACACGTCGTCCACGGACTTGAGTGGATAATTGGACGGGTACGGCAGAGTTGCCACGCCGCTTTCGATCGCAGCCTTCGCCACGGCGTCCGACACAAGGGTGATCAATCGGGGATCCATCGGCTTCGGAATGATGTACTCACGCCCGAACTCCAGATGATCGACACCATAGGCGTTGGAAACCTCCTTCGGAACCGGCAGCTTGGCCAGATCACGGAGCGCCAGCGCCGCGGCGATCTTCATTTCTTCATTGATACGGGAAGCACGGACGTCCAGCGCCCCCCGGAAGATGAAGGGAAACCCGAGCACGTTATTGACCTGGTTCGGATAATCCGAGCGGCCGGTGGCCATGATCACGTCGGAACGCGTGGCATGCGCCAGCTCTGGACTGATCTCCGGATCCGGGTTGGAGCAGGCGAACACTACAGGATTGGCCGCCATGCGGTTGAGCCCTTCGGCGCTGAGCAGATTGGCGCCGGATAGACCGACGAAGACATCGGCGCCGTCGAGCGCGTCGTCCAGCGTGCGTTTTTCGGTTTCGTGAGCGAACACGGCCTTGTACTGGTTCAGATCGTCACGACCGGAGTGAATCACGCCCTTGCGGTCGATCATGAAGATGTGTTCGACCTTGGCACCCATGCTGACCAGCAGCTTCATGCACGAAGTGGCAGCAGCGCCAGCCCCAAGGCAGACGATCTTGGCCTGCTCGAGCGTCTTGCCTGCAATCTCGAGCGCATTGAGCATGCCCGCGGCGGTGACGATGGCGGTACCGTGCTGGTCGTCATGGAAGACAGGGATGTTGCACTGCTCGATCAGCGCGCGCTCGATCTCGAAGCACTCGGGCGCCTTGATGTCTTCCAGATTGATGCCACCGAAGGTGATCGAGATCCGCTTCACGGTGTCGATGAACGCCTGCGGGCTCTCGGCATCGACTTCGATGTCGAACACGTCGACACCGGCAAAGCGCTTGAACAAAACGCCCTTTCCTTCCATGACCGGCTTCGATGCCAGGGGTCCCAGATCACCAAGACCCAGAATCGCGGTGCCGTCGGAGATGACCGCAACCAGATTTCCCTTGCCGGTGTACCGATAGGCCAGCTCTGGGTCCCGAGCGATTTCGCGAACCGGTGCCGCCACGCCTGGGCTGTAGGCAAGCGAAAGATCACGTGCCGTGGACGTGGGCTTGGTCAGCTCGACGCTCAACTTTCCCGGACGGGGCTGAGCATGGTAGTCGAGAGCGGCAGTTTTAAGGTCAGTCATGGGGCATTTCCGCTTATTTTTACTGGGACAGACAGGCGGTCGAGGATACGCCAAGAACGCGCCCTCACAAGTGACGGAAAAATGTGACTGTCAAGGCTTGGGAAATACGACTTTCCGCTGACAAGCACCCAGAGCGAACGCTCAGTGCAGCGCCTGCAGCATCGAGGGGTGGCTTACCTTGAGTTTCCAACGCGCCGATTTGGCGTCGCGTTGGCGTCCCTGGCGATCCACCACCCAGCCACGCGCTTCGATCCGTTGGCCGGCCAGCGTCGCAATTTCGCCGAAGGCACGCGCATCGCGATGTTCGACATGCACGACCAGCGGGCCCTCTAACTCCAGCCAGACGCCGCCACGATTGCGCTCGACCCGCTCCACTCTCGCCTGGACGATGGCGAAGCCACCTTTGCGCAATGCTGTTGCCGCCACGATTGGCGCGTCGCGCCAGACGCCAAGGCCCTTGCGACGGGCAACGCGCTCCGCGTCGAGATGACAGCTCGCCAGCGAGACGTTTGGCGCGATCGCAACGAAATAGCCCATTCCCTCGGCAAGTAATTGCGCTTCGAGGTTGTTTCCATCCCGACCGAACGCATGGGCCAGATAGCGTCCATAGTGATCTCTGGACTGCTGGCCAAGGCGCAAGCCAACGCGCCGGCCGTTCGCCTCGACGAGTTGCTGCAGGCGATCTTTCGCCGCATTCGCCCAAGGCTCATCGGGCATCCCGTTGCGACCCCGCTCCGGGGTGTTCAAGCCGATCAGGCGAACGTTACGGCCATCGGTCAGCCGCAGGGTATCGCCATCGACCACCTGCGCCACCGAGACCGACTCCAGCGCCCCCGAACCCTCACACAACGCCAGCAGCGGACCGCTGACCAGCGCGGAAATGAAAAAGGCGCCCACCAGGGACGCCTTCTTCAGAGCGATCGCAAGCCTCATGGGCTGCGCACGCAACGCCTTATTTGGCGCCAAACACACCGAAACGCTGCTTGAAGCGATCGATACGGCCACCGGTATCCAGCACTTTCTGCTTGCCGGTGTAGAACGGGTGGCACTCGGAGCAGACGTCGATGCTCAGGTCCTTGGCCAGCGTGGAGCGTGTCTTGATCACATTGCCGCAGCTGCAGGTAGCTTCGATTTCAACGTAGTTGGGATGGATATCGGCTTTCATGGATGAATCCTCTGAACAGTGTGCCGCCACCCGACCCTATGTCGAGTACCGCACGGAAGGGCGCGAATGATACCAGAGCGCACCCAGGTTGCAAGTTGCCCCGCCCGCACGGCGACCAGCGTGACATTCATGCCGTAACGCAACCGCGGCATCCGGGATCGTTTACCATCGGCGCAGCCACCAAGGACCACACCGTGTCGCAACCGATCCTCCGCTTGGCGCTGCCCTCGCCGCTGCGTCGTCTCTTCGATTATCTGCCACCCGCCGGGCAGCGCATGCCGCGCTCAAGCCCGGCGTACGTCTGCGGGTCCCCTTTGGCCGGCGCGATGTCGTAGGGGTGCTGGTGGAGGTGGTTGCGCACAGCGAGGTGCCGCCGGACAAGCTCAGGCCGGCGCTGGACCTGCTCGACGCCCAACCGCCATTGCCACCCGCGCTGTTCAGGCTCTGCTTGTGGACGGCGCAGTACTACCAGCACAGTCTGGGTGACACGCTCAGCTGGGCGCTCCCGGTCCTGCTGCGCCAGGGCGAGCCGGCCGAAGCGCGGCAGGAGCGCTTCTGGCACGCGACCCGGGATGCCAGGCCGGAAGACCCGCGCCTGAGCCGCGCCCCTCGCCAGCGCGAGGCGCTCAAGACGATTCTGCAGCATCCGCACGGCGTGGCCCATGCGCTGCTTGGTCAGCTGCAACTGAGCAGGGACGCCCTCGAGCCGCTCATGCAGAAAGGGCTCGTGCGGGTCGAAACCCGCCGCCGCCAACAGCAGCGGGATCACCACGGCAGCTGGCTCCTGCAGGCCGAACTGCCGTTGAACTCAGAGCAACAGGCAGCGTTCAATGCCATCCGTGCCGGCCTGGGTGCCTTCCATGCCTTCTTGCTCGCTGGCGTCACCGGCAGCGGAAAGACCGAGGTCTATCTGCAGCTGATCCACCAGGTCATTGCCAGCGGTAAACAAGCGCTGGTCTTGATACCCGAGATCAACCTGGGCCCCCAAACCCTGGCCCGTTTCGCAAAGCGTTTCAATGCCCGGATCGCACTGCTCCACTCCAATGTGAACGATCGCGAGCGGCTCGATGCCTGGCTGGCCGCCCGCGATGGCGAGGCCGACATCATCATCGGCACCCGCTCGGCGCTGTTCACGCCGATGAGACATCCGGGGCTGATCATTCTCGACGAAGAGCATGATGCCTCCTATAAACAGCAGGAAGGCTTGCGTTATCACGCCCGTGATCTTGCGGTGGTACGCGCCCGCCAGGAGCACGTACCCATCGTGCTGGGCTCGGCGACACCTTCGCTTGAAAGTTTGCACAACGCCCATGCGGGTCGATACGCCTTGCTCAAACTCACGCGCCGGGCAGGCGATGCCCAGCCCCGCGCTTCATGCGTCTGGACGTGAAGAGCCGGCCGCTCGATGCCGGGATATCCGGCCCGCTGCAACAAGCGATGGCGCAGACACTAGCCGCTGGCCAGCAGGTCCTGGTCTTCCTCAACCGCCGCGGCTTCGCCCCTCGCTGATCTGCCACGATTGCGGCTGGCTGAGCCAATGCCCACGCTGCGATGCGCGAATGACGCTCCACCAACGCCATAACGAGCTGCGTTGCCATCATTGCGGACACGCCGAACGCCCGCCCCGCAACTGTCCGAAATGCAACCGTGTGGACCTGCGCCCCATTGGCGCCGGGACCGAGCGCGCCGAGGAGCGATTGACAACCCTGTTCCCGGACTTTCCGGTGCTGCGCATCGATCGCGACAGCACCTCTCGCAAGGGATCGATGGAAGCCCTGCTGCACCGTATCAATCGCGGGGAACCGTGCGTGCTGGTCGGCACACAGATGCTTGCCAAGGGACACCACTTTCCCCGCGTCACGCTGGTGGCCATCCTTGACGCCGATGGCGGCCTGTTCTCCGCCGACTTCCGCGCCAGCGAGCGGATGGCTCAGCTGATCGTCCAGGTGGCCGGCCGCGCCGGGCGCGCCGAAGAGCCGGGCAAGGTGATCATCCAGACCCACCTGGCCGATCACCCGCTGCTGGTCCAGCTCACCGAGGATGGCTACTTTGCCTTTGCAGCCCAGGCGCTGAGTGAGCGCCGGGCCGCAGGCCTGCCACCTTTCAGCCACCTGGCGCTGTTGCGCGCCGAAGCCCACCGCCCGGGCCAGGCGGAGGACTTTCTCGACCAAGCCTGTGGGCACGCCGAAAGTCTGCTCGAAACGCTGGGACTCGAGGGCATCGAACTGCTCGGCCCGGTGCCTGCGCCGATGGAACGCCGCGCCGGACGTTTTCGCGCGCAACTATTGTTGCAGGGCAATGCGCGCGCGCCGCTGCACCGTCTGATGGCCGCCTGGGTGCCGCTGCTCGAACAACTACCTGGCAGCCGCGCGGTACGCTGGTCGCTGGATGTCGATCCCATCGACCTGTTCTGACCACTCCCGCACGCCAGGCAGCCGCGTTAAACCTTGAAGGTTGCGCCCCGGCACACCGATAATGCGCAGTTTTCGACCAGAGCCTTCGCGCCGACCGAGCAGACGATGAAAGACAGCATTCGCCACCTGATTCAGCAAGCCCTGACACGCCTGACCCAAGACGGCTCGCTGCCCGACGGGCTCAGTCCGACGATCCAGGTGGAGAACACCCGCGACAAGACCCACGGGGATTTCGCCAGCAACATCGCCATGATGCTGGCCAAGCCTGCCGGCATGAAGCCACGTGACCTGGCGCAGAAGCTCATCGACGCCCTGCCCGAGGACCCTTCGATCAGCAAGGTGGAAATCGCCGGCCCGGGCTTTCTCAATTTCTTCCAGAACAGCGCTGCGCTCGCCGAGCGGCTCGATGCGGCGCTGGACAGCCCCAGCCTCTGCGTGAGCAAGACGGGCCCCACGCAGCGGGTCGTTGTCGACCTGTCCTCACCCAACCTGGCCAAGGAGATGCACGTCGGCCACCTGCGCTCGACCATCATCGGCGATGCCGTCGCGCGCGTGCTCGAATTCCTCGGCGACGAGGTGATCCGACAGAACCACGTCGGCGACTGGGGCACACAGTTCGGCATGTTGCTGGCCTATCTCGAGGAAAAGCCTGCCGCCGCCGAGAGCGAACTGTCCGACCTCGAGCAGTTCTACCGCGCCGCCAAGCAGCGTTTCGACGAATCCGCCGAGTTCGCCGACCGGGCCCGCGAGCTGGTCGTCAAGCTGCAGGCCGGTGATCCCGATTGTCTGCGCCTGTGGACACGCTTCAACGAAATATCCTTGTCGCACTGCCAGAAAGTCTACGACCGCCTCAACGTTCGCCTGACCCCTGAAGACGTCAAGGGCGAGAGCGCCTACAACGCTGACCTGGCGGATATCGTCGAAGCCCTGCGCGAGAAGGGCCTGCTCACCGAGGATAACGGGGCCCAGTGCGTATTCCTCGACGAGTTCAAGAATGCAGAGGGTAATCCGCTCCCGGTGATCGTGCAGAAGGCCGGAGGCGGCTACCTCTACGCCACCACGGACCTCGCCTCCATGCGCTACCGCAGCCAGCATCTCAAGGCCGACCGGGTGCTTTACTTCGTCGATCAGCGCCAGGCCCTGCACTTCCAGATGGCCTTCGAGGTGGCTCGCCGGGCTGGCTTCGTTCACCCCGAGATACAGCTCGAGCACATGGGTTTCGGCACGATGAACGGCGCCGACGGCCGCCCCTTCAAAACGCGCGATGGCGGCACCGTCAAACTGGTCGATCTGCTGGATGAAGCCGAACAACGTGCCTACGAGCTGGTCAAGGGCAAGAATCCGGAGCTGGACGAAGCCGAACTGCGGCGGATCGCCCGCGCGGTGGGCATCGGCGCGGTCAAGTACGCCGATCTCTCCAAGCACCGCACCAGTGATTACAGTTTCAACTTCGAGCAGATGCTCAGCTTCGAAGGCAACACTGCACCCTATCTGCTCTATGCCTACACCCGGGTCGTCAGCGTGTTTCGCAAGCTGGGTACCGGCATGGACGGGCTGCCTGGCACCATTCATCTGGATGCCGAACCGGAACAGGCCCTGGGCGCCAAGCTCGCTCAGTTCTCCGAAGTGCTCAACAGTGTTGGCGAGAAAGGCGTACCCCATGTGCTGTGCGGCTATCTGTACGATCTGGCCGGCCTGTTCTCCAGCTTCTACGAGCACTGCCCGATCCTCTCCGCCGAGCGCGACGAGGTGAAGCAGAGCCGTCTGCGGCTGGCCGCTCTGACCGGCAAGACGCTCAAGCAGGGCCTCGAACTGCTGGGTCTGGAAACCCTGGAGCGGATGTAAGTGGCAGCCAAGAAGAAGCCCGCACCGAAACGCGGGGCAAGTCGCTACCAGGCGCCTTCGAAAAAACCGGTACCGGGCTGGGTCTGGCTCGTTTGTGGCCTGATCATCGGCGGATTCATCATGTTCCTGATGAACCTCGAACCAGGTCGTGACGAAGTCAAACGCAACAAGGAAACCGCCAAGCCGAAGGAACAGCCGAAGCGCCCGGCACAGGCTGCCGGAGAATCGGTCAAGCCCAAGTACGACTTCTATACCCTGCTGCCGGAATCGGAAGTGATCCTGCCGCCGGAAGAGGCGGCGCCGACACCGCCGACTCCGCCCGCGGCCGTGACGCCTGAAGAAGCAGCCAAGATCGACGCAGCACGCGCCGAGGCCGCGCTCAACGGCCAAACCCCACCCCCGCCGCCTACCGTGGCCAAGGCACCCTCGACCCAGTTCTTCCTGCAGGCTGGCTCGTTCCGCCAGAAGGCCGAAGCCGAGCGGGTACGCGCGCAGGTGATTCTGCTCGGCCAGGATGTGCGGATCGAGAACGTGACAGTGCGGGATGAGGTCTGGTATCGCGTGCTGGTAGGTCCTTACCGTGATCGCGATCAGCTTGGCGCGGCGCAGAAGACCCTATCGGCGAGCGGATACAGCAATCTACTGCTGCAGCAGCGGCAGGTCCGTTAATGAACTGCCGGGCTCGGAACGCGTTCCGAGCCCGGCAGTTCATCGCTTCAGCCCTCGCGCGGCGCGTAGGCAAACACGTCGGCGCGCATCTGCGACGCATCCATACCGGCTTCGACCAGCGCATCCAGCGTGCCGTAGACCATCGCAGGGGAACCGCTGGCGTACACGTGCAACGGGCCGAGATCGGCGAAATCTTCCCGCACCGCGTCGTGCAGCATTCCGCAGCGTCCTTGCCACTCACAGACGTCACTGACCACCTGATGCAGGAACAGATTGGGCATGTGCTGCCAGTCTTCCCAATGCGGCAAGCGATAGAAGTCTTCCGGGCGTCGCACTCCCAATAGAGATGAACGGGGTGAGCGAAGCCTTCCGCACGGCAATGCTCGATCAGACTGTGCATCTGAGCCATGCCGGTTCCCGCGGCGATGAGCACCAGCGGGCCATCGGGAAGTTCGGCCAGATGGGTGTCGCCGAAGGGCATTTGCACCCGGGCCATCCCGCTCTGGCGCAGATGGACCAACAATTGGATTGTTGAGGCCTCGCGCGCCAGGATGTGCAGCTCGAGTATCCGGCCGCTGGCCGGTGCCGAGGCCAACGAGAAAGCGCTGCACTCGCCATCCTCGCGCTGCAGCAAAAGATATTGGCCGGCGTGGTAACGCGGCAGCTTGCCCGCCGGCGCGCGCAGTTGCACGCGAAATACATCGCCCCCTACGTTTTCGCAGGCGATCAGCTGGCAGCTGAAGGTACGCACCGGCAGCTCACCAGGTGCAAGGACGCCGTCCCACAGCAGCACGCAATCCTCTTCAGGCTCGGCGAGACAGGCAAACACCTCGCCCTTGTCATGGCTTTCGCCACGCTGGCGGATTCGGCCGTTGACCAATAGCGCAGCGCAGATCTGGCAGTTGCCGTTCCGGCAGGCCTGCGGGCAGTCATAGCCTAGCCGACGCGCCGCGTCGAGGATCACCTCGCCGCGCTCCACCTCGAGCACGGCACCGGACGGTTGTAGGGTCACTTTCATCGATCGAAGCCCTGAAGGAATGCGCAGCCCACCATCAGTCGATGCCCAGCTCGGCCCAGAGTTCGTCGACCCGCTGCTTGACCGACTCATCCTGCACGATGGCGCGCCCCCATTCGCGACTGGTCTCACCGGGCCACTTATGCGTCGCGTCAAGGCCCATCTTCGAGCCCAGCCCGGAGACCGGCGAAGCGAAATCGAGATAGTCGATAGGGGTGTTCTCGATCATCACCGTATCGCGCTTGGGGTCCATGCGGGTGGTGACCGCCCAGATGACGTCGTTCCAGTCGCGCGCGTTGATGTCGTCGTCCGTAACGATAACGAACTTGGTGTACATGAACTGACGCAGGAAACTCCAGACACCGAGCATCACCCGCTTGGCATGCCCGGGGTACTGCTTCTTCATGGTCACCACCGCCATGCGGTAGGAGCACCCTTCCGGCGGCAGGTAAAAATCGGTGATCTCTGGAAACTGCTTCTGCAGGATCGGCACGAAGACTTCATTGAGCGCGACCCCGAGGATCGCCGGCTCATCCGGTGGGCGGCCCGTATAGGTGCTGTGATAGATGGCGTCGCGGCGCCGCGTGATGCGCTCGACGGTAAACACTGGGAAGCGATCGACCTCGTTGTAATAGCCGGTGTGGTCGCCGTAGGGCCCCTCATCGGCCATCTCGCCGGGCTGGATATGCCCTTCGAGCACGATTTCGGCACCGGCCGGCACCTGCAGATCGCTGCCACGGCACTTCACCAGCTCGGTCCGGCTGCCACGCAACAGGCCGGCAAAGGCATACTCGGAGAGCGAATCGGGAACAGGCGTCACCGCACCAAGAATGGTGGCCGGGTCGGCACCGAGAGCGACCGCCACCGGATAAGGGCGCCCTGGGTACTTCTCGCACCAGTCGCGGAAATCGAGCGCACCGCCACGATGGCTGAGCCAACGCATGATCACCTTGTTGCGGCCGATCACCTGCTGGCGGTAGATGCCGAGGTTCTGGCGCTCCTTGTTCGGCCCGCGGGTGATCGTCAGGCCCCAGGTAATCAGCGGCCCGGCATCACCGGGCCAGCAGGTCTGCACGGGCAGGGTCGACA
Source organism: Stutzerimonas stutzeri (assembly GCA_019056435.1). Taxonomy (GTDB): domain Bacteria; phylum Pseudomonadota; class Gammaproteobacteria; order Pseudomonadales; family Pseudomonadaceae; genus Stutzerimonas; species Stutzerimonas marianensis. The sequence goes on from CP077641.1 coordinate 641,394, forward strand.
GATCGACGTCGTCGCCCTCGACCACCAGCTCCTGGCAAGCTGCATCCTTGAGCACCTTGGGTGCCATGCTGATGACCTTTTTGTAGATCGGCAGCTTGCTCCAGGCGTCCTTCAACCCCTTCGGCGGCTCGGGCTCCTTGAGAAAAGCCAGCAGCTTGCCGATCTCGCGCAGCTCAGACACGTCCTCGGCGCCCATGCCCAGCGCGACCCGCCCCGGCGTGCCGAACAGGTTGCCAAGCACCGGCATGTCAAAGCCTGTCGGATTCTCGAACAATAACGCAGGGCCCTGCTTGCGTAGCGTCCGGTCGCAGATCTCGGTCATTTCCAGGACGGGGGAGACGGCAGCCGTGACGCGCTTGAGCTCACCGCGTTTTTCCAGGCCGCTGATAAAGTCGCGCAGATCGCGATACTGCATGCTTGAGCCTCGCATGGGCCGGCAGGTCGGGGCGCAAAGTGTAGCCTCAGCGTCGGGTTTTCCAAAACCTGCAGACAGACGAAGGCCGGGTTTCCCCGGCCCTGTTGGCAACGAAGAGTCGCTTACTTGCGCTTCATGGACATGAAGAATTCGTCGTTGGTCTTGGTGTCCTTGAGCTTGTCGAGCAGGAACTCGATGGCCGCACTTTCATCCATGGGGTGCAGCAGCTTGCGCAGAATCCAGATCCGCTGAAGCTCTTCTTCGCTGGTCAGCAACTCCTCGCGGCGGGTGCCGGAGCGGTTGATGTTGATGGCTGGGAACACCCGCTTTTCGGCGATGCGGCGATCCAGTTGCAGCTCCAGGTTACCGGTGCCCTTGAATTCCTCGTAGATCACCTCGTCCATCTTCGAGCCGGTTTCCACCAGTGCAGTGGCGAGAATGGTCAGACTGCCGCCCTCCTCAATGTTGCGCGCCGCGCCGAAGAAACGCTTGGGCTTCTCCAGGGCATGCGCATCGACACCACCGGTCAGCACCTTGCCGGAACTCGGAATCACGGTGTTGTAGGCGCGTGCCAGACGGGTGATGGAGTCGAGCAGGATGACCACGTCCTTCTTGTGCTCGACCAGGCGTTTGGCCTTCTCGATCACCATTTCGGCGACCTGCACGTGGCGGGTCGGCGGCTCGTCGAAGGTGGAGGCAACCACTTCGCCGCGCACGGTGCGCTGCATCTCGGTCACTTCTTCCGGGCGCTCGTCGATCAGCAGGACGATCAGGTGGCATTCGGGATTGTTGCGGGTGATGTTGCTGGCGATGTTCTGCAGCATGATCGTCTTGCCCGCTTTCGGCGGAGCGACGATCAGGCCACGCTGGCCCTTGCCGATCGGCGCACAGAGGTCGATCACTCGACCAGTGAGGTCTTCGGTGGAGCCGTTGCCGGCCTCCATGGTCAGCCGCTCGTTGGGGAAAAGCGGCGTCAGGTTCTCGAAGAGAATCTTGTTCTTGGCGTTTTCCGGACGGTCGAAGTTGATCGTATCGACCTTGAGCAGGGCGAAGTAACGCTCGCCTTCTTTCGGCGGACGAATCTTGCCGACGATGGTGTCACCGGTACGCAGATTGAACCGACGGATCTGGCTTGGCGAGACGTAGATGTCGTCGGGGCCAGCGAGGTAGGACGAATCCGCGGAGCGCAGGAAGCCGAAGCCATCCTGGAGAATCTCCAGCACGCCATCGCCGGAGATTTCCTCGCCGCTTTTCGCGTGCTTTTTCAGCAGGGAGAAAATCACGTCCTGCTTGCGCGAACGGGCCATGTTGTCGATGCCCATCTGTTCGGCCATTTCCAGCAGTTCGGTGATGGGCTTTTGCTTAAGTTCGGTCAGATTCATAGAAAGAGATCAGGGAGGATGAAGAAAGCGATTAGCTTGAGAAGCCGCGCAGCAAGAGACGAACGGGGTCGTTGTGCTTTGTAGGCGGAAGTGCGTCGGCGACGGCATGCAGAGGGCGACGGAAGAAGCGTCGCGAGGCCGAATTTAGCACTGCCCAGACGAAGCGTCCACCCTGCCGCCAAAAAAAGCCCCCGCTTTGAGCGGGGGCTTTTTTTGCGGCAGGAATTCGATCAGATGTTGCTGTCGAGGAAAGCCGCCAGCTGCGACTTGGACAACGCACCGACCTTGGTCGCCTCGACATTGCCGTTCTTGAACAGCATGAGGGTCGGGATACCGCGAACACCGTACTTCGGCGGCGTTTCCTGGTTCTCATCGATGTTCAGCTTGCAGACCTTGAGCCGACCTTCATAGTCCTTGGCGATCTCGTCGAGCACCGGAGCGATCATCTTGCACGGGCCACACCACTCGGCCCAGTAATCGACCAGAACAGGACCGTCGGCCTGGAGCACGTCCTGCTCGAAGCTGCTGTCGCTGACGTTGTTGATGTATTCGCTCATGGAGTTTCTCCAGGGTCAAAACCGAAAGTGACGCCATCATAGCCCGGCTTGGAGAGGATCGAAAGCCGCAGCCTGTCGCTCGGGCATTCGGCCGGAGCCACCTGCCAGTGGGCAGAACGACGCAGGACGGCGCCTGCGCGTTGGCGGATGCGACCGATCATGTCAGGATGTCCGGGTTTTGCACAGAGACCGCCCCATGCGCACACACGCTGCCGATGCCTTCCCGATGATCGCCGCGCTCGATCTCGGGTCAAACAGTTTCCACATGGTGCTGGCCCGCACCAGCAACGGCGAGATGCGCATCATTGAGCGGCTGGGTGAGAAGGTGCAGCTCGCAGCGGGCATCGACGAGAACCGTCAGCTCGATGAGCAAGCCATGCAACGCGGTCTTGATTGTCTGCGCCGCTTCGCGCAGCTGATCAATCATCTGCCGCAGGGCGCGGTGCGTGTCGTAGGCACCAACGCGCTACGCGAAGCCCGCAACCGTGCGCACTTCATCCGCCAAGCCGAAGCCATCGTCAACCATCAGGTCGAGGTGATTTCGGGCCGGGAAGAGGCGCGCCTGATTTATCTTGGCGTCTCGCATACCTTTCCCGCCGCAGCCGGCAAGCGGCTGGTGGTGGACATTGGTGGCGGGAGCAGCGAATTCATCGTCGGTGAAGGTTTCGACTCGCTGCTGCGCGAGAGCCTGCAGATGGGCTGCGTCAGCTTTACCCAGCGCTTCTTCCGTGACGGCAAGATCACGCCTGCGCGCTACGCCCAGGCCTATACCGCAGCGCGGCTGGAGCTGATGAGCATCGAACATGGCCTCAGGCGCCTCGGCTGGCAGGACGCTGTCGGCGCGTCCGGGACCATTCGGGCAGTTGGCCTGGCGATCAAGGGGGCCGGACTGAGCAACGGCGAGGTCACCGCCGAAGGGCTCGGCTGGCTCAAGCGCAAGCTGTTCAAACTCGGCGAGGTCGAAAAGCTCGACCTCGAAGGCATCAAGCCGGACCGTCGAAGCATCTTCCCCGCCGGTCTGGCGATCCTCGAAGCGATCTTCGATGCCCTGGAGCTCGACCGCATGGCGCATTCCGAAGGCGCGCTGCGCGAGGGCGTGCTGTACGACCTCATCGGCCGTCATCACCATGAGGACATTCGCGACCGCACCCTGAGCTTTCTCATGGAGCGTTACCACGTCGACACTGAACAAGCCGCGCGCGTCGAGAGCAAGGCCCTCGAGGCGTTCGACCAGGTGGCCAACGACTGGAGCCTTGACCAGGACTGGCACCGCGAGCTGCTCGGCTGGGCCGCACGGGTGCACGAAGTGGGCCTGGACATCGCCCACTACCATTACCACAAGCATGGCGCCTACCTGATCGAGCACTCCGACCTACCCGGCTTCTCTCGCCAGGACCAGCAGATGCTGGCGCTGCTGGTCAGAGGGCATCGGCGCAACATACCCAAGCAGAAATTCGAGGAACTGAGCGAAGACGGCGTCAAGCTCACGCGGCTGTGCGTACTGTTGAGGTTCGCCATCCTCTTCCACCATATTCGCGGGCCGCAACAGGCGCCGGACTTCAGGCTCAGCGCGGGCGAGAACCACCTGGACGTGGCATTCCCCGAAGGGTGGCTGGCACAGAATCCGCTGACCCAGGCTGACTTCGCCCTCGAAGCGGAGTGGCTCAAGCGAATCGATTTCGACCTGACCGTACACTGAGCGGGTGCGGCGCCAGCTCGACGCCGCGTCAGATGTGCCGCGCCCTCACCGTGTCGACGGGCTGCCCAGGCGCTCCAGCAGGGTGTTCTGCACGTTGCGCGGATTCTGGTTACCGCTGGGGCTGTTGCGCAGATAGGTGCCATCGGGCTGCAGCGTCCAGCTTTGCGTGTTATCGGTAAGGAAGCCCTCGAGCTCCTTCTTTACCCGCGTGATCAGCTTCTTGCCTTCGACCGGAAAGCAGGTTTCCACACGTCGGTCGAGGTTGCGCTCCATCCAGTCGGCACTCGACAGGTAAAGCTTTTCGTCGCCGTTGTTGAGGAAATAGAAGACGCGGCTGTGCTCGAGGAAGCGCCCGATGATCGATCGCACCTGAATGTTGTGCGATACGCCCAGAATCCCCGGTCTCAGGCAACACATGCCGCGCACGATCAGGTCGATGCGCACGCCGGTCTGGCTGGCCTTGTACAGCGCGCGGATCATCTTGGCATCGGTCAGGGAATTGACCTTGAGGATGATGTGCGCCGCTCGCCCCTCGCTGGCGTGCTGGGTCTCCTGGGTGATCATGTCCAGCAGTGCTTTTTCAGCGTGAACGGCGCATGCAACAGCTTTTTCATGCGCATGGTCTTGCCCATGCCGATCAGCTGGCTGAACAGCTTGGAAACGTCCTCGCAGAGCGCATCGTCCGAGGTCAGCAGACTGTAGTCGGTATAAAGACGGGCGTTGCCGGCGTGATAGTTGCCGGTCCCGAGATGGGCGTAGCGGCGCAGCTCGCCATTTTCGCGCCGCAGAATCTGCATCATCTTGGCGTGCGTCTTGTAGCCGACGACGCCATAGATCACCACGGCGCCAGCCTGCTGCAGGCGGCTCGCCAGCTGCAGGTTGGACTCCTCGTCGAACCGCGCCCGCAGCTCGATGACGGCCGTGACTTCCTTGCCGTTACGTGCCGCTTCGACCAGGGCATCGACGATCTCCGAGTTGGCACCCGAACGATATAGCGTCTGCTTGACGGCTAGCACGCACGGGTCCTTCGCGGCTTCGCGCAGCAGGTCCACGACCGGGGTGAACGACTCGTAGGGGTGCAGCAGCAGGACGTCCTGCTTGCCGACGACGTTGAAGATGTTCTCGCTGTTCTGCAGCAGCTTCGGAATGGCTGGCGTGAACGGGGCGTATTGCAGCTCCGGGTGGCTGTCCAGGCCGGTGATGCTGAACAGGCGCGTCAGGTTGACCGGCCCGTTGACGCGATACAGCTCGCTTTCGCTCAGGTTGAACTGCTTGAGCAGGAAGTCGGACAGATGCGACGGACAGGTGTCGACCACTTCCAGCCGCACCGCATCGCCATACCGCCGCGAGAAGAGTTCGCCGCGCAGCGCCCGCGCCAGATCCTCGACATCCTCGGTATCGACCGACAGGTCGGCGTTGCGAGTCAGGCGGAACTGATAGCAGCCCTTGACCTTCATGCCATGGAACAGATCGTCGGCGTGCGCATGGATCATCGACGACAGGAACACGTGGTTGGCGCCGGGCCCGCCTACTTCCTCCGGTACGCGGATGACCCGCGGCAGCAATCGGGGCGCCGGAATGATCGCCAGGCCGGAATCGCGTCCGAAGGCGTCCACCCCTTCGAGTTCGACGATGAAGTTCAGGCTCTTGTTGACCAGCAACGGGAACGGATGGGTCGGGTCCAGGCCAATCGGCGTGATGATGGGGGGCGATCTCGTCCCGGAAATAGCGGCGCACCCAACTCTTGATCTTCGTTGTCCAGTGACGGCGGCGGACGAACCGGATCTGGTGATTGGCCAGTTGAGGCAACAGCACTTCATTGAGTATCGAATACTGGCGACCGACCTGCTCGTGCACCAGCTCGGAGATCCGCGCCAGAGCCTGGTGTGGCTGCAGGCCGTCGGCACCCGCCTGTTCGCGGGCGAACGCGACCTGCTTCTTCAGACCGGCGACACGAATCTCGAAGAACTCATCGAGGTTGCTGGAAAAGATAAGCAGGAACTTGAGCCGCTCGAGCAACGGGTAGGACTCGTCCAGCGCCTGCTCCAGCACACGGATATTGAACTGCAGCTGAGACAGCTCACGGTGGATATAAAGGCTGCTGTCGTCCAGGTTCGTCACCACCGGAGCCGGCAAGGGCGCCGGCAGCTCGTCGACGACTTCGCCCTCGACGGCTGTGGTCACGGTATCGAGCGGCTGGGCTTCGTCCGCGGCCTGCTGAAAGTCGCTCTCGCTCAATCCCTGGTTCGTCATCACTCTGCCTCGTCGGGCCTTCCGGCCCTTGCTCAAAACGGGCTCAGCGCCCGTGATTCAACTGTTGTGCCGCCTGCTTGGCGAAGTAGGTGAGGATGCCATCGGCTCCGGCACGTTTGAAGGCCGTCAGCGACTCGAGAATGACCGCCTCGCTCAACCAGCCGTTCTGGATCGCGGCCATGTGCATCGCATACTCACCGCTCACCTGATAGGCGAAGGTCGGCACGCGGAAGGCTTCCTTCACTCGCCAGACGATGTCCAGGTACGGCATCCCCGGCTTGACCATCACCATGTCGGCGCCCTCGGCGAGGTCCGAGCCAACTTCGTGCAACGCCTCGTCGCCGTTGGCCGGGTCCATCTGATAGGTGTTCTTGCTACTTTTGCCAAGGTTCGCTGCCGACCCGACGGCATCACGAAAGGGGCCATAGTAGGCGCTGGCGTATTTGGCCGAATAAGCCATGATCCGCACGTTGTGGTGACCGGCGATTTCCAGTGCCTCGCGGATGGCCTGGATGCGCCCGTCCATCATGTCCGAGGGCGCCACCACCTGTGCCCCGGCCTCGGCGTGCGACAGCGCCTGGCGCACCAGAGCGTCAACCGTCACATCGTTTTGTACGTAACCCTGGTCGTCGAGGATCCCGTCCTGACCGTGAGTGGTGAACGGATCGAGCGCCACATCCGTGATGATGCCCAGCTCGGGGAACCGCGCTCTCAGTGCCCGCGTGGCACGCTGAGCGATACCGTCGGGGTTCCAGGCCTCGGCCGCGTCCAGGGATTTCTTCTCCAGCGGCGTGACCGGGAACAGCGCCAGCGCCGGAATACCCAGCGCGACCAGCTCGGCCGCTTCCTCGACCAGCAGGTCGATGGATAGCCGCTCGACACCCGGCATCGAAGGCACCGGCTCACGCCGGTTCTCGCCATCCAGGACGAAGACCGGAAGGATCAGGTCGTCCACACTCAGCACATGCTCGCGTACCAGCCGGCGGGAAAACTCGTCCCGACGGTTACGGCGCAGGCGAGTGGCAGGAAACAGGCGATTGGCAGGAACGAAACTCACGACGCACTCCAGGCCCGCAGCACGGGCGAATATGACGTTTATAGGCCGACCATATGACCGAAATATGACAGCCAATGGCAAGCGGCCCATGTAGACCGCGCATTGTCGCCAGCCGGCACGAGCGCTGCCAGTGCTTTCGATCAAGGGTTTCCACCCAGCCGCCGACCCGGGCCGGGTACTGAACCACCCACACAGCGGCGACATCCAACTGACGAAGATGCCGCTTAACTCGCGCCCTGCAAGGCATTAGCATCTGCTTATCCGCCTGAGAACATCGAGTGCAAACCAGCCCAGGAGTCGCTATGAACAAAAAGGTCGCCGTAATACTGTCCGGCTGTGGTGTCTACGACGGTTCGGAAATTTACGAGAGCGTCATCACCCTGCTCCGCCTTGACCAGCGGGGCGCGACGGTGCAGTGCTTCGCGCCCGACAGGCCGCAGCTGCATGTCATCGACCACCGCACCGGCGAGGAAACGGGCGAGAGCCGCAACGTGCTGACCGAGGCCGCCCGCCTGGCACGCGGTCAGATCAAGGACCTGCGTGAAGCCGACGCTGCTGAATTCGATGCACTCATCATCCCGGGCGGATTCGGCGCGGCGAAGAACCTCTCCGACTTCGCCAGCAAGGGCGCCGCCTGCCAGGTTCAGCCCGACGTACTGGCCGTTGCGCAAGCTTTTGCCAAGTCCGGCAAACCGATCGGGATGATGTGCATAGCCCCGACCATGGCCGCGCAGATCTTCGGCCCCGGCGTGCTCTGCACGCTTGGGCATGATGACGATCCAGCCGCCGTGGCGGCACGCGAAATGGGCGCCGTGCACAAGGCCTGCGAAGTCAGTGAGATCGTCGAGGACACCCAGCGCAAACTGGTCACCACGCCGGCCTACATGCTCGCGCAATCGATCAGCGAGGCGGCATCGGGCATCTACAAGCTGGTCGACCGCGTTCTCGAGCTGACCCACGCCAAGTAACGCACCGACAACGAGAGAACCGGCCTCGCCGGTTTTCTCGGCGGTGGGTATACCGCCAATCCGTCCGCCGGTCACGCCGCGCCTCTGGTCTTTCGCACGTCGATCCGGCAGCGTGTTCCCACTCACCAGGAACACACCCATGCCTCATTCAGACACCGATTCGCCGGACGCGCAGCACCAGGCTGTCCGTCAACTGTTCGAACGCATCCCCTTCAACGCCTACCTGGGCATCGAACTTGACGAGGTGTCCCGCGAGCGGGTGGTCATGCATTTGCCGATGAAGCACGAACTGATCGGCAATTTCTTCCACGGCATTCTTCACGGCGGTGTCATTGCTTCGCTGCTGGACGTGGTCGGCGGCGCCATGGCCATGATCGGCGCCTTCGAGAAACACCAGCACCTGAGCGCCGAGGAACGCGCCCTGCGCCTGTCGCGGCTGGGCACCATTGATCTGCGCGTGGATTACCTGCGGCCAGGACGAGGCGAGCGTTTCAGCGCCAGCGCCACGCTGCTGCGCTCGGGTAACAAGGTTGCGGTGGTGCGCTCCGAACTGCTCAACGAGCACGGCGTGCTCATTGCGGTGGGCACCGGAACCTATCTCTGCGGCTGACCGGTCACGCTCAGTTCGAACGCGCCCTGAGCAGTGGAGTGAGCAAGCGATCCAGCGCATTGGCGAATGCCTGCCGATCGCGGTCGCCATAAGCGGCCTGCCCGCCGCCCACTTGACCCTGCTCGCGCAGGTCCGTGAACAGGTTACGCACGGCCAGGCGCTCGCCCATATTGCGTTCGTCGAACTCGCGCCCGCGTGGATCGAGCGCAGCCACGCCTTTCTTGACCAACCGATCGGCCAGCGGCACGTCGCTGCAAATGACCAGCTCGCCCGGTTCGGCATGTTCGACCAGATAATCATCCGCCGCATCCGGACCGCTCGGCACGACGATCAACCTGACGCAGGCATACGCCGGCTTGACCTGGCTCTGCCCAGCCACGAGCACCACTTCGAACCGACGCTTGAGCGCGAACTTGATCACCTGGTCCTTGGCTGCCTTGGGACAGGCGTCAGCGTCTATCCACACCCGCAACGGTGCGCTCATGTCGAGGCCCGCTGTACCGTCGCCAGCAGAGCCGCCGCCCCGGCGAACAGCGTGGCGAAGCTGCGATTGACCAGCCTCTGCTGCCGCGGTGTACGCAGCAAACGCAGGACCTTTGCCGCCAGCCCGGTGTAACCGGCCATCACCACCAGGTCCACCGCCACCATGGTGGCGGTCATCTCGACATACTGCAGCACCAATTCGCGCTGCGGGTCGAGAAACTGCGGCAACACCGCAAGGATAAAGACGATCGCCTTGGGGTTGCTGGCGTTGATGAGGAAACCGCGAAAGACCAGCGCGAGCGGACGGCCCACCGGGCGCGGGGCATCAGGTGCATCCAATGCCGAAGGCAGCGCCTGCCACTGTTTCCAGGCGAGCCACAGCAGGTACAGCACACCGAACCACTTGATCAGGCTGAACGCCAGCGATGACGTCGCCAGCACTGCGCCAAGCCCGGCCGCAACCACCGCAATCTGCAATGCCAGTGCGATCTGCAGGCCAAGTGCATTCCAATAGCCACGCCAGAAGCCATACTGCAGGCCGCACGACATCGAGGCGATCGCACCGGCACCGGGCGACAGACTGATGATCCAGCAGGCGACGAAAAAGGCGAGCCAGGTATCGAGCGTCATGCAGCGCCTCCTCAGGCATTCGGGCCGCGCCGGCAAGGCGCGGCCCGGGAACGGTTAGTCCGGCAGGTCCTTGTTGAGCTTGACCGGCTCCTTGAGCTTGCGATTCATTGCCTTGCGCATGCGGATATTGAGCGCTTCGACCCCGAGCGAGAAGGCCATCGCGAAGTAGACATAGCCCTTGGGCACATGCGCACCGAAGGCTTCCGCCACGAGGAGCGTGCCAACCACGATCAGGAAGGACAGCGCCAGAATCTTCAGTGTCGGGTGCCGTTCGATGAACTCGCTGATGGTACCGGCGGCGAGCATCATCACGCCTACCGCGATGACGATGGCTGCGATCATCACCTGCACGTTGTCGACCAGCCCCACCGCGGTGATCACCGAATCCAGCGAGAAGACGATATCGATCACCGCGATCTGCAGAATGATCCCGATGAAACCGGCCTTGGCCGCCCCGCCCGCGCCGCTCTCCTGTTCCGCCTCACCCTCGACGCTATGCCAGATCTCCATGGTGCTCTTGAACAGCAGGAACAATCCGCCGAAGAAGAGGATCAGGTCCCGCCCGGACACGCCGTGGTCGAAGACTCGGAACAGCTCATCGGTCAGACGCATCACCCAGGCGATGGACAACAGCAGCAGGATCCGTGTCCCCATCGCCAGCGCCAGGCCGAAGAAACGCGCCCGCGGCTGCTGCTCTTTGGGCAGCCGCCCCACGAGAATGGAGATGAAGATGATGTTGTCGATGCCCAGGACGATCTCCAGGGCGGTGAGGGTCAGAAACGCGACCCAGATTTCAGGGCTGCTGAGCCATTCCATGAATGCTACTCGTGAATGTTGTGATTGAAGGGCTTCAAATCGGTGCCGCGCCAGCGGCGCACCACCTTCTGGAAGAACAAGCTGTTGGGCACTTGCACGACCGGCCCGGTTCCTTCCTCGACCACCTCTTCGAGGGTGGTGTAGAGCAGGTTGATGTCAACGACGCGCCCCTTGACGACGGGCTTGTCGGCGCTCTCGATCAACTCGACCAGATCGCCGATCCGGAACGGCCCGACCGTCAGGATGAGCACGGCGCAGAGCAGATTCGACAGTACGCTCCAGATCGCGAAGAAGGCGACCGCTGCGACTGCCACGAAGCCGGAAAACGCGGTCCAGAGCACAGTGGCCGACACACCGAAGCGCTCCAGGACCATGATCAGCGCACCGCCGATGATGAACCAGCGGACCCCTCCGCGCAGTGGCAGGAGCAGCTCCGGAGGCAGCGGGTAGCGACTGCCCAGGCGGGTGATGCCACGCACGAGCAGGCGCTGCAGCACGTAGGCGACGACGACAATGAGCAGGATCTGCAGCCCGAGCAGCCACTGATCGCTCCATTCGCGTGACAGGTAGACGAGCTGTTCGCTCATGCACTGGCCTCCAGGTCACCCTGTAACGACTCCAGCGCTTCCAGGGCCTCGAGCCAGGACTCCTCCAGCGTTGATTCGCGCGCCTTCAGCGTTGCCTGCTTGGTCAGCAGATCGCGCAGTTCCTCTTTCCTGGCGCCGTCGTAAAGCCCCGCATCGCCCAGTTGCGCCTCGATCGCCGCGAGCTTCTCCTGCACGCTGGCGAGGTCTTTTTCGAAGGCTTCAGCCTTGCGTTTGAGCGGCGCCAACTGCTGTCGCAAGGCCGCTGCAGCTTGGCGCTGGGCACGCTTGTCCGTCTTTTCACCCGCCGCCTCGGCCGTGACCGACGGCTGCTGGCGAAACCGGTAATCGGCCAGCCAGCGCGCGTAGTCATCCAGATCGCCTTCGAAGGACACGACCCGCCCGTCAGCGACGAGCAGGAACTCATCCGTCGTGCTCTTGAGCAGATGGCGATCGTGCGACACCACCACCACCGCACCCTGGAAGTCCTGCAAGGCCAGGGTCAGCGCAAGGCGCATCTCCAGGTCGAGGTGGTTGGTCGGTTCATCGAGCAAGAGCAGATTGGGCTTGCCCCAGGCGATCAGGGCCAGCGCCAGCCGGGCCTTCTCGCCTCCAGAAAAATTCACGACCGGTTCGTCGCAGCGATCGCCGCGGAAATCGAAGCCACCAAGGAAATCACGCAGCACCTGTTCGCGCTCGCCCGGGGCGATCCGCTGCAGGTGCAGGAGCGGGCTGGCCTTGGCATCGAGCGCGTCCAGCTGATGCTGGGCAAAATAGCCGACCACCAGATTCTCACCACGCTGCAGCCGGCCGCCCAACGGTTGCAGCCCGCCGGCAAGGGTCTTGATCAGGGTCGACTTGCCCGCGCCGTTGGGGCCGAGCAGGCCGATCCGTGCGCCAGGCGCCAATTGCAGCTTGACCTTCTCCAGAACGAGCTTGTCACCGTAGCCAAGGCGCCCCTCGCCGAGATCGAGCAACGGACTGGAAACCTTGTCCGCCTCGCGGAAGACGAAATCGAACGGCGAATGGATATGGGCTGGCGCCAGCTGTTCAAGCTTCTCCAGCGCCTTGATCCGACTCTGTGCCTGGCGCGCCTTGCTCGCCTTGGCCTTGAACCGGCGAATGAAGTCCTCCATGTGGGCACGCTGGGCCTGTTGCTTCTCGAATGCCTGTTGCTGTTGCGCCAACCGCTCGGCGCGCGCCCGTTCGAAGGCCGAATAGCCACCCCGGTAGAGGATCAACTTGCGCTGATCGACATGCACGATGTGGCCGACCACTTCGTCGAGGAAGTCACGGTCGTGGGAGATCAGCATCAAGGTGCCGCCATAGCCCTTGAGCCAGGACTCGAGCCAGAGAATCGCATCCAGATCCAGGTGGTTGGTCGGCTCGTCGAGCAACAACAGGTCAGATGGACACATCAGCGCCTGCGCCAGGTTCAGGCGCATTCGCCAGCCACCGGAAAAGCTGTCCACCGGCCGCTCCATCTGCTCGCTGGCAAAGCCGAGCCCGGCGAGCAGCTTGCGCGCTCGCGCATCGGCGCTGTAACCGTCGGCGTTGTCCAGTTCGGTATGCAGTCGCGCCAGGGCAGCGCCGTCCTGCGCGGCCTCGGCGGAGGCGAGCTCGGCCTGAATGCGTCGCAGCTGCACGTCGCCATCAAGCACGTAATCCACTGCCAGACGGTCGAGCGCATCGACTTCCTGCCGCATGTGGGCGATGCGCCAATCGGGTGGCAACTGGCAGTTGCCGCCATCAGCGCTCAGTTCGCCGCGCAGCAAGGCGAACAGGGTGGATTTGCCGGCGCCATTGGCTCCAACCAGCCCGACCTTGTGGCCGGGGTGCAGGGTCAATTCGGCGCCCTCCAGCAATCGCTGGGGACCGCGCTGTAGAGTCAGGTCTTGGAGTCGGATCATAATGGCGGCGGAGTTTATCAGTTCGCCTGGAAATCCATCCGGCCGGCGAGAAAAAAACCTGCCAATGACAACTGACGACACGTTGTGGACATTCGCACATAGGCTCTATGCCAGGCCTGGCGTCGAAGGCGCCTGCCTCGCGCTGCAGGCAGCAGGCGGTGATGTCTGCCTGTTACTCGCTGGCGCCTGGCTGGAGCGCCGCGGAACGGGCTTCAGCCACGAGAGGCTGGACGAACTGCAACGGGTCAGCACGGCATGGCGCGAGCAGGTCGTACATCCCGCGCGCGCCCTCCGTCAAGCCTGGCGGACGGCGGCGCAGGACGACCCGCAACTGCATGACCTGCGTGAGCGGCTCAAGGGCATCGAGCTCGATGCCGAGCGCGTTCAGCTAAATCGCCTGCAAGCCGCCGCGGAGCAGTGGTCGCCAGGGGCCGGTGCATCGGACTGGCTCGAACCGATTAGCCAGCCGCTGGGTGGCGACCTGCGCCAAGCGATCGCAACGCTCCGACACGCCGCGCAGGATCAAGCCGCTGGCGAGGGCGACGCCTGACCATCGCCTGACGCCTTCGCCGTGACAGGCTTGCGGCTCGTCGGCTTTTTCGCGGCAGGCTTTCGCGCACTTGCCGGTTTGCTCGACGCCCCGGTCGAGCGAGCCGCCGTCTTGGGCGATGCAGATTCCGTAGCGTTCGGCTTGGGCGTGGACTTGGTCGCGGGCTTGCCTGCCGCTGCACTATTGGCTGACGAGCGCTTGGCCGGTGCGGAGGAAGGTTTCGCCGCTGGACGCGCCCGGCCATTTCCCGAGGCGGGACGCACGGTCGGATTGGCCTTTGCGGTCGAGGCCGGAGCCTCTTTTCTGGTTGCCGCACGGCTCGCAGCGGCCTTAGGCGAGGCCGATTTCTGGGAGGACTTGGCCGATACCGATGCTTTGCGCGCCTCCAGCGCCTGGGCCGCCGCCTGCTGGACCTGGGTCACCCCTGCGCAAGCTTCAAGCTCTGTTCGGCATCCCGCTTGAGTTCGGCAAGGTAGTTGAGGGTTTCACTTTGACGCGCCTGCAACACGGCGAACATGTCGTCGAGTTCGGCGATACGACTCCGAGCACGTGCCTGCGCCTTCGCCTTGCCTGCATTGCCGGCCTCGTCGAGCTTGGCGCGCGCCCTGACCAGCTTCTCCTGAGTCTTGCCGCGTTGCTTTTCGAGCTTGGCCAGCAGTGCCTCAGCTTCTTTCTGCGCGGCGCCGCAGGCCTTTTCCAGATGCTCCACCAGGCTAGCTGACAACTGCTGGAGCAGATGAAGGGGGTGTCGACCGACTGTTTCTTCGCTGGCATGGAGACGCCTCCTGGCGGGAATGGTGTAGCCATACTAGACGGGCTACGCGCTTCCGCCAACCGGGTCACCGCAGCGGCAGAGCGCAGCGGCGAAGAGCCCCGGAACCTCGCGATCAGGCCGGGGTGGCAGCCTGTTTGTGTGCCGTGTGCAGCACTTCGATGAGGCAGTCTTCCAACTCGAAACGCTCATGCAGCAATTGCCCCAGGCGCTTGAGCTCCTCGGGGAAACCTGCACTTTCCAGACATTCACCCTTGTCGCAGCGATCATTGAAGGCTACCGCCACCTCGGTGATGGCTTCGATGCGCGGGTAGATCTGCCGGGCAAGCTCCAGGCCGCGCTTGTCACCGAAGGCTTCGGCTTCGTTGAGCAATTGTTCGTAGATTTCGAAATGCCCAGCCGAAACGTAGTCGAGCAGGATTTCACAGAATTTTTGCAGTGCCGAGCGGCTATCCGCCCCTTCGTCGGCATGCAGTCCATCGAAAGCATTGATCAGCTCATGGCGTTCCTGCAGCCAACGATCGATCAGCAGATGCACACCTCCCCAGCGTTCCTGGGCGTTCCGACAGCTCTCGAGCATGATGACCTCACTTCCCTAATCGATGATGCTTGTTGCGCCTTCCGAGACGGTTTGTTGTCTTGGGGTATCGGCCTTGGGTGAGTGGCAGCAAGCCGGGCGGGAGCCGGTGCTGCCCCCGCAGACTAAGCTGCAGTGAACGAAGCATCAAGCAGCGCTGGCTAAAAATCCTCGAGCGCAAGGGCCAGCGGAATGACTTCGATCAGATCATTGACCGCCTCGCCCGGCAATCATTCGCAAGGCCCGACAAAATGCTTCAGCTTCGGCGAAACAGCTGCCAGAGGCAGAAGGCGGCCATGGCGATGAAGCCCAGCAGCGTCCATTCGGGAATGCTCATACCCAGCAGCGTCCAGCTGACCTCCGCGCATTCGGCCGTGCCATGCAGAACCAGGCGGACGATGTCCTGGAACGGCAGCGCGTCCATCATGTATTCGAGACTGGGCAGGCAAGCCGGCAGTTCGTCGGCCGGCATGTTCTGCAGCCATATCTGGCGAATCGCAGTAGCCCCGCCGGCCATTGCAAAGAGCAGCGCCAGCACCGAATAGACACGCCGCCCCGTTCTGGCCGGGCCGTGGATCGCCGCCAGCAGACAGACCAGGCCGAAGCCGATCACGCAAACACGCTGAACGATGCACAGGGGGCACGGCGCTAGGCCGACCACATGCTCGAGATAGAGCGCAGCCACCATCATCAGCACGCAACCGATGAAGGCGAGTAGGAACAACGAACGTGGGCTTGCCAGGTTCATGATGACTCCGGGGGAAGAAAAGCTCGCTACGGTAGTGCCGCGCGGCGCCAGCTGCAAGTAACTTGCAGATGGCCGCGCCAAGCCGCGGGACAGACGTCACGCGGCAAGCTGAAAGGGCTAGCGGCTGAGCACCGGCAGTGTGCCTGCACCCGACTGATCGAGCAGCACCAAGCCCTCCTGAAACAGTCGGTTACTGCGCTCGTTGTCGCCCAGCTGCGCCAGCAGGCGAGCGAGCTCGGCACAGGTGTCGGCCCGATGCTCGATCGCCAGACTGGCTTCAAGGTAGTCACGGGCCTTGCCCCAGAGGGCGTTGCGCAGGCTCAGCCGCCCCAGGGCGAGCAGCAGCTCGGCGTTGTCAGGCTGGGCCTTCAGCCAGCCCTCCGCATTGGCCAACTGGCGCGCCGGATCGCGCCCCTCGACGCGACCGTATCGTTCGACGAGGCGGTTGTCGAACTGCCGTTTGATCGCGACATGCAGGACTTCCTCGGCCTTGTCCTGTGCACCCAGGCGACTCAGGCCATCGGCATAGGCCCGCACGATCGCCGGCTCGTTGCGTAGCGATCCGGGGACCGTCTGCCAGCGCTGTTCCAGACCCTGGCGGGCCTCGTCGCTGGGCACCAGCTGGGCTTGCCCCGCCTGCTCGAGTGCGGCTGTCCACGCCAGCACTTCCAGGTCATTCAGCCGGGCCGGAGGGAGAACGCGATGCTTGCGCAGCTCTGGCAGCAAGCGGCACAGGGCCGGCCAATCCTGCAGCTGCACATGCAGCTGTTGCAGCAGGATCAGGACCTGCGGGTGACGCGGATGTTCGTTGTGCAGGGCATCCAGCGACGCGCGCGCTTCGGCGTATTGCCCGCGCGCGATCTGCAACTGCGCCTGCGTCAGGCCCACGGCGAGCCCCGCCTCGGGCTCGCGTTCACGCGCCTTGCGCAACAGCTCGTCGCTCTGCTCGTACTCACCCAGTTCGCTGGCGGCACGGGCGGCGCCCAGGTAATGAACCAGTGGCTGCCGATCATGCTCGGCAGCGGTGCGCAGGTGGCCGAGCGCCTGGCTCCACTGCCCTTCGGCCAGTTCGCGCAGCCCGCTACGAGAGGCCTTGGCGATGCGCCGTGCATGGTGCCGACGCGACCAGGGATTGACCAGCGCGCCGGAGGCATGCAGCACGCCAAGCGTCCAGTGAACCAGCACCGCGAGCAGCCAGAGCGCAGCGACCAACCCGACGAATATCCAGAAGCTCGATTCATACCGGAAGCGGTCATAGCTGATCAGGACATAGCCGGCGTCCTGCGAAATGGCCCAACCCAGAAAGCCGACAACCAGCAGCAGGAGGATCAGGAACACGGCCAATCGCTTCATGTATTCAGACCTCCTTCGTCAGACTCGGCCGCGGCCGGCGCCTGCTCGGCATCCTCGCCCTCCTCGGGGTTGGATTCAGACGCGCCGGCACGCTCGGCCGACTCGCGCTTCTGCACGTAAGTCTGCAGGGCATCCAGGGCTGGCGAGAGATCCGGTAGTGTGACGGCTACCTGCCGCTCGGCGAGTGCCTGGAGACGATCACGGAGCCCGCGGCTCTGGGCGTTGTCGTCACTGAAATGATCGTCGATCAGTTGCGCGGCCTGCTCGAGTGACTGGCGGTAGACCTCGGCGTTGCTGTTGAGCACCGCCCACTGCGCCTGCTCGACCGCCAACGACAGCGCGAGCCTTACCTGCGCCAGGCTCTGCCCGGCCAGCAGCGGGCGGACGTCGTTGCCCGCGTTGAAATCGACGCGCACGTAGCGGGTCAGCTCGTTCAGCCAGCGCTGCCACGTGCTGCCGCCACCCTCAGCCGCGCCGTCGGCCATTTCGAACTCAGGCGCCAACCCGCTCAACTGGCTGGCCTGGCCACGCAGCGCACCGAGCTGCAGGAACAGGCCGGTCCGATCGACGTCCGGCAGGCTGCGCAGGGCCTCGAGCCCTTCGAGCAACTTCTGCCTCGCACCGTAGGCACTTGGATCGTCCTGCTGGCGCAGGATCACGTCAGCTTCTTCGACCAGTGATGCCGCGCTGTTCACGTCCTGCATGGCCGACAGCCGCAGCATGGCCATGCGCAGCAGATGTTCGGCCTCGGCCAGACGCCATTGCTCGCGGCTGGCGCCCAGCACCTGTTCGACCCGTCCGGCAAGTCGCTGCTGGTCGCTCTGCACCTGCGCCAGCAGCCTGCGCTGCTCGTCCAGCTGCTCGGCCGAGGGCAACTGCTCCAGGCGCGCGATGCGACTGGCCAGTTGCTGGCTGCGGTCTTCCACCGAACGGGATTGCTCGCGGGTTGCCTGGACGGCCTCGCGCTGCGCCTGCTCACGCTCGGCGAGTTGCTGCGTCTGCCAGACGCCGTAGCCGCCCGCCGCCAACCCCGCCAATGCAACCAGCAGTGCCACACCGGCCAGCGCCTTGCCACCGCCGCCGCCGCCGGAACTCGAGGTTGCGGCCGATGCCTTGGGCGGAGGGGCCTTAGGGGGTACCTTCGTGTCCTTGGGAGCGTCTTTCTTGGCGGGTTCCTGCGGGGCGGCGGGATCATGTCCCTTGGGCTGCTGCGGTGACTTGTCGGGATCTGTTTCGCTCACGTTTCCATCCTTTGCATCAGGGATGCGGGCTCGGGGTTTCCCGTAACGCCGCCAGCAACGCCGCGGCTCCAGCACCGCGACAGTCCACAATTCGTTTTGCACCCAGCTGCGTCGCGAGCGCCGCAACTCGGGGGCTCGGTACGAACAAGGGTAGTTCAAGCAGTTCGGCCCAATCGTCGCCCGCCAACTGACGCAACGACTGCAAACCTTGTCCACTGCTGACCACCAGCGCATTCAGCCGTTCCGAGCGCACCTTCCCGAGCAGTGTTCCGGCCGGGTAGGTGGGAAGGTAGCGGCGATACAGTTCGAGGCTGTCGACCTGCACGCCCCGCTGGTGCAAGGTCTCGGCGATCAGCTCGCGGCCGCCCTCGCCCCGCAACAGCAACACCTTTGGTTCGGGCACCGCGACGGCCTCGGCCAGACGCGGCAGCGCCAGCAGGGCTTCGCTGTCGTCACCACTGTCCGGCCAGTTCACATCGAGCCCGTACGCCTCCAGCAGCCCCCCGGTCGCCGCACCCACGCTGAACCAGACCTGCCCGAACGGGGGTTGCGGCCAATAGCGATCCAACCGTTCGAGCCCCAACCGCGCAGCGGGCTTGCTGACGACGATGACGGCCTGGTAGCGATCGAGCTCGAGCATCGTCGCACGCTGTTCCGCGATTTCCGGTAACGGCTCGATGGCCAGTAGCGGCAGGCTGCTGCTGTGAATGCCGTGCTCGTCCAGCAGATCGGCGAGCGCGGCGCTTTCTTCGGCCGGCCGCGTCAGCAGCAGGCGCCAGCCGGTCACGCCTTGCCCGCCTCGCCATAGATATCCGCCAGAATCTTGCCGGCGCCCTGAGCAAGCAAGTCCTCGGCGATTCGCACGCCGAGCGCCTGGGCCTCAGCCGCCGGGGCGCGTCCTTCGGCACGCAGCAATTGCGAACCATCGGGCTGCCCGACCAAACCGCGCAACCAGAGCTCGTCGTTCTCGAGCACCGCATAGCAGGCGATCGGCACCTGGCAGCCACCGTTCAGGTGGCGATTCAGGGCCCGCTCCGCGCTGACGCGTACGGCGGTGTCGGCGTCGTTCATGCATTGCAGCAATTGCTGCAGCTCGGTGTCGCTCGTACGGCATTCGATACCCACCGCCCCCTGGCCGCCGGCCGGCAGGCTCTCTTCGACACCCATACTGGCGCGGATACGCTCGCCGAAGCCCAGCCGGATCAGA
This sequence comes from Stutzerimonas stutzeri, assembly GCA_019056435.1. GTDB lineage: Bacteria > Pseudomonadota > Gammaproteobacteria > Pseudomonadales > Pseudomonadaceae > Stutzerimonas > Stutzerimonas marianensis. Next base: position 661,206 of record CP077641.1, read on the forward strand.
CCGGCTGCGGCCAGGATGATGGCGTCATACTCGCCAGCGTCGAGTTTGGCCAGGCGAGTATTCACGTTGCCGCGAAGGAACTGGATTTTCAGATCGGGTCGCCGTGCCAGCAACTGGGCCTGGCGCCGCAGGCTGGACGTACCGACCACTGCGCCGGCCGGCAGTGCGGCAAGATTTTCGTATCGATTGGAGACGAAGGCGTCGCGCGGGTCTTCCCGCTCGCAGATGCAGTACAGGCCCAGCCCCTCTGGAAATTCCATGGGCACGTCCTTCATCGAGTGCACTGCGATGTCCGCTTCGTTTTCCAGCAGGGCCGTCTCCAGTTCCTTGACGAACAGCCCCTTGCCACCGATCTTCGCCAGCGGCGCATCGAGCAACTTGTCACCGCGGCTCACCATCGGCACCAGGCTTACGCGGACTTCAGGATGCGCTGCTTCGAGGCGAGCCTTGACGTATTCGGCCTGCCACAGGGCCAGGGCACTCTTGCGGGTGGCGATGCGAATTTCGCGGGACATGGACGCTTCCAGACAGATGAACTGCCGGCGATGATAACAGGCCAGATCGCCAGGCTGAGCTGGCGGGGATCAAGGAAAAGGCGGCTCGAAGCTCGAAGCGGACCCACGTGGCGCCATCAAGCGCTCACCATGCGGGCCGTGCAGCTGACTTGCGCCTGAGGCCGTCGCCAGCTCGCCGTGGTCGCTTCTCGCTTCCAGCGGCTGATCAGAGACTCTGCATCAGCTTCCGCACCCCAGCGACATGCCGCCGGCTCACGGTCAGCGGCTCGCCCTCGAGCCCCTTGAGGAACAGCTGGAAATGCCCGAGCGGGGTGCGCTGCAGGCGCTCGATACGGTCGCGGTAGACCAATGCGTTGCGATGGATCCGCACGAAGCGATCGCCGAACTCGTCTTCCAGCGCCTTGAGCGGCTCGTCCAGCAAGACTTCGCCACCCTCGTGGCGCAAGGTCACGTATTTGTGATCGGCAATGAAATAGATCACCTGTGGCAGCGGGATGAGCTCGATGCCCTTGCGCGTCCTGGCGCTGATATGGCTGCGCGGGCCGACGCCGGAAACGGCGGCCGGACGGGTCAGCGCGGCAAGCTGCACGCGGTTGGGCCGCTCGGCCTTTTTCAAGGCTTCGGCGAGGTGTTCCGGTCGAACCGGCTTGACCAGATAGCCCACGGCACTGACCTGGAAGGCTTCCAGCGCGAACTCGTCGTGGGCGGTGCAGAAGATCACGGCCGGTGGCGCATCGCGCTCGCAGAGTTTGGCAGCGACCTGAAGGCCGTCGAGGCCCGGCATGCGAATGTCCAGCAACACAACGTCAGGACGCAGTTCCTCGATGAGGGACAGTGCTTCCTCACCGTTGGAGGCGGAAGGTTCCAGGACACGATAGCCGTCAAGGTCACCTACCAGTCGGCTGAGGCGCTCGCGGGCTAGAGGTTCGTCATCGACAATCAGCACATTCATATAGTTCTGGCTTCCTGCTGTTGTGTCGCACACGGATAGCGTAGACAGGTGTAGTGACGGGCATTACGCCGCTCCACGCTGAGACTCGCTGCAGGACCGAAAAGTGCCGTTATTCGTGCGTCGATGTTGTGCAACGCCTGGCGAGTCCCCCGGGATGGCTGGGCTTGAGCGGTTTCGTCAAACGGGTTGCTGACTTCCAGATTCAGCACCCCATCGACGTAATCCGCCTTCACGCAGACCAGCCCGCCGTCGATACGTGGCTGAATTCCGTGAATCAAGGCATTTTCCAGCAGGGGCTGCAAGGTCAGTTGCGGGATCGGCAGGTCATCCGGCACACCCGCGACCTGCCAATCGACGCGCAGGCGGTCACCGAGGCGATATTGCTCGATGGCCAGGTAGCGGCGCGACAGCTCCAGCTCATCGACCCAGGGCACCAGCGTCCCCGGGCGCGCGAGGCTGGCGCGAAACAGATCGGAAAGATCGAGAACCGCCTGCTCGGCCTTGCCCGGATCGGTCGCCACCAGGCTGGCGATGCTGTTCAGGCTGTTGAACAGGAAATGCGGCCGAATGCGCGCCTGCAACGACTCGATCCGCGCCTTGAGTTCGGCCTGCTCCTGCCGCCGCCACTGGCTTTGCAAATAGAAATAGCGCAGCAGCAAACCCGACATGATCAGGCTGATCAAGGCATGGCGCAGGTACAGGTTGACCTCGCCAGCACGGGTCAGGGGACCGCCAAGCTGGTAGATGTCCGCCACGGCCGTGCACGCCAGCGTCAGGCCGACCACCAGCGCGCAACAGGCGAGCCCGGCCAGCCAAGGCGGCAGCTTCGCCAGCAGCGGGCGCAGCTGGCAGGTCGTTCCGGCCGAGAGCAGCATCACCCACTGCACGAACAGTGACGTCAGCGCCAGGCGCATCCAGTTGAACCCCGGCTGCATCGGCTCGGCCAGTACCAGCACCAGGACCAGCAACTCGGCCAGCAACACCAGGCCGAGCAGCGCGTCCGGCTGGCACAGCTCGGGGACGAAGAAGTCATCGGCAAGGGCGCCGGCCGCGTTCGATCAGGTTTTCTTGTTCGCATGTTCAGAGTTCCGCGCCGCGAAGGCGCAACGCAAGGTGAGCCCGGCAAGGCGGATGCCCGCCGTGGCGCAGCCGCAGGCCAGTCTATCGACTCGGCGCGATCAGAAGGTGACGAGCGGTCGCCAGTTCCACCCTTTGGCAGTTATGCGTCCGCCCGTATCGGCCGATAAGGACTTCTACGGATGACTCGCCATGGCGCATGATGGCGTAATGATTGCATCGCTACCCTCAGATACGTTACCGCTACCGCTGCCCTAGGAGTATTGCCCCGTGCTGCTGTTTTCGTCGCTGCGTAGCCGCTTGCTACGCCCGGTAGTCCTGACACTGTGCGGCGCCGTTCTGGTGCAAGTCCTGGTTGCACTGGCCTTGACCCGGAGCACGATCGACGGGCTCGAACAGGACATCGAGCAAAGCCTGGGCGAGGATTCGGCGCGCCTGCTGCACGCGCTGCGCTCGGCAGATGCCGAGGTCCGGGGTGGCATTACCAATCTGGCCGAGCGCATGACCGGTGACCTGTCCCAGGGGCTGACGCAGCAGTTGACCGAAGAGCAGAAGCAGCTGAAAGACGTGCTGGAACGCCATCTCAAGCAGTCCGGAGACGACCTCGCCACGCTGCTTGCCGGCGTTGCGCCGGCAGCGATCTGGGACAACGACGTACCGGCGCTGACCGAGTTCGTCAGGATGGCTCACCGCAACCCGGCGGTCGTCTTCGTCGTCTATTTCGATGCCAATGGCAACCAGCTCACCCGCCACCTGAACCGCCAGGATCCCCGAGTCAAGGCACTGCTGGACAAGGGCACCGGTCGCACCGCGTTCGACAAGGTACTGTCGGCCGCCGAGAACGACCCGACGCTCTATCTCGCCAAGACTTCGATCAACCCCAAGGGCGCGGACATCGGTCAGGTGATCCTCGGCTTCTCCACCTCCGCGGTGAGCACCGAACTGGCAGCCTTCGACAGCCGCTTTCAGGCCCTTGTCGCTGGCGGAGCCAAGCTGGTGGAGGCCGGTCTCGCAACCACCGCCAACGACAGCGCGAAGATCATGGCGTCAGGCCTGGCCGCTGCGACGGAAGTGGCCCAAAGCATCGAATCCAATAGCCAGGAGGCCGTAGAGCGTTCGGCTTCGGCGCTGCTATGGAAAATCAGTGTCGCCCTCGCCGTCACCGGCGCGCTGCTCCTGCTCGCTGTCACTTTGGTGCTTGGGCGTCAGGTACTGCGCCGGCTGGGCCTGCTCAGCACCGCACTGCGCGGCCTCTCGGCCGGCCACGGCGATCTCACCCAGCGCGTCGAGATCCACAGCGCAGACGAGGTGGGTGAAATGGCTGACGCGGTCAACGTGTTCCTGGCCAAGCTTCAGCCGATCGTCCAAGAAGCACGCCGCATCGCCGTCCAGACGGGGGCGGAAATCGACACCCTGGGCAACCGTAGCCGCGCTGCTGCAGCCGCCGCCGAGCGGCAACGTGACGAAGTCGCCGGAAGCCTGCAGGCGCTGGCCGACATGACCCAGCGCGCGCAGGACGAAAGCCGAGCCATGCAGACCGCACTCGATCAGGTCGCCTCGATTCGCAAGGCGGCGGTCGATAACGAGGCGATTTCAGAGCAGGTGGGACGGACAATCGAGGCGCTTGGCAGTGGCGTACAGACAAGTGCTTCGGTGATCGAAAAACTGGCCAAGCAGAGCGAACAGATCGAGGTGGTGCTGACCGTGATTCAGGGCATCGCCGAGCAGACGAATCTGCTTGCGCTGAACGCTGCCATCGAAGCCGCTCGCGCTGGCGAAAGCGGCCGTGGATTCGCCGTGGTGGCCGATGAGGTGCGAGCGCTCGCCAGCAAGACTCAGCAGTCTACCGGCGACATCCAGGCGCATATCGAAAGCCTGCAACGGGGCGCAAGAGACGCCGTCTCGGCAATCGACACCGCTGGCAAGCAAGCCGAAAGCGGCCTGGCTTCCCTGGGCAGCAGTCGCGACCTTCAGCGCGCACTGCAGGCCGCCGTCGAGCAAGTGCATCAGGTCGTAAGGGAGGCGACCCAGGGCGCGAAACAACAAGCCGGCACCGCAACGGCCGTGCGCGAGCGGGTCGAGGTCATTCTCACCGAAGCCGAGCGCGCTGCCGAAGCGGTGACTGCGACGGCGGCCAGCGGGAAAGCGCTGGGCGTGCTCGCGCAGAGGCTCGAGGCCAGCCTCGGACAGTTCAAGGCCTGATAAAGCCGCTCGCTGCGGAGCGCCAACACGGAAGCGGCGCGTAACCCTGTTATTATTCGGGCCCTTCAATTTGCCCATCGATTCAGCGAGCGCATACATGAGCACCGACAAGACCAACCAGTCCTGGGGCGGCCGTTTCAGCGAGCCCGTCGACGCCTTCGTCGCCCGATTCACCGCCTCCGTCGAGTTCGACAAGCGCCTCTACCGCCACGACATCATGGGCTCCATCGCCCACGCCACCATGCTCGCTAAGGCCGGCGTGTTGACCGATGCCGAGCGCGACCAGATCATCGCCAACCTGAAGGACATCCAGGGCGAGATCGAGGCCGGCACCTTCGACTGGCGCGTGGACCTGGAAGACGTGCACATGAACATCGAGGCGCGCCTGACCGACCGCATCGGCATCGTCGGCAAGAAGCTGCACACCGGCCGCAGCCGCAACGACCAGGTGGCCACCGACATCCGCCTGTGGCTCCGCGACGAAATCGACGTGATCCTCGGCGAAATCACCCGTCTGCAGCAGGGTCTGCTGGGTCTCGCCGAAGCCGAAGCCGACACCATCATGCCTGGCTTCACCCACCTGCAGACCGCCCAGCCGGTGACCTTCGGCCACCATCTCCTAGCCTGGTTCGAGATGCTCAGCCGCGACTACGAGCGCCTGGTCGACTGCCGCAAGCGCACCAACCGCATGCCGCTCGGCTCGGCCGCACTGGCCGGCACCACCTACCCGATCCAGCGGGAAGTCACCTGCGAGCTGCTGGGTTTCGAAGCGATTTCCGGCAACTCACTGGACGGCGTCTCCGATCGCGACTTCGCCATCGAATTCTGCGCCGCCGCCTCCGTGGCGATGATGCACCTGTCGCGCTTCTCCGAAGAGCTGGTGCTCTGGACCAGCGCCCAGTTCCAGTTCATCGACCTGCCGGATCGCTTCTGCACCGGCTCCTCGATCATGCCGCAGAAGAAGAACCCCGACGTGCCCGAGCTGGTACGCGGCAAGACCGGACGCGTGTTCGGCGCGCTGGCAGGCCTGCTGGTGCTGATGAAGGGCCAGCCGCTGGCGTACAACAAGGACAACCAGGAAGACAAGGAACCCCTGTTCGACGCCGCCGACACCCTGCGCGACTCGCTGCGCGCCTTTGCCGACATGGTCCCGGCGATCAAGCCCAAGCGCGAAATCATGCGTGAAGCGGCGCTGCGCGGCTTCTCCACCGCCACGGATCTGGCCGACTACCTGGTGCGCAAGGGCCTGCCGTTCCGCGACTGCCACGAGATCGTCGGCCATGCGGTGAAGTACGGCGTGCAGACCGGCAAGGATCTGGCCGAGATGACGCTGGACGAGCTGCGCCAGTTCAGCGACCACATCACTGACGACGTCTTCGCCGTGCTGACCCTGGAAGGCTCGGTCAACGCCCGCGACCATATTGGCGGTACCGCCCCGGCGCAGGTGCGCGCTGCTGTCCAGCGCGGCCGCGAGCTGCTGGCCCAGCGCTAACCCGCCGTCTATCGGAGCGAGCTCGCTCGCGAAGAGGGCCGCTCCGAAGTCCATTCGTGAGCAAGCTCGCTCCTACAGGAAAGAGATCCCCATGCCCCTGACTATCCGCCCCGCCACCTGCGCAGACGCTGACCTCATCCTGCGCTTCATCACCGAACTGGCGATCTACGAGCGTGCCGAACACGAGGTGAAGACGGACGCAGCGGGTATCGAGGCGAGCCTGTTCGGCGACGACGCAACAGCCCACGCCTTGATCTGCGAGCGCGACGGCCAGCCGATCGGCTATGCGGTGTACTTCTTCAACTACTCCACGTGGCTCGGCCGCAACGGCCTGTACCTCGAAGACCTCTACGTGACGCCCGAGGCGCGCGGCACCGGCGCCGGCAAGGCGCTGCTCAAGCACCTGGCCCGTATCGCGGTGAGCCGCGGCTGCGGCCGTTTCGAATGGGCAGTGCTGGACTGGAACGAGCCGGCCATTCAGTTCTACCGCTCGCTTGGCGCCCGGCCACAGGATGAGTGGACGACCTACCGCGTGACGGGCACGGCCCTCCAGGCGCTCGCCGAAGAACCCTGACAGCCAGCGGGAACTCCCGGCCACGCGGCGGCGCCCAACGCAGGTATCGTCGAAAAAGCGGCAAGCTGATGGCCGACCTCAAAACGCTATTGCTCAACCGGGACACCGAGGTTGCGGAAGTCTTCGAATCCGCGAAGGAACGGCTGAGTTTCTATCGCTCGGAAATCCACTTCGAGTCGACGCTGCTGGCCAGCCGTACCAGCAGCTATCTGTCGTCGCAGTCATTCCTGATGATCGCCTTCGCGTCTTCCATGGCCAATACCAATCCTGAATGGGGCAGCCTGTTCCGCCTCGTCGTGCCCAGCCTGCTGGCCGCGCTCGGGCTGATCACCTCGCTGCACGCCGTGCCGGGCATCCGCGCCAGTTACGATGTCATCGAACGCTGGCATCGCAAGCAGGCCGAACTGTTGCAAACCGACGGCAGTGCCGCGCTGCTGGGCAACCACCAATCGGCGCTGTTCGGTGAGGGCGACAATCCGGCCGGTGGCGAACGCTACAAGCGCACCCTGCTCTTCTCGCTGCGCACGCCCATCATCTTCGGCAGCGTCTGGGCATTGCTGGGGGCATTCTGCATCGTACTGTACGTGGTGGGCGTCGACTGATCAGAGCCAATCGCGGAACTTGAACCAGGCGTAAGGGATGATCGCCGAGACCACCATCATGCCGAGCGCCATGGGGTAGCCGAGCAGCCAGCCCAGCTCGGGCATGTGCTCGAAGTTCATCCCGTAGACGGTTCCGACCAGGGTCGGTGGCAGAAACAGCACCGCGGCAATGGAGAACACCTTGATGATCGCGTTCTGCTCGATGTTGATCAGGCCCAGCGTTGCGTCGAGCAGGAAGGCAATGTCGCCGAGCAGGCGCGCCTGGTGCTCGCCGAGCGAGCGAACATCGCGCTCGAGCGCCTTGAGCGCGCCCTTGGCGACGCCGTGCCGAGAATCGTCGGCATGCAGGCGGTAGAAGGCCGTCAGGCGGCTCGCGCTGAACAGGCTTTCGCCCAGTTGCGACAGCAGTGACCGATGCTGACCCAGCTGCTGGATGACCTGTTGCAGGTCGGTACGCTGCGTCTTGCGCTCATCGAACACCCGTCGCGAAAGCGCCTGCAATTGGACCTGGACACTTTCGAGCACATCAGCGATGCGGTCGACGACCGCGTCGGCCAGGCCGACGAACAGCGCGTGGCTGGAGGTTAGGGCCGACGGCTGCCGCGTTATCTTCGACTCGAACTGGCGAAACGCGCTGAGCTCGGCATAGCGCACGGTCACCAGGCAGCGGGGCGTCAGCACGAAGGTGAGCTGGGCATTTTCCGGGCGGCGATCGGCGATCCCCATCACCACCGTCGTGGTCATGAAGATCGCGCCGTCCTCATCGTAGAAGCGCGAGGAGTCCTCGATCTCGGCCAGCTCTTCGCGGGTGGGGATATCGACGCCCACCGCTGCCTCGACAAGCCGCTCTTCCTGCTGGTCGGGCGAGAGCAGGTCGACCCACACCACATTGTCCGGCAGTGCGTCGAGGGTATCGACGACCTGCCGAGCCAGTGCGCCGTTTTCGAGACTGTAAATCGTGATCATCGCGGCAGTCGTGCTCCGAAAGAAAGGCCAGAGAAGAGATAGAAACCGGCCCAAGCGAAGCGTTCAAGCCTTTGGGTTGTATGACGCGGGCAGGTCGAGTCCAATACACCGGACACGCAGACGAGGACACGCATCATGACGCAAACCGATTCGAATGACGACGAAGCCTTCGCCGAGCAGGCGCTCGTCCAGGCTATTGAAAACCAGCTCGAAGCGGGCGAGCCTGCCGCTGCTCAAGCGGTGCTGAACAAACTGACACTTGTGGGCTACGAGCGTGAGGAGTCGCTGAAGCTGATGGCCCTGGTGCTGGCCCACGAGATTCGGCAAATGCTCGACGAGGACCGTCCATTCGATGGCGAACGCTACGAGCAGCACCTTCGCGACCTGCCTGAACTGCCGGACTAGAAGCGCTCGCCAGGCAGTTGGCCGTCAAGCAACTACACTTGCCGAACCGGGCCAAGGCCCAGCCACCGAGATGCGAACATGGCGTATACACCCGAACTGGTAGCCGAGCTGGAAATCCTTCGACTGTTCAACCTCGACAACTCGCTCGAGGGCCTCAAGGTGCACCATGACGCGAGCCGGGAAGCTGTCGCGGCAGCGCAGCGCCTCCATGCCAAAGGTCTGACGACCCAGCCGGACGGCGGCTACCTCACCAGCCTGGGCCGTGACGCCGCCGAGCACGCACAGGTGCTGCTGACGATTCTCTCCGACAGCGTGCCCGCCTGACCGCGAGCCCCTGGCTCCAGCGGAACCGAGCTGCGCCGCGCGCCGCAGCTTCGCTTTCCCGTCGAGCCAGACGACGTGGTATTTTCTGCGTGCATGACCCTACACTCATCGGACAACCCATCCGTGCCCCACGATTTCGCATGAGCCTGTACCAGGAAATCCGCCCCGTTCTCGAAGAAGGCATCGACCGCAAGGAACTCGCTGCATTGCGCGCCCGCTTCCTTGCCGTCAACTCGGGGCGCCTGGAGCGCGCTCGGCTGGGCATGTCGGCACGGCAGCAGGCGGTCCTGCGGCTGCTGCCGCTGCTGTTTCACGTCAACCATCCGATCCTGCCGGGCTATGTATCCGGCACGACGCCGGCGGGCGTCTCGGGCTACGAGCCCGATCCGGACACCCTTGCCGAAGCCCAGCGTCTGAGCCGCTCGTTCACCTACCGGGCGGTGCGCGGCAAGCCGGCGCAACCGATCCATGGGTTGTTCCTCATGGGCAGCCTGGGCACTGTGGCGCAGGACGAGCACAGCGACCTGGACGTCTGGGTTTGCCATGCCCCTGGACTGGCCGAGTCACAGCTCGACGAGCTTGCGCGCAAATGCGCCCAGCTCGAGACCTGGGCCGAAGCGCAGGGCTGCGAGGCGCACTTCTTTCTCATCGACCCGGACCGTTTCACGCAGGGCGCTCGCGACGCCAAGCTGACCTCCGACGACTGCGGCACAACTCAGCACTACCTGCTGCTCGACGAGTTCTACCGAACGGCGATCTGGCTTGGCGGGCGCACCCCTCTGTGGTGGCTGGTGCCCGATTACGAGGAGCACCGCTACGAAGCCTATGCCGCCACGCTGCTGGACAAGCGTTTCGTGCGCAGCGAAGAGGTACTGGACCTGGGCAACCTGGGAAGTATCCCGACCGGCGAGTACCTCGGAGCCGGGCTGTGGCAGCTGTACAAGGCCATCGAGGCGCCCTACAAGTCATTGTTCAAGCTGCTGCTGGTCGAAGCCTACGCCAACGACTTCCCGCACATTCGCTGCCTGAGCCTGGACTTCAAGCGCGCCGTCTACGCCAACCGACTCGAGCTCGACGAACTCGACCCCTACATCGTCGCCTACCGGCGGATCGAGCAATACCTCGTCAACCGAGCCGATCACGAGCGCCTGGCCCTGTTGCGGCGTTGCCTCTATCTGAAGATCAACAAACCCTTGAGCCGAACACCTACCGGGCGCAGCAAGAGCTGGAAGCATTGCCTGCTCGAACGCCTGACCGCCGACTGGAAGTGGGACGACCGACAGTTCGCCCAGCTCGATGGCCGCAGCCAGTGGAAGGTGCGTCGTGTCGTCGAGGAGCGCCGGGCGCTGGTCAACGAACTCACCTATGGCTACCGCTTCCTGTGCGAATTCGCTCGCCGGCAGCAGATCACCTGCAGCATCAACGGCCGCGATTTCGGTGTGCTAGGCCGGCGCCTGCACGCAGCCATCGAACGCAAGGCCGGCAAGATCGAGGCGATCAACCTGGGTATCGCCCCGGACCTGGCAGAACACAGCCTGACCCTGGTGCAGGGTTACGATGCGGCCGACGACGTATCCTGGGCGCTATACGAAGGCAGCCTGAACGCCCGCCGACTCAGCGACTTCTCGCCGCTCAAACGCTCGCGAGAGCTGATACCGCTGCTTGCCTGGTGCCACCGCAACGGCGTTATCGACGTCTCCACACACGTTGCCGTGCATCCAGGCGACAGTGGCCTGACCGAAGGCGAACTCTTCGCTCTGCTGACCGAACTGAGGCAGGCGCTGCCGATGCCGCCGCAGACAGTCCCTGACGAAGCCCTGCTCAGCCCGGCAATGCCGGTCCGTGTGCTCTTGCTGATCAATGTCGGTGTCGACCCGCTCAGCCCGGCGCAACCGCTCTCGTTCGACGAACTGTCCGATTCGTTGGGGCTGGGCTCGTCGCCTGAACACCTGGTGCTGAGCATCGACCAGTTGACCCTCAACAGCTGGGGCGAGCTCATCGCCACCCGCTACGAAAATCCGGCACCCCTGGCCGATTGCTTGCGCGACTACCTGCAGGCGCTTCCCGCCCAAGGCGCGCGGCCGAACCTGCAGGTGCGCTGCTTCCGGAATGCCGGTGTGTCCCTGGCGAGACGGGTCGAAACGGTGTTCCTGGATGCCCAGGCGGCGCTCGACGAGCCGGGCGAAAGCCGCTATTTGCTGCAGATCCGGCAGCACTTTCACATGCTCGACCTGGCGGCGGGCAATATTCGCCATACCGCGCTGAACGACATGGCCGCCCTGCTCGAACACCTTGGCGAAGCCCATCACACACACCGCCCGCTTCGCCTGGACCGGCACGCACTGGAGGGAACTGACCTGGCCGTCATACTGGGCCAGGCTCGCGAGCACTGTCTCCAGGTGTTCTACCGTGTGCAGAACGGCCTGGCCGAAGTCACCGTGCTGGACGAGTTCAATTCACTCTGGCGGCAGCAACAGGTGTTCCGTGACGAGCAGAGCCTGCTGACGCCGCTGCTACGCTTCCTGCAGACCGTGAGCTATCGCCGCACCACGCAGTTGCCGTTCGAGGAGAGCCGGCTGGCCGCAATGGACATCCTGTTCTATCGCCTGCTCTCAGCCGCTCCGAACAACCCGCTCACACTCGAGCGCAGGCCGGCGCCGCGCGAGGAAGTCAGCGACCCGTTCTATGACATCCAGGCCATCGTCGAACCCGGCGAGCGAGGCCGCTCGCAGGTCACGCTGTACTGCAACCACCAGGAGTTTTCCAGCCTCGAGTACGGTGCGGAACTCTATGCGGCCGTCGCGCATTACATCCTCGCGCAGCGACGCGGCAACGAGCGCTATCCCTGCTACATCACCGATCTCGACCTTTCCGGTCTGCAGGGCGGCGGCCGCACGCAAACGGTGCAGCACCTGCGCTACAAGACACAGCTGGAAACGGCCATCAACCAGGCGCTGCAGTCAGCCTGAAAGCGAAGGCGGCCGGTTATTTGCGGTGCGCATCGCCCGCCGCTTCCGGCTGGTATTCGACCGCCAGCAAGGTCAGCTTGAGCGTCTTTCCACCCGGCGTGGGCCAGTCGATGTGCTGACCGACGCTCAGGCCGAGCAGCGCGCTACCCACCGGCGCCAGGACCGACACGGTACCCTCCTTGCCCGCCGCCTCGGGATAGACGAGCGTCAGGTGGTAGTCCTTGCCGCTGCCCTCTTCCCGACAGTGAACGCGCGAGTTCATCGATACCACGCCAGCCGGCAGCTCGGCACGCTCGACGACTTGCGCACGCGACAGCTCCTCCTCGAGCGCCTCGGCGGCAGGGCCGTAATCCGGCAGGCCATCAAGCAAACGCTCGATACGCTGCAGATCGGGTTGGGTGATGATGATCGGCGGTGCACTGGTCATGGGTACGGACAAGCTCCTCGAAAAACTGGAATGGCAGAAATGCAAAACCCCACCATGCAAGGCGGGGTTCGTTCTGCGACCCTAACACAGCTCACCGAGGAAGCAAGCGACGAGGCGACGCCTACCGACTAGCCCACGGCCGGGTCATGCTCGTGGCGCTCGCTCACAGGTCCTCGAATTCCAGCGCCTCTCCGCCCTGCTCCTGCGTCGCTCGGGCGAGCAGCTCGCCGAGCCGCTCATCGTTCGCATCGCAGATCCACAGCGCGCTCTCCTCGTCGTAATCGAAGTGGAAACCGCCCGAGCGGGCGGCCACCCACAACTGACGCAATGCCGGCTGGCGGCTGAGAATCAGTTGGCTGCCGTTTTCGAAACGGATGGTCAGGACGCCGCCGGAGTTTTCCAGATCGACGTCCAGGCCGCTGTCGTCGAACGTATCCTCGACGGTTTCCTGCACGGCGTCGACCAGGTCGTGAAAGCGCGCTTCGCTGAGACTCATCAGTGGATTCCTTCTTCTCGATGGTGCGGCGGGCAACCCGGGCCGGCCGACGATGGCGGCGAGCTTAGCAGCCCTGCGTCGCGTCTAGCGAGCCTCGCATCGGCAGCGCGGGCCTGGCCGACCCTTGCGGCCACATAGGCAATCCGACGGGTGCTGGGTATACTCCGGCCCATCGATTTTTCAAGGATTACCCCCCAATGAAGCGTCTGCTGCTTCCACTCGTCGCCCTCGCGCTGCTTGCCTCCGCCCTTGGCGGCTGCGGGCAGAAAGGTCCGCTCTACCTGCCGGATGACGAGGCGACCGCCAAAGAACGTTCCAAAGACCGATTCGAACTTTAAAGGAGGCATTCCATGGAGGCCTTCTCTTACCGCGACGGTCAACTCTTCGCGGAGGGCGTGGCGCTGCCCGCTCTCGCGCAACGCTTCGGCACCCCCACCTACGTCTACTCGCGGGCCCATATCGAGGCGCAGTACCGCGCCTACGCCGATGCCCTGCAAGGGATGCCGCACCTGGTCTGCTTCGCCGTCAAGGCGAACTCCAACCTCGGCGTCCTGAACGTGCTCGCCCGGCTCGGAGCCGGCTTCGACATCGTCTCGATCGGCGAACTGGAGCGCGTCCTGGCCGCTGGCGGCCAGCCCGAGCGGATCGTCTTTTCAGGTGTCGGCAAGAGCCGCGACGACATGCGCCGCGCGCTGCAGGTCGGCGTGCATTGCTTCAACGTCGAATCCACTGACGAGCTCGAGCGCCTGCAGCAGGTCGCCGCTGAACTGGGCGTGATCGCCCCGGTGTCCTTGCGCGTCAACCCGGACGTGGACGCCGGCACCCATCCCTACATCTCCACCGGGCTGAAAGAAAACAAGTTCGGCATCGCCATCGCCGATGCCGAGGCCGTACGCCCGTGCCCACGAGCTGAGCAACCTCGAAGTGATCGGTGTGGATTGCCACATCGGCTCGCAGCTCACCAGCCTGCCACCGTTCCTCGACGCCCTTGACCGCCTGCTTGCCTTGATCGACAGGCTCGCCGTGCGCGGCATACGCATCCGCCACCTGGACCTGGGCGGCGGACTGGGCGTGCGTTATCGCGAAGAGCAGCCGCCTCTGGCCGGCGACTATATCCAGGCGGTGCGCAGACGCATCGATGGGCGCGACCTCGCGCTCGTCTTCGAACCGGGCCGCTCGATCGTCGCCAATGCCGGCGTTCTGCTGACCCGCGTCGAATACCTCAAGCACACCGAGCACAAGGACTTCGCCATCGTCGACGCGGCGATGAACGACCTGATCCGCCCGGCGCTCTACCAAGCCTGGATGGATGTGGTGCCGGTGCAGCCGCGCGAAGGCGAGCCGCGCCACTACGACATCGTCGGGCCGATCTGCGAGACCGGCGACTTCCTGGCCAAGGAGCGCCCACTGGCACTGGCTGAAGGCGATCTGCTGGCGGTCCGTTCGGCGGGCGCCTATGGTTTCGTGATGAGTTCGAACTACAACACGCGCGGCCGTGCGGCCGAGGTGCTGGTGGACGGGGAAGACGCCTACGAAGTGCGCCGCCGCGAAAGCGTGCAGGAGCTATACGCTGGCGAAAGCCTGCTGCCTGCCTGAGGCCAAGACGATGCTTTTGCGTTTTACCAAGATGCACGGCCTGGGCAACGACTTCATGGTTATCGACCTGATCAGCCAGCACGCGCATATCCAGCCCAAGCACGCCAAGCAATGGGGCGACCGGCACACCGGCATCGGTTTCGACCAACTGCTGCTGGTCGAGCCACCACACAATCCTGACGTCGATTTTCGCTACCGCATCTTCAATGCCGACGGGTCAGAGGTCGAACAATGTGGCAACGGCGCCCGTTGTTTCGCGCGCTTCGTATTGGACAAGCGCCTGACCATGAAGCGGCAGATACGGGTGGAAACCAAGGGCGGCATCATCGAGCTGATCGTGCGCCCGGACGGGCAGATCACCGTGGACATGGGGCCGCCCCGCCTCGTACCGGCCGACATTCCGTTCCAGGCGGATGGCGAGGCCATGAGCTACCCGCTGGAAGTCGATGGCGAGCAGCTGACAATTGCTGCGGTGTCCATGGGCAACCCTCATTCGGTGCTGCGTGTCGAGGATGTGGAAACCGCACCGGTACACCAGTTAGGGCCGAAGATCGAACACCACCCGCGCTTTCCGCAGCGGGTCAACGCCGGCTTCCTCCAGGTCATCGATCGCCAGCATGCGAAGCTGCGCGTCTGGGAGCGAGGCGTCGGCGAGACCCAGGCGTGCGGCACGGGTGCCTGCGCTGCGGCCGTCGCCGCGATTCGCCAGGGCTGGATGGATTCGCCGGTGCAGATCGATCTTCCCGGTGGCCGCCTGTCCATTGAATGGGCAGGCATCGGTCAGCCCGTTATGATGACGGGCCCCGCCGTTCGCGTATTCGAAGGACAGGTTCGCCTATGACCGAGCAAAAACAGGACAAGCCGCCACTGATCGACGCCGAAGCCGTCGCGGCCTACCTGCGCGCGCATCCGGAGTTCTTTGTCGATCACGACGAGCTGATACCCGAGCTACGCATCCCGCACCTGCCAGGCAGCGCGGTGTCGCTGGTCGAGCGACAGGTCAAATTGCTGCGCGAACGCAATATCGAGATGCGTCATCGCCTGTCGCAACTGATGGACGTGGCACGCGACAACGACCGCCTGTTCGACAAGACCCGCCGTCTGGTACTCGACCTGCTCGATGCCAACAGCCTGGAAGAGGTCATCAGCGCGGTCGACGAGAGCCTTCGACACGAGTTCCAGGTGCCCTTCGTCAGCCTCATCCTGTTCAGCGATACGCCATTGCCGGTCGGCCGCAGCGTCACCGCCAGCGAAGCGCAACAGGCCATCGGCGGCCTGCTCGGCAGCGGCAAGACCGTCTGTGGTGTGTTGCGCCCCCATGAGCTGGCCTTCCTCTTCGGCGAGGATGAAAGCCATGGCATCGGTTCGGCAGCCGTGGTCGCGCTGAACCAGCAGCAGGGCATTCTCGCGATCGGCAGCGCAGACCCGCAACACTACAAGAGTTCGCTGGGCACGCTGTTCCTGGGTTATATCGCCGAAGTCCTGACGCGCGTGCTGCCGAGCTACTCCGCCCCGCTTCGGTCGGTCCGCTGAAAGCTGGAAGCCTGCCTGGCGCGGGCTTGAAGAGCGTGATGATGCACACTGATCTGGACGCCTATCTTCAGCATCTGCGCAGCGAGCGCCAGGTGTCGCCGCATACGCTGGATGGCTACCAGCGTGACCTGCTCAAGGTGATCGCCTTCGGGGGAGAAGCATCAACTGCGCGACTGGGGCGACATCAAGCCCGCCCACGTCCGCCAGCTCATCGCCGAGCAGCACCGGCGCGGGCAATCCAGCCGCAGCCTGTCACGCCTGTTGTCCTCCCTGCGTGGACTCTATCGCTACCTCATCAAGGAAGGACGCTGCGCCCAGGATCCGGCGGCGGGGATCTCCGCCCCCAAGGGCGAAAAACGTCTGCCACGCCTGCTCGATACCGACCGCGCCATGCAGCTGCTCGATGGGGGCATCGAGGACGACTTCATCGGCCATCGCGACCAGGCGATGCTCGAGCTCTTCTACTCCTCCGGCCTGCGCCTGGCAGAACTGGTGAGCCTGAATCTCGAACAGCTCGACCTGGGCACGGGACTGGTGCATGTTCACGGCAAAGGCAACAAGCAACGCATCCTGCCGGTCGGACGCAAGGCTCGCGAGGCGCTGCAAGCCTGGCTGCCCTTACGAGCGCTGAGCAACCCTGCCGATTCGGCCGTGTTCGTCAGCCAGAAGGGGCGCCGGCTCGGTGCACGCGCGGTGCAGATGCGCGTCCGCGAAGCGGGGGTGCGCGAACTCGGCCAGCATCTGCACCCGCACATGCTCCGGCACAGCTTCGCCAGCCATATCCTCGAGTCCTCCCAGGACCTTCGGGCCGTGCAGGAGCTGCTCGGGCATGCCGACATCGGGACCACGCAGATCTACACCCACCTCGACTTCCAGCACCTGGCCAAGGTCTACGACCAGGCGCACCCGCGAGCCAAGCGCAAACAGAACAGCGAGCAGCAGTCATGACCATCAGGCTGATCACCTTCGACCTGGACGACACCCTGTGGGATGTCGCACCGGTTATCCAGAGCGCGGAAACACGCCTGCGAGACTGGCTCGGTGAACATGCACCGCGGCTCGGCAGCTTTCCAGTCGAGGCACTGGCCGCGATCCGCAGCCGCCTGATCGAGGACGAGCCCAGCCTGAAGCACCGCATCAGCGAACTGCGGCGGCGCATCCTCTTCCACGCCTTGAACGACGCAGGTTACGGTGCCACCGAGGCTCGCGACATGGCCCACCAGGCTTTCGAGGTATTCCTCGAAGCCCGCCACGCCATCGAACTCTTTCCCGAGGTTCATCCGACACTCGAGCGACTGGCCAACACCTATGCGCTTGGGGTGCTGACCAACGGCAATGCCGATGTCAGCCGACTCGGACTGGCCGACTACTTCCGTTTCAGTCTGTGCGCCGAGGATCTCGGTGTCGGCAAACCCGACCCCCACCCGTTTCGCGAAGCGCTCAAACGCGGCGGCGTCGAGGCCGCACACGCGGTACATGTCGGCGATCATCCCAGCGACGATATTGCTGGTGCGCAGCGCGCAGGGCTTCGATCCATCTGGTTCAACCCGGCCGGCAAGAGCTGGACCCACGAAGGTCGCCCCGACGCGGAAATCGGCAGCCTGGCCGAATTGCCGGTGCTACTCCAACACTGGCGCTGACACCGCACTTCGCAGGCATGAAAAAACCCGCCATGAAGGCGGGTTTTTCGAGGCTGAACATCGCCGGTTCAGATGGGCCGGCTGCCGTATTTGCTGTCCGGCTTCTTGGGCGGATCGGCCACCACGTTCGGCTCCACTTCCTGAACCCGACCGCCGCGCGCCAGGAATTCCTCCATGGCACGGGCCAGCTCTTCGCGTTCGCGCTGCTTGGCTTCCAGACTGGGCAGTTCGTCGACCACGACCGTCTTGGCCTTGGCTTTCTTGCTGGTCGGCGTGGCACGCTCGCTATCGGTCCCCTCGTCATCCGAAAGGTCGTCGCCGTCGTCGGCGTCCGCAGCAGCAAGCTCCTCGCCTTCGTCCTCGTCGTCGTTAACGTCCAGATCGTCTTGTTCTAGTTCTTCGTCACTCATGTTCAACCTCGTACCCTGCCAAAGCGAAAGTTATAGCCCAGCGATGAACTTTGTTCGCCATCGCCAAAAAAAATTCAACTCGCCATCCCATGCAACGTCGCGACAACCTGCCTGGAGCCGCCCTGGTCGCGGTGCTCCCCGAGATAGATGCCTTGCCAGGTCCCCAGCGCCAGGCGCCCTGCCTGGATGGGCAGGCTGACCTGGCAGCCCAGCAGGCTGGCCTTGAAGTGCGCCGGCAAGTCATCCGGCCCTTCGTAGTCATGCTCGTAGCCCGGCTGGTCCTGCGGCACCAGACGGTTGAAGAACCGCTCGAAGTCGCGCCTTACAGCCCCATCGGCGTTTTCGTTGATGGTCAATGACGCCGACGTATGGCGCAGCCACAGGTGTAACAGACCGACCTCACATTGCCGCAGTTCCGGCAGATGGCCGAGCAACTCATCGGTAATCAGATGGAAACCACGCGGTCTGGGCCGCAGCGTGATGATCGTCTGTCGCCACATCGTCGATAGCCTCTCGTCACCGGACGGAGCGCATTCTAGCGCGGCTTCAGAAAAACAAAGGGCGCCCGAGGGCGCCCTTCGTTGAGCGAGGAGGCATCAGCGCTTGCTGGTGAACTCCGGGTAGGCTTCCAGGCCGCACTCGACGACGTCGACGCCTTCGTACTCTTCTTCCTCGCTGACACGCAGGCCCATGACCGCCTTGAGGATCGCCCAGACCACGAGGCTGGCGATGAACACCCAGGCGAAGATCGACACCAGGCCCAGCAGCTGCGCGCCGAACGAGCCATCGGCGTTGGTCAGCGGCACGGCCAGCAGGCCCCAGGCGCCGACGACACCATGAACCGAAATTGCACCGACCGGGTCATCGAGCTTGAGCTTGTCCAGGCCGAGGATGCTGAACACCACCAGCACGCCACCCACGCCACCGATCAGCACCGCCTGCAGCGCGCTTGGCGTCAGCGGCTCCGCCGTGATGGCGACCAGACCAGCCAGCGCCCCGTTGAGGATCATGGTCAGGTCGGACTTGCCGAACAGCAGGCGCGCAGTGATCAACGCCGCGACCAACCCGCCGGCGGCCGCCATGTTCGTATTGGTGAACACCTGGGCGACGGCGTTGGCATCTTCGATGGTGCTCATCTTCAGCTGCGAACCGCCGTTGAAGCCGAACCAGCCCATCCAGAGAATGAAGGTCCCGAGGGTTGCCAAGGGCAGGTTGGCCCCAGGGATCGCGTTGATCTGGCCGTTGGGGCCGTACTTGCCCTTACGCGGCCCGAGCAGCAGTACGCCAGCCAGCGCGGCGGAGGCGCCTGCCATGTGCACCAGGCCGGAACCGGCATAGTCGAGGAAACCGGCGGCGTCGAGGAAGCCACCGCCCCACTTCCAGAAACCCTGAACCGGGTAGATGAAGCCGGTCATCACCACCGCGAAGGCGATGAAGGCCCAGAGCTTCATGCGCTCGGCGACCGCACCGGAGACCACCGACATGCAGGTCGCGGCAAACACGATCTGGAAGAAGAAGTCAGCCCGCGCCGAATAGTAGGGCGCGTCCTCGCCACCGGCGGCCACCACGTCGACCGCGTTTTCATCGCCAATCAGGAAACCCAGGCTCGGCAGGATGCCGCCTTCAGGGCTGGAGTACATGATGTAGTAGCCGATCAGCAGGTACATGATCGATGCCAGCGCGTAGAGCACGATATTCTTGGTGAGGATTTCGGCGGTGTTCTTGGCGCGGACCAAGCCGGCTTCGAGCATGGAGAATCCGGCCGCCATCCACATCACCAGCGCGCCGCAGATGAGGAAGTAGAAGGTGTCGAGTCCGTACTGGACGGGTATCAGTGCTGTGCTATCCATTTGTTTTCACCTTTTGCCGAGCGCCGAGGCGCTATTCGGTTCAGGCGCCCGGGTTGGCTCCGGGCGCGCTCCGTGTGCTTACAGGTTGTAGCCGCGTTCGTTGTGCAGGCTGAGATCCAGGCCGATGGTTTCTTCTTCTTCGCTGACTCGCAGGCCCATCACCGCGTCGATCACCTTGAGAATCACCAAGGTGACGATGCCGGTGTACACGACCGTGAAGAGCACGCCCTTGAACTGAATCCACAGCTGCAGTGCGATGCTCTCCACCTCACCGAAGCCGCCGAGCGCAGGGGCCGCGAAGACACCCGTCAACAGCGCGCCGACGATGCCGCCAATGCCGTGCACGCCAAAGGCGTCCAGGGAGTCGTCGTAACCGAGCTTGCGCTTGAGGCTGGTGGCACAGAAGAAGCAGATGACGCCCGACGCCAGGCCGATGATCAGTGCGCCCATCGGGCCGACCGTACCGGCTGCGGGGGTGATGGCGACCAGGCCCGCGACCACGCCCGAGGCGATGCCCAGCGCGCTGGGTTTGCCGTGGGTCATCCACTCGGCGAACATCCAGCTCAGCGCCGCGGCGGCGGTAGCGATCTGGGTCACCAGCATGGCCATCCCGGCGGTGCCGTTGGCGGCCAGCGACGAACCGGCGTTGAAGCCGAACCAGCCGATCCACAGCATCGCCGCGCCGACCAGGGTCAACCCCAGGTTGTGCGGCGCCATGGGCGTAGTGGGGAAGCCCTTGCGCTTGCCGAGTACGAGGCAGGCCACCAGACCGGCGATGCCGGCGTTGATGTGCACGACGGTGCCGCCGGCGAAATCCAGTACACCCCAGTCCCACATCAGGCCGCCGTCGCCGCCCCAGACCATGTGCGCGATCGGTGCGTAGACGAGGGTGAACCAGACGCCCATGAATACCAGCATCGCGGAGAACTTCATCCGCTCGGCGAAGGCGCCGACGATGAGCGCCGGGGTGATGATGGCGAAGGTCATCTGAAAGGTGATGAACACGCTCTCCGGCACCGTGCCGGTGAGGCTGTCGGGCGTCAGGCCGGCGAGAAAAGCCCGCCCGAGACCGCCGACGAAGGAATTGAGGTTGGTGACGCCTGCCTCCATGCCGGTCGTGTCGAACGCCAGGCTGTAGCCGTAGACCATCCAGAGGATGCTCATCAGGCCGGTGATGGCGAAGCACTGCATCATCACCGAGAGGATGTTCTTCGAGCGGACCATGCCGCCGTAGAACAGCGCCAAGCCCGGAATCGTCATGAACAGCACCAATGCGGTGGCTGTCAGCATCCATGCCGTATCGCCTGCATCGAGCGTTGCCTCCTGCGCCATGGCGATGCCTGGGCTTATCAGAGACAAAAGGGCTCCTAGCCCTGCGATTTTTCGCAGAGTCATGGTTTTACTCCTGGGGCGTGGGGTTCGTAGGCCTGCCAGGCAGGCAATCGCGAGTGGGAGCGTTGCGTGGCGGATGTGTCGGGCGTCGCCGCCCGTTCATGCATTCGCTACGCGTGCCCGTCAGATCGCGTCGGTATCGGTTTCGCCGGTGCGAATGCGAATGGCCTGTTCCAGATTCACGACGAAAATCTTGCCGTCGCCGATCTTGCCGGTGTTGGCCGCCTTGGTGATGGCCTCGATCACGCGGTCGAGCTGGTCATCGGCAATGGCCACGTCGATCTTCACCTTCGGCAGAAAATCGACCACGTATTCGGCGCCGCGGTAGAGCTCGGTATGGCCTTTCTGGCGCCCGAAACCCTTGACTTCGGTGACCGTGATGCCCTGGACGCCGATTTCGGACAGCGACTCGCGTACGTCGTCCAGCTTGAACGGCTTGATGATGGCAGTGACTAGTTTCATGAAAACTTCTCCCGTTTAGGTGGACTTGCCCCAGAAGTACGAACCCGGCTCAAGTCTAAGCTCAGTGTCTGGCTCTTGTAACGCGCCGGCATCGCCGCGCGCCCCTCCGACACCATCAACCAATCCGACGAAACGTCCCGAATCGCCTGTGCACCCTTCATTCGTTGGTGCATGCGTCACGCTGAGCAAAGCAGATTCAGTGCCAATCTCCGAAAAACAGCGGTTTGCCGCGTTTCAGCGCAGCAGCACCCGGCGCCACAAGCGAAACGACGCACCAACTTGGTGCCATGACATCCGACACCATGCCCGGAAACGGGCACGGTGCCCGCCCAAGTCACGGCAGACGACCGTGCTACACTGCACGCCGCTCAGAAACAGGTGATGCTATGTTCCCGCCCAAAGCTTTTCTCGACGCCATCGGCTCTCAGGCCTCGCGCCTGTTCAACGGCGAAACGCCCCTCTCGCGCAGCGAAATCGAAGCCCAGTTCAAGGGCATCGTCCAGGGTGCGCTGAGCAAGCTGGACGTGGTCAGCCGGGAGGAATTCGACAGCCAGATGGTCGTATTGGCCCGCACCCGAGCCCGCCTGGAGGCCCTCGAGGCCAAGGTCGCCGAACTGGAAGAGAAGCTAACCCCCGCCGCCGACGAGTGATCCGGCGGCACCGATCAAAGGAGTGATCGATGTCCCTCGCCATTGTCCACAGCCGGGCACAGCTCGGCGTGGAAGCGCCTGCCGTCACGGTCGAGGCGCACCTGGCCAACGGCCTGCCCTCGCTGGCCCTGGTCGGCCTTCCGGAAACCGCTGTGAAGGAAAGCAAGGACCGCGTCCGCAGCGCCATCCTCACGTCCGGCTTCGACTTTCCTGCCCGCCGCATCACCCTCAACCTCGCCCCAGCCGATCTGCCGAAGGACGGTGGCCGCTTCGATCTGGCCATCGCGCTGGGCATCCTCGCAGCCGGTGGTCAGGTGCCCGGCGATCGGCTGGACGGCCTCGAGTGCCTCGGCGAACTGGCCTTGTCGGGTGCCTTGCGACCGGTGCAGGGCGTATTGCCCGCCGCGCTCGCCGCACGCAAGGCCGGGCGCGCACTGCTAGTGCCACGGGCGAACGCGGAGGAAGCCAGTCTGGCCTCGGGTCTGGTGGTCTACGCAGCCGACCATCTGCTCGAGGTCGCCGCGCATTTCAACGGCGTGACGCCACTCGAACCCTTCCAGGCGCAAGGCCTGCTGCGCCAGGAGCTGCCCTATCCGGACCTCGCCGACGTGCAGGGCCAGGCCGCGGCGAAGCGGGGCCTGCTGGTCGCGGCCGCCGGCGCTCACAACCTGCTGTTCTCCGGCCCGCCGGGTACCGGAAAGACGCTGCTGGCCAGCCGTCTGCCCGGCCTGCTGCCACCGCTGCAGGAACAGGAAGCACTGGAAGTCGCCGCCATCCATTCGGTGGCTAGTCAGTCCCCGCTCGAACACTGGCCGCAACGGCCGTTCCGGCAGCCCCATCACAGTGCATCGGGGCCGGCGCTGGTCGGCGGCGGCAGTCGACCACGGCCAGGTGAGATCACCCTGGCGCATCAGGGCGTGCTCTTTCTCGATGAGTTGCCCGAGTTCGATCGCAAGGTGCTGGAGGTTCTTCGCGAGCCGCTGGAGTCCGGCCACATCGTCATCGCCCGGGCCCGGGACAAGGTAAAGTTCCCGGCCCGCTTCCAACTGGTCGCCGCGATGAACCCCTGCCCCTGCGGCTACCTCGGCGACCCCAGTGGTCGCTGCCGCTGCTCGCCGGATCAGATCCAGCGCTACCGCGGCAAGCTGTCCGGGCCACTGCTCGACCGCATCGACCTCCACCTGACCGTCGCCCGCGAGGCCACGGCGCTCAATGCGCCGCAAGCCGGTAGCGAGACGACCGCAGCGGTGGCCGTTCAGGTGGCCGAGGCACGGCGCATCCAGCTTGCTCGTCAAGGCTGCGCCAACGCGTTCCTCGACCTGTCCGGCCTGCGCCAGCATTGCCATTTGCAGCCGGAGGATCAGCGCTGGCTGGAGCGCGCCTGCGAGCGACTCGGCCTGTCGCTGCGCGCGGCGCACCGCATCCTCAAGGTGGCCCGGACGCTGGCGGATCTCGAGCGGGCCGAGTCGATCGGCCGAGGGCACTTGGCCGAAGCCCTGCAATACCGTCCCTCCAGCCAGCCCGGCTGATCGACAGCCGCGCGGCGCCTCTTCGCAGCGGTCGGGGGCAAGCGCAACGGCACAATTTGCCCACTGCGGAGGTCCGATTCATTGTCCCCGACGAGACGGCGATGGCCTCTAGTTCGGTCAAAAGCTGACCAATATGCTAGATTGCGCCCTCTTCGCCACAGGCGGCCACTCCCCAAATCGACGAATCAAGGAGCGCAGCATGGAGGCCAACAAGTCTTCTTCCACCCTCAACCCACCTGTTTTCATCGGCTCTGCCGTACTCATCATCGCGCTGGTCATCTACAGCGTCGCCTTCTCCGAAAACGCCCAGGCGCTGTTCAGTGACGTCCAGGCCTGGATCATCGCCAATGTCAGCTGGCTCTACATCATCGCGGTAGCGATCATTCTGCTGATGGTCGTGCTGCTCGCACTCAGCCGCTACGGCGACATCAAGCTCGGCCCCGACCACAGCGAGCCGGACTACAGCAACCTGACCTGGTTCTCCATGCTGTTCTCCGCGGGGATGGGCATCGGCCTGATGTTCTTCGGCGTCGCCGAGCCGGTGATGCACTTCCTCTCGCCCCCGGTAGGCGAAGGCGGCACCAGCGAGGCCGCCTACGAAGCCATGAAGATCACCTTCTTCCACTGGGGCCTGCATGCCTGGGCGATCTACGCCATCGTCGCGTTGATCCTGGCGTACTTCAGCTACCGCCACGGCCTGCCACTGACCCTGCGTTCGGCCCTGTATCCGCTGATCGGCGAGCGCATCTATGGCCCGATCGGCCATGCGGTGGACATCTTCGCCATCATCGGCACCGTGCTCGGCGTCGCGACATCGCTGGGCCTGGGCGTCACCCAGATCAACTCGGGTCTGAACCATCTCTATGGGGTACCGATCTCCGTGCCGGTACAGATCGCGCTGATCGCCGGCACCACGGTGCTGGCGACCATCTCCGTGGTCACCGGCCTGGACAAGGGCGTGCGACGCCTGTCGGAGCTGAACCTGACGCTGGCCGTGCTGCTGGTGCTGGTGGTGCTGGTTGCCGGCCCGACGGTGTTCATTCTGCAAACCTTCGTGCAGAACACCGGTAGCTACCTGTCGGACATCGTCAACAAGACGTTCAACCTCTACGCCTACGAGCCAAATGACTGGATCGGCGGCTGGACGCTGTTCTACTGGGGCTGGTGGCTGGCCTGGTCGCCCTTCGTCGGCCTGTTCATCGCGCGCATCTCGCGTGGTCGGACCATCCGCGACTTCGTCACCGGCGTACTGCTGGTACCGACCGGCTTCACGCTGCTGTGGATGACCGTGTTCGGCGACACCGCGATCCACATGATCCTCTGGGACCATGTCACCAGCCTGGGCGAAGCCATCGAACGAGACAGTTCGCTGGCGCTGTTCGCCTTCCTCGAGCACTTCCCCTTCGCGGCCGTGCTGTCGACCATCGCGATGATCATGGTCGTGGTGTTCTTCGTGACCTCGGCCGACTCCGGCGCGCTGGTCGTCGACATGCTCGCCTCGGGTGGCGAAGGCCAGACGCCGGTCTGGCAGCGGATTTTCTGGACCGCCTCCATGGGCACCGTGGCCATCGCGCTGCTGCTCGCCGACGGGCTGACGGCCTTGCAGACGGCCACCATCGCCAGCGCCCTGCCGTTCACCCTGGCCCTGCTCTGCTCGATGTGGGGGCTGCTCAAGGCACTGCGCCTCGATGCCACCAAGCAGGGGCTGCGCTACCAGGCGATCAACACCACGCCGACCGCGCCGGTATCCGAAGGCGGCTGGCGCCGTCGCGTGCAGAACCTGACCATGTACCCGCGACGCCGCGACGTCGAGCGTTTCATCAGTGAAACCGCCGCACCCGCCTGTGCCGCCGTCGCCGAGGAGCTGCGCAAGCAGGGCTACAGCGTCGAGCTGACCAGCGGGGAGGACAAGCGCACCGGCCTGGAGATCACCCACGAAGGCGCGCCGGACTTCATCTACCAGATCCGTCCGCGCGGCTACCCGATGCCCAGCTTCGTCGCCACCGAGGAAGACGAAGACGAGCGCAACTACTTCCGTGCCGAGGTACACCTCAAGGAAGGGGGCAGAACTACGACGTGATGGGCTGGAGCCGTGAAGGGGTGATAGGCGACATCCTCGACCAGTACGAGAAGCACATGCACTTCTTGCACATGGTTCGCTAGCAACACCGCGCCGGGCTTCAGCCCGGCGCTTCGTATCAGCCACGCATCTCGAGGCGGTGTCCCCGGTCGAGCAGAGGCCGCAGCTCGGCCAGCGGCAATGGCTTGCTGATCAGGTAGCCCTGGACCTGGTCGGCACCGAAGCGCCGCAGTTGCCCGAGCTGGGCCGCGCCTTCGACACCCTCGGCCACCACTTCCAGCCCCAGGTCGTGCGCCAGCCCGATCATCGCCCGGACCAGCCGTCCGTTCTGCGGGCGCGCGGCCATCTGGTCGACGAAGCTCTTGTCGATCTTGAGCAGGCTGATCGGCAACCGACTCAAGTGCACGAACGAAGAGAAACCGGTGCCGAAATCGTCCAGTGAAAAACGTACGCCGAGCGCGGCAAGCGCGTTCATGGTGCCGCGCACCTGATCGCTGCGGCGCATCACCGCCGTCTCGGTGAGTTCGAATTCCAGCCAGTGCGGGTCTACGCCGCGCTCGGCGATCAATCGTTCGAGGGTCGCCAGCAGCTGGCTGTCCTGGAACTGCCGAAACGACAGGTTCACGGCCATGTGCAGTTCGCCAACGCCACTTTCGCGCAGGCTCTGCAGGTCCCGCAGGGCGCGGGCGATGACCCAGTACCCCAGCGGCACGATCAACCCGCTCTCCTCGGCCATGGGGATGAACTCGTCGGGCGCCAGCAGGCCGCGCTCGGCGTGGGGCCAGCGCACCAGCGCTTCCATGCCGACGATGCGCCCCGTCTCGATACACAGCCTTGGCTGGTAATGCAGTTCCAGATCATCGCGCCGCAACGCACGACGCAACTCGTCCTCCAGGTCGGCGAGGCTGCCGGCGCTACGGTTGACTCGCTCGTTGTAGAGGTACCAGGTGCAACCCTGCTTGGCCTTGGCCTGACGCATGGCGATCTGCGCCAGCCAGAACAGCTGGTCGGCATCCGCCCCCGGCTTCGCATGCGCCAGTCCGAGGCTGCAGCCGATCATCAGGCTTTCGCCGTCCAGCCAGTAAGGCTCGGCCAGCGTTCCCATCAGTCGATCGGCCAGGCGCTCGATACGACCGGTCTGGCTCGCGTCGAGCAACAACCCGAATTCGTCGCCGCCAAGACGGGCAAGACGGTCGCCTACCTCCAGCTCGGCCTTCAGGCGCGCCACGACCTGCAGGATCAACCGATCCCCGGCCCGATGCCCGAGGGCATCGTTGACTCGGCGGAAGTTGTCCAGGTCGAGCACGCCCAGTACCAGCGCCTCGCCGGCATCATCCATCAGTCGGGTCGCCAGCAGCGCCTGGAAACCCTGACGGTTGGTTATGCCCGTCAGAGCGTCCTGTTTGGCCAGGCGCTGGACGATGTCATGCAGGTTGCAGCGCTCGCGGGCATAACGCAGGCAACGGCGCAGCGGCTCCAGCTCCAGCGACGGGCCGATCAGCCAGTCGATGACGCCTTCGGGCGTCTCGCTCGGTTCCGCCTCGACCAGCAGCACCGTCGGCCAGGGGAAGCGCGCAGAAGCGGGCCGCTGCGCGGGCGCAGCCAGCAGCACGCTGGAGACGGGCTCAGCCATGTGCGCCATGGCGGTCGCCCAGTCCGGCGCGACGATGAGTGGATGCGGGTCGGGTAGCAGCCCCAGCGCCGCAACGAGGCGCTCGCGCCATGCGGGTTCGTCGGCGAGCAGGACCAGGCGCAAAAGTGATACGGACGATGTCACGGTGGTTCCCCGGTTCATACGAAGCGGTCAGGCGTGCAGGCACCTGGGGTTACACCTCCTTGTGTCAAGCGGGTCGCAGGCCTTGCCGCCTGATGCGCTCGCCGCGGCGCATAGACTAGAGCATTGCGGCCCATAACCCAGCCCCGCGGGCGACGACCGGTCATCGTGCCCGCCGGTGGGCCTCAAATCGAACCGCCAGCCCTGCTAAACTCTCGCCCCCTTCGACAGACCAAACGACGATGTCCCGACTCAACCCCCGGCAGCAGGAAGCCGTGAACTACGTCGGCGGCCCTATGCTGGTGCTCGCCGGTGCCGGCTCCGGCAAGACCAGCGTGATCACGCGCAAGATCGCCTACCTGATTCAGCAATGCGGCATCCGCGCCCAATACATCGTCGCCGTGACCTTCACCAACAAGGCCGCGCGGGAAATGAAGGAGCGCGTCAGCAGCCTCTTGCGCGGTGGCGAAGGCCGTGGGTTGACCGTCTCGACCTTTCACAACCTCGGCCTGAACATCATCCGCAAGGAATACGCCAAGCTCGGCTACAAGCCGGGTTTCTCGATCTTCGATGAAGGCGACATCAAGGCCCTGCTGACCGACATCATGCAGAAGGAGTACGCCGGCGACGACGGCGTCGACGAAATCAAGGGCTACATCGGCAACTGGAAGAACGACCTGATCCTGCCGGAGGAGGCGCTGGAAAACGCGCGCAATCCGAAGGAGCAGACCGCGGCGATCGTCTATACGCACTACCAGCGCACGCTCAAAGCCTACAACGCGGTGGACTTCGACGACCTGATCATGCAGCCGGTCAAGCTGTTCCAGAATCACCCCGAGGTGCTGGAGAAATGGCGCAACCGGGTGCGCTACATGCTCGTCGACGAATACCAGGACACCAACGCCAGCCAGTACCTGCTGGTGAAATTGCTGGTCCAGGAGCGCGCGCACTTCACGGTGGTGGGCGATGACGACCAGTCGATCTACGCCTGGCGCGGCGCACGACCGGAAAACCTCATGCAGCTCAAGGAGGACTTCCCCTCGCTCAAGGTCGTGATGCTCGAGCAGAACTACCGCTCGACCAGCCGCATCCTCAAATGCGCGAACATCCTGATCGCCAACAACCCGCACGCCTTCGAAAAGCAGCTGTGGTCCGAAATGGGGCACGGCGACCCGATCCGGGTCATCCGCTGCCGCAACGAGGATGCCGAGGCCGAGCGCGTCGCGGTGGAAATCCTCACCCTGCACCTGAAGACCGGCCGCCCCTACAGCGATTTCGCCATCCTCTACCGGGGCAACTACCAGGCCAAGCTCATCGAGCTGAAGCTGCAGCACCATCAGGTGCCCTATCGGCTCTCCGGTGGCACCAGCTTCTTCGCTCGCCAGGAAGTGAAGGACCTGATGAGCTACTTCCGCCTGCTGGTCAATCCGGACGACGACAATGCCTTCCTGCGGGTGATCAACGTACCGCGTCGCGAGATCGGCTCGACCACGCTGGAGAAGCTCGGCAACTACGCCACCGCGCGCAAGATCTCGATGTACGCCGCCTGTGACGAAATCGGCCTCGGCGAACACCTCGACAGCCGCTACACCGAGCGCCTGTCTCGCTTCAAGCACTACATGGACAACCTGCGCCAGCAATGCGCGCAGAACGATCCGATCGCCGCGCTGCGCAGCATGGTCATGGACATCGATTACGAGACCTGGGTGCGCTCGCAGACCTCCAGCGACAAGGCGGCGGACTTCCGCATGGGCAACGTCTGGTTCCTCATCGATGCGTTGAAGAACACCTTGGAAAAGGACGAAGACGGCGACATGACCATCGAGGAGGCCATCGCCAAGCTCGTGTTGCGCGACATGCTCGAACGCCAGCAGGAAGAGGAAGAAGGCGCCGAAGGTGTGCAGATGATGACCCTGCACGCGTCCAAGGGACTGGAGTTTCCCTACGTGTTCATCATGGGCGTGGAGGAAGAAATCCTGCCGCACCGCTCCAGCATCGAAGCCGACACCATCGAGGAAGAGCGCCGCCTGGCTTATGTCGGCATCACCCGTGCGCGGCAGAACCTGGCGATGACCTTCGCCGCCAAGCGCAAGCAGTACGGCGAAATCATCGAATGCATGCCCAGCCGCTTCCTCGACGAACTGCCGCAGGAGGACCTCCAATGGGAAGGCCAGGAAGACGCGCCGGCCGAGGTCAAGGCCGCCCGCGGCAACGACGCCCTGGCCGCCATGCGCGCGATGTTGAAGAAGTAACGGCAACATCGCGAACCGCACCGCTGCCCTTTGTGGAGCAGCGCCCTTGCTCGCGATCATCGTGGACCGGGCTAATCGCCAGCAAGCTGGCGCCTACAGGTCCGGGTCGTCTCGTCGTTTGGCGTACTGCCTGAGTCAGCCGGCGACGATCGCCTCCAGTTCCTTTGCCGCCAGGCGCAGACGGGGCACGAAAGCGAGCAGCGCCTCCATCGAACACCGGATCACCGGCGCATGCGTGAACAGGCAGGCGCTCAGCTCACCCCGCGCATCGCGCACCGGGACGGCGCAGGCAACCATGCCGTCGATGAATTCTTCGGAGTCGGTGGCCATGCCTTCGTCCCGAATACGCGCCAGATCGTCACGCAGGGCGCTGAGGTCGGTCAGCGTATTGCGCGCCATGCGCTGGATCGGCAGCCTCGGCAGGATGCGTTGCAGCCGCTCATCCGGGAGCGAAGCCAGGTAGAGCTTGCCGCTGGCCGTGCACCAAAGCGGCGTGCGAGTGCCGACGGGCAAGTTGATCTGCAGTGGCCAGTTGGTCTGCACGCGGTCGAAATAGAGCATGTCCAGGCCGTCCGGTATGGACAGGCCGCACGTCTCGCCGATCTCGTCCGAAAGCTGCCGCAGGATCGCCTGGCGCAACGCCTTGTGCTGCCCGCTGCGCAGGATATCCACCGCCGTCCTGTGCAGCCGGTCGCCAGGCAAGAGCCCGCCGCGCAAGCCAAACTGCAGGAAGCCCTCCTTCTCCAGCGTCTGCACCAGGCGATGGGCACTGGCCTTGGGGATATCCAGGTACTCCGCCAGCGCGCTGGGCGTCAGCGGCGCCTGAGCCGAGGCCACCGCCTCGATGATTTCGAGGACGCGGGTGATGGAGGAGCCTTTTTCGCGGGGGGTACTGCGCATCACATGCCCTGTTGTCGAACGGAGGAGTTTTAGAGGACTGACGTACTGAACGTTCGAAGGCGCCAGCTGCTGGCGATCACGGGAGCGCCCCGAGCGCCAGCACGCTGAAACGCCTACGACAAGTTGGGGGCGCCTGGCCGGCCGCACCTGGCCGTCACTTCATGGTCGGCATCGAGAAGTCCGCCCCGGCACGGATCCCGGTCGGCCAGCGCCGCGTCACCGTTTTCATGCGGGTGAAGAAGCGCACCCCGTCCGGGCCGTGCATGTTCAGCGGCCCGAAGATCGAGCGTTTCCAACCACCGAAGCAATAGAACGCCATGGGCACCGGGATGGGCACGTTGATGCCGACCATGCCCACCTTCACCTCTTCCTCGTACTGGCGTGCGGTGTCGCCGTCGCGGGTGAAGATGGAGGTGCCGTTGCCATACTCGTGTTCATTCACCAGCTTGAGGGCCGCGTCGAAGGAATCAACGCGCATGACAACCAGCACCGGCCCGAAGATTTCCTCTTTGTAGATGCGCATCTCCGGGGTCACCCGATCGAAGAGCGTCGGGCCGAGATAGAAGCCATTCTCGTACCCCTCGACCTTCAGCCCACGCCCGTCGCAGACCAGCTCCGGGCCCTCCTCGACACCCAGATCGATGTACCCGGCGACCTTCCTCTGATGCTCGCGCGTCACCAACGGGCCCATGTGCGGCTCGGGCTCGACGCCCGTACCCGGGCCGACGCGCATCCGTCCGATCTCGTCCTTCAGCATGCCGACCAGCTTGTCGGCGACCGCCTCGCCCACGCACACCGCCACCGAGATCGCCATGCAGCGCTCCCCGGCCGAGCCGTAGGCAGCGCCCATCAACGAGCTGACCACCTGCTGCGGATCGGCATCGGGCATGACCACCATATGATTCTTCGCCCCGCCCAACGCCTGGCAGCGCTTGCCGTGTGCCGAAGCGGTCTTGTAGATGTACTCGGCGATGGGCGTCGAACCCACGAAGCTCACCGCCTGTACACGCTTGTCGGTCAGCAGTACGTCCACCGCCTGCTTGTCGCCGTTGACGATGTTCAACACACCCGGCGGCAGCCCGGCCTCGGCCAGCAGCTCGCCAAGCAGCATGGTCGCACTGGGGTCCTTCTCCGACGGTTTGAGGACGAAGGTATTCCCGCAGGCAATGGCCACGGGCAACATCCACAACGGCACCATGGCCGGGAAGTTGAAGGGTGTGATCCCGACACAGACGCCCAGCGGCTGCATCAGCGAGTTGGAGTCGATATCCCGGCCGACATTGGGCGAGAAGTCGCCCTTGAGCAGGTGTGGAATACCGCAGGCGAACTCCACCACCTCCAGCCCACGCGTGACTTCGCCCTGCGCATCGGAGAACACCTTGCCGTGTTCCAGCGAGATCAGCCGGGCCAGGTCGTCGCGGCGCTCTTCGAGCAGTGCCTTGAAGCGGAACATGACGCGGGCGCGCACGAGAGGTGGCGTCTTCGCCCAACCGTCGAATGCTGCATGCGCGGCGGCGATGGCTTCGCGTGTTTCATTGGCCGAGGACAGCGAAACGTACAGACGCGGCTCGCCAGTGGCCGGGTTGTAGACGGTCGCGTGGCGGTCGGAGCGGCCCGGGACGGCTTCGTTGTTGATCAGGTTACCGAGGGTCTTCATGGCGTCACTCCTGATTCCAGACAGTTTCGTAGAGGTCGATGATTTCCGCCTCGGTCGGCACGCGCGGATTGTTGCCGGGTGACCCGGAGGCCAGCGCCTGCCTCGCCATGGTCTCGCGCAGTTCGAAGAAGCGCTCGCGGGCGATGCCGAACTCGGCCGGGCTCGGCACCTTGAGCTCCCGGTTCAGCGCGCGCAGCTCATCGAGCAACTTGGCGTTCGCGGTATCGATGTCGTCGGTCTGCGCCGCGACGCCCATGGCACGGGCGCAATCGGCGTAACGCGCCGGCGCCGCCGGTATCGAGAAGGCCGTGATCGCGGGCAACAACATGGCGTTCGAGAGTCCGTGCGGCACGTGGAAGAACGCGCCGATCGGCCGGCTCATGCCATGCACCAGCGCCACCGAGGCGTTGGAAAAAGCGATACCGGCCAGGGTCGCACCGAGCATCATCGCCTCGCGGGCGGAGCGATTACCGGGTTCGTGGTAGGCCGCGCGCAGGTTTGGCGCCAACAGGCGCATGGCCTCGAGCGCCTGGGCATCGCTGTAGAGGCTGGCCTTGCGGCTGACGTAGGCTTCGATGGCATGGGTCAGCGCGTCGATGCCGGTGTCGGCGGTGACACGCGGCGGCAGCGACAGGGTCAGCTCGTAGTCGATCAAGGCGGCGACGGGCATGAAGCCAAGGCCCGCACAGAGCATTTTCTCGTCGCTGGTTTCGTCGGTGATGATGGTGAAGCGCGTCGCCTCCGAGCCGGTGCCGGCGGTGGTGGGAATGGCGATCAGTGGCAGCCCGGCCTCGCTGACGTCGCGTGGAAAACGGTAGTCGCGCATCTCGCCGCCGAACTTGCCAAGGATGCCGATGGCCTTGGCCGAGTCGATCGGGCTGCCGCCACCGAGGGCGATGATCGAATCGTAATCGCCTTGGCGGACCATCTCGACGCCGGCCCGAATCGAGGCGGCGGTCGGTTCTGGCAAGGTGTCGGCGAAGCAGTCGCTGGGGATGTCGGCTTTTGCCAGGGTCTCGCTGATACGCGCCACGTAGCCGAGTTCGACCATCATCCGGTCGGTGACGATCAGAGGGCGTTTACAGCCCAGGTTATGCAGCACGGAGACGATCTGCTGGCTGGCGCCGGCGCCGATTTCCATCAGGCGCGGCAGGACGATGCGATGGCTCATGGTGTTCTCCGGTGGACATTCGCGCCGCGCGAACGGTGCGCAGGTCTCGTTTGTCGTGATCCTGATGACTCGTATCGATCAGCTTCGAGACTAGAAACAACACCCCTACACGTCAACCTAAAACGAGACGTTTATTCTCAATATCGCTCAAGGGTATAGATGAATGCAGACTGTAGAACCGTCCGAAGCGCGGCTCGCCTCCCTCCGCAGGAAGGCAGCGCAGCGTGCCAGCGGGACCGCACCTGGCCACTAGCGGCGGGCATCGCGCCATCGCCGCAGGAGCGTGTCGCCTTCCATTTGCAGGCGTTGGCGTGACCGTCCGGCTTGCTCCCACGCAGCCTCATCAAGGCTCGCCCGGTCAGCATCGACATTGATCAAGGCGGCGCTGAGGGCGGCGTGGATGAGCACCGCACCGGCCTGTATGTCGCTCTGGACGTTCGCGGCTGCGCAAGGCCATGCCTCGGCGGCCACTTCGAGGGCTTCCAGGCAGCAGTGTGCCAAGGCCAGGGGCACGGCACAGGCCTGACGCGCGGCGGCGTGCTTGTCACCGAGGTCGCCGTCGCGGGCAGCATTCAGGTAATCGTCGAAGGCCTGCATGTCGTCGCCGGCGAAGCTGCCCGGACGGCCCAATAGCGCTTCGGCGGCGTGCAACAGCCGCAGACGAGCCGGGTCGGAACCGTGCGCTTCACTGATACGCAGCCCTTTCACCACCAGCGCAAGGCCGATATCTGCCGTGACGGCAGCGGCGGCGCCACAACCGGGGGTGGGCTTGCCAGCCGCCGTCGCAGCCCGGAAATCCGCCAACGGCAGCTCCCAGACGCCTTCTTTTCTTGGCATGTTCAGCCTCCGGTGCCATTGATCTGCATGAAGCCTTCAGACCTGGATGGCCCCGGGAGAGTTGCCGGGGGCTCAGTGGGCCACGTTCAGCAACGTCGGTATGACTGACATGCCGACCCGCAGTTGCGCCAGCTCCGGCTGGTCGGGCTCGAAGACGATCTTTACCGGCACGCGCTGCACCACCTTGGTGAAGTTGCCAGTGGCGTTGTCCGGAACGATGGCGGAGAAGGTGACACCCGTCGCTGGCGCCAGGCTCTGCACATGGCCGCGCAAGGCCACATCCGGCAGCGCATCGACGCGCAGCATGACCGACTGCCCGGCCTGGATGCCGGCGACCTCGGTCTCGCGGAAGTTAGCCGTCACGTACAGATCGGCCAGCGGAACGAGTGCCAGCAGGTTGTTGCCAGGTGCGACGTAGGCACCCGGGGTAACGGAACGCGCCCCGACCGTGCCATCGAAGGGCGCACGAATGTCGGTGTAGGACAGTTGCAGGGCGGCCTGGTCACGCACCGCCTCTGCCCGGGCCAGGGCGGCCTTGGCCTGGCTGATCTGGGCATCAATCACGGCCGTTTCCTTGCTGGCAGCTGCCTGCGCCGCCCGGTCGCGATCCCGCACGGCGAGCCATTGCTGCAGCTCGGCGCTGGCCTTCTCCTGCTCTTCACGGGGCACGGCGCCAAGCTTGGACAGCGCCTGATAACGCGCGGCGCTGGCCTGCGCGAACCCGAGCGAGGCCGTGTCGGCGCGTAGGGTGGCCGCGGCCTGTTCGATGAGGGCGTCCTGCCGGCTCAGTGTCGCCTGCAGGTTCTCGATGGCCGCGCGCGCCGCGGTGACATCCGCCTCCGCCAGCGTTACGGCGATGCGGTAGTCGCGGTCGTCGAGGCGCACCAGCGGCTGCCCGGCCTTGACGGTCTGGTTGTCCTGCACGAGCACCTCGGCCACGTGCCCGGCGATCTTGGGCGCGATCCAGGTGGCATCGGCACGCACATAGGCATCATGGGTACTGGGATCGGACGGGCCGGTGGCCGCGTAAAGGCCGCCAACGAGCAGGACGGCAGCGGCGGGAAGCAGCAAGAGTTTCGCGTTCATATTGACTCAATGTGGGGCGGTAACTTTTGGGGGTGGCGGCGGGTATGCCCGGGTCGGCAGGAACAGCAGCAAGAGGAACATCACGGCCAGCACGGCGATGACCGCCAGGTAGGCGTCCGCCATCGCGAGCACATGCGCCTGATCGCTTACCCGGCCGGCGAGATCAGCCAGGGTTCCAGCCCCCGGGTGATGGCCGCGCGCGGCCAGGTGGTCGAGCAAGACGAACGAATGGAACTGCTCCCGGTGACTGAGCAGGGCATCCATCAGGGCCACCCCGACGACAGTGCACACACCCCTAATGCCATTGACCATGGCGGAGGCGAACGGCCCCTCCATGGGGTGGACCACGCCGGTCGAAATCATCAGAAGCGGCACCACGACCATCGGCTGTCCCACCGCCTGGAAGGTCTGGATGAGGTAGAAATTCTCCATCGCCCATGCGGACGTCAGCTGGCTCCCCGCCAGGCAGGCCATCGACAACAGCAGCAACCCGAGCCCGGCAACCCAACGCGCATCCACCCCTCGGCGATTGATCAGCGTGGCCACCAGCGGCGCCAGCAGCAGTTGCGCCAGCGCGTGGCCCAACGCCAGCGGCGCGACCTGCAGCGGACGAAAGCCGTGGACCTGGCTCATGTACAGAAGCGGCAGATTGCCGATGGTCACCACGAGCATCATCAGCGCCAGCGTTGAAACGCCGTAGGCGAAGTTGCGCCGGGCGAGCAGCTGAAGCTTGATCAGCGGTTGCGGGTGGGACCATTCGTGCAACAGGAACAGCGGTAGCAGCACGCCGGCGCCGACGAGCAGCGCCCGGATCAGCGGCGAGTGCAGCCAATCGAGCCGTTCTCCCTGCTCCAGCGCGAGCACCAGACAGACGATGCCGACGCAACCCAGCAGCGCGCCCTGCCAGTCCGCGCCCTTGAAACGCTCCAGCCGCAGCGGGTCTTGCGGCAGGCCATACGCGATCAGTGCAGCGCCCATCAGGCAAGGCGGAACGATCTGCCAGAACACCCATTGCCAGCCGACACCCTCCGTCCAAAGCGCCGACAACGGCAACGCGAGGTTCGGTCCGAAGGTGGCCGTCAGCGCATAGGCGCCCAACCCGTAGATCTTGGCGTGCCAAGGCAGAAAGCGCAGCGCGGCGGTCATTAGGAGGGGCGGCAGCGAACCGGCGGCCAATCCTTGCAGGATGCGCAGCAGCATCAGGCTGTCGGCCGTCGGCGCCAACGGGCATAGCACGCCCAGGCCGGCGAAAATCAGGGTCATGGTGATGCCAAAGCGGCGCAACGAGAAGGTCACCGCGAGCCAGGGGGCGACAAACATCGCCGCGACCTCGGCGGCCGCGTAGCAGGCGGTGAACCAGGTGCCGGCGTCATAGCCGATGCCGAACGCGCCTCGCAGATCCGCCAGCGCAATGGAGGTGATCCGGCTGTTGATGCCTGCGGTGAGCGTGGCCAGCAGCACCCCGACCAACCCCAGCGCCAGCCGAAACGTGAAGGGCAAAGGCACCGGCGGACCAGCAACCACCGGTGCCGCCTCGCCATGGGCTCGAATTACGGAAGTGTTCATGGTAAGCGTTACCCACGGCAGGCCGTGGGTCAGGACTGTCATCAGGTTTAAAAACCGGTACAGTGTACCGCCTAACGGTACAAACACAATGCAGGCGAACCCATTGAATTCCACTTCGACGAACAACCAGAACGATACGGGCCGCGGCGCCATGCAGGTCATCGCCCGCGCCGCCGCGGTATTGCGTGCGCTGGAGGGGCAGAAAGACGGGTTGAGCCTCGGGGCCATCGCCAAGGCGATCGACCTGCCCCGCTCCACCGTGCAGCGCCTGGTCGGCGCGCTGGAAGTCGAGGGCATGCTCGAAGCCGGGCCTGGGGGCGTGCGGCTGGGCCCGGCCATCCTGCGGCTGGCCTCGGGCGTCAACAGTGATCTGGTGACGCTGGCTCGGCCGCATCTGCAACGGCTGGCAGAAGCGTGCGACGAGACCGTCTGTCTCATCCAGGCCAAGGGCACGACGCTGGGCATTGTCCATGCCGTGATCTCGAACCAGGAGTTACGCGTCGCGCCGCTACCGGATCACCTGCTGCAGATGCACGCCACCAGCGCGGGCAAAGCCCTGCTCGCCGGCCTGCCGGATGAAACCATCGACAACCTGCTGCCCGACCCCCTGCCCCGGCTGACGGCCCACACCCTCAGCAGCCGTGCGGCCTTGCATCGCGAACTGGCCAAGGTTCGCGAGGAGGGCTTCGCCTATGACTGGCAGGAACACGTCCAGGGCGTGTGCGCCATCGGCACCGCCCTCTATGCAGGCGGCGCGGCTTATTCGGTGTGCATCCTCGCGCCAACCTTCCGCTTCGAGCCCGCGCTGGAGCGATTGCGCGAGGCGCTGCTCGAGTGCAGACAAGCGATCGAGCGAAGCTGCGGGTTGTAGCGATCCGCCGAGCGCACTGCTCAGGCGCCAGCGGCCGGCCCTTTCCACGCCAGCAGCACGTCGAGCATACGGTTGGAAAAGGCCCACTCGTTGTCGTACCAGGCCAGCACTTTCACCAGTTCGCCCTGCACCCGCGTGTGGCTGAGGTCGGCCACGCAGGAGGGCGCGTAGCCGATGAAATCGCGCGAAACCAGCGGCTGCTCATTGCACTCCATCACCCCCGGGTCCAGACGTTGCGCACCTTCGCGCAGGATCTGGTTCACCGCCGCCGCGTCTGCGGGTGGGCGCTCGGCCGTGAACGTCAGGTCGACCAGCGATACATTCGGCGTTGGCACCCGCACCGCCAGGCCATCGAGGCGCCCCGCCAGTTCCGGCAGCACCAGACCGATGGCCTTGGCCGCCCCGGTGGTCGAGGGGATCATCGACTCCGCCGCCGCGCGGGCGCGGTAAAGGTCCTTGTGCGCCTTGTCCAGCAGGCTCTGGTCATTGGTGTAGGAATGCACCGTGTTGAGCAGTCCCTGACGAATGCCGACCGCGTCATGGAGCACCTTGGCCAGCGGCGCCAGGCAATTGGTGGTGCAGGAGGCATTGGAAATGACCTTCTGCTCGCCCAGCAGCTGGTGATTGACGCCGTAGACGACGGTCAGGTCTGCGCCATCCAACGGGTGCGAGGCGAATACCCGGCCGGCACCGGCCTGCAGATGCTGCTCGATCATGTCGCGCTTCTTGAATTTACCGGTGCACTCCAGCACCACGTCCACCCCCAGCGCCTTCCACGGCAACTGGGTGGCATCGCGCTCGGCCAGCAGGCGAATCGACTGGCCGCGCACGCGCATCGTCTCGCCGTCCAGCTCAATGGGCTCCTGAAAGCGGCCGAATGTCGTGTCGAAGCGCGTCAGATGGACCATCGCCGCCTGCTCGCTGAGGTCGTTGATGGCGACGATCTGGATCTGGCTCTCGAGGTTCCGCTCGAACAGGGCACGCAGTACAGCTCGGCCGATACGGCCATAGCCATTGATGGCAATACGCAACATGGCGGTCTCCTGGTGAGGTTGAGGCTGGTGCAAGGTTAGGTGGAGTATCCGGGGTCGCGTTCAGTACCACCCGACGGAGATCAATGAACGGGCGAAACCCGCACACCGCTCGTCAGTCGTAACCTCACAGACCCTCTACCCCGGCCCTGCGAATCGCAAGGGGATGCGCATGAGCGAATCGAACGAGCCACCCTGGTGGAAAGGCACGACCGTCTATCAGATCTATCCGCGGTCTTTCGCCGACAGCAATGGCGATGGCATTGGCGACCTTAACGGCGTGCGGCGCCACCTCGACTACCTGCAACGCCTCGGCGTGGATGCGCTCTGGCTGTCGCCGATCTTCCGCTCGCCAATGGCCGATGCCGGCTACGACGTCAGCGATTACTGCGACATCGACCCGCTGTTCGGCTCGCTGGACGACGTCGACCAACTGATCGCCGAAGCCCACGCTCGCGGCATCCGCGTGCTGCTGGATTTCGTGCCCAACCACACCTCGGACGAACACCCTGGTTCGTCGAGTCGCGCCGCTCGCGGGACAACCCCAGGCGCGACTGGTACATCTGGCGCGACCAGCCGAACAACTGGCGCGCCGCGCTGGGTGCCGGCAGTGCCTGGACCTGGGACGAATCCACCCGGCAGTACTACCTGCACCTCTTCCTCACCAAGCAGCCGGACCTCAACTGGCGCAACCCCGAGGTGGTCGAGGCGATGCAGGGGGTGCTGCGCTTCTGGCTCGACCGCGGCGTCGACGGCTTTCGCATCGACGTCGCCCACTGCATCGGCAAGGATCCGGCCTTCGCCGATGACCCGCGCTGCCAGGCTGGCCAACCGCTGTCGGACTTCAATGACCAGCCCTATAGCCATGAGGTCCTGCGTGGCCTGCGACGGCTGGTCGACAGCTATCCAGGCGAGCGCGTGCTGGTCGGCGAGGTGAACATCCGCTCCACTGAACGTGTGCTGCAGTACTACGGCGCCGGAGACGAGCTGCACCTGGCCTTCAACTTCACGCCGCTCGACGTGCCCTGGGACCCGGCGCGATTTCGCGCCTGCATCGGCGAAATCGAGCACTGGCTCAAACCAGCCGACGCCTGGCCGACCTGGGTGCTGTCGAATCACGACAACATTCGCCATCGCAGCCGCTATGGCGGCTCCGAAGAAGCTGCTCGAGCCGCCGCGGTGTTGCTGTTGACGCTGCGCGGCACGCCGTTCATCTACCAGGGCGACGAGCTGGGTCTGAAAGACGCACCGATCAGCACCGACACCCGCGTCGATCCGGGCGGCCGCGATGGATGCCGCGCGCCCATGCCCTGGCTGTTCGAACCGCCCCATGGCTGGGAAGGTGCTGCGCCCTGGTTGCCGTTTCCGCCCGAGGCCGATAACCGTTCGGCCGAGCGCCAGGTCGGTGCGGCGAGTGCCATGTTCACGCTCTACCAGCACCTGCTGGCCGCGCGCAGGACCAGCCCGGCACTGCAACGGGGCGACTTCATGGAGCTGCCCTCGCCGCCCGAGGTGCTGGCCTATCGCAGGGCGCTCAGCGATGACCACCGACTGGTCTGCATCAACTTTGCTGCCCGTGCGCAACCCTTTGAGCAAAGCGGGCGCTGGACCATCGAGGTCGCCAGCGATGGTCTTGGCGAGGGCGATCTCTACAGGGGCCACCTCGCCGCAAGCCAGGCCCTGATCCTGCGCCCGACGGAGCCTTGAACGTGGCTCCGACCATCTCACCTCCCGTTCGGATGACTCAGCGATGATCCAGACACTCGATGCCGACCAATGGCGCGCCTGGCACGGCGCCGACTTTCCGCATGACTGCTGGCGTGTCGAAGACGACACGCTCTGCGCGATCGCCGGACCACGGCGTATCGATCTCATATCGCGGCGCCGCTACCGCGATTTCCGGCTGCGCTTCGAATTCGCGCTGCCGGAGGCCGGCAACTCCGGCGTGTTCTGTCGCGTCGAGGAAGATGTCGAGCTCAGCTGGCACAGCGGCCCGGAGCTGCAGTTACTGGACGACGCCGGCCATCCGGACGGTCGCGAGCCCAGCACGCGCAACGGCGCCCTGTATGCACTGCTGCGGCCGGAACCGGAAACCCCGCTCGTACCCGATCAGTTCATCGAGGGCGCCTTGAACGTATGCGGTGCGGAGGTCGAGCACTGGCTGGCCGGCCGTTGCGTGCTTCGCTATCGCCTTGATGATCCGGCCCTGCGCGAACGAATCGCCCGCAGCAAATTCAGCACCCATCCCCGCTTTGCCCAGGCTGCTGAGGGCCACATCGTGCTGCAGCATCACGGGGAGGCGGCACGCTTTCGCCGTTTGTCGATCGAAACGCCTGACTGAAGCGGCCCCTTGGAACCGGGCGCGAAATTAAGCGAGAATGCGCGGCTTTCCAGGCTGCGGAAGGCAGTGACGAATGGATGCCGGATCGAATCGAGCTGGGCGCTCGCCTGAACAAGGCGCAGCGCCCAGCTGGCTTTCGGCACCGCGATTCGTCAAGCGAGCCCGGCCACCCAAGCTCGAGGTAGCGCGTTCGTGGAACAGCTGAAACAGAAGATTCGCAATGAAGGCATCGTACTCTCCGACCGCGTCCTGAAAGTCGATGCCTTTTTGAACCACCAGATCGACCCGCTGCTCATGCAGCAGATCGGCCAGGAATTCGCCCGTCGTTACCGCGATGAGGGCATCACCAAGATCGTCACCATCGAGGCGTCCGGCATTGCGCCGGCGATCATGGCGGGGCTGGAACTCGGGGTACCGGTGATCTTCGCTCGCAAGCATCAGTCGCTGACCCTGACCGATCACTTGCTCACAGCTTCGGTGTATTCGTTCACCAAGCAGGTCGAGAGCACCATCGCCATCTCGACCAACCATCTGTCGCCCACT
Organism: Stutzerimonas stutzeri; assembly: GCA_019056435.1. Lineage (GTDB taxonomy): Bacteria > Pseudomonadota > Gammaproteobacteria > Pseudomonadales > Pseudomonadaceae > Stutzerimonas > Stutzerimonas marianensis. Next base: position 703,378 of record CP077641.1, read on the forward strand.
GATCGGGTACTGGTCATCGACGACTTCCTCGCCAACGGCAAAGCCGCCAAGGGCCTGATCTCGATCATCCAGCAGGCGGGCGCCAGCGTTGCCGGACTGGGCATCGTCATCGAGAAATCCTTCCAGGCCGGGCGTCGGGAGCTCGAAGAAGCAGGCTTTCGTGTCGAATCGCTGGCCCGCGTCGCCGCCCTCAGCGACGGCCAGGTCGTCTTCGTCGATTAACCCGCCGCCGGTTCACTCCCGGCGCCACAGAGCGACCAGTGCGCCCTGGGTGCCGGCGACCGGGTCGCTGACCGGCACGCCGACCTGCTCGGCCCTCGCTCTCGCCTCGTCATGCCGCCCTTCGTCGGGCCGCAGCAGATCGTACTGCTGGTCGACGGGGTAGCCGCCCACCACTTCGAAATCCGCAGTGGCGCTGAGCTGGCAATGCCCGGTTCCGGCCGGCAGGACCAGCGCATCACCCGCCGCCACGTCCACCTCCTGCCCCTGCTCGCCGCCGAGCATCAGGCGCGCCGAGCCGCGCGAGACACCGAGCACCTCGTGCGCCGTGGAGTGGAAGTGATGGTAGTCATAGACCCCGGCGCGCCATTGCGCCGGCCACAGGTGGCTGTTGAACAGGTTTTCGAACGCGCTGGCGTAATCGCTGCCGGCCAGCGGCAACTGACGATAGACGAGCACCGGATGCGGACTGTTGGGTGTGCGGCCGTCACTGGAAAAGTGCAGCTGCTCGGGTTGCGGAGCGGAACTGGGCATGAGCACCTCGTTGCGGGGCCTGGGCCGTGGCCCGGGCGATGAACCATGGTCGTTCGACCCGCCGCTGACCGGCTTTGCTCCCTGGAAACGACAAAGCCGCCCGAAGGCGGCTTTGACAGACCGGCTGGATTACAGACCGGACATATGCTTGATGGCGGCCATCAACTCGTCATCCGAGCAGTCCCCGCAGGTGCCTTTCGGCGGCATGGCGTTGATGCCGGAGATAGCCTTGGCCAGCAGGCCGTCCAGGCCACCTTCCTTGTCTGCGCGGGCTTGCCAGGCGGCGGAGTCACCGACCTTCGGCGAATCCAGCAGACCGGTGCCATGGCAGGCGTTGCAGAACTTGCCGACCACGTCCTCGCCGCTGCGAGCACCGCCGCCGGCGGAAGCGGTCGCAGCGCCTGCGGCTGCACACTCTTCACCTTGGATACATACTTCGCCCACCGGCTTGAGTCGCTCGGCGATGGCGTCTTCGTTGGTCGCAGCCTGAGCGCTCACTGCCCACAGGGCCACTACGGCAGTCTGTGCTACCAGGATCTTCTTAATCAGGTTCACCTTACACCCTCATGTGGCTAGACACGCCCGCGGCCACGGTAACGCGAGCGGCCGACAGTATAGCGGCAAGCCGCGTCCGCCGAAAACAACCCATGCCCCGGCGCTCGCCGAGGCGACGCTTTGTCGCAGCGCGGCAGCCTGTCCGAACGGGTCTAGAAATTGGCTGGCGTGGTGGCGCTGATCAGGCGCGCGGGGGTATCGAACGGGTTGCGGAAACGATGCGGTTTGCTGCTTTCGAAATAGTAGCTGTCGCCGCTTTCGAGAATGTAGGTCTGGCCGCTGACGGTGAGTTCCAGACGACCTTCGACGAGCATGCCGGCCTCTTCGCCCTGATGCGAGAGCATGTCGGTGCCGGTGTCGGCCCCGGGCGGGTAGGTCTCGGCGAGAAACGCGATGGCGCGCCCCGGATGCGCCTTGCCCACCAGTTTCATGCTCACCGCACCGTCGGAAATATCGATCAGCTCACCCGCCTTGTAGACGACCTGGGTGTCGCTGTCTTGATCGAAATCGGGCGAAAAGAACTCCACCAAGGACATGGGAATGCCGCTTAGCACCTTTTTCAGCGAGCTGATGGAAGGGCTGACACTGTTCTTCTCGATCATGGATATCGTGCTGTTGGTTACGCCTGCACGTTTGGCGAGTTCACGCTGGGACAGGCCCTTGAGCTTGCGGATGGTTTGCAGTCGAACGCCGACGTCCAATACGGGAGCCCCCAATCAAGAGCAATAACGGAGGCCGCTATGATGGCGAGGGCGTTCAGTATTTTCAACACGCCGGAACGAAATGCCCCGGCGGTGGCGCATCACCGCGGCAGCGCGGCGACGACCGACAGCTCGACGAGGATTTCCGGCTCGCAGAGCTTGGCTTCGACCGTGGCGCGGGCCGGCGCAACGCCCTCCGGCAGCCACCGATCCCAGACCGCGTTCATACCGGCGAAGTCGGCATCAATGTCCTTCAGGTAGATGGTCACCGACAGAAGGTGCTGCTTGTCAGTGCCGGCCTCGGCGAGCAGACGCTCGATGTTTTCCAAGGTCTCGCGGGTCTGCTGCTCGATCCCGGCACTCATGTCCTCGCCCACTTGGCCAGCCAGGTATACGGTGTCGCCGTGGATGACGATCTGGCTCATCCGGGCATTAGTGTGCAGGCGCTGTATGGGCATGCTTATGAGGCTCCTTGGGTTTGCCGTAGCGGAAGATATCCAGGCCATCGGTGCTGATCTGGGTGCGCTTTTTCGCCAGCAGGTCGGCGAGCAGACGCCCTGACCCGCAGGCCATGGTCCAGCCCAGGGTACCGTGGCCGGTGTTCAAAAACAGGTTGCGATAGGCCGTGGCGCCGATGATGGGCGTGCCGTCCGGCGTGGCGGGGCGCAGCCCGGTCCACAGCTCAGCCTGGCGAGGGTCGCCACCCAGGGGGGAACAGATCACCGACGACCATCTCCAGGGTCTCCCGGCGGCGCGGGTTGAGCGACAGGTCATGCCCGGCGATCTCGGCCATGCCGCCAACGCGAATGCGCTGGTCGAAGCGGGTGATGGCGACCTTGTAGGTTTCGTCGAGCACGGTGGAAACCGGCGCCATGGCCGGATTGCCGATCGGTACGGTGAGTGAATAGCCCTTGAGCGGGTAGACCGGTACACGAATACCGAGCGGCTTGAGCATCTGTGGGCTGTAGCTGCCGAGCGCGAGCACGTAGCGGTCGGCTCGCTCGAGTGTGCCGTTGATCCAGACACCTTCGAGTCGATCCCCGGCGAACTCGAGGCGCTGGATGTCCTGGTTGAAGCGGAACTCGACGCCCAGGTCACGCGCCATCTCGGCCAGGCGGGTGGTGAACATCTGGCAGTCGCCGGTCTGGTCGTTGGGCAGGCGCAGCGCACCGCTGAGCTTGTCCGAGACCTGCGCCAGCGCCGGCTCGGCACGCGCGATCCCGGCGCGATCGAGCAGTTCGTAGGGCACGCCGGATGCTTCCAGCACGGCGATGTCCTTGGCGGCGTTGTCCAGCTGCGCCTGGGTGCGGAACAGCTGAGTGGTGCCGCGCTGGCGGCCTTCGTATTCGATGCCGGTCTCGGCGCGCAGTTCGTCGAGGCAATCGCGGCTGTACTCGGACAGGCGCACCATGCGCTCCTTGTTCACGGCATAGCGCGCCGCCGTGCAATTGCGCAGCATCTGCGCCATCCACAGGTACTGTTGCGCATCGCCGGTCAGCTTGATCACCAGCGGTGCATGACGCTGCATCAACCACTTAATGGCCTTGAGCGGCACACCGGGCGCAGCCCAGGGTGAGGCGTAGCCAGGCGAAACCTGCCCGGCATTGGCAAAGCTGGTCTCCATGGCGACGGCGGGCTGACGATCCACGACCACCACCTCGAAACCGGCCCGCGCCAGGTAGTAGGCACTGGTCGTGCCGATCACACCGCTTCCCATCACCAGAACACGCATTACCGCCTCCTGCCCGCTCGCCATTGGGCTTTTCAGAGTCACTGTTGAGCGGAGTATAGAAAGAGCTAGGCAGTGGTTTTCGTTATATAACCAGCTATATTTGCGATTTATTCACGCCTGGAACGGCTTTTGTGGAGTCGATACACCTGTGAGAACCAAGCATCAATCGCGCCGTGAGCTGGACAAGATCGACCGCCAGATCCTCCGCCTGCTGCAGGCCGAGGGGCGCATGCCGTTCACCGAGCTCGGCGAGCGCATCGGCCTGTCGACGACACCCTGCACCGAGCGGGTCCGGCGGCTGGAGCGCGAAGGCATCATCATGGGCTATACCGCGCGGTTGAATCCGCAGCACCTCAAGGGCGGGTTGCTGGTATTCGTCGAAATCAGCCTGGCCTACAAATCCGGGGACATCTTCGAGGAGTTCCGCCGCGCGGTGCTCAAGCTGCCCCACGTACTGGAGTGCCACCTGGTGTCCGGCGACTTCGATTACCTGATCAAGGCGCGCATTTCGGAAATGGCGTCGTATCGCAAGCTGCTCGGCGACATCCTGCTCAAGCTGCCGCACGTGCGCGAATCCAAGAGTTACATCGTGATGGAGGAGGTCAAGGAATCGCTCGAGCTGCCCGTGCCCGACTGAGCCTCGTTTTGCCACGCTGACGCCGCTCGCACTACTCTTGCTCGATCGATCGCATTCCAAGGCCCGACCATGACCCGGCAACCCGCCACCCCTCTCGACGCCCATGCGCCCTCCTACTACGCCGCAACCACCAACCGCTCGCTCGACCTGCCGCGGCTCGAAGGCGAGCGGCAGGTGGATGTCTGCGTCGTCGGAGGCGGGTTTACGGGGATCAACACGGCGATCGAACTGGCCGAGCGAGGGTTCACGGTGGCCTTGCTCGAAGCCCGCCGGATCGGCTGGGGCGCCAGCGGGCGTAACGGCGGGCAACTGATCCGCGGGGTGGGCCACGACGTCGAGCAGTTCGCGCCGATCCTGGGCGAGTCCGGCGTCGACGAGCTCAAGCGCATGGGCTTCGAAGCCGTGGAGATCGTCCGCGAGCGGATAGCGCGCCATGCGATCGAGTGCGACCTCACCTGGGGCTATTGCGATCTCGCCACCAAGCCACGTCATCTCGAGGCGTTCGATGAAGATCACGCCGACCTGCAGCGCCTGGGCTACCGCTACCCACTGCGTCGCCTCGACCGCGCCGGGCTGCGCGAGATCATCCACTCCGACCGTTATCTCGGCGGCCTGCTGGACATGGGGTCAGGGCACCTGCACCCGCTCAACCTCGCCCTTGGCGAAGCGGCAGCGGCCCAGGCGCTCGGTGTGCAGCTGTTCGAACATTCCCCTGCCGTGCGTATCGATCAGGGCAGCGAGGTGCGCGTCCATACCCCGCAAGGCGTCGTCCGCGCCCGGCATCTGGTGCTGGCGTGCAACGCCTACCTGGGCAACCTCAACCCGACGCTGGCTGGCAAGGTGTTGCCGGCCGGCAGTTACATCATCGCTACCGAACCCCTGTCCGAATCGCTGCGCCAGGATCTGCTGCCGACCCATGCCGCGGTCTGCGACCAGCGCGTGGCACTGGACTATTTCCGCCTGTCCTCCGATGGCCGCCTGCTGTTCGGTGGCGCCTGCCACTATTCCGGGCGCGATCCGCAAGACATCGCGGCCTACATGCAGCCGAAGATGCTCAAGGTCTTCCCGCAATTGCGGGGCACCCGCATCGACTACCAATGGGGCGGGATGATCGGCATCGGTGCCAACCGCCTGCCGCAGATCGGCCGCCTCGCCGGGCAGCCGAACATCTACTACGCCCAGGCCTATTCCGGCCATGGGCTGAACGCCACGCACCTGGCCGCACGGCTACTGGCTGAAGCAATCAGCGGCCAGGCTCAAGGGCGCTTCGACCTCTTCGCGCAGGTGCCGCACCCGACCTTCCCTGGGGGGCAGCGGCTGCGTTCGCCACTGTTGGCGCTGGGCATGCTCTGGTATCGCTTCAAGGACCTGTTCTGAATTCCGCCGCTGCGTTGGCGTCCAATCGCAAGGACCAGACCTGAAACGGAGTGACCTTGCGCATGCGTCTGCTGCTTGTCGCAGTACTGTTGCTGTCGGGCTGCGCCGGGCAACTTCCCCCACCCCCGCCATCCTACGCGCTGCCCGCGACCGCCTCCGACCTGCATCACCAGCTCACCGCCCTCGCCGCGCGACAACCGGACGACCATTCCGGGTTTCGCCTGTTGCCATCCAGCGCCGACGCCTTTGCCGCACGCATGAAGATGATCCGTCGAGCCCAGACGAGCCTCGACGTGCAGTACTACATCGTGCACGACGGTCTCAGCACCCGCGCCCTGGTGGACGAGCTGATCCAGGCGGCCGACCGTGGTGTCCGCGTGCGGCTGCTGCTGGATGACACCACCAGCGACGGCAACGACTACCAGATCGCGACGCTCGCCGCGCACCCCAACATCCTGGTGCGGGTGTTCAACCCGCTACGGGTCGGACGGAGCAACATCCTGACCCGCTCCCTGGGCCGCCTGCTGCACCTGTCGCTGCAGCACCGGCGGATGCACAACAAGCTGATGCTGGCCGACAGCAGCCTGGCAATCGTCGGTGGCCGCAACCTCGGCGACGAATACTTTGACGCCAAGCCCGGGCTCAATTTCACCGACATCGACCTGCTCGCGGCAGGGCCGGTGGCCCAGCAGCTGGCCACCAGTTTCGACGAATACTGGAACCATGAGCTCAGCGTGCCGATCCAGGCGTTCCTGCGCCGGCCACCGACCGAGGCGGATCTCGACGAGGTGCGTCGTCAGGTCGCCATCTACCTCGACGACCAGCGCCGGCGTGACACGACCCGCTACCGGCAGTTGATGGCCGAGCCGCAGCACCTCGATCTCGACGACTGGTTCGATGCGCTGATCTGGGCCCCAGCCGAAGCCCTTTGGGACCATCCGGGCAAAGTCACCTCACCGGGCGTGCCTGACGAAGAATTACTCCTGACCACACGGCTGCAACCCCACATGGACGCCGTGGAACACGAGATGACGCTGATCTCCGCCTATTTCGTCCCGACCGACACGGGCGTCGACTACCTGACCGGCCATGCCGAGAAAGGCGTCGCCATCCGCGTGCTGACCAACTCCCTCGAAGCCACCGACGTTCCAGTAGTTCACGGCGGTTATGCGCCCTACCGCAAGCCGTTGCTCGAGGCAGGCGTCCGGCTGTTCGAGCTGCGCCGGCAGCCCGATCAGGAAACCTCCTACAACCTGAGCGGAAGCTCGGAATCGAGCCTGCACAGCAAGGCGGCCGTGTTCGACCAGCAACAGGTATTCCTTGGCTCGCTGAATTTCGACCCTCGCTCGATTCTCTGGAACACGGAAGTTGGCATTCTCGTCGACAGCCCGGAACTGGCCAGCGAAGTCCAGCGGCTGACGCTGGAAGGTACCTCCCGGCCATCAGCTACGAGGTTCGCCTGGCTGAGCGGAACGGCGCTCAGCGCCTGGTCTGGATAGCCGAAGACGAGGGGCAGCAGCGCGTGCTGACCCGCGAACCTGGCGGCGCCTGGCGCCGCTTCAATGCCTGGATCAGCCGGGTCATCGGCCTGGAGCGCATGCTCTAGGCGACACCGGCGCTCAGCCCCGGTTTCACGACGCTTCGGCCAAGATAGACCGGTGATACGCCGTTTCGCTTGTTTTCATTCTTTGGTGTGATAGCTCGCGCCTCGGCGCTGGCTAGGCTGGAGTGGTGATGCCGGCCACCGGCACCTGGCTCTATAAAAATAAAAAGGAGCGCGACATGCATCATCGCAAATGGATATGGATGGTGACCTTCCTGATCAGCTGCTTTTCGGCCCTGATCAACCCGGCGCAGGCTCAGTCGTTCGCCGCCCTCGAAGGGATGCAGATCCACGCCAACCGCGCCACCAGCAGCCTGCTGCTGTATCGCGGCGAAGGCTTTCAGAAAAGTCATCTGGCACGGATGGAGCAGGATCTGCAGACGCTCGCCGCGACGGTCAGCGCGTTCCCCGATGCGAGCCCTGAACTGCTCGAGCGCCACCAGGCGCTGCAGACGCTTCTGCGAGAGGGCGCCGCCTTTGGTCGCGAAGAAGACGACATGCCCTGGGGCTGGCCGCTGGAGATGAGCAAGGCGCTACGCGACTTCCTAACCGCCGTGCGCAGCCAGCAAGGGGCCGACGCGCATGCCGAGCTGCCGGCGAAGGTCGAGTACCTCACCGTGCAATACCTCAGCCGCGCCTATGTCGGCTCGTTCGAAACGGCGCGCGAGCAACCGGATACCTACCTCGGCCAGGATGAACGGCGCCTGGTGCCCGCGATCGACGCGCAACTCGCGGCATTGGACGGCAAATCCGACCCGGCCATCGCCAAGCTGAAGGCGCGCTGGAGCTTTCTCAAGGTCGCGCTGGAAGACATGAACAGTGGCAACAACAGCTTCAACACCGCCTCGGGGCGCCCCTTCGCGCCGATCATGGTTGACCGCCATGCGCGTGGCCTGAGCGAGCAGTGGATGGCGCTGGCGCGCTGATCAGCGCTGCGCAGTCGGCCCAAGCGGACGCGGCCGCACGGGCCCGACCCGCGCCTCGATGACCTGCCGCAAGGGTTCACGCAGTCCCAGCATGAACCCCAGCTCCGCCGCGACGAACAGCGGCCCGATGATCAGCCCGCTGAGGTCGTCGACGAATGCGGGCTTGCGGCCCTCGAAATAGTGCCCGACGAACTGAATCGCCCAACCGACCACGAACAGCCCGAGGCCCGCACCTAACCACACACCCGTCGGCCGCTGCGCGAGCCCCGCGCCCACCCAGACGCATAGCGCCAGCACCAGCGCCATCAGCACGGCGTAGCGCAGGTCGAGTCGCAGATAGAAGAGGATCGCCAGCGCCGCCGCCAACACGGCCGGGCTGAGCCAGAAGCCGAGGAGCTCGGCACCTGGGCGGGACAGCAGGATCGCCACCGCCAGCACGATCATGGGGATGCCGATGAAATGGCTGAGCAGATTGCGCGGGTCGCGGTGGTAGGCCGCGTATTGAGCAAGGTGGTCGGTGAGGGTCTTCATGGCGCACTCCAGTTGGCCTGCCTACGAGTTTAGCCAGCCGAACACAGCCAGCCATCGCCGCGCCCCGCCAAACAGCAGGGCGCTTGTGCCATCTCAGGGCTCGGGTCGATAGCCCAGGCGCAAGCCGCCCCAGTGCCGACCGAGGACCGTGATCGGAACAGAAATGTCGTGCATCAACTCGCCGGTGTCACGGCTGTAGGTCTGCAGCAGCACCTTGCGCTGGTGACTGCCGCATCGGCCACCGGTGCGGTCGTTGAACAACCGCTTGCTGCGGCTGCGCACCCGATCGACCGCCGGATCACCCGTCGGCGGCTGGCTGAAAGCGCGGTTATGCGTGGGCACGTAGCCGTCCGGGGTGGTCGCAATGGCGTAGATCAGCGCCTCGTTCTGCCCGAGCAGCGGCTCCTGGATGTCCGGCAGCACCTGGTCGGCGTAGCGATCGAAACGGGTGTGGTAGCGCACCGGGTCGGTACCAGGTTGGGCCTGGTAGTTGCGATCGAACAGGTCCTCGACGGTCAGCCTGCCGGCGGCCAGGTCCGCCTCGAATCGAGCGGCAATGGCGGCAGCGCCTTCGCGGGCCAGGTCGAAGATGCGCTGGTGATAGGCGTCGAGCTGGACCTCGGCCAGCTGTTCGCTGACGGCCTCGGCCTGGCCGACGAGATTCTCCGCCGCTTTTTCCAGCTGCCGGGTCTGCGTTTCGCTGTCCAGCGCGTCGCTGCGCAACTGTTCCAGCGCGACGAAAAGCTGCGCCAGTCGTTCATGGTTACTGGCGGTGCCAGCGGTGATTTCGGCGACTTGCGTCTCGACGTCGACGGCCAGTTCAGCGATGCCGGTCAGCTGACTGCCGGTGGTCGCGATCTGCTGCGCCGCCTCATCCAGCGCTTGTGCCTGGCGGTGGATGTGGCTGACAACCGCCTGGCTCTGCTCGCGAATGTCACCGACCATCCGCCCCACTTCTTCTGTTGCGCTGCTGGTGCGACCCGCCAGGTTGCGCACTTCATCGGCGACAACGGCAAAGCCCCGCCCGGCCTCACCGGCGCGCGCTGCCTCTATGGCAGCGTTGAGCGCAAGCAGGTTGGTCTGACTGGCAATGGACTGGATCACGTCGGTGATCTGGCGGATCTCCTCGGTGCGCGCCGACAGGCCGTCCAGCAGCTCGCGGCTGGATTGCGTCTGGGCACTGAGCTGCTGCATCCGCTCGATGGCCTGCAGCAGGTCGGCACGCCCACTGTCGCTGCGGCTGCGGACCGCCTGGGCAGCGTCGAGCGCGTGGCGCGCCCGGTCTGCGCTCTGCTGCTCGGTCTCGGTCATCGCCTGCGCGCCGTCGGCAATCTCGCCGATGGCCGCCAATTGGGATGTCAGCCGCGCCGCGAGTTGTTCGGCGCTGAAGGAAACCTGCGCCGCCGACAGGGCGTTGTGGCAGGTATGTCGAGACAAGGTCCGGCTCAGATCGGTAAAGCCGTCGCTGTTCGCCCCAGCGTTCAGCGTCTCCCCCAGTTGACCGCGCCACGGCCCCAGCCAGGGCCACAGAGCCAGCAGCAGAACGGACGCGGCGGTGAGCGCGAAGGGCAGCGCCATCCAGGTATGGAACAGCAGCAGCGCGATCAGGGCGCCCGCATGGAGCAGGCAGGCCCAGCGATGACGGCGGAAGGCAGGGCGCATGGATGGCCTCTTGTTGTGTGTCGGTATGGACCGTCTTGTAGCACCTCGCCCGGACAGCGACAGCCATCCTTTGGTCGCTGGGCGAACAAGACAGGATGACAGCTTAGCGGCCGCCGCTCGCCAACCTTTAATGCCCCGCGGCGTGCATCGGCCTAAGGAGCGTCCGGCGTAGCCAACGGCAATCCGAGCTGCACCCGGCGGCGCAGCCAGGGGCTGGGCCGATAGCGCGGTTCCTGCCCGTAACATTGCTGCAGGCCTTCGAGGACGCCAAGAATGCGCGCGGGGCCGTAGTGCTCGGCGAACCCGAGCGGCCCCTTCGGATACCCCAGGGCGACCTGTACGGCACGGTCGAGTGTCGGCAGGCTGGCGATGCCCTTCTGAGCGATCTCGCACCCCAGGTTGACGATGCTGGCGATGACCCGCTGACTGACGAAACCGGGCGAGTCGTTGATGACCTCCACCGGCACGCCATCGCAGCTCAACGCCTGGCGTGCCTGTGCCTCCAGCGCCGGGTCGAGTGCCGGCTGACGCATCAGCACACGGCGCTTGTCGAGGTCGCTGAAACAATCGAGCGCCAGGGTCCGCTGGCCCGGCAGCCCGAGGCGCGCAATGCGCTGGCTGGCATCCTCGCCCAGCGGCGTAATCAGGCAAATCGCCCGCTCGGAAGGCACTTCGCCGCTTTCCAGCACTGCACCGGCTTGCTGCAGCACGGCACCGATACGCCCGCGCAGCTCGGGGTCGAGGCTGTCGAGCCAGAACGGGCGGTCCAGCCGCACCGGTTCGTGCTGCGGCTCGGGGCTGCGCAGCTGTTGGCCGTTCTCGTAGCGGTAGTAACCCTGGCCGGTCTTGCGCCCGAGCAACCCCGCCGCAACACGCTGCGCCGCCAGGTACGAAGGCGTATAGCGCGGGTCCTGGTAGAACTGGTCGTGTACCGATTCCATCACGGCATGCGAGATGTCCAGGCCGGTCAGGTCGAACAGCTCGAACGGGCCCATGCGAAAGCCTGGCCCGTCGCGCAGGATCCGGTCGATCTGCTCGGGCGTCGCGATGCCTTCGCTGAGGATGCGCTGCGCTTCGGTGCCATAGGCTCGACCCGCATGATTGACGATAAAGCCGGGCGTGTCGGGGGTTACGGCGGGGAAATGTCCGGCATGCTCGGCCAGTTGCACCAGACGGTCAACCACCATCGCCGCGGTCCGCTCGCCGCGCACGACCTCGACCAGTTTCATCAGCGGGACGGGGTTGAAGAAGTGGAACCCGGCCACGCGCTCTGGGTGTGCGCAGGCGCTGGCGATACGGGTGACGGACAGGGACGAGGTGTTGGTCGCCAGAATTGCCTCGACGGACACCAGACGCTCGAGCTCGGCAAACAGCCGCTGCTTGGCCTCGAGGTCCTCGATGATCGCCTCGATCAGCAGGTCGCAGCCGGCCAGTTCATCAAGACGGTGGGCTGGCTGCATGCGCGCGACCACGGCTTCCAGCGTCTCGGCGGTCATCCGTCCCTTGGCGACACTGCGCTCGAGCAACTCACGGTTGAACTGCAACGCCTGATCGATGGCTACGGGGCGGCTATCATGCAGCCAGACCTGATGGCCGGCGCTAGCGAACAGCTGTGCGATGCCGCGCCCCATGGCGCCAGAACCGATGATGCCGATGCGAATGTTCATGCCGCCTCCGGTTACATTTCATATTCCGCAGAGCGGAACATCATTCCGCCTAATTGACCAGAAGCCTAAAGACTGCCAGTCTCGTCCGCAACCCACCCCGCGACGCCAAGCCATGCCCGCATCGGATTATTGTCCCGCCACGCTGCAACAGGTCCAGGCCTCCGTGACCGGCTTCTTCCAGGAGGTTGGTTGCGAGCTGCTCGCCTATGGCGCCGACCACGCCACCGTCGGTTTGAGCCTGACGGCACAGCACCTGAACAATGCCAGCACCTTGCACGGTGGCGTCATGGCCACGCTGATGGATGTCGCCATGGGTCTGTGCGGTACCTGGGAGGCGGACCCGGCGCAACGACGGGTTGCCATCACGCTGTCGATGAGCCTCAATTTCAGCGCCCCGGCGCGGGTGGGCAGCCACGTACGTGCGGTCGCACGGTGCCGGTCCTCCGGCAACAAGGTCTTCATGGCCGGCTGCGACCTGCTGGACCAGGACGACCGCCTGATCGCCTTTGGCGAAGGCGTGTTCAAGCGCGGCGCGCTGCGCACCGAGCTACCCGTCTAGATGACCACCCTGCTACCGCTGGCGCTGGCTTTCGAGTTGCTCGCCCTGCTGACACGCTGGCAGCCGTTGAGCGTGGCCAGCGGCTCGATGCTGATGCTGTTCTTCCTCTGGCATTGGCGCTCGCTGATGCCCTACCCGCGCCGGCTCGGCCTGGTGACCCTGGCGTTGCTGGGTTACTGGCTGGCCAGCGGCGCGGCCGAGCCCGCGCAGGCAGCACGGATGCTGTCCTCCGCTGCCTACTATGCGGCGTTCATCGGGGCGCTCGGCCTCATGCATTGCCTGGTCCGGCGGCTGCACCAGCTCAGCGAACTGCATCGCTTGCTGCTATCCGGACCTCGCGCCTGGCTCTACCCAGCGTACCTGGCGAGCACGTTCGCCATCAGTTCGATCGTCAGCTTCGGCATGCTCAATCTGGTCTGCGGCTCGCTGGACCGACATCTGAACCGAGGCCACTACAGCGACACCCAGCGCCGCGAAGGCCAGCGCGGTGTCATGGTCGTGGCGTTGCGGGGCTTCGCGCTGGTGCCGTTGCTCGCGCCGACCAGCGTCGCCGTGGCAATTCTCACCCGCGAGCTGCCCGGCCTGAGCTGGAGCATGTTGTTGCCGTACGGCGCCCTGGGCGGGCTGTGCTTGTTGCTGGTCGGCTGGCCGGCCGAGAACCGTCGACTCCAGCAGTTGTGCGATCGATCCCCGCCGGATCATAGCGACGGCCCGGCAGCACCGGCCGGATTCGGGGGGCTGCTGGTCGGCAGCCTGATCGGCATCCTGCTGATCGCGGTGCTGGCGGCGACTACCTGGCTCTCGGCGACCCAGGCGGCCATGCTCCTGGTGCCGCTTGCGGTGGTGCTGATACTGCTCTGGCAAGGCACCGGGCTGCGTCAGGTGGCGCGGGAGGTCAGCGACACCCTCGTGGGCATGCGCAACGAAACCTTCATTTTCGCCAGCTCCGCCCTGCTCGCCGGGCTGGTCGCAGCGCTGCTACCTGTTCACCACCTGGCCGCGCACCTCGGAGCGACGCCCTTGGCGCTGTTCGGGCTCGGTAGCCTTGGCGCGCTGGGTGTAATGCTCCTCGCCCTGCTTGGCGTCGCCCCGATCATTTCGCTGAACCTGTGCGCGGCGCTGCTGGCCCAGCTCGCAAGTCAGGGCGTCGATGTGATGCAACCTGCGGTGGCCCTGTTGTTCGGCTTCTCGCTGGCAATGCTGTTGTCGCCCTATGGGCCGTCGGCCTTGCTGCTGGCACGCCATGCCCAGTTGTCGCCCTGGCGGATCGCCTTCGGCTGGAACGGACGTTTCGTCCTCGGCGTGCTCGGACCCTTGCTGCTCCTGCCGCTGCTGGCTTAGGGGCTACATCCAGCCGTGCTCGGCCATCGACAGCGGCTCGCCGTCACCGACGATGAAATGATCGAGTACGCGCACATCGACCGACGCCAGTGCATCGGTTAGTCGGCGGGTGAGATGCCGGTCCGCCTGGCTCGGCTCGGCGACGCCCGAGGGGTGGTTATGCGTCAGGATCAGGGCCGCCGCGTTATGCGCCAGCGCGCGCTTGACGACCTGCCGCGGGTAAACGCTGGCGCCGTCGATGGTCCCGTGGAAGAGCACCTCGAAGGCCAGCACCCGGTGCTTGGAATCGAGAAACAGGCACGCAAAGAGCTCGTGTGGCTCATGGCGCAGGCGAGCCTTGAGGTAGTCCCGCACCGCTTGCGGACTTTCGAGCGCCGAATCACGCCGGATACGCTCGGCAAGGTGTCGCCGGCCCATCTCCAGTACGGCCTGCAGCTGGGCGAACTTCGCCGGCCCCAAGCCCAGGTGACAGCTGAACGCGGCAAGATCGCTTTCCAGTAGCGCGCGCAGGCTGCCGAATTCGGTAAGCAGGTGTCGGGCGAGGTCCACCGCGCTCTTGCCGGCGACGCCAGTGCGCAGGAATATCGCCAGCAACTCCGCATCCGACAGCATTGCCGCGCCCTGCTCCAACAGCTTTTCCCGCGGGCGCTCCGCCGCAGGCCAGTCCCTTATGCTCATGTTTCCTCCCTGTCGAGCATGCCCCTCGTCCTGTAGGGGCGCTGTGCTATCTTAGCGGCCTTTTATCGACGGCAACCGGCACGCGCCGGAACCAGTTCTCACCGTAAAAAGGCAGGCCTATGCAGCGGCTTTATCGGAAACGCATCGTCTTGGGCGTCGGCGGCGGTATTGCGGCCTACAAGAGTGCCGAGCTGGTGCGCCGGCTCCGCGACCACGGCGCCGAGGTGCGGGTCGTCATGACCAGCGGGGGCCGGGAGTTCATCACCCCGCTGACGCTCCAGGCGCTGTCCGGCCATCCCGTCCACCTGGACCTGCTCGACCCTGCCGCCGAAGCGGCCATGGGGCATATCGAGCTGGCGCGCTGGGCCGATCTGGTACTGGTCGCACCGGCCACCGCCGACCTTATCGCGCGCCTGGCCCAGGGCGTGGCCAACGACCTGCTCACGACCCTGGTGCTGGCGACCAATGCCCCGGTCGCCCTGGCGCCGGCCATGAACCAGGCCATGTGGGCCGACCCCGCGACCCAGGCCAATTGCGCGCTCCTGCAGCAGCGCGGCATCCGCCTGTTCGGCCCGGCCTCTGGCAGCCAGGCCTGCGGGGATGTCGGCCTTGGCCGTATGCTCGAGCCTGACGACCTGGCACAGGCCACCGCCGACTGCTTCGAGCGCAATCTGCTGACCGGCAAGCACCTGCTTATCACCGCTGGGCCGACCCAGGAAAACATCGACCCGGTGCGCTACATCACCAACCACAGCTCCGGGAAGATGGGCTTCGCCCTGGCGGAGGCCGCCGCGGAAGCCGGCGCACGCGTGACGCTGGTCGCCGGGCCGGTGTTCCTGCCCACGCCCGATCGGGTGCAGCGCATCGATGTGGTCAGTGCCCGCGATATGCTCGCGGCCTGCGAAGCCGCGATGCCCTGCGACCTGTTCATCGCCGCAGCGGCCGTGGCCGATTACCGGCCGGAGGTCATCGCTCCACACAAACTGAAGAAGGACCCCACCAACGGCGACGGCCTGTTGCTGCAGATGGTCCGCAACCCGGACATTCTGGCGACGCTGGCCGGTCGCCCGGATCGTCCCTTCAGCGTCGGTTTCGCCGCGGAGACGGAAAACCTGCTCGAGTACGCGACCCGCAAGCTACGCGACAAAAACCTCGATCTGATCGTGGCGAACGACGTCGCCAACCCCAGCATCGGTTTCAACAGCGAAGAAAACGCCGTCACGGTCATCGACCGCCAGCAACACGAGACACGTTTCAGCCAGGCCAGCAAAGGGCATATTGCGCGCCAGCTGATCGCCTATATTGCCGACCGTTATCGCCAGGGTTGAACGCAGCGGAACGCCTTCAGACGCCATGCGCTCCAACACGACGCCCGACCAGACACAGAACAGGCCAGAACATGCACAAGCTCCAAGCGAAAGTCCTCGACCCACGCCTTGGCCGGGATTTTCCCCTGCCCACCTACGCGACCGCTGGCTCAGCCGGATTGGACCTTCGCGCCATGCTGCAGCAAGACCTGGTTCTCGAACCCGGACAGACCGTGCTGCTCCCAACGGGGCTTTCCATTCATATTGGTGACCCAACACTCGCCGCGCTGATCCTGCCCCGCTCGGGGCTGGGGCATAAGCACGGCATCGTTCTCGGCAATCTGGTCGGCTTGATCGACTCGGACTACCAGGGCGAGCTGATGGTGTCCTGCTGGAACCGCGGCCAGAGCAGCTTCACCATTGCGGTCGGCGAGCGCATTGCGCAGTTGATGCTGGTGCCCGTGATCCAGGCGCAGTTCGAGCTGGTGAGCGAATTCGACAGCAGCGACCGCGGCGCGGGAGGCTTCGGCCACTCCGGCAGCCACTGAGACCGATCTCGTCTTTTAAGGATGAACCGAGAAGCTCCATGAAACTATTCAAGCGCTCCGCCAAGGAAACCGGCGTACTCAACCCCGCCGACGCCACCCAGTCCCGACGCCGCAGTCCCGGCCTGGCCCCATTACTTCCCGGCCTGCTCCCCGGACTGATCGGCCTCGTCGCCGCCTCGGCCCTGCTCTGGTTCGCCCTGCAATCGAGCCAGCAAGAGGCCAACGTGCAGCTCGCCCAGGCCTGGGGGCAGAGCCAGGCATCGGGCCTCACCCAGGCGCTGCGCCAGTTGGCCGCCGAAACCCGCGCCGCCGCGAGCGCTCCGGAAATCCTGCAGGCCTTGCGCAGCGACTCCCGCGACCAGATGCGTGCAGCCGAGCAAGCCCTGGTGTACCGCGATGGCGTGGTCGATGCCCATTTGAGCCTGCGTGGCCAGGCTCGTCAGGACACCGGGCGCCCAGGGCCTCTGAATTTCGCCGCGCTCGACCTGCTGCAGCGCGCCGAAAGTGGCCAGTCTCCCGCGCCGGAGGCCTTCAAGGTCGGCAATAACTGGTTGCTCTACAGTGCAGTCGCGCTGCGGCCCGATCCTCAACAGCCGGCGATCGGCTCGCTGCTGCTGGTCACCACCCTCGATCGGCTGCTGGCCACGCTACCCGCCCTCCCTCCCGAAGCCGGTCAATTGCGCCTCACCCAGCGATTCGCCAATAGCCCTGTACAGCAACTCAGCCAGCGAGGCGGCGAAGGCCGTGAGGACCGGGCCATCGAACTGCCCAGCGGCAATCCGAACTGGACGCTCACCTTCCTCCCCAGCGCGCAGTTGAGCGCGACCGCGCCCGCTCCTTTGCTGCTCTTCGCAGCGGTAATCCTGGCCCTGGGTGGATTGCTGCTCGGCCTGCAGCTGGTGCTCAACGCGCAACAGAAAAGGCTTCGAGAGGATGTTCGCCACCTCGGCCAGATGGTGCAGGAACTCTCCAACGGCAAGGCCATCAAAACACCGACCTTGAGCCTGCCGGCGCTCGATGCGCTGGCCAAGAGTCTGGCCCGTCTGCCGCTCCGCACCGCCGGAATGGCGCCGGCCAAGGCCGCGGCAGCCCCCAGCCCGCGGTTCGGCAAGCCCCATCCACCGAGTATGTCGACCCCTTGTTCCAGGACACCGATATTCTCGACATCGACATTCTCGACGAGGACCAGGATTGGCTTGGCCTCGACACCAAGGAGCGAGAAACCGCAATGAGCGCCCCCAAAGCCCCGCAATTGCCCGCGAGCATCTTTCGCGCCTACGACATCCGTGGCGTCGTCGGCGAGACCCTGACCACCGAAGCCGCCTACTGGATCGGCCGCGCGGTCGGCTCCGAGAGCCTCGCCCAGGGTGAGCCGAACGTGTCCGTGGGCCGCGACGGTCGTCTATCCGGGCCGGAACTGGTCAAGCACCTGATTCAGGGCCTGGTGGATAGCGGTTGCACCGTTAGCGACGTCGGCATGGTGCCGACCCCGGTGCTCTACTACGCGGCCAACGTGCTGGCCGGCAAGTCCGGCGTCATGCTCACGGGTAGCCACAACCCGCCAGACTATAACGGCTTCAAGATCGTCATCGCCGGCGACACCCTCGCTAACGAGCAGATCCAGGCGCTGCGCCAGCGCATCGAGACCGGCAACCTCAGCGAGGGTGTCGGCCAGGCCGAACAGGTCGACGTGCTGCAGAGCTATTTCAAACGCATCCGCGACGACATCGCACTGGCCAAGCCGATGAAGGTCGTCGTCGATTGCGGCAACGGCGTCGCCGGCGTGATCGCCCCGCAACTGATCGAGGCGCTGGGCTGTAAGGTCATCCCGCTTTTCTGCGAGGTGGACGGCCACTTCCCCAACCATCATCCGGATCCGGGCAAGCTCGAGAACCTTGAAGACCTGATCGCCAAGGTGAAGTCGGAGAATGCCGACCTCGGCCTAGCATTCGATGGCGACGGCGACCGCGTCGGCGTAGTGACCAACGCTGGCACCGTGGTCTTCCCCGACCGTTTGCTGATGCTGTTCGCCAAAGATGTGGTATCCCGCAACCCCGGTGCCGACATCATCTTCGACGTCAAATGCACACGGCGCCTGACGCCGTTGATCAGCGGCTATGGCGGCCGCCCTGTCATGTGGAAGACCGGCCACTCGCTGATCAAGAAGAAGATGAAGGAAACCGGTGCGCTGCTGGCTGGCGAGATGAGCGGCCACGTGTTCTTCAAGGAGCGCTGGTACGGCTTCGACGATGGCATCTACAGTGCCGTGCGCCTGCTCGAAATCCTCAGCCAGGACAAGCGCAACGCCGAGCAGGTGTTCGCCTCCTTCCCGAACGACATCTCGACCCCGGAGATCAACATCAAGGTTACCGAGGAGAGCAAGTTCACCATCATCGAAGCCCTGCACCGCGATGCGCACTGGGGCGAGGCAAGCGTTACCACCCCTCGACGGCGTTCGCGTCGACTACCCGAAGGGCTGGGGTCTGGTGCGCGCCTCCAACACCACGCCGGTCCTGGTGTTGCGCTTCGAAGCCGAAAGCGAAGAAGAACTCAAGCGCATACAGGAAGTCTTCCGTGCACAGCTTTATACTGTCGCGCCTGACCTCACCCTGCCGTTCTGATCTGCGGAGCCCTGCATGACCCTCAGCCGTGAAGCCGCCACCCGATTCGCCCAGGTACTGTCCGAGGCACTGCCCTACATCCGCCGATTCGTCGGCAAGACGCTGGTCATCAAGTACGGCGGCAATGCGATGGAAAGCGAAGAGCTGAAGACCGGTTTCGCGCGAGACATCGTGCTGATGAAGGCGGTGGGCATCAATCCGGTGGTGGTGCACGGCGGCGGGCCGCAGATCGGCGACCTGCTCAAGCGGCTGAACATCGAGAGTCACTTCATCGACGGCATGCGAGTCACCGACAGCCAGACCATGGACGTAGTGGAGATGGTCCTTGGCGGCCAGGTCAACAAGAGCATCGTCAGCCTGATCAACCAGCATGGCGGAGCCGCCATCGGCTTGACCGGCAAGGACGCAAAGCTCATCCGTGCCAGGAAGCTCAAGGCGACCCGGCAGACGCCGGAGATGACCTCACCCGAAATCATCGACATCGGCCATGTCGGCGAGGTCACCGGCGTCAACACCGAGCTGCTGGAAATGCTGGTGCGCGGCAACTTCATTCCGGTCATCGCACCGATTGGCGTCGGCCCGGACGGCGAGTCGTACAACATCAACGCCGACCTTGTCGCGGGCAAGGTCGCCGAAGCGCTCAAGTCCGAAAAACTGATGTTGCTCACCAACATCGCCGGCCTGATGGACAAGCAAGGACAGGTGCTGACCGGCCTGACAACCACGCAGGTGGACGAACTGATCGCCGACGGCACCATTTATGGCGGCATGCTGCCGAAGATTCGCTGCGCGCTCGAAGCCGTGCAAGGCGGCGTTCACAGCGCCCACATTATTGACGGTCGCGTGCCGAACGCTGTCCTGCTGGAAATCTTCACTGACATTGGCGTCGGTACGCTGATCACCAACCGCAAGCACACCAGCCACTGACTGACGTTAAAAAGCCCGGCCCTCTCATCGAGAAGCCGGGCTTTTTTCATAGCCTGAGATAACTAGCGCGCATCACCGAGAAGCTCCGCAACGCGGGCACGCTCCTGGGTAAAGCTCACTTCAGCCTGTTTGCGCGCTTGCCGATAGCGTTCAACGTCCCGCTGGAGGCTGGCCTGCTCCCTGCTCAGGTTGTCGATCTGCTTGAGCAACTGGTCCGGCACTGGCCGACCGGCCCGCTCGTGGTTCGCGGCCTGGCTCTGCAGGTTGGCCTGCTGGGTGCGCAGCGACTGCAGATTGCCTCGTGTGATTCCGATGACGCTGTCGAGCTCAGACAGCTTGCGCGTCTTGGCACGCTCGACGTCCTCGACGCTCGCATAGAGCCTCAGGAGCCGTGCATCCGAACCTGCCCGCTCCTTGGCTTCGAGCAGGCGCTGGCGCTCCTCGGCGGTCGGTGCCGGCGGAACCAATCGGGTTACCCGCCCCTGGTCATTCAGGATCTCATAGCCCTTGCCAATGAACTGCGGCGGCACGCCGTGGCGATCGAGCACGGTGACGCCCTTGTCATCGACATAGCGGTACAAGTCGGCTTGAACCTGAGCAGCGCACAGCACGCCCGACAGCACCAGCACCCAACTCCCTAATCGCATTCTCCAGCCTCTTCCGTATCCGCCGCAGCGAACGCCAGCTCTTGTAGATGGGCTCAGCTTATAGAAGCCCTTCACCGTGATCAGCAAGAAACGCACCAATGCCGACATTCGGCGCATGCCAGGCGACTTGGGCCAAGACGCCTGCCGCGACGCGCTCTGCGCTACCAGCAGCTCAACCGACTCGGTAGGGATACAGGAATACTATCAGTTCGCCACTATTCCAGCCGAGTGATAGCCGAAAAATGTCAGTTGCTGACACAAAGAAGCGAGCGGGATTTGGCATCGATCACAAAACCCGCCTGAGCTGATGAACGGTTCAGATACCGTACTCGTCCCGGTAGGCTTCCACGGCGGGCAGGTGCTGTTTCAGCTGAGCGTCGCCGGCAAGGAATTCCAATACTTGAGCCAGCGACACGATACTCACAACCGGCATCCCATAATCGCGCTCGACTTCCTGTATCGCGGACAATTGCCCCTGTCCCCGCTCCTGCCGATTGAGCGCGATCAACACACCG
Source organism: Stutzerimonas stutzeri (assembly GCA_019056435.1). GTDB lineage: Bacteria > Pseudomonadota > Gammaproteobacteria > Pseudomonadales > Pseudomonadaceae > Stutzerimonas > Stutzerimonas marianensis. The sequence continues at coordinate 724,665 of CP077641.1, forward strand.
GCCGCTTGAGCGGACTGGCCCTCGATGATCTGCATCACCTCACGGATCGCCGTACCGGCCGTGATGACGTCATCGACGATCAACACCCGACCACTGAGCGGCGCGCCGACAAGCGTACCGCCTTCGCCATGGTCCTTGGCTTCCTTTCGATTGAAGCACCAGGGCAAGTCCCGCTGGTGATGCTCAGCCAGCGAAACCGCCGTCGCGCTTGCCAGCGGGATGCCCTTGTAGGCTGGACCGAAGATGACATCGAATTCGATCCCGCTATCGACCACCGCAGCAGCATAGAACCGCCCCAACTGCGCCAGCGCCGAACCGGTATTGAACAGACCGGCATTGAAGAAATAAGGACTGGTCCGTCCGGATTTCAGGGTGAATTCACCGAAGCGCAGAACACCGCGCTCGATGGCGAAGCGAATGAATTCGCGCTGGTACGCCTGCATGAAGGATATTCCCGGAAGACACTGATTTAGCTAATTGCAAAGAGCTTGGGTTATCATACACGCACGTGTTTTTAGGGGCCATTTATGCGGATCATCAGCGTCAATGTGAATGGTATTCAAGCAGCAGCACAGCGGGGCTTGCTCAGCTGGCTGCAAGCGCAGAATGCCGATGTCATCTGTCTGCAGGATACCCGCGCCTCCGTAATCGAGCTTGACGACCCGGCCTACCAACTCGACGGTTACTTTCTGTACGCCGTTGATGCGGAAATTCCTGAACAGGGTGGTGTCGCGCTTTATTCACGCCTGCAACCGAAGGCCGTGATCATGAGCCTCGGATTCGAAACCGCCGACCGCTACGGCCGTTATCTACAAGCCGACTTCGACAAGGTCAGCATCGCCAGCCTGCTACTGCCAACCGGTCGCGGCGGCGACGAAGATCTGAACCAGAAATTCAAGTTCATGGACGATTTCGCCCATTACCTCGACAAGCAGCGACGCAAACGGCGCGAATACATCTATTGCGGATCATTGTATGTCGCTCACCAGAAGCTCGACGTCAAGAACTGGCGCGACTGTCAGCAGGCGACGGGTTTCCTGGCACCCGAGCGGGCCTGGCTCGATGAGATCTTCGGCAACATGGGCTACATCGACGCATTGCGCGAAGTAACCCGCGAAGGCGACCTTTACAGCTGGTGGCCCGACACCGAGCAAGCCCAGATGCTAAACCTTGGCTGGCGCTTCGATTACCAGATCCTGACCTCCGGTATGCGCCGCTTCGTACGCAATGCGCGACTTCCGCGCCAGCCGCGCTTTTCCCAGCACGCACCTCTGGTCGTCGACTACGACTGGACGCTGAGCCTCTAGCGCGATCATGTACGGTGGGCGCCAGGCCCACCGACCTCATTCAGGCTATTTGACGATCCGCCAGCAGAACGGGTAGCGATAGGGCTTGCCCTCGTTCGCGCGAATGCCGGCGATTACCACGAGCACCAAGGTCACGACGCTGATCAGCGCCATCAAGGGGAAGCCGATCAGTATCCAGGCGAGCACACCGCAGATCATCATCAGAATGCTGAAGGTAATCTGGAAGTTGAGCGCTTCCTTGCCCTGCTCGTCGACGAACGGGTCCATGTCCTTTTTCAGTTGCCAGACGATCAGTGGCCCGAGAACGTTACCGATCATCGGCACCAGGAACCAAAAAAACGCCGAGTAATGACAGAACATGGCCCACTGTCGCGCTTTCGGCGAAGGCAGCGGCATCAACTCCTGACCGGACATGGCACCCTCCTTCGGATCAATCCGCTAGTGCTGCAAGCTGCAGGGCGAAGAGCTCCTGCATGCCGCTCTGCGCCAACGAGAGCATCGCGTTGAGCTCGGATGGCTGGAAAGGCGCGCCTTCGGCCGTTCCCTGTACCTCGATGAAGCCGCCCGTGCTGGTCATGACGACGTTGAGGTCGGTTTCCGCAGCCGAATCCTCCAGATAATCCAGATCGAGCACCGGCTCGCCCTGGTAGATACCTACCGAAACGGCAGCGACCATCTGCTTGAGCGGGTCGCCGTTCTTCAACCCGCCGCGCTTCTTCAGAAGTTTCAAGGCATCGGCCAGTGCGACCATCGAGCCGGTAATCGAGGCAGTGCGCGTACCGCCGTCGGCCTGGATCACATCACAATCGATATACAGCGTGTTTTCTCCGAGCTTGCTCATGTCCAGCGAGGCCCGCAAGGAGCGCCCGATCAAACGCTGGATTTCAAGGGTCCGGCCACCCTGCTTGCCACGGCTGGCCTCGCGCTGGTTACGCTCGCCCGTGGCACGCGGCAGCATGCCGTATTCGGCGGTGAGCCAACCCTGCCCCTGACCCTTGAGAAAGCGCGGCACGCCGTTTTCGATGCTCGCCGTGCAGATCACCTTGGTATCACCGAATTCGACCAGCACCGAGCCTTCGGCGTGCTTGGTGTAGTTGCGGGTGATGCGAATCGGACGCAGCTGATCGGCGGCGCGGCCACTGGGACGCTTCATGTGGGGTTCCTGCTTTTGGCGATGGGAGTGGCCGCATTATAGGGGCCAGCGCATGAATTAGGGGCGACCAGGGGCAAGCGGTGGTAGCACACGGGCCCGTCGAGCACCAAACGGGGCATTTTCCTTTACAATCTCCGGCCTTTCATCACCGAGGGTACCCCCATGATCCACAGCATGACCGCCTTCGCCCGCGCCGAGATGGCCGGCGACCACGGCACCCTCAGCTGGGAGATCCGCTCGGTGAACCATCGTTACCTGGAGCCGCATCTTCGGCTCCCGGAAGCCTTTCGCGACTTGGAAGGTGCGGTTCGCGACGCCCTGCGCAAGGGCCTCTCGCGTGGCAAGGTCGAATGCACGCTGCGCTTCGCCGAAGATGCTGCCGGCCGCTCCATGCAAGTCGACGAAGCGCGGGCGCGTACACTGATCGCGGCGGCGGAAGATGTCGCCGCGCTGCTCAAGCAGCCCGCACCGATCAACCCGCTGGACGTGCTCGCCTGGCCGGGCGTGATTGTCGGTGACGCAGCCGATCCGCAGGCGCTGGGCAACGCCGCCCTGAAATTGTTCGACAAGGCATTGGCGGAATTGAAGGCAGGCCGTCAACGCGAGGGCGAAGAACTGGCGCGTCTGATCAACGAACGCCTCGATGCCATCACCCAGGAAACCGCCACACTGCGGGCTCAGGTGCCGCAAATGCTTGCCGCGCAGCGTCAGAAGGTGCTCGATCGCTGTGCCGAAATGCGCGTCGAGCTGGACCCGCAGCGGCTCGAGCAGGAGCTGGTGCTGCTGGCACAGAAGAGCGACGTGGCCGAGGAGCTCGATCGGCTCGCCACCCACGTCGGCGAGGTCCGCCGCGTACTGCAATCCGGCGGCGCGGCGGGTCGCCGGCTGGACTTCCTCATGCAGGAACTCAACCGAGAGGCCAATACCCTGGGGTCCAAAGCGATCGATACACGCAGCACCCAGGCGGCGGTGAACCTGAAGGTGCTGATCGAGCAGATGCGCGAACAGGTCCAGAACATCGAGTAGCGATCGCAGTCGATGAAGGCATCACCTACCGCTGCCAATATCAAAGTCAAAGGTCAGAAAATCATGTCAGCCTCCACCGGTACGCTCTACATCGTTTCCGCGCCCTCCGGGGCGGGCAAGACCAGCCTGGTCAAGGCACTGCTCGATGCCCAGCCGCAAGTCAGGGTATCGGTCTCGCACACCACGCGTGCCATGCGCCCGGGCGAGGTGGATGGCGTCAACTACCACTTCGTCAGCCGCGACGCCTTTCTCGAACGCCTCGCGCAGAACGAATTCCTCGAGCATGCTGAAGTGTTCGGCAACCTTTACGGGACTTCGCAGCGCTGGGTCGAGCAGACCCTGGATGAAGGTTACGACCTGATCCTGGAGATCGACTGGCAGGGCGCGCAGCAGGTGCGCCGGCTGATGCCGCAGGCAAAGTCCATCTTCATCCTGCCGCCGACCCAGGAGGCACTTCGCCAACGCCTGACCAATCGCGGCCAGGACAGCGACGAGGTCATCGAGAAGCGGATGCGTGAAGCGGTCAGCGAAATGACGCATTACGTCGAATACGACTACCTCGTCATCAATGACGACTTTGCCCACGCGCTGATCGACCTGCAGGCCATCTTCAGAGCTAACCAGCTGCGCCAATCTTCACAACAGCGGCGATTCGAGGGTTTGCTCAAGCAGCTGCTGGCCTGAGCGATAGGGCCACTCAAAACAGCCGCCCGCTTGGTTCTCCCAGCGATACCGGCCAGGGTTTCGGCTTTTTACCGCTTCCCTATTGGCTGGTGATTTTTTAGACTATCCCGTCCGCTCGCCCATTCGGGCATGCTTTACCGCAATTGATGAGGAACACCATGGCCCGCGTTACCGTCGAAGACTGCCTGGACAACGTAGATAACCGCTTCGAGCTGGTCATGCTCGCCACCAAGCGCGCGCGCCAACTGGCCACCGGCGGCAAGGAGCCCAAGGTTGGCTGGGAAAACGACAAGCCCACGGTCGTTGCGCTGCGTGAGATCGCATCGGGCCTGGTGGATTACGACGTGATCGCCCAGGACGACGTGGTCGATGACGAACCGCTGTTCATCCAGTACGAGGAAGAGCCCAACGAGGCCCTCTGATACGAATGCCAGGTCGAAGTCGAATCGTCCGCCAAGTGCCGCGCCGGCAAGGAGCACTGCCTTGCCAGCCATAGACGCGCTTGCCGATCGCCTGTCGACCTACCTCGGTGCCGACCAGGTCAATCTGGTCCGCCGTGCCTATTTCTACGCCGAGCAGGCCCACGACGGCCAGCGGCGGCGCAGCGGTGAAGCCTACGTCACCCACCCCCTCGCGGTAGCCAACATCCTTGCCGACATGCACATGGACCATCAGAGCCTGATGGCCGCTATGCTGCACGACGTCATCGAGGACACCGGCATCGCCAAGGAAGCCTTGACCGCCCAGTTCGGCGAGACCGTCGCCGAGCTGGTCGACGGCGTCAGCAAGCTTACCCAGATGAAGTTCGAAACCAAGGCCGAAGCCCAGGCCGAGAACTTCCAGAAGATGGCGATGGCCATGGCGCGGGACATCCGAGTCATCCTCGTCAAGCTGGCCGATCGCTTGCACAACATGCGCACCCTGGAAGTGCTCGCTGGCGAGAAGCGCCGGCGCATCGCCAAGGAAACCCTCGAGATCTATGCCCCCATTGCCAATCGACTGGGCATGCATTCGATGCGTGTCGAGTTCGAGGACCTGGGCTTCAAGGCGATGCACCCGATGCGTTCGGAGCGCATTCGAGCAGCGGTTCGGCGGGCACGTGGCAACCGCAACGAGATTGTCGAAAAGATCGAGCAATCACTGATCCACTGCCTTGAGCGCGAGGGGCTGCAAGGTGAAGTGATGGGTCGCGAAAAGCACCTTTACAGCATCTACAAGAAGATGCGCGGCAAGCGCAAGGCGTTCAACGAGATCATGGACGTCTACGCCTTCCGCATCGTGGTCGACAAGGTCGACACCTGCTATCGCGTGCTCGGCGCCGTGCACAGCCTCTACAAGCCACTGCCCGGACGCTTCAAGGACTACATCGCGATCCCCAAGGCCAACGGCTACCAGTCCCTGCACACCACGCTGTTCGGCATGCACGGTGTGCCCATCGAAATCCAGATTCGCACCCGCGAGATGGAAGAAATGGCCAACAACGGGATTGCTGCCCACTGGCTCTACAAATCCAACGGCGAAGAAGCGCCCAAAGGCACGCATGCGCGCGCACGCCAATGGGTCAAGGGCGTGCTCGAATTGCAGGAGCGCGCCGGCAATTCACTGGAATTCATCGAGAGCGTCAAGATCGACCTGTTTCCCGACGAGGTCTATGTCTTCACGCCCAAGGGCAGCATCATGGAGCTGCCGAAAGGCTCGACTGCGGTGGATTTCGCCTATGCGGTGCACACTGACGTCGGCAACACCTGCATCGCCTGCCGGGTCAACCGTCGTCTGGCGCCGCTTTCACAAGCGCTCGAGAGCGGCAGCACGGTCGAAATCGTCACGGCGCCGGGGGCTCGGCCCAATCCCGCCTGGCTGAACTTCGTCGTGACCGGCAAGGCGAGAACCCACATCCGTCATGCCCTCAAGCAGCAACGCCGTTCCGAGTCGATCAACCTGGGCGAGCGCCTGCTCAACAAGGCGCTCACCGGCTTCGAAACCAGCCTCGAGAACATCTCCCAGGAACGCATCCGCACGGTACTCAACGAGTATCACATGGAATACGTCGAAGACCTGCTCGAGGACATCGGCCTCGGCAATCGCATGGCGTACGTCATCGCCCGTCGCCTCGTGGCCAGCGAAGGTGAACAAGCACCGAGCGCCGAAGGGCCGCTGGCGATCCGCGGCACCGAAGGGCTGGTGCTCAACTACGCCAAGTGCTGCACGCCGATTCCAGGCGACCCCATCGTCGGCCACCTTTCGGCCGGCAAAGGCATGGTGGTGCATCTGGAAACCTGCCGCAACATCGCCGACGTACGCCACAACCCCGACAAGTGCATCCAGCTGTCCTGGTCGAAGGACGTCGCTGGCGAATTCAACGTCGAGTTGCGCGTGGAGTTGGAGCACCAGCGCGGCCTGATCGCCCTGCTTGCCGGCAGCGTGAACGCAGCCGATGGCAATATTGAGAAGATCGGCATGGACGAGCGCGATGGCCGCATCAGCATCGTCCAGCTGGTGGTCAGTGTGCATGACCGGGTTCATCTGGCACGTGTGATCAAGAAGCTGCGTACCATCAAGGGCGTCACGCGCATCACGCGAGTCAAGGCCTGACAGGCATCCAATGCCACGAATGCCTCGTTCCGCCTCCAGCGCTTGCGCCGGCTTTTCCTTTATCCTTGGCCTTTCGTTCAAATCCCGCAGGAGCTACCCGTGAGCAAGACCGTCATCTCCACCGACAAAGCCCCCGCTGCCATCGGCACCTATTCGCAGGCCATCAAGGCCGGCAACACCGTCTACCTGTCCGGCCAGATCCCACTGGACCCGAAGACCATGGAACTGGTGGAGGGCTTCGAAGCGCAGACGGTCCAGGTGTTCGAAAACCTGAAGGCGGTCGCCGAAGCTGCGGGAGGCTCGCTGAAAGACATCGTCAAGCTGAACATCTTCCTGACCGACCTCGCCAATTTCGCCACCGTCAACGAGGTGATGAGCCGCTACTTCCAGCAGCCCTACCCCGCGCGTGCCGCGATCGGCATCGCGGCGCTGCCGAAGGCTGCGCAGGTCGAGATGGACGCCATCCTGGTGCTCGAGTGACGGCCCATTTCGCCTGATCGAACGGCCGATTGCAGGGAGCGCGACGGATGACGCCACCCGGCCGTCTGACGCCGCGCCTGCTGCTCGCCTGCGCCGGCCTGCTGACAGCCTGCGCGCTCTATCTCGCCGAACCCGCGCTGCTGCAGACGCTGCGCAACGCACTGTTCGATCAGTACCAACGCTGGCAGCCGCGTACGCCACCGGCTCAATCGCCAGTGCGGGTACTGGATATCGACGAGGAAAGCCTCGCCCGCCTGGGCCAGTGGCCCTGGCCCCGTGACCGAATGGCGCAACTGCTCGAACGGCTGAGGCAGGCCGGCGCCGCCGTCGTGGTCTTCGACGTGCTTTTCGCCGAAGCCGACCGCAGCGCGGCGGCGCACCTGTATGCACAGCTACCCGCCGATGTTGCGGCGCAGCTCGATCAGTTGCCGGACCCGGACGAAATCTTCGCCACCGCGCTGGCACAGCAACCCGCCGTGCTCGGTTTCGCTGCGACTCGCACCCCCACCTCCAACCTTCCGCAAAGCCGGTTCGCGGTTCGGCTGACCGCCGAGGCCGGCGCGCCCAGCGTGCCCGGCTATGCCGGTGCCGTCGTCCCCTTGTCGGCCCTGGGCCGCAACGCCTTGGGCACTGGCGCGATGACGTTCGAGTCCGACCAGGACGGCGTGGTACGCCGCGTTCCATTGATGATCCGAGTCGGTGACCATCTCTGGCCTTCGTTGACCGCTGAAGCGCTGCGCGTCTATCTGCAGCAGTCCCTCTACCGCGTCGACGCTAACCGGCACGGGGCATTGTCCGAGCTGGGAATTGGCAACCTTCGGCTGCCGACCAACCGACGTGGCGAGCTCTGGATTCATTACCGCGAGGACATGTCGGCGCAACGCCTACCCGCCTGGCAGGTTCTCGAGGGGCACGCCGCCCCGCACGTGAAAGGCGCCGTCGTGCTCGTCGGCAGTTCGGCGCAGGGCCTGCAGGATCTGCGCTTCAGTCCCCTCGGGGGCATGATTCCCGGTGTGGAGGTGCATGCCCAGGCGATCGAGCAGGCCTTGTCGGGCACCCCGCTGCAACGCCCTCATTGGGCCGCGCCGCTGGAAGCCGCGACCCTGTTGCTCGCCGCACTGCTGCTCTGTGCGCTGACGCTCGGTACTGGCGCGCTGACCGGTGCGCTCACGGCCACCACCCTGCTCGCCACGCTCAACCTTGGCGCCTGGTGGGCTTATTCACGGCACGGCCTGCTGCTCGATGCCTTCAATCCCTCCATCGGCCTGCTGCTTGCCTACCTGGGTGCGAGCATTGCCCGCCACCTCGCCAGCGAGCGCCAGCAACGCTGGGTCCGCGGTGCCTTTTCCCGCTATATCTCGCCCAACCTCGTCGAGTATCTGGTGCGCCACCCCGAGCAACTGCGCCTGGGCGGTGAGCGCCGACATTGCAGCTTCGTCTTCACCGACCTGACGGATTCCACCCGCCTGATGGATGGCCAGCCGCCTGAGCGCGTGGTCAGCCTGCTCAACGACTACCTGGACGGCATCATCCAGATTGCCTTTCGTCACGAGGGGACGCTGGAGCGCATCATGGGCGACGGCATGGCGATCCTCTTCTCCGCCCCCCTCGCCCAGCCCGATCATCAGCGCCGCGCCCTCGCCTGCGCCCTGGAAATCCGCCGTTTCACCCGCGAGCACGCCGCCGCCCGGCAAGCGGCCGGTGTCGCCCTTGGCTGCACCCGCATCGGGGTCCACAGCGGGGAGGTGGTCGTCGGTAATTTCGGGGGATCCACGCTGTTCGACTACCGCGCGCTGGGCGATGCGGTCAACGTTGCTGCACGCCTGGAGAATCTCAATCGGCACCTGGGTACCGACCTGTGCGTCTCGCAGGCGATCCGCGACGCCAATCCGGCCCAGCCGATGCGGCCGATCGGCGACGTACAGCTCAAAGGCAAGGCGGCCCCCATCCGCCTCTACGAACCCTGCGAGTCAATGCCCGACGAAGCCTACGAGGCGGCGTTCGCCCTGATCGCGACCGACAGCGACCGCGCACGGTCTGCGTTCGAACAGTTGCAGGCACAGCGGCCAGACGATGGTCTGGTGAGCTTCCAGCTGGAGCGACTTCGGGCGGGGGTGTGCAGCGAACGCATCGTGATGACGGCGAAGTAGGCGCGTTCAGCGCACGCTGATCTCGACCCGCCGGTTACGCGGCTCGGACACGCCGTCTGGTGTCGGGATCAGCAGGTTCCGCTCGCCGTGGGACGCGACCCGGAGATCGATGACCTCGATGTGCCGGCTGCGCAGCAGCTCGGCAACCGCTGTGGCGCGGATCAGACCAAGCTGCTCGTTCCACAGCGGCCCGCTGAGGGTATCCGTATGCCCGATCACCGACACCGCCGAAGGACCGCGCAGGCGGATCGCCTCGACAACATGCTCGATGGCCTGCTTAGACGGCTCCGGTGAGCTCGGCACTGCCGATCTCGAAGTACAGCTGAAAGCGTTGCGGCAGTACCGGCTGCGCCGCAAGAGCCTCGGAAAAATCGCGGGCGATGCGCAGATCGCCGACCTCGAAAGGCCCGGCACCGATGCCCAGCGAGCCTATCTTCGCGCCCTGATGCTTACGATCGAGTCGCGTCTGGCCGCGTGCATCATCGATGACCACCGCACCCGTCGTACCGTCGGGGCTCTCCAGGAGGACAACGTAGTCCCCGGTGGCACAACCCGAAGCCAGCATGACGAAGCCGCACAGCCCCAGCAGGTTTCGTCGCATTCGCCTCACTCGCCGACCTTGACCAGAAAATGCGTGCCGCGCACACCGATGGTGCCGGTCGGCGTCTTCAGCTCGACCGCCTCGGGCTTGAGCTTGGCGATCACCCCGGAGATGAAGTTGAGCGTGCCCTGGGTGATACGGGCGCTGAGCCTGAGCTCCTCGCGGGCCGGCTCGAACGCGTAGTCGTCGAGGATGAATTCGCTGTTCGGCCCGAACGACATCACCGTATTGTCGCTCAGCGTCACGCCCATCGCGCCGCCGGGGCCGGTTCGCAGGGTCGCGCCGGGTATGATCGCCTGGCCGACGCGCGCTTCGATGGTCTGACCTCGGCTGGTGACGCTGGCTTCACCCTGTACCTTCATGATGTAGCCGACCGGCTCGCCCACGACATCCTCCGCCGTCGCCCAAGCCGGCACGGCCAACAGGCCAAGGACGAGTACTGTTCGGGCAAATTTCGACACTGCATCCATCTTCGAGACCATGATCAATGTACTCTCCCTAGCTGGCCAAAGGCCTGCGACATGGCGCACCTGCCGCCGCGTGGTGTGGTCGCCATCATTTCTGGCACATCCGTCAAGTAACCGCCGCAGGATGCAGTATGACCTCCAGCAAATACAAGCTCAGCTACGAAACCTGGGCCGCAGTGCTCGTTGCCACCTTCGTGCTCCTGCCAACCGTACCGGCTCTGATGCTGGTTGGCTTCGAATGGTTCGATCTTCGCCGCCTGCTGCTCACCGAATTGCTGATCATGTTTTTTGGCCTGCCGCTCTTGTTCGGTGGCCTGGCGACGCTGCGCCGCTCACTGCATGCCTTCGCCGAAGATGCCAGACGCATCCGCGAGCTCGACTTCAGCAGCCGCGAGCGCCCCGCCTCGCCGATCCGCGAACTGGACGATCTGCACCACCAGCACGATGCTATGCGCCGCTCCCTGCAGGCACAGAACCACGCCCTCGAACAGGCTCAGGAAAAGCTCGCCGGCCTGGTCGAGAATGGTTTGCTGCTGTCCTCCGAGCGTGACAGGCACCGACTGCTCCAGCACATCCTCCTGCAGGGCAAGCGTATCTGTAACGCCGATGCCGCCACCCTTTACCTGATGACCGATCACGACAGCCTGCGCTTTGCCCAGCGCTCGAAGGCCGACCCGCTGCCTGCCTTCGAGTTGCCGCTGCACGACCCGGTCACCGGACAGCCCAACGAGCAGCACGTGTCGACCTATGTGGCGCTGCGCAAGGAAACCGTGGTCATCGATGACGTCTACCGCGAGGATCGCTTCGACCTCTCCGGTACACGGCACTTCGACCTGGAGTCCGGCTATCGGACGGTATCGATGCTCTGCGTGCCGCTGGTTGGCCACAGCGGCGAGGTACTGGGCGTTCTGCAGTTCATGAATGCCATGGACCCCACGACTCGCACACCGACCCGCTTCTCCCGCCAGAATCTGAGGTTCGTCGAAGCGCTGGCGTCGCAGTCGGCCGTCGCCCTCGAAAACCAGAACCTCATCGACTCACAGACGGCGCTGATCGACGCCATGATTGAGATTCTCGCTGGCGCCATCGACGCCAAGAGCGCACACACTGGCGGGCACTGCGCCCGCGTGCCGGAGCTCGCCATGTTGCTGGCCGAGCAGGCCAGCGCCGCCGAGCAGGGCCCGCTGGCGGCGTTCCGGTTCGAGACCGAGGAGCAGTGGCGGGAGTTTCGCATCGGCGCCTGGCTGCACGACTGCGGCAAGATCACCACGCCCGAGCACCTCGTCGACAAGTCGACCAAGCTGGAAACGCTCTACAACCGCATCCACGAGATTCGCCTGCGTTTCGAAGTGCTTCTGCGTGACGCCATGATCGAGCGCCTCCAGGCACTGGCCGCCGGCGCACCGAGCGAAACCGTGGAGGCCCGCCACGCCGAGACGGTCGCTCGGCTGCATGACGAATTCGCCTTCGTCGCCGCCTGCAACATCGGAGGCGAGCAGATGGCGCCGGAAACCATCGAGCGCCTGCAGCGGATCGGCGAACAGGGCTGGACCCGCCATTTCGATGATCGTCTGGGGATTTCGCACGAAGAGGCGGCGCGCTTGGCAGACGTCCCGCGTCCGCCTTTGCCAACTACCGAACGGCTATTGGCGGACAAACCCGAACACCGCATCCCACGCCCGCCGACCAAAGCCCAGGACCCTCGCTACGGATTCAAGATGACGGTGCCCGAATACCAGGCGAATCTGGGCGAGCTGTACAACCTGAGCGTGCGTCGCGGCACGCTGACGGCCGAAGAGCGGTTCACGGTCAACGAACACATCGTGCAGACCATCGTGATGCTGGAGAACCTGCCCTTTCCCCGCAACCTGCAACGCGTGCCCGAATACGCCGGCACGCATCACGAGACGCTGCTCGGTACCGGCTACCCGCGCCAACTGGGGCCGGAACAGCTGTCGATCCCGGCGCGGATCATGGCCATCGCCGACATCTTCGAGGCATTGACCGCCTGTGATCGCCCATACAAGCAGGCCAAGCCGCTGAGCGAGTCGCTTCGCATCCTGGCCGGCCTGCGCGACAGCGGCCACATCGACGCCGACCTGTTCGCCCTGTTCCTCACCTCCGGGCTGCACCTGACCTACGGCGCCCGCCATCTCAAGCCCGAGCAGATGGACCAGGTGGACATCGCCGAGCTGCTGCAGCCTCCGGCGTCGCCCGTGGCGTGAGCCCCCGCCGCGTCGCTCAGCTGGCGACGCGGTTTTCCCACAGGGTGGTGTCGGCGAGCTGGCAGGTGTCGACGTAGCGCGGCACGCCGCTGATCTCCTCCAGCTCGGTGGTTCCGGCCAGCTGACTGACGATGCGGTAGCGCTTGCCGGCGGTCTTGTCGTGCAACGGATATAGCGCCGCGATCTGCTGCGCGAGTTCGGTGAGGGTGGACATGGGGCGGGTACTGCTCTGGGTACGAAAAGCCAGCCTATTTACTATGGAATCGCAGCAATTGCGCGCGGCAGCCGACGCCTAGCAGGCCGCTCATCGGAACGCCTCGCCAAGCCTCGTCAGCGCCCTCGACAAACCCCCTCATCCGCCCCCAGCGGCGACCTCTCTCGACTTGTTCCACTTGTTCTAACCGCGGCATCACCGGCTGCGCCGCGTTGGGACGGCGTGACCCGGTGCGCACCATCGGCGGGCGCCGAAGCCCTGGGCAGCCGCCTGATCAAGTAGTCAACCGCAGGCCGAAATCCATTCCCAAAACAGGGACATAGTTCCGAGCCGCGGCGTTCTGGCACAGCCGGTGCACCTTCAAAAGCAGGCGTCATGCCCTGTTAGTACAAGTTGCTCAACCGCCAAGGTGAAGACAAATGGACAACCGGAATAGCCTGCTTGCGACCTCGTTACTCGGATCCGTCCTGCTGTTCAGCGGCCCGCTGGCAGCGGAAACCATCCGCATCGGTATCGGCCATCAGAGCATGGTCACCAACACCGTTTCCGGCGGCATCGTGCTGGAGAAACTCGACCTGCTGAACAAGCACCTGCCGCACACGGGCAAGTACGCGGACGCCGACTACCGGATCGAGTTTCGCGACTACGATTCCGGCCCGCCGATCACCAACCAGATGCTCGCCGGCAAGCTCGACTTCGGTGTCATGGGCGACTACCCGCTGATCGTCAATGGCGCCAAGTTCCAGGCCACCGGCAAGCAGCAGACGCGCTTCATCGCGGTGACCGGCTACAACCTCAAGGGCACCGGCAACGGCATCGTGGTACCAAGGACTCACCCGTGCAGTCGCTTGCCGACCTCGCCGGCAAGAGCCTCTCAACGCCGGTCGGCAGTGCGGCCTGGGGCATGACGCTGAAGGTGCTGCGCGACGCTGGGCTGTCCGACAAGGTGACGCTGGTCAACCAGAGCCCACCGGTGGGCGCGGCGAACATTGCCGCCGGCAAGATCGACGCGCATGCCGACTTCTGCCCCTGGTCCGAGATCATGGAATTCCGCGGCACCGCGCGGAAGATCTACGACGGCAGCGAGGCCGGCATCCCCACCTTCCACGGCATCGTGGTGCGCGACGACTTCGCCCGGCAGTACCCCGAGGTGGTCGAGGGCGTGCTCAAGGCCACCCTGGCCGCGCAGCAATGGATCAGCGAAGACCCACGGCGCGCTGCGGAAAAGGTCGCCGAATGGACCGGCGTGGAGAAGGAGGTGCTCTACCTCTACTTCAGCCAGGGCGGCATTTCGACCATGGAGGCCAGCATCAAGCCGCAGTGGGTCGAGGCGATGAAATACGACCACGCCCTGCTGCAGCAGGAAATGCAGATCCCCGATCTGGATTTCGCCAGCTGGATCGACGACAGCTACCTGAAGAAGGCCTACGCCGACATGGGCCTGGACTACGCCGCCGCGGTCGCCAGCGCGGTCAGCCCGGTCGCCCGCGCGCCAGGGCGCAAACCGGCGGAGATCTGGTTCCGGGACCAGGGCATCGTCGCCTACGACAGCACCGCCGCCATGCTCGCCGCCGAAGCCGACGCCAAGGCGTCTGGCGAAACCATCAACGCCACCTACGTCTACGACAACCTCACCGGCCTGAAGCTGTTCGGCAAGGCGGCCTACCTGGTCAAGGACGCCAGCGGCGAGGTGCTGGCCTTCATGAAGAAAAGCGACTCGGAGCAGCACATCGCCCAGCACGGCGGCAGCGCCCTGCTGACCGATGCACCCGTGGCGATGCTGGACTGAGCCCCTGCGCGGCCCGTGCCATGGGCCCGCCTCAAGCCGAGGAGTGACCGCATGAGCGTCAAACCGACCCCCCTGTTCGATAGCGATCCGGCAACGCCAGAGGCCGACCGGCCGCTGCTGACCGCTGCGCCGGCTCCCCAGCCAGCGCCGGTTGCCACCCCTTCCGCGCCGCGTCGCCTACCGCCGATGGCCGGGCGTTACCTGGTGCGCGTGCTGGCGCTGCTGGCAGCCTTGCTGATCTGGCACCTGGCGACCGCCACGGGCTTCAACCTGTTCATCAATTTCGAGAACGTGCCGGCACCGCTGCTGGTGGGCCAGACGCTGATCCAGCAGCTGGGCAGCAGCGAGTTCTACCTGCACATCGTCCACAGCCTGGAACGCATCGCGCTTGCCTATGCCTACGCCGTGGTGCTCGGCGTCCTTTGCGGCGTGCTGATCGGCCGTTCGCGCTGGGCCGAGGACATCCTGCTGCCCTACATCGAGCTGTTCCGGCCGATTCCGGCGGTGGCCTGGATTCCGTTGGCGATCCTGATGCTGCCAACCGAGCAGTCGAGCATCGTCTTCATCACCTTTCTCGGCGCCTTCTTCCCCATCGTGCTGAACACCGTGCACGGGGTAGAGCAGACGCCGGACGTGCTGGTGCGTGCCGCCCGCAGCCTGGGCGCCAGCGACCGGGCGATCCTCTGGCACGTGGTGATTCCCGGTGCGATGCCAAGCATCGTCGCCGGCCTGGCGATCGGCATGGGCGTAGCCTGGTTCTCGCTGCTGGCCGGCGAAATCATCAGCGGCCAATACGGCATCGGCTACTTCACCTGGACCAGCTACACCCTGGTCAAGTACCCGGAAATCATCATCGGCATGCTCACCATCGGCGGGCTCGGCACGCTCTGCACGCTGCTCGTGCGCAAGGCCTGCGTGCCTCTGCTGCGCTGGCAGCAGCAGGGGGGGCCGGTCATGAATGCCATCGTCTCCGACAACCGCCTCGCCGTGCTCGATCACGGCCGACTGCGCGCCAAGGCCGCGGCCAAGGGCGAAGGGCGCGGCCATGTCAGCGTGCGTGCGCTGTCCATCGAATTCGACCACGCCGGCGGCAAGCGCGCCGCGGTGCAACAGGCCAGCCTGGAGATTCGCCCCGGCGAGTTCGTCTGCCTGCTCGGCCCCTCGGGTTGCGGCAAGTCGACCCTGATGAACGCCATCGCCGGCTTCGTCAAACCCACCCGCGGCGAGCTGACCGTCGACGGTCAGCCCATCGCCGGACCCGGCCCGGACCGCGGCATGGTGTTCCAGCAGCACTCGCTGTTCCCCTGGAAAACGGTGCGCGAGAACGTCGCCTTCGGCCCGCTGATGGCCGGCGCCTCGCGGAACGAGGCCACCGGCGTGGCGCGCACCTTCCTTTCGCTGGTGGGGCTCGCCGCCTTCGAGGACGCCTACCCCGGCACCCTGTCCGGCGGCATGCAGCAGCGCGTCGGCATCGCCCGCGCGCTGGCCAACTACCCCAGCGTGCTGCTGATGGACGAGCCGTTCGGCGCACTGGACGCGCAGACCCGGATCATGATGCAGGAGAACCTGCTGGAGATCTGGCGCGAGTTCAGAAACACCGTGGTGTTTGTCACCCACGACATCGACGAGGCGGTGTTCCTCTCCGACCGCATCGTGGTGATGAGCGCCAGCCCCGGGCGGATCATCGCCGACATCCGCGTCGAGCTGCCGCGACCGCGCGAGCAGAGCCTGCTCACCGACCCTGCCTTCATCGACTACAAGCGCCAGTGCCTGGACCTGATCCGCCAGGAAACCCTGCGCGCCTTTCAGCAGCAGAACGGAGGCTGAGCCATGCATACCCTTCCCTTGCCTGCGCCCACGCTCGACATGACCTGTCATGACAGGCTGGAGCCACGCCCATGAGCCGCCTCGAACCGCTCGCCCCGGGTCAGTCGCCACTGCCACTGTACGTGCAGATCCGCGACACCCTCAGACGCAAGATCCTCGAAGGCGACTATGCCGTGCATGAACGGCTGCCCTCGGAAAACGAGCTGATGACCGCCTTCGGCGTCAGCCGCATCACCATCCGCCAGGCGCTGCGCGACCTGCACAACGAAGGATTGGTGTTCAGCGCCCAGGGCAAGGGCACCTACGTCAGCAAGCCCAAGGCGGTGCAGAACGTGCAGCGCCTGCAGGGGCTTCGGCGAGGCCATGGCCGCCCAGGGCTACGAAGCGACCCGCGCGGCTGCTGTCGATTCAGGAGCGCAAGCCACCCAAGCCGGCGGCCGCCGCGCTGAACCTCGCGCCCGGCGCGGATGTGGTCGAGGTCAAGCGCGTGCGCTTTCTCAACCGCGCCCCGGTGTGCCTGGAGCACAGCTACTTCCCCTGGACATCGGCCAGCGCCTGTTCGGCCTGGACCTGTCCGGCGACATCTTCCCGCTGCTGGAGAACCGCTTCGGCATCGGCCTCGGCCATGCCGCCATCGGCCTCGACGCCACCCTGGCCGACGACGAACACCAGCCCTACCTCGGCCTGAAGGCCGGTGAACCCATCCTGCGCGTCGAGCGGCTGACCCATGACCGCAGCGGTCGGCCGATCGATTTCGAATACCTGTGCTACCGCGGCGACGCCTTCAAGTACCAGTTCCGGGTCGACCGGAAATAGAGGAGACCACCATGACCACGATTCACGACATTCCCGTCATCGAAACCGACGTGCTGGTGATCGGCGGTGGCACCGCCGGCCCGATGGCTGCGGTCACCGTCAAGGAGCAGGACCCGACGCTCAAGGTGCTGCTGCTGGAGAAGGCCAACGTCAAGCGCTCCGGGGCGATCTCCATGGGCATGGACGGCCTGAACAACGCGGTCGTGCCCGGCCACGCCACGCCCGAGCAGTACGTCAAGGAAATCACCATCGCCAACGACGGCATCGTTCACCAGCCGGCGCTGATGGCCTACGCCACGCGCTCGTTCTCGATGATCGAGCAGCTCGACGCCTGGGGCGTGCATTTCCAGAAGGACGAGACCGGCGACTACGACATGAAGAAGGTTCACCACCTCGGCACCTACGTGCTGCCGATGCCGGAGGGCCACAACGTCAAGAAGATCCTCTACCGCCGCCTGCGCCGGGTGCGCGTGGACATCGAGAACCGCTTCATCGCCACCCGCCTGCTGAAGGACCCGGACGGCAACATCGCCGGCATGATCGGGGTGAACACCCGCACCGCCGAGCCGATCATCATCCGTGCCAAAGCGGTGATCATGGCCACCGGTGCCGCCGGGCGCATCGGCCTGCCGAACTCGGGTTATCTCTTCGGCACCTACGAGAACCCGGCCAACTGCGGTGACGGCCACGCCATGGCCTACCACGCCGGTGCGGACCTGGCCAACCTCGAGTGCTTCCAGGTCAACCCGCTGCTCAAGGACTACAACGGCCCGGCCTGTGCCTATGTCACCGGCCCGCTCGGCGGCTTCACCGCCAACGCCTACGGCGAGCGCTTCATCGAGTGCGACTACTGGTCCGGGCAGATGATGCTGGAGTTCTTCAAGGAGCTCGAATCCGGCACCGGCCCGGTGTTCCTCAAGCTCGACCACCTGGCCGAGGAAACGATTCAAGAGATCGAGACCGTCCTGCACACCAACGAGCGGCCTTCACGCGGGCGCTTTCACGAAGGCCGGCACATCGACTACCGCCAGCGCATGGTGGAAATGCACATCTCCGAGATCGGTTTCTGCTCGGGCCACTCGGCTTCGGGCGTGTGGACCGACGAGACCGGCGCGACCACCGTGCCCGGGCTGTTCTGCGCCGGCGACATGGCTTCGGTGCCGCACAACTACATGCTCGGCGCCTTCGTCTACGGGCAGATCTGCGGCGAGAGCGCAGCGGCCTTCGTCAAGGACCGCGCCGAACCCCAGCTGGACGAAGCCTTCATCGCTGCCGAACTCGCCCGCATTCAGGCACCGCTGAACGTCACCGACGGCATCCCGCCGGAACAGATGGAATACAAGGTCCGCCGCCTGGTGAACGACTACCTGCAGCCGCCGAAGGTGACCAAGAAGATGGAGATCGGCCTGGAACGCATCCTCGCCGTGCGCGAGGACGTCCCACGGCTGGCCGCCGCAGACCCGCACGAACTGCTCCGTGCGCTGGAAGTGCAGTCGATCATCGACTGTGCCGAGATGGCCGCCCGCGCCTCGCTGTACCGCACCGAGTCGCGCTGGGGGCTGTACCACTACCGCGTCGACCACCCCGAGCAGAACAGCGCCGAGTGGTTCTGCCACACCCGCCTGTTCAAGGACGCCAACGGCCAGATGGCCCACGGCAAGCGACCCATCGCCGACTACATCGTGCCGCTCGGCGAAGAGAAGGACGCCTACAACCGCCTGCGCGTGAAGAAGGCCGCCAATGCCTGACCGTGGGGGCGAACTCGTTCGCCCGACACCTGATGCCATGGGCGAATGAATTCGCCCCTACAGGCCGGCAGCCCAGCCGACCGTACCGAGGAGATCAACCATGCCCGTCGCCACCCACCGTTCCGCCGTCCCGGTCATCGTGGACGAAGAAAAATGCATCGCCGAAAAGGGTTGCCGTGTCTGCATCGACGTCTGCCCGCTGGACGTCCTGTGGATCAACCCGGACACCGGCAAGGCGCACATGAAGTACGACGAATGCTGGTACTGCATGCCCTGCGAGGCGGACTGCCCGACCGATGCGGTGACAGTGAACATTCCCTACCTGCTGCGCTGAGGGCCGACCGATGAAAACCTACGACGACCCACTGCTGCAGGACATCGCCACCAACCTGACCTCGAGCGATCCCGGCATCCGCCGCGTGGCCGTGCTCGAGCTGGTCGACAGCGGCGAACCGGAAGCCGCCGAGCTGCTGATCCTGGCGCTGAACGACGCGGACCCGTCGGTGCGCCAGGAGGCGGCCAAGGTGGTCGACGAGTTCGACGCTGCCGACATCGCCGACGCCCTGATCGCCGCCCTGCAGGACAGCGACGAGGTGGTGCGCAACGCCGCCGCCCACGCGCTGGCGGACCTCAAGGACCCCGCCGCCGCGCTGCCGCTGCTCGAAGCCTTGGCCGGCAGCGACGATCCCTTCGTCGTCGCCGGCATCCTCCGTGCGCTCAAGCCGCTGCGCCATCCACAGGCGCAGGCGCCGGCCCTGGTGCGGATGCAGCACGCCGACCCGGGCGTGCGCCGCGAAGCGGTGGCTGTGATCGGCTGGCTCAAGCAGCCGGCCAATCTGCCGGCGCTGATCGAGCGGGCGCAGCACGACGACGACGCCGACGTCCGCCGCGCCGCCACCGGCGCGCTGGTCTATGCCGCGCCCGAACAGGTCGGCCCGGCGCTGATCGGCATCCTGCGCGACGAACACTGGCAGGTGCGCGTCGAGGCCGCTGTGAGCATCGGCAAGCTCGACTACCAGGCCGCACTGCAGCCCCTGGTCGAGGCCACGCACGACAGTTTCTGGCAGGTCCGGGAAAAGGCCGTCGATGCGCTCGGCAAGCTCGGTGCGGTGGGCGCGATCCCGGCGCTCGGCGTCTGCGCCCGCGACCCGATGAGCAACCTGCGCAAGGCCGCCATCGGCGCGCTGGGCGCCATCGCACACAACGATGGCCGCCCCTTCGTCGAACTGGCCATGGACGACCCCGACCCGGACGTCCGCAAGCTCGCCCGCTGGGCCATGTCGAAACTCGACGCCGCGGCCTGATTTTTACGCGCTTTTTGTTGCACGGCACTTGAAGCCGAAACGTCACGAGCGCAGCGGGGCGGGGGCGCCCAGCCAAGGCGAAGGTCGCGCGCGGGAGCGGAGTTTACAGGCCGTAAATGAGCATCCCGCGCGCCGCCTTCAACGCAGCATCCGCAAGCGCAGTGGTTTCGAGGAGAACGAAATGACCTATGTCGTTACAGAGAACTGCATCCGCTGCAAATACACCGACTGCGTGGAAGTCTGCCCGGCCGACTGTTTTCACGAAGGCCTGAACTTTCTCGTCATCAACCCCGAGACCTGCATCGACTGCAGCCTCTGCGCGCCGGAATGCCCGGCCGATGCGATCTTCGCCGACAACGCCTTGCCCGAAGGCCAACAACACTTTCTCGAACTCAACGCTGAGCTGGCCGAAGTCTGGCCGGTGATCACCCAGAGCGCCTCGCCGCTGGCCGAGGCCGAAACCTGGGTGGACAAGGGCGGCAAGCTGGCCTTTCTGGAGCGCTGAAGCATGCCCCAACTTGTCATGACGAGTGGATTGCGCCACGGCGTACTGGCCCTGGTCACGGTCAGTGCCGCCACGCTCGGCAGCGCCCGCCCGCTGGACACGCCGGAACGCTCCGTGCGCAGCCAGGAAGCGCCCACGCTGCTCATCAGTAGCGGCCCGGCGCCCCCTGCCGCGCGGCCTCGTCACACCGTTAATTCGCTAGAGGCCGCAGGCCCGGAGGGTTTCATGAACGCCTTCACCGCATCGAATCAAGACGCCACGTTCCCCATCGCACAGCCCCAACGGCCGATCGACCCACCCCGAGAGATCCGCCTGCGCAAGGCCCAGCGCGTGCTCGAACTGACCTGGCCGGATGGCGCGCAGAGCCGCATCAGCTGCCTGACGCTGCGGCGGGCCTGTGCCTGCTCCAATTGCCAACGCCTCCAGCAGACCGGCGCGCTGACGCTGATCGACGCCGAGGTCGGCGTGAACCGCCTGGAACTGTCCGGCATCAGCGGTCTGCAGCTGTATTTCAGCGACGGTCATTTCCGCGGCCTGTACCCCTGGGCCTACCTACGTGATCTGGGCGATCCGGCATGAAT
Organism: Stutzerimonas stutzeri; assembly: GCA_019056435.1. Lineage (GTDB taxonomy): Bacteria > Pseudomonadota > Gammaproteobacteria > Pseudomonadales > Pseudomonadaceae > Stutzerimonas > Stutzerimonas marianensis. Next base: position 746,134 of record CP077641.1, read on the forward strand.
GCCCGGCTCGAAGCGCTCGCCCCGCCCGTCGCGCTGTGCCGCAAGCACTACCCGGGCCTGGCCCTGTGTGCGGTGCTGGCACTGGCCGGCAGCTTTCTTGCCGAACACTACGGCGCGCCCGCGCTGCTGATGGTGTTGCTGCTCGGCCTGGGTTTCGCCAGCCAGGGCAGTGAGGCACGCATGCAACCGGGCGTGGCGTTGTGCAGCCGGCAACTGCTGCGCATCGGTGTGGCGCTGCTCGGCGCGCGCATTGGCGTCGCGCAGCTGGAGGCGGTCGGTGCGCGGCCCTTGTTGCTGGTGCTCGTCACGGTGCCGCTGGTGCTCGGCCTGGCGCTGCTGCTCGGCCGGCTGCTGCGACTGCCGACCCTGCACAGCCTGGTGGCGGGCGCGGCGGTGGCGATCTGCGGCGTGTCGGCAGCGATTGCCGTGGCGGCGGTGATCCCGGCGGGGCGCCTGGAAGAGCGCCGGCTGCTCGCCGTGGTGGTCGGCGTGACGGTCCTCGGCACGCTGTCGATGCTGCTCTACCCGCCGCTGACCGGCCTGCTCGGGCTGGATGCGCTCGACAGCGGTCTGCTGCTCGGCGCCAGCATCCATGACGTCGCCCAAGCGGCCGGTGCCGGATATCTCGTCTCGGAGACCGCTGGCGACGTCGCGACCCTGACCAAGCTGTTGCGCGTCGCCCTGCTCGCGCCGCTGGTGCTGGTGATCGGCCTGCTGCTGCGTCGGCAGGAACCGGGCAGCCCGGACTTCCCGCTGTTCCTGCTCGGCTTTCTCGGCCTGTTCACGCTGAACAGCCTCGGCTGGCTGCCGGCTGCGCTGCGCGAGGCGCTGGTCGCCGGCTCGCAGGCCTGCCTGCTGCTGACCATGGCCGCGCTCGGCATGCGCACCCGTGTCGGCGACCTGTTTGCCCAGGGCTGGCAGCCCTTCGCCCACCTGGCCCTGCTCAGCGCCGCGCTGCTGCTGGCGACGAGCCTGCTGCTGATCCTGTTCTGATCGACTCAACCCACGAGAGAGGAAGGCCCCCATGTCTGCACTCGGCACCGAAAGCGTTCTATCCGTGCATCACTGGAACGACACCCTGTTCAGCTTTCGCACAACCCGCGACCCGGCGCTGCGCTTCGAGAACGGCCATTTCGTGATGATCGGCCTGGAAGTCGACAGCAAGCCGCTGATGCGCGCCTACAGCATCGTCAGCGCCAACCACGACGAGCACCTGGAATTCCTCAGTATCAAGGTGCCAGACGGCCCGCTGACCTCGCGCCTGCAGCACCTGAAGGTCGGCGACTCGCTCATCGTCAGCCGCAAGCCGGTCGGCACCCTGGTGATGCATGACCTCAGGCCCGGCAAGCACCTCTACCTGCTGGGCACGGGCACGGGGCTGGCGCCGTTCATGAGCATCGTCCGCGATCCGGAAGCCTACGAGCGTTTCGACAAGATCGTGCTCGTGCACGGGTGCGCGAGGTCAGCGAGCTGGCCTACCACGACTACCTCACCCAGGAACTGCCGGCGCACGAATTCCTTGGCGAAGCGGTGCGGGCCAAGCTGCTCTACTACCCGACGGTGACGCGCGAGGCGTTCCGCCAAACTGGCCGCATCAATACGCTGATCGAGACCGGCAAGCTCACCGACGACCTCGGCCTGCCGCGGCTGAACCCCGAGACCGACCGCGTGATGCTCTGTGGCAACCCGGCGATGCTCGACACCCTCACCGGCCAGCTCGATGCCCTGGGCTTCCAGGCCTCGCCCAGCCAGGGCGTACCGGGTGATTACGTCATCGAGCGGGCGTTCGTGGAAAAGTAGAGCCGTACACCGTCGCTCTACAGGGAAGGACTCGCTCCTGGCTCAGCCTTGGCCCGTCCGGCGCTTGATTCGCGCCGGACGGGCAACTTTCGCCTCTTTCGTTGTCTCGTTCTAAGGCGCGCATCCAACCAGACATAAGCGCGCCGTTTCCGAGCCTGACGTGAGGTCCCTGTTCCATGCTGACACTTTCCATCAACGGCGCCGACCTTCAGGTCGACGTGCCCGAAGACATGCCCCTGCTCTGGGTCCTGCGCGACGTGCTCGGGCTCACCGGCAGCAAGTACGGCTGCGGTATCGCCCAGTGCGGCGCCTGCACCGTGCACCTGGACGGCCAGGCGGCGCGCGCCTGCGTCTTGCCGGTCGGAGAGGTGAAGGGCCGCAAGGTGGTCACCATCGAACGCATCGGCAACACGGAGCTCGGCCGGAAGGTGCAACAGGCCTGGCTGGAGGATGAGGTGGTGCAGTGCGGCTATTGCCAGTGCGGGCAGATAATGTCCGCCGTTGCCCTGCTGGAGCAAAATCCGCAGCCCGACGACCGCGCCATCGACCAGGGCATGGCCGGCAACCTCTGCCGCTGCTGCACCTATACCCGCATCCGCAGCGCCATCAAGCGCGTCGCCCAGGCATGAGGAGGCGCGAGATGAGCCAACCCGACACGACCCTGCAATCCCCTTCGCGCCGCACCTTGCTCAAGGTCGGCAGCCTGGCCCTGGGCGGGCTGGTGATCGGTTTCACCCTGCCGTTCGCAGGACGCAGCTTCGCCGAGCAGATCCTGAACGAAGGCCCGGAAGACCAGCCAATGTCCAACGCCACGGCGCTGGATGCCTTCATCAGCATCGACCGCGACGGCCAGGTCACCTTCACCGTGCCGAAGATCGAGATGGGCCAGGGCGCGCAGAGCGGCCTGGCGGTGATGGTCGCCGAGGAGCTGGAGATCGGCCTCGAGCAGATCACCCTCAAGGAAGCCCCGCCGAACGAGCAGATCTACAACGACAAGCTGCTGAATTTCCAGGCCACCGGCGGCTCGACCTCGATCCGCAGCAACTGGGAGCCGCTGCGCCAGGCCGGCGCGGCGGCGCGCCTGCTGCTGATCCAGGCCGCCGCTCAGCGCTGGCAGGTGGGCGCCGATCAGCTGCGCGCCGAGAATGGCCGTGTACTGGGCCCGGACGGCCAGAGCCTCGGCTATGGCGAGCTGGTCGAGGACGCCGCGAAACTGCCGGTCCCCGAAGACATTCCGCTCAAGCCGGCCGATCAGTACAGGCTGATCGGCAAGCCGACCCGGCGCCTGGACACACCGGCCAAGGTCGACGGCACCGCGCGCTTCACCATCGACCTGGTGGTGCCGGGCATGAAGTACGCCTCGATCCGCGCCTGCCCGGTGCTCGGCGGCACCCTGCGCGAGGTCGACGAACGCGCGGCCCGGCAGATACCGGGGGTGATCGAAGTGGTGCGGCTGGACAATGCCGTGGCGGTCATCGGCGAACACACCTGGGCCGCCTTCGCCGGCGTGCGCGCGCTGGAGATCGACTGGGCGCTGGGCGACAACGCCGGCATCGACTCGGCGCAGATGGAGCGCGAGATCAGGGAGGCGCTGGACAAGCCCGGCGCCATCGCCAACGAGCAGGGCGACATCGACGCGGCGCTCAAGGACGCGGCCAACACCTTCGAAGCCGAATACGAAATGCCCTTCCTCGCCCACGCCGCGCTGGAGCCCATGACCTGCGTCGCCGAGGTGCGCGCCGACGCCGTCGAGCTGTGGGTCGGCACCCAGGTGCCGGTGCGCGCGCAGACGGCCGCCGCCGAGGCCGCCGGGCGTCCGGCCGAGCAGGTGATCGTCAACAACCAGCTCATCGGCGGCGCCTTCGGCCGGCGGCTGGAGGTGGACTTCATCAGCCAGGCGGTGGCGATCGCGGCCCAGGTCGATTATCCGATCAAGCTGACCTGGACCCGCGAGGAAGACACCACCCACGACATGTACCGCCCGCACTACATCGACCGCTTCGCCGCCGCGCTGGATGCCGAAGGCCGCCTGCAGGGCTGGCGCCACACCATCGCCGGCGCCTCGGTGCTGGCCCGTTTCGCGCCCGAGGCGGTGCCGGAGAACGGCCTGGACGGCGATGCGGTGGAAGTCGCCATGCATCCGATCTACGCGATGCCGAACCTGCGGGTGAACTACGTGCCGGTACCACCCCGGGCACTGCACCAGTCCTGGTGGCGCGGCGTCGGCCCGCTGCGCAGTACCTACATGCTGGAAAGCTTCATCGACGAGGTGGCCCGCAGCGTCGAGCAGGATCCGGTCGACTACCGCATGGCCCTGCTCGGCAGCCATCCCCGTGCCCAGGGCGTTCTGCGTCTGGCTGCGGAAAAGGCCGGCTGGGGCGAACCGCTCGAGGCCGGGCACGGTCGCGGCGTGGCCGTGCAGGAGGTCTTTGGCAGCTTTCTCGCCACCGTGGTCGAGCTGCAGGTCAGCGAGGACAAGGGCATCAGGCTCAAGCGACTGGTGGTGGCCATCGACTGCGGGCAGGTGATGAACCCGGTATCGGTCAAGTCGCAGATCGAGGGCGGCACCCTGTTCGGTCTGTCGGCCGCGCTGTTCAACGAAATCACCGTGCGCGAGGGCCGCGTCGAGCAGACCAACTTCCATGATTACCGGCAGTTGCGCATCAGTGATGCGCCGCCAGTGGAAACCTACATCGTCGAAAGTCGCGAGGCGCCCGGCGGGGTCGGCGAGGCCGGCACGGCGATGATCGCCCCGGCGCTGGTCAACGCCCTGGCGGCCGCCAACGGCACGCGCATCCGCCGCCTGCCCCTGGCGCGCGCCGGCTACTACGTGATCTGAGGAGTCCCAGCATGAACAATCGATTCACAACCGGCAGCCTGCTGGGCGCTGCCCTGGCCCTGTTCGGCACGGCGGCCTTGGCGCAGCAGGCGGACGACGCCTTACTCGAACGCGGCGAATACCTGACCCGCGCCGCGGACTGCCTGGCCTGCCACGTCACCGAAGGCGGCAAGCCCTACGCCGGCGGCCTGCCGGTGGAAATGCCGTTCGGCACGCTGTACTCGACCAACATCACGCCGGACAAGGAAACCGGCATCGGCAACTGGACCGACGATCAGTTCGTCGAAGCCATGCAGAAGGGCGTCGGCCCGGATGGCCGCCACTACTACCCGGCCTTCCCTTACACCTCCTACACCCTGATGCCGCGCGAAGACATCCTCGCCATCAAGGCCTACCTGTTCAGCCTGGAACCGGTGAACCAGCCGAACCGGCAGAACGACATCGGCTTTCCGTTCAACCAGCGCTGGGGCATCGCCCTGTGGAACCTGCTGTTTCTCGACGACGAACGCTTCGAGCCGGACCCGCAGCAGTCCGCGCAATGGAACCGCGGCGCCTACCTGGTGGAAGGTCCGGGGCACTGCGGTGAATGCCATACGCCACGCAACTTCATGCAGGCGAAGCAGAGCTCCAAGGCGCTCGGTGGCGCGACCATCCAGGGCTGGGCCGCCTGGAACATCACCGGCGACGAGCAGAGCGGCATCGGCGGCTGGCCGGACGACGCCCTGGCGGCTTACATGGCTACTGGCGTCGCGCCGGGCTACGGCGTGGCGGGCGGGCCGATGGCCGAAGTGGTCAACCACAGCCTGCGCCACCTCACACCCGAGGATATCCAGGCCATGGTCGTTTATCTCAAATCGGTGCCCGCCCAGCCGGCGGACGTGAAACGCCCCGAAGCCCGCTCACTGGCCAGTCAGCCGCCCACCGAAAGCGAGCACCCGCTGGGGCAGAAGCTCTTCGCCGACGCCTGCGCCAGCTGCCACCAGTGGGACGGCAGCGGCCGCCAGAGCGACTACGCCGCGTTGCGTGGCCTGCGCACGCTGAACGACCCGCAGGGCCTGAATCTGGTCAGGGTCATCCTCGACGGCGACGCCCTGCACGGCCCCAGCGGGCATCACCTGATGCCGGCCTTCAACCGGCACTTCAACGATCGGGAAGTGGCAGAGCTGGCCAATTTCATGCTCGGGCATTTCGGTGCGCAGCCCGGAGCGCTGAGCGCAGAGACGATTTCCGAGCGGCGCTGAAGCCCGCCGCGCCGCGGGCTGTCTTCAGTTCACGTAGCGGCGCGCAGCCTGTTGCAACAGGCCTTCCTGCTTCATCTGGTCGAGGGTGCGCTGCAGCTTGTCGACAACCTCGTCGGGGGTGTCCTTGTTCAGCGCCAGGTAGAGGTCGACCCGGCTCAGCGTCAGGGCCACCGCCAGCGGGCCGACACCGGCCTGCTTCGCTTCGTATTCACCGGAAGGGTTGGTGGTCGCCCAGAGATCGAACTGGCCAGCCTTCAACTTGGCCGGGGTGTCGATCAGCGAGCTCTGCACCTCGATACCGCGGGTAATCATGTACTGGCTGCCGACGCTGCCGTCCTTCGAGCCGATGCGGTACTGCTTGGCGTCCTCAAGGCTGGATAGCTGGATCGGACTGTCCGGGTTCTTGAGCAAGACGATCTGGATTTCGCTCAGCGGGCCAACCCACTTGTACTTCGGCTCGCGCTGGGGCGTGCGGCTGAGGGAAAACACGCCAAAGCCGTGCGTCTTCTCCGCCAGGTCCTGCAAGCGGCTCCAGGGGAAGCGCAGGGTCATCTCGTAAGGCACGCCGGCCCGTTTGAACAGCTCGGCGACGACCTCGGCGTCGATGCCGTTGATTGCGCCCTCCTTCGCGAAATTCTTGCCATCGACGGCCATGCTGAACGGAGGGAAATTCTGGGTCAGAAGGTTGATTTTCTCGCCGGCGGCGTTGGCCGGAGCGAGCGGCAGAAGGGTTATCAGCGCGCCCAGAAGGGCGCCGCGAACGTTGTTGTTCTTGGTTGGCATGATCGTGTCTCGTCGTCGGACGTTATTGTTGTACGTTCCCGGCATGGCGCGACCTGGCGGCTTGATCGGCAGCGCCGCTGTCGCTTGTGCCTGCGGGCCGCTCGTGATGGAGCGACCGCGGTGCCGAACGGTAGCAGGCACGGGCCTTGCAAACTCTGCTGCGGGTCACTTAAGCGACAGCCAGTTTCGAGGCTGCCGTTTCGTTCCACGACCAACGGGTCATTCGTCGCAAACTGGCCCGCCATTCGTCGCGCGACCGCTCCGACGGTGGCGCTTGCCGTATCCTCGCCGGCTATCGGCGTCCGACGACCCGATTCACAGTCCGGCATATAAATCGCATCCAACACGTCCGAGCTGTGTTGCGCCATCCGATTGGCGCCGCGGGATTTTCCCGTGAACAACTGTGGTCCGCCTCCCCGGCGGTTGTTTGTCGAGACATCGGGCTTCCCGATTGGATGTGAAATGAAAACACCACGCCTGCTACAAGGTCGCCGCGGCCCTGTACTCTCCGTTTTCCTGCTGCTGTTGATCGCCGCCTGCGTCGCCTATTGGCAGCTGCGACCCACCGCTCCGTCGACGCCCGCCACCGGCGCCGCGGCCAGCATGCTCGAGGCCCTGCAGACCTCGACCGATCCCTGGGAAGCCAATCGCCGCGACCTGTCCGTGCTGATGGCCGACCTGCGTGGCGGAACCATTGCCAGCGCCGCGCTGGGCAAGGATGCGGTCTACATCAGCCTGCACGACGGCCTGCGCTACTGGGTGCCGGACCAGTCCGGGCGCGTCGCGCAACTGATGCTCGACCACTACGCCAGCCGCGAAGGCCAGCTGTTCCCGCTGACGCTCTTTGAAACCGATGGCGAGACCCCCTGGTACAAGACGGTGTTGCCGTACGCGCCCTTCTTCCTCCTGCTGGCCGGCGCACTGACCTACCTGGCGATCAAGAGCCAGGCGTTCCAGGTGCATCGCAAGGGCAGCGGCATCAGTTTCGATGACGTGATCGGCGCGAGCGAGGCCAAGCAGGCACTGAGCGACGTTACCGCCTACCTGCGCGATCCGGCTGCATACACCGCGCTGGGCGCCCGCCCGCCGAAAGGCGTGCTGCTGACCGGCGAGCCCGGTACCGGCAAGACGCAGCTGGCCAAGGCGCTGGCCACCGAATCCAACGCCAGCTTCATCCAGGTCACCGGCAGCGATTTTTCCTCGATGTATTTCGGCGTGGGCATCCAGAAGGTCAAGGCGCTGTTCCGCACGGCGCGCAAGCAGGCGCCGTGCATCATCTTCATCGACGAGATCGACGGCATCGGCAAGCGTGCCGAGCAGCAGCGCTCCAGCGATGCCGAGAGCAACCGCATCATCAACCAGTTCCTCGCCGAGATGGACGGCTTCGACGGCGCCAGCGGCGTACTGGTGCTCGGTGCGACCAACTTCCCCAACTCGCTGGATCCGGCCCTGGTGCGCGAAGGCCGCTTCGACCGCTCCATTGCCGTGGGCCTGCCCGGGCTGGCGGATCGCGAAGCCCTGTTTCGCCTCTACACCGACAAGATTCGCGCCGAGCAGGATCTGGATTTCGCCCAGCTGGCGCGCAACACCGTCGGCCTGACGCCTGCCGCCATCGCCTACATCGTCAACCATGCGGCGCTGCTGGCCGCCCGTGGAGAAGCGAAGGCGGTGACCATGGCGCACTTCGTCGATGCGGTGGAAACCTGCCGAATCGGTGAGCAGCCTTCGGGTGTCACCCCCATGTCCGCCACCGATCGCAAGCGCATCGCCGTCCACGAGGCCGGCCACGCACTGGTCGCCGCGGCGCTGAAAACCGGGCGTGTAGAGAAGGTCACCATCCTGCCGCGCGGCCAGGCGCTGGGCGTGACGCTGGTCACCCCGGTCGAGGACAAGCGCCTGCACATGGAATCCGAGCTGCGCAACCGCATCCAGATGCTGCTGGCCGGCCGCGGCGCCGAGCAGCTGTATTTCCACGAAGTCTCCTCCGGTGCCGGCCAGGACCTGCAGGAAGCTTCGAAGATCGCCCTGTCGATGGTCGGCGCGCTGGGCATGGGGCCGAACGGCTCGCTGCTCAGCCTGCAGGCCGTGCGCGACGCGCACATCGAGTTCGACTCCGGCGAATCCATCCGTGCCGCCGACAGCCTGCTCAAGCAGCTCGACCGCGAATGCATGGCGCTGCTGCAGCGGCTCAAACCGGCACTGGACGAAATCGCTGACAAGCTGCTGGCCGAAGAAACCGTCCCGGGTGAAGACGTGCTCGCGGCCATCGAGCGCCTGCCCGAGCATCACCTCGACGCCAACGTGAGCTCCATCATCGGCCACGCGATGAGCACCATCGACCGCGTCGCCGCCAGCGCCATGGAGGGTAACGGCCATTTCGAGCTGGCCCCGGTGGTGTCACTGGAAGAAGAAGACGAAGGTCCGACCCGGCTCTGAGCCGGCGGCCGTTCCGCATCCGGGTGTCGGCCGCTCAGTGCAGCGCCGGCGCCCGCTCCTCCTGCAGCGTGGCGATACCGGCCAGGCGCCGTGACAGCACGCCGAAGCGTCGGCGGTACTGTGCCGGGGTCAGGCCGACCTTGCGCCGGAACAGCCGGCCGAAGAAGCCCGCATCCTGATAACCCACCTCCCAGGCGATCGCCTCCACCGACAGCTCACCGCTCTCCAGTAACTGCTTGGCCTCTTCCAGACGCAGGGTGTGGATGTAGTCCAGCGGCGTCAGCCCGGTGGCCAGGGCGAAGCGGCGCTGGAAGGTCCGCTCCGGCAGGCCGCTGATGCGCACCATGGCGCTCACTGGCGCCTCCTCCTCGTAATGTTGCGCGGCCCATTCCTGGCAGCGGGCGATGATCGGATCGGCCAGCTGACCGGTGCGCATCATCGCCGCATAGGCCAGCGGGCTGGTCGCGTCCCAGTCGAACAGGTTCAGCCGCGCCACTTCCATCGCCTCGCGCGCACCGACGAAACGGGCGATGAGAAACAGCCCCAGCGCGTGCCAACTGCTGCCGCTGCCGGACATCACCAGGCGCTGGCCGATACCGGTACTGACCAGCGCCTTGTCCGGATGCCAGTGCACGTCCGGGTATTCGCGGCGCAGGCAATCGCAGTATCCCCAGTGCGAGGTGCCTTCGCAGCCGGCCAGCAGCCCGGTCTGCGCCAGCAGCATCGCCCCCGAGCAGGCCGCGGCCAGCGTCGCCCCGGCCGCGTAACGCTCGTAACCATTGCGCCTCCGGCGCATAGCGATCGTCCAGCGGCTCCCAGGGGCTGACGGCGAGGTTGCTGACGATCACCACATCCAGCGGTGGTGCCTCGGCGAGGCTCGCATGGGGCTGGACCGGAATGTCGTTGTAGACCCGCAGCAGCCGGCCGTCACGGCTGACGATCAACGGCCGGAACGGCGATGCCACATCGCAGCGGTGCACCAGCTGCTGCCAGTCGCGACGGGCACCGAGAAGCAGATCGTAGAGGCCGAAGAGCGTCGAGGCCGTGCTGTCCGGCGTCGCCAGCAGGGCGACGGTCAATGGCGGACGTTCGGCGATCTCGGAGCGGGCCATGGCGGAAATAGCCGTTTTGTTTCCAGGATGACTGGGGTGCAAAGCAAGCGTAACCCCGAGTATGGGCGCGTTGGCCGACGCCAACGAACCGGACTCATGGAGCATAGAACAATGAAAGACGCACACGGGTACCAACTGACCGGCTGCAATGGCGAGGCGCAAGCCCTGCTCGATCAGGCGCTGGCGCAATTCCGCTGCCTGCACGCCGACTCGCTGGCGACCACCGAGGCCGCGCTGCAGGCCTCGCCTGAACTGGTGATGGGCCATGTCCTGCACGCCTGGCTTTACCTTCTCGGCACCGAGGCGGCGGCCCTGCCGGTGGCCCGGGCCGCCCACGAACGTGCCCTCGAGCTGCCACACAATGATCGGGAAGGCCGCCATCTGCATGCCCTGGAGCTGTTGCTGAACGGTCGCTGGCATGCCGCCGGCCGCGCCCTGGAAGACCTCAGCATCGACTACCCCCACGACCTGCTCGCCCTGCAGGCCGGCCACCAGATCGACTTCTTCACCGGCGACGCCCGCATGCTGCGCGATCGCATCGCGCGCGTGCGGCCGGACTGGTCGCCGGAAGTGCCCGGCTACCACGCCCTGCTCGGCCTGTATGCCTTCGGCCTCGAGGAAACCGGTGACTACCGCCTCGCCGAGCGTCTGGGCCGTGAAGCGGTGGCACTGCAGCCCGACGATGCCTGGGCCCAGCACGCCGTCGCGCACGTGCTGGAAATGCAGGGGCGGCGCGAGGAAGGCATCGCCTGGATGCGCGGCAACCCGGCCTGGCAGCAGGACAGCATGCTCGCCGTGCACAACTGGTGGCACCTGGCGCTGCACTATCTGGAAATGGACGAGTTTGACAGCGTCCTGGACCTGTTCGACGGGCCGCTGAACGGCCACGGCAGCACCCTGGCGCTGGAGCTGATCGACGCCAGCGCGCTGCTCTGGCGCCTGCAGTTGCGCGGGGTGGAGGTCGGCCAGCGCTGGTCCGGTGTGGCCGAGCGTTGGGCGGCGATGGCGGCGGACGGCTGCTATGCCTTCAATGACTTCCATGCGGCGATGGCCTTCGCCTGCGCCGGCCGCGAGGACCTCCTGACCTCATTGCACGAGGCCCAGCGAGTGGCCGCTGCGCGGGATGACGACAATGCACGTTTCACCGGCCAGATCGGCGCCCCGGGAGTCGAGGCCCTGCTGGCCTATGTCGACGGCGATTATCGACGCTGCACCGACCTGCTGCGTGCGATCCGCAACCAGGCGCAACTGTTCGGTGGCAGCCATGCGCAACGCGATCTGCTCGACCAGACGCTCATCGCTGCCGCCGAGCGCAGCGGTGAGCAGGGCCTCGCACGCGCCTTGCAGCGTGAACGCAGACTGCTCGCCGAGCAGCGCCGCATGCAGTGAAAGGAGGCAGGAAGACAGCGGACGTCTTCCACTCTCTGGTCGGCCAGAGCTACGGCAGCACCACCAGATGGTTCGGCAGTTCGTTGCGCTCATGCGTCGCCGGCACATGCTGCTTGAGCAGCGAGCCGCAGGTCTCGATGCAGGTCAGGAAGCCCTCCAGCACCTGGCCGTTGCGCACGTCTTCGGTGAAGGCCGCGACCACCGACTGCCAGACACTGTCGTCGATGCGACTGGAGATTCCGCGGTCCACCAGGATCTCCACGTAGCGCTCGGCCTCCGAGACGAAGATCAGCATGCCGGTGCCGGCTTCGGTGTGATGCAGGTTGAGTTCGATGAACTGCCGCCGCGCCAGGTTGCAGGCGCGCCAGTGACGGACCGAGCGGGGGATGAGCCGGCTGGTCAGGGCGTCGATCCGGAAGATCAGCGCCAGCACGATGAAGGTCAGCCATTGCACCAGCAGCAGTTGCCAGGCGCTCAACCAGCCGCTGAAGAACACCACCGCACCGGGCAGCAGCAGGGCCAGCAGGCTCGCCCAGAGCAAGGGGATGTAGCGATAATCGTCGGCCTGTGCGGCCAGCACCGTGACCAACTCGGCGTCGGTCTCCCGCTCGACACGGTTGATCGCGTCGGCGACCTGTTGCAACTCGCTTTCGCTCAGTAGGCTCATGTTCAGTCCGTCATGTATGGGTCGTTGTCCTGTCGAAGCTCCAGCGGCCTTACCAGCCGCCGGACGCACCCCCGCCGCCGAAGCCGCCACCACCACCGCCAAAGCCGCCACCTCCGAAGCCTCCACCTCCGCCGCCGCGCCCCATGCCACCGAGCAGAGCGCCCAGCAGCAACGCGCGACCGGCGCCGCGACCGCCACGCCCACCGCGGCCGCCGCCAATGACGAAGATCGCCACGAGCATGAGAAAGAAACCAAGGATGCCGAAACCGCCCGGCTCCTGGGCATGCATCGGCATCACGGGCGGCGTGGCGGCTGTGCTCACAGGGTCGCCGCCCAGTACCTGGACCATGGCTTCGGCCCCTTCGGTGATGCCGCGGGTGAAGTCGCCCTGCTGGAATGCCGGCGCGATGATCTGGTTGATGATCACCGAGGCCTGGGCATCGGTCAGCCGCCCTTCGAGGCCATAGCCGACTTCAATTCGAATCCGCCGATCATCCCGGGCGACGATCAGCAGCGCGCCGGTATCCTCGCCCTCCTGACCAATCCCCCATTCGCGCCCCAGCGCCAGGCCGACCTCCTCGATGCTGCGGCCCTGCAGGTCCGGCAGGGTCACCACCACGACCTGCTCGCCGCTCGCCTGTTCGTGCGCGGCGAGCATACCGGTCAGGCGCGCTTCGGCCTGGGCGTCGAGCAACTCGGCACGGTCGACCACTCGCCCCGTCAGTGGCGGCACCTCGAACGCCTGCGCAGCAACACCACCCGCCCAGCACAACAGCGCCAGCAACAGCGCGAGCGAGCGGATCATTGAAATTGCACTTGCGGCGCCTGCTCGGCGTTCTCGGCCGTCGCCTCGAAGTTCTCGCGGATCGGCATGTCGCTATACAGCAGGCTGTGCCAGATGCGGCCGGGAAAGGTGCGAATCTCGGTGTTGTAACGCTCGACCGCGGCGATGAAATCGCGTCGCGCCACGGCGATGCGATTCTCCGTGCCTTCGAGTTGCGATTGCAGGGCGAGGAAGTTCTGGTTGGACTTCAGATCCGGATAGCGCTCGGATACCGCCATCAGCCGGCTTAGCGCGCCGGTCAGCTGGTTCTGCGCCTGCTGGAATTGCTGCAGCTTCTGCGGATCATCCAGGTCCTCCGCGCTGATCTGGATGGAGGTCGCCCGCGAGCGCGCCTCGGTCACGGCAGTTAGCGTCTCCTGCTCCTGACGGGCGAAGCCCTTGACCGTCTCGACCAGATTGGGAATCAGGTCAGCGCGGCGCTGGTACTGGTTTTCCACCTGCGACCAGGCCGACTTCACCTGCTCATCGTATTGCGGAATGTTGTTGATCCCGCAGCCGGCCAACAGCCAGGACATGAACAGGACAACCGCGAGTTGCCAGGTGAACCGATAACGCTGCGTCTGCATGATTCGCTCGTCCGCCAATGTGATGAATTCCACATATAAGGATGACCTAACGGCGGGAGAGTTCAGCCTATGCGCGGGGCCGGCCCGTTTCGGTCGTTGGCTGAGGCGGGTGATCGGGAGGTGCGGCTGGTCGCGAGCAAGCCGATGCCTACAGAGGAGGCCGCCCGAAAGACAAGGCTGGCGCGCCTACGCAGGTGAGAAAACCTAGCCCGCAGGCGCCCGCTCGCTGGGGATCCAGGCGAGCCGTCACCAGACAGGTATTCAGATCACGCCGGACTGGCGCAACGACAGGATCTTCTCGAAGCTCAGACCCAGCAGTCCCTGTAGCAGGGTTTCGCTGTGCTCGCCAAGCAGTGGCGGGGCCTTGCGGTATTGCACCGGCGTTTCGGAGAGGCGGATCGGGCTGGCCACCTGCGGCACGCTGCCGGCCAGCGGGTGTGGCATCTCGATCTTCAGCCCGCGCGCCTGGACCTGTGGGTCGGCGAAGACCTGCGCCAGGTCATTGATCGGCCCGCAGGGCACGCCGGCCTGTTCGAGCAGAGTCACCCATTCGGCGGTGGTGCGGAACACCGTAGCCTGACGGATGAGCGGGATCAGCTCGACGCGGTGGGCCACGCGCGCCTTGTTGCTGGCGAAACGCGGATCGCTCGCCCACTCGGGATGCCCCGCCACTTCGGCGAACTTGCGGAACTGCCCGTCGTTGCCAATGGTGAGGATGATGTCGCCATCGGCCGTCGGGAAGTCCTGGTAAGGACGATGTTCGGATGCGCATTGCCCATGCGCTTGGGCGCCACCCCGGTGGTGAGGTAGTTCATCGCCTGGTTGGCGAGACAGGCCACCTGGACATCCAGCAAGGCTAGTTCGACGTGCTGCCCGACACCCGTCTGCTCGCGACTGTTGAGCGCTGCCAGCACCCCGACGGTGGCGTACAGGCCGGTGAGAATATCGGTCAAGGCGACGCCGACCTTGACCGGCCCCGCGCCCTCTTCGGCATCGCTGCGCCCGGTCAGGCTCATCAACCCGCCCAGGCCCTGGATCATGAAGTCGTAGCCGGCACGCTGGGCATAAGGCCCATCACGGCCGAAGCCGGTGATCGAGCAGTAGATCAACCGCGGGTTGATCGCCTTCAGGCTTTCGTAGTCGAGCCCATAGGCTGCCAGGCCGCCGACCTTGAAGTTCTCCAGCAGCACGTCGCACTGAGCAACGAGCTCGCGAATGATCCGCTGCCCCTCGGGCTGAGTGAAATCCAGGGTCAGCGATTGCTTGTTGCGGTTGGCCGACAGGTAGTAGGCCGCCTCCGAGGTGTTCTCGCCGTCCTGGTCTTTCAGATAGGGCGGGCCCCAGTGGCGCGTATCGTCGCCCGTCCCGGGCCGCTCGACCTTGATCACCTCCGCGCCGAGGTCACCGAGTATCTGCCCACACCAGGGGCCGGCGAGCACGCGGGACAGGTCGAGAACGCGGATGTTGGATAAGGCAGGCACTGCTAGAACTCCTCATGTTTCGGCAATCAGCGGAGGGCCGGACGACGGATTGCACATGCCCCTTTTCGTCCAGCCTATCGCCGCTCTTCGGCTTCATTAGAAGAAAGCCTGGATCCCTGTCTGCGCGCGGCCGAGGATCAGTGCATGCACGTCGTGGGTGCCTTCGTAGGTGTTCACCACCTCGAGGTTGACCAGATGGCGCGCCACGCCGAACTCGTCGCTGATGCCGTTGCCGCCCAACATGTCGCGGGCCATGCGCGCCACATCGAGCGCCTTGCCGCAGCTGTTGCGCTTCATGATCGAGGTGATTTCCACCGCGGCGGTGCCTTCGTCCTTCATTCGGCCGAGGCGCAGGCAGCCCTGCAGCGCCAGGGTGATCTCGGTCTGCATGTCGGCCAGCTTCTTCTGGATCAGCTGGTTGGCAGCCAGCGGGCGGCCGAACTGGTTGCGATCGAGCACGTACTGACGCGCGGTGTGCCAGCAGAACTCGGCAGCGCCCAGCGCTCCCCAGCTGATGCCGTAGCGGGCGCTGTTCAGGCAGGTGAACGGGCCCTTGAGGCCGCGAACGTCAGGGAAGGCGTTCTCTTCAGGGCAGAACACGTTGTCCATGACGATCTCGCCGGTGATCGACGCGCGCAGCCCGACCTTGCCGTGAATCACCGGGGCCGAGAGGCCTTCCCAGCCTTTTTCCAGGACGAAGCCGCGGATCGCACCCTCGTCGTCCTTCGCCCAGACCACGAAGACGTCGGCGATCGGGCTGTTGGTGATCCACATCTTGCTGCCGGTCAGGCGGTAGCCCCCATCGACCTTCTTCGCGCGGGTGACCATGGAGCCTGGGTCGGAGCCGTGGTTCGGCTCGGTCAGGCCAAAGCAGCCGATGTATTCGCCGCTGGCCAGCTTGGGCAGGTACTTCTGCTTGGTCGCCTCGTTGCCGAACTCGTTGATCGGGACCATCACCAGGGAGGACTGCACGCTCATCATCGAGCGGTAGCCGGAGTCGACACGCTCGACTTCGCGGGCGATCAGCCCGTAGCAGACGTAGTTCAGGCCGCTGCCGCCGTACGCTTCCGGAATGGTCGCGCCCAGCAACCCGGTCTCGCCCATTTCGCGAAAGATCGCCGGGTCGGTCTGCTCGTGACGGAAGGCCTCGAGCACCCGCGGCGCCAGCTTGTCGGCGCAGAACTGCGCGGCGCTGTCGCGCACCATGCGCTCGTCTTCGGTGAGCTGCTGGTCGAGCAGCAGCGGGTCGATCCAGTTGAAGCTTGCGGTGCCGGCCATGGGAGGTCCTCTTGTCGGAAAGGGTGTACCGGGCAGTGCCCGGTGCGGCAATCGATGGGGTTGATCCTAGAAGCCGATGGCCGTGCCGGCAAACGAGTAATTCGCAACGACCTGTGCATAAAACGCACTACAAGCTATTCTCTCCTCCCCCGTTTAACCCCAGTTTAGTGAGGCAGCCGCATAATGCGTCGCAAGATTCCCCAGCACCGCGGCCCTCATTGCCTTCGAGGCCGCGGCGCGCCACCAGAGCTTTACCCGTGCCGCCGAGGAGCTGTCGCTGACGCAGAGCGCCATCTGCCGGCAGATCGGCGGGCTCGAAGAGTTTCTTGGCCTTGAACTGTTCCGCCGCTCGAGACGCGGCGTGAAGCTGACCGAAGCCGGCCAGTCCTACGCTCGCCGGGTCGCCAGCCAACTCGATGCGGTGGAGCGCGACACCCTGTCGGTGATGGGCCAACAGGGCGCGCAGACCATCGAACTCGGTCTGGTGCCGACCTTCGGCACCCAATGGTTGCTGCCGCGGCTCCGCCAGTTTCAGGCGCTGCACCCGGAAATCACCGTCAACCTGACCAACCGAACCCGCCCTTCCTGTTCGCCGATACCGACTTCGACGCGGCGATCTACTTCGGTGACGGCGACTGGTCGGGCACCGAGGCGCACTACCTGATGCCAGAAGACCTGCAGCCGGTCTGCAGCCCGGCGCTGCTTCGCGAGGGTGAGCCCCTGCAGACCCAGGCGCTCGCCGAAATGCCGTTGCTGCAACAGACCACACGCCCCTACGCCTGGCGGCAGTGGTTCGAATCGCTGGGGCTCAAAGTGGCCCGCGACATGACCGGGCCGCGGCTGGAGCTGTTCTCCATGCTGGCCCAGGCCGCCGAACACGGCATGGGCGTGGCGCTGATCCCGCCGTTCCTGATCCAGCGCGAGCTGGCCGAAGGGCGACTGATGCTGGCGCATCCGCATGCCTACCGCAGCGAGACGCGGGCGTATTACCTGATGATTCCGGAGCGGAAAGTTGAGTCGGCGGGGCTGGTGGCGTTTCGGGACTGGTTGAAGAATGAGGCAAGGGTTTGGCGGGAGGGAGCAAGCTCCTGACGAACTCATCGCCGCCCAAGAGATTCAGGCAAGGCAGCCACTTATGGCCGTGCCGCCACGACAGGCTCAGGAATAAAGCCTTCGGTCGTCAACGTACGAATGACGCCCTGAAGCAGGTAGTTATTCGTGAAGCCCAGTGTGTACTGACGGGAGTTGGGCTGAATCGGGACCAGCATTCGTCTGTCCACCAACTTCTTGATTTGATAGGTCCGCTGCGGCCCTTTCAGGTCAGGCATCGCATCTGCCAAGTCTCCAGACTTCGCCACGCCGCTGTCAGTGTCCAGAAGTCGACGAAGAATTGAGTGCTCCTGCCCGGTGATATGTTCTCTCTCACGAGAGAAGGCGAGTGCAGGTTGCAGGATTCTGGCTTTAAGGTAGCCATAGTCACACAGGCGATCGAGCTTGCTCAGCTCTGTGAGGATGCCTTGGAGTACGTAGATACACCACCGTTCCAGGCCTTGCTGTGTGCCGCGATCAGCCTCGCCCAGCATCTCGTAGTAACGCTCACGATCATTGCAGAACACTGCAGTGGGGTTCAGCAGTCGACCGCCGGCGGAGACATCGAATCCGTACTTGATGAGCATCAGGTACGTCAACAAACGAACCACCCGGCCATTGCCATTGGCAAAAGGGTGAATCCATCCGAATCGGTGGTGCGCGAGCGCCACTTTCATAAGGTGGTACTTCTGCGGATCGTGAGCATTGATGAACGCCACCAACTCATCCATGTACCCAGCAACTTGCACGGCGTCCGGCGGAAGGTGCTTCGATTGCGCAATGCGGACCTGGGTCGTTCTGAACTGACCGGGATTGCGGTCTCCCTCTCTGTCGAGCCCCCTACGGTAATGGCGTGCAATTCTCGAATGAGATGGAGGCTGACGTCGTCTCCTTCCTTGAAATGTTGCTCGATGAAGCTCATGGCTCTCTCGATATTGGAGATTTCGCGCAATTGATCGGTAGCCGCGTCATCTCCCTCCATCTTGCTTTCCACGTAGTCAGCGAGGGTTGTGTGGTTGCCTTCAATGCGGGCAGACCCAAGGCTTTCCAGGATGTGGAAAACGTTCTTGAGCTGGAAGAAAAGGCTTGCTGGAGTCGTACCCGCCAGCCTGTAGCGGCGGAGGTGCTCCAGCTCATTCAAGACGTCGACAAGTGGTGAGTCGAAGGCTGGATTGAGGAGACCCAAGTCGTGATGAGTGAAATTCGGCACGTTGAAAATCTCCGCCCCTCTCAACAATTAAGTCGACACAATGCCACGCAAGCCCGCAAAAACGCTAGCCGATGTAAAGATTCACTCCACACCATAAGTCAATTCATGCATTCAGCTAACTTAAATTTGAGTTACGAACCAAGTCCAAGCCGATCCGCTCAGGTCCCGACCAAGTGGAAAACGCTACGCGGTTTTCCACGCTATGGTTCTTGGCCAGATATGAGAAGGTGCCGCGGCAGGGTCACTTCTTCTTGCGAGGCTTCAGATATTTCGTCAGCCCCTGAAACCACATCACCAGCGCCGGATTCCCCTGGATCTGGATGTTCTTGTCCTGGATCCCCTGCATGAATGCCAGCTGCTTGTTCTTGGCATTCATGGTGGCGAACCCGTAGGCGCTGTCCTTGAACCCAATGGCGAATGCCGGTTCGCTGGCCGGACCGGCCTGATGGGTCACGCGCTGATCCTTGACGACGTAGTGCCGGGCGACTTTACCGTCGAGCGTATGCAACTGGAACGTCAGGGCCTTGTCACCGAGTTGCTTCTGGAAGTCAGGGTTGGTGCGGCTAGCCTTGCTCATGAGGCGACCCAGCATCCAGAGAAGAAAGCGAAATTTCATGCGTTTCCCGAAATTGTTGAAATTTCGCGCATTGTAGCGGCTCGTTCGATAAATTCTAGCCGCTGAAAGGAACAGCACCCGGAGCCTGGGCGGCCCCGGGGCCACGCGGCATCAGTTGATGGCGTCTTTCAACATCTTTCCCGGCTTGAAGGCCACGGTGTTGCTGGCCTTGATAGTCACGGGTTCGCCCGTTTGGGGATTCTTTCCAGTGCGGGCGCCACGATGGCGCTGCAGGAAGGTGCCAAAACCGACCAGGGTCACGCTGTCCTTGCGGTTGAGCGCGTTGGTGATTTCATCGAGAACGGCATTGAGCACACGATTGGCCTGATCCTTGGTGAGATCGGCCTTCTCGGCGATGGCGGCTGCGAGTTCCGGTTTGCGCATAGGTAGCCTCTGAGACTTTCTTGTTGTTGTGTCCGCTGTTCTCCGAACAGCATTCCAAAGCGCTGCAGCGGCTCTACGCTGCGGCAGCGCTCTAGCAGAATGGCACGCTGCTAGCACTCGCGCCAGCCCCCGCCCGCGCTTTGCCGCTTCAACCCGGCGACTTTAGCGACAGAACCTGTGGCAGTTCCGCCAACACCGGCGGCAGCTGCTTGTTCAGTGCCAACCGCTGCTGAACCGCGGCCCCTGTCAGGGCGTAGCCCAGCAAGCGACCGTCAGCAGCCCGGAACTCGGCCTTGAGGTCATTGCCCTCGCCTTCCACACGCCAGACGCCTTCGCTGCCATCGGCCGGTGGCGAGACCACCAGCGGGCAAACGGGGGTCTTGACCGTGATCGGCATGGGCCCGTAGCTGACCGGCGTCGTCTCGCCGGTCAGCGTGCGGGCCAGCGCGCGCACCCCGCTCATCAACGGCATGACGTACAGTAGATTGAGGCCTTCGACTTCGGCACAGTCACCGAGCGCATAGACGTGTTCGGCCGAAGTCTGCAGCTGGCGGTCCACCTCGATGCCTCGATTCACCTTCAACCCCGCGGCCTTGGCGAGTTCGATGCGAGGGCGCAGACCGACGGCGCTGACCACCAGATCGCAATCGATTCGCTGGCCGTCAGACAGTAACGCCTGCAGTGCATCGTCCTGCCGCTCGAGCCTCTCCAGCACCGGCCCCAGATGGAAGCGCGCACCCAGCGACTCCAGCCCGCGCCGAACGGCCGCCGCCGGCTCAGGCGGCAGCAGCGATGGCATGACCTGGTCACAAGGGGCGACCAGCGTCACCTCATAGCCACCCTGCAGGAGATCGTTGGCGAATTCGCAGCCGATCAGCCCCGCGCCAAGGATCAGCACCCGCCGCTTTCCGTGCGCGGCCACGCGGAAGCGGCCGTAATCGAGCAGGTCGTTGATCGGGTAGATCGCATCCTGGGCGTCGCCGGCAACGGGCACGGAGATGGTCTGCGCGCCCCAGGCAATCACCAGGTCGCGGTAGGCGACCGGCTCGTTGCCGATCCATACGCGGCGGGCATCGGGCTCGAGCCGGGTGACGCGGGTGTGCGTGCGGATCTCGGCGTTGAGCTGAATGGCCATCTGCCCGGCCGTCATCATGCCCAGCGCGTCTGCGTCCTTGTTCATGGCGAAGCCGGTGGAGAGCATGGGTTTGGAATAGGAGCGGCCATCGTCCGCCGTGATCAGGAGCAGCGGCGTCTCGCTGTCGAGCTTGCGAAACTCCCGGGCGAGGTTATAGCCCGCCAGCCCTGTGCCGATGATGACCAGCGGCGCCATATCGTTCGATGCATTCATATCAGCCGATCGCAATCATTTCGAAGTCCATCTTGCCGACGCCACAATCAGGGCAGAGCCAGTCTTCGGGTACGTCTTCCCAACGGGTGCCCGGCGCGATGCCTTCGTCCGGCCAGCCTTCGGCCTCGTCGTAGATGAAACCGCATACCACGCATTGCCACTTCTTCATTATTCACCTCGATCAGTCTCGGTTGCGCTGACGCTATAACAGAACCGCGGAAAGCGCCAAATCGCCCGCTCGGATTAAGGACAACGCCGCGCGCGCTTTTCCTGCACTAAAGGAAACGGGCGGCCTGGGCCGCCCGTTCGGTGTCACAGCGCTATCAGCTTCCGTTGGCGATGCCCACCAGCGGATCGCTGATACCCATCACATAGAAGCCGATCAGGCCGATGGTGCCGGCCAGTACGAGGTAGTACAGCGTCGGCAGCATGGTCTTGCGCAGCGTGATGCCTTCGCGGCCCAGCAAGCCGACCGTGGCGGAAGCCGCGACCACGTTGTGGATGGCGATCATGTTGCCCGCCGCCGCGCCGACCGACTGCAGCGCCACCATCAACGCGCCGGACAGCCCCAGCAGCCCCGCGGTATTGAGCTGGAACTGCGAGAGCATCAGGTTCGATACGGTGTTGGAACCGGCAATGAAGGCACCCAGCGCGCCCACGGCTGGCGCGAAGAACGGATACACACCGCCCACGCTATCAGCGACCAGCTGCGCCATGGCCACCGGCATGGAGACCAGATCCGACCCGTTGACGCCCGAGTTGATCAGGATGCGCACCATCGGGATGGTGAAGATCAGCACGAAGCCCGCGCCGAGTAGCGTCTTGCTCGACTCGGAGACCGCCGCGCCCAGTTCCCGCGCGCTCATGCGATGCAGGAAGAACGTCACCAGCACGACGATGCAGAGGATGCCCCCTGGCAGGTAGAGCGGCTCCAGCGTACCGGAGACGCCCGTCTCGCCGAGGATGTCCCGCCAGCCGAAGCTGACCGACATCAACGCCGTCTTCACGCTCGGGAACACGCGGGAGATCACCAGGAAGGCCGCCAGCAGCAAGTACGGCGCCCAGGCCATCGGCACGGAGATCGGCGTCTTGCCGGCGACGTCCTCGATCTTCATCTCGATCTTGCCCATCCACTCCACCGGCCACTCACTGGCCGGAGCAAAATCCCAGCTGGTCTTGGGCAGCAGGAAGCCCGCCTTGGCCGCCGGCACCACGATGGCGAGGCCGATCAGGGCGCCGATCATCGACGGGAATTCCGGCCCAAGGAACACGCCAGCCGCCGCATAGGGAATCACGAACGCCAGGCCAGTGAAGATGGCGAACGGTGCCATGGCAAGGCCTTCGCTCCAGGAGCGGTTACGGCCGAAGAAGCGGGTCATGATGCAGATCATGATCAGCGGCATGAGGATGCCGCACAGCGCATGGATGATCGCCACGCGGGAGAAGATCAGGTGGAAGAACACCTCCCAGCTGCTGCCCGCGGCTGTGAGCTGGCCGCCCAGCGTGGCTTGGTCGAGGCCACCGGCAACACCCACCAGGATTGGCGTACCCACCGCCCCGAAGGACACCGGTGTCGATTGCACCATCATCCCCAACACGACCGCCGTCAGCGCCGGGAAGCCCAGTGCGACGAGCAGCGGCGCAGCCACCGCAGCCGGCGTACCGAAGCCCGAAGCCCCTTCGATGAAGCAGCCAAACAGCCAGGCCACGATCAACACCTGGACGCGTTTGTCCGGGCTGACGTTGGCGAAGCCGCGACGAATCGAAGCGATACCCCCGGAATGCTTGAGCGTATTCAGTAGAAGGATGGCGCCGAAGATGATCCAGAGGATCGCGGCGGTGAGAATCAGGCCTTGCAGCGTGGAGGCCAGGACCCGGTTGAAGGTCATGTCCCAGGCCAGGAGGCCGATCAGTGCAGTGAGTACGAAAACCAGCGGCATTGCGTACTTGGCCGGCCAGCGAAAGCCGATCAGCAGTACCCCCGCCAGCACCAGCGGCACGAAGGCCAATATGGACAGCAGTGTCTGACTCATTGTTGGGTTCCTTGTTTTTTGTTGTGAACCACTTCTATCCGGGTTAGCCCGGTCCTACGCATTAGCCGACATGGAAACCACATCGACCCGAGAAACTGACCAATGGGTCACATCGGCCGGCCCCTCTTGCTGAAAGCCCCGAGCGCTCGAAGCGCCCGGGGCTTGTCAAATGTTGGCGCTCGTATAACGCCTCAGCCGAATGGGTCCGCCGCTGCCTGGCCGGTCGAATAAATTCGACCCTACAACAACCGCCGTAGGGGCGAATTCATTCGCCAGCGTCGGCATGGCGGGAGACCCGCTCAACCAACCTGCTGCTTGAAGCGCTGGCGCCAGGCATGCAGCAAGGGCTCGGTGTAGCCGCTCGGTTGCTCGCGCCCCTTGAAGACCAAGTCGCAGGCCGCCTGGAACGCCGCAGACTGAGCATAGTCGTCCGCCATCGGGCGATAGGCCGGATCGCCGGCGTTCTGCTGGTCGACCACCTTGGCCATGCGCTCGAGGGTTTCGCGTACCTGGGCCTCGTCGACGACGCCATGGTGCAGCCAGTTGGCCAGGTGCTGGCTGGAGATGCGCAGCGTGGCGCGATCTTCCATCAGACCGACATCATGGATGTCCGGCACCTTGGAGCACCCGACGCCCTGCTCGACCCAACGCACCACGTAACCGAGGATGCCCTGGCAGTTGTTGTCCAGCTCCTGCTGGATCGCCTCGGCGGACCAGTTGCGCTCCGGCGCGACCGGAATGGTCAGCAGATCGTCCGTGAGCTTGTCGCGCTCGGCGGCGAGGTCGATCTTCTCCAGCTCGGCCTGCACGGCCTGGACGTCGACCTGGTGGTAATGCAGCGCATGCAGCGTGGCGCCGGTCGGTGACGGTACCCAGGCGGTGTTGGCGCCGGCCTTGGGGTGGGCGATCTTCTGTTCGAGCATGGCGGCCATCAGGTCCGGCATGGCCCACATGCCCTTGCCGATCTGCGCCTTGCCCCGCAGGCCGCAGTTCAGGCCGACCAGCACGTTGTTGCGCTCGTAGGCCTGGATCCAGGCAGTGCCTTTCATGTCGCCCTTACGCAGCACGGCGCCGGCTTCCATGCAGGTGTGCATCTCGTCGCCGGTACGGTCGAGGAAGCCGGTGTTGATAAAGGCCACGCGGTTTTTTGCCGCGCCGATGCAGGCCTTGAGGTTGACGCTGGTGCGGCGCTCCTCGTCCATGATGCCGACCTTGAGCGTGTAACGCGGCAGGCCGATCAGGTCTTCGACGCGACCGAACAGCTCGTCGGCGAAGGCGACCTCGGCCGGTCCGTGCATTTTCGGTTTGACGATGTACATCGAGCCGGTGCGCGAGTTGCCCTTGCGCTGCTGGTCGTGCAGAGCGATCAGGCTGGTGACCACGCCGTCCATGATGCCCTCGGGAATCTCGTGGCCCTCGCCATCGATGATCGCCGGGTTGGTCATCAGGTGACCGACGTTGCGGATGAACAGCAGCGAACGGCCGTGCAGCTTCAGGTTGGAGCCGTCGGCGGCGGTGTATTCACGATCGGCGTTGAGGCGACGGGTGATGCGCTTGCCGCCCTTCTCCAGGTCTTCGACCAGATCGCCCTTCATCAGGCCCAGCCAGTTGCGGTAGACCAGGACCTTGTCATCGGCATCGACGGCGGCAGTAGAGTCTTCGCAGTCCATGATGGTGGTGACAGCTGCTTCCATCAGCAGATCCTTCACGCCGGCCGCATCGGTCTGGCCGATCGGGCTGTTCGGGTCGATCTGGATTTCGACGTGCAGGCCGTTGTTCTTCAGCAGCACCGCAGTCGGTTCCACGGCCTCGCCCTGATAGCCGACGAATTTTTCAGGTTGCTTGAGCTCGGTAACGCTGCCGTTTTCCAGGGTGACCTTGAGCTGGCCGTCCTGCACGCGGTAGCTGACCGAATCGGCGTGGCTGCCCTCGGCCAGCGGGGCGGCCTGGTCGAGGAAGTTGCGCGCGAAGGCGATGACCTTGGCGCCGCGCACTTCGTTGTAGCCCGGCCCCTTCTGTGCGCCGTTCTCTTCGCTAATGGCGTCGGTGCCGTAGAGCGCGTCATACAGCGAGCCCCAGCGCGCGTTGGCAGCGTTCAGCGCATAGCGCGCGTTGCCGATGGGCACGACCAGCTGCGGGCCGGCCTGGGTGGCGATTTCGCTGTCGACGTTGCTGGTGCTGATCTTCACCTCGCCCGGCTCGGGCTGCAGGTAGCCGATGGACTCGAGGAAGCGGCGGTAGGCCGGCATGTCGGTGATCGGGCCGGGATTGCTGCGGTGCCAGTTGTCCAGCTCGACCTGCAGGCGGTCGCGCTCGGCCAGCAGGGCGCGGTTCTTCGGTGCCAGGTCGTGAACCAGCTGATCGAAGCCCTTCCAGAAGGCTTCTGCCTCGACGCCGGTGCCCGGCAGAACTTCGTCTTCGATGAAGCGTTGCAGGTTGGCCGCCACTTGCAGGCGGCCCAGGGTTACGCGCTCGGTCATGTCTTTCTCCTTCTCCGAATCAGTTGGCGACAGCGGCAACGCCGGCCTTGGCGACCTGTGCATCCTGAGCGGCGGTCACGCCGGAGACACCGACCGAACCGATCACCTGCCCGTCGACGATCACCGGCACGCCACCTTCCAGCGAGCAGACCACCGGGGCGGACAGGAAAGCGTTGCGCCCGCCGTTGACCATGTCTTCGTAGCCCTTGGTTTCGCGACGCCCCACCGCGGCGCTGCGCGCCTTTTCGGTGGCGATGTAGGAGGCGATCGGCGCACAGCCGTCCAGACGTTCCAGCGCCAGCGGGTGGCCGCCGTCGTCGGCGACCACGATGGTCACGGCCCAGCCGTTGTTCTGCGCTTCGCTGCGCGCGGCGGCCAGGATGGCGGTCACTTCGGTCTGGCTGAGTACGGCTTTGGTTTTCATCTCGGTCTCCTGTCTTCGTATTCGGTTGTTCATCGGGACGGCCGGGCATAGGTGCCGACCGCTGTCCCCTCACCCAGCCCTCGGGGGAGAGGGTCGGGTCAGGGCGTTCGGCTCACGCCATCGCCTCCTCGACGATCTCGATCCAGTGCCGCACCGGCGTGCGACCGGCGCCGTCGAGGTGCGTCTGGCAACCGATGTTGGCGGTGACGATCACTTCCGGCTTGCCGCTTTCCAGCGCGTTGAGCTTGTTGTCACGCAGCTGCTTCGACAGCACCGGCTGGGTGATCGAATAGCTGCCCGCCGAACCGCAGCACAGATGCGCATCCGGCACCGCGGTGAGCTGGAAGCCCAGCCGGGTAAGCACGTCTTCGACCGCGCCGCCGAGCTTCTGTGCGTGCTGCAGCGTACAGGGACAATGGAACGCCATACGCTTGTCCGCCTTGACCCCGAGTCGCTCGAGATCGGCGCTGCGCATCACCTCTACCAGGTCCTTGGCCAGCGCGCTGACACGGGCAGCCTTGCTCGCGTAGGCCGGGTCGCCCTTGAGCAGATGGCCGTATTCCTTGATGAAGGCACCGCAACCACTGGCGGTCTGCACGATGGCTTCGGCACCGCCTTCGATGGCTGGCCACCAGGCGTCGATGTTGCGGCGCGCGCGGTCGAGGCCGGCTTGCTGGGCGTTCAGGTGGTAGTCCACCGCACCGCAGCAACCAGCTTCACGGGCTGTCGTCACGCTGATGCCGAGGCGGTCGAGCACGCGAGCCGTGGCGGCGTTGGTGTTAGGCGACAGACTTGGCTGCACGCAACCTTCGAGGATCAGCACACGACGGGCATGCAACACCTGCGGCCGAGGCTTGGCCGGGGTGACCTGGCGCGGCATGTGCGACCGCAGCGTGGCCGGCATCAGCGGACGCAGCGCGTTGCCGGTGCTGAGCAGGCTCTTGAACAGTCCCGGACGCGGAATCACGGTGCGCAAGCCGGTGCGCAGCAGCCGCTCGCCCGTCGAGCGCGGCACCTGCTGTTCCATGAAGTCGCGCCCGATATCCAGCAGGTTGTGGTACTTCACGCCGGAGGGGCAGGTGGTTTCGCAGTTGCGGCAGGTCAGGCAGCGGTCGAGGTGGGTCTGGGTGGCCTCGGTGACTTCGCCCCCTTCGAGCATCTGCTTCATCAGGTAGATGCGCCCGCGCGGGCCATCCAGCTCGTCGCCGAGCAATTGATAGGTCGGGCAGGTGGCGTTGCAGAAGCCGCAGTGCACGCAGGAGCGCAGGATGCTTTCGGCTTCCTCGGCACGCGGCAGTTTCTTCGCGGCTTCGCTGAGATTCGTTTGCATGGTTAGAACTAGACCTCGGAATACAGGCGGCCGGGATTGAAGATCCCCTGCGGGTCGAGCGCGGCCTTGAGCTGGCGGTGGTAACGCAGCAACGGTTCGGCCAACGGCTGGAACGGGCTCACCGCGGCGCCTGCGGTGAAGCAGGTGGCATGGCCGCCGACCTCGCTGACGATGGCGCGGATGGTCTCGGCGTCCGCATCGGATTTCAGCCAACGCTGAGCGCCAGCCCAGTCGATCAGCTGGTCGCCCGGCAGCGCCAGGGCAGCGGTGCTGGTCGGCAGCGACAGGCGCCACAGGGTGCGCGCGTCGTTGAAGAAGCCCAGCCGCTGCTCCCGCAGGTCGGCCCAATAGGCGGCATCCAGCGCCTCGCCGCCGATGCGGTCGCAGGCGGCATTGACCGAACCCTCGCCGCCTTCCAGCCGCAAATGCAGCGCCTGGCCGTCGTGGCTTGCCGCGGTGATCGGCACCGGCTGCTGGCCCCATTCGGCGAGTTTGAGCAGCGCGCGATCGACGGGCATGTCGATCCGCAGGCTGCGGCACAGCTGTGGCCTTGGCAGGACCTTCAGGGACACCTCCGTCAGTACACCGAGGCAGCCGAAGCTGCCGGCCATCAGACGCGACAGGTCGTAACCGGCGACATTCTTCATCACCTCACCGCCGAAGCGCAGGTGCTTGCCGTGGCCGGTGATGATGCGCGAGCCCAGCACGAAATCGCGCACCGACCCAGACCAGGGGCGCCGCGGCCGGACAGGCCCGACGCGATCATGCCGCCAACGGTGGCGCCTTCGCCCAGGTGAGGCGGCTCGCAGGGCAGCATCTGGTTGGCCTCGTCGAGCGCGGCCTCCAGTTCGGCCAGCGGTGTGCCGGCGCGAACGCTGACCACGAGCTCTGTCGGGTCATAGGTGACGATGCCGCGATGCGCACGGGTATCGAGCAAGGCGCCCTGCCCTTCGCGGCCGAGAAATGCCTTGCTGCCGCCGCCCTGGATGCGCAGCGGCGTGTTGCTGGCCAACGCCTGGTTGACCTGATCGAGCAGCTGCCCGCTGTCGTCGAAGGAAACCGTCATCAGAAGCGCTCCAGTTCAGGGAAGGGCAACTGCCCGCCGTGGACGTGCATGCCGCCGAATTCAGCGCAGCGGTGCAGCGTCGGGATGTTCTTGCCGGGGTTGAGCAGGCCGCTGGGGTCGAAGGCCGCCTTCACCGCGTGGAACAGCGTCAGCTCGTCGGCATTGAACTGCGAACACATCTGGTTGATCTTTTCGCGGCCGACGCCGTGTTCGCCGGTGATCGAGCCACCGACTTTCACACAGAGCTCGAGAATCTTGCCGCCCAGCGCCTCGGCGCGCTCCAGCTCGCCTTCGGTGTTGGCATCGAAGAGGATCAGCGGGTGCATGTTGCCGTCGCCGGCGTGGAAGACATTGGCCACGCGCAGGCCGTATTCATCCGACAGATCGCTGATGCCCTTGAGCACGCCCGGCAGTTCGCGGCGCGGGATGGTGCCGTCCATGCAGTAGTAATCCGGCGAGATGCGCCCGACGGCAGGGAAGGCATTCTTGCGCCCGGCCCAGAACTTGACGCGTTCGGCTTCGTCCTTCGCCAGGCGCACTTCGGTGGCGCCGGCCAACTTGAGCACCTCGCCCACACGCGCACAGTCGTCGTGCACGTCCGCTTCGACGCCGTCCAGCTCGCAGAGCAGGATCGCTTCCGCCTCAACCGGGTAGCCGGCGTGGATGAAGTCTTCGGCGGCGCGGATCGAGAGGTTGTCCATCATTTCCAGGCCGCCGGGGATGATGCCGGCGGCGATGATGTCGCCCACCGCGCGCCCGGCCTTCTCCACCGAATCGAACGCCGCCAGCAGCACCTTGGCCACCTGCGGCTTGGGCAGCAGTTTGACCGTGACCTCGGTGACGATGCCGAGCATGCCTTCGGAGCCGGTGAACAGCGCCAACAGGTCGAAGCCTGGCGAATCCAGGGCGTCGGAGCCCAGCACCATGCGCTCGCCTTCGACGGTGAGGATTTCCACCTTGAGCAGGTTATGCACGGTCAGGCCGTATTTCAGGCAATGCACTCCGCCCGCGTTCTCGGCAACGTTGCCGCCGATGGAGCAGGCAATCTGCGAGGACGGATCGGGCGCATAGTAGAGGTCATAGGGCGCCGCCGCCTGGGAAATCGCCAGGTTGCGCACGCCGGGCTGGACGCGGGCGAAGCGACCGGCCGGGTCGACTTCAAGGATCTTGTTGAAGCGCGCCATCACCAGCAGGATGCCCTGCTCCAATGGCAGCGCACCACCGGACAGACCCGTCCCCGCGCCACGCGCCACCACCGGCACGCCCCGCTGATGGGCAATCTTCAGCAGGGTCTCGACCTGCTCGACGCGCTCGGGCAGCACCACCAGCATCGGCGTGGTGCGGTAGGCGGACAGACCGTCGCACTCGTAGGGTTTGAGGTCTTCGCCTCGATGGAGGACGTCCAGGTCCGGCAGCTGCGCCTGCAGCTCAGCCAGCAACGCGGCCTTGTCGACCTTGGGCAGCTCACCGTCGACGCGTTCGTCGTAGAGGATATTCATGGCAGTCGGTGCTCTTGATTGTTCACCGCCAGCACGGCCAGCTGCGGTGGTTTGACGCATCATTAGCCCGAGGGGCGATGACCGTCCATATCCAAACCCACTGGTCCTACCAGTTTCTTTCGCAGCGCTTTCGTTGTTTTTTCGCGCAATCGCCAGTTATCAGGGGCTGGAACGAACAGGCAGGCCTTTGAGGTAAGATGCGTACAAACTGGTCCTACCAGTCAGGAGCCGCTTGTCATGTTGAATGAAAATCCCCAGGAACGACGCCAGTTGGCGGACGTGGTGGCCGAACGCATCGAGCGCCTGATCGTCGATGGCGTGCTCAAGGTCGGGCAGGCGCTGCCGTCCGAACGCCGTCTGTGCGAAAAGCTCGGCATCTCCCGCTCGGCGCTGCGTGAGGGCCTGCGCGTGCTGCGCGGGCGCGGCATCATCGAGACCGCCCAGGGACGGGGCTCGCACGTGGCACGGTTGTCCGGCCAGCAGGACGCCAGCCCGCTGATGCACCTGTTCAATTCGCAGCCGCGCACGCTCTATGACCTGCTCGAGGTCCGCGCCCTGCTTGAAGGCGAGTCGGCCCGCCTGGCCGCGCTGCGCGGCACGGAAGCCGATTTCGTCCTGCTGCGCCGACGCTACGAGGAGATGCTCGCCGCCCATACCGCCGAAAGCGCCGACCCGCGAGAGCATGCGCGCCTCGACCACGCCTTTCACCTCGCCGTCAGCGAGGCCTCGCACAACCCGGTATTGGTCCATACGCTGCAATCGCTGACCGACCTGATGCTTTCCACCGTATTCGCCTCGGTGAACAACCTCTATCACCGCCCGCTGCAGAAGCGGCAGATCGACCGCCAGCACTCGCGCCTGTTCCATGCCATCACCGAACGCCTGCCGGATCAGGCACAGCGTGCGGCGCGCGATCACATTCACAGCATTCGCGACAACCTCAAGGAAATCGAGCAGGAAGAGCAGCGCCTGGTGCGGGCGACCATGCGGTTGGAGGGGTGGGCGTAGGAGGACGCAAGGCCTGCGGGCCAAACGCCCAAGCAGGTCGGCGTGCGGCGCGGACGGGTCGGTTCAGGCGGACCCTACCCCTCATGCTAGACTCGCGCCTTCCTTTTTGCCGCGCATGACCACCGTGTCCGATATTCAAGCCTGGTCGCTCGCCGACCACCTCGCTTCGCCGCTGCCTGCCGACCTGCATGACTGGCTCTACACCGACCGTGGCTCCCTGACGCGCCGCCTGACCACCCTGGCCGAGGGCGCCTTCAGCGTGGTGCCGCTGGAAGAAGGCTGGCAGGTGCTACGCGACGACGAATGCGCCGCACTGCATGTGGCCGAGGGGAGCGAGGGCTGGGTTCGCGAGGTCTACCTGCGCGGTCACGAGCAGCCTTGGGTATTCGCCCGTAGCGTGGCGGCCCGCAGCGCCCTGGCGCATTCGGGGCTGGATCTTCCGCAACTGGGCAACCGATCGTTGGGCGAGCTGCTGTTCAGTGACCCGGCGTTCGCCCGCGGCCCGCTCGAAGCACGTCACTACCCGGCCGATTGGCTGCCGCTGCCCGTCAGGCAAGCCGGCCTCTGGGCACGCCGCTCCTGCTTCAGCCAGAGCGAGCTGCGCGTGCTGGTCGCCGAAGTGTTCCTGCCCGAGCTGTGGCGCGCGGCACGGATCACCCTCTGAACAGCGCCCAGACTGTTATCCAGCCAACCCACACGGAGACCCGCTGATGTTCCAGAAGCTTCTGCAATCGAGCAATCGCCTGCACCCGCGCGCCTGGGACTTCATCCAGCTGATGAGGCTGGATAGGCCGATCGGCACGTACCTGCTCCTGTGGCCCACCCTCTGGGCGTTGTGGATCGCGGGCGAAGGCTCGCCGAGCGTGAAGAACATCGTCATCTTCGTGCTCGGCGTGATCCTGATGCGCGCCGCTGGCTGCGTCATCAATGACTTCGCCGACCGCAACTTCGACGGCCACGTTTCGCGTACCAAGGGTCGCCCGCTGGCCACCGGAAAAATCACCCCGAAAGAAGCCTGGATCCTCTTCGCCATCCTCGTCGCGCTGAGCTTCGGCCTGGTGCTGATGACCAATGCCACCACGGTCTGGCTGTCCTTCGGCGCCTTGGGCGTCGCTTCGCTATACCCGTTCATGAAGCGTTACACCTTCTACCCCCAGGTGGTTCTGGGTGCCGCGTTTTCCTGGGGCATGCTGATGGCCTTTACCGCCGAGCGTGGCGAGCTGCCGCCAGAGGCCTGGCTGCTGTTCATCGCCAACGTGGTCTGGACGGTGGGCTACGACACCTACTACGCCATGGCCGACCGCGAGGACGACCTCAAGATCGGCATTCGCTCCACCGCCATACTGTTCGGTGAAGCCGACCGCATCATCATCGCCACGCTGCAAGGGCTGGCGCTGTTCTGCCTGATTCTCGCCGGCGTGCGCTTCGAGCTGGGCCAGTGGTTCCACCTGGGCCTGGTCATCGCCGCCTGCTGCTTCGCCTGGGAGTTCTGGAAAACCCGCTCACGCAAGCCACAGGCGTGTTTCAAGGCTTTCCTGCATAACCATTGGGCAGGATTGGCGATTCTGGCCGGGATCATCGTCGACTACGCCAACCGGGCATAAAAGGTTCATCGCGCTTTCCCGCGGAAGGCGCCCTTGATTTTCAGGAAGAAGTACGCCGAGGCACGGAAGCCGTAGGCCATACGTTTTGATCACCTTGATGCGGTTGTTAACGCCCTCCAGAACACTGGTGTGGATGCCCCGAGCGTATCGAACCAGACTTCCTTCAGTGCATCCTTATGTACATAAGCCGTGGCCAGTGGCTGGCCGCGGGCAGCTCCTGCAACTGCACGGCTTGCCGTCCTTCAGGTTTTCGCGATTGCGCAGCAGCCGCCAACGGCTTTGCTTGATCACCTTGCGCGCTGGCTTGTCTTCACGCTGGAGGTTGGCTTGATCGACTCGGATACGATCCATTACGTCGCGGCCATAGCGGGCCACCACATGGAACAGGTCGTACACCACTTCCGCCTGCGGGCAGTGCCGCCGCACTTCCAGATCAAAAGCGGTGTTCATGTCCATCGCCACGGCCTCGATCTGCTGACAATGCTCGCCAAGCAACTCGATCACGCACCTGACGAGTTCGGCGTTCATGGATCAATGGCACACCGGCTGCAACCGGTAAGCGCTCGGCTAGGGGTTCGAGACTGATAGTAAGGTGTCGTCAGTGGCTTGGCGACAGGCGACGACCGCGTAGCTTGGCCAGAAAGCAGCAAGATAGGCAGGTAACGGAGGTTGGTTCGTTTGGCGACTGCCAATCTCCCTGACTGTCAACTCGCTCTTTCCACATATTCCGCGATGAGCCATAAAAAAAGCCCGTCGCGGCGTACCGGGACGGGCTTTCGTCTGCTGACAGTATTCAGCCGTTCACGACGCGGGCGCCGGCTTCGGCGGTCTGGCCGTCTTGGGTCGGGTGCATACCGGACACACCAATCGCGCCAATCAGCTTTCCATCTTTGATCAGCGGGACGCCGCCATCCATAAGAATGGCGTTGTGCATCGACAACAGTCGCAAGGTAGCCCCGCCTGTGGCGAGCGTTTCCTCGAAACCCTTGGTGGTGCGCTTGAATGCCGCTGCCGTGGCAGCCTTGCGCTGCGCCACCTCGACACTCCCGTGCGCGGCGTGGTCCATCCGCAGCAGCAACACTAGATGCCCGCCTGCGTCCGTCACGGCAATGACCATTGCCCAACCGTTCGCCTGTGCATGAGCGCGCGCGGCCTCGGCAACGCGGCTGGCCGCCTCCAGACTGATCGGCGGCCCGTAGGCCAACGGAGGGGCTGCAACCTGAGTAGTCATACTGCGCTCCTCAAGGCATCGCCTGGCCGCCGTTGACGTCCAGCGTCTGGCCTGTGATGTAACCGCTGCAGGCATGCGAAGCGAGGAACAGATAAGCCGGGGCCATTTCCTCGGATGTGCCGAAACGGCCAAGCGGAATGGTGGTGTTGACCTGCGCCCGTGCAGCGTCGTCTTTGTCGGCATGGAAGGCAGTGTCTACGGTGCCGGGCGCCACGACATTGAAGCGGATGTTGTCACCGGCGAACTCGCGCACCCAGTTGCGCTGCACGTTATGCAGCCAGGCCTTGGCCGCCGCGTAGAGGCTGGCGCCCGGACCACCGCCGTTGTAGGCAGCGATCGAGCCCGTGGTGATAACAGAGGCGCTCTGCCCGCTGGCCTTCGCCGACGCTCGCAGGTGCGGGATCGCTTCGCGCGTCGCCAGCAATGCCGAGCGCAGGTTCACGTCAACCATCGCGTCGAAGAAGGCGTCATCGATTTTCTCAAGCCCACGCCGTTCCAACAGAGCACCTGCGTTGTTGACGAGCACATCGAGGCCATCAAAGCGCCCAACGAAGGCCGCAACGGTGTCGATGCAGTCCTGGCTGCGGCTCAGGTCGCCTGCGAAGAAAGCCGCTTCGCCGCCATTGGAAGACAACTCGGTTAGCAGCGAGTCGAGGTTTGCCGGCTGGTTGCGCGCGGTGATACCGACATGCGCTCCGAGCGCGGCGAAGGCCTTGGCGGTCGCCAGACCGATGCCCATGGTGGCACCAGTGATCAGGATACGTTTGCCCTTGAGGTCGTTGAAGTACATGGAGACTCCTTAGTCAGTCAGTGCGGGACGGGGAATGCGGTGCTCGCGCCAGAGGCGCAGCAGCGGTGGAATCAGCCAGACCGCCAGCGTGGTGAGCGCAAGCACCAGCGAAACGGGCCGTTCAATGAAGGCAACAAAGCTGCCGTTCGAGCGCATCATCGAGGTCACGAAGGTTTCCTCGAGCAGAGGCCCAAGCACGATGCCGAGAATCATCGGCGCCAGCGGGAAGTCGTTTTCCTCGAGGAGGAAACCGAGCACGCCGAACAAGAGAATGGTCACCACGGCGAACAGGCTGTTTTCGACGGCATAGGCACCGACCATCGCAAACAGCAGAATCGAGGGCATGAGGACACCCTGCGGTATACGGAGCACCTGCTTGAACAGACGTACCGCAATGAAACCAAACGGGATCAGCAGCAGGTTGGCCAACAGGAACGCCACGAACACGGCGTTGATCATCCCCGCGTTGTCCGTGAATATCGTCGGCCCGGGATTTAGGCCTTTCATGAGCAACACGCCGATGACAATGGCGGTCAGCGAATCACCCGGAATACCGAACACGGTTGCCGGGATGAAGCTGCCGCCGACCGCGGCGTTGTTAGCTGCAGTCGCCGGTGCAATCTGTGAGACTGCGCCGTCGTCCTGCTCAGCGCCAGCTGAACCCTTACGCCGTCCCATCGCATAGGCGATGTAGGCCGCAATATCAGCTCCGGCACCCGGCAGCGCCCCGATCAGCGTGCCAGTCACCGAGCCGCGAAGAATGCCGAGCTTATTGTTGAGCGCATCACGCAGAGCCCTCCAATACAAAGGTTGCTGCGCAACCTGAGGCAACTCCCTTTCGCTGGCGCTGCGGGTGCAGTAGCGCAGGATTTCTGCCACTGCGAACAGACCGATGATGACCGGTATGAAGCCGAAGCCGCCAAGCAGCGCATCGCTTCCAAAGGTGAAACGGGTCTCGCCAGATACCGGGTCAATTCCGACCGCGGCCACCAACAGGCCAATCAGCAACGACACTGCACTGCGGGTGATCTGCGTGCCGCCGACCATGATCGCGGCGGTGAGGCCTAGGGTTGCCAGCCAGAAATATTCAAACGAACTGAAGTTGAGCGCAAAACGGGCCAGCAGCGGCGCACCGAAGATTAGCGCCAGCACGCCAATCGCGCCGCCGATGGCCGAAGTGCAGGCGCTCATCCCAAGGATGTACTCACCCCGCCCGGCCTGCGTGAAGCGGTAGGCCTGATCGGTATAGGCAGCGGACGCCGGCGTACCGGGCATGCGCAGCAGAACAGCGGGTAGATCGCCCGCGAAAATTGCCATTGCAGCCATCGTCACGATGCCGGCAATCGCGGGGACCGGCTCCATGAAGAAGGTGATGGGCACCATGAGGGCCACCGCAAGCGTCGCGGTCAGGCCAGGTATTGCGCCGACCATCAAGCCGTACAGCGCAGCAACGACCATGACGGCCAGCACCTTGAAGGTGAACACCTGACCAAAGGCATCGAGCATTACGTCCATGTCAAAGCCCTCCGAGGCGGGCCAGCAAGCCTTGTGGCAAGGGCACGCCCATGACCTGCTGGAAGAACACATAGAGGAAGGCGACCACACCGACGGCACTGGTCAGCGCCAGCATGGGTCGCCCCGTGAAACGTAGCGCCAGTGCAGCGATCAGCAGCAAACCCGTGGGCAGGAAGCCCAACGGCTCGACCATCAATAAGAACCCCAGGAGCCCGCCGATAACCAGCGTCAGGTTGAGCCAGCGTGCAGGTTCGCGACACCAGGCACACAGCCCGAGCCAGAGCGGCGCCCGTTCGGCTCGGGCCGCGGCGATTCCCTTGGCCGCTAGCGTCAGCCCGCTGAGCGCGAGTAGCGCTCCGATGATGGACGGGTAGAAGCCAGCGCCGTACTGGAAGTACGGCGACTTCTCCATGCCACTGGCCACCCCGAGCACACCGAGGCCGAGCGCCAGGCAAACGATTCCCCAAGACAGGTCGGACAGTTTCATAGCTGCGACTCCGTGCCGGCTGCGATCACATGTCCATTTTGGCGAACAGCGCCTGGACGTCTCCGGTGTGCTGCTTCAAGTACTCCGCGAACGCTTCGGAGTCGCGCCACTGGGGGTTGAAGCCGCGTGCCTTCATGTCAGCCTGCCACTCGGGGTTGGCGTAGATCGCCTTCATCGCCGCTTCGAGCTTGGCGCGTACGTCATCGGGCAATCCAGCCGGGGCCACCAGACCGCGGAAGGAGCCAAGCTCCATCTCCAATCCAGTGGCTTCCTTCAACGACGGAACTTCCGGGAAGTTTTCCTGCCGGTCGGGCCCGAACACCGCCAGGCTACGTACGGTGCCGGTCTTGAGCATGGCATCGGCCTCAGGCAGAGAGCTTGGAACGAAGTCCACGCCACCCGCGGCGAGATCCTGCATGGCGGCGGCCGCCCCTGCCCCGGAATCATACGGACCTTGGCCATATCCACACCCCAGCGGTCGAGCAGCGTAGCCACCGCGACCGGCCAGGAGCCGCCGCAGCCACCCGCGCAAGCGATGGTGTATTTGCCTGGCTCGGCCTTGATTGCATCCAGTGCTTGGTTAACCGTTTTGAACGGTGAATCGGTACGAACCTGGAATCCCGCCGGATCGAAGTTGTACTGTGCGATGGGGGTGAAATCCTTTAGCTCGAAGTCGGCCTGCCCCATTTCCTTGTAATGCGCGTAATTGAACAGCACGCCGAGGGTATAGCCGTCCGGCTTCGAATTGACGATGCGGTTGATTCCAACGACACCGCCGCCCTGGCCAAGGTTGAGCACATTGAATTGCTGGCCAAACTCGTCCTTGAGGTACTTGGCGAGAATGCGCGCGGTGCCGTCAGAGCCGCCGCCTGCACCGGCAGGGACAACGATTGTAACGGGACGAGTTGGCCACTCAGCGGCCATCGCCGGCATGACGCTCAGACCCAACAGCAGCGCCATGGCTCGGCAACCTTTGCGAACCCAATGCGGGGTAGTCTTAGACATATCAGCTCTCCTTTTATTGTTGTTGAGTACAGCTGCACGGCCTCACAGGCCTTTTAGTTGCTCCGCTCGATTACCAGCCGCTCCCAGGCCGCCACATACGCAGCAGCGTTTTTAGCGACCTCACCGACATCAAGGCCCGGCTTGTATAAAGCCGAGCCCAAACCGAAACCTGTAGCGCCCGCTTCGACGTACGCGCCCATGTTTTGCGGAGTAATTCCACCGACCGGGACGAGCGGGCAATCCTTCGGGAAAACGGCCCGCCAGGCTTTCACCACAGCGGGGCCGCATTGCTCAGCGGGAAACAGCTTGAGCAACTGAGCCCCGGCTTCTAGCGCAGCGAACCCTTCAGTGGGGGTTGCAACGCCAGGCGCGCTGACCAAACCACACGCGCGGCTGGCTCGGATGACGGATGGGTTCATGTTTGGTGAAACGACGAGCCGACCACCAATTGTCGCTACTGCTTCCACCTGAGCGACATCCAGCACCGTGCCGGCTCCAATAAGGCACTCGGAGCCGAGGTCAGTGATAAGCCTCGAGATGCTGACCAGCGCTTCCGGAGAATTCAGTGGGATCTCGATCAGACGAAAACCCGCCTCATGGAGCGCTCGCCCAACCGGAACGACTTCATCGGGTGTAACGCCTCGCAGAATGGCAATGAGCGGCAGGCGATCCATATACGCGTCAAACACCTTGCACCCCCTTTGCTTTAACCAGCCCGGCTGCCTCAGCGATCTGCCAGAGACCAGCCGTACCAGGGTTCTTGATGGGTTTAGCCGTCTGGACATCAAAGGATTCCATGGCCAGGCGATAGCGCGCGCATAGCGATGGATCGCCCAGCAACACCGGTACGGACGCAGACGCTGTTCCGCCAAGCGCACTTCGCAATTCCTCTCCGATCAGCAGACCGGAGAGGTACTCGAGGCTTTGGTTAGGTTGGAGTTCGTTACAGAGCACCAGGCTGCGAACGCCAAAGAGGCAATCAGCAATCCCGCGAGAACCGCTGTCACGAGCGGTCTGCACGCCGCGAATGAAGGTGTCGGCATCGCTGATCGCTCCCGCCTCAAGCGCCGGACGCCCCAGAATCGAATGGTCCCGCAACACGGCGAAGAGCTCGCCCGTCATGAAGGTGGAAAACGCTTGAAGCCGACCGTATTGAACCTCGACCCATTTGCTGTGAGTGCCAGGTAATAACAGCAACGCGTCGTCAGCCAGTTCAGGTTTGAGCGCTATGGCGCCGAAGACTTGTGTCTCCTCACCCCGCAACACGTTGGGCCGGCTGCCGAGTTGCCGGACGCCTGGCACGAGGTGCAAGCGGCCAACGCCGGTCTCTAGGCAGACCATTGCCGCAGCAAGCGCGGAGGCATCTGCCGGGCAATCCACGTACGGAACCTCGCACCAACCCTGGCGGCTGCCGATCATGCCGGATGCGATCGCAGGCAAGCCGGGCCATTGAGCTAGCCAATCTTCCAGCAGCAGCCGGTAGGCGCGGGCAAAATCGCGGTCCGGGGTGTATTGGATCCCCCAAGGTTGCGCCCGAGAGTCGAGCAACGACGCGTCTTGGCCGAGCAGGTAGGCCCGTAGAGACGAGGTTCCCCAGTCAATCCCGATCAGACATGGCTCGCTCATCGACCCCTCCAACCCAGCTCAGCGGACACGTGGGCAGCGCAGCGAATCACAAGCGGGCGCAACTCCTCCAGACGGCTTTCCGGCATATAGGGAATGGCGCTGGCGACACTCAGTGCAGCGACGATCTCGCCGCCTGCGTCTCGCACTGGAGCCGCGACGCAACGTACGCCCAGCTCGTTTTCTTCGAGGTCGAAGCTGAACCCGCCAGCGGCGTATTCAGCCATCTGGGTGTGGTACTCGTGCCAAGGCGTAAATTCTTCACGAAGGCCGCTCTGACCAGCGCGACGCTGCAGACCCTCGTCGTAAAGCTTTCGCCATTCTGTCGCAGGCAGGTCGAGCATCAGCGACTTTCCGATCCCAGTCAGCGCTAGCGGCATACGCAGACCAATACGAGAGCGCATCTCAAGGCCACGAGTGCTCGCCAGCTTGTCGATGTAGAGGACGTCACCACTTTCACGCACACCGAGATGGATGGTGTCCTGTGTCAGGTCCGCCAGCCGCTGCAAGTGGGGTCGCGCAAGCTTGATGAGCGGCATCTCGGCGCGGGCCTTGTAACCAAGTTCGATCAATCGTGGGCCAAGGCGATAGCCTTGGGCCTCGCTGCGCAGATAGTCGGCCTGAACCAGCGCCGCAACCAAGCGGTGAGTCGTACTGCGTGTACAGCCAATCACCGAACCTATCGCTGCAAGCGAATCCGCACCTTGGGAAACCGCGTCGATAACTGCCAAACCTCGGAAAAGTGCCTGGGCGCCGAGGGGAGCCTCTTTGTTCTTGTCTTGAGTCATGAGCTTCTCCTACGGCCCGTACAATAGGCCGCGATGCGGTTAATCTCAATATACGAGTTACACTCCCATATATTGGGACAAATAAAGCATTCACACCTTGTCACATCCCTGCAATATTTCCGTTATCTAATGCCGAGCGACAAGAAACGGACCGAGAGCGGACATGAACGGCAAATGCATTTTGATCGTCGATGACGAAGCGCCGATTCGCGAGATGATCGTCGTGGCGCTGGAGATGGCCGGCTATGAGTGCCTGGAAGCGGAAAATACGCAGCAGGCCCATGCGCTGATCATTGATCGACAGCCCGACCTGATCCTGCTCGACTGGATGTTGCCTGGCACCTCTGGAATCGAGCTGGCACGGCGCCTCAAGCGTGACGAGATGACGGCCGGGACGCCGATCATCATGCTCACCGCCAAGGACGCCGAAGACAACAAGATCCAGGGTCTGGAAGTCGGTGCCGACGACTACATCACCAAGCCCTTCTCGCCCCGCGAGCTGGTGGCGCGCCTGAAGGCCGTGCTGCGCCGCGCGGCACCGTCCGACAACGAATCGCCCATCGAGATCGGCGGCCTGTTGCTCGACCCCGTCAGCCACCGCGTCACCATCGACGGCACGCCGGCGGACATGGGCCCTACCGAATACCGCCTGCTGCAGTTCTTCATGACCCACCAGGAGCGTGCCTACACGCGCGGTCAGTTGCTCGACCAGGTCTGGGGCGGCAATGTCTACGTCGAGGAGCGCACGGTGGATGTCCACATCCGCCGACTGCGCAAGGCACTGGGCGAAACCTACGAGAACCTGGTGCAGACCGTGCGTGGCACAGGCTATCGCTTCTCCACCAAGAGCTGACCCACTGGACCGGTCGGCCCTCTTCGACCGGCCACTCACCAAGCCGAACCGGCAGAGTAGACTCGCCGAACAAGCCCAGCCGCCTCAAGGAGCGTAGCGTTGAACCAAGACTGGCAAGGCGCCCTGGTGCGCCGCCTGCTGTTGCTGCTCGGCGGCTGCCTGTTGGTCGGCCTGATCACCGGCCAGTACGCCTGGGCGCTCGTCGCGGGACTCACCGGCTACCTGGGCTGGACGCTGTACCAGATGCGTCGACTGCTTCTGTGGCTCAAGAGCGAGCAGACCGACCAGCCGCCGCCCGACAGCCATGGGCTGTGGGGCGAGGTGTTCGACAGCCTCTACCAGCTCCAACGCCGCGACCTGCGCCTGCGCGGGCAGCTGCAGGCGGTGATCGACCGGGTCCAGGGTTCGACCACCGCGCTGCGCGACGCGGTGATCATGCTCGACCATGAGGGCAACCTGGAGTGGTGGAACCCCGCAGCCGAGCGTCTGCTGGGACTGAAGAACCCGCAGGACACCGGGCATCCGGTCACCAACCTGGTCCGCCATCCGACGTTCAAGGAATATTTCGAGAGCGGCCGCCACGAAGAACCGCTGGAACTGTCCTCGCCGGTCAATGACCGCCTCTGGTTGCAGATCACCATCACCCGTTACGGCAACAGCGAGCACCTGATGGTGGCGCGGGACATCACTCGGCTCCACCAGCTGGAGCAGATGCGCAAGGACTTCGTCGCCAACGTGTCCCATGAGCTGCGCACGCCACTGACGGTGATCGCCGGCTACCTGGAGACTATGCTCGAGCACACCGACGAGATACCGGCCCGCTGGTCGCGCGCGCTCCACCAGATGAACCAGCAGGCGAGTCGCATGCAGCACCTGCTCAACGACCTGCTGCTGCTGGCGAAACTGGAAGCCACCAGCCCGCCGACCATGACCCAGCCGGTTGCCGTCGCCACGTTGCTGCAGTCGATCAAGGGCGATGCCCAGGCCCTCTCTGGCGAGCGCCACCACAGGATCACCCTCGAAGCCGACCCGACGCTGTTGCTCAAGGGCAGCGAGGCCGAGCTGCGCAGTGCCTTTTCCAACCTGGTGTTCAACGCCGTGAAGTACACGCCCGATGAAGGCGAAGTGCACATCCGCTGGTGGTGCAACGAGCACGGTGCGCACCTGGCGGTGCAGGATTCGGGGATCGGCATCGAGGCCAAGCACCTGCCGCGCCTGACCGAACGCTTCTACCGGGTCGACTCCAGCCGCGCCAGCAAGACCGGCGGCACCGGATTGGGCCTGGCCATCGTCAAACACGTGCTGCTGCGTCACCAGGGCCGGCTGGACGTCAACAGCACCCCCGGCAAGGGCAGCACCTTCACCTGCCACTTCCCGCTGTCCCAGGTGACGGTGCGCTAGCGCGTCGCGGTGCCGAACAGCAACCTTCGCCTGGCCATCACCTTGAAATAACCCCGACCCGGCCCCATCCTTGGGCCGTCATCGACTACCCGACACTTCAATGGACCCTTCCCCCAGTATCGCCGCGAGCTACGCCGCCCCTCCTATTTCGCCGACATCGGCATGATTCTGTTTGCCCTCTTCCTGGTCCTGCTCAACGGTTTCTTCGTGGCCGCCGAGTTCGCCATGGTCAAGCTGCGTGCGACCAAGGTGGAGGCCATCGCCAAGCAGCACGGCTGGCGTGGGCGCATCCTGCGCACCGTGCACAATCAGCTCGACGCCTACCTGTCCGCTTGCCAGCTCGGCATCACACTGGCCTCGCTCGGGCTTGGCTGGGTGGGCGAGCCGGCATTCGCGCACCTGCTCGAGCCGGTGCTCGCGGCCGCGGGCGTGCAATCAGCCGCCGTCGTCCATGCCGTTGCCTTCTTCACGGCGTTCTTCATCATTTCGTACCTGCACATCGTGGTCGGCGAGCTGGCCCCGAAATCCTGGGCGATCCGCAAGCCCGAGCTGCTGTCGCTGTGGACGGCCGTGCCGCTCTATTTGTTCTACTGGCTGATGTATCCGGCCATCTACCTGCTCAACGCCAGCGCCAACGCCATCCTGCGCATCGCCGGCCAGGGTGAGCCCGGCAGCCATCACGAGCATCACTACAGCCGCGACGAACTCAAACTGATCCTGCATTCGAACCGCGCGCTCGACCCGGGCAACAGCCAGATCCAGGTATTGGCCTCGGCCGTGGAAATGAGCGAGCTGGAGGTGGTGGACTGGGCCAATTCCCGAGAAGACCTGCTGCAGCTCGACCATGACGCTACCCTCACGGACATCCTCGAGCTCGTGCGCCGACACAAGTACAGCCGATATCCCGTCTATGACGCCGAGCAGGGTGACTACATCGGCCTGCTGCACATTAAGGACCTGCTCCTGGCTCTGGCCGGCGACCCGCAGCTCGCCGAGCACTTCGATCTGGATGCCCTGCTGCGCCCGCTCGAGCGGGTGTCCAAGCACATGCCGCTGAGCGAACTGCTCGACCAGTTCCGCCAAGGCGGCGCGCATTTCGTGCTGGTCGAGGAAGGCGATCACAAGGTCATCGGCTTCCTGACCATGGAAGATGTGCTGGAGGTGCTGGTTGGCGACATTCAGGACGAACACCGCAAGACAGAGCGCGGCATCCTCGCCTACCAGCCCGGCAAGCTGCTGGTCCGCGGCGACACCCCGCTGTTCAAGCTCGAGCGCCTGCTCGACGTCGACCTGGACCATATCGAAGCCGAAACCCTGGCCGGCCTCGTCTACGAAAGCCTCAAACGCGTGCCGGAGGAGAACGAAGTCATGCAGGTCGAGGGCCTGCAGATCGTGATCAAGAAGATGCGCGGACCGAAGATCGTGCTGGCCAAGGTGTTGAAGCAATAAGCGCCAGCTGGTGCAAATCGAGGGTGGAAGTCACCCTCAATCGCCACCAACCGCGAAGTTCGGCAGGCTGTTGACCGGCTGGGCGAAGTCGAAGGGGATCGACTCGACAGCCAGGCCGACGTTGCGCTGGACGACGAAGTGCAGGTGCGGGCCGGTGCTGTTGCCAGTGTTGCCGGAGCGGGCCAGCAGGCTGCCGGTCTCGACGCGCTGGCCTTCGCGAACGCTGACCGAGCCCTTCATCAGGTGAAGGTAGACGCCCATGGTGCCGTCGTCATGCAGCACGCGGACGAAGTTGCCGGCCGGGTTGTTGCCACGACCACTCTGGGCATTCTCGACCTTGACCACCATACCGCCGCGTGCCGCGACGATGGGCGTGCCCTCGGGCATGGCGATGTCGGCCGCGTAACGTCCTTTCGGAGTGAAGTGGCTGTACTTGCCGTTGGCGCCCTGGGTCAGGCGGAACGGACCACCGCGCCAGGGCAGCGGGTACTTGTATGGCTTCGGCAGCAGACGCGGGTCGCCCAGGGCATGACGCAGCTTGGGCGTGTATTTCAGCGGTTTGGATGGATCCAGCGGGGCGAGGGTCGCCAGGCGGATCTGGCTACGTGGCGGCAGCACCCAGCGAATCGGCTTTTGCGGTGCTCCGACGGCGTTC
This sequence comes from Stutzerimonas stutzeri, assembly GCA_019056435.1. Taxonomy (GTDB): domain Bacteria; phylum Pseudomonadota; class Gammaproteobacteria; order Pseudomonadales; family Pseudomonadaceae; genus Stutzerimonas; species Stutzerimonas marianensis. The sequence goes on from CP077641.1 coordinate 790,458, forward strand.
TGCACGCCCGTCAGCTTGAGTTCGATATCGACCGGAGCGAAGAGGTCGTTGCGCACCAGCAGGGTTTCACCGGCGGCATGCTTGCGGGTTTCCAGTTTCACCTGGGTGTCGAGCTTCTCGACCATCCGGTCGCTGAAGGTGAACACCCGCGCGCCCGGTGCGGCCTGGTCGCTATAGGTGACCACGCCGTTGGCGTCGGTGTACTTGTAGATGGTCAGAGCCGAGGCGGATGTGGCCAGCCAGAACGCCCCGAGAGCAAGGAGAATGCGCCCGAACATAACTGCAACTTCGAAGTCCAGAGGTCGGCAGACTAGCAGCGCGGCCCCTCAGGCGCGAGCCACGGACCCTCGACCTGTGAATTTGTTCATCACAAAGCGGTGGTTTCTGACGAGCGGTGAATCGAACCTGACTCAGGCGCCGGGGACGAAGTGCCGCTGGGCGGTACCGCGTGCGATCAGCCTGGACAGGTAATCGAGCTTCTGCGGATCGCGGTCGACGAAACGGAAGGTCAGCTGCAGCCACTCGCTGTCGGGCTTGGGCTCCAACGCGGCGACGGCGTGCAGGTAACCGTTGAGCCGGGCCACCTCGCCACCCTCGCCTTGCTCCAGGTCGAGCACTGCACTCTCCAGTACCTGCGGCAGGGTCTCGCCGCGTTTGACCACCAGCAGTGCCTCCTTGAGACTCAGCGCCTTGATCACGCAGGCCTGGGTGCCCGATGCCAGCCGCAATTGACCCTGACCACGACCGCCACTCGCGGCACTGGGTTTGCTCGCCGTCGGTGGGATCAGCGGCGCGGCAGGGGCAGCGGCCTGGGGTGCCGGTTTGATGACTTCGGCCTTGCCGCCGGTAAGCGCGGCCAGCGAATCGTTGGCCATGCCGGTCGCCATGTTTTTCACCGGCGCGCTGGCAGCCAGCGCATCGAGCTTGCCGGCGCGCGCCAGCGCCTTGCGGACCTTGGTGGTCAGCTGTTCGTTGGAGAAGGGCTTGCCGATGAAATCGGACACACCGGACTGGATTGCCTGGACGACATTTTCCTTGTCGCCCCGGCTGGTGACCATGATGAAGGGGATCGTTTTCAGCCGCTCCTGGGACCGACACCAGGTGAGCAGCTCGAGGCCGGACATCTCCGGCATTTCCCAGTCGCAGAGGATCAGGTCGAAACGTTCGCGGTCGAGCAGCTGCTGAGCCTTGCGCCCATTGACGGCATCCTCGATGTTGATTCCCGGAAACTGGCTGCGCAGTCCCTTCTTCACCAGATCACGGATGAAGGGCGCGTCATCCACCACCAGAACGTTGACCTTGCTCATTGATCGCTCCTGACTTGTTGGTCGCCAGCATAGCGGCAGCGGCGTGATTAAAAAAGCGCAGGTGATCGGTGAATCAGCTTTTCTTGCGTCAGGTCAGCCTGCGCGGCCCGCCGAAGGCGCACCCTGGTCCGCACGAGGCAACCGGGGCGGGCATACTGCCTGTCTGTCTTCCAGAATGCGAGGCCCGCCATGCACCAGATACTCGTTGCGCACGACCTGAGCCCTGAAGCCGACCGGGCACTGGCGCGCGGCGCACGGCTGGCACGCTCCAGTGGCGGGCGCCTGGACGTCGTGCATGTGCTGCATGAGCACGCCGACTGCGCCCGGACGCAGCACCCACGCGAACAGTTGCAGGCCCGGCTTGCCGAGCTCGGCCTGGGGCAGGTACCGATCTGGTTTCGGCCTGGCCATGTGGCGGAGGCGATCATCACCCAGGCCGCCGGCCTGCAGGCGGACCTCCTGATACTTGGCCGCCATCACCGTCAGTCACCGAGCGGATTTGCCGGGACTACTCTCGAGCGCATCCTCCAGGCATGCCCGGTGCCGGTGCTGCTCGCCGTCGACGCGCCAGGCCCATACAGTCGCGCCCTGGCGGCCCTGGATTTCTCCCACTGCGCCAGCCGTGCACTTCGTCATGCCTGGAGATTGATGAGCGCAGGCGGCGTGCTCACGGCACTGAACGTCCACGAAGTCGCCGAGGTTCACGGCGCCGACGAGGCCGACCTGGCGCTGCAGCGCGAGCTCTTCGACCAGCTGCTGGCCGACCTCCGCGGCGAGCTGCCGGACAACGGCGCCCGCCTCGACGCCCGTTTGCGACAGGGCGAACGCAGCAACTGTCTCGACACCGCCGTGGCCGAGCTCAAGCCGCAATTGCTGGCATTCGGCGGGCATAGCCGCGGCGAAATCAGCGAGGCCCTGCTGGGCAGCCTGACCCGGGCCTACCTTGAGCAGCCACCCTGCGACGTGCTCATCGCGCGCTGAGTGGGAGCCCGATGACGCTCGGTTGCGTCTGGCCAAAGCCCTGCTACGGTTAGTTCAAGAATAATAATTAGATGAACGCCCCATGCCCCCGAGCGACTCCTACGCCCAGTTCGGCCCGTGACGCCCCACGTCGGCGCGTCGCCGTTGCGCTTCTCTCGGGGCCCGGGCGACCGTTGTACATCATCCCATTCGTGCCGGGCCCAGCACGCCCTGCCCCACCCGTTCCGTACACCTGACCGCGGTCGTCAGGCGCTGGCGACTCGCCTGCGCCACGCGCGCGGTCGCCCCCTGCAAGGAGATAGGCGATGAAGCGTCTGGCAATTGCAACGGCAGTACTGAGCACCGCAACGGTCATGCCCGCCTGGGCGGAGATTTCCGACGGCAAGGTGAAGATCGGCATCCTCAACGACCAGTCCGGCGTCTACGCGGACTTCGGCGGCAAGTGGTCCTTCGAGGCAGCGAAGATGGCCGCCGAGGACTTCGGCGGCAAGGTGCAGGGCGCGCCCATCGAAATCGTCACGGCCGACCATCAGAACAAACCGGACATCGCCTCCAACATCGCGCGGCAGTGGTACGACCGTGAGCAGGTCGACTCGATCATGGAGCTGACCACGTCCTCCGTGGCGCTGGCCGTGCAGGGCATTTCGAAGGACAAGAAGAAGATCGATCTGGTCACCGGGGCCGCCACAGTGGAGCTGACCGGCAAACAGTGTTCGCCCTACGGCTTTCATTGGGCCTACGACACCCATGCGCTGGCCGTCGGCACCGGCGGCGCGCTGGTGTCCCAGGGTGGCGACAGCTGGTACTTCCTAACCGCCGACTACGCCTTCGGCTATTCGCTGGAAGAGCAGACCAGCGAGTTCGTCAAGGCCAAGGGCGGCGAGATCAAGGGCTCGGTGCGCCACCCGCTGGCGACCAATGACTACTCATCCTTTCTGCTTCAGGCGCAGTCCTCCGGCGCGGAGGTCATCGGCCTCGCCAATGCCGGGCTGGACACCGCCAATGCCATCAAGCAGGCCGCGGAGTTCGGCATCGTCGCCAGTGGCCAGCGCCTGGCCGCGCTGCTGTTCACCCTGTCGGAAGTCCACGGGCTGGGCCTGGACGCGGCGCAGGGCCTGACACTGACCGAAAGCTACTACTGGGACCGCGACGACAAGTCCCGCGAGTTCGCCAAGCGCTTCTTCGAGCGCACCGGGCGGATGCCTAACATGGTCCACGCCGGCACCTATTCCGGCGTGATGCAGTACCTCAAGGCGATCGACAAGGTCGGCACCGACGAAACCGAAGCGGTGGCCAAGGCCATGCACGAAATGCCGGTGGACGACATGTTCGCGCGTAACGCCAAGGTCGGTGCCAACGGCCGCCTGATCAGTGACGTGTACCTGATGGAAGTGAAGAAGCCGGACGAGAGCAAGGAGCCCTGGGACTACTACAAGGTGCTCGCCACCGTGCCCGGCGACGAGGCGTACATCGACCCGGCCGAAAGCGGCTGCGACCTGGTGAAGTGAGCGTGATGACGCCCAATGGCGATAACGCAGCCGTAACCGAAGCACCTCGCGTGGTGCTGTCGGCGCGCGGCCTGCGGCGCGATTTCAAGGGCTTCGTCGCGGTGAACGACGTCGACCTGGACGTCCATCATGCCCGCGTCCATGCGCTGATCGGCCCCAACGGCGCGGGCAAGACCACCGTGTTCAACCTGCTGACCAAGTTCCTGCAGCCCTCAGCGGGCGCCATCACCCTGCTCGGTGAGGACATCACCCGTACCGACCCGGCCCGGGTGGCCCGCATGGGCCTGGTGCGCTCGTTCCAGATTTCCGCGGTCTTTCCCCACCTGACGGTGCTGGAAAACGTTCGTGTGGCCCTGCAACGTCCAGGCGGGCTGGCGACGCAGTTCTGGCTGCCGCTACGCTCGCTCGACCGGCTCAACGAGCGGGCCATGGCGCTGATCGAGTCGGTTGGCCTGCAGGATGCCTGCGACAGCCCGGCGGCGGACCTGTCCTACGGGCGCAAGCGCGTGCTGGAAATCGCCACCACCCTGGCGCTCGAGCCCCGGGTGCTGCTGCTCGACGAGCCCATGGCGGGCATGGGCCACGAGGATGTGCACATCGTCTCGGAGATCATCCGCGAGGTGGCTCGTGAGCGCGCCGTGTTGATGGTCGAACACAATCTGAAGGTGGTCGCCGACCTCTGCGATCAGGTCACCGTGTTGCAACGCGGCGAGATCCTCACCTCCGGCGACTACCGCAGCGTCAGCCAGGACGCTCGCGTCCGCGAAGCCTACATGGGGACCGACGATGACTGACGCGAGCCCGCTGCTGCACGTGCGCGAACTCAATGCCTGGTATGGCGAAAGCCATGCGCTGCACGGCATCGATCTGGACGTGCACCAGGGCGAAACCGTTACCCTGCTCGGCCGCAACGGTGTCGGCAAGACCACCGCCCTGCGTTCGATCATGGGCATCATCCGCAAGCGCAGCGGCATCATCCGGTTCGATGGTCGCGACATGATGCGTGTGCCGCTGCACCGCACCGCGCATACCGGCATGGGTTTCGTGCCGGAAGAGCGCGGCATCTTCGCCACCCTGACGGTGGACGAGAACCTCAATCTGCCGCCGATCATCGCCAAGGGCGGCATGACCACCGACGAGATATACGAGCTGTTCCCCAATCTGAAGGAGCGGCGAAACAGCGCCGGCACCAAGCTCTCCGGCGGCGAACAGCAGATGCTGGCGATCGCCCGCATCCTGCGCACCGGCGCGAAGCTGCTGTTGCTGGACGAGCCCACCGAAGGCCTGGCGCCGGTGATCGTCCAGCGTATCGGCGATGTCCTGCTGACCCTCAAGCAACGCGGCATGACCATCCTGCTGGTGGAGCAGAACTTCCGCTTCGCGAGCAAGGTCGCCGACCGCTTCTACCTCGTCGACCATGGGCAGATCGTCGACAGCTTCCGTGTCGAGGAGCTGCCCGAGCGCATGGCGATACTCAACGAAACCCTGGGGGTCTGATGACGGAGATCTTCGGCGTACCCATCCAGGCCTTTCTCGGGCAACTGCTGATCGGCCTGATCAACGGCTCCTTCTACGCCATGCTCAGCCTTGGGCTGGCGATCATCTTCGGCCTGCTGAAGGTGATCAACTTCGCCCACGGCGCCCAGTACATGATGGGCGCCTTCGCCGGTTACCTGCTGCTGGCGGTACTCGGCATCGGCTACTGGCCGGCGCTTATCCTCGCACCGCTGATCGTCGGGCTGGCCGGCGCGGTGGTCGAGCGGCTGGCGCTTTCGCGGCTGTACAACCTCGATCATCTCTACGGGCTGCTGTTCACCTTCGGCCTGGCGCTCGCGCTGGAAGGGGCCTTCCGCTACTACTACGGCTCCTCCGGCCAGCCATACGCGGTGCCGAACCTGCTCGCCGGGGGCTACAACCTCGGGTTCATGTTCCTGCCCAAGTACCGCGCCTGGGTGGTGGTGGCGTCGCTGCTGATCTGCCTGGGCACCTGGCTGCTGATCGAGAAGACCAAGCTGGGCGCCTACCTGCGTGCCGCGACCGAGAACCCAACGCTGGTGCGCACCTTCGGCATCAACGTGCCGCTGTTGCTGACTTTCACCTACGGGCTCGGCGCCGGCCTGGCGGGGCTGGCCGGCATCCTCGCCGCGCCGATCTACCAGGTCAGCCCGCTGATGGGTTCGAACCTGATCATCGTGGTGTTCGCCGTGGTCGTGGTCGGTGGCATGGGCTCGATCCTCGGCGCCATCATCACCGGCTACATGCTCGGCATTCTCGAGGGGCTGACCAAGGTGTTCTATCCCGAGGCGTCCAATATCGTGATTTTCGTGATCATGGCGATCGTGCTGCTGGTGCGGCCGGCGGGCCTTATGGGAAGGGATGGCTGACATGCAGCGAGCAACCGTAACCCCGGCAACCGAACGCAAGCGCTGGAACACCGAGACGACGCTGATCCTCATCGGCATCCTCGCCCTGGTGCTCGCACCGCTGTACTTCTATCCCGTGTTTCTGATGAAGGTGCTGTGCTTCGCGCTCTTCGCCTGCGCCTTCAACCTGCTGCTGGGCTATACCGGCATCCTCTCCTTCGGCCACGCGGCCTTCTTCGGCGGCGCGGCCTATTTCACCGCCCATGCCGTCAAGGAATGGGGGCTGACGCCCGAACTGGGCATTCTGGTGGGGATGGTCGGCGCCGCGCTGTTGGGGCTGGTGATCGGCTTCCTGGCGATCCGCCGGCAGGGCATCTACTCGACGATGATCACCCTGGCGCTGTCGCAGATGTTCTTCTTTTTCTGCCTGCAGGCCCCCTTCACCCATGGCGAAGACGGCATCCAGGGCATCCCGCGCGGCCACCTGTTCGGTCTGATCGACCTGAAGGAGCCGCTGAACATGTATTTCTTCGTGCTGACGGTGTTCCTGCTCGGCATGCTGGCCATCTGGCGGATCATCAATTCGCCCTACGGCATGATCCTCAAGTCGATCCGCGAGAACGAGAACCGCGCCATCTCACTGGGCTATACGGTGTCGCGCTACAAGCTCGGCGCCTTCGTCATGTCGGCGACGCTCGCCGGGCTGGCCGGCGGGCTCAAGGCGTTGGTGTTCCAGTTCGCCACGCTCACCGACGTGAGTTGGCAGATGTCCGGCGAGGTGGTGCTGATGACATTGCTCGGTGGCATCGGCACGCTGGTCGGGCCGATCTTCGGCGCTGCGCTGGTGACCACCCTGGGCAACTACTTCGCGACGTCCGAGCTGCCGGTCACGCTGGTCACCGGCATCATCTTCATGATCTGCGTGCTGATCTTCCGCCGCGGCATCGTCGGTGAGTTCTACGCCTCGCGCCTGGGCAGACGCCTGGCGCGCTCGCGCACCGGTTGATCAGGCGCTCTCCAGGTGCCCGTGCAGTTCGACGAACTGCTGGCTGAGCTTGTGCCTGGGATCGAAATGAATGAGCGGCGTGCAGGCCTGGTGCGACTCGCGCATGCGCACCGAGCTCATCAGGTGAACCGGCAGCACCGGCAGGCCTTCGGCGATCAGCTCGTCGATCATCTGCTGCGGCAGCGCCGCGCGCGGCTGGAACTGGTTGACGACGATGCCCTCGACTTCCAAGCCCTCGTTATGGTCTTCCTGCAACTCCTCGATCTCGTCGAGCAGGCTGTACAGCGCCTGGCGCGAGAAGCTGTCGCAGTCGAAGGGAATCAGGCAGCGGTCGGCGGCGATCAGGGCCGAGACGGTGTAGAAATTCAGCGCCGGCGGCGTGTCGATGTAGATCCGCTCGTATTCCTCGGACAGGGTCAGCAGCAGCTTTCGCAGCTTGTTGATCTTGTGCTTGGCTTCCAGCTTGGATTGCAGGTCGGCCAGCTCGGCGGTCGCGCCGATCAGATGCAGGTTGTCGAAGCGTGTCTCGCTGATGGGTGGGCGAGCCTTCTTCCCGCCCGGCCCGCCGGCGAGGATCTGCTTGAAGTAGTCGGCCATGCCGGTGGGCAGCGCGTCACCGCTGAGGCCGGTGAGGTAATGGCTGGAGTTGGCCTGGGCGTCGAGGTCGATCAGCAAGGTCCTGTAGCCCTGCGCGGCACTGACCGCGGCCAGATTCGAGGCAATGCTGGACTTGCCGACACCGCCCTTCTGGTTGAACACCACCCTTCGCATGGTTCGTTCCTCCTGTCTGGTCTGGCTGGAGTCTATACAACGCTTGCGGCAAGGGTATGACTACTTTCGCCGGGTCCCACCGGCACGCCTTGATAGCGCTTTGTTACCCTGCGGCAAAAAACAACCCAGGAGCTTGTTCCATGGCCCGGATGCTCATCGGTCTGATATTCAGCCTGCTGTCGTCACCCCTGTTGGCCCAGCCGGCACCGGAGGTGCTCAGGGTGGGCATTACCGAGGTGCCGCCCTTCGTGATCCAGGAGCCCGACGGCCGCTGGAGCGGCATCAGCCTGGAACTCTGGCAGCAGGCCGCCGAGCGCAACGGCTACCGCTACGAACTGCAGCCCCTGCCCTTCGATCAGTTGCTGCCGGGGTTGCAGAACGGGCAGCTGGATATCGCCGTCGGTGCCCTGACCATGACCGCCGAACGCGAGGCACTGATCGATTTCACCCACCCCTTCTACCGCACCGGGCTGGCCATCGGCGTGCCGGCCCAACCTGACAATGGCTGGGCGGCCCTGCGGGCGCTCATGTCCTGGCAGTTTCTCAGCCTGATCATCGGGCTGGCGGCGCTGCTGCTCATCGTCGGAACGGTGTTGTGGCTCTTCGAACGCCGGCACAACCGGACGCAATTCGGTGACAGCTCGCTTCAAGGCATGGGCAACGGGTTCTGGTGGGCCGCCGTGACCATGACCACCGTCGGCTACGGCGACAAATCACCGGTGACCTTCGGCGGCCGACTGGTGGCGATCATCTGGATGTTCGCCGCCCTGGTCATGGTGTCGACCTTCACCGCGGCGGTGACCACGACCCTTACGGTGGGCAACCTGCAAGGCGGGCTGGAGGGGCCGGACGATCTGCGTCGCGCCCACGTGGCGACCGTCGAGGGCACGGTCAGCGAACGCTACCTGGACGAACAGCGCATCCGCGCCAGTCGCTATCCCGACCTCAGCCAGGCGATGCGGGCCGTGCAGTCGGGCGAGGCCGAAGCGGTGGTCTACGACCTGCCGATCCTGCAGTACCGCAACGGCGAGCTGAACCACGGAGGTCTGCGCGTGCTGCCCGGCACCTTCGAGAATCAGTCGTACGCCTTCGCCGTTCCCAGCCATAGCCCGCTGCGCGAGCCGGTCAGCCAGGCGATCCTCGAAATCACCACCGGGCCGGCCTGGCAGCAGCTGCTGGAGCGCTACCTCGGCAAGCCCTGAGGCGAAGGTCAGACCGCGACGGGCGCCTTGATGTGCGGATGGGCCTGGTAGCCGACCAGCTCGAAGTCCTCGAAGCGGAAGGCGAACAGGTCCTTCACGTCCGGGTTGAGCTTCATGGTCGGGAGCGGCAGTGGCTCACGGGTGAGCTGCAGGTCGGCCTGCTCCAGGTGGTTGGCGTAGAGATGGCAGTCGCCGCCGGTCCAGATGAATTCACCCGGTTCGAGGTCGCAGACCTGCGCCACCATCAGCGTCAGCAGCGCGTAGCTGGCGATGTTGAAGGGCACGCCAAGGAAGATGTCGGCCGAACGCTGGTAGAGCTGGCAGCTGAGCTTGCCGTCGGCGACGTAGAACTGGAACAGCGCGTGACAGGGCGGCAGCGCCATCTGTTCGACCAGGGCCGGATTCCAGGCCGAGACGATCAGCCGGCGCGAGTCCGGGTTGCGCTTGATCATGTCCACGAGCTTGGCGATCTGGTCGATGGACTCACCGTTCGGTGCCGGCCAGCTGCGCCACTGATAGCCATATACAGGCCCGAGCTCGCCGTGCTCGTCGGCCCACTCGTCCCAGATCGAGACGCCGTTTTCCTTCAGGTAACGGATATTGGTCTCGCCTTTGAGAAACCACAGCAGCTCGTGAATGATCGACTTGAGGTGGCACTTCTTGGTGGTCACCAGCGGGAAGCCGTCGGCCAGGTCGAAGCGCATCTGGTAGCCGAACACGCTGTAGGTGCCGGTGCCGGTGCGGTCGCTCTTGAAGGTGCCGTGCTCGCGCACGTGGCGCATCAGGTCGAGGTACTGTTTCATCGAGGGGCTCGTCGAACGAAAGTGGGCGCCATAGTAAAGGCTCGTCGCCCGGCTTGTCGCGCCGGACGGAGCAGCGGTCAGGCCGTCGCGTTACGCGGCTCGTGGCGATAGGCCCAGACCATCATCCCGAGACCGATCAGGATCATCGGCACGCAGAGCACCTGCCCCATGGTCAACCAGCCGAAGGCGAGGTAGCCCAGCTGGGCATCGGGCACACGAACGAACTCGACGATGAAGCGGAAGATGCCGTAGCACACGGCGAACAGGCCGGAAACGGACATGGTCGGCCGCGGCTTGCTCGAATACAGCCAGAGAATGACGAACAGGGCGACGCCTTCGAGGGCGAATTGGTAGAGCTGCGAAGGATGGCGCGCCAGCTGCTGCGGATCGGTCGGAAAGACCATGGCCCAGGGCACGTCGCTCGCCTTGCCCCAGAGTTCGGCGTTGATGAAATTGCCGATGCGCCCGGCGCCCAGGCCGATCGGCACGAAGGGCGCGATGAAGTCCATCAGCTCGAAGAAGCGTTTCCCGTTGCGCCGGGCAAAGATCCAGCTGCACAACAGTACGCCGATCAGCCCACCGTGAAAGGACATGCCGCCCTTCCAAACCTGCAGGATCAGCGTCGGGTCGTTGAGATAGGACGCCAGGTCATAGAACAGCACGTAGCCCAAACGCCCGCCGACAATCACACCCATGGCCACCCAGAACACCAGGTCGGAGAGTTTGTCCTTGTTCCAGCTCGGGTCGAAGCGATGCAGCCGGCGCGACGCCAACAGCCAGGCACCGCCGATACCGACCAGATACATCAGGCCATACCAATGGATTTGCAACGGCCCCAGCGACACGGCGACGGGGTCTATCTGCGGATAAGGCAGCATCCAGGTTTCCTCAGATCAAGAAATTGATACCCACGCCCAGCAGCAACAGAGCGAACAGCCGCCGCAACATCTGCGGCGACAGGCGATGCGCGAGCAGCGCGCCGACTCGGGCAAAAAACATACTGGTGATGGCAACGCCCACCAAAGCCGGCAGGTAAACGAAGCCGACACTCCATTCCGGCAGATGCGCATCCTGCCAGCCCACCACGGCGAAACTCAACGCGCCGGCGATCGCGATCGGTAAACCACAGGCGGCGGATGTCGCGACGGCCTGCTGCATCGGCACACTGCGCCAGCTGAGAAAGGGCACCGTCAGCGAGCCGCCGCCAATGCCGAAGATCGCCGATGCCCAGCCGATCACCACCCCGGCGAACGTCAGCACCGGCTTGCCCGGCACGCCCGCGCTGGCCTTGGGCTGCAGCGAAAAGCCCATGTGCACGGCCATGGCGATGGCAAAGATGCCAATGATCTTCTGCAGCAGCGGGCCCTGGATCGCGGCCGCGGTCAGGCTGCCGAGCGCGGCGCCCAGCACGATACCGAGCGTCATCCAGAGCACCACCGGCCAGCGTACCGCCCCCTTGCGATGATGGGTCAGGATCGAATTGAGCGAGGTGAAGACGATGGTAGCCAATGAGGTGCCAACGGCCAGGTGGGTCAGAATCTGCGGATCGAAGCCTTGCGCGGTGAAGCTGAAGACCAGAACCGGCACGATGATCAGCCCACCTCCCACGCCGAACAGCCCCGCCATAACCCCAGCGAATCCGCCCAGCAGCAGATAAAGCGCGAACTCCATCGGACCACCCTGACAAAACAAAGCGGCATGGTAGCGGAAAAACGCCTTGGCGGCTGGACGCGTGGTCTGCCGACGCGCAAAGGGATCGGCAGCGAACGTCAGCGGTCAGAGTTCGGGTACGTCGGCTCGCTTGCTTGTGGGCGAGCCGCCCTTTCGTCTAGCCTCGAGCCTCATTCGCCTTTTCGACCGCCTATGTGCTTGATCGTGTTTGCCTGGCGCCCGCAACACTCGGTGCCCCTGATCGTCGCCGCCAACCGTGACGAATTCTACGACCGTCCCAGCCTGCCACTCGGGCATTGGCAGGACGCGCCCGGCGTCGTCGGCGGCATCGATCTGCAGGGTGGCGGTACCTGGATGGCCGTCACCGAACGCGGCCGTTTCGCCGCGCTGACCAACATCCGCGACCCCGGCGCGCCGACCGGCTCGCGCTCGCGCGGCGAGCTCCCGGCTCAGTACCTGCGGGGCGACCTGTCCCCGGAGGCCTACCTGATCGAGGTGTCGGGCTTTCTCGAGCATTATTCGGGCTTCAACCTGCTGGTCGGTGACCGCGACGAGCTGTGGTACCTCAACTCCTGCGAGGCCACGCCACGCAAGCTGGCGGCGGGCGTCTACGGGCTGTCGAACGCGGCGCTGGACAGTCCCTGGCCGAAGTTGCGGCGGGCACGCGCCGCACTGCAAGGCTGCCTCGACACGGCCAGCTGCGAAACCTTGCTGCAGTTGCTCAGCGACCCGCGCACCGCCGAGGACGAGGAGCTACCCGATACCGGCGTCTCGCAGGAACTGGAACGGTTGCTGTCGAGCGTGTTCATTGCCAGCGACGACTACGGCACGCGCGCGAGCACGGTGATCATCCGCCACGCCGATGGCTCGACGGAGGTGGTCGAGCGCAGCTTCGATGCCAAGGGGCCGGCCGGGGAAACCCGCATCGTCCTGCCGCCGTTTCGCGACTGAAACGGCGGCTGCCTCGCCTAGATCGCCGCGGCCGGGTTGACCATGCGATCCAGCCCGAGGTTGCGCAGCGTCAATTGCATGGTGGCGTGGATGACCTGCGGGCTGTCCATCTTCATCACCTTGGCCAGCAGCTCGCGGCCGGTGGCCGAGCTGATCTGGCGCAGCATCCATTTCACTTTCGGCAGGTTGGTGGCGTTCATCGACAGGCTGTCGAAGCCCATCGCCAGCAGCAGAATCGCCGCAGCCGGGTCGCCAGCCATTTCGCCGCAGATGCTGACCGGCTTGCCCTCGTCATGCGCCTCGCGAACGATGCGCTGCAGGGCCTCGAGCACCGCCGGGTGGAGGTAGTCGTAGAGGTCGGCGACGCGCGGGTTGTTGCGATCGACGGCCAGCAGGTACTGGGTGAGGTCGTTGGAGCCGACCGAGATGAAGTCCACCTGGCGCGCCAGCTCTCGCGAGGTACACAGCGGCCGGCACTTCGATCATCACACCGACCGGCGGCATCTCGACGTCGGTGCCTTCGTCGCGCACCTCGCCCCAGGCCCGGTGGATCAGGTGCAGCGCTTCTTCGAGTTCGCGGGTGCCGGAAATCATCGGCAGCAGGATGCGCAGATTGTTCAGCCCCGCGCTGGCCTTGAGCATGGCGCGCGTCTGCAGCAGGAAGATCTCGGGATGATCCAGCGTCACGCGGATGCCGCGCCAACCGAGGAACGGGTTTTCTTCCTTGATGGGAAAGTACGGCAGGCTCTTGTCGCCGCCGATGTCCAGGCTGCGCATGGTCACCGGCAGCGGATGGAAGGCCTGCAGCTGCTCGCGATAGATCGCCATCTGCTCCTTTTCGCTGGGGAAGCGCTCCTTGATCATGAAGGGCACTTCCGTGCGGTACAGACCGACGCCCTCGGCGCCACGCTCCTGGGCGCGCACCACATCGGCGAGCAGGCCGGTATTGACCCACAGCGGGATGCGCACGCCATCGGTGGTCTCGCAGGGCAGCTCGCGCAGCACGTCCAGGCCTTCGGACAGCTGGCGCTCCTGCTCGGCGAGCACCAGGTACTGCTCACGCAGCACCTTGGCCGGGTTGGTGATGATCTCGCCGCGCGTGCCGTCGATGATCAGTTCGATACCATCGACCTTGGAATAAGGCAGGTCCACGGCGCCCATCACCGTGGGAATGCCCATGGCGCGGGCGAGGATCGCCACATGCGAGTTGCTCGAGCCAAGTACCGAGACCATACCCACGAGCTTGCCTTCGGGCACCTCGCCGAGCATGGCCGGTGACAGTTCCTCACTGACGAGAATGGTGTTGTCCGGGTAGGTCAGCGTCTGCTGGCGGGCCTGCTGCAGGTAGCTGAGCAGGCGACGACCGATGTCCTTGACGTCGGAGGCGCGCTCGCGCAGATAGGCGTCGTCCATCATTTCGAAGCGCGCGACGTGGTCGCCGACGACCTGGCGCAGTGCACCCTGCGCCCACTGGCCGGTGCGGATGACCTTGGTCACCTCGCCGCCGAGGGCGGAATCGTCGAGCATCATCAGGTATACATCGAACAGCGCACGCTCTTCCTTGCGCATCTGCGTGGCGAGCTTTTCGGACAGCGCGCGCATGTCGGCACGCACCGCCTCCAGTGCCGACTCGAACAGCGCCAGCTCGGCGGGAATGTCATCGACCGTCTTGTCCGGGACCACATCCAGGTCGGCTGGCGGCAACACCACCACAGCCTTGCCGACTGCGGCACCCGGCGCCCCGGGAATGCCGATGAAGCGAGTTTCCTGAATACCCTTGCCCTGCCGGCCGAGGCCGCGGATCGAGCCGGTCGCTTCGGCATGGGCGATGACGCCGGCAAGCTGCGCGCTCATGGTGACGAGGAAGGCTTCCTCGCCCTCGTCGAACAGGCGCTGCTCCTTCTGCTGAATGACCAGGACGCCCATGACGCGTCGGTGGTGAATGATCGGCGCCCCGAGGAAGGAGGCATAACGCTCCTCGCCGGTCTCGGCGAAGTAGCGGTAGCGGGGGTGCTCGGAGGCGTGCTCGAGATTGAGGGGTTCTTCCCGTGTGCCGACCAGGCCGACCAGGCCCTCGTTGGGCGCCATGCTGACCTTGCCGATGGCCTTCTTGTTGAGGCCTTCGGTGGCCATCAGGACGAAGCGGCCGGTTTCGTGGTCGAGCAGGTAGACAGAGCAGACCTGGCTGCCCATGGCTTCCCGAACCCTCAACACGATAATGCCCAGGGCCGACTTCAGGTCCTTGGCGGCGTTGACTTCCTGGACGATCTTGCGCAGCGTGCCGAGCATGCTCAGGGGCTTTCTCCCGTCAGTCCCGCACCAACAGGCGCGGGGCGAGTTCTTTTAACGCGCGACGGTAGACCTCGCGCTTGAAGGTGACCACCTGGCCCAGCGGGTACCAGTAGCTGACCCAGCGCCAGCCGTCGAACTCGGGCTTGCCGGTGACGTCCATGCGAACCCGTTCCTCGGCGCCCGTCAGGCGCAGCAGGAACCACTTCTGCTTCTGACCGATGCACAGCGGCTGGCTGTGCGTGCGCACCAGGCGCTGCGGCAGGCGATAACGCAGCCAGCCACGGGTGCAGGCGAGGATCCGGACATCCTGCTGTTCCAGGCCGACTTCTTCGTTGAGTTCACGATAGAGCGCTTCTTCGGGCGTCTCGCGCGGATTTATGCCGCCTTGCGGGAATTGCCAGGCATCCTGATTAATCCGCCGGGCCCAGAGCACCTGGCCGACATCATTGGTCAGGATGATGCCGACATTTGGGCGAAAACCATCGGAGTCGATCACGGCATACAACCTCGCAAACGCATGTCGCGGCATTGTTCCACAAAAAAGCGGAAAGCAGAAAGCACGCTTCGCGGCCATTGATCCAGCGCCGCGCACGCGCCGCCGGGCGCACTGCGGAGGTGCCGCCGAGTCGCTAATCCCGCTATGCTGCGCCCCCACCATCAGCTTCGAGGATGCAGCGTGCGCCTGGCTCTTTTCGATCTCGACAACACCCTCCTGGCCGGCGACAGCGACCACGCCTGGGGCGAATTCCTCTGCCAGCGCGGCCTGGTCGACACCGAGTCCTATCGCGCGCGCAACGACGCCTTCTATCAGGACTACCTGGCCGGCCGACTGGACGTGCACGCCTATCAGAACTTCTGTCAGGAATTGCTCGGCCGCAGCGAAATGGCGCAGCTCCAGCAGTGGCACGCCGAGTTCATGCGCGACCACATCGAACCCATCGTGCTGGCCAAGGGCGAAGCACTGGTGCGTCAACACCACGAGGCCGGCGACCGGGTGGTGATCATCACCGCCACCAACCGCTTCATTACCGGCCCGATCGCCAGGCGCCTGGGCGTCGACACCCTCCTCGCCACCGAATGCGAGATGCGCGATGGCCGCTACACCGGGCGGCTTACCGACATTCCCTGCTTCCAGGAAGGCAAGGTCACCCGCATCGAGCGCTGGCTGCAGGACAACGATCAGAGCCTGGACGGCAGCTATTTCTACAGCGACTCGCGCAACGATCTGCCACTGCTCGAACGCGTCAGCCATCCGGTTGCCGTCGACCCGGACCCAACGCTCCGGCAGATCGCCAAGCAGCGCGGCTGGAAGGTCATTTCGCTGCGCTGAAGGGCGGGCGCTGACCGCGCAGCGTAACCCACCAGCCTGCGGCGAGACCCGCCAACAGCAGCGCGCCACCCCCGTAAAAGCCAGGAGAAGCCGCCCGGGACGGTCAGCAGGAGAAAGGCCAATGGCGGACCGAGCGCAGCCCCCAGGTCCTGGCCGATCGAGTAGCGGGTCATCGAGCGCACCACGTCGCCCTGGCGCGCGGCATCCGCCGCCAGCGCATCACCGAGCGTGGTCAGGGCCGTGCACAGCACCATGACCAGCAGGCACAGCAGCAGCCATAACCCCAGCGGCAGGTTGAGGACCAGGCAGCCGAAAGCCAACGCCATTGACGCCTGCGCCGCCACCAGCAACGGCAGGCGTCCCTGTGGGCCGTCGCTGAGCGACCCGATCCGACCGCCTAGCCATGTCTCCCAGCTCCAGCGTGCTGCCTGCAACAACCCCGACAGCGCAGTCACGCCAAACAGCACGCCAAACAGCGCAATTTCGGCCCCATAGAGATGAGCGATCAGCGCGCTGAGGGTCGCAGCCAGCACGCCCTGCACCAGCAGCGCAATGCTGAAGCCGTTGAAGACGATGCGCCGCCAGTGACGCGGCAGCGCGGCAGCCGTCGACCGGCTCGCCCGCTGGCTGGGCAAGGGTTGGTGACCGGCCGGCGGGTGAAATCCGAACAGCAGCAATGGAAATCCCAGCAGCGCCACCGCGCCGAACGCCAGGGCGAGCGCCGGCAGGCCGAACACGGGCACCAGCAGCCCGCCAACCAACATACCGACAAGACTGCCCAGGCGGTACAGCCCGTTGTACAGACCCATGGCCCGGCCGCGCTGATCGTCAGCGGCGCAATAGACGACCGCCGACAGCCCGCCGATGCGAAAGAACGACCACGCCACGCCCCAAAGCGCGCGCAGCACCAGCCAGGCGACGAACCCACTGGCCAACGCGTAGCCGGCAGTGGTGACGACCCCGAGCATGACCGCCACCAGCAGGCCAGCCTTCAGGGAGATGCGCGCGTAGAGCGCCCCGATCAGCGGGTTGAATGGCAGACGGATGAACCGGTTGACCGCCAACAGCACGCCTACCTGCCAGAGCGAATCCAGCCCGGCCTCGCGCCAGTAGATCGGCAGCGCGATGTAGAGCATGGAATCGCCAGTCAGGCACAGGGCGGTGACCAGCGCCACGATGACGACATCTGCCGGTGCCTTGCTGGCCGCTCCGGTCATCACATCCCCTTGCTCACCATCAGATAGAAGATCGCCACAAAGGCGATGAACGCCGGCCAGCCCAGGGCAAACCACCAGCGCATGTAACGGAACGCCTCGGGCGCGAGCGGGGTGCCGTCCCGCAGGGCCTGTTCGGCCAGCCTGTGCACGCGAATCTGCAGCCAGACCACGGGTAACCAGCACGCACCGGCCAGTATGTACAGACCGATGCTCCATTTGAGCCAGGGCTGGCTCAGATCGAAGCCGGCCAGGTGCACCAGCGCCAGGCCACTGAGCGGCTGAACGATGGCCGTGGTCGCGGTAAAGGCCCAGTCGGCGAACACCAGATGGCGGAAGGTCACCGCGATCACCTCGATCCGCCCGCTGCGCCAGGCGCGCCAGCTGTAGTAGGCCGAGCCGAGCCCGGTGCCGAACAGGATCGTCGAAGACAGGATGTGCAGCGTCTTGATCAGCAGATAGAGACTCATCGCGTGCGCGTCCGGGCAGGTTCGGTCAACAGCAGCCAGAGCGTGGCCACCAGCAGCACCAGATTCTTGGCCACTGCGGCGAACGGGTCGAACCAGTAATGCGGCAGCCACAGGCTGATGATGAGCATGTAGCCCAGCATCAGCGCCAGCTGTGCGCGCAAAGCATCGCGGCGCCACCGCCGCAGGAGCAAACCCAGGCCCAACGCCGCATCGGCCAGCGCCCCCGCGACGACCGCGAGGGTGGCCGCAAACCCGGTGATGCCCAGTTCCGCCATGATCCGCAGCCCCCACTCGAACCCCGGACCGAGGCAGACCGCCGCCGTGCCCAGCCAGATCAAGACGAGCACGGCGAGCATCAAGGGACGCAGCGTCAATGCCACGCTCAGCTCGCGTCGCGGCCAGTCGAGCCACGGGCTGGCCACGGGGGCCGCCTCGTGACCACAGCGCTCGCGCATCGAGGTTGACGAGGCGAGGTTGTCACGTCGCGCCAGGCGCAGCGTCTGGGCATTGAGCGCACGCCAACCCAGGCGATTGCCCGCTCGTGCGCCAAGCGAAGCCAGCGCGCCGGGTATCTCGACGTAATGCGCCGGCCCCCAGCCCTGAGCGGCACGCAGCCGGTCGATCAACTGTGGGAGCGTCATCGCCTCCGGGCCGACCAGGGGCACGATGCAGGACGCCGCTGGCCACTGCCGCAACAGACCGAGCACCGCGACGAGCAGGTCGTCCAGCTGCAGCGGCTGAATGCGTGCGCGCGTGTCGAGCAAAGGGATCAGCGGCCAGGGCGACAAGCGGGTCAGCCAGCCGCTGCTGGCTCCACCCTCACCGACCACCAGCGACGGCCGCAGCACCACCGCTGTCAGGTTCAGACCGAGTAGATAGTCATCGGCGGCGCCCTTGCTGGCCAGGAAAGGCACATCAGGGTGCTCACCCGCACCCAGGGCCGAAAACTGGATGACCGGGCAGTGTTGGCGTTCAGCCAGATCGAACAGCGCCCGGGCCCCGGCATCCTGCACGGCCGCGACAGCCTGAGCATCGCTGCTCAGCACACCGCTGGCGTTGATCAGCAGGTCGACATCTTCCGGCCAGCCGAACACGCCGGGCGTCACCGCCAGCGCGGCCAGGTCCAGCGAGCGCCACTGCACGCCGGGCCACGCCCCGCCCCTGCCCGAACGAGACGTGGCGACGACCTCATGCCCGCGCGCCAGCAGCGCCCGCAGCAGATGCCGGCCGATGAAACCGCTGGCGCCTACCAGCAGGATACGCATCAGACCGGCTTGGCTCCCATCAGGCCCATGATCGCCAGGAGAATCAGCAGGATCAGCCCGGCATAGACCAGCGCAAAGCGTGGGAGCTTCGCCGGTACCGGGGCGTCACCCGCGGCCTGCCAGGCGCGCAGGCGGCCACCGAGTAGCAAGGTCAGCGGCACCAGGATCAGGAAGAGGATCGAGCTGGCCAGCAGCCACAGCTGGCCCAGGGGGAAACCCGCCAGGTGCGCCAGCCACCAGCCCGTCACGGGCAGCAACAGCCCCAGCGCGGCGAGCAGCGGCAGCGACATCAACCGGGTTCGGCGCAGCTTCTGCTGCAGCACGGCCGGATCGGCGCGACGCCAGGCCTTCCAGAGCATGGCGACATGCGCGATCAACCCCAGGGTGAGCAGGATCGCCAGGGCGGCGTGCACGATGTTAAGCAGCGTGTAGTGTTCCATCGGGCCTCACGGTTACGGCATCAGCCGAGAAAGAGTCGATAGGCGGGATTGTCCGTCTCATCCCAGTAGCGGTAGCCAATTTTGTCCAACGCCCCCGGCAACAGGTGGCGCTCCTCGGCCGGAACCTGCAGGCCGGCGACCACACGCCCGTCCGCCGCACCATGGTTGCGGTAATGGAACATGGAAATGTTCCAGCGACCGCCCAGATTGTTGAGGAAATTGAAAAGCGCGCCCGGGCGCTCCGGAAACTCGAAGCGGTAGACCACTTCGTCGCTGACGCCCGAGGCATGCCCACCGACCATGTGACGGATGTGCAGCTTGGCCAATTCATTGTCGGTCAGGTCGAGCACCGGGAAACCCTGCGCCCGGAGCCCTTCGACCAGCGCCGCCCGGGGGTCGTTTTCCGGGTGGGTCTGCACGCCGACGAAGATGTGCGCCTCGCGGTCCTGGTGGTAGCGGTAGTTGAATTCGGTGATCTGGCGCTTACCGATGGCTTCGCAGAAGGCCTTGAAGCTGCCGGGCTCCTCCGGGATGGTGACAGCGATGATCGCCTCGCGCTTCTCGCCCAGCTCGGCACGTTCGGCCACATGGCGCAGGCGATCGAAATTGACGTTGGCGCCCGAGTCGATGCCGACCAGCACCTGCTGCTCGATGCCTTCGCGCTCGACGTAGCGCTTGATGCCGGCGACGGCCAGCGCACCAGCCGGCTCGGTGATCGAACGGGTGTCGTCGTAGATGTCCTTGATAGCCGCGCAGATCTCGTCGGTGCTGACGGTGATGACTTCGTCGACGTAATCCTTGCAGATGTCGAAGGTGTGCTGGCCGATCTGTGCCACGGCCACCCCGTCGGCGAAGATGCCGACCTGCGGCAGCACCACGCGCTCACCGGCGGCCAGCGCCTGCTGCAGGCAGTTGGAATCGTCCGGCTCGACACCGATGACCTTGGTCTCAGGATGAAGGTATTTGACGTAGGCGGCGATCCCGGCGATCAGACCACCGCCGCCGACCGGGACGAAGATTGCATGCAGCGGCCCCTGGTGCTGGCGCAGGATCTCCATGGCCACCGTGCCCTGCCCGGCGATCACGTGCGGGTCGTCGTAGGGGTGGACGTAGACCAGGCCCTTCTCCTCGACCAGCTTCAGCGAATGTGCCAGCGCTTCGGGAAAGGAATCCCCATGCAGCACGGCCTTGCCGCCCCGCGAGCGCACCCCCTGCACCTTCAGTTCCGGCGTGGTGCGCGGCATGACGATGGTCGCTTTCACCCCCATGTGCTTGGCGGCCAGCGCCAGACCTTGCGCATGATTGCCGGCCGATGCGGTGACCACGCCACGCGCCAGCTCCTCGGCGGAAAGCTGTGCCAGCTTGTTGTAGGCGCCTCGAATCTTGAACGAGAAGACCGGCTGCAGATCCTCGCGCTTGAGCAGAATCTGGTTGCCCAGCCGCTCGGAGAGCTGACGTGCGGGCTGGAGCGGGGTTTCCACGGCGACATCATAGACGCGCGAGGTGAGGATCTTCTTGACGTAGTTTTCGAGCATCGTGGGCTATCTTGGCGGGCACTGCGGGGCCAACGAGTCTACTCTGCGGAAAACGCGCCGACCACCAACAATCGGCGCGCGAAACACCGTTACAGCCTCGACGCGCAAGACCCGCCGGTGCCTCGCCGCTATACTGGCGCCCCTCGTTTCCTCTCCGCCCGGACCCTTACGCCATGACCCAGGATCAACTCAAGCAGGCGGTCGCCCAGGCCGCTGTCGACCTCATCGTTCCGCAGCTCACCGACCGCAGCATCGTCGGCATCGGCACCGGCTCCACCGCCAACTTCTTCATCGATCTGCTGGCCAAGCACAAGGGCTTCTTCGACGGCGCGGTGGCCAGCTCCGAAGCGACTGCCGAGCGCCTGAAGGGTCACGGTATTCCGGTCTATGACCTCAATTCGGTGGCGGAACTGGAGTTCTACGTCGACGGCGCGGACGAAACCAACAGCCATCTGGAGCTGATCAAGGGGGCGGCGCGGCCCTGACCCGCGAGAAGATCGTCGCGGCCGTCGCCAGGACCTTCATCTGCATCGCCGACGGCAGCAAGCTGGTCGAGCGACTCGGCGCCTTTCCCCTGCCGGTCGAGGTCATCCCCATGGCGCGCAGCCATGTCGCCCGCGAGCTGGTCAAGCTCGGCGGTGACCCGGTCTACCGCGACGGCGTGGTGACCGACAACGGCAATGTCATCCTCGATGTGCACAACCTGATGATCGGCTTCGCCCCGGAGCTCGAGGCGCAGATCAACAACATCGTTGGCGTGGTCACCAACGGCCTGTTCGCCATGCGTCCGGCCGACATCCTGTTGCTCGGCACCAAGGATGGCGTTCAGTCGCTCAAGCGCTGAGGCCGGTCAGCCGCCCTTGCGGAACCGGTAAAACAGGTTGGGCTCGCTGACCAGAAAGACGGTGCCATCCGGACCCATGGCGAGCCCCTCGGCCTGCGGCACATCAGCCGTCAGCCCGTGATTCCCGGCCCGCAACGACAGCGTGCTGATGGGTTTGCCATGGATGTCGAGCTCGACCACCAGGCGTGACTCGTCCGAGAGCGCCAGCAGATGCCCGGTCTGCTCGTCGTACTGCAGGCTGGACAGATCGCGCACGAAAAGATCGGCGTCGCGCTCGAGGTCCTCGGTGACGTGCACCGCCAGCGGCTGATCACCAGGGGCATAGGAAATCCCTGCACTTCATAGATGCGCACCGGGTCGCGCTCCTTGGCAACGAACAGGCGCTTGCCGACCACGTCATAGGCCAGCCCCTCGAACCCCTTGTTACCGTTCTGCCCGATGCCCAGCGAAAGCTGCTGACTGGTCGCCGCGTCGATCACGCGGGTCTGCTCGTCCACCTCTACGCGCAGCAGGCGTTGCGGCCGCTCGTCACTGACCACATAGACGCCGGGCGAGACGTATTCGATCGCCTCGGGGTCGCCAAAGCCCACCAACGCGATGGCCCGAAGCAATTTGCCGTCCAGGCTGAGCTCGAGCAGCTGCGGGTTGCCGTTGGTGATGGCGATCAGGCTGTTGCGGTCGGGATCGAAGGTCAGCGCCGAGAGGTCGTCTTCGATACCCTCGACCGGCTGCGCCTGGATCTCGGCGCGGTAGTCGGGTAGCCAGAGCGAGGCGGCCTCGCGCTGATCGGCCTCGCGCCATTGCCCGAAATGAAACCAGGTCTGCTCGAAGAAGCGGAAGTATTGGCCGACCGCGATCGCCAGCAGCAGGGCGGCGCCGGCCATCACGGCCAGTGTCGATTTGAAAGCTAGGCGCATCATGCACCCTCGAGAATGGGAGGAGCGACAGGGTGCACGGCCAACCTTAGCCGAAACTTAATGGCGGCTCCCCTGGGCGCAGACATGGACAGCAACCGCCGCAGACCGTTACCGCTTGCGGCTGAATACGTAGAGCAGGTTGGGTTCGGCGATCACATAGATATCGCCGCGCTCGTCCATGGCCACGCCTTCGGCCTGGTCGATACCGTCCACCAGGCCGTTGAGGCCACCGAACAGGCTGATGAAGCTGCGCGGCCGCCCCATCAGGTCGAGTTCGACCAGCAGCCGGGACTCATCGGACAGCATCAGGGTGTGGCCAGTGCGTGGATCAATGGTCACCGAGGAGATGTCACGCACCAACAGCGGCTGCCTGGGCAGGGCTTCGAGCACTCCGGGCGCGCCGTCTTCACCCGGGAACGGCAGCTCGAACAGGCCCTGTGGATCGCGCTCCTTGGCCAGCAGCATGCGTTGGGTAAGCGGATTCCAGGCCAGGCCTTCGAAGCCTTTGTTGCCCGCCTCTTCGAAACCCAGGTCATAGGTGGCCAGGTCGTTCAGGTCGAGGCTTTCCACACCGGGAGGCAACTGGAACACCGCGACCAGCCGACGACGCTCATCGACGATGCCCAGGCGCCCGTCATCCAGCGCCTCGACTGCCTCGGGATCGGAAAAGCCGGTCAGTTTCACCCGTCGCAGCACAACCCCGCCGGGCGTGAATTCAACGAGCTGGGGGTTCTGCCCGGTCACGGTGAACAGCGTCCCGGTCGCTGGATTCCAGGTGAGGCCGGAGGTTTCATCTTCCTCGAGCCCGGCAACCGTGCCTCGAGCACCAGCTCGTAGTCCGGCAGCCAGACACTCGCGGCCCGCTGCTGGTCGCTGGTCCGCTGCTCCTGCCAGAGGAGGCGCAACTGGTCATCCCAGTGCAGCAAGGCACCGGCCACCAGGACCAGGAGCAGAACGAGACCGAGCAGGGTGAACAGGGCGAGACGCAGGCGGGAACGTGAACGAGGCTTGGCTGACATGCGAATGGGTTCCGGAAGCGAGGCCGGATTACAGCACGAGCCAGGGCCGGAAGATACGGATCGGGCGTGGCGGGACGCCCGATCCGGCTGGATCAGAGCACGCGACTGTCGAAGCGAGACAGTCCGACCAGCTCCAACACCAGCGAACTGCCCTGTTTCAACGGGCCGACGCCGGCAGGCGTGCCGGTCAGCACCACATCGCCCGGCTGCAGGCTGAAATGGCCAGCAATGTGCTGCAACAGCGGCAGGATGGCATTGAGCATCTGGCTGCTATTGCCGTCCTGGCGCACTTCGCCGTCGATGGTCAGGCGAATGCCAATGTCATTCAGGTCGCTGACCGCATCGCCCGGTACGAAGGGCGCGAGCACCAGCGCACCGTCGAAGCTCTTGGCCAGTTCCCAGGGCTGGCCCTTCTCCTTCAGCCTGGCCTGCACGTCACGCAGGGTCAGGTCCAGCGCCGGGGCGAAGCCGGAAATGGCATCGCGCACCTCTTCTTCGCTGGGCTTGCGCGACAGCGGCTTGCCGATGAGCACGGCGATTTCGGCCTCGAAATGCACATCGCCCCGATCGGTCGGAATCGAAAAGCCGCCCGCTAGGGGCACGGCGCAACTGCCGGTCTTGATGAACAGCAGGGGCTCGGTGGGCACCGGGTTGTTCAACTCCTTCGCGTGCTCGGCGTAGTTGCGGCCGATGCACACGGCCTTGCCCAGCGGAAAGTGGATCGGGGTACCGTCGGTGTACTGGTGCTTGTAGGTCATCGCGGAAATCTCAGAGAAGGGCTTCAGGCGAAGATCTTGCCGGGGTTCATGATGCCGTTCGGATCGAACGCCGCCTTGATCGCCTTCATGTAGGCGATTTCGGCTTCCGAGCGACTGTACGTCAGGTAGTCGCGCTTGGTCATGCCAACGCCGTGCTCGGCGGAAATCGAGCCGTTGTACTTCTCCACCGTCTCGAACACCCAGGTGTTGACCGACGCGCACTTCTCGAAGAAGGCCTCCTTGGCCAGGGCTTCGGGCTTGAGGATGTTCAGGTGCAGGTTGCCGTCGCCGATGTGGCCGTACCACAGCACCTCGAAGTCCGGGTAGTTCTGGGTGACGATGGCATCGATGTCGGCAAGGAAGGCCGGCACCTTGGAGACGGTGACCGAAATGTCGTTCTTGTAGGGTGTCCAGTGGCTGATGGTTTCGGAGATGTATTCGCGCAGCTTCCACAGGTTTTTCAGCTGCTGCTCGCTCTGGCTCATCACCCCGTCGATCACCCAACCCTCGTTGACGCAGTGCTCGAAGGTCGCCAGCGCCTGCTCGGCGCGCTCCTCGGTGGTTGCCTCGAACTCGAGCAGCGCATAGAAGGGCGCGCGCGTCTCGAAGGGTGCGGGGATATCGCCACGGCCGAGGATCTTGTCCAGGCACTTGTCGGAGAAAAACTCGAAGGCGGTCAGGTCCAGCTTGTCCTGGAACGCGTGCAGCACCGGCATGATCGAATCGAAGTCCGGCGTGCCCAGTACCATCGCGGTGAGGTTGGTCGGCTGGCGTTCCAGGCGCATGGTGGCTTCGACGACGAAGCCCAGGGTGCCCTCGGCGCCGATGAAAAGCTGGCGCAGGTCATACCCGGTGGCGTTCTTTACCAGGTCCTTGTTCAGTTCGAGCAGGTCGCCCTTGCCGGTGACGACCTTCAGGCCGGCGACCCAGTTGCGGGTCATGCCGTAACGAATCACCTTGATCCCGCCGGCATTGGTGCCGATGTTGCCGCCAATCTGACTGGAGCCGGCCGAGGCGAAGTCGACCGGGTAATACAGACCCTTGTCCTCGGCGAACTGCTGCAGCTGCGCGGTGACCACGCCCGGCTGGCAGACCACCGTGCGGTCGGTGGCGTTGAAATCGAGGATCTGGTTCATGTAATCGAAGGAGACGACCACCTCGCCGTTCGGCGCGACGGCCGCCGCGGACAGACCGGTTCGACCACCGGAGGGCACCAGGGCCACCTTGCGATCGTTCGCCCAACGCACGATCGCCTGCACCTGCTCGACCGTCTTCGGGAAGACGATGGCGCTCGGCGCGGGGGTGTACTGTTTGGTCCAGTCCTTGCCGTAGGTAGCGAGCGAATCGGCGTCGGTCAGCACCTTGCCAGGCTCGACCAGGGTCTTCAGCTCGTCGATCAGGGCGGGGTCGGTCATCATGGGAACTCTCATTCGATTCATGGTCACCCTGAGAACGCTTCAGCTCAGGACATGGGGTGTTTCGAGGGGCCCGTATGCTAGCATACGCACCCTTTTGAAACGTGCCTCGGCAGACTCCCGGCACCGGCATGAACCGGGTCGGCCAGCCTTCGCTGGACACTTCAGTTCTCTCCTTTGGCCTTAAGGTTTAAACGCAGATGAGCCAGACCTCTCTCGACAAGAGCAAGATCAAGTTCCTTCTCCTCGAAGGCGTCCACCAGAACGCCGTCGACACCCTCAAGGCCGCCGGCTATACCAACGTCGAATACCTCAAGACGGCCCTGCCGGAGGATGAGCTGAAGGAGAAGATCGCCGACGTCCATTTCATCGGCATCCGCTCGCGTACCCAGCTCACCGAAGACGTCTTCGAAGCGGCCAAGAAGCTGATCGCCGTCGGTTGCTTCTGCATCGGCACCAACCAGGTCGATCTCAATGCCGCCCGCGAACGCGGGATCGCGGTGTTCAACGCGCCCTACTCCAACACCCGCTCGGTCGCTGAACTGGTCCTGGCTGAAGCCATCCTGCTGCTACGCGGCATCCCGGAGAAGAACGCTTCCTGCCATCGCGGCGGCTGGATCAAGTCGGCGGCCAACTCCTTCGAGATCCGCGGCAAGAAGCTCGGCATCATCGGCTACGGTTCGATCGGCACGCAGCTGTCGGTGCTCGCCGAGGGCCTGGGCATGCAGGTCTACTTTTATGACGTGGTAACCAAGCTGCCCCTGGGTAACGCCACCCAGATCGGCTCGCTGTACGAGCTCCTGGGCATGTGCGACATCGTTTCCCTGCACGTCCCGGAGCTGCCATCCACCCAGTGGATGATCGGCGAGAAGGAAATCCGCGCGATGAAGAAGGGCTCGATCCTGATCAACGCCGCGCGCGGTACCGTGGTCGAGCTGGATCACTTGGCCGCCGCGATCAAGGATGAGCACCTGATCGGCGCGGCCATCGACGTGTTCCCGGTCGAGCCGAAGTCCAACGACGAGGAATTCGAAAGCCCTCTACGCGGCCTGGATCGCGTGATCCTGACCCCGCACATCGGTGGTTCCACCGCCGAAGCGCAGGCCAACATCGGTCTGGAAGTCGCCGAAAAACTGGTCAAGTACAGCGACAACGGCACCTCGGTGTCCTCGGTCAATTTCCCGGAAGTCGCCCTGCCGTCGCACCCGGGCAAGCACCGCCTGCTGCACATCCACCAGAACATTCCGGGCGTGATGAGCGAGATCAACAAGGTCTTCGCCGACAACGGCATCAACATCTGCGGCCAGTTCCTGCAGACCAACGAGAAGGTCGGCTACGTCGTGATCGACGTGGACAAGGAATACTCCGACCTGGCGCTGGAGAAGTTGCAGCACGTCAACGGCACCATCCGTAGCCGCGTGCTCTTCTAAAGCCGCCGCGCTCAAGAAAAGGGAGGTTCATGCCTCCTTTTTCGCATCTGGCGTTCAGCTGGAAGGTGTCGAATCGTCCGGCCCTCCCGCTTCACCGGCGGGGTGTTCGGGTGCCGTGCCAGGCGCGCGTCGTTCGGTCGGTTCGACGGGAGGCACGGCAGGGGAGATTCCAGCGTCGGCGGCCTGGGTTGCGATGACTCGTCTCCCCGCGGCTGTTCGATTACCTCCTGACGTGGCTCGCGATTATCCAGCGGATGATCGCGGCTCTTTTCCGGGAGCGTCGGCCCTGTGCCGGTGGCCAACGCGTTGCCGGTAAGCAGAAGACCGATCGCAAGCAGAAGAACATGCGTATTCATGGATTCTCTCCACGGATGGCCATCGATTGGCAGCTCGGGCATCCGTCCACTCATTACGGAACAGGGGCCTCAGGCCGCAACAAAAAAAGCCCCGACCAGGGCCGGGGCTTTTCATCTGGCTGCGGCAGTATCAGTTGCCCGCGCCACCGGAACCGCCAGTGCCGCCGGCTCCGCTACCACTACCCGTACCACTGCCTGTTGCGCTGTTGCCAGTGCCGGTAGTGTTGCCTACGCTGGTACCCGTGCCTGCGCCCGGTCCGGTTTCAGCGCCAGCGCCGGTGGCGCCGCCGGTGCCGGTGCCGGTACCTGTCCCAGTTCCGGTGCCGGTCGTACCGGTACCCGTGCTCATGCCGTTGCGGTTGGTGTCATCGGTCGTGTGCCCATCCATCGTGGAGCCCTTGTGAGTATC
Organism: Stutzerimonas stutzeri; assembly: GCA_019056435.1. Lineage (GTDB taxonomy): Bacteria > Pseudomonadota > Gammaproteobacteria > Pseudomonadales > Pseudomonadaceae > Stutzerimonas > Stutzerimonas marianensis. Next base: position 818,715 of record CP077641.1, read on the forward strand.
TCCCGAGGTTCCGGCGGCGAATACGCCGGTGGACATGAGACCGGCCAGGGTCAAGGCAGCTAGTTTGTTCACTTGCATTTGCACTCTCCTGTTTCCAATGGACTCTATTGTTCGGGCACTGGGCGGGCGCAGGGGTTTCATGTACCGCGTTACGAAATCTTTCCTACCCCGTGAAAGAGGCCCTGGCACTGCGCTGCAGCACGCTACCGTTCGTCGACCGGCGTAGCGTCAGACCGCTGGTCGGACTCGCCCCCGGTCGCCCAGCACGTCCTCGATGTAGAGCCGGTTCACCAGGACCATTCCAACCGCCGCCAGCGGGGTCGCGAGAAGCAGCCCGAGCGTGCCGGCGAACAGGCCGAACAGCAACTGAACGGAAATCGTCAGTGCCGGTGGCACGGAGACGATCCGCTTTTGCATCCACGGGGTGAAGACATAGCTCTCGAGTGTCTGAACCAGGGTGTACAACCCCGCGACGTAGAGCATGGTCCGCATACCCTCCATCGAGGCCAGCAGCAGCGCCGGGATCACCGAGATGATCGGGCCGATGTTGGGGATGAAGGACAACAGCCCGGCAATCAATCCCAGCACCAATGCCAGCTCGATGCCCAGCAGCCAGAGCCCGAGCGTCGTCAGAACGCCGATCAGGAGCATTTCGTAGAGTTTGGCGACGAGCCAGGACTGCATCGTCGAGCCGGTTTCCACCAGCACCTCGCGCAGCCGCGACCGATAGCCCAGCGGGGTGAGCTTGATGAAGCCATCCAGATAAATGCGCGGGTCCAACGCCAGGCAGACGCCAATGGCAAAGGCAACCAGAGCACTGGTCAAGGCCCCGCCCAACGAGGCGAGTACCGCCGTGACGACACTGAACCCGTCTCCGGCCGAGAGGCCGTCTTCGAGGCTGTCCCGGTACTCCATCAGCCGCTGCACCCAGGCCGATTCGTCGGCCCGTTCGCGCAGTCGCTCGACCGCTTCGGGCAGGGCCTCCGACAGCGCGTCGATCTGGTTACCAATGCTCGGCGCCACCAGCCAGCCGAACAGGCCCGTCACGATGATCAGCACGACGAAGAACAGGGCCATCGACAGGTTGCGCGACAGTGGCGTCTTCTCGCTGATCCAGCGGCTGACACCGTGGATCAGCACGCCGAACAACAGCGCGGCGAACAGCAGCAGCAGGAAGTCGAAGGCGATCCAGACCAACACCAGCAGCAGCGCTACCGCTGCCAGCACGCTGACCTTCACCATGGTGCGGCTGGCGACCGACCTCGTGCTTTCGCCTCCCGTGTCGCTATCGCTCATGCCGCCCTCCCCTTGAATGACCTTGAAATAGGGACCGGAGGGCTAGCGAGAAATTCAGGACCCTAACGCAGCAATTGCCAGAGCGAGATCCCCACCCCAGCCATGCTCTCGCCGGCCACCAGCCCGGCCGCGGCGACGATCACGAAGCGCTCGGCGAGGCCGCCCCAGCGTGCGGCAAAGAGCCAGGCCAGGACTGCGCCAAACGTCATCATCAGCGAAATCGACGCCGGTATGATGAAGGCCAGCCCCAGCGCCGCCGAACTCGGCAACCAGCGCATACGCCGCACCGGGAGCAGGGCTTCGAGGGCCCCAAGCACGATGCCGACCAGCGCCCCGGCCAGCATCGCCCAGCGGATGTCCGGGCTGATCGACCCGAGCCCGGCGGTCAGCGTCTCGGCCACGGCCTTCCAGGTGGCCACGGCCGGCGCCGGCCATTCCGGTGTGATCAGCATCGCCTGCGGATCGGGAATGAGCAGTTGATAGACCAGCACGCCGATCAGGCTGCCGACCAGAATGCCCAGACACTGGGCGACAACCTGGCGCGCCGGCGCTGCGCCGATGGCATGCCCGACCTTGAAGTCGTTGAGCAGGTCGGTGCACTGCCCCGCCGCCCCACCCGCGGTATTGGCGCTCATCAGGTTGATCGCCACCTGCCCTGGCGCAATGACCCCGAAGCTGAGTTGCGACAGCTGGCCGATCGCACCGATAGGCGGAATGCCGGTGGCGCCGACCACCCGCGCCGCCACCATCGCCAGCAACAGCGCGAGCGGAATAGACAACAACGCCATGCCCGGGTGAATGTCGAAAAGTGCGATCTGCAAGGCCACCACCAGCGAGGCGGCAAGCAACAGCCCCAGCGCCGGCCAGGGTGCCGGTCGCTGCCACGCCGAGCGATGTCGCGCCGCTTCCCGACGCGTGGCGATCAGCCGTAGACCGAGCGAGGTCAGCGTGGCACAGACCATCAGGCTCACCCCTGGCCACAACAGCCACTCGATGAGCTGCGCGAACACTGGACCAGCGGTCTCGGCGGGCAGCCTCACCAACCCCTGCTCGACCAGCCAGGGAGCGAGCAATCCCCACGCCAGCACCGCGCCGAGCAGCAGCGACAGGCCGACACGCAGGCCGATGATCCCGCCAAACCCCACCAGCAGCAGCGAAGGCTCCAGGCTGAAAGTGAACCGCTCCAGCTGCACTGTCGGCGCCCAGCGAGGCAGGCTCCAGACCAGACTGTCGATCAGCTTGGTCACTGCCGCGATGACCGCCGCCGCGCCCAGCACCGCGAGCCGCCGAATCGCCTCGGCGCCATGGCTGTAGATCTGTTGCATGGTCGCCAGCGTGGCCATGCCTTCCGGGAAGCGCAGCTGGGCCTGAACGATGAGCGACGGGCGCAGATACCAGGCAATCCAGATGCCGAGAAAACTCACCGAGAACACCCAGGCCGTCAGCGGCAGGGTATCGAGCTGCGCACCGGTGATCAGCGTGTAGGCCGGGATCGGCGCCACCAGTCCGCCGGAGATGATCGAGGCGGCCGACGAAGCCGTTGTCTGGTTGATGTTGCTTTCCTGCATCGTCCAGTCCGCACCGCGCCAGCTGCGCGCGAGCCCCTGCCAGAATGCGAAGCCCACCAGCAGGGCGATGATCGACATATTGAAGGACCAGCCGATCTTCAACCCCGAATAGATGTTCGACGGCGTCAGCACGGCGCCCAGCAGCAACCCGGTCACCAGGGCGCGCGCGGTCAGTTCTCGGGGGGCTCTGCTCATGCCGACTCCATCGAATGGGTGATTGACTCACCTTAGTCAATTCAGTCCATTTACCGTTGCGTCTACCGTCCGTCGGCTCATTTGGATTAGCCCGCCGATGCCCGCTCAATCGACACCGAGACGCTGAACTTCACCTTGCATCGCCGGTCGTTTAGTAACTTTTCCACGCTAGTACTTCTAGCAAACGGGCAATCCAGCCAAAGGATCGAACATGGACGACGCGGATCTCAAGCTACGGGAACAACATCAACCCTCGGTCACCCTGCTCACTGGCAACGAATTGCTGGGGCTGTTCTTCCGCCACTTCCTCGGCGAACAGGCACAACTGCACGTATCGCTCGCGCGACTCGACGAAGCCGCACAGGCCTCGGCCGACCTGTACCTCATCGATGCCGGCAACAGCCAGCCCGAGCAGTTGTCGGGCCTGCTCGACCAGCTCGACGAAGGCACGCCCGTCGCGCTGGTAAACATCGCCCCCGAGCAGGCCGAGCGCCTGGTCGACAAGCACCCCGGCATCCGTGGCGTGTTCTACAGCCACGCCACGCGCGAGCATCTGCTCGACGGCATCCAGGTCCTGCTCGACGGCGGCGACTGGCTGCCGCGGGTACTGACCGAACGGCTGCTCAGCCAATGGCGGCGCATGCGCCAGATGGCAGGCAGCAAACCCTCGCTGACCCTGCGCGAGCGCGAGATTCTGAGCCTCGCCGGCAAGGGCTTGTCGAACGCCGAAATCGCCGAGCAACTGTGCCTCAGCCCGCACACCATCAAGAGCCATATCCATAACCTGCTGCGCAAGATCGGAGCGTCCAACCGAGCCGAGGCCGCCTTCCTGCTGCGTGGCCGGCTGGACTGGTCCGAACCGTGCCACGCCTGACGCCCCTGCTCCTGCTCGCCGTGCTTGCCACCCCGCTGTATGCGGCCCAGGACGGCCAGGATGCGCCCATCGAATCCCCTCAGGCGCGAGGCGAGGCGGAGCTGAGCGGGCTCATCATCGATAACGCGATCACCCGCTTCGGCCACGACTTCCACCGCTACCTGAGCCTGGCGCTGCAGGATGCGACCGACCTGGATGGCGACCTGGTGGTGCGCGAGCGGCCTTCGGCACGCTGGGGCAGCCTGGTGTGGGTCGAACATGGACAGCGCATCGTTTACCGCCGGTTCCTGCAGCCCAACGTGGCGGAAATCGAGGCCATCGCCAACGAGGCAGCCGTGCAGATACGCGAGGACATCAGCCGCAACAAGCTGCAGAACCTGATGCTCGACACCTTCGACATGGACCGCGACGAGTTGTAACGCTGTGCAGGCTTAATACCTGCCGTTCGGCTGGTCGAGGTGTTTTTGCACCTTTCGATGGATGTTCAGCCCCGCGCCACCCGTGAAGAATCCCAGCACTATCCAGAGGTGCCCCGCATGGATCGTCAATCGCTCGTTCGCCGCGCCCTGCTCGCCGCAGTCCTGCTCACCGCCCCTGCCGTTCATGCCAATGACCTGATGGACAACGCCGATCTGGCCGGCGGCATGGCGGGCCTCTCCACCCCGACGGCGCAGACGCTGCCGTTGCCCGACGGGCAGACGGTACAGCTGTTGCAGCAGGGCAGCGACAACCTGGCCGACGTCAGCCAGATCGGCACCCACCAGCTCGCCAACATTCTCCAGCAGGGCAGCGCGCAGCAGGCGTTCATCCTCCAGCAGGGCGACAATCTCTACGCCACCATTCTTCAGATCGGCCAGGGCAACACCGCCGACATCACACAGGTCGGCAGCGACAACCAGGCATCGATCGCCCAGATCGGCAACGACAACAACGCCAGCATCGAACAGCTAGGCAGCGGCCTCAGCAGCAGCGTCGTGCAGCACGGCAACGGCCAGAACGTCGAAATCATTCAGTACTGAACCCAACGAAAGGACACACCATGCGCCGTCTGCCCGCCCTTGCATTCACCTGTCTGCTGGCTGCCACCCTCGGGGCCCACGCCGACAGCACCGCCAAGGTCGACCAGACCGGCGACAGCAACACCGCCAGCATCGAGCAGAGCGGCCCGCTCAACGAGGCACTCGTCAGGCAGAACGGCACCGGCAACAGCGGCTCGATCTATCAGGCCGACACCGCTGAATCGAACCAGGGTAGCGTCGTCCAGCTGGGCAGTGGCAACGAGGCCTCGATCTACCAGGCGCCAGATAGCCACTTCGCCACGGCCAGCGTCTATCAGCAGGGCAATGACAACCGCGCCGAGGTCCAGCAGACCTGGTACGCCAATGACCTGCTCTTGAGCAGCGTCGGTGACGGCAATTTCATTTCGGCCAGCCAGAGCGGGCTGGCACAGGCCGAGGCCTACCAGGTCGGCAACGACAACTCCGTCACCCTGACCCAGGACGGCATCTATCACGGCACCCGGACGACCATTTACCAGGTCGGCGACGAGAACATCGCCAGCGTCGCGCAGGGCGACGCCGGGTTCATTCAGCTGGCGCAGAACGGCAACCAGAACACTGCGCGCATCGATCAGAACGCGCTGTTCGGCGAAGTCGTCTTCAACCAGACCGGCGACGGCAACCTGCTGACCGTGGCGCAAAACGGCCGAGGTCAGGCCTTCCGCGGCTCTTCGACCGGCAACGGCAACAGCGTCGAGCTGGTTCAGGAATTCGAAGGCCACCAGGCCAGCGTGGTGCAGATCGGCAATGACAACCTGGCCGACATCCGCCAGACCGGCGAATACAGCGAGGCGCGTATCAGCCAGGTCGGCGATGCCAATTCCGCGTACATCAACCAGGCTGCGGCGACCGTGAGCGCCTTCATCCAGCAGACCGGCAGCGGCAACCTGGCGACCATCAACCAGCAATGACCCGGTAGCGCTCGCCTGGGCGGTACCGGAGCGGAGCCTCGCATGATGAGCGTCGTCACCCTGGCCGGCGTGCTGCTTGCCGCCGGGCCAGTCACCGCCCGCCTGGAGCTCACACCCGACCAGGGTGATCGGCTCGCGCTGCGGCTGTGCTTCAGCAGCCCACAGGCACACCACCTGCGCTACCGGCTCGAGGTCCGCAGCAGTGGCAAGGCTGGCACCAGCCGCAGCAGCCAGTCGGGCGAGCTGACTTCCGGCCCCACCCCGCAATGTCCGTTGAACAACCGCCTCGCCCTGAACCCTGACACCCAGATCCAGGCGACGCTGGAATGGTCCCTGGATGGCCAGCCGCAGCCACCCATCCAGCAGCGATACCCGACGGCGCAGCCGACCGGCCCGACCCCGGCCGAACCGGCGCCCGGAGAGCCAGTGCTGCCCGGTATCGGCGTGCCTGAGGCAGACGAAGAGTTGATGGCCCGCACCGATCCAGACACGTGCCCGCCTCCACACGGGCGCCCGGTTTAGACGCGAGACAGCCCCAACGGCTCGTTGCGCACCAGCCGCCGTCCCCATTCGATGCCTTTCAGCTCAATGCAGTGGTAGGTCAGCGTCGACACGGCGAAGACCATCGCCAGCTCCAGCAGGGTCAGCAGATCGTCGACGATCCAGTTGCCAGAACTGATGTAACGCATGATCTGCTCAGTGCCCGGCTTGTCGAGAATGACGGTGTAGCTCGTCCCGGTGACCTTCGACAGCACCACCGCCGCGCTGGTGAAGGCGAAGATCACTGCCGCATGGGTCAGGTAGATCGAGAACGACAGCTCCCCGAGGCGCGTGAACAGCTGGCGCCGGAGCAAGGCCGACACGGCGCCCCGCTCCCCGGCGAACACCAGTACCACGACGCAGAACAGCAGGCTGGCGACGATGCCCTGGTGCGCGGTCGGGTGGGTCAGGGTGCGGTAGACGAGCAGCACGCAGAGCACCTCCAGGGCACTGAAGAACAGCCTGTCGTCGAGCCGCTGCAGCGCCGGTTCGAGGGCCCGGTACAGGCGATAGGTCAGGGCACCGGCAAAGAAGCACGAAGCGCCACGCCAGATGAATGGCTTGATCACGTCCAGTTCGACATAGAGCGCGCTGAAGGACACCAGCGTCGCCAGGGCCAGGATCGGCCCGCAGTAGCGCGGCGCCACCAGCAGCACCAACGCCAGCAGCAGGTACAGGTAGTACTCGATGCTGATGCTCCAGGCCGGCGTGTTGAACGACAGGCTGTTGAAGTCACCGATCCAGGACTGCAGCAGCAGCGCGTTGGGCAGGATCTCGCTCGGCGCGGTCTTGCCGCTGAACGCCGGATCGTTGAAGGCGAAGCCGTGATGCTCGGCCCACAGCTTGCCGAACTCCAGGCCGATGAATACCAGCAACATCACCAGATGCAGCGGATACAGCCGGAAGGTGCGGCTGATCAGAAAGCGCCTGAGCACCTCGGCATCGAACAGTCGCGTGCCGTAAGCGTGGTACATGACGAACCCGCTGAGCACGAAGAAGAATTCGACGAACAGGTCCGCATGGCGGAAGAAGGTCAGCTCCGAAAAACTCAGCAGGATCTGCGTATGGAACAGCACCACCGCGACCGCGCAGATACCGCGAAAACCATCCAGTACAACGAAACGTCTCATTCCTGCACCTTGCTAGACATCCAGGCATGTCCTCTGCGCGTTGCGCAGGCCGTCCTGGCCGAGGGTTGTCGAAGGGGAGCGTGCTCCCGGCCAATCTGAGAGCAATTGGCCATCAAACTAGTTCCGGCGCGCCGCGCATCGCATCCAGAAAAGCGCCACCTATCACCTCCGGGAACCGCAAGCGGGGCCTTGGCTTCTACCGAGCCAAGCCACGCTCTGACTATTTCGAGGAGATCCGATGCGCATATCCCTGAAACCCCTGCATGAGCAGGTCATCGTCATCACCGGCGCGTCCAGCGGGATCGGCCTGGCAACCGCACGCCTGGCCGTCGAACGCGGCGCGCGTGTCGTGCTGGTGGCGCGCAACGAAGAGGCGCTGCAGGACATCAAGCAGCAGCTGAACGCCGGCGAACGGGTGCTACACGTGCAGGCCGACGTTGGCGACCGTGCCCAGCTGGAGCGCGTAGCCAACGAAACCATCACGCACTTCGGCGGTTTCGACACCTGGATCAACAACGCCGGCAGCTCCGTCTGGGGCCGCTTCGATGAGGTCAGCGACGACGATCACCAGCAGGTCATGCAGACCAACTTCTGGGGCACCCACTACGGCTGTGCGATCGCACTCAAGCATCTGCGGGACAAGGGCGGCGCCCTGATCAACATCGGCAGCGTCGAATCGGCCAACGCGCTGCCCTTTCACGCCAGCTACAGCGCCAGCAAGCATGCGATCAAGGCCATGACCGACGTGCTGCGGGTGGAGCTGCAGAAGTCCGGCACCCCCGTCTCGGTGACCCTGGTGCGGCCATCCTCGACCGACACCCAGTTCATGGACCATTCGAAAAACTACCTGCCCAGCGCGCCGGTCTTTCCACCGCCGGTCTACGCGCCCGAGGTGGTGGCGCGCGCCATTCTCGATGCGGCCGAGCATCCGCAGCGCGACGTCTACATCGGCAACGCCAAGCTGCTTTCCAAGCTGGCGCAGAATGCGCCACGCCTGGCCGACTGGATCAACCGCACCTTCGTCTACGACGCCATCCAGAGCGGCCGCCCGGATCGCCACCCGCAGGGCGCGCTTCACGCCAGCGACGTGGGCCACGCCGGGGACGGACGGGTCAGCGGCGGCTACCCGGGCCACGTGCTCAGGCACAGCCTCTACACCCGCGCCACGCAGCATCCGGTCGCCACCACTGCCGCCGTGGCCGTGGGCGCCGCGGCGCTGATCGCCCTGTTCGGCCGGCGCGGTCGCTGACGAAGGTTCGTTCAGCCGACGTTCAGACAAGGTTCAGGCGGTGTTCAGGGGCTCCCGCGCAGGATGGATGCGTCATTCATCCATTGCTGCAAAGGAGCGACACCATGAAAACGCTGCAGACCCTGGCCATCGCCACCAGCCTGAGCCTCGTGACCCTGGGTGCCCATGCCGCGGACAACTTCGCCGGCCTGACCTGGGGCAAGAGCACGTCCAACATCGACCGTTCGAGTACGCTCAAGCAGAACATGGCGGGCCCGAACCGCTTCGATGACGTCATCAAGAACAGCGGTACCTGGGGCGTTCGTGCCGGTCAGATGACCGACGAAGCGCGCTACTACGCCACCTACGAAAATGTCTCCGATGACTATGGCAACGGCCTGAAGCTGCGCCAGCAGAACCTGATCGGCAGCTACGACGTCTTCCTTCCGGTGGGCGACAGCACTCGCCTGTTCGGCGGCGCGAGCGCCGGCCTGACCAAGCTGGAAAAAGAGTCCAGCGGTTACAGCCGCGACAGCGACATCGGTTACCTGGTCGGCCTGCAGGCCGGCGTGCTGCAGCGGGTCAGCGACAACGCATCGGTCGAGGCCGGCTATCGTTATCTGCGCAGCAATGCTGGCACCGAGGTCGCCGAGCGCGGCGTCGGCAAGGTCGGCTCGATCGACCTGCACAGCACCGGGCAGGCCTACCTCGGTGTGAATTACCATTTCTGAGCCGGCGCCTGCCGCTTCGGCTGACACGGAAAAACACGGCCGGGACTGCGCTCCCGGCCGTCTGCATACAGGAGCCGTCGATGAAAGTGCTGGTGGTGGAAGACGAGGCGCTGCTGCGCCACCACCTCAAGACCCGCCTGAGCGAAAGCGGCCATGTGGTCGATGCGGTGGCGGACGCCGAAGAGGCGCTGTACCGAACGCGTGAATACAACCATGACGTGGCCATCATCGATCTCGGGTTGCCCGGCGTCTGCGGGCTCGACCTGATCCGCCAGCTACGCAGCAATGGCGAAGCCTTTCCAATCCTCATCCTCACCGCACGAGGCAACTGGCAGGACAAGGTCGAAGGGCTTGCTGCCGGTGCCGACGACTACCTGGTCAAACCGTTTCAGTTCGAAGAACTCGAGGCCCGGTTGAATGCCCTGCTCCGGCGCTCGTCCGGTTTTACCCAGGCCAGCATCGAGGCCGGTCCCTTGAAGCTCGACCTCAACCGCAAGCAGGCGACAGTGGCTGGCGAGCCCTTGGCGCTGACCGCTTTCGAGTACCGCATACTCGAATACCTCATGCGCCACCAGCAGCAGGTGGTCGCCAAGGAGCGGCTGATGGAGCAGCTCTACCCCGACGACAGCGAGCGTGACACCAACGTCATCGAAGTGCTGGTCGGGCGGCTGAGGCGCAAGCTCGAAGCCCAGGGCGGACTCAAGCCCATCGATACCGTTCGCGGCCTCGGCTACCTGTTCACCGAGCGCTGCCGATGATGCGCCGCTGGCTGGCGCGCGCCCGCGTTCGGCGCAACGGCGGCCTGTCACTGCGCCTGCGGCTGATGCTCGGCGCGACCCTTCTGGCCGTGCTCTTCATGCTGGCGTTGCTGCCCGTTCTGCAGGCCGCCTTCAGCCTGGCCTTCGAGCGCGTCATTGCCCAGCGGCTCGCTGCCGATGCCAACACCCTGATCACCGCGGCGCGCCTGGACGACGGTCGGCTGGTCATGCCCGAACGGCTCCCGGACGAGGAGTTCGACCTGCCCGATGCCGGCCTGCTCGGCTTTATCCACGACCCGGCGGGGGGCGGGTCTGGCAATCGCGGTCGGCCGAGGACGAACACATCGACTACCAGCCGCGCTACCACGGGGGCGTCACCGAGTTTCGCCGCGTGCGCGACCAGGACGGCCGCGAGTATTTCGTCTATGACGTGGAGCTGCGTCTACCCGGCGATACGAGCGAAGGCTACAGCTTCATCACCATGCAGCCCACCAGCGAGTATCGCAGCATGTTCGGCGAGTTTCGCCGCCAGCTGTACGGCTGGCTGGGTGGCGGGCTGTTGCTGCTCCTGGCGTTGCTCTGGCTGGGGCTGACCTGGGGCTTCCGCTCGCTCAAGCGCCTGAGCCGCGAACTGGATCAGGTCGAATCCGGCCGCCTCGAGCGGCTCAGCGACCAGCATCCGCGCGAGCTGCTGCGCCTGACGCGTTCGCTGAACCGTCTGCTCGACGGTGAACGCCGCCAGCGCGAGCAGTACCGGCACTCGCTCGGCGACCTGGCGCACAGCCTGAAGACGCCGCTCACGGTGCTGCAAAGCGTGGGCGAGACGATCAGCGCCCAGCCTGGCAGCCGCGAGCACGCGCAGATCATGCGCGCCCAGATCGAGCGCATGAGTCAGCAGATCGGCTATCAGCTGCAGCGCGCCAGCCTCGGCCAGAGCGGCCTGGTTCGTCACCGCGTCGCCCTTGAGCAGCTGCTCGAACGCCTTTGTTCGACCCTGGACAAGGTCTACCAGGACAAACGCGTGCAGGTCGACATGCAACTGCCTGCCGGCGCCACGCTCCCGCTGGAACAGGGCGCGCTGATGGAGCTGCTCGGCAATCTGCTGGAAAACGCCTATCGCCTCTGCGTGCGGCAGGTGCGCATCCGCTACCGACAGGAGGCCGATCAGCTGCTGTTGAGTATCGAGGACGACGGGCCCGGGGTGCCGGTCGCTCAGCGCGCACGCATCGTTCGACGCGGCGAACGCCTGGATGTACAGCACCCGGGCCAGGGCATCGGCCTGGCGGTGGTCAAGGACATTCTCGACAGCTATGGCGGCGAACTGCGCCTGGACGACTCCAGCCTCGGCGGCGCCGCGTTCCATGTCCGCCTGCCGGTCGATTGAGCCGACGAAGGGCACGCCGGTGACGGTCCGGTTTTCGCGTCTGGCTGCTAGAGTTCACCCCTCTCACACGCATCGGACGCAGCGGCATGTCACTGGACGATCAAAAACGCCTGGTTCGCAACCACGTCGACCTCACCTGGAATCGCGGCCGCATGGCGCTGGCCGAGCAGATGCACAGCAAGGATTTCCTGTACAAGAGTTCCTTCGTTGGCCACCCGCTCAACAGCACCGCCTTCCTCGCCCTGGTGGCGCAGATCCGCACGGCCATGCCGGACCTGGAAGTGGTCATCGAAGAGTGCATCGCCGAGGACGACAAGGTCGTCACCTGGAGCACCCTGATTGGCACCATCCAGACCCCTGCACTCGGCTATCCGCCCAGCGACAAGATCCTCAGCATCTCCGCCATGGCGTTCTGGACGCTCACACCGGCCGGACACATTCGCGAGATCTGCACCATGTTCGACATGGAAAGCTTCCGCTCGCAGCTCGGCCTGAACACGCGCACCTACGCGGAAAAGGCCTTGCCCTAGCGGTCGGCGCGCAGTCATCCGGCGCCGTTCAGGGTCTACTGTGCATTCGCCCCGTATTCGAAGGCAGGTTGAATGCTCCGGCCGTTGTTGCTCGCCACCCTGGTTGTTGTCGTTGTTCTCGCGCTGATCCTCTCGGCCATCGACCCGCATGACCGCACCACCTGGCTGCTCGAGGTGATGCCGGCGGCGTTGCTGCTGCCGGCACTGATGTACAGCCATCGACGCTTCCCGTTGTCGTCGCTGCTGTACTTGTTGCTGGGCGTCATGGCGTTGGGGCTGATCGCCGGTGGGCATTACAGCTTTGCCCGGGTGCCGTTGGGATTCTGGCTGCAGGAGTGGCTGGACCTCAGCCGCAATCCATACGACCGGCTCGGCCACGTGCTGCAGGGCGTCATCCCGGCGCTGCTGGCACGGGAATGGCTGATCCGCGGGGCCCGAGTCAGGGGTCGTCACCTGCTGCCGTTCCTCTGCGTATGCGTGGCGATGATGGTCAGCTCCGTCTACGAACTGGTCGAGTGGGCCGCAGCCCTGGCGCTGGGCCAGGGCGCGGAAGCGTTCCTCGGTATGCAGGGCGATGAATGGGACACCCAGGCCGACATGTTCTGTGCCCTGCTCGGTGCCGTCGCGGCCATGACCCTGCTGGTCCCCCTGCACGACCGCAGCCTCGCGGCCCTGGACGAACCCCGCCCAGCCCGCTGCAAGCCCACGGGTGAACGCCTGGCCGAGTAGCGATGACGCGGCTCCGGCGAGTATCAAGACGGTCAATGACCACTATCGACACGCTCGCGTTTGTCCCCTCGGCGCGCCCCCGTAGCATAGGTCCCGTACCCAGCTACACAGAGGACTCTCTCATGAAAAAGCTACTTGCAAGCCTGGTTCTTGCCAGCGTCGCCTCCAGCGCACTCGCCGTACCACCGAGCCACCCGCAACCCGTCCTGGGCGAGGCGCAGGGCGCCGCTACCGTCCGCAAGGACGTGATGACCCAACCCGGACTGGCTGAAAACGGCTTCGAGCGTACCCCGCTCGGCCAGTTGTTCGCCGAGGACGGTTTCGACCTCACCCCACAGGCTGATCGCCTCGCCGATGATGGCTTCGATCGTACGCCTATCGGCCAGTTGCTCGCCGATGATGGTTTCGAACGTACCCCACTCGGTCAGTTGCTCGCCGAGGACGGTTTCGACCTCACCCCACAGGCCGACCGCCTTGCCGATGATGGCTTCGAGCGTACTCCGCTCGGTCAGTTGCTCGCCGAGGATGGCAGCGACCGCACCGGAATCGGCAGTGTCTGAGCTCCGCTCCACCTTCAAGGCGCCGTTGGCGCCTTTTTTTTGCCTGAAAAAAGCTCGATCGGTGTCGCAAAAAGGGGTGCATCCCAGTGCCGCACCTCGGTGGCTACCGCTATTTCTTGTACAACATCAATACCAAAGTACAATTTATGTAATATCTAAGTGCCAGCATTATGACCGTGTGGTCGCTTCATGGATGACGCTCCGCTCATCAACCCACCGAGAACATCCATGAACCTGACCGTCAAACTGAAGCTCGCGCTGAGCTTCGCCGCCCTTACTCTCATCGTCCTTTTCATCTCCGTTCTGGCGGTCCTCGAACTGGCCAAGTCCAACGCGGCTTTTTCCGATTACGTCGAGGGCGTCAACGCCCGAGAAGAGCTGGCTTCGAAGCTGCTCATTGCCGCCCAGCGTCGCGCCGTCGCGGCGCGCAACCTGGTGTTGCTGTCTTCACAGGCAGACCTGCAGCTGGAACATGCGGCGGTGCTCGAAGCCCATCGCGACGTGCAGCGCAACCTCGACGCGCTGAACACGGCGGTCCAGCGGATCGCAGATGACAGTGCCTTGAAGGAGAAACAGCTGCTGGCCGAAATCACGCGTGTGGAGGGTCTCTATGGTCCGGTCGCGCTGGACATCGTCGAGCGTGCCGTGGCCGGGCAACGTGACGAAGCCATCGTGCGCATCAATCGCGATTGCATTCCACTGCTGCGCCAGCTGCTGGCGGCGGGAGAGGCCTACATGCAGCACAGCCGCGACGTGGCCAACGCGGACGTGGAGACCGGGCACCATGAGTACGAAACCCAGCGCAAGCTGATGATCGCCGTCTGCCTCCTCGCGGTCCTGCTCGCGCTGGGGCTGGGCATCGGAATCGTGCGGAGCCTGCTGCGCACTCTGGGCGCCGAGCCGCTGGAGCTGTCCGCTGCGGCACGCCGGGTCGCCTCGGGTGACATTCGCCGCCTGCCGGGCGCCGAGCACGCCCCGGCCGGCAGTGTCATGGCCTCGCTGGGCGAGATGCAACGCAGCCTGGGCGAGCTGATCGGACAGGTCCGCCGCTCGGCCGAAACCCTTTCCGGCGCCGCCGAGGAGCTGTCGCAATCGACCGAGCAGGCCAGCGCCGGGGTGGTCGCGCAGAAGCAGGAAGTCGATCAGGTCGCCACGGCCATCCATGAAATGGCCGCCACGGTCCAGGAGGTCGCACGCAACTCCGAACAGGCAGCCAGCGCAGCCCTTGCCGCCGACCGGCAGGCACAGGCCGGCGAAGCCACGGCCCGCCAGGCGGTGGCTCAGATCAAACAGCTCGCTGACGAGGTCGCGCAGTCGACCGGCGCGATGACACGCCTCAAGCGTGAAAGCGAACAGATCGGTGGCGTGCTCGATGTGATCAAGTCGGTCGCGGACCAGACCAACCTGCTGGCGCTGAACGCGGCCATCGAGGCTGCACGGGCGGGCTATGCGGGCCGCGGCTTCGCGGTCGTCGCCGATGAAGTCTGAACGCTGGCACGCCGCACCCAGGAAGCGACCGTGGAAATCCAGTCACTGATCCAGGGACTTCAGGCGATCGCCGAGGAAGCGGCCGCCACCATGCAGGTCTGCAGCGACCTGACCGAGCGCACCGTGTCAGGCGTGGACGATACCGGTACGGCTGTTGCCGACATCACCCGCATGATCACCTCGATCCAGCAGATGGTGCAGCAGATCGCGACCGCCGCCGAGGAGCAGAGCGCCGTCGCCGAGGAGATCAGCCGCAGCGTGACACGAGTGAGGGACATCGCCGACGAGTCGGCCACTTCCACCGAGCAGACCGCGGCATCCAGTGTCGAGCTGGCACGGCTCGGTGGCACCCTCAGCCAACAGGTCCAGCGTTTCGAGGTCTAGTGATGGCGATCCGTCGCGGCCAACTCACCACAGCCAGCCCAGCCACAGCAGCGCTGCCAGCAACCAGGCACTGACCGCGAGCGCGCCGGTGTTCCAGAAGCGGTTCCAGCGGCGCTCGCGCCGGCGCCAGCGATGGGTGTCAGCGCGAGTGTCCGGCACCTGCAGCGGGGGTCGCTGGACCACGCGCTTGAGCGTCAAGGACAAGCGCAACGCCGGGTTGGGCCTGGCGCCGAAGGTCACCGGCACCCGCACTCGCAGCGCCACTGTCGCCGCCACGAAGGCCAGCAGCAAGGGCCAGGTCGCCGCCCAGATGCCACCGGGGTAGAGGCCATGCAACAGCGGTTCGCGCAAAGCCGGCCAGGCCCAGGGCAGGATCAGCGACAGGCCGCCGAGCAGTGCCCAGGGCAGCACCTGCGCCCATGGCAATCGCTGGTCGGGGGCATCTTCGGCCTCGCGGCGCATCAGCCAGAGCGCACGCAGCAGCAACAACGAGGTGGTCAGGCTGGCGACGCTGAGCCATCCCTGCCAGCCGGCGAACGCGCCGGCGCTCCAGGCGTCCTTCAGGGCCGTTTTCACCGCGCCGCCGGTGGTCAGCGGCAGGCCAGCCAACGCCAGTGCCGGTAACGCCAGCCATACCCAGCCAATCCGTGACAGGCGGCCGGCATGAGTCAAGCCCGCCGCCAGGAACAGCGCGCCTTTGGCAGAACCGTGATGAACCCCGTAGAGCATCAAGACAAGCGTCAGCATCGCGGTCTGGTCCGGGTGACGCCAGAGCAGGGCGAGCAGAATGACCAGGTAGCCCATCTGGCTGACCGAAGAATACGCCAGCGCCGCCTTTGCCTTGCGGCTGCCCAGCCCCAGCAGCGCCGGGTAGATGGCCCCGAAGAGCCCCATCAGCAGTAACGGCTCGGCCCAGGCCGCCAGCAAGGGATCCGCCTCGGGCAGGCAGCGCCAGATCCCGAGCATGCCGGCCTTGAGCATGGCACCCGAGAGCACTGCGCTCGCCGGGGCTGGCGCGGCCGGGTGAGCCAGGGGCAACCAGACGTGCAACGGCCAGAAACCGGCCTTCAGCCCGAGCCCCACCAGCAGCAGGATCAGGGTCAGGCCGTCGATCGGGACGTTCTGCCAAGTGGCGAAGGCGAAGGCGCCGTCCGCCGAGTGAGTGCGCAGCATCAGCCCGGCCAGTAGCGCCATCTCGCCGAGAATCGCCAACTGCAGGTAGAGCCGCCCTGCACGCCGCGGCGCCGGCCCGCCCAGGTGCACGATCAGCCCGTAGGCGGACAGACTCATGGCGCTGAAGCCGAGATAGAAACTCAGCGCATCGGTGGCGATGATGAGCAGCAGGTTGCCGACCAGGGCCAATTGCCAGAACGTCCAGAAACGCCCGTAGCGGACGTCGCCGCGCTGGCTGCTGCTGGCAAAGACCCCGGCGCAGCCCCAGAGCAGCGCGGTAAAGCCCAGCCAGGCACGGCTCAGATCGTCATCGGCGCCCCAGCGCACGCCGTCCCAGAGCATCGACAGCTCCAACACCGGCACCGGCCAGGCCGCTGCCACCAGGGCCGGCACACTACCCAGCCAGAGCCAACCAACCGCGCGCCGCCGCAGAGTGCCCAGCAGCACGAGCATCAACAAGGGCGCCAGCGGCACCAGCAGCCAGAGCCAGGCGCCGCTCATATCCGGAACTCCCGGTCGACGATCAATTGGGCCCAGCCCAGCGGGCTCAAGGCGGTGCCGGCGAACAAGCCGACCAACACCGCGAGGGCCGCTGTGAACAACGCGGGCAGGAGCAGCATCCAGTGCGTCTCCCAGCGTTCCTCGCGCCAGTTGTCCTCGTGCCAGTCAGCCGGTTCGGCGAACCAGCCGCGCCAGAGCAACGGCAGAAAGTAACCCGCGTTGAGCAGCGCCGACCCCATCAGCACCAGCAGCACCCAATCCTGCCCGACTTCCAGTGCGCCCAGGCCGAGCGCCCACTTGCTGACGAAGCCGGCAATCGGCGGGATGCCGATCATTCCCAGCGCACCGATGCTGAAGGCGGTCATGGTCAGCGGCATGCGCCGGCCTACACCGTCCATTTCGCGGATGCGATGGATGCCCAGGGTTTCGGCGAAGTTGCCCGCGCAGTAGAAGAGCGTGACCTTCATCAGCCCCTGATGCACCAGGTGGACCAGCCCGCCCACCGCCGCGATGGGGCCCAGCAAGGCGACCCCCAGGGTGACGTAGGAGACCTGGCTGATGGTCGAGTACGCCAGGCGCTTCTTCAGCTCCTGCTGCTGCAACGCCCGCACCGAGCCGTAGAGAATCGTCGCCGCGGCCAGCCAGAGCAGCGGCCCGGCAACGTCCAGCTCCGCCAGTGCCTCGGCACCATAGACGTCGTAAACCACCCGGACGATGCCGAACGCCCCAGCCTTGACCACCGCCACTGCATGCAACAGAGCGCTGACCGGTGCCGGTGCAACCATCGCCTGCGGCAGCCAGCCGTGCAGCGGAATCAGCGCCGCCTTGACGCCCAGCCCGGCCACCAGCAAGGCGAAGGCCACACGCAAGGTCAGATCATGCTCGCCGACCGCCGCGAGCAGGTAGCCGCCCGGCTGGAAATCCGGCCCGCCGGCGAGGCTGTGCAGCAAGGCGACGCCCATCAGCACCAGCGCCCCGCCGCCGACCGTATAGGCCAGGTAGACGCGCCCGGCACGCAGCGACTCGGGCGTGCCGCGATGCACCACAAGGGGGAAGGTGGCCAGTGTCAGCATTTCGTAGAACAACAGGAAGCTGACCAGGTTGCCCGCCAGCGCCAAACCCACCGTGGCGCTGACGCAAAGACTGAAATAGCCGAAGAAGCGTGAGCGCAGGGGTGACTGCTCCAGGTACCTGATGGCATAGACCGTGGTCGCCATCCACAACACCGAGGACAGGGCGACGAACAGCAACGACAGCGCATCGGCCTGCAGCACCAGTGGCGCGCCGGGCAGAAACGGCAGACTGAAACGGAATTCCAGGCCACGACTGACACCCCAGATCATCGCAGCGACCAGCACCAGCTTGATCACCACACCGCAGAGGTTCAGCGCAACCCGCAGGCGTTGTTGGTCCTCACGCAACGTGAAGATCATCAGGCCCGGCAGCAGCGAGCTCAGGACGATCGTCAGGGGCAGCCAGCCGGTCCAGCTCATCGCGCCACCCCACCGAGCCAGAGCAGCAGAGGTTCGCTGATCAGCGCCAGGCTCAGCACCAGCAGTGCCGGGAGCATCGCCAGCCACTGGGCGAGACGATCCGGCGCGACGCTCGGCGGATTGGGCCGCGCACGGTCGAAGCCGAGCGCCACCACCCGGAACACATAGGCCGCCGACATGAGCGTCCCCAGCAGGATGCCCAGCGCCCAGGGCCAGTGCTGCGGCTGGACGAACAGCGGCTCGAGCAGCAGCCACTTGGCCAGAAACCCTCCGCTGGGCGGCAGGCCGATCAGGCTACCGCCAGCCACAGCAAAGGTCGCCATGGCCACCGGCATGTTCTGGCTGGCCCCTTGAGCGCGCGAACCCGGCGTGTGCCGAGCACCCGCTGCAGCTCCCCGGCGGCCAGGAACATCGAGACCTTGGCCAACCCGTGCGCCAGGATGAACAGCCACAACGCCGCCTCCAGCCTCGGCTCCTCGAGGCGCAGCAGCAGGCCGAGCGCCAGCAAGGCGTAACCCAGCTGGGCCACGGTCGAATAGGCCACCAGCATTTTCAACCGCGGTGCGCGCAACGCCGACCATCCACCCGAGAGCAACGCGACGATGCCCGCGATGGCGAACAGCATGCCCGCCGGGCGGCCCAGCTCCGGCGGCGCGATTTCGCTCCAGATCAACCAGAGGATGTAGATCGGTCCCTTGACCACCAGCCCGGAAAGCAAGGCACTCACCGCCGTCGGAGCCCCGGAATGCGCCGGCGGCAACCACAGGTGCAGCGGCCAGAGCGCCGCCTTGAGCATCAACCCCAGGCTCATCAGCAACAGGGCCAGACGGGTACTGGCATCCGCCTCGGCAAGCCCCGCCAGGAGCGGCACGTCGAGCACACCGTACCGCCCATAGAGCAGGGCGACGCCGAACAGGTAGGCGAGCGAGCCGGCCAGCGAGAGCATCAGGTAATTGAAGGCTGGTCGATGGGACTTGCGCCCGGCCAGCGCCACCAGCGCGACCGCCGTCAGGCTGAGCAATTCGAGGGTGACGTACAGGTTGAACAGATCCGCCGACAACCACAGCGCCGCCAGCGCCGCATGCAGCAGGCTGGACAGGGGCCAGTAATCCCCGCTACCGGTGGCGTGCGGGCTGCGCGCGGCAAAAAGCGCGACCAGCAGATGCAGCCCGGCGGTGAACAACAGCAACAGCGCCGTCAGCGGCGTCAGTTGAAAGCGGATCGCCAAGGGGGTGTCCAACCGCCGATCTGTAGCATCTGTGGACCGAGCGCCATCGCCTGGTGCAGCGCACCGGCCGCGGCCAGCAGGCTGCCCAGGCTCACCGCGATGACCCACAAGCCAGGGCGCCGTGGCTGCAGGACTACCAGCAGCAAGCCGGCCACCAGCGGCAACGCCAGGCTCAGCAGCGCAGCCGTCATGGCCGCCGCTCCTGCCTGCCGAACGCCACCCCGGCCAGTCGCAGCGCCAGCGCCGTGGCACTCACCGCCACCACCAGCCCGGTGACCACCAGCGCCACCAGCAGCGGGTCGCTTGGCTGGCTGCGCGCGGCCAGGGCAATCATTACCAGGAACACGCCGCTGCCCATCAGGTTGAAGGCGATGATCCGCCGCAACGCATGGCGCAGCGTCAACAGCCCGTGCAATCCGAGCAGCCAGAGTGCGGCGCCGATGGCCAGCCAGAACAGGGTCGAACTCATCCGTCCGACTCCTCGTGCTCACCCACCACCAGCAGGCTCAGGCTGGCGGCAATCGACAGAGTGGCCATGGCTTCGATCAGCAGGATCAGGCCCTTTGCCGCGCCGTCGGGGTAGGTCAGCCAGCCCGAGCCCAGCCAGGCGGTGGCAAGGGCCACCCCGACGAACACCAACAGGCCACCCAGCACCAGCACTCGCAGCGGCAAAAACGACCAGCGCAACACCGGCAAGAGGCCGGACAGGCGCAGCAGGACCACCCCGGCAGCCAGCAGCGAGCCGGCCTGGAAGGCGCCGCCCGGCGAGCTGGCTCCCCGCCAGAGCAGGTAGCCGGCGGCCAGCACCAGCAACGGCGCCAGCACCCTCGCCCAGCTACGCAGCAGCGGCCAGGGCTCGGCCAGTTCGAGCCGACGCGGACCGAGCTGGCGCGCCCCCAGCAAGGCCAGCAGCAAAACGGCGAGTTCCAGCAGCGTGTCCCAGGCACGGAAATTCAGGAGCACCGCCGTGACCGGGTGTTCGACCCCACTGGCCGGCATCGCCTGGGCGATCACCTCCGGCATGCCCGAGCGCACCGGGTCGAGCGGTGCCAGGCCTTGGACCAGCATGATCAACAAGGGCAGCACCACCGCCGCAGCCGCCAGCCGGTGGCGCCTGGCTCCCTGCGGCGGTTCGTCCGGCTGGTTGGCCAGCGCGGCGAACAGCAGCACACCGGTGAGCCCAGCGCCGATCGCCGCCTCGGCCAGAGCCAGGTCCGCTGCGCCCAGGCGTGCCCAGACCAGCGCCAGGGCCAGGCCGAACGCGATGAACAGCAGCACGCTGACATAGAGCGTGCGGCCATGCAGAGCGCCGATGGCGAGGCCAAGCAGCAAGGCACCGAGTGCCCCATCGAGCAGCCACTCAGTCATCGCTGGACTCCTCCTCGGCCTGACGAGCCAGGAGCTGGCAGGCGGTCGCGCTCGAGGCCAGCAGCAGGAGCCAGATCAACAACATCTGCACGACTTCCAGAAGCCCCTCGGCGCGCAGCGAGAGGCCGGCGATCACCAGCCCCAGGCCCAGGGTATCGGCCTTGGTCAGGGCATGCAGGCGACTGACCGTGTCCGGAAACCGCAGCAGCCCGACACTGCCGGCGGCAAAGAACAGCAGTCCGCCGACCAGCAGTGCCCAGCTGAGCAGTTCGAGCAGGGTCTCAGTCATGCCGGCCCCGCCGCAGCAATTGCACCAGGGCCACACTGGCGACCGCGGCGAGCAGTCCCAGCACCAGCGCCACATCACGCAACGCCGGCTCGGCCTGCCATTGCGCCAGCACCAGCAGCACCGCCGTGCCGGAGGTGCCGAACAGCTGCACGGCCAGCAGGCGGTCGACCCGTGCCGGGCCAAGCAGCACCCGGCCGAGACCGATGATGATGGTCAGCAGCAGCAATCCGAGGTACAGCGCCATCAGCCGCGGCCCCCTGCGTCGAGCAAGCGCTGCAGGTGTCGCTCGAGCTCGGCCACGGTCGG
The DNA here is from genome assembly GCA_019056435.1 of Stutzerimonas stutzeri. Taxonomy (GTDB): domain Bacteria; phylum Pseudomonadota; class Gammaproteobacteria; order Pseudomonadales; family Pseudomonadaceae; genus Stutzerimonas; species Stutzerimonas marianensis. The sequence goes on from CP077641.1 coordinate 840,437, forward strand.
TTGCCAGGCCTGCCGCTCATCGAGGACGTGGACGCGCAGACGTTCGCCGTCCACCCGCGACGACAGGGTGCCGGGCAACAGCCCAACCAGTGCCGACAACAGCAGGCGAACCTGTGGGGACGCGCATTGCAGGGGTAATCGAGCCAGGCCGGCTGCAACGGCCGACGTGGATGCAATGCGCGCACCGCGACGTCCCAGCCGCCCGCGAGCATCCGCATCAGGAAGAAGGCGATGAAGCCCGGCAGCGCCGAAAGGGTGGGATGCCATGGCCGTAGCCCCAACCAGAGCGACAGCAGCACCGCGAGCAGAATGCTGGGAACGCCCAGGGACCAGCCGCCACCCTCGCTGAACGACGCCCAGAGCGCGGCGTAGATCGCCGCCCACCCCAGCCCATCGACCCAGCGGCGCTGCGATCCGGTCCGCTCCATGTCTGCTCCCTTCGTCGTCCACCTCATCTGTTGGTTGGACTGACCGTGGCGCAAGCGTTCCCCATCGGGCTTCGCAGGGTGTTTCCAGCCGTTGCGACCGGCCTGCGTGTCGCCCGCCGAAACCACGGGCGAATAAATTCGCCCCTACAGATCGCGAAGCCCGCACAACCGACGGCGAACAAATTCGCCCCAAAGATTGCGGCCCGTACAACCGCCGGCGAATCAATTGCGTCAGGGTGTAGGGGCGAATTTATTCGCCCGGGGCATCAACCCAGACGAAAACGGGCGGTGTTATCGGCCAGGCGGCGGGTGCCGTCGCCACGCGGTCGGCGACGCCGTGTACCGCCTGGGCGCCAGCGAATGGGCCCAGCGCGGGCGGCGCCATGGAAAGCATGGTTCGCCCTCAAGCGTTACGGGGCTGTAGCGCCACGGGCGAATAAATTCGCCCCAAAGATTGCGGCCCGTACAACCGACGGCGAATCAATTGCGTCAGGGTGTAGGGGCGAATTTATTCGCCCGGGGCATCAACCCAGACGAAAACGGGCGGTGTTATCGGCCAGGCGGCGAGTACCGTCGCCCAGACGGTCGGCGACACCATGTACTGCCTGAGCGCCCTCGAGCAGGCTCAGCGCGGCCTGGTCGACGCGTTGAATATTGCCGCTCACGTCCTCCGCAGTGGCCGCCTGCTGCTCCACGGCGGTGGCGATCTGCACGATCAGGTCGCTGACGCGTTGCACAGCGCCGGCGATCTCGCCGAGGTGGTCGCCCAGTTCCGTCACCGCTCCGGCGTCCCGGGTCGCCTGCTCGCAGGCTGTTTCCATCAGCGCTACCGATTGCTGCACCACCTGCTGCAGGGCCTCGACGGTCCCGGCGATTTCGCGGGTAGAGTCCTGGGTGCGTTGCGACAGGCTGCGGACCTCGTCTGCCACCACGGCGAAACCGCGCCCCTGCTCGCCGGCCCGGGCCGCTTCGATGGCTGCGTTGAGTGCGAGCAGATTGGTCTGCTCGGCGATGCCTTTGATCACGTCGATGACCCGATTGATCTGCTGCGCCTGCGCCTGCAACTGCCCCAGCGCGGCGGAGGTCTCGCCCATGCGCTGAGTCAACTGATGCATGCTGGCGGTGGTCTGTACGCTGCGCTGATTGCTCTGCTCGGCGATCCGCCGCGTCTGTGCGGCATCCTGGGAAGCCTGCTCGCAGCTCTCGGCGACCGCCTGGGCCGTGGCCGCCATCTCGGTGGCGGCCGTGGCGATCTGACTGACCTGCGCTTGCTGGTCCTCCACCGAGCGCAACGATTGCTGCGCCTGTCGGGTGAGGTCCTGCACCGTGCCACCTAACGTGGCGCTCTGCTGGTTCACACCTTCCAGGGACTCGCGCAGCTGCGCCACGGCCTCGTTCAGCGCGGTGCCGATCAACGCCAGTTCGTCCTGGCCGTGCGTCCGGGTCTGGCAACGCAGATCGCCGTTGCGCAGCGCCTGCGCCATGGCGGTGATCCGCGCCGTGCTCGCGCGAATCGACGCCTGCAGGCAAACCAGGGTGTAGAGCGCCAGTACCACCAGCAGACCGAACGCCAGCGCGGTGAGCGACAAGGCCTGCAACGCCTGCTGACGATATTCTCCGAGTCGCTGATCGAGCGCCGCCAGGGTCGCGGCCTGCAGCCGGTAGACCTCCGCGAGCGCCGCATCCATGCCCTGCTCGAAAGTCTCGCTGTCCAGCTGCACCTGGCCATCGAACAGGTCGCGGTCGAGCCGCTCGATCCAACCGTCGAGTGCCTGCAGACTGGCGCGATAGCCCTGCTCCCAGCTGGCGAGCGAGGCCGGCAACTTGCCCTGCAGGTGGTCCGGATACTTGCCCAGCTGGATGCGCTGGGCGCCGCTGGCCGCGCGGATCTCCCGGAGCTGCAAGCGGCTCTGCATGCTGAACTGCCCGGACGCCACCACGCCCTGGCCCACGCTGGCGAGCACGCCGAGCTGTTGGGCCATGCTGGGTGCGGCCTGGGTGGTGATCTGCATCATCAGGTAGGTTTCCAGCCAGGGGTCGAGGATCAGGCCGCTCTCGGTGGCGATCTGCTCGCGCACGGCGACCACCTCCTGTAGCGCCTCGGTGAAGCGGTCATAGGCGTCCGGCCACCAGGCGGTGCCGGCCAGGGCCGCCGTGCGCAAACCGTCGCGCCGGGCCTGCAAGCGACCCATGCCGGCGCGCACGTCCTCGCTGGCTCCGGCGGCATCCAGGCTCGCTTTCAGGGCAGCGAGACTGGCATCGAGCTCGGTTTCGCTGGCCTGCATGGTCGCCATCAGGGCCCGTGTCTCATCACTGACTTCGCGGTTCTTCTCGCTGGCCTTCCAACGTGCCGTGATGTTGCGCTGGGCAACCAGCAACGCCTCGACGCGGTCCAGCGACACCAGCTGCTCCACGCCGGAACGCTCGTTGGCGACCAGTTGCAGCTTGTCGGTATAGCCCTGGCCGATCGACCACACCGCATAACCCAGCGGCAGCACGAACATCAGCGCCAGCAGCTGGAACTTGCGGGCAAAGCTGAAGCGCTCGAGCGTGCGCACTCCCGGCAGCAACAAGGCGTTCATCGCCTTTCTCCTTGATCAGTGATACGGGGCGATGCCCGTACCGGACGCCGCATGGGCAGGCTCAAGCAATACACGCGCCACGCAACGACCAGCCCCGGACCAGATAGAAGCAAAACGCCATCAGCCACAGACCAAGCATAGATGCTGCTGGCAAAGTTGCCCGGCCCTTGGCGACGCATGGGCGCTGGAGCGCACCAAAGCGGGCACGGCGCCGCCCTGATCACCAGCCGCGAGCGCGTCATGGTGACGCGGATGTTCGCTGCAAGACCGCGGCCGACCATGGTCGTCAGGCCAAACGGGAAACCTTTCGGCCCCTCACCGCTCGAAAGTCCGATGCCAGGCCGAGCGCTACCAGCTTACCGCGCGAGCCCAGCAGTCAGGCTGGGCATCCCCATACCGCTCCCCCGAGGGCGGCCGAACCTATAGCGGGCAGTAGCCCAAGCCTGCGTGATGCCTGTACCGGCACGCGTGCGAGGAGCCGTTAGATGAGTGCGATTGCGTTGATGATTGTGGGGCTGGCGGCGATGTCGCTGGGGTATCTGTTCTACTCGAAGTTCATCGCCGAGAAGATCTACCGTCTCGACCCGAATTACCGCACCCCGGCCCATACGATGCGCGACGGCGTGGATTACGTGCCCACCAACAAGTTCGTGCTCTGGGGCCATCACTTCACCTCGGTCGCGGGCGCCGCGCCCATCGTCGGACCGGCCATCGCCGTCATCTGGGGCTGGGTACCGGCGTTCATGTGGGTGGTGCTGGGCACCATCTTCTTTGCCGGCATCCATGACTTCGGCGCGCTCTGGGCCAGCGCTCGCAACAAGGGCCAGTCGGTCGGCATGCTCAGCGGCCGGCTGATCGGCTCCCGTGGGCGCAGCCTGTTCCTGGTGGTGATCTTCCTCGTCCTGCTGATGGTCAACGGCGCCTTCGCCGCGGTGATCTCCAACCTGCTGGTGTCGACACCCACCTCGGTCATCCCGGTGTGGGGCGCGATCGTCGTTGCACTGGTGATCGGCCAGCTGATCTACCGCTACAACGTCAAGCTGCTCTGGCCGTCGCTGGGCGGCGTGATCGTGCTTTACCTGCTGATTCTGCTCGGCAGCCAATACCCGGTGACCTTGCCAGATACGGTGCTGGGCCTGAGCGCCAAGTCGTTCTGGATCCTGCTGCTGTTCGCCTACGCCGCCATCGCGTCGCTGCTGCCGGTATGGGTGCTGCTGCAGCCGCGTGACTACATCAATGGCCTGCAACTGTTCGTCGGCCTCGGCCTGCTCTATCTCGCCGTGCTGTTCGGCGCGCCAGAGCTGGTGGCACCGGCCTACAACGCCGAATTGCCAGCCGACAGCCCGAGCATCGTGCCGCTCCTATTCGTGACCATTGCCTGCGGGGCGATATCCGGCTTCCACGGGCTGGTCGCTTCGGGCACCACGTCGAAGCAGCTGGACAAGGAGACCGATGCCCGTTTCGTCGGCTATTTCGGTGCCGTAGGTGAAGGCATGCTCTCGCTGGCGGCGATCATCTGCTGCACCGCCGGCTTCGCCACGCTGCTCGACTGGCAGCAGGTGTACACGGCGTTCGGTCAGGGTGGCGTGAATGCCTTCGTCCAGGGCGGCGGCACCCTGCTGGCCAACGGCCTGGGCCTGCCGGCGGATCTCGGCGCCACTATTCTTGCGGTCATGGCGATCCTTTTTGCCGGCACCACCATGGACACCGGGCTGCGCCTGCAACGCTTCGTGATCCAGGAGGCCGGCGAGCTGGCGGGCATGAAGGTCAACACGGTGGTCGGTACCCTCATCGCCGTCGGCGTCTGCATGGCGCTGGCCTTCGGTGCCGGCTCCGAGGGTAGCGGTGGGATGGCGATCTGGCCGCTGTTCGGCACCACCAACCAGCTGCTGGCGGGGCTGACGTTGTCGATCATCACCGTGCTGCTGATCAAGCAGGGTCGCCCGGCGATGTACACCCTGGTGCCGCTGGTGTTCCTGCTGGCGATGTCGATCTACGCGCTGCTGGTGCAGATGGGCCAGTTCTACCGTGCGGAGAACTGGTTGCTGCTGGGCATGGACGTGGTGATCCTCATCGCCGCGCTGTGGGTCACCCTCGAAGCGGTGATCGCCATGCGCAAGGGTCGCGACCCGGCGGCCGACATGACCACCGACGAGCCGCTGCCATGACACCGAGGCCGTTCTTCGAGCGCCTGTCGGACGGGCTGAAGGAGTTCTACGTCGCGCCCTACCGGCGCACCTTCGCCCGCGCCCGGCGCGACGAGGACGACCTGTTCATGCTGCTGGTGTTCTCCGAAGCACTGGGCGTGCCCAACCCGGCCGCCTGGTACACCCTGGAACTGATGCCGGAGCTCTACGAACGTTTTCACGACTGGCACCTGCGCATGGGCATGGAGCACTCACCGCTGGACCACATCGGATGCTGCTAGCGCTGGCTGCCCAGCAGCGGGTGCTGTTCATAGGCGGCAAGGGCGGCGTCGGCAAGACCACCGTCGCGGCCGCCACTGCCTTGCAGCAGGCGCGTGCCGGGCGCCGCGTGCTCTTGGTGTCCACCGATCCAGCGCACAACCTCGGGCACCTCTGGAATCGCTCGATCGGGTCGAACATCGTGCGCCTGGCAGCCGGGCTCGACGGGCTGGAACTCGACCCCGACGAAACCGTTCGCCAACACCTCGATGAAGTCGGCAGCGCCCTGCGCCGGCTGATGCCGCCCCATCTCGCCGGCGAGGTCGACAAGCACATGGCGCTGTCCCGCGACGCACCCGGTATGCACGAAGCAGCGTTACTCGAACGCATTGCCGATACCCTCATCCAGGGCCTGAACCGCTATGACCTGCTGGTCTTCGACACCGCCCCATCCGGCCACACCTCCCGGCTGATGGCGCTACCGGAGATGATGACCGCCTGGACCGAAGGCCTGTTGCAACGCCAGGAACGCAGCAAGCGCTTCGGCGACGTGCTGCGCAACCTGGGCAAGGACGATGGCGGCCTCGGCGAAAGCATCCTCGGTCGCGAAACGGGCAGCGACGAGGACCGCCAGCAGCGCGTACGCCAGTTGCTCTACCGACGCCGTGAACGCTTCAGCCAGCTGCGCGAGGTGATCCAGGATCAACAGCGCTGCGCCTTCGTCATCGTGCTTGCCGCCGAGCGACTGCCGGTACTCGAAACCATCGAGCTACAGGCCCAGCTGCAGCGCAGCGGTATCGACGTGGCCGGATTGGTGGTGAACAAACGCTCGCCCGCCGACGCCGGCTCCTTTCTTGCCGAGCGCCACGCCCAGGAACAGCGACATCTGGACACCCTGCGCCAGTCGCTCCCCGACCTGCCCCTGCAAGAGCTGCCGCTACTGGCCGAAGACGTCGTCGGTGAAGCGGCGCTGGCGGCTTTTGGGGACCGGTTGGGCGCGCAACACATGTAACCTGTTGAGCTGACGGATGGCAGTGACGTCCAGCTTATTTGCGAACTCCAGCACTGGCACCGTGCCACCCTAGTTTGTAGACTCCGCGCCGTAGTCTGGCTGCCCGATGCGGTACTTTGGCGTGCGCCCGGACAAGGAATAGCAGTCATGGACGCTTCGCCCCTTCCTCCGCAGCCAGCCCCCGCCTGCCTGTTTCTTTTCCGTATCGCTCCGCTCCTAGAGCGAGCGCCAAGCCGTACCCAAAAATAGTCGACGGCCGATACCCAACACACATAACGAGAGATTCATTCGATGAACAAGAAGCTCATGGCCGGACTGGTCGGAATCAGCTTGCTACTCGGGGGGCTGCGCTACCGAACAGTCACGCACCCTTGAAGTCGCCAAAGTGACCTCAGCCAGCAGTGTCTACCAAGGGCAACGCAGCCCGATCGCTGTCGGTAAGTTCGATAACCGGTCCAGCTATATGCGCGGGCTATTCTCTGACGGAGTCGACCGCCTCGGTGGTCAGGCCAAGACCATTCTTATCACCCATCTTCAACAGTCCAATCGCTTCAACGTACTGGACCGGGACAACATGAACGAGATCGCCCAGGAAAGTGCGATTTCCAACAAGCGTGCTCAACTGCGTGGCGCGGACTTCGTGGTCACCGGAGACGTGACCGAGTTCGGTCGCAAGGAAGTAGGTGACCATCAGCTGTTCGGCATTCTTGGCCGAGGAAAGTCGCAGATCGCCTACGCCAAGGTGGCATTGAATATCGTCAATGTGAACACCTCTGAAGTGGTGTTCTCCGCCCAAGGCGCTGGTGAGTACAGCCTGTCGAATCGCGAGGTGATCGGCTTTGGCGGCACCGCCAGTTACGACTCCACCCTCAACGGCAAGGTACTGGATCTGGCCATCCGGGAAGCCGTCAATAACTTGGTCTCCGGCGTCGACAGTGGCGCCTGGCAACCTGTGCAATAAGCTCAAGGAAGAACCAACATGAAGATGTACGTACGCGCCGGCGCAGTCAGTGCCAGCCTGTTAGCGACTCTATTGCTCACTGGTTGCGCAGGCAACCAGACGCCCCCGCTGTATTACTGGGACGGCTACCAACAGCAGGTCTATGAGCACTTCAAGCACGAAACTGGCCTGCAAGAGCAGATCGCTGCGCTTGAAGCCAGCCTGCAAAAGGCACGCTCTGAGGATCGATCGCCGCCTCCCGGCTTTCATGCACACCTGGGCATGCTCTACGCCGAGATCGGCAAAGCGGACCAGGTTCGCCAGCAATTTGAAACCGAAAAAACCTGTTCCCGGAGTCCGCTGCGTACATGGACTTCCTCATGCGCAACGTTGCGGAGTGACCAGACATGATGCGTTTGAAGTCTTTCAAGACATATTTGGTGCTTGCCTCCATCGTACTTACAACCGGCTGCGCTACGCAGCAAACGCCTTATGATTACAGCGCCTTCGAGCGAAACAACCCGGCTTCGATTCTGGTACTGCCGCCGGTCAATACCTCACCGGACGTCAAGGCCAGCTACAGCGTTCTGTCGCACGTAACCGCTCCGCTAGCAGAAGCCGGCTATTACGTACTGCCGGTCGCGGTAGTCGACGAAACCTTCAAGCAGAACGGGTTGATGAACGCGGACGAGATGCATATGGCACCGCCCGCCAAGCTGCGCGAAATCTTTGGAGCGGATGCCGCGCTATATATCGAGGTCAGCCGTTACGGTAGCAGCTACAAGGTGATTACCAGCGAAGTAGCGGTCGAGGCTAGCGGCAAGCTCGTCGACCTGCGCAGCGGTGACGTACTCTGGGAAGGCAGCGCGCTTGCCAGCACTGCGGAAAACCAGAACAACTCTGGGGGAGGCCTGGTAGGCATGCTGATCAGCGCAGCCGTCAATCAGGTGCTCAACAGCCTGACCGATCGCAGCCATGAAGTCGCCGGTATTGCCAGCAGTCGCCTCCTCAGCACCCAACGCTACGGCGGAATTCTTAGTGGCCCCCGCTCGCCACTTTACAAGCAAGCTCAGCTCGCTCATCGCTGATCGCGCCCCGGCTGCAGCGTTCACGCTGCAGCCATTCTCTGCAAGCCCAGCTGCATCAATGTGGCCGTGCTGAAAGTAAACAAACGCTCGCCCGCCAATGCCGGCCCCTTTCTTGCCGAGCGTCACGCCCAGGAACAGCGACATATGGACACCCTGCGCCAGTCGCTCCCCAACCTGCCCCTGCAAGAGCTGCCGCTACTGGCCGAAGACGTCGTCGGTGAAGCGGCGCTGGCGGCTTTGGGGAGCGGTTGAGTTGAAGCGAGGCCGCCTGGTGGGGCATTTCGATCGTTGAACGATGCCAAAGCGGACCACCATTTCTTCCGATCACGACCCGAGGGCGTCACGCCGAAAAGAAGTAGCGGGTGAGATGGAAGAATACCGGCGCCGCGAAACACACCGAGTCCATCCTATCCAGCATGCCGCCGTGGCCTTTGATCATGGTGCCCCAGTCCTTCGCCTGCAGGCTTCGCTTGATCGCCGAGAGCGTCAGGCCACCCAGAAAGCCCATCACCACGATCACGAATGACATGGCCAGCGACTGATAGAAGCTGAACGGTGTAAGCCAGAACATGCAGCCTCCAGCCAGCACCGCCGCCAGGCCGCCGCCAACCAGTCCTTCGACCGTCTTTGAGGGGCTGACAATAGGCGCCACCTTCGTTTTTCCGAACAGCTTCCCGAACACATACTGCAGAACGTCGCTGATCTGGACGACGAACATCAGGTAGAACAGCAACAAGGCGTTCTGCCCTTCGAACCCTTCCAGATCGAGAATCAGCAACGCCGGTGCGTGGCTGATGCAATACACCGTAATCATGACGCCCCACTGAATCTTGGCGACCCGCTCAAGAAAGGCATCGGTTTCCTGTGACAGCACGGCAATCGACGGCAGGAACAGAAACGCATAAACCGGAATCAGCAGCGTCACCATCGAATACCAATGGATGCCGATGAATATGTATTGCAAGGGAATAAGGATAAAGAACGCCGCGAACAGCGCGTTGTGATCGCCAAGCCTGGTTGGGGTAAGTGTGATGAACTCTCGCAGCGCAAAGAGCGAAACGAACGCGAACAGCACCACCGTTGCCGTGCTACCCAACAGGTATGAGGCGACAAAGATCGCGATCATCGACCACCAGGCGTTGGTTCTCAGGTTCAGGTTTTCGACCGTCGCAATCGCATCGTCCGTCCTGACGAAGCGCTTCAGCATCAGTCCTGTGACGGTGGCCACCGTGAGCAGGGAAACGACCCCAGCCATCAACAGATAGAACTTGTTTTCGATCATCATTCGGCGAGCCTCACTACCGCTTCGCGGGCCCGGCTCAAGAAGGGGCCGATCTCTTCGTTCTCGATGACTTCAAGCGGGTCACCGATCCGAATGGTGCAGATAATCGGCAGCGGCACATGCTTCCCTTTCGGCATCGAGCGATACAGGTTGTCCAGGTAGATGGGAACCAGCCGCGCCTGTGGAAAGGCCTTATGAAGCCGGTAAAGCCCGGATTTGAACTCGCCAGGAAGCGCCTGAAACCTGCGTGTTCCTTCTGGGAAAATGATGACCGAAGCCCCCTGAGTCATCACCTGATGCACCGGCGCCAGAGCGTCTTCGCCTTCCTTGGGTTTGCGCTCGATCAGCACCGAGTTGAGTCCACGCGTTGCGATGTATCTCAGGAATCGGTTCTTGCCCCAGTAATCAGCTGCGGCAAGGGGCTTGGTGTTGAGCCTGGCCTCCTGGGCAGAGCCGCCATGATCGCCAGCGTGTCGATATGACTCGTGTGGTTGGCGAAATAGATGCGCTGACCGGACAGGTCCGGCGTGCTTTCGAAACGAGCGCTAGCACCCAGCAGTAGCCGCAGAACAGAGATCAACAGGGTGGAGAGCCACATCAGACGGTCCCCTTCAACTGGCGCGCGATAATTCGGGTGCGGGTAACGCAGGTTAAAACGGACCCAGCCGCGATAGCGACCAGCGCGAAGTACAAGGAATAGTGCGTCGCGAAGAGCAAAGACTCCGGAATATTCAACGCCAGGCCAGCCGTTATTACTGCCATCCGGTGCTGCTTGGCCATGGGCCCGACAAAGGTTTGCTGGAGCCCGAGTGATCCGCCGAAGACTCGAATATAAGCGGTCAACGCTGCGACAAGCGCGGCAAACCATCCAAGCGCCGGGGCGCCAACCGCGTAACCGAGCGCCACGATCAACAGACTGTCTGCGATGCGATCTGGAAACTCGTTATACAGGCTGCCCAAAGGTGACTGCTTTTCGCCTTCGATGGCCACCATACCGTCAAGTAGGTTGCAAATCAGCCTGAGCTGGATAAACAGAATGGCCACAACAGTAGCGAGCACACCCGCAGAGGCCACCATACTTGCAGCCGCTGCGGCTGCAAATCCGATACTGGCCACTGAAATCTGGTTAGGCGAGATATTACGCTTGATTAAAAGCGTGGTTAGTTCCATTGCCCAGCGTTTAGATCGGGATGCAATGGGTCTTCGGTTGTCTTGCATAGGCGTTCCCTTACCTGTTTAGCTATCCACGCTTCTAAAGCGAGACCGTTAAGGGGCCTCGTCGTACCAAACCAAATAAATTCGCATGGTTATTCATGCATATTTTTACGCTGTCACCAACTTCCGTAAGGAATGCCGTACTTGTCTATGTAACGCTTGGTGTTCTCATTAATCTTGTAAGCGTAGCGCCCTTGGGTCTTCCTTGCGAGGGGCCGAGAGGTTCGATTTCAGCTTGTGCGCGGGCTACTTCGACCGGCCTGTTGCACTCATCCCTACTCCATATCCGCACAACACCGCCCGGAGCCAACCCCAAATGAAGAGCCGCGATATAAAGGGCGGGCTGATCTGGTGTTTCCGGACAGCGCCGATGAGTGGACCTATACATGAGCTGCCGAGCTTTCTCGGGAATATCGATCCATACTCGATAGGTCTGCGGCTCCACTATGGACTGCCAACGGACGTAGACACGCTTAGGCAGATCTGCACCGACAACACCATGGATTCCACCCGACTTGCCTCTAGGCCAACCTCTAGCCAACTCACTGTCGTAGCCGTAATTTCCAGTACCAATAATCCCGCCCATGCCATGATTGAAGAATTCGCCGTGAATATCTTCAACCCAGCTCGCCTCGACCCAACCGGTCATGTAAAAGCGGAGCAAAAAACTCCAGACTCCACCACGGATCCTTTGGATCCTGTTCACCTGATAGCGGATCTATTGAATGGCAAGCCGCTAGACACAAAAGCACTACCAAAGCACAAACACGCTTGATCATAGAAAGCTCCATTCGGCTACGTGAGGATGATATTGGCGCACGCCTCCGGCATTAGGAGAATTAAAGTAAATCAACTTGATCCCCTTAGCGGTGCTCTTTCCGAACGGATTATTCCAATGCGCTGAGAAATGTATGTAACGATGCTTCAGAGCAAGCTCCTCTTTCTCAGTCAGCGCATAGTCTCCCTGAACAAACCGGTCGCATACTGCTGCCAATTCATCCGGGACCAGATAATGCAACTCATCAGGAATATCATCAAACCTGACGCCCTTCTTTCTTGCGAACTCATGCATAACGCGCAGATATACACGTGACAGTCCGCTACTCACCCGACGTCTGAGCTGCAGCCCGGCAAACACCCTCTTTTGCCGAGGTGCTAGACGATCACGCGGATCAACAGGCAGTAGCTGCGACTCTGGGGTGACGATTTCCAGCATGGCTGCAGGCCAGCCCGCGTCAATCATTCGCTGCCGGGCGTCGGCCGCATCTTGGTAGATAGAGGTTGTCGTCACATCGACACGCTGCCCAACCACCAGCGCCTGCATGGGGCTGACCAGAACTCGCTCCTCGGCCTCGTCCAGGTAGCCGCCGCCGATGTCCGAGTGAGCACCCGGAAGGATGATTTCAGTATGGTCCGGGCTGACCTCGCTCAATGGAAAATTGGCACGTGTTTCGTCGCGCGCCACTAGCTGGACCACATCCTTGAAGTATTTGCGTGGCAGGTAGAGATTCAGCCCCGGTGTCGTGGCGCTTCGGACATTACCCAGATTCGCCAAACCACCAACTGAAGCGACGGTATCGAACAGGCCGATAAAACCGACGTTGATGTCCCTTCCGTAGCGCTCGACGAAACTGTGATCAAATGCGCTCGCGTGGCTCCGCAAAGCCGCTCCGAGAGGGCCCTGGTTGCCTTTGACGACTTCATTGGCGAAATGCCTCGCCGCTGCAGCACCGCGACTAAAACCGAAGACATCAAAGGTCAGGGAAATAATTTCGCCGCCGGGATTTCCCTCCTTGGCGCGGCCAATAGCTGCACCGATCATGGTGAATGCGCGCTGAACACACTGCTGAACACCGGTAGCGCCCCGCCCCATGGCATAGCCCAAGGCGCTGTCTTCCTCACCGTTTTGGGTACCGATACCCTCGATATAGATTTTCAAGGAGACTTGTCGTTGCGGGCCCGAACCCTCGGCATAGGCCCGATCGACATGGAGGCTCATCAGCTTCCGCACATTGGTCAGATCATTCCCATAACTGCTATCCGGCTCGGCCATATAGGGTTTGCAATTGGCGTCCAGATCTTCGGCCGTGATGGGATGGTGCGCGCCACATGCCAGGCCAAGCGCGGCGTTGGTGGCGTTGTTGAGCGTGCCATCAAAGAACACGCCGATACGCAAGGCCAGCTTGACCTTCTCGGGCGATCTGGCCGGCTGACTGCTGTAGCGCTCGTATTCAGCCCAGCGCTCGGCATGGATTTCGACGGGCTGAACGCCCTTGAGCTCGGCTTCGCGCTTGGCTCGAGGAATATTGGGTACGTAACCACTCATGGTTCCACCATCCTTGGTTGGAAATCATTGTCTGTGCAAAGGCTCAGGTAGGTATGCACGTCACGTGCAGCACCCGGATGGTTAGTAACGGCGAGCGTCGGGGTGGTTTCAAGCGCGCCGTTCACATTGCGTGCACCTTGCACCTTTGTTTTGTGCCCTGACCCAAGAGACGGCAATTGGCGAGCCGCTGCTCACCCGGAAATGCCAGACGGGGATCGCAAACCGGGGCTGATGACGGCTGGCGCAGCGCAACCGGGCCGCTGCCCCTTTCAAGTGCACCGAATCCCCGTATAGTGCGCATCGTCCTCCGCTTTCGCTGGCCTCACCGGGTCTGGCGCAGCCCGACGACCAAGGCATGAACCTTGCGTTATTCGTTGCGCAGCCCATCACCCCGGCGCTGCGTTTGCCGAATGCCCTACCCGGGTGGCCGGCCAGTACTGGAGATACACGATGTCTACCGAACCCGTCACCTTGATGGTGGCCCGCCGTGTGCGCGACGGCCGCTACCACGATCTGCTCGCCTGGCTGCATGAGGGCGAACAACTGGCCGCGGACTTTCCCGGCTACCTCGGCTCCGGCGTACTGGCGCCGCCGCCCGGCGATGATGAATTCCAGATCGTCTTCCGTTTCGCCGACGAACAGACCCTCGACAGCTGGGAGCACTCGGCGTCGCGCCGTGCCTGGCTGCAACGCGGTGGCGAACTCTTCGGTCACCCCCATGAACACCGCGCCCGCGGCCTGGATGCCTGGTTCGGCGACAGTACCCGCAGCCCGGCACCACCACGCTGGAAGCAGAGCGTGGCGATCTGGCTGGCGTTCTTTCCGGTATCGCTGGCGTTCAATCTGCTATTTGGCGGATGGCTTGCCGAGTTCGGGCTGGTCACGCGCATTCTGCTCAGCACCCTGGCGCTCACCCCGCTGATGACCTACCTGTTCATTCCGCTCTCCACGCGCCTGCTGGCGCCCTGGCTCAACAGCCCGACCCGGCCGCGGCTGCGTCACGCCAAGCAGGTGGTTGGCGCCCGTTGATCGGAACGCCAGGGGCGACCCTACAAAAGCATTGCTGTCATTCCTCTGGCGCCATTAAAGTGCCACCAATTGGCGCCGATACCTCAGGATCGGCGTCGAGCGGTGTGTGCCAGAGCGCCGCCCGCGACCAGACGGACATTGCCAGCGGATGGACAACCGATGACCCCGAAAACGACCCCTGCCCCCTGGCGTTCGCGCAGCCTGATCCTGCTGGCGCTCGGACTGCTGTTCCCCTCGACCAGTCTGCATGCCGCCGAGCAGACCCTGACCCTGCTGACCTGGGAGGAATATCTCAGCGAAGCGGTCATCGAACGTTGGCAGGCGGAAACCGGCGTGCGCATCGAACAGATCTACTTCGACAGCGGCGACAAACGCGACGAGATCCTCGCCAAGCCCGACCATCAGATCGACGTCGTGCTTACCGAGCTGATCAGCTCATCGCGCTTCGGCGCACGCGGCTTGCTGGACCCCCTCGACGAAAAAAGCCTACCCGGGCTCAGCCACCTTTCACCGCGCTGGCGCGACAGCTGCGGCCCTTATAGCGTGCCCTACCTGTGGGGCACGCTCGGCATCGCCTACCGCAGCGACCGCCTCGACCAGGCACCGCACTCCTGGGCGGACCTGCTCAAGCCGGCCCCTCACGATGCGCCCCACATCATCATGATGGAGGATCACGAGGACATCCTCGCCAGTCCGCTGATCCTCCAGCAGCACTCGATCAACACCTCCGACAACGACGAACTGAAGGCTGCTTACGAACTGCTTCTGGCGCAGGCGCCCGCGGTATTGACCTACGAATACGTGATCACCTCGCTGCGCAGCCAGCGCTACCTGGACCAGGCCGACATGGCGCTGGCCTACAGCGGTGACCAGCAGGTGCTCAACGAAGTCGAGGGCATCGACGGCGAGCCCTGGCGCTACGTGGTGCCCGAAGAGGGCACGCTGCTCTGGGTCGACTGCCTGTCGGTGCCGAGTATCACGCTGGACAAGGCGCTGGCGTATCGCTTCCTGGAGTTTCTCAACCAGCCCGACATTGCGGCGCTGAACGCCTCCGACCTGGGTGTAGCGACGCCGAACCGGGCCGCGCGCGAACTGCTGCCGGACGACATCCGCCAGGATCCAACCATCTATCCGCCGGAGGAGGTCCTGGCGCGCAGCCAGGTCTACGAGCCGAGGCCGCTGGAGGCTACACAGACCCGCCGCCGCATCATCAGCGCCTTGATCAACGCTCATGACGCTCGGTAAACGCGCCCTGCTGGTGATCTTCCCGGTCATTCTGATCATCCAGCTGATCGCCGCGACCACGGCCTACCTGACCCAGCGTGCCTCGCTGCTGGGGCTGGAACAGGCGCGCCTGGCGCAGCAGCTCTCGGCGCTCAAGTCGGCCTACCTCGATTACGAAGCCTTCAACCGCAGCGTGCTCTACTCGATCATCGACAGCGAAGCGTTGCTGCTTTTCCTGCGCGAATCCGACACGGCGTTTCGCAACGAGACGCTGGGGCTGCGCATCCAGCAGAGCATCCGCTCGCTGTCCAACACCAAGCTGACCTTCGTCTCCTTTGCCATCGTCCAGCCGGACGGCACGCCCGCCTATTACTTCGAAAGCAGCCTGTCGCCCTTCGCCACGATGAACGCAACCCAGCAACGGATCGTCAGGGAGGCCCGACAATCCTCAGCCGTCAGCGGGATGGTCTATGTGGAGGAGGCCGAGGGCGGCCCGCTCCTGCTCGACACCGATTTCATTCTGCCGGCGTCTAGCAGCCGGCCCCTGCCCAGCCAGCGCGCGGAAGCCTTCACACTGCAGCTGGCGGTACGCCCGGAGCGCTTCATCAAGCTCAAGCGCAGCCTTGAGCAGGAATACGGCGCGCCGGTGGAGATCGCGCCACAGTTGGCCCCCATCGAGCCCGGGCTGTCCGCGGACATGCTGCTCTCCCGCTCCCTCTACGCGCGCCTGACCCCGGCGCCGGAATACATTGCCGAGCGCCTGCGCACCCTGGGGCTGGCCTTTCTTGCCGGTGGCTCGCTGATGTGCCTGATCTCCATCGCCCTGCTGCTCTGGCTGATCCGCCGTTACGTCACCGGCCCTATCAGCGAACTCGACGACCAGCTCACCGACTTGCTCCTGTGCCGGCGCGCCGCGCTCGACGAACCCAGCGAGGGCGGCGAAATCGGCCGCCTGACGGTCAATATGAAGACGCTGCACGAGCGCAACACCGCCGCCCTGCAGCGCATCCAGGAAATCTCCTGGACCGACAGCCTGACCCAGATCAGCAACCGGGCTCACTTCGGGATACTTGCCAGCAGCCTGTACGAGCAGTCCATCGAGCAGCACAAGCGCCTGGCGCTGCTGTTTCTCGATCTGGACAACTTCAAGCAGGTCAACGACCAGCACGGGCACGATGCCGGAGACGCGCTGTTGCGAATGTTCGCCCGGCGCGTCCAGGGTCTGCTTCGCCAGCATCGTGTCCATCATCCGGACAGCGAGACCGCCTTCGCGCGGTTGTCCGGCGACGAATTCGCCATTCTCCTGCAGACCGGCACAGGCGACGGCGGGCTGCCTGCGCTTTGCGAGGCGCTGCTGGAACTGTGCCGCGGCGGTTTCAGCCTGGACGATCGGGTCTATCCGGTCAGCGTGAGCATTGGCACGGCCTGGTACCCGGACGACGCCGATTCCATCACCCAGCTGCTCACCCGCGCCGACACCGCGATGTACCAGGCCAAGGCGGAGGGCAAGAGCACCGTGGTGGCCTTCAGCGCTGCACTCGAACAGCACAACGACCGCATGCGCCTGATCGAAGATGAGCTGCGCGCCCTCGATGGCGAGGCCCAGTGGCGTTTGGTCTACATGCCGGCGCTCGACCGCGAGGGTGCGGTGGTGAGTTGCGAGGTGCTGTTACGTTGGCATTCGCCGCTGCTGGGGACCGTCTCCCCTGGCGAGTTCATCCCGATCGCCGAGCGCGCCGGGCTGTTTCCGAAAATCGACAGCTGGGTCATCGATCACGCCCTGGCCGACTACCCGCGGCTGGTCGAGTTGTTCGGCCGGCAGGTGATCCTGGCCATCAATGTCTCTTCCGCCCAGCTGACCGACGACCGCATCTGCCGCTACCTCATCGAACGCGCCGCGCACCACGGCGTGGAGCCAGGGCGGATCGAGATCGAGTTGACCGAAACCTATGCGGCCGAACTGTCCAGCGACACCATGGACGTGGTCCAGGCGATCCGTCAGGCGGGTTTTCGGGTCGCCATCGACGACTTCGGTGTGGGTTACACCTCGATCCAGCAGTTGCTCGAATACCCGGCCGATACCATCAAGCTCGACATGGCGATCATCCGCCGCCTGACCCGGCCGGACATGCAGGAAAGCCTCAACGCGCTCGTCGCGTTCTGCCAGGCGCAGGGCAAGCGGGTCAATGCCGAAGGGGTCGACAGCCTGGAGAAACAGTCCGCCCTGCTGCAGGCCGGCTGCGACCTGTTCCAGGGCTACCTCATCTCCCCGCCACGGTCGCTGGCCGCGCTACGGGACTGGATGGCCGTGCGCAACCGCGCCGAAGGCGCGCTGCGCCTGGAGCAACTACCGCCTCGAGCAGAGGTGCTGGCGAGCTAACGACAAGGGCTTGGCTGAACGGTCCACGGGCGAATGAATTCGCCCCTACAGAAGCGGGAATCGGTGTTGCGATGGGGCGGCCATAGGGCGAATAAATTCGCCCCTACAGAGGCGGGATGGGCTTTGCGGCGGGGCGGCATGGGCGGATGAATTCGCCCCTACAGAAGCGGGAATCGGCGTTGCGGGCGGGGCGGCCGTAGGGCGAATGAATTCGCCCCTACAGAGGCGGGAATCGGTGTTGCGGCAGGGCGGCCATAGGGCGAATGAATTCGCCCCTACAGAAGCGGGAATCGGCGTTGCGACGGGGCGGCCATGGGCGAATGAATTCGCCCCTGCGGGAGCGGGTTCGGTATCGCGGTGGGGCGGCATGGGCGAATAAATTCGCCCCTATAGGTGCGGGATCGGCGTTGCGGTGGGGCGGCATGGGTGAATGAATTCACGGGGGTTCTCGGTGCGGGCGTAGGGGCGAATTTCATTCGCCCATCGCGGCACGCTCGCTGCTTGCCCTATACCGGTCAGCCTTCATCACCGTCCTGCTCCTTCTCGCCCAGACGGCGATACAGGGTACGACGACCAATACCGAGCAGGGCCGCGGCGCGGCGTTTGTTGCCATCGACCTGCTCCAGCACGTGCTGGATGTAACGCCGCTCGAGCTCCTCCAGCGTGGGCAGCAAGGGCCCGTCGACCATGCGCTCGAGCAAGGTGTCCGCCTTGGCCTGTGCGGGCCGCTCCTGGTAATGGGCGATCCGTGTGGGCAGATGCTCCAGCTCGATGCTGCGGCCATGGCAGAAGGTCACGGCGCGCTCCATGGCGTTCTGCAGTTCACGCACGTTGCCCGGGAAGGGATAGTGCCTGAGCTGCTCCAGCGCCGCGGGCGACAGGCCGCGCACCGGGCGGCCGTCACGCGCGGCGAAGTGCGCGACGAAGCCGGCCGCAAGCAACTCGCGGTCCTCTTCGCGATCGCGAAGCGGAGGCACCTGCAGGATGAACGTCTCCAGGCGGAAATAGAGGTCCTCGCGAAACGACTCGCGCCCGGCGGCCGTCTCCAGCGGACGGTTGCTGGCGGCGATGATGCGCACGTCCACACTGAGCTCACGCTCGCCACCGACCGGTCGGATGGTGCCTTCCTGCAGCACGCGCAGGAGTTTCGCCTGCAGCGGCATCGGCATTTCACCGATTTCATCGAGAAACAGGGTGCCACCATCGGCCTGCTGGAAGAGCCCCTTGTGCGCGCGACTGGCACCGGTGAACGCCCCGGCGGCATGACCGAAGAACTCGCTTTCGAGCAGCTCGGCCGGCAACCCGGCGCAGTTGATCGCCAGGAAGGGCCGCCCGGCACGATCGCTCTCGGCGTGTACCGCGCGGGCGACCAGCTCCTTGCCGGTACCGCTCTCGCCGATTACCAGCACCGGGCCGGCGGCGCGCGCCAGCTGCCGGATCTGATCGAACAGCGCGCGCATGACCCGGCTGCGCCCGAGCATGCCGTGAAAGCGATCATCGCTGAGCAGTTGCTGAAAGCGGCGCACCTCATCGCGCAGGTGCCGGGTTTCCAAGGCCCGCGACACGGCCAGGCCGAGGTGATCCAGGTCCAGCGGCTTGGTCAGGAATTCATCGGCGCCTTCCTTCAACGCCGCCACCGCCTGTTGAATGCTGCCAAAGGCGGTGATGACGAGAAACGCCGGCGCCGCCTGCATGGCCTTGACACGCCGCAGCAGCGCCATGCCATCGGCACCCGGCAGCCGCAGATCGCTGATGACCAGGTCAGGCTCCCAGCTTTCCAGCAGCGCGACGGCGTCCTCGGCGCTGGAAACCGCACGCACCGACAGCGCACGGTCCTCCAGTTCTTCGGCCAACAATTGGCGCAGACCCTCATCGTCTTCCACCACGAGCACCCGTTGCGGGGTGCTGTCATCCATTTGCATCGTCCGGGTCCTCTTCGGCCAGCGCCAGGGAAATTCGAAACGCGGCGCCACCCAGCGGGCTTTCCACCAGCTCGATACGGCCGCCGCTCTCGGCGACCACGCCATGTGCCACCGCCAGACCCAGGCCGCTGCCCTTGCCCACGGGTTTGGTGGTGAAGAAGGGTTCGAACAGGGCGGCGCGGTCCTGCTCGGCAACACCCGGGCCGTCATCCTCGACCTGGAACAGCAGGCAGCCCGCCTCCCGCCACCAGCGCAACCTGACCTGCCCGCCGGGGCTGGCCTGGGCAGCGTTGCGCAGCAGGTTGGTCAACGCCTGCTCGAAGCGCGGCGGGTCGACCGCGCAGTGCAGCGTCTCGGACGGCGCATCGAGCTGCAGATTCACTCGCAGCTCAGCCAGCTCGTCGGCGACCGCGGCAGCAGCCGAATGCGCGAGCACATCGGCGGGCATACGCCGCACCGGCTGCCCGGCGGCACGCCCGAACTCCAGTAGCTGACGAACGATGCCGCTGAGACGCTGCACCTGGCTGCGGATCTGCAGCAGGCCCTTGCGCTGGGCATCTTCCAGGCTGTCGCTGCGCAAAACGCGCTGGGCCTTGCCATCGATGACGCTGAGCGGGCTGCCCAGCTCATGCGCGACACCGGCCGCCAGTCGGCCTACCGCCGCCAGTTGCTGCGAGCGTCGCAGCCGCGCTTCCAGCTCCGCCTCACGCGCCTTTTGCTCAGCCATCTGTTGCTCGGCCTCGGCGATGCTGTCGAGCATCCGGTTGAGCGACTGCCCAAGCGCGGCGATTTCCTCCGGCCCGCTGTGCGGCGCGCGGTGCTCACGGTCTCCCGCCGCAACGCGGGCCATGCTCTGGGTCAGTTGCTGAAGATGGCGCCCGATGGCCGACCAGTGCCCGAGCAGAACGATTACCACGGCGACCAGTGAGAGCAGGCCGGACGAAATGCCGGCGATGAATCGCAGGCGCCGGGTGTCTCGCTCGAAGTCGCTCCAGCGCCGGGTGACCTGGAGCAGACCGTTGATGCGCCCGCCGCTCTGTTCCAGCGGCAGGAAATAGGAGTAAACCTCCTGCCCCCGGATGCGCTGGTAGCCGCCCTGCCGTCGGCCGTCCGCCGTGAGCGCCTGAATCGACGACTGATCCTGGTCCGGCTGCACGGCGCCGGCATAGGCCACCAGCTCGCCCTCGTCGTCATAAAGGTAGGCGCCGTAGACGCGACCAACACCCAGCACGGATTCGAGCACCTGCTGCATGGTGCGATCGTGCTTGCGTTCCAGGCTGTCGCTCAGCGGCAGGCGCACCGCCCGCGCCACCAGCTCCACCTCCTCTTGCAGGCGCCGTTCACTGTTGCGCTCGACCGTCCAGAGCACCACGTAACTGAAGCCGAACATGATCGCCACCAGGGGGACCACGACCTTCAGTACCAGGGCGCCGCGCAGGGTCGGCAATCTCTGCCAAAGTGCTACATGTGTCATATTGGCACTCTAACCCAGCCGCCTGCAGAGGTCGACTTGTCCAGGACGGACGGATAAATCTTCGTGAAATCAGTTAGTTGCCGTAATCGCGCTTTCTGGCACGGCTGATGCAAAGACACTTGGCGAATTCTCAAGCGAAGGACATGACCATGACCAAGCTCCATACCCGCCTCGTCTCTTCCAGCCTTCTGGCCCTGTTCATGGCCGCTGGTGCCTCGCAGGTATCGGCACAGCAGGCCACCCCGGCGCCCGCTACCCAGCCCGCCCCAGCCATGCAGGCCTCGGATATCAGCGACAAGCAGCTGGAGAGCTTCGCTGATTCGCTGGGCGAAATCATGGAGATCCGTCAGGACTTCACCGCCAAGCTGGAGAAGACCGGTGACCCTGCCGAAGCGCAGCAGCTGCAGCAGGAAGCCAACGAGAAGATGATGAACACCGTGCAGGACAATGACCTGAGCATCGAGGAGTACAACGCGATCAACCAGGCCGTGCAGAACGATCCGAAGCTGCGCGACAAGGTCATTTCGATGATCCAGAGCTAAGGCTCGTCGAAACGCAAAAGCCCGGCTCTTCAGCCGGGCTTTTTCATGTCTGGCTAGCGCGTATCAGTGGCTGCGCTGCGCCAGCCCCTTGAGGAAATTACGCAGCAGCTGATCGCCGCAGACCCGGTAATTGCTGTGTCCGGCTTTGCGGAACAGCGCGTTGAGCTCCGGCTTGGACACCGGGAAATCCACCGACTTGAGGATGGCGTGCATGTCGTCTTCCTTGAGTTCGAAGGCCACGCGCAGCTTCTTCAGCACCGTGTTGTTGGTCACCGGCAGCTCGATCGGCGGGGTCGGCCGGCTCTCGTCCCTGCCGCGCTTGTAGATCACCAGACCGTCGAGGAAGTGCGCCATGATCCGGTCCGGGCAGGGTTTGAACCCGGCCTCGTCGTCTTTCTTGAGGTAGGCGAACGCCTCGCTATCCGGGATATCGCAACCGGTCAACCGGGTAATCTCGGCGATCTTCGCGTCGTTGACGTTGAGGATGTAGCGCAGGCTGCGCATCACATCGTTGTTGAGCATGGAAGTTCCTTCGGTGAGCGGGCGCCGCAGCGACGCCGGATCGCGATGACGGGATGGCCGGCATGCGCGCCAGGCCTCGATGGCGCGCGAGTATAAGGCGTTGCGGCCGATGGGTGAAAAGCGCCGGTCGCCCTACTGCGGCACTTGCACCTTGACCTTGATGGCCGAATACCAGGCCGTGACCGCTGCGATATCGTCATCGCTGAGGCCGGCGGCGATGACCGTCATTTGCGGATGCTTGCGTTCGCCGGAGCGGAACGCCTCGAGCTGCCGCGCCAGGTAGAGCTGGCCGTTACCGGCCAGGTTCGGCGCATCGGCGACCTTGCTCAAGCCATCGAGCCCGTGACAAGCCGCGCACATCTTCGCCTTTGCGCGACCCGCCTCGAGGTCCGCGGCCCTCGCCTCCCCCCGCGAAGACCAGACCGATCAGAGCAATCCACGGGACCAGGCGACGGCGCGTGTCTCTGCGCATGCGAACACTCCTCTCGATTGCTGGCGGGACAGTCGAGGCCGGGCACCGAGACCCGACCTGCATGCCAATCAGTTTGCACCCCCTGGTAGGAGATGCGGTAGATCGCCCCGGCGGTGTCGTCGCTGACCAGCAGCGAGCCGTCCTTGAGCTGGGCGACATCGACGATGCGGCCGTAGTACTCGCCGGTATCCTCGTCCAGCCAGCCTTCGGCAAACGGAACGGTTTCCCCGGACGGGCCACTGCCATCGGCGGCAAATGGCGTGAACATCACGCGCGCGCCAGCCGGCACCGTGCGGTTCCAGCTACCGCGCTGGGCGCTGAACAGGCCGCCGCGGTACTGCTCGGGAAACTGCTTGCCCGTGTAGAAGGTCAGGCCCATGTCGGCGGCGTGGGCGATGGTTTCCACCACCGGCGGGGTCAGGCCCTCGGGCGGCGTCTCGTCGGCGTACTCGTTGGTGCGCACCTGGCCACCGCCGTACCAGGGCATGCCGAACTTCATTCCGGCCTTGGGCGCGTGGTTGATCTCCCCCGGCGGGATGTCGTCGCCCATGCCGTCGACCTGGTTGTCGGTGAACCACAGCTCCTTCGTCGTCGGGTGATAGGTGATGCCCACCGAGTTGCGCACGCCGGTGGCATAGACCTCGCGCTTGCTGCCGTCGCGCTCCATGCGCACGATGCCGCCGATGCCGTGCTGCTCGTAGAGCTCCAGCTTGTCCTTGGGCGGCACGTTGTGCGGCTGACCGAGGGAGATGGTGAGCTTGTTGTCCGGGCCGACGGCACAGACCCGCGCGCCGTGGTTGTAGCTTTCCTCGTCCTTGGGGGATCAGCTCGCCGGTCGGCACCACGATGTCGGCGGCCACGTCCGGCCCCTCGTAGAAGAACTCGGCGGCCGGGAACACGAGTACCCGGTTGTGCTCGGCGACGAAGAGAAAGCCGTCCGGGCTGAAGCAGGGTCCGGGCTGGGTGAAATCAATGGCCGGCGCGAAGCGCTTCACTTCGTCGGCCTTGCGGTTCTTGGTGCGGTCGGTGACCGCCCACAGGTCGGTCTTGCGCGTGCCGACGAAGACCACCCCACTGGACGGCCCTACCGCCATGTGCCGCGCGTCGGGCACCACGGCGTACAGTTCGATCTTGAACCCTTCCGGCAACCGGATCCGTGAGAGATTGGCGCGGATCGCATCGGCCACTTCGCCGGTCTGCGCGACGGTTTCCATCTCCAGCGACTGGCCTGTCGTTTTCATCGAGCGCATGCGTTCGAGCGCTTCGTCACTGGTGGGCGCGGCCAGGGCCGGCCCGGACAGGCACATGACCAGCGTACTCAAGGCAAAGGGAACGTATTTCATAGGCACCGACCTCATGAAGAATCGTCTCGCGGACGACCTTTATTGTTGTTGTGCTCGACCACGCCTTTGCGGCTGCGCAAAAGTGCCTGAGTCCCCACTCAGCGTAGCGTCATACCGCGTCTTTACCAGACGACTGGCGCGCCGTTGCGCCGCCTGCGCACCGGCCGGTTTGTTCAAATCTCGACTGGCCCTCATTAATCATTCGGCCAAGCCCGCAAGATTGTGTTTCAAATTATTACGCCACAGCCTGCGCACGGGTTGCCCTACCCCGCCGGTTAACCACGCACCGAGGAGACGACTGTGAAACGCACTGCATTTGCCATCGGCACCCTGTTCGCCTGCGCCAACACCTGGGCCGTCACACCCGGGACGCACTGGGATTATTCAGGCGACGTCGGGCCAGAGAACTGGGCGAAGCTCACCCCGGAATTCCATTCATGCGCCGGTCAGAACCAATCCCCGGTCAACCTGGACGGCTTCATCGAGGCCGAGCTCGCCCCTTGGAGCTCGACTACCGTGCCGGCGCCAGCGAAGTGGCCAACAACGGCCATACCGTCCAGGTCGCCTATGAACCCGGCAGTACCCTCAGCCTGGACGGCAAGACGTTTCAGCTGATCCAGTTCCACTTCCACATGCCCAGCGAGAACCAGATCAAGGGACAGTCCTACCCGCTGGAAGGGCATCTGGTGCATGCCGATGAGTCCGGCAACCTGGCCGTACTGGCGGTGATGTTCAAGGAGGGCGAACGGAACGCGGTGCTGGCCAGCCTGTGGAACGCGCCGCCGGCGGTGGGCAAGAAGCAGCCGGTATCGCCGAGCATCAACGTTCGCGACATGCTTCCGGTGGAACTGGACTACTACCGTTTCAACGGCTCGCTGACCACACCGCCCTGCTCCGAAGGGGTCCGCTGGCTGGTGCTCAAGCAGCCCATCGTCGCCTCGCATGCGCAAATCGAGGCCCTGACCCAGGCCGTCGGCCATGCCAACAATCGCCCGCTGCAGCCGGTGAACGCGCGCATCATCCTGCAATAAGTCGGCGTGACGGACCGGCCGTCGCCTGCGAGGCGGCCGGCTCCAGGCGGCCTTTCCCAGTTCATGACAGTCCACAGCGGCGCCGCTACACTGCGCGCCGCGACCGCCGTCGGCGGCGCGGACCGCCTCCCACCTCTGCCGGGGTCACCGGCCAGGACCTGTCATGATTCGCATCAACGAACTGCAACTGCCGCTCGATCACCCTGCCGAGGCCCTGCGCCAGGCCGTCGTTGCGCGCCTGAAAATCGCCGATACCGAGCTGCTCGATTTCAACGTTTTCAAGCGCAGCTATGACGCGCGCAAGAAGAACAGCGAGATCACCTTCGTCTACATCATCGACGCTACCGTGGCGGACGAGGCGAAGACCCTGGCGCGCCTGGCCGACGACCGTCACATCCGCGTCTCGCCGGACACCGGCTATTACCCGGTCGCCCAGGCACCGGAGGACCTAACCGAACGCCCGCTGGTGATCGGCTTCGGCCCGTGCGGGCTGTTCGCCGCGCTGACGCTGGCGCAGATGGGTTTCAAGCCGATCGTGCTCGAGCGCGGGCGCGACGTGCGCCGCCGCACCAAGGACACCTGGGCGCTCTGGCGCAAGAAGGTGCTGAGCCCCGAATCCAACGTGCAGTTCGGCGAAGGCGGCGCCGGGCTGTTCTCCGACGGCAAGCTCTACAGCCAGATCAAGGATCCGAAGTTCTACGGCCGCAAGGTCATGCATGAGTTCGTCCGCGCCGGCGCACCGGAAGAAATCATGTTCGTCAGCAAGCCGCACATCGGCACCTTTCGCCTGACCGGCGTGGTCTCGACCATGCGCGAGGAAATCAAGGCGCTGGGCGGCGAGGTGCGTTTCGAAAGCCGTGTCGTCGACCTGATCATCGGCGAGGGCCGCATCCAGGGCGTGCGCCTGGCCGACGGCCAGGAACTGCACAGCCGCTATGTGGTGCTCGCCCTCGGCCACAGCTCGCGCGACACCTTCCGCATGCTTCACCAGCGCGGCGTCTACATCGAGGCCAAGCCCTTCGCCGTGGGCTTTCGGATCGAGCACCCGCAATCGCTGATCGACCAGGCGCGCCTGGGCAAATATGCCGGCCACCCGGAACTGGGCGCCGCCGACTACAAGCTGGTCTACCACGCCAGCAACGGCCGTGCGGTCTACAGCTTCTGCATGTGCCCGGGCGGCACGGTGGTGGCGGCCACGTCCGAGCCGGAGCGCGTGGTGACCAACGGCATGAGCCAGTACTCGCGCAACGAGCGCAACGCCAATGCCGGCATCGTGGTCGGCATCAACCCCGACGAGGACTTCCCCGGAGGTCCGCTGGCCGGGGTCGAGCTGCAGGAACGCCTCGAATCGCGGGCCTTCGAGCTGGGCGGACGCGATTACTGTGCGCCGGGGCAACTGGTCGGCGACTTCATCCGCGGCACGCCGTCGAGCGCCTTCGGCGAGGTCGAGCCGTCCTACAAGCCCGGCGTGCGCCTGGGCGATCTGGCACCATCGCTGCCGGACTACGTGATCGAGGCCATCCGCGAGGCCTTGCCGGCCTTCGGCAAGCAGATCCGCGGGTTCGACCGCGCCGATGCGGTACTCACCGGTATCGAGACACGCACTTCTTCGCCGGTGCGGATCAAGCGCGACAACGAGTCGTTACAGAGCATCAACACCCGCGGCCTCTTCCCCCGCCGGCGAAGGCGCCGGATACGCGGGCGGCATCCTCTCGGCCGGTGTCGACGGCATCAAGGTCGCCGAAGCGGTGGCCACGGCGATGCTGGCCGATCGCAAGGGCTGATCAGCGCGGCTGCGCCATGAGCCGAGCCACTGTGCCGTCGGCCTGCAGCTGCTCGAAGGCGGCCTGGGTCCGCAGCACGGTGTCGTC
The DNA here is from genome assembly GCA_019056435.1 of Stutzerimonas stutzeri. Taxonomy (GTDB): domain Bacteria; phylum Pseudomonadota; class Gammaproteobacteria; order Pseudomonadales; family Pseudomonadaceae; genus Stutzerimonas; species Stutzerimonas marianensis. The sequence goes on from CP077641.1 coordinate 867,525, forward strand.
GTCGGTTTGCCGACTGTAGGCCATGTAGAGTCGCGTCGCGGTGTCAGGGGTGAAGACCTTCACCACCCGCGCCGGGTCGATGCCCGCCTTCTGACAGAGGATGATCATGTCCTGCTCGGGCATGGGCACCAGGTCGACCTGGCCGTTCAGCAAGCGCCGAAAGTTTTCGTTGTTGTGCGCCGCCACCACGATCTTGTCGAAACCGTTGGCCTGCAGGTACTGGTGGCGGACGTCTTCACGCATCACGCCGATCCGGTAGGCCTTGGCCATCTCGAGATCGGCGATCTGGATGTCTTCGCGCTCGCGCAGCCTGTAGAAGTGGTACTCGATGCGCATGATCTCGCCGACCCAACGAAACAGCGCCTCGCGCTCGGAGGTGCGAGCGATCAGATAGATGAGCACCCCCGGGTCGCGCAGCGCCATGTCGTAAGCGCGCGCCCAGGGGTAGAGACCGATCTGGTAGTGCTCCAGGCCCGCGTGCTGCAAGGTGGCTTCGACGACCGTCGTCGCGGTGCCGGCGATCCGGCCATCACGTAGGTAGCTGTAGGCGGTTTCCTCGGTCACCACCCGCAACTGGCCCGCCTGCGCGGCACTGCAAAGCAGACCAAGGGGAAAGGGCGATCCAAGCAATCGGGCGCATCGTGCAGTCCTCGCAGGCAATCAGTCGGAAACGCAGTCACGGCCACGGGTCTTGGCCCGATAGAGGGCCTCGTCGGCGCGCCGCAGCAATTGATCGAAGTGGTCCATGGCCTGCGGGTCGAAGGCTGCCAGTCCGATGCTCAACGTCACCTGAGACGATACGGCCGATGCGGCATGCGGCAGCTCCCGTTCGGCCAGGCGTTTCTGCAGGTGCACCGCCGAGCGGTACGCCGACTCGGCCTCGACACCAGGGAGCAACACCACGAACTCTTCACCCCAAGCCGCGCCACCACCTCACCGGCACGCGCGAACACCGATCGCAGGGTGTCGGCGACGGCACGCAGGCACGCGTCGCCCTGGGCATGGCCGTAGTGATCGTTGTAGCGCTTGAAGAAGTCGACGTCGCACATCAACACCGTGAGCGGCTGGCCGAGCCGCATGGCGCGGCGGAATTCGACGTCCTTGAGTTCGTCGAAATGGCGGCGATTGGACAGGCCGGTGAGCGGATCGCTACGCGACAGTTCTTCGAGCAGCACATTGGCCGCGCGCAGCTCGGCGGTGCGTTCTTCCACCAGCTCGGCCAGCCGGTCGCGGTGCGCAGCCAGCGCCTGCTCATCCTGATGCTGGCGCTCAAGGTATGCTGACAGCTTGGCCTGCAGGCCGTTGACGCCCTCTTCGAGCAGGCTCAGCTCGTCACGGCGCCTGGGCGAGCGATCCAGCCGCAGGCGCTGGTCGAGGTTTTCCGGCGCCAGCGCGGTCAGGTGGCGGGCGATCCGGCGCACATGCAGCGTCACGCTGCGGTTGAACATCCACATGATCAGCCCCGCCAGCAACAGCGACTGGATGACCTGGGTGATGACGATATCGGTGACCTCGGTGAGCATCCGCTCCCAGAGCACGCCTTCGTGCCCTTCCAGCGTCAGCTCGCCAACCGTTTCGCGTGCACCGGCGTAGGGCTCGTAGGTCAGCGGATGCCGCAGCCGCGGCGCGCGATGGTCGCCCGGCTGAACGGCCCGCTGCCGCTCGATGATTTCCGGAGCACGCCCGGCGCGAATGATCTGCAGCTCCACACGCCCGATGGGCGCGGCCCTGGCGACGCTGTCGAGCTGGGTCTGCAGCGCGTCGCTGTCCATTTCCCAGATGGCTTTCGCCAGGTTGCTCTGGAACACCTGATCGATCAGCACCAGCTCGGCATTCATCGCCGCCAGGCTCTTGTGCCAAGCCGACCAGGTGCGTACGCCGACGGTCACCAGCGTGAACAGCAGGCAGAATCCCAGGGTAGCCAGCACCAGCCGGCGGCCCAGCGAGCCGGTCTGCCGCCGCACGCGCGCGCTATCGGCAGTGCCAGGCGCCCTCGCGTTCACGGCAGCCACTTGGCGGCGATGGCGTCGTAACGCCCGTCAGCCTTGACGCGCACCAGGGCCTTGCGGAAGCGCTCGACCAACTCATCGGGGGTGTTGCGGCTGAAGGCCATGCACAGGCCATCGGCGCCGCCCAAGTCATCCAGACTCAACTGCGGCACGGCGGTTTCGTCCGGGTTGTCGCTGCCCTGGCGCACGAGATAGTGGGCGTTGAGCTCGTTGGATATCCACAGGTCCACGCGCCCGGCCTTGAGTTTCTCGTAGTTGTGCTCGTACTTGTTACTGGACTGCAGGTTCTGGCCGATCACGAAGCCCTTGTCGACCAGGTACTGCTCGCCAACGTCTTCCTTCACCGTGGCGATCTGGTAATGGCGGGCATCGTCCAGGTTCTTCAGGTCGAAGTGCGTACCCGGCAGCGAAAAGAGGAACCAGCGTGTCGGTGCGATCACCCCGACCCACCTGAACAGCGCCTCGCGCTGGGGCGTGCGGGCGATGGAGTAGATCAGCACGTTTTCCGAATTCAGCGCGATGTCATACGCGCGCGCCCAGGGCATCGACTGAATGTGTGCCTGCTCGCCGACCTCGGCCAGCACGGCCTGGACGACCTCGGTTCCCATGCCGGTCAGCTTGCCGTCCAGGGTCATGTTGTAGGGCGGCAGCTCCTCGGTCACCACCGTAAGGGCATGGGCAGACGCCAAGGCGGCATAGCCCGTCGAGGCCAGCAAGGCCAGGGCGACGCTTAGACGGCGGAGCAGGCGTGAACTCATGGGCAACCTCGAGGGGTTTCGAAAACCCGGGCGTGCAACCTGGATGCTGGCCACCATACTGCCATCATTCGGATTTGCTTCATCAGTCTTTTTTCGGCGCCACCTATGCGGACTTGAACCCGGTGCGACCGCTTTTGCCGCAGTCCGACGTACGGCATGTCTACAGGCACGCCGGCGGTGCGGTGGCACCTCGCGCACGAGTTGAAAAGAGGGGAACGGCACCCTGGCACGAGAGGCCGGTGCCGGCCGGAACGACTCAGGGGCGCTGACGCTTGTGCTCGAAGGCCTCGACGCAGGCGGGCAGGTCGTAGAAGCATGGCGTTTCGCCGGCACGGTTGCCGTTTTCCCCAGCGGTCTTGCGGCGGCACTCGCTCTCGGCGCGGCTGTTGCGCGTGGTTCTCATGCAGTCCTGAAACGCGGCTTCGCGCAGCGGCGCCAGCTTTGCCTCACGGGCCGACTCGCAGCGCAGGTCGAGCTCCGTCTGACGCTTGTCGAACGCCTCCCTGTCCTTCTGGAAACCCGCTTGCGTCTGCGTCGCCAACAACGCCAGCAACATCGCAGCCACTCGTTTCAGCTTCATCGAATCGCTCCCTCTGGATACCGGTGGCGAGCATGGCGCGACGGCCAATCGCCGGGCAATGCGCTCCGCGAAAGGAAAGCGCCACGAGGGCGCTTTCCTGTTTGCAGTGCGACGTCGCGGGTCAGACCATCTCGACGAAGGCCTTTGCCGTCTCGATAGCGCCCGGCAGGGATTTGCCCAGCGCCGTGCGGTCCATGTTGTCGGCCAGCGGCCCCTGACGGATTCGAGTGCAAGCCCGATGTCACCGTTGCTCGCCTGCAGCGCCTGCGCCAGGGCGACGCTCTGCGCGACGACATAGGGCAGCGTGCTGCCGTTGGGCGCTTGCAGCGGTCGGGCCTGGTAGGCGATGGCCTCCTGCAGCACCTTCGGCAATTGCCAGCGGCGTGCCAGCTCGGCGCCCACTTCCGGGTAGCCGAAGCCGAGCTGCAGGGTCTCGTTGGCGGCGCGACCCGGGCTGGAGGTGGCACCGCCTTCGAGAGATTCGGCCAGGTGCGGCGCGCCGGTCTGGATCAGCAGCTCGCCGATGTCATGCAACATGCCGCAGGTGAAGGCGGTTTCGACGTCGGCACCCACCTGCTTGGCCAGCAGCCGGCTGATGCTGGCGACAAGAAAGCTGTGGTACCAGAACGCCTTGAGGTCGAAGCCGGCGTGCAGTTTGAACGCCGAGGTGAAAGCCGAAGCCAGCACCAGCGTACGCAGGGTGTTGAAGCCCAGGCGCAGTGCTGCGTCCTCGATGCTGGTCGATTCACGCGCGCCGCGAAAACGCGACGAGTTGGCCAGGCGCAGAACACGCGCGGAGATCACCGGATCGCAGGCGATGTTGCGCGCGACGGACTCGACGGACGTGTTCGGGTTGTCGAATTGCTGGATCAGGTCCTGGGCGACCTTGGGTACGTTGGGAAGCTGGTGAAGATTGGCGAACAGATCGTCGAGTTGCATGGGCGGCTCCTGGGGGAATGACGTCTCCATACACATCGGGTTACAAGTGCTTTTTCTGCAGCGCCGGCTGTCGGCCAGTCGGTTCGCAAGGCCGTCATGTGCCGGCGCTCACATCCGCGCGTGCATCTTCTCCGGGCTGATGCCGAACTACCGCTTGAAGGCCGTGCCGATGTTGGCCGCGCTGCTGCCTCGGTGACGCTCGCGCCTTCGCGCTTCGCTGCAGCGCTTTACTCGCGGCCTGCAGGCGGGTTTCGTGGCGCATTCGAACAGGCGGAACCGGCGGTGCAAGGCGGTGCAAGGCGGTGGCGTTGACGCCGAGCTCCCGGGCTATGCGCTCCAGCGTCCAGTCGTCTGCTTCTCCGCTGTCGAACAAGGCAATCAGCTTCTGCAATCGCGATGCTTCCGTGGCGGCGCGATCGAGCCCGCATCCGCCGCTTCGCACGCCCCGAGCGGGGCGACCGATGCGCCCGGACGAGAACCGGCCAGTCAGCCATTCCGGGCCTCGCGACGGCGGGCGGCGGTGGTAGAGTCGGCGCTGCCTCTTTGACCACCGGAGAAACCATGCGCCCACTGTTCAACGTCCTGTTGCTGGCCCTGCCGCTTGCGCTCTCGTCACTGGCCTCCGCCGCCGACTCGCCCGCCGGGCGCTGGCAGACCATCGACGACGAAACCGGCAAGCCCAAGTCCATCGTCGAGATCCAGCAGGCTGCCGACGGTACCCTGAGCGGGAAGGTGGCGGAAATCCTCCAGTCGGACCATGGCCCGAACCCGCTGTGCACCGAGTGCGAAGGCGAGCGCAAGGACCAGCCCATCACCGGCATGACCATCCTCTGGGACCTCAAGCCGGACGGCGAGCAGGTCTGGAGCAACGGCACCATCCTCGACCCGGCCAAGGGCAAGACCTACCGCGCCAAGGCGACGCTGCTCGACGGCGGCGACAAGCTGGAAGTGCGCGGCTATATCGGCATCGAAGCCCTCGGCCGCAGCCAGACCTGGATCCGCCAGTAAACTGCCCCGGAGGCTCTCGCCACCGCAAAGCACACAGCACATCTCGTAGGGGCGAATTTATTCGCCCAGCGCCCTTCCGCCGCCCCCTCGGGCGAATAAATTCGCCCTACATGGATGGCGTCGATCCGCGACGCCCGAGCCAGCCGCAACGGCCCCGTTCACCTCTTCCCGGCGCAAATACACGGCACCTCTCGTTGGGGCCAATTTATTCGCCCGGCGCCCCTCCGCCGCTCCCCTCGGGCGAATAAATTCGCCCCTACATGGATGGCATCGATCCGCGACGCCCGAGCCGGCCGCAACGGCCCCGTTCACCTCTTCCCGGCGCAAATACACGGCACCTCTCGTAGGGGTGAATTTATTCGCCCAGCGCCCTTCCGCCGCTCCCTTCGGGCGAATAAATTCGCCCCTACATGGATGGCGTCGATCCTGATGCCCGAGCCGGCCGCAACGGCCCCGACCACCCCGCCCCACCGCAAACACATGCACATCTCGTGGGGGCGAATTTATTTGCCCTGCGCCCTTCCGCCGCTCCCCTCGGGCGAATAAATTCGCCCCTACATGGATGGCGTCGATCCTGATGCCCGAGCCGGCCGCAACGGCCCCGAACACCTCGTCCCACCCGCAAACACACGGCACCTCGTAGGGGCGAATTTATTCGCCCGTTACCCGGCCGCCGCGCCCGATGTCGTTCCGACGTAGGCCGGCGCATTGCACCGCGCCGTCGACTCAAGGTCGAAACCCTATGGCCTCGACACCTCCACATCGATTCACCTACTTCATCCATCTGCTCCATATGGCGTGGCTGCTCGTCCTCAGTCCGCTGGCCACAGCCGACGCGGGCCTGAAGGAGGTGCTCGACCGGGCCGAACGTCTGGCACCGCTGGAAACCCTGATCATCGCCCGGCAAGGCGAGGTCATCCTCGAGCGCGGTTTTCGTGGCCACCGCACCACCACGCCGACCAACATCAAGTCGGCTTCCAAATCGGTGATCTCCGCGCTGGTCGGCATCGCCATCGACAAGGGTGTCCTCGAAGGCGTCGATCAGCCCATCGCCGCGCTGCTGAAAGCCGACCTGCCGAGCAACCCCGACCCGCGCCTGCAGCAGGTGACGGTAGGCCACTTGCTCAGCATGCAGGCCGGGCTCGGCGCGACCTCCGGCCGCCACTACGGCGCCTGGGTGGCGAGCCGCAACTGGGTCCGCGCGGCACTGGCACGGCCGTTCGAAGGCGAACCCGGCGGGCCGATGATCTACTCCACCGGCTCCAGCCATTTGCTCTCGGCAATCCTCACGCGCCAGACCGGGCGGTCCAGCCTTCAGCTGGCGCGGCAATGGCTGGCGCCGCTCGATGGCTTTGCCATCAGTGCCTGGACGCGTGACCCGCAGGGCATCTACCTCGGCGGCAACGAGATGGCGATGACGCCGCGCTCGCTGCTGGCCTTCGGCGAGCTCTACCGTCGCGGCGGGCTCACCGCGGCCGGCGAGCGACTGCTATCGCAGGACTGGATCGAGGCATCTTGGACGCCACGCACGCGCTCGCGATACACGGGCCACGGTTATGGCTACGGCTGGTTCATCACCGAACTGGGCGGCGAAGCCGTGCGCTACGGTTGGGGGCTATGGCGGGCAGATGGTCTATGTGGTGCCGGGCCTCGAAATGACGGTTGTGATGACGTCCGATACACGCCAGCCGTCGAGCGGAGCCATGGGCCATCGCGATGCGCTGCATCGGTTGCTCGGCCAGATCATCGAAGCGATCAAGCAGGCGGATGACACCCAGGCCGGGGCCGCGAACCGCCCCTGGCGCGGTGCTCAAGGCTGACGGACCGGGCATGGCGCAGACACAGGTGCTTACTTTTTCGCGGCGCAGGCCCGGGGCGGCTGGTCTATAGAAGGGCGACGAAGCCCGCCCTGGCCCGGAGCTGCGGTGCCGTGTGGCTGGGGCTGCGATGCGCAAACGAAACGGAGGCCTTTCATGCACGCTTCGCTACGCCGTCTCTTCGTCAAGGTGCTGTGTGGCCTGTTGCTGCTCGCCAGCACGGCCAGCCTGGCTCAAGATCAACCGCCCCTGCGCATCGGGATCATCGGCACGGGCGCCATGGGCAGTGCGCTTGCCCGCCTATGGGTGGAGGCTGGCCATGAGGTGATGATGTCCTCGCGTCATCCCGAGCAACTGCGATCGTTGGCAGACGAACTGGGTGAGCGCGCCCGCATCGGCACACCCGCGCAGGCGGCGGATTATGGTGACGTCATCCTGCTGACCGTGCCCTACGGCGCGACGCCGCAGGTCGGACGGGATCACAGCACGCTGATGGCAGGCAAGGTCGTACTGGACGCCGGCAACCCGCGACCGGAACGCGACGGCCCGATGGCTGAGCAAGCGCGCTCGCTCGGCTCGGGCCTGGCCTCGCAGCGTTTCCTGCCCGGGACGCGGCTGGTCAAGGCCTTCAATGCCATATCGGCCTACCGCCTGCGCAGCGAGGCGCACCGGGACGGAGACCGGCTGGCCATCCCCCTCGCCTCGGACGACGAACAGGCGCTGGAGGTCGCCGCGCAGTTGGTCAAGGATGCCGGTTTCGATCCGGTGATCGTCGGTCCGCTCGCCAGCGCCAAACGCTTCGACTTCCAGACGGGCATCTCCGCCCGGTCACTGACGGCCCCGCAACTACGCGAAGCACTGGGCTCTGACGCGCCTATGAGACGCGTCCACTCGACCTGGACGGCGAATTCCTTCGCCCATGGCGCCTGCACCACACTCCGAAACGACGCCACCCCCGAACGGCTTCCAACCCGCACGCCCGAGGCCGCCCGGATGCACGTCTGTAGGGGCGAATTCATTCGCCCACCGAGCCCGCACCGCACTCCGAAACGACGCCACCCCGAACGGCTTCCAACCCGCACGCCCGAGGCCGCCCGGATGCACATCTGTAGGGGCGAATTCATTCGCCCACCGAGCCCGCACCGCACTCCGAAACGAAGCCGGCTCGCACGGCTTCCAACCCGCATGCCCGAGGCCAACCCCGATGCACGTCTGTAGGGGCGAATTCATTCGCCCATCGAGCCCGCACCGCACTCCGAAACGACGCCACCCCGAACGGCTTCCAACCCGCATGCCCGATGCCAACCCCGGTGCACGTCTGTAGGGGCGAATTCATTCGCCCACCGAGCCCGCACCGCACTCCGAAACGAAGCCGGCTCGCACGGCTTTAACCCGCATGCCTGGGGCCAAGCCCGATGCACGTCTGTAGGGGCGAATTTATTCGCCCATGGCGCCGCACCGTCCTTGAGGGAAACGACGCAGACCTCCGCGACCTGGGCGAGGCGACTTTAATGGCCGGCTTTAGCCAACCGCTCCAATGCGGGGCGATCCAGGCAGCGGTAGCGGAACGAGGGACGACCGATCTGACCGTAGTGAAAGGATTCTTCGAGCAGTTGCGCATCGCTCAGGTGCTTGAGGTACTTGCGTACCGAGACACGCGACATGCCGGTGGTGGGCATCAGGGTTTCGCTGGTGAAGCTGCCATCATCCAGCGCCAGGATCGCCTGGGCGACCTGCGCCAACGACGCCGGGGTCAGGCCCTTGGGCAGGTCACCCGGTCGGCGGACTTCCTCCGGCGCCGGCTGGCTGAACAAGCGGTCGATGTCGCCCTGGCCGAGCTGTTCCGGCAGCCGCGACAGCGCCTCGCGGGCACGCCGGCAACTCTCCACGGCATCGCGAAAGCGCTCGAAGCTGAACGGCTTGACCAGATAATCCCGCGCACCGAGGCGCTGGGCGGCGCGCACCGTCTCGATCTCCGACGCGGCGGTGATGAGCACCACATCGGTGTTGCGGTCCTGCGCGCGCACATGGCGCAACACCTCCAGGCCGGAGCGGTTGCGCAGGTAGACGTCGAGCAGCAGCAGGTCCACCGCCTCGCGCTCCAGCAACTCGAGCGCGGCCGGCACGCTCTCGCACTGACCGACCAGCTCGACGCCGTCGAGACGGGCGAGGTAATCCACGTTCAGCCGCATGACCATCGGGTCGTCCTCGACGATCAGCACACGCATGGCAGTTTTCATGGGCCCTTCCCTCCCGCAGCGGTCCGATAGGGCATTTCGACCTCGAACAGGCTGCCGCGGCCTACTTCGGAATAGACCGCCAGGCTGCCACCCCAGGCCTCGACCTGTTCCTGCACGGCGGCCAACCCGATGCCGCGCCGCTCGCCCTTGGTCGATACGCCCCGCTCGAAGATCTGTTCACGCATGGCGGCCTCGATACCGGCGCCGCTGTCCTGCACGTGCAGCGAGAGCAACGCCTCGTCGTAGTTCAGCGTCAGGCTGACGCGGCGCTCGTCCTGCTCGGCCACCGCCTCGAAGGCATTCTCCAGGAGGTTGCCGAGCACGGTTACCAGGCCATGCACCTGGTCGGGCGCAGCGGCCGGTAGCGGGTGTTCGACATCCACCTGGAACAGGATGCCGCGCTCGCGCGCTTCGCTCTGCTTGCCCAGCAGAAAGCCCGCCAGCACCGGCTCGCCGATGCCGTCGACCAGTGTCGTCGCGGGGGCGAGCTGGTGATCGGCGAGGTCGCGCAGGTAGGTCCGCAGGGCGTTCAGATCCCCCATCTGCGCGAGGCCGAGCAGCACGTGCAGCTTGTTCTTGAATTCATGGGTCGTCGCCCGCAGCGCTTCGGCGTAGCGGCTGACACCGGTCAGCTGTTCGGCGAGGGCGTTGACTTCGCTCTTGTCACGAAAGGTCGCGATGGCCCCGATCACCCGGCCTTCATGACGGATTGGCGCACGATTGGCGAGGATTGCCAGGCCATTGAGGCTGAATTCGCGGTCGCGTTGCTCGGTGGCGCTGCTCAGCACTTCCGGCAGCCCGCTGTTGGGCAGGTATTCGGCGATCGGCCGGCCCAGGGGCGGCTTGCCCAGCCCGGTACTGGCGAGCAGCCGTTCCGCCGCCGGATTGACCAGCGTGATGCGAGCCTGATCGTCCACCGCCAGCACCCCTTCGCGCACCGAGGCGAGCATCGCCTGCCGCTCTTCCACCAGACGTGTGATCTCGTAGGGCTCCAGCCCCAGCAGTACGCGTTTGATGTAGCGCGCCAGCAAGTGCGCGGCGAACGCCGCCACCAGCATCAGCGCCAGCACGCCCAGCACTACGTCACGGCGATGCTCGGCCAGTAGCTCGCCGAGCGAGGCCAGGGTAACGCCGACCGAGACGGCGCCAAGCACGCGCCCCGCTTCGTCCATGACCGGCGCGAACCCCCCGAATGCTGGTGCCCAGGCTGCCGACCGCCCGCGAGGCATAGGTTTCGCCGCCCAGCGCGCGGTCCTCGTCACCGCCGCGGAAGGCGCGTCCGATACGCGAGGGGTCCGGGTGGGTCAGGCGCAGGCCGCGGCGATCCAGCACCACGATGAAGTCGACCCCGAGTTGCTCACGCAAGGCATCGATGTCTGCCTGTAGCGACCCGCCGTCGTCCACCGCCGATAAGGCGCGGCGCACGTCGACGCGCGCCGCGACGGTCTGCGCCAGGTTGGTCACTCGCGACGCCTGCCCCTCTTCGAGGGTGGCGCGCAGCTGCACGTTGAACAGCCAGAGCGCCAGCGCGAGCGCCATCACCACCATGACGGCGACCAGTAATGAAATCAGGGTGTTCAGGCGCAGGCGCAAGGGGGTCTCCTGAAGTCGGACGCGATGCGCCGGGGTAGACGCCGGATCGAGCCAGCGCGCCGGCGCCGGGTCAAGCACGCGCTCGCTTTTTTAGTTTCGTAAAGCTTTTTTAACTTCGCCAAACATTGGTACGGAAGCGTCCCTGCTTAAGCTCGCCCGGCACCTGCCCCCGCTATCCGTTCGCTTGCGTACGGCGGGCCGGCTGGCATAGCGCCCGACACGGGCAATTCCGCGAATCACCACCCGTACGTGCGCCCCCGGGCCGCCACGTTCGAAGGAGTACAACAATGAGCCGGACCACGCTGAGCGCTGCCATGCCTGACGGCAGCCCGAGCCCTTCGCTGCTTTCCCAGCGCATTTTCCATCTGCCGTTGCCGCTGTTTGCCATTGCGCTGATCGTCATGGCCGGCGCCATCGCCACCGACACCCTGCCCAGCGGCATGATCGGCGCCCTGCTGGTGATGATGCTGCTTGGCGAGCTGCTTGGTTTCGCCGGCGACCGCCTGCCGATCGTCAAGACCTACCTGGGCGGCGGCGCGATCCTGGCGCTGTTCGGTGCCGCGGCGATGGTGTATTTCGGCTGGTTGCCCGCTGCGGTTGCGGACGACGTGGCGACCTTCATGAAAGGCGGCGGCTTCCTCGACTTCTACATCGCTGCGCTGATCACCGGCAGCATCCTCGGCATGGATGCCAAGGTGCTGGTCAAGGTCGGCTCGCGCTATGCGCTGCCGCTGCTCTGCTCGGTGCTGTTCGCCGCGCTCTTCGCCATGGCCGTCGGCACGCTGCTCGGGTTCTCCGCACAGGACGCCGTGGTGGTCATCGCCATGCCGATCATGGGCGGCGGCATGGGCGCCGGGGCGGTGCCGATGAGCCAGATCTACGAGCAGCTACTCGGCCAGCCGGCGAGCTACTACATCTCGATTCTGGTGCCGGCGCTGGCACTGGGTAATGTCTTCGCGATCATCATCGCCGGCCTCCTCAATGGCCTCGGCAACCGCTACCCGTCGCTGACCGGCAACGGCCAGATGATGCCCGGTGTCGACGTCAACGAGAAGGAAGGCGCCATCACGCTTCCCGCGTTGGGGGTCGGCCTGGTAGCGGCGCTGAGTTTCTTCGTCGCCGGGCAGATTCTCGGCGAGTTCGTGCCGCTGCATCCCTATGCGCTGATGATCGTGCTGGTGGCGCTGCTGAAGGTGACCAACCTGGTGCCCGAGTCGATCAATGACGCCGCGGCGCAGTGGTTCCGCTTCGTCGCGCGCAACTGGACCTTCGCCCTGCTGTTCGGCATCGGTGTGGCCTTCACCGACCTCGGCCAGGTGATCGACGCCATCTCGCTGACCTACGTGCTGATCGTCTTCGCGGTGGTTGCCGGTGCGGCGTTCGGCGCCGGGCTGGTGGGCAAGCTGGTGGGCTTCTATCCGATCGAATCGGCCATCACCGCCGGGCTGTGCATGGCCAACATGGGCGGCACCGGCGACGTCGCGGTGCTCTCCGCCGCCCGGCGCATGTCGCTGATGCCCTTCGCGCAGATCTCCTCGCGCCTGGGCGGGGCGCTGATCCTGCTGATCTCCAGCGTCGTGGTACCCGTGTTCTTTACCTGAGTCCTGCGTATCCGAACGCAAAAGCCCCGGCCTATACAGCCGGGGCTTTCTGTTTCTGCCTCGCGATCCCGTCAGAAGCGGTACTTGGCAGACGCCGTCACGCTGCGCGGGGCACCGTAGGTCAACGCACCGTAGGCTTCGAACATGTCGAAGTATTCCTTGTCCGTCAGGTTGTCGACGTTCAGCTGCGCGGTGAGATTCTCGGTGACTTCGTAGCGCGCCATCAGGTTAACCAGCGCATAGGCCTCCTGCTCGATCTTCTCCAGATTGCCGGCCGGGTTGCTCGCGTAGGTGTAGATGCTGTCCTGCCAGTTCACCCCGCCACCGATGGTCAGCTTGTTGAAGGCGCCCGGCAGCCGGTAGGTGGTGAAGGCGCGCAGCAACTTGGTCGGGTAGCGGGTATTGACGTCATCGCCTTCGGCATCCCGCACCTTGAACTGGGTGTAGCCCGCCGCGACGCTCCAGCCTTCGGTGACTTCACCCGACACCTCCAGTTCGAAGCCCTTGCTGGTGGCGCCTTCGCTGGCCTCGTAGGCAAACTCGCCCAGGGTGCCGGGGATGACCACGCCGGTGCTCTGGCCGAGGCCGTCCTGCTTGATCTTGAAGATCGCTGCGGAGGCATTCAGTCGGCCATCGAAGAACTCGGCTTTCAGCCCGGTTTCGTAGCTTTCGCCCACGATCGGGTCGAGCTGCTGCCCGTTGATGTCGCGCTCCGATTGCGGCAGGAATATCTCGGTGTAGCTGGCATAGGCGGACAGCCTGTCGGTCAGGTCGTAGACGATGCCGCCATAGGGCGTCAGCTCATGCTTCACGTCGATGTACGACGGCGACCTCGAGTAGATGTCGTCGCTGGTCTTTTCATAGTTGCTGTCACGGGCCCCGATGATCACCTTGAGCGCATCGGTTACGTTCAGTCGCGTCATGCCATAGAGCCCCTTTTGCGTCACCTCGCCATAGCCGTACTCGGTCAGGGCACCCCATACCGGCGCCGGGAAATCACCGTTGTACGCATCGAAATTGGCAACGCCGCCGAAGCCGGTCTGGGCAAGCCGCGTATCGGCGTCGAAGTCCTGCTGGCTATGGACGTAGCCGAAGGCGACTTCATGCTCGCGCTCGAACAGCATCAACGGCCCACCGAGGCGGACGCTGTAGTCGTCCTGCACGGTCCTGGTCTTGTAGGAGCCCGGAAAGGACGACATGGCCGAGCTGCCGTCGCGGCCCGGATTGCCGGAGAGATACAGAAGGTAGGAATCGGAATTGCGCTCGCCACGGTTGTAGCTCAGGCTCAGTTCCCAGGCGTTGGCGAAGCGGTGGTCGAGGTTGACGAAGTAGGTTTCGTAGGTGCTGTCCCATCTGCTCCAATCGGCGGAGGTGGTCTTGGAGCGGCTCCAATTGGTGCGGCTGCCGTCGGCATACCAAATCGGCAAACCACCCCATATGGGGAGTCGGACTCGTTCTCCTGGCGGCTCAGGCCGAACCACAGGGTGGTGTCAGGCGTCAGGTCGACGTCCAGGGTGCCGTAGAAGGTTTCGCGCTGCTTGGCCTTGCTGTCGATCCAGCTGTCACCTTCGTTGAATTCCCCCACCAGCCGCGCGCGTACCGTGCCGGCCTCGTTGAGCGCAAATGACAGATCGCCCAGGGTGCCATAGGTATCCGAGCTGCCGCCGCTGACTTCCACCGAGCCGGTCAGCTCGCGGCTGTTGGCGCGCTTGCGGACCAGGTTCAGCGAGGCCGACGGTTCCCCGGCACCGGCCATCAGACCGTTGGCACCGCGCACCACTTCCACACGGTCGTACATCGCCAGACTGCTGAAGATCTCACCGGAGCTCCAGGGCTGCTCCCAGATGGTCGGCACGCCGTCGATCATCAGCGAGTTGATATCGAAACCGCGAGCATTGAATTGCGCGCGATCCGTCTCGTAGCGGTTCACTGACACGCCGACGGTGTTGTTGACCAGGTCGAGGATCGTCTGCAGGTCCTGGTCTTCCATGCGCTGCTGGGTGATCACGCTGACCGACTGCGGCGTCTCGCGCAGCGACATGCTCAGGGGCGTTGCGGTACGCGCGGCACCGGTCGTGTAAGAGCCGGTGCCTTCTGTCACGTCAGTGACGGCCTCCCCCGTCACGGTGACGGTTTCGAGCGTGGCGGCCTGCTCATCGGCCGTCGTGACGGCGTCCTGAGCGTTAGCCGGCAGACCGCCGAACAGTGCACCAATGGACAGCAGGCGGATGGCGAGGGACAGCGGGCGCAGCGCGGTCGGGCGAACAGCCGTATCCGGCTGGCGGGGCGTGAGGGACATCGAGTGGCTTCCTTGTGATGATAGCTATTGCGAATCGTTATCATTATAGGTAGCCAGCCCTCACAACCGGAAGCCCATTTGAGAATGAGTTTCGATAACGCTGAGGCTCGTGAGGGCCGATTCCTTTTCGGGGCAACCTCGCCTCACTCGTCGCAAGCTGAAGGCCGTCGGAGCGCAGCTGAAGTCCAGCGTTCGGCCCGGCCATGAAAAAGGCGCCTATTTCGGCGCCTTTCATATCGGACCTGATCCGGGCGCAGCACATCGCGCAAGACGGCTCTTGTCAGTTATTGGCGCGCTGCTTGGTCGAATCCAGCTCGGCCTTCTTGCCGGTAGTGACTTCGGTGATCTTCGCGGACTTTTCGATGGCGAAGTCGAAGACGTCCTGCATCCTGGCGATGGCTTCGGTGGACGTGCCGTTCAGGCCGCCGTCGGCAGCCCAGTCGAAGTTCCAGACGCCAGAGAGGCTGTCGGCGCCAGCGACATCGTGGGTCTCGATGGCGGTGAAGACATCCGGGTGACGCTGCAGGTACTGGGCCGCCGCCGAGACGTCTGCCGGGACCTGGCCCGATCCGTTCTCGGCCAGCTTCGCCAGCTCCTGTCCGGTGATGGCAGATTTGCCTTCCTGGCGAAGATAGTCGGCGAGGATCTTGCTCGACTTGGCGATATTCAGCTTGTCGTCGAACAGCGAGGTGGTGGTGTTCTGAGGCGTCGTGTTGCCGTGGGTGGGCGTTACGGTCGTAGACATCGGCTCTGCTTCCTGTTGAGGTTAGACACACCGCAAATGACAAGTCCTACGCGTCTGACCCTAGCACGCGGCCATTGGCCACCGTGGCCAGACACCACAGCATTTCGCAACAGCCGTGAGATTTCACAGCGTTTCACACGCCGCGTCGCGACCCTGCCTGTACGGGTTCAGCCGGCTTGCCGCCCAGCCGGTTATCGACCCTGTCCGACGAAGCGCCGTTAACCCCATCACATCCACTGCACCGTCAGGCGCGGGCCCCTTCAACACCGAAACGCGCTGCGCGATAGTCGCGCCTCACCACCGCTTTTCATCAAGGAAGATGCCATGGACAACGTCTACCAGACGCCCACCGCCGAACTCGTCGAAGCGCCCGCTTCGCATCCATTCTTTGTCACCTCGACGCGCAAGATGCTTGCCCTGCACTTCGCGACTTTCGGCCTCTACACGCTGTACTGGTTCTACCGGCATTGGAAGGCGCACCGCGACGCGACCGGTGACGATCTCTGGCCCTTGGCCCGCGCTTTTTCCAGATTTTCTTCACCCACTCACTGTGTCGGGCGATAGCCAACCGGCTGACCCGGGACGGACACGAGTCCTGGGACTACAGCGCGGTCGCGACCGTCTACGTCGTCGCCGCCGTGGCAGCGCATGTTCTGGGGCGGTTCACCAACGGATCGGTTGCCTTGGACCTGCTGACGATCGCCATCGGCCTGCTCAACGTCTTCCCGCTGATCGCCATGCAGCGCAAGGCGAATCTCGCCTGCGGTGATGAGCAGGGGCAGAGCAATGCGCGCTTCACGCCCGCCAACCTGATCTGGCTGCTCCTCGGTCTCGTCTGGTGGTCGCTCGCGATGTTCGGCTTCACCATGCAGTAAAGGCTCGGCCTGGCAGGTCCGGGACGTGATTTCCGCCCCGCCTGCCGCGACCGCTCAACCCCGCATTACCCGCCAGGCGGGCGTGTTGTCGTTGGGGTTGTAGGTCAGCTCGCTCTTGTCGAGCTTCTCCACCCCAATTGCGGTGAGCCAGGTGTCGAGATCGCCCGTGCTGATCTTGCCGTCGCGCCTGTCGTTCTTGGCCAGGTTGTCGAGCTGGTCGAAAAAGCCGCTGTTGTCGAGCAGAAAGCGTGCGGCCGCCTTCTCCTCGTCGCTGCCATCGCCATTGGCGATCTTCCCCAGATCCTTTTTGCTGACGATGGCGTCCTTGCCGTTCCAGTCGTCCCAACGCTCGCGGATGAAGTCGATCACGTCCTGATGCTCGTCGTAATAAGCCCGATCGAACTGCTCCTCGTGCGCGCCGACCATCTTCAGCCAGGTGTTGAGGTCGTTGGTGCTGACCTTGCCGTCGCGCCCTCCCTTGCCCCACTGGGTATCGAGCTGGGCGAAGAACTCGCTGTTGTCCAGCAGGAACTGCGCGGCCTGCTTTTCCTCTTCGCTGCCGTCGCCGCTGGCGATCTTCTCGAGGTCTTTCTTGCTGACGATCGCGTCCTTGCCGTTCCAGTCGTCCCAGCGCTCGCGGATGGTATGGATGACGTCACGGTGCTCCTCGTAGAAGGCCTTGTCGTATTTGGCCAGGTGCAGGTCATCGTCCAGGCGGTTGACCGAAGAGCCACCTTCCTGCGGCGTGTTCCTGAAGTTCTCCCACTCGTCTTTCTGGTAGTCGTAGATGCTCTGCCCCGGCGGTGCGTCGCGGCCTTCGTATTCGTAGAAGCTGTATCGGGCGTACTCGAGCTTGTCGCCCCAGTCGTCCTGAGCCAGCCCCAGCTCCGCCAAATCCTTGAACCACTGACCTTCCTTGTCGGTGGCTTTCTGCTTCTTCTCGTGGTCGACGAAGATACCGATGATGCCGGTGATCAGCCCCAGGCCCGCCGTGATCAGGAAGAGCGGGCCGGTCGCCCCGGCCAGCGCCCCGATGCTGGCGAACAGCCCGACGGTGCCGATGACCCCCGCTGTGGTGCCGGCTACGCCACTGATGATCTGCAGCGCCCCGTTGGCCTTGCCAAGGTCGCTGCCGTTGGCGATGGCGTCCTTGATGGTGAAGCCACCGAGCACGATGTCGGCCACGGCCAGGATGTCCGGCGCCACGCCCAGGACCTTGGTCACGGTGCCGGCAACCCGTGCGACGGTGCCGGGCTTCACCGACGGAGTATCGGGCGTGTTGCCGGACAGCGCGTCCTGCACCGTGGTGGTGTCGATCAGGCTCGGCGCCGGTGTGGCGTTGCGGATCGAGTCATTGACCTGGCGGATGGCGTCATCGGCGATGTCGTCGGCCGGCGGGGTGCGGTTGTCGTGCGCATACATCTCGTCGAGCGCTTCGCGGTCGAGCTCGAAGTTCTCGGAGAAGCCATCGAACAGGTCGCTGCCAGCCGGGGTGGAGCCGCCCGAACCGGCGCCGCGCATGCGCTCTTCGACCACAGCATCGAAGGCCTCGCGGCTGGGCGGCGTGATATTGCGCTCCTCGAGGTATTCCACCGCATCCTCGTAGATGGTCGACAGCGCGTCGGTGTAGGTCGAATAGCCGGATGAGGTGATCGAGGGCGGCAGGCTGCGGTTGGCGGCGTCGTTCAGGTAGTCGCTGAAGTCACCGACGGCCTGTTCGGGCACATCGCCCAGTCCACTGGCCGCGCGCTGCTCGTTGATGCTCTGGTCGATGGCGTCCTGCGTGATGGTCAGGTTCTGCTCATCGGCAATCTGCTGCAGGCTGCTGTAGCGCGAGTAGTCGTCCGGCGGCGTTCCGCCGGAGCGGCTGATGATATCGTCGAGCAGGCGCTCGCTGGCCGCGTCGTCCAGCGTGGCGATACCCGAGGCCTCGGCGGACAACCTCACCTGATCCACCGCGTCGCCACCCCCACCGCTGTTCAGCGAGGCCAGCTCCAGCGCGCTGTTGGCGCGGCTTTGCACCTCATCAGGCAGTCCGGAGATGCCACGCTCTCGCAGGAAGGATTCGATCTTCTTGCCGAACTCACTCTCCTTGCCCCATATCTCGGGCAACGTCTTGCTCAGGCCCAGCAGTTCGGCCGTGTTGGTTTTGGTGAAGAGGTCGAAGATGCCGGTCTTGGTGAATTGCGCCCCTCCACTGAGAAAGGTCACGAAGTCCTTGATGATGACCATGCGCTCGAGCGGCTCGTCGGACAGCTGGCCGTTTTTCGCCGACAGCATGTAGATGGCCCCGCCCAACGAGCCGAAGGCCGAAATGGTGCCCAACACGCCGTACTGGTTCAGCGTGCCGATCGCGCGGGTGAAGTCATCCTTGCTGACCTCGGCGGGGATGTACTGGGTCTTGAGCTTCTCATCGAACTCGGCCTGGGTCAGGGTGCCGTTGTTGAGCTTTTCGCTGAGCTCGACGAAGTCCGCCATCTTGGTCTTGTCGTTGAGCAGCTCGTTGTAGAACTTCTCGATGGTTTCCTGAACCCGACGCGGGATGTCGGCAGACTTGAGCACGGTCTTGATCAGCGAGCCCATGTCCCGATAGGCCATTTCCTTGTACTCGTCGGGGATCGCGTCCGGGTCGCCGACGAGCGTGTCGATCTCGACCATGATGCTGTTCTGCTTGAGCGCCGACTCGGCCTTGCGCGCACGCTCGGGGTCGAGCATCTCCAGGCTAGAAGCCAGGCGCGCCACTTCGGCCTGCGCCTCGGCACCCATGCCCTGCTTCTTCATATCCTCAAGGTATTTGACGAAGTCGAGGCTCGTCAGGGTGTCGTACAGGGTATCGGCCAGCGCGTCCTTGTCCTCGCCGCTGATTTTCTCGATGGCCTTGTCGATCTCGGCCTGAAACTCCTTGCCGATCTTGTCGTGCTCACCCTGCCCGGTGGTGAACATCTCGTTGAGCAGCTTTTCCACTTCATTGCCGTCGAGGATGTCCTGCATGTCCTCGCTGCTGAGCGTTTCGCCGTCGGTGTCGAACCGGCGCCACGTCGTGTCGCCGCCGCGTGGGTCTTCGATGTAGGGGGTGATCGAATGCCCGCTCTCCATGGCCGCCTTGGCCTCGATGGCCTTGACCAGCTTGTAGATGTCGCTGTCCTTGCCGACCTTGCCGTCGTCGATGAGCTTCTTGTACTTGTCGAGCAGGTTCTTGGTGGCCAGCTCGACGACGCTCAGCGCCTGCTCGTCGTCCTCGTCCGCCTTCTCGCCGCTGCTCTGGCCCAGCAGATCGAGCGTGTCGAGATCGGGCAGATCGTATGTGTCGCGCAGGGTCTGGATGCGGTCGCCGCCCTTGAGATGATCGCTCCACATCTGCGCGACACGGTCGTACATCTCCTTGTTCTCGAACTCGGAGACGACGTACTTCTTGCCATCCTTGGTTTCAAACTGGATTACACCGTGGCCGAACTCCTCCGGCCAGCCGAAGAAGGCGATGTCGTGCTCGGCCACATAGGTATCGGCGCCGGCCACTTCGCGACCATCGTCCGCCCGTTGCTCCAGGGTGTAACGCGACAGGCCGATCTCCTGCACCGACGCGAAGAGCTCCGGGGTGATCGCCTTGGACACCGTCACCTTCTCGCCGTCGGCGGTGGTGTAGGTCACCACCTCGGCGTCTTCCAGATTGCCTTGCCACTCGAAGCGGCGGTACTCGCTCCAGGGCAGGACCTCGGTGTTGCGATCGGCGATCGCGTTGCCTGCATCCAGAGCAGAGACGACCTGCGCCTTTTGCCCCGGCGACTGGCTGAGCTCGTGCAGGCTGACCAGAAACTTGTACAGCTCGGGGTTGACCGCACGTTCGACCAGCACACCCTGCCCGTCGAGTTCGTAGCGGATCTTGCCGTCCCGCGGCGCCTCGACACGGGTCTCGTCGATGGGCGGCCATTTCTCGTTATCGGTCGCGGTGCGGTCGGGTTTGGGCTGCTTCTTGCCGTCCGCATTCGCACTGTTGCGCAGGATGGCGTCGAACTTGAGAGCGTCGTCACCGCCCCGGTCGACGAAAAGACTGCTCAGGTATTTCACGTTCACGGTCGTGTCCTCGCAGAAAATGGCGGCGGCGAACCCGACATCTGCGCGAGGGCAATCTCACGCCAGCGGCTGCGATCCGCGATGCGACATGCATTCTTGCCGTATGTCTACCAGACGTTACGCCGACCGCTTCGCTGGGGAGCGTAAAAGGTTGTGAAAAATGCCGAGTGGCTTGATGCGTGCGCAGGGCCGTTACGCGGCGCTGACGATGCTGCCGCGCTCACCACCCGAGGCTTAGCTCGGCGGGGAGCACAGCGGACATTTTCTGAGCAGTAGCGACGCCCACCCGAGCACCCAGACTTGAATGACAGGGCAATCAGGCAGCATGCCGATACGGACCTAAAGGCAGGCTCGGCGTTATTGCTGGGCGGTGCGCATCGACGTCCAAGCAGCATCCAGAACCGGCTGTTGCAACCCCGACAAGCCATCCTTGAAATAGGTGCGACGCCGCTGGTCTGCCGTGACGACCAGGCTTGGGTGCTCCTGCGCAAAGGCTTTCAGTTCAGGAGCATCGTCAACCAGGAAGTTGTAGTACATCGCCTCGGCTGAATTGCGCAGCATATTCTCCGGCTTTAGCAGGTGATCGATGAAACGGTGCGCCAGCTCTGGGTTGCGCGCATTGGCCGGAATGGCAAGGGTGTCGATGAAGCCGATGGAGCCTTCTTCCGGTACGTCATAGATGACGTTCGGGTTTTCCTGCATCGCCAGAAGCGCCTCGCCACTCCACACCAGTGCGGCACACAGCTTGCCTTCAGCCAGCTCGCTATCGAGCCCTTCGTTATTGATGGCGCGCGCATCCGCAACCAATGGCCGGAGCTTCTCGATGTTCCGCTCGATAATCGCGGCGCTTGCGCCCTGCAGGCGCCGGCCCTGGTAGTTGAACCAGATCGAGAGAATCTCCTCAGGCGAGTCCTGCAGCCCAACACCACAACCAGCCAGGCGGGCCCGAGAAGCGTCGTCGAAGATGACATGCCAGCTGTTAGGAACAACCCCGCCATATACCGGCTGTGCCAAGCGCTGATTGATGGCCAGGCCGATTGTGCCCCAGAGGTACGGCACCGCGTAGTGCTGTCCGGCTTGGGTAGCCAGGACCTGCGTCGACCACATGCCGAGTTTCGAGTAGTTCTCCAAACGCTGCGTGTCGATTGGCTGAAGCTTCTTGTTCTCGATCATCTGCGCAAGCATGTAGTGAGAGGGCACTACGACGTCGTAGGGCTTGGCATCGTCGAGCCCAGCATTGAGCTCAGCGGCCGTCTCGAACTCGTGATAATCCACCACCACGCCGTACTCGGACTCAAAGGATTTGACGACGGCCGGGTCGATGTACTCGGTCCAGTTGTAAACCCTGAGAACCTCCTGCGACCACGCCAGTCCAGGAACCAGAATCAAAAACAGAGGGGCTAGAAACTTCAAAGCGAACTCCTTGTAGTTTGCACTGGCTTGGCAGCGACAGATGCAACACTCAGCGGCGCGGTAAGCGCGTTTATCGGTGTAAACAGACCTAGGCAGGCAAGGCGAGGCCGTCGTCAGGACCAAACCGGGTCTCGACGCACGGGCAAATCAGGGAATGTTCTTATAAGTAGTAGCGGATCGTTCTTTACGATCCGTTCTAGAAAGGGCGGCGAATGCTCATCCAACGGAGGCCAGGCACCTGCTGCTCAGCCACCTCGAAGCCTGTCCGCTGGCATCGCTCCGAAGTCCATTTCCGCCTTTCGCTCGAGGCTGGGTCAGCGTAACAGACAGTGCCGCTAAGCACCTACCCGCCCGCTCTAGCCCGCGCCTCCGCGCAACAACAGTCGCGGCCGGGCAGCATCATGGGCGCTATGCCAGTACGGAACAAGAACCACCGGTCTTGGACACCGCGCCGAACGCGAACGGCGTCGCATTTGGGACAGGTCAGGGATTATGAGTGATGACATCAGAACCGGCTCGCCCACTTAGACGAATAGATAGCCAGAACCGAACGTCGCCGAGCCAATCGTTCTCGGCGACTGCGACCCGCTTGAACTGAAACAAAACGGCCCGCTACTGCGAGACCGAGTTGCGCCCGCTGACGTACGCATCGATGAAGGGCACAGCGCTGTTAGGGAGAACGGTGGTGGGAAGCTTGCCGTCCCAGCGCTCTGCTTTGGTCAGCTCAACCAGTGCCTGGTTTGCCTTGAGGGCGTCTGCACGCGCCTTGATGGCATCAGCTTCCGCCTCGCCGCGCAGACGGGTGGCCTCGGCTTCGGCACGCGCCCGGGCGAGCGATGAGTCAGCGGCGGCTTGTGCCTGAGTCACAGCGATTTCAGCGTTCACCCGCTCCCGAGCGAGGTCCTGCTCGCGCGTTTTCACCGCCACTTCGGCTTTCATCCGTTCCTCAATGGAACGCTCATACGCGTCGGAGAAGTCAATGTTTTCTAGCTGAACGCTGTCGATCACAACTGGCCCGGAAATGGCCTCGGTAAATGCCTTGGCATAGTCGAGGCCAAGCTGGCCCCGCTCCTGCACCGCACGAACGGCGGTATACCCACCGAAGACACGCTCGGCCTGCGTGCCGATCTGCCGGCTGATCAGCCGCTCGACCAGCGCCCCTTCGCTACCGAACTGCTTGTAGACACGCTCGACGTCATCGGGCGAGACATGCCAGGGAAACCGAAATCGACATGGAGGCTGTCTGCTGGTCGCGGCTGTAGGCTTGGACGTTCTTGTAGGTGGTCGTCTGGTTCTGCACGGAAATGATCTTGACGCTATCGATCCACGGAACCTTGAAACCAAGACCCGGCTCGGCGACCGAAACAAACGCGCCGTTGCGCAGCACCACGCCGCGCTCCTTTTCGTCGATGGTGTACCAGCTGCTCATAACGCTGACGATGATCAGCAGGCCGATGGCAACGAACACGATCAGCCCCGATAGCGAAGGGATACGTGCACTAATGGTGTTGATGTCTTTCACGGGCAAGTCCTTTTGGCTCCTGAGGGGGTCCGGATTATAGAGACTTACATGCGAGAAGAAGGCGAGCGGCTTCGCGGTCTTTAGAGCGTTGGCTAAGGAAACCAACAAAGAAAGGCGCCCTTAGGCATCTTTCTTCATCGCTACGTGATCATCAGACCTTGGCGCGCTCGTAGCACTTGCGCTCGTCCGACGCCCTTGAGCCTGTTAAGAAAATCGTGGTCTGTTTCCTATTATTCAAAAAACAGTTTGTAGCGCATCTCACGAACGGGGCCGGAAAATAAATCTGTCCCCTTTTTTCCGTTTTACGTTAATTAGCAAAAAGAAAAGTGCTATGTAGACTGCAAGCCCCACTACTGCCATGACCTGCCTTACTGACTCAGATGAGTTTGCACCGACAAACCCCCGCCGCAATAAACAATGTCTTTTCCACTAGCGTAGTAATAGACGCCTCGACCAAACCATATCTGTCCAATTACGACAGAGAAGAAATCCCTCCAATCACCCCAGTGCCTTATAGCACTGATCGCGATACCGATACCGATAAATGAAAGCACCCACTGCCGATACTCATACAATTTATTCATCACCAAAAACCTCGTTCCCGTTATCCACCATCGTTTTCCAAACCCCAGCAGCATACAAACTAGGACGGCGCCTCGAACAAATGCTCCATATCGCTCGCTCCGCTGTTGTTGGGTGCACCCTAAAGCCAAATAGCAAGGATCGGGATCTAGCCATTCAGTCGACTGCCCGAGGGATACGCGGCTGTTAAAGCTAGACCAGCGGTATTCGCTTGGGTCAGCCGCCATCCGTGCGCGGACGGGGTTCAGCTCGATATATCTAGAACAAGCCAATAGGTAGGTATCGGTTTGAACGACGCTCGATTTATAGCGGCTTTCCCAAAGCGTTCCAGACCGGCCTTCCAACCGATTTCGATACCGTGTGGCTCGTGCGGCGAGAGCTTTCATCAACTGACCAAGCCCTGCTACAGCCTCACCCGGCGCCAGCAGCAGGTGAACATGATTCGTCATCAAGCAGAGGAACAATAGGGGACAGACCACGTTTTTCTAAATATCTGGCGCGCTCTTGGGACGCCCTGGCTTGCCTCTTGTGACTCTTCGCCCTAACGCTGCCTCAACTTCGGCAGAAAATTTCGGACTTCCCAGTGCGTAGTTTCCATTTGTTGCGGCACGTAACTGATCAACAAGCCCTGGGTCTAGCTGATAGCGGAACAATTCTCTATAAGCCTCAGTCCTGAGCATCTCATCTCGACCCAGTGCCTGATAGAGAGGATGTGGACAACGCAGCGCTGAGGACTCACCCTGCGCATTGGCCCGGTAGCTCGACCAGCGATATTCCGCCGGGTGCTCAACCATGCCTGCACGGATAGGATTCATCTCAATGTATCGATAGCAAGCCAACACATATGCCTCTTCCTGCATGAGGCAAGAGCGGAAACGACCTTCCCACAGCGTCCCGCTACGGCGGTATGTTCGATTAACATACTGCACGTAACGCTGGCCTAGCCCCTTCATCATGAGTCCTGCACTATCAGGGCTTTCGGGTGTGACCAACAAATGAACATGATTGGTCATCAACACCAGGCATGGATCGTACATCCATGTTTTTTGCTTGTTCCGCCAATACATCCTGATAAAAAAGATAATCCTCATCAGCGTAGAAGCAGGCTGAACGATTGTTCCCTCTTTGAATCAGATGAAGTGAAACACCTGGCAATGAAATGCGTGCTCGACGTGGCATACAGACCTCCTTCCATGGAATCCCATAACCCTAGACCAATAAACGTGGTCCGCCCCCATTATTTATATTTATATTTACACCTAATATTTACACCTAATAAAAATCATCTCGCGAAAACCTAACTCCCGTTGGCACGAGATCATCTTTTTCAAAGTATATAGAGCTGCTTTCTCCATGAATCAATACAGCATAACCATAAAGAATGCTCTGCTCTTCGCTTATACCTATAACGGCCCCTTTCAGACCTTGGTACTTTGAATTTTTCGCACCAGCGCGAACTTCTACCTCTTGATAAAAATCGATCTTTTTATCTGTCATTTGTGCGTAACCTTTCCATCAAGCGATACGTTTATGTGCGAGCCGTCGCGAGTTGCCCACCCCAATTGAGAGCGCCCCTGCTTAGAAAGCTGGACATCCCATTCGAACGCCTGTCCTTGAGTGCGTGACGGCCCCTTTGTCCATTCGTTCCCGAACTTATCGATATAGCCGTTGTTCGGACCACGTGGAAGAGGACTGGAAGGGTTGTAATTCTGTGGTGGAACGTATCGAATTTTGCCTTGAACCGGTAGTTCAACATGCTTGATACGCCCCTTCATTGACCAAGGCTGAGCTGCACCCACCGAGCCAGCAGGATTGAACGGTGGCTCATCTATATATTTCAATGCAGGTGAATCTTTTGCACCAGTCGGCGCTTTCCCTCCGGCGCCGCCCCGTGCCGCCCCTAACCCTGCACCAATCACAACCCCATCAGCAATCCCTGACTCCTGAATTGCCTGCTCCAGCGCCGGTATTCGGGCCCCGAAGTCATCATCATGGTTACTGCTTTGAAATGCCGCAAGGATATCTAGCTCTTCGGCCGTGAAGCGTGAAGCCCCATTACCTTCGACTAACCAATCCAACTGGGCCGAGCCCGCCAAGGCGTCATCTAGCTGCTGCGGACAAGTTCCCTGCTCTTTGCACGCATACAACGCAGTACCCTGACGGCTATCGCTCAGAATCCTATACCGGCTTTCGACATCTGAGCGACACGCCGCCTGGTCACCAGCCTGACGACAACCTACTAGCTCTTCCGCAAGTTTATTTGCCTCATCGTGCTTGATGAAGTTGTACTGCGTAGCACTCCCGCCACCCAAGCCCCAGTCTGCAGATCCTTCTCATCCCCACCCTGCGCACCAGCAGCCAAAACCCCTATCAGCTGCGAGTTCATGACCAACAAAGACTTCTTCTTGTCGTCAGGCATAGCCCCGTATTGCTCAGCCAAGTGCCCAACCAGCGCTTCGTTGATACCGGCAGCCAATGCGCCTGTTTTGAAGTCGCCTCCGGCCGCCTCGGCGGCCAAGCCGCCCATGACGGCGTGCAAGCCAATCTTGCCCAGGCTGCCGTCTTTCAGGTTCCATTGATCTGGCGCGGTCGTGTCGCCGACGAGGTTGAACCCAGCGGCTGCAAAGGTATTGGCCAGCGTTGTCTGTAGCGCATCCCCGAAATCGCCGCCCTGCCCGAGCGCCTTGCTCAGCAACGTTGACGTGCCGTTCTGTAGCGCCTGATTAGCAGCGAACTGACCGATTCCCGACCAAGTCGATAGCCCACCCGACGTGGCAACCGCTCCGCTATTGGCCAGCGCGCCGGCATTACCGGTAGCAGCGCCAGCAGTGTTCACTGCGGTTTCAGTGCCAGTCCATTTGCTGTAGAGGCCAGTCGTAAGGCCAGCAGTCACGGCGCCGACAGCGTAGCCTTTCAACGCCTCTTCCGACGTCATATCTTTCAGCACCGCTCCGGAGGAAATAGGGGACAGACCACGATTTCGCGTCGATAACTAGCTACATCGAACGCTTCGGACGCCCCGCCTTCCCACGCACCGCTCGACGCCCTAGAGCCTGTTCGACCTCCGATGCAAACCGGGCGTTGCCCAAGGCATAGTTGCCATTGGTTGCTGACCGAATCTGATCAACCAAGCCAGGATCAAGCTGATACCTGAAGACCTCACGGTAGGCACTAGCTCGTAGATCGGCCGTTTCACCAAGTTGGGTATAGAGCGGATTCGCCTCGATGATTGCTGAAGATAACCCATGCGCGTTAGCGCCGTAGCTGGACCAACAATACTCGGCGGGATGCTCGACCATGCCGGCGCGTACAGGGTTCATCTCGATGTAGCGATAGCATGCAAGCACGTAATCCTCTTCTTGCAGCAAGCAAGACCTAAAACGCCCTTCCCACAGCGTACCGCTACGGTCATAGGTTCGATTGATGTATTGCACGAACCGCTGGCCCAAGCCCTTCATCATAAGGCTGGCGCTTTCAGGTTTTGATGGGGTGACTAGCAAGTGAACATGATTGGTCATCAAGCACCAAGCATGAACAGCGCAGCCATGTTGCTCTGCCTGAAGCTTCAGGTTGTCCAGATAAAATAAATAATCTTCTTCAGCATAGAAACAAGCGCTGCGATTATTACCGCGCTGTATCAAATGCAACGGCACACCAGGCAGCAAAAGCCTTGCTCGACGTGGCATAGGAAATCCTTTTCCTTCAGGTTAGCTGCTATTCAACCACATCAACATCTAACATGTCCCCGATTATTCAACGGGGCCGGAAAATAAATCTGTCCCCTTTTTCTCAGGCCGGCTAATGGGTGTCCCTTTTTCTAATAAAACAACATCGGCACTGGGCCGGTGTTGGGGGAAATTGGCAGTCAGCTTGGGTGGACAGAGACTATGGTTTCGGATTCCACTGAGAACGCATTTGCAGTAATCCTGTTGGTAGATCACCACAGTCGAAGAGTTCTCTAAAAATAGCCTGTGCAACAGAAAGATCAGAGCATACCGTTCGCGCATCCCAATCGTCATCACCAAATCGGACAAAACCTCTGAATGGAGAATCCCCTGTTCCCACCACTCTTGTAGTTCAGCTTTCGGGTCGGGAGATTTCGTCAGTACAACTAACCTATATTGCCCAGGGAGGGATTTCATACATAGCTCGTTAATGAAAGACTGGCTTGGACCGAGCACCTTCAAGTAAACAAACCCTCCATTCTTAAACGCACCCTCAAGTGCCGTGCCCACACTTTCCCAAACTGGTCGCTCAGTAATTTGTGCAGGTGGATGCTTCGAATTATCTAGAGCACACAATTCCAACACAATATCGCAGCCACTTGCGTTATTACTCATTCTTTCCACCCTGCTCCACGCACCCACTCGTAAACTCTACCCTTAACAGTATCAACAACCTGAAGGCTATTTAGCCCAGCCCGGTCGGCAGCAGCAGTTAGCTGGTTCTTACAGTAAGAGCAAACCTCCTCACCTCGTACAACTACAGTCATAGCTTGGCCTTTGGTCAGGCCAGCATCAAACGCTTGCTGTATTAAACCTATTTCGGCATGCGCATTGGCCATTGTTGAGTTTGGTTTACCGGGCGGAATCAAGTCAGCAATTAGGGTTGGCTTATTCGGATCAGCTATAGTTACTGGTCTTGCCGTCTGATTAGTGTCAACCAGCGTTCTGCCCCCGATACTGCTTTCTGCCGTCACAGTAACCGGCGCCTTAGCGCCAGGTAAGACCGTACCAATCCGCGGATCTTTGGCCTGAGCAGCAAGAAGATCATTCCGCAAGCCTTCACGAGCAATAGGAGACGTGGCGGGGATATCAGGGGTTCCTTTTGGACCAACCTGGACTTACAAGCTACGTCCAAAACTCCTTCCCATCCGAGTCTATCCATACAACCCCAGCAGGGGCCTCCGTGATAAACCAAAGTCCGAAGCCATCAAGATCGTCTTCACCGGGCTCTTCAGGCCACGCTTCCTTGAGCACGTCTAGCTGATCTTGGATAGTACCAACAAGGAAAAGGCCATCATGCGCAAGTCTTATATTCTCCTCCAACATCAAACGCTCTAACAGAGAGAAGAACATATTGACTCGGCTCGCGTAATCAACAGACGAACCAAGAAGCTCAACCGTCATATGCTGCCATATAACGCCCATTGAGAGCCCAAATGCGCTTCGCAACACAGACTTATAGAGATCCCCGATCACTTGAACTTGATCTCCACCATTCTTCCGCCATTAATAGACTTATCCATAACATCTATAGTCCAAGAAGCCCCTGTCTGCTGCGAAGATGTGGAAAAGTCTCGAAGGGTTATCCGAGCTCCGGCGTCAGTTTTGGCTGTATATACTGTTCCTTCCCGGGGACAACTTTAGCTACAGGCATATTTTCAACCCCAGCTAACTGCCTAAAGTAAGACATCACATCGGATGTGGTAGCCCCCCATATAGACCGGCGCCCCCTTGCTAACCTGAGGATCGGTCTTCATACCTTACCACCCAAATTCAATTGAAAATCCTTCGGCTCAATTGATTTGGTGTTGTACTGCACAGCGAGATCATCAATTCTCTTCTGTGATTGCGCTTGCAGCACAGTGCTAGGCTGCTTACCTGTCAGATCAGAGCCTTTGGGGTTCTGTGCAATGCGGTCCAGAGGGGAAATAGGGGACAGACCACGATTTCGCGTCGATAACTAGCTACATCGAACGCTTCGGACGCCCCGCCTTCCCACGCACCGCTCGACGCCCTAGAGCCTGTTCGACCTCCGATGCAAACCGGGCGTTGCCCAAGGCATAGTTGCCATTGGTTGCTGACCGAATCTGATCAACCAAGCCAGGATCAAGCTGATACCTGAAGAGCTCACGGTAGGCACTAGCTCGTAGATCGGCCGTTTCACCAAGTTGGGTATAGAGCGGATTCGCCTCGATGATTGCTGAAGGTAACCCATGCGCGTTAGCGCCGTAGCTGGACCAACGATACTCGGCGGGATGCTCGACCATGCCGGCGCGTACAGGGTTCATCTCGATGTAGCGATAGCATGCAAGCACGTAATCCTCTTCTTGCAGCAAGCAAGACCTAAAACGCCCTTCCCACAGCGTACCGCTACGGTCATAGGTTCGATTGATGTATTGCACGAACCGCTGGCCCAAGCCCTTCATCATAAGGCTGGCGCTTTCAGGTTTTGATGGGGTGACTAGCAAGTGAACATGATTGGTCATCAAGCACCAAGCATGAACAGCGCAGCCATGCTGCTCTGCCTGAAGCTTCAGGTTGTCCAGATAAAATAAATAATCTTCTTCAGCATAGAAACAAGCGCTGCGATTATTACCGCGCTGTATCAAATGCAACGGCACACCAGGCAGCAAAAGCCTTGCTCGACGTGGCATAGGAAATCCTTTTCCTTCAGGTTAGCTGCTATTCAACCACATCAACATCTAACAAAAACGTGGTCTGTCCCCGATTATTCGATGACCTGCGCTATCAGTTCGAGGCCATTTCACGCATGCCCGAACACGAGCAGGAACTGGTGCGCGGCCTGCTCGATGCGGTGATCGTCAAGCACCAGGTGGCCGGGGCCATTGCCCGTGCGGCAGGACCAGCGGCTAAAGAAAAGGGCACGTCACAAGCAGGCAGCTAAGAAAGAGTCATGTGCTACAGCTTGTAGCACCGTTTTCCCAGTAAATTCGCGGCCTGCAGGGCAGTCTGTAGTCGCCTCTGTCTACAGCCAATTTTCGGCTAAATCGCTGCAGCCCAGTAACCACGCGGCTTTGGCCGCACCGGCAAGGTGCGTATGGTGTATAGCCAAATCACCGGGTTTTAAGGGCAGCCAAATACCGCGAAAACTGCACCGATTTAAGGGCCAACACCGGCCAGAGGGTCAATTCCTCCGCCAGCGGCCTGACCGTTGGCAGCGGTAGCCGAGAAGTAGCAGAAAGATAGCCGCTCGATAGCTGAGAGATAGCAACAGATAGCCGATAGATAGCAGCCAGATAGCACAAAAGAAGCAGCTTAATCGGCGTGATGCAGACATGATGCACGTTGATGCAGCATTGATGCAGGCATGTGGCAGACATGATGCGCCAATGATGCAAAACGGCTGCTGCCGGCCGAGTGGGACAGGCATAGGACGTCACTGCCCCAAGCATGGGACAACGCATAGGGAAAACCGAGCCGATGGGACGTAAACAGGACAAGGTTGGGACAGCCATGCCTCCGAGTGAGACCGAGCGAGCCGAACGCCGCCAGGCCGTGGCCAATGCCCTCGCCAGTCAGCGCCTGGAAGGGCTGGAACCCGATGCCGAGGTAGTGCGGCAGCTGGAGGCCTTTGCCGAGGGCACGCTCGGCATCGAGGCCATCTTGGAGGAGTTCAGGGGCAGGATCATGGATGGGCGGCTACCCCCGCCACTGACCGCGAATAAAACAACACCGGCGCGGGGCCGGTGCCAGGTGAATACTGTATCTGTACTCTTGATTCAATTTTTCCCGCTGAGATTATCTCTCCACGGCGCAAGCAAGCCTTCCTGAAGAACTCGATCAATGACGCCATCCTCAATGCTACCAACATAAGTAGCATCCAATTGAAATTCAAAGGAAATACTTACTTTTTCAGATAAGTCTCTAACAGCGCCAATCAGCTCTTCTACTTCCTCTAGATTCTTCGAATCCACATCACGAGGAAGCATGCTCGGCGGTAAAGCTGAATAAACTTCCAGCATCCCACCTACCACCTCCAAGCCATTCTCGTCTATCTCATCAATCAGGCTTGGCGGTGCAATGCTCCATACCCTTGACGCAGCAAGCTCTTTCACAAGCTGCTGCACATTAGACTTAATTGATTGATCTAAATCCTGAGCCACATAGAAGATTAACTTCTGCTTCGCATGATCTAGCGACATGGCATGCATTACTCAGTTCCTTTCTTCGGAGGGTATGCTGGAAGTGCTGATCCAGGGCCGCCTGGATTATATCTAAACCCTCCCGGCATATGTGCGTCTAAATGACGTGTATCAGGCAGCGGCACGGTAAGTGGCGAACCCTGGATATGATGCATGGGAATTCGCTCACCCTTTAGTCCTGCATCTTCCGGGAAAACCTTAATCCATGCATCGTCAACTTTCGGGGTGCGCCCTTTAGCAATAGCAGCCCGATTCTCAGCGCTTAATATTTGGCCATACCCAAGATCGTCCCAGTTATCGCGCAACGCTCTCCAGTCAGCAGCATTTGTACGAACAACACCCGTCCGAGTCGTACCAGAAGACACAACAGGCGCGGCAGGCACGACTTCGCCTGCGCCTTTTGGACCCCCACTCGCCGCCACTGGCTTCTTAGCCAGCGTCTGGTTGGCCAACTTGATCTCTTCAGCCAGTTGCCGCTCTGCTGCTTTCGTGAACGGCGCCAACTCTGCAGAAGATGGCGTTTTGCCCGCTAACAAATTATTCAGCTTGGCCGCCGATTCAACTAAGTCAGCCGATACCTTCCCAGAGACTTTACCCACCCCGGCAAAGATACCGGCAAGCTTAGCGGCTTTTGCCGAAGGCCCAAGCAAATCCCACGCATCAGGACTTACCACATCTGCGAGCAACACCCCACCTTGCTTAACGCCATCGACAAAGTCCAGGCTCTGTTCGCGGTGCGTTCGCCAGCCGGGCATAAGCTGGTCTAAATCCGCAGCAAGATCAGCAGCACTCTGCTGCGCAAGCCTCTGCACCTCAGCATCGGCCAACAGTTTTTGCTCTAGATCAGCTCGATACGCCGCCTGAGCACGCATTTCCGTAAGTTGCTTGAGCCCTTCCGGATCTTTGGCAACCTCGACGAGCTTTTCAGCCTCCTGTCGCTGACTCCGCTCAGCCGCACTTTCTGCCGACCTGTTAGCTTGACCATTGAGAATGGTTTGAACGCTGTTGCCATCCTGCCACTGCCGAGTGTTGAAATCCGCCTCGGCCACAGCGAGGGCGTAGCCTTGCAACTTATCCAGTGCAGCTTTCCCTTCAGCGATCTCTGCTTTGATCGCCTCGCAATTACCGTTCTGTTCGCATTGCGCCAAGCGCGCGCGGTTGGCGTCGCTAATCTTGCGGAAATCATCGCGAATCTGCTGACAGTCGCCACGCAGGCCGCAGCCTTCCAAGGCGTTGACCATGGCTTCCACGTCTTGGTGACGCAGATAGTTGTTCGCAGTGGCATTGGCCGCCACCGCAGCAGCAGCCTGTACATCGCCGCCGGTAAGGCCTGCAGCCAGCACGCCGATAATCTGCGAGGCTGCCACTAGGTTGTGCATGCCTTGCTGATATTCAGGACTAGTGCGATCTACGCCCTGAGGTAACAGCTTCTCCGCCAAAAGGCCCACTAGAGCTTCGCTGGCACCCGCCGCCAGCGCGCCGGTGCGGAAGTCGCCACCCGATGCTTCGGCTAGCAAACCGCCCAGTGCTGCGTGCAGGACGATCTTTTCCAAGCTGCCGCTTTTCAGCTCCAGGCCGCCGATGGCATCTGCACCGATGGCGCCCGCGACGATCACGGCATTGCCGATAGCGGCTTCAGCCAGGTTGCTCTTAAGGCTGCCACCATAGACAGCGGTCTTGACGCCGGCATCCACAGCCGTTTTGGCAGCGACTTGACCGACGCTCTTCCAGTCCAGGCCCAGGTCAGTCGGGCTGTAACCCATCTTGGCGCCAACCCCCGCAGTCACTCCGCTGACCACATAGCCTTTGATGGCATCCTTGGAAGTGACGTCTTTGAAAACGGCGCTCAGATTGCCTTTGTTGCTTATGGCGCTATTGGTCGCAGTAGTGGCCACTGACGCCGCTACCGCCCCTTGGGCACCGGTCAGACCAAGACCAGCCGGCCCCATGATGACGGCCATGGCGATGGCAAGGATCAGCTGCGCCCCAGCCCCCAACCCCGAATGGCTGTACTTGAAGGAGTCATGTATCTCCTTGACCTGCCGCCAATCGACATCCCCGCGCTGCTCCATCTCCTTGAGCCAGGCCACCTCGGGGTCGGCCTTGACCATGGCGTCGATGGTCTGGCTGACCGACTGCTGATTGACCTCCTTGACGTCGATCCTCAGGCCGTCCACGGCCTGTATCACCAAATCGCCCTTGGCGATCAACTGGCTCTGGTAGAGGGTTTCATCCGTACTGCCCTTGCCCTTGGCTGATGTCCAGGCCCAACTGTTGCTGCTCTTCTCGTGGCTCTCCTGATCCAGATCCTTGACCGCTTCGAAGGTGATGCTGCCGCCGCTGTCGAGGATCAGATCGTTGCCGCTTTCCAGGCGCGCTTTCTGGTACAGCTGATCGCCTTCGCTGCCGAGGATCAGATCACCACCGGTGGTGATGGAGCTGCCTATATTCCGCACAGTGGTGACTTCATCGCGCTGGGTTTTCTTCGCGCCGAAGCTGCCCTTCTTCTTCATGTCGTACAGCGAGTAGTCGCTGTCCTCTGCGGCGAGCAGCGAAAGATCGCGGCCGGCATACAGGTAGGCATCGTTGCCGGCTTCTACACGACTGGCAATCAAACCGATGTCGTCGCCTGCTGCGAGCAAGACTTCCCCGCCTGCCTGAATCAGTGAGGAGACCTGCGAAACGTTATCGTTCTGCCGTGTGGTTTTTGTCTTGCCCTGCTTGCGGTACGAGTATTGGTGGTACTCGTCAGCTGCGGAGGCGACGATCAAATTCTCTGCCGCGTCGATAGTGATGTTGTCGCCAGCCTTCACCTCACTGGCGATTACCGCTACGTCGCGCCCCGCGGCGACGTCAAGGTCACCGCCCACTGTTACGCTGGAGCCGTATTGAGTAACGCTGTTCTCGTAACCCGATTCCCGCTTACGACGGTATTCGTAAGTGTCGATTTCTTCCTGGCGATCAATGACGACATCACGCCCTGCATTCAGGCTGGCGTCGCCTCCTGCCTGCATCACGCTGCCAATATTCTGGATGTCGCGACCTGCGACAATGGCCAAGTTGCCACCGGCTTCGATCCGAGCGGCGTTGTTGACGATGTCATTGCGGATTCGGTCGTTACCACCACTGGCGAAGGTGGTGGTAACGGTGCGTTCGTTGATCACGTCGCCGGTCAGTGCAGTTAGGGTAACGTCCCGCCCTTTTAGAACGCCGCCCGACGCGTTCTGCAAGCTATCGATGGCCATCAGCTGCAACCGCTCGTTGGCCTCCATCAGGCCAGCGTTAATGACTGTGGCCGCACGGGCATTGAGGTTCTGGCCAGCGCGTAGCGTTCCTCGGTTTGAAAGGTCCCCACCGCTGATCAGGTTGAGATCTCGCCCCTGGATCAGGGCACCATTGCCGGCCAGACGTCCTTTGGCCTGCGCGAGGTAGACCACCGGCACGAGCACCCTCTCGCCAAGAATCTGCTGCTCCTCCATCCAGACAATGTCATGAGTCAATGCTGCAACCTGCTCGGCGGTCAGGCTTACACCAAGGCTGAGATTCAGCGCCTCTTTGCTGGCCAGGGCGTTGTCCATCAGATAGCGATACATGGCTTCATCGCTGTGGAGACCGGCGAGATAGCGCTGTCCGGTACGCGCGACAATCGCATCTCGGACGAGCCGCTGCTCGTATAGGCCGTCACCGAGACGCTTTTGTGTCTGATCGGTGTTGTAACCCAGGTTGCCCAAGAGGTAGTCCGAACTCATGAACTGCTTAAGGTTGGTCAGGGCCGGGTTGGTTTCTACCAAATAGCGGTGAGCATTAGCCGAACGATTCACGATATGTTGCAGACCTTGCCCATCAATGACAGTGTCTGCCGCCCCCTCGCTACTGAGCCGGAACAGGCCGTTAACCCCGGTTGGCAAGCTGAAGCCTGGAAGCGCGACTGGATCAATCTGCTTTTGGGAGAGGTCTGGCGGTAGTTGTGAGGTGATGGCTACGCGCTGGACGAAACTGCCATTACTGACGCCTGTATCCCGATCGCCGATCAGCCCGGTTCCCTGCGCGTGACTACGCACCACATCGTTACGAAGCTCCTGGGTCGCGTTGATGGTGACGTTTCCACCGGCTTGTACGATGGCAGGAGCAGACGCTGAACCTGCCGTCTCGACTACGCTCTTGCTGGTATTGTAAAAACCGCCAGCACCGCCAACACGGATAATCTCGTCAATGGTTAGTTGAGAATTGCCGGACCCGGCTTGGACGATGTCGTCCAACGTCATCTTGCCCCTTTGGGCTACGCTCGCATTGAACCGGTCCTTGGCTGCTATGAAATCGCTATAGAGGCCGCGGTCGCGCGTAAAAGCCGGATGAAACATTACGTTGCTCGCCACCGCCAGCGCCGATATTGGCGAAACTTGCGCTGTCGATAGTGATGTCACCTGCGGCCGAAACGGTGCTGTAAAGATTGTTAAATGACGTCCCTTTAAAGCTTAGATTGCCGCCGCTTGTGATGTACGCAGTCGGGGAATCCGAATTAATAACGTCCTCGAAACGCTCCACAGCATGGAAGTAGAGTTCACATCCTTTACCATCGCAGTAGTCGTTCCAATAGACGTTGACGTTACCGTCGGTAATCTGGCGCTCGGTGGTGAAATCATCTTTGGTATTGTTCAGTTGCCTGGAAAGCAGCCGCATATTCCCGGCGCTTTCCAGCGAGCCGGATAGGTTATCAATACGAGTTGCCCAGCCACCGCTATCGTTCCCGGTGATATCGAGCGTACCCATGCTATAGACATTGGCATAGCTGTTGACAAAGGTGCCGACCCGCAGCGCCGTATCGGCTCCGCTGAAAATCAGCCCATTGTCGTTGCTTAGCATTGGTGTGTAGAGCGTTAGCGAGTCAGCCGCTCCCAGCGTGCCGTTGTTGTTCAGCACGGCGGCACGTAGGGTGAAATCACCAACCGAAACTAGCCGGCCCCGATTCCATAGGGTGCCGGTCGCATTTACCTCCGAGCTGTCCCCTCCGGTGATGCCGGCTGTCGCGGAAGAAAGTGTCACGCTGCCAGCGCTAAGGGCGAGCCTGCCGTTGCTGGAAAGCGTACCGTCTCCACGGTAGGTACCAGCCCCTAACGCGAGGGACACTGTGCCGTCACTGGCAATCACACCATCGTTAGTCCAATTGGTACCCGTTAGGACCAGACCGTCCTTGGCAATAAGCTGACTACTGGCTGCCTGAGTAAATGTGCCAATGTCGAGCACCATGCTGCGTGCTTGCAACGACCCGCTATGTGCCCAGCTGTCCGCCGAGAGGGAGACGTCGCCATTGGTGAACAGCGCGCCGCCTGCATTCATGATCAAGTTGCTCGACAGACCGAAAACGCCTTGTCCGAGGTGTGAAAGCGTGCCGTCGGTATTGCTGTAGGTCGCAGCGGTCAGCACAAAATCTGTATTCGCCACTTCGATGTTGCCTGCACGGTTATCGATCAGCCCACTCGACCTCAGGCTGCTCGTACCACTTGGCCCTAGCGCCCGCAACTGGCCCTTTCCATTCGACAAGCTGCCGATATCGAGCTCAAATGCACGTTGGGCTTCGATGAGACCGTAGGCATTGTTCAGCGAACCCGCCAGGCTGAAGTCTATGAGCTCCGCCGTCATTCGCCCGCCTTGTACCGACGTACTTCCCTGATTATCAACGTGCCGTGCGGTTACGGAGAGCAGGCTGGCGCCGTATAGTTCGCCACCCTGATTAAAGAGTGAGCCGGTAGTAACTTTGGTCTCGCCATCACTCGTGGACAGGTAGCCGCCCTGGTTGAATATCTGGCCTTGTGGGTCCGTAGCCCGAACGGTTAACCCGGACTTCGCCTGAATAGTCCCATTACGGTTGTCTAATAACTTGCCCAGCGTAAGGGCAACCCAGCTGGAAACGCTCCCAAGAATGCCTTGGCCGGCGTTGTTCAACTCATCAGCCTGGAGACTTACAGTTGCAGTTTCACTGACGATACGGCCGCCTCGATTGTCGAGCGTTGTGCTTACAGCCAAATCGACAGTGTTTGCCGCCTGTACCGAACCCGAACGATTGACAAACTCGCCCGCCTCAATCTCTACCGCACCGTTGCGACTGAACAGCAAGCCGCCATAGCTGTTATCCAGCTTGTCGGCAATGTTGGCGTAAACAAGGGCATCTCCGGCGATCACACCGCCATCCGTGTTTTCTATCTGCCTCGCAAACAGCTGCAACAGCCCTTCGCCGACGGCCTGCCCTGAGCGGTTGCGAATATTGTCACCACGCAACACCAGCGGGCCTTTGGCGGATACCACACCGCTGCTGTTATCTAGAAGGAGGCTCAATACGAGCGATAGCGAGCCTTGCGAGCTGATCTGCCCTCCCACATTGGAGAGCGAGTCGCCGTTGAGACCAAGCGATGTTCCGGCCGTAAGTGCACCGCCCACGTTGCGCAGACCACTGACAGCAAGGGTGAGATCGTCCGAAGCAGTGATGACACCGCCGTTATCCAGCTCACCGAGCTTTAGATTGACAGAGGACTGGCCGGAGATGATTCCGCCTTCGCGGTTATCCAGCCAAGCGGCGGTCAACGATTGCGCCTCTTTGCTGACGACGGCCCCCTCGCGGCGATTGTCGAGACCCTGCGAAAGCTTGACGGTAATGTTTCCATTCTTACTGGAGAGGGTGCCGGCGTGGCTATTATTCAGGGACTGTCCGGTGAGGTTTATACCTTGCCAGCCGGAGATAAGACCTCCCTCGCTGTTATTAGACTTTGTTGTCGCTACGGTCAGCTCCCCTGTGCTGATGATCCGCCCCCCTTCGCTGTTATCCAGTACGCCTCCACTCAGCGAAATGGCCCCCTGACTGGTTATTTCTCCGCCACGGTTGGTCAAGACGTCAACTTGACCGACTATTGCCCTCTGGGCGTTTAAGACGCCACCTCGGTTGTCCAATGTACCGGCGTTAAGGTGCAATGAATCGCGCGCTGTGATTAAACCGTTCTGTGTGTTGTCGACGTCAGCCGATTCGATTGTCGTCACTGAGCCGCTAAGCCCGCCCCCGCTGTTATCCAGTTTGCTGGCGAGTTTTATGTCGAGTGTGCGGTTGGCAACCGCATTGCCAGAATTCCTCATCGAGCCGCTGTGAATGACGAGATCGGCCTCAGGGTTACGAGAGTTGTCAGGATGTAGTCCAGCTTCGATGTCGCCTTGGTTTACCAACCGTGCCGTCACGATTTTGATGCCGTCCGCTCCGGCCAGAAGCTGATGGTTAATCAACTGGGAGGACGCGTTTAAATCGGCCGACCGTCCCGCATACGCTTGCCCTTCTAGCTCGACATCCACACCGCGAACGATCAGATCGCGACTGGCCGCCGCTTGCGCCACACTCAACTGCCCGTTGGCATCAATCCGGATATCCCCAGCACTGGCCGCCATATCGCCAGCCAGTTTCACACCCACTCCCGCCTCGGTACCCACCAGACGAATCGCGCCGGCGTACATGCCGCCCAGCGCTGAGCTATCGATGGCGAGCAGCGGTTTGTCGCTGTCATCCGGCGCCTTGGCCGTTGCGGCAAGCGTGCTGGCATCAACCTCGTTGCGACCGGCAATGATATTCAGCTTGTTGGCGTGCAGCTCGGCGTTGATCTTTGCACTGCGGGTGATGAGGTCGAACTGGTCGACGTTGCTGGCGTTCAAGCCCTGACCTTCGATGGCGATACTGCCGCCGTTGACGTCGAAGCGGTCCAGACGGCCGCCCTCGATGATCGGCGTGCCGGTGCTCAGGGTGACGCGTGGGGTGTTGATGAAGCCGCAGCCATCACAGGTGATCCCGTGGGGGGTTGGCGACCACGACATGAGCAGACTTGCCGGCCACCTCGGTGTAGCCCTGCAGACGGCTGGCATTGGCGCCGGTGACCTCATTGAGGATCAGCCCGGCGGCTTTTCCCTTGAGGTTGGAATTGCCGAGGATGATGCCGCCCAGTTGCGTGCTCTGGGTGCGCTCGGTGGCATTGTTGAGAATCAGACCCTGCTGGCCGACGTTGTAGTCCTTGAACTTGTTGTGCGACAGCCCGTTGCCGTTGGGGGCGGCGATGTTGACGATCGGTACGCCGTTGCCCGCCTGCCCAATCGTGGCACCGCTGCCCGCGGCCACCGTCAGGTCAGCTGCGGCGCTGACGATTGGGTTGAGGAACATGACGCCGACTAGGATGGTGGCGACGTTCTGGAAGAAGGGGCTGCGTACGTCCATGTTCAAGACTCCGGCTCTGCTTGGCTCAATCAGGTGTGAGGGAATGAGCTCCGCTCATCCCGGCCCGCCGCGTGCGGCTGGCGATGCGTTCTAGAAAAACAGGTCGACTCGGAAGTAAACCGGGCGCTCGCGCTCGGAGATCACATCCGGCCGCTCGAGCGAGCGGGCAAAGGTGACAGCGGCAGCCACATGCGACCCCCGCGCACTCAGTTCGAGGCCATGACCGGACAGCCGGCCGCGCATGTCAGGGTTGTACCGCCCGCCATGGATCACGCCTACGTCATAGGCATACGCCAGCCCATACTCCTGCAGGAACGGACGCAGCGGTTCCCAGCTGACCGGGCGGCGCCAGCGCAGCTGGTTGCGCCAGTACCCACCGGTATCGCCGGACAGGGACTGCTCCTTGAAACCGCGAACCGAGGCCAACCCGCCAATGCTGATGCGCTGCGGGCTGTAGAGCACGTCCTCGCTCTTCTGAGCGTTTAGCAGCGAATCGAAACTGAATGACTCGCCCCACAACTGGAAGGGCTGCAGCGCACTGAGGGTCAGCGTGTATTTGTGATAACGGGCGTCCGGCTCCCCATGGAGCGGGTCGCCACGACGCTGGGCGTCGAAGCTACCGGTCCCGTGCTGCCAGCCAATGTCGGCGTTGACGAAGGCCGTGCCGATGCGCCGGCCATGATTCAGGCCAAGCTGCGTTTCGGAAAGTCGCTGGCTGGACACGTCGAGCAGGCTGTTCTCGATGTAGTTGCGGGTACGCAGATGGGCGAGGCCGAAGCTGATGGCTGTCTTGCTGACCGCGTCGCGATGCAGCACCCGCTCGGCATTGGCTTGGTGACTCTTGCTCTCGCCATCCATTTCGAAGAGAAAGCCCGACGCCTCACCCTGGGTGCGGTAATAACTCTGGTTGTAGCTGTAGCTGAACGTCCACCAGCCGTACGGCAGGCTGTAGGCCAGCCCCTGATTGGCTGAATGTCGAAACTCATCGCTTACCGCATCACCGCCGCCGTAAAGCCTGAGTTGGTCCGCCAGCCCCAGCGGACTGTCCCAATCGAAGCCGATGCCCCATTGTTGCTCGCCGGTACTCTCTTCACCGTTGTTATGCCGATTGAGGCTGACACGCCACGGCTTGAGCGGATCGCCTTTGAGGCTTACGCGACTCCCGCCAACCTGCTCGCCTGGCAGCAGTTCCAATTGTGCAAGCCGGGACGGCAGGCGGTTCAACTGATCGACCAGCTGTTCCAGTTCGCGCAGATCGACCACATCGCCCGTCTGGCCAGGGAAGGCCATTGCCAGTTCGCGGTCAGTGGCGACGGCGGACTGATCGAGCCCTTCGAGGCGCCCCTCGATGACGAGGACCTCGAGATCGCCATCTGCCATGTCCTGCTGCGGTAGATAGGCGCGGGAGGTGACGTAGCCACGATCGATGTAGAACTGGGTGATCGCTTTCAGCAACGCGTTGAGTTGATTGGCGCCCAGGCATCGGCCTTGATACGGTTCCAGCAGTTCCGCCTGTTGCCGCTCAGTCATGAGCGCAGCGCCTTTCAAGCGGATGGTCTGAATCTCGAAACAGCGCGGGTCGTCCGGCACAGGCTGAGGCTCTACCGCATCGCGCCCAGGAAGCTGCTGGAGCTCCTCCAGACGCCGGCGCTGCTCTTCCAGCAGCCGCTCCTGGCGGTCTCTGATCAGGTCGCGCTCACCAGGTGACGGTGCAACCTGAGCGCTGGCGTAGCCGGTCGGCAAGGAAATGCAGAGGAATGTAGCGAACAACAGCGGACGCATCGCAACCATCCTTGGTCAGATAAAGCAGAGGGTGGCGATGATGGGCGTTGTGCCACTACCGGACAATTACCTCTGGTCTTCGAATGGCGCCTGAAACAGGAACGACGTCGCATTTCCGTAAAAACATCAACATTCAACGGAACCAACACCAGACGCGGATATCTCGCATCACCCCATAAAAAAGAAAGGCGCCCTAAGGCGCCTTTCGTCATCGCTACGCGATCGTCAGACCTTGGCGCGCTCGTAGCGCTTGCGGTCGTTTTCGTTGAGCAGCTTCTTGCGCAGTCGGATCGACTTCGGCGTCACCTCTACCAGTTCGTCGTCGGCGATGAATTCCAATGCCTGCTCGAGGGTGAACTTGATCGGCGGGACCAGGGCGATGACTTCGTCCTTGCCGGACGCGCGCATGTTGTCGAGCTTCTTGCCCTTGGTGGGGTTGAGCACGAGGTCGTTGTCACGGCTGTTGATGCCGCACAGCTGGCCTTCGTAGATTTCGTCGCCGGGTGCCAGGAACAGCTTGCCGCGCGCCTGCAGGGTTTCCAGCGAGTAGGTCAGTGCCGTACCGGTGGCCATGGAAACCAGCACGCCATTCTGGCGGTTGGTCACTTCACCCGCCTTGATCGCGCCATAGTGGCTGAAGGTCGAGGTCAGGATGCCGGAGCCCGAGGTCAGGGTCAGGAAGTTGTTACGGAAGCCGATCAGGCCGCGCGCCGGGATGGTGTATTCCAGGCGGATGCGGCCCTTGCCGTCGGGGATCATGTTGGTCAGATCGCCCTTGCGCAGGCCCATCTGCTCCATCACCGGCCCCTGGTGCTGCTCCTCGATGTCGATGGTGACGTTCTCGTACGGCTCCTGCTTTTCGCCGGCCTCGTTCTCGATGATCACCACTTCCGGGCGGCCCACGGCCAGCTCGAAGCCTTCGCGACGCATGTTTTCGATCAGTACCGAGAGATGCAGCTCGCCACGACCGGAAACCTTGAACTTCTCGGGCGAGTCGCCCGGCTCGACGCGCAGCGCCACGTTGTGCAGCAGCTCCTTGTCGAGGCGGTCCTTGATGTTGCGGCTGGTGACGAACTTGCCTTCCTTGCCGGCGAAGGGCGAGTCGTTGACCTGGAACGTCATGGACACGGTCGGCTGGTCGACGGTCAGCGGCGGCAGCGCCTCGACGTTGTTCTGGTCACACAGGGTATCGGAGATGTAGAGCTCTTCCATGCCGCTGACGCAGACGATGTCGCCGGCCTGGGCTTCGGGCACCTCGACACGCTGCAGGCCGGAGTGGCCCATGATCTTGAGAATGCGGCCGTTGCGCTTCTTGCCGTCGGCGCCAATGGCGGTGACCGGCGTGTTGGCCTTGATGGTGCCGCGGGCGATCCGGCCGATGCCGATCACGCCGAGGAAGCTGTTGTAGTCCAGCTGGGAGATCTGCATCTGGAACGGGCCGCTGGTGTCTACTACCGGTGCCGGTACATGGTCGACGATCGCCTGGAACAGGGCGTCCATGTTGTCGTCCATGTTCTCGTAGTCCATGCCGGCGATGCCGTTCAGGGCGCTGGCGTAGACGATGGGGAAGTCCAGCTGCTCGTCGGTGGCGCCGAGGTTGTCGAACAGGTCGAAGATCTGGTCGATGACCCAGTCAGGGCGCGCGCCGGGGCGGTCGATCTTGTTGACCACGACGATCGGGCGCAGACCGGCCTTGAACGCCTTCTGGGTCACGAAGCGGGTCTGCGGCATCGGGCCGTCCTGAGCGTCGACCACCAGCAGTACGGAGTCGACCATGCTCATCACGCGCTCCACCTCTCCGCCGAAGTCGGCGTGGCCGGGGGTGTCGACGATGTTGATGTTGTAGTCCTTCCACTTCAACGCGGTGTTCTTGGCCAGGATGGTGATGCCGCGTTCCTTTTCCTGGTCGTTGGAGTCCATCACGCGCTCGTTTTCGGCCTCCTTGCGGTCCAGGGTGCCGGACAGGCGCAGGAGTTTGTCGACGAGGGTGGTCTTGCCATGGTCGACGTGGGCAATGATGGCGATGTTGCGTAGATTCTCGATCACAGGTCTGTTTCTCTGTAAAAGCGTCTGGCTGTAGGCCGGCCGCTGAAAAAAGGTCGGTTCGCAACGCGAATCCGAAGAAGGTACGAGCCGGGGCGTTACCCGCGGTTTGGCATTACCGATCGGGAGGGCGGTGACGGATGCTGCCGCCCAGCAGGCCGGGCTGTTTAGCTCGGACGATAAACGCGCACATTGACGTGCCCCTCGCTCAACAGATGATGAGCATGCAGGCGGCTCATGACACCTTTATCGCAATACAGCAGGTACTGGCGGTTGTCGTCCAGTTCCTTGAAGCGGTTGTTCAGCGCATAGAACGGCAAGGTTTGCACTTCGATGCCCGGCAACTGCAGAGGTTCGTCCTCGGCCGCGTCGGGGTGACGGATGTCGAGCACCACCTGGCCGGCGCTGGCGGCGGTGACCTCCTCGACCTGCACATCCTGGCCCAGCTCGTCGATGACCCGGTCGATGGCGACCTGGCGGGCGTTGGCCAGGGCGCGATCCAGGATGGCCATGTCGAACTGCTTCTCTTCGTGCTCGACGCGATAGCGCTTGGCCTTGGTCGTCGGGTTCACCGAAATCACCCCGCAATACTCGGGCATGTTCTTGGCAAACTCGGCGGTGCCGATCTCGAAGGCGGTGTCGATGATGTCCTGCTTGTGGCTGGCGATGAGCGGACGCAGCACCAGCATGTCGGTCGCCGAATCGAT
This sequence comes from Stutzerimonas stutzeri, assembly GCA_019056435.1. Classification (GTDB taxonomy): domain Bacteria; phylum Pseudomonadota; class Gammaproteobacteria; order Pseudomonadales; family Pseudomonadaceae; genus Stutzerimonas; species Stutzerimonas marianensis. The sequence continues at coordinate 912,236 of CP077641.1, forward strand.
CACCGAGAGGTTCGGCAGGGTCTGGCTGGATACTTGGGAAATCGCCTCACCCGTGACCAGCGCATCGATGTGCAGGCGCTCGGCGATCTGCGTCGAGACGCGCAGCATCATGCGCTTCAAGACCACGCCCATCTGGCTGTTGTCGACCTTTTGCAGGATCTCGCCGACCACTTCCTCGAACGGCACGCTGATGAACAGCACGCGGTGCGAGCTGCCGTATTTCTTCCACAGATAATGAGCCACTTCCATGACGCCCAGCTCGTGCGCGCGGCCGCCGAGGTTGAAGAAGCAGAAGTGGGTCATCAGCCCGCGGCGCATCATCTGGTAGGCGGCCACGGTGGAATCGAAACCACCGGACATCAGCACCAGGGTCTGCTCCAGCGCGCCCAGCGGATAGCCGCCGATGCCGTCGTGCTGCGCATGCACGATGAAAAGGCGCTGGTCGCGAATCTCCATCCGGACTTCGATCTCCGGTGCCTTCAGCGAGATGCCCGCAGCCCCGCACTGCTGGCGTAGCTGGCTGCCGACATGGCGTTCGACATCCATGGAGCTGAACGGGTGCTTGCCGGCGCGCTTGCAGCGCACCGCGAAGATCTTGCCGGCCAGGCGATCGGCGAAATGCGATTTGCACTTCTCGACCATGTCGTCCAGGTCACCCAGCGGGTACTCATGCACCTCTAGGCAATGCGCGATGCCGGGGGTGCAGCGCAGGCGCTCGATCATGTCGCGCAGCAGCCTGGCGTCGGTCTGCGCGGTTTCCACTTCGACGTTGTCCCACACCCTTCCACCCGCAGCTCGGGATCCAGGTCACGCAGCACGGCACGGATGTTCTTCGCCAACTGGCGAATGAACCCCTGCGCACCGGCGGGCTCTTGATGGTGATTTCGGGAAAAACCTTGACGATCAGCTTCATGTGGACAGCGCGGCGCTGGCATGGCCTGAAAAAGAGGGGGCGGAGTATATCGGAATTGATCAAGCTTTAGACAATTTTATCGGCCGCCAGCGGTTTCGCACCTAAATGGAACAAGCCCGCGCTGAAGAGCACCAAATAAGTGCAACGCAAGGGAAAAATCTTGCCGCACGGGCCGCAAAAAGCCCATACGCGGCCTTTATAGGGCAGCCGGACCCATCTCGGAGCACTGGCATGCAATTTGCTCCCTTGTGAGGCAGGTCGCCTTGTCGGAGTATCCCCGCTCGGCTTCACCCTAGATTTCGGAAGCAACCTGTCAACGCTTCCACCACTTGGAGAGCACCATGTCGAAGTCGCTTCAACTGATTAAAGAATACGACGTGAAGTGGATTGATCTGCGCTTCACCGACACCAAGGGCAAGCAGCAGCACGTCACCATGCCGGCCCGTGATGCCGATGACGAGTTCTTCGAGCATGGCAAGATGTTCGATGGTTCCTCCATCGCTGGCTGGAAAGGCATCGAAGCCTCCGACATGATCCTGATGCCGGACGACAGCACCGCCGTGCTGGACCCGTTCACCGAAGAGCCGACCCTGATCCTCGTCTGCGACATCATCGAGCCCTCGACCATGCAGGGCTACGAGCGCGACCCGCGCGGCATCGCCCGTCGCGCCGAGGAATACCTGAAGTCGACCGGCATCGGTGACACCGTATTCGTCGGCCCGGAGCCGGAGTTCTTCATCTTCGACCAGGTGAAGTTCAAGTCCGACATCTCCGGCTCGATGTTCAAGATCTACTCCGAGCAGGCTTCCTGGATGACCGACCAGGACGTCGAAGGCGGCAACAAGGGCCATCGTCCTGCCGTCAAGGGTGGCTACTTCCCGGTTCCGCCGGTCGATCACGACCACGAAATCCGCACCGCCATGTGCAACGCCCTGGAAGAAATGGGCCTGACCGTCGAAGTTCACCACCATGAAGTGGCGACCGCCGGCCAGAACGAGATCGGCGTCAAGTTCAACACGCTGGTGGCCAAGGCCGACGAAGTCCAGACCCTGAAGTACTGCGTGCACAACGTGGCCGATGCCTACGGCAAGACCGCGACCTTCATGCCCAAGCCGCTGTATGGCGACAACGGCTCGGGTATGCACGTGCACATGTCCATCTCCAAGGATGGCAAGAACACCTTCGCCGGTGACGGCTATGCCGGCCTGTCCGAAACCGCCCTGTACTTCATCGGCGGCATCATCAAGCACGGCAAGGCGCTGAACGGCTTCACCAACCCGTCGACCAACTCCTACAAGCGCCTGGTCCCGGGCTTCGAAGCACCGGTCATGCTGGCCTACTCGGCGCGCAACCGCTCCGCCTCGATCCGCATCCCGTACGTCAACAGCCCGAAGGCGCGCCGCATCGAAGCACGCTTCCCGGATCCGGCTGCCAACCCCTACCTGGCCTTCGCTGCCCTGCTGATGGCTGGCCTGGACGGCATCCAGAACAAGATCCACCCCGGCGATGCGGCCGACAAGAACCTGTACGACCTGCCGCCGGAAGAAGGCAAGCTGATCCCGCAGGTGTGCGGCAGCCTGAAAGAAGCCCTGGAAGAGTTGGACAAGGGCCGCGCCTTCCTGACCAAGGGCGGCGTCTTCACCGACGAGTTCATCGATGCCTACATCGAGCTGAAGTCCGAGGAAGAGATCAAGGTCCGCACCTTCGTTCATCCGCTGGAGTACGACCTGTACTACAGCGTCTGATGCGATACGCGTGATTGGAAAAGGCCTCCTTCGGGAGGCCTTTTCTTTTCCGGCGGCGCAGATCCGGCAAGCTTGTTGCGACGGCTCGCAAATACCGGATCGAGGGCTTGCCCGAATGCGGGCAGGGTGCAAGGCTTCAGACTTCCCACTCGCGGAGTTCACCATGCGCATCGCAATGCTCAGCCTGCTCGTGCTGTTGTCGGCTCCGGCCATGGCGCAGATCTACAAATACACCGATGAACGCGGCAACACGGTGTACACCAACCAGCCCCGGATGGCGTAGCGGCCGACCAGGTCAAGCTGCCACCGGCAAACACCGTGGACATTCGCACCCCGGAACCACCTCCGCCCCTGCCGGGCGAGGCGCAAGACGCCCAACAGGCGCAGCCATACCGCAGCCTGGCCATCGGAGGCATCCCTGACGAAGAGGCCCTACGGGCGAACAACGGCAGTTTCATGGCGACCGCCGAGCTCGATCCGCCGCTGCGCCGCGGCCACCTGTTGCGCTTCCTGCTCGACGGCGAGCCACTGGCCGCACCCAGCGCTTCGACCTCCATGCAGCTGAACAACGTCGACCGCGGCAGCCATCGGCTGGAGGTGGAGGTACTCGCCAACGGCCAGGTCGTGCAGCGCGCCAGTCAGGCGTTCACCGTCCAGCGAGTGAATACCTCAAGCCCGGCATTACGACCTAAACCTACCCCTCCGAAACCGACACCGGCGAAGCCAGGCGCATGATCAGCATCAACCGCGCTTGGGCTGTCCTTCTGCTGGTCCTGGCGCTACCGGCATCCGCCGAAATCTATAGCTACATCGACGAGCAGGGGAACCGCGTCTTCACCGACCGCCCCGGTGGCCGTGCGGTCGAGACGATCAAATCGCGGCCCACCAACAGCATGCCGGCGGTTGAAACACAGCGACGGCCAAGCGCCCAACCGGCTGCGCCAGAACCGGACGCCATCCGCTACCGCCTGCTGGAGATCGAGCATCCCGCTCCTGAGGCGACCATTCGCAACAATGCGGGCAACCTCGAGGTCAGCGCCACCAGCGATCCGGCCCTCGATCCGGCCCATGAGTTCCGCCTGCTGCTGGATGGCAAGCCCTTCGGCGAAACGGTCCGCACGCCGCAGTTCTCGCTGAGCAACATCGACCGGGGCACGCACCAGCTGGTCGTCGAGATCGTCGATGCCAGCGGCAATCCCTTGAAAGCCAGCCCGCCGCACACCTTTCATCTGCACCGCACCTCGCTCGCCCAACGCCGTCGGATCAGGCCATGCGTGACGGCCGATTACGGCGTTCGCCCGGAATGCCCCCTGGCCGACAAGCCTGTCGAGAAGAAAGATATTCCCTTCGTGCCCTTTCTGTGATCATGCTACGCACCGATATGGTGCGTAGCTGAGCCAAGCTTTTCCTGCCGCCTGCGAAACGCGGGATGCCCTGCTCTGGAGCGCCCATGGCCGCAGCGCCGCGCCGAAAAGGAGCGCCTTGGTTTGCTTCTTGCATTTCCTGTCGTCATCTCCCGGATGCAGATAGCCATGATCTCCGAAGCCCTACAGCGCCTGCTGATCGAGAATCTCACCACCGCCACGCTCCTGCTCGATTCACGGTTGCGCCTGCAGCACATGAACCCGGCCGCTGAAATGCTGCTGGCGGTGAGCGGGCAACGCAGTCATGGCCAGTTCATCAGCGAACTCTTCACCGAGTCACCCGAAGCGCTCGCTGCGCTGCGCATGGCTGTCGAGGAAGCCCATCCTTTTACCAAGCGCGAGGCGACCCTGACCTCCGCCAGCGGCCAGTCGTTGACGGTGGACTACGCCGTGACACCGGTGCTGACCAAGCAGGAGACGATGCTGTTGCTCGAGGTACTGCCGCGCGATCGCCTGCTGCGGATCACCAAGGAAGAGGCCCAGCTGTCCAAGCAGGAAACCACCAAGATGCTGGTCCGCGGCCTGGCCCACGAGATCAAGAACCCGCTCGGCGGCATCCGCGGCGCGGCGCAGTTGCTGGCCCGCGAGCTGCCCGAGGAGCACCTGAAGGACTACACCGAGGTGATCATCGAGGAGGCCGATCGGCTGCGCAATCTGGTCGATCGCATGCTCGGCTCGAACAAGCTGCCGTCACTGTCGATGGTCAACATCCACGAAGTGCTGGAGCACGTGGCGAGCCTGATCGAAGCTGAGTCACAGGGCAGCCTCATTTTGGTGCGCGACTACGACCCGAGCATTCCCGAGCTGCTCATGGACCATGAGCAGATGATCCAGGCCGTGCTCAACATCATGCGCAACGCGATGCAGGCCCTTGCCGGGCAGACCGAACTGGGCCTCGGTCGACTGACCCTGCGTACCCGCACCCTGCGCCAGTTCACCATTGGCCATATCCGCCACCGCCTGGTCGCGCGCATCGAGATCATCGACAACGGCCCGGGTATTCCCGCCGAACTGCAGAACACCCTCTTCTACCCGATGGTCAGCGGCCGCCCCGACGGCACCGGCCTGGGCCTCGCGATCACCCAGAACATCATCAGTCAGCACCAGGGCCTGATCGAATGCGAAAGCCATCCCGGGCATACCGCGTTCTCGATCTTCCTGCCGCTGGAAAATGGAGCACCAACCGCATGAGCCGCAGCGAAACTGTCTGGATTATCGACGACGACCGTTCCATCCGTTGGGTGCTGGAAAAGGCCCTGCAACAGGAGGGCATGACCACTCAGAGCTTCGATAGCGCCGAAGGCGTGCTGTCGAAACTGGCGCGGCAGCAGCCGGACGTGATCATCTCGGACATCCGCATGCCGGGCATCAGCGGGCTGGACCTGCTGGCACAGATTCGCGAACTCTACCCGCGGCTTCCCGTCATCATCATGACGGCGCACTCGGACCTCGACAGCGCGGTGGCGTCCTACCAGGGGGGCATTCGAATACCTGCCCAAGCCATTCGATGTCGACGATGCCGTCTCCCTGGTCAAGCGCGCCGGGCTGCATGCCAAGGAGCAGCAGGCGACCCACCAGCCGGCCGGCCAACCGCGCACCCCGGAGATCATCGGCGAGGCGCCGGCGATGCAGGAGGTGTTTCGCGCGATAGGCCGCCTCAGCCACTCCAATATCACCGTGCTGATCAACGGTGAATCCGGCACCGGCAAGGAGCTGGTCGCCCACGCCCTGCATCGCCACAGCCCGCGCTCAGCCTCGCCTTTCATCGCTCTGAACATGGCAGCGATACCCAAGGATCTGATGGAATCGGAGCTGTTCGGCCACGAGAAGGGCGCCTTCACCGGCGCAGCCAACCAGCGTCGCGGGCGCTTCGAGCAGGCCGACGGCGGCACCCTGTTCCTCGACGAGATCGGCGACATGCCGGCCGACACCCAGACCCGTCTGCTGCGCGTGCTGGCCGACGGCGAGTTCTACCGCGTCGGTGGCCATACGCCGGTGAAGGTGGACGTGCGCATCATCGCTGCGACCCATCAGGACCTGGAAAGCCTGGTGCAAGCCGGCAAGTTCCGCGAAGACCTGTTCCACCGGCTCAATGTCATCCGCATCCATATCCCGCGGCTGTCCGACCGACGCGAGGACATCCCCGCGCTGGCCTCGCACTTTCTCGCCAGCGCGGCGACAGAGCTCTCGGTCGAAACCAAGCTGCTCAAGAGCGAGACCGAGGAATACCTGCAGAACCTGCCCTGGCCGGGCAACGTGCGCCAGCTGGAAAACACCTGCCGCTGGATCACGGTCATGGCGTCCGGGCGCGAAGTGCACGTCGACGATCTGCCACCGGAGCTGCTCAACCAGCCTGCCGACGCCATGCCGTCGAACAACTGGGAGCAGGCGCTGCGCCATTGGGCGGACCTGGCCCTGGCGCGCGGCCAGTCGAACCTGCTCGACGAAGCGGTACCGGCCTTCGAGCGCATCATGATCGAGACGGCGCTCAAGCACACCGCCGGGCGCCGGCGCGATGCCGCCCTGCTGCTCGGCTGGGGCCGCAACACCCTGACGCGCAAGATCAAGGAACTGGGCATGGGCGGGGACAGCGGCGACGACGACGAGAACGACGAAGGCTGATCGCCAGCGCCGCGGATCAACCCCGCGGCCGCACCTGGAGGTCCAGCCGCCAGCCGCCTTCGACCTTCTCGCCATGCCATTGCGCCACCAGTGGCCGGGTCGCGACCAGGTGCAGCAACAACCCGCGCTCAGTGGTCTGAACGCGCCAGTTGCTGCGCACCCCGGTCAGCTCGATCTGTCCGTTCTGCGCCTCGCCCTGCGCCTGAAACAGCATGCCCACCGCACCCTCGACGTCCTGGCTGTAAAGTTCCGGCTCACGATCGAACCACAGCCGCAGCCCGTCGTCCGTGGGCTCCACGCGCAACAGCTGCACCGGCCCGGGCTTGAACACACGCCCAAGAAACGAACCGAACAGCAGCCCGAGCAGTACCAGCGAGGCGAAATAGCGTCGTCGCAAACGAGGTAGCGGATCCTCATCCGCAGTAGACTGCCGGTCGTTTTCAGAGTCGGTGCCGCGCATGTTCCATGTGATCCTTTTCCAGCCGGAGATTCCGCCGAATACCGGCAACATTATCAGGCTCTGCGCCAATGCCGGCTGCAGCCTGCACCTGATCGAGCCCCTGGGGTTCGAACTCGACGACAAGCGCCTTCGCCGCGCCGGCCTCGACTATCACGAATATGCCCCGCTCCGGCGGCACGCCGACCTGGACAGCTGCCTGGACAGCATCGGCCGCCCCCGGTTGTTTGCCTTCACCACCAAGGGCTCGCAGCCGTTCCATCAGGTCCGCTTCCAACGTGGCGATGCCTTTCTGTTCGGCCCGGAGAGCCGTGGCCTGCCACCGGAGATCCGCGACGCCCAACCCAGCGACCGGCGTCTGCGCCTGCCGATGCGCCCGGACAGCCGCAGCCTGAACCTGTCCAATACCGTCGCGGTAGCCGTGTACGAGGCCTGGCGCCAGCTCGATTTCGCCCTCGAATAGGTCGCTATCCGGTCCTTTTACCCTGTTGTCAGTAAGGTTGAACGTTCATACCCACCCCACGTCGTAACTAGTACTTGCCGCCGCGCACAGCACAGGAGGATGACGTGAGCCAGCCATCGTTCAAGCCCTACCAGGCGCCCTCCGGCGGTTGGGGTTCTGCCTACTCGGTAGCCAACATTCTGGTGCGCGAGAGGATTCCGCTGTCGGGCGCCGCGCTGCTGCTCAAACAGAACAAGCCCATCGACGGCTTCGCCTGCGTCAGTTGCGCCTGGGCCAAGCCGCACCCGTCCCGCCCGTTATCTTTTTGCGAGAACGGCGCCAAGGCGACCGCCTGGGAGAACACCAGCCGGCGTTGCGGACCCGACTTCTTCGAACGTCACACGGTGAGCGAACTGCTCAACTGGACGGACTTCGACCTCGAACAGCAGGGTCGGCTGACCCAGCCCATGCGCTATGACGCGGCCAGCGACAAGTACCGCCCCGTCGCCTGGGACGAAGCCTTCGCCGAGATCGGCCGCGAGCTCAAGGCCATGGCCGACCCGAACGAGGTGGTGTTCTACATGTCCGGGCGGGCAGCGCTGGAAACCGCCTACATGTACGCCGTCCTGGCGCGGATGTACGGCACCAACAACCTGCCCGACAGCTCCAACATGTGCCACGAAAGCACCTCCGTTGCGCTGCCGGAAAGCATCGGGGTGCCGGTCGCCACCGTAACCCTGAACGACCTGCACAAGATGGACGGCATGTTGTTCTTCGGCCAGAACACCGGTACCAGCAGCCCGCGCATGCTGCACCAGCTACAGGAAGCGCGCGAGCGAGGCGCGCCGATCATCACCTTCAATCCCATTCGCGAGCGCGGCCTGGAGCGCTTCGTCAATCCACAATCGCCGCGCGAGATGCTGACACCGGACGAAACGAAGGTCAGCACTCAGTACCACCAGGTGAAGATCGGCGGCGACATCGCCGCGATCGCCGGCATGTGCAAGGCCTTGTTCGACCTGGACGACGAGGCTGTCGCGGCCGGCCGTCCGCGCGTGCTGGACGTCGCATTCATCGAACAGCACACCCAGGGCTTCGAGGCCTTCGAGGCGCGCATGCGGGGCTACAGCTGGCCGATGCTCGAGCGACGCTCCGGTCCCAGCCGCAGCGCGATGGAAGCCGCTGCCGTCGAGTACGCCCGTTGCGATCGGGTAATCGCTGCCTACGGCATGGGGCTGACTCAGCACCGGCATGGCGTGCAAGCGATCCAGATGCTGGTCAACCTGCTGCTCATGCGCGGCAATATGGGCAAGGAAGGTGCCGGCATCCTGCCCGTGCGCGGGCACTCGAACGTACAGGGCCAACGGACCGTCGGAATTACCGAAAAGGCCAAGAAGGTGCCGGCGGACAACCTTCGCCGCCAGTTCGGCTTCGAGCCGCCCAGCGAGGATGGCGTCAATACCATCGAGGCTTGCGAGGGCATTCTGGACGGCCGAATCAAGGGCTTCGTCGCCATGGGCGGCAATTTCGTCCGGGCCATCCCGGACACGCTGCAAATGGAGCCGGCCTGGCGCAAGCTGCAGCTCTCCGTACAAGTCTCGACCAAGCTCAACCGCAACCATCTGGTGACTGGCAAGATTTCCTACATCCTGCCATGCCTGGGCCGCACCGAAATCGATCGCCAGGCGACCGGCGAGCAGCACCACACCACTGAAGACAGCACCGGTTGCATTCGGGCCTGGCGCGGCGTGGCCGAGCCGGCGGCCGAGGGGCTGCTGTCCGAACCGGCGATCGTTGCGCGACTGGCAAAGGCCACGCTGGTTGACAACCCGAACCTCGACTGGGACGCCTGGGTCGGCAATTACGGGCTGGTCCGCGACGCCATCGCCGAGAGCTATCCCGAGATCTTTCATGACTTCAACGTGCGCATGATGGAGCCCGGCGGCTTCCACCGTCCGCTGGGTGCGAGCAAACGCGAGTGGGCGACCGAGTCGGGCAAGGCCAACTTCATCAACCCGCCTTCGCTTGCCGAAGATCCGGACACCGAGGCCGGCGGCCACGAAGCCCGCGATGTACTGCAGCTCATGACGCTGCGCAGCAACGACCAGTTCAACACCACCGTATACGGCTACAACGACCGCTTCCGCGGCATCCAAGGCACCCGCGCGGTGATCCTGATGAACAGCAACGACATGGCACGGCTCGGCTTTGCCGAAGGGGACAAGCTCGAGGCGATCACCGTGGTCCACGACGGCATACACCGTTCGGTCGGGCCGTTGCGCGTCACGCCCTACAACATCCCGGAAGGCTGCTGCGCCGGCTATTACCCCGAATGCAACGCGCTGCTGCCGGTCTGGCATCACGCCGAGCGCAGCAAGGTGCCGGCGGCCAAGTCGATTCCCGTGCGGCTGCGTAAGGTGATCGCCTTCAGCGACGACCCGAAGGTGCCGCGCGAGCCCGATCCACCAGCGGGCGTCGGCGCCGCGTAAGGTGAGCCCTGCAGGCCGGTGCATCTGCCCATCGGGTCGCACCGGCCGGCTTCGCACCCCACGCTGGGTTGAGGAGTCGACGCCTGGTTGAAATGCGTGGCAGCGTGCCCCATATCAAGCGCATTCGGGCATTCATCGCCCCGCTGCGTGGAGATTTCCCCTTGACCACCATCGTTTCAGTGCGCCGCAACGGCAAAGTCGTCATGGGCGGCGACGGCCAGGTTTCCCTTGGCAATACCGTCATGAAAGGCAACGCCAAGAAGGTTCGTCGCCTCTACCATGGCCAGGTGCTGGCCGGTTTCGCAGGCGCCACCGCCGATGCCTTTACCCTTTTCGAGCGCTTCGAAGGCCAACTGGAAAAACACCAGGGCCACCTGGTGCGCGCCGCCGTCGAACTGGCGAAAGACTGGCGCACCGACCGTTCGCTGAGCCGCCTGGAAGCCATGCTCGCCGTGGCCAACAAGGACGCCTCGCTGATCATCACGGGTAACGGCGACGTCGTTCAGCCGGAACACGACCTGATCGCAATGGGCTCCGGCGGCGGTTTCGCCCAGGCTGCGGCCCTCGCCCTGCTGCAGAAGGGCGGCGACGAGATGAGCGCCCAGGAAATCGCCGAAACGGCATTGAACATTGCCGGCACCATCTGTGTCTTCACCAACCAGAATCTGACCATCGAGGAACTCGACAGCGCCAACTGAGCGCTCGAGTCCCGGAGTACTTGAAACATGTCCATGACGCCTCGCGAGATCGTCCACGAACTCAACCGCCACATCATCGGCCAGGACGACGCCAAGCGTGCCGTCGCCATCGCCCTGCGCAACCGCTGGCGGCGCATGCAGCTGGCCCCCGAGCTGCGCCCTGAAGTCACGCCCAAGAACATCCTGATGATCGGCCCGACCGGTGTCGGCAAGACCGAGATCGCCCGTCGCCTGGCCAAGCTGGCCAACGCGCCCTTCATCAAGGTCGAAGCGACCAAGTTCACCGAGGTGGGCTACGTCGGTCGCGATGTCGAATCGATCATCCGTGATTTGGCGGATGCCGCTCTGAAGCTGCTGCGCGAGCAGGAAGTCGTGAAGATGCGCCATCGCGCCGAGGACGCCGCCGAAGAGCGCATCCTCGACGCGCTGCTGCCCCAGGCCCGCCCGGTAGGCTTCAGCGAGGAACCGATGCAGAGCACCGATTCCAACACCCGCCAGCTGTTTCGCAAGCGCCTGCGTGAAGGTCAGCTGGACGACAAGGAAATCGACATCGAAGTGGCCGAGAACCCGGGCGGCGTGGAAATCATGGCGCCGCCGGGCATGGAGGAGATGACCAACCAGCTACAGAATCTCTTCGCCAATATGGGCAAGGGCAAGAAGAAGAGCCGCAAGCTGAAGATCAAGGACGCGCTCAAGCTGGTCCGCGACGAGGAAGCGGCGCGCCTGGTCAACGAAGAAGAGCTCAAGGCGCGTGCGCTGGAAGCGGTGGAGCAGAACGGCATCGTCTTCATCGACGAGATCGACAAGGTCGCCAAGCGCGGCAACACCAGCGGCGCGGACGTCTCGCGTGAAGGCGTGCAGCGCGACCTCTTGCCGCTGATCGAGGGCAGCACGGTCAATACCAAACTGGGCATGGTCAAGACCGACCATATCCTGTTCATCGCCTCGGGCGCCTTCCATCTGTCCAAGCCCAGCGACCTGGTGCCAGAGCTGCAGGGCCGCCTGCCGATTCGGGTCGAGCTCAAGGCCCTGTCGCCCGAAGACTTCGAGCGCATCCTCACCGAACCGCACGCCTCGCTCACCGAGCAGTACCGTGAGCTGCTGAAAACCGAGGGGCTGGCCATCGAATTCACCGGCGACGGCATCAAGCGCCTCGCGGAGATCGCCTGGCAGGTCAACGAGAAGACCGAAAACATCGGTGCGCGCCGCCTGCACACGCTGCTCGAGCGCCTGCTCGAGGAAGTGTCCTTCAGCGCTGGCGATCTGGCCGGTCAGCAGAACGGCGAACCGATCCGCATCGACACCGCCTACGTCAACAGCCACCTCGGCGAGCTGGCCGAGGATGAGGATCTGTCGAGGTATATCCTTTAAGGCAGCTGAACGCCAGGAGCCGGAAGTGACAGCGCTGCTTCCGGCTTCCGGCCTCTACCGAGTAAACGTCCATGCACATTCCCACCGCGGTCAAACTGCACAAGCGCTCCAGGACACTGGAACTGGAATACGGAACGGCGCGCTATGAGCTGCCGGCCGAGTTCCTGCGTGTCCATTCGCCGTCCGCCGAAGTGCAGGGGCACGGCAATCCGGTACTGCAGACCGGCAAGATCAATGTCGCGCTCGAGGGCATCGAGCCGGCTGGACAGTACGCGCTCAAGCTCGTCTTCAGCGACGGCCATGACAGCGGCCTGTACACCTGGGACTACCTGCATCACCTCGCGACGCACCAGCAGACGATGTGGGAGCGCTATCTGGACGATCTGACCAAGGCGGGCAAATCCCGCGACCCGGATGTTTCGCCGGTGAAGTTGATGCTTTAGGGGCTGGGGCGAACCACCTGCCGCTCCATCTCCTGGTGCATTCCTCGGCCTTCGCGACAAAACGACACGGCCGACGCAACGAGCGAACACTCGACCTTCCAGCTCCAGCGCTTTTATCGGCTCCATCGCTTTTTAGGTTTAGAATGCGGGGCACATTCTTCCGGTGACAGTGACATGACCGATCCCCGCAAAGCGCATGACGCAGAGCCCACCACGCACTTCGGCTACAAGAACGTGCCTGAGAGCGAGAAGGCCCAGAAAGTGGCTGAAGTCTTCCACTCGGTGGCCGCCAAGTACGACCTGATGAACGACCTCATGTCCGGTGGCGTGCACCGGCTGTGGAAACGGTTCACCATCGAGCTCTCCGGCGCGCGCCAGGGCAACCGCATCCTCGACATCGCCGGCGGCACGGGTGATCTCACGCGTCAGTTCTCGCGCATCGTCGGGCCGACCGGCGAGGTGGTACTGGCGGACATCAATGCCTCGATGCTCAAGGTCGGTCGTGACCGGCTGCTCGACAAGGGCGTGACCGGCAACGTCAAGTTCGTCCAGGCCGATGCGGAAAAGCTGCCCTTCCCGGACAACCATTTCGATGTGGTCACCATCGCCTTCGGCCTGCGCAACGTGACCCACAAGGAAGACGCGCTGCGCTCCATGCTGCGGGTGCTCAAACCGGGCGGCCGGCTCTTGGTGCTGGAGTTCTCCAAACCCACCAACCCGCTGTTCTCCAAGGCCTACGACGCCTATTCGTTCAGCCTGCTGCCGATGATGGGCAAGCTCATCACCAATGACTCGGAGAGCTACCGCTACCTGGCCGAGTCGATCCGCATGCATCCGGACCAGGAAACGCTCAAGGGCATGATGACCGACGCCGGCTTCGAGCGCGTCACCTATCACAACATGACCGGCGGCATCGTCGCCTTGCATCGCGGCATCAAACCCTGATGTTGCGCACGGCCCTGCTCGCCGCCGCCGAGCGCGGCATCAATCGTGCCCTGCGCCTGGATCCGAGCGCCCTGCCGCGGCTGGCCCGGCTCGCGGGCAGGATCATCGAGGTCGATTGCACCAGACCTGCCTGGCGTCTGTTCATCCTCGCCGACGGCGAGGCCTGCGGCTGGCAGCGGACTGGGGAAGCGAACCCGACTGCCGGCTGCGCGCACCGGCGGCGAGCCTGCTGCGCCTGGCCACCAGTCGCAACAAGACGGTGATCCTGCACGGCCCTGACGTCGAGATCGACGGCGACAGCGGCGTCTTGATGGCCCTCGCCGAAGTCTTGCAGGACCTGGAGCTGGACTGGGAGTACGAAGTCTCGCGCCTGCTCGGACCTGTCGCGACCCAGCTGCTCGGCGCCAGCGTACGCAACCAGGCCCAATGGTGGCGCGACAGCGCCGACAGCCTGCGTCAGGACCTGGCCGACTACCTCAACGAAGAATCGCGAACCCTGGTGGGCAACGCCGAGGCCGAAACCCGCTTCGCCGAACTCGACCGCCTCAAGCTCGATCTCGACCGCCTCGAGGCACGAATCGAACGGCTCGCCCAATCCCTGAATCCAGATCGTTCCGAATGAAGCTGTTCGCCGCGGCACGCCGCCTTTTTCGCATCCTGCTGGTGGTCATCCGCTACCGCCTCGACGACATCATTCTCGACCTGCCGATGCCCTGGTGGCTGCGTGCGACCAGCTACCTGCTGCCCTGGCGCTGGCTACCGCGCCGCCGCAGCGCGCTGTCCCGCGGGGCCCGCCTGCGCCTGGCACTGGAAGGCCTGGGCCCGATCTTCATCAAGTTCGGCCAGATTCTTTCGACCCGCCGCGACCTGTTGCCGCTGGATATCGCCGAAGAGCTGGCGATGCTGCAGGACCGCGTGCCGCCCTTCGATTCGGCCGTCGCCACCGCGCTCATCGAGCGTCAGCTCGGTGCGCCGGTAGGCCAGCTGTTCGCCCGCTTCGACAGCAAGCCGCTGGCCTCCGCCTCGGTGGCCCAGGTGCACGCGGCCAAGCTGCGCAGCGGCGAGGAAGTGGTAGTCAAGGTGGTACGGCCCAACCTGCGACCGGTCATCAGTCAGGATCTCGCCTGGCTGTTCCTGCTGGCCAAGACGGCCGAGCGCGCCTCCACCGAGGCCCGTCGTCTGCATCTGGTCGAGGTGGTCGACGACTACGCCAAGACGATCTACGACGAACTGGACCTGCTGCGCGAGGCGGCCAACGCGAGCCAGCTCAAGCGCAACTTCCAGGGCTCGCCGCTGCTCTACGTGCCGCAGGTGTACTGGGACCTGTGCCGGCCGCAGGTGCTGGTCATGGAGCGCATCTACGGCGTGCCGGTGACCGACATGACGCGCCTCGCCGAGCAGCGCACCGACATGAAGCAGCTGGCCGAGCGCGGCGTGGAGATCTTCTTCACCCAGGTCTTTCGCGACAGCTTCTTCCACGCCGACATGCATCCCGGCAACATCTTCGTCAGCACACATCAACCGTGGAACCCGCAGTACATCGCGGTGGATTTCGGCATCGTCGGCAGCCTCACGCCCGAAGACCAGGACTACCTGGCCCGCAACCTCGTGGCCTTCTTCAAGCGCGACTACCGCAAGGTCGCCCAGCTGCACATCGACTCGGGCTGGGTTCCGGCGGAAACCAAGGTCAACGAGTTCGAGGCGGCCATCCGCACCGTCTGCGAACCCATCTTCGAAAAACCACTCAAGGACATCTCTTTCGGCCAGCTGCTGGTACGCCTGTTCCAGGTGGCTCGACGCTTCAACATGGAAGTGCAGCCGCAACTGGTGCTGCTGCAGAAGACGTTGCTGAACATCGAGGGGCTGGGGCGCGAACTCTACCCCGAGCTCGACCTCTGGGCGACCGGCCAGCCCTATCTCGAGCGCTGGATGCGCGAGCGCATGAGCCCGAAACAACTCTTGAAGAACGCCCAGGCGCAGATCGAACAACTGCCGCATCTGGCCGGCATGACCCGCGAACTGCTCGAACGCATGTCCAACCCGCACGCGAACAACCTGCCGCCGCCCTGGCGCGAACAGCGCGACCATTGGCCGCTGCGCCTGGTTGGCGCGGCCCTGCTGGGCGGGGGTGCGACGCTGGCGGCCAGCGCGCAGAGCCTGTCGGCGCTGGCCACCTGGCCCGCCTGGCTGATGCTGGCGGCCGGTGTCTACATCGTGGTGCGCCGATAGCCAGCGGTCGGGCGGGCTGGCACACTGGACGCACTGAGTGGAGAATCCGATGAACTGGCTGGACCAAATCAACTGGAACGAAGACGGCCTGGTGCCGGCCATCGCCCAGGACCATCAGACCGGGCGCATCCTGATGATGGCCTGGATGAATCGCGAGGCGCTGGCGCTGACCGCGGCAGAAAACCGCGCCATCTATTGGTCACGTTCGCGTGGCAAGCTGTGGCGCAAGGGCGAGGAGTCCGGGCATGTGCAAAAGCTTCATGAGCTGCGCCTGGATTGCGACGCCGACGTCATCGTGATGAGGGTCGAGCAGATCGGTGGTATCGCCTGCCACACCGGCCGCGAAAGCTGCTTCTATCGGGTCTTCGAGAACGGTGACTGGAAAACCGTCGACGCCGTGCTCAAGGACCCGCACGCGATCTATGCGGAGCACAAGCATGAGTGACACCCTCACCCGTCTGGCCGAGGTGCTGGAAGCCCGCAAGGGCGCGGCCGCCGACAGCTCCTATGTCGCCAGCCTGTATCACAAGGGCCTGAACAAGATCCTGGAAAAGGTCGGCGAGGAATCGATCGAAACCATCCTCGCCGCCAAGGACGCGGCCGCCAGCGGCGACGCCAGCGACCTGATATACGAGACCGCAGACCTCTGGTTTCACAGCCTGGTGATGCTTGCCGCGCTGGACCAGCACCCGCAGGCGGTGCTGGACGAACTGGACCGGCGGTTTGGACTTTCCGGGCTGGCGGAAAAGGCCGCACGCCCACAATCCTGACAATCTACTTGGAGTAATGCAGCATGGGTTTTGGTGGAATCAGCGTCTGGCAACTCCTGATCATCCTGCTCATCGTCGTCATGTTGTTCGGCACCAAGCGCCTCAAGGGCCTGGGTTCGGACCTCGGTGACGCGATCAAGGGCTTCCGCAAGTCGATGGGCACCGAGGACGAGAAGCCCGGTGTCGAGGAAAAGCAGAGCCACACCATCGATGCCGAGGCCCGCAAGGTCGACGATCCAGCCAAGAAGAACTGACACGCCATGTTCGATATTGGCTTCACCGAGCTGTTGCTGGTCGGCCTGATCGCGCTGTTCGTGCTGGGCCCGGAGCGCTTGCCGGGCGCCGTACGCACCGCAGGCCTGTGGATCGGCCGCGCCAAGCGCAGCTTCGCCAACATCAAGGCCGAGGTCGAACGCGAGATCGGCGCCGACGAGATCCGTCGCCAGCTGCACAACGAGCGCATCCTCGACCTCGAGCGGGAAATGAAGCAGAGCATCATGCCCAGCTCGCCGAACAGCAGCGCCGCCTCGCCGCAGTCCGCCACACCGCCGCCGGATGCCAGCGACCTGAGCGCGCCCGCAACCGAAACCAAGCCCGTCGACACGGCCCCCGTTCCCCGCCCGGACAAATCGCCTGAGCCATGAGCAATACATCCATCGACGACCAGGAAATGCCGCTGGTCGCCCACCTGACGGAGTTGCGCAAGCGCTTGTTGCGCTGTGTGGCGGCCATTCTCGTGCTGTTCGCCGGGCTGTTCTATTTCTCCCAGCAAATTTACGCGCTGGTGGCCGCGCCGTTGCGGGCCTACCTGCCCGAAGGCGCGACGATGATCGCGACCGGCGTCGCCTCGCCGTTCCTCACGCCGTTCAAACTGACCATGATGGTGGCGCTGTTCCTCTCGATGCCGGTGATCCTGTACCAGATCTGGGGGTTCATCGCGCCCGGCCTGTACAAGCACGAGAAGCGCATCGCGGTGCCCCTGCTGATTTCCAGCATCTTCCTGTTCTACGGCGGCATGGCCTTCGCCTACTTCGTGGTATTCCCGATCATGTTCGGTTTCTTCGCCAGCGTGACGCCCGAGGGTGTGGCGATGATGACCGACATCGGCCAGTACCTGGACTTCGTGCTGACGCTGTTCTTTGCCTTCGGTGTGGCGTTCGAAATTCCGGTGGCGACCTTCCTGCTCATCTGGGTCGGTATCGTGGACGTCGCCACCCTGCGCAAGAGCCGGCCCTACGTGGTCGTCGGCTGCTTCGTCGTCGGGATGGTGCTGACGCCTCCGGACGTCTTCTCTCAGGCATTGCTGGCCATCCCGATGTGGCTGCTGTTCGAAGCCGGGGTCATCGCCGGCAGCATGGTGGAAAAACGCGAGGTCGAGTTCCGCGGAGATGCGGAAGGTGATCGGCCGCAACCCGGCGACCAACCGCCCGCTCCCCGTCCGTGAACCTGCTGCTGCTGGAGGCGGCCGACCTGGTCGCCGCCGACCGTGCCGTGGTGCGCGACCGCCGACTCACGCATATTCATGAAGTGCACCGCGCCGAAGCGGGCGAACGCCTGCGCGTCGGCCTGCTGGGCGGCGACATGGGGATGGCACGGCTGCTGCGCCTGACGCCCGATGAAGCGGAGCTGGCCATCGAGCTGGACCGCGCTCCGCCGGCGAAGCTGCCGGTCACCCTGCTGTTGGCCCTGCCACGGCCGAAGATGTTGCGCCGGGTATTGCAGACGGTCGCCGCCATGGGCGTGCCCAGGCTGATGCTGCTCAACAGCTATCGCGTGGAAAAGAGTTTCTGGCAGACGCCCTTCCTCGAGCCGCAGGCAATTCGCGAGCAGCTCCTACTGGGGCTGGAGCAGGCGCGCGATACCGTGCTGCCAGAGGTCGTCATCGAGAAGCGCTTCAAGCCCTTCGTCGAGGATCGGCTACCGGCGCTGGCTGCCGGTACGCGCGGGCTGCTCGGCCACCCCGGCGACCATCCGCCCTGCCCGCGCGCGCTGAATGAGCCGGTCACGCTGGCCATTGGCCCGGAAGGCGGCTGGATTCCCTACGAAGTCGAGAAGCTCGCCGCCGCCGGTCTGCAGCCGGTGCAGCTCGGTGAGCGCATCCTGCGGGTCGAGACGGCCGTCAGCGCGCTGCTGGCCCGCCTGTTCTGACCGTCCTCGGCGCCGGTGTCGCCACCTACCGATGAACGCGACGCACGCCATGGGGACTGGCCTGTCATAACACCTGAATCCTCAACAGGCAGTAGCCGCCATGCGCCCCTTGACCATCGACATTCACCGGCTGGAATACGCGCTGGACAACCGCGACGCCAGTGAACATTACCTGGATCTGGAGTCTGGCGAGATCCGGGCGGTCTTCCCTGGCGAGTCGCCACCCGGCGTCAACGAAAAATACGACGTACAGGACGACCGCTACCTGCACATCGAGCCGCTCGGCCTGGCGCAATCGGTCGCGATGCGCGAGGCCTTTCTGTTCACCCTGCACGACCCCAACGCACATGCGGTGCTGAGCCACGCCCTGCAGGGCCGCAAGCCGCTGCGTACTTTCGATTTCAAACTGGAGGATTTCCCCGCGGCGCGTCAGGCCTGGCAGGACTACCAGGCCGTACAGCTACGCGAATACGCCATCACCTGGCTGCACGACAACGGCCTGGAACCGTCGAAACGCTGAAGCCCGCCTCTCAGCTCTCCAGCAGAAAGGTCACCGGACCGTCGTTCTGCAGGTGCACCTGCATGTCCGCGCCGAAGCGTCCGCATGCGACTCGCGGATGCTGCAACCGCGCCTGGGCCAGCAGGTAGTCATACAGGGCTTCACCGAGCGCTGGTGGCGCGGCGCTGGAGAAACTCGGGCGCAACCCACTGCCGGTATCGGCGGCGAGGGTGAACTGCGAGACCAGCAACAGGCCGCCGCCGGTCTCGATCAGCGACCGATTCATCTTGCCCTGGTCGTCGCTGAAGACCCGATAGCGCAGCAGCTTGTGCAGCAGCTTGTCGGCGCGCGCCTGGTCGTCTTCGCGCTGGACGCCTACCAACACCAGCAGCCCCTGGTCGATGGAACCGACCACCTCACCCGCTACCTCGACCCGCGCCTGACGCACACGCTGGATCAGTGCCCTCATCAGGCTTCCTCGGGTGGCAGGTCGAGCAGGCGCTGGGCGATGTCTGCCGCGGCGCGCACCAATGCATCGCAGATGCCCGGCTCGGCGGCCGAATGCCCGGCCTCGCGGATGATCTTCAGTTCACTGTTGGGCCAGGCCTCGTGCAGTTCCCACGCGTTCTCCAACGGGCAGATCACGTCGTAGCGGCCGTGCACGATGATGGCGGGCAGATGAGCGATCTTGTGCATGTCGCGCAGCAGCTGGTTCGGCTCGAGAAATGCCTGATTGATGAAGTAGTGGCATTCGATCCGCGCCATCGCCAGGGCTCGATGGGTATCGGAGAAGCGATCGACCACCTGCGTATTCGGACGCAGGGTGGCCGTGCGCCCTTCCCAGCAGGACCAGGCCTTGGCCGCGTGCATCTGGGCAATCTGATCGGTGCCGGTGAGTCGCTTGTAATAGGCCTTGATCAGGTCGCCCCGCTCCTCCGGCGGGATCGGTGCCAGGTAGTCCTGCCAGTAGTCCGGGAATATCCGGCTGGCACCCTCCTGATAGAACCAGGACAGCTCCTGCGGTCGGCAGAGGAAGACGCCACGCAGGATCAGCGCATGGACGCGCTCGGGATAGGCCTGGGCGTAGGCCAGCGACAGGGTCGAGCCCCAGGAACCGCCGAACAATACCCATTTGTCGATGCCCAGGTGCTCGCGGATGCGCTCGATGTCGCTGACGAGGTGGGCGGTGGTGTTGTTCTCCAGACTGGCGTGAGGCGTCGAGCGGCCGCAGCCGCGCTGGTCGAAGGTGACGATGCGGTACAGCGTCGGATCGAAGAAGCGCCGGCTCAGCGCGTCGCAACCGCCGCCCGGGCCCCCATGCACGAAGAGCACGGGCAGGCCTTCCGGTGACCCACTCTCGTCGACATAGAGAACATGCGGTGCTTCAACCGCCAACTCATGCCGGGCGTAGGGTTTGATCTCCGGGTATAAGGTCTGCATGGCACACTCCATGGTCGGGACGAGGGGCACTGGCCGCCTGGCGGTTCCGGCATCATAACGAGGATCGAGAGGTTAGGCATGCCCATATGGAAATTAGCAGTAATCGCCGCCATCGCCGCGCTGGCGCTCGTCGGGTGCGGTCGTGACGATCCGCAAGCCGCGCTCGAAGCGGCCGCGCGATCACTGCAGGACAGCATCGAGAAAAAGGACACCAGCGCGCTGATGGAGCGGATCCATGCCGACTTCAATGCCAACCAGCAACTCGACCGGGACTGGGTCAAACGCACCGCTACGCTGATGTTTCTGCGCAACCGCAAGGTCAGCGTCATCGCGCTGGGCAGCCGAAGCTGGATCGACCCCAGCTATGCGGACAAGGGCTATACCGAGGCGCAGGTCGCCATGACCGGCGCGGAGGGCCTGATGCCCGAGCGCCTCGGCCATTACGAGGTGAAACTCGAATGGTGGATGGAAGACGGCGAATGGCAGCTGGCACGGCTGAATTGGGAATAGCGACCCGCGGATCGGGTCGCCCTGTAGCGAACCCGCGCACCCCGACGGCCATGGCCGCGAACAGGCGAAGCGCCCGAACTCCTCAGGACGATTCGCCGCGCCAGATCAGTTCACTGGTGTCGTAGCCGCGCTGGCGGGCTTGCTCGAGCAGCCTGTCCCGCATGCTGGCATCGATCTCCTGATCGCGTGACAGCAGCCAGAGGTAATCACGGTCAGGGCTGCCGACCAGCGCCACGCTGTAGGCCTCGTCGAGGTACAGAATCCAGTAGTGACCCTTGGTCAGGCCCGGGAAGAGATTGCTGAACCAGTTGTCGAAACGTACCCAGAGCCGATCGGTGCGCCCAGGCGCCTGCGGCACCGCCTCGCCGACAGCCTGTTCCCATTCCCCGTCGCCGGTTTCGCAGCGGTTGGTCACAGCCACACGGCCGTCCTGCTGCAGCTCGTAGTGCGCCTCGGAACGCACGCAATTGCGCTGGAAGAACATGGGCAGGCGAGCTTGTTCGTACCAGGTCCCCTGGTAACGCTTGAGGTCGACCTGGCCGACGGTTTCGGGCGCATCGTCCGGCTTCGAACCGGCACAACCGGCGAGCAACGTGGCGGTGAACAACAGGATCAGTGCACGCATCGGGTTCTCCTCATTTCAGGCCCTGGCCGGAAAACATCATGACCTTGTCGCCCGCGAACTGGACGCTGATGAACCGATTCTTCTGCCCCCAGGTGCAGCTGGACATGCCCAGCGCACCGGCGCACTCGCCCGGCTTGCCGAGCAATTCCTCGACCTCCGCTCGGGACATGCCCGCCTTGAGCTTGGCGAAATTCTCCTGGGTGACCGGGCTGCAGGCAGCCAGCAACGCAACGGCGGGGATCAGCAGCAGATGACGAAACGACATGACGGGGTTCCTTTCGCTAGCGGTCGGCCTCGCTTGGCCGCCCATCGGTTATGCAGATTAGGGGCTGGAGCCTGGGTAGGTTCCGCGCAGCTTGAGGTTACAGCAGGACCAGGCGCATCCAGATGACGATCTCCCATGGATGGCTAGAAGCGCGAGCCGGGCTCGGCCAGAAAAGCCTGCTCGGCCTCGGTGGAGGCTCGGCCAAGGATGTCGTTGCGATGTGGAAAGCGCCCGAAACGAGCGATGACCTGACGGTGACGCTCGGCGTAGTCGAGGAAGTCGGCGAACAGAGCCTGCTCGTCCGGTGCCGCGATGGTCACGAGCGTTTCGAACTGCTGCACCGCCTGGTCTTGCAGGCCGAGGTGCTCGGCATGCTCGAGCACCAGGTAGATGAAGACGCGCTGTAGCGGCGTGAGCAGTACGTCACCGCCGTGGGCCATGCCGTCGCGCACCAGTTGCTGCGCACGCTCGTCACCGGCGAAGGCCCGGGGCGTGCCGCGATAGATCATGCGCGGCAGCTGGTCGAGCAGCAGCACCAGGGCGAGCCAGCCTTCGGGGCTCTCGGCCCAATCGGAGAGTTCGCCGGCCAGCGCCTGGTCCACCCACTCGCCGAAACGCTCACGGGCCTCGGCGTCCTGCTCGGCCTTGTAGCCGAACCAGAGGCGGCTCTTGGCGTCGGCGATTTCCCGGGCGGTGCCGCCCTCGCCGAACCACCAGAGCAGCAGGTCCCGCCAGGGCGCTGGCATGGATCAGCCCTGGTGGTAGCCGGTGGCGCGCTCGACTTCTTCCTTGGAGCCGAGGAAGACCGGTACGCGCTGGTGCAGCGATTCGGGCTGGATGTCGAGGATGCGCTGGGTGCCGTTGGTGGCGGCGCCACCGGCCTGCTCGATGATGAAGGACATCGGGTTGGCTTCGTACATCAGGCGCAGCTTGCCGGGCTTGCCAGGCTCCCGCGCATCCTTGGGGTACATGAAGATGCCGCCGCGGGTCAGGATGCGATGCACATCGGCCACCATCGAGGCGATCCAGCGCATGTTGTAGTTCTTGCCCAACGGGCCCTCGGCACCGGCGAGCAGCTCGCTGACGTAGCGCTGCACCGGGGCTTCCCAATGGCGCTGATTGGACATGTTGATGGCGAATTCGGCGGTGGATTCCGGCACCCGCAGGTTCTCGTGAGTGAGGACGAAGCTGCCCAACTCGCGGTCGAGGGTGAAGCCCATGACGCCGTTGCCAAGGGTCAGCATCAGCATGGTCTGCGGACCGTAGATGGCGTAGCCGGCCGCCACCTGCTTGGTGCCCGGCTGGAGGAAGGCTTCTTCGCCGAGGGCATCGTTCTGGGTGAAGCATTCACCCGGGCAGCGCAGCACCGAGAAGATGGTGCCGACGGAGACGTTGACATCGATGTTGCTGGAGCCATCCAGCGGGTCGAACACGAGCAGGTAGGCGCCCTTGGGATACTTGCCGGGAATCTGGTAGGCATTGTCCATTTCCTCGGACGCCATGCCGGCCAGGTGACCGCCCCATTCGTTGGCTTCGAGGAGGATTTCGTTGGACAGGACGTCGAGCTTCTTCTGCACCTCGCCCTGGATGTTTTCGGTCTCGGTCGCGCCGAGCACGCCGCCCAGAGCGCCCTTGGACACGGCGTGGCTGATCTCCTTGCACGCTCGGGCCACTACCTCGATAAGGAAACGCAGATCAGCAGGGGTGTTGTTGCTGCGGGTCTGCTCGATCAGGTAGCGACTCAGGGTTACGCGTGACATGGGATGGCTCCGGAGGATGAAAAAACCCGCGCAGTTTAGCAGGCCAGGGGAAACTAACCTTCCTCAGACCCGCCAATCCGCTGCAGGTTCAGCGAAGCGGCAAAGTGCCTGCACGCTCCGTCAGGCGCCGTTTTCCGGCGCCTTTCACTACCTCCATGCGGCGCGTCAGAGCACCTTCCAGATCTCCTCGGCGTACTCGCGAATGGTCCGGTCCGAGGAGAACCAGCCGGTGCGCGCGGTGTTCAGCACGGCCGAACGCCACCAGCTGTCGGCATCGCGCCAGCGAGCCTCGACGTCCAGCTGCGCCTTCCAGTAGGCCTCGAAGTCTGCGCAGACCATGAAGGTGTCGTGCCATTTGAGCCCATCGATCAGGGCGGTGTAGCGCGACGGGTCGTCGGAAGAAAAAGCGCCGTTGCGAATGGCCATCAACACTTCGTTGAGCCGCGGCGACTCGATGATGGTGGCCTCGGCGTTGTACTCGTTGGCCTGCTTGCGCGCCTCCACTTCCTGGGCGGTCATGCCGAAGATGAACATGTGCTCGCGGCCGATCTGCTCGGCCATCTCGACATTGGCGCCATCGAGGGTACCGATGGTCAGCGCACCGTTGAGGGCGAACTTCATGTTGCTGGTTCCCGACGCTTCGAGGCCGGCCGTCGAGATCTGCTCGGACAGGTCCGCCGCCGGGATGATGCGCTCGGCCAGGCTGACGTTGTAATTGGGCAGGAACACCACTTTCAGCAGGCCGCGCACGGTGGGGTCATCATTGATGGTCCGGGCGATGTCGTTGGTCAGTTTGATGATCAACTTGGCGGTGTGGTAGCTGGCCGCCGCCTTGCCGGCGAAGATCTTCACCCGTGGCACCCAGTGACCGCCCGGGTCAGAGCGGATCGCCTGGTACAGCGCGACGGTGTGCAGCAGGTTGAGCAGCTGTCGCTTGTATTCATGGATGCGCTTGACGTGCACGTCGAACAGCGCCGTCGGGTCCACGCAGATGCCCAGGCGCTCCTGAATCATGCGTGCCAGCAGTTGCTTGTTGTGTCGCCGCTGCGCCGCGAAACGGGCGCGGAAGTCGGCCTGGTCGGCGAAGGGCTCGAGCTGGCGCAGCCGGGTTTCCGGCGAATCGAGCAATTCCTCCCCGACATGCTCGACCAGCAGCTGCGTCAACTGCGGGTTGGACTGGTAGAGCCAGCGGCGGAAGGTGATGCCGTTGGTCTTGTTGCTGATCCGCTTCGGATATAGCGAATGCAGGTCGGTGAACACCGTCTCGCGCATGAGCCCGGTGTGCAGCGCGGAGACGCCGTTCACGCAATGCGAGCCGAGGAACGCAAGGTTGCCCATCCGCACACGGCGACCATGGTCCTCCTGGATCAGCGACACCGATCGCAGCAGGTCGAGGTCGTGGATGCCGCGCTCGCGCAGCGCATCGAGGTGCTGGGCGTTGATCAGGTAGATGATCTGCATGTGCCGCGGCAGCAGACGCTCCATCAGGCCGACGGGCCAGGTTTCCAGCGCCTCGGGCAGCAGCGTGTGGTTGGTATAGGACAGGGTGCCGACGGTCAGCTCCCAGGCCTTCCGCCAAGGGATGTCGTGGACATCCACCAGCAGGCGCATCAGCTCGGCGACAGCGATTGCGGGGTGGGTGTCGTTGAGCTGGATGGCGGCGAATTCCGGCAGGTTCAACAGCGTGCCGCGCTGGTCCAGGTGACGGCGCAGCAGGTCCTGCAGGGACGCGGCGACAAAGAAATATTCCTGGCGCAGGCGCAGCTCCTGGCCAGCCTCGGTGCTGTCGGCCGGATAGAGCACGCGCGAGATGCTCTCGGCGCGCGCTTCCTCGGCCACGGCGCCGATGTGGTCGCCGGCGTTGAAGCGCTCGAGGTGGAAGTCGGCTTCGGCGCGTGCGCGCCACAGGCGCAGGGTGTTGACGCTCGCACCGCGCCAGCCCACCACCGGGGTGTCGTAGGCGATGGCGCGCACGCCTTCGGCCCAGTGCCAGAAATGCTTGGGTTGCTCCTGACTGCCACTCTCCTGTGGCATGGCCACGACGTGACCGCCAAAGCCGATCAGGTAGCTGACCTCCGGGCGCTCGAATTCCCAGGGGTTGCCGAAATTCAGCCAGGTCTCGGTCTGCTCGTGCTGCCAGCCGTCCACGATCGCCTGCCGGAACAGGCCATGGTCATAGCGGATGCCATAGCCGTGCGACGCAATACCCAGCGTGGCCATGCTTTCCATGAAGCAGGCCGCCAACCGGCCGAGGCCCCCATTGCCGAGCGCGGCGTCGGGCTCCAGCACGCGGATGCGCTCGAAATCCACGTCTACGCCCGCCAGCGCCTCGCGCGCCACCTCGAGCAGGCCCAGGTTGCTCAGGCTGTCGGTGAGCAGGCGGCCGATGAGAAATTCCAGCGAGAGGTAGTAGACCCGCTTCTTGCCCTGACGATAGCCCTCTCGTGTGCGGTCCATCCATTGGTCGATCATGCGGTCGCGTGTCGCCAGCGCCACTGCCTCGAACCAGTCGTGGTCGGATGCGTGCTCCGGGTCCTTGCCGATCGAATAGGTCAGCTTGCTGATCACGCTTTCTCGGAAAGCCGAAACCTCATCAGCAGCAGCATTGGTTGGTTCTTGCGTCATGGACAGACCTCGTGAAACAGACGGGATAATGAGGGGTTCATGGCAGCGCCGGGTTCCCGGCAAACGGCAATACAGACAGGTTTGCAGGTTTCGACCGACTTTGCGTGACCGTCTGTCTGTCGTTCGACTCATCGGATTCGCTGGAAATTCCATGGCGGCTCGTTATGATCGCGCGCCCGCCTGACCCGATGACGCCACCGTGAAGACTCGCCTGATCGCCGCTGCCGACCCCGATCGCCTGGAAACCTGGGCGCGCTACAGCAACGGGCTGTGTCGCGACTGCCGCGCGACCTGCTGCACGCTGCCGGTCGAGGTGCGCATCGAGGATCTGATCCGCCTGGGCGTCGCCGATGCCTTCGAGCGGGCCGAACCGGCGAAACAGGTTGCACGGCGACTGCAAAAAAGCCGGCATCGTCGAGCACTTCAACAACAAGCGCGAGGTGTTCACGCTCACCCGGCTGGCCAACGGCGACTGCCTGTACCTGGACCGGACTTCCCGGTTGTGCACGGTCTATGCCAAGCGTCCGGACACCTGCCGCAATCATCCACAGATCGGCCCGAGGCCAGGGTACTGCGCCTATCAGCCGAAATCGGCGACGCGCTGATACGCCTCGGACGGGCGGGCCCTGAACCGCCTTCGCAGGCAATAAAAAAGCGCCGCAGGAAACTGGCAATATCGTGACTCAACAGTCATGCTTGACGTCTGCCTGTATCCGCAAACGTTAGGAATCTACCCGGCATGAGCCGCGATAGCCGCTACCTGGAAGCCATCCTGCACCACGACATTCCCCTGACCCGGGCCATGGGCCTGCGTGTCGAGAGCTGGGAAAACCACGAGCTACGCCTGAAGGTCCCACTGCAAGCGAACATCAACCACAAGAGCAGCATGTTCGGCGGCAGCCTCTATTGCGCGTCGGTGCTGGCCGGATGGGGCTGGCTGCACCTGCGGCTGCGCGAGGCCGGTATCGAGGACGGGCATATCGTCATCCACGAGGGTCAGATCGAATATCCGCTGCCGGTCGTCGATGACGCCACGGCCATCTGTCCCGCCCCGGACGACAACGCCTGGGAGCGTTTCGAGACCATCTATCGCCGCCGCGGCCGCTCGCGCCTGACGCTGCAAAGCCGCATCCTCGCCGCCGATGGCCGCGACGCCGTGCGCTTCACCGGCCAGTTCGTGCTGCACAAATAGGTCGCGCCAGCCCGACCTGTACCAAACCGGTGCAGCGGGCACGCAACGCGGCCCGACGTTGCGCAAGGCGCCAGACGGCGCCCTGCTCCAGCCTCAGACATAACGCGACTTTGGCGTGGCCATCGGCAGCGGGCCGTCGCCGATCAGGCGGAACTCGCCGCGCGCGGCATCATAAGCGCGAATTTCGCTGGTACCGATGTTGTAGACCCAGCCGTGGATGAACAGCTGACCGCTGGCCAGGCGCGCTGCCACCGACGGGTGGGTGCGCAGGTGGTCGAGCTGGGCGAGGACGTTTTCCTCGGTCAAGGTGCCAAGCGTATTGTGATCGGCGCACCCGCAGTTTTCCTCGACCACCGTACGCGCGACCTCGGCGTGGCGCAGCCAGCTGCGCACGGTCGGCATGCCGTCGAGGCTCGAGGGGTTCAGCACGGCCTTCATCGCACCGCAGTCGGAGTGCCCGCAGACGATGATGTGCTGGACGCCGAGTGCCATCACCGCGAATTCGATCGCCGTCGACACGCCGCCGTTCATGATGCCGTAGGGCGGCACGATGTTGCCCACGTTGCGGGTGACGAACAGGTCGCCCGGCGAACTCTGGGTGATCAGCTCCGGCAGGATGCGCGAGTCGGCGCAGGTAATGAACATCGCCCGTGGCGTCTGCTCGTTGGCCAGCTTGTTGAACAGCTCACGCTGCTGCGGATAGATCTCTTCGCGAAACTGCATGACGCCCGCGATCAGGTTGTCGAGCGCCTCCTGCGCCGTCTCGCTCTTCTTTTCTTCAAGGCTCATAACGCGTTCTCTTTTCGTTTTGGTTGGGGTTCGACGCTGCGCCGCTCGCGTACGGCACCGCGAAGCTGTGACAGCGCGTAACGGCCCGCGGCCACATCACCTATCATCAGAAGATAGACCAGCCGATCCGCTGCGAGAGTTTCTCCAGCGCCGCCATGCCGATCAGCGAATTGCCGGCCTGATTCAACTCCGGCGACCAGACGCACACAGAAAAACGCCCCGGCACCACGGCGACGATGCCGCCGCCCACGCCGCTCTTGCCGGGCAGACCGACGCGGTAGGCAAAGTTGCCGGCCTCGTCGTACAGACCGCTGGTCGCCATGATGGCGTTGACCTGCTTCGCCTGGCGCGGGCTCAGCACAGGCTCGCCACCCGCCAGGCAGGCGCCGTCGCGGGCAAGGAAACCGAAAGCGCGCGCCAGATCGATGCAGCTCATGCGCAGCGCGCAATGATGGAAGTAGCTGCGCAGCACCGCTTCGACATCGTTGTGGAAATTGCCGAACGCCTGCATCAGATACGCCATGGCGGCATTGCGGGCGCGGTGCTGGTATTCCGACTCCGCGACCACCGAATCGGAGACGATCAGCGGGTTGTCCGCGAGATGCCGGACGAAATCGCGCATCGACAATGCCGGCACCGCGAAGCGCGACTGGTTAATGTCGCAGATCACCAGCGCGCCGGCATTGATAAAGGGATTGCGCGGCTTGCCTCGCTCGAACTCCAGCTGCACCAGGGAGTTGAACGGCTGCCCGGACGGCTCGTGACCCAGCCGTTCCCATAGCGATTCACCGCAATGCTTGATCGCCTGTACCAGGCTGAAGACCTTGGAAATGCTCTGGATGGAGAACGGGGTCGTCGCATCACCCGCGTGAAACAGCTCGCCGTCGGCGCTGTAGACGGCGATGCCGAGCTGGTTGACCGGCACGTCCGCCAGCGCGGGAATGTAATCAGCCACCTTGCCCTGCCCGAGCAACGGGCGGACCTCTTCGAGAATCTCTTCAAGCACTGCTTGCATGCGTACGGCTCCAACCGGGTCAGCTGGATTGACGCCCGTCTGGCCTGGCGCATCACAGCCGAGGGTGGAATGTCCCCTCAGAATTTCTCGGGCCGCAAGACCTGCACATCGGCGAGGTAGCAGACCATGGCGAAGTTGTCGTAGTAGCGCGCCTGCAGATGCTCGGCGATGTGTTCGGCGAGTTCGCGGGCGCAGATGATTTCAAGGCGGATGTTGCCCTCGGTATCCCAATCGGCGCTGCGCACGCCACGGCTGCCACGCCCACGGGCCTCGGACAGCGTCCAGCCCGGCGCGCCAAGCCGGTCGAGGTCGGCCAACAGCTTCTTTTCCAGCGCCGCCTCGCAAATTACCGTGAGCAGGGTTCGGGTCGCGGTCGTCATGTCAGAGCCCCCAGGCGATCAGGGTTTCGGCCAGCGCAAGATACAGCGGGATGCCGACCAGGATGTTGAAGGGAAAGGTAACGCCCAGCGACGCGGTCAGCGAGAGCGAGGGATTGGCCTCCGGCAGCGCCAGGCGCATGGCGGCCGGCACGGCGATGTAGGACGCACTGGCGGCCAGGGTCGCCAGCATCGCGGTGCCGCCGAGCGACAACCCCATCAGCCGGGCCAGCAGCGCTCCGATCAGCGCACCCACCAACGGCATGCCCAGGCCGAACGTGACCAGACGCAGGCCATAACGCCTGAGCGCGCCCAATTGCCCCGAGGCGATCAGCCCCATCTCCAACAGGAAGAGCGCCAGCACCGGTTTGAACATGCTGGTGTAGAAGGGCTCGAGCGGCTTGATCGCCTCCTTTCCGGCGATGGCACCAATGATCAACCCGCCCAGCAGCAGCATGATGCTCTTGCCCAGGAAGATCTCCCGGCCGAGCTCGCGCCAGTTCGTTTCCCGCGTGATGCCCTTGGCCAGGATGATGCCGACGAGGATCGCCGGTATTTCCAGGATCGCCACGAACAGCGGCATGTAGCTTTCGAAGGCCACCTGATTGGCCAGCAGAAAGGCCACCACCACGGCGAAGGTACCGGCACTGACCGAGCCGTAATGCGCCGCGACGCTCGCCGAGTCGACGCGAGAAAACCCTAGCAGGCGCAACGCCGGAAACGCCAGCAGCGGCAGCGTGCAGCCCAGCAGCAGCACCAGCGCCGACTGGCCGAGCAAGGCCGCGCTGGCCTGCTCGGCCAGTTCCACGCCACCGTGCAGCCCGATCGCCAGCAACAGCAGGATCGACAGCGTGTCATACAGCGCCGGCGGCAGTTTCAACTCGCTTTTCACCAGGCCGGCGAACAGGCCGAACAGGAAGAACAGCACGACCGGGTCAAGGCCCATCGATACCTCCTCGTCTCATATCTGGCAGGCAAAAAAGGGAGCCTTGCGGCTCCCGAAGGGACGTCTGTCAGCCCTCGATCTCGATCAGCAGGTCACCGGGGGTCACCCGGTCCCCTTGGCCACGTGCACCGCTTTGACCGTGCCGGCGATCGGTGCCTGGATTTCGGTTTCCATCTTCATTGCTTCGGTGATCAGCACCGCCTGGCCGGCCTTGACCGCATCGCCTTCCTTGACGAGCACATCGACGATATTGCCCGGCATGCTGGTGCTGACGTCGCCTGGCGCGCTCGCCTGCTTGCGCTGACCGCCGCTGCCGCCGCCGACGAAGTTGTTCAGCGGCTCGAATACCACCTCTTCCGGCATCCCGTCGATGGAGAGGAAGAAGTGCCGCTTGCCCTCGCCCTTCACGCCGACGCCGGTGATGTCGACGCGGTAGGTCTCGCCGTGCACGTCGATGACGAACTCGGTCGGCACACCCTGCCCGCCCGCCGCGGTCGCCGTGCTGCCGTCAGGAATCGGCAGCAAAGTTTCAGGCACCAGGGTGCCGGCCTCGCGCTCCTCGAGGAATTTGCGACCGATGTCGGGAAACATGGCATAAGTCAGCACGTCTTCTTCGGACTTGGCCAACGCGCCGATTTCGCGCCGCAACTTGTCCAACTCGGGCTTGATCAGGTCCGCTGGGCGCACCTCGATGAGCTCTTCGCCGCCGATGGCCTGGCGCTGCAGCTTGGCGTCGATAGTGCCCGGCGCCTTGCCGTAGCCGCCTTGCAGATAGAGCTTCACCTCGTTGGTGATGGTCTTGTAGCGCTCCCCAGCCAGCACGTTGAAGAAGGCCTGGGTGCCTACGATCTGTGAGGTCGGGGTCACCAGCGGTGGGTAACCCAGGTCCTTGCGCACCCGCGGGATCTCGGCCAACACTTCGTCCATGCGGTTGAGCGCGCCCTGCTCCTTGAGCTGGTTGGCCAGGTTGGAAATCATCCCGCCCGGCACCTGATTGACCTGCACGCGGGTGTCGACGCCGGTGAAGTCGCTCTCGAATTGGTGGTACTTCTTGCGCACCGCATAGAAGTACAGCCCGATCTCCTGGATCAGTTCCAGATCGAGGCCGGTGTCATAGGGCGTGCCCCGCAGCGCGGCGACCATGGACTCGGTGCCGGGGTGGCTGGTGCCCCAGGCCATGGAGGAGATCGCGGTGTCGATGTGGTCGGCGCCATTCTCGATGGCCTTGAGCTGACACATGCTGGCTACGCCCGCCGTGTCGTGGGAATGGATGAACACCGGCAGATCGATCTCGGCCTTCAGCGCGCGGACCAGGTCGCCCGTGGCGAATGGCGTCAGCAGGCCGGCCATGTCCTTGATGGCGATGGAGTCGACACCCATGTCACGCATCGCCCGCGCCTGTTCGACGAAGAGCTCGACGGTATGCACCGGGCTGGTGGTGTAGGCGATGGTGCCCTGGGCGTGCTTGCCGGTCTTCTTGACCGCGCGGATGGCGGTCTCCAGGTTCCGGACGTCATTCATCGCATCGAAGATGCGAAACACGTCGATGCCGTTCTCGGCCGCCTTGGCGCAGAACGCCTCGACCACATCGTCGGCATAGTGCCGGTAACCCAGCAGGTTCTGCCCACGCAGCAACATTTGCAGCCGGGTGTTCGGCAGCGCCGCCTTGAGCTGGCGCAGGCGCTCCCAGGGATCTTCCTTGAGGAAGCGCACGCAGGCATCGAAGGTCGCCCCGCCCCAGACTTCCAGCGACCAGTAGCCGACACAGTCGAGCTTTTCGCAGATGGGCAGCATGTCCTCGGTGCGCATGCGGGTGGCAATCAGCGACTGATGGGCATCGCGCAGGATGGTGTCGGTTACGGTGATTTTCTTCTGAACAGTCATGGTTCGTTCCTCACAGTCCTGCGTGGGCGGCGATGGCGGCAGCGATGGCCAGGGCCAGCTCGCCCGGCTTGCGTTTGATCGAGTAGTTCAGCAGCTCCGGATGGTTGTCGACGAAGCTGGTGTTGAACTGCCCGCTGCGAAAATCCGGGTTGGCGAGGATCTGCTGATAGTAGGTCGCGGTGGTCTTCACGCCTTGTACGCGCATGTCGTCCAGTGCGCGCGAGCCGCGGGCCAGCGCTTCTTCCCAGGTCAACGCCCAGACGATCAGCTTCAGGCACATGGAGTCGTAGTACGGCGGAATGGTGTAGCCGGTGTAGATCGCCGTGTCGGTGCGCACGCCCGGGCCGCCGGGGGCGTAGTAGCGGGTGATCTTGCCGAAGCAGGGCAGGAAGTTGTTGCGCGGCTCCTCGGCGTTGATGCGGAACTGCAGGGCGAAGCCGCGATACTGGATGTCTTCCTGCTTGACCGAGAGCGGCAGGCCGGAGGCGATGCGGATCTGCTCGCGGACGATATCGATGCCGGTGATTTCCTCGGTGATGGTGTGTTCCACCTGTACCCGGGTGTTCATCTCCATGAAGTACACCTCGCCTTCGGCGAGCAGGAACTCCACGGTGCCGGCGTTCTCGTAGCCCACCGCCTTGGCGGCGCGTACCGCCAGGTCGCCGATGTAGGCACGCTGCTCGGGCGTGAGCTGCGGGCTCGGGGCGATTTCGATGAGCTTCTGATTGCGGCGCTGGATCGAGCAATCGCGCTCGAACAGGTGCACGGTATTGCCGAAGCTGTCGGCAAGGATCTGCGCTTCGATGTGCTTGGGCTCGACGATGCACTTTTCGAGGAAAACATCGGCGCTGCCGAACGCCTTGGTGGCCTCGGAGATCACCCGCGGATAGGCCTGAGCCAGCTCTTCGGGCGTATTGCAGCGGCGAATACCGCGCCCGCCACCGCCGGATGTCGCCTTGAGCATCACCGGATAGCCGATGCGTTCGGCTTCGGCCAGGGCCTGCTCGGCGCTGGCGACGTTGCCTTCGGTGCCGGGCGTAACCGGCACACCGGCCTTGATCATGCTGCGCCGCGCCTCGGTCTTGTCGCCCATGCGGCGGATCACGTCAGCCTTGGGGCCAACGAACTTGATCCCGCGTTCGGCGCATATCTCGGCAAGCTCGGCGTTCTCAGACAGGAAGCCGTACCCCGGGTGCAAGGCATCGCAACCGGTCTCCACGGCCAGATTCACCAGCTTGCGGGGGTTGAGGTAGCCGGCAAGGGGGTCGTCACCGATGAAATAGGCTTCATCAGCACGCTTGACGTGCAGCGCGTGACGGTCCGGCTCGGCGAAAACCGCCACTGAGCGCACGCCCATTTCGGCACAGGCCCGCACGATGCGGACGGCGATTTCACCGCGATTGGCGATCAGCAGCTTCTTGATCACGCTGTCATTCCCTTCGGTCGATGAGCGGTGTCCACTGAGGACATTCGTGCCTGCACGCCGTGCAAGCCTTCAAACCCTACGCCCGCCGGTACGATTAATTGAAATGAATAATAGTTTGATGCTGAATAAGTAATTACTTATAGATGGCGTTGCAAGGCTGGCGCGCGCCTGCGGCAGTTGACCAGCCGAGCCGGATTACGGCACGAAAAAAGGCAGCGAACACTATGCGAAAAACCATGATGAGGCTGACATTGCGTCAGCTACAGGTCTTCCGAGCGGTATGCGAAAGCCGCTCCTACAGCCGTGCTGCAGACGAGATGGCGCTGACCCAACCGGCGGTGAGCCTGCAGATTCGCCAGCTCGAGGAGCTGATCGGCCAGCCACTGTTCGAATACCTCGGCAGGAAGCTCTACCTCACCCCGGCCGCCGAAGCACTGCAGCGTGCCAGCACCGATATCTTCG
Source organism: Stutzerimonas stutzeri (assembly GCA_019056435.1). Taxonomy (GTDB): domain Bacteria; phylum Pseudomonadota; class Gammaproteobacteria; order Pseudomonadales; family Pseudomonadaceae; genus Stutzerimonas; species Stutzerimonas marianensis. Next base: position 946,747 of record CP077641.1, read on the forward strand.
GCCGGCTGGACAGCCTCGACATGCAACTCTCCGATCTGCAGGGCTCGCTGCAAGGCCAGCTCAACCTGGCCGTCGAATCGAGCGCCAAGTACATCACCCCGCACCTGTTCTCCGCCTTCAAGCGGCAACATCCCGAGGTCAATCTCGAACTGGTGGTGGTCAACCATGCGCAAGCGGTCAAACGGCTGTCGGTGAGCCGCGACGACCTGCTGATCATGTCGCAGGTGCCGACCGACATGGACCTCGAGTTCATGCCATTCCTGGACAACCCGATCGTTGCAGTCGCCCCGGCGGGCCATCCGCTGTGCCAGATAGGCGACCTCACATTGCAGGACCTGACCGCCTATCCATTGCTGGTCCGCGAGCCTGGCTCAGGCACACGCAAGGCCAGCGAGGACTACCTCAGGCAGAAGCGCGCCCACTTCGCCCAGACGACCCAGGTCGCCTCGCTCGATGCGCTGCGCGAAGCCGTGGTGGCCGGACTGGGCGTGGCGCTGATGCCGCGCCATGCCGTGCACCTGGAGGTGGCGCACGGCCTGTTGTGCGAGCTGCCGGTGCAGGAACTACCGCTGTACCGCAGCTGGTGCGTGGTTCATCCGCGCGGCAAGCGTCTCAGCCCGGTGGCGCAAGCGTTCTTCGCGTTCATCCGCGCCGAGCGGGCGCGGATCAGCGCCCTGGCTACACGCTTTGACGCCGCTCCGACAGCCCATCGAGCATCGGGCTGATCATCATCAGGTCGGGGAATTCGGTCAGCTGGGCCTGCAGTTGCCGCTGTTCGTCATAGCTTTCGATCGCACGCCGGAAATACATGCGGCGTTCGTCCTGCAACTTGCGACGGGTACGGGCATCGAGGTTGACGTGAGCTTCGCGGTGCGGGGCCATGCGCTTTCTCCCGAAACAGAAGGTGGGAGTTCCAGCATCAGAGCACCGCGTGACGGCATGAGGTCAGCGAGATGACAGGGTGATGACCGTCGCCCAGCGGCTAGTCTTCATGCGCCTTCACCGATTTGGGCGACAGGCGCAGGCTGCGCAAGCTGCGCTTGACGCTCTTGAGGTGGTTGACCAGGCTCGGCCCGCGCGCCATGGCGACGCCCATCGCCAGCACGTCGATGACCACCAGGTGCGCGATGCGCGAGGTCAGCGGGGTGTAGATTTCGGTGTCTTCCTGAACGTCGATCGCCAGGTTGATGGTCGCCAGCTCCGCCAGTGGCGTCTGGCTCGGGCAGAGGGTGATCAGCGTGGCCCCTGTCTCGCGAACCACATTGGCGGTGATCAGCAGGTCCTTCGAGCGCCCGGACTGCGAGATGCAGATCGCCACGTCGGTCGGTTTCAGCGTGACCGCGGACATCGCCTGCATGTGCGGATCGGAATACGCCGCCGCGCTGAGCAACAGGCGGAAGAACTTGTGCTGCGCATCGGTGGCCACCGCGCCGGACGCGCCGAAGCCATAGAACTCGACACGCTCGGCCGCCGCCATGGCCTTCACCGCTCGCTCCAGCGCGTCCGGGTCGAGTCGCTCGCGCACCTCCATCAGCGTATGCAGCGTGGTGTCGAAGATCTTCAGCGCGAAATCGGTGACCGAATCGTTCTCACTGATGGCGAACTGACCGAAGCTGGCGCCGGCGGCGAGGCTCTGCGCGAGCTTGAGCTTCAGATCCTGGAAGCCCAGGCAACCGATGGCGCGACAGAAGCGGACGATGGTCGGCTCGCTCACCCCGACCGTGTGGGCGAGATCTGCCATGGAGCTATGCATCACGGCCGCCGGATCGAGCAACACATGGTCGGCGACCTTGAGTTCCGACTTGCGCAGCGAGCTTCTCGATTGGGCGATGTGTTGCAGCAGGTTCACGTTCGGGACTCGCTATGATCAGTACCTGACAGCCTGATCGAGCGTGGCTGCATGCTCGGTCCAGACGTGCCGGCTGGGTGTAGTGGGCTTGTAGTTATACTACAAGCGACGCAGTATCGCCCAACTGCTGGCGGTTGAAAACGCAAGCGAGGCAGGCAAGACAAGGCCAAAGCAGCCGAAAGCGCGGGCAATGAGGCTCGGCCCCACCCATCCGAGCCCCACCCGCGACGCCTGCCCATCGAGCCCATCCACCCTCTGAGGAGCGATGCTGTGTCCATTTCCTGCGACATGCTGGTGTTTGGCGGCACCGGCGACCTGGCGCTACACAAACTCATCCCGGCGCTCTATCACCTGCACCGCGAAAACCGGCTGCACGACGATGTGCGGATCATCGCGCTCGCCCGGCAGGACATCGACCGCGATGCTTACCTCGCCCTGACCGAGCGTCATGCCCGGGCCGAAATCGCGCGTAGCGACTTCGAGCCCGCGGTCTGGGACAGGTTCAGCCAGCGCCTCGACTATTTCGCCATGGACGCCTCCCAGCGCAGCGAATTCATCCGCCTCGCCCATTACCTCGGCCAGGCCGAAGGCCGCGTGCGCGTGCATTACCTGGCGACCGCGCCCACCCTCTTCGTGCCCATCGCTTCGAATCTGGAGAGCGCCGGCCTCGCCGGGAAAACCCGCGCATCGTGCTGGAAAAACCCATTGGCCACTCGCTCGACTCGGCGTTGGAGATCAATGAAGCGATCGGCATGGTGTTTCCTGAATCGCGCATCTACCGGATCGATCACTACCTGGGCAAGGAAACGGTGCAGAACCTGATGGCCCTGCGCTTCGCCAACGCGCTCTTTGAACCCATCTGGCGCGCCGGGCACATCGACCATGTGCAGATCACTGTGGCCGAGACGCTGGGCGTGGAGAACCGCGGCAGTTACTACGACCACGCCGGCGCCATGCGCGACATGCTGCAGAACCATTTGCTCCAGTTGCTCTGCCTGGTGGCAATGGAGGCACCGGTGCGCTTCGATGCCAAATCCATCCGCGGCGAGAAGGTCAAGGTGCTCGAGGCGCTCAAGCCCATCACCGGGGGCGATGTCCAGGACAAGACCGTGCGCGGCCAGTACGGCGCCGGACGGATTGGCGGCCACGACGTGCAGGCCTACTACTTCGAGAAAAATGTCGACAACGACAGCGACACCGAAACCTTCGTCGCGGTGAAGGCGGAGATCGACAACTGGCGCTGGGCCGGCGTGCCCTTCTACCTGCGTACCGGCAAGCGCATGGCGCGCAAGCGCTCTGAGATCATCATCACCTTCAAGCAGGTGCCGCATCAGCTGTTCAGCAAGGGCGAGGTCAACCGTCTGGTGATCGGCCTGCAGCCCGAGGAAAGCATCAGCCTGCAGCTGATGGCCAAAGCACCGGGTAAGGGCATGCAGCTCGAACCGGTGGAGCTGGACCTGAACCTTGCACACGCCTTCAGCAGCACGCGCCGCTGGGAGGCCTATGAGCGGCTGCTGCTGGACGTCATCGAGGGTGACTCGACACTGTTCATGCGCCGCGACGAGGTCGAGGCGGCCTGGAACTGGGTGGACCCCATCCTACGCGGCTGGCAGAGCCACTATCGCAAACCACGCCCCTACCCGGCCGGCACCGACGGCCCCGAGCAGGCGCGCCGCCTGATCGAACACCAGGGCCGCCAGTGGTGGCGCCAGGCCACCTGAACACCGCATCACGCTTCGCCTGGAGTTCCCCGTGAGGCCCGCGATAGAGCGGCTTGCGGGGAATTACCCACAACTAACGCGACCACCCCCAGGCAACTTGCGCGAAACGCTCTCGAAACTCCACACCAACTAACGCGCCATAAAAATTTCATTTACGGGATGAAGTCGGCCTTTCCAGGCCGAGCACGGGCGAATATCGCGTAGTGCGAGCGCCGTTCAACCCAAGCCTTTTCCTGCTGATTTGGCCTCGCTTCCGCCAGCAACTTTCGCCGTATCGACCGACGGGTCACAGCCGTACTCGGCGCCCAACTTTCTTGCGCTCGAACTCTAGAGAATATTCTTATAAATCAATTGCTTGGATATCTATCGCCTGCGCTTTTCGCTATCGCCGATTCTCGCGCTTCGCAGCCACCGTCTCACGGCGAAAATATTCCCCGATCAGCCACAGATGTTCCGAACCGGATGGATTAGTTTCAGCCGCGCATTTCGCTTGTTTCATGAATAGTTCAACTTTCACGATGAGCGGCCAACTTCGTCGATATGGGAACTGGCATACTCCGGCGGCTATCGCCCTTGGGGTTGAGATTCTTTTTTCGATGTGTTTATTCTTGAAAAGGATTCAATCAGCAACCCAAAAGGTTTTGTTTTGAGTGTTCCTACCGTAACGCTCCGTCGCCCCCACGACGGCGACGGTTATCCCCTCCATGAGCTGGTCGCACGCTGCCAGCCACTGGACACCAATTCGGTGTACTGCAACCTTCTGCAATGCTCCGATTTCGCCGACACCTCCATCGCTGCGGTCAACGCAGACGGTCATCTGGTCGGGTTCATTTCCGGTTACTGCCCTCCTGCCCGCCCGGACACGCTGTTCGTCTGGCAGGTCGCCGTCGACTCGTCGATGCGCGGTCAGGGGCTGGCGCTACGCATGTTGATGGCCCTGGTCGCCCGGGTCGCCAACGAGCAAGGCGTGTGCAATCTGGAAACCACCATCTCGCCGGATAACGGGGCCTCCCAGGCGCTGTTCAAAAAAGCCTTCGCCAAGCTCGGCGTCGATTACAGCACCCGCACCCTGTTTTCCCGCGCCGAACATTTCGCCGGCAAGCACGAAGACGAAGTGCTCTACCGTGCCGGCCCGTTCGCCGCACCCCATTCAGAAGAAGAACTAGAGGAAACCGCATGAAAACTTTCGAACTGCACGAATCTGGCGTTCGCAGCTACTGCCGATCCTTCCCCGTGGTCTTCAAGCAGGCTCGTGGCGCTGAACTGATCACCCGCGAGGGCAAGCACTACATCGACTTCCTGGCCGGTGCCGGTACGCTGAACTATGGCCACAACCATCCGGTACTCAAGCAGGCGCTGCTCGACTACATCGCCGCCGACGGCCTGACGCACGGCCTGGACATGTACTCGGATGCGAAGGAGAACTTCCTCTCCACCTTCGATCGCCTGATCCTCAAGCCGCGCAACATGGACTACGTCATGCAGTTCACCGGCCCGACCGGCACCAACGCGGTCGAGGCCGCGCTGAAGCTGGCGCGCAAGGTGACCGGACGCAACAACATCATCAGCTTCACCAACGGCTTCCACGGCTGCAGCATCGGCGCGCTGGCCGCGACCGGCAACAAGCACCACCGTGGGGCCGCGGGCGTGGCCCTGGCCGACGTCAGCCGCATGCCCTACGCCAACTATTTCGGCGACAAGGTCAACACCATCGGCATGATGGACAAGCTGCTCAGCGACCCGTCCAGCGGCATCGACAAGCCCGCCGCGGTCATCGTCGAGGTGGTCCAGGGTGAAGGTGGCCTGAACGCCGCGTCCGCCGACTGGATCCGCAAGCTGGAAAAACTCTGCCGCAAGCACGAGATGCTGCTGATCGTCGATGACATCCAGGCCGGTTGCGGCCGTACCGGCACCTTCTTCAGTTTCGAAGAGATGGGCATCAAGCCGGACATGATCACCCTGTCCAAGTCGCTGTCTGGCTACGGCTTGCCGTTCGCCATGGTGCTGCTGCGCAAGGAGCTGGACCAGTGGAAGCCGGGCGAGCACAACGGCACCTTCCGCGGCAACAACCACGCGTTCGTCACCGCGGCCGCTGCCATCGAGCACTTCTGGAAGGACAGCGCGTTCGCCGATAGCGTCAAGGCCAAGGGCAAGCGCATCGCCGACGGCATGCACAAGATCGTTCGCCGCTACGGTCCGGACTCCCTGTTCGTCAAGGGTCGCGGAATGATGATCGGCATCAGCTGCCCGGACGGCGACACCGCCGCCGCCATCTGCCGCCACGCCTTCGAGAACGGCCTGGTCATCGAAACCAGCGGCGCCCACAGCGAAGTGGTCAAGTGCCTCTGCCCGCTGGTCATCAGCGAAGAGCAGATCGACAAGGCCATGAGCATCTTGGACAAGGCGTTCGCCGCCGTGATGTCCGAGCAGGCCGCCCACCAGGCTTCTTGAGAGGATTCAGAACATGATCGTACGTACCCTGGCCGAATGCGAGCAGTCCAACCGCAAGATCAAGACCGAGACCTGGGACAGCACCCGGATGCTGCTCAAGGACGACAAGATGGGCTTCTCGTTCCACATCACCACCATCTACGCCAACACCGAGACCCACATCCACTACCAGAACCATCTGGAGTCGGTGTACTGCATCAGCGGTAACGGCGAGGTGGAAACCATCGCCGACGGCAAGATCTACAAGATCGAGCCCGGCACCCTGTACATCCTCGACAAGCACGACGAGCACCTGCTGCGCGGCGGAAGCGAGGACATGAAGATGGCCTGCGTGTTCAACCCGCCGCTCAACGGTAAGGAAGTACACGACGAAAGCGGCGTCTACCCGCTCGAAGCCGAAACCGTTTGAGACTTGGAACAGGGCGCGGAGCCATCCGCCCCGTCCCAAAAGACCGAAGGAATAGAAAGGAGAGCGAACGTGAACCCCGTGCAAGCCGACCTGTACCCTTCGCGCCAGCAGGACGAACCCAGCTGGCAGGAGCGTCTGGATCCGGTTGTCTACCGCCACGACCTGACCGACGCCCCGATTTCGCCGGAAATGATCGAAGGTTTCGAGCGCGACGGCTACCTGGTCATCCCCAACCTCTTCAGCGCCGAGGAAGTCGCGCTCTTTCGCGAAGAACTCGACCGCATGCGCCAGGACCCGGCGGTGGCCGAGTCCGGCAAGACCATCAAGGAACCCGACAGCGGCGCGATCCGCTCGGTGTTCGCCATTCACAAGGACAACGCGCTGTTCGCGCGGATCGCCGCCGACGAGCGCACCGCCGGTATCGCCAGCTTCATCCTCGGCGGTGACATCTATGTCCATCAGTCGCGCATGAACTTCAAGCCCGGCTTCACCGGCAAGGAGTTCTACTGGCACTCGGACTTCGAGACCTGGCATGTCGAGGACGGCCTGCCGCGCATGCGCACCCTGAGCTGCTCGATCCTGCTCACCGACAACGAGCCGCACAACGGCCCGCTGATGCTGGTCCCCGGCTCGCACAAGCATTTCGTCCGCTGCGTCGGTGCCACACCGGAGAATCACTACGAGAAGTCCCTGCGCAAGCAGGAGTTCGGCGTGCCGGATCACGACAGCCTGACGCAACTCGCCGACCGCTATGGCATCGACACCGCCACCGGCCCGGCGGGCACCGTGGTGTTCTTCGATTGCAACACCATGCACGGTTCGAACAGCAACATCACGCCGAGCGCGCGCAGCAATCTGTTCTACGTCTACAACCATGTGGATAATGCCGCGCAGGCCCCGTACTGCGGCCTTTCGCCCCGCCCGGCCTTCGTTGCCGAGCGCGAGGATTTCGAGCCGCTGCAGATCCAGAAACAAACGTATCTCTGACTGTTCATATCAGGCCCATTCTTGGGCCTGATCTTTGTCGGCCGGCCAGATGGCGCGGCCCAGGGATGACATTCACCCCCAAGACGGGACGTTGAATCGATGCATACCGTAGAAAAAATCGGCGGCACCTCCATGAGCCGCTTCGATGAACTGCTGAGCAACATCTTCATCGGCCAGCGAACGGGTGACGCCCTCTACCAGCGCGTCTTCGTCGTGTCCGCCTACAGCGGCATGACCAACCTGCTGCTGGAACACAAGAAGACCGGCGAACCCGGGGTCTACCAGCGCTTCGCCGACGCCCGCAACGAAGGCGCCTGGCTCGACGCGCTCGAAGGCGTGCGGCAGAAGATGGTCGAGAAGAACGCCGAACTGTTCCAGACCGAATTCGAACTGCGCGCGGCCAACCAATTCATCAACGCGCGCATCGACGATGCCCGCGAGTGCATGAGCAGCCTGCAGCGCCTGTGCGCCTATGGCCACTTCCAGCTCGACGAGCACCTGATGAAGGTCCGCGAGATGCTCGCCTCCCTCGGCGAAGCGCACAGCGCCTTCAATTCGGTGCTGGCGATCAAGCACCGTGGCGTCAACGCCAAGATGGTCGACCTGACCGGCTGGCACCGCGATGCGCCGCTGCCCTTCGAGGAAATGGTGCGCGAGAGCTTCGCCGAGGTCGACCTGGCGCGCGAGCTGGTAGTCGCCACCGGCTACACCCATTGCAGCGAAGGCCTGATGAACACCTTCGACCGCGGCTACAGCGAGATCACCTTCGCCCAGATCGCCGCGGCCACCGGTGCGCGCGAGGCGATCATCCACAAGGAGTTTCACCTTTCCAGCGCCGATCCGAACCTGGTGGGTGCCGACAAGGTGGTCACCATCGGCCGCACCAACTATGACGTGGCCGACCAGTTGTCGAATCTCGGCATGGAGGCGATCCACCCGCGTGCGGCCAAGACGCTGCGCCGCGCCGGCATCGAGCTGCGCATCAAGAATGCCTTCGAGCCCGACCATGCCGGCACGCTCATCAGTCAGGACTACAAGAGCGAGCGGCCGTGCGTCGAAATCATCGCCGGGCGCAAGGACGTATTCGGTATCGAGGTCTTCGACCAGGACATGCTCGGCGACGTCGGCTACGACATCGAGATCAGTCGGATGCTCAAGCAGTTGCGCCTCTATGTCGTCAACAAGGACTCCGACGCCAACAGCATCACCTACTATGCCTCGGGTTCGCGCAAGCTGATCAACCGCGCCGCACGCCTCATCGAGGAGAAGTACCCGGCGGCGGAGGTCACCGTGCACAACGTGGCCATCGTTTCGGCGATCGGCTCGGACCTCAAGGTCAAGGGCATCCTCGCCAAGACCGTCGCAGCCCTGGCAGGCGCCGGCATCAGCATCCAGGCGGTGCACCAGTCGATCCGCCAGGTGGAAATGCAGTGCGTGGTCAACGAGGAAGACTACGACGACGCCGTCGCCGCACTGCACCGCGCATTGATCGAGCCTGAAAACCATGGCGACGTGATCGCCGCGGCCTGACCGACCGCCCACGCGTGTGCGACCCACCGCCGGGCCCGGCTACTGCTGGGCCCGGCGGTCTGCCGTCTGCCAGTCGTTGTCCGGAGCATGGCGGTGGCGATACCAGGTCGCGAAGAACACCAGCGCCAGCAACAGCTCGGCCAGATCCCCGCCGTAATACATCAGTTGCGCCGCCGCTTCGATTTCCGCCAGCGAATGCCCGGCATCCTTGGGGAAACCGTGGGCGTACATCAGCTTGCCCAGTGTCGAGTGCGCAGCGATCGCCGCAAAGAGCACCACCAGCCTGACGAACATGCCCGGGCGATGCGGTGCCGGGTCGGGGCCGGCGATGGACCAGCAGAACAGATAACCGGCCAGCACGAAATGCAGGTGCAGCCAGACATGCACCAGCGGTTCACTGAAGCTCAACTGATACAGCGGCGTCAGGTACAGCAGATAAAGCCCGCCGATATCCAGCACCAGCGCCGTCACCGGGTGACTCAGCCAGCGTGCCGGCGGCGTCCCGGCGAGCTGCATGATGCGCCTGGCGCGCACCACCGGTACGCTGCGCAGCAGCAGGGTGCCAGGGGTGCCGAGCATCAGCGCGATGGGCGCGAACATGCCCAGCAGCAGGTGCTGCGTCATGTGGCCACGCAGATCGTTATGCCCCCACTCGACCATGGACGGCGACAGCGCGATCACCAGCAGGCCGCAACCGAGGCTGAAACTGCCCAGCCGCCAGCAGCTCCAGCCCTTGCGGGCGCGGCGCTGCGCACGGACGCCAAGCAGATACGCGAACCATAGCCCGATCGTCATCAGCACCAGGATGAACATGCCGCTGAGGGCAAGCAGATGCGCCTGATGCGTCATTGGTCGATCGTCTCCCGACGTGCGCGCTGCCAGATCAGGTACGCGATCACCAGCAGCAGCGCGCCGAAGCCGTTCCACGCCAGGTCGTACGGCCAGAGCTGATCGACGTACCGCACCTGATGCAGACGCAGCAGCTTGTGGTTGACCAGCCCGTCGAAAAGCTGGAAGCCGCCGGCGCCGAAACACAAGCCGGCCCAGGCATGCATGCGCGACAGCGCGCCTCGGCGGCTGAGCGTGAGGAACAAGCGAAAGCCGGCCGCCAGCATGAGCAACTCGGCGGCGTGCAGGAGCCCATCGGACAGCAACGAGACGGCCAGGGTGGAGCGATCGAAGAAGTGGTGCCAGGCGAGCACCAGATGAAAGATGATCTCGTCGACTGCCGCCATCAGGCCGACGCCCAGAAATATCGCGGCGATCAGGCTGCCTCTGGCATCGACGGTGGTGACGTTCACGCGGGCCTCCGGTGGATTCACGGGTGGCTCGCGTCGGCATCGGGAGAGTCGACCAAGCCCTGCCTATCTAGTGATGACTTGCGCCGAGCGCTGGAGTTCGCCATGACGTCACTGACAGAGGCGAACAGGCGCGGCCAAACCCGGTAGAATCCCACACCTTTCTTGTTGGTATACCGAGCCATCCCACCATGAGTTCCCTGCGCACCGAACTGCTGTCGCCTGCCGGCACCCTCAAATCCATGCGTTATGCCTTCGCCTACGGCGCCGATGCGGTGTATGCCGGGCAACCACGTTACAGCCTGCGCGTACGCAACAACGAGTTCGACCACGCCAACCTCAAGGTCGGCATCGACGAGGCCCACGCGCTGGGCAAGCAGTTCTACGTGGTGGTCAACATCGCCCCGCACAACGCCAAGCTCAGGACCTTCATCAAGGACCTGGAGCCGGTGGTGGCAATGGGGCCGGACGCGCTGATCATGTCCGACCCGGGCCTGATCATGCTGGTACGCCAGCATTTTCCGCAGCAGACCATCCACCTCTCGGTGCAGGCCAACGCGGTGAACTGGGCGACGGTGAAGTTCTGGGAAAGCCAGGGCGTCTCCCGGGTGATCCTTTCCCGCGAGCTGTCGCTGGAGGAGATCGGCGACATCCGCGAACAGGTGCCGGGCATGGAGCTGGAAGTGTTCGTCCACGGCGCGCTGTGTATGGCCTATTCGGGTCGCTGCCTGCTGTCGGGCTACATCAACAAGCGCGACCCCAACCAGGGCACCTGCACCAACGCCTGCCGCTGGGAATACAAGACCCACGAGGCCAAGGAGGACGAACTGGGCAACTCGGTTCACCTCTACGCGCCCATCGCCGTGCAGCCGGTCGAGGCGCAGGGCAACCCGACCCTGGGCGTCGGCGCGCCCACCGACAAGGTGTTCCTGCTCGAGGATGTCTCGCGGCCCGGCGAGTTCATGGAGGCGACCGAGGACGAACACGGCACCTACATCATGAACTCCAAGGACCTGCGCGCCGTGCAGCATGTCGAGCGGCTGGTGCAGATGGGCGTGCACTCGCTGAAGATCGAGGGCCGCACCAAGAGCCATTACTACGTGGCGCGCACCGCACAGGTCTACCGCAAGGCCATCGATGACGCCCTGGCCGGCCGTCCGTTCGACAAGTCGTTGATGGACACCCTCGAATCCCTGGCCCACCGCGGCTACACCGAGGGCTTCCTGCGCCGTCACGTACACGACGAATACCAGAACTACGAACGCGGCTTCTCGCTCTCCGAGCGCCAGCAGTTCGTCGGCGAACTGACCGGCGAACGGCGCAACGGCCTGGCCGAGGTGATCGTCAAGAACCGCTTCGCCGTCGGCGACCGGCTGGAGCTGATGACGCCGCAGGGCAACCTGAACTTCACCCTTGAGCATCTGCAGAAGAAAAACGGCGAACGCACCGACATCGCCCCGGGCGACGGCCACGTCCTCTACCTCCCGGTGCCGGACGACGTCGACCTGCGCTACGCACTGCTGATGCGCGAACTGGACGGCAGCACCACCCGCGGCTGAAAGGCACGGCGCGCCGCATGAGGCCGAGGGGACCCGAGGGGTCATCTGATGGCGCTGCGGCGTGCCGGGTCGTTGGGCGAATCAATTCGCCCCTACGAAAGCCGCCGGGTGCGTGGACGAAGCGTCAGCCTCAAGCCTCAAGCCTCAAGCCTCAAGCCTCAAGCCTCAAGCCTCAAGCCTCAAGCCTCAAGCCATCATCCAGGATGTCCCGCGCCCCTTTACCCCAACAACCTTACGAACTCGGCCGCCGGCACCGGCCGGCTGATCAGGTAGCCCTGCATTTCGTCACAGCCGTGGGCCTTGAGGAAATCCATCTGCGCCTGGGTTTCGACGCCCTCGGCCACCACCTTCAGGTCGAGGCTGTGAACCATGGCGATGATGGCGCGAACGATGGCCGAGTCCTCACCTTCCTGCGTCAGCTCGGAAACGAAGGAGCGATCGATCTTCACGTAGTCCACCGGGAACCGCTTGAGGTAGCTGAGCGAGGAATAGCCGGTACCGAAGTCGTCGATGGCGAGCTTCACGCCCAGTGCCCGCAACTGCTCGCTGATACTGATGGCGTTGTCGACGTCATCGAGCAGCTGGCTCTCGGTCAGCTCCAGTTCGAGTCGGTCGGGGGCAAGCCGGTCTCCTCCAGTACCTGGCGCACCAGGGTGATGAAATTGCCCTGGCGCAACTGCTTGACCGATAGGTTCACCGACACACGGATCTCGGCGAGCCCATCGAGCTGCCATTGCCGGGCCTGCCGGCACGCCTGCCTGAGCACGAACTCACCCAGCGGGATGATCAGGCCGGTCTCTTCGGCCAGATGGATGAAATAGCCCGGCGCAAGCAGGCCCTTTTTCGGATGCCGCCAACGCACCAGCGCCTCGGCGGCGTCCAGGCAGTCGGATTCGACATTCAATCGCGGCTGGTAGAAGACCTCCAGTTGGCCTTCCTCGAGGGCGCGGCGCAGCTGGTTTTCCAGCTGCAGGTTCTCCAGGCTCGACCCCTGCAGCCGCTCGGTGAAGAACTGCAGCGTGTTGCCGCCCAGGTGCTTGGCGTGCTTCATCGCCATGTTGGCCTGCAGCAGCAGCGCCGTCGCGTCACGCGCGTTGTCCGGCATCAGGCTGACGCCGATGGAGGCGCTGACCACCAGGTCCTGGTCGCCCAGCTGGATCGGCTTGCTGATCCGCGACAGCAGCCGACTGCCGCTGTGGGCCAGGGCGGCGAGACTGCCATAACCCTCGAGCACCACGACGAACTCGTCGCCGGACAGACGGGCGATGGTGTCGGCGTCGGACAGCGTGTGCGACAGGCGTCGTGACACCTCCCGCAACAGCTGGTCCGCCACTTCATGGCCGAGGCTCTCGTTGAGCACCTTGAAGCGGTCCAGATCAACGTAGAGCACCGCCAGCCCCCGGTTACTCGTACGGTTGCGCTCGCAGGCTTCGTTCAGACGCGCCTTGAGCAGACCGCGGTTGGCCAGCCCGGTCAGTTCGTCGTAATGGGTGAGGTAGCGCAAGCGCTCCTCGACCTGGCGCCGCACGCTGAGATCGGAAACGAAGGCCACCACATTGGTCACCTTCCCCTGACTGTCGTGGACGACGCGCATCTGCGCCCACTGTGGGTAGACTTCGCCGTTCCTGCGCGTCTCGATTAACTCGCCCTGCCAGCTCCCCTGCTGGGCGAGGGCCTCGCGAATCACGGCGTACTGCTGGCGACTGTCCTCGGAGCTGGCCAGCACCGCGACACTCCGCCCGATTAGCTCCTCGCGACTGAACCCCGACAGGTTGCAGCAGGCCTGGTTGACTGCGAGCAGACGGAAGTCGGGATCCATGATCGCCATCCCCTCGCCCGCCGCCTCGAACACCGTGGCGGCCAGGCGCAACTGTTCGGCCTGGCGGCGACTTTCGTTGATGTCACGTCGCGTACCGATCATGCGCAGTGCGCGCCCGTTGGCGTCGCGCTCGATGACGCGACCGCGGTCCTCGATCCAGACGGGGCTACCGTCGATCCGCAGTCCGCGGTACTGCACGACATAGGTTTCGGTCTCGCCCTTGAGGTGCGCGATCATGTCCCGCTGGACCCGCTCGGCATCGTCCGGATGCAGCTCGGGGCGTTTCTGCTCGACTAGGCGCAGGCGGCTGTGCTGGCCATCGCCGAAGATGGCCTCCATGCGCGACAGGTGCACCTCGTTGCATGTCAGGTCCCAATCCCACATGCCCAGTTCGCTGGCTTCCATCGCCAGGATCAACCGTGCCTCGCTCTCGCGCAGCTCGGCGGTACGCTCGATGACCCGCTGCTCGAGCCCGTCGAAGGCTTCGCGCAGCATGATTTCGGCGTGCCGGCGCTGCTCGATCTCGCGGGCCAGTTCGTCGTTGAGCTGGCTGGATTCCTCGCGCATCCGCTCGAGCCGCTTGATCAGCCGTTGATTATCGAGGCGTTGCTGAAAGCTCGAGGTCAGGAGTCGGTTGATCTGCCAAGCGATCATGCACAGCGTGATCAGCACGATGCTCGCCAGCACACCCCAGCCCTGCAGCTGCGGCTCGCCGCTGCCGAGCAGCACCGCCGCCGCGGGCAACAGGCTGGGAATGGCAAAGGCACCGAAGGCCCGCAAGGACACGCCGCAGGCCACGCTGCCGGCGAAGATCACCGAGCCAAGCGAACCGAACAGCGCCGCCTGGGTGAGAAAGTCCTCGACCGGGGCCAGCTCGATGATCGCGTAGGACAGCATCAGCGCACTCGCCGCGCTGCTCACCAGGAACGAGCGCAACCACCAGGGGCGCTGTCGATCGGCCGGCTCGGCACGCTGAAAGGCCAGGGTCTGCTGCAGCCGCAGCAGGATCAGGGTTGAGGTCACAGCGGCCCAGAGCAGCAGCTCCAGCCGTGCGACCCGGTCCCAGAGCAAGGTCACGAACACCACGCAGGCCAGTGCCAGCAGCAGCAGAGACACCCGCGAGCCCTGGTAGAGCAGCCGGGTACGCTCGGTCTGCTGATCGACATCGTCGTCGACGGCAGCCGGGGTGCCGGCCATCGACGTTGATTGGGTGGAATGGACGGAATCGATCATGGCGAGTTCTTGTTGTACGTGTTCGTTGGAGCCAGGCGACGCGTTCACTGCTCGATAATGGCACGTTGCTAGCGGAGGATGACAGCCCGCTCCGACCAAAGACATGCACCATCCCATGGCATCGGCCCGACGGCAGCAAACCTTGAGCCAGACCCTACGCCTCGTCCGGGCACACGCCTAGACCCGGACTGTCGCAGGCATGGCCGGCATCCGTCCGGTGCGCGAGCGGTTCGGCGCGGTTTCCGGCTAGAATGGCCGCCATGCACGACGATCTCTCGCTTCTCCTGAACTCTCTCAACGATGCCCAGCGCCAGGCCGTGGCCGCGCCGCTGGGCCGCCAACTGGTTCTCGCCGGTGCCGGCTCGGGCAAGACCCGTGTGCTGGTGCACCGCATCGCCTGGCTGCACCAGGTCGAACGGGCATCATTGCATTCGATTCTTTCAGTGACCTTTACCAACAAGGCTGCCGCCGAGATGCGCCAACGCATCGAGCAACTGATGAAGGTCAACCCGCAGGGCATGTGGGTCGGCACCTTCCACGGCCTGGCGCATCGCCTGCTGCGCGCCCACTGGCGCGAGGCCAAGCTGGCGGAAAACTTCCAGATCCTCGACTCCGACGACCAGCAACGGCTGGTCAAGCGGGTGATCCGCGAGCTCGGCCTGGACGAGCAGCGCTGGCCGGCGCGCCAGGCGCAATGGTGGATCAACGGACAGAAGGACGAAGGCCTGCGCCCGCAGCACATCCAGGCCAACGGCGACCTCTTCCTGACCACCATGCTGAGCATCTACCAGGCCTACGAAGAAGCCTGCGCGCGCGCCGGGGTGATCGACTTCTCCGAGCTGCTGCTGCGCGCGCTGGACCTGTGGCGCGACAATCCGGGCCTGCTCGACCATTACCAGAGACGCTTCCGCCACATCCTCGTCGACGAGTTCCAGGACACCAACGCCGTGCAGTACGCCTGGCTGCGCCTGCTGGCCAAGGGCGGCGAAAGCCTGATGGTAGTCGGCGACGACGATCAGTCGATCTACGGCTGGCGCGGCGCACGGGTCGAGAACCTGCACCAGTTCAGCGAAGACTTCCAGGACGCCGAAACCATCCGCCTGGAGCAGAACTACCGCTCCACCGCCTGCATCCTCAAGGCCGCCAACGCGCTCATCGCCAACAACCAGGGTCGCCTCGGCAAGGAGCTGTGGACCGAAGGCTGCGAGGGTGAGCCGATCAGCCTCTACGCGGCCTTCAACGAACACGACGAAGCCCGCTACGTGGTCGAGAGCATCGAGAAGGCCATCCGTGATGGCCTGAGCCGCAGCGAGATCGCCATCCTCTACCGCTCCAACGCGCAGTCACGGGTGCTGGAAGAGGCGCTGCTGCGCGAGCGCATCCCCCTACCGCATCTATGGCGGCCAGCGCTTCTTCGAGCGCGCCGAGATCAAGAACGCCATGGCCTACCTGCGGCTGATCCAGGCGCGCGACAACGACGCGGCGCTGGAGCGGGTGATCAACGTGCCGGCGCGCGGCATCGGCGAAAAGACGGTCGAATCCTGCGCCAGCTGGCGCGCCAGCAGGAAACGTCCATGTGGGCCGCGCTGCACCAGGCCGTCGGGACCAAGGTGGTCTCCGGCCGCGCCGCCAGCGCGCTGAACGGTTTCGTCGAGCTGATCGACACCCTCGCGCTCAAGGTCGAGGGCCTGCCGCTGCACAGCATGGCGCAGCTGGTCATCGAGCAGTCCGGCCTGCTGGCCTACCACCGCGACGAAAAGGGCGAAAAGGCCCAGGCGCGAGTGGAAAACCTCGAAGAACTGGTTTCCGCCGCACGCGCGTTCGACAACTACAGCGAAGGCGAGGAAGACGAACAGACGCCGCTGGCCGCCTTCCTCGACCACGCCTCGCTGGAGGCCGGCGAGCAGCAGGCCGGCGACCACGAGGACAGCGTCCAGCTGATGACGCTGCACAGCGCCAAGGGCCTGGAGTTTCCGCTGGTGTTCCTGGTGGGCATGGAAGAAGGCCTGTTCCCGCACAAGATGAGCCTGGAAGAGCCGGGCCGGCTGGAAGAAGAGCGCCGCCTGGCCTACGTCGGCATCACCCGTGCCATGCAGCAACTGATCGTCACCTATGCCGAGACTCGGCGGCTCTATGGCAGCGAGACCTACAACAAGGTGTCGCGCTTCATCCGCGAACTGCCACCGGCGCTGATCAGCGAAGTGCGCCTGAGCAACACCGTCAGCCGCAGCTTCAATAGTCGCGGCATGGGCGGCGGCTCGCTGTTCGACGGCGCCAATGTGCCGGAGACGCCCTTCAACCTCGGCCAGCGCGTGCGCCACTCGCTGTTCGGCGAGGGCACCATTCTCAATTTCGAAGGCGCCGGCGCGCAGGCACGCGTGCAGGTGAATTTCGAGAGCGAAGGGAGCAAGTGGTTGATGCTCAGTTATGCCAAACTGGAAGCGCTATGACGTTAACGTCAACCTCGACCCGATACTAATAATTCTGCAAAGGAAAACCCACTGATGAAACGTCGCCACTTGTTTGGTGCCGCCGCTGCCTTGCTTGCGGCCCTTGGTCTTGCCGGCTGCAACGACGAGAAGAAGGTCGAATCCGGCGCCGAGCCGCAGGCCACCGCCAGCGAAGCGCCGAAGACCTTCAACTGGAAGATGGTCACCGCCTGGCCGAAGAACTATCCCGGCCTGGGCACCGCGGCCCAGCGCCTGGCCGATCGGGTCAACACCATGAGCGACGGTCGGCTGACCATCAAGGTCTACGCCGCGGGCGAGCTGGTGCCCGCGCTCGAGGTATTCGATGCCGTTTCGCGCGGCACCGCCGAACTCGGCCATGGCGCCGCCTATTACTGGAAGGGCAAGGTGCCCACGGCGCAGTTCTTCACCTCGGTTCCGTTCGGCCTGTCCACCAGCGAAATGAACGCCTGGCTGACCCGCGGCGACGGCCAGAAATTCTGGGACGAGGCGTATGCGCCCTATGGCGTCAAGCCGATGGTCGTGGGCAACACCGGCATGCAGATGGGCGGCTGGTACAACAAGGAAATCAACTCGCTCGCCGACCTGCAGGGTCTGAAGATCCGCATGCCCGGCCTCGGCGGCGAAGTGCTGAGCCGTCTGGGCGCCACCACCGTCAACATGCCCGGCGGGGAAGTCTTCACGGCCCTGCAGACCGGCGCCATCGACGCCTCCGACTGGGTCAGCCCCTATAACGACCTGGCGTTCGGCCTGCACAAGGCGGCCAAGTACTACTACTACCCGGGCTGGCAGGAGCCGCAGGCCGTGCTGGAGTTGCTGGTCAACCAGAAGGCGCTCGACAGCCTGCCCGATGACCTGCGCGCCATCCTCACCGAGGCGGCGCTGGCGGCGAGCCGCGACATGCTGGATGACTACGTCTACAACAACGCCATGGCGCTGGACCAGCTCAAGCAGCAGGGCGCCGAGCTCAAGCGCTTCCCTGACGAAGTGCTGAATGCCATGCGCGAGCAGGCCGACGTGGTGCTTGGCGAGCTGGCCGCGCAGAGCGAGCTGAACGGTCGCATCTGGGCCTCGATGAAAGCCTTCCAGGCGCAGGTCAAGCCGATGCACGAAATCTCCGAAAAGAGCTGTATAACTGGCGCTGACAGCGCCAGACCGCGACCCGCCCCGGCGGGGTCGCGCTTTCTCCTGGCACGACCTGACGGATGGGTGACCCCGCCCCAGGCGAGCCCCAGAGCATGATCGCCGCTACCGGCGCAAAAGTCGGTAACACACTGTCGCTGGCGAAGCCTCCTTCGGCTCGGCAGGATGCGAGTCGTTAATCCACCTGATAAAGCGGGAATCCTTAATGCAACGTGTGCTCAGCATCTTCATGGCACTGTGTATCGGCCTGTCGTTCAGCCTTGACGTTCACGCCAAACGCTTTGGCGGCGGCAAGAGCTTCGGTGCGGCGCCCAGCCACCAGACCCGTCAGGCGCAGCCCCAGCAGCGCAACGACAGCGCTGCGCAGCAGCCCGGTCGTCAGCAGCCCGCTGCGGCCAGTGGCGCGTCCCGTTGGCTCGGCCCGTTGGCCGGTCTGGCCGCCGGTGGCCTGCTCGCCTCGATGTTCATGGGCGACGGCTTCGAAGGCATCCAGTTCATGGATATCCTGATCTTCGGCCTGATCGCCTTCCTGCTGTTCCGCTTCCTTGCCGCCCGTCGTCGCCAGCAGCAGCCAGCCATGGCCGGGCATGCTCCGATGCAGCGCGAGATGCCGGCCCAGCCGTCGATCTTCGGTGGCAGCAACGCCGCACCCGCTGCCGCTCCTGTGATCAACGCACCGGCCTGGTTCAACGAGCAGAACTTCGTCGCTGCGGCCCGTGAGCATTTCCTGTCGCTGCAGCAGCATTGGGATGCCAACGAGATGGACAAGATCGCCGAGTTCGTCACCCCCCAGCTGCTCGACTTCCTCAAACGCGAACGTGCCGAGATTGGCGAAGCCTACCAGTCGACCTACATCGACGACCTGCAGATCGTTCTGGACGGCGTCGATGACCAGGCGGAAAAAACCATCGCCACCCTGACCTTCGTCGGTGTCGCCAAGACGTCGCGCTTCGACCAGGGCGAGCCCTTCAGCGAAAGCTGGCGTATGGAGCGTACGCAGGGCGAAAACCAGCCGTGGCTGGTGGCCGGTATCCGTCAGAACGTCTGATCCGCTTGCAACGCCCCCGCAACCCCGCCCCCGTGGCGGGGTTTTTTATTCACGCAAAAATGACGCCTGAGCATCCACCGGATGTGGGCGGCCGAGCAGAATTAAGCCGTAGTTCTCAACACCTCGAGATTCATCGCCACCGGCTGAACCCTGCCGGAAAAACGGCGTCTATGCTGTTCGCATAACAGCAAGAACAAGAGGTCCTGCGTGTCAGGCAACATCCCCCTGGGATTAGGTGATGGCGCTACGATCCGCCTAAACGCCCCCGTCCCGTCGTATTCGGTCATGCAGCCATGACCAGCGCCCGTCTGCCTTCCATCGACAAGCTCCTGCGTGCGCCCGCCTGCGCACCGCTGCAGCATCGCTATGGTCGCGAAGCGCTGCTGAAGACGCTGCGCGATCTACTGGACGAGCTTCGCGAACCCGCCCGTCACGGCCAGCTGGCCGCGCTGGAGCTGTCCGAAGCGGTGCTCGCCGGGCGTGCCGGCGAACGCCTGGCCAGCCAGCACCGCAGCCGAGTACGCCGCGTGTTCAACCTGACCGGCACGGTGCTGCATACCAACCTCGGCCGCGCCCTGCTGCCGGATGAGGCAATCGAGGCAATCACCCTCGCGGCGCGCTACCCGCTCAACCTGGAATTCGACCTGGCCACCGGCAAGCGCGGCGACCGCGACGACCTCATCGAAGGGCTGATCCGCGAGCTGACCGGCGCCGAGGCGGTCACCGTGGTGAACAACAACGCCGCCGCCGTGCTGCTGGCCTTGAACAGCCTCGGCGCCCGCCGGGAGGGCATCATTTCCCGCGGCGAACTGATCGAAATCGGCGGCGCCTTCCGCATCCCGGACATCATGGCCCGCGCCGGCGTGAAGCTGCATGAAGTCGGCACCACCAACCGCACCCATGCCAAGGATTACGAAGCGGCCATCAACCCGCGCTCCGGGCTCCTGATGCGCGTACACACCAGCAACTACAGCGTGCAGGGCTTTACCGCCAGCGTCGCCACCGCCGAGCTGGCCAGCATCGCCCACGCCCATGGCTTGCCGCTGCTCGAAGACCTCGGCAGCGGCAGCCTGGTCGACCTCTCGCGCTGGGGCCTACCAAGGAGCCGACGGTGCAGGACGCGCTGCGCGACGGCGCCGACATCGTCACCTTCAGCGGCGACAAGCTGCTCGGTGGGCCGCAGGCCGGGCTGATCGTCGGCAGCCGCGAGCTGATCGCCAAGATCAAGAAGAACCCGCTCAAGCGCGCCCTGCGCGTGGACAAACTGACGCTCGCCGCGCTGGAAGCGGTGCTCAACCTTTATCGCGACCCGGATCGCCTGGCCGAGCGCCTCACCAGCCTGCGCCTGCTCAGCCGCCCGCAGGCCGACATCCAGCAACAGGCCGAACGCCTCGCCCCGCCGCTCACCGCCATGCTCGGCGAAGGCTGGCAGGTCCAGGTCGAACCCGCGCTGGGCATGATCGGCAGCGGTGCCCAACCGGTGGCACGCCTGCCCAGTGCGGCCCTGTGCATCCGCCCCCTGCAACCGCGTCGGCTGCGGGGCCGTAGCCTGCGACAGCTGGAGGAAGCCTTGCGCAACCTGCCGATCCCGGTGCTCGGGCGCATCGCCGAAGACGCGCTCTGGCTGGACCTGCGCCAGCTTGACGATGAGCCGGGCTTCGTCGAACAACTGGGCCTGCTGCAACAGGAACTCTGCGCATGATCATCGGAACCGCCGGCCACATCGACCACGGCAAGACGGCTCTGCTCAAAGCCCTCATCGGCCAGGAGGGCGACCGCCGCCGCGAGGAACGCCTGCGTGGCATCACCATCGACCTCGGCTACCTGTACGCCGCCCTGGACGGGAACGAACTCACCGGCTTCATCGACATGCCCGGCCACGAACGCCTGGTGCACAACATGCTGGCCGGCGCGTGCGGCATCGACTGCGTGCTGCTGGTGATCGCCGCCGATGACGGCGTGATGCCGCAGACCCGCGAGCACCTGTCGATCATCGAGCTGCTGGGCATCCGCCGCGCCCTCGTGGCCCTGAGCAAGATCGACCGGGTCGAACCCGCACGGGTCGCAGAAGTCCGCCGCGAAATCCGCGACCTGCTGGCACCCGGTGCGCTCGCCGAGGCACCGATCTTTGCCGTATCCAGCCTCACCGGAGACGGCATCGACGCGCTGCGTGACGCCCTGCTGCACGAAGCCGACCAGATCGAACAGCGCAGCGACGAAGGCTATTTCCGCCTCGCCATCGACCGCGCCTTCAGCGTCAGCGGCACCGGCGTGGTCGTCACCGGTACCGCCTTCGCCGGGCGCGTAGCGGTCGGCGATGAATTGATGCTGAGCCCCGGCGGACGCCCAGTTCGGGTGCGCGGGCTGCATGCGCAGAACTGCGAGGCCCAGCAGGCCCGTGCGGGCCAGCGGGTTGCCCTGAACATCGCCGGCGACCGCCTTTCGGTCGAGGACATCAGCCGTGGCGACTGGCTGCTGCACCCGGCGCTGCAGGCCGACACCCGGCGTATCGACATCGAATTCGTGCTCCTGCCCAGCGAGGCGCGTGCGCTCAAACACTGGACCCCGGTGCATGTTCACCTCGGCGCCCAGGACGTTACCGGACGCATCGCTCTGCTAGAAGGGGAATGCCTGGCGCCGGGCGGCCATGTACACGCACAGCTGCTGCTCAATGCGCCGGTGCATGCCGTGCATGGCGACCGGGTGGTGCTGCGCGACCAGTCCGCCCAACGCACCCTGGGCGGCGGGCGCGTACTCGACCCCTTCGCCCCGCCGCGCAACCGCCACCGCCAGGCGCGCCTGGCGCAGCTGCGCGCGCTGTCCGGCGAGAGCCTCGAAGACATCCTGCCGGCCCTGCTCTCCAGCGCCCTGAACGGCATCGAGCCGGCCGTGCTGGAACGCCAGTTCAATCGCCCGCGGCACACCTGGCAGCTCGGCGACGACGCCCTCGACATCGCCACCCGCGTCGGCCCGCGCCTGTTCGACCGCGGCACCTGGGATTACCTGCAACAAAGCCTGGTCGCCGCACTGGGCCGCTTTCATGAACAGCAACCCGACGAGCTCGGCCCGGACCGCGACCGCCTGCGCCGCTTCGCCCTGCCCCAGCTCGAACGCCCGGTGTTCATCGCCCTGCTCGATCAGGTGCTCGCCAGCGGCGCAGTCGAAGCCAGCGGCCCCTGGCTGCACCTGCCGGGCCATCGGGTCCGCCTGAGCGATGAAGAAGAGGCGCTGAAGGCGCGGTTGTGGCCGCTGATCGACTCGGCCCGCTATGACCCGCCCTGGGTACGCGATCTGGCGCGCGAACTGGATGTGGAAGAAGAACGCATCCGTCTGCTGCTGCGCAAACTGGCCCGCATCGGCGCCCTGCAGCAGGTCGTCAAGGACCTGTTCTACCCCGAGGCGACCATCCGCCAGCTGGCCGCCCGCATCCTGGAAATGGAACGCCAGGCCGGCGTCATCCGCGCCGCCGCCTTCCGCGACCAGATCCAGCTCGGCCGCAAGCGCAGCATCCAGCTGCTCGAACACTTCGACCGCATCGGCTTCACCCGCCGCTTCGGTAACGAACGCAAAGTCCGCCGCGACAGCGCCTTGGCCTCGGAGACCGAGCTCAGGTAGCCTGTGCCTCCTTTCCAGTTACACCCTTCCGCCTAACGGAAGGCAATCGCACCCGGTGGTGCGGCCGGGCTTCAAACCCGGTTGGGGGCGGCAGCCGTTCCCGGGTGAGTTCGACTCTCACTGCCTTCCGCCATCTTCGCCATAAGCCCCTCTCCCGCACATTCCCCGCCTCCCGAACCGTTCTCTCTAGCTGCAGCCGTTCCGCTCGTTTTCCCAATCGGCCCCATAGACAAAAGCCATCTCCCGATCGAGCGCACGTCTGGAAAAGCTGGACTAGGATTTCCTGCACGCGGAATCAGGAGATCGAGCATGTTGGCCACATTACTTCCGACTCTGAGGGAACTGGACCTTCCGTTGCGCCTGAAGCTGTGGGACGGGAAGGAGATGGACATTGGCCCGGCGCCGTCGGTGACGCTGGAGATAAAGGACCCGAACCTGGTCGCACAGCTCGCGCACCCCAGCCTGGATCTGCTGGGCGGTGCCTATGTCGAGGGGCAGATCGACCTGCATGGGCCGCTGGAGGAGATCATCCGCATCGGCGATGAGATCACCCGGGCGCTGGGTGACGAAGGCGACTCGGTGCCGACCCGCGAGGCCCATGACAAGGCTACCGACGCCGAGGCCATTTCCTATCACTACGACCTCTCCAACGCGTTCTACCAGCTGTGGCTGGATCGCGACATGGTCTATTCCTGCGGTTATTTCGAAACCGGCACCGAGGACCTCGACCAGGCGCAGCAGGCCAAGCTCCGCCACCTGTGTCGCAAGCTGCGCCTCAAGCCGGGCGACCGGCTGCTGGACGTGGGATGCGGCTGGGGTGGCCTGGCCCGGTTCGCCGCGCGCGAGTATGACGCCGAGGTGTTCGGCATCACGCTCAGCCGCGAGCAGTTGAAGCTGGCACGCGAGCGCGTCGCCGCCGAGAGGCTGGAGGGTCAGGTCAGGCTGGAGCTGATGGACTACCGCGACCTGCCGCGAAACGAGCAGTTCGACAAGATCGTCAGCGTCGGCATGTTCGAGCACGTCGGCCATGCCAATCTGCCACTGTATTGCCGCCAGCTGGCCTCGCTGGTGCGCCCCGGTGGCCTGGTGATGAACCACGGCATCACCTCGCGTTACATCGACGGCCGCCCGGTCAGCCATGGCGCGGGCGAGTTCATCGATCGCTATGTGTTCCCGCACGGCGAGCTGCCGCACGTGACGGAGATCGGCGCCTGCATCAGCGAGTCGGGCCTGGAGATCGTCGATGTGGAGAGCCTGCGCCTGCATTACGCACGCACGCTGCAGTTCTGGAGCGAGCGGCTGGAAGCGCGGCTGGATGAGGCGCAGCGGATGGTCCCGGAGCGCGCCCTGCGGATCTGGCGGATCTACCTGGCGGGCTGTGCCTATGGCTTCCGCCGCAACTGGATCAACCTGCACCAGATTCTGGCGAGCAAACCGCTGCCGGACGGTAGCCATGAACTGCCCTGGTCACGGGCGGACTTGTACGCCTGAGCCGCTGGCCTGGCGCCCAGCGCGCCAGGCCGAAGCCCGTCAGCGCAACAACAGCAGCGGCGTCGTGGTCGTGCGGATCATGTTGGTGGTGGTGCTGCCCACGAGGAACTGGCGAATACGCGAGTGCCCGTAGGCGCCCATGACCAGCAGGCCGATGCGGTGCTCGGCCTGGTAGGCATGCAGCGTGGGTTCGACCTCGCCGGCGCGGATCGCGATCTGCACCTCGAACCCGGCGGCACGCAGCGCGTCACGGGCCGATTCGAGCAGCGCGCGGCTGTCACCGGTGTCCGCCCCGACCATCACCAGATGGATGGGAATGTCTTTGAACAGGGGGCTGGAGGCGATCATTTCGACGCCCTTGCGGGTGGTCGCGCTGCCGTCGAAGGCGAGCATGACGCTGTCCGGTGCGGTGAATCCGGTCGGGGTGACGAGGATCGGCCGGTGCAGCGTGCGGATGACGCTTTCCAGATGGCTGCCGATGAGCGCCGTGTCGGCGCCGCTGTCTTCGCCCTGCTTACCGATCACCAGCAGACGGATGTCGGATTCCAGCTCGCGCAGGCTCTCGACCAGATCACCATGACGCTGCCGCACGCCCGGCTGGGCCACGCCCGCGGTGATGGCGCGTTGCCGGGCGGCGTCGAGCATCATCCGTCCTTCCTCGAGGGCGAGCTTGCTGCGCTTCTCGTCCAGCGCGGCCAGCTCTTCGAGCAGGTACTCGCGGCTGCCCAGGCCGATGATGCCGCTGAGGTTGCCGGCGGCGGGGTATTGCTGCTCATCGAGCACGTGCAACAGGGTCAGCGGTGCGTCCAGCTTGCGGCTGGCCCAGGCGGCGCAGTCGCAGACGGCGGCAGCCTGGGGGGAACCGTCGATGCAGGCCATTACTTGATTCATTGCGGCTCTCCTGATCAGTGGCCCATGAGGCTGTCGATGGCCTCGGGTTTGTCGTGTACGCCGAAACGGTCGACGATGGTGGCGCTGGCTTCGTTCAACCCCAGCACCTCGACTTCAGTACCTTCGCGGCGGAACTTGATGACGACCTTATCCAGCGCCGCCACGGCGGTGATGTCCCAGAAATGCGCATGGGTGAGGTCGATCGTCACCTTCGCCAGCGCTTCCCTGAAGTCGAAGGCGCGAGTGAATTTGTCCGAGGAGCTGAAGAACACCTGACCGACCACCCGGTAGACCCGCGCATGGCCGTCAACGTCCAGTTCGAACCGATGTGCAGGTAGTGCCCGACCTTGTTGGCGAAGAACATCGCCGCCAGCAGCACGCCGGCGAGCACGCCGTAGGCCAGGTTGTGGGTGAAGACCACTACCACGACGGTGACCACCATGACGATGTTGGTCGAGAGCGGGTAGCGCCTGAGGTTGCGCACCGAGTCCCAGCTGAAGGTGCCGATGGAGACCATGATCATCACGGCCACCAGCGCGGCCATGGGGATCTGCCCGACCCAGTCGCTGAGGAACACCACCATCAGCAGCAGCACGACGCCGGCGATCAGCGTCGACAGGCGGGTGCGACCGCCGGATTTCACATTGATCACCGACTGCCCGATCATCGCGCAACCGGCCATTCCGCCGAAGAGGCCGGAGACGATATTGGCGACGCCCTGGCCCTTGCACTCGCGGTTCTTGTCGCTGCCGGTGTCGGTGAGGTCATCGACGATGGTCGCGGTCATCAGCGATTCCAGGAGGCCGACCACAGCCAGCGCGGCGGAGTACGGGAAGATGATGGCGAGGGTTTCGAAGGTCAGCGGCACTTCCGGCCAGAGGAAGACCGGCAGGGTGTCGGGCAGCTCGCCCATGTCGGCGACGGTGCGGATATCCAGGCCCAGGTACACGGCCACTGCCGTCAGGGTCAGGATGCAGACCAGCGGCGACGGGATGACCTTGCCGAGCGTCGGCACATAGGGGAACAGGTAGATGATGCCCAGGCCCGCCGCGGTCATGGCGTAGACGTGCCAGGTGACGCCCGTCAGCTCCGGCAGCTGGGCCATGAAGATGAGGATGGCCAGCGCGTTGACGAAGCCGATGACCACCGAGCGCGAGACGAAGCGCATCAGCGAGCCGAGGCGCAGATAGCCAGCGCCGATCTGCAGCACACCGCAGAGCAGGGTGGCCGCCAGCAGATACTGCAAGCCGTGCTCGCGCACCAGCGTCACCATCAGCAGCGCCATGGCGCCGGTCGCCGCCGAAATCATGCCAGGACGACCACCGACGAAGGCGATCACCACGGCGATACAGAAGGAGGCGTACAGCCCGACCCGTGGGTCCACCCCGGCGATGATGGAAAAGGCGATGGCCTCCGGAATCAGCGCCAGCGCGACCACCAGACCCGCGAGCACATCGCCGCGAAGGTTGCAGAACCAGTTTTGTTTGATCGTTTGAAGCATTGTGGTTTTCCAGAGCAAAAGCACCACCAACGGCATCGAAGCGACGCGCTGATTGATACAAGGCTAGTTTCTGAATGGGGAACAGGGTGCAAATCGCGTGCGCGAAATGCGGAGCACGGGGGAGCGCGACCGTCCTAACCGGAGATCGGCTCAGGCGAAGGGCATTGCGCTATGGCGGACTGGGCAGCCAGGTCATGCTTGGGGACACACTCGTGAGGGCTTCGAAGGCTCGAAGCGGCCAGACAGGGCGCGGATGATAGCTCAGCTACCCTTCAGGTGCGACCCGCCGGTCGCGTACCGGCCTGCGGCTGCGGGGCGCACCCAGCGCGGCAGGGGCGAATGCATTCCGCCCTGCCGCGCGCAGGCATGGCTAGCGCCAGATGTCCTCGAGCTTGTTGAAGCCCCATTGCACGGGGTCTTCGCGACCGACGATGCGGTCACCCGGGTTGCGCCGCGACAGGTCCAGGTCCTGCGGCTGGATCTGCATCCGCGTCTTGCTGGAGAAGAACACCCGCACCACCGGCTCGGTGAGGCGATCCTCGTGCTGCTCAATGACCACACCCAGGCGCCCGGATTCGAGCCTGACCAGCGACCCCAGGGGGTAGATACCGACCGAGCGGACGAAAGCGTGGAAGATCCGCGTGTCGAAATGCCCGCTCCACTGCGCCATGCGCGCCACCGAATCGGCCGGGTTCCAGGCCGTCTTGTACGGGCGGTTCGAGGTGATGGCGTCGTAGACGTCGCAGACCGCACCCATCCGCGCGAACAGGCTGATCTCCTCGCCTTTCAGGCGATGCGGGTAGCCAGTGCCATCGAATTTCTCGTGATGATGCAGGCAGACGTCCAGCACCGAAGCAGGCAGGTTTTCGGCGGCGGCCAGCAGCGCGTGCCCGCGCTCGGGATGGCTGCGCATGATGGCGAACTCATCGTCCGTCAGGCTGCCGGGCTTGTTCAGCACGGCGCTGGGCATGGCCATCTTGCCGACGTCATGCAGCAGCCCGGCGAGGCCGGCCTCGCGCGCAGTGGCTTCGTCGAGCCCCAGTTGGCGCGACAGCGAGACCATCAGCGCGCACACCGTGACCGAGTGCATGTAGGTGTACTCGTCCTTGTGCTTGAGCCGCGCCAGGCCGATCAGCGCCGAACCATTGCGTGCCAGCGAATCGCTGATGTCCGAGACCAGCGGCAGGCAGGAGTCGACGTCGATGGCCTTGCCCAGACGCGCCTCGTTGAACAGCTCGCCCACGGCCTTCTTCGATTTGCTGAGGATCCGTGCGGCCCGCTGCAGCTCATCGCGTACGGTGCAGCGCGGCACCGTGGCCACGGTGGGCAGCTCTGGGGTCGCCTTGGCGATCGTCGACGCCATCTGCTCGCCTGCTGCCGGGCCGACGACCGGCGCCAGGTCGAGGCCCTTGCTCAGATCGATCCACACCGCGACCAGCCCGCTGGTACGCAGCCGCTGGACATCGTCAGGCTTGTCGATGACGAACCTGCTTTTCCAGAAGGGGTTGGAGAGCCAGTCGCCCTCGAAGGAGTGGATGTACATGCCGGCACGAACGGCATCGACGGGGATTTTTCTCAGCATGACGGCAACTCGAAAACGACATGACCCAGGCGGGCCTGTCGGCGAGCGTCCCTGCCCGCCAGACGGCGCGCATCGGTCAGGCCGGGCGGCAACTGACCGAGCAGTCACATTGCCACCATCTCCCTGCCCTGTACATCAGCCTTTAGCCGCGTGAGGCGTCGCTTCCGACAGGCGGCGTGGCTTACCATGGCCGCCACCCTTCGATGAGCCGAACCCGTGCCCGCCAGCCGTTATCGCGTCGTCCTGACCGTCCTGCTGATCCTTGCCGGACTGCTGCTGTGCATGCACCTGGCAGGGCGTGTTGCCGAACAGCGCGCCTGGGACGAGCGCAGCCAGGAGGCACGCGGCCAGCTGCAGCTGTACGCCCAGGCGATCCATACGCAGGTCCAGCGCTTTCGCTCGGTGCCGGCGCTGTTGGCGCTCGACAGCGACATCCGCCAGCTGCTCGCCAACCCGGACGACCAGGACCTGCGTGAACAGCTCAACCTGCGCCTGGAAGCGCAGAACCAGGCCGCCGGCTCGTCCGTGCTCTACTTGCTGGACCGCCACGGCGAAACCCTGGCCGCCAGCAACTGGCGCGACTGGAGCAGCTTCGTCGGCAACAACTACGCCTTCCGCCCCTACTTCCTCGACGCCCTGGCGAACGACTCGGGTCGCTATTTCGCCGTCGGCGTGACCACCGGCATTCCCGGCTATTTCCTCTCCAGCTCGGTAAAGAACGACCGCGGCGAGGTCATCGGCGTGCTGGTGGTCAAGCTCGAACTGGAAGATATGCAGCGCGAATGGGTCGGCCAGTCGGGCATCCTGCTGATTTCCGACTCGCTGGACATCGTCATCCTGACCAACCGGCCGGCGTGGCGCTTCCGCTACCTGCGCCCCCTGAGCGACGAAGTGCGCGAGCGCCTGGTCGCCGTGCGCCGCTACGCCGAGCAGACGCTGCAACCGCTGCCCAGCGACCAGGTGCAGCAGATCGCCGAGGACAGCGAACAGCGTCTGGTCGAGGGGCCGGACGGGCGCCGCCTGTATCTGTGGCAACGCCTGTCGCTGCCCGAAGAGGACTGGACGCTGCACCTGTTGCAGGAGCCGCAGCAGATCGCCGCCAGCGTACGCAGCTACCGCCTGGCCGCTGCCGGGGTCTGGATGACGCTGGCGTTCCTGCTGCTCTTTCTCGCACAACGCCGCAAGACACGGCGCATCGAGCAGCGCAACCGCAGCGAGCTCGAACGGCTGGTCGAAGAGCGCACCCGTGAGCTGCACACCGCTCAGGACGAACTGGTGCATGCCGCGCGCATGGCGGCCCTGGGGCAGATGTCCGCTGCCCTCGCCCACGAGATCAACCAGCCGCTGACGGCCCTGCGCATGCAGCTGGCCAGCCAGCGTCTGCTGCTCGACAGCGGTCGCACCGACGCCGTGCGCGAAGGCATCGGGCAGGTCGAGGGCCTGCTCGAGCGCATGGCCGCGCTGACCAGCCACCTGAAGACCTTCGCCCGCAAGAGCCCCGCGGGGCTGCGTCAGCGCCTGAGCCTGGCCGAGGTGCTGGACCAGGCCCTGCACCTGCTGGCGCCGCGCATCCGCAGCGAAGGCGTCGAGGTGCAGGCCCGCGTACCGGCGGATGCGTGGGTCAGCGGCGATGCGATCCGCCTGGAACAGGTCCTGATCAATCTGCTGACCAACGCCCTCGACGCGATGCTCGGCGGCCAGGTGCGCCAGTTGCACATCGACTGCGTGCCCGAGCGGGACGGCTGGACCCTGCGCGTCGCCGACAGCGGCGGGGGCATCGCGGCCGAACATCTGGAGCAGGTCTTCGAGCCGTTCTTCACCACCAAGCCGGTGGGTCATGGCCTCGGCCTGGGGCTGGCCGTGTCCTATGGCATCGTGCGGGACCTCGGAGGCACGCTCGAGGCGAGCAACGAGGGCGCGGGCGCCGTGTTCAAGCTGCACCTGCCGGCGGCCGAGCCGGGCCACAGCGAGTAGACTGGCGATCAGCAGGAGGACATGACATGACCGGCCAGGTGATCTTCATCGATGACGAGGCGGCGATCCGCCAGGCAGTGCAGCAATGGCTGGAGCTGTCCGGCTATCGCGTGCGCACCTGCGCCAGTGCGCAGGAAGCGCTGGGCATCGTTGACCGCGGTTTTCCCGGCGTGCTGATCAGCGACGTGCGCATGCCGGACCTGGACGGCCTCGGCCTGCTGGAGCGGTTGGTCGCGCTGGACCCGGAGCTGCCGGTGATCATGGTCACCGGCCATGGCGACGTGCCCATGGCCGTGCAGGCGCTGCGCCAGGGTGCCTATGACTTCATCGAAAAGCCTTTCACCCCCGAACGCCTGCTCGACAGCGTTCGACGTGCCCAGGACAAGCGTCGACTGGTCTGCGAGAACCGCCAGTTGCGCGAGCAATTCACCCGCAAAGGGCGCATCGAGTCGATGCTGCTGGGCGTTTCGCGCGCCATGGAAAACCTGCGCCGCCAGGTGCTGGAGCTGGCCGGCACCAACGTCAACGTGCTGATCCGCGGGGATACCGGCAGCGGCAAGGAGCAAGTGGCGCGCTGCCTGCACGACTTCAGCCCGCGCGCGCAATCCGTTCGTCGCGCTCAACTGCGCGGCCATCCCGGAAACCATCTTCGAGAGCGAACTCTTCGGCCACGAGAGCGGCGCCTTCACCGGCGCCCAGGCCAAGCGCATCGGCCGCATCGAGCACGCCCACGGCGGCACCCTGTTTCTCGACGAGATCGAAAGCATGCCGCTCGCCCAACAGGTCAAGCTGTTGCGCGTGCTGCAGGAGAGAACACTCGAGCGGCTGGGGTCAAACCGCAGCATCGAGGTCGACCTGCGGGTGATCAGTGCCGCCAAGCCGGATTTGCTGGAAGAGGTGCGCGGCGGGCGCTTCCGCGAGGACCTGCTGTACCGCCTGAATGTCGCCGAGCTGCACATCCCACCCCTGCGCGAACGGCGCGAGGACATTCCGCTGCTGTTCGACCACTTCGCCAGCCAGGCCGCCCAGCGCCACGGTCGGGACCCCGTCCCCGCCAGCCCGGCGGAGCTGGCGCAGCTGCTCGGCCACGACTGGCCGGGCAATGTCCGTGAATTGATCAACGCCGCCGAACGTCACGCCCTGGGCCTGACCCCGCCGCCAACGGCACAGGCCCCCACCACCAGCACAGGCACCTCCCTCGCCGAACAGATGGAAGCCTTCGAAGCGCAATGCCTGCACAATGCGCTGCAACAACACAAGGGCAACATCAGCGAGGTCATGGCGCAGCTGCAGCTCCCGCGCCGTACCCTCAACGAGAAGATGCAGCGCCACGGCCTCAGCCGCAGCGACTACCTGCCAGCGGGCAGCAATGACGGCTGAGTGGCGGGCAGGGATGTACCTGAAGGCGCGAGCGACCGCTTTGCACTCTGCTTGACCACGACGCCGCTGAAATCCTCGCTTTTGGAAGCCTCTGCGCCACCGCAGGCGAGCGTGATCGCCAAGCAGGCGGTGTTCCCGGTGGGCGAACAAGTTCGCCCCTACCAGGCCAGCCACCCCGACAACTTTGTAGGGGCGAATTTATTCGCCCAACGGCCCCCGGCTCAGCCCATACGGCCAACAAACGCCCTGTAGCTGTCGTGGAGCGTTATTGCTCTTCGCTAGCGATCGAGCTCGCTCAGCTGCCGTTGCAGGAAGCGCTTCTCCGGCTCCAGCTGCGCCAGGGCCAAGGCCGTCCGGTAGGCTTCGCGTGCCTCGTCCACCCGTCCGAGACGGCGACAGAAATCGGCGCGGGCGGCATGCAGCAGGTGATATTCAGGCAGCTCGCCGCGCGCCAGCAGCTCGTCCGTGACCGCCAATCCGGCGGCAGGCCCATCGCGCATGGCCAAGGCAACGGCGCGGTTGAGCTCGACCACCGGCGACGGGGTGGCATGCAGCAGCAGGTCATAGAGGCGCACGATCTGTGCCCAGTCGGTTCGTTCGGCACTGGGGGGCTTCCGCGTGCACGGCCACGATGGCGGCCTGCAGCGTGTAGGCGCCGAATCGCCTCGATCCGAGCGCGCGCTGCACCAGGGCGATGCCTTCAGCGATTTCAGCCCTGTCCCAGCGGCTGCGATCCTGCTCGTCCAGCCGCACCAGGTCGCCGGCCGCATCGAGGCGCGCAGCCCGCCGGCTGTCGTGCAGCAGCATCAGCGCAAGCAGTCCCGCCACCTCCGGGTCCGGCAGCAATTCGAGCAGCAGCCTGCCCAGGCGAATCGCTTCGGCGCTGAGGTCCGCGCGGGTCAGTTCGGGGCCGCTCGAGGCCGAATAGCCTTCATTGAAGACCAGGTAGATCACCCGCAGGACGCTGTCCAGCCGCGCCGGCAGCTCGTCGCGTGACGGTACGTGGTAGGGCAACTTCGCCTCGCGAATCTTCGCCTTGGCGCGGACGATGCGCTGCGCCACGGTCGCCGGCGCGGCCAGGAAGGCCCGTGCGATCTGCTCAGTGGTCAGGTCGCAGACTTCGCGCAAGGTCAGTGCCACGCGGGCGTCCGGCTGCAGCGCCGGATGGCAGCAGGTGAAGATCAGCCGCAGACGGTCGTCTTCCATCTCGTCCACCTCCGCGGTGTCTGGCGAGCGTTCCAGTTGCTCGGCCAGCAACCGCAGCGAGGCATCGAAACGTGCACGACGGCGCAGCGCATCGATGGCCTTGCAGCGCCCGGCGGACACCAGCCAGGCGCGCGGATTGTCGGGCACGCCCTCCCGCGGCCACTGCTGCACAGCCGCGGCGAAGGCGTCGTGCAGCGCCTCTTCGGCCCGATCGAAATCGCCGAGCAGGCGAATCAGCGTCGCCAGGACACGACGCGACTCCTGTCGATAGATGGCCTCGATCCGCCCGGCCAGCGGGCTGGCGTAACCGGGCATGCTAACGCTGTGGCAGCTGCCGCAACGGCCGCACTTCGATACTGCCGAGGCTGGCCGGCGGAATCGTCGCGGCGATAGCCTCGGCTTCCGCCTGGTCGGCCGCTTCGATCAGGTAAAAGCCGGCCAGTTGCTCGCGCGTTTCGGCGAAGGGCCCATCGACGACCGATGCGGTGCCCTCGCGCACCCTGACCGTGCGGGCGGTTCGCACCGATTGCAGCGGCTCGCCGGCGAGCATATGCCCACTGGCACGCAGGCGCTCGCCGCAGGCCAGGCAGCGCGCGACCAGTGCCTGCCACTGCTCGTCGGTCATCGCGTCCACAAGCTGCTCGTCGTAATAGATCAGGCACAGGTATTTCATGGCGGGGCTCCGTCTGCCGGTAACCCAGCAACGCTAGCAGCGACCGGCGCTACCTGCCCCACCAAGCGACGAACGCTCAGCGCCCTACCCGGCCTGCTCCTGCAACGGCGGTGTCGAGTCGGACATGCAAACCTGTCCGGTCTCCATGTCGAAGGGCATGGAGAAATGTTCATGCACGACCCGCCATTGATCGCCTTGCCGGCGCCAGACCCGGCTGCCACGCATCCAGGCGGTCTGCATCTCGCCCTTTCGTTGGGGCCGCCGCAATGCGAGAGCATGCGGCTGTACGCCAGGTCGCCGCCGACCTCGACATGCAACTCGTGGGTTTCGAAGAAGCCCTCGCCCTGGCAGAACTCGAAACAGCGCTTCCAGTGCGCGTGGTAGTCCGGTACGCCGACGAATTGCAGCGCACCGACGGCGTCGAAGGCGACAACGTCCGGCGCGTACTGGGTCATGATCCGGTCCAGATCCCTGGCCTTGAGGGCAACTTCGAATTCGTCGTGCAGCTGACGAATGCGGGCTTCGTCCGGGTGGATGGCGTTTGGCATGGTGGTTTCTCCTGTCATGTGGGTTTCGCATGAACTGGTCGTCCGGCAGCACGCCAGATCGACAACCGCCCTCATGTGTTTCCGAATATGACGACCAACGGCATAGTCGCGACCATTCGGCGCAGGATGATGCAACTTAGGTTGCGAATTGTTCGCATTGAAATATGATAGTGGCCCTCAGATAGCATGCCGTTTCGTCGGCCTCTGCTCCGTGATCCACCCATTGCCTCCATGCCGGTCAGGTCTCCCATGCCCACTCTTCGCTTCGCACGCAAAACCGCCCTGCTGCCCGTTTGCCTTGCGGCCAGCTTCACTGGCACGCCGTTGATGGCGCAGGAACAAACCGAGCGCCAGCCCCAGGCGGCGACCACCGAGCCGGTGGAACTGCAATCGGTCGAGATCACCGCCAGCGCCGACGCCTCCGCCGAGGGCCTGACCGAACCCTACGCGGGTGAACAGGTGGCCCGAGGTGGCCGGGTAGGCATCCTGGGTAATCAGGACTATATGGAGACGCCTTTTACCTCGACGTCCTATACCTCCAAGCTGATCCAGGATCAGCAGGCGCGTAGCGTCTCCGATGTGCTGCAGAACGACCCATCGGTACGCGTCGCCCGCGGCTTTGGCAATTTCCAGGAGCTGTACGTGGTACGCGGGTTCCCAGTGTTCTCCGACGACATCGCCTACAACGGTCTCTATGGCCTGCTGCCGCGCCAGTACGTGGCTGCCGAATTCATCGAGCGCGTGGAAGTGTTCCGCGGCGCCAACACCTTCCTCAACGGTGCGGCACCGGGTGGCAGCGGCATCGGCGGCGCGATCAACATCCTGCCCAAGCGCGCACCGAACGAGCCGTTGACACGCTTGACCGTAGGTGCCGAGAACGGCGGCCAGTTCACCAGCTCGGCGGATATTGCCCGTCGCTTCGGCGAGGACGACCGCTTCGGCGTGCGCCTGAACGCGGCCAAGCGCGCCGGCGAAACCACGGTCGAGGACGAGGATCGCACCCTCGACATGTTTGCCCTTGGCCTCGACTACCAGGGTGACAACTTCCGCCTGTCCGGCGACATCGGCCACCAGTACCACTTCATCGACAGCCCGCGCCCGAACGTAACTCCTGCCGGTGGCATCCCCAGCGCGCCGGACGCCGAGGACAACTTCGCCCAGCCGTGGACCTACTCGAAGGAAAAGCAGACCTTCGGCACCTTCCGCGCCGAATATGACTTTTCCGATGCAGTGACAGGCTGGCTCGCTGCTGGCGTGCGTGAGGGCGAGGAGAAGAATCGCCTGGCCAACCCGACGTCCGATGCCAATGGCAACCTCACCGCGTACCGTTTCGACAACGTGCGCGAGGAGGAGGTATTCACCAGCGAAGTCGGCCTGCGCGGGCTCGCGCAGACCGGCGCGGTATCGCACCAATGGGTCGTCTCGGCGGCGATGTTCGATGTGGAGGCCCGTAACGCCTACGCCTTCTCGAACTTCGCCGGCTTTGCCAATGACCTCTATGACCCCTACGCCAGCCCCATGCCATCGGCAGACTTCTTCATAGGCGGCGCGATGTCCAACCCCCATGTGACCGAGCGCACCCATACCCAAAGCTTGGCCATCGCTGACACCCTCGGGTTTCTGGACGACCGCCTGCTGATTACCCTTGGTGCCCGCCGCCAAGGCATCGAAGCCAAGACCTACGATTACAACTCCGGCCTGCGTGCATCGTCCTATAACCGCTACGAGACCACTCCGTCGGCTGCCGTGGTCTACAAGCTGACCGATGAACTTTCGGTATACGCCAACTACATCGAGGCGCTGGTCAAAGGTGATATTGCCCCGGCGAACAGTGGCGGCACTCCCGTCACCAACGCGGGCGACGCGTTGGCGCCCTATGTCTCGGAGCAGACTGAGGTGGGTATCAAATATGACGGTAGCTACCTTGGCGGCAGCCTGGCCTTGTTCACGACCGATCGGCCTTTCAGCACCATCAACAACGGTGTATTCACGGACGGAGGCGAGCAGCGCAACCGCGGCATCGAGCTGTCCGTATTCGGTGAACCTGTCTATGGCGTACGCTTGCTGGGTGGCGTGACATTGCTCGACGCCGAGCTGACTCGCACCGAGAACGGACTCAACGAAGGCAACCGCGCCATCGGCGTCCCCCGCACTCAGGCCAATATTGGCGGTGAATGGGACCTGCCGGGTGTAAACGGTCTGACCCTGACCAGCCAGGTCGTCTATACCAGCAGCCAGTACGCCGATGCGGCGAACGACCTGAAGGTGCCGTCCTGGACACGCCTGGACCTCGGTGCCCGCTACCGGATGGTGCTCGACGAGCGTGACGTGACCCTGCGCGCCAACCTGGACAACGTGACCGGGCGCGACTACTGGGCCTCGGCTGGCGGCTACCCCGACCAGAGCTACCTCGTCCTCGGCGCCCCGCGCACCCTCACGGTCAGCGCCACGGTCGACTTCTGATGCAGGCAGTCACGCTCCGCCGTTGGGGCTGGATCCACAAGTGGTCCAGCCTCGTTTGCACGCTGTTCATCCTGATGCTGTGCCTGACCGGCCTGCCGCTGGTCTTCTCGCATGAGATCGATCACCTCACCGGCAACGAGATCGAGGCGCCGGCGATGCCCGAGGGCGCGCCACGCGCTCCGGTCGATCAGGTCGCGGCAAAGGCGGTCGAGGCCTATCCGGGGCTGGTGCCGCTGTATTTCTTCGCCGAGGAAGACGAGCCGGACGTCTGGTACGTCAAGCTCGACACCCGCGTCGACACCGACGAGAGCGAGTCGACCCTGATCCTGTCCGACGCCCGCACGGCCGAGGTGCTGGGCGCGCCGAACTTCGACGAAGGCTTCATGAGCGTCATGTACCGCCTGCACGTGGACCTCTACGCGGGGCTGGCGGGCAAGCTGTTTCTCGGTTTCATGGGCCTGCTGCTGATGGTGGCGATCGTCTCCGGCGTGGTGCTCTACGCCCCTTCATGCGCAAGCTGCGCTTCGGCGAGGTACGCCAGGAGCGCACGGCCCGTACCCGCTGGCTGGACCTGCACAACCTGCTCGGTATCGTCACCCTGGTCTGGGCGCTGGCGGTGGGCTTCACCGGCGTGATCAACACCTGGGCGGACCTGATATTCCAGGCCTGGCAGGCCGAACAGGTCGCCGCGCTGCAGGCCGGCAAGACTCGTGTGCTGCTCGCGGACGATGCCAGTGATGCCCCGGCCGCGGACGGCTCGCTGCAAACTGCCGTCGACCGGGTGCTGGCCGCGGCACCCGACATGGCCGTTTCGATGATTGCCTACCCCGGCACCCTGCGCGCCACGCCGGAGCATGTCGCGGTGATCCTGCGCGGCGACACGCCGCTGACGTCGCGCCTGACCCAGGCGCTGCTGGTCGATCCGGCCAACGGCGAGGTCCTGGAAGCCGGCGCCCGGCCCTGGTACGTCACCGCGCTGCAACTGTCCGAACCGCTGCACTTCGGCGATTACGGCGGCCTGCCGCTGAAAATCCTCTGGGGGCTGTTGGACATTCTCACCATCGTGGTGCTCGGCAGCGGCCTGTACCTGTGGCTCAAGCGCGGCGCGACGGAGGGTCGGGCATGATGCGCATCTGGTTGTGGCCGGTGCTGATCGCCGTGGTATCGGCGATCGGGCTGATCGCCGGCCTGGTCTCCGAAGGCGCCGGCGACTGGCTGAGCTGGCTGGCGCTCGCCGTACCCGTGGTGATCTCGCTGCATGGCCTGCGCCGCTGCAAGCCGCAGGGCCCGCGTGGGCTGAGCGTGCGCGCCCAGGGCTAAGGGGCGGCGCAGCGTTCTTCGACCGGAGCATTGCCGCCTGACTGCGGTCACATGCTCACGTCTGTCTGGAGATGCGCCATGCGCCACCTCATCAACGCCCTGCGCCAGTGCGCCCTGATCGGGTCCCTGGCCTTCAGCACCTCGGGAGCCGCCGCACCCATGTACCAGGTCCTCATTGGCAGTTACACCAGCGAAGGCAACAGCGAAGGCATCTACCGGATGCAGTTCGACGCCGAACGCGGCCACCTCGACCCGCAACCCCTGCAGGTCATCCGCAGCCACAATCCGTCCTGGCTGACCCTGGATCTGAATCGAAACCGCCTGTACGCCGCCAACGAAAATGGCCCCGGGCATCCCGACCCGGTGGGCCGGGTCAGCGCCTTCATGATCGCCGCAAGCAGCGGCAGACTCTCCCCGCTGGCGCAGCAGATCACCCTCGGCGACGAGCCCACCCACCTGGCACTGAGTCGCGACGGGCGATTCCTCTTCGTCTCCAACTATGGGTCACGGGCCAATCCCGGCGGCAGCCTGGCCGTGGTGCCAACGGCGAAGGACGGCACCCTGATGCCGGTGACCCAGATCGCCACGCACAAGGCCAGCGAGCAGCACCCCGAGCGCCAGCAATCGGCGCACGTGCATTCCGCCGTGATATCGCCGGACGGCAAGACATTGTTCGTCAGCGATCTCGGCGCCGACCGGATCTTCGTCTACCGCTACGACCCGAGCAACGCCGAGCGCCCCCTGACGCCAGCCGACCCGGCGGCCATCACGCTACCGGATGGCAGCGGGCCCCGGCACCTGGCGTTCAGCCCTGACGGCCTGCAGGCCTACGCCACGCTGGAGCTGAGCGCCCAGGTGGTGCGTTTCGATCATGTTGACGGCAGCCTGGTTCAGCGCCAGCTGGTGAACCTGGCGGACGACGGCGACGCTTCCCGGCATTCCCCCGGGGCGATCCATCCCTCGCCGGACGGCCGCTTCCTGTACGTCAGCGATCGTGCCGAGACGAATCGGATCCTGGTCTACGCCGTCGACGACAACGGCATGCTGCGCGAGATCCAGCAGCGCGACAGCGAAGGCCGCGAGCCGCGAGAGTTCGCCATCGATCCAAGCGGCCGGTTCATGCTGATCGCCAATCAGAAGAGCGATGCCCTGGTGGTGCTCGAGCGCGACCCGGACACCGGGTTGCTGGGCGACACCCTTCAGAGCCTGCCGATGGGGCGGCCGTCGGATGTGAAGTTCATCGACCGCACCCAGAGCGGGGGCTGAGGTCAGGACAGCAGGCTGACCACCGCGAAGCGGCTGATGGTGGCCTGGGCCACGACCGTCTGGGTGACGGCCGCGTAGCTGGAGGGCTGCGCTGCATCAGGTTGAACACCGAACGGGAGAAGTCCAGCGCCCACTGCTTCTCGTCCGCATGGGCCTGGCGGGCGAGAAACTCGCGGATTTCCTTCTGGCGGTTACTCAGTTGCTCGCGCAGCGCGGTGACTTTGTCGAGCCCGGTGACCACCGAATCGAGCAAGCGGCGCAGTTCGCGAAAGGAGTCCAGCTGCAGGTCCTCGGGCAGCGCGAGCAGCTGGTCTTCCTGGCTCTGCAGACGAACGTACCGACCCTTCTCGAACAGCTTGCCCTCGCCCTGCACCGCCAACTGGCCCTTGAGCTTCTGCCAATCGGCTTCACGCGCGGAGAATTTCAACTCGCCGTTCTGATCCAGCTCGGCGCGAATACCGGCCTGCCCGAGGCTGCCGTTGAAGCGGCGCAGGATCTGCTCGTCGGTCATCTCGTCGTCGAGCACCACCGCGACCGGCTCGGCCAGCTGGCGACCGCCACTGAACAGCAGGGTTTCGCGGCCGGACTGACGAATCTGCTCCAGCGACTCGAGCCCCTGCAGGCTGAAACGGCTGCGGACGGGTTCGGTCAGGCGCAGCTTGAGCGTCGCATCGAGGGATTCGCCGGAGCGCTGGCGGCGCGCCTTCAGCAGCTCGCCGAGTTGCTGGGCCGAGCGACGGATATTTTCTTCACCGCTCGGCTGCGGCGCGCTGATCTGACGGCTGAGGTCCAGCTTGAGCTGGGACAGGCGGCTCTGCAGATCACCCAGGTAGCTGTCGGCCGACTGCATTGACGACAGCTGCTGGTTGAGCTGCAGGCTGAAGCTGGTGCTCTTGCTGGGAGCCGTCTCGGCGTGCGGCGTTTCCGACGGCAGGCCGCCCCGCAACGGCGCAGGCGCATCGCGCAGCAGGGCTTCGCGCCGCTCCTGCGGATTGATTGCGGAAACAGCGGGTAGCTGCTTGCCAATCTTCATTCACGCTACCTCGGTCAGAGCATGCCGAACAGCGACAGCCCGTTGATCTTCAAATAGGTCTTCTGCGTCGCCTGCAGCGACAGCTGATAGTTGTTCAGGTCGATGCTGGCGGTGGCGTAGTCGAGCTGCGAGAGCTCGCCTTCAATCTTCTGGTTCACCAGCGAGACGTCTTCGTTGCTGCTCGACAGCAGCGTCAGGGTGTTCTGCCGCCCGCCCAGCTCGGAGACCGCGCCGAGCAGCTCGCCGTGGGTCGCATCGAGGCTGTTCAGGGTAGCGGTGACGCTGGCCTGGACGGCCGGATCGCTGGCATCGAGTGCCGGGTCGGCGAGGCGCGTCACCAGCGCATTGAGCTCGTTGAGCAGGGCGACCCCGCCGCCGAAGACCTGTGCGGCGGTGACATTTTCCTCGACCAGTACGCCATTGGCGACTGCCGCCTGGCGGTATTGATCGTTGCCGGTCAGCGCATAGGTCTGGCTGGCCTCGTCGAAGGTGATCGCCGGGCGGTCGCTGAGCGTGCCGGAGAACAGGTAGCGGCCCTCTTCATCACGCACGTTGGCGAAGCTGAGGATGGTCCTTTCGAGGTTGCCCAGCTCGTTGGCGATGGCGGCCAGGTCTTCGCTGGTGTTGCTGCCGTTGGCGGCCCACAGCAGCAGGTCGCGCACGTTGAGCATGGTGTCCGAGGCGGCCTTGAGGTTGCTCTCCTGCTTGGACAGGTTGCCCGAGACGTTGGCAATGTTGGTGCGGTACTGGGCCAGGGTCGCTTCCTCGCGCTGGATGCGCAGCACCCGCACGGCGGAAATCGGGTCGTCGGACGGCAACAGCATGCGCTCGCCGGTGGCCATCTGCTGCATCAGCTTGCCGAGCTTCTCGGAGCTGACGTTCAGCGAGCCGTGCATCATGGCGGTGATCTGGGCGTTGGAGATGCGCATGGTGTCTTTCTCGTCAGTCGAGCCGGCGGCTCAGAACATCGCCAGTACGGCGTTGAACAGGTCGTTGGAGGTGCTGATGACTTTCATGTTGGCCTGGTAGGCCTGCTCGTAGGCCATGAGGTTGACGGCCTCCTCGTCCAGGTTGACCGCGCTGACGCTGTCGCGCTGGGCCTGGGCCTGCTGGGCGACGGCGGTCGCCGCGCCGAGGTCCGCCTGGTTCTGCCGGCTGGCGCTGGCGACACGGCCGACCAGGCCGGCATAGGCGTCGTTGAGCGGCACGTTGTTGCCGGCCACGCTCACGCTGGCGGACCTGATGTCGAGCAGCGCCAGCAGGGTCTTGTTGTTGCCGACCTCGCCTGCGGTGGACGACAGCGCCAGTTCCGAGGCGCCAAGCGCATTCACCGCGAGCATGCCGCTGGTACTGCCGGCGGTGTAGCTGAAGAGCGGCTGGCCCGGGTTGCCGTCGAGGTCGAAGCCGCCGGCCAGGGTGTCGTTGACCAGGCTCGCGATGGCCTCGGCCATGTCATGCAGGTCCTGCTGGGCCGGGCGCAGCGCGCCGTATTCCATGTCGTAGAGGCCGCCGAGCGAACCGCCAAGGCCCTGCTGGTTGAGCGGAAAGGTGGTCTTGGCGAACACCAGCGTCATCTCCTGCTCGCCGGCGAGGCTGGCGTTGATCTTCAACTGCCCCGCCGTTGCGCCCGCGACCAGGGGCTGGCCGTTGGCGAGCGACACGCTGAGCGTGCCGTCCGGCGCTTCCTGCACGCGGATGCCGGCGTACTGGCTGAGATCCTTGACCAGATTTTCCCGGGTGTCGCGCAGGGTCGCGGTGTTGCGCCCGGCCGATTCCATCTCGCGGATCTGCGCGTTTAGCTCGGCGATGTTGCCGGACAGCCCGTTGATCTCGCTGGTCATCGCCACGCGCTGCCCCTGCAGGGCGTTGAGCTGGGTGCCGATGTTGGCGTTCAGGCCATTGAAGCGCTGGGCCAGCTGCTTGGCTTCGCTGATGATCTGCTGGCGCAGGGCGATGGATTCGGGCGTGGAGCTGGCCTCGCTGAGCGCGGCGAAGAAATTGTCCAGGCCGACGCTGACGCTGGAACCCTCGCTGTCGATCAGGCCTTCGAGCGCGGTCAGGTACTGCTGGTTGGTCGTGAAGTACTGCTGGTCGGTGGTGGCGCGCCACAGCTGCTGGTTCTGAAAATCGTTGGACAGCCGACGGATGCTGCTGACCTGCACGCCGCCGCCAATGCTGACCGCGGTCTGTCCACCCAGCGAATGCAGATCCGGCGTCAGGCGGCTGAAGCCCGGCGTGTTGACGTTGGCGATGTTCTGCCCGGTCGCCGAGAGCGCGATCTGCGAGGCGCGAACGCCGCTGTAGCCGATTTGACCCAAAATACTCACGACAAGACTTCCTTAGGCTCGACCCGGATCGGTTGGGCGAACGCTCCCGACAGGTGGCGCCGCGCGGAGACCGCTAGCTGCTGGTTGGTAAAGGCGACCGGATCGAGCCTGGGCTTAAATTCGCGGGCCGCCACCGATGCGTCCGGCGCTGTCGTACCCGCTGCACCGGGCATCGGTTGCACGGCGGCGCGGTCGGGCTGGTGCGCTGGCGCCGCAGCCTGCAGGTCATCGAGGATGTTGCGGGTGTAATTGCGCGTCTCCGCGTAGGGAATCTTCTGTACCCAGGCGCCGGTACCGATTTCACCGGTGCGCGGGTCGCCGTGGGCCTTGAGCCACTCGTCCACCTTGCCCGGGCCGGCGTTGTAGGCAGCCAGGGCCAGCGCCTGGTGACCGTCGTAGCGGTCGAGCATCTTGTTCAGGTAGGCACTGCCCAGACGCTTGTTGTAGTCAGCGTCGGTGGTCAGGCGGGCCTCGCTGAACGGCAGGCCGAGTTCGGCCGCCATGTCCCTCGCGGTGCCGGGCATCAGCTGCATCAGGCCACGCGCACCCTTGGGCGAAACGGCGGCGATGTTGCCGCTGGATTCATGCTTGATGACGCTGTCGACCAGCGCCTTGAAGCCGGCCTTGCCGCTTTCCCAGGCATTGTCCAGCGCATCGACGCCGCGCTGCCAGGTGCCGCGTAGCGCGTGCAGGCCGCCGCTCTGCAAACCACTGCCGACGTGACCGGCGATGGCAGTCGGCGCGGGCGCACCACCGGTTTCGCCACCGAGCTGCTGCACCAGCATGTCGGCGATGCCGGTCTGGCGTTTGCCGGCCAGGGTGTCGGCGAGCACTTCGTCGTAGAAGTCGCGCATGGTGTCCAGCTCGCGGCTGCGCATCGGGTTGCCGGCGCCGAGCACATCGCCGGCCTTGCGCATCTGCTTGAGGATCTGCTGCAGGAACATGGCCTCGAACTGCTCGGCGACGACTTCCAGCTGCTGGCGCCGCGCCGCGGTCGGGCCGTCGGCGCGGTTGCGCATGGAAGCGAGGTGTTGGGGAAGGGATACGATGCTCATGCGCCACAACCTATTCAGAATCTGCAGCGGGTCCGGCTGCCGCATCGGCGGGCCGGCTACCGCGGTGTTACATCACGATCAGTTCAGCGTTCAGCGCACCGGCGCGTTCCAGCGACTGCAGGATGCTCATCACGTCGTCGGGCGTGGCGCCCAGGCTGTTGATGGTGTTGATGATGCTTTCCAGGCTGGCGCCTTCCGGCCACTTGAACATGGCCTTGCGGTCCTGCTCGATGGCGACGTCCGACTGCGGGGTAACCACGGTTTCGCCGCCGGCGAAGGCATTCGGCTGGCTGACCTGCGGGCGCTCGCTGATGGTCACGGTCAGGCTGCCATGGGCCACGGCCGCGGCCTTCACCCGCACGCCCTGGCCGACCACCACGGTGCCGGTGCGGCTGTTGAACACCACTTTCGGCCGGGTGCGTCCCTCTTCCACTTCCAGGCGTTCGAGCATGGCCATGAAGCTCATGCGCTGGGTGCTGGTGACCGGTGCGCGGATCGACACCTTGGTGGCATTGAGCGCGGTCAGGTGCCCGGGCCAAAGTAGGCATCCACCGCATCGACCACGCGGGTCACGGTCTGGAAGCTCGGCTGGCGCACGTTGAGCATCACCTCCGGGCGCTCGGCGAAGTCGCTCGGGATCATCCGCTCGATGGAAGCGCCGTTGGGGATCAGGCCGCTGTTGGAGGTGTTGATGGCGACCTTCGAGCCACTGGCGCCTTCAGCGTTGACGCCGCCGACGATCACCGCGCCCTGGGCCAGCGCATAGATCTCGCCGTCGACGCCCTGCAGCGGGGTCATCAGC
Organism: Stutzerimonas stutzeri; assembly: GCA_019056435.1. Taxonomy (GTDB): domain Bacteria; phylum Pseudomonadota; class Gammaproteobacteria; order Pseudomonadales; family Pseudomonadaceae; genus Stutzerimonas; species Stutzerimonas marianensis. The sequence goes on from CP077641.1 coordinate 991,389, forward strand.
AGCTGGCCGCCGCGCAGGCTCTTGGCGTCGCCCAACGAGGAGACGGTGACATCGACGGTCTGCCCGGCACTGTAGGACGGCGGCACGGTGGCGGTGATGGTCACGGCGGCGACGTTCTTCAGCTTCGGATCGACGTTCGGCGGCAGGTTCACGCCGAACTGCTTGATCATGTTCGCCACCGACTGGCTGGTGAACTTGACTTGGTTCTTGTCGCCGGTGCCGTCGAGGCCGACCACCAGGCCGTAGCCGATCAGCTGGTTGCCACGGATACCCTCGATATCCACCAGGTCCATCAGCGGCACGGCCTGGGCCGGCAGCTGCCACAGCGCGACGGCGGCGAGGAACAGCTTGAGGGGGCGCATGAGGCTAGTCATGTAGAGGTCGGCTCACTTAAAGGGGGAACAACGGCGACGCGAAGAAGCGCGTCAGCCAGCCGGCCGAATTGCTGTCGTTGAGCACGCCGCGACCGGCGTAGGAAATCTTCGCGTTGGCCACGCTCTGCGAGGACACCTGGTTGTAGCGGTTGATGTCGTCGATGCGCACCAGGCCGGTCAGGCGAATGTATTCATCGCCCTGGTTCAGGCGCAGCGCCTTCTCACCCTTGATCAGCAGGGTGCCGTTGGGCAACACGCGATGCACGCTGACGGCGATGGAGCCGCGCAGGGTGTTCTGCTGCGAACTCTTGGCCGAACCCTTGAATTCGCGCTCGCCGGACGCTGAGCTTTCGACGTCGGGGTAGGCCTTGCCGAGGATGGTGGGCACGCCGATGCCGATGCTCGATTCCTTGCCGAAGCTGGTGCCGGCGCTCTTGCTCGACTGAGTCGATTCGTCCAGCACCACAGTGAGGATGTCGCCGACCCGTACCGCACGCTTGTCGCTGATCAGCGAGCCGCTGTAGCCGGAGCGGAACAGGCCGCCGCTGGTGGTCGGCGGCAGGCTGTAGTCCAGCTCCAGCGGCTCGTACTCGGCCGACGGCTCCTCGGGCAGCATCTCGTTGAAGCTGGCACAGCCGGTCAACAAGGCCAGTGCGACAAGCAGAATCGGCGTACGCATCATCAACACTCAGACGGTCTGGTTGAGGAACTGCTGCATGCCGCTGGCGGCATCGAGCACCTTGGCGTTGGCCTCGTAGGCCCGCTGGATGGCGATCATCGCCACCATGGCCTCGACCACCTGCACGTTGGAGCCCTCCAGCACGCCCTGCTTGAGCTGGCCCAGGCCCTCTTCGCCCGGCACACCTTCCACCGCTTCGCCGCTGGCGACGCTTTCGCGATAGAGGTTGCCGCCCAGTGCTTCCAGGCCCCCGGATTGGTGAAGTTGACCAGGGTGATCTGCCCCAGCTCGGACGGCAGGGTGTCACCCGGCAGAACGGCGGTGACGATGCCATCGGCCCCGACGGTGAAACCGGTGCTGCCCTGCGGCACTTCGATGGCCGGCGCCAGCGGCAGGCCCTGAGCATTGACCATCACGCCCTCGGCGTTGAGCTGGAACTGGCCGTTCTCGGTGTAGAGGATGTCGCCGTTGGGCGCCTCGACCTGAAAGAAGCCGCGTCCCACGATGGCCAGGTCCATCGGCTGGCCGGTGGTCTGAATGCTGCCCTCGGTGAACACCTTCTGCGTGCCGGCGACGCGCACGCCGCTGCCCAGCTGGATGCCGGAGGGCACGGTGTTGATCTCGTCAGCCTGGGCGCCGGGCTGTTTTTCGATGCTGTAGAACAGGTCTTCGAAGACCGCGCGGTCGCTCTTGAAGCCGTTGGTGTTGACGTTGGCCAGGTTGTTGGCGACGGTCGCCATGGCGGTGTCTTGTGCAGCCAGGCCGGTCTTGCTGACCCAAAGTGCGGAATTCATGCGTTATCTCCCGATCAGCTGCCGCGGATCATTCGGTTGCCGGCGTCGGAAAGGTCCTCGGCGGCTTTCATCATCTTTACCTGGGTTTCGAACAGGCGGTTCAGGCTCATGGTCGAGGCCAGCTCGTCGATCGCCGAGACGTTGCTCGACTCGAGAAAACCGCTGGCCAGGCGCACGTCTTCGCTGGGTGCAGCGGGCTCGCCGTTGCGTGTCACCAGCAGGCCGGCTTCGTTCTTCATCAGGTTCGCAGCGGGCACGTCGACCAGGCGGATGCGGTCGACCTCGGCCATCAGGTAATCGCCCGGCGCCATGATCGAGACGGTGCCGTCGTTGCCGATTTCCACTCGGTCATGCTCGGGCAGCTCGATCGGCCCGCCCTCGCCCATGACGGCGCGACCGTTGAGGGTCAAGCGGCCTTCGGCATCGATCTGCATGCTGCCCTGGCGGGTATAGGCCTCGCCTTCGCCGTCCTGCAGGACGATCAGGCCGGTGCCCTTGACCGCGAAATCCAGCTCGCGGCCGGTGGCGACCATCGGGCCGGCGGCCAGGCTGACGCCGTTGTTCTCGACCACCGCCATGTGCCGGCTGTCATAGCCGTAACCTTCGACCGCCACGGCCTGGGCGCGCTCGAGGTCGGCGCGAAAGCCGGGCGTGTTGACGTTGGCCAGGTTGTTGGAGCGCACCTGCAGCGACATCATCGTGCGGCTGGCGGCGGTCATCGCCGTGTATCCCAAACGGTCCATGGATCAGCCTCAGAGTGCGCTAAACAGAACCTGGGTCAGTTCCTTGTTGGTGGAAATGACCTGGGTGTTGGCCTGGTAGTTACGCTGGCCTTCCATCAGGCCTACCAGCTGCTGGGTGAGGTCGACGTTGGAGCTTTCCAGCGCGCCGCTGGCCAGGGTGCCGTACTGGCCGACGCCCGGCGCACCGAGCATGGCCGCACCGGAGGCGGCGGTTTCGGTCCAGGCCGTGCCGCTGATGTTCTTCAGGCCCTCGGCGTTGATGAAGTTCGCCAGTACCACCTGGCCCTGCAGCAGGCGCTCGCCGTTGGAGTAGCTGGCGTAGACCTTGCCGTCCTTCTCGACGCTCATGCCGGTCTGCTCGCCGGCCGAATAGCCGGTGGCGCGGTTGCTGGTGACGCTGAATTCGGCGCCGTACTGGCTGGTGCCGCTGTAGTCGAGCTGGATCGCCAGGGGATCGACGCCGCCCGCGAGGGCGGCATTGATCGCGACCTTGCCGATCGGGGCCGACAGTGTGCCCGCGCCATCGAACGTCAGGGCCTGAGGCCCGGCAACCGCAGCGCCGTCGACGTAGTAGTGAGCGTTCCAGCTGTTGTCCGCCGTCTTGACGAAGTACTGGGTCAGGGTGTGTTCCTTGCCCTGCGAGTCGTACAGCTTGGTCGTGTAGGTGGAGTTGTAGCTGTCGGCGGCGAGCGGGTCGAAGGCCACCGCCGGGACTTCCTGATTGGCGTCGAGGTTGGCGACGAAGCTCAGTGCATCGGTGGCCTTGGCGGGCAGACCGCCGGCCTTCATCTGCAGATCGCCTACCACACCGGTCTGCAAGTTGCCGGTGGCATCCGCCGGGTAGCCCTGCAGACGCTGGCCGAGGCTGTTGGTCAGGTAGCTGTCCTTGTCCGTGCCAAAGACGCCGGCGCGCGTGTAGGCCACATCCCCATTGCTGGCGCGGGTAACGAAGAAGCCGCCGCCGGAAATCGCCAGGTCAAGGTTGCGGTTGGTGGTGGTCAGCGCACCGCCCTGGCTGATGCTCTGGCTGGTACCGGTCACTTCGACGCCCATGGCCTGAGTCTCGGCGTAGAGGCTGCCGAAGTTTGTCCGCGACGACTTGAAGCCGACAGTGCCGGAGTTGGCGATGTTGTTGCCGATGGTGTTGAGTTGTTCGTTGACGGCGGACAGGCCGGTCAGGGCGATGTTGAAGCTCATGGCTGATCTCGATACTTAAAGGGAAAAGAAGACTGGCGAGCCTTGGGCTCAGCCGCCGAGCAGCCCGGCATCGGCCTGGGCGAATTCGAGGATGTTGTAGAACGGCACCGAACCGACGCCCTTGACCTGCAGCACAGGGCCCTCGGCGCTGACGCGCACGTTGGCGACCTGGCCGGCCACTTCCACCTGCGGGAACTCGCCGTTCTCCGATTCGATGCTCACGCTGTAGGTGCCATCGGGCAGGCCGTGTTTGGCCGGGTCGATGACGAAGGGCACCCGGCCGGCGGACTGCGCACCCAGCTCGATGCGCGTCTGGGTGCCGTTGGAGTCGGTCAGCAGGACGGCGGTGCGCGTGGACGCGTGGCTCAACTCGAACCCGCCGTCGACGGCTTCGCCGGTCAGGTCCAGCGATTCCACGGCCACGCTCACCTGCTGGCCGACCAGCCCGGCGGCGGTCAGGGTTTGCAGGTTGTCGGTCAGCACCAGGTTGTTCTGCGCCAGGGTCGCCAGGTTTTCCATGCTCTTGACCTGCGACATCGCCGAGAACTGGTTGAGAAACTCGGTGCTGTCGACCGGCTTGGTCGGGTCCTGGTATTTGATCTGCGCGACCATCAGGCTGATGAAGTTGTTCTCCATCTGGGTGGCGTCGCTGACATTCACCGCCTGCTTGGGGAGATCGCTCGCCGCCGTGCCGGACAGGCCACTGCCCTGCAGATTATTGGTCACGGCCATCAGGCTTCTCCCAGCCGCAGCAGGCTCTGCTGCATGCTCTTGACGCGGTTGAGCACCTCGACGCCGGTTTCGAAGCTGCGCGTGGCCGACATCATGTCGGTCATCTCTTCGATCTCGTTGATGTCGGGGTAGTAGACGTAGCCGTCACCATCGGCCAAGGGATTGCCCGGCTCGTAGCGACGCTTGGGGTCGGCACCGGAGGTCACCACGTCGAGCACCTGGACATGGGCGCCGCCCAGGCCCACGCCGCGGGTCAGCGAGTCGTTCTCGTAGACGGCGGCGAACATCGGCTTGCGCGCCTGGTAGACGTCGGCCGGGTTGTTGGCCGCCGAGTCGGTGTTGGCCAGGTTGCTCGCCACGGTGTTCAGACGCACGGTCTGCGCATTCATGGCCGAGCCGGCGATGCGGTAGATGGAATCGAATGACATGCTCAGCGGCCCTCGATGGCCTGCTTCAGGCCACGGAATTTCATCGTGACGAAGGTCAGGCTGGTCTGGAAATCCATGGAGTTGCGCGAGAACTGCGCCTGTTCGGTCGACAGCTCGACGGTGTTGCCGTCCTGCGAGGCCTGGCTCGGCACGCGGAACAGCAGGCGCGGATCGGTGCCGGCAATGCTGGCGCGTGGCGACTGACTGCTTTCCAGCCGCTGCATTTCCTGACGGAAGTCGATATCCCGTGCCTGGAAACCCGGGGTGTCTTCGTTGGCCAGGTTCGCCGCGAGAATTTCGCTGCGCTGCATGCGCAGCCCGAGGGCGCGTTCGTGAACGCCCAGCGCGTCATCAATCCGTATACTCATGTCCTACCCTTCAGCCTGAGGGGCCGAATCCAGCCCACCGCTTTGCGGCTGACTTTGCAGAATGCGTGCCGAACCGATAACCCGAGTTAACTCATTGTTCTATAAAGACAAAATTCCTACGCATGACGGGCTGACAGACCCCTTCCTTCCGCTGCGCAGCCGCAAGGGACGCGGAAGCGGAAAAGCGGCTTCCGCCCTGGCGTTCGCGGCCATGACCATGCTGACGGCCGCCCACTCGCTGGCCGACACCCGCCTCGAGATCCAGGAGGCGGTCGAGCATCACCTCGGCGCGATGCTCGAGGCACAGGCCGCGCGCCAGGGCTGGCAAGGCATGCAGTTGCGCTATGAGGTCAACGTCCCGGCCGCTGCCACTGACCTGCCGACCTGCTCCACCGGCATTCAGGTCCAGGCTACCGGCGAGGCGCCCTCGGCCATGGAGCGGCAGACGCTGCAGGTTCGCTGCGCCGACACGCCGGGCTGGACCCTCAACGCGACCGGCCTGGCGCATGTCTTTCTGCCGAGCGTCCATGCCGCTGGCGTCATCGACCGCGGGCAGACCTTCACCGCCCAGGACCTCAAGCTGCAACGCATCAACATCGCCAAGGCCCGACGCGGCTACTACAACCGCCTCGAGGAAGTGGTCGGCCTGGCCGCCAAGCGCCGCATCCGTGCCGGCCAGCTGATCACCCCGACGCTCCTGGAGCAGGCCATGGCCGTCCGCCGCGGGCAACCGGTCAGGATCGTCGCCAACCACGACGGCATCGAAGCCTCGACGTCCGGCGAAGCCCTGGCCGATGGCCAACCCGGCGATGTCATCCGCGTGCGCAACATAGGCAGCGGCAAGGTGATCGACGCCAAGGTGCTGGACGCAGGTGTGGTGACCAGTACGTTCTAAAAAGGCCAAACGCGGCCCTGCCCTGACCAAAGCGCGCCTGGGCGAATAAATTCGCCCCTACAAAAACCGGTGCCCTGTAGGGGCGAACTTGTTCGCCCAAAGGGTTCTCGCCCAAAGGAATCGCCCTCGCTTCAGGCAGCCGCACTCGACGTCCGGCAACGCCCTGGCCAATGGCCGGCTCGGCATGCACACCACAGGCCGCGGCAAGGTGATCGACGCCAAGGCGCTAGACGCAGGCGTGCGTGACCAGGACGTTCTAGAAAAGGCCAAGCGCGGCCCTGCCCAAAGCACGCCTGGGCGAATGAATTCGCCCCTACAAAAAGCGCTGTCCTGTAGGGGCGAACTTGTTCGCCCAATGGGTCTCGCCCAACGGAATCGCCCTCGCTTCAGGCAGCCGCGCTCGACCTCCGGCACGCCCTGGCCGATGGCCGGCTTGGCGTGCGCAACATAGGCAGCGGCAAGGTGATCGACGCCAAGTGCTGGACGCAGGCGTAGTGATCAGTACGTTCTAGAAATGGCCAAGCGCGGCCCTGCCCAAAGCACGCCTGGGCGAATGAATTCGCCCCTACAAAACGCGCTGCCCTGTAGGGGCGAACTTGTTCGCCCAAAGGGATCGTCTCCTCAAAGAGACCGGCCAGGCCTCCGGCAGCGGCAGCCTCGACTAGGCCAGACGCCAGATTGAGCCGGGTCGCCTTGGACCGACCGCGGCAGCGTTTTAAACAGGATCGAACCCCGCTCGCAACCTGAAGGCAAAAAAAAATGACGTCAGGATTTAATCCCTCGCCAAGGGCTGTCGCCTTACCTTTTCAGCAGGCAGTCAAGCCAGCTCCTAACAGCCCAACGCACGAAGGATGATCATCATGGCTCTGTCCATTCACACCAACTACTCCGCTCTGACTACTAACACCGCCCTGAACAAGTCGAACAATGCTCTGACCACCAACCAGCAGCGTCTGGGTACTGGCCTGCGCATCAACTCCGCTGCCGACGACGCCGCCGGCCTGCAGATCGCCACTCGCCTGAATGCCCAGAGCCGCGGCATGGGCGTTGCCATGCGCAACACCGGCGACGCCATCTCCATGCTGCAGACCGCCGAAGGCGCGTTCAGCGAAACCACCGACATCCTGCAGCGCATGAAGGACCTGTCGACCCAGGCCGCGAACGACACCAACACGGCCGATGACCGCACCTCGCTGCAGGCTGAGTTCGACGAGCTGGGCAAGGAACTGACCAATATCTTCAACAACACCAAGTACGCTGGCGAAGAGTTGTTCACCACCAAACTGGCCGCACCCGTCAATTTTCAAATTGGTGCTAGCGCAGCTGAAACAATGGCATTTGACGTCAGTGCTGATATCGGCACGCTTACCACTACCCTGACCACCACAGTCCAGGCCCTGACGCTGGACTCTGCCGCGAACGCCGGTGCCGCCATCACGGGTCTGGAAACGGCTCTGGACGAAGTCGGTTCGATGCGCGCCCAGTTCGGTGCCACCATCAACCGCCTGAACCACGTCAACAACAACCTGGCGAACATGAAGGACAACACCGAGATGGCCAAAGGCCGGATCATGGACGCCGACTTCGCCGTGGAAAGCGCCAACATGAGCAAGAACTCCATGCTCATGCAGTCGGGCATCTCCATGCTCAAGCAAGCCGGCCAGATGCCGGGCATGGTCATGGGCCTGCTGGGCTAAAACCCCCGCGATCCATGCACCCAAAGGAAACCCCGGCTTGCCGGGGTTTCTTCGTTTCCGATCAGCGGCAGCCCGCCACGCCCCGCCTGCACCTAGAATGCCGCGCGCCTGATCGCGCCCGTTTCCCGCCGTTCGCCTCCGTTTCCGCATTCCGCGCCGTACCACCGCCTCAGCGCCGCTCAGGCCGTTCAGCAGATTCTTCGATCGAAGCGCTTGCCAGTTCAAATAACTGACGCCAAGATGCCGCCACTTTGTTTTGCCAAGGTTTTCACAGCGGCGGAACCTTTTCAGCGAAAACCACGAACTCAGGCGCTCATGACCTCATCTCTGACCCCTTCGGCCACCGATGCCTTCGTCTGCCCTCTGTTGAAAACCGGTCGCGACGGCTGCTCGGCCCGTTTCGACCGCGCGCTCTACCAGCTGGTGCTCCAGCACGACGACCAAGAGCAAGTCCTCGATCTCGGCTTCGCCGGCAGTCGCGTCCTGGAGCGCCTGTTGCAGGTGCCCGGAGAAGTCGTGTCTCGCGACGAACTGCTCGGCTTCGCCTGGGAAGGCCGCGTCGTCGGTCAGGGTAGCCTGAATCAGCAGATCTACACGCTGCGCCAGGCGCTCTTCGACGGTCGCAGCCAGATCATCCAGACGTTGCCGCGACGCGGTTACCTGTTCAACCCGAACTATCTGCTCATCGACACCCCGTCCGCAGTGGAAACCCCGCTGCCGGTCGACGCGCCTGTTGCGCCCGTCGAAGCGGCGATCATCGACCTGCCACTGCCGGCACCGGCGCCGGCCCCTGTCGAGCCGCGCCGGACCCGACGCGCCTGGCAGCCGGCCCTGCTCGCCGGCAGCGCGATGATGGTGCTGCTGGGGCTGGCCATGCTGGGGTTCCGGCTGGCCAGCAGTGCCGCACCGTCGTTCACGCATCGGGTCGAAGCCGGCGCGCTGGAAGTGCTCTATGTGGAGAAAAACCAGCGCCTGCTCGATTCGCTGGTCAAGGAAACCGCTTCGCTGGTCGATACGTTGGGTGGCCTGAGCGCCGAGCCGGGCCGGCTGATCGTCAACGTGTCTCCCGGCTTCTATGAAATTCGCTGTCTGCAAGACGACGGTCGAGTCAACTGGCTAAAGGTTCACAAATCGCGCATAGCATCGATACCCAACGAACATCTGCAAGGTTGCCTGCAATGACACAGCACAACGAGACCGGCGCCGCAGCCAAGCGCATGCTGCAAGTGATGGTGCCATCGGCCTTGTTGCTATGGGCCTTCGTGGCGATGGGAACAAGCGGCAAGATGGCTTCGAGCCTTGACGGTCGCTACAGCTCCAGCGGGCATGTCGTGCTCAAGGACGGCACCTCGGTTCGGATCAGCCAGAGCCTGGTGTTCAACAAGGGCCGCTTCTATTCCATGACGCGCAACGCACCGGCGATCGTCGAGGCGTCGGGGCGGCTGGAAACGGATCTGCTGGGGCGCACCTCGCTGGTCATCGAGCAAGGCGAAGTCCATGGGCTGGACGCCGAGGCTCAGCTGGACGAAGAACTGGTCTTCAACCTCTTCTATGGCTCGCACACCGGCACCCGCATCACGCTGGAGCAGATCGGCAGCTGCCTGTACGGCGTCGAGACCCGGCAGGTCTATTGCGCCGACGATCATCCGCATCGCGGCTGACCCTGCGGCCAACGTCCGGTCAGCCTTCCTTCCTGCTGTAGCTCGCGCCGCTCCGAGAAGCGCACCTGCCCGTAGCTGTCCCCGAACAGCTCCTTGTACAGCGCCTCGGCCGAGGCGGTCAGCAGGAGGATTTCGACACGACGGTTGGCGCCGTTCTGCGGATCCTCGGGACGTAGCGGCATGACATCGGCCTGAGCGGTCACCTGCAGCACCGACTGCTCAGCCAGCCCCGCCTCGACCAGCGCATGGCGGGCGCGCAAGGCGCGGTCACCGGAAAGATTCCAGTTGTTGTAACCGTTCGCCTGTCGGTAGGGCGTGGCGTCCGTGTGGCCACTGATGATCAGCTTGTTGTCGACCTTCGCCAGGACACCGGCGAGCACGCCGAGCAGCGTCTGGAAATGCGGGTTCAGGGTCGCGCTGCCGCGCTGGAACATGAAGCGTTGCTGGTCGTCCTTGATCAGGATGCGCAGGCCCTGCGGCACCACATCCACCTCCAGATTCGCCAGTGCGTCTACCTCGCTGGCCACTTCGCGCATCAGCTCGGCGAGCTTTTTCAGCTCCTCGGTGGAGCCGTACGTCTGGCTGCCGTCGGCATTGGCCGTCGACTCGCGCCGTTCCGACGGCTCGACTTGCGGCGGGCGGACCGGCACACCGTCGAGCTCCAGCGGTGAGGTGCTGGTGCCGTCGAAGATGCCGGCGCCGCCATCCACCAGCGGATTGCTCTCCATTTCGCCATAGGACGGGTTGGTCAACTCCATCTGCGGCTGGATGATCCAGAGCACCATGAACAGCGCCATCATCGCCAGCGTGAAGTCGGCAAAGGCCACCTTCCAGGCACCACCGTGCTCATCACCGTGGCCCTTCTTGCTGCGGCGCTTGATGATGATTTCGTGGTCGCCCCCTTGCTCTTGTCCCGGCTTCTCATGCGGCGTCCCTTTGCTCCTCGTACTGGTTGACCCAGTTCTCGAGCTGCTTGAAGGCGGGTTTGACGTCCTGCTCGATCAGCTTGCGCCCGGCGTCGACCGCCAGCAGCGTGGGCTTGCCAGCGACGTGGGCGACCAGCGTGGTGCGCACGCATTCGAGCGCGGAGAGTTCGGTCTTGATGCGCTGGCTCATGGCGTTGGAGAGCGGGTCCATCAGGCAGTAGCAGAAGAAGATGCCGAGGAAGGTGCCGACCAGCGCCGCCGCCACGTGCGCGCCGATCTCGGCCACGCTGCCACCGATGCTGCCCATGGTGATGATGATGCCCATGATCGCCGCCAGGATGCCGAAGCCGGGCATCGCCTCGCCGATCTTGTGCAGCGAGCGCGCCGGCTGCAGCAGCGCGTGTTCCATGGCTTCGAGTTCCTGTTCGAGGAAGCCTTCGAGCTCATGCGCGCTGATCTTGCCCATGGCCATCAGGCGGAAGTTGTCGGCGATGAAGGCCATCAGGTTCTTCTCCGCCAGGATCAGCGGATAGCGGACGAACAGCTCGCTCTGGTCCGGCTCCTCGATGTGCGAATCGAGCACCTTGAGGCCACCGACGTCGACCATTTCCAGCAGCTCGTACAGGAGCATCAGCAACTGGCGCTGGAATTCCTCGCCGCGGCGCTTGTAGGCGAAGACGTCCTTGATCTGGTGCAGCATCTCGATGAGCACTTCCTTCGGATTACCCACCACCAGACTGCCCAGCGCCGCGCCCAGGATGATGACCACCTCGGCCGGCTGCCAAAGCACGCGCATGTCGCCGTTGGCCATGGCGTAGCCGCCAAGCACGCAACCGATGATGATCAAGGCACCTAATACTTTCTGCATGACTACTGACTTCTCTCTGATAGGTAACGACTGGCCTTGCCGATCGCCTGTTTGCTCAGCTGACAGACCCGCGCATCGCTGACGTCCAGCACCAGCGCGATCTCTTTCAGGCTCAGTTCGTGCTGGTAATAAAGCGTCAGCACCAGCCGCTCGCGCTCGTCCAGCCGCGCCAGCGCCTGGGCCAGCACGCGCTCCTTGATCAGGCGTTCCTCGAACAACTCGGTGGCGTCGGGGAAATGCTCGTGGCCGCTCTGCAGCAGTTCGTCGAGGCTTTCGATGGCCTCGGACGAGTCGGCCCAGAGAAAGCCCTGATAATCCTTCTCGCTCAGGCCGGTATGGGCCTTGATCTCCTCGTCGCTGGGCTCGTGGCCGAGCTGCCGGCTGAGCTCGCGGATGGCGTCGCGGACCTTGTGCGTCTGCTGGCGAACCTGGCGGGGCCGCCAGTCCTGACGGCGCAGCTCATCGAGAATCGCGCCGCGGATGCGCAACGCGGCGAACTTGCCGAAGCCCTCGTCCGGCTCGCCGTAGCGCCGCAGCCCCTCGAGCAGGCCCATCATGCCGATCTGCTCCATGTCCTCTCGATCGAGCACCTGATTGGCCTGCAGCGACAGCTGCCGGACGATGCGCTTGACCAGCGGCAGGTACTGCATCAGCCAACGCTGCTCGACAGCCGGGGCGAAGACCGAGTGACTGGCCGGCGTGGCGCCGTAGTAGTCGACGGGGCAAGTGGCGCTCATGGCGGGGCCTTTATTGCACGATCAGCTTGTTGACCAGCACGTGCTTGAACGGCACGGCTGCGTTCTTGCTGGCAAAGTCAGCGAACAGGATGGTTTCGAGGCGTTCCTGCAGCTCGCTGATCTTCAATCCGCGAAGCTCGTCGAAGGGCAGCGAGGACAGGTAGCCGACCACGGAGTTGCGCACCAGCGGCTCGGCCTGTTCGAACTTCTTCGGCTCGTCGGAGAGATCGGCCTGCAGCGCCAGGTCGAGCACGAAGTAGTGCTCGCGACCGTCACCGCGGACACTGACGATGACCTTCGGAATCGCGTAGAACTCGTACTCCGAGGGCTCGACCGGCTCGGCGGCGGCCACCTCGGACGAGGCGGCGCCTTCCAGACCCGGCTTCAGCAACCAGTAGCTGACGCCGACGCCACCGGCCACGGTGACCACGTTGAGAAGTAGCATCAGCAGAACGAGACGGGGCGTCGTCATAACACACTCACAAATTGGCTAAGGGTTGGAACGGTCAAACAGTGATCAATACATCGCGGGCACGCTGTTCGCCGCCCGGGTTATCCGCCTGCGCCTCGGCACGGGCCGCCAGGGGCGCCTCGTCCGCCGGCAGGGCCGCTCGCTGGCGCTGCTGGCCCTGCTGCCCGCCGCTCTCGGCACCGACCTGCACGTTGACCTGCACGAAATGCTGGCCCACCAGTTCCTGGCGCAGCCGGTCACTGGTCTGTTGCAGCAGGCGGGCGACATCGGCGTTGGCGGCAGAGAGCTGAACGTTGAGCCGGCCGGACTCATGGCTGAGCAGAATTTCCAGGCTGCCCAACTCCGGCGGATCCAAGCGGATGGTGGCGCTCTGGATCTTCTGCTGGATCTGCAGCTCGACGTTCTCGCGGAGGGCCATGAGCATCTGCTCGCCCCACTTGGCCTCGGGGCCCTGCAGCTTCAGGCCACGGTCCGTGGCCAGCGCTTGCGGTGCCTGTCCACGCTCGGCGCCGGCCTGCGGCTCGACCGCCTCGATCGCGTCCGCAGCGGCACGCATCTGCTCCAGCGCCGGCTCCAGCAAGGCTTGCGCAGCCTCGTCGCCGGACAGGCTCGCGACGCCGACCAGCGCCGGCTCGATCACGCGGCCGGCGACCGGGCCGGGCCATCCGGACGGGCTGACCGGCACGCGATCGGCCGTCGCGGCACCTGGCAACGCCTCGTCAGGGGTCACGCCCCATTGCGATGCTACGAGTGCCTGATCCGGCGCCGGCAGACCGGCGAACAGGGGCTCGAGCGGCGCCTGCGCGGTCGTGTCGGCGGCCTCCGGCGCCGCACCTTCGAGGCGTACGCCGTCGCGCGCCTCGACCGCCGCCAATTGCTGATCAATCATCGCGAGCAACCACTGCTCGGGCGTCAAGCCCTGGCCCGTCTCGTCGACCTGACGGCTATCCTCGCGCGACGCCTGCTGTGGCTGCTGCGCGACGGCGGCGGCGGCGGCAGCGGACGGCGGTGCGTCCGGCAGCGCCTCGCCGGCTGCCGCCGCCTGCGCCATGCCGGCCTCGAAGTGACGCCGGGCCAGGTCAAGGGACGATGCGCGGGCAAAGCCCTTCACATCGCCGCCCGACGCCACGGCCGGTTGTGCGCCGGGCTCCGTCGCAGAGGCGCGCGCCATTGAAATCGAGGGGATCATCGCCTGTCTCCGGCCTGGAACATGTCGATCCGCTGATAGGCCGCACGGCCCTCGGCGTACTCCAGATGGTTGAGCAGCAGCAGGCGCAGCCGCTCGCATTCATCGGCGCAGGCTTGCAAGCCTTCGCCATGCAATTGCTTGAGGCGGTGTTTGGCGGCGAGCGCCGGCTCGTCGAGCTGCAAGCGCTCGGCAAGCGCCTCCAGGCACTGGCGAATCGCGCCGTCGACGCTCGCGACCGCGGCCCAGTCGTTGGCCTGCAACGCCTGCTGCAACTGCCCGTGCAGCGCCATCAGGCGTTCGCTGTCACTTACGCGCGGCACTGACGCCCTCCCAGCCTTCACGCAGGATGCCGAGCAGGTTGACCACTTCATCCAGGCCTTCGAGCGACAGCGTCACGCTGACGTCGGACAGCCGATAGATGCAGTACTCGTACAGGCGCGACAGGCCCTGAACCACCTCGCCACCGCCCTCTTCGTCCAGCGCGCCGTTCAGGCCGTTGAGGATGTTCATGCACTTTTCCAGCGAAGCGCCCTTCTGCTGGTAGCGCTTGTGCTCGATGTGCCCACGGGCGCGGGCCAGCTCGTCGAGCAGACCGTCCATGAGCACCAGCACCAGCTCGTAAGGCGAAGCCGATGCCGCACGGGCCTCGAGGTCTACCGAGCGGTAGCTGTCGTAACTGTCGTTGGGGAGATAAGTGTTCATCCGAACAATCCGTAGGTCTGCTCCATGGTCTGCATCGTCTGCATCATGGTGGTGTACTGCCTGAGGTAGCGGTTGTAGTGGGTGTCGTACTGCTGCTGGAGGTTCTCGAACTGCTCGTCGATGCGCCGCAGGCTCATGTCCAGCGTGTCCATGCGGTTCTTCAGCATGCCGTTGACGCTGCTGGTGTAGGCGGCAACGGTCTTGTCCATGCTGTCGAGCAGCTTGTCCTTGCCGCTGAAGAGCGCTTCGAAGCCCTCCGGATCGGCGGTGACGGCGGCCTCGAAACGGGTGCTGTCGAGGGTCAGCTTGCCGCTGCGATCGGCGCTGATGCCGAAGTCGATCAGGCTCTTGCCGCCGAAGTCGGTGCGCAGCAGGTTGTTCAGGCGGCCCTCGATGGAGCGCACGCTTGAGTCGCCAGCCAGGGCGCCGCGAGCCGCACTGTCGCTGCCACTGCCGGTCAGCGTGTCGAAACTGGTCATCAGCGCGTTGAAGGCATCGATGAAGCTCTGCACATTCGCCTTGGTGCCGGCCTTGTCCTGGCCGACGGTGACGGTCAGGGGCGTGTCAGCGGCGGTGTGCACCTTGCTGACGGTCATGCTCACGCCGTCGATGACGTTGTCGAAGGTGTTGCTGGCGCTGGTCAGCTCGATACCGCCGGCGCCGTAACTGCCGCCCAGGCGAATCAGCGCATCCTGCGCGGTGGATAGCGTCGTGGTGGTGGCCGCGGCGTTGCCTGCCAGGTCCAGCGTGAAGCCGTTGGCCGCGCCGCTCTCGTCACTGGTGATCACCAGGCTGACGGCACCGTTGCTGCGGACCAGCGTCGCCTGCGCCCCGAGGGCGGCGTCGTTGATGGCCTTGGCGGCTTCATCCAGGGTCGCGTAGCTGCTCAGGTCGAAGGCCTGGGCATTGAGTGAGCGTGCCGTTCAGGCTGCCATCGACCAACCCCTGCACCGCCACCTGCTGCTTGCTCGCCAGGCGCTCGACGAAGAAATCGTAGGTACCCGGCTTGGCGGTCGCGCCCACGGTCGCGGTCGCATACCCCTCCTGGCTGAAGGTCGCGCTGTTGGTCAGCATGTTCGACGTGCTGCTGTTGAGCTTGGTCATTGCCGACTTGAAGGTCGTCAACGAGGTACGCAGCGTACTCAGTGCGTCGCGCTGGGCCTTGTAGCGCGCTTCGTTGCGGTTGAGCCGATCCAGTGAAGATTGCACTTCGTAGGTCGCCAACTGCGTCGACATCTGCTGTACGTAATCGGAATCTATAGCCATCACCATCCCCTCTTGAAGCAGGTAGAGCAAGTTGAATGCCAGTTCCTGAAAGCCCGAATTACGGGGCTTTCAGAGCCAGTCATGCAGAAAGAAGCCTTCCGCTACAGCACGCGACGAGGAAACGGGGAAACGCCGTTTCCGCTTGAGCGAAGCGCGGAACATCTCCCTGTAAAGGCGACAGGATGGAAGGCTCGGTTAAGGGTGCGCGGCCCGGATTAATTCCAGCGAGCCGGCCCGGCGGAGGCGATGGGATCGATGCACTGTGCGGGATGCGTGATGTTCCATTCGGCCGGCGGGGCCGGGCGAATGAATTCGCCCCTACGGTTCGCGGCGGCGGGGTCGCAGCGCGGCGCCATAGGCGGGGCTTTGGCAGGGCGAGATTTGTTCTGCGGCGGTGTTGGGCGAATGAATTCGCCCCTACGGTTCGCTGCGGACGGGTTGCAGCACGGCGTCTTGGGCGTGGCTTTGGTGGGGCGGGATTTATCCTGCCGGCGGTGGCGGGCGAATGAATTCGCCCCTACGGTGTGGGTGCCGAGTGGCTCGCGCCTCAGTAGGCCTGGGGGGCGTAAAGGCGGGCGTCCTGACCACCGGCGAGCAGCTGCTGCAGGATGTCGTGGTGCATGGCCAGCAGCTTGCCGTTGTGCTCGTTGAATTGCTGGCACTGCACGGCCAGATCGCCGACCCGTTGCCAGTGCCGCTGGAGCGATTCACCCAGCGGGCCGGAGCAGCTGGCGAGCAAGCGCCGCATGCCGACGCCCGACGGCTCCAGGCGGAAGGCCGTGAGCACCTTGCTGCGCCGTTGCGCGCGCGCCGCGATGGCTTCGACGCGCACAGTGATCTGCAGGTTGATCCGATCGATCTCCGGCACGTCGCGCTCCAGCAGACGTCCGTAGAGTTCCTGCATCAGCTCGCGCAGCGCCAGGTAGTCGCCGCAGTCCTGCTGCAGGTCTTCATCGACGACCGTCAGCAGCTTGTCGCGCTGATTCACGCATCGCTCCCGCGGTGATAGCTGAGCATGCTGCTCGCCAGCTCAGCCACATCGGTGGAAATTTCGCCGCGCTGCAGCGCCTGCTTGATGGCGGCGACGCGATCCAGGTCGACGTCCGGCATGGCACGCAGGGCGTCGTGCATCTGCTCCAGCGGCAGGCTTTCGGCCGGGCGCGGGGCGGATTGGGCGGCAGGGCGAGCGGTGGTCGGGCGAGCCGTCTCGCTGGAGGCCGTGATGGCGGGCTTGAAGTGCCGACTGATTTCCATGATCTCGTTCCAACTCGGTGGTTACTGCCAAAGAAGCGACCGCACGGGCGAAAACCTTAAATCTTTTTTACGAGCGGGCTGCGCCCACCCATGTGGTGAGCCTGATCAAAGCCGCCCCTCACCCCAGCCCTCTCCCCGCAAGCAGGGAGAGGGAGCCGGTCGTGTCGCGCCTGCCAGTGCTGTGCGCGCCTTCGTCCATCAGGCCGTCAGGGCCCATCACATCGACCAGCACCCTTCACCCAGCTCTCCCTGCAAGCAAGGAGAGGGAGCCGGCCCTGTCGCGCCTGCCAGTGCTGTGCGCGCCTTCGCCCATCTGGCCATCAGGGCCCATCACGTCGACCAGCCCCTCACCCAGCTCTCTCCCTGCAAGCAGGGAGAGGGAGCCTGTCGTGCGGGCCTGCCAGTGCTGCGCGCGCCTTCGCCCATCAGGCCGTCACGTCGACCAGCACCCCTCACCCCAGCTCTCTCCCTGCAAGCAAGGAGAGGGAGCCGGCCGTGCGGCCCACGCCGCGTGCTTTGCGCGACGAAGCAACCATGCGATGGATCAGGCGCCCCAGCGGCAAAGCGCGTACATCGGAGCGGCGGCTTGCACCTGCTCCCTCGCCCCTCCGGGGAGAGGGCCGGGGTGAGGGGCGCGGAGCCAAGCCAACGCCGAGCCCCATCACACCTCAAGCAATCTGGTTGCGCCACCAGGTCTGCGCCGCCAGCCCGTCCTGGATCTTCTGCTCCTGCGCCAGCAGCGTCTGCTGCCATTGCTGTATCTTGGCGTCGATGACGTGCTCGATCACCTTTTCGCTGCGCATGGCCTGCAGCAATTCCTGCTGAATCCGCGCCAGCGCCTGTTCGGCCACCGCCAGCTCACGGCGCTGCAGCTCGACCATCTTGTACAGCGTGGCCTTGTAGCGTTGTTGGTTGTCGCGCTGCAGGGGTGTGTTCATCGGCACGGAGAACCCACAGAGCCGGCTGAGACCCGTGATGTTGTTGCGATAGCGCTGGCAGAGATTCTGCTGGTACTGAACCTGCCCGAGCATCTGCTTGACCCGGTTGCCGCGCAGGCTCGCCAGGCGCGTGAGCGTTTCGATCTGCTGTTTCATGGCTGTTTGATGAGGCTCTGCAAGATGGCCAGACTGGTTTCCAGCTCCGCGGGCTCACCGACGTCCTGGCGCAGGAAGCGCTCGATGCCGGGCGCCAGCTTCACGGCCCGATCGGTCTTGGGATCGGCGCCGGGGCTGTAGCCGCCCAGGGGAATCAGCTCCCTGATCTTCTCGTAGGTGCTGTAAAGCTCCTTGAGCTGGCGCGCCGCACCCAGGTGCGGCGGCTGGCCGACCTGGCTCATGCAGCGGCTGACCGAGGCGCAGACGTCGATCGCCGGGTAGTGGCCGGCATCGGCCAGGCGCCGCGAGAGCACGATGTGCCCGTCGAGGATCGCCCGCGCACAATCGACGATGGGGTCCTGCTGGTCGTCGCCCTCGGCCAACACCGTGTAGAGCGCGCTCAGGCTGCCCCGGTCGTTTGCGCCGTTGCCCGCGCTTTCTACCAGCTCCGGCAGCATGCCGAACACCGACGGTGGATAGCCCTTGGTAGCGGGCGGTTCGCCGAGCGCCAGGGCAATCTCGCGCTGGGCCATGGCGTAGCGGGTCAGCGAATCGACCAGCAACAACACATCGTTGCCCTGGTCGCGGAAATAGGCGGCGATGCTGTGGCACAGCTCGGTGGCCTTGAGGCGCATCAGCGGTGATTCGTTGGCGGGCGCCACCACCACCACGGCCTTCTTCAGGCCCTCTTCGCCCAGCGAATGCAGCAGGAACTCCTGCACCTCGCGCCCGCGCTCGCCGATCAGGCCGACCACCACCACATCAGCCTTGGTCTGGCGGGTGATCATGCCCAGCAGCACGCTCTTGCCCACACCGGAGCCGGCGAACAGCCCGACGCGCTGGCCCTTGCCCAGGGTCAGGGTGGCATTGATCGCGCGTACGCCGACGTCCAGCGCTTCGCTGACCGGCTTGCGCTTGAGCGGGTTGACCGAGGGCAGTTCGGCCGGCAGCGGGTCGCGCCCGCTGAGCTTGCCCAGCTCGTCCAGCGGCTCGCCGAGGCCGTTGACCACACGCCCCAGCCAGGATTCATCGATATGCAGCTTGGCGTCGTCCGGCGCCGGAAAGACCCGCGAACCGGCGGTCAGCCCCACCGGCTTCTTGAAGGGCATCAGGTAGGTGATGTCGCGGTTGAAGCCCACCACCTGCGCTTCGAGCATGCTGCCGTCGCCCTGTTCGACATAGCAGCGCTGGCCGGTCATGCGCTGGCAGCCGAGGCTTTCCAGCAGCATGCCGGAGACGCGCACCAGCCGGCCGCTGACCTTGGCCAGCTGCACGGTATCCAGCGAACGCAGCGCCTCGTCGAGCCGGAAGCTCTCGCGCAGGGACATCTCAGGCTTCCGCCCGGATGTGGTCGGCCAGGGTATCCATGCATGAATCCAGGCGCTGCTGGCAGCCGATGTCGGCCTCGGCCTGGGCGGTCACCACGCGGCATTCGCCCAGGGCCAGCTTCTCATCCGGGATCAGACGCCAGGCCGCGGCGCGCTCGGGCGCCAGCTCCTTGATGCGGGTGCATTCTTCCGGGTTGAGCAGGATGCGCACGTCCTCCTGGTCGCCCGGCATGGCCGCCAGGGCCTCCTCCGCCAGGGTCAGCAGTTGCGTCGGGTGCAGCGTCAGTTCGCAGCGGATCACCTGCTTGGAGACCTTCTGCACCAGCTCGAGCAACTGCTCACGACGGGCCTGTTCGAAATCCCGACGGAAACGCTCGACCTGCTCGACCAGTTGATCCAGCGGGCGCGCGGCCTGGTCGAAGGCCTGGCGCCCCAGGGCGCGACCTTCTTCCCGGCCAATCGCCTTGCCATCTTCCAGCCCGCGCTCGAAGCCTTCCCGGTGCCCGGCCTCGCGGCCCTGCTCCAGGCCCTGCTCGTAGCCCTTGTCGATGCCTTCCTGAAAGCCATCGGCCACGGCGCGCTGCAGCGCCGCCGGGTCGCCAGCCATGCTATCGGCCATCTCGGCGGCGCTGCGCACCCGCGGCGGGAAGCGGAATGGGCGCCAGGCGCGGCCTTCGCCCTTGATGATCTTGATGCTCATCGGCGCTTACTCGACCGTCTGCTCGCGGAACAGCTGGATCTGCAGCTCGCCATCGGCGGACATCTCGCGGACCACCGCCATGATGTCCTTGCGCACCTGCTCCACGCGGCTCAGCGGCACCGGGCCCTGGCGGCGGTTGATCGACTCCATCTGCTGCGCCTGGCGCTTGGGCAACGCCGCCTGGATCGCCTTGACCAATGCGGGTTCGGCGCCCTTCAGCGCGACGACCCATTCGTCCAGCGGAATCACTTCCAGCAGGGTCTGCAGCACATCCGGGTTCTGCCGCGAAAGGATGAAGAAGTCATACATTTCATCCTCGATCTTCTCGACCAGCTCCTCGTTGTGCGCGCGCAACAGCTCGAACATCTGGTCACGGTTGCCCTTGAAGCGGTTCATGATGTCCGCGGCCTGCTTCACCCCGCGCACCTGCGAGCCCTGGGTGGAGAGCACCTGCAGGCTGCGATCAATCAGCTGCTCCAGCTCGGCGATCACGTCGCTGTTGACCTCACTGAGGTTGGCGATGCGATAGAGCAGCTCGTCCTGGCGCTCGGCCGGCATGCATTCGAGCACGTCGGTGGCCATGCCTGGCGGCAGGAAGGCGAGGAACACCGCCTGCATCTGCGCGTGTTCTTTCGCGATCAACGCGGCGAACTGCTTCGGATCGAGCCATTCCATCTTCGCCATCTTGGCGCGGATCTCCTCGCCATAGATGGAATCGAGCAGCGAACGGGTGATGTCGCCGCCCAGCGCCTTACCAAGCATGCCGGCGAGGTAGCTGCGCGAGGCGCCCTTGATGCTGCTCTGCTCCTTGTAGTCGTCGAAGAAGCGGCTGATCACATCGGAAACCATCGGCTGCTTGACGTTGGACAGCCGCGCCATGGCCTGGCTGATGCTGATGATTTCTTCACGGGTGAAGTTGCGCAGGATGCCGGCGGAAATGTCGTCACCCATGCTCAGCATGAGGATCGCCGCCTGGTCCAGCGAACTCACCGAGCGCAGGTGTACCGGGCGCGGCTTGATTTCCCTGCTCGAGCCGGCTTCCGACTCAGCTGGCTGGGTTGAGGTCTCTTTCATTGCGGCCTATCCAATGCTTGATGACTTCCGAAACACGTTCCGGGTCGTTCTTGGCGAGCATCTGCAGGTGCTCGATCTGCAATTCGAGGCCCGAGCCCGGCGCCGGCAGGCGAATCTCCGAGAGCGGGTTGAGTTCGCCGAAAATGTGCGCGCCGTCCGGCGCTGGTGCGCGCGGGCTGGCCAGCGCCGCGCGGGTCTCGGCCTCGATGGCGCTAGGCACTGGCGCAGCGGTCAGGGTGCCTTCCAGCGCGTCGGTTTCAGTCACCGTGCTGCGCTGGGTCAGGCTGCGCACGGCCGGGCGAACCACGATCAGCAACAGCAGCAGGGCGATGAGTCCGGCGACGCCAAGCTTGGCCAGCGCGTGGACCTGGTTGTTCTCCCACCAGGGCACCTCTTCGGCGACGGTTTCCACCGCGGCGAAGGGCAGCACGCTGAGGGTCAGCAGATCGCCGCGGTCCTGCTTGAAGCCCACGGCGCTGCGCACCATGGCCTCGAGCTCGGCACGGGCTTCGTCGCTCCAGCCGCCTTCCGGCGCGGCGGCAGCGTTCAGCACCACTGCGATGCTCTGCTGACGCAAGGCAAAGCCGGCGTGTTTCACATGGATGACGCTCTGGTCGTAGTCCAACTGGCGGGTCGATTCCTCACGCAGGGAGGTCGCGCCCTTGGTCTCGTTCTGAGCCGGCGCCGGCTCTTCGCCCTCTTTCGGCGGTGCCACCGGGCGGTTGGCCAGCGAGCCCGGAATCCCCAGCGCCAGTTGGTCCAGCGCGCTTTCGTTGCTCAGCACCTCGCGGCGCAGGCGCGGCGTCTCGCCGTAGGCCTGGAAGGTTTCTTCCTTCTGGCTGAAGTCGATGTCCGCGGCCACGCTGATGCGGTAGTTGCCGTTGCCCAGCACCGGCGCCAGCACCTGCTCGATATTGGCGACCGCCTTCTGCTGGTAATCCTCCACCGCGCCCCAGTTCTGCGCCGGGCCGCCGCCGACGTTTAGTCCGCGTGACAGCAGCGCGCCGTACTGGTCGACCACGCCGACATCCTCGGGCTTGAGGTTGGGCACGCTGCCAGCCACCAGGTTGACGATGGCGCCCACCTGGTCGGCGCCCAGCTTGTAACCGGGCTCGAGCTGCAGCATCACCGACGCCTTGGTCGGCGCGCGCTTGCTGACCACGAAGGAACTGGTTTCCTCCTGAGCCAGGTGCACGCGGGCGTGCTGCACGCCCTTGAGCGACATCACGGTGCGCGCCAGCTCGCCCTCCAGGCTGCGTTTCAAGCGCACGTCCTGGACGAACTGGCTGGTGCCCAGCGGCTCTTCCTTGTCGAACAGCTCGTAGCCGGCCGGCAATGCGACCTTGACGCCCTTGGCCGCCAGCAGCAGGCGCGCGCGGGACAGCTGGTCCTCACGCACCAGGATCTGTCCGCTCTGCGGATGGATGCGGTACTGCACCGCCTCGCTGTCCAGCACCTGCATGACTTCGGCGACCGGGAAGGCTTCGCCGGCACCGTGCAGCGGGCGGAACGAGCCATTGTCGCGCCACATGTAGAAGGCCACGGCGACCGCCAACGCGGCGGCGATCACCGCCATACCGGCGAGGGTCACCCGGGGGTCGAGTTGAAGGCCACCGGGCGGCAGTTTGCTTTTTCAGTTTATCCAGCACGTTTCAGCTCTCACGCCCGGTCACAGCGGCATTCTCATGACGTCATCGAACGCCGTGGTCAGTTTGTTGCGCACCTGCAGCAACGCGGAAAACGACACGCTGGCCTTCTGGCTGTCGATCATGGCGCCGACCAGGTCATCGCTCTTGCCGCTGTCGACCGCCGCCATTGCGGCGCCGGCCTGATGCTGCTGGGCATCCACCGAGCGCATCGCGGCCATGAACAGGCCGCCGGCATCATCGGTCGCCTGGCTCGCCGGCTTGATCGCCGGGCCCGTGGCGGACTCCGCGAGCTGCTGCATGCGACCCAGCAGTTCCTGCTGGACCTGCGTGATTGAACTCATCGCTGGTGCTTCCTCGTGTCAGAAATTCAGTTCGATGCCCTGCTCGCGCATGGCATTGAGGCGGTAGCGCAGGGCGCGCGAGGTCATGCCGAGGCTGGCGGCAGCCTTGGTCTTGTGCCCGTCGAACCTGCGAATGGTGTCGATCACGTGCTGGTACTCGGCCCACTTGCCGCTGGCGCGCAGCGCCGCCTTGCCACTTTCGGCAAATAGCGCCTGGGGCTTGTCGACCCGCGTTTCGCTCTGCGGCGACACGGCAAGGCCAAGATCCTGCGGCTGAATGAACAGCCCATTGCGCAGCACCAGGGCGCGCTGCACGGTGTTTTCCAGCTCACGGGCGTTGCCCGGCCAGTCGTGCTGCAGCAGGGCGCGGCAGGCATCGCTGGTGAACAGCTCCTCGCCGGCTTCCTGCGGTGCGTACTTGGCGACGAAGCGACGAGCCAGCGGCAGGACGTCTTCCTTGCGCTCGCGTAGCGGGCTGATGTGCAGCGGCAGCACGTCGAGGCGGAACATCAGGTCGGCGCGGAAACGCCCTTCGGCGACTTCCACCTGCAAGTCGCGGTTGGTGGCCGCGATGATGCGCAAGTTGAGTTCGATTTCCTTGCGACCGCCGAGGCGCTCGACGCGCTGCTCCTGCAGCACGCGCAGCAGCTTGGCCTGCAGCCCCAGCGGCAGTTCGCCGATCTCGTCGAGCAGCAGCGTGCCGCCGTTGGCGAGTTCGAACTTGCCCGGCTGGGCGGCCACCGCGCCGGTGAAGGCGCCCTTCTCATGACCGAAGAGAATGGATTCGAGCATCTGCTCGGGAATCGCGGCGCAGTTGACCGCGATAAAGGGCGCATCGGCGCTGGCCGAGAAACGATGAATGTAGCGCGCCATCAGCTCCTTACCGGTGCCGGTCTCGCCAGTGATGAGGATGGGCGCACGGGTCAACGAAACACGCTGCGCCATGGCCAGCAACCGACGGCCGGCCTGCGAACAGGAGACGAAACTTTCCTGCGCAGCATTGGCATATTCCTGGCGGCGCAAAAGGGCTTCGAGCTGGCTTTCACTGAAGGGTGAGAGCAAGTAATCGACACAACCCAGTTCAAGTAACGTGGCGGCCTTTTCCTGGTCGGCATATTCGACGACGGGAATAACACTGATATTACGAGCCCGACGGACCAGGGCATCGACATCGGCATACAGTGTTTTGCCGGCCACGCCGCTGATCAAGACGAAGACCAGTGCACCTTCCTTGAGTTTCGCATTATTCAGTTCGGCGAACGTCCGCTGCACCGATACATCGCAACCCTGTCTGCGCAACCCGTCGCGTAGAAAGTTATCGCCTTCGGCCGCCTCGCCGAGTATCAGAACTTGCTTGCGCACCGGCATGTGGGCGACGGACGCCTCGCACGAGTAGTTCATTGCATGACTGAAACTGTTCAATGTGACCACCTTGCCGTGGGCGCACTTCGCTGTTCTGGCGAAGTGCAACGCCGGGCGTCGCTGACAAAAAATTTATTTAAGCGATTCGGAACTTCGGTCGCCTTGCCTGTTCAACTGGGCAACCAACCTGAAACTTCAACGACCGGCCATTCCGAAACATCTGCGCGCACGGTATCCCGTGCCGAACGAACAGCCCAATCAGTTCCGCTAAAATTAAATCAATACCAAACAAGCGATCTCAAAAGAGATCATTTGATATCTCTTGATTTAATCCTTCCTCGCGCCCATGCCTAGACTGGCGGCACGCTAGAGCCGTGCCTGCTGGATCAGGTGCCGCATGCACGCCCTGGCCACACCCTCTTCTGCTTATAGGCGCCGCACCGACCCACCGGAACGCGCACGACTTCAGGACATACAGTTCACAACATGTCTGGCAATTCAAAAGTCCATCATGGCGTGCCCGCCCAAAGCCTGACTGTATTGAAACCGCAGAAGCTGGGCCGGCATCACCACAAGATCCCGCAGTTCATCAAGGAAAGTACCAACAAGAATCCGCGCTTGATGGGCGATTACTTCCTGCGCAATTACCGGATCAGCCTCGAACTCTGCAGAGTGGACGTACAAGAAGCCGGCGAACAGACGCCCGACTGCATTTATCGGTCGCCCATGGGCAAAGTGGGGTTTTCGATTGATCGCGCCCTGTTGACCGAAGCGCTGGAGTGTTATTACGGCGGCACCGTCGTGCCCAACCAGGACACGCCGCCACTTAGCACGTCGGAACATCGAATGCGCCATCGGCTGGGCCTGGACCTGAGTTATATCTTTGCGCGCTCGATATTGTCCGGCGAAACCTTCGGCCCACTCGAACACTATGAAAACGACTATGAGGAAATCACCTGGGAATACATCGCCCAGTTCGAATACATCAGTCACCTGACTCAGAGCCGCTCGTCGATCTTCATTTATCTCGACGCCGAACTGGTCGATGAACTGACCCTGCGTCTGGCCGGCCCGTTGCCGGCCCGGCTGCCCGGCAACCCGCTCGATCACATTCAGCATCTGCCGGTACGCCTCGATTGCGTCGTTGCCTCGGTACAGATGCCGCTGTCGCAAGTCCTCGCGCTGCAGCTCAACGACATCCTCATGGTGCGCCCGCTGGACCGCTACGAGGTGCGTATCAACCAGCAGAAGCTTTTCCGGGGGACCGTCTTCGAGGAAGACGGCGCCCTGTTCCTTACTTCTCTTGAAAGCGTGAAAGCCCAATGACCGGTCAACTCTCCGACAACGAATTCGAGAACCTCATCAACGAGGGCGACCTGAGCCTCGACGGCGCCGACGAGCCCGCCGCCGCCCCTGCTCCGCAGCCCCAGGCCCAGCGCCCGGATCTGAGCTTCTTCGGCAAGATTCCGGTCAACGTCACCCTGGAAGTGGCCTCCGCCGAGATCTCGCTGAAAGAACTGATGGAGTGCGACACCAGCAGCGTCATCGTCCTCGACAAGGTCGCCGGCGAGCCGCTGGACGTGAAGGTCAACGGCACCCTGTTCGCCAAGGCCGAAGTGGTGGTGATGAATGGCAGCTATGGCCTGCGCATCGTCGAACTGTCCGGCGCCGGCCTGGATGCGCTGACGCCATGAAACTGCGCCGCGGGCTGCCGCTGCTGTGCCTGCTGCTGATCAGCCTGTTTCCGCTGATGGCCCAGGCCGCTAACGGCGAAATCACGCTGTTCAACCTGAACGATACGGAAAACGGCCAGGAATTCAGCATCAAGCTGCAGATCCTGATCATCATGACGCTGCTCGGCTTCCTGCCGGCGATGCTGATGATGATGACCTGCTTCACCCGCTTCATCATCGTGCTGGCCATCCTCCGTCAGGCCATCGGCCTGCAGCAGAGCCCACCGAACCAGGTGCTGATCGGCATCGCGCTGATCGTCACCCTGCTGGTGATGCGCCCGGTCTGGCAGGAAATCCACAACGCGGCCTTCGAGCCCTTCCAGAACGACGAGATCAGCCTGGAGCAAGCGCTGGACGTTTCGAAGACCAGCCTGTCGGCTTTCATGCTGGCGCAGACCAACAAGACCTCGTTGGAAACCATGGTTGCGCTGGCGGGTGAGGAAGTCCCGGAGAACCTGGAAGAACTGGACTTCTCCCTGTTGCTGCCGGCATTCGTGCTCAGTGAGCTGAAGACGGCGTTTCAGCTGGGCTTCATGATTTTCGTGCCCTTCCTGGTGATCGACCTGGTGGTGGCCAGCGTATTGATGGCGATGGGCATGATGATGCTGTCGCCGATGATGATCTCGCTGCCGTTCAAGTTGATGATTTTTGTGTTGGTGGATGGGTGGGCGTTGTTGATAGGGACGCTGACCACCAGTGTTCAGCCGTTTTAGGGGCGCTGAGATGAGTCATCGCTCCTCCTATGCCTCAGCGGCCGAACGATCTATCGCTTCTCGTAACAGCGTGATGGTGCGCCCAGTCTTTTCTTGCGATCAGGCGCTGGCGCAGACCTTCATGCACGACGCCGCGCTTTCCTCGGCTGGGACTACAGGTTGCGCCTTGCACGGCGCGTCACTTTTTCTTGTGTGGCCAAGAAAAAGTAACCAAAAAGAAGGCCACCCCTGCATCCGGGTTTTGCTGCGCAAAACTTCCCTCGCTTCGGCGCTGCTTCGGGGGTCGTCGCGAAGGGACATCCATGTCCCATCGCTCCTCGCTCGGCATCCATGCCTCGCGCCCCCCTACGCAACGCCTACGCTCGGCCTCCTGAAGGGGACTCGGGACCGAGTCGTCTGGGAGTTTTTGAACAGCGAAAGCAACAAAGCGCTTCAACCTTTGGCAGGTTTCGCCGGGTGGAAAACTGCGAAGCATTTTCCACCGCAATCGACGCCGCGATCGGTATCGAACCTAGCCTTCGAAAACCGGTGGGTAAGCTTCGCGTTACCCACCCTACGATCCGTTGAACCCCGCACAACCAATTCGTTGCACGGCCTCTCAGACACCACAGAACCGCCCCTTTCAGGAGGCCGAATGGAATCGCTGCGCAGAGGGGCGAGCGGCATGGATGCCGCGAGAGCCGTGAAGGGCCATGGATGGCCCTTGCGCGGCGACCCTCGAAGCAGCGATGGAATGAGGGAAGTCGAGCGCAGCGAGACCCGGATGCAGGGGCAAGACCTTTTGGTTCCTTTTGGGGCGACTGCCAAAGGGACTCGCCCAGCAGGGCGAAACCACTTCGTCAGCCAACCCGGCCAATAGGAGTCACCCAACGAACCCAAAGCCAAAAAGCTTCACTAGGGAAGACTCGGCGCCCCTTCCCGCTCCTACAAAAAGTGTCGGAACCACTGCAGACGGCGCACCCCGTAGCACCGGCCAGGGAAAGCGCGGCGCGATCTAGCAGCATACGGGCTGCCAACACCGGATCGCGAGCAAGCTCGCTCCAACACGGACTCGCTGCTGCTCTGAACTGCAAAACCGCCTTCACCTCGCAGGTGCCTAAATGCTGACCCCCGACACCGCCGTCAACATCATCTCCAACGCCATCCACGTCATCGTCCTGGTGGTCTGCGTGCTGGTGGTGCCGAGCTTGCTCGGCGGCCTGCTGATCAGCATTTTCCAGGCCGCCACCCAGATCAACGAACAGATGCTCAGCTTCCTCCCACGCCTGCTGATCACCCTGGGCATGCTGGTATTCGCCGGGCACTGGATCCTGCGCACCTTCAGCGACCTGTTCATCGAAACCTTCACCCAAGCCGGACGGCTGGTCGGTTAGCCGTGGGCAACGAACCCATCATGCAGGTCGGTCAGTACCTGCAGTCGCTGCTCGGATACTGGTGGCCGTTCTGCCGCATCATCGCCGTGTTCAGCCTGGCGCCGATGTTCAGCCACAAGTCGCTCAGCGTGCGCGTGCGGGTGCTGCTGGCGATTGCCCTGACCGTGGTGCTCACCGCCGCACTACCGGCAACGGCGCCCATCGACCCGCTGTCCCTGAAGGGCCTTCTCACCGCGTTGGAGCAGATCGCCATGGGCCTGCTGCTGGGCGTGGCGCTGATGCTGGTGTTCACGGTATTCACCCTGATCGGCGATATCGTCTCGACCCAGCTGGGCCTGTCCATGGCGGTGTTCAACGACCCCATGAACGGCGTGTCCTCGGCCTCGATCATCTACCAGCTGTATTTCATCCTGCTGGCGCTGCTGTTCTTCGCCACCGATGGGCACCTGGTGATCGTCACCATCATCTACCAGAGCTTCGTGCTCTGGCCGGTCGGCAGCGGCATTCACTTCGATGGCCTGCAGACCATCGCCATGTCGCTGAGCTGGGTGATTTCCGCCGCGCTGCTGATCGCCCTGCCGATCGTGTTCTGCATGACGCTCGTGCAGTTCTGCTTCGGCCTGCTCAACCGCATCTCGCCGGCGATGAACCTGTTTTCCCTGGGTTTTCCCATGGCGATCATCGCCGGGCTGGTGCTGATCTACCTGACCCTGCCGAACCTCTCGGAAGCCTACCTGCACCTGACCCGGGAGCTGCTGGGCAACATCGGCGAGATCCTGCGGAGCGGTCGCGATGGCTGAGCAGAACAGCACCCAGGACAAGACCGAAGAGGCCTCCGAGCAGAAACTCAAGAAGAGTCGCGACGAAGGCCAGGTCACCCGCTCCAAGGATGTCGCCACCACGGTCTCGCTGCTGGTGACCCTGCTGGTGCTGAAGTTCAGCATCGGCTTTTTCTTCGATGGCATGCAGCAGGCGTTCAGCTACTCGTACATCGACTTCTACAAGAGCGAAATGACAGTCGACGACCTGCAGCTGATCCTCACCCACAACCTGCTGGTGTTCATCAGCGTGCTGCTGCCGTTGCTGGTCACGCCGATCCTGGTCATCGCCTTCGCCCTGGTGCCGGGTGGCTGGGTGTTCGCCTCGAAGAACTTCACGCCGACCTTCAGCAAGCTCAACCCCATCACCGGCCTTGGACGGATGGTCGGCGCGCAGAACTGGACCGAGCTGCTCAAATCGCTGCTGAAGATCGCCACGCTGCTCGCCGTGGCCGTCGGCCAGCTCTATTACGCCGCGCCCCAGCTGATCGCCCTGCAGCGCAGCGACCTCACCAATGCCATCGGCAGCGCCTTCTCGCTGACCTTCGATCTGGCGATCACGCTGTTGCTGGTGTTCGTGCTGTTCTCGCTGATCGACATCCCGCTGCAGCGCTTCTTCTTCCTGAAAAAATGCGCATGACCAAGCAGGAGCGCAAGGAAGAACACAAGAACCAAGAAGGCCGGCCCGAGGTGAAGGCGCGGATCAAGCAGCTGCAGCGCCAGCTGGCGCAACGGCAGATCAGCCGGGTGATCAAGGATGCCGATGTGGTGATCGTCAACCCGACCCACTACGCCGTGGCGCTCAAGTACGACCCGAAGAAGGCCGAAACACCCTTCGTCATCGCGCGCGGTGTCGATGAAACCGCGCTGTACATCCGCAAGCTGGCGCAGGCCAACGGGCTGGAAGTGGTCGAGCTGCCGCCGCTGGCGCGGGCCATCTACTTCAGTACCCAGGTCAACCAGCAGATTCCGGCGCCGCTCTACACCGCGGTGGCCCATGTGCTGACCTACATCCTCCAGCTCAAGGCCTGGAAGCAAGGCCGGCGCGCGAAGCCCAAGCTGGCCAGTGACATCCATATTCCCGAAGAACTGTTCAACCGAGCCCGATCATGAGCCTGATTCAGAAACTGACGCCGACCTTCAGCAGCGGACGGATTGGGATTCCGCTGATCATCCTGTCGATCCTCGCGATGATCATCCTTCCGCTGCCGCCGCAGCTGCTGGACGTGCTGTTCACCTTCAACATCGCCATGTCGATCCTGGTGTTGCTGGTCAGCGTGTCGTCGAAAAGTCCGCTGGATTTCTCGTTATTCCCGACGGTGATCCTGATCACCACGCTGATGCGCCTGACCCTCAACGTCGCCTCGACGCGCGTGGTGCTGCTCGAAGGTCATACCGGTACCGGCGCGGCGGGTAAGGTGATCGAGGCCTTCGGTGAAGTGGTCATCGGCGGCAACTTCATCGTCGGCCTGGTGGTGTTCGTGATCCTGATGATCATCAACTTCATCGTCATCACCAAGGGCGGTGAGCGGATTTCGGAAGTGACCGCGCGCTTCACCCTGGATGCCCTGCCGGGCAAGCAGATGGCCATCGATGCCGACCTCAACGCGGGCCTCGTCACGCAGGAAGAAGCCAAGGCGCGGCGCCAGGAAGTGGCCAAGGAAGCCGACTTCTACGGGGCCATGGACGGTGCCTCGAAGTTCGTCCGCGGCGACGCCATCGCCGGCATCCTGATCCTCCTGATCAACCTGTTCGGCGGTTTCGCCATCGGCGTGTTCGCCCACGACCTGGCGGCTGGCGAAGCCTTCAAGCAGTACGCCCTGCTCACCATCGGCGACGGCCTCGTGGCGCAGATTCCGGCGCTGCTCTTGTCCACCGCGGCGGCGATCATCGTCACGCGGATCAACGAATCCAGCGACATCACCAGCCAGGTGCAGCGCCAGCTGCTGGCCAACCCGGCCTCGCTGTACACCGTGGCCGGTATCCTCTTCGTGCTCGGCCTGGTGCCGGGCATGCCGCACCTGGCCTTTATCGGCTTTGCCGCGCTGATCGGTTTCATCGGCTGGCGGGTGTCGCTGCACGAGCCGCCGGCTGCCGGAGCGGATCTGAAGGAGATCCAGCAGCTCGGCCAGGCGATGGACAAGGAAAAGGCCCAGTCGCTGGCCTGGGAAGACATTCCGCTGGTCGAGCGTTTGTCGATTTCGTTGGGCTACAAGCTGGTCGGGCTGGTCAACGAAGCCTCGGGCGCGCCACTGCCGGCGCGGGTGCGTGGCGTACGCCAGACGCTCTCCGAGCACCTGGGCTTCCTGCTGCCGGAAGTGCAGATCCGCGACAGCTTGCGGCTCAAGGCTTCGCAATATGACATCTACATCAATGGCGAGAAGATCGACGGCGCCGAGCTGCATGCCGACCGCCTGATGGCTATCCCCTCGCCGGAGCTGTACGGCGAGATCGACGGCATCCTCGGCACCGATCCGGCGTACCGCATGCAGGTGGTGTGGATTCAGCCAACGGACAAATCCCGTGCGCTGAACCTCGGCTATCAGGTCATCGACTGCGCCAGTGTGGTGGCCACGCACCTGAACAAGGTGGTGCGCGAGCACCTGCCGGATCTGTTCAAGCACGATGACGTCGAGCACCTGATGCAACGCCTGACCCTGCAGGCGCCAAAGCTGGCTGAAAGCCTGAAAGGCGCGCTGAGCTACACCCAGCAGATGCGCGTGTACCGTCAGCTGCTGCAGGAGGAGGTGCCGCTGCGCGACATCGAAACCATCGCCAGCACCCTGCTCGAATGCAGCGAAACCACCAAGGACCCGGTGCTGCTGGCGGCCGATGTGCGCTATGCGCTGCGTCGCAGCATCGTTTCGATGATTGCCGGTGATCGCCGCGAGCTGGCGGTGTTCGTGTTGGAAAACGCGCTGGAAAACACCCTGCTGAACGCCTTGGCGATCGCTCAGCAGGCCGGCCAGGTGAGTCTGGACAACATTCCGGTGGAACCGAGCCTGCTCAACCAGCTCCAGAACAGCATGCCGGTGGTGAAGGAAAAGCTGCGCAAGGACGGCCACCCGCCAATCCTCACCGTGATGCCGCAGCTGCGTCCGCTGCTGGCGCGCTATGCGCGGGTATTCAGCCCGGGCCTGCATGTGCTGTCGCAGAACGAGATTCCGGATCGGGTGGGGGTGAACATCCTCGGGACGCTGGGTTGACTCCAGCGCCGCGGGCCATTAACTCCAACGACGCGGGCGAATGAAATTCGCCCCTACAACCGCCCCACACCGCGCTCGGAAACCCCACCGCGCCCGTAGGGGCGAATTTATTCGCCCTCGTGAGCCACGCCGATCCACCGCGGGCGAATGGAATTCGCCCCTACATACCGGCCTACACCACGCTCGGAAACCCCACCGCGACCCCGTAGGGGCGAATCTATTTGCCCTCGTGAGCCACGCCGACCCTCCGCGGGCGAATGAAATTCGCCCCTACAACCGCCCCACACCGCGCTCGGGAACCCACCGCGCCCGTAGGGGCGAATTTATTCGCCCTCGTGAGCCACGCCGATCCACCGCCGGCGAACGAAATTCGCCCCTACAACCGCCCCACACCGCGCTCGGAAACCCACCGCGCCCGTAGGGGCGAATTTATTCGCCCTCGTGAAGCCACGCCCGACCCTTCACGGGCGAATGAAATTCGCCCCTACAACCGCCCCACACCGCGTTCGGAAACCCACCGCGCCCGTAGGGGCGAATTTATTTGCCCTCGTGAGCCACGCCGACCCTCCGCGGGCGAATGAAATTCGCCCCTACAACCGCCCCACACCGCGCTCGGAAACCCACCGCGCCCGTAGGGGCGAATTTATTCGCCCTCGTGAGCCACGCCGATCCACCGCGGGCGAATGGAATTCGCCCCTACATAACGCCCCACACCACGTTCGGAAACCCACCGCGCCCGTAGAGGCGAATTTATTCGCCCTTATAAAGCCAGACCCGACCCTCCGCGGGCGAATGAAATTCGCCCCTACAACCGCCCTACACCGCGTTCGGAAACCCACCGCGCCCGTAGGGGCGAATTTATTCGCCCATGCCACCGCACCGGGCTAAGCGCGGGCGATTCGTTCGCCCTGTGAAGCCACGCCGAACTACAGGTTATTCGCCAGGAACACCAAGGTCCGCCCATGGGCGAGCGCCGCGGCGTTCTGGTTGTAAGCCGGCCGCGCCCAGCAGTTGAAGCCGTGGTCGACGCCGGGATAGGTCTCGATCTGCGCCCCGCCGACCTGCGCCATCTTTTCCTGTACCGCCGCGACCGCATCGCTGTCGATGTGGTCGTCTTCCTCGGCGAAGTGGTAGAGCGTCGGACACTTGATGTTCCCGGCCTGATCCAGACGCTTCTCGATGCTGCCGGGGTAGTAGCAGACGGCCGCATCGACGCCCGAGTTGGCGGCCAGGAGGTAGGACAGCACACCGCCCATGCAGTAGCCCACCGAGGCCACGCGCCCATTACAGTCGTCACGTCCGCGCAGCAGCTCCGCGCTACGGCGCAGGTCATCGATGGCGAGGTCGAAGTCCAGCGCCTTCATCAGAGCGAATGCCCGTTCCCAGTCGTCACCGCCATAACCGAGCTGGACGCCGGGTTCGCTGCGCCAGAACAGGTCGGGCGCGAGGACCACGTAGCCGTCGGACGCATACTGGTCGGCGACCGACTGGATGTGCTCGTTCACGCCGAAGATTTCCTGAATCAGTACGATGCCCGGGCCGTGGCCGGCCGGAGGGAGTGCCAGGTAGCCCTTGAAGGTCTTGCCGTCTTTCGCGGGGATGTCGATCCACTGTGAAGTCATGCCTGTCTCCGATGGGTTGCGGGATATGCCGATCGCGGCGCGGCGCGCTGCGAGCACGGCTGGAACAGGTGCGACAGGCCAGCGCCGTCGCAGTTCGGGCGAACAGTTAAGCACAGACGAGGCAGGTGTTCCGCAGCGGCAAGGTCATTGAGCCGGCGGCGGTCGGCTGGGCGAGTGAATCGAGCAACCAGGGCACGCATCGGGACCGGGACTTGTCCGCTACCATGTCCGCCCCGAACACCATCGCCCATTGAATGGCCCGGAGATGACGATGCCCCAGGCGCCCGACGCCCTGACCCCGAGCAGCGAAGCCGACAGCCAGCGCCTGTACCGCAAGATCGCCTGGCGACTGATTCCCTTCCTCTGTTTCTGCTACCTGGCCGCGTATCTCGACCGCATCAACGTCGGCTTCGCCAAGTTGCAGATGGCTGATCAGCTGGCACTGGGCGAGGCGGCGTTCGGCCTTGGCGCGGGGCTGTTCTTCGTCGGCTACATCCTCTTCGAGGTGCCGAGCAACCTGATCCTCAAGCGCGTCGGGGCGCGGGTCTGGATCGCGCGGATCATGATCACCTGGGGCGTACTCTCGGCCTGCACCATGCTGGTGACCACGCCTGGGCAGTTCTATCTGGTGCGCTTTCTGCTGGGGGTCGCCGAAGCGGGCTTCCTGCCGGGGGTGCTCTATTACCTGACGCTCTGGTTCCCGACCTACCGGCGCGGCCAGATGATTGCGCTGTTCATGATCGGCCTGCCACTGTCGAGCGTGATCGGCGCGCCGCTATCGGGCTGGATCCTCGATTACTTCGACCAGGTCCAGGGCCTGCGCGGCTGGCAGTGGCTGTTCCTGCTCGAAGGCATCCCCAGCGTGTTGCTTGGGCTGCTGGCGCTGCGCATGCTGCCCGAGGGGCCCAAGCAGGCCGATTGGCTGGACATCACCGAACAGGGCCA
This sequence comes from Stutzerimonas stutzeri, assembly GCA_019056435.1. GTDB lineage: Bacteria > Pseudomonadota > Gammaproteobacteria > Pseudomonadales > Pseudomonadaceae > Stutzerimonas > Stutzerimonas marianensis. Next base: position 1,026,329 of record CP077641.1, read on the forward strand.
GGTGCTGCGAGACCTGACGCTCGACGAGGCGCAGAGCCCGGCCAGCGGCGAAAGCTTTCGCCAGGGCTTCTTCAATCTGAAAGTGTGGATGCTCGGCGGAATCGATTTCGCGATCCTGCTCAGCGCCTACGCGATGGGCTTCTGGATGCCGACCTTCATCCGCAACGCGGGCGTCACCGATGCCTTGCAGATCGGTCTGCTGACGGCCCTACCGAGCCTCGCCGCGGTGTTTGGCATGCTCGGTCTCGGCGCCAGTTCCGACCGCTTCCGCGAGCGTCGCTGGCATATCATCCTGCCGTTCTGGATCGGCGCCGCAGCCATGGCCGCCAGCACCGGTTTCACCGACAACCTGATCGCCACGGTGCTGCTGTTTTCCATCGCCCAGGCCGCGATCATCGGTGCGGTGCCGGTGTTCTTCAGCCTGCCGGCGACCTTTCTCACCGGCACCGCGGCGGCGACCGGCTTCGCCCTGGCCTGCTCGCTCGCCAACATCGCCGGGCTGGTCAGCAACACGCTGATCGGGGTGACACTGCAGCTGACCGGCAAGAGCGGCGGCGCGCTCTGGTTCTTTGCCGCCTGCCTGGTCCTGGGGTCGCTGCTGGTGATCGCGCTGCCGGCCAGGGTGGTCAACCGCTGATCAGCGGCGCTTAGGCAGCAGGCGCCCGACCAGGTCGATGAATGCGGCGCTGGGTCGATCCAGCGAGAAGCCCATCTCGAAGGCGTCGCGCCGTGTGTCCTTGCGCACCCACTGACAGATCACCACCACCTCGACCTCGCGCAGTCGCTCACCCTGGTCGGGCACGTGCAGCACCATCTCGTAGCAGCCGCTCATCCCCAGCGGCTGCTTGGCCACCAGCCGCAGCCCGCCCATCGACAGATCGGCCACGTAGCCCATGGGCTCGCCGCTGAGGCGGTTGGTCACCAGGATTCGGCTGATGTGTCGGAAACTGAGGCGGGTGTGTTGGCGCATGGGAGGCTCGGTTGCTCGGTCGACCGATCACCGGGCAGCGAAACGCACCGGCGACACTGTGCTTACAGGCAGCAGGCGACCCTGGACGGCCCGAACTTAAGCGTCGCGATAAAAAAGGCTCGAAACGAAGCCCGCGGCGAGGTGGTCGGGCCACGCGAGGCCGACCACCAAGCGGGGCCTGATCAGCGCGCGGGCTTGCGTGCCGGCTCGTCGCTGACGTCTTCGGCGACGTCCGGTGGCACGTTGTAGGCACCGCCCGGCACATCGCGGCGATCACCGCCGGCAGCCTCGCCATTGCTGGTGCGCCCTTCGCCGGTGCCGCGCGCCTGGTCGCCCTGACGGTCTTCGATATTTTCAAGATTTTCCCGGCCGCGTTCGGATGGGTTCATGAGAGTCCTCCTGGTCTGGATGCAGGTTGGGCTAGGCTCGCCCCTTCAGTTTAGGAAGACCGTCGGCGGTAGAAGTTGCATCGCGATCAGGCGACGTGATGGCTGGCCATTCGGCGGATACGCTGAACTAAACCAGTGCGGCCAGGGCCCAAAAATGTATCTGGGGCCTTCCCCACTGCCGCCATGTGAACTTATGCAATTGACTCGAAGCCTGCCCGTCGACACGCTGCTCGTTGCACCCGAAACGACGGCTCCGTCCAGGGCTCTCTATTTCGAACTGCTCGACACACCTGCCAGTGAAAAAGACACGGGCCAGCGCCGCCGAGTACCTCGAACGACAGCTGCAAGAAGCCGCCGAGCTGCCTTGCGACCTGCCCGAGGACCCTGCCGGCCTGGGCGCCTGGATCGAGCAGCACACCGCGAAGGTAGGCGCCGAGTATCAGGCCTACCTCGACCAGCGCCGCGCCGGCGGCCCTCGCCGTTACTTTTCCAGCAAGGCCCACGCGCTGCATTTCCTGCGCGGGGTGGCACCTACCAAGCTGGTCGACGGGGCCTGGCTGTACGGTCTATTGCAACGCTGGGACGATGCGCGCTTCACCTCGCTGATCCAGACCTACCTGGAAGAACTCGGTGAAGGCCAGCCGGACAAGAACCACGTGGTGCTCTATCGCAAGCTGCTCGCCAGCCAGGGTTGCGACGACTGGCAGAGCCTCGATGACGAGCATTTCGTCCAGGGTGCGATACAGCTGGCCCTCGCCGAGCATGCCGAGCGCTTCCTGCCGGAAGTGATTGGCTTCAACCTGGGCTACGAGCAGCTGCCGCTGCACCTGCTGATCAGCGCCTACGAACTCACCGAACTGGGCATCGACCCCTACTATTTCACCCTCCACGTCACCGTCGACAACGCTGACAACGGCCATGCGAAAAAGGCCGTGCAAGGGTTGCTGGCCGCCTGGCCGCAGGTGGGCGACAGCGAAGATTTCTATCGCCGGGTGATCAACGGCTACCGCCTCAACGACCTCGGCGCCAGCACCCTGTCGGTGATCGGCGGCTTCGATCCCGAGCAGGAAGTGCTGCGCGTTCTGGAAAAGAAAGCGGGCGTCGGACAGTTCGTGCATTCGGACTACTGCCGATTCGACGGTCGCACCGTCAACCAGTGGCTGGCCGAGCCGCAGCGCATACCGGCGTTCATCGACACCCTGCAGGGTCGGGGCTGGATCAAACGACATGAGGATCCGCAGCACAGCCGCTTCTGGCAGCTGATCACCGGCGAACAGGCGCCCATGTTCGGCGTTTTCAGCGCTCACGAGCAGCAGCTGATCCACGACTGGATCGCCGGCGACTGGCTGGCTGAACAGGCGCCAACGCGAGGCAAGCCACACCCGGCCCTGGCGCAGCGTCAAGCGCAGTTCAACAGCCGTCGACGCCCGGCCGAGCGCCCCGCCAAGCCCGCGCTGGTCGCGGCCGAGGGCCAGCCGAGCAGTGATTTCGATGCCGAGGCGCAACTGCTCGAGCGGCAACTGGCGCAGCTGCCGAGCCGCGAAGCGCGCATGCACCACCTCGTGCCGCTGCTCGCGCCCACTCGCCACCACAGCGCGGCCGGGCTGCTGGCCACCCGCATCTTCACCGGACTGTTCAACTGACAGGCGAAAGCCAGGGAACCACCATGACCACGGAAACCACCCAGGACCGCGCGCTGCTGCAGCTGGTCAATGCACTGCGCGAGCGCGGCTATCATTTCGTCACGCCGACGCCGCTGACCCACGAGCGGGTCAACCAGCGCCCCGAGAATCAGCTCGCCAAAGATCTGCAAGGCGTCTTCGGTTGGAGCCGGCCGTTTCAGCAGGACCTGTTGCCACCCGGCATTTTCAGCCTCATGGATCAGGCCGGTGTGCTCGCGCCTCGCGAGTCGCGCTGGTGCAGCCGGGTGCGCCTGTCGAGCCTCGACGGCCAGCTGTTCGTGCATTCGGCCTACCCGACCGACGCCCCCGACTCGGTGTTCTTCGGCCCCGACACCTACCGCTTCGCCAACACCATCCAGACCCACCTGAACCATCACCCCGGCAACATCCGCCGTGCGGTGGACATCGGCTGCGGCTCCGGTGCCGGGGCGATCCTCACCGCCTTGGCGCGCCCTCACGCCGAGGTGCTGGCCGTGGACATCAACCCGCTGGCGCTGCGGCTGACCCGCCTCAACGCCGCCCTGGCCGGCGCGGACAACCTGAGCACGCGCCACAGCGATCTGCTCAACGATGTCGACGGCGACTTCGACCTGATCCTGGCCAATCCGCCCTATCTCGTGGACCCGGGCGAGCGTGCCTATCGCCACGGCGGCGGCGCCCTCGGGGCGGACCTGTCACTGGCGATCGTCGACAGCGCACTGCAACGCCTCGCGCCCTGCGGCACCCTGCTGCTGTACACGGGTGTGGCGATGAAAGGCAGCCAGGACCCCTTCCGCCGCGAGGTCGAGCAGCGTCTCGAAGGCCGCGGCTTCGACTGGCGCTACCGCGAGGTGGACCCGGACGTGTTCGGCGAGGAGCTGCTCGACGGCGTCTACACCGAGTGCGACCGCATCGCCGCGGTGGTGCTGGAAGTGACGCGGCCGGCGGGCTGAACGTTAACGCGTGGAAAACGCTTCGCGGTTTTCCACCCTAGGACCCGGCCTAGGCGGTTGGATAACGCCACAGGCGCGCGTGCCAGAGCTTTATAGGGGCGACATATCCATAAGGCCGCATCTACACCGGCAACAGCACCAGACAGATCGACAGGGTGACCAGCGAGCCGAGCGTCGAATACAGCACGACACGCGACACCCGCGAGCCCTCCCGGCCGTAGAACTCGGCAAGCATGTAGGGGCCGGTCCCGGTGGGGAGCGCACTCAGCAACAGCGCCGAATAGGCCCAGAGCGGCGGCAACTCGAATACCTGGAACGCCAGGTAGCCGGTGATCAGCGGCTGGGCGATCAGCTTCAGCCCCACCAGCGGCCAGACGCCGGTAACCCGCCCACCCGGCTGCGGTTGCGCCAGGAACAAGCCCAGCGAGACCAGCGCACAGGGCGCCGCTGCGGCGCCGAGCAGCTTGAGCAAGGTCGCCAGGGCCACCGGCAAGGTGGCGCCACTCGCCGCCCAGAGCCCACCGAGCAAGGGCGCCACCACCAGCGGATTGCGCAGCAGCGCCGCCGCCACCTTGGTCAGCGTGCGGCCAAACCCCTGTCCGGCGTGCAGACCCGTCTCGACGCAGGCCAGCGCAATCGCGAAGAGCACGCAGACCACCACGATCGAAGCCACCATGGCCGGCTGCAGCGCCTCGTCGCCGAGCACCAGCATGCACAGTGGGATGCCGATGTACCCGGTATTCGCATAGGAAGCGCCCAGCGCATCGAGGCTGGCATCGACCAACGGCTGTTTCTGCAGCAGGCGATAACCCAGGGTAAAGGCGAACACCCCCAGGCAGCCGACAACGAATGCGGTGATGAAGCCTGGCTGCCAGAGCTCGCTCCAGGTCGAGCGGGCCACGACGCTGAACAGCAGCGCCGGCAGCCCCAGCCAGACGACGAATCGGTTGAGCTCGGATGCGCCCGTCGGCCCCATGCGGCCGGTGCGGCGACAGACGAAACCCAGCAGGATCAGGGCAAAAACGGGAAGGACGACGTTGACGACGGCGGACATGGATTCTCATCGGGTGGTGGCCGCCAGGGGTGGCGGTGCGGGGGCGGGCTGCAGACCTTAGCAAATTTTGGGCTTCGGCTTCCGAGCCTGGGGCCCGATGGCGGAGCTGGTTGGAGCATTGGTTTCGCCCTGCTGGGCAGAGTTGCTTTTCCAACGTCGAAAAAGCAACCAAAAACGCCCGCCCTGCATTGCGCTGTCGTGGGAGCGGCTTTGGTTGCGAAGCTTTTGGCTTGGACCACTGAGCCTAGGGGCCTGATGGCGGAGCTAGCCGACACATTGTTTCGCCCTGCTGGGCGACTTACTTTTTCAGTTGCCCGGATGGCCGGCCCCAAAAAAAGTCAGCAAAAACGCTAGCCCTCGCATCCGGCCCCGGCTTCGCCGGGGTTCGCTCGCTCCATCGCCGCTCCAGGGGCCGGCTTACAAGGGCCATCCATGGCCCTTTAAGCCTCTCGCCGCATCCATGCGGCTCGCTCCCTTACGCAACGATTACGCTCACCCTCCTGATGGGGCGTTTTATGTCGTCTTATGGTCTGCGCGAATGAATCACAAGAGCAAAAAGGCAAAAAAGGCAAAAAGGCAAAAGAGCCTCGTTTGATGGTCGGGTCGCGTAGTGCGACCGATCACGTAAAACGATGAGCTTTGTGCCCATCCAACTGATCACCAACCCGCCCTCAGACGCCACCGTCTGCCCCTTCAGGAGGCCGAATGGAGTCGCTGCGTAGAGAGGCGAGCGGCATGGATGTCGCGAGAGCCGTGAAGGGCCATGGATGGCCCTTGCGCGGCGACGCTCGGAGCAGCGATGGAATGAGGGGAGTCTCGCGAAGCGAGACCCGGATGTCGGGGCAAGCGTTTTTGGTTACTTTTTCCGCGATTGGAAAAAGTGACTCGCCCAGCAGGGCGAAACCAATGCCTCAGCCAGCTCCGCCATCTGGCCCTAAGCTCAGTAGCCCAAAAAGCTTCGCATCCATGGCCGCTCCAACAAGAGCGCAATACGCAGGGCCAAGATTTTTGGATTCCTTTGGCAGGACAGCTATCCGAGCGACTGCCAAAAGACTCGCCCAGCAGGGCGAAACCAAGCTGTCAAACAGCTCGGCAATCACCTAGGCCTCAAAACCAACCAACGCCGCCCCTTCCGCCTCGGTGATCGCCGAGTGGCTCCTCTAATGCAACAACATCGAAACCGAATACCCATTCGGCTCCGCCCGCGCCGCAGCGAACTCCGCCTCGACCTTCCCACGCATCGCCTGCGGCTCCTCCGGAAATCCGCTGCGGTCGCTGTAGTCCCACTCGGTGACGTAATGACTTTCGGCCGCCAGGCCCTTCGCACAGCTGACGTCCAGCGCCGTGATGCCAGCCACGGCGCCGGCGGCGATCGCCGCGTTGACCTGCTCGGTGCCCCGCTCGATGCTCAGCCCCAGACCAACCAGGTCCAGCGCATCGCCACCGATGCGGCCATAAATCCAGGGCTTGGGATCATCCGTGAGCAGCAGCCCGACGCCGGTGGCGATTTCGCGGGCGCCGCAGGCGCGGATGAGCCCCTCTTGGCCAGGCACGCCGAGAAAGCGCGCCAGCTTGCCGGGCATCAGCACCTCGGCCAGGCCCAGGCCGATGCTGAACCAGCCGAGCCCGCGGGCCAGCGTGCGAGCGGAATGATTGGGGCGGGTGACGCGGTGTGGAACGCTCATGAAATGTCTCCTCCGTCGGGGCGTGGGGTGCATGAACGAGTCCCTGCTGGAGGGACCGCTCGGGGCCTGTTAGGGCTTGAGAACCACCTTGATGCAACCGTCATGCTTGTCGCGGAACGTCTTGTACATCTCCGGGCCCTGTTCGAGGCTGACGCTGTGGGTGATGACGAAGCTGGGGTCGATCTGCCCTTCCTGGATGCGCTTGAGCAGGTCATCGGTCCAGCGGTTGACGTGCGTCTGACCCATGCGGAAAGTCAGCCCCTTGTTCATCGCCGCGCCGAAGGGGATCTTGTCGATCAGCCCGCCGTAGACGCCGGGAATCGAGATGATGCCGGCCGGGCGGCAGACGTAGATCATCTCGCGCAGCACGTGCGGGCGGTCGGTTTCCATCATCAGCGCCTGCTTGGCGCGGTCGTACATGGAATCGATCGAGCGCGCCGCGTGCGCCTCCATGCCGACCGAGTCGATGCACTTCTCCGGGCCCTTGCCGCGGGTCAGCTCCTTGAGCCGTTCGAGCACGCTTTCCTCGTCGAAATTGATGGTGATGGCACCGCCGGCGCGGGCCATCGACAGCCGCTCGGGCACGTTGTCGATACAGATGACCTGCTCGGCGCCCATCATCACCGCGCTGCGGATGGCGAACTGGCCGACCGGGCCAGCACCCCACACCGCCACCGTGTCGGTGGGCTGGATGTCGCACTGCGCCGCGGCCTGCCAGCCGGTGGGCAGGATGTCGCCGAGAAACAGCACCTGTTCGTCGGTCATCCCGTCGGGAATCACCACCGGGCCGACATCGGCATAGGGCACGCGCACGAACTCGGCCTGGCCACCGGCATAACCGCCGGTGAGGTGGGTGTAGCCGTAGAGCCCGGCAGTGGTGTGGCCGAAGACCTTGTCGGCGACGTCCTTGTTGCGGTTGGTGCGCTCGCACACCGAGAAATTGCCGCGCCGGCACTGGTCGCATTCGCCGCAGACGATGGTGAACGGCACCACCACGCGGTCGCCGACCTTGAGCTTCTTGTTCGCCGAACCGACCTCCATCACCTCGCCCATGAACTCGTGGCCCATGATGTCGCCATGCTGCATGCCGGGCATGAAGCCGTCGTACAGGTGCAGGTCGGAGCCGCAGATGGCGCAGGAGGACACCTTGATGATGGCGTCGCGCGGGTCTTCTATCGACGGGTCGGGAACGTGATTGTCGCAGCGGATATCGTGCTTGCCATGCCAGCGAAGGGCTCTCATGAAAAATCTCCTGGTTCGGTGTTCGAAAACGCCGCCGTGGTGGTTCTTCCCGATGTCTTCGCCGCGTTGCGGCAGCTGCTCCTGACCCGACTGCTGCCCTGCGGCAGGGTGTACGGCGTGCGTGCTATCAGATTTTTAGTAACCGGGGTGCCGGCAGAGTTGCCTGAAAACACGCCTATCCGGCGGGATCAGCGGCAAATTGCGATAAATGGTGCAATCTGGATGAGGAATCGGGTTTGTCCGATTCATGCGAAGGTCGAGCGATGCGGGCCCCGTCAGGCGACAGGCCCGCTTGGCCGTCAGCCTTGGCGTTCGGCCTGACGCCCGCGTAGCCGTTGCGGTAGCTCGGATACTGCGGCACCCAGCCCAGCGCGCGGGCGCGGGCATTGCTGCAGCGCTTGCTGCCGGCGCGACGCGTCATGGTCTGCTCGGCCCAATGGGTGACGCCGAGCCGTTCGCGCAGAAAATCGACCACTTCATGCAGCGGCGCCGGGTCATCGTCGACACCGAGGTAACAGTCGTCCAGCGGCGCGCCGGCCAGGTCCTTCTCCAGCAGACAGGCCAGCAGCCCGGCGGCATCGTCACGGTGGATGCGGTTGCTGTACTGCGGCGGCTCGCGATCGACGCGCAGGCCGGCGCGCACCTGGTTCTGCATCCAGGGCCGCGCGGGGTCGTACAGACCGGCCATGCGCACCCGCGTCGTCGGCAGGCCGCTGGCCAGCGCCAGCGCCTCGGCTTCGAGCATCACGCTGCCGGTGTAACCCGTTGGCTCGGTGGCCGACGTTTCGTCGATCCATTCACCGGCATGCTGCCCGTACACGCCGGTGCTGGACAGAAAGAACAGCCGCCGCGGCTGCTGGTCCCGCTGTTGCAGCCAGCCGAGCACGTTGCGCAGTCCCTCGACGTAGGCCTGTCGATAGCCCGCCTCGTCATGCTGGCTCGCCGAGGCGGCGTAGACGAGGTAGTCCAGACGACCGTTCGGCCAGCCGCGAGGCACCGTCGGGGAAGCAAGGTCACCACGAACCGGAAGAATCGGCACCGGAAGCGATGCCGCCTGACGACGCAGGCCGAACACGGTCCAGCCTGCACGGCTCATACGCAAGCCCAGACGACTACCCACGTCGCCGCAACCGGCGATCATTACCGAAGGACGAATTGCCATGGCGGTTGCTCCATAACCGGTGCGGGCCGACGATCTGGCCCGCCTGCATCGAGTGTAATGCCGGCAGGACCGTTTTCGCTCGTTGCATTGCAACGGAACAGCGGCCTGCCAGTTGGTTCGAACACCTGCAAAGGCTATGCTAGCCGGCACTCTGATGGAATGACGCTATGACACTGACCGAACTGCGCTACATCGTCACGCTCGCCCAGGAGCAACATTTCGGCCGCGCCGCCGAGCGCTGCCATGTCAGCCAACCGACCCTCTCGGTGGGGGTGAAAAAACTCGAGGACGAACTCGGGGTGCTGATCTTCGAGCGGACCAAGAGCGCGGTGCGCCTGACGCCCGTCGGTGAGGGCATCGTAACGCAGGCGCAGAAGGTCCTCGAACAGGCCCAGAGCATTCGCGAACTGGCCCAGGCGGGCAAGAACCAGCTGGCCACCCCGCTGAAGGTAGGCGCCATCTACACCGTCGGGCCCTACATGTTCCCGCACCTGATCCCGCAGCTGCACCGCGTGGCGCCGGACATGCCCCTGTACATCGAGGAAAACTTCACCCACATCCTGCGCGACAAGCTGCGCACCGGCGAGCTGGACGCGATCATCATCGCGCTGCCCTTCCAGGAAGCCGATGTCCTGACCCTGCCGCTGTATGACGAGCCCTTCTACGTGCTGATGCCCGCCGGCCACCCCTGGGCGAAGCGCGAAACCATCGACAGCGAGATGCTCAACGACAAGAGCCTGCTGCTGCTCGGCGAAGGCCACTGCTTCCGCGACCAGGTCCTCGAAGCCTGCCCCACCACCCGCAAGGGCGAGGCACCGAGCCACACCACGGTCGAGTCCTCGTCGCTGGAAACCATCCGCCACATGGTCGCCTCGGGCCTGGGCGTATCGATCCTGCCGCTCTCGGCGGTCGACAGTCATCACTATTCGGCCGGTGTTCTGGACATCCGTCCGCTGACCCCGCCGGTGCCGTTCCGTACCGTGGCCATCGCCTGGCGCGCCAGCTTTCCGCGGCCGAAGGCCATCGAAGTGCTGGCCGACTCCATCCGCCTGTGTTCGGTCGCCAAGCCGCCGGCCGCGAACGCCTGAAGCCATGAGCGAGCTGGCGGCGGTCCCGGTGACCGCGCTCAAGGGCGTCGGCGCGGCGCTGGCCGAAAAGCTCGCCCGGGTCGGCCTGGAAAGCCTGCAGGACCTGCTGTTCCACCTGCCGCTGCGCTACCAGGACCGCACCCGCATCGTGCCCATCGGCGCGTTGCGCCCCGGGCAGGACGCGGTCGTCGAAGGCACCGTGACCGGCGCCGACATCGTCATGGGCCGACGCCGCAGCCTGCTGGTACGCCTGCATGACGGCAGCGGCAGCCTCAGCCTGCGGTTCTACCATTTCAGCCAGGCCCAGAAGGAAGCGCTCAAGCGCGGCACCCAGGTGCGCTGTTACGGCGAGGTCCGCCCCGGTGCCTCGGGGCTGGAGATCTACCATCCCGAATACCGCGCCCTGAGCGAGAGCACTACGGTGGCGGTCGAGCAGACCCTGACGCCCATCTACCCGACCACCGAAGGCCTGACCCAACAACGCCTGCGCCAGCTCACCGAGCAGGCGCTGGCGCGACTCGGCCCACACAGCCTGCCGGACTGGCTGCCCGATGAGCTGACCCGCGACTACCGCCTGGCCAAGCTGGACGCAGCGATCCGCTACCTGCATCGGCCACCGCCGGATGCCGATCTCGACGAACTTGCCGAAGGCCGCCACTGGGCCCAGCACCGCCTGGCCTTCGAAGAACTCCTGACCCATCAGCTGTCGTTGCAGCGCCTGCGTGAGAGCGTACGCGCACAGCACGCGCCGCCGCTGCCGGCGGCCCGTGACCTGCCGCAACGCTACCTGACCAACCTCGGCTTCCAGCCCACCGGCGCCCAGCAACGGGTCGGTGCGGAGATCGCCTACGACCTGGCCCAGGACGAGCCCATGCTGCGCCTGGTGCAGGGCGACGTCGGTGCCGGCAAGACGGTGGTTGCCGCCCTCGCCGCCTTGCAGGCGCTGGAAGCGGGCTATCAGGTGGCCCTGATGGCACCCACCGAAATCCTCGCCGAACAGCACTACCTGACCTTCTGCAAATGGCTGGAGCCGCTCGGCATCGAGGTCGCCTGGCTGGCAGGCAAGCTCAAGGGCAAGGCGCGCGCCGCGGCGCTGGAGCGCATCGCGGCCGGCTGCCCCATGGTGGTCGGCACCCATGCGCTGTTCCAGGACGAGGTGCAGTTCCGCCGCCTGGCCCTGGTGATCATCGACGAACAGCATCGCTTCGGCGTGCAGCAACGGCTGGCGCTGCGCCGCAAGGGCGTCGAGGGCCGCCTCTGCCCGCACCAGCTGATCATGACCGCCACGCCGATCCCCCGCACCCTGGCCATGAGCGCCTATGCCGACCTGGATACCTCGATCCTCGACGAGCTGCCACCAGGCCGCACGCCGGTGAACACCGTACTGGTGGCCGACAGCCGCCGCCTGGAAGTCATCGAACGGGTGCGCTCGGCCTGTAACGAAGGACGCCAGGCCTACTGGGTCTGCACCCTGATCGAAGAATCCGAAGAGTTGACCTGCCAGGCGGCGGAAACCACGTTCGAAGACCTCAGCGCGGCGCTCGGCGGGTTGAAGGTCGGGCTGATCCATGGGCGCATGAAACCGGCGGAAAAGGCCGAGGTGATGGCCGAGTTCAAGGCTGGCAAGCTGCAGCTGCTGGTTGCGACCACGGTGATCGAGGTGGGCGTGGACGTGCCCAACGCCAGCCTGATGATCATCGAAAACCCCGAGCGGCTGGGCCTGGCGCAGCTGCACCAGCTACGTGGGCGGGTCGGTCGTGGCAGCGCGGCCAGCCACTGCGTGCTGCTCTATCACCCGCCACTGTCGCAGATCGGCCGCGAACGCCTGGCGATCATGCGAGAAACCTGCGACGGTTTTGTCATCGCCGAGAAGGACCTGGAGCTGCGTGGCCCGGGCGAGATGCTCGGCACCCGCCAGACCGGCCTGCTGCAGTTCAAGGTTGCCGACCTGATGCGCGACGCCGACCTTCTGCCCGGCGTTCGTGACGCCGCGCAAGCACTTCTGGCACATTGGCCCCAGCATGTCAGCCCGCTTCTGGAGCGCTGGCTGCGCCATGGGCAGCAATACGGGCAGGTCTGACGCTCGTCGGCAAACACAAACCGCATTAAAGCTGTGGCTATACTGCGCCGCACGGGAATAAGACGGAACCTCGCATATGAATTCGGCTGTCGACCAAACCAAAGAAGTCTCGCTACCGCCGCTGATCGTCCAGCTCCTGGACAAGCTGGGGCTGCCCTATCGCACCTGTGAAGACCGTACCGACCTGGATCCCGCCCGCCGCGTACAGGCCGTCTTGCTGGACGACGCCATCGGCGCGCTGCTGGTTCTGTATCCCCGCGATCACCTGCTCGACCTGCCGCGCCTGGTCGAGCTGACCGGGCGGCAACTGGCCGCCGTCACGCCCGAACGGCTGATGCGCATGCTCGCCAAGCAGGACCTCAAGATCCTGCCCGGCCTGCCGCCACTGACCAGTTCACCGTGCCTGTACGAGGAGCGGCTGTTGCAACAGCCGGAACTGCTGGTCGACAGCGGTCACCCCGGCCTGCTGGTGGCCATGGCCAGCCAGGACTTCAAGCAGCTGCTGAGCAAGGCCAGCGCCGGGCACTTCGCCGTGCCGCTGAGCGGCATCCGCCCCAATCTCGACCGTCCCGACGACGACAGCGCGGAGATCACCCAGGCGGTGCAGAGCTTCACCGCCCGGCGCATCCAGAAGCGCCTCGAGGAAACCCTGGAAATCCCGCCGTTGCCGCACACCGCGCAGAAGATCATCAAGCTGCGGGTGAGCCCCGAAGCCAGTGTCGACGATATCACCGGCGTGGTCGAAACCGACCCCGCGCTGGCGGCGCAGGTGGTCAGCTGGGCCGCATCGCCCTACTACCGCGCACCGGGCAAGATCCGCTCGGTGGAAGACGCCATCGTGCGGGTGCTGGGCTTCGATCTGGTGATCAACCTGGCGCTTGGCCTGGCACTCGGCAAGACCCTCAGCCTGCCGAAGGACCACCCGCAGCAGGCTACGCCCTACTGGCAACAGGCGATCTACACCGCGGCGGTGATCGAAGGGCTGAACCGTGCCATCCCGCGTACCCAACGCCCTGAAGCGGGCCTCAGTTACCTGGCCGGCCTGCTGCACAATTTCGGCTATCTGGTGCTGGCGCATGTATTCCCGCCGCATTTCTCGCTGATCTGCCGGCACCTCGAAGTGAACCCGCATCTGGATCACAGCCTGATCGAACAGCACTTGCTGGGCATCACTCGCGAGCAGATCGGTGCCTGGCTGATGCGCTACTGGGACATGCCGGACGAGCTCTCGGTAGCCCTGCGCTTCCAGCACGATCCGGACTACGCTGGCGAGCACGCCGGCCACGCCAACCTGGTGTGCCTCGCGTCGCACCTGCTGCGCAACCGCGGCATCGGCTCCGGCCCCTATGCCGAGATCCCGCAAGGTCTGTTCGACCGCCTGGGCATCAGCCGGGAAAAAGCCGACGAGGTGCTCAACAAGGTACTCGACGCCGAAGCGGCGCTGCGTGCGCTCGCCACGCAGTTCCAGGCGCAGCCCTGACCCCGCGCGCTGCGCGGCGCCGGGCGCGCTGCCCGGTCAGCCGCCAGCCAGGAAGCTCACGCGAGCATCCACCAAACCGTCACCGACCTGGCTGATGCTGACCTCGGCCAGGCTCGCGCCATTGCCCTGCATCTCGTCGAACCAGCGCAGCAGCGTCGGATAAGAGGCGCCCGGCAGGCTCACCTGCAGGCTACCGTCGCTGCCGTTATCGAAGCTCTCGATGGTCAGCCCGTTGGCTTGGGCACTCTGAGTGACCAGCCCCTGCAGCGCTTCCGGTGCCAGCACGATGGGATTGCTGCGTGACATCTGTCGCGCCAGTTCGGTGTTCTGCTGCAGATACGCGTAGAGGTCCCGTTCACGCTCGAACGCCTCGCGCGCGTCGCGCACCCGCTGTTGCGCCGGTTGCCAGAGCAGCAGATAGAACAATACGACCAGCAGGAAGGCCCCGAGCAGGCTCAACGACAGCCGTTCGCGCGGCTGCAGGCGTTGCCAGCGCAACCACAGGGGTGACTCGGCCAGACGGACACGCAATTGCTGTTTCAGGTCCATCGTCATCCTCCTATCACGACGCGCGCGCTGACCGAGTCACCGTCGCGGCTGGCCGAGCCCAGCTGCACGCTTCGCCCGGTCTGCCCCAGGCGCTGACGCAACTGTTCCAGCGCGGCGAAGTCGCTGGCACGCACCTGCAGGGCCATGTCGCCACGTCCCTGGTTGTAATCCAACTGGCTGATCGACACCGGCATTCCCTCGGCGATGGCCAGCGCCACTTCATCGAGCACGCGCATGAACTGCCCGCCCGTGGCGTCGCTCTGGCCGATGTGTTCGGCGAACTGCGCGCGCAGGTTGACGATCCGGGTGTCTTCGGGGAACAGCTCGGTGTAGAGATCGCGGCTGGCCGCGGCGAAATCCTCGGCCTGACGCTCCAGGGACCAGGCCTGGATCAGGTTGAAGATCAGCTGCGCCGCCAGCACCAACGCCAGGACCAGCGCCAGCGGCTTCCACTGGCCGAACCCGCTGCCAGCCGCACGCACGGCGAAATCGCCCTGTGCCAGGTTGAGCGCGGCGGCGCGGCCGTTGGCGAGAAAGCGATAGGGGTCGTTCAGCGGCTGGTACTCGGGAAGGGGAGCTGGCGGCTCGGCCAGCGTGCCATGCGCATGAACGGGTGGCGGGCATTGTGCGGCCAGGTGCGCCCATTGCTCGCTGGCGAAAGCCAGGCGGGCCTCCGGTGCGCCGCCGAGCAGCGCGCGACCGTCGAGGAACAGCACCTGCGTGCCGTCACGCGGCAGCAGGTCCGCGTCAACGTGGATCGCGACGATGGTCAGCCCCAGCGTCTGCAGATCCGCCAGCCAGTCGGCCAGCTGCTGGCGACGGATGGCGATGACTCGGCGGCGGCCGTCCTCCAGCGCATCGCCATGCGTCAGGTGCAGGTCATCGACATTCTCGGCCAGCAGTTCCTCGACGGCGTAGGCCAGTGCCTGGTTGACCCAGCGCGCCTTGCGCGTCGGCAGGTTGACGGCGAAGTAGCTGCACACCTCGGCGGGCAGCACCAGGGTCAGGCCTGTAGTGGCCTGTTCGGCGCAGCGCGCCAGCGGCAGCCAGGCTCCGGCCCCTTCGCCGGGCAACCAGTAGACCTGAGTGTCGCCGTCGAGGCGGGGGCCGCAATCGGCGGGCAGAAACAGGCAGTCCATCGGCTATCGATCTCCGTCATCGGATGGGGTGGGCAGCCGCGGGGGCTGCCCGAGGTTACGCTGAAGCACGCGTACGTCACCCTCGTCTTCACGGTGCAGCTGGCTGACCAGCGCCAGGCGACGGTCGCCCAGGCGCACCTCGCTGACCGCCTGGAAATACTGGCTGGTCACCGCCAGGGTGATGCCTTGCAGTTGGACACCGCTGAGCGCCGGTTGCGCCATGAAGGTCGCCGTGTCGCGATACGGCGCGGCCTGCCGGGCCTCGACCAGCGATTGCGCCACGCTCGGGGTAAGGCTGTCAGCCAGACTGGAGAGCACCATGGCGCTGGCGGTATTGACGTTCAACGGGGTGTCGGCCGGCAGTACGCTGACGTAGGGCGCCAGGCGCTGGAAATCCTCGTCGCGCATGTCCAGCAGCAGGCGCAGCTCGGACAGGTCCTCGAGCCGGCGTCCGGCGGTGCGATAGGACGGCTCCAGCAGCAGGTAGGCGTTGTCTTCGGCACCGAGTTCGCCGCTGGGCTGCTGGTCGCTGTCCAGCCAGTCGAGCAGGCGCTCGGCATAGGGGGCGCTGATCTGCAGGCGCAGCAGCAGTCGACGGAACTGCGCCAGGGCGGCGGCATTGGGTTGCTGTTCGCGCACCAGGCTGTTCAGGTTGAAGCGCCCGGCCAGGTCTTCGATGCGCACCTGCACCTGGCCCTGCCCCTCGTCCAGGTCGTAGACCGGCTGCGGCAGGGCCCAGGGTTCGAGCAGGTGGTCGACCGCCGGCACGCCCTCGGCCGTGGCCTGCCGGTCCTGACGCAGGATCGATTGCGCCAGCGCCTCGCCGCCCAGCGCGTAGTGCCAGGCCTGACGTGCTTGCAGCTGGTTGCCGGTGCCGCGAATCGACAGCTGCTGGCGCGCGATCATGCCGGCGCAGACCACGGTGACGATCGCCACGACGAGCAGGACGGTGATCAGCGCGACGCCGCGCTGGGCCTTCATTGCATCTCTCCCACACCGCCCGGCTCGGGCACGCCCTGGGAGTCAGGCTGGACGAATTGCTGGGCTGGCGTCGGGCCGTCCGGCAGGCGCAGTAGCCGGGTGATGGTGCCATAGCGGCGGTGATCGAAGGACACCTCGACCGCTACCGGCATGCGCCGCGCCTGCTCGGCCGGGTCACCCCGGCCGAATTCGAAGGGTGGCCACTCCTCGTGCCAACTGTTCTCAGCATCGAGGTAGCGCAGGCGCAGCGCCAGCACGTCGTCCAGCACACGCTGCACGCGCGGTTCGCTGTCGACATCGCGATCGAGCACCACCCAGTAGAGCCGCTCCAGAGTGTCGCCGGCCAGACGCCAGCGTACGCGCTGCAGGTTCGAGCGCAGCAGGCCGGTGGGGTTGCGCCAACCGCTGCGGGTCAGCTCCAGCGAGACGCCATCCTCGCCGGACAGCTGACCCATGAAGGCATTCTGCTCGTCGCCGAAGCCATCGCGCACCGGGCGCGGCGCCGCCTGGACCAGATCGCGCTCGAGCGTCCAGACGGCCCGCCCGAGCTCGCGCAGCTGGCCTTCCTGGGCGCGGATCACCTCGTCGCTGCGCAGCACAGTCTCGAGCATGCGGTAGGTCGCCAGCCCGAGCAGGGCGAACAGGGCGATGGCGATCAACAATTCGAGCAGGGTGAAACCCGCCTCGCTGCGGCGGCAGGGGATGGTCATGGTTCGACGCCAACGAAGCCGGTTAGGCTGGTGACGGCGCGCTCGTCGATCGAGCCGGGCGAAGCGCCGCGCCTGGCCTCGGCCGCCGCGACCCAGACGCGAATCCTGAGCAATCCCGGCGTACCGCTGGTCTCCACCTCGCTGAGGGTCTGCCATTGCCGCCCGCCGAATTCCAGCTCGGTATCCTCGCGGCCGATGCTCGGTGCCGGCTGCTGCAGTTGCAGTTCGGTCATCCGGTTGTCGGCGATCCAGCCGGCCAGGGTCAGGGTTTCCAGACGCGCCGCGTTGTTCACGCTGCGCCCGGCGGCGGTCAGCACCACGGCGGCGACGATGGCGAAGATCGCCAGCGCCACCAGCACTTCGAGCAGCGTGAACCCCTTCGCCAGACGACGACTCATCGGCGGCTGTCCAGGGGCGTAGCCTGGGGCATGCGGAAGCCATCGCTGGCAACCACCCACTGACTGCCGCCGGGGCGCTGGTCGGACAGGGTCAGGGTGAACGGCGACATCTCGCCACTGGAGAGGATCAACAACTGCGGCTCCAGGCGGGGGCTCGGCGGCGCTCGCGATCACCCTCCTGTGACAGCCCGGCCCTGTCGTCCTCGCGCTGGGTCGGCGCGACCAACTCCAGCGGCGTGCCGTCGAGCTCGAGCTGCATGCGAATGAACTCCGGCGGCTGGTGCGCCTGGGTGTCGCCGGCATCCAGCCAGCGTTGCCTGGCCTCGTCGTAGCGCAGCACACGGTAGCTTTCGCGGCTGACCAGCAGGCCGTATTCGCGGCTGTCGAGCACGGCCTCGTCGGCCAGCAGGCCAATCAGGTTCGCCAGGCGCTGCGCCTCGTCGCGGATATCGCGCGACGAACTGCTGCTGCCGGTGGAGAGCACGGCCAGCCCGACCAGGCTGCCGAGGATGACGATCACCACTAGCAGTTCGATCAGCGTGAAGCCGCCGTCCCGGCGCGCCTGGGGCATGGAATCAGAGGTCCCAGTTGCCGATGTCCGCGTTCAGGTCGGAGCCGCCCTGCTTGCCGTCGGCGCCGTAGGAGTACAGGTCATACTGGCCCTGGGTGCCCGGCGAGAGGTACTGGTAGTCGTTGCCCCATGGGTCCTTGGGCACGCGCTTGAGGTAACCGTCGCGGTTCCAGTTCTTGGGCTGCGGGTTGCCGGACGGCTTCTCCACCAGCGCATCCAGGCCCTGCTGGGTGCTGGGATAGGCGTAGTTGTCCAGCTTGTACATGTCCAGCGCAGCACCAATGGCCTTGATGTCGCCCTTGGCGACGGTGACCTTGGCCTGGTCCGGGCGGTTCATCACCTGGGGCACCACCAGCGCGGCGAGGATCCCGAGGATCACCACCACGACCATGATTTCGATGAGGGTGAAGCCCCTCTGTTTACGTGCGTTCAACGTCATAGTCACTAGCCCACCAGTTGATTGAGAGAAAGGATCGGCAGCAGGATCGCCAGCACGATCACCAATACCACAGCCCCCATGAACACCAGCATGAAGGGTTCGAACAGTCCCACCATCAGCGAGATCTGCGCGGCCAGGTCGTTTTCCTGGTTGCGCGCGGTGCGGGCAAGCATCTGGTCCAGCTCGCCGGATTTCTCGCCGCTGGCGATCATGTGCAGCATCATCGGCGGGAACTCGCCCGTCGCGTCCAGCGCGCGGGTCAGGCTGCCACCCTCGCGCACCCGCTGCGCCGCCTCGATGACCTTGTCGCGGATGCGCAGGTTGGCGATCACCGCGGCCGCAATACCGAGCGCATCCACCAGCGGCACGCCGCTGCGCGTGAGGATCGCCAGGGTCGAGGCGAAGCGTGCCGTGTTGGTCGCCCGTGACAGCCGTCCCACCAGCGGAATGCGCAGGATCAGTGCGTGCCAGCGCCGCCGCAGGTTCTGATCGCGCAGCGCCTGGCGCAGGCCCAGGCCGGTCACCACGATCACCACCAGCATCAGCCAGCCCCAGCGCTGCACCGCCTCGCTCACGGCGATCAGCCCGGTGGTCAGCGCCGGCAATTGCTGGCCGGTGTTGACGAACACCTTCACCACGTCCGGCACCACGTAGCCGAGCAACAGGATGACGATCGCCAGCGAGGCCACCAGCAGGATCACCGGGTAGAGCAGCGCCAGCTGGATCTTCTGCCGCGATTGCTGGCGCTGGTCGGTGTAGTCGGCCAGTTGGTCGAGCACCAGCCCCAGGTGCCCGGCGTGCTCGCCCGCCGCGACGGTCGCGCGATACAGCTCGGGAAACGCGGATGGGTATTCACGCAGCGAGCCGGCCAGGCTGTGGCCCTCCATGACCCGCGCACGCACCGCCAGCAGCATCGATTTGATCTTCTGCGACGTCGACTGCGCCGCCGCGGCGCGCAGCGCCTCCTCGATCGGCAGCGCCGCCTGCACCAGAGTCGCCAGCTGACGCGTGACCAGCGCCAGGTCCCGCGCCGAGAGTCCGCGGCCGAAGGCAAAGCCTCCACCGCCGGTGTCTTCCTTGGCCTTGGCCTGCTTGACCTCCAGGGGCGACCACTGCTTTTCGCGCAGCAGCTGCCGCGCCTGGCGCGCGCTGTCTGCCTCGATCAGCCCCTTCTGCTCGCGACCGCGTGGGTCCAGCGCGATGTACTCGAAGGCCGCCATCAGCTTCGAGCCTCACCCGATTGCGGACAGCAGCCGACCGCCCACGCATCCCCGCGGCGTTGCACCTCGACCGCCCTGTCCGAGCGCCAATCAATGGCCTTCATCTCACTCCTCACGCGTGACGCGCAACACTTCTTCGATCGTGGTCACCCCTTCGCGCACCTTGCGCAGACCATCCTCGCGGATGCTCGGTCCCAACCGGCGCGCATGGCGAACCATCTCCTGCTCGGGCGCGCGGGTATGGATCATGCTGCGCAGGGCATCGTCGAACATCACCAGCTCATAGATGCCGGTCCGGCCACGGTAGCCGAGCTGGCGGCAGACGTCGCATCCCTCGGCGTGGTACAGCGTCGGTGCCTCGCTCGGGTCGAGCCCGAACAGGGCGCACTCGGCTTCGTCGGCCACGTAGGCGCGCTTGCAGTCATTACACAGGACGCGCACGAGGCGCTGGGCCAGTACGGCCAGCAGCGACGAGGAGATCAGGAAGGGCTCGACGCCCATGTCCACCAGGCGGGTGACGGCGCCGATCGCACTGTTGGTGTGCAGCGTCGAGAGCACCAGGTGGCCGGTGAGCGAGGCCTGTACCGCCATGTCGGCGGTTTCCTGGTCGCGAATCTCACCGACCATCACCACGTCCGGGTCCTGGCGCAGGATGGCGCGCAGGCCGCGCGCGAAGGTCATGTCGACCTTGGTGTTGACCTGCGTCTGGCCGATGCCCTCGAGGTTGTATTCGATCGGATCCTCGACGGTGAGGATATTGCGTGTACGGTCGTTGAGCGTCACCAGGCTGGCGTACAGGGTGGTGGTCTTGCCCGAGCCGGTCGGGCCGGTGACGAGGATGATGCCGTGCGGTTTCTGCACCGCCTGTTCCATCACCTTGCGGTCGCGGTCGCTCATGCCCAGGTGGCGCAGCGTCAGGCGTCCGGCCTGCTTGTCGAGCAGGCGCAGCACCACGCGCTCGCCGTTGGCCGAAGGCAGCGTCGAGACGCGGATGTCCACCTCGCGCCCGCCGACCCGCAGGGAGATGCGGCCGTCTTGCGGGATGCGCTTCTCGGCGATGTCCAACCGCGCCATGACCTTGATCCGCGAGACCAGCAGTGCCGCCAGCTCGCGCTTGGGCTGCACCACCTCGCGCAGGATGCCGTCGATGCGAAAGCGGATCACCAGTCGTTTCTCGAAGGTCTCGACGTGGATGTCCGAGGCGTTTTCCTTGATCGCCTCGCCGAGGATCGCGTTGATCAGCCGAATGATCGGCGCGTCGTCCTCCTGCTCGAGCAGATCCTCGGTTTCCTGGATCTGGTCGGCCAGGCTGTGCAGGTCCATCTCGTTGCCCAGGCCCTCGACCATCTGCATCGCCGCGGACGAATCGTGCTGATAGGCCGAGCTCAGCGCCTGCTCGAACTCGTCCTGCGCCAGCCACTGCATCGCCAGCGGCCCACCGGCGACGCGCTGCGCCTCCTGCAGTGCGGTCAGCGGCGCACCTTCACGTGCACACAGGCGCAAACCCTCGGGACGCTCCAGCAGCAGCACGCCGTGGCGGCGGGCGAAGGCGAAAGGCAACCGCCGTGGCAGCGGCTCCTCGAGCAAGGTCATCTCGTTCACGTTCAATTCGGTCATGCCGGCTATTTTCTCGCAGAGCGTGCGCATGGGGATGGCCGGCGGTCCGATCCTGGCGCGGCCAACTGCTATGGACTACAGGGAATGCATGACATTGCAAACCGTGCGCGGAATTTAACGTGCGGCTGGCCGCGGTCAATCGCATAACCGGCACCAAGGTCGAATATAGACAAGGCCGCAGGCGAATACCGCGTCTATGGGCCGTCATTCATGATTGCGCCGCGCACAACCCGGCATGGAACCTTAGACGAAGGTCGAATCCAATACCGACGCGGCCTGCAGCGATGCGAAGCAACCTAACGGTCACATTGTGAACGAACCGCCACACTTGCGTTCACGTTAAAACAGTTGTTTGATTTTTTCAGTCCTTGCAGAATGCCGCGCCGCACCGGGCTTTGCCTGGATGCGAGGGCCGTAGCCGATCCACGCTCGACCGCCATCCGCAGTGGTCGGGCGAAACGTAACGCCAGCGGTTCATGGCCGGTCGACCGGCAGGACCGCAGGCGACGATCCAGCAGGAGAACAAGAACAATGCACATTGGTGTTCCTCTCGAAACCAGGCCCGGTGAAACGCGCGTCGCCGCGACACCGGAAACCATCAAGAAGCTGATCGGGCAAGGGCATCGGGTGACGGTGCAGAGCGGAGCTGGCGTACAGGCCAGTATTCCGGACAGTGCCTTCGAGGCGGCAGGCGCCACCATCGCCGATGCCGCTGCGGCGTTCGCAGCAGAGATCCTGCTGAAGGTGAACGCACCGAGCGAGACCGAACTGGCGCAGATCGCGCCCGGTACGGTTCTGATCGGCATGCTCAATCCCTTCGACAATGACAACATCGCACGCATGGCCGAACGCGGCGTCACCGCCTTCGCCCTGGAGGCCGCGCCGCGTACGTCCCGCGCGCAGAGCCTCGACGTGCTCTCCTCCCAGGCCAACATCGCCGGCTACAAGGCGGTGATGGTCGCGGCCAACCAATATCCGCGCTTCATGCCGATGCTGATGACGGCCGCCGGGACGGTGAAGGCCGCGCGCGTGCTGATCCTTGGCGCCGGTGTCGCCGGGCTGCAGGCCATTGCCACGGCCAAGCGCCTGGGTGCGGTGATCGAAGCCTCCGACGTGCGTCCGGCGGTGAAGGAGCAGATCGAGTCCCTTGGCGCCAAGTTCGTCGACGTGCCGTTCGAGACCGACGAAGAGCGCGAATGCGCCGAAGGCGTCGGTGGCTATGCCCGTCCGATGCCGGCGTCCTGGATGACACGTCAGGCCCAGGCCGTGCACGAACGTGCCAAGCAGGCCGACATCATCATCACCACCGCGCTGATTCCGGGCCGCAAGGCGCCGACGCTGCTGCAGGAGGAAACCGTGCAGCAGATGAAGCCCGGTTCGGTGGTGATCGACCTCGCCGCCTCTCAGGGCGGTAACTGTCCATTGACCGAAGCCGATCAGGTGGTGGTCAAGCACGGCGTGACCCTGGTTGGCTACACCAACCTGGCGACCCTCGTGCCGGCGGATGCCTCGGCGCTATACGCCCGCAACCTGCTGGACTTCCTCAAGCTGGTGATCGATGGCGAAGCCAAGTTCCAGCTCAATCTTGAAGACGACATCGTCGCCGCGTGCCTGATGTGCCGCGATGGCCAGGTCGTGCGCACCAACGCTTAAGGGAGCCCGAACGATGGACCTGATATCCGATGGCATCTACAACCTGATCATTTTCGTGCTGGCGATCTACGTCGGCTACCACGTGGTCTGGAACGTCACCCCGGCGCTGCATACACCGCTGATGGCGGTCACCAACGCCATCTCCGCGATCGTCATCGTCGGCGCCATGCTGGCCGCCGCGCTGACCGTCACGCCGATGGGCAAGCTGATGGGCACCCTGGCCGTGACCCTGGCCGCGGTCAACGTCTTCGGTGGCTTCCTCGTCACCCGCCGCATGCTGGAAATGTTCAAGAAGAAGGAGCGTGCCGTTGCTGGCGCCAAGGCGGAGGCCAAGCCATGAGCATGAACCTGATCACCCTGCTCTACCTCGTCGCTTCGGTGAGCTTCATCCAGGCCCTCAAAGGCCTGTCGCACCCCACTACTTCGCGCCGCGGCAACCTGTTCGGCATGGTCGGCATGGGCATCGCCGTGGTCACCACGGTATTCCTGGTGTTCAAGCTCGGCTCACAGCTGGCTGAGAGCGCCAGCCCCTGGAGCGGCCTGGGCTTCATCGTCCTCGGCCTGCTGATCGGCGGCAGCATCGGTACGCTGATGGCCAAGCGCGTCGAGATGACCAAGATGCCCGAGCTGGTCGCCTTCATGCACAGCATGATCGGCCTGGCGGCGGTGTTCATTGCCATCGCCGCTGTGCTCGAGCCGCAATCGCTGGGCATCGTCCAGGCGATCGGCTATCCGATTCCGGCCGGTAACCGTCTGGAGCTCTTCCTCGGCGCGGCCATCGGTGCCATCACCTTCTCCGGTTCGGTGATCGCCTTCGGCAAGCTCTCGGGCAAATACAAGTTCCGCCTGTTCCAGGGCGCGCCGGTGGTGTTCGCCAACCAGCACAAGGTCAACCTCGCCGTCGGCGTGGCGATTCTGGTGCTGGGCCTGATCTACACCTTCAGCGGCAATTTCACCGCGTTCATGATCCTCGTGGCGCTGGCTTTCGTGATCGGCGTGCTGATCATCATCCCCATCGGCGGCGCGGACATGCCAGTGGTGGTGTCGATGCTCAACAGCTACTCGGGCTGGGCGGCGGCCGGGATCGGTTTCTCGCTGAACAACTCGATGCTGATCATCGCCGGTTCCCTGGTCGGTTCGAGCGGCGCGATCCTCTCGTACATCATGTGCAAGGCGATGAATCGTTCGTTCTTCAACGTGATCCTCGGCGGCTTCGGTGCCGACGCCGATGCCGGACCAGCGGCCGGCAGCAAGGAGCAGCGTCCGGTGAAATCCGGCTCCAGCGACGACGCCGCCTTCCTGCTGTCGAACGCCGACACCGTGATCATCGTCCCCGGCTACGGCCTGGCGGTGGCTCGCGCGCAGCACGCGCTGATGGAGCTGGCCGAGAAGCTGACGCACATGGGCGTGACCGTGAAATACGCAATCCACCCGGTCGCCGGCCGTATGCCTGGCCATATGAACGTCCTGCTGGCCGAAGCCGAAGTGCCCTACGAACAGGTCTTCGAGATGGAGGACATCAACTCCGAGTTCGGCCAGGCCGACGTGGTGCTGGTGCTCGGCGCCAACGACGTGGTCAACCCGGCGGCGAAGAACGATCCCAAGTCGCCCATCGCCGGGATGCCGATCCTCGAGGCCTACAAAGCCAAGACGGTCATCGTCAACAAGCGCTCCATGGCCAGCGGCTATGCCGGCCTGGATAACGAACTGTTCTACATGGACAAGACCATGATGGTCTTCGGCGACGCCAAGAAGGTGGTCGAGGACATGGTCAAGGCTGTGGAATAACCGCCCCGCCAAACGAACCCCTCCCGGCCCGGCCGCGAGGGGTTTTTTATCGGCTGGCGTATGTGCCGACTGCAACCGGATGGCTTTGCCGGGATACGGAACGTTTATTGCCTTGCCGTTAGCAACCCGAAATCAGATCGCTAGCAATCAAGGAGTCACCAGGCATGTTGGCCGAATCCCGTCGTGGCGTCATCTGCACCCCTCACCCCGCCGCTACCGCCGCCGGCATGCGCATGCTCGAAGCCGGCGGTAGCGCCATCGACGCGATGCTCGCGGCCAGCGCCATGCTTGCGGCCGTCTACCCGCACATGACCGGCCTTGGCGGCGATGCACTCTGGATGATCCACGACCGCCGGGTGCGCACCATTGTGGGGATCGGTCAAGCGGGGCAACGTCTCCCCCGCGGGCGGCAGGATCGGCCTGCGCGGCCCAAGTGCGGTGGCCACCACCGCCGGCGCACTTGCCAGCTGGCAGATCGCGCAGACCATCAGCCGTAACGAGTGGGGCTCCCGCCTGGGCTGGGCCGACCTGCTTGGCGATGCCGCCGAGACCGCGCAACAGGGCGTGGAAATCTCCGCCTCCCAGCTCTTCTGGCAGGGGCAGCGGCGGGAGCTGATCGAGGGCCTGCCTGACCTCCACCGGTTGTGCAAGCTCGATGGCAACTGGCTGCAACAGGGCGACCGGCTGCGCCAACCACAACTGGCCGATACGCTACGACAGTTGGCGCGCCATGGCGTGGACGACTTCTACCAGGGCGAACTGGCCCAGGCGTTCGCCGAGGCCTTCGCAAGGCTGGATTGCGGGCTGACACGGGACGATCTGGCCGCGACCCGTGCCGCAGAGGTGGACCCCATTTCCGTGCGCTATCGCCAGGGGCGGCTGTTCAACGTCGCCCCGCCCTGCCAGGGTCTCTACACGCTGCAGGCCATGGCGGCACTGCAACACAAAGCGATGGGGGAACTCGGCAACGGCAGCGCGCGCTACTACCACGTGCTGGTCGAGGCCATCAAACAGGCCTTGCTGCGCCGCAACCACGAACTGCATGACCCGATCACCAGCGGCTGGGACTATGCCGCCAGCCTAAGCGACACCAGCACCGCCGGTTATGCGGAACGCATCGACGACGGGCGCGCCGCAGCCTGGGCGGAGCCGGGACGACCGGCCGACACCGTATGGATGGCCGCCACCGACGCCGAAGGCCGCACGGCCTGCCTGATTCAGAGCCTGTTCCACGACTTCGGCTCGGGCTGCATCCTCGGCGATACGGGTGTGCTCTGGCAGAATCGCGCGGCCGGTTTCAACGCCGATCCGGCGCATCCGAACGCCTGGGCGCCGGGCAAGCGCCCGGCCCATACCCTCAACCCTTCCTGCTACCTCGCGGATGACGGCCGACGCCTGTTCTTCGGCACCCAGGGCGGCGACGGTCAGCCGCAGACCCAGATGGTCCTGGCCACTCAGTTGGTCGACTTCCAACGGCCCATCGACGAGGCCCTGCGCATGCCGCGCTTCCTGCTGGGGCGGAGCTTTTTCGACAGCACGGACAACCTCAAGCTGGAGGCCGACATCGAGCCGTCCGTGATCCAGACGCTCCAGGCCATGGGGCACGACGTCGAAACCATTCCCGCGCTCAGTCCCTATACCGGCCAGGCGGGCGCGATTGCCATCGAGACAGACGGGCGCCGCTTCGCGATGCACGACCCACGCGGACAAGGCAACAGCCTGGGGCAGCCCGAACGTACCGGTACGCCCGATTGACGGCTTGCTCGCGCGCGGCCGGTGCAGATAATGCGGCATTGCTAGCGCGTTCGCGTTCGCGGAGCGCCATCTTGGAGTCGGCAGGAACTATGGGGTCGAGCACCGTTACCCGTAAACAGATCGAAGTGCAGCGCATCGTCGATGCGTTGTCCAAAGCCATTGCCCAGCACCGCCTGCGCCCGGGGACCCGGCTGATCGAGGCGCAGATCGTCGAGGCACTCAACGCCAATCGCAACCACGTGCAAAGCGCCCTGCAACGCCTGGCAATGCAACGCATCGTGACCATCGAGCCCAACCGCGGCGCCCTGGTGTCGCAACCCACCGCCAAGGAGGCGCGCGACGTGTTCGCGGCCCGCCGCGCCATCGAAGCGGCCGTGGTCGAAAGCATCACGCCCGAAGCCATGCACCAGAACCGCCAACGCATCGCCGCCCACATGCGCAGCGAACGCAAGGCGACCAGCGCCAGCGACCGCCGCGACATCGTGCGTGAGCTCAGCGAATTTCACCTGTTGCTAGGCGCGATCAGCGGCAACGCCGTGTTGGCGGAGATTCTCGGCAACCTGATGGTGCGCAGCTCGTTGATCGTCGCGCTCTACCAGCGTAACGACCACCCGGCCTGCGCCTCGGACGAACACGAGGCGATCATCGCCGCCCTGGAACGCGGCGACCGGGCAACGGCCGTGCAGGTCATGCTCGAGCATCTGGACGAACTCGAAGGCCAGCTTGCCCTGGAGGAGCTGGCCGAGCCCGAGGTCGACCTCAGGCAGATTCTCAGCGATCCGTGACGAGGCCAAATACCTCAGCCAGGTGCCGCTCGTAACGCGCCACGTCAGCCTCAATCGCCGGGCGTTTCATCACGTCCACGCAGAGAAAGGTCGGCAGCCCGGTCAGGCCGAGGAATTCGTTGGCCTTATGGAACGGGAAGTAGACTGCGTCCACACCCTTGCCCTCGAAGAAATCCGTGGGGTCATCGAAGGCCTGCTGCGGGGCGTTCCAGGTCGCCGAGATCATGTAGCGCTTGCCTTGCAGCAGGCCGCCGCTGCCGTATTTCTGCGACGCATCGGAGCGGGTACGCCCGTCATTGGCATAGAGGCTGCCATGACCTTCGGTAAAGACCTCGTCCAGGTAGCGCTTGACGATCCAGGGCGCGCCCATCCACCAACCGGGCATCTGGTAGATGATCACGTCGGCCCAGAGGAACTTGGCCACTTCCTCGCTCAGGACATAGCCCTGATCGATTTCGGTGGTCTTCACATCGAGGCCGGCACGATCGAGAAACGCGACGGCAGTCTGGTGCAGGGTCGCGTTGTAGCGGCCTTCGGAGTGGGCGAAATGCTTGCCACCGTTGAGCAGTAAAACGTTTTTCATTGCAGCTCCCGAGTCGTTCGAGGGCGGCAGCTTAGACAGATCCCGCAAGGCCCGACAGCCGAAATCAAGCAAATGAGTTTTGCTGAAAAGTCAGCAATAGACACCGGGATGTTGCGTTAGCGTGCCCCCAACCCATACGGAAACTCTTTATGTCAGCGCCCTGCGGATTCATCCTCCACGCCCACGTCAAACCCGAGAAAGCCGAGGCTTTCGAGACGCTGTTCCGCGCCTATGTCGAGCCCAGCCGTGCCGAGCCTGGCTGCGTCGAATACCACATGCTACGTGACGCGCAGGACTCTAACCTGTTCATCTTCTTCGAGGTCTGGGCCTCGGCCGAGGCCTTCGCCGCGCACACTGCACTGCCGCACATGCAGCGTTTTCACGAACAGCGAATGGACTACCTGAGCCAGGATTTCGTGATACGTCCGATCGAGATGCTCAGCCAGGCATCAGCAGCCGCGGCGGCACCCGCTCGAACGTCTGTCGGCCAGCCTTGAAACCCATCAAGGGCGGACGGATCTCGGCGATGATCGCCGCTGGCGAGGGCGCGTCGAACACCACGAAATCGGCACGGCATCCCGGCGACAGTCCATAGTCCGGCAGACGCAGCAGGCGGGCGGATTCACTGGAGATCCAGCCGAGGCAGTCGAGCAGCTCCGCCTCGGTCGACAGCTGCGCAACATTGGCGAACAGGTTGGCCTGGCGCACCAGCGACGCATCGCCATAGGGCGTGAATGGATTGCCGATATTGTTGGTCGACACCGAGCAGGTCACGCCACACCGATGCAGATGGGCCAGCGGGGCGACACCCCTGGGTTTGTCATGGAAACGCTCCCGCGCACCCAGAAAGAGATCGGTCGAGGGCAGCGCGGTCACGCTCACGCCCGCCTGCGCCAGGGCCAGCGCAACGCCTTGCAAGTCTGCCAGGGCAACGCGGAAAGCTTGGTCGCATGCCCGACCGCAACGCGGCCACCCCAGCCGTACCGCTCGGTACAGCGAATCACCTCGCCGATGGTCATGCCATTGGGGTTCAGGTCGAAGTCCAAGTGGAAGTCCAGGTCGCGCTCATAGCGAACCGCCAGTTCGAACAGTCGGCGGATCTGCGCCACCGGGTCAGCGTCCGTGTAGGGGCAACCCCAAGCACCTCGGCGCCTTCCTCCAGGGCCTGGCACAACAGCGACTCGGTGCCGGGGTTGTTCAGCAACCCCTCCTGCGGAAACACGCAGATCTCGAGGGTGACAGCCCAGGCATAGTCCGCCTTGAGTCGACGGACCGCACGAAAGCCCGTCAAACCGATGCCCGGATCGATCTCCACATGGGTGCGCATGTGCGTCGTGCCCTGCACGATCGCCTGGTTCAGCACCTGCGCGCCACGGGCGTAGACATCCTCCTCGGTAAAGGACGCCTTGGCGTTGCGCGTCTGCGCGATGGCCTCGCCGAGCGTGCCTTCGGCCAAGCGGCAACGCTCCAGGATGCAGGCCTTGTCCAGGTGGATGTGGGTCTCGACCAGGCCGGGTACCACCAGCCGCCCTGCCAGATCGAGCCGTGCGGGCGAGCTCGCGGCGTCGAAGCGGCTGACGAAGCGCCCGTTTTCGACTCGCAGCTCAACCAGCGGAGCCTCGCTCCCCCAGGCGCACGTTGAGCAGGTGCAAGGCGCTCATGCCGCGGCCCCTGGCCCAGGTAGGCGGCTTCCAGCTCGCGATCGCCGCGTAGCGCCTCGGCGGCACCGGATTTGACGATTCGGCCGGTCTCCAGCACGTAGGCACGATCAGCGATCTGCAGGGCCAGGTTGGCCATCTGATCGACCAGCAACAAGGTGACGCCTTCGTCCCGCAATGCCGCGAGCGCGTCGTAGAGTTCGCCGATCATCGCCGGTGAGAGGCCGAGGGACGGCTCGTCGAGCAAGAGGATCTTTGGCTTGGCCATCAGACCTCGGCCTACCGCGACCATTTGCTGTTCGCCTCCGGAGAGCAGGCCGGCAGGGCTGTCGATACGATCGCGCAAGCGTGGGAAGCGCCTGAGGATGGCTTCTATTTCAGCCTCGGCATCGAATGCCTCGGTACGCGAATAGCCGCCCAGCAACAGGTTGTCGCGCACGCTGAGTTGCGCGAACACCTGTCGCCCTTCCGGCACCAGCGCCAGCCCCCGCGAAGCGATGGCACTGGCGTCCAGGTGGTCGATGCTCTCGTTATCCAGCAGGATGCTGCCGGCGGTAGGGCGATGCAGCCCGGCCAGGCACTTCAGGATGCTCGACTTGCCGGCGCCGTTGGCGCCCAGTATCGCGATCAGCTCGCCGGGATTGACGACCAGGTCGACGCCCTCGACCACCGGGGCCGCGCCGTAATCCACCACCAGGTCCTTGATATACAGACGCGCGTCGCGCGAGCCGGCCCAAGGTGCCTGCCGGGGGCTGGCCTGGTAGCTCGTGCCGCCCAGATAGGCGGCGACCACCCTGGGGTTGCCGCGGACCTCTTCGGGCGTGCCCGACGCGATCGGCTTGCCGGCATCCAGCACCAGGATGTGCTCGGAAACAGCCATGACCAGCGCCATGTCGTGTTCGACGAGAATCACTGCGATATTGAAGCGGGCCAGCGTCTTGAACAGCTCGGCAAGGCGGTCGGTATCGCCTCTGCCAAGGCCGGCTGCGGGCTCGTCCAGCAGCAGCACGGCCGGGCGCAAGGCCAGCGCGCGGGCAATTTCCACCAGGCGCCGGTCCACGTGCGGCAGGTCGTCAGCCGGGGTATTGAGCGAACCGCGATACCCAACCAGTGCCAGCAGGTGCATCGCCAGCTCTCGCTCCTCTGCGACCGGCCGCCGGAAGATGCTGCCGAGACGGCCCTGCTGCAGCCCGGCGAGCACGTTCTCCAGCACCGTCAGCTCACCGAACAGCTGAGTCGTCTGATAGGTACGCGAGATACCGGCGCGTGCGATCTGCCAGGCGGGCCGCCCGGAAACCACTTCCCCGAGCCGGATCTGGCCACTGTCCGGACAGTAGTAGCCGCTGATCATGTTGAGCACCGTGGTCTTGCCAGCGCCGTTGGGGCCGATGATGCTGGTGATACTGCCTGGCCGCGCCTTGAGGCTGACCTTGTCGGCCGCTTGCACGCCGCCGAAACCGATGCTGATGCTATCGACCTCCAGCCCGGCACCTGACCGGCCCTCGCCGAAGAACGCCGCGAGCCGTGCCTGATCGGCGACCGTCGGTGGCAGCACGTTCACCGGACGCAACCACAGCCGAGCAAGGCTACCGAGCACGCCGCGCGGCGCCACCCAGAGCACCGCAAGCAGCAGCGCGGAAAACATCAGCAGGCGGTACTCGGCGAAGTCCGCCAGCATCTCGGGCAGCAGCACGATCAGCAGGGCGCCGAGCAGCGGGCCGAACAATGTGCCTGCCCCGCCGACGATTACCGCGAGCACGAACAGGATCGACTGGGAAAAGGGGAAGGACGCCGGGTTGATGAACATCATCAGCGGCGCCACCAAGGCCCCGGCGAAACCCGTCAGCGCCGCCGACAAGGCGAACGCCAGCGTCTTGGTCTGCACCGGATTGAAGCCCAGCGAACGTGCGGCGATTTCCGACGCCTTTACCGCGCGCATCGCCATTCCCCATCCGCTTTGGCGCAAACGCAGGTAGAACGCCAGGGCACCGACCATCATGGCCGAGGCCATCAGCGCCATCACCACCGCCGGGTCCAGCGCGCCGGTATCGGGCATGGGGATGCCCATCAGTCCGTTCGCGCCGCCGGTGAGCCCGCGCCATTCGATCAGCCCGTGGTGAACGACCAGGGCGAAGGCGATGGTGATCATGGCCAGGTATGGCCCGCTGACACGCAACGCCGGAATCGCCAGCAGCGCCCCGACCAGGCCGCAGACCATGGCGGCCAGGATCATCGCCGGCCCGAGAGGGAAACCGGCCATGGTCAGCAGCGCCGTGGTGTAGGCGCCTATGGCGTAGAAGGCGATATGACCAAAGGAAATCTGCCCGCTGAGGCCGATCAGGATATTCAGCCCGACGCCCACGACCACGGTCAGTGCAAAGAAGCTGAAGACCAGCAGCGAATAGCTGTCGAGCGTCAACGACAGCACGAGGCCGGCGACAGCCAGCAGGCCAATGCCTGCCGGCGCGAGAATCGTTGTCTTCATACTTTCACCAGTGTCTTGCTGCCGAACAGCCCGTTGGGCCTGACCGCCAGGGCCAGGATGACCAGCGCGAAGGTGAACAGCTGGGTAAAGGCCGATCCGAAGTAGAGGGTCACCACCGCCTCCACCAGACCGAACAGCAAACCGGCGGCGAACACCCCACTGGCGCTGGCGATGCCGCCCAGGATGGCGACGGCGAACGCCTTGAGCCCGAACAGCGTGCCCATTTCGGCACTGACGTTGAAAAGCGGAGCGATCAGCAGGCCGGCCACGGCGGCGAACACGGCCGAAACGGCGAACGAGATCCCCACCACACGATTGACCCTGATGCCCATCAGCCGAGCGGCCGCGGCGTTCTGCACGCACGCTTCGAGCACCTTGCCCAGGCGCGTGTAGCGCCGCACCAGCAGCAGCGCGAGGGCGATGCCGGCGCCAACCAGAGGGATCAGCACCTGCAGCCAGGAGACATTCGCACCGAGCAGCGCGACGTGACTGCTGGCCAGTTCGGAAGTGAACTGCCTCGGCTCCTTGCCGAACGTGAACAGCGCCAGGTTGTCGACGAAGATCCCCGCCGCCACCGTCGCCATCAGCCAGGCTTCCGAGCCGCGCGAATGGAAGGGGCGAACGAGAAAGCGCTCGACCGCCAGCCCATAGAGCGCGCAGAGCGCCAGCGTCACCGGAATGGCCAACCACACGGGCCAGGCCCAGGTGATGGAGAAGCTGTACCCCAGCACCGCGCCGACCATCATGGCGCTGCCCTGGGCAAAATTGACGGTTCGCGAGACCACATAGGTCATGTGGAAACCCAACGCGAGCAGGGCATACATGCTGCCCAGCCCGAGTCCGGTGACGATGGCGGCGGTAATCATGAAACACACTCCTCGCAGGCGCCCCGGTCGATCGGAGCGCGCCGATCAGTTCAGGGCTGCAGCGGTACGATCTGCCCGTCGACGAACTGAGTGAACAGGTAGTCATCCGGGCCCAGCGCGTCATGCTGATCCGGCGAGAACGGCTTGCGGTACGGCTTGATCAGGCCGTCGTACTGCTCGATGGCGTAAAAGCCGTCGCGCACCTCACTGCCCTTCACCGACCCGGCCTTCTCGATCGCCAGCGCTGCCAGGTGCATGCCGTCATAGGCATTGGCGATGCCCACGGCGGGCGTGACATCGGCAAGCGACTTGATCTCCGGATAACGTTGCTTCAGCGCCGCCATGACCGCGTCGCCCTTCGCGCTGTTCTGCTCGCCGAATACGTAGGTCTGGATGAAGTGCACCCGACTGGCGTTGGGGCCCGCCAGCTCACTGAAACGCCCGCCTGCCGGGCCCCAATGCGAAATGACCGGCACATCCCAGCCCATGCGGTCGAGGGATTTCACCACCTGCGCCGATGGGCCGACGTTCCCCACCATCAACAGCGCATCGGCACCGGCGCGCTTGAGTCGAGTCAGTTGAGGCACGACGTCCAGATCGCTGTCTTCGATCCGCTCGATGCCGGCGTACGGCATGCCGCGCTTCTCCAGGGCAGCCCTGAAACCGGCCTCGTTCGACTCGCCCCAGGGGTTGTTGACCAGGATCATGCCCGGCTTCTGCATGCCCTGCTGCTTGACGCCATAGTCCACCAGCGCCTCGTCAACCAGTTCGTCCACCGCCGAGACCCGGAAGACGTAATTGTCTTTCGCGCCATTGCGAGTGATGCCCGTGCCTGCGGCCCAGACGCCCATGAAGGGGACCTTGAGCTGGTTCGCCAGGGGCACGATGGCCAGGGATACGGGGGTATCCAGACCGCCGAACAAGACGGTGACCTTCTCCCGCTGAATGAGCTCGCGCGCCGCGAGCATGCCTTTGGCCGGGTTACTTTCATCGTCTCGGCGAATCAGCTCCACCGGTCTGCCGAGAATGCCGCCCGCCGCGTTGAGTTCGTCGATGGCAACGCTCAGTCCGCGGGTCAGGGCTTCCCCCGGACTTGGCCGACTGACCGGACAGCGCCGCGACCAGGCCGATCTTGATGGGCTCCTCGGCATGAGCCGGTGTCTGCAACAACAGGCCAAGGGCGCTGACGGCTGCCACTTTGGGCCACTGGCGGAGAAATCTGGACAGCTTGAACATGAGGCGACACTCCTGATAGCTAGCATTTGTACGAACTTTGCTAGCAAAGTAGGTGCCATCAGTCTCGAGCGATGCAAATCAACGACTTAGTCGACCCGAGGCGCGCTGGGCGCACTTTATTCGTGCGCCGCGCACTGATTGCAGGCAATCCCAATACTCAAGAGAGCCCCCATGAAATTCGAAAACGAAGCCGTTCAGATTGTTAGCGATTTCCTCGAAGCGTCCATGGCGCCGGACCCGATTCGGGCCGCGACCTACATGTCGGCGGACGTGCGCATCACGTTCACTGGCGGCAGAGCCATGCCCAGCGCCACGGAGATCACCGCGTTCAATGCAGGTCGCTATCGCTGGGTAAAAAAGCAGCTGGGCGCATTCGACTGGGCCGAATACGAAGACCACACGGTGGTGTATTCCAACGGCACGCTGTATGGCGAGTGGCCCGATGGGCGCAGCTTCTCGGGCAACCGATACCTCGACCGTTTCGAGGTCCGCGACGGCAAGATCACCCGCATGGACGTCTGGAACGACAGCGCCGAGTGGATCCTGGCACCCGAGATCGCCAGGCCTTGAAGTGCACGTAGACGCCATTGCAACAGTTGCAGCCAGACCGACCGGCACAGTTCATACGCTGCAGGAACTGCACCAGCACAATTCCCACTCCCTGTGACTGTTGCGCCACCGCCCCTCGCGCGACGCTATGAGCCCATCACCCATCCCCGTTTGACGCGGGAAGGAGCGGCTCATGGAGCGCGTACTGGTCCACAAGGCATCGACGGCAATCGGCCTGCCGTCCTTTGCCCACCTAGCACGGTTGTTCCACCTCTGGCGGTATCGCGCTCGCTCGCGGCGGCAGCTGGCGGCGCTCGATGAGCGCCTGCTGGCCGACGTGGGCATCAGCCATAGCGAGCGGCAGGAAGAGCTGAGCAAGCCCTTCTGGCGCTGAGGCAGCGCTTTACCGGCCATGACTTCGGGTGCCAAGCTGAACGGCACCCTCGCCCGACGGTCGAAGCGGCTATCGGCGGGGCGCCGTATCAAGCCTGGAGAACGCTATGAACAAATACCTGTTGTCACTCGCCACTGCTGCTTGCCTGGTGGCGGGCACCGCTTCGGCCGGAAGCGTCACCGGCACCCTCGATGCGATCGGCGGCTCGCTGGTCAACACCATCGAAGGCACCTCGGACATCACCTCCAACGTCGGCGACGACAAGCTGGTGCGTGACGCCCGTGACGATGCGGCGCGCTTCGTCGCCAGCGAAGGCCAGGCTCGCGGCGCTCAGCTGGAAGCCGCGCTGCAGCATATCCGCCGCCAGGCGCCCAGCCTGCAGGCGAGCGACCTGCAACTGGCCGAAGCCATCCTCGCGCTCTGAGGGCACCTGCGGGCGGGGCGAGCGATTGCCGCTGGCCCTGCCGCGGACGTTTCGCTAGCCTTGGCGGCTGTTTTTTGCCCGCACCAGGTTTCACATGCGTTCGCTCCTCCTTGCGCTCATCGGCTGCTGCCTCGGCGGCCACGCTCAGGCCTTCGATAGCCTCACGGCCGGCACGGTGGCCTCCAGTTATGTGTCCAGCCAATTGACCAGCGCCCCGTTCGACAACAAGCTGAACCTCGACGCTTACGATGACGCGGCCCGCTTCGTCGCCAGCCACGGCCAATGGCGTGGCGCGCGCCTGGAGGCGGCACTGCACCGACTGCGCGCGCAGTATCCCGAGCTGGCCGCGAGCGACCTTGAACTGGCCGAGGCCCTCCTCGTCCAATGACCCACCCGTTGTCTCGAGCACGCTTCATGAATCTCAAACTGATCGTTCTTCCAATCGCCCTTGCCCTCGCCAGCGGCGCCCAGGCCCAGACACTCGTCGCCACCAGCAACATCGTGGTCAATGCGCTGGATCGCAGCATCAATTTCACCTCCGACGTCACCAGTCGCATCAGCGACATGAAGGTGGTCAGCGAAGCCCGCGACGAGGCCGCCGGGTTCGTCGCCAGCGGTGGCGAGATCCGTGGCGCACGGCTGGAAGCCGCCCTCGGCCGCCTGCGCGACCGCTTCCCCGAAGCGCAGCACGCCAGCGACCTGGCGTTGGCCGAAGTCATCCTCGCCCAGTGACAGCCTTGCGTGCCTGGTGCGCGGCCGCGGCGCTGTCGCTGGTCGCCAGCCTGTGCCAGGCCGATCTGCGCCTGAGCCTGGACGACCGCGACCTGGCGCCCGCCGAGCGTGCCGCCAGCCAGGCGCTGATCGACCAGGCCATGGCCGTGCTGCCGCCAAGAATGGTCGAACAGCTCGACCGGAACGTACGGGTGCGCTGGCACCAGGGGTTGGTGCATGACGTCTATGGCAGCGCCGGCGGCAACCTCATCCTGCTCAACCAGCGCCTGCTGGACTCGCTGACCGATGGCAGCGCCGCCAGCGAACGCACCGAACGCCCCCACGGCACGGTGCGTCAGGAACTGCTGGCGACGCTGATCCACGAACTGGCGCACCTGTATGACCGCGCCCGCCTCTGGGCGCCGGACGATCACCGGCAACTGGGCGTCTGTCGCCAGCGCGCTCGCAGCCTCGGCCCGGTCGGGCTGCCGGACGACTGTCGCGGCCAGACCGAGCGCCGCTTCACCCTGAGCGACGATCCTCGCCTGCTCGATCTCGCCGGCTGGCCCCAGCGGGTCGGACAACGCGGCGAACGGGAGCATGACAACGCGCAGGATGCACGGAGTCCGGATCGTTACGAGCTGACCAGCCCGCTGGAATTCGTCGCGGTCAACCTGGAGTATTTCCTCCTCGACCCCTCCTACGCCTGCCGTCGGCCCTCGTTGCACCGATATTTCAGCGAGCATTTCGGCTGGCAGCCTAGCGGCGCCCAACCCTGCGCCGAGGGGCTGCCGATCCTCAACGCGGGCCATGATTTCGCGCGGACGCCGCTGGTCAAGCTCGACCCCGAGCGGGTCTACGAAGTCGATTACCTGTTCGCCGAAGCCAATGACGCCTGGGTCAGCCGCTGGGGCCACAGCATGCTGCGCCTGGTCATCTGCGCCCCTGGCCGGCCACGCGGACCGGATTGCCGCCTGGACCTGGACCATCACCTGGTGCTGTCTTTCCGTGCCTTCGTTGGCGACCTGCAGTTGTCCAGCTGGGACGGCCTGACAGGGGTGTATCCGTCGCGCCTGTTCGTGCTGCCCCTGGGGCAGGTCATCGATGAATACACCAAGGTCGAGCTGCGCAGCCTGGCCTCGGTCCCGTTGAAGCTCAGGCGCGAGGAGATCGAGCAGCTGGTTACGCGCAGCGCCGAGCTGCACTGGAGCTATGACGGGGACTACTACTTCCTCTCCAATAACTGCGCGGTGGAAACCCTCAAGCTGCTCCGCAGCGGAACGGCACGACCGGAGCTGACCGCGCTGGACAGCATCCTGCCCAGCGGCCTGCTGGAAATCCTGATCAACCGCGGCCTGGCCGACGCCCGCGTACTCGACGATCCACGCGAGGCGCTGCGCCTGGGCTACCGCTTCGACTCCTACCGCGACCGCTACCAGGCGATGTTCGCGGTGCTGCGCCAACGCCTGGGACTGCCGCAGACCGATGTCGAACAGTGGCTGGCGTTGCCAGCGACACAACGCCAGCCCTGGATCGAAAAAGCCGACCTGCGCGCCAGTGCCGCCTTGCTGCTGGTGGAGCAGGCTGCCTTGCGCCGGCATCTGCTGCTCGCACAGGAAGAGCTGAAGAACCGTTATCTCGGCGCGCGCGGAGACGCCAGCCTGGCGCGGGCCGACGAGACCCTGCAGGGTATTCTCGCCAACAGCGGTTTTTGAGTCAGCCGGCGCAACTGCTCGATGACGACGGCTATGGGCTGCCGCTGGCCAGTGAATGGCAGCGCCTGGAGCAGGAAAGCAGTCAGCGCCAGGCCATGCTGAACCAGCTCACCGAAACCTTGAATGAGGAAGTCCGCCGTCTGCTGGGCGAGGAGCGGCAACGGGAACTGGACGCCGTCGAGGCCAATCTCGCGCAGATCGGCACCCACCTGCGTGCGCTGCACAAGGCCGGAGGCGGGCTTCAGCTGCCCTGACGCGCGCATTACGCCACAGGCTTCGATGCCTGTTTCGTAGGCGCCAGCGCTGGCGATCCATATCCGCGCATCGCATTGAGCGTTGGGCAGCGCCGAGCATCGCGAGCAAGTACTGCCGTCCCTCGCCCCTACAAAGAGCGAAGCGGGGCGACATCCCATGGCAGGTAAGGAAATGCGCGATTTTGCGAGAGCCCGTTGCAGCCTTCCGCCACTTTTCCCGGGGCGAAAAAACCTCGAACTTCGTTGGGGGGGAGGGGAAGTTCGAGGTCCAAGTCCGGAACGCCATGGGCGTTTCCAGAGATCTGCCAACACTTAACACAACAAGGAGCATCGAAGAGCTTTTACACCCTTCGTAGCCTAGGACCGGGCGATTGCTCCAACAGTTCAACCCGAGATGAAAAATATTTTCACTCGCTAGAAAACGCGGTGTCGGGCTTCAGTGCGCCTCGTCCCAGTTGTTGCCCACGCCGGCCTCGACCAGCAGCGGCACGTCCAGCTGGGCAGCCCCGCTCATCAGCGGGCAGATCCGCTCACGGACCTGCTCGACCAAGTCTTCGCGCACTTCCAGCACCAGTTCGTCATGAACCTGCAGGATCACCCGCGCATCCAGCCCGCTGTCCTGCAGCCAGCCGTCCACGGCGATCATGGCGCGCTTGATGATGTCCGCTGCGGTGCCCTGCATCGGCGCGTTGATCGCGGTGCGCTCGGCGCCCTTGCGCATGGCGCCGTTCTTCGAATTGATCTCCGGCAGGTACAGCCGCCGACCGAATAGCGTCTCGACGTAGCCCTGCTCCGCGGCCTGGGTGCGCGTGCGCTCCATGTAGGCGAGCACGCCGGGGTAGCGGGCGAAATAGCGGTCGATGTACTCCTGCGCCTCCTTGCGGCCGACGTCGATCTGCTTGGCCAGGCCGAAGGCGCTCATGCCGTAGATCAAACCGAAGTTGATCGCCTTGGCGCTGCGCCGCTGATCGTTGCTCACCTGATCCAGTTCGACCCCGAAGACTTCGGCAGCGGTGGCGCGGTGCACGTCCAGATCGTTCTGGAAGGCATGCAGCAGACCGGCATCCTGCGCCAGGTGGGCCATGATGCGCAGCTCGATCTGCGAGTAGTCCGCCGCCAGCAGCTTGTAGCCCGGCGCGGCGACGAAGGCCTGGCGAATGCGCCGCCCCTCGGCGGTGCGGATCGGGATGTTCTGCAGGTTCGGGTCGCTGGAGGACAGCCGGCCGGTGGCGGTCACCGCCTGGTGGTAACTGGTGTGGATGCGCCCGGTGCGCGGGTTGATCTGCTGCGGCAGCTTGTCGGTGTAGGTGCCCTTGAGCTTGCTCAGGCTGCGGTGCTGCATGATGACCTTGGGCAGCGGGTAATCCTGCTCGGCCAGTTCGGCAAGCACACTTTCCGCGGTGGACGGCTGGCCGCCGGCGGTCTTGGAGATCACCGGGCAGCCGAGCTTGTCATAGAGGATCGCGCAGAGCTGCTTGGGCGAGCCGAGGTTGAATTCCTCGCCAGCGATGTCGAAGGCCTCGCGTTCCAGCTGCACCAGCTTGTCGCCCAGCTCGACGCTCTGCTGGCCGAGCAGCTGTGCATCGACCAGCGCGCCGTTGCGCTCGATGCGCGCCAGCACCGGCACCAGCGGCATCTCGATCTCGGTCAGCACCTTGAGCAGCGATGGCGTCTGCTCCAGCTTGCGAAGCAGGGTCTGGTGCAGGCGCAGGGTGACGTCGGCGTCCTCGGCGGCATACGGGCCGGCCTGTTCGATGGCGATCTGGTCGAAGGTCAGCTGCTTGGCGCCCTTGCCGGCAATGTCCTCGAAACGGATGGTGCCGCGGCCGAGGTACTTGAGCGCCAGGCTGTCCATGTCGTGGCGGGTGGCGGTGGCGTCCAGCACGTAGGATTCGAGCATGGTGTCGAACGTCATGCCGCGCATCTCGATGCCGTAGTGCATCAGCACGTTCATGTCGTATTTGCCGTGCTGGCAGATCTTGGTCTTGGCTGGATCTTCCAGCAGCGGCTTGAGCGCGCCGAGCACGGCATCCAGCTCGAGCTGCTGCGGCACGCCCATGTAGGAATGGCGCAGCGGCACGTAAGCCGCCTGGCCCGGCTCGACGGCGAAGGACACGCCGACCAGCTCGGCGCGCTGCGCATCGAGGCTGGTGGTTTCGGTATCGAAGGCAAAGCACTCGGCTGCCTTCAGACGCCCCAGCCAGCGCTCGAAATCGGCCTGCTCCAGCAGGGTCTCGTACTGGGCCTCGGCCTGGATCGAACAGCCTTCGGGCTGCACCTCGCAGTTCTCGCCCGCCGCCTTGGCCTCGCGCAGCAGCTCGTCCAGCCATTGCTTGAATTCCAGCTCGCGATACAGCGCGATCAGCGCCTCGCGGTGCGGCTCACCGGGCATCAGGTCCGCCACCTCGACATCCAGCGGCACGTCGATCTTGATGGTCGCCAGTTCGTAGGACATGAACGCCGCCTCGCGGTGTTCCTCCAGCTTGGCAGCCAGCGACTTGGCACCGCGGATCGGCAGGTCACAGACCTTGTCGAGGTTCTCGTACAGCCCCTTGAGCCCGCCCGGGATGCCGTTGAGCAGCCCGCACGCCGTCTTCTCGCCTACGCCCGGCACGCCGGGGATGTTGTCGACCTTGTCGCCCATCAGCGCGAGGAAGTCGATGATCAGCTCGGGGCCGACACCAAACTTGGTTTTCACACCCTCTATGTCATAGACGCTGCCGGTCATGGTGTTGACCAGCGTGACGTGCGGGCAGACCAGCTGGGCCATGTCCTTGTCACCGGTGGAGATGATCACGTCGCGGCCGAGCGCCGCGCACTGGCGCGCCAGGGTGCCGATGACGTCGTCCGCCTCCACGCCATCGACGCACAGCAGCGGCATGCCGAGCGCCCGGACGCTGGCGTGCAGCGGCTCGACCTGCGAGCGCAGGTCATCGGGCATGGGCGGACGGTGGGACTTGTAGTCAGCGAACAGCGTGTCGCGGAAGGTCGGACCCTTGGCATCGAAGACCACCGCGAAGGGGCTGTCCGGGTACTGTCGGCGCAGCGACAGCAGCATGTTCAGCACGCCCTTGACGGCGCCGGTCGGCTTGCCGGTGGACGTGGTCAGCGGCGGCAGGGCGTGAAAGGCGCGGTAGAGGTACGAGGAACCGTCCACCAGAACGAGGGGCGCTTGGCTCATGAGCGGGATCAACCTTTTCGGCGGGTCCGGGGCTAGAATGCACCGGACAACGTGTCGACAAAGGGGCAAGGTTATCATGCGTTCGATCAAAGCTTGGCTGCTGGCCAGCCTGCTGGTTGTGGTCCCGCTGAGCGGCTTCGCTCAGGAGTCGGTCGAGGGCGAGCCGGACGTCACCATCCGCCAGGAAGGCGAACGTACCGTCGAGGAATACCGCGTCAACGGCTTCCTCTACGCCGTGAAAGTCACGCCCAAGCACGGCAAGCCCTATTTCCTGGTGCGCGCGGACGGCGACAGCAACTTCATCCGCAGCGATCGCCCGGACATGCTGATCCCCGCCTGGGAAATCTTCAGCTGGTAAGCCACGCATAACGGAACGCTCCCCATGTCGGTTTTCACGCCCCTGCAACGCGACGAACTTGACGCCTTTCTGGCGCCCTACCGGCTCGGCCGGCTGCGCGACTTCGAGGGCATCGCCGCGGGTAGCGAGAACAGCAACTTCTTCGTCAGCCTCGAGCGCGGCGAATACGTGCTGACCCTCGTCGAGCGTGGGCCGGTCGCGGACCTGCCGTTTTTCATCGA
Organism: Stutzerimonas stutzeri; assembly: GCA_019056435.1. Taxonomy (GTDB): domain Bacteria; phylum Pseudomonadota; class Gammaproteobacteria; order Pseudomonadales; family Pseudomonadaceae; genus Stutzerimonas; species Stutzerimonas marianensis. The sequence continues at coordinate 1,068,333 of CP077641.1, forward strand.
GTTGCTCGACGTGCTGCACCAGGCCCGGCTGCCGGTGCCCTTTGCCATCCGCACCGAGGCCGGCGAGGCGCTCCGCAGCCTGGCCGAAAAGCCCGCGCTGCTGCAGCCGCGCCTGGCCGGCAAGCATGTGGCCTCGCCGAATGCGCACCATTGCGCCGAAGTCGGCCGGTGGCTGGCACGGCTGCACCTGGCAACGCGCGATCGGATCATCGAACGGCGGAGCGACCGTGGCCTGGACTGGATGCAGCAGGAAGGCCCGAGCCTGGCCATGAGCCTGCCGCCGGAGCCACTGGAACTGCTGCGCGACGGCCTGGCCGAGATTGCCGAACTCAAGCCGAAGATCCTCGCGCTACCACGCGCCAACCTGCATGCCGACCTGTTCCGTGACAACGTGCTGTTCGAAGGCAGCCACCTGACCGGGGTGATCGACTTCTACAACGCCTGCTCGGGACCGATGCTCTACGACCTTGCCATCGCGGTGAACGACTGGTGCTCGCACCCCAACGGCGAGCTCGACGACGAGCGCAGCCAGGCGCTATTGGCTGCGTACTCCGCCCTGCGGCGTTTCAGCCCGGCCGAGGCCGAGCTGTGGCGGCCCATGCTGCGGGTGGCCTGCGTGCGCTTCTGGCTGTCGCGCCTGATCGCCAAACAGAACTTCGCCGGCCAATCGGTGCTGATCAAGGATCCGGATGAATTCTGCCGCCTGCTCGCCGCTCGCCAACGCTGCCATAGCGCCCTGCCGTTTGCCTTCTGAAGCGCACCCGCCGCGGCGGGCTCATCGCCAAAACCGTGCAATCAAACGGCCACACCCGTTGTCGAAGCCTCTGACACGGATCGCCCGACCGGAGGCTCGCATGCCCCAACCAGCGCCTGCCCAGCGGGCACTTCGAGGAACGTTTCTTCCGGTTCGGCGTCAAGTGAATCCTGCCCGCGCGCGCCACCGCGAGCGGGACACGACAACCGGGTCGATCACCGCGACGGTCGTCGACCTTGCCCGCCGGCCAGAGCGCCGTGCCGGCCCCCACGACCCGATTCACGCATCGCCGCCAACGGCGTCGATGCCTACCATCCCGATGCAGCGGCCCTTGCGGTGTGCGCTGCGTTGTTTCAAGGGAACAGAACAATGACCCAACGCTATGTGATCAACGCCTCGGTGAGCCCCAAGGGCAGCCTGGAGACCCTTTCCCAGCGCGAAGTGCAGCAACTGAGCGAAGCCGGTAACGGCAGCACCTATACGCTGTTCCGCCAATGCGCGCTGGCGATCCTCAACACCGGCGCTCGCATCGACAACGCCAAGACCATCCTCGAGGCCTACGACGACTTCGAGGTGCGGATCCATCAGCAAGACCGCGGCGTTCGGCTGGAATTGCTCAATGCGCCGGCCGATGCCTTCGTCGACGGCGAGATGATCGCCAGCACGCGCGAAATGCTGTTCAGCGCCCTGCGCGACATCGTCTACACCGAGAGCGAGCTGGACAGCCCGCGCATCGACCTCGGCAGCTCGCAGGGCATCACCGACTACGTCTTCCACCTGCTGCGCAACGCCCGCACGCTGCGCCCCGGTGTCGAGCCGAACATGGTGGTATGCTGGGGCGGGCACTCGATCAGCAGTGAGGAATACAAGTACAGCAAGCGCGTCGGCCACGAGCTGGGGCTGCGCAACCTGAACATCTGTACCGGCTGCGGACCGGGTGTGATGAAGGGCCCGATGAAGGGCGCGACCATCGCGCACGCCAAGCAGCGCATCGTCGGCGGCCGCTACCTGGGCCTGACCGAGCCGGGCATCATCGCCGCCGAGGCACCGAACCCCATCGTCAACGAGCTGGTGATCCTGCCGGACATCGAGAAGCGCCTGGAGGCCTTCGTACGTGTCGGCCACGGCATCATCATCTTCCCCGGCGGCGTCGGCACGGCAGAGGAATTCCTCTATCTGCTCGGCATCCTGCTGCACCCGGACAACCGTGACCTGCCCTTCCCGGTCATCCTCACCGGGCCGGAAAGCGCCGCGCCCTACCTGCGCCAGCTGCGTGAGTTCGTCGGTGCCACGCTCGGCGAAGAGGCACAGAAACTCTACCAGGTCATCATCGACGACCCGGCCGAGGTGGCCCGGCAGATGGCCGAGGGACTCAAAGCGGTCAAGCAGTTCCGCCGCGAGCGCAACGACGCCTTCCACTTCAATTGGCTGTTGAAGATCGAGGAAGGCTTCCAGCACCCCTTCGACCCGACCCACGAGAACATGGCCAGCCTGCAACTGACCCGCGATGTGCCGCCGCACATCCTGGCGGCCAATCTGCGGCGCGCGTTTTCCGGCATCGTCGCCGGCAACGTCAAGGACAAGGGCATCCGCCGTATCGAGCAGTACGGCCGCTACGAAATCCATGGCGCCCCCGCAATCATGAAACCGCTCGACCAGTTGCTGCAGGCGTTCGTCGAGCAGCACCGCATGAAACTCCCCGGCGGCCGCCCGTACGAGCCGTGCTATCGCGTGGTGACCTGACGGCCAGCCGGTGGCCGGGCAGCCGATCGGCTGCCCGGCTCACACCTCAGGAGCGCTGCTGCGGCGCGGCCCTGAACACCAGTGCCAGCCCCACGAGGATCGCGCCCATGCCCAGCAGGCCAAGGCGCGACAAGGCATTGCCGAGAAACAGGTAATCCATCCCAACGGTCACGACCGGCACCAGGTAGAACAGGCTGGTGACGTTGACCAGATTGCCGGTCTGGATCATCCGATACAGCAACAGCTGCGCCGCGACCGAGATAACCAGACCCAGCCAGAGAACCGGCACGATGAAGCCGGCGACCGCTTCGAATCGCACTGGTTGAAAGGGCACGAAGAGCAGGCACAGCAACAGGGTCACTGCGTACTGCAGGGGCAGCACCTCGACCGGGCTCTGGCGTATCTGTCGCTGGAGAATCGCACCGAGTGTCATGCAGAGCAGCGCGCCGAAGGCGAACAGCATCCCGTTCAGTGAGAAGCGCGCCAGCACCAGGCTCTGGAAGACGACTGCCGCCAACCCGACGAGGGCCAGTAGCAAGCCCGCGAGACGTAGCGGCGAGAAGCGGCGTTCCAGCAACACCAGCGTAAGGATCGGCTGGACGCCAAGCAGCGTCGCGATCACCCCGGGCGTGATGCCGAATGCCATGGCCTGGAAGTAGCAGATCGAATAACAGCCAATCATCAGCAGCCCCGTGGCCGTCACGTGCAGCCCGGAGCCCGGGGCAGGTTTCAAGCGGCGCCGATACAGCCCGATGCTGACGACCGCTGCCAGTGCCAAAGCGAACCGTACGATCAGCAGCGCAAACGGGGTGCCGTGATCCAGCCCCCAGCGGGTAAAGATGGCCGCGCTGCCCCAAAGCAGCACGAACAGCGTCATGACGCCGTAGGACGCCCAAAGCGATTTGTCGAAATTCATGAATCATCACCTGTCGAATCGAAACAGGCCTCAGCCGAGGGCAAGCGAGCACGCGCATCGGCTCGCAAGGGCCGAATTGCCGAGGCTGAAGCTATGAAGTGGGCGAATCAGCCCAGCGCTACCGCCTGTGGAGGTGGCGGCGCGATTGCCAGAACGGCAACGACAGATGAAGGGGGTGCGATCGCGCACAGCCGCGCCATGCCGAGACAGGCTGGCTTCGATGAAACAGGGCTGTGGGCGATGGAAGGCATCAAACGGGAACCAGGGAAGGTGGTCGTGGAGCAAAGCTAGCAGAGCCGGGCCCGCCGGGTAAAGGGGCCTGGCGGCATAGCTGCCCAGGCTACAAGGCGCATCGGCTCAGCCACATTTCGAATTGCCACAATTCAGGCAGGTTGCGCAGCCGTCCATCTGCACGACCGCCTGCGTGCTGCACTTGCTGCACAGCTGAGCGCCCGGTGGAAAGCCCTCGCCCGGCTCCACAGTCGCACCGCCCTGGCTGGCCTCATAGGCGGCACGCTTCTCGGCCAGGTACTGGCGCTGGGTTTCGTCGAGCGCCTGCCCTTCGAGCAGGCCGATGGCGATCAGATGACGTTCCAGCACCGCGCCAATCTCGGCAACGATCGACGGCATGTAGACGCCGCCCTTCTTGAGGTAGCCGCCGCGGGGATCGAACACCGCTTTCAACTCTTCGACGAGGAAGGTGCAATCGCCACCCTTGCGGAACACCGCGGACATGATCCGCGTGAGCGCTACGATCCACTGGAAGTGATCCATGTTCTTCGAGTTGATGAAGATCTCGAACGGCCGGCGCTGCTCATGAGGCGTGCCGGCATTGAGCACCACGTCGTTGACGGTGACATAGAGCGCGTGCTCGAACAGCGGCGACTTGATCTTGTAAGTCATGCCGACCAGCGTTTCGGGGCGCTGCAGGCTTTCGTCCATCTCCACCACGGTGACCTTGCCGCTGGCGTTTTCCGGCGTGACGGCCGGGCGTTCCAGGGTTTCGTCGACAACCTTGAAACCCTTGATGCGCTGGGTGATCTTGACGGTCATTGCACTTCTCCATCCGCACGGCGCGCCGCGCAGTTATCAGACGGGGCTCAATATTTGCCGTAGTAGCCTTCTTTCAAGGCATCGAACAGGTTCGCGGCGGTGTTCACTTCGCCGTCGTATTCCACTTCCTCGTTGCCCTTGAGTTCGACCACGCTGCCGTCCTCGAGGATGAAGCGATAGAGCGTCTTCTCCAGATCGGCCTCCTTGACCAGCACGCCCTGGAAGGCCGCCGGGTTGAAGCGGAAGGTGGTGCAGCCCTTGAGGCCCTGGTGCCAGGCGTAGCGGTAGATATCCTTGAACGCTTCGAAGGGGTAATCGGTCGGCACGTTGGCGGTCTTGGAGATCGACGAGTCGACCCACTTCTGCGCCGCGGCTTGGATGTCCACATGCTGGGTCGGGCTGACGTCATCGGCGGTGATGAAGTAGTCCGGCAGCTTCTCGCCCGGCTCGTCGGACCCGGGCCTGGCGCGTGCGTTGATCAGGGTGCGGTACGCCAGCAGCTCGTAGCTGAACACCTCGATCTTCTCCTTGGCCTTGCGCCCCGGGCGGATCAGATTGCGCGAGTACTGATGGGCGAAGCTCGGCTCGATGCCATTGGAGGCGTTGTTGGCCAGGCTCAGGCTGATGGTGCCGGTGGGCGCGATGGAACTGTGGTGGGTGAAACGCGCACCCTGCTCGGCCAGGGCGTCGACCAGATCCGGGGCGAATTCGGCGACCTTCTGCATATAGCGCGAATAGCGGGCATGCAGGACGCGGCCGGGGACCCTGTCGCCGACCTTGTAGCCGTCCTTCTTCATCTCGGGACGCTTGCGCAGCATCTCGGCAGTGACCTCGAAGGTCTCGGCCAGTAGCGGCGCGGGGGCCCTTCTCCTTCGACAACGCCAGCGCCTCTTCCCAGCCGACCAGCGCCATCTCGCGGGCCACCTCCTCAGTGAACACGCAGGCTTCCGGGCTGCCATAACGCAGCTTGAGCAGGGTCAGGGCCGAGCCGAGGCCGAGGAAGCCCATGCCGTGACGGCGCTTGCTCTCGATCTCGTGGCGCTGCTGCTCCAGCGGCAGGCCGTTGATCTCAACGACGTTGTCCAGCATGCGGGTGAAGACGCGCACCACCTCGCGGTACCTGTCCCAGTCGAAGCGCGCCTCGGCGCCGAACGGGTCGATGACGAAACGGGTCAGGTTAATCGAACCGAGCAGGCAGGAGCCGTACGGCGGCAACGGCTGCTCACCGCAGGGGTTGGTGGCGCGGATCGCTTCGCACCACCAGTTGTTGTTCAGCTGGTTGACCCGGTCGATGAGGATGAAGCCCGGCTCGGCGTAGTCGTAGGTGGAGACCATGATCATGTCCCACAGATGCCGCGCCTTGACCCGCCCGTAGGTCTTGCAGGCCACCAGACCGTCCTCGCGGACGACGTAGCCGTCGTGGCTCGGCCATTCGCGCCAGAGCACCTGCTCCGGGTCGCCGAGGTCGTGGTCGGCCTTTTCCTTGAGGTGCAGCGGAAAGATCAGCGGCCATTCGCCGTCGGCCTCGACGGTCTGCATGAATTCGTCGGTGATCAGCAGACTCAGGTTGAACTGACGCAGACGGCCATCCTCGCGCTTGGCGCGGATGAACTCGCGCACGTCCGGGTGGCCGACGTCGAAGGTGCCCATCTGCGCACCGCGGCGGCCGCCGGCCGAACTCACGGTGAAGCACATCTTGTCGAAGATATCCATGAACGACAGCGGGCCGCTGGTGTGCGCACCGGCGCCGGAAACGAACGAGCCGCGCGGGCGCAGGGTGCTGAACTCGTAGCCGATGCCGCAGCCGGCCTTGAGCGTCAGCCCGGCTTCATGGACCTTGCCGAGGATGTCGTCCATCGAGTCGGCGATGGTGCCGGACACGGTGCAGTTGATGGTCGAGGTGGCGGGTTTGTAGTCCTGCGCGCCGGCGTTGGAGATGATCCGCCCGGCCGGGATGGCGCCGTTGCGCAGCGCCCAGAGGAAGCGCTCGTACCAGTGCTCGCGTCGCTCGGCCGGCTCGACATCGGCCAACGCGCGGGCGACCCGCTGCCAGGTGGCGTCTACGCTGTCATCGACGGCGCTGCCATCCTTGCGGGCCAGGCGATACTTTTGCGACCAGATGTCCTCGGAGGCCGCCTGTAGGGGGATGTCGGGAGTGGTCTTCGTCTCTGCCGCGATGGGCCCGTCCGTCTTCGCCATGCGCTGCGCATCCTCGTGTCGATGAAATCCAGATCACGAAGGATAGTCAGCAGCGCCAGCGGCACTATGACGTGCATCAAGTTGACCGACGGATGACCCCTGCTCCGCCGGACGGCAGCGGCCGGGTTGCGCTCAAAGCGACTCCAGGCACCCGGCCAGCGAGCTTCCGAGGGTGTCGATCAGGCGCTCATAGCCCTGCGCGGTCGGCGCGATCTCATAGCCCAGTGCGTCCAGCTCCGCGACCTTGGCCGGCAGGCCGCGGACCAGGCTGTCGGCCAGACGCGGGCGCACCGGCGGTTCATAGAACACGCAGCTGGGGCCGGCCTGTTCCAGACGCTCGCGCATGGCAGCGACATGACGCGCGCCGGGCTGCGCTTCGCCACCGGCACTGAACACGCCTGCATGGCCGAGGCCATAAGCAGCCTCGAAATAGTCGTAGGCTTCGTGGAAGACGAAGTAGGGTTTGGCGCGCACCTTGCCCAGGCGTGCCTGCAGCCGCTCATCGAGCGCGTCCAGGCGCTGGCGGAAGGTGGCCAGGTTGGTGGTGTAGCGCTCGGCGTTGGCCGGATCGATTTCGGCAAGCTGATGCGCCATGTCTTCGGCGATCACCCGTGCGTTGGCCGGCAGCAGCCAGAGGTGAGCATCCAGGCTGCCGGGGCGATGGTCATGGTCATGCTCGTGGGTATCGGCGGCTGGCGCATCGTGATCGTGATCGTGATCGTGATCGTGATCGTCATGCTCATGGTTATCGTGGGCGGCATGGGCTGCGTCGCCATGCGCATCGTGCGCATGCGCCTCGCCGAAATGGCGCAAGGTCATGCCGGGCAGCGCCTGGACCGCGATGCTGGGTTTCTCGCGCCCTTTGAGTACCGGTGACAGGAAGCTCTCCATGTCCGGGCCGATCCAGTAGAACAGATCGGCACTGCGGATCTGCCGTACGTCGGATGGCCGCATCGCGTAATGGTGCGGCGAAGCGCCGGGCGGAAGCAGAACGGCGGGTTGGCCGACACCGTCCTGAACGGCCGCGGCAATCAGCTGCAGCGGCTTGATGCTGGTCAGCACCTCGACCTCGGCATGGGCCTGGACGCTGCCGAACAGCAGGGCGGAAACGAACACGGGGAGCGAAAAAGACGGAACACGGGCAACACTCGATTGAACTGAATGGGTAACATAATAACGTCTCCCAGCTACAGCGTCTCCGCCCATGCCCAAGTCCCCGCTGGCCTGCACGCCTCATGACCACGAGCACTGCGTCAGCAGTGCACTGGCCGAAGCCGACCAACTTTGCGAGCGCTCCGGTGTTCGCCTGACCGCCCTGCGCAAACGCGTGTTGGAACTGGTCTGGCAGAGCCACAAGCCGCTCGGCGCCTATGACATCCTGGCCGAGCTGAGCGCCCAGGACGGTCGCCGCGCCGCCCCGCCTACCGTCTACCGAGCACTCGACTTCCTGCTCGAGAACGGCCTGGTGCACCGCATCGCCTCGCTCAACGCCTTCATCGGTTGCAACCACCCGGAGCACCCGCATCAGGGTCAGTTCCTGATCTGTCGTAACTGCCATACCGCCATCGAGCTCGAGCAGCCCGCGATCAGCGAGGCCATCGACGAAGCGGCGCGCGGCGTCGCTTTCCAGGTCGAGGGCCAGACGGTGGAAGTGGTCGGTCTTTGCGGTCAGTGCCGGAAAGCGGCATGAGCGACGCGCTGATCCGCCTGGATGACATCCATGTGCGCTTTGCCAATCAGGCCGTGCTGGAAGGGGCTCAACTGCAGGTGCACCAGGGCGAGATCGTCACCCTGATCGGCCCCAACGGCGCGGGCAAGACGACGCTCGTACGGGCCGTGCTCGGCCTGCTCAAGGCCGACAGCGGCACGGTCTGGCGCAAGCCACGGCTGCGCGTCGGCTACATGCCGCAGAAGCTGCACGTCGACGCCACCCTGCCCTTGTCGGTGCTGCGCTTCCTGCGGCTGGTGCCCGGCGTGGACCGTGCCGGTGCCCTGGCCGCGCTGAGCGAGGTCGGCGCCGAACACGTCGTCGATAGTCCGCTGCAATCCGTTTCGGGGGGCGAGATGCAACGGGTGCTGCTGGCCCGCGCCCTGCTGCGCCAACCGGAACTGCTGGTACTGGACGAACCCGTACAGGGCGTGGACGTTTCCGGGCAGGCCGAGCTCTACCGGCTGATCGGTCGATTGCGCGACCGCTACGGTTGCGGCGTGCTGATGGTGTCGCACGACCTGCACCTGGTGATGAGCGCCACCGACCAGGTGGTCTGCCTGAACCGCCACGTCTGCTGCTCGGGCCATCCGGAACAGGTCAGCACCGACCCGGCCTTCGTCGAACTCTTCGGCCAGGACGCGCGCAGCCTGGCGGTGTATCACCACCAGCACGACCACAGCCATGACCTGCACGGCAGTGTCGTCACCGGCACCCCTCACGTCCACGGCCCGAACTGCAAACACTAGTAGGGCCTATCGATGCTTTGTCACGGCCGCGCCGGATCCAGTTTTAGCGCGGGGCAAGGCATGAGGAAAGAAGTTTGGTTATTCCAAATAAACGACGAACAACGCAGCACCGCGCTAAACCTGGCCCGGCCCTTCGGGTTGCGCGTCAAAGCATCAATAGGCCCTAGCATGCCCGACTTTCTTCTCAACGCCCTGCTCGCCGGCCTTGCCCTGGCGCTGGTGGCCGGCCCGCTCGGCTCCTTCGTGGTCTGGCGGCGCATGGCCTACTTTGGCGATACCCTCTCCCACTCGGCCCTGCTTGGGGTGGCCCTCGGGTTGATGCTCGACGTCAACCTGACCCTGGCCGTGACCTTCTGCTGCGTGCTGCTCGCGGTCCTGCTGGTCACGCTGCAACAGCGCCAGCCACTGGCCTCCGATACCCTGCTCGGCATCCTCGCCCATAGCAGCCTGTCGCTCGGGCTGGTGTCGCTGAGCTTCATGCAGAACGTGCGCATCGACCTGATGGGCTATCTGTTCGGCGATCTGCTGGCGGTGAGCCTCACCGATCTGGCGTGGATCGTCGGCGGCTGCGCCCTGGTTCTGCTCGCGCTGATCCCGCTGTGGCGCTCGCTGCTGGCAGTCACGGTGCACGAGGAGCTCGCCCGCGTCGAAGGGTTGCCGGTGACCGCGATCCGGCTCGCGCTGATGCTGTTGATCGCCATGGTGATCGCCGTGGCGATGAAGATCGTCGGCGTGCTGCTGATCACCTCGCTGCTGATCATTCCCGCGGCCGCCGCGCAGCGCCACGCCCGCACGCCGGAACAGATGGCGCTGGGCGCGAGCATCCTGGGCATCGTCGCGGTGTGCCTGGGGCTGACGCTGTCCTGGTACGAGGACACACCGGCCGGCCCGTCCATCGTGGTCAGCGCCGCCGCGCTGTTCCTGCTCAGCTTCGCCTGGCCGAAGCGTTAGTGGCCGACTGTTCAGCGGGTCAATTGCCGTGAAATTGCCCTCAACCAACTCACCGCACAGGCCACAGAGCATGACCGATCTCAAGTACCTGCGCGGCTACCCCGAGCCGCTGTTGGCTCAGGTGCGCCAGCTGATCGCCGAGGATCGCCTGGGCGACTACCTGTCACGACGCTATCCGGGGCGCCATCAGGTGCAGAGCGACAAGGCGCTGTACGGCTACGTGCAGCAGCTCAAGCAGGACCATCTGAAAAGCGCGCCGCCGATCGACAAGGTGCTCTACGACAATCGGCTGGACCTGACCCATCGCGCGCTGGCCTGCATACCGCGGTGTCGCGGGTGCAGGGCGGCAAACTCAAGGCGAAGAAAGAAATCCGTGTCGCCGCGCTGTTTCGCGAGGCGGCACCGGAGTTTCTCAAGATGATCGTGGTGCACGAGCTCGCCCACCTGCGTGAAAGCGAGCACAACCGCGCCTTCTACAAACTCTGCGAATACATGCTGCCGGGCTACGGGCAGATCGAGTTCGACCTGCGCTGCTATCTGCATTTCCGGGAGCTGGCGACGCTCTGAGACCCCAGGTGTTGAGGGCAGCGCTTCGCCAGCAAGCAGGCTCGTGCGCAAAGCGGGCCGGGACAGCTGGTAGCCGGCCCAACCGCCGCATCGTGTGGAGGGCTACGGCCAACCACCTACGGCCGCGGAGCCGCCACGCCACACGAATCGCCCCGCCGGAGCGCCTGTCGTGAATCGACCGACGCCCCGAGCCAAGGTGCAGGCCGCTCGCCCAGCACGCTGGCGTCTACGTAGAGCGCTACGCCGGCACTTGCGCTGCCACTGCCTCGCGCGCCCAGATGCGGTGCTGCGCCAGCGCCTTGGCGAAGGCGCTGAACACATTACCCAGATCGCCCGCATCGCCCGCCACCAGGCCGGCGTCCTCCGGCAGGTTGAGCGCCGTGAGCAATTGCCGGGCATCCCCCAGCACGGCGATCGGCTTGAGGTGCTTGTAGGCCTCGAGCAGGTAGTGCTTGGCCACGCCGGAGCCGAGCATTGCCTGCACGCTTTGCGCACCGCCGGGTACGAACACCGCATCGAAGGCGATCGACGGCATGCCATCCATCGCTGCGTCGGGGGTGAGCATCTGCCCATCGGCGGTCTTCACCGGAGCCGGTGACGGCCCGATCAGCTTGGCCAGCGCACCTTCGTCGGCGAGCTTCTGCTTGAAGGCATCGATGGCCGCGCCATCCACGCCGTTGCCAATGAGGATCGCCACCTTGCGCGACTTGATGTTGCCGGACAGGTGATTGAGCAGGCTCAGCGCGGGCGAGCTGGCCGGTGTCGGCTGACGGGTCTGGACGGTCGGTGCCGTCGGCGGCGTGACGCCGATGTTCTCTGCCACCCGGCGCGCCAGTTCCAGGTCGATGTTGGCGAGGATTTCGTTGACCTGACGCTCGCGGATGAACACCCGCTCGACCTTGCCCAGTTCGAAGCTGTAGGCGCCGATGATGTGCTCCTTCTCCGCCGTGCTCATGCTGTTCCAGAACAGCGTGGCCTGGGAGAAGTGATCGCCGAAGGATTCGCTGCGGTTGCGGATCTTGTGCCCCTCGACACGTTCCGGATAGCTCTCGAAGCCGCCGCCCTGAGCTGCCGGCGGGGTTTCCTTGGGCCAGCCGCTGTCGATGGAGTTGGGCTCGTAGTTGGCGCGCCCCTTGTTGATGGTCTGCCGGTGGAAGGCGTCGCGCTGGTTGTTGTGCACCGACGCAACGGGGCGGTTGATCGGGATTTCGTGGAAGTTCGGCCCGCCGAGACGCAGCAGCTGGGTATCGGTGTAGGAGAACAGCCGGCCCTGCAGCAGTGGATCGTTGGTGAAATCGATGCCCGGCACGATGTGGCCGATGTGGAAGGCGGCCTGTTCGGTTTCGGCGAAATAGTTGTCCGGGTTGCGGTTCAAGGTCATCTTGCCGAGCTTCTGCACAGGCACCAGTTCCTCGGGGATGATCTTGGTCGGGTCGAGCAGGTCGAAGTCGAACTTGTGTTCGTCGGCTTCCTCGACCACCTGCACGCCCAGCTCCCATTCGAAGTAGTCGCCCATCTCGATGGACTCCCACATGTCGCGGCGGTTGAAGTCCGGGTCCTTGCCGGCCAGCTTCAGGGTTTCGTCCCAGACCAGCGAGAAGGCGCCGGCGACCGGCTTCCAGTGGAATTTGACGAAGCGGCTGACGCCTTCGGCATTGATCAGGCGGAAGGTGTGCACGCCGAAGCCTTCCATCGCCCGGTAGCTGCGCGGCAGCGCGCGGTCGGACATGGTCCAGAGCACCATGTGCGCCGATTCGGGCGTCAGCGAGACGAAGTCCCAGAAATTGTCGTGCGCCGACTGGCCCTGGGGAATCTCGTTGTGCGGCTCGGGTTTGACCGCATGAACGAAGTCGGGGAATTTGATGGCGTCCTGGATGAAGAACACCGGCATGTTGTTGCCGACCAGGTCGAAATTGCCTTCGTCGGTGTAGAACTTGGTGGCGAAGCCGCGCACATCGCGCACGGTATCGGCCGAGCCGCGCGAGCCCTGCACCGTGGAGAAACGCACGAACACCGGCGTCTCCTTGCCCTTCGCCGAGAGAAACGACGCCTTGGTCAGCGCGCTGTGGTCGTCGTAGCTGACGAACACGCCATGCGCCGCGCGCCGCGGGCATGGACGATACGCTCGGGGATGCGCTCGTGGTCGAAGTGGGTGAGCTTCTCGCGCATGATGAAGTCTTCGAGCAGCGACGGCCCCCGGTCGCCGGCCTTCAGGGTGTTCTGGTTATCGGCGATCTTCACGCCCTGGTTGGTGGTCAGCGCTTCGCCAGTGGCATCGCTGCGGGTGACATCGAGGGCATCGAGCTTGGCGTTGTGATTCTTGCGGTCGACGGTATCGGTACCGGCGAGCTCGCTGTGCTTGGGATCTTTGGACTGGGTCATCATCGGCCTCGGTTGAACGTTCTGAGCTGAACCGCGAACGAACCTGGCCGCGACACGGGGCGGCCGATTGTGCGATCAATTCACGGCGTACCGGTTAGTGACCTGCGGCAAGGCTGCAAGGTTGCGCTGCGCGACGATTTACTCCATCTATCGAACCGATGGCTTGTCTCAATCAATGCCCGGCGTGCTACGCCGATGCGCTGCAAACGCGTAGAATGCTCGCCTTTCGCCGAGCATCCAGGCACTTACGACCGCACCCACAAGGTTCGCCCGTGATCGAATTCCAGCAAGTCCACAAAACCTATCGGACCGCCGGCCGCGATATTCCCGCGCTGCAACCGACGCAGCTGGAAATCGCCTCCGGTGAAGTGTTCGGTCTGATCGGCCATTCCGGCGCGGGCAAGAGCACCTTGCTGCGCCTGATCAACCGGCTCGAGGAACCGTCTGGCGGGCGCATTCTGGTCAACGGCGAGGACGTCACCGCGCTGGATGCCGATGGCCTGCGGCGCTTCCGCCAGCGCGTCGGGATGATCTTCCAGCACTTCAATCTGCTGATGTCCAAGACCGTGGCCGACAACGTCGCCATGCCGCTGCGCCTGGCCGGCATCCGCTCGCGCAGCGAGATCGACGCCCGCGTCGCCAGTCTGCTCGAACGCGTCGGACTCAAGGACCATGCACGCAAGTACCCGGCGCAGCTTTCCGGCGGGCAGAAACAACGGGTCGGCATTGCCCGCGCGCTCGCCACCGAGCCGGACATCCTGCTCTGCGACGAGGCCACCAGTGCGCTGGACCCGCAGACCACCGCCTCGGTGCTGCAACTGCTGGCGGAGATCAACGCCGAACTGAAGCTGACCATCGTGCTGATCACCCACGAGATGGACGTGATTCGCCGCGTCTGCGACCGCGTGGCGGTGATGGACGGCGGCGCGATCGTCGAGCAAGGCCCGGTCACCGAGGTCTTCCTGCATCCGAAACATCCCACCACCCAGCGATTCGTGCTCGAAGACGAGGCGGTCGATGAAGGCGAGCAGCGTGACGACTTCGCCCACGTGCCGGGCCGCATCCTGCGCCTGACCTTCCAGGGCGACGCCACCTACAAGCCGCTGCTGGGCACCGTGGCACGGGAGACAGGCGTGGATTTCAGCATCCTCTCGGGGCGCATCGATCGCATCAAGGAAACGCCCTACGGCCAGTTGACCCTCGCCCTGGTGGGTGGCGACATGACCGCCGCCCTGGCGCACCTGGACGCCGCTGACGTGCACGTGGAGGTACTGCGCTGATGGAAGCCCTCTTGGCAAACGTCGACTGGTACGAGATCTGGCTGGCCACGCTGGATACCCTGCTGATGCTCGGCGGCTCGCTGCTGTTCACCATTCTTCTCGGCCTGCCGCTGGGCGTGCTGCTGTTTCTCAGCGCCCCGCGCCAGCTGTTCGAGAACGGCCCGCTGTATGCCTTCCTCTCCTTCGTGGTCAACGTGCTGCGCTCGCTGCCGTTCATCATCCTCTTGATCGTGATGATTCCCTTCACCGTGCTGATCACCGGGACCTCGCTGGGCGTGGCCGGTGCCATCCCGCCGCTGGTGGTGGGCGCGGCACCCTTCTTCGCGCGACTGGTGGAAACCGCCCTGCGCGAGGTGGACCGCGGCATCATCGAGGCTACCCAAGCGATGGGCGCCACCACCCGGCAGATCATCTTCAATGCCCTGCTGCCTGAGGCGCGCCCGGGCATCATCGCCGCCGTGACGGTCACTGCCATCACCCTCGTCTCCTATACCGCCATGGCGGGCGTGGTGGGTGCGGGCGGGCTGGGCGATCTGGCCATCCGCTTCGGCTACCAGCGCTTCCAGACCGACGTCATGGTGGTCACCGTGGTGTTGCTTCTGGTGCTGGTACAGGTGCTGCAGAGCGTTGGCGACAGGCTGGTCACGCATTTCTCGAGAAAATAACTGCCTAACCGGCATCGCTACAGGAACCCACAAGGAGCCCTTCATGAAAAAACTGCTTGCCGCCCTGGCCGCTGTCGCGGCCTTCTCCGCCCAGGCTGCCGACGAACTGAACGTTGCCGCCACTGCCGTTCCGCACGCGGAAATCCTCGAATTCGTCAAACCCCAGCTGGCCGAACAAGGCGTCGATCTGAAGGTCAAGGTCTTCACCGATTACGTCCAACCGAACATCCAGGTCGCCGAAAAGCGCCTGGACGCCAACTTCTTCCAGCACCAGCCGTACCTGGATGAATTCAACAAGGGCAAGGGCACCGAGCTGGTCAGCGTGGCGGGCGTGCACATCGAGCCCTTCGGCGCCTACTCGAGCAAGCTGAAGTCGCTGGACGAGCTGCCCGAGGGCGCCACCGTGGTCATCCCCAACGACGCCACCAACGGCGGCCGCGCCCTGCTGCTGCTGGCCAAGGCCGGCGTGATCACGCTGAAGGACGGCGCCGGCATCACCACCACCCCGAAGGACATCGCCGAGAACCCGAAGAACATCAAGATTCGCGAGCTGGAAGCCGCGACCCTGCCGCGCGTGCTGACCCAGGTCGACCTGGCGCTGATCAACACCAACTACGCGCTGGAAGCCAAGCTCAACCCCACCGAAGACGCCCTGTACATCGAAGGCAGCGACTCGCCCTACGTGAACATCCTGGTTGCCCGCCCGGACAACAAGGACAGCGCCGCCATGCAGAAGCTGACCGAGGCGCTGCACAGTGAAGCGGTCAAGCAGTTCATCAACGAGAAATACAAGGGCGCCGTGGTTCCGGCGTTCTGATCGCCTAAGAGCTGGCCCAACGAACCCCGCCCTGTGCGGGGTTTTTCGTGGGCGCAGATACCCGTGTAGATCAATTGGCCAGCTGCGCAGCTGAGCGCTTCGCGGCCAAGCTCGCGCCTGCAGGCCCGGTTTGGGTTTGAGCGCCTGAGCGGGTTCTAGCGCACCACCACCAGCGGATGCCCCCGCTCGGGATGGCGCTGCACCAGTACATCCAGGCCGAACACCTCGCGCAGGGGCTCGGCCCGCAGCACGGCGTCGACCGAGCCCTGCAGGTGCGCGCGCCCTTCGTGCAGAAGCAACAGCCGATCGCAATAGCGCGCCGCCAGGTTGAGATCATGAAGGATCACCAGCACCGCCGCGCCGCGCTCGGCAAAGCCACGTACGGCCTGCAAGGTGCTGTGCTGATGCAAGGGATCGAGTGCAGAGGTCGGCTCGTCGAGCAGCAGCACCCGACCTTCAGCGCCGGGCCAGAGCTGCGCCAGCACCCGCGCCAGGTGTACCCGCTGGCGTTCGCCGCCGGACAGCGACAGGTAACTGCGAACCTCGAGGTGGCTGGCATCAGCCGCCGCCAACGCCTGCTCGACGATCAGCCGATCCGCCGCACGCCCTTCTGCGTGGGGCAGGCGGCCCATGGCGACGACCTCCTCCACGCGAAAGCCAAAGCTCAGGCCGGACTGCTGCGGCAACACCGCCAGACGCTGGGCACGTTCGCGCGAAGGCCACTCATGCAGCGGGCGATCCGCCAACAGGACGCGCCCGGCACTGGCCGTGAGTTCTCCGCTGAGCGCGCCGAGCAGGCTGCTCTTGCCGGCACCGTTCGGGCCCAGGACACCAAAGACCTCACCGGCTCGCAACTGCAGATCGATGCCCTGCAGGACGCAACGGGCTCCGCGGCGCACCTCTAAGCTTTCCGCGCGGAGCATCAGTTGCGCCCCCGAACCAGCAGGAGGAGAAAGAAAGGTGCGCCGAGCAATGCGGTGACGATACCGATCGGCAACTCGGCCGGTGCCAGCAGCAGCCGCGCCAGCAGGTCGGCGAACAGCAGCAGGCTGGCACCCGCCAGCGCCGAAGCGGGCAGCAGCACGCGATGATCCGGGCCGCTGAGCAGACGGATCAGATGCGGCACCACCAGGCCGATGAAGCCGATCAACCCCGCCGCCGCCACCGCCGCACCGACGCCAAGGGCGGTGAGAAACACCAGTTCACGCTTGAGCGCTTCGACCGAATAGCCCAGATGACGTGCTTCGGATTCACCCAGCAGCAAGGCATTCAGCGCTGCCGCACGACGCGGCAACCAGAGCGCCACGCCCATGACGATGACCAGCAGCGGCCAGAGCCGGGCGTAGCTCGCACCGTTGAGGCTGCCCAGATTCCAGAAGGTCAGGGTCCGCAGGGTGGCGTCATCGGCGAGGTAGGTGAACAGGCCAATGGCCGCCCCCGCCAATGCCGTCAGGGCGATACCGGCTAGCAGCATGGTGGCGACGCTGGTCTGCCCATCGCGCCGACCCAGGCGGTAGACCGTGGCGGTCACCACCAGCCCGCCCGCAAAGGCGCTCGCCGACAGCACGTAGGGTTCGAATGCGGTGGGCAGCCCGCCGAGCGCCGCGCCGAAGACGATGGCCACCGCCGCCCCCAGCGCCGCGCCGCTGGAGACGCCGATGAGCCCCGGATCGGCCAGCGGATTGCGAAACAACCCCTGCATCGCCACCCCTGTCAGCGCCAGCACCGCACCGACCGCGAGCCCCAGCAGCGTGCGGGGCAAACGAATTTGGCCGAGGATGAGTTCGGCCTGGGCCAGCCCGGGGTCGGTCCCACCAAGCCCGAACAGGCTGAGCGCGGCGCGCCAGGTGTCACCCGGCGCAAGGCTCACCGGCCCGAGCGCGAGTGACAGCCAGATCGAGAGCAACAGGAGGACCGCCAGCAGCACGAACAGCAGGCGCGGAGGCAAGACGCGGGTCATCGGGACATGTCGGTAAGGGCCTGGGCGTGAGGATAAAAGGCTGCGGACAGCACCGCCAGCTCCGCGGGAAAGGGCGGCCCGTGCCCGCCGACCAGCAAGGCCGGGTCGAGACTGCCGAGCCGTGACGCGCGTGGCCACAACGAAGCCGGTGCCAAATGCCGCGCCGACGAGGCATCACGCTCAAGCCCCGTGTCGACCTACAACGCTGCCAAGCTGGCACAGACCTGCACGACCATGAGCGAACGGGCTGACTCAATGCCACCAAGCTCGACCGCTGACGCGCCGGTTACTCTGGTCTGACTCCACTGGCGCAGGCGGGCATTCAGCCGTCCTGGCCGATCACCGTAGGGAGCTGCTCAGCGAGCTTTTCGGTGCGCAACGGCGCGCGGATAAAGCCGCGCAGGCGGCCGTCGGGACCGATGAGGGCGAGGTTGCCGCCGTGGTCGACGGTGTAGTTGTCCTTCGAGGTATCCGCGGGGATGAAGGGCACGCCCACGGCGTTGGCCAGGGTCTGGATGTCGTCCAGTCGGCCGGTGAGGCCGACGAAACCGGCCTTGAAATAGTCCAGATACATCTTGAGCTGCTCGGGCGTGTCCCGGTCAGGGTCGACACTGACCAGAACCGCCTGCATCCCCTGGCGCGTCTCGTCGGGCAGCATGCCCTGGAGCTGGCGCAGCTCGGCGAGGGTCGCCGGGCAGATGTCGGGACAGAAGGTGTAACCGAAGAACAGCAGGTGCCAGCGGCCTTGCAGCTGCGCCGTGGTCATCGGCTCGCCGTCCTGGTTGGTCAGGGTCAGGTCCGGCACGTCGCGGCCCTGGGGCAGCATGACGATGCCGGCATCGAGCAGCGCGGCGGTATCGACCTGTTGGCCGGTACTGAGGACACGGTAGGCCGTCAGGCCAATGACCAGCGCAACCAGCGCCACGAGGATGAGTACGGTTTTCTGGATGCGGGTCATGAGGTCCTGGGCCGGGCTAGAAGGTCAGCGGTAGATAATGATCAACGAGCAGGGCAATGAACAGGGCGAACAGGTACCAGATGCTGAACTTGAACGTCTTGATCGCCGCATGGGGCCGGCTGTCGCGGTAGAGCACGACCGCCCAGAACAGGAAGCGCGCGCCCAGGAGCACCGCGGCCGCCAAGTACAGCACGCCACTCATGTGAATGGCGAAGGGCATGACGCTCACGGCGAGCAACATCGCGGTATAGAGCAGGATGTGCACCTTGGTGTAATGCTCGCCATGGGTCACCGGCAGCATCGGTACATTGACCTTGGCGTATTCGTCCTTGCGATGAATCGCCAGCGCCCAGAAGTGCGGTGGCGTCCAGGCGAAGATGATCAGCACCAGCAGCAAGGGTTCGGCGGTGATCTGCCCGGTCACGGCGACCCAGCCAAGCAACGGCGGCGCGGCGCCGGCCAGACCGCCGATCACGATGTTCTGCGGCGTGGCGCGCTTGAGAAAGCCTGTGTAGACGACGGCGTAACCGACCAGCGAAGCCAGCGTCAGCCAGGCAGCCAGCGCGTTGGTGAAGGTCAGCAGCAGGCTCATCCCGGCCACGGCGAGCAGCAGCGCGAACAGTATTGCCGCGCCCGGGGCTACCCGCCCCTCGGCCAGCGGCCGCTTGTGGGTGCGCGCCATCACCGAATCGATGCGACGGTCCACGACATGGTTGATCGCCGCCGCGCCGCCGGCACACAGGGCGATCCCCAGGTTGCCGAACAGCAGCACCGTCCAGGGCACCCCGGCACGGGTCGCGAGAAACATGCCCACCAGCGAGGTGATGAGCATCAGCAGCACCACCTTGGGCTTGGTCAGCTCGAGATAGTCGCGCCAGCTGGCCTGGGCGCCGCGTTCGCTGAGTAGAGTCGCCATGGAGGTTCTCCTTGTGGTCAAGCGCGGGGCAGGTCGAGCCCGCCCGTCGAGTTCGAATTCAGGGGTGACCGGCGCGTGGCGGCAACGGTCGCCGGGGCGCTCAAGTGCAGGCGGTGATTGATCAGTACGGTGACCAGCAGCAGCAGCGCGCCGCCGCCGTTGTGCGCAACGGCCACGGCAAGCGGCAGGTTGAGCAGTACGTTGCTGATGCCCAGGCCGATCTGCAGTGCCAGCGCTGCCAGCAGCAACGCGGCCAGGCGAGCGAGACCATGGCGCCAGAGCCGCCAGGCGAGCGTCAGCAGCACGAGGGTCACGACCAACGCGCCAAGCCGATGCGTGAGGTGGATGGCCGTGCGTGCCTCGCCGTAGAGCAGGCCGCCGAGGTAGTTGGGGCCGATGTCATGGTGCGCGAGGTTGAAGGCGTTGGCGAAATCCATCGCCGGCCACCACTCGCCGTTGCAGGTCGGAAAGTCCGTGCAGGCGACCGCCGCGTAGTTGCTGCTGACCCAACCACCCAGCGTGACCTGAGCGACCACCACGGCCATGCCGATCGCCGCCAGCATCCTCAAACGGCTCGGCACGGGCGGGATCGCCGGTCGTCTTCCGGACAGCCGCAGGCTCAGCAGAAACAGCAGGCTCAAGGTCGCGAAGCCGCCCAGCAGGTGCGCAGTGACCACCTGCGGCCACAGTTGCAGGGTGACCGTCCACATGCCGAAAGCGGCTTGTGCGATGACCACGGCAAGCAGCAGCAACGGCAGTTTCAACGGCTGGCCCGGCTGCGCCCGCTGCCGCACGGCCTGCACCGCAAGCCCGAGGATCACCAGCCCCAGGGCGCCGGCGAAGTAGCGATGGACCATCTCGTTCCAGCCCTTGTGCACCTCCAGCGGCGCCTCGGGAAAGCGCTGCGCCGCCAAGCTCTGGGCCTGTTCGCTCATCGGCACCGCGAGAAAGCCGTAGCACCCGGGCCAGTCCGGGCAGCCCAGACCGGCATGGGTCAGCCGCGTGTAGGCGCCCAGCAACACCACGACCACGGCCAGTAGCGTGGCGATCACGGCGAGGCGGTATCCGGGTTTTGCCATGGTGTTCTCCTTGGGCGACCTCATTGGGACTTCAGCGAGGCGGGCGAGTGCCTTGATCAGCCGATCTGCGAGATCTTCAACAGGTGTTTGAGATCGTCCAGGATCGCCTTGCCCTTGGCATGCTCGTCGTAGCGCAGCACCAGATTGCCGTGCGGGTCGACGATCCACAGCTGCGCGCCTCTGGGCAGCGCCGCGTTCGCGTCATAGACGGCAGGGTCCAGCGTGTAGCGCTTGAGCTGCGGATACTCGCGCGTCAGGCGCTGTTCGTAGGCGTGTTCCAGTGCGGCCCCGACGGCCAGCGCATGGCCGGCACGCCCCGCCTCTCGCGCCAGGCCGATGTTGATCTGCCGCGCCAGGTACACCAGGTCCTGGCAGGCCTCGGCGCAGCCGTGTGGGGCCGTCACCAGCAGCTCCCAACGCGGTTCGCTGGTCACCGGCGCGGTAATGCCGAGCGCGTCGCGCCCCTCCCCCGTGGCGATCAGTACACCGTCGTAACTGCGCGACTCGGGCACCCAGAAGCCAAAGCGATACATGGCCGAAGCCAGCAACATCGGGCCAAGCACCACGGCGACGATGAGCAGCAATTGCAACCGGCCACGGCGGCGCTGCGGGTGAGAGGGGTGAATGCCTGAGCTCATCGTGTTCATGATCGGGTCCCCGTGCCTGGTGCACGCCGAAATAGATGAACAGCGCCAGCAAGGCCGCCGCCAGCGCGAACCACTGCACGGCGTAGCCAAGATGTTGCTGGGGTTGCATGCTGGTCACTGGCCAGTCGGCCCGGTACGCGGCCGGCCCCGGCTCGAGGCGCAATTCGTAGCCGATGCCATCGCGGTCGAGGGTCTGCCAGAGCGCCTCGATGTCGACGTGGTTGATCAGCCGCGGCCAGCCCTCGGCTTGCCGTCGGTTCAGTACGAACGGCTGGCCAGAGGGCGCATAGACCCAGGCGGCCAGTTTCAGAGGGCGATCGGGCGTGTCGAATTCGGGTGGGACGCGACGATCCGGCCAGGGAATCCAGCCGCGGTTGACCAACACCCAGCGCCCGCTCGGCTGGTCCTGGAACGGCTGGATCAACTCGACGCCGACCCGGCCGTCACGGGTCCGGCTGTCGAGCAGAAAGCTGTGCTCGGCATCGAAGCGGCCCTGCAGGTGGATGCGACTGTAGGCCGGCTCGGGCAAATGCTCGATCTGCTCGGGGCCGACCGGAGCGGCCTGCTGTCGCGCGTCCTGCCGGGCCAGCATTTCGCGCTTCTGCTCGCCGCGCTCCAGTTGCCAGAACCCCAGCCAGACCAGCAGCGGCAACAGGATCAGGACCACCAGGGTCGGTACGAGGCCCGGTCGGAACCCGCTCATGCCCCGCCCCGCAGCACGTTGATAAGGCTGGCTATACTGCACCCCCACTTCCCCCAGTTCCCCTGTCACGGCGGACCCGCTCATGCTCAAGGCGGCGATTGTTCTGTTATTAGTGGCCACGCTGGTCAGTCTGTTCAGTGGTCTGTTCTTTCTGGTCAAGGACGAAAGCCGCAGCGCACGCCTGATCACGGCCCTCTTCGTGCGTGTTTCCCTCACCGCCCTGACCGTTGCGCTGATCGCCTGGGGCTTTTGGTCCGGCCAGCTGCAGCCCGGTTTCGGCCCCTAGCGCGGCCCGCTACAGCACGTAGACGAAGACGAACAGGCCAATCCACACCACGTCCACGAAGTGCCAGTACCAGGCCGCTGCCTCGAACCCGAAGTGCTGCTCGGGCGTGAAGTGGCCGCGAAAGCTGCGCACCAGCATGACCGTCAGGATGATTGCGCCCATGGTCACGTGCGCACCGTGAAAGCCCGTGAGCATGAAGAAGGTCGCCCCGTAAATGCCCGACCCCAACGTCAGCCCGAGCTCGGTGTAGGCGTGCACGTATTCCTCGGCTTGCAGCGCCAGGAAGATCGCGCCCAGCAATATGGTGATGCCCAACCCGAGCTTGAGCTGCTGGCGGTTGCCCTTGCGCAGCGCGTGGTGCGCCCAGGTCAGGGTGAAGCTGGAGCTGACCAGCAGAATGGTGTTGATCAGCGGTAGACCCCAGGGGCTGATCGTCCCCTCCGGCGCGGGATAGACCTTGGGGTCGGGGTTGTTCAGCAGCGGCCAGCTGTATTCGAAATTGGGCCAGAGCATCGCGCTGACGCCCTTGTCGCCCTCGCCGTCGAGCCAGGGCCCGACCCAGTAGCGGATGTAGAACAGGGTGCCGAAAAAGGCCAGGAAGAACATGACCTCGGAGAAAATGAACCAGCTCATGCCCCAGCGGAAGGAGCGGTCCATCTGCGCGCTGTAGAGCCCCGCTCGCCCTTCTCGTACCACGGCGCCGAACCATCCGAACATCATGTAGGCGATCAGCAGGCCACCGACGAAGAAGATCACCGGGCCGGTTATCTCGTCGCGATCGGCCTTGAGGTCGTTGAACCAGGTACCCAGCCCGTAGACGGTGGTCAGCAGGGCGATGGTCCCGACGATGGGCCATTTGCTCTGGGCGGGAACGTAGTAGGGCTCGTGCGTGCTGGTCTGTTGGCTCATTGCAGACTCTCCTTGGCCGGCCGCGAGGCTGCCGGATCGAGCGCGGCGACAGGTGGCTGGCGGGACGTGATGTCGAACAGGGTGTAGGCGAGCGTCAGGTGACGCACATCCGCAGGCAGGTCACGGTCGACGATGAAACGCACGGGCATTTCGATGCGCTCACCGGGTTGCAGCACTTGCTGGGTGAAGCAGAAGCATTCGGTCTTGTGGAAGTAGGCGGCCGCCTTGGCCGGCGACACGCTGGGCACCGCCTGGGCGGTCATCGGCTTGTCGGTCGGGTTGTAGGCGACGAAGCGCATTTCCCGGCTGGATCCCGGGTTGACGTCGAGTTGGTCGGCCATCGGCTTGAATTCCCAGACCATCCCCGACGCGTTGGTGGCAAGAAACTGCACGCGCACCTCACGCGCTTCGTCGGCGGTCTGCGAGCCCTCATAGGCCCCGGCCGTCTTGCCGTTGATGCCGAAGGCCTGGCACATGACGTCATAGATCGGCACCAGTGCGAAGCCGAAGGCGAACATCGCCGCCACGACGAACAGCAGGCGGCGGACCAGTTGCGCAAGGCTGAGATCGGCTTTCATGGGCGTTCTCTCGACAAGGCGGCAGGCTCCAGCCTCCAGCCTTCAATGGCCTCAGTCATCATGCTTGGGCCCCGTGCGATGCTCATGCAGGGTGTGCACGTCCGGCGGTACGTTGAAGGTGTGATAGGGCGCTGGCGACGGCACGCTCCACTCCAGCCCCTCGGCACCGTCCCAGGGCTTGGCCGGTGCCGCCGGGCCACCGCGGATGCACTTGATGACGATGAACAGGAACAGCAGCTGGGTCGCGCCGAACATGAAAGCGCCGATGCTGGAGACCATGTTGAAGTTGGCGAACATCATGTTGTAGTCCGGGATGCGCCGCGGCATGCCGGCAAGACCGACGAAGTGCATCGGGAAGAACGCCAGGTTCATGCCGACGAAGCTCATCCAGAAATGCAGCTTCGCCAGCGTTTCGTCATACATGTGTCCGGTCCACTTCGGCAGCCAGTAGTACGCCGAGGCGAAGATGCCGAAGATCGCCCCCGGCACCAGCACATAGTGGAAGTGCGCCACCACGAAGTAGGTGTCGTGGTACTGGAAGTCCGCCGGGGCGATGGCCAGCATCAACCCGGAGAAGCCGCCGATGGTGAAGAGAATCACGAAGGCCACGGCGAACAGCATGGGCGCCTCGAAGGTCAGCGAGCCGCGCCACATGGTCGACACCCAGTTGAACACCTTCACCCCGGTGGGCACGGCGATCAGCATGGTCGCGTACATGAAGAACAGCTCGCCCACCAGCGGAATGCCCACGGTGAACATGTGGTGCGACCAGACGATGAAGGACAGGAAGGCAATGGCCCCGGTGGCGTAGACCATCGAGGTGTAGCCGAACAGCGGCTTGCGCGAGAACGCCGGGATGATCGAGCTGACCGCGCCGAACGCCGGCAGGATCATGATGTACACCTCGGGATGGCCGAAGAACCAGAAGACGTGCTGGAACAGCACCGGATCGCCCCCACCGGCCGCGCTGAAGAAGCTGGTGCCGAAGTGGATGTCCATCAGCATCATGGTCACCACGCCGGCCAGCACCGGCATCACCGCGATGAGCAGGAAGGCGGTGATCAGCCAGGTCCAGACGAACAGCGGCATCTTCATCAGCGTCATGCCGGGCGCGCGCAGGTTGAGCACGGTGGCGATAACATTGATCGCGCCCATGATCGAGCTGATGCCCATGAGGTGGATGGCGAAGATGAAGAAGGTCACCGATTCGGGCGCATAGGTCGTCGATAGCGGCGCGTAGAAGGTCCAGCCGAAGTTGGGCCCGCCGCCTTCCATGAACAGGGTCGAGACCAGCAGGCCGAACGCCGCCGGGAGCAGCCAGAAGCTGAAATTGTTCATCCGCGGCAGTGCCATGTCCGGCGCGCCGATCATCAGCGGGATCATCCAGTTGGCCAGACCGACGAAGGCCGGCATCACCGCGCCGAACACCATGATCAGGCCGTGCATGGTGGTCATCTGGTTGAAGAACTCGGGCTGCACGATCTGCAGACCCGGCTGGAACAGCTCGGCGCGGATCACCATGGCCATCGAACCGCCGAGCAGAAAGGCGCAGAAGCTGAACCACAGGTACATCGAGCCGATGTCCTTGTGGTTGGTGGTCAGCAGCCAGCGGGAGATTCCCTTGGCCGGGCCATGGTGGTGGTCATGCTCGGCATGACCATGATCGTCGATCACTGCACTCATCGCCGCCACTCCTCTTATTGACTGGCTTCTTCGGCCTGTTTGAAGTCGAGCACGTCTTTCGGCGTGACCATGTCGCCCTTGTCGTTGCCCCAGGCGTTGCGCTCGTAGGTGATGACCGCGGCGATATCGACCTCCGAGAGCTGCTCACCGAAGGCCGGCATGCTGGTGCCGCGCTTGCCATGCACGACGATGTCCAGATGCCCCTCGGCCTCACCCGTAGCGATGGGTGATCCCTTGAGTGCCGGGAACATCGGCGGCAGGCCCTCGCCGGTGGGCTGGTGACAGCTGGCGCAATTGGACAGGTAGACCTTCTCGCCGCGCTCGACCAGCTCTTCCAGCGTCCATTCCTTGCTGGTCAGTTCGGCGAGCTTGGCCGCCTCGGCCTTCTTCTCGCCGAGCCAGGCGGCGTAGTCGTCTTGCGACTTGACCTCCACCACCACGGGCATGAAACCGTGGTCCTTGCCGCAGAGCTCGGTGCACTGGCCACGGTAGATGCCGGGCTCATCGATGCGCGTCCAGGATTCGTTGATGAAGCCGGGGATGGCGTCCTTCTTCACCGCCAGGTCCGGCACCCACCAGGAATGAATCACATCCGCCGCGGTGATCAGAAAGCGCACCTTGGCGCCGGACGGGATCACCAGCGGTTCGTCGACCTCCAGCAGGTAATGCTCGCCCTTGGGCTCGAGGTTATTGATCTGATCGCGCGGCGTGGTGAGGTTGCTGAAGAACTCGACGTCCTCACCCAGGTACTTGTAGTGCCACTTCCACTGGTAGCCAGTGATCTGGATGTCGACATCCGACTCGGAGGCGTCGTAGATGTGAATCAGCGTGCGGGTCGCCGGCACCGCCATGCCGATCAGGATCAGCAGAGGGATGATGGTCCAGAGCACCTCGACCTTGGTGTTCTCGTGGAAATTCGACGACTCCTGCCGCTTGGCGCGGCGGTGGGCGATCATCGACCAGAACATCGCCGCGAACACCAGCACGCCGATGACCACGCAGATCCAGAAGATGGTCATGTGCAGGTCGAAAACGGAGCGACTGACGTCGGTGGCGCCGGAGCGCATGTTCACGTCCCAGGCCGCCTCGGCCTGACCGAACAGCGAACACAATCCGATCCCCATCCAGGCTCGTGGATGTCGCGACATTGCGGGTTCCCCTTATGGTTCTTGTTATCCCGCCGACTGCCCTATCAGCCCGTGGAAACTGCCTGCGTCGGCAACTCCTCGTTGAAAAGCGCCTCGGTTGCGAGTCCGGTCAGACTGCTCATGTGCAGCCGCGAACTCCGCTTCTCTGGCTCTTCTCGCCTCGTATTGCCTGCCTCGCCTACATTTTCAGCGGCCTGCTTGGCTCCGATCTGGCTCCCCCAATTCCTGGTTGCCAGGCTTCGCTTTGCACGCACAGTCGGATTCGATCAATACGCCTACGATCGGAGTATAGACAGGGTTCGATACCTGGCAATTTGGTGGTTCAAACGCTGGCTTCGGCCTCTGCCGAATGGTCATTCTTCTTCACGCCGCGGATGTTCATCAGCGCCAGGCATACCTGTAGCGTGATCAGCGCCCAGGCTTCGGCGTGCCATCCCCAGATGACCCAGAGCAGATTGCTCAGCAGAAAACACCAGAATCCCACCGTGCGGCGCCGCGGCTTCAACGAGCCGATCAGCCAGGCCGCCAGGACCGTGACCAGCATGGCGGGCCACTGCAGCAGGTCGATGAAAGGGTCCAAATCAATCCTCCAGAACGAACGACAGCGCATCGGCTCGCCGATGCGCTGCATCTGGCCACACGACGGCGTGGCCTACCGGAAATGGAAGGCTCGCCGCTGTGATTAGTTCCCCTCGGCCAACCCCGCCAGATGGGCCGCCTGTCGCCGTCGGCCCTCGACGCGCCGGGTCAGCGCACGCGGCTCGATGATCAATCGGGCACCCTGTGGCGCGTTGGAGCGCTGCCACTCCTCGAGCAGTTCCATGCAGGCGTGGTCGATGTAGCGCAGGTGCTCCATCGGCACCTGCAGCCAGGCATCCGGCGGTACCGATTCGAGCGCTCGCGACAGTTGCGGCACCTTGAGGAAGGTCGCCGCCCCCTGCATGCGCAACTCGATCCGGCGACCCTCGCGGATCAGGTTGATCTTCAAGCGCGACGCCTGCCAGGCCAGTTGCGCCAGGGTCAGCGCGAAGCCCACCAACACGCCAGTCAGCAGATCGGTCGCGACGATAGTCAGCGCCGTGACGATATGGATCAGCATCGCCATACGGCCGTAGCGACCAAGCTGGCGCAGCGCGCGCAGGTCGATCAGCTTGAAGCCGGTATAGATCAGCACGCCGGCCAGGCTCGCGACCGGGATGCGCTCGAGCAATGCCGCCAACAGGACCACCGCCGCCAGCAGCCAGAGCGCGTGCAGCATGGCCGAGAGCCGTGTCCGCGCACCGGCCTGCACATTGGCCGAGCTGCGCACGATCACGCCGGTCATCGGCAAGGCACCGAGCATCCCGCAGAGCATGTTGCCGACGCCCTGCGCCGCCAGCTCACGGTCGAAATCGGCCCGCGGCCCCTGATGCATACGGTCCACCGCGGCGGCTGACAGCAATGTCTCGGCGCTGGCGATGAAGGCAAGCGCCAGCGCCGCGACCAGCAACGTTGGATCGGCCAGCGCCAGCAGGTCAGTCGGGCGCAGCCAGGTGATCGCATCGGCGAGGTTGTCGGGCACCTCGACGCGGCGCACATCCAGCTCCAGCCACAGGCCAACCAGCGTCGCTGCCGCAACCCCCAGCAGTGCACCGGGCAACAGGCGCAGACGCTGCGGCTTGAGCCGATCCCAGGCGGCCATGCAGACGATCGTCAGCAGTCCCAGCGAAGCGGCGATCATGCCGTTGCCACCGCCCGAAAGGGCAACGCCGCCCACAGTGCGGCGGGAAATGCGCTGAGGTTGCCCAGCCCCGAGGCCTCGGGCTTCGCGTCCATCATCACGTGCAATTGCGAGAGCACGATCAGAATGCCGATCCCCGCCAGCATGCCGTAGACCACCGCCGGCGCGGTGACCCTGAACCAGCAACCCCATTTCAGGCGGCCGGCCACCCATTGCAAGGCGCCGGCCAGCAGCAGAATCGGCCCGAGCATGGCGGCACCATGCTGCTGCACCAGCTCGAACACCAGCACCGTAAGCCCGGCCGCCGGGCCGCTGACCTGCAGCGGTGCACCGGCCAACCAGCCCACCACCAGCCCGCCGATGATTCCAGTCACCACGCCCTTGGCTGGCGGCATGCCCGAGGCGATGGCAATGCCCATGC
This sequence comes from Stutzerimonas stutzeri, assembly GCA_019056435.1. Lineage (GTDB taxonomy): Bacteria > Pseudomonadota > Gammaproteobacteria > Pseudomonadales > Pseudomonadaceae > Stutzerimonas > Stutzerimonas marianensis. The sequence goes on from CP077641.1 coordinate 1,097,125, forward strand.
ACAGAGGCAGCGCCACCAGGAACACCACCACGGACGCCATCAGGTCGCGCGGCAGGGTCGATTTGATCGTTTCCTGATTCATGGCCGTCTCCTCAAGCCGACGCGTAGCGCGGTGCGGGCGTCGCGACCGGTAGCTGCCCGTCGCCGTCGAGCGGCGCGAAGCGGCCCGATCGAGCGTCATAAGCGAGGATCTCGCTCGTCTCGATGCAGTACACCCAACCATGGATAGCGAGCTGCCCACCCGCCAGCCGCGCGGCCACCGAAGGATGCGTGCGCAGGTGGTCAAGCTGGGCCACGACGTTCTCCTCGGTAAGCACCCCGAGATTGTCGCCCCCACAGCCGCAGTTCTGCTCGACCAGGCTGCGCGCCACCTCACAGTGCCTGAGCCAGGCGCGGACCGTGGGCATGCGCTGCAGCCCGTCCGGGTTGAGCACCGCCTTCATCGCACCGCAATCGGAGTGGCCGCAGATGATGATGTGCTGGACGTTGAGCACCATCACCGCGTATTCGATGGCCGTCGACACGCCGCCATTCATCTGGCCGTACGGCGGCACCACATTCCCGACGTTGCGGGTGACGAACAGGTCGCCGGGCGAACTTTGGGTAATCAGCTCCGGCACGATGCGCGAGTCGGCGCAGGTGATGAACATGGCGCGTGGGTGCTGCGCCTTGGCCAGACGGGCGAACAGCGTCTGCTGTTCGGGATACACCTCGGTACGGAAGCGGCGAAAGCCGTCAACGAGACGGGCGAAGGACTCGTCGGCGCTTTCGCCGCGTACAGGCAAGTCGAGGGGCTCGGGACGGGTACGGATGGGTTCACGCATGGTGGGTCTCCTGTTTGGCGAGGGCGCATGCCAGCGGTCCGAGGCCGAAAGCGCCCCGTGACTGACTGGTCACGACTGCCCGAAGGCTAGCCAGCGAGACTTAACCGAAACTGAACGAGCCGCTCTATCTCGAGCCTTTGCGACGAAATACAGCTTCACCGCGAGGGCAATGCCTTACGCCAACAGGCTCAGATCAGCGACAGCTGCGCGCCCGGCGGAGCAAAACGGGTGCAATCCAGCCCGAAGTTCTGGTCCCGACGGTTGAAGCCCAGACGTTTGCAGGCCAGCTGAAAACGCTGGGCCAGCAGCTGGGCGAACTGCCCCTCGCCGCGCATGCGGCTACCGAAGCGGCTGTCGTAGTCCTTGCCGCCGCGCGACTGGCGCACCAGGCTCATCACGTGCGCGGCTCGCTGCGGGAAGTGCTCCTGCAGCCATTCATCGAACAGCCCGGCCACCTCATGCGGCAGGCGCAGCAACACGTAGCCCGCCGAGCGCGCCCCGGCTTCCCGCGCGGCTTCGAGCAGGCGCTCCAGTTCCATGTCGTTGATCATCGGAATCATCGGCGCGCACATCACGCTGACTGGCACGCCCGCCTCGTTCAGCAAGCGCAGAACGCGAAGTCGCGCCGAGGGCGAGGCCGCACGGGGTTCCATGATGCGCTTGAGCTCGTCGTCCAGCGTGGTCAGGCTGACCGACACACTGACCAGCCGCTGCTCGGCCAGCGGCACCAGTAGATCCAGGTCGCGCAACACCAGCGAACCCTTGGTGATGATGTGCACCGGATGCTTGAACCGCAGCAGGATCTCGAGCGCCTGTCGCGTCAGCCGCTGCTCGCGCTCGAGTGGCTGATAGGCATCCGTGTTCACGCCCAGCGCAATGGGCTGCGGCACGTAGCCGGGTTTGCTCAACTCGGCTTCCAGCCGCTCGGCGAGGTTGGTCTTGGCAATCAGCCGCGTCTCGAAATCGATGCCGGGCGAAAGGTCCCAATAGGCATGCGTGGGCCGCGCGAAACAGTAGATGCAGCCGTGCTCGCAACCGCGATAAGGGTTCACGGACCGATCGAAGCCGACGTCCGGCGACTGGTTGCGGGTGAGCACCGTCTTGGCCGTCTCATGCCGGACCTCGGTGGCGCGGGTGGGCGGCACGTCCTGTTCCCAACCATCGTCATAGGCCTCGCTGCGCGTCGGAGCGAACCGGTTGTCCGGGTTGATGGCCGTGCCGCGCCCGCGGGGTGTGCTGTTTGGCGGGAGCATGAGTGATCTCCAATACTGTATATGGATACAGTATCAGCTCGGATCGTTTTGTCGCCAACCCGTCTGTCGCCTTGCCGCCGAGTTGGGCGGCGCTCAGCCGGAGCGTCGGCGCACCTGAACCAGGCGGTAATCCGCCTGCCGACTGTCGTCCAGCTGGATTACGCCTCTTCGCGCCAATGCCCGGGCGCGCCAGTAGAGGAACAGGTCAGTCGGAAAAAAGCCGTCGCAACGCCCCATGATTTCGGCGATGGCGTGGGCAAGCGGCATCCAGTCGTCGCGGCAGGCAGCGACCAGTTCGCCGTCGACCCGCGTATTTCCTTCACCGAGAAAGCGATCATCGATCCAGCGACGTACCGCAGCGTTCTCCCCAACGGCTGCGCGCCATTGGCAGGCAAGGTCGGCGAGGCGAGCGTCTTCAACGAGGCGCGGTCGATATCGCGTCGCCAGGGCCTCCGGGGCGTGCATGGATACCGCCATCCGCGTGCCGGCACGGCTGTCGCCCGTGCCACAGGCGACTTCATGCAGCGCTGTCGGCGAGCCTTCCAGTGCCGCAGCCACCCGTGCCAGCATCAGCTGCTCGGACGCGCTGTCGCCATGCCAGACGGTAATCGGCCGCGGCTGGTCGTGCAGCCGGGCCAGCCACTCGGCGTCACTGGCAATGCCTGAGAAATCCGGACGAGGTTTCAGGCCGACAGGCCAGACCTCTTCCCAGAAGGCGATCCGCTTCCTGCAGGGCGGGGATTCGATATCTGCAAGCGGACCGACAGCCAGGTCATCACGCAGCACGCGAATCTCATCGCCTGCGACCAGCAGCGGCCGGACGCTGTCGGCAGCCAGATCGCCGCAGGTGAGATGCCACATGGTAGCGTTCGCTCAGTCGGACTTTTTCTTCAGCTTCGGGTTGGGGAAAAACTGTACCGCCTGCACCTGCGGGTCGGCCGGCTTCGGCTTGGCCTTGTTGACCCGCGTGCTCAGTTCCGAGGGCACCGACTGGCCCTGGGCATTGAGCGTATCGGCGTAGCCGCATTCGACGCACTCGCGGTGCGGCACACCCTCGACGTCCCACATCTTGATGCTGTCGGTGGCGCTACACGCCGGGCACACGGCACCGGCGATGAAGCGCTTGGGGGTCACTTTCGGCTCGTCGCTCATGCCGCGTCCTCGCTCAGACCCAGGTGCCGCAGGAGCGCGTCGGTCGAGGGTTCGCGCCCACGGAAGTCGACGAACAACACCATCGGCTCCTGCGAACCGCCGCGTGCCAGTATCGCCTCGCGGAAAGCGCGGCCGGTGTCCGGGTTGAACACGCCCTCTTCCTCGAAGCGCGAGAAGGCGTCGGACGACAGCACCTCGGCCCATTTGTAGCTGTAGTAGCCCGCCGCATAGCCACCCGAAAAGATGTGCGCGAAACTGTTGGGGAAACGATTGCTGGCCGGCGGACGCATCACCGAGACTTCGGCGCGGACGCTTTCCAGCACCTCGAGCACGCTGCGCCCATCGCCATGGGTGGCATGCAGCTCGAAGTCGAACAGCGAGAACTCCAGCTGGCGCACCATCATCAGGCCGGACTGGAAATTCTTCGCCGCCAGCATCTGGTCCAGCTTGTCCTGCGGCAAGCGCTCACCTGTCTGGTAGTGCCCGGAGATCAGCGCCAGCCCCTCCGGCTCCCAGCACCAGTTCTCCATGAACTGGCTGGGCAGCTCGACCGCATCCCAGGCCACACCATTGATGCCCGACGCCCCGGCATGCTCGACCTTGGTCAGCAAGTGGTGCAGGCCATGGCCGAACTCGTGGAACAGGGTGGTGACCTCGTCATGAGTGAGCAGCGCCGGGCGCTCGCCTACGGGCGAGGTGAAGTTGCAGACGAGGTTGGCCACCGGCGTCTGCAGCGTGCCCAGGCAGGTGCGGCGCTTGTCGCGCGCGCCATCCATCCAGGCACCGCCACGCTTGTTCGGCCGCGCGTACAGGTCGAAGAAGAAGCGCCCAACGTGCTCGCCGTTTTCACGGATCTCGAACAGGCGAACGTCCGGGTGCCAGCTGTCGAAGTCTTCCAGCTCGTGGATCTCGATGCCGTACAGGCGCTTGACGATGGCAAACAGGCCGGACAGCACCTTGTCCACCGGGAAGTAGGCGCGCAGCTCTTCCTGGCTCAGGCTGTAGCGTGCCTGGCGCAGCTTCTCGCCGAAGTAGTTGACGTCCCAGCTCTGCAGATCGGTAACGCCGTGCTCGGCGGCGAAGGCGCGCAACTCTTTCAGGTCGCGCTCGGCGAAGGGCTTGCTGCGCTGCGCCAGGTCACGCAGGAAACCCAGCACCTGGTCGGTACTTTCGGCCATCTTGGTCGCCAGGGAGAGCTCGGCGTAATTGCCGAAGCCCAGCAGCTGCGCCAGCTCCTGACGCAGGTCGAGAATCTGCTCCATTACCGGGCCGTTATCGAACTGTCCAGCGTTCGGCCCCTGGTCGGAAGCGCGAGTGGAATAGGCGACATAGACCTCTTCACGCAGTGCGCGGTTATCGGCGTAGGTCATCACCGCGTAGTAGCTGGGGGAATTCCAGGCTGATCAACCAGCCCTGCAGATCCTTGGCCTTGGCGGCTTCGGCCATCTGCGCGCAGGACGACTCGGGAATGCCGGACAACAGGCTGGCGTCGGTGACGTGCTTGGTCCAGGCCTGGGTGGCATCGAGCAACTGGTTGGAAAACGTACTGCCCAGTTCGGCGAGCTTCATGCGGATCGCGCCGAAGCGCTGCTGCTCGGCCGCTGGCAGATCGATGCCGGACAAGCGGAAATCGCGCAACGCGTGCTCGATGATGGTTTTCTGCGCGACGTCGAAACCGTCGGCCTCGGGGCTGACGGACAACGCCTGGTAGGCGGCGAACAGGTCGGCGTTCTGGCCAAGCTCGGTGGCATAGGCCGACAACTTCGGCAGGCAGGCCTCATAGGCGCTGCGCAGTTCCGGGTTGTTGCGCACGGCATTGAGATGGCTGACCGGGCCCCAGGCGCGACTGAGGCGCTCATTCATCTCGTCCAGACCGACCACCAGGGTGCTCCAGTCCAGGCTTTCGGCCGGACGGCTGAGCAGCTCCTGCAAGGCGACGCGGTTGTCACCCAGGATGGTGTCCACGGCCGGCTCGACGTGCTCGGGGCGAATCTCGGAGTAAGGCGGCAGGTCGAAATCCCGAAGCAGCGGATTGGTATCGGTCACGGCAGTTGCCCCTTCTGAAGAATGATCACGCGGGCATGTTAAAGACAAATGCCCGACCGCGCAGCTGGGAAACGCCTCGATAGAGCGGCTCTATCCCGCGCAGGCGGCGGTCGCAGGCGCCCCGCGTCTCGCTATTGGACAGCCGCCTGCGCGGGCAATTCGGGCCGGCGCGCATAACGCTGGGCCAGCACGGTGCAGACCATCAGCTGGATCTGATGAAAGAGCATCAACGGCAGGATGATCATGCCGACCGCGCTCGTGGCGAACAGCACCTGCGCCATGGGGACGCCGGTCGCCAGGCTCTTCTTCGAGCCGGCGAAGAGGATGGTGATGCGGTCTTCCAGATTGAAGCCGAACACCTTGGCCAGCACGCTGGTCAGCCAGAGGACGATGGCCAGCAGCAGGCAGCAGGCAACGACCAACCCCAGTAGGTGGCCGAGGGGCACGATGCGCCACAGCCCATCGACGACCGCGCCACTGAAGGCGGTGTAGACCACCAGAAGAATCGAGCTCTGGTCGACGGTCTTCAGCCAGCTCTTGTTGCGCGTCACCCAGGCGCCGATCCAGCGCCGCGCGATCTGACCAGCGATGAAGGGCACCAGCAGCTGAAGCACGATCTTGCCGATGGAGTCGAGCGTCGAGCCGCTGTCGCCTTCGACGTCCATCAGCAAGAGCACCAGCAGCGGCGTGAGGAAAATACCAATCAGGCTGGACGCGGCAGCGCTGCAAATCGCGGCCGGCACGTTGCCGCGCGCCAGGGAGGTAAAGGCGATGGCCGATTGCACCGTGGCCGGTAATGCGCAGAGATAGAGCATGCCCAGATAGAGTTCCGTGCCGACCAGGGGCGTCAGTACCGGCTTGAGGGCCAGCCCCAGCAACGGAAACATGACGAAGGTGCAGGCAAATACCAGAAGGTGCAGCCGCCAGTGGCCCGCCCCGGCGAGAATCGCCTCGCGCGAGAGCTTGGCACCGTGCATGAAGAACAGCAGCGCAATGGCCGCCGCCGTCAGCCACTCGAAGAACACCGCACCGCGGCCCTCGCAAGGGAAGACCGTCGCGACGGCGACCACGGCCAGCAGGGCAAGGGTGAAGTTGTCGAAGAGTAGGCGAAGCTTGGCCATGGCTGTTCCTCAGGGCTTGCGGGCGACGGGGAACGACCTTAACGTGGACGCCACCTTCCGACTAACGCCAAGCAGGCATGAAATGTCGTCAATCGGACAACAAGCCGCCGTGATCACGCGCCTCGAGGCGCTCAAGTCCCTGCCGCGTCCCGTCTATGGCCAGCTCGACTCGCCGCCCAACCTCAAGCTTGGCTATCGTCACAGCCATCCTTGGGTGCAACTGTCCCACGCGGTAGAGGGCGTGCTCGAAGTGCGCACCGACAGCGGCCGTTTTATCGCCCCGCCACTGCGCGCGGTCTGGATTCCGGCGGGCGTCACGCATCAGGTGTTCTGCGCGCCGGATACCTGCATCCGCAGCCTGTATATCGATCAGGGCGTGGCGGGGGACGCGCCCGACCATTGCCGCGTCCTGCAGGTCAGCCCATTGCTGCGCGAGCTGATCCGGCATTTCAGCACGCTGCCCGAAACGTACGCCGAGGAGGGTCCTGAGGGGCGGCTCGTACAGGTATTGCTCGATCAGTTGAGCTGTGCGCCGGAGGTCGAGCTGGTCTTGCCACTCCCGGCGGAGCCGCGTCTGCAGCAGCTCTGCAGGGGTTTGCAGGCGCAACCGGAATCTCAGGAAAGCCTGGCGGACTGGAGCCGTGTGCTGGGTGTGTCGGAACGCACCCTGAGCCGGTTGTTCCTGCGTGAAACCGGCCTGACCTTTCGTGCCTGGCGCCAGCGCCTGCGGCTGCTCAGCGCGCTACCGCCACTCGAGCGCGGCGAGCGCGTCACCGATGTCGCACTGGGCTGCGGCTACGAGTCTCTGTCGGCTTTCATTGCCGCCTTTCGTGAACAATTCGGTTCCACGCCGGGCGAGTTCTTTCGCGCCGACAGCGGCGTTTCCCGGCACCCGGCTTACTAGCCACACCTTTCTCAGCCTACAGGAGCGCAAACATGAGCATCCGGACCTACCAGGGTCACACCCCCATCCTGGGCGAACGCGTCTTCGTCGACCCCAGCGCCGTACTCATCGGCGACATCGAGATTGGCGAAGACAGCTCCGTCTGGCCGCTCACGGTGATCCGAGGCGACATGCACCGCATCCGCATTGGCAAACGCAGCAGCATCCAGGATGGCAGCGTGCTGCATATCACTCACGCCGGCCCGTTCAACCCTGACGGCTTCCCGCTGACCATCGGTGACGAGGTGACGGTCGGCCACAAGGTCACCCTGCACGGCTGCACGCTGGGCAGCCGAATTCTGGTGGGTATGGGGTCGATCGTGATGGACGGCGCGGTGGTCGAGGATGAGGTGATCATCGGCGCTGGCAGCCTGGTGCCGCCGGGCAAGACGTTGGAAAGCGGCTTCCTGTACGTCGGCAGCCCGGTCAAGCAGGCGCGCCCACTGACCGAGAAGGAGCGGAGCTTCTTCAGCTACACGGCCGGAAACTACGTGAAGTTGAAAGCCCACCATCTCGAACAGCATTACGCAGACTGAGCGACCGGCAGCCCGTTGGGCCGGACGCCATACACCGCGCCCGGCCCACACGGCCATCAGAGGAACATACCGCCCGACGCTTCGATGCGCTGGCCAGTGATCCAGCGGCCACCCTCGCCGAGTAAGGCTGCAATGGCGAGACCGATATCGTCCGCCTGGCCAACGCGACCAAGTGCGGTATTGCCCGCGACAAAAGCGTTGAGGTCCGCATTGTCGCGCACCGCGCCGCCGCCGAAGTCGGTCTCGATGGCACCAGGGGCGAGCACATTGACAGCGATACCCCGCTCACCCAGTTCACGCGCCTGATAGCGCGTCAGCACCTCGATGCCACCTTTCATGGCCGCATACGCGGCATAGCCTGGCAGCGAGAAGCGCGCCAGGCCGCTCGATACGTTCAGGATACGTCCGCCGTCGCTGATCAAGGGCAGCAGCGTCTGGGTCAGGAAGAACGGACCCTTCAGATGAATCTTCATCATCAGGTCGAACTGCGCTTCGCTGGTTTCGGCGAAGCTGGCGTGCTGCCCGATGCCCGCATTGTTGACCAGAAAATCGAACTGCTGACGACCGAAGCGCTCAGACAATGCCGCGCGCACCTGATCAGCGAAGGCAGCGAAGCTCGCGCTGTCGCTGACATCGAGGTGCAGCATCAGCGCGCGCGAGCCAAGACGCTCGATTTCATCGGCCACTGCCTGCGCTTCGTCGACCTTGCTGTGGTACGTGCCGATGATGTCCGCACCCTGGGTCGCCAAGTGCAAGGTCGCACTGCGTCCGAGACCGCGGCTGGCTCCGGTAATCAATGCAAGTTTGCCGTTCATGGTGTGCCTCCGTCTTGTGGATGATGGAGACCACTTTATTGTTCGTTACATGGCGGATAAATCAGCAAACAGCGAATAGACTATTCGGTATTTCCGACGAAATGGACGGGCCAAACATGCTGGAATCCCTGCGCACCTTTGTCCGCGTCTATGAACTGGCCAGTTTTACGGCTGCGGCCGATAGCCTAGGGCTGCCCCGCTCGACGGTCTCCGAACAGATTCGCGCACTCGAGCAACGACTCGGCGCGCGGCTGCTGCAGCGCACGACGCGCAAGGTCCAGCCGACGCAGGACGGCACGCTGCTCTATGAGCGCTGCCGCGACATGCTCGATCAGATCGAGGAACTCGAGGGGCTGTTTCGCGAGGGCAAGGCGTTGAAGGGCCGCCTGCGCATTGACCTTCCGGTCGCGCTCGCGCGCAACCTGGTGATGCCAAGACTGGGTGAATTTCTGAACCAGCATCCCGATCTGGAGATCGAGGTCAGCGCCACCGACAGGCGCGTGGACCTGGTGCGAGAGGGTTTCGATTGCGTGCTGCGCATCGGCGAGGTCACGGATGCCGGACTGGTCGCCCGACGAATCGGCCGTTATCCACTGGTCAACTGCGCCAGCCCCGCCTACCTGAGTCAGTACGGCACGCCACGGACGCTCGACGATCTCGCCCACCACTACCTGGTGCACTACGTGCCGGTGCTCGGTGCTCGCTCGACCGGTTTCGAGTACGAGCAGAACGGCAAGACGATTTGCCTGCCCATGCGCGGCCGTGTCACGGTCAACAACAGTGATAGCTACAAGGAAGCCTGTCTAGGCGGCTTCGGTCTCATCCAGGTACCGCTGGCAGGTGTCTGTGAGTCGCTCGACCGGGGTGAGTTGCAACTCGTCCTTCCGGAGCATGTGCCGGCCCCGATGAGCGCTTCGCTGCTTTACGCCCACCGTCGTCACTTGCCGCGTCGTGTACGGCTGTTCATGGACTGGCTGGCCGCCGTCATTGGCCAGGACATCACTACAGCGACAGCGCTCGCACAACGCCTGCAGATCCAGGCCAGCTGAGGCGCAGCGTTACCCGCCTGGTTTGCCGCCGAACGGGGAGTTACGGGACAATCGCCCCCATCCTCCAGCTGCCGGCCCTGCCTTCATGCATCACGCCACGATTCTGTTCGACCTCGACGGGACCTTAACCGACCCGCGAGAAGGCATCACCCGCTCCATCCAGCATGCCTTGGCCCAACTCGGCATCGACGAGCCGGACCTGGCCAGGCTCGAGCCCTTCATCGGCCCGCCCCTTTTGCAGGCATTCATGGAGTTCTACGGCTTCGATGAAGCACGGGCCTGGGAAGCCGTGACCCATTACCGCGAGCGATTCAAGACGGTCGGGTTGTACGAAAACCTGCTATTCGACGGCGTACTCGAGATGCTCGAGCACCTGCGCGGCCAGGGCCGTACGCTCTACGTGGCAACCTCCAAGCCTTCGGTGTTCGCCCGCGAGATCGCCCGCCATTTCGCCTTCGACCATCACTTCAGGATGATCTATGGCAGCGAGCTGGATGGCACACGAACCAACAAAGTCGAACTGATCGCTCACCTAGTCGCCGAAGAGCGCCTGGAGCCGGCGCAGACACTGATGATTGGCGACCGCAAGCACGACCTTATCGGGGCCCACCGCAACGGCTTGCAGGCCGTTGCGGTAGGTTATGGGTTCGGTAGTCACGACGAGCTGATGGCTGAATCGCCGGCGTACTACTACGCAACGCTTCCCGCGTTGCGCGCGGCATTCGGCTGATCAGTCGCGAACGGGATCGAAGGTCACCGGGGCTGACCCATCGGCGTTGATCTGCTCGATCCGGACCGGACGCCCGGCGGCATCAAGCCGGACCCGCCCGATGCCCGAGCCGTTCCACAGGCGCTCGCCGGACCGACTGCGGCTGGGCAGCCACGGCTGAACCCGTACCCGGCGGCGCTTGGTAAACCAGTTCAACGGCGAGCGCGGCGAGTAAAGCCAGCGGTTGAGCCGATCGAACAGGTCCAGGAGCCGTCGGGGGAATTCGTTCTTGATGCCGCTGCTGGTGATCTGCCACAACCGTGGACCTTCCACACGGCCTCGGATACGCACCTCATAGGCGAACGAATAATGCACATCGCCGGAAAGGATGACGTAATTGCCGGGGGGTACGAGTATGCCGAAAGATATTGAGCATCACCTGCGCGGCGCCACGATGGGCCATCCAGTTTTCCGCATCCACCAGCAGTGACTGACCTAACCAGCTGAACACGCGCTGCACGGTCTCGATCAACTTGACGCCAAACATCGGTGCTGGCGAAACGATGATTACCGAGGGCTGATCGAGTAGGTGCTGCTGAAAATCGGTTAGCGCCTCCCAATCCATCAGGCCCGAGGGGCGGTTCAGGTTGCTCTCGCTCCGCCAGCGCCGCGTGCGGGTGTCCAGCACCAGCAAGGTCGGCTCGGTAGGCAATACATACCCCCAATCGCTCCACCGCAAAAGGTCATCCACTACCTGGTCGTGCAACGGGCAAGCAAGCTGACCGTGCTCTGCGCTGGCCACAAGCGCCTGAATCGCGGGCAGGAGGGACGCGTAATCTTCAGGCGCGTTGCCCCATGCCTGGCAGAGAAGATAACCGAGCAAGGCGTTACCGATGATGCGCCTCGAAAAAGGGTGACTATAGGCCGTGTGCTCCCAGCGGGCGCTCAGATTCCAGTCATCGGTGATGTCATGATCGTCGAAGATCATCAGTGCAGGCAGATGCGCCAGCGCCCGCGCGGCGACCGGCAGGCCATGCCGAAATGCGTCGATGTACTGCGCCTCGTGCGCATACCGCTGCGCCATCTTGGCATCCAGCTGGGGCATCTCCGGCTCGATGAGCCTCCATGGCACGGGGGACCACACCAGCAGGTACATGGCGATCACTTCGGCGAAAGACACCAGGTGGTTATGCGCGTTGGCCGTGGTGAAAACAGGCTTCTCGACGCCGCCGAAAAATCGCTCTCGAAGCGCTTCGTTGGACTTGAATGCTGGCAGCAACGCTTCACGCCGATAATAAGTCGCAGGATGAGCCATCAGCTCGTCGCTGTTGGCAACCACCGCGCCCTCGAGGCATTCGCCATACAGTCCGAGCAGGCGAATCAATGCGTGTATGGCTACCAACGTCGGGCCGGCCACATCGTCGGCGTAAACCTGGTCTCCGGACATGATTAATGCCGCTGGCCATTGCGCTGGCGTTGCGCGGGCCCGTTTTATTAGCGCATCAACGACGACTAGTCCATCGGCAGACGCATGATGCGGTTTACGGCAAGAGCCATGGAGCAGATCGTCGTACCGTGACCGAACCACGAAAGCCGGACGGTTGAAACCTTCATGAATCAAATGCGGCGCCCAATCGCTGATCCCAAACGCTTTGCCCTCGAGCAAAATCGAAAGGTCGTATTCGATCAACGTATCTGTGGGTAGTGGCGCGTCCAGCCTGATGTCGATCAGTTGCAACCAGGCCGAGCTGCCGATCCTCAGCGGGGTACACCTGCCGCCGTCGAGCGCAAACAGCCGCGGCGATTCACCCTCGGGATAGAGCGACATGTGCAGAGACAGCGACTCACGGGTCACCATCCACATTACCAACCGATCCGGTTCTAGACGTCGCAAGAGCGGGCCAGCCAGTACGAGCGGCATATCGGCCTGAAGAGAGGGAGGGGCGGGCGTGACAGAATTCTGCATGCATCGCTCAAGCGGATGGGCAAGCATGGAGTGTAACGATAGTCAGGGCAGAGACTGAAGCTGCTGTTCCATGAGAAATCATCAATCATGCATCAGGTGCCACCGTGGCGACGCTGGGAAACCGAAGCCATGGGCGTCTTCGTATGCCTCTTCTACACGTGCTTGGCCAACAGCCAGCCGCAAAAGCCGGTCGATTAGTGGAGAAGGCTCAGCTCCTTGTCCCAGCGATAGCGTCTCTCGCCCTCCGTCATACCAGAACCCGAGCAACCCGAGCAACCCGAAGCGTCAGCTTGGCCTTAGCGCGGCCCTCCGTCTTTCACCGACGACCCCGCAGCGCTCAACAGCCAAGCTGGGCCGTCTAGACGTCTATGACGGTAGCGCTTAGCGCCGCATCTTAAGGTCTACAGCCATCGTATGGCCGCGAGAGAGGTAGAGGGTGCGCAGTCACGACGCTGCCCCAGGCAACACGCCGCTCCGGGCCGGCCTGGCTGCAGCGTCACGACAGGCACCGCGCCCACGACCAGCCCGGTTGGTACGCTGCTGCGCCAAGCCGTCTGGCAGGTTATCTACCGCCCAAAGACAAACCCCCGACCGTCTGGCGACGATCGGGGGTTTGGTGTAAAGCTTGACGATGACCTACTCTCACATGGGGGAAGCCCCACACTACCATCGGCGATGCGTCGTTTCACTTCTGAGTTCGGGATGGGATCAGGTGGTTCCAACGCTCTATGGTCGTCAAGCAATTCGGCTGGGGAGTCGGTGTTGAGTCGCTTCCCCGAATTGGGCATGTGAAGGTGTTGCTGTATCGGTTTCGCTTTGCGAGCGATGCGTCTTTTCGGTTTGTTTGTCGACTTCAACCGTCTGACACGCAAACATCAAATTGTTTGGGTGTTATATGGTCAAGCCTCACGGGCAATTAGTATGGGTTAGCTCAACGCCTCACAGCGCTTACACACCCCACCTATCAACGTCGTAGTCTTCGACGGCCCTTCAGGGAGCTCAAGGCTCCAGTGAGATCTCATCTTGAGGCAAGTTTCCCGCTTAGATGCTTTCAGCGGTTATCTCTTCCGAACATAGCTACCCGGCAATGCCACTGGCGTGACAACCGGAACACCAGAGGTTCGTCCACTCCGGTCCTCTCGTACTAGGAGCAGCCCCTCTCAAATCTCAAACGTCCACGGCAGATAGGGACCGAACTGTCTCACGACGTTCTAAACCCAGCTCGCGTACCACTTTAAATGGCGAACAGCCATACCCTTGGGACCGGCTTCAGCCCCAGGATGTGATGAGCCGACATCGAGGTGCCAAACACCGCCGTCGATATGAACTCTTGGGCGGTATCAGCCTGTTATCCCCGGAGTACCTTTTATCCGTTGAGCGATGGCCCTTCCATACAGAACCACCGGATCACTAAGACCTACTTTCGTACCTGCTCGACGTGTCTGTCTCGCAGTCAAGCGCGCTTTTGCCTTTATACTCTGCGACCGATTTCCGACCGGTCTGAGCGCACCTTCGTACTCCTCCGTTACTCTTTAGGAGGAGACCGCCCCAGTCAAACTACCCACCATACACTGTCCTCGATCCGGATAACGGACCAGAGTTAGAACCTCAAAGTTGCCAGGGTGGTATTTCAAGGATGGCTCCACGCGAACTGGCGTCCACGCTTCAAAGCCTCCCACCTATCCTACACAAGCAAATTCAAAGTCCAGTGCAAAGCTATAGTAAAGGTTCACGGGGTCTTTCCGTCTAGCCGCGGATACACTGCATCTTCACAGCGATTTCAATTTCACTGAGTCTCGGGTGGAGACAGCGCCGCCATCGTTACGCCATTCGTGCAGGTCGGAACTTACCCGACAAGGAATTTCGCTACCTTAGGACCGTTATAGTTACGGCCGCCGTTTACCGGGGCTTCGATCAAGAGCTTCGCTTGCGCTAACCCCATCAATTAACCTTCCGGCACCGGGCAGGCGTCACACCCTATACGTCCACTTTCGTGTTTGCAGAGTGCTGTGTTTTTAATAAACAGTCGCAGCGGCCTGGTATCTTCGACCGGCATGAGCTTACGGAGCAAGTCCTTCACCCTCACCGGCGCACCTTCTCCCGAAGTTACGGTGCCATTTTGCCTAGTTCCTTCACCCGAGTTCTCTCAAGCGCCTTGGTATTCTCTACCCAACCACCTGTGTCGGTTTGGGGTACGGTTCCTAGTTACCTGAAGCTTAGAGGCTTTTCCTGGAAGCATGGCATCAACCACTTCTCCTTCTAAAAGAAGGATCGTCATCAGTTCTCGGCATTAAGATCCCGGATTTACCTAAGACCTCTGCCTACCACCTTAAACTTGGACAACCAACGCCAAGCTGGCCTAGCCTTCTCCGTCCCCCCATCGCAGTAACTAGAAGTACGGGAATATTAACCCGTTTCCCATCGACTACGCTCTTCAGCCTCGCCTTAGGGACCGACTCACCCTGCGTCGATTAACGTTGCGCAGGAACCCTTGGTCTTTCGGCGTGCGAGTTTTTCACTCGCATTGTCGTTACTCATGTCAGCATTCGCACTTCTGATACCTCCAGCAAGCTTCTCAACTCACCTTCACAGGCTTACAGAACGCTCCTCTACCGCTCATCTTGCGATGAACCCGTAGCTTCGGTACCTGGTTTGAGCCCCGTTACATCTTCCGCGCAGGCCGACTCGACTAGTGAGCTATTACGCTTTCTTTAAAGGATGGCTGCTTCTAAGCCAACCTCCTAGCTGTCTAAGCCTTCCCACATCGTTTCCCACTTAACCAGGATTTTGGGACCTTAGCTGACGGTCTGGGTTGTTTCCCTTTTCACGACGGACGTTAGCACCCGCCGTGTGTCTCCCGTGCTGACACTTGCTGGTATTCGGAGTTTGCATCGGTTTGGTAAGTCGGGATGACCCCCTAGCCGAAACAGTGCTCTACCCCCAGCAGTGATACACGAGGCGCTACCTAAATAGCTTTCGAGGAGAACCAGCTATCTCCGAGCTTGATTAGCCTTTCACTCCGATCCACAGGTCATCCGCTAACTTTTCAACGGTAGTCGGTTCGGTCCTCCAGTCAGTGTTACCTAACCTTCAACCTGCCCATGGATAGATCGCCCGGTTTCGGGTCTATTCCCAGCGACTAGACGCCCTATTAAGACTCGCTTTCGCTACGCCTCCCTATTCGGTTAAGCTCGCCACTGAAAATAAGTCGCTGACCCATTATACAAAAGGTACGCAGTCACCCAACAAAGTGGGCTCCCACTGCTTGTACGCATACGGTTTCAGGTTCTATTTCACTCCCCTCTCCGGGGTTCTTTTCGCCTTTCCCTCACGGTACTGGTTCACTATCGGTCAGTCAGTAGTATTTAGCCTTGGAGGATGGTCCCCCCATATTCAGACAAAGTTTCTCGTGCTCCGTCCTACTCGATTTCATTGACAAGAGACTTTCGCGTACGGGGCTATCACCCACTATGGCCGCCCTTTCCAGAGCGTTCCGCTAATCTCAAATCAACTTAAGGGCTAGTCCCCGTTCGCTCGCCACTACTAAGGGAATCTCGGTTGATTTCTTTTCCTCAGGGTACTTAGATGTTTCAGTTCCCCTGGTTCGCCTCACACACCTATGTATTCAGTGTGTGATAACCATCTTATGATGGCTGGGTTCCCCCATTCAGACATCTCCGGATCACAGTCTGTTTGCCGGCTCCCCGAAGCTTTTCGCAGGCTACCACGTCTTTCATCGCCTCTGACTGCCAAGGCATCCACCGTATGCGCTTCTTCACTTGACCATATAACCCCAAGCAATCTGGTTACTGTCTCTAACGTGAAGACGACATTCGCCGAAAATCCGCATTCGCTCTTTCGAGCAACTCGCAAATTTTGCCTTGACTTGAACAATCACCAGTGAAAATGATCGCTCAAATCTACTTCTATCACATGCCCAAATTTTTAAAGAACGGTTCTGGCGCAAAGACCAGAAATCAATACACTCCACCGGAACGTATTCATTTCTGTGCTTTCAGCGATTGTCGAGGAATGGTGGAGCCAAGCGGGATCGAACCGCTGACCTCCTGCGTGCAAAGCAGGCGCTCTCCCAGCTGAGCTATGGCCCCATCTACAGATCGGCCACATCCCATGACAATTGGTGGGTCTGGGCAGATTCGAACTGCCGACCTCACCCTTATCAGGGGTGCGCTCTAACCAACTGAGCTACAGACCCAATCGTCTCTCTCGGGTCGAAACCCAATCGCTTTTCGCTAGTGAATCAAGCAATTCGTGTGGGTACTCATGAGGCCGCTGTGATCGTCGATTAAGGAGGTGATCCAGCCGCAGGTTCCCCTACGGCTACCTTGTTACGACTTCACCCCAGTCATGAATCACTCCGTGGTAACCGTCCCCCCCGAAGGTTAGACTAGCTACTTCTGGAGCAACCCACTCCCATGGTGTGACGGGCGGTGTGTACAAGGCCCGGGAACGTATTCACCGTGACATTCTGATTCACGATTACTAGCGATTCCGACTTCACGCAGTCGAGTTGCAGACTGCGATCCGGACTACGATCGGTTTTATGGGATTAGCTCCACCTCGCGGCTTGGCAACCCTTTGTACCGACCATTGTAGCACGTGTGTAGCCCAGGCCGTAAGGGCCATGATGACTTGACGTCATCCCCACCTTCCTCCGGTTTGTCACCGGCAGTCTCCTTAGAGTGCCCACCTTAACGTGCTGGTAACTAAGGACAAGGGTTGCGCTCGTTACGGGACTTAACCCAACATCTCACGACACGAGCTGACGACAGCCATGCAGCACCTGTGTCAGAGCTCCCGAAGGCACCCATCCATCTCTGGAAAGTTCTCTGCATGTCAAGGCCTGGTAAGGTTCTTCGCGTTGCTTCGAATTAAACCACATGCTCCACCGCTTGTGCGGGCCCCCGTCAATTCATTTGAGTTTTAACCTTGCGGCCGTACTCCCCAGGCGGTCGACTTAATGCGTTAGCTGCGCCACTAAGATCTCAAGGATCCCAACGGCTAGTCGACATCGTTTACGGCGTGGACTACCAGGGTATCTAATCCTGTTTGCTCCCCACGCTTTCGCACCTCAGTGTCAGTATTAGCCCAGGTGGTCGCCTTCGCCACTGGTGTTCCTTCCTATATCTACGCATTTCACCGCTACACAGGAAATTCCACCACCCTCTGCCATACTCTAGCTTGCCAGTTTTGGATGCAGTTCCCAGGTTGAGCCCGGGGCTTTCACATCCAACTTAACAAACCACCTACGCGCGCTTTACGCCCAGTAATTCCGATTAACGCTTGCACCCTTCGTATTACCGCGGCTGCTGGCACGAAGTTAGCCGGTGCTTATTCTGTCGGTAACGTCAAAATTGCAGGGTATTAACCTACAACCCTTCCTCCCAACTTAAAGTGCTTTACAATCCGAAGACCTTCTTCACACACGCGGCATGGCTGGATCAGGCTTTCGCCCATTGTCCAATATTCCCCACTGCTGCCTCCCGTAGGAGTCTGGACCGTGTCTCAGTTCCAGTGTGACTGATCATCCTCTCAGACCAGTTACGGATCGTCGCCTTGGTGAGCCATTACCTCACCAACTAGCTAATCCGACCTAGGCTCATCTGATAGCGCAAGGCCCGAAGGTCCCCTGCTTTCTCCCGTAGGACGTATGCGGTATTAGCGTTCCTTTCGAAACGTTGTCCCCCACTACCAGGCAGATTCCTAGGCATTACTCACCCGTCCGCCGCTGAATCGTGGAGCAAGCTCCACTCATCCGCTCGACTTGCATGTGTTAGGCCTGCCGCCAGCGTTCAATCTGAGCCATGATCAAACTCTTCAGTTCAATACTGCTTGGGTTTTGAGAAAACCCTAAACCTGGCTCAGCAATCGCAAATCTCTTCCCTAAAAGAAGAGCACTCAATGATTTCTCGTTGAGCGTTTGTGATGCTGATAATCTTGCTGATCACCAGTCTGACTCCACAAGCACCCACACGAATTGCTTGATTCAGTTGTTAAAGAGCGTTTCGATCAAGCCTTTCGTCTCAACCGAGGCCGCACATTCTACAGCAGCCTTGTTTCTCGTCAAGCTGTTTTTGAAGAATTTTTCTTTCTTCTCAACCGCTTGCGCTTCCGATCAGCACGAGGCCTCTCATCAGCGGGAGGCGAATCATACAGCGTCCAAAACCGCTGTCAACCACCTCCTTCCACCGCCCCGACCATCCGATCAGAGCCGCCAGCAGCGCTTTACCTCCGCCCGGCCAGCGCGGCGCATTCTACTCGAATCCGCCCTCCGTGCAAGCCCTTTATCTCGATAACCTATTGATATACAAATGGTTTTTCGAAGAGGCCGCGCCGGAGAAGGTGCGCATTATAGGGCGCCACACAGGCAGGTCAACACATTTCTCCGCGCTGCAGTGAGGGCTGGAATACCCTTATTAAAGATACAGCACCTTCTGGGTGTCGGGACCTAGAGCGCCGCGGGAAGTTCAGCCAAACGCCAAGCGAAGAAGTTAACCAATCCACATTATTGGCGCCTAACCCCATTCGCCTGGTCCCGCCGAAGCCTTAGATGGAAACCACTTCACATTCATCGCAACCGTGGCCGCCTAGGATGCCCACCTCGAAAGCATGCAGCCCGCTGCATGCAACGAACTCTGCGCATTGAAGCGCCCGTGCCGCCTGTAGGCACAAAACGAAGTCAGGTCATGGAATGACGTTTTCTACCAAGCTATCCGCTCGCTTGTCAGCGGTAGCCAATACGCCAATATCGGCCACCAGCTTTGCAGGCGACGACGCCCGCTACACGCCTGCATATGAAGCGTTGGAGCAGGAGATCGGCAAAGCGGCTTCGCTACATACAACGGGATCCCTTGATTGGGAAGCCGTGAGCGAAGATGCCGAAACCCTTCTAGCGGAACAGTCCAAAGATCTGCGCGTTGCGGTATGGCTCACCTGGAGCCAGTATCAAAGGGAATCTTTTGCCGGCTTGCATGCAGGCTTGGTGATGATTGGGATCCTCTGCCGGGACCATTGGCAAGATGTGCACCCACGCAAGGACCGAACCCGAGCGGCAGCCTTGAGCTGGCTGGTGCCGCGCATGGAACAGGTGCTCGCCGAGCACGTCCCGATGGCCGAGCAACTCCCTCTTTTCGAACAGATCGCCAAAGAGCTGCGCAATCTGGAAGCGTGCCTGGCGACACACCTCGGTCACCAGGCTCCGCTGATTCTGCCGCTTTGCCGGCGCCTCGATGAGATGGTCAAGCGGGCAGGCGCGTCCCACCCCAGCCAGGTCCTGTCGGCGCCGCAATTGCGCAAGTCAAGCAAGCCGCCGCGCATGTCTTTACTTCCACCACACCGGTCGAGCATGAAAAGGATGCCCATAAGAGTCTGCGCAACCTTCAGGACCAAGCTCGCCCGCTTTGCAGCTGGTGGCTGAAGCAGAACGCTACCGACCTCAAAGCCCTTCGGCTTGCACGGACCTTGCTGTGGCTGCCCATTGAGAGCCTGCCCGAGCGCAATGCCGAAAACGTCACTGCACTACGAGGATTGCCCGCTGACAAGCTGGCTACTTATAGAGAGCGTTTCGCTCAGGGTGTGTATGCGGACCTGATAGCTGACCTGGAGACAAGCATTGCGCGCGCGCCTTTCTGGCTCGATGGCCAACGCATCGCCTGGGAGTGCCTGCAACAACTCGACGCCGAACAGGCGATGCGTGAAGTAGAGATCCAGCTCGCGTTGTTCTTGCTGCGCCTGCCTGGGCTCGACGAGTTGCGCTTTCATGACGGTACCCCCTTCGCCGATGCCGAAACGCGCGCATGGATTGCCGCCCGCGTCATGCCGCATGTTCAGCCAGAAAAAGCGGCGAACGAGCCGATGATCAGCGCGCATGGGTCAACACCGACTTGGGAACAGGCATTGGCGGACGTGCTTCCAGAGCTGCGCAAAGATGGCCTCAAGCGCGCTGTGCAACAACTCAAGCAAGGGCTCAATCATGCGAAAGGCGGGCGCGAACGCTTCCATTGGCAACTGACGCTGGCTCGGCTGTGCTTGCACGCCAAGAAATACGATCTCGCCAAGACTCAACTCGAATCACTGGACCAGACGCTGACCGCCACCGGGCTCGGCGACTGGGAACCCGATCTCGCCCTCGAAGTGCTGCGCCTCTTGCATCACTGCTGCGAAGTGTTGCCGCAAAACCATGCGGTGCGTGAAAGCAAGGACGAGATTTACCGCAGGCTGTGCCACCTCGATCTCGAGGTGGTGCTCGATTAGCCCCCGGGCCACCCATTCAAGGAGAACACCCATGGCCAAAGAAGGCTCGGTAGCCCCCAAGGAACGCATTAACGTCACCTTCAAGCCCGCCACCGGCGGCGCCCAGGAAGAAATCGAACTGCCGCTGAAGCTCATGGTGCTCGGCGATTTCACCCAGCGCGCCGACGATCGCAAGATCGAAGACCGTAAACCGATCGCCATCGATAAGAACAGTTTCGACGAAGTGCTGGCCAAGCAGGAGCTAAGCCTGACCTTCGCCGTGCCGAACCGCCTGCAGGACGAGGCCACGGACGAAGAACTGGCGGTGCAACTGAACGTCGGTTCGATGAAGGACTTCAATCCCGCCAACCTCGTCGAGCAAGTACCCGAGCTGAAAAAGCTGATGGAGCTGCGCGACGCCTTGGTTGCATTGAAGGGGCCGCTGGGCAACGCCCCAGCCTTCCGCAAGGCCATCGAAAGCGTGCTGGCCGACGGCGACTCGCGCGAGCGCGTGCTCGGCGAGCTGGGCCTGGCCGCGAAACAACACCTGGACGCCTGATCACCTGGACAAGGAACGCCAATACCATGAGCACTAGCGCTGCAGCCGTCGAAAGCGGCAACAACCTCGCCGATCTCGGCATTCTCGACCGGATCATCGCCGAGACCAAACTGACCCCTGACGACGAGGCCTACGACATCGCCAAACGCGGCGTATCGGCCTTCATCGAAGAACTGCTCAAGCCGCAGAACGAGCACGAGCCGGTAAAGAAGGCGCTGGTCGACCGCATGATCGCGGAGATCGACGCCAAACTCAGCCGGCAGATGGACGAGATACTCCACCACCCGCAGTTCCAGGCGCTGGAATCCTCCTGGCGCGGCCTGAAGCTGCTGGTCGACCGCACCAACTTCCGCGAGAACATCAAGCTCGAAATCCTCAACGCATCCAAGCAGGACCTGCTTGATGACTTCGAGGACAGCCCTGAAGTCGTCCAGTCCGGCCTGTACAAGCACATCTATACAGCCGAGTACGGCCAGTTCGGCGGCCAGCCGGTCGGCGCGCTGATCGCCAACTATTTCTTCGATCCGAGCGCCCCGGACATCAAGACCCTGCAGTACGTTTCCAGTGTCGCCAGCATGTCCCACGCCCCCTTCATCGCGGCCGCCGGCCCGAAATTCTTTGGGCTGGAGAGCTTCACCGGTCTGCCGGACCTCAAGGACCTGAAGGATCACTTCGAAGGCCCGCAGTTCGCCAAATGGCAAAGCTTCCGCGAGCAGGAAGACGCCCGCTACGTCGGCCTGACCGTGCCGCGCTTCCTCCTGCGCAACCCCTACGACCCGGAAGACAACCCGGTCAAATCCTTTGTGTACAAGGAAAACGTCGCCAACAGCCACGAGCATTACCTGTGGGGCAACACCGCGTACACCTTCGCCAGCCGTCTGACCGACAGCTTCGCCAAGTTCCGCTGGTGCCCGAACATCATCGGCCCGCAGAGCGGTGGCGCAGTCGAAGACCTGCCGCTGCACCACTTCGAGAGCATGGGCGAGATCGAAACCAAGATCCCGACCGAGGTGCTGGTCTCCGACCGTCGCGAATACGAGCTGGCCGAAGAAGGCTTCATCGCACTGACCATGCGCAAGGGCAGCGACAATGCCGCCTTCTTCTCCGCCAACTCCGCGCAAAAGCCGAAGTTCTTCGGCAACAGTGAGGAAGGCAAGAACGCTGAGCTGAACTACAAGCTCGGCACCCAATTGCCCTATCTGTTCATCGTCAACCGCCTGGCGCACTACTTGAAGGTGCTGCAGCGCGAGCAGATCGGCGCCTGGAAGGAGCGCACCGACCTCGAGCTGGAACTGAACAAGTGGATCCGCCAGTTCGTCGCCGACCAGGAAAACCCCAGCGCCGAAGTACGCAGCCGCCGTCCGCTGCGGGCCGCACAGGTCATCGTCAGCGATGTGGAAGGCGAGCCGGGCTGGTACCGCGTCAGCCTGAACGTGCGCCCTCACTTCAAGTACATGGGCGCCGACTTCACCCTGTCGCTGGTTGGCAAGCTGGACAAGGAATAAGCATTTGAACGGATACGGCAGCCTCTTCGAGCGCCTCGGTGGCGACGCCGATCGGCGCACCGGCTGGAGCCGCGAAGTTGCGGCGATGGCCTCGGTGGCTGCCCATCTGGCCAAAATGCTCAGCACCCGGGCGGGCAGCGTGCAAACGCTGCCCGACTACGGGCTGCCCGATCTCAACGATATGCGCCTGTCGCTGCACGACTCGCTGCAGCAGGCGCGTATCGCCATCGAGCGCTTCATCGAAGCGTACGAACCCAGGCTGACCCAGGTGCGCGTGCTGTCGCTGCCGCGAACCCACGACCCACTTACCCTCGCCTTCACCATAGAAGGCCTGCTGGAAGTGGATGGCCTCAAGCGCCAGGTCAGCTTCTCCGCCAGCCTGGATGGCAGCGGACAGGTCAAGGTCCAGTAAGGAAACAACGGATGTCCGGCAAACCCGCAGCCCGCCTGGGCGACCCCACCGCTTGCCCCAAGAAGGGCCACGGCACCAACCCTATTGCCGCAGGCTCGCCCGACGTGCTGTTCGACAGCCTGCCCGCCGCCCGCATGGGCGACGCGACGTCCTGCGGCAGCGCCTTGGCCAATGCGGTCATCCCAACGGTGCTGATCAACGGCAAACCGGCCACCACGGTGGGTACCGCAGGCGACCACGGCAATCCTGTGATCGCCGGGTCCGGCACCATCCTGATCGGCGGTTGATCATGCTTTCTACAGGGATGGCCGACTGATGTCTTTCAACCACTACTACCAAAGCGAGCTCACCGCCCTGCGCCAGCTGGGCAAGCGCTTCGCCGAGCGCAGTCCGGCGCTGGCACCATTTTCTCGGTCAGGCCGGGCGCGACCCGGATGTCGAGCGACTGCTCGAAGGCTTCGCCTTCCTTACTGGGCGCCTGCGGCAGAAACTCGATGATGAGCTGCCGGAACTGACCCATTCCCTGATGCACCTGTTGTGGCCGAATTACATGCGCCCGCTGCCGGCCTTCAGCATGCTGCAGTTCGATCCGCTGAAGCGACCCGGCCCGGCGCTGACGGTGCCGCGCAACACGCCGGTCGAATCCAAGCCCATCCAGGGCGTGACCTGCCGCTTCCGTACCGCCTACACCACCGAGGTGCTGCCGTTGGCACTCGAAGGACTGGACTATTCGGTCAAGGGCGGCGGCGCCCTGCTGAACCTGCGTCTGCAGATGACGGCCGACGGACATCTGGGCGAGCTGAACCTCAAGCAGTTGCGCCTGCATCTGGCCGGCGAACGGTACATCAGTCAGATGCTCTACCTGAGCCTGCTGCGCCATCTCGGTAGTGTCGAGCTGGTTGTGCTGGACGCTGACGGTAAACCCTTCCGGGACGGATTCGGGATGGATCTGCCGGCGTTGAGGCTGCCGTCCTCGAGTCTGGAACCGGTGGGCTTTGCCGAAGACCAGGCCCTGATCCCCTACCCGCTCAACACATTCCGGGGCTACCGCTACCTGCAGGAATATTTCGCCTTCCAGGAGAAATTCCTCTTCGTCGACCTGCTCGGTCTCGATGTGCTCAAACGGCTGCCGCAGGATGTGCTCGAGCACGCCCGAGGCTTCGAGCTGCGCTTCGATATCCAGAAGGCCGGCGCACAGCGCATCCGCCCGACTCGAGACAACGTGCGGCTGTATTGCACGCCGGTAGTGAATCTCTTCGAGCACGACGCCATTCCGATTCGCCTCGACGGCAAGCAGGATCAGTATCTGCTGATGCCGTCGGAGCTCGATAGCAGCCACTGTGGTGTCTTCTCGGTCGACCGCGTGACCGGCTGGAAGCCTGGCGGCATGGGCTACGAGGAATATGTCGCCTTCGAGTCCTTCGAGCACGATCCCAGCTTCGACGTCCCGGTGGCGCGCCCACATTACAGCGTACGCCAACAGCCTTCGATGCTCGGCGATGGCCTGGATACCTACCTCAGCTTCGGTCTGCGCAATCTCGACCAACACGAGACGCTCTCCATCGAGCTGACATGCACCAACCAGAACCTTCCGCGCCAGCTGCGCCTGGGCGACATTTGCCTGCCGAGCGAAGGCACTCCCGAATTCCTGACCTTTCGCAACATCAGTCCGGTCACGCCCAGCTACGCGCCGCCGCTGCATCGGGACTTCCTGTGGAAGCTGATCAGCAACATGTCGCTCAACTACCTGTCACTCGCCAACGTCGAGGCGCTCAAGGTGATCCTTGAGACATACGACCTGCCGCGCTACTACGACCAGCACGCTGAAAAGGTCAGCAAGCGTCTGCTCGGTGGGCTCAAGCAGATCGGACACCAGCACGTCGACCGACTGCATCGCGGCCTGCCGGTGCGCGGCGTGCGTACCGAGCTGGTCATGGATCCCGAGGGCTATCTGGGTGAAGGCGACCTGTTCCTCTTCGCCTCGATACTCAATGAATTTTTCGCGCTGTACGCCAGCCTCAATTCGTATCACGAGTTGCGCGTCAGGAGCACACAAGGAGAGGTGTATCAATGGACGCCGCGCATGGGACAGCAGCCCCTGCTCTGACTCGGCTCAGCCGTGGTATCCGCGAGTACAGCTTGTTCCAGGGTGTACTGCTGATAATGGACCGCTTGAAGGCCGCCCATCCTGATCTGGATGAAGAACGGCTCTACGAGCATCTGGAGTTCCAGGCCAACCCGAGTCTGGGTTTCCCGGGGAGCGACATCGACCGGGTCGAGTTCTTCGAAGAGGAGGGTGAGCTGCGCGCACGCCTGCGCATCAATCTGGTCAGCCTCTTCGGTGCTGGCTCGCCGCTGCCTGCCTTCTACGCCGACCAGGCATTGGGCGACGGGGCCGAGGGAAATCCGACGCGCGAGTTTCTCGATCTGTTCAACAATCGCCTGCAGCGCCTGATGGTGCCGATCTGGCAGAAGTATCGCTACCGCGCCCGTTTTACCAGCGGCGCACGTGACCCCCTATCCGAGCAACTGTTTGCACTGATCGGGCTGGGCGGCGAGCAGATTCGTGCCGCGTCCGAGCTCAACTGGAAAAGGCTGTTGCCCTACCTCGGCCTGCTCAGCCTCCGTGCGCACTCCGCCGCCTTGATCGAATCGGTACTGCGCTATTACTTCAAGCACGCCGACGTGCGCATCGAGCAGTGCCTGGAGCGGCAGGTGGACATTCTCGCCGAGCAGCAGAACCGGCTGGGTCGCGCCAACAGCCAGCTCGGCGAAAGCTTGGTGCTGGGCGAACGTGTACGGGACCGCGGCGGCAAGTTTCGCATCCACGTCCGTCAGCTGAGCTGGCACCGCTTCCATGAATTCCTGCCGGTCGGTACCGGCTATCAACCCCTGTGCGCGCTGGTGCGCTTCACCCTTCGCGACCCGCTCGACTATGACATTCGCCTTCAACTGCGGCGTGACGACATCCGAGACCTGCGCATCGGCGCCGAAAACCCCTGCCGCCTCGGCTGGACCAGTTGGCTCGGCAGCGAGCGCGCCGATGGCATGGTCACCCTGGGCAGCCAGATTCATTAAGGAAGATGAACCATGATCAACGTAGATCTACAGCAACTCGTCCAGGCACTGGATGCCGAGACCAAACGCGACCTTGAAAACGCGGCCGAGCGCTGCGTCATGCGCGGTGGCAGCAAGATCCTCGTCGAAGACCTGCTGCTGGGACTGCTGGAACGGCCCGATGGAATGCTCAGGCGTGCCCTGCAGGATGCCGGCGTCGAGGCGGGTGAGCTGACACAAGCACTGCAACCACGAGGCGAGCACAGCGAATCGCGAAACCCGGTTTTCTCTGCCGAGCTGGTGCAGTGGCTGCAGGACGCGCTGTTGGTCGGCAATCTGGAACTTGGTCAAAGCCAGATCGATCAGGCAGCGCTGATCCTGGCTTTGCTGCGTAATCCGATGCGCTACGCCGGCAGTCATTACCAGCCCTTGCTGGCGCGATTGAACACCGAGCGGTTACGTGAATTTGCGCTGTCCCAACAGCCCCAGACGGTTCCTGGCAAGCCGGCCGCGGCAGGTGAATCGAATCTGGCACGCTTCACCCTCAACTTCACTCAGCAGGCCCGCGACGGCAAGCTTGACCCTGTTCTGTGCCGTGACAGCGCCATCCGCCAGCTGATCGACATCCTTGCCCGGCGGCGCAAGAGCAACCCGATCGTGGTAGGCGAAGCCGGTGTCGGCAAGACTGCGATTGTCGAAGGGCTGGCACTTCGCATCGCGCACGGCGAGGTGCCTGAAACGCTCAAGGACGTGGAGCTGCTGTGCCTGGACCTCGGCCTGCTCCAGGCGGGCGCCAGCGTGAAAGGCGAATTCGAGCGCCGCCTTCAAGGCGTCATCGATGAGGTCAAGGGCGCCCCGAAGCCGACCATACTGTTCATCGACGAAGCGCACACCCTCATTGGAGCCGGGGGCAGGCCGGCAGCGGCGACGCCGCCAACCTGCTCAAGCCGGCGCTGGCACGGGGCGAATTGCGCACCATCGCCGCCACCACATGGAGCGAGTACAAGAAGTACTTCGAGAAGGACCCGGCACTGGCGCGTCGCTTCCAACCTGTCCAATTGCACGAACCCACCGTCGACGAAGCCCTGACCATCCTGCGCGGCCTCGCCCCGGTCTACGAGAAAAGTCACGGAATCTACCTGCGCGACGATGCGGTGATCGCCGCTGCCGAGCTCTCGGCCCGCTACCTCGCCGGCCGACAGCTACCGGACAAGGCAGTCGACGTGCTCGACACCGCCTGCGCCCGGGTGCGCATCAGCCTGGCGGCGGCGCCTGAAACACTAGAGCGACTGCGTGGCGAGATCGCCGAAGGCGAGCGCCAGCGCCTGGCCTTGCGCCGGGATCTCGAAGTCGGTCTGCGCATCGAGACCGAGACGCTCGATGCCCTGGAGGCCCGCCTGACGGCAGCCCGCGCCGAGCTCGAGCAACTGGAAACCCGCTGGTCGGCACAGCGGACCCTGGCCGAGCGCCTTCTGGAGCTGCGAAAGCAGTGCGCCGCGCTCCGCCTGGCAGGCAGTACCGAAGAAGCCGGAGAGAAACGCGCCCCGGATCTGGAACAGCTCGAAGCCGAGATGCGCGACCTACAGGCCGAACTCGCCAGCGACCAGGCCGCCGAGCGCCTGGTCAGCTTCGAAGTCTGCCCACGCCTCGTGGCCGAAGTGATCAGCCACTGGACCGGTGTGCCGCTTTCTCAGCTCGCCCGCGAGCACAACAGCAAAGTGCTGAGCTTCGCCGCGGACTTGCGTCAGCGGGTCCGTGGCCAAGAGCAGGCCATCGAGGCGCTGGACCGCTCGATGCGCGCCACTGCGGCCGGGCTGAACAGACCCGACGCGCCGGTGGGCGTTTTCCTGCTGGTCGGCCCCAGCGGCGTCGGCAAGACCGAAACCGCGCTGGCACTGGCCGATCTGCTCTATGGCGGCGAGCGCTTCCTCACCACCATCAACATGTCCGAGTTCCAGGAAAAGCACAGCGTGTCCCGATTGATCGGCGCTCCGCCAGGCTACGTGGGCTATGGCGAGGGCGGCATGCTCACCGAAGCGGTGCGGCAAAAGCCTTATTCGGTCGTCCTGCTTGATGAGGTCGAAAAGGCCGATCCGGACGTGATGAACGTGTTCTACCAGATCTTCGACAAAGGCGTCGCCAACGACGGCGAAGGCCGCGAGATCAATTTCCGCAACACCTTGATCCTGATGACCAGCAACCTGGCCAGCGACCGCATCGCCGGCCTTTGCGCCGGTGGTCAGCGACCCGCTACCGAAGACCTGGAGCTGGCGATCCGCCCGGCACTGACCCAGCACTTCAAGCCGGCACTGCTCGCCCGCATGCGCGTAGTGCCCTACTACCCTGTGCAGGGCGAGGTGCTCGATGAACTGGTCGCACTCAAGCTGTCGCGCTTCGGCGAGCGGCTCGCGCGTCGCCAACTGCAATTCAGCCATTGCGAGGCCTTGGTGCGGCATCTGGCCGAACGCTGCACGCATGGCGAAAGCGGCGCACGACTGATCGACCACTTGATCGACCAGCATCTGCAGCCACTGGTCGTCGACCGTTTGCTCGATGCCATGGCGGGTGGAGAAGCCCTGCGTCAGGTGCATGCCACGCTCGACGGCGAGGGAGCGGTGGTCTGTGAGTTCGCTTAAGGTCCCGCCCGTGTTCGCCGAAGCGGACTCGCCGTGCGACATGGAGACGTTGCTCGAGCGCCTGGCCAAGCTGGCATGGTGCAGCGATACAGACGCTTGGCTCGGCGGGCTCATCGAGCTGGCGGCGCAGATCGCGCGCTGCCCGCTCGCTCAGCTCTACCTGCTCGACGCCACCCATACGCGTCTGACGCTGTCGGCCGAATGGTTCGAGGGCATGCAGCGCCACGAGGCGACCAGCGTCCCCAGCGACTATCGCGACGAACAATTGCTGCAGTATTGCCTCAGCCAGAATCGGCAGCTGAGCATCGCGCCGCTCGATGCCAGTCTGCACCAGACCAATTTTCTGCCGGAAACGTCGCGCCCCTGGCACAGCCTGCTTTGCCTGCCTTTACTGGATCCCGACGGACACGCCGTCGGCCTCCTCGTGGCGGCGAGTATTGCCAAGCAGGACCTCGCGGGCGCCGCCGTGCCGCTGTCCCGCCTCGGCCGGTTCGCCCTTGGCCAGGCGCAGCTGCTCAATCGCCTGCGCGACACAGCGCAGCCCGCGAGCGCACCGACGCCGCCGTTGCGACCCTGCGCCAGTGGCTATGGCCTGATAGGGGACAGTCCCCGGATGCGCACCGTCTATGGGCTGATCGGGAAGGTTCTGCATAACCCGGTAAGCGTGCTGCTGACCGGTGAAACCGGCACGGGCAAGGAGCTCGTCGCTCGCGCCATTCATGATTGTGGGTCCCGTCGCAGCCAGGCATTTGTCGTGCAGAACTGCGCCGCCTTGCCTGAGCATCTGCTCGAAAGCGAACTGTTCGGCTACCGCAAGGGTGCATTTACCGGTGCCGATCGCGACCACGAAGGCCTGTTCGACGCCGCCAACGGCGGCACGCTGTTTCTCGACGAGATCGGCGACATGCCGCTGACGCTACAGGCCAAGTTGTTGCGCGTGCTACAGGAAGGCGAGGTGCGACCGCTGGGCAGCACGCGCACCCACAAGGTCGACGTGCGCATTGTCGCCGCGACCCATCAGGACCTGCACAAACGCGTCGAACAGGGCCGCTTCCGCGAAGACCTTTACTACCGGCTCTCCATCTTCCCCATCGAGCTTCCACCGCTGCGCGACCGCGGCCAGGACATTCTGCGCCTGGCTCGGCACTTCGCCGAAAAGGCGTGCGGCTTCCTGCAGCGCGACGCCGTGCGCTGGTCGGACGCGGCGCTGGAACAACTGTCAGGCTATGGCTTCCCGGTAACGTTCGTGAACTCAAGGGGCTGGTCGAACGCGCCGTGCTGCTGTGTGACGGCGGCGAGTTGCTACCGGCGCATTTCAGCCTGCGCCCCGTGGACGATGAACTGGACAGTACGTTGAATCTGCGCGAACGCCTCGAGCGCGTCGAGCGCAACCTTCTCGTTGACTGCCTGCGCAAGAACCGTGGCAATCAGAGCCAGGCCGCACGTGAACTCGGCCTGCCGCGTCGCACCCTGCTGTACCGCATGGATCGGCTGGGGGTGAACGCCGGTGATCTTTGAATTCAACTGGAGAAACCGGATGCTCCGACGCTGCCCGGTTGCAACTGTCATTGCCGGACTAACAGGGCTGCTGGGAGGTTGCGGCTCGGTGATCCGGCGCGCCAATGGTTATCCAGACGCCTATCCGGGCTTGCAACAGAACGGCGCGTTTCTTGGCGTCACCGGCGCGAGCGAGCCCTATAACCCTTCGGCTGCAGCGACCTTCATCTGCTACACGACCATTGTCTGTGTGCCGTTGACGCTTCTCTCAGTACCGGTTGATGCGGAGATAGACACCGTACTGCTACCTATCGATTTGATCAGTTCCACGGAACCGTGGATCGGTAAGCGATAGCCTTATACCGGCCTTCTTGAGGCCCATGGAAGACCACCCGGACAAGGATTGCCAATGTTCAACCCGGCCAACGACACCCATTTCAGCCTCGCCATCGAGGGTATCGAGCACGATCTTCAGGTGCTCGAATTCACTGGCCGAGAAGCTGTCAGCCAGCCCTACAGCTTCGAGCTGGAGCTGATCAGCGAGCGCCCCGACCTGAATCTTGATGACCTGCTGCATCGCCCGGCTTTTCTGGCCCTCTGCCCCGCCGGCGGCGGTATTCACGGCCAGATCTACCGCGTTGCACAGGGCGACTCCGGCAGGCGCATGACGCGCTATCGGATCAGCCTGCGGCCCCGCATGGCCTACCTGGGCCATCGCACCGGCCAGCGCATCTTCCAGCACATGACCGTGGACGCGATCATCGCCCAGGTGCTGGAGGAACATGGGATCCAGGGCGACGCCTACCGCTTCCAGCTGGGTGCGGCCTACCCAACCCGTACTTACTGCGTGCAATACGACGAGACCGACCTGCATTTCATCCAGCGCCTGTGCGAGGAAGAAGGCATTCACTACCACTTCCAGCACAGCCCGTCGGGCCATGTACTGGTGTTCGGCGACAACCAGACAGGATTTCCGAAACTGATGCCGGTCGACTACCAGCAAGATTCGGGACTGGTAGCCGACAGGCCGGTCGTCAAGCGCTTCGGCCTACGCCTGGAGACCCGCACCAGCCGCGTTACCCGCCGCGACTACGATTTCGAAAAGCCACGCTTGCGGATGGAAGCCGCTGTCCAGAGCGACTTCCAGCCAGACCTGGAGGATTACGATTACCCCGGTCGGTTCGTCGAGCGTGAACGAGGCAAGCATTTGTCGCAGCGGGCGCTCGAGCGCCACCGCAGCGACTACGAACTGGCCGAAGGACTGAGTGACCAACCGCGACTCGTCACCGGTCACTTCCTTCCGCTGACCGGACACCCACGCAGCGACTGGAACCAGCTCTGGCTGCTCACCGAAGTTTTCCACGAAGGCAAACAACCGCAGGTATTGGAGGAATCGGTCACCGACTTCTCAAGCGGGGGCGCCCGGCTGAGGGCTGACCACGATTTCCGCCAAGGCTACCGCAACCGCTTCACCGCGACGCCTTGGGACGTGCCCTACCGCCCCGCCCTGCGTCATCCCAAACCAAAGGTGCTGGGCAGCCAGAGCGCCGTGGTCACCGGCCCGGCCGGCGAGGAAATCCATTGCGACGAATACGGCCGGGTAAAGGTCCAGTTCCACTGGGACCGTGAAGGTCAGGCCGACGACAAGACCAGCTGCTGGCTGCGCGTCAGCTCGAGCTGGGCCGGCGACCGCTACGGCGGCATTGCCATCCCGCGCGTTGGGATGGAAGTACTGGTCACCTTCCTCGAAGGCGACCCGGATCAGCCCCTCGTCACCGGCTGCCTGTATCACAAGGAGCACGTCGTCCCGTATGACCTCCCGGCCAACAAGACTCGCAGCGTCTTCAAGACACTCAGCTCCCCGGGTGGTGGCGGCTACAACGAATTGCGTATCGAAGATCGCAAGGGCGTCGAGCAGATTTATGTCCACGCCCAGCGGGACTGGGATGAAAACATCGAGCACGACCAGAAAATCCGCGTCGGCCACGAACGCCATGACACCGTGGAAGCCAACAGCTACAGCGAGTTCAAGGCCGAAGAACACCGTACCACCCACGCCGAACGCAAGACCGAAGTCCGCGCCAATGACCACCTCACCGTAGGGAACACTCAGCACCTGAAGATCGGCACTGGACAGTTCGTCGAGGCAGGCAACGAAATCCACTACTTCGCCGGCAGCAAGGTCGTCATCGACGCGGGCATGGAACTCACCGCCAAAGGTGGGGAAGCTTCCTCAAGCTCGATCCCAGCGGCGTGACGCTGAGTGGCGCCACCATCAAGATGAATTCGGGAGGTAGTCCGGGCAAAGGCTCTGGCGTGAACATCCTCGCCGCCCAGATTCCCTGGGCCGCTGACCAAGACAAGGCCGGCGCCAAACCCAGGCTCGCACTGGCCAATACCCAACTACAACTGGCACGCAAAGCCCGGCAGATCGGTGCCAGCCGCTGCCCGATCTGCGAAGCATGCAAGGAAGGCGTGTGTGGAATAGGAGCCAGCCAATGAACAACACGGTTGAAGACTGGCTTGGCAAACAACAGGCCGAGCGCCGGGACCTGCTGCTGGTTATCGATAGCCTGGCAGAGCCTGCGCCTCTCGCTCACCTGTTTTCATCGGACCTGGTCCAAAGCTACGCCAGTCTCTACCAGGGCACTGAAGTCGACGAGATGGCCGGTGTCGGTCCCTGGCTGATACGGCTGAACGAAATGGACCACATGCGGCTACAACCGCTTATCGATGCACCCGAGCAAAACTGGGGATGGCTCGCCAGCACCGATAATGCCGACATGGCTGCTCTTGCCCGGCACTGGCAAGACCGCATGTTTGCCGACGACCAAGGACAGCGCTCGCTTTATCGATTCCAGGACAACCGCATCGTCGCGCGTCACCTCGGCGAACTGGACGCGTCCCAACGTCCTCTGCTGCTTGGTCCACTGGCCAGCGCGCTCTGCTGGGATGGTCAGGACTGGCAATGGTTCGATAACGAACAGCCAGGGGAGTACCGCGAGCCCTTCGAAAAACCTTGGCTGTCCATCCCAGAGCCCGATCCGGTACAACGTGCTGTGGCGCACCACAACCTCGAGCTGTGGCTGTGGCAGAACCATACGCTGGCGACCACTCGGCTCGCCGAAACCCGGGTGGTGAGCGACTGGCTGGACCATCAACTCGACAAAGCGAAGGAATGGCAATGGCACAGCGAGCCGCAACTGCACTTTCTGCTCCGCTACGGGCTCGACCCCGAACTGGCCGAGCATCCTGCCTGGCTGCCAGCCGACCGGGAAACGCCAGAAGCGCATTTTTCGCGAGTCAGCTCAGTGCTGACTTCAAGCCAGTCTGCACGAGATTGATCAGATGACATCTTCTCTTTCCCGAAGCTGCTTCCTGCTTGCTCACGCATGGCCTGCACTGTTCGGTCTCCTGCTCAGCGGTTGCAGCATGCTCGGCTCGGTCGGCGCCGATACTTTTACTTTGGAGGGCGAACTACCGGCCGATTTCGCATTGAAAGCCCAAGCGCATTACGGCGCGTCCGAGAGCTGCAGTGGGCGCGATCATATAGAGACTTTCAAAGAGGACTACGAGGAGATATCCCATCGGTATCAGTTCGAAATACCCGTTACTCACCGCGACGGTATTTGTGATCTGCAACTGGTCAGGGGTCGGACTGTTTATATATGGCCGATACGGAGAAAAGGATTGGCAACAAACCTACGACAACAGCGAGTTAACTATAGTTTCTAAACCCGCTATCATGGATGAGGCCAATCTACCTAGCCGACCCGCGCCCATAATTGCTGAATGTTCATGGCTATTTCAAGAGAGTAAGCTAAACCTCGAAATATCGAAAATATTAAACTGCAAGGGAGCCGGAGCGGCGTTGCGTAGAGAACGACTGCTACAGCAAACCGTCACCTTGTCGTTTACAGTAAACCCTAGGGAACAGCCTTACCGAGATAACACCTGGATAGAATTCCCCGAGGGTTGGAAGCCATGTTTGCCTAAGGATGGTTGGCAGCAGTGCCAAGACCCGCCAGTTTTTAAGACATACCGGAATAACAACAAAGAATGCACCATCTATCCAAACTGCACGGAATAGCTAAGGATGAGCGGAAAAACAGAACAGTTAAGCTGCCCCAGCAGAAACGCTTGGGTTAGTTTCCGTCTCGTGGATGAGCATGGAGAGGGTTCATCTTATGCGGGATTGCCTTACAAGCTACGTGATAGCCAAGGGTATACTACCGAGGGACTTCTAGATAGCGATGGCTGCGCTCACATAACGGATGTACATCCGGGTGCTATAGTTCTTGATCTATCGCAACCCGCAAGGACCTTCATTGACCCTTGGTACGAAGAACTATCTATTAGACAAGCTTTCAAGGTACCCCTGACAGCCATACAAATGGCAGCGGAACAATCACCCGCAGGCCCTCGGCGCACTGATGGGCAAACCTATCTAGCGCGAGAACGCGCAGCGAAGGAGAACGCTTATTTTATACGGGCCGAAGTAAGCGATTTCGTAACAAGCAAAGGCCATCTTCCCTCGCCAGACGAGAATTGGACGACACAGTCTGCGCTAAAACAGAACGCAGGCTCCGCAGCAGACCAGCCAGGCGTTGCCCTTGGTTGTAATCGGCACCATGTCATCGAGATAAAGGCGCTACGTGCCTATAGCCCGTTGCTCTCCCGTGGGGCTGATTTTTGCGCGCTGAATGCTTACCACCTTGCAGTCATGAGCGCCTTCGCCTACGCCCCATTCAGTACGCCAAGGACGCCTTATTCATCAGCGCCGCCACCCTATTCCGCCCTTGGTAGCATTGGATACGTGCTTCAGAACCAACTAGGGCGTCGGATTAGGCCAACTCAATTCAACACTGCGTCCCCTTATCACCTGCTCTGTGAGGAAGTGCCTTATTCGAAGCGCCTCGAAATCATGCCTTACGACCCGGCGCGCTATAAAAGGAAGCACAGGAAGGCTGGCGAAATCCTGAAGATGTGCACTTCTTGCACGATACGGGTAACGAAACGAACACAAACACCCAAGCGTTCATCACCCATAACGACAAGATCGTACTCATCTCCATCCGCGGCACACTGGAATTTTGGGCCGACGCCAGTCGAGACGCGGATGCACGCCAAGTACCTTACGAAGAAGGGGAAGGCCAAGCACACCGCGGATTTTACGGAGCCTTCCAAGCAACCAAACCTTTCATAGAGCGTTACCTCAACGCGTTTTACACCGGCGAGCAGACCTTGGTGGTTTGCGGCCACAGCCTAGGCGGTGCGATTGCGCTTCTACTTGCAGAGTGGCTACGTCGCAAACCCACCCAACCAAAAGTCCTCCTGTATACCTTCGGCGCCCCGCGCGCAGGCGATGCGGCCTTTGTTAAAGCCGCCCAATCCCTGCCCCATCACCGTATCGTCAATCACAACGACCCGGTCCCTGCGCTCCCGCTGCCCTGGATGGATGCTGAATGGAAGCTGTCGCTCCCCGGCGCAGCGCTGCTACATAGTTCACCCGTCATCGGCATCGCGCTGTTGTTGGCGGGCATCGTGAATCTTCAAGGCGACGCCTATGAGCACCACGGAGAACAATGGCATTTCATGCCTCGCAAACCCGGCGGGGGTAGTGAAGCCTCGCTCCTATGGCAGCCCGGGTGTGCGCTGATCGACGAGCAGACCTGTGCGCGCTACGTTGGCGAAATCGGCCTGGATGGGGATATGCCGAACCGCGTTGCGCTCATGGGCAGCCACCACTTAAGTGATACCGGCTACGCACGGGCGGCACTCGCCAACCTGTTGCGCTGGAATGCGAGCGTGGAGGAACGCAACGGACAACTCTTTACCGAAGCCGAAGTTGATGACATCTACGCCCAACTGCTGAGCACCGCCCAGCTTCTGGAAAGTTGGCAAGCACGCTCATTCACTGAATTTCGCTGGGAAATCAGACGCAGGGGTGAGATGCGCTTCTATGGCAAGACAGACCTCGAACTGCGCGCCATCTATGCCGATGCGGTGGAGCAGGGCGAACGTGTTCGAGCCGAACAGAGCCCTGCACTCACCCGAGCACAGCAGCGCCTGCTAGCCCAGGCGGAGCGTCTGGTGACGCCACGCAGCGTGTTCGGTGAGCACGCGGCACGGGCGGATCTGGTCGAGCTGGTCGCGCAATGGCGCGCCATTGAAGACAACCAGGCCGCAGAGCGAATGGCAGCCATCAACAAAAACAGCGCTCGCGCCTTCGCCTAGCCGCATCGCCAGACACGCTTCATTTATAGCCCCAGCTCTCGTTTCAAACCTGAGCCGGCCGTTTTTCGTGATCTCGTTCACCCACAGGGATACATGGGTGAACTTCAATGCTCAGCCTGAGTCTCGCGCTGCGTCCGCCGCCGCGCGGGCCGCCTGCCCACACGCTTTCAAGGAGGAAATCGCGTGCTAGCCCGCTATTGCGCCCCCGTCTTACTCGCCGCATCCCTCGCCCTTGCCGGCTGCTCCGGCAACTACAAGTTCAACGACGATGACTATCGTCCGTTGGGCGATCCGCAGGCCTCCACCCGCCGCAACTGATCCACCAGGAGCACAGAACCATGGAATTGGTTTTCGATATGGTCAGCGCCCAGCAGTTCGTGCCGGGGCTGATCAGCAGCAAGACATTCAAACAGGCCGGCGGAATCATCGGGCGAAACCAGGATTGCGACTGGGTCATCCCGGACCGCAAGCGCGTACTGTCCGGGCGTCACGCCGAGGTGAGCTACCGCAACGGCGCCTTCTTCCTTACCGACACCAGCAGCAACGGCATCCTGCTCAAGGACACCGGCGCCAGCCTGATGAAGGGCCAGGCTCAGCGTATCGAGCACGGTAGCGTGTATTGCCTTGGCGATTTCGAAATACGCGCGCGATTGATTCAGGACCCAGCCGCGTTCGATGGCGAGCTGGGCCGACCGCAACCGGCCGGTAGCATCATTCCGGACGATGCCTTTCTTGATCTCGATCCGCTGACCGCCATGGATCAGCAGGAACGGGTATACGCCCAGGTCGATGACCTGGCCGCGGTATTGGCACCGCCACGGGCGCATGCCCAGCAGCGCGACTACGCCCAGATCGACGAGGAGAATCTGCAGGTCCCGCAACTGGTCGCCGCCCCGCCGGCAACGCAGGCCAAACCCATGCCTGAACCTGAGCAGCTGAACGCCGACTTTTGGACGCGCTTCGGCCAAGCGTTGGGCGTCCCGCTCGATGATCTTGACGAGGAGGCCCGCCAGGCGCTGGCGCTCAAGGCAGCCGCCCTGCTCCGGCAGTCAGTCGGCGGGCTGCAACAAGCGCTCCGCACCCGCAGCGAGCTGAAAAACGAAATGCGCCTGTCGCTGACCACCGTACAAAGTGCCGGTAACAATCCGCTCAAGCATGGCGTCGACAGCTGCGAGGCGCTGAACCATTTGTTACGCGGCGGCAAAAGCGGGCAATTGCCGGCGGAACAGGCTGTCGGACGCGCCTTCCGCGACCTGCAGGCACACCAGGTTGCGCTAGTCGCCGGCAGCCGCGCCGCGGCCAAGGCGATGCTCGAGCAGCTCGCGCCCGAGCAACTGGTCATGCGCTTCGAGCGCGACCGAAAACCCATGATCGCCACGGCGGGAAGCCGCTGGCGTGCCTACCGGCGCTTGCACCAGCACCTGCAGCAGGACGACGACTGGCGCGAGCGCCTGTTCACCCGCGATTTCGCACAGGCCTACGAGGAGCAGGTCCGCCTTATCGCCACCCTCAATACCGATCTTCAAGGATGATGCCCATGTCTCGCTTTTTTTCCGCTGCGTTGCTAGCGGCACTGACTCTTGTCGGCGGCTGTTCGGCGCTCTCGCCCAACTCCAGCCTGACAAAGCTGGACCTGACACTGCACGGTAGTGATCGGCTCAACCCCGACCTCAACGACCGGCCCTCGCCAATCGTGGTGCGTCTGCTCGAACTCAAGCATCCGGTGGCCTTCGAGAACGCCGATTTCTTCTCGCTCTACCAACGCCCCAAGGAAGTCCTCGCACCCGACCTGGTGATTCAGGAAGAGCTGGAATTGCGCCCGGGTGAGCAGCGCGACCTGAAGGTCTACGTGCAAGACGGCAGCCGCTACGTAGGTGTACTGGCCGCGTATCGCGACCTCCCAGAGTCGGATTGGCGCTTCGTGATTCCCATCCGGCACAGGGCCCAGAACCGCATCGAGCTGCGCCTCGACGAGCGCGGCATCCAGCCGGTCGACCCGCTCGCCAAGGAGTCCGGGCGATGAGCATGAACAAGGTGGTCTGGCAGGAAGGCATGCTGCTGCGCCCACAGCACTTCCAGCAGAACGACCGTTACTACGATGCGCAGCTCAAGCAACGCACCCAGAAGCTGGGTCATTACGCGTGGGGCTTCTTCGAGCTGGAGATCGACCGTCAGTTTCTGAATATGGGCAAGCTGGTGGTGAGCCAGGCCAATGGCCTGCTGCCCGACGGCAGCCTGTTCGAGATCGGTGCCGAGCGCGAACCGCTCGCCCTCGATGTACCGCCCAATACGAGCAATACACCGGTCTACCTGGCGCTGCCCTTGGTCACCGGCAATCACATCGAGTGCCGGCGCCCCGAGCAGAAGGACGTACTGGCGCGCTACACCGCCTTCGATGAAGAGGTCACCGACTCCAACGCCGGAGACACGAGCAGCAGCCAGGTCAGCACTGCAAGGCCGGACTTCCGCCTGCTGCTCGGCGAGCAGCAGAGCGATCAGGCCTACGTCAAGCTCAAGCTGTGCGACATCCTCGACACCACACCGGACGGCGTGATCAGCCTGGATCCGGAATACATTCCGACCTTTGTCGACTTCCAGGCGTCGAGCTACCTGCTGTCTTGCCTCAAGGAAGTGATCAGCATGCTCGGACACCGCGGCGACATCCTCGCCGAGCGCATCCGTGCCACCGGCAAGGTGGGCGGTGCCGAGGTGGGCGACTTCATGATGCTGCAGCTGATCAACCGCTACGAACCCGTGCTGCGTCACTACCTTGGCATCGACCGAGTCCACCCTGAACAGATCTATCGGGAACTGCTGGGTCTGCTTGGCGAATTGGCAACCTTCTCGAGCGAGACCAAGCGTCCGCGCCTGGAGGGTCGCTACCTGCACAACGACCAGGGCGTGTCGTTCCGCAAGCTGATGGATGCGATCCGCCAGGTGTTGTCGATGGTCTTGGAGCAGCACGCCATCGAACTCCTGTTGCAACAGCGTCAGTACGGCATCCAGGTCTCGCCGCTGCATGACCACAAGCTGCTGGGCAGCGCCTCGTTCGTGCTCGCCGCCAGCGCCCAATGCGACTCGGAGGAGCTGCGTACGCGCCTGCCGGCGCACCTCAAGGTCGGCCCGGTGGAGCGGATCCGCCAGCTGGTGAACCTGCACCTGCCCGGCATCAAGGTCAAGCCGCTGCCGGTGGCACCACGGCAGATCCCTTTCCACGCCGGCAAGACGTACTTTGCGCTCGAGCTCAGTTCCGAGGAGCTGGCGCAACTCGAGCGCTCCGGCGGCTTCGCCTTCCACGTGTCCGGGGGAGTTCTCCGGGCTTGAGCTGAAATTCTGGGCGATCAGGAACTGACCGACATGATCAGAGAAATGGACTACGCACAGGATGACAAGACCGTCATCCTCAATCGCCACGGCGACGCCCCGGCGCAAAGCCCGCTGACGGATTTCAGCGCGGCGCCCAAATTCGAGCAGCTCGAAGAGCGCATGATCTACGCGGCGCGCCTGCGCCCGGCAGAGACCTTCAATATCAGCCTCAACCCCCTGGTCGCGGCCGCCTCCTCGCTGCTCTCCGAAGTCGTGCGGCTCAAGCACAGCTACGAGGGCGAGGATCTGCAGGCGCTCAACCAGCGCCTGTCGAGCGAACTGAAACTGTTCGAGCATCGCGCCCTGCACGATGGCGCCGAAAGCAGCCAGGTCATGGCCGCACGCTACGTGCTCTGCACCGCCGTCGACGAGGCGGTCGTCACCACGCCCTGGGGCAATGAGAGCGAGTGGTCACAGATGAGCCTGCTGTCTTCGTTCCACAACGAGACCTTCGGCGGGGAGAAGTTCTTCCAATTGCTCGAGCGGCTGTCCCGCAATCCCGTCAAACACCTGCCGATGCTGGAGTTGATGTACCTCTGCCTGTCGCTGGGATTCGAAGGCAAGTATCGGGTGATGCCACGCGGCATGCTCGAGCTCGAAGCGGTACGCGACAGCCTGTACCGGCAGATCCGCCAGCTTCGCGGCGACGTGCCCCGTGAAGTGTCTCCGCACTGGCAAGGGCTCAAGGACACCCGCCGGCGCCTCGTTCGCATCGTCCCGTGGTGGATGGTTGCGCTCTTCACCCTGACCTGCCTGGGCATGCTGTATGCCGGTTTTGCCTGGGTACTGGACGAACAGCGCAACGCCGTTCTGCAACCTTACCAATCCACCGATCCGACCTTGCAGGTCGAGCCCAAGCCGTAACAAGGACGTGACGCCATGAAGGATTTTTCGGCAAGCTTGCCGCGTTTTTCCGCAGGACCTGGGTATGGAGCCTATGCCTGCTGCTGATCCTCATCCTGCTGGTATGGTTCGTCGGCCCGCTGCTGGCCGTTGACGACTACAAGTTCTGGGAGTCGGCGACCAGTCGCCTGCTGACCATCGCCGGTCTTTGCCTGGCCTGGGGTCTGTTCATGGTCTTCGCCAGCTGGCGCAGCACCCGGCAGAAGCAGGCCGAAGCCAGTGACGACGACGCTCAGGAGCGGCTGCGCCGCGACGGCCTGATCAGCGAGGAACAGGCGATCCTGCGTCAGCGTCATCGCGATGCACTGCGCACGCTGAAGAGTTCCAGCCTGTACCGTGGCCGCAGCGAAAGATGGCGCAACGAGCTGCCCTGGTATCTCCTGCTCGGCCCCCAGGGTAGCGGCAAGACCTCACTGTTGGACTTCTCCGGGCTGGACTTTCCGCTCAACCGTGGCGAGAACCAGCGTCTGACCAAGGACGTCTCCGGCACCCGTTATGCCGATTGGTATTTCGCCGACCACGCCGTGCTGATCGACACCGCCGGACGCTACCTGACCCAGCCCGACGCCACGGTCGATGCCAAGGCCTGGGACACACTGCTGCAGCTGCTGCGCCGTCGCCGCGCCCGCCCGCTCAACGGCGTGCTGGTCAACATCCCCGTCGAATCGCTGCTGCATGCAAGCGAACACGAGCTCGAAAACCCTGGCGCGCCAGAGTCGCCAGCGCCTGCATGACATTCATCAACGGTTGGGTGCCGATGTTCCCGTCTATCTGGTGCTGAGCAAGGCGGACAGCATCCTGGGCTTCGACGAGTTCTTCGATCAGTTATCACGCGAGGAAAGCGACCAGGTGCTTGGCGCCAGTTTCCGCAAGGAACAGGACGGTACCGATGTCGGCGTGATCCGCAGTGAATTCGAAGAGCTGCTGCGCCGGCTCAACAGCCAGGTCATCCTGCGCATGCACCAGGAGCGCGACACCCAACGGCGTGGCCGCATCCTCGATTTTCCGCACCAGCTCGGCCAGATCGGCGAGCGCCTGTGTCTGTTCATCGAGCTCGCCTTTTCCGGCAATCGTTACCAGCGCGCCAGCCAGCTACGCGGCTTCTATCTGACCAGCGCGCCGCAGCTGGAAGGGTCGCTCGATCCCCTGACGAGCGGTATCGGACGCAACCTCGGCCTGTCGAGCAGTGCACTGCCGACCTTCCGCAGCGGCCGGGCGCGCTTCATCAACCACCTGCTCAGTCGGGTCATCTTTCCCGAAGCCGACCTGGCCGGACTGGACCAGAAGGAAGTACGACGCATCGACTGGGGCCAGCGTGCCCTGTATGCCGCGAGTTTCGCCTGCCTGGCGCTATTCGGGGCGATCTGGGCACACAATTTCTCCGGCAATCACGAGCGTCTTGAGCAGCTGCGCAGCCTGGCCGAGCAGTTGGACCGGGAGCATGACGGTATCGCCGAACAGGACGATGCGTTGCGTATCCTCAAGGCACTGGATACCAGCTACGCCGCAACCCTGGTGTTCCCGGACAAGAACGAGGTGTCCTATCTGCAACGCGGCGGTCTCTACCAGGGCGAACATGTCGACCCGACGCTGCACCAGGCTTACCGGCGCGAACTCGAACGCCTGCTCCTGCCACGTGTCGCCCGCCAGCTCGAGGCTCAGATTCGGGCCAACCTTGGCGATCGCGAGCGGCTGTTGGGCAGCCTGCGCGCCTACCTGATGCTCAATTTGGCTGAACGACGTGACAACGGATTCCTCGAGGACTGGCTGGCCGCCGACTCGTCGCTGCGCTACGCCGGCAATGCCGTCGCGCAGAATGGCCTTAACACGCACTTCAAGCGCCTGCTCGAGGAAGGCTTCACCCCGCACACGCTCAACGACCCGCTGGTTGCCGAGGCACGCCAGGTGCTGCGCAGCGAATCGCTGGCCAATGTCGTCTACCGCATGTTGCGAGATCAAGCGCACAGCCTGCCGGACTATCGCTTCAGCCAGCGCCTCGGGCCGCAGGGCGCGTTGTTCGGCGGCAGCGACTATGCGATTCCCGGCTTCTACACCCGCAACGGCTATGACAGCTTCTATGTTGCCCAGGGCAGCGACCTGGTACGGGACATTCTGCGCGACAACTGGGTATTGGGCGAAGGCGACAGCCTCAGCCTGAAGGACCTTGGCCGGTTGATGGTCGATATGGAGCAGCTGTATTTCCGCGACTACGCCAATTACTGGGCCGAAGCCGTGGCGCAGCTGAACCTGGAACCCATCGCCGGCACCGCGCAGGGCGCGACGCTGCTCGGTGGGCTGACCGCCGCCAACTCCCCGCTGCTGCAGCTGCTGGTCGAGGTTCGCGACAACACGCGCTTTGCCGGGGCCGCAGAAGCTGCGGGTGACGCGGCGGAAGCGGCCGAGGCGCTCAACGGCGCCAATGGCAAGCTCGGCAAAGCGGCCCGGCTTGCCTCGGCTGCCGCCGAGCAGACGCAGGCGGCGCTGGCGAAAAACCTGCCGGATACCGCGCGCAAAACCCTGGAGCGGCGCTTCGAACCCTTGCATCGGCTGCTGGACGAGAACGCGGGCCCCAGCGCCGAGCTGATTCCGACCCTGCAAGCGCTCGACGCCCTGCAACTGCAGCTGGCCGGGCTGGCTCACGCCAGCGCCCCCGATCAGGCGGCTTTCGAGCTGGCCAAGGCCCGCATGGGTGGCCAGCGCGACGCGATCAACCAGCTGCGCGCCAGCGCGGCGCGCCTGCCCCAGCCGATCGGCAACTGGCTTGGCCTCCTCGCCGAGGACAGCTGGTCGCTGGTGCTCAACGACGCCTATCACTACCTGAACCAGCGCTACCAGGGCGAGCTGTATGCCTTCTACAAGGGCTCGCTGCGCCAGCGTTACCCCTTCAGCGCCAACAGCCAGAGCGATGTGGCCATTGCCGATTTCCGGGAATTCTTCAAGGCACAGGGGGTTGCCGACGGGTTTTTCGAGCGCTACCTGAAGCCGTTTGTCAGCGGCACCGCGGGTGGCTATCAGGTACGCCGTGTCGATGGTCGCGGGCTGCCACTGTCGCGTGAATTCCTGGCGCAGATGCGTCACGCGCAGACGATCCGCCGCAGTTTCTTCGCGGAAAACCCCAACGAGCCGCAGATTCGCTTCAAGCTTGAGCCCTACTCGCTGGATTCGAGCCTGGGCCGTGCCGACTTCCGCTTCGGCGACCAGCATCTTGAATACCGTCACGGTCCCATCCTGCAGACCGCCTTCACCTGGCCGGCCGATGCCGAGCAAGGCCGCACCAACCTGGTCGTGGAAGAGCTGGGCGGGCGACGCGTGGGCATCGAGAAAAATACCGGACCCTGGTCGCTGTTCCGCCTGTTGGACCTGATGCAGGTCGACTATCACAGTGGCCGTGACGTCCTGATGCTCAAGGCCAACCTTGATGGTCGCCACGCCAACTTCCTGCTGCACAGCCAGCGCTCGCCGAACCCGTTCGACATCGCGCTGCTGCGTGACTTCAAGTTGCCGGCGACCCTGTGATGACCATGACACGCCCGGCCTGTACCTGGCGCAGCGCGGCGCGGACCGATACCGGCAAGGTCCGCGCCCGTAACGAGGATGCCTTCCTCAACGTGCCCGAGAAGGGTCTCTGGGTCGTCGCCGACGGCATGGGCGGGCATCACAACGGCGCGCTGGCCAGCCGCCTGATCGTCGAGCATCTGGCTGAGTTGCCTGAAGGCAGCCTGCCGGAGCGGTTGATCGCCCTGCGTCACTGCCTGCACGCGCTCAACCGGCGCCTTGGACACGACCTCACGGTAACAGCCGACCAACCCGATCCGGTGATCGGCAGCACCGTGGTTGCGCTGTTGATCGACGACGCGCGCGGCCTGCGTCTGGGCGGGTGACAGCCGCTGCTATCTCTGGCGCGGTGGGCGGCTGTATCAGCTCTCGCGCGATCATTCGCTGATGCAGCAGCTGATCGACGAGCAGGCACTGAGCCCACAGCAGGCCGCACGTCATCCCGCCGCCCATGCCCTTACCCGCGCCATCGGCGCCGGCGAGCAGCTGGTGCTGGACATCCTTG
Source organism: Stutzerimonas stutzeri (assembly GCA_019056435.1). Classification (GTDB taxonomy): domain Bacteria; phylum Pseudomonadota; class Gammaproteobacteria; order Pseudomonadales; family Pseudomonadaceae; genus Stutzerimonas; species Stutzerimonas marianensis. The sequence continues at coordinate 1,142,024 of CP077641.1, forward strand.
AGTTCGACGTCCATCCGGGCGATACCCTGCTGCTGTGCAGCGACGGGCTGTACCAGAGCCTGACGCCGGACAGCCTTGGTGCGGCGCTTGATGCGCCGTCGCCGAGTCTGGCCCTGCAGCGGCTCTTCGATGCCGTGCTGGACGGCCCGGCCCGGGACAACCTCAGTGCCGTGGTGATCCGCCGATGACCGATCCGTTACGCGCCGAGTTGGATTCGGACCTGACCTACTTCGCGTTCGCTGCCAACGCGACAACGTCCAGCGCACCGGCAGCGCCGACCCCGTCGATCGCGCCTGGCGAGCTGCCAGACATCCTTGCCGGTCGCTACCTGATCGAGCGGCTGCTCGGCGTCGGCGGCATGGGCGCGGTCTACCGGGCACGCGACCTGCTGCGCGAACAGTTCGGCGATCCGGAACCCTTTGTGGCGCTGAAGACCCTGAGCGACGAGTTCGCCGAGTACCCCGATGCGCACGCACTGCTCTACAGCGAATTCGCCCTGACGGCCCGGCTCAGCCACCGCCATGTGGTGCGCCTGTTCGGCTTCGACGTGGATACCGCCAGCCAACGGGCTTTCATTACCCTCGAGCTACTCAAAGGGCCGACACTCGACCAGCTACTTGCTGAACAACCTCAGGGCCTCGCGGGGCAAGCGTTGCGGGACATCGCCGTGCCCCTGCTCCAGGCGATGGAGTATTCGCACAGCCGTGGCGTGATCCACGGCGACATCAAGCCAAGCAACGTGATCCTCGCCGATGACGGCCTGCGCCTGTTCGACTACGGTCTCGGGCAGCCCATCGACGGCCTGCTGGCAAACCTGCCACGTCTGTCGCGCACACGTTTCAAGGCCTGGACCACCCGCTACGCTGCGCCGGAACTGCTCGAGGGGCCGAGCCGTCGGCCGCCAGCGATATCTACGCACTCGGTTGCCTGCTGTTCGAACTGGCGTCCGGGCAGCATCCGTTCCGCCGCCTCAGTGCCAAGCAGGCTCGCGCGATGGCGTTGGACAAGGCGCTGCGATGCCCACCGACCTTCCCCGCACACGGCTGGCCTGCCCTGCGCGCCGCACTGGCGTTCGACATCAGCGAGCGGGCCGCCAGCCTGCACCCATTACTGGACGCATTTCTGCGCCCCGCACCGAGCCGCCTGCAGCGCTGGCTTGGGCGGGCCCGATGACACGACACAAGGAAGCGCCATGTTCAACGCGGCCAATCAAACCCATTTCAGCCTGACCCTCACGGACCTTGAGCACGATCTACAGGTGCTCGCCTTTACCGGCCATGAGGCTATCAGCCAGCCTTATCGCTTCGATCTGGAGCTGGTCAGCGAGCGTGCCGACCTCGACCTCAAAGACTTACTCCACCGCCCCGCCTTCCTCGCGCTTTCGCCCGCCGGCGATGGCATTCATGGCCTGGTTCACCGCGTCGCGCAGGGTGAATCCGGCAAACGCCTGACCCGCTACAGGCTGACACTGGTGCCGCAGATCGCCTACCTCGCCCATCGCACAAACCAACGCATCTTCCAGCACCTGACCGTACCGCAGATCATCGCGCAAGTGCTCGAGGGCCACGGCATTCAGGCAGACGCCTATCGTTTCCAGCTCGGTCCCTTCGTTTATCCGCAGCGCCATTACTGCACCCAATATGACGAAACCGATCTGCATTTCATCCAACGCCTGTGCGAGGAAGAAGGCATCCACTACCACTTCGAGCACAGCGCCAAGGGTCATGTGCTGGTATTCGGTGATGACCAGACCAGCTTTCCCCGCCTTGGCCAGCCCACCGCGTATCTGCAGGACAGCGGTCTGGTCGCTGACGAGCCGGTCATCAAACGCTTCGCCGTTCGCCTGGAAACCCGACCCAATCGGGTAAGCCGGCGCGATTACGACTTCGAACAACCACGCCTGGTGATGGAAGCCAGCCATAACGAGCAGCGCCCAGGTACAGAGCCGCTCGCGCTGGAGGATTACGATTATCCGGGCCACTTCACCGACCGCTCGCTCGGTAAACACCTTGCCCAGCGTACCCTCGAACGCCACCGCGCCGACTTCCGCCAGGCCGAAGGCCGCAGCGACCAGCCCAGGCTCGTCAGCGGTCATTTGCTGGAAATCTCGGACCACCCGCGCCGCGAATGGAATGACCTGTGGCTGCTGACCGAAGTACTGCATGAAGGCAAGCAGCCGCAGGTGTTGGAGGAATCAATCACCTCATCCCCTGCCCACAGCGGACAGCACCCTCTCCCCTCTGGGAGAGGGTGCTCCAGGCGACTCGAACTTTACCCAAGGCTACCGCAACCGCTTTACCGCCACCCCTGGGACATCCCTTACCGCCCCGCTCTGCGTCATCCCAAACCAAAGGTGCTGGGCAGCCAGACCGCCGTCGTCACCGGGCCGCCTGGTGAGGAAATCCACTGCGATGAATACGGTCGGGTCAAGGTTCAGTTTTTCTGGGATCGCCACGGCCAGGCCGACGACAAGACCAGCTGCTGGCTGCGCGTCAGCTCGAGCTGGGCCGGCGACCGCTACGGCGGCATCGCCATCCCGCGTGTCGGCATGGAAGTGCTGGTCACCTTCCTTGAAGGCGATCCCGACCAACCCTTGGTGACCGGCTGCCTGTACCACAAGGAGCACCAGGTCCCCTATGACCTACCGGCGAACAAGACCCGCACGGTATTCAAGACCCTGAGTTCACCCGGCGGTGGCGGCTACAACGAACTGCGCATCGAAGACCGCAAGGGCGCCGAGCAGATCTACATCCACGCCCAGCGCGACTGGGACGAGAACATCGAGCACGACCAGAAGATCCGCGTCGGCCATGAACGCCACGACACGGTGGAAGCCAACAGCTACAGCGAATTCCGCGCCGAAGAACACCTGACCGTTGCCGGCGACCGCAAGGTGGAAGTCAAACCCGACGACCATTTCACCGTCGGCCAGACCCAGCACATCAAGCTCGGCACCGCCCAGCTGACCAAGGCCGGTCGCGAGATCCACCTCAAGGCCGGGCAGAAGATGGTCATCGAAGCCGGCGTCGAACTGACCCTCAAAGCCGGCGGCAGCTTCATCAAGCTCGACCCGGGCGGCATCACCGTCTCCGGCCCGCTGGTGCGAATCAACGCTGGCGGCGCGCCGGGTAAGGGCTCGGGGATCAAGATCAAGTCACCGATGTTGCCGGGAATGGCCGATAGCGATAAGGCGGGGCACCTGTTGGAGCAGGCACCACCAAGCGAGGGAGCCAAGGTAGCCAGCAAACACAAGCGCTCGCTCAACTTCTCAGGCTAGGCAAGGATGGCCATCGGGCCAGCTCGAACAGTAAGGAAACATCAATGGCCGACCACAAGCCGATCAACTGGGCATACCCATTCCCCAGCAAGGACACCAACTGCAACCCGCTGCAGCTGCTTACTCATATGGCGCAAGCCAAGGGTGGGTTCTACCCCACCGGCGAGAACGGCTTATGGCATGGAGGCGTGCATTTCGACGAAGGCACAGCCGTTGCATTCGACCAGTCGAGCTTGCGCTGTATCGCCGACGGAGAGGTGGTCGCCTACCGCATCGATGAGCGCTACCCGGTCAGCGAATTCACCGACGACATTCCCTTGGTCAAACGTGCACCCTTTTCCACGGGGTTCGTTCTGGTCAAGCACAGCCTGCAACCGCCACCACTGAAGAACGCTGGCGGCAGCATCGTTGAGGGCAAACCCCTCCAAGCATCTCCCTGTATAGCCTGTACATGCATTTGCTGGACTGGGCGGGCTACCAGGCGCAACCGGACCTGCCGCGCCCCGCCTTCTGGGAAACCAGGCGCTACACCGTCAACACGCAAAACCAGGGTTTGAGCGTTCGCGCCGGCCCGAGCAAGAGCACCACTAAGCTGTCGGAGCTGTCCAAAGGTGCCGAGATCACCATCGGCAGAGTGGAAGGCGAATTCAGCAAGCTGGTCAGTCTGGTCAGCGGGACGGCACAACCCGCCCTATCAGCTGACGACGAGGGGCACCTGACGGGCTATGTGTCCACCAGCCTGCTCAAACCGCACAGCGAGCCAGCGGAATACGACAAGGTAGTCGTTCTTAACAGGGGAGTGCCGATCAAGGCGGGTGAACTTATTGGCCATTCCGGTCTGTACCAGAACCACGACAGCGCCGCTCAGCACATGGTCCATGTCGAACTGTTCAGCTGTGACGATGTGCCCGCTTTCATCGCGCAGAGCCGCGCCTGGGCCAGCCGCTTGCCGGACGACCAGAAAACCCTGCTCAAGATCTACAAAGGTGCGAGCAAACTGATTCCGCACCGGGACGACATCAATGCCGATAATCCACCCACGCTGGACGACGACGGCACGCAGATCGGCGTCGACCTGATCATTCCGCAGTCCCTGTTGGATGGGCTCCCCGCTTCGAGAAAGATTCAGATCAAGGACGGCGCTGACAACACCATGCACTGGTGGCGGCTGGACGGCCTGTTCGCCGACGCTAACGGTAACCCCATCGACGGCTGGCTCGCCGAGCAGGAGCTGATCACTACTCGTCACAGTCCGTGGGAGTGGGAAGGCTTCCAGTGCGTCGAGGAAACCGGAACGCCCGTCGAAAAGCTCGCCTACGCCTTCAATGCCAAAGGCCTGCTGAGCGCAGACGAACAGCACAACTACCGGGCGCAGATCAGCAAGGCCGATGGCGGCCCAATCGTAACGCTCGCTCGACTCTACGATATCGCCGATACCGATAAGGATGGCGTATTGACCAGCACTGAAATCCAAGCAGCCCTGGCCAAGCCTTGGCACGCTCAAGTGCTCGGGCAATTGATCACCAAGTACGAAAGTGAGTGGTTCTGGAAAAAGGACAAGTGGGATGAGCTCGATCCATTGTTAGCGGAAGAGCCCGGAAAGCCGAACCTTGTTTGGGAGGTGGAAAAGCAGCGGATCGAAAAGTTGAGCTGGTGGGGCGAACTGGTTGGGCAGCATGGTTTTAGTGAGGACAGGGAAGCGTGGCATATTCAGACCATCGGATTAATGAACAACTTTAGTCTCATAGACGATGAAAATGACCTTAAGTGGCTAAAAGTTCCGCGTGGGCAGCTAACATTTGATGCTGAAGGGAACGATATTGAAGACTCTCTTTTTTTCAGTAGGGTGCCCCACTGGCCTCCGGTTGGCGCTTCCGGGGTAACCATAGGTCGGGGTTATGATGTCGGTCATCAGCCAAATGTGAAAGATGATTTAGAGTGCGTTGGTATTTCAGAACCGCTGCTATCTTGGCTGTCTGGTGGCAAGGGGCTTACTAAAAGCAAGGCGAGTGATTATTTGAACTCCGCAACCGCAAGAATTAGATCTACACATATCACAAGAAAGCAACAGCATGACTTGTTTGTCTTTGTGTATGAGTTTATGGAGAAGGATGTCAGAAGGATATGTGAAAAGAGAGATGTTATTGAAGCGTACGGAGCTACAGATTGGGATGCGCTTCATCCAAAAATAAAGGACATGTTGGTGGACTTGCGTTACCGAGGAGATTACACGCCGGATATTCGCGCCCTGCTCCAAGAATATGTGGCGAGTAACGATCTTGCACGATTTAGCAGTGTGATAAAAAACCGGTCAAATTGGCCACAAAACCTACCCAGTGATCGTTTCTTAAGAAGATCAAGGTACATAGATGAATAGTATGCGCTGGAATATGTTGCTTGCTGCATTGGCATTAGGCGTTGCGCCGGCTTATTCCGTTGCCGATACGGATGTATATCGGTATGCAGTGGAAGTTAATGCTAAGAGAGCTGAAGGTCTGTTATTCAAATATACGCGATTCAATTCGGAGTCGCCATATCCATGCCTTAGACTTGAACTGATAAACCCTAAGGACGACTGGGCTGTTGTCGAACGAAAGGATATTTGTGAAATGAACGGCCTGTCTCTGGCAAATGATTTTTCATATGCAGGCTTTTCAAAAATAGAGTTTCATGGCAGCGCCGTCAGTTTTGATTTTAACTATCTTCTGAATGAAGAACCAGGGAGCATGTCCAAAGGTGTACTGTCGACGCCAAGGGCAAAGCGTTGTCAGAAATGAAATGCACGGATCCTCAAAGTGCTAATTGAGGTAAGTTAAGCTTAGCAGCTGCAAGCTTAATTGAAGGCTTAAAAATTCGTACAGCGAAACTTAAGGAATCCATTAGCGCTCAATGTTAAGACTTTCGCCTTTGGCAAGGCGTCAATCAGACTGCTGGTTCGATGTGCTGGAAGATCCTGACTCAGGGCTTTTATTCATAGTAGAAAGTTATGGTTTGTCGCCGCACTGCCCTCAATGCCTTAGCTTTTACAAACCACCAACATTTTATTTTCCCTAGTTCGGGATCACGGCAGCCTCTTCGCTTGATACAGCAGTCTATTGATCCATTAGATTACTTTGGCGCCGAAGGATCCATAGTAATTTGAAGCGCAAATTCTCTTTGCATCCAACGAATCCACAATCGTAAGCATTAGCGCTCAGGGCATATTGCCATCACCCCACAACCCTGCCATAAACGCGCTTTCGCCATGACGCTACAAGGATGTACCGATGCGATTGCTACGATGCGCCCTGCTTGGGCTGGTGGGATTGGCCGTGCTAGCGGCTGGGATCGGGCTGTATTTTGTGGCCTACCCGAACCTTCCAGAGTACGAAGCACCCGAGGCGCTGCATTATCTTGACCAATGGAGCGAGGCTGATCGGCAAACCTATTACTACACGCCGCAAGGCACCCAGGTTAAGGGGCTGGAGTACGACTGGTTTGGTGCGCTGGAGCGGCCCTTTAGTCAGGACAGGTTCGCCACGCCCGATTACCTCGCCCGCTTCGGCTTTCTGGTCGATCCCGCACAACAACCCACCGCGCTGAACCCCGGCAATCTGCCGGTCGGTTTTGCCCGCCACGAGGACGACGAGACCGGTCGCGCCTATCTGGACGTGACCTGCGCGGCCTGTCACACCGGCGAGCTGCGCTACAACGGGCAGGCCGTTCGCATCGACGGTGGCGCCGCGATGCACTCGTTGGCTTCGACTGTACCGACGCTGCGCGGCGGCTCATTCGGCCAAGCACTCGGCATGAGCATGGCCTTCACCTACTACAACCCACTCAAGTTCCGCCGTTTCGCCCAAAGAGTGCTTGGGGAACGCTACGAACGCGACCGCGCTCAGTTGCGTCAGGATTTCAAACGGGTGCTCGACCGCCTGCTCGGCACGGCCTACAACGATTGGCATCGCGGGCTCTACCCCACCGAAGAAGGCTTTGGCCGTACCGATGCGTTCGGTCGCATCGCAAACATGGTGTTCGGCGATGCCCTCGATCCAGCGAATTACCGCGTTGCCAATGCGCCGGTCAGCTATCCGCAAGTGTGGGACATCTGGAAGTTCGACTGGGTGCAGTGGAACGGTTCGGCCATGCAACCGATGGCGCGCAACATCGGTGAGGCATTGGGCGTGGGTGCGCGGCTGCAACTGATGCACGAGAACGGCGCGCCGATAACGGAAGCCGAGCGCTACGCCTCCGGGGTCCGCGTGCGTGATCTGCACACGCTGGAAACCACGCTCATGCGATTGGCACCCCCGCGATGGCCCGAAGCGATTCTAGGCAACATCGACGTGGAACAGGCCAGCCGTGGGCGTGCGCTGTACCGGGAGAATTGCGCTCATTGCCACGACGCCAAGCCCAAACCGGTGACCAAGCGCTTCGCGCCCGACCGCGACCCGGAGTGGCACATGCCGGTGATTCCCACGACAGTGGTCGGCACCGACCCGACCACGGCCGACAACATCGCAGACCATCGTTTCGACCTGTCCCGCCTCGGCTGGACCCAGGCCGAACTGGACAGGCTGGACGTGCGCCTGTTCGGCAAGACATCGGACCCGCTGGATCTGACCCAGGTGTCCAGCGCCAAAGGGCTCGCCTATATCACCGCCTATGTCGAAGCGCGCGCCTATCGCGACGCGGGCATCAGACCAGACGAACGTGCCGAGTTCGACGGCTTCGGCCTGCCCATCGGCGTGCAGGAACTGCGCGGCTACAAGGCGCGCCCGCTGGATGGCATCTGGGCGACACCGCCTTTCCTGCATAACGGCTCGGTCCCCTCGCTCTTTCAGCTCCTCTCGCCGGTCGCCGAGCGGCAGACGCGTTTCTGGACTGGTAGCCGTGAATACGACCCCCAGCATGTCGGCATCCGCACCGAAGGTTTCGAGGGTGGTTTTCTGTTGGATACCTCGATCACCGGCAACAGCAACCGGGGCCACGAATTTCGGGCCGGCTGCCGTGGCAATGGCGTGATTGGCCGCGCGCTGGCCCCTGCGGAACGCTGGGCACTGGTGGAGTACCTCAAGGTTCTCGGCAATCCGTCCTTCGAATCGCGCCTGAAGGACTTGCCGCCTCGCCCCTACAACCCCGGCCCGGTCTGCCTCTGATCTGCAAAAGGAAATTGCCATGCTCAAGACAATCTGGCTCTGGCTCGGACGGCTGCTCGGCAGACTTTTACTCGTCGGGCTCGCGCTCGGCCTGGTCGGCGGGACGATCGGTGCCGTGATGTTCCACGTGAAGCACAGCGGGCCGGTCTCGACCGACGAGGTGATCGCCCCGGCCGAGGCGGCCGATACCCAGGCCATCATCGAGAACGCCATCGCCGTGGTCGAGCAGCACAGTGAGAACACCCGCGTGCTGCGCGATGCCCATGCCAAGGCGCACGGCTGCGTGCGCGCCGAGGTCAGTGTGCGCGCTGACCTGGAACCCGCACTGCGCCAGGGTGTGTTCAGCGAGCCGGGCAAGACCTGGCAGGCCTGGGTAAGGCTGTCCAACGGCAACGCCTACCCGCAGTTCGACCGCATCAAGGATGCCCGCGGCATGGCGATCAAGCTCGTCGACGTACCGGGAGAAAAGCTCACGCGCGATCCGCGTCATGCCGGCGAGCAGGATTTCGTGATGTTCAACCACCCGGTGTTTTTCGTCCGTGATGTCGCCGAATACCGCAGCAACTTCGCTGCCCAGGCGCAGGGCAAGAAAGCGCTGGCGTTCTTCCCGAGCATCGATCCGCGCAGCTGGGAGCTGCGCCATCTGTTCATCGCGCTGCAGACCCTGGCACCCGCGCCGGAGAGCCCGGTATCCACCATTTACAGCTCCGTGGCGCCGTACAAGCTCGGCCCGCACAACATCAAGTACCGGGTCATTCCGGCACCGGAAAACTGCCCGACCTACCAGCTGCCCGAGCAGAACCGCGACCTGCCGAACTTCCTGCGCAGCGCGCTTTACCAGCAGCTGTCGCTGGACCGGGTGCCGGCGTGCTTCGAATTGCAGGTGCAACGCCAGAACCCGGCGTATTACATGCCGATCGAGGACACCAGCATCGAATGGGACGAAGCCATCGCTCCATTCGAGACGGTCGCCGACATCCGCCTGCCAGCTCAGGACTTCGATAGCCGCGAGCAGAACCTCGCGTGTGACAACCTCTCGTTCAACCCTTGGCATGCGTTGCCGGCACACCGCCCCATCGGCGGCATCAACCGCCTGCGCAAAGCGGTGTACGAAGCGATCAGCACCTACCGCCTGGAGCGCAACGGCGCGCTTGCCCAATAACCAGATCGCCGGCGCAGGGTCGCGCGCGTCGACCGGCCCTCACCTTCCACCAGGCAAAAAAAAGCGTGCCCGAAGGCACGCTGAAGGATGAAGCGCACACGTTATCACTTGACCTGAGTGAGCAGATCCCGGCGCAGCAGCGTCTTGACCTTCACCAAATGGTCGTCTTCCTGATCCTTGGCTTTCTGGAAGCCCTTGGCGATGCGGGGGTGACCGCCCGCTTCGGCCAGCTCGATGAGCATTTCCCAGGCAGCGTTGTCTTCGAGCTCGATGGTCAGCAGCGCGTTGAGGCCCTGAGCGATGTTGGTGCGCGGATCGGTCAGCACCTGCATCACCCCCAGCGACTTGACGCCCACGATGTCGGCGCACGGCGTCTGTGCGGTCGGGTCGGCGCCCAGCGTCTCGATCGCTTCGGCGACCAGGTTCATGTGCTCGAATTCCTCATCACGGATGTGCTGGAGCATCTGCACCAGGTCGGACTCGGCCGTCTCGAGTGCCTTGGCCTTGGCGATCATGGCGTCGTACAGCCGCACGCCACTGCGCTCGAACGCCAGGCGCTCGCCGAGTTTGTCGACCAGCAGCTCCGGGCTCTTGCCCAGCGCCATATCGAAAGTGGATTTGAGCATGCCTTTGGCCGAGCCCGGGACGGGCACGGAGCCGATGCGATCGGCCTCTTCGGCACGGGTCGTGCGCTCCATCATCATGCCCTTCGAGTCACCCGGTACATCCGGGTGGATTTCGTTGACCGCATCGAGCAGGCGCTTGGTGTCCTTCGGGGACATCTGCACGCCGGTGAAGTTGGTGCCGAGTTTTGCGGAAGTCGCCATGTCAATTCTCCTCAAGAAACCTTACGCATGCCCATCAGTTCGCCGCCCGGCGCCCATTGGTAACCCGCCGACACGATGTTCGATGCAATGCCTTCGGAATTGAGCTGAGCGCGATAATCCAGCGAGTTCTGCGGCTCCTGGCTCTTGTCGACGTACTGGGTGCCGTTCGAACGCAGGTTGACCTCGGCGGCCAGCACCTGCCGGACGAAGTCGCGCTGGCTCTTGAACTCGATCATCTTGGGCAGCGGACCGCCCAGGATCTCCGCCGGGTCACGGCGCTCGATGTTCTTGAAGTGCTCGCAGGCGAGGTTCAGATGGCCCAGCTCGTAGTCCAGGAAGCGCTCCCACATCGCCTTGATCCGCGGATTGGTCTCCTGTTCGGCACAGCTGGCATAGGCGTAGACCTCCATCGCCTCATGCACCAGCCATTTCTCCATGAAGGATTCCTGCGGGTCGGCGAGCGAGCCGTACTGCGTCACGTGCTGCTCCTCGACCGACGCGATCTCGGCGTACAGCTGACGGGCCAACGGATCGGCGAACAGCGGACCGATGTTCTGATAGTAATCATGGGTCTGGAATTCGGCTGCCGTGATCATCGCGCAGTGAATCTTGGTGATCAGCGCAGCCTCTTCTTTTCGTAGCTCTCGCGCAGGTCGTTATCCGGATGGCGGTGGTGTTCGGAGGTCTGTCGACCCGGGACGATGTCGGTGTAGCCCTGCAGGATGTTGTTCGCATCCTTGCCTTCCAGACGGTCGAGCATCGCCGAGTAGCGATACAGGTGGTCGAAGTCCTCCAACAGGCCGAAGCGATAGGTCTGGGCCTGATAGGGGTCAGGCTCGGTCTGGGCAACGGCGGCGGTGACCTCGATGGCCACCTGCTCATAGGCCACGGTCGTTTCCAGCGGTGAGTGGTCGGCGGAGATCAGCCAGTTGATCATCGTCGCCTGGTGCTGCTCAACGCGACGGATCTCGGCAAGCGGGCCGCGCAGCTGGCCGGTGATACGGGCAATACCATGCTTGAGGCGCAGCGCATCGGTCTCAACGCCGTTCATCAGGATGATGCGCACCCGGGTGAAGGCATCGTCGTCGAGCTTGCTGATCGGCTTGCCCGCCATCTCCTTCCAGGTGAATTTCTGCTTGTCGAGGGGCGTGCCCTTGTTGTCGAGGATACCGGTCAAGTTGTCCATGGAGCCTCCGTTGGAACGGCTTTTTCTAAGGGGTCGGCGTACAAGGCGTACGGCTGTAATCACGGGTCAGCGAGGCTGACGGCCTAGAAAATGGACGAGACCGGGCGCCAAACAATTCCACGACAAACGGCGCTAAAAGAAGGGATTACGACGAGTGGCAGGCCAAAACCGCGTCGAACAGGTTGACATCGAGCGAAGCGGAATCGGCCGGGAAGGCTCACGGCGACTGGCCCCAAGCGCAGCGGCGCGTCGTGTTCAGCGAAGCGATTCGAGCTGGAGGTTCCGCTCGTCGGCAGGCAGGCGTCCGAGCGCTTCGGCCGCCTCGTAGAAGCGCAGCCAGTCACGCCCCTGCTGCACGAACAAGGCTGCAAACGCCGGCACCCAGCGGTCATACAGCCCGAAGGGCACGAGGCTGGCATTGTTCAACGGCTGCGCCATCCAGCGATCGAAGCGGGTGTCGCCCCGCCAGCGCGTGTCTCGCATCTGCCGATAGGCCTGGCGCAAGCGGCTGAATTCGGCCACCTTGGCGGCGCGCATCCGCTCGGCGTCCAGGCCTGACGCGTAGAGCGCGGCGAGGCGTTCGCGCGTTGCCAGCGCCAGCCGGCTGAGGTCGGCATACGGATCGGGGGCACCAGCCTCAGCGGGCTCGAGCCCTCGATGGGCGCGCCATTGGCGCAGCCCCTCTTGCTCGACGAAGCTGGCAAAGGATTCGTTGAAGGCCGTGTCATCGGCGACGTAAAGCCGCTGATGCGCCAGTTCGTGAAAGATCAGCCCGGCCAGGCGCTCGTCGTTCCAGCGCAGCATGGAGCTGAGCAACGGATCGTCGAACCAGCCCAGCGTCGAATAGGCCTGCACACCGGCGATCTGGGTGTCATAGCCCTTCACCGACAGGCGCGCGGCGGCGCCCCGTGCCCGGCCCTGCTGGAAGTAGCCCCGATACGCGACGCAACCGGCGATCGGGAAACAGTGCGTCAGCGGCGCGACGGAAAACTCCTCGGTGGCGAAGACATTCCACACGACATAGGGCCGCCCGATATCGGCATAGACACGGTAGCTGCCGTTGTCCGGCAACCCCAGCGACTCGCTGGCGAACCGTCTGGCCCGCAGCGCCTGGCTCAATCGCTGGCGCAGGTTTCGATCGGTCTGCTCGCTGGCAATGATCGCGTCGACCGGCTCGCGCTGGCGCAGCAAGTCGAACTGGCCGACGGCGAGCTGACCGTAATAAGTGCTGCAACTGCTTAGCGCCAAGGCCAGCAGCAGGGGAACCCAACGCAGGCGGTGGTTGTCGACAGGGGCGCTTTGGGGCTTGCACATGAAACGAGCCTGGTGACGGAGCCCGGACGGGCGATGCACCGAGCCTACAACGACAGCGAAGCCCGCCCAACCACGACAACGCGTCCTCATCCAGCCAGATCGCCGAGCGATCGGAGAAACAGCCATGCGAATCCTGCTTGTTGCGCTTGCGCTCACCAGCCTGGGCGGTTGTGCCCTGTGGATGCCAAGGCCAGACCCCAACCAGGCCTGGATCGAACTGGCCCCCCATGGCGAAACCGAACTCAAGGCGGTCGCCGTCGACCAGAAGCCGCTCGATGACCACCGCTATTTCCAGGTCACGCCCGGCAGCCACCAGCTCGGCATGCGCTACCGCTTCGAAGTGGCCCCGGCCGATGTGGGCCGCGACAGCGAAGCGCTCGAGCGCGACTGCCGGCTGACCCTGGACTATGATCGCTTCAATGCCGGCGCGCGCTACCGGCTGGTCGCCGGCGGTTACGGCTTCCGCCCCTGGGCGAGGCTCTACGATCAGCACGACCAGCTGCTGGCCAAGGCCACCGAGCGCGGCTGCGGCGGTGTCGCCACGCGCTGACGTCCTGCCACGACGAACCGATGCGCAACGGCGCGCCCGTTGAAAAAGCGCCGCATCTGGCGCAGGCTCGATGACTGGCCGCGGCAGCCTGCGCTGAACCGGTGGTCATCCAGAGGATTCATCATGCGCCTGCCCTTTTCGTTACTGCTCCTGCTTGGCCTGGCCGGCTGCGCCGGGCCGTTGCCCAAGCCTGACCCCGAAATGGCCTGGGTCGACCTGCGCGCGCAACCGAGCGACATCTTCATGTCCGACCGCCTCGACGACGAGCGCACCGCCGACGGCCGCTATTTCCAGGTCAGTCCCGGCGCGCATGAACTCGAAGCGCGCTACGAATTCGAAATCACCAGTGGTGGGCTCGGCCAGTTCGGCGAGACCCAGTACCTGCGCTGCACCCTGGTCATCCGTTACGACGATTTCCAGCCCGGGCGGCGCTATCTTTTCGAAGCCCGATCCCTGGGCTTCACCCCGCAGGGCTGGCTGCGCGACGAAGACCGCAAGGTGCTGGCCGACGCCGAGGCCGAGCACTGTTATTAAGCGACGCGCCGCGAGGCGGCACGTCAGCAGAGAGGTAGACGATGTCCCGTATCGAACACACACGCTTTTCCACCCTTGACCTCGCGCCGATCCGTGATGACGGCGACGCCGGGCTCGCCCTGCGCAACTCGCTGGCCCTGGCCCAGCATGTGGAGCGGCTCGGCTTCGAGCGCTTCTGGGTTGCCGAGCACCACAACATGGACGGCATTGCCAGCGCCGCCACCTCGGTGCTCATCGGCTACCTGGCTTCCGGCACTTCGCGGATTCGCCTGGGTGCCGGTGGCGTGATGCTGCCCAACCACGCCCCTTGGTGGTCGCCGAACAATTCGGCACCCTTGAAGCCCTCTACCCCGGTCGTATCGAACTGGGCCTTGGCCGCGCGCCGGGGGCCGACCAGTTCACCGCGCATGCGCTTCGCCGCGACCGCATGGGCAGCGCCGACGACTTTCCGGCGGACGTCGAGGAGCTGCAACTGCTGCTGGGCCCGCGCCAGCGCAACCAGCGCGTGATCGCCATGCCAGGCGTGGGCAGCAACGTGCCGATCTGGCTGCTCGGCTCCAGCCTATTCAGTGCGCAGCTGGCCGCCGCCAAGGGCCTGCCCTATGCCTTCGCCTCGCACTTCGCGCCACGCTACATGCACGAGGCGATTCGCCTGTATCGCGACAACTTCAAGCCGTCCGAGGTGCTCGACAAACCCTATGTGATGCTTGGCGTGCCGTTGATGGCCGCCGATACCGACGAGCAGGCCGAGTACCTGGCGACCACGGCGTACCAGCGCATTCTGGCGCTGGTGCGCGGGCAAAGCCTGGTGCTGGTGCCACCGGTCAGGAGCATGCAGGGCAAGTGGCTGCCGCACGAACAGGATGCAGTCGGCAGCTTCCTCGGCATGGCGCTGATTGGCGGCCCCGAGAAGATCCGTGCGCGCCTGGACGTGCTGCTGGAACAGACGCAGGCCGACGAGCTGATCTTCACGTGCGACTTCTACGAAACCGCCGACCGCCATCACGCGTTCGAGATCATCGCCGGGCTGCGTTGAAGCCCGGCTACAACGCAGCGGTCAATCGGCGACCTGAATGATGACCTTGCCACGCATGTGGCCGGTCTGGCTGAGGCGCATGGCCTCAGCCGCGCGTTCGAGCGGGAAGCGCTCAGCGACGGGCACGTCCAACCGCCCTTCGGCGGCCATGTTCGCCAGCACCTGCAGGTCCTCCCCGCTGGGCCGAACCCAGATGTAATGCCCGCCGGCGTCCTGCACCGAATCGTCGACGATCGAGGCATGGCGCCCGCCCTCGCGCAGCACCGCGAGCGTGCTCTGCAGAACGCCACCCACAAAATCGGCGACCACGTCGACACCTTCCGGCACCAGCGAACGCACGCGTTCGGCCAGCCCCTCACCATATTCGACCGGCTCGATGCCCAGCGAGCCGAGGAAGGCGTGATTTTTTTGCGAGGCGGTGCCGATCACGCGGCCGCCCAGGTTGCGAGCGATCTGCGCACCCAGAACCCCCACGCCGCCGGACGCCGCATGAATCAGCACCGTATCGCCACGGCCGATCTCCAGACGCGTGAGCAGCTGATAGGCCGTCAGCCCGGCCAGCGGCAGCCCACCCGCCTCGTCCCAGCCTAGCGCCTGGGGCTTGCGCGCCACCGAGCGGGCCGGAACGCTGACATACTCGGCATAGGTGCCGCCCTGGACGAAATCCTTGCGCGCATAGGACAGCACCTCGTCGCCCGGCGCGAATTCCGGCACGTCAAAACCCACCGCCTCCACCGTGCCGGCCACATCCCAGCCGGGGATGACCGGAAAGAAGGTCGTCATCAGGGCATCGAGCTTGCCGGCCATCAGCTTCCAGTCCACCGGATTGACGGCGGCGCGACGCACACGGATCAACACCTCGCCGGGCGCCACCTTGGGCATCGGCTGGTCGGTGAGCTGCAGGACATCGGGCTCGCCGTAGTGCGCATAGGTCATGGCTTTCATCGAAAACTCCTCTGGCTGAACGCGGAAAACCGGATCGCCTCGACGCGCACGAGCGCGCCTGGCGTTTCTCTAGTGACCGGACAGCGCCCAGGCAATTCCGCCCGACGAGCGCCGCGTGCCATCCGGCCATTGCGCTGAACCTCGCTGCTCGAGGTGGGTTCGAACGGACATCATCGCGCCGACATGGCGCCCCATCTGCGTTATCGGAACCCTGAATGAGTTTTCTCGAATGGATGGCCGTACTCGGCGTCCTGCTGTTGATCCTTGCGCTGGCCTCGGCCTACCTGCGCTGGCTGCCGGTCACCACCTCGCTGATCTACCTGGGCTTCGGCCTGCTGATCGGCCAGCTCGGTGTCGGCCTGTGGGAAATGGAATTCCTGCACATCGCCAGCTGGATGGAACACCTCACCGAAATCGCCGTGCTGGTGTCGCTGTTCGTCAGCGGGCTGAAACTGCGCATGCCGCTGCGTCACCCGGCCTGGAAGAGCGCCTACGTCCTGGCCGGCCCGGTGATGCTGGCCTGTATCGCCGGCGTCGCCGCGTTCTGTCACTACCTGTTCGGGCTGCACTGGGGTATCGCGGTGCTGATCGGCGCGATTCTGGCCCCCACCGATCCGGTGCTGGCCAGCCTGGTGCAGGTCAACAACTCGCGTGACAGTGACCATGTGCGCTACGGGCTGTCCGGCGAGGCCGGCTTCAACGACGGCACCGCCTTTCCCTTCGTCGTCTTCGGCCTGCTGCTGATCGAACAGGGCAGCCTGTCATCCGGCTGGGTCAGCGACTGGGCCTTGCATCGGTTGCTGTGGGCGGTGCCGGCGGGCCTGACGTTCGGTTACCTGCTCGGCCGACTGATCGGCAAGCTGGCGATCTACCTGCGTGCGCGGCACGCCGACACCTCCATGTCGCCCAACGATTCGCTGGCCCTGGCGCTGATCGCACTCGCCTATGTCGGAGCCGAGCTGATCGGCGCCTGGGGTTTTCTCGCGGTGTTCGCCGCCGGCCTCGGTTTGCGGCATGCGGAAAAGGACGCCGCCCACGAATCGGAAACACCCTCCGAAGAGCTGATCGCCCACGCCGTGCCGCACATGGCCGAAGGCGGCCTGACGCCCCGGGAACTGCCGCTCGAAGGAACGAAGATCGCCGAGCCCAAGGTGGCCGCGGGGGTCATGATGGGCGACATCCTCACCTTCGGCGGGCAGATGGAGCGCAGCCTGGAAGTGCTGCTGGTCACGATGCTCGGCGTGTTGGTCTCGGTGCACTGGGACTGGCGGGCGATACCCCTGGCGCTGGCGCTGTTCCTGGTGATCCGCCCGCTCAGCGTCTGGCTGTTGATGCCACGCCGCTACCTGGACCGCACACAGCGCCTGACCGTCGGCTGGTTCGGCATTCGCGGCATCGGCAGCCTCTACTACCTGAGCTATGCGGTCACCCACGGCCTGCTGCCGGACGAGACGGAGGTGATCATTTCCCTGGTGATTTCGGTGGTGTCGCTGAGCATCCTGATTCACGGGCTGAGCACCCAGCCCCTGCTGCGCCGCTACGAGCGCAGCCGCGGCCAGACGCCCACCGATCACGCCTGAGTGGTCGGCGGCCTGGACCGCCCGCACCGGTCAGCTGTTGGCGAGGCGGAAGCCCACCTTCATGGTAACCTGGAAATGCCCGACTTTGCCGTTCTCGACATGGCCGCGGATTTCGCCGACCTCGAACCACTCGACGTTCTGCAGCGATTTGGTCGCCTCGGCGATACCGTTTTGAATCGCCTCGTCGACGCTGTTGCGCGAGGAACCGACGATCTCGATCTTCTTGTACGTGTGATGATCGGACATGAACTGTCTCCTTCTGGTCTAACGAGCCTCCGCTCGGGAATGACGCGTCCTGCCTGATTGAGGCCCGTACAAAGGGCCGGAAGTTCAGCGCAGCGGCTCGATCAGGCCGCCGATGGGTGTCCCATCAGGCCGGCGCGCCCATCAGCGAATGCGTCGATACGCGTAGTCCCGGGGTTTGAAGACCTGATTGAAATAGCGCCCCATGGAATCGGCCTCCAGCAGCCCCTGAACGACCTCTGCCGGGACCTGCTCGTAGCGATACTGCGAGCCATTGTGAAACTCGACCTCCAGCACCTGCTCGTCCGGGTCGTAACCCAGCGCACGCAGGCTGCTGGACTCCACCGCGACATGCTTCATGGTGCCGGGTCGAGCTGCTTCGTGAAGCCTTCGGCCTGCATGCGCCACAGCGCATCGAATTCACCGCCACGGCTGCGCAGCTCCTGCGGCGGACCGTCTTCGACGATACGGCCGTCGCGCAGCACGATGATGCGGTCGAAGCTCGACAGCGTGGACAGCCGGTGCGCGACGGCTACCACGGTGCGGTTATGGACCAGGTTGTTCAGCGCTGCCTGGATCTCCGCCTCGGACTGGGTATCGAGCGCCGAGGTGGCCTCGTCGAGGATCAGGATCGGCGCGTCCTTGAGGAACGCCCGGGCGATGCCCAGCCGCTGGCGCTGGCCCCCGAGAGCATCACCCCGCGCTCGCCGACCAGCGTGTCGTAGCCCTGCGGCAGCTCCCGGATGAAGGCGTCGCAGAAGGCATTGCGCGCGGCCTGCATCACCTCTTCGTCGCTGGCACCGGGGCGGCCGTAGCGGATGTTCTCGCGGATGCTGCGGTTGAACAGCGCGGTCTCCTGCGGCACCACGGCGATCTTCTCGCGCAGGCTGTCCTGGCTGACGCTGCGCACATCCTGCCCGTCGATCAGGATGCGCCCGCCCTGCACGTCATCGAGGCGCTGGATCAGGTTGATCAGTGTCGATTTGCCGGCCCCGGACGACCCCACCACACCGACCTTCTGCCCGGCCGGGATATGCAGGTCGAGCCGCTCGAACACGGCGCCTCTATCGGGGTAGCTGAAGCTGACGCCTTCGAAGGTGATGTCGCCCTCGGCCAGCATCAGCTGGGTATCGGTGTCTTCCAGGCCATGCGGCTGGACGATGATGCGCAGGGTGTCGTCGATCGCACCGAGCTGCTGCGTGGCGTCCACCAGCGCCAGGGCGAGGTCGCGTGAGCCGTGCAGGATCCGGAAGGTCAGCGCGCTGACCAGCACCACGTCACCGGCCGTGACCGAGCCCGCCACCCACAGGCTGATCGCCCAGACGAGCATGCCGCCGGCCATGACGGACAGGCAGATGTCGTGCATCACCCGCGCTTTTTCCAGGTACATCCAGCTGCGCCGTTGGGCACGGGCCTCGTAGCCGATCTCATGCGCCAGGCGCTCGGCCTCGCGATCACGCGCGGAAAAGGCCTTGATCGTCCAGACGTTGGATACCGCATCCACCAGCTCGCCGCCGACCCGAGCCGACTGGGCCGCGAAGCGCTGGTGCTTGGAGCGCCCGCGGATGCCGAAGCCGGTGATCAGCGCCGCGACGATGGCGACGAACAGGATCAGCGCCAGCGCCATGCGCCAGTCGACGGTGAACAGCACCACCACGGCGCCGAGGAAATCGACGATCGGCGGCACGATCTTCCAGGCCAGCCCGCCATAGATCGAACCGGCCGCAGCCCCTAGAGCGGAGATGCGGTTGCCCAGCGAACCGGCGAAATGCTCGGTGAAATAGCGCATCGGGTGGCCGGTCAGGTGCTTGAACAGATCGACGCGGATGTCCACCACGCTGGCCACCACCGTGCGGCAACCGAGCCAGCCGCCCAGGCGCCAGAACACGTTCTCGGTGACGATCAGGCCGATGAACAGCCCCAACGGCCACCAGACGTTGGCCGAACCGCGATCCGACGTGCCCTGCGCCATCGCATCGACGAGCAGCTTCATGCCGTACTGCACCGCCACGGCACAGCTGGCGGCACCGATGATCAGCGCCAGCAGCCCGCCGAAATGCCAGGGCCGCGCGCAGATGTAGTGCCAGAGAAAAGCCACCGGCCGGCTGGGTAGCGGGACGTCCTTGGGCTTGGGCGCCGCGGCCGGTGCATTCATGACAAGGCTTCGGCGAGGTGCGGAACGGCGTTGGCCTGGTTGAAACGCATCTGTTGCAGGCGAAGCTCGTCGGCCAGGCCTTCATGCACACCGCGATGGCCGTTCTCGTCCGGGAAGCCGAGCAACCCCACCGGGCAGTGTCGCTCGTCGGTCCAGCCCGGATAGTCCAGCACCGGATACAGGCAGATGCCTTCCACCGGAACGCCGGCCTGCATCGCCAGCCCGGCCTGCTCGCTGACATAACGCAGCCAGTCGCCACGCACGTCGCCTTCGGCCCCGGTTTCGGCGATCAACAGGGGCCGCTTGTACCGTTGCCAGATCTCACGAAGGATGCCCTTGAAGGGCCGGTAGTCGGCACAGTCCCTGGGAATGGTGCTGCCGTCCTCGTGGTACCACTGGTTATCGGAGTAGTAGTTCACCCCGATGATGTCGAGGTATTGCGGTGCACCGCCAAGGCCCGGCCAGAGCTCCCCGGCCAACATGTCCCAACCCTGGAACTGCGACAGCCGGAAGTCCTCGGCGGCACGCTGCGGCCCGGGTCGATCATTGCGCGAGGTGACATGAATGGCCGGGTCGACCTGGACGAAGCGGGCTCGCGGGTCCACATCGCGAATGGCCTCGATCGCCGCGATCGACGCGCGGATGAGCTGATGCTTGAGCTCGAAGCCGCGGCCGCGGGCCATGGGGTTGAAGTAGGCCTCGTCGCCGCCCGCCCATGACCAGAAGGAGATTTCGTTCACCGGCGCGTAGAAGGGCACACTGTCGGTTTCATCCTTGACCACCTGCGCAGCCGCCGCGGCGAAACGGGCGAAGCGCTCGACGAACTGGGGTCGCCAGATGTCGATGTCGTCCGGCCAGCCGTAATGGCATAGATCCCAGATCACCTGGGTTCCCTGGCGGTGCGCCGCCTGCAGCATCGGCAGGAAGCTCGACCAGTCGTAATGGCCGGGCACCTGCTCGATCAGATGCCAGCGCAGGCCGTCGCGTGCGCTACGGATGCCGTGCCGTTGCAGCACGCCGTAGTCATGCGCGGCCCAGCGGTCGTGGCCGGTGGCGGCCAGCAGGTCCAGGCGCCGGCCGTCGCTGCGCCTGTGCGTGGAACATTCGAAACCACCGAGAAAAAAGCTGTTGAACAGCGAGGGTTGATACATCAGGCGGTCACTCCGTCACGGGGCCTGGTCGGCCAGGCTGCGCGCATGCGCCGCGCTCTCGCCGGCATCCGGGCCCTGCTCGGCTTCTTCGATGCGCTTGTACAACGCCAGCGCCTGCCCCACCACCTGGTCCATGTTGTAGTACTTGTAGGTGCCGAGTCGGCCGACGAAGGTCACGCCGGGCGTCTGGTCGGCGAGCTGCTGGTAGCGCTTGTACAGCTCGGCGTTCTCCGGCCGCGGGATCGGGTAGTAGGGATCGCCCTCGGCCGAGGGGTATTCGTAGGTCACGCTGGTCTTCGGGTGGACCTGCCCGGTGAGGTGCTTGTACTCGCTGATGCGCGTGTAGGGCACGTCTTCGCTCGGGTAGTTGACCGTGCCGACCGCCTGGAACTGCTCTTGCTCGAGCTGCTTGTGCTCGAACTTCAGCGAGCGGTACGGCAGCTTGCCGAAGCGGTAATCGAAGTACTCGTCGATCGGTCCACAGAAGATCAGATGATCATGCTGCACCTCGTCGCGGATCTCGCGGTAGTCGGTGTTGAGCATGACCTTGATGTTGGGGTGCGCCAGCATCTTCTCGAACATCTTCGTGTAGCCATGCTTGGGCATCTGCTGGAAGGTGTCGGTGAAGTAGCGGTCGTCGGTGTTGGTGCGCGTGGGGATGCGCGAGGTCACCGACTTGTCCAGCTGCGACGGGTCCAGCCCCCACTGCTTGCGGGTGTAGCCGCGGAAGAACTTCTGGTACAGCTCACGGCCGATGCCGTTGATCACCACGTCCTCGCTGGTCTGGATGTTCTCCACCGGCTCGGCGCGGCTGGCAAGAAAATCCGCCGTCTCCTGTTCGGTGGTCATGTTCAGACCGTAGAGCTTGTTCAGCGTGGTCATGTTGATCGGGATCGGCACCTGTTGGCCGTCCACTTGGGCCAGCACGCGGTGCTCGTAGGGCCGCCACTCGGTGAAGCGCGAGAGGTAGTCGACGATGCGCTGGGCGTTGGTATGGAAGATGTGCGGGCCGTAGCGGTGGATCAATACGCCGGATTCGTCGTGGTAGTCGTAGGCGTTGCCGGCAATGTGCGGGCGCCGGTCGACCACCAGCACGCGCTTGTTCAGCCCCGCGGCAAGGCGCTCGGCGAGCACGCTGCCGGCGAAGCCGGCGCCGACGATCAGGTAGTCGAAGCCGCGCCGGCGGCCGGACGAGCCCTCGCTGGCGCCACCGCCTGCGTGCTCGGGGTTGCTGTCTCGCAGGCTCACTTCGCGCATTGCATCTTCTCCTTCATCAGGGCCCAGGTGTGGTCCCAGGACATGTCGCCGAGGATGTCGTCGGCAGTCTTCAGCAGGCGGTCGCGGTCTTCGGCATCCGCCAGCGCCTTGTCCACCGCCTGGATGAACGCCTCGGGCGTGTCGGCGATGTGGACGATTTCGGTGTCGCCATAGGTGCGCACCACGTCCTTGATCGGCGTGGAGACCACCGGGCAACCTCCGGCCAGGTATTCGGGTGTCTTGGTCGGGCTGATGAAGCGCGTCGATTCGTTCATCGCGAAGGGCATGGTCGCCACGTCCCAGCCGGACAGGTAACGGGGCAGCTCGTCGTACGTCTTACCGCCGAGGTAGTGGATGTTGTCGCGGCGCGGCAGGTCGGCCGGGTCGATCTTGACCACCGGGCCGACCAGCACGAACTGCCAGTCGGGGCGCTGTTTCGCCACCTCGGCGACCAGCGCGATGTCGAAGCGCTCGTCGATCACCCCGTAGAAGCCCAGCCGAGGATGTGGGATCTCGGCCTGGTCGTCAGGGTCGGCCTGCGTCCGCCGCGCTTCGGCGAAGTGCGCGACATCCACGCTGCTCGGGAAGGGGTAGGCATTGTCGTGCAGCTCGCGCTTGGCTTCCCAGATGCTGTAACCGCCGGTGAACACCAGGTCGGCGCGCTTGAGCAACTCGCGCTCACGCTCGACCAGCTCCGGCGGTGCACCGCGGAAGGCCGAGAGCTCGTCCATACAGTCGTAGACCGTCAGGCTGGGCTCGAGGTGGCCGGCATATCCGAGCGCCATCGGGGTGTAGAACCAGAGCATCAGCTCGCCAACGCCCAGTTTCTTCAGGTAGCCGTCGAGCAGATCGCGTTGCACGCGCAGCGCCGTCTCGCCTTCGCAGCCCTGGGGCAGGCGCGGCACCAGAACCTGCACGCCGTTCTCCTCGGGGCGTACCTCCAGCCAGGGCTGCGCATCCTCGGTAGGGATGGGTTCTTCGAAGAACAGCACGTTGAAGTCGCGGGCAAAGCGCGACATCAGGTGCTGTGGGCGCTGGTAGACGAAGCTCCAGCGCAGGTGGGACAGGCATAGCAGGGTCGGAATCTGCTCGTCGAAGATCACCTCGGGCGGCGTCTCCGGCTTGTCGGGGATTTTCCAATTTCATATTGGTAGGGACCGGCCCAGCTCATGAAAACCTCATCGAGTGGCGAAGTCGTACCCAGAATCCCTTCCGCCGCATCGCAAAACCCGCGCTCCTGCGCGTGGCGTCATGAATTTTTGGCACCTGCAACAAGCAGAAAAATTGCCGTTACGCAAGCGTCATCCGCCGGCTATGGACGGCAAAGTTGAAGGCGGGTTCCCTTTTGCCCTGCGAACAGGTCGGTCATCGGGTAACCGATAGCGGCGCGGAACTTGGTCACATATTCATCCGTCCCTATCGCAGGACGCCTGAAATACCCGGCCTCGGTGCCATGTGTCTTGCGCGCGTTGCGCTCGAGACACCCTCCGGCTCGCCGACCGAAACCCTGGAGATTTGAGCTAGCGACCGCGCTTTAACGGCCAGCCGCAGTCTCCTTGCGCGTCGAAAAAATTGTTCTTGCGAGGTACACACATGATTCTGGTAACGGGAGGCGCTGGCTACATCGGGTCCCACGCAGTACTGGAGCTGCTCTTGGCAGGTCACGAGGTGCTGGTGCTCGACAACCTTTGCAACAGCTCACCGATGGCGCTGGAGCGGGTCGAATCCCTGGCGGGCCGCAAGGTTCAGTTCGTCAAGGGTGACGTGCGCAACCGTTCGCTGCTCAACGCGCTGTTCGCGTCATATCCGATCACCGCCGTGCTGCACTTCGCCGGTCTCAAGGCGGTCGGCGAAAGCGTGCGCGAGCCGTTGCGCTACTACGAGACCAACGTCAGCGGCAGCATTGCGCTGTGCCAGGCGATGGCCGAGGCGGGCATTTTCCGGCTGGTGTTCAGCTCATCGGCAACGGTCTATGGCGAATCGCCACGCATGCCGATCACCGAAGACAGCCCGACCGGCATCCCGACCAACCCCTACGGCCAATCCAAGCTGATGGCCGAAAACGTGCTCAAGGGCCTGGCCGAGTCCGACCCGCGCTGGTCGATCGGCCTGCTGCGTTACTTCAACCCCATCGGTGCGCACGAATCCGGCCTGATCGGCGAAGATCCCAACGGCATCCCCAACAACCTGCTGCCCTACATGCTTCAGGTTGCCGTCGGCCGACGCAAACAGCTCAGCGTCTACGGCGCCGACTACCCGACGCCGGACGGTACGGGTGTGCGTGACTACATCCACGTCGTCGATCTCGCCAAGGGGCATCTCAAGGCACTGGAGCGCCTGGAACAGGTTCGGGGCGTTTCGGTATGGAACCTGGGCACCGGGCGCGGTTACTCGGTGCGCCAGATGATCACCGCCTTCGAGGAGGTGATCGGCCGGCCCTTGCCGCATGTGTACAAGGCGCGCCGTCCCGGCGACATCGCGCAGTGCTGGTCCGACCCGACCAAGGCGCGCGAGGAGCTCGGCTGGGCAGCGGAAAAGGACCTGCTGACCATGCTGGCCGACGCCTGGCGCTGGCAGAGCCGCAACCCCAAGGGCTACGCCGCCGACAAGGTCGCAGCCAGCCAGGCCGCCAACGCCGCAACCGCGCTGGCCAGCTGAGGCCAGCCGATTGTCAGCCGGCGCGCGAATGTGGCTAGAGCCCGCAGACGCTGCCGTCGCTGCGCGGGTCGGCCGCCCCTTCCAGCACGCCGTCGGGATGCCGCAACAACGCGCCGGCATGTCCCATGGTGTCGCTGAAGGGCTCGTCGAGCACCTCGACAACATGCCCGGCCGCTCGCAACCGGGCCACCAGTTCCGGCGCAAAGCGGCTCTCCAGTTTGAGACTGGTGCTCACATCGCCCCAGGTGCGACCGAGCAGCCAACGTGGCGCGGTGATCGCGGCCTGTAGATCACTGCCCAGCCGGTAACGGCTGAACACGGCAGCCTGTGTTTGTGGCTGCCCTTCACCACCCATGGTGCCGTAACTCAGCACCCGCCCATCATCGAACAGCGCCAGTGCCGGATTCAGCGTATGGAAGGGTTTGCGGCCCGGCTCCAGCGCTTGCAGCGCGTTGGCATCGAGCGAAAAGCTGATGCCGCGATTCTGCCAAGCGACCCCGGTCGACGGCAGCACCACACCAGAGCCGAACTCCCAGTACACGCTCTGAATGAAGCTTACCGCTCGCCCTTCGCCGTCGATGCAACCCATCCAGATGGTATCGCCCGGCGCAGCGGGGCGCGGCCATGGCAGTGCGGTGTCGGTATCGACAGCGCTGGCGAGCGCATCCAGCTGCTCGGCTGTCAGGAAGCGCTGCGGATCGGCCGGCAACCGGCGCGGGTCGGTCACCACCCGGTCGCGAATCATGAACGCCTGCTTGGTCGACTCGACCAGGCCGTGGATATGATCGAAACCTTCGGCCTCGCTAACTTTCAGTCGCTCAAATATGCCGAGGATCAGCAACGAGGCTAGCCCCTGCGTCGGCGGCGGCATGTTGTACAGGGTGGCATCGCCCAGGCGCACCTGCAGCGGGGTGACTTCCTGCGCCTGGTAGGCCTGTAGATCGCCCAGCCGCAGCGGGCTGCCCAGCTGCTCCAGTTCGCCCGCCATGCTTGCGGCCAGCTCGCCGCGATAAAAGTCGTCCAGGCCAGCGTCGGCCAGGCGCTGGAGAGTGCCGGCCAGGGCGCTCTGCTTCATCAGGCTGCCCTCGGTCGGCGCCTGACCCTCGACCAGATAGACCTCGGCGAAGCCGGGCACGCCGTTGAGTTCGTCGAACTTGGTCCGCGTCAGGTGTGCCTGGCTGCGGCTGACCACGATGCCGTTACGGGCCTGGCCGATGGCTTCGCCGAGCAGGTCGCGCAATGGCATTGCCGCACCCCAGCCGGCAGCGACCTCCAGCGCCTTGGCCCAGCCGCCAACCGTACCGGCGACGGTTAAAGCGGCCTTTGGGCCGCGGCTGGGAATCTGCTCGAAGCCGGCATAGAACTCGCGGCTGGCCAGCGCTGCGCTGCTGCCGCAAGCGTCGATGGCGACGGGTGCCTTGCCCGGCTCGTGGATCAGCCAGAAGCCGTCACCGCCGATCGCATTCATGTGAGGGTAGACAACGGCGATGCTGGCCGCTGCGGCGACCATGGCTTCGACGGCATTTCCGCCGGCCTTGAGGACGTCGCGTCCGGCCTGGGCGGCCAGGTGGTGGGGGGCAACGAAGATTCCGCGGGTGGCGTGGGTGCTTTTCAGCATGGTCGATCCTCAGATGGCAAAGGCACCAAGCAGCATGCGAGCCGCTGTCAGCGCTAGGAAAAGAGCAAACAGACGCCGTAGCAGACGTGCATTGACGGCATGGGCGATGCGGGCACCCCAGGGCGCAGTCAGCATCGTCACCGGAACGATCAAGGCCAGGCCGAGCAGATTGACGTAGCCCAGGGTGGCCGGTGGCAAGTCTGCCGAGCCCAAGCCGTTGATCAGATAGGCCAGTACGCCCGGCAGGCTGATCACCACGCCGAGCGCCGCACCCGTGCCGACGGCGACGTGCATGGGTGTGCGGCAGGCATTGAGAATCGGCACGCTCAAGGTGCCGCCGCCAATACCCATCAGGGTCGACAGGCTGCCGATGAACAGACCCAGGACTCCGGTCCCGAACGTTCCGGGCAATCCGTCGCGCAGGTTCACGCTGTGATCCAACGCCATGTTCAGCGCCACCAGCAACGCGATCAGCGCGAACAGCGCGGCCAGCATTTCTCCGCTCAGGTAGCCGCTGAGCAGCGCACCGATCAGCACGCCGATCAGCGTCCCCGGGATCAATGGCTTGAGCAGCTCCGGCTTGAGGCCGCCACGTCGGTAGTGAGCCCGGGCCGAGATGATGGAGGTTGGCACGATGGCCGCCAGCGAGGTGCCGACCGCGACATGCATGCGCACCTCGGGGTCGACGCCGAGCAGGGAGAACAGGTGATACAGCACCGGCACGATGACGATACCGCCCCCGACGCCAAGCAGGCCGGCGAGCACCCCGGCTACCGCACCGGTCAGCAGCAGAGCGCCGACCAGGCCGGCCAGCCACAGGGGGCTATAGGCCGCGAAGAAATCCATGATCATGTTCATCCTGTTACCAGCCGATGGCCTTGGGCAGCCAGGTGGCGAGCGTTGGGAAGAAGAACACCAGGGCGACGGCGAGCATCTGCAACCCGACGAAGGGCAAGGCGCCGACATAGATGTCCCGGGTGCTGACGCCCGGTGGCGCGACCCCTTTCAGGAAGAACAGCGCCCAGCCAAAGGGTGGCGTGAGGAAGGACATCTGCAGGTTCATCGCGACCAGAATCGCCAGCCAGACCATGTCCGTGCCATAGCCCATGAATACCGGCAGGAACATTGGCAGGGCGATATAGGAAATCTCGATCCACTCAAGGAAGAAACCAAGCACGAACAGCAACGCCATGAGAAACAGGATGGCGCCCAGTTCGCCACCTGGCAGCAGACTGAACAGGTCATGCACCAGTGCCTCGCCACCCAGGCCGCGAAACGCCAGGGAAAACGGCTGCGAGCAGAGCAGGATGAGGAAGATCATGGCGCTGATGCTCAGCGTCCCGTGCAGGGTCTGCTTCAGCGT
This sequence comes from Stutzerimonas stutzeri, assembly GCA_019056435.1. Taxonomy (GTDB): domain Bacteria; phylum Pseudomonadota; class Gammaproteobacteria; order Pseudomonadales; family Pseudomonadaceae; genus Stutzerimonas; species Stutzerimonas marianensis. Next base: position 1,170,018 of record CP077641.1, read on the forward strand.
GTCGAGGTTCAGGCGGCGGGCGCAGGCCGCGATCACCAGCGCGCCCAGGGCACCGATGGATGCCGCCTCGGTGGGGGCGGCCAGCCCGCCAATGATCGAACCCAGCACGCAGACCACTAGCAGCAGCGGTGGCAATACCGACCGGGCGATGTTCTTCCATAGTTGCCGACGGCTGAGCAGGGCGCGCTCTTGGGCAGGAATCGCCGGCACCCAGTCCGGGCGCAAGCGACCAAGCAGCAGCAGGTAGACGACGTAGACGCCCGCCAGCATCAGGCTGGGCAAGAACGCGGCGGCAAATATCGAGCCCACCGATTCACCGAGAATGTCGGCCAGCAGGATCAATACCAGACTGGGCGGAATGATCTGCCCCAGGGTGCCGGACGCGCAGATGGTGCCGCAGGCCACGCTGGGCTTGTAGCCCCGGCGCAGCAGCACCGGCAGCGTAAGCAGGCCGATGGTCACCACCGTGGCGCCGACGATACCGGTGGAAGCGCCGAGCAGCACGCCAACCAGCACGATGGCCAGCCCCATCCCGCCGTTCAGGCCGCCCATGGCCTGGCCCACGGTTTCCAGCATGTCTTCGGCGACTCTCGATTTCTCGAGCATCACGCCCATGAAGGTAAACAACGGGATCGCCAGCAGCGTGTAGTTGCTGACCACGCCGAACATCCGTGCAGGCAACAGGCTGAACAGCATCGGACCGAAGCCGATCAGGCCTGCGGCGAAGCCCGAGATCGCCAGGGAAATGGCGACCGGCACACCGACCATCATCATGAAGAAGAAGGCCAGAACCATGATGATTGCCAGCCACTCATTGAGGCTCACGATTGCGTCTCCACAGGGTTCGGCGAAGTCATAACCAGTGCACGCAGCGCACGCAGACTATCGGCGATGCCTTGCAGTCCGAAAAGCGCGAAACCCAGCGGCAGAAAAGCCTTGATCAGGTAACGATGGGGCAACCCGCCCGGATCAGGCGAGCCTTCACCGATCCGGTAGGACTGCATCATGTAGTGCCAACAGGCCCAGGCCAGGAAAGCCCCGATGAGGCAGGTGGCCAACGCGCTGAACAGATCCACGGCGGCGCGGGTACGCGCCTGGAAGCGCTCGTAGATAAAATCCACGCGTACGTCGGCCCGGTGCTTGAGGACGTACGAAATGCCCAGCATGGCGATCGGCGAGATCAGGAACCATTCCAGCTCCTGCAAGGCCACCGGGCTTATATCGAAGCCATAGCGGATCAGCACGTTGGCCGACACCAGCAGCACCAGCAGCAACAGGCATGCGCGAGCCAGACTGCCGAGGGCCTCGATCAGCTGTTCAAGGCGGTTGATCACGGCCCACATCGATCAGCTCTCCAGGTTCATGAAACCCTTCTCGCCAATCCCCGACCAGTATCGGTACTTCTCGCGGAACGCCATGAAATGGTCATGCACCTTGCGCGTCGGCGCGTCGGCGGCGGCCATGCTCGCCAGGGTGTCCGCAGTGACCTCGCGCAGCCGCGCGATGATGTCATCCGGCAACGGCTGCGCATTGACGCCTTCGTTCTTCACCAGATCTTCCAGCGCCTCGGCATTGACCGCGTCCGACCAGGCTAGGCTCTCGGCATTGCAAGCCTGCGCACAGAGCCGCACGATTGCCTGGAGGTCGGCCGGCAGGCTGTCCCAGGCCTTCTTGTTGATGATCAGCTCAGTGACGTTTGTCGGCTCGTGCCAGCCCGTGGTGTAGTAGTTCTTGGCCGCCTTGTGCAGCCCCATGCGTCGGTCCTGGTAGGGCCCGACGAACTCGGCGGCATCGATCACTCCGCGCTCCAGCGCCGGGAAAATCTCGCCGCCGGGCAGCAGTCGCACGGCTACGCCCAGTTCGCTATAGACCTTGCCGGCCAGGCCGGGAATGCGCATCTTCAAGCCGTCAAGGCTCTTGATCCCATCCAGCGGCTCGCGGAACCAGCCGGTCATCTGGGTGCCGGTATTGCCCATCGGCATCGGCACCAGACCATGGGGTTCGTAAAGCTCCTCCCACAGCTTTAGTGCACCGCCGTTGTATAGCCAGGCGTTCATACCCTGCGTATTCATGCCGAAGGGCACGGTTGTGAAATACTGAGCGGCAGGAATCTTGCCAGCCCAGAAATAAGCGTTCGCGGCGTTCATCTCGACCAGGCCACTGGAGACAGCGTCGAAGCCTTCCAAAGCCGGGATCAACTCCCCAGCGGCGAAGTGCTGGATTTTCAGACGGCCATTCGACATGGCCTCGACCCGCTTGCAGAAATCCGTCGGGCTGCCCGGCCCCTGGACGTAGAAAGGCGAGCCCGGCGGATAGGCGTTCGTCATCTTCCAATTGAAGGTCTTGTCGCTGGCGGCGGTCGCGATGGCGGGGGCACCCATCGCCAGGCCGGCACCTGCAGCAATGGCTCCGGCACCGAGGAACTTACGACGGTCAAGGCTCATGGCAGATCTCCTTTTGCACAGTCCGGGATCCAATCGGCGAATTGCCGATCGGATGTAAAGTCGCGCAAAAGGCCTGAGCAACAGCCGTGCCAGTGAATATTTTCCCTAAGTCATTGATTAACCCGACGTTATTCCGCAATCGGAACAAGCCCCCAACCTGCCGCCTGCACAAAAAACAAGCATATCGAGTGGATTGGCCCGGACGAAACGACAGCGTTACCGGCGAAATCGATACATTTGTAAGCTCGGCCAAGCCATCTGAAACCGAACGGTAGCCCCCGCGCCACTGTCGATGACGAATGTCAGATGCGCCCCATGACGAAGCGGCGCGCCCCGTTACAAAGCGCCAGCGACCTTACAGTCGTGCGCCGCCCCGGCGATGCTTGACCCGCGTCAGCAGTGCCTTGCAGTCCACCGCAATAATGTCGGGATGATTGAAGATGTGTTCGCGGACGAACGCGTCGAAGGTCTCGTAACTGTCGGTCAGCGTGTGAATATGCAGGCTCCGCAGATCGCTCATGATGTACAGGCTGACCACTTCTACGGTCGATGCCAGGCGCTCGGCCACGGACTCGATGGCCACTGGCGCCACGGTCAGGTCGATGAAGGTGGATATGCCCTTGCCGAGCTTTTCCGGATTGACCACAGCGGTAAATTTCTCGATCACCCCGCTGTCGACAAGCGCCTGCACCCGCGTACGGGCATGCGCGCGGGAGATGTTCAACTGACGGGCAATGTCGGCAAAGGACGTACGGGAATCCTTGATCAGGATGTTAAGCAGTGCGTTATCCAGCTTGTTCATGGTCGAAGCCTCCATGGCATGGGCTACACGAGATGCGTGTTGCGTGCCAAACAAGGCTTCCAGCGTCTCCTCGCTCGTCCCCTCGGCCAGTGCGGTGCAATGGCCTGACAGGGACTCAGGATGAACAGGCCAGCTCGCGGCGAATTTTCGATACGTCCAGCCGGCGATTGAGCTGCACCGCTCCCGTCAGCTGCGGGTCGCGCACGGCAAGACGCAACAGCGCATCTCGGATCTGGGCAGCTGATGCGCAGGGGTTGAGCGACGCGTAGAGCGCCGCGGCACCCGCCACGTGCGGCGCGGCCATCGAGGTACCGCTCATGTAGGCGTAGCCGGAGCCGTTCGACTTCGTCGGCACGGTGGACAGGACCCCCACGCCGGGTGCCGCGATGTGGACGCTGGTGACGCCATAATTCGAGAAACTCGCACGGCGCCCATTCTTGTCGATCGCAGCCACCGAAATGACGTTGGGCAGCTTGTAGCTCGCCGGGTAGCTGGGGACCTTGTCGATGTTGGTGGCGCTGTTGCCGGCCGCAGCGATGAAGAGGATGTTGGCGTTGCCGGCGGCCTTTATCGCGTCATGAAGCGCCTGGGAATACCCGCCGCCACCCCATGAATTGTTGGTTGCGACCAGGTTGATCTTCTTTGCCCGCTTCAGCTGCGTCAGGTAGTTGATCGCCTTCACTGCGCTTGCCGTGGTGCCGCCATTGACGCCGAGAAACTTGGCGGTGATGAGCCTCGCGCTGGGACATACGCCAAATACACCCACGCCATTGTTCGCCACGGCAGCCACGGTGCCGGCAACATGGGTGCCGTGGTCATCGGCCGGGCCGTCGTAGACGCTGGCGTTGTGGGCCGCAAAGTCCCAGCCATTGATGTCATCGATGAACCCGTTGCGGTCGTTGTCCTTGCGGTCAGCACGGGAGCCCTCGCCCGGGTTGACCCATACGTTGGCCCGCAGGTCACCGTGGCTCACCATCACACCCTCGTCGATGATGCCGACGTGGATCTTGTTCGAGCAGGCCTTGCCGGCGTTCCAGGCGGCCAGCGCGCCGCTGCCGTACGGTGCGGTAGGCGATGTGGACGCGCCTTGCATCCCCCACAGCAGGTTGAGGCCGGGGTCCCTCGGGTTGGCCAGCTGCGGTTTGTAGATCCAGTTGGGCTCGACGTACTCGACCGCCGGGTCAGCGGCCAGTTGCGCGATGAGCGTGGCATTCACCCTCTTGCCCTTGCCTAGAGCGGCCCGCACCAGATCCCCTTTCGTGTCGCCGCGCGGCCCGATCCAGCAGTTTCTGGGCGGCCTTGGCCCCTCGCCTGCTCAAGGCAGCCGCCTTCGCGGACTCGGAGGCACCCGCTTTGAACTGCACCAGCAGCTCACCTTGAACGAAAGGCCTGCCTGCCTTGAGCGAGGCCTCTACCGCTGGGTTGGGCTTCGCCGCCACCTGCTCGGCGCCAGTGGCAAGCAGGGCAAACAGGCAGAGCCCGACACGTTTCTTGATGACCATCTCAGTTCTCCCGAACGACTACAGATAGCCACCAGCTAAGCGGCGAGCGGCTGTCACGACTGTTCGAACTGTATCGGCGCCTATGGTGTCGTTTTAGTGGCGCCAGACGAATGGCGATACCGTTGGTCGGTCCGATTACGTCCTGGTGGCCTACCTCTCCGTCAGCTCGTGCCGCAACCAGTCGGCCAATCGCTCGGCGCGTCGGTCCAGGCGCCGCGCCGGCACCCAGAGCGCGAGCCGCGCGCTGGCCTCGACGAACCCCCAGGGCGCCAGCAGCCGGCCCTGGCGCAAGTCGTCGGCAACCAGCTGCTGGGGGGCGATGGCCACGCCCAGGCCGGCCAGCGCCGCCTCTAGCAGGTAATAGAGATGCTCGAAGCCCTGCCCCATCTGCAACCGGCCAGGCTCGATGCCGTTCGCGCGGGCCCAGGCTGGCCAGGCCTGCGGGCGCGACGCGGTGTGCAGGAGGCTTTCCTCGAGCAGCGCCGTCGCCGGGGCCCGACGCAGCGCCTCGGCACGCGGGTGGTGCGGGCTGAGCACCGGGCCGATGCACTCGGTCGCCAGCTCGAACACCTGCATGTCCGCCGGCCAGGGCGGCTCGGCGTACCAGAGCGTGGCATCGAGGCCCGGCCGGCGCGGGTCCAGCTCGCCTTCGCTGGCCGATAACTGCAGGCGCAGTTCGGGCAGGTCGCGGTTGAGCCTGTCCAGACGCGGGATGAACCAGCGCGCCAGCAGGCTGCCCGGGCAGCCGAGCACGAAGGGCGCATCGGCGGTCTGCTGGCGCAACTCGGCACAGACCTCACGCAGCCGCTCGAAGGCCTCGCCTGCCGCATCGCGCAGGCGCAGGCCGGAATCGGTGAGTTTTACGCCGCGCCCCTCCTTGACGAACAGGGCCAGCCCAAGGTCGTCTTCGAGCAGGCGTATCTGCCGACTGACAGCGCCGTGCGTCACGCTTAGCTCCGCTGCGGCCTGGCTTACGCTCTGCAGGCGTGCTGCCGCTTCGAAGGCCCGCAGCGCATTGAGGGGCGGTAAGGTGTGGGTCATCGGTGAGATTTCCTGACAGGTTGCGGCGATCTTATCGCTTTTTATCCGGGGCAGACTCGTTTACTTTCCACCCCATCGCATCCGCGCGGCGGATCACCGATTTCCTGGAGGAGATGACCCATGACCTCATTCCGCAACGGCCCTGACGCCAAGGGCCTGTTCGGCCACTTCGGCGGCCAGTACGTCGCCGAAACCCTGATGCCACTGATTCACGAGCTGGCCGCCGAATACGAGAAAGCCAAGGCCGATCCCGAATTCGCCAAGGAACTCGCTTACTTTCAGCGCGACTACGTCGGCCGCCCCTCGCCGCTGTACTTCGCCGAGCGCCTGACCGAGCACTGCGGCGGCGCGAAGATCTACCTCAAGCGCGAAGAGCTCAACCACACCGGCGCGCACAAGATCAACAACTGCATCGGCCAAATCCTGCTGGCCAAGCGCATGGGCAAGCAGCGCATCATCGCCGAGACCGGCGCCGGCATGCACGGCGTGGCCACCGCCACCGTGGCCGCGCGCTTCGGCATGCAGTGCGTGATCTACATGGGCACCACCGACATCGACCGCCAGCAGGCCAACGTCTTCCGCATGAAGCTGCTCGGCGCCGAGGTGATTCCGGTCACCGCCGGCACCGGCACCCTGAAGGACGCGATGAACGAAGCCCTGCGCGACTGGGTGACCAACGTCCACAACACCTTCTACCTGATCGGCACCGTTGCCGGGCCGCACCCCTACCCGGCCATGGTCCGCGACTTCCAGGCCGTGATCGGCAAGGAAACCCGCGACCAGCTCCAGGCCCAGGAAGGCCGTCTGCCCGACTCGCTGGTCGCCTGCATCGGCGGCGGCTCCAATGCCATGGGCCTGTTCCATCCCTTCCTCGATGACCAGAGCGTGAAGATCGTCGGCGTCGAGGCGGCCGGTCACGGCATCGAGACCGGCCAGCACGCGGCGAGCCTGAACGGCGGCGTACCCGGCGTCCTGCACGGCAACCGCACCTTCCTCTTGCAGAACGAGGACGGCCAGATCATCGATGCCCACTCGATCTCCGCCGGCCTGGACTATCCCGGCATCGGCCCGGAACACGCCTGGCTGCACGACATCGGCCGCGTCGAGTACACCTCGATCACCGACAAGGAAGCGCTCAAGGCTTTCCACACCTGCTGCCGCCTGGAAGGCATCATCCCGGCGCTGGAGTCCTCCCACGCGCTGGCTGAAGTCTTCAAGCGCGCGCCTGGCCTGCCGAAGGATCACCTGATGGTGGTCAACCTCTCCGGCCGCGGCGACAAGGACATGCAGACCGTCATGCACCACTACGACGAACAGGAAGAACACATATGAGCCGCCTGCAGACGCGCTTCGACGAGCTGAAACAACAGAACCGCGCCGCGCTGGTGACCTTCATCACCGCTGGCGATCCGGACTACGCCACCTCGCTGCAAATCCTCAAGGGCCTGCCGGCCGCGGGTGCCGACATCATCGAACTGGGCATGCCCTTCACCGACCCGATGGCCGACGGCCCGGCGATCCAACTGGCCAACATCCGCGCCCTGGCCGCCAAGCAGGATCTGGCCAAGACGCTGCAGATGGTTCGTGAATTCCGCCAGGACGACCAGACCACCCCGATCGTGCTGATGGGCTACTTCAACCCCATCCACAAGATGGGCGTGGAGCGCTTCATCGCCGAGGCGGTGGAAGCCGGCGTCGACGGCCTGATCGTGGTCGACCTGCCGCCGGAGCACAACGAAGACCTCTGCGACCCGGCCCAGGCCGCGGGCATCGACTTCATCCGCCTGACCACTCCGACCACCGACGACAAGCGCCTGCCCGTGGTACTCAACGGCAGCTCCGGCTTCGTCTATTACGTCTCGGTGGCCGGCGTGACCGGTGCCGGTTCGGCGACGCTCGAGCATGTCGAGGAAGCCGTGGCGCGCCTCAAGCGCCACACCGACCTGCCCGTCGCCATCGGTTTTGGCATCCGTACGCCCGAGCAGGCCGCGTCCGTTGCACGTCTGGCCGATGGGGTCGTGGTGGGCTCGGCACTGATCGACCAGATCGCGGCGGCCAAGTCCGGCGCCGAGGCCGTCGACGGCGTGCTCGGCCTGTGCAACAAGCTGAGCGCCGGCGTGCGCGCCGCACGGCAGTAAAAACACTTCAGCACAGCGAGCTGCTGCCCGGTCACGCCGGCCAGCAGCTTTTTTGTGTTCTCAAAATGACCGGGCTTTGCCGCTCGCGCATGACGTCGAGCCAACCCGTCAAGGGCCCTCATGACCGGCAGTGACGCTCCTTTCGGCACCACCGATGCAAGGGCCGCATTCTGCTGTGCCTGGACGGCGAACGGCACCGAGCTCGCCGCCGACCGTCGCTTACCGTGGCGCCCGGCCTGGGCTACCCGATCGGCGACAGCGCAGAAGCGCATCGGTCTTGACCAAACCCGGGAGAGGCTTTTTATCGAGGATTGAGTGCAACGGCGCGCGCCGCACCGAGGGCGCGCTTGGCGGCTATATCAATGCACTGGGCCGTTGGTGCGCGGCGCGCCGACCGGACAGTAGGCGCGCAAAGCTGGGATCACCAGCTGCCGGCGGGCTCGCCGTGCGCAACGAAATTCGGCTCGGTCGCCACGTCGTGAAGCTCCGCCTCGGGCTTGGGCGTTGCCGCTTCGCCCTTGTGCAATCCCAAGGCGGTAATGAATGTCTCGCTGACTTCCATGAAGGAATATCCGTCAGCCCAGATCTGGGTCCCGTTCAGCTTGTTGTCCATCTTGCTGACCTCTCGAAGCCGGAGCGCGTTCCAGCGATACGTCGAATCATTTTTAGTTGTTTCAGGCTAAGCAGGCACAACCGGAGCATCGACCATGCCAGCCGGCTTCGTTTTTTTACGCTTATATATCAATTGCTTACGAGAGAATTAAGCCGGTTTGCGCCTTGCACATTGCATTGTCACCAGCAGGTTACGTTGCAATCTGCATGCATGCGGCGGAGACGTCCGCCATTCGCCAAGCAGAACCGACGGCGATCGCGCACAATCGGCGAACGGCAGCGGCCGCGAGAAAGGCAGGCGAACGCAGATGCAGATCGATGAAGAACTCACCCTGAAAAAGCTGGAGGTCTTTCTGGCCTTCATGCGCAGCGGCAATCTTGGCAAGGCGGCCACGGAGCTGAACACGAGCAACGTCAGCGTTCACCGCGCCATCCATTCATTGGAAAACGCGCTGCGCTGCCCCCTGTTCAAGCACGAAGGGCGCAACCTGATTCCGCTGGAAAGTGCCTATGTGCTCGAGGAGCGCGCGCAACGGCTGATCCAGGACGTTCTGGAGACCGTACGGCAGACGCGCGAAGCCGCCGGCTTCTCGGCCGAGCGCTTCAAGCTCGGGGCGCTCTACTCGCTGACCGTCAAGACGGTGCCGCAGTTGATCATGGGGCTGAAGCTGCGCCGCAGCGAGCTCAACATCGACCTGATACTGGGTTCGAACGTCGACCTGTTCTACAAGCTCAAGAACATGGAGCTGGACGCCATCCTGGTGTCGCTCAACGAAAGCGTCAGCCACGACCCGGACTGCGCGCAGCTACCGCTGTTTGCCGATGACATCTTTCTCGCGGCACCGGCGGACTCGCCCTTCGCCCAACAAACCGAGGTGGACCTGAGCGAGCTGCGCGACGCCACCTTCATTACCCTCACGCAGGGTTTCGCCACCCATCAGGACGGCAACCGGGTGTTCCAGCAGGCGGGGTTCGAACCGAAGGTGGCGATGCAGGTGAACGACATCTTCACCTTGCTGAGCATGGTCAACTCCGGCGTGGGGTATGCACTGCTGCCTGGTCGCGTGGGAATGGTGTACGAATCGCGGGTCAGGCTGGTGCCGCTGCAGGCGCGCTACCACTTGCAGCAGCATATCGGCGTGGTGTTCCTCAAGGCCAAGGAGCGAGATCCCAACCTGCTCGCCTTCCTGGCCGAATGCCGGATGTACAGCCTCAAGCACCCGAGCTGATCGTACGATCGGTGAGATTGTTCGGGCGAATAAATTCGCCCCTACAGCCAGGCTTGAGGCAACGCTGTAGAGGCGAACTTGTTCGCCCAGCGAACCTCGCCGCACCACCTGGGCGAATGAATTCGCCCCTACAAACCGGGCTGAAGCAAACCTGTAGGGGCGAACTTGTTCGCCCATCGACCTCGCCGCGCCACCTGGGCGAATGAATTCGCCCCTACAAGCCGGGCTGAAGCAACCTGTAGGGGCGAACTTGTTCGCCCATCAGACCTCGCCGCACCGCCTGGGCAAATGCATTCGTCCCACAAACCGGGCGCGGCTCACCCAGTGCGACCCCTCCGTCGCGCCAGGCGCGCCCTTGCGCCTTACCGAGGACGATCAGCCCAGCAGGCCGCGCATGATGAAGTACAGCAGCGACGGGCCGAGCAGACAGCCGAGCGCGGTGTAGAACGCCGCGGTCAGGCAACCGTAGGGCACCAGCTTCGGATCGGTGGCTGCCAGACCGCCGGCGACGCCGCTGGAGGTGCCGATCAGGCCGCCGAAGATCACCGCCGAGCGCGGGTTGTTCAGCCCGATCATCGGCGCCACGAAGGGCGTCGCGACCATCACCAGAATCGCCTTGACCAGGCCCGCGGCAATGGACAGCGCCATGACGTCGGAGCTGGCGCCGATCGCCGCGCCGGTGATCGGACCGACGATGTAGGTCACCGCGCCCGTGCCGATGGTGGTCAGGCTGACCGCATCGGTGTAGCCGAAGGCCATGGCCACCGCCACGCCGGCGATAAATGAGGAGAACACACCGACGAACAGCGCCAGCACACCCACCAACCCGGCCCGCTTGAGCTCCTCGACGCTGACGCCGAAGCCGGTGGCGACGATGGCAAAGTCGCGCAGCATGGCGCCACCGAGCAGGCCGATGCCGGAGAACATGGCGATGTCGACCAGGCCCTTCTGCCCGCCGGTGACCACGCCACCGATGTACGACAGCAAGAGGCCGATGAGGATGGCCACCGCCGAGCCATGCAGACGGCCCTTGGTGAGCTTGTCGGACAGCCAGTAGGAGAACCACATGGTCGCGCCGATGATGGCGAAGCCGCTGATCAGACCGTAGCCGGTGATCACTTTCATCAGAGATTCGTACATGGCTTCAGCCCTCGGTGGTCAGCGGTTTGGCGACATCGGTTTCAGGCTTGCGGCCGATCCGATCGAGCACCGGTACCAGGGCGAACGCCACGACCACTGCGGCGATACCGGCGAGGATCGCCATCGGGCCGCCGGAAAGGGCGCCGTAGACGTTCTGCTGGGCGGCCATGGCGACCACGATGGGGATGTAGACGGCGCTCCAGAATTTCACGCCCTGCTCGGTTTCCATGTTGAACAGGCCGCGCTTCTTCAAATAGCTGCCGAGCAGGATCAGCAGCACCATGGCGATACCCACGCCGCCGACGTTGGCCGGAACGCCGAGGAGCTTGCCGAGCAACTCGCCGACGAAGATGCCGGTGAGGGTACACAAGGCCAGGAAGGCCACACCAAAGATGATCATTGTTCTTGTCCTTTTTGGTTGCGCCGCCTGCAGAGGGCTTGGCGCGTGTTGTCGAGGTCGTTGTTGTTATCCATCGATCTGGGCGAAGGCTCGCCCGGGTGCTGCTCGCGGTCTATCGGCTCTGGCTGCCCTCCTGACGCAGCAAGGCGTCCAGTGTGTCCAGCCGGGCGCCGTCGAAGGCGACCAGCGTACCCTGTTCAAAACCCGCCGCGCCAGCCCGGTCAGCACCTGGCCTGGCGGCAGTTCGATGTGCAGCCGCACGCCGCGCTCGTAGGCGGTGCGCAGGGTGCCGTGCCAGTCGACGACGCGGCACATGTTGAAGGTCAGGTCGTCGCGCAGGCGCTCGGCGTCGAACAGCGGGCGCGCCGAGGAGCCGCTGAGGTAGCGAATCTGCGGTGCTCGCACCTCGACCTTGGCGAAGGCATCCGCCAGTCGCTGTGCCGGCTGCTCGAGCAGCGCGCAATGCGACGGGACGCTCATCGCCAGGCGCCGCGCACTGGAAGCGCCCAGCGCCTTGGCCCGCGCGGCGACCGTGGCCATGGCAGCATCGCTGCCGGCGATGACGATCTGGTTGTCGGCGTTGATGTTGCCCAGGTGAACCGGGCCCTCGGCTTCGGCCAGCAACGTCTCGACCGTGCCCAGCGACAGGCCGAGGATGGCGGTCATGCCGTAGCCCTCGGGGTAGGCCTGCTGCATCAGCTCGCCGCGCAGGGCGACCAGGCGCAGGGCGTCGGCGAACGCTAGCGACTCGGCGACAACCGCCGCGGCATAGGCACCGATGGACAGCCCGGCCACGTAGTCCGGCCGCTGACCATCGCGCAACAGCAGCCGCGCCCCGGCGACCCCGGCGATCAGCAGGCAGAGCTGCACCGCGCGGGTCGATCGCAGCGCCTCGGCCGAATCGAGCAACAGCGCATCCTCGCCGAGCACGGCACTGGCCTCGGCCAGGGTTGCGGCGACTTCCGACGCCTCGGGCAGGCGCTGCAGCATGCCGGGCTTCTGCGCGCCCTGACCGGGAAAGGCGAACAGGCTGCTCATGCGACCCGCTCCGTGCCGTCCGATGCCAGCCGCCAAGGGTCGGTCACCAGGCGTGCACCCGTGGCGCACTTGAGCAGCACGCGAGCCGTCTGGCCGGCCCACTCACGCAGCGCGATGGCGCCGTTGGGAGTTTCGAGCTGCATGTCGATGCGGCTGGGTGCGCCGTCGAACAGCGCCAGCAGTTCGGCGGCCGCGTCGCGTGACAGCGGCTCAGGCACACGCAACAGCAGGTCCAGGTCACTGCCGGTGGTCACCGTCGGCCGCCCCGTGGCGAGCTGGTAGCCCACCGAGCCGGTCACGCCCCAGCCGTAGCCCAGGGCGTCGAGCATCGGCTTGACCAGCTCCAGCGCATGCAGGGCCGGAAGCCCGGCGGTTGGCAGCCGCTGCACCAGCTGTTCAGGGCTGACGCAACGCAGCATGCGGTCGAGCGCCATCGAGGTGGCGTAGCGCTGGTCCCGGCTGGCACCACGCACCCCCACCGCGACCTCGCCGAGCGCCACCCGCGCCCGACGCACCACCACCGGCTGGCCGGCAGCGAGCACCCGACGCGCCCAATCCGGCGCGTCGGCCGGCAGCTGGGCCGGGGTCATGCCCCAGAGCAGGTCGTGGGGACGCGGTGTGTCGTGCATCTACAGCCTCCTCGTGATTGTTGTTGTCGAGTCGCTGACGGGTTCGGCGGATACCGCCGCTCAGGTGACTGCTACCACTGCGCGCGCAACAGCTCGCGCACCCGCGACGACGCCTCGCGATTCGGCGCGCCGAGACGACCACGCAGATCGCTGCTGCCACCGATGTCCGCCACAGCCTTGTTCAGGCAATCACGCACCCGCGCCAGGTCGTCCGCCGAAGGCTGCTCGATGCTGTCCACCGAGAGGGTTTCCCAGAGCAGGCCGAGGGTCGCGTAGTTGTCGATGTCGTAGGCCATCGGCGGCACCGATTCGGCCAGGGCTTCCAGCTCCTCGACGCTGCGCAGGGTGATGCGCGCCGCGGCGGCCTTGCCCATGGCATGCACCATCACGCCCGGATCGCGCAGGGCGATGATCCGCTGGGCCTGATAGCCATGAGCGAGAAAGGCACCGGACATGGCTTTGCCCACCAGCAGCGCGATCACCGGGTGCCCGGCCAGCCGTGCGCGGGCATAGCCGTCCACCGCACCGGCCAGCGCCTGGTGAATGCCCAGCGCCTCCTCGCGGCGGCCATAGGCCTGGCTCGGCACGTCGACCACGGCGACCACCACACGCTTGTCCGCCTTGTCGCGATCGGCGGCGATCACCTCGTCCAGCGCCTGGCCCAGGGCCCAGCCTTCGAGCAGACCGACCTCGCCATTGCGCGCGCGCGGAAAGGGATTCTCGGCGTCCGGCACCACGGCGATATAGCGGGCGGTGCGCTCACCGAGGGTGCCGTCGACCACCTTCACCGAGGCCGGATAGCCCGCCAGTACCTGACCGCCGGCCAGGGCTTGCAACCAGTTCAGTCCACGGCTCATTGGGCATCTCCTTCGTAGAGGGCACGCACGGCGGCGGCATCGAGCTGCGTGCGGGTGTCGACGTCGGCCAGGCGCTGGAGGAACCAGGCGTGGCGTCGGCTGCGCGGTTGAACGGGTTTGCCGAGGGCGAACAGCTCGTGCAGCTGCGCGCGGATGGCGTCGGTGTCGTCGGCCACGTAGGCATCCACCAGACCCGAGGCGTAGCGTTGCTCACCGCCGGTCAGGCTCCAGATGAAGGGGCGGTCGCGCGAGTCGTACTCGTCGAGCCCGGCTTCCTGCTCGATCACCTGCGGGCCATTGAGGCCGACGCGGGCTTCGCGGGTGACGACCAGGTAGCTGCACAGCCCGGCGGCGATGGACATGCCACCGAAGCAGCCGACGGAACCGGCGACCACGCCGATCACCGGCTGGTAGTCGCGCAGCTCGACGATGGCCGCCTGGATCTCGGCGATGGCGGCCAGGCCCAGGTTGGCTTCCTGCAGACGCACGCCGCCGGTTTCCAGCAGGAGCACGGCGCGGGTCGGGATGCCGTTGCGGTTGTCTTCAGCAGCCAGTTCCAGCAAGCCTGCGATCTTCGCGCCGCCGACTTCCCCCATGCTGCCGCCCTGGAAGGCGCCTTCGATGGCGGCGATCACCGCCGGCTGGCCGTCAAGGGTGCCCTTGGCGACCACCACGCCGTCGTCGGCCTGGGTGACGATGCCCTGCTTCGGCAGCCAGGGCGAGGTGACGCGATCGAACGGATCGAGCAGTTCGCGGAAGCTGCCCTCGTCCAGCAGTGCGCGGGCACGCTGGCGGGCACCGAGTTCGACGAAGCTGCGCGACTCGAGTAAACGGGCCACGGTGTTAGCGGACACATCAGTCATGGCCGACCTCCTCCAGTCCCTGCTCCAGGCGCAGACGCACTACGCCGGGTGTGGCCCCAAAATCGTGAATATCGATGTTCAATGCCGGCGGCGTCTGCTCGCGGAACATCCGCTCGAACAGGCTCTTCCAGCGTTGCTCGGCACCATTGACCGAGGTGACTACCTGGATCGCCAGCTTGCCGGCCTGGCCGGGTTCCAGCAGCACTTCCAGATCGCCCGAGCCGACCACGCCGACCAGGGCCTTGCCGCGGGCGGGTTGCCCGGCGGCGAATTCGAAAGACAGAGTTTCCATGTTCAGTTGCTCCCAGTCGGCGCCGGCGCATGCGGCGCCAGACGGTCGAGGAAAAGGGTGGCGGCCAGGAGGTCGGCGGCGCCCCCGGCGAGGCGTTGAGGGCGAGCATGTCGCGATCGAGCAGGCGCAGCTGGCGACGACCGGCGAGGCTGGCGGCACCGCCGGCTTCGAGCACGGCGCGGGCACCGGCCTGCATGCGGGTCAGCCCCTCAAGACCGGCGCGATGCAGCACGCAGGTGTCGGTCAGGCTGCTCATGATCGCCAGCAGTGCATCGAGCCTGGCGTTCTGCTCGCCGGCGCCGGCGCGGCGACTGGCCAGGAGTTGCGGCAAGCCGTGCTCGATGACCGCGGGAAAGCCGTGCTGCGCCTGTTCGCGGGCGCCGAGCACGCCGTAGCGACGGCAGACCCGCGCGCCATGGCTGTCCGGGTTGTGCGGCGCGGCAGGGTCGTCCAGCTGCGCCAGGGCGGCCGCGCTGGCGGCGATCCCGCCAGCCGAAGCGCCGCTTTCCAGCATGGTCGCCGCGCTGAGCAGCCCCAGCGCCCAGATCGCGCCGCGATGGGTGTTGACCCCGGCAGTGACGCGCAACATCTCCGCTTCGCCGTCGCGGCCCAGCTGGCCGAGGGTTTCACGCAGCGCCTGACTGACCCGACCTTCGCTCCGCGCGGCATCGGCCATGGCGGCGAACGCCGGCCACAGCGACTGCGCCGAGGCGTGCATCAGCCCCAGGTGCAGATCGCTGTGCGCGCCACTGCCGCGCCGGTCGACCAGCCCCGGCTTGGGCGACAGGTCAGCCTCGTCGACCAGCGCCTGCACCGCCAGATCGGCCAGGCGCTCGGCCGCGGACGGCGCCTGTCGTGCAATGAGTGCGCTCATCACCAGCTCCTGAACTTGGCAGGCGGGTTGTAGAGGCCGCCGGACCACTCGACCAGCTCGGCGATGCTCTTGGCGGCGAGCAGTTCGCGGGTGGCGTCGTTGCGGCGGATGCCGAGGTCTTCCGGCAGGGCGATCAGCCCTTCGCGGCGCATGCGCTCGGTGTCCTTCGGGTTGTGCCGCAGGCCGATGCTGGTGACGCCGGCCACCGCGGCGATCATCGCCTGGCGTTCCTCCAGCGAGCGGGCCTTGTACAGGTAGGCGATGCCTTCCTCGGTGAGCAGATGGGTGACGTCGTCGCCGTAGATCATGATCGGCGCCAGCGGCATGCCGCTCTTCTTCGCCACCTCCACCGCGTCGAGCTGCTCGACGAAGGTGGGTTTGCCGCCTTCCTGGTAGGTCTCGACCATCTGCACCACGAGCTTCTTGCCGCGCTCGAGCATGGTCACCGGGGCCTTGCCGCCGGGCATGGCCATGTCCAGCCAGGCCGGGGTCGGATGGCGCCGGCCTCGCGGGTCGTGGCCCATGTTCGGCGCGCCGCCGAAGCCGGCCAGGCGCCCGCGGGTGACGGTGGAGGAATGCCCATCACCATCGACCTGCAGGGTGGCGCCGATGAACAGGTCGACGGCGTACTGCCCGGCCAGCTGGCACATCATGCGGTTCGAGCGCATCGAGCCGTCGCGGCCGGTGAAGAAGACGTCCGGGCGCTGGGCGATGTAGTTCTCCATGCCCAGCTCGGTGCCGAAGCAATGCACGCTCTCGACCCAGCCAGTCTCGATCGCCGGGATCAGCGTCGGGTGCGGGTTGAGCGTCCAGTTGCGGCAGATCTTGCCTTTCAGGCCGAGGGATTCGCCGTAGGTCGGCAGGATCAGCTCGATGGCCGCGGTGTTGAAACCGATGCCGTGGTTGAGCGACTGCACGTTGTGTTTTTCGTAGATGCCGCGGATCGCCATCATCGCCATCAGCACGTGCACCGGCTTGATGTGGCGCGGGTCGCGGGTGAACAGCGGCTCGATGTAGAACGGCTTGTCGGCCACCACGACGAAATCGACCCAGCTCGCCGGGATGTCCACGCGCGGCAGCTCGTCGACGATCTCGTTGACCTGGACGATGACGATGCCGTCGCTGAAGGCGGTCGGCTCGACCAGCGCCGGGGTGTCTTCGGTGCTGGGGCCGGTGTAGATGTTGCCGTGGCGGTCGGCCTGGAAGCCGGCCACCAGCGCGACGTTGGGGATCAGGTCCACCAAGAGGCGCGAGTAGAGTTCGATGTAGGTGTGGATGGCGCCGACTTCCAGCAGGCCGTCCTCGAGCAGCTGGCTGATGCGCAGGCTCTGCGGGCCGGCAAAGGAGAAGTCGAGCTTACGGGCGATCTGCCGCTCGAACAGATCCAGGTGCTCGGCGCGGCTGACGCTCGGCATGATCATGTGCAGGTCGTGCAGCTTGCCGGGGTCGGCCTTGGCCAGGGAGCGGGAGAGGAAGTCCGCCTGCTTCTGGTTGTTGCCCTCGAGCACCACGCGATCACCGGGGGGCGATCAAGAGTTCCAGGGCCTCGACGATCCGCTCGCTGGGCAGTACCACGCCATCGGCGAGGCTGCGCACCTGATCGAGACGACGGGCCTTTTCGGCTCGACGGCGCGACCACTGCGGCGGTGGGGAGATTGTTGTTGTCATGGCGACTCCACAGGTTTTCCGCTTTGTGGAGCGCACAGTAGGGAGGTGACCGAGGGGTCATCAATCAAGCTGCGCCGCGCTTCGTTACGCTGAGGTTAACGATGCGGCAAGAACGGGCCCTACAACCAGCCGAGCGTGATCGCCGCGAGCAGCAGATAGCGCCCACCTTTGGCCAGAGTCACCAGCAGGAGGAAACTCCACAGCGGTTCGCGCAGGGTTCCGGCAATGACGGTGATCGGGTCGCCGATGATCGGCACCCAGCTCAGCAGCAGCGACCAGCGCCCGTAACGGTGGTACCTCCGCTGCGCCCGTTCGAGCTGCCCGTCGCTGACCGGGAACCAGCGTTTGTGGCGCAACCGCTCGACCGAGCGCCCCAGCAGCCAGTTCACCAGCGAACCGAGCACGTTACCCAGGGTGGCGACCAGCAGCAGCGCTGCGGCCGGCTGCGCTCCGTGCAACAGCAGCCCGACCAGCACCGCCTCGGATTGCGCCGGCAGTAGCGTGGCCGCGGCAAAGGCGGCGCCGAACAGGCCCAGGTAGGCGGAAAACTCGAACATGGAATCGGGATGGTCAGGTCGCGGAGGTTTGGCATCTGCGCCGCAGGCGACGAGAATGGCGCGGCGCCGGATACGGCGTCACGACGGTAGCAGAGGATTGGGATGAAAGGCAGGTTGATCTACCTCATCGGCCCCTCCGGTTCGGGCAAGGACAGCGTTCTCGAGGCCGCACGCGAAGCGCTGCAGGCGCGCGGGGTACGCATTGCACGGCGCGTCATCACGCGTTCGGCCGAGGCCGTGGGAGAATCCGCCGAAGCCGTCAGCCACGACGAATTCGACCGCCTGGAAGCCAATGGCGCCTTTGCGCTGAGCTGGCGCGCCAACGAGCTGGCCTATGGCATCCCGGCACAGATCGACCAATGGCTGGCGGCCGGTGACGATGTGCTGGTCAACGGCTCGCGCGGCTATCTCGAACAGGCCCGCCAGCGCTATCCAGGGCTGCTCGCGGTACTGCTGCATGTGCAGCCGGAGGTGCTGCGCCAGCGTCTGCTCACGCGCAACCGCGAATCACCGGAGCAGATCGAAGGGCGCCTGGCGCGCAATGCCCGCTTCGGCGACACGCTGGACGGGGTCGTTTCGCTGGACAATTCCGGTGAACTTCGGACCACGGTCCAGGCGCTGCTGGACATCATCGAAGGTTAACGCCCCGGCTGCGGACGAAACCCCGGCACGCCACTGGGGCGGTCGACCCGCGCGGCCGGCTGAGTGCAATTCAGGTCGCGGAAGGGCTGGCCGCTGAGCAACTCCCAGCCATGACCGGGCGGGGTCTGCCGGCAGATAACCGTGCCATCGGCCTTGCTCTGCCATTGGTAATACGGCGCCGGGGCGGCGGAGGCTAACAGGGCAAGGACAGGCTGATCGCGAGGAAGGTGGCACGCATGGTTCAGGCTTCAGAGAAAAGTCGCACCACTCTAGCCGTATCCTTTCATCACGCAAGCGTGGCTGGTCGGGATGGCTTGGCGCGCCAGATGCCAACGCGCTGGCTCCTGCATGCGCGGCAGCTCAACAAGCGAAGCTGGCCCGGGTGGAGGACCGTTCAAGCCCGGATCAGTACCAGACCTTCTCTGCCTCGCGCATGAAGATCTCGACGGTCTTGGGGCCGACACCGTCGAACTCGCCTAGCCGCCTCTCCAGCTCCTTGCGGTCCTGGCTCTGCTCGCGAAGGGTGCCGAGTTTCCCGCCATATTCCTCGTTGAGCTTGGCGCACAGCTTGAGCAGCCGGTCGGCGGTGGATTCGTCATACCGGACGTAATGCCCCTCGCCGAGCATGTCCACCAGCTCCTGCCAGCTGCAATTGCAGAGCTTCCTGGGGGTATCGCGCTTGTGCTTGTCGACGATGACGCGATAGGCCTCGGCGGCAATGTCCTGCTGGATTCGCTTGCCGAACAGGAAGCTGGCGAGAAACCACTTGAACAACTCACCTTCACCCCGGCTGACATCGATACCGAGTTGGTTCGCGCTGATCTCACGAGTCATACGTGCTCCGGAAGGGCTTGCTTCCCAGTTGCGACGCCTCGACGTGACTCGGGTTCGCATCGGCGCCAACCGGTCATCGGCAAGAATCCGCCTATGCGACGAAAGGCATAAGCGAGTTCTTGCCACTAATGGCCTCGCATACCGTTAAACTGCCCGACGCAGAGCCGTCAGCCATGATGGCACGGCTCGTGCTACTGCTGATCTGCCCGATGCGATGACTACGACAAGAAAAGCCGCACAGCGCCCTTTTGCTTTCCCCTGGAAAGCGTTCCCGCCGCCGTCTCTCTTTTCTTGTCCGCCTGCAGCATGACTGTGCTGCAGGTCATCTATCGTCAGTTCTGCAAACCAATAAAAACGAATGGAGAGACACCATGAGATTGAGCAAACGCTTCAGCCTGTTCGCTGCCGCAGCGGCCTTCACCGCCAGCACTGCCGCCGTGGCCGCACCGACTTTCATCAACATCCTCACCGGCGGCACCAGCGGCGTGTACTACCCGATCGGCGTGGCCATCTCCCAGCTGTACAGCAAGGGCATCGAAGGCTCGAAGACCTCCGTGCAGGCCACCAAGGCCTCGGTCGAGAACCTCAATCTCCTGCAAGCCGGCCGCGGCGAGCTGGGTTTTGCCCTGGGTGACTCGGTCGCTGACGGCTGGAACGGCGTGGAAGAAGCCGGCTTCAAGGCACCGCTGAAGAAGCTGCGCGCCATCGGCGGCGCCTACCCGAACTACATCCAGATCGTTGCCAGTCAGGAATCGGGCATCAAGACGCTGGCCGACCTCAAGGGCAAGTCGATCTCCGTCGGCGCGCCGAAGTCCGGCACCGAGCTCAACGCCCGCGCCATCCTCAAGGCCGCAGGCCTGAGCTACGAGGACATGGGCAAGGTCGAGTACCTGCCGTTCGCCGAGTCGGTCGAGCTGATCAAGAACCGGCAGCTGGACGCCACCCTGCAGTCGGCCGGCCTGGGCATGGCCGCTATTCGCGACCTGGCGGCCACCATGCCGCTGAACTACGTCGAGATTCCTGAAGACGTGGTCACCAAGATCAACAATGCTGCCTATCAGGCCGCGAAGATTCCGGCCGGCACCTATGACGGCCAGGAAGCGGACGTTCCGACCGTGGCCATCACCAACATCCTGGTGACCCACGAGGGCGTGTCCGATGACGTCGCCTACCAGATGGCCAAGCTGCTGTTCGAAAACCTTGACCAGCTGGGCAATGCGCATTCGGCGGCCAAGGACATCAAACTGGAAAACGCCACCAAGGCGCTGCCGATCCCGCTGCATCCGGGCGCCGAGCGTTACTACAAGGAAGTCGGCGCGCTCTGAGCACGCCAGGGGCAGCATGCCTGCTGCCCCCTTTTAGGGCCATGGGCGCTCAGCGGCCATGGTTTCACAGATCCGAACCCAAAGAGACGCTAGCAAAACCAGCGTGAACGCACGGCAGGTTTTGTTAGCGGCTCTACGCGACCACGCTTTATCAGCTCGAGGCATTTCATGAGCGAACTACAACAAGAGGAAGGCCTGGCAGGTAGCGCAGCCGACTGGCCGAAGACACTGTTCTACGTCGCCCTGCTGTTTTCCGTGTACCAGATCATCATGGCGGCGTTCCATCCGGTATCGAGCCAGGTACTGCGCGCCGGGCACGTCGGCTTTTTTGCTGATGCTGGTCTTTCTCAGCTTCCCTGCCAAAGGCAACGGGCGCCCCTGGCAACCGCTGGCCTGGGTGCTGGCGCTGGTCGGCATGGGGACCGCTCTCTACCAGTGGTACTTCGAAGGCGACCTGATTCAACGCTCGGGCGACCTGACCACCTTCGACTTCGTTGTCGGCGTCGTGCTGATCGCGCTGGTGTTCGAGGCCGCCCGCCGGGTCATGGGCATCGCCCTGCCGATCATCTGCGGGTTGTTCCTAGCCTATGGCCTGCTTGGCCAATATTTGCCGGGGGGATCTTGCCCACCGCGGCTACGGCCTGGATCAGCTGGTGAACCAGCTGGCGTTCGGCACCGAAGGCCTCTACGGCACGCCAACCTACGTTTCGGCGACCTACATCTTCCTGTTCATTCTGTTTGGCGCGTTTCTCGAACAGGCGGGCATGATCAAACTGTTCACCGATTTCGCCATGGGCCTGTTCGGCCACAAGCTCGGCGGTCCGGCCAAGGTATCGGTGGTCTCTTCTGCACTGATGGGCACCATCACCGGCTCCGGTGTGGCCAACGTGGTCACCACGGGCCAGTTCACCATCCCGCTGATGAAGCGCTTCGGCTATCGCCCGGCCTTCGCCGGTGGCGTAGAAGCCACCTCGTCGATGGGTAGCCAGATCATGCCGCCGGTGATGGGCGCCGTGGCCTTCATCATGGCCGAAACCATCAACGTACCCTTCGTCGAAATCGCCAAGGCGGCGCTGATCCCGGCGTTGCTGTATTTCGGCTCGACCTTCTGGATGGTCCACCTTGAAGCCAAGCGCGCCAACCTGCGCGGCCTGCCGAAAGACCAATGCCCGAGCGCCATGGCGGCGGTGAAAGAACGCTGGTACCTGCTGATTCCGCTGGCTGTGCTGGTCTACCTGCTGTTTTCGGGCCGCACGCCGATGTTTGCCGGAACCATTGGCCTGGCCCTCACGGCAATCGTGATCCTCGGCTCGGCGATCATCCTCAAGGTCTCATCCTTCGGCCTGCGGATCGCATTCTGGATCGCACTGGGGCTGTTGTGCGCTGGCTTCTTCCAGCTCGGCATCGGCGTGATCTTCGGTGTCATCGCCGCACTGGTGGCCGTGTGCTGGTTCATCAAGGGTGGCCGCGACACGCTGGTGATCTGCCTGCACGCGCTGGTCGAAGGCGCTCGGCACGCCGTACCGGTCGGTATCGCCTGCGCCCTTGTAGGTGTGATCATCGGCGTGGTGTCGCTGACCGGCGTGGCGTCGACCTTTGCCGGCTACATCCTGGCCGTTGGCGAGAACAATCTGTTCCTGTCGCTGGTCCTGACGATGCTGACCTGTCTGGTATTGGGCATGGGTATTCCCACCATCCCCAACTACATCATCACCAGTTCGATTGCCGCGCCGGCCTTGCTGGATCTGGGCGTGCCGCTGATCGTCTCGCACATGTTCGTCTTCTACTTCGGCATCATGGCTGACCTCACCCCGCCAGTGGCGCTGGCCTGTTTCGCAGCTGCGCCAATCGCCAAGGAGAGCGGCTTGAAAATCAGCTTCTGGGCGGTGCGGATCGCAGTTGCCGGCTTCGTGATGCCATTCATGGCGGTCTATGAGCCGGCATTGATGATGCAGGGCGACAGTTATCTGACGACGCTCTACATGGTGTTCAAGGCGGCGTTCGCGATCGGTCTTTGGGGCGCTGTCTTTACCGGCTACCTGCAGCGCTCGATGAGCTGGTGGGAGCGCATCCTGGCGTTTGCTGCCGGTGCCGCAATGATCGCCTCGGTGCCCATCAGCGATGAAATTGGCTTCGGTCTGGGCGCGATCTTCCTGATCCAGCACTACTGGCGGGCCCGCCGGGCTGAGCCAGCGACGGCGTGATCGGACTCTGTCTGGGACTGGCCGGGGTGGTGTGGGCGCAGGTGCCCACCGATGACTTCACCCTGGCCTGGAACCACACGATCGAGAAGATCCGCTGGGAAGAGGATTACCGTGTCACGCCGGACGGGCTACTGCTCGGCGAGGCGCGGGTCCGGGTTCTGGTGCCGGGATGGAAATCCCGGATGACGCCGAACTGCGTAACGGGGCCTGGCACTACCAGCGCCAGATGCCGCCGTTGCAACCCCTGCGTGTGGGGCGAACCCCCGAGGCAGGGGATTACCAACTGTGTTTCGACCAGCGTTGCCACGCCCTGAGCGAATGGCTCGGCCCGCCACAAGCGGACCGGCCCGCGCTGGAACTCTGGAGCTGCTCCGCTGGCTCTACCTGATGCGACGCATGGCCCCACGGGGCACATGCGCGCGCATCACCTTTCCTCGTCACGACCGTCACCCGCCAGGCCTGGCGCAGATTCAGCAGTCGTACATCAGGTCCCTGCAGTAGCACTGATAGCGCTGGCGACAGCCATCGTCGGCCAGCTTGTTCAGATTCAGACGCCCGCCGACGCCGCCCAGGCCGACACGCGACAGCCATAACCGAGCATGATGTCGAACCGCGTGGAGGGATGGATGCGCAGGTGTTCCATGAAAGGCCCCGTCCGCGCAGCGACGCCAAGGACCCTCAACATAACGCTGCGGCGCGGACAGTTGGGTGACGAAGCCGGTTTATCGACTAGGCTGAGGAGGTCCGTCACGAAGGAGCCAAACATGAGAACCGCGCTGACCGTCGCCCTCCTGGCCGCCCTGGCTCTGCC
This sequence comes from Stutzerimonas stutzeri, assembly GCA_019056435.1. Taxonomy (GTDB): domain Bacteria; phylum Pseudomonadota; class Gammaproteobacteria; order Pseudomonadales; family Pseudomonadaceae; genus Stutzerimonas; species Stutzerimonas marianensis. The sequence continues at coordinate 1,193,920 of CP077641.1, forward strand.
CGTTCAGGCCGCCGAGATGCTGCCCGGGCTCTGGGAATTTTCCAGTGAGGATATGGAGGTCGATGGCATGCAAATGCCCGGCATGGCGGAAATGCTCGAGCAAATGCAGGCGCTGCCGCCGGAACAGCAGGCGATGATGAAGGAAATGCTGGCCGAACAAGGCTTGCAGATGAGCGAAACCGGGGTCCGCATGTGCCTGAGTCAGGCACAGATCGAGGCGCGAGAGCTGCCTTTTCAGGACGAGCCCGGCTGTACGCAGGAGATTACCGAGCAGACGGACGACCGCTGGCGGTTCAGGTTCGAGTGCCCCGACGCCAAGGGCAGCGGCGAAACCCGACTCGTCAGCGACCGAGAGGTTCGCAGCACCATAGAATCCGAGTATCGCGTCGGCGATCAGCAAGGCACCAGCCGCATGGCTTCCCATGGGCGCTGGCTGGGAACGGATTGCGGCGAGCTCGAGCCCCGCTCCTGAGTTCCACGTGGAACTCAGGGCACCTCGCCTTCCCACTTGCCCGCGCTGTTCTGTTCGCAAGCCGGCGCGAGGAAACGTGCGTCGCTGGCAACCCCGTAGTAATGAATATCCTGTCGATACGGCATGTTCGACACCTGGGCGTCACGACACACGCCAAAAGCCCCCTCGGGGCATTGTTCGACGAAACGAACCTCGACCTCCTGCCCTTTCAGGTCCGGCTGGCAAAAACCGGAACGGAAGAGTTCGGCTGGAATCGTACGGTTCTCCTGGCACACCTTGACCTCGATCCGGTCGTCCTGGCTGTGCACGATGCAGCCTTCGGCCAGCGCCTGCCCCGCCACGGCCAACCCCACGAACAAACATACGGAACGCAGCACCTTCATCCCCCTCTCTGGACGTGCGACTCTAGCATGCGCGACTCGCCTGCCGCTTTCGACCACATCTGATCGTGCTACCAACGCCCATGCTTCAGCAAATTCCGACCCATTTGATCACCGGCCCGCTGGGTGCCGGCAAGACCAGCCTGATTCGCTCGCTGCTCCAGCAGAAACCGGCAGACGAGCGCTGGGCGGTGCTGATCAACGAGTTCGGCCAGATCGGTCTGGATGCCGCGCTGCTGACCACGGACACGGCCGGGATCAGTCTGGCCGAGATCGCCGGGGGCTGCCTATGTTGCATCAACGGCGCGCCTTTCCAGGTCGGCCTCACTCGCCTGCTGCGCCAGGCCAGGCCGCATCGCCTGCTGCTCGAGCCGTCCGGGCTCGGTCACCCGGCGGACCTGCTGAAGCAGCTGGCCATGCCCCCGTGGCAGACAGTGCTGAGCCTGCAACCATCCGTGGCCGTACTCGACGCGCCGGCGCTGCTCAACGGCTCGCCGCTACCCGAAAGCCAGACGCAGGCGCTGCCGCACTGCGGGCTACTGGTGATGAACAAGAGCGAGCACCTGGACGCCGGGCAACGCCAGCAGCTGGCGGCCTCCCTGCCAGCCCGGCCGATTCGCTGGACGGTGCAGGGTCACCTTGACCTGGCCGCATTGCCGGGTATCGATCAGCAGGCCGGAACCTCTGGAATCCCCCTACCCTCGCCTACCGGCCCTACCGCGCCGGGCAGTCTCTGGCTGGATCCGTCCCGGCCCCTTTGCCAGGCCCAGGGCAACGCGGATGGCTGGAGCATCGGCTGGCGTTGGCACCCGAGCCAACGGTTCAGTCAGCAACGGGTCGAGGCATGGCTCGCCACCCTGCCGTGGCGGCGTGCCAAATTGATCCTCCAGGACGACGACGGTGGCTACTCCGCCAACGCCCTCGACGGCCAGCCACTTCGATTCGAGCGCAGTGCATGGCGCAAGGACTCGCGCGTCGAACTGATCTTCAGCCAGCCTCAGGACGAGGCGGCCCTGAGCGCAGCCCTCGCTGCCTGCCGCCGCTAGCGCCGGGATCAATCACCCCGGCGGCGCCATTCGTCGAGCTGGATGACCTGGCCCTGATCGGCGCGTGGGTGGAAGGGATGCGCTTCCAGTTCGATCGTCCCCGGGCGGGCGCCGAACATCACGATACTGCCTTGATGACGCTGCTCCCCGGTCACGGTGAACTCGAAACCGTAGATACGCGCCAGCCGCCGCTGCCGGCGCGCGTCACGCACCAGCCCGATCCGCCGGAAGGCGACATTGCCGTCGAGCAACTCGATGTCCTGCGCCTGACAATGCCGCCGGACCGCCGCCAGCGCGCGCTCGTATGCCATGCGAATGCCATAGCCAGGCCGCGGCCGACATCAGCAGCAGGAACAGGAAAAGGTTGCCCAGGGTGATCATGCCGGGCCCACGGAACAGGGAGCGACGAGCATGCGCCTCAGCTCTCCAGCCAGACGTCGCGCGCCCAATGCCATACCGATTCCCAGCTCTGGTCGGTCAGCTCGTGCTCGTCGCCGTCGAACAACATGACCTCGCCTTCCAGATCGACCACATAGTAGTCCGGGCCGTCCTGGCAGATCGGCAGCAGATCACGCGGCACGCCAGCGTCCCAGGCGTTGGCCGCCACCTCCGGCAGGTAGGTATGCGATTGCGGATCGACAGCCGTCACCGGTTCCAGTCGACCGTAGACGACGTCGCTGACCAGCAGCAGGAACTCGCGCAAACCGTACGGCAGGTTGATCAGCAACTCCTCTTCGACCTCGACCAGTCGGTCATCGTCTGGCAGCTCCAACGGCACCGGAACCGGCTCGTTGAGTTCGCGCAATTGCTCGATCACTTCTTCCATGACAGTCCCCCTTCGACAGTCGCCAGGAATGCGCCGTTTATACAAGCCCTTGCATTGGCGAGCCAGCCCCAGTCGCGCTAAAGTGGCCGTCGCCCGAAAAACGGCAACATCGCCGCGCCAACTATTGGCCAGCGCGCCGGAATGCCTGGGCACAGCGACCGCCCTCGGTGCCCGCTCGCCGCATTCTGCCCGCTCGGGCACGACAGGAGATACTGTGGCATCCATCGAAGACCGCGACCCGCTCGCCGACGCCATCGCCCAATGCGGTGATGAGCCCATCCATATTCCCGGCAGCATCCAGCCCCATGGTTTCCTGCTGGCGCTCAGCGAACCCGACCTGACCGTCGTGCATGCCAGCGAGAACGTAGAGCATTGGATTGGCGTACCGGCCGTAGCGCTGCTCGGGCGCCGGCTGCCGGATCTGATCGGCGACTGCGGCTTTTCCGAACGGCTGGCGACACTGGCCGGAGACGACCACAACCCCTTTCACCTGAGCGATATCAGCTTTCGCATCGAGGGTCAGGCAGCCCACCGGCCGCTGGCCCTGATGGCGCATCGTTTCAAGGGCCAGTTGATCGTCGAATTCGAGGACACCGGGAGCTCGGGTGCCGCCTACGACGCGCTCTACCCGCTGATGCGGACCTTCGTCGTGCAGCTTCAGGAAGCCCAGGAGCTGAACTACATCTGCGAGCTGGCGGTGCGCGAGGTCAAGCGCATCACCGGTTTCGGGCGGGTCAAGGCGTACCGATTCGATGAACAGGGCAACGGCCTGGTGCTGGCCGAAGAGGCGGATGAAGGCTATCCACGCTATCTGGGCCTGTGCTTCCCGGCCTCGGACATTCCGCCCCAGGCGCGTCAGCTGTACTGCAACAATCTGGTCCGGGTGATCCAGGACGCGAATTACCAGCCGTCCGCCATCGTGCCGACCCTCAATCCCGACGGCCAACCGCTGGACCTGAGCTTCGCTTCGCTTCGCAGCGTCTCGCCGGTGCACCTGCAGTACATGCGCAACATGGGCACCCTCGCGTCGATGTCGGTATCCATCGTCATCCAGGGCAAGCTCTGGGGTCTGATTTCCTGCCACGACGCCCAGCCCCGTGCGGTCTCCTACCAGACGCGCACGGCTTGCGAACTGCTCGCCCGTATCCTGTCGCTGCAGATCGAAGCCAAGGAGGCGGCGGCGCTGGCCCAGCGCAAGCTTGAACTGCGTCGGCAGATCGTCGAACTGCTGTCGTGCATGGCCGACCGCGACAGCGTGGTGGAAGGGTTCCTCAGCCAACCGCAGGTGGTGCTCGAATTCGCCGAAGCCTGCGGCGGGGCCATCGTTTCCGGCGAGCGCTACGAAACCGTCGGCGATACACCGCCCACCGCGCTGCTGGCGCGCCTGACGCAATGGCTGGCACATCAGAGCGAGATGGCGGTGTTCAGCACGCATAACGTCGGGCGCGACGTGCCCGCGATTCCGGAACTGGCCGAGCACTGCGCCGGCGTTCTGGCCATCCCGATCTCCCGCCTGCATCCCCACTACCTCATCTGGTTCCGTCGTGAACAGGTCAAGACCGTCAGCTGGGCAGGCCAGCCGGAAAAACGCATCGATCTCGAACGCGGTAGCCTGTCGCCACGCAACAGCTTCGAGGTCTGGCAGGAAACCCTGCGCGGTTTCGCCGAACCCTGGCAGCCGGTGGTGGTGGAAGGCGCGCTGGAGCTGCGCACCGCCGTGCTGGGCATCGTCCTGCGCAAGGCCGAGGAGATGGCGCAACTGGCCGGGGAATTGCGCGAGAGCAACAAGGAACTGGAGTCCTTCTCCTATAGCGTATCCCACGACCTGCGCGCGCCGCTGCGGCACATCGCCGGTTACGCCGAATTGCTGGGCGAACTCGAAGGTGACAAACTGACCGAACGCGGCCTGCGCTTTCTCGACAACATTGGCGATGCCGCCCGTTTCGCCGGCACGCTGGTCGACAATCTGCTGAGCTTCTCGCAGATGGGCCGCGCGGCGCTGCGCCTGTCGGACGTCAACCTGACCGCGTTGGTTGAATCCATCCGTCAGGAAATGGCCCCCGATTGCGAAGGTCGCCAGATAGAATGGCGGGTTCATCCGATGCCGGTCGTGATTGCCGATGCCGCCTTCATCCATATGGCGCTGCGCAATCTCATATCCAACGCCATCAAATACAGCCGCAAGCGCGAGCAGGCGGTCATCGAAATCGGAGCCGAGGGGCGCGCCGAAGACGTCATCGTTTACGTGCGCGACAACGGCGTCGGTTTCAACATGCAATACGCCAACAAGCTCTTCGGCGTCTTCCAGCGGCTGCACCGGATGGAAGAATTCGAGGGCACCGGAATCGGGTTGGCGAGCGTGCGCCGGATCATCGAACGACACGATGGTCAGGTCTGGGCAGACGGCCAGGTGAATCAGGGCGCGACCTTCTTCTTTCACTTCCCAGGCTCACTTACGCATCACCCATTTAAAAACGGGATCCGCTCATGCTCAAACCCATTCTGCTGGTAGAAGACAATCCTCATGACCTCGAGCTGACCCTTGTGGCGCTCGAACGCAGCCAGCTGGCCAATGAAGTGATCGTGATGCGCGACGGGGCCGAAGCGCTCGACTACCTGCTGCGCCGCAACGACCACAGCGGCCGCGCCGATGGCAATCCTGCCGTATTGCTGCTGGACCTCAAGCTGCCCAAGGTGGACGGGCTGGAGGTGCTCAAGACGGTACGCGAGACCACCGAGCTTCGCTCCATTCCGGTGGTAATGCTGACCTCCTCACGCGAAGAGCCCGATCTGGTGAGAGCCTATGAACTCGGCGTGAACGCTTATGTGGTCAAGCCGGTCAAATTTCGCGATTTCGTCGCCGCCATCTCCGACCTGGGCGTGTTTTGGGCCGTGCTCAACGAGCCACCGCCCGGCTCGTTGCGCCTGCGACGCCATCGGCGCGAACGCAAGTCCGAAGACGAGCCGAGCTGACAGCCAGGCGCTCTACACGACTCCTCTCTAGCAGTGCGGTTCCAAAGACAGGATGGTTATGCCGGCGACAAAACAAATCAGCGTCCTGTTCGTGGAAGACAGTCCGCACGATGCCGAGCTCGCGCTCGTGACCCTCGAGCGCAGCGGCTACGTCATCGATGCCGAAATCGTTTTCGACCATTCCGGGTCGTCGAGGCGCTGCAGCGCCGCCGCTTTGACCTGATCCTCTCGGATTTCATCCTGCCCGGCTATTCCGGCAGCCTGGCCCTTCAGGAAGCTCGTCGGCTGGCACCGCAGACGCCGTTCATCTTTCTGTCCGGGGTGTTCGGCGAGGAACACGCGGTTGACATGATGCGCTCCGGCGCGATCGACTACGTCCTCAAGCAAAATCTCAAATTCCTGCCCAAGGCGGTCGAGCGAGCCCTCAGCGAGGTTCAGGAGCGGCTGGGTCGCCTGCGTGCCGAGGAGACGCTGCGTGAGGTCGAGGTACGTGCGCGACTGGCGATCGATGCCGCCGGGCTCGGCATGTGGGATTACGAGCCTGGCACTGGCCGGCTGATCCTCGACCATCGCTGTCGCGCCATGCTCGGGATCGCCCCCAATGCACCGGTGGACCTGGCCACGCTGGCAGCGATCTGCCATCCGGACGACGTCGGTGCCATGCGTAAACGGGTCCGCCAGGCCACGGACCCGCAGGGCGACCGTGAATTCACGGTCGACTACCGTATCCTGCTCGATGACGGCCAGATCCGCTGGATCGAAACACGTGGCCAAGGTTTTTTCGAGAACGGCGCGTGCAAGCGCTTCATCGGCGTGGTGATGGATATCACCGAGCAAAAGCTGGCCACCGAGGCCCTCCAGCGGCTGAACGAGACGCTTGGCGAGCGCGTCGAGGCGCGCACGCGCGAGCGTGATCGGACCTGGGAACTGTCGCGCGACCTGCTCGCCGTCACGCGTTTCGATACCTCGGTCGTCGCCCTGAACCCGGTCTGGGAAGACACCCTCGGCTGGCCCCGCGAGGACCTGCTCGGCACCACGCTCTGGTCGCTGGTCCACCCGGACGACCAACGCGCCACGAGTGCAGAGACCGCGCGTATCCGCGAAGGCCAGTTCACCGACCGCTTCGTCAATCGCATGCAGCACCGCGACGGCACCTACCGCTGGCTATCCTGGACTGCCGTGCCCGACGCCGGAATGATCTATGCCGCCGGACGCGACATCACCAGCGAGATCGCCGCCGTCGACCGCCTGGCCGCGGCCAACCGCGAATTGGTCGAGCAGATCAAGGAGCGCGAGCGGATCGAGGCTACCCTGCAGCAGATGCAGCGCCTGGAAGCCGTCGGCCAGCTCACCGCGGGGGTCGCGCACGACTTCAACAACCTGCTCACCGTCATCCTGACCAGCGCCAGCTTCCTGCGTAATGACCTGGAACGAGGCGCGCCACTGGAAAAGGCGTTGAGCCGCCTGCAATACATCCAGGAATCGGGCGAACGCGGCGCCACGCTCACCGGTCAGTTGCTGGCTTTCGCCCGGCGCCAGCAGCTCGCACCCAAGGCCGTGGACCTCAACGACACCCTGGTCGGCCTGCTCAGCCTGCTGCACAGCACGCTTGGGGGCTCGGTGACCATCGAGACGGATACCTGCGCCGGCCTCTGGCACGCCCTGGTCGATCCGACCCAGATCGAAATGATCATCCTCAATCTGGCGATCAATGCACGTGACGCCATGGGCTCGGGCGGCTGCCTCACGTTGAGTACGAACAACGCGGTCATCACCCGCGCGCCCGAGCGGGCCGAAGAGCCGGGCCCTGGCGAATATGTCGAGCTGGCGGTGCGCGATACCGGCACCGGAATGAGTGACGAGGTGCTGCAGAAAGCCTTCGAGCCCTTCTTCACCACCAAGGAGGTGGGCAAGGGATCGGGCCTGGGGTTGGCCCAAGTCTTCGGCTTTGCCAAGCAGTCCGGTGGCGGTGCACGCATCGAGACCGAGCTGGGCGTAGGTACCACGGTCAAGGTCTACCTGCCGCGGGTCACGGAGCCGGCCCAGGCGAACCGTCCGCCGGAGGATGATCAGGGGTTGCTGCTGGCCGATGCGTCCACCACCGTCCTGCTGGTCGATGACGATCACAGCGTGCGCGAGGTGACCGCGCAGATGCTGCGCAACCTGGGCTATGCGGTGATCGAGGCAGACAGCGGCCGCAAGGTTCTGGAACTGCTGGAACAGGGGACCAACCCGGACCTGCTGCTCGCCGACTTCGCCATGCCCGGCATGAATGGCGGCGAGCTGGCTCGTGCCGTGTTGTCGCGCTTTCCGAAGCTGCCCGTGGTCTTCATCACCGGCTATGCCGAACTGGGCGAGTTGGGCATGGGCAGCACGACCATCATCCAGAAACCCTTCCGCGAAGAGCAGCTGGCGCGCAAGCTCAGCATCGTACTCAAGGAACACGCGCCGGCCTGATGCAAGACTCCATCCGCCTCCGATTAAGGGCCGCCACCGCCGCGCAGCACGAGCGCGTGGACGCCGCCTTTTCCTCGTACAACCTGGAAGACCAGGCGGGTTATCGGGCCTTCCTGCTGGCGCACCTGCGCGTCGTCCAGCCAGTGGAGGTTGCGCTGGAAAAAGTCCGGCATCGCTGCGCTGATCACCGACTGGCCGGCACGCCAACGCAGGCACGCTCTGCTGGCCGATCTCGAAGCGCTCGGCACCGCCGGGCCCGTGACCGAGCCGCTGGCCATCCAGCCTACGCCGGGCTGGTGCCTGGGCGCCTGTTATGTGCTGGAAGGGTCGCGTCTGGGTGGCCGCCTGCTTGCTCGACGCGTCGCCGCCGCCAATCCCGGGGCGCCCCTGCACTATCTCGCTCACAGCGATACCACGCCCTCGTGGCCCGGGTTCCTCGAACAGTTCGAGCAGGGCGCCAAGCAACAGCCATGGGACCAGTTGCTGGCCGGCGCAAGGGATTGCTTCGACCTGTTCGTCACCGCCGCGAAGCTCGGCTGACACCTTATTCGCCGCTTTCGGCACTAGGCAGCGTCCTCTGCTCGGTGCCGTCTCGCCCGACCGGTTCGTTGGCGCATGACACAGAGCGAAGCGCGAGCATCGCGGAGTCGATCATGCATGCGCGCGTTGGCCTTGCCCTTGAGAGAGCGCCGCCATCAGACCTCCAAGAATCGCCTGGGTCGTATCAAGACGGGTCAGGCGTTCGGCGCGCCAGCCGCTTCCCTGGCCGTCCTTGCGTCATTCGACGGTGACGGACTTGGCCAGGTTGCGGGGCTGGTCAACGTCGGTTCCGCGCAGCACGGCGACGTAATACGACAGCAGTTGCAGCGGCACGGTGTAGAGGATCGGCGCCAGGATGTCGTGGATGTGCGGCATGCTCAGGCTGACGATGCCTTCGCCGTCCTCGATGCCGGCCTCGCGATCGGCGAAGACGATCAGCTCGCCGCCCCGCGCGCGCACCTCCTGCAGATTCGACTTGAGCTTTTCCAGCAGCTCGTTGTTTGGCGCCACGGTCACCACGGGCATGTCGGCGTCCACCAGCGCCAGCGGCCCATGCTTGAGCTCGCCCGCCGGATAGGCCTCCGCGTGGATGTAGGAGATTTCCTTGAGCTTGAGCGCGCCCTCCATCGCCACCGGATACTGCGCGCCGCGCCCCAGAAACAAGGTGTGATGCTTTTCGGCGAAATGCTCGGAGATCTTCTCGACCTGGCTATCCATCGCCAGCGCCTCGCCCAGGCGCGTCGGCAGACGACGCAGCTCGGAGACCAGCTCGGCCTCGTCGGCGGCCGCCAGCGTGCCGCGCACCTGGCCCAGCGAGAGCGTCAGCAGCAGCAACCCGACCAGCTGGGTGGTGAAGGCCTTTGTCGAGGCGACACCGATCTCCGGCCCGGCCTGGGTGAGCAGCGTCAAGTCGGACTCGCGTACCAGCGAGCTGGTGCCGACGTTACAGATCGCCAGGCTCGCCAGGTAACGACCCTCCTTTTCCGTACGCGCCTTGGCGTTGCGCAGCGCCGCCAGCGAGTCGGCGGTTTCGCCGGACTGGGAAATGGTGACGAACAGGGTGTCCGGCTGCACCACCACCTTGCGGTAGCGAAACTCGCTGGCGACCTCGACCTCGCAGGGAATCCCGGCCAGCTCTTCCAACCAGTAGCGTGCCACCATGCCGGCGTGATAGCTGGTGCCGCAGGCGACGATCTGCACATTGCGCACCTTGGCGAACAGGTCGGCCGCCTGGGGGCCGAATGCCTGCACCAGCACCTGCTGGTCACCCAGCCGTCCTTCGAGAGTGCGCTGCACGACCTTGGGCTGCTCGTGGATCTCCTTGAGCATGAAATGGCGATACTCGCCCTTGTCGGCGGCCTCGGCGCCCTCGTGGTATTGCACGCTTTCGCGCTCGACCGGCTGGCCTTCGACATTCCAGATCTGCACGCTGTCACGGCGGATCTCGGCGATGTCGCCTTCTTCCAGGTACATGAAACGGTCGGTCACCTGGCGCAAGGCCAGCTGGTCCGACGCGAGGAAGTTCTCGCCCATGCCTAGACCGATTACCAGCGGGCTGCCGCTACGCGCCGCAAGCAGACGATCCGGTTGCTGAGCGCTGACCACCGCCAGGCCATAGGCACCATGGAGCTCCTTGACCGCGGACTTCAGCGCGACGGCAAGATCGCCGAACTCGCCCAGCTTGTGGTGCAGCAGGTGAACGATGACCTCGGTATCGGTATCGGACAGGAACACATAGCCCATGCCCTTGAGCTGGTGGCGCAGCGCTTCGTGGTTTTCGATGATGCCGTTGTGCACGACGGCCAGGTCGTCACCGGAAAAATGCGGGTGCGCGTTGCGTTCACAGGGCGCGCCATGGGTGGCCCAGCGGGTATGGGCAATGCCGAGCCGGCCAGTGATCTGCTCCTGCTGCTGAGCCGTCTCCAGCTCGGCGACCTTGCCCGAACGGCGCAGGCGATGCAGCGTGCCCGAGGCATCGAGGACGGCGGTGCCGGCGCTGTCATAGCCTCGGTATTCCAGGCGCTTGAGCCCTTCGAGCAGAATTGCGGTGATGTTGCGTTCGGCGACGGCGCCAACGATGCCACACATGGTCAGGTCTCCTGATGGGTTTCAACGGCCACGCAGATCAGCTTGACGCCGCGGGCCTGAATGCTCGAGCGCGCCTCGTCAGTGAGGCGATCGTCGGTGATGAGGGTGTGAATCCGATTCCAGGGAAGTTCCAGATTGGGGATGCGCCGGCCGATCTTGTCCGACTCGGCCAGTACGATCACTTCACGCGCCACCTCGGCCATCACACGTGAAAGGCCAAGCAGTTCGTTGAACGTCGTGGTGCCGCGCTGCAGGTCGATGCCGTCGGCACCAATGAACAGCTGGTCGAAATCATAGGAGCGCAGGACCTGTTCGGCCACTTGCCCCTGAAAGGATTCGGAGTGTGGGTCCCAGGTTCCGCCGGTCATGAGCAGCGTGGGTTCGTGCTCCAGCTCGCGCAGGGCGTTGGCGACGTTCAGCGAGTTGGTCATGACCAGCAGACCATGCATGCGGCCCAGATGCGGAATCATCGCTGCGGTGGTGGTGCCGCTGTCGATGATGATGCGGGCATGCTCACGGATGCAGTCGACAGCCGCACGGGCAATGGCCTGCTTGTATGGCGATACGGGGAGCGCGGTGTCGCCGATCAGTTCCTGCGGCAAGGGCACTGCGCCACCGTAGCGACGCAGCAGCAGGCCATTCTTTTCCAGCGCGGCGAGGTCCTTGCGGATGGTGACCTCGGACGTCTCGAAACGCCCGGACAATTCATCGACACTCACCTCGCCCTGCGCGTTGAGCAGGGCAAGAATGGCGTGACGACGTTGCGGTGTGTTGCGTTTCGACATTGATAAGTTTCGATTCGAAAGAAAGTGCGCGAATCAAAACCCAATCTGCGGCCGCCGTCAACGGCTAGCCGGTGTTACACCCGAAAATAGCTCATCAGGCTCTGCTGATGATTGGCCAACTGGTTGAGCGCCTGGCTGACCCGTGCCGACTCGTCGGCCTGCCCGGACAGCGACTCGGTCACGTCGCGGATGCCCGCGACATTTCGGTTGATCTCTTCGGCCACGGCGCTCTGCTGCTCGGCCGCACTGGCGATCTGCAGGTTCATGTCCGAGATCACAGCGACCGCATCACCGATTCGACGCAGCGCAGCGACCGCTTCGCCGACCTGCCCCACGCTGCCCTGGGCCTGGCTGTGGCTGTCCTGCATCGCCGACACCACCTCGCGGGTGCCGTTTTGCAGGCGCTCGATGACCTGGCGAATTTCCTCGATGGATTCCTGGGTCCGCTTGGCCAGGTTTCGGACTTCATCGGCAACCACCGCGAATCCGCGGCCGGCCTCCCCGGCACGCGCCGCTTCGATGGCCGCGTTGAGCGCCAGCAGATTGGTTTGCTCGGCGATCGCGCGGATGACCTCGAGCACTGATCCGATCTGCTCGCTGCTGGCGGCGAGGCCCTGGACCTGAGTCATGGCGTGAGTGAGTTCGCCGGCCAGGCTGTCGATGCTCTGCGTCGTGGCGTCGATCACGCTGAGTCCATCGTGGGTCGCCTGGTCGGCACCTCGCGCCGCTTCGGCGGCCTGGGCCGCATTGCGCGCCACGTCCTGCGCCGTGGCGCTCATTTCCTGCGAAGCCGTGGCCACCTGGTCGACCTCGCGGAACTGCTGCTGCATCCCGGCGCTGGTCTGGCTGGCAATCACAGCGGACTGATCCGCACTGCTGCGTGCATCCTGCACCGAGCGTTTGACGTCGGCGATGGTCGGCTGGAGCTTGTCGAGAAAGCGGTTGAACCAGCCCGCCAGCGCACCCAGTTCATCTTCACGGGCATAACTGAGCCGTCGGGTCAGGTCGCCCTCACCGCTGGCAATGTCCTTGAGCATGGCCGCCACACCCTCGATCGGGCGTGTCACGCCGCGCGCGGTCATCCACATCAGCCCCAGGCCCAACAACACCGCAGCCAGGCCGATGACCAGCGCGGATACGCTGTCGTCCCGGCTCTGCTCTTGCAGCTGCTGTTCCAGCCGCAATGCCGGGCCGAGGAGCACCTGCCTCGGCACTTCCAGCAGCACCGCCCAGGCAGGCAGACCCGGGATTGGCGCGACCGGCTGCAGCACGCGCAACATGTCACCGTTCTCCAATAAGGCGTTCTGCCCTGCCGCCACGGCCGCGCCGATGGCCTGGGCATCGTCGGAAAACGCCTTGTCCATGGACTGGCCGAGCTGTTGAGGGTCACGGCTATGTCCGGCTAGCAGCTTGGCCGGGCTGATGACGCTCAGATGGCCCTGCCCCTGATAAAGCTGCTGGTGCGCCTGCTGGCTGAATTGCTGTAGCGAAGCGAGGCTGATGTCGACGCCGACCACCCCGATGACCTTACCGTCCTCGATCATCGGCAACGCGACACTGGTCATCAACAGCTTTTGGCCTTCGACCTCGTCGAAATAGGGGTCGAGCAGACAGACTTTGGCGGTATCGCGCGGGCAGCTGTACCAGGCGTTGTAGGGCGCACCGCTAAGGCCCGGGGTGGTATCGGCGAGCGTCTGCTCGTCCATGGTTTCGTAGCTGAGCTCACCGGGCTTGCGCTGAGACCAGTACAGAGAGAACCGCCCGGTGTCGTTGCCGCCCATTTCCCCGTTGCCAATGAACATGCCGTCCTTGTCATCCAGTGCATCGGTTTCAAAAATCACATACAGACCGATCAACTCGGGATTGGCCTGCAGAGCCTTCTTGATCTGGTAATGGAGATCTTCACGGACCTCAAAGGCATTGGCCATGCGCTCGATGGATTGCTCGCGCAGGGACAGCACCTGGCGAACGAAACCCTGGCCGTACTGGTAGGCCGCGTTGAACTGGCGCTCGATACGCAAGGCCTGGGCCTGGCCACGGGCCTGCAGGTTGTTGCGGGCCGACTCCTCCAACATGCTCCCGCTGGCCGCACTGACCAGCGCCACGGCCTGACGCGACTGGTAGAGCGAGGCACTGACCAGCAGACCGACGATAAGCAGCAGGCAAAGGCCCGCCAGCAGCGTGATTTTCCACTGAATGGAGAGGCGGTTGAGGGAGGGCATGGGCGTATCCTTTATGGTTATGCCCCTTTGCATCGGCCAGACGTACGATCTCTTGAGCCGATTCCCTCACCCAAAGGCCAGGTTTCGTATCAGCGCCCGAATAGGCTACTTGCGTATTTTTTGCGGACGCGTCCAGCCTTGAATCAGCGCCTGACGCGCTCGCCCGAGGGCAAGCGTGCCAGGCGGCACGTCTGCCGTGATGACCGATCCGGCGCCAGTGGTCGCGCCGTCACCCAGCGTCACCGGTGCGACCAACGAGCTGTTGGACCCAATGAAGACGTCCTCGCCCATGACCGTGCGGGACTTGTTGGCGCCGTCGTAATTGCAGGTAATGGTGCCCGCGCCGATGTTGCTCCGCGCACCGATCTCGGCGTCTCCCAGATAGGCCAGGTGTCCGGCCTTGGCGCCCTCGCCCAGGCGCGCATTCTTGACCTCGACGAAGTTGCCGACATGCGCATGCGCGGCAAGCACCGCCCCAGGTCGCAGGCGGGCAAAGGGCCCATTAATCAGCCCCGGCACCGAGTTCGGCGCCTTCGAGATGGCTGTTGGTCTTCACGTGCGCGCCGCGGCGCAGCACACTGTCGCGGATCACGCAGTTCGGGCCGATCTCGACGCCGTCCTCGATGACCACCTCACCCTCGAGAATGACGTTGACGTCAATCGTCACATCGCGGCCGACCGTCACCCTGCCGCGCAGGTCGAAGCGCGCCGGATCGCGCAAGGTCACGCCCTGCGCCATCAACCGACGGGCCGCACGCTGCTGGTAGTGACGCTCGATCTCGGCGAGCTGGATGCGGTCGTTGGCCCCCTGGACCTCCATGGCATCGAGCGGCTGCTCCGTGGCCACGGTCAGGCCGTCGGCGACGGCCATGGCGATCACGTCGGTCAGGTAGTACTCGCCCTGGGCATTGCTGTTGGACAGACGCCCCAGCCAGTCCCCCAGACGCTCGCCCGGCACCGCGAGAATGCCGGTATTACCCTCCCGGATGAGCTTCTGCTGTGCGGAGGCGTCCTTGTGTTCAACGATGGCCTGAACCCGACCGTCTTCACCCCGCACGATACGGCCGTAGCCGGTCGGATCAGCCAACTCGACCGTCAGCAGGGCCAGCTGCTCGGGACCAACCTGCTGCAGCAAACGTTCGAGTGTCTGGGTTTCGATCAACGGCACATCACCGTAGAGGATCAACACCCGCTCGGCCGACAGGGCTGGCAGGGCCTGAGCCACGGCATGCCCGGTGCCCAGCTGCTCGGTTTGCATCACGAAACTCACATCCTCCGCCGACAGGCGCTCCTGACCTGCTCGGCGCCATGCCCGATCACCACATGGATGGCGGTCGGCGACAGTGCGCGTGCGGTGTCGATGACATGACCGAGCATGGATTGACCAGCCACTGGATGCAGCACCTTGGGCATGGCCGAACGCATGCGAGTGCCCTGGCCGGCGGCGAGAATGACGATATCGAGAGACATGGAAGATCCTGAGCAATCGTGACCCGGGGGTCGAACCTGTTGGCTGGAAAGAAAAAGGGTAGCCAAGGCTACCCTTTTACTCACGCGCGATGAAGCGAACGAACGATCAGCCGCGGCCGTACTTCTTGCGCAGCTGCTCGATGGTACGCAGCTGAGCCGCAGCCTCGGCGAGACGCGCAGACGCCGAACCGTAGTCGAAATCGGCACCCTTCTCGTGCAGCGCCTTCTCGGCCGCCTTGACCGCCGCTTGCGCGGCCGCCGCGTCGATGTCCTTGGCCCGCGTAGCGGTATCGGCCAGGACCTTCACCATGTTCGGCTGAACCTCGATGAAGCCGCCGGAAATATAGAAGATGTCTTCCTCACCGCCCTGCTTGATCACACGCACCGGACCGGGCTTGAGATCAGTCAACAAGGGGCATGGCCCGGCAGGATGCCCAGATCACCCAGGTGACCGTGAGCGACGACCATCTCCACCAGCCCCGAGAACAGCTCTTCTTCCGCGCTGACGATGTCACAGTGGACTGTCATAGCCATACTTATGCCTCGGTAATCAGCCTGCCCTTCGACATGGGCCGAAGGACGGGCTTATTGGCGCCCGCAAACGGGCGCGCCAGTTACAGTTTCTTGGCTTTCTCGATGGCTTCGTCGATACCGCCAACCATGTAGAACGCCTGCTCCGGCAGGTGATCGTAGTCGCCAGCGAGAATGCCGGCGAAGCCACGGATGGTTTCCTTCAGCGGCACATACTTGCCCGGCGAGCCGGTGAAGACTTCGGCCACGAAGAACGGCTGGGACAGGAAGCGCTGGATCTTGCGTGCACGGGATACCAGCTGCTTGTCCGACTCGGACAGTTCGTCCATGCCGAGAATCGCGATGATGTCCTTCAGCTCCTTGTAGCGCTGCAGCACGTACTGAACACCACGGGCGGTGTCGTAGTGCTCCTGACCGATCACGTTCGCATCCAGCTGGCGCGATGTGGAATCGAGCGGATCGACCGCCGGGTAGATACCCAGGGAGGCGATGTCACGCGACAGAACCACGGTGGCGTCCAGGTGGGCGAAGGTGGTCGCCGGGGACGGGTCGGTCAGGTCGTCCGCAGGAACGTATACGGCCTGAACGGAGGTGATCGAACCGCTCTTGGTCGAAGTGATGCGCTCCTGCAGAACGCCCATCTCCTCGGCCAGGGTCGGCTGGTAGCCCACCGCGGACGGCATACGACCCAGCAGCGCGGACACTTCGGTACCGGCCAGGGTGTAACGGTAGATGTTGTCGACGAACAGCAGAACGTCCTTGCCTTCATCGCGGAACTTCTCCGCCATGGTCAGGCCGGTCAGTGCAACGCGCAGGCGGTTTCCTGGCGGCTCGTTCATCTGGCCGTAGACCAGGGCGACCTTGTCCAGGACGTTGGAGTCCTTCATCTCGTGATAGAAGTCGTTACCTTCACGAGTACGCTCACCCACACCGGCGAACACGGAGTAACCACTGTGCTCCATCGCGATGTTACGGATCAGCTCCATCATGTTTACGGTCTTGCCGACACCGGCACCACCGAACAGACCGACCTTACCGCCCTTGGCGAACGGGCAGACCAGGTCGATAACCTTGATGCCGGTTTCCAGCAGCTCGTTGCCACCAGCCTGCTCGGCATAGCTCGGCGCCGCGCGGTGGATGCCCCAGCGCTCTTCTTCACCGATCGGACCGGCTTCGTCGATGGGGTTGCCCAGGACGTCCATGATGCGGCCCAGAGTGGCAGTGCCCACCGGTACCGAAATGGCCGCGCCAGTGTTGCTGACATCCAGGCCACGCTTGAGGCCTTCGGTCGAACCCATGGCAATGGTACGGACGATGCCGTCGCCCAGCTGCTGCTGGACTTCCAGGGTGGTTTCGGCGCCAGTGACCTTCAGCGCGTCATAGATGTTCGGTACCAGATCGCGCGGAAATTCCACGTCGATAACGGCGCCGATGATTTGAACGATACGTCCGCTACTCATGTTTGGTTCCTCTGAATATTTGAACCGTTCTTAAACCGCGGCAGCGCCGCCGACGATTTCCGAAATTTCCTGCGTGATCGCAGCCTGACGGGCCTTGTTGTAGACCAGTTGCAAGTCGCTGATCAGCTCACCGGCATTGTCGGTCGCGTTCTTCATGGCGATCATCCGGGCGGCCTGTTCGGCAGCACCGTTCTCGACCACGGCCTGGTAGACCTGGGACTCGACGTAGCGCACCAGCAGCGCATCGAGCAGCAGCCGTGCGTCAGGTTCGTACAAGTAGTCCCACTGCCCTTTTGGCGCGGCCTGATCGTCACTGGCCGCCAACGGTAGCAGCTGCGCTACGGTCGGCTTCTGCGTCATGGTGTTGATGAACTTGTTCGACACCAGATAGAGACGGTCCAGACGGCCTTGATCGAAAGCATCCAGCATGACCTTGACGCTGCCAATCAGATCGTTGATCGACGGCTCTTCGCCAAGCCCGTTCACGGCGGCGACAACGTTGCCACCAAAGCTGCGGAAGAAGCTCGCACCCTTGTTACCGATCACGCACAGGTCGGCCTCGACATTACTGTCGTGCCACTCCTTCATGTTCTTGATGAGCGCCTTGAACAGGTTGGTGTTCAAGCCACCGCACAGGCCACGATCGGACGACACGACGATGTAACCGACACGCTTGACCGGTCGCTCGACCATGAACGGATGGCGGTATTCCGGGTTGGTATTGGCCAGGTGGCCAATTACCTGCTGGATCCGCTCCGCATAAGGACGGCTGGCAGCCATGCGCATCTGTGCCTTGCGCATCTTGCTGACCGCCACCTTTTCCATGGCGCTGGTGATCTTCTGCGTGCTTTTGATGCTCGCAATCTTGCTGCGAATCTCTTTTGCGCCTGCCATTTGACACCTATCGCGTTAGCAGGCGGGAGCCTCGCGGCTCCCGCTGCGGCTTACCAGGACTGGGTGGCCTTGAACGACTCGATGCCGGCCTTGATGCCCGCGTCGATCTCGTCGTTGAAGTCGCCCTTCACGTTGATCTTGTCCAGCAGAGCGGCGTGCTCGTGGCGGAAGTAGGCGATCAACGCCTGTTCGAAGGCACCCACCTTGGCGACCTCGATGTCCTGCAGGTAGCCACGCTCGGCGGCATACAGCGACACCGCCATCTCGGCGATCGACATCGGCGCATACTGCTTCTGCTTCATCAGCTCGGTGACGCGCTGACCATGCTCGAGCTGCTTACGGGTCGCTTCGTCCAGGTCAGACGCGAACTGCGCGAACGCCGCCAGTTCACGGTACTGAGCCAGGGCGGTACGGATGCCACCGGAGAGCTTCTTGATGATCTTGGTCTGCGCGGCGCCACCAACACGGGATACCGAGATACCGGCGTTGACCGCCGGACGGATGCCTGCGTTGAACATGGACGACTCGAGGAAGATCTGACCGTCGGTGATGGAAATCACGTTGGTCGGAACGAACGCGGAGACGTCGCCGGCCTGGGTCTCGATGATCGGCAGAGCGGTCAGCGAGCCGGTCTTGCCGGTCACAGCACCATTGGTGAATTTCTCGACATACTCTTCGGAAACGCGCGAAGCACGCTCCAGCAGGCGGCTGTGGAGATAGAACACGTCCCCGGGTAGGCTTCACGTCCCGGCGGACGGCGCAGCAGCAACGAAATCTGGCGGTAGGCCACGGCTTGCTTGGACAGATCGTCATATACGATCAGCGCGTCCTCACCACGGTCACGGAAGTATTCGCCCATGGTGCAGCCGGCATAGGGTGCCAGGAACTGCAGCGCAGCCGATTCGGAAGCCGAAGCAGCGACGATGATGGTGTTCTCCAGGGCACCGTGCTGTTCCAGCTTGCGCACCACGTTGGCGATGGTCGATTGCTTCTGGCCGATCGCGACGTAAACGCACTTGATGCCGCTGTTGCGCTGGTTGATGATCGCGTCGATCGCCAGCGCGGTCTTGCCGATCTGGCGGTCGCCGATGATCAGCTCGCGCTGACCACGACCGACCGGGATCATGGCGTCGACCGACTTGTAGCCCGTCTGTACCGGCTGGTCGACCGACTTACGCCAGATCACGCCCGGCGCGACCTTCTCGACCGCGTCGGTGGCCTGGGCGTTGACCGGGCCCTTGCCGTCCACCGGGTTGCCCAGCGCGTCGACGACGCGGCCCAGCAGCTCCGGACCGACCGGTACTTCCAGTACGCGGCCAGTGCATTTGGCACTCATGCCTTCGGTCAGGCTCTGGTAGTTGCCGAGCACGACGGCACCGACGGAGTCCTGCTCCAGGTTCAGGGCCATGCCGTAGACGCCGCCAGGGAACTCGATCATCTCCCCGTACATCACGTCGGCCAGGCCGTAAATGCGCACGATACCGTCGGATACGCTGACGACGGTGCCTTCGTTGCGCGCTTGAGCGGCTACATCGGTACTGCCGATGCGCTGCTTTATGATTTCACTTATTTCGGAAGGATTCAGTTGCTGCATGCCACGACCCTCAAATCAGGATTTCAACGATTCGGCCAACTGGCTCAGTTTGCCGCGGACCGAACCATCGACAACCACATCGCCAGCGCGGATGACAACGCCGCCGATCAGTGCAGGGTTCACGACCTGCTGGGGGGTTGACGGTACGATCTAGCCGCTTCGACAAGGCGGCAGCCAAGGTTTGGAGTTGCGCAGGGGTGAGCTCGAAAGCGGTCTGCACTTCAACGTCGATTGTCTTTTCGGCTTCTGCCTTGAGTTCCTCGAAGAGCTCCCGAATCGTCGGCAGCACGTCCAGGCGATCATTGTCGCCGAGCGTGGAGACGAAATTGCGGAAGGCTTCATCGACATCGCTGCCAAGCAGCTGAACCAGTGTCTTGACCTTGCTTTCGCTGGTCAGCCGCGGGTTCTTCAGCAAGTCGGCAACCTGGGGAACTTCAACGGCAACCGCAGCCAGGCTCAACATGCCCGACCAGGCGTCGATCCGACCGGCTGAACCGGCGAACTCGAAAGCGGCCTTTGCATAGGGCCGAGCAAGCGTCTGGGTATTGATCATCGCTTGCCTCGCTTAGAGTTGGGAGGCCAGTTTTTCGACCAGATCGTTGTGTGCCTTGGCGTCCACCTGGGACTCCAGGATTTTCTCCGCACCCAATACGGCCAATGCCGCTACTTGGTTGCGCAGTTGCTCCTTGGCACGATTCACTTCCTGCTCGATTTCGGCGCGGGCACCGGCGACCAGTCGCTCACCTTCGATGCGCGCCTGCTCTTTGGCTTCCTCGACGATCGCATTGGCCTGCTTGTTGGCCTGCTCGATGATCTGGGCAGCCTGTCCCTTGGTCTCACGGAGGGTGTTGGTCACCTTCTCCTGAGCCAGTTTCAGGTCTTGCTGCGCACGGCCTGCAGCGTCCAGACCTTCGGCGATTTTCTTCTGGCGTTCCTGCATGGCCTTGGTAATGGGCGGCCATACGTACTTCATGCAGAACCAGACGAAAATAGCGAAGGCGAACGTTTGACCGAACAGCGTCAAGTTAATGTTCACAGCGATATACCTCGTGCTATTTCGTTCGACGCGGTTGTCAATTCCTCGGCAACGGGGCTCGCCGGGCGAACCCCATCAGGAACCGGAAAAGTCTTAGGCAGCGACAACGAAGATGAGGTACATCGCGATACCAACACCGATCATCGGTACGGCATCGAGCAGACCTGCCATCAGGAAGGTCTTGGTTTGCAGCTGAGGAGCCAGCTCGGGTTGACGAGCGGTGGATTCCAGCAGCTTGCCGCCCAGCAGGGCGAAGCCGATACCAGTGCCCAGGGCACCCAGACCGATCATGATGGAGGCGGCGATGTAGACGAGTTCCATGTAAAGCTCCTGAAGCTAAGGGTTAAGGTTTTCTTGGGTAACGCGAAACTGAGTCGAACCGGTTCAGCTGTTACGGTGTGAGTTCGGCATGGCCATGATCTTCATGCGCCGAACTCAGGTACACCACGGTCAGAACCATGAAAATGAACGCCTGCAGCGGGATCACCAAGATATGGAAGATCGCCCAGGGCACATTCAGGGTCCACTGCACGTAGAACGGCAGCAGCGCGATGAGGATGAAGACCACCTCACCGGCATACATGTTGCCGAACAGTCGCAGAGCCAGGCTCAGCGGCTTGGTCAGCAGACCGAGGATTTCGAGGAACAGGTTGAACGGGATGAGCGACCAGTGATTGAACGGCGTGAACGCCAGTTCCTTGGTGAAGCCGCCAACACCCTTGACCTTGAAGCTGTAGAACAGGATGAGCAGGAACACGCCGAGCGACAGCCCGAAGGTACCGTTCGGATCGGCGGTCGGCACGATCTTGAAGTAAGGCACGCCCAGGGCATGCGCGAGACCAGGAATATAGTCCACCGGGATCCACTTCAGGCTGTTCATCAGGAACACCCAGACGAAGATGGTCAGCGCGAGCGGGGCGATGAGCGGGTTGCGGCCGTGGAAGGTGTCTTTGACCACGCCCTCGACGAACTCCACGCACATTTCCACGAGATTCTGCAGGCGGCCCGGCGTACCAGCGGTAGCGGCCTTGGCGGCCATGCGGAACAGCACGACGAAGATCAGGCCCATGAACAACGACCAACCCAGGGTATCCAGGTGAACAGCCATGAACCCCATGTCGCGGGCTTCGGCACCACTCTGGGCGATGGTCCAGGTGGCCTGGTCAACGACTGAGCCATCGGCGCGCACGTAGCCTTCAGGCAGCTTTCCGTAAGTCAGATTCTGCAGGTGATGCTGGATATATTCCGCCGGGGTACTCGCCATAAATGCCTCAGTGCTCAATGCTTCGGATTATTTTTCATCAGCAGGAGGGCGCTCGCTCCGGCGCCTAAAACCAGCAGATAGCCAACAAACAATGCCGCCGGCTGTAGCGGTTTCACTCCTACAAACACCAGCGCAAACAACGCTGCTGCCAGAATTTGTTTACCCATCTCACCCGCCCAGAAGGACTGGACGATTGCTCTGGCCGAACGTGCGCCGAAGTAGCGAAACGCCTTGAACGCGAAATAGACGTTGGCCAGAAAGCTATAAGTCCGCCAAGCAGCGCGGAATAGCCCGCGACCATACCAAAAACAGCAGTACAGATAACAGTTGCGATCAAAACAACCAATGCCTGCGCTATCAGGACCCGGGCGACGGGATGCCGATGGAGAGGTGTCTTGTTGCGAATATTCACCGTTAACCCATCGTTGATCGTCATCGTCAGGAGCCAATGACCGCAGTCAAAAAAAGCGCCGCGAGTATAGGAGCAGCCCTGCTCGCGTTCAACCTTCAGGTAGTTATTTCCGACTGCCACTACATTTTTTTTGTATCAACGAATGTGTGCGAGTACGCCTTGCAATTCGTCGAGCGAGTTGTAGCGGATGACGAGCTGCCCTTTGCCCTTCTGACCGTGCTTGATTTGCACCGGGGAGCCTAGCCGCTCGGCCAGTTTCTGCTCCAGCCGAACGATATCGGGATCGTCGCGCGTCTCGGTTTTCGCCGGTGTCTTGTCGTTCAGCCACTGGCGTACCAGCGCCTCGGTTTGTCGCACTGTGAGGCCTCGTGCGACAACGTGCCGCGCACCTTCAACCTGTTGTTCAGCCGGCAGTCCGAGCAACGCGCGGGCGTGTCCCATTTCCAGGTCGCCATGGGACAGCAGCGTCTTGATCTCGTCCGGCAGGCTGATCAGACGAAGAAGATTACTGATGGTGACGCGTGATTTACCGACGGCATCAGCGACCTGCTGCTGGGTCAGCTGGAATTCCTGTTGCAAGCGCTGCAGAGCGACAGCTTCCTCGATTGGATTGAGATCCTCTCGCTGGATGTTCTCGATCAGCGCCATGGCAATGGCCGCCTCGTCGGTCACTTCGCGTACGATCGCGGGAATGCGGTCAAGCCCCGCCAGCTGGCTGGCGCGCCAGCGCCGTTCGCCGGCGATGATTTCGTAACGGCCGCCGCCGATCGAACGGACGACGATAGGCTGCATCACGCCCTGGGTTCGAATCGAATGAGCCAGCTCTTCCAGCGTCACGGGGTCGATGTCGCGACGTGGCTGGTATTTGCCTCGCTGGATGAGGTCGACAGGAAGCTGATGCAGCTCGCGCTCGTCAACAACTGCTGTGTCCGAAGCCGTCGCTGCGATGTTGGCGCCGCCGAGCAGGGCGTCCAATCCCCGTCCCAGGCCTCTTTCTTGGTCGCCATGAAATGTTCCTTATGCGGTTACGCTACGGGCAGCCCGACGTTGCCTGCGGGACAGCTCGCCCGCTAATGCGAGATAGGCCAGGGCGCCCTTGGATTGCTTGTCATAGACCAACGCCGGCATGCCATGGCTGGGGGCCTCGGCCAGGCGTACGTTTCGGGGAATGACGGTGTCGTAGAGCTTGTCGCCAAAGTGCGCCTTGAGCTGTTCGGTGACGTCGTTGGTCAGGCTGCTGCGCGGGTCGTACATCGTGCGCAGCAGCCCTCGATCTTCAGGGAAGGATTCAGGGCCTGGGCGATGCGCTGGATCGAGTTGACCAGGTCGGTCAAGCCCTCGAGGGCGTAGTACTCGCACTGCATCGGGATAATCACGCCGTCCGATGCGGTCAGTGCGTTGATGGTCAACATCGACAGCGAGGGCGGGCAGTCGATGAGGATGTAGTCATAGTTCTCCCGAACGGGCGCCAGGGCATCACGCAAGCGATGCTCCTTGGTCGGCAACTTCAGCAGTGCGACCTCGGCCGCCGTCAGGTCACGATTGGCAGGCAGCAACTGGTAGCCGCCATGTTCGGAAAACTGCATGGCATCCACGAGGCTGCATTCGCCGATCAGCACGTCATAGATGGAGTAATCCAGGCCAAGCTTGTCCACGCCGCTGCCAGTGGTGGCGTTGCCCTGAGGATCGAGATCGATCAGCAGTACCCGTCGGCGCGTGGCGACCAGCGACGCCGCAAGATTGATGCACGTGGTCGTCTTGGCGACACCGCCCTTCTGGTTGGCGATGGCGAATACTTTAGCCATGGTCAGCGTCTGTCCGGATCATGAGGTGCGGCGCAGTATCAGCAGATGGCGTTGCCCTTGGCAACCGGGAACCTTGAGAACCAGGCAGCGCTCCAGTTCGAAATCGGCGGGCAGCGCTTGCAGCTCATCGTCGGGCTGAATGCCTTTCATGGCCAGCCAGCGCGTATCGATGCTGCCCAGGTGACGGGTCCAGTCTGCAAAATCCGCGAGCGAACTGAACGCACGCGAGGTAATACCGGAAAAGGGTACCTGAGGCCTGAAGGCTTCGACGCGGCTGTGGACAACCTCGACATTGGCAAGTTTCAGCTCAAGCTTCACCTGGGTGAGAAAACGGGTCTTCTTACCGTTCGAGTCGAGCAACGTGAACTGCCGGTCAGGAAACAGGATGGCCAGCGGGATGCCAGGCATACCGCCGCCGCTGCCGACATCCAACCAGCGCGACCCACAAGGCTCGACCTGCGCGACGATACTCAGACTGTCGAGCAGGTGTCGCGACACCATTTCAGCCGGGTCGCGCACAGCCGTCAGGTTGTAAGCCTTGTTCCACTTGGCCAGCAAGGCCATGTAGGCGAGCAATGCATGTTGCTGATCCTCAGCAAGCTCAAGGCCAAGCTCGCGGGCGCCTTGCTTCAGCTCGTCCGCGTACGTCGAGACGGTTGACATCAGGCGCTTTGCTCCAGCTTCTGCCCGGCACTGCGCTTTTTCAGATGGATCATCAGCAAGGAGACTGCAGCAGGCGTGACGCCCGGGATACGCGAGGCCTGGCCGAGCGTTTCCGGGCGGGCAAGCGCGAGCTTGTGCTGGATCTCCTTGGACAACCCGGCAATACCGGCATAATCCAGGTCGACCGGTAGGGCCACGCTCTCGCTGGCGCGCAGGCGGACGATCTCTTCCTGCTGCCGATCGATGTAGCCGGCGTACTTGGTCTTGATTTCGACCTGCTCGGCAACCTGTACATCCGCAACGCCTTCGCCCGTCACTTCAATCAGGCTGCGATAGTCGATTTCGGGTCGGGCGAGCAGATTGAGCAGGTTGTATTCGTGTGCCAGCGGAGTGCCGAAGCGAGCGGCGACCGCGTCGCCCTCGGCTGTACCTGGCCGCACCCAGGTGGTTCTGAGTCGCTGCTCCTCACGCAGAATGCTCTCCCGCTTGCGTTCGAACGCCTCCCAGCGCCGGTCATCGACCAGCCCGAGGTCCCGCCCCTTTTCGGTCAGGCGCAGGTCGGCATTGTCCTCACGCAGGATCAGCCGATATTCGGCGCGAGAGGTGAACATACGATAGGGCTCTTGGGTACCGAGGGTGATCAGGTCATCGACCAGCACGCCCAGGTAGGCTTCGTCACGCCGAGGGCACCAGCTCTCACGTCCCTGGGCACGCAAGGCGGCGTTGGCGCCGGCGAGAAGCCCCTGGGCGCCGGCCTCCTCGTAACCGGTGGTGCCATTGATCTGGCCGGCAAAGAACAGGCCGCCGATGACCTTGGTTTCCAGGCTGTATTTGAGATCGCGAGGGTCGAAGTAGTCGTATTCGATGGCGTAGCCGGGGCGAATGATATGCGCCTGTTCCATGCCCCGAATGCTGCGCACGATCTGCAGCTGGACGTCGAACGGCAACGAGGTGGAAATGCCGTTGGGATACAGCTCGTGGGTGGTCAGGCCTTCAGGCTCGAGAAAGACCTGGTGGCTATCCTTGTCGGCGAACCGGTGGATCTTGTCCTCGATCGAGGGGCAATAGCGCGGACCGACACCTTCGATGACCCCCGAGTACATCGGCGAGCGGTCAAGGTTGCTGGCGATGATCTCGTGCGTTCGAGCGTTGGTGTGGGTGATCCAGCAGCTGACCTGACGTGGATGCTCATGGGGCTGACCGAGAAATGACATGGTCGGGATCGGGGTATCGCCCGGTTGCTCGGTCATCACCGTGAAATCGACGCTGCGACCGTCAATGCGCGGTGGCGTACCTGTTTTCAACCGGCCGACGCGTAGTGGCAATTCCCGCAAGCGTCGGGCAAGAGCGATGGACGGCGGATCGCCGGCACGGCCACCGGAATAGTTTTCAAGCCCGATGTGGATAAGTCCACCCAGAAAGGTGCCCGTTGTCAAAACCACCGATTCAGCCAGGAAACGCAATCCCATCTGGGTCACGACGCCTTTGACCTGGTCGGCTTCGACGATCAGGTCATCCACTGCCTGCTGAAATATCCACAGATTCGGTTGGTTCTCGAGGGTTTCGCGAACAGCTGCTTTGTATAGAACCCGATCGGCTTGCGCTCGAGTCGCGCGTACGGCAGGTCCCTTGCGGCTGTTGAGAACGCGGAATTGGATGCCACTCAGGTCGGTGGCGTGGGCCATCGCTCCACCAAGCGCGTCGATTTCCTTGACCAGATGGCTCTTGCCAATCCCGCCAATCGCCGGATTGCAGCTCATCTGTCCCAAGGTTTCCACGTTATGAGTAAGCAGCAGCGTCTTCACGCCGATCCGTGCGGCTGCCAATGCAGCCTCGGTACCGGCATGGCCACCGCCGATCACGATGACGTCAAAACGGGAAGGGAAATCCACCACGCACCTCGTGCCTGTTCAGATGGGTTCAGGGAAGCGCGCCAGTATAGGGACTCGACGCGCTCGAAAGAAGAGCTTTGCACAAAAAATGACCAGGTCATCGAGGCGCAGGCAAAAGATAAAAAGATAGAGAGAAAAGAGTTAAAGCTTGTTTATGTTGTTAATGAATAGGACGGTATTTTCTGTGGATAACCATCTGGAAGGCGCGTCAGCCGGGCTTCTGCTCGAACGGTAACCCTGTGATGAAAGGGCAATCAACCCGTGCACTGGCCGTTCATTGCCTGTTGATAAAAGAGTCAGTTATCAACAGCACGTGTTATCCAGAGCAATACTGCCCAGTTATCGACCGAGTCCAGGCCAGCTTATCCACAGAGCTCACCGGCGTGAATGGAAGGTAAAAGGAGTGAGCAAGTCATGCCGCAGCGGACCCGAACGGCAAGACGTCGCTATTTACCGATGCAGAAGCTGGAAAAGATACGGCCAAGCAAATCGTCGGAACTGAACGCCCCGGTGATCTCACCCAGTGCCTGCTGCGCTTGACGCAGGTCCTCGGCAAGCAGCTCACCAGCGCCTGCTTGCGTGAGTTGTGCGTAGCCGTGTGCAAGGCTGTCGGAGGCCTGGCGTAACGCATCCAGGTGACGTCGCCGGGCGCTGAAGCCGCTTTCGGCAGTCTGATCGAAGCCCATGCACGCCTTGAGGTGCTCACGAAGCAGCTCGATCCCTTCGCCTGAGCGTGCCGATAGGCTCAGCGTCACCAGGCCTTGAGCTGAGGCCGCCAGGGTCGCCGCTTCGCCAGTCAGGTCAGCTTTGTTACGGATCAACGTGGTTCGGGCTGGGTCAGGCTGACGCTGCAGCAGCGTCGGCCAGAGCTGCTCGTCGGTCGGCTCAGTCGCGCTGGCATCGACGACGAGCAGGATGCGGTCCGCCTCTTCGATTGCACGAATTGCCCGCTCGACACCGATTCGCTCGACCTGATCGGTGGTGTCGCGCAAACCGGCAGTGTCGACCACGTGCAGGGGCATGCCATCGATGTGAATGTGTTCACGAAGAACGTCGCGTGTGGTCCCGGCAATGTCCGTGACGATCGCAGCTTCCCTGCCGGCCAGTGCATTCAGCAAGCTGGACTTGCCCGCGTTGGGCCGCCCGGCAATGACGACATTCATCCCCTCGCGAAGCAAGGCGCCTTGTCCGGCTTCCCTGAGCACAGCCGACAGTTCGTCGCGCACGCCCTCGAGCAGTGCCAGCACATGCCCGTCGGCCAGAAAATCGATTTCTTCTTCCGGGAAGTCGATTGCCGCTTCGACGTAGATGCGCAGCTGAATCAGTTTCTCGGTCAGCTGGTGTACCCGCCGCGAGAACTCGCCCTGCAACGAGCGCACAGCATTGCGTGCGGCTTGTGTGGAGCTCGCTTCGATCAGGTCGGCGATGGCTTCGGCCTGCGCGAGGTCCAGCTTGTCGTTGAGGAAAGCACGCTCGCTGAACTCCCCGGCCTGGCCAACCGCGCGCCCAGCTCGACGCAGCGCTGCAGGAGCATGTCCAGCACCACGGGCCCGCCATGGCCCTGTAGTTCGAGCACGTCCTCACCGGTGAATGAATGCGGGCCCGGGAAGAACAGCAGCAGGCCTTCGTCGATGACCTCACCGTCGTCCGCATGGAAGGGCCCGTAGTGCGCGTGTCGCGGTGTCGGCTCCTTGCCGCTCAACGTGATGGCGATGGCTCGGGCCCGCACGCCGGATACACGGACCACGCCGATGCCTCCACGGCCAGGAGCGGTGGCGACTGCGGCGATCGTATCGGGTACTTGGGACATGGTTCCTCCCGCGGTGCTGGAAAAGCAAAACGCCCCAATCAAGGGGCGTTCTGTTAGAGGCGGCGGATCAGTTCGCTGGCGCGGTCTGTCCGGCAACCTTGCGCGTAATGTACCACTGCTGCGCAATGGACAAGACGTTGTTGACCACCCAGTACAGCACCAGGCCGGCCGGGAACCAGAGGAAGAAGAAGGTGAAGATGATCGGCAACAGCTTCATGACCTTCGCCTGCATCGGGTCGGGTGGCGTTGGGTTCAGCTGCTGCTGGATGAACATGGTCGCGCCCATGATGATCGGCAGGATGAAATACGGATCCTTGATCGACAGGTCGGTGATCCAGAACATCCAGGGCGCTTGACGCATTTCCACGCTTTCCAGCAGCACCCAGTAGAGCGCGAGGAAGACCGGCATCTGCACTAGGATCGGCAGGCAGCCGCCAAGCGGGTTGATCTTTTCCTTCTTGTACAACTCCATCATCGCCTGGGACATCTTCTGGCGATCATCACCGTACTGCTCCTTGAGCGCCTGCATCTTCGGCGACACGGCGCGCATGCGTGCCATCGAACGATAGCTGGCGGCCGAGAGCGGGAAGAACGCCAGCTTGATCACGATCGTTAGCGCGATGATGGACCAGCCCCAATTGCCGAGCAGCGCATGGATATTCTGCAGCAACCAGAAGATGGGTTGGGCGATGAACCAGAGGATGCCGTAGTCGACCGTCAGCCGCAGACCAGGTGACAGCTCTTCAAGCTTGTCCTGGATCTTGGGACCGGCATAGAGCCTGGCCGAGGTTTCGCCTTGGGCGCCCGGTGCAACCGTCACCGCCGGTCCGGTGAAACCGATGATGTAATTTCCCTGGCTGTCCTTGCGGGTCTGGACCTGATTGGTCTGGTCCGGCTGCGGGATCCAGGCGGTGACGAAGTAGTGTTGCAGCCAGGCGATCCAGCCGCCTTCGACGCTTTTCTTCAGACTCTTGTCGTCCATGTCGCTCATGGACACCTTGGTGTAAGGCTCGTCCTTGGTCCACAGCGCGGCGCCCAGGTAGGTAGCGGTGCCGGTGGCCGTGCTGGAAGACGGGTCGCCACTGCTGTCGCGCTTGAGCTGACCGAACATGTAGCCGGTCCAGGGCGCACTGCTCTGGTTGTCGACCAGATAACGAACGCCCAGGTCGTAGTTGCCGCGCTCGAAGGTGAAGCGCTTGGTATAACTGACGCCATCGGCACTGTAGGTGAGGTCGACAACAAGCTCGTCCTGGCCTTCGGCCAACTGATAACTCTGCTGCTCGCTCGCATAGAGCGGGCGGCCGCTGGCCTTGTCCGGGCCGTCACCAATCAGCCCGCTCTGGGCCTCGTAAGTACGTTCTGCGCTTCGTTCGAAGAGCTGGAACGGCACATCGGGCCGATCCTGGCGACGCGGGTACTGGGGCAGACGCAAATCGACGATGTCGCCACCGCGTGGGTCGATCGCCAGATCCAGAACGTCGGTGCGCACGCGGATCAATTGCGAACCGGCCTGCGATGAGGCGATGCCATTGGCCTGTGGTGCGCCTTCTACCGCTGGCAGGTCACCGGCTTGCTGATCTGGCGTGCGGGTGGTCGGCGTATCTGGGAGAGAGGCGGCCTGGCTTTGTTCCTGACTGGTTTCAGGTGGCAGTTCCGCCTGTCCATAGTCCTGGTTCCACTGCAGAACCAGCAGGTAGGCAACGATTGCCAAGGCAACGAGCAGGATCGAGCGTTTGATATCCATGGTTACTCGGTCATCGAGGATGAATTGGAGGTGTTGTTGGAAGGCACGGGATCATAGCCGCCCGGATTCCATGGATGGCAACGGCCGAGCCGACGCAGACTCAGCCAGCCACCGCGCAGCAGACCATGGGTTTCGATGGCCTCCTGTGCGTAGCAGGAGCAGGTGGGGTAGAAACGACAATGGCTGGCCATCATGGGGCTGATGGCATACCGATAGATGCGTATGGGAACGAGAGCCAGGTTGCGCATGGCTAGACCTGGCTTCGGGGATCGCTGGGTGCAATGGACGGAGTACGCGACAGCCGCTTCCAGAGCTTGGAGAAATGCCTGGCCAGTTCAGCACTTTCCTGATCGGCCAGGCCCTTTCGAGCGATTACCACGATGTCCCATCCCGTCAGATCCAACTGGTGGAGACGAAAGGTTTCGCGCAGTTGCCGCTTGATGCGGTTGCGCTCGACCGCGAGCTTGACGCTCTTCTTGCCAATCACCAGCCCGAGGCGGGGGTGTGGCAATCCATTTTCGCGTACCAGCAGCAGGACGTTCCTGCCCGGTAACTTGCCGGAGGGGGAGTCGAAGACCGCTTTGAACTGGCTTGGGGTCAGCAGTCGCTTATCCCGGCCGAAGTCCCGACTCACTACCTGTTCCGACGTGTTCAGACTGCCAGACGCTTACGACCCTTGGCGCGACGACGCGACAGGACGGCACGGCCGTTCTTGGTGGCCATGCGAGCGCGGAAACCATGGGTACGGGCGCGCTTGAGAGTGCTCGGTTGGAAAGTGCGTTTCATGATGCGTTACCTGGTGATCGGTTGCGAGCCGGAATGGCCCCCTTTTAAGAGACCGGCGATTGTAGAGAAGCTGTCGGGTCAGGTCAATTTCCAACCAGCAGGGTTCAAGCAAAAGAAATAGAAAAGAAGAAATTTAAAAGCTCTTCTTTTTTAAAGCTTATGTATGGCGAGGTATGAATCTGTGGATAACCAACTGTACACCAGGCCATCCGGGCGCTTGAGACGTCGGAAACCTTGGGGAGCAACGGTAGGCAACCGGTTCAGATGCGGTGACTGACCTGTGCATTAAAGCCTAATTTATCCACAGACCGCGTTGGTCCCATGTTTTGCACCGACTTATGCCGAGGGTTCAGCCCCACTTATCTACAGGGCTCCGTAGGCTTGCTCGCCAATAGCGTATCGTCGTTATTTCGAACGATTGCGGTCGTCGCTGTGGATAAGAGGCGGAGGGCGACGCTACAATGACGTCCGTTTTTCGAGCTCGACAGCGTCTAGGAGATTCCGTGTCGGTGGAACTTTGGCAGCAGTGCATTGACCTCCTCAGGGATGAACTGCCAGCCCAGCAATTCAACACATGGATACGACCACTTCAGGTGGAGGCCGAGGGGGATGAGCTCCGGGTCTACGCCCCGAATCGCTTTGTGCTCGACTGGGTGAACGAAAAATACCTGTCACGTTTGATGGAGTTACTCGCCGAGCGCGCCACGGGTTTGGCACCGGTGCTTTCTCTGCTTATTGGCAGCAAGCGAACGGCGGCCGCCGCGTTGCCACCTGCTTCGGCTGCACGTACCGCGGAGGCGCCATCGAAACCCCTGTCCGCGATGACGTCGGAGATTCTCCAGGCTGGGTCCCCTGCTGAACCAGCTCCGCCAGCCGCAGCGGAATCGGTCGCCACGCCAGCTAGAACCGAGCGTAACGTTCAGGTGGAAGGCGGGCTCAAGCACACCAGCTACCTCAATCGAACCTTCACATTCGAGAACTTCGTGGAAGGTAAGTCCAACCAGTTGGCGCGCGCGGCAGCCTGGCAGGTCGCCGACAACCCCAAGCATGGCTATAACCCGCTGTTTCTTTATGGAGGCGTCGGTCTTGGCAAGACGCACCTGATGCATGCGGTGGGCAACCATCTGTTGAAGAAGAACCCGAACGCCAAGGTGGTTTACCTGCATTCCGAGCGATTCGTGGCTGACATGGTAAAAGCGCTCCAGCTCAATGCGATCAATGAGTTCAAGCGGTTTTATCGATCAGTCGACGCGTTGCTGATCGATGACATTCAGTTCTTCGCCAAGAAGGAGCGCTCGCAGGAGGAGTTCTTCCACACCTTCAATGCGTTGCTCGAGGGCGGCCAGCAAGTCATCCTGACCAGCGATCGGTATCCAAAGGAAATCGACGGCCTCGAAGAACGCCTCAAATCACGTTTCGGTTGGGGTTGACCGTGGCGGTCGAGCCGCCTGAGTTGGAAACCCGCGTGGCGATTCTCATGAAGAAGGCCGACCAGGCCAATGTCGAGCTTCCACACGACGCAGCCTTCTTCATCGCGCAGCGCATCCGGTCGAATGTTCGAGAGCTTGAGGGCGCCTTGAAACGTGTCATTGCGCATGCGCATTTCATGGGGCGCGACATCACCATCGAACTGATCCGCGAGTCGCTCAAAGACCTGCTTGCGCTTCAAGACAAGCTAGTGAGTGTGGATAACATCCAGCGCACCGTGGCCGAGTACTACAAGATCAAGATCGCTGATCTCCTGTCGAAACGTCGGTCGCGCTCAGTGGCGCGTCCACGGCAGGTCGCGATGGCGCTATCGAAGGAGCTGACCAACCACAGCTTGCCCGAAATTGGTGACGCCTTTGGTGGTCGCGATCACACGACGGTGCTCCATGCTTGTCGTAAAATTGCTGAACTCCGCGAATTGGACGCCGATATTCGTGAAGATTACAAGAATTTGCTGCGTACTTTAACAACCTGAACAGATTGCCGACCTCCACCAGGTAAGGGACCAGACCATGCATTTCACTATTCAGCGCGAAGCCCTGTTGAAACCTCTGCAGCTGGTTGCGGGCGTCGTCGAACGCCGTCAAACCTTGCCTGTGCTGTCCAACGTCCTGCTGGTGGTGGAAAACCACCAGTTGTCGTTGACCGGTACCGACCTGGAGGTCGAACTGGTTGGCCGTGTGACGCTGGAAGACGCCTCTGAGCCAGGCGAGATCACCGTGCCGGCACGCAAACTGATGGACATCTGCAAGAGCCTTCAGCCGGACGCATTGATAGACATCCGTCTCGACGATAGCAAAGTCGTCATCAAGTCCGGGCGTAGCCGGTTTACGCTGTCCACCCTGCCGGCCAATGACTTCCCCGCCGTCGAGGAGGGTCCCGGTTCGCTGAGCTTCACCGTGAACCAGGGCAAGATGCGCCGCCTCATCGAGCGTAGCGGCTTTGCCATGGCGCAGCAGGACGTACGGTACTACCTCAACGGCATGCTCATCGAAGTCTCTAACGGCATGCTCAGGGCGGTCGCCACCGATGGTCACCGCCTGGCAATGTGTTCCATGCAGGCCGGCATCGAGCAGCCAGATCGTCATCAGGTGATCGTTCCGCGCAAAGGCATTCTAGAACTGGCCCGTTTGCTGACGGAACAGGACGGTGACGTCAGCATCGTACTGGGGCAGCACCATATTCGCGCCACTACGGGCGAGTTCACCTTTACCTCTAAGCTTGTGGACGGGAAATTCCCGGACTACGAACGGGTTTTGCCTCGTGGCGGCGACAAGCTGGTGGTGGGCGAACGTCAGACGTTGCGAGAAGCCTTCAGTCGTACTGCGATTCTGTCCAACGAAAAATATCGGGGTATCCGCCTGCAACTGGAAAGCGGCTTGCTCAAGATCCAGGCCAACAACCCGGAACAGGAAGAAGCTGAGGAAGAAGTGGCTGTTGATTACAATGGCGGCCCGTTGGAAATCGGTTTCAACGTCAGCTACCTGCTGGATGTGCTTGGAGTAATGACGGCCGACCAGGTGCGCCTGATCCTGTCCGACGCCAATAGCAGTGCGTTGGTGCAGGAGTTCGACAACGACGATTCGGCTTATGTCGTCATGCCGATGCGCCTGTAACCGTCTTGAATGTCGCTTAGCCGCATCTCCGTCACCGGCGTTCGCAATCTGCAGCCGGTGACGCTTATCCCCTCCCTCGGATCAACATCCTTCAAGGCGACAACGGCAGCGGGAAGACCAGCTTCCTGGAAGCCATTCATCTGCTCGGGATGGCGCGTTCGTTCCGTAGTACGCGCCTCAATCCGGTCATTGCGCACGAGCAGGCCAATTGCACTGTTTTTGGTCAGGTCCAGCTGGTTGGCGATCAGACAACCGCGCTGGGTATCGCGCGGGATCGGTCCGGAGAGGTGCGGATTCGAATCAACGGACAGAGTGTAAAGAGCGCGGCGGAACTCGCGGATTCATTGCCGCTACAGTTAATCAACCCTGACAGTTTTCGCCTACTTGAAGGCGCGCCAAAGTTGCGTCGGCAATTCATGGACTGGGGCGTGTTCCACGTGGAACCTCGTTTCCTCCCTGCCTGGCAGCGCCTGCAGCAAGCGCTCCGTCAACGGAACTCGCTGCTGCGGCATGGTACACTTGACGCCGCTTCCAACGCGGCGTGGAGCCGTGAGCTGACCCTGGCGAGCGACGAGATAGATGGCTTCCGAAGAGCGTATATTCAGGACCTCAAGCCTGTTTTCGAACGCACCCTGGGCGAGCTTCTGGATCTGAGCGATTTTCAACTGAGCTACTACCGCGGTTGGGATAAGGATCGTGATCTGACCGACGTGCTTGCTGCGTCGCTCGAGCGGGACAGAGCCATGGGTCACACACAAGCCGGACCGCAGCGAGCCGACCTGCGCTTGCGTGTAGGGGGCCATAACGCGGCGGAAACCCTGTCCAGAGGGCAGCAGAAGCTGGTGGTGTGCGCACTTCGCATTGCCCAAGGGCATCTGGTAAGCGAAGCAAAACGAGGCCAGTGCATTTATCTGGTGGATGATCTTCCGTCCGAATTGGATGAGCAGCATCGGCGATCTCTCTGCCGCATGTTGGAACAACTGAATTGCCAGGTATTCATCACCTGCGTCGATTCGAACCTTTTGCAAGTAGGCTGGCGTGACGACACGCCCGTCTCAATGTTTCACGTGGAACACGGGGCTATCAGCCCTATCCACGGCCCCTCGGGAGTGAAGGCATGAGCGAGAACCACACGTACGATTCCTCCAGCATCAAGGTACTCAAGGGGCTTGATGCCGTTCGCAAGCGCCCCGGCATGTACATTGGCGACACCGATGACGGAACCGGTTTGCACCACATGGTCTTTGAGGTCGTCGATAATTCGATCGACGAAGCGTTGGCCGGTCACTGCAGCGATATCTGCATCACCATCCATGTGGACGAATCGATCAGCGTTCGTGACAATGGCCGCGGCATCCCTGTGGATATCCACGAGGAAGGGGTCTCGGCTGCCGAAGTCATCATGACCGTGCTCCACGCGGGTGGTAAGTTCGACGACAACTCCTACAAAGTCTCGGGTGGCCTGCACGGCGTGGGGGTCTCCGTGGTCAACGCACTGTCGGAGCAACTGGTGCTGACGGTTCGTCGTGATGGCAAGGTGTGGGAGCAGACCTATCAGCATGGTGTGCCTCAGGCTCCCCTCGCCGCCGTGGGTGAGACCCAGGAGTCGGGGACCGAGATTCATTTCAAGCCGTCCGCTGAAACGTTCCAGAACATCCACTTCAGTTGGGACATTCTGGCGAAGCGCCTACGCGAGCTGTCGTTCCTGAACTCCGGTGTAGGCATCGTTTTGCGTGATGAGCGCAGTGCGAAAGAAGAGCTGTTCAAGTATGAGGGTGGTCTCAGCGCTTTTGTCAGCTATCTCAACACCAACAAGACCGCGGTCAACGAGGTGTTCCATTTCAGCGTCCAGCGTGACGACGGCGTCGGTGTCGAAGTGGCCCTGCAGTGGAACGACAGTTTCAACGAGAACATCCTCTGCTTCACCAACAACATTCCGCAGCGCGATGGGGGCACCCACCTGGCTGGTTTTCGCTCGGCGCTGACCCGCAACCTGAACAACTACATCGAGCAGGAAGGGCTGGCCAAGAAGCATAAGGTGTCCACCACCGGCGACGATGCGCGCGAAGGCTTGACGGCGATTATCTCGGTGAAGGTGCCGGACCCGAAGTTCAGTTCGCAGACCAAGGACAAGCTGGTGTCGTCCGAGGTCAAGACGGCGGTCGAGCAGGAAATGGGCAAGCACTTCGCCGACTTCCTGCTCGAGCACCCGAACGAAGCCAAGGCAGTCGTTGGCAAGATGATCGATGCAGCCCGTGCGCGCGAAGCCGCACGCAAGGCACGGGAAATGACCCGTCGCAAAGGTGCCCTGGACATCGCCGGGCTGCCCGGAAAACTGGCCGACTGCCAGGAAAAGGATCCTGCGCTATCTGAACTCTACATCGTGGAGGGTGACTCCGCGGGCGGCTCCGCTAAGCAGGGCCGCAACCGCAGGACTCAGGCGATCCTGCCACTCAAAGGCAAGATTCTGAACGTCGAGAAGGCGCGCTTCGACAAGATGATCTCCTCGCAAGAAGTCGGCACCCTGATCACCGCGCTCGGCTGCGGTATCGGTCGCGAAGAGTACAACATCGACAAGCTGCGTTATCACAACATCATCATCATGACCGACGCTGACGTCGATGGCTCGCACATCCGCACGTTGCTCTTGACGTTTTTCTTCCGTCAGTTGCCCGAGCTGATCGAGCGTGGTTACGTCTATATCGCGCAGCCGCCGCTTTACAAGGTCAAGCGCGGCAAGCAGGAGCAATACATCAAGGATGACGAGGCGATGGACGAGTACCTGACTCAGTCTGCGCTTGAAGACGCCAGCCTTCATGTCAACGAGCATGCGCCCGGCCTGTCAGGCGAAGCGCTTGAACGGCTGGTCAACGACTACCGCACGGTCATGAAGACGTTGCAGCGTTTGTCTCGCCTCTACCCACAGGAACTTACCGAGCACTTCATCTACTTGCCTCGAGTCACCCTGGAACAACTTGCCGATCACGCGGCGATGCAGGCGTGGCTGGAGCCGTACGCCGCCCTTCTCAAGGGCATCGAGCGCTCAGGTCTGACGTACAAGGTCAGCTTGCGCGAAGACAAGGAGCGCAATCTTTGGCTGCCAGAGGTGGAGATCATTTCTCACGGTTTGGCGAACTATGTGACCTTCAATCGTGATTTCTTCGGAAGTAACGATTACAAGACGGTGACTACGTTGGGTGACAAGCTCAACAGCCTCTTGGAAGAAGGCGCTTATGTTCAGCGCGGCGAACGCAAGAAGCCGGTCAGCACCTTCAAACAGGCCTTGGACTGGCTGATGACCGAGGGTACGCGTCGGCATAGCGTCCAGCGCTACAAGGGGCTTGGCGAAATGAACCCGGATCAGCTTTGGGAAACAACCATGGATCCAGCCGTACGTCGAATGCTGCGTGTGTCCATCGAAGACGCGATCGCCGCTGATCAGATCTTCAATACGCTCATGGGAGACGCTGTCGAACCACGGCGAGATTTCATCGAGTCTAACGCACTGGCGGTGTCGAACCTCGACTTCTGATCAGTCGTTGCCTTCTTCCGCCGCGGCTAGCGGAGGAGCATTGATCTCACCCCGCTTATCCTCTGCGTTGTGGCAGTCGGATACGCGGGGTTTCTTTTTGACGCGTGTTCCACGTGGAACCATCACCGATAGTCTAAGCGCATCATGGCGCTTTGCTTAATCAATTTTCGAGCTACGCAAGACCGACCTAACATGGCTCATCGAATCAGATCGGCTCACTTGGGGAATCAACATGCTCGACAACAACCTGAAAGCGCAACTCAAAACCTACCTGGAAAAGGTCACCCTGCCGTTCGAGATCGTCGCGTCCCTCGGTGACGGCGCCAAGTCTCAGGAAATGCTCGCCCTGCTGGAAGAGATCGCCAGCCTGAGCGACAAGATCACCCTGCGCACCGATGGCAACGACGTTCGCAAGCCATCGTTCGCACTCAACCGCATCGGCGGCAACATCAGCCTGCGTTTCGCCGGCATCCCGATGGGGCACGAATTCACCTCGCTGGTCCTAGCGCTGTTGCAGGTCGGTGGTCATCCGTCCAAGACCGCACCGGAGATCATCGAGCAGATCAAAAACCTCGACGGCGAGTACCACTTCGAAACCTACTTCTCGCTGTCCTGCCAGAACTGCCCGGACGTGGTCCAGGCGCTGAACCTGATGGCCGTACTCAACCCGAACATCCGCCACGTCGCCATCGACGGCGCGCTGTTCCAGGAAGAGGTCACGGTGCGCCAGATCATGTCCGTGCCGAGCATCTACCTCAATGGCGAGCTGTTCGGCCAGGGCCGCATGGGCGAGGAAGAGATCCTCGCCAAGCTGGACACCGGCGCCTCGGCACGCGATGCCGAGAAGCTCAGCGCTAAAGAGGCCTTCGACGTGCTGGTGGTGGGCGGTGGCCCGGCCGGCGCCGCCGCGGCCATCTACGCGGCGCGCAAGGGCATCCGCACCGGTGTCGCGGCCGAGCGCTTCGGCGGCCAGGTGCTGGACACCATGGCCATCGAGAACTTCATCTCGGTCAACGAGACCGAAGGCCCGAAACTGGCCCGCGCACTGGAAAACCACGTGCGCGAATATGACGTCGACATCATGAACCTGCAGCGCGCCGCCGCGCTGATCCCGGCGTCCAGCGAAGGCGGCCTGCACGAGATCAAGCTGGAAAATGGCGGCTCGCTGAAGGCCAAGACACTGATCCTCGCCACCGGCGCGCGCTGGCGCGAAATGAACGTACCCGGCGAGCAGGAATACCGCGGCCGTGGCGTCGCCTACTGCCCACACTGCGACGGCCCGCTGTTCAAGGGCAAGCGCGTGGCGGTGATTGGTGGCGGTAACTCCGGCGTCGAAGCGGCGATTGACCTGGCCGGTATCGTCGCCCAGGTGACGCTGCTCGAATTCGACAGCCAGCTGCGCGCCGACGCCGTGTTGCAGAAGAAGCTCTACAGCCTGCCGAACGTCACCGTGATCACCAGCGCCCTGACCAGCGAAGTGAGCGGCGACGGCCAGAAGGTCACCGGGCTGACCTACAAGGACCGCAACTCCAGCGAATTCCACAGCCTGGATCTGGAGGGGATCTTCGTGCAGATCGGCCTGCTGCCGAACTCGGATTGGCTCAAGGGCACCGTCGAGCTGACCTCGCGCGGCGAGATCATCGTCGACGCACGCGGCGAGACCTCGCTGCCGGGTATCTTCGCGGCGGGCGACGTGACGACCGTGCCGTACAAGCAGATCGTCATCGCGGTCGGCGAAGGCGCCAAGGCCTCGCTCAGCGCCTTCGATCACCTGATCCGCAGTTCGGTCCAGCACTGACTGAGCGGCGGACATGAAAAAAGGGAGCCAGTTGGCTCCCTTTTTTTGTCGACAAGGCCTGTGATCAAGCTTGGGTTTCGAGCCGCTGAACCTCGGCGTTGACCCAATCTTCAGCGCGCTGGTTGAGTTCGGCAACCGCGCGCGGCCCCTCGCTTTCGGCGTGCATCGCTGGCCCAATGACCACCTGGATGGTACCGGGTCGCTTGCCCCAGCCAGCTTTTGGCCAAAAACTTCCGGCGTTATGCGCGATTGGCAGTACCGGCAGTTTGGCGTTGGCGGCCAAGGCGGCGCCGCTG
Source organism: Stutzerimonas stutzeri (assembly GCA_019056435.1). Classification (GTDB taxonomy): domain Bacteria; phylum Pseudomonadota; class Gammaproteobacteria; order Pseudomonadales; family Pseudomonadaceae; genus Stutzerimonas; species Stutzerimonas marianensis. The sequence goes on from CP077641.1 coordinate 1,233,800, forward strand.
CGGGAGAACTTGCCGTTCTGCCCAACCGGCACTCGAGTGCCTTCCGGGAAGATGAGCACCCAGGCGCCCTGCTCTAGACGCTCCTGGCCTTGCTTGGCAACCTGCCTAAGGGCCGCTTTCGGATTGTTGCGATCAATGGCGATGGGTTTGAGCAGCATGATCGCCCAGCCAAAGAACGGCACATACAGCAGCTCGCGTTTTAGCACCTGGCTCAACGGCTCGAAATAAGCCGAGAGGAAGAATGTCTCCCAGGTGCTCTGATGCTTCGACAGGATGACGCAGGGTGTGGACGGGATGTTCTCCTGTCCGCTGACTTCATAGCGCAGACCGATAATGGTCTTGGCCAGCCATACCGCATTGCGGCACCAGGCCTGAACCACGAAACGGTAACGGGCACGGAACGACATGAAGGGCGCGACGACCAGGCATATGAGGCACCAGACCAGGGCGCTCAGGGCCAGCAGGGCATAGAACAAGGCGATCCGTACGGTATAAGCGAGACTCATCGCGACTCCTTCAACAGGTGGTCCACCACCGAGGCCAGATCATCGAACACCTGCGTACCCGGCGGTAGCGTACCTTCCAGGGTGCGTTGCCCTTTGCCCGTCCTGACCAGGTAAGGCTCGCCGCCGAGCTGCATGCCGGCTTGCAGGTCGCGAAGGCTGTCGCCAATGACCGGCACGCCTTTGAGGTCTGCGAGGTGGAAGTGCTCGGCAATCGTCGCGAACAGACCGGGTAACGGCTTGCGACATGTGCAGCCGGCTTCCGGGCCGTGCGGGCAATGCACGACAAGGTCGATGCGACCGCCCTGCTCCATCACCAGCTGCTGCATCCTGAAATGCATGTCGTCCAGCGTGCGGGCATCGAATAGGCCGCGCGCCAGGCCGGATTGGTTGGTCGCAACCGCGACCGTCCAGCCAGCCTGGCACAGCCGTGCGATGGCCTCGATCGATCCGGGGATCGGGACCCACTCGGCCACGCTCTTGACGTAGGCGTCGGAGTCCTCGTTAATCACCCCGTCACGGTCCAGGACGACCAGTCTGACCGGTCTAGCCAAGTGCGGAAATGTCGGCGACGCCAAGGAACAATCCTCTCAACCGGGCCAGCAATGCATAGCGGTTGGCGCGTACCGAAGCATCTTCGGCATTGACCAGCACCGCCTCGAAAAAGGCGTCCACAGGGCCGCGCAGGTGCGCAAGCCGCTCCAGCGCCTCACGGTACTGCCGCGCCGCCGCGAGCGGCTGAACGGCCTGCTCGGCTTGCTGAAGCGCGGAGTACAAGGAGAACTCGGTCGCGTTGTCGAACCAGCGCGGTTCGACGGTCGCCGGCAGCTTCGCCTCGAACTTGCTCAACAGGTTGGAGACACGCTTGTTCGCAGCCGCCAGCGCCTCGGCTTCGGGCAGTTGGCGGAACGCCTGGACCGCCTGCACGCGTTGGTCGAAATCCAGCGCCGAGGCCGGCTTTACGGCACGGACCGACAAGTAGGACGCGACATCGATGCCTTCGTCCTCATAGCGGGCGCGCAGGCGGTCGAAGATGAACTCGAGCACCTGCTCGTCCAGGCCGGCTGCCTTGACCTGGCTGCCGAACTGCCCGATAGCGAAATTGACGGCCTGGACCAGGTCCAGATCCAGCTGTTTTTCGACGAGGATACGCAGCACACCGAGCGCGGCGCGACGCAACGCGTAGGGGTCCTTGCTACCGGTGGGCAGCATGCCGATGCCGAAAATGCCGACCAGCGTATCGAGCTTGTCCGCGACCGCGAGAATCGCGCCAGTCTCGGTGCTCGGCAGTTCGGCACCAGCGCCGCGCGGCATGTACTGCTCGTTCAGCGCAAGGGCGACATCGTTGGGCTCGCCATCGTTAAGCGCATAGTAGTAGCCCGCCACGCCTTGCATTTCGGGGAATTCACCCACCATCTCGGTCGCTAGGTCGCACTTGCTGAGCAGGCCGGCGCGTGCCGCCCATTGCGCATTGGCCTGCACGTTACCGGCGATGAAGGCGGCGAGCTTGGAGACACGCACCGCCTTGTCGTAGACGGTACCGAGCTGCGCCTGGAAGACTACGTTCTTCAGACGGTCGTTGAAGGTCTCGAGCCGCTGCTTCTTGTCCTGCTTGAAGAAGAACTCGGCGTCGGTCAGGCGTGGACGCACAACCTTCTCGTTGCCTGCGACGACCTGCGCCGGATCACGGCTGGCGATGTTGGCCACGGTGATGAAGCGAGGCAGCAGCTTGCCCTGGGCATCGAGCAGGCAGAAATACTTCTGGTTGTCTTGCATGGTGCTGATCAGCGCTTCCTGGGGCACTTCGAGGAAGCGCTCCTCGAACGAGCAGACCAGCGGAACCGGCCACTCGACCAGCGCGGTGACTTCATCCAGCAAGGCGGGGGCACGATGGCTGTGCCGTTCTGCTCGGCTGCCAGCTCGTCGACCCGCTTGGCGATCAAGGCGCGACGCTCGGCGAAATCGGCGATCACGTGCGCAGCGCGCAGGTCTTCCAGGTAGCTGGACGGCTTGGAGATCCGCACCGGGCCCGGGCTATGGAAGCGATGGCCACGAGATTCCTGACCGGCCCGCTGAGCCAGCAGCGTGCAGTCGACGACCTGATCCCCAAACAGCATCACCAGCCACTGGGTCGGACGCACGAATTCTTCCTTGCGCGCGGCCCAGCGCATGCGCTTGGGAATCGGCAGTTCATTCAGCGCGTTTTCGACGATGCCTGGGAGCAGCTTGGTCGTTGCTTCTCCGGGGATGGTGCGGCTGTACTTGAGCTTCGGACCGCTGCGATCGATTTCCGACAGCTCCACGCCGCACTTGCGCGCAAAGCCGAGGGCGGCCTGGGTCGGCTCGCCGTCGGCATCGAAAGCGGCCTGCAGCGGCGGGCCGTCTAGGTTGACGCTGCGGTCGGGCTGTTCGGTTTCCAGGCTTTGCACGAGAACGGCCAGGCGTCGCGGGGCCGCAAAAAGACTGGACCCGGGCATGCAGCAGTCCCGCCTCTTTCAGGCCTTTTTCGATGCCGGTACGGAAGGCCTCCGACAGCTTGGTCAGCGCCTTGGGTGGCAGCTCTTCGGTGCCGAGTTCGACGAGGAAATCCAGTGCACTCATTCTGCTGCCTCCAGCTTGGCCAGTACTTCGTCACGCAGGTCGGGGGCGGCCATCGGGAAGCCCAGCTTGGCACGCGCCTGCAGGTAGCTCTGGGCCACGGCGCGAGCCAGGGCGCGAACGCGAAGGATGTACTGCTGGCGCGCGGTCACCGAAATGGCACGGCGGGCGTCCAGCAGGTTGAAGGTATGAGAGGCCTTGACCACCATTTCGTAAGTCGGCAGAGGCAGCTGGAGGTCGATGAGGCGATTCGCCTCGGCCTCGTAGAAGTCGAACAGCTCGAACAGCTTGTCCACGTTGGCGTGTTCGAAGTTGTAGGTCGACTGCTCGACTTCGTTCTGATGGAAGACATCGCCATAGGTGACCTTGCCGAAGGGGCCATCGGTCCAGACCAGGTCGTAGACCGAGTCCACGCCCTGGAGGTACATCGCCAGGCGCTCCAGGCCATAGGTGATTTCGCCCGTGACCGGGTAGCACTCGACGCCGCCCACCTGCTGGAAATAGGTGAATTGAGTGACTTCCATGCCGTTCAACCAGACTTCCCAACCCAGGCCCCAGGCACCCAGGGTCGGCGATTCCCAGTTGTCTTCGACGAAACGCACGTCGTGGACCGAAGTGTCGACGCCGATCCGGCGCAGCGACTCAAGGTACAGGTCCTGGATATTGTCCGGGTTGGGCTTGAGCACGACCTGGAACTGGTAGTAGTGCTGCAGGCGGTTGGGATTCTCACCGTAGCGGCCATCGGCCGGGCGGCGCGAAGGCTGAACATAGGCGGCATTCCAGGTTTCGGGCCGATGGCCCGCAGGAAGGTGGCGGTATGGAAGGTACCGGCGCCCATCTCCATGTCATAGGGTTGCAGAACGACGCAACCCTGCTCGGCCCAGTAGCTTTGCAGGGCGAGGATCAGGTCTTGGAAGGTGCGCACGGCAGGCGTAGGCTGGGTCAAAATTTCACCTGTGCTGGGCTTCGACATAAAGCCCCGGAGTATACCCGATTACACCCCGAACCCGGCGCCAGCCCGGCGTCTGGGATGCGTTTTCACCGGTGGGCGCCCTGCCCGCTCTTCCAAGGAAGCCGAAGCATGCCGCGTTGCACGTGGTGCACGAACGACCCGCTGTATACCCAGTATCACGATCAGGAATGGGGCGTGCCGAATCGCGACCCACAGGCCTTGTTCGAATTCCTGTTGCTGGAAGGCTTCCAGGCGGGGCTGTCCTGGATCACTGTGCTCAGGAAGCGCGAACGCTACCGGCAGGTGCTGTTCGGCTTCGATGCGCAGCGGCTGGCGCAGATGACCGATGCCGAAATCGACGAACGAATGCAGGACCCGGGCATCATCCGTAATCGGCGCAAGCTCGAGGCCGCTCGGCGCAATGCGCAGGCCTGGCTTGAGCTGGACGAGCCGGCTGCGTGGCTGTGGTCCTTCGTCGGCGGCGAGCCGAAGATCAACCACTTCACGTCGAACACGCAAATCCCGGCGGTCACCCCCGAAGCCCAGGCCATGAGCCGAGCCTTGAAGAAGGCCGGCTTCAGTTTTGTCGGGCCGACCATCTGCTACGCGTTCATGCAGGCCAGCGGCATGGTCATGGACCATACCCTCGATTGCGACCGCTATCGCGCACTCTCCGCCGACGCAAGCGCTTAGCGGCGCCGGGCGAGAGTCGAGCGCGCGAAGCGGTTACACTTGCCGTTTTGGATGGTGGGGAGATGTCCTTGGACAGGTTCAAAGGAGCGCTGATTGTCGGTTTTCTGCGCCTGTTTGCACTGTTGCCCTGGTCAGCGGTGCAGCGGCTCGGGGGACTGATCGGGTGGCTGATGTGGAAACTGCCCAACCGCTCGCGCGAGGTCGCCCGGACCAACCTGAGTCGTTGCTTCCCCGAGCTGGACGACGCGGCACGCGAGCAGCTGCTGGGCCAGAGCCTCAAGCAGATCGGCAAGACGTTTACCGAAAGTGCCTGTGCCTGGATCTGGCCGGCCGAAAAGACGCTGCGCCTGGTGCGTGAGGTCGAAGGGCTCGAGGTGCTGGAACAGGCGCTGGCCTCCGGCAAGGGCGTGGTCGGGATCACCAGCCATCTGGGCAACTGGGAAGTGCTCAATCACTTTTATTGCTCGCAATGCAAGCCGATCATCTTCTATCGCCCGCCCAAGCTGAAGGCGGTGGACGATCTGCTCCAGCGCCAACGTGTACAACTCGGCAACAAGGTCGCGCCCTCCACGCGCGAAGGGATCATCAGCGTGATCAAGGAAGTGCGCCGCGGCGGCGCCGTCGGCATTCCCGCAGATCCGGAGCCGAGCGAAGGCGCAGGCGTGTTCGTGCCCTTCCTCGCGACCCAGGCGCTGACCAGCAAGTTCGTGCCTGGCATGCTCACCGGTGGCAAGGCGGTCGGGGTGTTTCTCCACGCATTGCGTCTGGAGGACGGTTCAGGCTACAAGGTGATCCTCGAAGCGGCGCCCCCGCAATGTACGACGAGGATGTCGACGTTGCGGTTGCCGCCATGAGTGGTGTCGTCGAACGCTATGTCCGCACCTGGCCGAGCCAGTACATGTGGACCATGAAACGGTTCAAGAAACGTCCGGCGGGCGAGCCGCGCTGGTACTGATCCAGTCAACGAAGCACAGGGAAAGTCATGGGAAATCCGAATCAGCGACAGCACCCGCGCGCGCCGATGAAGTGCCGCATCCGCATCACGCACGAATCCTTTGGCGAAATCTTCGCCCACACCCGCGATCTCTCGGATGGCGGAGTCTATGTCAAACATCCGCAGCTGGCTGATTTGCAGCCGGGCATGATCGTCAGCGGCCAGGTTCAGGATCTGCCGATCCCGGCACCCGTGCTGGAGATGGAAGTGATGCGCGTCGATGCCGAAGGCGTGGGCCTGCGTTTCCGCGTGACGGATTAGCGGGGCGTGAGGTCGCTGGCTTCAGCCCCGCGCACACGGGCGAGGAGCCGTCGTCGGTGAAACACCCAGCGCAGGCCGGACGATCCCGCTGCCCCGCCCCTCAGCCTCTGTCCAGCTTGCGCAGAAAGACCTGCATTTCCTTTTCCGCTTGCTTGTCACCTCGTTGCCGTGCAGCCACCAGCCCCCGCTCCCAGGCCAGCCGTGCGCTAGCGGTATCGCCTGACGCCTGGTGCGCCTTGCCGAGCAGTTTCCAGGCTGCGGAATAACCGGGGTCCTGCTCGACGCAGCGCCGCAGGTGAAACGCTGCGCTGGGCGCGTCTCCGGCATCGAGGTAGCCCTTGCCAAGACCGAAACGCAACATGGCGCTGTCCTTGCCAGCGGCCAGCATCTTTTCCAGCGATTCGAGCATGTACGCCTCCGGTGACGGTCAACTGGCCTGGGTGACGGCGCTGAGAAATTCCTGGGTGCGAGCTTCCCGGGGATTGTCGAAGAGCTCTTCGGGTGTGCCCTGCTCGTGGATCCGACCTTCGTTGAAAAAGCATACGCGATCGGCAAATTCCCGGGCGAAGCCCATCTGATGGGTCACCATCAGCATGGTCAGGCTGTGCGCATCGCCGAGACGGCGGATGACGTTGAGCACCTCCCCGCAGAGTTCCGGATCCAGCGCTGAGGTCACTTCGTCGAACAGCATTACCTTCGGCCGCATGGCCAAGGCGCGGGCGATGGCGACGCGCTGCTGCTGGCCGCCGGACAGTTGCGAGGGATAGTGATCTAGCTTGTCCTCCAACCCGACCATGGCCAGGAGCTCCTCGGCCCGCTCGCGCGCCTCGGCCTTGGACAGCCCGAGCACCTGCACGGGCGCCTCCATCACGTTCTGCCGCGTGCTCATGTGCGGGAACAGGTTGAAGCTCTGGAACACCATGCCCACTTTGCCGCGCACGCGACGTAGATGCCGGGCGTTGGCTCGGACCAGTTTGCCCTGGCTGTCCGGCATGTGGGTCAAGGGCTCGCCATCGACCAGGATGACGCCGTCGTCGATCTGCTCCAATGTCATGAGCGCCCTCAGCAGGGTCGACTTGCCGGAGCCACTGGGACCGATGATCGCGACCTTCTCGCCGTTGCGGACCTCCAGATCGAGGTGATTGAGCACCGTGAGCTCGCCGTAATGCTTGCTCACGTCTCGGAACTGCACCATCACCTCCGTTTCATGGGGGTATCGGTGGCCGGCGCACCGGCTGGCATGGACAGGGTCATCGGGCTAGCTCCATACGGTTTTCCAGGCGCCGCACCAACCAGGCGAGGCCAAGACTGAGGATTAGAAAGAATAGGCCGACCATGGTGATCGGCTCGAGGTAGCGGAAATGCTCGGAGCCGATGTTCTTGGCTCGCTGCATGATTTCGACGACGGTGATGGCCGACAGCACGGGCGTGTCCTTGAGCATCGAGATCAGGTAGTTGCCCAGTGCCGGCATTATCGGGCGCAGGGCCTGCGGCAGGATCACCTTGCGGTAGGCGGTCAGCGGCTTCATGTTCAGCGCCGTGACCGCCTCCCACTGGGCGCGCGGTACCGCATCCAGCCCGGCGCGATAGACCTCGGCGGTGTAGCAGGCGTAATGCAGCGCGATGCCGGCGATACCAGCCTGCAGCGCCGACAGGTTGATGCCGAAATTGGGCAGCACGAAGAACAGGAAGTACACCTGGATCAGCAACGGCGTGCTGCGGATGAACTCGATGACGCCGGTTACCGGCCACGACAACCAGGGCTGCCGGCTGCGCCGACCGACCGCCAGGAAGAGCCCCAGGACGATGGCGATGGAAAAGCCGGCCAGGGTAATCCCGATGGTCTTCAGCGAGGCGTCCAGCAGCCTGGGTAGGATCTGCAGGGCGAAATCCCAATCGAAGAAGTTCATGACAAGCCTCCCCGCATGCGGCCACGGGCGAGGCGGCGTTCCAGGGTGCGCATTCCGAAGTTGATGGACTGGGCGAGCACGAAGTAGATAACCAGCGCGAGGCCGAAGATCTCGAGCGTCTGCAGGGTCGCCTGGTCAAGCTGGCGGGCACGGAAGGCCAGGTCCGACAGCGTGATCAGCGACACCAGCGAGGTGTTCTTCAGCAGCTCGATGAGCAGGTTCGTGCCCGGTGGGATCGCCGCCAGCAACGCTTGTGGCAGGATCACCCGGCGCAGGCGCTGCCAGGGCGTCATGTTCAGGGCCAGGCAGGCCTCGTACTGGCCCTCATGAACGGACCGGATCGCGCCCCGCAGCACCTCGGCCCCGTAGGCGCCGATGTTCAGGCCGAGCCCGATCACGGCGACCTGGAAGGCGCTCATTTCCACGTTGAAAGGCGGCATGGGCAAGACGAAGTACAGCCAGAACAGCTGTACCAGCAGCGAGCTGCCGCGAAACAGCTCGATGTAGGTGATGGCCAGCCAGCGCAGCGGCGCAATCGGAGACAATCGGGCGAAGGCGCCGACCAGCGCGGCCAGGATTGCCAATAGCGAGCCGAAAAGGTGACCTGCACGGTCACCCAGGCACCTTGCAGCAATAGGGGTAAGAGTTCGTTCATCATGGTTTTCCGGTTGGCTCCGTGCCGGACGGAGCTGGAAACGCCCACGGGTGACAGCGCACCGCGGGCGGGAGGGCTGCGCGCTGCTCATCACACGGGCCGAGCAGCTTGCAGCCAGCCGCTGGCTCGCCTACCTCGCGCATGCAGCGGCGGGTGGATGGCGAGCGTCGGCGGTCGTCATTCATGCGGTACTCATCCGAGGCGACCGAGCCGGCCGCCTCGGTGCCATCAGGCGCTGCAGAGCTCGTCGGCGGTCTTGTCGGTCACGTTGGAACGATCGAAGCCGAAGGGCTCGACGGTCTTCAGGTGCTCGTCGCTGCCGAGCCACTTCTTCAGCTCGGCATTGACCGCATCGCGCAGAGCCTTGTCCTCTGGGCGGAACGCCAGGGCGCCGTAGCCGGTATTGGCCGGATCGTCCTTGAAGTCGGTGGTGGCTTCGACCCCGTCACCCGCTTTCTCGGCCAGACCCTTCATGGTCAGCTGAGTGCCGACGGCGGCGTCGGCGCGGCCGGTGCGCACGGCCTGCAGTTGGGAGGTGGTATCCGGAACCTGGACGATCTGGGAGTCCTTGATGCCGGCCTTGCGGGCATAGTTCAGGTTGACGGTGCCGGACATGATGGCGAGCTTGGCCGTCTCGTCCTTGGCGATGTCTTCATAGCTGCGCAGCTCTTCGGGTTGCCGGCCTTGACCAGGAGGGTGTCCTGCAACTGGTAGTGCGGGTCGGTGAACAGGACCTGCTTGCAGCGCTCCGGTGTGATGTACATGCCCGCGGCAATGAGGTCGAAGCGGCTCGCACGCAGGCCGGGAATCAGCGAGCCCCATTCGGTGAGCACGGGGTTGATCTTCTCGACGCCCATGCGCTGGAAGATCTTTTCGACGATTTCGGGGACTCGCCGGTGACGCTGCCGTCGGTGGCGGTGTAGGCGAAGGGGGTTTCGTTGGCGTAGCCGATGCGGACGCTGCTGCTGTCCTTGATCTTGTCCAGGGTATCGGCCTGGGTCAGGCTGCTGATCGTGGCGCCGACGAGCGCGGTGCACCCGATCAGTAGCCGGGCGATGGGTGAGATGCTGATGTTCCTCATGGTGTCTCTCCTGGTTTCCTTGGATATCCGCACGCGGATTCGTTTGTTCTAGGAGGCGGTTGCCGGGGTGAGTGCATCGGCTGAACGCTGGCAGAGACGGTGTCGTCGGTCGCCTCTGAGCGCATTGTGACAACGCCCCGGTTCGAGGAGCGCCGCACGGCCGATCTGCCCGAGCATACAAAAAGCTGAGCGCCTAACGGAAATGTAGACGGCATCTGAGCCGATTTGTCTCGATCGAGCGGCAAAAAAGCGGAGCGAAAAGCGCGCGGGATGGTAGGGGCCGATCGCCTTGCACGGCGACCGGCCTGGTGCTTCAGAAAAAGGTCAGGCCAGCCTGGAAGAGGCGCTCGACGTCGCGAATCTGGCGCTTGTCGACGAGAAAGAGAATCACATGGTCGCCGGACTCGATCACGGTGTTGTCGTGGGCGATCAGCACTTCTTCGTCGCGAATGACCGCGCCAATGGTGGTGCCGGGCGGCAGCGCAATCTTGCCAATGGCGCGGCCGACCACCTTGCTCGAACGCGCGTCACCGTGCGCGATCACCTCGATCGCTTCGGCGGCGCCCCGACGCAGCGAGTGTGCGCTGACGATATCGCCACGACGCACGTGGGTCAGCAAGGTGCCGATGGTTGCCAATTGCGGGCTGATGGCGATGTCGATCTCGCCGCCCTGCACCAGGTCGACGTAGGCCGGGTTGTTGATGATGCACATCACCTTGCGCGCCCCAAGGCGCTTGGCCAGCAACGAGGACATGATGTTGGCTTCATCGTCGTTGGTCAGCGCGAGAAAAACATCCGCGTCGTTGATGTTTTCCTCGACGAGCAGGTCGCGATCCGACGCACTGCCCTGCAGGATGATGGTGCTGTCCAAGGTGTCGGACAGGTAGCGACAGCGCGCCGGGTTCATCTCGATGATCTTGACCTGGTAGCGGCTCTCGATCGCCTCGGCCAAACGCTCGCCGATGTGCCCGCCCCCGGCGATGACGATGCGCCGGTAGCTGTCATCGAGCCGGCGCATTTCGCTCATGACCGCGCGAATGTGCCCGCGGGCGGCGATGAAGAACACTTCGTCATCGGCCTCGATGACCGTGTCGCCCTGCGGCAGGATCGCCTGGTTGCGCCGGAAGATCGCCGCGACGCGGGTGTCCACGTTGGGCATGTGCTTGCGAATCTGGCGCAGCTCCTGGCCCACCAGCGGGCCGCCGTAGTAGGCGCGCACCGCGACCAGCTGGGCCTTGCCGTCGGCGAAGTCGATCACTTGCAGCGAGCCGGGGTGCTCGATCAGGCGCTTGATGTAGTTGGTCACCACCTGCTCGGGGCTGATCAGTACGTCGACCGGAATCGCCTCGTTGCTGAACAGCCCGGAACGGGTGAGGTACACCGATTCGCGCACCCGGGCGATCTTCGTCGGTGTGTGGAACAGGGTGAAGGCGACCTGACAGGCGACCATGTTGGTCTCGTCGCTGTTGGTCACCGCGACCAGCATGTCCGCGTCGTCGGCGCCGGCCTGACGCAGCACGGTCGGGAACGAACCACGGCCGACCACGGTACGGATGTCGAGGCGGTCACCCAGATCGCGCAGGCGATCGGCGTCGGTGTCCACCACCGTGATGTCGTTGGCTTCGCTGGCGAGGTTTTCGGCGAGCGTTCCGCCGACCTGGCCTGCGCCGAGAATGATGATCTTCACGCGATCACTCCTGAGAGGCGGATCTCGCCCCGTCTTGTTTTGCCGAGGCGCCGTGCGCCACCTGAGTCAACGTCCTGTTCGGCCGCCGGGTTGTGCCGCGATCTTGATCAGCTTGGCGTAGTAGAACCCGTCATGCCCGTTCTGCTGTGGCAGCAGCTGGCGACCGTGCGGTTGCTCGACACCGAATCCCGTTGGCAGGTCCAGCTCGCGTGCCCCGGGGTGCGGTTCAGAAACGCTTCGATGACCTCGCGGTTTTCCGTCGGCAATACCGAGCAGGTCGCGTAGAGCAACACGCCTCCGACCGCAAGCGTTGGCCAGAGTGCGTCGAGCATCTCGCCTTGCAGCGCGGCCAGCGGCGGGATGTCGTCGGCCTGGCGGGTCAGCTTGATGTCCGGGTGCCGGCGAATCACGCCAGTGGCCGAGCAGGGCGCGTCGAGCAGGATGCGATCGAAGTGGCGGCCGTCCCACCACGCCCCCGTCGCGCGCGCATCGGCCGCGATCAGGCTGGCGTCGAGCTGGAGCCGGTCGAGGTTTTCCTGGACGCGTTGCAACCGCTTGGGCTCGAGGTCCAGCGCGACGATGTCAGCGAGGGCCGGCTCGCGCTCGAGGATATGGCAGGTCTTGCCGCCTGGGGCGCAGCAGGCATCCAGCACCCGCTGGCCTGGCGCCAGCTCGAGCAGGCCGGCGGCGAGCTGTGCGGCTTCGTCCTGCACACTGACCCGCCCTTCGGCGAAACCTGGCAGCTGGTGGACATCGCAGGCCGCCTCCAGGCGGATACCGTCCTCGCTGAACTCGCATGGATGGGCCGTGATGCCAGCGGCCTGCAGCTCGGCGAGATAGGCGTTGCGGTTGGCCTGACGGCGATTGACCCGGAGCATCATCGGCGGGTGCGCGTTATTGGCCTGACAAATCGCTTCCCAATGCGCCGGCCAATGAGCCTTGAGCGCCTTCTGCAGCCAGCGCGGATGGGCGAAGCGAATCACCGGGTCGCGCTCGAGTTCGGCGAACAGAGCCTCGCCCTCGCGCTGTGCCTTGCGCAGCACCGCATTGAGCAGACCCTTGGCCCAGGGTTTCTTGAGCTTGTCCACACAGCCGACCGTTTCACCCAGGGCGGCGTGGGGCGGGATACGGGTATGGAACAACTGATACAGACCGATCAGCAGCAGCGCCTCGACGTCGCGGTCGGCTGCCTTGAAGGGCTTCTGCAGCAGGCGCTCGGCGAGGCCGGCCAGGCGTGGCTGCCAGCGTGCCGTGCCAAAGGCCAGATCCTGGGTCAGGGCCCGATCACGCGCCTCGACCTTGCCCAGTACCTCGGGCAGGCTGCTGCCCAGCGAGGCCTTGCCTGCCAGCACCACGCCCAGGGCGCGGGCGGCGGCCAGGCGCGGATTCATCGCCATCAGACCAGCACCTTGCCCGGCGCGAACTGTTCGCGCCGGCTGTTGAACAGGTCACCGAAGTCCAGCGGCTTGCCGCCGGGCAGCTGCAGCCGTGTCAGCAGCAGCGAGCCTTCGCCGCAGGCGACCTCCAGGCCCTCCCTGCTCGCCTCGAGGACCTGCCCGGGCGTGCCCTGGCCGGCTGCCGCACGCGCAGCGTGAACCTTGAGCGTGGCGTCATCGAGTCCGGCATGGCAGATCGGCCAGGGGTGGAAGGCGCGCACCCGCCGTTCGAGTTCGACGGCCGGGCGGGTCCAGTCCAGGCGCGCTTCCTCCTTGTTCAACTTGTGCGCATAGGTGGCAAGGGCGTCGTCCTGCACCTCGCCAACGAGGGTGCCGGCTTCCAGCGCCGCGACGGCCTCCACCAGCGCCTGCGCGCCCAGCGTGGCGAGGCGGTCATGCAGGCTGCCGCCGGTGTCGATGGCGGAAATGGGCGTGGTTACCTTGAGCAGCATGGGGCCGGTGTCGAGGCCGGCTTCCATCTGCATCACGGTCACTCCGGATTCTGAATCGCCCGCCTCGATGGCCCGCTGGATCGGAGCAGCCCCACGCCAGCGCGGTAGCAGCGAGGCATGGCTGTTGATGCAGCCGAGCCGCGGCAGGTCGAGGACTGCTTGCGGCAGGATTAACCCGTAGGCCACCACGACCATCAGATCCGCCTGCAACGCCGCCAGCTCTGCCTGGGCTTCCGGAGCGCGCAGGGTCGATGGCTGAAAGACCGGGATACCGCGGCTTTGCGCCAGCTGCTTGACCGGGCTCGGCATCAGCTTCTGGCCGCGCCCTGCCGGTCGGTCCGGCTGGGTGTAGACGGCGACGACCTGGCGGTTCGCGTCGAGCAGGGCCTGCAGGTGCTGGGCTGCGAATTCCGGCGTACCGGCAAAAACGATGCGCATAGGGGACTCGTCAATAAAAAGGCTTGCTGCTGCAAGCCTTTGGATGGAGAGGATCAAGCCTGCTGACGGTGAAGCTTTTCCAGCTTCTTCTTGATCCGGTCGCGCTTGAGGTTGGACAGGTAATCGACGAACAGCTTGCCGTTGAGGTGATCGCACTCGTGCTGGATGCATACGGCAAGCAGGCCTTCGGCGATCAGTTCGAAGGGCTGGCCGTCGCGATCCAGTGCCTTGATCTTCACCTTCTGCGGGCGGTCGACGTTCTCGTAGAAGCCCGGCACCGAGAGGCAACCTTCCTGGTACTGATCCATCTGGTCGGTCAGGTACTCGAACTCGGGGTTGATGAAGACGCGCGGTTCGGACTTGTCTTCGGAGAGATCCATCACCACGACCCGCTTGTGGACATTGACCTGCGTCGCCGCGAGGCCGATGCCGGGGGCGTCGTACATGGTTTCGAACATGTCGTCGATCAGCTGGCGAATGCCATCGTCGACTACGTCCACCGGCTTGGCGATGGTCCGCAGCCGCGGATCGGGAAACTCAAGGATGTTCAGGATTGCCATATGCGTTTGTGATGCACTTATGGAATAAAGTCAAAAGCCGCTGCTAAGATGCCGAGCAGCTTGTAAACGGCTTAACGCCGCTTTCCACAAGGGTTTCTGCGGCGCTAGGGCGCTTTACGTGAAGGCACATCATAAAGGGATTCACCACATGAGGAAATCACTACTCGCCCTGCTGCTGGTGGCGGTTGGCGGCATGGCTCAGGCCGCTGTGGAGCTCAAGGAAGGCCATCCTGAGCAATACACCGTGGTGAAGGGCGACACGCTTTGGGACATTTCCGGTCGTTTCCTGCGTGAGCCGTGGAAGTGGCCGGAACTGTGGCATGCCAACCCTCAGGTCGAGAACCCACATCTGATTTATCCAGGCGACAAGCTGAGCCTCGTCTACATCGACGGGCAGCCGCGGCTGATGCTCAATCGTGGCGCGTCGCGTGGCACCATCAAGCTCTCCCCGACCGTACGCACCACGCCGATGGCTGAGGCAATCAGCACCATTCCGCTGGAAGCCATCAATTCCTTCCTGCTCAGCAACCGCATCGTCGACACGGCTGAGCAATTCGAATCGGCGCCCTATATCGTCGCCGGCAATGCCGAGCGGGTCATCAGCGGCGCCGGCGATCGCATCTATGGTCGCGGCGCCTTCGATCAGCAGGTCGGCGCCTACGGCGTGTTCCGCCAGGGCAAAACCTATGTCGATCCTGAGAGCGGCGAATTTCTCGGCATCAATGCCGACGACATCGGTTCCGTCGAGTTGCTGGAAGTCGAAGACGACATCGCTACCCTGCGCTTGACCCGCGTTACCCAGGAGGCCCGTCTCGGCGACCGGCTGTTCCCCAATGAAGAGCGTGCGGTGAACTCCACCTTCATGCCAAGCGAGCCCAAGGAAAGGTCGAAGGCCTGATCCTCGACGTCCCGCGTGGCGTGACGCAGATCGGCCAGTTCGACGTGGTTACCCTGAACAAGGGCGCGCGTGACGGCCTGGAGATCGGCAACGTACTTGCGGTCTACAAGACCGGCGAAACGGTGCGCGACCGGGTCACCGGTGAGAACGTGAAGATTCCGGACGAGCGCTCCGGTCTGCTGATGGTCTTCCGCGCTTACGAAAAGCTCAGCTACGGCCTCGTCCTGCAGGCGACCCGCTCGCTGGCTGTAATGGACAAGGTACGTAATCCCTGACCCACCGAGCCCCGCTGATGCGGGGCTCGTTCTTTCTACAGGCACTGCACGGATGCGGTGCTCCGAGACAAAGGATTGTTCCCGATGGTTGCGGTATCCCCTGCCGAACTCGAGGCGCGCCTGCGCCTGCATCTGTTGCCCGAACTGGGCCCACGCCGACTTCGCAAGCTCCTCAGTGCCTTTCCCGATGCGTCATCCGCGCTCAGCGCACCGGCAAACGCCTGGCGTGCGCTGGGATTGCCCGCTGCCTGTGCCGAGCCGCGTCGCAGCCCGGCGATCCGCGAGCGTGCCGCGGCGGCGCTTGCCTGGCTGGAGCAGCCCGATCATCACCTGATGATGTGGGACGATCCGACCTATCCGGGACTGCTCGAAGAGTTGCCGGACGCCCCGCCGCTGCTTTTCGTCGCGGGTGACCCGGGATTGCTCGCGCGCCCACAGTTGGCCATGGTCGGCAGCCGCCGTGCGTCGCGGCCAGGGTTGGACAATGCCACAGCATTCGCTCGGAGCCTGGCGCGCGGCGGTTTCGTGATTACCAGTGGGCTCGCGCTCGGCATCGACGGCGCTGCCCACCAGGGCGCGCTGGATGTCGATGGCAGCACGATTGCGGTGCTCGGGACCGGTCTGCAATGCCTGTACCCGCGCCGCCATGTCGGGTTGGCCGCGCGTATCGTCGAATCCGGCGGCGCGCTGGTCTCCGAGCTGCCGCTCGACTGCGCGCCTCAGGCTGCCAACTTTCCCCGTCGCAACCGCATCATCAGTGGTCTTTCGCTGGGCGTGCTGGTGGTCG
The DNA here is from genome assembly GCA_019056435.1 of Stutzerimonas stutzeri. Taxonomy (GTDB): domain Bacteria; phylum Pseudomonadota; class Gammaproteobacteria; order Pseudomonadales; family Pseudomonadaceae; genus Stutzerimonas; species Stutzerimonas marianensis. The sequence continues at coordinate 1,249,980 of CP077641.1, forward strand.
AGGCCAGTCCATCGAGCGGCTCGCTGATCACCGCCCGGTTGGCTGCCGAGCAGGGCCGCGAGGTCTATGCGATACCTGGTTCCATCCATCACCCCGGCGCGCGCGGTTGCCATCAGCTGATCCGCCAGGGGGCCGCGCTGGTCGAGAGCGTCGATGATGTACTGCAAGCCCTGCGCGGCTGGCAACAAAGCCCACCGCACGAGGACAACGTCACGCAAGCCCTCGCGCCGTCACACCCGTTGCTCGCCCAGCTGCACGCCGCCCCGATGAGCAGTGAGGCGTTGGCCGCCGCTTCCGGTCAGCCGCTTTCGAGCGTTCTGGCCGAACTGACCGAGTTGGAGATCGACGGCCGCGTGGCAAGCGAAAACGGCGTGTGGGTGGCACGCCCACGCTGACTGAGCTGTGCCGCCACCAGCGCTTGGGTACACTGCGCCGATCAACTTCAGCGGAGGTGCAAATGGTCGGGGACTGGCGTGTGCAGCAGGCGGCCCGGGTGGTCAGGCGCGGCGGGGTGATTGCGTATCCGACCGAAGCGGTCTGGGGCCTGGGTTGCGATCCCTGGGATGGCGAGGCGGTGCACCGCTTGCTGGCGCTCAAGGAGCGCCCGGTCGAAAAAGGTCTGATCCTCGTCGCGGCACACATTGATCAGTTCGACTTCCTGCTCGAGGACCTGCCCGAGCGCTGGCTGGATCGACTGGCCGGCAGTTGGCCCGGGCCCAACACCTGGCTGGTCCCGCACCGAGACCGACTGCCCGAATGGATCACCGGCCAGCACGACAGCGTTGCGCTGCGCGTCACCGATCATCCGCTCGTCGCCCGGCTCTGCGATTTCACCGGGCCCTTGGTTTCGACCTCTGCCAACCCCGCCGGCCGGCCCTCGGCGCGCTCGCGGCTGCGCGTCGAGCAGTATTTCCCGGGCGAGCTGGACGCGGTCCTGGGTGGCCGTCTCGGTGGACGACGCAACCCCAGCACCATTCGTGACCTGCGCAGCGGCGAGCTGATTCGCGCCAGCTAGCCGGTTGCGGTGATCGTCCTCAGCCGGTCGCCGACATCAGGGCAGCAGTACAGTCGAGCCAGTGGTGTTGCCGGCGGCGAGCTGGCGCTGCGCTTCGGCGGCTTCCGCCAACGGGTAGCGTTGACCGACGTCGACCTCGATCTTGCCGCTGGCGATCATGGCGAACAGCTCGTCGGCCATGGCGCGCAGGCGTTCGGCGGTATCGGCATAGCCGGCCAGGGTCGGGCGGGTTACGAACAGCGAGCCCTTCTGGGCCAGCACCCCCAGGTTGACCCCGGTCACAGCGCCGGAGGCGTTACCGAAGCTGACCAGCAGGCCGCGCGGTGCCACGCAATCGAGCGAAATCTCCCAGCTGTTCTTGCCGACCGAGTCGTAGACCACCGGGCACTTCTTGCCGTCGGTCAGCTCGCGCACGCGCTGCACGACATCCTCGCGGTTGCGGTCGATGGTGGCCCAGGCGCCCAGGGCTTTCGCCCGTTCGGCCTTCTCGGCAGAGCCGACCACACCGATGAGTCGCGCACCGATGGCCTTGGCCCACTGGCAGGCAATCGAGCCGACGCCGCCCGCCGCCGCATGGAAGAGCACCGTTTCGCCGGCCTGCAGGTCATGCACCTGGCGCAGCAGGTATTGGGTGGTCAGGCCCTTGAGCATGACCGCCGCGGCCTGTTCGAAGCTGATGGCGTCCGGCAGCTTCACCAGATGGCGTGCCGGCAGGTAGTGGTGCTCGCCATATGCGCCCAGCGGGCCGGTGGCGTAAGCCACGCGATCACCGACCGCGAGCCCTTCGACCCCCTCGCCCAGCGCCTCGACCACACCGGCGCCTTCGGTGCCCAGGCCCGAGGGCAGGCTCGGCGGGACATAGAGCCCGCTGCGGTAGTAGGTGTCGATGAAATTCAGTCCGATCGCATGGTTGCGAACACGGACTTCGCCGGCGGCGGGAGCCACGACGGGCACATCGACCTGCTCGAGTACTTCGGGTCCGCCGTGCTGGCTGAATTGGATGCGCTGCGACATATCGACTCCTGAGGTAGACACAAAGAGGCCTATCCAACGCCTCCCGGGCGCATCCGTCAATTGGCCGAATGCTATGCTTGCCGCCCTTCTGCCCTCCAGGCTGCCGTGTCGGCGGCAGCGCAACCACTTGCAAGGTGAATTCGTGAACGAGCGTACCGAAGCCGTCAAAGCCTATCTGCTCGATCTGCAGGATCGTATCTGTGCCGCGCTGGAGACCGAGGACGGCGGTGCTCGTTTCGTCGAGGATGCCTGGACCCGGCCCGCCGGCGGCGGTGGTCGCACGCGAGTACTGGAGAAAGGAGCGGTGATCGAAAAGGGCGGGGTCAACTTTTCCCACGTGCACGGCAGCGGCCTGCCGCCGTCGGCCAGCGCCCATCGCCCGGAACTCGCCGGGCGGGGTTTCGAGGCGCTCGGCGTGTCCCTGGTCATTCACCCGGAGAACCCTTACGTGCCCACGTCGCACGCCAACGTGCGGTTCTTCATTGCCGAGAAGGAAGGTGAGGCGCCGGTCTGGTGGTTCGGTGGCGGCTTCGACCTGACTCCCTACTACGGTAATGAGGAAGACTGCGTGCACTGGCACCGGGTCGCCCGCGACGCCTGCGCGCCCTTCGGCGCGGACGTCTACCCGCGCTACAAGGAATGGTGCGACCGCTATTTCCACATCAAGCACCGCAACGAGCCGCGCGGCGTGGGCGGCCTGTTCTTCGACGATCTGAACGACTGGGACTTCGAGACCAGCTTCGCCTTCATGCGCGCCGTCGGTGACGCCTATCTCGAGGCCTACCTGCCGATCTTGCAGCGGCGCAAGGCCATGCCGTTCGGCCAGCGCGAGCGTGAGTTCCAGGCGCTGCGCCGCGGGCGCTACGTCGAGTACAACCTGGTCTACGACCGCGGCACCCTGTTCGGCCTGCAGTCCGGCGGGCGCACCGAGTCGATCCTCATGTCGCTGCCGCCGCTGGTGAGCTGGGGCTATGACAAGCATCCCGAGCCCGGCACCCCCGAGGCGCGTCTGACCGACTATTTCCTGCAGGATCGCGACTGGCTGGCCGATTTGCCCTGAACGTTGCGGCGCCGCGTCGAAAGCGGGATCGGTATCTTTGTTTCCTGCAGTAAACTCGCGTGCGAGTTCAATCGCGCCCTACCTGCTTTCGCCTCGCCTGGCCTGCCCTCGCGACGCGTTCAGAACGAATTTGATGCGGAGGTATTTCTTGACGGACCGTTACGGCGTTTTCGGCAATCCCATCGGGCACAGCAAGTCACCACAGATACATCGGCTGTTCGCCGAACAGACCGGTCAGTGCCTGAGCTACGAGCCGCTGCTGGCACCGCTGGAGGACTTCCCCGGTTTTGCCCAGGCGTTCTTTCAGCACGGCAGCGGCGCGAACGTAACGGTCCCCTTCAAGGAGCAAGCCTATCGCCTGGCCGATCAGCTGACGGCACGGGCGCAGCGCGCCGGGGCGGTGAACACCCTGAAGAAGCTCGACGATGGCCGACTGCTGGGTGACAACACCGACGGCGTGGGCCTGGTTCGCGATCTGGTAGACAACGCCGCTCAAGACCTGCAAGGCCGTCGGATTCTGCTGCTGGGCGCCGGGGGTGCGGTACGTGGAGTGCTCGAACCGCTGCTGGCGCAGCGCCCGAGTGCGTTGGTCATCGCCAATCGCACGCCGGCCAAGGCTGTCAAGCTGGCCGAGGCGTTCGCCGAACTCGGGCCGGTGCGGGCGAGTACCTTCGCGCAGCTCGAGGGGCCCTTCGACCTGATCATCAACGGCACCTCCGCCAGCCTCGGTGGCGACCTGCCACCGCTCGCCGATACGCTGATCGCAGCCGGGCAGAGCCTGTGCTACGACATGATGTACGGCGCCGAGCCGACACCCTTCTGCCGCTGGGCCAGTGAACGTGGCGCCCAGGCACGCGATGGTCTTGGCATGCTCGTCGAGCAGGCCGGCGCGGCCTTCGAATTGTGGCGGGGTGTGCGACCGGAAACGCGTCCGGTGCTGGAAAAGCTGCGCGCGGAACTGGCGGCCCGCTGAGGCTGAGACGGCGGCTCAGAGGCGCAGGCGGATCTGCTCGTGAAGGTGCTGCGGATGTTCCAGCTCGTCGACCAGCCCTGCTGCAATGCGCCGCAGCTGGACGCGTCGGTCATCCGGCGCGAGGTCGGAAAGCTCGGCGAAATCCTCGATGGACAGGTCCTCGCCTGCGGTGGGTGTATCGATCAGCGTCCATGCCGAGGGTGCGCCGCGAGGCGCTGTAGCGCTGCGACGACCTCGGCCTCATCGCCTCGCGCGGTGAAGTCGCTGACTAGCAGCAGGCGCTCGACTCCCACCTTGGGCATCCCCGAGAGCAAGGCGTCCACCGCCTGGTAGAACCCCTGGGGTTGGTGCGCCGCAGCCTCGCCCGAGGCAGTCGGGATGGAGGGGCTGTCGTACAGGCAGATCACCGCATCCATTCCGGCGACGCTCTGCGACACGCTGACCGCATCGAAGAGGTCACCGGTCTTGGCCCGCAGACCGGGGCGCACGGTCATCGAATTGAGGTCATCGACGAGCGCCACGGCCTCGTGCTGGCGGCTGAGCAGCTCACACAGCAGGGCGTTGCCCAGGCTCGAGTGGGCGCCATAGAGCGCGAACTTGAGCCTGGGGGTCTCGGCGTTGAGCATGACGGCAGACGATCAGCGACGCGTGACCAGGTAGCCGATGACCGCGAGTGCGCCGGCGGCCAGGGCGACGGTGCTGAGCGGATGTTCGCGGGCGCAGTCGCGCGCCATGCGGCTGGCTTCGCGACCACGGCGGGTCAGGTGTTCGCGATGGCCGTCCAGGTCGACATCGCTCCACAGCGATTCGGCGCGGCTGCGCAACGCGTTGAAGCGGTGGCGCGACTCGCGAGAGGCGTCTTGCTTGAGATCGTCCAGAGCGCTCATCAGGTTCTGGATCTCGCTTTCGATCTCGTCACGAGTAGTGGGTCGGCGGCTGAAGCGGGACATGGTGTTCTCCCTCTCGATGTGTGTGCAGGTTGGACTCTGCGAAGCGGCGAAGGTGCGCCGGCGGCACGGCGATCAGCCTTCGGCTTGCTAGCAGCGGACCCGTCAGAGGCCGCCGGGTTCCCGCCTGTCGTCTCGCCTGCGGGCAAACGCCGCGTGGCCGATAACCGTAGAGGACCGCCCAGGCGAGTCGGCGGATGTTCTTATACACTGCCTGGCAGCCGCGCGGCCGCTCGCCATCGGCGCCGAAGCGCTTGGCGTATACTGCGCGGCGCGCCCGATCCACAGGGCGCTTTTTTTAACGGCCAATTCATCGGTGTCTGTCTTGAAGCTACGTCATACCCTTCTCAGCCTGCTGCTCGTCTGCGGCAGCACCCTGTCATCCCCTGTTTCCCTCGCCGCGCCCAAGGTTTCCGTTCAGCAGGAACTGGCGTCCGGCAGTGCCTTGCTGGTTGACCTGAAAACCAACGAGATCCTTTATTCCAGCAACCCGGACATGGTGGTGCCGATCGCCTCGGTGACCAAGCTGATGACGGCCATGGTCGTGCTGGATGCCAAACTGCCCCTGGACCAGGCCCTGCCGGTGACCATCCGCGATGCGCGGGAGATGCAGGGCGTGTACTCGCGGGTGCGCATCGGCAGCGAGATCAGCCGCCGCGAGATGCTGTTGCTGACCCTGATGTCGTCCGAGAACCGCGCCGCGGCGAGCCTGGCCCATCACTATCCGGGCGGCTACGCGGCCTTCATCCAGGCGATGAACGCCAAGGCCAAGGCGTTGGGCATGACCCATACCCGCTACGTCGAGCCGACCGGCCTGTCGGAGCAGAACGTCTCCAGCGCCAACGATCTGGTCAAGCTGCTCAAGGCCAGCCAGGCCTATCCGTTGATCGAGCAGTTCAGCACCACCGGTGAAAAGACCGTCGCCTTCCGCAAGCCCAACTACACCCTGGGCTTTCGCAACACCAATGCCCTGGTGCGCAAGCCGAACTGGAGCATTCAGCTGACCAAGACCGGCTTCACCAACGCCGCGGGGCATTGCCTGGTGATGCGCACCGTGATGGATCGCCGCGACGTCGCCTTCGTCGTGCTCGACGCCTTCGGCAAATACACCCACATGGCCGATGCCAATCGCCTGAAGAAGTGGCTGGAGACCGGCAAGGTCACCCCGTCGCGCCGGCTGCCCTGGCGTACAAGCAACAAAAGATGGCCCAGCGGCAACTGGCCGGGCAGCCCGCGGACGCGGCAGCAGCGGTGGCCGGCGCGCGGTAAGGGGGTCTCGACCTTCCGACCCGGCGCCTCCCGCGGGCGTCGGCCGGCCGTAGTGGCCTGCCGTAGCGGCAATGCGCAACCCGATGCAACGATGACGGAACAGGCGACTCAAACGACTACATTCGCCCTTAGCGCAACGGGAATCGAAGGTCGTTATGAGCACGCCGGACAACACCTACATCGAATGGCTGCAGAACCAGTCCATGCTTCACGTCGCCCGCGAACGGGCACGCCTCTACGCAGGTCAGGCGCGCCTCTGGCAGCGGCCCTACGCGCAGGCGCGACCGCGCGACGCGAGCGCCATCGCCTCGGTCTGGTTCACCGCCTACCCCGCGGCCATCATCACCCCTGAAGGGAGTTCGGTGCTCCAGGCGCTGGGTGACGATCGGCTTTGGAGCGCCCTGTCCGAGCTGGGCGTCCAGGGTATCCACAACGGTCCGATGAAGCGCTCCGGTGGGCTGCGCGGGCGTGAATACACGCCGACCATCGACGGCAATTTCGACCGTATCAGTTTCGACATCGACCCCGACCTCGGCACCGAGGCCGAGATGTTGCAGCTCAGCCGCATGGCCGCCGCGCACAACGCCATCGTCATCGACGACATCGTGCCGGCACACACCGGCAAGGGCGCTGATTTCCGCCTCGCCGAGATGGCCGTCGGCGACTACCCCGGCCTCTACCACATGGTCGAAATCAACGAGGAAGACTGGCCGCTGCTGCCGGATGTGCCCAAGGGGCGCGACTCGATAAACCTCTCGCCGGTGGTGGTCGACCAGCTCAAGGACAAGCACTACATCGTCGGCCAGCTGCAGCGGGTGATCTTCTTCGAGCCCGGCATCAAGGACACAGACTGGAGCGCCACGGGCGTGGTGACCGGCGTCGACGGCAAGCGTCGGCGCTGGGTCTACCTGCACTACTTCAAGGAAGGCCAGCCGTCGCTGAACTGGCTCGATCCGACCTTCGCCGCGCAGCAGCTGATCATCGGCGATGCGCTGCATGCGATCGACGTCGCGGGCGCCCGGGTGCTGCGCCTGGACGCCAACGGCTTCCTGGGCGTCGAGCGCCGCGCCGAGGGCACGGCCTGGTCCGAAGGTCATCCCCTGTCGGTCACCGGCAACCAGCTGCTCGCCGGGGCGATCCGCAAGGCCGGCGGCTTCAGCTTCCAGGAACTCAACCTGACCATCGACGACATCGCCGCCATGTCCCACGGCGGTGCCGACCTGTCCTACGACTTCATCACCCGGCCGGCGTACCACCATGCGCTGGTCACCGGCGACACCGAATTCCTGCGCCTGATGCTGCGCGAGGTGCACGCCTTCGGCATCGACCCGGCCTCGCTGATCCACGCGATGCAGAACCACGACGAGCTGACCCTCGAGCTGGTGCACTTCTGGACGCTGCACGCCTACGACCATTACCACTACCACGGCCAGACGCTGTCGGGCGGCATCCTGCGCGAGCACATTCGCGAAGAAATGTACGAACGCCTCACCGGCGAGCACGCGCCCTACAACCTCAAGTTCGTCACCAACGGCGTGGCCTGCACCACGGTCAGCGTCATCACCGCGGCGCTGGGCATCCGTGACCTGAGCAGCCTCGGCGCGGCGGAGATCGAGCAGATCCAGCGCCTGCACATCCTGCTGGTGATGTTCAACGCCATGCAGCCCGGCGTGTTCGCCCTCTCCGGCTGGGACCTGGTCGGCGCCCTGCCGCTGGAGGCCGAGCAGGTCGAGCACCTCATGGGCGACGGCGACACCCGTTGGCTGCACCGCGGCGCCTACGACCTGGCCGACCTGGCGCCGGAGGCCGAGGCGTCATCCGAAGGCCTGCCCAAGGCACGCTCGCTCTACGGCAGCCTAGTCGAGCAGCTGCAGCAGCCGGGCTCCTTCGCCTGTCAGCTCAAGCGCATCCTCAGCGTGCGCCGCGCCTACGACATCGCCGCCAGCAAGCAGATCATGATTCCCGACGTCCAGGCGCCGGGCCTGCTGGTCATGGTCCACGAGCTGCCAGCGGGCAAAGGTGTGCAGATCACCGCGCTCAACTTCGGTGCCGAGGCCATCAGCGAGACGATCAGCCTGCCCGGCATCGCGCCGGGTCCGGTGGTCGACATCATCCACGAAAGCATCGAAGGCGACCTGACCGAAAGCGGCGAGATGCTGATCAATCTCGACCCGTACGAAGGCCTCGCCCTGCGCGTGGTCAGCGCGGCGCCCACGGTGCTCTGATCGATCGCCTGGCCGCCCGCCGGCCAGGCCCAACCCTGAGGAGTCCTCCATGCCTGTCAGCGTGACCAAGCTCCAGGGCCAGGACATACCCGAACACCTGCGCGGCCCTGGCGTGGAGGTGGTCTTCCGCGTCATCGATGAACAGGGCAAGGAGCGGTACTTGCTCGACGACGTGGAAGCGGCCCAGACCGCCGTGCGTGCCAGCGAAGCGCAGCGCAACCCGGACGGCTGAGCAGCGCGGTCGGACCCTGGCTGGACGATGCCCGGTCAGTCCGAACGGGCCTGCACCCAGCCGAGCAGTGCATCGGCCTCCATCGGCCGCGCGATGTGGTAGCCCTGCCCTTCTTCGCAACCCCACTCGGCCACGAGTTCCAGGACCGGCTGCGTCTCGATGCCCTCGGCGACGACGCGCAATTCCAGTCGCTTGGCCAGGTCGATCAGCGTGCGGACCAGGCGGCGGTCTTTCTCGTCGTCGCTCAGGTGGCGAATGAAGGATTGGTCCAGCTTGAGGATCGTCGCCGGCAGGTCGCGCAGGTACGTCCAGTTGCTGTAGCCGGTGCCGAAGTCGTCGATCGCCACATCCATGCCCAGCGTTCGCAGGCGCTGCAGTTGCCGGCTCACCTCGCCGGGGTTGCGCATCAGCGCGCTTTCGGTGAACTCCACCTCCAGCGCTTCGGGCGGCAGCTGGTACGCGGCCAGCAGGGCCGTGACGCTGTCGGCGAAGGCCGGGCCGTCGAGATCGGCTGCCGAAACGTTGATCGCCACCTTGAAGGCGGCGCCCTGTCGCTGCCAGGCCGCCGACTGTGCGATGGCCTGCTCGGCCACCCAGAGGCTGAGCTCACGGATCAGCGCGGTCTTTTCCGCCAGCGGAATGAATTCGGCCGGGCCGATGGGGCCCAGCGTCGGGTGCGTCCAGCGCAGCAGCGCCTCGACCGAGGTGCAGTGCCCGTCCGCCAGGCTGATGCGTGGCTGGTAGACCAGCCGCAGCTGGTCCCCGGCAAGCAGCGCCTCGGACAGCCCGCTGAGCAGCCTGAAGGCGCGCTGCTGGGCCTGGTCGCGCCGCGGCGCATAGCTGGCCCAGCCGATACCACGGCTGCGTGCATCGTCCGCCGAGCTGATCGCCAGGCGCAGCCAGTCCTGTTCCTGCGCGCCGGCCTGCAACGGCATCACGCCGATGCCGATCTGCGTCTTGACCGGAATGCCGTCGCACAGCACGGGCGGCTCGAATGCCGCGATGACCCGCTCGTTGAGCGCGGCCAACTCGGCTTGCCGACCGGCCGCGAGCAGAAAGGCAAAGCGCGTCGGGCTGATGCGGTACAGGTCGTTGCCCTCGCCCAGCGCCGTCTGTACCCGCTGCTTGACGCACTGCATCAGCGCCTGGGCGAAGTCATAGCCGAGCACTTTCACGATTTCGTTCAGGCGAGTCGGTGCGATCACATCCACCACCACCAGCGTCATGCCCGGCGCATCGGCAAGCGAAACGTCGTTCTCCAACCGCGCGCGGTTGTGCAGGCCGGTGGGTCGATCGATGAACTGCTCGCTGCGCAGCGACAGGATGCGCGCCATGGTCAGCCGGGCCAAGTGTCCGAGCATCGACAGGTCGCGGTCGCTCAGCGCCTCGCGGGGCACCGTGTCGATCACGCAGAGGCTGCCCAGCCCCAACCCGTCCGGGGTGACCAGCGGCATGCCGGCATAAAAGCGAATGCCCGGCTCGCCGGTGACCAGCGGATTGTCCTTGAAGCGTGGGTCTTTCGAGGCATCGAGCACTTCGAACGGGCCGCTGGCGAGGATCGCGTAGGCGCAGAACGAGTCGCGCCGCGGCGTCTCCCGTGCGGTCAGCCCGACCCGGGCGGTGAACCACTGCCGCTGCTCGTCGATGATCGAAATCAGCGCGATCGGCGCGTCGAAGTAAGCCGCCGTCATCGCCACGATCTGCTCGAACACCTCGTCAGGCGTCGAATCCAGCCGGCACAGCGCGCTGACCTGCGACAGCCGTTGTGCTTCGTTGATCGGAATCGGGGCGCCAGCCATGGGAGTCGTCTGCCTGATGTCGTTGAGCGAGGCCGGGCATCGTCGGATGCAACCGGTTGCAGGCGCACCGTGCTGCGCCCTGTCATGGCGTATCGGCCGGCGCGCCGCTTCCTTGACCGCTTGCCGGGCCGGATCGTGTTGCCTTGCACGGGCTTCCGTCGGCTTTCACGGCAACGATCGGAACCATCGACCGGCTCCTGACCTCTGCTGAAGTACCTGCGTGAAAACGCCAAACGCGACGAAGCGCCTCGTGCCACGCCGCCCAGCAGAGAGGTCACACGATGAACGTCGAACAACGCATCCGCGAGCGTGCCTATGAAATCTGGGAGTCAAGGGGCGCCCCGAAGGGCAGGAATTCGAACACTGGTCCCAGGCCCGTGACGAAATCGAGCCCTACTACAAGGAAGGCGACGCGACCGCCGGCAGCATCGAAAGCAGCGTAGCGATCCCGATGCCCCGGTCTGAGGGTCAGGGCTGAGCCGCCTGCGCCACGTGAGGTTTGCGTGGCGCTCTGAGCCCGCTTCATGTCCAGGATACGTCGCTTACCTCAACAACAGCCGGTCCACTCGTTCGAAATGAAGCAAGCACTCGATTACCAGGCCATCTTCGAAGCCCTTCCCAACCTCAACCTCATCCTGTCGGCCGACCCGGAATTCATCATGCTGGCCGCCAGCGACGCGCGGCTGAGCGCCACCAACACGCGCCGCGAGGATTGCATTGGTCGCTCCATTTTCGAGGTGTTCGGCAACAGCCCCGATGAGCCCGTGGCGTTTGGCGTCGGCGTGCTGCGCGCGTCGCTGGAGCGGGTGCTCGAGACCCGCGCGATGGACCTCATGGCGACCACCCGCTACGACATTCCCCGCCCGGCGTCAGAGGGGGGTGGCTTCGAAGTGCGCTACTGGAGCCCGATCAACCTGCCGCTGCTGGACGAGCACGGCGAGGTCGCCTGCATCATCCACCAGACACGAGACGTGACCGACGAGGTGCTCGGCCAGCCGGGCTCGCTCGGGCATCAGGACGAGCGCTTTCGCGCCGCCTTGCTGGCTTCCGGCACAGGCACCTTCAACTGGTATCTCGATGACGGCAGCCTGCACTTCGATCACGCGCTGGAGCAGATATTCGGCCTGCCGCTTGGCCGCAAGCTCGACACGCCCGAGCGCATGCTCGAGTACGTCCACCCGGACGACCGCGAGCGCCTGCGCCAGGCGTTCGCCCTTTACGCACGGGGCGAGGAGCATTCCGTGGAGTTTCGGCTGGCCCGGCCCGGGGCCGATCAATGGCTGGCCTGCAAGGCGCGGATTTTCCGCGGAGCCGACAGCCAGCGTTCCTTCGTCGCCGGCACCTGCACCGACATCAGCGCGCGCAAGCACGCCGAGGAGGCGCTGCGCATCAGCGAACAACGCCAACGCCAGCTCAACGAAACCCTCGAGGCGCGCGTCGCGGCCGAGGTCGCCCGGCGCAGCCGCACCGAAGAAGCGCTGCGTCAGGCGCAGAAGATGGAAGCCGTCGGCCAGCTCACCGGCGGCATCGCCCACGACTTCAACAACCTGCTGACCGGCATCATCGGCAGCCTCGACCTGATGCAGCGGCGCCACCGGCGCGGCGACGGGCAGGACGTCGAGCGCTACATCAACTCCGCCGTCACCTCGGCCCAGCGGGCCGCAGCCCTGACGCAGCGTTTGCTGGCCTTCTCCCGCCGGCAGACGCTCGACCTCAAGCCGGTGGACGTCAACCGCCTGGTCGCCTCGCTCGAAGACCTGTTGCACCGCACCACCGGCGAGAACATCACCCTGGTGACCGACCTCAGCGCCGGCCTTCTACCGGCCTGCATGGACGTCAACCAGCTCGAAAGCGCCCTGATCAACCTCGTCATCAATGCCCGCGACGCCATGCCCGACGGCGGTCGCATCACCGTCGCCACCCGCAGGTACACCAAGAGCGGCGCGCCTGATCCCGAGCGGCGCGGCCTCAACGAAGGCGACTACATCCTGCTCAGCGTCACCGACACCGGCTCGGGCATGACCCCGGAAGTCGTCGAGCGCGCCTTCGAGCCCTTCTTCACCACCAAGCCCATCGGCCAGGGCACCGGCCTCGGGCTCTCGATGGTCTATGGCTACATCAAGCAGGCCAAGGGCTACGTCCAGATCGACTCCGAACCCGGCCGCGGCACCTGCGTGTCGCTGTTCCTCCCGGTGCACCACGGCGACGTCTCATCGGTCACCGACGAGCGCGAACAGACCCCGCGCGGCACAGGCGAAACCATCCTCGTCGTCGAGGACGAACCCGTGGTCCGCGCGCTGGTGCTCGAAGTCCTCGACGATCTCGGCTACCGAACGCTCGAAGCCGGCGATGCCACCGAGGCTCTGCCCATCATCGAGAGCGTTCAGCGCATCGACCTGCTCGTCACCGACGTCGGCCTGCCCGGCATGAACGGCCGCCAACTCGCCGAGTTCGCCCGCCTGCAACGCCCGGACCTGAAAATTCTCTTCGCCACCGGCTATGCCGAAAGCGCCACCTCCGCCGACTTCCTCGACCGCGACATGGCGCTGATCAGCAAACCCTTCGCCATCGATGCCTTCGCCACCAAGGTTGGGGAGATGTTGGGCGCCTATGCTGGCTGAGGGCCGCTCGGGGCTCTGCCCGCGCCTTCAGCCAAGCGAAACCGCACATCGGATAGCCGCATGAAACGCAAGGCTTAACGCGGGCCACCGCTTTACCGGCTTAAGCCTCGGCGGTAACGTGATGTGCCGTGCCGGTTGGCGCACGGCATCACTCCCCGGCCCCTGGCCCCAGCCCAGCGGCCAGCACAACGGACATCGACCCGCATACCAAGGACAGGTACAAATGGCGCGCTTCTTCCCCGTTCGGTCCCAATGTCAATTCGACACCCCCGGCAAGCGGCGCTCTGCCGAGCGGCTGGAAAAGCTGCTCGAAGACGACTACCTCTGCTGGAACACCGTCCCGGTCGGGCCCAAGGCTCGCTACCCGGGCTTCGTTGTTCTTCATCCGCGTCGCGGCATTCTTTTGCAGAGGTCAGGAATTGAAGCTCCGTTATCCAGAGCGGGGGGATTCCCGGCTCTGGAGGCCCGAATAATAAATCTGTCCCCTTTTCCCAACGTTACCTGCAAGGACGCGCATGCAAAATCTTCTAAAAACACAAATCGTTGCTGAGGACCTGAAGCGGTTGTACTACGAAATAAATAATTCCAGGCGATACCCTTTTCGATTTCGCCAGGCATTTGAACAGTACATATACAAAAGCCAGCAACTAACAGAAACAATGCGTAAGGAATTCCGTTCTCTAACCGGAAATAACTGGGTAGCAGGAGAATTCACAGGCTGGAACGAATATACAAATATTCTAAAAGCGCTTCGTAACGCCACTTATCATGGTCACCCTTTAGCTCTGCACGGAACAGCCCTTACACTGTATCCGGGTGTTGAATTCGCCACCGATATTGACCCGCCATCTGAGTTAGATTTCGTTCGTGGCTATCGAATTATGGAATCAACGTTATTCATCGAATTACCTTTCGATGAGGAAATTCTTCCAATTAGCGCAGGCTTTCCTATAAAAAATATAAATCCAGGTGGTCCTACTCATGCATTTCCACTTAAAGAGTTCATAAGCTATAAGCTCACGTGGCGCCTTCTCGAGGAGGGCGTGCGAAAAGCCACAGATAAAGCTGGAACCACGGACGCTGTCAAAATTACGCTGCACAGTTATCCTGCTCTAGCCGCGTACTGCAAATATTACACAAGCGTTCTAAATGAAAATCGCGCAAGCAGCTAACAAGTGGCTCCGCTCACTGGGACGGGCTGAAGCCCGCCCCTTAACCAAACGTTAGAGGCCACCCCCAATTCGGAGTATACACAATGACGAAACAGAATCTTGGACCACACGCCGCCACAGCAAATAATCAACTTACATTTTCTCAGGCATTCGCCCAAGCAAGCAGTAACCCTACAAGACGATATGCAACCACAGGCAACTCTACGCCATTCACAGCAGAAGCCGCTGTGACGAGCAAAGGTATTCACATGGGTCAGCAAGTAATAATATTTCGCTCAGAAGGGAAAGAAAGAGCTCGAGCTTATCCATGCTGCTGGGGCCAGCAAACGAACTGCAATAGCACACATATAAATTGCTACACCGAAGCAATGTAATGAGTAAGCGGCCTCTAACAATGCGCTCAAATCGCTCACTTTGTTCGCTGGGTCCGGCTAAAGCCGGCCCCTTGGCTTAATCGTTAGGTATCCATCGAATGCCTACAGGTGTATATAGAAGAGTTTTTATTACATCAAGATGGGCAGTAAAGGTGCCTCGAATAAGAAATATTATTCGAGGGGCACGTTGCAATAGATGGGAAGCAGAGATGTGGCGAAAATGGAGGCCAAAATTCGGATGGGCACACTTATGCCCAGTTCGATTCTGCGACCCTCTGGGGCTCGTTCTTGTTATGTACAGAGCACTCCAACCTGTAACTTTTGAAGAGATCAAGCTCGCAAACGACGGAGAATATAGCAATTACTACCCCAATCCCGACATGGAGTATAAGCCAGAAAACTGGGGAAAAATTGAAGGCAAAATTGTTTGCTTGGATTACGGCATTGACGAGCTTGAACTAATCACAAAGATCAGGCGTAAATATCGAGAAATGAGTAGCACCTAACAATCCGCTCATCGTTCGCTTCGCTCACTGGGACGGGCTAAAGCCCGCCCCTTAACCAAACGTTAGATACCTTATGACAGCATACCTACACTTCCAGCACAGCATCACTGCAGCGCAGAAACTGACAGAGATGTACAAAGAATTACGCCGTCACCGTCAACTGGGCCAGCGAGGCAGATTAACCCCGCAAAACGAAGATCTCTTATGGTTACCACGCTCCGCCGTGGTTGCATCTCTCTGCATTAGATGCATACGTTCACACAGTTCTAAAAGAACAAATTCCGCACGCACTACGAATGGAGCCAATTCCGCTGCCGCTATGCGAAGCAATGGCCAGCATCATCCCAATAAAAAACGGAGCAAATTTTAGAGACGCAATTCCTGTAATATCTGCAGCAAATATCTATCTAGAGCTATCCGAACGCCTTAATGATAAAACGCTTTCATTTTTATCCTATCAAGCGCCGGAGAAAATAATAACCGGATACGACCTTATTGGGCACCAAAACATATTCGAATCAGTATCTCAGTTATGGCCAGGCCCAAACACAACAGCCACAGATATTAAACGCATCCTGGCCAACTACGTGAAACGCCGAAATCAAATTGCTCACGACGGAGATCGAGAGGCCAATGGCGCGGTGCGTCATATGCAGCCAGCTTATGCAAACGAGTGCTCTGAATTTATAGAAAACCTAGTATCCAGACTAAACAGAATCGTCTACGGTATCTAACAATGCGCTCAAATCGCTCACTTCGTTCGCTGGGACCGGCTCAAGCCGGCCCCTTAGCTTAATCGTTAGATATTTATGCAGATAACTGAGTGGGTCATAGCAGCGACAGCGTGGACAAATGAGAATCAAGGCGTTCTCAGTGTTGCGCTATTCTTGATCACTGTGATTTTTGGCTGGTTTAGCGGAATTTTCTCTGCTCTACGCCGGAAACCAAAATTCAAAATAAACGGAAAAGGGGACAGATTTATTTTCCGCCGAACATTTTGAGCTCAGCGCCGCTGCTTCGCGCCACGTCTCTTTATTCACGAGATCCCATTGCATGACCCATTCCTTTTCCATACTCCCGCAGAGCTTCGCGATCGCGCGGTTGGAGCCGAGCGCCGACGTGCCGAGCGCTGTTTTGGCTTCGCCAGGTTTCATGTCTATCACGCGCACAGATGATGAACTGTCGATCGTCTGTGCGGAGGATGCCGCAACCGGTTTGAACCGAGTGGATAACGGGTGGCGCGCGATCAAGGTGCAGGGGCCGTTCGCCTTTGATCAGACGGGCGTGCTGGCCTCGTTTCTTGACCCACTCGCGGCGGCTTCCATTGGCATCTTCGCGGTGAGCACGTTTGATACCGATTACATATTTGTCAAGTCGGACAATTTCGAACCTGCAGTAAAGATCTTGAAAGAAGCGGGGCACCGACATCTGGAAGGGTAGGAGATGGGGCAGATTCCCTTCTTTGCGCTCCTGTCCGTCCTGAATCGCCGGTGCATTTGAAACCGCCTGGCGCCACTGCCGTATCATGCGCATTCCCATTGTCGTTCACCCGCCCATGACCCCCCTAGAACTCATCGCCTCCGCCCTTGGCGTACTCGCCGTCTGGCTTACCGTGCGGCAGAACCCTCTGTGCTGGCCAATCGGGTTGGTAATGGTGGCGCTCTATGCCTGGTTTTTCTTTGAGGTGCGGTTGTATGCGCAGGTGCTGCTCAACGGCGTCTTTGCGGCGATGCAGCTGTATGGCTGGTGGCAGTGGAAGCGGGGCAGCGGCGGGGAAGGCGGGCGGCCGGTGGTGGGCGCGACGGTGATGGAGATCGCCATCGGGCTCCTGGTGGCGGCGCTGGGGAGCGTCGGGCTCGGTCTGCTGATGACGCACACCGAGGCGGCTTACCCCTGGCCGGATGCAACGCTGACGGCCTTCAGCCTGCTGGCGCAACTGTGGATGGCACTCAAGCGATGGCAGTGTTGGGTGTTGTGGACCGTCGTGGATGTGCTTTACGTGACCTTCTTCATCTTTCAGGACTACTGGCTCACCGCCGGGTTGTACGGGTTGTTCACCGGGCTGGCGGTGATGGGCCTGCGGGAGTGGCGGCAGGCGAGGGTGGTGCAATAGCTTTGTAGCGCGCCAGCCGTGCGATGGCTGCATTCGGCGGTTACACCGGCCTTACGGGGGCAGAGATGGACGATGCGCGAAACGCTGCCTGGCCGCTGGCGTCCAACGCTTGCCGAGGCGCATCGTCTTGCAGGCGGGCGCAGTCCGCGCAGTGGCCGCAGTCGGTGGGTTGCTCTGATGCAGTCCGGCTCGCTGCAATCTCGATAAGGCGCGCTTTCAGGGAATGAATCGCCGCAGGGCTTATGCCTTGGCCCTGAGCTGAACGAATGCATCGCACCGCGCTGAAATCCACCGCCGTCATGTTGGATGATGCCGTCACCTACTTACTCCACGTCGGTCGCATGATGCCGACCGCCACCCTTCGCCAAGAGCAGACCACGCCCCATGTTGTTCCGCCGTTTCGAAAATCTCATCGACGTCTTCAAACCCAGCCCGGACGTCGCGCCGCCGGCCGGGATGCTGCGCTTTTATGCCCATTACCTGAAGCAGGTCTGGCCGCTGATGACGGCCCTGCTGGTGGTCGGCTTCGTCGTTGCGGTGATCGAGGTGGCGCTGTTCAGCTTTCTCGGCCAGTTGATCGATATGGCGCAAACGACCGATGACGCCCGGACCTTCTTCGCCGAACACCGCGGCGAGTTGCTGTGGATGGCACTGGTGGCGCTGGTCGTCCGGCCGCTGGTGTCCGGTCTGCACAACCTGCTCACCCATCAGGCGATCAACCCGGGGTTGACCAACCTGATCCGCTGGCAGAACCACCGCTACCTGCTCAAGCAGAGCCTGAACTTCTTCCAGAACGACTTTGCCGGGCGCATCGCCCAGCGCGTGATGCAGACGGGCCCGTCGCTGCGCGATTCGGCCATGCAGGTGATCGATGCGCTCTGGCATGTGGTGGTCTACGCCGGCAGTGCGCTGTACCTGTTCGCCTCCGCCGACCTGCGGCTGATCGTGCCGTTGCTGCTGTGGATCGTCGGTTATACGGCCGCGCTCTGGTACTTCGTGCCGCGCATCCGCGCGCGTTCGGCGGCGGCTTCTTCCGCGCGTTCGAAGGTGATGGGGCGGGTGGTGGACGGCTACAGCAACGTCGCCACGCTCAAGCTGTTCGCCCATTCGCGGGGGAGGAGAAGCTACGCCCGCGAGGCGATGCAGGAGCTGCTCGGCAAATTCCGCCTGCAGTCGCGCACCATCACCAGCCTGGATTTCCTGATCACTTGCATGAACGGCCTGTTGATCGTCTGCACCGGTGCGCTGGCACTGTGGCTGTGGAGCGAGGCGCTGATCAGCACCGGTGCCATCGCCCTGGCGCTGGGCCTGGTGATTCGCATCAACAACATGGCCGAGTGGATCATGTGGGTGGTCAACGGCATCTTCGAAAACGTCGGCACCGTGCAGGACGGCATGAAGAGCATCGTCCAGCCGCGCGATGTGCTCGACCCCGAGGACGCCAGGCCGCTGGAGGTGGAGCAGGGCGGCGTGCGCTTCGAGGAGGTGCATTTCCACTACGGCAAGCAGGGCGGGGTGATCAGCGGACTCTCGCTCGACATTCGTCCCGGCGAGAAGATCGGCCTGGTTGGGCCGTCGGGCGCCGGCAAGTCCACCCTGGTCAATCTGATGCTGCGCCTCTACGACCTGGAGAGCGGGCGCATCCTCATCGACGGCCAGGACATCGCCATGGTCAGCCAGGAAAGCCTGCGCGCGAACGTTGGCGTGGTCACCCAGGACACCTCGCTGCTGCACCGCTCGATCCGCGACAACCTGCGCTACGGCAAGCCGGACGCCACCGAGGAAGAACTCTGGGCCGCGGCACGCAAGGCCCGCGCAGATGTGTTCATCAAGTCCCTGGACGACAGCCAGGGCGGCCTGGGCTTCGAGGCGATGGTGGGCGAGCGCGGCGTGAAGCTCTCCGGCGGGCAACGCCAGCGCATCGCCATCGCCCGGGTTCTGCTCAAGGACGCGCCGATCCTGGTGCTCGACGAAGCCACCTCGGCGCTGGATTCGGAGGTCGAGGCGGCGATTCAGGAGAGCCTGGATACCCTGATGGAAGGCAAGACGGTGATCGCCATCGCCCACCGGCTGTCGACCATTGCGCGCATGGATCGGCTGGTGGTGATCGACAAGGGCCAGGTGATCGAGACCGGCACCCACGCCGAGCTGATCGCCCGCGGCGGGCTCTATGCGCGGCTGTGGCAGCACCAGACCGGCGGCTTCGTCGGGGTCGAATGAGGGGAGACGCCGAATGAGCAGAGGCAGGCGAGTGGTGAACGACCTCATGGCTGCACGGCGTCCCGGCCGAGGGGCCGCCGGACGGCAACAGGGCAGGGCGCGCCGGTGAAGGTGCTGGTGCTCACCGGCGCGGAATCCACCGGCAAGAGCTGGCTCGCCGGGCGCCTGCAGCAACGTTTCGGTGGGCTGGCGGTGGGCGAGTACGTTCGCCATTTCATCGACAACGAACAGCGCGACACCTGCCTGGCTGATATCCCGGCCATCGCCCGCGGGCAACTCGCCTGGGAAGACCACGCGCGCCGCCAGCGGCCCGGCCTGCTGATCCTCGATACGCACCTGCTGAGCAACATGGTCTGGAGCCGGACGCTCTTCGGCGACTGCCCGGCGTGGCTGGAGGCGGCGCTGCTGGCGCGTCAGTACGACCAGCATCTTCTACTGTCGCCCGAAGGTGCCGAGTGGCACGCCGACGGCCAGCGCTGCCAACCGGAGGCCGCCGAGCGCTGGCGTTTTCACCAGGCTTGCCACCAGTGGCTCGAGCGCCACCGCCAGCCCTTCGTCGAAATTGGCGGTGACTGGGCCAGCCGGGAGGCGCAGGCGATCGCGCAGGTGAGCGCGTTGCTGGGTAACGAACGCGGCGGCGGAGCGTCTGAACAAGGGTTGGTTTGATCAACAAAGGAGCCGAGCGTGGACGGTCGAGGGTTTGTCTGGGCGCACTTCAAGCTCAACGCCGAGCAGCGTTTGCGCGGCTTCAACTTCTTCGTCGTGCTGGCGATCTTTGCCGATGGCGGCGTGCTCGCCGCGCTGGAACGGGGCTTCTCGCCAGGGGTGCTGATGCTGTTGGGCGCCTTCACCGTGCTGCTGGCGATGGTCTTCTGGCTGGTCGATGCGCGCAGTCGCCAGCTGCTGCAGATCACCATCACCGCGCTGAAGGAAATCGAGGCCGAATACCCTGCGAGCTACCGCCTGTTCGCCATCGATGCACTGGGGCAGAGCCGGGTGATCAGCTACACCTTCGCCATCCGCGCCCTGCTGATCGCGCAGATGGGCTTTGGCCTGGGTGTGCTGGGTTATGGCGTCTACCACTGGTGAGGGGACGGCGCCTGTCACCCGTCTGCCGTTCCGCTCGAATCTGCCGCCGCGTTCTCACCGCTTCGATCCCGCTGGATCGCGCGCTGGAGCCGGTATGGGCTCGCTGATAGAGTGCCGCGGCCGCCCACCCCTATCGGC
Organism: Stutzerimonas stutzeri; assembly: GCA_019056435.1. Classification (GTDB taxonomy): domain Bacteria; phylum Pseudomonadota; class Gammaproteobacteria; order Pseudomonadales; family Pseudomonadaceae; genus Stutzerimonas; species Stutzerimonas marianensis. The sequence goes on from CP077641.1 coordinate 1,270,747, forward strand.
TGACAGGACGTCTGCCCAGCCGCTGCCAAGGATGCATTTCATGAAAAAAGCTTGCACTCGCCGTTGCCGTACCCCTGGCGCTCATCGGCGCTGCCACCTTCTATACCAGCACTCAGGTCGAGCCGATCGCCCGCAATGCCGTCGACGAGGCCAATGTGAAGCTGCGCGAGCTGAGTGTCGGCGCCGGTGCCGATGTCAGCATCACGATGCTCAGCTTCGACGGCGGACTGCTGGCCAGTGACGCCCGCTATCAGGTCGATATCGCCGTGCCGGACGAAGACGGCGGCACCCGGCAATACGCCCTGCTGGTCCAGGACCGTATCGAGCACGGCCCGTTTCCGCTGTCTCGCGTGACCCGCGGTCGGCTGATGCCGGTAGCTGCCCAGAGCCACTTCCAGCTAGAGCACTCGCCTCTCACCGAAAAACTGTTCGATGCCGCCTCGGGACAGTCGCCGCTGGCCGGCGAGGTTGCGATCGGCTATGACGGAGGCCAGCACGGTGAACTGCGCTCGGTCGCGCTCAACCTCGAGGATACGGACGGCTCGGTTCGCGTCTCGCCCGCCACGATCGCGTTCGAGGCCACGAAGAACGCCACGGCCGTGCGCCTGGACGGTGAACTGCCGGACATCGACCTGAACCTGCTGGGGGTCGAAGGCAAGCCGGTGCGGATGAGCGTGCGCGGTGTCGGCATGACTGCCGACAAGAAACAGGACGACAACGGTTTCGCGCTCGGCCCGTCCGGCCTCGTGGTCAAGCGCATGGAGATCCAGGTGGGCGATGAGCCGGCCGTGGTCATCCAGAATGCTACCGTCGACGAGCGGCTCAGCCAGGGCAGCCAAGGCATCGACCAGACCGTGGCCTATCGCGTCGGGCAGCTCGATGCGCAAGGGCAGACCTTTAGCAATCTCGCGCTGGCCTTCAGCCTGCGCCATCTCGAACAAACCAGCCTCAAGGCACTGCTCGACAGCTACAAGGCGGTGCTGGCCAGCGACGCCGACCCCGAGGCCGCGCTCGCCAACATGACGCGTGAGCAACTGGGCGACCTGCAGGCCAAGGGCATGCAGTTGCTCGCGCAGAAACCCACGCTCGCGCTCGATGAGTTTGGCTTCGAGACCGCCCACGGTGCCGCGCGACTGTCCGTTGTGATCGACCTGAACAGCCCGAGCACGGAGGCGTTCACCCCCGACGCCATGATCGCGAGCATGCTCGGCTCGCTGAAAGCCGAAGCCGGCGTGGACAAAGGGCTGGTTCGTGACCTGACGGGCCTGATGGCACAGCGCGAGCTGGATGGGGCCGACACCGACCCGGTTGCGTTGCAGCAGCAGGCCGATGCCTCCGCCGAGCTGTTCAGCGCAATGGCGGTCGATACCGGCTGGTTCCAGTTGCAGGGCGACCGCCTGGCCAGCTCACTGCACTACTCGGACGACAAGGTGACCTTGAACGGCCGCGCCATGAGCGTGCAGGAATTCATCGGCTTTGCCTTCGGTTCGGTCCAGGGGGCCGGGTTGCTCGGTCGGTGAGCAAAACGATGCTGACAAAAGAAGGCGGCCCTGAGCCGCCTTTCTTGTTTCTACCGGTGCCGGGCAGTATCGATGCTCGGCACCTGCCTCTCGGCCTCAATCTACCCGCTGAATCCGCCCCTCGATGCGGCCAGTGAATGGCTGCGGCAAGCCTTCGATGTAGGTCACCAGCGCATCCAGATCCACCGGGCCGACGACGCGGTTCTGGCCTTCGGTAAGGACGGTGAAGTTATCGCCGCCGCCCGCGAGGAAGGAGTTCACGGCGACGCGGTAGAGGGCGGTGGGGTTGATCAGCGCGCCGGTGGCGTCGCGCATTTCGATCACCCGGTTGCCGTCCGGTCGGCTGGCGGACCAGCTGTACTGGATGCCGGAGGGCTTGAGGATGCGCGCGTAGCTCTGGCCGACCCACTGCTGCTCCAGCAGCGTCTTGATTTGTGCGCCGGTCAGGTCCATCGAGACCAGGTCGTTGGCGAACGGCTGTATGGCAAACAGCTCGCCCCAGGTGACTTCGCCGCTTTCCAGGTCCGCGCGGATGCCGCCCGGGTTCATGAAGCTGATCTGTGCCTCGGTCGCGATGCGCTGCGCATCGGCGATCAGGTTGCCCAGCGCCGATTCGCCGGCGGGCGTTTCGGTGCGGCTGATGTCGCCCTGGGCCAGGCCCACCACGCGCGCCACCAGCGGTTCGACACGGCTGTCCGCCTGCGCCACCAGCGCGGCCACGTCCGGGTCCGGCGTGAGCCCGGCGCCCTGGTCGGCCCAGGTGGTATGGACGACTGCCGACTTCTCGACGATGTCGCGGCTGCGGCGGCTGATCTCGAGCTGAATGTCGGCGTAGGCGGTGCCGGCCGAGAAGGCCTGGGTCACCAGGATCGGCTTGCCGTTGGCGTTGGGCACCAGGGCATTGGTGAAACCGTGGGAATGGCCTGAGATCACCACGTCCACCTCGTCATCGAGGCGCTCGATGATGTCGACCACCGGGCCGGTGAGGGTATCGGCTGCGGGGTTGGTCGGGCCGTTGTAGCTGGTCTGCTGCCCGCCCTGGTGCAGGGCGACGACGATGGCGCGCACGCCATGGCGGCGCAGTTCGGCCACGGACCGGTTGATCGCCTCGGCCTCGTCGGTGAAGCGCAGGCCGGCGACACCGGTGGGCGAAACGATGCTCGGCGTTTCCTTGAGCACGGCGCCGACCACGCCGACGCGCACGCCGTCCCGGTAATGAATCGAGTAGGGCGGCAGCAGCGGCTGACCGGCCGATGCGTCGATCACGTTGCTCGACACCATGGGGAAACGCGCACCCTGCCATGGGTCCTCCAGGAAAGGCCCCTTGGCGTGGTTGCCACCGCTGAGCTGGCGCAGCAGCTCGGCCTTGCCGTTATCGAACTCGTGGTTGCCAAGCGTGCCGAGCACATTGCAGCGCTGCTGGGCGAAGGGCTGCGCGTTGCGCGGCATCTCCAGCTGGCGCCCGAACGGGCGGCAGTGCGGGTTCGCCAGGAGGTTGAAGAAGCTGATCGAAGGTTCGTCACGCAGCAGGGCGGAGTTGGGCGGCGAGGCGCCGACCTGGTCGCCGTCGTGCACGATCAGGGTGTTGTCGTTGCTCGCCGCCTTGAGGTAGGAGGCGAGGACCGCCGCACCACCGGCCGGCCGCCCGGCCACGGTGCGCGGGGACAGCTGGCCGTGGAAGTCGTTGATGCTGAGGATGTTCAGCGACACCACCGGCTCGGGGCGCCACTGCGGGTCGCGCCAGCTACGCCGCTCGGTCGCCTGCTGGCGGGCCTTGAGGCTCTCCTGTTGTTCCTGACGGGCGTCCTGTTCGGCGGAGCCGTGCGGGAGCTGGGTCTGGGCCAGCGTCGGGGCGGCAATGCCGACCAGGCTGGCCGCGATCAGCCATTCCTTGATGCGCATAGCGTGTTCCTCGGTGCGGTGGGGTGCAGCCGACACTAGAAAGCGCAGATGGCAGGCTGATGACGCTTCGCTGGCGCTCCTGCGGGAGGCGACGGGCGGTTGGCGCGGCGGCATGACGGCCTGCGTGGACCCGCGCCGACGCGCGAGGCTTTTGATATGGTTGCCGACAGCTCGCCGTGGTGCGGATGATCCGTCGCCATGGTCCGGCCTCAACGCTTACCGGGAATCCTTTCTTTGCTCAGCAACGCCGTCCGCCGCCCGGCTCGCCTCATCCCCCTCGCCTTTCTCGCCGCGACCCTGCTGGGCACGCTGCTGCTGTCGCTGCCCGTGTCGACGGCGGGACCGGACGGCGCGCCCCTGCTGACGGCCCTGTTCACCGCTGTTTCGGCGGTCTGCGTGACAGGTTTGATCGTTCAGGACACGGCGACCTACTGGTCGTTCTTCGGACAGTGCGTGATCCTGCTGCTGTTTCAGATCGGTGGCTTCGGCATCATGAGCGGCGCGACCCTGCTCGGCCTGATGGTCAAGCGGCGTCTGCAATTGAGCAGCCGCCTGGTCGCGCAACAGGAGACGCGCTCGCTGGGGCTCGGGGATGTCACCGGCGTGTTGCGGCTGATTCTCCTGGTCACCCTGGGCGTCGAGCTGACGGTCATGGCGATCCTCACCGCGCAGCTGCACGTCCGTTACGGCCAGCCGCTACCGGAAGCCTTCTGGAACGGGCTGTTCCACGCCGTCTCGGCGTTCAATAACGCGGGCTTTTCGACCTATTCGGACAGCCTGATGAGCTTCGTCAGCGACCCGGTCGTGCTGGTGCCGATCATGCTGGCGGTGATCATCGGCGGCCTGGGCTTCCCCGTGTTATACGAGTTCCGTCGCGACCAGCGCGGCAAGCCCTGGACCATCCATACGCGCATCACGCTCTGGGGCTCGGCGGTGCTGCTCGTCGGCGGCATGGCGGCGATCCTGTTCTACGAGTGGGGCAACCCGGACACGCTCGCCGGCATGAGCCTGGGCGACAAGCTGCTATCGGCGCTGTTCACCTCGGCGGTGGCGCGCACGGCGGGTTTCAACAGCCTGGACGTCGGCCAGTTCGAGGCGCAGACGCTGGCGGTGCACTATTTCCTGATGTTCGTCGGCGGCGGCAGCGCGGGCACTGCCGGCGGGATCAAGGTGACGACCTTCTTCCTGCTGTTCTTCTTCATCTGGGCCGAGATACGTGGCAACGCCGATACCGTGGCCTTCCGCCGACGCATCTCCTATCAGACGCAGCGACAGGCGCTGACGGTGCTGTTCCTCGGCTCGCTCACCGTGGCCATCGGCACCATGCTGCTGCTCAGCGTGACGAAGCTGGAACTGGGCGTGGTGCTCTTCGAGGCCATATCCGCCTTTGCCACGGTGGGTCTATCGACCGGCATCACCGCCGACCTGCCACCGTCCGGCCAGCTGGTGATCATCGCGCTGATGTTCATCGGCCGGGTCGGCACCATCACCCTGGCGACGGCCCTGGCGCTGCGCAGCGTGACCAAACACTATCGCTACCCGGAGGAGCGCCCCATTGTTGGCTAATCTGTTCGGCAAGACATTCGAGAACGACAGCGTTGCGGTCATCGGCCTGGGGCGGTTCGGCTCGGCCGTCGCCGAGTCGCTAACCTCCATGGGCCACGAAGTGCTGGGCATCGACAGCAACAGCGCGAGCGTGCAGCAGTGGGTCGACGTGCTGACGCACGTGGCCCAGGCCGACTCCACCGATATCCGTGCGCTGCGTCAGCTGGGCGTCGACCAGTTCCGCCATGTGGTGGTCAGCATCGGCACCGACCTGGAGGCCAGCGTGCTCACGGTGCTCGCGCTGCAGGAACTGGGCGTGCCGGACATCTGGGCCAAGGCGCTGAGCAAGCGCCACGGGCTGATCCTCGAGCGCACCGGCGCGCACCATGTCGTCTATCCCGAGACGTCCATGGGCGAGCGCGTGGCGCACCTGGTGACCGGCAAGATGTTCGAATTCATCGAGTTCGATGACGGCTTCGCCATTGCCTCGACCCATGCGCCCGCGGTCATCCACGACAAGACCCTGGCGGAAGCGGGCGTGCGCGAGCGCTACGGCGTGACCATCGTCGGCGTGAAGCGGCACCGGACCGATTTCATCTACGCCAAGCCGGACACCCTGATCCACCCGGGCGACCTGCTCATCGTCGCGGGCGAGACCCGGCGGGTCGAGAAGTTCGCGGCGGTCACGGCCTGACCGTTCGGAGCCTCGGGGGAACGGCTGCCGCCGCCGGCCGGTCGCACCTGAAAGCCTCCGGAGACGACCGACCATGACCCGAAACCTCCTGCTGGGCGCCCTCGCCCTCGGCCTTGTGACTGGGATGCGCAGCACGCTGGCGCCCACCCTGGTCAGCCGCGCGCTGGCCGAGCGCGACGATCTCGATCAAGCCGACGAGCCTGCCCGCACGCTGGCCGCCGAGCGTACCCGGCAAATCCTGATGCCGCTGGCCGCCGGCGAGTTGCTCGGTGACAAGATGCCCTTCGCGCCGGACCGGACCATCGCGCCCTCGATGCTGTTTCGCGGCCTCTCCGGCGGCGTGACGGCTGCCGCCCTGGCCGGTGTGCGCCGTGAACCGATCTGGCTGCCCGCGATGGTGGGCGCGACCGCCGCGCTGGTGGCCTCGAAGATCGGCCTCGCCCTGCGCAAGCCTTATCAGCCGCACCCCTGACCAACGCCGCGCTCGGGCTGGCCGAGGACAGCCTGGCACTGACCCTCGGCCGTGCCGGTATCCATCGCGCGCTGGGTGAGCGTCGATCTGCCTGAAAAAACGCAACGGACCGTTGTGCGCGGCCCGTTGCAGCGTGGTGAGTTAGACGGCGGTCAGCTGGGCCGCTGGATCACGCAGACGCGGTCGGTGCAGGTGCCAGCCGCACGCGAGCCGACGCCTTGCGGCATGCTCCCGGTACCTGTTCCCGGCCCTACCACGCCACCTCCGGTGGGGTTCGCGGTCGCGGTTGTCTCCGGGTAGCCCGTACCGGCGCGTTTGGCGCTGCTGCCGACGCCATGACCATCGGCGATCGCCGTGGACGAGGCAGTACCGGTGGATGAGGCGGTGTCGGTGGAAGCGCCGCTGGTGAAATGCTTGTCGAGGTGGCTGTCCCCTCCGGTCGCACCGGCATAGGGGCTGCTCGGGCCGGGATAGCCGGCGTCGCCGGTGCCGCCCTCATCGATGCTGATCGCGCCGTTGTATTCCAGGGCATCGCGCGCCTTGGCGAGCTGGTCGTCGTCATCGACATCCACGGCGATCACCAGCGCGCCGCGCCGCACCGCTTCGGGGTAGGCCGTGGCGTGCCGGCGATGGTCCTCGTGCGGCTCATGGCCGAACAACGAATGGAAGAAATTCGCGACCTTCGAGTCGTGGTGCGGGCGGTCCAGGTTGCCTTCGGTGGTCGAGTAGGGCGCGTCGTAGCTGTGGATTTCGGCGCTGTCGGCGCCTACGGAATGAATGCGTTCCCGCGCGATGCCGCGCGACATCAGATCGCCGCGGGTGCGGTTCGCGTCGGTGAGTGTGGCGAACGCGGCTACCAGTGTGTGTTTCATGGGTCACCTCTCGTTGTGTTGAACAACCGGGTAGGTGAGCGTGCGCGGAGCCGTCCGGGTATCGGAGGTCGCGGCGCAACGCCCATGAAGATTGGGTCGGACCGTCGGGTGAGAGTTCAGCGGTGAGGGATCAGCGGTCGATACACGACGATGGCTGCGGTGGCTGCGGTGGAGCGGCAGGCGCCGGCTCCACCGGAAGCGGTTGAGCGGGGCCGCTCAGTCGAGGTCGGACGCCTGGTGCCGCTCGGGCGCCTGCTCCGATTCCTCGCCCCAGGTGCGGTTGACCTTGCGCCCGCGGATCACCGCTGGCCGTTCGGCGATCTCCGCCGCCCAGCGCTGCACATGCCTGTAGTCCTGCACCGAGAGAAACTCGCCAGCCTCGTACAGCTCACCGCGGGCCAGCACGCCGTACCAGGGCCAGATCGCCATGTCGGCGATGCTGTAGTCGTCCCCGGCGATGAAGCGGTTCTCGGCCAACTGGCGGTCAAGCACGTCGAGCTGGCGCTTGACCTCCATGGCGTAGCGGTTGATCGGGTACTCGTACTTTTCCGGCGCGTAGGCGTAGAAGTGGCCGAAGCCGCCGCCAAGGAAGGGCGCCGAGCCCATCTGCCAGAACAGCCAGTTCAGCGTCTCCGTGCGCGCACGGGTTTCGGTCGGCAGGAAGGCGCCGAACTTCTCCGCGAGATAGACCAGGATCGAGCCGGACTCGAACACCCGCAGCGGTTCGCCTTCGACGCTGTGATCGGCCAGCGCCGGGATCTTCGAGTTGGGGTTGATCTCGACGAAGCCACTCCCGAACTGGTCGCCCTCACCGATCTTGATCAGCCAGGCGTCGTACTCGGCGCCCTGGTGGCCGAGCGCGAGCAGCTCTTCGAGCATGATGCTGACCTTCACGCCGTTCGGCGTGGCCAGCGAGTAGAGCTGCAGCGGGTGCTTGCCGACCGGCAACGCCTTCTGCTCACGGGCACCGGCGGTCGGCGCATTGATGCTGGCGAACTTGCCGCCCGAGGGGGCGTCGTGCGTCCAGACCTTGGGCGGTACGTAGGTGGGATCACTCATGGCATGTCCTCGACGGTGGGTAGCGGACGTGCCGGCGGCCAGGATGCTCGAAGCCACCGACACGGATCACGAAGCCTGCCACTTCCGACCCTGGGAAGTCGATGGCCGCGGCCGACTCCCCCGTGCTGCGCCGGGTCAGCCCGCCGCCCGGGCCCGCGCTGCGTGCAGCTTCTTGTAGCTGTCGATAAGGCGCAGGTGGCGGTCCAGGCCTTCGAGCTGCATGCTCGTCGGCGTCAGGCCATGGAAGCGCACGCTGCCGTCCACCGAGCCGATCGCCGCGTCCATTCGCGCGTTGCCGAACAGGCGGCGGAAGTTGGTCTCGTAGTCGACCAGCACCATCTCGTCGTCCAGCTGCACTTCCAGCACGGCGTTCAGGGCCTGGTAGAACAGGCCGCGCTCGACGGTGTTGTCGTTGAATTGCAGGAAGGTTTCGACCAGCTCCTTGGCTTCCTCGAACTGCTTGAGTGCGAGGTGGACGAGCAGCTTGAGCTCCAGGATCGTCAGCTGGCCCCAGACGGTGTTGTCGTCGAACTCGATGCCGATCAGCGTCTTGATGTCGGTGTAGTCGTCCAGCTCGCTGTCTTCCAGGCGCTCGATCAGGGCCTGGAGTTCGTCATCGTCGAGGCGGTGCAGGTTGAGGATGTCGGCACGGAAGAGCAGTGCCTTGTTGGTGTTGTCCCAGATCAGGTCCTCGACCGGGTAGACCTCCGAGTAGCCTGGCACCAGGATGCGGCAGGCCGGCGCGCCGAGGTCGTTGTATTCGGCGACGTACACCTCCTTGCCCATCGCTTCGAGGATGCCGAACAGCGTCGCGGCTTCCTCGGCGTTGGAGTCGTCGCCCTGCCCGGAGAAATCCCATTCGACGAAGTCGTGATCAGCCCTGGCGCTGAAGAAGCGCCAGGAGACCACGCCGCTCGAGTCGATGAAGTGCTCGACGAAGTTATTCGGCTCCATCACCGCCTGGCTTTCGAAGGTCGGCTGCGGCAGGTCGTTCAAGCCCTCGAAGCTGCGGCCCTGCAGCAGCTCGGTGAGGCTGCGCTCAAGCGCCACCTCGAAGCTCGGGTGCGCGCCGAAGGAGGCGAACACGCCGCCGGTGCGGGGGGTTCATCAGGGTCACGCACATCACCGGGTATTCGCCGCCCAGCGAGGCATCCTTTACCAGCACCGGAAAGCCCTGTTCCTCCAGGCCCTGGATGCCGGCAACGATGCCCGGGTATTTCGCCAGCACGTCCGGCGGCACGTCGGGCAACGCGATTTCGCCTTCGAGGATTTCGCGCTTCACCGCGCGCTCGAAGATCTCCGACAGGCATTGCACTTGCGCCTCGGCCAGGGTGTTGCCCGCGCTCATGCCGTTGCTGAGGAAGAGGTTCTCGATCAGGTTGGACGGGAAGTACACCGTCTCGCCGTCCGAGCGGCGCACGAAGGGCAGCGAGCAGATGCCGCGCTCGACGTTGCCCGAGTTGGTGTCGTACAGGTGCGAGCCGCGCAGCTCGCCGTCCGGGTTGTAGATCTCGAGGCAGTAGGCGTCGAGGATCTCCTTGGGCAGCGCATCGCGGCGGCCCGGCTTGAACCAGCGCTCGTTCGGGTAATGCACGAAAGGCGCGTGGGCGATCTCTTCACCCCAGAACTGATCGTTGTAGAAGAAGTTGCAGTTCAGCCGCTCGATGAACTCGCCCAGCGCCGAGGCCAACGCGCTTTCCTTGGTTGCGCCCTTGCCGTTGGTGAAGCACAGCGGTGACTGCGCATCGCGGACATGCAGCGACCAGACGTGGGGCACGATGTTGCGCCAGGAGGCGATCTCGATCTTCATCCCCAGGCCGGCGAGGATCGCCGACATGTTGGCAATGGTCTGCTCCAGCGGCAGGTCCTTCCCGGCAATGTAGGTACGCGTCTCGGCATCCGTGGGGATCAGCAGCGCCTGGGCGTCGGCGTCGAGGTTGTCGACCTCTTCGATGACGAACTGCGGCCCGGTCTGCACCACCTTCTTTACTGTGCAGCGGTCGATCGAGCGCAGGATGCCCTGGCGATCCTTGTCGGAAATGTCCGCCGGCAACTCGACCTGGATCTTGAAGATCTGGTTGTAGCGGTTTTCCGGGTCGACGATGTTGTTCTGCGACAGCCGGATGTTCTCGGTGGGGATGCCACGCGTCTGGCAGTACAGCTTGACGAAGTAGGCGGCACACAGCGCCGAAGAGGCGAGGAAGTAATCGAATGGCCCCGGTGCCGAGCCGTCGCCCTTGTAGCGAATCGGCTGGTCGGCGATCACCGTGAAATCATCGAACTTGGCCTCGAGCCGGAGGTTGTCGAGAAAATTGACCTTGATTTCCATGCGGGATTACCAGAGCGACGCGATTGGGCCGGCCATTATCCGGCTTCTCGCCGAGATGTCTTTTCCTTTCGGATGGTTGCCGGGTGGCTTGGACGGACGCGCTCGCCACGGCGCCGCCCAAACGAAAAAGCCCCAGGTGTTCACCTGGGGCTTCGGGCATATGGCGCATCCGGCGGGATTCGAACCCACGACCCCTGCCTTCGGAGGGCAGTACTCTATCCAGCTGAGCTACGGATGCGTTGCGGGGCGCAATCATACGCATGTCGTTCGCGGCCGTCCATGGCGGCTCGGGGCGGCTTTGGCGGGCCGGTGCGGGGCCGGCCATCAGGCTTGGCTATGGTGCGTTAATTTTTCCGAACATGGTGTTGCTGAGCACCGCAGGTCAGGCCTAGGATTGTTCGACATTTCGAACGCTCACGGTGGCGACCGGAACCCTCGGTCAAGGCTTCGCTCTGACCTAGGTCGGGCGCGACCGTGCGCCATAGCCCTTCCGGCCAGACGATCAGGCCTCAGCTTCCGGCATCGTGCCGGCTCTCAGGAGACTGCCATGCAACTCAAAGACACTTCGCTGTTCCGCCAGCAAGCCTACATCGACGGCAGCTGGCAGGACGCCGATAGCGGCCAGACCATTCAGGTCAACAACCCGGCGACCAACGAGACGCTGGGCACCGTGCCGAAGATGGGCGCCGCCGAAACCCGCCGCGCCATCGAGGCAGCCGAGCGCGCACTGCCGGCCTGGCGTGACCTCACCGCCAAGGAGCGCTCGCAGAAGCTGCGCCGCTGGTTCGAGCTGATGATGGAAAACCAGGACGACCTGGGCCGGTTGATGACGCTGGAGCAGGGCAAGCCGCTGGCCGAATCCAAGGGCGAGATCGCCTACGCCGCCTCCTTCATCGAGTGGTTCGCCGAAGAAGCCAAGCGCATCTATGGCGACACCATCCCGGGCCACCAGAAAGACAAGCGCATCATCGTGATCAAGCAGCCGATCGGCGTGACCGCGGCCATCACACCCTGGAACTTCCCGGCGGCGATGATCACCCGCAAGGCCGGCCCGGCATTGGCGGCGGGGTGCACCATGGTGCTCAAGCCGGCCTCGCAGACGCCGTTCTCCGCGCTGGCACTCGCCGAGCTGGCCGAGCGCGCCGGCATCCCGAAGGGCGTGTTCAGCGTCATCACCGGCTCGGCCGGTGACATCGGCAACGAGCTGACGGCGAACCCGACGGTGCGCAAGCTGAGCTTTACCGGCTCCACCGAAGTGGGCGCCAAGCTGATGGAGCAGTGTGCGCCGGGCATCAAGAAGGTCTCGCTGGAGCTGGGCGGCAATGCGCCCTTCCTGGTCTTCGACGACGCCGACCTGGACGAGGCGGTCAAGGGCGCCATGCAGTCCAAGTACCGTAACGCTGGGCAGACCTGCGTCTGCGTCAACCGCATCTACGTGCAGGACGGTGTTTACGAGGCCTTCGCCGAGAAATTCAAGGCCGCGGTCGAGAAGCTGAAAGTGGGCAACGGACTGGACGAGGGCGTCGACATCGGTCCGCTGATCGACGACCGCGCCGCGACCAAGGTCCGCGAGCACATCGAGGACGCGGTGGCCAACGGCGCCCAGGTGCTCACCGGTGGCAAGGCGCATCAGCTGGGCGGCAGCTATTTCGAGCCGACGCTGATGGTCAACGTGCCGCACGACGCCAAGGTGGCGAAGGAGGAAACTTTCGGCCCGCTGGCGCCGCTGTTCCGCTTCAAGGACGAGGCCGAGGGCATCGCCCTGGCCAACGACACCGAGTTCGGCCTGGCTGCCTACTTCTACGCCCGCGACCTGGGCCGCGTGTTCCGCGTGGCCGAGGCGATCGAGTCGGGGATGGTCGGCATCAACACCGGGATGATCTCCACCGAAGTGGCGCCCTTCGGCGGCGTGAAGTCCTCGGGCCTCGGCCGTGAAGGCTCGAAATACGGCATCGAGGACTACGTCGAGATCAAGTACCTCTGCCTGGGGCTGTAACACCCATCCGTCGCGCCCGGCCGTTTTCGTAGGGGCGAATGAATGGATGAATTCGCCTGGCGGGCTTCGGGCTATCCGGGCGAATAAATTCGCCCCTACAGGCGTTGGCGTTTGGCTGGGGGTAATGCGCCCGCCTGATGGCGCCGGGTGTTCTTGGGCGAATGAATTCGCCTACGGGCGTTGGTGTTTGGCTGTGGGGCGAAATCGCCCCCAACGGCGGCGTCTGTCTGTAGGGGCGAACTTGTTCGCCCACGCCCACGCCCCCCCCCCGCCCACGGGCATCACGGCGCCTTGCCTTGCTCGCCGCTTCGCCGCTCGTCTCGCGGCACCCTGATCTTTCGCGTCATCGTCTGTACGCCTCTAAGGTTGTTCAACCAGGGCGGGTGCCGACTCACCTATCGACATCCAGAAATGGCTCGACTATTCTGCTGTGCGAAACATGGTTTCGTAAAAATAAGTCCAATTAATCTCTCTCTATAGACGGAGGCCTGCCATGTCCGATGTCGTTCGGCTCGAACGCCGGGGCGCGATTGCGCTCATCACGGTCAACAATCCGCCGGTCAATGCGCTTGGCCACGCTGTGCGTGCCGGGTTGCAGGCAGCGTTTCAGGCGGCTGAAGCCGACCCCGAAGTGACGGCCGTGGTGCTGGTCTGCGAAGGCACCACTTTCATGGCCGGCGCCGACATCAAGGAGTTCGGCAAACCGCCGCAGGCACCGAGCCTGCCGGAGGTGATCGAGGTCATCGAGGGCAGCCGCAAGCCGAGCGTCGCGGTGATCCACGGCACCGCCCTGGGTGGTGGGCTGGAGGTCGCGCTGGGCTGCCATTATCGTATCGCCCGGCCGGACGCCAAGGTCGGCCTGCCGGAGGTGAAGCTGGGCCTGCTGCCCGGCGCCGGCGGTACCCAGCGCTTGCCTCGGCTGGCTGGTGTCGAGAAGGCGCTGGATATGATCGTCAGCGGCCAGCCCATCGGTGCGGCGGAGGCGCTGGAGCACCATATCGTCGACGAGCTGTCCGAAGGCGATCTGATCGAGGCCGGTCTGACCTATGCGCGTCGCCTGCTCGACGAGGGCCGCGGCCCGCGCCGCAGCGGCGAGCAGACCCGCGGTCTGGAAGGCGCCGACAACGAGGTGCTGATTCGCGCCAAGCATGCCGAGGTGGCCAAGCGAATGCCGGGGCTGTTCTCGCCGCTGCGGTGCGTTGCCGCCGTTGAGGTGGCGACCAAGCTGCCGCTGGCCGAAGGCCTCAAGCGCGAGCGCGAGCTGTTCACCGAGTGCCTGAATTCGCCGCAGCGCGGCGCGCTGATCCATTCGTTCTTCGCCGAGCGTCAGGCCGGCAAGGTCGACGACCTGCCATCCGACGTCAAACCCCGCCCGATCAGGACCGCCGCGGTGATCGGCGGCGGCACCATGGGTGTCGGCATCGCCTTGAGCTTCGCCAATGCCGGGGTGCCGGTGAAGCTGCTGGAAATCAACGACGAGGCACTGCAACGCGGCCTGCAGCGCGCCCGTGACACCTACGCGGCGAGCGTCAAACGCGGCAGCCTGAGCGAGGAGGCGATGGAGCAGCGCCTCGCGCTGATCACGGGCGTCACCGACTACGGCGCTCTGGCTGATGCCGACGTGGTGGTCGAGGCCGTGTTCGAGGACATGGGCGTCAAGCAGCAGGTCTTCGAGCAGCTGGATGCGGTGTGCAAGCCCGGTGCGATTCTCGCTTCCAACACCTCGTCGCTGGACCTGAACGCCATCGCCGGCTTCACCAGGCGCCCCGAGGATGTGGTCGGCCTGCACTTCTTCAGCCCGGCCAATGTCATGCGCCTGCTGGAAGTGGTGCGTGGCGAGCGGACCAGCGATGAAGTGCTCGCCACCGCCATGGCGATCGGCAAGCAGCTGAAGAAGGTCTCGGTGGTGGTCGGCGTCTGCGACGGCTTCGTCGGCAACCGCATGGTCTTCCAGTACGGCCGCGAGGCGGAGTTCCTGCTGGAGGAAGGCGCCACGCCGCAGCAGGTCGACGCTGCCCTGCGCAACTTCGGCATGGCCATGGGACCGTTCGCCATGCGCGATCTGTCCGGTCTCGACATCGGCCAGGCGATCCGCAAGCGCCAGCGCGCGACCCTGCCGCCTCACCTGGATTTCCCCACCGTCTCGGACAAGCTCTGCGCCGCCGGCATGCTCGGGCAGAAGACCGGTGCCGGCTACTACCGCTACGAACCCGGCAACCGCACCCCGCAGGAGAATCCCGACCTCGCGCCCATGCTGGAAGCCGCGTCGCGGGAAAAGGGCATCGAGCGGCAGGCGCTGGACGAGCAGTACATCGTCGAGCGCTGCATCTTCGCGCTGGTCAACGAGGGCGCGAAGATTCTCGAGGAAGGCATCGCCCAACGCTCCAGCGACATCGACGTCATTTACCTGAACGGCTACGGCTTCCCGGCCTTCCGCGGCGGGCCGATGTACTACGCCGACAGCGTCGGCCTGGACAAGGTGCTGGCGCGAGTAAAAGAACTGCACGCGCGGTGTGGCGACTGGTGGAAGCCGGCGCCGCTGCTGGAAAAACTGGCCGCCGAAGGCCGCACCTTCACCGAATGGCAGGCCGGGCGATGAGCGCCGCCGCCTGCAAACCGAACGCAGCATGAGGACCTTCCCATGAACGTCAACTACACGGCCGAAGAGCTCGCCTTCCGCGATGAAGTGCGCGCCTTCCTGAAAAGCGAGCTGCCGGCGGACATCGCCGCCAAGGTCAAGCTCGGCAAGCACATGTCCAAGGAAGATCACCAGCGCTGGCAGCAGATCCTGGTCAAGCGCGGCTGGTATGCGCCGGGCTGGCCGGTGGAGCTGGGCGGCACCACCTGGGGCCCGGTGGAAAAGCACATCTTCGACGAGGAATGCGCCGCCTTCGGCGCGCCGCGTACCGTGCCCTTCGGCGTCAACATGGTCGCCCCGGTGATCATCAAGTTCGGCACCCAGCAGCAGATCGACCATTACCTGCCGCGCATCCTTTCGGGTGAGGACTGGTGGTGCCAGGGCTATTCCGAGCCCGGTGCCGGTTCCGACCTGGCCAGCCTCAAGACCCGCGCCGTGCGTGACGGCGACCATTACGTGGTCAACGGCCAGAAGACCTGGACGACCCTCGGCCAGCACGCCAACATGATCTTCTGCCTGGTGCGCACCGACCCGGAAGCCCAGCAGCAGCGCGGCATCAGCTTCCTGCTGATCGACATGAAGAGCCCAGGCATCAGCGTGCGGCCGATCATCACCCTGGACGGTGACCACGAGGTCAACGAAGTCTTCTTCGACAACGTTCGCGTGCCGGTGGAGAACCTCGTCGGCGAGGAAAACCAGGGCTGGACCTGCGCCAAGTACCTGTTGACCCATGAGCGTACGGGGCTGGCCGGCATTGGCGCCTCCAAGGCGGCGCTGGCACATCTCAAGCGCATCGCCATGAAAGAGGTGTGCGACGGCAAGCCGATGCTCGAAGACCCGCTGTTCCGCGCTCAGGTGGCGGAAGTCGAGATGCAGCTGATGGCCATCGAGATGAGCACCCTGCGCATCCTCGCGGCGGCGAAGGAGGGCGGTGTACCCGGCGCCGAATCGTCGATTCTCAAGATCAAGGGCACCGAGATCCGTCAGGCCATCACTCACCTCTTGCGCAAGGTCATCGGCCCCTACGCGCTGCCCTTCCTCGAGGAGGAGCTGCAGCTGGACTACGAGGGCGAGCTCTTGCACACCGACTACAGCGCATCGCTGGCCGGCGACTACTTCAACATGCGCAAGCTGTCGATCTTCGGCGGCTCCAACGAAATCCAGAAGAACATCGTCTCGAAGATGATTCTCGAGCTGTAAGGGGGCACCGCCATGGACTTCAAACTGACCGAAGAGCAGCAGATGCTGCAAGACACCGCGGCGCGCTTGGTGCGCGACGCCTATCCGTTCGAACAGCGCGAGAAGTTCAGCGAGTCCGAGCTGGGCTTTTCCGCCGAATTCTGGTCGCAGCTGGGCGAACTGGGCCTGACCGCGGTGCCGTTCTCCGAGGACATCGGCGGCTTCGGTGGTAGCGGCGTGGAAACCATGCTGGTCATGACCGAGCTGGGCCGTGGCCTGACGCTGGAGCCGTATCTGCACTCGGTGATCTTTGGCGGCGGCTTGCTCAGCCAGCTCGGTTCCGACGCCCAGAAGCAGGACCTGCTGCCCCAGGTCGCCGCCGGTTCGCTGCAACTGGCGGTCGCGTTCGACGAACCGCAGAGCCACTACAACCTGAACGATGTACAGACCAAGGCCGAGGCGGTGGGCGGCGGTTATCGCCTGTCCGGACGCAAGGCCGTGGTGATCGGTGGGCACAGCGCCGGGCAGATCATCGTCTCCGCGCGCAGCGCCGGCGACAGCCGCGACGAAGCCGGCATCAGCCTGTTCCTTATCGATCCGAACGCCCAGGGTGTCAGCCGTCGCGTCTACCCGACCATCGATGGGCGCAAGGGCTGCGACTTGTTCCTCGACAACGTGCAGGTGGGTGCCGAGGCGCTGCTTGGCGAGCTGGGCAATGCCTTGCCCGCGATGCGCTACCAGCAGGGCCGCGCCATCGCCGCGCAGTGCGCCGATGCCCTCGGCAGCATGGACGAGGCCTGCAAGCTGACCCTCGACTACCTGAAGACGCGCAAGCAGTTCGGCGTGCCGATCGGCAAGTTCCAGGTGCTGCAGCACCGCATGGTGGACATGCAGACCGAGCTGGAACAGGCCACCAGCATGGCGATCCTCGCCGCGACCTTTGCCGATGGCGAAGACAACGACGACCGCCGTCGCATTATCGCCGCCGCCAAGTACATCTGCGCCCGCGCCGCGCGCAAGGTGGCCGAGGAAGCCATCCAGCTGCACGGTGGCATCGGCATGACCTGGGAATACAACCTCGCCCACCACGCCAAGCGCCTGGTAATGATCGCCCACCAGTTTGGTGACGACGACCACCACCTGAAGGCCTATGCGAAGCTGATGCAGGTGGCCTGATCGTCCCGCCTGGAGCATGAAAAAACCCGCTCTCAGGAGCGGGTTTTTTTATGGCCCGATGGTCGTGTGTGGTTCGAGAGTGCAGAGGGTCGAGCGTGGGCGGGGTCGGGTCGGTGTCCCTGGGTGGATCGATAATACGTAATCCACTCCAGGGGCATGTCGGATCAGACCGGTTTGGGCTGCGCGTCGCTCCCCGCTGCGCTCTGCGGCTTCCATTCCTGCAGCCGATCCAGGCTGCCGCGGTAGTGCTTGAGCCCCATGCCGAGCAGGATCATGGCGCCGACCAGGGCGATGCCGGTGACGATCAGCAACGAGTAGCGCAGGGCGTTGTCGTCGCCGAAGACGAAATCGGTGCCCAGCGCCACCGCGGTCGGGCCGATGCCGAGGCCGACCATGGTGATGACGAACAGGTACACCGCCGACGCCTGGCCGCGCATGGAGTTGGGCATGATTTCCTGGATCGCCGCCGGGCCCACGCCGAAGGGCATGGCGATGGTGAAGACGTGCAGGGCGATCAGCGCCAGCGCCAGTTCGCCGGTACCGGCCAGGTAGGCCAGGTTGAGCGTCAGGGTCAGGGCGGCGGAGATGATGCCCACGCGCAGCGGCGCGTCGCGATAACCGCGCCGGTGCAGCAGGTCCGACAGTCGCCCGCCGGCGATGATGCCGATCGAGCCGGCCACCGCGACCACCGAGCCGTAGAGCACGCCGACGTCGCTGGCCGACCAGCGGTAGGTGCGGATGAAGAAGGTCGGAATCCATGCCGAACTGCCATAGGCGGCGAAGGCCAGGCAGGCGAAGCCGAAGTTGTGGCACAGCACGGTACGGCGGTTCTGGCGGATGTAGCCGGCCACTTCGCTCAACGGCACCTCGACGCCGGCGCCGACGCCCTTGCGCGACGGCTCGCGGATCAGCAAGAGCACGGCGGTGAAGAGCACGCCGGCTGCGCCGAGTACGAGGAAGATCAGCTGCCAGGGGCGCACCATGCCGAGCATCGGCAGCTCCACGTCGCCCTGTGCCGAGGCGAACTTGACCACCAGCCCGCCAAGCAGAAAGGCCAGGCCCGAGCCGATATAGATGCCCATCGAATAGACGCTCATCGCAGTACCGCGCAGCTTCGGCGGGAAGCTGTCGGCGATCAGCGAGTAGGCTGAGGGCGACAGCGCCGCCTCGCCCACACCGACGCCGATGCGGAACACGAGGAACTGCCAGAAGGTGCGCGCCGTGCCGCACAGCGCGGTCATCAGGCTCCAGACCAGCACACCGATGGCGATGATGCCACGGCGGCTCTTGCGGTCGGCCAGGCGTCCGATGGGCACGCCGCAGATGGTGTAGAACACCGCGAAGGAGAAGCCCATCAGCAGGCTCATGTGGGTGTCGGTGATGTCCAGGTCGCGGCGGATCGGCTCCACCAGCAGGTTGAGAATCTGCCGGTCGACGAAGGACAGCACGTAGGCGAGCATCAGGATCGCGACCGTCATCCAGGCGCGAGTGCTCGAGGGGTAGCCGTTAGTGTTGCCGTTATTGTTGTTGTGCATGGCAGCTCCGGGTAGCGGGTTGGCTGTAACCAGCCCACTCACTGTTGTCGGAGATCAGCCATCCGGCAAGATCAATAACCGCTGCATATGTTTCGAAATATGCTTAGGGTGTTCCGCTGTGCGAAATATTTTCAGGCTACCGTCCGCTGTTCGGCTGGTGTCAGCTCCGGTAGCAGCCAGCGCGACCATAAGCTGTCAGCGAAGCCTCGCCGGAAAAACCGAAGTGGCCGATTCGCGTGGCGCCAACCTCGGCCGGTGCGAGGCGCAGCATGGTCTTGGGCGCCGAGCGGTAGAACCCGTGCAGGGATTCGGTATTGCGCGCCGACATCATCTCGTCGTCGCTGAACGACAGCGAGGTCAAGGGGGTGCGCACGGCGTCGAAGGCCTGGCGCATGGGCTCGCCTTCGACGCCGACCAGGTACTCCGGATGCAGGCACCAGCGCCGCCATTGGCGGATCACCCCGGCCGGAAGATCGCCGACCGCCCCGATGCGGCCGCCTGGAAAGTAGCCCGCCACCGCGGTCAGTACGGGCGCCAGACCATGCCAGAGCAGCCAGGCCTTGTTGCGAATCTGCGGGCTGTTCTCGCGCCAGTAGCCGCTGCCGGCGGCGATGGTGACGATGCGGGTCAGGCGCTCATGGCCGTTGACCAGTGGCAGGATCTGGGCACCGACGCTGTGCCCGATCCAGTACAGCGGCAATCCGTCGGCGGCCTCGGTTGCCGCGGCGAGCACGGCGCTGCAGTCGTGACGCCCCCAGTCGAGGATGTCCACCTTCAGCTGCCGCAGGTGCACCTGGCGCGAGCGGCCCATGCCCAGGTAATCGAAGGTCACCGCCAGGTAGCCCCGGTCGGCCAGCCAGTTGGCGAAATCGGTATAGAAACGCTGCGGTACGCCCATCGCCGGGGCGATCAGCACGACGCCGGCTGGCTCGTGGCCGGGCCGGTACCAGCAGCTGGACAGGGCATGGCCGTTGCCGTTATCGATGAAGCGTTCTTCAACCTGTATCGTCGCCATCTTGTTGTTCTCCGCGCTGTTGCGATTGCTGCGATCGGTGCAGTATACGAGCGGTAGAAGATAATTCTAGAAAAATATTCTAGTAGCACGGGAGGCCGGATGGCCCGCAGTAGCCGCAAGCAGGAAATCCTTCAGGCCGCGCTTGCCTGTTTCACCGAGTTCGGCGTGGAAGCGACCACCATCGAGATGATCCGTGATCGCTCCGGCGCCAGCATCGGCAGCCTCTATCACCACTTCGGCAATCGCGAGCGGATCATCGCTGCGCTGTATCTGAAGGGCATTGGCGAGTACGCCGCGTTGCTCGAAGCCGGGTTGATCGAGACGCTGGATGCCGAGGCCTGCGTCCGGCTGTTCGTCACCAGTTACATCGACTGGGTGGTGGCCAATCCGGACTGGGCGCGCTTCGTCCTGCACAACCGCGGGCGGGTCGAGGCGGGGGAGATGGGCGAGCAGCTACGCGAGGTCAATCGCGTGCATGGAGAGCGGGTCGGAGCGATCCTGCGCCGGCATCGCGAAAGCGGAGCCTTTCGGCGCATGCCCGGCGACTGCTTTCTCGCGGTGGTGATCGGACCCTGCCACGACCTGGCGCGCAACTGGCTGGCTGGGCGCTCGCGCACCGCGCTGGCGGACTGTCGCGAGCTGCTGGCGGATATCGCCTGGACCAGCGTCAGGGCCTAGCCAGGCGGTAGGCTAGACGCCGAGGCTCTCGATATCGCGAGCCAGCATCTCCAGCTGGTGGGCCAGCGAGCCCTTGAGGGTCTCCTCGCTGAGCTGGAACGAGGGGCACCGCAGGTCAGCGCCATGATGCTGCCATCGGCCAGGTGCAGGGGAACGCCGGCGGCCTTGACGTTGCGGTCCCAATCGCCGAGTGACAGGCAGAACCCGTGCTGGCGAAACTCCTCGAAGGACTCCTCCAGCGATTGCTTCATCGCCGGCCACTGGTCGCCGTACTTGGTTTCCAGCGCGGCCATGAGGTGCCCGCGTTCTTTTTCCGGGGTGGCGGCGAGAAAGGCGCGACCGGCAGCGGTCGTGGCCAGCGGCAGGCGCACGCCGGCGTCCATGCGCAGGGTGGAGACTTCCGCGGGCCGGCAATTCTCGATGTAGATCATCGACAGGCGGTCGCGACAGGTCAGGCCCACGGTGGTGTTGGTCCGCCGCGCGAACTCGTCCATGTAGGGCTTGGCCAGCTGGCGCACGCGCAGATTGGAGACATAGGCATAACCGAGCGCCAGCACGCCGGAGTCGAGCTGATACTTCTCCAGCTGTTGCGAATAGCTGAGGTAGCCGAGCTTGGTCAGGGTGTAGGTCATGCGCGACACCGTGGGCTTGGGTAGCCCCGTGATGCGCGCGATGTCCTGGTTGCCCATCACCACCGAGCCGTGGGTGAAGGCGCGCAGCACATCCAGCCCGCGGGACAGGGCCTCGACGAACTTGCGGTCCTTGGGGTTCTCGGTGTCGATGTCTTCAACGTCGCTCATGGTGTCTCGGTCTGTCTGAAGGTGGGCCGCCGGCGATCGGCAGTAAGGTCGCTGCCGGACCGGGTGGGCGGGTAATAAGCAGAGGGGCCATGGTAACCAAAACGGCCGGCAATTTCGCAGAGTAAAACCACAGCGGCCGGTCGGACTCTTGTCCGACGCTGGCGCGACGAACGGTACGGGACGGCCGGGCCGCGAAGACCCGCAGCGACTGGCGCGTGCAGAGTCGGCGTGCAGTCGTGGCAAGTCAATCCGCGCTTGTTGCTCGGGGGCTTTCTGATATAAAGCAGCGCTCTTTTCTAGGGGCCCGGTTTCTTCGCTTGCCGCGTAGCCGGTAAGACCCCAACGAAACGTGGCGCTGAGCGCCGAAAGACAAGTGATTTCAAGCGGCCAACCCATGCCGGGTTGGGCATGTGGTTTTAGAGGGCTGAGGCATGTCGAGAGTCTGTCAAGTTACCGGTAAGGGTCCGGTAACCGGGAACAACATTTCCCACGCGAACAACAAAACCCGTCGTCGTTTTCTGCCGAACCTGCAGCATCATCGCTTCTGGGTCGAGTCCGAGAACCGCTTCGTTCGTCTGCGCCTGACCGCCAAGGGCATGCGCGTCATCGACAAGCGTGGCATCGACGCCGTTCTGGCTGAAATCCGCGCTCGCGGCGAAAAGGTTTAAGGAGAACTATCATGCGTGACCTGATCCGTTTGGTGTCCAGCGCCGGTACCGGCCACTTCTACACCACCGACAAGAACAAGCGCACCACGCCCGACAAGATCGAGATCAAGAAGTACGATCCGGTCGTGCGCAAGCACGTGATCTACAAGGAAGCCAAGATCAAGTAATTGATCGGCCCTTGAAAGAAAAACCCGCCACTCGGCGGGTTTTTCGTTTCTGGTGTCCGGTTTGCGTTGGGCGGTCCGTCATTGCGTGCCGCCCGCGGCTGATGGGTCGCTCAGGCCTCCTTGCGAATGGCCCCGGCCAGGCGTTCGATCATCGCATCGATGTGCTCGCGTTCGACGATCAGGGCGGGTGACAGGGCAATGGTGTCGCCGCTGGCACGGGCCAGCAGGCCATCGGCGAAGCACTGGCGGAAGATCTCGTAGGCGCGCTTGCCGACCCCATCGGGATGGGGCGCAAACTGGATGCCCGCCACCAGGCCCACCGTGCGGATGTCCAGCACGTTCGGCAGGTCCTGCAGGCTGAACAGGGCGTCCTGCCAGTAGCCTTCGATCTCGATCGCTTTCTGGAACAGATTTTCGCGCTGATAGATCTCCTGGGTCGCCAGGGCGGCGGCGCAGGCGACCGGGTGGCCGGAATAGGTGTAGCCGTGGAAGAACTCGATGGTGCTTTCCGGCCCCTGCATGAAAGCGTCGTGGATTCTCTCGTCGACGAACACCGCGCCCATGGGGATGGCGCCGTTGGTCAGCCCCTTGGCGCAGGTGAGGATGTCCGGCGTGACGCCCCAGCGCTGAGCGGCGAAGGCTTCGCCGACGCGGCCGAAGCCGGTGATCACTTCATCGAAGATCAGCAGGATGCCGTGCTTGCGGGTGATCTCGCGCAGGCGCTGGAGATAGCCCTTCGGCGGCAGGATCACCCCGGCCGAACCGGACATGGGCTCGACGATCACCGCGGCGATGTTTTCCGCGCCATGCAGCGTGACCAGCCGCTCGAGCTCCTCGGCTTTCTCTGCGCCATGTTCAGGCAGGCCGCGGCTGAACGCGTTGCGCGAAAGGTCGAGGGTATGGGGCAGGTGGTCGACACCCGGCAGCAGCGCGCCGAAAGCCTTGCGATTGTTTGCCATGCCGCCGACCGAGATGCCGCCGAAGCCTACGCCGTGGTAGGCCAGCTCGCGGCCGATCAGGCGGGTACGGCTGCCCTGGCCGATGGCGCGCTGATAGGCCAGGGCGATCTTCAGCGCGGTATCGGCCGATTCCGATCCGGAGTTGGTGAAGAACACCCGGTTCAGTCCCTCGGGGCTGATGGCGGCGAGCTTTTCCGCCAGCTCGAAGGGCAGCGGGTGGCCCATCTGGAAGGTGGGCGCGAAGTCGAGCTGGGCGATCTGCCGGCTCACCGCCTCGGTGATCTCGCGCCGGCCGTGGCCGGCATTGCAACACCAGAGCCCGGCGGTGCCGTCGATCACCTGGCGGCCCTCCGTATCGGTGTAATACATGCCATCGGCGCGCTCGAGCAGCCGCGGGCTGCCCTTGAACTGGCGATTGGCGGTGAAAGGCATCCAGAAGTGTTCGGCTGACGCGGCGCGCTGCGGATCGGTGGTCATGAGTGCTCCGGCACGGTGGCGGGTTCGGCGACTATGCTGTAGCGCGACTGCACCCGAGCGCTCAGCGGTTTCGGCGAGTCTATGTTTAATAAAACGAACAAAACAAGGCTGGCGCCGGCCGTTCGTAAAAAATATTGATAGGGCTGGCGTCGCTGGTTTAGGGTGCTTTTCTGACTATCCGACAGACACCGAGGACGCTCCATGACCACCCTGACTTACGCCGACTGGCAACAGCGTGCCCGCGACCTGCGCATCGAAGGCCGGGCCTTCATCCAGGGTGAATACACCGCGCCCAGCGCCGGCGCCAGCTTCGATTGCATCAGCCCGGTCGACGGGCGCGTGCTGGCGCAGGTGGCGAGCTGCGACGAGGCCGACGCCGACCGCGCGGTGATCAGCGCGCGCATGGCGTTCGAGTCCGGCGTCTGGTCGCGCCTGGCCCCGGCCAAGCGCAAGGCGACCATGATCCGCTTCGCCAACCTTATCCAGGCCAACGCCGAGGAACTGGCGTTGCTGGAAACCCTGGACATGGGCAAGCCGATCAGCGATTCGCTGGGCATCGACATCCCCGGTTCGGCCAATGCGCTGCGTTGGGCCGGCGAGGCGATCGACAAGGTCTACGACGAAGTCGCACCCACGCCGCACGACCAGCTTGGCCTGGTCACCCGCGAGCCGGTGGGCGTGGTGGCGGCCATCGTGCCCTGGAATTTCCCGCTGATGATGGCCTGCTGGAAGCTCGGCCCGGCCCTGGCCACGGGCAATTCCGTGGTGCTCAAGCCTTCCGAAAAGTCGCCACTGACAGCCATTCGGGTGGCGCAACTGGCCATCGAGGCGGGTATCCCGCCGGGCGTGCTCAATGTGCTGCCGGGCTATGGCCATACCGTCGGCAAGGCGCTGGCGCTGCACATGGACGTCGACACCCTGGTGTTCACCGGCTCCACCCGCGTCGCCAAGCAGCTGATGATCTATGCCGGCGAGTCGAACATGAAGCGTGTCTGGCTGGAGGCTGGCGGCAAGAGCCCGAACATCGTCTTCGCCGACGCACCGGACCTGGAGGCGGCCGCCAGGTCCGCCGCCAGCGCCATTGCTTTCAACCAGGGCGAAGTCTGCACCGCGGGGTCGCGGCTGCTGGTGGAAAGCGCGATCAAGGAGCGCTTCCTGCCGATGGTGGTCGAGGCGCTGAAGAGTTGGAAACCCGGTAATCCGCTGGACCCGGCAACCAATGTCGGCGCCCTGGTCGACACCCAGCAGCTCGACACCGTGCTCGGCTACATCGAGGCCGGCCGCAACGATGGTGCGCAGGTGCTGATCGGCGGCCAACGGACGATGCAGGACACCGGCGGCCTGTACGTCGAACCGACCATCTTCGATGGCGTCAGCAACGCGATGAAGATCGCGCGCGAGGAGATCTTCGGCCCGGTGCTGTCGGTGATCACCTTCGATACCGCCGCCGAAGCCGTTGCCATCGCCAATGACACCCCCTATGGCCTCGCCGCCGCGGTGTGGACCGCCGACATCTCCAAGGCCCACCTGACGGCCAAGGCGCTGCGCGCCGGCAGCGTCTGGGTCAACCAGTACGACGGCGGTGACATGACCGCGCCCTTCGGCGGCTTCAAGCAGTCGGGTAACGGTCGCGACAAGTCGCTGCACGCGCTCGACAAGTACACCGAACTGAAGGCGACCTGGATCAAGCTCTGACGACATCCGTAGGGTGGATGTCGCTTTTTGAATCCACCTTGTTGCTGGTGGGCCGATGCAGCTTGATCCGCCCTACGGTTTTTCAGCGTTCAGCTAGCTTTGCCCCCACTGCCCGCTGCGGCGCATTGCGCCCCAGTGGTGCTTGCGTCGTGAGAACCACTGCCAGAGGCCGCGGCAACGCCAGAGGGTGTTGAGCTGGCGATAGCCGAAGTTCTCCAGCACGGCCATCAGGAACAGCCGAAGCATATCGCGGCGGCGTTCGTAGACGCGGAACGACATGGTTTCCAGCAGCAGTCCGTTGACGGATAGCAGGATGCCCATGCCGATGGCCACCAGCAGGAAGGCCGTCAGCGCCGCATAGGAGACCACGCCGAGCACGAAGCCGCCGATCATGAAGCCATAGCCGACCAGCTCGATCAGCGGGCCCAGCCATTCGAACAGGGCCATGAACGGCCAGGCCAGCCAACCCGGCGTACCGCCGCGCAGGCTGAAGGCCAGGCGTGCGTGACGGCCGAGGCTTTCGGCCAGGCCGCGCTGCCAGCGGCTGCGCTGGCGCCCCAGGGTGCCCAGGTCCTCGGGACATTCGGTCCAGCAGATGGGGTCTGGCAGGTAGCGGATACGGTAGGGAATTCGCCGTTCACGGTGATAGCGGTGCAACCGCACCACCAACTCCATGTCCTCGCCGACGGTGTCGGTCCGGTAGCCGCCGACGGCCATGACCCGCTCACGGTCGAACAGGCCGAAGGCGCCGGAGATGATCAGGACGGCGTTCATCGGCGACCAACCCAAGCGGCCGAAAAGAAAGGCGCGCAGGTATTCGACAATCTGAAAGCGCGCCAGCCAGTTGCGCGGCAGCCCGGCGCGGATGAGAAAACCGCCGCGCACCTCCGAGCCGTTGGCGATGCGCACGGTACCGCCGGCGGCAATGGTGCGTTCGTCCTCGAGAAAGGGCTGAACCACCCGCAACAGGCTGTCGCGCTGCAGGATGGAGTCGGCGTCCACACCGCAGAATAGCCCGTGACGTGCCGCGTTGATGCCGGCGTTGAGCGCATCGGCCTTGCCGCCATTGGCCTTGTCGATCACCCGCAGGTTGGCGTAGCGCCGTGAACGGTAGATCGCCAGCACCGGCTGGTGTTGCACGGCCTGGCGCAGCGGCTCGGGGTGCGGCACCAGTTCGAATTCATCGATCAGCACGGCGAGGGTGTCGTCCTTGGAGCCGTCATTGATGACCACCACTTCGAATTCGGGATACTGCAGCTGCAGCATCGAGCGCACCGAGGTGCGGATCGTCGCCTGCTCGTTGTAGGCAGGCATGAGCACCGAGACGGGCGGCTCGACACCGAGGTAGGGCGCTATTTCGCCCGTTTCCGCGCGCTGACGGATGTAGCCCATCAGGCTCACCATCGACAGCATGTTGAGCAGCAGGTACATGCCGTTGAGCAAGAAGAAGTAGAGGATGAAGCCCAGTTGCAGCCACCACAGCCAATCGATCGTCACCGCCGGACCTCCGCGATCGCGCGGCGCAGGGCGTCCTGGCCATAGCGATCCTCGACCTGCAGCAACAGCTCCTGCAAGCGTTCGGAGGTAACGCCGGGCAGCCGGGCCAGGCTGTCCGCCGCGGCCTGGCGAACCCACCAGCTGGTGTCGGCGAGCAGGGGCAGGAAGACCGCGCTGTCCTCGCTGCGCGCCTGCTTGTCGAGCGCTTGCAGGGCGGCCAGCCGGACGTTGGGGTGCGCGTGCTGCATGGCGCGCAGCAGGCGGCCGCGGTCGCGCGGGTCGGCCAGCTCGCAGAGGCAGCGCAGGGCTACCTGCAGCTGCTCCGGTGCAGCGTCCTCTTCCAGACGCGCCCGCGCCCAGGGCGCCGCTTGGCGCGGGTCGCCATGGACCAGCAATGGAGCGAGCCGTTCGCGCCGCGGGTCATCGGCGCCCGTCAGGGCGATCAGCAGCGGAAGGGTCATCGCCTGCTCGCCGGCCTGCTGACAAAGACTAGCCAGGCGCGGCAGGGCCCAGTCCGGTCGGGTCACCGCGGCGGGCAGGATGAGCTGCATGGCGCGTGCGGCGTCCATGGCGATCAGCGTCTGCGCCGCGGCGAGCGAGACAATCAGGTTTCGGTTCATCAGCAGGGGTTGCACGGCATCCCAGTGTGCCGGGTCGGCAAGGTTGCACAGGCAGGTGAGGCCGACCAGCTTGCTGCGCACTCGGCCGTGCAGCAGGGTCAGCGCCTGGCGGTCCATGCCGAGGGCGGTCAGCGCGCGATTCATGCGGTCGCGCGCGGCGCCACGCAGCTGCAACTGGGTGCGGTTCCATTGCAGCAGAAACCACAGCTGGCGACCGCGGGGCAATGGCGGCAGGGGATCAGGCAGCGTGTCGCCCAGACTGCAGAGCGCGAAAAACGGACGCCACTGGTCATTGAACTGCTGGCGGCGTGCGGCGCGGCGCCGGGACACTTCGCCCAGCAGCATCACCTGCACCATCACCAGCATGGTCAGCGCACCCAGGCCTAGCGCACAGTAGAGCGCCAGTTGCAGGATGCCGTCTTGCGGCCAGATCGACAGCCAGGCCTGGACCGGCGCTTCGCAGAGCCAGGACGGGCACCGGGCGATCAGGTCAGAACGCATGCCGCAGACCGATCTGCAGCCAGCGCCGCGTGTAGTAATCGCCCTGCTCGTGGTGGCCGAGCTCCCAGGTCAGCGCCCAGCGGCTGTCCAGCCAGTGACGCCCCTGCAGGCTGACGGCGCGGACGTCGCTGGTGATCAGGCGCTGTTCCTCGACCGCTTCCTCTTCCCCGGCGGTCAGCCTGAGCCCGGCATAGCTCAGGCCGTCGTAGAAGTAGTCCAGTGCCAGGTCATGACCGATCGGGGTGCCGGCGTTGGCAACATCGGTGATGTTCAGCGTGTAGCCGGCACGCCAGGCCCCCAGTAGCGCTCGGCCGCCAGCGCGAGTCGATCGACTCGGGTGGTTTCGTATTCGGTACGCCTGACACTGGCCGCGCCGAGAAAGCCCGCCGGCAACCGCCGTTGCAGGCGCAGGTCCGCATGCCATTCGGGCAGGAAGTAGGGCGAGGGTTGATAGCCAACCTCGGGCTGCAGGGTCCAGTTCTCGTCCAGCGGGATGACTGCGCCCGCTTCGACGCCCTCGTCCCACTCGCCGAAGCGTTGCTCACGTAGCAGGGCGCCGTACCAGCCGAGGCCTTCGGGCTGCGTCGAGGTGTAGTCCAGGCGCTGGCTGCGCCAGTCGTCGAAGCCATTGTCGAGCCAGTCCTGACGAGCCGAGATTTCCAGTTCGTGACGGCGCTGCGCAGGCGCGGAGGCGATGGGCGCGGTTGCGGTGACCGGCGAGGTCAGCGCGGCGCGGGCCTGCTGGATCACCTGCTGGACCTCGGCGTAGTCCGGTGCGATTGTGGCGGCGCGCTCCAGCGGCTGCAGCGCCGCCTGCGGCCGCCCCGCCCAGAGCAGCGCCTGACCCTGGCCGAGCAGGTAGTCGGCATTGTCGGGCTCGTCGCGCAGCAGGCGGTCATACAGCGGCAACGCCTGTTCGGGCTGGCCCTGCCAGGCGTGGACACGCGCCAGCAGGAAAAGCGCCTCGCTGTCCGCGGGTTGCTCGGCCAGGTGCGTGCGCAGCGTTGCCTCGGCCGCGTCCAGCTGTCCCGCCTCGACCTGTTGCCGCGCTGTGGCGACATCAGCCAGGGTCGGTGTTGCGAGCAGGGCTGCGGAGGCGGCCAGGGCGAGCGCCAGGCAATGTGACCTCATCGCGGCCTCCTCAGCAGACGGCGGATGCGTGCCAGCAGCTCTTCGGGTTGGAACGGCTTGGTCACGTAGTCATCGGCGCCCAGTTCCAGCGCCCGCACGATGTCCACTTCGCGCGCCTTGGCGGTCAGCATCAGCACCGGCACGCTTTCCCAGCCCGGTTGCGCGCGCAGGCGTTCGATCAGCTCGAGCCCGTCGTGGTAGGGCAGCATGATGTCCATCAGCGTGAGGTCGGGCGGCGAGGCGCTGGCCAGCTTCTCCAGCGCCTGGCGCCCGTCGGCGGCATGCTCGACGCTGAAACCGTGGCGCTCGAGCATGAAGCGGATGAGGAAGGCGATGTCCTCCTCGTCCTCCACCATCAGGATGCGCGGGTGGCTGGAATCGCTCATGCATTGACCTCTTCGGAATCCCGGGACTGGCCGGGCGGCCAGTGATTAAGCAGTTGCTGGATCAGCATGGCCAGCTCGGCACCGTCGTGTCGCGATTTGACCAGTTGGCGCAGGGCCAGGCGGCTGTCGTGCACGGGCGAGTCCATGGCGGAAAAGATGATGACTGGCGGCGGCGGGAGTGCCTGGGCCAGCTGGTCGAACAATTCGCTGCCATCGCCGTCAGGCAACATCAGGTCGATGATCGCCAGATCAAACGGCTGCTGCTCGATCAGACGGCGCGCTTCGGCCAGGGTGCCCGCGCCCTGCAGGTCGACCTCCAGCGGCTCGACCAGACGGGCGAGCAGCACGCGCAGATCCTCGTCGTCCTCGACGTGCAGGATGCGCGGTCGCCCGCCGTTGCTCGTGAGGCAGGCGCGCACCACGTCCATCACCCGCGAGGGGTCGATCGGCTTGTGCAACCAGTCGATCACGCCCACCGCGCCGCCCCGCAGCACGCCATCGTCATTGTCACGGCGTTGCGGCTGCAGGCTGACGATGAGGACCGGCAGGTGACGGTAGGCGCTCTGGCTGCGCAGGTTCTGCAGAAAGGCGATGCTGTCTTCGTCGCTCAGGGCGGGGCTCAGCGTCAGGGCCTGGACGCTGAACTCGGCGAGCAGCTCGCGCGCCTTCACCGCGGTGTCGGCAGTGACGGTCGCGTAACCGTGTTCTTGCAGCGCGCTGGCCAGTTGCTCGGCAGCCTGGCCGTCCGGCTCCAGCACCAGGATGCGCGCCTGTGGCCCAGCGGATCGACGTCCCGGCAGCGGAGGGCTCGTCGTCGTGACCGCCGGCTGCGCGGGTGCCAGCTCCAGCGGCAGGCGCAGCCAGAAGCGCGTGCCCCGGCCTTCCTGCGAGTCGAAGCCGATGCGGCCATGCATCTGCTGCACCAGCGAGCGGGTGATCGCCAGGCCCAGCCCGGTACCGCCGCGCTTGCGGGCATCGGAGGAGTCGGCCTGGGCGAAGCGCTCGAATATCCGCCCGCGGAAATTTTCCGGAATACCCTGGCCCTGGTCCTGGACGCCCACCTCCAAAGTGTTGCCGTCGCGGCGCAGATCGATGCTGACCACGCCCCCGGTCGGCGAATGCTTGATGGCGTTGGACAAGAGGTTGGCCAGTACCTGGGCGAAACGATCCGGGTCGAGGTTCACCTCGGTGGGCACCGGACCATCCGGCAGAAGCAGCGTCAGGATGACGCCACATTCGTCGCCGTAGGGCTTGAGATCCGCCAGCGCCTGTTCGATCAGCGCCTGCACATCGCAGCGGGTGAAGTGGAAGGGCAAGCGGCCGGCCTCGAGCTTCTCGATGTCGAGAATGTCGTTGATCAGGCGTACCAGGCGCTCGCTGTTCTTGTGCGCGATGTCGAGTAGCGGACGGGCGCCTGCGTCGATGTCCCCGGCAACGCCGCCGACCAGCATGCCAAGGGCACCGCGGATGGCGGTCAGCGGCGTGCGCAGCTCATGGCTGACCGTCGAGATGAACTCGGTCTTCATCTGTTCGATGCGCCGCCGCAGGGAGATGTCGACCGCCACGGTAACCACGTGACAGCTGCCATTGGAGAGCGTCAGGAGGCGCTTGACCACCTGCAGCCAGCGTTCGTGGCCTTGCGTGTCGGTCACGCTGACTTCGGTGATGCGCAGTTCGCCGCTGCCGCCGAGCAGGTCCGCTTCGCCCTGTAACAGCGGCAGGACCAGGTGAGCCTGGGCGATTTCCTCGCTGCGGCGGCCTTCGATGGCTTCCGGCTGACAGCCCAGCAGTTCGGCGAACGCGCTGTTGCAAAGCAGAAAGCGGCCCTGGTCGTCGCGCACGAAAATCTGGTTTTCGTCGGTGTCGATGACGCGCCGCAGAAAGACTTTCTGGTCCTCGAGGATATCCCGGTTGCGCTGCAGTTCGGTGATGTCGCGGGCGATCGCCAGGTGGTCGCCCAGCCCGGTCGGTGCGAGGCGCACCTCAAAGGTTCGCTGGCCATCGATCTCGCACCAGGTGGTCTGGCGCAGTTCGAGTGAGTGGTCGGCCTGGTCCAGCAGATTGACCAGCAGGGCTCGATCGCGGCGGGGGCCGGTGCGCGCGTGCCGTTCGTTGCTGACAGTGCGGTCACCCGCCGCTTGCGATCGAGTGCATAGAGGTCGTCGGGAATGGCCTGTAGCAGGGCCCCGAGCCGGGCTTCTCCGGCCTGCGCCTTGACCGCCAGCTCCTGGCGGATGCGCAGGTTGCGGCGGATCGCCCATATCGCGGCGAGGAACAGTGCGGCGACCAGGAGGGCACCGATCACGGCGAGCCGGCGGCTGCGATCGAACGTATCGGCGACGGCCCGGTTGGCGGCGGCCAGTCGCTGGCGCTCGCGCTGTTCCACCGCGTTCAGCAACACGCGCAGGCGGTCCATGATCTGCTTGCCGCCGGCGCGTTGCAGCCGCTCGGCGGTCGCTTGCAGGCCCAGCTCCCGGCGCTCCTGGATATTGGCTTCGGCGATCGTCAGGCGCTCGGCGATACTGCGGTCGAGCTGTTCGAACCAGCGCTGATCGGGGAAGTCGCGTTGCGCGACGAGGGGTTCGAGGCTGCGACGGTGCGCCTCGATCTGCTCGAGCCCGATCTCGTAGGGATCCAGGTAGCTCGGCTCGCCCGTCAGCACGAACCCGCGCGAACCGGTTTCGATGTCCTGCAGGGAGGACAGGATGGCCTGGGCCGCGGTGATGATCTCCAGGCTCTGGCTGACCGACTGGTTGGTCCGTAACACGGCGTCCTGAGTGCGCTTGCCCTGCCAGCCAAGCGCGACGAGCACGAGGAACGCACCTAGAAACGCAAGCGAATGCCAACTTATCGCAGGTCTTGCGGGCAAAACCAGACTCCTTCAGCGGGACAGGCGTGTCGCATTGGAGCACAGGCGTTCACGGGCTCCAAACGGCAGGCTAGAGCCGGCGATACGCACGCCGGTCGTGGTCAGTGTAGTTGGAGTCGCGGCAGAGGGAAGCGGTTCGCTGGCCGATCGGTCAGCCGTGCCGGGCGATGCGCACCTGGTTGCGGCCGTTGTGCTTGGCGTCGTAGAGCGCCTGGTCGGCCTGCTCCAGCATCGCCCCCCGGGGCGGTGTTGCCGTCGGTTTCGCTGATGCCTGCACTGAGCGAGACGCTGAAGGTTCGCGTGCCGGCGTGGAAATTCAGTGCGGCGAACCGCAGGCGGATTTCATCGAAGATCCGCCTGGCCTGCTCGGCGGTACAGTCTGGCAGGACGGCGACGAACTCCTCGCCGCCGTAGCGGCCGAGGCTGTCGATGCGTCGCAGTCGCTGGCGCAGCAGGTTGGCGAGCGAGCGGATCACGTTGTCGCCGGCCGCGTGGCCGTACTGGTCGTTGACCCGCTTGAAGTGGTCGAGGTCGATCATCACCACGCTGGTCGGCTTGCCGTTGCGTTGCGCACGCTGGACCTCGAGTGCGACCTGCTCCTTGATGTCGGCGTGCTTGAGCAGTCCGGTCAGGCTGTCGCGGGCCAGCGCATTGCTCAGCGAGCGTGCGCGCTTGGCGTGGGAGAACACCGCGGCGATCAGCGCGTTGTCGCTGATCGGCTTGGTGATGAAGTCGTCGCCGGCCTTGAGCAGCGCGGCCATCTGCCGATTGATGTCGGTCTCGGCGGACAGGTAGATGATGGTCACGCGCAGCCATTCGGCGTGCAGGCGGATCATCTGCGCCAGCTCCGGGCCCGAGCAGCCGGGCATGTTCACGTCCAGCAGAAGCACTTCCGGGTTGAAGCTGTGCAGCGTCTCGAACAGCTCGCTGGGGTCGCTGAGGATTTCCACCAGCATCTGCGAATTGCGCAGCACCAGGCCGTAGCGGGCGGCCAGGTCGGCGTCGTCGTCGATGATCAGGATGCGGTAGGGCTCGTTGAGCTGCAGGTTGAGGCTGTGTTCGAGGCTGTTTTCCAGCTGGGTGATGTCCACCGGCCGGGTGAAGTAGCCCTGGGCACCGGCGCGCACGGCGGCGAGCTGGTTGTCGAAGTCGAGGTGTTCGCTGATCACCATCAGCGGAACGGGCGCAGGCAGGGATTGCTGCAGTTCGGTAAGGGTCTGCAGCTCGCTGTCGTACTGGCTGACGATCAACGCGTCCGGCCGTTGCGCCGCCGTGGCGGCCTGCAGGGCGCCGGTCTGGGCGAACATCAGCACCTCGTAACCGAAGTTCGCCAGGGCCTGGCACATTTGCTCGCCAGCGTCGCGGTCCGCCTCGAGCAGGTAGACGCGGCAGCCGGCAGGGCGTGACGTCTCCGGGTCTGGGCTCGCCACCAGGGTGTTGGCCGGGGCGTCGAGGGCTTGCGTCGCCCACTGTTCGATCGCCTGGGTGAACTCGCGCAGGGCCTGGGCGCCGGGTTTGGCCGCATCCAGCCAGCGGTCGGCGCGCTGTTCCAGCTGCCGTGCCTGTTGGCCCAGCGCGGCGAAACCGAAGGTCCCGGCGGCTCCGGCGAGGCGGTGCAGGCGTTCGCGGATATCCACCACCTGGGCCCGACGCTGTTCATGTTCAGGGGTCTGTTGCAATTGCTCGGCGAGGGCGGCCAGTTCCGGCAGCTCCTGTTGCAGGCGTTCGGCGAATCGGTCGGTCAGCGCTTGCAGCTGGCTGAGCAGCGTGTCATCGCCGTTACTCATGTTCGCGTTCCCATATCTCGTTCAGCTGTGTCGCCAGTTGCAGGGGATCGAAAGGTTTTTGCAGGAGCTTGCGCACGCCCAGGTGTCGCAGTTCGTGCAGCTCGGCCGGGTGCTGCTGGCCGGTCAACAGCACGACGGGGGATGCGTTGTAGGTCGATGCGGCTGGACAGCTGGCGCAGCAGCTCCAGGCCATCCATCTCCGGCAGCATCATGTCGAGCAGGATCAGGTCCGGGGCGAAGGCGGCGGCCTGCTCTAGCGCCTGCTGGGCCGAGGCGCAACTGAGGACCTGGAAGCCACCGAGCTTTTCCAGTGCGATGCGCGTTACCACCTGGATGGAGGGCACGTCGTCGACATGCAGGATGCGCTTGAGCGGCTTCATGCTGGCGCTCCCTCGACAGGCGCGCATGGTAGCTCGAACCAGAAGCAGGCGCCGGCGCCCGGGGACGAGTCGAAGCCGATGCGGCCGTCCATGTGTTCGATCAGCTCCTTGCTGATGGCCAGGCCGAGCCCCGTGCCGCCCTGCTGGCGTGTGTCGGACGAGTCGGCCTGGGCGAACTTGCTGAAGATGCGCTCGCGGAAGGCCTGGCTGATGCCGGGGCCCTTGTCCCTGACGCTGACCCGCACGTGGCCGTCGCCGCGGGCTTCGGCCCAGAGTTCGATGGTTTCGCCGGTCGGCGAGAACTTGGCAGCGTTGGACAGCAGGTTGCTCAGCACCTGCTGCAGGCGCATGGTGTCGACCTTGATCATCACCTCGGGACAGTCGCCGAGCAGCAGGCTGACCTGATAGCTGTCGGCGTAGCCCTGGTTGCTGCGCACCGCCTGCTCGAGCAGCGGACGCAGCGGTTGCTCTTCCAGTTCGAAGCGCATCTTGCCGGCGTAGAGCTTGTCGATGTCGAGCAGGTCGTCGATCAACGCGCTGAGCCGCTTGCTGTTCTGGTGCGCGATGTCGAGCAGCTCTTCCAGCTCGGCGGGTACCTCGCCCATGACGCCGCCACAGATGAGTCCGAGCGAGGCGGTGATCGAGGTCAACGGCGTGCGCAGTTCGTGGCTGACCGTGGAGACGAAGTCGCGCTGCATGATCTCGATCTGCTTGCGCTCGGTGATGTCGTGCATCACCACCACCGCCCCGCTCTGCTGGCCATCGGAGGCATGCATCGGGTCGGCGTTGGCCAGCACGTGTCGCACCGTGCCGTTGGTGACGATCGCCATTTCCGCGTTGCGGATGCACTCGCCGCGCAGCGCGCGCATCAGCGGCACTTCCTCGATCTTCATCGGAGTCTCGCCATCGGCGTGGAACAGGCTGTAGTACTCCGGCCAGTATTCGGGCGAGACGGTGCGGATATCCAGTCCATGCCAGTTACGTGCGGCATTGTTGAACAGGGTCAGGTTGCCCTCGGCATCGCAGGCAACAACGGCCTCGGACAGCGCTTCTAGCAGGCGACGGTTCATCTCCTGCTGCTTGTCCAGCTCGTGTTGTGCCGCCTTGCGTTCGCTGACGTCGGTGACCAGGCCGTGCCAGAGCACCGAGCCGTCGCCCTGGCGCAAGGGCGTGGCGCGCGCCTCGACCCAGATCAACCCCTTGCGCGGGTGCTCGATGCGATGCTCGAGATGCCAGGGGGTGAGGGTGGTCGCTGCCTGACGGATGCTCTGCAGCACGCGCTGGCGGTCGTCGGGGTGGATCTTGTTGTAGATCGGTCCGATGCTCGGGTCCATGTCGGCGGCGCTGACGCCGTAGATATCCTCAACACCTTCGCTGACATAGGGAAACGAGCTGTTGCCGTCCGGTCGCCAGCAGAACTGGAAGAGCATGCCCGGTACCTGAGCGGCAATCTGCTGCAGGCGCAGTTGCAGGTGTTCCTGGTGCGCCAGGTCGTAGGCGCTGACGACGTAGCCGCGCAGCAGCTCGCGCTCGTCGTGAATGGCCGACACGTTCAGCAGCACCGGCACGTTACCGCCGTTGCGGTGCAACAACCGCCATTCGCGCATTTCGCGGCGGCCTTCCATGAGGGGCGCGGTGAGCACGCCGAAGCCGGGCTCGACGGTTTCGCCCAGCTCGTTGCTGAGGATCTTCGCGCGGCGAGCCAGCGCATCGGGCGGGAACAGCTTGTCGGTCAAGGACTGACCGACGAGCATCGACTCGGGGTAGCCGAACAGCCGCTCGGCAGTGGGGTTGGCGCCGGAGATCCGCCCGTCGGCCGAGGTGACCAGCATCGCGCTCGCTGCGCTGTTGAGCAGTGCCTGCTGCATGGCGGCCTGCTCGGCGTAACGGTGCGACTGCAGGCGTTCTTCGAACAGGCGCATGATCTGCCGGCTGAGACGGGCCAGCGCGTCGCGTTGTGCGGCGGTAAGGCGACGCGGCTTGCGGTCGATGACGCAGAGGGTGCCCAGGTTGTAGCCGTCCGGCGTGGTCAGTGGCGCGCCAGCGTAAAAGCGGATTTGAGGGTCCCCTTGAACCAAGGGGTTGTCGCTAAAGCGGTGGTCTTTGAGCGCATCGGTCACCTCGAAGACGTCCTGGCCCTCGATGGCATGCGTGCAGAAGGAAATGTCCCGCGGGGTTTCGCTCGCCTTCAGGCCCAAGCGGCTCTTGAACCACTGGCGGCGGTCGTCGAGCAAGGAAATCAGGGCGATCGGCGTCTGGCAAATGTAGGAGGCGAGTTCGGTGAAATCGTCGAAGGCCGCTTCGTCTGGCGTGTCGAGGATTTCATAGCGCAGCAGGGCGGCCAGCCGGGACAGTTCGCGCGGCGGAGTCGGTACGCTCTGGGTCATCTCGTTTTGCTTCATCTGGCTACCCTGCCCCCGCGTGCGCGCATGAGGAAGTGGAGAATCATCGATCAGCTGCGGCCGTCTTCCCAGATCGCACGGATTTGGCCGGCCAGGCGCATGGGGTCGAACGGCTTGATGATCACGTCGCGTGCGCCGAGCTTGCGCAGGTAATCGATCTCGCTGGGCTGGACCTTGGCAGTCATGAAGGCCACCGGCACCTGGCTCAGGTCGATGCGCTCGCTCAGCCGGGCCAGCGTCTCGGGCCCCCCATGCCGGGCATCATCACGTCCAGCAGGATGAAATGCGGGGCGAACCGTTCGACTTCCTCCAGGGCTTGCAGGCCGGAGGCACAGGAGAGCACTTCGAAGCCGCCGATCGCTTCCAGGGCCACTTTCGCCACGGCCTGGATGGACGGGTCGTCCTCGACGTGCAATATCCGTTTCAGTTCGGCCATGCGGTGTCTCCGTCATTCAGTGCGCAGCGCGCAGGCTGCGAGCAGTTTGCCATCTCCGCCGCGCGTTGACGCCGTCCTAGAAAAAATAGTCCTTATTCGGACGCCGTGGCGGGCAGTTCGAACCAGAAGCAGGCACCCTGACCCTCGTCGGAATCGAAGCCGATCTGTCCGTGCATGCGCTCGATCAGCTCCTTGCTGATGGCCAGGCCCAGCCCGGTACCGCCCTTCTGTCGGGTATCGGACGAGTCGGCCTGGGAAAACTTCTCGAAGATCCGCGAGCGAAATGCCTGCGGTATGCCCGGCCCTCGGTCGCGAACCGCCACGCGGACCCGGTCGCCGCGTCGGCTGCTGCTCAGGGTTACGACTGCCCCGGCCGGCGAGAATTTCGCCGCGTTGGACAGCAGGTTGGCCAGCACCTGTTGCTGGCGGTGGCCATCGACACGCACATCGACGGCGACGCGCTCAGCCAGCTCGAAACGCACGTCGTGCCTGTCGGCATAGGCCTGGTTGGCGCGCAGTGCGTCCTCGAGCAACGGCTGCAGCGGCTGCTGCTCGAGGGTGAAGCTCATTTTGCCGGCGATCAGCTTTTCCATGTCGAGCAGGTCGTCGATCAGCAGGCCCAGGCGCTGGGCGTTCTGCTGCGCGATCGCCAGCATCTGCGCGGCGGTCTTCGGTACTTCACCGACCGCGCCGCCATTGACCAGCCCCAGCGCGCCGGTGATCGACGTCAGAGGCGTGCGCAACTCATGGCTGACGATGGAGACGAATTCGCTCTTTATCTGCTCGATGCGCTTGCGCTCGGTGATGTCGCGCACCAGCCCGATGAACTTGCGCTCGCCGCGGTGATGGATTTCCGACACACGCAATTCGATGAGGAACAGCTCGCCGTTGCGACGCAGCGCCTGCAGTTCGGGGGTCTGCTCCAGCGCGCGGCCCTCGCCGCGTCGCTCGTAGGCACCGAGATAGCCGTCATGGGCGGCGCGGTGCGGCTCGGGCATCAGCATCGACAGGTTGTGCCCCAGCACCTCCTGCTCGCGATAGCCAAAGGTGCGCTCGGCGGCATGGTTGAAGGTTTCGATCAGGCCGTGCCCGTTGATGATGATGATCGCGTCGGCGACGTTGGCGATGAGCAGCCGCACATAGCGTTCGCGCTCATGGGCCTCGCGCTCGGCAAGGGTGCGGGCAGTGACGTCCCAGATGAAGCCGTCGTACCACTGCAACCGGCCCTGGGTGTCACGCAGCGCGCGGCTGATTTCCTGCACCCAGAGCGTTTCGCCACGCGCGTTGATCAGGCGGTAGCTGCGCTCGAGCTGATCCTGGCCGTTGCGCTGCAGCGTCTGGCGGTCCTCGGGATGAATCAGGCTGTTGTAGTCGCGGCTACCCGGCGCGAGAAAGTCGCTCGCCGGGTAGCCGGTCAACCGCTCGATGCCATCGCTCAGATAGCGCAGCGAGCGCTCGGGGTCGACTCCACGCCGGTACACCGCGCCAGGCAGGTTGCTGACCATGCTTCGGAAGCGGCTCTCGCTCTCGGTCAGCGCCAGCGTGGTGTTCATCAGCGGGGTGATGTCGGCGACGAAACCGTGCCAGAGCGTCGAACCGTCGCGCAGGCGCTCGGCTGTCGCGTGGACCTCGACCCAGATCAGCCCCTTGTCGCGGTGGTTGATGCGATAGCGTGTCGTGGCCGCGCCCTGCTCGGCGGCCGAGCGCTCCATTGCGTCGCGCAAGCCGGGGCGATCCGGCTCGTATACCGCCGAAAAAGCCAGCGAGGCGTTTTCGATCAGCTGCTCGGGTTCGATGCCGTAGAGCGCGCGCGAGCCGGCGCTGGCATAGAGGAAGCTGTAGCGGCCTTCGGCGGTGCGGCGTAGCTGGTAGACCATGCCGGGCAACAGGCTGGCGATCTTCTGGCCACGCTCGAACAACCGTTTGCGCTTGCGTTCCTGCTTGAGCGAGCTGAGGCGATGGGCGCGCTGCACGACGCCGCGCCGATGCAGCACCACGGCGAGGGTCAGCAACAGGGCTTCGGTGATCAGCCAGGCCAGGGTCCACTTGAGCAGCATCCGCCGTTCGCCTCGCCGGTGCTCGTCCAGCGCTTCGGTTGTGTCGCGCCAGGCCAGTGCAACGGCCATCGGCAAACGGCTCGGGTCGTCCTTCGCGCGGACATCGTGCAGCGGCACCTGGTTGAGCAGGAAGCTCCGCCCAGCGGCCTCGAGCAGGCGCAGGGCCTGACCCGACGCCGGTGCGGGCAGGCACCGTTGCTGCGCCCAGTGCAGGATCTGCGGTGCTGAATGCGCATCGAGCAACCAGCCGTCGAGGCCGTCCAGCTGGATACCGACCGGCGAGTTCCAGAAGACTTCCTCCAGCTCCTGGCGGTTGACCAGCAGGCCGAGCCCGGCGTTGAGTTCACTGCCCAGCTCGTCGAGCGACGGCAGGATGCCGAAGCCCACCTCGAGCGCACCGATCACCTGGCTGTCCAGGCTGCTGCTGGCGCGGATCGGCACGATGGCCCGGTTGCCGGCGCTGTGCTGGCCGATGTCCAGGCCCGAGACCACACGCCCCTGGGTCAGGGCCCGATAGAGCATGGGCCGCCGGTCGGCGACCGCATCGCCAAAGACGTCCATGTCGTTCATGCGCACCAGGGCGATGCCGGCCTTGCCCCAGTAGACCTGCAGTTGCAGAGCGCCCTGGGCCTTCATGGTCGTCCAGGTCGGCGTCAGCGAGCTGATCAGCTGCGCGCGGATGCGGCCCAGCCGGGGGCCGTCCCATTCGGCACCGGCGTTGATCGCGCGGTCCGCCTGGCGAATCAGCCGCAGGGTCTGCGGGCTGGCGCTGAGCGCCGTGGCCAGCACCCGCGCGCGCTGCTCCAGCCCCTGCTGCGCGCTGCGCAGCGCCAGCGCCTGCAATTCGCCCTGCTGTTCGATCTGCAGGTTCCACAGCACCTCGCGGGCACGGTGGTCGTTGACCGCCAGCCCGCCGAACAGGAGCGCCAGCAAGAGGCTGCCAAGCCCCAGTATCCAGCGCGGATCGGGAGGGCGGCGAATGTTCTTCATCGGGGCGGTACACCGTACAACGCTTGCATGGGGCTTGGACTCTCGGTGCCGCCTGCAGGGTTCCGCGGCAAAGACGGCAGGTTAGTGGCCAGGTGCCATATGCGCAAACCCGACCGTGCCTCCCTGTATCGGCGGGCGGGATGGTTCTGTCAGACCCTGAAACGAAAAAAGAACGCAGAACGACGGACGGCGGCGTATATAGGCAGGGAGCGGAGAATAATGGCAGCCGGCCTGCCCTCTGCGGGTCCGCGACACCTTACAACGCGAGGCAGCACCTTTTTATGTGGTATTCCGGTTTTCTCGGCCTTTCCGCCTGGCAGGTGGTTGTGGCCACCTTGCTCCTGACCCACGTCACCATCGTGGCGGTGACGGTCTACCTGCACCGGTATTCGGCGCATCGCTCGCTCGAGCTGAATGCCGGGCTCAAGCACTTCTTCCGCTTCTGGCTGTGGCTGACCACCGCCATGAACACCCGTGAGTGGACCGCCATCCACCGCAAGCATCACGCCAAATGCGAAACCGAGGAGGACCCTCACAGCCCGGTTCAGAAGGGCCTCGGCACCGTTCTGCGGCGCGGCGCGGAGCTCTACATGGAAGAAGCGAAGAACGAGGACACCCTGCGCATCTACGGCAAGAACTGCCCGGACGACTGGATCGAGCGTAACCTCTATACGCGCTTTCCCAATATGGGCATCGTCCTGATGCTGGCGATCGACCTCGCCCTGTTCGGCGTCGTCGGTCTGACCGTCTGGGCGGTACAGATGATCTGGATTCCGTTCTGGGCTGCCGGTGTGGTCAACGGCTTGGGCCATGCGGTGGGCTACCGCAACTTCGAGTGCCGCGACGCGGCAACCAACCTGGTGCCTTGGGGCATCCTGATCGGAGGCGAAGAGCTGCACAACAACCACCACACCTACCCGAACTCG
The DNA here is from genome assembly GCA_019056435.1 of Stutzerimonas stutzeri. Classification (GTDB taxonomy): domain Bacteria; phylum Pseudomonadota; class Gammaproteobacteria; order Pseudomonadales; family Pseudomonadaceae; genus Stutzerimonas; species Stutzerimonas marianensis. The sequence continues at coordinate 1,312,105 of CP077641.1, forward strand.
GCCAAGCTCTCGGTGCGCAAGTGGGAATTCGACATGGGCTGGGCCTGGATCAAGCTGTTCAGCCTGTTCGGCCTGGCCAAGGTGAACCGTACGGCGCCGATCGCTCACCGCGTCAGTGCCAAGCACCAGCTCGACATGGACAGCGCCATGGCGATCCTCAACAACCGTTTCCAGATCATGGCGCAGTACCGCAAGCTGGTCATCGGCCCGCTGGTACGCCTGGAGCTGGAGCGCGCCGACACCTCCGTGCGCCATCACCTGCGCCGTGCCAAGCGCCTGCTGGCCCGTGAACCGAGCCTGCTGCACGACGAGCAGCATGCGCGCATCGCGGTGATCCTCGAGCAGAGCCAGTCGCTCAAGGTGATCTACGAACAACGCCTGGCGCTGCAGCAGATCTGGACCCGCACCAGCGCCAACGGCCACGAAATGCTCAATGCCATCAAACAATGGGTGCAGGAAGCCGAGGCGAGTGGCATCCAGTCGCTTCGCGAGTTCGCCGAGCATCTGCGGACCTACTCGCTGATGCCGGCCGTCGCCCGCTGACGACCTCTGATCGGCGCGATCGCTGAGGGTCGCGCCGGCCGGAACTTTAGGTAGGCGGCACTCTCTGAACTGCATTCTTTTGTCAGCGACAGCTGCGCCGGCACGCCGCCGGTAGCTGGCGCCTTTCTGGAACGCAGGTATGAATCTGTTGAAGCAGCGCAGCGAAACCGGCCAGGGCATCGTCCCCCCCACCGAGGCTCAGACCCTTCTGGCGCTGATGCACGCGCGCGCCGAGGTCGAGCGACTGAGCGAGCGCGAGCACCTGTTCAGTACACTCATGGGAGCGGTCAATGCGGTGCTCTGGGCCTTCGACTGGAAGGCCCAGCAGATGATCTATGTCAGCCCCGCCTACGAGCAGATTTTCGGCCGTTCCGCTGCCCTGCTGCTGGCCGATTTCGGCGAGTGGCGCAACAGCGTCTACCCCGACGATGTCGAATATGCCCAGCAGACCATGCTCGACGTGCTCGAAAAGGGCGCCGTCGAGGAGCGCGAGTACCGCATCATTCGGGCTGACGGGCAGTTGCGCTGGCTGAGTGACAAGTGTTTCGTGGCGCGCCGCGCCGACTCCGAACATGGCCCCATCATCGTCGGCATCGCCGAGGACATCACCGAAAAGAAACAGCTCGAAGGTGAACTCCAGCGTTTGGCCACCATCGACGTGCTGACCCAGAGCAGCAACCGCCGGCACTTCTTCGAATGCGCCCAGCGCGAGTTCGACCTGGCTCGCCAGTACGCCTCACCGATGGCGTTTCTGTTGCTCGACATCGATGATTTCAAGCGCATCAACGACACCCACGGTCACCAGATGGGCGATCAGGTGCTGCAGCGGGTCGCCCAGTGTGGCTCCTCGGTGCTGCGCCGCGGCGACCTGTTCGGGCGCATCGGGGGCGAGGAGTTCGCGCTGCTGTTGCCCGGTTGCCAGCCGGACCTGGCCGAGCAGATCGCCGAGCGCTTGCAGCGGGAAATTCAGCGGCTGGTCTTCACCAGCGCTGACGGCCAGCGTTTCGGCGTGACCGCGAGCCTCGGGGTGACCTACCTGCGGGCCAGCGACACGGACCTCAGCGCCCTGTCCGCGCGCGCCGACGCGGCCATGTACAGCGCCAAGCGCCTAGGCAAGAACCAGGTGATCGTCGGCTGATTCCCCTCATGATCCGCTGATCGCCGCCGCCAAGGGCCGTGGCGGCGGTCGGGTCAGGCCTGTGGCTGCTGCTGCGTGATGCAGTGAATGTTGCCGCCGCCCAGCAGAATCTCCCGACCCGGCACCATGACCACCCGATGTTCGGGAAATACCTCGGCGAGGATTCGCTCGGCCTCGGCGTCCAGCGGGTCGCCGAACGCGGGCGCGATGATGCCTCCATTGACGATGAGGAAGTTCACGTAGCTGCCGGCCAGTCGGATCGACGGATCGCGCGGCTGGCTGCCGTCCAGCGCAACGACACCGGCGCACTCCGCTTCGGTGGCATGCAGCGGGCCGGGGATCGGCATCTTGTGCACGGTGATCGCGCGGCCCTTCGCATCACGGGCCTGCGCCAACACCGCCATGGCCGCCTGGCAGCGTTCGAAGTTGGGGTCGGTCGGGTCGTCGGTCCAGGCCAGAAGCACTTCGCCAGGGCGCACGAAGCAGCAGAAGTTGTCGACGTGGCCGTCGGTCTCGTCGTTAAACAGGCCGTGCGGCAGCCAGATGACCTTGTCGATGGACAGGTGATCACGCAAGACCGCCTCGATCGCTTCGCGCGACAGGTGCGGGTTACGGTTGCGGTTGAGCAGGCATTCTTCGGTGGTGATCAGGGTGCCTTCACCGTCCACGTGAATGGAGCCGCCCTCAAGCACGAAGCCCTCGGTGCGGTAGCGATCGCAGCGCTCGATCTCTAGAATCTTCTGGGCCACTTCATCGTCGCGCTGCCAGTCGGCGTAAAGCCCGCCGTCGAGCCCGCCCCAGGCGTTGAACGTCCAGTCCACGCCGCGCAGCCCGCCGTGGCCGTCGATGACGAAGGTTGGACCGGTGTCGCGCACCCAGGCATCGTCGGTGCTCATTTCCACCACGCGGATGCGCGCATCGGCCAGCGCGGCGCGGGCGGTGTGGAACTGTTCGGGCATGGCGCAGACGGTCACCGGCTCGAAACGCGCGATGGCGGTGGCCACGGCAGCAAAGGCGGCCTGGGCCGGCGCACCGTTGTCACGCCAGTTGTCAGGGCGCTGCGGCCAGACCATCCACGTCTGACTGTGCGGTGCCCATTCGGCAGGCATGTGGTAACCGTCTTGGCGGGGCGTGGAGGTCAGGGTGGTCATTGAAGATCCTATGGTTGCAAGGTGGGGTGGTTACGCCGGCCCACCGGGGCAGTTGCGAGGACTGAAGGCGTCCACGGCCTGGGGCCGGCTCGGCGAACGCCGCCCAGGTGCCGTATTGGAAGCCATGACGGTGTGGGACGCAATCATCCGCTGGTCAGCGGGGCCAGCCGCCTTCTGTTCATCTTCATCCATGCACGCCGGGACCTGAGCCATTCGGGCCCGAGCGATTACCGCCTCGCCGGGTGTGGTATGCACGCTTTCGTGAGCATATCGCCGCTACGCTGGTCGGATGTCATGAGCCGTTCGACGAAACAGGTTCCAAAGCCGCAGGAGAAGCGTTGCGTTGACTGATACGACACCCTCTGACGCCACTCTGGATTGTGCCCAAGAGCCGATCCATCTGCCGGGGGCCATCCAGCCGCACGGCGTGTTGCTGGGCTGCACCTTGCCCGACTGGTCCATCGCGCATGTCTCGGCGAATTGCCAGGCATTCTTCAGCGGCGTCGAGCCGGCGTCGCTGCTGGGGCAGCCGCTCGATCGTGTGTTGCCGCTCGAGACCGTCCACGCGGTGCGCAACCAGTTGCAGACGGCCATGCTCGCCGGTACGGCAGAGCGCCTGGATTGCCTGGCGCTGGACGTCGGGGCGCAGCGATATGACCTGACGGTGCACATGGCCGACGGTCTTGCAGTGATCGAGGCGACGCCAGCGGTGCAGGGCTCGGACGCGAACGGGGTCAGCCTGTTGCGCGGCCTGGCGGGGCGCCTGCGCCGTGCGCCAACGGTCGCGCGATTGCTGACGCTCGCCGCGCAACAGATGCGGGCGGTGACCGGCTACGACCGGGTGATGATCTATCGGTTTCTGCATGACGATTCAGGTGAGGTCGTGGCCGAGGCCGTACGGCCGGGTACCGAGTCCTATCTCGGTCTGCGTTACCCCGCCACCGACATTCCCGCACAGGCGCGCACGCTCTACCGTCGCCAGCCCCTGCGCCTCATCCCTGACGTCGATTACCAGCCGGTGCCGGTGCTGCCGGGGCGCGGCCCGGACGGACTGCCGCTCGACCTGGGCCTGGCGGCGCTGCGCAGCGTATCGCCCGTTCACATCCAATACCTGCGCAACATGGGGGTCCGGGCGACGTTGACGGTCAGCCTGATGAAGGGCGATCGCCTGTGGGGCTTGATCGCCTGCCACCATGGCGAGCCCCATTACCTTAGCGGCGCGCTGTGCTCGGCGGCCGAGCTGTTTGGTCAGATGCTGTCGTTGCAGATCGACGCGCGCGAGCAGCAGCACGAGCAGCAGCGACTGTCCCTGGCGCAGGATGCACACGATCAGTTGCTGGCGGCCATGTCCCCGCGAGACACCGTCTTCGAAGATCTGGATCGCTATGCCGACATGCTCAACAGCATGATCGCCTGCGATGGCATGGCGGTCTGGTCCAACGGAGCGCTCAGCGGGCGCGGCATGCTGCCGCCCGAGGACGCCATCGCCGAGCTGATCGCCTTTCTCGAGCGGATGCCCGCCGACCGTATTTACGCCACGTCGTCGCTCTCCGAACATTTCGCCGCCGCGGGCCGGTTTGCCGAATGCGCCAGCGGCGTGCTGGCGATCCCCATCTCGCGAGTGGCGCAGGATTACCTCCTGTTCTTCCGCCGCGAGCTGATCCAGACGGTGAGCTGGGGCGGCAATCCTGACAAGGCGACCCAGCGGGACCCGGCGACCGGCAAGCTGCATCCGCGTAGCAGCTTCGAGGCATGGCGCGAGACGGTCCGGGGCCACGCCCAGCCGTGGACGACCAGCGAGCGGCGGGTCGCCGAAACGCTCCGGGTGGCCCTGCTCGAGGTGGTGCTGCGACGCTCCGAGCTGATCGCCACCGAGCGTCAACGCGCCCAGGACAGCCAGTCCCTGCTGATCGCCGAACTCAATCATCGGGTAAAGAACGTACTCAGCCTGGTGCTGGCAACGACCCGTCAAAGCGCCCAGCAGGCGACTTCGGTCGAGGCGTTCACCGAGGAGGTCGAGCGGCGCATCCAGGCGCTGGCCAGCGCCCACGACCAGATCAACGCACCCAGCGGTACCTCGACGCATCTCCGCGCGCTGCTAGAGTCCGAAGCGCGCGCCTGGTGCCGCGAGGACGAGCCGGACGAGCGCGTGCAACTGACGGGCGATGCGGTGCTGCTCGATGTGCGCGCCTATCAGACGCTCGCGCTGGTGTTCCACGAGATGATGACCAATGCGGCGAAGTACGGTGCGCTCAGCGTGCCGGGCGGGCAACTGGCCGTGACCTGGCGGCTGGTCGAGGGGCGCGGGTTGGAGATCGAATGGAACGAGAGCGGCGGACCGATCGTTCAGGCTCCGACGCGCCGAGGCTTCGGCAGCATCGTGACCGAGCGCACCATCGCTTTCGAACTGCAAGGCGAGGCGCGCGTGGAATTCAGGCCCGAGGGCCTGTTCGCGTTCTTCATGGTTCCGGCCGAGCACGTCTCGCCGAGCGCGGACCAACCGCGGCGGGCCGACGCGGCGAAGCGGACAACCAGCTCCATAGCCGGCCTGCGCCTGCTTCTGGTCGAGGACAGCATGATGATTGCCCTAGATGCCCAGACCATGCTGGAGGATGCGGGTGTGCAGGTCGAGATCGCCGGCTCGCTGGACGATGCGCGTCGTGCCCTGCGGCTCGATCGGTTCGATCTGGTGGTGCTCGACGTCAATCTGGCTGGCGAAACCAGCCTGGGCATCGCCGCCGAACTCGAGGCCGAGCAGCGTCCGTTCCTCTTCGCCACCGGCTATGGCGCTCGTACAGCCATCCCCGAGCGCTTCGATCAGGTGCCGGTGGTGACCAAGCCCTACAACCTGAGTGCGCTTGCCTACGCCATGGGCCAGTTACCCGGCGTGCCGCGGTAGGGGCGACGGGCGCACCGCCACGTGCGCCCGCGCAACCGTCCGCTCAGACGGTATGCAGGTACCAGTTGTATTCCAGGTCGGAGATCGAGTGCTCGAACTCGGCCAGCTCGCTTTCCTTGCAGGCGACGAAGATGTCGATGTAGTCGGGGTTGATGTAGCGGGCCATGATCTCGCTGTCATCGAGTTCACGCAGGGCGTCGCGTAGGTTGGTCGGCAGGCTTTGCTCGACCTGCTCGTAAGAGTTGCCCTCGATCGGCTGATCGGGCTCGATCTTGTTGGTCAGGCCGTGGTGAACCCCGGCGAGCACGCCGGCCAACAGCAGGTACGGATTGGCGTCGGCACCGGCCACGCGATGCTCGATGCGCACCGCATCGGGGCTGTCGGTCGGGACGCGCAGCGCCACGGTGCGGTTGTCCAGCCCCCAGCACGGCGCGTTCGGCACGTAGAACTGCGCGCCGAAACGCCGGTAGGAATTGACGTTGGGGCAGAGAAAGGCCATCGAGGCCGCCATGGTCTGCTGAATGCCGCCGATGGCGTGGCGCAGCGTGTCGCTTTCCAACGGGTTGTCGGTGGCGAAAATATTGTTGCCATTCTTGTCCAGCAGCGAGATGTGCACGTGCAGCCCGTTGCCGGCCTGGCCCGGATAGGGCTTGGCCATGAAGGTGCTGTCCATCTCGTGGTCGTAGGCGATGTTCTTGATCAGTCGCTTGAGCAGCACGGCGTAGTCGCACGCCTTGATCGGATCGGCGACGTGGTGAAGGTTGACTTCGAACTGCGCCGGGGCGCTTTCCTTGACGATGGCATCGGCGGGTATGCCCTGCTCCTTGGCGCCTTCGAGGATGTCCTGCAGGCAGTCGACGTACTCGTCGAGGTCATCGATCAGGTAGACCTGGGTGGAGTGCGGGCGCTTGCCCGAGATCGGTGAGCGCGGCGGTTGCGGGCGGCCGTTCACGTTCTCCTGGTCGATCAGGTAGAACTCCAGCTCGAACGCGGCGCAGATGGTCAGGCCCAGTTCGTCGAACTTGCTGACCACCTGGCGCAGCACTTCGCGGGGGTCGGCGAAAAACGGTGAGCCGTCGCGCTCGTGCATGGTCATCAGCAGCTGAGCGGTGGGGCGTTTCTGCCAGGGTTCGTTACTCAGGGTGTTGGGGATCGGGAAGCAGGTCCGGTCGGAATCGCCGATGTCCATGCCCAGCCCGGTGCTCTCGACGGTAATGCCATTGATGTCCAGGGCGAACAGCGAGGCGGGGAGGTTGATGCCTTTCTCATACACCTTGTGCAGGCTGCCGCGCTCGATGCGCTTGCCTCGGACGACGCCGTTCATGTCTGCAATCAGCAGGTCGACGTACTGAACCTCCGGGTGTTCCTTGAGAAACGCGTTCGCTTCGTTGAGCTGAACGGCACGCGGCGGGGAAGCATGATGAAGCACCTTAATTGTTAAAAATTTCAATCATCAAACGGCTCGTCTTGGAGTCAATCGAAAAGCCTTGTCGCTGTCAATAGCGCCCGGAAGTGCCCTGTGAAGGCCCACAGTGGGCGTTTTTGGGGCGATTGGCCTGCATCCGATCAATCGAATGGGCGGCTTTGCGACACGCCAATGCTTGGCTATTGTCTATAAAAATGAACAAGACTACTCTCCGACGAGCCCTAACCGGAAAGACGAGTATCCCATGCCTCGCGTGCCATTGATCGGCGTTTCGGCCTGTACCAGGCAGATCGGCCACCACAGTTTCCACATCGCCGGGGACAAGTACCTGCGTGCTGCCGCCATTGCCGGCATGCCGCTGGTGATTCCGGCCCTGGGTGAGCTGATCGATCCCGGTGCCCTACTCGATAGCGTAGACGGTCTGCTTTTCACCGGCTCGCCGTCGAATGTCGAGCCCCATCATTACGGTGGCCCGGCCAGTGCCGAGGGCACGCCGCACGACCCTTCTCGTGACCGCCTCACGCTGCCCTTGATTCGTGCAGCGGTGGACGCCGGCGTGCCTGTATTCGGCGTCTGCCGTGGTTTCCAGGAAATGAACGTGGCCTTCGGTGGCAGCCTGCACCAGAAGGTCCATGAAGTCGGCCGGTATGCCGATCATCGCGAGCGTGCCGACGATCCGGTGGAGGTGCAGTATGGGCTCAGCCATCCGCTGCACGTTCAGCCCGGTGGCCTGCTCGAGCAGCTCGGGCTGCCCCGGACCATCGAGGTCAACTCGGTGCATGGTCAGGGCGTCGAGCGGCTCGGCCAGGGGCTGCGCATCGAGGCGCTGGCACCGGACGGGTTGATCGAGGCGTTTTCCGTCGAGGGCGCACGCAGTTTCGCCCTGGGCGTGCAATGGCATCCTGAATGGAAGGTGCACGAGCACCCGTACTACCTGGCCTTGTTCGAGGGCTTTGCCCACGCCTGCCGGGAACGCGCAGGACGGCGCTGAGCGCAGCCGGCACGGCGCTCGTAACATCAATTCTGAGGTCGATATGTCCAGCAAGCTTGACCAGCTCACCGGCTGGCTGAAAGAACGCAAGATCACCGAGGTGGAATGCCTGATCAGCGACCTGACCGGCATCGCCCGCGGCAAGATTTCCCCGACCAACAAGTTCCTCGACGAAAAAGGCATGCGGCTGCCCGAAAGCGTGCTGCTGCAGACGGTGACGGGTGACTACGTCGAGGACGACATCTATTACGAATTGCTCGACCCGGCGGACATCGACATGTTCTGCCGCCCCGATGCCGATGCCGTATTCCTGGTGCCCTGGGCCATCGAGCCCACCGCCCAGGTGATCCACGACACCTACGACAAGATGGGCAACCCCATCGAGATCTCGCCGCGCAACATCCTCAAGCGCGTACTGAAGATGTACGCCGACAAAGGCTGGCAGCCGATCGTCGCGCCTGAAATGGAGTTCTATCTGACCAAGCGCTGCGAGGACCCGGACCTGCCGTTCCAGCCGCCGATCGGCCGCTCCGGACGGCAGGAGACGGGCCGGCAGTCGTTTTTCCATCGACGCGGCGAACGAGTTCGACCCGCTGTTCGAAGACATGTACGACTGGTGCGAGGCGCAGGGGCTGGACCTGGACACCCTGATTCACGAGGAAGGCACCGCGCAGATGGAAATCAACTTCCGTCACGGCGAAGCGCTGCACCTGGCCGATCAGATCCTCGTGTTCAAGCGCACCATGCGCGAGGCGGCGCTCAAGCACAACGTCGCCGCCACGTTCATGGCCAAGCCCATGACCGGCGAGCCGGGCAGCGCCATGCACCTGCACCAGAGCGTGGTGGACCTCGAAACCGGGCGCAACATCTTCTCCAGCCCGGACGGCTCCATGAGCCAGCTGTTCCTGCACCATGTCGGCGGGCTGCAAAAGTACATCCCCGAGCTACTGCCGATGTTCGCACCGAACGTCAATTCGTTCCGCCGCTTCCTGCCCGATACCTCGGCGCCCGTGAACGTGGAATGGGGCGAGGAGAACCGCACCGTGGGGCTGCGGGTGCCGGATTCCGATCCGCAGAACCGTCGGGTCGAGAACCGGCTGGCCGGCGCCGATGCCAATCCCTACCTGGCGATCGCCGCGAGCCTGCTGTGCGGCTACATCGGCATGGTCGAGGAGCTCAACCCGAGCCCCCAAGTGCGCGGCCGTGGCTATGAGCGCCGCAACCTGCGCCTGCCGCTGACCCTTGAAACCGCCTTGGAGCGCATGGAGAACTGCCGCGAGCTGCGCAAGTACCTGAGCCCGAAGTTCATCACCGGTTATATCGCGGTCAAGCGCGCCGAGCAGGAGAACTACAACCGGGTGATCAGCTCCTGGGAGCGCGAATTCCTGATGTTGTCGGTCTAAACGCAGCTGCAAGCCGGAAGCCGAAGGCTGGCAAGAGGCTCCGGCGTCTGGCTCCAAAAACTTTCAAAGAGGTGATTGATGAGCGATTCGCAAACCCTGCAGTGGCAAGCCCTGAGCCGTGACCATCACCTGCCGCCGTTCACCGACTACAAGGCGCTGAACGCCAAGGGGACGCGGATCATCACCCGGGGCGAGGGCGTCTATCTGTGGGACAGCGAGGGTCATCGGATCCTCGATGCCATGGCCGGGCTCTGGTGCGTCAACCTGGGGTACGGTCGTGAGGAGCTGGTCGAGGCCGCGACGAAGCAGATGCGCGAACTGCCTTACTACAACCTCTTCTTCCAGACCGCACATCCTCCGGCGCTGGCCTTGGCCAAGGCCATCGCCGAGATCGCACCCGAGGGCATGAACCACGTGTTCTTCACCGGCTCCGGCTCGGAGGCGAACGACACCGTGCTGCGCATGGTGCGCCATTACTGGGCGATCAAGGGTCAGCCGCAGAAAAAGGTGGTGATCGGCCGTTGGAATGGCTACCACGGGTCCACCGTTGCGGGTGCCAGCCTGGGCGGCATGAAGGCGATGCACGAGCAGGGCGACGGCCCGATCCCGGGGATCGAGCATATCGACCAGCCCTACTGGTTCGGTGAAGGCGGCGACATGGACCCGGACGAATTCGGCGTGCGTGTCGCCGAGCAGCTGGAGCAGAAGATTCTCGAAGTCGGTGAAGACAGGGTCGCGGCCTTCATCGCCGAGCCGATCCAGGGCGCCGGCGGCGTCATCATTCCGCCGGACAGCTACTGGCCGAAGATTCGCGAGATCCTGGCGCGCTACGACATTCTCTTCGTCGCCGACGAGGTGATCTGCGGCTTCGGGCGCACTGGCGAGTGGTTCGGCAGCGACTACTACGGCAACGCGCCGGACTTGATGCCAATCGCCAAGGGACTGACCTCCGGCTACCTGCCGATGGGCGGCGTGGTGGTGCGCGACGAAGTGGTGCACACGCTCAACGAAGGCGGCGAGTTCTACCACGGCTTTACCTATTCAGGGCACCCGGTCGCCGCCGCGGTAGCGCTGGAGAACATTCGCATCATGCGCGACGAAAAGATCGTCGAGCGCGTGAAGACGAAGACGGCACCCTATTTGCAGTCTCGCTGGCGTGAGCTGGTCGAGCACCCGCTGGTAGGCGAGGCGCGTGGTGTCGGCATGCTCGGTGCGCTGGAGCTGGTGAAGAACAAGAAAACCCGCGAGCGCTTCGCCGAGTCAGGCGTCGGCATGCTCTGCCGCGAGCATTGCTTCCGCAATGGCCTGGTGATGCGCGCGGTGGGGGACACCATGATCATTTCGCCGCCGCTGGTGATCGACGAGGCGCAGATCGACGAGCTGATCGGTAAAGTCAGGCTGTGCCTCGACGCCACGGCGAAGGACGTTCATGGATGAAGGGCGGGACCATGCCCCGCGAGCGGATGGCGCGGTGCCGGCAATGCCAACGAGTCCGCTGCAAAGCGCGTCCGGCCTGTTGAAAAAAGCCACCGAACTTGCCAGACTGCGCGCGTGTTCTGGCCTGACTTACCGAGGGGTGTGTCGATGCCGGCACAGCCGCACTAGTAATCCAGGCGCAACGGGAATTGGCGAGCGAGCCGGGCCCGGCGTGTCCTGTCCCTAGCCCCGATACAAATGATCACAACAGGAGCTGCACGGATGAAACCCTTTGCCAAGACGCTACTCGCATTGACGCTGGCCGGCGCGGTCGCCGGCGCTGCACAGGCCGAAGACAAGGTACTGCACGTTTTCAACTGGTCCGACTACATCGCCGAAGACACTCTGGATAACTTCACCAAGGAAACCGGCATCAAGGTCGTCTACGACGTGTTCGACAGCAACGAAGTGCTGGAAGCCAAGCTGCTGGCCGGCAGCTCCGGCTACGACGTCGTGGTCCCGTCCAACCCCTTCCTGGCCAAGCAGATCAAGGCCGGCGTATTCCAGAAGCTCGACAAGAGCAAGCTGCCGAACTGGGAAAACCTCGACCAGGACCTGCTCAAGGCACTGGAGCCGAGCGACCCGAGCAACCAGTACGCCGTGCCGTACATGTGGGGCACCATCGGCATCGGCTACAACCCGGAAAAGGTCAAGGCGGCACTGGGCGAGGACGCGCCGGTCGACTCCTGGGATCTGGTATTCAAGCCCGAGAACATGGAGAAGCTGAAGGCATGCGGCGTGTCCTTCCTCGATTCGCCGACCGAGATTCTGCCCGCCGCGCTGCATTACCTGGGCTACGAGCCGGACAGCAACAAGAGCGACGAGCTGAAGAAGGCTGAGGAGCTGTTCATGCAGATCCGCCCGAACGTGGCCTACTTCCATTCCTCGAAGTACATCTCGGACCTGGCCAACGGCAACGTCTGTGTCGCCATCGGCTATTCCGGCGACATCTACCAGGCCAAGGCGCGCGCCGAAGAGGCCGGTGGCCAGGTCAAGGTCAGCTACAACATTCCGAAGGAAGGCGCCGGTACCTTCTTCGACATGCTGGCCATCCCGGCCGATGCGAAGAACGTCGAAAACGCCCATGTCTTCCTCAACTACCTGATGAAGCCCGACGTCATGGCCTCCATCACCAACTACGTACAGTTCCCCAACGGCAACGCCAAGGCCACGCCGCTGGTCGATGAGGCGATTCGTACCGACCCGGGCATCTATCCGAGCCAGGAAGTGCTGAAGAAGCTGTACACCTTCCCGGATCTGGAACCGAAGACCCAGCGCGCCATGACTCGCAGCTGGACCAAGATCAAGTCGGGGCGTTGATGGACCCCGTTCGGCCAGGCCGGCAGGCCTGGCCGGAGCGCAGGGCCACCGGCCCTGCGGTGTTCCAGATAGCCCGGCACGGCGCTCGCCGTCCGGGCCAAACAGGGCTACAGGCGGTACTTCCCAGGTACGGGCGCATCGGCAGTTGCGTTCTGCCAGTTGATTTTTAGAGGTTTTTCAAATAAACAGCCCGCCTTTCGCCTTGCTGAGCGCCTGGCGGCTGCCACAAAGAGGACCATTCCATGCGCACGACACTGAAGTCGCTCATCGTCGCCGTTGCCGTCAGTGGTGCCGTTTCGGCCCAGGCTGCCTCCGTACACATCTACAACTGGTCGGACTATATCGGCGAAACGACGCTGGAAGAATTCGAGAAGGAGACGGGCATCAAGCCGGTCTACGATGTCTTCGATTCCAACGAGACGCTTGAAGGCAAACTGCTCGCCGGCCGGACAGGCTACGACGTGGTGGTGCCGTCCAACCATTTCCTTGGCAAGCAGATCAAGGCCGGCGCCTTCCAGAAACTGGACAGGTCCAAGCTGCCGAACTGGGAAAATCTCGACCCGTCGCTGCTCAAGCAGCTCGAGAAGAACGACCCGGGTAACGCCTACGCCGCGCCCTATCTGTGGGGCACCAATGGCATCGGCTATAACGTCGAACAGGTCACGACCGCGCTGGGCATCGAAAAGGTCGACTCCTGGGCGGTGATTTTCGAGCCCGAAAACGCCAAGAAGCTGGCCGGCTGCGGCATCGCTCTGCTCGACTCGGCCGACGAAATGATCCCGGCGATGCTCAACTACCTCGGGCTCGACCCCAACAGCGAGAACCCGGACGATTACGCCAAGGCCGAAGCCAAATTGCTGGAGATTCGCCCGTACGTGCGTTATTTCCATTCGTCCAAGTACGTTTCCGACCTGGCCAATGGCAATATCTGCATCGCCGCCGGGTTCTCCGGTGACGTCTTCCAGGCCGCCGCGCGGGCTGACGAGGCCGGCAAGGGCATCGACATCGCCTATTCGATTCCGAAAGAGGGCGGCAACCTCTGGTTCGACATGCTGGCCATCCCGGCCGATGCGCAGAACGTCGAGCAGGCCCACACCTTCATCAACTATCTGCTCAAGCCCGAGGTGATCGCGTCGGTGAGTGACTATGTCGGCTATGCCAACCCCAACGCGAAGGCGGATGCATTGATGGACCAGGAAGTGCGCAACGACCCGGCGGTCTACCCACCGCAAGCGGTGCTCGATCGCCTTTACGTGTCGGCCGAGCTGCCACCGAAGGTGATGCGCCTGATGACCCGTACCTGGACCAAGGTCAAGTCCGGCCAATGACGATACCGGGTGCCTCGGGTGGGTTATCCGCCCTCCGCGGCGCCTGCACACAGATTTCCTCCGGCGGTGCCGGGTTCATTTTTCATTCGGGAGTTCGCGCATGGCCGTAGCCTCCAGCGCCTACAAAAAGGCCCTCACCGGTGAGAGCCAGAACAAGCAGGTGCTGCTGAAGATCGATCGCGTCACCAAGAAGTTCGATGAAACGGTGGCGGTCGATGACGTCTCGCTGAGCATCCATCAGGGCGAGATCTTCGCGCTGCTGGGTGGGTCCGGCTCGGGCAAGTCCACCCTGCTGCGTATTTTGGCCGGCTTCGAGCGGCCCACAGAGGGTCGCATCTTCCTCGACGGCCAGGACATCACCGACATGCCGCCCTACGAGCGGCCGATCAACATGATGTTTCAGTCCTATGCGCTGTTCCCGCACATGACGGTGGAACAGAACATCGCCTTCGGCCTCAAGCAGGACGGCCTGCCAAAGGACGAGATCAAGGCGCGGGTCGACGAAATGCTCGGCCTGGTGCAGATGACCCAGTACGCCAAGCGTAAGCCGCATCAGCTGTCCGGCGGCCAGCGTCAGCGCGTGGCCCTGGCCCGTTCTCTGGCGAAAAGGCCCAAGCTGCTGCTGCTTGACGAGCCAATGGGCGCGCTGGACAAGAAGCTGCGCTCGCAGATGCAGCTGGAGCTGGTGCAGATCATCGAGCGCGTCGGCGTGACTTGCGTAATGGTGACCCACGACCAGGAAGAGGCCATGACCATGGCCGAGCGCATCGCCATCATGCACCTGGGCTGGATCGCCCAGGTTGGCAGCCCGATGGACATCTACGAGACCCCGGCGAGCCGCCTGGTCTGCGAGTTCATCGGCAACGTCAACCTGTTCGAGGGTGAGCTGGTCGAGGACATGGGCGATCACGCGATCATCGCCTGCCCGACGCTGGAGAACCCGATCTATGTCGGCCACGGCATCAGTACCCGCGCACAGGACAAGCACATCACCTATGCGCTGCGCCCGGAGAAGCTGTTGATCGCCTCCCAGTTACCGGAACTGGAGCGGCCCGGCTACAACTGGGCGAAGGGCATCGTGCATGACATCGCCTATCTGGGCGGGCACTCGGTGTATTACGTGAAGCTGCCGTCCGGTGGCGTGTTGCAGGCCTTCATGGCCAACGCCGAGCGCCACGTCAAACTGCCGACCTGGGAGGAAGAAGTGTTCGTCTACTGGTGGGATGACAGCGGCGTGGTGCTGCAAGCATGAGGCGCTCGCCCCTGAATGCCGGACGTCGCCTGGTCATCGGCGTGCCCTTCCTGTGGCTGGCGCTGTTCTTCCTGGCGCCGTTCGCCATCGTGCTGAAGATCAGCTTTTCCGAAGCCGACGTGGCGATCCCGCCTTACACCGATATCTTCGCCTATGCCGACCAGCAGCTTCAGGTGCTGATCAATCTGGGTAACTACATCTTCCTCAGCGAAGACGACCTCTACTGGGCCGCCTATGCCGGATCGCTGCGGATCGCCTTTTTCAGCACCTTATTGTGCTTGCTGATCGGTTATCCGATGGCCTACGCCATCGCCCGCGCCCGCAAGGACGTGCAGACCGTGTTGCTGCTGCTGGTGATGATGCCGACCTGGACCGCCATCCTGATCCGTGTCTACGCCTGGATGGGGATCCTCAGCAGCAACGGCATTCTCAACGGGCTGCTGCAGGGGCTGGGGTTGATCGACGCGCCGCTGCAAATCCTCAACACTGATCTCGCGGTGTACATCGGCGTGGTCTATTCCTACCTGCCGTTCATGATCCTGCCGCTGTACGCCAACCTGGTGAAGCACGACTTCAGCCTGCTCGAGGCGGCATCCGACCTCGGTGCGAGCAACCTCAGCGCGTTCTGGAAAATCACCGTGCCGCTGTCGAAGAACGGCATCATCGCCGGTTGCATGCTGGTGTTCATTCCGGTGGTCGGCGAGTTCGTCATTCCCGAACTGCTTGGCGGCCCGGAAACGCTGATGATCGGCAAGGTGTTGTGGCAGGAGTTCTTCAACAACCGCGACTGGCCGGTGGCCTCCGCCCTGGCGGTGGTGATGCTGGCGATCCTGCTGGTGCCGATCATTCTGTTCAACCGCAACCAGAGCAAGGAACTGGAGGGCAAGCTATGAAGCGCTACAGCTTTTCCAACCTGATCCTGGTGCTCGGGTTGCTGTTCATCTACCTGCCGATGGTGCTGTTGGTCATCTACTCGTTCAACGCCTCGCGGCTGGTGACGGTATGGGGCGGTTGGTCGGTCAAGTGGTACGTCGGCCTGCTGGACAACAGTCAGCTCATGGGCGCGGTGATGCGCTCGCTGGAGATCGCCGCCTATACCGCCGTCGCGGCGGTGGCGCTGGGCACCATGGCCGCCTTCGTGCTGACCCGTATCCCGGTGTTCCGGGGTCGAACGCTCTTCGGTGGGCTGGTCACCGCGCCGCTGGTGATGCCCGAGGTGATTACCGGCCTGTCGCTGTTGCTGCTGTTCGTGGCCATGGCACAGCTGATCGGCTGGCCTGCCCAGCGCGGTATCGTGACCATCTGGATTGCCCACACCACCTTCTGCTCGGCCTATGTGGCAGTGATCGTGATGGCTCGCCTGCGCGAGCTCGATCAGTCCATAGAGGAGGCGGCGATGGACCTGGGCGCACGCCCATGGAAGGTGTTCTTCCTGATCACCATGCCGATGATCGCGCCCTCGTTGGCCGCTGGCGGCATGCTGTCCTTCGCCCTGTCCCTGGACGATCTGGTGCTCGCGAGCTTCGTCTCCGGTCCCGGCTCGACCACCTTGCCGATGGAAATCTTCTCCGCCGTGCGCCTCGGAGTGAAGCCGGAAATCAACGCGGTCGCCAGTCTCATCCTGCTGGTCGTGTCACTGGCCACCTTCATCGCCTGGTACGTCGGGCGGCGCGCCGAGCAGCGTCGCCTGCGTGCCATGCGACAGGCGATGGATGAAACCACCGGCCAGGGCTGGCAGCCACTGGACAGCGCCGTCAGGACGCCCCCCTCCGCCCATAGCTGAGGGGCAGGCTACGGCTGATGGCGTTCCTGCCAGTCGCAGAAGCAGGCGACCGCCAGCGAATGGCTGGCGCGTACGCTTCGACCGGCGAGGACGGCTTCGATGATGGGTTCCACGAAGCTGTTGTCCGAGCTGCACACCGCGCCTTCGCTGTACGGGCCGAGGTAGGCGAGCTCACCCTGCGGGTCCCAGATGCCGACCGCCGGGCTGGCGGGAAGCTGATCCGCACCGGGAAGGGCCGGCAATGGCTCGAGCGCTGAAAGCTGCGCAGGCAGGCGGCCCTGGGTGCCCGGCTTCTGCACTACATAGAATCTGACCTCCTTGCCCGCGTAGCGCGACAGCAACTCTGCGAGATGTTGCTGGTTGCCGACGTTGCACGGGCAGCCCGGATCCCAGAAATGCACGAAGCGCACGGGCCCCGGACCCCGCAAGGCGGGCGGTAAGCTCAGCGCGTCGCCGGAGAACAGCTCGGCACGCTCGCCCTCGAAAGTCCGCAGGTAGCGCGCCTCGAACCATCTGAACGCCGCCAGCATGGCGCCACCCCAGACCAGGGCGATCAGGATGAGGATGACGAGTGTGCGTTTTCTGGACATGGGGTCTCTCTCGTTGGGGCCGCCAGCTTGCCATGGCCGGCCGCAGAGCTGAATATTCCGCCACGTTCAAGTCAGATACCGCCATGTCCCCCGTCATCGACCCCGATCTTCTGCGTGCCCGGCTCGCGCCCTTTGCCGCTGCGCCGAGCTGCCTGTCGAAGCGGCCCACTACCAGGCCTTCTACGGCCTCGACCTGCCCCATCGGCACCGGGTGAGGCGGCATCTCGGTCGGCTCGCCGTGCATGACTACGAGATCGTTGCCCAGGCCTGGTATCCGGAACGGCCCGTCGCGACCCTGTTGGTCCTGCACGGGTATTACGACCACATGGGGCTGTACCGGCACGTCGTCGACTGGGGCTTGCGGATGGATTTCGCCGTGCTCGCCTGCGATCTGCCGGGTCATGGGCTGTCCAGTGGCCCGCGGGCCAGCATCAACGAATTCGACGAGTACCAGGCCGTGCTGGAGGCGCTACTGGACGAGGCGAAGCGGCTCGACCTGCCGCGCCCCTGGCACCTGCTTGGGCAGAGCACCGGCGCGGCCATCGTCGTCGATCACCTGCTGCACTCGCCTCCGCGACCGGAGTTGGGGCGGGGCATCCTGCTGGCACCGCTGGTGCGGCCCTGTGCCTGGCGCTGGTCGCGGCTTACCTACGAAGTGGTGCGCCGCTTTGCCACGCAGATCCCGCGACGCTTCAGTGACAATTCAGGCGATCCGGACTTTCTGGCATTCATTCGCTCCAAGGACCCGCTGCAGCCGGACATCCTGCCCACTGCCTGGGTCGGGGCGCTGGCGCGCTGGATTCCGCGTATCGAGGGGCCGGTCCCAGTGCGCACAGTCCGCTCATCGTGCAGGGCGAGGCCGACATGACGGTCGACTGGCAGCACAATCTGCCGGTGCTCGAGAGCAAGTTCGCCGCGCCGGAGATCCTGCGGCTGCCCAGTGCACGGCACCATCTGGCGAACGAGCGCGAGGACCTGCGTCGCCGCTATTTCGATTTTCTCAGCGAACGGTTGCGCTGAGCCTCAGGCGCCATGCTGGGCCTGGAGCTCTTCGCCGCTCAGGCCAACGGCCAGGCCCGCGCGCAGCGCCTCAAGAGCGGCCTGGTAATACGCCTGGCCTGCGTCGGAGCGGGCGAACTCGACGAACTCTTCGAGCTCTGCGTCGGACAGGTTGCGATAGATGAACAGGAGCGTGTTATCCAGGTCGCTCTCGACCTGCTGCTGCATGCGTTCACGCTGGCTGTCGAGCAACCCCTGGGCCTGGTTGCCACCGAGCAGACCCGGGATCATCTGACTGAGGCTGTCGGCAGCGACACCGGCCAGCGCCAGGCTGACTTCCGCGCCGGCCTCGGCGGCCGGCAGGGCCTGGGCCAGATGGCGAATGAGCAGTTGCCGGTTGCTACCGGCCTCCATCCGCGGAATGCCGTTCTCATAGCGGGCCAGCTGCTCACGGCGCCCGGCAAGGGTCTCGGCTGCAACGACCTTGTGGCCCAGCGGGGACTGGAAAAACGTCAGCGCCGGCTGCGGATCGTCCAGGTGCTGCCGCAGGGCCTGCTTGGCGCGGTGGTCGATGGCGTCGACGGCAAAGCGGCGGTTGCTGTTGGTTACCAGGGCCTGGTAGACCGCTGGCGGGAGGGTGTTCTTGTAGCGCTGCTGGGCCGCCAGTAGCGCGTCCTTGAAGTTGGCGCGTTGTTCGGTCCAGCCGGCGGTCTCGTAAAGTTCGTCATAGGTGTCGGCGAAGCTGTGAAAGCTCAAGGCCAGCAGTGCAATAGCGATAAGGGCGCGCATGGAAACTCCTGTCGGGCGGGCAGTTTATTTTCAGCGCGCCGACGGTTGCTGTCGAGGCGCGAAAGGGCTGCTGATAGACTCCTGACAGTCCCCTGGAGTCTCTTCCTTGCAGTTCGATACCATCATTGACGACCTTGCCGAGCGTGGTTGGTCGTTGCAGCGTCGTTTCCTTACTAGCGATCTGACCCTCGATCTGGCGGCAGAGTGCCGCAGACGCGAGGCCCGGGGTGCGCTGGCGCCAGCCGGTATTGGTCGTGGCGAAGCCGTGGCGGTACGCGAGGGGATCCGTGGGGACCAAATCCAGTGGATTGAACCAGGCCAGTCGGCGCTCTGCGATGGCTATCTTGCGCAGATGGACGCCTTGCGTCAGGCGCTCAACCAGGCGTTGTTCCTCGGGCTCGAAGAATTCGAATGCCACTTCGCCCTTTACCCGCCGGGCGCCTTCTACCAGACCCATCTGGATCGTTTCCGCGACGACGACAGCCGCTGCGTCACCACGGTGCTCTACCTGAATCCGGATTGGCAGCCCGGCGATGGCGGCGAGTTGCGCATGCATTTCGCTGACGGTACCCAGCTCGACATTCCGCCGTTGGGGGCGACCTGGTGGTATTCCTGTCTGGCGATTTTCCTCACGAGGTGCGGGTGACACACGCCGATCGCCTGTCGCTCACCGGCTGGTTCCGCCGACGCCCGGCCGACATTCTCAACCTGTAACCGCCAGATGCAAAAAAGCCCGGCGCGAGGCCGGGCTTCGGGTGACGCTGGGCCGTTACATGCCCAGCAGGTTCGGCAGCGCCAGCGAGATCGCGGGTACGTAGGTGATCAGCACCAGGAAGCTCAGCATCAGCGCGAGCCACGGCAGGACGGCGCGGATGACCTGGGTGACCGGCATGCCGGTCACCGCTGAGGCCACGAAGAGGTTCAGGCCCACCGGCGGCGTGATCAGACCGATTTCCATGTTCACCACCATGATGATGCCCAGGTGAATCGGGTCGATCCCGAGTTGAATGGCGATCGGGAACAGGATGGGCGCCAGGATCAGGATGATCGCCGACGGCTCCATGAAGGCCCCCGCCACCAGCAGCACGATGTTCACCACCAGCAGGAACATCCAGGGCTGCAGCCCGGCCTCGAGGACCATGGCGGTGATCTGCTGCGGAATCTGCTCGGTCGTCAACACATGCGCGAAGAGCATGGCGTTGGCGATGATGAACATCAGCATGATCGACAGCTTGCCGGATTCCAGCAGCACCTTCGGGCAGTCGCGCAGGGTGATGTCCTTGTAGACGAACAGCGCGACGAAGGCCGAATACACCGCAGCCACCGCCGCCGCTTCGGTCGGGGTGAACATGCCGGTGTAGATGCCGCCGAGGATGATGACCATCAGCAGCAGGCCCCAGATCGCCTTGCGCGCGGCGGACAGCCACTCGCGGAAGGTGGCGCGCGGCATGGCGGGCAGGTTTTTCTTCACGGCGACGATGTAGATCGCCACCATCAGCCCTAAACCGAGCAGCAGGCCAGGCACGACACCGGCCATGAAGAGCTTGCCGACGGAGGTTTCGGTCGCCGCGGCGTATACCACCATGACGATCGACGGCGGGATCAGGATGCCCAGCGTGCCGGCGTTACAGACGATGCCGGCGCCGAACGCCTGCGGGTAGCCCGAGCGGACCATGCCGGCGATGGCAATGGAGCCGACGGCCGCTACCGTCGCCGGGGAGGAGCCCGACAGTGCGGCGAACAGCATGCAGGCCATGACCGCGCCGATGGCCAGGCCCCCGCGGATATGGCCGACGGTGGCGTTGGCAAAGTCGATCAGGCGCTTGGCCACGCCGCCGGTGGTCATGAAGGCGCCGGCGAGCAGGAAGAAGGGAATCGCCAGCAGGGTGTAGTGCTCCGAGGTCTCGAACAGCTTGATCGCCAGCGATCGCACCGAGTCGGGGCTGAAGAAGATGATGGTCATCGAGCCGGCGAGGCCGAGGGAGATGGCAACCGGCACGCCGATGAACATCAGCGCGAAGAGCGCGAGGAACAGGAACAGGATAGTCATTATTTCGGCTCCTCTTCACCGAGTTTGGCCGCTTCGGCGGCTTCGTCGGCCAGCCCCAGCCCGGTCTGCTCGTTGCGCAGGATGCGCACGAAGATTTCACCGAAACGGATGAACACCATGGCGAAGCCGATGGGCACGATCATCCCGATATGCCACTGCTTGATGCCGATGTGACCAAGGTCTTCGGCACCGATATTGGCGATGAACAGGGCCTTGATCCATTCGTAGCTGGCCACGCTGAGCAGGCCGGCATAACCGAGGCAGAACAGGCAGGCGAGGATGCCGATGTAGCGCTGCACAGGGCGCGGCGCGAGCTTGACCAGCGCATCGACGCCGATGTGGCCGGCGGTGCGTACGCCATAGGCCAGACCGGAGAAGATCAGCCAGGCGAACAGGGCCTTGGTCAGCGCGGTGCTCCAGGTCATCGACTGGGCCAGATCGATGATGAAGTCGCCCAGCATGAAGAAGAACTCGCTGGTCGGCTCGAAGGCATCGCCGATGCTGTAGAAGACGGTATAGAGGTTGTTCAGAACCACGTAAACGAAGGTCACCAGCGTCATGGCGGCCAGCAGGAAGGCGATGAACCCCTCCTCGAAGTGGTCCCAGACGCGCCAGAGGGCGTTCATGGATGACATCTCCCGATGGATTGCATTTTGTTCGATGTGGCGGACAGAACGTGCGCCATGAGCCGGTCAGCCGACCGGAAGACAGAGCAATGAAAAACGCTGATTTTACGTGCGCACCGGGCATGAAGCGTGCGAACCCTGTCGCTGCCGGCCGCTTGTCTTTTCACTGGGCTGTCGCTATCGCAAGGGTTGGTTGGAGGGCGGGTTCGCCGCCCTCCGGCAAGGCTTACTGAGCCTTGTTTGCCTCTTCGGCGGCCTTGATCAGGTCGGCGCCGATTTCGCCTTCGAACTTCTGCCAGACCGGCTTCATGGCTTCACGCCACTTGGCACGCTCTTCCGGGGTCAGCACGAGGATTTCGGTGGTGCCGGCTGCCAGGATGTCCTGCTTGGCCTTCTGGTTCAGCGCGTCGGCCTGCTTGTTCACCTCGACGGTCACTTCTTCGACGATCTGCTCCAGTTCGCCGCGTACGTCCTCAGGCAGGCCGTTCCAGAACTGGGTGTTGGTGATCAGCATGTAGTCCAGCAGGCCGTGGTCGGACTCGGTGATGTGCTTCTGCACTTCGTGCATCTTCTGCGAGTAGATGTTCGAGTAAGGGTTCTCGGCACCGTTGACCACGCCGGTCTGCAGGCCTTGGTAAACCTCGGCGAAGCTCATCTTGCGCGGGTTGGCGCGCAGGGCCTTGAACTGCTCGTCCAGTACGGCCGACGCCTGTACACGGAACTTCAGACCGCGGGCATCCTTCGGCTCACGCAGTTCCTTGTTGGCGGACAGCTGCTTCATGCCGTTGTGCCAGTAGCCCAGGCCGGTGATGTTCTTGTCTTCCATGGAGCTCAGCAGCTTCTGGCCTGCTTCGCTCTTCTGGAAGCGGTCAACCGCCTGGATGTTGTCGAACAGGAACGGCAGGTCGAAGACCTGAACGCCCTTGGAGTAGTGTTCGAACTTGGCCAGCGAAGGAGCGATCAGTTGAACGTCGCCCAGCAGCAGCGCTTCCATTTCCTTGCCGTCACCGAACAGCGAGGAGTTCGGGTAGACCTGCACTTCCACCTTGCCCGGCAGACGCTCTTCGACGAGCTTCTTGAACATGATGGCGCCCTGGCCCTTCGGGGTGTTCTCGGCCACGACGTGGGAGAACTTGATCAGGATGGGATCAGCGGCCTGCGCGAGGCTTGCCATACCCAGGGACAGTGCACAGGCGAGTGCCGTGGCGGTCAGCTTGAACATTGTTGTTTTTCCTCTTGTTGTGAAGTGAGCCACCGCATCGTAGCGGTCACTCGGCTGTAGCCAGCAAGACAAGTCTAGGCGTAATCGGCCAGGCCGTTGCGCCCGTGCAGGCTTGTGTCGCGGACTCATTAGGGTTGCGGGAGCAAGGCTTGTGCCAAATGGCCATGGCTTGCTCCCGTAAGGGGCGAGTTTACCCCGGTGATGGCAAAAGCTGACGATTAATTCTCACGCGGCCCGTCTAGCTCAATGTTTCCCGTCAGCCTTCGTTCCGTACCGCGCCGGCACATGGAACCCGAGAAAGATGTCCGTCGCGTGTCAGCGCACCAGTTGCCCTGGCCGTATGGACGTGGAGCTCCGTGATGGGCGGCGGAAAACCGCCACCTATTCGCCCATATCGGGCGGGGTTCCGCCAGCGTCGGTGAATACCAGGCCGTGTTTGCGCAGCTTGTCGTGGAGGGTCTTGCGAGGGAGGCCGAGGGCTTCGGCGACGCTGCGCAGCGAGGGGTGCGGGCGGCTCAGTTCGGCGGCGATCAGCGCGCGCTCGTAGGCATCGACCTGATCGTTCAGCGAGCTACCCACAGGCGCGGGGATTTGCGCCACCGGCAGCGCTTCGTCCAGCCCCAGCTCCAGGCCCAGGGCAAAGCGCTCGGCGGTGTTCTGCAGTTCACGCACGTTGCCTGGCCAGCTATGGCGCAGCAGTTGCGCGCGCTGCTCGGGGCGAGGTTCGCGCAGCGGCAGGCCGTGCCGGTTGGCACCGGCTTCGGCAAAGTAGCGGAACAGCAGCAGCACGTCTTCGCTGCGTTCACGAAGCGGCGGGATGCGCAGGGGCGCAACGTTCAGCCGGTAATAAAGGTCGGCGCGGAATCGGCCCTGGTCGGCTGCCTGGCGCAGGTCTTCCTTGGTCGCCGCGATGACCCGGATGTCGAGTGGAATCGACTGGTTGCCGCCCAGCCGCTCGACGACCCGTTCCTGCAACATGCGCAGCAGCTTGACCTGCACGTCCAGGCTCATGCTCTCGATTTCATCGAGGAACAGGGTGCCGCCGTTGGCGAACTCGAATTTGCCGATCCGACGCTTCTGCGCACCGGTGAAGGCGCCGGCCTCGTGGCCGAACAGCTCGCTCTCCACCACCGATTCGGCCAGCGCGCCGGCGTTGATGGCGACGAAGGGTCCGCTCCGCCGGTTGGACAGATCGTGCAGGGCGCGGGCAACCACCTCCTTGCCGGCGCCGGTTTCACCGAGGATCAGCACGTCGGCCTGAGTTCCGGCCAGCGCTCCGATCTGTTCGCGCAGGCGCTGCATGGCCGGCGACTGGCCGAGCAGCCGACCGGACAATTGCTGGCGGTCGGCCAGGGCCAGACGCAGGCTGCGGTTGTCGAGCACCAGCTTGCGCAGGGCCAAGGCGCGCCGCACGCTGTCGAGCAACGCTTCGCTGGGAAAGGGCTTCTCGAGAAAGTCATAGGCCCCGGCGCGCATGGCCTGAACCGCGAGCTGGATGTCGCCATGGCCGGTGATCAACAGCACCGGCAGCTCACTGTCGAGTGCATGCAGCCGCTGCTGCAGCTCGAGGCCGTCGATGCCCGGCATGCGGATGTCGCTCACGACCACGCCAGGCCAGTCCGGCGGCAGCATGGCGGCGAGGCCGCGCGCGTCAGCCAGACCGACGGCCTTGATGCCGGCGAGGTCGAGCGTCTGGCTCAGGGCCTTGCGCAGATGAGGATCGTCGTCGACCAGGACAACCTGGGTCTGCGGGTCGATCTGGCTGGTCATGCTAGTCCTCGCTGGGGAAGGCCACGCCGGGGTCGGCCGATTGCAGGAAGAGGGTGATCTGGGCGCCGCCCTCGCGGTGATTGCCGAGGGTCAGCTCGCCGTCGAGCGCGCGCGCCAGGGTATCGCAGATCGCGAGGCCCAGGCCCAGCCCTGGGTGCTGGTCTTGGTGGTGAAGAAGGGCTCGCGGGCACGTTGCAACGCTTCGGCGGAAAAGCCCGGCCCGTTGTCACGTATCGTCAAGAGCACGCCGTCGCCCTGGCGCTCGGCACGCAGCCAGATGCGCCGTATCGGAGGACGCTCGTTGAGCGCATCCAGAGCGTTGGCCAGCAGATTGGCGAGGATCTGCCGCAGCCGGGTTTCACCACCCTGGACCCAGAGCGTTGCGTCCGGCAGGTCGCGAATCAGTTCGACGTTCATCGCCTGGCGACGCTTGGCCAGCAGCGCCAGTGCATCGTCCAGGGCCGGTTGCAGCGCGACCCGCTCCGGCGCGTGGCGATCACGGCGGGCAAAGGCCCGCAGGTGGGCAATGATCGAAGCCATGCGCGCCGTCAGTTCGCTGATCAGCTTGAGGTTGTCGCGTGCTTCCTCGTTGCGCTGCTGATCGAGCAGCACGCCGGCATTGTCCGCGTAGCTGCGAATGGCGCCGAGTGGCTGGTTCAATTCGTGACTGATGCTGGCGGACATGGTCCCCAGGGCAGACAGCTTGCCGGCCTGCAGCAATTCGTCCTGCGCGCGGACCAGCTCCTGCTGCGCCTGCTCGCGCTCGAGCACCTCCTGCTTGAGGCGGCTGTTCAGCGCCTCGAGGTCCTGGGTGCGCTCTTGTACGCGGCGCTCCAGTTGCTGGCGTGCCTTGGCATCCAGGGCGATGCGCTCCAGGTAGTGGCGGCGACGCTGCATCATCAGGCCGAGCAGCAAGAGCACGGCGGCCAGGGTCGCGGCGCCGATCGCGACCACCGTGCGTACCGGACGCTCCACCAGGCTGATCGGGGCAAGGATGCGTACCGTCCAGTCGATCTCCTTGAGTTCGCGGCTCTGAATCAGCCAGGCGCCGAGGTCGAGGGTCAGGTTCCGTGGCTCCAGGGTCGGATAGGGCCGGTCGAATGCGATCTGTTCCCGCTCGTCGTTATCTAGTGCACGGCTGGCGCGGAATCGCCACTCGGGACGGGACGTGAGGATCACCACGCCGAAGTTGTCCGTCACCATCAGTTGTTCCGGCGTGTTGCCCCAGAGCGTCTCGGTGTGGTCCAGGTCGACCTTCACCACCAGTGCGCCCAGGGCTTCCTCGCCGTCGCGCACGGCGGCGCCGAAGTAGTAACCGCGTTTGCCGGAGGTCGTACCCAGGCCGAAGAATCGACCGAGCTCACCGGCCAGCGCCTGACGGAAATAGGGACGGAAGGCGAAATTGCGATCGACGAAGCTGTCTTCGTCGTTCCAGTTCGACGCGGCCAGCGTCGTGCCATCCGGCGCCATGAGGTAGATGACGTCCGCACCGGTCTGCTTGCGCAGTTGATCGAGCAGCCGATTGGCCGCGTCCCGGGCCGCGGGATTCTGGGCATCGCGCAGGGCTGCGCGCAGCGTCGGCAGGTCGCCCAGGATGCGTGGCAGCACTTCGTAGCGACGCAGCGAGCCGAGCAGGTTGGCGACATAGAGGTCAAGCGTCTGGCGGTTCTGCTCGATCAGCTCGTTGCTGTAGTAACGCTCGGCCAGTCGCTGCAACGGCCAGAGCAGGGGAAACAGCAGCAATGCCAGCAACGCGAGATTGCGCCAGCGAGGGCGACGGGGTGATTCGACTGGAGTCATGCGGATGCGCCTGTAGATGCGGCACATTATGCACGTTCGGCAGGTGCGCGGCGTGTCGCTCAGCGCCTTTGTCAGGCCGCTCCGCGTTCGTCGAGCCGGGTGCGAGGGGTGGCGAGGCACTGGTCCATGGCCGTCGCCCAATCTGGCAGTTCAATGCGCCAGTCGTGCTGCAGGCGGTCGCAGCTCAGGCGGGAATTGAGGGGGCGCTGGGCAACGGTGGGGTAGTCTTGCGCAGGGATTGGCAGGATCTTGGCGTGAGGGCGGCCTTGCTGGCGCAACTGCTCGGCGATGCGCAGGGCGAAGCCGTACCAGGAGGTCTCGCCGGTTGCGGTCAGATGGTAGAGCCCCATGGGGCCGCCGCTGCCGTTGCGCCATTTGCGAATCATTTCAGCGGTCACCGTCGCCAGCGTGCCGGCCCAGGTCGGCGCACCGATTTCGTTGTCGACCACCGACAGCGCGTCCCGCTCCTGCATCAGCCGCTGCATGGTCAGCAGGAAGTTGCGCCCGTGGGTCGAATACACCCAGCTGGTGCGCAGGATCAGGTGCTCATCGAAGACAGCCTGGATCGCCCGTTCGCCGGCCAGTTTGCTGGCGCCGTAGACGCCCAGCGGCGCTGGCTGATCGTCTTCACGGTAGGGCGCAGGCTTGCTGCCGTCGAACACGTAATCGGTGGAATAGTGGATGAGCGGGACGCCCAGCGTTGCCGCTTCCTCGGCGAGCACACCGGGTGCGGTCGCGTTCACCGCATAGGCCTGCGCCTGGTTGTGCTCGGCCGCATCCACGGCAGTGTAGGCCGCCGCGTTGACGATCAGGTCGGGACGCAGCTGTCGGACCTGTTGGCGGATCTGCGCCGAGTCGGCCAGGTTCAGCGCCTGTTGCCCCAGTGCCAGCACCTCCCCTTCACCGGCTAATGCGAGTTGCAGCTCGCGCGACAGTTGCCCCCGGCTGCCGGTGATGAGGATCTTCACGCGAACAGCTCCGCTTCGCTGAGCACCTTGCCGTCGATGTCCTTCTGCGACAGCTGCGGTGGCTCCTCGATCGGCCAGTCGATGCCGATCTGCGGGTCGTTCCACAGCAGCGAGCGCTCGTGAGCCGGGGCGTAGTAGTCGGTGGTCTTGTAGAGGAACTCGGCGCTCTCGCTGAGCACCACGAAGCCGTGGGCGAAACCCTCCGGTATCCACAGTTGCCGTTGGTTGGCCGCGCTCAGGTGACACCCGACCCAGCGGCCGAAGGTCGGCGAGCTGCGGCGCAGGTCGACGGCGACGTCGAACACCTCGCCGGCCACCACTCGCACCAGCTTCCCCTGCGGCTGCTGGATCTGGTAGTGCAAGCCGCGCAGCACGCCGCGCTGCGACTTGGAGTGGTTGTCCTGCACGAAGCCGCGCTTGACCCCCGTCGCGGCCTCGAAGGCCGCGGCGTTGAAGCTTTCGTAGAAAAAGCCGCGCTCGTCGCCGAACACCTTCGGCTCGATGATCAGCACCTCGGGAATGTCGGTCTTGATGACGTTCATGCCTGCTCACCGGCCAGTTTGAACAGGTACTGCCCGTAGCCGGTCTTGCCCAGCGCATCGGCGCGACGCAGCAGCTGCTCGCGGTCGATCCACTTGTTCTGGTAGGCGATCTCTTCCAGGCAGGCCACCTTCAGGCCCTGGCGGTGCTCGATGGTCTGCACGTACTGCGAGGCCTCGAGCAGGCTGTCATGGGTACCGGTGTCGAGCCAGGCAAAGCCGCGGCCGAAGCGCTCGACGTTGAGGTCGCCACGCTTGAGGTAGGCCATGTTGACGTCGGTGATCTCCAGCTCTCCGCGTGGCGAGGGCTTGATCGACTTGGCGATCTCGATCACGTCGTTGTCGTAGAAATACAGGCCGGTCACTGCGTAGCTGGACTTCGGTTTCGCCGGCTTTTCCTCGATGGACAGCGCCTTGCCGTTCTGGTCGAAGTCGATCACGCCGAAGCGCTCCGGGTCCTTGACCCAGTAACCGAAGACCGTGGCGCCCTTCTCCTGGCGGGAAGCTCGCTGCAGCATCTCGCTGAAATGCTGGCCATGGAAGATGTTGTCGCCGAGGATCAGGCACACCGAATCGTCACCGATGAAGTCCTCGCCGATCAGGAAGGCCTGCGCCAGGCCGTCCGGCGACGGCTGTTCGGCATAGCTGAAGCGCACACCGAACTGGCTGCCGTCGCCCAGCAGGTTCTTGTACTGCGGCAGGTCCTGCGGGGTGGAGATGACCAGGATGTCGCGGATGCCGGCGAGCATCAGCACCGAGATCGGGTAGTAGGCCATCGGCTTGTCGTAGATTGGCAGCAGCTGCTTGGATACGCCAAGGGTGATGGGGTGCAGACGAGTGCCGGAGCCTCCGGCGAGGATGATTCCTTTCATGCGTGCTCCAGTGCGCCGAGGCGCTCGCGTTGATAGCTGCCGTCCTGAACGCGACGGCACCATTCGAGGTTGTTCAGATACCACTGTACGGTCTTGCGCAGGCCGGTCTGGAAGGTTTCCCGCGGCGTCCAGCCCAGCTCGCGCTCGATCTTGCTGGCGTCGATGGCGTAGCGCAGGTCGTCCCCGGGCGGTCCTTGACGAAGGTGATGAGGTCTTCGAAGCGTTCGATGCCAGCAGGCTTGCCCGGTGCCAGTTCTTCCAGCAGCGCGCAGATGCCGCGCACCACGTCGATGTTCTGCTGCTCGTTGTGGCCGCCGATGTTGTAGGTCTCGCCGACCTTGCCCTCGCTGACCACCTTGAACAGCGCGCGGGCATGATCTTCGACGAACAGCCAGTCACGCACCTGGGTGCCGTTGCCGTACACGGGCAGCGGCTTGCCGTCGAGCGCGTTGAGGATGACCAGCGGGATCAGCTTCTCGGGGAAGTGATAGGGCCCGTAGTTGTTCGAGCAGTTGGTGATCAGCACCGGCAGGCCGTAGGTGCGCTGCCAGGCACGGACCAGGTGGTCCGATGAGGCTTTGCTGGCCGAATACGGCGAGCTCGGCGCATAGGGCGTGGTCTCGGTGAACAGATCGTCGACACCATGCAGGTCGCCGTACACCTCGTCGGTGGAAATATGGTGGAAGCGGAAGGCCTCGCGACGTTCGGCCGGCAGGGTCTGCCAGTAGGCGCGGGCCGCTTCGAGCAGCTGGTAGGTGCCAACGATGTTGGTCTGGATGAACTCGGCCGGGCCATCGATGGAGCGGTCGACATGGGACTCGGCGGCCAGGTGCATGATGGCGTCCGGCTGGAATGTCAGCAGGGCCTCGCTGACCCGATCGCGGTCGGCGATGTCGGCCTGCAGGAACCGATAGCGGTCACTGCCGTCGACCTCGGCCAGCGATTCGAGGTTGCCGGCATAGGTCAGCTTGTCCAGGTTGAGGACGCTGTGCTCGGTGTCGTGGATAAGATGGCGGATCAGAGCAGAGCCGATGAATCCGGCTCCGCCGGTAACGAGAATGCGCATGTCGATAGGCTTCCTTGGCGCGCTACAGAGCTTCAGGCTCCAGGCATGTCGGCAGATAGACCGGCCGCGTCTGCAAAAATTCCCACGCGCAGCGTCGCCTGGCCGACGGTTGTTGCCGAGGTGTCGCGAAGTGCGCAACGGCGGGCATTGGGGGTGATCTGCAGCACTGTGAGCCGGTTGACGATTGCAGTAGTATCGCGGCTCCGCAACCGCCGGTAGCAATGGAATGCCCGACCGTAACGAACAGCTCGACGAACTGCTGGTGTTCACCGCGCGCAGTATCTCTCAATTGACCGAAGCCTTGAATGCGCTGTCCTTCGAGCTGATGGCCAGCGAAGATCCGGCCGTGCGCATCGCCAGCCGCCGGATGGTGTCACGCATCGCGGCCGTGCAGGCGGGCTTCGAGCAGCGTTGGCGTCAGCTCGGCCCGCTGCCGGAGGGTGAGCCCGTTGTGGTGCCGATGGACGACGACGCCTCCTTGCGCGACTAGCGCAACGACACGCGCAGCCGCGACAGCGCACCGACGAAAAACACCGCGCCGATCACCGCGAGCGCCAGCAGCTGGGGCCAGACGATGGCCATGCCGGCATCGCGGAACAGGATCGCCTGCGCCAGCTCGACGAAATGCGTGGTCGGCGCCACCAGCATGATGTTCTGCACCAGCTCCGGCATGCTCTCGCGCGGCGTCACGCCGCCGGAGAGGATCTGCAGCGGGATCAGCGTGAGGATCACCAGCAGGCCCAGCTGCGGCATGGAACGCGCCACCGTGCCGAAGAAGATGCCCATCGAGGTGGCGGCGAACAGGTGCAGCGCCGCGCCGCCGGCGAACAGCCACAGCGAGCCCTGGATCGGGATATCCAGCCAGCCCTCGACGACGAAGCGCAGGGCGAACGCCGCTGCTGCCAGCACCACCAGACCCATGGCCCAGACCTTGCCGACCATGATCTCGAACGGCGTCACCGGCATCACCAGGAGGTGCTCGATGGTGCCGTGCTCGCGCTCGCGGATCAGCGCCGCGCCGGTCAGGATGATCGCCAGCATGGTGATCTGGTTGATCACCTCGTTCACCGCGCCGAACCAGGCGCGGCTGAGGTTGGGGTTGAATGCGGTGCGCACCACCGCTTCGACCGGCAGCGCGTCTTCGCTGCGGTAGCGACGAACGAACTCGGCGGTCTCGCTGGCGATGATCTGCTGGATGTGCCCGGCGCCGGTGAACGCCTGGCTGACCTGGGTGGCATCGACGTTGAGCTGGATGGTCGGCTGGCGGCCGGCGAGCAGGTCCTGCTGGAAGCGCGGCGGGATGTTCAGGGTGAAGGTGTAGAGGCCGTCGTCCATGCCGCTGTCCATCTCCTGATGGCTGATGGCCTTCGGCTCGATGAAGTAGGGCAGCTGAAAGGCGTTGACGATGCGTAGCGAGGCCTGCGAGCGGTCCTCGTCGACCACTGCGATGCTGGCGCGGTGCGGCGCCTCGAGGGATCGCCGTGGCGCCTTCGTAGATCGCCACGGTGAACGAATAGATGATCAGCACCAGCATCGCCGGGTCGCGGTAGAGGCTGCGCAGTTCCTTGAGGCCGAGCTGGAAGATGTTGCCGAGCTTGCGTCGCAGGCCACCCATGTCACTTCTCCTGCTTGCGCAGGCCGGCGACGCTGAGCAGGGTCAGCAGCGGAATGGCCAGCAGCATGGGAATGAAATAGGGATACAGCTCGGCCAGCCCGAGCGCCTTGGAGAATACCCCGCGGCTGATGATCAGGAAGTGGCTGGTCGGGTAGAGCTTGCCGATGAAGGCGCCGGCGCCCTCCATCGCCGAGACCGGGTGGATCAGTCCGGAGAACTGGATGGCTGGCAGCAGGGTGACGATGGTGGTGCCGAAGATCGCCGCGATCTGGCTGTTCAGGATCGATGACATCAGCAGCCCCAGGCCGGTCGCGCAGGTGACGTAGAGCAGCGCGCCGAGGCAGAGGGTGAGGATGCTGCCCTTGATCGGAATGCCGAAGACGAACACCGCCAGCAGCGCCAGGGTGGCGAAGTTGAACATCCCCAGCGCGATGTAGGGCAGCTGCTTGCCGAGCAGGAATTCCAGGCGGGTGGTCGGCGTGACGTAGAAATTGGTGATCGAGCCCAGTTCCTTTTCACGCACCACGCCAAGGGCGGTGAGCATCGCCGGGATCATCATCAGCAGCAGCGGGATCATCGCCGGCGCCATGGCCGGCAGGCTCTGCACGTCAGGGTTGTAGCGGTAGCGGATGGCGACATCGGCCGGTGCCAGCTGCCCTTCGACACCGGCCTCGCGGGCCAGCTGCTGCAGGTAGTTGAGGTGGATGCCCTGCACATAGCCCTTGATGGTGTCGGCGCGCATCGGCATGGCGCCATCGATCCAGAAGGCCACCTGCGGTATGGCGCCGCGCTTGAGGTCGCGGCCGAAGTTCGGCGGAATCTCCACGGCCAGGCTGATGTCGTTGCTGCGCATGCGCTGGTCCAACTCGGCATGGTTGGCCAGCGGCGCTTCTCGATGAAGTAGCGTGAACCGGCCATGTTCAGCAGGTAGTGCTGGCTGGTGGTGGTCTGGTCGCGGTCGAGCACGGCGTAGGTCAGGTTCTCCACGTCGAAGCTGACCCCGTAGCCCATGATGAACATCAGCAGCACGCTGCCGAGCATGGCCAACGTCGCGCGGATCGGGTCGCGGCGCAGCTCCATGGCTTCGCGGCGGGTGTAGCTGAGCAGACGGCGCAAGCTGAAGCGTGCCTGACGGCTGCTGTCGCCGGATGCCTCGAGCGGGCCGCGCGTGCTGGCCGGCGTCGCGGCGGCCGGCTGCTCGGCGGCATTGGCCGCGGCGGCTTCCTCCAGATAGGCGATAAAGGTCTGTTCCAGCGTCGGCAGCCCGCGCTTGGCCATCAGCGCCTGCGGCGTGTCGCTGTCGAGCACCCGTCCGGCGTGCATCAGCGAGATGCGGTCGCAGCGCAGCGCCTCGTTCATGAAGTGGGTGGAGATGAAGATGGTCACGCCGTCCTCGCGCGACAGCTGCACCAGGAGCTCCCAGAAGCCGTCACGGGCGACCGGGTCGACCCCGGAGGTGGGTTCGTCGAGGATCAGGATCTCCGGGTTGTGGATCACCGCCACCGCCAGCGACAGGCGCTGGCGCACGCCCAGCGGCAGGCTGCTGGGCAGGCTCTCGGCATCGCCGGTGAGGTCGAAGCGTTCGAGCATTTCCTGTATGCGCGCGTCGCGCCGCTCTGCCGGCAGGTGGAACAGCCGCGCGTGCAGGTCGAGGTTCTGCCGCACGCTCAGCTCGCTGTACAGCGAGAAGGCCTGGGACATGTAGCCGACGCGCTGGCGGGTCTGCATGTCGTGCGGGTCCACCGGCTTGCCGAACAGCTGCGCCTCGCCCTCGCTTGCCGGCAGCAGGCCGGTGAGCATCTTCATGGTGGTGGTCTTGCCGCAGCCGTTGGAGCCGAGGAAACCGAAGATCTCGCCGCGGGCGATGCGGAAATTGACCCGGTCCACCGCAACGAAATCGCCGAAACGCATGGTCAGCCCGTGGGCCTCGATGGCAATGCTGTCGCTTTCCGGCTGCGGAGGGATGATCAGTTCGCGGTGCTGGCTGCGCTTGGCTTCCGGCAGCAGGCGGATGAAGGCCTGCTCCAGGGAGTCGCTGCCGGTGCGCGCCAGGAGTTCGGCCGGCGTGCCGGTGGCCAGCACCTGGCCGGCGTCCATCGCCACCAGATGGTCGAAGCGCTGCGCCTCGTCCATGTAGGCGGTGGCCACCAGCACGCTCATCTGCGGGCGCTCGCCACGGATGCGCTCGATCAGCTCCCAGAACTGCGCGCGCGACAGCGGGTCGACGCCGGTGGTGGGTTCGTCGAGGATCAGCAGGTCGGGGTCGTGGATCAGCGCGCAGCAGAGGCCGAGCTTCTGCTTCATGCCACCGGAGAGCTTGCCCGCCGGGCGCTCGACGAAGGGCGCCAGCCCCGTGCTGCGGGTCAGCTCGGCGATGCGCCAGCGGCGCTCGGCGGCGTCCTGGCCGAACAGTCTGCCGAAGAACTCGAGGTTCTCGAACACCGTCAGCGTCGGGTAGAGGTTCTTGCCCAGCCCCTGGGGCATGTAGGCGATGCGCGGGCAGACCGCGCGGCGGTGGCCGGCATCGCCCATGTCGCCGTCGAGCACCTGTACATGGCCCTGCTGCAGCTTGCGCGCACCGGCGATCAGCGCCAGCAGGCTGGACTTGCCGACGCCGTCCGGGCCGATCAGGCCAACCATGCAGCGTGCCGGCAGGCTCAGGCTGAGGTCATCGAGCGCGCGGGTCTTGCCGTATTGCAGGCTGACGCCGCTGATTTCTGCAACCGGGGCAGATGACGGGTTCATTGGCCGACATTGATCTGCAGGTGGGCCGGCCATTCGGCGTCCGCGTCCAGCTTGAGGTAGGCGACGCCCGGCAGGCCGGTCTTGACCTGCTCCATGTGCTTTTTCAGCAACTCGGGATCGATCCGCGCCTTGACCCGGAACATTAGCTTCTCGCGCTCGCTTTCGGTTTCCACCGTCTTCGGCGTGAACTGCGCGACGCTGGCGACGTAGGTGATCCGGGCGGGAATCACGTACTGCGGTGCGGCATCGATCACCAGGCGCGCCTCCGAACCCATGGCGACACGGCCGGCCTGGCGCTCGGGCAGGAAGAAGGTCATGTAGACGTCGGCCAGGTCGACCAGATTGAGCAGCTTGCCGCCGGCGCCGAGCACCTCGCCCGGTTGCGCCACGCGGTACTGCACGCGGGCCACGCGGTCGGTCTTCAGCTCGCTGTCGCGGATGTCCGCCTGCAACCGTGCCACGCTGGCCCGTGCGGCCTCGACAGCGGACTCCGCCTCGATCACCTGCGATTTGGCCGCGGCGATGCCGGCCTCGGTCGATAAGACTTGCGCACGCGCGGCGGCCAGCGCCGCCTGCAGGCTTTGCATGCTGGCGAGATCGTCATCGAGCTGCTGACGTGGCATGGCGTTGCGCGCGACCAGGGTTTCGGTGCGCTGGTAACGCTTCTGCGCTGCCGTCAGCTCAGCACGGCGCTGGGCGACGACGGCTTCGGCGGTAGTCTTCTCGCTTTCGCGCTGGGCCACCATGGCCTGGGCGGTGAGGATGGCGTTTTCTGCCTGCCGGGCCTGGGCACGCGCCTGGTTGAGCTGGGCGTCGAGCACCTCGGTGTCCATCCGTGCGAGGACCTGGCCCGGCTGGACGAAGTCGCCTTCATCGACGGTGATCTCCAGCACGCGGCCCGGTGTCTTGGTGGCCACGTCGATTTCCGTGGCCTCGATGCGGCCGTTTCCACTGGTGAAGGCATCGCCCAGCCCCTGGGGCCGTAGCTCGCTCCAGACCAGCAGGGCAATCACGGCGGCGACACCGACGATCGCCAGGGTTTTGAGCGCAGTGCGTGAAAGGGCCGGGTTCATGGATGGCTCCGACTGTGAAGAATCGAAACCATCCTAGGCCTGTCCGGATGACAATGCGTTCACCCAGATCAATTCGACGACGATTAGCCGACCCGTCGGGCGCCGCGTGGGCTCAGTCGAGCGTGCGGGCGTGTTCGAGGGTCCATTGCAGTACGTCGGCGCTGAGGCGGTCGCCGGCCTGGCCGAAGGCTTCGACGACGCGTTCGACGTCGGTGCCGGTGCTGGGCTGTCGTACTTCGAAGCGGCGGTTGGCCAGGGTGTGCTGGTCGTTGCGGTTGACCAGGCGCGCGTCGAGGCGGATCACCACAACCGGCTGACCATCGACATACTCGCTCTGGAACGCCCGCAGGTCGCTGTGCAAGCTGAGGTCGGCATAGAGATTGACGTCCTCGTTGCTCACCGAGGGCATCCGGCCGTCGCGCTGGAAGGCCTCGATCAAGCGATCACGCAGCAATACCGGCGCCGCATCGCTCCAGCGTGCACCACGGTACGCGCTGATCTCGTTGCCCTGGGGCACGACCGCGATGCGCTGGCTGGCGAGGATGCGGCTGGCCTGCGGCGTGTTGATCCGCAGCGCTTTCTGCATCGTAGGTTCGCTGCTCTGGGCGGGTGTGGACGAGGTGGGCAGCAGGAATATCCGCAACGTTTCGGACTCCGGAAGCACCGAGCACGCCGCCAGCACCGAGAACAACCCCAGCAGGGCGAGGCGGGAAAGGGAACGAAGGCTCATGGGGTGAACTCCTGCAGTCTGTCGCGGCCGAGCAGGAAGCCGCTGGGGTTGTCTTCCAGGCGCTGGGTGACCCGGCGCAACGCGCCGAGGGTGGTGCGCAGTTCATTGATCGCCGGGCCGAGCTCGTTGAAACCCTGCATGCCGTTGTTCAGCGCGCCCTGGTTTTCCTCGAGCAGGCGATCCAGTCGCGCGGTGGTGCGGTCCAGGGTGTTCATCGATTGCGCCGCGCTGGTCAGCACGCTGCGGCCCTGATCGTCGAGCAGGCCATTGGCGTTGCGCGCCAGATCCGACAGCTCACCCATGACGGTATTGGCCTGCTGGCTCAGCTGGTTGAACTGCTGCAGTGTCTGGGCGAGGTCGCCGCGTTGCTCGGACAGCACGCTGGTCGCCTGTTCTAGGTGTTCGAGCGTGCTGCTCAGGCGCGTGATGTTCTCTTCGGAGAAGATCTGGTTGGCACTGAGCAGCAGGTTGTTGATGTTGCTCATCAGGTCTTCGCCGTTCTCCAGCAGCGCGTTGAGCGAGGAGGGGTCGGCGATGATCAGCGGCGGGTCGTCGCGGTCCCCTTCCAGACGCGGACTCTGCGGCGTGCCGCCGTGCAGCTGGATGACCATGCTGCCGGTGATGTTGGCCAGCGCCAGGCGCGCCTGGGTGTCTTCCTTGATCGGCGTACCGCCGTAGACACGGATGCGCGCGCGCACCTTGCGCGGGTCGTCCGGCTCCAGCCAGAGCTGGGTGACGTCGCCGACCTTGATGCCGCTGTACTCCACCGAGCTGCCGCTCGACAGGCCGCTCACCGCCTGGCTGAAGCCGATGTCGTAGTAGGCATATTCGCGGTCCATGCTGGACTTGCCCAGCCAGAGGGCGAAGAGCAGGGCGCAGCCGACCGCGACCACGGTGAACAGACCGATCAGGACATGATGGGCACGGGTTTCCATCAGACATTCTCCAGCTTCAGGGCGGCATCATGCGCCGCGCGGCCGCGCGGGCCGTGAAAGTACTCGCGAATCCAGGCATCGTCCGTGGCGGCGACGGCTTCCAGGGTGTCGACCACCAGCACCCGCTTCTGCGAGAGCACCGCGACGCGGTCGCAGATGGTGTAAAGGGTGTCCAGGTCGTGGGTCACCAGGAACACGCTCAGGCCCAGCGCGTCGCGCAGGGTCAGGATCAGCTGGTCGAAGGCCGCCGCGCCGATGGGGTCGAGGCCGGCGGTGGGCTCGTCGAGAAACAGCACTTCCGGATCCAGGGCCAGCGCGCGGGCCAGCGCGGCGCGCTTGACCATGCCGCCGGACAGCTCGTCCGGGTACTTGCAGGCCGCTTCCGGCGGCAGGCCGGCCAGCGCCAGCTTCTGCCGCGCCAGGTGCTCGGCATCCTTGCGCTTGAGGCCGGCGTGTTCGATCAGCGGCAGGGCAACGTTTTCCTGCAGGTTGAGCGAGGTGAACAGCGCACCGCCCTGGAACAGCACGCCGAAGCGCCTTTCCACTTCCGAGCGGCGTTGGCTGGACAGCTTCAACAGGTTTTCGCCGAACACCTTGACGCTTCCGGCGTTCGGCTGACGCAAGCCGACGATGCTGCGCAACAGCACCGACTTGCCGGTACCGGAGCCGCCGACCACGCCGAGGATTTCACCACGGCGGATGTCCAGGTCAAGGTTGACGTGTACCGCCTGCTTGCCGAAGCGGTTGACCAGGCCGCGGACCTGGATCACGGGTTCGTCTGTCGTCACCAGCCCATCTCCATGAAGAACAGCGCGGCGACGGCGTCGAGCAGGATCACCATGAAGATCGACTGCACCACGCTGGAGGTGGTGTGCTCGCCCACCGACTGGGCGCTGCCGCTGGCCTTGAAGCCTTCGAGGCAACCAATCACCGCGATGAGGAAGGCGAACACCGGCGCCTTGCCGATGCCGACGAGGAAGTGGTTGAGCGGGATGTCACGTTGCAGGATGGTGAAAAACATGGCCGGCGAGATGTCCAGCGCCAGCGAGCAGACCACCAGGCCGCCGAAGATGCCGCTGATGATGCCGATGAAGGTCAGGATCGGCAGCGTGATCAGCATCGCCAACACCCGCGGCAGTACCAGCAATTCGATCGGGCTCAGGCCCAGGGTGCGGATGGCGTCGATCTCCTCGTTGGATTTCATCGCACCGATCTGCGCGGCGAAGGCGCTGGCCGTGCGCCCGGCCAGCAGGATCGCCGCGAGCAGCACGCCGAACTCGCGCAGGAAGGAAAAGGCCACCAGGTTGACGGTGTAGATGGTCGCGCCAAAGTCGGCCAGCACCGTGGCGCCGAGAAAGGCCACGACCGCGCCGACAAGAAAGGTTAGCAGGGCGACGATAGGGATTGCGTCCAGCCCCGTCTGTTCGATGTGCGCGACCAGCGAGGTGATGCGCCAGCGTCTGGGGTTGGGCAGTACGGTGAACAATGTCTGCAGCGTCAGGCCGACGAAGCCGAGCAGGGTGCGCTGCTGGTTCCAGACGCCGGCCACGGTGCGGCCGATATGAGCCAGGACATCGGCCAGTGCATTCGTCTGCGCCGGTAGCTCGGCGGGCGGCTTGTCCAGTGCGTTGGCAACGGTGCGCAGTAATGCCTTGCGCTCGGCTGGCAGCTCCGGCGCCCACTGGTCCACCTGCAAGGCGCGTGTCGGACCGAGCAGTTCGACGAGCAACCCGGCGCCGGCCGTGTCCAGCTCGCCCATGGCGTCCAGCTCGATGCGATCGGCCTCGTTCAGCAGACGGCGGTTGCGCTCGACTTCCCGACGCAGCGTGGCGTAATGGCGAAGCGTCCAGTCGCCTGCGATGGCCAGGGTGGCGGCTTGCCCGTCGCTTGTCGAATGCCGCTGCAGGCTGCCGGGCGGCGAGGTGGGTTGCGTCAAGGTGCTGTCCCGATTGGCTGATGGCGTGCGAGGCGTGCGCCTGTCGCCGT
This sequence comes from Stutzerimonas stutzeri, assembly GCA_019056435.1. Taxonomy (GTDB): domain Bacteria; phylum Pseudomonadota; class Gammaproteobacteria; order Pseudomonadales; family Pseudomonadaceae; genus Stutzerimonas; species Stutzerimonas marianensis. The sequence continues at coordinate 1,351,190 of CP077641.1, forward strand.
GACGTTGGCGAATGCTATCAGTTCGACCGACGGGAGGTGATTCCGTTTTGCCAAGCATGCCGTGCGCCGGTCGGCGCGGCGCAATTTGTTACAGCGCGTCGGCGAACTATCGCCGCGCATTGGGCTCATAGCGGGCAAGCCGCATCCGACGGCGTATGCTTCGCATCCTGCGCGGGCCGGCTGGCCCGTCGGCCCTGGACCGCCTTCCTGCCATCCGTATCGCTCATCCACCGACCGCGAGAGCTTCCCTTGTCGATGAATCACCTGCGTTACCTGCCCTTTCTCGCTGTGCTAGCGACCATTCTCTTCACCGGGCTACGCCCCGATCCGATACCGCAGGCGTTCGACCAGCAGGACAAGCTGCATCACCTGCTCGGCTTTGCCGCACTCATGTTCACCATGCGCCTGGCGTTTCCGCAGTGGCGGTTGGCCTGGGCGGTGGCGCTGAGCCTGGCCGCGGCGCTGCTGATCGAGATCGGTCAGGGCATGCTGCCGGCCCGGCAGGCGTCGATGGGCGACATGCTGGCCAATACCCTCGGTGTGCTGTTGGGCTGGGCGAGCTCGACGTTGGCCTATCGCTGGTACCTGCGCCGCATCGGCGTGACCACCGAGCCCGAGGCGGCCGAGCCGGTTGCGCGCCGCGCGAACGCCACCCGCCTCTGACACGGGCTGCTGCCGCGGGAGCCTGTTGCCGCTGGCCGGAGCGGCTTGCCTGGCGACCTTTTCCGCGATGCCGCAGTCACACGCCCAATGCCCGCTGAGATGGATTCCTGTGCCTCTTCTGACGCCAATCCCTGGTGTGACCTTCACCGTTCTTTGTGATCTCGTTCGGCAGACCCGGTGCTGCGCTCGCAGCGGGCGGACAGGCGCGGCGAGCAGCGCGGGCGGGCACTGCGCATGATCTGGCGACCCTTGTCACTGACGCTCGGCCTGGTAACGCTGGCAGCGGTCTGGCTCGGCCCATTGCCCGCCATGGCCGACCGCCTGTTCGTGGGCCACATGCTGATGCACGTGATGGTCGTGGCCGTGGCCGCGCCATTATTGGCGATCGGTGTGGCTGGCGGTCGGCTGGACCTGTCCGCTCGACTGCCGCTGCTGTTTTCGCCGATTCTCGCCTCGGTCATGGAGCTGTTCGTGGTCTGGGCCTGGCATATGCCAGCATTGCACCATGCGGCGCGTACCTCGACCTGGGCCGGGCTACTGGAGCAGGGCAGCTACCTGGTTGTCGGCCTGCTGGTCTGGTTGGCGGCGTTCGGCGGTGTTCGGTCGCAGCGCGCCCTCGCCGGTATCGCGGGCTTGTTGCTGACGTCCATGCACATGACGCTGCTCGGCGTGCTGCTGGCAATGTCGAACCGGCCGCTGTTCGAACACACCGGTTCGGGCCTGTCGGGCCTGAGTCCGCTCGAGGACCAGCAGATGGGCGGTGTGATCATGCTGGCCTTTGGCGGCAGCGCCTACCTGATTGGCGGACTGTACCTGCTCTTTGGCGTCTTGCATGAGCGGCACGATCCCCGCTCCGCCAGCTGATCGGCGATGCTGCGGCTGGGCAGTCGTCGTGGTCGAGGCGATGATCGTGCTGGATACCCGGCCCTAACGAAGCCAGATGGCTTCAAACAGTACAGGTGATGGATGTTCGACAAGATCGTGGAAATCGTCTCGGCGTTCGGCTACATCGGCGTGTTCCTGCTGATGTTGCTGGAGAACATCTTTCCGCCCATTCCCTCGGAGTTGATCATGCCGCTGGCCGGCTTCGTCGCGGCGCGCGGCGATCTCGATTTCATCCTGGTGACCCTGGCCGGCACGGCCGGCTCGGTGGTCGGTGCGCTGCCCTGGTACTACGCCGGCGCCAGACTCGGACAGGCGCGCATGCGCCAACTGGCCGAGCGCTGGGGCGCCTGGCTGACGTTGTCCCCCGAGGACGTCGACAAGGCCAGCGACTGGTTCGACCGCCACGGCAAGGCCGCGGTGTTCTTTGGTCGCCTGATTCCGGCCGTGCGCACCCTGATCTCGGTGCCGGCAGGCATCGCCGGCATGTCCATGACCCTGTTCCTAATCTACTCAACGCTGGGCTCGTTGATTTGGACGGCGCTGCTGGCGTTGGCGGGCTTCCTGCTCGAGTCGCAGTACCAACGGGTCGCACAGTACCTCGACCCGGTGTCCACCGGCGTCGTGGTGCTGATGCTGGCCTACTATCTGTACCGGCTTATTCGCCAGCGCACGGCCCGCCATTCTTAGCCGCGCCAGAAGGGCCTTGGGGCGCCGCCGACGGGGCCGGCAGCGCTACGGCGGTCAGGCCGCGCCTGCGGTCCTGGGGTGGGGTTGGGTGACCCGCTCGCATTGGTCGATGACCTGGAAGACCTGCTGCCACATCTGCTCAGATTGCTGCTTGAGCTGGTCGGTGCGGGCCTGGATCACGCCCTGGATCCGCTCGCGCTCGTCGATCAGCAGGTCGAGCTTGCGCTTGATTTCGGCCTCGTCGGTGGTGACCTGCACCAGCCCCTCGGGGAAGCCATAGTCGTCGAACAGCATCTGGTACTTATGGCTCCAACCGGTCGCCAACGCCGGGACGCCCTGCGACAGCGCGCTGACCAGGCCATGGAAGCGGCTGCCCAGCGTGCCGCTGCAGGCGCCGAGGATGCCCTTGATTTCCAGCGGTCCGCTCTCCTTGACGATCGGGATGCCGCCCACCGCGGCCGAGACTTGCTCGGCCAGGCGTCGGTCGCCCTGCCCCTCATGCACGAGCACGAACGGCTTGGCGCCTCGTTCCACCAGATAGGCCGCGCAGCGGATCAGGAAGGGCAGGTAGGTGTCGCGCGTCTGCTGGTCAGTCTTATCCAGCATCCGGCAGTTCGGCACGATGCAGAAGCGGTTCTGCTCGACGTCGAAGTTCGGCGGCAGCACGCCCTGGATGAGATTGGTGAAGTCCGGCGCCTGGCGGATCTTGTCCTGTTCGCCGACCAGTTGGGTCAGGTATTCGTACGAAACCCGCTCGCGCGCGAAGATCAGGTCGATGTTCTCCACGGCGGTCTTCATCGCCGCCTGGTTTTTCTCGGACTTGAACGGGCCCAGCGCCTGCGGCAGCAGGATCACGCGGGTGCCATTCTTCTTCCAGCGCTTGGCTGACTGGGCAAGCTCGACGCTCGGGTCGTCGCCCCACTGGTCGCTGTAGGCGAAGCCGGCCGCGTCGATGACGACGTCCACTTCCTTGTCCAGCACCACGCCATACATCTCGCGAAGCTGGCGAGGCGCCAGGTTGGCCAGGTCTCCCCACTGGATGCCGTAGCGCCACAGCGAGGCTTTCGGAAAGAAGCCCAGTTGCACAAGCTTGCGGAACGGGTGGTCGGACTTCTCAGTGGTCGGGGCCATGACGAAGGTCGCGTCCGGATAGCGGGACTTCAATTTCTGCTGTGCGGCGTGCAGCATCAGCTCCGCACCTTTATTGACGAATCCTGCTTTTCTGATCTCGATAATCATCGCTTGCCTCAGTTGTAGACGATCAAATCGTGCTCGGTCTTCTTGTCCGAATAAGGAATCCCTCCCGTTGGGTCGGCGTAGCCCACGGCTAGCAGCATTACGGTGCGCTCGTGGTAGGCCAGGTCCAGTTTCTTTTCCAGCTTGCGTTCGGCCGACTCGATGTCCGGCCAGTTGATCGGGCAGGTGGACAGCCCGAGGCTTTCGAAAGCCAGCATCAGTTGCATCGCCGCCAGCGAGCCGTCGATATAGACGACATGGCGGTCGCGCGCCTCCGGGTAGCAGCCCAGGTCGCCGACCACGGCGATCACGCACGGCAGGTTGTCGTGGAAGCCACCGGTACCGCCGGCGCATTGGGCGATGTCGGCGGCCTTGGCAGCATCGTTGCTGACGTAGAAGCGGAACGGCTGACGGTTGCAGGCCGAGGGTGCGAGCGTCGCGGCACGCACGGCCTGTTCGATCAGCGCATTGCTGACGGGTTTGTCCTGATACCAGCGCACCGAGCGACGCCGGCGAAACAGCACCATCAGCTGCTCGTAGCTGACCGGGCATTCGGGCAACGCGCTGTGCGGGTAGGGCACGCAGCGGCCGGCGCTGTCGTCAGGCTGGCTGCTGGTGAACTCGCGCCGCGCCGAGTCGATCCGCGGCGAGCTCTGCACCGCCGAAAAATAGTCCGTCAGCACGTCATTGGCCCAGCGTTGTTGGCCTGTGACCACGCCGGTCCGGGTTGCATCGGCGAAGCAACGCACCGTCGGGCCGATGTAGTCCTCGGCGAAGGTACTGCGGCGTGGGCGCATGATCAGTCCCTTTTCCAGACGGTGCACGTTGCGCCGCAGGAAGGCGTCGTTCTCGCCCCTGCGTTGCATCAGGCGGGCGAACTGGAGACGGCCGAGCAGCACGGCGCGGTGCTCGCGGTCGAACTCGCGGCTGATCAGGCAGTAATACAGCGAGGCCAGGAAACCGTTGCTGGAGAACAGCTGGACCAGACCCAGGCGGGTCCGGTCGCGCACGCCCTTGAGCAGGTCCTTGACCGGCTCGGGCAGCATTCGAACTAGGGGCTTGAGGCTCATCGGGAGGCTCCTGCGGCATTGAAGGCGTAGCGGACGGGGCTGAACATCGACTTCGTCATCATGACGAACACCGGCCGGGTCTTGGGGTGCACCAATAGCGCCGCGTACGATGCGATCGCATAGGAAATGAGGGTGGCCATGGCGGCGCCTTCCCCCGCCATAGCGCGGGATCAGCAGCAGGTTCAGGCCGATGTTGAACAGGGCGCCGAGGCCCTGGGTGATCAGCGAAAACATCAATGCGCCCTCGATCAGGATCCAGCGGCTGAATGCCGCTCGCATGAAGATGAACACGCCGGCCCAGATATGGATGGTAAGGATCGAGGCGGAGTTCTGGTATTCGTCGCCGAACAACAGCGCAATCAGCGGCGCGGCGATGAGTGACACCAGCACCGCGACGGCGATCGCGAGCACGAAGAGGACGTCCAGCAACTGCTGGAACCGTCGGTTGAACATCGCCGGGTCGGCAGCGTGGAGCTTGATCAGCTTCGGGAAGAAGGACGCCACGATGGCCGTCGGCAGGAAATACCAGGCCTCGGAGAGCTGGGCGGCAACGGCGTAGACCCCCACTTCCTCGGTGCCGACCATCCACTTGAGCATGACCTGGTCGATCTTCATGTAGACCACCGCGAAGATCGAGCCGAGGTAGATGATCCAGCCCTGGGCGAGCAGTTCGCGGGCCTTGGCGAAACTTGCCTTCCAGCTGGTGACCGAGACCCGCGTGGTGCCCTTGTAAAGCACCGCGAGAATGATTGCCGCGGCGACGAACTGGGCAGTATGGGCGAAGGCGAACGCCACCACGCTGGCGCCGCCGAGCGCCAGCAGCAGTTTGATGGCCGCCGACAACAGGATCGCGCAGGATTTGGCGATGGCCGGGTACTTGGCCTGTACCTGCGACTGGAACCAGTACTCCACCACATCGAAGGTCTGAAAGAAGATCGCCGAGGCGACGATCAGCAGCATCCAGAACTCGGTGCCGCCGACTTCCTCGAACGCCAGCGCGTAGATCAGGATCAGCACGAAACCGATCGCCATGCCGGTGAGCTTGAGCATAAAGGTGGTGCCGAGCGTCTCCGGCACCTTGTCCGGCTGCTTGACGACCTCACGCACCACCAACCCGGCGAGGCCCATATGGCCGGCCGAGGCGAAAATCGCCGTCATCGAGATGGCGTAGGCGAGGATGCCGTACTGCTCCGGCCCCAGGTAACGGGCCAGTAACACGGCCGTGAGAAAGCCCACGCCGATGTTGAGCAGGCGTTCGGCCATCATCCAGGAGGCATTGAACAGGTAGTGCTTGAGCTTGTTGAACAGGGTGTTGATCGCGGTCATCGAGTGGCCTGGCTCCTCAAAGGTGGACTTCGTGGTGGCAGGCTTAGCCTATGGTCAGGGGTGGCGACGCTAAGCTGACCGCGATTCGTCGCGCATGTTCCGCGCCTGCGTCGCTAAAAAACCACCGAAGCGGTGGTATGCGACAGGCTTGGCAATTTGCCATGCGCCGCTCTGGAACGCGGATTCGGCTTGAAATGGGGCGTCCAGGCGGGATTGGTCACTTTGGTGTCCGAAAGCCTTGGGTAAAAGAGGCGTTAAGGCTCGCCGCTCCGGCGGGCTTAAGCTGTAGTGGCGATCTCATCTTAATAAGATGAACTTTTGCCATCACGCAGGCTCATATGCTCGCTGCCGCTGCTGGCCGGTCCGTGTCCCATCCCGATGCGCCACCCGCCGCCTAGCACGGCGCAGCTGCTTGCTCCAAAGCTTGCAGTCATGGCTGTCGCGACGGACATCGCAAAGCGCCTGGATGGCGCAGGGAGAAGCGGCTCGGAGCCGCCATAAGGATCAGGACCCAGCCCAAACCAGAAGGCCCCGCTTCCACCAGGAAGCGGGGCCTTTTGCTTTGTCGGTTCCCTGAAACGAAAAAGGCCCGCATTTCTGCGAGCCTTCAAATCGTGGTGCCGGCACCAGGAGTCGAACCCGGGACCTACTGATTACAAGTCAGTTGCTCTACCAGCTGAGCTATACCGGCCAAAAGAGGGCGCCATTATAGCGATTGCTCGCGGCGAGTAAACCGTTTGTTGCCAGCGAGTTAGCGTGTTTCGTCACGTTCGGCCAGCAACATCAGGTTGCGTGGGGTCAGGCTGCTGGGGCAGAAGGTGCCGAGGCGCACCTGGTAGCTCTGTTCGCTGAGAAAAAGCGCGCGGTCCAGCAGCAGCCAGAGCTCCAGCGGCCGGCGAAACAGGCCGCGTACGAGTTCGAGGTTGCGGACCTCGGCCAGGCGTTGCCAGCCTCGTTGTTCGAGCCGGGCCCAGTCCAGGTCCGGCAATGCGGGCATGGCCTTGAGGGTGGCGAGGTCCTGGCAGTAGACGACAAAAGGTTTCTTCAGCCAGGCGCCGGGCAGCGAGGGAGTTGGCAGGTAGCTGTCTACGCCACGCACTTGTCGCTGCAGCAGGTCGAAGGCCAGCCGCCAGGCCATGGACTGGTCACGTTGGCGCCGTTCGCGCGTCCCGGCGGTGACGGTTTCGCTCAGCGGCAGGCCGAGGTCGTCGCGCGACAGAATCAGCGTCGATTGCTTCGCGAGGGCGGAAAGCGGTTGGTAGTGCTCGGCCCGGGTGCGGTTGTAGCAGCAGGGCGCGACGGCCAGCCGGCGGCAGCCACGTTCGGTGCTCAGCTGCAACAGGCGCACGTGCAGATCGCCGCAGGCGTGCAAGGCGGCCGGCGTGGTCGCGGGGGCGAGATGCTGCGCCGCGTCTTCGTCCATTACGTCCTGCTGGAGGTGGCGGGCGTCGATGCCCAGTCGCCGGCTCAGCTGATGGCCGGCATCGACCAGCTGTGGGTCCCACTCCAGACAGGTCAGCGCGCCCCCTTCGCCAGCCAGATGACGACCGAGGTGGCCCTTGCCCGAGCACCAGTCGATCCAGTGGTCGGGCGGTTCGCTGAATCGGAGGACCGCGCTAAACGCACGGATCTGCTGCCATTTGCGCCCGGGCACGTCCACCGATTGCCGCGGATCCGGCTCGCTGAGCTGGCGCTTTGGCAGCGGCTCGACGTGGCTCAGCGCGCGCGCCTGGACGGCCAGCTCGGGAAAGGGCGCCGGAGCGTTCAGCTCGGCAGGGTCGTTGTGAATGGCTTCGGCCTGTTCCAATGAACGGGCGCGGAGCCAGGCAGCCAGCTCCGGATGATCGTCTTCCCACGCCATGTGGCGTTCGGTGAAAGGGCGCGGGCGCCAGAGGGCCTGGTGCTCGATAAGAAAGGTGTCGAGCGCGCGAAAGCGGCGGGCAAGCTGCGCGTGTCGTGGGACGGAGGTAGGCATGGCGGGAGCGGCTGACGGACATTGGCACGCATCATCGCGCCGTTGGCCCGCTGCGGAAAGAGAGACGCCCGTCGAAACGGGCGTCTGGGTGTATTACTTGCCGTAGACCTGCTCGGGTAGCCAGGTCACCAGCCCCGGGAACTGGTAGGCGATGACCAGCAGCAGAAGCTGGATCAGGATGAAGGGCACCACACCCTTATAGATGGTGCTCGTGGAAACCGACTTCGGCGTTACGCCACGCAGGTAGAACAGCGCGAAGCCGAACGGTGGCGTGAGGAAGGAGGTCTGCAGGTTCAGTGCAATCATCACGCCCAGCCAGACCGGGTCGAGACCCATGGCCAGCAGCACCGGGCCGACGATCGGAACCACCACGAAGGTGATCTCGATGAAGTCGAGGATGAAGCCGAGCAGGAAGATCACCAGCATCACCACGAAGAACGCACCCAGCACGCCGCCCGGCAGCTGGGCAAAGACGTCCTCGATCAGCACTTCGCCGCCGAAACCACGGAACACCAGCGAGAACAGCGACGCACCGATCAGGATCAGGAACACCATGGCGCTGATCTCGGTGGTGCCGTAGGCGACGTCACGCATCTGCGCGAAGTTCAGCTTGCCCTTGTAGAAGGCGAGGACCATCGCACCCAGCGCACCCAGTGCCGCGGCTTCGGTCGGTGTGGCGTAACCGGCCAGGATCGAACCAAGCACGGCGCTGATCAGCAGCAGTGGCGGCACCAGCGCATTGACCAGCTTGCCCCATTCGATCGGGCCGAGCTCTTCCTGCGGCAGCGCCGGCAACTTCTTCGGTTGCAGCACCGCGACGGCGACGATGTAGACGATATAGAGGCCAACCAGCAGCAGCCCCGGCAGCAGTGCGCCGACGAACAGGTCGCCGACCGATACCGTCTTCGGCGAGAAGATTCCCATCTTCAACTGCGCCTGCTGATAGGCGCTGGACATGACGTCACCCAGCAGCACCAGCACGATCGATGGCGGAATGATCTGCCCCAGCGTGCCAGTCGCGGCCAGCGTACCGGTGGAGATCGCCGGGTCGTAGCCACGACGCAGCATGGTTGGCAGGGCCAGCAGGCCCATGGTGACCACTGTGGCACCGACGATGCCGGTACTGGCTGCCAGCAAGGCGCCGACCACGCAGACGGAAATCGCCAGGCCGCCGCGCAGCGTGCCGAACAGGCGCGACATGGACTCGAGCAGGTCTTCGGCGACCCGGCTCTTTTCCAGCATGACGCCCATGAAGACGAACAGTGGCACCGCGAGCATCGTCTGGTTGTTCATGATGCCGAACAGGCGGTTCGGCAGGGCGCTGAGGTAGCCGCCATCGAAGGTGCCGGTAACGATGCCGAGGCCGGCGAACAACAGCGAGACGCCGCCGAGGGTGAACGCCACCGGGTAGCCGGCCATCAAGGCCGCGCAGATGCTGATGAACAGCAGGATCGCCATCAACTCAGCCATGCTTCACCTCCGGCTCGGGCAGGCGACCGGCGATGGCGTAGCCCGCCTTGATGATCTCGGAGAGACCTTGCAGCGCCAGGCAGAAGACCAGCACCAGGATGATGCTCTTCTGCAGGAAGACGTACTTCAGGCCCCCGGATTCGCTGGAGCCCTCCAGCGTCGCCCAGGAGTTGCTGACGTAATCCCAGCTGGCCCAGGCAAGGAACAGGCAGACCGGAAGCAGGAACAGCAGCGTGCCGAGCAATTCGACCACTGCCTGATGGCGCGGGCTGAAGCGTTGGTAGAAGATGTCGACGCGAACGTGGCCGTTGCGTTGCAGAACCCAGGCGGCGGCGCCCATGAACACCAGAGCGTGTGCATAAAGCACGGCTTCCTGGAGTGCGGTGGCACCAATGCCGAAACCGTAGCGCAGCACCACCACGATTGCGGTGCCGATGACCAGGAACAGGGTCAACCAGGCGCAGGCCTGGCCGAAGCGAGCGTTGCAGGCGTCGATCAGACGCGCAAGGCCCAGCAATGGAGGGGCGTGTTTCGACATGGCAGGACCTTTATTGTTATGGGTACGAAAGGCAGCCCGCGATTCTAGGCGGCTGCGCGACGGCGTCGCAACCGGCAGTACTACGTACGTAGTGCCCATACGTAGTCGCCAGGCTTGAGGGTTCGATAGCCATATGATAGCTAGAGCTACCTGAATGCGTGTTCCGGCGTTCAGCCATTACAACAACAAGGAGTTACCTCATGAAACGTCGTCAGATTCTGGCCGCCGCAGGTGTCGGCCTGGCCGCTACCGCCCTGGCCGGGTGCAACAAGGAAGGCGAAACCGCCGCCAAGCCCGAAGGCACCGCCAGCACCGAGAAATTCAACTGGAAGATGGTCACCTCCTGGCCGAAGAATTTCCCCGGCGTAGGCGTCGGTGCGGAGAACTTCGCCAAGCTGGTCAACGAGATGAGCAATGGCCGTCTGACCGTCAAGGTGTACGCCGCGGGCGAACTGGTTCCGGCATTGGAAGTCTTTGACGCGGTGTCGCGCGGCACGGCCGAGATGGGCCACGGCGCCCCCTACTACTGGAAAGGCAAGGTGCCGGCGGCGCAGTTCTTCTGCGCGCTGCCCTTCGGCCCGAACGCACAGGAAATGAATGCCTGGCTGCATCGTGGCGGCGGCATGGAGCTGTGGGAGGAGGTCTACAAGCCGTTCGGCGTCCTGCCGATGGCCTGCGGCGCGACCGGCGTGCAGACCGCCGGCTGGTTCAACAAGGAAATCAACTCGGTCGACGACTTCAAGGGCCTGAAGATGCGCACCCCGGGCCTGGGCGGCGAGGTGCTGACCAAGATGGGCGGTACCGTGGTCAACATGCCGGCCGGCGAGATCTTCACCGCGCTGCAGACCGGCGCCATCGACGCCACCGAGTGGATCGGCCCGTACAACGACCTGGCCCTCGGCCTGCACAAGGCATCCAAGTACTACTACACGCCGGGCTGGCAGGAGCCGAACGTCACCTTCGAACTGGACGTCAACCTCAAGGCCTGGGAAACCCTGCCGGACGACCTCAAGGCCATCGTTCGCGCCGCGGCCCGTGCGGTCAACGGCGACATGCTCGACGACTACAACGCCAAGAACATGGAAGCGCTGGAACAGCTGCGCGAGCAGGGCGTGGAAGTCCGTCGCCTGCCGGACGAAGTGCTGGCGCGCCTGAAGGAAGTGGCGGCCGAAGTGGTCGATGCGTCGGCGAAAGCCGACCCGACCGCTGCCAAGGTCTGGGAACAGCAGAGCGCCTACCTGAAGCGCTTGTACGAGTACGCCGAGCTGAACGAGAAGGACATCTACAACATCCGCGGCTGATCGGCCCGAGCGTTGTGGAACGTGAAAACGCCGTCCTCCGGGACGGCGTTTTCATTTGCCTGACTGCTTAGCCCTCGAGTGTCGCGTTCAGGCTGATCTGCGCATTCAACACGCGGGATACCGGGCAGCCTTCCTTCGCCTTGTTGGCGATTTCCCGGAATTGCTCTTCGCTGGCGCCCGGCACCTTGGCCTTCATCGTCAGGGCGATCTCGGTGATCGCGAAGCCCTCGCCCTGCTTGTCCAGTGTGACTTCGGCGCTGGTGTCGATCCGCTCGGGGGTCAGGCCCGCCTGGCCGAGCATCATCGAGAAGGCCATCGAGAAGCAGCCGGCGTGGGCGGCGCCGATCAGCTCTTCCGGGTTGGTCCCCGGTGCGCCTTCGAAGCGCGTGTTGAAACCGTAGGGATTGTCCTTGAGCGCGCCGCTCTGGGTGCTGATGGTGCCCTTGCCGCTCTTCAGATCACCTTGCCAGACGGCCGATGCGGTTTTTTTCATGGTGCCTCCAGGTTCGTTGTCGGGACGGTACTCACGCGGCAGGGCGGCGAAGATACGGCGTCGCGCCTTCGCGTGCGGTTACTGCTGTGCGGCGAGCACGGCGCTGGCCAGCTCCATGTCGGTGGCATGCAGGTCAGGCTGGTCGCTGCGGATTTGCTGCAGCATGGCTTCCAGATAGGGGCCGCGAATCTCGCCATCGCTGGCCACGAAAGTGCCCGCATCTTCGCGTGCCGCGGCGACCAGTTTGTCGTCGCGGAAGGTCATGTAAGTCGATGCGGTGGTCGCACCCGAGGAGAGGATTTGGCGGACGAAGCCGTTGTCCGCCATCGCCGCGCCGAAGGGCATGGCACTCAACGCGACAGCTGCCAGGAATTGTTTGCGCATTATCGTTGCCTCCGATGATTGACTCATCAAGAAGAGTGCAACGATAACCGCAGAGTTCCTTGTCTCGCGGTTATCCGCTGCGCTCGATCAACTGGCGGACCTTGGCGCCCAGCATGTCGATGCTGAACGGCTTGGACAGCATGTCCATGCCCGGCGCGAGAACTCGCCGCGCACTTCGGCATTCGGTGCATAACCGGTGATGAACAGCACCTGAAGATCGGGGCGATGCTCCCGGGCGATCTCGGCCAGCTGGCGGCCGTTCATGCCCGGCAGGCCGAAATCGCTCACCAGCAGATCGATGCGCCGGTCGCTTCGCAGATAGGGCAGCGCCGAGTTGCCGTCGACGGCTTCAAGCACGTGATAGCCCAGCTCCTGCAATACCTCCACCACAAGCATGCGCACCGCGGCCTCGTCTTCGACCACCAGGACGGTCTCGTCCGATTGCGCGCCTTGTACCGCTGCCGGCGTCTCGCTCGGCGCCTCGTTCACCTCCACCTGCGCCTGATTGCGGGGCAGGAAGAGGGTGATCAGCGTGCCCTGGCCGGGCGTGCTGTCGATGCGCACGTGGCCCCCGGTCTGCTTGACGAAACCGTAGACCATCGACAGGCCCAGACCGGTGCCCTGGCCGATGGGCTTGGTGGTGAAGAAGGGGTCGAAGGCCTTGGCGACCACCTCGGCCGGCATGCCGCAGCCGGTGTCGGCGACGCTCAGGGTGACGTAGTCGCCGGGCTCCGGGCTATTCGGTTGGGGCGTGCCGACATGCACGCAACCGGTCTGAATGACCAGGCGACCACCGCCGGACATGGCATCGCGCGCATTGATGACGAGGTTGAGCAGCGCATTCTCCAGCTGGTGCGCATCCGTGTACGCCAGCCAGGGGTCGGTTTGCAGCAGGGTCTCGAAGCGGATGTGCTCGCCGATGGTGCGACGCAGCATGTCTTCCATCGACTGCACCAGCTGGTTGATGTCCACCGGCCGGGTATCGAGCGATTGGCGCCGGGCGAAGGCGAGCAGGCGGTGGGTCAGCGCAGCGGCTCGGTTGGCCGAAGTGGTCGCGGCGTCGAGGTAGCGGCCGAGGTCATGGGTCTGGCCGCTGGCGACGCGGCGCTGGATCAGGTCGAGTGCGCCGAGCACGCCGGTGAGCATGTTGTTGAAGTCGTGCGCCAAACCGCCGGTGAGCTGCCCGATGGCCTCCATCTTCTGCGCATGACGAAGGGTTTCCTCGGCGCGCTCGCGTTCGCCCATTTCCACGTGCAGCAGGTGGTTGATCTCGGCCAGCTCGCGGGTTCGCTCGGCGACGCGGCGCTCGAGGTTGTCGTTGAGCTCGCGCAGCGCCTCCTCCGCGGCCACCTGCGCGGTAATGTCGGTATTGGTGCCGAACCATTGCGTCACCTGGCCGAACTCGTCGCGAATGGGCAGAGCGCGGGCCAGGAACCAGCGGTACTGGCCATCCTTGCCACGCAGCGGGAAGGTCTCTTCCCAGATCGAGCCGATCGCGACGGCGCGCTTCATCGAGGCGCTGACGCGCACGTGATGGTCGGGATGGTGCACCGATCGCCAGCCAAGGGCACGCATGGCTTCCAGCGTGGTGCCGGTATAGTCGTACCAGCGCTTGTTGTACCAGTAGATGCGCCCGGCCGGGTCGGCCATCCAGGCGAACTGACTCATGTTGTCGGCCAGGGTGCGGAACTGCTCCTCGCTGGCACGTAGCGCACGTTCGGCCCGCATGCGCTCGTCGGCGGTCCAGGCGCGGTCGGCCACTTCGCGAATGAAGGAGATGTCTTCCTCGGCCCATTGCCGGGGTGGTCCTGCAGGAGGATCAGCGCGGCGCTGAAGCGGCCCTGCTCCTGCAATGGCACGCAGACCAGGCTCTGAATACGGCGCAGGCGCAGGCTGGCGGCCTGGGCGGCGGTACGGGTGTCGTGCAGCACGTCTTCGACCACGACCATCTCGTCGTTCTGCAGGTCGTAGACGAAATCACCGTAGTCGGCGAAGCACATGCGCTCGCTGTATTCGCCCAGCGCGCCGTCGCTCCAGTACCGCTCGACCGTGGCGTACTGGCCGCCCGGGTCGACGGTGAGGAAGGCGGCGCGGGTGACGTTCAGAGTAGTGCCGAGCGCGCGAACCGCGGCAGTCACGATGGTGATGCTGTCCGGCTGCCCGCGAAGCAGGTCGCCAAGCTCCATGAGCACCGACTGGCGTTGCTCGGTCAGCTGGCGTTCCTGGATCTGTTCTTCGAGCAGCGCATTCATGCGCAGCAGCTTGAGCGCGGCGTTACGCTCGGCAGTAATATCGCGGGCCGTGCCGAGCAAGCGAACCTTGCCTCCGGCGTCGATGATCCGGCGGCCGCGGTTGGTGAGCCAACGGAACTGCTCGGTACCCTCGTCGTACACGCGGTAATCGAGATTGAGCTCGCCGCCGGCGAGGCCGTCCAGCGCATTGCGGAACGCGTCGATGAGGGTGCGTCGGTCGTCGGCGTGCACCCGTGCGAAGAACTCGTCGACGCTGAGCTCCGGTTCGTCCGGAGCGACGCCGGCGAGCGCCTTGATCTGGGCGTCCCAGTGCAGGCGATTGTTTTCCAGGTCGTATTCCCAGACGCCGATCGAAGCGATCTCGTTGGCCAGGCTCACTCGCTGCTCGGCCTCCAGCACCGCCTTGCGCCCGATGGCGCGGTCGGCGGCGGCACGGATGCGTTCGATCACCTCGCGAACCAGGGCGATATCGGCTTGGCTCCAGTTGCGCGGCGTGGCGCTGGCGAAGAGCAGTACCGGGCAATCCGCGACCTCCTCGAGCAGCGGCGCGAGCAGCAGGCTGCGGCAGCCCAGCTGTCGATGCGCGGCCTCGCAATCGGCGCGGCAATCCGCTTCGTCGAGCAGGTCGTCGAGGGGCACGATCAGGCCCTGGCCGAGGCGCAATTGCAGGGTCTGGGCGCAGCAGCCGAAGCGGATCGGCGCCTGCGTCGTTGGCTGGCCGGTAGCGCTCCAGCTCTGCTCGATGACCAGGCACTGCTGCTCATCCAGCCGACCGAAGGCGATGAGCTGGACGCCGAGCAGCTGCGCCAGCTGTTCGGCCATGACATCGCCCAGTTCGATCTGCCCGTCGGCATCCTGCAGGCGGTCGCTCAGTTCCAGCAGGTAACCCTGCTGCGCTTCGCCGCGGGCGCGCTCGCTGATGTCGGTGAAGGTGCAGATGGCACCCTGCAACTGGTTGTCGCGGTACAGCGGGGCGACGCGGTATTCGACGGGCAGGCTGCTGCCGTCCTGGCGAAAGAAGAGTTCATAGGCGACGTGCGCCGGCTCCCCGGTGACCGCGGTGCGCTGGATCGGGCAATCCTCGACGGCGTAGGGCGAACCGTCCGGGTGGCTGTGATGGATGGCGGCATGCAGGTGACGGCCGAGCACCTCCTCCTTGCTGGCAAAGCCGAGCAGCCGAACGAAGGCCTCGTTGCAAAGGGTGACGCGGCCGCGCGTGTCGATCGAATAAAACCCTTCGCTGGCCGAATCGAGGAGGCTGCGGGTAAAGGCCTCGCTTTCCAGGCGCTGAAGCTCGGCGCGCCGCCGCTCGTGAACGTCCTGGGCGACGAGCACCCAGTGCAGCAGATGACCATCGCAGTCGTAGACTGGGGCACCGCTGCCCTGGAACCAGCGTGGTTCGCCATCGGCGTTGATCAGCGGAACCTCGAAATTGCCGGCCTGCCCGCTCTTGAGCGCCCCCTTCCATTGCTGCATCACCGCGTCCCGGTGATCGGCGGCGACCGCCTCGAGCCAGCCCATGCCGGCGGAGGCTTCCAGCGAGCGGCCACTGAACTCGGTCCAGTAGCGGTTGCAGAAGATGAGCTCGCCGCGGGCGTCGCATTGCCAGATGATCTGCGGGCTGAGGTCCACCAGCGCGCGGTAGCGCTCCTCGGCCTGTCGAATCGCCGCCTGCTCGTGCAGGCGCTCGGTCAGGTCGCGCAGGATATGCACGAAGCCGAGAGGCTCGCCTTCGTCGTTCTTCAGTCGCATCAATACGCCGCTGGCCCAGAACTGGCTGCCGTCCTTGCGCTGCTGCCAGCGCTCGTTGATGGCCGAGCCGTCTCGCGCTGCGGTGGCCATTTCCCTCGTTGGGAACGCCGCGAGCAATGTCGTCATCGGTATACAAACGCGCGGCATTGCTGCCGAGCACCTCCTCTGCCGTCCAGCCGAGGATGAGTTCGGCGCCCTGGTTCCAGCTGGTGATCTGGCCCCGGGCATCGGTGGCGAGGATGGCGTAGTCCACCGCGCTGTCGATGATCTGGCGGTTGCGCTCGTTATGCTCGCGGCTACGGCGCAGTTCGAGTAACGCCATCACCTGCCGCGCCAACGCTTGCAGGTGCGCCTTTTGCCGTTCAGAGAGCTGGCGCGGTTGGGTGTCCATTACGCACAGGGTGCCAAGCGGCAATCCCTCGGGCGTGCGCAGGACGGCCGCGGCGTAGAAGCCGCTCGCGCCGTCGAGTTGCGGCAGCTCGGCCAGGTTCTCTATCACCAGCGGGTCGGCGTGCGTAATGGCACGGGCGCACAGCGCCTGGTGACGATCGAGGTCATGCTGGGGAACGTTGACCGAAGCCGTGGCCCATTGGCGATCCTTGTCCATGAACACGATGGCTGCGCTTGGCGTGGCGCAAAGCTCGGTGGCCAGCAGGACCAGGTCGTCGAATGCCGCTTCCGGTGGTGTGTCCAGGATGCGATATCGGGCCAGTGCCGCCAGTCGATCAGCTTCGTTCCAGGTGTGGGCGTCGTTTTCCATGTTCAAAATCTGCTCTGCTATCCATGGCGGCAAAGGTGTCGGAAATCCTGGGAGGCGCCCAGGGCTCGAAAGCGCGCCGGCTGGACCATTGCTACCTGCAAAGCTGGCCGTGCGCAAGATACCCCGGCCCGAGACGGGGGCAAGTAGACCTCGGTCTACGGGCAATCTGCCAGAGCCGCCGGTCTGGTGGCCGCTGCGCGGAGTGGGCTTCCCTATTCTTTATTCAAGCAGAGCATCCCGGTCGGCGCTGCGCAGCGCCGCAAGCAATGTACCGTCACGGTGATAGATGTCCGGTCGGAAGCGCGGGGTGCCGGCGCTGTCGGCTTCGGCCGTCCAGTAGCCAAGCAGGATCGGAGTCGGCTGGGCCAGACGGAACTCGTAGGTTTCGCCGCGCGCCAGCAGGGTCTCGACGCGCTCTCGCTCCTCATCGGTCAGCAGCAGATCGACCAGCTCCATGATCGACTGGACACGCACGCAGCCCGAGCTGAAGGCCCGCTGGTTACGGGTGAACAGGCCTTGGCTCGGCGTATCGTGCAGATAGATCGAGAACGGGTTGGCGAAGCGGATGACCACCCGGCCGAGAGGGTTATCGGGGCCCGCAGCCTGGCGCAGCATGATCTTGCCGGGGTTGGCCCAGTCGACCTGCTGCGGGTCGAGCACCCGGCCATCGTAGTCGATGACCTGCAGCCCCTGCTCGGCAAGGTAGTCGATGTTCTCGCGGATCTTCGGCAACTTGTCTTCGCGCTGAATGGTGGGCGGTATGGTCCAGGTGGGGTTGAGCGTCAGGCGCGTAACGTTCGACTTGATGGCCGGCGTCGGCCGGGTTTCGCGACCTACCTGGGTGCGTGCTTCCCATCGCGGTTCGCCGTCCTGGAAGAAGACGACGCGGCCACCGGCGATATCCACCAGCAGCGAGTGCGGCTCGATGTCGCGCGTCAGCCAGCGCATGCGTTCCAGATTGACCCGCAGCTGGCCCAGGCGCTCTGCCGGCGTGGCATTCAGCGCGGCGAGCGTCTCGGCACCGACGATGCCGTCATCTTGCAGCCCATGTCGGGCCTGGAAGGCCTTAACCGCCGCGATGTCGCGGTCGCCGTAACCGGTCGCGACGTCTGCCTCCAGACTGGACGCGGGCAGGTAGTCTCCGGCGACCAGCCGCTGACGCAGCAGGGGCAGCCGGTCATCGTCCATCCCGGGTCGCAGCGTCTTCCCCGAGGGCAATGGCAGCCACGAGGCCGGCGGCGCCTGGCGTAGTCGCGCATATGCCTTGCGCAAGTTGTGGTAAGGCTCCAGCGCCGGTCGCGCCTGCTCAAACGCGCCGGCGATATCGTCCAAGCCTGCCCGCGCGATCGCCTGCATGCGGCGCGTTTCCTGTTGTTGCGCTGTGGCGTTCGGGCTGCGCCACACCGGCTCGAAGCGGTCCTGCGGCAGACGGCCGTGAGCGAGGTGATCGAGCGCCTGCAGGTAGGCGTGGCTGGCCTGGATGTCGGCGCATTCGCGATGCAGGGGATCGGCCGTGGCCGTCTGCATCGCGTGGCGGATGCGTTCGGGGCCGTAGACCGATGGCTCCAGGCCGTCGTCCGCCAACGCCTTCAGCTGCTCCAGCAGTGGGTCGAGACGCGCATAGCTGGTCCAGATCGGGGCGAAACCTTCCGGCTGGTAGAAGGCGACCAGGCGCTCGCGTGCGGCCTGGTCAAGCGGGGCACCGAGCGCCGGGCAGCGGGACGTCGGGCTGTCCAGAACCGTGCGCAACGGTGGCGGGGACTTGTCATCCGCGGCGGCGCCAGCGGCAACAGGGATGAACAGCAGGGCTGCGAACAGACGAAATGCATGTTTTTTGTACAACGCTTCACTCCCGGCTCTCCCGACGACTGCTAGACTCCGCTGCGCAAACCCTCGCGGCGTCTGGGAAACCAGGCCCGTACAGGCCAATAGAACAGGTTCTGTCAGATCGCGCGGCCCGCTCGTGGCCGTGCCGGTCTGGCTTCGTATCGCTGCCGCTTCCCGCCTGGCAGCGAATGTTGGTGGGGCCGGAAACGATGCCGGCCGTGTCCGCCGCTGAGGTATTCGACGAACATGATGGTCACGCTCCGACGCCTTTGCCTGGTCGCAGGCATGCTGTTGTCAGCGCCGCTGCTGGCGGCCTCGCCCTCTTATCAACCCCTGGTCGACGACCTGGCCCGCGTGGCGCCGAGCCTCGATCGCAGGGTGCTCACCCATGCCGTGGCGGCAATGCAGTGCGCGGTCAACAACGGTGCCACGCCGGCCCAGCGTCTGGCGGTGATTGATTTCTCGCTGCCCTCTTCCGAGCGACGACTCTGGATCTTCGACCTGCGCCGCGGTCGATTGTTGCTCGAGGAGTTCGTCGCCCATGGCATGAAGTCCGGCGAGAACCTGGCAACGCGCTTTTCCAACGTCGTCGGCAGTCACCAATCGAGCATTGGCCTGTTTCGCACCGCCGAAAGTTACAGCGGCAAGCACGGCTACTCGCTGCGCATGGATGGCCTCGAGCCGGGCGTCAACGATCGTGCCCGCGAGCGCGCCATCGTCATCCATCCCGCCGCTTACGTGAACCCGGCGTGGATCGCCACTCAGGGTCGCATCGGCCGCAGCCAGGGCTGCCCGGCGGTCCGCCCGGAAGTGGCGCGCATGGTGGTCGATAGCCTCAAGGGCGGCCAATTCATGTTCTCCTGGTATCCGGACCAGCGATGGCTGCAATCCTCGGCCTATCTGAACTGCGAGCCCAACCAGGTAGCGAGCATTCTCGCCGCACGTTCGGGCGGCTGATGCAGCATTCGGATCGTCGCAAGGGTCGCCGTCATCGTGCGCAAATACGGGCGCTGACGAAGGTGCGGTCCGAGCTGGCGTAGGGTGGATCACGCTTCACCGATCCACCGGGCGGAGTTGCGGTGGAAGTAACAAAGCGACATCCACTCTACAAATACCGAGCCTCCGGCTACTTCTGCTCGCTCTGCGGCGTCACTCGCAGCACTTCTTCCAGGGTCGTCAGCCCGGCGGCGATTTTCTGTGCACCTGACAGGCGCAGGCTGTGCATGCCGTCCTTGAACGCCTGGCGGCGCAGCGTAATGAGATCGGTGTCAGCGGTGATCAACGGCTTGATTGCGTCGTTGAGCAGCATGATCTCGTAGACCCCGGCGCGCCCCCGGTAGCCGGTGTCGCGGCATTCGATACAGCCCACCGCGCGGTGAGCGTTGCCGGGCAGCGGTGCGTTCCAGGGTTTGGTCAGGGCCTGCCAGTCCTCCGCGTCGAGCTGGACGGGCGCCTTGCAATGCGGGCACAGCGTGCGCACCAGGCGTTGGGCCATGACGCCTAGCAGCGTCGCTCGCAACAGGTAGTGCGGCACACCCAGTTCGAGCAGGCGGGTGATCGCCGACGGCGCGTCGTTGGTGTGCAGCGTCGAGAGGACCAGGTGCCCGGTCAGCGCCGCCTGGATCGCCATCTCGGCGGTTTCCAGGTCGCGGATCTCGCCGACCATGATGATGTCCGGGTCCTGGCGCATCAGGGCGCGCACGCCGCTGGCGAAGGTCAGCTCGATGTTGTGCTGCACCTGCATCTGGTTGAACGCCCCTTCGATCATCTCGATCGGGTCTTCGATGGTGCAGACGTTCACCTCGGGCGTCGCCAACTGCTTGAGCGTGGTGTAGAGCGTGGTGGTCTTGCCCGACCCGGTGGGGCCGGTGACCAGGATGATGCCGTTGGGCTGGCCCGTCATGCTCTGCCAGCGCCGCAAATCCTCGGCGGAGAAGCCCAGCTGGTCGAAGCCCTTGAGCAACACGTCCGGGTCGAAGATGCGCATGACCATCTTTTCGCCGAAGGCCGTCGGCAGGGTCGACAGGCGCAGCTCCACCTCGCCGCCGTCCGGGGTCTTGGTCTTGACCCGGCCGTCCTGCGGCTTGCGCTTTTCGGCGACGTTCATCCGTCCGAGTGACTTCAGGCGGCTGACCACGGCCATCGCCACCTGCGGCGGGAACTGATAGACGTTGTGCAGGACACCGTCGATGCGAAAGCGCACCGTGCCCTGCTCGCGCCGGGGCTCGATATGGATGTCGCTGGCGCGCTGGTCGAAGGCGTACTGGAACAGCCAGTCGACGATGTTCACCACGTGCGCGTCGTTGGCGTCCGGCTCCTGGTCGCTGGCGCCGAGGTTGAGCAACTGCTCGAAGTTGCCGGTGCCGCTGATCTTCTGGTCGCTGGCGGTGGCGCCGCTGACCGATTTGGCCAGCCGGTAGAACTCCACGGTAAAGCGTTGCAGGTCCGCCGGGTTGGCGACGACCCGCTTGATCGGACGCTTGAGCACGTGGGTGAGGTTGGCTTCCCAGCTCTTCACGTAGGGCTGGCTGCTGGCGATCGTCACGGCGCTGGCGTCCACCGCGACGGCCAGAATCTTGTGCCGCTGGGCGAAGGCATAGGACATCAGCGGCGTGACCGCTGCGACATTGATCTTCAGCGGGTCGATGCGCAGATAAGGCTGGCCAGCCTGCTCGGCGAGCCAGACGGTCAGGGTCTCGAGATCGAGCGTCTTGCCCGGCCTGGACAGGTCCTCGAGCTGTTGCGCAGCGATGAACTCCAGCGGGTGCTGCTGGTTCTGCGTGGCGCTGCGGCGCAGTGTCATGCACTGCTCGGCCGTCTCCTGGTGCAGCCGCCCCTGGGCGACCAGGTCGCGTAGCAGGTCGTTCAGGTCGAGCAGACGATCGGCAACGGACGGGGCGAAGGCGGACATGGGGACTCCTGGGAAAAACCGACAAAAGCGCTGGAGGGCTGCAAAGCATCGACGGATGCCGCGGCGTGCCCGCGCGCAGCAATTCCTGCGAACGAGATCGGCCAGCCAGTGGCTCGGCCGATGCGGCTTCAGTCTTCAGCCTGCCAAGCCTACTTGGTCAACAGCTTCCACGGTTTGAGCGTCCACACAGTATGGGCCTGCTCGACGCGCGCCGAGGCATTCGTCGCTCAGCGGTCGCTGTGCCAAGGCGTAGAGCTTGGCCAGCTCCCCGTACATCCGATCGGTTTCCGGTAGGTCCAGGGCGGTGCGGGCCAGGTGCAGCCAGACCAGCAGCCGCTCCATGCGCGGGCGCTGCTCGGCCAGGTCCTCCGGCTGCCGCTCATAGCGCGGCAGCTGCAGTGCCTGGGCCTCGTCCGCCAACAGCCGGGGCAGCCAGTTGCCCAGCTCGGCCGTGCCCTGGCGCTCGCCGCGGTTGTTGCGGTTGGTCATCCAGCCGCGCTGCAGCAACCACAGCGAGGTTTGCAGCGAGAACAGGCCCCAGCGCGGCTGGGCGAGTTCGTGCGTGAAGGCCTCGGGCGCGGACTGGCGGACGCCTTCGTCTTCCTGGCCGGCGTCGATCATGGGTCGCCAATCCTGGATCAGGGCATCGAGCTGTTCGCGCAGTGCGCGGCTGCTGGCCCGTGGCGCGGCCTGGCCGAGGCTGCCGAGCAGGGCGCGCAATTCGATCAGCTGCTGCAGCCAGTCGCCGAGCAGGGACCAGTGGCCGTTGTAACGGTATTGCTCGGCCAGGCGCTGGCTATTGCCCAGCAGGTACCAGGCCAGCGCGGCAAAGGCGTCATCCAGGGGCAGACGCGGCTCGATCGACGGGCTGGGCAGGCTCAACGAATAGCTGTCGGGGTCGTGCAACCGATAGCCGCGCTCGGCCTTGCTGATGTCGCATGGCATCAGTGGCAGGTCGGCCGCGAGCTCGGCGGCCAGCTCCAGCAGAGCCAGCGGTTCGCCCTGGCGCAGTTCCAGCTCGAGTTCGCAGATGTCCTCAGCGTGCTTGCCGGCCACGACCTTGCCCAGGTCCAGCGCCGCTTCGATGACCACGCGCGCCTTGCCACGGCCCCAGGCGATCTCGGCCTTTTCGCGGACGAAGTCGGTGGTGAAGATGGGCTTGAGTGTTTTCTTGTCCAGGTCGGCCAGGCTCGCTGGCCAGCAGTCATCCGCCAGCTTCTTGAGGTCGAGCTTGGCTTTGTCCAGGTACCAGTCCCACTCGTTGCGCTCGGACAGCCCGGCCACGCTCTGCCCGCGGCTCTTGAGCGTCTGGATGAACTGTTCACCGTCGCGCCGCAGGCGCAGGGCGACTTTCGCCCGAGCCAGATGGCGCTCGGGAGTGTCGTAGTACTGGTTGAAGAGTTCGTGACGCTGCCAGCCGCTCTTGTTGCGCTTCTTTAGCAGCGGATGCTCGCGCAGGGCCGCCAGGGTTTCGCGACTGGCGCGCAGTTTGATTTCGGTTTCTTTCTGCATGGTGCCGAGATGATGCCTATGTTTGAGTGTGACCTACGTCACTTGGTAGCGGCCCTTTGAGGTCATCCGTATACTTGCCGCCTTCTGAAGCCGGGGTGTTCCCTATGCCAATCAATCCTTTCGTCAGCCTGTTCGGGCGGTCGCCCATCGGTCCGATGCAACAGCATATGGCCAAGTCGCACGAATGCGCCGCCAACCTGGTGCCGCTGTTCCAGGCGATCACGGCAGAAGACTGGGAACGGGTCGAGCAGATCCAGAAAGAGATGGCCCGACTGGAAAACGAGGCCGACAAGCTCAAGAAGAGCGTTCGCCAGCATCTCCCCAAGAGCCTGTTCCTGCCGGTACCGCGCTCGGACCTGCTGGAGCTGCTGAGTGTACAGGACAAAATTGCCAACCGTGCCAAGGACATTGCCGGCCTGATGCTGGGCCGCTGCATGACGATCCCGCCGGCGCTGCAGCCGGAGATGATGGCCTTCGTGCAGCGCAGCGTGGACGCCAGCTGCCAGGCGCTCAAGGCGCTCAAGGAGCTGGATTCGCTGCTGGAAACCGGTTTCGCCGGCCGCGAGGCCACGCTGGTGGAGAAGATGGTCGAGGAGCTCGAGGAGATCGAGCGAGAGACCGACCGCATGCAGATCACGGTGCGTCGTGCGCTGTTCAGGCTGGAAAAGGAATTGCCTCCGGTAGACGTGATGTTCCTCTACAAGATCATCGAATGGATCGGTGACGTGGCCGACCGCGCCGAGCGCGTCGGCAACCGTCTGGAACAATTGCTGGCGCGCTGAGGCGCCAGCATCCTTTCTGGCTTCAACAGGTAATTCTTATGTCCTTCATCTCGGAATACGGTTTCGTACTCCTGATACTCGCCTGCGCATTCGGTTTCTTCATGGCCTGGGGCGTCGGCGCCAATGACGTCGCCAATGCCATGGGCACTTCGGTGGGCTCCCGTGCCCTGACGATCAAGCAGGCCATCCTCGTGGCCATGATCTTCGAGTTCTGTGGCGCCTACCTGGCCGGCGGTGAGGTCACCGAAACGATCAAGAACGGCATCGTCGACGCCGAGGTCATTTCGCCCGACCTCATGGTGCTCGGCATGATGTCGGCGTTGCTCGCGGCGGGCACCTGGCTGCTGATCGCGACGATGAAGGGCTGGCCCGTCTCGACCACCCACTCGATCGTCGGCGCGGTGATCGGCTTTGCCGCCGTCGGGGGTCTCGCTCGATGCCGTGCATTGGGAGTCGATCGGGCCCATCGTCGCAAGCTGGGTCGTCACGCCGATGCTCTCCGGTATCGTCGCCTTCGGCCTGTTCATGAGCGTGCAGAAGCTGATCATCAATACCGATGAACCCTTCCTCAACGCCAAGCGTTTCGTGCCGCTGTACATGTTCCTGACCGGCTTCATGGTCGCGCTGATGACCGTGACCAAGGGCCTCAAGCATGTCGGACTGACGCTGACCAGCAGCCAGGGCATCGCCCTGGCGTTCGCCATCGGCGTGCTGGTGGCGCTGGTCGGCGTCGCCTTGCTGTCGCGCATCAAGGTCGACGAGGAAGCCGACAAGACCTTCCATTTCGCCAGCGTGGAAAAGGTCTTCGCGGTCCTCATGATCTTCACTGCCTGCTCCATGGCCTTTGCGCACGGCGCCAACGACGTGGCCAACGCGGTGGGTCCGCTGGCGGCCGTGGTGGGCGTCATCGAGTCCGGTGGCGCGGCGGAGATCGCGGCCAAGTCGGCGGTGCCGGGTTGGGTGTTGCTGCTCGGTGCGGTGGGCATCGTCATCGGCCTGGCGACCTACGGCTACAAGGTCATCGCCACCATCGGCAAGGAAATCACCGAACTCACGCCCAGCCGCGGTTTCGCCGCCGAGCTGGCGACCGCGACCACGGTGGTCGGCGCCTCGGCCATCGGCTTGCCGGTCTCGACCACCCATACGCTGGTCGGTGCGGTACTGGGTATCGGTATCGCGCGCGGCATTGGCGCGCTCAACCTCGGCGTGGTCGGGTCGATCTTCATGTCATGGCTGATCACCCTGCCCGCCGGCGCTTTCCTCTCCATCGTGTTCTTCACCATTCTCAAGGCGATCTTCGTCTGACGACCCTGCCGCCGCAGTTTTTCCGCTTCGCAAGCGCTGCGGCGGCGCGTTTCGTGTTTCACTGGGCGCCTTCGTTCCTGTCTTGAAGGAGGTCGTCGGTGCCCATTCCCTCGCTCAAGGACCGGTTCGCCGCGCTGATCGCGGCACCTTCGGTAAGCTGCACCCAGGCGCACTGGGATCAGACCAACCGCCCGGCGATCGACCTGCTCGCGCTCTGGCTGGGTGATCTCGGCTTCGCCTGCGACATCCAGCAAGTCACGCCGGGCAAGTTCAACCTGCTCGCCAGCCGCGGCAGTGGCCCCGGTGGCCTGGTTCTCGCCGGGCACAGCGATACCGTTCCCTTCGATGCCGAACTCTGGGCCGCCGATCCGCTGCGCCTGCGCGAGGCGGACGACCGCTGGTACGGCCTGGGCAGCTGCGACATGAAGGGCTTCTTCGCATTGATCATCGAAGCGGTGCTGCCGCTGCTCGATCAACCCTTCCGTCAGCCATTGCTGATCCTGGCGACCTGCGACGAGGAAAGCTCGATGTCCGGTGCCCGCGCGCTGGCCGAGGCCGGGCGGCCGCTCGGGCGTGCCGCGGTGATCGGCGAGCCGACCGGCCTGCGCCCGGTTCGGTTGCACAAGGGCATCATGATGGAAGGCATCGAGATTCACGGGCAGAGCGGGCACTCGTCGAACCCGGCCTATGGCCACAGCGCGCTGGAGGCGATGCACGAGGTGATGGGCGAGCTGATCGCCCTGCGCCGCGAGTGGCAGGGCCGGTACGCCAACCCACTGTTCGACGTGCCGACGCCCACCCTCAATCTGGGCTGCATCCACGGCGGCGACAATCCCAACCGCATCTGTGGCCAATGCTCGCTGGAATACGACCTGCGCCCGCTGCCAGGGATGGACCCGGATCAGCTGCGCGAGGCGATCGCCGGTCGCCTGCGGCCAGTGGCCGAGCGGCATCAGGTCAAGATCGACCTGGCCCCCTGTTTCCCAGCGTCCCGCCCTTCGACCAGCCGGCCACGGCGGAGTTGGTCAGGCTCGCCGAGCAACTGACCGGGCATGCCGCCGAGGCGGTGGCCTTTGCCACCGAAGCACCTTACCTTCAGCAGCTTGGCTGCGAGACGCTGGTGCTCGGCCCGGGTGATATCGCCTGCGCGCACCAGCCGGATGAATACCTGGACCTGGACCGGATCGAGCCCACCGTGAACCTGCTGCGTGGAATGATCGAGCACTATTGCCTGCAACCGGCGAGCCGAGGATAGGAGCAGGCCCGGCGATGGTGCTGTCAGCCGTCGCCAGCGGACCTGCTCCTGGCCCTCTTCACGCCCGGTTCTCCGGTAAACAGGTTGTCACCCTAAGGCTTTTGCAATGCACGACTACGTCACCTGGCTTCGCGACTCTTCCCCTACATCAACGCCCACCGCGACCGCACCTTCGTGGTCATGCTGCCGGGCGACGGGCTGGAGCATCCCAACTTCGCCAACATCGTCCACGACCTGGTGCTGCTGCACAGCCTTGGGGTGCGTCTGGTGCTGGTGTTCGGCTCTCGCCCGCAGATCGAGGCACGGCTGGCCGCTCGGGGCATTCAGCCGCGTTTCCACCGGGACCTGCGGGTGACCGACTCGGCGACGCTCGAATGCGTGATCGACGCCGTCGGGCAGATGCGCATCGCCCTCGAAGCGCGGCTGTCCATGGACATGGCGGCCTCGCCGATGCAGGGCGCACGGCTGCGGGTAGCCAGCGGCAACTTCATCACCGCGCGCCCCATCGGCGTGCTCGATGGCGTCGACTACCACCACACCGGCGAAGTCCGCCGAGTGGACCGCAAGGGCATCGGGCGGTTGCTGGACGAGCGCACCATCGTACTGCTGTCGCCGCTGGGATATTCGCCGACCGGCGAGATCTTCAACATCGCCTGCGAGGACATCGCGACTCGGGCGGCCATCGACCTGCAGGCCGACAAGCTGGTGCTCTATGGCGCCGAGCGCGGCCTGCGTGACGAAAGCGGCCGACTGGTGCGCGAGCTGACGCCGCCCCAGATCCCGGCCTACCTCCAGCGCCTGGTCGGCACCTACCAGGCCGAATTGCTCGATGCTGCGGCGCAGGCCTGCAAGGGCGGCGTGCGGCGCAGCCATGTGATCAGCTATGCCGAAGATGGCTCCCTGCTCAATGAGCTGTTCACCCGCGACGGCGGCGACGGCACCCTGGTGACTCAGGAGCAGTTCGAGCGCCTGCGCGAGGCAACCATCGAGGATGTGGGCGGCCTGATCGACCTGATCACGCCGTTGGAAGAGCAAGGCATCCTGGTGAGGCGATCGCGCGAGGTGCTCGAGCGGGAGGTCGAGCAGTTCAGCATCGTCGAGCGCGACGGATTGATCATTGCCTGCGCGGCGCTCTATCCGATCGCCGACTCGGATTCCGGGGAGCTGGCCTGCCTGGCGGTCAATCCCGAATACCGCCACGGTGGCCGGGGCGACGAGCTGCTCGAGCGCATTGAGGCGCGGGCCCGCCAGTTGGGGCTCAAGACGCTCTTCGTGCTCACCACGCGCACGGCCCACTGGTTTCGCGAGCGCGGCTTCGAGCCCAGCGGTGTCGAACGGCTCCCGGCGGCGCGCGCCTCGCTCTACAACTACCAGCGCAACTCGAAGATCTTCGAGAAGAAGCTGTAGAGCCGACCAAAGCGCCAGGGCGCAAGGCTTAACGGGAAAAGCGGTTGCACTTGGCAACCGCTTAAGAGGGTCGGAGCCGACCTGGCCGCTTCAGGCCCCATCGCCTCCCGGCTGCCCGCTACAGCTGCGTCAGACTCCGCTGATACTCCTCGACGAAGCTGTCGAAGTCCTGGGTGTCGTTCGCTTCCATCTCGGCCTGCTGGGCCAGCGACTGACGGGCGGCTTCTTCGAAGTCGGCCGTTTGCGCGGCGGGCAGCGGGCGGGTACGTAGTGCCTCGGCGTGCAGGCGGGTCTGGCGCAGGGCGAATTGGCTGAAGCTCTCGCCGTGGTGACGTAGCGCCTCGAGCACCTTCGCCGAGGGCGTCAGGCTGCTGTCGGCGACCTTGGCCCGCTGCGCCGCCAGCGCTTCGGCATGGGCCTCCGTGCCATGGCTCTGGTCCAACAGGGCCGCGACCTGGCCGATCTCGTCCAGCAGTGCCTGCGCCCATTCCTGCAGATCGACGCGCTCGCCGCCGCGGCGCAGCTGGAGCCCGGGCTTGCGGCCCTGCTTGACCACCTGCAGGAAATTGTCGCTGCTGGCGCTGCACTCGCCATCGACGAGGCAAGGGCTCTCGTGCAGGGCGCAATACAGCAGGAAGGCGTCGAGAAACCGGGCTTCGACGAGGTCGATGCCCAGTGGCAGGAACGGGTTGATGTCCAGGCAGCGCACTTCGATGTACTGGATCCCGCGGCTTCGCAGGGCATGCAAGGGGCGCTCACCGGTTCTGGTGACGCGCTTGGGGCGGATGTTCGAGTAGTACTCGTTTTCGATCTGCAGCACGTTGGTATTGAGCTGCTGCCAGTTGCCGTGCGCATCGCGGGTGCCCCAGGCGGCATAGTCCGGGTAGGGCGTCGAGACGGCGCGGTGCAGGCTGCTCGTGTAGCTGGGCAGATCGTCGTAGCAGGGTGTCAGGCCGGCCTGGGCGTTGCTCTGATAGCCCAGGTCGCTCATGCGCAGGCTGGTCGCGTAGGGCAGATAGAGGGTGTCGTCATCGAGCTGCTCGAGCTGGTGCGGGCGACCGCGCATGAAGCTGGCGTCCAGCGCCGGGGAGGCGCCGAAGAGGTACATCAGCAGCCAGCTGTAGCGGCGGAAGTTGCGGATCAGTGCGATATAGCGCGACGACTGGAAGTCCTGTGGCGAACGCGTGTCGCTCTCGTCCTGGCGCAGCAATTCCCACAGTCCCTCGGGCAGCGAGAAGTTGTAATGGATGCCGGCGATGCACTGCATCGTCTTGCCATAACGCAGCGCCAGCCCCTGGCGGTAGACGTACTTGAGCCGACCGATGTTCGAGCTGCCGTATTCGGCGATCGGGATTTGCGCCTCGTCCGGCAGCGGGCCCGGCATCGAGGGGCTCCAGAGCAGCTCGTCGCCCAGCTTGCTGTAGGTGTAGCGGTGGATGGCGTCGAGTTCGTCGAGCGTTCTGGACGGATCGGTCGCGGTGCCGGTGATGAATTCCAGCAACGCTTCGGAATAATCCGTGGTGATCCTTGGATGGGTCAGCGCCGAGCCCAGCGCGCGCGGGTGCGGCGTCAGGGCGAGCTGGCCGTCCGGCCCGATGCGCAGGCATTCACGCTCGATCCCGTGCAGGCATTGCGAGAGCAGCGGCAGGTTGGGGTGCTCGGCCAGCAACGCCAGGCGGTGGGAGAAAAGATCGCTCAATTGGAATTCCTTCACGCATCGGTCGGCACAATATGGGGCGGCGGCCCGCAAGCTTCAAGCCTGGCGCACCAGGACGGCGCCAGGCGCTGCAGCTGCTACAGACAGGCGAAGGTCGCCTGCGCCTTGGCGATGAGTTTGTCGCCCTGATGCACCTCCGCCTCGAGCACCTGAGTGCGGCGCCCGCCATGCACGACCCAGGCACGACAGGTCAGCTCGCCTTCCGTTACCGGTCGGATGTAGTTGACCTTGCACTCGAGGGTGACGCTGTTCGGTTCACCGCCGTTGAGGCTGTGGCTGGCCTGGCCCATGGCGGTATCGATCAGCGAAAACAGGGCGCCACCGTGCAGCTTGCCGTGCAGGTTGCGCAGGCCGTCATGCATGACCAGGCGGAGCACCGCTTCGCCCTGGTCGGCCTTGAGGATCTCCAGCCCCAGCAGGCGCCCGAAGGCGCTGCTGCTTCCCACTGCTTCGACTTCACGCAACGTTATTTCCTCAGGCTCTTGGCATTGGCGAACAGGGCTGCCATGGCGTTGTTGGCCGGCGCCGGCTTTTCCGGCTTGGCCTGCCGCGACTGGCCGCCGCGCGCTTGGCCGTTGCCGCGCACCGTTTCGGTCTTCTCACCTGGGGTGTCGCTCATGCGCATCGACAGCCCGACGCGGTTGCGCGGGATGTCCACTTCCATGACCTTGACCCGAACGATGTCACCGGCTTTGACCACTTCGTACGGGTCTTTGACGAATTTCTCCGACAGGGCGCTGATATGCACCAGGCCATCCTGGTGCACACCGACGTCGACGAAGGCGCCGAAGTTGGTCACGTTGGTCACCACGCCTTCGAGCACCATGCCGGGCTTGAGGTCGCTGAGCTTTTCCACGCCCTCCTGGAACTCGGCGGTCTTGAACTCGGGTCGCGGGTCGCGGCCGGGCTTGTCCAGCTCCTTGAGGATGTCGGTCACGGTGGGCAGACCGAAGGTTTCGTCGGTGAACTGCTTGGGATCCAGGCGCTTGAGGAAGGCCGAATCGCCGATCAGCGAGCGGATGTCGCGGCCGGTGTCCTGTGCGATACGCGTGACCAGCGGGTAGGTCTCGGGGTGCACGGCGGAGGCGTCCAGCGGGTTGTCGCCGTTCATCACGCGCAGGAAGCCAGCGGCCTGTTCGAAGGTCTTCTCGCCCAGGCGCGGGACCTTCTTCAGGTCGCTGCGGGACTTGAACGCGCCATTGGCATCGCGGAACTGCACGATGTTGTTTGCCAGCGTCGCGTTGAGGCCGGAGATGCGCGCCAGCAGCGCGGCCGAGGCAGTGTTGACGTCGACGCCGACGGCGTTCACGCAGTCCTCGACCACGGCATCCAGCGAGCGCGCCAGCTTGAGCTGGGAGACGTCATGCTGGTACTGGCCGACGCCGATGGCCTTGGGTTCGATTTTCACCAGCTCGGCGAGCGGGTCCTGCAGGCGTCGGGCGATCGACACGGCACCGCGCAGGGAAACATCCAGATCCGGGAATTCCTTGGCGGCCAGTTCGGATGCCGAATAGACCGAGGCGCCCGCTTCGCTGACCATCACCTTGGTCAGTTTCAGGCCGGGCACCTTCTTGATCAGCTCGCCGGCCAGCTTGTCGGTCTCGCGGCTGGCGGTGCCGTTACCGATGGCGATCAGGTCGACGCCGTGCTTGGCGCACAGTTTGGCGAGCACGGCCAGCGTGCCGTCCCAGTCGTTGCGCGGCGCGTGCGGATAGACGGTCGCGGTGTCGAGCAACTTGCCGGTGGCATCGACAACGGCGACCTTGCAGCCAGTGCGCAGACCGGGGTCGAGCCCTAGGGTGGCGCGCGGGCCGGCCGGCGCGGCC
Organism: Stutzerimonas stutzeri; assembly: GCA_019056435.1. Taxonomy (GTDB): domain Bacteria; phylum Pseudomonadota; class Gammaproteobacteria; order Pseudomonadales; family Pseudomonadaceae; genus Stutzerimonas; species Stutzerimonas marianensis. Next base: position 1,382,524 of record CP077641.1, read on the forward strand.
AGCAACAGGTCGTGCATGTTGCGCGCGAAGACGCCGATGGCTTCGTCCTCGGCGCGGTCGCGCAGTTCGCCAAGCAGGTCGGTTTCGAGGTGGGTGTAGAGCTTGACCTTCCAGGTCCAGCGCACGACCTCGGCCAGCCACTTGTCGGCAGCGCGCCCGCGGTTGGCGATGCCGAAGCGCTCGCCGATCATGGTCTCGCCCGGGTGCATGGTGCCGGGTGCCTCGTCGCCGACCTTGAGGCTGACACCGAGCACGCCTTCGTTGCGCCCACGGAAGATCGCCAGCGCACGGTGCGAGGGGGTGTTCTTCAAGATTTCGTCATGCTCGAAGTAATCGCTGAACTTGGCGCCTTCGGTTTCCTTGCCCGGTACGACTCGGGCACTGAGGGTGGCGTTGTGCTTGAGGAAGTCACGCAGCCTGGCCAACAGGTCGGCGTCTTCGGCGAAACGCTCCATGAGGATGTACTTGGCGCCTTCGAGCACCGCTTTTACATCGGTGAAGCCCTTCTCGGCGTCGATGAAGCGCTCGGCTTCCTGCTCTGGCGTGAGGTCCGGGTTGCCAAACAGCGCATCGGCCAGCTCGCCGAGACCGGCTTCCAGCGCGATCTGGCCCTTGGTGCGGCGCTTCTGCTTGTAGGGCAGGTAGAGGTCTTCGAGACGGGTCTTGGTGTCGGCGAGATCGATCTCGCGCTTGAGCTCGGGGGTCAGCTTGCCCTGCTCCTCGATGCTCGAAAGGATCGACGCACGGCGCTCATCCAGTTCGCGCAGGTAGCGCAGACGTTCCTCCAGGTTGCGCAGCTGGGTATCGTCGAGGCTGCCGGTGACTTCCTTGCGGTAGCGGGCGATGAAGGGAACGGTGGAGCCTTCGTCGAGCAGTGCCACGGTGGCGGCAACCTGTTGGGGGCGTACGCCGAGTTCGGCGGCGAGGCGGGAGTTGATGCTGTCCATGAAGCTACCTGATCTGTCCGGAACCATGCAGGGTGTACCTGCGCGAAGGGGCGCGATTATAAAGGCAGCAGAAAAGCTTGCGGCCGAAAGCCGGACGAAAAAGCCAGACGCGCCGCTCCGACGGGCACTGCGCGCTGCCAGCGGCGGAAAAATCTGCTAACAATGGCCGGCAAGTCGCGCCATAACCTCTGTGCGCATAATGCGCCGTCGAATTCTTCGGGAGTTTCCATGAGCAGCACTGCGCCCGCCAGCGAAGGCGAAAAGATCCTGATTGTCGATGACGATGCGCGGCTGCGTCGCCTGCTCGAGCGCTTTCTCGATGAGCAGGGTTATCGCGTGCGTACCGTGGAAAGTGCCGAGCAGATGGACCGCGTACTCAGCCGCGAGCTGTTCCACCTGGTCGTGCTGGACCTGATGATGCCCGGCGAGGATGGCCTGTCCGCCTGCGCCCGGTTGCGCGCCGCGGGCAACCAGATCCCGATCATCATGCTCACCGCCAAGGGCGACGAGGCCAGCCGTATCCACGGCCTGGAGCAGGGGCGGACGATTACCTGGCCAAGCCGTTCAATCCGCGCGAGTTGCTGGCGCGGATCCGCGCGGTGTTGCGCCGCCAGGCGCCTCAGGTGCCGGGTGCGCCGGGCAGTGAAGACGAGACGGTGACCTTCGGTGACTATGAGCTGTTCCTCGGCACCCGCGAGCTGAAGAAGGGCGACCAGGTGCACATGCTGACCACCGGCGAATTCGCCGTGCTCAAGGCGCTGGTCCAGCATGCCCGCGAACCGCTGACCCGCGACAAGCTGATGAACCTGGCCCGTGGCCGCGAGTGGGACGCACTGGAGCGGTCCATCGACGTGCAGATTTCCCGGCTGCGCCGCCTGATCGAGCCCGACCCCTCCAAACCACGCTATATCCAGACGGTCTGGGGCGTGGGCTACGTCTTCGTGCCGGACGGGAATAAAGGCTGAAAAGGTCGATAAAGGCGCCGGAGGCTGAACGAGGGCGCGCGTGCTGCTTTGTCGTTCAGCTTCCAGCGTCCAGCGCTTGCATTCGGCTTTTGCTATGAAAACTCCCCTCTGGTTCCCGCAAAGCTTCTTCGCCCGCACGCTGTGGATGGTGCTGATCGTCGTCCTGTTCTCCAAGGTGCTGATGCTGGTGTACCTGATGATGAACGAGGACGTGATGGTCGACCGCCAATACAGCCATGGCGCGGCGTTGACCTTGCGCGCCTACTGGGCGGCGGACGACGAGAACCGTGAGCGCATCGCCCAGGCAGCGGGGTTGCGCCGGGTTGAGACGGCCGACGTGCCGGTCAGTGAGTACCACTGGCCCTACACCGAGATCTTCCTGCGCCAGATGCAGGCCGAGCTCGGGGTGGAGACCGACGTGCGGGTGCGCATCCAGCCGCAGACAGCGATCTGGGTGCGGGCGCCGAGCCTCGGCCCGGACTGGCTGCAGGTGCCGCTGTATGCCTACCCATTGCGGGGGCAACGGATCTGGAGCGTGCTCGGCTGGTTCCTCGGGATCGGCCTGCTCTCGACGGCGGCGGCCTGGATCTTCGTCAGTCAGCTCAACCTGCCGCTCAAGCGGCTGGTCTACGCCGCGCGGCAGATCGGCAAGGGGCGCAGCGTGCGGTTGCCGATCAGCGACACGCCGAGCGAGATGACCGAGGTGTACAGAGCGTTCAACCAGATGGCCGAAGACGTCGAACAGGCCGGGCGCGAACGCGAGCTGATGCTCGCTGGCGTGTCCCACGACCTGCGCACGCCCCTGACGCGCCTGCGGCTGTCGCTGGAGTTGTTGTCCAGCGATGCCGAGCTCACGGAGGACATGGTTCGCGATATCGAGGACATGAACGCCATCCTCGACCAGTTTCTCGCCTTCGTTCGCGATGGCAGCGACGAGCCGGTGGAGAACATCGACCTCGGCGAGCTCGTGCGTGAGGTCGTGGCGCCGTACAACCAGTACGGCGAGAGCGTGCGGTTGTGCGTCGAACCGATGCCGAAACTGGCGCTGCGCCGGGTGTCGATCAAGCGGCTGCTGGTCAACCTGATCGAGAATGCACTGCGCTACGGCGGCGACCGGGTCGAGGTCGCCGCGCATGTTTCCGGCGACAGCAACGCGCCCTATGTCGTGCTCAGCGTGCTCGATCGCGGTGCCGGTATCGATCCGCAGGAGCTTGGCGAGATCTTCAACCCCTTCATCCGCGGCGACCGCGCCCGTGGTGGTCAAGGCGCCGGGTTGGGGCTGGCCATCGTCAAGCGCATCGCCTCGCAGCATGGCGGTGTGGTCGAGCTGCGCAACCGCGAAGGCGGCGGACTCGAGGCCCGTGTCAGCCTGCCGCTGGGGCTGTTGCTGCCCAGGGATGCTATCAAGCCGTGAAAACGGCAGAAGCGCGACAGGACGGGAGAGAGTCGGCCATGGCGTTTAGGTAACGCCTGGAGTGCCGACTCGTTCACCGCCAGATGAAAAGCGGGGCGTAACTGCCCGGCTGTCCAACCCCAGCCGCTTAGCCCTTGCCCTTCGTCCGCGTCAGGTGCGGTCCGGCGTTCTTTTCCAGGTACTGGATGATCAGACCGGCGACGTCCTTGCCGGTGGTTTCCTCGATGCCCGCCAGGCCGGGCGAGGAGTTGACCTCCATCACCAGCGGGCCGTGATTGGAACGCAGGATGTCGACGCCCGCGACGCTCAGGCCCATCACCTTGGCGGCGCGGATGGCGGTCATGCGCTCTTCCGGGGTGATCTTGATGAGGCTGGCAGTACCGCCACGGTGCAGATTGGAGCGGAATTCCCCGGGCTTGGCCTGGCGCTTCATTGCGGCGATCACCTTGTCGCCAACGACGAAGCAGCGGATGTCCGCGCCGCCGGCTTCCTTGATGTACTCCTGCACCATGATGTCCTGCTTCAGGCCCATGAAGGCCTCGATCACCGATTCGGCCGCCGTGGCGGTTTCGCACATGACCACGCCGATGCCCTGGGTGCCTTCGAGCACCTTGATCACCAAGGGGCGCCGCCGACCATCTGTATCAGGTCGGCGATGTCGTCCGGCGAGTGGGCGAAGCCGGTGACCGGCAGGCCGATGCCGCGGCGTGCCAGCAGTTGCAGCGAGCGCAGCTTGTCGCGGGAACGCGCGATGGCGACCGACTCGTTGAGCGGAAACACGCCCTGCATCTCGAACTGGCGCAGCACGGCGCAACCGTAGAAGGTGACGGAAGCGCCGATCCGCGGGATCACCGCGTCGAAGCCTTCCAGCGGACGCCCGCGGTAGTGGATCTGCGGGTTGTGACTGGCGATGTTCATGTAGGCGCGCAGGGTGTCGATGACGACGACCTCATGGCCACGTTGCTGGCCCGCCTCGATCAGACGACGGGTCGAATACAGGCGTGGATTGCGCGACAGCACGGCGATTTTCATGGGGCACCGGGAGAAGTGAGGGTCTGGGGTTTTTCCTGCACGTAGGTGCGGGCAGGGTCGACCAGCCATTTGCCGTCCATCAGGGCTTTTGACCCGAGCAGCAGGCGATAGCGCATGGTCTTGCGACAGGTGAGGGTGAACTCGACCGGCCACAGGTGATCGCCCAGGGCCAGCAATGTGCGTACCACATAGCGGGTCTGTGCCTGGCCGTTGGAGCTTTTGATGATCTTGCGCGCCACCAGTGGCGCTTCACAGCGATGGCGGCGCTGCACCAGGGTGCCCAGGTGCGCCGTGAAACGAACCCAGCGTTCGCCATTGCGCTTGAATTCGCTGATTTCGGTGGCATGTAGGGCAGAGGTGCTGGCTCCGGTATCGATCTTGGCACGCAGGCCGACCACGCCGAGTTCCGGGAGGGCGATCCATTCGCGCAAGCCGATGATGGTCTGAGGGTCGGGATTGTTCAAAAGGCGTATCCGGTAGAGTTGCGCGCATTCTAGTCGGGGTGCATGACAACCGCATCCACCTGTACCACCCTAATGACAACGAGACGTCAGGCAGAGTTGAACGATGAGTGAGAGCGACGACGGCAAGGTCCGTCTGGACAAGTGGCTGTGGGCGGCGCGTTTCTTCAAGACGCGAGCCTTGGCCAAGGCGGCGATCGAGGGCGGCAAAGTGCATTGCCGCGGTGAGCGCTGCAAGCCGAGCAAGGAACCCAAGCTCGGCGAAGAGCTGGTGATCCGCACCGGCTTCGACGAGCGTACGGTCACCATCCGTGCCCTGTCCGCAGTGCGCCGTGGTGCGCCGGAAGCGCAGCAGCTCTACGAGGAAACCGCCGAAAGCCAGGCGCGCCGGGAGCAGGCCGCCGCGCTGCGCAAGGCTGGCGCCCTGGGTGTCGAGACCGACGGCCGGCCGAGCAAAAAGCAGCGCCGCGCCTTGCAGCGCTTTCGTTCGGATGCGGGCTGAGCGCGCCGGTTGGACGGTCGCCACTTTCCACCTAGAATGCGGTCCCTTCTTTATCCGGGGGGGCCCGGCCGGCTGAACCGGTGGCGCGCCGCCTTGCCTGTCACCCCACTTGCTCTGGTCATGCCCATGCTCGATTCCGATTACACCCAGCGTTTTCTCTTCGACGATTCCGATGTGCGCGGCGAATGGGTCGAGCTCGAGCGCAGTTACGCCGAGGTACTGGCCAAACACGACTATCCCGAGCCGGTTGCGCAACTGCTCGGCGAGTTGCTCGCCGCGGCCGGGTTGCTGGTCGGTACCCTGAAGTTCGACGGGCTCATGGTGCTGCAGGCAAGGTCTTCCGGCGCGGTGCCCCTGCTGATGGTCGAATGTTCCAGCGAGCGCGAAGTGCGCGGCATCGCCCGCTTCGATGCCGCGCAGGTGACCGCGGGCGCGACCTTCACCGAACTCATGCCCGACGGCGTGCTGGCGATGACCATCGAACCGGCGAACGGCCAGCGCTATCAGGGGATCGTGTCGCTCGATGGCGTGACCCTGGCCGAAAGCCTGTCGAGCTACTTCGCCTCATCGGAGCAGCTCCCCACCCGTTTCTGGCTGGCCGCCGACGGCCGCCGCGCCTGCGGCATGCTGCTGCAGCAACTGCCGGCCGATCGCATCCGCGAGCCGGAGGAGCGCGAAGCCAGCTGGCAGCACCTGCGCACCCTGGCCGATACGCTGTCGGCAGAAGAACTGCTGGGGCTGGATGCCCAGACGGTCCTGCATCGCCTCTACCACGAGGAGCAGGTCCGCCTGTTCGAGCCGCGTCCGATCGTCTTCCGCTGCAGCTGTTCGCGCGAGCGTTCGGCCTCGGCCGTGATCAGCCTGGGCCAGCAGGACGCCGAGCTCCTGATCGAGGAGCAGGGGGCGAAATCACCATCGACTGCCAGTTCTGCAATCAGCGGTACAGCTTCGACGCGGCCGATGTGGCGCAGCTGTTCGCCGGAGCCGGCACCGAAGGTCCCTCCGGCACCCGCCACTAATGCATCGAGCGGGTTAGGAACCTTTTCGCCATCACGGCCTCATACCCAGCGCCGCGCGTTTTCTGTCATAATCGCGCGCACTTTTTTCGGTGTAGTCCACCGCGCGGTGGGCTACAACAGCATGGAGGAATCGGCCGAGGGCCGACGGGAAACTCATGACGCAAGCCACTAACGCCGTGTACACCGATATCAGCACCGCTCAACTGATCGAAGAAGCCATCAAGCGCGGTGAGGGCGAACTGGCCGCCAACGGCGCACTCGTCGTGAAAACCGGTCACCGGACCGGTCGTTCACCAGCCGACCGCTTCATCGTCGAAGAGCCCAGCACCAAAGACTCCATTGCCTGGGGCCCGATCAACCGCCCCTTCCCGGCCGACAAGTTCGATGCCCTCTGGGATCGCGTCGCGACCTTCAACCAGGCTCAGGAACACTTCGTTTCCCACGTACATGTAGGCTCCTCCGAAGGCCACTACCTGCCCGTGAAGATGACCACCGCGACCGCCTGGCAGAACCTCTTTGGTCGGCAGCTGTTCATCAATCCGGCGCCATACAACCCCGCCGGCAAGGAGGAATGGCAGGTTCTGAACGTCGCCAACTTCGAATGCGTGCCTGAGCGTGACGGCACCAATTCCGACGGTTGCGTGATCATCAACTTCGCGCAGAAGAAAGTACTGATCGCTGGCATGCGCTACGCCGGCGAGATGAAGAAGGCCATGTTCTCCGTGCAGAACTACCTGCTGCCGGAAGCCGACGTGCTGCCGATGCACTGTGCCGCCAACATCGGCGAAGACGGTGACGTCACGCTGTTCTTCGGCCTGTCCGGCACCGGCAAGACCACCCTTTCGGCCGATGAGTCGCGCTACCTGATCGGCGACGACGAGCACGGCTGGGGCACCGGCGTGGTGTTCAACATCGAGGGCGGCTGCTACGCCAAGTGCATCGACCTGTCCGAGAAGAACGAGCCGGTGATCTGGAAGGCCATCCAGTTCGGCACCGTACTGGAAAACGTCGTGCTCGATGAGGCGCGCGTCGCCGACTATGCCGACGACAGCCTGACTCAGAACAGCCGCGCCGCCTACCCGCTGGAGTTCGTCGAGAAGCGTTCCGAGAAGAACCTCGGCGGCGAGCCGAACGCGGTGATCTTCCTGACCTGCGACCTGACCGGCGTATTGCCGCCGGTTTCGATCCTCAACGAAGAGCAGGCGGCCTACCACTTCCTCTCCGGTTACACCGCGCTGGTCGGCTCCACTGAAATGGGCTCGGGCAGCGGCATCAAGTCGACCTTTTCCACCTGCTTCGGTGCGCCGTTCTTCCCGCGCCCGGCCGGCGTTTACGCCGAGTTGCTGATCAAGCGCATCCAGGCCTTCGGCTCCAAGGTCTACTTGGTCAACACCGGCTGGACCGGTGGTGGCTACGGTGTCGGCAAGCGCTTCAACATCCCGACCACCCGTGCCGTGATCGCGGCGATCCAGAGCGGGGCGCTGATCGGTGCGGAAACCGAGCACCTGCCGATCATCAACCTCGACGTGCCGAAGGCCGTCGCCGGTGTCGATGCGCAGCTGCTCAACCCGCGTAACACCTGGGCCGATGCGAGTGCCTATGACGAGGCGGCGAAGGAGCTGGCGAGCAAGTTCATCGAGAACTTCAAGAAGTTCGACGTCTCCGACGCGATCAAGTCCGCCGGCCCGCAGCTCTGATCCGGTAGCAGATGATGAAGCCGCCTTCGGGCGGCTTTTTCTTGGCCGTCGTCCGGCCGCGAGCGGCTCGGTTCGAGGCGGCGAGCGACTCGCAATGCCGCTCGACCTTGATGCATCGGGGGATTCGATCGCTTCCATCAGCCAAGCCGGATGGATTCGATGAGTGGCGGCGCCTAGCATAGCGGCCACGTTCTCACTTCAAGGGAGTCACCCCATGCAGATCGAAGAAGCCATCCAGACCCGCCGTGCCGTCAAGGCCTACGATCCGGAGTTCCAACTCAGTCGCGACGAGAAGGACGAGTTGCTGAAGCTTGCGATGCTCGCGCCCTCGGCCTTCAACCTCCAGCATGTACGCCTGGTCGAGGTCAGCGATCCGGCCTTGCGCGCGCAGATTCGTGAGGTGGGCTGGAACCAGGCCCAGATGACCGACGCTTCGATGCTGATCGTCTTCTGTGCCCAGGTCGACAGCTGGGAGAAGAACGTCCGTCGTGTATGGGACGGGGCACCCGCCGAGGTGCAGGATTACATGGCTGGCGCCATCGACAACTACTACCGCGGCAAGCCGCAGGTGCAACGTGACGAAGCCATGCGCAGCTGTGGCCTGATGGCGCAGACGCTGATGCTCGCGGCGCGGGGCAAGGGTCTGGATTCCTGCCCGATGGATGGCTTCGATTTCGACGCGGTGGCCAAGCTGATCAATCTGCCGGATAACCATGTGATCGCGCTGATGGTCGCGGTCGGCAAACGCGCGGCCGAGCCCAAGCCGCGCGTAGGCAAGCTGCCGTTCGATGAGGTGGTGATTCGCGATCGCTTCTGATCGCGTCCGCGAGCCACGCACCAGGGCGTGGCTGATGCGGCAGGCGCCTCGGTCAGCTGATCGAGGCTGCTTCCGAGGCGCTTCAGTTCTGGTTCTTGCAGGTGTCGGACAGGGTCCGATAGGCCAGTTGGCGCTTATGCCCAGCCGAGTCCAGGTAGGTCATCACCGCGTCGGTGACTTCGCAGTTCGGCGTCGGCTTGAGCTTGATGGACAGCACGGAGGCGACGTCGAGCTTGGTGCCGTAGGTGTATACGTCGGGTTTACCGCTGTCGGCGTGGGCAACGGAGGAAAGCAGCAGGGCAGTGGCAATGAAGATAGCGCGCATGGCAGGAAATCCTGTTCTGATTTGAGGAACCGTCCTGTTCGCGTGTCGGATCACCCGATCCGACGGCGCTTATGCTTGTTTTCAGGAGCTCGAGAATCGTAAAAGTAGATAGGCTGCTAACGGTAATTGCCGATTCCAATCCCTCCGATTGACTGAAATGGCTGGCCGTTCCGCCTGTTAGCTGCCCACCGATCACGCCGCCCCGGCGGCCCGCAGCCCTGGGCTGGTTTGCAGCACCCGCTCGCGCCTTTTGCTACCCTCCGGCCCTTCCGTCACGGAGCACCGCATGATCGAACAGACCCTCAGGCAGACGTTTGGCTACGAAAGCCTGCGTCCGGGCCAGGAACAGGCCATCCGCGCCGTGGTGGAGGGACGTTCGGCGGCGGCGATCTTCCCCACCGGCTCGGGCAAGTCGCTCTGCTACCAGCTGCCGGCGCTGCTGCTGCCGCACCTGACACTGGTGATCTCGCCCTTGCTGGCGCTGATGCAGGACCAGCTGTCCTTTCTGCATCGGCGTGGCATCGCCGCGGCTAGCATCGATTCGGCGCAGAGCCGCGAGCAGACGAGCGAGACCATGGTCCGCGCCAAGTCCGGCGAGCTGAAGATCCTCATGATCTCGGTGGAACGGCTGAAGAACGAGCGCTTCCGCCATTTCATCAGTCAGGTGCCGATCTCGCTGCTGGTGGTGGACGAGGCGCACTGCATCTCCGAGTGGGGCCACAACTTCCGCCCGGATTACCTCAAGCTTCCCGACTACCAGCGCCAGTTCAACATTCCCCAGGTGCTGCTGCTGACCGCCACGGCGACGCCGCCAGTGATCGCCGACATGCAGCGCAAGTTCGCCATCGCCGCCGAAGACGTGGTGACCACCGGCTTCTACCGCCCCAATCTCAATCTGCTGGTGGAGCCGGTCAGCGGCTTCAACAAGCCGCGCCGGCTGGTGGAATGGCTGGCGGACCGGGCGGGGCAGCCCACCATCGTCTACGTCACCCAGCAGAAGACGGCCGAGCAGGTCGCCGAGCACCTGGCGCAGCGGGGGTTTCCGGCCAGCGCCTACCACGCCGGCATGGCTCACGAGCTGCGTGAATCGATCCAGCGCCGCTTCATGGCCGGCGAGCTGAACGGCATCGTCGCCACCATCGCGTTCGGCATGGGCATCGACAAGGCCGATATCCGCAACGTGGTGCACTACGACCTGCCCAAGTCGGTGGAGAACTACAGCCAGGAGATCGGCCGCGCCGGGCGCGACGGGGAGCCGTCCGACTGCCTGGTGCTGGCCAATCGCGACAGCCTCAGCGTGTTGCAGAACTTCGTCTACGGCGATACGCCGGAACGCGAGGGCATCCGCTGCGTGCTCGACGAGCTGCTGCAGGCCGGTGCCGGCGGGCAATGGGAGCTGATGCTCAACCAGCTGTCCGATCAGAGCAACATCCGCCAGTTGCCGCTGAAAACCCTGCTGGTGCAGCTGGAACTGCGCGGCATCATTGCACCGCGTTTTGCGTATTTCGCCGAATACCGCTTCAAGTACCTGCTCGAGCCCGAGGCGCTGGTGGTGAAGTTCGAAGGCGAGCGGCGGCAGTTCGTCGAAGCCATCGTGCACACCTCGGCGCGGGCGCGGACCTGGTGCACGCTGGATTTTGACGCGCTTTACGCGCAGCACGGCGCCGACCGGGCGCGGGTGGTCAAGGCGCTGGAATATTTTCAGGAGAAGGGCTGGATCGAGCTGGAGAGCAAGCAGATGACCGAAGTCTATGCGCTGCTCGACGCGCGCTTCGATGCCGAGGCTCTGAGCGGCGAGCTGCACGCCTACTTCAAGGAGCACGAAGCCAGCGAGATCGCTCGCATCGACAACATGCTGGCCTTGTTCGAGTCCCGCGAATGCCTGAGCCAGCGGCTGGCGGCCTACTTCGGTGACCGCCAGGCGCCGCAGCGCTGCGGGCATTGTTCGGTTTGCAACGGGCAGGTCGCAAAACTGCCGGAACCGCCGGCACTGGCATCGCTGGAGCAGATCGACCTGGATGCCCGCTGCGCCGAGTTCGTGGAGCGCTACCGTCAGCTCAAGGGCGGCGCGCCCAGCCGCGAATGCCTGACGCGCTTTCTCTGCGGTATCAGCGTGCCGGTGTTCACCAAGCTCAAGGCGCGCCAGCTCTCCGGTTTCGCCTCGCTGGAAGCCTATCCCTACGCCGAGGTTCGCGCGCGGCTGGCGAGCTCCTAGCGCGGCCCCGATCGCTCCGCGCGCCCGCGCCGGCACCCCCTGAACAAGGTCAGCGCCGTCGATCACCCCGGATCGGTCAAAAAACGACCACTGGTCCTCCAGCGCATCTGGCCGCGGCCGATAGCCTGATCGAGTCCCGCAGGAGCGTGCCCATGTTTCGTTATTTCGCAGATCTCGGATTTCGCTGGAAAATTACTCTTCCCGTGGCCGGCCTGGCGCTATTGCTGGTGCTCATGGGCGGTCTTGGCTTGCGCGGCATCGCGCAGGTTGCCGACACCAGCGAGCAGCTGGCGACGGGTCACCTGCCGGCCATTACCTTGCTGCTCAATGCCGATCGCGACCTCTATCAGGCACTGGTAGCCGAGCGCAGCCTGCTCGACAGCGATGCCGGTGACCACGTCAAGGCACTGCGGGAGAGCCACGCGGAGAACCTTCAACAGGCGTACGATCGCGTCCAGAAATACGCGGCCATGCAGCCTGGCGCCGAAGCCCTGGCGCTGGTCGATACCTTCAACCGTGGTTTCGCGCAGTGGTCCGAAGTGTCCCGACGGGTGATCGAGCAGATCGATCTCGATCCGCAAGGGGCCAGTGCACTCAGCTTTGGCGAAAGCGAAGCGCGCTTCGAAGCCATGCGCGAGGCCATCGACCAGTTGGGCGACCTTGAGGATCAGGCGGCCCAGGCAAACGGCGACAGGGCCGGTGCCGTTGCAGCCACGGCGCTTGGTCAGCAAGGCACGGTGTTGGTCGTCGGCTTGCTCGGCTGCGGGCTGCTGGTGCTCGGCCTGCCTCTGGTCGTGTTGCGTCCGATGCGGCGCCTGCTCGAGCGCGTCCGGCAGATCGCCGAGGGGGACGGCGACCTGCGTGCGCGCGTCGAGGTGCGTTCGGCCGACGAGCTGGGGCAACTCGGTACGGCCTTCAACCGCTTTCTCGACAAGCTGCAGCCGCTGATTGCCGAGGTCGGTCGGGTGACCGATGAAGTGGATGCGGCCGCACGTGGCATGGCGAGCATGGCCGCGACCAACGATCAGCTGATCAGCAGCGAGCATGCGGCGGTGGATCAGGTCAGCACGGCAGCCACGGAGATGAGCGCCGCGGTGCACGAGGTGGCGCTCAACGCCCAGAATGCGTCGGACGCCGCACGCGACGCCGAACAACAATCCAGCCAGGGCGCGGCCGTCGTAAGCGGCACTATCGCCTCGATCCGGCAGTTGGCCGAGGAGGTCGAAGGCGCATCGCAAACCATAGGCGCCCTCGCCGAGGAGACCGCCAGCATCGGTGCGGTACTGGAGGTGATTCGCGGCATTGCCGAGCAGACCAATCTGCTGGCGCTCAATGCGGCGATCGAAGCCGCGCGTGCCGGCGAGCAAGGCCGTGGATTCGCCGTGGTGGCCGATGAGGTCCGGGCGTTGGCCGCACGGACCCAGGACTCGACCCGCGATATTCAGGCCCGCATCGAACGCTTGCAGACCGGTGTGGGCCGGGCCGTACAGGCGATGCAGGCCGGCAGCACCCGGGCGCAGGACAGCGTGGCGCGTGCATCCGGCGTCGATCAGGTGCTTGCCGACACCACCGCGTCGGTTCAGCGCATCAACGACATGGCCGCGCAGATCGCCACGGCCTGCGAAGAGCAGAGCAGCGTCACCGAGGAGATCGCGCGCAACATCACCGATATCCGCGATCTGTCCAATGATGCCGCCGCCAATGCCTCGCAGAGTCTGCAGGCCAGCCAGCGGTTGTCGGAGCTGGCCGGGACGTTGTCGAAGTTGGTCGGTCGGTTTCGAACCTGACGGGCGTTACAGAGCCACCCGCAGCAGTTTCCCCAGACCACTGTCGGCCGGCAGCAGGAGCAGGCTGAGGGCGAATACCAGCATCAGGCCGACGGCATAGCAAAGGCTGCCGAGCCTGCTTCGCAGGCGGCGGACATACGCAGACGATGCGGGCGCGCGATGCGCCGGTCGCGGGAACTGGCTGGGCATGGAAGGTCTCGTCGTGTTCGAGCCTCCCAAGGTGCGGTCCAGGGGGGCTGCTGGGCTCGTCAGGCGGTGCAGTAGACCTGAAATGAAATCATATTGCCACCACTCCACATGCCTACGCTGCCCATGTCAGCCTGCCCGAACATGGTTCTGAAACATCAAGAAAAGCTCCCAGGCCTCGGCTGCCCGGCATGCCGGGCGCGCTCGACCATACTCAGAGGTCGTTGCCATTACCGAGCCGGGAGACCCCGCCATGCCGACGCGCCGCCAGCTCCTTCACCGTTCCGCCCTGATCGCCACCTTCGCGGCGCTTGGCCCGTTGCTGCCGTCGCTGCTGCAAGCGGCCGAGGGGCTGCGTCGCCGCAGTATCCCGGCGACGGGTGAAACGCTACCCGTGATCGGTCTCGGTACGTCCATCACGCATAACGTGAGCCTCGATGATCCGCAGATGGAGCGCCTGCTGGAGGTGCTTCGGGTGCTGGTGGAAGGCGGTGCCTCGCTGATCGACACCGCGCCGAGCTACGGCAATGCCGAGCGCGTCGTCGGCGAACTGGTCAGGCGTCACGGCCAGCGTGACAAGGTCTTTCTGGCCAGCAAGGTGTCCTCGACCGGTCGTGAGCGCGGTATGGCGCAGATCGAGGCGAGCTTCGAAGCGCTGCAGACCGACACCATCGACCTGATCCAGGTGCACAACCTGCAGGACACCCGCACCCAACTCGGCCTGCTACGCGAGCTAAAGCAGGAGGGGCGGGTGCGCTACATCGGTGTGACGCACTATGTGGAATCGGCCCACGATCGCCTGCTGGACACGCTGAAACAGGAGCAGGTCGACTTCGTGCAGTTCAACTATTCGGTCAGCGAGCGCAACGCCGAGAAGCAGCTGCTGCCCTACTGTGCCGACAACGGCATCGCCACCCTGATCAACCGACCCTTTACCCGCGGCAACCTGCTGTCGAAGGTCCGGGACAAGCCGTTGCCGGACTGGGCCGCCGATATCGACGCCAGCTCCTGGGCGCAGCTGCTGCTCAAGTTCATCCTCGCCGAGCCGGCGGTGACCGCGGTCATCCCGGCTACCTCCAACCCGCGCTACATGGCCGACAACCTACTTGCCGGCCAGGGCCGTCTGCCCGATGAGCGGCAGCGGCAGATGATCGTCGACGCCTTCCGCTGAGCCGGGCCGAATGCCCGTCGCTCCGGCTGCGCGCCTCGCCGCGCTGATCAATGCCCGCCCCGGCGAACTCCGCGCGGCGCTGGCCGGCTTCGGCCTGTTCTTCTGCCTGTTCGCCGGCTATTTCATGCTGCGCCCGATCCGCGAGTCCATGGGCATCCAGGGCGGCGTGGAGAATCTGCAGTGGCTGTTTACCGCGACCTTCGTCGCCATGCTGGTGGCGGTGCCGCTGTTCGCCTGGCTCAACTCCAGGGTGGCGCGCATCCATTACATCGACTGGGTGTACGGCTTCTTCTGCGTCAACCTGCTGCTGTTTGCCGCGCTGTTCTTCGCGCTGCGTGACAGCGTCTGGCTGGCGCGGGTGTTCTACGTGTGGATCTCGGTCTACAACCTGTTCGTGGTCTCGGTGGCCTGGAGCCTGATGGCCGATGTGTTCGATGCGCCGCAGGCGCGCCGGCTGTTCGCCTTCATCGCTGCCGGGGCCAGCGTGGGCGGACTCGTCGGCCCCGCGGCCAGCGCGTTGTTAGTCGGCGTGCTCGGGCAGTTCGGGCTGATGCTGCTGGCGGCGCTGCTCCTGGTCGCGGCGGTGGCGCTCAAGCGCTACCTGATGGCCTGGCGCGAGGTGCTGGGTGCTGGCCGGCCCGGTGCCGAACGGGCGGAAAGTCCGAAGCGGCCAGTGGCTGGCAACCCGTTCAGCGGCCTGACGCGGGTACTGGGTTCGCGCTATCTGCTGGGCGTCGCGGTGTTCGTGTTGCTGTTGACCACTGCCAGCACCTTTCTCTACTTCGAGCAGGCGCGGCTGGTATCCGAGCTGTTCACGGACCGGGCCGAGCAGGTACGGGTGTTCGGTGCCATCGATTTCGTGGTCCAGGCCGGGGCGCTGCTGTCGCAGCTGTTCATCACCGGTCGCGTGGCACAGCGCCTTGGTGTGCGGGTGCTGCTCACGGCAGTGCCGCTGCTGGTCTGCCTGGGCTTCGTCGGGCTGGCGCTGGCGCCGACCTTCGCCGTGCTGGCGGCGGTGATGATCGTGCGCCGGGTTGGCGAGTACGCCTTCGTCCGTCCGGGCCGGGAGATGCTCTTCGCACCGCTGGATGCCGAGAGCAAGTACAAGGCGAAGAACTTCATCGATACCGTGGTCTATCGCGGCGGTGATGCGCTGAGCGGCTGGGCCAAGAGTCTGCTCGACAGCCTCGGCCAAGGCGCCTGGCTGGTGGGGCTGGTGGGGGCGGTGTGCGCGGCCATCTGGGGAGTGGTGGGCTGGTCTATCGGTGGGCAGGCCGATAGCAAGGCGGTGCTGCAAGGTGCTTCCGGACAAAACCGCTGAACCTTCGAACATGCCCGCGCCTCGAACTCTGGTAGGTACGTCATCTATCAGGAGTTCTCGTATGCATGTTCAGGTCAACAGCAACCATATCCCCGGCAGTGTCGAGCTGCACGAGTGGGTCGGCACGACCGTCGAGGAACGGCTGGAACGCTTCGATGATTTCCTCACACGCCTCGAAGTCCATATCAGTGACGAGAACGCTCAGAAGGCCGGCGCCGATGACAAGCGCTGCCAGATCGAAGCGCGGCCAAAGGGGCATCAGTCCGTCTCCGTGACGCACAAGGCCGAGTCTCTGCAGTTAGCGGTCGAGGGGGCCGCCGAAAAGATGCAGCACGCCCTCGATCACCTGATGGGCAAGCTCGACAGCAAGGTGCTCTCCAGCGGCGAGCTGAACGATCCCCTGCAGGAAGAGCCGCCGCAAGCGGTGAAAGACGCCATGCTTGAGGAAGAGTTTCTCGACAAACAGCGCGCATTGGACAACTGACCGTCGCCAAGTGCGCGGGTCGGGCCAGGCGCCGCGTCGCACCGGAACCTGTTGGCACCGGCGGTTTCGAAGCTGAGTCACCGCAACGGCAGCAAGCCATGCAGATCATTCTTGTGCGTCACGGCAGGCCCGACCATGGTGCCGCTCGCTGGTCGACGCCCGCCGGCATGAAACACTGGGTCGAACGCTACAACGCGGCGGCCGTCGTCGGCACCGAGCGCCCACAGGCATTGATGCAACTGGCCGATTCGGTTGGCGTGGTGGTTTGCAGCTCGCTGCAGCGCTGCGTCGAGTCCAGGTCGCATCTCAAGTGCGATTGTCGCCAGGAGCCGGATCCACTGTTCGCCGAAGCGCACCTGCCCTATCCCGACTGGGGTGCGCCGCTGTTACCGTCCCGCATCTGGCGCGTCACCTTCCGCACGGCCTGGTTTCTAGGTTTTTCAAGCCACACCGAGCACGTCAAGGTGTCGAGCCGTCGTGCCGGTGCCGCAGCCGATCGGCTCATCGAGCTGGCCGAGTTGCACGGCAGCGTCTTGTTGATGGGGCACAAGATCATGAATGTGCTAATCGCCCGGCAGTTGCGCCGGCGCGGCTGGCGAGGGCCAGCATTTCCGTTGTTGTCCGGCTATTGGCAACCCAGCCGCTATACCCGAACCGGTTGACTGCACGCAGCCGCGGCAGTAGGCCGTTGCGCCCTGCTATAGCAAAAGGCTTACACGATGGGATGGCGATCGCCACTTCTGCCGCCAGCGCGAGGTAATTAATCTATGCCCATCTCTGAAGCGCAGGATGCGCTCAGGATCAAGGATGATCGACCATCGCCAGGATGGCACCCGAAAGGATTCGGATGGTCAGAAAAACCCGCTCCGGCGGGTTTTTTGCTGTCTGGGGGCAGGCCAGACAGCGAAGCGGCCAGAAAGTTGCCGCTATAGCGAAAGGCTTACACCAATAGCAGTCATCGGCGCTTTGCCGGGCGCCGTTCGATACTTAATCTATTCCCATCTCTGACGTGCAGGACGCGCGCGGGATCAAGGATGATCGACCACCGCCAGGATGGCACCCGAAAGGATTCGGATGGTCAGGAAAAACCCGCTCCGGCGGGTTTTTTGCTGTCTAGGGGCAGGCAAGACAGCGAAGCGGCCAGAAAGTTGCCGCTATAGCGAAAGGCTTACAGCAATAGCAGTCATCGGCGCTTTGCCGGGCGCCGTTCGATACTTAATCTATACCCATCTCTGAAGCGCAGGATGCGCTCAGGATCAAGGATGATCGACCATCGCCAGGATGGCACCCGAAAGGATTCGGATGGTCATGAAAAACCCGCTCCGGCGGGTTTTTTGTTGCCTGGAGAAAGCGCTCGCTCAGTCAACCGACCGTGAAGGTTGCGCCGCTCCGGCGCCCAGCGCGACGATTTGCTCGATCAGCCATTGCAGGCCAGCGTCCCGTTCACGCTGCGCGACGCTGACGACATCCAGCCGGAAACTGCCCAGATCGAAGGGCAAATCGAACAACCGCAGCGGCAGCAGGCCGGCGAAGTAACGGGCCAGTTGCGTCGGCAGCACGGCGGCCAGGTCACTTCGTGCCACGATGTGGGCGGCCTGCAGATAGTTGGGCGTGGTGTAGGCGACGTCGCGGCTCAGCCCTTGTTCTTCCAGCCATTGATCGACCATTCCGCGGGTCTGCCCCCGTGCACCCAGAGATGGCGCAGGCGCAGGAATGCCTCCAGATCGAGTGTCTCGCCAACGTGCGGGTGGCCGGAACGCAGGGCGACCTGCAAGGTTTCGCTGGCCCAGCGCCGGGTGTGAAAGCGCGTGGGTACTTCGACGAAGCGACCAACGACGAGGTCCAGCTGGCCATCGTCCAGAGCAGCGGCCGGCAGGCTGGGCGTGAGGTGTTCGATGGCCAGCTGGATGCCAGGCGCGACTTGCGCCAGGTGCGCCATCAGTCTGGGCATGCAGATCAGCTCGACGTAGTCGGTGACTGCGATGACGAAGCGCTGGCGGCTGGTGGCGGGATCGAAGAAGTCGCCGGCGTTGAGCGTGTGCTCGATCTGTTGCAGCGCATCGCGGATCGGTGCCTCAGGCTCAGTGCCCGCGGCGTCGGCTGCATGGCGCGCCCGACCCGTACCAGTAAGGGATCATCGAGCAGTTCGCGCAGGCGACCCAGTGCATTGCTCACCGCCGGCTGGCTGAGTGACAGGCGTTCGGCGGCACGCGAGACGTTGCGCTCGCGCAGCAGGGCGTCGAGCACGCGGAGCAGGTTGAGGTCGAAGTTGTAGATATTCACTTGATGAATCCGAAACATCACAAGACTAAATTTCAAAAATAGTAGCGTCATCGTCTATGGTTGGTCTCCACTTTTTCCGCCTGCGACGAGGACCGTTCACATGAGCCAACCCCGCTTCGATATCCAGACCGCCGCCGTGATTGGTGCCGGCACCATGGGCCGCGGCATCGTCATGAGCCTGGCCAATGCCGGTGTGCAGGTGCTGTGGCTGGACAACAATCCCGAGATGCTCGAGCAGGCGCTGGGCGTGGTGGCCGACACCTACGCACACAACGTGCGCCAGGGGCGGATCGACGAGGCCGAAGCGGCGGCGCGCCGGGCCCGCATCGCCAAGGCGGCGGATTACCCGGCGCTGGCCGATGTGGATCTGGTGATCGAAGCCGTCTACGAGAACCTCGAACTCAAGCAGAAGATCTTCCGTGAGCTGGACGGCATCGTGAAGCCGACCGGCATCCTCGCCAGCAACACCTCGGCGCTGGATATCGATGCCATCGCCGCGGTCACCAAGCGCCCGGAGCAGGTCGTGGGCCTGCACTTCTTCAGCCCGGCGCACATCATGAAGCTGCTGGAAATCGTCCGCGGGGCGAAGACGGCGCCAGCAGTGCTCGAGGCTGCCACGGCCCTCGGCAAGCGCATGGGCAAGGTCAGTGTGATCGCCGGCAACTGCCCGGGCTTCATCGGCAATCGCATGCTCGCCACCTACGTGCGCGAGGCGCGGATGATGCTGCTCGAAGGCGCCTATCCCCATCAGGTGGACGCCGCGCTGCAGGGCTTCGGCTTCGCCATGGGCCCATTCCGTATGTATGACGTGGTCGGTATCGACCTGGAATGGCGCGCTCGCGAGCTGGCCGGCAAGGGCCAGGACGAGCCCGAGGTGCAGTTGGATAACCGTCTCTGCGAGCTGGGCCGCTTCGGCCAGAAGTCGCGCATGGGCTACTACCGCTATGCCGAGGGCAGCCGCCAGGCCGAGCACGACCCGGAAGTGGATGCGCTGGTGCAGCGCGAGTCCGAGCGCCTCGGCTATGAGCGCCGCGAGATCGGCCCGGAGGAGATTCTCGAGCGCTGCCTGCTGGCGCTGGTCAATGAGGGCGCCAAGATTCTCGAGGAGGGCATGGCCGAGTCCAGCGCCGATATCGACACCGTCTACCTCTACGGTTACGGCTTTCCGGCCGAAGTCGGCGGGCCGATGACCTGGGCCGACCGTCAGGGTCTGCCGGCCATTCGTGATCGCCTCAACGCGCTGGCCGAGCGCCACGGCGGGCACTGGCAGCCGGCCGGACTGATCGACAGCCTGGCCACACGCGGCGGCCGCTTCGCCGACTACAGGAAGGAGGCATGAGCATGGAATACAAAGCCCCCTGCGTGACATGCGCTTCGTACTGCACGAGCTGTTCGACGCCACCGGCCATTGCGAACTGCTCGGCAACGGCCTGGACCGCGAGCTGATCGACGGCGTGCTGGAAGAAGCGGCGCGCTACACCGGCGGCGAGATCGCGCCGCTCAATCGCAACAGCGACGAAGAAGGCGTGACCCTGGAAAATGGCGAAGTGCGCACGCCTCAGGGCTTCGTCGAGGCCTACAAGCAGTACGTCGACAACGGCTGGGCGAGCATGACCGGGCCGACCGAGTACGGCGGCCAGGGCTTCCCGCAGCTGGTGGCCTGCAATTTCCACGAGATGCTGATGGGCGCGTCGCTGTCCTTTCGCATCTATTCCGGCCTCACCGAAGGCGCGGTGCTGGCGCTGTACAAGCACGGCAGCGATGAACTGAAGAATGCCTATCTGGAGAAGCTGGTCAGCGGCAGTTGGAGCGGCACCATGTGCCTGACCGAGCCGCAGGCGGGCACCGACCTCGCGCTGCTGCGCACCCGCGCCGAGCCGCAGGCGGACGGCAGCTACAAGGTCAGCGGCAGCAAGATCTTCATCTCCGGCGGCGAGCACGACATGAGCGAGAACATCGTGCATCTGGTGCTGGCGCGCCTGCCGGATGCGCCGGCCGGGGTGAAGGGCATCAGCCTGCTGCTGGTACCCAAGTTCATCGCCAATGCCGACGGCACGCCGGGCGCGCGTAACGCGCTGTCCTGCGGCGCCATCGAGCACAAGATGGGCATCAAGGGCGCGGCCACCTGCGTGATGAACTTCGATGGCGCCACCGGCTGGATCGTCGGCGAGCCCAATCAGGGACTGGCCTGCATGTTCACCATGATGAACGACGCGCGTTTCCAGGTCGGCTTGCAGGGGCTCGGGATCGCCGAACAGGCTTATCAGGGCTCGCTGGCCTATGCCCGCGAGCGCCTGCAATCGCGCGGACTGGCAGGCGCGCAGCATCCGGACAAGCCAGCCGACCCGATCATCGTGCACCCCGACGTGCGCCGCATGCTGCTGACGCAGAAAACGCTCGTCGAAGGCAGCCGCATGCTGGCGGCCTACTGCGCGCGGCAGCTGGACCTCGAGCACGGCCATCCCGAGCCGAGCTATCGCAAGGCGGCGAGCAAGCGCGCGGCGCTGCTGATCCCCATCATCAAGGCGTTCTTCACCGACATGGGCCAGGAGGTAGCGAGCCTCGGCGTGCAGATCTACGGCGGCCACGGCTATATCCGCGAATGGGGCATGGAACAGCTGATGCGCGACAGCCGCATCACCCAGCTCTACGAGGGCACCAACGGCATTCAGGCGCTGGACTACATCCGTCGCAAGCTGCTCGGCGACGGCGGCGCGGAACTGTCGGCGCTGCAGGCGGAATTCAGCGAGATTTGCGACCAGCAGATCGATCGCCCTGCGCTGCACGAACTGGCCAGCAAGGTGCAGGCACGCATCGGCGAATGGCGCGAGCTGACGGCCGAGATCATCGCCGCCACCGGTCGTGATCCCCAGGAGATTGGCGCCGTGTCGGTGGATTTCCTGCAGTACTCGGCCTATGTGTTGTTGGCCGGCCTCTGGCTGCAGGCCGCGGCGCGTGCACAGGGTGCGTTGGAGCAGGGCGCCGGTGAGGAGGCTTTCTATCAGGCCAAGCTGGCCAGTGCGGATTTCTATCTGCGCCGTGTGTTACCACGGGCGAGTGCGCATCGGGAAGCCATTCAGGGTGGCGCGGATTGTTTGATGGCGCTGCCGGAAAGCGACTTCGCGTTTTGAGCTAATCGATCACAGGAGGCACCGATGCATCCGTTCAGCTTTGCCACAACCGCTCAATTGATCTGCGAGCCTGGCTCGTCGCGCCGGCTGGCCAGCCTCTGCAAGGAGCGTGGGGCGCGCTCGGTGCTGGTGGTGACCGACCCGGGCATCACCCGTTTCGGCCTGCTCGACGAGGTGCTGCCGGGGTTCGAGACGGAAGGGTTGAAGGTCGCCGTTTACGATCAGGTCGTCGCCGACCCGCCAGAAAATATCGTGATGGCTGCCGTCGAGCAGGCGAAAGCGTGCGGTGCCGATCTTGTGATCGGGTTTGGCGGCGGCAGCTCGATGGATGTGGCCAAGCTGGTGGCATTGCTGGCGCATCCCGAATGCGGTCAATCGCTGCAGGACATCTACGGCGTCGGCAACGCCAAGGGCCAGCGCCTGCCGCTGATTCAGGTGCCGACAACGGCGGGCACCGGCTCCGAAGTCACGCAGATCGCCATCATCACCACCGGTGAGACGACCAAGATGGGGGTGGTCTCGCCCCTGCTGCTACCGGACCTGGCGCTGCTCGACGCCGATCTCACCCTCGGCCTGCCGCCGGCGGTGACCGCGGCCACCGGCATCGACGCCATGGTGCATGCCATCGAGGCCTACACCAGCGCGCTGAAGAAGAACCCCATGTCCGACCTGCTGGCCCGCGAGGCGCTGCGCCTCTTGGCGGCCAATCTGGACGAGGCGGTGCACAACGGCAGCAACCGCGAGGCACGCCAGGCCATGCTACTGGGCGCCTGCCTGGCCGGACAGGCGTTCGCCAATGCGCCGGTCGCTGCCGTGCACGCGCTGGCCTATCCGCTGGGAGGCAATTTCCACATTCCCCACGGCCTGTCCAACGCCCTGGTGCTGCCGCAGGTGCTGCGTTTCAACGTCAGCGCGGCGGCCACGCACTACGGCGAACTGGCACCGATCATCCTCGGCGAGCGCCTGCGCACGGGTGATCCGTCCACCTATGCCGAGCAGCTGATCGCGGAGTTCGAGCAGATGAGCGCCCGCGTCGGCCTGCCGACCCGCCTGCGCGACGCCGGCGTGCCGGAGGACATGCTGCCGCAGCTGGCGAAGGAGGCGATGCTGCAGCAGCGGCTGCTGGTGAACAATCCGCGCGAGGTCAGCGAGGCCGATGCGCTGGCCATCTACCGCGCCGCCTACTGATCCGTATCGACAAGGAACTTCGCATGGCAGACCAACCCGAGCACCGACGCGCCGACTACCGCCACTTCCAGCCGATCACCACGCGCTGGCACGACAACGACCTCTACGGTCACGTCAACAACGTCGTCTACTACAGCTATTTCGATAGTGCGGTGAATGCCTACCTGATCGAGCGCGGCGGGCTGGACATCCACAACGGCGAGGTGGTCGGTTTCGTGGTCAGCTCCGGCTGCGACTACTTCGCCTCGATCGCCTTTCCCGATCAGATCGAGGTCGGCCTGCGGGTCGGTCGGCTGGGTAACAGTTCGGTGCAGTACGAGCTGGCGATCTTCAAACGCGGCGAGGACGAGGCCAGCGCCGCCGGCCGTTTCGTGCACGTGTTCGTCGAGCGGGCGACCAATCGGCCGACACCGATTCCGGGCCGGTTGCGCGCGGCCCTGGAAGGGTTGGTGAGCTAAGCAGAAGAGCGTGGGCGGGGGGCGATGCGGGCCACAGGACATGGCCCGCGGTAACGAGACGTCAGTCGTGATGCTTGTGCTTGTGCTTGTGTTTCCAGTGCCCTTGGCTTTGCCGGGGTGGCCGTAGTAGCGGCGATCATCACGGTAGCGACGCTCGCTCCGGTCGTCATCGTCGCCGTAGGCATTGCCGATCGCGCCACCGGCGCCACCGCCCACAGCTGCGCCAATCAGGCCGCCCGTGCTGCCGCCGACGCGCTGGCCAATCACGTTGCCGCCGGCTGCGCCAAGGCCGCCGCCGATGGCCGCTTCGGTACGGCTACGCTTGTCCGCACCCACCATGCCGCCCGCCGCACCACCGACGCCCGCGCCGATGGTGGCGCCGGTCGAACCACCCAGGTGTTCGCCGACCACCGACCCGAGCGCACCGCCCAGGGCGCCGCCAACAGCGGCTTCGGTGTTGCTTCCGGCAAAGGCGGTGCCGCTGAGCAGGCCCGCGGACAACAGCAGAATCGAGGAATACTTCATGGTGGAACCTCTCCAGTGGATGGCGCCGCGATCCTCACGTCCCCGGGGCGCGGTCCGCAAGCGTCAACCGATGAAAGGTGTGATGCGCTTCGCTTTTCATAAGTCTTTGAATTAACGCAGGAACTTGATTCAAGCGAAACGGTCGTACGTTCCTTGTGCGGGGCCGTCACTGGCCTGCCGAGGCAAGTGCCGGCGCGGTTTCTTCTTGGGCCGCGTGCAGCCGTATCGCAACCGACTTCGACGTCGGTGTGTGGCTGCCGATGCCCACACTGCCCAGCGGCACCAGCGGATTGGTTTCCGGGTAGTAGGCGGCGGCCTGTCCTCGCGGGATGTCGAAGTCGAGCAGGGTGAACCCCGTGACGCGACGCTCGATGCCGTCATGCCAGAGCGACTGGATATCGACCTTCTGCCCCGGCTCGAAGCCCAGCCGGCGGATGTCGTCGATATGGGCGAAGATCACCCGGCGGTCGCCCTTCACGCCCCGGTAGCGGTCGTCGAGGCCATAGACCGTGGTGTTGTACTGGTCATGCGAGCGCAGGGTTTGCAGGGTCAGGTCCGGCTGCGCGTCGTGGCCCTCCAGCGCGCCGCCGAACGGATCGTCTGGCAGCGCGTTGGCGATGAAATTGGCGCGGCCGCTGGCGGTGCTCCAGTGCCGCTCCGCTGCCGGATTGTCCAGGTGGAAGCCGCCGGGGCGATGCACGCGCTGCTCGAAATCGGCAAAACCGGGAATCGTCTCGCCGATCAACTCGCGAATACGGCTGTAATCGGCAATCAGCGACGGCCAATCCACCGGGCGATTGCCGAGCGTGGCCTGGGCGATGCCGGCCACGATGGCGGGTTCGGAGCGCATCAGCGGTGAAAGCGGTTCCAGCTGACCGTACGAGGCGTGGATCATGCTGAACGAATCTTCGACTGTCACCGCCTGAGGTCCAGCCGCCTGACGGTCGATGTCGGTGCGCCCGAGGCACGGCAGGATCAACGCATCCTGCCCGACGGTGAGGTGGCTGCGGTTGAGCTTGGTGCTGATCTGCACCGTCAATGCACAGCGCTGCAGCGCCTGGTGGGTGCGCCGGCTGTCGGGCGTGGCCTGGGCAAAATTGCCGCCAAGGCCGATGAACACCCTGGCGCGGCCGGCGAGCATCGCCTCGATCGCCTCGACCACGTTATGCCCCGGCTGGCGGGGCACTGCGAAGCCAAAACGCCGCTCCAGCGAATCGAGCAGCCGTGCCGGCGGCCGTTCGTTGATGCCCATGGTCCGGTCGCCCTGCACGTTGCTGTGCCCGCGCACCGGACATAGCCCGGCGCCCGGCTTGCCGACGTTGCCGCGCAACAGCTGGAGGTTGGTGATTTCCTGAATGGTCGCGACCGAGTGACGGTGCTGGGTAATCCCCATCGCCCAGCAGATGATCACCCGCTCGGCCGCACGATAGAGCTGCGCCGCGGCCTCCAGCTCCGTCAGGCTGAGCCCCGATTGGGCTTCCAGGGTTGGCCAGTCGGTCGCATCCAGCACCGCCAGATAGGCTTCCACGCCGGCGGTGTGCTCGGCGATGAAGGCGTGGTCGAACACGGCGGGTGCGCCCTTGGCCTGCGCCTCGCGTTCCCATAGCAGGAGAAACTTGGCGATGCCACGCAGCGCCGCCATGTCGCCGCCCAGCCTTGGGCGGAAGAAGGCGGTGTTCAGCGGGGCGGATCCGTTGGCGAGCATCTCGATCGCGTGCTGTGGGTGCTGAAAGCGCTCCAGGCCGCGTTCTTTCAGCGGGTTGAAGCAGACCACCTGTGCGCCGCGCGCCACGGCTTCGCGCAAGGGCTCGAGCATGCGCGGATGGTTGGTACCGGGGTTCTGGCCGAGCACGAAAATGGCGTCGGCCTTGGCGAAATCCTCGAACCTGACGCTGCCCTTGCCGACGCCGATGCTTTCGCCCAGCGCAACCCCGCTCGCCTCGTGGCACATGTTCGAGCAGTCGGGAAAGTTGTTGCTGCCGTAGGCACGCACGAACAGCTGGTAGAGAAAGGCCGCCTCGTTGCTGGTGCGGCCGGAGGTGTAGAACTCCGCCTGGTCGGGCGTTTCGAGGGCGTTCAAGTGACGGCCGATCAGGGCAAAGGCGTCATCCCAGTCGATGGGCCGATAGCGGTCGCTGGCCTTGTCGTAGCGCAGGGGCTCGGTCAGGCGACCCTGGTACTCGAGCCAGTAGTCGCTCTGTTCGCGCAGCTGGCTGAGGCTGTAGCGCGCGAAAAAGGCGGCATCGACACGCCGCCGCGTGGCTTCCCAGTTGACCGCCTTGGCGCCGTTCTCGCAGAACTTCACCATGCCAGCCTCGGGTGAGTCGCCCCAGGCGCAACCGGGGCAGTCGAAGCCGCCGTTCTGATTGGTCTTGAGCAGCGCGCGCAGGTTCTTCAGGGGTTGCTTGCTATCCAGCCAGTGGCTGGCCACGCTACGCAGGGCGCCCCAGCCCGCCGCCGGTCCGGCGTAGGGGCGATAGCGCAGGTGTTCGGCTTGCAGGCTCATCGGTTTGCCTCGGCGGAGCGTGCGGCCGGGCTGAACACGCGCGGCGGGCTGCGATGGGGGGATGTGGATCAGGTTGAGGTTGTGCCGCTGCGCCCATTGCGTGGCCAGGCCGGTCGGCGAGGAAAAGCTCACCAGCGTGGGAATACTGGCGCGCTGCACCTTGTGGATCAACTCCAGGCTGCAGCGGCTGGTGACCACGGCGACGCCGCCGGTGACGTCCTGCCCAGAGCGGCTCAGCGCGCCTATCAGCTTGTCCAGCGCGTTGTGTCGGCCGATGTCTTCGCGGCCCATCCGAATCCGCCCCCGGCATCGATGAACAGCGCCGCGTGCACGGCGCCGCAGCGCTGCGCGAGCGGCTGGAAGTCGGCGATACGCTGGCGCAGATCGTCCAGCCAGTGCGCCGGCGGTAGCGGGGCGACCGGCATCACGGGCAATTGTGGCAGCGCCTGTTCCAGCGCCTCGACCCCGCAGAGGCCGCAGCTGGCGTTGCCAGGCAACTGGCGGCGTTGCGCCTTCAGCGTCCAGAACGCACGGCTGGCTATCTCGACCTCGGCATGCCGCCCGTTGCCCGTGCCGCTGATGCGAATGTCATAGATGTCCGCCGCACGTTCGACGATGCCGGCACCCAGGCTGAAGCCGACGACGAAGTCTTCGAGGTCCGCGGGCGTCACCATCATCACCGCCTGGTTGAGGCCGTTGTAGGCGATCGCCAGCGCGCATTCCTCGGCCAGCTCGACCGGCTCCGGACGGGCATCGTCCAGCGCGTGGAACCGATAACCGGCGCTGGCGCCGCCCGGCGCATCGGAGACGGGTTGGTCAGGGCGGGAGCAGGGTTCCTTCATGGGCGGCTCGACAGGTGTGCGGTTGGCGGAGGGCACATCGTGACATGCGTGATCGATGTCGTTGCGACAGCCGGTCAGCCCGATGGTTTGGTCAGCATGTCGCGGATCCGGGATATCAGGTCGTCGATGGCGAAGGGCTTGCTGATCATGTCCATGCCGGTGTCGAGGAAACCGCTGCTGGCGGCCTGTTCGGCATAGCCGGTCATGAAGAGTACGGGCAGGGAGGGGCGATGCTGCCGCGCGATGTCGGCCAGCTGTCGGCCGTTCATGCCGGGCAGGCCGACATCCGAGACCAGCAGGTCGATGTGGGCATTGCTTTCGAGGATTTTCACCGCCGCGTTGCCCTCCGCCGCCTCCAGTGCGGCGTAGCCGAGCATGCCGAGCACGTCGACCACCAGCATGCGCACCGCTGGATCGTCCTCGACCACCAGGACGGTTTCGCCCTGCGCGGCGCGCGGTGCGTCTGCTACCGGGCTGGCGCCGGCCGGGCTGTCGGAGAGTCGGTGGTGCGCCGGCAGGTAGAGCGTCACCTCGGTGCCCTTGCCCGGTTCGCTGCGAATCTGCACATGCCCGCCGGCTTGCCGTACGAAGCCGTAGATCATCGACAATCCCAGCCCGGTGCCCTGGCCGATGGGCTTGGTGGTGAAGAAGGGCTCGAAGGCCGAGGCCAGCACCTTGGCCGTCATGCCGCAGCCGCTGTCGAGCACGCTGAGGGTGACGTAGCGCCCGGCCGGCAGATCACCGATTTCCGCTTGGCGGCTGAGCACGACGTTGGCGGTCGCGATATAGAGGCTGCCGCCGTTGGGCATCGCGTCGCGGGCGTTGATGACCAGGTTGAGCAGGGCGCTTTCCAGCTGGTTCTCGTCGCTGCTGGCCGGCCACAGGTCCGGCTGCAACTGAGCGTCGACGAGGATGTGGCTGCCGAGCGTGCGCACCAGCAGGTCGCGCATCGAGTCGACCAGGGCATTGAGGTCGACGCGCTTGAGGTTCAGCGGCTGCCGGCGGGCGAAGGCCAGCAGCCGGTGGGTCAACGCGGCGGCGCGGTTGGCGGAGGTCACCGCGGCGTCGATGAAGCGCCCGGTTTCGGCATGCCGGCCGGTCTGGTTGTAACGCTGGATCAGGTCCAGCCCGCCGATGATGCCGGTGAGCATGTTGTTGAAATCATGCGCGATACCGCCGGTCAGCTGGCCGACCGCTTCCATCTTCTGCGCCTGGCGCAGCGCTTCCTGCGCCTGCTCGCGGCTGGCCATTTCCTTGAGCAGCCGTTCGTAAACCTCGGCCAGGGCGTTGGTACGTTCCTGGACCCGGCTCTCGAGTGTCTCGTTGAGTTCGCGTAGTGCCTGTTCGGCCTGCCAGCGCTCGGTGACGTCCTGCGCCAGCACGAAGAAGCCCTGGACCCGCCCATCGCCATCGCGCCGCGGCAGATAGTGCATCAAGGATTGCCGTCGTGTGCCGTCCTGATGCGGCATGTACGCCTCGAAGACGACCGACTGGCCAGCCAGCGCGGCCTTGATCTGCTCGCTGCGGGCGTTGTAGGCGTGTTCACCGACCACGTCCACCAGATGCTTGCCATACAGCCACTCGGGCGAATGGCCGAACCAGCTCTCGTAGTGACGGTTGTTGAAGCGGTAACGCTCGTCTTGGTCGACGTAGCCGATCAGCACCGGCAGGGCGTCGGTGATCATCTTCAGTTCGGCCTCGCGCCGGCGCAGCGCGTGTTCGGCCGTGGGGCGCAGGCAGAGCAGGCGGCCCACCACGGCGCCACCGTCGCGGATCGGGCTCAGGGCAAGGTCGAAACGGATATCGCCGGAGCCGTCGGGCAGATGCTTGGGTGGCGGCTGGTTGTGCAGCAGGCAGGCCTGCTCGAGGTCCGCCTGTGCGCACGCCTGCACCAGTGCCGGCCAGGCTTCGGTCCAGCTCTGCCCGAGCGGCTTGCCCAGTGCGTCGGTGCGGGCGATCACGTCGGCATGGGCGTCGTTATAGAGCTGCAGCTCGGCGTCGCCCCAGAGGATGCACATGGGCAACGGTGACTCGAGAATGGTCTCCAGTACCCCCCGCAACCTGTCCGGCCAGCCCAACAGCGGGCCCAGCGTTGATTCGCTCCAGTCGTGGCGCTCGATACGTCGGCCCATTTCGCTGCGCAAGCGCCCTGAATCTACCGCCATAAATCATCCATTCGAGTGCCGGCGTGGCTGATGCCGGCGCGTATCGCCGGGGTGTTCGGATTGCAGTTAAGCACGTCAGGCCGGCGGCGTTCAGCCCTCCAGGCCCTGCAGGCTGCGAATCAGGTCAAGGTAATCGTCGACGGCGAAAAATTCCTCGGTATCTTTCGGCCCGCGGCGGCTGTCCGGCTCGCGGATGGCGAGCAGATGGGCGACGCCGAATGTGCGGGCGCTGCGCAGGACCGGCAAGCTGTCGTCGATGAACAGGGCGCTGGCCGGGTCGAAGGTGAGGTCGGACTGGAGCGCGAACCAGAATTGCTCGTGCTCCTTGGGGTAACCGTAATCGTGTGAGCTGATCAGCCGGTCGAACCAGGGCGCGAGCTCGACTCGCTCGAGCTTGAGCGACAAGGAGTCGCGATGGGCATTGGTAATCAGCACGACCCGCTTGCCGGCCTGGCGCAAGGCGGCGAGAAAATCCTCCGCCGCAGGGCGCAGGGCGATCAGGTCGGCGATCTCGCGCTTCATCTCGCGGATCGGCAGGTTGAGTTCCCGCGTCCAGAAGTCCAGGCAGTACCAGTTCAGCTGCCCCTGGTGCGCGTTGAAGAGCGGCGCAAGCTCCAGCTCGGCCATGGCCGGGCTGATGCCGTGCAGCTCGGCGTAGCGGCGGGGCAGCAGGTCGAGCCAGAAATGGTTATCGAAATGCAGGTCGAGCAGGGTGCCGTCCATGTCCAGCAACACGGTATCGATCTCGGACCAGGGCAAGGTGGC
Source organism: Stutzerimonas stutzeri (assembly GCA_019056435.1). GTDB lineage: Bacteria > Pseudomonadota > Gammaproteobacteria > Pseudomonadales > Pseudomonadaceae > Stutzerimonas > Stutzerimonas marianensis. The sequence continues at coordinate 1,412,730 of CP077641.1, forward strand.
GATCATGCTCTTCTCTTCGCAACGGGCGGTCGGCGCATGGTGCGGCAGCGCCCGGGCCAATGCAAAGCGTTCGTCGGCGGACGGTCGTCGCGTATGCCGCGCGGTCGGGGTGGGCGCCGTAGTCTTCACTTGGGCTGTTATAGTGGCGCCTCGTGTTTCAAGGACCCTCCCATGCGCCAGAAACCCACCGTACTCGCCCGTGAAATCGTCGCCAGCAGCCGGCTGTTCCGTGTCGAGGAGCTGCAACTGCGCTTCTCCAACGGCGTGGAACGCACCTACGAGCGGCTCGTTGGCAAGGGCAGCGGCTACGGCGCGGTGATGATCGTCGCCCTGGAAGCTGACGGGCGGGCGCTGCTGGTCGAGGAATACTGCGGCGGCACCGACAGCTACGAATTGTCACTGCCCAAGGGACTGATCGAGCCGGGCGAGGACGTGCTCGAGGCCGCCGACCGCGAACTCAAGGAAGAAGCCGGCTTCGGCGCGCGCCGCCTGGAGCTGCTCACCGAGTTGTCGCTGTCGCCTGGCTACATGAGCCAGAAGATTCAGGTGGTGCTGGCACGCGACCTCTATCCCGAACATCTGCCCGGTGACGAACCCGAGCCGATGCGTGTCGACCGGATCGATCTGCGCGAGCTGTCGAGCCTGGTCCAGAACCCGCAGTTCAGCGAAGGGCGCGCCCTGGCGGCGTTGTACCTGGCGCGCGACCTGCTGACCCAACGAGGGGAATTCAATCCGTGAGTCATCCCTACCTGGCGCCGGTCATCGACCTGGTTCGCCGCGCCGGCGAGGCGATCCTGCCGCACTGGCGCAACGAGATAAAAGTGCACGAAAAGGCCGACGCATCGCCTGTTACCGCCGCGGACATGGCCGCCCATCACCTGCTGGCCGACGGCTTGTGCGCGCTCGATGCGGCCATTCCGGTGCTGTCCGAGGAGGATTGCGAGCTGGGCCTGGCCGAGCGGGCGGGCTGGACCCGCTGGTGGCTGGTCGATCCGTTGGACGGGACCAAGGAATTCATCAACGGCAGCGAGGAATTCACCGTCAACGTCGCCCTCATCGAGCGCGGCCAGGTGTTGTTCGGTGTGGTTGGCATCCCCGCCAACGGCCGCTGCTACTACGGCGGTGCCGATTTCGGCTCCTGGCGGGCCGAAGCCGATGGCGCCACACAACCGCTACGCGTGCGGCACACCCCGCCCGAGCGTTTCACCGTGGTGGCCAGCCGGCGACATTCCAGCCCGGCGCAGGAGCGTCTGCTCGCCGGGCTGGGCCAGCGTTTCGGTGAGCTGGAGCTGGCCAGCGTCGGCAGCTCGCTGAAACTGTGCCTGGTCGCCGAAGGCAGCGCCGATTGCTACCCACGCCTGGCGCCGACCTCGCAGTGGGACACCGCCGCCGCGCAGGGCGTGCTCGAGGGCGCCGGTGGCGAGGTGCTCGATGTCGAGGGACGGCCGCTGAGCTACGAAGCGCGGGAGCATTACCTCAACCCGTCCTTCCTGGCCCTGCCGCGTGACGTGGGCTGGCGCGCCGCGCTGATCGAACTGGCGCGTGGTTGAGTGATCCGGCCGTCCCCAGGCCCGACGCCTTGGGGGGATCAGGCTTTCTTGCGCCAGGACGATGCTAATCTTTCGAGCCCTGACCAGCAGGGTTCGAGTCGGTTGCCGGAGCTGCGTCGTGTCGAAAACTCCAATCGGGATACGCCAATGGATCTGGCGCGCCTTCGTTCAGACAGCCCTGATTCCGCTGGTACTGGTCGAAGTGGTGCTGATCGCCGTCTACCTCATCACCAACAGCACCGTGCGGGACGCGCAAAGCGAGCATCTGCGCGAGACGGCGCTGGCCGAACTGCAGGCAGCGGTGGGCCTGGAGACGCGCATCATCGACCAGCAGCTGCAGCAGGTGGCGAGCGCTACCGAGCTGTTTCGCCAGTTCACCGCGCGGGCGCTGACCGAGGACGAGCCGTTGCTCGAGCCCGAGCTGAGCATGACCGCCGAGGGCGTTCGCTACAGCCCGCGGGATGACGGCGGTGCGGCGAGTTTCTATTCAGCGGCGACCCCACCCGAGCAGCAGGACCTGAACAAGGTCGCCCGGCTGCATCGCCTCGACCCGCTGATGAAGGCGCTGCATGCCGGCAACTCGCTCATTGCCAGCCTCTACTTCAACAGCTGGGACAGCTACAACCACATCTATCCCTGGTTCGCGACGCAGGAGCAGTACCCGCCGGACATGGATATCCCCAGCTACAACTTCTATTACCTGGCCAACGCCTGGCAGAACCCTTCGCGGCGCGTGGTCTGGACAGACGTCTACCTCGATCCGGCCGGGCACGGCTGGATGATGTCCGCCATCGCGCCGGTCTACCGTGGCGATTTTCTCGAGGGTGTCAGCGGTATCGACGTCACCGTCGGCGGCATGCTCGGGCGGATCGGCGACCTGCATGTCCCCTGGAATGGCTACGCGGTGCTGGTCAGCCGCGACCTGAACATCATGGCGCTACCCGAGGCCGGCGAGCAGGAGTTCGGCCTCGACGAGCTCACCGAACACTCCTACGACGAAGCGATCCGCCAGGAGCAGTTCAAACCCGACGAATTCAGGCTCGACCGGCATGAGGACACCCAGGCCCTGGCGCACGCGGTCGTCACCCAGCCCAGCGGCGTGCTGCGCCTGGAACTGGGCGGGAAGCAGCGGCTGGTCGCCTGGTCGACCGTGCAGCAGACGGGCTGGCACCTGTTGGCGGTAGTGGACGAAGCCGAGGTGTTCAGCAAGACCAATGCCTTGGCGAGCCGGTTCCAGCAGATCGGTTTCCTGCTGATCGCGGGGCTGGTGCTGTTCTACCTCCTGTTCTTCGGTTTCATGTGGATGCGTGCCCGCCAGCTCAGCCTGGCGCTGCTCAAGCCGATCGCCGGCATCTCGGCGATGATGGGACAGATCGGGCAGGGCATCTGGCGACCGGCCGCAGTGCCTTCCGAGATCGCCGAGCTGGACGCCCTGGCCCAGCACACCCGCGCCATCGGCGGTCAGCTCGAGCTTAGCGAGGCCCAGCGCTCACAGGCTCAGGAACGCCTCGAGCTGGTGCTGGAAAGTGCGACCGAGAGCCTCTGGGAAATCGACACCCGGCGCGGCATGCTGCAACTGCGGGGCCGCTTGCCGGCGCGGTTCGGCCTGCCATCGGCAACGCTCAGCGAAACGCAGTTTCTGCAGCGCGTCCATCCCCAGGACGTGCACCAGGTGCGCGCCGAGCTCGAGCGCATGCACCGTGGCCATACCTTTCGCTACGAAAGCGAATACCGCTTCGCCGACGCCCTGGGCGAATACCACTGGCTGCTCAGCCGCGGCCGGGTGCTCGAGCGTGATCCGCTGACCGGTCAGGCGACGCTCGTGGCTGGTACGCATGTCGACATCGATGCGATCAAGCGGGGCGAGGACGACCTGCGGCGGGCGATCCAGCAGGCGCAGGCGGCCAACGAAGCCAAGACCCACCTGATTTCCAGCATCAGCCACGAACTGCGCACCCCGCTCAACGCCATCCTCGGCTTCGCTCAGCTGATGCGCATGGACTGCCCACCCTCGGCGGACCCCGAAGCGGCGAACTACCTGGACGAAATCCTGCTGGCCAGTCGGCACCTGAACCAATTGCTCGGCGACATCCTCGACTGGTCCAGTCTGCAGGCCGAGCGGCCGCGTCTGGAACTGCAGCGGGTCGAGGCGACCGCCCTGATGCGTGAATGTGCGGAGCTGGTCAGGCTGGAGGTGCAGCGACTCGGCTTGCGCCTGGATGTCGAGCTGCCCGACGCGCCGGTCGAGGTGCTCGCTGAACCGCGACGCCTGCGTCAGGTGTTGCTCAATCTCTTGTCCAACGCCATCAAATACAACAATCCGCACGGGATGGTGCGACTCTCGGTCGAGCACGTCGCCGATCAGGTCCGGCTGGTCGTCGAGGACACCGGCCCTGGCATCGACGAGGCCCTGCAGGCGCAGATGTTCGAGCCTTTCCGGCGGCTAGGCCGGGAAAGCTCCAATATCCAGGGCGCCGGCATTGGCCTGTCGCTGTGCCTGGAGTACGCCAAGCTGATGGGGGCAGCATTGGGGTGAAGAGCGCGCCGGGTGCCGGCAGCCGTTTCTGGATCGCCTTGCCGCTCGCCGAGACGGTGGCGCAGCTGGCCGCACACGAGCGGCCCCGGGTCGTCTATGTCGAGGACGACCCGCTCAGCCAGGTGCTGGTGCGTCGGGCCCTTGCGGACCTCGCGGATGTCCGCGTGTTCGACGATGGCCGCACGGCACTGGCGCACGTCCTGGCTGATCCGCCCGCCCTGTTGCTGCTCGACCTGAACCTGCCGGAACTGGATGGCGAACACCTGCTACAGCTGCTGCGTCAGGCCCCGGCCACGCAGCAGCTACCTGTGCTGGTGCTCAGCGCGGCGGTCGAAGGGCGCGAGCACCTGGATTGCCAGGGCTGGCTGGCCAAGCCGATCGACCTCGACGCGTTGCGCCGCCAGGTCCGTGCCCTTTTGACGGTGCCGGGTTCGAGCCAGGGCTGATCAGTCGGCGCGCTCGCCGCACAGGTCCAGAGCGAGCCAGCGTTCGACCTCCTGCTGCGACAGTCCTGCTCCCAGCAGCGAGAACAGCTTGCCCAGTGCGGCCTCGCGTGTCATGCCGCCTCCGGAAACCAGGCCACAGGCCGCCAGCCGCCGCCGGCGGCGTAGATGCCGAAATCCACGTGCCCCTGCGGGCATTGGCTGATCGCGACCAGCACCACGCCGCGATCATGTGCCTGCTGTAGCGCGGCGAGCAGCTCGGCATCGTCCGCTGGGCCCGTACCGCTGCCATAACACTCCAGGACCAGGCCACGAATGCCGCTGTCGAGTACCGCGCGCAGTTGCGCCGCGCGAATGCCCGGATACAGCGGTTGCACGGCCAGGGCCACCTGTTGCCGCGACTGGCGATAATCGAGATGGGGCGGCAGGTCCGTCGCGCGCTGCCCTTCACGCCGTCGCGGCAGTTCGGCGAATGCATCGAGGCTGGCAGTGCCCAGCTTGCCGGCACGGGCGCCGTGCATCAGCTTGCCGGCGAAGAACAGGTGAACCCCCGGCGCCACGCCGTGATGCAGGATCCGTAGGGCGCCGAACAGGTTATCCCAGGCGTCGCTGCCGGGCGCGCCGGCGGGCAGCATCGAGCCGGTCATGATCACCGGTGTCGGCAGCCCCAGCAGGAGAAAGCTCAGTGCCGCGGCGCTGTAGGCGAGTGTGTCGGTACCGTGCAGCACCAGCACGCCAGCGCACCCTTGTCGTGCACTGGCGCTGCGAATGGCGTCGGCCATGGCCAGCCAGTTGGCCTGGTTCATGTTGGCGCTGTCGATGGGTGGGAGCAGTTCCTGGAACTGCCAGTCGGGCAGGTCTTGCCCGGGGTGTTCGGCCTGGCGTGCGCGTAGCCGATCAGCGAAGCCGGAGGCGGGCATCAGGCCCTCGGCGCTCTGCTGCATGCCGATGGTGCCGCCGGTGTACAACACCAGGATGTGTTTGGAAGCCGGCATTGTGGGGATCCTTATATGAAAACAGGGGCTCGCGGCCCCTGTCAGTCGTTCATGCGAAGACGGGAAGACCGATCAGTGCTGCTGCGCCTGGACGCCGCTCAACGTCGGGTTCGCCGCTGACTGTGCGGATGCCTGGCTCGTCCAGACGCGTGGGTCCAGATCCAGGTCGGCGAACTTCTTCGGATCGAACACCGGCGACTCGATGCCGGCTTCACGCTGTCCGTCGTAGTCGCGCATCAGGCGCAGGCCAACCTTGAACAGCAGCGCGAGCGCGATCAGGTTGCAGATGGCGAGCAGGCCCATGGTCACGTCGGCGAAAGCGAAAACCGTGCCCAGGTCCTGGACCGAGCCCCACATCACCAGGGCGATGACCATGACGCGATAGATCAGAACCGGCCCGCGCTTGCTGCTGAAGAAGCCCAATGCGTTCTCGCCCAGATAGTAGTTGTAGATCAGCGTGGTGAACACGAACAGCAGCAGCGCGACGCTGATGAACACTCGACCCCACTCGCCGACCACGGCGGCGACCGCCGTCTGGGTCAGGACCACGCCGGCCATGTCGCTGCCCGGCTCGAACACGCCGGAGAGGATGATGATCAGCGCTGTGCAGCTGCACAGGATGATGGTGTCGATGAACACGCTCAACGACTGCACGATGCCCTGTGCCACCGGATGCTGCACTTCGGCGACTGCGGCGACATTGGGCGCGCTGCCCAGGCCGGCTTCGTTGGAGAACAGGCCACGCTTGACGCCCATGATGATGGCCGCGCCGAGGCCGCCCGCGAAGGCCGGCTCGAGGCCGAAGGCGCTGCGGAAGATGGTGGCGAAGGCGTCCGGAATGTCACCGGCGTTGCTGCCGATGACGAACAGTGCCATCGCGATGTAGGAGAACGCCATGATTGGCACCAGCACGTCGGCGAACTTGGCGATGCGCTTGATCCCACCGAAGATGATCAGGCCGATCACCACCATCAGTGCGATGCCGCTGACATAGGTCGGGACGCCGAAGGTGTCGTTCAGCGAGCTGGCCACGGTGTAGGACTGCACCGCGTTGAAGCCGAAGCCGAAGGTAACCAGCAGCAACAGCGAGACGAGGATGCCCAGCCAGCGCTGGCCCAGACCGTGCTGGATGTAGAACGCCGGGCCGCCGCGATAGCCGCCATCCGCTTCGCGGCGCTTGTAGAGCTGGGCCAGGGAGCATTCGAAATAGCTGGTGGCCATGCCGACCAGGGCGACGACCCACATCCAGAACACCGCACCCGGGCCGCCGAGCATGATGGCCACCGAGACACCGGCGATGTTGCCGGCGCCGACACGGCCGGCGACGCTGAGCATCAGCGCCTGAAAGGAGCTCAGTTGGCCCGGCTGACGCTTGAAGGCCTCGCCGAAGATGCGAAACATGCTGCCGAAATAGCGGAACTGGACGAAGCGGGACGCGATGGTGAAGAACAGGCCCAGGCCTATCAGCATCACGATGAGCAGCTTGCTCCAGATGAGATCGTTGAGTAGATCGAGCATGGCGGAAATGTCTCTCTTGTTGTTTTTGAAGAATGTGGAAACGCAACCGGGAAATGGTTGGCGAGACGCCCCGGTCATTCAATAGCGCAGGTCGCGGCGACCTGGCGCGAGTTGATGCTAGAATCGCGCCGCTCGCGCCACTGGAACCTGTCATGCCTGCTCATCTCGGCACCAACCTGAAGCTGCTGTGCAGCCACTACCGATCGATTGCCGAGGTCTGCCGCAAGCTGGCGATCAACCGCGCGCAATTCAATAAATACCTCAGCGGAACGAGCCGGCCGACGCCCCACAACCTCAAGCGCATCTGCGACTTCTTCGGTGTCGAGGCATACGAGCTGGAACTGCCGAGTGACCAGTTCGTCCAGCTGATCGGGCTGCGGCGTCACGACCAGGAGCGGATTGCCGCCAGCGATCCGCTGCTCGAACTCTTCCAGCCGATGCGGGACAACGCCAGCAGCCTCTCGCGCTATTGCGGCTATTACTTCGAATACGCCAACTGTCTGTCCGTGCCGGGGCAGATCCTGCTGTCGCTGGTGCACCTGCGTGAGGATCGGGGCAGCTTCGTCTTCGAACGCCAGGAGCGTCAGGAACAGTCGCGTGCGGATAATCCCAAAGCCGAGGACGGCGTGGTGCGCTGCCGCTACCTCGGTGCGGCCTTCTACCTGCAGGACCGCCTGTTTCTCATCGACTACGAGTCGTTGACCGGCAACGAGATGAGCCAGACGATCCTCATTCCCAGCTTCAAGAGCCGGATCAGCCGCCTGAACGGCCTGAAGACGGGCGTATCCAGCGGCGATCGCCGTACCCCGGCCTGCACGCGGGTGGTCTGGGAATACCTCGGCAGCGAGATCAATCGGGTCAACGCGTACCGGCAGGTCATGCTTTACGGACTGGACGATCCGCGGATCGACCCGGAAATCCGTGAGCGGTTGGCCTCGGCCTCCATGCGCGACGGGTTGTTCGAGATCGAGTAGAAACGGCCGCTGTGGCCGAGGGGAGGAGGAGGGCCGGCGTCTATGGCAACGCCGGCCCGGCGGGTCAGCAGAGTTCGGGGTGCTTGACGCAGGTGCCGTAGCCTTCGGTCTTCATCTCATCCAGCGCCTTCTGCAGACGGGTGACCACTTCGTCAGGGGTGTCCTTGTTCAGGGCCAGGTACAGCGGTGCGGAGTTGAACACCAGCACCGTATTCAGACCGCCCACGCCTTCCTGCTTGGCGTAGTAGCGCCAGACCGGGTCAGAGGTGGCCCAGAGGTCGATCTTGCCACTGAGCAGCTTTTGCAGGTTCTCCTGGTCACGCAGCGAGTTGACGGGCTCCAGCCCCTGCGCTTCGATGCGCTGGCTGACGGCGCTGCTCTTGTAGGCACCGATGGTGTAACCCTTGGCCTGTTCCAGGCTGGTCAGCTTGAGGTTACTGCCGGGTGCCGAGAGCAGCACGCTCTCGTACTGCGCGATCGGCCCGACCCATTTGAACAGCGGGCGGCGCGCATCGGTCATGGACGTGGAGAACAGCCCGTGGTTGGGCAGGTCCAGCGTCGCCTGGTAGATGCGGTCCCAGGGGAAGCGCAAGGTCATCGAGTAGTCGATGCCGGCGCGTTTGAACATTTCACGGACGGTGTCGGCACTGATGCCGCTGATTTGGGCTTCCTTCGCGAAGTTCTTGCCGCCCGCGGCCATGTTGAAAGGCGGGAAGTTTTCGGTCTGCAGGACCACCTCATAACCTTGGGGAAGCTCCGCCTGCGCGAGGGGGGCGCTGAGAATCGAACTGAACAACAGGGTGACGGCAAGTAGTGTGCGCATGGGGGGCCTCCAAAGAATCGGCGGATTCTACGCATGCCCCTAGGTGCTGGCCTTGTGCCGCATCACGGTTTTGAATGTGGATTTGCGCACGTTTTCATGCCGCATCGCAGGGGCAGCGGGGAATGACCGGGGGCGTTTCGGAGGCAATGGCGGAGCTTCACGCACCTGGCTCATTCCGGGTCTGGCCTGTCATGCCGCGAGCCTGTCTTCCTTCCTGGCAGGCATGCAGGGCGCCCGCTTGGGGCGCCCCGGGTGGCGTCATTGAGCGCCAGCGCTGTCATACACCTCACGGTCGAGCTCGTTTTCGCTGCGGCCGATCAGGGTCGTGGTCATCAAGTCGCCGGCGACACTCACCGTGGTGCGGGCCATGTCGAGGATGCGGTCGATGCCGGCAATCAGCGCCACGCCTTCGAGCGGCAGGCCGGCCGAGGTCAGGACCAGGCCGAGCATGATCAGGCCGGCGCCCGGGATACCGGCGGTGCCGATGGAGGCCAGCGTTGCGGTGAGGATGATCATCAGGTACTGGCCGGCGCTGAGGTCGATGCCGAAGGCCTGGGCGATGAACAGGGCCAGCACGCCCTGATAGATGGCGGTGCCATCCATGTTGATGGTCGCGCCGACCGGCAGCACGAAGCCCGCAACGCCTTCCGAGACACCCAGGTTCTTGCGGGCGCACTCGATGGAGACGGGCAGAGTGCCGGCACTGCTCGAAGTGCTGAACGCCACCGCCAGGGCCGGCGCGATGCCTTGCAGAAAGCGCAGCGGGCTGAGCCGGCCGACCAGACCCAGCAGGCCGCCGTAGACCAGCAGGACGTGGGCGATGCTGGCCAGGTAGATCACGCCGATCACCCCGGCCAGCGGCAGCAACACCTCCGCACCATGACTACCGACCACGCCGGCGGTCAGGGCGAAGACGCCGAACGGAGCGACGCGCATCACCAGGTCGGTGAGCTTGTAGAAGGTCTCGGCCAGCCCATCGAACAGGCGCACCGCCGGAACCGCGCGCTCGCCGACCAGGTTCATGCTGATGCCCATCGCGATAGCGAACACGATGATCTGCAGGATATTGCCCTCGGCGAAGGCCGTGACCGGGTTACTCGGCACCAGCCCGACCAGGATGCTCACCAGCGACGGGGCTTCCTTGGTTTCCGCCGTGCCGCTGGCGACCATGTTCATCCCGTCGCCTGGGCTGAACAGGGCGCCGAACAGCAGGCCGATGCTGACCGCGAACGCGGTGGTCACCAGGTAGACGACGATGGTCTTGATGCTGATCCGGCCAAGCTTGGCGCTGTCCTTCATGGAGGTGATGCCGGCAACCAGCGAGACGAACACCAGGGGAACGATGAGCATCTTGATCGCGTTGAGGAACAGCGTGCCTATCGGCGCCAGGACGAGGGCGTCCTGCTTGAATGCCAGGCCGACGGCGATGCCAAGGGCCAGGCCAATGAGGATCTGCTGCCAGAGGGCCAGGCGGCCGAGCAGGCGGAAGGGTGTACGCAGGGTGGTGCTCTGGTTCATGCGGGTACCTTGTTGTTCTTATTGAAAGAAGGGCCGCTGATCGCGGCCCGGATGCAGCGCGCCCGACGAGTCGGGCGCGTGAAACGGGGGGTCAGGCCTTCAGCGGGACAAGCCGCGGGGCGATCATGTTTTCCGGTCGCAGGATGTCGTCGAGCGTGGCGTCGTCGAGCAACTGCTCCTCACGCACCAGTTCCAGCACGCCGCGGCCGCTGAGCAGCGCCTGGCCGGCGATGCGGGTGGCGTTTTCGTAGCCGATGTAGGGGTTGAGCGCGGTGATCAGGCCGATGGAGTTTTCCATCAGGCGTCGGCAATGGTCCTCGTTGGCCGTGATGCCGACGATGCAATGCTCGCGCAGCATGTCCATGGCGCGCTGCAGCAGGCGGATCGAGTCGAACAGCTTGTAGGCGATCAGTGGCTCCATGACGTTGAGCTGCAGCTGGCCGGCTTCGGCGGCCATGGTCAGCGCCAGGTCGTTGCCGATCACTTCGAAGGCGACCTGGTTGACCGCTTCGGGAATCACCGGGTTGACCTTGCCCGGCATGATCGAGCTACCCGGCTGACGCGGCGGCAGGTTGATCTCGTTGATGCCGGTGCGCGGGCCGCTGGAGAGCAGGCGCAGGTCGTTGCAGATCTTCGACAGCTTCACCGCCAGGCGCTTGAGCATGCTGGAGAAGGTGACGAAGGCGCCCATGTCGGAGGTGGCTTCGATCAGGTCGGCCGCGGGCTTGAGCGGGTGGCCGCTGATGGTCGCCAGGCGCTGCACGGCCAGGGCCTGGTAGTTGGGGTCGGCATTGATGCCGGTGCCGATGGCGGTGCCACCCAGGTTGACCTCGACCAGGAGCTGCGGCGCGATCAGGCGCAGGTGCTCGAGGTCCTCGCCGAGGGTCGTGGCGAAGGCGCGAAATTCCTGGCCCAGGGTCATGGGCACCGCGTCCTGCAGCTGGGTGCGACCCATTTTCAGAATGTGGGCGAACTCGCCGGATTTTGCGGCAAAGGCCTGCACCAGGCTGTCGAGGCTGGCCAGCAGGGTGTCGTGGCCGAGCAGCAGGCCGAGGCGGATGGCGGTGGGGTAGGCGTCGTTGGTCGACTGCGCCATGTTCACGTCGTTGTTCGGGTGCAGGTGGCGATATTCGCCCTTGGCGTGGCCCATGTATTCGAGGGCGAGGTTGGCGATCACCTCGTTGGCGTTCATGTTGGTCGAGGTGCCGGCGCCGCCCTGGATCATGTCGACGACGAACTGCTCGTGGTGCTCGCCGCGAATCAGGTGCGCACAGGCCTGGCTGATCGCCACATGTTTGGCATCGCTGAGGTGACCGAGCTCGCGGTTGGCGTCCGCGGCGGCCTGCTTGACCATCGCCAACGCCACGACCAGCTTGGGAAAGTGCGAAAGCGGCACGCCGGAGAGGTGAAAGTTGCGCACCGCGCGCAGGGTCTGGATGCCGTAGTAGGCGTCGACGGGGACTTCAAGGGAGCCAAGCAGGTCTTTTTCAAGCCGGAAGGATGCAGCGGAGGACATGAGGTTCTCATCCGAGAGAAAAACGGCATTTGCCGCGAAGGCCGCTACCATAGGGTTTCAAAATGATGCTCGGCCAATGCCGTTGGGTGCTGGGTCATGCAGGATCGGCATAACGATGCTGTGACGCCGTTTCGCTGGCGAGCGTTATCGAGTTGTGCGTCGCTTGTCCCACCGCCCGGAGCTGGCATGAACATCGAAACAAAATGGCTGGAAGACTTCGTCGCCCTGGCCGCCACCCGCAGCTTTTCCCAGGCCGCCGAGCGGCGCTTCGTCACCCAGCCGGCATTCAGTCGGCGTATTCGCAGCCTGGAGAATTGCCTCGGCCTGACCTTGGTCAACCGTGCGCGCACGCCGGTCGAGTTGACCGAGGCGGGGCAGCTGTTTCTGGTGACCGCGCGCAACATGATCGACCAGCTCGGCGAAGCGGTGCATTACCTGCACAACCTCGAAGGTCAGCGCGGCGAAGTGCTGCAGATCGCCGCCGCTCACTCGCTGGCGCTCGGCTTCTTTCCCGAGTGGCTGGCCCGCCTGCGCCAGGATGGTGTGCCGGTGAACAGCCGACTGGTGGCGACCAACGTCGGTGAGGCCGTGCATTCGCTGCGCGAGGGCACGTGCGACCTGATCCTCGCCTACTACGATCCGGAAGCCGCGCTGCAGATGGACCCGGAGCTGTTTCCCTCGTTGTCGCTCGGGCGCACCGAGATCGTCCCGGTCTGCGCGGTGGATGCCGGCGGCGAGCCCCTGTTCGATCCGGATAGCGGACAAACGGTCCCGCTGCTGGCCTACACCGCGGGTGCCTCGCTCGGCCGCTCGGTCAACCTGCTGCTGCGCCAGCGTGGGCTGCGCGCGACGACGCTCTACGAAACCGCCATGGCCGACAGCCTCAAGAGCATGGCCATGCAGCGCCTCGGTCTGGCCTGGGTGCCGCGCCTGAGCGTGACCGCCGAACTCGAGCGTGGCGAGCTGGTGGTCTGCGGTGGCGAGCAGTGGCGCGTGCCTCTGGAAATCCGCCTGTATCGCTGTGCGTTGGTGCGCAAGGCGCCGGTCCGCCTGCTCTGGCGCAAGCTCGAAGCCGGGGCGGGACAGGGTGTCGAGGGTTCGCCCGGCGTCTGACCTGCCGGCGGCGCGCGCCGGTCGGCAAGCCGCGCCGGTCGCCGGCGCAGGGTACTGGCCGGACGGGGGTTGCGCTATACTGCGCGGCCCTCGCGGCGGCCAGCAAAGCGCCGGATCGCGAGGCACACCAGGCCACGCTCATTGCGTGGTTTGTCGTTATTGATGCGCCTGCGGGCGCCGATGAGAGGCACGATGATGAGCGCACTGGTAGGCGTGATCATGGGCTCCAAGTCCGACTGGTCCACCCTGAGCCACACCGCCGATATGCTGGAAAAGCTCGGCATTCCGCACGAAGTCACCGTGGTGTCCGCGCACCGCACCCCGGACCTGCTCTTCCAATACGCCGAACAGGCCGAACAGCGTGGCCTGCGCGTGATCATTGCCGGCGCCGGCGGTGCCGCCCACCTGCCGGGCATGTGCGCGGCCAAGACCCATCTGCCGGTGCTTGGCGTACCAGTCCAGTCCTCGATGCTTTCGGGCGTGGATTCGCTGCTCTCGATCGTGCAGATGCCAGCCGGCGTGCCAGTCGCGACCCTGGCCATCGGCAAGGCGGGCGCCATCAACGCCGCGCTGCTCTCGGCCAGCATCCTGGGTCACGAATTCCCCGAGTATCACGTGGCGCTGAAGAAATTCCGCGACGAACAGACCCAGACCGTGCTCGATAACCCGGACCCGAGGGACGCGTAAATGAAGATCGGCGTGATCGGTGGCGGCCAGCTCGGCCGCATGCTGGCCCTGGCGGGCACCCCTCTGGGGATGAACTTCGCGTTTCTCGACCCGGCGCCGGATGCGTGCGCTGCGGCGCTTGGCGAGCACCTGCGTGCCGATTACGGCGATCAGGATCACCTGCGCCAGTTGGCCGATGAGGTCGACCTGGTGACCTTCGAGTTCGAGAGCGTACCAGCCGAGACGGTCGCCTTTCTCTCGCAGTTCGTGCCGGTCTACCCCAGCGCCGAGGCGCTGCGCATCGCTCGCGATCGCTGGTTCGAGAAGTCGATGTTCAAGGACCTCGGCATTCCCACCCCGGCATTCGCCGACATCCAGTCGCAGCAAGACCTCGACGCGGCGGCGGCCAGCATCGGGCTGCCGGCGGTGCTCAAGACCCGCACCCTGGGCTACGATGGCAAGGGACAAAAGGTGCTGCGCAAGCCGGCCGATGTCGCCGGCGCCTTCGCCGAACTGGGCAGCGTGCCCTGCATCCTCGAAGGCTTCGTGCCGTTCAGCGGCGAAGTCTCGCTGATCGCCGTACGCGGCCGTGACGGCGAAACCTGTTTCTACCCGCTGGTGCACAACACCCACGAGGACGGCATCCTCAGGCTCTCGGTCGCCAGTAGCAACCATCCGTTGCAGGCGCTGGCCGAAGACTATGTCGGTCGCGTGCTGACCCGGCTGGATTATGTCGGGGTGCTGGCCTTCGAGTTCTTCGAGGTTGACGGTGGGCTCAAGGCCAACGAGATCGCGCCGCGCGTGCACAATTCCGGTCACTGGACCATCGAAGGCGCCGAGTGCAGCCAGTTCGAGAACCACCTGCGTGCCGTGACCGGCCTGCCGCTGGGCTCGACGGCGAAGCGGGGCGAGAGCGCCATGCTCAACTTCATCGGCGAAGTGCCGCCGGTGGAAAAGGTGATCGCCATCGAGGATTGCCACCTGCATCACTACGGCAAGGCCTTCAAGGCCGGGCGCAAGGTCGGCCACGCCACGCTGCGCTGCCCGGACCGCGCCACCCTGGATCGGCAGATCACCGCGGTCGAGTCGCTGATCGAGCGCCGCTGAGACCCGGCCGTCTGTCACGCCGCATCGGTGTCCGAACTGGCCGATGCGGTGTAGGTCCGAGAATAGGCAACGCCTAAATTCGGACCACAGGAGACTGCCAATGGGCATCATCGGAACAATCATCATCGGCCTGATCGTGGGCCTGATCGCGCGCTTCCTGAAACCGGGCAACGACAGCATGGGCTGGATCATGACCATCCTGCTGGGTATCGGCGGTTCGTTGCTGGCGACCTACGGTGGCCAGGCGCTCGGCCTCTACGAGGCAGGCGAGGGTGCAGGGTTTATCGGTGCCGTGATCGGTGCAATCATCCTCCTGGTGATCTACGGCATGGTGACCGGCCGTAAACACTGATCCGCACGGGGCCGTCTCCGGCGGCCCGTTTCCCATCGACCAGTCGACCTCCATGCGCCTCACCGCCCTCTTTCTGCTGCTCTGCACCACCTTCACCCATGCCGCCCCGGCCGAACTCGACTGGCTCGAACTGATGCCGGCCGAAGATCGCCAGGCACTGGAAGACATGCCCGAGATCGCGCACGACACACCCGAGGCGGACGGCTTCAGCGACGAGGGTGGACTCAAGCAAGGCGCCGGCCTGCCGGAGGTGATGTATTCGGCCAAAACCGTACCGGCACTGGCGGGCCGGGAGGTTCGCCTTGGCGGCTATCCGGTCCCGCTGGAGACCGACGCCAAGGGGCGCGCCACCGAATTCTTCCTCGTGCCCTACCCGGGCGCCTGCATCCATGTGCCGCCGCCGCCACCGAACCAGATCGTGATGGTGCGTTACCCGGCCGGCATCCAATTGGACGACATCTACGCACCGCTCTGGGTCGACGGCACGCTGGCGATCGAGCCGGTCAGCAACGACCTGGCGGACGCCGCCTACGCCATCGCCGCAAGCCACGTCGCGCTTGTGGACGAGGACGATCTGTAGTCGATGCCGCCACCCATGCCCCTAGATCCTCGACAGCGCCAGGCCTTCCGGGACCTGGCCGCTCAGACCGAGGGGATCGACACGGCGGTTTACCAGGCATTCGACAAGGACCCGCTGGAGCCGATCATCGGTCTTGGCCCGACCGACGCACCGATCGCCTTTCTCGGTCGCGACCCCGGCCGTGAAGAAGTGCGCCACGGTGAGCCCTTCGTCGGCAGCGGCGGGCAGCTGGTGCGGCGTGCGCTGCATCGGCACCTGTACGGAACCGAGTCGGCCAGCTTCGAGGCGAGCCTGGCGGCGGGCGCCGGTTTCTTCTGGCTCAACACGGTGCCCTACAAACCGCTGGGCAATCGCGCCTGGTCGATGGCGGTCAAACGCCGGTTCGAGCCGCTGATGCGGCATCTGTTACTGGATCATTGGCAGGGCCGGGACGTCGTCACCCTGGGACGCGAGGCCTTCTTCTGGTTCGGCCTCGATGCGACGTCGGCGGATCGCCAACGGCTGGAGGCCTACTGGCAGCGAGAGGACCGTTTCACGGCCTGTTGCGAGGTCGAGCTGAGCACCGAACAGGGCGAAAGGCGCCGCTTGCGCCTGCATCCATTGCCGCACCCTTCCCCGCGTAACCTCACTTGGTATGCGCGTTTTGCGGGCTTGCTCGATGCGCGCCTGGCCCAGTTGCTGCCCAGATAAGGCGGTCAGCCGGCGTTGGGCTCGATGCCGATCGCGACGCTCAGGGTATGGCTGGCGCCGGGCGCCAGCCGAATCACATCATCCATCACATTCGCCGTTTCGATGCAGAGCATGCGCTGCCAGGCATCATCGGCGAACTGCGAAAGTCGACGAGACTTCTCGATCCAAGGATTCCACAGCACGGCCGAGCGCGACCCCTCCACCTGCAAGGTGATGCGCCGGTTCGCTGCGGGGTCGCGCAAGGCCAGCCTGGACGGTACGTCGAGGTAGATGCGATCGGTTTCGCCGACGAAACGCAGGTCACCCTGCTGTTCGCGGCGTTGCCAGCCGTCGAGCGTCTCGATGTAGGGCAGACCGTCGAGTCCCTCGACGGTGACCTGATGGATGTCGCTGATGGCGAAGTAGCTGTGCAGCGCCTGGGAAAGCGTCACGGTTTCCTGACCCTGGTTGCGGCTGGTCAGCGACAGCTGCAGGGTCTGGTCGAGGCGGATCGTCAGTTCGGCCTGGACCTCGTGCGGCCAGCCGGGCAGGTTGCCGGGGCTGGTGAAGGTGAGGGTGGCGCCCTCGGCATCGCTGCGCGACTCCAGCAGGGTCCAGTCGACGCCACGGACGAGCCCATGTGCAGGCGGCTCGCTGCCTTGATAGCCCGCCTGGACGGCTTGCGGATTGCGTGTCAGGTCGCCGAACCAGGGCCAGCAGACCGGCACGCCGCCGCGCACCGGCTGGCCACTAACGAACGCCGCTTGCTCGCTCAGCCAGATCACCGGTTGGCCGTCGGCGCCGCGATAGCTGAGAACCTGGGCGCCCTGCTCGGCAACGACCAGTTCGGCATCGCCCAGGCGGATGCGCCAGCAGGCGAGTGTGTCCATTTCGATGCGCTGGATATCGACGGGCATTGGCGGCCTCGCGGGTGGATGAATGAGTAGCCTATGACTGCGCCGGCGCGGCAGGATTCCGACGCAAGCAATGCTGGAGGTGGCGGGGCGCCGCGAGGGCGGGCCCCGATCGGTGGACGGATCAGCGGCCTTGGCAGGCGTCCACGCGCAGCCAGCGCTCGAGCAGCTTGAAGCCCTGCATCAGCACGAAGGCGATGACCAGGTAGATCAGGCCGGCAGTGAGGAACATTTCTTCGTGCATGTAGGTGCGCGCCGCGATCTTGCGAGCCATGCCGGTCAATTCCAACAGGGTGATGGTGCTCGCCAACGCACTGGCCTTGAGCATCAGGATCACCTCGTTGCTGTAGGCCGGCAGGCCGATGCGCGCGGCACGGGGCAGGATGATGTGCCACAGCGCCTGGCGGCGTGACATGCCGAGTGCCCGGGCGGCCTCGATCTCGCCCGGCGGGACGTTCTGGATAGCGCCCCGGAGGATTTCGGCGATGTAGGCGGCGGTGTGCAGTGTCATGGTGATGATGGCGCACCAATATGGGTCGCGCAGGTACGGCCAGAGCACGCTAGTGCGCACGACCTCGAACTGCGCCATGCCGTAGTAGACGAGGAACAGCTGGACCAGTAGCGGCGTGCCGCGGAAGAAGAAGATGTAGCCATAGGGGAGGGCGCGGACAGCCAGGATCCTGGAGGAGCGGGCGATGCCCAGCGGCAGGGCCAGAATCAGGCCGGCAATGACCGATACGCCCACCAGCTGCAAGGTGAGCCAGGCGCCATCGAGAAAGCTCGGCAGCCACTTGATGAAGAGTTCCCAGCTCATGCGGCGCTCCTGACGAAGCCGCGACCGGCGCGTTTTTCAAGGAAATGCATGCCGGTCATGGCGATGATCGTCAGGCCCAGATAGATGAGCGCGGCGACGACGAAGAAGGTAAAGGGCTCCTTGCTCGCGGTCACGGCGATCTGCGAGCTGCGCATGATTTCTTCGAGGCCGATCACCGATACCAGCGCGGTGTCCTTCATCAGGATCATGAACAGGTTGCCCAGGCCGGGCAGGGCCAGGCGCCACATCTGCGGCAGGATCAGGCGCAGGAAGATCCGCCGCTTGGCCAGTCCCAGCGCAAGGCCGGCCTCACGATGGCCCTTGGGGATGGCCAATAGCGCGCCGCGGAAAACTTCGGTGGCGTAGGCGCCAAAGCACAGGCCCAGGGCGATGGTGCCCGCCGCGAAGGGGCTGAGTGCCAGGTTGTCGATTCCGAAGAGTTCGCCGATACCGCGGACCAGGTTGATGGTGCCGAAATAGATCAGCAGGACCCAGAGCAGCTCGGGAACGCCACGAACGATAGTCGAATAGGTGCCGCCGACCCAGCGCATGGCGGCGAACGGGGATGTCTTGGCGAGGGCGCCGAGCAGGCCCAGCATCAGGCCAAGGGCCAGGGCGGACAGCGCCAGCTGGATGGTCATCCAGGTGCCGGCGATCAGCGCCGGACCGAATCCATGAAGATCGGGAATCATATGGGCTCAAACATCAAAGCCCGACCTACCTTTGATGGTGGCCGGGCTTCGATTCAGACGGATCAGTAGATATCGAACGGGAAGTACTTGGCGTTGAGCTTCTCGTAGGTGCCGTCGGCGCGAATTTCCGCCAGCGCCTTGTTCAGCTTTTCACGCAGCTCGTCGTTGCCCTTGCGTACCGCGATGGCGATCTTGTCGTTGTCGAACACCGGCTCACCCTTGAACTCGAAGTCCTTGCCAGCGTCGCTCTTGAGCCATTCCCACTGCACGAAGGAGTCGGCCAGGATGCCATCGACGCGGCCCGAGGCCAGGTCCAGATACGCGTTTTCCTGGGTGTCGTAGAGCTTGATGTCGACGACGTCGTCCATGTTGTCTTCCAACCAGGTCCCGGCGATGGTCGCACGCTGCGCGCCGATAACCTTGCCGTCGAGGTAATCCTTGTCGGTCTTGAAGTCGACGGATTTGGGCGCGACGAACTGCAGCTTGTTGGTGTAGTAGTGGTCGGTGAAGTCGACGGCCTGCTTGCGCTCCTCGGTGACCGACATGGACGCAGCGAGGAAGTCGAACTTGCCAGCGTTCAGCGCGGGGATGATGCCGTCCCAATCGGAGGTCACCACTTCACACTCCACTTCCATCTTGGCGCAGAGCGCGTGGGCGATATCGAGATCGAAACCGACGACCTGGCCGCTGGCATCGATCAGGTTGAAGGGTGGGTAGGCGCCCTCGGTACCGATACGCAGCTTTTCGGCGGCAAAGGCATTGGCGCCGATCATCAGGGTGGCGGCGGCGGTCAGCAGAATCTTCTTATAGCTTTTCATGCGGTGTTGCTCCATTAGCGATGGCTGGACATGAACTGTTTACAGCGTGCCGATTGGGGATTTTCGAACACCTGCTCCGGCGTTCCCTGCTCTTCGACCAGGCCCTGGTGGAGAAAGACCACCTCACTGGAAACCTGCTTGGCGAAGTTCATTTCATGGGTGACCAGCAGCATGGTGCGACCTTCATCGGCCAGCGACCGGATCACTGCTAGCACTTCTTGTACCATTTCCGGGTCGAGGGCCGAGGTCGGCTCGTCGAACAGGATCACCTTGGGCTGCATGGCCAGCGTTCGGGCGATGGCCGCGCGCTGCTGTTGACCGCCGGACAGCTGGTTGGGGTAGACGTGCCGCTTGTCGGCGATGCCAACCTTGGCCAACAGCGCTTCGGCCGTCTCGATGGCCTCGGCCTTGCTCAGGCCGAGCACCCGGCGAGGTGCCTCGATAATGTTGTCCAGCACAGTCATGTGCGGCCACAGGTTGAAGTTCTGGAACACGAAGCCCAGTTTGCTGCGCATCAGGTTGATTTGCTTGGCGTCGGCGGCTACCAGGTCGCCGTCCTTCACCCGCTTGAGGCGCAGCTGTTCACCGGCAACGAGAATTTCCCCTCGTTGGGGTTTTCCAGCAGGTTGATGCAACGCAGAAACGTGGATTTTCCTGAACCGGAAGAGCCGAGGATGGAAATCACATCGCCATCGCGAGCGGTCAGCGAGATGCCTTTGAGAACTTCCAGATCGCCGTAGCGCTTGTGCAGGTTGCGGATTTCCAGTGCGGGTATGGCCTCGGCCATTGAGCTTCCTCTTCTCGAAACAGGGCGTCGCCTGCTCCGTGTCTATGTAAATTGCGCTCCGGCCGACAGCTCGCCGTCCTGGCGAGGCGCAAACCTAGCATGGGCGGGGGCATGCGCCAAGCGCGACGCCGTCTTGTGCCGAGTGACTGGCCGGTCACGTCGCTGGCTTGGTCGCAGTGCCCCTATCTATATAGATGAAAATGCCGAAGGCAGCCCGATCGGGTAACCCCGGTGACCGGATCAGGCCGAACCCGGTCTGGGCTCGGTCTCACCGGTCAGCATCTCGTCGTGCTCGTCCATTTTCCACGGCAGGCTGCCGGGCGAGATATGAAGAAAGTGCAGGTACTTTTCGAACTGGTCGAGGATGTCGCTGATGATGTCCGCCTGGTCGTAGCCATAAACGTCGTAGTGCTGGCCGCCGCGACGCAGGAAGACTTCGGCCCGGTAGTACTGCTCCTCGGCTTCAGGCGCATCGGCGAAGGCGAACGCCGGCATGGCGTAGCCGACCGCCCTGATCTCATAGACGAAGTCGAGCTGGTCGTCCTTGATCACCTCCAGATACAGGCGCGAATTGGCCTCGTCGACTTGCACCTCGGCTGGCCAGCCCTGCTCGACCAGCCCGCGCTGGACCCGGCGCATGCCCTTGAGCACGGTCGTCTCCATGAAGGTCTGCACCTGCTCGCGGTTGGGGAAGTTGACCAGTCCCGCCAGGCGTTTCTTCCACATTCCGGGCGCGGCGGTATTGGCCCGGTTCCCTGGGCGAGGTTCTGCAGGCTCAGCTGATGCCCCTCGATGACCAGGGCACGCCACATGCCCAGTCCGGCCAGCATCATCAGGATGCAGAACGGCAGGC
This sequence comes from Stutzerimonas stutzeri, assembly GCA_019056435.1. Classification (GTDB taxonomy): domain Bacteria; phylum Pseudomonadota; class Gammaproteobacteria; order Pseudomonadales; family Pseudomonadaceae; genus Stutzerimonas; species Stutzerimonas marianensis. The sequence goes on from CP077641.1 coordinate 1,433,968, forward strand.
CACTGGCGATGGCCATGGTTTGCAGGGCGCTCAAACCGCCGGCGATCAGCAGGGTGGCAGCGACCACCCCTTCGATGGTTGCCCAGAACACCCGTTGCCAGACAGGCGTCCGGATGGCGCCGCCGGCGGCGATGGAGTCGATCACCAGCGAGCCGGAGTCCGACGAGGTGACGAAGAAGGTGACGATCAGCAGTACCGCCAGAAACGAGGCGACCGACGACCACGGCAGGAGCTCGAACAGCTTGAACAGCGCAATGGCATTGTCGGCCTGCACGTCGGCGATAAGCGTCGTGTAGCCCTCGACCATGATCAGGTGCAGTGCGGTGTCGCCGAATACCGAGAACCAGAGGAAGGTGAACATGGTCGGTACGATCATCACGCCAAAGACGAACTGGCGGATCGTCCGGCCGCGGCTGATCTTCGCGATGAACAGGCCGACGAAGGGTGACCAGGAGATGGTCCAGCCGAAGATGAACAGCGTCCAGTTGCCGATCCAGTCGCTGCGGCTGTACGCCTGCAGGTTGAAGGTGCGTTCGACGATGTTGTTCAGGTAGCTGCCGGTGTTCTGCAGGAAGGTCTCGAGAATGAAGATGGTCGGGCCGACCGCCAGCACGAACAGCATCAGCACCGTGGCCAGCAGGATGTTGAGCAGCGACAGGTTCTTCACGCCCTTGTCCAGCCCGGCGACCACCGAGGCGATCGCCATTGCCGTGATGATGGCGATGGCCGTGACCTGCACGCCGATGCTGACCGGAATGTCCGGCCACAGGTAGTTCAGGCCCGCGTTGATCTGGGTGACCGACAGGCCCAGTGTGGTGGCGATGCCGAACAGCGTTCCGAGGATGACCAGCACGTCGACGAAGTGGCCGATCGGACCGTAGATGCGTTCGCCGATCAGCGGGTAGAGCGCCGAGCGCAGCGACAGCGGCAGACCATGACGGAACGAGAAATATGCCAGCGCCAACCCGACGATGCCGAAGATGCCCCAGATGTGGAAACCCCAATGGAAGAAGGCGATCTGCATCGCCTGTTTCGCCGAATCGACCGTCTCGGCCGCTCCGGCCGGGGAGAGGCATAGTGCAGAACGGGCTCGGCGACCCCGAAGAACAGCAGTGCAATGCCGTAACCGGCCGAAAACAGCATGGCGAACCAGGCCGGAAAACTGTATTGCGGCTCGGCGTGGTCGGGGCCGAGCTTGATGTTGCCCCATTTGGTCAGGGCGATGCCGACGATGAAGACCAGGAAGAACGCCACCGACAGCATGTAGAACCAGCCGAAGTTGGTGGTGATGAACGCCAGGGTCGAGCTGAACAGCTCGCCGGCCAGGTCCGGGTTGCTGATGGTGCCGATGACCAGCAACAGCGTCACGATAACCGCAGGGACGAACACCGGAACGAGGATGATGGCTTTGGGTAGCTTCTTGTCTGCTTCCATATGTCGGTCGGCTCTCTGGTTGGAGAATGGGACGGAATACGGGTCGTGACTGCGCAAACGCCAGGTATCACCAGAAGGGTAGACGGTAGCGAGCGCCCGAATACTCACCAGAAATTCACGCCGCAGGGCTTGCGGGTGGCTGCAGGGCCTCCGCTCAAGGGGCAGAAAGGGGCTGTTACGGTGCGCTCGAGAGGCGCCCGCCCCGAATGGGCGAGCGCGCGCGAGGCTTAGAAATTCACCGCATAGGACAGCGTGAGGGTCCGGCCTCGGCCGTTGAACACGCGGCCGTCGCGGGTGATCTTCGAACCCGTGTTGGCGGCCTGCGAGTAATAGGTCAGGTAATCCTCGTTGAACAGGTTCTCGACGCCGAGGCTGGCTTCGCCGACCGGCAGGCGATAGCCGACAAAGGCGTCGACCAGGCTGTAGCCGTCAAACTCGAGGCCGGGCGTATCGAAGTCGCGGCTGGCATAGTGGTTCACCTGTAGCAGGCTGTGTAGCTCGTCTGTCCAGTTGGCCTGCCAGCTCATGCCGTACCGGTTCGGCGAGATGTTGGCGCCGTTGAGGTCGGTGTCGACCTTGCCGTCGCCGTCGGTGTCCGAGCGGCCGTCGACCTGGGCGTACATCAGCTTCAGGCGATGGGCCTCGGTGACTTGCCAGCCGCCGGTGAACTCGACACCGTCGATTTCCGTACGCTCGCGACGGATCTGATAAACGCCACCCACGCTGTCCAGGCGCGAACCGAGATCGGCGTCGGACTCGTAGTAGCTGATCTCGGCATCGAAGGGCCCCTGCTTCAGACGCAGACCGATCTCGCGGTTCTCGGTGACCACCGGCTGCAGATCGAGGAAGCTGTCGACGCGGGTGCCCGGCGTGCCGATGCCGCGCAGCACCCGGCCGACGTCGGGCATACCGAAACCTTCGGAGTAGTTGCCGAACAGTTGTACCCAATCGGAAACCTGCCATACGAAGCCGGCGTTGTAGAGGGTTTCCTCGAAGTTCGGATTGCCGCCTTCGACGTCCACGCCGCCAGCTGCCGGATTGGTCGAGGCGATGGTGCGGAAGCTGTCGACCTCAAGTTCGGCGAACTCATGGCGCACCCCGGCAAAGAGGGTGAGCGATTCCAGTGCACGGATCTCGGCCTGCAGGAAAGGCGCGTAATTGCGGAACACTGTCTCGGGCACCCATTCGCGGTCGGTCAGGATCAGCTGCTGGCGGGTGGTGTCCTGTAACACATCGAGGCCGCCGGTCAGCCGCAGGTGATCGTCGAGCAGACCGTCGCGACTCAGGGTCAGCTTGCCGCCGATCTTGTCGGACTCGTTTTGCGACTGGTCGAGCAGAGTGCCGATTGGCGCGATGCTGGCGTCCTGGAAGGTGCCGTTGGTTCCACCACCGAAACGCGCACGAAAGCGCTGGGTGTAGAGCTGCAGGCCGAGTTCGTTGCCGTACAGGTCGGCATGCTTGTAGGTGAGGCTGCTTGCCAGCGTCTCGTTCTGCGGTGCCTTGCCCTGCGGGTCGCCCTTACGCGAGGTCGCGGGAACATTGGCGTCGGCGTCGCCCGGTACGTTCACGTACTCGTGCTCGCCTTCGACCTCATAGCGGTTGAGCATGAGGGACAGGTTCTGGTTGTCATCGATCCAGTAGCCAAGCTTGACCATCAGGTCCTGGCTCGTGGAATCCATGACGTCACCCTGGGTGTCGTCAACCCCGATCAGTTCGCCGTTGGCGTCGTAGAACATCCCCTGGGTCTGCCAGCTGGCTGCAGCGAGGTAGTCGAAGTTGCCTTCGGTGCCTTCGACGCGGTAATCCAGCTTGTAGCCCAGGCCTTCGGATTCATAGTCGATGGGGTGGTCAGACTGGCCCCGGCATGCTGGCGCAGCGTGCCACTTGCGGGGCGCCGCGTGACGTAGTTGATGATCCCGCCGGTCGCGCCCAGGCCGTGTTCGGCACTGGCGCCGTGGATCACCTCGATGCGCTCGACCATCGACAGGTCAATGACATAGCCATCGCGCTGGCTGTCGCGAAGGGGCGTCGACTGCGGCACGCCGTCAATGAGGATCAGCGCTGAACGACCACGGAAGGTTTCACCGGCGCTGCTCATCTTCTGCCGGCTTGGCGAATAGGACGGGATCAGGTTGCTCAGCACCGCGCCATGGTCGGACGTAATCGCCAGCTGTTGCTCGATCTGCTCTCGGTCGATGACGGTGATCTTCTGGGGTGTCTTGCCCGCTTCGCTCTGGGCGCGGGTGGCGCTGATGGTCACCGTCTCGAGTTCGGTCGCCGGTTCGGCCACTGTCGGCGGGGACACAAGGCTCAGGGTGGCCAGGGAAACGGACAGACACAGACAACTTTTGCGTAACACGTAGGTGCTCCCGGTCTTGGTATTGTTGGGGGAGCGTGACGTTAAACTAAATGCAAATTGTTTTCATTAAATTTGCGTGGTGTCGAGGCATCTGCTGGACGTGCAGCCAGCCGATGCGTAAGTGTTCAGCGCCTGGCCTCGCGCCATTGCCAGGGAGGTTGCCTGTCCGGCTTGGGCAGCGCCCAGAGGCCGCGCTTGAATTCGCGGGCTACCGCTTCGAGAGCCCGCAGATTTCGATCGGTCATGTAATCGGGATCGGCCCAAGCGGCCCCGGACCGGACCATTTCGGCGTTTACGTCCGTGTCGCCTGCTCTGACGCGCGCCAGTGCCCGGCCGTGGCGATCATGCCCCTGCACCACAAGGGTGACATCCTTGCCGAAGATGTACCCAGACAGGGCGTGCTGCGCCTCCAATCCGTATGCCTGGCGAGCCTCCGGTGCGTCGATCTCCGCCATTCGAACCCGCACCCGCTCCTGTTTGGCCGTCAGGCACGCGAAGATGTCACCGCCCGCGATCCCTATGACGCGGCAGTCGATCGACTCCGCCGAAGCGGGCAGAGCCGTGGCAAGCAGGACGGCAAGCAAGTAACGCAGCATGTGAACCTCCGGCGAAGCGAGGCGCGAGGTTAGCAGTCTGGTCGGCGAGGGGCAGGGAGCTGTGTCTCAGATGGGGCTGCGGCTGTGGGCGGAATCGCAGGCAACAAAAACCGGCTCATGGCCGGTTTCTGGTGTTTCGGAGGATGCACCACTCGAAACGAAATGAGTGGTGCCCAGGGACGGAATCGAACTGCCGACACGGGGATTTTCAATCCCCTGCTCTACCGACTGAGCTACCTGGGCAACGGGGCGCTATTAGACGGATTTGGCTTTTGCCTGTCAAGCGCGGCCGGGAAAATATTTAGCCAGAACGGGCGCTTAGCGAATCCGGGCCCGTTCTGGTCATCCGCCGATGCCATCACTCGCTCGGCGGCACGTAGCCTTCGGCCTGGGCGTAGTCCTCGCCGGAGAGGAACTTGTCCATTTCAGCCTGCAGGAACTTGCGGTCCTCGGCGTTCATCATGTTCAAACGCCGCTCGTTGATGAGCATGGTCTGGTGCTTCTGCCAGTCTTCCCAGGCCTGTTTCGAGACGTTGTTGTAGATGTCCTCGCCTTTTGGCCCGGGGTAGGGCGGGCGGTCCAGACCGGGGAGTTCTTCTTTGTACTTGCGGCAGTTCACGGTGCGGGTCATGACATCTCTCCTGCATTCAGTTCGGCGGCGGCGCGCTTGAGCAGCGTCTTTACCGGGGCGGCGAGCCCCAGCCGCGGCGGGGTGGCGAGGTTATACCAGAGCCAGTCGGGCTCGGCCACGGCATCGGCGGCGCTCTCGACACGGATCAGCCAGGGCTCGATAGCGAGCTGGAAATGGCTGAAGGTATGGGTGAGTTCAGGCAGTTGCAGAGGTTCCTGCAGGCGCAGGGCGTGGCGCTCGGCGAGCGTGCCGAGGGCGCTCAGCTCGTCGAGCTCGGGCAGGCTCCAGAGACCGCCCCACAGACCGGTGGACGGGCGGCGGTAGAGCAAGATGGCGCCGTCCCGGTTGGCCAGCAGCGGCATCAGGGTGCGCTTCTGCGGCAACACCTTGCGTGGTTTCGGCACGGGCAAATCCGTCTCGCGGCCCAGCAGATGGGCGCGACAGCCCGAGCGCAGCGGGCAGAGCAGGCAGCTCGGTTTGCTCCGTGTGCAGAGCGTCGCGCCCAGATCCATCATCGCCTGGGTGTAATGATTGACGCGTCGGTGTGGTGTGAAACGCTCGGCCACGTCCCAGAGCTGCCGGGCGACCTTCGGCTCGCCGGGGTAGCCCGGCTGTGCCACGTATCGGGCCAGGACGCGCTTGACGTTGCCATCGAGAATGGGTGCGCGCAGGTCCATGCTGAGGCTGGCGATCGCGCCGGCGGTCGAACGACCGATGCCGGGCAGTTCGGCCAGTTGCTCGACGTCTCTTGGAAATTCGCCGCCATGCTCGGCAACGACCAGCTGGGCAGTCTTGTGCAGGTTGCGCGCGCGGCTGTAATAGCCGAGCCCGGTCCACAGGTGGAGCACTTCGTCTTCCGGCGCGGCGGCGAGCGCCTGGACGGTCGACAGCGCCTGCATGAAGCGGTCGAAATAGCCGAGCACGGTACTGACCTGGGTCTGTTGCAGCATGATCTCCGAGACCCAGACACGGTAGGGCGTGATGCCTCGCTGCCAGGGCAGGTCCTTGCGACCGTGACGGTCGTACCAATCGAGGATGGCGTCGCTGAACTGCTCGGGGCTCATGGGTTCGGCGATCATCGGTTGAACAGGCCCTTGAGGGCGTCTTTCAGCTCCGGGCTGACCTTGTCGCCGAGCTTCTCTTCGATCGTCTGGTTGAGTTTCTCGCCAGCGAGCCGCGCGGCGATCTTGCCCAGGCGGTCATTGTCGAAGCGACATGCCTTGGCACCCAGCTCCAGCGGACCGCGGCAGCGCAGTGGCCATTCGATGCCGACGTAGCGTTCGTTGACTTCGCATGCCGGGTCGGGCATGGCGCCCTTGTCGCCTTCAACCAGGATACCGACACGGTAGTCCATGCCCAGCACGCGCAGGTCGATGTCGCCTTCGCCGTTGACCGTCAGACCCGGAATGCTGGCTTTGAGGTCACGGTTGCTGGCAACGCCGTTGCTGACGACCAGGTTGCCCCTGAGTTCACGGAACGGGGTGTCCTTGCCGCGGGGTTCGCCGCTGAGCGCCTTGCGGTTCAGGGTGGCGATGGCGCGGCAGACCTGCTGCTCGAGGTTGGCGTCGACGAGCACGCCGTTATCGATGATGAAACCGGCCTTGCCGTTGAGATTGTCGATCCAGTCTTTCTGACTGTTGCCCTGGGTGCGGAAGTCTCCGTCCAGATTGACCAGCCCCTTGACGGTCACCTTCTCGTCGAGGCTTTGCAGCAGACGCTCGACAGGAACGTGGACCAGGCGGCTCTGCAGGTTGAGCTGCGGCAGGGCCTGGCGCACGTCAAGCTTCGCCGAGCCTTCGACACGGCCGTTATACAGGTCGGCGCGCAGTGCCTCGAGCGTCAGTTGGCCGCCGGCGCTGCGGGCGCTGAGGGTCACGTTCTCCAACGGCAGCTTCTTTGCGGTGAGGTTGGCCACGCTCAGGTTCAGCCGCGTATCCAGCCGTCGCAGCGTGTCGATGGGCAGCACCCGGGCTTCGCTCCAGGCGTGCTGCGTGGGCTTGTCGGGCAGAGGTGTGGTGCCGCTGCCGACCACGACCGCCTCGGTGGCCTCGACTTCGCTGCGCCGGGCGGCGCCGGCCGAATCGTCCGGCGCCGTGGGCGGCAGGTAGCGATCGAGGTTCAGCCGGTCGCCCTTGAGGTCGAGGCGCACGGCCTGGCGCGCAAAATCGCTGATACCGGCCTGGCCGGTGAAGCGACTGTCGTCGAGCTGCAGGTCCATTTCTTCCAGCATGAGGCTGGTCGGCGTCGCGGCAACGCGGGTGACCAGCTCGGCCTTGCTCAGGGCAGTGCCGTCGGCCATCGCCGGTAACGGCTGGCCAATGCCTTCGAGGAACTCGCGCAGGTTGAAGGCCGCGATCGACAGGGTGCCGGCGACCTTGAGCTGGTCCTGCAGGTCTCGGGCCTTGAGTTCGCCGAGCCCGCGCACCTGGTTGGCGGTGAACTTGAGGCTGGTCCATTCGGCGACGTCGGCGGCGAGGTCGGCGAGCAGCTGGCCCTGTGCGCTGAAGTTGAGCGTCTTGCCCTGCAGCGGCTCACCCGAGGCTTCGCCGCTTAGGCGCATGTCTTCGAGCTGGTAGCGCTGCAGGCGGTTGTCGAAGCGCAACGTGCCTTGCAGTTCGGTGCGCGCGCGCATGACCGGCTTGTTGCTGCCGAAGAAGGCATTGAGCTTGAGCGGGATGGGGCTGCCCTCGCGGATGGCGCCGGTGGTCAGCTCGATGCCTTCGGCGCTGAGCTGCTGGCCGGTGCGGGCATCGTGGTAGGCGACACGGGCGTCGGTCACGGTCAGGCTGTCGATATCCAGGCGCAGTGGGCGTGCGTCCGATGTTTCGGCTGTCTCGGCGGGTGCTTCGGCTGGCTCGTTGCTCGGCGCCTGCTCCGGCTCGTTGGCGACGGCGGAGCGGCCGATCCCTTCCCAGTTGCCGCGGCCCTGTTCGTCGCGCGCGAGCATCAGGTTCAAGCCGTTCACGGTGATGTCGCTCATCTGCACCTCGCGGCGCAGCAGCGGCATCACACGGACCGACAGGCCGAGCATGCGCAGGTCGGCGAAGGGCTGGTCGGGCGTCTCGACGCTGGCGAGGGTGGTTTCGTGCAGCTCAAGGCCGAGCCAGGGAAACAGGCTCCAGCCGATATCGCCCGCGATGTTCAGTTCGAGGCCGGTCTTGTCACGGGCCAGTTCGCGGATTTCATCCTTGTAGTCGTTGGGATCGAACAGGTGGGTGAGCGCGAAGCCCAACGCGACGAGGAGCAGCAGCAACCCGAGGATTACCAGGCCCAGGATCTTGCCGAGCGCTTTCATGGACGAGTCCTTGTGTTTGGCGTTCTGAAAGGCAGCGAGTATAGCGCCGCAGCTTGGCCGGGCGGCGCGGTGCGTGTTGGAGTCATCGGCAAGGCGGCGGTTCCGGCGATGCGGTGGCGCGTTGGCGGTGGCCTACAGCCGGTCCAGCGGCAGGTGCGTGCGGGCGGCCAGCGCCTGAGCATCGAGCTGCCCAGCCGGGGCGGCCAGATGCAGGGGTTTGCCGGCTTCACCCGCCAGGCGCTGGCTCTCTTCGAGCAGGCGGCGGCCAACGCCGCGGCGACGCGTGACCTTGCGCACGCACAGGTGCGAAAGCTGCCAATGGTCGCCGCCCTGGCGCAGCAGCGCCGCGCCCAGGAGGCGGTCATTGAAGCGGCCGGCGATCAGGCTGCCATCGGCCAGGGCGTGGGTGATCAGCGCGTCGGCGTCAGCGTGCGGGGCGAGTAACCAGTTCGGCGCGTCGGCGTAGATCTTCGCCAGGTCGATGCGATCCTGCGGGCTGGGGTCGGTAAGGGTTTCGACATAGACGGGCATAGGGCCGGGCACCTGTTCGAGTGATGCGCAAGCATAACCCTGCTGTCGCACGATCGCACGACGGCCCCTGTATGGCGCCGTTTGATCGCTAACGCTGCGCCTGGACCCGACCCGCGGTTGCCAGCAGGCGTCGCGCGACATCCTCGATGCATCGGCTGTGGCGCATGGCTGACTGCCGCAGCATGGCGTAGGCCTCGCCTTCTTCGAGCTTGTGTCGATGGATCAGCAGCTGCTTGGCCTGTTCGATCAGCCGGCGTTCATCCAGGGACTGCCGGGCCTCGCGCAGTTGCTGCTGGGTTTCCTGCAGGCGTTGGGTCTGCGCCTGCAGCAGTTCAAGGGTCGTGCGGGATACAAGGGTGGTCATGCCGTCGTGCTGCGGGTCATTGCGCTGTACCGTGAACAGCTTTGTCTGTTCCATGGCGGCGTGCATGTCGACCAGGTCGTCCAGCAGGCGACGGTGGTCGTGCAGGTCGCGGCGTATGCGGGCGATGCTCTGCTGGCAGCGCTCCTGCAGATCAAGCTCCAGGCGGGCCTCGACGGCTTTCATTAAGTCGATGCGTGCCGTCTGCAGCTCGAACCAGATATCACAGAGTGAAGCGTCCACCGGCGCGCCGGCATGGGCGCGTCGCACGACGTCCCGCAGGCGACACGCCTGCGTCTGGGCCTCGCTGTTGCTCAGGGCGTGCCAGAGCGCGAGCCGCCGGGCCGGCGCAGCGCGAAAATGTCTCGAAACAGCGTGCCTGGTGGTCCAGTACCTGTTCCCACTGCACCAGCATCTGCTCGCTGAAGCAGCCGCTGGCGAAACCGTGCACGCCAAGGGCGCGCTCCTGGCCAGCCAGTTCCTTGCCCTGCATGAAGTTGAACAGCGCCACCAGGCTGCGCGTCACTTCCGGGTTGCTGGCGGTGTCGGCAGCTTCGAAGATCACCGCCAGCAGGCCGCCAATCAGACGGGTCATGGCGTGGGTGGCCGCTTGCATGCCAATGTCGTGATCGCGAACGCGTCGTCGCAGGCGGGGCAAATCATCCAGAGCGTGCAGCGCGTAGGCGATGCGGGTGAACAGGCGGGTCTTGTCCGCGCCGCTGGCGTCCTGTTCGATCTTTTCCAGCGCCTGTGAGACTTGGAGGTGCAGGGCGTCGGCCTCGAGGCTGAGGCTGTCCAGCTGGGCGGCGTGCTTCGAGGCGCCGCCGCTCAGGTAGACATTCGAGTAGCCGCGTTCCTTCTGCAGCGCATGGATCAGACGGCTCAGGCGCGTGACCAGCTCGCAGGTGGTGGTGAGGTCCTCCAGGCCCAGCAATTCGCTGCGCCGGGCGGCAAGCATGAACCGTAGCGTCGCCGGCATCTTTCGTCCGTGCATGATCAGCCCTCGGGTTCGCGTTCACCGTTTGCCTGCAAAATGCAGTCCATCGCCGGGCGCGTATCCCCGGGGCAGGGTTTGGGCCTATAATGCGTGCCTTTTTCGCCCCACGATCAGCGGAGCTGTTGATGTCCGAACGTACGGCTTGCGTAGAGCGCAACACCCTGGAAACCCAGGTCAAGGTGACGATCAACCTCGACGGCACCGGCAAGGGCCGGTTCGCCATCGGCGTGCCGTTCCTCGAGCACATGCTCGACCAGATCTCGCGTCATGGTCTGATCGACCTGGACATCGAATGCCAGGGCGATCTGCACATCGATGACCACCACACCGTGGAAGACGTCGGCATCACGCTCGGCCAGGCCTTTGCCAAGGCTGTCGGCGACAAGAAGGGCATGACCCGCTACGGACACGCCTACGTGCCGCTGGACGAGGCGCTGTCGCGAGTCGTGATCGATTTCTCCGGCCGCCCGGGTCTGCAGATGCACGTGCCCTACACCCGCGCCACCGTAGGCGGTTTCGATGTCGACCTGTTCCAGGAGTTTTTCCAGGGCTTCGTCAACCATGCCCAGGTCACCCTGCATATCGACAACCTGCGCGGGCACAACACCCACCACCAGATCGAGACCGTGTTCAAGGCCTTCGGCCGCGCGCTGCGCATGGCCGTGACACTGGACGAGCGCATGGCCGGGCAGATGCCCTCGACCAAGGGTTGTCTGTAATGCAGACCGTCGCTGTCATCGATTACGGCATGGGCAACCTGCACTCGGTCGCCAAGGCGCTTGAGCACGTTGGCGCGGGCCGCGTGCTGGTTACCAGCGATGAACAGGTCATTCGCGAGGCCGATCGCGTGGTCTTTCCCGGGGTGGGAGCGATCCGCGATTGCATGGCCGAGATTCGTCGTCTGGGTTTCGACAAGCTGGTCCACGAGGTCAGCATCGATCGACCGTTCCTCGGGATCTGCGTCGGCATGCAGGCCCTGATGGAGCGCAGCGAAGAAAACGGCGGCGTCGACTGCATTGGTCTGTTCCCCGGCCAGGTCCGTTTCTTTGGCAAGGACCTGGAAGAAAACGGCGAGCGCCTCAAGGTGCCGCACATGGGTTGGAACGAGGTCGAGCACGTCGTGGCTCACCCGCTGTGGCACAACATCCCGGCCGACGGCCGCTTCTATTTCGTGCACAGCTTCTACGTCGAAGCGGCACAGCCGCGCCAGGTCGTTGGCCGCGGTCACTACGGCAAGGACTTCGCTGCCGCGCTGGCCGACGGCTCGCGTTTCGCCGTTCAGTTCCACCCCGAAAAGAGCCACACCCATGGTCTGCAACTGCTGCAGAACTTCGCGGCGTGGGATGGCCGGTGGTAAGTACCTGAGCCCAAGCCCTGAGCTGAAAGCTGGAATCCGTTGCGCTTCAGGCTTCAGGCTCTTTTTCCGAAGGAAATAGCAATGCTGATAATTCCAGCGATTGATTTGAAAGACGGCGCCTGCGTGCGTTTGCGCCAGGGGCTCATGGACGACGCCACGGTGTTTTCCGACGACCCGGTCGCCATGGCTGCGCGCTGGGTCGAGGCCGGCTGTCGCCGTTTACACCTGGTCGACCTCAATGGTGCCTTCGAGGGCCAGCCGGTTAATGGCGAGGTGGTCACCGCTATCGCCAAGCGTTACCCGGATCTGCCGATCCAGATCGGTGGCGGCATCCGTACCCTGGAAACCATCGAGCACTACGTGCGCGCCGGCGTCAGCTACGTGATCATCGGCACCAAGGCAGTCAAACAACCGGAGTTCGTCAGCGAAGCGTGCAAGGCCTTTCCCGGCAAGGTCATCGTCGGCCTGGATGCGAAGGACGGCTTCGTCGCGACCGATGGCTGGGCTGAAGTCAGTGGTGTGCAGGTCGTGGACCTGGCGCGCCGTTTCGAGGCCGATGGCGTCTCGGCGATCGTCTACACCGACATCGCCAAGGACGGCATGATGCAGGGCTGCAATGTCGAGGCCACCGTCGCGCTGGCCAATGCCAGCCGCATCCCGGTGATCGCCTCCGGTGGTATCCATAACATCGGCGACATTCAGAAGCTGCTCGATACCAACACGCCCGGCATCGTCGGCGCGATCACGGGTCGGGCGATCTACGAGGGCACCCTCGACGTCGCCGAAGCGCAGGCGCTCTGCGATCTCAAGTTCAAAGACGAATAAATCGCGAGAGGCTGAAAGCCGGACGATAGCCGCGTTGCGCTTACGTCCAGCCTGCAGCCTCGAGCCTCCAGCGGCTTTACAGAGTAGGAGGCCTGCATGGCCCTCGCCAAACGCATCATTCCCTGCCTGGACGTGGACAACGGCCGTGTGGTCAAGGGCGTTCAGTTCGAGAACATCCGAGACGCCGGTGACCCGGTGGAGATCGCGCGTCGCTATGACGAGCAGGGTGCTGACGAGATCACCTTTCTCGACATCACCGCCAGCGTCGATAATCGCGACACCACGTTGCACACCGTCGAGCGCATGGCCAGCCAGGTATTCATCCCGCTGACCGTGGGCGGTGGTGTGCGCACCGTGCAGGACATCCGCAACCTGCTCAACGCAGGGGCCGACAAGGTCTCGATCAACACCGCGGCGGTCTTCACGCCGGAGTTCGTCGGCGAGGCGGCCGAGCGTTTCGGCTCGCAGTGCATCGTCGTGGCGATCGACGCCAAGCGTGTATCGAAGCCGGGCGAGGCGCCACGTTGGGAGATCTTCACCCATGGCGGGCGCAAGCCCACCGGGCTCGATGCGGTGCTCTGGGCGCAGAAGATGGAAGCGCTGGGCGCGGGCGAGATCCTGCTCACCAGCATGGATCAGGATGGCGTGAAGAGTGGCTACGACCTTGGCGTGACCCGCGCCATCAGCGAGGCGGTGCACATCCCGGTGATCGCCTCGGGTGGGGTCGGCAACCTGCAGCATCTGGCCGACGGCATCCTCGAAGGCAAAGCCGATGCCGTGCTGGCGGCGAGCATCTTCCATTTCGGTGAATACACCGTGCCCGAGGCCAAAGCCTATCTGGCCAGCTGCGGTATCGTCATGCGCTGAAGCCCGCCGGGGTGGGCCGTACTAGCAGGAACGCCCAGCCGCGTCATGCGGCTGTTGCCGTCAGGCGATGTTTGGAGCACTCCTGCTTGCGTGGTCTGTCGCTGAACGCTGTGGTAACCCAGGTGTAACTGCAACAGAAACCACCTGGTCGCTGAGAGCTTCTGCCTTCCAACTTCCTGTCTTTCAGAACGGCAGTCGATGGCAAGCACCGGCCGTAACGGAGACGTCACCGGCTGCGACCTTTGGTCGAAGGCGCCCTTAACGGGCATCGCCTTCATTCCTCGCCCCATTGCAGGGCGTCACCCACTCCCGATGGGCCTACCCCATCGCGGTACCGCCCGCAGCTCGCCTTGGCTCATCGCCATTTCGGCTCGTCGTCGCTGCGTAGTAGCGAAACGATCGCGTGGCTGTGAGCTGCTTCTCATTTTCCCGTTTGTACATGGGCGCCTGGTTCACAACTTGCTAAACCTTTTGGAGGAATGCTGGCGTTGTGCCTGTGCAGTAGCATGGGCGGTGGCGTGTTCGACCAAAAGGGAGTGCGTTCGATGAGGCGTTTGTTTGTGGCGGTGCTGTTCATGCTGGCGGTCGGCTCGGGCAGGGCCGCAGTGCCTGAGGACTACAAGCTCGTCGTCCTGACCGAGAATTTCCCACCCTTCAACATGGCGGCCGATGGCAAGAATTACGCAGCCGACCGCAATATCAGCGGCATCAACGCTGACATCGTCCGGGAAATGTTCAAGCGCGCCGGCGTTAACTACAGCCTTACGTTGCGCTTTCCCTGGGATCGCATCTACAACCAGGTCCTGGAGCACCATGATCAGGCGTTGTTCTCCACCACCTACACGCCAGAGCGTGAGCCACTGTTCAAGTGGGTCGGGCCGCTGGCGAGCACCGGCTGGGTGCTGCTCGCGCCGCCGGGCAGCTCGCTGCGCCTGACCTCGCTCGAGGAGGCCAGGCAGTACCGCATCGGCGCCTACCGCAACGATGCGGTCAGCCAGCATCTGGAAGGCAAGGGCTTCGAACCGGTCAATTCGCTGCGCGACCAGGAAAACGTCAGCAAGCTGCTCAAGGGGCAGATCGACCTCTGGGCGACTACCGATCCGGTTGGGCCGTATCTGGCCAAGCAGGAGGGTGTCAGCGGCCTGACCACCGTACTGCGCTTCAACGACGCGCAGCTGTTTCTTGCGCTAAACAAGCAAACGCCGGACGAGGTCGTGAATCGTCTGCAGAAGGCGCTGAACGACATGAAGAGTGATGGCTCGATTGACGCCATCCTGCGGCGATACCTGTAGTGACCGATCGGCGGTTGGGCTGACGGCCGTTCAGCGGTAGATGCCGTTGCGCCCATGCGCCGCCATGGCGCGATTTGAGCGGGTGGCGATCATCTGACCGATATCGACCCAGTCGATGCCGGCCGCTTCCAGGCGGGGCAGCTCCCGCTCGAGCAGTGCCAGGGTGCTGGGGTGGGGATGGCCAATGATGACCACCGATCCCTGCTGTCGCGCCAGCGCCAGGGCCCGTTGAAACTGTAAAGCGACTGCCGCTGGGCTGGGGTCGTCATCGAGAAAGATGTCACGGGACAGGCTCGCCAGGCCTACCCGTTGCGCCGACGCCGCGGCGACGGTGCGTGCATTGGTGCGGCTGTCGAGGAAAAACAGGTGACGCCTCTGCAGCTCGCTCATCAATGCCAGCATAGTTGACGGACGGCCGGTCATCTCGCTGCCCATATGGTTGTTCAGACCGCTGGCGTGCGGCACGGCCTGCAGGGCTTCGTCCAGGCGCCGTTGCAATTCCTCGTCAGCCAACCCGGGGCGCCAGGCATAGGGGCCACCTGCCGGAGCCATGGGCAGGTGAAGCATGACGGTCTTGCCCGCGCTGTTGGCCTTGTTGGCGAGCGAGGTGGCATGCGGGGTGTCGGGCAGAATGGCCAGCGCAACGGGCCCGGGCAACTGCAGCACCCGTTGATCGCGATGGGGGTTTTGCCCAAGGTCGTCGATGACCAGCGCCAGCCTGGGGCGGCTGGCACTGATGTGCTCGGGGCCTTCCGAGCCCTCGATACGCACGCCTTCGGCGACAGGCGCCGCCGTGGCGTGCAGCCAGGGGACCAGGACTGCCAGCCACAGCAGCGCTGCCCGGCGCATCGCTTACTGACCGCGGGTCAGGTTCAGTCCCTTGAGCAGGTTGAGCGCCTGTCCTAGCTGGAAGTCATCGTCCTGCGGCCGGTCCGAGTCGCTGACAATCTGCGTGCTGCTGGGGCGGTCCGGGCCGCCATTACCGTTGCCCAGGTGGCCGGCGAGGTCCGCCTCGCGGATGCCTTCGGCAGCCTGTTCGCGGGTCAGCTTGGCGCGAGCGACCTCGATGTCCGGTTCGATGCCCTGAGCCTGGATCGAGCGCCCCTTGGGGGTGAAGTACAGCGCGGTGGTGAGTTTCAGGGCGCGGTCATTGTTCAGCGGCAGCACGGTCTGTACGGAGCCTTTGCCGAAGCTGTCGGTGCCCATCACGACGCCACGCTTCTGGTCTTGCAGCGCGCCGGCGACGATCTCGGAGGCCGAGGCGCTGCCGCCGTTGATCAGTACCACCAGTGGTACGCCCTCGCTGGCATCGGCCGGGTCGGCATTGAAGCGCAGCTCGGAATTGGCGATGCGGCCCTTGGTGTAGACGATCAGACCCTTGGTCAGGAAGTGATCGGAGACCTCAACGGCCGCCTGCAGCACACCGCCGGGGTTGTTACGCAGGTCGAGTACCAGGCCGTTGAGCTTGTTGCCGTTGTTCTTGCGCAGCGCCGCCAGCGCCTTGCCAACTTCCTCGCCCGTGTTCATCTGGAACTGCGTGACCCGCAGGTAGCCGTAGCCCGGCTCCAGCATCTGGCTCTTGACGCTGTTGACCTTGATCACCGCGCGGGTCAGCTTGACGTCGAACGGCTTGCCGCCTTCGCGCACCAACGACAGCGAAATGTCCGTGCCCGGCTTGCCGCGCATCAGGTTCACTGCGTCCATCATGGACATGCCCTTGGTGGGCTTGCCGTCGATCTTGACGATCAGATCGCCGGCCTCGATGCCGGCTTTCGAGGCCGGTGTGTCGTCGATCGGCGAAACCACCTTGATGAAGCCATCCTCGATCCCGACCTCGATGCCCAGCCCGCCGAACTCGCCGCTGGTGCTCTCCTGAAGGTCGGCGAAAGCATCGGGTTCGAGGTAGGCCGAATGCGGGTCGAGGTTGCTGAGCATGCCCTTGATGGCGTTTTCTAGCAGGGTCTTGTCATCGACCGGCTCGACGTATGCCGCCTTGATCCGGTCGAGAACTTCGACGAAGGTGCGCAGTTCGTCCAGTGGCAGCGGCGCCTTGCGGGCCGGATCCTGTGCCTCGATGGAGGTCGGTTCCGTATCGGCTGGCGGCTCCTGAGCCCAGGCGCTACCGTGCAACCCCAGCATGACCGCCAGGGCTAGGGTGGAGGGTTGGGCGAAACGGCGCAGGTGCAGCATGTCTGACTCCAGATAAGAGGGGTGCGCTTGCGGCCAGGAGGCCTATCCTTGCGCGCGACACCATTGTGCGGGATCGCTCGGGCGACCCTGCTGGCGAATGGCGAAATACAGGGCGGCAGCTTCCTGTCCGCCGCTGTTGCCCACGGTCGCGATCGGATCGCCGGCCTCGACGATGTCTCCCGCGTCGCGGAGCAAGCTCTGGTTGTGGCCGTACAGGCTCAGATATCCGTTGCCGTGATCGAGGATCACCAGCAGCCCGGCGCCACGCAGCCAATCGGCGAAAACCACCCGGCCGCCATGCACCGCGCGAACCTGGGTGCCGACGCGGGCGCCGATCAGCACACCATCCCACTTGGTTCGAGCGTCGCCACCTCGCGGAGTGCCATACCGCGCGACCAGCTGGCCATCCACCGGCCAGGGCAACTTGCCCTTGGCGCTGGCAAAGGGGCCGCCGAAACTGCCGCCCGCGCTAGAGACCACCGGGCCGCTCGGCTGGGCGGTGCTGCCGGCCTGCTGCTGCCGTGACTGTTCCTCGCGCGCTTGTGCGAGCGCGCGTTGGCGTGCCTGCTCGGCCTCGCGGGCCTGCCGCGCAAGGGTTTCTTCGATGGTTTTCAGCACGCGCTCCAGCTGCGCCTGCTCCTGCTTGCGTGCTTGCAGCTTCTGGTCGCGGCTGGCGCGATCGCGGTCCAGCTTCGCCAGTGTCTGCTGGCGTTCCTGACGCACTTCGGCCAGTTGCTCTCGGCGTTGCTTGAGACCGTCCTGCTGCTCGGCGAGCGTCGCCTGCTGCGCTTCGATGTTCCGCTCGACGTTGGCGAGCTGGCGCAGGGTCTCGTTGAAGCTCTCGACCTGTTCGAAACGCGCCTTGCTGAGGTAGTCGTAGTAGGTCAGGGTGCGGCTGAATTTCTCCGGGCTTTGCTGGTTCAGCAACAGCTTGAGGTATTCCTGGCGGCCGCTCTGGTAGGCCGCGCGGGCCTGGATGCCGATCAGCCGCTGCTGCTCGATGCGGGCGCCCTCGAGGGTCGTCTTTTCCTCGTCCAGACGCTCGAGCTCGGCTTCGCTGCGATCAATTTCCTGCTGGAGGGTGTCGACCTGCTTTTCCAGCTCGCCCATCTCGCTTTCGGTGCTCTGCAGTTGTTTCTGGACGCTGGATTTCTCCTGCTCGATCTGCTTGAGCAGCTTCTGCAGTTCCGCGACGTCCTGGCGTGCCGCCTCGATCTGTCGGCGTGCGTCGGCGCGTTCATCCGCGACGGCCGGGCCGAGCAGGCAGGCAAGCGCGAGGGCGAAAAGAATACGAGGCATGGGGAGCTAACCGAGAGTTCGACGACCGCCGTAGTATGCCTAAAAAATAAGCGGGAAGCTTGAAGCCCCAGCGGGAACCCGGGGCTTCGGCGGGCCGCTGTCAGCCCAGCTCTACGATCGAGTGGCCGGTCATCTCCGGCGGGATGGGCAGGCCCAGCAGGGTCAGCAGGGTCGGGGCCACGTCGGCGAGCACACCGCCTTCGCGAATCCGCGCCGGGCGCTTGCCGACATAGATGAAGGGCACCGGCTCGCAGGTGTGCGCGGTATGCGCCTGCCCGGTCATGACGTCTTCCATTTGCTCGACATTGCCATGATCGGCGGTGATCAGCGCTTCCCCGCCGACTTTCTCCAGCGCGTTGACGATCCGGCCCATGCAGCCGTCCAGGCACTCGACGGCCTTCACCGCCGCTTCGAATACGCCGGTATGGCCGACCATGTCACCGTTGGCGTAGTTGACGACGATGACGTCGTAGCGCTGCTGTTCGATGGCTTCGACAATGCGGTCGGTGACTTCCGGTGCGCTCATTTCCGGTTGCAGGTCATAGGTGGCGACCTTGGGCGACGGGATCAGGATGCGTTCCTCACCTTCGAAGGGCTCTTCGCGGCCACCGGAGAAGAAGAAGGTCACATGTGCGTACTTCTCGGTCTCGGCGATGCGCAGCTGGGTCTTGCCGTTCTTGGCCAGGTACTCGCCCAATACATTGGTCAGTGCCTCGGGGGTGAAGGCCGAGGGTGCCGGGATGCTCGCGGCATACTGGGTGAGCATGACGAAGCCGGCGAGCTGCGGAACGCGGGCCCGCTGGAACCCATCGAAATCGGGCTCGACGAAGCAGCGCGTCAGCTCGCGCGCCCGATCGGCACGGAAGTTCATGAACACCACCGCGTCACCATCCTCCACGCGCACCGGCTCGCCGATGGTGGTGGCCTTGACGAACTCGTCGCTCTCGCCGCGCTCGTAAGCGGCGATCAGGCCGTCCACGGCATAGTCGGAACGGTACTGAGCCTGGCCATCGACAATCAGTTCGTAGGCCTGCTGAACACGATCCCAGCGATTGTCGCGGTCCATAGCGAAATAGCGACCGATCAGGCTGGCAATGCGTCCCTTGCCCAGGCGTGTGAAGGTGGCCTGCATGAGTTCGATCGAAGCCTGGGCACTTTTGGGGGGCGTGTCGCGGCCGTCGAGGAAGGCGTGCAGGTAGATCTTCTCGGCGCCTCGCCTGGCCGCCAGTTCGGCCATGGCAACCAGGTGATCCTGATGGCTGTGGACGCCGCCGTCGGAGAGCAGGCCGAGGATGTGCACGGCCTTGCCGGCGCCGACCGCCTTGTCCACCGCCGTGCAGATCGAAGGGTTGTTGAAGAACTCGCCGTCGCGAATCGACTTGGTCACGCGAGTGAAGTCCTGATACACCACGCGCCCTGCGCCCAGGTTCATATGGCCCACTTCGGAGTTGCCCATCTGCCCTTCCGGTAGGCCGACATCCATACCGCTGCCCGAGATCAGTCCGTGCGGCTGGGTCGCGAGCAGTCGGTCATAGACCGGCGTGCGGGCGGCATGGATCGCATTGAATTCGGGGTTCTCGCTGTGGCCGAAGCCATCGAGGATCATCAGTACCAGGGGTTTGGGCGCGGCAGGCATGTATCTGGCTCCTTGCACGGGGGCGCGAAAATGGCGGCCAGTCTACTGGCTGGCCGGTTTGGCGTCACGATTCGCAGGGTTCAGCCTGGTAGGGGGCTGTGTATACTGGCCCGCATTTTATCCCCCGGGTACCCATTAGATGGTCGCTAAGCTGATTGAATTCGTCTCTAACCACTATGTGCTGGTCAGCATCTTTCTGGTGCTGCTGGTTCTCCTGGCCATCACCGAAGCCCGCAAGGGCGGCAAGAGCCTGAGCAACCGGGAACTGACCGGCCTGGTCAACCGTGACGAAGGCGTCGTGTTGGACGTGCGCGCGAAGAAGGAGTTCGATGCCGGTCACATCGTCGACTCATTGAACATTCCCCACGACAAGCTGGTCAGCCGACTGGGCGAGCTGGAAAAACACAAGGCCAGGACGATCGTCGTCGTCGACGCCATGGGGCAGCACGCCGGAGCCGCCTGCCGGGAGCTACAGAAGGCAGGCTTCACCGCTGCGAAGCTGGCCGGAGGGGATTTCCAGCTGGCGCGGCGAGAACCTGCCAGTGGTCAAATGAACATGCCTAACGTCGTTATCTATACCACCGCCTGGTGTCCCTTCTGCATCCGCGCCAAGGCGTTGCTGGATCGCAAGGGCGTCGCCTATGAAGAGATCGCCGTCGACGGCAAGCCGGCGCTGCGCTCGGAAATGGCCAGCAAGGCAGGTCGCACCTCGGTTCCACAAATCTGGATCGGTGACGCGCACGTCGGTGGTTGCGACGATCTGCACGCGCTTGACCGTGCCGGACGTCTGGATGCGATGCTGCAGGGCTGAGCGGTGTCGGCTGGGCCCGCGGCGCGGCTGCGGGATGATTGAACACTCCACGCACAATGAGAAGGCTTCACATGACTGAGCAAGCAAACAACGGAGCAGCCGGCCAAGAAGAGCAGGGCGCACAATTCTCCCTGCAGCGCATCTATGTTCGGGACCTGTCTTTCGAGGCGCCGAAGAGCCCTGAAATCTTCCGCCAGGAGTGGAACCCGAGCGTCTCTCTGGACCTGAACACCAAGCAGAAGTCGCTCGAGGGCGATTTCCACGAGGTCGTGCTGACCCTCTCCGTCACGGTCAAGACGGGCGAGGACGTTGCGTTCATCGCTGAGGTTCAGCAGGCCGGGATCTTCCTGATCAAGGGGCTCGAGGCGCAGGCCATGAGCCATACGCTAGGCGCGTTCTGCCCGAACATCCTGTTCCCGTACGCGCGTGAGACGCTCGACAGCCTGGTCACCCGCGGCTCTTTCCCCGCGCTGATGCTGGCACCGGTCAATTTCGATGCGCTCTATGCCCAGGAAATGGCCCGCATGCAGAAGGCAGGCGAGGCCCCGACGACCGCTCACTGATCGAGCCGGTCGCCATGCGCCGCCGCACGTTCGTGCCGGCGCAGTCAGCAGCCGCGGCGTCGCGCCCGGCTGCGTCTCGGGCCCGGTTCCGGGTCAGCGAACCTCCACCACGAGCTTGCCCACCGCCTTGCGCTGTCCGAGCATGTCGATGGCCTGTGGCGTCTGCTCCAGCGTGAACGTTTGAGAAACCAGCGGCTTGAGCTTGCCTTCGGCATACCAGGCGAACAGCTGCCTGAAATTGGCTGCGTTGTCATGCGGTTGGCGCTGGGCGAACGAGCCCCAGAACACGCCGACCAGCGAGGCGCCCTTCAGCAGCGGCAGGTTGGCCGGCAACGAAGGTATTTCTCCGGACGCGAAGCCAACCACCAGCATCCTGCCATTCCAGGCGATGCTGCGAAACGCCTCTTCGAACAAGGGGCCGCCGACCGGATCGTAGATCACGTCCACGCCCTGGCCGTCGGTCAGCGATTTGATGCGGTCCTTCAGGCTCGTCTCGTTGTAGTTGATCAGCTCGTCCGCACCGGCAGCCCTCGCCACCTCGAGCTTCTCGGCTGTCGAGGCGGCCGCGATCACTCTGGCGCCCATCGCTTTGCCGATCTCCACGGCAGCCAGCCCGACCCCGCCCGAAGCGCCCAGGACCAGCAGGGTTTCCCCGGGCTGCAGGTTGGCCCGCTGGCGTAGCGCATGCATCGAAGTGCCGTAGGTCATGCTGAACGCAGCAGCGGTGGTGAAATCCATCTCGGTCGGAATGGGCAGGGCGTTTTGGCCCGGTACCGCGACCTGCTCGGCGAAGCTGCCCCATCCGGTCAGCGCCATGACGCGGTCGCCGACCTTGAGGTGGGTTACCTTCTCGCCCACCGCGGCGATCACGCCGGCCGCTTCGCCGCCTGGCGAGAAGGGAAACGGGGGCTTGAATTGATATTTGCCCTGGATGATCAGGGTGTCGGGGAAATTCACGCCGGCGGCATGCACATCGAGTAGCACATCGCCTTTCTTCAGGGGTGGAGTGGGGGCGTCTTCGATGACGAGTTGCTCGGCGGGGCCGAACGCTTTGCACAGGACCGCTTTCATCGGGCTTCCTTCGTTGTTCAGGTCAGTTCGCCTGGAGTCTAGAAGGCTCGGGCGCCCGCGCAACGAGCATGGTCGCCCCTGATAAGTGCTCATACGCCGGGCTTGGGTCGGCGCGGCGCAGTGGTTATGCTGGCGGCCTCGCGTCTGGAGTCGTCAGTTGTGAAACGTATTCTGGTTTTCTGCTTTGCCCTGTTGCTCGCCGCGCCGGCGATGGCCAATTCATCCGAAGGTGAGGAGGCCGCGGCGCCGAAGACGATTTATCACACGCTGGTGCCGGCGCTGGTCGGCAACTATGGATCCGGAGCCAAGCTCGAGTATTACAAGGCCGACGTTGCGTTGCGCATCACCGGCACCGAGGCGGAAGCCAAGGTCAAGCATCACGAGCCGTTGATTCGTAATCAGCTGGTCATGCTCTTCTCGCAGCAGACGGACGCCAGCCTCGGCAGCGTCGAGGCCAAGGAGGCGCTGCGCCAGGAGGCGCTCAAGCAGGTCCAGGCCGTACTGAACCAGGAGGAGGGCCAGCCGCTGGTTGAGGACCTCTTGTTCAACAACCTGATCGTGCAGTGACGCCGCTCAGCGCAGCGAGAGAATGGCCTGCCACTGGGCCTCCGTCACCGGCATCACCGAAAGCCTGCTGGCCTTCTGCACCAACGGCAGCTCAGCCAGTGCGGGCTCCCGCTTCAGGCGCGACAGCGGCAATACCTGGCTGAAACGTTCACCGAAGCCGACATCGACGGCGCTCCAGCGGTTGGTTGCCGTGTCGGATTTCCCATCGAAGTAGGGGCTCTCCGGGTCCAGTGCCGTCGGGTCGGGGTAGGCTCCGCGGAGAATCCGGCCGATTCCGGCGACGCCGGGTGTTGCGCAGCTTGAATGATAGAAAAGGAATTCGTCGCCCGGCGCCATGGCGCGAATGAAGTTGCGTGCCTGATAGTTGCGTACTCCATCCCAGCGCGCCTGTTGGGCCTGCTCCAGGTCTTGGATGGAGAATTCGTCGGGTTCGGACTTCATCAGCCAGTACGGCATGGACTTTGCTCGTCTTTCAGAGTTATCAGGATTCTCAAGCTGAATCTCCCCGACAGTCGGTGACAGCGCGCGTTTGCGCTGCACCCGGCCATAGCGGAGAATGCCGCGCTTGAGGTTGGCAGTGTCGAGTCCCAGAACTAAAAGAGACCGACTCGACGGCAGCATTTTCGCCTGGCAGGGGGAGGCGAATACATATGAAACGCAAGCCGGATATTTTGTGGGTATTGGTGCTTATCTTCGGGCTCGGCGTGGTTACGACGGGCTATACGCAGGGGCTCTGGGAACAGAGCGATGCCACCTCCGCGATCCCGATCAGTCACGCCCAGCAGCAACGCTGAGGCCCGCGCGGCCGCATGGATGCGGCCGCCTGACTCACTTCCCTCCGTACCAGCCGCCATCGGTCACCGTTGCCTGCAGGCTAACGTCCCAGCTTTCCAGCGGTAATCTGTCTACCTTCTGACACTCGTGCGCCAGGCCCAGTAAAGTCGGTTTGTGACATTTTTTGCGCACTTTTCGATAGGCCAGGCTGCGGTCGTAGAAGCCGCCGCCCATGCCGAGTCGCCCGCCGAACGCATCGAAGCCCACCAGTGGCATCAACACCAGATCCAGCGTCCAGATTTTGCGCTGTCGAGCGGGGCGAACGGCCGGCTCGGCAATGCCGAAACGATTGCTCCGCAGCGCTTCGCCGGGCATGAGCCGCTGAAACGCCATCCGGGTTCTCGGCCAGGCGTTCAGGACCGGTAGGTACGTAGACTTGCCGCGTCGCTGGGCTTCGAGCATCAGGGGGCGCGGGTCGATCTCGCCATCGTTGGGCAGGTACAGGGCGATGTGCCGGGCGCGGCGGAACAGCGGGTGTTGGGCGAGCTGGCGCAGGAGCCGGCGGGAGGCCAGGCGCTGCTGCTGTCTGGAGAGCTGCCGGCGTGTCTGGCGCAGCGTGCGTCGCAAAGCCGGGCGGGAAAGGCCGTCGGCCACGATCATGAAAGCAAGCTCCCCAGCATGCCGCTGCCCGCGTAGGCCCTTGAACCCGAGAGTTCAAGGTGGCGACTACAGAGTACCTTAAGGCTTTCCGTCAGGCGGACATGCACACCGGCACTACGTGTAGCCTCCATGGTGTTGCTTATCGGGAGAGGGTCATCGCCGACTGGCGAACATGCCAGGGAGTGGGCGCGAGTATAACGCAAACCGACTACCGTTGATCAGTTGCGCGGTGGGTTTGGATCGGCGGCAAGCGCGCTGTCGACCCGCTCGAGCAGGGTGCGTACGTGCTCGCGTGCGCTGTTCGCTTGGGCATCCAGACGATCATGCTTGTGCAAGAGCTCGTGCGTGATATTCAGGGCGGCCATGACGGCGACACGGTCGGCGCCGATGACCTTGCCGCTGCTGCGGATCTCGCGCATCTTGCGATCCAGATAGCTGGCCGCGCTCTCCAGGTTGCTGCGCTCTTCCGGTGGGCAGGCGATGCAGTACTCCTTGTCGAGGATGTGCACGGTAACGGTGTTCGGCTGGTTCATGAGTCCTGCTCCAAGGCTTTCAGGCGCGAAATCATCGCTTCGACCTTCACTCGAGCGATTTCGTTCTTCTCGATCAGATGAGCGCGCTCTTCGCGCCAGGCCTGCTCGCTGTGCAGCAGCAGACGGTTCTGGGCCTTGAGCTGTTCGACGCGCTGTAACAGCAGCTCCAGCTTGTTCGCCAGCATTTGCAGATCGGCGTCTTCCATGGGATTCCTGATGAGGGCGCTGCGGCGGGGCGGCCGTCTTCGATGGTCTTGGCTCGGGCGCCGATGCTAGGATACGAGGCCTCCATTCTAGTCATTAGCGCCCTTGCGCGCCTAGCAGCCAATGTCCAGTCAGAATTCTCCTTATGCTGCCTTCTCCACATTACTGGCCAGCAGTGCCCAGCCCGTAACCCCTGCCGAACTGCACGGCCTCCTTCTCGGGCGCAGTTGCGCCGGGGCCGGCTTCGATGCGGACGCCTGGATCGCCGACGCTACCGAGCTGCTGGGAGCAGAGCCGGACGAGCCAGTGCGTCAGGCCCTTGTCGGCCTCCAGGAAATGGTCAAGGGCGAACTGGCCGGCGAGGATATCGCCATCGTCCTGCTGTTGCCCTCCGATGAGGCATCGCTCACCGAGCGCGCAACCGCGCTGGGACAGTGGTGTCAGAGTTTCCTGACCGGCTTCGGCCTGATCGCCGGTGATCGCGCCCTGAGCAGCGAAGCGATGGAAGTCCTGCAAGACCTGGCGGCGATCGCCCAGGTACAGGGCTCGCTGGAAGAGTCGGAGGACGGCGAAAGCGACTACATGGAAGTCATGGAATACCTGCGCGTCGCGCCGATGCTGCTGTTCAGCGAATGCGCCAAGCCCGCTGCGCCGGTCCCCAAGCCTTCCCTGCATTGAGAGCTGTCCGTTCATGACCCGCATTCCCCGATCCGAATATGCGCGTCGGCGCAAGGCGCTGATGGAGCAGATGGAGCCCAACAGCATCGCCATCCTGCCTGCCGCACCGATGCACATCCGCAATCGCGACGTCGAGCACGTCTATCGTCAGGACAGTGATTTCCAGTACCTGTCCGGCTTCCCCGAACCGGAAGCGGTGATCGCACTGATTCCGGGGCGCGAGCATGGCGAGTATGTGCTGTTCTGCCGCGAGCGGGACCCGGCGCGCGAGCTCTGGGATGGGCTGCGCGCAGGTCAGGACGGAGCCGTGCGTGACTATGGCGCGGACGATGCGTTTCCCATCGGCGATATCGACGACATCCTGCCGGGCCTGATCGAAGGGCGTTCGCGGGTGTACTACGCCATCGGCAGCAATCCCGAGTTCGATCATCAGCTCATGGAGTGGATCAACACCATCCGCTCCAAGGCGCGGCAGGGTGCCCAGCCACCAAACGAGTTCGTCGCGCTCGATCACCTGTTGCATGACCTGCGACTGTACAAGTCGGCCAACGAGGTGAAGGTCATGCGCACCGCGGCGGAGATCTCCGCCCGTGCCCACATCAAGGCCATGCAGGCCAGCCGGGCCGGGCTGCATGAATACCACCTCGAAGCTGAGCTGGACTATGAATTTCGCAAGGGCGGGGCGAAGATGCCGGCTTACGGCTCGATCGTCGCGGCGGGCAGGAACGCCTGCATCCTGCACTACCGCGAGAACGACGCGCCGCTCAAGGACGGGGACCTGGTGCTGATCGACGCCGGTTGCGAGATCGATTGCTACGCCAGCGACATCACCCGGACCTTTCCTGTCAACGGTCGCTTCTCCGCAGAACAGCGCGCCATCTATGACATCGTCCTGGCGGCCAACCTGGAGGCTTTCAAGCACATTGGCCCAGGTAAGCATTGGAACGAGGCCCATGAGGCAACGGTGCGCATCATCACGGCCGGTCTGGTAGAGCTGGGGCTGCTGCAGGGCGAAGTCGACGAGCTGATCGCGGCTGAAGCCTACAAGCCGTTCTACATGCACCGTGCTGGCCACTGGCTCGGCATGGACGTGCACGATGTCGGCGACTACAAGGTCGGTGGCGCCTGGCGGGTACTCGAGCCGGGCATGGCGATGACCGTGGAGCCCGGTATCTACATTGCGGCGGATAATGCCGACGTACCGAAGAAGTGGCGTGGCATCGGCGTGCGCATCGAGGATGACGTGGTGGTGACCCGTACGGGCTGCGAGATCCTGACCGGAGGCGTGCCCAAGGCTGCCGACGAGATCGAGGCGCTGATGGCTGCGGCCCGAGAGGTCGCCTGAAGCATGGCCACGCTGGCGATCGTCGGTGGCGGGCTGGTCGGCGCGAGTCTTGCGTTGGCACTGCAGGCCGGTGCCCGCGAACGCGGCTGGAAAGTCCTGTTGATCGAGCCCTTCGAGCCGGGCCATGACTACCAGCCGAGCTATGATGCACGCTCCACGGCTCTTTCCTACGGCACCCGGCTGATCTACGAGCGTCTGGGCGTCTGGGCGCGTATCGCCGAGCGCGCCGAGCCCATCAGCCATATCCACGTGTCGGATCGCGGGCATCCCGGTGCGACCCGGCTCGATGCCGCGCGCGAGCGAGTTCCGGCCCTCGGCTACGTCGTAGAGAACGCCTGGATCGGGCATTGCCTGTGGCAAGCGCTGGACGACGACGTGGTGACGCGCTATTGCCCCGCCGAGGTCGAGCGCATGCAGCCGGTGGCGCAGGGTTATCGGCTTACGCTGGCGGACGGGCGGATGCTCGAATGCGATCTGGCGGTACTGGCCGACGGCGGGCGCTCCGGCCTACGCGAGCAGCTCGGCATCGAGGTGCGGCGTTCGCCCTACGGGCAATGCGCGTTGATCGCCAATGTCACCCCCGGACAGGCGCACGCTGGGCGAGCGTTCGAGCGCTTCACCGAGCATGGGCCGATGGCCCTGCTGCCATTGCAGGACAACCGCTGCGCCCTGGTCTGGACCCGGCCGAAAGCTGACGCCGAACGCCTGGCCGCGCTCGACGATGCGGCATTTCTTGCGCACCTGCAGGATGCGTTCGGCTTTCGTCTTGGCGGGTTCCGCCAGGTCGGCACGCGGCATCTCTATCCCTTGACGCTCATCGAAGCCGAGGAGCAGGTGCGCCGTGGCCTGGTGGTGCTCGGCAACGCGGCACACAGCCTCCACCCGATCGCTGGCCAGGGCTACAACCTGTCCCTGCGCGACACCGAGGCGCTGGCCGCGGCGTTGCTGTCCAGCTCTTCGGCGCTGGGAGACCTGGCTGTTCTGCAGGCGTACCAGCGTCGGCAACGGCTCGATCAGACCTTCACGGTCGGCTTTTCCGATCGCCTGACCCGCCTGTTCGGCGAGGCCGGGACAACCAGCGTCCTGGCGCGTAACCTGGGGTTGATCGCACTGGACCTGTCGCCCCCGGGCAAAGGGTGGTTTGCGCGCCAGGCAATGGGGCTAGGCGTCCGCGAAGGCTGATATTTCCATACGGCCGCAACTGGCCACGCAGGAGAGAGCGATGCATACGGACCTCATCATCGTCGGTGCGGGCATGGTCGGCAGCACGCTGGCGCTGGCGCTGAAGGATGCCGGGTTGACGATCAAACTGATCGACGCCGGGCCGTTGCAGTCGCAACCTTTCGACGAGCGGGGTGCGTTCGAACCCCGTGTCAGTGCGCTTTCAGTGGCGAGCCAGCGCATCCTGCAGCGCGTGGGCGCCTGGGCGGGCATCGTTGAGCGCCGCGCCAGCCCCTATGTCGACATGCGCGTGTGGGATGGCTCCGGGACAGGCCAGATCCATTTTTCCGCCGCCTCCGTGCATGCCGAGGTGCTCGGTCATATCGTCGAGAACCGGGTCGTTCAGGACGCTTTGCTCGATGCCTTGAATCGCGCCGGTTCGATCGAGCTGATCGGCGAGGCGCGGTTGGAGCGGCTGCATCGTGATGACACCGGTTGGCGGCTGACCCTGGCTGATGGGCAGGTTCTTCACACCGCACTGCTGGTCGCCGCTGATGGCGCTCATTCGGCGGTCAGGCGCCTGGCCGGCTGTGAAACGCGTGAATGGGATTACCTGCATCAGGCGATCGTGACCAGCGTTCGCTGTGCCGACACGCACCAGCGCACCGCCTGGCAGCGCTTTTTACCGATGACGGGCCGCTGGCCTTCCTGCCGTTGCAGCGGGACACGGATGATCATTGGTGTTCGATCGTCTGGTCGACCACCGAATCCGAGGCGCAGCGCTTGATGGCGCTGGATGATGAAGGCTTCCGGCAGGCGCTGGGGCGGGCCTTCGAGTATCGCCTGGGTGAGGTGGTCGCGGTCGACCTCGGCTGTGCATCCCGCTGCGTCAGCGACATGCGAAGCGATATGTGCAGCCGGGGCTGGCATTGATCGGCGACGCCGCCCACACCATTCACCCGCTGGCTGGCCAGGGCGTCAACCTGGGCTTGCTCGATGCGGCGGTGCTGGCCGAGGTGCTCGTCGCGGCAGTTGCTCGGGGCGCCGGGCCGGGGACCTGCGGGTCCTGTCACGATTCGAGCGGCGGCGCATGCCGCAGAACCTGGCGATGATGGCGGCGATGGAGGGCTTCGAGCGGCTGTTCCAGGCTGACGCCTTGCCGCTGCGTTGGTTGCGTAACGCCGGCCTCAAAGGCGTTCAGGCGATGCCCCAGGCCAGGGCTCTGTTTGTTCGTCAGGCGCTTGGGCTGACAGGGGATTTACCTGCGCTGGCCCGGCCCTGACGCGACCTGTAATGCTTTGCATGAGTTGTCGCATTGAGCTATCAAATAGGATTCACTACTATTTGGCCTCTTTTTGTTGACCCAAGATGAGGCGGATCCATGCAGGCAAGCAAAGGTTTAGTCGCCGCTCTGGCGCTCAGCGCGCTATCGAGTGCCGTTCAGGCTGCTGATGAGGTGGTGGTTTATTCCTCGCGGATCGACGAGCTGATCAAGCCCGTTTTCGATGCCTATACGGCCAAGACCGGCGTGAACATCAAGTTCATTACCGACAAGGAAGCCCCGCTGATGGCCCGTATCAAGGCCGAGGGCGAGAACACACCGGCAGACCTACTGCTGACCGTGGACGGCGGCAACCTCTGGCAGGCCGAACAGATGGGCATCCTGCAGCCGCTGAACTCGGACGTGGTGAAAGAGAACATTCCGGCGCAATACCGTTCCTCCACCGACGCCTGGACGGGCCTGTCGCTGCGCGCGCGGACCATCGTCTATTCGCCCGAGCGCGTCGAGGCAGGTGAGCTGAGCACCTACGAGGCGCTGGCCGATGAGAACTGGGACGGGCGTCTCTGCCTGCGGACCAGCAAGAAGGTCTACAACCAGTCGCTGACCGCCACCCTGATCGAAACCCACGGTGCCGAAAAGACCGAGGAAATCCTCAAGGGCTGGGTGAACAACCTGGTGACTGATGTCTTCGCCGACGACACGGCGTTGGTCCAGGCCGTCGACGCCGGGCAATGCGACGTGGGGATCGTCAACACCTACTATTTCGGGCGTCTGCATGCGCAGAACCCGGAGTTGAAGGCCAAGCTGTTCTGGCCGAACCAGTCCGACCGGGGTGTGCACGTGAACCTGTCGGGCATCGGTCTGACCAAGAACGCGCCGCACCCCGAGGCTGCGCGCAAGCTGGTCGAGTGGATGACCACTCCGGAAGCGCAGAGCATCTTCGCCGACATCAACATGGAGTTCCCCGCCAACCCGTCCGTGAAACCCTCCTCGGAAGTGGCTGCATGGGGTGAATTCAAGGCCGACACCATTCCGGTCGAGGTGGCCGGCAGGCGCCAGGCCGAAGCGATCAAGCTGATGGACCGCGCCGGCTGGAACTGACGGCGCGACCGCAGCCGCGGCTCGTGCGCGGTCTCGGCCGTAGCGCAACGCCCGCCACTGACTAGCCAGTGGCTGAGGTTATACTCGACGCCCCCGATGCTCCGGGGGCGTTGTCATTTCTGCATTCCGAGGCCCGCGTGTCACATCCCGTCGAGCGTCGCTGGTACCCCATTACCCTTTCGGTTGCTGCGCTGGTCCTGTTGCCGTTGAGCGTGCTGCTGTTCAGCTGGAGCGACGTCGACACCAGCATCTGGTCGCACCTGTGGGAAACCCAGATGCCCAGGCTGCTTGGAAATACCCTTTCGCTGGTGGTCGGTGTCGGTGCCGGTGTAGTGCTGTTGGGTGTCAGCCTCGCCTGGCTGACCGCGCTGTGCGAGTTTCCCGGGCGGCGCTGGCTGGACTGGGCGCTGATGCTGCCCTTCGCGATCCCGGCTTATGTGCTGGCGTTCGTCTTCATCGGTCTGCTGGATTTTGCGGGGCCGGTCCAGACGCTGGCGCGGGAGTGGTTCGGCAGCGGCATCCGCTTTCCCCGGGTGCGCTCGACCGGTGGCGTCATCGTGGTGTTGGTGCTGGTGTTCTATCCCTACGTCTATCTATTGGCGCGTGCGGCATTCATCGCGCAGGGCAAGGGCTTGATGGAGGCCGCCCGTGTGCTCGGTCAGTCGCCCTGGAGAGCCTTCTGGAGCGTGGCGCTGCCCATGGCGCGGCCGGCGATCGGCGCCGGCTTGGCGCTGGCGATGATGGAGACGCTGGCCGACTTCGGTGCGGTTGCGGTGTTCAACTTCGACACCTTCACCACGGCGATCTACAAGACCTGGTATGGCTTCTTCAGCCTGACCAGCGCGACTCAACTGGCCAGCCTGTTGTTGCTGGCCGTGATGCTGGTGCTCTACGGAGAGCGGCGCGCGTGGTGCCGCGCGCCCGGTGAACGACCGGGCGCGCTCGGCGCCGCTCTATCAACTGCGAGGTCTGAAGGCCGTGGCCGCGGCCAGCTGGTGTGGGCTGGTGTTCCTCTGCGCGTTCGTCGTGCCGGTGCTGCAGCTGCTGGTCTGGCTCTGGCAGCGCGGGCGTTTCGATCTCGACGAGCGCTACGTGGGGCTGATCCTGCACACTCTGTATCTTGGCGGTCTCGCGGCGCTGATCACGGTGGTCGTGGCCTTGTTGCTGGCGTTCGCCAGGCGGCAGGCGCCGGTGCGCTCGGTGCGTGCCGCGGTCGGGTTGGCCAACCTGGGGTATGCCCTGCCCGGTTCGGTGCTGGCGGTGTCGATCATGCTGGCCTTCAGTTATCTGGATCGCGAGCTGGTGGCGCCGCTGTCCGCCTGGGTCGGCGGAGCGGGCAAGCCGATACTGCTGGGCAGCCTCGGCGCGCTTCTGCTGGCCTACCTGATTCGCTTCATGGCGGTCGCTTTCGGGCCGCTGGAAACCGCGCTGGCGCGTATTCGTCCCTCGCTGCCGCAGGCCTCGCGCAGCCTCGGCGTGGGTGGGCCGGCGTTGTTCTTTCGCGTCTATTTGCCGCTGTTGGTGCCGGGTACCCTGAGTGCGGCCCTGTTGGTGTTCGTCGACGTGCTCAAGGAGATGCCGGCAACCCTGCTGATGCGTCCGTTCGGTTGGGACACGCTGGCCGTGCGGATTTTCGAGATGACCAGCGAGGGGGAGTGGGCACGGGCGGCTCTGCCGGCGCTGACGCTGGTCCTCGTCGGACTGCTGCCCGTGGTGATGTTGATCCGTCGGTCCGCTCGTCGCGTTGGTGGCTGATGGCGTACATCACCTCACCGTGACCTGTCACAACCTTGGGGCTACAATGCGCGCCATTCCAAAAACGCCGGGCGTCACGGTCCGGCACTAACAAGCTATACCCACGCCGCTTCGGCGACCTGCCCGGAAGGAGAAACCCATGGGTCAGCGTACTCCCCTCTACGATCAGCACCTCGCCCTCGGCGCCAAGATGGTCGACTTCGGCGGCTGGGACATGCCGCTGCATTACGGCTCTCAGGTCGAGGAGCATCACCAGGTGCGGCGCGACTGCGGGGTGTTCGACGTTTCGCACATGACCGTCGTCGACGTCTCTGGCAGCGAGGCCAAGCCCTATCTGCAGCGGCTGCTGGCCAATGATGTCGGCCGCCTCGCTGAAGTGGGCAAGGCGCTCTATACGGCAATGCTCAACGAGCAAGGCGGCGTGATCGACGACTTGATCGTCTACTTGACCGAGTGGGGTTATCGTCTGGTCGTCAACGCCAGCACCCGCGACAAGGACCTGGCCTGGATGACGGCGCAAGCGCAGGGGTTCGCGGTCGAGGTCCACGAGCGCCCCGACCTCGCGATGCTCGCGATCCAGGGCCGAACGCTCGTGTCCGCACCGCCGAGCTGGTCAACCAGCAGCGCGCCACATTGATCCAGGAACTCAAGCCTTTTCAGGGGCGCGCGGCCGGTGACTGGTTCATCGGCCGGACTGGCTACACCGGTGAGGACGGTCTCGAGATCATCCTGCCGGCGGCCGATGCGCAGGATTTTCTCAGTGAGCTGGTGGGTGCCGGTATCTCTCCGATCGGGCTGGGCGCGCGTGACACCCTGCGACTGGAAGCGGGTCTGAACCTCTACGGGCAGGACATGACCGAGGCGGTGTCGCCGCTACAGGCGAACATGGGCTGGACCGTGGCATGGGAGCCATCCGATCGCGCCTTCAACGGCCGCGAGGCGCTCGAAGCCGAAAGGGCGCGCGACGTGCCCAAGCTGGTTGGCCTGGTTCTGGAGGAGCGTGGTGTACTGCGCGCTCACCAGGTCGTGCGGGTCAATGGCAGCGGCGAGGGCGAGATCACCAGTGGCAGCTTCTCACCGACACTGGGCAAATCCATCGCCCTCGCGCGCGTACCAGCCGCCACTGGCGATCGTGCGGAAGTGGAGATCCGTGGCAAGTGGTACCCGGTGCGGGTGGTTCAGCCGACTTTCGTGCGTCACGGCAAAGTCCTGGTGTAAATTCCGCGGAGCGCTTCCTGCAGCGGGCCGCAGGGCGCCTGTTGCGCCCGTCAATCGACAGCTTTTCGAGGATATGAACATGAGCGACATCCCCAGCGATCTGCGTTACGCCGCCAGCCACGAGTGGGCCCGCCTCGAAGCGGACGGGACTGTCAGCGTCGGCATTTCCGACCATGCCCAGGAGGCGTTAGGCGATGTCGTCTACGTCGAACTGCCGGAGGTCGGGCAACAGCTCACCGCGGGCCAGCAAGCGGGCGTGGTCGAGTCCGTGAAGGCGGCGTCCGATATCTATGCCCCGATTTCCGGTGAGGTCGTGGCGATCAACGAACAACTGACCGATTCCCCCGGAAATGGTCAATGGCGAGCCTTACGGCAGCTGGTTCTTCCGCGTGCAGCCCAACGATGCGGCCGAGCTGGAAAAGCTGCTCGATGCCGATGGCTACAAGGCCGCCTGCGACGCCGACGCCTGAGTCCCTTTATTCGAGCCCCGCGCTGCTGGCAGGTGAGTTCGTCTCACGTTGCCTGGCCGTCGGGGCTTTTCCTTTTCGAGAGAGCAGTCATGTCCCAAGTGCCGCGCCTTTCCCAGCTTCAGCAGCCCGATGCCTTCCTTCGTCGCCATCTCGGACCCGATGCGGCCGAGCAGCAGGCCATGCTCGAAGCGCTGGGACTTTCCAGCCGTCAGCAGCTCGTCGAGCAGACCGTGCCGCCAGCGATCCGTTTGCAGGGTGAACTGGCGCTGCCGCCGGCACTGGATGAGCAGGGCGCGCTGGCCAAGCTGCGCAGCTACGCCGAGCAGAACCAGGTCTGGACCAGCCTGATCGGCATGGGTTACCACGGCACCATCACCCCACCGGTGATTCTGCGCAACGTGCTGGAAAACCCCGGCTGGTACACCGCCTATACCCCTTATCAACCGGAGATCGCCCAGGGTCGTCTCGAGGCGCTGCTGAACTTCCAGCAACTGACCATCGACCTGACCGGGCTGGATCTTGCCAACGCATCGCTGCTCGACGAGGCAACCGCCGCGGCTGAAGCCATGACGCTGGCGCGGCGTGTGGCCAAGAGCAAAAGCAACCGCTTCTTCGCTGACGAAAACTGCCATCCGCAGACGCTTTCGGTCATGAAGACCCGTGCCGAGGCGTTCGGCTTCGAGCTGGTTGTGGGGGCGGTCGAGGATATCGAGGGCGAAGATGTTTTCGGCGCCCTCCTGCAATATCCCGACACCCATGGCGAGATTCGCGACCTGCGGCCGGCCATCGAACGCCTGCATGAGCGCCAGGCGCTGGCCTGTGTCGCTGCTGACCTGCTCAGCCTCGTGCTGCTGACCCCGCCGGGTGAGCTCGGCGCCGATGTGGTGCTCGGCACGACGCAACGTTTCGGGGTGCCGATGGGTTATGGCGGGCCACATGCCGCCTACTTCGCGACGCGTGACGAGTTCAAGCGGGCCATGCCGGGGCGGATCATCGGCGTGTCCAAGGATGCGCGTGGCAACACTGCGCTGCGCATGGCCCTGCAGACCCGCGAACAGCACATTCGCCGCGAGAAGGCCAATTCGAACATCTGTACGGCACAGGTGCTGCTCGCCAACATCGCCAGTTGCTATGCCGTCTACCACGGGCCGGACGGACTCAAGCGGATTGCCCAGCGCACCCATCGCCTCACTGCGATCCTGGCGCATGCCTTGGAGCAGGGAGGGATCAAGCGCCTCAACCGGCACTTCTTCGACACGCTCACCCTGGACGTAGGCGGTGCCCAGACGGCGATCCTCGACAGCGCACGGGCGGCACGCATCAACCTGCGCATCCTCGGTCGCGGCAAGTTGGGTGTGAGCCTGGACGAGACCTGCTGCGAGAAGACCGTCGAGCAGCTGCTGGCGATCTTTCTGGGCGCCGACCATGGGTTGAATGTCGAGACGCTGGACGCCGGTGACATCCCCAGCGGTATTCCCGAGGCGCTGGCGCGTCAGACCGGGTTCCTCGCTCATCCGGTGTTCAACAGTCATCACAGCGAGACCGAGATGCTGCGCTACCTCAAGCAGCTCGAGAACAAGGACCTGGCGTTGAACCAGGCCATGATCCCGCTGGGTTCCTGCACCATGAAACTCAACGCCACCAGCGAGATGATTCCCATCACCTGGCCCGAATTCGCCAATCTGCACCCCTTCGCGCCCCAGGAACAGGCCCAGGGCTACAAGCTCATGATCGACGAGCTGGAGGCCTGGCTCTGTGCGATCACCGGCTTCGATGCCATCTCCATGCAGCCCAACTCGGGCGCGCAGGGTGAGTACGCCGGCCTGGTCGCGATCCGCAAGTATCACGAGAGCCGCGGCGAGGGGCAGCGCGACATCTGCCTGATCCCGTCGTCGGCTCATGGCACCAACCCGGCCTCGGCGCAGATGGTCAGCATGCGTGTGGTCATTGTCGAATGCGACAAGGCGGGCAACATCGATCTCGAGGATCTCAAGCGCAAGGCCGCCGAAGCAGGCGACCGGCTGTCCTGTCTGATGATCACCTATCCGTCCACCCACGGTGTGTACGAGGAAGGCGTGCGGGAGATCTGCGAGGCTATCCACGCCCAGGGCGGCCAGGTCTACATGGATGGCGCCAACCTCAACGCGCAGGTGGGCCTGGCGCGCCCGGCCGATATCGGCGCCGACGTGTCGCACATGAACCTGCACAAGACCTTCTGCATTCCTCACGGCGGTGGCGGCCCGGGCATGGGGCCGATCGGCATCAAGGCGCACCTGCAGCCTTTCGTGGCGAACCATCCGGTCATCGAGCTGCAGGGCCCGAACCCGGAAAATGGTGCGGTCAGTGCCGCGCCCTGGGGCAGTGCCAGCATCCTGCCGATCAGCTGGATGTACATTGCCATGATGGGCCCGCAGCTGCGTGAGGCCACCGAGGTCGCCATCCTCGGCGCCAACTACCTGGCCAAGCGTCTCGGCGATGCCTTTCCGGTCCTTTACAGCGGCCGCAACGGGCGCGTCGCGCATGAGTGCATCATCGACCTGCGTCCGCTGAAGGCGCAGACCGGGATCACCGAGGAGGACGTCGCCAAGCGGCTGATCGACTACGGCTTCCATGCACCAACCATGTCCTTCCCGGTGCCTGGAACCCTGATGATCGAGCCGACCGAGAGCGAATCCAAGGCCGAACTCGACCGCTTCGTCGAGGCGATGCTGAGCATTCGTGCCGAGATCGCCAAGGTCGAGAATGGCGGCTGGCCCGTCGAGGACAACCCGCTGGTACGCGCGCCTCACACCCTGGCCGACGTCACCCACCTCTGGGATCGTCCCTATAGCGTCGCCGAGGGCGTCACGCCGACAGCCCACACCCGCGCGCACAAGTATTGGCCTGCCGTGAATCGGGTAGACAACGTCTTTGGTGACCGCAACCTGTTCTGCGCCTGCGTACCGGTTGAGGCGTACAGGGACTAAGGGGCCGAGATCAGCGCGCTGGAGGCTGGACGCTGGGCGACCCGGCTCCGGCCTTTGGCGCGCGGTAGGGAATAGTCGTGGTCAGGCGATCCGGGCTTGAGGGCGGCCGTCTCGGCATCTGCAAAGACGGCCGTTTACGTCTGAGAGTGCGACGCCTTGCCTGCACTCGTTCCGCTTTCAGTCTTCGTCCAGCATCCCCATCAGCTCGGCGAGTTTGAGTTGGGCCTCTTCGACGCCCTGGCGCTTCGGCGCTGAAAAAGCTGAACGCTGACGCCCTCACCCCAGCCTTTGTGGATATCGCGCTGGATGGCCAGCAGGGCATTCTTTGCCGCACCAAAGGCGAGTTTGTCGGACTTGGTCAGCAGGATATGCAGTGGCAATTCGCTCGCGGTGGACCAGTCGAGCATCATCCGGTCGAACTCGGTCAGCGGATGGCGAATGTCCATCATCAGGAACACGCCGGCCAGACTTTCGCGGCTGCTCAGATAGGCTTCCAGGTGACGCTGCCAGTGCTGCTTCAGTGGAATCGGGACCTTGGCGTAGCCATAACCGGGCAGGTCAACCAGTCGATGCTCGTCATCCAGACGAAAGAAATTGAGCAGCTGTGTCCGGCCCGGTGTCTTCGAGGTGCGGGCGAGATTGGCGTGGGTGAGGGTGTTCAGGGCGCTGGACTTGCCTGCGTTGGAGCGCCCGGCGAAGGCGACTTCCAGCCCCTCGTCAGCCGGGCATTGGTCGACCTTGGCGGCGCTGGTCATGAAGGTCGCTTGCTGGCAGAGACCGAGGATCGGGTTTTTAGGGAGCATGGGCAGTCCGGTGAAGTGCGCAGGGGTGCGGCAATGGTTCATTTCCGTTTCAGGAGCGCCAGTATATAATGCCGCAGATTTTGTGTGCGCTTTGGTCTTGACATGAATCCCCGTGACGATCACGTCAGCGCCGCGTTCGAGCGCTGTAGGGACGCGCCGGTTTCAAACCAAGCCATGCGACATAACGAGCAATGCCGCGGCTCCGGCGGTCGGCCTGCCGAATAAGATTCTTTTAACCCTTTAGCCGTAGTTGGATGAGCTGATGAACAAAGTACTCGTGAGTCTGCTGTTGACCCTTGGCATCACCGGTATGGCCCACGCGGCTGGAAATGCCGAAGCCGGCAAGGAAAAGGTCGCCGTCTGTGGTGCCTGCCACGGCGCCGACGGCAACAGCCCTGCCCCGAACTTCCCGAAACTCGCGGGTCAGGGCGAAAGCTACCTGCTCAAGCAGCTCCAGGACATCAAGGTGGGCAGCGCGCCTACCGCCGAGCCGGGCGTGGGCCGCAAGGTTCTGGAAATGACCGGCATCCTCGACCCCTACAGCGATCAGGACCTTGAAGACATTGCCGCTTACTTCGCCAGCCAGAAGATGACGGTCGGCATGGCCGATCCGGCGCTGGTCGAGCACGGCGAAAAGCTCTTCCGTGGCGGTAAGGTGGAAGAGGGCATGCCGGCCTGCACCGGTTGCCACTCGCCGAACGGCGCGGGCATCAGCCTTGCCGGCTTCCCTCATCTGGGCGGCCAGCACGCGGCGTACACTGCCAAGCAGCTGACCGACTTCCGCGAGGGTAACCGCACCAACGATGGCGATGCCGCCATCATGCGTACCGTCGCGTCGAAGCTGAGCAACAAGGACATCGAAGCCCTGGCGAGCTACATCCAGGGCCTGCATTGATCCTCTAGTCGATCGGTGTACCGAGAGGGCGTTCAAGGCGTGAGCCGGGACGCCCTTTCGTCGTTTTCGGCATCGCTATAATCATGTCAAGAGTTTGAAAAGCCGCGGAAAGCGCTGGCGAGCCGCAACGAATTGCTGCAGCCTGTTGCCATCCGGTCAGCATTCACAGCCAAGGGAGTCACCATGCGTAAACTCGTTCTCAGCGCCGTTCTCGTCACCGCAAGTCTGTTTGGCCTGCCGGCCACTGCGGCGGAATTCCAGGCGGGGAAAGAATACGTCGAGCTGAAGAATCCGGTGCCTGTCGCTGAGCCAGGCAAGATCGAGGTCGTCGAGCTGTTCTGGTATGGCTGCCCTCACTGCTACCAGTTCGAGCCGGTGCTCAACCCCTGGATCGAGCAATTGCCCGAAGACGTTGATTTCAAGCGCATCCCGGCCATGTTCGGCGGTGTCTGGAACGTGCATGGTCAGATGTTCCTCGCGCTCGAATCGATGGGCGTCGAACAGAAGGTCCATGACGCGGTGTTCAATGCCTATCACCGTGAAGGCAACAAGCTCGACACGCCTGAGAAGATGGCCGAATTCCTGGCCGGGCAGGGCGTCGACAGCGACGCCTTCCTCAAGGCCTACAAGTCGTTCGGCGTGAAGGGCCGCGCCGAACAGGCGAAGAAACTCGCCATGGCCTATCAGATCACCGGCGTGCCCGTCATGATCGTCAACGGCAAGTACCGCTTCGACATCGGCTCGGCGGGTGGACCGCAGCGCGCGCTGGAAGTCGCCGACTTCCTGATCGAAAAAGAACGCGCTGCGCAATAAGGTCACGGCATGCTGCGCCGTTGGAGTTCGCCGCGTCTGGCCGGTCCGGGTCAGGCGCGGGTCAATCCGCTCTGTCTGGACTCCAGCGGCTTGCCCAGCAATGGCAGGCTGCGACTGCTGAGCTTCAACATCCAGGTCGGCATCAGCACCGAGCGTTACCACCATTACCTCACACGCAGCTGGCAGCACCTGTTGCCGCATCAGGGGCGTGCGCAGAACCTGCAGCGCATCGGTGAGCTGCTCGCCAACTATGATCTGGTTGCGCTGCAAGAGGCCGACGGCGGCAGCATGCGCTCCGGCTTCGTCAATCAGGTCGAGCATCTGGCGCAACTCGGCGCCTTCCCCTACTGGTGCCAGCAACTCAACCGCAACCTCGGGCGCTTCGCGCAACACAGTAACGGTGTGCTCAGCCGCCTCGAGCCACAGGGGCTGGAGGACCATCCCCTGCCCGGTCCATCGGGGCGCGGTGCGATCCTGCTGCGTTTCGGGGAGGGCGAGGACGCGCTCGTGGTTGTGGTCATGCATCTCGCCCTCGGCGGCAATACCCGAACACGCCAGCTGGCTTATATCCGCGAGCTGATCGGCCCATACCGGCATCAGGTATTGATGGGCGACATGAACACCCATGCCAGCGACCTGCTGGAACATTCTCCGTTGCGCGACCTCGGTTTGCAGGCGCCGCAGATCGAAGCCACGTTTCCCAGCTGGCGCCCGAGCCGGTGCCTGGATCATATTCTGCTCAGCCCGAGCCTGACGCTCGAACGTGTCGATGTGCTGGCCCGGGCGAGCTCCGATCATTTGCCCGTTGCGGTGGAGATACGGTTACCGGACTCGATGCACGGCGATGCGCTGCCGGTTCCCAAGGTAGGGTTGAAGTGAGCGACGACGCCAAGCGCTGGAAAGAAAAGTACCTAAGCTCGCTGGAGCAGCAGGAGCGCCAGGAAAAACGCTGGGAAACGCGGCTGGATCTGCTGCGACGCAGCCTGGTGCGCAGCAGCTTTGCGGTCGACGGAGCTGATCCCGCCGTCGACCAGTGCATGCGCGAACTGCGCGAAATTCTCAGAGACGATGTCCAGGATGATCGCTTGGGGGCGCTGGTGCCGCGCCTGGAGCGAGCGGTTCTGGACACCGAGCGCAGCAAGCAGGATCGCCTCGAGCAGCTGACCGCGGCGCTTCACCGTCTGGTCTCGCCATTGCTCGAGTTGCCGCTGCCGGGCGAGATCCGCAAGCCCCTGAAAAATTCGACCGTCAGCTTGACGAGCGGGCTGCGCAATCGCGCGAGCTGCCATCGCTGATTGGCGAACTGGGCGAGCTGCAACACCAGGCATTGGCGGTGCTGGACCAGGCCGGGCCCGCTACGGTCGGTTTGCTTGGCCGCCTGTTCGGTACACGGGAGCGTCATGCCCCGCACCCGAACGGGACGGCCACCGACGCGAGTCCGCAGTCCATGGACCGCGCCGAAGACCTGTCTGATTCCACAGCAGCGCCCGCATCGACGCCCTTGCCCGGACGCGATACCACGCCCATGGGCGAGCGGGCCAGCGCGACGGCCGTGCCGCCCGCCGAAATCGAACCGACCCCGGCGCCGGATCTGAGCGCCGACGCCGATGCGCGCTATCGGTTGCCGGAGTCGCCGGAGCAGGCCTACAGCGCTATTGCCGAGCGGGTTGAAAGCACGCTGTTCGGGCTGCTGGACGGGCTGCAGTTACCCGAGCACCAGCAACCCCAGGCACAGGCCCTGCGTGAACGCATTCAGCATGGCCTGAACTGGTATGAGCTGGTGCCGGTACTCGACGACCTCGCCCAGTTGTTGCTGATGGTGGCGGATCAGGGGCAGCGCGAGTTCGAAAACTACCTCAAGCTGCTCAACGAGCGTCTGGCTAGCATGCAACAGAGCCTGAGCTCTGCCCGCGAAGGTCATGCGCAAAGTCAGGAGGTCGCCCAGGCGCTCGACGAAGAATTGCGCCAGCAGGTCGGAGGGCTGCAGAGCAGCATGCTCGAAGCCAAGGATCTGCCGTCACTGAAACAGGCCGTGCAGACGCGTCTGGACGGGCTGCTCGAGACCGTCGACCTTTACGAGCAGCAACGTGGCGAACACGAAAAGCGTCTGAGCGAGCGTCTGGAGTGCGCTCGTTGGGCGAGTGGCGAGCCTGGAGGAGGCAGCGGTCGGGATGCAGCAGCACCTCGAAGAGCAGCGTCAGAGAGCGCTGCAGGATCCCCTGACGCAGTTGGCCAACCGGGCGGCCTGGGATGAGCGACTCGAGCTGGAGATGGCTCGGCAGCAACGCTATGGCGGTCATTTGCTGCTCGTGGTACTCGATGTCGATCATTTCAAGCGGATCAACGACAGCTTCGGCCATCTGGCCGGCGATCGTGTGCTGAAGATCATCGCCAATGAACTGCGCAAGCGGTTGCGCAAGACCGACTTCATTGCCCGGTTCGGTGGCGAGGAGTTTGCCCTGCTGCTGCCGGAAACGCCCCTCGAGGCAGGGCTGCCGCTGATCGATGGCCTGCGCGCCGGCATTCAGGCCTGCCCGTTTCACTTCAAGGGCGCGCGGCTGGAGGTCACGCTGTCGGGGGCGTCACCGATTTTCGCGAGCGTGACAGCGCCGAGGCGGTGTTCCAGCGGGCTGATCAGGCGCTCTACCGGGCCAAGGGCAACGGGCGCAACCGAATCGAAACGGCCTGACCAGGCGGTCTGGACCCAGGTTGCGCCCCGCGTATACTGGCCCGTCTCTTCAGGCACCACGCGAAAATGTCCATGGCACGGCCAGCGGCCTGCCGTCTGCCTGAGTCATTCTGTTGTTGACCCGAGGTGACCATGAAAGCCCTGATCCTAGGTGCGCTGACCGTTCTGCTGGCCGGCTGCGCCAGCGGCCCCCGCATCGACACCCGCCACACGTCCCTCGGCCAGGACAGCCGCGCGCAGTTCATCGTGCTGCATTACACCTCAAGCGATCTGCAGCGCTCGCTGGAAATCCTCAAGGGGGATGGCGTCAGCAGCCACTACCTGATCGGTGAATCCCCGCGACCATCTACCGACTGGTCGACGAGGATCGGCGCGCGTGGCACGCCGGCGAGAGTCAGTGGAACGGCCGGACCTGGCTCAACTCCAGTTCCATCGGCATCGAGCTGGTCAATCGCGGCTACGTCGAGGATGCACAGGGCCGGCGCCTTTGGTATCCCTATTCCGAAGCGCAGATCAATGCCCTGGTCGTGCTGCTCAAGGACATCATGCAGCGCCATGGGCTCAAGCCCGGCGCTATCGTCGGACACAGCGACATCGCGCCTCAGCGCAAGGTGGACCCGGGTCCGCTGTTCCCTTGGAAGCGTCTCGCCGACGAGGGGCTCGTGCCATGGCCGGATGCCGTGGCGGTGGCGCAGCAGCGGCAGGTGTTCGCCGAGCAGCTGCCCGACATCGGCTGGTTCCAGCGGCAACTGGCCGCGCAGGGCTACAAGGTGCCGACACATGAGCATCTGGACCTGGAAACCCGCAACGTCATCGCCGCCTTCCAGATGAAGTATCGGCCGTCACGCTTCGACGGCGAGCCGGACGCCGAAACCGCAGCGCTGCTGGCGGTACTCAACACGCCATCCTGAGCCGTTCTAGCTTCGCTCGGTGCAGCCGATCAGCCGTGAATCGGCCAGCGCGGCGGTGCGGTGGGGCGTCGCGGCGCGGTATTCCGGATCGGCAAGCATCGTCAGAAAGGCTTCCGGCGAGGGGTAGCGGACCAGCAGCATCTCATCCCATGCCTCCTCTTGCGGAGCGATCAGCGCAACGTGGGCTGCGGCCATCAGTTGCACGCTACCGCCCACGCCACGGACCTTCGTCAGTGCGGTCCGGCTGTAGCGGGCGTAGGCCTCGCGGCCACTGCAGGGCGTCTGGGTCGGGTCGTCCGCATAGTCCGCCTGATCGCGGAAGCGCAACAGGTTGAGCATGAGGATAGGCGTGCCGGCGGGCATCCGTTCGGCAAATTGCTGCAGCTGTTCGGCAGTGGGATTGAGGCTCGGCATGGCGGCTCCTGACGCGGGATCGGGATCGCCCTGCCGGCTCAGATCGGCAGGGCGATGTAGAAGATGGTGCCGTGCCCGATGCGCGAATGCACGCCGATGCGACCACCATGCAGCTGGGCGATTTCCTTGCATAAGGCCAAGCCCAGTCCGGCGCCACCGCGCCGCCGGCCGATCTGCACGAAGGGTTCGAAGATCCGCGCCTGTTGGCTGTAGGGAATGCCTTCGCCGTTGTCCTCCACGCTGAGGATCACCCGCTCGCCGTGGTGGCGTGCCAGCAGCCTGATCTCGCCGCCTTTGGGTGTGCCGCAGCGCGTTGCTGAGCAGGTTGTCCAGCACGCGCTCCATCTGTTGGCGGTCGAGCAGCAGGGTGGGCAACGAGGGCTGCAGTTCGAGCTGGATCTCGATGTCGTTCTGCGCCGCAGCATCGACGAAGCGTTCGCGCGCTTCGTTGAGCAGTACGGCCGGATCGCAGGGGACCGGCTCGAGCTTCTGCTGGCCGCTCTGGTAACGCGAGAAGTTCAGCAGGTCGTTGATCAGCGTGACCAGCCGCTGCATCTCCTCGTGCACCGTGCTGAACAGATCGGCCTCGCGGCTGCTTTCAGGATAGTGGGTGCGCTCGCGCAGCAGGCTGAAGGCCATCTGCATGCCGGTCACCGGCGTGCGCAGCTCATGCGAGGCACGCAGGACGAACTCGTTGCGCACGCGCTCGAAGGTGCGCTGGTCGGTGACGTCGTGGAGCACCATCACCGCGCCGCTGATACGACCGTCGTGATGGTTCACCGGGCTCATGCGCCAGGACAGCAGGCGGCGCTCGCCGTCGGCTTCGATCACCAGGTCGTCGGGCGGGCCGGACAGGGGCTTGTCATCCAGCACCAGGCGTGCCGCTTCGTCCAGCTCCGGATGGCCGAGCGCCTGCCCGAGGGTGGAGCCGATATGTTCGGTTTCCCACGCCAACTGGCGCTGCGCGACAGGGTTGGCATGCTCCAGTCGGCCCTGGCGGTCGATGATCAGCAGGCCGTCGTCAATGCTGTCGAGCAGGGCCTGCAGGCGCTGTTGGCCGTTGACCAAGGCGTCGATGTTGGTCTGCTTGAAGGTATGCAGCGCCTGCGACATCAGGCCGAAGCGACGGCTCAGCGAAGACAGTTCGGCAATCGGCGACGAGGGCAGCGTGATGTTGAAATCGCCGCGCCCGATCTGGTCCGCCACACTCGATAGTTGCTCGATGGGATCGCCGAATCGCCGAGCGAAGCTGTGCGCCGTGATGAAGCCGATCAGCAGGACTGCTACACCGGTCAGGCCGAGTAGGCCGGCGAGCAGCTGGGCGCGCTCGCGGCTGCGGATCTCGGTGTCGCGGATCTGGTCGTACGCATCCTGCTGCATCTCGACCATGAGCGAGCGGACCTTGTCGAAGGCGCGGCTCAACCCGTTGTCCTCGAGTAGCGTCAGCGTCTGCGCGGCCGGCGCTTCGAGGGCGGCGAGGAATTCGCCGTAGGCCTCGCCAATGGCGCGGTAGTCTTCCCGGCTGGGTTCGTCGGCCGCTTCGGCCAGGC
This sequence comes from Stutzerimonas stutzeri, assembly GCA_019056435.1. GTDB lineage: Bacteria > Pseudomonadota > Gammaproteobacteria > Pseudomonadales > Pseudomonadaceae > Stutzerimonas > Stutzerimonas marianensis. The sequence continues at coordinate 1,478,872 of CP077641.1, forward strand.
CTTTCGCCAAGGCCGTTTCGAAGGCCTGCCGCGGCTGGGCAAGGGCGGTGTTGTCCCGGTCCTGGCGCACCAGGATCAGCAGGTGGTTGCCGAGCGCCTGGCGCAGCTTCTGATTGGCCTCGATCACGCCGAAGTTGTCGCGGATCAGCTTCTCCTGACTCTTGGCCATCTGCACCACGCTGACCAGGGCCAGGACCAGCCCCAGCAGCGCAACCGTCATCAGCGCCGAGAACCCGAGAAACAGCCGGGTCCGGAGCTTCATCTGAATTTTCATAGGCCGTATTGCTTGCGCTTCCGGTAGAGGGTCGAGGCGTCGATGCCCAGGGTCCGGGCGGCCTGTTCGAGGGTCTCGCTGGTGCTCAGCACGCCGGCGATGTGGGCACGTTCCAGTGCTTCCAGGCTCATGGCCTCGCCGATGCGCGGCGCGTTGCTGACCGCCTGATCAGCCAAGCCCAGATGGCTGACTTCGATCATTGCTTGCGGGCAGATGATGCTGGCGCGTTCCACCACGTTGCGCAGCTCGCGCACATTGCCTGGCCAGCGGTAGGCCTTGAGCGCAGCGATGGCGGCATCGCTGAAACCGCGAGCCGGGCGGCCATAGCTCTTGACGAACGAAGCGAGGAAGCGCTCGGCCAGTGCCAGCACGTCTTCGGGGCGTTCGCGCATCGGCGGCAGGTTGAGCGTGATGACGTTCAGCCGGTAGAGCAGGTCCTCGCGGAACTTGCCTTCACGAACCATCTCTTCCAGGTTGAGGTTGGTCGCCGCGAGGATGCGCACGTCGGCCCGCCGGGTGACCGGGTCGCCCACTCGCTCGTATTCCTTGTCCTGGATGAAACGCAGCAGCTTTGGCTGCAGGGTCAGTGGAAAGTCGCCGATCTCGTCGAGAAACAGCGTGCCCCCGTCGGCCTGGTTGACGCGTCCCAGGGTGCTTTCCGTGGCGCCGGTGAAGGCGCCGCGGTTGTGTCCGAACAACTCGCTTTCCATCAGGTCCGCCGAGAGCGAGGGACAGTTGATGGTGATGAAAGCCTTCTTGGCGCGCCGGCTCCAGTTGTGGATGGCGCGCGCCAGTTCGCCCTTGCCGGTGCCTGACTCGCCAAGAATAAGGATGTTGGCGTCGGTGTCGGCTACCTGTCGTGCGGTTTCCAGCACGTTCATCATGGCCGGGCTGTGCGAGCCGAGCGCATCGTTGCGCTTCTGCACCTCGCCTTCGAGCGCCTCCAGGCGCGCGGCCATCTGGCGGACTTCCAGCTGCTTCGCCGCGGACAACCGCAGCTGCTCGGGACTGCAGGGTTTGACCAGATAATCCGCAGCGCCGGCCTGCATGGCGTCCACTGCCGTATCGACCGCCGAATGCGCGGTGACGATCACCACGCGCATCCAGGGCGCGAGCACACGCATTTGCTGCAGGACATCCAGGCCATTGTCCTCGCCCAGACGCAGGTCCAGAAAGCAGAGATCGAACACCTGGCGCTGCAGGATCGCTTCGGCTTGTGAAGCGCTGGCGGCGGTGACGACCGTATAGCCACGATCTTCCAGGCAGTAGCGGAAGGTACGCAGGATCGCGGCCTCGTCATCTACCAGAAGGATGCGGCCACCGGTGTCGGTCGTTTGGTCCATGGATGCTCCAGGTCGGCAAAGCAGATTTGGCTGGCAAATCGGTAAAAGAGATGGATGGCGGCCCTGCGGGCAGGGCGGCTGCGCTTCGGCGCCTGCATTAGTCTACGAAAAGTCTTGCAAGTTGCACGGTCGAGATAGGGCTTTACTGCAGGCTGCAATCAGACGGCAATCGCGCTGCGCTTTCAAGCCATTGATTTGCAATGAATCAGCATGGACCTCCGGGTGGCACGTCGCTTGCGACTGATGACCCACCTGTCTGACAAGCCCCCTGCAGGGGGCATTGGAGGTTTCCCATGGCGCACAACATGTCCCAACTCAACGAGCTGATCGAGATCACCCGTGACGGCCAGCACTTTTACCAGCATGCGATGGAAGCGGTGAAGGATGTCGAGCTCCAGCATCTGTTCCGCGACCTCGCACAGGCCAAGACGCACGTTATCCAGGCACTGTCGGTAAAGGTCGCGGCGAACCAGGAGCAGCCAGCACAAGGCGGCACCACCGCCGGCAAGTTGCGCGAGGTCTACGCCGACACCAAGGCACGCCTGAGCGACCCCGACGCTGTCTACGTGGACCAGCTCGACCAGGCTGAGGAGCGCATTCTCGGCGCTTTCGAAGATGCGCTGAAGACCGCCGAACCCGACGTGCGGGCCTTGCTGGCCATCGAGCTGCCGAAGCTGCGCGCCTGTCATGCCCGCATCCATGCACTCAATCATCGCGACGAGGGCCGTTGAGACCAAGGGATTAGGTCGTCGTGCAATTCGCACGGCCTCGCTTCAGGGTATCGTGCAATTTAAATTGACAGCCCCTCGAATGAGTATCGTAAGTTACTGATATATATATAAAAACTAAACGATTAAAGCTGGCATGAGGTCTGCAATCTCCTAAGTAATTCAGATTGCCCCGCATGCTTAGAAGGAGTTGAGGATGAATCGCAACGCACGCTTCTCACTGGTTGGAAAGGCTTGTCTTACTGCTGCGGTCGTGACCCTTCTCGTTGGTGCCGAGCGACCGATGTCGCAACCGCTCAGCCAGACGCAACAGCAGCCGGCGGAACGAATCCGCCTGTATGACGCTCAACCGGTAGGGATCGTGCAGACCGGGCCCGCACCCAGAACGATCGATTATGTGCAGGTCCGGTCCGAACAGCGTTGGGTTTTCTGAGCCGTATCCATCAGCCTGATCCTGACGATCCTGCTGAGAAGTTTCTGAACCGAAGAGGAGAGACACCATGCTGAGTTGGGCCATTACCTTCCTGATCATCGCCATCATCGCTGCGGTACTGGGCTTCGGTGGTATCGCAGGCACGGCAACGGGCATCGCGAAGATCCTGTTCGTCGTGTTCCTGGTGCTGTTCGTGGCATCGCTGATCTTTGGCCGTGGTCGCGGCCCTCGAGTCTGACGCGACATGCCGCCCGCGAGGGCGGCTGCAACACCTCGACGGAAGTTTCACGGACAGGAAGCCAGCATTCAGAGGCGCTGCACAAGTGGCGGCTCGTTCGATCTAGATGCCGCTGACAAGGCAGGTATCTTTCCCGCGTGGCGGGTGAACCAGGGGGTCGGGACGCTCTGCGTTTGGAGCGACCTAGGGGTACAGGGGGTACCTCCGGCAAAGGACCAGGTTCAGTGACGCGCAACCGAAGGTGGCTTTCACCACCTTCGGTCTGCATCTTTCCGTTCTCCCTCCGTTTCACCCATTTCCCCGGCCAAACGCATGACCGCTGGCAGTTCACGCCGCTATCATCGCGCCCAGTCATCCGCGGGAGAAAAACATGCTCAATGGCCTCTGGCTTGGCTTTTCGTGGTCGCAGCGATCGCGGCCCTGGCGCGGTGGCTGATTGGGGAAGACCCGGCGGTGTTCGCCGCGCTGGTCGAGAGCCTTTTCGCCATGGCCAAGCTGGCCGTGGAAATCATGATCGTGCTGTTTGGCACCCTGACGCTGTGGCTCGGGTTTCTGCGCATCGCCGAGAAGGCTGGTCTGATCGAGCTGCTGGCGCGCGTGCTCGGACCGCTGTTCCGTCGCTTGATGCCCGAGGTGCCGGCCGGCCATCCGGCCCTGGGGTTGATTACCCTCAATTTTGCCGCCAATGGCCTTGGCCTGGACAACGCCGCCACGCCGATCGGGTTGCGGGCGATGCGCGCCCTTCAGGAGCTCAATCCCACTCCGGCCGTCGCGACCAACGCGCAGATCCTGTTCCTGGTGCTCAACACCTCCTCCCTGACGCTGCTGCCGGTCTCCATCTTCATGTACCGCGTACAGCAGGGTGCGGAGGATCCGACCCTGGTCTTCCTGCCGATCTTGTTGGCGACCACGGCCTCGTCGCTGGCCGGCTTGCTCGCCGTCGCCCTGGTTCAGCGCCTGCGAATCTGGGATCCGGTGGTGCTGGCCTATTTCGTTCCGGGCGCGCTGCTGCTCGGTGGTTTCATCGCGCTGCTGGCCGGCTTGTCGGCGACCGCCCTGGCCTCGCTGTCCTCGCTGCTCGGCAATCTCACCCTGTTCGGGTTGATCATCGCCTTCATCGTGATCGGCGCGCTGCGCAAGGTACCGGTCTACGAGAGTTTCGTCGAAGGGGCGCAAGAGGGCTTCGAGGTTGCCAAGAGCCTGTTGCCCTATCTCATCGCAATGCTCTGCGCGATCGGGGTGCTGCGTGCTTCAGGCGCGCTGGAGTTCGGCCTCGATGGCATCCGTTGGCTGGTCGAGGTGCTGGGGTGGGACACGCGCTTTGTCGATGCGCTGCCGACGGCGTTGGTCAAACCGTTTTCCGGTAGCGCCGCGAGGGCAATGTTGATCGAGACGATGCAGAGCCAGGGCGTCGACTCCTTCCCGGCGCTGGTGGCGGCGACGGTGCAGGGCAGCACCGAGACGACCTTCTACGTGCTGGCGGTGTATTTCGGTGCGGTCGGGATTCAGCGCGCGCGGCATGCGGTGGGCTGTGCTTTGGCGGCGGATGCCGCGGGGATCACCGCGGCGATCCTGGTGTGCTATTGGTTTTTTGGATAAGCGGCGGGGCTGGCTCAGACTCTTCCGTCAGGTTGCCGCGCCACGCGCGGGTGCAGCACCGAGCGCGCGCTAGCCCGCCAAGCGCTGCCATACGCGAAACAACGGTTCCGCCAGAAACATCACCAGGAACAACCTCAACACCTGCACCGCCGTCACCAGCGCCACCGACAGCTGCAGCGCTTCAGCCGTCAGGCAGAGTTCAGTGATGCCGCCAGGCATCATGCCGAGCATGAGCGAGGTCTGGTTCAGCGTCGCGGCCCAGCCCAGCGCCTCCGCAAGGCCGGCTGCCGCCGCCATGGCCAACAGGGTGAACAGCAGCACCCGTAGCAGGAACCCCGGTGCGTTGCGAAAGAAGGGGCGATCGAAATGACAACCCAGCGAGCAGCCGATCAGCCATTGGCCGACCTGGCCGGCACCGGGAGGCAGACCGAGGTGCAGGTCGAAGGCCACCGCGGCGATGGCGCAGGCAGTCAGCGGGCCTAGCATCCAGGGGTTGGGCTGGCCCAGGCGCTTCCACAACAAGGCCAGCAGCGCGCCGGCCGGTAACAGCACGGCCAGCCAGGCCCAGCTCACCGGATACGGCGCCGGCGGCTCGACCGGCGGCAGGCTCCAGGTGAAGAGCGCCGGCACTACCAGGACCACCAGCAGCAGGCGCAGGCTGTGCGCGGCAGCGACCCGTGCGGGCTGGGCCTCGTGGCGCGCGGCCAGATTGACCATCTCGCTGGCCCCGCCCGGCATGCTGGCGAAGAAGGCGGTAGCCCGGTCGACCCCGCCGCGCATCAACACGACGAGTCCGATCAGACCGAGCAACAAGGTGCCGAGGGCCGCGGCGAGAATCACGCCGAAGTGGCTCAGGACCTGTTCCATCACCTCGCTGGTGAAGTGCAGGCCGATGGCGCTGGCGATGATCCATTGGCCGGTCTGGCGACCGCGTGGCACTTCCTGCACCAGCCAGCCGCTGCAGCGCACGAGGATTACCGCCAGCAGCGAGCCGACCATCCAGGGCAGCGGCCAGTCCGCCAGGCTGGCGAGCCAGCCGCCGAAGGCGCCCACCAGTGGGGTCGCCCACCAGCGGGGCAAGCGCCGGTCGCGCATCTCAGCCCTGCGTCGCAAGGGCCGCGCGGCGACGGCTCAGGTACCAGCGGATACCCGGCATTGCCAGCATCAGCACGGCCATAGCCCAAAGGGCCAGGGTAATGGGGCTGCCCCAGAGGATGCCCAGCTCGCCGTTGGAAATCGACAGCGCGCGACGCAGGTTGTCTTCCATCATTTCGCCGAGGACGAAGCCGAGGATCAGCGCCGAGAGCGGGAAATCCAGCTTGCGCAGCAGATAGCCGAAGACGCCGAGGCCGACCATCAGCACCAGGTCGAAAGTCGTGCTGTGCACCGAATAGACGCCGACCATGCTGATCACGGTGATTGCCGGCACCAACACCCAGTTCGGCACGGCGAGCATGCGCGAGAACAGGCCGACCAGCGGGATGTTCATGATCAGCAGGATCACGTTGCCGATGAACAGCGAGGCGATCAGCCCCCAGACCACGTCGGGCTGCTGTTCGAACAGCAGCGGGCCGGGTGTGATGTTGTACAGCGTCAGCGCGCCGATCATCACCGCGGTGGTGCCCGAACCCGGCACGCCGAGGGTCAGCATCGGAATCAACGAACCGCAGGCCGAGGCGTTGTTGGCCGCTTCCGGGGCTGCCAGGCCGCGCAGGTCGCCGTCGCCGAACTTGCCGCTGTCACCGGCCAAGCGCTTCTCGCTCATGTAGGTCATGGCGCTGGCGATGGTCGCCCCGGCGCCCGGCAGCGTGCCGATGACGAAGCCGGCCACGGCGCTGCGCACCATGGTCCAGAAGGTCAGGCAGAACTCCTTGAAGTTGAACAGCAGCCGGCCGCTGGCCTTGACCGCCTTCTGTCCGCTGTGGGTCTTCTCCAGCATCAGCAGGATCTCGCTGACGCTGAAGAAACCGATCACCACGATGACGAACTGGATGCCGTCGGACAGGCTGACGCTGCCGAAGGTGAAACGGTACACGCCGGTGGTCGAGTCGACGCCGACCGTCGCCAGGCCCAGGCCGATCAGCGCCGACATCAGCGTCTTGACCGGCTTGTCGCCGACCATACCGCCGAGGCAGGCGATGGCGAAGATCATCAGCACGAAATATTCGGCCGGGCCGAAGGCTACCGCCCATTTGGCCAGCAGCGGGGCGAAGAGCACCACCCCACAGGTAGCAATCATGCTGCCGATGAAGGAACTGACCGCCGACAGCGAGAGTGCGATACCGGCCTTGCCCTGGCGCGCCAGCGGATAGCCGTCGAGGGTGGTCATTACCGCGGCGGCGTCGCCCGGCACGTTGAGCAGGATCGCCGAGATGCGGCCGCCGTATTCGCAGCCCAGGTACACCGCGGCGAGCAGGATCAGCGCGGTTTCCGGCGGCAGGCCCAGGGCGAAGGCCAGCGGCAACAGGAGCGCCACGCCGTTGATCGGGCCCAGGCCTGGGAGCAGGCCGACAATGGTGCCCACGAAGGCGCCGAACAGCGCCACGAGCAGGTTGGTCGGTCGCGTGGCGACATCGAAGCCCTGCATCAAGAAATTCAGTGTTTCCATTTCAGCTCTCCAGCAGACGCAGCACGCCCAGCGGCAGCGGTACGTCGAGCAGGTAATCGAACAGGCCGTAGAGCAACAGGCCCAGCAGCACACCACTGATCACGCATGGCCACAGGCGACCGTTGAACAACAGGCCCAGGGCGAAGCCGGCCAGTGCGGTTGAGACCACGAAGCCCAGCGGCTCGAACAGCAACGCGTAGGCGAGCAGTACCAGGATGCAAAGGGCGGCGCGGCGGGCCATGGCCCAATCGAAAGCCGGCGTCGGCTCGCCCTTGGGCTTGCACAGCAGCCAGAGCGAACCGATGCCCATCAAGAACAGCAGCAGCAGCGGGTAGGCGCGCGGGCCGACCGGGTCATAGGCGAACGGCGCCTCGAAGCCCCAGGCGAGCAGCGCGAGACCGGCACAGGCGAGCAGCCAGGCCGCAGCGAAGACACGAACGTACATTGGAGTTACCTCGGCAGGAGTCGGCGCCGCGAGGGGCGCGGCGCCGACAGGGTGTTACTTGACCAGGCCGAACTCGCCGGCGAGGTCCTTGTACTCCTTGACCTGCTTGTCGACGAAAGCCTTGAGCTCGTCGCCGGTCATCGACAGCGGGAAGAGGTCGCGCTGTTCACGCAGCTTGGCGAAATCTTCGTCGGCCAGCAGCGTGTCGAACTGGGTCTTCCACCAGTTGAAGTCCTCGTCGCTGACTTCCGGGCCCATGTAGAAGCCACGGATCACTGGCCAGCTGATGTCGAACCCCTGCTCCTTCGCCGTTGGGATTTCGCTCATCTTGCCCGGCAGGCGCTCGTCGGACAGCACTGCAAGGATGCGGATCTTGCCGGCGTCGAGCTGCGGTGCCACTTCACCCAGGCCGCTGCTGGTGACCTGCACATGGCCGCCGAGCATGGCGGTCAGCGTCTCACCGCCGCCTTCGAACGCCACGTAGCGCAGCTTCCTGACATCCACGCCGGCGGCGCGGGCGATCAGTGCGGTCTGCATCCAGTCCTGACCGCCGATGGTGGCACCCGCACCGAAGACCACGTTACCCGGGTCCTTCTTCACTGCGGCGATCAGGTCGTCGAGGTCCTGGTAGGGCGAGTCGGCACGAACCGAGATGGCGCCGTAGTCGGTGCCGATGCCGGCCAGCCAGCGCACCGCGGACTCGTCATAACGGCCGAACTTGCCCTGGGCCAGGTTGAGCAGCGAGCCGCTGGAAAAGGCCGTGATGGTGCCCGGCTCTGCGGCGCGCTGGGCGACGACGGCGTTGTAGGCGACCGCACCGACACCGCCCGGCATGTAGGTGACACGCATCGGTGCTTCGAGCAGGCCGGAATCCTTCAGGCCGCTCTGGGCCAGCTTGCAGGTCAGGTCGAAGCCGCCGCCGGGTTTGGCCGGGGCGATGCATTCGGGACGCTTGGGCTCGGCCATCAGCTGGCTCGAGAGCATCAGGCAGGACGAGAGCAGGGCGAAACGACGGATTGCGTTCTTCATGGTTGTCTCCTTCGGTTTCTTATTGTGGACGGCTTTACCAGATCGACAGGCTTTAGCTGACGATCAGGCATTTTTCATCGACGCCGCCGGCGAAATCGGAGCGGTACTTGGGGTCTGCAGCGTGGCGCTGTCGTCGACGAAACCGGCCTGGGCGAAAGGCGCCAGCGAGGCGGCTATGACGGCAAGGGCGAGACGGGCATCTACGGGTGTTTGTCTGACGACAGTCAGCATTCTGGATCTCCACTATTGTTTTTGTTGTGACGGCCAGCGGCCGTGTCGGTGGTTCTGGCCACCTGTGTCGATCCTAGGCGGCGAAACTTTCACCAGCCTTTCACGGGCGACAGCAGCGCACGGCGGGCCCAGTCGCTACACTGGCGCACCTTGCGAATCGGGCAGAGGACAGGCAATGCGGATACTTCTCGTCGAGGACCACCCCCAGCTCGCCGAAAGCGTGGCTCAGGCGCTGCGGGCTGCCGGCTGGACGGTGGATCGGCTCGATGATGGCGTGGCGGCAGACCTGGCGCTGGCCAGCGAAGACTACGCGCTGGCGATTCTCGATGTCGGCCTGCCTCGGCTCGATGGCTTTCAGGTGCTGGCGCGTCTGCGTGAAAGGGGCAAGACGCTGCCGGTGCTGATACTCACCGCGCGCGGCGAGGTGAGCGACCGGGTGCACGGCCTCAACCTGGGCGCCGACGATTATCTGGCCAAGCCCTTCGAGCTGTCGGAGCTGGAGGCCCGGGTCAAGGCGCTGCTGCGCCGCAGCGTGGCCGGCGGCGAGCGCCAGCAGCGCTGCGGCGCGCTGGTCTATGACCTGGACGCGCGCCGCTTCAGCCTCGACGGCCAGGCGCTGAGCCTGACGTCGCGCGAGCAGGGCGTGCTCGAGGCGCTGATCACCCGGCCGGGACGGGTCATGAGCAAGGATCAGCTCGCCGCGCTGGTCTTCGGCCTCGACGAGGACGCCAGCGCCGATGCCATCGAGATCTACATCCACCGGTTGCGCAAGAAGCTCGAAGGCGACGCGGTGCGTATCGTCACGTTCCGCGGGTTGGGCTACCTGCTGGAGGCCGTGGATGCCTGATCCGCGCCCGCACGCTGGAAGCCTGCGTGCTGGATTGATGCTGTGGCTGGCGGCGCTGCTTGCGCTGCTGTTGCTGTTTAGCAGCTGGAGCGCTTACTGGAACGGCCGGGCCGCTGCCGATACGGCTTATGACCGCACCTTGCTGGCCTCGGCGCGGGCCATCGCCGACGGGTTGGTGACCAACGATGGCAAGTTGCGCGCCAACGTACCCTACGTCGCGCTGGATACTTTCGCGTACGACAGCGCGGGGCGCATCTACTATCAGGTGCTGGATACTGCCGGGCGGCTGGTCAGCGGCTATGAAAACCTGCCGGCGCCAGGTCCGGAGGTTCCGCGCACCGATGACTATCCGGCCCTGGCGCGCTTCTATGACGGCCAGTTCCAGGGCCAGGGCGTGCGCCTGGTCAGCCTGCTGCAACCGCTCAGCGACCCCGAACTCACGGGTATCGCCGAGATCCGCGTCGCCGAAACCCTGGGCGCGCGCGAACGCATGGCGCGCAGCCTGCTCACCGATACCCTCTGGCGGGTCGGGGTGCTGGCGATCGCCGCGCTGTTGCTGGTCTGGCTGGCGGTGAGTCGGGCGTTGCGTCCGTTGGGGCGGCTCAGCGAGGCGGTGGAACTGCGCGAACCGGACGATCTGCGTCCACTGCCGCTGGTGTCCGTGCAGCGGGAGTTCCGGCCGCTGGTGCTTGCCCTTAACCATTTCACCGAGCGGCTGCGGGGCCAGCTCGAGCGACAGGCGCAGTTCATCGCCGACGCCTCCCACGAGTTGCGTACCCCGCTGGCGGCGCTCAAGGCACGTCTTGAGCTGGGCCTGCGCGATCCGGAGCCGCAGCGCTGGAAGCAGACCCTGGAAGAGGCTGAAGAGCACACCGATCGCGTCGTGCACCTGGCCAACCAGCTCCTGTCCCTGGCGCGCATCGAAAGCGGCGCGCAATCGATCGCCGAGGGTGGTGCCCAACGCCTGGACCTGTCGCAGCTGGCCCGCGAGCTCCGGGCTGGCGATGGCCGCGCTGGCCCATCAGCGGGGCGTGGCCCTGGCGTTGGAAGCAGACCGGCCGGTATGGGTGCATGGCGAACCGACCCTGCTCAACGAACTGCTCAGCAACCTGGTCGACAACGCCCTGGCGCATACGCCGGCCGGTGGCAACGTGGTGATTCGGGTCCTGCCGCAGCGCATTCTGGAAGTCGAGGATGACGGCCCCGGAATCCCGGCCAGCGAGCGTGAGCGGGTGTTTGCGCGCTTCTACCAAGTTGCGCGGGGGCGCGGGGCGGGGCTTGGTCTGGCGATCGTCGGTGAGATCAGCCGCGCCCATCGCGCCGGCGTCGAGCTGGGGCAGGGCGCGCTGGGTGGTTTGCTGGTCAAGGTGCGCTTTCCCTCGTCAGACCCGGATGCCAGCGATTGAGGGCATGGCGGTGATTGGCGCGCAGGCGAGCTGGTTGCGACCGCTGTGTTTGGCGCGATAGAGCGCGGCATCGGCTGCAGCGAGCAGTTGCGCCGGCGTGCAGTCGGGTAGCGATTCCAGCGTCGTCACGCCGATGCTGATGCTCAAGGTCAGTCGCGTTTCGCCATGGACCGGCTGGAGTCGCTGGACCGCCGCGCGGATGCGTTCGGCCTGCTCGACAGCCTCCTGCGGGCCAAGCGCCGGCAGGATCATGGCGAACTCCTCGCCGCCATAGCGGGCCACCACGTCCCCGGCCCGCTGGCCGTGCTGACGAAGCGTTTCGGCGACCTGACGCAGGCATTGGTCGCCAAACGGGTGACCGTAGGTGTCGTTGATGCGCTTGAAGTGGTCGATGTCGAGCAACAGCACCGACAATGGCACTTCGGTGCGGATCGCGCGACGAATCTCCTCGTCGAGCATCAGATCGAAATGGCCCCGGTTGTGCAGCTGGGTCAGCGCATCGGTGACGCTGACGCGTGCGAGCTGAGCGTTGACCTGCTCCAGGCCGCGCTTGGCATCCTCCAGGGCGCGGGTGCGTTCGTAGACACGTGCTTCCAGCGCTTCGTTGTTGCGGATCTGCAGCGCCAGGGCCTCCTGTTGCGCCTGTAGCCGGGATTCGCGCTCGAACGCCAGGGCTTGCGAGGCGCGCAGTGCGCTTTGCTGGGCGCTGATCCGCCGCTCACGCTCGTGATTGATGCGCTCGGCCAGCGCGATCGAGAGCAGCACGAACTCGGTGAACATGCCGATCAGCTGGCCGTGCAGCGTCAGCGGCGTCAACGGCAGAACGCCCTCGAGGGCGAGCAGATGCGCGATGGTCGCCAGGAGCAGGGTTGCCCAGGCGATGGTAAACAGTCGGGCCGAGCCATTGCCGCGCAGCCAGAGGTTGATCACCGCCGCCATGGTCAGCACGCAGTGCACGAGCACCATCGGCTCGATCGCCAGGTAGCGCGCCAGGTCGGGTGCGGCAAGGAGCGTCAGGATCACCACCGCCCAGTAGATCATCAACCCCCAGGTCACCTGCCATGGCCAGCCACCGTAGCGGCGAGTGCCCAGGAAGCGGCTGGCGAAGAGCAGGGGTGTAAACAAACTCAGAGCGGCGGACAAGGCATAGAAGCGGCGCGTGAGCGGGGGTGTTTCCGGCCAGAGGAACAGCTGGCCGAAGCCGGTCATCGCCAGGATGTAGAACAGCGCGCAGAGCAGGTAGACGACATAGAACAGGTAGGCCGTATCGCGGGTGAAAACGAACAGGCTGCAGTTGTAGAGCAGGATGACCAGCATGCCGCCCAGAAACAGGCTGATCATCGCCACATCGGCAACCTTGTCCGCGGCGAAGGCCGCCTCGTCGAGCAGGGTCATCGGCAACGCCATCAGCTCCCGCGCCTGCAGCTGCATGTACACCACCACCGGCTCGTCCGGCACCACCGTGAGCGGGAACACCAGGTTGTGGCTCTCGACCGGCCGAACGGCCATGGGCAGGTGGTCACCCGCCCGCATCAACGGGCCCCAGGTGCCGCGGTCGGGGTAGAACAGGCGTACGCGCACCTCATCGAACACCGGCCATTTCAGGCTCAGGTACCAGGTGCTGGCGTCGGGAAGCGCGCGGCCGTCAAGGGCGAAGCGCAGCCAGGCCCCCTTCAGACTGCTTGCCCAGGTTGGGTTTGCCGAGCGGCTGCCAGGCCCAGTTTTCGGTTGCGGCCGCGGGGAAGGCCGCGTCGCGGTGCCCTGCCACCCATTCGATGCTGCCGGCGCGCAATGTCAGGCCATCCTTGGAAAGGATGTCCGGGCCGGCGGCCATGGCTGACGAACCGAGCAGCACAGCCAGCAGGGCCATCAGACAACGGAGCGTGAGCAGACGGATGTGCATCGTGACGGTGAGACCTCGGTTCATCGCTCGGTGGCCGGTCGAGCGTTCGGAGCGCAGGGCAAAGCGCGAACGATACGGATGATATCGTTTTGATTCCATCGGGAACTGGCCAGTGGCCCGGCCGTCTATCGGAAGCCGGAACGGCAGCGTGTCAAACCGCGTAGCCGCCCGGTGAGCACACGCGGATTTCGCAACCGACGCGGTTGTGAGCTGCGTGCCCACGGCTTTTCATTCGTGCCAGCGGTTAGGACCGGTTAAACTCCGGGTTCCGATCGAAAAGGCCCACAAGGTTCGGCCGGATTTAACAACAACTCAAAAGGAGATATCCCATGAAAGGCGCATCCTTCGCATGGGTCCTGTCAGCAGCACTGGCGGGCACCACCTTCGCTGGCGTGGCTCAGGCACAAGAGAATTTCGTCACCATCGGCACCGGCGGCCAGACGGGTGTTTATTACGTAGCCGGCCAGTCGATCTGCCGCTTCGTCAACCGTAACGCCGAGGACCTCAAGTGCAACGCCCCGGCCAGCGGCGGCGGTGTGGCCAACGTCAACGGCCTGCGCAGCGGCGAATTCAACTTCGGCATCATGCAGTCCGACCATCAGTACAAGGCGATGGAAGGCGTGGCGCCGTTCGAGAAGGAAGGCAAGATGGATGACATCCGCGCCGTCTTCTCGCTGCAGAGCGAAGTCTTCACCGTGCTGGCGCGCCGTGACGCCAACATCAAGGGCCTCGACGATCTGAAAGGCAAGCGCGTCAATATCGGTAACCCCGGTTCCGGTCAGCGCGACACCCTGGAAGAAATCATGAAGGTCAAGGGCTGGGACAAGTCGGCCTTCGCCCTTGCCGCCGAGCTGAAGCCGGCCGAGCAGGCCAGCGCGCTGGGTGACAACAACATCGACGCCATGACCTACTTCGTGGGCCATCCGAACGGCGCGATCCAGGAAGCCACCACCACCGTCGATGCCGTCCTGGTACCGATCACCGGCCCGGAAATCGACAAGCTGCTGGCCGACAAGACCTACTACACCAAGGCCGAGATTCCCGGCGGCCTGTACAAGGGCAACGACAACGCCACCCAGTCGATCGGTGGCAAGGCCGTGCTGTCCACCACCTCCAAGGTCGACGCGGATGTGGTCTACAAGCTGGTCAAGTCGGTGTTCGAGAACCTCGAGCGCTTCCAGCGCCTGCACCCGGCATTCAAGGACCTGAAAGCCGAAGACATGATCAAGGTTGGCCTGTCCGCCCCGCTGCATGAAGGTGCCGAGCGCTACTACAAGGAGCGTGGCTGGATGTAACGGACCCGGGCCCGCTGCGCTCTGCGGCGGGCCTGCCGTCCGCGGCTCTCGTCTGAAAACCCGTGCGTCTTGCTTCCCGAGCCACGGGTTTTCGCGGTTTCCGTTACCTGAAAAAACAGGCCACATTCGATGCAAGACAAACAACTGTCCACCGAAGAACTGATCGCCCAGGACGTCGGCGCACGTTCGCCGGCCGGCGTGATGTCGGCGGTGATCGCCGGACTCGCGCTGCTCTGGTCGCTGTTTCAACTGTGGATCGCCTCGCCGCTGCCCTTCGTGCTGGGCTTCGGCGTTCTGAATGACACCGAGACTCGCTCGATTCACTTGGCGTTCGCGCTGCTGCTGGCGTTCCTGGCCTATCCGGCCTTCAAACGCTCGCCAAGGGATCGCGTACCGCTGGCCGATATCGCCCTCGGCCTCGTCGCCGCCGCCGCGGCTGCCTACCTTTTCATTGCTTACGAGCAGCTGGCCCAGCGCCCAGGCAACCTGACCACGATGGACTTGGTCACCGCCTGCGTCGGTATCCCGCTGTTGCTCGAGGCCACCCGACGGGCGCTCGGCCCACCGCTGGCGATCATTGCCCTGGTGTTCCTCGTTTACAGCGTCGCCGGCCCCTGGATGCCCGGCCTGCTGGCCCACCGCGGGGTGAGCTTCACGGCGCTGGCCAATCACCAGTGGATCACCACCGAAGGGGTGTTCGGCATCGCCCTCGGCGTGTCCACCAGCTTCGTCTTTCTCTTCGTGCTGTTCGGCGCGCTGCTCGAACGAGCCGGCGCCGGGCACTATTTCATCCAGCTGGCCTTCAGCATGCTCGGCCACCTGCGCGGTGGACCCGCGAAGGCCGCGGTCGTCGCGTCGGGCATGACCGGCCTGATCTCCGGCTCGTCCATCGCCAACGTGGTCACCACCGGTACCTTTACCATCCCGATGATGAAGCGCACCGGCTTCTCGGCGGAGAAGGCCGGCGCGGTGGAAGTGGCCTCCTCGGTCAACGGCCAGATCATGCCGCCGGTGATGGGGGCGGCGGCCTTCCTGATGGTCGAGTACGTCGGCATTCCCTACGTCGAAGTGATCAAGCATGCCTTCCTGCCGGCGCTGATTTCCTACATCGCGCTGCTCTACATCGTTCATCTGGAAGCTCTCAAGCTCGGTCTGACCGCACTGCCACGGGCCAACGTGGCCAAGCCGTGGATGCAGCGCCTAATCGGTTTCGCCTTTGGTGCGGCGCTGATCTCGGGCCTCTCGCTGGCCGTCTACTACGGTCTCGGCTGGTTGAAACCCGTGCTGGGCGATGCCACGCTGTGGGTCGTCGGCGTGTTGCTCGCAATCGTCTACCTGGGCCTGCTCAAGGTCGCCGCGAGCAACCCGCCGCTGCCCGCCGAAGATCCGGATGCACCGCTCGAGCAACTGCCGCAGACCCGCCCCGTATTGCTGTCCGGCCTGCATTTCCTGCTGCCGGTAGTGGTGCTGGTCTGGTGCCTGATGATCGAGCGGCTGTCGCCCGGCCTGTCGGCCTTCTGGGGCACGGTGATGCTGGTGATCATCCTGCTCACCCAGCGGCCGCTGCTGTCGATGCTGCGCAAGGACGGCGCCCACGAGCACGGCACCTTCATGGATGGCGTCGTCGATCTGCGCGAAGGCCTGATTGCCGGTGCGCGCAACATGATCGGCATCGGCATCGCGACTGCGGCGGCGGGCATCATCGTCGGCGCGGTGTCGCAGACCGGCGTCGGGCTGGTGCTGGCTGATCTGGTCGAGCTGCTGTCGATGGGCAACCTGCTGCTGATGCTGCTGCTCACCGCCTTCCTCAGCCTGATCCTGGGCATGGGCCTGCCGACCACCGCCAACTACATCGTGGTGTCCAGCCTGCTGGCGCCGGTGATCGTGGCGCTGGGTCAGCAGAACGGCCTGATCGTGCCGCTGATCGCGGTGCACCTGTTCGTCTTCTACTTCGGCATCATGGCCGACGTGACGCCGCCGGTGGGTCTGGCCTCGTTCGCCGCCGCCGCGGTATCCAAGGGCGACCCGATCAAGACTGGTGTCACGGCCTTCTACTACAGCCTGCGTACCGCGGCGCTGCCGTTCCTGTTCATCTTCAACACCGATCTTCTGCTGATCGACGTGGACTTCTGGCACGGCCTGGTGATCTTCGTGGTGGCGACCATCGCCATGCTGATCTTCGCCGCCGGCACCCAGGGTTACTTCCTGGTGCGCAGCCGCTGGTACGAGAACGTACTGTTGCTGCTGGTGGCCTTCACGCTGTTCCGTCCCGGCTTCTGGATGGACATGATCCACGACCCCTACCGCGACATCGAGCCGACCCAACTGGTCCAGGCGCTGGGCGACGTGGAGGAAGACAGTCAGCTACGCCTGCGTGTGCTGGGTGAGGACGACGTGGGCGACCCGCGCGAGTTCGTCGTGCTGCTGGCCATCCCCGATGGCGAAAGCGGCGAGGAGAAGCTCGAGAAGATCGGCCTGATGACCTACGAAGAGGGTGGCAAGGTGCTGATCGACAGTGTCACCTTCGGCAGCCCGGCCGCCGAGGCGGGCCTGGAGTTCGACCAGGAGATCCTCCGCGTACGCGCGCCGACCGATCGCTGGCCGAAGGAATTCATGTGGATTCCGGGCTTCCTGCTGTTCGGCCTGATCGTCTGGATGCAGCGGCGGCGTGTGAAGCGCTGACGCGTCGGGCGTAAAAAGCCCCGGTCATGCATGGCATGGCCGGGGCTTTTTGTTTGGGGCCGTTCAGTTCAGGTTCTGGCGGGTTTGCCTGGCAGCGGCGCAGGGGCCACCTGCGGCTTTTGCGGCGGGTCGACCGGTTGTCGACCTCGCTGGGCCTGTTGTCCTTCCAGGGCGGCATAGGCCGCGCTGCAGAACAACGAATTCAGTCGCTTCATGTCGGCGATCAGCTCCAGGTGGGCGGCGCTGGTTTCGATGCTCTCGACCACCTGCTGGTGCAGACGATGGACGTGTGCGTGCGCCAGTTCGCGCTCCTTCTTGCGGAACTGTCGCTTCTGCTGAAGGAGCTGGCGTGCGCTGGCCGAGTCGCCGGAGAGAAACACCGACAAGCCCAGACTCAGGTTGGCGCAGAGCAGGGCATGCAGCTGGCTGAGCTCGGCGACGCCGCGGTCGGAAAACGAGCGACGCTTGGATGTCTTGAGGTTCTGCACCTTGCCGAGCATGTGTTCGATGATGTCGCCGGCCTGTTCCAGATTGATTGCCAGCTCGATGATCTCGGCCCAGCGTCGGCTCTCCTGCTCGGCCAGGTCATCGCGCGGCATGCGGGCGAGGTAGAGCTTGACGCCGCTGTAGAGCGCATCGACATCGTCATCCAGGCGGCGGATGTCGTCGCCGGGTTCGGGGCGGTCTTCGCGCAGCGCCTCAAGCAACCGCGCCAGCATGATTTCGACCAGATCGCCGATGCGCAGGGTTTCCCGCGTGGCATTGGCCAGCGCGAGGGTCGGTGTATCCAGTGCTGCGGGGTCCAGGTGGCGGGGTTGTGCGACGCCGTTATCCTGCGCCCGCTCTGGAAGCAGGCGTTCGCACAGGTCAGCCATGGGCCTGACCGTGGGCAGCAAGAGCAGGCATCGCAGCGAGTTGTAGACCAGGTGAAAGGCGATCACCTGCGTCTGCGGGCTGTAGCCCAGGCCGCTCATCCATTCGACGAGCATCGGCAGGAACGGCAACACCAGCAATCCGGCGAGCTTGTACAGGAGATTGCCGAGCGCTACCCGCCGGGCCGGAACCGGTTGCGGTGTGGCGTTGAGCCACGCCAGCACACCGCTACCAACATTGGCGCCGATCACGACGCCCAGCGCCACCGGCAGGCCGATCAGCCCAGCGCTCGCCAGTGTCGCGATCAGTAGCACGGCGGCCAGGCTGGAATAGGAAATCACCGCGAACAGCGCGCCCACGACCACCGCCAGCAGGGTGTCGCCGGCCAGCGAGGAGAACAGCACCTGCATACCGCGCGCTTCGGTGATCGGCTCGGCTGCGGCGACAATCAGCTGCAATGCCAGGATGATCAGGCCCAGGCCGATCAGTACGCGACCGAGCTGACCGGCGCGCGTCTGCTTACGCGACAGGAACAGGCAAACGCCGACCAGGGTGAACAGGGGCGACAGCCAGGACAGGTCCAGTGTCAGTACCCGCGCCATCAATGCCGTGCCGACGTCGGCGCCGAGCATGACCGCCAGTGCCGTGGGCAGGGTCATCAGGCTCTGCGCGACGAAGGAGATCGCGAGCAGCGCGGTGGCGTTGCTGCTCTGCACCAAGGCGGTTACGCCAATGCCTGCAGTGAAGGCCATCGGTGCGTTGGCCATGCTGTGCCCGAGCAGCCGCCGCAGATGCGAGCCATACACCCGCATGATCCCGGTACGCACGATATGCGTACCCCAGACCAGTAACGCGATGGAGGACAGCAGGTGCAACAGCGTCAGCATCAGGCGCGACCCCCTGGAGGTTCGACGATCCACGACCACAGCCGCTGCGCCTGGGCAGGCCGATCGCTGTGGGGTATGGAAAGTTGACCCTCGTCCGGAGTCGGCCGTTCAGTAGCCCATGCCCAGCAAGACGTCGTCGATCCGGCGGATCTTTTCCACGGTGTTGGTCACCGGGCTGCGCCCCATGTATTCGACGGTGCCGGTGCCCTAGGCCAGCGCGATCATCAGCTTGAACGGGTGCTATGCGGGACCGGCTCCTGGGCATGCAGCAGCGGCGTGGCGCCCAGGGTGGCGGAAAGGACGAGCAGCGTCTTGCGGCTCACGAACGACTCCCGAACCCATGCTAGGCAGCCGCGGCGCCATTGATATTGGTCGAGAAAAGCAAAAGGGCAGGGCGAAAGGAGGAGAAATACCGCGACACGGCCTGTCGCATCCGGGATGCAGACTCAAGCGCACGGCTCGCTCCCCTGCGGAGCGGCCTGTAACCTAGCGACTTCTGTTCACGCGGTGCGCCCATGCTCAGCCTCTACCACGCCCCTGATCTCGAAACCCTCGGCGAACTGGCCACCACGCTGCTCGCCCAGCCGCTGGCCGACCCCTTCGCGCCGGCGCGGGTGGTGGTGCCGAGCCAGGGCATGGGCCGCTGGCTGACCCTGGAGCTGGCGCGCCGGCAGGGCATCGCCATGCAGCTCGAGCTGCAGCTGCCGGCGGCCTTCGTCTGGGACCTGAGTCGCACGGTGCTGGGCAGCCTGCCCGAGCAGTCGGCGTTCTCCCCGACCACCCTGACCTGGCGTCTGTATGGCTGGCTCTGCGAGCCGGCCAATCTCGAGCTGGCACCGCGTCTGGCGCAGTACCTCGACGGCGGCGATGAGCGCCGGCGGCTGTCATTGGCGGCCAAGATAGCCGACGTCTTCGACCAGTACCTGCTCTATCGCGACGACTGGCTGGCGGCCTGGGAGCGTGGCGAAACCCTCGACCTCGGTCCCGACGAAGCCTGGCAGGCGCTGCTCTGGCGCGAACTGACCAAGGACGGCCACCCGCACCGCGCGCGCCTGCTCGGCGACCTGCTGCAGCGCCTTTACCGCGACGAGCCGTTGCCGGACCTGCCCGAGCGCCTGCTGGTGTTCGGCATCAGCAGCCTACCGCCGCACCATCTTCGTGTGCTCGACGGCCTGGCGCGGCATATCGACGTGGTGGTCTGCGCGCTCAACCCGAGCCGCGAGGCCTGGGGCGAGATTCGCGATATCCGCGAGCTGGCCAGGCAACCGGAGAGCGGCGCCGATGACTGGTATCTGGACGTCGGCCATCCGCTGCTGGCGAGTCTCGGCAAGCAGGGCCGCGACTTTTTCGACTCGCTGTTCAGCCTGACCGCCAGCGAAGGCAGTGAGGAATTCGGCCTGTATTCCGAAGACGAGGACCTGCACGACGACAGCCTGCTGCATGCCTTGCAGAACGACATCCTGCGCCTGCGCACCCGCCTGCCCGATGAGCGCATCAGCCTGGCCGAGAACGACCGTTCGCTGGAGGTGCATATCGCCCACTCGCCGCTGCGCGAGGTGGAAATCCTCCACGATCAGCTGCTGGCGCGCTTCGCCGCCGACCCGGCGCTGACGCCGGACCAGGTGGTGGTGCTGACCCCCGACATTGAACGTTATGCGCCCTTCATCGAGGCGGTTTTCGCCCC
Organism: Stutzerimonas stutzeri; assembly: GCA_019056435.1. Lineage (GTDB taxonomy): Bacteria > Pseudomonadota > Gammaproteobacteria > Pseudomonadales > Pseudomonadaceae > Stutzerimonas > Stutzerimonas marianensis. The sequence continues at coordinate 1,499,377 of CP077641.1, forward strand.
GCGCGAGGGCAGCCCGCGGATTCCCTACAGCCTCGCCGACCGCAGCCTGCGCGCCGAGGTGCCGTTGATCGAGGCCTTCCTTGAACTGCTGTTGCTGGCGCAGAGCCGTTTCGCCGCCGAGGAAATCCTCGCCTGGCTGGAACAGCCGGCCATCGCCCGCCGCGCCGGCATTGAGAGCGAAGACCTGCCGCTGCTGCGTGACTGGCTGCGCGAGGCCGGCGTGCGCTGGGGCCGCGATGGCGAGCAGCGCGCACGGCTGGGCCTGCCGGCCGAGCCGGCCTTTACCTGGCGCCAAGGGCTGGACCGCCTGCTGCTGGGCTTCGCTGCACCGCCGCAGCTGGCCGGCGACCGCGCGCCCTTGCTTGGCGAGCACTGGCCGCTGGATGCGCTGGAAGGCGCGCGCGGGCAGTTGCTCGGGCGATTGGTGGACTTCGTCGAGCGGCTCGGCAGCCTGGCCGATCAACTGGCTCGGCCGCGCCCGCTGGCCGAGTGGGCGGATGACCTGCAAGTGCTGATCGATACGCTGTTCGACGAGCGCGAGGCCGGCGAGACGCTGCTGCTGCTCTCCCAGGCCTGCGCCGCCCTGCGCGATCAGGCCCAGGCCGCCGACCTCACCCGGCCCATCGAGCTGGAACTGGTGCACCAGCAGCTCAGCGCCGCGTTGCAGCAGGGCGGCGGCGCCTCCGGCTTTCTCACCGGTGCGGTGACCTTCTGCACCATGGTGCCGATGCGCAGCCTGCCGTTCCGAGTGGTCTGCCTGCTCGGCCTGGACGATGGCGCCTTCCCGCGGCGCACGCCTCCTTCGGGCTTCGACCTGATCGGCCGGCATCCGCGCCGTGGCGACCGGGCGCGGCGTCTCGACGACCGCTACCTGCTGCTGGAGACGCTGCTCTCGGCGCGCCAGGCGCTGTACCTGTCCTATGTCGGCCGCGACCCGCGCGACAACGCCGTGCTGCCGCCCTCGGTGCTGCTCAGCGAGGTGCTCGAGGCGGTGGACATGACCGCCGTGCTGGCCGACGGGGCGCGGCCGGTCAGCCAGAAGATCCTCATCGCGCATCCGCTGCAGCCGTTCTCGCCGCGTAATTTCGGCGAAGCGCCCTGTGCCGGCTATTCGCTGCCCTGGTTCCGCGCCGCCCAGCGCCTGGCCGAGCCACCACAGGCGCAGGCGCAACCCTTCTCCAGCCTGCTCGCCGAACCCGATGAGGCCTGGCTGACCATCGAGCCGTCGCAGCTGCTGCAGTGCTTCCGCCACCCGGCGCGCTTCCTGCTCGAACAGCGCCTCGGTCTGCGCCTGGCCGATGATCAGGAATCGCTTGCCAGCGACGAACCGTTCGACCTGGAAATGCCGGCCTGGAACGGCCTGCGCCGCCTGTCGCTGCAAGCCATGCAGCAGGGCTGGAGCGACGAGGAGGAGCGGCGCATGGCTTGCGCGGCGGGCTGGCTGCCCACCGGCGAGCTGGGCCAGGCGCTGTGGGGCAAACTGCGCGGACCGGTGCGTGCCTTTGCACCGCGGCTGTTCGAACTGCGCCCGGACGCCGTGCCCGAGCCGCTGCCGGTGGATATCACCCTGGCTGGCGTGCGCATCCATGGCTGGCTCGATGGCGTGACGCCGGGCGGGCTGTTCGGCTGGAAGCTCGGCCGCCTCGGCGAATGGGACCTGCCGCCGTTCTGGCTGCGCCACCTGCTGCTCAACCTGTGCGCCACGCCCGGCATCGAACGCCACAGCCTGATGCTTTCGCCGGCCGGTGACTGGCAGCTGGGGCCGCTGGCCAACGCCGCCGAGCTGCTGGAGCCCTGGCTGGTGGCCTACCGCAGCGCGATCCGCGAGCCACTGCCGCTGTTGCCGCGCAGCAGCCAGGCGTTCGCCCGCGGCTACCGCAAGCCGAGCCGCGGCAGCGAACCGCTGGACTGCGCCCGCAAGCGCGCCCGCGAAGCTTGGCTCGGCGCCGAGTTCAGCCCCATTGCCGCCGAAGCCGAAGACCCCTGGAACGCCTTGGCCTTCCGCGACCGCGATCCGCTGAACGAGCGTTTCGAAACCCTGGCCGAACAGCTGATCGGCCCAGCCCTGGATGCGTTGGCGGATGGAGAGGAGCAGAGTGATGACGTCTGAAGCATTGTGTCTCCACTTGCTGCCGTGCCTGTTCGACGGTCAGGGTTTCGCCCCTGACGGGCGAGTCACTTTCTCTTTGCTTGCGGATCGCCGCCCGGTGCAAAGAGAAAGTAACCAAAGAGAAAGCACACCCGCATCCGGCCCCGGCTGCGCCGGGGTTCCCCTCGTTCCATCGCTGCTCCAGAGGCACGCTCCGAAGGGCGTCCCTGTCCCTTCGGAGCTCTCGCGGCGTCCATGCCGCTCGACCCCTTGCGCATCGACTCCACTCGGCCTCCTGAGGGGCCCCGGTTCGCGGCGCCAGCTCATGTCGGTATCCGTGCTTTTCGCGGTGGCATCGGCTTCTTGTTTTTCAGGCGCAGGCGCTGTCAGGCGGCTCATGAATCCCCCTTCAGGAGGCCGAGCGCAGGCGTTGTGTAGGGGGACGCGAGGCATGGATGCCGAGCGAGGCGCGAAGGGACAGGGACGTCCCTTCGCGGCGTGCCCCCGGAGCAGCGCCGGAGCGAGGAAGTCTGGCCGCGCAGCGGCCAGACCCGGATGTTGGGGTGCCCTTCTTCTTGCTTACTTCTTCTTGGGCAAGCAAGAAGAAGTAAGGCGCCGGCGGGGCGCAACCCGAGGGTGCGGCCAGCACTGCAAAGTCGGCTTTGGCTCGGAGGATCAAGCCATGAAACTCGACCTGCTCGACTCGCCCTTCGACGGCCGCTCGCTGATCGAAGCCAGCGCCGGCACCGGCAAGACCTGGACGCTCACCGCGCTCTATGCGCGTCTGCTGCTGGAGCGCCAGCTCTCGGTGGGGCAGATTCTGGTGGTCACCTACACCACCGCCGCCACTGCCGAGCTGCGCGAGCGCATCCGCGCGCGGCTGGCCGATCTGCTGGCGGTTTATGAGGGCACGCCGAGCAGCGATGACTTCCTCAATCGCCTGCACGCCCGCTATCCGGACGACGCCTCGCGGCGGCGCCTGTTGCTGGCGGTGCACGGCTTCGACGAGGCGGCGATCTTCACCATCCACGGCTTCTGCCAGCGCGCTCTGCAGGACGCCGCCTTCGAGGCCGGCGGCGACTTCGACAGCGAGCTGACTGCCGATGACCGCGAGATCATCGACGCGCTGCTCGCCGACGCCTGGCGCAGCGAGCTGGCCGATGCCGACCCGGCCTGGGCACGCTTCCTGGCCAAGAGCCGGATCACTCCGCAGTGGTTGCGCCAGCGTCTGCGCAGTCATCTGGGCAAGCCCTATCTGCGGGTCGAGCCGCAGGGTGCGCCGGTCGCGGCCGATCTGCGCCCGGTCGAGGCGGCCTGGCAGCGGGCTGCCGAGTTGTGGAAGCGGGCGGGCACTGCCTGGATCGCCGAGCTGCTGGCACATGGCGGCCTCAGCCAGAGCACGCACAAGAGCGTCAAGTTTGCGCCATGGCAGGCGGAACTGGATGCCTATTTTGCCGATCCGGCGGTGATGTTCGACCTGCCCGAGGGCGCGGCGAAGTTCGGCGTGCGCGCGCTGAGCAAGGCCTGCAAGAAGGGCTTCGACGCGCCGGTGTGCGAGCTGGCCCAGGCCCTGGACGAGCTGGCCGATCAGGTGGCCGACGCACTGCCGGCCGGCAAGCAGCGGCTGATCGCCCTTCAAGTGGCGCTGCTCGAGCGGCTCAACCGAGAGTTGCCTGAACGCAAGGCGGCGCAGCGGCTGCTGGCCTTCGACGACCTGCTGAATCGTCTGGATCAGGCACTGCAAGGCCCGGTCGGCGAGGACCTGGCGGCCTCGCTGCGCGCCACCTATCCGCTGGCGCTGATCGACGAGTTCCAGGACACCGACCCGATCCAGTACGCCATCTTCGACCGCATCTATGCCAAGGGCCGTGATGCCTCGCTGTGCTTCGTCGGTGACCCCAAGCAGGCGATCTATGCCTTCCGTGGCGCGGATTTGGCCACTTACATGACGGCCAAGCAACAGGCCGATCGCGAGCCCTTCAACCTGCCGACCAACTACCGCTCGACGCCCGAGCTGATCGCCGCGCTCAACCATCTGTTCGACCATCCGCAGCCGTTCGCCCAACCCGACCTGCGTTATCCAGCGGTAGGCGCGGCCGACAAGCCGCGTGCGAGCCTGCGTCTGGCAGAGGAGGGCGAGGCGGCGCCGCTGTCGCTGGTCTGGCTCGGCGACGATCCGCTGGGCAAGGCCGAGGCCGCGCAACTGGCCGCGGCCGACACGGCGCGACGCATCGCCGTGCAGCTGGCCGCCGCCGCCGAGGGCCGCGCCGGCTTCGCGCAGGGCGACCGGTTCACCCCACTCAAGGGCGGCGATATCGCCGTGCTGGTGGCCAATCACCGCCAGGCCGGGATGATCGCCGACGAGCTGGCCGCGCGTGGCGTGCCCAGCGTGCGCCGCGGGCGCGACAGCGTCTGGCGCAGCGAGGAGGCCGCCGAACTCGCCGCGGTGCTTGCCGCCTATGCCGAGCCGGGACGCGAGGGTCTGCTGCGGCATGCCCTGGCGACGCGGCTGCTGGGCCGCAGCGCCGCCGATCTCGCCCGCTGCCAGGATGACCAGCATGAATGGGACGCCGAGCGCGAAGCTGCCGAGCGCTACCACCAGCTCTGGCAGCAGCAGGGCTTCATGCGCGTGTTCCGCGCCTGGCTCGACGAGCAGGCGGTGGCCGAACGCCTGTTGACTCGGGTCGACGGCGAGCGTCGGCTGACCAACCTCTTGCACCTCGGTGAATTGCTGCAGGCCGAGAGCCTGCTGCGGCCCGGGCTCGAGCCGCTGCTCGCCTGGTTCAACGCCCAGCGCGGCAGCGAAGGCGCCGGTGAAGAAGCGCTGCTGCGCCTGGAAAGCGATGCCGAACGGGTTCAGATCGTCACCATCCACACCAGCAAGGGGCTGGAATACCCGCTGGTGTTCTGCCCCTTCCTCTGGGATGGCAAGCTGCTCGGCAAGAACCAGGACAGTGCCCGTTGTAACGATGCCGATGGCCAGCCGCTGCTGGACCTGGGCAGCGGCGAACTGGACGACAACCTCGAACGCGCCCGTCAGGAGGTGTTCGCCGAACAGCTGCGGCTGGCCTACGTCGCCCTGACCCGCGCGCGTGACCGGCTCTGGCTGCACTGGGGGCCGGTGAGCCTGCCCAAGGCGAAGAAGGATGGCAGTCTGCCCGACGAAGGCTTGCACAGCAGCGCCCTGGCCTGGCTGCTGCACGGCCGCGAACTGCCGGGCGAGCAGCCACTGACGGAGCTGGGCAACCACCTGGCTGGCCTCACCGGCGGTAGCCTGCGTCTGGCCATCGAGCGCCTGGTCGCCGCGAGCGACGGGCGCATGGCCTGCCTGCCGCTCGAGTCGCGTGAGGCCAGCACCCAGGGCAGCAGCCGCGCAGCGCCGCCCGAGCGCCTGGCGCAGCTCAACCGCAGCCTCTACAGCGCCTGGCGCATCGGCAGCTTCTCCGGGCTGGCCGCCGGCATGCACATGGAAGCGCCGGACCGCGACGCCCTGGCGATGCCCGATGCCGGCGAGCCGGGCAGCGGCTTCTTCGCCTTCCCACGCGGCGCTCGGGCCGGTACCTGTCTGCATGCCATCCTCGAGGACTGGGCGCGGGGCAAGGGCGAGCTGACCCAGCTGGTCGAGCCGGCGCTCAAGGCCTATGGTCTTCCCTTGGACTGGTGGGACATCGCCACGGCTCAGCTGGAGCGGGTGCTGCAGACCGATCTGGACGGCGCCGGGTTGACCCTCGCCAGCCTGCAGGCCGCGCGCCGGCTGCCGGAGCTGGGCTTCACCTTCCCGGTGCGCGAGCTGGACGTGGTGCGCCTGCGCGCCTTGCTGACCGATCCGGCCAACGGGCTGGCCGCACCGCTGCGCGAGGCCGCAGCGCGGCTGGAATTCGACAGCCTCAAGGGCTTTCTCAAAGGCTTTATCGACCTGACCTTCGAGTACGGCGGCCGCTGGTACATCGCCGACTACAAGTCCAACTGGCTCGGCCCGGACGCCAGCTACTACGGCGGCGAGCGACTGCTACAGGCGCTGGCGGGCGAGCACTACTACCTGCAATACCTGATCTATCTGGTGGCGCTGCGCCGCTTCCTGCGCCAGCGTCTGGCAGATTTTCGTGACGAGCAGCTGGGCGGCGCCTTCTACCTGTTCCTGCGCGGCATGCCCGAGGCTGGCGTCTACTCCGCGCGGCCGGACGATGCGCTGCTCGATGCGCTGGATCGACTGTTCGAGGAAGGCAAATGATGCGCCTCATATCCGCAGAAGCCCTATCTCGCGAAGGGCGATTGCCCGCTTTTGTAGGAGCCAGCTTGCTGGCGATCCACAGCGCCGGACTAAGTACTGCCAGCAAGCGGGTTTCTGCTGGATCGAGGTCGCCACGATGACGAATCCATTCGAGCTTCCGTTGGGCCCACTGGAGCGCGCCTTCATCGCAAGTCTGCAGCGCCTTGAGCCCGATACCCCTGAAACGGTGCTGCTCGCCGCCGCACTATGCTGTGAAGCCCTGGCGTCCGGAGACGTCTGCCTGCCGCTCCAACGCTTCGCCGGCAAGCGCCCCTGGCCTGAGGTCGACCTCAGCCTGCCGGCGCTCGCAACCTGGCGCGCGCAACTTGAAGTCTCGCCTCTGATCGGCACATCTGATGAGTACGCGCCGCTGACCCTGGTCGGCGACCGGCTCTACCTGGCCCGTTACCAGGCCTACGAGCTGCAGCTGGCCGAGCAGCTGCTGGCCCGCGCCGGCGATGCGCCCGAGGTGGACGAAGCACGGCTCGCCGAAAGCCTGGCGCGGCTGTTCGCCTTCAATCAGCAGCGCCCCGACTGGCAGCGCCTGGCCGCCGCGCAGGCGGTACGCCGGCGCCTGGCGGTGATCTCCGGCGGTCCAGGCACCGGCAAGACCACCACCGTGGTGCGCCTGCTGGCGGCGCTGCTCGAGCAGCCTGGCGGCGAGCGCCTGGCCATCGGCCTCGCCGCACCCACCGGCAAGGCCGCGGCACGCATGGCCGAGGCGATCCGCAACGCCAAGGCCGAGCTGCCGGTCAGCGATGCGGTGAAGGAGGCCCTGCCGGACGAGGCGCGGACCCTGCACCGCCTGCTCGGCAGCCGCGGCGACAGCCCCGTGTGCGCCACGATGCGGCCAATCCGCTGGCGTTGGACGTGCTGGTGGTGGACGAGGCGTCGATGGTCGACCTGGCGCTGATGGCCAAGCTGGTCGTCGCGCTGCCGCCGAAGGCGCGGCTGATCTTGCTCGGCGACAAGGATCAGCTGGCCGCCGTGGAGGCCGGCGCGGTGTTCGCCGAACTCTGCGAAGGCCGCGGTTTCGATGCCCGGGCGGCAAGCGAGCTGGAGCGCATCACCGGCCAGCCCGTGCCGGTCGAGACGCCGCGCTCGCGCCTCGGCGATGCGGTGGTGCTGCTCACCCACAGCCACCGCTTCGCCGGCGACAGCGGCATCGGCGAGCTGGCGCGGCGTATCAACGCCGGCGATGCGAAAGGCACCGTCGCGCTGCTGCAGGAAGGTCGTGCGGATCTCGCCTGGAACGCGGCGCCCAGCCCGACCGCCTTGATCGAGCGGCTGGAGCAGGGTTACGGCGGCTACCTGCAGGCTGCGCGGCAGGGCGATCCAGGCGCGGCGTTCGAGGCCTTCAATGGTTTCCGGGCGCTGACTGCGCAACGCGAGGGCCCGTTCGGCGTGACCGGTATCAACGAGGCGCTGGAAACGCGCTTCAGGCGTCGCCTCGGCGTGCCGGCCCGCGAACGCTGGTATCCCGGTCGTGCGGTGATGGTCCGGCAGAACGACTACGCGCTGGGGCTGTTCAACGGCGATATCGGACTGTGCCTGAAAACCGAGCAGGGCCTGCGGGTGTTCTTCGAGGGTGACGACGGTTACCGCGGCTTCGCGCCGGCACGGCTGCCGAGCCACGACAGCGCCTTCGCCATGACCGTGCACAAGAGCCAGGGCTCGGAATTCACCGAGGTGCTGCTGGCATTGCCGGATCAGCCGAGCCCGCTGCTGACCCGCGCGCTGTTCTACACCGGCATCACCCGCGCCAAGCGACAAGTGGAAATCTGGGCGCTGCCGGCACGCCTGGCCGAAGCGGTCAGCACCCGCGCCGAGCGCGCCGCCGGACTGGCCGAGCGGCTGACCGCGGCACCACGACGGGTCGAAACCGCACCATCCACTGGCGATTCGTCATCACCACCACCGCTGGCAGAGCCGCGCGGCGATCAACTCAGTTTGTTCTAATGTGACCAGGTGCCACGAACGGCGCCTGTTCGGCGCCAATGGCCACGCGTTTCGTGATGCAGGTTTGCGTATGGGGGAAGGTTTTCTGGTCCGATGGCCGCTTGCGTCCCATTCGATCGCCAGGATACGCAATGAAAACCTTCATCTATCTGCTCTGGGGGCTGCTCAGTGTTTCGCTCGCCGCGGCCGCCCTGGGTTTGTTTGTGCTCGAGCCGTCCCTGGTTAGGGGGTTCGTGCTGCTGTTGCTCGCATACTACGTGTTTTGCTTCTTCCAGCTGATTCGTACCGCGTTCCTGCCCTGGGGCCTACTGGGGCCACGGCGGCGTTGCGGCTACTGGATCTGTCTGCTGCTGCTTCCGCTTGCGCTCTGGCCCATGACGCTGGCCTACGACATCTGGAAGGCCGGTGGCTATCGGGTCGACACGAACGGGGAGGGCGTTCGTACCAGCGTACTGATATTCCGCCAGGTGCTCGTCTGGCTGCAGGAGCTGGTCGGCTATGTCGGTCCCATGCTGGTGCTGGTCGCCATGGGTCTGGGCATGGCACTGCTGCTGTTGCGCCTGTCGCGCAGCCAGGTGGTGCGCTGACCTGCCGCGGCGGCCGCCATGCTGACCTGTCACGATGAATCGCGTAGATTTCGCCCCGGCCGTTCTACGCACGTCGGGGCTTGAGCGATGAAAGGGCGCGCGCGCAGCGGATGGTTCTTGCTGAGTCTGGCAATCAGCCTTGGGGCTCACGCCGGCAACGTGCGGCTGGTGACCGGGGGACGACTATGCGCCCCTCACCGGTCGATCGCTCGAGGGCGACGGCATGTTGTCGGCAGTGGTTCTGGCGGCTTTCTCCCGCAGCGGGCTGGAGACCTCTCTGGCCTGGCAACCCTGGAAGCGCGGTTATCTGATGACCCTGCGGGGCGAATACGACGCCACCTTCCCTTACATTCGGGCGGCCCAGCGCGAGCGTGATTTCCTCTATTCGGCGCCACTGTATGTGTCCGAGCAGCATTTGTTCAGTCGCGCGGCAGACTCGGTCGAGTATGACGATCTGGATGGCGTGACAGGTAGACGCCTTTGTCATCCGCTGGGATGGCAGTTGCCCGAGCCCATCCAGCGGCTGGTCGATCAGGGTGTGCTGGTGCGGCATTCGCCGACCGGGCTGAACGCTTGCGCGCAACTGCTGCTGCTCGGTCGTGACGACGTTTTCCTCGCCGACCTGCAGCTGGGCACTTTCGCGCTGCGATCGACCGAGGCGCCCCGTTTGCGTTTTCATGTCTCGAATTCGATCGTCGGCCGCCAGACGATGCATCTCATCGTGCCCCGCAACCGTGCCGGAGCCGAAGAGCTGATCGAGCGGTTCGACCGGGGCCTGCAGGCCATACGCGCCAGTGGCGAATACCAGCGCCTGCTGGATCGCCCACCGGCGCGCCTGCACGACGGGGCTCGTTGAGGCAAGAGCGGTTGGATTCGCCGTGCCAGTGCCGCGTACCTGCGCGATACGAGAAGCGGCGGGTTCCAGGGGAACGCCGGTCAGAGCGACGCGATGCAACGGCACGCCGCCGTCCGGGAACGGCGTCAGCCGTTGAGCAGGGTGAGCAACAGCGGCAGGCTGGCTGCGGCCAGGAGCGTCTGCAGGGTGATGATGCCGGCCATCAGATGGCTGTCGCCGCCAAGCTGGCGGGTCAGCACGTAGGCGGTCGGCGCGGTGGGCAGGGCGAAGAACAGCACGAGGATGGTCGTCTCCATCGCCGGCAAGCCGAGCACGACCGCGACGCCGTAGGCCAGCAAGGGCACGGCCAGTAGCCGCACCGCGCAGTTCCAGCCCAGCGCCGGGATCTCCCCGCCCAGTTCCTGTGGTTTGAGCGCCGCGCCAACACAGAGCAGGCCCAGCGGCAGGCTCGCGGCGGCGAGCAGGGAGAGCAGGCGATCGATCCCACCACCCAGGCCCAGGCCGGCGAGGTTGAACAGCGCGCCGGCCAGGCAGGCGAGGATCAGCGGGTTCTTCATGATGGGCAGCAGCAGGCCGCGCAGGCTGACGCCGCGCTCGGCCGTCAGGGCCCAGACCGACATCACGTTCACGGTTGGCACCATCAGGGCGAGCATCAGCGCAGCCAGCGCCAGGCCTTCCTTTCCGAACAGGCTGCCGACGGCCGCCAGGCCCAGGTAGGTGTTGAAGCGCAGCACCCCTGGGTGATGGCGCCGAAGCGCGCAGCGGACCAGCCACGCAGCCGCTTGGTGATCAGCAGTGCGATCCAGGCCACGCCCAGGCCGAGCATGACTGCACCGGCCAGCTGCGGCAGGGCGGGGTTGTCCAACGGCGCTGTGGCCAGGCTGCTGAACAGCAGGGCGGGGAAAAGGATGAAGTAGTTGATGCGCTCGGCGCCGGGCCAGAATGCTTCGCTGGGAAAGGCGCGCAGCCTGAGGGCATAACCGGCAACGATCAGGGCGAACAGAGGCCAGAGGGCGAGGAGGAGGGTGGTCACGCGTATACATCCAACAGTGCAGGTTCCCCGATAGTGGAGCGCCGCGCTTGTTACCGCAACCCGCTCGGCGCGGTGCGTATGCCGAGGGACGCGCGTTCATCGGGAAAGCAAGCGATATGATGTCCAAGTGATATCATCGTCACGCCTGTACTCGAGCGACGCTGCATGCTGACCCTGGAACACCAGTCCGCCGAAGATTTTCGGGACACCCCCTATGGCCGGCAGCTGTTGAGTGGCTTCCGCTGCCTGCTGTTTGCACCTGGCCTGGAGCGGGAGTTCCGCCGTTACCTTGACCGCCAGGCGCGCCTGGCACAGTGCCTGGGTGCCTGCCTGTTGCTTGCGGTGGTCGGCGGCTACCTCTATGTGGAGCGCACCCTCTTCGCCTACTCGGACCCGCGATGGCTGTTGGAACTGACGGTGTTGCGCCTGCTGCAGATGGTCCCCGGCGTCGCGGTGCTGGTCATTACCGTGCTGCACAGCCGTGTGCGGGTGATTGCCAATCAGCTATTCCCGTTGCTGCTCGTCATAGTCGGCGCCATCGCCGCGCGGATCGATATCCAGTATGAGGTGGTGCAGCCAGAGATGGCCTTTCGCTACGGTGCCGGGCTGCTGATCGTCTGTTCCTTCTTCTTTCTGGGCATCACCTTCTGGCGCGCCCTGGCCAGCGCGGCGGCCATCATTCTGCTCGACCTGATCATCGCCTCGATGATCCTGTCCTCGGCCGACATGCGTGTGCACTGGATATCGGTCAGCTACTACGTGCTCTTGCTCGTCATCGGGGCGGTCAGCCGCTACGTGCATGAATACTCGCAGCGCGAGCAATTTCTCGTGCGCAAGCTGTTGGGGTGGGTTGCCGAGCACGATGCCATGAGCGGTCTGGCCAACCGGCGCAGCTTCGACACGGCACTGAAGCAGACGCTGCTGCAGGCGCGGCGCGACCGCCAGCCTGTGGCGCTGCTGTTGCTCGACCTGGACAACTTCAAGGCCTACAACGACAACCTGGGGCATCCTGCCGGCGATGCGTTGATCCGGCAGTTCAGCGAGGTACTGGCGAGCTTCTCCCGGCGGCCGATGGACCTGGCAGCGCGGGTCGGCGGCGAGGAGTTCGCGCTGCTGTTGCTCAACTGCAATGCCCAGGCAGCTCAGGTGATCGCCGGGCAGGTGCTGGCGGCGCTTGCCGAGCGCGCCATTGCGCACCCGGCCTCGGCCCAGGGGCCGCACGTGACTGTCAGCATCGGCGTGGCGGCCTGGCGGCACGGCCAGAGTGCAGAGCAGCTCTACCAGGCGGCCGATGCCGCGCTCTATCACGCCAAGCAGGCCGGCAAGAACTGTTACGCCGCGGCCTGAACCGCGGCTGAGTCAGGTGCGAAGGGCGCGCCAGGGTCAGCGGCGCGGAGCAACCGGGCGCGTGCGGCCGCTGCCGTCGATGGCCACGAAGACGAACACGGCCTCGGTGACCTTGCGCCATTCGCTCGACAATGGATCATCGCTCCACACCTCCACCAGCATGCGAATCGAGCTGCGCCCGACCTCCAGCGTCTGGGTATAGAACGACAGCTGCGCGCCAACCGGCACTGGCACCATGAAGGCCATGCGGTCGATGGACACCGTTGCCACGCGGCCGGCCGCGACGCGACTGGCCATCGCGGTGCCGGCCAGATCCATCTGCGACACCAGCCAGCCGCCGTAGATGTCACCGAAACCGTTGGTCTCACGCGGCAGTGCGGTCAGCTGGAGAGCCAGGTCGCCCTGAGGGATCGGATCTTCCTGTTCGTATTCGTTCATCGGTCGGACTCGCGGCGCGTTTGTTGTTCTGGCGCGAAACGCCCGCGGTAGTGCGGGCCGGGGCGAGTATAGCGGCTGCGTGCGTCCCCAGCGACCAGCTTGGGACAAGTCTGCAGTCGTAACCAGATTGTCATATTCCATTCATAGAGTGGTCACACGGCCTGCAGACAATGGCCCCCGTTCCAACACACTCGAGCACACCCTGCTAGGAGCAAGGTATGAAACTGAATCGTTTGATGGCGGCCCTGACGTTTGTAGCTGCTGGTGTAGGCGCTGCAAGTGCGGTCGCTGCGGTTGACCCGTCGCTGCCGGCCTATGAGAAGACCTCCGGTGTTTCCGGCAACCTCTCCAGCGTCGGTTCCGACTCGCTGGCCAACCTGATGACGCTGTGGGCCGAAGACTTCAAGCGCTTCTACCCGAACGTCAACATCCAGATCCAGGCTGCCGGTTCCTCCACCGCACCGCCGGCTCTGACCGAAGGCACTTCCAACATCGGCCCGATGAGCCGTCCGATGAAGGACAACGAAATCCAGGCCTTCGAAGAAAAGTACGGCTACAAGCCGACCGAAGTACCGGTCGCCATCGACGCCCTGGCTGTCTTCGTACACAAGGACAACCCGATCAAGAGCCTGGACATCGAGCAGGTTGACGCCATCTTCTCCAGCACCCGTCTGTGTGGTGGCGAACAAGACATCAAGACCTGGGGAGACGTTGGTCTGACGGGCGAATGGGCCAGCAAGCCGATTCAGCTGTTCGGCCGTAACTCGGTATCCGGCACCTACGGTTACTTCAAGGAAGAAGCCCTGTGCAAGGGTGACTTCAAGTCCAACGTGAACGAGCAGCCGGGCTCCGCGTCGGTCGTGCAGTCGATCTCCAGCACCCTGAACGCCATCGGTTACTCGGGCATCGGCTACAAGACCTCCAGCGTCCGTGCCGTTCCGCTGTCCAAGGGCGGTGAAGCCTTCGAAGCCAACGAAGAGAACGCCCTGGCTGGCAAGTTCCCGCTGGCACGCTTCTTCTACGTCTACGTCAACAAGGCGCCGAACAAGCCGCTGAGCCCGCTGGACGCCGAGTTCCTGAAGCTCGTACTGTCCAAGCAGGGTCAGGAAGTCGTGGTCAAGGATGGCTACATCCCGCTGCCGAAGAAAGTCGTCGACAAGACGCTGAGCGACCTGGGCCTCAACTAAGGCCTGCTGCACGGCTCGCGGCCTCGGCCGCAGGCTGAGCAAACGCCCGCCACGCCAAGCGCGTTGGCGGGCGTTGTCGTGTCATTGGCCTGTAATTTTTCTGTCACACGACTGCATTAAATTAGGCGCCCGACCGGCCCCAAGCCGGAAACTGGCTTGCGCCAACGCGGCGCGGCGGACAAAACGGCCCGAGGGGCCAGGACCTTCGCATGAACGATATCGAGACCATGAGCGCGAATTCCGATCTGCAACGGCTGGACTTCAACACCCCGGCCCTGCAACGCAAGCGCCGCATACGTGCGCTGAAAGACAACCTGGCGCGCTGGTACGTCTCCATTGGCGGCCTCGCCGTGCTTGGCGCCATCTGCCTGATCTTCTTCTACCTCGCGCAGGTCGTGACGCCCATGTTCCAGGGCGCCGAGATGGAAGCGCGTGATGCCCAGCAGCCGGCCTGGCTGGCCGAGGCTGGCGAACCGCTGCTGCTGGCGATGGAAGAGCAGAATCAGGTGGCCCTGCGCCTGGGCGATGATGGTGCGGTTCGTTTCTTCAGCGTGCCGCGGGGTGAGCTGATTCGTACCGTCGACCTGCCGCTGCCGACCGGTACTCGCATCGTCTCGGTCGGGCAGGATACCCCTGGCAACCGCCGCATGGTGCTGGCCTGGACAACGGCCAGGTGCTGGTGGCCGAGCATAACTACAAGCTGACCTATCCCGAGGGCAAGAAGACCATCACCCCCAGGTGGACTTCCCTTGGTGAAGCACCGCTGAACCTGGACCCCGAGGGGCGTCCGATCGAGCACGCGGCGATCAGCCTGAACGGCAAGACGCTGATGGTGGCGGGGGCGACCGATGGCGTCCTGCATGCCCTGCGCATCGCCGCGACCGAGAACATGCTGACTGGCGAAACCACGCTGGAAGAAGAACGGCTGCAGCTGCCGCAGCTGTCCGAGCCGATCAAGGCGCTGCGAATCGACCCGCGTCAGACTTGGCTGTTCGCCGTCAGCGGCCGGGCCAGCGTCGATGTGTTCGACCTGCGGCGCAAACAGCTCAACGGTCGTTACAAGCTGCTCGAAGGCAAGGGTGAGATCACGACGGTCGCCCCGCTGCTCGGTGGCATCTCGTTGATGGTCGGCAACTCCACCGGCGGCATCGGGCAGTGGTTCATGGTGCGCGGCGCCGAAGGGCAGTCCGAGCTCAAGCGCGTCCGCAGCTTCCAGCTGGGTGACCAGCCGATTGCCCAGATCATCCCCGAAGAGCGTCGCAAGGGCTTTCTTGCCCTCGACAGTGCCGGCGAACTCGGCATCTTTCACAGCACTGCACACCGCACCCTGCTGACCGAACAGGTCGCGAAGGGCGCCGCCATGGCCGCGCTGTCGCCGCGGGCGACGCGTCTGCTGGTTGAATCCGATGGGCAACTGCAGCGCTTCGTGATCGACAATCCGCACCCGGAGATTTCCTGGAGCGCGCTGGGGCAAGGTCTGGTACGAAAGCTATCCCGAGCCTGATTACATCTGGCAGTCGACGTCCGCGACCGGTGACTTCGAGCCCAAGCTGAGCCTCTCCCCGCTGGCGTTCGGCACCCTCAAGGCTGCCTTCTACGCGATGTTGCTGGCCGCGCCCCTGGCGATCTGCGCCGCCTTCTACACCGCCTATTTCATGGCGCCGTCGCTGCGCCGCAAGGTCAAGCCGGTCATCGAACTGATGGAAGCGCTGCCGACGGTCATCCTCGGTTTCTTCGCCGGTCTGTTCCTCGCGCCGTTCCTGGAAAATCATCTGCCGGGCATTTTCAGCCTGCTGATGCTGACGCCTATCGGCATCCTGCTCGCCGCCTGGGCCTGGAGCCGCCTGCCCGAGCGCGTACGCCTGAGCGTGCCGGATGGCTGGGAAGCGGTGCTGCTCATTCCGGTGATCCTGGCCGTGGGCTGGGGTTCGATCGCCGCCAGCGGCTACCTGGAGAACTGGCTGTTCAACGGTGACATGCGCCACTGGCTGTCCCACGAGATGGGCATTCCCTTCGATCAGCGCAACGCGTTGGTGATCGGCCTGGCCATGGGCTTCGCGGTGATCCCGACCATCTATTCGATCGCCGAGGATGCCGTGTTCAGCGTACCGAAGAGCCTGACCCTGGGGTCGCTGGCGCTGGGCGCGACACCTTGGCAGACGCTCACCCGCGTGGTTCTGCTGACGGCAAGCCCGGGCATCTTCTCCGCCTTGATGATCGGCATGGGCCGCGCCGTCGGCGAGACCATGATCGTGCTGATGGCGACCGGCAACACGCCGATCATGGAGATGAACATCTTCGAGGGCATGCGCACCCTGGCGGCGAACGTCGCGGTGGAAATGCCCGAGTCGGAGGTCGGGAGTACGCACTATCGCGTGCTGTTCCTCGCCGCGATGGTGCTGCTGATGTTCACCTTCGTGATGAACACCCTGGCCGAGCTGATCCGTCAGCGCCTGCGTCGCAAGTACGCCAGCCTGTAACAACCAACCGTGCCTACGGGCGCAACACGCAGCCAGCCATGGCTGCGACGAGATTTCGACAAAGGTATCGATCCGTGAAAAAGGATTCGCTGAAAACCTGGATCAAGAGCGGCACCCCTGGGTCTGGATGAATGCCGGCGCCGTGTCCATCGCCGTGATCATGACACTGGGCCTGCTGGCGGTAATCGCCGTGCGTGGTCTGGAACATTTCTGGCCCGCGGACGTGATCGTCGCCGACTACCAGATGCCCGGCGGCGAGCCGAAGATCATGGCCGGCGAGGTGGTGCAGGCCGAGCAGGTGCCGCGTGCCCGCCTGGCCGCCAGCGGTTTGCCGGTCAACGTCGAAGGCGGCGAATTCATGACCCGCGAGCTGCTCAAGGTCGGTAACCGTGAGGTCTACGGCGCGGATTTCTCCTGGGTCGTGGGCGAGTGGCTGAGCGACCAGCGCAAGCCTACCGATCTCGTCGTCCTGGAGCGCCGCGAGTGGGGCAACTTCTATGGTGAGCTGCTGGCGGTCAAGGAGGAAGGCACCCTGGTCGCCGAAGGCGAGGCAGCCTGGGGTGAGCTGCAGCAGCGCATCGAGCGCATCGACGAGCTGCATCAGCAGATCGCTCGCCTGGAGGCGGTCGACATCGGGCGAATCAACTACGGGCTGGAGCGCCTGCGCCTGAAGACCCGCAAGCTCGAACTCGATGGGCAGCTCGACACCGCGGCCCAGGCCGAGCTGGACGCCGAGCGCGCCCAGTGGGATGCCGAATACAAGGCGCTGGAGAACGAGCTGGTCGCGCTGCACAGGGCGTTCAACCGCGACAGCATCACCATGCGAACCATGGATGGCCAGGAAAAGGAACTCAGCCTGGGCAAGGTGGTGCGCGCCTACCGGCCCAACGCCATGTCGCTGCCGGACAAGCTGGGTTTCTACTTCGCCAAGATATGGGAGTTCGTCAGCGACGAGCCGCGTGAGGCGAACACCGAGGGCGGTATCTTCCCGGCCATCTTCGGCACCGTGCTGATGACCATCATCATGGCGGTCATCGTGACCCCGTTCGGCGTGATCGCGGCAGTCTACCTGCGCGAATACGCCAAGCAGGGCGTGCTGACCCGGATCATCCGCATTGCGGTCAACAACCTCGCCGGCGTGCCCTCGATCGTCTACGGCGTGTTCGGCCTGGGCTTCTTCGTCTATGTGCTTGGCGGCTCGCTCGACCGCATCTTCTACCCGGAAGCGGCACCGGCGCCGGTGTTCGGCACGCCCGGCCTGATGTGGGCCTCGCTGACGCTGGCGATCCTGACGCTGCCGGTAGTGATCGTCGCCACCGAGGAAGGCCTGGCGCGGATTCCGCGGATCCTCCGTGAAGGTTCGCTGGCACTGGGTGCGACCAAGTCCGAGACGCTCTGGAAGGTGGTACTGCCGATGGCCAGCCCGGCGATGATGACCGGCCTGATCCTCGCCGTGGCGCGCGCCGCTGGCGAAGTGGCGCCGCTGATGCTGGTGGGCGTGGTCAAGCTGGCCCCGAGCCTGCCGCTCAACGGCAACTACCCCTACCTGCACCTGGACCAGAAGATCATGCACCTGGGCTTCCACATCTACGATGTCGGCTTCCAGAGCCCCAACGTGGAGGCGGCTCGGCCCCTGGTCTATGCGACTGCGCTGCTGCTGGTACTGGTCATCGCCATCCTCAACCTGACCGCGGTCGTGATTCGTAACCATCTGCGCGAAAAATACAAAGCGCTCGACCATTAACCGCCGATAAAAGCGCTGGAGGCCAGACGCTGGACGAACACACGGCACCGACCGCGTCCAGCCTCGAGCCTCTGGCCTCCAGCGACTACGGAGACATTCATGTCACAAGCAAAGACGCATTCCATCGACATTTCGGCGCTGGGTCGTGACAAGCGCGCCCTGAACCTGGCCAGCGAGCAGGTGGCCCTCGAAGTGCCGGATCTGAGCCTTTACTACGGCGAAAAGCAGGCGCTTTACAACATCAGCATGAACATCCCGCGCCAGCGTGTGACCGCCTTCATCGGCCCGTCCGGTTGCGGCAAATCGACCCTGCTGCGTTGCTTCAACCGCATGAACGACTTGGTCGACGGCTGCCGCATCGAGGGCGAGATTCGCCTGGACGGCACCAACATCTACCGCAAGGGCGAGGATGTCGCCGATCTGCGGCGTCGTGTCGGCATGGTGTTCCAGAAGCCCAACCCGTTCCCCAAGAGCATTTACGAGAACGTGATCTACGGCCTGCGCATCCAGGGCATCAAGCAGAAGCGCGTGCTGGACGAGACGGTCGAATGGGCGCTCAAGGGCGCCGCGCTCTGGGATGAAGTGAAGGACCGCCTGCACGAATCGGCGCTCGGCCTCTCTGGCGGCCAGCAGCAGCGCCTGGTCATCGCCCGTACCATCGCCGTGCAGCCCGAAGTGCTGCTGCTCGACGAGCCGAGCTCGGCGCTCGATCCGATCTCCTCGCTGAAGGTCGAGGAGCTCATCTACGAGCTGAAGGCCAAGTACACCATCGTCATCGTCACCCACAACATGCAACAGGCCGCGCGCGTCTCCGACTACACGGCATTCATGTACATGGGCAAGCTGATCGAGTACGGCGACACCGATACGCTGTTCACCAACCCGGAAAAGAAGCAGACAGAGGATTACATCACTGGCCGCTACGGTTGAGGCCATGTGAAACCGCCCTGGCGTCGTCGGGCGCGCTTGCGTACTCGTAGGTACTGTCTGCGCCCGAGCCAAGACCCGCCCACGATTTGCCAAAGGCCGGCCCGTCCGGCGAAAGAAAAACAGTTTCGCAAGGGTTCGCACATGATCAGCAAAGACAGTCACACCCAACACATTTCCCAGCAGTTCAACGCCGAGCTCGAAGAGGTGCGCAGCCATCTCCTGGCCATGGGCGGACTGGTGGAGAAGCAGGTCAACGATGCCGTCACCGCACTGATCGAGGCCGATTCAGGGCTGGCGCAGCAGGTGCGTGACGTCGACGACCAGATCAACCACATGGAGCGCGACATCGACGAGGAATGCATTCGCATCCTCGCCCGTCGCCAGCCGGCGGCCTCCGACCTGCGCCTGATCATCAGCATCTCCAAGTCGGTGATCGATCTCGAACGCATCGGTGACGAAGCGACCAAGATCGCCCGTCGCGCCATCGAACTCTGCGAGGACGGCGAGTCGCCTCGCGGCTACGTCGAGGTCCGCCATATCGGCGACCAGGTGCGCCGGATGGTGCAGGAAGCGCTCGATGCCTTCGCCCGCTTCGATGCCGACCTCGCGCTGTCGGTGGCGCAGTACGACAAGACGGTCGATCGCGAGTACAAGACCGCCCTGCGCGAGCTGGTCACCTACATGATGGAAGACCCGCGCTCGATCTCCCGCGTGCTCAGCGTCATCTGGGTACTGCGCTCGCTGGAGCGGATCGGCGACCACGCACGCAACATCGCCGAGATGGTGATTTACCTGGTCCGCGGCACCGACGTCCGTCACCTCGGCCTGACCCGCATGGCCGAAGAGGTCGCCAAGCGCGATTGATCGGCCGAGCGGGGCAGCTCAGCCCTGAGCCAAGGCCTCGCTCAGATAGTCGATGAGTACCCGCTGTTTCGGTGGCAGATGCAGGTTCTGCCGCCACAGCAGCCAGGCAGCGCCCTGGTACGAGCCGGTGTAGCGCCAGGGCGCCAGGACTTCGACCAGACGCCCCTCGGCCAGTGCCCCTCGGCCGTGAAGTGCGGTAGTACCGTGATGCCGAGGTCGGCCAGTGCCGCCTCCAGCCGCGCCTCGCTGTGGTTGCTGATGTAGCGGCCCCTTACCGTCACCACCTCCTGTTGCGCCCCGTTGCTGAAATGCCAGCGGTCGTCGCCGGGCCGCTCGCCCAGGAACAGGCAGCTGTGTCTGAGCAGTGCCTGGGGATGCTGCGGCGTGCCGTGCTCACGCAGGTAGGTCGGGCTGGCACAGAGCAACTGGCGCACGGCGGCCAGGGGCTTGCCGGCGAGGCCTCCGGGCGGCTGGTCGGTTACCTTGATCAACAGGTCGAAGCCATCTTCGACCAGGCTCGGCTCTGGTCGCTGATCTGCAGCTGCACATCCACTTCCGGATAACGGTGCAGAAAACCGGGCATCAAGGGGCTGATGACGAACTTGCCGTAGGCCTTGGGGACGCTCAGGCGCACCAGGCCGCGCGGACGCCGCATCAGGCGTTCGCCGACTGCCAGCGCCTCGTCGGCCGCGTCCAGCATTGACCGGCAATGGGCATAGAACTCCTGACCGGCCTCGTTGAGCCGTAACTGGCGCGTGGTGCGCTCCAGTAACCGCAGGGACAGCGCCTGTTCCAGGCGTGCCACCTGACGGCTCACGGCCGACGCCGTGGTGCCCAGCTGCCGCGCCGCGGCGGAAAAACTCCCGGCTTCGACCACGCGGGCAAAGACGGCCATGCCCGGTAAAAGCGCCGTCCTGTCATTTGTGCTCATGGTGAACAAGTCCTGGTCCGTTTCGATGGATTATCAAGCGATCGGTAGCAATGGACAATTCAGACTTCCGGTCGAGAGGAGAGGACAGATGCAGGGCTGGCACGTTACGACGCATCGCACCATCGGGTTGGCAGACGCCATGCTTTTGCTGGTGGCCATCATCTGGGGCAGCAGTTACGCAGTGGCCAAGCAGGCCCTGTGGTTCTACCCGGTGCTCGGTTTCCTGGCGATACGCTTCGGGCTGACCTTCGTTCTGCTCCTGCCGCAGCTACGCGGCGACGGGCGGCGGGCGGTTCGCCCCGGAGTGCCGCTGGGCCTGGTGATGCTGGGCATCTTTCTCTGCGAAACCTGGGGCGTGATGCTGACCACCGCCAGCAACGCGGCATTCCTCATCAGCCTCTGCGTGGTATTCACGCCTTTCGTGGAGTGGATGATGCTGCGCCAGCGCCCGAGCGGTTTGCTGTTTGCGGCCAGCGTTCTGTCCGTGGTTGGTGTCTGGCTGCTGACGGGGGAGTGGGGATGACGCTCAATCTGGGTGACGGCCTGATGCTCGCGGCCGCGCTGCTGCGCGCCGTGCTCGTCTGCCTGACCAGGCGCCTGACGGCCAGTGAGCAGGTGCCGCCGCTCGCCCTGACGGCGGTGCAGAGCGGCGTGGTGGCCTCGGGCTGCCTGCTGCTGGGTGTGTCGCTGCCCGGTGGTTTGCCGGCCTTGCCGACGAGCCCCGTTTTCTGGAGCGCGGCCCTGTACCTGGTGGGGTTCGCCACCCTCTTTGCGCTCTATGTGCAGAACCGCGCGCTGGGGCGGACCAGCGCGACGCGGGTGTCGCTGCTGATGGGTTCCGAGCCGCTGTTCGGCGCCCTGATTGCCGGGCTCTGGCTGGGCGAGCGGTTAGGCTTGCAAGGCTGGCTCGGCGGGCTGCTGATCCTCGCCGCCACCTTCTGTGCCCTGCGCTCAGCGGCGCGCCCGACATCGTCGCAGCCCGGGCACGCGGCGTCGGCGCCTGCCTAGCTGTCCTGCAGGCTGTTTTGCAGCGCGGCCAGCTGTTGCTGGCGTTCGGCTTGCTCCAGGCGCGCGCCGGGGTTCAGCGACGACCAGTCCGGATGCGCACGGCAACGGTGCAGCGCCTCGGGCAGTCTGCCTTCACGCCAGGCCTTGTCATCCGGCTGATCCAGGCGGATCGCCTCCATCGCGGCATGCCCTCGCGCGGTCAGGGCGCTCAGCAACTGACGCTGGCGCAGGGCGAGCAGGCGCAGCACGGCATCGTCGACGGTCAGCTCGCGCTCGCCCTTGAGCTTGCCAAGCAGCCGGTTGCCGTAATGCCGCGCGGTCTGCGCACCACCGCCGGCAATCGCACCGAGCAAGGCTGCCGCGCCCAGGGTGATTCCGCCGACCATCAGATCGACCCCGGCGCCGGCTGCAGCGCCCGCGGCCATGCCGCCGCCGATCTTCACGCCGAGTTGCTTGAGGGTTTCCGGATTGAACAGATCGTCGCCCCACCGGCCGTCGAGCAGGGGCAGATCCGCGGCGGCAGCATCCTGCGGGCGGAACGCGTAGAGGCGCAGCAGGGCGTCGACGCAGCGTTGTTCGCGCGCGCGCACCGCGTCGTGCAATTCGCGTATGGCGCCGCGCTCGAGTTCAGGCTGGGCCGCCACACGGCGCCGGCAGGCGGAGACGTCGATCAGCAGTTCGGCAATCAGCCGATTGCCCTCGCTCAGCCGGGCGATGGCCTGGGCTTCGTGATCGTCGATCAACCGCTGCAACTTGGGACGCGACTGCTCCAGCAGCAGCGCCAGGCTTTCGTAGAGACGCCGCTCGCCGTCGAGCGGTGGTGCGACGCTGTCGAACCGCACCAGCGCATGCAGGCCCAGCCGTGCCAGGGCTTCGCGCCATTGCTCCTCGCGATGCCCGGGCTGGGCGACGAAGTTGAGGACCGGCAGCAAAGGCTTGCCGCAGCCGGCCAGCACCGCCAGCTCGTCCTTGTACTTGGCCAGCACCGGCTCGCGTGCATCGATGACGTAGAGCCCCGCGTCGCTGGCCAAAAGCTGGCGCAGCACCTTGGCCTCCTGTTCGAAGCGCTGGCGCGCCTCGCTGCCTTCGAGAAAACGCGCGGTGCGCGCCGGGCCGTCGAGGCGTTCGCCGGGGCGCTCGATCCGTTCCAGATGGTCGAGCAAGGCGATGGCATCTTCCAGGCCGGGCGTGTCGTACAGCTCCAGCAGCGGTTCGCCATCCACCGATAACCGTGCGCCTTCGACGTGGCGGGTTGTACTGGGCCGATGCGAGACCTCGCCAAAGCCGACGTCCCGGGTCAGGGTGCGCAGCAGTGAGGTCTTGCCGACGTTGGTATGGCCGACCAGGGCAAGGCGCAGAGGTGCGGTCATGATGAAGGCTCCGCTTCATGGGGCTGGCGTGGGAGCCCGCGGGCGTCTACCCGAACCCCTCCGAGCGCGTCAGTCATGTCCATGCTCCAGCCAGGTCAATGGTGCGCTGCAGGAATGCGGCAAGGTCAGGCCGTCCAGCGCCCGCTTCCAATCCTGCAGGCGATCACTGTCGAGTGCCTCGCCTGCGGGTGGCTGCATGAGCCAGACGCGGCTTTGGGCGGCGCAACGGCTCAGCTCGCCGATCAGCGCCAGGGTGCCCCGGTCCGGCGAACGGCGAGGGTCACAGGCGATGGCCAGACGCTGCGGGGGAAGCGGGTCAGTTGGTCGAGCAGTCGGCGGCGCTGCTCGCGATCGTCAAGCACGCCGGCGTCGGCGACGGTGCTGGGCAGCTTGGGCGGCCAGGGCTGGCTCTGATCCAGCTCGATCGCGACCAGCACGGCACCCTCGCTGCCGTCCAGACGGGCACCGGCGGTAGAAATGGGTAAGCGCTCGGGTGCGGCATCGCTGATGCCAAGGCGCTCGCTGGGTGGCTGCAAGCGTTCGCGCAGCAGGCGGTAGGCGGGCAACTGGAGATCCAGACCCAGCGCGGCGCGCCCGCGCCGCCAATGCCAGTGGCAGAACAGCGCGAGCAGCAAGCGTGGCAACAATCCATAGATCAGCACCACACCGATCAGCCAGCCGGCCCAGCTCTGACGAGCGCCCTCGGCACCGCTCTGCAGCGCGCCGCTTGCCCGGATCTGTTCGATGTCCGGCACGCTGAAGCCGAGCAGCGCGGGCAGCGTGCCGAGCGCCTGGGTCAGGTTGATGAAAGTGCTTTCGCCAAGAATGGTGGTTTCCCAGACGAAGCCATAGCGCCGCGTGGCGAGCAGCGCGAGCAGGGTCAGGACGGCGCTGGCCATTGCCGCCAGCCACAGGCCGTGCACGCCGAGCCCCAGCAACCACCGGCCCAGACGCCGCTGCTCAAGCACCACCAGCAAGGCCGGCGCCAGTTGCGCGGCGCGTGCATCGCGGGCGAGTTTTTCGCTGAGCCAGAGCCACAGGCGGCCCAGTGCACCGCCGGCGTCGCCCGCCAGCAGAAAACCCAGCAGCCAGCCCAGCAGCGTCAAGAGATTCAGCCCGAGCAGGCTACCCAGTGCCCAGAACACGTTGACCGGCCGCACGCCGTCGCCCAGCGCCGCCAGGGCGAGCCCTGCGCCGGTGAACAGCGCCAGCAGAACGAGCACGATGCCAGCCAGCTTCGCCCCTTGCCGCCAATGCCGCAGCGCCTCGATCAGGCCGTCGCGGCGCGCCAGCCACAGCGCGCGGTGCTGGATCAATTCCGACAACGCGCCGCCCTGCGCACGGGCCAGACGATTCGCCTCGGCATCATCGAGCGGCCCGGCATGCTCTTCGCGCAGGCGGATGGCTTCGGTCAGCCAGAGGCGGTCGAGTGGAGGGATTGACTCAGCAGCGGGTGATGAGGAGCGGGCACGCGGCTTCTCGTGGAGGGGCTTGGTTCTGAGAATAACGTTGCTCGCCGGAAGAGTGAAATCGGTCAAGTCGCCAGGGCGGAGGGTGCTGCACCGCCATCCGCCAGTGATTGGCCGGGGCGGCTTCCCTGCCGCCTTTCTTTCTTTGTTCTCCTGACCGTCATTCGGCCTGAGCGCGAACCTTCACTGCGATGTCCGGCTGGTCGATGAACAGGCCGTCGATGCCGGCGTCGAGGTAGGCCTGGATGTCGGCTTCGATGTCACCGCGTTCGGACGGTTCGTCGCCGTTGCGAAGGTTGGTCGGCAGGAAGGTGTTTTCCGCGCGGAAGGTGTAGGGGTGCACTTTCAGGCCAGCGGCGTGGGCATTCGGCACGAAGTCGGTGGGCTCGCCGAGGTTGCCATTGGCGTCGCGCGGGATGATGTAGCTTTTCTCCGGGCCGACGCCCGCGGCATATCGGGCGATCGCCTTGAGGCCGTCGGCTGTCGCCATCTTCGCGTAGGTCAGGTCGCTGCCGCGCACCTGCTGGTCATACGGCTGACCGCCGCCGAACAGTTGCACCAGGCGTAGTTGGGTCAGGCGGCTCAGCGTTTTGAGGTTATCGACTTCGAACGACTGGATATAGACCGGCGCGTTGCGCCCAGCGTAGCCGTTGCGGTGCAGGGTGCGTACAAGCGGCCGCTCCATGGCCAGACCGAGCTGCTGGAAGTGCGTCGAGTGCTTGGTCTCGATATACAGGCCGATGCGGCGGCGCTCGCTGAGCTGCATGGTTTTCACCAAATCGATGATTTCCTGCAGGGTCGGGATCTCCAGGCTGCCATCCATGCGGGCGTTTCCGGGCCGGATGTCAGGGATGCGTTCGATGGCGCGCAGGGTTTTCAGCTCGGCCAGGGTGAAGTCTTCGCTGAACCAGCCGGTCAGGCTGACACCGTCGACCTCCTGGGTACGCTTGCGATCAGCGAATTCGGGATGATCGGCGACATCCGTGGTCAGGCCCAGCTCGTTGTCGTGACGAGCGACCAGCTGGCCATCACGGGTCATTACCAGGTCCGGTTCGATGTAGTCGGCGCCTTGCAGAATGGCCAGTGCATAGGAGGCCAGGGTGTGCTCCGGTACGTAGCCGCTGGCGCCACGGTGGGCGATGACCAGCGGGGTGGGCTCGTCTCGGGCGTTCGGTTTGGCGGTATTCGACGAATCGGGCGAGGCGGCGAACGCGGCGGCTGGCAGCAGGAGGCTGCAGGCAGCGAGCAGGTGGCGCAGGGTGATGCGGCTGTGGCGGACCATGCGGGACGTCTCCGTCGGAAGGGGGAGCGGTCAGCCTGCAGGCTATCAGTGACGAGCGTTTGACGCTCAGGTGGCCGCCGAGTGACCGTTTCGTGATGCTGACATGTCGCTGGCGCCGCTGACGGTCGCAAGGGCCTCTGCTATCCTCGCCGCCATGACCCAGACCCCATTCCCCCTCGCGATGATCGCGGCGCTCGCGGACAACCGCGTCATCGGCCGCGATAACCGGATGCCCTGGCATCTGCCCGCCGATCTCAAGCATTTCAAGGCGATGACCCTTGGCAAGCCCATCGTCATGGGCCGCAAGACCTGGGATTCGCTCGGCCGCCCGCTGCCGGGCCGGCTCAACCTGGTCGTCAGCCGCCAGCCGGATCTGCAGCTCGAGGGTGCCGAGACCTTCACCTCGCTCGATGCCGCGCTGGTCCGCGCCGAGCAATGGGCGCGCGGGCAGGGCGTGGACGAGGTGATGCTGATCGGTGGCGCGCAGCTCTATGCGCAGGCACTGCAGCGGGCACAGCGCCTGTACCTGACGCGCATCCACGCAACGCCAGAAGGTGACGCCTTCTTCCCGGCCTTCGACGAGACGCAGTGGCAGCGGGTCGACAGCCAGGCCCATCCGGCTGAAGGTGATGCGCCCGCCTACCGCTTCGAGACCTGGCAGCGCAGCTGATCGATCCGTTCTGATTGATCGACGCCAATTCCGATGTTGGCGTCAGGCGATAGGCTTGCCCGACAGCCGCCGACGAGAATTCACATGCCGCATCACCCGCCCGATACCGCCCCGGCCGAGGCCGTCGCGCCGCTCTTCGTCCGTCACCCGCTCTGGGAAGACGCGCTGGCCATTGTGCTCGGGACGGCAATGGTCGCGCTGGGCATCGCCTTCTATGCCCATGCCGGCTTGCTCACCGGTGGCACCGTCGGGCTCGCATTCCTGGCGACGTACGTGGCCGGCTGGCCCTTCGGCCTGGCGTTCTTCCTGCTCAACGTGCCTTTTTACCTGTTGGCGATCTGGCGCATGGGCTGGCGTTTCACCTTGCGTACCATGGGGGCGGTTGGGCTGGTGGCGTTGCTGGCGGAGCTGACGCCCGGCTGGATTCGCTTTGCCGAGCTGAATGTCTACTACGCCGCCCTGTTCGGTGGCTTCGCCATGGGCGTCGGCCTGCTGATGCTGTTCCGTCACCGCGCCAGCCTCGGCGGGGTGAACATCCTTGCGCTCTATCTGCAGGAGCGGTTCGGGCTGCGTGCCGGGGCGTTCCAGATGGGAGTCGACGCAGCCATCGTGCTGACCGCGCTGTTCGTCGTGCCGTTGGACAAGGTCGCGCTCTCGGTGTTGGGCGCAGTGGCGCTGAACCTGGTGCTGGCGATCAACCATCGCGCCGATCGCTACATGGGCGTCAGCTGAGGCGCGCCAGGGCCTTCGCCTCGTTGAGCGGCGGATGCCATTGATGCGGCCCGTGGGAGCGGACTTTGTTAGCCCAGCGGTTCAACTCAACCCAGGGTCACCAGTTGCGCCCGGGGCTGGCCGTCTTCGATGTCCAGCAAGGCCAGGCTGATCGGCAGTTTGAAGCGTCGGCGACCAGCGCTGCCGGGATTCAGGTAGAGCACGCCGCCGATTTCCTCGATCTTCGGTTGATGGGAATGCCCGCTGATTACCACGTCGAAGCCTTCGATGGCCGGATCGAGGGTCATCGCCTTCAGGTCGTGCGTGACATGGATGCGCACGCCGCCCACCTGCAGGTCGAGGTGTTCGGGAAGGCCTTCGGCCCAGCTATCGCTGTCGACGTTTCCGCGGATCGCATCCAGCGGGGCGAGGGCTCGAAGAGCGGACAGGACGTCCGGTTTGCCGATGTCTCCCGCGTGGATGAGGCGGTCGCAATCCTGCAGCAGCGCCGTGGCCTCAGGCCGCAGCAGGCCGTGGGTGTCGGAAATGACGCCAATACGCATGATGGTCGCGTTCTCCTGTGTGCCTGAGGATTGGGCAATTGAAGCTTGGCCGCGGTTCGATCTTGCGGCAGTCTGGCGCTCGCCTGGCACAAGGGGAAGAAAATGGAGCGGGTCGATTGCGTGGTCATCGGGGCGGGCGTGGTAGGGCTTGCCGTGGCGCGGGCGCTGGCGCAGGCCGGTCGCGAGGTGCTGATACTGGAGGCGGAGGGTGCCATCGGCACCGGCACGAGTTCACGCAACAGTGAAGTCATTCATGCCGGTATCTACTACCCGCAGGGTTCGTTGAAGGCGCGTTTGTGCGTGGCCGGGCGGGATGCGTTGTATGCGTTCTGTGACAGCCATGGCGTGCCCTATCGGCGCTGCGGCAAGCTCATCGTTGCGACTGACACCACGCAGCTGGCCGGGCTCGACCAACTGCAGGCACACGCGGCGGCCAACGGCGTGGCCGATCTGCAGCGGCTCGGCGCGGCGGAAATCCTGGCGCTGGAGCCGCAGCTGGCCGCCGTCGCCGGGCTGCTTTCACCCAGCACCGGCATCGTCGACAGCCACGCCCTGATGTTGGCGCTGCAGGGCGATGCCGAGGCGGCTGGTGCGCTGCTCGCGCTGCACGCTCCGGTTGCCCGCCTGGAGGTATTGGCGACGGGTTTGCGCGTCGAGGTCGGCGGCGAGACGCCAATGAGCCTGCACGCGGCCAGCGTGGTCAACTGCGCCGGCCATGGTGCGCCGCTCATCGCCGCACAGACCGTCGGCCTGGCACCCGAGTCGGTGCCGCCGCGCTATTTTGCCAAGGGCAGTTATTTCAGCCTGGCAACCGCGACGCCCTTTCGTCACCTCGTCTATCCGCTGCCCGAACCGGGCGGGCTCGGCGTCCACCTGACCCTGGATATGGGCGGTCAGGCCCGTTTCGGCCCGGATGTGGAATGGATCGACGGCCTCGATTATCAGCTTGACGAGCACCGGGCCGAGGGCTTCTATGCCGCCATCCGGCGCTACTGGCCCGGTCTGCCGGATGGCGCACTGCAACCGGCCTATACCGGTATCCGGCCAAAGATCAGCGGGCCCGGCGAGCCGGCAGCGGATTTTCGCATCGATGGCCCGACACGGCATGGTGTGCCCGGTCTGGTGAACCTGTTCGGCATCGAGTCGCCCGGCCTGACTTCGGCACTGGCGATTGGCGACCACGTGCGCGATCTGCTGACGAGCTGATCACGCCCCGCGCGCGTCGCGTTGCGGCGCGACCTTGTCCGGCGGCACACTGCGGCGCCGCCTCGCATCGGGCGGCCGGTCAGAGAGGTGTGCATGCAAGCGTCGACTGAAAATCGCCCACTGGGGATCTACCTGCTGATCGGGCTCGTGCAGGGCCTGGCGCTCTGGATCGCGAGCGAGGGCTGGCCGCAGGGCGCCGCCTGGCGCGCGCTCTGCTCGGCTCTGCTGGTGTTCACCGTGATCGGTGGCTGGCAGCTGCAGCTGATGTGGGGTGCGCTGCGCGAAGCCGGTCGCGGCCCGCGGATACTGCTCGCGGCACTGTTGCCGGCCTTGCTGGCCGCGGCCCTGGCGGTGCAGTTCGACCAGCCACGCTGGTACTACCTGGACGAGACCAGTGGCACCCTGCTGCTGTGGAGCAACCTGCTGCTGGCCTTCCTGCTGACGCCCTTCATCCAGGCCCGAGAGCCGGAGCGGCGGGGGCGCGCTGAGTACGCCACGCTCTACCGCCATGCGGTGAACAACGGGCTGCTGCTGTTCATCGCGCAGCTGTTGCTGCTGGTGTTCTGGCTGCTGATCCTGCTTTGGGCCGGGCTGTTCAAGCTGGTCGGCATCGAGGCCTTCGAGACCTTCTTCGAATCGGCCGGCTTTGTCTGGATCGCCAGCGCCACCGTCTTCGCCCTCGGCCTGTGGATCGGCCTGGAGCGCGGCCAGATGGTCGATGCACTGCGCAACGGTGTGCAGGCCATGTGCCGGTTTCTGCTGCCGCTGACGACCCTGATCCTGCTGCTGTTCCTCCTGTTTCTGCCATTCACTGGCGTCGGCCCGCTCTGGGCGACGCGGCATGCGACGCCGATCCTGTTGACCCTGGCCTTCGCGCACCTCGTGTTGCTCAACGGTGTGGTGCAGGACGGCCGGCAGCCCAGCCCCTATCCACGCCCGCTGCGCCTGCTGATCGAGGCCAGCGCGCATGGCCTGCCGATCCTAACGGGCCTGGCAGCCTATGCGCTCTGGCTGCGCATCGACCAGTACGGGCTGACCCCCGAGCGGGTGTTCGCCGCCGTCGCCACGCTGATGGCCGTGCTTCATGCGCTGGCGTTGGCCACGGCCGTATGGCGGCGCTGCGGCGGCTGGCTTTGCGGGCTGCGCACGAGCAACCCGGCCTTGGCGTTGTTCGCCGCACTGCTGCTGGTCGGGTTGCACGTTCCGCCGCTGAGCCCGTTGCAGCTCAGTGCGGCCAGTCAGTACGGGCGCCTGCTCGATGCCGGCGTGCCGCTCGAACGCACCGATCTGGGCGCCTTGAGGTTTCAGCTCGGCGAACCGGGGCGCACGCAGCTCGCGCGGCTTCGTCAGCGGCTTGCCGGTCCTGACCTGGAACCGGCGCGGGTGGAAGCGCTGCAGGTCGAGCTGCAACGCCTCGACGAGACGGACAGCTACTGGGGCTGGCGCCGTGAGCAGACGGTCGCCCTGGCGCCGCCGGTCAGCTGGATCGGCGAGGCGCTGGCCGACGAGGGTGGCTCGCTCGCGCGCGCCGTGGCGCCGCAGGAATGCGCGGATGACTGCCGATTGTTCGCGATCGATCTCGACGGCGACGGCCAGTCCGAAGCGCTGCTGTTAAGAGGCGAGCGCCTGCGCATCGTTCCGGTGCTGCAGCGCAATGCGGTCGGCGATTGGCGCTGGATCGGCCAGTTGCGCGTCGCCGGAGGGCAGGCTCTGAATGGCGACACGCTGGCCGAGCAGTTGCGCGCCGGCGAGGTGGAGCGGGTCGTGCCGCGCTATCAGGCGCTGCAAATCGGTGACCTGCGTTTGGAACCATCGATCTCCGAGTAGAACGAAAAAGCCCGACACGAGGTCGGGCTTTTTTTGATCCGCGAACCCGCCGATCAGTCGTCCAGCATCGCCTTGTTGCGCACCGCGCCCTTGTCGGCACTGGTCGCCAGCAGGGCGTAGGCCTTGAGCGCGGTGGTCACCTTGCGCGTGCGCGGCTTGGCCGGCTTCCAGCCGAGCTTGTCCTGCTCGATGCGACGGTGCGACAACTCTTCATCCGAGACCAGCAAGTTGATGCTGCGGTTGGGGATGTCGATCAGCACCTTGTCGCCGTCGCGCACCAGGCCGATGGCGCCGCCCGACGCGGCTTCCGGCGAGGCATGGCCGATCGACAGGCCCGAGGTGCCGCCGGAGAAGCGGCCGTCGGTGAGCAGGGCGCATTCCTTGCCGAGTCCCTTGGACTTCAGATAGGAGGTCGGGTAGAGCATTTCCTGCATCCCCGGGCCACCCTTCGGACCTTCGTAGCGGATGATGACGATGTCACCGGCCTTCACCTCGTCGCCGAGGATGCCCTTGACCGCGGCGTCCTGGCTTTCGAAGACCTTGGCCGTGCCTTCGAACACGTGGATGGATTCGTCCACGCCGGCGGTCTTCACCACGCAGCCATCCAGCGCGATGTTGCCGTAGAGCACCGCCAGGCCGCCTTCCTGCGAATAGGCATGCTCGACGCTGCGAATGCAGCCATTGGCGCGGTCATCGTCGAGGCTGTCCCAGCGCGTTGACTGGCTGAAGGCGGTCTGCGTCGGGATACCGGCCGGACCCGCGCGGAAGAAGGTATGCACGGCTTCGTCCTGCGTCTGGGTGATGTCCCAGCGGGCAATCGCTTCTTCCATGCTCGGGCTGTGCACGGTAGGCACGTCGGTATGCAGCAGGCCGCCGCGGGCGAGTTCGCCGAGGATGGAGAAGATGCCGCCGGCGCGGTGCACGTCTTCCATGTGGTACTTCTGGATGTTCGGCGCCACCTTGCACAGTTGCGGCACCTTGCGTGACAACGCGTCGATGGCGCGTAGGTCGAAGTCGACCTCGGCCTCCTGGGCGGCGG
This sequence comes from Stutzerimonas stutzeri, assembly GCA_019056435.1. GTDB lineage: Bacteria > Pseudomonadota > Gammaproteobacteria > Pseudomonadales > Pseudomonadaceae > Stutzerimonas > Stutzerimonas marianensis. Next base: position 1,531,237 of record CP077641.1, read on the forward strand.
CCAGCAGGTGCAGGATGGTATTGGTCGAGCCACCCATGGCGATATCCAGGGTCATGGCGTTCTCGAAGGCGCGGATATTGGCGATGTTGCGCGGCAGTACCGATTCGTCGCCTTCACCGTAGTAGCGCTGGCACAGCTCGACGGCCAGGCGTCCGGCGCGCAGGAACAGCTGTTCGCGGTCAGAGTGGGTGGCGAGCGTCGAGCCGTTGCCCGGCAGGGCCAGGCCCAGGGCTTCGGTCAGACAGTTCATCGAGTTGGCCGTGAACATGCCCGAGCAGCTGCCGCAGGTCGGGCAGGCGCTGCGCTCGTATTCAGCGACCTTCTCGTCGGACGCCGAGCTGTCGGCGGCGATGACCATGGCGTCGACCAGATCCAGGCCGTGGCTGGCGAGCTTGGTCTTGCCGGCTTCCATCGGGCCACCGGAGACGAACACCACCGGGATGTTCAGGCGCAAGGCGGCCATCAGCATGCCGGGGGTGATCTTGTCGCAGTTGGAGATGCAGACGATGGCGTCGGCGCAGTGCGCGTTGACCATGTATTCGACCGAGTCGGCGATGATCTCGCGCGAAGGCAGCGAATAAAGCATGCCGTCGTGTCCCATGGCGATGCCGTCGTCGACCGCGATGGTGTTGAACTCCTTGGCCACGCCACCGGCCTTTTCGATCTCGCGGGCGACCAGCTGGCCCAGATCCTTCAGGTGGACGTGGCCGGGCACGAACTGGGTGAAGGAGTTGGCGATGGCGATGATCGGCTTCTTGAAGTCTTCATCCTTCATGCCGGTGGCACGCCACAGGGCACGGGCGCCGGCCATGTTGCGGCCGTGGGTGGAGGTTTTCGAACGATAGTCAGGCATGACGGTTCCTGCGGCTAATCAACGGGTCGAATGGTGCTTATGGTGAGCTGCGTGCAACGGAAGGTGACCGTGCGTGCGGATGGGCCGGGACGAGGCGGGTAGGGCTCGTGCGGCCGGGGCTCACTGGCCCGCCGGCGGATGGTGGCGAGGAATGCACCTGATTCTACGCGCGTTCCCGCGAGCGGGCCAGGCGACGTGATCACCGGCGCCCCGTCATCAACACTGGAATTGATGACGCGTCATTCAGGCGCCCTGATTGTGCCCGTTCGTCCTGCCATCCAGCCCATTCGGTGGCCTCCCGCTCCGGCTGGCTAGGGTTGTTTCGGCCGCCTGGGCCTGCGCAGTACCCGACGGCGAAGGGCAGGCGCGACATGCCGGCTCGGGTGCCGATCCCGCGTGAGCGTCCGCATGACAATCAGAACAACAAAGAGGAAATGCACCATGCTGAACTTCAGCCTCAGCAGGCTAACCGTAGCGCTGGGCGCGGCGCTTTGCGGGACTGCTATCGCCGCGCCATTGCCGGATACGCCCGGTACGCCGTTCCCCGGGGTATCTAGCTTCGAGCGCACCGGGCCCTATGCCACCACCAGCCGCAGCGAAGGCCCCAACTGTCGAATCTACCGGCCGGCCACGCTCGGCCAGAACGGCGTGCGGCATCCCGTGCTGCTCTGGGGAAACGGCACCGGGACGGGGCCAACCGCCTATTCCGGGCTGTTGTCGCACTGGGCGAGCCACGGGTTCGTGGTCGCCGCGGCGGAGACCTCAAACGCCGGAACGGGTCAGCAGATGCTGGCCTGCCTCGATTACCTGGTGCAGGAGAGCAACCGGACCTTCGGCACTTACGTCGGCGTGCTCAATACCGGGCGGGTGGGCACCTCAGGCCATTCCCAGGGTGGCGGTGGATCGATCATGGCGGGGCAGGACGATCGCGTCAGCGTGACCGCACCCATCCAGCCATACACCATAGGCCTGGGGCACGATTCATCATCGCAACGCAATCAGAACGGCCCGATGTTTCTCATGTCCGGCGGTGGCGACACCATTGCCTTCCCCTATCTGAATGCGCAGCCGGTCTACAGCCGGGCGAACGTTCCGGTGTTCTGGGGTGAACGGCGTTATGTGAGTCATTTCGAACCGGTCGGCGACGGTGGCGCCTATCGCGGACCGTCCACGGCCTGGTTCCGTTATCACCTGATGGAGGATGAAACGGCTCGGGATACCTTCTACGGCCGGTTCTGCAGCCTGTGTACGAGCCTGCTGTGGACGGAGCAGCGCAAGGGCATCGAGTAGTCGCCGTGCGGCCCTCGCGTACCGCTCCGGGGGCGAGGGCCGCCGCTGCAGCGATCAGCTGTTGGGGAGGATGCGGCAGGTCAGGCTCTTGATGTAGCGCGTCTCCGGAATGGCCGGATGGACAGGGTGGTCGGGGCCCTGGGCGCCGCGTTCGAGCAGCAGGATGTTGCGGTCCAGGTGCCGTGCGCTGCCGAGCAGGATGTTCTGCAGGTCGTCTTCGGGCAGGTGCATCGAGCAGCTGGCGCTGACCAGGATGCCGTCCTTGTTCAGCAGGCGCATGGCCTGCTCGTTGAGCCGGCGATAGGCCGCCTCGCCGTTCTTCAGGTCCTTTTTGCGCTTGATAAAGGCGGGCGGGTCGGTGATCACCACGTCGAACCGCTCCTCGGCGTTTTTCAGTTCTTTCATCGCTTCGAACGCATCGCCCTCGACGCAGGTCATCTTCTCGGCGACACCATTGAGCGCGGCGTTGCGCTCCACGCCATCCAGGGCGAAGGCCGAAGCATCGACGCAGAAGACTTCGCTGGCACCGAAGGCCGCCGCCTGCACGCCCCATCCGCCGATGTAACTGAACAGATCGAGCACGCGCTTGCCTTTGACGTAGGGCGCCAGGCGCGCACGGTTCATGCGGTGGTCGTAGAACCAGCCGGTCTTTTGGCCTTGCAGCACCGGCGCTTCGAACTTCACGCCGTTCTCTTCCAGCGCCACCCATTCCGGTACCACGCCGAACGCAGTATCGACGTAGCGCTCAAGGCCTTCGGCCTCGCGGGCGCTGGAGTCGTTCTTCCACAGCACGCCGCGCGGCTTCAGCACTTGCACCAGAGCTTCGAGCACGGCGTCGCGGTTACGCTCCATGGTCGCCGAGGCCAACTGCACCACCAGGTGGTCGTGGAAACGGTCCACCACCAGGCCCGGCAGCAGGTCGGAATCACCGTAGATCAGGCGGTAGCAGGGCTGATCGAACAGCCGATCTCGCAGCGACAGCGCGACCTGGATGCGATGCACCAGCAGCGACTTGTCCAGGCTGTGCTTGAGGTCACGTGACAGCAGCCGCGCGCAGATCAGATTGTTGGGGGAGACGCCGACGATGCCCAATGGCTTGCCGCCGGCCGCCTCGAGAATGGCTTGGTCACCCGGCTGCAAACTGTTCAATGGCGTTGCAGTGGTGTCCACCTCGTTGCTGTATACCCACAGGTGGCCCGCGCGCAGGCGGCGATCGGCATTGGCTTTGAGGCGCAGGCTGGGCAGGGTCATCGGGGCGGCTCCGGGGAAAAGGGCGCGATTATAGGGGCAAAAGCCGATTAACGCGCCGGGGAAGAAGGGCGCCGAACGATGCTCGGCGCTGGGCGGAAGGGGCGGTCGAAGCATCCCGCCCCGAAAATACCGAAGCAGCGCTAGGTGAACGTTTCGGCGGACGCGGTGACGCCCGATGCCCCGCGTTCAACCGCCGGCCGCCTTCGGCTTCCGGCTTCGTTCCGTCAGGCGGCGAGCGCCTTGATCAAGGCGTCGCTGAAGGCGGGGATGTCGTCCGGTTTGCGGCTGCTGATCAGGTGGCCGTCGACGACCACCTGCTGGTCGACCCACTCGGCACCGGCGTTCTTCAAGTCATCGGTCAGCGACGGCCAGCTGGTCATCTTCTTGCCCTTGACCAGGTCGGCCGAGGCCAGCAGCCAGGCGCCATGGCAGATCACCGCGATGGTCTTGTTCGCCCGCGCGGCGTCGCGGACCAGCTCTAGCGCCATCTCGTCGGTGCGGATGGTGTCGGAGTTGACCACGCCGCCCGGTAGCAACACGGCGTCGTAGTCTTCCATGTGGATGGTGTCGAAGGTCTTGTCGACGTGGAACTTGCTGGCTGGCGTGGTGTGGTTCCAGCCAGTGACTTCGCCATTGGACGCCGAGATGATCTCGGCGACCGCGCCGGCATTTTCCAGCGCTTCCTTCGGGCCGGTCAGCTCGACCTGCTCGAAACCGTCGGTCACCAGGATCGCCACGCGTTTGCCTTTCAGGGTATCGGCCATTTCGTTTCCTCCTCGTCGGATTACAAATCGGTCTACTTGAAATCCGACCATGAACTCGGCCAAAGTTCGCACTCCTTCCCTAGTGGCCTTGTGCTGGTTGCCGGGCCGAGTCAAACCATGTCCATCGAACTCACCGACGAGCAGATCCGCAGCGTGCTGCAGGGCATCAGCGTCCCCCCGCAGCCGCAGATCATGGTCGACCTGCAGATGGAGCAGGTCATGCCCGACCCGGATCTGCGTGCCATTGCTCGGCTGATCAGCCAGGATCCGGGTCTCTCCGGCGCCCTGCTCAAGACCGTCAACTCGCCGTTCTTCGGCCTTGCCAACCGCATCGCCTCGATCCAGCAGGCGGTCAACCTGCTCGGCTGCCACTCGGTGATCAACCTGATCAACGCCCAGTCGATCCGCGGCGAGCTGACCGATGCGGCCATCGTCACCCTCAACCGCTTCTGGGATTCGGCGCAGGATGTCGCCAGCACCTGTCTGACCCTGGCCAAGCGCATCGGCCATCCGTCGCCCGATGAGGCCTACACCCTCGGGTTGTTCCACAACTGCGGCATTCCGCTGATGCTCGAACGCTTCCCCGGCTACATGGGCATCCTCGAGGAAGCCTACGCCAGCGTGGGACCGGAGACGCGCATCACCGACGTCGAGAATCGCGTCCTGAACACCAACCATGCGGTGGTCGGCTATTTCGTTGCACGGTCCTGGAAACTGCCGCAGCACCTGTGCGAAGCCATTGCCAACCACCACAACGCGCTGGCGCTGTTCAGCGACGAATGGGGCGATCCGCAGGTCAGGACGCTGCTCGCCATCCTGAAGATGGCCGAGCACATCTGCGCCAGCCATCGCGTGCTCGGCGAGCAGGCGCAAGACCATGAGTGGGAGGCGGTGGCGCAGCGGGTGCTCGAGTACGTCGGGCTGTCGGAGTACGATTTCGAATGCCAGCGCGACAGCATCCGCGAACTGGGGCTGAGCTGACCCGGCCTGGCATGAACTGCTAAGGTCGCCTTCCGTTTGCTTTTGATCCGTCTATGCCTGAATTACCCGAAGTCGAAACCACCCGCCGCGGGATCGCACCGCACCTGGTCGGCCAACGTGTCAGCCGTGTCGTCGTTCGTGATCGGCGGCTGCGCTGGCCGATCCCTGATGACCTCGACGTGCGGCTGTCCGGCCAGCGCATCGAAGCGGTGGAACGCCGCGCCAAATACCTGCTGATCCAGGCGGAAGTCGGCACCCTGATCGCGCATTTGGGCATGTCCGGCAGCTTGCGTCTGGTGCCGGCCGAGCTGCCGCCTGCCAAGCACGAACATGTCGACATCGTTCTCGAGTCGGGCATGGCCCTGCGCTACACGGACCCGCGGCGCTTCGGCGCGCTGTTGTGGAGCGAGGCTCCGCTGAGCCACGTGCTGCTCGCCAGCCTCGGCCCCGAGCCGCTGGACGAAGCCTTCGACGGCGAGCGGCTCTACCAGCTCTCACGCGGGCGTAGCATGGCAGTCAAGCCGTTCATCATGGACAACACCGTGGTCGTGGGTGTCGGCAATATTTACGCCAGCGAAGCGCTGTTCGCGGCGGGCATCGATCCCCGTCGGGCCGCCGGTGCCATCTCCCGGGCGCGCTATCTGAAACTGGCCGAGGAGATCAAGCGCATCCTGGCCTATGCCATCGAGCGTGGCGGCACGACGCTGCGCGACTTCGTCGGTGGGGATGGCAAGCCGGGCTACTTTCAACAGGAGCTGTTCGTCTATGGACGTGGTGGCGACTTCTGCAAGAGTTGCGGCTCTACCCTTCGCGAAGTTCGGCTGGGGCAGCGGGCCAGCGTCTATTGCGGCCGTTGCCAGCGATGAGCCCGTACGACTGCCCAGGCATTGACGGCGTTCACGATCAAGCACCCGTGGCCGCTGCTATAGTTGACTGTCACTACAAACACCTGCCTCGTTTCGCCCAGCTGAAGGACCACACCATGAAACTGTTTCGCTCCACTGCTGTTGTCTTGGCCCTGACCACCGGCCTGCTGGCGATGCCGGCCCAGGCGCAATCGACGCATCAGAATGCCAGTGGCGATCCCCTGTACACCGTCGAGGCGCCCAAGGCCTTTTCCATCGTGGGTGATCTGCTGGTCGCGCGCCCGTTGCTGATCGCAGCCACTGCCATCGGGGCGGGTCTGTTTGTCGTCAGTCTGCCGTTCAGCGCCATGGGTGGCGGCATCAAGGAAACCGGTCAGGCCTTGGTGGTCGAGCCCGGCGCCGCCGCTTTCGCACGCTGCCTGGGTTGCACCCGCGTCGGCTACAACCGCCAGGACTGATCACAAGTCCAGCCTCGGGTCGGCGCCCTGGTCTATCGGCTCCGCTGCTTCAGCGCGTGCGGAGCCGATTCGTTTTGACTGAATGACCGTCGTGCTGCGGCACGCCAGCCGGCAAGAGACAGCGGTGACATGCGCCCTGGCCGGGCAAACGGAGCGAAAGGGGCGGTCCGGCAGACCGCCGTCTAGCCGTGATCAGGCCTTGCCGGTAATGATGAGGTACTTCTGCATCAGTTCGTCCTTGCTCTCGACATTGTTCTCGTCGAGCGGGATGCAATCCACCGGACAGACCTGCTGGCACTGCGGCTCGTCGTAATGGCCGACGCACTCGGTGCAGAGGTTGGGATCGATGACATAGATTTCCTCGCCCTGGGAAATCGCACTGTTCGGGCACTCGGGCTCGCACACGTCGCAGTTGATGCAGTCATCGGTGATTATCAGGGACATCCAGCAAACTCCAGCTGCGGCACGGGCCGTAGCGCAGGTAATGACGAGCTGCCAATTTTGCCGCATTGGCTCGCCCGGTGCACGCGGCCGATCGCCCTGCTGTCGCCTGCGCCTGTTGCCTCAGCGCGACGCGTAGCGTTCCGACAGGGCTTTCATCACCGAGGGGTGGACGAACTTGCTGACGTCACCACCCAGGCGTGCGATCTCACGCACCAGCGTGGATGAAATGTAGGAAAACTTCTCCGATGGCGTCAGGAACAGGCTCTCCACGTCCGGCACCAGCTGGCGGTTCATATTGGCGAGCTGGAACTCGTACTCGAAGTCGGACACCGCACGCAGGCCGCGCAGCAGAACGTTGGCCTGCTGCTCGATGACGAAGTGGGCCAGCAGCTTGGAAAACCCCAGGACCTTGACGTTCGGCAGGTGCGCTGTCACTTCCTGCGCCAGCGCGACGCGCTGCTCGAGGGGGAACAGCGGGTTCTTGTTCGGGCTGGCCGCAACCGCAATGATCACTTCGTCGAACAGACGCGAGGCGCGTTCGACCAGATCGGTATGGCCCATGGTGATCGGGTCGAAGGTACCCGGATACAACACTCGATTCATCGCGGCGTCCTGACGCATGCGTGGGGGGTGGATGGTAGCGGCTGGGCGTCGACAGCGTAAAGTATCAATGCCAATGCCGTCCCGATGCCCGCACAATGCCGCTTCATACCTTTTTCTGACTTCTGCACGGTCGACCGGGTTGCAAAGGTGCTCCCAGGGCGGTCGCGGCGATCATCGAACGAATAGTCGTGTGATCAGGCGCTGCAGAGGGCGGCCGTAAGGCGGATAGATCAGTCGGGTCGCGTTGAAGCGCTGCCTGGCGAGCACGCCCTTGGCCTTGCTGAACGTCTGGAAGCCCTCGCGACCATGGTACTGGCCCATGCCCGACGGGCCGATGCCGCCGAATGGCAGGTCGTGTTGGGCGACGTGCAGCAGGGTATCGTTGAGGCAGACGCCGCCAGCGTGGGTTTCGTACAGCACGCGTCGCTGTTCGGCCTTGTCGTAGCCGAAGTAATACAGCGCCAGCGGGCGGGGGCGCCCATTGACGTAGGCGAGCGCGTCGTCGAGTGTGTCGTAGGGCACCACCGGCAGTAGCGGGCCGAAGATCTCGTCCTGCATGAGCGTCATCTGCTCGTTCACGTCCAGCACCAGACAGTGCGGCATGCGCCGTCCCTGTGCGTCGTCATGCAGCGGCAGCACGCGGGCGCCTTTGGCCCGCGCATCGTCCAGATAGCCTTGCAGCCGGGCGAAATGGTGCGGGCTGATGATGCTGGTGTAGTCGGGGTTGCCGGTCAGCGTCGGGTAGAAGCGGCAGACCGCCTGTCGGTAGGCCTCGACGAATTCATCCCGGTGCTGACGTGGCACCAGGACGTAGTCCGGGGCGACACAGGTCTGCCCGGCATTGAGCGTCTTGCCGAAGGCGATGCGTTCGGCGGCGTGGGCGATGGGAACCTTGGCGGAGACGATGGCCGGAGACTTGCCACCCAGCTCCAGCGTGACGGGGGTCAGGTTGTCCGCTGCGGCACGCATCACCTGGCGGCCGACATGGGTGCTGCCGGTGAAGAGCAGGTGGTCGAATGGCAATCTGGAAAACGCGATGGCGACGTCCGCCTCGCCGAGAACCACGGCGACCTGGTCCTCGGCAAATATCTGTCCCAGCAGTTGTTTAAGGAGCTGCCCGGTCGCCGGTGTGGCCTCGCTCATTTTCAGCATCACCCGGTTACCGGCGGCCAGCGCGCCGATCAGGGGGCCGATGGCGAGGTACAACGGGTAGCTCCAGGGGACGATGATCCCGACCACCCCCAGCGGCTGGTAAATCACTCGCGCGCGGGCAGGCTGGAACGCGAGGCCGACAGCGCGCGATGAAGACTTCATCCAGCGGCGCAGGTGGCGCTGCGCATGACGGATGCCGTGCAGACTCGGCATGATTTCGGCCAGACGGGTTTCATCGGCGGAACGATGGCCAAAGTCCTGGCTGATCGCGTCGATCACCGCCTGCTGATGCGTCGCGAGTAGATCATGCAGGGCCTCGAGCCATTGCAGCCGCGCTTCGCTGTCCGGATACGGATTCGCGGTAAACGCCCTGCGCTGGCGCTCGAGGATCGATGGCAGCCGCTCGATGACGAGATGCGTCTGGTCCAGGTAGGCGATGTCGACGAGCACGGGGCGAGCTCCGGGGTGGCGTCGAATCTGTTTAGAGTGATTGCTCTAACCTGTCAATCGGGCTGTGCCGTGAGCTGCTTCCGGGTTACCGTTGCGCCTTGCCCAGCCGACACCGCCTCCCTGCATGCCGCCCAGACCCGATACGCGCGAACGCATCCTGCAAGCCGCCCTGGCACTGTTCAACCAGGCGGGCGTTCCGGCTGTCACGACCAACCACATCGCGGCGCATCTGCAGATCTCGCCGGGCAACCTCTACTACCACTTCCGCAACAGGCGAATGATCGTCGCTGAACTCTTCGATCGCTACGAGGCCGCTGTGGCCGGGTTCCTGCAGCTGCCCAGGGACCGGGGTGTAACCCTGGACGACAAGGCCGGTTACCTCGAGGCGCTGCTGGGTTCGATCTGGCAGTACCGGTTCGTGCAGCGCAATCTCGAGCAGTTGCTGGACGACGACCCGGAGCTGGCCGAACGCTACCGTCGTTTTGTCGAGCGCCACCTGCTTTCGGCGCGCGCCGTCTACCATGGATTCGTCGACGCCGGCCTGCTGCAGATGACGCCCAGCCAGTTACAGGACATCGCCCTCAATGCCTGGATAGTCATCACCTCCTGGGTGCGCTTTCTCTACACCAGCGGGATCCGTTCGGACCGGTTGAGCGAAGCATTGCTGCGCCGGGGCGTGTACCAGGTGTTGGTGCTCGAGGAGGGATTCGTCGCTGATGCAGCGCGAGCGGGCTATGCAGAACTGTGCCAGCGCTTCCGCGTTCCTCTGGCGGAACCGTTCGGCTGAGCGGCGTGCAGCTGTTCGTCGAGATTGACGGATAATTGACGGCTATCCTCGCGAGGGTCAACCTTTCATCGCCAATGATGGCATTTTGCTTGTATCCCTTCGATCGCTATGGATTAATACCGGCGTGCGGCAGGTCGTTTCCCGGTGAGATCCATGTGGGTTGTCCAAGTATTTGTCCGTAGGCTCCTGGCTACGGTCGTTCTCGTTCTCGCTTCTCCGGGGCCACGCCACATCCTGGCGGGGATCGCCGTGCTTCTCGGACTGTTGCCGCTCGCGCCTGCTGTTCATGCCGACATGAGTCCGGCCGCAGCGCCCGGCAGTGTCGCTTTCTGGTACGCCGCCTCTCCGCCGCTGGCAGAACTGGCGCAGTTCGAGTGGGCGGTTCTTGAGCCTGGCCATCTCTCACCCCGGGACGTGGCCTTTCTTCGCGCTCAAGGCAGTTCGCCCTTTGCCTATCTTTCCGTTGGCGAGTACGACGGCGACCTCGCCGCGGGTGGGGACCAGATCGCCCGGAGCGCAAGCGAGGTCCGTAACCAGGCCTGGAACAGTCAGGTCATGCAGCTGAGTGCCCCGGCGTGGCGCGAACATCTGCTGGCTCAAGCCCGAGCCCTCGAGCAGCAGGGCTACGTCGGTCTTTTCCTCGATACGCTGGACAGCTTCCTGCTTTTGCCCGAGGGCAGCCGCGAAGCCGAGCGCGTCGCGCTGCGCGATTTTCTTCGGCAACTGCACCGGGAGCTGCCGGAGCTCAAGCTGATCTTCAATCGCGGGTTCGAAGTGCTTCCCGAATTGCCGGGCGTGGCGAGCGCGGTGGCGGTCGAGTCGATTCACGCCGGGTGGGATGCCAGTCGCGGCCGTTACCGCGCCGTTCCGCAGGCCGACCGGGACTGGCTCGACATCCACCTCGATCCATTGCGTGCCCAGGGCGTGCCGTTGATCGCGATCGACTACCTGCCATCCACGCGGCGCGAGGAGGCGCGCGCGCTGGCCGAGCGTCTGCGCGGTGAGGGATTCATCCCTTTCGTCACCATGCCTGAGCTGAATTATCTCGGGTCCAGCACGCTGGAAGTCCAGCCGCGTCGCGTTGCGGTGGTCTACGACCCGCGGGAAGGACCGCTTTCGACCAACCGTGGGCATATGTTCCTGGGCGGGCTGATCGAGTACCTCGGCTATCGGGTCGACTACCTGCCGGCCGACCAACTGCCGGAAAGCCCGATGGTGGGGCTCTATGCCGGTGTGGTGACCTGGATGACCAGCGGCCCGCCAGACGATTCGGCCGCTTTCGACGCCTGGCTTGCGGCCCGGCTCGACGAAGGCGTTCCGCTGGCCATCATGGCAGGGCTTCCCGTGGTCGACCGGACGCTACTCGGGCGGCTGGGCCTGCGCCGAGTCAGCAAGCCAGCCAAACCTGGCGTCACCATCCTCACGCAGGATGCCAGCCTGGTGGGTGGTTTCGAAGCGCCGGTTACGGTGCGGGTTCGCGAGCTGGTAGCGCTCGACACGATCGATGGCGAGGCGCAGGCAGGCCTGAGCCTGGTCGATAGCGAGCAGCGCCGTTACACGCCGGTGGCGACCGGGCCGGCCGGCGGCATTGCGCTGACGCCCTACATCATTGAAGAGGGGCCCGACTACCAGCGCTGGATTCTCGACCCGTTCGCCTTCTTGCAGCGTGCCCTTCGGTTGCCGCCGTTGCCCCGTCCGGATGCGACCACCGAAAACGGGCGGCGTATCGCGACGGTGCATATCGACGGCGATGGCTTTCTGTCTCGTGCCGAGGTGGCCGGCTCCCCTTATGCCGGTCGCGAGGTGCTCGAGGCGTTCATCGAACCGCATGAGTTGCTGACGTCGGTATCGGTGATCGAAGGGGAAATCGGGCCCAAAGGCCGCTATCCCCATCTCGCCCGAGAACTGGAGCCGATCGCGCGCGAAATATTCGCCAATCGTAAGGTCGAGGTGGCCAGCCACAGTTTCAGCCATCCGTTTTATTGGCAGCCGGAGCGCGCCCAGCTCCGAGAAGGCTTTACCGCCGAGTACGGCATGACGATGGCCATACCCGGCTATGACAGGCTGGATTTCACACGTGAGGTGGTGGGTTCGACGGCCTACATAAACGAGCGGCTGACCACCGCCGACAAACCCGTGAAGATGATCTTCTGGACCGGCGACGCCCTGCCGGATGCCGCGACGATCAAGCTCGCTTACGACGCCGGCCTGGAGAACGTCAACGGCGGAACGACCATCCTGACCCGCGCCCATCCTTCATTGACCGGGCTGTCGCCGCTGATCCGGCCGACGGCCGGCGGCATCCAGTACTACGCGCCGATCATCAACGAGAACCTCTATACCAATCTCTGGCAGGGACCCTACTACGGTTTCCGGGGCGTGCTCGAGACCTTCGCGCTGACCGATGCGCCCCGCCGTCTGCGCGGCTTGCATCTGTATTACCACTTCTACTCCGCGACAAAGCAGGCATCGATACGGGTCATGCAGGACATCTACCGATCGATGCAGGCCGAACAGCCGATTTCGCTCTGGATGAGCCAGTACATCCGGCGGATGCATGGTTTGCACCAGACGAGCCTGGCCCGGCTCGCCGATGGCCGCTGGCAGATTCGTGGCCTGGATGGGCTCCGCACCTTGCGCCTGGATCCGGCGCTCGGTTGGCCGGACCTGCGCCGCTCGCAGGGCGTCGCCGGGGTTCGCGAATTGCCGCAGGGTCGCTATGTGCACCTGAGCGATGCGCACGCCGTGCTCGCGCTGCGTCCCGAGCGCGACCCCCGGCCCGCCCTGGAGCAGGCGAACCTGCCGCTGCTGGGCTGGGACTACCTGGATGACGACCGCGTGAAGCTGTCCTTCGCCGGGGAAATGCCGCTGCGGTTTTCCGTTCGCGCCAGCGGCCGCTGCTCGCTGGAGGTTGCGGGCAGGCGTCATGTGGGTGTGAAGGTTCAGGGCTTGTGGCAGTTCGAGCTGGCAGAGACGCGGGTGAGCGATGCGCAACTCCTCTGCCGCTGAACCCGTTCGGCTTCTCAGCCCCTGGGCCCTGCTGCTCATAGGCGGGCTGGTTGGCACCCTGCTGGTCGTCACCTACAACGGCGATGAGGTGTTCATGCCGAGCGAGGGGCAACCTGATGCCGTCTCGATCAGCTACGCCGAACTGCTGCTGGAAGCCCATCCGGATGACGCCAGCTTGCGGCTCAAGCTCATCGAGCAGCTCATCGCCCTCGGCGACCATGTCCGCGCCCGGTCACACGTCTTCAAGCTGGATGAGGCAGCGTCCGGCGATGTCCGCTTTTCCTGGCGGAGCTTGCCGTACTCGAGGCTCAGGCGAATGAAAAAGCGGTTTCCGCCCAGACGCTTGCGGCGTTGAGCGCCCAGCTGCGCGGCGTGACGCGTGAAGGGCTTAGCCTCGAGCAACTGGCCCGGCTTGCCCGCCGTGCCTTGGCCGTGAACGACCCGAGCCTGGCCGCCCAGACCTACCTTGACCTGGCCGAGCGAGACGAGGCCAGGCGACAGCAGTGGTTTGGCGAAGCGGTAACGGCCCACCTCGCCGCTGGCGAAACCGGAGCGGCTGCACGCTTGCTGAACGAAATGATCGCCCGCTCTGACGGTGCCGATGACCGGCAGCGCTATGTCAGCGAGGCGTTTTCGGCATACCTTGCCGCGGACCAGGGCGATCGGGCGGCCACTGTGGTGCATGCCAATCTGGACGTCCTGGACGCAGCCGATGGTGCGCTGTTCGAAGCGGCGGTCAAGGCGGGTATCGGCAGCCAGCGGCACGACCTGGCCGCTGACATCCTGGCGCGCTGGCGGCTGCTCGATCCGGAAAACGTGACCGCGCTGCGCAGCGAAATGCAGCTGCGCCTCGCGTCGGGTCAGCTCGAGCAGGCCTGGGCGGTCGGTCAGCAGCTGGCGAATGTCGCACCGCAGCCCCCCGAGACGCTCGAGACCATGGCCAAGCTCGGCGAATGGACAGGGCGGCCCAGCGAGGCCCTGGGGTACTGGCTGAAGTTGCTCCAGCAGCAGGATGGGCCGCAGGTGCGAGAGCACGCCTGGCGTCTGGCGGCCCAGCTGTTCGATTTCGATAACACCATCCGGTTGCTGGCCGGCGCGGGCCAGAGCCGACAATTGTCCGATGCCGAGCTCGACGCCCTGGTCTACAGCCACGGCCAGCGCGGTACGCCGGAGCAGGCCGAACGCTGGCTGCGCCGGTATCTCAGTGCCCATCCGGATCACAGCCTGGCCTGGGAACGCCTCCAGCAGCTGCTGGAACAGACGCAGCAACTCGAGGCGCAGGTCGCGCTCTGGGCCGAGCGCGACCGCCAGTTCGGCGTGAGCCTGGAGCAACGATTGACCTGGGCGCACGTGCATTGGGAACTGTTCGATGTCCAGGCCGCCTGGGCCGTGCTCGACGCAGTCGACCGGCAGCAGGTCAGCGAGCCCGCCTATTGGCTCTTGCGCGCCGAGCTGGCGTGGGAGATGGAGCGGGATGAGGATGCGCTGGAGGGCTATCAGCGGCTCCAGGCGCTTGGGGTTGCCAACGGCGATACTGTCGACGAGCGGCTCATCACCCTTTACGAGCGTCACGCTCCGTCGCGGGCACTGGACGTCATGATGGCCAGCTGGGAGCGCAAGCGGACCCCGGCGAATCTGACCCGCGCCTTGCAATGGGCGATGCAGCTGGATGACCTGCCACGGTTGCGCCTGCTGGTCGAGCAGGGCCTGCAGATGCCTGAAAGCGAACGAGTCGGCGCTCTCTGGAGTGCCCGCGCCAGGCTCGCGGTGCAGGCGGGTGAGCAGGCCGAGGCCGAGCGATTGCTGGTCGAGGCCGTTGCGCGCTTGCCGCACGCCGACGCGGTCAAGGAGCAGTTGCTCTGGCATTACATCGACACGGGCAACAAGGCAGCCCTGACCCCGCTGCTGCAGCGCTGGGAGCCGCTCGCGCACAAGCGCAGCAGCCTGTGGCTGCCCTATGCGAGTGGTTACCTGCTGCTCAATCGCAACGAACTTGCGCTGCAGTGGTTCGACCGCTTCCTGCGACGCAACCCCGATGATCTGCTGGTGCAGGCCGCTTACGCCGATGCATTGGACAACGCCGGCTATTTCGACCGAGCGCTGCGGTTGCGACGTCATCTGGCCGGGCTCTTCGATGGCCGGCCTGCGACGGCGGAGCCGGACACCTATCGGACCTACCTGCGCCTGCTCAGCGCGGGTGGTGCCGGCATCGAGATGCTGCTGCGCCTGGATCGGCCCGATGCCCGCCCCATGCTGCAGATCTGGTTCGACCAGTTCAGCGAGCAGCTCGAGCGGCTCAACCAGCCGGCATTGAAGG
Organism: Stutzerimonas stutzeri; assembly: GCA_019056435.1. Classification (GTDB taxonomy): domain Bacteria; phylum Pseudomonadota; class Gammaproteobacteria; order Pseudomonadales; family Pseudomonadaceae; genus Stutzerimonas; species Stutzerimonas marianensis. Next base: position 1,546,462 of record CP077641.1, read on the forward strand.
ACGAATGGCTGGGCTGGGCGCGTCGCAATGGCCTGCGCATCGATTGGTATGCCGAGCTGCAACAAGCATTGCGCGCCCACAATGCCAGCGAGTTGGAGCGCCTGCTCGCCAGCGGCGGGCTCGATCCGGCGCAACGTGTCGAAGCCTTGCAACAGCTCGGTGCGTCCCATCGGGCGCTGAGCGAAAGTCTGGCGGCGCTTTCGCCGGACCAACCGGACGCGTTGCAACAGCAGTTGCGGGGCCAGGCGCTGGCCCTCCAGGCGCGCCACCCGCAAGGCCTGCAGATCGGCCTGCGCCGGCAGGATTTCGGCACGCTGGAGCTGCGCGGTCAGACGGTGGAGATTGCCCGCCAGTTCGGGCGCGACTGGCATGCCAGCGCCCACTTCAGCCGGCAGCGGTATTCGGGGCCGGGCCTTTCTGGCGCCAGCCCCGGTGTCGAGCGGTCCGCTGAACTCCAGCTGACCCGCGAGCTCGGGCCGGCCTGGCTCGGCGCGGCGCTCGAGATCAGCGACCATGACGAAGGCGATCGCCAGGGCGCTGGTGTTTTTGGCGGCCTTCAACTCACCGATACCGATTCGCTTGAATTTCACGCCGACTGGCATCGTCAGGCTGAGGAGAGCGGTCTGGCTCGCGCGCTCGCCCGTCGCGACTCGGTGGGCGTCAGCGCAACGCATGGCCTTACGGCCCGTGACCAGTTCAGCTGGTCGCTCGCGCAGCAGCGGTTCAGCACGTTGGACGGCGAAGCGCTTGGCCACGGGCGTCAGCTGAATCTGGAATTCAGTCATGCACTGTTCTTCGAAGGGCCCAGCTGGACACTGCGCAGCGGTCTGACTCATGCCGCCTATCGGCTGGCGGACGGCCCTTGCATTCAGTCCCGCAAGAGCCGGCCGATTACCTGCAGGAGCGCTTCGGTCAGGTCTATGTCGCCAGCACCTGGCGCCGTGGCTTTCCCGGCGCGTTGAACCGCGAAACCCCCCAATACAGCTGGTTGGTCGACGCGCTGGCCGGTTGGCAGTGGACCGAGCAGCAGGTCGGTTACGCGATCAACGCGGGCGTCGGGACGCGCCTGCTCGGTGACGACGAACTGGCGTTCACCCTGGGGTATCAGTCGGCGCCGCGCAACGGCGACGGCGAGCCAGGGGGCACGCTGAGCCTGACCTACAGCACCCGGTTCGGGCGCTGATTTCTCACAGGAGACCCATCCATGTCATTCATCCGTTATCTGGCCGTGCTCGCCGTGGCCATGCTGGCGACCGGCTGCAGCACCTTCACCGACCACCATACGGCGACCCTGCCGCGTGAGGCGGCGTGGGGACTGGTGCCGGTCGTCAATTTCTCGCAGGCCCCACAGGCGGGCGAGCGGGTCGAGCAGATCCTGCTCAGCGTGCTGGCCGAGCAGGGCCTGCAGCCGCGGCATTATCCGGCCGCACCTCGGTCGGACCTGCCCATGCTCGACGACCGCAGTCGGCTGGCCGATGCGCTGGCCTGGGCAGCATCGGAGCGGCTCGACTATGTCATCAGCGGCAGTGTCGAGGAGTGGCAGTACAAAAGCGGCCTGGACGGCGAGCCTGCGGTCGGTATCAGCCTGCAGGTGATCGAGCCGGCGACGGGGCGGGTCGTCTGGAGCAAGAGCGGTGCACGTGCCGGCTGGTCACGCGAGAGCCTCGCCGGCACCGGGCAGAAAGTGTTGCGCGAGCTGGCCGGCGCGTTGCGACTCGAATGATGTCCGTCGGATCGGCACACAAGGATTTCACGCTGGCGCCGCGCGCCGGCGCGGCTGTGTCCTGGCTGGAGACCTGGGCGATCACCGGCCTGGCGATCGGCCTGGGTTACTGGTTGTCCCCCGAAGACCCGCTTATGGTGCAGGCTTCGTTTCCCTGGCCGCTGATGGCGCCCCTGTTGCTCGGCATGCGCTACGGCTTCATGCGGGGCATGGTCAGCGCGGTGCTGCTGATCCTCGCGCTTATCGCCTATCACCGCTACGGCGACGGGCTGTACCCGCAGATGCCGGCGTCTTTCATCGTTGGTGTGCTCGTCAGCGGCATGCTGGTAGGGGAGTTTCGCGACATCTGGGAGCGGCGCCTGGAACGGCTCGACCTGGCCAACGACTATCGCCAGTTGCGGCTCGACGAGTTCACCCGGGCCCATTACATCCTTCGCATCTCTCATGACCGTCTGGAGCAGCGGGTCGCGGGCAACGATCAGAGCCTGCGCAGCTCGCTGCTTGGCTTGCGCAACCAGCTGCGCGACCTGCCTCGTGGCGACGATGCGCTGCGGGCCCTGGCGGAACCGGTGCTGGGTCTGCTGGCCCAGTACGGTGCCTTCCGCGCCGCGGCGCTCTATCGGGTGCGAGACGGCGTTGCGCTGCCCGGCGCGCTGAGTGCCATTGGCGATGTCGCCCCGCTCGACCCCGACGACTTGCTCATGCGCATGTGCCTGCAGCGCAGCGAGCTTGTCAGCATCCGCGAGCAACTGATCGAGCGAGGCGAGCATCGGCAACATTCGCGTTACCAGCTGTGCGTCCCGCTGATCGACACCGAAGGACGCTTTCTGGCAGTGCTTGCCATCGAGCAGATGCCGTTCTTCTCGTTCAACGACCGGGTATTCGGCCTGCTCGCCATCCTGGCCGGGCATATCGCGGACTTGATCCTGAGCGATCCGGAGCTGCTCCATCTGCAGGACATGGACAGCCAGCACTTCAGCCAGAACCTCAAGCGCTCGGCCAGCGATGCGCGGCTTCACGGGCTCGATGCCAGCCTGTTCGCACTGCAGGTGAAGGCGTCGGCCAACAGCGACAGGCTGTTGCGCCTGATCGAGGACAGCCGTCGCGGGTTGGATCTGCAGCTCAGGCTGACCGACCAGGGCGGCGACACCTGCGTGCTGGTGCTACTGCCCTTGACCTCCGCCGAAGGCGCTCAGGGCTATCTGTTACGCCTCAATACGCTGCTGGGCGAGCGGTTTGGCCAGGGACAGACGCTGGACAGCCTGCAGGTGCGGGTGCTGGCGCATGACATCGGCGCGGAATACGGGCAGGAAGCCTTGCGTCATTTCCTCTACAGCGAGTGTGGCTTGAATGATCAGCAAGTGGCTGTTTAGCGGCGCGCTGCTGTTCGAGCTGAGCAGCTGGGCGGCGTTCCAAGAGCGTCTGAGCGTTGCGCAGGCGACATCGCTGTATCTGGGGGCGCATGCCGCGAGCAGCGCCTTGCTGGCGGCCGGAATCTGGCTGCTCCTGCCGCGTCGCTACAAGCTTCCGCTGCCCTGGAGCCCGCTATTCATCTTCTGTCTGGCGTTCTTCGTTCCGGTGTTGGGCGCGGTTGGGGTGGCGGCGGCGCTCTTTCCGGCGCTGTACCTGCCCCGGCGTCGGCAGGAGAAGAGCTGGGACTCGATGGGGCTTCCGGAGTTGCCTTTCCGACCGCAGGAGCGCGGCAAGGAACTGATGTTCAACGACGGCGGCTTGCAGGACGTGCTGCGTCATGCTCCGGATACGGAGAAGCGGATGGCCGCGCTGTTCGCCACGCGTCGCATGCCGCCCCGCGAAGCCATCCCCATTCTCAAGCTGGCGTTGCGTGATCCGGCCGATGATGTCCGGTTGCTGGCCTATTCGATGCTCGACAAACAGGAAAGCGAGATCAACCTGCGGATCGAGGCGGCTCTGCGACAGCTTGCGGTGGCCGAGGGCGCCCACCGTACGGCATTGCACGATGCCCTGGCGCGCTGGTATTGGGAACTGGCCTATCTCGGGCTGGCCCAGGGGAGCGTCCTGGACCATGTCCTGGAGCAGGCACGCGAGCATGCGCAGCGCACGCTCGACGTCCCCAGCAATCCTTATGCGCATGTCCTGGCGGGGCGGATCGCCCTGGAGCAGGGACGGCTCGAAACCGCGGCCGACCACTTCTCTCACGCAGAAGCGGCTGGCGTCGGGGCGCCGACCCTGGCTCCCTTCCGTGCAGAAATCGCCTTTCTTCAGGGGCGTTATGCCGAGGTTCGCCAGCAGTTGGCCGCGCTTCCGTCCGAAACCCTGCAGCGTCCGCCCTTCGCGGCCCTTGCGAAGTACTGGTTGTGACCCTCATGCGATCCGAAACGCCTATCGCCGATATCTGTCTGCTGCTCGAGGGCACCTGGCCCTATGTGCGGGGCGGCGTGTCCAGCTGGGTGAACCAGCTGATCCTGGGGCTGCCGGACTTTACCTTCTCGGTGGTTTTCATCGGCGGGCAGCGTAAGGCTTACGGGGAACGGCAGTACCGGATCCCGGCCAACGTCGTGCATATCGAAGAACACTTCCTGGAAAGCGCCTGGCGTCCAGTCGAGGCGCTCGGCCGGGTCGGGCACGAAGGCGCGGGAGAGACCTTGCGGCAGATGCATCGCTATCTCCACGACCCGGGCATCCCGGACGAAGCGCTTGGCGACGGCCTGCTCGACACGCTGGCTTCCGGTCGGTTGCGTCTTGAGGATGTGCTGCGCAGCCGATCGAGCTGGGAGGCGATCACCGAGGGTTACACCCGGCATTGCAGCGACCCCTCGTTCGTCAATTACTTCTGGACACTGCGCACCATGCACGCGCCGCTCGTCATGCTTTCGCAGGTCGCGGCCCGGCTACCCAGGGCGCGGGCCCTGCACTCGATCTCGACCGGATATGCGGGGCTGCTGGGGGCCGTGCTGCAGCGTCGCTGGCAGTGTGCGTACCTGCTCAGCGAGCACGGTATCTACACCAAGGAACGCAAGATCGACCTGGCCCAGGCCAGCTGGATATCCGAAGGCCCGGACGAGGCCTTGCGTACCGGCCTGGACACCGAATTCAGCTATATCCGCAACCTGTGGATCCGCTTTTTCGAGCGCATCGGCCTGCTGACCTACCGCGCGGCAGACCCGATCATCTCGCTCTACGCAGGCAACCGGCAGCGCCAGATCGCGGATGGCGCGCACCCCTCGCGTACCCGCGTGATCCCGAACGGCATCGCCATGGCCGCCTGGGCCGATGCCCTGCAGCGCCGCCCAGCGGGGATTGCGCCAGTGGTCGGGCTCGTCGGTCGCGTGGTCCCGATCAAGGACGTGAAGACCTTCATCCGGGCGATGCGGGGCGTGGTCAGTGCCATACCGGAGGCCGAGGGTTGGGTGGTCGGGCCCGAGGAAGAGGACCGCGCCTATGCGGCCGAATGCCGAAGTCTGGTCGCCAGCCTCGGATTGGAAGGCAAGGTGAAGTTCCTCGGGTTCCGGCAGATCCACGAGCTGTTGCCCAACCTCGGCCTCATGGTGCTGACCTCGATCAGCGAGGCCCAGCCCTTGGTGATCCTCGAAGCCTGGGCAGCGGGGACACCTGTGGTCAGCAGCGATGTCGGGTCCTGCCGGGAGCTGATCGAAGGGGCAGCGGACGAGTCGCCAACGCTGGGTTGCGCCGGCGAGGTGGTCGCCATTGCCGACCCCCAGGCGACGGCCAGAGCGATCGTCGGCCTGCTCGGCAACCCCGAGCGCTGGCGGGCGGCCCAGGCGGTGGGGCTCGAACGGGTGAATCGCTATTACACCGAGGCCCTGATGCTCGATCGTTATCGCAATCTCTATCGCAACGCCACGGGGAAACTCTGACATGGCCGGTATCGGTTTCGAGCTGCGCAAAATCCTGTCGCGCGATTCCTATACGGCTACGCTTCGCGCCTATGTCTATGCGGGCTTGATCAGTTCGGGCCCGTGGGTGCTGTCGATCATCAGCGTGATGCTGATCGGGGTGATGAGTCTTGGAGTGGTCGTGCCGGAGCTGCTGGTGCGTCAGTTCCTGGTCAGCGTGACCTACCTGATGGCCGCTTCGCTGATCCTTACCGGTGGCGCTCAGCTGTTCTTCACCCGGTTCATTTCGGATCGGCTGTTCGAGAAGCGACAGGACTGCATCCTGCCGAATCTGGTGGGCATCCTGCTGATGGTCACGGTGGCTTCGGGCGTGCTGGGATTCGCCTTGCTGAGCCTGGTGTTCGATCAACCGTTCGGATACCGGCTGCTGATGCTGGCCAACTTCGTCGTGCTGTGCAACCTGTGGCTGACCATCATCTTCCTGTCGGGCATGAAAGCCTACAACCGCATCCTGTTGATCATGGTCATCGGCTATTCGCTGATGGTGCTGTGCGCCTATCTGCTGCGGTTCATGAAGCTCGAAGGGCTGCTGCTCGGCCTGCTGATCGGGCATGCGAGCCTGTTCTTCATGTTCCTGTTCGACATCCTCCGCGAATACCCGGCCCGGCGGCTGGTGGCGTTCGATTTCCTCGAACGCCGGCAGGTTTTCCTGAGCCTGCTGGTCACAGGCCTGTGCTACAACCTGGGAATCTGGATCGACAAGATCCTGTTCTGGTTCAACCCCAGCACATCGAGCCAGGTGATCGGCCCGTTGCGCGCCTCGATGCTCTACGACCTGCCGATCTTTCTGGCCTACCTGGCGATCATCCCAGGCATGGCGGTGTTCCTCGTGCGTATCGAAACGGACTTCGCGGAATGGTACGAGCGCCTCTACTCGGCCATTCGCGGGGCGAGACGCTGCAGCACATCGGCCAGCTCAAGCAGCAGATGATCCTGGCGGTGCGTCAGGGACTGCTGGAAATCTGCAAAGTCCAGGGCCTGACCGTCGTCCTGCTGTTTCTCGTGGCGCCGGACCTGCTCGCCTGGTTGGGTATTTCCGCGTATTACCTGCCGCTGTTCTACGTCGACCTGATCGGCGTGAGCATTCAGGTCGTGTTCATGGCGCTGCTCAACGTCTTTTTCTACCTGGACAAGCGCCGGATCGTGCTGGAGCTGTGCCTGATCTTCGTGCTGCTCAATGCGCTGCTGACGGTCATCAGCCAGCACATGGGCCCGAGCTTCTTCGGCTATGGCTTTACGCTGTCGGTGCTGGCGTGCGTTCTGCTGGGGCTGGTTCGCCTGTCCAGCAGTCTCGAGGATCTGGAATACGAAACCTTCATGCTGGGCCGCTGAAGCTAAGCGCCCAACCACTGCGGAATACGCCGCTCCAGGTAGTAGCCGGGCTTGAGTGGAGAACCCTCGACAAAGCCGACATGGCCCCCGTTGGGGTGCAGTTCCAGGGTCGTGGTCGCAGACAGCTCGCCTGGTTCCGGCAGGCTGTGGCGGAACACGAAGGGGTCGTCCTCGGCCTGGATGAGCAGCGTCGGGACGCGGATGTCCGGCAGGAAATAGCGGCTCGACGCGCGGCGGTAATAGTCGTTGGCGTCGACATAGCCGTGAAGCGGCGCGGTGAAGCGACCGTCGAAATCCCAGAAGGTACGCATCCCGCTCAGTGAGCCCAGGCGTTGCAGCGCGCCCAGGTGTTCGGTCAGGCCTTCGTGCTGGAAACGCTGCTGCTTGTCCTTCACGTAGGCCACCATCGCTTTCATGAAGTGCGCCTGGTAGACCCGCGAAAAGCCGAGCCCGATGCGATCGGCGCACTGGTCCAGGCGATAGGGCACGGACACCGCCACGGCCTTCTGTAACGGCGCCTTGGCGCCCGTTTCGCCCAGGTACTTGAGTAGCACGTTGCCGCCCAGCGAGTAACCCACCGCATGCAGCGGCGCCAGTGGGCGCGTGGCCTGCAGATGGGCGATCACCTCCGCCAGGTCGTCGCTGGCGCCGGAGTGATAGGCGCGCGGCAGCAGGTTCGGCTCGCCCGAGCAGCCACGCCAGTTGGCCGCGACGCTCGCCCAGCCGCGTTCGGCCAGGCGTTGCTGCAGACCGATGACATAGTGCGAGTTCGACGAGCCGGTCAGCCCGTGCAGGACCAGCACCAGCGGCACTTCGGCCTCGTGTGGCCCGTGCCAGTCCAGATCGAGGAAATCACCGTCGGCGAGCCAGAGCCGCTCGCGGCGTCGCGGCAGGGCAGGCATTCGGCGGAAGAACGGATTCCACAAGGTCTGCAGATGACCACCCGGCAACCAGCGCGACGGCTCGAAGCTGGGCGCGGCCTCGTTGGTTTGGGAATGACTGATGGACACCCGTGGCTCCGCTTCTTTCTCAATGGCGTGTGGGTTCGCTGATGTCGTCACGCCTCGCCGCTGCGTTCCCATAGCGCGTAATGCACCTTGCCGGCCGTCTTTTCTCGATGCAGCCGCCAGTTGCCCGGCAGACCAAGCGTCGAAGGAGCGGCTTCACTTTCGGTATAGATCCAGGCATGCCTGGCCAGCCAGCCTTTGTGCTCCAGCAATTCACAGACGGGCTGGAGCAGCTGCTTGTTGAAGGGGGGTCGAGAAATACCAGATCGAAGGCGGTCGGCGCCTGGGTGTCGAGATAGCGCAGAGCGTCGCTTTGCAGCAACTGCCCCTGGCCGCACTTGAGGGTGTCGAGGTGCTTGCGCAGGGTGGCGATGGCGTTGGCGTTCACGTCCAGGGCCAGCGCCATGCTGGCACCGCGCGAGAGCGCCTCGAGGTAGAGCGCGCCGCTGCCGGTGAAGGCGTCGAGCAGCGCGCGCCGGACAGGTAGGGCGCCAGCCAGTTGAACAGCGTTTCACGAACCCGGTCAGGGGTGGGTCGCAGCCCTTCGGCATCGGGGAAGGCAAAGCGACGGCTGCGCCATTCTCCGCCGATGATGCGCAGTTGCCCCTGGCCACCGTGGGTGGAGGGGCGTACAGGAGGCTTGGCCATCAATGCTCCGGGACGCCGCTGGGTTGTTCGATGGGCGTTTCGCTGGGTGCCGGCAGCGGCTTCTGCTCGACCTCGGGGCCCGCGCTGACGATGACGAACCCGCCGGCGTCGAGGTGCTTGCTCATTGCGGCTTTCACCTCTTCAACCGACAGCGCCTGGACCTGTTGCATGAAGTCTTCGAGGTAGGTCAGCGGCAGGTTGTAAAAGCCGATGCTGCCCAGCTGGCCGACGATATCGCTGTTGCTCGCCGTGGACAGGGAAAGCTGCCGGCGATCTCGCGCTTGCTGCGTTCGAGCTCGGCTTTGGTCGGACCCTGCTCGACAAAGTCCGCCACCAGTTTCTGAACCAGGGCGAGTGTCGCTTCGGACAGTTCGGCCCGGGTCTGCAGGTTGATCATGAAGGGCCCGACCGTCTGCATCGGGCTGAAACCAGAGTACACACCGTACGTCAGGCCACGTTTTTCGCGCACCTCTTCCATCAGGCGGGTGCCGAAACCGCCACCGCCGAGCACCTGATTGCCCAGGTACAGCGCAGCATAGTCCGGGTCGCCCCGCGCGACGCCGAGCTGGGCCAGCATCAGGTGCGTCTGATTGGAGGGGAAGTCGATGTGCTCGTGTACGGCGGCCGGCTCCTGTGGCGCCGGCGGTGGAGGCAGGGCACCTCCTTGCGGCAGGGCGGCGGAAACCTCGCCGGCGATCGCCTCAGCCTCCTCACGGCTGAGGTCGCCCACCAGGGCGATCACCACATTGCCGGCGGCATAAGCCTTGGCATGAAACGCACGCAGCTGGTCGACCGTGATGCCCGGAATGGACTCGGCCGTGCCTTCGCTGGGGTGTGCGTAGGGATGGTCCTGATAGAGCTGCGCGAACAATTCCAGGCTGGCGAGCTTGCCCGGGTTCTGCTTCTGGTACTCGAAGCCGGCCATCACCTGGTTCTTGATGCGTTGCAGTGAGTCCTCCGGGAAGGTCGGCCGCCCGACCACCTCATTGAACAGCTGCAGCGCCGGTTCGCGCTTGTCCGCCGCGCTGAGGCTGCGCAGGCTGGCGATCGCCATGTCGCGGTAGGAGCCGTTGCCGAACTCCGCACCGAGGCTCTCGAACCCCGAGGCGATCGCAGTGACGTCCCGGCCGGCGATGCCTTCGTTGAGCATGGCGTTGGTCAGCATGGCCAGGCCCGGCACGCCATTGTCCTGGCTGCTGCCGGCGGCAAAGGTCAGGCGCAGGTCGAACATGGGCAGCTCGTGGGCTTCGACGAAAAGCACACGGGCGCCGCCTTCGGTCTGCCAGCTCTGGATATCGAGCTGACGCCGGGCGAGCGGCTGATCGCCCAGTTCGTCCAGGGACTGGATGCGCTTTTGTTCTGCCTCGGCTTCGCGGGCGATGGCCTGACCGGACTCGGCTGGCGTGGCGACAGTCTGGGTCGCCGGCGTCGGCAGGTTGGCGGCCGTCTCGCTGGCTTGTTCATTGCAGCCGACCAGTGCCAGGCCGGCCCCCAGCGCCAGGGCGAACAGCCCGCGACGCCACAGGTTGCGATCATTCATCGCGGCTCTCCTCCGGCAGAACATGGGCGACGCTCATGCGCGAGCGGGTGAAATAGGTACGGGCTGCTTGCTGGATGTCGTCCGGCGTCACCGCCTCCAGTGCGGCAAGTTCTTCGTCCATCAGGCGCCAGGACAGACCGACCGTCTCCAGTTGCCCGATCGTGGTGGCCTGCTGGGTGATCGAATCGCGCTCGTAGACCAGGCCGGCGATGACCTGCGCGCGGACCCGCTCCAGCTCTTCGGCCGAGGGCGCGCTCTGTTTCAACGCTTCGAGCTGCCGCCAGATACCGGCCTCGACCTCTTCCAGCGTACGGCCCTTCTGCACGTTGGGCGAGGCGCTGACGATGAACAGACTGTCGCCGCGAGGGTAGGCGTTGTACCAGGCCGATGCGCTGGTCACCAGTTCCTCGCCGCGCTCCAGCTGCTCGGGCAGAGCGCGCTGTAGCCACCGTCGAGCAGGGCGCTGATCAGGCGCAGGGCATGGATCTGTCGCGGGTTTTCGTCCGCCGTGGCCAGGCCGGGCACGTTGAAGGCCATGATCAGGCTCGGCAGCTGCGTCTTGACGTGCAGGGTCAGACGGCGCTCGCCGGGCTCGTCCAGCTCGAGCGGACGCTTGGCGGCGGGCAGCGGACGCTGTTCGATGGGGCCGAAATAGCGCTCGGCCAGCGTGCGTACTTCCTCGGGCGTGACATCGCCCACCACCACCAGGGTGGCATTGTTGGGGTGTACCAAGTCTGGTACCAGGCGCGCAGTTCCTCGACGGTCATGCGCTCCAGGTCCGCCATCCAGCCGATGGTCGGGGTGTGGTAGCCACTGGCCGGGTAGGCCATTGCCTTGAAGCGCTCGTAGGCCAGTGCGCTGGGTTTGTCGTCGGTGCGCAGGCGACGCTCTTCCTTGATGACTTCGATCTCGCGGGCGAATTCGTCCGCAGGCAGCTTCAGGCTGGCCAGGCGATCGGCTTCGAGCTCGAAGGCGACGGCCAGCCGGTCGCGCGCCAGCACCTGGTAATAGGCGGTGTAGTCGTCGCTGGTGAAGGCATTTTCCTCGGCGCCGAGCTCGCGCAGGATGCGCGAGGCTTCGCCGGCATCGAGTTTGCGGCTGCCCTTGAACATCATGTGTTCGAGCGCATGCGAGAGGCCGGTCTGGCCGGGCGATTCATAGCTCGAGCCGACCTTGTACCAGAGCTGCGAGACCACCACCGGGGCGCGGTGGTCCTCGCGCACGATCACCTTGAGGCCGTTGTCGAGAAAGAATTCATGGGTGGGTTGGCCGTCGGCGGCGATGACCAGCGGCAGGTGCAGGGCGCCGAGTAGCAGCAGGGCGGCGCGGCGTAGCGTCAGGGGCATAGTCGAGGCTCGTTGAAAGGTCGGCCTGCCGACGGCGTGGGCAGGTGATAACCTGAGGCATGTTAATGGCACGTTGGGGTCAGAGCAAAGGCGGCCGCCACGTCTGGCGCCGCGGTGTTCTGGCGTAGGGCCACGCTTAGCGTGGGGGGATGATGCAGTGCTAGGATAGCCCCGTCTGGCCGGTGGCGTGGCCGCCGGCGTTTGCCCTCTTGAGAAAATCTTCTCCATGTTTGGTTCCAACGACGATAAGAAGGCGCCGGCCGAAGCTGGCGAGAAGAAAGGCCTGTTCGGCTGGTTGCGCAAGAAGCCCCAGGCGCCCGCCGAGCCACCACCGGCTGCCGAGCCGCTGGAGGAGAGCCAGCCGTTCGCCGACGAGCCCGACGAAGCCGTCCGCGACGAAGCCGTAACGCCCGGCGAAGCGCCGCGCGAGGAGCAGCCCGTCCCGTCGCTGCAGGCCGAATCCGAGCCGGCGCATGAAATCATCCAGCCCGAGACGATGCCGGAAGAGCCCTCCCCTGGCGGAGGTCGCCGTCGAGCCGCCGCCGGCTTCAACACCCGAAGCGCCAGCCCGGCTGGGCTTCTTCGCGCGGCTCAAACAGGGTCTATCGAAGACCAGCGCCAGCATCGGCGAAGGCATGGCCAGCCTGTTCCTGGGCAAGAAGGCCATCGATGATGACCTGCTCGACGAACTCGAGACGCGGCTCTTGACCGCCGATGTCGGCGTCGAGGCAACCACCGCGATCATGCAGAACCTTACCCGCCGCGTCTCGCGCAAGGAGCTGGCCGACAGCGGCGCCCTGTACAAAGCGCTGCAGGAGGAACTTGCCGGGCTGCTGCGGCCGGTCGAGCAACCCCTGCAGATCGACGGCAGCCGTACGCCCTTCGTGATTCTCGTGGTGGGTGTCAACGGGGTCGGCAAGACCACCACCATCGGCAAGCTCGCCAAAAACTCCAGCTCGAGGGCAAGAAGGTCATGCTCGCCGCGGGCGATACCTTCCGCGCTGCGGCGGTGGAGCAATTGCAGGTCTGGGGTGAGCGCAACAGCATCCCGGTGGTGGCGCAACACACCGGAGCCGATTCGGCGTCGGTGATCTTCGATGCGGTGCAGGCCGCCAAGGCTCGAGGCATCGACGTGCTGATCGCCGACACCGCCGGTCGTCTGCACACCAAGGACAACCTGATGGAAGAGTTGAAGAAGGTCCGTCGGGTGATGGGCAAGCTGGATGAAACCGCGCCGCACGAAGTGTTGCTGGTACTCGATGCCGGGACAGGGCAGAACGCGATCAACCAGACCAAGCAATTCAACCAGGCCGTGGAGCTCAGCGGCCTGGTGCTGACCAAGCTCGACGGCACCGCCAAGGGCGGCGTGATCTTCGCGCTCGCCAAGCAGTTCGGTACCCCGATTCGCTACATCGGCGTAGGCGAGGGCATCGATGATCTGCGGACCTTCGAAGCGGACGCCTTCGTCGAGGCGCTGTTTGCCGAGAAGGGCGCCGGTGCAGGTGCCGCCTCGTCATGATTCGCTTCGAACAGGTCGGCAAACGTTATCCCAACGGCCACATCGGTTTGCACGAGCTGTCCTTTCACGTTCAGCGCGGCGAATTCCTGTTCGTGACCGGTCACTCCGGTGCTGGCAAGAGCACCCTTCTGCGCCTGCTGCTGGCCATGGAGCGCCCGACCAGCGGCAAGTTGCTGCTGGCCGGACAGGACCTCTCCCGCATCAGCAATGCGCAGATTCCTTTTCTGCGCCGGCAGATCGGTGTGGTGTTCCAGAACCACCAACTGCTGTTCGACCGCACCGTGTTCGACAACGCCGCACTGCCGCTGCAGATCCTCGGCTTGAGCAAGCGAGAGATCGGCCAGCGGGTGATGACGGCACTCGATCGCGTCAGTCTCAAGGACAAGGCACTGCAGTACCCGTCTGACCTCTCGACGGGGCAGCAGCAGCGGGTCGGCATCGCTCGCGCAGTGGTGCACCGCCCGGCGTTGCTGCTGGCCGATGAGCCCACCGGCAATCTCGACCCGCGCCTGGCCGCGGAAATCATGGGCGTGTTCGAAGACATCAACCGCCTCGGCACCACCGTGCTCATCGCCAGCCATGATCTGGCGTTGATCGCGCGCATGCGCCATCGCATGCTGACCCTGCAGCGTGGTCGCCTGATCGGCGACGGGGAGGCGGCCCGATGAGTACGCACAAACAAGGCTCGACACCGGCCGAACGCGTTGGCGGTCTGCCCAACAAGCCCGAGCAGCCGGTCAACGACGAACCGGATTTCAAGGCCCTGTTCCACGCCTGGCTGGAAAGCCATCGGGCCAGTTTCGTCGACAGCGTCGGGCGCCTGGTCAAGCAGCCGATCGGAAGCTTCTTTACCTGCCTGGTGATGGCCGTCGCCCTGAGCCTGCCCATGGGGCTGGCGCTGCTGCTGGATAACGTCGAGCGGCTGGGCGGTTCCTGGCAACGGGCAGCGCAGATTTCGCTGTTCATGGAGCTGAGCGTGCAGGCGAGCGAAGGAGAAGCCCTGCGCGAACGGATACTCGAGATACCGGACGTGACCGACGCCGAGTGGATCAGTCGCGAACAGGCGCTCGAAGAATTCCAGCAGCTATCCGGCCTGGGCGAAGCCTTGCGGGAATTGCCCGAGAACCCGTTGCCAGGGGTCATCCTGGTCACGCCCCGCGAAGTCGACCGGGACAATCTCGAGGCCCTGCGCCAGCAGCTCGCCGAGCTACCGGGTGTCGCCCAGGCGCAACTCGACCTGCTCTGGGTCGAGCGGCTCGGGGCCATTCTCAAACTGGGCGATCGCTTCGTGTTCGGTCTCAGCCTGCTGCTCATCGCGACGCTGCTTCTGGTGATCGGCAATACCATCCGGTTGCATATCGAGAACCGTCGCACCGAGATCGAGGTGGTCAAGCTGGTCGGCGGAACCGACGGCTACGTACGACGTCCCTTCCTCTATATGGGGGCGCTCTACGGGCTGGGTGCCGGGCTCATCGCCTGGGCGCTGCTTGCCTACGGGCTGGGCTGGCTGAACGAGGCGGTGACCGGTCTGGCCGGGCTGTACGGCAGCGATTTCGGCCTGGCCGGCGTGCCGGTCGAGGACGGCTTATCGCTCGTGCTGGGTGCGCTGCTGTTGGGCTACATCGGCGCGTGGCTAGCTGTCGCACGGCATCTGAGCGAACTCGCGCCAAGGTGATAACTTGCTGTTTTTTAAGGAATAATCGAGCCTGTGTCGGAACTTTTCCACAGGCTTGAAGTCTGATCCGGCAATGCTAAACTGCTGCAGCTTCACTATTGGAGGAACTGCATGACGACTAATCTGCAACCTGTTCAAGCACTGGTTCCGGGAGCCAATCTCGAAGCCTACGTGCAGACGGTAAACAGCATCCCGCTGCTTTCGGTCGAGCAGGAACGCGACCTGGCAGAGCGCCTGTACTACAAGCAGGATCTCGAGGCCGCTCGCCAGATGGTGCTTGCTCACCTGCGGTTCGTGGTTCACATCGCCCGCAGTTATTCGGGCTACGGCCTGGCGCAAGCCGACCTGATCCAGGAAGGCAATGTCGGCCTGATGAAGGCGGTCAAGCGCTTCAATCCTGAAATGGGCGTGCGCCTGGTGTCTTTCGCGGTCCACTGGATCAAAGCGGAGATTCACGAGTTCATCCTGCGCAACTGGCGCATCGTCAAGGTCGCCACGACCAAGGCGCAGCGCAAGCTGTTCTTCAACCTGCGCAGCCAGAAGAAGCGCCTGGCCTGGTTGAGCAACGACGAGGTCGAGCGGGTGGCCGACAGCCTGGGTGTCGAGGCGCGCGAAGTGCGCGAGATGGAAAGCCGCCTGACAGGCCATGACATGGCGTTCGACCCATCAGCCGATGCGGACGACGACAGTGCCTATCAGTCGCCCGCGCATTATCTGGAAGACCACCGCTACGATCCGGCGCGTCAGCTCGAGGACGCGGACTGGAGCGACAACTCCAACTCCAATCTGCATGAGGCGTTGGACTCGCTGGACGAGCGTAGCCGCGACATCCTCCAGCAGCGTTGGTTGAGCGACAACAAGGCGACCCTGCATGATCTGGCGGCCAAGTACGGCGTCTCCGCCGAACGAATCCGGCAGCTTGAGAAGAATGCGATGAACAAGCTGAAAGGCTCGATCCAGGCCTGATCGGCAGAAACACATGGAGGCGCTGCAGATTCATTCTGCAGCGCCTTTTTTTGTTGCTCCGCTCAGCCGTGAGGGCGGGTCTGCTCCAGGCTTTCGCTCAGGGCGATCAGCAACTGCGCCGCACTGATCGGCTTGTGCAGCCAGGTCACCCCGGCGTACTCGGTTTTCTGGTCGAAATGGGTCGCCGCGGATACCACGATGATCGGTAGGTCTCGGGTCTTGGGGTCGGCACGTACTTCTTCGATGAGATCACTGCCGCTGCCGTCGGGCAGATGCAAGTCTAGCGTCATGGCCTCGTAGCGGGTCTCGGCCAGCTTGCTGCGTGCCGCATGCAGGCTTTGCGCGCGGTCGACCGAATAGCCGGCGTCGCGAAGCATCAGGTGCAGCAGGCGCCCGGTATCCGGCTCGTCCTCCACGACCAGGAGGCGCAACTGGCCCTGGTCCGCACTGGGTGCGCTGGATTCGACGACCGGCAACTCGCACCAGAAGGTGGTGCCGGCACCCTCGGTGGTGTCGAAGCCGACACGCCCGCCCATGCGCTCGATGAATTCCTTGGTAATGGCCAGGCCAAGCCCGGTTCCACCCTTCTGCCTGCTATCGGACGCGTCGGCCTGGGCGAATTTTTCGAAGACTCGGCTCTGAAACCCCTTGGGGATGCCCGGGCCCTGGTCAGTGACGTTGATGCGGACGTGCCCGGTGTCGGTTTGACTGCAGTGCAAGGTCACCTGGCCGCCTTCCGGCGTGTACTTGATGGCATTGGACAGGAAGTTGCTGAGCACTTGCTGCAGACGCAGCCCATCGACCCATACACGCACGTCTGCCGAATTCTCGAGGACGCAATTGACGCCCAGGTGCGTGGCAAAGGCCTGATTGCTGGCCAGTGCCTCGTCCAGCAGGCGGCGCAGCGAGTGTTCGCGCAGATCGAATGTCATCTTGCCGGCGGCGATCTTTTCCATGTCCAGCAGATCGTTGATCAGATGGCCCAGGCGCAGGCTGTTGCGGTGCGCGATATCTAGCATCTGCTGCATCGCTGTCGGGACCTCGCCCAGGGCTCCGCCAGTGATCAGGCCCAGCGCGCCACTGATCGAGGTCAGTGGCGTGCGCAGCTCGTGGCTGACAGTGGAGACGAACTCATCCTTCATCTGCTCGATGCGCTTGTGCTCGGTCAGGTCCATGCTGGTCCCGCTGATGCGCAGCGCTCGGCCGTCCTGGTCGCGCTGAATGTAGCCGCGCACCAACACCGGCAGGACATGCCCGTCCTTGTGCCGGAAACGCAGTTCGGTGGTGAAGTGATCGACGTTCGACAGCATGGTCTGTGCCAGCTGCGCCCGGGCACGGGGAGATCCTCCGGCATCATCACACGTTCCCAGAGCTTGAGGTCCGCCTGCAGCTCGCCCGGGCGATAGCCCAACATGTGCCAGGCGCGCGGGGAGGCGTAGAAGCTGCCGGCGGCGAGATGCAGGTCCCAGACGCCGTCATTGCTGCCTTTCAAGGCGAGGCTGAGGCGTTCCTCGCTCAGCTGCAGGGCACGCTTGTTTTCGCGGATGTGTTCGGTCATCTCCTGTGCGATGGTCTCGGCCCGGCTGCGTCCGAGCGCCAGCGAGGAGATTAGGAAAAACAACAGCAGGCTCAGACCGAGGCAGCCGACCAGTACCAGGATGTCGTTGGAATGATAGTAGGCTTCGAATTCCGGCAGACTTTCGAGCTGCAGCGTCCAGATCTGTCCATACAGTTCGAGTTGCACAACCTGTCGGTATTCGGCCGGCTGGGCGTTTGAGCGCTCGAGGCTGGCAAACAACCGCTGCTCGGGTACTTCCGCGTCGCCGGCGTAGATCTGCAGACTCAGATTGGCATCGGCCGCGCCAAGGATGCCGTGCATCAGGTCATCCATCCGGTACGGGCTATAGACGAAGCCACGCAGCGCTTGCAGTCGATCCTCAGGGGTGTCGGTGTCCAAGCCTGCCCGGTAGATCGGGATGTACATGAGCACGCCGGCCTGGACCTTTCCGTGGGTTTCCTGGCGCAGCGTGACCTTGCCGGTCAGGCGGGGTTGCCCTGTCTCGGCGGCCTTGCGCATGGCTTGGCGACGCACCGGTTCGGAAAACATGTCGTAGCCGAAAGCCGCCAGGTTGCGTGCGCCGAATGGCTCGATATAGAGCACTGGCGTGAGGAGGACGCTGCCGTCCTGGACCGGGTGGACCCGGTAATCAGGATACCCTTCGGCACGGACGCGTTGCTCATGCGCGGCGATGTCTTCAGGCCTTACCGCCTCGGCAAACCCGACGCCCTGGATGCCCGGATAGCGCTCGGCCAGGTTGAGCCGCTCATTGTAGATGCGCCATTGTGTGCGGCTCACTTCACCGGTGGCATCGAACAAGCCGGCCGCGCCGAGCAGTATCTGTTCATGATCGACGAGGCGCTTGCTGATGGCTTCGCTGGTTTTCTCCACCAAGAGCCCGAACTGGCGCTCGGCCGCGCGCTCCTCGTCGATTTGCAGATGGTTGAAGATCGCCAGCTGCACCAGTAGCGTCACGACCAGTACCAGCCAGGCGATGCTGTTACGCCACTGGAAGAACTGGCGCACCTTGCTGCCTCTTGTACGGGTGTGTGTCGCGGTATCGCTCATAGGTTGCTGCCGTGCATGGGTAGCGAATGCGTGGCGCTGCGGGTGCGTCTTTTCATTGAGGCGACGATTCAGGAGCAGTCGCCACGCAAATCGCAATCGGTCGGTCGAGCTTACTCGTTGAGATGGCTAACTGCCACACTGGCCCGTCAGGCCCTCCTCGGGCAGGGCGCCTCCTCGTTAGAACAGTCCGGGCCGCATGTCGTTCAGGTAATGGCTGCCACCGAGCTGGCTGATCTGGCGTCTGATCCAGGCGGCGCGGTTGCGCACATGTGGGCCGGGGCGGCCAGCGCTCCACGCTCGCGGGTTCGGCAATACGGCGGCCAGCTGGCTGGCCTGCTGGACGGAGAGATAGGGAGCGCCGACGCCGAAATGGTGGCGGGCCGCAGCCTCCGCGCCAAAGACGCCGCTGCCCCATTCGACACTATTGAGGTAGACCTCCAGAATGCGTTGTTTCGGCCAGAGCAACTCGATCAGGCCGGTGAACCAGACCTCCAGCCCTTTGCGTACCCAGCTGCGGCCGGACCAGAGGAAGAGGTTCTTGGCCACCTGCTGGCTGAGCGTGCTGGCGCCGCGCAGCGAGCCGCCGCGCTCGTTGTGCGCGAACGCGGCACGAATGGCTTCAAGGTCGAATCCCCAGTGCGAGGCGAATTTCTGATCTTCAGCAGCGATGACCGCCATCTTGAGGTGGTCCGGCAGCTCCTTCCAGGGTCGCCAGGTGCGTTGCAGGTCGATGCTGTCATCCTGGACCCAGGACTCGATCTTGCGCTCGACCATGAGCGCCGTGAACGGCGGCGGCACCCAGCGGAACACCAGCACCAGCAGCACCGACAGGGCGATCAGCCACAACAGCAGTTTGGTCAGGCGGCGCATCAGTGCTTGAAACATGAGTCGTGGTCGCGGCCGGGAAGAGCCGGCATTATAGCGGCCTCGACGCGCCAGACTGGAAACCTGCCCATGATTCGTCTTTTCCTCCTGCTCGCCGGTGTATTCGGTTTGACCGGCGTCGCCCTTGGCGCCTTTGCGGCTCACGGCCTGAAAAGCCGCCTGGCACCCGAGATGCTGGCGGTCTTTCAGACGGGCGTGCAGTACCAGATGTACCACGCACTGGCGCTGCTGGCCGTCGCGCTGTTGTCCCTGCACATGCCAGGCCGGCTGCTCAGTGCCGCTGGCGGACTGTTCGCCGTAGGCATCCTGCTCTTTTCCGGTAGCCTCTACCTGCTCACGCTGACCGGTGTCGGCAAGCTGGGCATCATCACGCCGTTCGGTGGCGTGGCGTTTTTGGCCGGTTGGCTGTGCCTGGTCTTCGCGGCCTGGAATCTCCGCGGCTGATGGCCGGGACGAATGGCCGCGCGCCGCGCCTGGTGGGGCGGGGGGATCGGGCTAGAATGCTGGCCCCTTTGCAATGGTGGCAATCATTATGCTCATCGAGTTGAACGGCGAGCGTTACGAGCTTCCCGACGGCCAGTCGGTGGCCGACCTGCTGCAACGGCTGGACCTGGCTGGGCGGCGCCTGGCGGTTGAGCTCAACCGGGATATCGTTCCGCGCAGCCAGCATGCGCACACCCTGCTGAGCGAAGGCGACAAGGTCGAAGTCGTCCACGCCATCGGCGGCGGTTGAGCGGCCACCCTTCGCCTGACTTCCGGCGCCGCCGTGCCGTGCGCCTCATCGCTGCATCACGCCTGAACAGGAGGGCGCCATGAGCCCACTTCCCCACGACAAACCTTTCGCCCTGGCCGGCCGCACCTATCAATCGCGTCTGTTGGTCGGCACCGGCAAATACAAGGATCTCGAAGAAACCCGCGCGGCCATCGAGGCCTCGGGTGCCGAGATCGTCACAGTGGCCGTGCGCCGCACCAACATCGGCCAGAATCCGGGCGAGCCCAACCTGCTCGATGTCATTTCCCCGGACCGCTATACCATCCTGCCGAACACCGCCGGTTGTTACGACGCCGAGGATGCGGTGCGCACCTGCCGCCTGGCCCGTGAACTTCTCGATGGCCATAAGCTGGTCAAACTGGAAGTGCTCGCCGACCAGAAGACACTGTTCCCGAACGTCATCGAAACCCTCAAAGCCGCCGAGGTGCTGGTCAAGGACGGCTTCGATGTCATGGTGTACACCAGCGACGACCCGATCATCGCGCGCCAGCTGGCCGAGATGGGCTGCATCGCGGTGATGCCGCTGGCCGGCCTGATCGGCACGGGCCTGGGTATCTGCAACCCCTACAACCTGCGCATCATCCTCGAGGAAGCGAAGGTTCCGGTGCTGGTCGACGCCGGTGTTGGCACCGCTTCCGATGCCACCATCGCCATGGAGCTGGGGTGTGAAGCCGTCCTGATGAACAGCGCCATCGCGCATGCTCAGCAACCGGTGTTGATGGCGCAGGCCATGAAACATGCGATCGAGGCCGGGCGCTTAGCCTATCTGGCTGGTCGCATGCCGAAGAAACTCTACGCCAGCGCCTCCTCGCCCATGGAAGGCCTGATTCGCTGAGTCTCGTCACCCCGCCCGCGTCATTGCCGCGTGGGCGGTTCAGCCCCTTGCAGGTTTCACTCGATGATCGATACCCCTCACCGGCCGACGGCCAGCGGCGCATGCGCACCATCAAAAGCTTCGTGATGCGAGCCGGCCGCATGACCGAAGGCCAGCAACGCGGCCTCGACCAGGGCTGGCCGCGCTTTGGCCTGGAACTGGCCGACGGCCTGCGCGACTTTGACCAGGTGTTTGGCCGGCAAGCGTCTCGCACGTTCGAGATCGGCTTTGGCATGGGTCATTCCACGCTGGAAATGGCCGCGGCGGCGCCGGAGCAGGATTTCATTGGCGTCGAGGTGCACAAACCGGGCGTTGGCGCCCTGCTAAGCGGACTTCTGTCACAAAATCTGAATAATGTCCGGGTCTACAGTTGCGACGCCCTTGAAGTGCTGCGTGAATGCATCCCCGATGCGAGCCTGGATCGGGTCCTGCTGTTTTTCCCCGACCCCTGGCACAAGAGTCGCCACCACAAGCGGCGTATCGTTCAGCCGGCCTTTGCCGAGCTGGTTCGGCAGAAGCTCAAGATTGGCGGTGTGCTGCACATGGCGACCGACTGGGGCCCCTATGCCGAGTTCATGCTCGACGTCATGAGCGTCGCGCCTGGCTATCGCAATCAAGCAACCGATGGACAATACGTCGAGCGGCCACCGGAGCGCCCGGTGACCAAGTTCGAGCGCCGCGGCGAGCGCCTGGGCCACGGCGTCTGGGACCTGAAATTCGAACGCATCGGTTGAAGCGCGCAAGATGAAAAGCGGGCGCCATCACGCGCCCGACAGAGCCGTGCCCAGCGGCCCATGGACGACCAAGACGATCAGCTAACCCGCCAGGATGGCGACACCCAACACACGACCACAACGATGACCCGCCCTGCCTCTGGCCGGGACGGTGACCTGCAGCCTGCCGATACAGCTGCAAAGGAGCAAAAGATGTTCAGAAAGTTTGGAATTCTGCTACTGGCCGCCTGCGCCAGCCAGGCGCAGGCCAAGGTGGATGAAAGCGAGGCCGCACGACTGGGCCGGGACCTGACCCCTCTGGGCGGTGAGCGCGCCGGTAATGCCGCCGGGACCATTCCGGCCTGGACAGGCGGCGTGCAGCCACCGGCCGGCTACAGCGTCGGGATGCACCATCCGGACCCTTTCGCCAGCGACGCCATGCTCTATCGCGTCGACAAGAGCAACGTCGACGAATACGCCGCCCTGTTGCCGGAAGGCCTGCGTGCGCTGATCGAACGTCATCCCGACTTTTTCCTGCGGGTCTTCCCGACGCGTCGCAGCGCCGCGAATCCGCAACGCATCTATGACGCGACCCGTCTGAACGCCGTCAATGCCGAGCTCATCGCGAATGGCAACGGCATCCGGGGCGCTTCGGCCGGCATTCCGTTCCCGATTCCACAGGACGGTATGGAAGTCATCTGGAACCACGTCCTGCACTACAAGGGCGAGCAGACCCACTTCGTCAACAACCAGGCGGTGGTGATCAACGGCAAGCCTGCCTACATTCGTCGCGATCGACACATCTATTACGTCTACAACCGTGATGGCATCAGCCAGGCGGACCTGGACAACACTTCGCTGTACTACAAGTACCGGGTAACGGCCCCGGCCAAGCTGGCAGGCACATCGCTGGTCGTGCAGGATCCGCTCGACCAGGTGCTGGCCGTGCGCAAGGCCTGGCGCTACAGCCCCTCGGACCGTCGCGTGCGGCGCTTGCCCTCGCTGGCCTACGATTCGCTGCAGCCGGACACCAGCGGGCTGGCTACCGCCGATGTCGTGGATTCGTTCAACGGCGCGCCGGATCGCTACGAGTGGAAGCTGGTCGCTAAGCGCGAGATGCTGGTCCCCTATAACAGCTACGCGGTCCATCAGAAGGGCATCCCCTACGACGAGATCGTCCGCCCTCGCACGCTGAATCCGGAGTTGCTGCGCTACGAACTGCACCGTGTGTGGGTGGTTGACGCCACCCTGCGCAAGGGCTTCAGCCATCCGTATGACAAACGACGCTTCTACATCGACGAAGACAGCTGGTCGATCCTCGCGGTGGATCTGTTCGACGAGAACGGCGAGCTCATCGGCCTGCAGGAAAGCCATCCGATCAGCTATTACGACGTGCCCATGTTCAACAGCACGGTCGAGACGCTCTACCACCTCAAGGACGGCAACTATTTCGTCGACGGGCTGGACAACAACGAGCAGATGTACGACTTCGATGTGCGGCTTAGCCCACGGGACTTCTCGCCGGCCGCGCTGAGGCGCGGCAACTGATCGACCCCACGAAAAACCGCCTGCTTCAGGCGGTTTTTCTTTTCCGGCCCTGGCCCGCTAATGCAGGCCGGTCGCCGCCAGGCTGATGCGTGTCCCGGCCTCGCCTTGAACGATGGCTTCGATGTCCGCGAGTGAGCCGATCACGGCGGTACGCCCGGTGTGGCGGCCAAACTCGCAGGCCGCCTGGACCTTCGGCCCCATCGAGCCCGCGGCGAACCCCAGGCGCTCCAGCTCGTCTGGATGGGCTTCGGTGATGCGCCGCTGCCGTGCTGTTCCCCAGTCCAGGTACGCCCCGTCCACGTCGGTTGCGATGATCAGCAAATCCGCCTCGAGCTGTTCGGCCAGCAAGGCCGAACACAGGTCCTTGTCGATCACTGCCTCGATGCCCGTCAGGCGCCCGCTCTGGTCATAGACGGTGGGGGATGCCGCCGCCACCGGCGCAAATCACCACGCTGCCTTTTTCCAACAGCCATTTGATGGGTCGGATCTCGAAAATCCGCTTCGGCCTTGGGCTTGGGACAACACGGCGGAACCGGTCGCCGTCGGCGGCAATGCACCACCCTTTTCCCGCGCCAGCCGCTCGGCCTCCTCTTGGCTATAGACCGGGCCGATCGGCTTGCTCGGGTTTTCGAACGCAGGGTCGGCTGGATCCACCTCGACCTGCGTCAGCAGGGTCGCGAAGGGCACCTCGAAGGGCAGCAGATTGCCCAGCTCCTGCTCGATGATGTAACCGATCATGCCTTCCGTTTCGGCGCCGAGTACGTCCAGTGGATAGGCCGGCACTGCCTGATAGGCCGCCCCTTGCAGGGCAAGCAGCCCGACCTGGGGACCGTTGCCATGGGCTATTACCAGCTCGTTGCCGGGCTCGATACGCGCGATCTGCGAGCAGGCGAGCCGGACGTTCTCGCGCTGGTTATCTGCGGTCAACGGCTCGCCTCTGCGAAGCAAGGCATTGCCCCCAATGCGACGACGATACGCATGTGCTTCTCCTCCCTGCATCCATGTGAGGCCGTTGGTTCAGATGTCGGCCAGCGTTGAAACGAGGATCGCCTTGATCGTATGCATGCGATTTTCCGCCTGCTCGAATGCGATGCAGGCGGGCGATTCGAAGACGTCTTCGGTCACCTCGATGCCATTGGACAGATGCGGGTATCGGGCGGCGATCTCCTTGCCGACCTTGGTCTCGCTGTTGTGAAACGCTGGCAGGCAGTGCATGAATTTCGTGCGCGGATTGCCAGTTTTCTGCATCAGAGCGGGATTGACCTGATACGGCAGCAGCAGCGCGATGCGTTCGCTCCAGGCCTCGACCGGCTCGCCCATCGATACCCAGACGTCGGTATGGACGAAGTCGACGCCCGCCACCGCGGCTTGCGGGTCCTCGGTGAGCAGCAAGCGCGCGCCGCTCTCCTTGGCAAAGGCTTCGCAGGCCTTGACGTGCTGCTCGCTCGGCCAGAGCGCGCGAGGCGCAGCGATGCGCACATCCATACCCAGCTTGGCGCCGATCAGCAGCAACGAATTGCCCATGTTGTTGCGCGCGTCCCCTAGGTAGGCGTAGCTGATCTGGTGCAGGGGCTTGTCGCTGTGCTCGCGCATCGTCAGCACGTCGGCAATCATCTGGGTGGGGTGGTATTCGTCGGTCAGGCCGTTATAGACCGGGACTCCGGCATAGCGCGCCAGCTCCTCGACGACCTCCTGCTTGAAGCCGCGGTATTCGATGGCGTCATACAGGCGGCCCAGCACGCGGGCCGTGTCCTTCATGCTCTCCCTTGTGGCCGATCTGCGACGAGTTCGGGTCGATGTAGGTGACATTGGCGCCCTGGTCGTAGGCAGCCACTTCGAAGGCGCAGCGGGTACGGGTCGAGGTCTTCTCGAAGATCAGCGCGATGTTCCTTCCTTTCAGGTGCTGGCGCTCGGTGCCTGTGTACTTGGCGCGTTTCAGGTCACGCGACAGGTCGAGCAGGTAAAGCAGCTCACGCTCGCTGTGGTGCATGAGGCTCAGCAGACTGCGGTTGTGGATATTGAATGCCATGGTCGATGCCCTCTGGATATGGGTAGCGCAGCAGCGCCGGGTGCGAATCAGTAATCGAGCGGGTCGCGAACGATCGGGCAGGTCATGCAATGCCCGCCGCCGCGCCCCCGTCCCAGCTCGCTGGCGCTGATGGTGATGACCTCGACGCCGGCCTTGCGCAGCTGGGTATTGGTATAGGTGTTGCGGTCGTAACCGATCACGACGCCTGGCTCGAGGGCGACCACATTGTTGCCGTCATCCCACTGCTCACGTTCGACTTCGTAGCTGTCCCCGCCCGTTTCCACCACGCGCAACCTGGGCAGGCCCAAGGCCTCGGCCACGACGTCGAGAAAGCTCGCCTTTTCGCGCCGCAGGTCGATGCCGCCCGGTTTGCGCTCGTCGGGCCGCAGGCTGAATGCGACGATGCCATTGACCACCTCGGGGTAGACGGTGACCAGGTCCCGGTCACAGAAGCTGAACACGGTGTCGAGGTGCATGGCCGAGCGCGAGCGCGGCAGACCGGCGACGATCACCCGTTCGGCCGCACCGTGCTGGAAGAGCGATTGCGCTAGCTGGCCGATGGCCTGGCGTGAGGTCCGTTCGCCCATGCCGATGAGCACCACGCCCTTGCCGATCGGCATGACGTCGCCGCCTTCGAGCGTGGCCAGACCGTGGTCAAGCTCGGGATCCCCATACCAGACCTTGAAGTCCTGCCCGGCGAACGCGGGGTGGAAACGGTAGATGGCCGCCGTCAACAAGGTTTCCTGACGTCGGGCTGTCCAGTGCATCGGATTGAGCGAGACACCGCCGTAGATCCAGCAACTCGTGTCGCGAGTGAACAGGGTGTTGGGTAACGGCGGCAGGATGAAGCTCGAATGGCCCAGATAGTCCCGGAACATGCTGACGATCTCACCGCTTTGCGTACCGGGCAGGTCCGCGCCCGATACGCCACCGATCAGGTATTCGGCGAGCGCCCGCGGCTGCTGTTGCTCGAGCCAGCCGCGAACCTCGTCGCGCAGGCCGACGCCGACCTGATTGGCCGTGATCTTGCGATCCAGTATCCACTTCAAGGCCTCTGGGTTGCTCACCGTTTCGGTCAGCAGGTTGTGCATCTCCAGGACTTCAACGCCGCGTTCGCGCATCTTGGTGATGAAGTCGAAATGGTCACGCTTGGCCTGGTTGACCCACAGCACGTCGTCGAACAGCAACTCGTCGCAGTTGGTCGGGGTGAGCCGCTGATGCGCGAGGCCTGGCGAGCAGACCATCACCTTGTGCAGCTTTCCCGCTTCGGAATGCACGCCTGGTTTGAGAGGTTGCGAGGTCATGGCAGTACTCCTTGCAGTCTTCGCACCGGTAGGTGCTCAGGGCTCGCCCATGCTTCTGGCGTGGGTCGAGCGGTTTTCACGATCCGCTCCTGTCGTCACAGCGAGAGGAATCCGTCGTACAGTCCGTAGGCGGCGATGGCGGCACCGGCCAGGACGGCAGCGAAGATCAGTTTCTCCACCGCGGTGAACACCGGCTCGCCGCGCTCATGCTTGGCCATGGCAAAGAACACGGCGCCGGGTGCATAGAGCAGGGCGGAGAGCAACAGGTACTGCACCCCGCCGGCATACACGAGCCAGAGCGCGTAGAGCGTAGCGATCGCCGCGATGGCGAGGTCCTTGCGCCGCTCGGCGGGGGCGTGCTCGTACCCTTCGCCGCGCATGCCGAGCAGCAGGGCGTAGGCGGCCGACCAGAAATAGGGCACCAGGATCATCGAGGTGGCCAGATAAAGCAGGTTGAGGTAGGTCGAGGCGCTGAACAGCGTGATGACCAGGAAGAGCTGGATCAGCCCGTTGGACAGCCAGAGCGCGTTGGCTGGGACGTGATTGGCGTTTTCCTTGCGCAGGAAGCCGGGCATGGTGTTGTCGCGGGCGCCGGCGAACAGGATCTCCGCGCACAACAGGGTCCAGGAGAGCAGGGCGCCTGCCAGCGACACCACCAGCCCGACGCTGATCAGCACCGCGCCCCAGCGCCCGACGACCTCCTCGAGCACGCCCGCCATGGACGGGTTCTTGAGACCGGCCAGTTCTGGCTGGCTCATGATGCCCATCGACAGGACGTTGACCAGGACGAGCAAGGCAAGGACGCTGATGAAACCGATCACGGTTGCCTTGCCCACGTCACTTCGCCGCTCGGCGCGAGCCGAATAGACGCTGGCGCCCTCTATGCCGATGAACACCCAGACGGTGACCAGCATCATGTTGCGCACCTGTTGCATCACCGAGCCGAGGTCAGGGTTGCCGCGCCCCCAGAAATCCGCAGTGAATACATCCAGGCGAAAGGCCACGGCGGCAATGACGATGAACAGCAGCAGCGGCACTATCTTGGCCACCGTGCTGATCAGGTTGATGAAGGCTGCCTGCTGAATGCCACGTAATACCAGGAAATGGACGCCCCAGAGCACCAGCGAGGCGCCAACCACCGCAGGCAAGGTGTTGCCCTCGCCAAACAGGGGGAAAGAAGTAGCCGAGCGTGCTGAACAGCAGCACGAAGTAGCTGACATTGCCGATCCAGGCACTGATCCAGTAGCCCCAGGCGGACGAGAAGCCCATGTAGTCGCCAAAGCCCGCCTTGGCATAGGCATAGACGCCAGCGTCGAGTTCCGGCTTGCGGTTGGCAAGCGTCTGGAACACGAAGGCGAGGCTGAGCATGCCGATGGCGGTGATGGCCCAACCGAGCAGGATGGCGCCGGCGCTGGCGCTGGCTGCCATGTTCTGCGGCAGGGAGAAGATCCCCCGCCGATCATCGAGCCGACGACCAGGGCCACCAGTGCGCTGAGTTTCAATTGCTTCGATGCAGTAGCCATGATCCGTCTCCTTGAAGATCCGAGCAGCTGCGAGCATTCAATGCCTACGCGCACGAGGCCGTGATGATCGGCGTCAAGAAAATTCGGGAGTGCGAGTGCAACGATGATGCAGGCCGGTCAGCTCTGGCCAGGCGCAAAGATCGGGCCGGTGCTCGCGGCCTATGAAAAGAGGAGGGGACGCATGTTCAGGCCCGGTCATGCGGAGGTCAGTCGACCCGCGACGCAGGGGTATCCCGGCTACCACCTGGTTCTCGACTACCACGTCGAAGGCGAGAGCGAAAAACCGGAGTGGGCCTGCTTTCATCTGCATGGAGAGGTCGACCGGCAGCCGATCGACGAACAGTTCTCGATGCATCGCGATGTCGCGTTCAATTTCCTGCAGCGCATCCGACGCTGCCTGCGTCGGCGTGGCGTGCGCTTGCATGCCGACGTGGTGTTCGGCTTTCACGCAGTGTACGACCCACTGTTCGAGGATCTCCGGCAGCAGCTGCATGGCATGCCGGGTGAGCCGGTGAACCTCGAGCGTTTCCTGCGCGAGCGCTGAGACCGTCAGTTTCGGTCGGCGACGACACCGATGATGAATAGCACCAGCAGGAGTACCGGCGCGAGGGTGTAGTTGTTGAACTGCGCCAGGCCCTTGGCGAGCCAGGGGGTCAGGTAGATGATGCCGAGGCCATAGACCAGGGCGCAGAACACCACGAACGCCAGGGTACGCAGGACGAAGTTGAGCCCGCCGATGTTCTTCTGCACCCAGGCGTTGAGCGCCGGACCGAACAGGACGAACAGGGTCGCCATGATCGCCAGCGAAATATCGAACAGATGGTTTCGGCTCCAGCGCGACAGGGTAGCGATGAGGTCGAGTACGAGATCCATGCGGGGTCCTTAGGGCAAGAAAAACTGCAGCAGGTCGTTGAGAAACAGCTGGCCTTTGCGGGTGGCGACCAGGCGTTGCGGATCGCATTCCAGCAGGCCGCGGGCTTCGGCTTCGTGCCGTGCGTCGTTCAGCACCGCAAGCGGCAATCCGGTGCGCTGAGTGAACAGCGTGGCGGGCACGCCGTCGGTGAGCCGCAGCACATTCATCAAAACTCGAAGGGCAATTCGCTCGCCTCCAACGCTCGCTCGCCGGCACGAAACGGCTTGTCGGGGTTGAGGTAATCCTGCGGTCCGCGCGTCTTCCAGTTGCGGTGAACCTGTCCAGCGGGTGTCGTCCACTTGCCATGTGCGCCGGCCCCGATCCCGAGGAAGTCGCCAAAGGTCCAGTAGTTCAGGTTGTGTCGCGCCTGGCGGTCCGGCTGGGCGTAGGCGGAGGTTTCGTACTGGCGATAGCCATGCGACGCGAGCAGTGCCTGACCGGCTTCCTGGATGTCCCAGAGCGTTTCGTCTTCCGGCAGGGTCGGCGGGCGGGTCCAGAATTCGGTATTCGGCTCGACCGTCAGTTGGTACAGGACAGGTGTGTCGGCTGCTGGGCGATGGCGGTCCTCAGGTCCTGCAGCGCCTCGTCGAGGGTCTGTCCGGGCAGGCCGTGCATGAGGTCCAGGTTGAAGTTGTCGAAGCCCGCCGCCCTTGCCATGTCGGCGGCGCGTATCGCCTCGTCGCCGTCGTGGATGCGCCCCAGCACCTTGAGCTTGCTTGCCTGGAAACTTTGGACGCCGATCGACAGGCGATTAATGCCCAGCTGACGGTAGTCGCGGAACTTGGCCTGTTCGAAGGTGCCGGGGTTGGCTTCGAGGGTGATCTCGATGTCATCGACGAAGCCTACGCGACGCTCCAGCGCTTGCAGTATCCGACCCAGCGCGGCGGCGGAAAACAGGCTCGGCGTGCCGCCGCCAAAGAAGATCGAGGACAGCGGCCGGCCCTGTATGTGCTCGGACTCGCATGCGAGGTCGTCGATCAGTGCCGCCACGTAGGCGTCCTCGGGCAGCTCAGGGCCGGCGGCGTGCGAGTTGAAGTCGCAGTAGGGGCACTTGCGCACGCACCAGGGGATATGGACGTAGGCCGCCAGGGGCGGTAGCTCCAAGCCTGAAGCTGAGGGTTTCGGGTCATCCGTGGATGTTTTAGTTGCGGCTTCCGGCTGCAGGCTTCCGGCTTGGCTCATGCGAGCCCCAACCTCGCCCTGAGCTGCGCCATGGCGCGGGCGCGGTGGCTGAGCCGGTTCTTGTCCACCGGCGCCAGTTCGGCGCTGGAGCAATGCTGCTCGGGTACCCAGAACAGCGGGTCGTAGCCAAAGCCGTGTTCGCCGCGTGGCGCGTGAAGGATGCGGCCGTGCCAGAGCCCTTCGCAAACGATCGGCAGCGGGTCATCGGCATGCCGGACCAGGGCCAGCGCACAGACGAACTGGGCGCCGCGCTCGGCATCCGGCACGTCGCGCAGCGCCTCGAGCAGCTTGGCGTTGTTCGCCGCGTCGCCCTGGCCGTCGGCGTACCGTGCCGAATAGATGCCTGGCGCGCCACCCAGGTGATCGACCGCCAGGCCGGAATCGTCGGCGAGGGCCGGTAGGCCGGACACACGGGCGGCGTTGCGGGCCTTGAGGATGGCGTTCTCGATGAAGGAAAGGCCGGTTTCTTCCGGCTCCACGTCGCTGAACTCGCCTACCGAGCGCACGCGTACGGCGTCGCCCAGCATGGCTTGGAGTTCCTTGAGCTTGCCGGCGTTGTGGCTGGCCAGCACCAGTTCGTCGAAGGTCATCATTCGTCCGGAAAGAATTCTTGAGTGAAATCGAAGTTGATCGGAGCGGCGCCGGCAGGCCGCACATCGAGGTTGAAGCGCAGCGTCTCGCGCGACTCGAAGGGGAACTGTGCGAGGTAATAGATGGCCGCGTCGCCCTCCTTCAGCTGCTTGAACGTCAGCGGGTAGTCCTGGCCGAGCAGGTTCTTGACCGTCCCGCTGACCTGTGCGGCGACCGGCTTGCCGGCCTTGAGCACCGAAACGTTCACCACGCCCTGGGCGCGGCTGCGCACCAGCCCGGCAGCGGAGGCGATTTCGGGCTGCAGGAAGCTTGAATTGAAGGCGATGTAGTGCACGTCATAGTCGCCAACGCTGTGCTTGCGCTCGGCCAGCGCCGGCAGGGCGAACATCAGGGCTAGAAGACAGATCAGGCTGCGTTTCACGATGGCTCCTCCATTGATGTCGCGAGTCAACGGCCGAGGCCGGTGACCCGATAGATGCCGATTTCGCCAATCAGGTTGGGCCAGATTCGGCTGGCCAGCCCATGTTTGTGGTGGCGATCCACGGCCAGGCGTTCGAGCACACGTGCGCCAAGCTCGTGGCACAGTCGCTCGAAATCCTCGAACGTGCAGAAGTGGATGTTTGGCGTGTTGTACCACGTGTACGGCAGAAACTCCGAGACTGGCATGCGTCCCTTGCTGGCCAGGTACCAGCGGCAGCGCCAGTGGCCGAAGTTGGGAAAGGTGATGATGCACTCGCGCCCGACGCGCAGCATTTCCCGGAGCAGTTCGTCCGGGTAGTGGACGGCTTGCAGGGCCTGCGTCATGACCACCATGTCGAAGCTGTCGCTGGCGAAGTTGCCGAGGCCTTTGTCCAGGTCCTGCTCGATGACGTTCACGCCTTTGTCGATGCAGGCGGCAATGTTGTCGGGGTCAATCTCCAGGCCATAACCGCTGACCTGCTTGTGCTGCTGAAGCCAGGCCAGCAGGTCACCATTGCCGCAGCCGAGGTCCAGCACCCGGCTGCCCACGGGTATCCAGTCTTGGATGATGTCCAGATCGGCGCGCATGTCGGTTCCTTATACGGCGATGCGGTTCATGTACCCGCGAAAGGCCTGCAGATAGCGGGGATTGGGGATCAGGAAAGCATCGTGTCCCTGCGGCGCGTCGATTTCCAGGTAGCAGACGTTCTTGCGAGCGGCCATCAGCGCATCGACGATTTCGCGCGAGCGCTCCGGCGAGAAGCGCCAGTCGGTGGTGAACGACATGATGCAGAAGTCGGACCGGGCCACGGCAAGCGCCCGTGAGAGGTCATCGTCGTAGGCCGCGGCCGGGTCGAAGTAGTCGAGCGCCTTGGTCATGAGCAGGTAGGTGTTGGCGTCGAAGCGCGTGGAGAACTCCTCGCCCTGATAGCGCAGGTAGCTTTCGACCTGGAACTCGACGCTGTTGAAGTCGTAGTTGAGCTTTTCACTCTTCAGGCCGCGGCCAAACTTGGTCCCCATGGCGTCGTCGGACAGGTAGGTGATATGCCCCACCATGCGCGCCAGCATCAGGCCGCGTCTGGGGATCACGCCCTGTTCCTGGAAGTGCCCACCATGGAATTCCGGATCGGACAGGATCGCCTGGCGCGCCACCTCGTTGAAGGCGATGTTCTGTGCCGACAACTTTGGCGCCGAGGCGATCGCGACGCAGTGGCGAACACGCTCGGGATAGCTCATGGTCCACTGCAGGGCTTGCATGCCGCCCAGGCTGCCGCCAACCACCGCAGCCCATTGCTCGATACCCAGCACGTCGGCCAGGCGCGCCTGGCTGTTGACCCAGTCCTCGACGGTGACCACCGGAAAGTCGGCGCCATAGGGGTTGCCCGTTAGCGGATTGACGCTGCAGGGGCCCGTCGAGCCATTGCAGCCGCCGAGGTTGTTCAGGCTGACGACATAGAACCGATTGGTGTCGATGGCCTTACCCGGGCCGATGCAGCTGTCCCACCAGCCGGGCTTGCGGTCTTCTGGATCATGGAAACCAGCGGCGTGATGATGCCCGGACAACGCGTGACAGATCAGCACGGCGTTGCTGCGTGCATCGTTCAGCTGACCGTAGGTTTCGTAGATAAGTTGGTAGTCGTGCAGCGAGCGGCCACTGGCCAACGGCAAGGGCTCGCGAAAGTGTTCGATCCTGGGAGTCACCAGGCCAACGGAATCGGCTGGAATAGCTGTGGGCATCGACCCTGGCTCATAGTGGAACAAAGGCGGCAAAGTCTAATGCCAAGCGCGCCCCAATTCACGCTCAATCGCAGCCTGGCGCTCAGCCGATAGCAACCACCTTTCCCTGGCGGCGAATCGGAGCCGGGCGGCGCAACACACGCAGCATCTCGCCGGCCTGAGCCAGTTGCTGTTCGAGCTCGACGCTGTAGCGGGCCAGCAGACGGCCGCGCTGGCTGCTCTGCTGGTTGTCCTGCGCCAGGCCCTTGAGGCGCAGCATGTGTGCCTCGAGCTGTTGCTTGTGTTCCAGCGAATGCTGCATCAAGGGCAACAGGGCCTCGCTGGCCCAGTGCTCGGCCTCTTGCCGCAGGCGTTGGTGCATCGCGACGACTTCCTGGACCAGCGTGGCAAAGAATCGGCGCGTGAGGGTGCGCTGCTCGGTAAGCAGCGTCTTGAGCTGCAAGCGGAACTGGTCAGCCTTGACCTGCAGTCCCTTGAGCTCGCGCTGGTAAGGCGCAAGCTGGAACAGCGGCGCATCGGCGCCGTGCAGCGGGTTCTCTTCGTTGTGCCTTCGATAGATGGCCGAGACCATCTTGTTGGCCAGTGCGGCCTCCTGCTCGAGTGCGCCCAGATCCTGCTCCACGGAACGGAAGAAGTGCAGGATGCTGAGGTTGATGCCGAGCGTGGTCAGGCTGCCGGTCAGGCTGCGGCGCAGGCGCGTCAGGTGCTCGTCGAGCCGTTCGGCGCGGATGGTCGCCCGCAGCAGTTCGCCCTGACGTTGCAGCAGGCGCTGGTTGGTCTTGAGTTGCAGCAGTCGTTTGTGGTGCTGGTTGTGGTCGTGCCGGGTCCGTGCCGTCAGTTCCAGCAGCATCTGGCCGTTGTCCTGACGGTGGCCGTCGAGCAGCTCGCACTGCTCGCGGACCTTTCCCAGCCGCTGGGTCAGGATCTGCTGGCTGCCCTGCAGCAGGGCAATGACCTGGCGTACGACCTGCTGTTCGAGCAGCTGTTCCTTCTGCGCCAGGATGCGTTCGCAGAGCAATTGCTCAAGCGAGGTCAGCCGGCTGCGTTCAAGCAAGGCCTGATCACCGCGGATCTTGCCCAGCAAGGCCTGCTTGGCCGACAGCGGCAGCACGCCATCGACGGGGATGCCCAGTTGTTTGGCGGTGCTGGCCTGCATGCGGTCGATCGCCGTCTGCACGTAGCTCTCGCCGGCGACGTCGTCCCAGAGCACGTCGATCTTGTTCAGCACGGCGAACAGGCGATTGCGGTTGCCATCATCGAGCTGCTGGATGTGCTGCTGCCAGATCTCCATGTCGCTGGCGGTCACACCGGCATCCGCCGATAGCAGGAAGATCACTGCTTGCGCGTTCGGCAACATCGACAGGGTGAGTTCCGGTTCGCTGCCCAGGGCGTTCAGGCCCGGTGTGTCGAGCACACGAAGGCCTTGCCGCAACAGCGGATGGTCGAAGTTGACCAGCGCATGGCGCCACGCCGGGACCAGAACTTCCCCTTCCACGCCCGACGCTTCCAGTGCGTCTGCCTGAAAACCGAGCTGCAAAGCCTGGTGGACGGGCACGGATTTGGTCGAAGCGACCTGGGCGAATGCTTCGACCAGCCGTTGCGGATCATCGGCGTGCAGGGGAATGTTCAGCCACGCCTGCGGGGTGCGCTTGAACTGCGCGATGCTGGTTTCCTCAAGGCGCGATTCGATCGGCAACAGGCGGATGTAGGCCTGTGTCGCGCGCGGGTCGAAGAACAGCTCGGTCGGGCACATGGTGGTGCGGCCCGCGCGGGAAGGAAGGATGCGCTGACCATATTCGGAGAAGAACAGGCTGTTGATCAGCTCGGTTTTGCCGCGAGAGAACTCGCCGACGAAGGCCAGGGTGATGTGGTCGGTGCGTAGCAGCTTGAGCGCCCGGTCGAGCCTGGCATCGACACCGTCGGAATTGAGGCGGTTGTGAGACAACCAGCTCCGGTAGCGGGTGATCTCGCGAATGAGGTCGCGCTTCCAGGAGACATAGGCGTCCACTTGCCGGTCGAGTCGTTCCATGAGGGGTTCCTGAAAGGCTGGGTCGGGCGATTATCCCAGTCGCCAGGTGGGCGTCAATCGAGTGGCTGTGAACTGCCGCCCAAAGGCTCGATGAAGCGAATGGGCGGTCGCGGGTCAGATCAACGTGCGGAGAATATTCGGCATGTGCGTGCTCATCGCCAGGTTGTTGATGACCAGCATGTCCAGAAGTTTGATGGCAAGAAACGCGAAGATCGGTGAGATGTCCAGGCCGCCGAGGTTCGGCAGCAGCCGCCGGAAGGGGGCGAGTACGGGCTCGCAGACCTGGCTCACTAGTTGTGCGCCCGGGTTGTGGCTGCCAGGGGCGACCCAGGAGAGGATCACGCTGATGATGAGGGCGTAGAAAAAGATGTTCAGGAACAGACCAGTCACACCGATGATGGCCCAGACCAGAAGTTGCAGCACGTTACCGGTGGTGCCGTAGGCGATCATCAGCACGGCTGCCATCAGCAGCATCTGCACGATGACGGCCAGCACCAGTGAGGAAAGATCCAGGCCACCGATGCTGGGTATCACCCGGCG
Organism: Stutzerimonas stutzeri; assembly: GCA_019056435.1. Lineage (GTDB taxonomy): Bacteria > Pseudomonadota > Gammaproteobacteria > Pseudomonadales > Pseudomonadaceae > Stutzerimonas > Stutzerimonas marianensis. Next base: position 1,581,839 of record CP077641.1, read on the forward strand.
CAACGGCTTGAGCAGCGGGTGCGTGGCGCGAACGATGAACTGGCTCAACGGATTGTAGAAGTCGGCCCGGACCAACTGCAGGATGAAACGCAACAGCACGATCAGCAGGTACAAACTGCCAAGCGTCTGAACGATCAGGATCAGGGCTTGCGAAAGTTGCGACATGTAGGCTCCTTAGGCTCTATGGATGTGGTGTCGCGAGCCGCGTTGCTGCGCCAGACGGCGCAAGGCAAGGCGCGGGGCGCCGGTAATGGTTGGGCTTGCCAAGTCCCGCAGCGCCGCGTGGCGCCACGGCCGCGCAACCCGAAGGGCCGGGCCCGTTTCGCGCGGTGCCGCGTGTTTCGCCGTTCATTTAGAGCGGCCAAATTTCTCTCCTCATGCCGTACTCCGCGCGCGAACTGTCGCCGGTGCGGCCGCGACGAAACGTCAACAGCCCCTGTCGCCCAGTTGTTCGGCCAGTTCTGCCGAGCGGCGTGCAGCGGCGTTCAATGCCTGGTCCACCAGGGATTCGAAGCCGCCCGCTTGGAAAGCTTTGATCGCCGCTTCGGTGGTTCCGTTCGGTGAAGTGACGCGACGCCGCAGCTCCGCGGCGTCCACATCGCTTTCGCAGGCCATGCGTGCAGCGCCCAGTGCCGTGTGCATGGTCAGCTGCGCAGCCGTATCGCGAGGCAGGCCCAGGCGTTCGCCGGCGGCTGTCATGGCTTCCATCAGCAGGAAGTAGTAGGCCGGACCACTGCCTGAGACAGCGGTAACGGCGTCGATCAGGCGCTCTTCTTCCAACCATAGCGCCAGGCCTACCGCCGACAGCAATTGCTCGGCCTGCTGCCGTTGCGTGTCGCTGACCTGGGCGTTGGCGAACAGTCCACTGACGCCCTGGCGGAGCAGCGAAGGGGTATTCGGCATGCAGCGCACGATGGCGCGTGGCGGCTGCTCGCCCAGCCAGGCCTGCAGACTGGCGCAGGTGATGCCGGCGGCGATCGAGACGATCAATTGGCCGGGTTGCAGCGAGGTGGCCAGATCTCGGCAGACGTCCTGCATCACCTGCGGCTTGACCGCCAGCACAACCATGTCTGCCTCGGCGACGGCCTCGGCGTTGTCAGAAAACGCGGCAATGCCGTATTCGGCCGTCAGCGCCTGGCGCTTTTGCGCGCCGGGATCGCTGGCGCGGATGGCCTCAGCGGGAACGCCTTGGGCGCGCAATCCGCCAATTAGGCTGGCAGCCATGTTGCCGCCGCCGATAAAGGCGATACGGGGGGTGTTCATGAGGGAATTTCCTTTATTCATGCGGAGGGCGTGCCATAGTCCCGGGCACCGAATAGCGCCGTGCCGATACGAACCCAGGTTGCCCCTTCGGCGATGGCGGCTTCCAGGTCTTGGCTCATGCCCATCGAAAGCGTATCCAGGTTCAACGCGAGATCGGCTTGCAACTGGCGTAGGCGGCCAAATGCGGCATGTTGCTCGGCGAGGTCATCGGTCGGCGCGGGGATGGTCATCAGCCCGCGTAGGCGCAGGCGTGGCAGTTCGGCAATGCGGCGTGCCAGTTCGGCCACTTCGTGCGGCTCGCAACCGGATTTGCTGGCCTCGCCGCTGACGTTAACTTGCAGGCAGATGTCGAGCGGTGGTTTGTCCACCGGGCGCTGGTCGGACAGACGCTGGGCAATCTTCAGACGGTCCACCGAGTGCACCCAATCGAAGTGCTCGGCGATCGATTTGGTCTTGTTCGACTGGATCGGCCCGATGAAATGCCAGGCCAACGGCAGATCGGCAAGCGCGGTCTGCTTCTCCAGAGCTTCCTGCACATAGTTCTCGCCGAAGTCGCGAAGGCCCGCGACGTGCGCCTGGCGAATTGCCTCGGCGGACTGGGTCTTGCTCACGGCCAGCAGGTGCACCTCGTCAGGATTGCGACCCACAGCTTGCGCCGCCTCACGGATGCGCGCTGCGACCTTTGCAATATTGTTCGCTATCGTGGACATTACCTGCGCCTGCCAGCCTAGGGGTCTGCGCGGCATTCTACCTGCTTGCTTGTAATTGGGGAGTCCCATGGATATCACAGAGCTGCTGGCCTTCAGTGCCAAGCAGGGTGCCTCGGATTTGCACCTGTCTTCCGGCCTTCCGCCGATGATCCGCGTCGATGGCGACGTGCGCCGGATCAACCTCCCCGCGATGGACCACAAGCAGGTACACGCGCTGATCTACGACATCATGAACGACAAGCAGCGCAAGGACTTCGAGGAGTTCCTCGAAACCGACTTCTCGTTCGAAGTCCCCGGCGTGGCCCGCTTCCGCGTTAACGCGTTCAACCAGAACCGGGGTGCGGGCGCCGTATTCCGGACCATTCCGTCGAAGGTCCTGACCATGGAGGATCTCGGCATGGGCGAGGTCTTCCGCAAGATCACCGATGTGCCGCGCGGGCTGGTGCTGGTGACCGGCCCGACCGGCTCGGGCAAGTCGACCACTCTGGCGGCGATGCTCGATTATCTGAACAGCACCAAATACCACCACATCCTCACCATCGAGGACCCGATCGAATTCGTTCACGAGTCCAAGAAGTGTCTGGTCAACCAGCGTGAGGTACACCGCGACACCCTGGGATTCTCCGAGGCCCTGCGCTCGGCCCTGCGTGAAGACCCGGACATCATCCTCGTGGGTGAGATGCGGGATCTTGAAACCATCCGCCTCGCACTGACCGCTGCGGAAACCGGCCACCTGGTCTTCGGCACGCTGCACACCACTTCCGCGGCCAAGACCATCGATCGCGTTGTCGACGTTTTCCCTGCTGAGGAAAAGTCCATGGTGCGCTCGATGCTCTCCGAGTCGCTGCAGGCCGTCATTTCCCAGACCTTGTTGAAGAAGGTCGGCGGTGGCCGGGTGGCGGCGCACGAAATCATGATCGGCACGCCGGCAATCCGAAACCTGATTCGCGAGGACAAGGTCGCCCAGATGTACTCGGCGATCCAGACTGGCGGCTCACTGGGCATGCAGACGCTGGACTCGTGCCTCAAGGGTCTGCTGTCAAGGGGCGTGATCTCTCGCGACAGCGCGCGGGAAAAAGCCAAGCAGCCGGAAAACTTCTGACCCTGGGCGGAGCGGCCCGCGCGGGCCGGCTCGCCGATTTGCCTGATCGCGGTTTCGCCCGACGAATACGAGAACGACGATGGAATTCGAGAAACTGTTGCGCCTGATGGTGGAAAAGGGTGGCTCCGACCTCTTCATTACGGCGGGCGTGCCGCCGTCCATGAAGGTGAACGGGAAGATCATGCCCGTCAGCAAGACGCCGATGTCGCCTGAGATGACCCGCGAAACCGTGCATGCCGTGATGAACGAGCAGCAGCGGCGAGAGTTCGCCGAGAATCACGAGTGCAACTTCGCGATCAGTGCCCGTGGCATCGGTCGTTTCCGGGTCAGTGCCTTCTACCAGCGCAACCTGGCCGGTATGGTGCTGCGCCGTATCGAAACCAATATTCCGACCATCGAAGATCTCAAGCTGCCGGAAATCCTCAAGAAGCTGGCGATGACCAAGCGTGGGCTGGTGCTCTTTGTCGGCGCGACCGGTACCGGCAAGTCGACCTCCCTCGCGGCGATGATCGGCTATCGCAACAAGAATTCCAGCGGTCACATCATTTCCATCGAGGACCCGATCGAGTTCATCCACCAGCATCAGAGCTGCATCGTTACGCAGCGCGAGGTGGGGATCGACACCGATTCGTTCGACGTGGCGCTGAAGAACACCCTGCGCCAGGCGCCGGACGTGATCCTCATCGGCGAGGTGCGGACCCGCGAAACCATGGACTATGCGGTCGCCTTCGCTGAAACCGGTCACCTCTGCCTGGCGACCCTGCACGCCAACAACGCCAACCAGGCGCTGGACCGAATCATCAACTTCTTTCCCGCCGATCGGCAGCAACAGGTCTGGATGGACCTGTCGCTAAACCTCAAGGCGATCGTCGCCCAGCAGCTGATTCCCACGCCCGACGGCAAGGGGCGCCGTGCAGTCATCGAAGTGCTGATCAACACCCCGCTGGCGGCCGACCTGATTCGCAAGGGCGAGGTGCATGAGCTCAAAGGGCTGATGAAACGCTCTACCGACCTGGGTATGCAGACCTTCGACCAGGCCTTGTACAACCTCTATGTGCAGGGCGAAATCACCTATGAAGACGCCCTGGCGCATGCGGATTCGTCCAACGACCTACGTCTGATGATCAAGCTCGGCTCGGAAACCGATGGCGAGCACCTGACCAGCGTTTCCCAGGGGCTGACGCTTGAGGTCAGCGATGACGATCCGGGACGTAGTTTCCGCTAACCACTTCCTTCCCGCGCCCGCCCTATGCGCTTGCCGGCTTTTTCGGCAACGCGCTCGGCCTGTCCGTCACGCTGGGCGCCGGCTCGCGCTCGGCTCATCAGCTCGGGTATCAGGGCGCCTTCTGGCAGATTCTTCCAGAATCGAACAGGCAGATTGTTTTCCATCACGCTACGGTTCAGTCGCGCCGGGTTGAAGGTGCTCTCGTAATACGCTTTCCATAGCGCCCCGCCCGGGTCGGCTGTATTCATCGCCCGTTGCTGCCACGCGGACGGGCAAGGACGTGCGTAGACCAGATCGCTCCCGTTCCAGCAGACGCCGTCGTCCGGTGTGGCAATCATCCAGCTGTTCTCGCCCATGCGTTCAGCGAAATGCTCGGCTGCCCAGGGCAGCACGTCGTGCGCCGGCTCGAACCAGGCGACATGCTGTATTCCGTCGTCGTTGGCAAGCGGGCTGAAGCGCAGGAAGGCATGCAGGTGGTGGGCTTCCCGACGCACCGCCTTGATGCGGGCATGCAGTTCGCTGCCGTCGGCATCGCCAGGCAATCGAGCGGCCAAGTCCCCCTGCGCGACTCGCCAGAGCACGCGATAGAGCAGGCTCCAGCGCTTCTCGACGCGAAAGCGCGCCGCCATTTCCAGCTCGTCCAGCAATTGTCGAGGCACTCGGATGGGCTGTTTCGCTCGGGTCGCGGGCGCTGGCAAGTCGTTATCGAACAGGCCGGCCGTTTCGTTGCTGGTTGTCCAGCTCACCTCGTGTGGCGCGATACTGTCCTGCAACAGCGTTCTTGCGCAGTTTCTCCAATCCTCGAAGCTGCCGTCGAAGCGCACCGTGATCATCACCAGAGCGCCATCTGTGCGGGTGTGTCACGCAATTGCTGACGCAGCGCGGCGGATTCCTGGGTCGCCAGGCGCGGGCGATAGTCTTGAGTGACGACGAAAGGCTTGGCCTTCTCCAGCGCGCAGCGCAGACGCGTGAGATCCTCGAAGCGAATGCGCTTCTGCCGGCGCAGGGCGATCAGTCGTCTGGCACTGAGCATGCCGATGCCCGGGACACGGGCAATCATCGTCTCGTCCGCCGTGTTCAGGTCTACCGGGAACTGCTCCCGGTGCGCCAGCGCCCAGGCGAGTTTCGGATCAATGTCGAGCGCCAGATTGCCGGGCCCGCCGAGCAGCTCGTTGGCCTGGAAGCCGTAGCCGCGCATCAGGAAGTCAGCCTGGTAGAGTCGGTGCTCCCTGAGCAGCGGCGGCGCCTCGAAGGGCACAGTGCTTGGGCTGTGGGGAATCGGGCTGAAGGCCGAATAGTAGACCCTGCGCAGTCTGTAGCTTCCGTACAGCGTCTGTGCGGTATGCAGGATGGTGCTGTCGTCGGTGCTGTCGGCGCCAACGATCATTTGTGTGCTCTGTCCGGCAGGTGCGAAGCGGGGCGCGCGTCGTTCCGCGCTGGCTTCCGTTTCGCCGTCATGGATGGTCTGCATTGCCTGCTTGATGGTGACTACCTGTTTCTCCGGTGCCAGACGGATCAGGCTGCTTTCGGTCGGCAGCTCGATGTTCACGCTGAGCCGATCGGCATGGCGCCCGGCCTCGGCAATCAGCTGCGGGTCGGCGTCGGGGATCGTCTTCAGATGGATGTAGCCGCGGAACTCGTGTTCCTCGCGAAGCAGCCGGGCCACCCGCACCAGCTGCTCCATGGTGTAGTCGGCCGAGCGGATGATGCCGGAGCTGAGAAAAAGACCGCTGATGCAGTTGCGGCGGTAGAAGTCCAGCGTAAGGCTGACCACTTCTTCCGGCGTGAAGCGCGCCCGCGGCACGTCGCTGGAGCGCCGGTTGACGCAGTACTGGCAATCGTAAAGGCAGAAGTTGGTCAGCAAAATCTTGAGCAGCGCCACGCAGCGACCATCCGGTGTGAAGCTGTGGCAAATCCCCATGCCGTCGGTCGCGCCAAGCCCGCTCTTGCCTCTTGAGCTTCGCTTTGGCGCGCCGCTGCTGGCGCAGGACACATCATATTTGGCGGCGTCCGCAAGCACGCTGAGTTTGTCGATCAGTTGCATGTCGAAGGTCTTCTATACTGTTTGTCCATACAGTATCACGGGCTTGCCGGCCGGCGGTGCCCGTCCGGCGGCACGAGCGGGCCGCGATTTCGGATAAGCTGTCGACTGACCAACAGAGCAACGAGGTTCGGATGCGGCAGAACACTCACAGCACCTTGATCGGCTATCTCCTCTGGATATTCGGGTTTCTTGGCTCCCACCGTTTCTATTACGGCAAGCCGATCACCGGGACGATCTGGTTCTTTACCCTGGGCCTGTTCTTCGTTGGCTGGATCATCGACCTGTTCCTGATCCCATCGATGGACCGCCAGGCCGACATGCGCTTTCAGCCCGGGCCGATCGACTACACCGTCGCCTGGATACTCCTGACCTTTCTTGGCGTGTTTGGCGTGCACCGCATGTATCAGGGCAAATGGATCACGGGCCTGATCTTCCTGTGCACGGGTGGGCTCTTTTTCGTAGGTATCCTGTATGACTTCTGGACGCTGAACAGCCAGGTTTCCGAGCGCAACCTGCAAGCGCGCTGATGCCTGTCAGGCGGCCCGCTGTCGGACAGCAGGCCGCTGCATCGCCTGTCTTAGCGCTGGAAAGCGACTCGGCCGTCCACCAGCGTATAGCGCACGGCGCCGGGCAAGCAGTGGCCGAGGAAGGGGCAATTGCGGCCTTTCGAATACCAGGTCTCGCCGGCCAGTGTCGAGCTGGCCGGATCGAACAGCACCAGATCCGCAGGGGCGCCAGTGGCGAGGCGACCCGCTGGCAGTCGCAGTGCCGTGGCGGGGCCGCTGGTCAGGCGGGCCAGTAGCGTTGGCAGGTCCAGCAGGCCGTCATGTACCAGAGTCATGGCCAGCGGCAAGAGGATGTCCACGCTGCTGATGCCTGGTTCCGTCTCGCCGAACGGCGCATCCTTCGCGTCGGCCTCGTGGGGCTGATGATGGCTCGAGATCGCACTGATGACGCCCGAGCGAACCGCATCTCGCAGCCCTTCGCGGTCGGCCACGCTGCGCAGGGGCGGCTGCACGTGGTAAAGGCTGGAGAAACCGTGTAGCGCCTCGTCGGTGAGGATCAGCTGGTACATCGCCACATCGGCCGTGACGGGCAGGCCGCGGGCCTGGGCTTCGGCAATCATGCGGGCGCCGCGTGCAGTGGTCAGCTGGGTGAAATGCGCGCGGACACCGGCTTGCTCGACAAGGAGCAGGTTGCGCGCGAGCGCGACGGTTTCGGCGGTCTCGGGAATCCCCGCCAATCCCAGGAAGGCCGCGGGTGGGCCCTCATGGGCGAGGCCGCCGGCTGCGAGGTCAGCGTCCTGCGAATGCATGACCACCGTCAGGTCGAAAGTGGCTGCGTATTCCAGTGCGCGGCTGAGATTGCGCTGGTTGGTGAAGTTGGCCAGGCCGTTGCCGAAGGCCACGCAACCGGCGTCGCGCAGCGCGACCAATTCGGCCAGCTGCTCACCGGCCAGGTCACGGGTCAAAGCGCCGATTGGGTAAACCTTCGCATGCCCGGACAGGCGGGCGCGGTCGAGGATCAGTTCAGCGACGGCAGCGGTGTCCAGCACCGGGCGGGTCTGTGGCGGGCAGCACAAGCTCGTGACGCCCCCAGCGGTCGCGGCAAGCGTCTCGCTGGCGATGTTGCCCTTGCGGCTGTATCCGGGTTCGCGCAATGCAACCGACAGGTCGACCAGGCCGGGGGCGGCGACTAGCCCGGTGGCGTCGAGCGTATGGACGGGCCGGAACCCGGCCGGGGCGGCGCCGATGGCGAGCACCTTGCCGTCCTGGCAATGGATGTCGGTGACTTCGTCGCGGCCGCTGGCCGGGTCGATCAGGCGGGCACCGAGGATGGTCGTCGGCATCAGTTCAGCTCCTCGGCAGCTTGTTCATTGTCCCGTTGACGCTGTGCGGTCTGGCCGCTCATGGTCATCGACAGCACGGCCATGCGGATCGCGATGCCATAGGTGACCTGGTTGAGAATCACCGACTGCGTACCGTCGGCCACGGCCGATTCGATTTCGACGCCGCGGTTGATCGGGCCGGGGTGCATGACGATGGCATCGGGCTTGGCCAGCGCCATGCGTGCCGTGGTCAGGCCGTACAGGCGGTAGAACTCGCCTTCACTCGGCAGCAGGCCGCCCTGCATGCGCTCGCGTTGCAGCCGCAGCATGATCACCACGTCGACGTCTCGTAGCCCTTCGTTCATGTCGTTGAAGACGCGCACGCCATACTGTTCCAGGCCGATCGGCAACAGCGTCTTGGGGCCGATGACGCGGATATCCGGACAGCCAAGCGTCTTGAGCGCCAGCATGTTGGAGCGGGCCACACGTGAATGCAGGATGTCGCCGACGATGGCCACCGACAGCTTTTCGAAGTCGCCCTTGTGGCGGCGGATGGTCAGCATGTCGAGCATGCCCTGCGTAGGGTGCGCGTGCCGCCCGTCGCCACCGTTGATCACCGCGACGTCGGGGCAGACGTGCTCGGCGATGAAGTGCGCCGCGCCGGATGCGGCATGGCGCACCACGAACATGTCGGCGGCCATGGCCTCCAGATTGCGCAGCGTATCGGTGAGCGTCTCGCCCTTGCTGGTCGAGGAAGTCGATACGTTCAGCGTGATGACGTCCGCGGACAAGCGCTTGGCGGCCAGTTCGAAGGTGGTGCGGGTGCGCGTCGAATTCTCGAAGAACACGTTGCACACCGTCTTGCCGCGCAGTAGCGGGACTTTCTTGACGGCGCGGGCGCCTACTTCGAGAAAGGAGTCGGCGGTGTCGAGGATTTCGGTAAGCAGTTCGCGGGGCAGCCCGTCCAGGGACAGGAAATGGCGCAGCTGGTCATGGTCGTTCAGCTGCAGCGGCCGATTGGCGTCGGTAGGCGTCATCGCGAGGGTCTCAATTGGCAGGAACAAGGGTCTGGTACTCGAGTGCGAGCGGCGCGGGGCCCAGCAGCTTGACGCGCTGCTCCGCGGCCAGCGAGAGGGTCGCGCCCACCACGTCGGGGCGGATCGGCAACTCGCGGGCGTTCAGATCGAGCAGGCAGACCAGGCTGACGCTTGCGGGGCGACCATAGTCGAACAGCTCGTTCAGCGCGGCGCGAATGGTCCGGCCACTCATCAACACGTCGTCGATCAGTACCAGATGCTGCCCTTCGATCTCGAACGGTAGCTCCGACGGTCGAACTTGTGGATGCAGGCCGTTCTGGGTGAAGTCGTCACGGTAGAAGGAGACATCTAGGATACCGAGTGCCTCCTGCCGATCGCGCAACTGCAGCAGCGCCTGGGCGATCCAGACACCGCCGGTCCGTATTCCGACGAAGCGCGGCTCGGTGATGCCCCTGCTGTCGAGGTGCCGAGAAAGGGCAGCGGTCATTTCGGGAAGCAGGTGTTGAGGGTTGGGCAGGGTCATGGTTACTCCTGGGCCGCATCAGTCGGTCTGCTGGGCATTCAGCCAGCCTTCTAGTAGGAGCGCGGCCGCCAGCGCGTCGACTGGGCGCTCACGGTAGCCTCCGTTCTGCCCCTGGCGAAGTCGCTCGCCCTTGGCTTCGTAGGTGGTCAGTCGTTCGTCGTGGGTGTGAACCGGCAGGTTGAAGCGGCCGTTGAGGCGGCGCGCGAACTTTTCAGCACGCGCGCTCATTTCGCTGGGGCTGCCGTCCATGTTCAGTGGCAAGCCGACGACAAGCGCGTCGGGCTGCCATTCGCGGATCAGGGCTTCGATCTGCGACCAGTCGGGCACGCCATTTTGCGCCTTGAGTACACACAACTCTCTTGCCTGACGAGTGAATCCCTGGCCGACCGCCACGCCGATCTGCCGGGTGCCGTAGTCGAAGCCCAGCAGAAGCCGTAGCGCACTCATGCGTGACCGACCTGGCTACTGAGCAGGTTGAGGTCGACACCCAGCGAGGCGGCAGCGGCGGACAGGCGCAGTTCGAAAGGCAGATCGAAAAGGATGTCCAGCTGGGCCGGGCAGCTCAACCAGACGTTGCCGACGAGCTCGGCCTCCAGCTGGCCGGCTTCCCAGCCTGCATAGCCCAGGGCTACGAGGTGCTGTTTGGGGCCGTGGCCATCGGCGATCGCAAACAGGACGTCCTGGGAGGTCGTCATGCCGAGCGAGCCCAGATCGAGCGTGGCCTGAAACTGGGTCCCGGGTGGATGCAGCACGAACCCTCGGTCGGTCTGCACCGGACCGCCGGTCAGAATATCCAGTTGCTGGCTGATGCCGGTAATCGGGTCGTCCGGACGCAACTGCTCGAGCACGTCCGTCAATGTAAGCCCGCTCGGGCGGTTGACGATCAGACCCATAGCCCCTTCGGGCGTGTGGTCGACGACGTAGATGAGTGCTTGGGCGAAATTGGGATCGACCATGTGGGGCATGGCGATCAGGAAGTGATGTTTGAGATAGCTCGGCGAGGTCGCGTTCATGCTCGCTAGCTTAAGCGTTGCCGGGACGGGCGTGAAGCCGCAAGCAGGGCAGGCAGGTGCCGAGGTCGGTCAGCGGCTGGACAACCGGTCGCCGCGCTCGAAACGCCAGGTCCTGATGATTTCGACCTGATCGAAATTTTTCGCGAGCTCGCCGGAAAAGGGCGCAAAGGGTGCGGCCAGCCTGACGATACGCATCGCGGCCTCGTCGAGTACCGCCTGGCCGGACGACTCCAGGACACGGAGTTCCTGGACCGCGCCGTTGCGGTCGACGACCACCAGCATGCGCAGGCTGCCATAGATGCGTTGCCGTCGTGCCTCGTCGGGGTAGTTCAGATTGCCGATACGCTCGACTTTCTTGCGCCACTCATCGCGGTACCAGGCGCTGATGTCGCGCATGGTGGCCGCGCTGTTCTGGCGGCTGACGCGAGGTCGCTTGGCATACTGCTGCCGCTCATGGGCCAGCTCCGCCTCGAGGCTGGCGATCTCCTCGCTCAGCTGTGAGCTGTCGAAGACAGGTGCTGGCTGCGATTCGGGTTGCGGCTTGTTCTCCTGGGGCTTGTCGGGCGTCTTGTCCCTTTGCGGCGACCGAGTCGCAATCGCGGTTTTCGCCGATTCGCTTCGGGTGCTTGGCGGCGGCGATGCAGCCGGGGTCACCTTGCGGATCTGCGTGTCCTGAAACGGTGCCTGTTCGTCGGTCTTCGGCGTCGCCTTGTGCTCCAGCGTGCCACTGCCCTGTTGGTTGTCCTGGGCGAGGAAGTCCGCTTCCTTGGGCTTCTCCTCGCTTTTAAAGGTGGAAATCGTGATTTCCAGCGACTTGCTCACCTGGGTAGGGTCGGCCAGGCTGAACCCGAGCCCAAGGATCAGTGCCGCATGGAGCACCGCTGCCAGGAACAGTGTAAAGCCAAGGCGATCCGCGGGGCGGACCACCGGAGTGGCTGGGGACGGTTGGCGTGTCGCTGCGTTCATCGCATTTCAGTCGGCTCGAAGTGCGCGCAGTCTGCCGAGCGAGACTGCAAAAGTCTATGAACCAGCCGGCAGCTTTGCGGTGTCAGCAGCCCGCTGGCTGCATCCTGCGATGAGCGGGTCGTTGATCTCGCTCAGCGATCGCCAGGGGTTGTCGTTTGTTCGCGCGCGTTCAGCTGGGCGGCGATGGCGTCCATGAGCCGCTCGCCAATGCGCGTGTCGAACGCGTTGTCGATTTCGCGGATGCAGGTCGGGCTGGTGATATTGATCTCGGTGAGGTAATCACCGATGACATCGAGGCCAACGAATAGCAGGCCGCGCTTGCGCAGTTCCGGTCCGACCAGCGAGGCGATCTCGCGGTCACGGTCCGACAGTGGCTGCGCCACGCCACGACCGCCAGCGGCCAGGTTGCCGCGGGTCTCGCCAGCGGCGGGAATCCGTGCCAGGCAGAACGGAACCGGCTCGCCGTCGATCATGAGGATGCGCTTGTCGCCATCCTTGATTGCCGGTATGTAACGCTGCGCCATGATCTGCTGAGTGCCGTGCTTGGTCAGGACCTCTAGAATGACGGACAGGTTGGGGTCCCCCTCGCGGTGACGGAAGATCGAGGCTCCACCCATCTCATCCAGCGGTTTGAGAATGATGTCACGCTGTTCGCGAGCGAACTCCCGCAGAATGTCCGGCCGGCGACTGACTATCGTGGGCGGGCTGCACTGCGGAAACAGGGTGGCAAAGAATTTCTCGTTGCAATCGCGAAGACTCTGCGGACGATTCACCACCAGCGCGCCGGCCTGTTCGGCGAGTTCCAGCAGGTAGGTCGAGTAGATGTACTCGCTGTTGAACGGCGGGTCCTTGCGCATGAGGATGACGTCGAGCTCGCCCAAGGCGCTGTCGACTTCATCTCCGGTTTCGAACCAGTGCTCCGGGTCGTTGAAGACGGTCAGCGGTCGCATGCGGGCACGTGCCTGACCGGTGGTCTGGTAAAGGTCGCGCTGCTCCATGTAGAACAGTGTCCAGTTGCGCGCCTGAGCGGCCAGCAGCATGGCGAGCGAACTGTCCTTCTTGAAGGTGATCTGCGCGATTGGGTCCATGATGATCCCGACGCGAACAGTCATGTGGTGGTCTCCGCAAAATGGCAGCCAGGGCTGCCGAAGGCTTGAAATGTGGGGGCAGATTGGCCGCGGATGTGCGTTGGGTCAAGGAAAATCCCGACGCTCCGGCGGCAGATAGCTTGCGCATGAGGGAGTGTGCTAAAAGGTCCGGCGATTGGGTGCAGCCCATCGATGACAGGGCCTCTGGCGCACTGGCATAACGATAAACTACGACTCACCGAGGCGATGGTAGGGCGAAATGGAACAGCACTCCGAGGGCTTGAAGGTCATGGTGATCGACGACTCTAAAACGATTCGTCGCACGGCCGAAACGCTGCTGAAGAAAGTAGGTTGTGACGTGATCACAGCGGTGGATGGCTTCGATGCGCTCGCCAAGATCGCAGATACGCACCCGCGCATAATTTTCGTCGATATCATGATGCCCCGGCTCGACGGCTATCAGACCTGTGCTTTGATCAAGAACAACAGTTCTTTCAAATCGACACCGGTGATCATGCTGTCGTCCAAGGATGGCCTGTTCGACAAGGCCAAGGGGCGGATCGTGGGGTCTGATCAGTACCTCACCAAGCCCTTCAGCAAAGAAGAGTTGCTCGGTGCAATCAAGGCGCATGTCCCTGATTTCGCACCATTGGAGCAAGTATCCTGAAGTTCGGCCTGTGTGCCGCTGAAGCCTTTCTTACGGAGAAATCATGGCTCGCGTTCTGATTGTTGATGACTCGCCGACCGAGATGTACAAGCTGACGGCCATGCTGGAAAAGCATGGCCATGTCGTTCTGAAAGCCGAGAACGGTGCCGATGGCGTCGCGCTGGCTCGCCAGGAGAAGCCGGATGCCGTGCTCATGGATATCGTTATGCCCGGCCTCAATGGCTTTCAGGCCACTCGCCAGCTGACCAAAGATGCGGAAACAAGTCACATCCCGGTGATCATTGTGACCACCAAGGATCAGGAAACCGATAAGGTCTGGGGCAAGCGGCAGGGTGCCAAGGATTACCTGACCAAGCCGGTCGACGAAGCCACACTGCTGAAGACCCTTAACGCCGTACTCGCCGGTTGATCCCGGCGGCTCTGTCAATCGGACAAAGGGACCTGGTCAGCATGTCTGATGCGCCATCACCGTTTCAGCGTCTTCTCGAAATCGACGCGCGTTGTCGCGCTCTGGCGGCTGGCCTGCCTTCGCAGCAAGAGGCTATCCAGACCTGGGCGGGGATTGGGTTCCGAATGGGTGGTCGCTTGTTCGTGGCGCCCATGGGCGAGGTTGGCGAAATTCTCCATGAGCCCCGGTATACCTTGCTTCCGGGTGTGAAGGGGTGGGTCAAGGGCGTAGCGAACGTTCGTGGTCGCCTGCTGCCGATCATGGATCTGTGCGGCTATTTCGGAATGGAACTCTCTCCGTTGCGCAAACAGCGGCGGGTGCTGGTCGTCGAGCATCAGGAAGTATTCGCCGGGCTCACGGTCGACGAGGTATTCGGCATGCAGCACTTTCCGGTAGATGCGTTCTCGGAGCAGTTGCCGCCGGTTGAGGCGTCGATACAGCCGTTCATTCACGGTGTTTTTCAGCGCGAGCAGCCCTGGCTGGTCTTCAGCCCGCACGCGCTGGCCGCGCATCAGGCTTTCCTGGACGTGGCGTACTGAATATAGGCGGGTCGGCAGATGCCGGCCTTTTAGTTGTTGGAAGGAACAAACGGTGGGGGTCAGGCGGGGGCCGGAACAATGAAAAAATTCAACGCGAATGCATTGCTGGCAGGGGTACGTAGCAATACCTTGATCGCCGGTCTGTTTGGTCTTCTGATCGTGTCGATGGTGCTGTTGTTCGCCAACTTCGCCTATATCAATACCCAAGCTGATTACGACAACGAATACCTTGGACACGCCGGTGAGCTGCGAGTTCTGTCTCAGCGCATCGCGAAGAACGCCGTGGAGGCGGCTTCCGGTACTGCCGAGGCGTTCGAGTCCTTGAAAGACGCGCGCAACGACTTCAGCCAGCGCTGGGGTTATCTGTCCCAGGGTGATGAGCAGATCGGCTTGCCAGCCGTTCCGGATGCATTGCAGGCGGAACTGGCGGCGGTCCAGCAGGACTGGGATACCCTGCGTCAGAACACCGATGCGATCCTTGCCAGCGAGCAGACCGTCCTGTCCCTGCACCAGGTAGCGACCACGCTCGCTGAAACCATTCCGCAGCTGCAGGTTGAGTACGAAGAGGTTGTGGACATTCTCCTGGAAAGTGGCGCGCCCGCTGCCCAGGTATCGGTTGCCCAGCGGCAGTCGCTGCTGGCCGAGCGTATCCTCGGTTCCGTGAACAAGGTTCTTTCCGGTGATCAGGACTCGGTTCAAGCGGCCGACATGTTCGGACGTGACGCCAGTCTGTTCGGTCGTGTATTGACCGCCATGCTCGAGGGCAACGAGGCCATGGGTATCACCCGGGTGGGCGATGCCGAAGCGCTGGATCGCCTGGCCGAGATTTCCGAACTCTTCCAGTTCGTTTCCGGTTCGGTAGACGAAATTCTCGAAACCTCCCCTGAACTGTTCCAGGTACGCGAATCCTCCAACAACATCTTCGAGGTCTCGCAAACCCTGCTCGACAAGACCTCCGCTCTGACCTTAGGGCTGCAGGGTCTCGCCGATGCCCGTTACGTCTACACCCTGGCGGGCTATGTGCTGGCTGTGTTGGCGCTTGCCTCGATTCTGCTGATCGGTCTGGTCATGGTCGTCGAGACCCGTCGCCGCCTGGCTGAAACGGCCGAGAAGAACGAGCGTAACCAGACCGCGATTCTGCGTCTGCTCGACGAAATCGGCGACCTTGCCGACGGTGACCTCACCGTGGCCGCAACCGTTACCGAAGACTTCACCGGTGCGATCGCTGACTCCATCAACTACTCCATCGACCAACTGCGTGATCTCGTTGAGACCATCAACCAGACCGCCGTACAGGTGTCTGGCGCGGCCCAGGAAACCCAGGCGACCGCCATGCATCTGGCGGAAGCGTCGGAGCATCAGGCCCAGGAGATCGCCGGTGCATCGGCGGCGATCAACGAGATGGCGGTATCGATTGACCAGGTATCGGCCAACGCCGCCGAATCCTCGGCGGTAGCGGAACGCTCGGTAGCCATCGCCAACAAGGGTAACGAGGTGGTGCACAACACCATCACCGGCATGGACAACATTCGCGAGCAGATTCAGGACACCTCCAAGCGAATCAAGCGTCTCGGTGAGTCGTCGCAAGAGATCGGTGACATCGTGAGCCTGATTAACGATATTGCCGACCAGACCAACATCCTCGCGCTCAACGCCGCAATCCAGGCCTCGATGGCCGGTGATGCGGGACGCGGCTTCGCAGTCGTTGCGGACGAAGTTCAGCGCCTGGCAGAACGTTCCTCGGCGGCGACCAAGCAGATCGAGGCGCTGGTCAAGACGATTCAGACCGACACCAACGAGGCGGTCATTTCGATGGAACAGACCACGTCCGAAGTGGTTCGAGGCGCTCGCCTGGCACAGGACGCCGGTGTCGCACTCGAGGAAATCGAAAAGGTATCCAAGAGTCTGGCAGCGCTCATTCAGAACATTTCGAACGCAGCGCGCCAGCAAGCCTCCTCCGCGGGCCACATCTCGAACACCATGAACGTGATTCAGGAGATCACCTCGCAGACCTCTTCTGGTACCACCGCCACGGCGAAGAGCATTGGTAATCTGGCGAAGATGGCCAACGAGATGCGCCAGTCGGTGTCCGGTTTCACCCTGCCCGAAACGCAGGACCAGGCCTGATCGAAGTGCACGGCAGTTGGCCGCAGCTGCCGTGAAAGTTCATGAGTAAGGGGCGGGACATGCAGCCAAGCGTTGACTGGTCACTGAGACCCTTGGCCGATATGTCGCCAGCAGAGTTTCATGACTGGCAGGCATTGCTCGAAGCGCGTTCCGGGCTTGTTGTCTCGGAGCAGCGCCGTGCGTTCCTGCAGGTCAATCTCAGCAGCCGCATGCGTGAAGTTGGTGCGACCGATTACGCCAGCTACTACCAGCAAGTCGTGTCCGGCCCGCGCGGTGCGGTCGAGTGGTCCGCGTTGATGGATCGCTTGACTGTGCAGGAGACTAGATTCTTTCGGCATCCCCCATCGTTTGCGTTCTTGTCGACCTACATCCGGGAGCGTTGTGAGCAGCGAGAGGCGGCGCGCCCCTGGTCATTGTGGAGTGTGGGTTGCTCCAGCGGCGAAGAGACCTATTCGTTGGCAATCACGGCGACCGAAGCCCTGACGGGGGCTGGTGAGGTGCCGATTGGTGTAATCGGAACCGATATCAGCCTGAGCGCACTGGCGCGCTCCCGTGAGGGCATTTACGCCCGTCGTCGCCTTGAACACGTCGGTCATGAGTTGCGAGAGCGGTATTTCCAGCCGCTGGAAGCTGATCGGTTTCAAGTGGTACCCAGCCTGGCGGCACGCGTGTGCTTTGCCAGGCTCAACGTGCTGGAGCTGGCCGATGCGCCAATGTCCAACATGGACGTCATTTTTTGTCAGAACCTGCTGATCTATTTTCGTCGCTGGCGTCGCCGCGAAATCCTCAACCGCCTGGCCGAGCGCCTGGCGCCTGGAGGTTTGCTGGTGATCGGCGTGGGCGAGGTGGTCGACTGGCAGCATCCGGACCTGAAGCCGGTCGCTGACAATCAGGTTCTGGCCTTTACCCGGAAAAGTTTATGAGCGGAGTCGCTATGGGTGATCGGCACGATTATGTCGCCCTGGAGTGGGTGAAAGGCGAAATTGCCGAGACGCTTAAGCAGGCGCGGCAAGCACTGGAAGCGTTCGTCGAAAACCCGCAGGACTCGACGCGGATGCAGTTCTGCCTGACCTATGTCCATCAGGTCCACGGCACCTTGCAGATGGTGGAATTCTTCGGTGCCGCGCTGCTTGCCGAGGAGATGGAGCAGCTCGCGCGGGCGCTGATGGAAGGCCGGGTTGCCAGCCAGACCGAAGCCCTGGAAGTGCTGATGCAGGCGATCCTGCAGATGCCGGTATATCTGGATCGCATCCAGACGGCACGCCGTGACCTGCCGATGGTCGTGCTGCCGCTGCTCAACGATCTGCGCGCGGCCCGCGGCGAAAAGCTACTCTCCGAAACGAGCCTGTTCTCACCGAATATGTCGGTTCGGCCTGAAGCCCTGTCTAGCGAGTTTCTGGCGCAGCGGCAGACGGCCGATCTGCCTGCCCTGCTGCGCAAGCTGCGGCAGATGCTTCAGGTCGCGCTGGTGGGAATCATCCGCAACCAGGACCTGCCGACCAATCTCGGTTACATGGCGCGGGTGTTCGCTCGCCTGGAAATGCTCTGCAAGGACGCTCCGCTCGAGGCCCTCTGGCAAATCGCCTCCGGTGTCGTCGAGGGGCTCGCCAGTGGTGGCGTGGCCAACGGCACCTCAATCAAGACGCTGCTGCGTCAGGTAGACAAGGAGCTCAAGCGGCTGGTCGAGCAGGGTGCCAGTGGCATCAACCAGCCCGCACCGGATGAGTTGGTCAAGAACCTCTTGTTCTATGTCGCCAAGGCGCCAGCGAAATCGCCACGTATCCAGTCCCTCAAGGCTCAGTACAGCCTCGACGAAGCGCTGCCCGACAGCAGTGTAGTAGATGAGGAACGGGCTCAGTTGGCCGGCCCCGACCGCAGCGCGATGCGCTCGGTCGTGGCCGCACTCTGCGAGGAGCTGGTTCGGGTCAAGGATAGTCTCGACCTCTTCGTACGCAGCGACCGCCTCGGCCTGGCGGAACTCGGGGCGATGCAGGCACCGCTCAAGCAGATTGCCGATACGCTGGCTGTGCTGGGGTTCGGACAGCCACGCAAGATCATCCTGGACCAGATCGGTGTCATTGAGTCCCTTACCAGCGGAACCCGTGAGCCCAGCGACGCGGCGTTGATGGATGTTGCCGGCGCGTTGCTATATGTCGAGGCCACGCTCGCCGGTATGGTCGGCGGCACGGATGATGACCGCAGTGAAGACAGCCACCTGCCGACCACCGATGTCGCGCAGATTCATCAGCTTGTCATCCGCGAGGCGCGTACGGGGCTTGAGCAGGCGAAGGACGCCATCATCGAATTCATCGCGTCTCAATGGAATCATCAGCATCTGGCCCGAGTGCCCGACCTGCTGACGCAGTCCCGCGGTGGACTGGCGATGATCCCGTTGACGCGCGCCGCGGCACTGCTCGATGCGTGCAATCGCTACATCCAAGAGCAATTGCTGGCACTTCAGGCCATCCCCGACTGGCAGAGCCTGGACACGCTCGCCGATGCGATCACCAGCGTCGAGTACTACCTTGAGCGGCTAAGCGAAGATTGCGGCACCCAGGGTGATTTGATCCTGGACGTGGCTGAGGAAAGTCTCCAGGCACTTGGCTACCCCCTTGTCGACAAAGCATCGGTGCTCGACCAGCCGCTGCTCGAGGAGCCGGACACCCTCATCCTGGGGGATCCGCTGGAAGAAATCGAAGTGCTTCCTGCCGAGCCGGTGGAGGGGAATATCCATGGCCAGCAGCCAGAACCGGGGAGCAGATCCTCCCTCCGCAAGCGGTCGAGGCGTTCGACCCTGACCAAGCGTTCGAGACCATCGAGCCTCAGTCGGTCGAAGGGCAGCAGGTCGCGTTCGACACTCTGCCCGAACCTGACGAAGAAGACCCAACGGAATGGCTGATCGAATCCGAGCCGACCGCTGTGGAGCAGGACGACGAGCCGCTGTTCGAGGCAGAGCCTTCGGCTGCCGATCTACCGGCGCAGGGCGCTGACGCCCCGGGCTGGACCGAAGCGGAAATGATCGAACTGGGCATGCCGGAGGTCGAGCTGCCCGAGCGCCAGGAGCAGCCCGCCGAGCCGGTGCCAGCGCTCAACATCGAAGACGTGATGGCAGCCCCTGTGGTGGCGATCAACCCGCCCGCGCGCGATGTGCCGCCGAGCCTGTTGCCGCCGCCAGCCGACGAGGACCCGGTCGACGACGACTTGCTTGAGGTTTTCATCGAAGAAGCCGCCGAGGTGCTCGAAACCATCGGGGAATACCTGCCCAAGTGGATCGCTGATTCGAGTGACAAGGATTCACTGGGGGAAGTCCGGCGGGCCTTCCATACCCTGAAGGGCAGTGGTCGGATGGTGCGTGCCCTGATCATCGGCGAGCTGGCCTGGTCGGTCGAAAATCTGCTGAACCGGGTGATCGATCGAAGCATCGAGGCGAGCGCTCCGGTCAAGAAACTCGTCGGCGACGTCGTGGCGCTGATGCCAGCGCTGGTCGAAGAGTTCGCGGCCAAGGCGCAGCGTCAACGCGATGATGTCGACCGCCTGGCGGCAGATGCCCATGCGTTGGCGAAAGGACAGCCGCTCGACCCGGACCCTCAGGGCGAGCCAAGCAAGCCGCTCGAGACGACAAGCGAGCAACCGAGTGACGCCGAGCTGTCGGATGCCCTTGATCCGCAGTTGCTCGAGATATTCCGCAACGAGGCCGAATCTCACCTGACCACGCTGGTGGATTTCCTGGCCGACTGCGCGCAGCGGTTGCCGCAACCGGTCACCGACGCACTGCAGCGTGCGCTGCATACGCTCAAAGGCAGCGCCCACATGGCGGGCATACTGCCGGTCGCTGAAATCGCGACGCCACTGGAAAAGATGGTCAAGGAGTTCAAGGCCAACCTGATACCCATGGACCTGGCCGAAGCCGAGTTGCTGCACTCGGCCGAGCAGCTTCTGCGGCTTGGCCTGGGCAATCTCGATCAGGATCCGTTGGCGCCCATCGAGGGATCCGACGCCTTTATCGCCCGCGTTCACGAGCTCCATCAGTCGCGTCTGGCCGAGGCCAATGCCCAGGGTGAGAACGAGCAGGGCGAAGCGCGCGACCCGGGCATGATCGCGTTGTTCCTTTCCGAAGGCATGAACATTCTGCTCGATGCCGAAGACCTGCTGCACAGTTGGCGCGAGCACCCGGCCGAGCGGCAGGAGCTGACGGCACTGCTTGAAGAGCTGACTGCTTTGGGGCGTGGCGCCCAGATGGCCGATCTGCCACAGATCGATGCCATTTGCCGGGTCTTGCTGGACCTGTACGCGGTCGTCCAGGAAGGCCGTCTGGCGGTGAGCGGTCGATTCTTCGACGACGTCGAAGAGGGGCACGAGGCGCTGGTGGGCATGATGGACCAGGTTGCCGCGGGTTTGCAGGTCTCGGCCCAGCCCGAGCTTGTGGCACGCCTGGAAGCGTTGCTGGCTGAGGCGGTCGATCCTGCAGCCCTGGGTCTGGCAATACCTTCGCCGGACGCTCAAGGTTTCGGCGCCGAGCAGAGCCTCGACATCGAAGCCATGCCTGCGGACACTTTCGAAGCCGAAGCCGAAGCCGAAGCCGAAGCCGAAGCCGAAGCCGAAGCCGAAGCCGAAGCCGAAGCCGAAGCCGAAGCCGAAGCCGAAGCCGAAGCCTGGCTGGCGGCTGTGCCGCCGGAAGATGCCGTCATGGCGGTACGCGACGAGCAGGACCAGGAAATGGTCGAGATATTTCTCGACGAAGCTGTCGACCTGCTGGAAAGTGCGGGCGGCGCGCTGGAGCGATGGCTGGCAGAGCCGAGCAATCAGCTGGCGCTGTCGGCGCTTCTGCGTGACCTGCATACGCTCAAAGGTGGCGCGAGGATGGCTGAGATCCGTCCGATCGGCGACCTCGCCCATGAACTCGAAACGCTTTACGAAGGGCTTTCCGATGGGCGCTACGTGCACTCGCCGGAGCTCGCCTCGCTGCTTCATCGCAGCCACGACCAACTCGCCGTGCAGCTCGAGCAACTGCAGGCGAACGCCCCGATGAACCCGGCTACCGCGTTGATCACAAGCATTCAGTCGTTTCGCCAGGGCGGGTCCCTGAGCTTCGACGAGCCAACCGGCAGCGATGACGCAAAGGGTACGCCCGCACACGGTGAGGAGGCCGAGGACCCTGAGCCCGGCGAGAACGATCCCTTTGCCGAGGAGCTCGATGCAACGCTAGCGCTGCCCGGCGAGCCGGTGCCCGAGCTGCCGGAGGTCAGTCTCTCCGACGAGAACACCTGGCTTGTTACCGATGCGTTGGATGATGCAGCACCGGCGTTCGACAACGACACGGACGAGGCATCGCTGGATGCGGTCGAGCACTATCTTCCAGAGGAAGAAAGTGTCGAGCAGCAAGCCGATACCGACGTGGAATCTGAAACGCCGCAGTCGGATTCTCCAAGTGCTGCAGAGGTCGTCGATAGCGACGATGTACCTCCTGCCGAAGCTCTGAGCGACTCGTCTTCCTGGAGCGACCGAGATCCTGAGCTCGTCGAAATTTTCCTCGAGGAGGGATTCGACATCATCGAGCGCGCCGGGCACTCGCTGCAGCGCTGGATGGAGAATGTCGACAACAGCCTCGAGATCGAAGCCCTGCAGCGCGATCTGCATACCCTCAAGGGCGGCGCGCGGATGGCTGATATCCGTGAGATCGGCGATCTTGCCCATGAACTCGAGTATCTGTACGAAGGCCTGTGCGCCGGTAGTTACCGGGCCAGTCCGACCCTCTTCGCACTGCTACAAAGCTGTCACGATCGGCTCGCGACCATGCTCGATGCGGTGCGCTCGAACCATTCGCTTCCGACCGGACTGGACCTGATCGACACCATCCGACGGTTCCGGGCCAACCCGGACGAGCAGCTCGCCATGCCCAGCAGCGTCGCGCTGAAGGCGGCCGACGAGGTTCGGCACGATTCAGCGGCCGAGGCCGAGATTCTGGACATCTTCATCGAAGAGGCTGATGACCTGCTGGAAGAGATGGAGGCGGCGCTGAGTCGTTGGGACGCCTCGTCCGATGCCAGCGACCCGCTGGCCGATATCATGCGGATCCTTCATACCCTGAAGGGCGGTGCTCGGTTGGCTGGCCAGGTCGCGCTGGGTGATATGGCGCATGATCTCGAGCAACGGCTTAGCGAAGCGCAGCTTCACGGGGCGCCCTGGCCGGAGAGTCTCTATCTCGATACGCAGAGTGGCTACGATGCGCTCCTGAAGGATGTCGAGGCGATGCGCCTTCGCCTGGACAGCGATACGGACGAACCGGTGGCTGTCGCGATCGAAGAGAGTTCGCAACCCGAGCCGAGCCCTGTCATTTCGCTGCAGACGCCGATTGTCGCAGCCAGCACCCAGGCGCCGAGCACTCAGGCACCGGCCAAGGTCCTTCCGTTCATACGCCGGGCCGAGCAGGCCGCGGCAGAGGCGGCGTCACGCCGCGCACCCCAGGAGCTGGTCAAGGTGCCGGCCGACCTGCTCGAGGGGCTTGTCAACCTTGCAGGAGAGACTTCGATCTTCCGGGGGCGGGTCGAGCAGCAGGTCAGCGACGTCGGCTTCACGCTGGGCGAAATGGAAGCGACCATCGAGCGTGTGCGAGACCAGCTGCGCCGTCTGGACACCGAAACCCAGGCGCAGATTCTCAGTCGTTACCAGGCCGAGGCCGAGCGTGCCGGCTACGACGATTTCGATCCGCTGGAGATGGACCGTCATTCCCAGTTGCAGCAGTTGTCACGCGCGCTCTTCGAATCCGCTTCTGACCTGCTCGATCTCAAGGAAACCCTGGCCGCGCGAAACCGTGATGCCGAGACACTCCTGCTTCAGCAGGCACGGGTCAACACGGAACTGCAGGAAGGCCTCATGCGTACGCGCATGGTGCCCTTCGACCGACTGGTGCCGCGTTTGCGCCGTATCGTGCGTCAGGTGGCTGGCGAGCTCGGCAAACAGGTCGAATTCCACGTCGGCAATGCCACCGGCGAAATGGACCGGAGCGTGCTGGAGCGCATCGTCGCGCCGCTCGAGCACATGTTGCGCAATGCCGTCGATCACGGAATAGAACCGGTTGCCAAGCGTTTGGCCGCCGGCAAGCCGGAGCAGGGCAATATTCGTCTGGACCTGACCCGCGAGGGCGGCGACATCGTGCTGACGCTCAGCGACGACGGCGCCGGAATCAACCTCGAGGCGGTGCGCCGCAAGGCGGTCGAGCGCGGATTGATGGTGCCGGGCAGCGAGCTGTCCGACCATGAGGTGCTGCAGTTCATCCTGGAGGCGGGCTTCTCCACTGCCGAGAAGGTCACGCAGATTTCCGGACGCGGTGTTGGCATGGACGTGGTGCATTCGGAGGTCAAGCAGCTCGGCGGTTCGATGAGCATCGAGTCGACGCTTGGTCAGGGCACTCGCTTCCTGATTCGCCTGCCGTTCACGGTGTCGGTGAACCGCGCACTCATGGTCTATTCCGGCGAAGACCTCTACGCGATTCCGCTGAACACCATCGAGGGCATCGTACGGGTGTCGCCTTACGAGCTGGAAGCCTATTACCAGCCAGGCGCTTCGCGGTTCGAATATGCAGGGCAGACCTATGAATTGCGCTACCTCGGCGAGCTGCTGAACAACGGTCAGCGGCCGAAGCTGGTCGGGCAGAGCCTGCCTCTTCCGGTCATCCTGGTCCGCTCGAATGAGCATAGCGTTGCCGTGCAGGTAGACAGCCTGGCGGGTTCACGCGAAATCGTGGTGAAGAGCCTGGGCCCGCAGTTCGCCACCGTGCCGGGCATTTCCGGTGCGACCATCCTTGGCGACGGTCGCGTGGTGGTCATTCTTGACCTGCTGGCGACCATTCGCGTCCTGCATGCGCAGTTGTTGACCCAGGCCCAGCCGATGCACCTGCTCGGCGCGGCCGAGGAGGTCGAGGCGGAAATCGACCGGCCGACGTTGGTCATGGTGGTCGACGATTCGGTCACGGTACGCAAGGTGACCAGCCGCCTGCTCGAGCGCAACGGGATGAACGTTCTGACCGCCAAGGATGGTGTCGATGCCATCACGCAACTGCAGGAACGCAAGCCGGACGTCATGCTGCTCGATATCGAGATGCCGCGCATGGACGGCTTCGAAGTGGCCACGCTCGTGCGGCACGACGAGCGTCTGAAGGATTTGCCGATCATCATGATCACCTCGCGTACCGGCGAGAAGCACAGGGACAGGGCCATGTCGATTGGCGTCAATGAGTATCTGGGCAAGCCATACCAGGAATCGCTGCTGCTGGAGACCATCCAGCGCTTGGTCAAGCACCATGAGTGAGACCTCGGCTGCACGCATCGGTGTCATTGCCGACACCTCTCTGCAGCGTCACGTGCTGCAGCAGGCCCTGACCGCCAATGGCTACCAGGTGGTCCTGAACAATGACCCTGAACGGTTGCAGGAAGAGGACCTGGCAGCCGTCGAGGCCGACCTGTGGCTGGTCGACCTCGCTCAGACTGAAGATTCTCCGTTGGTCAATTCATTGCTCGAGCGCGACAGTTGCCCGGTGCTTTTCGGCGAAGGGCGCGCGCCCGAGCGCCACTCCGAACACTACCCTCGGTGGGAGCGGCGGCTCTTTGGCAAGCTCAAGCGGCTGGTAGGCGATCCTTCCTGTGTGGTCGGGCCACGGCTGGAGGTCCTGCGTCGGGATGAGTCGCAGCCGAGCTGCCTGGAATTGCCGGCCTCGTTGGTCCGTGCTCGCGAGTTGGCAGGCGAGCCGGCGCGGGAAGTCTGGCTGCTCGCCGCGTCACTGGGGGGCCGGAGGCGGTAAAGGCCTTCCTTGACGTATTGCCCGCCGGCTTGCCAGTCGGCCTCGTCTACGCCCAGCACATCGAAGCGAGCTTCGAAGCGGCGCTTTCCCAGGCGGTAGGCCGGCATAGTCAATGGCAAGTCGGGCAGAGCCGCGACAGGGACCGGATACGCTGTGGGGAGGTCGTGATCGCACCCATCTCCCAGGAGATGGGCTTCGACAAAGACGGATCGATGCTGCTCACAGGGCGGACGTGGCCGGAACCCTACAGCCCGTCGATCGACCAGATGATGCTCAACCTGGCGCAGCAGTTCGGCCAGCGCTGCGGTGTGATCGCCTTCAGCGGCATGGGCAGCGACGGCAACGCCGCCGCGGCCTACGTCTTGAGGCAGGGCGCTCGCGTGTGGACCCAGCGAGCCGATACCTGCGCCTGTTCGAGCATGCCCGACAGCCTTCGCGAAGGGGGCTACAGCACGTTCAGTGGTGATCCACGGGAGCTCGCCCAAGCCCTTGTCAATCATCTTGCGCAACAGGCCTACGAGCCGGTTGCCGTCTCGCAAGTGGGTAATCCATGAGTCAATCCGTTGCTACTCAGGACACACAGGCCAGTCTGACCGGCCTGTTGGTGCCTCTCGCCGACCGTACGCTACTGCTGCCCAACGTTGCTGTGGCTGAACTCATTGCCTATCGCGCACCGCAGGCGGTGGAGGGAATGCCGACCTGGTTTCTCGGCCAGGTGCCGTGGCGTGACCTGAGGTTGCCGCTGTTGTCGTTCGAGGCGGCTGCAGGCGGACAGGTGGAGACGGGGGGCGCGGGCACGAGTCGCCGTGCTCAACGCCATTGGTGGGCGCGACCACGTCAAGTTTATCGCGCTGCTGGTGCAGGGCATTCCGCGCTCAATCAAGATCGATGCAGAGTTGGCGCGTGCGGACGTTCCTCTGGCACCGCTTGAACTCGATGCCGTGAACCTGGGCGATGTTCAGGCGCGCATTCCCGACCTGGTGGCGCTTGAACAAAAGTTGGCGGATGCCGGCCTGATCTAACCGGCTCCTTTCATCAAGGCGCTGTCTAAAAATCCCCCCACAGCTGCTGCGCAACGCTCAATGCAACCACCGGCGCGGTTTCGGTACGCAGGACCCGAGGACCGAGTCGCGCCGGGTGAAAACCCGCCTGCATGGCTTGCTTGACTTCATCCTCGCTGAGCCCGCCTTCAGGCCCGATCAGGAAGGCCAGCGCACCTGGTGGCGGGTGTGTCGAAAGCGGTTCGGCCACAGGATGCAGGACGAGTTTCAGGTCTGCCTGCACGGGCAGCCATTGCGGAAGCGGCCGTGGCGCATGAATGACCGGAATCACCGAGCGGCCACACTGTTCGCACGCGCTGATGGCAACCTGTCGCCAATGAGCCAGCCGCTTGTCCGCGCGCTCATCGTTCAGTCTCACCTCGCAGCGTTCGCTGATGATGGGCGTGATCTGCGCAACACCGAGTTCGGTTGCCTTCTGGATTGCCCAGTCCATGCGCTCCCCCGTGACAGGCCCTGACCCAGGTGAATCTGCAGCCGCGGTTCAGGCTGCCCGGCGAACTGTTCGTGCAGGTTTACGCTGACCTGCCGCTTTCCGACCTCGATCAACTCACCCAGAAACTCCATGCCGCTGCCGTCGAAGAGCTGCACGGCGGCCCCTGGTTAAGCCGAAGCACGCGGCTGATGTAGTGCGCCGACGCTTCGGGCAGCGCGACGACGCCTAGCGCGAGCGGGGCGTCGATGAAAAAGCGGGACATTCGCATCGGAAACGGCCGGGGAAATCGGGTGGGAGGCTAGTCTAGCGTGGTCGCCGCGGCGCCAGAAGATCGCGGCGCCCGGCATCGCTCAGCCAGGGTCGCGGAAGGATTCGGGCGCATCCGCCGGCACCGCGACACTGATCCGCGCCTGGGTCGCGATGTCGATGCCTTCGCTGGCCACGTCGGCCAGAAAGTCGATCTGCTCTTCGGTAATGGTGTAGGGCGGCAGGAAATACACGACGCTCCCCAGTGGCCGCAACAGGGCACCGCGCTGTAGCGCGTGCTGGTAGACCTTGAGACCCCGGCGTTCTTGCCACGGATAGGGGGTACGGCTGGTCTTGTCCTGGACCATTTCGATGGCGAGCGCCATGCCGGTCTGGCGTACCTCGGCGACGTGCGGATGATCGACGAGATGAGCCGTGGCGCTGGCCATGCGAGCGGCCAGTGCTTTGTTCGCCTCGATGACCTGGTCCTGTTCGAAGATGTCGAGCGTCGCCAGCGCCGCCGCACAGGCGAGCGGGTTGCCGGTGTAGGTGTGTGAATGCAGGAAGGCCCGCAACGTCGTGTAGTCGTCGTAGAAGGCCTGGTACAGCGCGTCCGTGGTGAGGACGGCGGCCATGGGCAGGTAGCCGCCGGTCAGGGCTTTGGAAAGGCAGAGGAAATCCGGTGTGATCCCGGCCTGCTCACAGGCGAAGAAGGTGCCGGTACGCCCGAATCCCACCGCAATTTCGTCGTGAATCAGGTGCACATCGTAGCGGTCGCATGCCTCGCGGAGCAGCGTGAGATAGATGGGGTGATACATGCGCATCCCGCCTGCGCCCTGAATCAGCGGCTCGACGATGACGGCCGCGATCTGCGAATGGTGTTCGGCGAGCGTCTGTTCCATATGGGCGAACATCTGGCGCGAATGGTCTTCCCAGCTCATGCCGTCTGGCCGCAGGAAGCAATCGGGGCTGGGCACCTTGAAGGTGTCGAGCAGAAGCGGCTTGTAGGTGTCGGTGAACAGTGCGACGTCACCGACAGACATGGCTGCGACGGTTTCGCCGTGGTAGCTGTTGGTGAGGGTGACGAAACGTTGCTTTTCCGGGCGACCCGTATTGCGCCAATAATGAAAGCTCATCTTTAGCGCCACTTCGATACCGGTCGAGCCATTATCGGTGTAGAACACCCGCTCGAGCCCTGACGGTGCGAGCGCGACCAGGCGCTCCGACAACTCCACGACTGGTTGATGGGTGAATCCGGCCAGCATCACGTGTTCGAGCTGGTCGACCTGATCCTTGATGCGCTGATTGATACGCGGGTTGGCGTGGCCGAAGACATTGACCCACCAGGAACTGACCGCATCGAGATAGCGCTTGCCGTCGAAGTCCTCGAGCCACACACCCTCGCCACGTCTGATGGGAATCAGCGGTAGCTGCTCGTGATCCTTCATTTGCGTGCACGGATGCCAGAGAACGTCGAGGTCACGTCGCATCCAGCTGTCGTTCAGGCTCATGGTTCATCCCCTCTGTACAAAGGGCGGCAGCCTAGCAGAAAGCGACATCGCTCTTTCATGGCGACCTATCCGCTGCGTTGATAGTTTGAAACGAAAAAATGCGATTCATTTCGATCGGTTAGTCGTTAGGCTTAAGGCTCTCACGGTTTCGGAATCGTCAAGATGCAGTGGCGCAACACTCCCCATAACTACGGTGCGGTCAGTATTGCCATGCACTGGCTTGTCGCGCTGACCGTGATCGGGCTCTTCGCCCTCGGTTACTGGATGGTTGGATTGAACTACTACAGCAGCTGGTACCGCACTGCGCCGGACATACACAAGAGCGTCGGCCTGCTGCTGCTGGCGCTGATGGTGATTCGGGTCGTGTGGCGTTTCGCCAACCAGGGCCCGGCACCACTGGCCAGTCATGGACGCTTCACCCGGCTGGCTACCAAGGCGGGCCATGGCGTGCTCTACGTCGGGCTGTTTGCCGTGATGATGTCCGGCTATCTGATCTCAACCGCCGACGGCCGACCGATCAGCGTGTTCGGGTGGTTCGAGGTGCCGGCCCTGATCACCTCCATCCCCGACCAGGAAGACGTTGCGGGGCTGGTTCACGAATACCTCGCGTGGGGCCTGATCATCCTGTCCGGCCTCCATGCGCTGGCGGCGCTAAAACACCATTTCATCGATCGCGATCCGACGCTCAAGCGCATGGTCGGGCGCGCCGATGCCTCTTGAACGACCAAAGGAGACCTCCATGTTGAAGAAAACCTTCACAGCACTTGTACTGGGCTCGGCATTGTTTGCGGGCCAGGCCATGGCCGCGGACTACACGATTGACAAGAAAGGCCAGCATGCCTTCGTCAATTTCAAGATCAGCCACCTCGGCTATAGCTGGCTGTGGGGGCGCTTCAACGACTTCGACGGCACCTTCAGCTTCGATGCCGAACAGCCCGAGGCCAGCAAGGTCGAGGTGACGCTGCAGACCGCCAGCGTGGACTCCAATCATGCCGAGCGTGACAAGCACCTGCGCAGCGAGGACTTCCTCAATGTGTCGGAGCACCCCACGGCAACATTCAAGTCCACGTCGGTCCGGTCCACCGGCGAAGGCACCGCTGACATCACCGGCGACCTGACGCTCAATGGCGTGACCAAGCCGGTCGTGATCGCCGCAAAGTTCATTGGCGAAGGCAAGGATCCCTGGGGTGGCTACCGGGCGGGTTTTGAAGGCACCACGACGCTTCAACTGAAAGATTTCGACATCAAGATGGACCTCGGCCCAGCGTCGCAGAGCGTCGATCTCATCATTTCTGTCGAAGGCGTACGTCAATAACCGCCAGCAGCACACGAACGCCGGCGAAAGCCGGCGTTCTTTTTTCTGCCTCGCTTGCGGAACGCCCGAACCAGAGCGTCCCCAGTGACCCGGCCGGTCATCGACCGCAGCGCCTGCATCCTCGCCTTCGACTACACATTCGATGTTTACAGACAGTCTTGAATGTAAGTATATTCCCCGGATTCTTACGTTCGAGTTTGCCCAGCCTGCGCCGCGCTGGGTCCCGTCTGATCTACGAGGTCACATTTCATGCCGTTCAAGCCAGCCAGTGCTGCCCTGGGTACCCTATTCGCCGTCGCCGTGCTCATCGCCGGATGCCAGGACGAAGCGGCGCCGCCTGCCGACGCGCAACAGCCTGAGGCACCGCAGGTTGGCATCGTGACACTGCAGGCCGAGCCCTATGCACTCACTACCGTCCTGCCGGGCAGGGCGCAGCCCTACCGGATCGCCGAGGTGCGGCCGCAGGTCGATGGCATCATCCAGAAGCGCCTGTTCACCGAAGGCAGCGATGTAAAGGCTGGACAGCAGCTCTATCAGATCGATGATGCCCTCTATCAGGCCACCTACAAGAGTACCCAAGCCAGTCTGGCATCGGCTAAATCACTGGCCGATCGTTACGCCCTGCTGGTGAAGGAGCAGGCGGTGAGCCAGCAGGCCCATGACGAAGCGCGTGCGGCCAGCCTGCAGGCGGAGGCCGAGCTCGAGCGCGCCCGCATCAACGTCCGCTATACCAAGGTGATGGCGCCTATCTCCGGCCGCATCGGCCGCTCGGCAGTGACCGAAGGCGCTCTGGTCAGCGCTGGGCAGACGCAGGCGCTGGCGGTGATCCAGCAGCTCGATCCGATCTACGTCGACGTCACGCAGCCCGCGCGGGACCTGCTCAGTCTGCGGCGTGACCTTGCCGAAGGACGTCTGGAGAAGGCCGGTGACAACGCCGCCAAGGCGACCCTGACGCTGGAAGATGGCAGCGCCTATCCGCATGAAGGCAAGCTGGAGTTTTCCGAAGTGTCGGTGGATTCGGGCACCGGGTCCGTCGTGCTGCGCGCCGTGTTCCCCAACCCAGACAAGGTATTGATGCCTGGCATGTTCGTGCACGCGCAGCTGGTTGCCGGGGTCAAGAGCGAAGCGATCCTCGCCCCGCAACAGGGCGTGACGCGCACTCCGACCGGGGAGGCCACCGCCATGGTGGTCGGCGCCGATGACAAGGTCGAAGTTCGCAAGATCGCGGCAGCACGCACCGTCGGCAACCGCTGGTTGGTCACCGAAGGCCTGGAGCCCGGGGACCGCCTGATTACCGAGGGGCTGCAGTTCATCCGTCCGGGTGTCCAGGTCAAGCCGGTGCCGGCGACCAACGTCGCTCCCGTTCAGTCGCAAGCCCAGTAAGGCCGAGCCGAGGATTAATCTTTAATGTCCAGATTCTTTATCGACCGGCCCATTTTTGCCTGGGTGATCGCACTGGTCATCATGCTGGCGGGCACGTTGTCCATCCTGTCCTTGCCGGTTCAGCAGTATCCCAGCATCGCGCCGCCTGCGGTCGGCATCTCGGTGAACTACCCGGGTGCGTCGGCGCAGACCGTGCAGGATACGGTGGTGCAAGTCATCGAGCAGCAGCTGAACGGCATCGACGGCCTGCGCTACATGTCTTCGGAGAGCAATTCCGACGGCAGCATGACCATCACCGTGACCTTCGAGCAGGGTACCGACCCTGACATCGCACAGGTCCAAGTACAGAACAAGCTGCAGTTGGCCACGCCACTGCTGCCGCTGGAAGTGCAGCAGCAGGGCATTCGGGTGACCAAGGCGGTACGCAACTTCCTGATGGTCATCGGCGTGGTATCCACGGACGGCAGCATGACCCGTGGCGACCTTTCGGACTACATCGTTTCCAACATTCAGGATCCCATTTCGCGTACCTCGGGCGTGGGTGACTTCCAGGTATTCGGTTCGCAGTACGCCATGCGGATCTGGCTCGACCCGGCCAAGCTGAACAACTTCGCGCTGACGCCAAGCGACGTGGGGCAGGCGATCGAAGCGCAGAACGTCCAGGTGTCCGCGGGGCAGTTCGGTGGCCTGCCAGCCGTGCCGGGGCAGCAGCTGAGTGCAACGATCATCGGCAAGACACGTCTGCAGACGCCGGAGCAGTTCCGCGAGATCCTGCTGAAGGTCAATAGCGACGGTTCGCAGGTACGCCTGGGGGATGTCGCCCGGGTCGAGCTGGCGGAGCAGAGTGCGGCGATCAGCGCCCTCTACAACGGCATGCCGGCCTCCGCCATGGCGATCAAGCTGGCAACGGGCGCCAACGCGCTGGACACCGCCAATGCGGTGCGCGCGACTATCGAGGAGCTGAAGCCGTTCTTCCCGGCCGGGATGGAAGTCGTCTATCCCTACGACACCTCTCCGGTGGTGTCGGCTTCGATCACGGGCGTGGTCCATACCTTGTTCGAGGCCATCGCGCTGGTCTTCCTGGTGATGTACCTGTTCCTGCAGAATTTCCGCGCCACCTTGATCCCGACGCTCGCCGTACCGGTGGTTCTGCTCGGGACGTTTGGCGTCCTTGCGGCGTTCGGCTTCAGCGTCAACACGCTCACCATGTTCGCCATGGTTCTGGCGATCGGCCTGCTGGTGGATGACGCCATCGTCGTGGTGGAAAACGTCGAGCGGGTAATGGCCGAAGAAGGGCTGTCGCCTCGCGAGGCGACGCGCAAATCCATGTCGCAGATTCAGGGCGCGCTCGTCGGTATCGGGCTGGTGCTATCGGCCGTATTCGTGCCCATGGCTTTCTTCGGTGGTTCGACGGGCGTGATTTACCGGCAGTTTGCAATCACCATCGCCTCGGCCATGACGCTGTCGGTGCTGGTCGCGCTGATTTTCACCCCAGCGCTCTGCGCCACACTGCTCAAGCCCATCGCCAAGGGGCAGCATCACGAAAAGCGCGGTTTCTTCGGCTGGTTCAACCGAACCTTCGAGCGTGGCGTGGGTGGCTACGAGAAAGGCGTGCGCAGCGTGCTCAAGCGCAAGATTCCGTTCCTGCTGCTGTACGGTGTGATCGTTGCGATCATGGCGGTGCTCTTCACCCGGCTGCCCAGCTCGTTCCTGCCTGATGAGGACCAGGGTGTGCTGTTCGTCCAGGTCCAGACGCCAGCCGGCTCGACCGCCCAGCGCACCCAGCAGACGATCGATGCGATGCGTGAGTACCTGTTGAAGGAAGAATCGGATGTGGTGAAGTCCGTGTTCACCGTAACCGGCTTCAACTTTGCCGGGCGCGGGCAGAATTCGGGCCTGGCGTTCATCGGCCTGAAACCCTGGGATGAGCGCACCGGCGAAGGTCAGGACGTTGCGTCCCTGGCCCAGCGTGCCCAGGCTCGCTTCGCCTCGTTCCGCGACGCCATGGTGTTCGCCTTTGCGCCGCCGGCGGTAATGGAGCTGGGTAACGCCACGGGCTTCAACCTGTTCCTCCAGGACCGGGCGGGCGTTGGCCATGATGTGCTCATGAATGCGCGCAACCAGTTTCTCGGACTGGCGGCCGAGCACCCCGCCCTGGCTGGGGTGCGCCCCAACGGACTTAACGACGAACCGCAATATCAGCTCCAGATCGATGACGAGAAGGCGCGGGTGCTGGGGGTCTCGCTGAGCGCGATCAACCAGACCCTGTCGATCGGCTGGGGTTCGAGCTATGTCAATGACTTCATCGACCGGGGTCGCGTCAAGCGGGTGTACATGCAGGGCGAAGCCAGTGCCCGGATGAACCCCGAGGACCTCGACAAGTGGTACGTACGCAACGACGCCGGCGAGATGGTGCCGTTTAGCGCCTTTGCCAGTGGCGAATGGGTCTATGGCTCGCCCAAACTGTCGCGCTACAACGGCGTCTCGGCAATGGAGATTCTCGGTCAGGCGGCTCCGGGCTACAGCTCCGGCGATGCCATGGCCGCTGTAGAGGAGATCGCGCAAAAGCTGCCTCAGGGGGTGGGTATCTCCTGGACGGGCCTGTCCTACGAGGAACGGTTGTCGGGCGATCAGGCTCCGGCGCTGTACGCCTTGTCCTTGCTGGTGGTGTTCCTCTGTCTGGCAGCACTGTACGAAAGCTGGTCGATTCCGTTTGCCGTCATGCTCGTGGTGCCACTGGGTGTGATCGGTGCGCTGCTGGCGACGCTGGGGCGTGGTTTGTCGAACGACGTGTTCTTCCAGGTCGGTCTGCTGACGACCATCGGCCTCACCGCGAAGAACGCGATCCTGATCGTCGAGTTCGCCAAGGATCTGCATGAGGAGGGTATGAGCCGATTCGATGCCGCGGTACAGGCTTGCCGCATGCGACTCCGTCCCATCGTCATGACCTCGCTGGCCTTCACGCTCGGCGTGGTTCCGCTTGCGCTCGCCAGCGGCGCCGGAGCCGGCAGCTCGCATGCCATCGGTACGGGCGTCATCGGTGGCATGGTGACCGCTACCCTGCTGGTGATTTTCTGGGTGCCGTTGTTCTATGTTCTGGTGTCCTCGCTGGGTGATCGCAAGAAAGACGCCCCCGAAGCGCCTAATGGAGATGCGCAATGAACAAGTCCGTATTGACGTTGGCGTTGCTGGCGGCCCTTAGCGGTTGCTCGCTGATTCCCGAATACCAGCGCCCCGACGTGCCCACCGCCCGAGCCTGGCCCGAGGGCGAGGCCTATGCCGGTACTGATGGCGCGGTGGCGGGGCAGCAGGCGCCGCTGGGCTGGGAAGCCTTCTTCCGTGATCCGACACTGCGTCAACTGATAGGCGTGGCACTGGAGAACAATCGGGACTTGCGCGCAGCTGCGTTGAATGTCGAGGCGTATCGCGCCCTGTACCGCATTCAGCGCGCCGACCTGCTGCCGGCCGTCTCGGCTGACGGCTCCGGCAGCCGCACCCGTACCCCGGGGGATCTCAACCAGTCCGGGCAAAGCGCAATCAGCTCTCAGTACAGCGCCACCTTAGGCGTCTCGTGGGAGCTCGATCTGTTCGGCCGATTGGGCAGCCTTCGTGAGCAGGCCTTGCAGGAATTCTTCGCCACGGCGGCGGCGCAGCGCAGCACCCAGATCAGCCTGATCGCCAGTGTCGCCAATGCGTGGCTGACCTTGCAGGCCGATCAGGCATTGCTGCAGGTCAGCCGCGATACGCTCAAGACCTATGAGGAAAGCCTGTCGCTCACCCAGCACAGCTTCGATGTGGGCGTCGCGTCATCGCTCGAGCTGAGCCAGGCCCGTAGCGCCGTGGACACGGCGCGCGTCAGCATCGAGCGCTACACCCGGCAGGTCGCTCAGGACCGCAATGCCTTGATTCAGCTGCTCGGGCAGAACCTGCCCACCGGCCTTGCATCTGCCGGGGATCTCGAGCGGGACCAGCTGGCGCCGGTGCCTGTTGGGCTGCCTTCCGACCTGCTCTACAAGCGTCCTGACATCATCCAGGCCGAGTATCAGCTGCGTGCGGCCAACGCGAACATCGGGGCGGCACGGGCCGCGTTCTTTCCGAGCATCAGCCTGACGGGGGCGGCAGGTAGCGCCAGTAGTGAGCTGTCCGGCCTGTTCGAAGGGGGATCGCGGTACTGGAACTTCTCGCCGAGCATCAGCGTGCCGATCTTCAACGCCGGCCAGCTGCGCGCCAACCTCGATTACGCACAGATCAGCCGCAACATCCAGGTCGCGCAATACGAGTCGGCGATCCAGGCTGCGTTCCGCGAGGTGTCCGACGGCCTGGCCGCGCAGGCGACCTATATCCGTCAGGTGCAAGCCCAGCGAGACCTGCTGGAAACCAGCGAGGATTACTACCGTCTGGCCGAGCGCCGCTATCGTACCGGGGTCGATAGCTACCTGACGCTTCTGGATGCTCAGCGGCAGCTGTTCGAGGTCAAGCAGCAGTACATCACGGATCGTCTCGCGCAGATGACCAGTGAGGTCGATCTGTTCAAGGCGTTGGGCGGCGGCTGGGATGCCCAGGCGCATCCGCTGCCCGCTGAGGGCTGACACGCCAGCCAAATAAAAACGCCGCCCTGGTTGCCCAGGGCGGCGTTTTTCATGGTCAAGCCTGGCTCAGCGATTGCGTGTGAGCAGCGCCGGCTTCTCTCCGCGGGGTCGCGTTGGCAGCTGCTCGAGTTGCTCGATGCTCGGCAGGCGGTCGATCTTCGACTCCTTGTGGATGATCACCGGCTGTTTTTCCTTTGGCTTCTCGGCTGCCATCTCACGACGCGGACCGCCCATATCTTCGCGACGGGGCTCGTTTTTGCGGCGGGGTTGGCCACCGCGTGCAGCTTGTCCAGCTTGTCCGTTGCGCTTGCCTTTCCCGCCAGCAGCGTTGCGTGGGGCGGCGGCTGCGCGAGGCTGACCGTTCGCCTGACCCGCGCCACCGGAACGGCGGCCACGGCCGGTCTGGTTCTGGTAAGGGCTGACGTAATCGACACGGTTGCCGAAGTTGTCTACCTCATCGTCGAGGAAGACTTCCGGGTCACGGTCGTTGGGCAGACGGGGCGGGCGGTTGACCGTCGCGGCGGTATTCTGCTCCGCCGCCGGTGCACTGCCGCGGGCATTGCGCGGTTTGCTGCGATTGCGCCGATTGCGATTGCGATCTTTCGGCTCGGACTCCGCCTCGGCCGCTTTCGCCCGTGGCTTGCGCTCGGCATTGCGCGCCGGCCTCGGTTGACGGGCTTCGCGTGTTTCGGGTTTTTCCACTTCGATGCTGTCGGCATCGAAGCCCATCAGGTCACCGTCCTGGATTTTCTGCTTGGTCATCCGTTCGATGCTCTTGAGCAGCTTCTCCTCATCGGGCGCTACGAGGGAGATGGCTTCCCCGCTGCGGCCGGCTCGGCCGGTGCGGCCGATGCGGTGCACGTAGTCTTCTTCGACGTTGGGCAGCTCGAAGTTGACGACGTGGGGCAACTGGTCGATATCCAGGCCGCGGGCGGCGATATCGGTGGCGACGAGAATGCGCACCTGGTTGGCCTTGAAGTCGGCAAGGGCCTTGGTCCGCGCGTTCTGGCTCTTGTTGCCATGAATCGCCGCAGCCGGCAGGCCGTGCTTGTCCAGATACTCGGCCAGGCGGTTGGCGCCATGCTTGGTGCGGGTGAAGACCAGCACCTGCTCCCAGGCACCCTGGGTGATCAGGTGAGCGAGCAGGGCGCGCTTGTGGCTGGCCGGCAGGCGGAAAACGCGCTGCTCGATACGCTCGACGGTGGTGTTTGGCGGCGTGACTTCGATGCGCTCGGGATCATGCAGCAGCTTGTTCGCCAGGTCGGTGATGTCCTTGGAGAAGGTTGCCGAGAACAGCAGGTTCTGGCGCTTGGCCGGTAGCTTGGCCAGGACCTTCTTGACGTCATGGATGAAGCCCATGTCGAGCATGCGATCGGCTTCGTCGAGGACCAGAATCTCTACCTTGGACAGGTCGATGGCGCTCTGGCCGACCAGATCGAGCAAGCGACCGGGGCAGGCGACGAGCACATCGAGCCCCTTGGCGATCGCCTGGATCTGCGGATTCATGCCGACACCGCCGAAGATGCAGGCGCTCTTCAGCGGCAGGTCGCGTGCGTAGACCTTGAAGCTGTCGTGCACCTGCGCGGCGAGCTCGCGCGTGGGCGTCAGAACGAGGACGCGTGGCTGGCGTGCAGCGTGGCGGTGTTCCCGGTCGGGATGGCCGCCCGGAAAGAGAATTTCAAGGACGGGGAGGGCGAAGCCACCGGTCTTTCCGGTTCCCGTCTGTGCGGCGACCATCAGGTCGCGTCCTTGCAACACGGCGGGGATGGCCCGCTGTTGCACCGGTGTAGGCTGGGTATAGCCGGCGGCCTCGACGGCACCGGCCAAAGCCTCGGAGAGACCGAGGGGAAGCAAAGGACATGAGAAATCCTGTCTTGTTAGGGCGATGCCCTGGGATGGTCATGCCTGGCCTGAATCGCGACTGGCGTGCGATCCCGTCCGGTCCTGCCGCATCTGCTGATGCCGGCATCCGGGCGTAAGCCTGGCGGAAGCGCGGAGTATAACAGAGCCTGTTCACACCGCATTGGTACGACAGTGTGGCAGTTCGCAGGTTCATTGACCAGCTCCCAATTTTGCGGGAGCTGGTCAGTGATTCAGCGTGCCAGCTTCAGGTTGTGCCACACCGCCAGGCTGGGCTCGGCCTGGTTCAGGGTATAGAAATGGAGTCCCGGGGCGCCGCCCGCGAGCAGTTCCTCGCACATCTCAGAGATGACTTGCGTGCCGAACGCCTGGATGCTAGCCATGTCGTCGCCGTAGGCCTCGAGCTGCTTGCGCACCCAGCGCGGAATCTCCGCGCCGCAGGCATCGGAGAAGCGGGCCAGCTTGCTGTAGTTGGTGATCGGCATGATGCCGGGCACGATGGGCGTATCGACGCCCAGCTTGCGGACCCGCTCGACGAAATAGAAGTAGCAGTCAGCATTGAAGAAGTACTGGGTGATGGCACTGTCGGCGCCAGCCCGAGCCTTGCGTACGAAGTTCGCCAGGTCGTCTTCGAAATTGCGCGCTTGCGGATGCATTTCCGGGTAGGCGGCGATCTCGATATGGAAGTGGTCGCCGGTCTCGGCGCGAATGAACTCCACCAGCTCGTTGGCATAGCGCAGCTCGCCGCTGGCCATGCCCATACCCGACGGCAGGTCGCCGCGCAGGGCGACGATGCGCTGGATGCCGGCATCCTGGTAGACGTTCAGCAGCTCACGCAGCTCGGCCTTGGTATCGCCGACGCAGGACAGGTGCGGCGCGGTGGGGATCTTTACCTCGCCGTCGAGCTGCAGCACGGTGTTGAGCGTGCGGTCGCGTGTCGAGCCGCCGGCACCGTAGGTGCAGGAGAAAAAATCAGGTTTGTATTCGGCCAGCCGGTGTGCGGTGGTCAGCAGTTTTTCGTGCCCGGCTTCGGTCTTGGTAGGGAAGAACTCGAAGCTGATGGAGGGGCGAAGGGATGTGCTCATGGAACGAATCCGGGTGGTTGGGCGCGTGCGCCCAAAACGTCCTTTATCGCGGGAGGCCGAAGGCTTGAACCTGAAAGAAAGCGGCTGTGCCGTCTCGTCATCCAGTGCTCTGGCCTCCCGCCTCCAGCGGCTTTTTAGTAGCGGTAGCTATCCGGCTTGAACGGGCCTTCGACCTCGACGCCAATGTACTCGGCCTGCTTGGGCGTGAGCCTGGTCACGACACCACCGAAGCCCTTGACCATTTCCAGCGCGACTTCCTCGTCGAGCTTTTTCGGCAGGACCATGACGGTGACGTTCCGGGTTTTCTCGGCGACCGGCAGGTCGGCGAATTTGCCGTTGTAGAGGTGGATCTGCGCCAACACCTGGTTGGCGAACGAGCCGTCCATGATCCGGCTCGGGTGGCCGGTGGCGTTGCCCAGGTTCACCAGGCGGCCTTCGGCGAGCAGGATCAAGTAATCGTCGTTGGCCGGATCGACCTGCTTGCCGGTGCGGTGGATCTTGTGCACCTGCGGCTTGACCTCTTCCCAGCCCCAGTTCTGACGCATGAAGGAGGTGTCGATCTCGTTGTCGAAGTGGCCGATGTTGCAGACCACGGCACGCTTCTTCAGCGCCTTTAGCATGCCGGCATCGCAGACATTGGCGTTGCCGGTGGTGGTGACGATCAGGTCGATCTTGCCCAGCAGCGCCTTGTCGATGCTGGCGTCGGTGCCGTCGTTCTGGCCGTTCAGGTAGGGCGAGACGACCTCATAGCCGTCCATGCAGGCCTGCATGGCGCAGATCGGGTCCACTTCGCTGACCTTGACGATCATGCCTTCCTGACGCAGCGAGGCGGCCGAGCCCTTGCCCACGTCGCCGTAGCCGATCACCAGCGCCTGCTTGCCCGACAGCAGGTGGTCGGTGGCGCGCTTGATGGCGTCGTTGAGGCTGTGGCGGCAGCCGTACTTGTTGTCGTTCTTGCTCTTGGTGACCGAGTCGTTGACGTTGATCGCCGGAATCTTCAGGGTGCCTTTCTTCAGCATGTCCTGCAGGCGGTGCACGCCGGTGGTGGTCTCTTCGGTCACGCCATGCACGCGCTCGAGCACCTGCGGGTACTTGTCGTGCAGGATCTGGGTCAGGTCACCGCCGTCGTCCAGCACCATGTTGGCGTCCCACGGCTGGCCGTCCTTGAGGATGGTCTGCTCGATGCACCACTCGTACTCTTCTTCGGTTTCGCCCTTCCAGGCGAACACCGGGATGCCGGCGGCGGCGATGGCGGCAGCGGCCTGGTCCTGGGTGGAGAAGATGTTGCACGAAGACCAGCGCACCTCGGCGCCCAGTGCCGTCAACGTTTCGATCAGCACGGCGGTCTGGATCGTCATGTGGATGCAGCCGAGGATCTTGGCGCCCTTGAGTGGCTGCTCGGCGGCATACTTGCGGCGCAAGGCCATCAGCGCAGGCATTTCCGACTCGGCGATGATGATTTCGCGGCGGCCCCAGTCGGCCAGGGAAATGTCGGCGACCTTGTAGTCGTTGAAACCGGCAGGCGTCATGACAGCGCTCATTGAAGAGTTCTCCATTCGTTTTGTGCGAATGGGCGCCGTTGATGCGTATGGTTAACGCCCTGTCCGAGCCTGACAGGTGGAGCCGTCTGGATCTGCTGCGGCGCGACAGGTCAGCCGCGCGGCTTGCGAGATTTAGAACAGGCTTCCGCCCTGCTGCAGCGCCCCTCGGACAGGTGGCGGGCACGGCCGAACGGTGTCGGCTGTGTGAAACCCGGCGAGTATAGCCGTGCCCGCGGGCAATCCCAAGCCCGACTCAGTGCCGCTCGCCGCTCTGCTGCATGCATATCCGGCGCACCAGGCGACCGATGCTCAGCCCTTGCACCAGGATCGAGAACAGCACCACCAGGTAGGTGATGTTGAGCAGCAGGTTGCGCTCCTCGCTGGCCGGCAGCGCGAGGACCAGGGCCACCGAAATGCCCCCGCGCAGGCCGCCCCAGGTGAGGATGCGCACGGTACCGTTCGGCAGCGCTCGGCCTGTCCGGCGCAGCAGAAGGGCGGGTGGTCCGACGGCGACCAGCCGTGTGCCGAGGATCAGCAAGGTGACGCACAGCGCGATCAGCAGGTACTGTGCGCTGAATGGCAGCAGCACGAGCTCCATGCCGATCAACACGAAGAGCACCGCATTGAGGATTTCGTCGAGCAGCTCCCAGAAGTTGTCGAGGTTCTCCCGGGTGTGCGGCGACATCGCATGGCGGCGGCCCTGGTTGCCGATGATCAGGCCGGCCACGACCATGGCGATCGGGCCGGACACGTGCAGGTGCGTCGCCAGCGTATAGCCACCGAGCACCAGCGCCAGCGTCAGCAGGACCTCCACCTGGTATTGATCGATGCTCTTGAGCAGGGCGAAGGTCAGCGCGCCGAGCAGCGCGCCGAGCAGCATGCCGCCACCGGCCTCCTCGACGAACAGCCACACCGCCTCTCCCGCGTCCGGCGCTTCGCCGCGGGCCAGCACGCCGAGCAGCACGGTGAAGACCACCACCGCGACCCCATCATTGAACAGCGATTCGCCGACGATGGTGGTTTCCAGCGCCTTGGGCGCGCCCGCCGAACGCATGATGCCGAGCACAGCGATGGGGTCGGTCGGTGAGATCAGCGCGCCAAACAGCAGGCAGTAGATCAGCGGCGGCTGCAGACCGAACAGCTCGAGCAGCCACCAGCTGCCGACGCCGATCACGGCGGTCGAAAACAGTACGCCGACGGTCGCCAGCAGCCCGATGGCCCAACGGTGCGCCCGCAGGTCCGACAGGTTGATGTGCAACGCGCCGGCGAACAGCAGAAAGGAGAGCATCCCGTCCATCAGCAGGTGGTTGAAGTCGATGCGCCCGACCAGCGCTTCGATCCGCTGCTCGAATGCTGGCAACCCAAGCATCGCCAGGCCGTGCAGCAAGACCGAGAACACCAGTGCCGTTGCCATCACGCCGATGGTGGGCGGCAGACCGATGAAGCGATAGTTGAGGTAGGCGAGTAGCGCGGTGAGGCTGATGAAGATGGCGGACAGTTCCAGCATGCGGATTTCAGGGCCTGTCAGGTGGGTGGTGTTCTGTTGACCCTGCCCGGCCCGGATTGGTGCCGAGCGGCCACCGGCCTCCGGCGGACGAACTCCTCACGCATCCTGCGGGTCGAAGCCTCAGGGTTCGGTGAACCTCGCCGGGCGAATGTCCTCAGGAGCTGCCAACCATGAACATCGCGTTCCGTGCTGTCCTGCTAGCCGTTGCCGCCATGCTGAGCCTGCCGGCGGCGGCCAATTCCTGCTACGTCACCGTCGATACGTCGGGCGCCGTGCCGCCGCCTGTGGTGACGGAAAAGTGCTTCGAATACCAGGGCGTCGAAGATGACGCCATCGATTGGGTCTGCCAGGACAACGAGGCAGTGAAGAACACCCGCAACGAAATCCGCGACAGCTGCCCGACTGGTTATTTCGGCGTCTGTACCGCCGCCATGACGCCCGAAACCTTGGCGAATGAGCGCGCCACCGGCAGCCAGGCGACCGATACGCCCGCACCGACGACCGTGCCGGAGGATGCGCGCATCGTGACCTACAACTACGCCGCGAGTGATCGTGCGCAAGCCAAGATCGATTGCGAAAGCGCGGGCGGTCAATGGTCGCAGTAAGCCGGTTTGGCGAATCGATTGGCAGCGGGGATAATCGCGGCCCGTCCCGTTGCTGATCGAGTGGCCCATGAAGTTGCTGCCGTTGTGTGTTTCGCTGCTTGCCGTCCTCGCCGTGTCCGGCTGCGACCGTATCGACCCCAATTCCCCGCTCGGCAAGCGTAAGGCGATCTATCAGCAGATGCTCGACGTCAAGGAGGACCTGGGCGGGATGCTGCGAGGTCGCCTGGCGTTCGATCCGCAGGGTTTTGCCAGCGGTGCGGTGACGCTCGATGACCTGTCGCGCCAGCCGTGGCAGTACTACCCCGAGGCCAAGGAGGCGGGTAGCGATGCGCGTGATGAAGTCTGGCAGCAGCAGGCGCGGTTCAACGAACTGGCGCGTGAGCTCGAGGCGCGCACCGCGGCGCTGGTATCTGCGACCACGTCAGGCCCGTTGACGGCTGCAGGTGTCGCACCGGCGTTCCAGCAGGTCGAAGACGCCTGCGAGGCCTGCCACAAGGAGTTTCGCAACTATTGATCCGCTGGCGCCTGGACGACCGGTCAGCGCTTGGCCGCCTCGAGTTGCCGACGGGCATGATCGAGGCGCCGCTTGCTCAGTTCGATCCGCGCCGGATCGCCGCTGCCCAGCGCTTCGCGCAGCTGGGCTTCGCGCTTGTCGGCCAGGCGCGTCGCCCGCTCGATCGCCAGGTGATTGGGTTGCACCGGAGTGACGCCGCGGCACTGCTTGGCCAGCGCCTGCAGCTGCTCTTCCAGGGCGCTGCGTCTGGCCTTGTCGCCCTTTAGTCGCGCTTCGGTGATCTGCTCACCAATCGCTCGTCTTGCGTCGGCGCAAGGGTCTGCTGGGTCCGGTGCCGCCATCGCCCATTGCCCCAGACCGGCACAGAGGGCCAATGGAAGCAGGATGTATCGCCTGGCAATCATGCACGCTCCGTTCTTATTGTTCTTGCCTTGAGACTGAAGCAGGGCCGCTTAGTGCCCTTGGAAGCCGGCGATGCCTTCGGCCATCAACAGCCGTTGCAGCCTCTGCGCATCGGCCGAGGCGAAGAACGCCTGCAGTTGCTGCGCCCGCCGCGCCCCGATGCCGGGCTCGGCTTGCCACTGCGCCTGGCTGCGCGCCGCCAGTGTCTGCCAGTTTTCTTCGCTTGCCGGGCTATAGCCTGGCGGCAGGCCGATGGCGCGCAGCCAGGCGTCGAAGGTCCGCGTGCGGGCCAGGCGGAAGCTTGCGGTCAGTTGGCGCGCGCTCTTTTCGCCGATGCCCGGCGTCTGCCGCAGCCGGGCTTCATCGAGGGTCAGCCAGTCAAGCAGGCCGTGCAGCGCGCCGGTCTCGACCAGACGCTTCCAGGTGCCCGGGCCGAGGTGTGGCAGGTCCAGGCCCTGCTTGCCGCCGAGCCAGACGAGCCGGGCAAGAAACTGCTGCTCGCAGCCGGGCGTCGGTTGCCAGCAACTGAGTGCATGATAAGCTTCGGGTTCGGGCGCCTCGATCGCGTGCCGCTGCTGGGCGCGCCAGGCGACGCCCTCGAAGCGCGGTATGGTATGCCCGGCGAGGCCCAGGGTGATCTGGTCGCCGGGCAACACCTTCGCTTCCCGCCAGCGATCCACCGAGCCAAGGCTGACGCGGCTGATGCGGCGGCCGTCCAGTTCGAGGGGGTCGAGTTCGAGGATCGGCGTGATGCGCCCGCTGCGGCCGATGCTGAAGGTTACCTCGCGAACTTCGGCCAGCGCGGTGCGCAATGGATACTTCCAGGCCGCGGCCCAGTGCGGTGGTTCGGCCCGCCAGCGCGAGGCGTCGGGGCGGCGACCCTGGCGCAGCACCACGCCGTCGCTGGCGAAGGGCAGCGGTTGGCGATACCAGGTGTCGCGCCAGTGGGCAGTACTCTCCGAGGTCGCCACGGGATGGGTCAGCGCCGCGCTCTCGCCGAAGCCCATCGCAGCGAGGCCGTCGAGGCGGGCTTGCATGCCGTTCGGGCCGTTCGGCCAGTCCCAGACGAACAGGCCGATATTCGCGGCCTCATCCTTGCCCAGCGACTCGCGCGCCATCGCGCCGGCCACCTTGCCACGCGCGCCCGCACCGCCGGCACGCGCCTGGACATGATCCTTGAGCCGCCAGTACAGCTCGCCCTGCAGTATCACCTCGCCCAACTGAGCCAGGCGGTCGGGCACCGCCGGCAGCCGCCGCACCGTGTCGGTCCAGTCCTGCCCGCGACGACCGTCGCCGCGGCTGATGGCGGCGGCCAGCTGCCCGTCGCGGTA
This sequence comes from Stutzerimonas stutzeri, assembly GCA_019056435.1. Lineage (GTDB taxonomy): Bacteria > Pseudomonadota > Gammaproteobacteria > Pseudomonadales > Pseudomonadaceae > Stutzerimonas > Stutzerimonas marianensis. The sequence goes on from CP077641.1 coordinate 1,626,599, forward strand.
GTGCAGCGTCACGGCCACACCGTCAACCTTTGGCTGGATCCACAGGTCGCCGCGCGCGCGCATCCAGGTGGCGACGGCCGCTTCGTCAGCCAGTTTCGCCAGGCCGGTCTGCGCCACCGGGTGGGGGCGCTCGCCCGAAGCGGTAGCCAGTGGATCGGGCAGGGCAGCGGCGCTGCCCGGAAAGCAGCGCTGCCAGTGCTCGAGGCGCTGGTTCGCCTGGTCGTAGATTTCATCCTCGACCAGCGCGAAGCCGCGGCGGTGGTAGGCGTCGTTCCACTCGGCCAGCTGCTGGCGCAAGGCCGCGCTTTCCGTCTGGACGCGGTCGGGCGACCAGTCGGGGCAGTCAGCGGATGAAAATGACGCGACGAGGCAAAGCGATAACGCGATGAGGCGTTGCATGAGGAGCATCCTTGCTCAAATGGGGGCGCTCATGATGCCGTGATGCGGCGCAGCTCGCCGTGCGCTGGCTCATGTTGAATGCGCAGCGCGATGCCTTGCTCCTGGCGTGCGGACTGAACCATGTCCGCCCCTGACGGCCTGAACAACACATTGTGCCGACGCATGCCGGGCGCCAGGTCAGGCTGCGTGCTGGCGGCCCGGCATGCTTCGAACCATGTCATGTCGGTTAGCACGCTAAACAAACGCGCCTTACAATCGCCAGCCAACCCTTGCGGAGTTACCCAGCAGTGCAGCCTGTGATATCCATCGAGAAGCTGAGCAAGACCTACGCGTCGGGCCATCCGGCGCTCAAACAGATCGACCTCGAGATCCGCAAGGGCGAGATATTCGCCCTGCTCGGCCCCAATGGGGCGGGCAAGACCACGCTGATCAGCATCATTTGCGGCATCGTCAACCCTGGCGGGGGCGCGTGCTGGTCGACGGCTTCGACATCGTCGGGGATTACCGCGACGCGCGCTCGAAGATCGGCCTGGTGCCGCAAGAGCTGTTCAACGAGGGCTTCGAGAGCGTCTGGGCCACGGTGCGTTTTTCCCGCGGACTGTTCGGCAAGGCGCCGGACGATGCCTACTTGGAAAAGCTGCTGCGTGACCTTTCGCTGTGGGACAAGCGCAAGGCGCGCATCATCGAGTTGTCCGGCGGCATGAAGCGGCGGGTGATGATTGCCAAGGCGCTGTCCCACGAGCCGAGCATCCTCTTTCTCGACGAGCCGACCGCGGGCGTGGATGTCGAGTTGCGCCGCGACATGTGGGAGATGGTCCGCGGCCTGCGCGAGCGGGGCGTGACCATCATTCTCACCACGCACTACATCGAGGAAGCCGAGGAGATGGCCGACCGCATCGGGGTGATCAGCAAGGGCGAGATCATCCTGGTCGAGGACAAGCAGGAGTTGATGCAAAAGCTCGGCACGAAGCAGCTCACGCTGCACCTGCAGCGACCGCTGGCAGAGATCCCGACGGAGCTGGCCGGCTACCCGCTGGAGTTGGTCGACGCCGGTAACCAGCTGGTGTTCACCTTCGATGCGCAGCACGAGGACACCGGCATCGCCGACCTGCTCAAGCGCCTGGCCGAGCACGGCATCGATTTCAAGGACCTGCAGTCGAGTCAGAGTTCACTGGAGGAAATTTTCGTCAGCTTGGTAAAGGGCAGCCGCACATGAATTTCCACGCAATACGCGCCATCTACCTGTTCGAGCTGGCACGGACCTGGCGGACGCTGCTGCAAAGTATCGCCACGCCAGTCATTTCCACCTCGCTGTATTTCGTCGTCTTCGGCTCGGCCATCGGCTCGCGGATGGAGGCGATGCACGGCATCCCCTACGGCGCTTTCATCATTCCCGGGCTGATAATGATGGCGCTGCTCACCGAGAGCATTTCCAACGCCTCGTTCGGCATCTACATGCCGCGCTATTCGGGGACCATCTACGAAGTGCTGTCGGCACCGGTGTCCTATCTGGAAATCGTCATCGGCTACGTTGGTGCGGCGGCGACCAAGTCGATCATCCTCGGCGTGGTGATCCTGCTCACGGCGCGGTTGTTCGTCGACTACCAGATCGCCCATCCCTTCGTGATGGCGCTGTTCCTCGTGCTGACGGCGGTGACCTTCTGCCTGTTCGGCTTCATCATCGGCATCTGGGCGGACGGCTGGGAAAAGCTGCAGATCGTGCCGTCGCTGATCGTCATGCCGCTGGCCTTCCTGGGCGGCAGTTTCTACTCCATCGAGATGCTGCCGCCGTTCTGGCAGAACGTCACGCTGTTCAATCCCGTGGTGTATCTGATCAGCGGGTTCCGCTGGAGCTTCTACGGCGTATCGGACGTCAATGTCGGCATCAGCCTGGGGATGACGCTGGGCTTCCTCGCACTGTGCCTGGTGCTGATCGGCTGGATCTTCAAGACCGGTTACCGGCTGAAGAACTAGCGCCGGCCCCGGCACGAAAAAGCCCCGCTCAGCAAACGCTGGCGGGGCTTTTTTCGCGCCGGTCAGAGCCCGGCGGCAGCGCGCAGGGCGTCGGCCTTGTCGGTCTTTTCCCAGGTGAACGCGGTGAAGGTGTCGCCACCGACCGTCATTTCATAGGGGTCGCGACCAAAGTGGCCGTAGGCCGCGGTGGCCTTGTACATCGGGTGCAGCAGGTCGAGCATGGTGGTGATGGCGTACGGCCGCAGGTCGAAATGCTCGCGGACCAGGGTCACGATCCGCTCGTCGCTGAGCTTGCCAGTGCCGAAGGTGTTGATCGAGATCGAGGTCGGCTGGGCCACGCCGATGGCGTAGGAAACCTGGATTTCGCAGCGATCGGCCAGGCCGGCGGCGACGATGTTCTTCGCCACGTAGCGCCCGGCGTAAGCAGCGCTGCGGTCGACCTTGGACGGATCTTTGCCGGAAAAGGCGCCGCCGCCGTGACGGGCCATGCCGCCGTAGGTGTCGACGATGATCTTGCGTCCGGTCAGGCCGCAGTCACCCACCGGGCCGCCAATGATGAACTGGCCGGTCGGGTTGATGTGGAACTGGGTGTCCTTGTGCAGCAGTTCGGCCGGAATCACGTGCTTGACGATCAGCTCCATCACCGCTTCCTTGAGGTCGGAATGCTTGACCTCCGGGTTGTGCTGGGTGGAGAGCACGATGGCGTCGATACCGACGACCTTGCCGCCTTCGTAGCGGCAGGTGACCTGGCTCTTGGCATCCGGGCGCAGCCAAGGCAGCAGGCCGTTCTTGCGCGCTTCGGCCTGGCGCTCGACCAGCGCGTGGGAGAAGCGGATCGGTGCGGGCATCAGCACGTCGGTCTCGTTGCTGGCGTAGCCGAACATCAGGCCCTGATCGCCGGCGCCCTGGTCTTCCGGCTTGCTACGGTCGACGCCCTGGGCAATGTCCACCGACTGCTTGCCGATGATGTTGATGATGCCGCAGGTGGCGCCGTCGAAACCGACGTCCGAGCTGTTGTAGCCGATGTCGATGATGACGTCGCGCACCAGTTGCTCCAGATCGACCCAGGCGCTGGTGGTCACTTCACCGGCGACGATGGCGACGCCCGTCTTGACCAGGGTCTCGCAGGCCACGCGGGCGTGCTTGTCCTCGGCGATGATGGCGTCCAGCACCGCATCGGAGATCTGGTCGGCGATCTTGTCCGGATGCCCTTCGGACACGGACTCGGAGGTGAAAATCGAATATTCGCTCATCTATCGGTTTCCTATTACCGGTGGGTGAGTCGGCTGTCAGGGGTGGGCCGGGAAAAGTACCGGGCCTGGATCTGAAAACCGTTCTTCAAGCCAATGTAGAGGCTCTCGCCGGGCGTGAGCCCCGCGGCATCGGCCCAACGGGCCAGATCGTCCTGTTCGAAGCCCAACCAGAGATCGCCGCAGGCCTCCCTGGCCCAACTCTGGTTGTGGCTGCACAGCTCGGTGACCAGCAGGCTGCCGCCCGCGTTCACCAGCCGCGCCAGTTGCTTGAATGCTTCACCCGGCGCGGCCAGGTGGTGCAAGACCATGTTCAGCACCACGCAGTCGGCCGACGGACATTCGTCCTGCAGGGCGTCGGCAAGTTTCAGTTCGACGTTGCCCAATCCATCGCGCTCGCAACGAGTGCGCGCCAGGTCGAGCATGGCCGGGCTGTTGTCGATCGCGACCACCCGGGCGAAGCGCTGCGCGAGCTCGGGCAGAAAACTGCCGTCCCCGGGCCCGACTTCCAGTGCAGTGGCCTGCTTCGGAAAATTCAGCGCATCGAGCAGGGCCACCACGCTGTCACGGTACTGCGGCAGGCCGGCGATCATGTCCTGCCGCGCCTGGAAGCTGCCGGCCATGCGCGCGAAGAAGTCCTCGCTGGCGGCGTTGCGCTGGGCATGCACCGCGCCGATCCGCGCCTGCACATCGGCCGGCAGGACCAACTGGTCGACTTCCTCGAGCAGCGCGGCGTGAAGGCGGCCGCCCAGGCTGTCGGCCTGCGGCAGGGCGCGTCGATAGAAAATGGCGTTGCCCTCGCGCCGGGTGGCGAGCAGCCCGGCCTGGGTCAGCACCTTGAGGTGATGGCTGATGCCTGACTGACCGGTGGCGAAGATCTGCGCCAGTTCGAGTACGCCAAACGAGTCGCTGGCCAGCGCGCGCAGAACGTTCAGCCGCAGCGAATCGCCGCCGGCCTTGCACAGGGCGGCGAGCTGGTCGCTGTGATCGAACGAGATCCGGGGAATGCGCAGGCTCATAGGCGGCGCAGTCTAGTCGGTCGTTTTTCGTCCAGCAATGCCAATATCAAAAAGTTTTGATATTGGCTGTCGCTCAATGGATCAGGCTATTGACGCCCATGCCGCAGGACACCAGGCCCAGGCCCAGCAGGAAGAAGCTCGGCACCAACTCCAGCGCCCGTTGCAGCCCTTCGCGGCTCGCCAACTGGCGGGACACCAGGCTGTAGGTCACCAGCACCGAGATGTCCACCAGCGCCCAGATCGCGATCAGGGTCACCGCCTGCGGGGCGAAGGGTTGCGCCGGCAGGATGAAGCCGGGCAGGAAGGCGAGGAAGAACAGGATGTCCTTGGGGTTGGACAACCCTACCGCCATGGCACGCCAGAAGTAATGCGACTGTGGGCGCGGTGCATCCTGGGCGTCGCCGCCACCGCCGCAGAGCCCATCCGCACCGAGCCAGATGAGGTAGAGCCCGCCGATCACCTGCCCCCATTCGAGGATGATCGGCTGCATGTCCAGCGCCAGGTAGATCAGCACCAGGGCGGCAATCATCAGCACCTGCGCCGAAAGCACGCCGCCCAGAATGGTCCAGGCCGGCCAGCTGCGCCGGGCGTCGGCGATGACCAGCGCGACCACCGGTCCCGGCGAGGCGATCAGCAAGACGACGGCGGCGGCGAAGGCGAGGTAGGTAGCAGTCATAGTTCGGTCACCAGTTCGAAAATGCGCGACTGTTTGCCCAGCCGCTCGGTGTAGAACCGCTGGTTGCAACTGGCGAAGGTGCGTTGCATCCAGCGGTCGTTGCCATCGAAGTGCGCCGTGAAAGGGCTGCGTGCATGCGCGGTGCGACGGTTGTCGATCACCAGCAGATCGCCGCGCCTCATGCGCACGGGTTCGACGACGTCCCAGGCGATGGTGCGCAGCCGGTCCAGGGCGTGCTGCGCGCGGTCGCTGTAGGCGACCATGAATTGCGGGTCGAAGCGCAGGAAGGGGGCGTCCGGGTCGCCGTAGAGCACCGTCTGGTGCTTGTCGATGTCGATCCGCTGGTTCTTCTCGCAGGGGCCGTAATCCGAGAGGAAGTTGTAGGGCTCGTTGAGGAAGAACACCTGGTCTTCATAGGAAAGGCGCTCAAGAATGCGCTCGGCTGAGGCGATGTAGGTGATTGCTTCGGCAGCCGGATCCTGGCGCAGGCAGAGCAGCAGCAAGTAATCCGGCTGGATGGCATGGAAGGCGTTTTCGGTGTGCAGGTCCAGCTCGGTGTCGAAGCTGTCCGAGGTCGCGGCACGCGACTGGTTCTGTAGCGGGAAGAAGTTGTTGACGATGGCCCCACCCGACTCCTGCACATAACCGATCGGCTCGCCAAGCAGCGCGGTGGCCTGCAACAGCAGGCGCTCGCTGCGGGTGTCCGGCTTGTCCAGCGCATGGCGCGAGGCGGGGGTCGGTGGGATCTCGCCGATCTCGGTGTCTTCCAGCAGCAGGAAGCCCTTGGCGTTGCCGAACAGTTTGAAGTCGAGGATCTGCGCCATCTGCGCCTGACTGAGCCCCCGTGGCGAATGCTGGCAGATAAAAGTTGGTCAAACTCGCGTGTGGGCATGTCATCCTTCCCTAGCGTTATGTGCGGCGTAGGCCTTGTTCTGGTGCCGGTGCCATTGCAATGCTGGCCCGGTAGCCGGCGAGTATTGGTGGGGGGCAGAGGGTTGCAAAATGGAAAAAACGGCCATCTCGGATGAGTTTTACTCATGCCACCGGTGCCCGGCATGACGGTGCGCATGCCGCCGCTTTACGCGCTGCGCGCCTTCGAAGTCGCGGCCCGCTTCGGCTCGTTCACACAAGCGGCCGAAAGCCTGTGCATCACCCAGAGTGCGGTGAGCCGCCACGTCAAGACGCTGGAGGAAAGCCTCGGCTGCCAGCTGTTCGAGCGGCGGGGTTCGCGGCTGGCACTGACCGACACCGGCCGCGTGCTGGCGCAGGAGCTCAAGGCGGGGTTTCGTACCCTGGAGAATGCCTGCATCGCCGTGACCCGGCAGCGTGATGCGTTACGGCTGAAGGCGCCGTCGACCCTGACCATGCGCTGGTTGCTCGGCGTGCTGGATGACTTCCATCTGCACCACCCGCAGGATCGCGTCCAGCTCACCAGCGCCTGGATGGACCTCGACGCCGTGGATTTCCACAACGAGCCCTTCGATTGCGCGATCCTGCTCGGCCATGGCGGCTTCCCGGCTGACTGGAACCGCGTGAAGCTGTTCGACGAGTGGCTGGTGCCGGTCTGTTCGCCCGGCTTTCAGGGCGGTGCGCCCTGGACGCTCGAACGTCTAGCCAGCGCCGAACTGATTCATCCTTCACGGGATTGCCGGGACTGGCGCCGCTGGCTCCAGCGGGTCGGCTGGGTCGATGCCGTGGCGTGGCAGCAGGGCAAACTGTTCGACACGCTGGAGCTGGGGATCTCGGCGGCGGCCCAGGGGCATGGCATCTCCATCGGAGATCTGGCGCTGGTCGAGGCTGAACTGCAGAAAGGGTCACTGATGCTGCCGTTCGATCAGGCGGTCCGCTCCGGCGACAGCTACTACCTGGTCTGGCCTGCCGGTGGCGAGACGCCGGTCACCCTGACGCGGATGAAGGAGCACCTGCTGCGGCACCTGCCGGACAGGGACAATCGCGGCATCCGCCTGCTGGAATGACCGCGGCGAAGGCCCTCATTCAGTCATTGCCCCACCACGCCCGGTAGGGGAAAATGGCCGCCTTTTTCTACGTACACCCCCGCAGGAGATTCAGCGATGCCCAGCCGTCGTGAGCGAGCCAATGCCATCCGCGCCCTCAGCATGGATGCTGTGCAGAAAGCCAACAGCGGCCACCCGGGTGCCCCCATGGGCATGGCGGACATCGCCGAAGTGCTCTGGCGCGACCACCTGAAGCACAGCCCGACCAACCCGCAATGGGCCGACCGTGACCGCTTCGTGCTGTCCAACGGCCATGGTTCGATGCTGATCTACTCGTTGCTGCACCTGACCGGCTACGACCTGTCCATCGATGACCTGAAAAACTTCCGCCAGCTGCACAGCAAGACCCCGGGCCACCCGGAGTTCGGCTACACCGCCGGTGTCGAAACCACCACCGGTCCGCTGGGGCAGGGCCTGGCCAACGCCGTGGGCTTCGCCCTGGCCGAGAAGGTCATGGCGGCGCAGTTCAACCGTCCGGGCCACGCCATCGTCGATCACAACACCTATGTCTTCATGGGCGACGGCTGCATGATGGAAGGCATCAGCCATGAGGTCTGCTCGCTGGCCGGTACCCTCGGGTTGAACAAGCTGATCGCCTTCTACGACGACAACGGCATCTCCATCGACGGCGAGGTGCACGGCTGGTTTACCGACGACACCCCGCGCCGCTTCGAGGCCTATGGCTGGCAGGTGATCCGCAACGTCGACGGCCATGACGCCGACGAAATCCAGATCGCGCTGGACACCGCCCGCAAGAGCGACCGCCCGACGCTGATCTGCTGCAAGACCATCATCGGCTTCGGTTCGCCAAACAAGCAGGGCAAGGAAGAATCCCACGGCGCTGCGCTCGGCGACGCCGAGATTGCCCTGACCCGCGAAGCGCTGGGCTGGAACCACCCGCCGTTCGAGATTCCCGCCGAGATCTACGCCGAGTGGGACGCCAAGCAGAAGGGCGCCGACGCCGAGAATGAGTGGAACAAGCGCTTCGCCGCCTACGAGGCCGAATTCCCCGCCCTGGCCGCCGAGTTCAAGCGGCGCATGGCCGGTGAGCTGCCGGCGGACTTCGCCGAGAAGGCCAGCGCGTTCATCCGTGAAGTCGCGACCAAGGGCGAGACCATCGCCAGCCGCAAGGCCAGCCAGAACTGCCTGAACGCCTTCGGCCCGCTGCTGCCGGAGCTGCTCGGTGGTTCGGCGGACCTGGCCGGCTCCAATCTCACACTGTGGAAGGGCGTCAAGCCGGTGGTCGAGGAAGACGCATCCGGTAACTACATCTACTACGGCGTGCGCGAATTCGGCATGAGCGCCATCATGAACGGCGTCGCCCTGCACGGCGGCCTGATTCCCTACGGCGCGACCTTCCTGATGTTCATGGAATACGCGCGCAACGCCGTGCGCATGTCGGCGCTGATGAAGCAACGGGTGATCTACGTGTTCACCCACGACTCCATCGGCCTCGGCGAAGACGGCCCGACCCACCAGCCGGTCGAGCAGCTGGTTGCGCTGCGCACCACGCCGAACCTGGATACCTGGCGTCCGGCCGACACCGTCGAATCCGCGGTGGCCTGGAAGCACGCGGTCGAGCGCAAGGACGGCCCGAGTGCACTGATCTTCTCGCGGCAGAACCTGCCTTTCCATGTGCGTGACAACGAAACCGAAGGGGCCATCGCCCGCGGCGGCTACATCCTGAAGAACTGTGTCGGCGAGCCCGAGCTGATCCTGATCGCCACCGGTTCGGAAGTCAGCCTGGCGGTCCAGGCCGCCGACAAGCTGGCCGAGCAGGGCCGCAAGGTGCGCGTCGTCTCCATGCCCTGCACCAGCGTGTTCGATGCCCAGGACGCGGCCTACAAACAGTTGGTGCTGCCGGTGGAAGTCGGTGCGCGCATCGCCATCGAGGCGGCGCATGCGGACTACTGGTACAAGTACGTCGGCCTCGACGGCCGCATCATCGGCATGACCACCTACGGCGAGTCGGCCCCGGCCAACCAGCTGTTCGAGGAGTTCGGCTTCACCGTCGACAACATCCTCGCGGTGGCCGAAGAGCTGCTGGAAGACTGATCGCGACGCCGGATGGCTGACCGCGGTCGGCTACCCGGCGTAACCCCACCTTCCGTAGGGTGGAAATCCCGCAACGCGGTTTTCCACCGCCAGGATCGACGAATCCAATGGCCAACGCCCGTCCCTATCGCGTCGCCCTCAACGGCTACGGTCGCATCGGCCGCTGCGTGCTGCGCGCCTTCTATGAGCGCGGTGCGGCCTTCGATTTCCAGATCGTCGCGCTCAACGACCTGGCCGACATGGCCAGCATCGAATACCTCACCCGTTTCGACTCCACCCACGGGCGCTTTCCCGGCGAGGTCGGCGTAGAGGGTGATTGCCTGCACCTCAACGGCGACTGCGTGAAAGTGCTGCGCGAATCGACTCCCGAGGCCATCGACTGGGGTGCGCTGGACATCGACCTGGTCCTGGAATGCTCGGGCGCCTACAATACCCGTGCGGGCGGGCAGCGTTTCCTCGATGCCGGCGTACCGCGCGTGCTGTTCTCCCAACCCATGAGCGGCGCCGGCGATGTCGACGCCACCGTGGTGATGGGCATCAATCAGGGGCAGCTGAGCGGGGCCGAGCGGCTGGTGTCCAACGCCTCCTGCACCACCAACTGCGGCGTGCCGCTGCTCAAATTGCTCAACGAGGCGGTGGGTATCGAATACGCCTCGATCACCACTATCCATTCGGCCATGAATGACCAGCCGGTGATCGACGCCTACCACCACGACGACCTGCGCCGCACCCGCTCGGCCTTCCAGTCGGTGATTCCGGTGTCCACGGGGCTTGCGCGTGGTATCGAGCGTCTGCTGCCGGAACTCTCCGGGCGGATTCAGGCCAAAGCGGTGCGGGTGCCGACGGTGAACGTGTCCTGCCTGGACATCACCGTGCAGACCTCGCGTGACACGGATGCGCACAGCGTCAATCGAATCCTGCGCGAAGCCGCCGAATCTGGGCCTTTGCATGGCCTGCTGGCCTACACCGAGTTGCCGCATGCCAGTTGTGATTTCAACCACGACCCGCATTCGGCGATCGTCGATGGCAGCCTGACGCGCGTGTCCGGCCCGCGACTGGTGAACCTGCTGGCCTGGTTCGACAACGAGTGGGGGTTCGCCAATCGCATGCTCGATGTGACCGATCATTATCTGGGCGTGGCCCATCGCCGCTAGCGTCCCGCGCTTGGAACATCGCTGCTTCTCGACCTTTAAGGAAGACCAACATGACCGTTTTGAAGATGACCGATCTCGACCTCCAGGGTAAGCGCGTGCTGATCCGCGAGGACCTCAACGTGCCGGTGAAGGATGGCGCGGTGAAGAGCGATGCACGCATCCTGGCCTCGTTGCCGACCATCAAGCTGGCGCTGGAAAAAGGTGCTGCGGTGTTGGTCTGCTCGCACCTGGGCCGGCCGGAAGAGGGCGTCTACAGCGAGGAAGACAGCCTCAAGCCGGTCGCCGACTACCTGTCCAAGGCCCTCGGTCGTGAGGTGCCGCTGGTCAAGGACTACCTGGGCGGCGTAGAGGTCAAGGCCGGCGAGCTGGTGCTGCTGGAGAACGTGCGCTTCAACAAGGGCGAGAAGAAAAACACCGACGAGCTGGCGCAGCAGTACGCCGCGCTGTGCGACGTCTTCGTCATGGACGCCTTCGGCACCGCGCACCGCGCCCAGGGCTCGACCCATGGTGTGGCCAAATTCGCCAAGGTCGCCTGCGCCGGCCCGTTGCTCGCCGCCGAACTGGACGCGCTGGGTAAGGCGCTGAAGAGCCCGGCCAAGCCGATGGCGGCGATCGTTGCCGGTTCCAAGGTATCGACCAAGCTGGACGTGTTGAACTCGCTGAGCCAGGTCTGCGACCAGCTGATTGTGGGCGGTGGCATCGCCAATACCTTCCTCGCCGCGGCGGGGCACAAGGTCGGCAAGTCGCTGTATGAACCGGACCTGGTCGATACGGCCAAGGCCATCGCGGCCAAGGTCAGCGTGCCGCTGCCGGTCGATGTCGTGGTCGCGAAAGAGTTCGCTGAAAGCGCTGCCGCGACCGTGAAGTCGATCGACGAGGTCGCCGACGACGACATGATCCTCGACATCGGGCCGAAGACCGCCGCGCAGTTCGCCGAGCTGCTGAAGTCCTCGAAGACCATCCTCTGGAACGGCCCGGTCGGTGTCTTCGAATTCGACCAGTTCGGCGAAGGCACCAAGACCCTGGCCAAGGCCATCGCCGCGAGCGATGCCTTTTCGATTGCCGGTGGCGGTGACACCCTGGCGGCCATCGACAAGTACGGCGTCGCCGAACAGATCTCCTACATTTCCACAGGCGGTGGCGCCTTCCTCGAGTTCGTCGAGGGCAAGGTGCTGCCAGCGGTCGAGGTGCTCGAGCAACGCGCCGGCTGATCGCCGACCGGTCAAGCGCAACGGCAGAAGGCAACCCTGTGCGCCTGGCGCTGTCTCTGTTCTGTCCAGACAAGGAATGGAGACTCACCATGCGTCATGTCGCGATTGCTGTTTGCCTGCTCGGCCTGGCCGGGTGTGCCGGGGCCGGTCCGGATTCGGCCTGCGAGGTGTTCGATCCGCCGCCGGCCGAGAGCCCAACCGCGCAGAACGACCAGCGCGTAGAGATGCAGAGCACCGGCGACCCCACCGCCGGCACCACCGCCGACGTACAGGATTGCCCCTGAAACGAGGCGGACCAGGCAAGGAGAAGCAATGAAAGGCCTGTTCATTACCACCGCCGCCGCGCTGATGCTCGGCGGTTGCGGCCACTGGCAATCCGGGCCCGACGCGCCCTTCGTCCGCTGGAAATGCCAGAGTGCGCAGCACATCGCCTGGCGTTATGCCGACGAAAGCCGGCAGGTGGTGGACTTGAAAATTGGCGACAGCGAAGAGGTTCATACTCTGCGCAAGGAACCAGCCACCCGCGGTGCTTTCTATAGCGATGGCGTAGTGGCCTTTCATGACAAAGGTAACGAAGCGCTGGTCTACCGGATCGCCGACGACAAGCTGCTGGCCCATGGCTGCAGCGCTTCGCTGATTACCCTCTGATTGGCGGGTTATGTCCGGACTCTGCGTTTTTTAGCGGATGGCTTTTGCCCCGTCCGCCACTACAATGCCGCGCCATGCTGCGCGGTGTTTGAATACCGCCAGCCGCTGCGGCAGGCTACAGATGATTAATCGACCCTAACCGGGAGAAAGGAAACCATGGCACTCATCAGCATGCGCCAGATGCTCGACCACGCCGCCGAATTCGGCTACGGCGTGCCGGCTTTCAACGTGAACAACCTCGAGCAGATGCGAGCGATCATGGAAGCGGCCGACAAGACCGACTCCCCGGTGATCGTCCAGGCTTCGGCCGGCGCTCGCAAATACGCTGGCGCGCCGTTCCTGCGCCACCTCATCCTCGCGGCGGTGGAAGAATTCCCGCACATCCCGGTGGTGATGCACCAGGATCACGGCACCAGCCCTGACATCTGCCAGCGTTCGATCCAGCTGGGCTTCAGCTCTGTGATGATGGACGGCTCGCTGAAGGAAGACGGCAAGACCCCGTCCGATTACGAATACAACGTCCGCGTGACTCAGCAGACCGTCGCCTTCGCCCACGCCTGCGGCGTCTCGGTTGAAGGTGAGCTCGGCTGCCTGGGCAGCCTGGAAACGGGTATGGCCGGCGAAGAAGACGGTGTCGGCGCCGAAGGCACCCTGGATCACAGCCAGCTGCTGACCGATCCGGAAGAGGCCGCGGACTTCGTGAAAAAGACCAAGGTCGATGCCCTGGCGATCGCCATCGGCACCAGCCACGGCGCCTACAAGTTCACCAAGCCGCCGACCGGCGACACCCTGTCGATCCAGCGCATCAAGGAAATCCACCAGCGCATCCCCGATACCCATCTGGTGATGCACGGCTCCTCCTCGGTCCCGCAGGAGTGGTTGAAGATCATCAACGAGTACGGTGGCGACATCAAGGAAACCTACGGCGTGCCGGTCGAGGAGATCGTCGAGGGCATCAAGTACGGCGTGCGCAAGGTGAACATCGACACCGATTTGCGTCTGGCCTCCACCGGTGCCATCCGCGAATTCATGGCGAAGAACCCCAGCGAATTCGACCCGCGCAAGTACCTGGCCAAGACCGTCGCCGCCATGCGCGACATCTGCATCGCCCGCTACGAAGCCTTCGGCACCGCCGGCAACGCCTCGAAGATCAAGCCGATCTCCCTGGAAGGCATGTTCCAGCGTTACGCCAGTGGCGAGCTCGACCCCAAGGTCAACTGAGCCGCGCCGCAATGAAGACGAGCCCGCCCTGTGCGGGCTCGTTGCATCAGGGGGCAGGAAAAGGGGTGAAGATGCCGGGGAATTCAGCCGAGCAGCTGCTGAATCTGATTGCGCAGGGTTTCCAGGGAGAAGGGCTTGGCCAGGATCGGCGCCGAGCGCGCGATTTCGCTGCCGGACTCGTAGATCTCGATCGGATAGCCGCTGATGAAGATCAGCTTCATCTCCGGGCGCAGCTTCAACGCCGGTTCGGCGATCATGACCCCGGAGATCCCGCCAGGCAGGCGGAAGTCGGTTACCAGCAGGTCCAGTCGAGGCTTGGTCGCCAGGATGTCGAAGGCCTGAGTGGCATCCGCCGCCTCCAGCACCTCGTAGCCTTCGCTGGCCAGGTAGTCGAACAGCAGGGCGCGGATGTGGGGCTCGTCCTCAACGAGCAGAACGACTTTGGCAGTGGGATGGCTCATTGGAGCTGTTCTCGATCTTTCGAATGCGGATCGCTAAGGTGATTGGGTTCGGCCGCGAACCTTTGGACGAGGGGTTTGAGCGCGCTCGCACCATGCAAGTTCATGGATATCGGTCGTTCCGTCAACCGCTACTTGATAATTGCTAGCCAATAGACGTTTACGCGACGGTCGCCACGAGGGAATCACCATGTCGGATCTGGATACCCAGGCCATCACCGAACGAACGCTCGACGATTATCGGGCCAACGCCGAAGCCTTCCGCGACGGCACTCGCGACCACGATGTCAGCCAGAACATCGAGGCGCTGCTCAGGCATATTCGCGGCGAAGCGCCGTTTCGCATTCTCGATCTGGGGTGCGGTCCCGGGCGTGACCTGAAGACTTTCACCGCCCTGGGCCACGTCGCGGTGGGGCTCGACGGCGCGGAACCCTTCGTGCGAATGGCTCGTGAAGCGACTGGCTGCGAAGTCCTGCATCAGCAATTTCTGGCGTTGGATCTACCGGCGGCCTCCTTCGACGGCATTTTCGCCAACGCCGTCCTGTTTCACGTACCCAGTCGTGAGCTGGACGGCGTGTTACGCAAGCTCCATAGCGCGCTGCGCCCCGACGGTGTCCTCTTTACGTCCAATCCCCGGGGCGACAATCAGGAGGGCTGGAGCGGCACGCGCTACGGTGCCTGGTATGACTGGCCGACCTGGCGGCAGTGCCTTGAAAAGGCTGGTTTCGTCGAGCTGGAGCATTACTACCGGCCCGCTGGCTTGCCGCGTGACCAGCAACCCTGGCTCGCCAGCGTCTGGCGCCGCGGATAGGCGCCCTATCGATCACCTGGCGCCCGGTTTGCAGGCCGGTTGCGCCCCGGTTAGACCGGCTCGATCTGCCGGCGCGGCGTGGCTTGGGCATTGCCAGCTATTCCGGCCGGGACAGCAGAATGCATGCCGAATTCCGCTGCTTCATGCGTTTTGCACGCAGACAAATTGCCATTATGTGATGCAAGTCACTGATTTAAGCGGTTTTTGATGTTTCGCCCGGTTGGCACGAACGGTGCTCTAGCTCCGTACGCTGGAAACATAACCGGAGTAAAAACAATGATTGCCGCTGAAAAAATTCTCGCTGCCGCGTTCCCCGAGTTCGAAGTTGTCACCGTGCCGCGTCCGGATGGCGGGCTTCTGCTGACGTTGCGCAATGACGACCGCGACATCATCAAACGCGCCCTGTCCAAAGGGCAGACGCAGACCAACATCCAGCTGGAGTGGGTGGTCAGCTCGATTCGCCGTGACCTGGCCCTTGAGGCCGGAATGTCCCCCGCGATTGCACGCCTGCAGAGCCAGAGCCGCACGGGGCTGCCCACGTACGAATACGCCTGACCGACCGAGAGGCCGCCGAACCGAGCCTCGCACTCAAGCGCTGCCGCCGGCAGCCACGCGCGCACCGGGCCGCAGAGCCCGGGCGTCGCAGACCTGATGAATGATGAGGAAGCCGCATGAATGCTATCGACCTGCTGATCGAAGATCACGAGACCCTGAAGGACCTCCTTTCCCGCCTGACCGACACCACAGAGCGTGCCGTCAAGACGCGTACCGAGCTGTTGCAGAAGCTGGAAATGGAAGTGTCCATCCATACCCAGATCGAAGAGCAGATTCTCTATCCGGCCTACAAGGAAGCAGGTGGCAAGGAGGAGATGAAGATGTACCACGAAGCCAAGGAGGAGCACCGCACCGTGGACGCGCTGGTTCTGCCCGATCTGAAGGCAACCGACCCGTCGAGCCTGGAGTTCTCCGGCCGCGCCAAGGTGTGCAAGGAGCTGCTCGAGCATCACATCGAGGAAGAGGAAGAGGAGATGTTTCCTCAGGCACGCGAGCTGTTCGACGCGAAGCGGCTCGAGGAGATGGGTCAGCAAATGGCCGAACTCAGGACTCGTCTGAAAAAGGAATTCAGCGCCCGTAACGCGGCGTGATCCCCCGGGCGGGCCTCATGGCCCGCCCCGTTCTCTCTGCTGCCCGCCTTTCCGGCGGCGCCAACCTGTCGCTGCGCCCCGGCTGATCTGCATCAGTAACCCCGTCCCGATCTGCTGCCATCCCATGGTGTTCCGCTTGTTACGCCATGGGCTCTGGTCGTTCGAGCAGATGGCATCCTGATCGCACCCGGGACCGTCGGGCGGACGGTCGAGGCCCGGTGGGCACTCATGGCGCTTCGCAGGGTCAACCTCTTCAGAGGGTCCCTAGGGATCCGAATGCCGCCGGCCTCGGGTCGGCCTGACTATCTGTTGGAGGTTTTCATGCGTCTTGCTTATCTATCCGCCCCTCTTCTTGGTCTGCTGCTCGTTGGCTGTGGTCCCGACGAGGAGCGCGAGCGCGAGGCAACACCACCGCAACCAACTACCGAACAGCCCGCGGCGCCCTCGACCGGCACGCCGCCGAGCAACTCCGGCACTACCGGCACTGGCGCCAACACCAGCCCTGAAACCGGCACCAGCAACGGCTCCGGTGCAGGCATGACGACAGGCGAGTCCGGCGATATGAATACCGCGCCCGGCGATAACGGCAGCGGAATGGGCACTGAATCCGGCGCCGGCACTGCGCCGAATACCACCGGCACCGGTACGGGCGCTGCTCAGTAATCGAGCGGGGAGGGCGGCGAATCAGCCGCCCGTCCGGGCCAATCCGATGCGAGGAGGTTTTCGATGAACACCCGACCAGTCGCCGTTTTACTGGCGTTTCCCTTGGCGCTGCTGCTGGGTGCGTGCTCGCCTGATGACGAGCGCTCGGCCATGGAGAACAACGAGCGTAACCAGCAGGAGTACCAGAACACCGCGACGGATCCAGCCGGGCCGCGCGAGGTATCGCCGCCGTCCAATCTGTCCAACGAATAACGGAAGGGTGCTTCGTCCGGGCCGCCGCACCCTGGCGGCTCAGACGTGCTGGGCCGCCGCGTAGCCGGATGCCCAGGCCCACTGGAAATTGAAACCGCCCAGGTGTCCGGTCACATCCAGCACCTCACCGACGAAATACAGCCCCGCCACCTTTTGCGATTCCATCGTCTTCGACGACACCTCGCGTGTGTCCACGCCACCAAGGGTCACCTCCGCGGTGCGATAGCCCTCTGTGCCGGCCGGCACCAGTTGCCAGCGGGCCAGCCGCTCGGCGATGGCCTCCAGCTCCGCCTTGCCGTACTGCTTCAGCGGCCGCGACTCGAACCAGTGCTCGGCCAGCAGCGACGCCATCTTGCGGGTGAACAGTTCGCCCAGCAGCGTCTTCAGCTCGGTGTTCGGCCGCTCGTGGCGCTGCTCATCGAGCCAGGTCGGCAGGTCCAGGTGCGGCAGCAGATCGATCTCCACAACATCACCCGGTTGCCAGTAGGAAGAAATTTGCAGGATCGCCGGGCCGGACAGGCCGCGATGGGTGAACAGGATGTTCTCGCGAAAGCTTTGGCCGTTGCAGGTGACCTGGCAGTCCTCGACCGAGGTGCCCGACAGCGCCTCGCACATGGCCTTGAGCGATGGGTCGGTGACGGTGAAGGGGACCAGCCCGGCGCGGGTCGGCAGCACGGTATGACCGAACTGTCGTGCCACCTGATAACCGAAGCCGCTGGCGCCGAGGGTCGGGATCGACAGGCCGCCGGTGGCGATGACCAGCGACTGGCAGTGGAGCTCGCCGGCGTCGCTCTGCAGGCAAAAGCCGATTTCAGTCTTGTCGATGCACTGCACGGCGGTGTCCAGGCGCAGGTCGACGCCCGCCTGTTGGCACTCGTCGATCAGCATGCCGAGAATGTCGCTGGCCTTGTTGTCGCAAAACAGCTGGCCGAGCTTCTTTTCGTGATAGGGAATGCCATGGCGGCTGACCAGGCCGATGAAATCCCATTGCGTGTAGCGGGCCAGGGCAGACTTGCAGAAGTGTGGGTTGCCAGACAGGAAGTTGGCCGGCTCGGTGTACAGGTTGGTGAAGTTGCAGCGCCCACCGCCGGACATGAGGATCTTCTTGCCGGCCTTATTGGCATGGTCGAGCAGCAGGACGCGCCGGCCTCGCGCCGCCGCGGTGAAGGCACACATCAGCCCCGCCGCGCCGGCGCCTATGATCACCACCTCTGTCTGTAACACTGCCACCTCGGTAGGGTGTGTAAAACGCGGCATGGTACTCCGGGTTCAGAAGCCCTGCAGCAACGGTGCGAGGCGCCAACTCATTCAGTTCGGCAGCGTCGCGAAATTGTGCTTTGCTGAAGAGGGTAGCGTTCTGCCATGAGGGTGTGGATGTGGGCGGGATGATGGGGGTATTGCTGCTGACACTGCTGGCCTCCACGTCGGCGGTGGCCGAGGTGTTGCGCTTGGCGGGGAACGCCTGGCCGCCCTATACGGATCAGCGCTTGCCCAATTCGGGACTTTCGGTCGATCTCATCAGCACCGCGCTGGGCCGGGCCGGTTACCAGGTCCAGTATGTCGAGGTGCCCTGGGAACGCGCGTTGCGCGGACTGAAGTCCGGTGACTACGACATGGTCAACGGTTGGTGGTCGGCGAAGCGCGCGCGCTTCGCCAGCAGTTCCCGCCCCTTCCTGAGTAATCGCGTGCGCTGGGTGCAACGCAGCGAAGACAAGGTCCATTACGACGGGGTCGACAGCCTCACGGGCTACGCCATTGCCCTGAGCCGCGGTTACGCCTATGGCGATGAGCTGCCGCCTGACGAGCGCTTGCATATCGGCTACGCCATCAATTTCGTCCAGGCTGCTCGAATGGTGCTCGCCGGTCGTGTGGACCTGACGCTCGAAGACGAGAGGACCGCGCAGTTTCACTTCGACCGAGAACTGGCCGACGCCAGCGACCTTCTGAGCTTCGTGCCGGGCGAGTTCCGCGTGCTGGACCTGTCACTGGTGGTGCGCAACGACCACCCCCGACGGGCCTTGATCCTGGAGGCGTTCGATCTGGAGATTGCTGCGATGCTGGAGGACGGCAGTTACGCCGCGATCTTCGCGCGCCACGGCTTGCCGGTGCCCTCGGCGCTGCCTCAGCCCTGAGCCGTAGGCCCCTGGCGCAGCAGGTGCGCCACCATCCCGCGCAGCGGCGCCAATTGCCGGCAGATCAGGCCCAGCTGGGTCTGCAGCAGCCGGTGCGCGTCGTCCATCTCCTCCGGTGCCTGCTCGAGCTGCTGGGCGAGCGCTTCCTCGGCCTCGCTGTACACCGCGACGGGCTGGTTGTCCTGCAGCGCCTTGGCCAGCTCGTCGAGGCTCGTCGCCAGGCGCGCCGCTGCGTCCTCGAGCATGGCATCCCGGGCATCGTCCGGCAGGCTTTCGCGATGGGCACCCAGGCCCGACAGGTAATTGAGCAGCGTGTGCGAGAGGATCAGGAAGCGAAAGCCCGTCTCGGCATCTTTACGGAAGTGGCCGGGCTCCAGAAGCATGTTCGACAACGTGGTCGAGAGCGCGGCGTCGGCGTTGTGTGCGTTGCGTCGCGCCAGTCGATAGGCCAGATCGTCGCGCTTGCCGCTTTCGTACTGCGCCATGATCTGCCGTAGATAGTCAGCGCTGCGGCTGAGGGTGTTGGCCACCACCTGGTTCAGGCGGCGGCCTTGCCAGTCGGGGAGGATCAGGAATACCGCCGCGGCGGCGATCAGGCTGCCGATCAGGGTATCGACCAGTCGCGGCCAGAACAGCCCGTAACCGTCGCCGACCTGATTGAAACAGAACAGCACCAGCAGCGTGATGGCGGCGGTTGCCAGGGTGTAGCGGCTGCTGCGGGCGGCGAAGAACACCACGCCGGCGACCACGGCGAACAGTGCCTGCACCTGCTGGCTGGGGAAGAGATCGAATAGTGCCCAGCCGACGGCCAGGCCGAGCGCCGTTCCGGTGATGCGCTGGACCAGTTTGATCCGCGTCGCCCCATAGTTCGGCTGGCAGACGAAGACCGTGGTCAGCAGAATCCAGTAGCCCTGGTCCGGGTGGATGGTATGCAGCACGGCGTAGCCGGCCACCAGCGCCAGACTCATGCGCAGGGCGTGGCGGAATTGCAATGAGGTCGGCGTGAGCTGCAGACGGATGCGCGCGAGCGCATCACGCAGCGACTGTGGCTCGCGATCGAGCAGGCTGCTGTCCTGCTCGCCTTCGAGCGCATCCGGGTTGCTGGCGCTGGCGAGCTGGCGCTGCATGTTGGCGAGGTTGCCGGACAGTGCACGCAGCGAGCGCAGCAACCCGCGCCAGGCAGGGTTGCTCTGCTGGCGAAGGTGTTCGAGCGAGGCTTCCAGGTCGGCCAGGGCCTGCGCATTCGCTTCGCTGTAGCGGAAGGGCTGGCGCAACTGGATGGCGTTCGCCAGTTCGGCGCACGCCACGCTCTGCAGGCGCAGCAGCCGTCCACAGCGGAACAGTACGTCGCTATGGAAGAAGGCCTCGGCCAACGCCTGATAGGGGTAATGCGACGAGCTGACCCGCTCGTGCAGGTCCTGGGCGAGGAAATACAGCTTCAGGTAGTGGCTGATCTTGACGCCCGGGCGACCGTTGCCCAGGCGATGCAACAGGGTTTCCTTGGTGGCGTTCAACGCGCTGACGACCCGACCGTTCTGCTGCGCCAGTTCCAGGCGGCGCTCCTCGACGTCCAGCTGCCGTACCGGTTCGAACAGAGCGGCCTTGAGCTTGAAATACTGCCCCAGCTCGCGATACAGGCGGGCCAGACTGTGCTGCACGGGCTGGTGTGCGAACAGTGCGTTCCAGACGATCGATAGCAGGCCGTACCAGGCGGCCCCCGCAAGCAGCAACAGCGGGTCGCGCCAGGGATGAAGGCCTGCGCCGCTGCGTTGATCGGCGGCGATCATGCTGTAGATGGATAGAATCAATGTGGCCTGGGCGATGGTCGCGTAGCGCTCACCCAGCGCGCCGAGCATCACCAGGCAGAACGCTGCCGCGGCCATGGCCAGCGCGAACACCCAGGGGTACGGAAACAGCAGCTTGACCGACGCCGCAGCAATGCTGAAGCAGAACAGCGTGACCAGCAGTGCCGAGAGACGGCCCAGCCAGCTGTCGTCCGTTTCGGCCAAGGCGCTGGCAATAACCCCCAGAAACAGCGGGATGACCATCGACGGCTCGGCCAGATACCAGCTCAGGCCCATGCTCGACGCCAGCGCGATGGCGACGCGCAGGCTGTAGCCGAACTTGTCTAGCGCCCAGAGGCGCCGCAGGGAGTGGCTGAGCGAGGGTGAGCGCATGCAAAGGGTCCGGCCGGCTGATGGAGAAACGGATTGGACGCGGTTCAGATGACGGCGTCACGACAAACGTAGCAAAGCTTATACCGACCACTGATCCCGCATCACCGGAACGAAACCGCATGGTCATCGTTTCGCCGTATTCGTCTGGCTTCATTCATGCCGCCCCTCCTTCCAATCTATAAACAGAGGACACCGCATGAACCGTGAACATGATGCCAGCCGCCGCAGTCTGCTCAAGGGTGGCGCTGTTGCCGCTGTAGTCGCCACCACCCCATTTCTGGGCACGCTGCAGGCCTTCGCCGCGCGCAACGCCCAGGGTCGTAACGCAGGCGTGGTGCGCAGCAGCTACGGCCCGCTGCGCCCGACGCGTGATCTGTCCACCGGCCTGGAGCTGCTGCAACTGCCGGACGGCTTCCAATACAAGAGCTTCTCCTGGACCGGCGACATGATGGAAAACGGCCAACCGGTGCCGACGTCCCATGACGGCATGGGTGTGATCGCGGTGCGCCGCGGCGCCAATGGCCCAGAAATTGTGCTGGTACGCAACCATGAAGCCGGCACGGGCAGCCTGATCGAAGCCAACGGGATCTACGACGGCGTGACCCTCTCCAATGGCCAGCGCCCGGCCGGTGGTACCACCAACCTGTATTTCTCCCGCGGCATCGACCAGCCGGTGCGCACCGTACCCAGCCTGGGTGGCACCCGCACCAACTGCGCCGGCGGTGTCACGCCCTGGGGTACCTGGTTGTCCTGCGAGGAAACCACGGCCGACTACACCAGCGTGGGCGGTCGCGCGCATGGTTATGTCTTCGAAGTCACAGCCGACCCGGCGTTGACCACCGGCCAGCCGATCGTCCAGATGGGCCGCTTCGCGCATGAGGCGGTCGCCGTCGACCCGCGCAACAGCTACGTCTACCTGACCGAGGACGCGCGCAACCGCGCTGGCTACTATCGCTACATCCCCACCGACGCCAGCCAGCAGCCTGGCTCTCTGGCCGCAGGCGGCATCCTCCAGGCGGCCCGTGTGCGCAACCGTGAACTGGTCGATCTGCACGCACCGCGGCAGGGCGACAGCTACCAGCTCGAATGGGTGGAGGTGGCGAACCCGGACCTCGAACCGCAGCCCGAAGGCAGCGGCCCCTATGCACAGGCTCGCCGTGCGGGCGGCCTGAGCATGAGTCGTGGCGAAGGCATCTGGTACAGCGAAGGCAAGCTCTACATCGTCGACACCAGTGCCGGTACCGATGCCCAAGGTCGCGCCGGCTATGGCCGCGGCGCGGTGTGGATGCATGACCTGGCGACCGATCGGCTGACCTGCATCTTCGCCTCGACCGACGCCGAGATCGCCAACAACCCGGACAACGTGACTGTCAGCCCGCGCGGCGGCGTGCTGCTCTGCGAAGACGGCGGCGGTGTGCAGGACATGTACGGCTTCGGCGAACGTCTGCTGGGCCTGACCGACGCGGGCGAGGCCTACATCTTCGCCAAGAACAACGTGGTCTTCGACGACGTCCAGGCCGCTGCGGCCGGCAAGAAGGTTTCCGGCGGCGACTACCGCAACCGCGAGTTCTGCGGTGCCTGCTTCGATCCGACCGGGCATTTCCTGTTCGTCAACATCCAGACCCCCGGCATCACGTTCGCCATTTGGGGCCCCTGGGCCCGCGGTTCGCTGTAATCCGCTCCCGAGGCGAGCCGAGCGACAGGATGTCGTTGGGTTCGCCGGTCGCGCCGCTCGCTTCGATGCATCGAGCAAGGCGCGGATGCTCTACGGAACGGGCAATCCGTTTCGCAACGAGCCTGCACGCGAGGAGGCGGCAGGCTCGTTATTTCCCGGTTTTGCTCAAAGCGTGCGGACCTTCAGCGAGCGGCCCTTGATCTTGCCGGCATTGAGGCTATTCAGGGCCTGCTTGGCGACGTCTCGCTCGACGGCGACGAACGCCTGAAAGTCGAAGATCGCGATCTTGCCCACCTGCGTGCCTGGAAGCCCCGCATCGCCCGTCAGCGCGCCGAGGATGTCGCCGGGGCGCAGCTTGTCCTTGCGGCCGGCCGCGATGCACAGCGTGACCATGGGCGGCTGCAACGGGCTGCCTGGTTGCACCTTCAGGTCGCTCAAGGACTGCCAGTTGAGCGGCGCTTTCTGCCGATCCTCGATAGCCTGGGCGCGGTGGGCTTCGGCAGGCGCAACGAGGCTGATGGCGATGCCTTTCCTGCCGGCCCGCCCGGTGCGGCCAACGCGGTGGATATGGATTTCCGAGTCGCGCGCCAGCTCGACGTTGATCACCATGTCCAGCGCGTCGATATCCAGCCCGCGGGCGGCGACATCGGTTGCGACCAGCACCGACAGGCTGCGGTTGGCGAACATGGCCAGGACCTGATCGCGGTCGCGCTGCTCGAGGTCGCCGTTGAGCGCCATGGCGGAAATGCCCTTTGCGGTAAGCGCATCGACCAGTTCCTGGCATTGCTGCTTGGTGAAGCAGAAGGCTACGCAGGACTCCGGACGAAAGCTGCCCAGGATGCGAACGACCGCCTGCATGCGCGCTTCGGGGTCGATTTCGTAGAAGCGCTGCTCGATCTGCGTGTCGTCATGCAGCGCTTCGACCTTGACCTGCTGCGGATCGCGCATGAAGGTCGAGGCGAGTTGTTTGATGCCGGCCGGGTAGGTGGCCGAAAACAACAGGGTCTGCCGCTTGCTCGGGGTCTGCCCGATGATCTCGGCGATGGCGTCGTAGAACCCCATGTCGAGCATCCGATCGGCTTCGTCGAGTACCAGCTTGTCCAGGCCGTCGAGTTTCAGCGAGCCCTTTTTCAAGTGTTCCTGGACGCGCCCGGGCGTGCCGACGATCACATGCGCGCCGTGTTCGAGCGAGCCGATCTGCGGGCCGATGGAAACGCCGCCGCAGAGCGTGAGGATCTTAATGTTGTCGGCCGAGCGGGCCAGCCGGCGAAGCTCCTTGGCCACCTGATCGGCCAGCTCACGCGTCGGGCAAAGCACCAGCGCCTGGCAGCCGAAATAACGTGGATTGATGGGCTCCAGCAGGGCGATGCCGAACGCGGCTGTCTTGCCGCTGCCGGTCTTGGCCTGGGCGATGAGGTCCATGCCCTTGAGCATGACCGGCAGGCTCTGCGCCTGGATCGGCGTCATCTCGAGGTAGCCGAGCGTCTCCAGGTTGGCCAGCGTGGCGGGGCTGAGGGGAGGGTGGCGAATGCGGAACGGGGCACGGCGATAATCTGCTGGAGGGACGGGCCAGCAGTCTAGCAGGCCGGTGGCGTCGGCGTGGCACCGCCGCGTGGCGAACCCCGGAGGCGAGGCGGGTCCGAAGGAAGGTCAGAAGAAACCCCGGAGGTCGTTTTGTCCCGTCTGCTGTTGCTGTTGAGTACCTTGACCCTTCCCGTCGTCGCCGCAGAGCCGACCCTGTTCGGGCGCTACGAACAGATCAAGATCGAAGAGATCGGCAAGACCCTGAAAGCCAAGATGGACACGGGGGCGATGACCGCCTCGTTGTCAGCGCGCGATATCGAGCGATTCGAGCGCGATGGCGAGGACTGGGTGCGCTTTCGCCTGGCGGTCGAAGGGGCTGACGACACCCTGTACGAACAACCCCTGGCGCGCATCGCCGAAATCAAGACCCGCGCCGAGGAGCAATCCGACCCGGACGATGACACCGACGCCGAGCGAGGTCCGGACGTCGCCGAACGGCCCGTGGTGCAGATGCAGCTGTGCATCGGCGATCAGCTACGCGACGCCGAGGTCAACCTGACCGACCGTAGCCACTTCCGTTATCCCCTGCTGATCGGCGCCACGGCCATCCGCGATCTCGAGGCGGCCATCGATCCGGCGCAGAAGTACACAGCAGGCCGCCCGGCGTGCTGAGCCCTCCAACCTGTCGAATGACGGCGCGTCCGCCCACCTGGCGGCAGGCGCGCCGCGGCGTTGCTCCCGTTTTTTTAATTAATAGCTTTTTATATGGCGCGGCCACAGATAATCAGTGGCTTGCCTGCAATTAATTGATATTGGTTTTTGTCGTAATTGCGCTATTAAGTCGGGCGGCCGATTAGTCTGCAGATTAAAAATCAATATTTAATTGGTCGAGGGAGTTTCTAAATCGAGGTTGGAGCTGTTTGATTCACTTGCCTTGCCGCCTTCCCGCTGCCGGTGACTGGCGAGTCGGGCCCCGTGGCGCTTGGTGCGCCTCTCGCCATAGCGTCACGAGGCGCAGCAGACAGCCTCTCGGAGCGGGCTCAGGAGGCGATCCAGAGCGCTTGTCAGACTAAAGTCGGGGCTTTCTTTCCGTCGCGCATCCTTGCTAAATTCAGGCTGTGGTTTCCTTCACCTGTAATAACAATAAGACGGAGAACGTCATGGCCGACGGCGACAAAACAAATGCTGCTGCGTACTGGAAGGCGAATGTTCGCCTCATAACATGGAGCTTGGTGGTCTGGGCTCTTGTCTCTTATGGCTTCGCCATTCTTCTGCGCCCTTTGCTGGCGGGTATCCCGGTCGGGGGGACTGACCTGGGTTTCTGGTTCGCTCAACAGGGTTCCATCATCGTGTTCATTGCGATCATCTTCCACTACGCGTGGCGGCTGAACAAACTGGACAAGGAATTCGGGGTTGAGGAGTAACCACCATGAGCCAATATTGGATCAACATGCTGTTCGTGGGCGCCTCGTTCCTGCTCTATATCGGGATCGCGGTCTGGGCTCGCGCCGGGTCAACTAAAGAGTTCTATGTCGCTGGTGGGGGTGTTCACCCGGTAACCAACGGCATGGCAACGGCGGCAGACTGGATGTCTGCAGCTTCCTTCATTTCCATGGCCGGTCTGATCGCCTCTGGCGGTTACGCCACTTCGGTCTACCTGATGGGCTGGACTGGTGGCTACGTGCTGCTGGCCATGCTGCTGGCGCCCTACCTGCGCAAGTTCGGCAAGTTCACCGTACCGGACTTCATCGGTGACCGTTTCTACAGCCGTGGCGCTCGTCTGGTAGCTGTCGTCTGCCTCATCCTCATCTCCGTTACCTACGTAATCGGTCAGATGGCTGGTGCTGGCGTGGCGTTCTCCCGCTTCCTGGAAGTGAGCAACTCCGCTGGTATCTGGATTGCTGCTGCCATCGTGTTCGCCTACGCGGTATTCGGCGGCATGAAGGGCATCACTTACACCCAGGTGGCGCAGTACGTGGTTCTGATCATTGCCTACACCATTCCGGCCGTGTTCATCGCCATGCAGCTGACTGGCAACCCGATCCCGATGTTCGGCATGTTCAGCACCCATACCGAATCCGGTCTGCCGCTGCTGGAAAAACTGAACCAAGTGGTTACTGACCTCGGTTTCACCGCGTATACCGCTGACGTCGACAACAAGCTGAACATGTTCCTGTTCACCCTGTCGCTGATGATTGGTACCGCTGGTCTGCCGCACGTAATCATTCGCTTCTTCACCGTACCCAAGGTAGCTGATGCCCGCTGGTCCGCTGGCTGGACCCTGGTCTTCATCGCTCTGCTGTACCTCACCGCCCCTGCCGTGGGCTCGATGGCGCGTCTGAATCTGGTGAACACCATCTATCCAGAAGGCCCGGCTGCCGAAGCGATCCGTTACGAAGATCGTCCGGAGTGGGTGCAGACCTGGGAACGTACCGGTCTGATCCAGTGGGAAGACAAGAACAGCGATGGTCGCGTACAGATGTACAACGACGCCTCCGCTGCCTTCACTCCGACTGCGCAGGAGCGTGGCTGGAACGGCAACGAGCTGACCGTGAACAATGACATCATCGTTCTGGCCAACCCGGAAATCGCCAACCTGCCGGGCTGGGTCATCGGTCTGATCGCTGCGGGTGCTATTGCTGCTGCGCTCTCGACTGCTGCGGGTCTGCTGCTGGCGATCTCGTCTGCCATCAGTCATGACCTGATCAAGACACTCATCAATCCGAAGATCAGCGAGAAGAGCGAAATGCTGGCAGCCCGTCTGTCCATGACGGCCGCGATTCTGCTGGCAACCTGGCTGGGTCTGAACCCACCGGGCTTCGCCGCCCAGGTGGTTGCACTGGCGTTCGGTCTGGCGGCAGCGAGCCTGTTCCCGGCGCTGATGATGGGTATCTTCTCCAAGCGCGTGAACAGCAAGGGTGCTGTCGCCGGTATGCTGGTTGGTGTGATCTCCACCGCCGTGTACATCTTCCTGTACCTGGGCTGGTTCTTCATCCCGGGCACCGCAAGCATCCCGAACACGCCTGATCAGTGGTGGATGGGCATCTCCCCGCAGGCCTTCGGTGCCGTGGGTGCGATTCTGAACTTCGCTGTTGCCTACGCCGTTTCGATGGCTACCGAGGCTCCGCCGCAGGAGATTCAGGATCTGGTCGAGAGCGTTCGTACCCCGAAGGGTGCTGGCGTTGCGCTTGATCACTAACTGATAATGCGCCAATTGTCAGACTTGGTCTGATGCTGAGTAGAGTCGGGCTTCCATATGGAAGCCCGATTTTTTTAAGGAAGCTGTTTATGATCTGGCATCTCATCGCTGCAATTGTCGCTGCTGTAGCAGGTGCGGGCATCGCGTTGCTGTTGCGCTCCCTTACTCGAAAGCGGCTGCCGAAGTGGATCATCCCGGTGTTCGCCGGCCTTGGCATGTTCAGCTATACGGTCTATTACGAGTACAGCTGGTTTGACGCCAAGCAGGCACGGTTGCCGGAGGGCGCCGTGGTGGTAGCGAGTGAAGAGGGCAGCATGCTGTGGCGGCCCTGGACGCTGGCCTACCCCATGCCGCTGGTCTACACGGTGCTGGATCGAGCGAATGCGCAGATTCAGGACACCGATCAGGGGCGTGTGGCCCGGTTTGTCCTGTATCGCTTCGAGAAGCAACATCTGGTTTCTACCGTGAAGAGCCTGCCATACCAGGCCCTTTGCGCCGAACGCGTGATGTTCCAGCTTAATGACGCCGGCGAAGCCAAGGCGCAGAGCGTGGCCGAGCTGGACGAGCAGGGAGCGCTTTACCAGGCGATCTGCACCTCGGATCGTTAACGTCAAGGCCGCCATGAACGGGCGGCCGACCCGTCTAAACGCGACGCCCATCCTTCCCGGGATGGGCGTCGTTTCGTTTCTGGCTTGAATCGAGCCGTCGAGCAACGGCGGCCGGCTGAGGCGCTACATGAAATTGGCCTGCTGGCGCTGACGCCAGTTGGCCAGGCGTTGGCTGAGGGTCAACAGATTGTCCACGCCTTGCCGGTGCGCCTTGCTCAGGAGTATCAGCGCCAGCTCGGCGGTCGCGAGGGCATCGGCGCTGGCGTGGTGGCGCTGCATGACCTGCAGTCCAAAGTGCGCACACCAGTCGTCCAGGCCATTTTGCCGCGGACGGTTGTCCGGGCAGAGCATCGGGGCAAGCTCGGCGACGTCGAGAAACGGATGGCGCAGCTTGTAGCCGAGGGTCTGCTTCAGCGCTCGGGTTAGCATGCGTTGGTCGAAGCCGGCGTGGAAGGCCAGGATCGAGCTGTCGCCGACGAACTCCATGAAATCAAGCAGGGCTTCGACCGGATCATCGCCGGCCTCCAGCTCGCTCGGAGCGATGCCGTGGATCAGCACGCTTTCGCTGATCTTCTGAGCCGGGCGTAGCAGGGTGGACTCGAACTGGTCGCCCAGATCGATACCGCCGTGTGCGATCACCACGGCGCCGATGGACAGCACGATGTCCTTGCGCAGATCGAGGCCACTGGTCTCGACATCGAGCACGACGAGCCGCTGTTCTCGAAGCGGTACGGTACCCAAAGCGGCTGGCGGTGGCAGCTGATCCCGCCGTTCTAGCTGATCGAGGTCCAGCGCCGGACCTCTTAACCTGAACCAGGGCATGTTCATAACTGATAACGCAGCGCCAGGCTGCTCTGCAGGCGCTGAGCCTGACGGAAGGACTCGCGCAGAATGCGACGATCCAGATGGTTGAGCGTATCCGGGTCGAGCCGGTTGGAATAGGGCTGGCCCTGGCGAGCCTGCTGCTGATGCTGCTGCATGCGGGTCTGCTGGATGAAATGGTAGGCCTCTTCATAGGCCGCGCCATCCTTTTCGTCGATGACGCCCTCCGTCACCAGTTGG
Source organism: Stutzerimonas stutzeri (assembly GCA_019056435.1). GTDB lineage: Bacteria > Pseudomonadota > Gammaproteobacteria > Pseudomonadales > Pseudomonadaceae > Stutzerimonas > Stutzerimonas marianensis. The sequence continues at coordinate 1,655,927 of CP077641.1, forward strand.
CGCAGTCGGTCGAGGGTATTGCAAGTGCCGATGCCATGGCCCAGGGCGAGCAGGCGCGCACCGTCGACGAAGGGCGTCAGGCCCTGCACCTTGAGATCCAGCGTGGCCTTGCCATCGCCTTTGCGCGACACCACGAAGTCGCGGAACCGCCCCACTGGCGGGCGATGGCGCAGGGCGTTTTCGGCCAGCATGCGTTGGAAAAGCCGATTCTCGGCGATCTCCTCCAGCAGGTAGGCGCGCAGCTGCTCGTAGCCTTCACACGGACCCCAGATCGCCCGCAGGTCGAAAAAGATGGTGCTGCCGAGCAGATTCTCCGGTGTGGCTTCGCGGATGAAGGTACCGAAGCGGCGCTGCCACTCCTGGCGCGACAGGCACAGCTGAGGGTTGCTGGCCATGATGTTGCCCTTGCACAGGGTGAAGCCACAGGTCGCCAGGTCCTGGTTGATGCGTTCGGCCAACGGCAGCAGGCGGCCACGGATGTGCGCGGCTTCGGCGGCGTCCTCGGCCTCGAAGAGGATGCCGTTGTCCTGGTCGGTGTGCAGCGTCTGCTCACGTCGGCCCTCGCTGCCGAAGCACAGCCAGGTGAAGGGCACGCCGGGATCGCCGAGGTCGGTGATGGCCAGCTCGATCACCCGACAGACCGAGTGGTCGTTAAGGAGGGTGATGATGTGGGTGATCTGCGTCGAGGACGCGCCGTGGGCCAGCATGTTGTCGACCAGCTGCAGGATACGACTGCGGATGATCACCAGCGTCTCGACGCTATCGGCGTGCGAAATCGCCTGCGCCAGGTGTACCAGATCGACCCGTTGCAACGAGAAGAGGTCGCGCTCGGATATCACGCCTCGCAGCAGTCCGTCCTCGACCACGCAGACGTGTGCGATATGGCGCTCGGTCATGGCGATGGCCGCATCGAAGGCGGTCGCGTCTGGCGGTAGGTGGAAGGGGTCGTGGGTCATGAAGCCGGCGATCGGTGCCGCCAGGTCAGTGGTGCCGGTGCCGATCACCCGACGCAGGTCGCGCAGGGTAAAGATGCCCTGAGGATGCAGCGCCTCATCGGTGATGACCACGCTGCCAACGTTGTTTTCATGCATCAGCCCCACGGCTTCGGCGAGCGGCATCGTCGGCAGGCACGAGACCGGGTGAGGTAGGGCGAGCTCGCCGACCCGCGTTTCCAGGAGTACTGCTCGCCAAGGCTCTCCACCGCGCGCATCTGCGCCTGTTGGTTCACCAGGTCCAGCAGGCTGCTGACGCCGCGCATGGCAAAGTCGCGGAAGGAGGCCGACTTGGACACGAGTTTGACGAAGGCCGGCTTGTTCAGCAGGTAGCAGAAGGTGTCTTCAGCGGCGAAATGGCCGGTACGGGTGGCGCGTTCGCCCATCAGCGCGGCCATCGGGAAGCATTCTCCGACGATCACCTCGAAGGTGGTATCGGTGCCGCGCTTGCTGGTATGCGGCCGCTGACCGTGAACCCGCCCCTGCTTGACGATATAGAAGTGTTCGACGACGCCGTCGTCCGGCGAAATGATGCAGTCACCTGCGCTGTAGAAGCGCAGCTGGCAGTTCTCCACCAGGTAGGCCAGATGCCCCGGCTCCATCTGGTTGAACGGCGGATACTTGCGCAGGAACTCCATGGTTCCATGGATGTTCTGCAGCACGGCAGTTTTGCCTGCCTCGGCGAAAGCATCGGCTTTGCTCATGTTGGCTTCCATTTTTTGCGCACAATGGTGGGCTGCAGGTAGGGCGTGGCACATTGGACGTAAGTCTAGTCGCCAGCCGGTGGGTGCCAGGCTGATGTGCGTCAGCCGGCGACGAGACGCAACGAAAAACCGCCCCGAGGGGCGGTTCTTGTATGGCCGTTGCGTCGATCAGAGGCCGTTCTTGGCCTTGAATTCGCGGCGGCGACGGTGCAGGACCGGCTCGGTATAGCCGTTGGGCTGCTTGGTGCCTTCGAGGACCAGCTCCAGCGCGGCCTGGAAGGCGACGTTGTTGTCGAAGTCCGGGGCGAGCGGGCGGTAGGTCGGGTCGCCAGCGTTCTGGCGATCGACCACCGGGGCCATGCGCTTGAGGCTTTCGATGACCTGCTCCCGGGTGACCACGCCATGACGCAGCCAGTTGGCCATGTGCTGGCTGGAGATGCGCAGCGTGGCGCGATCTTCCATCAACGCGACGTCATTGATGTCCGGCACCTTGGAGCAGCCGACGCCAGCATCGATCCAGCGGACCACGTAGCCGAGGATGCCCTGGGCGTTGTTGTCCAGCTCGTTGCGCTTTTCCTCCTCGCTCCAGTCGGTGCGGGGTGCCAGCGGGATGGTGAGGATGTCGTCGACAGAGGCCTTCTCGCGCTTGGCGAGCTCGGCCTGGCGGGTGAAGACGTCGACCTTGTGATAGTGCATCGCGTGCAGGGTCGCAGCGGTCGGCGAGGGTACCCAGGCGGTGTTGGCGCCAGCCATGGGATGGCCGATCTTCTGCTCGAGCATGCTCGCCATCAGGTCGGGCATGGCCCACATGCCCTTGCCAATCTGAGCTTTGCCCTGCAGGCCGCAGGCCAGGCCCACGTCGACGTTGTTGTTCTCGTAGGCGCTGATCCACTTCTCGGTCTTCATGGCCGCCTTGCGCACGACCGGGCCGGCTTCCATGGACGTGTGGATCTCGTCGCCGGTGCGGTCGAGGAAGCCGGTGTTGATGAACACCACGCGCTCACGCGCTTCCTTGATGCAGGCCTTGAGGTTGATCGTGGTGCGGCGCTCCTCGTCCATGATGCCCACCTTGAGGGTGTTGCGCGGCAGACCGAGGACGTCCTCGACACGGCCGAACAGCTCGGTGGCGAAGGCGACTTCTTCCGGGCCGTGCATCTTCGGCTTGACGATGTACATCGAGCCGGTGCGGCTGTTGGCGCGGGTGGTGTTGCCCTTGAGGTTGTGAATGGCGATCAGGCTGGTGAACAGCGCGTCCATGATGCCTTCGGGCACTTCGTTGCCGTCCTTGTCGAGGATGGCGTCGTTGGTCATCAGGTGGCCGACGTTGCGGATGAACAGCAGGGAGCGGCCATGCAGGGTCAGCTCGCCGTTGCCGTCGGCCTGGGTGTAGACGCGGTCCGGGTTCATGGCGCGGGTGATGCGCTTGCCACCCTTTTCCAGCTCTTCGACCAGGTCGCCCTTCATCAGGCCCAGCCAGTTGCGGTAGACCAGGGTCTTGTCGTCGGCGTCGACGGCGGCGATGGAGTCTTCGCAGTCCATGATGGTGGTCAGCGCCGATTCCATCAGGATGTCCTTCACGCCGGCGGCATCGGTCTGGCCGATCGGGCTGGTCGGGTCGATCTGGATTTCGAAGTGGATGCCGTTGTGCTTGAGCAGGACCGCGATCGGGGCGTCGGCGGCGCCCTGGAAGCCGCGTAGCTGGGCCGGATTCTGCAGGCCGGTGGTGCTGCCGTCCTTCAACGCGACGGTGAGCTTGCCACTTTCGACGCGATAGCCGGTGGCGTCGGCGTGCGAGCCGGTTTCCAACGGCGCCGCTTCGTCGAGAAAAGCCCGGGCGTAGGCGATGACCTTGTTGCCGCGTATCTCGTTGTAGCCGGGGCCTTGGTCGCGCCGCCTTCTTCGGAGATGGCGTCGGTGCCGTACAGCGCGTCATACAGCGAGCCCCAGCGGGCGTTAGCGGCATTCAACGCGAAGCGCGCATTCATGATCGGCACGACCAGCTGCGGGCCGGCCATGCGGGCAATTTCCTCGTCGACGTTCTGCGTGGTGGCCTGGAAGTCTTCGGCTTCTGGCAGCAGGTAACCGATGTCCTGCAGGAAGGCCTTGTAGGCCACCGGATCGTGAGCCTGCCCGGCGCGAGCCTGGTGCCAGGCATCGATCTGCGCCTGCAGGTCGTCGCGTTTGGCCAGCAGCGCGCGGTTCTTCGGCGCCAGGTCGTGGATGACGCTGGAAGCGCCGGCCCAGAAGGCATCGGCGTCGACGCCGGTACCAGGAATCGCTTCGTTGTTCACGAAGTCGTACAGGACTTTGGCGACCTGCAGGCCACCGACTTCAACGCGCTCAGTCATCTCTCGCCTCACTTGATTCTTCATTCCGACACGGACGATTAGGTTCTTGTAGTCCGGGCCGCCGGATACTACATGAAGCCGTTGGGAAAATCAGTCCGCCGGATCGAGGGGTGTTTTGGCTGGCCGCGGGTGCTCCTGGTGCATATCGGACGCGCATCCGGGAGGCGAACGCGGTAGTTTGTCAGCTGCCTGACGTCCGGGCGCAATCCGCCATACTGAACGGCGCGGCCGGTGTCGCCGGGCCATCACGAAGAGGAGCCATCGATGGACGATCTCGTTCTTACCGTCATCGCCGAAGACCAGCCCGGGCTGGTCGAACGCGTCGCCAAATGCATCAGCGAACACGGCGGCAACTGGCTGGAAAGCCGGATGTCTCGGATGGCGGGCCAGTTCGCCGGCATCCTGCGTGTCGCGGTGCCGACCGCCGCCCACGCCGGATTGATCGAGGCCCTGCATGCTCTTCAGGCACAGGGCATCCGGGTCGTGGTCGCGCCGAGCGGTGCCGAGCCCGAGCGCAGCTGGCGGATGATCCAGCTGCAACTGGTCGGCAACGACCGCACCGGCATCGTTCGCGACATCACTCGCCTGCTGGCCAGCCATGGCGTCAACCTCGAGAGCCTGGACACCGATGTGCTACCGGCGCCGATGACCAACGAGCTGCTGTTTCACGCCGAGGCGCTGCTCGCCGTGCCCGCCGAGTTGTCGCTGGACGAGCTTCAGGGGCATCTGGAGACGCTGGCCGACGACCTGATGGTCGAGCTCAAGCTGCAGCCGGCCGACCGAAACGCCTAGCGTACAGGGCTTTTGCGCAGGGTCCGCCAGATGTCATAGCTGTAGACGGCCAGGCCTGCCCAGATGCAGATGAACGCCACCTGGCGGTCGGCCGGGAAGGGCTCGTTGAAGACCCAGACCGCGAGAATCAGCAGCAGCGTCGGCGTGATGTATTGCAGGAAGCCCAGCGTGGAATAGGGCAGGTGCCGCGCAGCAGCGTTGAAGCACAGCAGCGGCACCAGCGTCACGGGGCCGGCGGCGACTAGCCAGAGCGCCTCGGGAGTGGCCCAGAATGACCATTCGGTGCTGGGCCCGCTGCCAAAGAAGAACAACCAGACGAGGGCGATCGGTAGTAGCAGCCAGGTTTCCACTACCAGCCCGGGCAAGGCCGCGACCGGCGCCTGCTTGCGCAACAGGCCGTAGCTGCCGAAACTCAGCGCCAGCACGATCGATACCCAGGGAAAGTCGCCCAGGGTAATCAGTTGCAGGGAGACCCCGATCGCTGCCATTGCCACCGCAAGCCACTGCAACGGGCGCAGTCGCTCACGCAGCACGATCAACCCAAGCAGCACATTGACCAGCGGATTGATGTAGTAGCCCAGGCTCGCTTCCAGCATGTGCTCGTGGTTGACCGCCCAGACGTAGATCAGCCAGTTGCTGGCGATCAGCAGGCTGGAAATCATCAACACGCCGATCCGCTTGGGATGGGCAAGCAGCTCCTGCCACCAGCCGCGGTGGCGCCAGATCATCAGCACCAGGGTGCCGAACAGCGCCGACCAGATCGCCCGCTGGGTGACGATTTCCAGCGCGGCGTACTGCTCGATGGATTTGAAGTACAGCGGAAACATGCCCCAGATGCTGAAGGTCGTCAGACCCAGCAGATAACCCTTGCGCAGATCGGCGGTGGCCATGGATGTCCTGGAAACGAAGGCAGTGGAAAAGCCCGCCATTGTGCGCCTGCCGCCTGTGCTTGTCTGCCGTCCTGACCGCTCGGACAGGCCCTGAAGCATCTGTAAACACCCAGGCGTGAACGCAACGGCTGCCGGCTCGTCAGAACAGGTAATCGACCCATCACGAGGTGCCGAATGAAGCTCGAGAACAAGGTTGCGCTGGTCACGGGTGGCTCGCAGGGCATCGGCCGCGGTATTGCCCTGCGGCTGGCCGAGGAGGGCGCGGACCTGGTCATCAACAGTCGTCACGAGAACGACCAGGCCCGGGAAACGCTCGCGCAGATCCGGGACCTGGGCCGCCGGGCCTGCTTCATACCGGCGGACGTCGGGGTCGTTGCCGACTGTCGGCGGCTGGTCGAACGGGCCGTCGAGCAGATGGGGCGCCTCGATATCCTGCTCAACAACGCCGGCGTACAGACTCATGCGTCCTTCCTGGACGCCAGCGAAGAGGACTACGACCAGGTGCTCGACATCAACCTGCGCGGGCCCTTCTTTCTCGCTCAGGCGTTTGCCCGCCATGTGCGCGACCGCGGGCACCGGGGTCGCATCATCAACAACAGTTCGGTGCACGAAGAGCTGCCGCATCCCAATTTCACCGCCTACTGCGCAAGCAAGGGCGGCATGAAGATGCTGATGCGCAACATCGCCATCGAGCTCGCGCCGCTGGGCATCACCGTCAACAACATCGCGCCCGGTGCGATCGAGACGCCGATCAACCGTGACCTGATGAACCAGCCGGAAAAGCTCGACACGCTGCTGCAGAACATTCCTGCCAACCGCCTCGGCCAGCCGCGCGACGTGGCCGGTGCGGTGGCCTTTCTCGCCTCGGACGACGCCGACTACATCACCGGCGCCACCCTGGTTGTCGACGGTGGCCTGCTATGGAACTACAGCGAACAATGACCGACACCCGCAAAGGCGTCTTCGACTACGACACCCACAGCGTATCGGCTGCCGATACCCTGACCCCGGCCGATCGCTACCAGGAGCTTTTCGTCGCGGTGCAGACCGGGCGCGTCTTCAAGGACAGCAAGACCTTCGTCGATTGCGCGCCGCGGATCGATCCCGAGCAGATTCTCGACAACTACCGGACACGCTGCCACGAGCCGGATTTCGATCTGGTCGCCTTCGTGCATGACCACTTCAGCGTGTTCGAAATGCCGCCCAAGGAGTTCGTCGCCAACCCCAACGATTCTCTCGCCGAGCACATCGACCGGCTCTGGCCGGTACTGACCCGCCATCCGAAGCATCATCCAAGGCATTCTTCGTTGCTGCCGCTGCCGCATGACTACGTGGTGCCGGGCGGCCGCTTCACCGAGATGTACTACTGGGATTCCTACTTCACCATGCTGGGGCTCGATGAAAGCGGGCATTGCGAGCTGCTGCGCGCCATGGCGGACAACTTCGCCTACCTGATCGACACCTACGGGCACGTGCCCAACGGCAATCGCTCCTACTACCTGAGCCGCTCGCAACCGCCTGTCTTCGCCTTGATGACCGACCTGTTCGAGGAAACCGGCGTGCACCGCGCCAGCGATTACCTCCCTCAGCTGCTCAAGGAGCATGACTTCTGGACCGAAGGGGCCGACCGCCTGCGCCCCGGTGAGGCGCACCGACGCTGCATCTGCCTGGCCGATGGCAGTGTGCTCAATCGCTATTGGGACGAGCGCGACACGCCTCGCGAAGAGTCCTACCTCGAGGATATCGAGACAGCCCGCTCCTCCAGCCGGCCGGCACACGAGGTCTATCGCGACCTGCGCGCCGGTGCCGAATCCGGCTGGGATTTCAGCTCGCGCTGGCTGGGCGACCCGACCCGGTTGTCGAGCATTCGCACCACCAACATCCTTCCGGTCGACCTGAACAGCTTTCTCTACTACCTGGAACTCAAGATTGCCCAGCTCAGTGAGGTCAAGGGCTGGCAAGGTTGCGTCAAGACCTTTCGGGCGCACGCCGAGGCGCGACTGGCGGCGATCGACCGCTACCTGTGGCGTGAAGAGCGCGGCGCATACTTCGACTACGACTGGACGCTGCAGGCCGCGCGCGACAACCTCACGGCGGCAACCGTCACGCCGCTGTTCGTCAGGTTGGCCAGCGACCACCAGGCGGCGCGGGTCGCGGATGTGGTGCGTGACCGTTTGCTGGCGCCGGGTGGCCTGTCCACCACCGAGGTGAGCGGCAGTGGCGAGCAATGGGACCGCCCCAACGGCTGGGCCCCCTGCAGTGGATGGCGATTCGTGGCCTGCAGCGCTACGGTCACGAGGCCCTGGCGTTGCAGATCGAGGAGCGCTGGCTGAGCATCGTTTCGCACCTCTACGAGCGCGAGAGCAAGCTGGTCGAGAAATACGTGCTCAGGCCGTGCGTCGAACATGCCGGCGGCGGCGAATACCCCCTGCAGGACGGCTTCGGCTGGACCAACGGCGTCACCCGCAAGCTCATGCAGGAAGACCCGAGCCACGAAGCGCACCGTTGCCGGGCGGGGCAATGCCGGGTGGATTGAGCGACAGCGCCTGGGCCGAGACGACGGCACGCCAGCGCCTGGTTCTGCGGTAGGCGTGAGGCACGCATCGTCAGCAAGCTGGCTCCTACGGACGCGGCTGGGTATAGCAGTCGTGATTTAACCGACTTCTCGTGCTCTTCGTAGGAGTGAGCTCGCTCGCGATCGCGCGTATCGACCACTCGAAGTTCAGGCAACTCACCGTACAGAAGTCCGTTGGACGCCCCGGCACTAGCGCCGATAGGGATTGGGCAGCGCGCCTTCGAGATCCAGGGTGCCGCGCTCGACGAAGCGCTGGGTGCCGAACAGCCCTCCGGCCAACTTGCCGCGTAGCACGTAGGGCACCTCGTCCAGGCCAATGTGCTCGGCCAGGCCCAGTGCCTGGCGTGCGGCCGAGAAGGCGGAGATGGTGACAGGCACGCGCAACACCGTCTCGCCAAAGCGTGGCACGCTGCCGCTGGCATCGCTGACGCCACTGGCCAGGCGTCGGCCGTTGACCTCCAGATCCAGCGCCACGCCGTTGTATTCCAGCGCCATGTCGTTGGGATTCTGCACCCTGAGCTTGACCGCCATGCGCAGTTCCAGCCCTTCGCCGGGCAATGGCTCGACGCCTGCAACCTGCACGTTCAGCGGATCACGCGGGCTGAAGGCCGCGCAGGCGGCCAGGACGATCGCCAGCACGGCGAGCAGCGACAGACGAACGGTTGAAGCGACGAGACGCGGCGGCATAGAACCTTCTATTCGGATTTCTTGTTGAGGTTGCCCAGGCCCTGCAGCAGCTCCATGGGCAGCGGGAAGACGATGGTGGAGTTCTTGTCGCCAGCGATGTTGCTCAGCGTCTGCATGTAGCGCAGCTGCATCGCGCCGGGCTGGCGACCGAGCATCTCGGCGGCCTGCATGAGTTTTTCCGACGCCTGCAGTTCGCCCTCTGCATGAATGACCTTGGCCCGCCGCTCGCGTTCCGCCTCGGCCTGGCGGGCGATGGCGCGGATCATGGACTCGTCCAGGTCCACATGCTTGATCTCCACGTTGGCGACCTTGATACCCCAGGCATCGGTCTGCGCGTCGAGCACCTGCTGGATGTCGTTGTTGAGTTGTTCGCGCTCGGCGAGCATGTCGTCCAGGTCATGCTTGCCGAGCACGGCACGCAAGGTCGTCTGGGCCAACTGACTGGTCGCCGAATGATAGTCCTCGACCTGGATGATGGCCTTTTCGGCATCCAGGACGCGGTAGTAGACCACCGCGTTGACCTTCACCGAGACGTTGTCACGCGAGATCACGTCCTGCGTGGGGACGTCCAGCACCAGGGTGCGAAGGTCGACCCGTACCATTTGCTGCAGGCCGGGAATCACCAGAATCAACCCCGGGCCCTTGACCCTCCAGAAGCGCCCCAGCTGGAACACGACACCGCGTTCGTATTCGCGCAGGATGCGAAAAGCCGACGCGAGAAGCGCGATCAGCAGCACCAGTACCGCGATGAAGCTCATTTCAAAGCCCATGGATCACCTCGTTTCAGAAGGCGGCTCGTCGGCCGCCGTGACGTCCAGTTGCAGCCCGCGCCTGCCCACGACGCGCACCTGTTGGCCCGGCCGCAGCGGCGTCGGGCTGTGCACTTGCCAGTGTTCCCCCTGCAGTTGGATCCAGCCGCAGGCCGAGTCGTCGGCGCGAATGCCGGTGACCTGAGCGAGGCTGCCGACCAGGCTCGCGTCGCCGCTGACCAGGCGCTGCCGACGCGCCTTCAGCGCCATGCTGACAATCAGAAAGAGCAGCAACGCACTGGCCACGGCGAGCGTGCCGATCAAGGCCAGCGGGATGCCAAAGCCGGGGACCTCGGTGTCGATCAGGATCACCGCGCCGGCCACGAACGCCGCGATGCCGCCCAGGCCCAGCACGCCGAAACTGGGTACGAAGGCTTCGGCGATCATGAACGCGAGCCCTAGCAGGATCAGCGCCACGCCGGCGTAATTGACCGGCAGCAGTTGCAGTGAGTAGAACGCAAGCAACAGGCAGATCCCGCCAACGACGCCGCCTCCGCCGCTGCCGGGATTGGTGAATTCGAAGATCAGCCCATAGATGCCGATCATCATCAGGATCAGGGCGACGCTGGGGTTGGTGATCACGGCCAGCAGGCGTACCCGCCAGTCCGGGTCGTGCCGTTCCAGGCTCGCCTGGGCCGTTTCGAGCGTCCGTTCGCCAGTGCGGGTCTGCAGCGTCTTGCCGTCCAGTTGCATCATGAGGTCGGGGAGGTCGGTTGCAATGTAATCGACGACGTCACGCTCCAGGGCTTCGCGCGCCGACAGGCTGACCGACTCCCGCACCGCCTGCTCGGCCCAGTCGGCATTGCGTCCGCGCAGCTGCGCCAGCCCGCGGATGTACGCCGCGGCGTCGTTGACCTGCTTGCGTGCCATGGCGCCGTCTTCGTCCTTGGCGTCGGCATCCGGGCTGTCGGATGCCTTGCCAGGCGTGCCGCCGAGCTGGACGGGTGTCGCCGCGCCAAGGTTGGTGCCTGGCGCCATGGCCGCGACATGGCTGGCATAGAGCAGGTAGGTCCCGGCACTGGCCGCGCGTGAGCCGCTGGGGGTGACGTAGGTGGCGATGGGGATCGGGCTGGCAAGCACGGCCTTGATCATTTCGCGCATGGCGCCGTCGAGCCCGCCGGGCGTGTCGAGCTCGAGCACGACCAACTGCGCTTCGTCGAGCTGGGCGCGCTCCAGCGCCCTGGTCAGGTAATCCACGCTGGCCGGGCCGATTGCGCCGTCGATTCGCAGCACGGTTACGGGCGCTGCGCTGAGGGCTGTCCCGCTGAAGATCAACAGCACAAGCAGCAGCCAGGTATGAGGGCGGAAGGGGCAGCGCATCGGTAAGGGCCCTCCGGCGAGCGGGTGAGCGACACGAGTCGCGTGCGTCCCTTGAGCATAGTCGAGTCGTGGGGCATGGCCCGACGGGCCGAAGGCCTGAACTCTGTAGCGGGCCCGGGCCTCACAATGAGTACAGAACGACAATTCGGTCGGCGGCCGTCGGGGTTGCGGCCGCGAGGAGTCCATCATGCGCGTTCATCACCTCAATTGCGGCTGCATGTGCCCGGTCGGCGGCAAGCTGATCGACGGCTTCAGCCAGGGGCTGACCGCCAGCCTGGTCTGCCACTGCCTGCTGGTCGAAACCGACGCCCACGGGCTGGTGCTGGTCGACACCGGTTTCGGCACCTGCGATGTGCTCGACCCGCGCAAGCGGCTCAGCAGCTTCTTCATCGCCTTCAACAACATTCAGTTCGAACGACGCCATACGGCCGTCGAGCAGGTGCGCCAGCTCGGTTTCAGCCCAGAGGATGTGCGCCATATCGTGCTGACGCACCTGGATTTCGATCATGCAGGTGGCCTGGAAGATTTTCCCGAGGCGCAGGTCCACGTGCTGCAGCGCGAGATCGATGCGGCGCGTTCGACCCGCAGCTTCCTGGGCCATCGGCGTTATCGGCCCAAGCAGTGGGATGCCGTGCGCCACTGGCAGTTCTACGAGCCGGGCGGTGACCGCTGGTGCGATTTCCAGGCGGTGAAGGGCCTGCGCGGCCTGCCGCCGGAGATCCTGCTGATTCCGCTGACCGGGCACACCCATGGTCACGCGGGCGTTGCCCTGCAGACCGACGACGGCTGGCTGCTGCATGCCGGGGATGCCTATTTCTACCGCGAGGAAGTCGGGCAGAACGAGCGCCACTGCACGCCTGGGCTGCGCTTCTATCAACGGCTGATGGAGGTGGACCGTACCGCCCGCCTGGCCAATCAGCATCGGCTGTGGACGCTGTCGATGGAGCGCAAGGACGAGGTCACGCTATTTTGCAGCCATGACGCCAAGGAGCTCGAACGCATGCAGGCGAGGGCGCGCTGATGGCCGGCAGCGAGGGCAATCCTGTCCGCGTGATGATGAGGTACGTCCGCTGGATCGGGTTCGTCGCCTGCTCGCTGGCGGGGTTGGGCTATCTGTTGGCGGGGGCCTTCAACATGGCCGGGTTGATGATCGCCCTGGCGGTGCTCAGCTGGATCAACATCCGGCGCAAGCGTGACGATGCGCAGGATCCACAGGCGCCGCGTCGTTGAGCGTGACGGCGCCTGCTTAAGCCTGGCCGGGCTGAGCGAGTAGCCGCCGCTGCGCCGATCCGAGCGAAACGTTGCGAAAAGGAACCCCTGTCACCCTGGCGGGTCGATTTCACAAGGCCGTTTGGCAACTTATAGACCGAGGGGTACGCACCATGGACCTGATCCGAATAATCATCGCGATTCTGCTGCCGCCGCTGGGAGTGTTCCTGCAGGTCGGCTTGGGTGGCGCGTTCTGGCTGAACATTCTGCTGACGTTGCTGGGTTATATCCCCGGCATCATCCACGCGGTCTGGGTCATCGCCCGCCGCTAGGGAAACGCTGAATACAACATGCGCCCGGCCATTCGGCCGGGCTTTTTTGTGCTGTGCAGCGAGCCGGTGTAGAGTGCCGGGTCTTCTTGAGTGCGTGGTTTAATTTCACGCGAACCAACCAGAACATGCCGGGATCGGTGAATACCCTCGTGGTTCACCGGCCCTGCGCCGTGGGCGGCTGCCTCGAGCAGGCCCGGAAAGGAAACCAGATGGGCGACACCTTCATCGATCAGAGCCAGTTCCGGCGGATCCTCAATCGCAACGTGGCCGTGCCCCTCGGGTTCGGCTTTCTCAGCGCCTTCTTCTTCAGCGCCATCGTCTATTTCCTGCTCAATGTCAGCCACTGGGTCGAGCGCTCGGTGGTGGGTGTGGCCTATGCCCACGACATGCTGAAGGTCATGGGCGACATGGAATCCTCGATGCGCGGCTATCTGATCGCGGGTGAGGATGTCTTTCTCGAGCCCTATCGCAACGAGCTGCCGCTGTTCACCGATCTGCTGAAGGATCTCAAGCAATACTCGGCCGAGGACTCGGTGCAGCTGAACCGTGCCGAGCGTATCGGGCAGCTGCACGAGCAGTGGGTGGCGTTCGCCGAGGAGGCGATCGCGCGTCGCGCTAACGACGAGCCGGTGGTCGATTACGTCCGCGGCAAGCGTGGCCTGGAGCTGAAGGAGCAGCAGCGTCGCCTGCTCAACGAGTTCATCGCCTACGAGCGTCAGGTTCGCGCCGAGCGCACCGATACCTCCGAAATGATCACCACGGCGCTGATCGGCGGTTTTCTCGCGTTCAGTCTTATTTTCAGCGGTTTGCTGGTCTATTTTGGTCGGCGTGATCTCTACAGCCTGGCCGACAGCTACGCCGAATCGCTTGAGCGCCAGCAGGAGCACGCCGCCGCGCTGGAAAAGCAGGCCTGGTATCGCGCCGGCCAGACCCAGCTCAGCGAGGCCATCATCGGTGAACAGACATTGCCGGCGCTGGGGCAGAACATCCTCAACTTCCTTTCGCGCTACCTCGGCGCGTCGGTCGGCGCCCTGTACGTCGCTCAGGAAGGCAAGCTGCAGCGGGTGGCCGAGTTCGCCTGGGACCGTGACCGGCTCAATGCGGGGCGCCATCTGGAATTCGGCGAGGGGCTGGTCGGGCAGGTCGCGCTCGAACGCCGCGCGCTGACCCTCGATCGCGTTCCGTCCGGGTATCTGAAAGTCAGTTCGGCACTGGGCGAGACCGATGCTGGAGCGGTGCTGATCGTCCCGGTCGAGGACAGCGGCATGCTCAACGGCGTGCTCGAGATCGGCTTCCTGCGTCCGCTGCGTGAAGAGGACGGCGAGCTGCTGCGGCGCATCAGCGACAGCCTGGGTTCGGCCATCGAGGCCGCGCGCTACCGCCAGCGCCTGCAACGCATGCTGGCCGAGACCCAGCAGCTCAACGAAGAACTGCAGGTGCAGCAGGAAGAGTTGCGAGCAGCCAACGAGGAATTGGAGGAACAATCCAACGCCTTGCGCGAATCGCAGGCGCACATGGAAGAGCAACAGGCCGAGCTGGAACAAACCAACGAGCAGCTTGCCGAGCACACCGAAGAGTTGGCCCGCCAGCGCGACGAGGTGGATCTGAAGAACCAGCGCCTGCAGGAAGTTCAGCTGCTTCTCGAAGAGCGCGCCGAGGAGCTGCAGCGTGCCAGCCGTTACAAGTCCGAGTTCCTCGCCAACATGTCCCATGAGCTGCGCACGCCGCTCAACAGCTCTCTGATCCTCGCCAAGCTGCTGGCCGACAACCCGGAAGGCAACCTCAACGACGATCAGGTGCAGTTCGCGCGCTCGATCTATTCGGCCGGCAATGACCTGCTCAACCTGATCAACGACATCCTCGACATCTCCAAGGTCGAGGCCGGCAAGCTGGACGTGCGCCCCGAGCTGCTGATGCTGAGCCGCATGGTCGATGGGCTCAAGAACCTGTTTATCGCGCAGGCGCTCGAGAAGTCGCTGCAGTTCAACGTCGAACTGGAAGGCGGCTTGCCGGAAAGCCTCTACACCGACCGCCAGCGTCTGGAACAGATCATCAAGAACCTGCTGTCGAACGCCTTCAAGTTCACCGAGAAGGGGTCGGTGGAGCTAAGGGTCAGCCGCCGCGATTCCGGGCGAATCGCCTTCGCCATCCAAGATTCGGGCATCGGCATCCGCGCTGACCAACAGGACGTAATCTTCGAGGCCTTCCGCCAGGCCGACGGCACCACCAACCGCCGCTACGGTGGCACCGGCCTTGGTTTGTCGATTTCAAGGGAGCTGGCACAGCTGCTGGGCGGCACCATCGAGGTCAGCAGCGAGCCGGGCGCCGGCAGCCTGTTCACCCTGATCGTGCCGGAGCACTACAGTGCGCCCGCTAAGGCCGAGGCGGCCGACGCCGCACCGCTTCCACTGCAGCCGCTGGCGGCCGCGATTGCGGTGGCTGAACCCGTGCCTGCCAAGCCTGCCGAGCCGGTGGCAATCGCGTCGGCGCCGAGCGTGGCGGACGACCGCGCGCACTTCCCGTTCAAGGAGCGCTCGGTGCTGGTCATCGAGGACGAACCGCAATTCGCCGCCATCCTTCGCGACCTGGCGCACGAGCTCAAGTACAGCTGCCTGATCGCGCAGAATGCCGACCACGGCTTCGACACGGCCGTGCAGTACCGCCCCGACGCGATCCTGCTGGACATGCGGCTGCCGGATCACTCGGGCCTGACCGTTCTCGAGCGGCTCAAGGAGAGCCCGATCACCCGCCATATCCCGGTGCATATCGTGTCGGTCGAGGATCGCAAGGAAGCCGCGCTGCAGATGGGGGCGATCGGCTACGCGACCAAACCGACCACCCGCGAAGACCTCAAGGAAGTCTTTGCGCGCCTGGAAGCCAAGCTGGCGCAGAAGGTCAAACGCATCCTCTTGGTCGAGGACGACGCCCGTCAGCGCGAAAGCGTCGCGCGGTTGATCGAGGACGTCGACATCGAGATCACCGCCGTCGAATTCGGCGAGCAGGCGCTCGAGCTGCTGCGCTCGACGGTCTTCGACTGCATGATCATCGACCTCAAGCTGCCGGACATGGACGGCCATCAGTTGCTCGAAAGCATGGCACGCGAAGACATCTGCTCCTTCCCGCCGGTGATCGTCTACACCGGCCGCAACCTGACCCGTGAGGAAGAGGCCGAGCTGATGAAATATTCACGCTCGATCATCATCAAGGGGGCGCGCTCGCCCGAGCGGCTGCTTGACGAGGTCACGCTGTTCCTGCACAAGGTCGAGTCGGACATGCCACCGGAGCGGCAGAAGATGCTGAAAAGCGTGCGCAGCCGCGAGAAGGCCTTCGAGGGGCGCAAGATCCTGGTGGTCGACGACGACGTACGCAACGTCTTCGCCCTGACCAGTGCGCTGGAACAGAAGGGTGCGCTGATCGAGATCGCCCGCAACGGCCATGAAGCCATCGCCCAACTGCAGGAGGTCAGCGATATCGACCTGGTCCTGATGGACATCATGATGCCGGAGATGGACGGCTTCACCGCCATGCAGGAAATCCGCAAGGACCCGCGCCTGGCCAAACTGCCGATCATCGCCGTCACCGCCAAGGCCATGAAGGACGATCAGGACCGCTGCCTGCGCGCCGGTGCCAACGACTACCTGGCCAAACCCATCGACCTGGACCGTCTGTTCTCGCTGATCCGTGTCTGGCTGCCGAAAGTGGAGCTTCTGTGACATGCCGGACCGCAACCTCGCGATCGAGCTGAAGCTGCTGATCGAAGCGATCTACCTGCGCTACAGCTACGATTTTCGCGACTACTCGAGCGCTTCGCTCAAGCGCCGCGTCCTGCTCGCACTCAAGCAGATGCAGTGTGAAAACGTCTCGGCGTTGCAGCGCCGCATCCTCTACGATCCGCAGGCGTTCATGGAGCTGCTGCAATACCTCACCATTCCGGTGAGCGAGATGTTTCGCGATCCGAGCTACTACCTGGCGTTGCGCGAACAGGTGGTACCGGTGCTGCGAACCTATCCGTCGCTGAAGATCTGGATCGCCGGGTGCAGCACGGGCGAAGAAGTCTATTCGATGGCGATCCTGCTGCAGGAAGAGGGATTGCTGGAGCGCGCCATCCTCTACGCCACCGACATCAATCCTCGGTCGCTGGAGCAGGCGCGCAAGGGTATCTTCAACATCGAACACATGGGCCAGTACACCGGTAACTACCAGCGGGCCGGGGGCAAGCGCAGCCTGAGTGACTACTACACCGCTGCCTATGACTCGGCCATCATGGATAAGTCATTGAAAGAAAAGGTGACTTTTGCCGATCATAGCCTTGCGACCGATAGTGTGTTCGCCGAGACGCAGCTGATTTCCTGCCGCAACGTGCTGATCTACTTCAACAAGCCGTTGCAGGACCGCGCCTTCGGTCTGTTTCATGAGTCGCTTTGTCATCGAGGGTTTCTTGGCCTCGGCAGCAAGGAAACCGTGGAGTTTTCCGGGTTTGCCGAGCGGTTCGAGGCGTTCGACAAGCAGGAACGGGTTTTCCGCAAGCTATGACTTTCACCTCCGCCGACGCCTTCGAGAATCTGCCCTCCCGGCCGGTCGATGCCGTAGTGATCGGTGCGTCGGCTGGCGGTCTGGCAGCGCTCAGCGTGCTGGTGTCCGGCTTGCCGTCGGCGTACCGCATGCCGCTGCTGATGGTCCAGCACGTGCCGCCGACGGGACCCACTCAGCTGGTCGAGATTTTTCAGCGCAAGACCGACCTGAAGGTCAGGGAGGCCGGCGACAAGGAGCCCGTGCGCGGCGGTACCCTGTATTTCGCTGCGCCGGGCTATCACCTGTTGGTCGAGTCAGACCTGAGCCTGGCCCTCAGCCAGGACGATGCGATGCATTTCTCGCGGCCGTCGATCGACGTGCTGTTCGAATCGGCGGCCGATGTCTGGGGCGAGCGTGTCGCCGGTATTCTCCTGACCGGGGCGAACGAGGACGGTGCCGCCGGCCTCCAGGCCATCGGTCAGGCCGGAGGGGTGACCATCGTTCAAGACCCTGACGACGCCGAAGTCGCTACCATGCCCCGTGCAGCACTCCAGCGCTTTGCGCCGGATTATCTTTTGCCCCTGCGTGATATCCATCGACTGTTGCGCGAACTGGAGTGACCCATGCCTGACCGAACGGATGAAGCGAACCTGCTGATCGTCGATGATCTGCCGGAAAATCTGTTGGCCCTCGAAGCGCTGCTCAAGGCGCCAGGCATACGCGTGCACCAGGCCGAGTCGGCGGAGCAGGCGCTGGAACTGTTGCTGCGCCACGAATTCGCGCTGGCCATTCTCGATGTGCAAATGCCGGGCATGGACGGCTTTCAGCTGGCCGAGCTGATGCGCGGCACCGAGCGTACCAAGCAGATTCCTATCGTCTTCGTCAGCGCCGCTGGCCGGGAACTCAACTACGCCTTCAAGGGTTATGAGAGCGGCGCCGTCGACTTCATGCAGAAGCCCTCGACACGCATGCCGTACGCAGCAAGGTCAGCGTTTTCGTCGACCTGTACCGCAATCGCAAGCGCATGGCGCGCCAGCTCGAAGCGCTCGAGCAGAGCCGGCGCGAACAGGAAGTGCTGCTTGACGAGCTGCGTAGTACCAAGGCCGAGCTGGAAGATGCAGTGCGCATGCGCGACGACTTCATGTCCATCGTCTCGCATGAGCTGAAGACGCCGCTCAACACCCTCATCCTCGAAGTACAGCTCCGCAAGATGCAGCTTGGCCGTAACAATCTCGCCGCCTTCAGCGAGGACCGGCTGCGGCACATGGTCGACAAGGATGAGCGTCAGGTGCAGAGCCTGATCCGCCTGATCGACGACATGCTGGACGTATCGCGGATCCGCACCGGCAAATTGTCGATCCGCCCGACACCTGTCGATCTCTGCAAGCTGACTGCCAATGTGGTCGAGAATTTCGCGCCACAGATGGAAGCCAGCGGCTGCGCCCTGCTGTTCCAGCGGCCGGAGCCGGTAATCGGCGTCTGGGACGAATTCCGCATCGAGCAGGTGCTGGCCAATCTGCTGACCAACGCCATGCGCTATGGCGCAGGCAAGCCCGTCCATGTCGCGCTTGGCCAGCAGGGCGAGCAGGCATGGATCGAGGTGCAGGACCATGGCATCGGCATCAGCCCGAAGAGCCTGGAACGCATCTTCTGTCAGTTCGAACGCGCCGAGGGCAGCGAGAGCAGCGCGGGCCTGGGCCTGGGCCTGTTTATCGCCGAGCAGATCGTCAAAGCCCATGGAGGCCGCATCGAGGTTGAAAGCGAAGAAGGGCAGGGCGCGCTGTTCCGGGTGCTGCTGCCAGTGCGCCCCGAGGCCTGATTCAGCGCCAGGCGAGCACTGGCCAGCCCCTGCCTTCGGCCTGCTCGCGCAATAGCGGGTCGGGGTTCACCACCTGCGGATGCGCCACCTGTTCGAGCAGCGGCAGGTCGTTGATCGAGTCGGAATAGAAATGCGCAGCCTCCAGCGACTCACCCTGCGCTTCGGCCCACTCACGCAGCCGCGTTACCTTGCCCTCGCGGTAGGTCAGTACGCCACGGGTGTGACCGCTGTAAAACCCATGCTGCTCGTCCAGCTGAATCGCCAGCACACCGTCGATCCCCAGCCGTGCGGCGATCGCCTTGACCAGAAACTCTGCGGAGGCGGAAATGATGAGGATGCGGTCACCGGCCTTGCGGTGTTCGGCGACGTGGCGCATGGCATCGCTGTAGATCAGTGGCTCGATCACATTTTCCACGAAAGGCTCGACCACATGCTCGACCTCCTCAGCAGTGCGGCCCACCAGGGGCGCCAGGCTGAAAGCCATGTAGTCTTCCATCGCCAGCCGGCCAAAGGCGTACTCGGCCATCAATTCGGCATCCTTGCGCAGAAAGGACTCCCCATCCACCCAGCCGATCTTCGCCATCTCTTGCGCCCACAGGCTGGCGCAATCGCCATCGATGAGGGTTTCGTCCAGGTCAAAAATTGCCAATGCCATCATGCCATCCCGTGAATTGCCGAAGCGTCGATGGTAAGGCTTGCGTGACGGCCGTGGGGGGATAGAAATCGGTGGAAAAGCGGTCGAGTGCGCCGACCAGCAGACCGACATAGCGCCTCGACGCGGTAACGGATCACGCCGCCGAGCAGGCTATGACGTTTGATCACTGCCGTGATCCCGCCGCTGCCCCCGGCCGCTACTTACGCTATGGATTCCGGGCGGATCGCCACCTGCCCGTTGATCGGGCGCTGCAACAGATGTGTGGCAATGTTGGCGTTGAGCAGGTTGTTGCAGCCAACCAAACCGGCGGCAAAAGTGCTCACGGGCGCGATGTTCAGGATTTCAGCATCGGCACTCTGGACGATCCGTCCGGCCCAGCATCATCAGTAGGATGCGGTCGGACAGGGGCAGCGCTTCATAAGTGATGAAGATGGTTGTCAGCCCGAGCAAACTCAAGGGTGTAGTCCTCGCCGCTTGGGACATGGTAGTCAGGGCGTGGCTCACCTGCTGGCATTGGCGCCAGCTAGCTAACCCGTCCGCCCAAGCCCTGACCATCCCCACATATGCGGTTCATCCAGTCTGGGAGGTTGGCGGGTTGGTTGCTATCGATATGCGGCACCGGCCTGTTTCCTGTCGGTTGCAGCCAGAAGGGTTCTTGGTTCATTCGGATTCATGCAGCGAAGCCAGTACCGAGCGAGAAGAAAATCACTATAAAAATTACCGAGCCGACTCCCTCGACATGAACTCGAACGTACCTCTGCCCACCGCGAAGCCCTGAAAGACTTCATTACTTTCGCGGTGCAATTGCCGAGAGCTGAAAGCCGGCATCCCTGTAGGAAGTGGCATGGGCGAGAGATAGAACACTTCCGTACCGGATTCGCGCTCGAAGTCTCCAGCCTGGGGCAAACGGTCGTATTTATTTTCAGACATATAGATGTTTCGCCATCGATTGCAGCGCAGGAGGCTTAAGCTTCGGCCGGGGCTCCTTCCGCCTGGCTGAGCTGCACCTTGAAGTAATCCAGCAGAGTTTGTCCTTTGGCGAAGGCCTTGCGGACATCGGCGCTTTGTTTCTTCAGGGCTTCGCTCGGCACGGCCCATTGTTCGAGTGGCAGGGGTTGTGACCAGTCCAGTACTTCCTTGGGGAAGCTGGCCTTGGGCCGGCGATTGACCCAGGCGGAGATATGGCAAGGCAGGTGCCAACCGCTGAAGAATTGGATGGCGAGAAAGCCGAACACATAGCGCAGGTACGAGTGTTCCGTACGGTAGACCTGCCGGCAGAGGTTGAAATAGGCCACGGTGCCTTCCTCGTACTCTTCCGGCTGCGGCTCGGGCAGGGCCGAGAGGCCTTCCTCCATATAGGCGCGAATGGCCTCCCACTCGCTGACGGCCAGGCCCAGAGTGGCGGTGGGCACGGTGACCCAGAGCACGTCGCCGGTATTGGCATCACGCAGGCCGATCATCAGGGCAAAGCTGGGGGTAACGGCGTACTGGGTGACGGTCTGGCCGACGGAGACGCAGGCGATCACCTCTTCCCAAGGGATATAGCGGGGGGCTTCGCCTTTCTTAAAGACGAAGGCCACTTCCCGGCGCTGGCGGTTGAAACGGATGGGCGGGCGGATACTGACTTGGCGGACTGCATAGAAAAAGATACTGCCGTACATCAAGACCAAGAAACCTATGAACCCCCATATGTACCAATTGGGGAGCACGAGGGTCAGAATGATTTCAAAAATCGGAGCACCTCGTTGCACATAATCAGCAACGCCCAAGCCAAAACCGACCAGGAAAAAGAAGATCACCATAAACATTACCGAGCCTATTCCCCCCCTGGACATAAATTCGAACGTACCTCTGCCCACCGCGAAGTCCAGAAAGACTTCATTGCTTTCGCGGTGCAATTGTCGTGAGCTGAAAGCCGGCATCCCTGTCGGAAGCGGCTGGGTGAGAGATAGAACACTTCCGTACCGGACTCGCGCTCGAAGTCTCCGGCCTGGGGCAATCGGTTGTATTTATTTTCAGGCATGCAGGTGCTCCGGTTTGACTTCTACCCATCTCAAGGGGGTGCCGCTGGGCTTTATCGAGGGCTCGCCCTTGATGGACTTGGCGATAGCGGCCATCTCCAGCGGAATCCGATAGTACAGGTAGGCGTCGCTGGTCTTGAGGGGTTGGTTGGCGAGCTCCGGTTGTACGGCTAGTCGCAACATCAGCAGGCACTGCGAGCCGCACCAGTCGGCCGGCAGTTCCAGGGCCAGGGTCAGCGGCTGGGTTTTGGCGATCCGCAGGTTGTCGCTGATGATCGGGCCTACATCTTCCGGCGGGCGGCTGATCTGCGCATGCCATTCGGCCGTGAGGAGCAGAGGTTGGTTTTGCAAACTGGCCAAGGAGACGCCCGGCAGGGTCAATTGCAAGGTACGTACGGTTTCCCCGTCGCTGGCGCGCGGGGTGAGGCCCTTGTCCTCGATGACCGGGCGCAGATTGGCTTCGGCCAGGCCTTGGGCATGGGCGGGCCAATCCCAGTCTTTTCCTCCATTCCCCAACAGCAGCCGAGCATCCAGCGTTGTTGGTCATCCAGACTGAAGTAGTTGTACAGCGCCTCGCCACCCAGTTGCAGGGCGGTGAAGGCCAGCCCCAGGGACTAAGGCGAGCCGAGAAGTTCAGGAAGCGAGCTCCGCGAGTGGCCCACGCCATGCTCAAGGTGGCAGCTCTCTGCCCAGGTAGCGCCTTGTGATAGTCCAACGCAATTCCCCCAAGCTCCCAGAAGGCCTTTCCGGTTATGGCGGCATTTACGCTGGTAGCCCCCAGGTCGCCGGACATTGCCATAAGCGCGCCGGCTTTCTCTTCGGCGGTGCCGGTGCGGAAGGCATCGGTCCACTTGCTCCAGTTATCCCAGGCAGTACCCACTGAGCCGATAAAGGCCAAGGGGGAAATTATCACTCCCAATCCCAGCCCCAACTTCCCCAACTTTACAGCAAAGAGCATGCCTCCCTTGCCGGCGGTGCTGGCGACGGTGGCTTGCAGGGCCCTGTCCACCATGGCGATATGAGTGCTTTGGTAGACCGACAGAGCGGCAGAGGCAACGGAAGCAAAAGTGCCCGCTACTACGACAAAGTCTTTGGCTGTTCTATTGCCCGCTACCTTTTGCCAGTTTTCCCAAGCTTCGCCGAGATTCTGCCCTTGTAGGTATACGGCCGCCAAGGGAATCCACCCGCTCTTCAGCGCTGCCATCCGAGTCCCGGCTGTGCCATATCCCCCGTGATACCTGCCCGCAGCCGCCCAATTTCCTCGTTGAGCACGCTATGCAGCGCCGGGTCGAGTTTCAGCCGAGCGCCGACGAAGCCGGCCGGCAGAGTGCTGGTGGGCGTCAGGCTTTCCTGTAGCTGGTTGACCAGTGCGGTTCGCTGTTGGCGCACCCGGCCCAGTTGTTGGTTGAGTTGCTGTTTCTCCAGCTTGGCGGCTTGGCGCTGGGCTTCGCTAAGCAGTCGGCGCTTGCTCTGCGCCTGGGCCCGATTGCGCGCCTTGATCAGCTCATCCTCGCTTTGCAGCAATTGATTCAGCTTGACCAGGTTCAAGCGGAAAAGCTGGGCGTCCTGTTCGCTGGCCACGCTGAGCGTGGCGCCTTCCTGTTTCAGGGCGACCAGAGTACCCAGGCGATGGGCGCGGTTGGTCTGGCTGGCGAGTTTGTCCAGATGCTGGCGAAGGGCGGGGCCGTTGAGCTGGTCTTGCAGCCCCGCCAGCCAGTTTTCCAGGCGCAGGGCAATGGCCGGGATATAGGCGGCGTTGACAGCCTGGCTGGCACTGGCGGCCGCAGGGCTCAGGTTGAAGCTCCTGGTCCAATGGCTGCCCATCAGTCTCTCTACTTCCTGCAAGCGGGCCTGGGCATCCGTCAGTCCACTCTTGAAGTTGCGCAAGTCGTCGAGCCATTTGACTAGATCGCCGGACTTCTTGCCGAGGAAGGCGCCATCCAGGCGGCCTGCGAACGCCGGCAGGATGTAATAGGGGTACTTGTGGAAGTATTCGCTGACCGCCTTCAGGCTTTCCTCGGTCCGGCACAGGTCGCGCACGCAGTTCTGCTCGGTCACCAGCGCGGCCATGAGCTGGTCGGGGTGCTCGGGGTCGAAGTACCAGGCGCTGCGGTGGAATTCGCCCTTGGTGAAAATGCTCAACCGGTCGGTGGTGATGCGATCCAGGCGGGCGGTCCAGCGCTTCAGGTGCACCCGTTCGTCTTCGAG
The DNA here is from genome assembly GCA_019056435.1 of Stutzerimonas stutzeri. Classification (GTDB taxonomy): domain Bacteria; phylum Pseudomonadota; class Gammaproteobacteria; order Pseudomonadales; family Pseudomonadaceae; genus Stutzerimonas; species Stutzerimonas marianensis. The sequence continues at coordinate 1,679,800 of CP077641.1, forward strand.
GTATTTCTTCATTTCCTCGTGACGCACCAGATCGTGGATGCCGCGGGCGCCCCAGCCTTTGCCTTCCAGCGCCCCTTCATGCTGGTCTTCGAGCTTTTCGATGTCGTCTTCGAGTTCGTCGTAGAGATCTTCGCCGAGGGCATCGATCATCGCCTGTTTCTTGGCTTCCATCTCCTGCTTGGCGGCGATGGTTCTCGGGTCGAGCACGACATTGCGGGTGTAGTAGCCATTGACCTTCTGGGCGACCGGCAGGCGCCGTCGCTCCCACAGCCATTTGTCGCGCGCTTCGATGTAGGCGTAGATTTTTTCGCGCTGGGCGGGGGTGGTTTTCTTGAACAGCGCATCGCTGGCGCCGGCCTGGCGAGCGGTGTCGTCATTCGCCACCATCAGGGTTTCGATGTAGCTGCCAATGACGTACTTGAGTTCCTTGCGCTGCTGGCCCACCCAGTTGTCGATCCAGCCGACCACCTTGTCCTGTTCCTCGGCCAAGTCGCGCATCACGCCGATGCTGTCCTTGAGCACCAGGTAGAAGTGGTCGTGCTCGTAAGCCGGTGCGAGTGCTTTCTTGATCTCGCCTAGCTGGGTGCGTCGGTACAGCGGCTGGTGTTCCCAGCAATAGTCCTTGCCTTCCTCCGGATGGGCGCCTGTCGGTTGAGCGGTTTGGGCCGGTTTTTCCGCCACCTCGGCCAGCCATTTTTCCGCCTGTTTGGCGGTCAGCAGGTGGGCGCCGCCTTTTTCGCAGTCGGCCTTGCCGAGGTCGACCACCTGCATGAACAGGTCGCGTTCGGCCCGGCTCTTGAGCATTTGCGAGCACTTGAACGCGGTCCACTGTACTTCCGAGAAACCGACATGCAGGGTAGCGCCGCGCGGAAAGACCAATCGTGGTTCGGCCACATTGCCGAGGCGTTTGTCCTGCGCCGCCTCGTTGCCTTTCCAGAGAAACTTGGTGACCTTGCCTTGCTCGACGCGGTATTCGTGCAGATAACCGGTGCCGTTATCGATCACATACAGCCATCCATCCCGCAGCAACCGTATGCCCAAGGGCCGCGATTTGAGCTTGTAGGGCAGGGCCAGTTCGGCGCTGGGGTCCAGGCGTTCGACCAAGCCATAGCGCAGCGGCAGCAGCTGCACCTTGTTCTTCATCAGGGAGCAGACGCCCATCGGGCTCTTGGCGTCGCTCCGGCTCTTATCGGTGTGATTCGGATTCTTGCTCGTGGTCATTCAGGAAGTCCTTTCCGTTTGCGTGGCGCGGACGTAGGCCAGGTCGGCGGCCTGCTCGATGCGCTCAGCGGGAACTAGCGAGGGGGAGACGAGTAGCGCGGCGATATCGGGATGAGTCTGCAGAGCGTCTTCGCCTAGCAATCCGAAAATGTTGGCATAGAGCGTGATGTCGTATTCGCTATCGAAGCCCTTGCTGTAGGCGCTGTCGGCCAAGTCCTGCAGGTATTTCCAGCGCGCATTGCCGCGCGTGGGCCGCGCATGGTCCGGAAAGTGTTCGCTCAGATGTTCATCCAGGCGAATCAGCACGCCCCTGAAGGCAATCTCGCCCAGCCGTTCGAGCTGCTCGTCCGAGAGGGTGTAGGGCTTGTCCCGGTTGGTCTTGGCGGCCGGGCCGGGCCGTTCGAGCCAATGCCACCGCTCTTCCAGACGATCGCCCGCGAGCACTTGTTCGATCGGGCCGAACAGGGTGGCATCCCGTATGTCCATCGACTGCTTGAGCAGCGCCTGGGCTACGGCGGGGTCGGCCAGGCGCAGCAGGACCTCTTCTCCGGAAGGATGCAGGACGCTGGTCAGCCAGCGCAGGTGGGCCAGCAGGTCATCCCGTTCTGCGTCGCTGAACAGCAGATAGCCCCACTCCTCTTCGGCCTGGGCGAGAAAGGCGGCTAGCGCCGGGTCATGCGGCCCCTGCAGGGTCATCAGGCAGGGCGATAGGTCTTTCAGTTCGGCCCAGTGAGTGTCCAGGTACAGCACCTCGAACGCTGGGTTCTCATGCCATTCATACAGCCGTCGAGGCAGCGCCTCGACGCTGACGCCATCCAGCAGCAGATAGGACGGTTTGTTCCACGGCAGCTTCGACGGTAGGGCGTGGAGGGACAGATCATTCTGCACGAGCTGCCTCCTGCTTCGCCGCCTCGCAGATCGCGCATAGCGGTTGCTTCTGCAGCAGTGCCTGCCGCTGGGCGGGGATCAGCAGCGCGCCTGCCTTGTCCGCATCCGCCGCCTTCACCTGCCCCGGCAATACCGGCGCCGCACCCGACCCTTTCCCCGGACTTCCACCCGAGTTCATCTTAATCACCGGCCCGATCAGGGTGATGCCGCCGCCGTCGAGTTTGATAAAGCTGCCACCAGCCTTGAAGGTCAGTTCGCTGCCTGCTTCGAGCACCACCTTGAGGCCGCTGGAGAGGTGGATTTCGTTGCCCGCCTCGACGAACTGTCCGGTGCCGATTTTCAGGCGATGGTTGTTGCCCACGGTGAGGTGGTCGTTGGCGCGGATCTCGGTCTTGCGGTCGGCGTGGGTGGTGCGGTGTTCTTCGGCGCGGAATTCGCTGTAGCTGTTGGCTTCCACCGTGTCGTGGCGTTCATGGCCGACGCGGATCTTCTGGTCGTGTTCGATGTTCTCGTCCCAGTCGCGCTGGGCGTGGAGGTAGATCTGCTCGGCGCCCTTGCGGTCTTCGATGCGCAGTTCGTTGTAGCCGCCACCGCCGGGTGAGCTCAGGGTCTTGAATACCGTACGGGTCTTGTTTGCCGGCAGGTCATAGGGGACCTGGTGCTCCTTGTGGTACAGGCAGCCGGTCACCAAGGGTTGGTCGGGATCGCCTTCAAGGAAGGTGACCAGCACTTCCATGCCGATACGCGGGATGGCGATGCCGCCGTACTGATCGCCGGCCCAGCTCGAGCTGACACGCAACCAGCAGCTGGTCTTGTCGTCGGCCTGGCCCTGGCGATCCCAGAAAAACTGAACCTTGACCCGGCCGTATTCATCGCAATGGATTTCCTCACCTGGCGGCCCGGTGACGACGGCGCTCTGGCTGCCGAGGATGCGCGGCTTGGGGTGGGCCAGCGGTGGACGGTAGGGGACGGCCCAGGGGTGGCCGTAAAGCGGTTGCGGTAGCCCTGGTGGAAGTCGGTGTTGGCAGAAGCCCGCTCCTCTGCCCATAGGGGCGACGGAGTCAGCGCTGGGCTGGCCGAGAGGTCGGTGACGGATTCCTCCAGTACCTGCGGCTGCTTGCCTTCGTGGAGGACTTCTGTCAGCAGCCAGAGCTGGTTCCAGTCGCCGCGGGGATGCGCTTCGAGCGGTAGGAAGTGGCCGCTGAGCAGGAGGGGTTGATCGCTTTCACCGTCGGCCAGCTCGAAGTCGTGGCGGTGCCGTTCCAGGGTGCGCCGGGCAAGATGCTTGCCGCGCTCGCGGTCGACGAAGCGGCCAGGGTAGTCGTAATCCTCAAGGTCTGGCTGGGTGTCGCCGCGGGCAGCGGCTTCGAGTGACAGGCGAGGCTTTTCGAAGTCGTAGTCGCGTCGGGTGACTCGGTTGGTTCGGGTCTCGACGCGCACGCCGAAGCGCTTGACCACCGGCTCGTCGGCGACGAGTCCGCTGTCCTGCTGGTATGCGACCGGGGCGAGGGTCGGGAATACCGTCTGGTCGTCGCCGAACACCAGCACGTGGCCGGCTCTGCTGTGCTGGAAGTGGTAGTGAATGCCTTCTTCCTCGCACAGGCGCTGGACGAAGTGCAGGTCGGTCTCGTCGTACTGAACGCAATAGTCGCGTTCGGGATAGATCACCGGACCCAGGTCGAAACGATGACCATCGCCGGCGAGGATTCCGTGCTCCTCGAGAACCGTGGCGATGATCTGGGGTACCGAGCGGTGCTGGAAGATGCGCTGGTTGGTGCGGTGCGCCAGGTAGGCGAGCCGGGGCACGATGGCCAGCCGGTAACGGGTCAGGCGTTTGCCCGATTCCCCCTGGGCGGTGCGATGGATTTGCCCATGAATGCCGGCACCGTCGGAGGTGAACGCAAGAAAGGCAGGGCGTTGCAGCAGGCTTTCCAGATCCAGGTCGGGACGTTCGCTGACCAGCTCCAGCTCGAAACGATAGGGCTGGCTGATGGCTTCTCGACCGGTGAATTCGAGCACCTGGAGGTCATGTTCGAGACCTTCGATGTGCAGGGAAAAATGAGGCTGGTTGGCGGGGGCGAACATCCGTGTTCCTCCTGGTTCCGTCCTTGGGTGCGCCAGGGCGCGCGAGGGGCTCTGATGTACCACGCGCTGACCATGGTGCGGTGCGCTGGGTCGCGCATTGCGGCGCTGCGGTTCGTATTTGCGCTACTGCTTCGCAAAAAAGCTCCGGCCGGGTGTGCCGGACCGGAGCCTATGGTGCCGCGAACTCGCCTTAGCTGGCGATCGGGGCGCGCCAGTCGTCCGAGCCGGAGGTGCCGGAGACTTCATGAGTCCAGACGATCTTGCGGTAGGTGAAGTAGACGTCTTCCAGATGGGTGAAGTGCGCCATGTTCGGGTCCTGGCAGTTCGGCATGCGCGACTGGACGTCGACGATGACCGCATCTTCCAGTTCGATGGTGAAGTAATGCTCCTGAGTACCGGTCGCCGAGGTGCGGTACCACTCCAGGCGGCACTTGTTCAGGCGCTCGCCAGAGGTCAGGGCATTGAAGATTAGCGGGGACGACTTATCGAAGACCTTGGTGATCATCAGCGGCTTGTGGACGCGCTGGCCGGTGGGCTGACCCGATTGTGGGTCACGCGGAATGATGACTTGATGCTGGAAGGCCTGTACCAGGATCTGGTCTTCGTGTCCTTCCTGGAAGATGTTGCCGACCGAGTCCTCGGTGAAGGTGCCAGCGGTGATGAGGCCTTGCTTGGTGCCTTCGAGGGACAGATACGCGGGTGTTGGCATGAACGCTCTCCTTGCCTGTGTTGAATGCCGGATGGCGCTCATAGGCCTTCAAGGGGCGTGCCACTTGCGAAATTGTCTTTTATATCAGTGGCTTACGGTATTTTTTCTGGGGCGCTCGAACCGCTCTGCGCGACGCCTCACATTTCGTTGAGCAAGATTCTGCCGCTGGGTGGGCAGGTTCTTGCGCAGATCGGCGCCGGCCCAGGCAGGGCGGGGCGTTGCGCCTGGCACGCGGTCATGCTGGCCGATCCGCTGCGCAGCATGTTGCGCAGCATGAGCATCAGGACGAGCAACTGATTTCCAGGTGTTTGCCCCACTCCGGCGGACGTTCGGCGTATCGCTCCATTCCCGGCTGCTCCTCGAAGGGCTGGCTGAGCACGGCATGCAGTTCGCGCACCGGGGCGTAGTCACCCCCTTCGGCAGCCTCGATGGCCTGTTGCGCCAGGTAGTTGCGCAGGATGTATTTCGGGTTGACCGCATGCATGCGCACCCGACGCGCCTCGGGGTCTCCGCCCTTGTGGGCGCTGCGGGCGCGATACTCGGCGGCCCAGTCGTCGAAAGCGCGGATGTCGATGAAATCCTCGCGCAGGCGGGCCAGTGACTGCTCCGCCGGGCTGTCGCCCAGTTCGCGAAAGAACCGGGTGTAGTCGATCGCGCTGCCCTGCATGAGCTGCAGCAGGCGCTGGACCAAGGCCTTGTCGTCGTCCTCGGCGGCCTGCAAGCCCAGACGCTTGCGCATCAGCTCGAGCCAAGCGGTTTCGTAGGTCGGCAGGAACAGGTCCATCGTCTGGCGCAGCTGGTCGACTTCTATGAAGGGTGTCAGCGCCTGGGCCAGCGCGGCGAGATTCCAGTGGGCGATGGGCACCTGGTTTTCGTAGGAATAGCGCCCGGCATGGTCGGAGTGGTTGCAGATGAAGCGGGCGTCGAAGTCGTCGAGGAAGGCGTAGGGCCCGAAATCGAAGGTGATACCGAGGATCGACATGTTGTCGGTGTTCATCACGCCGTGGCAGAAGCCATAAGCCTGCCAGCGCGCAACCAGCGCCGCGGTGCGCTCGAGCACTTGCTGAAAGAAGGCCTGGTAGGGCTCCGGATGCTCGAGGCAATCGGGGAAATGGCAGGCGATCACATGGTCCAGCAATCGCCGCAGCTCGTCGTGCTGGCGGGTGTAGTAGAAGAATTCGAAGTGGCCGAAGCGCACATGACTGCGGGCCAGGCGCAGCAGCATGGCGCCCTGTTCCTGGCGTTCGCGGTAGACGGGCGTGTCCGAGCCGGTGACGCACAGTGCACGGGAGCTGGGGATGCCAAGGGCATGGAGGTGCTCGCTGGCGAGGAATTCGCGGATGGAGGAGCGCAGCACGGCGCGACCATCACCCATGCGGGAGTAGGGGGTCAGCCCGGCACCTTTGAGATGCAGGTCCCAGTGCTCGCCAGCGTCGTTGCGCACCTCCCCGAGCAGCAGGCCGCGCCCATCACCCAGGCGCGGGTTGTAGCTGCCGAACTGATGGCCGGAATAGACCATGGCGCGCGGTTCGGCGGTGCTCCAGAGCTTGTGTCCGGAGAAGAGTTCGGTGAACAGCGGCTCGGCTGTCTCGGTCGGGTCGAGGTCGAGCAGTCCCATGGCCGCGTCGCTGGCAACGACCAGGCGCGGGTTGTCCAGTGGCTGCGGCGTCACCTCGGTGGAGAACACGTCGCCAAGGCGGGCGAAGCGGTTGTCGAATTGCAGTTCGGTCAGCGTCTTCACGAGGGCTCCGGCGCAGTGTGGGTGGGCGCCCGATCACGGGCGCACAGGGACTTGGAGGTCGCCGCTAGGGTGACGTTCCTCAATCCTGACCGTCGGCGGGGGCATCGTCGATGCGTTGGGCCGGGACGCGGCGCCGAGTTGCAACACCTTGCCATCGAGGTTCTTGAGGAATACGTCGACCTGGCGGAACGCGATGGCGATGCCGGCCTTGGCGAATTCGCGGTCGATGAAACGGTTGATCTCATCGGTCGCCGGGTTGCGGTCGCCCAGGTCGCGTACATGAATGCGCAACTCGTGGTCCAGGGTACTCTCGCCGAAGGTCAGGAAGAAGACCTGCGGCTCCGGCTCCTTCAGCACGCGCGGGTTGTCCTGCGCCGCTTTGTGGAGCAGCGCCTTGACCTGGTCGAGGTCCGAACCGTAGGCCACGCCGACCTTGATGGTGACGCGGGTGACGGTATCGCTCAGGGACCAGTTCACCAGCTGTCCGGTGATGAAGGTCTTGTTCGGGACGATGATGTCCTTGCGGTCGAAATCGGTGATGGTAGTGGCGCGGATGCGGATGCGGCTGACCGTTCCGGACAGGTTGCCGATGGTCACCACGTCACCGATGCGCACCGGGCGCTCGAACAGGATGATCAGGCCGGAAATGAAGTTGGCGAAGATCTCCTGCATGCCGAAGCCGAGGCCCACCGACAGCGCCGCGACCAGCCATTGCAGTTTGTCCCAACTGACGCCGAGCGTGGACAGCGTGGATACGATGCCGATACCGGCAAGCAGATAGGACAGCAGCGTCGTGGTGGCATAGGCGCTGCCCTGGGCCAGGCGCATCTTCGACAGCACTACCACTTCCAGCAGGCCCGGCAGGTTGCGCGCGACGGCGACCGTGATGGCGACGATGAGCAGCGCGCCCAGCAGGTTGTTCAGTGTGATGGCGTTGGTAGTGGCCGTCTCGCCCGAGCCGCTGACGAACTCGTAGAGCACGACGTTATCCAGGTAGGACACGACGCTGATCAGGTCCGACCAGACCCAGTAGAGCACCACGAAGAACAGGCCGAACATCGCCAGCCGGGTCAGGCGCAAGGACTGCTGGTTGACCTGCTCGATGTCCAGGACGGTGTCGCCAGCCGCCTCGCTGGTGTCCATCGCCTCTTCCGCCTGGGTTTCGCGCCTGGCCAGTGCGCGCTGGTAGGCCAGGCGGCGGGCGGCCACGGTCAACCCACGGATCAGCGTCGCCTCGATGACGATCCAGGCCAGCAACAGATAGAGCGTGTCGATCAGCCGCCCGGTCAGCTTGAGGGCCGTGTAGTAGTAGCCGAAGCCCACCACCACGATCAGCGCCAACGGCAGGATGCTGAACAGCAAGCCGATGAAGCGTCGGAACGGCGGCGCGTTGCGGCTCGAAGGGCCCTTGAGCAGCAGGCGGGTCAGGCGCCAGCTCATCATGGCGAAGCAGACCAGCACCACGACGATGCCGATCACGTCGTCGACCAGGCCGCCGGGCTGGTGCTCGGCGATCGCCACCACGGCCACCAGCGCCATCACGACCAGGCCGAGGCGCCGGATCTCGTTGCGCAGGAAGGCCACCTGCGGGCGGAACCAGCCAAAGTGCGTCTCGGCGACTCGATTGGGCGAGAGCATCCGATAGGCGCTGTAGAACACCAGCCAGGCTTGCGCCATCTGGTAGAAGGCGGCGCCCAGACTGACGTTCTGCCCGCGTCCGTCCATCTGCAACAGATAGCCGCAGAGGGCAAGAAAGAGCGCGCCGGGCAGCGCCAGCAGCAGGTTCAACAGCAGCGCCAGGGGGTGTGCAGCTGGCTGTCGTTGCGGAAGTGACCGATGTCGGCACTGAGCGAGTCGAGCTTGGCGTTGATCGCTTCGCGGCGCCAGAGGAGCAGGCCGATCAGTAACAACAACGGTACGAAGAACAGCGGCCGCTCGAGCAGCCCCGCGCCCAGCGCCTCGAACACCGAGCCCCAGGGCATCGCGCGTAACTGGCGATCGAGCAGCGTCGGGACGCTCTTGAACCAGTCCAGGTCCAGCGGCTTGTTGCTCGGAATCCAGAACATCTGCTCGTCCAGCGTTTCGCGCAGGGCCGCAGCCTTCGTCTGTAGCTGGCGCTGGTTCAATTGCAGCGTGATGGATTCGCTGAGCAGGGCGTTGAGCGAGTGGTTAAGGCGATCGAGCAGTTCGCTACGGGTACGCACCAGCTCGGTGAGCGCGCTGCGCAGCTCCGGCGTCACCTCGCCGGGCGGCTGGCTGGCCAGGCGTTCCTCGACGTAATCCTCGATGTCGCCGGCGGTTTCGCGGCGCTGGTTGAGTTCGAACTGATAGAGCCGGATGTCAGCGATCTCGTCGGCGAGATCCTTGTCCAGGCTGAGCTGCGGAAGCGCCTGCTTCTGCTGGTAGAGGATCTTCGACAGCAGCAGGCTACCTTCGAGGACCGCGATCTGCTCTTCGAGCGCCTGGTCGGCCTGATTGAGGGTGTCGAGCTGCTGGCGGGTCTGCAAGTTCTGTTGGGTGAGGTCGTTGAGGCGCTCGGTGGCGCGCAGCAGGTATCCCGACAGTTTGCGGTTTTCCTCGCTTTCGGCGGGCAGCAGCTTGTCCGAACCGGTTCGCTCGGCCTTGAGGGAGAACTCGGCCACCGTCTGTTCGGATTCTTCGCGGCGCTTGTTGTTGATGGCGCTCTGCAGGGCCATGGTCTCCCGTTCGGCCCGAGCGATGCGCTCGGAGAGCAGGTCGCGGCGGGCGACGCCCAGGTCGAGCAGCAGGCTGTTGCCGGCCAGCTCGCTTCGACGCAGCTCGATCTGCGCATTGAGCGCTTGTTTCTCGACGTTCAGCAGCGCGCGGCGCTCGTCGCCCATCGGCTTGCCGTTCTCGCGGCCGGTCTTGAGCAGGCTGTCGATCTCATCGATGCGGGTCTGGAACTTGGCGATGTCGGCCTGGGCGCGCTCGGGGCGAGTCTGCGCACTGATGATCATGCTGTTGGCCGCCGTCAGTGCCGCCTGCCACGCCGACAGTTCGGCGACGCGTTCGTCCAGCCGCTGCTCGAGCGCGGGAACCTTGAGTTTGGCGAGCTTCTCCGCCAAGTCGCCGTCGTCGCTGGCCTTGAGCTTGGCCAGCTCACGCTGCGACTCGGTGATCTCCTTTGGCGCGCCGGCCAGCTCGGTCTTGACCGTGGCCAGCCGCTTGGTCGCTGCGGCGGCCTGTTCCTCGAAGCCCTTCGCGCGGTCGTCCGTGCTCGGTTGGGCCGGCTTGGCCTCTTCTTCGGCAGGTTGGCTGCCGGTCAGGCCGGGTACGGATTGGGCGAAACCGGATAGGGGGTGAGGGCGAGCAGGGTCGCCAATAGCAGAGTGCGCAGGGAAGCCATGGATCGCATCGATGTGGGAAAAAGAGTGCGAGTCTAAGGGCTGCGAAAGGGCGAGGCGAGTCCGTAGATCGGAACGCATCGCCCCGTTCCGGCAAGCGCTGGCGGCGGGCTTCAGAAATGCAGCGACGGACCGGGTTTGTTGCCTTCCGGAAACTTCAGACCCACCTTGCGTACCTGGCCGTGCTCCATCGCAGCGATGGTCCAGATCAGGCCGTTCCACTCGATCTGATCGCCGATGACCGGCTTGCCGCCGACACGTTCTGCAATGAATTGGCCGATCTGCAGGCGTCCATCCACGTCTCCCAGCTTCAGACCGTAGAGCGCCGCCAGCGCGCTCATCTCCGCCTCGCTTTCGAGGATGAAGTCGCCGAAGAAACGCATGTCGCGACCGCGCTCCGGCGCCTCGCTGAACAGCTTGCCGAGCGCCGGCAGGTCTTCTTCATGACCGATGACGCAGAGAATGTCGTCGACCTGCAGGCGCGTGCTGCCGGAGGGGTGCAGCAGCGCCCGGCCGCGGAACAGTGCGGCGATGCGCGTACCGGCCGGCATCTTCAATTCGCGAAGTGCGGCGCCGACACACCACTTCTTGGCATTGAGGCGGTAGATGAACAGTTCCCACTGGCTGGTCGTGTGAATCTGCAGGCCAGCTCGGGAGATCGGCATGGGTGAGGGCGGCACCTCGACCTTGGCCTTCTTCGCCGCCCAGGTCAGGGTGGTGCCCTGCAGCAGCAGCGAAACCAGCACGATAAAGAACGCCACGTTGAAGAACAGCTGGGCATTTTCCAGCCCGGCCATCAGTGGGAACACCGCCAGAATCACCGGCACGGCGCCGCGCAGACCGATCCACGAAATGAACAGGCGCTCGCGCAGCTGAAAGCTTCGAAACGGCAGCAGCCCGATGAAGACCGCGAGCGGGCGGGCAAAGAGAATCATCCACAGCGACAAGGCCAGCGCGGGCAGGGCGATCGGTAGCAGCTGGCTCGGGGTGAGCAACAGGCCAAGCACGAGGAACATGCCGATCTGGCTGAGCCAGGCCAGGCCGTCGAACATGTGCAGGATGCCGTGGCGGTTGCGGATCGGTCGGTTGCCCAACAGCAGGCCACAGACGTAGACGGCGAGAATGCCACTTCCGCCGATGGCACCCGACAGTGCATAGATCATGATGCCACCGGCCACCGCCAGCAGCGGATAGAGGCCATCGGCGACCGAGAGCCGGTTGATCAGCTGAAGCAGCAGCCAGCCGCCGGCCAGGCCCAGCAGCGTGCCGATGCCGAACTGCTGCAACAGACTGACGAAGAAGCCCCAGCCGAAGCCGGTCTGCCCCGAGGCGAGCATGTCGATCAGGGCGACGGTCAGGAACATGGCCATCGGGTCGTTGCTGCCCGACTCGATTTCGAGGGTCGAGCCGACGCGCTCATTGAGCCCACGCCCGTTGAGCAGATTGAAGACGACCGCCGCGTCCGTCGATCCGACGATGGCGCCAACCAGCAGTCCCTGCATCAACGGCAGGTCGAACAGCCAGGCCGCGGCGAGCCCGGTGAGTCCCGAAGTGATCACCACACCGGCAGTGGCCAGCGAGAAGGCTGGCCAGAGCGCCACGCGGAAGGTTGCGGCACGGGTGCGCATTCCGCCGTCGAGCAGAATGATGGCCAGCGCCAGGTTGCTGATCAGAAAGGCCAGCGAATAGTCGTCGAAGACGATGCCGCCGATGCCGTCGACGCCGGCCAGCATGCCAACGGCCAGGAAGATGACCAGGATCGGTACGCCAAGGCGCGTCGACAGGGAGCTCATCAGGATGCTCGCCGCAACCAACAGGGCACCGATGAAGAACAGTTGGTTGATGTTGCCGATATCCAAACGCGCGCTCCGAAGTTATACCGCTGGGGAACATGCAGGCTGCATGCCAGCGATTCTAACCCGCTGATTTGACATGCTGTCAAAAAAGCACCGGCGAGCGACGGGCGTTCCCCTGGGGATTCGGTAAAGCGATGCGGCGGGAGCGCCACGCCCCGCAGCCGGGGCGTGGCGGGCGAGCGTCAGAACCAGCTGTCGCGCATTTCCAGGCAGGTATCGTCGCGGCGGGCCAGCAGCTCCAGCTCGTGATGGCAGCCTGGCACTTCCCAGGTGAGGAAGTAGCGCGCGGCCTGAAGCTTGCCGCGATAGAAGTCGACGTCCGCTGCGTTGCCCTTCGCCAGTCCCTGCTCGGCGCGAATTGCCTGTTCCAGCCAGCGCCAGCCGATCACCGCATGGCCGAACACCTTCAGATACAACGCGGAATTGGCCAGCGCCAGGTTGACCTTTCCGGCCATCAGATCGCCGAGCAGCGCCTGGGTCACCTCGGTCAGCCGTGCCAGCAACTGCTCCAGCGGCTGTCGCAGCGCGTCGAGCGAGCCGAACGCGCTGGCGCGCCCGCAGGTGTCCTGGATCAATCCGAGCAATTGGCGCAGCCCGGCGCCGCCGTTCTGCATGAGCTTGCGGCCCAGTAGGTCGAGCGACTGGATGCCATGGGTGCCCTCGTGGATCGGGTTGAGGCGGTTGTCGCGGTAGTACTGCTCCACCGGATATTCGCGGGTGTAGCCGTGGCCGCCGAGGATCTGAATGGCCAGCTCGTTGGCCTTCAGGCAGAACTCCGAAGGCCAGGATTTGACGATAGGGGTGAGCAGGTCGAGCAGTTCGTGGGCCGTTCTGCGCGCGTCTTCTGTCGCGGCGGTCTGCTCCTCGTCGACCAGCCTCGCGGCGTACAGCCCCAGGTCGAACGCGCCTTCGACGTAGGCCTTCTGCGTCAGCAGCATGCGCCGGACGTCCGTGTGCTGGATGATCGGCACCTGCGCCGATGACGGGTCCTTGCCGTCCGGCAGGCGGCCTTGCGGGCGCTCACGGGCGTAATCGAGCGAATACAGGTAGCCGGCGTAGCCGAGCATGATGGCGCCCATGCCGACGCCGATGCGCGCGTCGTTCATCATCTGGAACATGTACGACAGGCCTTTGTGCGGCTCGCCGACGAGGTAGCCGACGCACTCGCCGCGGTCGCCGAAATTGAGTGCGGTCGAGGTGGTGCCGCGCCAGCCCATCTTGTGGAACAGCCCGGCAAGGACCACGTCGTTGCGCGGGCCCAGGTTGCCGTCGTCGTTGACCAGGTACTTCGGCACGATGAACAGGCTGATGCCCTTCACGCCGGGCGGTGCATCCGGCAGCTTGGCCAGCACCATGTGCACAATGTTTTCCGACAGTCCGTGATCGCCACCGGAGATGAAGATCTTGTTGCCCTTCAACCGGTAACTGCCGTCGCCCGCCGGTTCGGCTCGGGTGCGCAGGTCGGACAGGGACGAGCCCGCATGGGGCTCGGTCAGCGCCATGGTGCCGAAGAAGCGGCCTTCGATCATCGGCTTGAGGAAACGCTGCTTCTGCTCATCGCTACCGAAGACCTCGATCAGGTGCGCCGCGCCCATCGACAGCATCGGGTAGGACGAGGTGCCGATGTTGGCCGCCTGGAAGTGGGCGAAGCAGGCTCGCGACAGCAGGTTCGGCAGCTGCATGCCGCCCTCGTCGAAGCTGCGCGAGGCGTTATGGAAGCCCGCCTCGAGGAAAGCGTCGACAGCCGGCTTCACCTCGGGGATCAGGATCGCCTCGCCGTCCTTGTAGACCGGCTCGTTCTCGTCGGCCTTGCGGTTGTGCGGGGCGAACAGGTTCTCGGCGATGCTGCGTGCGGTGTCGAGCGCGGCATCGAAGGTTTCGCGGCTGTGATCGGCGAAGCGCTCGCGCTGGATCAGCCCTTCGGCGTCGAGCACTTCGTAGAGTTCGAACGCCAGGTTACGCGGGCAGAGCAGAGTCTCGGGCATGGGAATTCCTCCGTGTACATGCGCTCGAGTCTAAGGAGGCGCCAAGCGGGCTGCCTAGCACCATACATTCGGGTGATGGAGCGGCACAGTGGCGGGTTTTGCCGTTTGCGCCCGGCGCTCAGCGTGCGCGGGTGGCGAAGTAACCGAGCAGCTGCGCCAGGTGCCCATCGCCAATGCCTGCCTCGATCAGGTGCTGATCAGCCCGAGCGAGGTGTTCTTCGACCTGCTGACGCGCCGCCTCGGGGCCCAGCAGGGCGACTACCGTGCTCTTGCCGACGTCCTTGCCTGAATCCTTGCCGATTTGCTGGGCACTGAGCCCGTCGGCCAGGTCGTCGAGTAGCTGGAAGGCCAGCCCCAGCTCGGTGGCGAAGCCGTTCAGGTGGCGCGTGCAGCTGACGCTGGCGTCGGCGATCAGGGCGGCGAACTCCACTGCGGCGGTGAACAGCGGGCAGGTCTTCAGGCGGTTGGTGTGAGCGATGGCCTCCAGCGGTCGGGCGCGTTGCCCTTCGCGCAAGTCGTGGTACTGGCCACGTACCAGCCCTTGCGCGCCCGTTGCCTGAGCCAACAGGCGGACCAGCTGATTGCGTGTCGGAGGCGGCACGCCCTCGGCGGAGGCAGCGACACCGAAGGCCTGGCTGAGCAGCGCGACCGAGCCCAGGACGGCGACGTCTTCACCGAACTGGCGGTGGATGGTCGGGCGACCCCGACGCAACTCGGCGTTGTCCATGCAAGGCATGTCATCAAGAAAGAGGGAGGCGGCATGCACCATCTCGAGGGCGCAGGCCAGGTCGAGCCCAGCCTCGGAAACTGGCGCATCCTGTTGCAGGTCCTTGAGGGTCAACAGGAGCAGCAGCGGACGGACCCGCTTGCCCGGAGCGAGCGTGCCGTCACGCATGGCCGTGGCGATGGCATCCTGCGCCGGGGCCATCGGCAACCACTGGCCTAGCCGTTCGTCGACCTGGGCACGCAGGGCACTGACTGTCCGTTCGAAGTCGTGTTGCGTGTTCGGCAAAGCGATGGCCATGACGACCTCCTGTATCGTTTTTCGTTAGATATCGTGACAATACCTGTACAGCGTGTATAAGTCTTGGCACTTTTTAATGACCACACCCGTCCACATAAGGTCATCGAACGAGGCGCTGCATGACTAAAGAAAACATTGCGGAACGTAAGAATGATCATCTGGACATCGTTCTCGACCCGCGCCGCGCCTGTTCCCTGGTCGACCCGGGCTATGCCGCCCTGACGTTCGAGCATTGCGCGGCGCCGGAGTTGCGTCTCGACGACATCGATGTTCGTGCCGTGCTGTTCGGCCGAACGCTGTCGGCACCGCTGTTGATCAGCTCCATGACCGGCGGCGCGGCGCGTGCCACCCAGATCAATCGCCATCTGGCCGAAGCGGCCGAAGCCCTGGGCATTGCGCTAGGCGTGGGCTCGCAGCGCATCGCCCTGGAGACCGGGGCGGATCAGGGCCTGACGCGCCAGTTGCGACAGCTCGCGCCCTCGGTGCCGTTGCTGGCCAACTTCGGCGCGGCGCAACTGGTGGCTGGTTACGGCCTGGATGAGGCACAGCGCGCCGTCGACATGATCGAAGCCGATGCGCTGATCATCCACCTGAACCCCTTGCAGGAAGCCGTGCAGACTGGCGGCGATCGTGACTGGCGGGGCGTTTTCGCCGCGATCGAGGCGCTTGCGCTGCGGCTGCAGGTGCCCTTGGTCGCGAAGGAGGTCGGGGCGGGGCTTTCCCCGGCCGTGGCGCAACGCCTGCTCGAAGCGGGTGTCTCGGTCATCGACGTGGCCGGGGCGGGCGGTACCAGCTGGGCCGCGGTGGAAGCCGAACGTACGCAGGACCCGCGCCAGCGCGCCATCGCCACGGCGTTCACTGGCTGGGGCATCCCCAGCGCCCAGGCGATCGCCAGAGTGCGGCGCGCCTGCCCAGGCGCCTACCTGATCGCCTCGGGCGGCATTCGCGACGGTATCGATGCAGCCAAGGCGATTCGCCTCGGCGCCGATCTCGTGGGCCAGGCAGCCGGTGTGCTGGATGCGGCGTTGCTCGGGCCGGAGGCGGTCATCGAGCACTTCCAGGTGCTGATCGAGCAGTTGCGCATCGCCTGCTTCTGCACGGGCTCGCCCGACCTGGTGGCGCTGGCGCAGGCGCCGCTGCTGCCGCCGTTCGACCCGTCCGGTCTGTGATGAGTCGGAGGCGCTCGATGCCCGGCTGCCGCGCCAGGAGGTGGCAATGACGCATTTTGCGGTGATCGCACCGCCCTTTCACAGTCATCTGCGCGCCCTGGAAGCCATCGCCGCGCAGCTGATCGACCGCGGCCATCGGGTCACTTTCGTGCAGCAGGCGGATGTGGCAGCGGCGCTGCGTCATCCCGGGCTCGGCTTCGCCCAGGTAGGCGCCGGCTCGCATCCACCAGGCTCGTTGTCGGCGGTGGTCTCCCGGGCCGCGCGGCCGGGTGGACCCTGGGGCATCCGTCGCGTGATCGCCGACATGGCGGCCGCGACCGAAATGTTCTGCCGTGATGCCCCGCTGCTGCTGCGCTCGATCGGTGTCGAGGCGCTGATCGCCGACCAGATGGAGCCGGCCGGTGGTTTGTTGGCCGAGCACCTGGGGCTACCGTTCGTCTCCGTGGCCTGCGCGCTGCCGGTCAATCGCGAGCCGCTGTTGCCGCTGCCGGTGATGCCCTGGCGGTACCGGGCGACCCCTTGGGGCGAGCAGCTGAACCTCCATAGCAGCAAGGTGTACGACCGCGCCATGCAGCCGCACGCCGAGGTCATTGGCCGCTACGCCGCGGCTTTTGAGCTGCCGCCTCGCCAGCGCCTGGATGAATGCCTGTCGCCGCTGCTGCAGCTGAGCCAGACGACTCCAGGCTTCGATTTTCCGCGCACGGCATTGCCGCCGCACTTCTATGGTGTCGGCCCGCTGCGCTCGACGATGGCCGACGAGCCGGCGCTGGATGTCCCGATCGCCACCGGCCGGCCCTTCGCGTTCGCCTCGCTGGGCACGCTGCAGGGCGACCGGCTCGGGCTCTTCGAGCGGATCGCCGAAGCCTGTCGCGAGCTCGAGGTGCAACTGCTGATCGCGCATTGCGGCCGGCTCGGCGCGAAGCAGGAGGCCCGGTTGCGCAAGGCCGGGGCTGATTGGGTCACCGATTTCGCACCGCAGCGGGCGGTCCTGGCGCGTGCTGATGTGCTGGTGACCCATGCCGGCCTGAACACCGTGCTCGATGCGCTGGAAGCCGGCGTGCCGAGCCTGGCGCTGCCGATCGCTTTCGACCAGCCAGGCGTCGCGGCGCGGGTGGTGCATGCTGGCGTCGGGCTGAAACTCGATCCGCGCCTGGCCAGTCGTCGGCGGATCGCGGCGGCGATGCGTCGCCTGCTGCACGACCCCGGTTTTGCCCAGCGCGCACGCAGCCTCGGCGCCGAAGTGCGTGGAGCCGGCGGTGCCGCACGGGCGGCGACACTGATCGAGCAGTCGCTCGGACGCCTGACCCCGGCGGCCCGGGAGGTCGAGCATGGCTGATGCGGACCTGATCCTGGTCGGCGGTGGCCTGGCCAACGGGCTCCTGGCCCTGCGCTTGCGCCAGCAGCGGCCCGATCTGCGCCTGCTGGTGCTGGAGCAGGGCGACACCCTGGGCGGCAATCACACCTGGTCGTATCACGAGCACGACCTCACGCCGGCTCAGCATCGTTGGCTGGAACCGATGGTGGGCAAGCGCTGGCCCGGCTATGAAGTGATCTTTCCCGACCTGCGGCGCCGGCTGGGCAGCGGTTACGCGAGCATCTTCTCGGAGCGCTTTCACCGGTACCTGATGTCCGAGCTGAGCGATGGCGTGCGTTTGCGAACCACCGTTGCCAGCGTGGAGCCACAAAGGGTGCGTCTGGCCTCGGGGGACATCCTGCAGGCCGGCGCCGTGATCGACGGGCGCGGCGTGCGGCGCAGCGCTCAGCTGGCGCTGGGCTTCCAGAAGTTTCTCGGCCAGGAGTTGCGTCTGCAGCAGCCCCATGGCCTGCAGGTGCCGATCATCATGGACGCCAGCGTCGCCCAGCAAGACGGCTATCGCTTCGTCTACGTGCTGCCGCTCAGCGTCGACAGCCTGCTGATCGAAGACACCTACTACGCCGACGGCGACGCGGTAGCGCCGGAGACACTGCGCGCCAATATCCAGCGCTACGCCGAGGGCCGCGGCTGGGCGATCCGCGAGGTGCTGCGCGAGGAGCAGGGCGTGCTGCCCATCGTGCTGTCCGGCGATATCGCGGCGTTCTGGGACGAGGCGCGTGGCGTGCCGCAGAGCGGACTGTCGGCCGCGCTGTTCCACCCCACCACGGGCTATTCGCTGCCCGATGCGGTGCGCCTGGCCGATCACCTGGTTGCCCTCGATCGCTGGGATGCAGGCAGCTTGTTCGCCGCGATTCGCGACTATTCCACGCTGCAGTGGCGCCGGCGCGGCTTCTTCCGCCTGCTCAATCGCATGCTGTTCATGGCCGGCCCGGCGGATCGCCGCTGGGCGGTGATGCAACGTTTCTACCGGCTGCGCGAACCGCTGATCCAGCGCTTCTACGCGGCCGAGCTGACTGCCTGGGACCGCTTGCGCATCGTCTCGGGCAAACCTCCCGTGCCGGTGGGCGAGGCGCTGCGGGCGCTGGCCGCCAGCAATCTGCACAAGGACAGACGATGAACCAGGCAACAGGCGGTGTGAGGCGGGCGGTGGTGATCGGTGCCGGTTTCGGCGGGCTGGCGTTGGCGATCCGCCTGCAGCGCGCCGGCGTCCAGACGACGCTGCTGGAGAAGCGCGACAAGCCGGGCGGCCGCGCCTACGTCTACCACGATCACGGCTTCACCTTCGACGCCGGGCCGACGGTGATCACCGATCCGCCGGCGTTGGAAGAACTCTTCGCCGGCGCCGGCAAGCGCATGGCCGACTACGTCGAGCTGCTGCCGGTCAGCCCCTTCTACCGGCTGTGCTGGGAGGATGGCTACAGCTTCGACTACGTCAACGACCAGGCCCAGCTGGACCGGCAGATCCACGCGCTCAACCCTCGTGACGTGGCCGGCTATCAGCGCTTTCTCGCCTATTCGCGGGCGGTGTACGAGGAGGGCTACGTCAAGCTCGGCACCGTGCCCTTCCTGTCGTTTCGCAGCATGATCGGCGTCGCCCCGCAGCTGGCCAAGCTGCAGGCCTGGCGCAACGTGTACAGCATGGTGGCCAAATTCGTGGAGAACGACCGGCTGCGCCAGGCGCTGTCCTTTCACTCGCTGCTGGTGGGCGGCAATCCGTTCGAGACCTCGTCCATCTACGCGCTGATCCATGCGCTGGAGCGCCAGGGCGGTGTCTGGTTTCCCCGCGGCGGCACCGGGGCGCTGGTGCAGGGGATGGTCCGGCTGTTCGAAGATCTGGGCGGCAGGCTGGAGCTGAACGCCGAGGTCGCGCGGATCGAGCTGGAGGCTGGACGCGCGAAGGCGGTGATCACCGGTGACGGTCGCCGCTTCGACACCGATGCGGTGGCTTCCAACGCGGATGTGGTCAACACCTACAAGCAGCTGCTCGGGCATGAGGAGCGTGGTCGCGACGAGGCCAAACGGCTCTCCGGCAAGCGTTTCTCGATGTCGCTGTTCGTCATCCATTTCGGCCTCAAGCGGCGTCATGAGCACCTGCAGCATCACACGGTGTGCTTCGGCCCGCGTTATCGCGAGCTGATCGACGAGATCTTCAAGCGCGAGACGCTGGCCGACGACTTTTCCCTCTACCTGCACGCGCCCTGCGTCACCGATCCCTCGCTGGCGCCGGAAGGCTGCGCCAGCCACTACGTGCTGGCGCCGGTGCCGCACCTGGGCACGGCGGATATCGACTGGGCGGAGGAGGGGCCGAAGTACCGCGACCGCATCTTCGAGTACCTGGAGCGGCACTACATGCCGGGGCTGCGTGGCGATCTGGTGACCCACCGGATCTTCACGCCGCAGGATTTCCGCG
This sequence comes from Stutzerimonas stutzeri, assembly GCA_019056435.1. Classification (GTDB taxonomy): domain Bacteria; phylum Pseudomonadota; class Gammaproteobacteria; order Pseudomonadales; family Pseudomonadaceae; genus Stutzerimonas; species Stutzerimonas marianensis. The sequence goes on from CP077641.1 coordinate 1,699,628, forward strand.
ACGAGCTCAACGCCCATCTGGGCTCGGCGTTTTCGCTGGAGCCGATCCTCACCCAGAGCGCCTGGTTCCGACCGCACAACCGCGACGACGTGATTCCCAACCTCTATATCGTCGGCGCCGGCACCCACCCGGGTGCCGGCGTGCCGGGGGTCGTGGGTTCGGCCAAGGCCACCGCCGGGCTGATGCTGGAGGACTTCTTGTTGAAGGAGCAGACAAGATGAGTGACGAGGTCATTGATCACTCCACTCAGGCGATCAACGTCGGCTCCAAGAGCTTCGCCGCGGCGGCTAAGCTGTTCGACGAGCGCACCCGCCAGAGCGCGGTGATGCTCTACGCCTGGTGCCGTCATTGCGACGACGTGATTGACGGGCAGACCCTGGGGCATGGCCAGGTCGAGGGCGATCGCTCCACCGGCGAAGCGCGGTTGGCCGAGCTGGTCGATCTCACCGAGCGCGCCTACGCTGGCGAGCCGATGGCCGATCCGGCGTTCGCCGCCTTCCAGCAGGTGATCCAGCGGCACCGGATTCCCAAGGCCCATCCGCTGGAGCATCTGGCGGGTTTTCGCATGGATGTGCAGGGCTACCGCTACCAGACCCTCGACGACACCTTGCTGTATTGCTACCGAGTTGCCGGCGTGGTGGGCCTGATGATGGCGCGGGTGATGGGCGCCGAGGCGGAGCCGACGCTGGATCGCGCCTGTGATCTGGGCTTGGCCTTTCAGCTGACCAACATTGCCCGCGATATCGTCGAGGATGCGCAGATCGGCCGCGTCTACCTGCCGGCCGAGTGGCTGGCTGAGGTGGGTATTCCAGAGGACGAGGTCGCGCTGCCTCAGCACCGTGCCGCGTTGGCGACGCTGGCGGCGCGGCTGGTGGATCTGGCCGAGCCCTACTATCAGTCGGCGTCTCAGGGCCTGCGCGACCTGCCGCTACGCTCGGCCTGGTCGATAGCCACGGCTCATGGCGTCTACCGGCAGATCGGCGTCGAGGTGAAAGCGCGCGGCGCGGCGGCCTGGGATGCGCGGGTGTCGACCAGCAAAGGGCAGAAGCTGCAGTTCCTGCTGGGGGGTGGCGTGCTGGCGCTGGCCTCGCGGCGGATGCAGGTCAGGCCGCGTCCTGACGATCTCTGGAGGCGTCCTCGCTAGCGCTCGCCTTGCGCAGCGGCCCGTCGTGTAGCTCGCGCAACTGGCGCTTGAGCACCGGCAGCGGCGGCGCGTAGAGAAAGCCGAAGGACACGCAGCGCTCCTTGCCTTCGACCGCGTGGTGCAGACGGTGCGCCTGATACAGCCGCTTGAGGTAGCCGTTGCGCGGCACGTAGCGCAGCGGCCAGCGGTGATGGACCAGCCCGTCATGGGCGACGAAATAGAGAAAGCCGTAGGCCGTCATCCCGGCGCCGATCCATTCCAGCGGGTGATAACCGGCCGTGCCGAGGGCGATCAGCCCGATCGCCACGCCAGCGAACACCACCGCATAGAGGTCGTTCTTCTCGAACCAGCCGCTGCGCGGCTCGTGGTGCGACTTGTGCCAACCCCAGCCCCAGCCGTGCATCACGTACTTGTGTGCCCACCAGGCGAAGACTTCCATGCCGGCCAGGGTGGCGAGAAAAACGAGTGCGTTGGTCAACAGGCTCATACCGGTCCTTCCATCTGCAGGTGAGCACAGTCTACGCCGTGCGGCGCGCCAGTCGAGTCCGGCGCCGACGCCTGGCGGGCATCTTCAGAGTCGCCACCCCGCAGCCAGTTCAGCGGTCAGGCGCGCTGCGCCGATGGCCCGACAGCCGCTGGCGTTCTGCCCGGCCCAAAGGGGCGAGAAATCGCTCACGCCGGCGGGCTCGGCCTGGCCGCGCAGGCGTGCAATGGCATTACCGGCCAGCGGGAAGGCAGGCACCGCGGCCGGGCGGGGACCGAGTTCGCGGATCAGGCGATTGACGATGCCGCGCGCCGGACGACCGGAAAACAGTGTGGTCAGCACCGTCTGCTCGACGCCAGGGCTTTGCAGTGCCTGGCGGTGCAGGGGCTGGCGCGGCTCTCGTCGCACAGCAGGTAAGCCGTGCCGATCTGCACGCCGGCCGCGCCCAGCGCTTGCGCGGCCGCGACGCCCTGCGCATCGGCGATCCCGCCGGCCGCGATCACGGGCAGGTCCAGCGCGGCGACCAACTGGGGCAGCAGCGCGAAGGTGCCGACCTGGCCGTCGAGGTCATCGCTCAGGAACAGTCCGCGGTGGCCGCCGGCCTCCAGCCCCTGCGCAATCACCGCATCGACGCCTTTCGCCTGCAGCCAGCGGCCTTCTTCGAGCGTGGTGGCGCTGGACAGCACCTTGGCTCCGGTCGCCCTGACGCGCTGAAGCAATGCCTCGTCGGGTAGCCCGAAGTGAAAGCTCACCACCGCCGGCCGGTGCCGCTCCACCACCTCGGCCATCGCCGCGTCGAAGGGGCGCCGCGTGGCACCATCCGGGATGCTCGTCGGCTCGATGCCATGCGCTGCCAGATAGGGCGCCAGCAGGTCGAGCCAAGCCTGGTTGCGCGCCGGGTCGGCGGGAGGCGTGCGATGGCAGAAGAAGTTGACGTTGTAGGGCTTGCGGGTGAGGGCGCCCATGGCGGTCAGTTCGGCGTCGAGCAGGTTCGCATCGAGCATGCCCGCGGGAATCGAGCCCAGTCCGCCGGCATTGGAGACGGCCGCCGCGAGCTCATGGTTCTGCGAACCGGCCATGGGCGCCTGGATGAGGGGCAGGCTGATCTGGAAAAGGTCGCGGATGTCCATCGAGGTTCCTCGGGCTGCTTGGGCGGGCCCCACACTGTAGCAGCCGCCGGTCGAGGTTCGGCATCGGGGCGTGCCGCGCGCCCCTGCGAATCGGGGCGCCGCACGGTTAGACTGTGCGCTCTTCAGGAGTGCCCGATGAACTACCGCCACGCTTTTCATGCCGGCAATCATGCCGATGTCTTCAAACACCTCGTCTTGTCCCGCCTGTTCGCCCTGTTGTCACGCAAGGAGGCGCCGCTCGCCTACCTCGACAGCCATGCCGGCGTCGGCCTGTATGACCTGGCCGGCGACCAGGCCAGCCGCACCGGCGAATGGCTGCAAGGCATCGCGCGCCTGTGGCAGGCCGATGACGTGCCGGCTTCGGTGGCGGGCTACCTCGAGACGGTCCGCGCGCTCAACCGCGATGGCGAACTGCGCTACTACCCTGGGTCGCCGGAGTTGGCACGACGCCTGACCCGCTCGCAGGACCGGCTGCACCTCAACGAAAAACACCCCGAAGACGGCCGTCTGCTGAAGGACAACATGGCCGGTGACCGTCGCGTCGCCGTGCACCTGGGCGAGGGCTGGCACGTCCCGCGCGCGCTGCTGCCGACCGCAGAGAAGCGCGTGGTGCTCCTGATCGATCCGCCCTTCGAAAAAGCCGACGAGCTGAGCCGCTGCGTGCAGGCCATGAACGAGGCGCTCGGGCGCATGCGCCAGACCATTGGCGTGATCTGGTACCCGATCAAGGACGAGCGCCAGCTCAAGCGCTTCTATCAGGACCTGTCTCGCAGCGACGCGCCCAAGCTGCTGCGCGCCGAGCTGTATGTCCATCCCACCGACGAGGCCTTGCGACTGAATGGGTCCGGCCTGGCGATCAGCAATCCGCCATGGGGGCTGGAGGAGGAACTGCGCGAGCTGCTGCCGTGGCTATCCAGGCTGCTCGGGCAGAGCGAGGGCGGTTGGCGGTTGGACTGGTTGGTGGAGGAGAAGTAGCGGCAAACGGGTGCCATCGGGGTCGCGCTAGGCGATGCCGGAAGCCGGGTCGGGACCGCAGTGGCCAGTGATCGCCGGCTAGCTGGCCCCTACGGGTGGGTGAAGCAGCTTCGTGGGGTGGATTTCAGGCTGATATCACTGACGCCACCTGGTGAACCGGTGATACGAGATCCGCGCTGCATCGGGTTCGCGCCCAGCGTCCTGCTCAAAACAACTTCAGCGGTTCTTCCTGCAGTGCCGCCATCTGCTCGCGCAGGATCAGCACCTGGTCACCCCAGTAGCGTTCGCTGCCAAACCAGGGAAAGCTCATCGGGAACGCTGGATCATCCCAACGGCGCGCCAGCCAGGCGCTGTAGTGCATCAGCCGCAGGGCACGCAGCGCTTCGATCAGCGGCAGTTCGCGTGGGGTGAACTCGTGGAATTCGCTATAGCCTTCCACCAGCTCGGACAGTTGCCCGAGCCGCTCCTGACGGTCACCGGCGAGCATCATCCAGATGTCCTGCACTGAGGGGCCCATGCGGCAGTCATCCAGATCGACGAGGTAAAACGCGTCGTCACGGGCCAGGATGTTGCCGGGGTGGCAGTCCCCGTGCAGGCGTATCGGCTGGAAGTCGGTGCGGTCGAACAGATCGTCGACAAGGTTCAGCAGGTCGCGCGCCACTGATTCGTAAGCGGGCAACAGGCTCTTCGGCACGAAGCCGCCGTCGAGCAGGGTCGCCAAGGAGGCGTGGCCGAAGCGCTGGGTATCGAGTGTTTCGCGATGCTCGAACGGGCGACTGGCACTGACGGCGTGCATGCGACCCAGCAACTGGCCGAGGCGGTAGACCTGATCGAGATTGCCCGGCTCGGGCGCGCGGCCACCGCGCCGCGGAAAGAGCGCGAAGCGGAAACCGGCATGTTCGAACAGGGTCCTGCCGTTCTGCTCGATCGGCGCCACAACCGGGATCTCGCGATCGGCCAGTTCGCGGGCGAACTGATGCTCCTCGAGGATGGACGCATCGCTCCAGCGACCGGGGCGATAGAACTTCGCCACGATTGGCGTCTCGCCCTCGAGGCCGACCTGATAGACGCGATTTTCGTAGCTGTTGAGCGCCAGCACACGGGCGTCGCTGAGGAATCCGGCGCTTTCCACCGCATCGAGCACAAGGTCAGGGGTGAGTGTGTCGAAGGGATGGCTCATGGTTGGCTCCGTGGACGGGCGGCCAGTGTATTGCACTGGTGCGTTTACACAACTCGCATTCCGGTCGGGTGCGAACGACGGTACCGGGCAAGCAAAGGCGCCTTGGCGAACGGCGTCAAATTCACCCACCCGCCATGCCTGGCCGCGGAATCTCAGTCACCCGGCTTGGGTGTCCGTGCCAGGCAGTACACATCGACGCGCGCAGCCCCGGCGCGTTTGAGTAGCCGGGCCAGTGCTTCGGCCGTGGCACCGGTGGTGAGCACATCGTCGATGATCGCGACGTGTCGATCTGCGAGGTCGTCCCCGCCTGCCAGGGCGAAGGCCTGCCGCAGGTTGCGCCGGCGACTGGCCGCGTCGAGCCCCTGCTGTGACGGAGTGTCCTGTATGCGTTGAAGCCGCTTGCCATGGACCGGGATTCGGAGTGCCCGGCTGAGCCAGTCGGCCAGCATCTGCGCCTGGTTGAAACCGCGCTGGCGTAGTCGCCGGCGGGCCAGGGGTACCGGCAGCAGGATGTCCGGTCGTGGCAGGCCTTCATCGAACCCGTGCTGCAGATGGCGCGCCAGTTGTTCGGCCAGCAGCCGTCCGAGCGGCCAGCGTGACTGATGCTTGAAGCGGCTGATGAGGGTGTCGACGGGGAAGGCGAAGCGCCAGGGGACGGCCACGTGGTCGAAGCTCGGCGGACGCTTCTGGCAGTTGCCACAGACCACGCCAGAGGCGGGTAACGGCAGTGCGCAGACCGAGCAGCGGCCGCCGAGCCAGGGCAGCTCGGCTTCGCAAGCAGCGCACAGGGATTGGTCGGCTTCGCAGCGTTCGTCGCAAAGCAGACAAATTTGGTTAATTTTTATCCACTTGTAAACCATGATTCCTTTCCTGGTTGACAGCGCATTGACCTTGGCTAACCATTTCGCATCCGTGCCAGGCCTGCCGGGCCGCTATTTATTACAAGGAACGCCCATGAGCGCCACTGCTGCTTCCGTTACCCGCCATGACTGGTCTCTTGCCGAGGTCAAGGCGCTCTTCGAACAACCCTTCAACGACCTGCTGTTCCAGGCGCAGACCGTGCATCGCCAGCACTTCGACGCCAACCGTGTGCAGGTATCGACCTTGCTGTCGATCAAGACCGGTGCCTGCCCCGAAGATTGCAAGTATTGCCCGCAGTCCGGCCACTACAACACCGGTCTGGACAAAGAAAAGCTGATGGAAGTGCAGAAGGTGCTGGAAGCGGCAGCCGAGGCCAAGGCTATCGGTTCGACGCGCTTCTGCATGGGTGCCGCCTGGAAACACCCGTCGGCCAAGGACATGCCCTATGTGCTGAAGATGGTCGAGGGCGTCAAGGCCATGGGCCTGGAAACCTGCATGACCCTCGGCAAGCTGGATCAGGAGCAGACCCGCGCACTGGCCGCGGCGGGCCTGGATTACTACAACCACAACCTGGACACCTCGCCGGAGTTCTACGGCAACATCATCACCACCCGGACCTACGCCGACCGCCTGGAAACGCTGAGCTACGTGCGCGATGCCGGGATGAAGATCTGCTCGGGCGGCATCCTCGGCATGGGCGAATCGCTGGACGACCGCGCCGGCCTGCTGATCCAGCTGGCCAACCTGCCCGAGCACCCCGAGTCGGTGCCGATCAACATGCTGGTCAAGGTCAAGGGCACCCCGTTGGCCGACGAGCAGGACGTCGATCCTTTCGACTTCATCCGCATGCTCGCCGTGGCGCGGATCATGATGCCCAAGTCCCACGTGCGCCTGTCCGCCGGACGCGAGCAGATGAACGAGCAGATGCAGGCCCTGGCCTTCTTCGCCGGCGCCAACTCGATCTTCTACGGCGAGAAGCTGTTGACCACCGGCAACCCGCAGGCAGACAAGGACATGCTGCTGTTCAAGCGTCTGGGCATCCAGCCCGAGGCGCGCGAAGAGCACGACGATGAGGTGCACCAGGCGGCGATCGAGCAGGCGCTGGTCGAACAGCGCGATTCGAAGCTGTTCGTAAACGCTGCCGTGTAAATACGGAGCTGAAAGCCAGAAGCCGGAAGCTTGAAGCGATTCGGTGCAGCTTTTGGCTTCTGGCTCCCCGCTTCGAGCTCGTCTATGCCTTTCGATCTTCAATCCCGCCTCGCCGCGCGCCACGCCGACCATCTTTATCGCCAGCGGCCGCTGCTCGAGGCGCCGCAGGGCCCGGCGGTGGTCGTCGACGGTAAGCCGCTGCTGCAGTTCTGCTCCAACGACTACCTCGGCCTGGCCAATCATCCCGAGGTGATTGCGGCGATGCAGCAGGGCGCCGCGAACTGGGGCGTGGGCGGGGGCGCCTCGCATCTGGTGATCGGTCACAGCACACCGCATCACCAGTTGGAGGAGGCGCTTGCCGAGTTCACCGGCCGGCCGCGTGCGCTGCTGTTCTCCACCGGCTACATGGCCAATCTGGCGGCGGTGACCGCGTTGGCCGGGCAGGGCGACACGGTGCTGGAAGATCGCCTCAATCATGCCTCCCTGCTCGATGCCGGTCTGCTCAGTGGTGCGCGCTTCTCTCGCTATTTGCATAACGACGCGACCAGCCTCGCCAAGCGACTGGAGAAGGCCAGCGGTAACACCTTGGTGGTCACCGATGGCGTGTTCAGCATGGACGGCGACCTCGCCGACCTGCCGGCGCTCTGCGCCGAGGCCAAGCGGCACGGCGCCTGGGTGATGGTCGACGACGCCCACGGCTTCGGCCCGCTCGGGGCGAACGGTGGCGGTATCGTTGAACATTTCGGCCTTGGGATCGACGAGGTGCCGGTGCTGGTCGGGACACTCGGCAAGGCCTTCGTACCGCGGGTGCCTTCGTCGCCGGCAGCGAGGATTTGATCGAAACGCTGATCCAGTTCGCCCGGCCGTACATTTACACCACCAGCCAACCGCCAGCGGTGGCCTGCGCCACGCTGAAGAGCCTGCAGCTGTTGCGTCGCGAAAACTGGCGGCGCGAGCATCTGGCCGCATTGATTGCCCGCTTCCGCCAGGGTGCCGTCGACATCGGCCTGACGCTGGTGGACAGCCCCACCCCCATCCAGCCGATCCTGGTCGGGAGCAGTGCGCGCGCCATGAAACTGTCCGCTGCGCTGCGTGAGCGGGGCTGTCTGGTCGGTGCGATTCGCCCGCCGACCGTGCCGGCCGGTACCGCTCGGCTGCGCGTCACCTTCAGTGCGTCGCACACCGAGGCGCAGGTGGAACAACTGCTGGATATCCTGGCCGAATGCTGGAATCGAATGGCCGAGGAGCCTGAAGCGGATGCGTGATCAGCTGATTTTGCTGCCTGGATGGGCGTTCGGCCCGGCGGCGTTGCAGCCTCTGTGCGAGGCGTTGGCCGAGCAGGCGCCAGAACTCACGGTGGCGGTCGAAGCGTTGCCGGAGCTGGCCGATGCCGGTGCCTGGCTGGATGCGCTGGATGCGCGCCTGCCCACCGACAGCTGGCTTGCAGGCTGGTCGCTCGGCGGCATGCTGGCGACCCAGCTCGCGGCGCGGCGTCTCGACACCTGCCGTGGCCTCGTCACCCTGGCCAGTAACCCGTGCTTTCGCGCCCGCGCTCAATGGCCCGAGGCGATGGACGCCGAGATATTCGACACCTTTCACGAAGCCTTCCGGCTCGACCCGCAAGAAACGCTCAAGCGGTTCCGCATGCTCTGCAGCCGCGGCGGATACGATCCTCGAACACTGGCGCGGCAACTTCAGGTCAGCCAGGCGCAGTCATCCGTCGAGGTGCTGGATGCGGGCCTGCAACTGCTGGCGCAGTTGGACGGACGCGACGCATTGCACGGCTATTTCGGCCCTCAATTGCATCTTTTCGGCGGCCAGGATGCGCTGGTGCCCGTCAGCACCTGCGAGGCTGTACGACGCTGGATGCCGGGCGCCCGAGCAGAGCTGATAGACGGTGCCAGCCACGCCTTCCCATTGGAGCGCGCCGATGAAGTGGCGACAGCGATCCTGGCGATCATGAGGAGCGCGGAGGCATGATCGAACCGCTCGACGCCCCGTCGGCCTTGCCTGACAAGCGCCAGGTAGCCGCTTCGTTTTCCCGGGCGGCCGGCAGTTACGACGCGGTCGCAGACCTGCAGCGACGGGTCGGCGACGCGCTGCTTCGGCGTTTGCCGGATGACCTGCTTACGCAACGTTGGGTCGATCTGGGCAGCGGCACCGGACATTTCTCGCGCCTGCTGGCGAATCGTTTCCCGGCAGGCGAGGGCTGGGCCATGGACATCGCCGAAGGCATGCTGCGGCACGCCCGGCCGTTGGGCGGCGCGCAGCATTTCGTCGTTGGCGACGCCGAATGCCTGCCGTTGCGTGATGCCTCGGCGGACCTGATCTTTTCCAGCCTGGCGCTGCAGTGGTGCGGCGATTTTCAGGCGGTGCTGCGCGAGGCTGGCCGGGTGCTGCGTCCCGGAGGCGTACTGGCGTTCAGCAGCCTGTGCAGCGGCACCCTGCAGGAGCTGCGCGACAGCTGGCAGGCTGTCGACGGTTTTGCGCACGTCAACCGCTTTCGTTCGCTGGACGAGTACCGACAGCGCTGCGGAGCCAGCGGTTTGCGGCTCGAGCAGCTAGAGGTCGTACCCGAGGTGCTCCACTTTGCCGAGCTGCGTGCGCTGACCCATGAACTCAAGGCGCTGGGCGCGCACAACCTCAATCCCGGCCGTCCCGACGGGCTCACTGGACGTGCGCGTGCGCGCGCGCTGGTCGAGGCGTACGAGCGCTTGCGTACGCCCCGCGGGTTACCGGCCACCTACCAGGTCGTTTACGGCGTGTTGCGCAGGGATTTCTGATGGCACGGGCATTTTTCATTACCGGAACCGACACCGAGGTCGGCAAGACGACCATCGCCGCTGGCCTGCTGCACGCGGCCCGGCTCGCCGGCCTCAGCACTGCGGCGGTCAAACCGGTGGCGTCCGGGTGCGACGTCACGGCCGAAGGTTTGCGCAACAGCGATGCGCTGGCGCTGCTCGGCGAATGCACGCTGCCGTTGCGTTATGAAGAGGTCAACCCGTTGGCTTTCGAGCCGGCGATCGCGCCGCACCTCGCCGCGCGCGAAGTGGGCAGCGAGCTGACTGTCGCAGCGCTGGCATCGCCGGTTCGGCGAGTGCTGGCATCGGGCGCCGCGTTCACGGTGGTGGAGGGGCGGGGGCTGGCGCGTCCCGCTGGCTGGCCGCGAGACCCTGGCGGACCTGGCGATAAACCTGAAGCTGCCTGTGATTCTGGTGGTCGGGGTGCGCCTGGGCTGCATCAACCATGCGCTGCTCAGCGCCGAAGCCATCGAGCGTGACGGTCTGGCGTTGGCGGGTTGGGTAGCCAACATCGTCGATCCGACGACGTCACGCCTGCAGGAAAACCTCGCCACACTGGCCGAGCGGCTGTCGGCGCCATGCCTCGGCCAGGTCCCGCGGCTGCAGAATGCAAGCCCGGCCGAAGTAGCGCGTTATCTGGATCTCGCCCCGCTCAAGGTTTGAACACGGCACGCATGCATCGCTCGGTCTTGTGCTTGAACAGTCGATAGCCTTCGGGCGACTGCTCGAGATCCATCGGGTGCGTCAGTAGGTAGGACGGGTCCAGCTCGCCCTCGAGAATGTGCTGGAAGATGCGCTCGGCATAACGCTGCCCCGGCTGCTGTCCGGAGCGCAACGTCAGAGCCTTGTTGACGATCGCGCCCATCGGAAACTTGTCCATCAGGCCGCCGTATACACCGAGTACCGATACCGTTCCGGCCTTGCGGCAGGAATGAATGGCCTGGCGTAGCGCGACGCCCCGCTCGGTATGCAATCGCAGCTGCTGCTTGGCCTTGTCGTAGACCTGCTCGATGCCGGTGCCGTGGGCTTCCATGCCCACGGCATCGATGCAGCGATCCGGCCCGCGGCCGCCGGTGAGTTCGAGCAATGCCTCGTGAACATCGGTGGTCTCGTAATTGAGTGGAATGGCCCCGGCCATTCGTTCGGCCAGCGTGAGCCGGTCGCTTGCGAATGGCCATCTGACCGACCCCGCCGCAGCCCCACACCGCTACGGTGTCGCCTGGCTGGATGTCGGCCTGATCCGCACCGAAATAGCCTGTCGGTACGGCATCCGAAACGAATACGGCCTGCTCGTCGCTGATGCCGTCGGGGACCTTGAACAGGTTGACCTCGGCGTAGGGCACACGAATATAGGTCGCGTGGCTGCCGGCGTAGCCACCGAAGGCGTGGCTGTAGCCGAAGATGCCCGAGCAGGTATAGCCGTACGCCAGCTCGGTTTCCGGACTGTTGGGGTTCGAATTGTCGCAGCAGTTGAAGTTGTTCGCCTGGCAGTGGCTGCATTCGCCACAGCCGATGATGGAGATGGCGATGACGCGGTCGCCCCGGCTGAAACGGGTCACGGCAGCACCGGTCTCCACGACTTCGCCGAGAAATTCGTGCCCGAGGATGTCGCCGGGGTGCATCGTTGGCACGTAGCCATCCACCAAGTGCAGGTCGGAGCCACACACCGACGACATGATCACCTTGAGGATCACGTCCTTGGGGTTGACGATCTCCGGATCCGGCACGGTATCGACTTGCAGCCTGTTCGGGCCTTGCCAGGTCAGTGCGCGCATTATCGTGCCTCCCCTGTAGCGGCCATGCCGGTGTGCTTGTCGGCCGGATCGCGATTCATCTGGCCAGTCGAGATTTCACCGGTTTCCATGAGTTGCTTGAAACGGCGTAGGTCCTGCTCGGCCTTGAAGCCACTGATCTTGCTGACACCCCGAGCGAGCGCATAGCCCAGCTGCCCCCGGGGACCTCATGGGCAATGACCGCTTGAATCTCCGTGCCGCTGCCATTGGGCGCATCGCGGAACGACACCCAGCCCAGATTGCGGACCGGTGCGTCGACTTCCGAAAGCCAGGCCAGGCGCTCCCCGGGGATGTCTTCGGTCACGTAGGTGTCCCACTCGAGCGTCTTGTCGGTCATCGGGACCCTCGCAACCCAGTGGGCATGATGATCGTCCCGGGCCTCGACGCGCTCGACGAAGTCCATGAAGGTCGGCATGTTGTTGAAGTCGCGCCAGTAGCGATAAACCTCGTCGCGTGGCCGGTTCACCGTGATGCTTTTGGATAACGCGCGGGCACGTCCCCACTGATGTTCGTCGGCGAGCTGGCTTTCGTAGGGCGAGGGCGACAGGGCCTGTTTAGCGCTGCATCGGCCGGATCCGCCTCGGGCGATGGCCATGCCCCCAGCCGCCAGTTCCAGAAGGCCCCACACCCGTCCATTACGCAGGCCGCGCGCGATGAGCCAGCCACCAACGAAGCCGGACGCCAGGCGTTCGACGCCTCGGAGATTGGGGAGGTCGGTCTGCTCTGGTGGGGTGTGCAACGAGATTAGCGGCGACGGTGAGGAGGGCATGGCGTTTCTCCGGGGAAGGTCCGATGAACAGCTGACTCCGGTCGACCCCGTGCATTCCTTTGTTCCGATGAACGTGTACATCACGTTCGGTAATAAAAGGAAGCTGGTTATAACGACGTACTGCTGGCGCCATGATGGCGTCTCTGCTTCAATGATGGCCATCTGGCTTCGCAGGGTGTCGGCCATGCAAATCGACAGCATTCTTTCCTCCGGTCTCGGGGCCTTTCAGGCCGGGCAGCAGCGCATCAACCAGGCCGCAGGGGCAGTGGCCGGCGCGAGCCTGCCTGCAGCCGATACCTCCCAAGCGGTTGCCGAAACGGTCGAGCTGACCGAGCAGTTGGTGCAGATGAAGGTCGGCGAACACCAGGCGAAGGCCGGCGTTCGCCTGTTGCAGACAGCCGACGAAGTGCTGGGCACCCTGATCAACACCAAGGCTTGATCAACCCCCAACCCTGATCCCTCCAATCTCCTCCGCCCCGGCTGGCCTGCTGGTCGTATTGTCCTGCCCGATCCCGCCTATTCTCAATCTGGTCCACCGCCGCTTTCGCCGACGAACGGCGGCAGGGTCGCTGCTTGACATCGATCAGGCCTAAACGTATGTTTCAAACGCCTGTTTGACCTGCCGGGCGTGCCGGAAGGGTCCATACCAATTCCTAGCGTGGCTGATTCGCCAGCCACCTGAATCCACCGCTGAGGTCTACGCTATGCCTGACTACAAGGCCCCCCTTGCGCGATATCCGCTTCGTACGTGACGAATTGCTTGGCTACGAGGCGCACTATCAGAGCCTTCCGGGTTGTGAAGACGCCACCCCGGACATGGTCAATGCCATCCTCGAAGAAGGCGCGAAGTTTTGTGAGCAGGTGATTGCTCCGCTCAATCGCGTAGGTGACACCGAAGGCTGTACCTGGAGCGAGAACGGCGTGAAGACGCCGACCGGCTTCAAGGAGGCCTACCAGCAGTTCGTCGAAGGCGGTTGGCCGAGCCTGGCGCATGACGTCGAGCACGGCGGCCAGGGTCTGCCGGAGTCGCTGGGCATGGCCATCAGCGAAATGATCGGCGAGGCCAACTGGTCCTGGGGCATGTACCCCGGCCTGTCCCATGGGGCGATGAACACCCTGCATGCGCATGGCACGCCTGAGCAGCAGCAGACCTACCTGACCAAGCTGGTTTCCGGTGAGTGGACCGGCACCATGTGCCTGACCGAACCGCATTGCGGTACCGACCTCGGCATGCTGCGCACCAAGGCCGAGCCCCAGGCCGATGGCAGCTACAAGGTCTCGGGAACCAAGATCTTCATTTCAGCTGGCGAACACGACATGGCCGACAACATCGTCCATATCGTCCTGGCCCGCCTTCCCGATGCGCCGGAAGGTACCAAGGGTATTTCCCTGTTTATCGTGCCGAAGTTCCTGCCCAACGCCGAAGGTGGTGTGGGTGAGCGCAATGGTGTGACCTGCGGGTCCATCGAGCACAAGATGGGCATCCACGGCAACGCGACCTGCGTGATGAACTTCGACGGCGCCACCGGCTTCCTGATCGGCCCGCCGAACAAGGGGCTGAACTGCATGTTCACCTTCATGAATACCGCCCGCCTGGGTACCGCACTGCAGGGCCTGGCGCACGCCGAGATCGGCTTCCAGGGCGGTATCCGCTATGCGCGTGAGCGCCTGCAGATGCGTTCGCTGACCGGCCCGAAGGCGCCGGAGAAGGCGGCCGACCCGATCATCGTGCACCCTGACGTGCGCCGCATGCTGCTGACCATGAAGGCGTTCGCCGAAGGCAACCGCGCGATGCTGTACTTCGCGGCCAAGCAGGTCGACATTGTTCAGCGCAGCCAGGATGAAGAGCAGCGCAAGGCGGCTGATGCGATGCTGGCCTTCCTGACTCCGATCGCCAAGGCCTTCATGACCGAGGTTGGCTTCGAAGCGGCCAACCACGGTGTGCAGATCTACGGTGGCCACGGCTTTATCGCCGAGTGGGGCATGGAGCAGAACGTGCGTGACAGCCGCATCTCCTGCCTCTACGAAGGTACGACCGGCATTCAGGCGCTCGACCTGCTCGGGCGTAAGGTGCTGATGACCCAGGGCGAGTCGCTCAAGGGCTTCACCAAGGTCGTGCACAAGTTCTGCCAGGCCAACGAGGGCAACGAGGCGATCAAGGGGTTCGTCGAGCCGCTGGCCAAGCTGAACAAGGAGTGGGGCGACGTCACCATGAAGGTCGGCATGGCCGCGATGAAGAACCGCGAGGAAGTGGGTGCCGCTTCGGTCGACTACCTGATGTACTGCGGCTACGCCTGCCTGGCCTATTTCTGGGCCGACATGGCGCGCCTGGCGAGCGAGAAGATCGCCGCGGGTGAAGACGCCGACGGCTTCTACGCCGCCAAGGTACAAACCGCACGCTTCTACTTCCAGCGCATCCTGCCGCGTACGCGAACCCATGTAGAAGCCATGCTGTCGGGTGCCGATAACCTGATGGATATGGACGAAGCTCACTTCGAGCTGGCCTACTAAGGTCCATCGCAAAGAGAAGAAACCGCTGCACGTTGCAGCGGTTTTTTTTGCGTAATCGTCATGCTCAGGTCACCCTTTCGTGCGAAGACGGATGTACCGCAGGCCAAGTGCAGGCACAATGCCTGCTCTGCATCCTGCGGCTGTTTACCGGAGCCTTCGTGCCTCGTCTGAACCCTGCACGCTTGAGCCATTTCTATGCGCCCTTGGCCTTGCTGGTCGGCGGGCTGGTGGCTGCGCGCCAGACGAGCCTGAACGAGTTCTTCACCTCCCTGTTCAACGTCTTGCCGACCGTCCTGCTATTGCTTGGCGGTGCGTTCTGCATCGCCTATGCGCGGATCCGCGAAGTATTCCTTCTGGTCGTCGTCTACCTCGTCTATTTTCTGCTCGACACGCAGGTCGACCATTACCGCCTGACCGGTGCGCTGCTACCGAGCGCGGCGTTGACCTTTCACCTGTGTAGCCTGCTGTTGCCAGCGTTGTACGGGCTGTTTGCCTTGTGGCAGGAGCGCACGCATCTGTTGCAGGATGGCTTGGCGCGGCTGGCGGTGCTGTTCGCCGTGGCGGTGTCGACCGTCGCGCTGGCGCGGCGCTTTCCCGATTCGATGCTGGACTGGCTCACTGAGGTCCGCTGGCCGGCCTTGCAGGCGGACTGGTTGCAGCTCATTCAACTCGCCTACCCGATATTCTTGCTGGTCCTGTCGGGGTTGATCGTCCAGTACGCGCGCCGGCCGCGTCCGGTACACGCCGCGCACGGCGTTGCGCTGATCGGGCTGCTGCTGATGCTGCCCCAGGTATTCAGTCGGCCGGGTGCGCTCAATATCCTGGCCAGCTTGATGATGCTTGCGCTGGTCATCGCCATTGCGCAGGAGGCCTATCAGATGGCCTTCAGGGACGAGCTGACCGGGCTGCCCGGCCGCCGGGCCTTGAACGAGCGCCTTCAACGCCTCGGACGGCAATATGTGATCGCCATGGTCGATGTGGATCGCTTCAAGGCCTTCAACGATACACATGGCCATGACGTAGGCGATGAGGTTTTGCGCCTGGTGGCGAGCCGCCTGCGCAAAGTGGGTGGCGGCGGGCGGGCTTATCGTTACGGGGGAGAGGAATTCGCGCTGGTGTTCCCTGGGCGCGACCTCGAGCATTGCCTGCCTTATCTGGAGGCGGTGCGGGAAGCGGTAGCGGGCTACCCACTGCAACTGCGCGACCGATCGAGCCGGCCGAAGGATTCCGCGCAGGGCCGGCAACGGCGTGGTGAAAACGCAACCCAGGCAGTTTCGGTAACCGTCAGCATTGGTGTCGCGGAACGTCTGGCCACGCAACGCAACCCGGAAGAGGTCATCAAGCAGGCCGATCAGGCGCTCTACAACGCAAAGGGCGCCGGGCGGAACTGCGTCCGCTGTCATGGCGAGAACCGCCGCGGTGCCGTGCGCACGACCAAGCGCCCTGCTGCCGACAGCTAGCGCTTATGGCCGCGCATTCAGCGGCTGCAATGTCATTGGCGCACTCGTCTTCCGGGCAGTAGCGTGGAACGGTATCCACGGACGTCCCGGAGAAATGACATGCCCGAGTACAAGGCACCCCTGCGCGACATGCGCTTCCTGATCGACGAAGTCTTCGATTTCACCAATAGCTACGCCACGATCGGAGCGGACGATGCCACGCCGGACATGGTCAATGCCATTCTCGAGGAGGGCGCCAAGTTCTGCGAGCAGGTACTGGCGCCGCTCAATCGTAGCGGCGACGAAGAGGGATGCCACTACGAAGACACCGTGGTTACCACGCCCAAGGGCTTCAAGGAAGCCTTCGCCCAGTACGCCGAAGGGGGTGGATGGGCCTGGCGTCGGATCCGGCCTACGGTGGGCAGGGTCTGCCGCACTCGCTCGGGCTAGTCATCGGCGAGATGGTCGGCTCGGCCAACACTTCGTTCGGCATGTACCCAGGCCTGACCCACGGCGCCATGGCGGCAATCAGCGCACATGGCAGCGAAGCGCAGAAGCAGACCTACCTTACCAAGATGACCGAAGGCCGCTGGACCGGCACCATGTGCCTGACCGAGCCGCACTGCGGCACCGACCTCGGCATCATCAAAACCCGCGCCGTGCCGCAGGCCGACGGCAGCTACGCTGTCAGCGGTACCAAGATTTTCATCTCCGCCGGCGAGCACGACCTGAGCGAGAACATCGTGCACCTGGTGTTGGCCAAACTGCCCGACGCGCCCGCCGGCACCAAAGGCATCTCGCTGTTCATCGTGCCGAAGTTCCTGCCGGCCGGCGACGGCATCGGTGAGCGCAATGGCGTCAGCTGCGGCTCGATCGAGCACAAGATGGGCATCAAGGCTTCGGCGACCTGCGTGATGAACTTCGACGAGGCCAAGGGCTTTCTCATCGGCGAGGTGAACAAGGGGCTGAACTGCATGTTCACCATGATGAATCACGCCCGCCTGGGCACCGGCATGCAGGGCCTGTGTAACGGCGAGGCCAGCTATCAGGGTGCGGTCAAATACGCCAACGAACGCTTGCAGATGCGCTCGCTTACCGGCGTCAAGGCGCCGGACAAGCCCGCCGACCCGATCATCGTTCACCCCGACGTGCGGCGCATGCTACTGACGATGAAGGCTTTCAACGAAGGCAATCGCGCGTTGGCCTATTTCACCGCGCAGTTGCTCGATCAGTTGCATAGCCCGGATGAGAGTAAGCGACAGGAGGCCGAGGGGCTGCTCGCTTTCCTCACACCGATCTGCAAGGCCTTCATGACCGAGACCGGCGTCGAGGTCACCAACCACGGCATGCAGGTCTTCGGTGGGCATGGTTACATCCGCGAGTGGGGCATGGAGCAGCTGGTGCGTGACGCACGCATCGCGCCGATCTACGAAGGAACCAACGGCATCCAGGCGCTTGACCTGCTCGGGCGCAAGGTCCTTGGCAGCCAGGGCAAGCTGATGCTGGCGTTCACCAAGCAGGTGCACCGGTTCTGCGAGGCGAACACGGGACATGCCGACTTCGCCTCGCAGATCGCTGAGCTGGCGCGGCTGAACAAGCAGCTGGGCGAGGTGACCGCACGCATTGGCATGGCTGCGATGAAGAACCCGGATGAAGTCGGCGCCGCGGCGCTCGACTACCTGATGTACTGCGGCTATTTCATCCTTGGCTATTTCTGGTTGCGCATGGCCATGGTTGCTCGGGAAAAGATTGAACAGGGCGCCAGTGAGCGGGGTTTCTACGAAGCCAAGCTGGCCACCTGCGACTTCTACTTCAAGCGCCTGCTGCCGCGCACGGCCGCGCACCTGGCCGCCATCGAGGCAGGCAGCGAAAGCCTGATGAAGCTTCCGGCCGAGCATTTCAGTGCCTGATCCGCGAGCGTCGTGAGCGCGGCCAGCAAAGACATTGGGGCTGCGGCCCGGATGCTGCTGCGTAAAAAAGCGGGTTCGTCTAGGCGAGCCCGCTCGCTCACCGTTCTGTCTTGCTTGGTTGGCTCGCCGCGTTTTCACATGCCGGGACGGCTGGGCTCTTTTCACCGGCAATGGCTGCTCGTCGGTAGAACCGATCGGTCAAAAACAGACGCTTCGGCCCTCTAGAGGTGTCGGCTAGACTCGCTGACAAGCAAGCGGCCACACCGGCCGGTAACAGTCCCAGCGAGGTTTCCATGGCTGACTACAAGGCACCCCTTCGCGACATGCGGTTCGTCCTCAACGAAGTGTTCGACGCCCCGAGCCACTGGCGCGCCATGCCAGCGCTGGCCGAGGTGGTTGACGCCGAGACTGCCGAGGCGATCCTCGAAGAAGCCGGCAAGATCACTGCCGGTACCATCGCACCTCTGAACCGAAGCGGTGACGAGGAAGGTTGCCGCTGGCAGGACGGCTCGGTGACCACCCCGGCTGGCTATCCCGAGGCCTACAAGTTGTACGCGGAGGGCGGCTGGGTCGGCGTCGGTGGCGACCCGGCCTACGGCGGCATGGGCATGCCCAAGGCGATCTCGGCGCAGGTCGAGGAAATGATGAACTCGGCGAGCCTGGCTTTCGGGCTCTATCCGATGCTCACCTCCGGCGCCTGCCTGTCCATCTATGCGCACGCCAGCGAGGCGCTGAAGCAGAAATATCTGCCGAACATGTACGCGGGCCTTTGGGCTGGTTCCATGTGCCTGACCGAGCCGCATGCCGGTACCGACCTGGGCATCATTCGCACCAAGGCCGAACCGCAGGCCGATGGCTCCTACAAGATCAGTGGCACCAAGATCTTCATCACCGGCGGTGAGCACGATCTGACCGAAAACATCATCCACCTGGTGCTGGCCAAACTGCCAGACGCGCCGGCCGGTTCCAAGGGCATTTCGCTGTTCCTGGTGCCGAAGGTGATGGTCAACGACGACGGCTCGCTCGGTTCGCGCAATACCCTGTCCTGTGGCTCGATCGAGCACAAGATGGGTATTCAGGCCTCGGCCACCTGCGTGATGAATTTCGACGGCGCCACCGGCTGGATGGTGGGTGAGCCGAACAAAGGCCTCGCCGCGATGTTCACCATGATGAACTACGAGCGTCTGGGCGTCGGCATCCAAGGCTTGTCCACTGGCGAGCGCTCCTACCAGAGTGCCGTCGAATATGCCCGCGAGCGTATCCAAAGCCGCGCGCCGACCGGCCCGGTTGCGCAGGACAAGGCCGCCGACCCCATCATCGTGCATCCGGACGTGCGCCGTATGCTGCTCACGATGAAGGCCCTCAACGAGGGCGGGCGGGCCTTTTCGACCTATGTCGCGATGCAGCTCGACACGGCCAAGTTCAGCGAGGACGCCGAAGCCCGCCAGCGCGCCGAAGCGCTGGTCGCGCTGCTCACGCCTGTAGCCAAGGCCTTTCTGACCGATGTGGGGCTCGAGTCCACCATTCATGGCCAGCAGGTCTTCGGTGGGCATGGCTTCATCCGCGAGTGGGGGCAGGAGCAGTTGGTCCGCGATTGCCGGATTACCCAGATATATGAAGGTACCAATGGCATCCAGGCGCTGGATCTGCTCGGTCGCAAGGTCGTGGGCAGCGGCGGCGACCTGTACCGTATCTTCTCCGACGAGATCGTCGGCTTCTGCCGCGATGCCGGCGCGGAGATGGGGGAGTTCACCGCCCCGTTGGTAAAGGCGCTCGAGCTTCTGGATGAAC
Organism: Stutzerimonas stutzeri; assembly: GCA_019056435.1. Taxonomy (GTDB): domain Bacteria; phylum Pseudomonadota; class Gammaproteobacteria; order Pseudomonadales; family Pseudomonadaceae; genus Stutzerimonas; species Stutzerimonas marianensis. The sequence continues at coordinate 1,719,565 of CP077641.1, forward strand.
TCACTGCACACGTGCTCGAGAGCGCAAAGCGTAACCCCAACGAGATAGGTGCTGCCTCGGTCGAGTATCTGCACGCGTTCGGCTACACCGCCTATGCCTACATGTGGGCCAGAATGGCGGCAGCTGCGCTGGGTAAGGACGGCGAGCACGACTTCTACGCAAGCAAGCTGGGCACGGCGCGGTTCTACTTTGCACGCCTGTTACCACGTATCCATTCGCTGGCCGCGTCCGTGAAAGCGGGCAGCGAGTCGCTCTATTTGCTGGAGGCGAATCAGTTCTGATGACTTAATGCATGAGGGCACATTGAAATTAATTCGCCAGTCTGCGGAACAATGTGCCATCACGCTTGGTCATAATCCGGCCTGCACTATGGTCAATTGCTTACAAAGCTTAATCATGGATGGTTGGTTTGTAAGCAATTGCTTACATGGCGCGGTGCAGTTGGCTACTACAGGTTCCCAAGACCTCTGAGTAGTCTGCTAACCAGGACAGAGCGTAAGGAAGCGAAGTCGAATAACAGGGAATGCTCAGGGGAACGACGCCAGGATGGCGTACGTCACGGATGTCAGGATTCAGTCTGCAAAGGCCCCGCTTCGGCGGGGTTTTCTTTTTGGGGCATAAGTGCCGGCGAGGAGGGCGGACGGCATTAAGTGACTGGCCTTAAGCGCGCCGAAGCCCGTGGGCCCCGGCGCGGCATTTCAAGCCGGCATACAGACGCCGGTTCCACCTAGCCCGCAATAGCCCCGGGGTTCTTCGCAAGGTATTGCTGATGGTAGGCCTCGGCGTAATAGAACGTCGGCGCCTCGTCTATTTCAGTGGTGATCTGACCGAATCCCTGTTCGTTCAGGGCTGTCTGGAAGGTCGTCTCGCTTTCCCTGGCCTGTTGCAGCTGCTCTTCGTTCAGGCAGTAGATCGCCGAGCGGTACTGGGTGCCGGTGTCGTTGCCCTGCCGCATACCCTGAGTTGGGTTGTGCGCTTCCCAGAAGAGCTTGAGCAAGGCGGCATAGCTGATCCGCTGCGGGTCGAAAACGACCAGGACCGCTTCGGTATGCCCGGTCAGCCCCGAGCACACTTCTTCATAGGTGGGGTTCGGCGTGTAGCCGCCGATGTATCCCGCTGCGGTGGTCCAAACGCCTGGCTGCTCCCAGAATCGTCGCTCCGCACCCCAGAAGCAGCCCATGGCAAAAATGGCCTGCTGCAGGTGAGCCGGAAACGGTGGCTGCAATGGATGACCATTGACGAAGTGCGCTTCGGGCACCGGCACCGGGGTGGCGCGCCCGGCAGCGCCTGGTTCTGGTCGGGCAGCGCCTGCTTGTGAACGAGAATTTGCGAACGCAACGTCATGGGTATTCCTCGAACCGAAAGTCATAAGGCTGCCTGGAAGCCTAGGACAACGGCGCAAGAAACCAAAGCGCTTTTCGGTAAGTGGTGATGTGAGCGGTCGCCAGTCAGACCCAGCGGGGGTAGCGGCCAAGGCTGGCAAGCAGGAGGTTGCCTGGAATGGGCCGATCGAACAGGTAGCCCTGACCGATATCGCAGCGATGCTGGCGCAGGAAAGCGAGTTGCTCCGGGGTTTCGACTCCCTCGGCCACGACTTTGAGTCGCAGATTGCGGGCCATGGCGATGACGGCGGAGGTGATCTCCATGTCGTCCTGATTGTCGGGAATGTCCTTGATGAAGCTGCGGTCGATCTTGATGACGTCGATCGGGAATTTTTTCAGATAGCTGAGCGAGGAATAGCCGGTGCCGAAGTCGTCCATGGCCAGGGTAACCCCCAGGGCCTTCAGGCCGTTCAGCTGTTGTCGGGTTTCGTCGGTGGCGTCGAGCAGCAGACTCTCGGTGAGTTCCAGCTCCAGCATTTCGGGCGGTAGGCGCTCTTCCTCCAGCACGCGAGCGATCGATTCGACCAGCTCGGGGTCGGAAAACTGCTTCGGTGAAAGGTTTATCGCCATGCGAGGCGTGCCATGGCCCAGCGCCGAAAGCTGCATGCTCATGCGGCAGGCCTCACGAGCCACCCACTTGCCGATCGGGATGATCAGCCCGGTTTCCTCGGCGACGCTGATGAACTGATCCGGGCGGATCATGCCCTTTCCGGGTGACGCCAGCGCAGCAGCGCCTCGAGGCCTTGCAGACGGCCTGTCCGCAGGCAGAGCTTGGGTTGATAGAAGATCTCCAGCTCGTTCTGCACCAGGGCGCGGCGCAGGTTGTTTTCCACGAACAGCTTGTAGTTTGCCTCGGCGTGTAGCGCCTCGGTGAACACCTGGACCTGGTTCTTGCCGTTGGCCTTGGCCTTGTGCAAAAGCCTGGCCGGCATGCTTCATCAGGGTTTCCGGGTCACGCCCATGCAGCGGCGCGCAGGCCAGGCCCAGCGAGGCGCTGACGGTGATCAGCTGCTTGTCGACGAACAACGGCTTGTCGAGGATGCGCAGGACCTGGTTCGCAAGACGATGGCCTTCTTCGAGGTCCATGTCGTCGAGCAGCAGGGCGAATTCGTTGCTGGCGAAGCGCGCCAGAACGCTGTCGCGGTTGAGGCTGTTGCGCAGCCGTCGGGCCAGACTGGTCAGCAGCTTGTCGCCGGTCTGGTGTCCGAGGCTGTCGTTGATACGCTTGAAGTTGTCGATGTCCACCAGCAACAGGCAGAGCTTCGGGCTGGCGCTGCGTGCGAAGCGTTCTTCTATGCTGCGTATGAAGAAGGGGCGGTTACCAAGGTTGGTCAGGTTGTCGGTGTAGGCCAGCCGTTCGATGTGTTGCTGCGCGAGCTTGCTGTGGGTGATGTCTTCGTAGATGCCGATGTAGTGCGTGAGTTCACCGGTTTCACCAAACACCTTGAGATCGACAGCTGCCCCCAGTACGGCTCGAGGTTCTTGCGCCGGCTGCGGAACTCGCCTTGCCAGCTGTTGCTGTTCACCAGTGCCGAGGAGGTATCGAACAACAGTTCACTGAGGTTTTCCAGGGCCGTCAGCTCTGCCAACCGCCGTCCGCGAACCTCCTCGGCCGTGAACTGCGTGATGGAGGTGAAACTCGGGTTCACATAGTCCACCACGCCGTCTCGGTCGACGAGTATGAAGGCGCTGGCACTCTGTTCCACGGCGCGTTGGAACAGGTGCAGGGTATGGGTGGCGCTCAGCCGCTGCTGGTTGGCGAGCACCTGGGCGTACTGGTCAGCCAGCTCGCCGGCGAATGCGACCTCGTCGGTATGCCAGGCACGTGCACAGCCCGAATGTTCCAGGCAGAGCACGCCGATCACTTCGCCGCCGACGCGAATGGTGGCGTCGAGTATCGAGGTGATCCCGCGCGGCTTGAAAAATGGCTCCACCAGCTCCTGAGTGCGAGGGTCGTCGACGACATTGGGGACATCGATGGCGCGGCTGCTGTGGATGGCGTCCAGGTAGCGGGGGCAGACCGACATATCGAGCGCGTCGGGGTATTCGTGACTGTTGGTATCGCGCCGGTAGGCGGCGATGGCTTGCAGATGACTGCCGTTGACGTGCCAGATCGCGGCCCGAGCGATGCCGTAAGCTTCGCTTGCCGCCCGGGTGATCAACTGTGCCGCCTCGAGCTGGGGATTCGGCGAACTGTAGCGGTGCCGCGCGAGCCGGACGATCAGGCTCTGCTGGGCACGGGAGCGGATCAGGTGCTCGAGGTGTTCGTCCTGAGCTTGCTGGTAGAACTCCAAAGACGATCTAAGCTTTGCATTCTCCGTCTCGAGTGCCGGCGAGGCCGTAGGTCCGTGTGGTTCGACAATCAGATAGCCGCGCACCACTTCGCGACCGTATTGCTGGACGAGCTCACCAATTTCGAGCAGATCCAGCGTACCGCTCGCGGCATGGACGCAATAGCGAACCGAGTAGTGTCCACGGTCGGCCAATTGCGCCTGGATGACGTCATGCAGGTGTAGTCGTGCCTGCGGCTCCATCAGGCTCGCATAGGGAGAATCGATGAGGGAACACAATTCATGGGCCGGTTGGCCGAGGTAGCGTTCGCAGGCAGGATCGAGGAAGAGCAGGGCCCAGCTGGATTCGTTCAGGCGCTCGAAGCGCAGCATGCCGAGCCTGGAAGGCACTGGCAACTGCGTCACAACCTCGGTCGCCAGGCGGCTGGCGGCATCGGTATGTATTTTCATCGAGCGGTTTGCTTCCAGTATGCTGCGGGAATTGCTCTGTCGGTCCCTATCTAGGCGTGTTTCTCGGCAGAGCGATGGCTAAATAACATTAATTATCGCAAGGGTGCATCATGCAGCAGGGACTGACAAGCCGGCTACTGAACTTCCTGATGATCTCGGCGCTAGTTGTTGCAACCGGGCCGCTGAGAGCCGCTGAAACCAACACCCTTGGCTCCGACGAACCAGCCCGATACCTGGCCGAATTGAAGTCGCTCTACCTGACCGGCGACGAGCGCCAGGCCTTGCTGGCGCATGCCAACGCGCTGCTAAAGACTTACGGCTTGCGCGCGTCCTACCAGGTTGGCCAACCAGATCCACACGACCTGGACTACCGCCTCGACGTCGGCGACCCTGGCGAGTTGCGCATACGCGAGGAGCGCCGCGATGCCTCAGGTAACCTGGCCGTCCGAAATCGCAGCCTCAGCGTCTTCGGCCTCGATCCCTACTTGCAATACCGATGCCCGACTCAGGGCGTCGTCTGCACTTTCGGCAATACGCCGGGCGGCGAGCCCTGGCTGACGATCCTGCGTGATCCGCAGGGTGCCGAGGAGCTGGCCAAGGCCTTGTCCTTCCTGCTTCGCAATTTGCAGAAGGGCTGAACGACAAGGTATCGGACCCGAACATGAAAAAACCCGCCGAGGCGGGTTTTTTCATGGGTCAACGACTCACAGCAGCATCGTACGAATATCGGCGAGCAGTTCCGACAGTCGCTTGGTGAAGCGTGCCGCTGCGGCGCCGTTGATGACGCGATGGTCATAAGACAGCGACAGCGGCAGCATCAGGCGCGGCTGGAACGCCTTGCCATCCCATACCGGCTGCATCGCCGCCTTGGACACACCAAGGATCGCCACCTCCGGCGCGTTGACGATCGGCGTGAAGCCGGTGCCGCCAATGTGACCAAGGCTGGAGATGGTGAAGCAGGCGCCCTGCATCGCGTCCGGGGACAGCTTCTTGGTGCGTGCCTTCTCGGCCAGCTCCGCCGCTTCGCCAGCCAGTTGCAGCAGGCTCTTCTGATCCACGTTGCGAATGACCGGCACCATCAGGCCGTCCGGTGTATCCACGGCGAAGCCTAGATGCACGTACTTCTTGCGAATCAGCGCCTTGCCGCTCGGCGCGAGCGAGCTGTTGAAGTCCGGCAGCTCCTTGAGCAGATGCGCGCACGCCTTGAGCAGCAGCGGCAGCACGGTCAGCTTGACGCCGGCCTTCTCTGCCACTGCCTTCTGCGCCACGCGGAAGGCCTCCAGCTCGGTGATGTCGGCTGACTCGAACTGGGTGACATGGGGCACGTTCAGCCAGCTGCGATGAAGGTTGGCCGCGCCTACCTGCATCAGGCGGGTCATCGGGACTTCCTCGACCTCGCCGAAGCGGCTGAAGTCGACGGTCGGAATCGGCGGGATGCCGGCACCGCCTGAAGCCCCTTCGGTGGGCGCCTGCTTGGCCTTGTTCATCATGCTCTTGACGTAGGCCTGGACGTCTTCCTTGAGGATGCGCCCCTTGGGCCCTGTGCCCTGAACATCCGCCAGGTCGACGCCAAACTCACGAGCGGTCATACGTACCGCCGGACCGGCGTGTACCTTGCTGCCGGCCTTGCTCGGGCCGCTGACGGCGGGCGCGGGTGTAGCGGCGGCCTTGGCTTCCGGCACGCCTTGCTTGTTCGGCGCCACGGCCTGCTGCTGCGCAGCCGCTTCCTGCGGTTTGCTCTCGGCCTTTTTCGGCGCCGCGGCACCCTTGACCTTCAAGGTCAGGATCAGATCGCCGGTCTTGGCCTCGTCACCGACCTTGATCGACAGTGATTCCACCACGCCCGCCTTGGGCGCAGGAATTTCCATGCTGGCCTTGTCGGACTCAAGGGTAATCAGCGACTGATCTGCCTCGACGCTGTCGCCAGCCTTGACCATCACTTCGATGACGTTGGCGCTGCCGCTGGAGCCGATATCCGGAATGCGGACCTCTTCCACGGATTCGCCGCCGGCTTCGCTGGGCGCCTCGGTGGCCTGTTCGCTGAGTTTCTCCTTCGGTGCGCTCGCCGCTTCGCTTGCCGGTGCCTTGCTGGCGGCCGGCTTGGCGGGGGCTGCGCCCTTGAGGATGAGGATCAGGTCGCCAGTGCCGACTTCGTCACCGACCTTGACCGAAATGCTTTCGACCATGCCAGCGGCCGGCGAGGGGATCTCCATGCTGGCCTTGTCCGACTCGAGCGTGATCAGTGCCTGCTCGGCGGCGATGGTGTCGCCGGGCTTCACTGATATCTCGATCACGCTGGCCTTGCCGGACGAGCCGATGTCCGGAACCTTGATCTCTTGCGATTCGCCTTCGCCCGCCGAGGCGGACGGATTGTCATCACCTGGGGGCGTAGGCGCTTCGGTTTCGTCAGCCGGGCCGCCACTGCTGGCAGCGGCCGGTTCGGCTGCGGCTTGCGCTGGCGCCTCGTTGTCCGCGCCTTCTTCGCTTTCCAGCTCGAGTAGCTCGTCGCCTTCCTTCAGCCGGTCGCCCAGCTTGACCTTCAGGCTCTTCACCACCCCGGCCTTCGGCGCGGGGATTTCCATGCTGGCCTTGTCGGACTCGAGCGTCAGGATGCTCTGGTCGGCTTCGATACGATCACCAACCTTGACGAACAACTCGATTACTTCACCCTCACCGCTGCCGATGTCGGGTACGCGTATGGTTTCACTCACGTTAGGTTCTCCTGTGCGCACGCAGCATCAGCAATCCAGGGGATTGCGCTTCTCGGGGTCGATACCGAACTCGGTGATGGCATCGGCCACGACCTTGCGTTCGATGGCGCCGCGATCGGCCAGTGCTTGCAGCGCCGCAACGGCGACCCAGCGACGGTCGACTTCGAAGAAATCGCGCAGCTTGGCGCGCGAGTCGCTACGACCGAAGCCGTCGGTGCCCAGCACCTGGTATTCGCGGGACGGGACCCACTGGCGGATCTGGTCGGCGAACAGCTTCATGTAGTCCGTGGAGGCCACGACCGGGCCTTCGCGGCCTTCCAGGCACTGCTCGACGTAGCTCTTGCGTGGCTCCTCGGTCGGGTGCAGGCGGTTCCAGCGATCCACTGCCAGGCCGTCACGGCGCAGCTCGTTGAAGCTGGTCACGCTCCAGACATCGGCGCCGACGCCCATCTTGGCGAGGATGTCCACCGCGGCGCGCACTTCACGCAGGATGGTGCCCGAGCCCAGCAACTGCACGCGGTGCTTGAAGTCGCCCTTGGCTTCTTCGAGCAGGTACATGCCCTTGATGATGCCGTCCTCGACACCCTGCGGCATGGCCGGCTGCTGGTAGTTCTCGTTCATCACGGTGATGTAGTAGTAGACGCTCTTCTGCTGCTCCATCATTTCGTGCATGCCGTGATGCATGATCACCGCCAGCTCGTAGCCGTAGGTGGGGTCATAGCTGCGGCAGTTGGGGATGGTGCTGGCGAGGATATGGCTGTGACCGTCCTCGTGCTGCAGGCCTTCGCCATTGAGCGTGGTGCGCCCGGAGGTGCCACCCAAGAGGAAGCCACGGGTCTGTGCATCGCCGGCGGCCCAGGCCAGGTCGCCGATGCGCTGGAAGCCGAACATCGAATAGAAGATGTAGACCGGCAGCATCGGCTGGTTGTAGTTGCTGTAGGCGGTACCGGCGGCGATGAACGAGGAGAACGCGCCCGCCTCGTTGAGGCCTTCCTGGAGGATCTGGCCGTCCCGCTCTTCGCGGTAGTACATCACCTGGTCGCGGTCGACCGGCTCGTACAGCTGCCCCACCGGCGAGTAGATGCCCAGCTGGCGGAACATGCCTTCCATACCGAAGGTGCGTGCTTCGTCGGCGAGGATCGGTACGATGCGCTTGCCCAGATCCTTGTCTTTGACGAGTTGCGAGAGGATCCGGCCGAACGCCATGGTGGTGGAGATTTCCCGGTCGCCGGAGCCGTCGAGCACGGCTTTGAGGGTTTCCAGCGGCGGTGTGGGAATGCTGAAGCTCTTCGGACGGCGCTGTGGCAGCGATCCGCCGAGCTTTTCGCGGCACTTGCGCAGGTATTTCATCTCCGCGCTGTCTTCGGCCGGGCGGTAGAACGGCAGCTCTTCGAGCTGCGAATCGTTGACCGGGATGTCGAAGCGATCGCGGAATTTCTTCAGGCTGTCGATATCGACTTTCTTGGTGTTGTGGGCGATGTTCTTAGCCTCACCGGCACCGGTGCCGTAGCCCTTGATGGTCTTGGCCAGGATGACGGTTGGCTGACCCTTGTGGTTGACCGCCTGGTGATAGGCCGCATAGACCTTGTAGGGGTCATGGCCGCCACGGTTGAGCTTCCAGACCTCTTCGTCGGACATCTTCTCGACGCGCTTGAGCAGCTCCGGATCGGCCCCGAAGAAGTGCTTGCGAACGTAGGCGCCGTCTTTGGCCTTGTAGTTCTGGTATTCGCCGTCGATCGCCTCGTCCATTCGGCGCTGCATGCGGCCGTCTTCGTCCATGGCGAACAGCGGGTCCCACATGCGACCCCAGATGACCTTGTTGACGTTCCAGTTGGCGCCTTTGAACACGCCTTCCAGTTCCTGGATGATCTTGCTGTTGCCGCGCACCGGGCCGTCCAGACGCTGCAGGTTGCAGTTGATGACGAACACCAGGTTGTCGAGGTTCTCGCGGCCGGCCAGGGAGATGGCGCCGAGGGTTTCCGGCTCGTCGCACTCGCCGTCGCCGATGAAGCACCAGACGCGCTGCTTGCCGGCCGGGATGAAGCCGCGGTTCTCCAGGTACTTCATGAAGCGTGCCTGGTAGATGGCGGTGATCGGGCCCAGGCCCATGGAAACGGTCGGGAACTGCCAGAAGTCGGGCATCAGGTGCGGGTGCGGGTAGCTCGAAAGACCCTTGCCATCGACTTCCTGGCGGAAGTTGAGCATCTGCTCTTCGGTCAGGCGGCCTTCGAGGAAAGCGCGGGCGTAGATGCCCGGCGATGCGTGGCCCTGGTAGTAGATCAGGTCGCCGCCATGTTCTTCGGTCGGCGCCTGGAAGAAGTAGTTGAAACCGATGTCGTAGAGCGTCGCGCTGGAGGCGAAGGTGGAGATGTGGCCACCCAGGTCCGGGTCCTTCAGGTTGGCGCGCATCACCATCGCCAGTGCGTTCCAGCGAACCAGGGAGCGAATGCGACGCTCCATGAACAGGTCGCCGGGCATCTTGGCTTCGCGAGTGACGGGAATGGTGTTGCGGTACGGTGTGGTGATGCCGTACGGCAGCGGTGTGCCACTGCGGGTGGCCAGCTCCCCATCCGGGTCAGCAGATAGTGGGCGCGGTCTTCACCTTCGCGGTCGAGAACGGACTCGAGGGCGTCCAGCCATTCCTGGGTTTCGACGGGATCGAGATCTTGCATGGCTTGCTCCAGGGCGGAAAGGCTTCCAGAATCGGTTGCCTGACTTCGCTGCCGGCTTTTTGGGCCGGTGCGTATATGTTCTTGGATGTAATGCCGGGGGTAGAGCCGGGCCCTGTAGTTTTACTACAAAACCGCGTTCGATTCAGCCCCCTGTAACAATCATTCGTAGTAAAACTACACGCACAGCGAGTCGGCCGGGCCGGCTGGCGCTGGCTCCAGGGGCTCTGTACCGGTGCCGACGCTGTCTTGTAGCCAACCTTTGCGCTAAGGAATCCTATGAGTCTGCCATCGCTGGTTGCGCTGCCTTCCTCGCTCCTCTCTTTGGTCAGTCGTGCCGAGGAGACGTTCCTCGATGCACTGCGCGACTCATCGGCGCAGGCCGTGGAGGCGTTCATTGCCTGGCCTGTGTCACGGCGCGACATCTTCGGTCGGGTGTGTGCGGCCAGTGACTTCGTCAGCGAACAGGTTAGCCGAGATCCCGCGATGTTGCTGAGCCTGGCATCGGCCGGGTTGCTGGAGCGGAAGCTGAAAGACGGCGAAATGCGCGCATCGCTCGCCGAAGCCCTGGCCGACTGCGCTGACGAGGACGACTTGGCGCGGCGGTTGCGGCGTTTTCGCACACGTCAGCAAGTGCGCATCGTCTGGCGCGATCTGAGCCGTCAGGCGGATCTGGCCGAGACCTGCGGCGATTTGTCCGACCTGGCCGATGCCTGTATCGATCTGGCCTATGGCTGGTTGTACGAGCGCCATTGCACTCAGTTCGGCGTCCCGACCGGGCGGCGCAGTGGCGAGCCGCAGCACATGGTCATCCTGGGCATGGGCAAGCTGGGTGCGCGCGAGTTGAACCTGTCATCGGATATCGACCTGATCTTTGGCTACCCGGAGGGGGGCGAGACGGTGGGCGCTCGACGGGCGCTGGACAATCAGGAGTTCTTTATTCGCCTGGGCCAGCGGCTGATCAAGGCGCTCGATGCGCCCACGGTCGACGGGTTTGTGTTTCGAGTCGACATGCGTCTGCGTCCGTACGGATCGTCCGGCTCGCTGGTGCTCAGCTTCAACGCGTTGGAGCAGTACTACCAGGACCAGGGGCGGGACTGGGAACGCTACGCCATGATCAAGGCTCGTGTGGTGGCGGGTGACCAGGCGGCAGGCAAGGAGCTGCTGGAGATGCTGCGCCCCTTCGTCTATCGGCGCTATCTCGACTTCTCCGCAATCGATGCGCTGCGCACCATGAAGCAGTTGATCCAGCAAGAGGTCCGGCGCAAGGGGATGGCTGCCAATATCAAGCTGGGTTCCGGTGGTATCCGTGAGGTGGAGTTCATCGCCCAGGCCTTCCAGCTCATTCACGGAGGCCGCGATCTGAGTCTGCAGCAGCGACCGCTGCTGAAGGTGCTGGCGACCCTTGCCGGTCAGGGCTACCTTCCAGCGCCAGCCGTGGACGAATTGCGCGAGGCATACGAATTTCTGCGTTACACCGAGCATGCGCTGCAGGCCATAGATGACCGACAGACCCAGATGCTGCCGGAGAACCAGACGGACTGTGACCGGGTCGCCTTCATCATGGGCTTCGACGACTGGGCGAGCTTTCACAAGCAGCTCCTGCACTGGCGCGAGCGCGTCGATTGGCATTTCCATCAGGTCATCGCCGACCCCGACGAGGACGAGGGCAGCGAAGGCGAGACGCTGGTTGGCGGCGAGTGGCTGCCGCTCTGGGAACAGGACTGGGACGAGGAGCATGCCTGTCGCCAGCTGGCCGATGCCGGTTTTCGTGATGCCCAGGCGGCCTGCCAGCGGCTCGCCGCACTGCGCAGCGGCAGCCAGGTGCGCACCATGCAGCGCCTGGGGCGCGAGCGGCTGGATGCCTTCATTCCGCGTCTGTTGGCGCAGGCCGTGGAGCAGGACGACCCGGATCTGGTTCTCGAGCGTGTTTTGCCGCTGGTCGAGGCCGTGGCGCGGCGCTCGGCCTATCTCGTGCTGCTGACGGAAAACCCGGGTGCCTTGCAGCGGTTGCTCGAGCTCTGCGCGGGCAGCCCTTGGATCGCCGAACAGATCACGCGCTTCCCGCTCCTGCTGGATGAATTGCTCAACGCCGGGCGGCTGTTCAGCCCGCCCCAGGCGCCGGAGCTGGCTGCCGAATTGCGTGAGCGCCTTGCGCGCATTCCAGAAGACGATCTGGAACAACAGATGGAGGCGCTGCGCCACTTCAAGCTGGCGCATCGGCTGCGCGTCGCCGCTTCGGAAATCGCCGGTACGCTGCCGTTGATGAAGGTCAGCGACTACCTGACCTGGCTGGCCGAGGCCATTCTCGAGCAAGTCCTGCAGCTCGCCTGGCGCCATACCGTGGCGCGGCATGGGCAGCCGCGGCGCGTCGACGGCAGCCTCTGCGACCCGGCGTTCATCATTCTCGGCTATGGCAAGGTCGGGGGCATCGAGCTTGGGCACGGGTCGGACCTGGACCTGGTGTTCATCCACGACGGTGATCCCAACGCCGAGACCGACGGCGCCAAGCCCATCGATGGCGCGCAGTTCTTTACCCGCCTGGGCCAGCGGATCATCCATCTGCTGACCACTCAGACCACCTCTGGCCAACTGTACGAAGTGGACATGCGCCTGCGACCGTCGGGCGCGTCGGGGTTGCTGGTCAGTTCGCTGAGTGCTTTCGACCGCTATCAGAGCCAGGACGCCTGGACCTGGGAACATCAGGCGCTGGTCCGCGCACGGGTGCTGGTCGGTTGTCGGCAATTGGCAGCGGACTTCGAAAAGGTCCGCGCCTCGGTGCTTGGTCGCCAGCGTGATCTCGACCAGTTGCGTCGCGAGGTGAGCGAGATGCGAGCGAAGATGCGCGACAATCTCGGAACGCGAGCGACCCAGGCCGGCACCGCCGAAAACGCCTTCCTGCCCGAGGGCGAGTTCAACCTCAAGCAGGATGCCGGTGGTATCGTGGATATCGAATTTATGGTGCAATACGCGGCTTTGGCGTGGTCGCACCAGCATCCGCAACTGCTGCGCTATACCGATAACATCCGCATTCTCGACGGGTTGGAGCAGGCCGGGTTGATGACCGGCGATGAGGTGCGGCTGCTGCAGGATGCCTACAAGGCATACCGCGCCGCGGCCCACCGGCAATCACTGCAGAAACTGCCTGGCTTGGTGAGTGGGGATCAATTTCACGACGAGCGCCGCGCGGTGATGCGCATCTGGCGTGAGCTGGGACTCAGCTGACTCGTCTGCAAACAGCATTTATCGAATTCCGAGGTGGCAACTAATGTCGATGGCCGATCGTGATGGCGTGATCTGGTATGACGGTGAGCTGGTTCAGTGGCGCGACGCGACCACCCATGTGCTGACTCACACCCTGCACTACGGCATGGGGGTTTTCGAGGGCGTGCGTGCCTACGACACGCCGGCCGGCACCGCGATCTTCCGCCTGCAGGCGCACACCGATCGCCTGTTCGATTCGGCACACATCATGAACATGCGGATGCCGTATTCGAAGGAAGAGATCAACGAGGCGACCCGCGCCGCCGTTCGCGAAAACAACCTGGAAAGCGCCTACATTCGCCCGATGGTCTTCTACGGAAGCGAAGGCATGGGGCTGCGTGCCTCCGGACTGAAGGTGCATGTGATCGTCGCGGCCTGGCACTGGGGCGCCTACATGGGCGACGAGGCGCTCGAGATGGGCATCAAGGTACGCACCAGCTCCTTTACTCGACACCATGTCAACATCAGCATGACCCGCGCCAAGTCCAACGGCGCCTACATCAACTCCATGCTGGCCCTGCAGGAAGCCATTTCCGGCGGCGCCGACGAAGCGCTGATGCTGGATCCCGAAGGTTATGTGGCCGAGGGGTCCGGGAAAACATCTTCATCATCAAGGATGGCGTGATCTACACCCCGGAGGTTACCGCCTGCCTCAATGGCATCACCCGCGCCACGGTACTGACCCTGGCCGATGAGCTGGGCATCAAGGTGGTGGAAAAACGCATCACCCGCGATGAGGTCTATATCGCCGACGAGGCCTTCTTTACCGGCACCGCCGCGGAAGTCACCCCGATTCGCGAGGTCGATGGCCGCAGTATCGGCATTGGTCGCCGTGGCCCGGTGACCGAGCGTGTCCAGAAGGCCTATTTCGATCTCGTGACCGGCAAGACCGACGCGCATGGCGAATGGCGGACGCTGGTCAAGTAAGCCGCAAGCTGGAAGTCGGAAGCCGGACGTGAAGACCACTCCGGCACTTGCTTCCAGCTTCATGCTCATGGCTTTCAGCTTATGAATATTCTGATCGTAGGTCCCAGCTGGGTCGGCGACATGGTGATGGCGCAGACATTGTTCGTCTGCTTGAAACAGCGCCATCCCGACTGCCAGATCGACGTGCTCGCGCCCGAATGGAGTCGGCCTATTCTCGAACGCATGCCCGAGGTCCGGCAGGCGTTGAGCTTTCCCGTCGGGCATGGCGTGCTCGACATGGCGACACGGCGCAACGTTGCGCAGAGCCTGAGAGGGCGATACGAGCAGGCGATCCTGCTGCCCAACTCGCTGAAGTCGGCGCTGGTACGTTTTTCGCCGGCATCCCCAAGCGTACCGGGTGGCGTGGCGAGATGCGCTTCGGCCTGCTCAACGACATTCGCAGGCTGGACAAGCAGCGCTACCCCTTGATGATCGAACGATTCATGGCGCTGGCCTACGAGCCGGGCGCCGAGTTGCCAAAACCCTATCCCAAACCTTCGCTGAGCATCGTCGAGCAGAGCCGCGATGCGGCCCTGGCGCGCTTCGGCCTGAGTCTGGATCGGCCGGTGCTGGCGCTGTGTCCGGGCGCTGAATTCGGCGAATCCAAACGCTGGCCGGCGGAGTACTTCGCCAAGGTCGCCGAAGCGAGGGTTCGCGAAGGGTGGCAGGTCTGGCTGTTCGGCTCGAAGAATGACCATGCCGTGGGCGAGGAGATCCTCCAGGGTCTGATCCCGGGCTTGCGGGAGGAAGCATTGAACTTGGCCGGCGAAACCAGCCTGGCCGAAGCCATCGACCTGCTGTCGTGCGCCGATGCGGTGGTTTCCAACGATTCCGGGCTCATGCACGTGGCCGCCGCGCTGGGGCGACCCCTGGTTTCCGTCTACGGTTCGACCTCACCGGCATTCACCCCGCCGCTGTCCGACCAGGTCGAGATCGTGCGTCTGGGGCTCGATTGCAGCCCTGTTTCGAACGCACCTGCCGTTTTGGTCACAACAACTGCATGCGCGACCTCAAGCCCCGTGCAGTCATCGAGGCGCTGGAGCGCCCGGCGCCGCAGCCGGTCGAGGTACGCTGAGTGAGGGTGCTGTTGGTCAAGACCTCTTCGCTGGGCGATGTGGTCCACACCCTTCCGGCGCTGACCGATGCCGCGCGCGCGCTACCGGGCATCCAGTTCGATTGGGTGGTAGAGGAGGGGTTCGCCGAGATCCCGGCCTGGCACCCAGCCGTGGCCCAGGTCATACCGGTCGCGATTCGCCGTTGGCGCCAGCATCCGCTACGGGCGCTGCGTTCCGGCGAATGGCAGCGTTTCAAGGCGCGCTTGCGAGAGACCCGCTACGATCTCGTGATCGACGCACAGGGGTTGCTCAAGAGCGCCTGGTTGACCCGATATGCCCCGGCTCCGGTGGCCGGTTTGGATCGCGATTCCGCCCGTGAACCGTTGGCCGCGCGCTTTTACGATCGACGCTATAGCGTCGGGCGCGAACAGCATGCGTTGGAGCGGGTACGGCAGTTGTTCGCCCAGGCACTGGGATATCCGGCCGCCGACACGGTGGCCGACTATGGGCTGGATCGTAGCCAGTTGGCTGCGCCCAGCGACCAGCCCTATCTGCTGTTCCTGCATGGCACCACCTGGCCAAGCAAGCACTGGCCCGAGCGTTACTGGCGTGAACTGGCCGAGCGAATGAGCGAGTTCGGCTGGGCGATCCGACTGCCTTGGGGAAATGCCGACGAAAAGGCCAGAGCCGAGCGAATCGCTGCCGGGCTGCCGAGCGTCTCCGTACTGCCTCGTCTCAACCTGGGCGGCATCGCCAAGGTCGTGGCCGGTGCGCGAGCCTGCGTCGCGGTGGACACTGGCCTTGGGCATCTCGCCGCCGCGCTGGACGTGCCGAGCATTTCGCTCTATGGCCCGACCTTGCCGGGCCGCGTCGGCGCCTATGGGCGCTCCCAGGTGCACCTGTGCGCACCGGGCCGAACGCCGGCAAGGGTGATCGACACAAACCCTGCTTCGACGAGCTTCCCCCGGAGCGCGTCGCCAGCGAACTCAAGGCCCTGTTGCGGTCGTCGGAGACAACCTGATGCAGTTGGCCTTTGTGCTGTACAAATACTTTCCCTTTGGCGGACTGCAGCGCGACTTCATGCGCATCGCCCTGGAATGCCAGCGGCGCGGTCATGCCATTCGCGTTTACGCGATGATCTGGGAAGGCGAGAAGCCAAAGGGCTTCGAGGTGCTGATCGCGCCGGTCAAGGCGCTGTTCAACCACACCCGCAACGAGCGTTTTACCGCCTGGGTCGAGGCCGATCTGGCCAAGCGCCCGGTTGATCGGGTGATCGGCTTCAACAAGATGCCGGGGCTGGACGTGTATTACGCGGCCGACCCCTGTTTCGAGGACAAGGCGCAAACCCTGCGCAACCCGGTCTACCGGCGGTGGGGCCGCTACAAGCATTTCGCCGAGTACGAGCGCGCGGTGTTCGACCCGCGTTCCAACACCGAGATCCTGATGATCTCCGAGGTGCAGCAGCCGTTGTTCGTCAAGCACTACGCGACGCCTGCCGAGCGCTTTCATCTGTTGCCGCCCGGCATCGCCCAGGACCGGCGCGCACCGCCCAACGCGGGTGAGATTCGCCAGGCGTTCCGTGATGAATTCGAGTTGGGCAGCGACGAACTGCTGGTCGTGCAGATCGGCTCGGGCTTCAAGACCAAGGGCGTCGACCGCAGCCTCAAGGCTATGGCCTCGCTGCCGCGCGAACTGAAGCGGCGCAGCCGCCTGTTCGTCATCGGTCAGGACGATCCCAAGCCGTTCCAGCTGCAGGCCCGTGCCCTGGGGGTTGCCAGCCAGGTCGAGTTTCTCAAGGGGCGTAGCGACATCCCGCGCTTCCTGCTTGGCGCGGATTTGCTGATCCATCCGGCCTATAACGAGAACACCGGGACCGTGCTGTTGGAGGCGCTGGTCGCGGGTCTTCCCGTCTTGGTAACCGATGTGTGCGGTTACGCCCACTACATCGCTGATGCCGACGCCGGCCGCGTGGTGTCGAGTCCTTTCGAACAGTCCCGCCTCGATCGTGCGTTTGCCGACATGCTTGCCGATGATGTGCAGCGCAGCCGCTGGGCGCGCAATGCCCTGGCTTATGCTGATACCGCCGATCTGTACAGCATGCCCGAGCGTGCGGCGGACGTGATCCTGGCGGAGCGAGCATGAAGTTGATCCTTGCCGAACCCTTCAGGACGCTCTGGGCTGACCGCGACCCGTTCGAGGCGGTGGAACAGCTGGAGGGTCAGGTCTACCGTGAACTCGAAGGCCGGCGCACGCTGCGCACCGAAGTCGATGGGCGCGGCTATTTTGTCAAGATTCATCGCGGCATCGGCTGGGGCGAAATCTTCAAGAATCTGACCACCGCGAAGCGGCCGGTGCTGGCGCGGGGCAGGAGTGGCACGCATTGGAGCGCCTGCATCAGGTCGGCGTGCCCACCATGACCGCCGTCGCGTACGGCGAGCGCGGCAGCAACCCAGCCAGGCAGCATTCATTCATCATTACCGAGGAGCTGGCGCCGACGGTCAGTCTCGAGGATTATTCGGCCGACTGGTTGCAGTCCCCGCCGGATCCGGTGCTCAAGCGTGCACTGATCGCCGAAGTCGCGCGGATGACCGGAACCATGCACCGAGCCGGCGTCAATCACCGTGATTGCTACATCTGCCATTTCCTGCTGCACACCGACAGACCAGTGACGGTCAATGATCTGCGCCTGTCGCTGATCGACCTGCACCGTGCTCAGACTCGGGCCAAGACGCCGCGCCGCTGGCGTGACAAGGACCTGGCGGGGCTCTATTTCTCGGCGCTGGGCATCGGATTGACCGAGCGTGACAAGTTGCGCTTTCTGAGAGCCTACTTCCAGCGGCCGTTGCGCGAGATCCTGCGTGACGAGGCCGAATTACTTCGCTGGCTGGCGCAGCGGGCCGCGCGCCTGAGCGCACGCTACGTCCGTAAATACGCTCCGGGTGCCGGCAATGAGTGAATGGCAGGTCGCGCCGGGCATCGCCCCGGAGGCCGCCGATGCCTTCGCCAGCCTGGAACGGGTCTTCGCTCTGCAGGGCGAGCGGATCGCCAGCGATCCGCTATCGAACGTCACTCGGGTAACGATTGGAGACCGACGCTACTACGTGAAACGGTACAGCGCGGCCGGCAAGGGTTTACGGCGCCTGTTCGGCCGCCCTCGGGTCAAGGCTGAATGGCAGAACCTGCGCCTGTTCAGCCGCCTTGGAATTCCGATAGCACCTATCGTTGCCTGGGGGCTGGAGCGGCAGTTCGGTGTATTTCGACGAGGTGCGCTGATCACGCTGGAAATCCCCAATACGCTGGATATGGCAGCCATGGCGCTGACCGGGGACCGCCGGCTCGCTGATCCGGCGTGGGTGGATCGCATCAGTCGGCAAGTCGCCCGCGCGACCCGGCTGCTGCACGATCACAGGTTCGCGCACAACGATCTCAAGTGGCGCAATCTTCTCGTCGACGAGGACGACCAGCTGTATCTGATCGACTGCCCGAGCGGTGATTTCTGGTGGGGCCCTTTCCTGCGGTATCGGGTGATCAAGGACCTCGCCTGCCTGGACAAGGTCGCCAAGAGTCAGCTGTCTCGCAGTCAGCGTCTGCGGTTCTTTCTCTACTACCAGCAACGCCATCGCCTCGTCCCGGAGGATCGGGCGATGATCGAAAGCGTGCTTGGCTATTTCAAGGGGCGCGAATGAACGACTTCATCGCGGTGCAAGACAAGCCGCTATTGGAGGCGGCAGGGTTGTCCGGCTTCGATGCTCTGTGGGACGCCCGCGTGCCCGCGGTCGACGAGCCGAACCGAGGGCGTGGCGGCTGGAGCGCGGTATACAAGCTAAAGCTTGGCAGCGCGGCCTATTACCTCAAACGACAGTCCGACTACCTCATTCATTCGGTGACACATCCGCTAGGGGAGCCAACGCTGACGCGCGAATTCCGTAATATTCGGCGCTACCACCGGCGCGGGATTCCCACTTTGGACGTGGCTTTCTTCGGCCAGCGTAAGGTCGCTGGGGAGCGTCGCGCGATTCTGCTGACGCGTGCGTTGGATGGCTGGAACGACCTTGCTAGCTGGCTGGAAGGCTGGTCGGAGGTGTCGGTTGCTCGCCGCGAAACGATCCTGCGGGCATGTGGTGAGCTGGTCCGGCAGCTGCATCAGGCCGGTCAACGCCATGGCTGCCTGTATCCGAAGCACATCTTCCTTCGTGAGCAGGGTGAACGTTTCGATACCTGCCTGATCGACCTGGAAAAGACGCGTCCCCTGACGTTTGGGCGCGGCGCCCGGGAGCGTGATTTGGACGCGCTGGTGCGTCGTGCTGGCTGGCGCGACGGCGATGTGGCAACGCTGCTGGCGGCCTACCTGGGCTGCATGCCTGACGCCGCGCGCGTCGACCGCTGGCGCCGGCGACTACTCGTTCGGAGCATTAGCAAGGACGCGCAGCCATGAAACTGGCCGAGCTGCAACAGGCGGGGCGGTCGCCCGATCTACCGCAGGTACTGCCCTTGGCTGGCGGTGCGCTTGAGCTGCAGGCCTGGCTGCGCGTGTTGCCTGGTCAGCGCTATGTCGCCCGGGCCCTCTGGAATGGCCGCGTGGTGCTGGCCAAGTTGTTCGTGGGTGCCAAGGCGCAACGGCACCTTGAGCGTGAGCGCCGCGGCGCGAAGCTGCTGATCGAGCAGGGTATGACGACTCCGGCACTTGTCGCTGAGGGCGCGCAGGGTGGGGAGGGCGGCTGGTTGCTCTTCGACTACCTGGAAGGTGCAACCAGCCTCGGCGAGGCCTGGTCCCAGGTGGCAAACGAACCGATGCTTTCCGAGGCGCAGCAGGCCATTCTCGCCGAGGCCCTGGGCGCAGTTGCCGCCTTGCATGCAAAAGGCCTGTGGCAGGCCGACCTGCACCTGGACAACTTGCTGCGCCAGGGCGACAGGTTGTGGCTGATCGACGGCGGCGGTGTCCAGGCCGAGTCACCAGGCTCGGCGCTCGGGCGCGAGCGGGTGTTGGAAAATCTTGGTTTGTTCTTTGCGCAGCTGCCTTCGGCTATCGATCCGTTCATCGAGGAGCTGCTCGTCCACTATCTTCTGATCAACGCCGAGCACGCCCTGCCCCTCGAGCTGTTGCAGCATGAGGTGGGGCGCGCTCGAAAGCGGCGCTGGAAGGACTTCCACGGCAAGCTAGGCCGCGACTGCACCCTGTTCAGCGTTAGCCGTGATGCGCTGGGCCTGCGAGCGGTTGTCCGGAGCGAGGAGGCAACCCTGGCGCCTCTGTTGAGCGATCCGGACGCTGCGATTGCCGACGGCGTGGCGCTAAAGCGCGGTGGCAGTGCGACCGTGGCCGGAGTCGAGGTCGCGGGACGCAGGCTGGTCGTCAAGCGCTATAACATCAAGGGCGTCGGGCACTGGCTCAGGCGTTTCTGGCGACCTTCCCGCGCCTGGCACAGCTGGGTCGAAGGTCATCGCCTGAACTTCCTCGGCATTGCCAGTCCCAGGCCCCTGGCGGTGATCGAGCGGCGCTGGTTTGGCTTGCGCAGCAGAAGCTATCTGGTGACCGACTACGCTGACGGCCAGGATTTGCTTACTCTGCTCGCGCCCTACCAGGACGGCGCGCCGCCGGAGGACGTTCTGCAAGCGCTGGAGCGATTGTTCAGCGGCTTTCTTCGCGAGCGCATCAGTCATGGTGACCTCAAGGGTACCAATCTGCTTTGGCTGGAGGGGCGGCTGATGCTCATCGATCTCGATGCCGCCAGGCATCACGATGATGTTCGGCGTTTCGCCGAAGCCTATCGTCGCGATCGTGCCCGTCTGCTGCGAAACTGGCCGGCCGATTGCGCCTTGCACAGGTTGCTTGACGCGCGCCTGCCCACCCTGACGTGAATCGACGATCGCATTTTCGCGCGCCCGGCCGATTGGTTGTTGCCGCAACGGTTTGTCAAAGGGATTGCGCACGAGGGGCGTTTACCCTGGCTTCCCTGTAGCCGCTATAATTCCGCCCTTTATGTTTCCATCGTGGTCACTTGGTTGGCCATGTTCATAGGCGACCCCGGATAGCGGCGCAGCGACTGCTGGCGTTCCGGCGGCCGTCGTTGCTGAAGAGGCTTTAAACGTGGCATTGACGATTCTCGGTTTATCAGGCGCGCTCAGCCATGATCCATCTGCCGCCCTTTACATCGATGGCAAGCTGATCGCCGCGGCCGAAGAAGAACGGTTCGTGCGTGACAAGCATGCCAAGAACCGCATGCCGTACGAGTCTGCCAAGTTCTGCCTGGAACAGGCGGGCATCAAGCCCTCGGACGTGGATGTCGTCGCGATTCCCTTTGCGCCAATCAGCCTCTTCGAAAGGGCACGCTGGCACTACGCCAAGCGTTACTGGTACGCACCGGATCGCGCCCTGGATGCAATCCTGTTCGGCAATCGCCGCTACAAGCGCTACCACAAGCGCATCCAATGGTGCCTGCAGCAGCTCGGTTTCGATCTGAAGAAAATCAAGATCGAACCGGTCGAGCACCACCTGGCACATGCCTCCAGCGCCTATCACTGCTCGGGCTTTACCGAAAAGACCGCGATACTCGGCATCGACGGCAAGGGCGAGTACGCCACGACCTTCTTCGGCTGGGGCGAGAACGGTCGCATCCACAAGATCAAGGAGTTCTACGATCCGGACTCCCTGGGTGGCCTTTACGGCGCGATCACCGAATTCCTCGGCTTCGAGATGCTCGACGGCGAGTTCAAGGTCATGGGCATGGCGCCCTATGGCGACGCCGCCAAGTACGATTTCTCCCGCCTGGCTACCTTCGAGAACGGCGAGCTGACCATCAATACCGAATACGCCAACGTCATCGGCTTCCGTCGCTACAAGGAAAAGGGCAAGGGTACTACTTCTCGCCGAAGCTGATTGAGTGGCTCGGGCCGAAGCGAGAGGGGATATCGCTGACGACCCCTACATTCATTATGCAGCTGCGATGCAGGCGCTTTTCGAAAAAGCTCGCGCTGCAGATGATGGATCATTACCTGGGCGACATCATCCGTGAGACCGGCAAGATTGCCTTCGCCGGGGGCTGCGCGCTGAACGTGAAGCTGAATCAGAAGATCATCGCGCGTCCGGAGGTCAAGGAACTCTTCGTCCAGCCGGCGTCCGGCGATGCCGGCACTGCAGTCGGCGCGGCCGCCTACGTCTCGCATCAGCGCGGTGTGCCTGTCGAGAAGATGGAACACGTCTACCTCGGCCCCGCCTACTCGAACGAAGACATCATCGCGGCCTGCGCGCGCCACCCCAACAAGCCGGTCTGGACGCGCATCGATGACACGCCGCAGCGCATTGCCAAGATCATGGTCGAGGGCAATCCGGTCGCCTGGTTTCAGGGCCGCATGGAGTTCGGCCCGCGCGCCCTGGGCGGACGTTCGATCATCGGCTGCCCGAGCGTGCCGGGCGTGGCTGACCGCATCAACGAACAGATCAAGTTTCGCGAGCGCTGGCGGCCATTCTGTCCGTCGATGCTCGATACCGTGGCGCCGCAAATGCTCAAGGTCGATCACCCAAGCCCGTTCATGACCTTCACCTTCGAGGTCAACGAGGAGTGGAAGGATCGCGTTGGCGAGGTGGTTCACGAGGACGGCACGTCGCGCGCGCAGGTGCTCGAGCGCCGCCACAATCCCCGTTGGTACGATCTGATGGTCGAGCTGGAAAAACTCACCGGCAACGGCGTGTCCCTGAATACCTCGCTCAACCGCCGCGGCGAGCCCATGATCTGCTCACCGACCGATGCGCTGAACATGTTCTACGGTTCGGATCTGCAGTATCTGATCATGGAAGATGTGTTGGTGGTGAAAGACGACAAGGACCGGCATGACAGCATCTGAGCAGTGGGTGCTGCAGCTGTGCCACGGCTATGACGGTCCGTTTCTGGATTGTGCGCGGCAATACGCCGCGCTGTTCGTCGGCACGCCTTACAAAGTCTGCACGGTTTACCTGACCGGTGATGAAAGCGATGAGGTTGTGCGTGGTTCCGCCTCGGACGAGGTCATTTTTCTCGGCTACGAAAGCAAGGCGGTACGTGGGCTGAAAATAGGCGCACTACGCGCGTTGAAGCGGATTGTGAAAGGGCGTGATTTCCATTTTTGCATCGCCCACCGCTTCAAGCCAACCTACCTCGCCTTGCTGTGCACGAGACTTCCTGTGATTGGTATCAACCATGCGTTCGGCGTCTACCAGCGCCGATCCCGTCGTCTATTTGCCAATCTCTACCGTCGCCGTTTGACACTGTTGGGGGTTTCCGATGCGGTGCGTAATGATATTCGCGCCTGCTTACCGGGTTGGCCAGGCGGGCGCATCGAAACGCTATACAACCGGATTGATATCGGAGCGGTGCAGTCCGAGCAGGTTGATCGCGCAGAAGCGCGTGCCTGCCTAGGTTTATCCGCCGATGCCTGGGTGGTTGGAAATGTTGGGAGGCTGCATCCCGATAAGGATCAGGCGACCCTGATCCGTGGATTCGCCAAGGCTCTGCCTTGCCTCCCGGAGAACAGCTGCCTTGTCATCATAGGGGTGGGGCGGCTTGAGGCCCGCTTAAAAAATGCTTGCCTCGGAACTCAGCATCGCTGAGCGTGTTCGGTTTACGGGAAGCGTGCCTCACGCGCGACGCTTCTTCAAAGCATTCGATGTATTTGCTTTGTCGTCCGATCATGAGCCCTTTGGCATGGTCCTGCTCGAGGCAATGGCGGCGCATGTACCGGTTATCTGTAGTGACTGCGGGGGTGGGCGGGAAGTGGTTTGCGGTGTTGGGGCGCTTTTCCCGTTCGGTAACGCTGATGCGTTAGCCGAGCAGATTGTTTCGTCGACATCGATGCCAGTCGATTCGGGAAGGTTTGAAACTCGGCTGCATAGGTGCTTCTCGGACGAAGCTGCGACGGCGCATTTCTGGGCGCTCTTAAGCAACTGGGGTGTCAAGGCTGTAAGCAGGCACAATTCGAGCGCGAGCCAGGAGAAGACATGAGAACCGCCCTTCAGCCACTCGTTTCGGTAATTGTGCCTTGCTATAACTATGGTGAATTCGTCGGCGAAGCAATCGCAAGCATCCTTCGCCAGGACTATTCGAATTTCGAACTCATCGTTATTGACGACGGATCAACGGACAATAGCGTAGATAATATCGCGAAAGCCTTGCAAGACTGGCCGAGCGCTAGCAATGCGTGCCGGGTTGAGTTCATCAAGCAGTCGAATCAAGGAGTGAGCGCTGCCTTAAACGCAGGACTTGCGCTCGCCAGCGGTGAGTTCATCGCCACCTTCGATGCCGATGATGTCATGGCCCCGGGGCGTCTGCGTTTGCAGGCTGAGTATTTGGCTACTCATCCTGAGGTAGGTTGCGTAGGTGGAGTCCCGATACGTATCGATCACCAGGGTGATCTGCTCCCTAAGAAGCAAAAGAAGCGAGCGGTACGCCGGTACGATTTCTCACAAGCCTTGGCTCAGTCTCTGGTAGTAGGCGGGAACCTAGCGGTCTATAGGCGGGAAGCGATGCTCGCTGTGGGTGGGTATGACCCCGCAATCAGGGTCCAAGACTTTCAGATGACCCTTAAGATTGCAGAGGCAGGCTATTTCGTCGATATACTCCCTGACGTAGTGACCCTGTATCGTAAGCACGGTAGAGGTCTGTCCAGTCGGTATGTGGACGAATACCAGTATGGTATGCAGGTCATCAATGCCTATATTGGTCACCCCAGTTATCCCTCCGGAAAGGCCCGGCTATTGACGCGAATTCTTGGGCCGGCGGTTATTCATAACAAACGGCTTGCCTGGACTCTGATTCGGCAAGTACCCGTGCGGGAATGGGATCGCCGCTTTCTAAAGCGACTGCGATATTTCTTTCAAGTTCCCATCCCGGCGATCGGGTTAGCGCTGGCTTGCCAAGTTTCTTGTTTTTTTTTGATTCGGCACTGGTCGCAACCGAGGAGTTAAATGATGAGTAGTCGACCAACTAAGTTTCTGATCATTGATGGTATCGGTGGCGTGCCGCTGGGGCGAGAGCTCGGTGAGGCCTTTGCGGAGTGTGGTATACCTACCGCTCGTCTAGATGCCTTGAAATTGCCGGTTCGGCGTTTCTACAAAGTTCGTTCGGCTTGGCATAAATTCAGAAACAGGCTTGGCGAAAAGGATGCGTTTCATAATCTGCCACGCTTGCGATTCGATCTTTTGGAAAAGCGTGTTGTGCAGGAGCAACCCACGCATGTTCTTGTGGTTGGGTTTGTCTATAAGCATTTCGATCCGGCGGAGGTAAAGCGTTTAGCAGAATCCGTCGGTGCGCAGTTGATGATTTACGATACCGACAGCTGTAATCTGTATTCCAAGCGTCGCGAGTTTGTTTATTTCATTGAGTATGAACTGCCGATTTATGATTTGATCTTTTCCTTCTCCAAAGTAACCACCCGCTTTTTTCGCGATACCCTTAGGCTTAATGCGCTTCATCTCCTTTTGGTGCAAAACAGTTGCCGAAGGAGGCCGGTACGCTGAAACAGGATGTAGTGTTCATTGGCAGCGCTGATCTTCGGCGGGTTTTTCTGCTCGAGCATGTCCGGGAGTGGCTGTCGGTGCGCGGTGCACGCTGGGCTCGAAACTTTCCTTTGATTTCTGTCGATTTGAGAAAGCGGATTGACGATCGGCCCATCTGGGATGACGAGCTGATTTCATTGCTTCAAAGCGCAAAAATTGTCTTGAACATAACGCGGTCAGATTTTTACGGCGCAGAAACCGGTGTGAATCTTCGAATTTTTGAGGCGCTGGCGGCAGGATGCTTTTTGCTGACGGATTACTGCGAAGAAGTGACGGAAATATTCACGCCGGGCGTGCACCTTGATGTTTTTCGTTCGGCATCGGAGTTAAGGCAGAAGGTAGAATACTATCTGGCCCATCCGCATGAGCGCGAGCGTATAGCCGAGAATGGCTATAACGAGTTTTTAGCAGCGCACGGGTGGTCTGCTCGTGTAAAACAGATTTTGGCGCACACTTCGGTACCTGGCGTATGAGTGACGTTGTGATGCGTAAAGGCTGATGTGATCCTCTATGAAGTGTTTTTATTACGACGCGGCACCGAATGTTGGGGACGAGGTAAACCGTTATTTGTGGAGCAGATTGCTAGGGCGGTCTGCGGAATCCGAGGACGGCAGGGTCGGTCTGTTGGGTATTGGTACTTTGCTCAGCGAAGAGTTTTGCCAGCGTCTTGACTCATGCGAACGTATCGTAGTGTTTGGCTCTGGAGCGGGCTATGGGCGCCTCCCTAGGCTGGATGCGCGCTGGGACGTGCGCTGCGTTCGTGGTATCCAGACAGCGCGAGCGATTAGCGTTGATGAGCGTCTTGCAGTTGCCGACGCTGCCTACCTGCTGGGGTCCTTGACTTGGGCGCGGCGGTCAGTGGGGCCTGTTGTTGTTATTCCGCATCATGCCTCGATGGCTTATATGGACTGGAATAGCGTTTGTCAGCGCGCAGGGTTTAGTTTTCTTTCACCTGCCCTACCTGGAAAGGATTTCTTCGACACGTTGAGCACGGCGAGCTTGGTACTGACCGAGGCGATGCATGGTGCGATTTTCGCGGACATTGCGCGAATTCCTTGGGTGCCTTTTCGGTTCGGTCCGAATTTTCTGGAGCGAAAGTGGACGGACTGGGCGGATATGTTCAACTTGAGTCCGTCAATTCCACAGGCAGAGTCATTCTATGATCCCCAACACCATAATCAGGAAAAAAGTAGCGCCTTCCATGCAGAGCGCCGCCTGAAGGCTCTGCTCGGGCGTCGTGGAATAGGGCGTCGCAGATGGAGAAAGGTGCTGCCGCCAGGTGATACGTCTGGCGCGGCGGGTGATCGGTTTGCGGGCTTTTTGCAGGGGCTGGCCCAGCGGGAAGGCTATCTGAGCGCTGACTCAGTGTTTGATGTGCGGGTCAGCGCCTTGCATGAAAAGCTTTCGCATATGGCTGATGAATACGGCCTCGAATATACCGGTTTCTCCGGAAACATCTCCGATCTGTTTGATTAGTCCGGAAGACGATGAGCGTCTTCCTGCTGCTCCAGCAAGCACATGAGTGTTGGAAGCCAGAAATATATCCAGAGGGGGTGTGACGGCGAGGTGAACATCCCATTGCTGGTAGTAATTAGCGCGCCCCATCCGATCATTGCCACTGGCAGCCAGCGAGACTGACTCCGAACGCCGCGAAGGAAAAAATGAGAGCGAACAGGGTGAAAGCGCAAAATCCGACCACGCCAGTTTGATAAAGCACACTGATATAGCCACTGTGTGGGTGAGGGAATCGGCCGGCGAAAAGGTAGTCATCATGCCCGCAGCCCCACGCTAGGCTGCAGTTGAGTAATAGGCGTTCGATAGCGTCTTGCCATATGGCTGGTCTATAACTCAAGCCACGATGCGCGAGAACGTCGTCTGCCCCTAATGCGATAGCCAATGTGATCCCTACGGCGATCACCAAGAGCATTATTACTGCGCGTTTACCCTGAATATATAGTGAGAAGACAAAAAACAAAGCCAGACCGACCAGTGCAGAGCGCGCCTGGAATATGATGACAGTAAGCAGAAAAAGCGCGACACATGACAGAAAGCCAACTGCATACAACGCTGTGCTTTTCTCGCGAAGGATAGGCTCCAAATGAAAGATCCACAAAAATCCGACGCTCGTGGCGATAATGAGCGCCACGTGAACGGGGTTTGCCTGGATACCGAGTATCTGGCTATAGCGGATACTTTCTCCCGCTTCGAAGCTTAGAATGGCCCAATGAAGAGTAATGGCGGAAAGAATCACCATCCAGACTAGGCTGGCGAAAAATAGCCCTTTTTCGGCGCTGCTTTTTCCTTCGTTGCGTAGATTGAGGCTTATGGCAAAGAGGAATAGGTATAGGGTGAACTTCAAGTCGCTCAGGCTCTCTGCTGCGATAATGGATATAACAAGTATGAGGGCAAGGGGAGCCAGAAGCGTTTTTGTCATGGCCCATAGCGTGTCCCGTTGTTGGAAGCAAAATGGGCAATTGCCGGAACCGCTATTCCTGCGTAAAAAACGTTATTTATCATTTTAGAGGATAACGGCAGGGCGTGGCTGAGGCAAAAGGCTGTAATGGCGAGGGGGAGCCAGTGAGTCACTCTGAAGGTCACGATATATCTCTAGGAAAGCTGTTTAGGTAGACGCGAGCGTATGTCTCGTTAGTCTAGGCTGTGATAATGGTCGACCAAGGCGTCCATTGGAAAGTTTAGGACTTGATGCCGCGCTAAATATTGCGAAAGATGGGCAAAGTTTCTGTTGACTAATCGCTGGCCTAGAGGGGCGTGTTTGAAGCGCATATCCAGAACGTCAATCAGCCCGAATTGCTCATTGCCAAGCTCAAGGATGTTCCCGAGGTGCAGCGACCGAAAATATACTCCGTTGGCGTGTAGCGTCTTGATGAAGGCGGCCAGGCTTGGCAGCAGCCTGCGGATTCTTTCTGGTTCCCGCTTATTGATACTTTCCACGGGCTCTCCTGCGAGCGGGGGAATATATACACCCGCTCACGCCGGATTTGGCGTCTAACCAGAATACGTCGAGTACTTCCGGCGCTGAAATCCCCAGGTGTTGCAATCGAATGGTGTTACGTTGGAATCGGCAGGCCGCCGGTCGGAGGCGGGCAATAGCGGGATGGCGGCGGGTATGGAAGATTTTCAAATAGTGTGCGTTTTGCAACATGACGACCTTCGGGCCGCGGGTGTCCTGTTCAAGGATTCGTCCCTCAGCTATCCAGCTTTCCAATTCCTGCGCTGATACACTCCGCATTTTGTTCCTCTAGCCGTTTAACGGGACCTGCCGAATGGCCAATTCTACCCAGCAATCCAGCCTGAAGGTGTACATTCGATTGCTGCGTTACGTCGTACCCTATTGGGGCGCGTTCGCTGTCAGCCTTCTGGGCTTTTTGCTCTTCGCTGCCACCCAGCCGATGCTCGGCTACATTCTCAAATTCTTCGTCGACGGGCTCAACAACCCAGACGCCAGCTTTTTTGCTCAGGTTCCGCATCTGCAAGACGTCGCGTGGCTGGCCGATTTGAAGCTATTGCAGGTCGTACCGTTGCTCATCGTTGTAATCGCGCTGATGCAGGGCGTTGGGTCGTTTCTCGGCAACTATTTTTTGGCGAGGGTATCGCTGGGATTGGTGCACGACCTGCGCGTGGGGCTCTTCAACAGCTTGCTGGTCCTGCCCAACCGCTATTTCGACAGCCATAACTCAGGTCATCTGATCTCGCGGATAACCTACAACGTGACCATGGTCACTGGCGCGGCGACGGATGCGATAAAGGTTGTGGTGCGCGAGGGGATGACGGTCATCTTCTTGTTTGCCACGCTGCTCTGGATGAACTGGAAACTGACCCTGGTGATGGTGGCGATTCTGCCGGTGATCGGTGTCATGGTCTCCAGTGCCAGCAAGAAGTTTCGCAAGCAGAGCAAGAAGATTCAGGTAGCCATGGGTGATGTGACGCATGTCGCGTCTGAAACCATACAGGGCTATCGTGTCGTACGAAGTTTCGGCGGCGAGCGCTACGAGCAGGGCCGCTTCCTGTTTGCCAGTAGCGAGAACACCGCCAAGCAGCTGCGCATGGTCAAGACCAACGCGATATATACCCCGTCGTTACAGTTGGTGATCTACAGCGCCATGGCCATGCTGATGTTTCTGGTGCTGCTGCTGCGCGGTGATGCGTCCGCTGGCGATCTGGTCGCCTACATCACGTTGGCAGGTCTCCTGCCTAAGCCAATCCGCCAGCTTTCAGAAGTCAGCTCGACGATTCAAAAAGGGTGTATCCGGTGCCGAAAGCATCTTCGAACAGCTGGATGAAGATCCTGAGGTTGATCGTGGAACGATCGAGCGCGATCGGGTTAGCGGTCGGCTCGAGGTACGGGATTTGAGTTTCGTCTATCCCGGTACTGATAAGCGGGTACTGGAGTCGGTCAGTTTTAAAGCGGAGCCGGGGCAGATGATTGCGCTAGTGGGTCGCTCGGGAAGTGGCAAGTCAACACTGGCGAACCTCATTCCGAGGTTTTATCACCACGAAGCTGGCCAGATTCTGCTCGATGATGCCGACGTTGAAGCGTACACCTTGCGTAATCTTCGACGGCATATTGCGCTAGTCACTCAGCAGGTGACTTTGTTCAACGATACGGTGGCTAACAACATTGCATACGGCGACCTGGCCGGTGCGCCTCTGGAAGATATTGAGCGTGCGGCACGCGACGCTTACGCCGATGAGTTCATCCAGCAGATGCCTCAGGGGTATCAGACGCCTGTTGGCGAGAACGGAGTTCTGCTTTCCGGCGGGCAGCGTCAGCGTCTTGCTATTGCGCGTGCGTTGCTGAAGAACGCTCCGGTATTGATACTCGATGAGGCTACTTCAGCACTGGATACTGAGTCGGAGCGCCATATCCAAGCGGCGCTGGACAAGGTGATGAAGGGCCGTACGACATTGGTCATTGCGCATCGGCTGTCAACCATCGAGAAGGCTGATCTTATCCTCGTCATGGAGAATGGACGTATCGTCGAGCGTGGCAGTCATGCCGAGCTGCTTGCTGCCAATGGCGCTTATGCCGGTCTGCACGCCACGCAATTCAAGGAAGACGGTGACGCCCCGAATTAAGAGCTGAGCGAACCCCGCCCTGCGCCGGCGGGCCGTTACCTGCCGCCATGCTATGATCCCCGCCGTTTTCTGCCCGCCGGAGCCTCGCCAATGAAACTCTCCATGCCCCGTTTCGACCACGCTGCCGTCCTGGTGGTGGGCGATGTCATGCTCGATCGCTACTGGCATGGCGGTACCTCGCGGATTTCGCCCGAGGCGCCGGTGCCGGTGGTCAGGGTCGAGCAGGTCGAGGATCGGCCGGGTGGGGCGGCGAACGTGGCATTGAATATCGCCGCGTTGGGTGCGCCGGCTGCGCTGGTTGGCGTGACCGGGGTAGACGAGGCGCGGCAGAGCCTGCTCGACAGCTTGGCAGCGGCCGGCGTGCGGGCGCATTTCCAGTCCATCGAAGACCAGCCGACCATCATCAAGCTGCGGGTGATGAGCCGGCATCAGCAATTGCTGCGCATGGACTTCGAGGAGCCCTTCGCCACCGACGCCTCCGCGTTGCTGGGCGACGTCGAGCGGCTGCTCGAGGGCGTCAAGGTGCTGATTCTGTCTGATTACGGCAAGGGCGCGCTGCGTAACCACCAGGCGTTGATCAAGGCGGCGCGGGCGCGTGGCATTCCGGTGCTGGCCGATCCGAAGGGCAAGGATTTCGAAATCTACCGAGGGGCGACGGTCATCACGCCCAACCTCGGCGAGTTCGAAGCGATCGTAGGGCAATGTGCCGACGAGGCGGAGCTGGTGGCCAAAGGCGCAGCGCTCATGCACAGCCTGGATCTGGGCGCGCTGCTGGTCACCCGCGGTGAGCATGGCATGACACTGCTGCGCCCCGAGCATTCGCCTCTGCACCTGCCGGCCCGCGCTCGCGAAGTGTTCGATGTCACGGGCGCCGGCGATACCGTCATCTCTACCTTGGCGGCGGCGCTGGCGGCCGGCGAAGAACTGCCACAAGCGGTCGCGCTGGCCAATCTGGCCGCCGGAATCGTGGTGGGGAAGCTGGGCACCGCTTGCATCAGCGCGCCCGAACTGCGGCGTGCAGTGCAACGTGAAGAGGGCTCCGAGCGGGGCGTGATGACGCTCGAACAGCTGCTTACCGCGATCGAGGATGCCCGGGCCGATGGCGAAAAAATCGTCTTCACCAATGGCTGTTTCGACATTCTGCATGCTGGTCATGTGACCTACCTCGAACAGGCGCGTGCGCAGGGGGATCGCCTGATCGTCGCGGTGAACGACGATGGTTCGGTCAGCCGCCTGAAGGGCCCCGGGCGGCCAATCAACTCCGTCGATCGGCGCATGGCGGTCCTGGCGGGGCTGGGGGCGGTGGACTGGGTGGTCTGCTTTGCCGAGGACACGCCGGAAAATCTGCTCGCCAAGGTCCGGCCCGATGTCCTGGTCAAGGGCGGAGACTATGGGGTGGATCAGGTTGTCGGCGCGGACCTCGTGAAGGCCTATGGTGGCGAGGTCAAGGTGCTGGGTCTGGTTGAGAACAGTTCAACCACGGCCATCGTCGAGAAAATCCGCACGCGCTAGCGCTGCCTTGGCGTCCCGTTCGTTCGGACGCCACATTCATCCCGGCGCGGGAAGGCTGGCAACCCAGTCGCGCCAGCTTGCCCGATCCGCCCGTACAACCCAGCCGTCCTGTCCGGCGAAACTTTCCGATAGCCAGAGGCCACGTGTGCTGGCCGGCACCGGCTGGCCCTTGATCAACGTGAACAGCGAGGGAGTCGGCTGGCCATCCTTGAGCGCGACGAGATAGAGGTCTGGCCGGCGCCGCTCCAGTCGCGCCACCAGCTTGCCGTCTTCAAGGCGCTCGTCGACATGGAACAGGCTCAGTTCCCGGGTTTCCTTCGGCAGCTCGAGGCGCATGTCATAAACCAGTTGCAGCGACGCCGTGGGCAGATGCACGTAAGCACGGGGGCGTTCCATCAAGGTCATCTGGCCGCACTGCACCGGGCGGGCAGAGCCGGACAGCGACGCCAGGTTGAAGTGCACCGCCTCGCGGTAGCGGAGACTGCCGACGTAGGGCGCTGGCAGCCAGATGTCGCCGAAGCGGCCGGCCAGCCAGCCTTCAGGCGTCTCCAGCAGGCACTCCTCGGCGACTTCTTGGATGGCGCTGAGCAGCGGCAGGGCCAGTTCGTGGGCGGGTACGTAGCCGGAAATCAGCTTGAGCACCACATCGCCCCGATCCTGGCGTTGCTGGCGGACCAGCACCCAATAGTCCTTGCCTTGCCAGCTGAGCGTCAGGCGTACCGATACGCCCAGATTCGCCAGTTCCAGGCTGAACTGGGTGGGGTCGTCCACCGTGACCGGGCGACGGCGCTCGAGCATTTCGCTGAAGTTCAGCGGGCGCCCGAGGCTCTGGTAACGCAGCCCATCCGGGCTGGCGTCGACGAGCAACGGGAGGGTCTTGAACGCGGTGGGGTTCTTGCGGATCAGCACGCGCGGCATTCGGCTCCTCCTGGCGGTGAGCGGCCGTTCAGGTCGTGGCTTCACTGCGCTCGGTCCTGCTGCCAACAGGCCAGGCAGCAGCGCACAAGGCTCTGCTGCACGGGTGTGGACTGGTTCGCCTGCGCGCTGCGTTTCCACATGGCCTGAAGAAGGCCGTGCTTATTGTTGTTGGGCTGCTAGTACGGATGCGACGGTCTGCACGTTATCGGACAAGTGTTTCGGGTTGATGGTGCCGACGATGGCTGCCGCGACGCCGCGATGAGCGAACAGCTGCTCGAAGCTGAGCCGTACCGGGTCGTCGCCTGTTCTCAGGCAGGCATGGCCGCTGGCCAGGGCTTTTTCACCAGGATGCCCTTGCCATGAGCAAGCGCATAATCCATGACCGGGCGTTCGGCCTGCTCGTTGAGATTGTAGGTCACCATCGCACAGTCGCCCTGCTCGAGCGCGAGAAGCCCGCCCTCGACGGTCTTGCCGGACAACCCGTACGCAAGGATCTTGCCCTCGCGCTTGAGTTCGGCAAGCGTCTCGTAGACACCGCTGTTACGCAGGATGTCCAGATCGTTGCCGTCCGAGTGCACCAGCACCAGCTCGATGCGGTCGGTGCGCAGTCGTGTCAGGCTCCGCTCGACGGAGAGTCGCGTGTGTGCAGGGGAAAAGTCGAAGTGAGACTGGCCGTTGCTGAATTCCTCTCCGACCTTGCTGACGATCACCCATTCCTCTCGCTGTCCGGCCAGTAGCGGGCCGAGCCGCTCCTCGCTGACGCCATAGGCCGGTGCGGTGTCGATCAGGTTGATGCCAAGGTCGCGCGCCAGGGACAGCAGGTGGCGGGCCTGGTTATCGTCGGGAATGCTGAAGCCGCTGGGGTACTTCACGCCCTGGTCCCGGCCCAGCTTGACGGTGCCCAGGCCCAGCGGCGAAACGCTCAGTCCGGTGCCGCCGAGCGAACGATGGAAGTCGTGCAGGGTGCTGGTCATCAGAGCAACCCGTCCCAGAACGGCCTGGTGAGTTCGGGTCGCGGCAGGTCCGGCAGGGCTGGGTGCGTCTGCGGAGCGATGCCGTCGCGTGTCAGCGCCGCCTCGACACGGTCGGCGAAATCAGGAGACAGTGCCAGCTTGGTTGGCCAGCCAACCAGCAGCCGCCCCGCTTCGGCGAGAAAGGCATTGTCCGGTCTGGCAAGAGAAGACTGGGCCGGCTCGGCGCGATCGATACGCAGGGTCGCCCACTTCGCGTCGGCCAGATCGATCCAGGGCACCAGTTCGGCCAGTTCCTTTTTCGCTGCTGAGATCTGCGCCGCTTCGTCGCGGGCGACGCCCGCCGCTTCGGCCAGGTCGCCGCCCAGATACCACACCCACTCGCCATCCTCGGCCGGATGGCTTGTCACGGTGAGGCGGGGTTTGGTGCCACCGCCGAGGCAGTGCGCATAGAGCGGCTTCAAGGTCGCCGCCTTGACGATGACCATGTGCAGCGGACGTTTCTGCATCGCAGGCTGTGCGAGTCCCAGCGCGGCCAGCAATTCGGCATTGCCCGCCCCGGCCGTGAGCACGATGCGCTGCGCGCGAATCGGGCGACCGTCGATGACGAGCCCGGTCAGCTCGCCGCCTTCGTTCAGCGGCTCGATGCGGTCGGCCTTGACGAGCCCATCACCGGCGAGTTGCGCCAGGCGCTGGATCAGGCTGGGGACATCCAGGACCAGCTCGCTGAGCCGGTACACCTTGCCCTTGAAACGCGGGTGCTGCAGCGCCGCGGGCAACTGGTCCCCCTTGACCTGGCCGACCCGCGATCGTACGGCCTTGCTGGCGAAAAAGCTGGTGAGGTTGCCCGTCAGGGTGCCGGGTGACCACAGGTAATGGGCGTCGGAGAGCAGGCGGACGCCCCTCAGATCCAGCTCACCATTGCCTTCGAGCGCTTCGCGCCAGCGCCGAGGCATGTCGGAAATGGCTTCCGAGGCACCGGTCAGGGTACCACTCAGGGCGTACTTGGTGCCGCCGTGGATGATGCCTTGCGACTTGACGCTCTGCCCGCCGCCCAGCACGCCCCGGTCCGCCAACAGCGTCGAATAGCCCAGGCGACGCAGGCGCGCATTGAGCCAAAGGCCAGCGACACCTCCGCCGACGATCAGGATATCGGTGCTCAGGGACTCGGACATGGACAGGCCTCGTTCAGTGATCGGGCGCGCAGTATAGCGCCTGTGGGCTGAGGGTTATGCCCTGCGGCGGGTCGTCGGTCAGGCGCTCCCGCTAATGGCCTGTGCTCTTGGAAAAGAGCTGGATGACCACCACGCCCGCAACGATCAGCGCCATGCCGAGCACTGCCGGCAGGTCGAGCTTCTGCTGATAGAGCAGCGCAGCGGCCAGGCTCACCAGCACGATACCAAGCCCGGCCCAGATGGCGTAGGCGATGCCGACCGGGATGGTCTTGACCACCAGGCTCAGCATCCAGAACGACAGGCTGTAGCCGGCGACCACCAGAAACAGCGGGAGCGGGCGGCTGAACCCCGCCAGTGCCTTCATCGAGGTGGTGGCGATCACTTCGGCGGTGATGGCGATGGCAAGATAGATATAGCCAGTCATGACGTCTCCGGTTCTGGGCGGCTGCCGGGTATTCGGCTGCAGCAGCGGCGCGAAGTTCTCAGCTGCCCTGTGCGGTGGCCGGCGCTTCGTTGCCTTTGCTAAGCTCCGCGCCCATGAATCGTACCCTCTACACCCTGTTGTTCCATCTCTCTCTGCCGCTGATCCTGGTTCGCCTGCTATGGCGAGCTCGCCGGGCGCCGGCCTATTCGAAGCGGATCGGGGAGCGGTTGGCCCTGGGATTGCCGGCCATGCAGCCTGGCGGCATCTGGGTTCACGCCGTCTCGGTTGGTGAGAGCATTGCGGCGGCGCCGATGATTCGCGCGCTGAAGGCGCGGCATCCGGACCTGCCCATCACCGTGACTTGCATGACGCCGACCGGTTCCGAGCGAATCCGGGCGTTGTTCGGCGATACGGTGCAGCATTGCTATCTCCCGTACGACCTACCGTGGGCGGCTGCGCGCCTGCTCGACCGGCTGCGGCCTCGGCTGGCCATCGTGATGGAAACCGAGCTGTGGCCCAACCACATCCATCAGTGCGCTCGGCGGGGCATACCCGTGGTGCTGGCCAATGCCCGATTGTCCGAACGCTCCGCGCGCGGCTACGCAAGGCTTGGACGTTTGACCGCGCCGATGTTGGCCGAGCTGAGCTTGATTGCGGTGCAGACGGAGGCCGAGGCGACGCGCTTTCGGCAGCTTGGCGCGCCCGAAGCCGTGGTGCAGGTGACGGGGTCGATCAAGTTCGACCTCAGTATCGATCCGGCAGTGCCCACTCGGGCCGCGCAGCTTCGCCAGCAATGGGGCGCCGAGACGCGGCCGGTATGGATCGGCGCGAGCACTCACACCGGCGAGGACGAAATTCTGCTGGCCGCCCATCGTCAGTTGCTGGTCGATCATCCCGGGGCCCTGCTGATCCTGGTGCCGCGCCATCCGGAACGATTTGCCTCGGTGCTCGAACTTTGTCGCAAGCAAGGCTTCGTCACGGTTCGACGGTCGCTCGACGAGGCGCCCGCGAACGAGACCCAGGTCCTGCTGGGGGACACCATGGGCGAGTTGCTGTTCCTGTTTGCGCTGGCCGACGTGGCCTTCGTCGGCGGCAGCCTGGTGCCGACTGGCGGCCACAACCTGCTTGAGCCTGCCGCGCTGGGCAAGCCGGTGCTGACGGGGCCGCACCTGTTCAACTTCCTCGATATCGCCGCGCAGATGCGTGACGCCGGTGCGCTGGTCGAGATCAACAGCGCACCCGAACTGGC
This sequence comes from Stutzerimonas stutzeri, assembly GCA_019056435.1. GTDB lineage: Bacteria > Pseudomonadota > Gammaproteobacteria > Pseudomonadales > Pseudomonadaceae > Stutzerimonas > Stutzerimonas marianensis. The sequence continues at coordinate 1,756,224 of CP077641.1, forward strand.
GGAGCAGATCGCCATATTCTGGACGGATCCAGCGCCCGCGGAGCAGGCGCGCGCCGCCGGTTATGCCGTTCTAAGGAACAATCAGGGCGCGCTGGACCGGTTGCTGGCGGGGCTGGACGCCTTGCTGTCGACGCAGCGCTGACGGGCCGCGCCGCGCCTCGGACGCCGACGTTGCTGATCAGTCGACGCGCACCGGGCGGCCGATGTTCTCCGACAGGTCCGGCGGCAGGAAATCGCTGTCCGGATCATAATCCGCCTTCAGATACCGCTGCAGGTCCTCCAGATCGCCCGGGTTGAGCGTGCCGGCTGCCTGTTTCAGGCGCAGGCTGTCGAGGATGTAGTCGTAGCGGGCATTGTTGTAGTCGCGAACCGCGGCGAACAACCGGCGCTGGGTGTCGAGCACGTCGACGATATTGCGCGTGCCGACCTGGTAGCCGATGTCGGTCGCTTCCAGCGCGCTCTGGTTGGAAATGATCGATTGCCGGCGCGCCTGCACCTGTTCCACATCCGTATTCACCGCGCGGTGCAGGTTCCGCGTCGACTCGACGACCTGGCGACGAAGGCTCTCGCGCTGTTGCTCGGTCTGGGTCAACTGATGGTAGGCCTCGCGGCTCTGCGAGGTCGTCAGTCCGCCGCTGTAGAGCGGAATGTTAAGGCGCAGGCCGATGCTGCGCTGCTCCACGTCGCCGGTGTAGCGGGGGATACCGGTAACCGCTTCGCTGCCGGTATTGGTGAAGCCCAGGGTGTCGTTGTCGCCGCGGCTGTACTGCGCTACGGCATCAAGCGTCGGCGCGTGGCCGGCGCGTCGCTGGCGCAGGGTCTCCTCGGCCGCGATGACGGCCTGGTTGACCGCCTGCAGGTCGAGGTTTTGCCGCGCGGCCGTGTCGACCCAGGCGCTGGCGTCGTTGGGCACTGGCGGTAGCACCGGCAGGCTGTGCTCGATACCTTCAAGCGCCAGGTATTGGCGATTGGTCAGGGTCGAGAGCGCCTGAAAGGCATCGTCCACCTGACGCTGGGCAAGCAGGCGATTGGCGCGCGCCGTATCGAAGCCGGCTTGCGCTTCGAGGACGTCGGTACGATCGGACAGCCCGACCTCGAAACGCTCGTCCGCCTGGTCGAGCTGGCGCTGGAAGGCCGACTCCTCGGCCTTCGCCGCAGCCAGCGTGTCCTGTGCCCGCAGCACGGCGAAGTAGGCCTGTGCGGTCAAGCGGATCAGGTCCTGCTCGGCAATGGAATACTCAATGGCCGCCTGCTCGTTGACCGCCTCGGCCGCCTGGAGCTGGAACCAGCGGTCGGCGCGAAAGATCGGTTGGCTCAGCGTCGCCTGGTAGAGCGTGCCGCTGCGCTCGAGCGAGCGCGACCCTGCGCTGGTGTCGACATCGGTGCGGGTGCTGCTGGTCTCGGCGCCCGCACTGAGGTTGGGCAACAGCCCGGCGCGCGCTTGCGGGACGATTTCCTGGGCGGCCATGAATTGCGCACGCGCTGCAGCCAGGTCGGCATTGTTTTCCACGGCCTGCCGATAGACGCTGAGCAGGTCGGTTCGGGCGGAAACAGGCGGTGCGTTCTGGGCCAGGGCCAGCCCCGACGAGGCGGCGGTCACGGCGAGTGCCAGCGTGAGTCTACGCAGCATGTGCGTCTTTCCCTGAAGCGAAGTGATGGGCAAGGCTATGCCCGGTCTTTCGGTCGGTCAAGCAGCGCGAACCGGGGGCTTCAGGGCCGACGGCGCCACATCGGGATGACCCGGCGGTCGCCGAATTGCCCGGTCGGCGTAGTAATCCCCGGCGCCGTTGATTAGACTCGGTCCCGTTCTTGTCGGGGTGCCTTGAAGCGAAGGCTGAGATCGGAAAGTTCCGGATCCCGTTGAACCTGATCAGGTTAAGGCCTGCGTAGGGAACAAGATGTGCTCGGCAGTCTGCCCACGAGCCCCTCGGCGCCAGTCTTGGCGCGCCCGATGCCCTTTCCCCGCCGTGTTTTCAGGTTCGCTCCGACAACTTTCTAGGAGCTAGCCTGATGCGTGCAGAACAACAAAATCTCAGTGAGTCGGCTCAGGTCGATCAACAGTCGATCCAGCCCTTTCCGCGTTCGCAGAAAGTCTATGTGCAGGGTTCGCGCCCGGACATCCGCGTGCCGATGCGTGAGATCAGCCTGGACGTGACGCCGACCGCCTTCGGCGGCGAGATCAACCCGCCGGTTACCGTCTACGACACCTCCGGTCCCTACACCGACCCCAGCGTGCAGATCGACGTTCGCAAGGGACTGGCCGATGTGCGCAGTGCCTGGATCGAGGATCGCGGCGACACCGAAAGGCTGCCGGGGCTAACCTCCGAATTCGGCCAGCGGCGCCTCAACGATGGCGAGCTTTCGGCGATGCGCTTCGCCCATGTGCGCAACCCGCGCCGCGCCAAGGCCGGGCACAACGTCAGCCAGATGCATTACGCGAAAAAGGGCATCATCACGCCCGAGATGGAGTACGTCGCCATCCGCGAGAACATGAAACTCGCCGAGGCGCGCGAGGCCGGCCTGCTGGCCGAGCAGCACGCCGGGCAGAGCTTCGGCGCGGCGATCCCGAAGGAAATCACGCCCGAGTTCGTCCGCCAGGAAGTGGCCCGCGGCCGCGCCATCATTCCCGCCAACATCAACCACACTGAGCTGGAGCCGATGATCATCGGCCGCAACTTCCTGGTGAAGATCAACGGCAACATCGGCAACTCGGCGCTGGGCTCCTCCATCGAGGAAGAAGTCGCCAAGCTGACCTGGGGCATCCGCTGGGGCTCGGACACCGTCATGGACCTGTCCACCGGCAAGCACATCCACGAAACCCGCGAGTGGATCATCCGCAACTCGCCAGTGCCGATCGGCACCGTGCCGATCTACCAGGCGCTGGAGAAGGTCAACGGCGTCGCCGAGGACCTGACCTGGGAGCTGTTCCGCGACACCCTGATCGAGCAGGCCGAGCAGGGCGTGGACTACTTCACCATCCACGCCGGCGTCTTGCTGCGCTACGTGCCGCTGACTGCCAAGCGCGTCACCGGCATCGTCAGCCGGGGTGGCTCGATCATGGCCAAGTGGTGCCTGGCGCATCACAAGGAAAATTTCCTCTACACCCATTTCGACGACATCTGCGAGATCATGAAGGCCTACGACGTCAGCTTCTCGCTGGGCGACGGCCTGCGTCCGGGCTCGATCGCCGATGCCAACGATGCCGCGCAATTCGGTGAGCTGGAAACCCTTGGCGAGCTGACCAAGATCGCCTGGAAGCACGATGTGCAGTGCATGATCGAAGGCCCGGGTCACGTGCCGATGCACCTGATCAAGGAAAACATGGACAAGCAGCTGGAATGCTGCGACGAGGCGCCGTTCTACACCCTCGGCCCGCTGACCACCGACATCGCGCCGGGCTATGACCACATCACCAGCGGCATCGGCGCGGCCATGATCGGCTGGTTCGGCTGCGCGATGCTCTGCTATGTCACGCCGAAAGAGCACCTGGGCTTGCCGAACAAGGATGACGTCAAGACCGGCATCATCACCTACAAGATTGCCGCCCACGCCGCCGACCTTGCAAAAGGTCATCCGGGCGCGCAGATCCGCGACAACGCGCTGTCCAAGGCACGCTTCGAGTTCCGCTGGGAGGACCAGTTCAACCTCGGCCTGGACCCGGACACCGCGCGCGCCTTCCACGACGAGACGCTGCCCAAGGAATCGGCCAAGGTGGCGCACTTCTGTTCCATGTGCGGGCCGAAGTTCTGCTCGATGAAGATCACTCAGGAGGTACGCGAGTACGCTGCCGAGAACGGTCTGACCGACGAACAGAAGGCCATCGAGGCCGGGTTCGCCGAGCAGGCCGAGCGCTTCAAGGACCAGGGGTCGTTGATCTACAAACAGGTGTGACCTGACGAGGCCACCCCGCAACGGGCGGCCTCGTCGCACGCGTGCTACGGCAGATAGGCCGGCTTCACGATGCCGTCGAGTTCGGCATAGGAGATCGTCAGCGTGGGATGCCCGCTCGAATAGGGCGCGATGCTGTAGACGTCGTATTTGAGCAGCACCTGGTCGCGCAGAAAGGCGACGTTCGACGTTTGCTGGAACGGCCATTGGCGGCTGAAGGCGGCGTCGTGCTCGTTATCCAGCAGCCACTGCTGATGAGCCTTCGCTGCGACGCGCCAGAAGGCGCCCTCCTTGCCCGGCAACAGCACGTCGGCCAGTTTCAGTTCACGGTCCTGCTCGCGGTCGTAATTGATGAAACCGCGTCCGGGCATGCCGTGCGCACCGCCGGTAAAGAGGTAACTGGACAGTTCGATCACCAGTAGCGAATCGTGCTGGTCGATGAGCTTGGCCTGCAAGTAGCTGCTCCAGCCCGGCTCTGCCTGTTGCAGGAACTGCTGCTGGTAGGTCTCCAGTGAGGCGGGCAGGGTCGCTTCCGGCGAGTTGATGGTCATCCGCCGTAAACGATGGTCGATCAACGTATTCAGGGCTGGCTCGTCGGCAAATACCTGGGTGTCGATGTTCACCAGTGGGCATGTTTCGTCCGTCCTCGGGCAGGCTTCGGGGCGCTGCTCGCTGATGACCTGACGAACCTCGACGGCTGGTGGCGAAAGGAAATGCTGGCAACCGGCAAGCAGCAGGCCAAGCGTGAGAAGGGGCAAGGTGTTACGAAGCGACATGGTGTGGTCTCATGGCTCAGGAGTCGTGAGGTGCGGTTTCGAGTGCGGTGCGGGTGTTAAGTTCGACCGCCTTCAGCCGGGCATTTTTGCCCATGCTTGTGGTCTGCAAAAGGGCTGCGCCAGATGTTACGGCGCGCTAGCATGACAACAGAGAGACCGCTCACCCTGTGACGGTTGCAGCCTTTCCGTGGCGGCTGGCACGGAAGATACCGAATGTGAGTTATTCATGACTGATACCTTCAAGCCCGGTCCGGATGATGTCGATATCGTTGAACGCGAGCAATGCTTCAGCGGCTTTTACCGTCTTGACCGGCTGCAGTTGCGCCATCGGCTGTTCAGCGGTGCCATGGGGCGGCAACTGGAGCGTGAGTTGTTCGTTCGCCATGACGCTGTATGCGTACTGCCCTACGATCCGCGGCGCGACGAAGTCGTGCTGATCGAGCAGTTTCGGGTCGGTGCGGTGGGCAAGGTTGCCAACCCGTGGCTGATCGAACTGGTGGCGGGACTGATCGACAAGGATGAACAGCCGGAAGAGGTCGCGCGCCGCGAGGCTGTCGAAGAGGCTGGGCTGGAAGTCGCTGAACTTTGGCCGGTGACCACCTATTTTCCCTCGCCCGGTGGCAGCACCGAGCGTGTGCATCTCTATGTCGGTCGATGCGACAGCACCCATGCCGGCGGAGTGTTCGGCCTGGACGAAGAAGGCGAAGACATTCGTGTCCACGTGTGGAGCCTGGAGCGAGCACTGCAGGCCGTACGTGACGGGACCATCGACAACGCGGCGAGCATCATCGCCCTGCAGTGGCTGGCGCTGAACCGGGACGAAGTCAGAGGGGCGTGGTCATGAGGAAAACCCGCGAACGATATCGGGTAGACCTGCGAGAGTTGCAGGCTGCTTGCGAAGCCAACTACCTACGGCTGATGCGTCTCTTGCCGGGGATGCGCAGCCAGTCCGAGGTCCGGCGCATTGCCCTGAGCCAAGGTGAGCGGCTGCTGGGCGTGTTGGCGCTCAGGGTGGTTGAAAGCTGCCCCTACACCACGACCGTGCAGATCAGCCAACAGGATTGCCTGCCCTGGTTGCCCGTGCCCCAGATGGAGGTGCGCGTCTATCACGACGCGCGCATGGCCGAAGTGGTCAGCGCGCAAAACGCCCGGCGTTTCCGCGGGATCTACAGCTATCCCAATGCGCAGATGCATCAACCCGACGAGAAGAATCAGCTCAATCTGTTTCTCGGCGAGTGGCTCGGCCATTGCCTGGCCTGTGGTCACGAGCTCGAGCCGGTTCTCTGAGCTCTCCTGTGATTGGCTAGGCGATGTCAATGCGCCATGAGTCTCGTTCGCAAGCTGATCTGTGATGCATGCCCGCATCATGCGGTTTACCCCCATCATGGCGAGCCACCATAATTCTCCCGCGAATTCGCCAAAGGAGACGGGTCGTGGCTGTTGCGCCCCTTACTGCTGAAAAAGATTCGGTACTGCTGGTGCAGCTGACCGACTGCCATCTGTTCGGCAATCCCGGCGGCAAGCTGCTGGGCATGGACACGGCGGACAGCCTGCAGCGGGTGGTGGACCTGGTGCTCGCCGAGCAACCGGGCATCGATCTGGTTCTGGCAACCGGCGATTTATCGCAAGACGGCTCGCTGGCATCCTACGAGCGGTTTCGGACACTGTCCGAACGTATCCAGGCACCTGCTCGCTGGTGCCCCGGTAATCACGACGAGCTGGCCATCATGCGCGAGGCGAGCCGCGATACGGACCTGATGCAACCCGTTCTTGATATCGGCGCCTGGCGCGTGGTCATGCTCGATACCCTCGTCCCGGGCTCGGTGCACGGCATGTTGCGCGAGGATCAGCTGCAGCTGCTGGATCGCGCGCTGGGAGAGGCGCCTGATCGCCATCATCTGATTTGCCTTCATCATCACCCCGTTACCATCGGCAGTCGCTGGATGGACAAGATCGGATTGCGCAATCGCGATGCGCTGTTCGAGGTGGTGGATCGTCACCCTGGGGTGAAAGCCTTGCTGTGGGGCCATATTCACCAGGCCTTCGATGCGGCCCGGGAGGGGTTCGCCTTCTGGCGACACCTTCGACCGGTGTGCAATTCACGCCAGGCAGCGAGGATTTCGACGTGGACACCCGTGCCCCGGGGTATCGCTGGCTGCGGCTGCATGCGGATGGACGTCTGGACACGGGAATTTCGCGGGTGGTTGGAATCGATTTCGAGGTCGACTACAGCGTCAAGGGGTTATTGAGGCGCGGTACCTGTCAGGTTGCCGGCACCGGCGCGGTGCTGGCGCCCCGCCTGGATCTCGCCAGCCATCCAGCTTGCAGCCTTTGCGTCTCGCCTTGTAGCCTTCTCCGTCTTTTTCATTCAGCGAGCCAGCATGACCTGCGAACGCCCCGCCATTCTCTATATGCACGGCCTCAATAGCTCGCCACAGTCGCAAAAGGCCCGCCAGCTGATGCAGGCGATGGAGCGGTTGGAGGCGAGCGATCGCCTGAGGGTGCCGGCTCTGCATCACCATCCGCGCCAGGCCATTGCGCAACTGGAGGCGGGAATCGCTGAGCTGGGCCGTCCCTTGCTGGTCGGCAGCTCCCTGGGCGGCTACTATGCGACGCACCTTGCCGAGCGTCATGGCCTCAAGGCATTGCTGATCAACCCAGCCGTTACGCCACATCGCCGCTTCGACGGCTACCTGGGCCCGCAGACCAATCTCTACACCGGTGAGGTCTGGCAGCTGACCGACGATCATGTCGCCGCGTTGGCGGAGTTGGAGGTGGCGCCACCTGAGGATGCCGAGCGCTATCAGGTCTGGCTGCAGACTGGCGACGAAACCCTCGACTATCGGCACGCCGCCGATTTCTATCGCTGCTGCGCGCTGCGGATCCAGGCCGGGGGGCGATCATGGTTTCCAAGGCTTTGCCGAACGCCTACCGGCGCTGCTCGCCTTTGCCGGCTTCGACCCGGCGTGCTTGGCCGAGCTCGATCTTTCCGATTCATAAGGACATCACGAGACGCTCATGTCGTATACCGCAGAAGCCATTGAAGTCCTCTCCGGCCTTGACCCGGTACGCAAGCGGCCGGGGATGTACACCGATACGTCACGCCCGAATCACCTGGCGCAGGAAGTCATCGACAACAGCGTCGACGAAGCGCTGGCCGGCCACGCCAGCTCGGTGCAGGTGATCCTGCACCAGGACAATTCGCTCCAGGTCATCGACGATGGCCGCGGTATGCCGGTGGACATTCATCCCGAGGAAGGGTGTCGGGCGTCGAACTGATCCTCACCAAGCTGCACGCCGGCGGCAAGTTTTCCAACAAGAACTATCAGTTCTCGGGCGGCTTGCATGGCGTGGGCATTTCGGTGGTCAACGCGCTTTCGACGCGCGTCGAAGTAACCGTCAAGCGCGACGGCAATGAGTACCGCATGGCGTTCGCTGACGGCTTCAAGGCCAGCGAGCTGGACATCATCGGCAGCGTGGGCAAGCGCAACACCGGCACCAGCGTGCAGTTCTGGGCCGACCCCAAGTATTTCGATTCTCCCAAGTTCTCCATCAGCCGTCTCAAGCATGTACTCAAGGCCAAGGCCGTGCTCTGCCCTGGGCTCAAGGTCAGCTTCGAGGACAAGAGCACCGGTGAGAAAGTCGAGTGGCACTACGAAGATGGCCTGCGCTCGTACCTGATCGATGCGGTCAGCGCCTTCGCGCGCCTGCCGGACGAGCCGTTCTGCGGCAGCCTTGCCGGCAACAAGGAGGCGGTGGACTGGGCGCTGCTGTGGCTGCCGGAGGGCGGCGACAGCGTGCAGGAAAGCTACGTCAACCTGATTCCCACCGCGCAGGGCGGCACCCATGTCAACGGTCTGCGCCAGGGGCTGCTGGATGCCATGCGTGAGTTCTGCGAATTCCGCAACCTGTTGCCACGCGGGCTCAAGCTTGCCCCTGAAGACGTCTGGGAGCGGATCGCCTTCGTCCTTTCGGCGAAGATGCAGGAACCCCAATTCTCCGGGCAGACGAAGGAGCGCCTGTCGTCGCGCGAGGCCGCTGCATTCGTCTCCGGCGTCGTCAAGGATGCGTTCAGCCTCTGGCTCAATGCCCATCCCGAACTCGGGCTGCAACTCGCGGAGCTGGCGATCAGCAATGCGGGACGCCGCCTGAAGGCGAGCAAGAAGGTCGAGCGCAAACGCATCACTCAAGGGCCGGCGCTGCCCGGCAAGCTGGCCGACTGCGCCGGTCAGGACCCGATGCGCGCCGAGCTGTTCCTGGTCGAGGGGGACTCGGCCGGTGGCTCCGCCAAGCAGGCACGCGACAAGGAGTTCCAGGCCATCATGCCGCTGCGCGGGAAGATCCTGAACACCTGGGAGGTCGATGGCGGCGAAGTGCTCGCCAGCCAGGAAGTCCACGACATTGCCGTGGCGATTGGCGTCGATCCGGGCGCGACCGACCTGGCGCAGCTGCGCTACGGCAAGATCTGCATCCTCGCCGACGCCGACTCTGACGGGTTGCACATCGCCACGCTGCTGTGCGCGCTCTTCGTTCGGCACTTCCGCCCGCTGGTCGATGCCGGACACGTCTATGTCGCCATGCCGCCGCTGTACCGCATCGACCTGGGCAAGGACATCTTCTATGCGCTGGACGAGGCCGAGCGAGACGGCATCCTCGATCGGCTGGCCGCGGAAAAGCGCCGAGGCAAACCGCAGGTCACTCGCTTCAAGGGCCTTGGCGAGATGAACCCGCCGCAGCTGCGCGAGACCACCATGGACCCAAACACCCGCCGTCTGGTGCAGTTGACGCTGGACGACTTCGACGGAACCCGCGAGGTGATGGACATGCTCTTGGCCAAGAAGCGCGCCGGTGACCGCAAGAGCTGGCTGGAGTCCAAGGGCAACCTGGCTGAGGTCCTGCTGTGACGGCGGGTTGGCTGGCGCGCCTCGCGCTGTTGACCGCCTTGACCGCTCCTGTCTGGGCTGCCGAGCCGCCGGTCGAACTCGAACTCGTCAGCGAACATCCCGTCGATGGGATGGATGCCGGCCATTTGTCGGGTATGGCCTGGTGCGGTGATGCATTCTGGGCGGTTTCGGATCGCGATGACACAGGGCTCTACCGCCTCGACGCCAGCGAACCCGTCTGGCGGGCCGAAGCCGAGCGGTTCGAGCTGTTGCCGCCGCCGGAGACCGGGCTGTCCTGGGGGACGCGTATGCGTTCGCTGGCCACCGGACTGGCGCGTGGCGGTAAGATGGATTTTGAAGGCCTGAGCTGCGACGGGCTCGGCAATCGGTACCTGGTGAGCGAAGCCTACGCGGCGGTGCTCAGGGTCAACCCGGCCGGTACGGCAGAGTGGCTCAACCTGCCTGACAGCCTGGTTCGGCAGGCGCGCGCGAGCGGCATGCTGCTGCGTTTCAACGCCATGTTCGAAGGCATCGCGGTCGACCCCGAAGCCAATCGGCTCTGGCTGGCGGCTGAACATAGCCGTCGCGGTTTGCTGGTCATGCATCGCAATCAGAGCAGTTGGCAATGCACGGGCGGCTGCGTATTGCTGGCAGAAGGCGGACATGAGACCCCGCCGGCCATCATGGACGAAGGCGAGCAGCCGCTGCGGTTTTCCGGTCTGGCCTTCCATGGCGGCAAGCTGTTCACCCTGGAGCCGGTACCTCACCAGATCTGCCGCCGCCGGCTCGATACCGGGGCTGTCGAGCGGTGCTGGTCCTACGCCGACACGGCCCTGGCCGAGGATCGCCGCTACGACACGCCCTTCGGCAACGCCGAGGCGTTATGGATCGATGAGCAGAGCGCCTGGATCGGCATCGACAACAATCAGGCCACCCGTGCCGACGGCGAAAAGCGCCCCGTCGTCTGGCGCCTTGCCGCGCCGAAGGGTGGCTGGGGTGCCAAGCGGTGAGCCAGCCAGCGGGCCGGCGTGCCGGCCGCGTCATGCTGGTGTTGGCCTGGGGGCGGCGTTGTTTCTGGCGACGCGGTTCTTCGCCGATTGGGAGCAGAGCCGCTACAACCCCAACCGAGAGCCCGTATCGGTCGTCAAGGGCGAGGAGATCGAAGTGCGCCTGAGGGGGAACGTGCAGGGGCATTTTGTCGCGGATGGTCGCATCAACGGCGAAACGGTGACTTTTCTGCTGGACACCGGTGCCACCGACGTCGCCATTCCGGTGGTATTGGCAGAGCGCCTGGGGTTGCCGCGCGGCGCGCCGGTTGCGCTACAGACGGCCAATGGGCTGGCCACCGGATACCGGACCGAACTCGACAGCCTCAGCCTCGGCGAGATCCACCTGACCGGCGTACGGGCGATCGTCGCGCCGGGCTTCGAAGGTGACCAGGTCCTGCTCGGCATGAGCGCCCTGAAGCAACTTGAATTCACACAGCGCGCCGGCACCCTGGTGCTGCGCCAACACGCCACGGATCGACCATGAGCGAAACCCTAGACTTGAGCCTGGACGGCGTGGAACGCCGCTCGCTTGCCGACTTCACCGAGCAGGCCTATCTCAACTACTCGATGTACGTGATCATGGACCGGGCCTTGCCGCATATCGGCGATGGTCTCAAGCCCGTTCAGCGGCGCATCGTCTATGCCATGAGCGAGCTCGGCCTGAACGCCGATGCCAAGCACAAGAAGTCGGCCCGCACCGTGGGTGACGTGCTCGGTAAGTACCACCCACACGGTGATTCGGCCTGTTACGAAGCCATGGTTCTGATGGCACAGCCCTTCAGCTACCGCTACACGCTGGTCGACGGGCAGGGCAATTGGGGTGCGCCGGACGATCCCAAGTCCTTCGCGGCGATGCGCTACACCGAGGCGCGGCTTTCGCGTTACTCCGAGGTGCTGCTATCCGAGTTGGGACAGGGGACGGTCGACTGGGTGCCCAATTTCGACGGCACTCTGGACGAACCGTCGACCTTGCCGGCGCGCCTGCCGAACCTGCTGCTCAACGGCACCACCGGCATCGCCGTGGGCATGGCCACCGACGTGCCGCCGCACAACTTGCGGGAAGTCGCCGCCGCCTGCGTGCGTCTGCTGGACGAGCCCAAGGCCACGGTCGAACAGCTTTGCGAGCACATCCAGGGCCCGGATTATCCGACTGAGGCGGAGATCGTCACGCCGCGTGCAGATCTGTTAAAACTCTACGAAACCGGGCGTGGCTCGGTGCGCATGCGGGCCGTTTACCGGGTCGAGGATGGCGACATCGTCGTCACCGCGTTGCCGCATCAGGTATCCGGCTCCAAGATCCTCGAACAGATCGCCGCGCAGATGCAGGCCAAGAAGCTGCCCATGGTGGCAGACCTGCGTGATGAATCCGATCATGAAAACCCCTGTCGGATCGTCATCATTCCGCGCTCCAACCGTGTCGATGCCGACGAGCTGATGCAGCACCTGTTCGCGACCACTGAGCTGGAGTCGAGCTACAGGGTCAATACCAACGTCATCGGCCTGGATGGCCGACCGCAGGTCAAGAATCTGCAGATGCTGCTCAGCGAGTGGCTGACCTACCGTATCGGCACCGTACGTCGTCGCCTGCAGTTCCGCCTGGATAAGGTCGAGAAGCGTCTGCACCTGTTGGAAGGCCTGCTGGTCGCCTTCCTCAACCTTGATGAGGTCATCCACATCATCCGCACCGAGGATCAGCCAAAGCCGGTCCTGATGGCGCGCTTCGAGCTGTCGGAGCTACAGGCCGACTACATCCTCGATACCCGCCTGCGTCAACTGGCGCGGCTGGAAGAGATGAAGATCCGTGGCGAGCAAGACGAGCTGGCCAAGGAGCGCGAGAAGTTGCTGGCGCTGTTGGGCAGCGAAACCAAGTTGAAAAAGCTGGTGCGCAAGGAGCTGCTGGAAGACGCTGAAACCTATGGCGACGATCGTCGTTCGCCGATTGTCGCCCGCGCCGAGGCACGCGCCCTGTCGGAGAACGAGCTGCTGCCGTCCGAGCCGGTGACCGTCGTCATCTCCGAGAAGGGCTGGGCGCGTTGTGCCAAGGGGCACGACATCGACGCCACAGGATTGTCCTACAAGGCCGGTGACGGCTTCCGCGCCGCCGCCGCCGGACGTTCGAACCAATACGCCGTGTTCATCGACTCGAGCGGTCGCAGCTATTCACTGGCGGCGCATTCGCTGCCTTCTGCACGCGGACAGGGCGAGCCCCTGACCGGGCGCCTCGCACCGCCGCCGGGCGTCAGTTTCGAATGCGTGCTGCTGCCCGAGGACGAGGCGCTCTATGTCATCGCCTCGGATGCCGGCTATGGCTTCGTGGTCAAGGGCGAGGACCTGCAGGCCAAGAACAAGGCCGGCAAGGCGTTGCTGTCGCTGCCGGCCGGGGCCCGGGTGGTTGCGCCGCGGCCGCTGAAGAGCCGCGATCAGGACTGGTTGGCCGCCGTGACCACCGAGGGCCGCCTGCTGGTGTTCCCGGTGCGGGACCTGCCACAACTTGCCAAGGGCAAGGGCAACAAGATCATTGGCATCCCGGGTGATCGCGTAGCCAGCCGCGAGGAATTCCTGACGGACCTGGCGATCCTGCCTGAGGGCGCCACGCTGGTCTTGCAGGCCGGCAAGCGCACGCTCTCGCTGAAGGCGGACGATCTGGAGCACTACAAGGGCGAGCGTGGGCGGCGGGGCAACAAACTGCCGCGCGGTTTCCAGCGCGTAGATGCGCTGCAGGTCGAAACGGTGGGCTGATCCAGCGCGGCTTCGAGGCTGGCTTCTGGCCGCGGTTTCACGGAAGATAGCGACCTTCGAATCCACCTGCCACCGAGGCCCCGTCGGTGGCAATGTAATGGCACCGCGGTTCGCGGGACGCTCCGGATGCAGCAGGTGCTGCAAGGACCGAGCGTGTCGCTCCACACGGTGTGAGGTAGAACGAACGTGTTGCGCTCCACAACCTTCATGCTGCTGGCCTGTGCCAGCCTCGCCGGTTGCATCACCCAGCAACCTGTGCCCATGTATCGTCTGGACACCGGTGCCGTGGAGGTGCCGGCGAAGAGCGATGGCGCCTCGGTGCTGCTGGGGCCGATAAAGCTTGCCGATTATCTGCAGCGTGACGCGCTGCTGCAGCGCCTGCCCGATGGCAGCCTTGGCGAAGAGGCGCAACATGCACGCTGGGCTGGCAGCCTGAAGGGAGATATCGATCAAGTGCTGCTGCGCCAGCTCGCCGGGCAGCTCCAAACGCAAAGTCTCGAGCTGAGCCCCGGCGCCAAGGGGTTCGTGCCTGACGTCCAGATCGAACTGGAAATCACCCGCTTGGACTCCGGCCCGCAACATCCGGCCGTGCTGGAGGCGCAATGGCGTTTGCTGGACAAGCAGGGCAAGCGGCTGGGCAGCCGTCTGGTCCGGCTGCAGGAAGAACATGCCGGCACCACGACCGACCAGGTCCGTGCCCAGAGCCTGCTGCTTCAGCGCCTGAGCGAGATGATGGCTGGTGCTGTCGAGCCGATGCTGGTGGCGAAGGCTCCAGCCAAGCGCAGCCCCGCCAAAGCACCCCGCGCGCCTGAGCCAAGCGCTCCGGCTATCCCGGCAGTCGAGCCGATCAGGACCGATCTGGAAGTGTTCCGCTTCTGACGTCCAGGCTGCGGCGTTGCCGCAGCCCTTTCCTTACGCAGTGACGAATGGCGGGCTTAGCGCCGGCTGCGGAGCTCGTGCATGCGCGCCAGCTGGCGTTCCAGCAATGATGGGTAGGGTTCGAGCAGGCGTTCGACGCAGCAGGCGCCTTCGGGGCTGGCTATCGGGCGGATGCGGGCGCGCTGGCGGATCAGTTCATCCTCGCCGATGCCCCGCTCTACCAGCAGCAGGTTACGACTGTGCTGGGCCATGGCAAGCGCTGCCTGTGCGGGCGCGCTGAGCAGCAGCTCGCCCTGGCTGAGATCGTAGAGCCGCTCGCCCTGGGTCAAGCCGAGCTGCAGCTGCAGGGTGATGCCGCTGTCAGCTACCTCGATCTGCAGCGCATGGCCCAGCGCACGCATCAGCTCGCCACAGCACAGTGCGTGAGTCAGATAGTTCTGCTCGTCGTCCTGGCTGTGGAACAGCATCAGGCTACTGCCGTCGGCGAGCGTATGCAGTTCAGCCTGATAGAGGGTCGCGGCCTGTTGCAGGCAATCGCTGTAGCGCTGCAGCAATTCGGTCAGCCGTTCGCGCGGGAGGCGGCGCAGCTGCTCCTGGGCGCCGAGCTGGACCGCCAGAACGCCTGTCTTGCCAGCGGCAGGGCTGGGGGCGAGCGGGGCGGCCTGCATGTCCGTGCGCTCGTCACCGAGCGGTGGGGCATCGTCGTCGAAGGGGTCGAACGCCTCGCTGTCGTCGAGCTCTGCCTTGATGGACGGCAGCTTGGCGCCATCGAAGGGGGCATCCGCGTCATCAGGCTCGTCGAGCTCGAGGTCATGGTCGTCTTCTGCGGCTGGCACGTCGAAATGCGCCGAGTACAGATCCTGCAGGCTTTCGTCGAGTTCGATTTCAGGCTCGGGCTTTTCCGGAACGAGGCGGGCTTGAAGCTGGCGCGCCAGATCGCCGATCTCGTCCTGCCGACCGGCACCCGGAGCGGGATCATCAGGGTCGCGGAGCCACAGGCGCAGTTGCATCAGTGGCAACGACAATTGCCGCCCGAGTCGCATGCTCAGCGTCAGGGTCAATGCCAGCAGGATGAGACTGAGCAGGCCCATGCTCTGGAGGCTGATGGTCATCGGCTGCTGGAACCGGGTCATGTCGAGGTTGATGCGCAGATGCCCAGCAATGACCTCCTGAAAGCTGATCGGTGTGGAGTACAGGCCTTCCTCGTCGCCCAGCAGGTTACGCTGCGGCCGAGCACCGGATTCGGCGAGCACCTTGTTGTCGACGCTGTAGATCGCTGCGTGCGCCACCAGGGGGTTCTTCACCAGATTGCTCAGCAGCACATTGAGGCTGAGGATGTCGTTGGCCACCAGCAGGTCGGTCGCCGAGGCGGCGGTCTGGGTGATGAGGCTCTGGCCCAGGGCGTCGGCCTGCTGCTCCATGGCGTGCTTGAACTGCATGCCCATGACCCAGGCATAGATGATCAACGCCAGCGCGACCAGCAAAAGTGTATGGCTGGCCACCCGCAACACCAGCGGGACACGTCGCTGGCGCAAGGCACGGTAGATCAGCAGGAAGAAATTGTCGGGTTTGACGGATGCGGGCCGGTTCACAGAGCGCGGCTCAACTCTTGAGGAAAGTGCCGCGCAGTATACGGAAACCGCGTGAGGGGCTGAAGGTTTCGCGCTCATAGCTGACGAATTGCAAGGTCGCTCCGCTACAGGTCCAGCCGCATCCGGCCGCCCTCTGGCTGTTGTAGAATGCCCGCCTTCTTTGCCATGGGAGCTGCGCCTTGCGCGAAATCGTCCTGATCAACATCACCGGGGAAGACCGTCCCGGTCTGACCGCGGCAATCACTGGCGTGCTCGCCCATGGCGGCGTGAACATTCTCGACATCGGGCAGGCGGTCATTCACGACACCCTTTCGTTCGGCATTCTGGTCGAGATCCCGGACACCGAGCGCGCCTCCTCCGTGCTCAAGGACGTGCTGTTTACCGGCTACAAGCTGGACCAGCAGGTGCGTTTCACGCCGGTGTCCGAGCAGGATTACCAGCATTGGGTGTCCGGCCAGGGCAAGCCACGCCACATCGTGACGTTGCTCACGCGCAAGGTCACCGCCGAGCAACTGCAGCGGGTGAGCTCGATCACCGCCAAGTACGGCTTGAACATCGACCACATCGATCGCCTTTCCGGACGCCAGTCGCTCGACATGCCGGAAGAAGCCGGCAAGGGATGCATCGAGTTCTCCGTGCGCGGCGAGCCGGCTGACACGGCCGCCCTGCGTGCCGAATTTCTCAGCGTGGCGCAAGAGCTGAACGTCGACATCGCGTTCCAGCGTGACTCGGTGTTTCGCCGCAACCGGCGCTTGGCGGTGTTCGACATGGACTCCACCTTGATCGAAGCGGAAGTCATTGATGAACTGGCCAAGGCGGCCGGCGTGGGCGAGCAGGTTTCGGCTATCACCGAGCGCGCGATGCGCGGCGAGCTGGATTTCCGGGCAAGCTTCACGGAGCGTCTCGCGCTGCTCAAGGGGCTTCCGGAAAGCGCGCTGGCCGAGGTGGGGGCGGGCCTGCGCCTGACCGAAGGGGCCGAATTGCTGTTCGCCGAGCTCAAGCGACTGGGCTACAAGACGGCGATCCTCTCTGGCGGGTTCACCTACTTCGCGCGACAACTGCAAGCTCGACTGGGCATCGATTACGTCTATGCCAACGAGCTGGAGATCGTCGACGGCAAGCTGACAGGCGTGGCGCAGGAGCCCATCGTCGATGCCCAGCGAAAGGCGGACCTGCTGCGCGATCTGGCCGCGCGTGAGGGGTTGCGGCTCGAGCAGACCATCGCGGTCGGCGACGGCGCCAATGATTTGCCGATGCTGGGCCTGGCCGGGCTGGGTGTGGCGTTCCGTGCCAAGCCGTTGGTCAAGCAGTCGGCCAAGCAGGCGATTTCCACCCTCGGCCTTGACGGCATTCTTTACCTGCTGGGATTCAGGGACCGCGAAGGGCTGGAATAGCGACCGGAGGGGCGAGCGCGGGACGCCCGTATCGTGGAGCCGGGCTCGACGGCCCGGTGATTCGCATGCAGTCCTATTCGTCGTCCGAGGAGAAGTCGTAGTCCATCGACTGGCTGGGGCCCTGCAGATACTGCCCCTGGATATAGCCGACGCCAGCTTGCCAGAGTGTGGCGAGCACCGTCGCGCTGTCGACGAAGGGAACCACGGTCTGCTTGGCCTGCTCGTGCAGTTCGGTCAGCAGTTGTTTCAGCGCTTCCTGATTTTCCTGCCGGCTGAGGTCCTGAGTGTAGGAGCCGTCGATTTTTACGAAATCGACGTTCAGGTGCTTGAGCGTGTTGAAAGGGTTGAGCACGCAGCCGAACTGGCTGAGCGCGATCCGGCAACCGAGCCCGGTGAGCCCCTGTACCAGTGCCTTGGCCTGCTTGAGGTAGGCCACCGCGTCGTTTTCATCGATCTGAAAGACCAGCGAATCCGGCGGCAGGCGCGACGCCTTGAGTGCGACACCCAGCCATGGGAGCAGGGTGGCGTCCTGCAGGCTCGAACTTGAGAGGTGGAGGAACAGCCGGGTGCTGTGTCCCTTGCTGCGATGCTCGGCCAGCAGTTTGATCGAATTGAGCAGAACCCAGCGGTCGATGCGCGCAGCCAGGCCGGCGTCCTTCGCAGCACCAAGAAACTCGCCGGGTGGCACCTCGACCCCTTGCGGATCGAGCAGGCGCAGCAGCACTTCGTAGTGTTCATGGCTGTCGCCGCGCAGGCTGATGACCGGCTGGAACAGGAGGCGGAAACTATTCTGTTCCAGCGCCTGTTGGACCATGGCGGTGACTTCGCCGCGATTGGCTGCGGCTGCCAGCTCATGGGCGGGGTTATAGATATTCAGGGCGTTGCCGTCGCTGAGCTCTTCGGCGCAGCGATGGGCACGGTCGATCACGTCGCGCGCCTTGGCGGTCTGTTCGTCCAGGGCGGCGACGCCGATGCTCAGCGTGGCCTGGATCGTGCGGCCGTCAATCTCGAACAGGTGACTATCGACCTTGCGCAGCAATGCCGTCAGCGACTGCTCCAGCTGCGCGGGCGTGGCATCGGTGACCAGTACGGCAAAGGCGTCATCGCCGAAACGTGCCAGTTGAGCCTTGTCCGCGAAATGGGCGCGCAGGATCTGCGCCAGTTCGGCGAGGAGGCGGTCGGAGTTGCCCAGGCCGAGGTCCGCCTGCAGGCTGGCGAAGCGATCGACACGCAGATAGGCGAGGCTGGCGCCCTGGCCGGCCTTGACCGCACGCTCGACGGCGTTGTCGAGCAGCTCCAGAAAGTGATTGCGGTTATGCAGGCCGGTAACCAGGTCCTGGCTGCTGATTTCACGCAGCTTTTCCAGCTCGGCATTGTCGCTCTCGGCGCGGATCACCACCTGGATGCAGGGTTCGCCGTCATAACTGGCGGGCGAGAAATGCATGCTGGCCTTGAAATTGCCGCCGTCTGCGCGTACGCCACCGCAGACCAGTTCGGCGCTGCCCTGCATGCTCTGGTAATTCTTCAGGAAACTCTTGAAATCGGCCTGATCGCAGGACGCGATCAGGTCGATCATCGGCATGCCTTCGAGCTCCTCGACGTCCTCGTAGCCGAACAGTTCGAGATAGGCGCGGTTGGCGTAAATGTGCATGCCGTCGTGAACATAGGCGATGGCATCGACCGAGCTATCGAGCAGGAGCTGGCAGCGCTTCTCCGCCTCCCGCAGCGCGAGCTCGGCGGAGCGGCGTGCGCGTCGGTCCTCCAGGTTGGCCAGTTCGCGGCTGGCGATCAGCACGAGCCACTCGTCCTCGCCCTGGGGCAGTGCGCGCTGGGCCCCAAGCATCAAGGCTTCGGTGATGGCTTCGGCGTCGTTGCCCTCGATCAGCTGAATGATCGGGATATCCTTGCCCTGCTTGCGTACCGCGCTGATGGCCTCGCTGGGCTCCAGATTCTCGCTGCGGGGTGCACTGATCAGCAGATCCCAGGTCTGCTGCAGCACATCGGCCAGGTCTTCGCTGGAGGTGAGGCGATGCACGCGCGTCGCCTGGCCGGCATTGCGGAACAGGCTGACCAGTCGCTCGGCTTCATTCTGCGAATCCTCAAGGATCAGCAGGCGGATGGTTTTCTTTTGCGGGGCCATGGGCAGCAGCTTTGGGGCGCGCCCTGGGCGGCGCGTAGGGCTAAAAGAACGGTGAGCCGCAATCTACAGCGACTTCCAGAGCGAGTCAAAATCTTCGGCCCCCGCCGGCGGCTCGCTTCCACGGCCTGTGATCGGGGTCTCCTGGCTGCCGGTACCGGCACCGACCAATTGGTATTCAAACTGGTTGTAGCTGTTGGAGCTGGCCTGGCGATGGCACAGCATGGCGCGGTGTTCTTCGCCGTTCTGGTTCACCTGAACCTTCTGGCCTTCCTGGAAAGGCAGGCGTGGCACGATCAGTGTCGCGGCGCGCGAGATGACGCGGATTTCCGGAAGCAGCAGCGCCCGCAAGTACTCGCTGCCCTGTTCGACCTTGCGCAGCAGGCGGACACCGCAGGGCTGGGCATAAGGGGCGATCAGTTCCACGCCCATCTGCGGTCCGCTACCTCGGACCTGTCGAATCCAGCGGACGACGGCGACGCTCCAGTTCTGGCTGGTTCCGTCCTGCAGGCCGAGCAGTTCGCCAGCCTGGAGTTGCGCCGGCACCTCGCCGGGCCAGGACAGGCAGAAGCCGCCCGGACTGTGGTTGACCAGTTGTACGCGGTAGGTCGGATAGGGGCACTCGGCCGGCTTTTCCTCGGCATCGGAGCGGGTCTCGGTGGCCGAGACGAATTCGATGTGTTCGGTCGGTAGCAGCTCCATGTCCGAGCGGACCTGGGCGTCGAAGGCCGTCGACCAGACGTCGGGCGTGGCGTTGTTCAGCTTGAACACGGCCGAGCGGGCAGCCTCGGGGTGCTTGAGCAGGTCGGCGAACAGGCGACCTCCGGCGAGAAAATAATGGAGCGCGGTCATGCCGATGCACAACTCCACGTGCCCCTGCGCGGGCGTGCGCTGAAAGCTGCGTTCCGACACATCGCCCCAGGCCGCGCTGACATGCTGCATGAGGTCCATGCTCAGGCCCTCGGGCACGACCAGGCCGGGCGACGGGCGGGTGCCGGGTTCGGCCTGCAGATGCTTGCGTAGCGACTCCACCAGCAGGTGTGGGTCGATTCCCAGCAGATAGGGCAGCTCGTCAGTGCTGAACATGGTGCGGTAGCGCGGCGGTGCGTCGGTACGGGTCGACACCGCGAACAGCGTCGAGGCTTGCTGAACCGGTTGCAGGCGGATGAGCCGGCTCCAGGGTTCCATGACTTCGGCGAGGCGGGCGATGTTCTGCTGGCGCATCTGGTTGCATCGCGCGCTGCCGATCATCAAGGCGACGATGTAGCTCTGCTCGGCGCTCAGGCCTTCGGTCTGGTAGGCCAGCTCATCACGGACCACCGTGCGGTGAACGCCTTCCTCGACCGCCATGGCGTGCAGCTGGTGCAACTCCAGCCAGAGTCCGTCTGGCGTTGGGTTGTACAGCTGGGTCGAGCGAACCAGGATCGCGGACAGCGTATGGATGGCGCGCTGCAGGGCGATCGTCAACATCTGCAGGCGGTCGCGGCCCGCCTGCGACACCAGATCGACGGAGATCAGCTTGTAGCCGATCGCCAGGTGGTTCTGCAGTGCCTGGCACAGGCTCGCCACCTTGCGAGGGCGCTCGCTGAGAACGATGGGCTGGTTCAGGTAGTAGCGTTCGAGCTGCCGGCAGACGTAGTGGATTTCCGGGCGGAGCACTTCGAGCAGTTGTAGCCGGCCCTGGGTCGAGGCGCGCAGCTGGTTGAGCTCGAGCATGGCCTGGTACAGCAGTCTCGCGGTTTCGCCGAGATTCGCTTTGGGCAGGCCGCCCAGCCAGCGCTTGAGGTCGCGTACCGTGGGCTCGCAGAACGACAGCTCGTGCCGGTCCGGCTTCGGTACGCGCAACAGCAATGGTTGGCTGTGGTTTTCCACGCTACAAACTCCGCGACATGGACCCTGGCGTCAGGCCTCTTGAAACTCTAGCAGCACTCCTGCGCTGAGGTCTGCCGATGATGGCATTTTGCAATCTCGCCGCATCATAGCGGACCTGGTCGGCTGGGTCAGCCGTAACCGACCACTGGTGCCGTCAGGGTTGCAGCGAATCGGCCTCAGGTATGAGCGGCGCTGCTGCAGCCTGGCCGAGGCTCTCTCCCATGCGAACAGGGGTGAGTGCCGTCAGTTCCTTGGCCCAGCGGACCTGATCCGGACCGAACAGCAGGATGACGGTGGAGCCCAGCTTGAAACGGCCCATCTCGGCGCCTTTGTCGAGATGGATCGGGGCGCGGGCTGCCTCGTCGTAGCGCAGGGTCTTCAGGCTGCGCTTGGGTGGAGTGACCAGACCGGCCCATACCGTCTCGATGCTTGCGACGATCATGGCGCCGACGAGCACCATGGCCATCGGGCCGTGCTCCGTGTCGAACAGGCAGACCACGCGCTCGTTGCGCGCGAACAGCTCCGGCACGCCTTCGGCGGTCACGGTGTTGACGGAAAAGATCCGCCCTGGCACGTAGACCATCTCGCGCAGGGTGCCGGCCACCGGCATGTGCACGCGGTGGTAGTCCTTCGGCGAAAGGTAGACGGTGGCGAAGCTGCCGCCCATGAAGGGTGCGGCCCGCTCGTGGTCACCACCCAGCAGCTCCATCACACTGTAGCTGTGGCCCTTGGCCTGGAAGATCCGGCCCTGCTCGACCGTGCCGAGCTGGCTGATGGCGCCATCACACGGGTTGAGGATCGCGCCGGGTGTCGGGTCAAGCGGGCGGGCTCCGTCTTTCAGGGCGCGGGTGAAGAAGGCGTTGAAGTGCTCGTACTCGGTCGGCTCCTCGATCTGCGCCTCGTGCATGGGTACGCCGAAATGACGAATGAACGCCTTGATGAAGGTGTTCTTCACCCAGGGCAGGCGGCACTCGGCAAGACAGCCGGCAACACGGGAAACCAGATGGTGAGGGAGCAGGTATTGGCTGATGACGAACAAGCGATCTTTCATGGATGACCTTTTTCATTGCTGAATCGGGGTGTCGGGCAGGTTGCCCCATTCGCCCCAGGAGCCGGCGTACCCCTTGACCCGTGGATAGCCGAGCGCCTTGGCCAGCAGGTAAGTGAAACCGGACCGGTGATGGGTCTGGCAGTGCGTGATGATTTCCTTGTCCGGGCTGATACCCAGGGCCTGCAGGCGCTCGGCGATGTCCTCGCGGATGCGTAGTGCGCGTGACGGGTCCATGCCGGCGGTCCATTCGAAGTTGACCGCTCCGGGGATATGCCCCGCGCGTGCCGCCAGCACCTTCTCGCCGCGGTATTCCTCGGGCGAGCGGGCGTCCCAGATCACCAGGTCGGCGGCGCCGAGCCGGCTTTCGATGTATTCGCGGGTGGCGGTCGGCGCATCGTCCAGTGTCAAGGAAACTGCGTTGCTGGCCGCAGCGGGGACCTCGCGGGACAAGGGTCGCTGCTCCGCCAGCCAGGCGTGCAGGCCGCCGTTGAGGTAGTGGTAGTGCCGATGCCCGATGACGTCGAGCAGCCAGATGAAGCGGCCAGCCCAGCCGCCGCCCTCGTCGTCATACAGCACGTAGACCGCATCGGCCCGATGGCCCAGTGCGCCGAACACTGCTTCGAGCTGGGTTCGGGTCGGTGCGCGGCCGGGGGCCGGCGGCTGACCGAGCTGGGTTTGCTTGGGGTCGACGAAACGGGCGCCGGGGATGTGGCCCTCGGCGTAGCGCGCGGCACTGGTCAGATCGACGAGGATGAGCTCGGGCGCTTCGAGGCGTTCGGCCAGATCGGCCGGCTCTATCACCAGTGGCAGATTTGAAAAGACGGACACGTCGGGCCTCGACTGATCTCGAAAGGGCGCAGTCTAGCTAAAAAGCTAACGGCCGCGCTTGCTGAACGTCGCCAGCGCCCGTTCGATGCACTGTACGGTCTTGCCGAAGGCTTGCACCGATGCGTCGCTCAAGGGGGCATTGGCCTGATCGGCAACTACCAGCATCACGACGCGCCCGTCCAGGCCGATCGAGCGCAACAGCACATGTTCGCCGGGAAACAGGGTTTTGAGAGTGCCTGGTAGCAACGCTGAAAACTGCGCGACGTTCCCAGGGTTCAGGCGCAGCAGGGCTGGCTTCTCCAGCAGGCGGCGCAGGACCTGGCTCTGCTCCGGGTCGAGCGTGGCGCGCGCGGCGGCTTCCGGGAGGCCGCTGGCCTGCTGAGCGACCAAGCGGTTCTGCCGGCGGTCGACCAGCATCAGCAGAACGCGCGACAGGCCGGCCGCGGCGAGCGCCTGGCAAGCCGTCGCGCTCAGTTGCAGCACATTGCCGTAGGGCGAACGCTCGCTGAGCAGCTCCCGGCACAATGCGCGCCATGGCTCCACCTGCACCTGCGCGGCAGGCGCCTCGACCCGGCGCGGTTGTTGGAACTGGCTGTCCCAGGGCCACAACAGCCCCTGCGCCGGATGCCAGAGTTCGGTGGGGCCGATAGCCTGGGCGCTGGCGGCCGCCTGCTGGTGAACCAGTTGTTGCAATTCTCCCAGCGGAACCTGCAGGTAAAGCCCGGCGAGACGCTGCCAGCGCAGGCTATGGATGCCGCTCCAGCTGTGATGAGACGACAGGGCCAACCCGTTCGCCAGCACGATGGTGTTGCTGGGCAGGGTCAGCCAGCGGCGCAATTCCGGATCGGCATCGAGCATCTGTTGCTGGTGCAGGGGATGCTCGTTGTCCCGTGCGATATGCAGCGCCTTGATCAGCATCCGGCGGTTCTCGCGGAGTAGCCGGTAGCCCAGCGCGATCCAGCCGGGCAGCGCCCAGTGCTCGGCCATGGCGATGCACAGGTCCAGCAGCGAGATGCCGAGCAGCTCCTGCTCGACCTTGGGTGCCGGTTCGCCGTTGACCAGCACGCGCTGTTCCCAGGCCTCGAGCAGCTCGGGGTGGGCGGCGACCAGGGTCCAGATCGGCGAGAGAAACAGCAGGCTGCTCCAGTGAATCTCCTGCCAGAGGCGGGCGAGCCGGGCGGCGAACAGCCCGCTGGCCTGCTGGCTGGCGTGCTGGCTGATCAGCATCAGCTGCCGCAGGGGCGCGGGAACCTCGCCCGGTTTGACTGCCGGAATGCGCTGAAACAGCGCTTCGGCCCGCTTGAGGCCGATACGGCTCAGCGCGACTTCCAGGCTTTCCGCCGGCTTGTTGGCCGCCGCCGCATCCCGGTTCGCCTCGCGGATGACGTTCAACGCCATGACCGGGCTGTCCTGGATCAGCTCGGAGATCTGTCGCATCGACTGGCTGCTGTCGCGAAGCGCGCGCTGGACCTGCGTGTAAGCATCGGCAAAAGCCGGCAGGACAACGGCGTCCAGCGCCTTGATCCAGGCCGGTAGCGTGCGGGGGAGCGGGGTCGTGGTCATAGGTCGCCGAACTAGCATTTCATCGGGATGGCCTTTAGTCTGGCGCAAAAGTTCCGATAACCAGAACAATTCTTTTCATCTGCCCGCCCGGCGCTCTGTGCGACTGCATGCCGTGCGCTCAGGCTCCTCCCGTGACCAGGTTCTAGACGTACCCACCTATGGCAAAAATTATCGGCATCATCGTGGTATTCGCCAGTGTGCTTGGCGGATTCATCCTGTCTGGCGGAAAGGTGGGGGCGCTCATTCACCCCTTCGAGGTCATGATCATCGGCGGCGCGGCATTGGGCGGTTTTCTCCAGGCAAACCCGGGCAGCACGACCAAGATCGTGTTCAAGAAATCGCTGCAGATGTTCGGCCATCGCTTCACCCACAAGTTCTACCTGGAAGTGCTGGGGATGCTTTACGAAATCCTCAACAAGAGCCGCCGCGAAGGCATGATGGCGATCGAGGCCGACGTGGAGGACCCCAAGGCCAGCCCGATCTTCAGCAAGTACCCCTCGGTCTTGAAGGACGAGCGCATGACCGCCTTCGTCTGCGACTACCTGCGCATCATGTCGTCCGGCAACATGGCGCCGCACGAGCTGGAAGGGCTGTTCGACATGGAGCTGGCGGGCCTCAAGGAGGAGCTGGAGCACCCCTCGCATGCGGTGGCGAAGATCGCTGACGGTCTACCGGCGATGGGTATCGTCGCGGCGGTACTGGGCATCGTGATCACCATGTCGATTCTGGCCTCGGCGACCAACGCCGAAATCGGGGAGAAGGTCGCTACCGCACTGGTCGGGACCTTCCTTGGCATCCTCGCGTCCTACGGCTTCTTCGGCCCGCTGTCCGGCGCCCTCGAACACGACGCCAAGGAAGAGCTGAACCTGTACGAAAGCATCAAGGCGACCCTGGTGGCATCGGCGTCGGGCATGCCGCCGACCCTGGCGGTCGAGTTCGGGCGCAAGGTGCTGTTGCCGGCGCATCGACCGAGCTTCTCCGAACTCGAACAAGCCATGCGTGGCAGCTAAAGAATCACGATGGACAATAACCAACCAATCATCGTCAAGCGGATCAAGAAGACCGCTGGCGGCCACCACGGCGGCGCCTGGAAGATTGCCTTCGCCGACTTCGCGACGGCCATGATGGCGTTCTTCCTGGTGATGTGGCTGATGAGTTCAGCCACGCCCGAGCAGAAGCGGGCGATCTCCGGCTACTTCCAGGACCCGATCGGCTTCACCGAGAGTGCGAGCCCTACGTCATCGACCTGGGCGGCACGCCCACGCCGGCGCCCGATCGCACGCTCAACGAGCAGGTCGATATCGAGCCGCAGCAGACCGAGGCGACCATCGCACCGGACCAGGTCGAGAACCTGGCCGAGCAGCTCGACAAGGAGCGGCTGGAGCTGTTGCTGCAGGAATTGCAGAATAAGGTGGATGAAAACCCCGAGCTGACGCGTTTCAAGGACCAGATCCTCTTCGAGATTACCCAGGACGGGCTTCGCATTCAGATCATGGACGCCGAAAACCGACCGATGTTCGCGCTGGGCAGCGCACAGCTGCAGCCCTATTTCGAAGACATCCTGCTGGCGATGGCCGACACCATTCGGGCCGTGCCGAACAAGATCAGCGTGAGCGGTCACACCGATGCCAAGCCGTATTCGGGCCGCGGTGAGTTCGGCAACTGGGAGCTGTCGGCCGGGCGCGCCAATGCGGCCCGGCGGGCGCTGGTCGCCGGTGGGTATCCCGAGGAGCAGATCGCTCGCGTGGTCGGCTATGCCTCTTCGGCGCTGTTCGACCGTGAGAATCCGCTCAATCCGGTGAATCGTCGCATCGACATCCTGGTCTTGACCAAGAAGGCGCAGCGCAACATCGAGGGCGAGCAATCCGAAGCCCCGGACGAGGCGGCCGCGCCGGCGGGCGCGCCGCAGACTCCGGCGCCGCCCGCCTCGCCGGCCGCGCTGCCTCCGGCAGGCAGCGCCGACCCCTTGCCACCGGGGGGCACTGCGCGAGCGCTTGAACATCTTCGAGGACGGCGTCCTGCAGTTCGATCAGCCGGCTGGCGAGTGACCAAGTGGCCGGTCAGTAGTCCGGTTCCTGCAGGCCGCTGATGATGTGCCGGTAGCTGGCCATCCGCTGCGGCTGGACGCGACCCTCTTCGAGCGCCCTGAGCAGGGCGCAGCCGGGTTCACGATCATGCTTGCAGTCGCGGAAGCGGCAATGGCCAAGCAGGTCCTGGAATTCGATGAAGCCGGCCTCCACGTCGGCGCGGCTGACATGGCCGAGGCCAAATTCGCGAATACCGGGTGAGTCGATCAGTTCACCGCCGCCCGGAAAATGGAACAGGCGAGCCGTGGTCGTCGTGTGCGTACCCTTGCCGGTCATCTCCGACAGGGCGCCGACGCGGGTGTCCACGCCCGGAAGCAGGCTGTTGACCAGCGACGACTTACCGACGCCCGATTGCCCGACAAAGACGCTGACCTGCCCGTCGAGCCGGCGCTTGAGGGCGTCCATGCCTCCCCTTTATGAGCCGACACTTCCATCAGGGGGTAGCCGAGGGTCCGATAGACCGAGAGCAGGGCGTCGAGGGCTGGCTTGTTCTTTGCGTCGATCAGGTCGGCCTTGTTGAGCAGCAACAGCGGCGCGATGCCGGCGTGCTCGGCGGCGACCAGATAGCGGTCGATGAGGTTGGCGTGGGGCTCGGGTAGCGGCGCGAAGACGATAACGATCAAGTCCACGTTCGCCGCGACCGGCTTGAGCTGGCCGCGGCTGTCGGGGCGGCATAGCTCCGAATGGCGCGGCAATTGCGCGACGATCACGCCGATACCCTGGTTGCCGGGTCGCCAGACCACCCGGTCGCCGGTTACCAACGCTGGCAGGTTGGCACGTAGGTGGCAACGGAAGACCTGGCCGCGGGTGTCGCCGTCCAGCGCCTCGACCTCCACCTGCACACCAAAGTGAGCGATCACCAGGCCGGTCTGTTCAGGCCCAGGTCGCCCCCTTCGAGCTCCTCGATGACCCGCGACTCGCGTCGTGCGGCACGGGCGGCACGCTCCTCCTGGATTTTCTCGATGCGCCAGCTTTGCCGGCGGTTGAGTTGGCGTTTGGCCATGTGCTTGGGAGCTCGGGTTGGAAAGGGCTGCGAGTCTAGCATGCCGATCACCGCCGGACGCTGGCCTGTAAGCCGCGCCGTTGCAGGGTTAGACTTCGCCTCTGTCCTCTCGGTTGCGCATGGTCCATGACGAAGCTGGCTCCCGTTCGAACACCCGCGCTGCTGGCGTTGTTCAGTCATTTGTGTGCCTTGATGGCGTGCTGGCTGCTGCTGTTCGCCTCCGCCCGACTGCTGGGTGTCCAGGTCACGCTGTTGGTGGCCTCATTGATCCAGGGTCTGCTGGCCGCATTGATCGGTCAGCGGCTCGGGCTGTCGGGCTGGTGGTGGCCGATCAATCTTGGCTTCTTTCCCGGGCTGGTGCTGATGCAGAACTACGCGCTGCCGCCCTGGGTGCCGCTGATCGGTTTCGTGGTGCTGTTGCTGCTGAACTGGAATGCACTGGTTGAGCGGGTGCCGCTCTACCTCACGGGACCGGCCACCGAGCGGGTTCTGGCCGAGCGGCTTGCGCGGCTGGGTGACGGCTTTCGTTTCGTCGACCTGGGCTGTGGTGTCGGCGGCAGCCTGTTGCGCCTGGCGCGCGCTTACCCGACGGCCAGTTTCGTCGGCGTCGAGACAGCGCCGCTGTCGTTCCTCATCTGTTGGCTCCGCTGCCTGCCCCGGCGCAACTGCAGCGTGCGCATGCGCAGCCTCTGGCGCGAGCCGCTAGGCCGCTACGACGCGGTCTACTGCTTTCTCTCGCCCGCACCGATGCCGCGTCTCTGGGAAAAGGCCAGCATCGAAATGCGCCCGGGCGCGCTGCTGATCAGCAACAGCTTCGAGGTACCGGGCGTGCCCGCCGAGGAAGTGCTGCCGGTCGACGACCTGCGCCGCTCGCGCCTGCTGATCTGGCGGCCAGGGCATGCAGCGGCACCTGACGGTCCGGGTGCGAACGGCTAAACTGCGCGGCACAGCCAAGGAGCACAGCATGCAGAGCCCGCAGAACCTGATCTGGATCGACCTCGAAATGACCGGCCTGGATCCGGACAATGACGTCATCATCGAAATGGCCACCATCGTGACCGACAGCCAGTTGAACATCCTGGCTGAAGGGCCGGTCATCGCGATTCACCAGAGCGATGAGGTCCTCGCCGCCATGGATGAATGGAACACGCGTCAGCACGGGGGCTCGGGCCTGACCCAGCGGGTTCGTGACAGCCGGATCTCCACCGAGCAAGCTGAGGCGCAGACGCTGGCATTCCTCGAGCAGTGGGTGCCCAAGGGCAAGTCGCCCATCTGCGGCAACAGCATCTGCCAGGACCGCCGCTTCCTCTATCGGCGCATGCCGACCCTGGAGGCTTATTTCCACTACCGCAACCTGGACGTCTCGACCCTGAAGGAGCTCGCCGCACGCTGGGCACCGGACGTGCTCGCCGGGTTCAAGAAGGGCGGAACCCACCTGGCGCTGGACGACATCCGCGAGTCGATCGCCGAGCTGCGGCACTACCGCGAGCATTTCATCAAGGTTTGAAAGCGAGGGGCGAGGCCGGCTGTAGCCGAAAGCTGGACGTCAGGAGAAGCGAAAGGCGTCAGAGATTGTCGGGTGGGCTGACAGCTGTTGTGCGAGCGTGTGAGCCCGCATAACGCATCTATTCGCGGCGGACGCGTGGAACATCGTCCACTCGCAGCTTCGGTTCAGTGCCGTACCGTCCAGCTGCCGTTCCAGACGCTCGAATTCCGACCTTCTACTTGCCCAGCCGCCTCAACTCATCCGACTCAACCACCCGCGTGCCTTCGCCTTCTTCCAGGGCGAGGCGCCAAAGGGCGCGGGCGAGGGTGCAGGCGGCGATGCCGCGGTATTTGCCGGGCAACAGATAGGAAAGCGGGGCGGTAAGCCGCTCCATCGGGCGGACTTCCATGCGTGGTCCGAGCAGTTGCGCCGGACGCGCGAGGGTCAGTTGGGGCCAGCCTTGTGCACGCAGCGAGGCTTCCATTTCGCCTTTGACCTTGAGGTAGAAGATCGAGCTGTCCGGATTGGCGCCGAGCGAGCTGATCACCAGCAGATGACGGGCGCCGAGTTCACGGGCGCGTCGGGCGAAGGCGATCACCAGGTCATGGTCGATGGCCTTGAACGCTGCTTCGCTGCCGGCTTCCTTCAGGGTGCTGCCCAGGCAACAGAAGGCGGTGTCGAACTCGCCGTCCAATTGGCCGAGCAGCGCCGGCAGCGGGCCGATCGGGTTCTGCAGGCGTGGATGCTCGGCGAGCGCCTTGCGTGTCGGCGCCACTACGCAGTCGACAGTGGGCTCGTTGAGCAGACGGTCAAGCAGGTGCTCGCCGGTCAGTCCGGTGGCGCCGGCAAGCAAAATGCGCTGGGGCGTCAAATACATGGTGAGGCTTCCTGTGACTGGCTTGCGTGGCGATCAGTCGCTCGGCGACGGCTGTGGTTGCAGCCGATGCCAATGATCGACGACTCCGGGGGCGCCCAGATCTGTGGTTCCGAAGCCTGATAGTGGTCGGCCTGCTCCCGTTCGGCAACCCTGGCTTGCGCCAGCGTGAACGCCTGCACGATGTCACGCGTCTGCTGCAGCGCCTCGGCGAAGAGGGCGCGGCCGAAATAGGTGAAATCGGCCTCCTCGCTGCAGCCGAAGGACACCCGGTCTGCGCGTGCCGCCGTCATGATCAATGTGTTGGCGCTCTTCAGCGGTTCGATGAATCCCCCGGAGTAACAGGCGGAGATCACGATGATCTTGTTACGGTCGGCCAGCGGCCGCAGCAGTGATGCCAGTTCGCTCGCCGGCAGATCTTCGAGCGCGAGGCGGGTCTGCTCGACCACGAGCTGGTGATCGGCCGATCCGTGGCTGGTGAAATACAGGAAGAGCAGGTCCTCGGGGCCGCTGCGGTCGGCCAGCGTACGGATGGCACGCGCAAGGTGCTCGTGGGTGGCCAGGGGCGATCGGCCAGGTGGTCACGATGATTGACCAGATTGATCTGACCGCGCGCCGCAAAGCGCTCGGCGAGCAGACGGTCGACATAATCGACCTCGCGCAGGAATACGCTTTGTTGGCCGTCGCCCGCGAATGTCAGGCTGTAGAGTTCCGCGGCAGGCGTTGATGGGCGAACGGCATCCAGGGCGTTCTGCAGCAGCTGTCCCTGGTTCAGCAGCCCGAGTTCCAGCGGGTCGGGCAGCCGCCTGCCGTCGCCGTCCTGGCGGCGGCGCCCGTCTTGCCACAGGCCGCTCTGCACATTTCCGTCCGCCTCGGTGAGGCGGCCCGGCCCATCGTACTGGCCGTGCTTGAATCCGCCTTCGTATCGGCTGCCGTCCGGGCGCGTCAGGCGGCCTTCGCCGTGGTACTGCCAGGTCCGAAATGCGCCGGTGTAGTGGGTGCCGTCGGTGCCGACATAGGTTCCGGCGCCACTCAGGGCTCCGTGTTCGAAGCTGCCTTCCCAGCGGTTGCCCTCGCCATCTTCGTAGCGGCCGGGGCCGTGGAAGAGATCCTTTTCGAAATGCCCGACATAGCGCTCGCCCGAGCTGCCGACGAATTCGCCTTCGCCGCTCGCCTGCCCGGCGACGAAGACTCCCCTGAGCGTACCGGACGCGTCGCTGCGGCTGCCCTCGCCGTGGGGCTGGCCTTCGCTGAAGGCGCCTTGGTAGACCACGCCGTCGGCGGTGCTCAGGGTGCCGGTGCCGTGGTAGAGATCGTCCTTGAACTGGCCTTCGTAGCTCAGTCCCGGCTCGCTGTAGCGACCTTCGCCGCGGAGGCTACCCGCCTGGAACAGGCCTTCGTAGACCCCGCCGGCGGCGTAGCTGAAACGACCCTGACCGTCGAACAGGCCATCCTTGAACTCCCCTTCATAGCGGTCGCCGTTGGCGCCTTGCCAGACGCCCGGCCCCGCCCATCGGCCGTCGACGAAGCGCCCCTCGTAGAAACTGCCGTTGGGGTAATCGATCCGGCCTTCGCCCTGGAGCAGGCCGTCGATGATCTCGCCGCGATAGCGCCCACCATCGGGCAGAACGCCATCGGCTGGCAGCAGTGGCTCACCGTCACCGCAACCAGCCAGCAGGGCAATCAGAACAAGTGAGGGCAGGCGACGCATGGCGCGATCCAGGCAGTAAGACCCGCGCAGTATGCCGCAAAGCCAGGTCGCACCGGCAAGCCGGCCCAGCCGGTTTCAGGTGATGCAAAGGGCGAGGGTTTCGGCGATGTAGGCCGGTTTCTCGACACCTTCGATTTCCATTACGGCGCGTGCCTTGAGCAGCCATTGGCCGGGGTTCTTCTCGTAGGCGTCGAGCAGCGTGACGGCCAGGCGCACCCGCGAGCCCACGCGCACCGGCTGGATGAAGCGCAGGCTGTCGAGCCCGTAGTTGACGCCCATCCGCGTGCCCTCCGGCGTCACCAGCAGGTCGCCCATGAGCATGGGCATCAAGGACAGCGACAGGAAGCCGTGCGCAATGGTCCCGCCGAATGGGGTCTGCGCCGCTTTCTCGGGGTCGACGTGGATGAACTGATGGTCGCCTGTGCACTCGGCGAACTGGTCGACGCGCGTCTGGTCGACGGTGAACCATTCGGAGCGCCCGAGCTCCTTGCCAATGTAGTCCTTGAGTTGTGCTGCGGGTACTTGCGGCATACGTCCTCCGGGGTTGTTGTTATCGAGGGAGTGCGAGCGTTAGATCAGCACGCGGGTGAGGGCGAGGCAACCATGCATGGCTGTCGCGAATGGCGCGGCATAGCCTGGCGTGTCCTTTGGCCGGGGTATTCGCCGGGCGGATGCTTATAATTGCGCTTCGTGACCTGGAGGCTTGCATGCTGCTACGCGGTTTAACCTGGCTGGTGTTGTTTCAACTGCTCGGCACGGCGCTGAACGTGCTCCTTTTTGCCGATGTTGCCGGGCCCGATCATCGGGCTGGTCCTGCTGTTCGTGACGCTGCTGATGCGGGGCGAGGCGGGGAGTCCCTCCCACTGGCCGCCAGTAGCCTGCTGCGCTATCTGCCGCTGCTGCTGGTGCCGCCCGCGGTGGGCGTGATGGCGTATACCGAGGCGATCCTCGATGACTTCTGGGCAATCATCGGGGTGCTGGTCGTGTCGCTGGTCGTATCACTGGTTTTCACCGGCGTGCTGATGCAGGCGTTGATTCGCCGTCAACAGCGCAAGTCGGGCCGCGCATGATTCCGTTGCAATGGCAGGCGGCCTGGGAGGCTGTGATCCATCATCCGCTGTTTGGCGTGGCGATCACGCTGGCGGCGTTCCAACTGGCCTTCGCGGCCTACGAGCGCACCCGCTGGGTGTTCCTGCAACCGGTCCTGGTGTCGATGCTGCTGGTGATCGGCATCCTGCTGCTTTGTGGCCTGAGCTATGCCGAATACCGCGCCAGTGCCCAGATGCTGACGGTCCTGCTCGGGCCGGCAACGGTCGCGCTGGCGGTGCCGTTGTACCTGAACCTGCGGCGAATCCGTGAGCTGTTCGCGCCGATCATGCTGACCCTGCTGGTCGCCGGTACCGGGGCAACGGCACTGGGCATGGCCTTGGCCTGGGGCTTCGGTGCGGACCGGGTGATCCTGATGACACTGGCGCCCAAGTCGGTGACCTCCCCAATCGCCATGCTGGTCGCCGAGCAGATTGGCGGCATCGCCGCACTGGCCGCGGTGTTCGTCATGATCACCGGCATTCTGGGGGCGATCTTCGGTCCGGCGCTGCTGCGCCTGTGTCGGGTGAGCAACCCGGCCGCGCGGGGCATGGCGCTGGGGCTCACCGCGCATGCCGTAGGCACTGCGCAGGCGCTGCAGGAAAGCGACGAGAGCGGGGCGTTCGCCGCCCTGGCGATGAGTCTTATGGGCGTGATGACCGCGGTACTTCTGCCGCTACTGGTCACGCTGCTGCTGTGAGGAATCTGAATGAAGCTGCCACTGTTTCCCCTCGACACCGTGCTATTCCCCGGCTGCACGCTGGATCTGCAGATATTCGAGGCGCGTTATCTGGATATGGTCAGCGGCTGTCTCAAGGCCGGGCACGGATTCGGCGTGGTGCGCATACTCGAGGGGAGCGAAGTCGGCGAGGCGCCCCGCGCCTATTCGCCGGTCGGTTGCGAAGCGCTCATTCGTGACTGGCAACAGCAGTCCAACGGTTTGCTGGGTATTCGTGTCGAGGGCGGGCGGCGCTTCGACGTGATCTCGGCCGAGGTGCAGCGCGACCAGCTCGTCGTCGCTGAAGTCGGCTGGCGCGAGGAGGCGGAGGATCTGCCGCTGGGGCCCGAGCATGCCGACCTCGCGGTGCTGCTCGAGGCGCTTGGCCAGCACCCTCTGGTCAGGACGATCGGGATGGGCGGCGTGGCGCACGGCCAGCGCTCGTTGGCGCATCAGCTGGCCTACCTGTTGCCTTTTCGTCCGGAGCAGAAGCTGGAATTGCTGCAGCTCGACAGCACCGATGCACTGCTCGAGCGCATCCAGGGCTGGCTCGAGCGGCTGCAGCACGAGGACGCGTAGCGCTGCGGCGTCTATTGATACCGATAGAGCAGCATCGCACCGGGCAGCGCCCAGACCGCGAACGCGCCGATCAGACCAAGGCTGGCTGGAAGGATCAGCCACCAGATCCGGGGCGATAGCGCCCGCATCGGAGCGCGCCATTGCGTCAGCGACAGGCTCAACGCGCAGAAGGTCGATGCGAGCACGGCACCGGCAATCACGTCGGTCGGCCAGTGCACCCCGAGATAGACCCGTGACAGGGCGATCGCAGTGGCCGGCAGGACGGCCAGTAGCACCCAGGCCAGCCGCAGGCGCGGTGGCTGGCCACGCCCGGCCAGCACGCCTAGGGTCAGAAAGAAGGCGAACGCCGCCGAGCTGTGGCCACTCGGAAAACTGTAGGTGTGCAGGGGTTCGAGGAGAATTTCGGGACGTATCCGGGCAAAGCTGGCCTTCAGCGCGCCGTTGGCCACAGCGGTGCCCAGCAGCGTCGCAATGGCGAAGACTGCGGCGCGCCACTGTCGGGTCAGCAGCAGAAGCAGCCCGAGCAGCACGGCTGCCCAGAGCTGGGTCTGGAAATCGCCTGCGCGTGTCACCAGTACCATGAAGCGGTCGAACGCCGGGCTGCGTTCGGCCTGCACGACCGTCATCAGGCCTTCGTCGAATTCCTTCAGGTATGGCCAGCCGACGAACAGGCCGGTCAGGAGGGCAGCGCTCAGGACCGTCGCCAGCGGCGTCACCCAGCGCACCTGGTGCAGGCTGCAATGCACCACGGCGCCAACAAGCAGCAACAGGCAGGCCAGGACCACACCGGCTTCGCCCCAGAATCCGTCTGGAAGTGGAAGGCGTACCGCCGCGCCGGCCGTCCAGCCCGGTAACAGGTAGGCCATCGACCAGCCGGCGGCGGCAACCAGACTGACCAGCAGGAAGCGACCGAACGGCATGTCCAGCATCCCGGCGGTCAACGGCAGCATGGGACGCAGTGGACCGATAAAACGACCAACCAGCAGGCTGGCGATGCCGTAGCGGTCGAAGTAGGCCTCCGCGCGCGTCAGCCATTCGGGGTGGTTGCGCAGCGCCCGTACGCTGCGGATGTTCTGGTGGTAGCGCCTGCCCAGGGCATAGGACAACAGATCGCCAAGCAGGCCGCCGACGTAACCGAGTAGCAGTGTCTCGCCGAGCGACAGGACACCGCTGCCGGCCAGCACGGCGATCCCGAAGATCAGTACGGTGCCTGGCATCAGCAGGCCGACGATGGCCAGGCACTCGAGGCAGGCGACAAGAAACAGAGTCAGGCCCAGCCACTGGGGGTTATTGGCAAGCCAGTTCGTCAGTGGCACGAGCCATTCGGGCATGAGCGATTTCCTAGGTTCGGGAAGCGTTCGACCGGGAGTCGGGCGGCCAGGTTTCAGCCGCGCATGATAGCGGCAGTGAATTCCCTCTGTGGGCAGACTGCCTTTCGCCGGACGCTGCTGTGCGTATGCCGCGAGGCTGGCTATAATCTGCCGCTTTCCCTTGAGCCAGGCCAGCCAGACCATGACCGAGTCCGTACTCGACTACATGAACCGCCTCGGTCGCGCCGCACGCGAGGCGTCGCGCGTGCTCGCGCGTGCCGCTACCGCCCAGAAGAATCGCGCGCTGCAGGCGGCGGCCGCAGCGCTCGACGCAGCGCGTGACGAACTGGTCGATGCCAATCGGCAGGACCTGGAGGCCGGGCGCGCCAATGGCCTGGACGAAGCCATGCTCGACCGTCTG
The DNA here is from genome assembly GCA_019056435.1 of Stutzerimonas stutzeri. GTDB lineage: Bacteria > Pseudomonadota > Gammaproteobacteria > Pseudomonadales > Pseudomonadaceae > Stutzerimonas > Stutzerimonas marianensis. Next base: position 1,792,150 of record CP077641.1, read on the forward strand.
GCACTGACTCCGGCACGCATCGACGACATGATCGAGGGCCTGCGCCAGGTGGCTGCATTGCCCGATCCGATCGGCGAAATCCGCGACATGCGCTACCTGCCCTCGGGCATCCAGGTTGGCAAGATGCGCGTCCCGCTCGGCGTGGTGGGCATCATCTACGAGTCCCGGCCGAACGTGACCATCGACGCCGCCAGTCTCTGCCTCAAGTCGGGCAATGCCACCATCCTGCGCGGCGGCTCCGAAGCCATCCACTCGAACCAGGCGATTGCCCGCTGCATCCAGCAGGGCCTGGCCGAGGCCGGATTGCCGGCGGCCGCGGTGCAGGTTGTCGAGACCACCGATCGCGCCGCGGTCGGCGCCCTGATCACCATGCCCGAGTATGTCGATGTCATCGTGCCGCGCGGCGGCAAGGGCCTGATCGAACGAATCAGCCGCGACGCCAAGGTGCCGGTGATCAAGCATCTGGACGGCATCTGCCACGTGTTCATCGATCAGGCCGCGGACCTGGACAAGGCCATCCGGGTTGCCGACAACGCCAAGACCCAACGCTACGCGCCCTGCAACACCATGGAAACCTTGCTGGTCCATGCCGCGATCGCCTCGCGCGTGTTGCCGCCGCTGGCGGCGATCTACCGTGACAAGGGGGTCGAGCTGCGCGGTTGCCCACGAACGCGTGAACTGCTTGGGGCGGATGTGCTGGAGGCGAGCGAGGCCGACTGGGCGACCGAATACAACGCGCCGATCCTGTCGATCCGCATCGTCGCGTCGCTGGACGAGGCGATCGAACACATCAACCGCTTCGGTTCGCAGCACACCGACGCGATCGTCACGGAAAACTTCAGCGACGCGCGGCGCTTCATCACCGAAGTCGATTCCGCTTCGGTCATGGTCAACGCTTCCACCCGCTTCGCCGATGGCTTCGAATACGGGCTGGGCGCCGAGATCGGCATCTCGACGGACAAGCTGCACGCGCGTGGGCCGGTCGGTCTCGAAGGCCTGACTAGCGAGAAGTACGTCGTGTTCGGCGACGGCCACGTACGGACCTGATGGCTTCGACTCCTGGAGCTCGGCGCGTCGGCGTGCTGGGCGGCACCTTCGATCCGGTCCACATCGGTCATCTGCGCGGCGCGCTCGAGGTGGCCGAAATGTTCGGGCTCGACGAGGTGCGGCTGGTGCCCAACTTCCGTCCGCCGCACCGGGAAACGCCCCATAGCTCGGCGCAGGACCGGCTGGCGATGGTCCGGCTGGCTGTGGAGGATCTTCCGCCATTGACTGTCGATGCGCGGGAGCTGGAACGTGACCGGCCGTCTTACACCGTCGAGACGCTGGAGTCGCTGAGAAGCGAAATGGGGACCGACGTCCAGCTGTTCCTGATCGTCGGCTGGGATGCGTTCTGCGGGTTGCCGGGCTGGCATCGCTGGGATGAGTTGCTCGATCACTGCCACATGCTTGTCATGCAGCGGCCCGATGCCGACAGCGAGGCCCCTGAAGCGCTGCGTGATCTGCTGGCGGCGCGCAGTGTAAGCGATCCACAGGCGATGTCCGGCAGCGCTGGGCAGATCGCCTTCGCCTGGCAGGCGCCACTGGGTGTGTCGGCGACGCGCATCCGTCAATTTCTGGCCAGCGGCCGGTCGGTGCGATTCCTCGTGCCCGACACCGTACTGGCTTATATAAACGCGCACGGACTCTACCGGGCGTCGAACTGAGGTTGTTTTCGAACTATGCAGAATGATTCTTTGGTCCAGCTCGCGATCAGCGCCCTGGAAGACCTGAAAGGCGCTGACATCACCACCATCGATGTGCGCGGCAAGACCAGCGTCACCGATTTCATGGTGATCGCCAGCGGCACTTCGAGTCGGCACGTGAAGTCGCTGGCCGACAACGTGCTGGAAAAGGTCAAGGAGCAGGGCGTACGGCCGCTGGGCAGCGAAGGCCTCGACGGCGGTGAGTGGGCGTTGCTCGACCTGGGCGATGTGGTGGTACATGTCATGCAGGTGCCGACTCGCCAGTTCTATGACCTCGAGCGCCTCTGGCAGGGTGCCGAACAGAGTCGTGCTCAGCATTCCGGCGAGCAGGAGTAGGGGGTCCGTGCGGATCAAGCTGGTCGCGGTGGGTTCGAAGATGCCGCGTTGGGTCGAGGATGGCTGGCAGGAATATGCCAAGCGTCTCCCTGCCGAATTGCCGCTCGAACTGCACGAAATATCTCTCAACACACGGGGCAAGAATGCCGACGTGGCGCGGTTGATTCGCCAGGAAGGCGAGGCCATGCTGGCGAAGGTGCAGCCCGGCGAGCGGATCGTCACCCTGGAAGTGAACGGGCGCCCCTGGAGCACGGAGCAACTGGCGGCAGAACTTGACCGCTGGCGGCTCGATGCGCGTAACGTCAACCTCATGGTCGGCGGGCCGGAAGGGCTCGCGCCGGAGGTCTGTGCGCGGAGTGAGCAGCGCTGGTCCTTGTCGCCACTGACACTGCCGCACCCCCTGGTGCGTATTCTGATCGGTGAGCAGATCTACCGTGCCTGGACGCTGCTGTCCGGCCATCCCTATCACAAGTAGTCCAGCCCGAGATGTCCCAGCCGATACCCCTCAAGGACCACGAAAAGGACGCCCGCCTGGTGCGTCAACGGGTAATCGTGGGCGCGGTGGTCGTGCTCGTGATGATCGGCGTGCTGATTGCCCGCCTGTATTACCTGCAAGTGGTGCAGTACCAGTACCACTCGACGCTGTCGGAAAACAATCGGGTACATGTCCAGCCCATCCCGCCCAACCGCGGGCTGATCTTCGATCGCACCGGCAAGATCATCGCCGATAACCGTCCGAGCTTCAGCCTGACGGTGACTCGCGAGCGTGCCGGCGATTGGCGCAAGACGCTGGACGCAGTAGTCGAGGTGCTGGGGCTGTCCGCCGAGGAGCGTCAGCTGTTCGAGAAACGCGTGTTGCAGGGGCGGCGTCCGTTCGAGCCGGTGCCGATCATGTATGAGCTGTCCGAGGAACAGATTGCGCGCATCGCGGTGGACCAGTTCCGCCTGCCGGGTGTCGAAGTGGCGGCACAGCTGGTGCGGCATTATCCGCAGGGTGAGCATTTCGCCCATTCGGTCGGTTACGTCGGACGCATCAACGAATCGGAGCTCAAACAGCTCGATCCGGTCAATTACAGCGGCACCCACCATATCGGCAAAACGGGTATCGAGCGCTTCTACGAGGACTCGCTGCACGGCCAGGTGGGCTACGAGGAAGTGGAAACCAATGCCCGCGGCCGGGTGCTGCGGGTGCTCAAGCGCACCGATCCGATCCCCGGCAAGGACCTGACCCTGACTCTCGATCTGGCGTTGCAGGAGGCCGCCGAGGCTGCGCTCGCCGGGCGCCGCGGGGCGGTTGTGGCGCTGCAGCCTTCGACCGGCGAGGTGCTGGCAATGGTCAGCCAGCCGAGTTTCGACCCGAACCTGTTCGTCACTGGCATCAGTTTCAAGGACTACGGCGCGCTGCGCGATTCGATCGACCGGCCGCTGTTCAACCGCGTCCTGCGCGGACTCTATCCACCCGGCTCGACGATCAAGCCGATGATGGCGGTCGCCGGTCTCGACACGGGCGTGGTAACCGAAAACTCGCGCGTTTTCGACCCCGGCTTCTTCCAGCTACCCAACGTCAAACACAAGTACCGCAACTGGAACCGCGGCGGCGACGGCTGGGTGGATCTGGAAACGGCCATCATGCGTTCCAACGACACCTATTTTTACGACCTCGCCCACAAGATGGGCATCGATCGCATGCATGACTACATGACCCGCTTCGGCATCGGTCAGCGCGTCTCGCTGGACATGTTCGAAGAGACGGCCGGCCTGATGCCCTCGCGTGACTGGAAGCGGGCGCGCTACCGCCAGCCCTGGTATCCGGGCGAGACGGTCATCCTCGGCATCGGCCAGGGCTACATGCAGACCACGCCGCTGCAGCTTGCACAGGCGACGGCGTTGATGGCCAACCGGGGCAAATGGATCCGCCCGCATCTGGCGCGTCGCATCGAAGGCGAGATGCCGGTCGACCCGGAACCGATGCCGGACATTCAATTGCGTGATCCGCGCTACTGGGAGGCCTCGATCAACGGCATGGTGAAAGTACTGCACGGTGCGCGGGGAACCGCCAAGAAGGTGGGCGACACCTCGACCTATCGCATCGCCGGCAAGAGCGGTACGGCCCAGGTCGTGGCGATCAAGCAGGGCGAGCGCTATGACAGCGGCAAGCTCAACGAGCGGCATCGCGACCATGCCTTGTTCGTCGCCTTCGCCCCGGTGGACAACCCGCAGATCGCCGTCGCGGTGATGGTGGAAAACGGCGAGTCCGGCTCGGGCGTTGCCGCGCCTGTGGCCAAGCAGGTGATGGACGCCTGGTTGCTGGATGAAGACGGTCAGCTCAAGGCCGAGTACGCGCCGATGCTCAAAGCGGAGGTCTCGGCGCCATGAGCCAGACGTTCGACCGAACCATTTCGACGACCGACGTGATGCGCCGCCGCGCCACGCTGCTGCAGCGAATGCACATCGATGGCGTGCTTCTGGTGCTGTTGCTGATGCTCGCGTGCGGCAGCCTGTTCGTCCTTTATTCGGCCGGTGGCAAGAATGTCGACCTGCTGCTCAAGCAGGCTTCTTCGTTCGGCATCGGCATGGGCGCGATGTTCGTGATTGCCCAGCTGGAGCCGCGCTTCATGGCGCGCTGGGTTCCGCTCGGTTACCTGGTCGTCGTCGGCTTGCTGGTCGCGGTGGAGTTCGTCGGCTACACCGCGATGGGGGGCGACACGCTGGATCAGTATCCCCGGCGTGATCCGCTTCCAGCCGTCGGAGTTCATGAAGATCATCATGCCGATGACCATCGCCTGGTACCTGTCGGCACGGGCGCTACCACCCAGCCTCAAGCACACCCTGATCAGCCTGGCGCTGATCGTGGTGCCCTTCGTGCTCATTCTCAAGCAGCCGGACCTGGGCACCTCGCTGCTGGTGCTGGTGTCTGGTGCCTTCGTCTTGTTCATCGCCGGTTTGCGCTGGCACTGGATCGCGGGTGCGGTCGCTGCGCTGGTGCCGATTGCGGTAGCGATGTGGTACTTCGTGCTGCACAACTACCAGAAGCAGCGCGTGCACACCTTCCTCGACCCGGAAAGCGACCCGCTCGGTACCGGGTGGAACATCATCCAGTCCAAGGCCGCGATCGGTTCCGGTGGCGTCTTCGGCAAGGGCTGGCTGCTGGGCACTCAGTCGCATCTCGATTTTTTGCCGGAAAGCCATACGGACTTTATCATTGCGGTCCTCGCGGAGGAGTTCGGCCTGGTAGGGGTTTGCCTGCTGCTGCTGATCTATCTGTTGCTGATCGCGCGCGGGCTGATGATCACCGTCCAGGCCCAGACGCTGTTCGGCAAGCTGTTGGCCGGGGCGCTGACCATGACGTTCTTCGTCTACGTCTTCATCAACATCGGTATGGTCAGCGGGCTGCTCCCGGTCGTGGGCGTGCCGTTGCCTTTCATCAGCTTCGGCGGAACTTCGCTGGTGACGCTATTGTCAGGCTTTGGGGTCTTGATGTCGGTGCATACGCATCGCAAGTGGATCGCTCAGGTATGAGGGCATTGACGTTACGTCAGGCCAGGTCCCGCAGCCGGTCCGACCGGGTCAGGGCATGGGGCGCACCAGCTCAACGGCAGCTGACGCCAAGGGGCCCGGCGAACCGACGGCACAGGACAACCGCACAGCGGCCCGCGGCAACAACATCAACAGACCCTAGGTGAAGTACTTGAATCCATTACGGCGTGGCAGGTTGGTGAATACCCTTTTCGGAGCCGGCTTGGTCGGCCTGATCGCCAGTATGCAGGTCGCACAGGCGGGCGATTACGAGGGCGAGAAGGTCGCTGAGTTCGTCCAGGAAATGACCCGTGACTATGGATTTGCCAGCGAGCAGCTGGTGGACCTGCTGGCCCAGGCCGAACGCAAGCAAGGCATCCTCGATGCCATTTCGCGCCCGGCCGAGCGAGTCAAGCCATGGAAGGAATACCGACCCATCTTCCTCACCGAGTCTCGCATTGCGCAGGGTGTGGACTTCTGGCGCGAAAACGAGACGGCGCTGGCGCGCGCTGAGGCCGAATTCGGAGTGCCTGCAGAGGTCGTCGTCGCGATCATCGGCGTCGAGACCTTCTACGGCCGCAACACCGGCGGTCACCGCGTGATCGATGCCCTGACCACGCTCGGCTTCGACTACCCGCCGCGTCAGCCCTTCTTCCGCCAGCAGCTCAAGGAGTTTCTCCTGCTGGCCCGTGAGGAGCAGGTCGATCCGCTCACGCTGACCGGCTCCTACGCCGGTGCCATGGGCCTGCCGCAGTTCATGCCCAGTAGTTTCCGTGCCTATGCGGTGGATTTTGACGAAGACGGCCATATCGACATCTGGAAGAACCCCGTCGATGCCATCGGCAGTGCAGCCAATTATTTCAAGCAGCACGGCTGGTCGGCAGGCGAACCGGTGGTGGCCCGAGCGCGTGTCGCGGGAGACCGGCATGCCGAAGGGCTGACCGAAGGGCTCGAGCCGATACTGACTGCAGCCCAGCTGCGTGAGTTGGGCTGGACGATCGACACCGAGGTTCCTGATGACACCCAGGTCACGGCATTTCGCCTGGATGGCGCCGAGGGCGACGAATACTGGGTCGGCTTGCCCAACTTCTACGTCATCACCCGTTACAACCGCAGCGTCATGTATGCCATGGCCGTTCACCAACTTGCCGGTCAGCTCGCGGCGGCGCGAGGGGACTCGTGATGCGCATGCTTCGTTATCTGCTGGCAGGCGGTATCGCCGTGCTCGTGGTCGGTTGCTCGTCTTCGCCGTCACCTAAGCTGCCATCTTCGAGCCAGCCCGAGAGCACCGGTCCCGCTGACTATGTGCGTCCACACAAGGACGGTGCCCCTTGGTGGGATGTCGATGTGTCGCGCATTCCGGACGCCACGCCCACGCCGCATAACGGCCCGTTCAAGGCCAACCCGTACACGGTGCTCGGCAAGACGTACTATCCGATCAACGACGGTCGCAACTACAAGGCGACCGGGGTCGCTTCCTGGTACGGAACCAAGTTTCACGGCCAGCCGACCGCCAACGGCGAGAAGTATGACCTTTACGGCATGAGCGCTGCGCACAAGACCCTGCCGCTGCCGTCGTACGTGCGCGTCACCAATCTGGACAACAGCCGCTCGGTGATCCTGCGGGTCAACGACCGCGGCCCGTTCTACTCGGATCGGATCATCGACCTGTCGTTTGCCGCCGCGAAGAAGCTCGGTTATGCCGAAACCGGTACGGCGCGAGTCAAGGTCGAGGGCATCGATCCCCAGCAATGGTGGGCGGAGCGCGGCGGTTCAGCGCCGGCGGTACTGGCCCAGCCGGTACGCAGTGACAGCCGTGGCACCAGCAGCCTGGCCCAGCCGGTGGAGAAGTACACGCCGCCGCCAACGCAGCATGCTGCGGCGACGGTCCCGGTCGAGGTCGATCGGAACGACGCACCGGGTGGGGACGGCTTGTTCCTGCAGGTCGGCGCCTTCGCCAACCCCGATGCGGCGCAATTGCTTCGTGACAAGCTCAGCAGCATCACCCAGGCGCCGGTGTTCGTCAGCTCGGTCGTGCATCAGGAGCAGATTCTGCACCGGGTGCGCCTCGGCCCGATCAGTTCGCCGGACGAGGCGGCTCAGCTCGAGCAGAGTGTTCGCCTCGCCAACCTTGGACAACCCCGGCGGGTGCGGGGCGACTGAGCCCGCCACGCAGATAGCAGGACGCTGATTCATCCAGGACCGTATTGCCCATTTATTCACCGAGAGCGCAATGACTATCACCAATTTCGTGCACCGCCTGTTTCTCGTCATCCTGTTGGCCGTTGCGCCAGCGGCCTGGGCCGAGACGATCATTCCGACCGCGCCGCAACTGGCGGCCAAGTCCTATGTGCTGATGGATGCCGCCAGCGGCAAGGTGCTGGTCGACAGCGGCGGCGACGAGCGCCTGCCACCGGCCAGTCTGACCAAGCTGATGACCGCTTACATCGCCACGTTGGAAATCCGCAAAGGCCAGATATCCGAGAGTGACATGGTGACCGTCAGCGAAAAGGCCTGGCGCACCGGCGGCTCGCGGATGTTCATCCAGGTCAACACTCAGGTCTCGGTGGACGATCTGCTGCACGGCATCATCATCCAGTCGGGCAACGACGCCAGCGTGGCCATCGCCGAGCACATCGCCGGCAGTGAAGATGCATTTGCCGATCTGATGAACAGCACGGCGCAGCGCCTGGGCATGACCAATACGCACTTCATGAATTCCACCGGTCTGCCGCACCCTGAGCATTACTCCTCGGCGAACGACATGGCCAAACTGGCCCGCGCGATCATTTATGAAGATCCCGCTCACTACGGCATCTACGCGCAAAAAGAATTCTTCTGGAACAACATCAAACAACCCAACCGCAACCTGTTGCTGTGGCGCGACAAGACCGTTGACGGCTTGAAAACCGGCCATACAGAGGAGGCCGGCTATTGCCTGGTCGCTTCTGCCGTGCGAGATGACATGCGCCTGATCGCGGTGGTGTTCGGTACCAACAGCGAACAGGCCCGTGCAGCGGAGACCCAGAAGCTGCTCACCTACGGCTTCCGCTTCTTCGAAACACGCACCTTCTACAAGAAGGGCACCGAGCTGGCACAGGCGCGCGTCTGGAAAGGCGAGCAGGATCAGCTCAGTGCTGGCCTGGCCAACGACCTGACGATGACACTGCCGCGCGGCCAACTGGACAAGCTGCAGGCAACCATGACCTTCACCCCCGAACTCACCGCGCCGATCCAGCAGGGCGACGTGGTCGGCAAGGTCGAGGTCAACCTGGACGGCCAGGTGGTGCAGAGCAGCGACCTGATCGCGTTGCAGACCATCGAAGAGGGTGGGCTGTTCAGTCGTATTTGGGATAGCATTCGGCTGTTCTTCTTCAACCTTTTCAACTGATAGCTCCCTGCGCGTGCCTGGCCGACCCGGTCAGGCACGCCTGCGGATCACGAGTCCGCCATTGCCATGACCGATAGCAAAGACGACGTACAAGCGCCCAAGATCGACTTTCCCTGCGAGCGCTACCCGATCAAGGTGATCGGCGATGCGGGCGAAGGGTTCCGCGAGACGGTGATCGAAGTGATCCAGCGCCATGCCCCGGGTTTCGACGAAACCACGGTGGTGACCCGCGACAGCCGCAACGGGCGGTTCCTTTCCCTTCAGGTGTTGATCACGGCAACCGGTGTCGAGCAGTTGCAGGCGATCCATGTCGACCTGCGCGCCACCGGTCGTGTGCACATGGTGCTGTGATGAACCCCGGTTCGCCCCTCGCTGCGGACCCTGTGTCAGATCGCACGCTCGGCGTGCGTGAGCTGGGGCTGGTCGCATACGAACCGGCCTGGCAGGCGATGCAGCGCTTCACCAACGAACGCGTGCCGGAAACCCCGGACGAGGCGTGGTTGCTCCAGCATCACCCGGTGTTCACCCAGGGACAGGCCGGCAAGGCCGAGCACTTGCTGCTGCCTGGCGATATTCCGGTGGTACAGGCGGACCGGGGTGGGCAGGTGACCTATCACGGCCCGGGTCAGCTGGTGTGTTATCTGCTGCTGGACGTCAGGCGTCTCGGCATCGGCGTACGCGAACTGGTCAACCGGATCGAGGGGAGCCTGATCGAGCTGCTGGCCAGCTATGGCGTCGAGGCGTCGGCCAAGCCCGATGCGCCGGGCGTCTATGTGAATGGCGCCAAGATCGCCTCGCTCGGACTGCGCATCCGCAATGGCCGCTCGTTCCATGGCCTGGCACTCAACGTGGACATGGATCTTGAGCCTTTCAGGCGGATCAACCCGTGCGGTTACGCCGGTATGGCCATGACTCAGCTAGCCGATCTGGTGGCTGGGCCATTGGCTTTCTCGGAGGTCAATGCCCGCATGCGTGAACAGCTCGTCAAGCACCTCGGCTATGCCGAGCAGGAGTCGTTGGCGGGGTCGGTATTCGGCTAGGCCAGGTGGCGGGGACGGGGGTTGGTCGATTCTACCGCCTACCCGCAGGCGAGGCCCCGGGCAGGTGATGGTTCAGCGCGATCAGTTCAGGTTGACGGTGGGAATAATCAGGCTGCTGTCGAACGATTGTCCCGGCACCGGGACCGGTGCGGCAAGACCCAGGTTGTTCTTTTCGAACACCCGGTCGGCGCGATAGCTGGAGCGCACCAGCGGGCCGGCGGCGACCTCCATGAACCCTTTTTCCAGGCCGATATCACGGAAACGGTTGAACTCTTCCGGGCTGACCCAGCGCTTGACGGGCAGGTGGTTGCGCGTCGGTTGCAGATACTGGCCGAGGGTGAGGATGTCCACCCCGATAGCGCGCAGGTCGTCCATGGTCTGCAGGATTTCGTCATCGGTCTCGCCCAGACCGAGCATAAGGCTGGTCTTGGTGAGTACCTCCGGGCGATGTTTCTTGGCGTGCTCGAGAACCTTGAGGGTCTTTTCGTAGCCGGCGCGCGGGTCGCGCACCACGTGAGTCAGGCGCTCGACCGTCTCGACGTTCTGCGCGAACACCTCCAGGCCCGAGTCCACCACGCGCTCGATAGCCTGAGGATCACCATCGAAATCCGGGGTGAGCGCCTCGACCACCACGTGCGGGGTGTTTTCCTTGATTGCTCGTACGCATGCCGCGTAATGGCTGGCGCCGCCGTCTTCGAGGTCGTCGCGATCCACCGAGGTCAACACGATGTAGCGCAGCGCCATCAGCTCCACCGATTTGGCGGTATTCTGCGGCTCCTCCAGATCCAGCCAGCCATTGGGATTGCCAGTGTCCACCGCACAGAAGCGGCATGCGCGGGTGCACACTGAACCCATCAACATGATGGTGGCGGTGCCGTTGGACCAGCACTCGCCCATGTTCGGACAATGCGATTCTTGGCAGACGGTGCTCAGGCGGTGCTCGGCGACGTTGCGTTTGACAGCCTCGAAGCGGCTGCCGCTGGGCGCCTTGACCCGCAACCACTTGGGCTTGGGTTCGAACACCTGGGGTTCGCTTGAGGCGCGGCGCTTTTGCCCGTCTTTGATCGCGGTGATGCCCTGGGAGGTGCGGAATTTTTCGCCGCTGGCGACGGGCTTGGGCTGGGAGGTTTCGGACATCGGCTTTCTGGGCTCCGCTAGAGGCTCCGTGGACGAGGCGGCTCGTGGCCGCGGCGCAGTTTATCACAGGCGCTGACCGTCCAGTCCCACAGCAGGGGCAGCCGGTTGAGAGGCCGCGGCGGCAGGGCCGCTTCGTGCGTGCTACCCGTACGCGCGCAACCGGACGCGATGCTGCGGAAGCCGGAGAGGGTTCGACGCTTCGGGAGCTTGGTCGAATGGGCGTCTCGTCGCTAAGGCCCTGCGCGCAGCCTGCCGAGCAGCTCCTGGGTAGGATGGCCATCAGCAGGCCAGCCGAGCTGTTGCTGAAAGCCTCGAATGGCGTTGCGGGTGTTAGCACCAATGATGCCGTCGGCCACGCCGGGATCGAAACCCTGCTGCTGCAGACGCTCCTGCAGCTCCAGACGTTCCGAGCGGCTGAGCGGCAGTTCGGAACGCGGCCAGTCGCCTTTCACCTGGCCACCGCCGTCGAAGCGCTCTGACAGCAGGCCGATCGCGAGCGCATACGACGATGAGTTGTTGTAGCGCAGTATCGCCCGGAAGTTGTCGAGCAGCAGGAAGGCCGGCCCGCGATAGCCGGCAGGCAGCAACAGACTTGCCATGGCCTCGTCCCGGCCTTGTGGAATGTTCTCGAGGCCTAGGCGACGCCATTCGCCCAGCGGTTTACGGATGGCTGGATCGGCCAGGGCGTAGTCGAAGTCCGTTGGCAGGCTGACCTCGAAACCCCAGGGCTCGTTCGCCCGCCAGCCAGACGCCTGCAGGTAGTGTGCGGCGGATGCCAAGGCGTCGGCGGGACTGTTCCAGATATCGCGGCGGCCATCGCCGTCAAAATCCACTGCATGGGTGTTGTAAGTCGTCGGGATGAACTGTGTCTGCCCCATCGCGCCAGCCCAGGAGCCGCGCAGCTGCTCAGGCGGCACGTCGCCATGGGCAAGGATGTCCAGCGCGGCTAGCAACTGGCTCCTGGCGAAGCCCGGGCGGCGCCCTTCGTGGGCCAGGGTCGCCAGCGAACGGATGACCGACTTGTCCCCCTGTATCTGACCGAAACTGCTTTCCAAGCCCCAGATGGCGACCAGCGCGGTGCGGTCGACGCCATAACGCGCCTCGATGCCATCCAGCGTGTTGGCATGCTCGCGCAGGAGCCGTCTGCCACCGCGCACGCGCTGGTCCGACAGGGCGCCGTCGAGATACTGCCAGACGGGTCGATTGAATTCCGGCTGGCTCTGGTCGGCGGCGATGATGCTGGGGTCGGGCGTGACTCCGGCAAAGGCACGGTCGAACAAATCTGGTGAAACGCCTGCCTGTAGCGCCTCGTCGCGGAAGGCATCACGCCAGGCTTCGAATGTCTGCTGTGGCGGCGCGGCGTCGGCGTCAGGTGGAGTTGGCGACGGCTGGGCCGCCTGTTGAGCCGGCAACGGTGCGGTTGTGTTCTGAAGATGAGGTGCGGGGGTTCGGCAGCGCAGGCAACCACGATGCTCAGCGCGGAGCCGGCCACCAAAGTGCGCAGGAGCAGGACGGGAACGAAAGTGTAAAGCATGCACCACACTCGGCAAGACGTCGGCAGGTGACCTTATCACGCTTTGCGGCCATTGGCTTTTCAAGCCGCTAGAAGGACCGAAGCCTCCCAGTTGTGAGACTGGGAGGCTTCGCGGCGATAACTGCCTTTGCCTTTCTTGGGGCGTTCCTGACGGCTGCGAAACAGGGGTTGCGCCACCAGCGACTTGGCCCGATTGGGCTGTTTGGTTCGTTTGCTCATGATCGGCTGCTCCATGACGATTGGCGCCGGCATCATAAGGTCTGGCGAGGAAATGTACAGTGGTGGCGATGATCTGCACGGTGCGGCAGCAGCGGAGGCTAGAGCGCGATTCGCTTGCCGCACAGTTGCAGGCAGACCTGGGCCAGGCCCACCCAGGGATCCCCTTCGGCTTGGCCCTTGATCTGCGCGTCGATACGCTGGGCCTCGCCCAGCAGGCGCTGCCAGCCGGCGGCATCATGGCGTTGCAGGGCTTTGCCGACGATCGGCTTGCGCTTGTCCCACACGGGCGGGCGCGCCTGGCTGAAAGCCCGGTCAAGCGGTACGCCCCGGCCGTACTGTTGGGCGATGTTGGCGAGCTGGCGAATCTCGCGGGCAACGGCCCAGAGTATGACCGGCGCCTCGACGCCTTCGGCCCGCAGGCCGGTGAGCATTCGCAGGACATGCTCGGGCTGGCCCAACAGCGCGGCGTCGATCAGACCGAACACGTCATAGCGCGCACTGTCGGCAACCGCGGCCTGAACCGTGTCGAGCGTGACCTGTCCTCCGTCGGCGAGCAATTTGAGCTTTTCGATCTCCTGCGCAGCCGCCAACAGGTTGCCCTCGACCCGGGCCGCGATCAGCTCGACCGCATCCTGATCGGCCGCCAGTCCGGCTTGCGCCAGGCGCTGGCGAATCCACTGCGGCAATTGTGCGACGTCGATCGGCCAGATCTGAATGAACTGACTTTGCTTGCCGTCGATCAGGGCCTTGGCCCACTTGGTTTTCTGTGTGCTGCCGTCGAGCTTCGGCAGGCTTACCAGCAGAACGGTGTCCTCTGCCGGACGAGCCAGGTATTCGATCAGCGCTGCGGCGCCCTTGTCGCCGGGCTTGCCATTGGGAATCCGCAGCTCGATCAGCCGCTTCTCGGCAAACAGCGACAGGCTCGCGCCCGCCTCGATGAGTTGGCCCCAGTCGAAGCCAGTCTCCACATTGAGAACCTGTCGCTCGCTGAACCCCAGGTCTCGGCAGGCCTTGCGGATGGCATCGCTGGCTTCCTGGCAAAGCAGATGCTCATCGCCGCTGACAATGTAGACGGGTGCGAGCGGACCTTGCAGGTGCTTGGCGAGCTGGGCGGGAGATAGCTTCATAGCGGTATAGGGGAGGGCCACCCCACGGGTGGCTCCCGCCTGTCACTGGATCGGCAGTTCGATCGGCGATTGCTGCGGCTGCGCGGCCTGTTCGCGAATCTGCGCCTCGATGGCTTCGGCTTCGGCGCGGCGCTTGGCTTCGGCGGTTTCCTGCAATTGGTCGAGCTGCGTCGGGGTGATGCGGCTCAGGCGCAGGGCCAGTTGCTGGAGCAACTCGCGGCGCATTTCCTGCCGCAACTGCGCCGCTTCCTGGTCAGAGCTGATCAGGTTGCTGCTGTCATGCACGTAGACGCGCTGCACCTCGACGCGGTCCTCGAGCAGCAGGGTGTTCTGTGGCCCTTCGAGGGCATACTCCACGATGCTGGTCAGCTCGTATTCAGCGGTACGCGCCGCGGTGGTGTAGCTGGCGGTACGCTGGCGGTTCTGCTCGCGGGCCAGGTCCAGGGTGTAACGCGCTCCCGGGTGGACTCGAACGCCACTTTGCTCCAACAGCTCTTCGAGCTGCTTCGCCGTCTCGCCGTAAGTGTCACGCGCCTGCAGGTTTATCTCCTGGAGCGCGAAACTGGTTTCGCCCGTGCCGCGCAGCTGGAAGCCGCAGGCGCTCAGCAGCAATGTCAGGCCCAGCACCACCAGATTCCGTTTGTTCATCTTGTTATCCCTTGCAGGCCCGGCGCAGGCGCCGGGACCGAATCAGTTAGCGACGATGTTGACCAGCTTGCCCGGCACCACGATGACCTTGCGGATGGTCAAGCCTTCGGTGAAGCGCAGCACGTTCTCGTTGCCGCGCGGCGGCCTCCACCTCTTCCCGGCTGGCGCTGGCTGGCACTTCGATCTGGCCGCGCAGCTTGCCGTTGACCTGCACCACCAGGGTCAGGCTGTCCTGCACCAGGGCGGCTTCGTCGACCTTGGGCCACTGCGCGTCGATGATCGCGCCCGGCTTGCCCAGCTGCTGCCAGAGTGCGTGGCAGATGTGCGGGGTGATCGGTGCCAGCAGCAGGGCGACGGTTTCCAGGCCTTCCTGCAGCAGGGAACGGTCCTGTTCTCCGGCGGTCGGCGCCTTCTCCAGCACGTTCATCAGCGTCATGACCTGAGCGATGGCGGTGTTGAACTTGTGGTGCTGGCCGACATCGGTGCTGGCCTGCTTGATCGCCAGATGAATCGCGCGGCGCACGGCCTTCTGCTCATCGTTAAGTGCGGCCACATCGAGCGCGCCCGGCAGTCCGGCGCTGACATGCGCGTGGGCCAGGCGCCAGACGCGGCGAAGGAAGCGGCTGGCGCCCTCGACGCCCGAGTCGGACCATTCCAGGCTCATGTCCGGTGGCGAGGCGAACATCATGAACAGGCGGCAGGTGTCGGCGCCGTAGGCATCGATCATCGCCTGGGGGTCGACGCCGTTGTTCTTCGACTTGGACATCTTCTCGGTGCCGCCGATTTCCACCGGCAGGCCGTCGGTCTTGAGCCTGGCGCCAATGACCTTGGCCTTGGCGTCACGCTCGACCTCGACGTCGGCCGGGTTGAACCAGTCCTTGCCGCCGTTTTCCAGGGTGCGGTAGTAGGTTTCGGCAACCACCATGCCCTGGGTCAGCAGGTTCTTGAACGGTTCGTTGGAGCTGACCAGCCCTTCGTCGCGCATCAGCTTGTGGAAGAAGCGCGCATAGAGCAGGTGCAGGATGGCGTGTTCGATACCGCCGATGTACTGATCCACCGGCAACCAGTGGTTGGCCGCCTGCGGGTCGACCATGCCCTGGTCGTAGTTCGGGCTGGCGTAGCGGGCGAAGTACCAGGACGACTCGACGAAGGTGTCCATGGTGTCGGTTTCGCGCTTGGCCGGGGCGCCGCATTTCGGGCAGGTGCATTCGTAGAACTCGGGCATCCTGGCCAGCGGCGAGCCGGCGCCGTCCGGCACCACGTCTTCGGGTAGCACCACCGGCAGCTGGTCTTCCGGCACCGGCACGTCGCCGCAGCTGTCGCAATGGATGATCGGGATCGGGCAGCCCCAGTAGCGCTGCCGGCTGATGCCCCAGTCGCGCAGGCGGAACTGGGTACGCGCCTGGCCGAGGCCCTTCTTCTGCAGCGCCACTTCGATGGCATCGAAGGCGCCTTCGAAATCCAGGCCATCGTAGATGCCGGAGTTGATCAGCTGGCCGTGCTCGCCGTAGGTGTCCTGCCAGGGGCGGGCGTCTCGTCGCCGGCACTGGTGCGTACCACCGGTTTGATCGGCAGGCCGTACTTGCTGGCGAATTCGAAGTCGCGCTCGTCGTGCGCCGGCACGGCCATGACCGCGCCCTCGCCGTAGTTCATCAGCACGTAGTTGGCGACCCATACCGGCAGCAGCTCGCCGGTCAGCGGGTGCTGCACACGCAGGGAAGTGGCCAGGCCTTTCTTCTCCTGGGTGGCGATGTCGGCTTCGGCGACGCCGCCGCGCTTGCACTCATCGATGAAGGCCTGCAGCTCGGGGTTGTTCTGTGCCGCCAGGGTGGCCAGCGGATGTTCGGCGGCGACGGCCACGTAGGTCGCACCCATCAGCGTATCGGGGCGGGTGGTGAAGACCTTCATCACGCCTTCGCTGCCGATGCTGGCCACGTCGTAGGGGAAGCTGATCTCCATACCGCGCGACTTGCCGATCCAGTTACGCTGCATGGTCTTGACCTGCTCGGGCCAGCCATCCAGTTCGTCCAGACTCTCCAGCAGCTCATCCGCATAGGCGGTGATCTTGAAGTAGTACATCGGGATTTCGCGCTTCTCGATCAGCGCGCCCGAACGCCAGCCGCGGCCGTCGATGACCTGCTCGTTGGCCAGCACGGTCTGGTCCACCGGGTCCCAGTTCACGGTGCCGTTCTTGCGATAGATCACGCCTTTTTCGTACAGGCGGGTGAACAACCACTGCTCCCAACGGTAGTAGTCGGGCTTGCAGGTCGTGACTTCGCGTGTCCAGTCCACCGCGAGACCCAGGCTCTTCAGCTGGGCCTTCATGTAGGCGATGTTCTCGTAGGTCCACTTGGCCGGCGCCACCTGATTCTTCATCGCGGCGTTTTCCGCCGGCATGCCGAAGGCGTCCCAGCCCATCGGTTGCAACACGTTCTTGCCCTGCATGCGCTGGTAGCGGGCGATCACGTCGCCGATGGTGTAGTTGCGCACGTGGCCCATGTGCAGCTTGCCGCTGGGGTAGGGGAACATCGACAGGCAATAGAAGGTGTCCTTGCCTGGCTGCTCGCTTACTTCAAAGGATTTCTGCGAATCCCAGTGGGACTGCGCGGCGGCTTCGATCTCGCGGGGCTGATACTGTTCGTGCATGGCTACTGGCATTGAGAAGGGGCGGGCTGTTCGCTCGGCGGTCGGCTGTAGCGTGCCGGCACTAGGCGGCTGGGCGCGGCGCAACGGGGCGGATGCGAAAGCATGGAAGCGCCGTAGCATACATGACCCCTGCAATCGAGGGAAACCCGTTTTGCCGCTCCCGTTTGTCGCTGGCGCAGTGGGGGGTGAAGTCTGGGCTACGCTTGTATGGGGCGGGGCGGATGACGAGGTGAAGACATGGGCAAAGAGCGCCAGGAGAACGAGGGCAACCTGTACGGTCGTGTGCTGCAGCGGCTGAGTCTCGCCCTGGAAGAGGCTGAACGAGCCGAGGGCGCCAGCGCGCCCACGGAGCTGGAAGTCGCTGGGCTGACACCGGCGGAGTTCGACCTGATCCGGGCCTACCTGCAACAGGACGCTCAATGGCTGTCCGGTTGGCATGCGGCTGCCGAGGAGCAGGCGCAGATGGTCAGGCAGACGTCGCGTCCGGCGCTACGCAATGTGCTGCGCCAGCATTCGGCGAAGCGCTGCAAACAGTCCCCTCCTGCGCTTCAACAGGCGATGAGCTGCGCGCTCTGCGGCACGCCGGTGCGGTGGCCTGAAGGGCCCGGCGCGGTCGCCTGTGGCGCCTGTGGTTCCCAGCTGCTGCGGGCGCGACAGCGGCTGCATACCTATCCTCGACATTGAGGGCCGAGGCCGACAAAAGCCTGTCTTGCTGGGTAAAGTGTGGCGACTCTTCCGATGGAGCCACGCATGCCGATTCGCTACTTCTTCAAGCAACTGCTATTGCCGCCGGGAGGTTTGCTCCTGCTGCTACTGGTTGGCTGGTGGCTGCGCCGTCGTGCGCCGCGCCTGGCCGCCGGCTGCTTTGTGGCTGGGTTCGGTGGCCTGTGGCTGATGAGCTTGCCGGTGACGGTCGAGTGGGCGGCGCGACAAGTGGAAAGCGAACCGGCGCTGGCTCGAAGCGATTGGGCGCGCGCCGGGCAACTGGCTCAGGCCATCGTCGTCCTGGGCGCCGGGCGCGAGCAGGCCGACCCGGGTTGGGGATCGGACCAGCCCAGCCATATCGCGCTGGAACGCCTGCGCTATGCCTCGAGGCTCGCCAAATCGACTGGCTTGCCTATCCTGGCCAGCGGCGGCCTGCACTATGGCGAGCCGCCGAGCGAAGCCCTGCTGGCAGCCGAGGCCTTGCAACGAGACTTCTCCACCCAGACGCGCTGGCTCGAGGAACGCAGCCGCACGACCTGGGAGAACGCCGTCGAGAGTGCCGAGATCCTGAAGGCCGCCGGTGTCGAGCGGGTGTTGCTGGTCACTTCGGCCTCGCACATGCCACGTGCGCGCTGGTGTTTCGAGCAGGTAGGGCTGCAGGTAATTCCTGCGCCCATGGGCTTTCTCGGCGTACCCAACGGCCGGCCGTTCGGTGGCTGGCTTCCGGAAAGCAAGGCGATCTGGCAGAACGGGGCGCTGCTCAACGAAGCGGCTGGCCTGCTCCTGTATCCGCTGCTATATCCCTGAGCCTCAGGCCGCGCGACGACGCAGCATGCCCCAGCCGAGCAGCAGGGCACAGATGACGATCAGCGGCCAGGACCGCCAGCGCAGGTAGGGCGTCAGCCCTTGCATCGGCGTCACCTCGCCGTAGAGCACGGCCTCCTTGAACGCCGGGATTCGCTCGGTGATCTGCCCTCTCGGGTCGATCAGCACCGTGACACCGTTGTTGGTGGCGCGCACCATCCAGCGACCGGCCTCCAGCGCACGCATCTGCGCCATCTGCAGATGCTGCAGCGGGCCGATCGAGTGGCCGAACCAGGCATCGTTGCTGACCGTCAGCAGTAGATCGCTCTGCGCCGCCAGGCTGGCGGCAAACTCCGGGTAGACCACCTCGTAGCAGATGAACGGCGCGATCCGATAGCCCTTGGCCTGCAGCAGGGCCTGCCCGGGTCGCCCCGGGCGAAATCGGACATCGGCAGGTCGAAAAAGGCGATCAGCCCGCGCAGCAGGTCTTGCAGCGGCACATACTCGCCGAAAGGCACCAGCTTCTGCTTGAGGTAGGTGCCCTGCGCGTCACCCGTGGCCGTCAGGCCGTTGTAGTAGCGAACCTCGCCCTCGGCATTGGGTTGGCGAACCGGCACGCCGGTAATCATCGCCGCCTGCCGGTCCAGGGCGAAACGGCCCATCATCGTCAGGTAGCCTTCGGCATGCTCCTTGAGGATCGGTATGGCTGTTTCAGGCCAGACGATCAGATCCGCCGGGCGGCTGCGAAGCGTCATGTCGCGATAGAGCAGCAGCTGCATTTCCAGCTGCTTGGGGTCCCACTTGAGGCTCTGCGCGACGTTACCCTGCACTGCCGCGACGCTGATCGGTTCACCCTTCGGCGAGGTCCATGGGTGCCCGCTGAGTCCAAGACCGCCGCCCCAGAGCAGAATCAGCACGAGCGTCGCGACAGCCACTTGCACCTTGCTCGCGAACAGGCGCGGCGCCTCAGCCAGCAGCGTGGCGCTCAGGGCCAGGACGAAGCTGATCAGCCAGACGCCACCCAGCGGAGCGAGCCCGGCCAGCGGACCGTCCAGTTGGCTGTAACCGACATAAAGCCAGGAAAACCGGTCAGGAGCCAGCCACGCAAGGCGTCGATTGCAAGCCACAGGGCGGCGAATGCCAGCGCATTGCGCAGCGGCGCGCCAGGCGTCCTCAGAGTGCGTACCCAGAGCCAGCCGAGCAGGGCCAGGAACAAGGCGAGGCCGGCGACAAAGCCCAGCGTCAGCAAGCCGGCCAAAGGTGGCGGCGCGGCGCCGAAATCATGAATGCTGACGTAGACCCAGCTCACGCCCGAGGCGAACAGGCCGAAGCCGTAGCACCAGCCGCGGGCCATGGCCTGCCGCGGCGTGACCGCGCGCAGGCCCAGATAGAGCAGGCCTATCGACAGCAGGGCCAGCGGCCAGAAGTCGAACGGTGCCAGCGACAAGGTCGTCAGCGCGCCGGCAGCGATCGCCAGCAGGTTGCCCGGCCAGCCGGGGCGAGTGATCCAGTGCATCGGCATCCTTAATCAGCGCGGGAGTATGCAGAAGGCAAACAGGGTGGCGGTACGAAGCGGTTGAGACGGGCCCGCATCGTACGGCGGCCCGGCCAGCCTCCCGAGTCGATCAGCTACCCGCTTCGGTCCGTGTCAGGCGCAGCATGTGCACGCGGCGACTGTCGGCGTTCAGCACGCGGAAGCGGAACCCGTCGATTTCGGTGATTTCATTGCGCTTGGGCAGGTGCCCGAAGGCGTTCATCACCAGGCCCGCCACGGTGTCGAATTCTTCGTCCGGGAACTCACTGGCGAAGTAGTCGTTGAAGCTGTCGATGGGGGTAAGCGCCTTGACCAGGAAATCGCCGCTGGGCAACGGCCGGATATAGCTGTCTTCCTCGATGTCGTGCTCGTCTTCGATATCGCCGACGATCTGCTCCAGCACGTCTTCGATCGTGACCAGGCCGGCGACGCCGCCGTATTCATCGATAACGATCGCCATGTGGCTGTGGTTGGCGCGGAATTCGCGGAGCAAGACGTTCAGGCGCTTGGATTCGGGCACGAAGGTGGCCGGGCGGAGCAGATCCTTGATGTCGAAGCTGTGCTGCTCGTCCTGGAGGATCAGTGGCAGCAGGTCCTTGGCCAGTAGTACGCCGATCACCTCGTCGAGGCTGTCGCCAACCACCGGGTAGCGGGAGTGTGCGGCGGAAATGACCGCCGGCAGGAATTCCCGCGGTGACTGGTCGGCGCGGATGCTCATCACCTGCGAGCGCGGCACCATGATGTCGCGCACCTGCAGATCCGCGACCTGGATGGCGCCCTCGACGATCGCCAGGGCTTCGTTGTCGAGCAGTTTGTTCTGATGGGCGCCGCGCAGGACGTCCAGCAATTCCTCTCGGGTTTTCGGCTCATGGGCAAAAGCCTGGGTGATCTTTCCAAACCACGACTTCTGCCCGTTGCTCGATCGGTCTTCGCTCATGTCTTCGACTCAGTGGTCCTTGCAATGCCTTGGGGGCTATTCGCCAGCGTATGGGTCGGGATAACCCAGCTCCGCCAGCAGTTCACGTTCCAGGCCTTCCATTTCTTCGGCTTCCTCGTCTTCCAGGTGATCGTAGCCCAGCAGGTGCAGGCAACCATGGATGACCAGGTGCGCCCAGTGTGCCTCCAGCGGCTTGGCCTGTTCGGCGGCCTCCCGCTCGACCACGGCGACGCAGATCACCAGGTCGCCGAGCAGGGGAATGTCCAGCAGGGGCTCGCCGTCGGGCCCGTCAGGCACGTCCGCCGGGAAGGACAATACGTTGGTGGGGTAATCCTTGCCGCGGTAATCGCGGTTCAGCTCGCGGCCTTCGGCTTCGTCGACCAGCCTTATCGTCAGTTCGGAGTCGGCGCTGCGCTGGCGCAAGGCCAGTTCGCACCAGCGACGAAACGCCTGTTCATCCGGCGTTTCGGCCGCGGTCGCCCGTTGCAGGTCGAGCTCAATCATCGCGCTGCGTATCCCGCCGCTTCTGCGCCCCACCGTGCTCGTCGAAGCGTTCGTAGGCCTCGACGATGCGCTGCACCAGCGGATGACGCACGACGTCCTTGGGCTTGAAGTGCGTGAAGCTGATGCCGTCGACGTCCCTGAGCACCTCGATGACATGGGCGAGGCCGCTCTTGGTGCCGCGCGGCAGGTCGACCTGGGTGATGTCACCGGTGATCACCGCGGTCGAGCCGAAGCCGATCCGGGTCAGGAACATCTTCATCTGTTCGAGCGTGGTGTTCTGGCTCTCATCGAGGATGATGAAACTGTTGTTCAGCGTGCGCCCGCGCATGTAGGCCAACGGAGCGATCTCGATCACTTGCTTCTCGATCAACCGCGCCACGTGCTCGAAGCCGAGCATCTCGTAGAGCGCGTCATAGAGCGGGCGCAGGTAGGGATCGATCTTCTGTGCCAGGTCGCCGGGCAGGAAACCGAGCTTTTCACCCGCTTCGACCGCCGGGCGGACCAGCAGGATGCGGCGTACCTGCTCGCGCTCCAGGGCATCGACTGCACAGGCGACGGCCAGGTAGGTCTTGCCGGTGCCGGCCGGGCCAATGCCGAAGTTGATGTCGTTGTCGAGGATCGACTTCACATAGCGCTGCTGGTTGGCGCCGCGCGGGCGAATGTTGCCCTTGCGGGTGCGCAGCGAAATATTGGGTGTCGCCGAGGGGTTGGCCATCTCTTCCATGCCCGATTCCTGCAGGAACAGGTGAACCAAGTCGGGCGACAACTCGGTGCTCTTGGTTTCGCGGTACAGGCGGCGCAGGAGATTTTCCGCGGCCTTGGCGACGTCGCTCGGCCCGACCAGTTCGAACTGGTTGCCACGGTTGCGGATTTCCAGCTCCAGGCGCTGTTCGATCAGGCGCAGATGCTCGTCGAACTGGCCGCAGAGGTTGGCGAAGCGATCGGCTTCGAAGGGCTCGAGGATGAAACGATGAGGTTCGATAGGGGCGTTCAAGGGCTTTTGATTGACCTGCTGTGCATGAAGATGGGGTGAGAATAGCGCCGCATGACGAAAAAGCAGCGGGCTGGAAGAGCCGTACCCGGCGGGTCTCGCGCCTGGTTGGTCGCCGATGCCAGGCCACGAGCTCAGGGTGAGCGCCGCATGCTGCCGGGATCGAAGCCCGACGGCAGGGGCGGGCGGCATGGCCTGCGGCCCGGGGCCGCCTGGGCGGCCCAGCCGACAGGCGGCGCTGTCGCCCAGCACTCCCCTGGCGCCTGTCGCTCGCGTGCGTCAATCCATCAGGGTGCCACGCAACGAGTGCGGTAGGGCATCGTCGATGTGGACATCGACGAACTGGCCGATCAGCAAGGGATTTCCGCTGCGGAAGTTGACGATCCGGTTGTGCTCGGTACGGCCCTGCAGCATGCCCGGGTCCTTCTTGGAATAGTCGGTGACCAAGATGCGCTGGCGAGTCCCGACCATCCGTCGGCTGTTCTCGAAGCCCTGCTGGTTGATCCGTTGCTGCAGGATCGCCAGGCGCTGCTTCTTGACGTCGTCGGGGGTGTCGTCGGGGAGGTCGGCCGCGGGTGTGCCAGGGCGCGAGCTGTAGACGAACGAATAAGAGAAGTCGAAGCCGACGTCCTCGATCAGTTTCATGGTCTGCTCGAAATCGCGCTCCGTCTCGCCCGGGAAGCCGACGATGAAGTCCGAGCTGATCAGCATCTCCGGCACCGCGGCCTTCAGCTTGCGGATGCGCGACTTGTATTCCAGCGCCGTGTGGTTGCGCTTCATCGCCGCCAGCACCCGATCGGAGCCGGACTGCACCGGCAGGTGCAGGTATTTGACCAGCTGCGGAATCTCGGCGTGGGCCTGGATGATGGCGTCGGAAAACTCCAGCGGATGGCTGGTGGTGTAGCGGATGCGATCGATGCCATCGACCGCCGCCACGGCGTGCAGCAGGTCGGCGAAATCATGGTCGTCGAAGCGGTAGCCGTTGACGTTCTGCCCTAGCAGCGTCACCTCTTTCACGCCGTTTTCGGCGAGGTGGATGATCTCGGCCAGTACGTCGGCCAGCGGCCGGCTGACTTCTTCGCCGCGGGTGTAGGGCACGACGCAGAAGGTGCAGTACTTGCTGCAGCCTTCCATCACCGAGACGAACGCGGTCGGGCCGTCGACGCGGGGTTCCGGCAGGCGATCGAACTTCTCGATTTCGGGGGAAGGAGATGTCGACTTGCGGCTCTCTGGTGGTGCGCGCGGCGTCGATCATCTCAGGCAGGCGGTGCAGCGTCTGCGGACCAAACACCACATCGACGTATGGCGCGCGGTCGCGAATGGCCGCGCCTTCCTGACTCGCGACGCAGCCGCCGACCCCGATGACCAGCTGCGGGTTGTCCTGCTTCAGCTCGCGCCAGCGCCCCAGCTGGGAGAAGACCTTTTCCTGGGCCTTTTCACGAATCGAGCAGGTATTGAGCAGGATCACATCGGCTTCCGCCGGGTTGGCAGTGAGCTCGAGAGGTTGTTGCTCGCCCAGCAGGTCCACCATGCGCGAGCTGTCGTACTCGTTCATCTGGCAGCCATGGGTTTCGATGTAGAGCTTGCGGGTCATGTTACGGGCCGGCGTTGTGCAAAAAATGACCGGCGATTATATGCGTACGCCGAACCCGTTGAAAGCGTCGCGCGTGGCCCGGTGTGGGTATGACGGCGCGGATGACGAGCGCTCAGGGCGAGAAGGGTTTGTTTTCGCCGGCGGTCTGCAGGTCCATCAGGTAGTCGCGGAATATCTGGCCGAGCACCTGGGTGGCGATCTCCAGTTCGTCGCGGCGCATCTGTGAGGAAACCCGGTCGGCCGTGTCCAGGGCCTCTTCCTCGCCGTTGACGGCGGACATCTTCAGCACTATGTAGGCCTGCACATTGTTGGCCGGCACGCCTTCGCCGCGAAAGAACATGACGCCCAGGCGATGCTGTGCCAAGGCGTGCCCCTGCAGCGAGGCCTGCTCGAACCAGTGCAGTGCTTTCGGCAGGTCGCGTGGTGTGCGGCGCCCATCGTAGTAGTACTCGCCGAGTTCGTAGGCGGCCTGGACATCGCCATCCCGCGCGGTCTGTTCACAGGCGCGCAAGGCCTCGGGCATCTCCTCGGGGGGCATGTTCAGTGCACAGCGGGAGGTCGCCGGGATCAGCAGCGAATTGCCACCTGCAAAGCTCGACAGGGGCGTCAGTAGCAGCAGACAGCCAAGAGCAAGGCTGCGACCGGTGCGAATCATGAATCGAGGCGCCTCGAAGATCAGGGCGGTGATTGGAAGTGTGGCGTAAAACGAGCCAGCGGTCACATTATGGATAAGGCGCCGCCGCCTTACAAAGCCTTAATCGCGCGCCGGCCGCTTTTTATGCCGGCATTTCATCGCGCTGGTCGAACTGGATGGCCAGACTCGGCAGCAGCCAGGCCAGCAACGGGCAGAGGAGCGCCAGACAGAGCATCTGGTAATCCGCCAGCGGATGGCGAAACACCAGCCCGTTCCAGGAGGCCGACAGCAGTACCAGCAGGGCTGCGACCAAGCCGGCCAATGCGGTGCGGCGGGCCGGCCAGCGCAACAGGCCGGCATAGGCGATCAACAGGGCACTGGCGACTGCCAGCATCGCGGCATATTCATCGCTCCGTTCGAAGCGGCGGGCCAGCTCGAAGAACACGCACAAGCCGATGATCACGCGACCCCAGGTCGGGCGGCTCCAGGTCGACCGGCGACTGAGCGCCAGCGCGGCGATGCCCGCCAACGGCAGCCCGAGCAGCAGCGTGGCCTGCAGCAGCCAGCGCTCGGCGTGCAGCGTGTCCAGGCCGACGCCGAGTCGCGCCGCCGCACAGGCGCCACCGCCAGCCGCCAGGGCGAGCGCGAGCAGGGCACTGAAGAGAGCGGGCTGATTCGCCTCGTCATGGCCGCGACGGGCCAGGCCGAGCCGAACGGCACTGGCCGTCGCCAGGACGGCGAGGAGCAGCGCCTGGAGTAGCTCCGGCATCAGGCACGCTTCAGTTGGGCGAAGGCGCGCTCGGCGGCGTCAAGCGTCAGTTTCAGTTCCGTTTCGCCGTGGGCAATGGAGGTGAAACCGGCCTCGAACGCGCTGGGCGCCAGGTACACGCCGCCTTCGAGCATCAGATGGAAGAAGCGCTTGAAGCGCTCGGCATCGCTGGCCATCACATCATCGAAGGTGACGATATCGGCCGCCTCGCTGAAGTACAGGCCGAACATGCCGCCCACCTGGGTCGTGACGAAGGGAATGCCGGCTGCGGTGGCGCGGGCCTTCAGCCCATCGAGCATGCGCGTGGTGTAGTCGCTGAGCTCGTCATGGAAGCCGGGACGATTGATCAGCTTGAGGGTGGTCAGGCCGGCGGCCATGGCCAGAGGATTGCCTGAGAGCGTGCCGGCCTGGTAGACCGGGCCGAGCGGGGCGATGCGCTCCATGATCGCGCGCTTGCCGCCGAAGCAGCCGACCGGCATGCCGCCGCCGATGATCTTGCCAAAGGTGGTCAGGTCCGGTGTCACACCGTAGTGCGCCTGCGCGCCGCCGAGCGCGACGCGGAAGCCGGTCATCACCTCATCGAAGATCAATACAACGCCGTGCTGGTCGCACAGTTCCCGCAGCCCTTGCAGATAGCCGGGTGCGGGCGGCACGCAGTTCATGTTGCCGGCGACGGGCTCGACGATGATGCAGGCGACGTCCTGGCCCGCTTCGCCGAGCATCCGCTCCACGGCGGCCAGGTCGTTGAACGGCAGGGTCAGGGTGTGCTTGGCGAAGGCTGCCGGTACGCCGGCCGAACTGGGCACGCCCTGGGTCAGCGCGCCGGAACCTGCCTTGACCAGCAGGCTGTCGGAATGGCCGTGGTAGCAGCCTTCGAACTTGATGATGCTGTCGCGCCCGGTGTAGCCACGGGCCAGGCGGATAGCGCTCATGGTGGCTTCGGTCCCGGAGCTGACCATGCGCATCATCTCCATCGACGGCACCAGGCTGCAGACCAGCTCGGCCATCTCCGTTTCCATCGCCGTTGGCGCGCCGTAGGACAGGCCGTGCTGCAGCTGGCGGCGAACGGCGTCGAGCACCTCCGGATGGCTGTGCCCGAGGATCATTGGTCCCCAGGAGCCGACATAGTCGACGTAGCGCTTGTCATCCTCGTCGATGACATAGGCGCCCTCGGCATGCTTGAGAAACAGCGGGGTGCCGCCGACGCTGCGAAACGCGCGGACCGGCGAATTGACGCCGCCGGGGATGTGCTGCTGGGCGCTGGCGAACAGGATTTCGGAACGGGACATGCTAGGCCTCTCATGCAGGGAAGTGGGGAAACATGGCGGACGCATACGGTACCGCCAGGCGCTCAGTGAGCGGCGAACAGATCGCTGAACGCGCGGGCACGGCGCTCGACCTCGCGCGGCGATTCCGCGGAAAACAGCGCGTGAATCACCGCGATCAGGCTCGCACCCCGGGCGATCAGCTCGGGGGCGGTCTCCAGCGTCACGCCGCCGATCGCGGTGATCGGCACTTCGAACCGCTGGCGGGCCTGCTCGAGCAGGTCGGGTGTAGCGCTGGGCGCGCCAGGCTTGGTGTTGGAGTCGAAGAAACGGCCGAAGGCGATGTAGCTGGCGCCCTCCGAAACGGCCTGCTCAGCCAGATCCAGGCGGGCATGGCAGGTGGCGCCGATGATGGCCTTGCGTCCGAGCAGGGCGCGCGCGGCGGACAGTGAGCCGTCTTCCTGTCCAAGATGCAGGCCCGCGCCCAGTCGCGCGGCGAGTTCGGCATCGTCATTGATGATCAGGTGCGCGCCGTAGCGTTCGCACAGCTGCTGCAGGGCCTCGGCTTCACGCAGGCGGCGTGCATCGTTGTCGGACTTGTCGCGGTATTGCAGCAGGCGGGCGCCGCCATCGAGCGCGGCTTCGACATAAGGCAGTAGGCGGCCCTCGGCGAGCAGCCTGCTGTCGGTGATGGCGTAGAGTCCGCGTAGCCGTGAGGTGACTTTCATCGGCGGGTTCCTTCAGGACAGATCCAGCGGAAGGCGACGGGGAATGTACTGGCCGCGGCCCGGGCCTCGGCGTCGCGCAGGGTGCGCCAGGTGTAGTCGAGAGCCGTCTTGACTGCGCTGACCAGGTCCTCGCCGAGTGCCAGCCGCCCGGCCAGCGCGCTGGCCAGGGTGCAGCCTGAGCCGTGATAGCTGCCCGGAAGACGCTGGCAGCTGAAGTCGTAGCGGCTGCCATCGCGGCAGTAGAGTCGGTTGTGCACCTCGGTTTCGTCGCCGTGGCCGCCGGTGATCAGCAGATGACGGATCCGTGGCAACAGCCGCTCGGCGCATTCGTCGGCGCTGCCTTCCGGCAACTCGGCGAGGATGCGGGCTTCCGGCAGGTTCGGCGTCGCGATGGTGGACACCGGGAACAGCCGCTCGCGCATGGCGTAGCCAACTTCGTCCTTGCCCAGCGCACCGCCGCCGCCAGCGCGCAGCACCGGGTCGCAGACCAGCGGGACGCCGGGCAGCTTCTGCATGATCTCCAGCACCGTGTCGACCATTTCGACCGAGCCGAGCATGCCCAGTTTGACCGCCGCCACGGGGAGATCGGCGATGACCGCGTCGGCTTGAGCCATCACCCAGGCGCGATCCAGCACGCGGAAGTCGGCGACGTCGACGGTGTCCTGGACGGTCAGGGCCGTGACCGCGGGCGCGGCGTGACAGCTCTGGGCCAGCAACGCTTCGATGTCAGCTTGCAGGCCGGCGCCACCGCTTGGGTCATGGCCGGAGAGGCAGAGGACGACAGGGCGGGAGCAAGGGCCGGACATCGAGGGTTCCCAGGGTAGGCGTGGCACGGGCGGCCGGTGCAGTGTTGCGCCGGTATTTCGAGGCG
The DNA here is from genome assembly GCA_019056435.1 of Stutzerimonas stutzeri. Lineage (GTDB taxonomy): Bacteria > Pseudomonadota > Gammaproteobacteria > Pseudomonadales > Pseudomonadaceae > Stutzerimonas > Stutzerimonas marianensis. Next base: position 1,820,825 of record CP077641.1, read on the forward strand.
TGCGAGCTTATCACCAAACACCGGGCACGGCTCGCCCGGGGTCAGCAGGTCGCGGCTAGACAGCGAGCCGCTCGGCAGGTTCCCTCAGTTCGTCGGAACCTTTGCCGTTAACCCATGCTAAAGTGCCACCACTTCTGAGCGGTCACGTGTCTTCAGGAGGTAGGCTTCCTGACGTGCTCGATGGATTCTCCGACGCATGCGCCATTTCATCCTGCTGATCTTCAGCGTGTTGCCGATGCTGGCCAGCGCAGTCGTGTTCGACGAGCACGACCGCCGCATTCCTCGGGCGGGCGATGGCCGTTCTGGAAGACCCGACGCGCGAAGCGCGCATCGAAGAGGTGGTCGCGCTCGATGCGGCGGGCAAGTTCGTTCCGCACGATCAGGATGTACTCAACGCTGGCTACTCGCGTTCGGCCTTCTGGCTGCGTGTCGATCTGGATTACCGTGCCGACGAGCGGGGCCGCTGGTGGCTGGAGCTGGCCTATCCGCCCCTGGATCTGCTGGAGCTCTACCTGCCGGACGGTCAGGGCGGCTATCGCCTGGCCGAGCGCAGCGGTGACACCTTGCCGTTCAGCCAGCGCCAAATCCACCAGCGCAACCACCTTTTCGAGCTGCAGATGACGCCCGGCCAGAGCCAGCGCCTGTACCTGCGGCTGGAGAGCGAGGGCTCGATCCAGGTGCCCCTGACCCTTTGGGCACCGGTCGCCTATCTGGAAGAGCAGTCAGCGCACATCTACATCCTGGCGGTGATCTACGGCGTGCTGCTGGTGATGCTCGTCTACAACCTGTTCATCTACCTCAGCGTCAGGGACCGCAGCTACCTCTATTACATCCTCTACATCGGTTCGTTCGGGCTCTACCAGATCTCGGTGAACGGCCTCGGCGTGCAGTATTTCTGGCCCGAGTCGCCCTGGTGGGCGAACGCTTCGACCCCTTTCCTGATCGGCGCGGCCGGCCTGTTTGGCTGCCAGTTTGCACGCAGCTTCCTGCACACCCGCGAACACAGCCCCTGGATCGATCGTGCGCTGCTTGCCCTGATGGCGCTGGGGGTGGTCACCATGGTGCTGTCGTTCACTTCCAGCTACGCACTGGCGCTGCGCCTGGCGACCTTCCTCGCACTGTGGTTCATCCTCGTCATCTTTGTCGCCGGGATACTGGCCTGGCATCGCGGCATGCGCGTGGCCCGCTACTTCATGATCGCCTGGACGACCTTTCTCATTGGCGGCCAGATCAATACGCTCATGGTCCTTGGCTACCTGCCGCACATGTTCCTGACCATGTACGCCGGGCAGATCGGTTCCGCCGTCGAGGTGGCGCTGCTGTCACTGGCGCTGGCCGACCGCATCAACATGATGAAGGAAGAGCGCGCGCAGATGCTCGAGGAAACCGGGCGCAAGCTCGAGGAGCTGAACCGCGAGCTGGCCGAAAGCAACCGCCTGAAGGATCAGTTCCTGGCCAACGTCACGCACGAACTGCGCACGCCCATGCATGGGGTGATCGGTAGCCTCGACCTGATGCGCACCCTCGACCTGGGCAACGAGCTTGAGCAGTACCAGCGCATTGCTACCAGCTCGGCACGGGACATGATGCGCCTGGTCAACGACATCCTTGCGCTGACCGAACTGCAGGCCGGCAAGCTCCGTGTACGCCAGGAGGCGTTCGGGTTGCGGGCCGTCTTCGACGAGCTTTATATGCTCTACGGCCCACGTGCGGCCTCGCGTGGCCTGGATTTCGACCTGGACTTCGCCGTTGGCTTGCCCGCGATGCTCGTGGGTGACGCGGCGAAACTGAAACAGAGCCTCGGCTACCTGCTCGACAACGCCATCAAGTTCACCTTGCATGGCGGCGTGACCTTGGCAGTCAGCGGGAAGGATACCGGGGACGGCTTCGAACTCAGGGTCGAAGTGATCGACACCGGGATCGGCTTCGAAGCGCCCTCGGACGATTCGCTCTACCAGTATTTCCGCCAGCTCGACGGCAGCATGACGCGGCAGTACGGCGGGCTGGGCATCGGCCTGTCGCTCTGCCGGCAGCTGATCGAACTGCAGGGTGGCGGCCTTTCCTACCATTCCGAGCCCGGCCAGGGCAGCCGTTTCCAGCTGCTGATGCCTTTCCAGCCGGCCTGACACCGGCGCGACATTCTCCGCGCAAGATTGGCCGAAACCGCACTTTTGCCCTGTCCTGGTGCGTGCTTCACTTGACGGACGGGGCGCGTCTGGCCCCTCACATGACCGGCCTGGTCTGTCGCCGGCGCAAGGCGACTGGCGCCGCGCGACCCGCATCGAGGAAAGCTGCCATGAGCCTGCACGAATATGCCGAAACCCATGAAGTCCTGAACCAGGTACCGCCGCTCGACGGCGTGAATCTGTATCGGCTCGACCTGCCACTGCAGGAATGGGTGCGTCGCTATCGGGGTGGCTGGGCCGAGACGCGACTCGACGCATACGGTGCGCTGGCCGGCGGCCCGCTGATGGCGGCCGGGTTTCTCGCCAACGAGAATCGCCCGGTGTTCAAGAGCCACGACCGTTACGGCCATCGCATCGATCTGGTGGAATTCCATCCCGCTTACCACCAGCTGGTGAGCACCGCCATCGCCCACGGCATCCCCTCGCTGCCCTGGACCGACCCGCAACCCGGCGCACAGGTCGCCCGGGCCGGGCTGATGTACTTGCACAACCAGGCGGAGGCGGGCAGCAGCTGCCCGCTGACGATGACCTACGCCAGCGTGCCCGCGCTGCGCCAGCAACCGGGAATCGCCGACCTCTGGCTGCCGAAGATCCTCAGCCTCGAATACGACCCGCGCAACCTGCCCATGGAGCAGAAAGCCGGCGTCACCATCGGCATGGCCATGACCGAGAAACAGGGCGGCACCGACGTGCGTGCCAACACCACTCGCGCGTACCCCGTCGGCGCCACTGGGCCGGGCCAGGCCTACGAACTGGTCGGCCACAAGTGGTTCTGCTCGGCGCCCATGTGCGACGCCTTCCTTACCCTGGCGCAGACCGAACGGGGGCTGACCTGTTTCCTGCTGCCGCGCCATCGACCGGACGGCAGTCGCAACCAGTTCTACATCCAGCGGCTGAAGAACAAGCTCGGCAACTGGTCCAACGCCTCCAGCGAGGTCGAGTATCGCGGCGCGCTTGCCTGGATGATCGGCGAGGAGGGCCGTGGCGTGCCGACCATCATCGAGATGGTCGCCTCGACCCGCTTCGACTGCATGGTCGGCTCAAGCTCGCTGATGCGTCAGGCGCTGACCCAGGCCATGCACCATTGCACGCACCGTCAGGTCGGCGGCAAGGCGCTGATCCAGCAACCGCTGATGCAGAACGTGCTGGCTGACCTCGCGCTGGAAAGCGAGGCTGCGTTGGCGCTGACCATGCGCATGGGCCGTGCCCTCGATCATCCGTTCGACGAAGGCGAGGAAACCTTCGCCCGCGTCGTGACCGCCATCGGCAAGTACTGGATCTGCAAGCGCGCCCCGGAAATGATCGCCGAGGCCAGCGAATGCCTGGGCGGCGCCGGCTATGTCGAAGACACCCTCCTGCCGCGGCTCTACCGCGAGGCCCCGGTCAATTCGATCTGGGAAGGTTCCGGCAATGTCCAGTGCCTGGATGTATTGCGAGCCCTGTCCAGGGAGTCCGGCGCGCTCGATGTCCTGCACAACGAGCTTGGCGACGGCCATGGCGACCCGCGCCTGCGCGCGCATGTCCGCCAGCTCCAGGCGGCGCTCGCCGACACCGACGCCATCCATTACCGGGCCCGTCAGTTGACCGAAGACCTCGCCGTCGCCCTGCAGGCCAAGCTGCTCCTCGAGGCGGGCAACGAAGCCGTATCGGACGCCTTCATCGCCAGCCGCCTGGACGGCTGCGGCCGCGTCTTCGGCACCCTTCCGACAGGGCTGGACATCAGTGCGCTGCTGGCGCGGAGTGCGCCGTTTCTGGATTAGATCGACTCTGGTCGGCAACCGCTGGCTTCCCCGTCAGGATCGCCGCCAGCACCTCCCGATCGATATTCGCCCCGCTGAGCACGACCGCGATGCGTTCGCCCCGGTTGCGCTCGCGGTCCTGCATGGCGGCGGCCAGCGCGGCGGCGCCGGCGCCTTCGGCGAGGTTGTGGGTGTCTTCATGCAGGGCAACGATGGCTTGGCGAATCGCGGCGTCGTCGACGCGCAGGATGCGGGCCGCCCCCGTGCGGATGATCTCCAGCGCCTCGGGCGCCGGCATGCGGCAGGCCATGCCGTCGGCGAAGGTGTCGGCGGTTTCGGTGCAGACGATCCGCCCCTGTTCGACGCTCTGCGCGTAGGCGTCGGCCGCGCTGGAGACCACGCCGATGATCTCGGTGTCCAGGCCCAGCAGGTCGCGGGTGCGGATCATGCCGCAGATGCCGGAACCCAGGCCGATCGGAACATAGACGCGGCGCAGGTCGGGCACGGCCTCGAGCAGTTCGAGTGCGTAGGTGGCGACGCCCTTGATCAGGTCGGGGTGCAGTGATGGAACGAAGTGCCAGCCGTCTGTCTTGGCGAGCTGCGCAGCGCGCAGGCGGGCGGTGTCGAAGTCGCGCCCGTGTTCGATCACCTCGGCGCCACAGGCGCGCATGGCGGCGTTCTTTTCCGTGGAATTGCCCTCGGGAACGAGAATCCGCAGCTGCAGCCCCGCGTCACGAGCAGCCATCGCCAGGCTGATGCCGTGGTTCCCGCGGGTGGCGGTGATCAGCCCGGGTAGTCGAGGTTCGCGCTTGATCAGTTCCTGGATATAGACCAGCCCGCCACGGACCTTGAAGGCGCCGGCCGGCGTGTGGTTCTCGTGCTTGACCCAGACTTGGCAGCCGAGTCGTCGGACCAGCAGTGGCCAGGCATGTTGCGGGGTAGGCGGGATGGACTGGTGTACCAGTTCCGCTGCCTGGCGCAGTGCGTCGAGATCGAACATCGGAAAGCTCCTGGCTGGGTTTGACGTCGATCCTACGAGCCGCGCATTGTATGGGTAAATTCTTTTTATTGCATGGCAAGCAATGTGGTTACCAACCCTTTCGGATGATGGCCAGCCCCGCTACCTGGCCTTGGTCGAGGCCATCGCCACGGCGATCGCGTCTGGCGAGCTGCGGCCCGGCGACCGGCTGCCGCCACAGCGCCGGCTCGCCTGGGCGCTGGGCCTGAACCCGAGCACGACGATGCAGGCGTACCGTGAAGCAGGACGGCGCCACCTCATCGGCGGCGAGGTCGGGCGCGGCACCTACGTGCTGGCCAGCAGCCGGGAAGCCAGCCTGTTCCGCCTGAAATCACCCGAGCCGGACGCCGAAGCGCTCGATCTTTCGACGAATCTGCCCGTGCTCGATCCCGACGATGACGACCTGCAGCGCAGTGTGACGGCGCTTTGCGCGCGCCACGAGATGGCCGGTCTGCAGGGTTATCCCACCGCGCGCAGCCTGCGGCATGGGGCGCTGGCCGTCAGCGAGTGGCTGCGCGGACGGGCGCTCGAAGTGCCGCCTTCGCAGGTGGTGCTGTGTGCCGGTGCTCAGCAAGGGGTATTCGCCGCGCTGCTCGGGCTTTGCGAGCCGGGTGAAGCGGTGCTGGTCGAAGGGCTGACATCGCCGGGTATCAAGGCGGCCGGGCGCCAGTTGCGGCTGCCTCTGCACGGCGTGGCGATGGATGAACACGGCATCCTGCCGCAGGACCTCGACCGCCAGGCACGAGCCACCTCGGCGCGCGTCGCCGTGCTGACTCCCCTGCCTGCAGAACCCGACGGGCGCGAGCATGAACGCGCAGCGCCGCGAAGCCATCGCCGCCGTGGCCAGGGCGCGTGGGCTGTGGATCATCGAGGACGATATCTACGGGGCGCTGGGCGATGAGCCATCCCTGGCCTCGGTATTGCCCGAGCGCACCCTGCTGGTCAGCAGCCTGTCGAAGACCGTCGCGCCGGGGTTGCGGCTGGGGTTCATGGCCGGGCCCGCGGCGCTGATGGTACGAATCGACCCCGAGGCTCAGGCGACCAGCTGGGCGCTTTCACCGCTGTGCCTGCAAATCGGCTGCGACTGGCTGCAGGACGGTACCGCGGCGCGTCGGCTGGCCTGGCAGCGCGAGCAGGTCCACCAACGCTGGCGGTTGGCGCAGAAGCTGCTTGGTTCCAGGGGCGCGCCCTCACCACATCTCTGGCTGCCGCTTGCGTCTGGTGTCGATATGGCCCGCTTGTGTCGCCTGGCCGGGATCGAGGCTGCCGATTCGGCGATGTTCGCGGTCGGGCATGAGGCGCCTCCTGCATTGCGCCTGAGTCTGACTGCTGCGCCGAGCCCGGCGCTCTTGAAGGCGCGGCTGGAGCGGTTGTCGGGTTTGCTCGCCGCGGCGCGGTGCGATGAATGAGGGCCGACGGGTGCTACCGCTGTCATCGAACAGCAGGCAAGATGTTTTCAACGACCAGACAAGGAAACCCACCATGAATCCAGCAGGCGAGACCTTTCGCATTGCCACCAGCGCTGAAGCGGCCGTGGACCACCTTGCCGAATTGCACCAGCACGCCACGCGCGCGCTGAACCAGGCGCTTAAGCGCTATGTCGCCACGCGCGAGGAGCCCGATGCCGCCGAGCGCGCACTGTTTCGCTACCCCGAGCTACGCCTGACCTACGCCTGCCACGGCCAGGTCCCGGCTTCGACGCGCGCCTACGCGAAGGTGCAGGCGCCGGGTATCTACAGCGTTACCGTGACGCATCCGGCAGCGTTCCGCGGCTATCTGCTCGACCAGTTGCGCCCGTTGATCGCCGATTTTGGTGTCAAGGTCGAGGTCGGCATCAGCGACCGCAACATTCCCTACCCCTATGTGATCGAGCAGGGCGACGAGCTGGCCGGCACTGGCGTGACCGCGGCCGAGCTGGCCCGGGTGTTCCCCAGCACCGACCTGTCCGCCGCCACGGACGACATTGCCGACGGCCTCTATGACTGGGAGCACGCCGACCCTTATCCGCTGGCGCTGTTCGACGGCGCGCGGGTGGATTTCTCCTTGCGCCGGCTGGTGCATTACACCGGCAGCGATTGGCGCCATGTACAGCCCTGGATCCTGCTGACCAACTACCATCGCTACGTCGACCAGTTCATTCGCCACGGGCTGGACATGCTGCGCGACGACACCCGTTTCGTGCGGATGGTGCTTCCGGGCAACGTGATCATCAAGCGCGGCATGGATGAGGGCGAAGCCCAGGCGATCATCGGCGGCGTGCTCTGGCATCGCTACCAGATGCCGGCGTACCACCTGGTCGCAGAGGACGGCCACGGCGTCACCCTGGTCAACATCGGCGTCGGGCCATCGAATGCGAAGAACATCACCGATCACCTCGCCGTGCTGCGTCCGCACTGCTGGCTGATGATCGGCCATTGCGGCGGCCTGCGGCAGTCGCAGTCGATCGGCGACTACGTGCTGGCTCACGCCTACATGCGGCGCGACGGCATTCTCGATCGCGTGCTGCCGCCGCACATCCCGCTGCCGGCGCTGGCGGAGGTGCAGCAGGCGCTGCAGGAAGCCGCGGCGCAGGTGACCGGGGACAAGGGCGAGGCGCTGAAGAAGCGGCTGCGCACCGGCACCGTGCTGACCTACGACGACCGTAACTGGGAGCTGCGCTGGGCGCAGGAGCGGCCGCTGATCAACCTGTCGCGCGCCGTGGCGGTGGACATGGAGAGCGGCACCATCGCCGCCCAGGGCTACCGCCTGCGGGTGCCCTACGGGACGCTGCTCTGCGTGTCGGACAAGCCGCTGCACAGCGAGATCAAGCTGCCGGGCTCGGCCAACGCCTTCTACGAGCGCGCCGTGACCCAGCACCTGAAGATCGGTATCGCAGCGCTGGATATGCTGCGCAACCAACTCAACTCGCTGCACTCGCGCAAGCTGCGCAGCTTCGACGAACCGCCGTTCCGCTGAGCCAGGCGCAACGAAAAAAGCCCGGAGTCAGGTCACTGGCTCGGGCTTTTCATTTCAAGAACGGCATGGCGGCGTGAAGCCGCAGGCGTATACAGTCGCTTCGGCCCAGCAGTCGAGGCTCTGCACCTCGACGATTCACGCGTCGTTTGTCAGGCCGCGAGCAACCAGGCGCCAGCCAGGGCCGACGCCGCACCGGCGATGCGTACCAGAGGCGCGGCAACCTGCGGCAAGCTGCGGGCAACGACGTAGCCGGCACCGTGCAGCGCCGCGGTCGCGGCAACGAAACCGGCGGCATAACCCCAGGGACTCGCCAGGGCCGGCAACTCCAGGCCGTGCGCGACCCCGTGACTGGCGGCGAACAGGGCGGTCAGGCCGGCTGCGACGGCCAGCGGCGGGCGTACCGCCAGTGCGACCAACAGGCCCAGCGCCAGCACCGAGCCGGCGATGCCGGTTTCCATCAGCGGCATCTCGACCCCGGCAAAACCCAGCAGGCCGCCGAGCAGCATGGTCGCGACGAAGGTCAGCGGCAGCGCCCAGCGCGCCGTGCCGGTCTGCTGCGCCGCCCAGAGCCCGACGGCAAGCATCGCCAGCAGATGATCGAGGCCGAAGACCGGATGGGCGAGTCCGGACATGATGCCGGCGTGGTCGTGCCCGGGGTGGGCGACAGCCAGCGCCGGACTGAGCAGCAGGGCGGTGGCGAAGAGAAATTTTCTGTTCATTCGGTGTTCCCTCTGGTTTGCATGATGCGTTCGAATCGTCGCGATGCTTCGCGTCGGCGCGGTCGGCGGTTTCCCGGTAGCAGCCCGCTGGCTGGCGAAGCGCTTGGCGATGAGCGAGCACGGACGGGCGCGCCTACAGGCGGTGTTGGTTCAGGCGGCGCTGAGCATTCCCTGTTTTTCGATGAAGGTGATGATCTCGTCGAGCCCTGGCCGACTTTCTGGTTGCTGAACACGAACGGCTTGTCGCCGCGCATCTTTCGGGCGTCGCGGTCCATGACCTCCAGCGAGGCGCCGACCATGGGGGCGAGGTCGACCTTGTTGATCACCAGGAGGTCGGACTTGCAGATCCCCGGCCCGCCCTTGCGCGGCAGCTTGTCGCCGGCCGAGACGTCAATCACGTAGAGCGTCAGGTCCGACAGCTCGGGGCTGAAGGTCGCCGAGAGGTTGTCGCCACCGGATTCGACGATGATCAGGTCCAGCCCCGGGAAGCGCCGGTTGAGCTGCTCGACCGCTTCGAGGTTGATCGAGGCGTCTTCACGAATGGCCGTGTGCGGGCAGCCGCCGGTTTCCACGCCGATGATGCGTTCGGGTGCGAGGGCTTCGTTGCGCACCAGGAACTGGGCGTCCTCCTGGGTGTAGATGTCGTTGGTGACGACGGCGATGTTGTAGCGCTCGCGCAGGGCGCGGCACAGGGCGAGGGTCAGGGCAGTCTTGCCCGACCCGACCGGGCCGCCGATGCCGACGCGCAGGGGTTGGCTGTTCATGGATGGTCTCCTCTGGAAGGCGATGTGGCTGCCTTGGGGTTGCGAAAGGGGTGCCGCTGCCGATTGGGGCAGGGATGGGATTCGTTGGGTGAGCGTATTTGCCGCTTGCGGATGCAGTGCGTGTCGGCAGTGGCTTGGGTGCTTCCAAGGGGCGTTCCGACACTCAGGCAAAAAGCCAACGGCTTCGCGGCCGAGGTCCCTTTGCATGGGCTCCGTGAATACAGCAGGTCGCATGGGGGCGCGGGCTCTCGGGCAGTGCTCGTTCCGCCTGATGCGAATGGCAGAGGCGACGTTGGTCTGCTCATGACCTGAACAACCGACTGTACTGTCGCTCGTGCCCCATGCTGGCCAGCACCAGTCCAAACGGCAGGCTCCCCAATCCTCGGGCGCCCGGTCGGTGGCGATGCGAGCGGCCTGGTCGAGGCTTGGCAGCAAGGCCGACGTCAGCCGCTGGGCCGCCTGCTGCCCCAGCGGCAGGGTTTTCATCAGCACCGCCAGCTGGTTTTCCAGCCAGCCCCACAACCAGGCACTCAACGCCTCCCGCGGCGATATCTGCCAGGCGCGGGCGGCGAGCGCCCAGGTCAGGGCCAGACCAGGTTCGGGGGTGCGGGCAAGCAGCGCGCGGGCGGGGGCGTCCAGTTCCGGCAGGCCGTCGAGCAGTTGGCCGAGCGAGTAACCCATCTGCCGGCTTTCCAGCTGCAGTTCGCGGGTTTCACGACTGGCGCGGTGGCGCTCGGCGAGTTCAGCAAGGGCGGGCCAATCCTCGCGGGCGGCCGCTTCGCAATGCGCGAGCAGAAGCGGCGCCTCGAAGCGCGCCAGGTTCAAGAGCAGTTGATCCTCGAGCCAGGCAGCAGCCTGTTCGGCGGTGGCGACCAGACCCTGCTCGACCGCCATTTCCAGGCCCTGCGAGTAGCTGTAGCCGCCGATCGGCAGCTGCGGGCTGGCCAGGCGCAGCAGGCCCCAGGCCGCACCGTTGATCACGGGCGCACTCCGAACTGGTGCAGGCGAGGGGCATAGCTGAACTCGGCCTCGCCCGCGTGGGAGTGATGGTGGCCGCCGCCATAGGCGCCATGTTCGGGCTGGAAGGGCGCCTCGATGGCTTCGACCGTGGCGCCAAGCTGCAGCAGCATGTCCTTGAGCACGTAGTCGTCGAGCAGGCGCAGCCAACCGTCGCCGATCTGCAGCGCCACGTGGCGGTTGCCGAGGTGATAGGCCGCTCGCGTCAGCTCGAAGGCGCTGGCGCAGGTGACATGCAGCAGGCGCTCCGGGCGGGCACGCACGCGGACGATGCGGCCGTCTTCGGCCTCGAGAGACTCGCCATCGCGTAGCGGCGGCTGGCCGCGCTCGAGGAACAGGCCGACGTCCTCGCCCGTCGTGGTGAAGCAGCGCAGGCGCGACTTGCTGCGTGCCTCATAGGTAAGCAGGAGTTCGGCGTCAGCCTTGGCATGCGTCTGTGTACGGCGATGAATGACCAGCATGGGCGCGGCAGTTCCGGTTGTGCGTTCGGCACAAGCAGAGCAAGGCGCTTGCCAACCCGCGTTGGTAAAGGCGTCGCGGCGGCTGCAGGGCTGAGCGTGCCTGAAAATGGGGCTCAGGCCGCATCATGATGGTGCGTAAGCTATGTGTTCGCACCATCGTGGTGCATCAATGCAGGGCGCGCACCATGTAAACCGCGGGGAGGCGATAGCTGGCGAGGTTATCGACCTGGCGCGGTTCGAGTTCGGTATGGGCGCTGTAGCCCAGGCGCGACCAGAAGGCTTCGGATTCCTGCACCGAAACCAGTGCCGAATAGCGGATCTGCTGGCGGCTGGCCTGCTCGAGGTTGCGGCTCACCAATGCCGGTCCGATGCCACGGCCGGCGGCGCGGCGCGAGACGGCCAGGTCGTGCAGGTAGAGGCAATCGGCTTCGGGGTACTGTTTGAAATCGCCGTCCAGCGGGGGTGACCTTGCCGACGCGCGAGTGATAGGCGAACAGATAGGCGCAGACGCCTTGTTCGTCTTCAGCCACCCAGGCGAGTCGCGGAAAGGCAGCGAGACGGTCGCGGATGACCGCTTCATCCTCGAGGATTTCGGCGGCGTAGGATTCTTCCTGAATCGACATCACGGCAGGGATATCGCGCACCTGCATCGCGCGTAACTTGAACATCAGACAAGACTCGGATTGACGCGGCCGTTGCTATGGCGGCGCGCGCGGGGGCGGCGATCATACGCGATTGTCGAGCGGCTGGAGCGGTACCCGACGGAATGATCGCGATTACACCCGAACGGCATGACCGTTTCGCGACACGACGGCCACCGCGAAGGACGATCGTCTGGTCGGCTCGGCTCATGTGACGACTGACGAAACACGGATTTAGGCGCATAATTCTTAGGTAGCTACCTATCGTCGCGGTTTACCAATTGAACAATTCCCACCAGCCCCTGCTCGGCGTGCTGCTCATTCTGGTGTCCTGTCTGACTCTGGCTTCGCACGATGGCCTGTCCAAGCACCTGACGCAGCTTTATCCGGTATTCCTGGTTATCTGGGCGCGCTACATGGCGCAGACGACCCTGATGCTTGCCCTGTTCACGCCGCGCATGGGACGGCGCGTCTTCCAGACGCTGCGTCCGACCCTGCAGATCTGCCGCGGCCTGAGCCTGGTCAGCGTCAGCATGCTGTTCATCAGCGGGTTGAGCTACATCCCGCTGGCCGAGGCCACCGCCGTCATCTTCCTCACGCCGCTGCTGGTCACCATCGCCTCCGCGCTGCTGGGCGAACAGGTCAGCCGCGCTCAGTGGCTGGCGGTCGGCTGCGGGCTGATCGGCGTGATGATCATCGTGCGCCCGGGCGGCGCGCTGTTCACTCCGGCGATCCTGCTGCCCTTCGGCGCCGCGGTCAGTTTCACGATCTACCAATTGATCACCCGCCGGCTCAGCGCGACAGACCATCCGGTGACCAGCAATTTCATCACCAGCCTGGTGGGCAGTCTGGTCATGAGCGTGCTGGTGATCTTCAACTGGCAGACGCCGTCTCTGCATGACGCCGTGATGATGGCGGCGCTCGGCGCCATGGCCATGAGCGGGCATCTGCTGCTGACCAACGCGTTCCGCTTCGCCAGTGCAGCCGCGCTGGCACCCTTCACCTATTCGCAGATCATCTTCGCCGGTGTGGTGGGCCTGATCGCGTTCGGCCATACGCCGGATGCTGGCGCCATCACCGGGATGGCCGTGATCATTGCCAGTGGGCTGGTCATGGCGTACGTACAGGGGCGGCAGCCACGCGCGCCGCTCTGATTCACCGTGGTGTGGCCGCAGGCCCGCCGCAGAGCTTTCAACACTAGACCAGACAAGGGCGACTAGACCCTTGCGTGCGACTCAACAGGACGGACACATGCAACGACGCTCTCATCACACCCTGCGCCAGGACTTCCGCAAGTTGCTGGCCTCGGACCGCTGTTATCACACCGCCTCGGTATTCGATCCGATGTCGGCCCGCATCGCTGCCGATCTCCAGTTCGAGGTCGGGATTCTCGGTGGCTCGGTCGCCTCGCTTCAGGTGCTGGCTGCGCCCGACTTCGCGCTGATCACCCTCAGCGAGTTCGTCGAGCAGGCCGTGCGCATCGGCCGCGTTTCGCGACTGCCGATCATCGCCGATGCCGACCATGGCTACGGTAATGCGCTGAACGTGATGCGCACCGTGGTCGAGCTCGAGCGCGCCGGGATTGCCGCGCTGACCATCGAGGACACCCTCTTGCCGGCCAAATTCGGCCGCAAGTCCACCGATCTCATCGGCATGTTCGAGGCGGTCGGCAAGATTCGCGCGGCGCTGGAGGCGCGCATCGACCCCGAGCTGTGCATCATCGCCCGGACCAACGCCGGCGTGATCGGGCTGGAAGAGGTGATCGCGCGCGTGCACGCCTACGAGGCGGCCGGGGCGGACGCGATCTGCCTGGTCGGCATCGAGAATTTCGAGCAGCTCGAGCAGGTCGCCGAAAAGCTCAAGGTGCCGCTGATGCTCGTCACCTACGGCAATCCGCAACTGCGCGACAACGAGCGCCTGGCCCGGCTGGGTGTGCGCATCGTGGTGAACGGCCATGCCGCCTATTTCGCCGCGATCAAGGCGACCTACGACTGCCTGCGCGAGCAGCGCCAGATCGACGCCTCCGACCTCAACGCCTCGCAGCTGTCGGTCAAGTACTCGACAGCGGAGGAGTACATGGTCTGGGCCGAGGAATACATGCAGGTCAAGGAGTGACCGCTGCGGCGGCGGCTCGCCCCGGCCGCCGCGACCATTGCCGTGCTTGGGAGACCTGATGAGCCCACGTCTACTGACCTTCATGGTCGCCTTCGCCGCCTTTCTCGGCCCCTTCACCCAGACGGTCTACACGCCGATCCTGCCGGAGCTCGGCACCGCGCTGCGGACCACGCCGTTCCTGATCAACCTGAGCATTTCGATCTTTACCTTCGTGCTCGCCTTCATGCAGATCATCTATGGGCCGCTGGTCGACCGCACCGGTCGCAAGCGCACCCTGCTGGCGGGTCTGGCGGTCTACGTCGTCGCCTCGATGGGCTGCTTTCTGGCCAACAGCATCGAAGTGCTGCTGGCCTTCCGGGCGTTGCAGGCGGTGGGCATCGCCGCCGGTGCGGTGGTGGCGGTCACGGTGATCGGCGACCGCTTCGAAGGCGCCGCGCGGGGCCGGGCAATGGGCTCGTTCCAGATGATGGTGGCGCTCGGTCCGGTCGCCGGGCCTGTGGTGGGTGGCTTCATTGGCGAGCACGTGGATTTCCACTACGTGTTTCTGCTGCTGGCGATCGTCGGTATCGGGGCGCTGGCGAGCAATGCGCTCTGGCTGCAGGAAACCCGCCCCGCCGGCGGGCCGCCGCGCGCGTTTCACCCGGTGCAGTACCTCGAGGTGCTCGGCAATCGCCAGGGTCTGGCGATCATGCTGCTGAGCTTCGTGCAGTACTACGCGTTCTATAACTACCTGGTGTTCATGCCGCGGATCCTGGACGCCCGTTACGGGTTGAGCGCCAGCGAGAAAGGGCTGGTGTTCCTGCCGCTGTCGATCGCGGTGGTGATCGGCAGTTTCGTCGGCGGGCGGCTGCTCGGCCATTGGCGGCCACGACCCATGCTGCTGATCACGGCGCTGCTCAATGCGCTCAGCCTGATGCTGTTCCTGGCGGTCGCTCAGTCATCGCTCGCCGCGCTGGTCGTGGCGGTCACTGCGTTCGGGCTGTTTCTCGGGTTGTCGCTGCCGGTGCAGACCAGCCTCTTGATGGACCTGTACCACGAGAACCGAGCCACGGCCGTCGGCAGCTACAATTTCTTCCGCTTCATGGGCATGGCGACCGGGCCGGTGCTGGGCTCGTGGCTGTTCCGGGACGGCAACCTGGGCCTGCTCTACGGGTTCGCCGCTGCAGTCTTCCTGCTCGCTGTCGGCCATGCGCAGCTGCGTTTTCGCCAGGGCTGATGACCGGCCGGGCGCTTAGAAGAAGGCGCGCTCGGCCTTGAACATCATGAACCCTTCGCAATAGGCGTTCTGTCCCGAATAGACGCCGCATTGTGCGCCCTGCAGGTTCGAGTCGGAATAGGACAGGTCCAGCTTCACCCCGAGCAGCTGCCGGGACAGGCTCAGCGACCAGTCATTGAACGTTCGCAGGCTGCCGCCGTTGTAATACAGCGGGTTGTCCACTGAGTGGGTGGCGTACTTCAGACGGACCCCGACGTCGAAAGGGCGGACCGAACCCAGTTCGATAAACAGGGTGCTGTCGGTGCGCCCCAGTGCGCTGCTCAGTGCGCCGCCCAGCCGGCTGCTGCCCAGGTTGAAGCCCGCGTAGTATTCCTCGCGGTCCCAGGTGTCGATCTCCGGGAAGCTATAGCGGATCACCCCCAGCTCATAGCCGGGCGAGTCGTCCATCCGAGGCTGCGCGTAGCCGACGTAGCTGTTGAGCTCCAGCTGGCTGCCGTCCAGCAGTCCGACGCTGGGCGACCACTGGCCGACATACACTCCGCTCTCATGGGTGAGGTCCAGCCCACCCCGGAACGTGCTGGCCGTGGCTGGCTGAACCAGCCCCTGGGCCATGCTGCGTGTCGGCGCCGTACCGAGTTTGAGGTCGAATTGCCCGACCTCCCGTTCCATGACTTCTGGCTGGCTGGCGCAACCGCCCAGGGCGATGACCAGCGCGATCAGGTATCTCTTGTCCATAATTCCGCTTCACGGGTCAGGTGTGTCTGGTAGGCCGACCAGCGACGACCATGAGCGGGCGAGGCCGTGCCAGAGCGCTCCAAGCGCCCGCCGAGACACGGCCTTCCCTTCACTTCGGCTCGAAGGATAGCCAAAGCCCTTTACTGGCGAGCCCCACTCGTCGATTTGGCGCCAGCAAATCGACAAGCGGTGCCGGTGTGCTGGCGGTACGTATTTGCGGCACTTGATTTCAGCGGCTGGTGAACCTGTCCGGGCCAAGGTCGATCAGAGAAAGGTAGAGACCTGTGAGAAGGCCCTGTCGGGCGAGGAGGGTGCGATGGCTACCGGTTGGGCTAACGAGGGGGCTGTGCAGGACCAGATCGACAGCACGCTCGAGGACGCCGTGCAGCGCGCGCGCAGTCGGCTCGGGCATGGCGAGAGCCTGCAGCGTTGCGAAGCCTGTGACGAACCCATTCCAGAGGCACGACGCGCGGCCGTTCCCGGCGTTCGGCTGTGCATCCGCTGTCAGGCGGAGCAGGACAAGCAGGACGCCAGATTCAGCGGGTACAACCGCCGCGGCAGCAAGGACAGCCAGTTACGTTGACCGCCGCGCGCCAGCGCATCAGGGCCCGCTTAGCGGCATCCTGAACATGAAGGTGGTGCCCGCTTTGGCCGTCGAGGTGACCTGCATCTCCCCGCCGTGGGACTGCGCGATTTCGCTGGCAATGTACAGACCCAGCCCGAGCCCGGATTGCGGGCTGGTTTCCTCACGCCAGTAAGGCTGGAACAGCTTGGCCAGGCGATCCGGTGCGATGGGTTGCCCGGCGTTGCTCACGCAGAGCAGCAGTTGATCGTCTTCGATTTTTGCGGACACCTCGATCGTCCCCTCGGGCGCGCCGTGCACCAGGGCGTTCGCCAGCAGGTTCGAGAGCAGCTGGCCGAGGCGATCGGCGTCACAGCGAACGCCCTCCAGCGGCCCGATGTTCGCCTGGATCCTGCGGTGCGGGTTGGCGCTCTGAAGTTCTTCGACGATATGGCCCAAGGCGCCGCGCAGGTCGTCACAGGGACTCAGGTTCAGCGGTATGCCCTTGCCGAGCCGGCCCCTGGCGAAGTCGAGCACATCGTCCACCAGCCGAGCGGCGCGATGGCTGGCGGTCAGCATGTGGCCGGCAATGCCGAGCACGGTGGGGTCGCTGGAGCGGCGCTGCAGCAACTGGGCGCCGGACATGATCGAGGAGAGCGGGTTACGCAGGTCGTGCCCGAGCAGGGCGATGAACTGCTCGCGCAATTCGGCCGTCTGCCGCGCATCGAACAAGGCGGCCTCGGTCGCCTCGAAACGCGCCTCCGACTCCAGCTGCATGGCGAGCAGTCTGGCGAAGGATTCCATCATCGGCAGCACAACCGCTTCCGACAGCTTTGCCGGAAGCGGGTCCAGCGCGCATACCGTGCCGAAGAAGCTGCCGTCCGAGCGGAAGATTGGTGTGGAAATGTAGCTCTCGAAGCCGTACAGCCTGGGCGTGTGATGATTGCAGTAGCGATCGTCTTCGCTCGCCTTGCTGATAATGATGGTCTCGTGTGAGGAGTGAATCTCGTGGCAGAGCGTGGTCGTGACGTCCAGTTCGCCGCCGACCTCGAGGCCGAAATTTATCTTGTCGAGTACCGCGCAGGCCGTCCATGAGTCCTCGGTGACACGGGCCACCGCGGCGAAGCGCAAGCCGGTCGTGTCGCAGATGACCTGGAGAATCGCCGGTACGGCGCTGATACGGCCGATGGCCGAGATATCGTCGATGACCGATCGGTTCATGGAGCGGGTCGTTGTGCCATACGGATGGCTGGGCACTCTAGCATGCGTCACCCGACAAACGCACCGAGCCCACGCGCGGTTGGCCCGGTGTGATCGGTTACAGCTGGGACGTCGCGGTGGGCGTGGCGCTGACCGGCAGTATCTGCTTGCGCATCAGCAGGTAGTGCAGCACGGCACCGAACAGCGCGCCAAGCAGCCAGGCGAAGCCCGACAGGCTTTCCAGGCCCGGCGTCCAGACCGAGGCGACGGAGAAGATCGAGGCGATGCCGAAGGCGATGATCGCCTTGCGGTTCCAGCCAGCATTGAAGTAGTAGGTCGAACCGGGTTCGGCGCTGAACAGCTGTTGCACATCCAGTCGCTGACGGCGAACCAGGTAGTAGTCGGCCACGATGATGCCGTACAGCGGCGCCAGCACCGCACCCAGGGTGTCCACGAACGCGGCGATGCCCACCGCGCTGATGAACGAAACCCACAACGCACCGATGAAAAAGGCAATCGCGGCAGTGATGAAGCCTCCCGTGCGTGCGCTGATGCGGGCGGGTGACAGGTTGGCGATGTCGTAGGCCGGCGGGATGAAGTTGGCGACCAGATTGATGCCCACTGTCGCGGCGAAGAAGGTGATGGCGGCGATGAGCGTCAGGCCCACATGATCGATCCGCGCCACGATATCGGTCGGGTTGGTCAGCGTTTCGCCGAACACCACCACGGTGCCGGCGGTGATCACCAGCGCGATCAGCGAGAAGAACGCCAGGCTCACCGGCAAGCCCAGGAAGTTTCCGATGCGCATCTGACGCTCGGTTTTGACGAAGCGGGCGAAATCGCCGTAGTTGATCACCACTGCCGCGAAGTAGGCGACCATGGTGCCGACAACCGCGGCGAACGCTGCAACCGGCCCTCCTGCGTAGCTGCCGGTGCCGCTGAAAATTCCGCCCAGCGCGCCAGCGAGGCTCGGGCCGGCCTTGTAGCAGATCGCGATCATCATCGCGATCATCACCAGATATACCAGCGGCCCGGCCCAATTCAGAAACCGCGTCACCCAGTCCACACCACGTACGAACAGCGCGACCTGGAAAGCACAGACCAGCACGTAGGCGACCCAGTCGACGGTCGTCAGGCCCAGCAGCGTCGCCTCGGAGCCTGGACCCGTGAGGGTGCGGATCAGCAGGGCCACGGCGGTCGAGGCGAAATAGGTCTGCACGCCGTACCAGAAGATCGCCACGATGCCGCGCACCATGGCCGGGAAGTTCGCACCGCGCACGCCCATGCTGGCGCGGGCCATGACCGGGAAGGGGATGCCGTACTTCACGCTGGGCTTGCCGGTCAGCTGCACCAGGCCCATCACGATGAAGCCGGCCAGCACGATCCCGGCAAGCACGGCCCAGCCGTTCAGGCCGTAGCTGATGAACAGGGTCGCGGCCAGCGTGTAGCCGAACAGGCTTTGAATGTCGTTGGACCAGACGTTGAAGATTTCGAACCATCCCCATTTGCGTTTGCCAGGCGCGAGGGGCTCGAGGTCGGCGTTGTGCAGGGTCGGATCGGGGTGTGGCAGGGTCAAATCCTGATCGTTCATGGCGAGCGCTCGTGTGCAAGGCTGGTTCTGTCAGCTGTATGCAGTTTGTGTACCGCACCAGCGTTCCCTTTAAGCATTCCGCGCACTGCACACGTCGCGAAAGGCTGCGTGCCGCCCCGTCTGTGCGCCGGAAGGCAACGGTTTCAGCCTAGATCACGCTTGGGCAAGGTGCCGAATTTATGTATACAACTCGCATACTGACAGGCACAGCCCTTGCCCGGCGCGCGTGGCCAGAATGCCCCGTTGTGCTGCATCTGCCGTGGGAGCGTGCAGTCATGGTGCGCCGATGGCCGCCGGAGCGGCTGGGCGAATAAATTCGCCCCTACAGGACGTACGGCCGAGCCATGCCCCGCCACACCAACCCGATGTCGCGAATTCATTCACCCGCGTTCAACGCACGTCACGCCCCGAAAAAGGCCCAACCAACCGAATGGAATCCCCATGTAGGGGCGAATTCATTCGCCCGCATTCAATGCGCGTCACGGCCCGAAAAGGCCCAACCAACCGAATGGAATCCCCGTGTAGGGGGCGAATTCATTCGCCCGCATTCAACGCACGGCACCCCCCGGAAAAGGCCCAACCAACCGAATGGAATCCCCATGTAGGGGCGAATTTATTCGCCCGCGTTCAACGCACGTCACGGCCCGAAAAAGGCCCAACCAACCGAATGGAATCCGTGTAGGGGCGAATTTATTCGCCCGCGTTCCAGCGCCCGACAGGGCGCACTGGTTCGCAAGTTGAGCAGCGCGCTTTACCCGCGTCGATCAGAACAGGAAATACCGCTGCGCCATCGGCAGTACCTCGGCCGGCTCGCACCAGAGCAGCTGGCCATCGGCGCGCACCTGATAGTTCTGCGGGTCGACCTGGATGTCCGGTGTGTAGTCGTTGTGGATCAGGTCCTTTTTCTGCACCTGGCGGCAACCCCGGACCACACCGATCTTCTTCTTCAGGCCTAGCTGCTCGGGCACGCCGGCCTCGAAGGCGGCCTGGCTGATGAAGGTGAAGCTGGACGCATGCAGCGAGCCGCCAAAGCTGGCGAACATCGGCCGGTAGTGCACCGGCTGCGGCGTCGGGATCGAGGCATTGGCGTCGCCCATCAGGCTCGCAGCAATCGCACCGCCCTTGAGAATCAGACTCGGCTTCACGCCAAAGAACGCCGGGCGCCAGAGCACCAGATCGGCCCACTTGCCCACTTCGATCGAGCCCACCTCGTGGCTGACGCCGTGGGTGATCGCCGGGTTGATGGTGTACTTGGCGATGTAGCGTTTGGCGCGGAAGTTGTCGTTGCCCGCGCCGTCGCCCGGCAGGGCGCCGCGCTGCTTCTTCATCTTGTCGGCGGTCTGCCAGGTGCGGGTGATCACCTCGCCGACGCGGCCCATGGCCTGGCTGTCGGAGCTGATCATGGAGAAGGCACCGAGGTCGTGGAGGATGTCTTCGGCGGCGATCGTCTCGCGGCGGATGCGGCTCTCGGCGAAGGCCACGTCCTCGGCGATGCTCGGGTCGAGGTGGTGGCAGACCATGAGCATGTCCAGGTGCTCGTCGATGGTGTTGCGGGTGAACGGCCGGGTCGGGTTGGTCGAGCTGGGCAGTACGTTGGCGAAGCCGCAGGCCTTGATGATGTCGGGCGCGTGGCCGCCACCAGCACCCTCGGTGTGGTAGGTGTGGATGGTGCGGCCCTTGAACGCGCCGAGGGTCGTCTCGACGAAGCCCGATTCGTTCAGCGTGTCGGTGTGGATGGCCACCTGCACGTCGTACTGGTCGGCGACCGACAGGCAGTTGTCGATGGCGGCCGGGGTGGTGCCCCAGTCCTCGTGCAGCTTGAGGCCTATGGCACCGGCCTTGACCTGCTCGATCAGCGGCTCGGGCAGCGAGGCGTTGCCCTTGCCGGTGAAGCCGATGTTCATCGGGAAGGCGTCGGCGGCCTTGAGCATCATCGCCATGTGCCAGGGGCCGGGCGTCACCGTGGTGGCGTTGGTGCCGGTGGCTGGGCCCGTGCCGCCACCGATCATGGTGGTGACGCCGCTCATCAGCGCTTCTTCGATCTGCTGCGGGCAGATGAAGTGGATGTGCGAGTCGATGCCGCCGGCGGTGAGGATCATGCCTTCGCCGGCGATGACTTCGGTGCTGGCGCCGATGGCGATGGTCACATCGGGCTGAATGTCCGGGTTGCCGGCCTTGCCGATGGCGGCGATGCGGCCATCCTTGAGACCCACGTCGGCCTTGACGATGCCCCAGTGGTCGAGGATCAGCGCGTTGGTGATCAGGGTGTCGACCACCTCGGCGGCGCACAGCTGGCTCTGGCCCATGCCGTCGCGGATGACCTTGCCGCCGCCGAACTTCACTTCCTCGCCGTAGGTGGTGAAGTCTTTCTCGACTTCGATCCTCAGGTCGGTGTCGGCCAGGCGCACCTTGTCGCCGACGGTGGGGCCGAACATGTCGGCGTAGGCTTGGCGGGATATCTTCATGGCTGTTCCTTGATGCCTCGGCGCAAACGGTGGCTGCCGGTGGTTCGTTCATGGGCGAATGAATTCGCCCCTACGTATTGCGTCGACGCTGCGGGATGTTCGGCACCGGCCCTGTAGGGGCGAATTTATTCGCCCGCTTGTCGAACCCCTGGACCGACTCGCTCACAGCGCGCCCATCACTCGCCCGGCGAAACCGAACACCCGGCGCTCGCCGGCCAGCTCGACCAGTTCCACCTCGCGGCTCTGTCCGGGTTCGAAGCGCACCGCGGTGCCGGCCGGGATGTTCAGGCGCATGCCGCGCGAGGCGGCGCGGTCGAAGGTGAGGGCGTCGTTAGTTTCGAAAAAAGTGGTAATGCGAACCGACCTGGATCGGCCGGTCGCCGCTGTTGGCCACGGAAAGGGTCAGGGTGCGGCGGCCGGCGTTGAGCTCGATGTCGCCGTCCTGGATCTGGTATTCGCCGGGAATCATGGTTTCGATGTCCTGTTCAGGGTCAGTTGCATCATGGTCAGGTCCAGCCAGCGACCGAACTTGCAGCCGACCTGGCGCATCTGGCCGACATGGATGAAGCCCAGTTGCTGGTGCATGTGCACCGAGGCGCGGTTCTCGCTTTCGATGAAGGCGACCATCACGTGCTTGTCGAGCATGCGGGCGCGCTCGATCAGTGCCTGCATCAGGCTACGGCCGATACCGCTGCCGCGATGGTCCGGGCTGACGTAGACCGAATTCTCCACGGTGTGACGAAAGCCGTCGTGGGGGCGCCAGGGGCCGAAGGAGGCATAGCCGGCCACCTGTCCCGCTTCGTCGATAGCCACCAGCACCGGGTAGCCCTGCTGATGGCGCTCGGCCAGCCAGGCCTGGCGGTTGGCAAGGTCGACGGTGCGGTCGTTCCAGATCGCCGTGCTGTTCTCTACCGCGTCGTTGTAGATCTGCAGGATGCCTTCGAGGTCGGTGTCCAGGGCGTCGCGTATCTGCACGTTGGTTTCCTTCAAGAGCGGTTCAAGGTCGTGGGCAGTAGACATTGACCGATATTTCAGGCGATTGGTTGATGCACCGTGACCAGCTTGGTGCCGTCCGGGAAGGTCGCCTCGACCTGGATCTCCGGGATCATCTCCGGCACGCCCTCCATCACCTGTTCGCGGCTGAGCAGGGTGGTGCCGTAGTGCATCAGCTCGGCGACCGTCTGGCCGTCGCGCGCGCCTTCGAGCAGCGCGGCGGAGATGTAGGCCATGGCCTCCGGGTAGTTGAGCTTCACACCGCGGGCCAGCCGGCGCTCGGCCACCAGGCCGGCGGTGAAGATCAGCAGCTTGTCTTTTTCTCTGGGTGACAGGTCCATAGCGGTTCCACGTAGTGTTCATTGGCACGGGCGAGAGTAACGGCAAGGCCGGCTCGCCGGTGAGGCTGTCAGGTGCTCCATATCCGCGGCGCCAGCGCTTCGCGGCCGAGCAGCGCCGGGCGCAGTCGCTGCCAGAGCGCGATCATCCAGGCGCGTGCTTCCAGCGTTTCGCCAGCCAGGCAGCGTGCAACGACCAGGCCGGGCAACTGGGTCAGGTCGCCGCGCACAGGTGTCTTCAGGTCGCGGCAGACGTCGAGCACATCGGTGTCGAGCGTGCCAGTGACGATCAGGGTGCCGAAAACCGGTTGGCCGGCGAGGCCGATGGGCGAATCGAGCAGGCGGTCGCCGCCTTCGATCGCCTGGCGTTCATGCCAGAGCAGCTGGTCGTCGCGGCGAATGTCCAGCGCCGCGCGCAGTCGGCCACTGTCGAACCGCTCCGCACAGGCGGGGCGGCCAAGGGCGACGATGTCCCAATAGAACAATCGCGCGTCGCCTTCCAGATCGATGCGGGTGCGCAGTTCCGGCTGCGCGCCGGCGTAGACGATGGTTTCCTGCGGCAGCCACTCCAGCGTCGCGCCGGCCTGCACACGCAGGTCGAGGGTCTGATGGGCCGGGCTGGCAGCGCGATACCACTTGGCGGCGCCGGGGCTGGTGAGCTGCGCCCAGGCACCGTGGCCAACTTCCGCATGAATCGCCAGGCGATCGCCCCCGGCGATGCCGCCAGGTGGGTGCACGACAATGTGCTGACAGACCTCGGGGCCCTCGGGGTAGAGGTGCTTCTGCACCCGCAATGGGCCGTTGTGACGACGGCGGACCGGGCGCGTCGCCTGGCCGAGCCGTGCGTAGCCGAGGTCGAGCTCGGCCAGCCAGTGCGGGGTGAAGATCGGGGTCAGTGCGGTCATGCGGGCGCGCGTGCCTTGGATTCGATAGAGAGTTTTCAGCAATAGTCGTGCCTTGCGCCATCCCGGTGCGCGGTCCTCCGCCGGGCGCCGCACCAGGCCGTGACGGGCGAGCGAGGTGCCGCACGTTGCGGACTGTCTGTGTGCGCCTTTGTGGTGCATTTCGGTGGCGGCAGCGACTTCGTGCTGCTCTTTGGTGCGCTTTGCTGGCTCGTGTATCGGCCGCGGTTGGCCCTGTCGCCGCCGAGCCGAGATCGCTAGAGTCGCGCGAACGCTTGCTGGAGTGCCCGGATGTTCGCGCTGCTTGCTTTCGCCGCCGGGCTGGTACGCGGCTACAGCGGTTTCGGTTTCGCCATGCTGCTGGCGCTTGGCCTGTTGACCCGGCTCAGTCCGGCACAGGTGGTGCCGGTCGCGCTGATGCTCGACCTGGCGTGTTCGGTCTCGCTCTGGCCTGGCGCGCTGCGCAGCTCCATGTGCCCATTGGTAGTCGGCTGATCGTCGGCATGCTGCTCGCGGTACCGCTGGGGGCGGGTTTGCTCTCGGTGGTGCCGGGCGCGTGGATGACACCGGTCATCGCCTTGCTGTGCCTGCTGGGCGGCCTGCTGGTGTTGTGGCGGCCGCCGCCCGTCCGGCCGGACGGGCCTGGAACCCGTGGCGCACTGCCGGCTGGTCTCGCCTCCGGGCTGGCGATGACCATGGCCTCGGCCGGCGGCCCGCCGCTGATCCTCTACCTGCTGCGCAGCGGGCTGGACGCCGCCCACCTGCGCGGCACGGCCATTCTGTTCTTCGTCGCCAGCAGCGGCTGTTCGTTACTTGGACTCTGGGCGTTCGGCGTGCTCGGGCGCGAACATCTGACCTTGGCGCTGGCGCTGTTGCTGCCTGCAGTGGCAGGCAATCTGACCGGACAGCTGCTTCATCGCCACTGGCGACCGGTGCCGATGCGGCTGGTGGTCGGCGCCATTCTGGTACTCACATCCGCGGCGATGCTCGGGCGAAGCCTGGCGCGGCTGGGTGGGGCTTGAGGACGCGAGGCGGGTTGCGTGGGGACGCGGGCGAATAAATTCGCCCCTACAAGGATCGGCGGGGCGCGCGGTTGGTCGGCTCGTGACCGCGTCCTGTAAGGGCTAATCAGATGCCGCCTTGGGTGCCGTCGGCCCTGGCGGCTGGGCTTGGTTGTAGGGGCGAATTTATTCGCCCAACGGCTGACATCCGCGGCGGTGCCCGGGCGAAGCCTGGCGCGCCGTGCCGATCGTTGGCTTATTGGTCGCGGTCGATGTTGAAGGGCGACCAGGCCTGGCGGGTCGGCATCACTTCGAGGCGGTTGATGTTGATGTGATCGGGCAGCGTGGCGACGTAATAGATCTGCTCGGCGATGTCTTCGGCGGTCAGCGGCGTGGTGCCGCGGTAGAGCTTGTCCGAGGCTTCCTGGTTGCCCTTGGTGCGAACCAGGGTGAATTCGGTCTCGGCCATGCCCGGGGCGATATCGGTGACCCGCACGCCGGTTCCCAGCAGGTCGCAGCGCAGGTTGTAGCTGAACTGCTCGACGAAGGCCTTGGTCGCGCCGTAGACGTGGCCGCCCGGGTAGGGCCAGTGGCCTGCTACCGAGCCGATGCTGACGATGCTGGCGCCCTTGCCGGTTTCGATCAGGCGCGGCAGCAGCGCATGGGTGACGTTGACCAGCCCTGTGACGTTGGTGTCGATCATGGTGTGCCAGTCGTCCAGCGCGACCTTCTGCGCGGGCTCGGGCGCCAGGGCCAGGCCGGCGTTGTTGACCAGCGTCTTCACCTCGCGAAAGCCCTCGGGCAGCTCGGCGACCACCTGCTTGACCGCCTCGGCGTCGCGCACATCCAGCGCGGCGATGTGAACCGGCACCTTGCTCGACAGCTCTTGTTTCAGCGCCTCCAGGCGATCGACGCGGCGACCGGTGAGCACCAAAAGCCCAGCCGGACTCGGCGAAACGGCGGGCAGTGGCGCGGCCGAAGCCGGATGTCGCACCCGTAATGAAAACCACATTGTTCATGCAGGGACCTCTTGTCTGTTCGGGTAGGCGGGCCGCACGCGGCCGACCGGGAGAGCTTACTGCGTCAGACCGATGAGGGCAGTAGCCAGTTGCCCGGGGCGGGTGGGTCAGGGCTGCCGGGAGCCAGCGGGCGAATAAATTCGCCCCTACGGTGGACGTGGATGGCGGGGCGCAAGCGGCTGTAGGGGCGAATGCACTCGCCAAGAGCGGTAGCGGTGCCGCAAAAGCGGCGAATAAATTCGCCCCTACGGTGGGCGTGGATGGCGGGGTGCAAGCGGCTGAAGAGGCGAATGCACTCGCCAGGAAAGATAGCGGAGTCGCGAAAACGGGCGAATAAATTCGCCCCTACGGTGGGTGTGGATGGCGGGGCGCAAGCGGCTGTAGGGCGAATGCACTCGCCAAGAGCGGTAGCGGTGCCGCAAAAGCGGCGAATAAATTCGCCCCTACGGTGGGTGTGGATGGCGGGGTGCAAGCGGCTGTAGGGGCGAATTCATTCGCCCAAGAGAGCGGCCAGGCGTTACGCCAGTTCGAGAAACCGCCGAACCCGTTCGGTCGAAGGGTTGGTGAAGAAAAGCTCCGGCTCGGCCTTCTCGATGATCCGGCCCTTCTCGAGAAACACCACCTGGTCGGACACCGCGCGAGCGAACTCCATCTCATGGGTGACCACGATCATGGTGTAGCCCTCGGCCGACAGGTTCTTCATCACCTGCAGCACCTCGCCGACGCGCTCCGGGTCGAGCGCCGAGGTCGGCTCGTCGAACAGCATCACCTCGGGGCTCATCGCCAGCGCACGGGCGATGGCCACACGCTGCTTCTGCCCACCGGAGAGCGTGTAGGGGTAGGCGTCGGCCTTGTGCTCCATGCCGACCTTCCCCAGCAGCGCCATGGCCTGGGCGCGGGCTTCATCCTTGCGCATGCCCTTGACCTGCACCGGCGACTCCATGACGTTCTGCAACACCGTGAAATGCGGCCACAGGTTGAAACCCTGGAAGACCATGCCGGTGCGCGCGCGCAGCGCGGCCAGTGCCTTGTTGCCCATCTTGCGGCCGCTGGCATCGATGCCGATGCGCTCGCCGGCGATGTAGATGCTGCCGCGGTCCGGCTCCTCCAGCCAGTTGATGCAGCGCAGCATGGTCGACTTGCCCGAACCGGACGAGCCGAGCACGCTGACCACCTCGCCCTTGTTTACCGTCAGCTCGATGTCGCGAAGTACCTCCACGCCGTCGAAGCTTTTGGACAGGCGCTCGATGCGCACCGCAGGTACGTCAGACATGCTCGAATCCTCGTTTGGCGCCGAACCGGCCTGCCCACTTGAGCGCCAGTTCCAGGCAGATGCTGATCAGCCAGTAGAGTGCGATGACCACCACGAAGGCTTCCATCGGAATGAAGTAGGTGGCCTGCACCGAGTTGGCCGCCGCGGTCAGCTCCCGCACGGTGATGATGGTGAGAAAGGCGGTGTCCTTCAGCGCCAGGATCAGCAGGTTGCCCATGAGCGGGCGGGTCTTGATCACCAGCTGCGGCAGCACGATGCGCCGATACAGCCGGAAGGCGGTGAAGCCGTACGCCTTGGCCGCCTCCACCTGGCCGGCCGGCAGCACCAGCCGGGCGCCGCGCAGCACCTCGCCAAAGTAGGCAGCGTAGTAGACGATCAGCGCGATCAGGCCGGCGGTCCAGGCGTCGAGCCGCAACCCGAGGCTGGGCAGTCCGTAGTAGAGCAGGTACGCCAGGATCAGGAAGGGCAGCATGCGCATGCAGTCGATAAAGCCGCGCAGCAGCCAGGTCGCCGGATTTCGCCGTTCAAGCCAGTAGGCGAACAGGCAGCCGATGATAAAGGCGATGCTGACAGACAGGCCGAACAGCAGCAGCGTGTTGAGGAAGCCTTGCAGGAACGCCCCGCGCGCCTCCCAGATGATGGCCCATTCGCTCATCCGTGCCTCCTCACATCGCCAGCCGGTTGGCTTTGCGCTCGGCGATCGCCTGTACGCGAATCAGCACGCCGATGATCAGCATGTACAGCAACGCCGCCGCGAGAATCGGCGGCAGCGGCTCGTAGGTCACCGCGGTGATGCGGTTGGTCACCCGGGTCAGGTCGACGATGCCGATCACCGCGATCGCCGGGCTGCTCTTGATGATGAAGGACATCTCGTTGACCAGCCCCGGGAGGCTGCTGGTGAACAGCTGCGGCAGCATGATGCGGCGGAAGAAGGTCGGCCCGGTCATGCCGCAGGCCAATGCCGCTTCGCGCTGGTCGCGCGAGAAGCTGAGAAAGGCCGCGCGCCACACCTCGGCATTGAATGCGGCGGTGTTGAGCGTCAGCGCGAGAATCGCCGCGGTATTGCGATCCAGGCCCACGCCCAGCGTCGGCGCGGTAAGAAAGATGAACAGCACTAGTGTGACCAGCGGGGTGGCGCGCGCGAGGCTGACGTAGAGCACCAGCAACTGATCGATGAAGGGGATGCGGGCCATGCGCACCAGCGCAACGCCGAGCCCCAGCACCACGCCGATGGCAATGGCGATGCCCGAAATCCACAGCGTGGTCCAGGCGCCTTCGAGCAACAACAGCCAGGCCTGTCCGTTCATGGTCGGTGTTCCCTCGATGCAGCGAATGACGGTGTGCGTGAGCCCGACGGCTCAGCAGAGTGCTAGCAAGGCCGGGGCCAAGTCGACCCGACGGCCTTGCCGCGAGGGGCGCGTTCAGTCCATGCCGGCCAGCGAATGGAACTGATCGACGCTGGTGATCGGCTCCTTCGGCAGGTTCGGGAAGGCTTCGCCGAACCACTTGGTCTGCAGTTCGGCTAGACGGCCGTTGTCGCGGATGTGGTTCATGAAGCCGGTGAAGAATTCCAGCAGTTCGGGGCTCTGCTTGGACACCGGCCAGGCGGCGAAGCCGTCGCCGGACACCGCGATGCCCTTGGCGAAGGTATCGCCGCGGGTCTTGACTAGGTCGTTCACCGAGATCAGTGCGTTGACTACATAGTCCAGCCGGCCGTTGGCGAGGTCGGCGTAGGCCTCCGGGTAGGACTGGTACTCCACCACCTCGCCCATTTCGCAGTTTTCGGCGGCCATCATCTTCTTAAGCTCCGGCAGGCGCGCGAGCAGGGCGCTGCCGGCCTGTACGCCGACGGTCTTGCCGCACAGGCTGGCGATCCCCGAGAGGCTGTCGTCGTCGGCGCGCTTGGTGTAGAAGTGCTGCGCCGAGGCAAAGGGCGGGGCGAAGTCGAACACCCGCAGGCGGTCGTCGGTGACCAGCGCGCCGGTGAAGGCGGCGTCGTACTGGCCGGACGAGACCGAGGCGAGCAGACCGGTCCAGGGCAGGATCTCCTGGCGCACATCGAAGCCCTGTTCCTTGGCGTAGGCCTTGAGGTCCTCGAGCAATTCCTTGTGGAAGCCCTCCGGCTTGCCATCGACGATGAAGTTGAACGGCGCGTAGTCATCCTCCGTGGCGACGGTCATGTAGCCGCGCGACTTGACCTCGGCGAGGTCCGTGGCCTGCACGTTGGCGGCCACGGCGGCCGACAGCACGCAGCCGGCCAGCGTCAGGGTGCGCAGGAGGCTGCGCGATTTGGCAGTAACCGAATCCTTGCTTGAATGCGTCATGTCATTGCTCCAGTTCGACGGTGGACGGGCCTGTCAGCGGCGCTGAGCGGCGGCTTGCTTTCACCTTAGGAGCCGGTTCGTCGGCGGCGATAGGTGCAGTTACCGAAGTTCGACTGGCCAGTCGGGCGGGCCAGTCGGGCGGGCACGTGCGCCCGCCACAAGCCTCCGGCACGTTCCGTAGGGGCGAATTTATTCGCCCAGGGAGCCGCGGTATGCCTGCCAGCGTCGGCGAGAACCCTGACCCAGGCGGGCGAACAAGTTCGCCCCTACAGGGTTCTGCACGTTCCGTAGGGGCGAATTTCATTCGCCCACAGAGCCACCGCATTCCCGTCAGCGCCGGCGAGAATTCCTGACGCAGGCGGGCGAATTTATTCGCCCGCGGCCGCTCGCCGCCGCTGTGGCGCACTCCTTGCTTTGGCTCAGGCAGATGCCTGTCGAAGGGAGAGCGCCATGATCGATCACTACATCCACCTGGACTTCGATCAGCAGCGCGGCCTGCAGGAGCAACTGCGCGAGACGCTGGTCTCGGCGATCCTCAGCGGCGGCTTTCCGGCCGACGAGCCGCTGCCCTCGTGCCGCAAGCTGTCGCAGCAACTCGCGGTGTCGCGCAACACCGTGGCGCTGGTCTACGAAAGCCTGCTGGACAACGGCTACCTGGTCAGCCGTCCGCGCAGCGGTTACTACCTGCACCCGGATTACCAGACTGGAGATTCACTGTCCGAGCTCTCGCGCCTGCCCTCGCTGCACAAGGGCGATGCGTCTTCCGATCTGGCGGACGAACGCGCACCAGACTGGAGCGCGCGACTGAAGATGCAGCCCAGCCTGAAACACGGCGTGCTGCGCCCGAGCAACTGGACGCGCTACCCCTATCCCTTCGTCTACGGCCAGCCGATCCGCGAGCTGTTTCCACTCGAACGCTGGCGTGAAGTGTCGCGCTCGCTGCTGCGTGGCGACCGTGAGCCATGCTGGATGAACGACCGCTTCGACCGCGACGACGAGATGCTCGTCGAGCAACTGCGCACGCGCGTGCTGCCCAAGCGCGGCATCTGGGCCCGCTCGGACGAGATCCTCGTCACCCTCGGCTCGCAGAACGCGCTCTACCTGCTCGCCACCCTGCTGATGGGGCAGGGCAGCCGAGTGGCCATGGAGAACCCCGGCTTTCGCGACGCGCTGAGCCTGTTCGAGCTGCGTGGCGCCGACGTGCAGCTGCAGCCGGTCGACGAGCAGGGCCTGGTCGTCGACGACCGGTTGCACGGCTGCGACTACCTGTACGTCACGCCGGGCCACCAGGTGCCGACCGGCGTGGCCATGAGCGCGGCGCGTCGGACCGCGCTGCTGCGGCAGATCCGTCAGCATGATCAGGTGGTGATCGAGGACGACTACGACGCCGAATTCAACCTCGACCACGGGGCCCAGCCCGCGCTCAAGGCCAGCGACGCCAGCGGCCGGGTCATCTACATGAGTAGCCTGTCGAAGGCTTTCTCGCCGGGGTTGCGCATCGGCTACCTGGTGGCCGACGCCGAGCTCATTGACGAACTGCGCGCGCTGCGCCGGCTGATGTACCGCCACCCGCCGCTGAACAACCAACGCATGCTGGCCGAGTTTCTCGCTCAGGGGCATTACGACGCCCACCTACGACGCTTTCGCGAGGAGCACCGCCACCGCCGCGACACCCTGCGGCTGGCCCTGGAAGATGAGCTGCCGAGCTGCCAGCCGATGGGCAGCCCCGGCGCCAGCGCCTTCTGGCTGCGCGCCCCGGATGGCATCGACACACAGCGCCTGGCCTGGGCCGCGGCGCAACAGGGCGTGCTGTTCGAAGCGGGCGCGCAGTTCTTCTTCAACGCGGTACCTCCCGCCCATTTCATGCGCCTGGGTTTCCATGCGATCGACGCCGCACGGATCGGCGAGGGGCGCGTGTCTTGGGGGGGTGTTGGACGGGCTCTAGCGTGGTCTCCGGCTTGGTGCGGGCAGTTTTTTCCGCCTGGAGCTTTGGCGGGGCTGCCTGGGCGAATAAATTCGCCCCTACGGTCGGTGCGTTGGGGAGGGGTAGTCACGGACTCTGTAGGCGAACTTGTTCGCCCGAGGCGATCCTGGCTACCCTGCGCGTCGACTTTTCATCGATGGGACATAAGGACATGTCACGAGATGCCCTGCGCCGCGGGCGCTATTCCGCGTCAGGCCAGCTTTACCACATCACGACCTGCACACACGAACGGCGACCCTTATTTGCCGACGCCACCTGCGCGCGGCTCGTGATCGGGCACATGCGAAACCTGCATGACGACCGCCGATTGTCATCGTTGGCCTGGGTGCTGATGCCTGATCACCTCCACTGGCTTTTCGCCCTGGGCGAGGGTGCCACCCTCTCCGGAGTCGTCAAATGCTTCAAAGGCCGCTCAGCCGCTGGGTTACGCCCGGCCACCGGCCCTGGTCCCGCATGGCAGCGCGGCTTCCACGACCACGCGCTACGGCATGACGAAGATGTGCAGTCCATTGCTCGTTACATCGTCGCCAATCCCCTGCGGGCCGGGTTGGTGGGGCGGGTCGGCGATTACCCCTGGTGGGATGCGGTTTGGTTGTAGCCGTCGAGCAGCAGGGTGCTTGGGCGCAAGAGAGGGTGGTCGCGGGACGGCGTAGGGGCGTTGGCAAGGGATAGTCGCGGACTCTGTAGGGGCGAACTTGTTCGCCCACGGCACCTCAGGCGCAGCGCCGCGAAAAAGTCGTCGATCACCTCGTCGAGGATGGCCAGCGCTTCGTTCACTTCAGCGGGCGAGACGATGCACGGCGGCACGACGTGCAGGCGATTCTCGACCGTGAAGGTGAGCAGCCCTCTGGCCTGGAACGCGGCCTTCATCTGCGCGATCACTGGGGCCGCGAGCGGTGTCTTGTTCTGCCAGTCCGAAACGAACTCGACGGCCCAGAACAGCCCTACGCCGCGGACCTCGCCGATCAGCGCGTGCCGACGTGCCAAGCCCTGCAGCCCGGGGCCGAGCAGTTCCTGACCTATACGCCGGGCGTTGTCGACCATGCCTTCCTCCGCCATGGCGTCGAGCGTGGCGACGATCGCCGCCATGGCCAGCGGATGACCGGAGTAGGTCAGCCCGCCAGGGAAGAAGCGTGTCTCGAAGAACTCGGCGATCGGCTGCGAGATCATCACACCCCCGGCCGGCACGTAGCCGGAGTTGACGCCCTTGGCGAAGGTGATCAGGTCCGGCGCCACGCCGAAGTTGTCCAGCGCCAGCCATTGGCCGGTGCGGCCGAAGCCGGCCATGACCTCGTCGAAGATCAGCACGATGCCGAACTCGTCGCACAGGGCGCGCACGCCCTGCAGGTAGCCTTCCGGCGGCACCAGGACGCCGGCCGTGCCGGGAATGGTTTCCAGAATGATCGCCGCTATCGCTGCCGGGCCTTCGCATTCGATCACTCGGCGCAGATGGTGCAGGGCGCGGGCGCACTCCTCGGCCTCGTCGCGGGCGTGGAACTCGCTGCGGTACAGGTAGGGGTTGAAGAAGTGCACATGGCCGCGGGCGAATTCGTTCGGTACGCGACGGGGATCGCCGGTAGCCACGATGGCCGCGCCGGTGCTTCCGTGGTATGACCGGTAGGCCGAGAGAATCTTGTCGCGCCCGGTGAATTGCCTGGCCATGCGCATGGCGTTCTCGTTGGCATCGGCGCCCGCGTTGGTGAAGAACACCTTGCTGAAACCGGCTGGTGCGCGGGCGAGGATGCGCTTGGCCGCTTCGCCGCGCATCAGGTTGGCGGTGGCCGGTGCCACAGTGCAGAGGCTGTCGGCCTGGGCCTTGATGGCCTCGATTACCTTGGGGTGGCGATGGCCGATGTTGGTATTGACCAGCTGGCTGCTGAAGTCCAGGTAGCGCATGCCGTCGTGGTCCCACAGGCGACACCCTTCACCGCCGGCGATCACCAGCGGGTTGAGTGCGCCCTGGATGGACCAGGAATGGAATACGTGCTGGCGATCCAGCGCGCGGACGTAGTCGTTGGTAACTGGCGTGGTCATGTCGGCCTCGGGATCGAAGCGCCGGGAGGTCGGCGCGGGGTGAGGCCACCTTAGGAACAATCCGCACGCGTCCCGTAGGGCCAGATGCGGGCCACGCGCGGGTCAGCATGGGCACCTGTCAGCTCCAGGTCGGTGTTTGCGCGGCAAGCCCGTCCGCAACCGTGCACGGCACTGGCTCGCCACCGCCCGGCAACTGTCCCTTGGCAGGTGTCGATATCTGGCTAGGCTGAGGGCTCGTTCACTTGCCGAGGACCGACCATGGCCCATGCCTTCGAGGGCGCTGCCCGTCCGCCTGACGTCGACCGCGCCGCGCTCGACACGCCCGCCATCCGCCAGGCGCGCATCGACCTGGCGGCCTGCTTTCGCATGGCCGCGCGACTCGGGATGGGCGAGGGCATCTGCAATCACTTTTCCTTTGTCGTGCCGGGGCATGACGATCTGTTTCTGGTCAATCCGTACGGGTTGGCCTTTTGCGAGGTCACCGCGTCGTCGCTGCTGATCTGCGACTTCGAAGGCCACGTACTGCTCGGTGAAGGCCGTCCAGAAGCCACCGCTTTCTACATCCATGCGCAGTTGCATCGGCTCAACCCGCGGGCCCGTGCGGCCTTCCATACGCACATGCCCAACGCCACGGCGCTTTGCCTTCTGGAAGGCGACCCCTTCGTCTGGGCCGGGCAGACGGCGCTGAAATTCTATGACCGCCTGGCCGTGGACGAGCGCTACAACGGCCTGGCGCTCGACAACACCGAGGGCGAGCGGATCGCCCGTGCCGCCGGTGACGCCGATGTGGTCATGCTGAAGAACCACGGCCCGCTGGTGCTCGGGCCCACCATTGCCGAGGCCTGGGATGATCTCTACTACCTGGAGCGCGCCGCCGAAGTCCAGCTGCGCGCGATGGCCAGCGGTCGGCCGCTCAAGCCTGTCACCCCGACCCTCGCCCAAGCGGCGTACCAGCAAATGAAAGAGGGCAACGCCGAGAGTGCGCGGTTACACCTAGAGAGCGTCAAGCGGCAGCTGATGCGCACGGAACCAGACTTTGCGGCGTGTATCGTGTGACCGGGCGAATAAATTCGCCCCTACGGTAGTTGGCCGTGGCCTTGTACGGGGCGAATTCATTCGCCCAACGGCCTCATGCCGAGTGGGAGACAGGGATGGCCGCCGCGGGACGGGGCGATTTCGCGACCATGCAAGGCGACCGCTGTTTCGAGCGATGGGGCGGCCGGGCAAATTGCCCCACGGTTCGGCCTGTAGGGGGCGACTTCATTCGCCCAACGACCGCATGCCGAGCGGAGACAGCTATGGACGCCGCGGGAGGGGGCGATTTCGTGACCATGCAAGGCGACCGCTGTTTCGAGCGATGGGGCGGCCGGGCGAATTGCCCCACGGTTCGGCCTTGTGGGGGCGAATGCATTCCCCCAATGACCTCATGCCGAGTGGGAGACAGGGATGGACGCCGCGGGACGGGGCGATTTTGCGACCATGCAAGGCGACCGCTGTTTCGAGCGATGGGGCGGCCGGGCAAATTGCCCCACGGTTCGGCCTGTAGGGGCGAATTCATTCGCCAAACGACCTCATGTCGAGTGGGCGACAGGGATGGAAGCCGCGGGACGGGGCGATTTCGTAACCATGCAAGGCGACCGCTGTTTCGAGTGATGGGGCGGCCGGGCGAATTGCCCCACGGTTCGGCCTTGTAGGGGCGAATTTATTCGCCCACATGGGGCAGCCGAGTAAGCCGGCGAGCGGCGGGCCGAGGCGTCAGATCGCCACCAGCCGTTGCACCCCCTCGGCTTCCATGTCCGCGCCGCGACCCTGCTGGATGATCTCGCCGCGGCTCATCACCAGGTACTGGTCGGCCAGTTCGGCGGCGAAGTCGTAGAACTGCTCCACCAGGAGGATCGCCATGTCGCCGCGGGCCGCGAGCGTCTTGATCACCGCGCCGATCTCCTTGATCACCGAGGGCTGGATGCCTTCGGTGGGTTCGTCGAGGATCAACAGGCGCGGCTTGCTCGCCAGCGCGCGGCCGATGGCGAGCTGCTGTTGCTGGCCGCCGGAGAGGTCGCCGCCGCGGCGGTGCTTCATTTCCTGCAAAACCGGGAACAGCTCGTAGATGAACTCGGGTACTTCCTTGGCTTCCCTGGCGCTGAAGCGGGACAGGCCCATCAGCAGGTTTTCCTCGACGGTCAGGCGGCCGAAGATCTCGCGCCCCTGCGGCACGTAGGCGATGCCGGCATGCACGCGCTGGTGCGGCTTGAAGCCGGTGATCGGCTTGCCCTCCCAGTTCACCGCGCCTTCCTTGGCCGGGATCAGGCCCATCAGGCACTTGAGCAGGGTGGTCTTGCCGACGCCGTTGCGTCCGAGCAGGCAGGTGACTTCGCCGACCTTCGCCTCGAACGAGAGGCCGCGCAGGATATGGCTGCCGCCGTAGTACTGGTGCAGTTGCTGGACTTGCAGCATGTCGATGTCCTTGTTCTTTCGTGACGCGTGGAAAAGGCTGCGCCGTTTTCGGTGGATAAGCCTGCGGCGTTATCCACCCTACGATTCGACGGGCGTAGGGTGGATGGCCGAAGCCATCCACCTTTTTTGCTCAACGCCCCAGATACACCTCGATCACCCGCTCATCCGCCTGCACCTGTTGCAGCGAACCCTCGGCCAGCACCTGGCCCTGGTGCAGCACGGTGACGTGGTCGGCGATGGTCTCGACGAAGCCCATGTCGTGCTCGACCACCATCAGCGAATGCTTGCGCGCCAGCGACTTGAACAGCTCGGCGGTGAACTCGGTCTCGGCGTCGGTCATGCCGGCCACCGGCTCGTCGAGCAGCAAGAGCTGCGGCGACTGCATCAGCAGCATGCCGATCTCGAGGAACTGCTTCTGCCCGTGGGACAGCAGCCCGGCCGGGTGATGACGCGACTGGCCGAGGCGGATGGTCTCCAGCACTTCGTCGACGCGGTCCTTCTGCTCGCCGGAAAGCCTGGCCCTGAGGCTCGCCCACACCGACTTGTCGGTCTTCTGCGCCAGCTCCAGGTTCTCGAACACCGAAAGCGCCTCGAACACCGTGGGCTTCTGGAACTTGCGGCCGATGCCGGCCTGGGCGATGTCCACCTCGCTCATGCGGGTCAGGTCCAGGGTTTCGCCGAACCAGGCGCTGCCGCTGGTGGGGCGCGTCTTGCCGGTGATGACGTCCATCATGGTGGTCTTGCCGGCGCCGTTGGGGCCGATGATGCAGCGCAGCTCGCCGACGCCGATGTACAGGCTGAGGTTCGTCAGCGCCTTGAAGCCGTCGAAGCTGACGTTGATGTCTTCCAGGCTGAGGATGGTGCCGTGGCGTACGTCCAGGCCCTTCTCGGCGACCCGGCCGAGGCCGATGGCATCGCGGGTCAGGCCACCCCCGGTGGGGTCGAAGCCGTCGATGACAGCGCTGCAGGGTACGGTTTTCATTCTTCGCCCCTCCGCTTGATGAGGCCGATGACGCCCTTGGGCAGGTACAGGGTGACGACGATGAACAGCGCACCGAGGGCGAACAGCCAGTATTCGGGGAAGGCCACGGTGAACCAGCTCTTCATGCCGTTGACGAGGCCGGCGCCGAGCAGCGGGCCGATCAGCGTGCCGCGTCCGCCAAGTGCGACCCAGACAGCGGCCTCGATGGATTGCGTCGGTGCCATCTCGCTGGGGTTGATGATGCCGACCTGCGGCACGTAGAGCGCACCGGCCAGGCCGCAGAGCACCGCTGACAGCGTCCAGATGAACAGCTTGTAGCCGCGCGGATCGTAGCCGCAGAACATCAGCCGGTTCTCGGCATCGCGCAGGGCGGTGAGCACCCGGCCGAACTTGCTGCGCGCCAGGCGGAAGCCCAGGTACAGGCTGCCGGCCAGGAGCGCCACGGTGGCGAGGAACAACGTGGCGCGGGTGGCAGGGGCCGAGATCGAGAAGCCGAGGATGGTCTTGAAATCGGTGAAGCCGTTGTTGCCGCCGAAGCCGGTCTCGTTGCGGAAGAACAGGAGCATGCCGGCGAAGGTCAGCGCCTGGGTCATGATCGAGAAGTACACGCCCTTGATCCGCGAGCGGAAGGCGAAGAAGCCGAAGACGAAGGCCAGCACGCCGGGCACCAGCACCACCAGGCACATGGCCCAGAGAAAGCTCGACGTGCCATACCAGTACCAGGGCAGCTCGTTCCAGGCGAGGAAGCTCATGAATGCCGGCAGGCCGTCACCGGCGCTCTGGCGCATCAGGTACATGCCCATGGCGTAACCGCCGAGGGCGAAGAACAGGCCGTGGCCGAGGGACAAGAGCCCCGCGTAACCCCAGACCAGATCCAGCGCCAGGGCGACGATGGCGTAGCAGAGGATCTTGCCCACCAGGGTCAGGGTGTAGGCCGAAACGTGCAGGGCATGCTCGGCCGGAAGGAGGTGCAGCAGCGGCATGGCGACGAGGACGGCCAGCGCCAGACCGAGGGCGATGACCGTGGCTTTCGGCCCGGCTTTCTGTGCGGCGGTGAGGGTAAGTGGCTGGTTCAATCGATGACCCTCCCTTGAGAGCGAAGAGCCCCTGCGGACGCTTCTGGATGAAGAGGATGATCAGCGCGAGGATGAGGATCTTGCCCAGCACGGCGCCGATCTGCGGTTCGAGGATCTTGTTGGCGATGCCGAGGCCGAAGGCGGCGAAGATGCTGCCGGCCAGCTGGCCGACACCGCCGAGCACCACCACCAGGAAGGAATCGATGATGTAGCTCTGGCCGAGGTCCGGGCCGACGTTGCCGATCTGGCTCAGGGCCACGCCGCCGAGCCCGGCGATGCCGGAGCCCAGCCCGAACGCCATCATGTCGATGCGCCCGGTGGGAACGCCGCAGCAGGCGGCCATGTTGCGGTTCTGCGTTACCGCGCGCACGTTCAGGCCCAGGCGCGTCTTGTTCAGCAAGAGCCAGGTCAGGAGCACCACGAACAGCGCGAAGCCGATGATCACCATGCGGTTGTACGGCAGCACCAGGTTCGGCAGCACCTGCAGGCCACCGGACAGCCAGGCCGGATTGGCGACCTCGACGTTCTGCGCGCCGAACAGCACCCGTACCAGCTGGATCAGGATCAGGCTGATGCCCCAGGTCGCCAACAGGGTTTCCAGCGGGCGGCCGTAGAGGTGGCGGATCACCGTGCGTTCCAGCGCCATGCCGATTGCGGCGGTGACGAAGAAGGCCACCGGCAACGCCACCAGCGGGTAGAAGGCGAGGGCATCAGGGGCGAGCCGCGCCATCAGCACCTGCACCATGTAAGTGGTGTAGGCCCCAAGCATGAGCATCTCGCCGTGGGCCATGTTGATCACCCCGAGCAGGCCGAAGGTGATCGCCAGGCCGAGGGCGGCGAGCAGCAGGATCGAGCCCAGCGACAGACCGCTGAAAGCCTGACCGAGCAGCTCGCCGATCAGGAGCTTGCGCTTGACCTGGGCCAGGCTGGTCTCGGCGGCCTTGCGCACGTTGGCGTCGGTTTCCGCCTCGTCGGCCAGCAGGTTCTCCAGGCGCACCCGGGCCATGGGCGCGCCGGTTTCGCCGAGCAGGCGCACCGCGGCGAGGCGTACTGCCGGATCATTCGCGGTCAGCTGCAGGTTGGCCAGTGCCAGGGTCAGCGCTTCGCTGACGGCGGCATCGTCCTCGGCGTCCAGGCGCTGCTGAAGCAGCTCGAGCTGTTCCGGTTGGCCGCTGCGCTGCAGGCGCTTGGCCGCGGCGAGGCGCTGCGCGGGGTCTTCGGCGAACAGCTGGTGGCTCGCCAGAGCGGTGTTGAGCAGGCCGCGCAGGCGGTTGTTCAGGCGCAGCTTCTTCGGCGTGCCGACCGGCTCGGCATCACCTTCGAGGGCACGGTAGGCTCCGTTTTCCTCGATGAAGGGCGTCTTGTTCTGGTCGATGGCCACGCGATTGGCGCGCAGCGCTTCGATCAATTCGAGGCGCTCAGGCGCGGGCGCGGCGGCCCAGCTTTCCAGCAGCCTGGCCTGTTTGGCCGGGCTGGCCTTGGCGTAGTCGGCCGCGTCTCCGGCCTGGGCCGCCCAGGGCAGGGCGAGCAGGAGCAGCAGCAATAATCGGTGCAGGGCAGTGTTCATCTGTGCATTCCCCAGGGGGCGCCGTGTGCTCTCTTGGCGGAGCTGGCGGCGGTGGGTGGGCGGATGAGAACGTCTCGACTACGCGTCCCGATCCGCCCAACAAAACCCGAGTGATCGTGGGGTGGATCGGGGCGCGCTGTCGGCGCGTCACCCCATCCACCGCGACGACCGCAGCGGTTAGTTCGACTTCACCGCGTAATCCGGCTTCTTGTCGTTGCCCGGGATGTAGGGGCTCCACGGCTGGGCGCGGACCGGGCTTTCGGTTTCCCAGACCACCGAGAACTGACCATCCTCCTGAACCTCGCCGATCATTACCGGCTTGTGCAGGTGATGGTTCTTCTCGTCCATGGTCAGGGTGTAGCCGCTCGGCGCCTCGAAAGTCTGCCCGGCGAGGGCATCGCGCACCTTGTCCACCTCGGTGCTGCCGGCTTTCTCGACCGCCTGCGCCCACATGTGGATGCCGACGTAGGTGGCTTCCATCGGGTCGTTGGTCACCGCCTTGTCGGCGCCCGGCAGGTTCTGGGCCTTGGCGTAGGCCTTCCACTTGCTGACGAAGGCTTCGTTGACCGGGTTCTCCACCGACTGGAAGTAGTTCCAGGCGGCCAGGTGGCCGACCAGCGGCTTGGTGTCGATGCCGCGCAGCTCTTCCTCGCCGACCGAGAAGGCGACGACCGGAACGTCGGTGGCGTCCAGGCCCTGGTTGGCCAGCTCCTTGTAGAAGGGCACGTTGGAGTCGCCGTTGATGGTCGAGACCACGGCGGTCTTGCCGCCGGCGGAGAACTTCTTGATGTTGGCGACGATGGTCTGGTAATCGCTGTGGCCGAAGGGGGGTGTAGACCTCTTCGATGCTGGATTCCGGCACGCCCTTGCTGATCAGGAAGGCGCGCAGGATCTTGTTGGTGGTGCGCGGGTAGACGTAGTCGGTACCGAGCAGGAAGAAGCGCTCGGCGCCGCCGCCGTCTTCGCTCATCAGGTACTCGACGGCCGGGATGGCCTGCTGGTTCGGCGCGGCGCCGGTGTAGAAGACGTTCGGCGACAGTTCCTCGCCTTCGTACTGCACCGGGTAGAACAACAGCCCGTTGAGCTCTTCATAGACCGGCAGCACAGATTTGCGCGAAACCGAAGTCCAGCAACCAAAGGTCACCGCGACCTTGTCCTGGGTCAGCAGCTGACGGCCTTTTTCGGCGAACAGCGGCCAGTTGGACGCCGGATCGACCACTACCGGCTCGAGCTGCTTGCCGAGCACGCCGCCCTTGGCGTTGATCTCGTCGATGGTCATCAGCGCCATGTCCTTGAGTGAGGTCTCGGAGATGGCCATGGTGCCGGACAGCGAATGCAGGATGCCGACCTTGATGGTTTCGGCGGCCTGCAGGGTGAAGGGGAACAGACCCGTCAGTACCAAGGCACTGGCGGCGAGGGTGGACTTGATCAGAGGACGGCGTTTCATGGTGACGGCTCCTTGGCTGTCCGTGCGCGACGGTTGGGTGGGTCCTTGGGACTGGGGAGCCTCATCGCAGCATCCGTGCCAAGTCATCGGCAGGCCTTCTGCTTCGCTGCTTTGCGCGATTTTCGGAAATGCGCCGTAACGGGGCGCGAAGCGTCTGTTGTCCGATAAGAGGGCGTCTGGCGAGGGCGTGGCGCAGGCGATGCACCGTTGTGGTGCCGTTTGGCCTGGAACGCTGGGCGAGCCGCCGGCGGGGGCCTGGCCACAGGCGCGGACCGTCGAGGCTTGCCGGTCGGCCGGCCGCGTCCTAGCATGGCCGCCCAGCTCCTGAACGCTCCGCCATGCCCCGCACCTCCAATCCTCGCTCACCGCGCCCTGCCGCGGTCCGCCCCTCGCCTCGTCGCGTCGCCAAGGCGCCACCGGTCGAGCCACGCCTGTTGTTGTTGAACAAACCGTTCGACGTGCTCACCCAGTTCAACGATGCCGACGGCCGCGCGACGCTGAAAGACTTCGTGCCGGTGCCGGGCGTCTACCCGGCCGGGCGGCTGGATCGCGACAGCGAAGGCCTTCTGCTGCTGACCAATGATGGCCGCTTGCAGGCGCGTATCGCCGATCCGAAGCACAAGTTGCCCAAAACCTACTGGGTGCAGGTAGAGGGCGAGGCCAGCGAGGCGCAACTGCAGCAGCTACGTGAGGGAGTGACGCTCAATGATGGGCCGACGTTGCCCGCCGAGGCGCGCCGTCTGCAGGATCCGACGTTGTGGCCGCGCACCCCGCAAGTGCGTTTTCGCAAGTCGGTACCGACCTGCTG
Organism: Stutzerimonas stutzeri; assembly: GCA_019056435.1. Classification (GTDB taxonomy): domain Bacteria; phylum Pseudomonadota; class Gammaproteobacteria; order Pseudomonadales; family Pseudomonadaceae; genus Stutzerimonas; species Stutzerimonas marianensis. The sequence continues at coordinate 1,862,411 of CP077641.1, forward strand.
GCTGGAGCTGATCATTCGCGAGGGCCGTAATCGTCAGGTCAGGCGTATGACCGCCGCCGTCGGGCTGCCAACGCTGCGGCTGGTGCGGGTACGCATCGGCCCCTGGGCGTTGGACGGCCTGCAGCCTGGCGAGTGGCGGGAAGTGCCGGCGACACTGTAGCCCGCTGGCAGGACGCTAGTGCGGGATGCCCTGGCTGACTTCGATGATGTAGCCGATGATCGGCTTGGCGAGAAAGGCGAACAGGCACAGGCCAAGGCCCAGGAACAGGATGGCGGTGCCGAGCCGACCGGCCTTCGACTTCTTGGCCAGGTCCCAGATGATGAACGCCATGAAGGCCATCAGGCCGCCGACCAGCGCGATCATCATCCACTTTTCGAATACTTCGGGCTCCACGGGGGTCTCCAGCTGACATCGATGAACAGGCACGCGGCGGACCGGTGCGAGCGCGGCAGTATACGCGCGCGTCTGGTTTCCCGGATGCCTGTAGCTTGGACGGCCAGCCTCGCGAAGCGTTCTGGACCGGACGTCCGCGGTCGGCGGCGGGCCAGTTTGTCGCAGGCTCAATAGTGCGACTTGATGACCTCGATCCCTTTGATCAGGACAGCGCGCCAGGCTTGCAGGTCCGTCGGCGTGAGTTTGCCGTCGTGCCGGCCTATGGTCTGCAGCAGTGCCGTGAGCCAGAGGTCGTAGAGGTCGGGGCTGATATTCAGGTGTTTGCGCGAATGGCTTTTGCCGAGCGCCTGAAGCTGGTGTCGGGCATGCCACGAGCGAAGAGCACCAGATTCATGATGCCGGCACGCAGCAACTGCTTCTGGACGGTCATGTCGGTGTCGGCGAACTTCGCACGCACGGCAGGCGAGCTGGCGAGAAAAGTGGCGTAGAAGTCATCGAAGAAGCCATCGCTGGCGCAGCAGCGACCATAGCTCTGCATGACACGGTCGGTCTCTTTCATGGGCGTTCCCTGCTCGAGGTTTGGGGCTGCAACTGCGGCGCAGCCAGAACTGCCCGACGGGCTTTGCCAGAACGCAGCGCACCCGGCCCGTCGGAACAGAAGGGCGCGAATTATAGGCAATAACCTTGCGAAAGGTGTGGTTGAGCAGCGTGCTCGCTGTCTCAGCTTCGCAAGTGCTCGAGCGGTAGCTCGGTGCTCGACGCCACCTGCCGCAGCACGAAGCTCGAACGCACGCTGGAAACGCCGTCGATGCGCGTCAGGGTGCCAAGCAGGAAGGCCTGGTAGTGCTCCATGTCAGGCACCACGACCTTGAGCTGGTAGTCGGCATCCATGCCGGTCACCAGGCTGCATTCGAGCACCTCCGGGCAGCCGGCGATGACGCCTTCGAAGTGCTCGAAGCGGTCCGGGGTGTGCCGGTCCATGCCGATCAACACGTGTGCGGTCAGGGTCAGGCCGAGTTTCCTGCGATCCAGCAGCGCGACCTGGCGGGCGATGTAGCCGTCGTCTTCGAGCTGTTTGACGCGCCGGGAGCAGGGGGAGGGCGACAGGCCGATGCGCTCGGCGAGGTCCTGGTTGGAGATCCGCGCGTCGCGTTGCAACTCCGCGAGGATGCGCAGGTCGTATCGGTCGAGTTTGCTCATTCTCTGATTCTTGCGTGAGGTTGTTGCGCAGAACTATGCGCTCGTGATGACCGATTGCGCAACGGGCGGGTATATGAGCAATGTTCGCAATCTTCTGCCGGTGTGGGGCGCGTAAGCTTTATTCAACTTCAGCCCCCGGCAGAACAGGCATGGCAAGGACCCCCGCCGTGCTTACCGAGAACCTTACCGAGGTCGACGGTCCGGGCCCCCGGCGCTCACGAGGCACCGAGAGAAGAAGCCGTTACCATCGGCCAGACGAATCGAAGAGACCACGCCCGGGCGTGGTCTTTTTCGTTTTGGGTGTTTTATGGTGGCTGAGGTTTCGGGGGAAACTCTATGCCGAGAGGGCTGATAGCTTGGTTTCGCCCTGCTGGGCGAGTTTCTTTGGCACTCGCCCCAAAAGAAACCAAAAGGTCTTGCCCTGCATCCGGGTCTCGCTTCGCGAGACTTCCCTCATTCCATCGCTGCTCCCGGGGTCGCCGCGCAAGGGCCATCCCTGGCCCTTCACGGCTCTCGCGGCATCCATGCCGCTCGCCCCTCTACGCAGCGATTCCATTCGGCCTCCTGAAAGGGGCGTTCGGAGTCGTATGCTGGTTTGGTCGTTAACTAACAAAATAACGAAGCGCTCCGTTATCAATCTTAGAGTTTTCAGACGACACGGACCCCAGTCCCCTTCAGGAGGCCGAGCGTAGGCGCTGCGCAGGGGGGCGCGAGGCATGGATGCCGAGCGAGGAGTGATGGGACATGGATGTCCCTTCGCGACGACCCCGGGAGCAGCGCCGGAGGGAGGGAAGTTTTGCGCAGCAAAACCCGAATGCTGGGGTGGCCTTCTTTTTGGTTACTTTTTCTTGGCCACTCAAGAAAAAGTTACTCGCCCAGCAGGGCGAAACCCGTGCTATCAGAGCGCGGGCTAATTGTGTGAGCACTGGGCGGGGCGCCGCACCTGCGCGCTTTACGCGAGGTTTATGGGTGCGGCCTAACCACCTCAAGCGGATCAGCATGCACCAGCACTTCCGCCCTCGGATACTTGGCGTGTATCGCCGCCTCAACCTGATCACACAAGGCGTGCGCCTCGATCAATGGCAGCTGCCCGGGCAGCTCCAGGTGCATCTGCACGAACCAGCGGGTGCCCGAAACCCGGGTCCGCAGATCGTGGCAGCCGACCACCCCGGGAACGCCGCAGGCTAGCCGGCCCATGTCTTCGCTTACCTCGGGCGGCAGCTCGGTATCCATCAGCACCGCGCCGGCTTCGCGCACGATGCTCAGGGCGCTCCAGAAGATGTACAGCGCGATGGCGATGCCAAACACGGCGTCCAGGCGCTCCAGGCCATAGCCGGCGAGTACCAGGGCAACGAGGATGCTGGTGTTGAGCAGCAGGTCGGAGCGGTAGTGCAGCGAGTCGGCGCGGATGGCTGTCGAGCCGGTTTCGCGTACGACGTGTCGTTGATACAGCAGCAGCGCAATGGTCAGGACCAGCGACAGCAGCATCACCGCGATCCCCAGCGCTGGGGCCCCGAGGGGTTCGGGATGCAGCAGGCGGTCGATGCCCTGGACGCAGACAAGAATGGCGCTGACCGAGATGAAGGCGCCCTGGCCCAGCCCGGCCAGCGCCTCGGCCTTGCCATGGCCGTAACGGTGGTCCTCGTCGGCCGGGCGCAGCGAGTAGTGGACTGCGAGCAGGTTGAGCAGCGAGGCGGCGCCGTCGAGCAGTGAGTCGGTGAGGCCGGCCAGCAGGCTCACCGAGCCGCTCAGCCACCAGGCCAGCGCCTTGCACGCGGCCAGGGTCAGGGCCACGGCGAGCGCCAGGCGCGTGGCCCGGCGCATCAGCCGTGCGTGGTCGGCGCTGACGCCCTTGCGCCGTTCGCCGGCTTGCTGCATCAGGCGGCGGGGCGCAGGCCGAAGGCGGCCAGTTGCTCGACGCTGCCGGTGTGCTGGATCAGCCGCGGATCGTCCAGCGGCAGGCTGCGGCCGGTTTCCGCTTCGATGATGGCCTTGAGTTTGGCCTGGTCGACCACGCCGTCGGCGCCGATGGCTTCCTGGAGTTTTTCCGGAGCCATGGAGTAGTTGTCATCAGGCAGATAGATCGCACCGGTGGCGAAGTCGATGCCGAAGGCGATCAGTCCGGGGATGACGTAGAACAACAGGCCGATGGCGTTGGCTACGGCAATGGCCGGGTCGATCTTGCCGTCGATCTGCCCACGGCGGTCGGGGTAGAACAGCGTGCCGCAGGCGCTCAACTGGGTGAACAGGGAGACGGCCAGCACGCCGCCGATGACACGGGAACGAGTACGCATAGGGACCTCCTGGAAAAGTGGCGCAACTATACAAGGGCTGCGTGATGTTTTCGCGATATCAGACCGCTCGTCGTGCACCGATGTTCAGGCTGCGCGGCGAGCCCTACGGGAGCGCGACACCTTTTACCTAGACCTTACGTTTGGCTGACGATTCGCCAGCGGCGGCCCCGATAATCCGCGACGCCACAACCCCGTCGTCTTTCGGAGGCGTCTCATGCCCTGTTCCCGTTCACACGCAAGTTTCGTTGCCGCGCTCGCCCTCGCTCTCGGCTTTCCGGCGTTCGCTGCGCCACCCGGGCATGGTCCGGCGGCACACGGGCGGCCAGGCCCGGATTACCGTCACGTCCAGCCCGGACCACGCCACGGTCACGGACTGCCTGCCGGTGCACGTGAGTTATGGGTCGGCAGCATGCTCTACTTCGTCGCCGCCGGAACCTATTACCTGTGGAACGCCGATCGCAACCGCTACGAGCCGGCCAGCCCGCCGCCGGCGGTGCAGGTCGGCGAGGCTGGGCGTTACGACGTGATCGCCTACCCGGCCAAGGCCCAGAGCGCCGAGCAGCAGAGCCGAGACCGTTACGAATGTCACAGCTGGGCGGTGGGCCAGAGCGGCTTCGACCCGGCGACCGCGCAGTCCGCGCCGGCAGCAACCACGGCTGACACCTACCGGCGCGCGCTCAGCGCCTGCCTCACCGGGCGCGGTTACAGCGTCAACTGAGGCGGCGCTTCAAGCGGTCATGCGGCGAAAAAAACAGGCTGAAGCGGTGCGTTTACAGGTCGTAAACTGCGCGCTTCCCTGTTCCGCGGGGTTCCGGTTGCAGTCTTCCGGCGCCCCGCCCATCGCGAGTGACCATGAATTCGCTGCCCATCGATGAAGCCTTGCCGGCGCTGCGCCGGGCCCTGCAGTCCCACGACGAGGCGGTCCTCGAGGCGCCGCCCGGTGCCGGCAAGACCACGCGCGTTCCGCTGGCGCTGCTGGGTGAGCCCTGGCTGGCTGGGCAATCGATCCTGATGCTCGAACCGCGCCGCCTGGCCGCTCGCGCGGCGGCCGAGCGCCTGGCGAGTGAGTTGGGCGAGACGGTCGGCGAGACCGTGGGCTACCGCATCCGCCTGGACAGCAAGGTCGGGCCGAACACCCGTATCGAGGTGGTCACCGAGGGCATTCTTGCGCGGCGCCTGCAGGACGATCCGGCGCTCGACGGCGTTGGCCTGGTGATCTTCGATGAGTTTCACGAGCGCAGTCTGGATGCCGACCTGGCCCTGGCGCTGACGCTCAATGCGCGTCAGCTGCTGCGCGACGAGCCGCTCAAGCTGCTCTTGATGTCGGCGACCCTGGAAGGCCAGCGCCTGTCGGCGTTGCTCGGCGAGGCGCCAGTGGTGCGCAGCGAGGGGCGAATGCATCCGGTGGCCGAGCGTTGGGGCCGGCCGTTCCAGGCGGGCGAACGCCTTGAGCCGCGGGGTGGTACAGACCGTCCTGCAGGCGCTCGACGAGCAGCCCGGTAGCCTGCTGGTCTTTCTTCCGGGCCAGGCCGAGATCCGCCGCGTCAACGACGACCTGGCCGAGCCGCTGGCGGCACGCGGCGTGAGGCTTTGCCCGCTGCATGGCGAGCTGGACCTCAATGCCCAGCGCGCGGCCATCGAACCGGCACTGGCCGGCCAACGCAAGGTGGTGCTGGCGACCAATATCGCCGAGACCAGTCTGACCATCGAAGGCGTGCGGGTCGTGGTCGATTCTGGGCTGGCGCGAGTGCCGCGCTTCGACCCGGGCAGCGGCATGACCCGCCTGGAAACCCGGCGCATCTCACGCGCCTCGGCGACCCAGCGCGCCGGGCGCGCGGGGCGGCTGGAGCCGGGCGTCTGCTACCGGCTCTGGTCGGCGGATCAGCATGCGCAACTGGCGGCCTATGGCGAGGCGGAGATTCTCCAGGCGGACTTGGCCGGCGTCGCGCTGCAGCTGGCGCGTTGGGGGTGGAACCGCACGAGCTGGCCTGGCTGGATGCCCCGCCGACGGCTGCCTACGCCCAGGCGCAGGATTTGCTGCAGCGTCTCGGAGCGCTTGTTCGCACTGCGCGAGGCGCTTGGCAGCTGACGGGGCACGGCCAGGCCATGGCCCAATTGCCGGCGCACCCGCGTATTGCGCATCTGTTGCTGCGTGGGCAGGCGCTTGGGCTTGCGCCGCTGGCGGCGGACCTGGCTGCGCTGTTGGTCGAACGGGACATTCAACCTGCTGGCCAGCGGGGCGATGGTGCGGACATCTCCACGCGGCTGGGCCTGCTCGACGGCAGCGCCGGGCGGCATGCCGGTGCCCAGCGCGTGCGCCAGCTGGCGCGGCAGTTCCGCAATCTGCTGCACGGTTCCTCGCCCGCCGCGCCGCCGGATGCCGATGATCATCGCTGGCATGGCGCGCTGCTGGCCTTCGCCTATCCCGACCGAATCGCCCGCCAGCGCCGCGAGGCGGGTGGAGAGTACCGGCTGGCCAATGGACGTGCGGCCGTATTCGGTGAGCCGGATGCACTGATGAAGCAGCCTTGGCTGGTGATCGCCGAGTTGGGAAGTCGCCAGGGACAACGCGAAGCGCGCATCTACCGCGCCGCGGCGCTGGATCCCACATTGTTCGACGGGGTGCTGGCCGAGCAGGTGACTCAGCGCGACGAGCTGGAGTGGGACGAGCGCGAGGGCGTCTTGCGAGCCGAGCGGCAACGGCGGGTCGGCGAGCTGGTGCTCAGCCGCGAGCCGTTACCCGGGCTGGATGACGACGCGCGGGGCCAGGCGCTGCTCGCCCTGGTCCGCCGCAAGGGGCTCGAACTGCTGGCCTGGACGCCGGAGTTACGCCAGTGGCAGGCGCGCATCGGCCTGCTGCGTCAGCTCGATCTGGATGCGGGCCGCACGAGCGACTGGCCGGACGTCAGCGATGCCGCGCTGCTAGTACGTCTCGAGGACTGGCTGCTGCCCTACCTGGGCAAGGTCACGCGGCTGGCGCACTTCGCCCAGCTCGATGTCGCCGCGATGCTTGCCACGCTGCTGCCCTGGCCGCAGCCGCAGCGCCTGGACGAGCAGGCGCCAGTGGCCATCACGGTGCCGTCCGGCTCACGCATTCGCCTGGACTACAGCGAGCAACCACCGGTCCTGGCGGTGCGCCTGCAGGAATTGTTCGGCCTCGCCGACACGCCGCGCATCGCCGGCGGCCGGCAGGTCGTCAAGCTGCACCTGCTGTCGCCGGCGCGCCGTCCGGTGCAGGTCACCCAGGACCTGGCGAGCTTCTGGGCCAATACCTATGCCGAGGTGAAGAAGGATCTGAAAGGGCGCTATCCCAAGCACTACTGGCCCGACGACCCACTGGTCGCCGAACCCACCGCCCGGGCCAAGCCGCGGGGGACCTGAGCCGTCATTCGCCCGGCAGGCTGGTGTCCACGCCGGCGGCGACGAGTTCGGCATAGGCGCGGTCAAGCGCTTGGAGCACTGCCTCGGTATCCGGCACACGGCGCGAGGCGATGAAGCGGATCGGCACGTGATGCAGCCGCTGATAGGGCAGTGGGGCCATTCGCAACTGCTGCTGCGCCTGATTGACCGGGATCTGGTAATCCAGCAGGAAATCCGCGCGGCGGTGCGTCAGCATCTGCAAGGCCGAGGTGTGGCTGCTGGTTCGGTGCAGCCGAATGTTCAGCGCGGGGTCGTGGAGCAGGCGGTTCACGCCTGGCCAGTAGTTGTAGCCGTTGATGACGATCACGCCGCGCCCGGCGAGCCCCTGCGGCAAGGTGGGCGGCGGCGTGTCGGCCCGGTGGTAGAGGTTCAGGCTGATATGCGTCAGCGTCGCTTCGCCCTCGAGGGTATCGGCGGCGAGTTCGGGCTTGCCCGGCGCGCCCGGCCAGACGTCGATGCTGCCGTCCCGCAGGCCGGCATAGAGGCGCGCGCTCGGCAGCGCGCGAAAGCTCGCGGCGTAGCCGGCCCTTTCGATCACCGCGCGCGTCAGGTCGACGAGTGGGCCCCGCGCCTGGCCGGCGGTGTCGCTGTAGATGGCGGGGGAAAGTCGTAGTAGCCGACGGTCAATGCGCGCTTGGGCTCGACCGCGGCCATCGCGAGACCTGGGCCGACCAGCAGGGCGGTCAGCAAAATCCGGAACGAGGCATTCAAGGGAAATCACGGCTCCTTGTGGTGTGCTCCAGCCAAGCATGGTCGGCGACCAGCGAGCTGTCTAGCCGCCTGCGGGCAGGAGCAGGCGGACCACCAGCGGCGCATGCGGCGAAACCCCGCTGGCCTGCGGTGGCTGCAACGCATCGAGGCGTTTGATATCGACGCTGTGAATGATGCGAGTGCGCAGCGGTGACGCACCGGGCGATAGCACGCGCGAGGGGTCTTCCGGCGAGGGCGCGGTCAGATCCGGGATCTCGGCGACTGGCGCATGGCCCGGCGCCGGAGGGCGTCGCCAGCTGGCGAAATCGCCCCCGAGCAGCAATGTTCGGCCCTCCGCCAGCCATCCACCGACCCAGCGCTGGACCTGATCGCCCTGGCGTTGAGCCTGCTCATCGGTGCCGTCGTCCAGTAGCAGATTGCCCAGCGTGATCGCGCCCCCACGGCGAATCGGCAGCTCGACCCGCTGCAACGCGTGCTGTTCGCCGAAGGCGCTCGGCTGGCAAGCGGCAATTGCAGCCGCTCGCCATGCTCCAGGCGGTAGCGGCTGAGAATGGCCAGCCGGGTGCCGGCGCTGGCGAACATGTCGGGGTAGGGCAGCCAGCGAGCCTGGCGGTAGAAGGCGCTGCTGCTGCAGGGGTAGCGGTTGCCCAGGCTGGCCTGCAGTGCGGCCAGCTGATCGGTCCCGCCGGTTCGGCTGTCGCCGTCATCCACCGCCTGCAGCAGAAGGATGTCGGGTTCCTGCTCGAGGATGGTCGCGACGACTGCCCGCAGGTTGCGCTCGAGGTGCTCAGGCTCGACCCGCTCGCCGGTTGGCGTCGGGCCGGCGAGGTGGCCGATGTTCCAGCTCATGACCTTCAGCGCCTGGCCGGCGAGCACGGCCGGCGCGCGGCCGGTGCAGGCGGTGGGCGCGGCTTCGTGCGCGGCGGGGCGCCAGGCCAGCAGCCAGGGCGCCGCCGCGAGCATCAGCAGCAGAAGCAGGCTGCTGGCGAGGCTGAGAACGATCACACGGCGGCGAGTCATGGGCGGCTGGCTATGCTGTAGCAGGGGAGCCCCCAAGCCTAGCAGGCACGGGTGGCCAGGAGGCAGTCGACGACGGGAGTGCTCGATGCGACGCAAGGTATTCGCCAGCAAGGTATTCGATCGCAAGGTCGTGCTGATCACCGGTGGCTGCGCGGGCATCGGCCGGGCGCTGGCCGAGCGGATGGCCCAGGCCGGGGCGCGCTTGGCCATTTTCGACCTCGACCAGCAGGCGCTCGACGGCCTCGTTCAGCACCTGCGCGACCACCACAACGTCGAGGCGCTGGGGCTGCGCTGCGACGTATCGGACCGCTCGGCGGTGCAACGGGCCATGGCGCTGGTCATCGAGCACTTCGGCGGCCTCGACGTGCTGGTCAATAACGCCGGCATCACCCATCGCAGTCGGGTCATGGAGACGCTACCGGCGGTGTTCGAGCGGGTGATGGCGGTGAATTTCTACGGCGCGCTGCATTGCACCCAGGCGGCGCTGCCGAGCCTGCAGACCCGGCGCGGTCAGATCATCGTGCTCAGCTCGCGCTCGCAATACGCCCCGGTGCCCGAGCGCGGCGCCTACAACGCCAGCAAGCACGCCCTGCACGGCTTGTTCGATACGCTGCGCTGCGAGCTGGAGGGAGCGGCGTTCACATCATGCTGGCCTGTCCGGGCTATACCGAGACGGATCTGCGCAAGCGAGTGCTGGGCGGTGACGGCTCCAGCATCGCGCAGCCGGTACAGGTGCCCGGCCGCGTGGCCTCGCCGCAGGACGTGGCCGAAGCCATCTACCAGGGCGCATTGAAGCGTCGCCGCTTGCTGGTGCTGTCCAGTCCCGACTGGCGAGCGCGATTGGCGGCGCGGCTCTTTCCGCGGCTCTTCGATCAGCTGATGCGAGCGCGACTGGCCGGTGACCGAGCGCGATGAGGCCGAGCTAGCGGTTCGCGTCGTCGCCGTAGAGCGACTGCACGAGGTCCATGTCCCAGTAGGCAGCCTCGATCTTGTGACCGTCCAGGTCCCGGACGAAGCAGCCGTAGTAGGGCTCGCCATAGTCTTCGCGCGGGCCGGGTGCCCCTTCGTCCGTTGCCCCGGCCGCCAGCGCGGTGCGGTGGAAGGCATCGACACCCGCCTTGTCCGCAGCGAAGAAGCCGACGTGGGTGCCGTTGCCGACGTTGGCCGGCCGCCCGTCGATGGGTGTCTGCAGCCAGAACTCCGGGTACTCGCGGCCCCAGGCGACGGCGCCGGGATGCGCCAGGATGCGTTTGCAGCCCAGCGCCGCGAGGACCTGATCGTAGAAACGGCAGGCTTCGTCGAAGCGGTTGGTGCCGAGGGAAACGTGGGACAGGATGCTGGGGTTCTCCGTGCTCATGGCAGTGTCCTCCGGGTGGGATCGACTCAGCCTAGCTCGGCGGGCCGCCATGCGCCTGGGCCGACGCTAGCGTTCGTCGGTCGCTGCGGCGGGCCCGCTGCAGAGCATGTAGCAGCGAAACAGCACGACGGTCGCAAGCAGCTGCAGCAGGCCAAGTCCGCTGTCGACCAGCACCGCCAGCGCGCCGGGCGGGGTGTCGCCGTGCCAGAGGCTGGCCGCTAGTCCGGCCTCGAGCAGCCACACCGGCAGCAGGACGATCAGCGTGCAGCCGAGCACCAGCAGGAAGCGACCACGGGTCAGCACGAAGCTCTCCTTCAGCGCCGCCAGCGGCGTCATCCCACGCAGCACCAGCAGGTATTCGGCGAACGCCATGCGCACCATGATCCAGATACCCGGCAGCACGAACAGCGAGGCGCCGAGCATGATCAGCAGCGTCGAAAGGCCTGCCAGCACGGCCAACGCTGGCCACAGTCGCAGCGCCCTGGCAAGCACCTCGCGTACCGTCGGGTCGAAACCTCGGCTGCGGGCGTCGAGATAGAGAATCAACGCGCCGACATAGAAGGGGTAGAAGACCAGCCCGACCAGCAACTCCTGCGCCGGCATCGCGCCTTTGCCCAGCAGCTGGTCGACGATCAGGCGTGTCCCGCTTTCCAGCAGGATCCATGGTAGGCAGAGGCGGATGATCGCCGCCAGGTTGCGGCTGTAGAAAAAACAGGCGTCACGGAAGATCGACAGGACGTTCATGGGCGGTCGGGATGGCTGCGAAATCAGGCGCGCACTTTAGCCCAACCGACAATCGCCGGCGACAGCCGAGGCGTCGCCCCCATACTGGTCGGCCCTTCATTCCGGAGCGACGCGTGAAGAAGATCGCCCTGTTCGCCGATGTGCAGAATCTCTACTACACGGTGCGCCAGGTTCATGGCTGCCACTTCAACTATGCCGCGCTCTGGGCCGAGCTGAGCGCGCGCGGGGAGATCGTGATCGCCCAGGCCTATGCCATCGACCGCGGCGACGCCCGGCAGCAGCAGTTCCAGCAGATCCTGCGCAACCTGGGCTTCACGGTGAAGCTCAAGCCCTACATCCAGCGCAGCGACGGATCGGCCAAGGGCGACTGGGATGTGGGCATCGCCATCGACGTGCTGGATGCCGTCGGCCAGGTCGACGAGATCGTCCTGGCTTCCGGCGACGGTGATTTCGACCTGCTGCTCGAGCGCGTGCGCGCGGGCGGTGTCGAGGCCACTGCCTACGGCGCGCCCGGCCTGACGGCCAATTCGCTGATCCGTGCCGCAACGCGCTACGTGCCGATCGAGGGTCGGTTGCTGCTCAGATCCTGATCCCGACCGCCGCGGCGAATGCGGGCGCCGACGCCGCAGGACGCGGTGGTGCCGCCAACCTCCCGCCGTTTTTGCGCGTAAACTGCGCGCCTTGTTTTCATCCTCTGGTTGCTGCTCATGACCTTCGCCTCCCTGGGCCTGATCGATCCGTTGCTGCGCACGCTCGAGGCGCTCGACTACCGCAAACCGACGCCTGTCCAGGCAAAGGCCATCCCGGCCGTGCTCAAGGGCCGCGACCTCATGGCCGCGGCGCAGACGGGCACCGGCAAGACGGCGGGCTTTGCCCTGCCCATACTGCAACGCCTGCTGCAAGAGGGGCCGCCGGTCGGCAGCAACGCGACGCGTGCGCTGGTGCTGGTACCCACTCGCGAGTTGGCCGAACAGGTCCACGAGAGTTTTCGCACCTATGGGCAAGGACTGCCGCTGCGCACCTACGCGGTCTACGGCGGCGTCAGCCTCAACCCGCAGATGATGGCGCTGCGCAAGGGCGTCGATGTGCTCGTCGCCACGCCCGGCCGTTTGCTCGACCTGTACCGGCAGAACGCCGTGAAGTTCGGGCAGTTGCAGGCGCTGGTGCTGGACGAGGCTGACCGCATGCTTGACCTCGGTTTTTCTCAGGAGCTCGACGAGCTGTTCGCCGCGCTGCCGAAGCGCCGACAGACGCTGCTGTTCTCGGCGACCTTCTCCGATCCCATCCGGCAGATGGCGCGCGAGCTGCTGCGCGACCCGCTGTCGATCGAGGTCAGCCCGCGCAACACGGCCGCGAAAACGGTCCGGCAATGGCTGGTGCCGGTGGACAAGAAACGCAAGTCCGAACTCTTCCTGCATCTGTTGGCAGAGAAGCGCTGGGGCCAGGTGCTGGTGTTCGTCAAGACGCGCAAGGGCGTCGACCAACTCGTCGACGAGCTGCAGGCCGAGGGCATCGCCAGCGATGCGATCCACGGCGACAAGCCCCAGGCCTCGCGCCTGCGGGCGCTGGAGCGCTTCAAGGCCGGCGAGGTGCAGGTACTCGTCGCGACCGACGTGGCGGCGCGCGGGCTGGACATCCACGACTTGCCGCAGGTGGTCAACTTCGATCTGCCGATCGTCGCCGAGGATTACGTGCATCGCATCGGCCGTACCGGACGTGCCGGGGCCAGCGGTGAGGCGGTTTCCCTGGTGGCGGCGGACGAGGTCGATCAGTTGGCGGCCATCGAGACGCTCATCGGCCAGGTGCTGCCCCGTCATGACGAGCCTGGTTTCGTGCCGGATCACCGCGTGCCTGCCACCCAGCCTGGTGGGCAGATCGTCAAGAAGCCGAAGAAACCCAAGAAGCCCAAGGAAGCGGCGGGCAAGGGTCGGATTCACCTGGGTAACTGGTTCGATGAGAACGAAAAGCCCAACGCCAAACCGATCCGCAAGGTGCCGAGCCTGGGCGGCAGCAAGCCGGCCAGGAAGCGCTGAGCCCGGTTCGATCCGCCGACCAGCGGTCGTCAAACGTGCGGTGATACTGATCTGGGTCTAGGTGTGCCCGGTTCTGCCTGCAGCAGACTGGGCTTCCCACGGACTTCTTGGAGCTATGCCCATGACCCAGACCATGAAAGCGGCGGTGGTTCACGCCTTCGGCGAACCGCTGCGCCTCGAGGAAGTGAAGGTGCCGATGCCCGGCCCCGGCCAGATTCTGGTGAAGATCGCCGCCTCGGGTGTCTGCCACACCGACCTGCACGCCGCCGAGGGCGATTGGCCGGTGAAACCGGCGTTGCCGTTCATTCCCGGCCATGAAGGCGTCGGTCACGTCGCCGCGGTCGGTGCCGGGGTGACGCGGGTGAAAGAGGGCGACCGCGTCGGCGTGCCCTGGCTCTATACCGCCTGTGGTTGCTGCGAGCACTGCCTGACCGGCTGGGAAACCCTCTGCGAGAGCCAGCAGAACACCGGTTATTCGGTCAACGGCGGCTACGCCGAATACGTGCTGGCCGATCCGAACTTCGTCGGCATCCTGCCGAAGAACGTCGAGTTTGCCGACATCGCGCCCATCCTCTGCGCGGGCGTCACGGTCTACAAAGGGCTGAAGGTGACCAATGCGCGGCCCGGCCAATGGGTGGTGATCTCCGGCATCGGCGGGCTGGGCCATGTGGCGGTGCAGTACGCCAAGGCGATGGGCCTGCACGTGGTGGCGGTCGACGTGGACGATGCCAAGCTGGAGCTGGCCAAGCGGCTGGGCGCGAACCTGACCATCAACGCGCGCAGCGAGGACCCGGTCCAGGTGGTCCAGCGCGATATCGGCGGGGCGCACGGCGTGCTGGTCACGGCGGTGTCCAACAGCGCCTTCGGCCAGGCGATCGGCATGGCGCGACGGCACGGTACGGTGGCGCTGGTGGGGTTGCCGCCGGGCGATTTCCCGACGCCGATCTTCGACGTGGTGCTCAAGGCCATCAGCATCACCGGCTCCATCGTCGGCACCCGCGCCGATCTTCAGGAAGCGCTGGACTTCGCCGCCGAGGGCCAGGTTCGCGCCACCATCCATACCAGCAGTCTGGACAACATCAACCAGATATTCGACGACATGCGCAACGGCCGTATCGAAGGCCGTATCGTGATGACGATGTAGCGCGCCGGGTCAGCGGCCGAGCCAGCGCAGCATGCCTTGCGCCGCGGCTCGTCCGCTGGCGAAGCAGGCGGTCAACAGATAGCCGCCGGTCGGCGCTTCCCAGTCGAGCATTTCACCGGCGCAGAACACGCCGGGGAGCTGGCGCAGCATCAGGCCGTCGTCGAGCGCTTCGAAGGGCAGCCCGCCGGCGCTGCTGATGGCTTCATCGAGCGGGCGTGGGTGTCGCAGCGTGATGGGCAGCGCCTTGATGGCGTGCGCCAGGCGTTGCGGATCGTCAAAGACGTCCGCCGCGGCGAGTTCGCGCAAGAGGCCGGCCTTCACCCCGTCCAGCCCGAGCTGCCGCTTGAGGTGCTTGGCCATGCTCTGCGAGCCGCGGGGCCTGGCCAGGGCGCGGGCGATCTTTTCCAGCGAATGATCCGGTAGCAGGTCGAGCAGAATCAGGGCGCAGCCGTCGCGCTCGATCCGCGCGCGGATATCGGCGGACAGTGCATACACCAGGCTGCCCTCGATCCCGGTGGCGGTGACGACGAACTCGCCCTTGCGCGGATCGCCTTCCGGCTGCCTGAGACTGACGGTTTTCAGCGGCGCGCCGGCGAAACGCTCCTTGAGGTGCGGGCTCCAGCCGGCCACGTCGAACCCGCAATTGGCCGGGCGCAGGGCGCGCACCGGGACACCTCGCGCCTCGAGCAGTGGCACCCAGGCGCCATCGGAGCCCAGCCGCGCCCAACTGCCACCGCCGAGGGCGAGCAGCACGGCGTCGGCCATGATGTGGCGCTCATCGTCAGGGCCTTGCAGGCGCAGGCTGCCATCGGCGTTCCAGCCCAACCAGCGATGCCGCGTGTGGAGCTGCACGCCCGCCTCGCGCAGGCGGCGCAACCAGGCGCGCAAGAGCGGCGCGGCCTTCATGTCGGTCGGAAACACGCGGCCGGAACTGCCGACGAAGGTGTCGATGCCCAACTCATGGATCCAGCGGCGCAGTTGCGTCGCGTCGAAGGCTTCGAGCAGTGGGCGAAGCGCCGAGGCCCGCTCGCGGTAGCGCGCGACGAAAGGCTCGAACGCCTCGGAATGGGTGATGTTCATGCCGCCGACCCCGGCCAGCAGGAACTTGCGACCGACCGAGGGCATGGCGTCGTAAAGATCGACCGTAACGCCGGCCTGGCTCAACACGTCAGCGGCCATCAGGCCGGCAGGGCCACCGCCGATGATGGCGATGCGGGGCGGTACGGGAGTCGGAAGCATGGTTCAGGTCTGGCGGTGCGGGGCCGGCATTGTAGCGAATGCCGCTCGCGGACATCGATTGGCGGGCAAGCAGGCGCTGGGGTGCCAGGCTGGCCCGGTCAAGGCAGGGCCGTCAACGCAGGCCGTGACGCTCCCAGGCCGCAGCCGCGGCGAGGTGCAGCTGGGCGTGGCGGCGGGCCAGCACGGCGCGGTCCTTGTCGTAACCGCCGCCGATCACGCCGACCACCGGGATGTCGCGACCCAGGCAATGCTCGATCACCGCGCTGTCGCGTCGCGCCAGGCCCGCGTCGGTCAGTTCGAGCAGGCCGAGCGCGTCATCGCGGTGCACGTCGACACCGGCGTCGTAGATGACCAGGTCCGGCTGGTACAGCGGCAGCAGGTAGCCGAGGGTGTCATCCACGACCTTCAGATAGTCGTCGTCGCCCAGCCCGGGGGCGAGGCCGATGTCCCAGTCGCTGCGGGCTTTGCGCACCGGAAAATTCTTCTCGCAGTGCAGCGAGACGGTGACGGCATCGGCTACGTCCTCGAGTATCCGCGCTGTGCCGTCGCCCTGATGCACGTCGCAATCGAAGATCAGCACGCGGCCGATGCGTCCGCTCTCGAGCAGCGACAGGGCGATGATCGCCAGGTCATTGAAGATGCAGAAGCCCGAGGCATGGTCGTAGTGAGCATGGTGCGTGCCGCCGGCGAGGTGGCAGGCCAGGCCGTGCTGCAGGGCAAGGTCCGCCGCCAGCAGCGAGCCGCCGACTGCGCGCACGGTGCGCTGCGCCAGCGCCGGGCTCCAGGGCAGGCCGAGCCGGCGCAGCTCCTCGCGGTTCATGTCGCCGCTGCAATAGCGTTCGACGTACCGGCGGTCATGTGCCAGTGAGAGCCTGTCCGGATCGCATAGCTCGGGGCGCAACAAGGCCTCGTCCGTGGTCAAACCGCTGGCGACCAGGTGATCGCGCAGCAGCCGGAACTTCTCCATCGGGAATCGATGCCCCGGCGGTAGCGGCGGGCTGTAGTCGTCGTGGAACACCAGAGGTAGCGGCATCGGTCGACCGGCGATAAGGACCAGTCGGCAGTATGCTGGCAGCGCCGCCGGGGCCTCAACAGACAGGGACAACCATGCAGCCGATAGAACTGGATACACCGCGCCTGCGCTTGCGCGGCTGGCACGACCGCGATCTCGACCCACTCGCCGAGATGTGTGCCGACCCACGGGTGATGCGCTATTTCCCCGCCACCCTTTCCCGCGATGAATGCGCCGCGGCGATGGCGCGGTGCCGCGTCCATTTCATCCGCCATGGTTTCGGCTTCTGGGTGGTGGAGCATAAGGACGAGGCGCGCTTCATCGGCCTGGCCGGCCTGGCCTGGAGTCGCCTGGACCTGCCGTTCTGCCCCGCCGTGGAAATCGGCTGGCGGCTGGTGGCGGACCAGTGGGGCCAGGGGCTGGCGTACGAGGCGGCGCAAGCGGCGCTGGCCTTCGCCTTCGAACAACGGCAGCTGGACGAAGTGGTGAGCTACACCTCACCCCTCAACGAGCGATCCTGGCGGCTGATGGGCAGGCTCGGTATGCAGGCCGACGAGGCGGCGAGCTTCGATCATCCACGCCTGCCCGAGGGTCACCCGCTGCGCCGCCACCTGCTCTACCGCATGAGCCGCGACCAATGGAACGATCGGCGACGATGAGCGCAATCAGTGGAGCGAATCCGGCGCAATGCGTAACATTGCCCGCTTGCCCCGTGCCCGCCTGAAGGATGCCGAAAACATGACCGACACGCTCGATACCCTGGTCAATCTGCTATCGCTCGAACGCATCGAGGAGAACCTCTTCCGTGGCGCCAGCCAGGACCTGGGCTTCCCCAGTTGTTCGGCGGTCAGGTGGTCGGTCAGGCGCTGTCCGCGGCCAGCCAGACCGTGGTGCCCGAACGCCACGTGCACTCCATGCACGGTTACTTCCTGCGTCCTGGCGACTCCCATCAGCCGGTGGTCTATGACGTGGATCGCGTGCGCGACGGCGGCAGCTTCACCACTCGCCGGGTCAGCGCGATCCAGAAGGGGCAGACGATCTTCACCTGCATCGCTTCCTTCCAGGCCGACGAGACCGGGTATGAACATCAGATACAGATGCCCGAGGTGGAGGGCCCGGAAAACCTGCTCAGCGAGTGGGAGCTGCTGCACAAGCTGACGCCGCTGGTGCCACCGCGTGTCGCCGAGAAGCTGCGGCGGCCCAAGCCCATCGAGATCCGACCGGTCACGCTGCAGGATCCGATCAACCCCCAGCCGATCGAGCCGATCCGACACCTCTGGTTCCGCGCCGATGGCACGCTGCCGGACAATCCCGCGCTGCACAAATACCTGATGGCCTACGCGTCGGACTTCAGCTTCATCGGCACCGCGCTGCAGCCGCACGGCGTGAGTTCCTGGAGCAAGTTCATCCAGCTCGCGAGCCTCGATCATTCGCTGTGGTTCCATCGCGAAGTGCGTGCCGACGAGTGGCTGCTCTACAGCATCGACAGCCCCTGGGCCGGTAACGCGCGCGGGTTCGCCCGCGGCAATATCTTCAACCGCGCCGGGCAGCTGGTCGCCTCGGTCGCCCAGGAAGGCCTGATCCGCGTGCGCGAGGATTGGAAGTGAAGCAACTGGCGGACGCCCGGCACTGGGTCTTCGACATGGACGGCACCCTGACCCTTGCCGTGCATGATTTCCCGGCGATCAAGCGGGCGCTCGACATTCCTCAGGACGACGACATCCTGCACCACCTCGCGGCGCTGCCGGACGAGGAGGCGGCGCGAAAGCGCGCCTGGTTGCTCGAGCACGAGCGGGAGCTGGCCTATGCCGCGCGCCCCGCACCCGGCGCCCGCGAGCTGCTTTACCACCTGCGCGATCGCGGTTGCCGGCTCGGCGTGCTGACGCGCAATGCGCACGAGCTCGCGCTGGTGACTCTCGAGGCGGTGGGAATGGGCGAATGTTTCGAATCGGCCGATATCCTGGGACGCGACGAGGCGCCGCCCAAGCCGCATCCGGGAGGCCTGCTGCACCTGGCCGAGCGCTGGGGCGTCGAGCCGCAGGCAATGGTCATGGTCGGAGATTTCCGCTTCGATCTCGAATGCGCGAAGGCCGCCGGTGCCCGTGGCGTGCTGGTCAACCTGACGGAAAATCCCTGGCCCGAGTTGACCGACCTGCATGCGCTCGACTGCGGGGAACTACGACGGTTGCTGGGCTGAACGCTGTGGCCCTAAGCCAGATTACGCCTTCGGCTAATCCGGCTTAGGGCCCACGATTCATGGGGCGGAATGACCGCAGGCGTTTCCGTCGCGGCCCCGCAGGATCAATACAACGCCTGGTACAGCTTGCGGCGATAGGTCGTGACCAGGGGATGGTCGTTGCCCAGTACGTCGAACACCTGAAGCAGCGTCTTGTGCGGCAGACCGTCCGCGTAACCACGGTTGCGTATGAACAGCCTCAGCAAGCCATCCAGAGCCGCTTCGTATTGCTGGCGCGCGAGCTGCTGCACTGCCAGCTGGTAGACCGCCTCGTCGTCTTCGGGGTTTTGCGCCAGGCGGCTCTTGAGCTCGGCGACTTCCGGCAGGTCGTTGGCCTGACGCAGGAAGGTCAGCTGCGCCCGCGCACCCGCCAGGGCCTGCTTGTGTTCGTCACCCTTGACCGCGTCCAGTACGGTTTCGGCCTCGCCCAACTCGCCACGCTCGGCCAGGCACCGGGCATAAAGGATCAGCACCGGCGCGTTCTCGTTGTCCTCGGCCAGGGCCTGCTTGAGCAGGCCTTCCGCCTCGCCGATACGACCCTCGGCGAATAGCGCCTGGGCCGTGTCCAGCAGATCGGCTTGTGGTGCGGCGGGTGCCTGCACGTGCGGCTGCAGCATGGCGCGGATGGCCGACTCCGGTTGCGCACCGGCGAAGCCGTCCAGCGGCTGGCCGTCCTTGAACAGCACCACCGTCGGCAGGCTGCGTACGCCGAAGCGGGCGACGACTTCCTGCTCGATGTCGCAGTTGACCTTCGCCAGAAGCAGCTCGCCGCCATACTCCTCGGTGATCTTCGCCAGCAGTGGCATCAGCGCCTTGCACGGCGCGCACCACTCGGCCCAGAAATCCACCAGCACGGGTTTGTGAAAGGAGTTTTCCAGCACCAGCTGTTCGAAGTTGGCGCTGGTGACGTCGAAGATGTAGGGAGTTTGGCTCATCGGCACTCTCGAAGTGGGCGCATGCGAAGTTAGGCGTGCATGGTAAGTGGGGATGACCCGTAGCGGAAGCAAGGGCGGGGCCGAGGCTCAGCCTCGCGGCGCGGTCAGCGGCCAGCTCGACAGTTCACGGTATTGCACGCCGTGGCCGACGTTCTCCGAGAGGTAGAGCCCGAAGCGCTCGACTCGCCATTCGAATACCGGTGGCCTGGGCTGCGGCCCGGGCGCTGTCTCGCGCGACAGCGTTACGTGCGGCAGGAAGGGGCGTGAATCGAGCGCGACGCCATGGGCACAAAGCTTCGCATGCAGCTGACCGACCAGATGGCTCAACGGCGGTGGCACCTGGCTCGGGACCAGGCAGGCGAAGCCGTGACCGATGGTGTGCAGTTCATCCAGGCGCAGCACGAAGGCATCGGTGTGCAGCGGGCGAGCCAGTTGGACGAGTGCGTCGAGCGTATGGGCCGGCTGGCTACCGAGAAACGCCAGGGTCAGGTGCAGGTTGGCCTCGGGCACGGGGCGCCCCGCCAACCCCTGGGCGTCTCGCCAGCGGCAGATCGAGCCGGCTAGGGGCGGCGGGCAGGGCAGGGCGAAAAACAGGCGCAGGGGCTTGTCGCTATTCATGGTCACATCGGCTCCAGCTCGCGGCGCAGCTCGCCTCAGCGCGGGTTCCGCGCCGCGTGATAAAGGCTGACCCGGCGAAACTCCGCAGGCTCGGCCAGGTCCGGCCATGTGCAGGCGTCCAGGACAGCCAGTCGCGCATACCGGGGATGGTGGAAATCGCGCACCCGCGAATCCGCCACCAGCACCTCCTGGCCGCGACCGAGAAACTGGTCGAGGAGCGGCAGGTTGGCCCGGTCATAGAGCACGTCGGCTACGAGGATCAGGTCGTAGCGGTCGGCCTCGGCGAAGAAGTCTTCGCTATAGCCTAGTTGCACCCCGTTGAGTTCGGCGTTGGCCCGACAGGAGGCCAGCGCGATCGGGTCGATGTCACAGGCGACCACTTCGGCAGCGCCTGCCCGTGCGGCGGCGATGGCCGCGATCCCCGATCCGGCGCCGAAGTCCAGCACGCGCTTGCCGCGGACCCACTGTGGGCGCTCATCGAGCCAGCGAGCCAGCACCAGCCCGCTGGCCCAGCAGAAGGACCAGTAGGGTGGTTCCTCCAGGATTCGCCGGGTTTCTTCGGGGCTGAAGGCGCGCGTCATGTTGTCCGGGTCGATGAGCCAGAGGCGGATATCCGTGCCGGGAAGCGGCGTGGCGGTGAGTCTCGCGTCTCCCAGCAATCCGGACAGCTCGGCCTGCAGCCCCGCCGGCGGCATCACGGCGCTGGGACCAGCCGCAGCGGGCCCAGCGATTGGCTGGCTGCGCTGGTAACCGGCACGGCCGGCAATCGCATGATCAACTGGCCGGAGCGCGTGACCCGGCCTCGCAGCTCGACGGGCTGATTCTGCGGGAATTTGTCGGCGTTGAACTTGAGGATGAACGGCAATTCGGTGCCGCGTCCCTTGAGGCGGACGTTGCTGAGCAGGCGGTCCGGTTCATCGCGGCGGTTGACTTCCAGGAGCGCCAGCTCGACTTCGCTGTCGGCCGGAACACCGATCAGGCTGCCGTGCAGTTCATGCAGCGGCGTGGTGGCCAGCGGCGGCTCCTCGAAGGTGACCGGTGCCGTCGGGCGCTGGGTTTCCTGGCTCGAGCAGGCGGCAAGGAGCATCAGCAGGGCGGACAAAGCAAAGGGGCGTAACGGCACGGACGGCCTCCTCAAAGATGCAGGGAATCAGGCCCTGTGGAAACTGCTGCGCTCGATCATGCGGCGTCAAGAAAACAGGCTCGGTTGCAAGCCGAGTCCTTGCCTGACCTTCGCTCGCGAGGTGTCCACGCGACCTGCAATGGGCGCCTGTATAGCAGCAAGTCCGCCGATTTGTCTTGCCGGAGGGATGCGCTACCATGGCTGTCCCCATGTCTGACAGCTCTAGACCATGCATTGTCCCTTCTGTGGTGCACATGACACCAAGGTCATCGATTCGCGCCTCGTGGCCGAGGGCGACCAGGTGCGCCGCCGCCGTGAATGCCTCGCCTGCGGTGAGCGTTTCACCACCTTCGAAACCGCCGAACTGGTCATGCCCCGGCTGATCAAGCAGGACGGCAGCCGTCAGCCATTCGACGAAGAAAAGCTGCGCGCCGGCATGCAGCGGGCACTGGAGAAACGTCCGGTGAGCGTCGAGCGGCTGGAAGAGGCTATCGCCCATATCAAGCACAAGCTGCGCGCGACCGGTGAGCGCGAGATCAAGTCCCGCGTGCTCGGCGAGCTGGTGATGGCCGAGCTGCAGAAACTCGATGAAGTCGCCTATATCCGCTTCGCCTCGGTCTACCGTCGTTTCCAGGATCTCAACGAGTTCCGCGAGGAAATCGAGCGGCTCTCGCGCGAGCCCGTCAAGAGCGAATGAACAGCAACGATCACGCCTGGATGGCCCGTGCGCTGCAACTGGCGCGCAAGGGCCTGTACACGACCCATCCGAACCCACGCGTCGGCTGCGTCATCGTCAAGGATGGCGTGCTGATTGGTGAAGGCTGGCACCTGCGCGCCGGTGAGCCGCATGCGGAGGTGCACGCCCTGCGCCAGGCCGGCGAGGCGGCCCGCGGCGCGACCGCTTACGTCACCCTCGAGCCCTGCAGTCACCACGGACGCACGCCGCCCTGCGCCGAAGCGTTGGTCGAGGCAGGGGTCGGTCGTGTCGTGGCCGCCATGCAGGACCCCAACCCGCAGGTCGCGGGGCGTGGTCTGGCGCGCTTGCGCAGCGTTGGTATCGAAGTCAGCAGCGGTGTGCTGGAAAACGAGGCGCGGGCACTGAACGCCGGTTTCATCAAGCGGATGGAAACGGGGCTGCCTCATGTGCGCGCCAAGTTGGCGATGAGCCTCGACGGCCGGACGGCCATGGCCAGTGGTGAGAGCCAGTGGATCACAGGGTCGGCCGCGAGGGCCGAGGTGCAGCGCCTGCGCGCGCAAGCCAGCGTGGTGCTCACCGGGGCCGATACGGTGCTGATGGATCATGCCCGGCTGACCGTACGCGCCGCGGAGCTTGGCTTGGATGACGAGCTGACCCAGCTGGCGCTGCAGCGACCGCCGGTGCGCGTGCTGGTCGATGGCCGGCTGCGCGTTCCACTGGACGCACCTTTTTTCCAGGCGGGTCCGGCCCTGGTCGCCAGCCTCGGCAATGAGCCGGCCGCCCGCTATCAGGCAGGCGGTCATGAATTGCTGGCCCTGCCTACGCCAGAAGGGCGTGTCGATCTGCCGGGCCTGCTGCGTGAACTGGCCGGCCGCGGCGTCAACGAGGTGCTGCTCGAAGCCGGGCCACGACTGGCTGGTGCGTTCGCTGCGCAGGGCCTGATCGATGAATACCTGCTGTTCGTCGCGGCGAAATTTCTCGGTTCCTCGGCGCGTCCCTTGCTAGACCTGCCGCTCGAGCGCATGCGCGAGGCCCGCGAGTTGCGGATCGTGGATATCCGCGCCGTGGGCGATGACTGGAAGATCACCGCCGTCCCGCAAGGCTGACTCGGTCGCTTCTGGAATGGGCTGCGGCCCAGTGGGGCGCAGCCCGTTGTGATCCAGTTTGGCCTTGCGCTTGTTGGCGCCCAGCAGCAGTCGCGCCAGCAGACTGTCGTGGTGCGGGTTGCCGAAATGAAACAGGGCTGTCGCGCGCAGTAGCTTCGGGTCGCATACGTCGTTGGCGTGCAAGCTGCGGTAGCCCGAGAACAGGTAGAGGTTGCCTGGCACCAGCTTCAGGCGAATGGGCTGCAACCAGCCACGGCGCACAGCGAACGCAACGAGCTTCTGGCTGAGTGTGTTATGCAGCACGGCCTTCTCGATCACGTTACGCAACGCATTGAAGCGAATCCCGCGCAGGTTCGGGAAAAGGATCAGGTCCCCGCAGTGCTTGCCTTCGGTCGGAATGTGCAGGGGCAATAGTGCTGTCACTACCGTGGCATCGAAATGGTAGAAGTGCGATTGCTTCAGTCCGGTCCGGCCCTGCAGGCAACGAATGACCGGGAAGATCTGCTCGGTCGGCGCTGGATCTCGTCCGGCCTGAATGCGATACAGGTCCCTCATCATCTCCTTGAAGGGCGAGGAGAGGGCCAGCGCTGCGATGATGGTGCCGCCCAGCGCTTCGATGCCGTGAATGGCGAAGTACTCGCCAGCATGCGCGACAACCTGCTGCTCGATGAAGCTGCGGCCCTGCTGGAGCACCTCGGGCGCGATGTATCGTTCGAGAACGGCATAGCCGTTCTGGTCGATCTCGGCTGCGTACCGGGCAGCCTCCGTTTGCATAGCCGTAACCCCTGACATACCCATCCCTCGTGGCGTCTATTTAGGGTCGGAGCGTTCTTCCTTTTATCGTGCTGTCGCGCAGATACGTTACGTGCGGCTCCTGCGCGTATGCGGTACGAAGTCGTGCGGGAATGACGTTCCATCCTGATCGTCTTGCAGGCACCAATAACCGGTGCGATGCGTATGGACCAACAGGCGAAGCGGTAGTTTCCGGCGCGTAAAGAAATGTTTCGCAGGCCACTGACAGCGCCCCGGCGGCTGCAGCCCCCGCGGAACTGTGGTAAAAACTGCGCCGGGCTTCGGCCCACGTTCTCAGGGCGGGGTGAAATTCCCCACCGGCGGTAATGAAGCAAGCTGAAAGCGCAGCGAGCATGCTCGGCATGCCGGCGTAGGCCGTTTTCAGATGCAACGAGCCCGCGAGCGCTTGCTCAAGGCAAGGTCAGCAGACCCGGTGTGATTCCGGGGCCGACGGTATAGTCCGGATGAGAGAGAGCGGGATGCCTCGGCGTGCGCCGTTCGTGCGCGTGCCCACTCCCTATCGATCTGCAGCGCCCTGTTTTTCTCAAAACAGGAGTTCGTTACATGTTTTTTTGCACCAGCCTTCCGCGGGAGGCCGCATGTTCACAGGAATAATCGAAGCCATCGGCACCATCGGTGCGATGACGCCCAAGGGCGGTGACGTCCGCGTGCTGGTCCAGACCGGCAAGCTGGACCTGGCCGACGTCAAGCTTGGCGACAGCATCGCGGTCAACGGCGTCTGCCTGACGGCCGTCGAACTGCCGGGCAACGGTTTCTGGGCCGATGTCAGCCGCGAGACCCTGGCGCGTACCGCCTTCGTCGACCTCAAGCCCGGCAGCCGGGTCAACCTGGAGAAGGCGCTGATGCCCACCAGCCGGCTCGGTGGCCACCTGGTCAGCGGGCACGTCGATGGCGTCGGCGAAGTGGTGTCGCGCGAGGAAAACGCACGGGCCGTGCAGTTCCGCATCCGTGCGCCGCGCGAGCTTGCCCGGTACATCGCGCTCAAGGGGTCGATCACCGTCGATGGCACCAGCCTGACCGTCAATGCCGTCAACGGCGCGGAGTTCGACCTCACCATCGTGCCGCACACCCTGGCCGAAACCATCATGGTCGACTACCGCCCTGGGCGACAGGTGAACCTTGAGGTGGACCTGCTGGCGCGTTACCTGGAGCGCTTGCTGCTCGGCGAGAAAGCCGCCGAGCCGAATGCCTCGGGCCTCACGGAAAGCTTTCTTGCCGAACACGGCTACCTGAAGAATTGAGGAGACGCCCCATGGCGCTCAACACCGCTGAAGAACTGATCGAAGACATCCGCGCCGGCAAGATGGTCATCCTCATGGATGACGAGGACCGCGAGAACGAAGGCGACATCATCGTCGCCTCGGAATGCGTGACCGCCGAGCACATCAATTTCATGGCCCGCTTCGCCCGTGGTCTGATCTGCATGCCGATGACCCGCGAGCGCTGCGAAACCCTGCAGTTGCCGCTGATGGCGCCGCGCAATGGGTCCGGCTTCGGCACCAAGTTCACCGTCTCCATCGAGGCGGCGGTCGGCGTGACCACCGGCATCTCCGCCGCCGACCGCGCGCGTACCGTGCAGGCCGCGGTGGCGAAGAATGCGGTGGCCGAGGACATCGTCAGCCCCGGTCACATCTTCCCGCTCATGGCGCAACCGGGCGGCGTTCTCGCACGCGCGGGCCACACCGAAGCGGCCTGCGACCTGGCGCGGATGGCCGGCTTCGAGCCATCCGGGGTGATCTGCGAAATCATGAACGATGACGGCACCATGGCGCGCCGCCCGGAGCTCGAGCTGTTCGCCGAGCAGCACGGACTGAAGATCGGCACCATCGCGGACCTGATCCACTATCGGATGATTCATGAGCGCACCGTCGAGCGGGTCTCGGAGCAACCTCTGGAGACCGAGCTGGGCCAGTTCACCCTGGTCACCTACCGCGACAGCGTGGAAGACACCGTGCACATGGCGTTGACCCGCGGTGAGATCTCGCCGGAAATGCCAACGCTGGTCCGCGTGCACAACATGGAGCCGCTGCGCGACTTGCTGCTGGTCACCGTGCCGGGGCGCTGGAGTCTGCGTGCGGCGATGGGCGAGGTGGCCAAGGCCGGCAGCGGCGTGGTGCTGCTGCTTGGCAATCCGCTGACCGGTCCGCAGCTGCTGGCGCAGCTCAACCGCCAGCAGTCGCCGACGCCCGCGACCTACAGCACCGTCGGGGCCGGGTCGCAGATCCTGCGTGACCTCGGCGTGCGCAAGATGCGCCTGATGAGCTCGCCGATGAAGTTCAACGCGATATCCGGCTTTGATCTGGAAGTTGTAGAATACCTGCCCGCCGAATAGACGATGTCAGGGCGCCGCGATGCAACGCGGCGCCTTCGTTCTTTAAAGAGATGAGAAACCACCTATGACACTGAAGACCATCGAAGGTACCTTCATCGCCCCGCAGGGGAAATTCGCCCTGGTCGTTGGCCGCTTCAACAGCTTCGTTGTCGAGAGCCTGGTCAGCGGCGCCGTCGATGCGCTGGTCCGCCATGGCATCGCTGAAGGCGCCATCACCATCATCCGCGCGCCGGGTGCCTTCGAAATCCCGCTGGTCGCCCAGAAGGTCGCACAACAGGGTGAGTACGACGCCATCATCGCGCTTGGCGCCGTTATCCGTGGCGGCACCCCCACTTCGAATACGTCGCTGGCGAATGCACCAAGGGCCTGTCGCAGGTCTCCATGGAGTTCGGCGTACCGGTGGCTTTCGGCGTGCTGACCGTCGATTCCATCGAACAGGCCATAGAGCGCTCCGGTACCAAGGCCGGCAACAAGGGCGCCGAAGCCGCGCTTTCTGCTCTGGAAATGGTGAGTCTGCTGGCGCAGCTGGAGGCCAAGTGAGCCTGAACCACGACGACAGTCAGGGTGCCCCGCAAAAGGCCAAGGGCAAGATCGCCACGCGTCGTGTCGCGCGCAGCCTGGCCATGCAGGCCCTGTATCAATGGCACATGGCTGGCCAGAGCCTCAACGAAATCGAGGCGCAGTTCCGCGTCGACAATGACTTCTCGGGCGTCGACGGCACCTATTTCCATGAGCTGCTGACCGGCGTAGCGCGGGCCAAGACGGAAGTCGACGACGCCATCACGCCGCATCTCGATCGGCCATTGGATGAGCTCGATCCGGTCGAGCTGGCAATCCTGCGCCTGTCGACCTTCGAACTGATGCACCGGATCGACGTGCCTTATCGTGTCGTAATTAATGAAGGCATCGAGTTGGCGAAGGTGTTCGGTGCGACCGACGGGCACAAGTTCGTCAATGGCGTGCTGGACAAGCTGGCGCCGAGCCTGAGAAGTGCGGAGGTCGGCGCTAACAAGCGCTGAGCGAGCCCTGTCTGATGGGTGAATTCGAGCTGATCCGTCGTTACTTCGCCGCCGCCGCCTGTGCCCGGATGAGCGGCGAGGCCGATGGGGTCGCCTTGGGTGTCGGCGATGATTGCGCCCTGCTTGGGGTGGCGCCGGGCGAGCAGCTTGCCGTCTCCACCGATACGCTGGTGGCCGGGGTGCATTTCCCCGAACGTGGCGACCCTGGCCTGCTCGGCCAGCGTGCACTGGCCGTGTCGACCAGCGACCTGGCCGGCATGGGTGCGGCACCTGTGGGGTTCACCCTGGCCCTGACGATTCCCTCCGTGGACCCCGATTGGCTGGCAGCTTTCGCGCACGGTCTGGATGCGATGGCGGCCAGCTGCGGGATGCGCCTGCTGGGCGGCGATACCACGCGCGGCCCATTGAGCATGACGCTGACGGTGTTCGGTCGTGTCCCGTCCGGGCATGCATTGTTGCGCAGCGGTGCCCGGCCCGGTGACCTGCTTTGCGTCGGTGGTGCGCTGGGTGACGCGGCCGGTGCCTTGCCGATCGTGCTGGGTGAGCGCGACGGGCATACGCCCGAGGCGGCTGAGCTGCTCAGCCGCTACTGGTCGCCGCAACCGCAGCTTGGTTTGGGCCAAGCGCTACGCGGCAGGGCCACGGCGGCGTTGGACATCTCGGATGGCCTGTTGGCTGACTGCGCGCACATCGCTGCGGCATCGTCCGTTTCGCTGATCATCGAGCAATCCCGGAGTCCCCTTGTCCAGTGCGCTGCTGGCGGTCGCCGGTGCGGAGCGCGGCCTGCAATGCGCCCTTGCCGGAGGCGATGACTACGTCCTGGCGTTCACGCTGCCGGCGGATGCGGCACCTGGCTTGCGCGAAGAGGGCTGGCCGATCCATGTCATCGGCCACGTTGCCCGAGGCGAGGGCGTGCATCTGCTCGACACCGCTGGCCGCGCCGTTGCCCCGCATCGTCGCGGCTACAACCATTTCCAAGGCTAGCGGCCGCGCGCCTGGCCAGTAGAAGAAGGACGAACGGTTTGACCGATCCCTCGCAGCCTACCGCCGAAAACATGCCGGCCTCGGTATGGAACAATCCGTGGCACAACCTGGCGTTCGGCTTCGGTTCCGGCACGTTGCCGAAGGCACCGGGCACCTGGGGTTCGCTGGTCGCGTTGGCCTTCGTGCCGCTGTGGCAGGCGATGCCAGGCTGGGGGCACGGACTGGTCGCGCTTGCCAGCATGCTCTTCGGCATCTGGCTCTGCGGCAAGGTCGCCCAGGATCTCGGCGTTCATGATCACGAAGGCATCGTCTGGGATGAATTCGCCGGTATCTGGATCACCTTCTGGCTGGTGCCGGCAGGTTGGCACTGGCTGCTGCTGGGCTTCGTCGTGTTCAGGGTCCTGGACATCTTCAAACCCTGGCCGATCAGCTGGGTCGACCGGCAGGTTCACGGTGGGCTGGGCATCATGCTCGACGACATCCTCGCCGGCATTGTTGCCTGCGGCCTGATGCATCTGGCCGTGTTGCTGGTCGGCTGACAGGTCGTCCTGTGCGTCGGGTCGCTGCACCGCGGCGGAGCCCATGGAAGAATGCCGGTCTGCCTGCCGAGGAACTCATCGATGCGCCTAACCGTTCTCTTGTCCGCCGTGATGCTGTTTTCGCTCCCCATCGCCGCCACCCTGGCCGCGCCGCGGGTGCAGGTTGTGGGATTGTTCCCGGGGGCGGCGGTGATCAATGTCGAGGGCCAGCGCAAGCTGGTTCGCGTGGGGCAGGCCGGACCTGGGGGGTGTGGTGGTCGTCAGCGCCGATGCCACGGGTGCCGTACTCCGGGTCGAGGGCGTGGAGCGTCGCTATGCCCTCACGCGCGAACTGAGCGCAGGCTTCGCCGAACCGAGCCGCCAGCAGTTGAGCGTGGCCAAGGGGCAGGGTGGCCACTACTGGGTGGCCGGCTCGATCAACAGCCAGTCGGTCCAGTTCCTCGTGGACACAGGCGCCACGTCGGTGGCCATCAACGAGAACCAGGCGCGACGACTGGGCATCGACTACCGGGTCAACGGACGGCAGATCGTGGTCGGCACGGCCAGCGGCAATGCAAAGGCCTGGCGCGTCAACCTCAACAGCGTCAAGGTGGGTGGGATCGACGTGCTCGGTGTGGAAGCCGTTGTGGTCGAGGGTGGCTTCCCGGCCGACGTGCTGCTCGGCATGAGCTTCCTCAACCGGATCAGCTGGCGCGAGGAGCAAGGTGTGCTCAAGCTCGAGTCGAAGATCTGATTCTTTGCTAGACCGGTAACAAGCCGGATGCCGGCACCTTGCATGGATGGGGGCGGGTAGCCGCGGCGTCGGCTTCTGGCTGGTTTGCTTCCAGCTCCCGGCTTCCAGTTGCTGTTACAATATCCGCTTTTCCGTCTTCTGGAGTCTCTCCGGTGCCTGTCGTGTTCGTCGCCGCTTCCAAACTGCCGACGCCGTTCGGTGTGTTTACCATGCATGGTTTTCTCGACCAGGATACTGGCAAGGAGCATGTCGTTCTGACGATGGGCGACGTGGCCGATGGCAAACCCGTGCTGGGTCGGCTGCATTCGGAGTGCCTGACCGGTGATGCGTTGTTCAGCCTGCGTTGCGATTGCGGTTTTCAGCTGGAAGCGGCCCTGCGCGCGATCGCCGACGAAGGCCGTGGTGCCTTGCTCTATTTGCGTCAGGAAGGCCGCGGCATCGGCTTGCTGAACAAGATTCGCGCCTACGAGCTGCAGGACGGCGGTGCCGATACCGTCGAGGCGAACGAGCGCCTGGGTTTTGCGCCGGATATGCGGGATTACGGCATCTGCCTGCCCATGCTCGAACACCTGGGCATCGCCGAGATCAAGCTGATGACCAACAACCCGCGCAAGGTCAAGGCGTTGCAGGGCTTCGGCATCCGGGTCGCCGAGCGGCGGCCGTTGGAGATTGCCCACAACCCCTACAACCGCAAGTACCTGGCGACCAAGGCCGGCAAGCTCGGACATATGCTCGGCGAGATTCATCAGGGCGAAGCCGAGCAGTCGTGACCCGCGAGGCGATGCGCCGGCAACTGGCGCGTGACGGCTGGCGGCAGGCGCTGCTGATGATCGTGCCGGCGCTGGTCGTTGGTCGGCTTGGCACGTTCGATGAGCGCTTCGGCCTGTTGATCTTCGTTGCCGGCCTCCTTTCGCTCTTTCCCAGCCTGGCGGGTTTTCGCGCCTACAAGCATGGGCTGATCCATCTGGAAAAGGTCATGGGCAGTGACGCCGAGCCCGAAGGCTGGAAGTCACTTCGACGGCTCCGCCTGCGCGCGCTCATGCTGGCCTCGTTGCCGGCCTGGATCGCCGCGCTTGGCAGCCTGTTCGGCCTCGATGAAGTTCCGCGCACCTTGCTGGTGGCGGGCAGTCTGGCTTTGCTGGTGCTCTACCGTGTGCCGAGGCAGTTGGCTTGATCCGCTTCTGGCTCGGCCTGCTGCTGTGTCTCGGCGTGCCGGCGATGGCGGCCGAACGTGTCGTCAGCCTGGCACCGTCGCTCAGCGAAATCATGCTGGAACTCGACGCGGCGGACCTGCTGGTCGGCGTGCTGGACGGCGGCGAGCGGCCCGAGGCGTTGGCGCAGGTACCTTCGGTCGGTCGGATTGGCCAGTTGGAAATGGAGAAGCTGCTGTCATTGCGGCCGACGCTGGTCCTGCTCTGGCCCGACAGCATCAGCCGGGCACAACGCGAACAGCTGGAGCAATTCCGAATACCCGTACTGGTTGCCGACCCGGCTTCGCTGGCCGAGCTGGCCCGGCAGTTCGCGCGGATCGGTCAGCGCATCGGGCGAGCTGACAACGGGCGCGAACTGGAGCAGCGATTCAACGAGGGGTTGGCGGACCTGCGCGAGCGCTACGGGCGAGCGCGGCCGGTGTCGGTGTTCTATCAGGTCTGGAATCGCCCCCTGTACACGCTCGGCGGTACGCAGATCGTCAGCGATGCCATTGGTGTTTGCGGGGGCGGAACCTGTTCGCCGACCTGAGCCTGCCCGCTCCGCAGGTCAGCGTGGAGTCGGTGCTGTCGCGCAACCCGGAGGTGATTCTTGCCGGCAGCGGTGCGCAGCTGGCCGAATGGCGAGCCTGGCCGCAGCTTGAAGCCGTGCGCAAAGAGCAGCTCTGGGAAGTGCCCGACAAGGGGCTGGAGCGACCGAGCTTCCAGATGCTGGGGGCGATCGGGAAGCTCTGCGAGGTGATGGCGGGAGCCGAGCCTTAGGCGGTCCTGACAGGCTCCAGCAAGGCCAGCCGTGCGCGAACGGCCGTTTCGATGCCGGCGGCGTCCAGGCCGCATTCGCGTAGCATTTCGCTGGGCTTGGCGTGCTCGACGTAATAGTCGGGCAGGCCCAGGTGCAGGATCGGGGTGAGCCGGTTGCTGCCAGCGAGGTACTCGCCGACCGCGCTGCCAGCACCGCCCATGATGCTGTTTTCCTCGATCGTGACCAGCAATCGGTGGCTGCCGGCGAGCTCGGCTACCAGCGTTTCGTCCAGCGGCTTGACGAAACGCATGTCGACCACGGTGGCACCCAGCGATTCGCCGACCTTCATGGCCTCGGCCAGCTGAACGCCAAAGACCAGGAGGGCGACGTCCTCACCCTGGCGGCGCACCACGCCCTTGCCGATCTCCAGCGGTTCGAGGCCGGGCTCGATGGTCGCGTTCGGGCCGTTGCCGCGTGGGTAGCGCACTGCAGCAGGCCCCTGGAAGTGGTAACCGGTGGTCAGCATGCGGCGCATTTCGTTCTCATCACTCGGCGTCATGACCAGCATGCCGGGGATGCAGCGCAGGTAGGACAGGTCGAAACTGCCGGCGTGTGTCGGCCCGTCCTCGCCGACTAGCCCGGCGCGGTCGATGGCGAAGAGCACATCGAGATTCTGCACCGCGACGTCATGGATCAACTGATCGTAGGCGCGCTGGAGGAAGGTCGAATAGATCGCCACGACCGGCTTGGCGCCCTCGCAGGCCATGCCGGCGGCAAGCGTCACGGCGTGCTGTTCGGCGATCGCTACATCGAAGTAGCGATCGGGATAGCGCTCGCTGAATGCGATCAGGTCGGAGCCTTCCTTCATCGCCGGCGTGATGCCGGTGAGGCGGGGGTCGGCGGCCGCCATGTCACACAGCCATTGGCCAAAGACATTCGAGTATTTGGGGCCGCTGGGTTTCTTCGGCGCGGCGGGACTGCCGACCGGCTCCAGTTTGCTGATGGCGTGCCAGGTAATGGGGTCGACTTCGGCGGGGGCGAAGCCCTTGCCCTTTTTCGTTACCACGTGCAGGAACTGTGGGCCGGACAGGTCGCGCATGTTGCGCAGCGTCGCGATCAGTGTCGGCAGGTCATGGCCGTCGATGGGGCCGATGTAGTTCCAGCCGAGCTCCTCGAACAGGGTGCCGGGTACCAGCATGCCCTTGGCGTACTCTTCGGTGCGGCGTGCGATCTCCCAGGCACCCGGCAGTCGCGAAAGCACCTTTTTGCTGCCTTCGCGCATGCTCGAATAGGTGCGACTGGAGAGAATCTTCGCCAGATAGTTGGACAACCCGCCCACGTTGCGTGAGATCGACATGTCGTTGTCGTTCAGCACCACGAGCATGTCCGCGCCGACCTCCGGGGCGTGGTTCAGCGCTTCGAAGGCCATGCCGGCAGTAAGCGCACCGTCACCGATCACCGCGATCGACTTGCGCTTCTTGCCCTGCAGGCGGGCGGCGATCGCCATGCCCAGTGCGGCGCTGATGGAGGTGCTGGAATGGCCGACGCCGAAGGTGTCGTATTCGCTCTCGCTGCGGCGCGGAAACGCGGCCAGGCCGTCCTTCTGGCGCAGGCTTTCCATGCGCTCGCGACGACCGGTCAGGATCTTGTGCGGGTACGCCTGGTGGCCGACGTCCCAGACCAGGCGGTCCTTCGGCGTGTCGTAGACGTAGTGCAGCGCGATGGTCAGCTCGATCACGCCGAGCCCGGCCCCGAAGTGACCACCGGTGCGCCCGACGCTGTAAAGCAGGTCCTGGCGCAGCTCATCGGCGAGTACTTCAAGTTCCGCTTCGCCCAGTCGGCGCAACCGCTCTGGCGTGGCTGCGCGGTCTAGAACGGGCGTCGCAGGGCGCACCCGAGGAATCTCATGGAACGTCTTGGGCATCAGGCGAATCGTTTTATTTGAAAAAGAGCCGCAGTTTAACTGATGGTTACAGCGAGAAGAACGACCCCGGTGCCAACGGTAGCGGCTGCGTGTTCAACTGCGCCGCTCGACGATGAAGCGCGCCAGTTCGCGCAGCGGTTCGGCGCTGGCCGGAAACGGCTCGATGGCCGCCAATGCCAGGTCGCGAAGCTCGAGGGCGTAGCGCTTGGCCTCGTCCAGGCCGAGCAGGGCTGGATAGGTCGGT
Source organism: Stutzerimonas stutzeri (assembly GCA_019056435.1). GTDB lineage: Bacteria > Pseudomonadota > Gammaproteobacteria > Pseudomonadales > Pseudomonadaceae > Stutzerimonas > Stutzerimonas marianensis. The sequence goes on from CP077641.1 coordinate 1,896,232, forward strand.
TTATCGCGCGCGATATCCGCGCCCTGATGCTTGCCGAGCGTAGCGGTATCGCTTTCCACGTCGAGTATGTCGTCCTGCACCTGGAAGGCGAGGCCGACGGACTGGGCGTACCGTTGCAGCGCGGCGAGCTTCTCCGTATCGGCACGTCCGCTGGCCAGGGCGCCAAGGCGCACGCTGGCCTCGATCAGCGCGCCGGTCTTGTGCCTGTGCATGAGCTCGAGTGCCGCGCGGTCGAGTTTCAGACCGACGGAGCCCAGGTCGATGGCCTGCCCGCCGACCATGCCGGCGGGGCCGGCGGCGCGGGCCAGGCTGATAAGCATCTGCAGGCGCAGGGCCGGATCCGCTGGGTTGTGCGCCTCTACGGCGAGGGCTTCGAATGCCAGGCTCTGCAGGCCGTCTCCGGCGAGGATGGCACAGGCTTCGTCGAAGGCCTTGTGCGTGGTGGGCTGGCCCCGGCGCAGGTCATCGTCGTCCATTGCCGGCAGGTCGTCGTGGACGAGGGAATAGGCATGGATCAGCTCCACCGCACAGGCGGCACCGTCGGCATCGGCGTGGTCGCCGTCCAGTGCTTCGCAGGCGGCATAGACCAGCAATGGGCGCACGCGCTTGCCACCGTTCATGACGCTGTAGCGCATGGCATGGTACAGGCGTTCGAGTTGTGGATGAGGCGGGGCGAAGAGCGTATCGAGGCAATGGTCGACGCGTTGCTGGCAGCGTTTCTGGTAGTCCGCAATCATGCTTCGGGGTCCGCCTCGAAGGGGACTTCCTGCAGCTTCCCGTCACGTTCCAGCAGCATCTGCACCTTCTGCTCGGCCTGGTTCAGCGCGGCCTGGCAATCGCGGGTCAGGCCGATGCCCTGTTCGAAGCAGGTCAGCGAGTCCTCCAGCGACAGCTCGCCACTTTCGAGGCGTTCGACCAGCTGCTGTAGCTCGGCGAGGGATTGTTCGAAATCGAGGGCGACTTTCTTGCGGGCCATGGCGAAGCGGGTCTCTGCGGCTGCTCTGGAACGGTCGCGACACTAGCAGAGCTGAGCCGCATAAGCCATAAGCCGAGCGGGTGGTCCTTTTGGCTAGGCGCTCGCCAGCAGCGGCCCGTATTGAGCATGGAAGTAGTACAGCGTCATGCCTGCACCCACCAGGATCACGAAGCGGCGCAGCCAGGGCGCCGGCAGCGTCTTGCTCAGCGCGCCGCCGGCATAGCCGCCCAGCGTGGTGCCGACCAGCAGGATCGCCAGCTCGTAACCGCTGACCCGGCCGGCGATGATGAAGGTGGCCGTGGCGACGCTGTAGATCACGGCGGAAATTAGGTTTTTCAGCGCGTTGGCGCGGACCAGCTGATGGCCTTCGATGGAGAAGGCGGCCAACTGCAGGATGCCCATTCCGGCGCCGAAGTAACCGCCGTAGATCGACACCAGGCCGTGCGCGGCAAGCGAGGCACGCGCGTGTGGTGGAATCGCGTTGTCTTCCTTGCGCCGTGCCGCCAGCCACCGGCTCAGCCAGGGGCTGGCGGCGAACAGCGCGGTGGCCAGCAGGAGCAGCCAGGGAATCAGCAGACTGAAGACGTCGTCGCCGCTGGCCAGCAGCAGGAGCCCGCCCAGCAGACCGCCGGCCAGACCCGCCACCAGCAAGGGGATCAGGTAACGCCCGAGCGGGCGCAGGGCTGATCGCGCGGCCCAGGCAGCTGCCAGGCTCGCGGGCCAGAGCGCGACAGCGTTGGTCGCGTTGGCGGTGACAGGCGCAAGCCCGGTGGCCAACAGGGCGGGAAAGGAGAAGAAGGTACCGCCACCGGCGAGGGCATTCATGCCGCCGGCGGCGAATCCGGCCGCGATGAGCAACAGCAGGTCGAACAGGGGCATCAGGGTGCCTCGTGCAAAACGGAGGCGCAGAGTAGCCAAGCGGGACGCCATCGGCCAAGCAGGTGTGGCGCGCCGCGCCTGATATTGGCCGGAACGTCGCCTCTCGCGGTCCGGCTAGGCGCGCGGCTGACGGCTGCCCAGCTCGTTGAGGATGCCGCAGCCCTCGACCGGATGCTCGCCGCTGCAGGCGCTGCGCAGCGTCTGCAGTTGCCGCTCGAGCGCGTGCAGGCTGTCCAGCCGTGCGCGGACCCGCTCGAGTTGCTCATCGATCAGCAGGTTGATGTCGCCGCAGCTGGCATCGGGGTGGGTGGAGAATTCCAGCAGGCGGCGGACGTCGGCCAGCCCGATGTCCAGCGCGCGGCAGTGGCGAATGAACGTCAGCTGCGCCAGTTGTCGCTCGGAATAGGCGCGGTAGCCGTTGGCGCCACGCTCGGGCGCCGGCATCAGGCCGATCTTCTCGTAGTAGCGGATGGTCTCGACGTCCACGCCAGCCGCGGCGCTCAGCTCACCGATGCGCATGGTGCCTCCGGTCAGGGGTATTGACCCTGTAGCGACTCCAGGGTGTGCAATCACGCCGACTATAGTCGAGGAGGCTTTCCATGTCGTCGAAATGCTGTGATTCAGGGTGCGCCACACCGGCGGTCGGGCCTGCCTTTCGCAAGGCGCTTTGGGTGGCGCTGGTGATCAATCTGGCGATGTTCGGTGTGGAGATCGTCAGCGGCCTGCGTTCGGGGTCGGTTTCCTTGCTCGCCGATGCCATTGACTTCGCCGGCGATGCGGCCAACTACGGCATCTCGCTGGTGGTCCTGTCGATGGGCCTGGTCTGGCGTGCGCGTGCCGCGCTGCTCAAGGGCGTGACCATGATGACCTTCGGTCTGTTCGTGCTGGCACGTGCCGGCTGGTCGCTACACGCCGGCGTGCTCCCCGAGCCGATGACCATGGGCGTCATTGGTGCGCTGGCGCTGCTGGCCAACGTGGCGGTCGCGTTGATGCTCTACGCCTTTCGCGAGGGCGATTCGAACATGCGCTCGGTCTGGCTGTGCAGCCGTAATGACGCGCTGGGCAACATCGCGGTGATGGCCGCTGCAGCTGGCGTGTTCGGGACCGGCTCTGCCTGGCCCGACCTTGGGGTCGCCCTGGTGATGGCTGGCCTGGCGCTGTCGGCAGGCTATTCGGTGATACGCCAGGCACGCCAGGAGTTGCGCACGTCCTAGCGCCGGTCGCGGCGGGCGATCGAAGCGACCAGCGCAACCGCCCCGGCGGTTGCCGCGGCCAACCCGGCAACGGCCAGTTTGCCGACCGTCTCGCTGTTCAACGCCGTCGCATGGTCCTTGACCCGATCGTCGAAACGCCCGTCGACGCGATGCAGGCCCTCGACGGGCTCGAAGAGGTTGTCTGGCTGGTCGGGCCGCGACGGTTCGTCTGTCAACTGCCCGTCCCAGGCCTGTCGCGCCATCATTCGGTCGAGCAGGCCGGGCATGAAGAAATTGCCGATGATCGCCTTGAACGATGCACCGCCCAGCCACAGCTCACGCGGTGCGTCCTGCGCGGCTCGCAAGATGGCCCGCGCAGCGACCTCGGGCGTATGGATCGGCGGAACCGGCTGCGGGCGATGGTCCATCTTGTTGCGCGACCAGTCGAACTGCGGCGTGTTGTGTGCCGGCAACTGGACCATGGTCACGCGTACCCGGCTGCGATCGTGGATGAGCTCGCAGCGCAGCGAATCGGTGAAGCCGCGGATGGCGAACTTTGCCGCGCAATAGGCCGATTGCAGCGGGATCGCCCGATACGAAAGGGCCGATCCGACCTGCACGATGGTGCCGTGGTTGCGCGGCCGCATATGCCGCAGCGCCGCCAGGGTGCCATGTACGAAGCCCAGATAGGTGACATCCGTCACCCGCTTGTACTCGGCCGCGCTGATCTGCTGCACCGGGCCGAACACGGTGGCCATCGCCGCGTTCACCCAGACGTCGATGGGGCCCAGTTCGGCCTCGACGCGATCGGCTGCGCGATCGATCGCCTCGGCATCGGCCACGTCCGCGGCAATCGGCAGAACGGTCGCGCCCTGGGCTCGCAGTGCATGGGCGGTGTCGTCCAGCCCAGCTGCCCCGCGGGCGATCAGGGCGATGCGGTAGCCGGCTCGAGCGAAGGCATGGGCCGTCGCGCGACCCACGCCGGCAGTGGCTCCGCAGATGACGACGGTCGGTTGGTGATCGTGCATGAAAGGCTCCAGGCGAAACACATGGGTGTTTCGTATCAGAGCCCCGTGACGGCCCTTCCGGTTCCCGGTCAGGCCCGCTTGGCGATGGATGACGGGCTCAGCGGTTCAGGCGTCGCACCTGGGTTCTTGCGTGAAGGTCCGGGCGGCATCCACCGGGCCGATCTCTTCGAGCAGACGGCGGCCGATGAGCACCGGGTAGTTCATCTTGTCGCGGTCGTTCAGCGAGAACTGCGCTTCGTGGACGCGGCGGCCCAGGCACACCTTCATCAGCACCACAGGGCGCTCCTCGGCGCCACCCGCGCCACGCACCTTGGTGGTTCTGACCACCTTGCGCTCCAGACGGGTCTCGACCTGCTCATCGTTCTGGATGTCGTCCAGCTCGAGGGTGAAACGCACCCAGTCGTCACCGTCTTTTCGAAGCGCTCGATGTTCTCGGCGTGCATCGATGACGTGAGCGCGCCGGTATCGAGCTTGAACTTGACGCGCGTCTTTTCCGGCATAACCAGACCTTCCTCGACCCAGCCCAGCGTTTCCCTGGATTCGGCCAGCGCTGGTAGGGCGGACAGTGACGTGACGACAAGCACCAGGCCGGTGAGGCCGGGCAGGCGGAGCAGGGGTGTGCGAGACATGGCGTCACCTGATGATGGGGTGACAAATAGATGCAGGCGCGCGGCAGACGTTCCACTCGCAGACGCTAGTAGCTGATATGAACCCGCCGCTACTCGCCCGACACGGCGCATCGACAAAGCGCCGATGCATTCGTCCCATTGCTATCGCCAATCCCGCGGATAGGAAAATTCAATCGGACGGGCGTCCGGAACGACGATCCACCTTACAGGGCGGGCAGTGCCAGCCGGCAGAGCACGACCCGCATAACCGTTCAGGGAGGCATTCAATTAGGGAAGTCCACACGTTAAGAGGTGAACCATGTTCGTCCATAACAAACGGCTTCAATACACCGTGCGAGTGGCTGGACCCAATCCGGGCCTGGCGAACCTGATGCTGGAACAGTTCGGCGGCCCGCAAGGCGAGCTCGCCGCGGCGATGCGTTATTTCACCCAGGGCGTTGCCGAAGACGACCCAGGTCGCAAGGACCTGCTGATGGACATCGCTACCGAGGAGCTCAGTCACCTCGAGGTGATCGGCTCCATCGTCGGCATGCTCAACAAGGGCGCCAAGGGCCAGATGGCAGAAGGCGTGGAGGAAGAGGCCGAGCTGTATCGCTCGCTCACCGGCAACGGCAACGATTCGCACATCACCTCCCTGCTGTATGGCGGCGGGGCGCCCCTGGTCAATTCCGGCGGCATACCCTGGACCGCGGCCTATGTCGACACCATCGGTGAACCCACCGCCGACCTGCGTTCGAACATTGCCGCCGAGGCGCGGGCGAAAATCGTCTATGAACGGCTGATCAACGTGACCGACGACCCCGGCATCAAGGATGCGCTGAAATTCCTGATGACTCGGGAAATCGCTCACCAGAAATCCTTCGAGAAGGCGCTGCATTCCATCCAGCCCAACTTCCCGCAGGGCAAGCTGCCGGGCGAGCCGCAGTACGCCAACGTCTACTACAACATGTCCCAGGGCGAGGGCGACCTGCGGGGCCCCTGGAACCAGGGACCGGAATGGGAGTTCGTCGAAACGCCCCAGCCGGCCGTGGACGGCGGCGACGGCAAGCCCACTGTGAAGCTGGCCAAGGATGAGCAAAAGGTCGTGCAGCAGATGGCGGTGCGCACGCAGTCCGACGTCTCGGTCGATCCCATGACCGGTGCCGACCTGGGCGCTGGCGAAGCGGTGAAGAAAGGCAAGGCCTGACCTTGTCAGCACGGGACCGATGCGGCGTCGAGTCGTATCGGTTTCCGTTTCTCTCCCGAGGAATGCTTGTTCATTGCCCCGGTTCCGTTTCTGTCAGCGGCGTGTATGCAGCGGCACCACGACGTTCGAGTTCGGGCGCCCTAGCGTTTCGCCGATGGCGACGGTGAGCGTCTGTTGGGTGAAGGGCTTGGCCAGCGTATGCAAGCGGCGACCGTCCTCCGTCAGCTCGGCAAAGCCACTGACCAGCAATATCGGCAGGGTCGGTCGCTCGGCCTGAACGATCCGCGCGAGCTGAGTGCCGGTCATGCCCGGCATCATCTGGTCGGTGATCAGCAGGTCGAACGCCCGCGGCTGGCGAAGGCGTTCGAGCGCCGCCTCGCCGCTGTTCACGGCCGTGACGCGATGCCCCAGATCCTCCAGCAGTGCGGTCGTGTTGGCCAGCACCAGCGGGTCGTCGTCCACCGCCAGCACGGTCAACGCGGGAACCGATGTCGCCGTCGCTTCGGCCGGCTCGGGCGCAGCGAGTGCAGCGGCCCGAGCGGTACCCAGCGGAAGCCACAGTTCGATGGTCGTGCCGTGGCCCAGGGTGCTGTCGATCACCAGACGGCCGCCGGACTGCTCGGCCAATCCGTGAGCCATCGACAGGCCGAGGCCCGTTCCCGTGCCGGGGCCCTTGGTCGTATAGAAGGGCTCGGTCGCCCGGCTCAGCGTTTCGGGTGTCATGCCGGTGCCCGTGTCATGCACGACCAGGGCGACGAACTCCTGCGTCGGCGTTTCGCCTGTACGCACCTGGCCTTCGATGCAGATCGAGCCTCCGTTCGGCATGGCATCGCGCGCGTTGACCACGAGATTGATCAGCACCATCTCCAGCTGGTTCGCGTCGACATAGGCCGGCGGCAGGCCGAGCGGAAATCGTGTGTCGATGCTGATGTTCGCGGTGACCGAGCGCTGCAGCAATTCACGCATGTTCAGCACCACGTCATGCAGCAGGACGGAGCTGGGGTTGAGGTCCTGCTTGCGGGCGAACGCCAGCATCCGTTGCACCAGGCCAGCGCCTCGCTGCGTGGCGAGCAGGGCATTTTCGATCAGGCTGCCGGCACGTGGCGCGGTGTCGCTCGGCAAGCGTTTGCGCAGCAGCTCGAGATTGCCGCCAATCACGGCGAGCAGGTTATTGAAATCATGGGCGATGCCCCCGGTGAGCTTGCCAATCGCCTCGAGCTTCTGTGCCTGGCGGAGCGCGGCCTCGGCATGCCGGCGTTCGGTGATATTCACCAGGCCACCGATGATCAGCGCGCCCCGCGTGGTCTGCTCGAGCCGCGTGGAGGCGAGCACGTCAATGAAGGCGCCGGCCCGGGCCACCAGGCGGTACTCGGCATCCAGGCATTCGCCGGTCTTCAGCAGCTGTGGCCAGTCTTGGGTAAGCATCTGACGGGCGGAACGCTCGGTCATGAAATTGATCAGCGGTCGGCCGAGCACGTCTTCCCGGCGATAGCCCATGAGGGCGAGCCAGGCGTCGCTGACCGATTCCAGGCAGCCATCCTGGTCCAGCGCATGCAGCGGCAGCGGGGTCTTGCTGTAGAGCTCGCGAAAGCGTTCCTCGCTCTGGCGCAGGGCGCTGGCCTCACGTTCGCTGAGCGCCGCCATGCGTCGGTCGTGCATGGAGGCTGCCAAACCGAAGAAGAGCACGATGAAGGTCGAGCCGGCGACCGACAGCGCCAGCGTCAGCAGATCCAGGCCGCTGCCCGGTGGCGCCGGCATGGCATCGTGCAGAGGTGTGAAGCGTGCGCCAGCCATCGCCGAGTAGTGCATCCCCGCCACGGCGAACCCCATCGCCACTGCCGCTACGGTCTGCAGCATCAGCCGCGGGCCGCGGGCAGACAGCCAGAGCGCGACCGTCGCGGCACCGATGGCGATCAGAAAGGAGATGGCCACCCATAGTCCGTCGTAGGACAGCTCTGCATGCATCGTCATGGCGGCCATGCCCATGTAGTGCATCGAACCGATGCCCAGGCCCATGAACAGGCCACCGATGCCGAGCGTCAGGCGGCTCAGCCCGCGGCTGCTCACCGCGAAGAAGCTGATGGCCGTGACGACGATAGGCAAGACCAGTGACCAGAGCGTCAGCGCAAGATCGTATCGGATCTCCATCCCGGGCATGCCGAAGGCCAGCATCCCGACGAAGTGCATCGACCAGATGCTGCCGCCCATCGAGACGGCCGCCGAGCACAGCCAGGCATGGTGAAGCCAGCCGGTTGAGGCGCGCGCGCGGCTGGCCAGATCGAGCGCCGTGAAGGAGCCGGCGATGGCGATGAGAATGGACAGGCTCACCAAGGCCATGTTGTAGGTTGTAGGCATCATCAGCTCCGTACTGGCTAGCGAGGCTGTCGCGCTATTACTTAGACGAGTCGCGCAGAGGCGCCAGGTTCCCTCATCCTGCCGGCGGCGCTCGGACTTTGTGATGGGCGTGACATTACATGACCGCGCCGCCGAATGTTTACGGCGACGGCCTTGCAGTTGGGCTTTAGCGTGCAGGCATAAAAAAAGCGCGTCATCGACGGACCAAGAGCACTGTGACAGGCGCGACGAGGAAGCCTGGCTTCAGGGACCGGCGCCCGTGGCACGGCTGATCGCAGCGATGAATGGGTTGCCGTGAAGCGGATCGCGCAGCAGCGTGCAGTGAATACCGTAGAGCGTCCGGATCAGCGCGACGTCTTGGCTTCTGAAGAGAGGGCGACCGGCTCGTGTAGAGCGCAGGGCCTTGGCGATGCGAGCCCAGCTCGCCGGTGAGTATCAGCGTTGATCCGACAACGGTCGGGCCTTCAGCCGCCCGGGCCATGAAGAGCCGCACCGGCATCAGCTGACTCAATGCATGGCGCAATAAAAAAAGCCGGCTTGTGGCCGGTTTTTCTTCAGTGCCTCGGCTTACTTCTGATAAGCCTCGGCAGCTTTGATGATGGCGGCGCGGGCGGCGTCGGCGCCTTCCCAGCCTTCGACCTTGACCCACTTGCCCTTCTCGAGATCCTTGTAGTTCTCGAAGAAGTGCTTGATCTGCTCGATCAGCAGCGGCGGCAGGTCGGTGTACTCCTTCACGTCCTTGTACAGCTGGGTCAGCTTGTCGTGCGGGACGGCGATCAGCTTGGCGTCTCCGCCGGCTTCGTCGGTCATGTTCAGCACGCCAACCGGACGGCAGCGGATGACCGAGCCGGGAGCGACCGGGTAGGGCGTCACGACCAGCACGTCGAGGGGGTCGCCGTCATCGGCCAGGGTGTGCGGAATGAAACCGTAGTTGGCCGGGTAGAACATCGGGGTGGCCATGAAGCGGTCGACGAACAGGCAATCGGTGTCGTGATCGATTTCGTACTTGATCGGCGCGTGGTTGGCCGGGATTTCGATGGCGACGTAGATGTCGTTTGGCAGGTCTTTGCCGGCCGGGACTTTGCTGTAGCTCATGAACATTGCTCCGTGGTCGGCCAACGCGGCCTGGGGCTTAAAAAAGTGGGCGCGATTATAGGCGCACTGTCGGGCGTTTTGCCATGTCGCTAGCGGCGGGTCGCCGCTGGCAGGTGGCGCGCGCATTCGACGGCTCGAAGTCAGTCAGGTTCCGCGTAGGCCGGGTCGCTGTCCTGCAGGTGTTTCAGGCGTGCTGCCGGGTCCTGTCGATAGAAGTGCTTGAGCTGATCGTAGACATCCGGGAGCTCGCTGCTCAGAACGTCGGGTGCGCTGAAGAAGTATTCGCTGGTGACGGCAAAGAATTCGGCCGGGTTCTCGGCAGCGTAGGGGTCGATCGCGGTGTGCGCGTCCGGGTCGGCATCGAGTACGGCATTCAGCCCGTCGTAGGCGCGCTGCATGGCGCTTGCCCATTGCTCGATGCGCATCTCGCGATGCAGCGGTGGCAGGCCGTTGGCGTCGCCGTTGAGCATGTCGAGCTTGTGCGCGAGTTCATGGATGACCAGGTTGTAGCCTTCCCAGCCGCCGCTTTCCCTTACGCCGGGCAGGGCCAGGATCACCGGACCCTGCAGCCAGGCCTCGCCGCTGTGCTCGGCGTCCCACTCATGCTCGACGCCCGCGGCATCACGGTGCTTCTGTGGGCTGTGAAAGTCGTCCGGGTAGATGACGATCTCGTGGAAACCCTGGTACCAGTCGAGATCCGGCAGGTGCAGCAGTGGCAGCTGAGCCTGCGCCGCCAGACGGAGGCGGTCGGCCAGTTCCAGCTCGACGCCAGGCAGGGCTGTCAGGCGCTTGGCATGCAGGAACAGCAGGCTGCGGTCACGCAGGCGTTCGGTTTCCTCGTCGCTCAGTCCGTCGAGAATCGGCAGGCTCTCGAGTACGTGCTGCCAGAGGGATGGTTCGATGGCGAGGCGGGCGAGGATGCGCTTGCGGCGCCAGTCGCGAAATGACCACATGAAGGTGCTTCCAGCCTGGGGGCGACAACCTTAAGCGGCCGTTTGATCGTCGGCAAGCCAGACGGGCACTGACGCCGTGGGCCGGGTCTCCTCGCAGGCGCGGCGATCGGGCCATGGCTGCACGCCATGCCAGGCAAAGCCGGCCGGTCCTCAGCCCAGCAGGAAGTTGCCGACGTTCGGCGAGCCGTCATCAAGGCTGAGCATCTCCGCTTCGTCTTTCAGCGTGACGCCTGAGAGTTGCCGCCGGCAGGCCTCGCGCATGAGGTGGAGCAGGCGATGGGCGGCGAGGTTGTAGCTCAGGCCTTCGAGGCGGATGTTGGAGATGCAGTTGCGGTCGGCATCGGTACGTCCGACCTTGGGGGGCGTAGGTGAAGTAGAGGCCAAGGCTGTCCGGCGAGCTGAGGCCCGGGCGCTCGCCGAGCAGCATGACGACCATCCTCGCCTGGAGCCGCTGCCCGACCTCGTCGCCCAATGCGACTCGCCCTTGTTGCACGAGGCAGATCGGGCCGAGGCTCCAGCCGTCCTGCTGCATCTGTTCTTCGATCCGCTGCAGCAGGGGCAGGGCGTGGCGTTGCACGGCAAGCGCCGACAGGCCATCGGCGATCACGATGATCAGGTCGTAGCCCGCAGCGTGTTGCTCGGCATGTTCAGTCAGCCGTTCGGCGGAGGCTTCGTCGAGCTTGCGGCCAAGGTCGGGGCGTTGCAGATACAGGCCTCGATCGGCAGCGGCACTGTGCAGGTTCAGGGTGCTGAACCCTTTCGCCTGCAGTTGTTCGGCGAGTGAGTCGATATCCAGGGTCAGGTGCACGGCGTCGCGTGCCTGGGCGTGGGCGAACTGAAAATCCAGCTGGGCGTCGGTGGGCAGGCTGGCACCGGCGCGACCCAGGGCGATGCGTGCTGGAGTGAGCTGGCGCAGGTGGACCCAGGGGTTGGCGATGGTCGTGGGTTTGTCGGGCATGGCGGCCTCCGAAGGGTAGGCGAGCTCAATTCGCGCGCAAAGACTTGGCGTCCCGCTCGCTTCTGCAGGTCTTCGTGTGGTTTTGATCGCCAGCAAGCTGGCTCCTACAAAGCACAGGCCGTGCGGCACCTGTAGGAGCAAGGGGGACGCCCAGTTCTTGCTGGCGATTCGATGGGTGCACCTGGCCGAACCAGCCAGCGCTGGGCGGCTATGACCAGGCGGATTCATGCCATCCGCTCCAGGGCCTGTCGAAAGACGGGCGGAAGCTGTTCGCCGATCTGCAGCCGTCGGCCGTCCTGACGCAGGATGTCCATTTTCGCCAGCCAATCCTCGAACTCCGGTGCGGGCCGCAGGCCAAGTACCTGACGCACGTAGAGGGCGTCGTGGAAGGAGGTGGTCTGGTAGTTGAGCATCACGTCGTCCGAGCCCGGGATGCCCATGATGAAGTTGATGCCCGCCGTGCCGAGCAGGGTCAACAGCATGTCCATGTCGTCCTGGTCGGCTTCGGCGTGGTTGGTGTAGCAGATGTCGCAACCCATGGGCACGCCGAGCAGCTTGCCGCAGAAGTGGTCCTCCAGCCCGGCGCGGATGATCTGCTTGCCGTTGTAGAGGTATTCCGGGCCGATGAAGCCGACCACGGTGTTCACCAGCAGCGGCTTGTAGCGGCGCGCGACGGCGTAGGCGCGGGCTTCGCAGGTCTGCTGATCGACGCCGTGATGGGCGTTGGCCGAAAGCGCGCTTCCCTGGCCGGTCTCGAAATACATGAGGTTGTCGCCGAGTGTGCCGCGCTTCTGCGACAGGCCGGCCTCGTAGCCTTCCTGCAGCGTTGCCAGGCTGATGCCGAAGCTGGCGTTGGCCGCCTCGGTGCCGGCGATGGACTGGAACACCAGGTCCAGCGGCGCGCCGCGGTTGATCGCCTCGATGGAGGTGGTGACGTGGGTGAGGATGCAACCCTGGGTCGGGATCTCGTAGCGACTGATCACCGCGTCGAGCATCTTCAGCAGCTCGCAAATGCCGGCGGTGCTGTCGGTGGCCGGGTTGATGCCGATCACCGCGTCGCCGTTGCCGTAGAGCAGGCCGTCGAGAATGCTCGCGGCGATGCCGGCGCCGTCGTCGGTGGGATGGTTCGGCTGCAGCCGGGTGGACATGCGTCCGGCCAGGCCGATGCTGTTGCGAAAGCGGGTGACGACGCGGACCTTCTGCGCGACGAGGATCAGGTCCTGCACGCGCATGATCTTCGACACCGCGGCGACCATCTCCGGCGTCAGCCCCGGTGCGAGGGCTTTCAGCGACGACTCGTCAGCCTCCTCGCCGAGCAGCCAGTTGCGGAAATCGCCCACGGTCAGGTGGCTGATCGGCGCGAAGGCGGCGGCGTCATGGCTGTCGATGATCAGCCGGGTGACTTCATCGCTTTCGTAGGGGATCAGGGCTTCTTCGAGAAAACGCCTGAGCGGCACACCGGCCAGGCACATCTGCGCCGCCACTCGCTCGGCGTCGCTGCCCGCCGCGACCCCGGCGAGCAGGTCGCCGGAGCGCGCCGGGCTGGCCTTGGCCATCACCTCGCGCAGATCGTCGAAGCGCCAGGTGGTGCCGCCCACGCTGTGCGAGTACGTCATGGCTGCTCTCCCTACTTGAGTGTCGCCTCGGCCTGCTCGATCGCCGCGAACTCTTCCTCCGGCGTACCGGCCACCAGGTGGTGGCGACTGTAGATCGCGAAATAGGCGATGAAGATCCCGTAGATGATCGCGGCGCCGATCACCACCCGCGGGTGGACCAGGAAGCCCGCGATGACCGCGACGCAGGCCAGTACCAGCGCCACGCCCGAGGTGACGATGCCGCCGGGTGTCCGGTACGGGCGATGCAGGTCCGGCCGGCGCAGGCGCAGCACGATGTGCGAGGCCATCATCAACACGTAGGAGATGGTCGCGCCGAACACCGCGACGAGGATCAGCAGATCGCCCTGACCGGTCAGCGACAGCAGGAAGCCGATCACACCGGGGATCACCAGGGCCAGCACCGGCGCCTTGTTCTTGTTGGTCAGCGAGAGGTTGCGCGGCAGGTAGCCGGCCCGCGACAGGGCAAAGATCTGCCGGGAGTAGGCGTAGATGATCGAGAAGAAGCTGGCGATCAGCCCGGCCAGGCCGACCAGGTTGACGAAGCCGCTCATCCAGGTGGACGAGCCGTAGGCCGTGGTCAGCGCTTCCACCAGCGGGTTGCCGGATGCCACCAGGGTGCTGGAGCCGGCGCCGCCAGGGCCGACCAGGAGGATCAGCCCGGCGAAGGCGACCAGAATCAGCATGGCGCCGATCAGTCCGCGGGGCATGTCGCGCTGCGGGTTCTTGGTCTCCTCGGCAGCCAGCGGCACGCCTTCGACGGCGAGGAAGAACCAGATCGCGTAGGGAATCGCCGCCCAGATGCCGACATAGCCGTAGGGCAGGAAGTTGCTGGCGCCGGCCGCCGTGGTAGGGGCGATGTCCAGCAGCTTGTCCACCGAGAAGTGCGGCACCATGGCGACGATGAACACCGCCAGGGCCAGGGCGGCGACGGCGGTGATGATGAACATCAGCTTCAGCGCCTCGCCGACGCCGAAGATATGGATGCCGATGAAGACGATGTAGAAGGCCAGATAGATCATCCAGCCGCCGATGCCGAACAGCGATTCGCAATAGGCGCCGATGAACACGGCGATCGCCGCCGGGGCGATGGCGTATTCGATGAGGATCGCCGTGCCGGTGAGAAAGCCGCCCAATGGGCCGAAGGCGGTGCGGGCAAAACCGTAGCCGCCGCCCGCGGTCGGGACCATCGAGGACAGCTCGGCCAGCGAGAAGCACATGCATAGGTACATGGTCGCCATCAGCAGTGTGGCGATGAACAGCCCGCCCCAACCGCCCTGGGCGAGGCCGAAGTTCCAGCCAGCGTAGTCGCCGGAAATCACATAGGCGACGCCAAGGCCGACCAGCAGCACCCAGCCGGCGGCGCCTTTCTTCAGTTCGCGTTCCTGGAAATAGGTACTGCCAACTGCTTCGAAATCGATGGCGTGGGTTGGGGGTGTCGCACTGCTGTGTTCGAGAGCCATGGGAATCATCCTCTGATGGGTTCGGGTACGGCAGGGTCTTTGAAGCAAGCGCTGTGCCTTCGACGTCTTTGCGGGGCGTGGGGGCATTCAGGGGTGCAAAGGCGGCCCGGGGCGCACCAGCCCAACGCCAGTTGGCGCGGGCGGGCACCCTTTCGGCGCGCGTGGTTTACCTCGCTAGAAGAAGCCCAGCGGATTGATGTCGTAGCTCACCAGCAGGTTCTTGGTCTGCTGATAGCTGTCGAGGATCATCTTGTGCGTCTCGCGACCGACGCCCGACTTCTTGTAACCACCGAACGCCGCGTGCGCCGGGTAGAGGTGGTAGCAGTTGGTCCAGACACGACCGGCCTTGATCGCCCGGCCCATGCGGTAGGCGCGGTTGATGTCGCGGGTCCAGACGCCGGCGCCGAGGCCGTACTCGGTGTCGTTGGCGATGGCCAGCGCCTCGGCCTCGTCCTTGAAGGTGGTGACGCCGATCACCGGGCCGAAGATCTCCTCCTGGAACACGCGCATCTTGTTGGTGCCCTTGAGCAGGGTTGGCTGGATGTAATAGCCGGTGGCAAGCGAGCCTTCGAGTTTCTCCGCTGCGCCGCCGGTGAGCACCTCCGCGCCTTCGCCCTTGGCGATTTCCAGGTAGGACATGATCTTGTCGAACTGCTGCTGGCTGGCCTGGGCGCCGACCATGGTGTCGGTGTCCAGCGGGTCGCCGCGCTTGATCTGCGCGACCTTCTTCATCACCGCTTCCATGAAGGGCGCGTAGATCGACTCCTGCACCAGTGCGCGGGACGGGCAGGTGCACACCTCACCCTGGTTGAAGAAGCCCAGCACCAGCCCTTCGGCGGCCTTCTCGATGAAGGCCGGTTCGGCCTGCATGATGTCCTCGAAGTAGATGTTCGGGCTCTTGCCGCCCAGCTCCACGGTACTCGGGATGATGTGCTCGGCGGCGCGCTTCATGATGTGCGAGCCCACCGGGGTGGAGCCGGTGAAGGCGATCTTGGCGATGCGCTTGCTCGAGGCCAGTGCTTCGCCGGCTTCCCGGCCGTAGCCGTGCACCACGTTGAGCACGCCCGGGGGCAGCAGGTCGCCGATGCATTCGAGCAGCACGTTGATGCCCAGCGGGGTCTGCTCGGCCGGTTTGAGCACCACGCAGTTGCCGGCGGCCAGCGCCGGGGCGAGCTTCCAGGCGGCCATCAGGATCGGGAAGTTCCACGGGATGATCTGCCCCACCACGCCCAGCGGCTCGTGGAAATGGTAGGCCGCGGTATGTTCGTCGATCTCCGCGCTGGTGCCTTCCTGGGCACGGATGCAACCGGCGAAATAGCGGAAGTGGTCGGCGGCCAGCGGGATATCGGCGTTGAGCGTCTCGCGCACCGCCTTGCCGTTGTCCCAGGTCTCGGTGATGGCGAGCATCTCCAGGTTCTGCTCGATGCGGTCGGCGATCTGCAACAGGATCAGCGAACGCGCCTGGACGCTGGTCTTGCCCCAGGCATCGGCGGCGGCATGGGCGGCGTCCAGGGCCTTCTCGATGTCGGCGGCGTCGGAGCGCGGGAACTCGGCGATGGGCTGACCGTTGACCGGGGAAAGGTTGGTGAAATACTGACCACCGGCCGGCTCGACGAACTGGCCGTTGATGTAGTTGCCGTAGCGGGATTTGAAGGAAACGACAGCGCCTTCGCTGCCGGGATGGGCGTAACGCATGATGAGTCTCCGGTCTTGTAATTGTGATGACTGCTGTCTTTCAGCGTAGAACAGGCTCCGTTCGTCGGCAGGCGAGGCGACGTGCGGTGCGACCGCCCCGCAGCGGACCCTGTGCTAATCTGCGCCGCAGTTTTCCAGCGTCGAATGCGCGGCCATGCCGTCTGGCGCGGCGTCTTTCAGAGGTCATCAATGCATATCCATATTCTCGGCATCTGCGGCACCTTCATGGGTTCGCTCGCGGTGCTGGCCAAGGAACTCGGCCATCGCGTCACCGGCTCCGATGCCAACGTCTATCCGCCGATGAGCACGCAGCTGGAGGCTCAGGGTATCGAGCTGATGCAGGGCTACGAGCCGGCGCATCTGGAACCGGCACCCGATCTGGTGGTGGTGGGCAACGCCATGTCGCGTGGCAACCCGGCAGTGGAATACGTGCTGAACAAGGGGCTGCCCTATGTGTCCGGCCCGCAATGGCTGGCCGATCACGTGCTGCAGGGTCGCTGGGTACTGGCGGCGGCCGGCACCCATGGCAAGACCACCACCAGCAGCATGCTGGCCTGGGTGCTGGAACATGCCGGCATGAGCCCGGGCTTTCTCATCGGTGGCGTGCCGCAGAACTTCGGCATCTCCGCACGGCTCGGCGGTACGCCGTTCTTCGTGGTGGAGGCCGACGAGTACGACAGCGCCTTCTTCGACAAGCGCAGCAAGTTCGTCCATTACCGCCCGCGTACCGCGATCCTGAACAATCTGGAGTTCGATCACGCGGATATCTTCCCGGATCTCGCCGCCATCGAGCGGCAATTCCATCACCTGGTGCGTACCGTGCCGGGCGAGGGGCTGATCATCCATCCCGAGTCGGAAACGGCGCTCAAACGCGTCATCGGCATGGGCTGCTGGACGCCGGTGCAGACCACCGGCGACGGCGGCCAGTGGCAGGCGAAGCTGCTCAGCGCCGACGGCTCGCGCTTCGAAGTGATCTTCGACGGCGAGGTGCAGGGCGTGGTGGAGTGGGAGCTGACCGGCCGGCACAACGTCAACAATGCGCTGGCGACACTGGCGGCGGCACGGCATGTCGGCGTGCTGCCGAAGCAGGGCGCCGAGGCGCTGAGCGAATTCCGTAGCGTCAAGCGGCGCATGGAGAAGGTCGCCGAGGTCAATGGCGTGACCATCTATGACGATTTCGCCCATCACCCGACCGCCATCGCCACCACCCTCGACGGCCTGCGCAAGCGCGTCGGCGATACGCCGATCATCGCGGTGGTCGAGCCGCGTTCGAACTCGATGAAGCTCGGCGCGCACCGCGAGGGCCTGGCCGAGTCGGTGGCGCTGGCCGATCAGGCGATCTGGTACGCACCGGCCAACCTTGGCTGGGATCTCGCCGCGACCGTCGCCGGCTCGCCGGTGCCGACCACGGTCTGCGATTCGCTGGACGCGATCATCGCCAAGGTCAAGGCCGACGCCACGCCGGGCACGCAGGTGGTGGTGATGAGCAATGGCGGTTTTGGTGGGTTGCACGGCCAATTGGCCGCCGCACTCGCGTAGGTGGAAATCGCCGCAGGTTTTCCCATGCGTAAGGTTACGGCCGAAGCGCCAACGCCATGTAACGGTGGAAAACGCTTCGCGGTTGTCCACCCTACGAGATTGGGATAGGGCGAATTTGCTTCCAACGCGTCCAACGCGTCGCGAGCGAAGCTTGGGCAAGGCGAAACCTTGCGGAAAGCGGAGCTTGCTGGTGCAAGTGAGCATTTCGAGTAAGGTTTCAACGCGACATAAGCAAGCGCAGCAGCTTTGGGAGCACATTCATGAGCGGACCGGAACGCATCACTTTGGCCATGACCGGCGCCTCCGGCGCGCAGTACGGTCTGCGCCTGCTCGATTGCCTGATCCAGGAAGACCGCGAGGTGCACTTCCTGATTTCCAAGGCCGCGCAACTGGTGATGGCCACCGAGACCGACGTGGTGCTGCCGGCCAAGCCGCAGGCCATGCAGGCCTTCCTCTCCGAGTACACCGGTGCCGCCGCCGGGCAGATCCGTGTGTTCGCCAAGGAAGACTGGATGGCCCCGCCGGCGTCCGGCTCCGGCGCACCGACGGCGATGGTGGTGGTGCCCTGTTCCACCGGCACGCTGTCCGCAATCGCCACCGGCGCCTGCAACAACCTGATCGAACGCGCCGCCGACGTCACCCTCAAGGAGCGCCGCCAGCTGATTCTGGTGCCGCGTGAAGCGCCGTATTCCAGCATCCACCTGGAGAACATGCTCAAGCTGTCCAATCTCGGCGTGACCATCCTGCCGGCTTCGCCGGGCTTCTATCACCAGCCGCAGACCATTGATGACGTGGTCGATTTCGTCGTCGCGCGCATCCTCAACCTGCTCAACATTCCCCAGGACATGCTGCCGCGCTGGGGCGAGCACCATATCGTCAGCGACGACTGAGATGATCGGTCGGGCGCTGCTTGTAGTGACGACGCTGAGCCTGCTGGGTGGCTGCGCCACGGTGCGCACGCTGGACGCCGCCAAGCCCGGTGCGCCGATCATCTATTCCGGCACGCGTCTGGACTGGTACAGCCTCAACGGTGGCTGCTGCCCGCTGGATCGCTTCGGTGCCGTGGCGCCCAAGCATGCCGCGCTCGATCTGCCGGCCAGCGCCTTGCTGGACACGCTGTTGCTGCCCTTCGCCGTCGCGGCGGAGCTGGGCGTCGGGCTCGGCGTACGCGGCGGGCTCTGATTGCCGGCAACCGCGGCATGACTGATCTGGGTCCAGGCGAGCTCGCGGCCGCACAGGCATAGTTGACGGGTCCGCGCCACAAGGAGAAACGGTGTGAAAGACCGCGCGCAGTTCCATTTCAACTACTGGATGATCGCCATCCTGGTATTTCTCGGCCTCCAGTACCTGCTGTCGGCGCAGCAGGAGGTGGCGACCATCCCCTACAGCGAGTTCGAGCAGCACCTCAAGGACGGGCGCATAGAAGAACTGGCCATCACGGAGCGGCGCATCGAAGGCCGGCTCATGGAGCCCCTGGCTGGTGGTCAGCGTCGTTTCATCACCAACCGCGTCGAGCCACAGCTGGCCGAGCATCTGCAGCAGTACCCGGTACGCTACACCGGCAAGGTGGAAAGCACGCTGGTGCGCGACCTGCTGTCGTGGATCATCCCGGCGGCGATGTTCTTCGGCATCTGGCTGTTCCTGCTCAAGCGCATCGGCAGCGGCCTGGGTGGCGGCGGCATGATGCAGATCGGCAAGAGCAAGGCGCGGGTCTACGTCGAGACCGACATGAAGGTGAGCTTCGCTGATGTTGCCGGCGTGGACGAGGCCAAGGACGAGCTCAAGGAAATCATCGAGTTCCTGCGCGACCCGCAAACCTACGGCCGCCTCGGCGGGCGCATGCCCAAGGGCGTGCTGCTGGTCGGCCCGCCGGGCACCGGCAAGACGCTGCTGGCGCGCGCCGTGGCGGGCGAGGCGAAGGTGCCATTCTTCTCCATTTCCGGTTCCGAGTTCGTCGAGCTGTTCGTCGGTGTCGGCGCGGCGCGGGTGCGCGATCTGTTCGAGCAGGCGCGGGCGCAGGCACCGGCGATCATCTTCATCGACGAACTGGACGCCCTCGGCCGTGCCCGCGGTGCCGGCCCCTGTCCGGCGGGCATGACGAGAAGGAGCAGACGCTCAACCAGCTGCTGGTGGAGATGGACGGCTTCGACACCTCCAGCGGGCTCGTCCTGCTGGCGGCCACCAACCGCCCCGAGATCCTCGACCCTGCGCTGCTACGCGCCGGCCGTTTCGACCGCCAGGTGCTGGTGGACCGGCCGGACAAGGTCGGACGGGTGCAGATTCTCAACGTGCACCTGAAGAAGTCGCGGTTGGGCACCGATGTCGATCCCCAGGCCATCGCCGCGCTGACCCCGGGCTTCACCGGCGCCGACCTGGCCAACCTGGTCAACGAGGCGACGCTGCTGGCGACCCGGCGCAACGCCGACGCGGTGTCGATGCACGACTTCACCGCGGCCATCGAACGCATCATCGCCGGGCTGGAGAAGCGCAACCGCCTGCTCAACCCGCGCGAGCGCGAGATCGTCGCCTACCACGAGATGGGCCATGCGCTGGTGGCCATGGCGCTGCCGGGCGTCGATCCGGTGCACAAGGTGTCGATCATCCCGCGCGGCATGGGCGCGCTGGGCTACACCATCCAGCGGCCCACCGAGGATCGCTTCCTAATGACCCGCGAGGAGCTGGAAAACAAGATGGCCGTGCTGCTCGGCGGCCGCGCGGCGGAGTGGCTGGTGTTCGCCCATCTGTCCACCGGCGCGGCGGACGACCTGACCAAGGTCACCGACATCGCCCGCGCCATGGTCACCCGTTACGGCATGTCCAAGCGCCTCGGGCACCTGGCGCTGGAACGCGAGCCGAACTCGTTCCTCGGCAACGAGGCGATGCTCGGCCTCAAACCGCAGCACGACTACGCCGAAAGCACCGCCACGGCGATCGACGAGGAAGTGCAGGAGCTGGTGCAGGCGGCCTTCCAGCGCAGCCTGGCACTGCTCGAGGCGCGCCGGGGATTGCTGGAGCGCAGTGCCCGGCAGCTGCTGCAGCAGGAGACCCTGGACGGCGAAGCGTTACGCGCGCTAGGCGCGGCCATGGCCGACCAGCCTTTACCGCCAGCGACCTAGCGACTGTGCTGGGAGTCGGTCGAGTACTTGCAACGGTTCCCGGCCACGATTTGCCACCGAGGCCGCTGACCGGAGTCTGCGCCTCGAAGCAGCATTTCGCGCTTCATTCCGATCTGCAGCTATCGCCTATCCCCATGTCGTTGGGTCGCTTCGCTTCCGATAAGCAACGGTTATCGCTCAATCAGCGGCTGTCATTAGGCAGTGCGCCTAGCGGTTCTTACAGTAGCGCCATGCAAGGGCCGCTTGGCCACAAGACGAATAAGAGCGCGAGGGAAGACGATGAGGCCTGGCCTGATCGCAAGCCGAAACCGGGGCATTCGAGCGCATGCCATAGGTCATTCGTATGATCTGAGCGGCGGTAAGTCTGCCGGTCGTGTAGCGGCGCCCACCAACCGGTCGAGCCTGGTTGAATCGCGCCCATACCCTGTGGGTCGCCCATATTCATTAATCGGATACACGCACCAGTGTGCGAAACGCCGAATGGCCATTACACCGTTCGGGCGAATTCACCAACAAAGTCACCGGCTGAATTTGACAGCCAATCATATGATGATAGGGTTCAATAAGCTCAGGGGCAGTGGCACAGAGGCTCGCATGTCGAACAACTATCACAGCGCAACGGTGGAATGGCTGGGGTCCTGGATCGCCTCGGGCAAGGTCCAGCCGGGCGAGGCGCTGAAGGTCGAGGCCGGTCTTTGCGAAGAGCTGGGCGTGAGCCGCACCGTGATCCGCGAGGCGATCAAGACGTTAGTGGCCAAGGGCATGCTCGATGTCGGGCCGAAGGTGGGTACGCGGGTGACGCCGGTGCGCTCCTGGAACCTGTTCGACGTCCAGGTCGTTGGCTGGCTGGCCGAGCACGGCCTGCCGGAGAGCTTCGTGATGGACCTGATCGACCTGCGCCGGACCATTGAGCCGACCGCCGTACGCTGGGCGTGCGAGCGCGCCACGCCCAAGCAGATCGCCGAAATCCAGGCGGCCTACCAGCTGCTGGCCGCCTCCCTGGGCGACAAAACCGAATACAACCGTGCCGACAAACTGTTCCACGAGGCGGTGCTCGCCGCCAGCCACAACCAGTTCATCGAACGCATGGTGCCGGCGCTGGGCGCCTTGCTGGCGGTGTCCTTCGAGGTGTCCTCGACGGTCCCTGACGAGCTCGGGCTGACCCTGCCGCTGCACAAGGAAATTGCCGATGCCATCGCCAGTCGCGATGGCGCCCGCGGGGTCTGGGCGTGCATGACGCTGATCGAGCGTGCGGCTTTGACCATTTCACGTCACTACCCGGAGCTCGTGGTGTCACGCGGCGAGCAGACTGCGCCATAAAAATAATCAAAGCGGAGTGCGACCATGCAATGGCTGCCCATCTCGCAACAACGCTACAGACTGGCCGAGGGCCCTTTCTGGGATGCCCGGGACCGGACGCTCTACTGGGCCGACATCGCCGGTCGACTGGCCTGCCGGCTGGGCCCGGACGGCTACCGGCAATGGCAGCTGACCGAGCCGGTATCGGCCTTCATTCCCTGCGCGAGCGGCGACGCGCTGCTGACCCTCGCCAGTGGCGTGTACCGCCTCGATCCAAACGCTAGCGAGGCCGAGCCCACACGGTTCTGTGTCGCTGACGCCACACCCGGCAACCGCGCCAACGAGGCGCGCTGCGATGCACGGGGGCGGCTCTGGCTCGGCACCATGCAGAACAACATTGCCGAGGACGGCGGCGACATTCCAGTCACGCAGCGCTCCGGCGGGCTGTTCCGAATCGACCCGGATGGCTCGGTCACGCAGCTGCTCAGCGACCTGGGCATCGTCAATACGCTGCTGTGGAACGAGGCGGACGACCGCGTCATCTGCGGCGATACGCTGGACGAATCGCTATACAGCCACGGCATTACCGACGATGGGCGTCTGGTCGATCGGCAAGCCTGGGCCGGCCCGCATCCGCGCGGCGTGCCGGACGGTTCGGCCATGGATTCGGAAGGCTACGTCTGGAATGCACGCTGGGGTGGACACTGTCTGCTGCGCTTCGCGCCGGACGGCTGCCTCGATCGCGTTGTCGAGCTGCCCGTCAGCCATCCCACCAGTTGCGTATTCGGCGGGCCGAGTCTGACCCATTTGTACGTTACTTCGGCCACACCGAGCGAGGCGGCGAATGACCTGGATGGCGCCGTGCTGACGGCCGACGTCGGCATCGTCGGACTGCCCTGTACAGGTTTTGCCGGTTGACCTGTTTATCGGCCGCGCTGCGGCCCCTGACTGCTTAGGAGTTGTTCCCATGGCTGCACCGCTTTCATTGCCACCGACACCCGAACCTCAACGCGGCGAGCGCCTGAAAGGCAAGGTCGTGGTCGTCACCGGCGGTGCCCAGGGCATCGGCGAGGCGATCGTGGCCTGCTTCCAGGCGCAGCAGGCCAAGGTCGTGATCGGTGATATCCAGGGTGAGAAGGCCGAGCGGGTTGCCGCCGGCTGGCGAGAGCGGGGCGGTGAGGTGCGCGCCCTTCAAACCGATGTCACCAAACCTGCCGAGCTTGAAGCGCTGGTCGGTCTGGCACTCGAGCACTACGGCCAGGTCGATGTGCTGGTCAACTGCGCAGGCGTCAACGTATTCCGCGATCCGCTGGAAATGACCGAAGAAGACTGGCGGCGGTGCTTCGCCATTGATCTAGACGGCGTCTGGTTCGGTTGCAAGGCGGCCTTGCCGCACATGGTGCAGCGCGGCGTCGGCAACATCATCAACATCGCCTCGGTGCACTCGACCAACATCATTCCCGGTTGCTTTCCCTACCCGGTCGCCAAGCACGGCCTGCTCGGCCTGACCCGCGCGCTGGGCATCGAATATGCGCCCAAGGGCATCCGCGTCAACGCCATCGCGCCGGGCTACATCGAGACGCAGCTCAACGTGGATTACTGGAACAATTTCGCCGACCCCCACGCCGAGCGCCAGCGCGCCTTCGACATGCACCCGCCGCGGCGCATCGGCCAGCCGATCGAGGTGGCGATGACCGCGCTGTTCCTTGCCACCGACGAGGCGCCCTTCATTAACGCCGCCTGCATCACCATCGATGGCGGACGTTCAGTGCTCTACCACGACTGAGAACAGCGAGGTTTCGATTCAAGAGGGCTGCACGCGGCCCTGCAGTAACCCGCCAGCAAAGCATTCGGTGGTGACGGATCAGGGTTATGGACCCTGACGAGTCAGCAAAAGCTATTCAACAAAAAGCTATTCAATAAGAACAATGGAGGTAGCTATGTTCCGGTCTCTCGGGATCCGTTCTCTTTGCTGTGCCGCGCTGACTGTCGGCGCGATGAGTTTCGCTGGTGCGACCCTGGCCCAAGAAGAGGTCAAGATCGGTTTTCTGGTGAAACAGCCCGAAGAACCCTGGTTCCAGACTGAATGGGCCTTCGCCGAAAAGGCCGCGAAAGAACACGGGTTCACCCTGCTCAAGATCGCCGTGCCGGACGGTGAAAAAACCCTCGCTGCCATCGACAGCCTGGCCGCGAACGGGGCCAAGGGTTTCGTCATCTGCCCGCCGGATGTCGCACTAGGTCCGGCCATCGTCGCCAAATCCAAGCTCAACGACCTCAAGGTCATGGCCGTCGACGATCGCTTTGTCGATGCCAAAGGCGAGTTCATGGAGGACGTGCCCTATCTCGGCATGGCGGCCTTCGAAGTGGGCCAGAAGCAAGGCGCGGCCATGGCCGAAGAAGCCAAGAAACGCGGCTGGGACTGGGACGAAACCTATGCGGTGATCAACACCTACAACGAACTCGACACTGGCAAGAAGCGCACCGATGGTTCGGTGGATGCATTGAAGAAGGCTGGCTTCCCTGAAGACCACATTCTTTATGCCCCGCAGAAGACGCTGGACGTGCCGGGCAGCATGGACGCCACCAATTCGGCCCTCGTGAAACTGCCGCGTGGTGCGAAGAACCTGATCATCGGCGGCATGAACGACAACACGGTACTGGGCGGCGTACGCGCCACTGAAAGCGCTGGCTTCAGCGCCGCCAACGTGATCGGTATCGGCATCAACGGCACCGACGCCATCGGCGAACTGAAAAAGGACAGCAGTGGATTCTTCGGCTCGATGCTGCCAAGCCCGCATATCGAAGGCTACGAGACTGCGCGGATGATGTACGAGTGGGTCACCGAGGGCAAAGAGCCGCCCAAGTACACCGCCATGGACGAAGTCACCCTGATCACACGTGAGAATTTCCAGCAGGAGCTGGAGAAGATCGGACTCTGGCAATAAGCCTGGTTCCGCCGCGTGAGGCCTGATTTTTTCAGGCCGCTTTCAGCATCAGATATCGACCGGGCGCTGCTCGGGCGAGGGTGGAGAGGCTCCATGTTTGAGCAAGTCAAAGAAGGCGACAGCCTGCGTTTCAATGGCATCGGCAAGAACTTTCCGGGCGTGCGGGCGCTTTCGGACATCAACTTCGTGGCTCGGCCCGGCACGGTGCATGCGTTGATGGGCGAAAACGGCGCCGGCAAGTCGACGCTGTTGAAGATCCTCGGTGGTGCCTACCAGCCCAGCAGCGGGGAGCTGCAGATCGGTGATCGCTCGTTCGCGTTCCGCTCTGCAGGCGAAAGCATCGCCAGCGGGGTTGCGGTGATTCACCAGGAGCTGCATCTGGTGCCGGAAATGAGCGTGGCCGAAAACCTGCTGCTGGGGCATATGCCTTCGCGCTTCGGGTTGGTCAATCGTCGCGCGATGCTTCGTCAGGCACGCGAACTGCTCAAGGGCCTGGCTGATGAAATCGATCCCGCGGCGCGCCTGGGCAGCCTGTCCCTTGGTCAGCGTCAGCTGGTCGAGATCGCCAAGGCGATGTCGCGCAATGCCCACGTGATTGCCTTCGATGAGCCCACCAGCAGCCTGTCCTCCCGTGAAATCGAGCGGTTGATGACCATCATCGGCCGGTTGCGCGATGAGGGGCGGGTGGTGCTTTACGTATCGCACCGGATGGAAGAGATCTTCCGCATCTGCGATGCCGTCACGGTGTTCAAGGACGGCCGGTTCGTCTGCACCTTCGACGACATGAGCGAACTGACCCACGACCAGCTGGTGACCTGCATGGTCGGTCGGGATATCGAGGATATCTACAACTACCGAGCTCGCGAGCATCACGGTGAGGCACTGCGAGTAGAAGGCTTGCTCGGTCACGGGCTGCAGGAACCGGTGAGCTTCTCGGTCAGCCGCGGCGAAGTGCTGGGCTTTTTCGGCCTGGTCGGCGCCGGGCGTACCGAGCTGCTGCGCCTGCTGGCCGGGCTGGCGCCGCACAAGGCCGGTACGGTGCTGCTCGATGGGCAGCCACTGAACCTGAAGTCGGCGCGTGATGCCATCGAGTCGGGAATCCTGCTTTGCCCGGAGGACCGCAAAAAAGAAGGCATCGTGCCGCTCGCCAGTGTGGCGGAGAACATCAACATCGGCGCGCGCCGACGCAATGCTCGCATGGGCTGCCTGGTGCAGGGGCGCTGGGAACGTGAGAACGCCGACCGGCAGATCCGTGCCTTGAACATCAAGACGCCATCGGCGGATCAGCAGATCGTATTTCTCTCCGGCGGCAACCAGCAGAAGGTGATTCTGGGGCGCTGGCTGTCGATGCCGATGAAAGTGCTGTTGCTCGACGAGCCCACGCGCGGCATCGACATCGGCGCCAAGGCCGAGATCTACCAGATCATCCATAACCTCGCGGCAAGCGGTATCGCCGTGATCGTCGTCTCCAGTGACCTGATGGAGGTCATCGGTATCTCCGATCGCATCCTGGTGATGAGCGAGGGCGCGTTGACCGGTGAACTACCCCGCGATGAGACCGATGAGTCCAGCCTGTTGCAACTGGCACTACCGCGCTCGCGCGGCTGAATAAAAATGATGAGGTGCTCTATGTCTGCTCAACAAAACGCCCTGGCTGCGCCGCGACAGGGCTTGAATCTGCGCCGATTTCTCGATGACTGGGTGATGCTGCTGGCGGCGATCGGCATCTTCGCGCTGTCGGCGATCTTCATCGACAACTTTCTCTCCCCGCTGAACATGCGTGGTCTTGGCCTGGCGATTTCCACCGTTGGTATCGCCGCCTGCACCATGCTGTTCTGCCTGGCATCCGGGCACTTCGATCTTTCGGTCGGCTCGGTGATCGCCTGCGCTGGTGTCGTGGCGGCCGTGGTGATGCGTGATACCGAAAGCGTCTTTCTCGGCGTATCGGCGGCATTGGCGATGGGCCTGGTGGTGGGGCTGATAAACGGCATCGTGATCGCCAAGCTGCGCATCAATGCGCTGATCGCGACGCTGGCAACCATGCAGATCGTGCGCGGGCTGGCCTACATCTTCTCCAACGGCAAGGCCGTTGGGGTGATGCAGGAGGACTTCTTCCTGTTCGGCAATGGCAGCCTGTTCGGCGTGCCGGTGCCCATTCTGATCACCATTGTCTGCTTCGCCTTTTTCGGCTGGCTGCTCAACTACACCACCTATGGCCGCAACACCATGGCCATTGGCGGCAATCAGGAGGCGGCGCTGCTGGCCGGGGTCAATGTCGATCGCACCAAGATCATCATCTTTGCCGTGCATGGCCTCATCGGTGCGCTGGCCGGGGTGGTGCTGGCCTCTCGGATGACCTCGGGCCAGCCGATGATCGGGCAGGGGTTCGAACTGACCGTGATCTCAGCCTGCGTACTGGGTGGCGTATCGCTCAGTGGCGGCATCGGCATGATTCGCCACGTGATCGCGGGGGTGTTGATTCTGGCGATCATCGAGAACGCGATGAACCTGAAAAACATCGACACCTTCTACCAGTACGTCATCCGCGGCACGATCCTGCTGCTGGCGGTGATCATCGATCGGCTCAAGCAGCGCTGATCCCAATCGCGCCGCTTGCCGGCGCGCTGGAGACCCCGTGAAGACTCAGTTGATTGCGCTCGATTGGGGCACCAGTTCGCTGCGTGCCTATCGGCTCGGTGCGGCCGGTGAAACGCTGGAAGAGCGCAGCCTGCCGCTGGGCATCATGCAGCTCGACGGCAGCGAAGAGGGCTTCGAGCGCGCGCTCGATCAGGCGTGCGGCGACTGGCAACGGGCCAGTCCTGAAGCCCCGATGATCGGCTGCGGCATGATCGGCAGCGCCCAGGGGTGGGGTGAGGCGCGCTATGTCGATGTGCCGCTCGGCGCCGAGGAGTTGGGCTCGTCGCTTCACGCGATCGAGCGCTCCTATGGCATGCCGCTGTGGGTGGTGCCAGGCGTGATTCAACGCGGTGACCTGCCAGACGTGATGCGCGGTGAGGAAACTCAGGTGTTCGGCCTGCTCGACGGTGACACCGATCATGGCGCGCCTTTGCTCATAGGCCTGCCGGGCAGCCACAGCAAGTGGGTCACGGCCGACGGCGGCAAGTTGACCCAGTTTCAGACCTTCATGACCGGTGAGGTCTATCAGGCGCTGCTCGGTCACACGATCCTCGGTCGCACCGCGGTGGCTGGCGACTCATTCAATACCGCGGCTTTCGAGCGCGGGCTGCGGGTGGCAAGGAGCATCGAAGGGCAGGCGGGCCCGCTGGCGACCATCTTCAGCAGCCGAACGCTGGTGCTGACGGGCGAGCTCAGCGGAGAGGCCCAGGCCGATTACCTGTCAGGCCTGCTGATTGGGCACGAGCTGGCTGCCATGACCTGTGTGCATCAGCCGCCGCCGTCGCAATCCATTGTGCTCATTGGCAATTCCACGTTGTGTGCCCGCTATCTGTGGGCGCTGGAGTATTTCGGTTTCGAATCGCTGCGCTTTGCACCCGAGGCGACCGCTGCCGGGCTTTGGAAAATCGCAGCGGGTGCCGGCCTGGTGCCCGAGAACCCAGGAGAGACGTATGTTCGAAACCACGCTTGCCATTAACGGGCTCATCGCCATTCTGCGCGGCCTGCACCCTGACGAGGCTGAGGCGGTCGGAAGTGCGCTCTACGCCGCCGGCATGCGCATCATCGAAGTGCCGCTCAATTCTCCGCAACCGCTGCGCAGCATCGAGATCCTGCGCAAGACCTTGCCCGAGGACTGCCTGATCGGCGCCGGTACGGTGCTTTCAGCCGTGCAGGTGCAGGAGGTCAGAGACGCTGGCGGGCAGCTGATCGTCATGCCGCACTGCGATGAGGCAGTGTTGCACGCTGCCAAGAATGCAGGGCTCTATCTCACTCCGGGTGTCGCCACGCCCACCGAAGCCTTTGCTGCGCTCGCAGCTGGCGCTGACGCCCTCAAGTTGTTTCCCGCCGAGCAGGTGGGTGTCAGCGCCATCAAAGCCTGGCTGGCCGTACTGCCGACCGGCACCGCGCTGCTGCCGGTGGGCGGGATCACGCCGCAGAACATGGCGCCTTATCTACAGGCCGGGGCGGCCGGTTTCGGCCTTGGCTCAGCACTCTATTCGCCGGGGTTGCCTGCTGACGAAGTCGGCCGCCGGGCGCATGCCTTCATCCAGGCCCGCCAAGCGGCGATGGACTGATCACTTTCTGCGAGAGACCTTGCGATGAAAATTACCCGCCTGACCACACTGGTGGTGCCGCCGCGCTGGCTGTTCCTCAAGATCGAAACCGATGAAGGCATCACCGGCTGGGGCGAGCCGGTTGTCGAAGGCCGTGCCCACAGCGTCGCCGCGGTGGTCGAGGAACTGGCCGATTATCTGGTGGGGCGCGACCCGCGCAACGTCGAAGACCTCTGGACGGTGATGTATCGCGGCGGCTTCTACCGCGGCGGACCCTGCACATGAGTGCCATCGCTGGCATCGATCAGGCACTGTGGGACATCAAGGGCAAGGCGTTGGGTGTCTCGGTCAGCGAGTTGCTTGGCGGTCGTGTTCGCGAGCGCATCCGCGTGTACTCCTGGATTGGCGGTGATCGCCCGGCGGATACCGCCAACGCTGCCCGCGCTGCGGTGGCGCGTGGCTTCAGCGCAGTGAAGATGAACGCCAGCGAGGAGCTGCAGTTCGTCGACAGCCACGCCAAGGTCGATGCAGTGTTGGCGAACATGGCTGCCGTACGCGACGCGGTGGGCAGAAATATCGGCATCGGCGTGGATTTTCACGGCCGGGTGCACAAGCCCATGGCAAAAATCCTGATCAAGGAACTCGAGCAGTATCGGCCGATGTTCATCGAGGAACCCGTGCTCAGCGAAAACTACGAGGCGCTCAAGGAGCTGGCGCCGCTGTCCTGCGCACCCATCGCGCTGGGAGAGCGGTTGTACTCGCGCTGGGATTTCAAACGCATCCTCGCCGAGGGTTACGTCGACATCATCCAGCCTGACACCTCTCATGCCGGCGGCATCACCGAAACGCGCAAGATCGCCAGCATGGCCGAGGCCTACGACGTCGCGCTGGCGCTGCATTGCCCGCTCGGACCGATTGCCCTGGCGGCGTGCCTGCAACTGGACGGCGTCTGCTACAACGCCTTCATTCAGGAACAGAGCCTGGGCATCCATTACAACCAGGGCAACGATCTGCTCGACTACATCAGCAATCGCGAGGTGTTCAAATACGAAGATGGCTTCGTCGCGATTCCGAACGGGCCGGGGTTGGGCATCGAGATCAATGAGGAATACGTGCTGGAGCAGGCGCGTATCGGCCATCGCTGGCGCAACCCGATCTGGCGTCACGCCGATGGCAGTGTGGCCGAATGGTGAGCCAGCAGTGGTTGGGTTGACGGATCCCACCGATCGGCGATAAGAAGGCCTTGCGGGGCCTTCTGCATCAGGGCTTGGGAAACTTGTAGATGGTGGTCTGGGTGTAGGTCTCGCCCGGGTCGAGGCGAGTGCTCGGGAAGTCCGGCTGATTGGGCGAGTCCGGGTAGTGCTGCGTTTCGAGGGTGAAGGCACTCCAGTGCGGATATGACTTGCCGCCTTTGCCCTTGATGCTGCCGTCGAGGAAATTACCGGTATAAAGCTGCACACCGGGCTCGGTGGTGTACATCAACAGCCGCCGTCCGGACTCCGGATCGTACACTTCGGTAGCCAGCTTGCTGAGGTCGCCTTCGGTATCCAGCACCCAGTTGAAATCGAAACCGCCGGCCTTGGCCTCGGCGAACTTCAATTGCTCGTGATCATCCTTTATGTGCTCGCCAAAGCGGGTCGGCTGGAGGAAATCCATCGGTGTGCCCTTCACCTCGGCCAGCTCGCCGGTGGGGATGAGCTTCTCGGTGACCGGTGTATAACGTGAGGCATGCAGCGTCGCGACCTGATCCAGCACGCTCGGGCTGCCGGCGCCGGCGAGGTTGAAGTAGCTGTGGTTGGTCAGGTTGAGTACGGTGGGTTTGTCGGTGGTGGCGCGGTACTGAATGCGCAGCTCGTTTTCTTCGTTGAGGCTGTAGGTCACATGGGTGGTCATGGTGCCTGGAAAGCCCATCTCGCCATCGGGCGACACGTAGCTCAGCTCGACACCGACCCAGCCGTCCTCATCGGCGGGCTTGGCCTTCCAGACCCGTTTGTCGAAGCCCTCCGGCCCGCCATGCAGGGCGTTGCTGCCGTCGTTCTGTGGGATTTGGTAGGTCTTGCCGTCGACTTCGAAGCGGCCATCGGCAATGCGGTTGCCAAAGCGCCCGATAGTCGCGCCGAAGTAAACGTTGCCGTTCTTGATGTAGCCATCGACATCATCGAAGCCGAGCACGATGTCCTCGGTCTTGCCGTTCTTGTCCGGTATCAGCAATGACTGCAGCACGCCGCCGTAGGTGATCACCACCGCTTCGACCCCTTGGCTGTTTTTCAGGGTGTATTTCTCGATGGGCGTGCCGTCCGGCATCTTGCCGAAGCTGCCGTGCTGGTTGGACAGACCTGCCGCTTGGGCGCCGAATGTGCTGATCATGAGAGACAGGGCAATTCCGTTGAGTAGCAATCTGGGTTGCATGGCTTCACCTGACATTGTTGTTGTTTTTTGCGTGGTGCACGGCGCCAGGTCGCTGTAGCACCGTTGCGCCGGCTAAAGCCTAGACAGCCGAGCCATTCCGTCCCAATACGAATTACGACGCCTGATATATCCAAACCGATATCTCTCTTAAGCCCTGAAATGGCCTGATCAGGTGCGCTGGCGGGCTTCATGTTGCGCCAGTGCCCACTCGACGTGTTCGCGCACCAGTTCAGATGGGTCCTCGCGGCGAGCCTGCAGCGCTTCAAGCACGGGAATGCTCGAGGGTGCGTTGCCCAGCCCGACGGCCAGGTTGCGCAACCAGTTCTGATAACCCGTCCGCCGCAGCGGCGAGCCTTCGGTACGGCTGAGAAACTCCGCTTCGGTCCAGCGAAACAGCGCCGCCAGTTCGGCATTGTCGAGGCTGTGGCGGGGCTGGAAGTCGGTCTGCTCGGTGGGGCGAGCGAAGCGGTTCCAGGGGCAGACGATCTGGCAGTCGTCGCAGCCAAACACCCGGTTGCCGATCTTCGAGCGGAGCTCGACGGGGATCGGGCCTTTCAGCTCGATCGTGAGGTAGGAAATGCAGCGCCGCGCGTCCAGCAGCCGTTCACCGACGAAGGCCTCGGTGGGGCAGATGTCCAGGCAAGCGTGGCAGCTGCCGCAGTGGTCGCGCGCACTGGGCTCGTCGATCGGCAGCGCGATGTCGACGAAGAGTTCGCCGAGAAAGAACCAGCTGCCAGCCTTGCGGTTGAGCACCAGGGTATTCTTGCCGATCCAGCCGAGACCGGCCTGCTGCGCCACGGCCTTTTCCAGCACGGGCGCGCTGTCGACGAAGGCTCGGTAGCCGAACGGACCAATCACCTGCTGGATGCGCTCGGCCAGTTGTTGCAGGCGCTTGCGGATCAGCTTGTGGTAATCGCGGCCCAGGGCATAGCGCGACACATAGGCTTTTTCCGGGTCGGCCAGCTGCTGGCTCATGCGGGTGTCGCCCGGCAGGTAGTCCATGCGCAACGAGATGACCCGCAGCGTGCCGGGCACCAGTTCGGCCGGCCGCGAGCGCTTGCTGCCGTGGGCGGCCATGTAGTCCATCTCGCCCTGGTAGCCCGCCGCGAGCCAGGCCTCGAGATGCGCCTCGTGCTCGCCGAGGTCGACGCCGGTGATCCCCACCTGCTGGAAGCCGAGCTCGCGGCCCCACTCCTTGATGGAGTTGGCGAGGGCGACGGGGTCGAGAGCGGAGCTGGACATCGGAGACTGCGGCGGGAAGTGAGCGGGTGCGTATAATTCTGCCAGACATTCCGCCGCGATGATCCCTGCACCGATGACCGACTCCCTGCCCGTCGCCCTGTACAACGCCGCCCAGGTGCGCGAACTCGATGCGCGCCTGATTGCCGCCGGCACGCCCGGTTTCGAACTGATGCAGCGTGCCGCCCATGCCGCGTGGCGCGCGCTGCGCCGGCGCTGGCCTGACGAGGAATCCATCACCGTGCTTGCGGGGCGCGGCAACAATGCCGGAGATGGCTATCTGATCGCCGCGTTGGCCCGACGTGCCGGTCGTCAGGTCAAGGTCGTTGCCGTCGGCGACGCTCAGCAGTTGCAGGGCGACGCGGCGCTGGCGCGGGATGCGGCACGCGAGGCGGGCGTCGACATATGCCCCTGGGCGGACGACGTTACGCTGGAAGGCGTGTTGGTCGACGCGCTGCTGGGCACCGGCCTTTCAGGCGAGGTGCGCGATCCCTACGCGGGTGCGATCGAGCGAATCAACGCCAGCGGCCGGCCCGTGCTGGCGGTGGATCTGCCGTCGGGGCTGTGCGCGGACACCGGCAGGGCGCTCGGTGTCGCCGTTCGCGCGGATCTCACGGTAACCTTCATCGGTCTCAAGCTTGGCCTGTTCACCGCGCAAGCGCCGGACCTCGTCGGTGAGCTCGTGTTCGATGACCTTCAGGCCGACGAGACGCAGCTTGCCAGGCTGCAGGCGGCCGCGACACGCCTTTGTCCCGCTAGCCTTCCGAGGTTGGGACCCCGCCCGATGACGGCGCACAAGGGCAGTTTCGGCCAGGTACTGGTGATCGGCGGTGACCTCGGCACCGGCGGCGCCGCGCTGCTCAGCGCCGAGGCGGCGCTGCGCTGCGGTGCCGGTATGGTGAGCCTGGCGACCCGGCCGGAGCACGTTACCGCGGCGCTGGTGCGGCGGCCGGAAATCATGTGCAGCGGTGTCGAGTCCACCTACAGCCTGACGGCCCTGCTGGCGCGTGCTGATGTGCTGGTCGTGGGCCCCGGATTGGGGCAGGCGTCCTGGGGACGCAGCCTGCTTTCGTTGGCACCGGGTTTCGGCAAGCCTCAAGTGTGGGACGCCGATGCGTTGAATCTGCTGGCGACCGGCGCGGTCGAGGTGCCGCCCGACTGTCTGTTGACCCCGCATCCAGGCGAGGCTGCTCGCTTGCTGCAGTGCGATGTCGCCGAGATTCAGGCCGATCGGCCCGGTGCCGCGCGGGCCTTGGCCGAGCGTTATCGTTGCGCCGTAATCCTCAAGGGCGCTGGCACGCTGATCGCTGCGCCGGATGGTCGGCTCGCGTTGTGTGATCGCGGCCATCCGGCGATGGCCAGTGCTGGACTTGGCGACGTGCTGGCTGGGGTGGCTGCGGCCTTCCTCGCCCAGGGTCTGGCCCCCTACGAGGCGGGTTGTCTGGCCGTCTGGCTGCATGCCGCTGCCGGCGAGAGCCATGGCCGCGAAGGGCGAGGGATCGCTGCAGCCGACCTGATCACCACCATTCGCCATCTTCTTGAGGAGCAATCGCCATGCAGGATGTGATCCTGTACGCCGCTGACGAACAGGCCATGTTGGCGCTCGGGGCGCGAATCGCCAGCGCGACCGCTGGGCGCGGCGTGATCTACCTGCATGGTGATCTGGGCGCGGGAAAGACCACCCTCTCACGCGGCCTGATCCAGGGGTTCGGCCACGACGGAAAGGTGAAGAGCCCGACCTTCACTCTGGTCGAGCCCTACGAGCTGGCCGATGCTCGCATCTTTCATTTCGACCTGTATCGGCTGGCCGATCCGGAGGAGTTGGAGTTCCTCGGCATCCGGGATTATTTCGAGGGTGATGCGCTCTGCCTGGTGGAATGGCCGGAGCGCGGGGCAGGCATTTTGCCAAAGGCGGACCTGGACATTACCATTACGCCGCAAGGACCGGCCGCAGGCTGCACCTGACGCCGCGGGGCGAGCGGGGTAACGGCTGGTGTTCCATCCTGACCGACGGCAATCAATGAACTTCATGAGGTTGGGTATGCGCATACGCGCGCTGGCAAGTGGTTTGGCATTCATGCTCGCGGCCATGCAGGTGTTCGCCGCGTCCGATGTACAGAGCGTGCGCCTGTGGCGGGCGCCGGACAATACCCGGCTGGTCTTCGACCTCTCTGGACCGGTCGAGCACAAGGTGTTCACCCTGACCGCGCCGGATCGCATCGTGATCGACGTCGATGGTGGTGAATTGCCCAAGCCGTTCGACCAGCTGCCGCTGGAGAACACCCCCATTGCCGGCCTGCGGGCGGCCAAATATGACGCCGATACCTTGCGTGTGGTGATCGATCTGTCGTCGCAGGTCGCGCCGAAAAGCTTTTCCCTCCCGCCTAACCAGCAGTATGGCCATCGCCTGGTGGTCGACCTGTTCGACAATCCCGCGGATGCTGCCAGCACGGCGAGCGTGCCCGCGACCACGACGCCCGGCAAGCCGTCTGCCCCGGTGTCGCCGACCCTGCCGTCCGTCAAGCTCCCCGCGGTGTCCGGTGGCAAGCGTGACATCGTCGTTGCCATCGACGCCGGGCACGGCGGTGAAGACCCCGGCGCGATCGGGCCGGGCAAGGTCTATGAAAAGACGGTGGTGTTGGCCATCGCCAAGGAACTGCAGCGGCAGATCAACGCGGACAAGGGCTTTCGTGCGGAGCTGGTCCGTACGGGCGATTACTTCATTCCGCTGCGCAAACGGACCGAGATCGCCCGCAAGAAGGGCGCCGATCTGTTCGTCTCGATTCATGCCGACGCCGCGCCACGTTCGGCCGCTTACGGCGCCTCGGTGTTCGCGCTGTCGGACCGCGGCGCGACCTCGGAGACCGCGCGTTGGCTGGCCGACAGCGAAAACCGTTCCGATCTCATCGGCGGCGCGGGCAACGTCAGCCTCGGCGACAAGGACCAGATGCTCGCCGGTGTGCTGCTGGACCTGTCGATGACCGCTTCGTTGTCTTCGAGCCTCAACGTCGGACAGAAAGTGCTGAGCAACATGGGTCGCATCACGCCGCTGCACAAGCGGCGTGTCGAGCAGGCCGGCTTCATGGTGCTGAAATCGCCGGACATTCCCTCGATCCTGGTCGAGACCGGTTTCATCTCCAATCCCTCCGAAGCGCGCAAGCTGCAAACCGCCTCACATCAGCAGTCGCTGGCGCGCTCGATTCACAGCGGGGTGCGGCAGTTCTTCCACGAGAATCCGCCGCCGGGCACCTATGTCGCCTGGTTGCGCGATTCGGGCAAGATCGCGGCCGGTCCACGCGAGCATGTGGTGCGCTCCGGCGAGAGCCTGGCTCTGCTGGCCGAGCGTTATCAGGTCAGCCTGCCGCAGCTGCGTAGCGCCAACAGCTTGAAAAGCGACGTGATCAAGGTTGGCCAGACCCTGAACATTCCTGCGACGACCCTGGCTGCGCAGCCATGACGGGGGCGGCACGTATCCAGTTACTGAGCCCACGGCTGGCCAACCAGATCGCGGCGGGGGGAAGTCGTCGAGCGTCCGGCGTCGGTGATCAAGGAATTATTGGAAAACAGCCTGGACTCTGGCGCGACACGGATCGAGGTAGAAGTCGAGCAAGGTGGCGTCAAGCTGCTGCGGGTGCGTGATGACGGCTGCGGTATTCCCGCCGACGACCTGCCGTTGGCGCTTGCCCGGCATGCGACAAGCAAGATTCGCGATCTTGAGGATCTCGAGCGCGTCGTCAGTCTGGGCTTCCGAGGTGAGGCACTGGCTTCGATCAGTTCCGTGTCGCGGCTTACGCTTACGTCTCGCACGGCCGATGCAAGTGAAGCCTGGCAAGTGGAAACCGAAGGCCGGGACATGCAGGCACGGGTCCAGCCGGCCGCTCACCCGGTGGGTACCTCGGTGGAGGTGCGCGACCTCTTCTTCAACACCCCAGCGCGGCGCAAGTTTCTGCGGACCGAGAAGACCGAGTTCGACCATCTCCAGGAAGTCATCAAGCGCCTGGCGCTGGCCCGCTTCGATGTCGCCTTTCATCTTCGGCACAACGGCAAGGGCGTG
The DNA here is from genome assembly GCA_019056435.1 of Stutzerimonas stutzeri. Classification (GTDB taxonomy): domain Bacteria; phylum Pseudomonadota; class Gammaproteobacteria; order Pseudomonadales; family Pseudomonadaceae; genus Stutzerimonas; species Stutzerimonas marianensis. The sequence goes on from CP077641.1 coordinate 1,933,046, forward strand.
TTGGCACTGCACCAGGCGGCGGATGCGGCGTCCCGTGCGCGTCGCGTGGCGTCGGTCTGCGGGCCGGCCTTTCTCGAGCAGGCCATGCCAATCGAAATAGAGCGCAATGGCTTGCATCTATGGGGCTGGGTCGGGTTGCCGACCTATTCCCGCAGCCAGGCGGATCTCCAGTATTTCTACGTCAACGGTCGCATGGTCCGGGACAAGTTGGTCGCGCATGCTGTACGCCAGGCGTATCGCGATGTGCTGTTCAACGGTCGGCATCCGACCTTCGTGCTTTTTCTGGATGTCGATCCGGCGGTCGTGGATGTCAACGTGCATCCGACCAAGCATGAAGTGCGCTTCCGTGACAACCGCACGGTCCATGACTTTCTCTATGGGACCCTGCATCGCGCGCTGGCAGATGTTCGGCCGGAAGATCAGCTCGCACCGGCGTCCCTCAGCGCTACCCCTCTGTCAGTGGACTGGCGGCAGGTGAATTCGCTGGGCAAAACGAGATGAGCCTGGCCGCCAGTACGTTGGATCGGCAGTCTCCCCCAGCCTGGCGAGGGGCGGGCGCAGGCTATCAGGCGCCCAGTTCGCTTCCGACCGGCACTGTCGCAGAAGCGCAGGGCGCCTATCGCGAGTTCTTTTCGCCGTTGCCCGAGTCTCCGGCGTCGACGGTGCTGCCGGAACCCCAGGATGACGTGCCACCGCTTGGCTACGCACTTGCCCAGCTCAAGGGCGTTTACATTCTTTCGGAAAACGCGCACGGCCTGGTGCTGGTGGACATGCATGCTGCCCACGAGCGGATCATGTACGAACGGCTGAAGCGCGCGATGGCCAGTGAGGGCCTGCGCGGCCAGCCGCTGCTGGTGCCCGAATCCATCGCGGTGAGCCAGCGCGAGGCGGACTGTGCGGAAGAGCATGCGAACTGGTTCCGGATGCTCGGCTTCGAGCTGCAGCGGCTCGGCCCCGAGAGCCTGGCAATTCGTCAGGTGCCATCGTTGCTGAAACAGGCCGAGGCCACTCGGCTGGTGCATGACGTGCTGGCCGACCTGCTCGAATACGGCACCAGCGACCGCATCCAGGCGCATCTCAATGAGCTGCTCGGCACCATGGCCTGCCACGGTGCCGTACGCGCGAATCGTCGCCTTACCCTGCCGGAGATGAATGCGCTGCTGCGGGACATGGAACAGACCGAGCGCAGCGGGCAGTGCAACCATGGGCGTCCGACCTGGACGCAGATGAGCATGGGTGACCTGGACAAGCTCTTCCTGCGCGGCAGGTAACCATCCTGCCTCGTCCCGCTGCGTTCTGTAGCCCTGCCTTATCGAGTAGATGATGTCCCGATTACCACCCGCGATTTTCCTGATGGGTCCGACCGCCGCGGGGAAAACCGACCTGGCCATCGAGCTTGCCCAGGCGTTGCCCTGCGAGTTGATCAGCGTCGATTCGGCGCTTGTTTACCGGGGCATGGATATCGGCACGGCAAAACCGCCCTCGGCTTTGCTTGAGGCCTTTCCGCACCGCTTGATCGATATCCGTGATCCGGCACAAAGCTACTCGGCGGCAGAGTTCGTGAGCGACGCCCGCGAGGCGATGGCGGAAATAAGCGCATCGGGACGCATCCCCTTGCTGGTCGGCGGGACCATGCTTTACTACCGCGCCTTGCTCGACGGGCTGGCCGACATGCCTCCTGCCGATGCGCAGATACGCGCCGCGCTGGAGGCGCAGGCCGAAGCCGAAGGACTGGCCGCGCTGCACAGGCAACTCGCCGAGGTCGATCCCGAATCCGCCGCCAGGATTCATCCCAACGATCCCCAGCGGCTGGTACGGGCGCTCGAAGTCTATCGAGTCAGTGGGATGAGCATGAGCGAGCACCGTGCGCGACAGCGCGCGCAAAAAGCTGGAGCGGGCGAGTCAGAGCGCTCCGTCTTGCCTTATACTGTCGCGCAGTTGTCAATTGCGCCGGCACAGAGGCAGGTCCTGCATCATCGTATCGAGCAGCGCTTCGTGCAGGTGGTTGAACAGGGCTTCGTCGAAGAGGTCGAAACACTTCGTGAACGTCGAGATTTGAACCCCGAGATGCCTTCGATGCGCGCGGTGGGTTATCGGCAGGTCTGGAGTTACCTGGACGGCGACTACGCTAGGGACGAAATGCTGCAGAGGGGCGTAGCCGCTACGCGCCAGTTGGCCAAGCGTCAGCTGACCTGGCTGCGGGGTTGGGATGGGATTCACTGGCTGGAAACGTCGGCCCGCGACAATCTGCCGCGCGCATTGAAATACTTGGATTCGCTCTCCATATTGAGCTGACACTGCAATTTGACCGGCTATCCTCAGACTGGATCGGCTGTGTTTGATTCTAAAAACTAATGAAAAGATCCTCTAAGGAGTGCGGCACATGTCAAAAGGGCATTCGCTACAAGACCCTTACCTGAACACTTTGCGTAAGGAACGCGTTCCGGTTTCCATTTATCTGGTCAATGGCATCAAGCTGCAGGGCCAGATCGAATCCTTCGACCAATTCGTCATCCTCTTGAAGAACACCGTCAGCCAGATGGTGTACAAGCACGCCATCTCCACGGTCGTGCCGGGGCGCCCGGTCCGTCTGCCTGCCACAGGCGATGCCGAGCAGGCTGAGTCGGGTAACGAATAAGGGGTCAGTCTTTGTTCTTTGAACGTCCCGGTGGTGGTGAACGGGCCATCCTCGTCCATTTGGATGGCCAGGATCCAGCGGCACGTGAAGATCCTCACGAGTTCCAGGAGCTGGCGCGGTCGGCCGGGGCGGAGACGGTTGGTTTCGTCAATGTTTCGCGTCATCAGCCGTCCGCCAAGTTTCTGATCGGCAGCGGCAAGGTCGAGGAACTCCACGACCTGGTCAAGGAGAGCGAAGTCGAGCTGGTGATCTTCAATCACACGCTGACACCCAGCCAGGAACGCAACCTCGAGCGTGCGCTCGAATGCCGCGTGCTCGACCGAACCGGGTTGATCCTGGATATCTTCGCCCAGCGGGCACGCACCCACGAAGGCAAGCTGCAGGTGGAACTGGCTCAGCTCGAACACATGAGCACCCGGCTGGTTCGGGGCTGGACCCACCTTGAGCGGCAAAAGGGTGGTATCGGGCTGAGGGGGCCGGGCGAAACCCAACTCGAAACCGACCGCCGCTTGCTGCGGGTGCGCATTCGCCAGATCAAACAGCGACTCGAAAAGGTTCGTGGCCAGCGCGAGCAGGCGCGACGGGGGCGGCGGCGCGCCGATATTCCGCTGGTCTCTCTCGTGGGCTATACCAACGCCGGTAAGTCCACGCTGTTCAACGCGCTGACCGAGTCGCAGGTCTATGCCGCCAATCAGCTGTTCGCCACGCTGGACCCGACGTTGCGTCGGCTCGAGCTGAATGATCTCGGGCCGGTCGTGCTGGCCGATACCGTCGGCTTCATCCGGCATCTTCCACACAAGCTCGTCGAGTCCTTCCGGGCCACGCTCGAAGAGTCGAGTAATGCCGATTTGCTGCTGCATGTCATCGATGCGCACGAGCCGGAACGTGACCAGCAGATCGAACAGGTGCTGGCCGTCTTGACCGAGATTGGCGCCAATGAGTTGCCCTTGCTGGAGGTCTACAACAAGGTCGACCTGCTCGAGGGTATCGAGCCGCAGATCCAGCGCAACGCTGACGGCGTTCCTCAACGCGTGTGGGTGTCGGCGCAGCAGGGGCTCGGACTGGATCTGTTGCAACAAGCCATTGCCGAGCTGTTGGGTGACGATCTGTTCGTCGGGACCTTGCGGCTGCCGCAACAGCTTGGCCGTCTCAGGGCGAAGCTGTTCGAGTTGGGCGCCGTTCAGGCGGAGGCCCATGACGAGGAAGGCGGGAGTCTGCTGGATGTCAGGTTGCAGCGCGTCGAGCTCAATCGGCTGGTCAGCCAGGCAGGCATCGACATGCAACAGTTCATTGAACAACATACTTTGCAATAAAGGGTCACGCGGGTTTTCAGCCCTTTCGTAATGGGCTTTCGGTAGCATTGGCGGGCGCGCCGTTGCGCGTCTTTTGCTTTATCTGAATGGAGAGCGCTATGGCTTGGAATGAGCCGGGTGGCAACTCGAACAACCAGGATCCCTGGGGCGGTGGTGGCGGCGGTCGTCGCGGTGGCGGCGACCAGAAGGGGCCGCCGGATCTGGATGAGGCCTTCCGCAAATTGCAAGACAGCCTGAACGGAATGTTCGGCAACAAGAAGCGCGGCGGTGGATCGTCGTCCGGTGGCGGCAGTGGCCGTCGCGGCGGTTTTGGGCTTCTCGGGGTCGGCCTCGTGCTGCTGTTGGCGGTATGGCTGTTCAATGCGATCTATATCGTGGACGAACAGGAGCAGGCCGTGGTTCTGCGCTTCGGCAAATACCACGAAACGGTCGGCCCGGGTCTGAACATTTACTTTCCGCCCTTCGATCGCAAGTTCCAGGCGAACGTGACGCGTGAGCGCTCCTACAGCAAGCAGGGTCAGATGCTGACCGAGGATGAGAACATCATCGAGGTCCCGCTCACCGTGCAGTACAAGATCAGCGACCTGCAGGCCTTCGTGCTCAACGTCGAGGATCCCGAGGCGTCCTTGCAGCACGCGACCGACAGTGCTGTCCGCCACGTGGTCGGGTCTACGGCGATGGACCAGGTGCTGACCGAGGGGCGTGAAGCCATGGCGGGCGAAGTCAAGGAGCGCCTGCAGCGGTTCCTCGACAACTACGGCACCGGCATCATCGTCACCCAGGTCAACCTGCAGAGTGCGGCGGCTCCGCGCGAAGTGCAGGAAGCCTTCGATGACGTGATCCGTGCAAGGGAAGACGAGCAGCGTGAGAAGAACCAGGCCGAGTCGTATGCCAATGGGGTCATTCCCGAGGCGCGTGGCCAGGCGCAGCGCATGCTTGAGGAAGCCAGTGGTTACCGTGATGCGGTGATTTCTCGAGCCCAGGGTGAGGCGGATCGTTTCAGCAAGCTGGTCGCCGAGTACCGCAAGGCACCGGAAGTCACCCGCGAGCGCCTCTATCTGGAAACCATGCAGGAAGTAATGAGCAACACCAGCAAGGTGCTCGTGACTGGCGAAAAGGGCCAGAACAACCTGCTCTATCTCCCGCTGGACAAGATGATCAACAGCCGCAACGACAGTTCGGATCGCTCGTCTGCCGTCTCGGCATCGGGAGCCTCGACCCAGACGACGCGGCTACCGCCAGAGCTTGATCCGCGTGAAGTGCGTACAAGGGAGGTTCGCTGATGAGTAACAAGTCTCTGACCGCCCTGATCGTCGGCGTGGTGCTGGCCATCGTGGCCTGGAACAGCTTCTACATCGTGTCGCAGACCGAGCGTGCAGTGCTGCTGCGCTTCGGGCGCATCGTCGAACCCGACGTCAAGCCGGGCATTCACGTGAAGATTCCTTACGTCAACAGTGTGCGCAAGTTCGATGGCCGGTTGATGACGCTCGATACCACGACGTCGCGCTTCCTGACATTGGAAAAGAAGGCGCTGATGGTCGACTCGTACGCCAAGTGGCGGGTGGATGATGCCGAGCGTTTCTACACCGCGACCTCGGGCATGAAGCAGATCGCCGACGAGCGTCTGGCGCGCCGTCTTGAGGCTGCCCTTCGGGACCAGTTCGGTAAGCGCACGCTGCACGAGTCGGTCTCCGGGCAGCGTGACGAGTTGATGGGGCTGGTCACCAACAGCCTGAATCGTGCGGCGCAACAGGAGCTCGGGATCGAGGTCGTGGACGTCCGCGTGAAAGGGATCGACCTGCCACGTGAAGTCAACCGCAGTGTGTTCGAGCGGATGAGCTCCGAGCGTGAGCGCGAGGCCCGCGAACACCGGGCCAAGGGTAAGGAACTCGCCGAAGGCATCCGTGCCGACGCTGATCGTCAGCGTCGCGTATTGCTTGCCGAGGCGTTCCGGGAAGCGGAAGAGCTGCGAGGTGATGGCGATGCGCAGGCTGCTTCCATCTATGCAGGGGCGTACGGCCTGGATCAGGAGTTCTACTCCTTCTACCGTAGCTTGCAGGCTTACCGCGAAAGCTTCGCCAACAAGGACGACGTGCTGGTCCTCGATCCTAATAGTGACTTCTTCCGCTATCTGGAATCTTCCACCAACCGGTGATTTGCGATGGGGGTTCATCCGGCGGGGCGTCAGCGTCGCCGGGTGACCCATCGGCAAAAGGTTGCTATGATCGCTGAGCCGGGACACTCCCGGCTTTTTTGCGTCTGGGCTTCCGATAGAGGCCAGGCGTGATCCACGCATGGTCTGCCATGTAGGCCCTAGGAATGGGGTGTGGCTGAGGCCACGGTTCAAAAACGAAATCGCACGCGACCGATGGCCGGCTCTAGCTGCAGCCCGGCATTCGTCTGTTTGAATGGGTTTGCCGTATCGAGGGGTGATGGCGAAATGGCAACGTTAGACCGCTGGCTCCTGCCAGATGGAATCGAGGAAGTGCTGCCCGCCGAGGCGGCGCGCATCGAAACGGCACGGCGCCGGGTGCTGGACCTGTTTCAGCGTTGGGGCTACGAGCTTGTCATCACCCCGCATATCGAATTTCTCGAATCACTGCTGACTGGCGCGGGTCAGGATCTGGATCTCAAGACCTTCAAGGTGATCGACCCGCTGTCCGGTCGACAGATGGGGCTGCGTGCGGACATCACGCCGCAGGTAGCCCGGCTGGATGCGCATACGTTGCGCCGCGAAGGGCCAAGTCGCCTGTGCTACGCCGGTAGCGTGCTGCATGCCAAGCCGCAGGCGTTGGCAACCTCGCGCAGCCCGATCCAGCTTGGTGCCGAACTCTACGGAGACAGCAGCACCTCGAGCGATCTCGAAGTGATCAGTCTAATGCTCGAGATGCTCGAACTGGCCGACGTGCCGGACGTGCACATGGATCTGGGGCACGTGGGCATTTACCGCGGGCTTGCCCGAGCGGCAGGGCTGTCCGGCCATGCCGAGCAACAGTTGTTCGATGCCATGCAGCGCAAGGCGATGGACGAGATCGAGGCGCTGACCGCTGCGGTCGAGCCCGAGTTGGCTCGCATGCTGCGGGCATTGGCTCGCTTGTGTGGCGGTCGCGAGACGCTTGATGCCGCACGTTCGTTACTCGCCACCGCGCCGGCCGCTGTGGTCGAGTCGTTGGAAGGCCTGATTCGCATCGCTGACCAAGTGGCTGCGCGATACCCGCAATTGCCTCTTTATTTCGATCTGGGCGAGCTGCGTGGTTACCACTATCACACTGGTATCGTGTTCGCCGTCTTTGTTCCGGGCGTAGGGCAGTCCATCGCTCAGGGCGGCCGCTACGACGATATCGGCGCGGACTTCGGTCGCGCGCGACCTGCGACGGGGTTTTCAACCGACCTCAAGACCTTGGTCAGCCTGGGCAATGCCGATTTGTCTTGTCGTGCCGCGGGCGTTTGGGCGCCGTGCGGTGGAGACGCCTCGCTTTGGAGGGCGATCCGCGAACTGCGTCAGCAGGGCGAGCGGGTGGTTCAGGCGCTGGATGGTCAGGATGGTGCCTCTGCGCAGGGTGTTGGGTGTGATCGTCAATTGATGCTGCGTAACGATTCATGGGTGGTAGTGCCTCTGTCCCGCTGAGTGGTGTGGTCGGATGCGCTAGGCTGATTTTGTTTCTTTGCCGGCTAGGGCCGGCATGCTTCGCCGAAGAGGACATGGGTTTATGGGTAAGAATGTCGTGGTCCTGGGCACCCAGTGGGGTGATGAGGGCAAGGGCAAGATCGTCGATCTGCTCACTGATCAGGCGGCGGCCGTCGTCCGTTTCCAGGGTGGCCACAATGCAGGGCACACGCTCGTCATCGATGGCGAGAAGACCGTCCTTCACCTCATCCCGTCCGGCATCCTGCGCGAGAACGTGCAGTGCCTGATCGGTAATGGCGTGGTGGTCGCCCCTGACGCCTTGATGCGCGAGATCACCAAGCTTGAGGAGAAAGGCGTTCCGGTTCGCGAGCGGCTGCGCATCAGCCCGGCCTGTACGTTGATCCTGCCCTATCACGTTGCATTGGATCAGGCCCGCGAGGCGTCGCGCTCCGAGGGGAAGATCGGCACCACCGGGCGTGGAATCGGGCCGGCTTACGAAGACAAGGTCGCGCGTCGTGGCCTGCGCATCGGCGATCTGTTCAATCCCGAGCGTTTCGCCGTGAAGCTGCGCGAGCTGCTCGAATACCACAACTTCATCCTGCAGCATTTCTACAAGGTCGAGCCGGTCGATTTTCAGAAGACGCTGGATGAGGCGCTGGGATATGCCGAAATCCTCAAGCCGATGATGACGGACGTCTCTGCTTGCCTGCACAACCTGCGCAAGCAGGGCGCGCGGATCATGTTCGAGGGAGCCCAGGGTTCGCTGCTGGACATCGATCATGGCACCTACCCCTACGTGACCAGTTCCAGCACGACGGCTGGCGGCACGGCAACCGGCTCGGGCTTCGGCCCGCTGTACCTCGACTACATTCTGGGGATCACCAAGGCGTACACCACGCGCGTAGGTTCCGGTCCGTTCCCGACGGAGCTTTTTGATGAGACCGGCGCCCGCCTGGCCGAGCGTGGGCACGAGTTTGGTTCGACCACCGGTCGGGCGCGTCGTTGTGGTTGGTTCGATGCGGTAGTGCTGCGTCGGGCGATCGAAATCAACAGCGTCTCGGGCCTTTGCCTGACCAAGCTCGACGTGTTGGATGGGCTGGAAACCATCCGTATCTGCGTCGCTTACAAGGATCGCAACGGAGAGCTGCTGGTCGATGCGCCGACCGATGCGGATAGTTATCAAGGGCTGCAGCCGGTATACGAAGAAATGCCTGGCTGGAGCGAGTCCACCGTTGGAGCGAAGTCGCTCGATGCATTGCCGGCGAACGCCCGCGCTTACATCAAGCGTCTGGAGGAGCTGGTCGAGGCGCCGATCGACATCATCTCCACCGGACCTGATCGCAACGAGACCATCGTGCTGCGTCATCCCTACGCCTGATCGCGCGCGCCATGGAAAGGCCGCCTTCGGGCGGCTTTTTCGTGTCAGGGGCGTGTCGATCATGCAGGCCGTTGGCGGGCTGCCAAATAACGGTCGGGCAGAAACGAAAAACCGAGCCATTGGCTCGGTTTTTCTGAAGAGTGGTGCCCAGGAGAAGACTCGAACTTCCACGGTGTTGCCACCGCTAGGACCTGAACCTAGTGCGTCTACCAATTCCGCCACCTGGGCACATTGCGATGATTGCTCATCGACTTTTTGTCGATTGCTGGTCGAAGCCGACTTGCTTCGTACTCGATAAGCCGAAGATGAACCTGGCTGTAAGGAGTGATGGTGCCCAGGAGAAGACTCGAACTTCCACGGTGTTGCCACCGCTAGGACCTGAACCTAGTGCGTCTACCAATTCCGCCACCTGGGCACAAAACGATGATACTTCATCGCTTACGTGTTACAACGTCAACCAGACATTGTGGGCGCGAACTATACGGGCGAGGTTATGCCTTGTAAAGCCCCGCCCGGGAAAAATAATTTGCCCGAAACCTGCCGCGCGCATGCGTTTCGCGCTTCAATAGGTATAGGGCGTTCTGCCTCTATAAATGAATGAAAGGTGACATCTCTTAATGGCCGATTGGCAATCCCTCGACCCCGAGGCCGCACGTGAAGCGGAAAAGTATGACAACCCCATCCCCAGCCGCGAGCTGATCCTTCAGCACCTGAGCGAGCGCGGCTCACCAGCGACCAGGGAACAACTGGTCGATGAGTTCGGACTGGATTCCGAAGACGATATCGAAGCGCTGCGCCGCCGACTGCGCGCGATGGAGCGTGACGGTCAGCTGATCTATACCCGGCGCGGCACCTATGCCCCGGTGGACAAGCTTGACCTGGTGTGCGGTCGCGTGAGCGGCCACCGCGATGGCTTTGGCTTCCTCATTCCCGATGATGGCAGCGACGATCTGTTTCTGAGCCCCGCCCAGATGCGCCTGGTGTTCGATGGCGACCGCTGTCTTGCGCGCGTTGCCGGGCTGGATCGTCGCGGTCGCCGCGAAGGCGCCATCGTCGAGGTGATCAGTCGTGCCCACGAGACTATCGTCGGGCGCTATCAGGAAGAGAACGGCATCGGTTTCGTCCTGGCCGACAATCCGAAAATCCAGCAGGAGGTGCTTGTCACCGCTGGACGCTCCCTGGACGCCAAGCCCGGGCAGTTCGTGGAAATCAAGATCACCCATTGGCCAACGCAGCGTTTCCAGCCGCAGGGCGACGTCATCGAGGTGATCGGTAACTACATGGCACCGGGCATGGAAATCGACGTGGCGCTGCGCAGCTTCGACATTCCCTATATCTGGCCCGAGGCGGTTGAGCGCGAGGCAGCGAAGCTCAAGCCTGAAGTCGAGGAAAAGGACAAGCAGAAGCGTATCGATCTGCGCCATCTGCCCTTCGTAACCATCGATGGTGAAGACGCGCGCGATTTCGACGACGCGGTCTATTGCGAGAAGCTCAGCGGCTGGAAGCTGTTCTCCGGCGGCTACCGCCTCTATGTCGCGATCGCCGACGTGTCGCATTACGTGAAGGTTGGTTCGGCGCTCGACAAGGAGGCCGAGCTGCGCGGCACCTCGGTGTATTTCCCCGAGCGGGTAGTGCCGATGCTGCCGGAGGCACTCTCCAATGGCCTCTGCTCGCTGAATCCCCATGTCGATCGCCTGGCCATGGTCTGCGAGATCACGCTGAACAAGTCGGGGAAGATGACCGACTACCAGTTCTATGAAGCGGTGATTCATTCCCATGCCCGCCTGACCTACAACAAGGTCAGCTGCATGCTGGAGCAGCCCGCATCCGCGGAAGGCAAGCGCCTGACTGGCGAATATGCCCAGGTGCTGCCGCATCTCAAGCAGCTTCATGCGCTGTACAAGGTTCTTCTCAAAGCACGTCATGCGCGCGGCGCGATCGATTTCGAAACCCAGGAAACCCGTATCGTTTTTGGTGCCGGTCGCAAGATCGCCGAGATCCGGCCGACGGAGCGCAACGATGCGCACAAGCTCATCGAGGAGTGCATGCTGTGCGCCAACGTGGCCACCGCACATTTCCTTCAGGACCATGGCGTCCCTGGACTTTATCGGGTCCACGACGGGCCACCGCTGGAGCGTCAGGAAAAATTGCGCGCCTTCCTCGGCGAGCTCGGGCTGACCCTGCACAAGGGGAAAGAAGGGCCGACGCCGAAGGACTATCAGGCATTGCTCGAGCGCATCCAGGGTCGACCCGACTTCAACGTCATTCAGACCGTCATGCTGCGGTCGCTGAGCCAGGCGGTCTACAGCCCGAACAACAATGGTCACTTTGGGCTCAACTATGAGGCCTACGCGCACTTTACCTCGCCCATTCGCCGCTACCCGGACCTGTTGATTCACCGCGCCATTCGCAGTGTGATTCGCTCTCGCCGCGAGACCTCGCATGTTCGCCGCGCGGGTGCGAGCAGCATGCCGAAGGCGCGCATCTACCCGTATGACGAGGCGTCGCTCGAGCAACTTGGCGAGCAATGCTCCATGACTGAGCGCCGCGCCGATGAGGCAACCCGCGACGTGGTCAACTGGCTCAAGTGCGAGTTCATGAAGGATCGCGTGGGCGAGAGCTTCCCGGGCGTCATCACTGCGGTGACGGGGTTCGGTCTGTTCGTCGAGCTCACCGATATCTACGTTGAAGGGTTGGTTCATGTCACGGCAATGCCGGGCGACTACTACCATTTCGATCCGCTGCATCATCGCCTGTCCGGCGAGCGCAGCGGGCGCAGCTTCCGCCTCGGCGACAGCGTCGAGGTTCGCGTCATGCGGGTCGACCTGGATGAGCGCAAGATCGACTTCGAGCTTATCGGTGGTGGCAGCCGAGTCGGCATTGCCGAACGCAATGCCACGGGCGAGCGCGAGCGTAAGTCCGAGCGGCCAGCGCGCGGCAAAAAGACGAGCGGCGCGAAGGACAAGGCAGACGTCAGCGCCGAGGTGCTCAAGAGTCGGGAGATGAAAAAGGCGCTGCTTTCCGAGGCCAAAGACAAGGGAGTCGCCGGCAAGCCGAAGCGCGGCAGTTCGAAGGCGAAGGGCGAGGGTGCCACGCGTAGCAAATCGGACGCGCCACGCAGCAAGCGTAAGGCGAAGTCATGAGCGACCTGGAAAGAATCTACGGCTTGCATGCCGTGGAGGCGTTGCTTCGTCACCACCCGAAACGAGTCAAGCAGATCTGGCTCGCCGAGGGGCGTGGAGATCCGCGTGTCCAGGCGTTGCTGCAACTGGCTGGGCAAGCGAAGGTTCGCGTCGGTCAGTGCGAGCGACGTGAAATGGACGCCTGGGTCGAGGGCGTGCACCAGGGCGTGATTGCCGAAGTCAGCCCCAGTCAGGTTTGGGGCGATGCGATGCTCGATGAGTTGCTCGATCGGACTGAAGCGCCGCCATTGCTGTTGGTGCTCGACGGTGTGACCGACCCCACAATCTCGGTGCCTGCCTGCGCACGGCCGATGCGGCCGGGGCGCTGGCGGTGATCATCCCCAAGGACAAGTCGGCAACGCTCAACGCAACCGTGCGCAAGGTGGCCTGTGGGGCTGCTGAAGTGATGCCGCTCGTCGCCGTGACGAACCTGGCTCGCACGTTGGAGAAGTTGCAGCAGCGTGGCTTGTGGGTCGTCGGGACGGCGGGCGAGGCCGAGCAGGAACTCTACGATCAGGACCTGAGCGGGCCGACGGTGCTGGTGATGGGTGCCGAGGGTAAAGGCATGCGCCGGTTGACGCGCGAGCATTGCGACTTTCTGGTGCGCCTGCCGATGGCGGGCAGCGTCAGCAGCCTCAATGTGTCGGTCGCGACCGGTGTCTGCCTGTTCGAGGCACAGCGCCAACGGCGCCGCGGTAGGCCTGCGAGCTGAAGCGCCCGCCTGCGCCCTGCTCGGTGCAGGGCGTTCCGAACCAGATCGCATGCCTTGCGGTCAATTGTCGATCCCGTGCCGTCGAGGCAACCCTTGCCCTTCAGTTGCACTTGCCCGGCTCTGGTCTGGCGCATGAGCCGCATCCGGCCGTGCCAGGCCAGCATCATGGAGGTTGTATGCCGCAACGCCCGCCTTTCGAGGCCCTGTTCAGGGTTTCCCCGAACGCCTACCTGTTGCTGGATCGGGATCTGGTGATCCTCGATGCCAACGATGCCTATCTGAAACTCACCGCACGCGCACTCGACGATATCGTCGGCAAGCGGATACACGATGCTTTTTCCGCAGACCCCGACGCACCTGAGACAACGCATGTCGATGAGTTGCTGGATTCCTTTGCCCGGGTGCTGCGCACGCGAGCGGTCGACAGCCTGCCGGTGATCCGCTATTCGATCCTCGTAGGGGGCGCCCATCAGGATCGCTACTGGAGTGCGACGCACACGCCCTTGCTGGATGAGAGTGGCGAGGTTGCCACCATCCTGCAGCACACCGTGGACATTACCGAATTGCAATCGCTGAAGGAGTCACTGCGTTCGGTCGAGGCGGGAGGCCAGCCATCGCAGCAGATCGAGGCGGGGATCATGTCTCGCGCCAGGTTGATGCAGAGCGAAGGCAATCAGCTTCGGCAACTCTTTGCGCAGGCTCCGGGGTTTGCCTGTTTTCTGCGCGGGCCCGACCATGTGTTCGAGTTGGCCAATGCCGCCTACGAGGCGTTGACCGGGCATCGCCCGTTGATCGGTCGCACGGTACGCGATGCGTTGCCGGAACTCGAAGGCCAGGTGTTCATCGGCTTACTGGACCAGGTCTACAACACCGGTCAGCCCTATATTGGGCGTGGCATGCGCGCCTTGATTCGACGCCACCCCGGCACCGAGCCGGAGGAGGTCTACGTCGATTTCGTGTATCAACCCATCATCGAGCGCGACGGTAAGGCGTCGGGCATCTTTGTATTGGGCAGCGACGTGACCGAGCAGCATCGCAGCCAGCAGGAGCTCCAGGCGCACCGCGACCACCTCGAAGAGCTGGTTCGCGAGCGAACCCAGGAACTGGTGCAGAGCGAGTCCGAGCGCCGGACGGCGGAAGCAGCGCTGATGCAGGCTCAGAAACTCGAGGCCGTCGGCAAGCTGACCGGTGGGATCGCCCATGATTTCAACAATATGTTGCAGGTCATCGGGGGCAACCTGCAGTTGTTGCGGCGCAATCTGGGAACCGATGAAACGGCGCTCCGGCGGCTGGAGTCCGCGGTCGGTGGCGTGGAGAAGGGCGCGCGTCTGGCTTCGCAGCTGCTGGCTTTCGCCAGTCGTCAGCCCTTGCTGCCTCGGGAAGTCGATCTGGGTGAGCTGCTCGATCAGATGAGTGAACTGCTCAACGGTGCGCTGGGGCGCGCCGTGCGGCTGGATATCGACACTCAGGCTGGGCTGTGGCCGGTCTCGGCGGACATCGGCAATCTTCAGGCGGCGATCCTTAACCTCGCGGTCAATGCCCGGGAGGCCATGGCGGGCGGCGGTGAGCTCAGGTTGCGCCTGCGCAACCAGACGTTCGATGCTGCGGCACTCGTCGGCCACCCGGATGCGGTGCCGGGGGATTATGTGGAGCTGAGCGTGATCGATCAGGGCGAAGGCATGCAGCCAGACGTCCTGTCCCGCGCCTTCGAGCCTTTCTTCACTACGCGACAGGCAAGTAACGCCTCCGGACTGGGGCTGAGCATGGTCTACGGCTTCGTCAGGCAGAGCGGCGGCTTCGTTGATCTGGAAAGTGAGGCGGGGGCCGGGACGGTGGTGCGCATCTGCCTGCCGCGCGACGCCTCGGCGCCGAGCCAGGCACCCCTCGCCTCGACTGCCTCGTTTGACGAAGGTGCGAGCGCGGTGGCGGAGGCTGCGCTACCTGCATCCGGCGAGGCAGGCGTCCTGAAGATTCTCTTCGTCGAGGACGACCCGACCCTGCGCATGCTGACCGGGGAGGTGATGGAGGAGCTTGGCCATCAGGTAAGTCCATGCGATTCGGCCGAGGAAGCGCTCGAACAGCTCGCTCGACGCGAATTCGATGTGCTGCTCACCGATGTCGGCCTTGCCGGCATGAGCGGCATCGAGCTGGCGCGCCAGGCGCGGGCGCGTCATCCGTCGCTGAGTATCGTCATCGCCTCGGGCTATCCGGTCGATGCGCGCCAGGAAGGGCTGGAGGGGCTGAAGTCGATGCTCAAGCCCTACGACATTCAGCAGGTGCGCACGCTGCTTGATGGCATCCGAGACGATCGCACGGGTGGGGTGCAATGCTGAGGGGACTGGTCAAACATTCACCAGATCGCCTTGCGCAGGCGGGCGCGCTTCAATAGAATTGCGCCCCTTGCCCGAACGGCAGGCGTTTTCGCGCCCCGCTGTCGGCAAGACAACATCCTGATTCACTCCTTGCCTGATCCGCGCCAAGCGGCAGGCTGCAACCCGTAAGGAGCAACAATGCGTCATTACGAAATCATCTTCCTGGTCCACCCTGACCAGAGCGAGCAGGTCGGTGGCATGGTGGAGCGTTACACCAAGCTGATCGAAGAAGACGGTGGCAAGATCCATCGTCTGGAAGACTGGGGTCGTCGTCAGCTGGCCTATGCCATCGACAACGTGCACAAGGCTCACTACGTGATGCTGAACGTCGAATGCAGCGGCAAGGCCCTGGCCGAGCTGGAAGACAACTTCCGCTACAACGATGCCGTCATCCGTAACCTGGTCATCCGTCGCGACGAAGCCGTGACCGAGCAGTCCGAAATGCTCAAGGCCGAGGAAAACCGTAGCGAACGCCGCGAGCGTCGTGATCGCCCTGAAACTGACAATGTCAACGAAAACGACAATGACAGCGACAGCCGCGACAACAACGCGGACGAGTAATCCACGGACCTATTGAGGAGCCTATTTCATGGCACGTTTTTTCCGTCGTCGTAAGTTCTGCCGTTTCACTGCAGAAAACGTGAAAGAGATCGACTACAAGGATCTCAACACACTGAAAGCCTACATTTCCGAAACCGGCAAGATCGTTCCTAGCCGCATCACCGGAACCAAGGCACGTTATCAGCGCCAGCTGGCTACCGCGATCAAGCGCGCTCGTTTCCTGGCCCTGTTGCCCTACACCGACAGCCACGGTCGTTGATCGAACTGTTCGACAGAAGTAAAGGATAGATCGCATGCGCGCCCTGGCTGATTTCATCATGCGCGGCCGTATGCAAGCCATCGTCGTGGTGGCTGCCTCCGCGGCGCTGCCGATGTTGTTCTGGCTGTGTGCGGCGGCGGGTAGTCTGGTGTTGTTGCGCCGTGGTCTACGCGATGCGCTGGGTGTTCTGGTCTGGGCTGTGGTGCCCGCCTGCATCTGGTGGTATTTCGGCGATCCGCGCACCTTGCTGGTCTTGCTGGGGTCGTTTGGTCTGGCGTGGTTGTTGCGCGATCAGGCGTCCTGGTCCCGTGTGATGCTGTGTAGCGTGGGGCTCGGGTTGTTGTATGCCTGGGCGCTCGGGGTGGTTTTCGGTGAGCCGATCGCCGCACTCGCCACGGAGTTGCAGAAGGTATTGCCCGACATGCTGTCGGACGCGTACCAGCAACTCTCGACGGACGAGCAGGCGCGACTGGGTTCGCTGCTGACTCCGGTGTTGACCGGCCTGTTGGCGGCCTTGCTGCAGATCGCAACTGTGCTCAGCCTGATGCTGGGCCGCTACTGGCAGGCGGTGTTGTACAACCCGGGTGGGTTCGGCCTGGAATTCAGGGCTCTACGGCTTTCGTCGCTGCCGGCGATGTTGCTGTTGATGGGCATCCTGCTGGGGCCGAGCTTGGGCGTACAGATGGCAATGGTGGCGCCGTTGTGCAGTGTTCCGCTGGTATTTGCCGGTGTGGCGTTGCTTCACGGGCTGGTCAAGCAAGGGCGTATGGCCCGGTTCTGGCTGGTCGGGTTCTATGTGGCGCTCGTGCTGTTCATGCAATTGGTTTATCCGCTACTGGCCGTTTTGGCCGTTGTCGACAGCTTGTTTGATTTTCGCGGTCGCGCATCTCGTGATGACGATGCGGGTCCTGCGGACGGTGAAGGTTAAAAGTTAAGAGGTAAGGCTCAAATGGAAGTCATCCTGCTGGAAAAAGTCGCAAACCTGGGCAACCTGGGCGACAAGGTAAACGTCAAGGCCGGCTACGGCCGTAACTACCTGCTGCCACAGCGCAAGGCCACCGCGGCGACCCCGGCGAACATCGCCGAGTTCGAAGCGCGTCGTGCCGAGCTGGAAAAAGCGGCGGCCGAGCGCAAGGCATCTGCCGAAGCGCGTGCTGCACAGCTGGCCGAGCTAGAAGTCACCATCACCGCCACCGCGGGCGATGAGGGCAAGCTGTTCGGTTCCATCGGTACTCACGATATCGCTGATGCCCTCACCGCTTCCGGCGTTGAAGTGGCCAAGAGCGAGATCCGCCTGCCGAACGGGACCATCCGTCAGGTCGGCGAGTACGACGTTGCGGTGCACCTGCACACCGACGTCGAAGCGACCGTGAAGCTGATCGTGGTCGCTGGCTGAAGCCAGTCGTCGTCTGGCACCCTGGGTGCCTGACGCGTAACATCGGGCACGTTTCCACGCAAGTGGAGCGTGCCCTTTGTCTTTCTGAACCTACTGATTCACGAGTGCCATGAACGACATCAGCCTCCCACAGCAATACGATCTGGAAACTGCCGCCCTCAAGGTGCCGCCGCATTCGATCGAGGCCGAGCAGGCCGTGCTGGGCGGTCTGATGCTCGATAACAATGCCTGGGAGCGCGTGCTCGATCAGGTCTCCGATGGCGACTTCTATCGCCACGATCATCGCCTCATCTTCCGCGCCATCTTCGCCCTGGCCGAACGCAACTCGCCGTTCGACGTGGTGACGCTCTCCGAACAGCTCGACAAGGAAGGCCACCTGGCGCAGGTCGGTGGGCTGGCCTACCTTGGCGAACTGGCCAAGAACACGCCGTCGGTGGCAAACATCAAGGCCTACGCGCAAATCATTCGCGAGCGGGCGACGCTGCGCCAGCTGATCGGCATCAGCAACGAGATCGCCGACAGCGCCTATGCCCCGCAGGGCCGCACCGGCGAGGAAATCCTCGACGAAGCCGAGCGACTGATCTTCCAGATCGCCGAAGCGCGGCCGAAGACCGGAGGCCCGGTCGGGATCAACGACATCCTGGTCAAAGCCATCGATCGGATCGATACCCTGTTCAACGCCGGTGAGGCGATCACCGGCTTGTCTACCGGCTTCACCGACCTGGACGAGGCGACCAACGGCCTGCAACCAGCGGACCTGATCATCGTTGCGGGGCGCCCGTCGATGGGCAAGACCACCTTCGCCATGAACCTGGTGGAGAACGCCGTGCTGCGGACCGACAAAGCAGTGCTGGTCTATTCATTGGAGATGCCTTCCGAATCCATCGTCATTCGTATGCTCGCCTCGCTCGGTCGCATCGATCAGACCAAGGTGCGGGCCGGTAAGCTCGATGACGACGACTGGCCGCGGCTGACCTCGGCGGTGAATCTGCTCAATGACCGCAAGCTGTTCATCGACGATACGGCCGGCATCAGTCCGTCGGAAATGCGCGCGCGCACTCGACGTCTGGCCCGCGAGCACGGCGAAATCGCCATGATCATGGTCGACTACCTGCAGCTCATGCAGATCCCCGGGTCCAGCGGTGACAACCGTACCAACGAGATTTCGGAAATCTCGCGCTCGCTCAAGGGGCTGGCGAAGGAGTTCAACTGCCCGGTGATTGCCCTGTCGCAGCTCAACCGCTCGCTGGAGCAACGTCCCAACAAGCGTCCCGTGAACTCCGACCTTCGCGAATCGGGGGCGATCGAGCAGGACGCGGACATCATCATGTTCGTCTACCGCGACGAGGTGTATCACCCGGAAACCGAGTACAAGGGCGTCGCCGAAATCATCATCGGCAAGCAGCGGAACGGCCCGATCGGCACCACCCGGCTGGCCTTCCTCGGCAAGTACTCGCGTTTCGAGAACCTCGCGCCGGGCAGCTATCAGTTCGACGACGAGTAGTCGCCGCCTCGCTGGGCGCAGGGGCAGGGCGACGCCCATGTCCCTCGCTGAGTTCCGGTCTGCACGGTCGTGCGGAGCGGAGTAAGATTCCCGCCTCACCCGCCGTTGTACAGGAACAGTCCCATGCGTCCGCTGGTTGCCACGGTCGACCTGACCGCGCTTCGCCACAACTACCTGCTCGCCAAACAATGCGCACCGCAGCGCAAGGCCTTCGCCGTGGTCAAGGCCAACGCCTACGGCCATGGTGCGCCAGAGGCGGTAACGGCATTGCGCGAGATTGCCGATGGTTTCGCCGTGGCTTGCCTGGAAGAGGCGGAGGTGATTCGCGGGTGTGCACCCGAGGCGCGCATCCTGCTGCTGGAAGGCTGCTTCGAGCCATCCGAGTATCTGCGCGCGGCCGAGCTGGGGTTGGACATCGCCGTCCAGGATGCGCGCCAGGCCGACTGGCTGCTCACCGACGAACTGGCGCGGCCGTTGAACGTCTGGCTCAAGCTGGATTCGGGCATGCACCGGCTGGGCTTCAGTCTGGATGGCCTGCGCGAGTGTCACGCGCGGCTCAAGGGAGCGGCCCAGGTCGGCGAACTCAATCTGATCAGTCACTTCGCCTGCGCCGACGAGCGTGGCCATGTGCTGACCGAAACCCAGCTGGAGCGCTACGCAGAACTGCTGGAGTTGTCGTTCGATCACTGTTCGCTGGCCAATTCCGCCGCCGTGCTGGCCCTGCCGCAGGCCCATATGGCCTGGATCCGGCCCGGCATCATGCTCTACGGTGCGACGCCGTTCGCCGAGCTGAGCGCCCGGGAGCTTGGACTGAAACCGGTGATGACGCTGACCGGCGCGCTGATCGCGGTGCGCGACGTGCCGGTGGGTGAAAGCGTCGGCTACGGTGCGAGCTGGGTGGCGCAGCGTCCTTCGCGTATCGGCACCGTCAGCTGCGGCTATGCCGATGGTTATCCGCGTACCGCGCCTTCCGGCACCTCGGTGGTGATCCATGGGCAGCGCGTGCCGCTGGCCGGGCGGGTGTCGATGGACATGCTTGCCGTGGATCTGACCGACCTGCCACAGGCGCAGCTCGGCGACGCGGTGGAGCTGTGGGGGGGGCGCAGATGCCTCTCGATGAGCTCGCCCAGGCCTGCGGCACCATCGGCTACGAGCTGCTGACCAAGGTGACCGGGCGGGTGCCGCGCCGTTATGTCGGCTGATCGGCCGGCGCGCGCCCGTCCTGCTGGACCCAGCTCGCCCGGCCCTGCTGCTTGGCGCGGTAGAGCGCCTCGTCAGCGGCCTTGTAGAGCCGGCTGAACTCCTCGGCATGATGCGGGAAGAACGCGGCGCCAACGCTCACGGTCACCGCCAGGCTCGTGCCCCGGTAAGGCACCGGTAACGACAGCTCGTGCAACAGCCGTTCGGCAACCTGGCCGGCATCCTGTTCGACGGTTGCCCCGGTCAGCAATATCGCGAATTCATCCCCACCCAGCCGGGCTGCCATGTCGCTGCTGCGCACCAGGCCGCGCAGTCGCTGGCCCAGCGTGCGTAGCAGGAGATCACCGGCATCATGGCCATGGCCATCGTTGATCGGCTTGAAGTGGTCCAGATCGATTAGTAGCAGCGCAATCGACTCACCGCGCCGCCCGGCCTCGGTCATGGCCGCTTCGACGCGCTCGATGAGGTAGCGACGATTGGGCAGTTCGGTCAGCGGGTCGTGGAAGGCGGCCTGTTTGAGCTCGACTTCCCGTTTGCTGAGGTCCCGGTTGGCCTGCGCCAGCTCGGCGGTACGCGCCTCCACTGCCAGGCTGAGCTGTTCGGCGCTGGCCTGAACCTGCTCCAGCCGCGCGGACTTTTCCCGGTCGGCGTGTTCCAGTGCCGCCGCCCGTTCCTGCTTGAGTATCTGGATGCGCGAGGCGAGCGCGAAGGAGAACAGGATCGATTCGGCCGCCACCGCCAGCGGAAACACGTAGCCGCTCCAGGCCGCCGGCTGGATCACGCCCGTGGCGCGCAGTAACAGCAGATTGACGCTGCCCAGGATCACGCCGAAGCCGCAGAGGTAGAGCAGGGCGGGAAAGTAACCCTGGCGCCAGCGGCGAAACGAGGCCCAGAGCGAGGCCGGGATCGCGGTCAGGGCCAGCGCGACGAAGACCCAGGCGCCGAACGCGCGCAGCCCGAAGGCGTTGAACAGCACGGCCGTGACATAGAGGCACAAGGCGAAGGACAGCAGGCGGTGGGCCCAGGGCACGAAGCGGCGGGTCTGCAGCAGGGTCTGGGTGAAGCGGCAGGCGCTGAAGCCCCAGAGCGCTGGAATGCTGATGCGATCCAGCCAGAAGGGCACCGGTCCGTTCGGCCAGAGGTACTGAAAGCCGTGTCCGGTCATGCCCAGGATCATCAGCAGCGCGCCGCTGGTGGTCATCACGTACCAGAAATAAGCGGTGTCGCGCAGGCTGAGGAAGATGAACAGGTTGTATAGCAGCATGGCTAGGATCAGGCCATAGATCAGGCCGAGAAACAGGTTCTCGCCCACCGCCTGCTCCTGCAGCGCGTCGAGCTGCCAGACCTTGAGCGGAAAGGAGTTGCCGGCCGGATCGTAGGTGCGCAGATAAAAGGTCAGCGGGCGCTGGTCGCTCAGCTCCGGCAAGCGGAACAGCATGCGTCGGTAGGGATGGTCGCGCCCCTCATGGAAGCCGACCAGCTCGCCGGACTGGCGCTCGTGCCAGCCATCCTCGCCGTCCGGCAGATAGAGGCGCAGATCCTTGAGGGTGACCGAGCCGACTTCCAGCCACCAGTGCGCCGGCGCGTCGCTGGCCCGCTGCAGCGTGACCCGAACCCACCAGGGGTGCGGGCTCTGGCCGACGCTGGCCTTGCCTTCAGCGGGCTGGAAGCCGGCCTGCACCTCGGGGTGCTGCAGTTGCGCGATGTTGAGCTCGCCACCCGCGTCCTCAACCAGGTCAACCTGCATGTTCAGGCCGCGACCGCTGTCCGCAGGGCCAAGCGTGATCGTGTCAGCCTGGGTGAAATCCAGGTAGCAAAGATTCAGGAGCAAGGCAAAGAGGAGGGTACGCACCGAAATCTCCCGAATTCGAAGCATGGGCAAGTGGCGCGAGTATAGCGGGAGGCGAAAGCGCAGCGCGCGCCTGTCGCTAAGGTCGATAAAGACCCTGCACGCTGGTCGGATTTGGTTATTTTTTGTGCTATATTCCGCGCCCGTTTTCGTCGCCCCGGTTTCCCGCCATGCACGCCGTCAAGCCACTGTTCGACTATCCCAAGTACTGGGCCGAGTGTTTCGGCCCGGCGCCGTTCCTGCCGATGAGCAGGGAGGAGATGGATCAGCTCGGCTGGGACTCGTGTGACGTCATCATCGTCACCGGCGACGCCTATGTTGACCATCCGTCGTTCGGTATGGCGATCATCGGACGGCTGCTGGAGGCGCAGGGGTTTCGCGTCGGGATCATCAGCCAGCCGAACTGGCAGAGCAAGGACGACTTCATGAAGCTCGGCCAGCCGAATCTGTTCTTCGGCATCGCTGCGGGCAACATGGATTCGATGATCAATCGCTACACCGCCGACCGCAAGGTGCGCTCGGATGATGCCTACACCGCGGGTGGTTTGGCCGGCAAGCGCCCGGACCGTGCCAGCCTGGTCTACAGCCAGCGCTGCAAAGAGGCGTACAAGGACACGCCAGTAGTTCTGGGCGGCATCGAGGCGAGTCTGCGCCGCATCGCGCATTACGACTATTGGCAGGACAAGGTGCGTCGCTCGATCCTGATGGATGCCACGGCGGACATCCTGCTCTACGGCAACGCCGAACGCGCCGTGGTCGAGGTGGCGCAGCGCCTGGCCCGCGGAGAGCCGGTCGAAACCATCACCGACGTGCGTGGCACCGCCTTCGTGCGCAAGGATTCGCCGCAGGGCTGGTTCGAGATCGACTCGACCCGTATCGATCGGCCGGGCAAGGTCGACAAGATCATCAATCCCTATGTCAATACGCAAGATTTGCAGTCTTGCGCCATCGAGCAGGACAAGGGCGGCAGCGGCCAGTCCGAGGACCCGAACGAGGCGAAGGTCGTCCAGCTGTTGCCAAACCCGAGCATCGAGCGCGACAGGACCGTCATCCGCCTGCCGTCGTTCGAGAAGGTGCGCAACGATCGGGCGCTCTACGCTCACGCCAACCGTGTTCTCCATCTGGAAACCAACCCCGGTAATGCGCGTGCGCTGGTGCAACGGCACGGTGACCACGACATCTGGCTGAATCCGCCACCGATCCCGCTGACGACCGAGGAGATGGATTACGTGTTCGCGTCGCCGTTCGCGCGGGTGCCGCATCCGGCCTACGGCGGGGCGAAGATCCCCGCCTACGACATGATCCGCTTTTCGGTGAACATCATGCGCGGCTGCTTTGGCGGCTGTACCTTCTGCTCGATTACCGAGCACGAAGGTCGGATCATTCAAAACCGTTCGCACGAATCGATCCTGCACGAGATCGAGGAGATGAAGAAGCTGCCAGGGTTCACGGGCGTCGTCTCCGACCTGGGTGGGCCTACGGCGAACATGTACCGCATCGCCTGCAAGAGTGCGGATATCGAAAAGCACTGCCGCAAACCCTCGTGCGTCTATCCGGGAATCTGCGAGAACCTCAATACCGATCACAGTTCGCTGATCGAGCTGTACCGCAAGGCGCGCGCGCTGCCGGGCGTGAAGAAGATCCTGATCGCCTCGGGGCTGCGTTACGACCTCGCCGTTGAATCGCCGGAGTACGTCAGGGAACTTGTCACCCACCATGTCGGCGGCTATCTGAAAATCGCTCCGGAGCACACCGAGCGCGGGCCGCTGGACAAGATGATGAAGCCGGGCATCGGCAGCTACGACCGCTTCAAGCGCATGTTCGACAAGTTCTCCAAGGAGGCGGGCAAGGAACAGTACCTGATCCCGTACTTCATCGCGGCGCACCCTGGCACCACCGATGAGGACATGATGAATCTTGCGCTGTGGCTGAAAGCCAACGGTTTTCGTGCCGACCAGGTGCAGGCCTTCTACCCCTCGCCGATGGCCAGCGCCACGGCCATGTACCACAGCGGCAAGAACCCGCTGCGCAAGGTCACCTACAAGAGCGAAGGCGTCACGATCGTCAAGAGCGAGGAGCAGCGCCGCCTGCACAAGGCCTTCCTGCGCTATCACGACCCCAAGGGGTGGCCGATGTTGAGAGAAGCGCTGCTGCGCATGGGCCGCGGCGACCTGATCGGCAGCGGCAAGCATCAGTTGATCCCGGCGCACCAGCCGGCGACCGAGGGCTATCACAGCGCGCGCCGCAAGAACTCGACGCCGGCGGGCAGCAAGAAGGCCGGGCAGGGCGGCAAGATCCTGACTCAGCACAACGGCTTGCCGCCGCGCAGCCACGACGGCAACGCCTGGGACAAGCGCGAGCAGGCCAAGGCGGCTGCCGAAGCCCGGCGCAAGGCCGCTGCCGGTAGCGGTAAGCCTGCGAAGAACCGCAAGCCCTCCCAGCGTCCCGCCACGCCGCGCTGAGCGCGGTCCGGCGTGCGCATGCGCGCCGGTTTTGCCCTTCAGCAGCGGAACGTCAGGGTGGCACGATTGAGGTCGCCGGCCAGACGCAGCATCTGTTCGCTCTGCGCCCGGCCCTGGTTGATGTGCGCCAGGTTGCTGTCCCCAAGCTGGTGAATGCGCTCGCTGTGCCCGCGAATTTCGCTGACGGCATCTCCTTGTTGCGCCGTGGCCTGGGCGATCTGAGCGGCCATCCGTTCGATGCTGCCGATGGTCTCGACGATCCGCAGCAGTGCTTGGTCAGCCGTCTCGGCCAGCTCGGCCGTGCCCCGTGCATGATCGACCTGCACGCGCATCGCGGCCAGCGACTGGTGCGCCGCCTTCTGCAGCGTGGCGATCAGGTGTTGGATTTCTTCGGTCGCGCCGCTGGTCCGTTGCGCCAGGGTGCGTACCTCATCGGCCACCACGGCGAAACCTCGGCCCTGTTCGCCGGCCCGTGCCGCTTCGATCGCGGCGTTGAGGGCGAGCAGGTTGGTTTGCTCGGCAATCGCCCGAATGACGGTGAGGACGCTGCTGATGGAGCTGATCTCTTCGGCCAGCTGCTCGATCACCACGGCATTGCCCTGGACTTCATCGACCAGCCCGCGCAGGCCGGCCAGGCTCTGCCCAATCACCTGTTGACCCTGGCCCACCGCAGCGCTCGCGGCGCGTCCGGCTTCCGCCGTCTGGCCTGCGCCATTGGCCACGTCCTGAATGGTGGCCTCCAGTTCGGTCAGCGAATCGCGAATCTGCGCGGTGTCGTCGGTCTGACGGCTGGCGCCCTGGTGCAGGCTGCTGCTCATCTGCGCCAGGTTGTGGCTGCTCTGGCTGACCTCTTCGGCGTGTTCGCGCAGCGTACCGACCAGGCCCAACAGATAGCCGCGTAGCTGGTTGAGCGACGTGGCGATCTCCATCAGTTCCGGGGTCTTCGAGCGCAGCGTTACGCTCTGGCTGAAGTCACCCTCCGCCCACGACGAGAGCGCTGGGACGAGTCGCCCGAGCGCTCGTGTCAGGCGCCGCTGCAGTTGGTCGATCGCCAGGGCGATAAGCAGAATCAGCGCGATGATGGTTCCCTGGATCGTGCGCACCTCGAATTGAATGTCACCATATTGAGCGCGAATTTCGGGTTCCAGCGCGCTCAGCGCGACCTGCAGCCCGGCGATGCGTTCGGCGCTACTGGTGGCCAGGTCGCTGCGTTGGCGGATCAGGTTCCGGGTACGCTGAAGTTCGGCGGGGTAACGTTTGAGCAAGCTCGACAGTTCGCGTTTGAGAGCGACTCCCTCGTCCTCGCTACTGGCTGTGGCTTCGCTGTCCAGGTCGAGCATCGCGGCGAAGGCGCTGGCGCTGGAGCGCTGCTCGCTGACGACGCCCAGCAGAGGCAGGGACTCGATCCGCTCCACTTCCTGGCCAAGCCCGGCCAGGGCCTGTTCGACCTCCGACGCAAGCTCGTCGCGGCCGCTGTTCACCAGTTTTGCCCGAGCATGGCTCAGGCGGAGCAGGTGACGGCTGGCTTCGAACAGCGGAGGCTGGTAGCGCGCGGCAGTGTCGGTGGCGCTCTTGCCGACATAACGCTGAAGTTGCTCGAGCGTGCCGGCCAGCTCGCGTTCGGCTTGCAACAGCAGGCCTTGCGGGTCGCCGGCGAGCTTGCCGGCGGCCAACAGTTCGCCCTCGGTAAACTGGCGCAGCTCGTCCAGGCTTGGCCGGACGCGCTCGCCGAACGTCGGTGGTAGTTCGTCGAGTTCCCTGGCCAGAGTGTCCAGCGATTGGATGGCTGTGCTGTGACGCAGCGTGTCACCCGTGGCCAGATAGCCGCTGATGTTGCGGGCGACTTCGGTCTGAAACTGCTGTGACAGCGTGAGGTACTGCGCCATGAGCTGATAGGGGCGGCTGAGCGCACGCTCCGACCACCAGAGGGTGAGGCCGAGCGCCAGGCAGATCGCCACGAGCAGCAGTGTATTGATGGTAGTGAGCGACTTCAGGCGCATTCCTGGCCTCCAGCTGGGCGGGGAGGCCTAGGACAATATGGCTAAATGATGTCACTCATGTGACAGCGTCGAACCGCTCCACGCGATTACGTCCGCCTTTCTTGGCACGGTAAAGCGCTTCGTCCGCCTGCTGCGTCAAGGTCTTGGTGTCGTCGGCCATGCTCAATTCGGTGATGCCGCAGCTGAAGGTGCACGTCAGATCGACCGGTTGCGCGGGAAAGCGAATCTCGGCGAAGCGCTGGCGGATCTCATCGAGCACCTTGAAAGCGTCCGCCGCCGAAGTGTCGGGCAGCACCACAGCGAACTCCTCGCCGCCGTAGCGGCCGATGTGATCGGTTTTGCGCAGCCGTTGCTTGAGGAACAGGGCCAGGCTCTTGATCACCCGGTCGCCCATCGGGTGCCCGTAGGTGTCGTTGACCTGTTTGAAATGGTCGATGTCGATCATAGCGAAGCACAGCGACTGGCCGTCGCGCCGCGCGCGGGTGCTGGCATCTTCGAGCAGTTGCAGGCTGTGCGTGTGGTTGTACAGCCCAGTGAGGCTGTCGCGCACGATGCGTGCCTTCAGGTGACGGGCGCGCTCGGCGCGGGTACGCACCGTGGCGATGAGATGGCTGGGCTTGATCGGTTTGGTGAGGAAATCGTCCCCGCCTTCGTTCATCGCATCGAGTTGTTTGTCCAGGTCGTCTTCGGCCGACAGATAGATGATCGGCACGCTGACGTAACGCTCGTGCTGACGGATGACCTTCGCCAACTCCGTGCCCATGCAGTCGGGCATGTACATGTCCAGGATGATCAGGTCGGGCTGGAATTCGGCCAGATGGTTGATCGCCTGGATGGGCTCGTTGAGCGTCCGCGTGATGATGCCGGCGTTGTTCAGAACGCGCTCGGTGTGGGTGGCCTGCGCACGTGAATCGTCGATGATCAGCACGCGGAAGGGTTCGTAGTGCGCGGTGCGGGTAAAGATTTCGATGCGTTCGAGCAGGCTCGACGCATCGAGGCTGCCCGTGAAGAAATCCAGGCCGCCGGCCCGTACCGCGGCGAGGCGCATCGGCGTGTCGGTGTCGTTGTGGCTGAAGAATATGATCGGCAGCTTGTCTTCCAGCCCCTGCTGGATGCGCTCGACCATTCGCAGCCCTTCGCCGGTGCCGTTGAAATCCACATCCATGACGATCGCGGCCGGATGCCGTTGATGCATGGCGGCGAGGAACTCATGGTCGTCGGCGAACGCCTGCGCCGCCATGCTGAAGAACTCGAGCTGACGTACCACGTGCAGGGCCCGTTCGTGGTTGTCGAGCGCAATGTAGACCGGCTTGCTCAGCGGCGGCACGTACGACGAGTGGCCGCGCGGGTCGCCATGGCGCAGGCCGGTCCGGGCGAGGCGATAGACCAGTTGGCTAAGGGTGGCGATGGTGTCGCTCGATAGCCGCCCGCGGTTGTCACGGATGTCGCCCAGGCATTCTTCGATGCTCAAGGCAAGCTGGCGATGCTCGGTTTGTCCGAAACGCTCAGCGAAGCGGCGCAGACGCTGGTTGGCATCGCTCAGGGTGTTGCGATAGGCATCGCTCCACTCGTTGCGCTGCAGTTGCTGCCAGACTTCCAGCACTTCCCTGGCCTGGTGAATCACCCGTTGCGCGAAGTGTTGCTTGAGATTTTCCTGGTCCGCCATTTCCCGTTTTCCTGGCCCGTTTCGACCGATCTGTCGAGGGCGATGGTGGCTGCATGCTACCACCTAATCCAGGTAGCAATGATGCCTGCTTAGGCGCGCTGGTTCTCATTGTGCGATCGTGCGGGGTCGGCTGCGTTATAGTGGCTCGCCGGCCGCAACGCTTTGCTGCCGCCGACGGTCGAACCTCTGAATTCGAGAGAAGGACATTGCACATGTTGGATTGGAAGAACCGCCTCGGCCGCTCCGGCTCGTCGGGAAGCAGCGCAACGGCCGATAGGGCGGGGCACCGCTCGCTGCTGATGGCCCTGGCTGCGGTAGTTGGTCTCTACCTGCTGGTTTCGCTGATTCTGGGCTGGTACTGGAGCCGCGAACCGGATCGTTTCCCGGTCCAGCAGCACGTGCGGCAGGCGGCAGAGGCCTCCCAGCGGCAGATCGCCAATGGCTACACGACGGTCGAGACCCTCAAGCAGGTGGCCTCCACCCTGCTCGACAAGCCGGGCGGCTACCTGACCAACGACATTGCTCCGCCGGGCCTCTGGCTGGACAACATGCCGTCCTGGGAATACGGAGTGCTGGTCCAGGTGCGGGACCTGAGTCGAGCGCTGCGCAAGGATTTTGCCCGCTCGCAGTCACAATCTACCGAGGATCCGGATCTGTCCAAAGCCGAGCCGCTATTCAACTTCGACAACCGCAGCTGGACGCTGCCGGCCAGCGAAGCCGAGTACCGCAACGGTATCCGCTTTCTCGACCGCTACCTGGCGCGTCTGAGCGACCCGGCGCCCAAGGCGCAGTTTTATGCTCGGGCCGACAACCTGAACAACTGGCTCGGTGATGTCGGCACGCGACTGGGCTCGCTCTCCCAGCGCCTGTCGGCGAGCGTAGGGCGCGTCCGCCTGGATGCGAAGCTGGCACCCGAGCTACAGGCCCAAGGCGTGGCGCCCGAGGTCGAAGAGGAGCGTGTCGAGACGGCATGGCTGCAGATTGACAATGTGTTCTACGAGGCGCGCGGTCAGGCCTGGGCGCTATCTCATCTGCTGCGTGCGGTGGAAGTCGACTTTGCCGATGTGCTGGCGAAGAAGAACGCGACCGTCAGCGTGCGGCAGATCATCCGTGAGCTCGAGGCGGCGCAGGAGCCGCTGTGGAGCCCGATGGTGCTCAATGGCAGTGGCTACGGTGTACTGGCGAACCATTCTCTGGTGATGGCCAATTACATATCGCGGGCGAACGCGGCGATCATCGACTTGCGCAACCTGCTGTCGCAGGGGTAGCCGCTTGAGGCTGAAGGCCTGGGAAGCCCAAACGGTGTAGCGGTGGCGATACCTGCCGGCCAGCTGGGCTGGCTTTCAGCGTCCACTTGGCTAGTCCAGGCCGAGCTTCTTCAGGCGATAGCGCATCGAACGGAACGACAGTCCGAGGCGCTGCGCAGCGGCTGTGCGGTTCCAGCGCGTCTCCTCCAATGCCTGCATGATCAGCTTGCGCTCGACCTCTTCAAGGTGATCCTCGAGATTATCGATGCGCGCCAGGCTCGCTTCGCCACCGTCGCCTACCCCGGGCGCATCGGCTAGGCGCAGGTCGCCGGCCTTGATCTGATCGTCCTCGCAAAGGGTATAGGCGCGCTCGAGCATGTTCTCCAGCTCGCGGACGTTACCTGGAAAGCGGTAGCTCTGCAGCTTGGCCAGCGCATCGGGATGCAGGCGGGCGGGTGTGTCCCCGCATTCCTGTGCGAGGCGCCGGAGCATGGTATCGGCCAGCTGTGCGATGTCTTCGCGACGCTCGCGTAGCGGTGGAACACGCAACTCGATGACGTTCAGGCGGTAGTAGAGGTCCTGGCGGAATCGGCCTGCGCTGACTTCTGCGGCAAGATCCTTGTGCGTGGCGCAGAGAATGCGCACATCGACCACCACTTCTTTGGCTCCGCCCACGGCGCGAATGGCCTTTTCCTGAATGGCGCGCAAGAGCTTGACCTGCATCGGCAGGGGCAGGTCCGCTACCTCGTCAAGAAACAGCGTCCCGCCATTGGCCGCCTGGAACAGGCCGAGCTTGTCTTCGATGGCTCCGGTGAAACTGCCCTTCTTGTGCCCGAAGAACTCGCTCTCCATCAGCTCCGACGGGATTGCGCCGCAGTTGACCGGGACGAAAGGCTGCTCGTTGCGCGGGCCTTGCTCATGAATAAGGCGCGCCACCAGTTCCTTGCCGCTGCCCGACTCGCCGCTGATGTAGACCGGTGCCTGGCTGCGCGCGAGCTTGCCGATCTGCTTGCGCAGCTGGTTCATGGGGGCGACGAGCCCAGCAGGCGGCTGTCGACCGTCAGGTCGTTAGGGTTGGGAGCGCGCAGGCGCAGGGCCGAGTTGACCAGCTCGCGCAGCCGACCAAGATCGACCGGCTTGGTGAGGAAATCGAAGGCGCCGGCCTTCAGCGCGCCGATCGCCGTGTCAAGGCTGCCGTAGGCGGTGATCATGGCAACCGGGAGCTGCGGGTGCTTCTGCTGGATGTACTGCACCAGCTCCAGCCCGGTGCCGTCGGGTAGGCGCATGTCGGTCAGGCAGAGATCATAGTGCTCGCGGGCCAGGCATTCGCGCGCTTCCTTGAGGTTGCGTGCGCTGCGGGTGTCGAGCTTCATGCGCCCAAGGGTGATCTCCAGGAGCTCCCGGATGTCGGGTTCGTCATCGATGATCAGGGCTTTTTGCCGGGCGGTCATGGTCTCGTTCTTTCTTCTGCGACGGGTAGGGCGAGATACGCGGGGCTTGCAATGGTAACGCTACGCGTGGCGCTTTGTACGCTGCCCTGGCCGTTGTGTGACCTGTTGCCGGCTCCGGCCGGATCAGGCGAGCTTGCGCGGGTGGGCAAAGACGATCCTGAAGCAGCTACCGCCTTCCTCCCGTTCACGATAGTCCAGGCGCGCCTGATTGCTCTCGCAGAGTTCGCGGGAAATGTACAGGCCCAGGCCCGTACCTTTGCTCTCGGTGGTAAAGAACGGCTCGAAGATGTTCTGCACCTCGTCGGGCGGCACGCCTGGCCCGTCGTCGAGCACTTCCATTACCGGCAGATCGCTGGCCTCGTCACGAAACAGCCGTAGCCAGACCTGCGCTTCGTCATGGCGCTTGGCGCTGTAGCGCAGGCCGTTCTGGACCAGGTTGGTGAGCACCTGGATGAGCTGGTTGGGATCCATGCGGGTCTGCAGCGAGCTGCCCTGGGTTGCCACGTGAACGCTCTGATGCGGCGGCAGGCTGGTGCGAAATTCGCTCGCGAATCGATGCGCCCAATATTTGAGATCGAGCAGTTGCGGTTCGGCCTGGCGCCGCCGAGACAGTTGCAGCACGTTCTCGATCACCAGGTTCATTCGTCGTGAATGATCCTGAATAATCTGTGCGAGTCGCAGATCCGGACCTTCCAGCGCATCGGACTCCTGCAGCAATTGCGCGGCATGGCTGATGGCGCCGAGCGGGTTGCGGATCTCGTGCGCAATGCTCGCGGTAAGACGACCAAGCGAGGCGAGCTTCAACTGTTGTGCCTTTTTGTGCGATCTGTGAGATGTCCTCGAGAAAGACCAGCGTGTCCTGCTTCACGCCGTGCTGCAGGCTGGCGAAGCTCGGCTGCAGAATGACCCCGTCGGGGGCCGCCTGGAAATTGCCGGGGCGCAGGGTGGGATTGTCGCGCCAGCGCTGGAGGGCCTTGAGCAGTTCGGGGCATCGCGGAGCTAGGCGTTCGCCAGTCAGCTCCGTCTGGCCGAGCAGTTCCAGCGCCCCTGGTTGGCCAACAAGACGCGATCCTGCGGATCCAGTACGAGGATCCCGGTGCGCATGCGCTGCAGGATCTGTGCATTGAGCGCCTCGAGGTTGGCGACTTCTTCGGCGCGTTGGCGGGCCAGGCTTTCGCTGTCCTGTAGCCGCCGGGTCAGCCCCTGCACGAGCAGGGCAGCGGCGAAGCACAGCGTGCCGAGCGCGGCGGCCTGCACATATTGGCTGCTGGCTTGCGGGTTGGCGAGGCTGAGATAGAAGGTCAGGTAGATCAGGCCGGTGGCCGCCACCGCCGCAATGAGGAAGCCAAGGCGCCCGCGCAGCAGGACGTTGGCGATCGCTACCGCCACGATCAGCAGGTTGCCGATACCGCTTGGCGTGCCGCCTGCGAAATAGAACAGTGCCGAGAGCAGGCTGACGTCCAGCACGGCCAACGCCAGTACTGACACCTCATGCCGCGGGTTCTGCAACAGTACGGCCGCCAGGATGTTGAGGATCAGATAGATCCAGGCGCCATAGGTAAAGGCCTGGGGGTTGCTCATGGTCATCAGGTCGCTGTGCAGGTCACTGCTGACGAGCAACACCAGCACCAGGCCGATCGTGACGCGATAGAGGTGGTAAAGGCGAAGAATGCGCCGTCCCTGAGGGCTGAAAAGCGTCAGGCGTTCAGTTCCCACCAGGCTTGCTGCCCTGTTGCAGGTGGGCCTGGCTGCAGTACCACTGATCATGGCTTTGCAGCGCCTGCTCCTCAGGGACGTGTACGCCACAGTGGGCGCACCGGACCATCTTCAGGCTGGCCTGCTCGGTCCGCTTGCCGGGCCGAGTGCTGGCGGGTTTCTTCAAGCGACGCCAGAGCCAGAATACGGCGGCGATGAGGATGATCCAGAACAACAGGCGAAACAGACCCATATCGGTACTTCCTGGCTAGGCCGTGGGCGGGGCTGTCATCCGGACAGCCCGGGTAGCAAGTCAGATTGAGGCCGGGCTGGACTCAGTCGAACAGGCCGAAGGTCAGGTAGCTCCACCAGGAGCGTCCCTCGTCGCGCTCGTCGTCAGACTCGGCTTCCGCCTCGCGCAGCACCGGACGCAGCTCGTCCGGCAGGTCCTTCGCGGCGGCTTCGTACTGACGCAGCACGTCCCGGTTCGATTGCGTAGTGTCTGGCGAAGCGTTTTCGGTTTCAATCAGGCCGAGTGTGGCGCGCGACAGCCAGCTGCGGTTATCCGATTCCTTCTGGCGCGGCACGAACTCACCGTCCTGCAGGCTCGGGTGATCCGGGTAGTTGAGCTTGAGGGTCTCGAGGCTGCTGTTTGACAGCTCGTCGAGATCCAGGTGCTGGTACGCCTCGGTCATGACGGCCAGGCCATCCCCCACGGCCGGTGTGCCCTGGAAGTTTTCGACCACATACCGGCCGCGGTTGGCGGCGGCGACATAGGCTTGGCGGCGCAGATAGTAATCAGCCACGTGAATCTCGTTCGCGGCAAGCAGGTTGCGCAGGTACACCATGCGCGCCTTGGCGTCGGGCGCGTAGCGGCTGTTGGGGTAGCGGCTGGTCAGCTGCGCGAACTCGTTGAAGGAATCGCGCGCCGCGCCCGGGTCGCGCTTGGTCATGTCCAGCGGCAGGAAGCGCGCCAGCAGGCCGCGGTCCTGGTCGAAGGAGGCCAGGCCCTTGAGATAGTAGGCGTAGTCGACGTTCGGATGCTGAGGATGTAGGCGGATGAAACGCTCGGCCGAGGAGCGGGCCGCTTCCGGCTCGCTGTTGCGATAGTAGGCGTAGATCAGTTCCAGCTGTGCCTGCTCGGCGAAGCGGCCGAAGGGATAGCGGGACTCGAGGGCCTTGAGCTTGTTGATGGCGCTGGTGAAGCTGCGGTCGTCCAGGTCGGCCTGTGCCTGCTGGTAGAGTTCCGCTTCGCCGAGGTTCTCGCTGATGGTTTCCTTGGACGAACAGGCAGCGGTAAGGGCGAGTATGGCGATCAGCAGCAGGTGTTTCACTTGCATGGCGGCTTGCGTCCCTGTGACGGCTGGCTGTCTCGCGCGGAGCCGTCCTGTTATGATGGGCGCCCCGGCGGGCCAGGGCAAAGACGCCGTATTTAAACACAAGGCCGTTGCCGAAACCAAAGGCTCCACCTCTGCAGTCAAAGGCGGATTCGAAAGCCGCCAACCTCGCCTACCGGTGCGGCGCCGCACTTGTCGCGGTTTGCCTGAGACGCCAAGGCGACGTCCGGCCCAATCGCTGCCCCACTCCATTACGAAGCGTTCAAGTTATGTCGACGATTTCCAGCCAGGCCATTCAACTCCGCGCCGAGGTGCCGTTCGAGCTGGGCGGGCAGCGCCTCGACCAGGTCGCCGCGCAGCTCTTCTCCGAGCACTCGCGCTCCCGGCTGGCAGCCTGGATCAAGGATGGGTTGCTTACCGTCGACGGTGCCTCACTGCGCCCGCGCGATCCGGTGCACGCGGGCGCCGTCCTGGAGCTTTCTGCCGAACAGCAGGCCCAGGGGGAGTGGGTAGCGCAGGATATTCCCCTCGACATCGTCTTCGAGGACGAGCAGATCCTGGTACTGAACAAGCCGGCCGGGCTGGTCGTCCATCCGGCGGCAGGGCACGCTGACGGTACCTTGCTCAACGCGCTGCTGCACCGCGTCCCGGATCTGATCAACGTACCTCGTGCCGGGATCGTGCATCGCCTGGACAAAGACACCACCGGTTTGATGGTGGTGGCCAAGACGCTGCAGGCGCAGACTCGCCTGGTCGAGCAGTTGCAGGCGCGCAGCGTCAGCCGAATCTACGAAGCCATCGTGATCGGTGTGATCATCAGTGGCGGTACCGTCGATGCACCGATCGGGCGCCATGGGCAGCAGCGACAGCGCATGGCCGTTACCGACGGTGGCAAGCCTGCGGTGAGTCACTACCGTGTGCTGGAGCGGTTCCGCTCGCACACCCATGTACGGGTCAAGCTGGAAACCGGCCGCACCCACCAGATCCGAGTTCACATGGCGCATATCGGCTATCCCCTGGTGGGCGACCCGCTCTACAGCGGCCGGTTTCGCATTCCGCCGGCGGCCAATCCGACCATGGTGCAGACGCTGCGCGACTTTCCCCGTCAGGCGCTGCATGCGCGCTTTCTCGAGTTGGATCACCCGGTCACCGGGCAGCGGATGAAGTGGGAGTCGCCGCTGGCCGACGATTTCGTCTGGCTGCTGAGCCTGTTGCAGCAGGATCGCGAGGCATTCGTCGGATGACGTCATGGCCCTCCGACTGGCTCGTTCCTGCCTGGCCCGCTCCGCATCGGGTGCGCGCCTGCGTGACGACCCGCGACGGTGGTGTCAGTCAGGTGCCTTTCGAGGCGTTCAATCTGGGTGATCATGTCGGTGACAATCCGCAGGCGGTCGCGGCCAATCGTCAGCGCCTGCAGGATACGCTGGGTCGTGCACCGGCCTGGCTGAAGCAAGTGCATTCGACGGTTGTGGTTCGTGCGGAGGCCGGCGCTTGCCCCGAGGCCGACGCAAGCTGGGCTGACGAGTCGGGCGTCGCCTGCGCGGTGCTGACGGCCGACTGCCTACCGGTGCTGTTCTGTGATCGGGAGGGAAGCCGGGTGGCCGCGGCGCACGCGGGCTGGCGGGGACTCGCTGGTGGCATTCTCGAGGAAACGGTCACTGCGATGGCGGTCGAACCTGGGCGTCTGATGGCATGGCTCGGACCGGCGATCGGGCCCGGCGCATTCGAGGTGGGCGGAGAGGTCCGCGATGCTTTCGTTGCGTCCCATCCGGCTGCACTGCAAGCCTTCACACCCAGCCACAACGACGGTCGCTACATGGCCGATCTCTATTGTCTGGCCCGTATTCGCCTTGCCGCCTGTGGCGTCGCGGCGGTCTATGGGGGTGGCTTTTGCACCTATCGAGAGCCCCGCTTCTATTCCTACCGGCGCGCGCCAAGCACCGGCCGCTTCGCCAGCCTGATCTGGCTGGAGTGATTCGCGGCCCTGACCTGTCGTCGTGATGGCCCTGCTGGGGGCGCCCGGGATGACCTGCGTCAATGTCGTCCGACTTGAATCTCCAACAATCAGCCTCATCTAAAGTCTCATCTCGCAGGCTTTCGTTCGAGGTGCGGTTCAGTGCGCCGGCCTGCTTTTACTCGTAAAGGTGCCCCATGCGTATCGACCGTCTGACCAGCAAGTTGCAACTTGCGCTTTCCGACGCCCAGTCCATCGCCGTCGGCCTCGATCACCCATCGATCGAGCCGCTTCATCTGATGCAGGCCCTGCTTGACCAACAGGGTGGTTCGATCAAGCCGCTGCTCATGCAGGTCGGTTTCGATATTAACGGCCTGCGCCAGGCGTTGACCAAGGAGCTGGACCAGCTTCCGAAGCTGCAGAACCCCACCGGTGACATGAACATGTCACAGGATCTGGCGCGCCTGCTCAACCAGGCTGATCGCCTGGCTCAGCAGAAGGGCGATCAGTACATTTCCAGCGAATTGGTATTGCTCGCATCGCTCGATAGCAATACCCGTCTGGGCAAGTTGCTGCTCGCGCAGGGCGTGAGCAAGAAGGCGCTGGAAAACGCCATCAACAATCTGCGCGGCGGCGCGGCAGTCAATGACCCCAATGCGGAGGAGTCGCGCCAGGCGCTGGACAAATACACGGTCGACATGACGCGGCGCGCCGAGGAGGGCAAGCTCGATCCGGTGATTGGGCGTGACGACGAGATTCGTCGGACCATCCAGGTTCTGCAGCGGCGTACCAAGAACAACCCCGTGCTGATCGGTGAGCCTGGCGTAGGCAAGACGGCCATCGTCGAAGGGCTGGCGCAGCGTATCGTCAACGGTGAGGTACCCGACGGGCTCAAGGACAAGCGCCTGCTGGCGCTGGACATGGGGGCGCTCATTGCCGGTGCCAAGTTCCGCGGCGAGTTCGAGGAGCGGTTGAAGGCCGTGCTCAACGAACTGTCCAAGCAGGAAGGTCGGGTCATCCTGTTCATCGACGAGCTGCACACCATGGTCGGCGCCGGCAAGGCCGAGGGCGCCATGGATGCCGGTAACATGCTCAAACCGGCCCTGGCGCGCGGTGAGTTGCATTGCGTCGGCGCCACCACGCTGGACGAGTACCGGCAGTACATCGAGAAGGATGCGGCACTCGAGCGGCGCTTCCAGCGCGTGCAGGTCGACGAGCCCAGCGAAGAGGACACCATCGCCATCCTGCGTGGCCTCAAGGAGCGGTATGAGGTGCACCATGGGGTGAGTATCACCGATGGCGCGATCATCGCGGCTGCCAAGCTCTCGCACCGTTACATCACCGACCGCCAGCTGCCGGACAAGGCGATCGACCTGATCGACGAGGCAGCCAGTCGTATCCGCATGGAGATCGACTCCAAGCCGGAGGAGCTGGATCGCCTGGAGCGTCGCCTGATTCAGCTGAAGATCGAGCGCGAGGCGCTGAAGAAGGAAGAGGACGAGGCGACCCGCAAGCGTCTGGCGAAACTGGAAGAAGATATCGCCAAACTCGAGAAGGAATACGCCGATCTCGAAGAAATCTGGAAGTCGGAGAAAGCCGAGGTGCAGGGCTCGGCGCAGATGCAGCAGAAGATCGAGCAGGCCAAGGCCGATCTCGAAGCGGCGCGACGCAAGGGCGATCTCGCGCGTATGGCCGAGCTGCAGTATGGCGTCATCCCGGATCTCGAGCGCAGCCTGCAGATGGTTGATCAGCATGGCAAGACGGATAACCAGTTGCTGCGCAACCGGGTGACGGACGAAGAAATCGCCGAGGTGGTCTCGAAGTGGACCGGAATTCCGGTTTCCAAGATGCTCGAGGGTGAGCGGGAGAAACTGCTGAAGATGGAGGACCTCCTGCATCAGCGCGTCATCGGTCAGCATGAGGCGGTGGTGTCGGTCGCCAATGCCGTGCGCCGGTCTCGTGCAGGGCTGGCGGACCCCAATCGCCCGAGCGGATCCTTCCTGTTCCTGGGGCCGACCGGGGTGGGCAAGACCGAACTGTGCAAGGCGCTGGCCGAATTCCTATTCGATACCGAGGAGGCCATGGTCCGCATCGACATGTCCGAGTTCATGGAAAAGCATTCCGTGGCCAGGCTGATCGGCGCACCGCCCGGCTATGTCGGATTCGAGGAGGGCGGCTACCTCACCGAGGCAGTGCGCCGCAAGCCGTACTCGGTGGTGTTGCTCGACGAGGTTGAAAAAGCCCATCCGGACGTGTTCAACATCCTCCTGCAGGTACTCGAAGATGGCCGCCTGACCGACAGCCGTGGTCGCACCGTGGACTTCCGCAACACCGTAGTGGTGATGACATCCAACCTCGGCTCCTCGCAGATCCAGGAGCTTGTGGGTGATCCGGATGCCCAGCGCGCCGCGGTCATGGATGCGGTGAGCAGCCACTTCCGCCCAGAGTTCATCAACCGGATCGACGAAGTGGTGGTCTTCGATCCGCTTGGGCGCGAGCAGATCGCTGGCATCGCGCAGATCCAGCTTTCGCGGCTGCGTCAGCGGTTGGCTGAGCGGGACCTGAGCCTGGAGCTCACCGACGAGGCGATGGATAAGCTGGTCGCCGTTGGCTATGACCCGGTCTACGGGGCGAGGCCGCTCAAGCGAGCTATCCAGCGTTGGATCGAGAATCCACTGGCGCAGCGGATTCTATCCGGGGCCTTCGAGCCAGGCGCGACCATCTTCGGCAAGGTTGAAGGTGACGAGCTGGTATTCGGCTGACAGGGCAGGCCTGCCGGACTGAGTCCGGCGCGCCGGGGCAACGGCACGAGGCGCCGATGCCCTGCTGAGGTTCGCGCAAGGCATTGTAGTAAATCGTGTTTTTTCTGTTGACAGGCGCCTCGATAACCGTAAAATGGCGCGCCTCTGAAGGGCGTTTGCAGTAGCGAGCCCTGACGAGTAGGAAGCTTCAGTTCCGCGATAGCTCAGTCGGTAGAGCAAATGACTGTTAATCATTGGGTCCCTGGTTCGAGTCCAGGTCGCGGAGCCAATTTCCTTTTCGGGGTATAGCGCAGTCCGGTAGCGCGCCTGCTTTGGGAGCAGGATGTCGGGAGTTCGAATCCCCTACCCCGACCATCTTCTGGGTCGTTAGCTCAGTTGGTAGAGCAGTTGGCTTTTAACCAATTGGTCGTAGGTTCGAATCCTACACGACCCACCATATCGGCCTCGTCGAATCGAGGCCCGCCAAGCCGGAAGGTCCCAGGATCTTCCGGCTTTTTCCTGTCTCCGATTCTATCTGCGATGCGCTTTGCCGGCAGACGTGCGAGCGTCCGCCGGCCCGTGTCGGTCAATGGAGCTTCAGGCGTGGTACGGTGCTGGTGCTCAGTTTGTCGCCGATCATCATCAGCGCCGTGCGGGCCATGCCGTACAGCGCGATCTGGTGCATGCGATACAGGGAGATGTAGAACATGCGTGCCAGCCAGCCTTCCAGCATTACATTTCCGGTGAGATTGCCCATCAGGTTACCAACCGCAGAAAAGCTCGACAGCGAGATCAACGAGCCGTAATCGCGGTAGCGATAGTCCGGTAGCGCCTTGCCTTGCAGGCGCAGTGCAATGGATTTTGCCAGCAGAGAAGCCTGCTGATGCGCAGCCTGCGCGCGCGGCGGAACATTGCGGTCGCTGTCCGGTTGCGGGCACGCGGCGCAGTCGCCGAAAGCGAAGATGTTGTCGTCACGCGTCGTCTGCAGGGTAGGCTGCACGACGAGCTGATTGATGCGGTTGGTTTCCAGTCCGTCGATGTCGCGCAGGAAGGATGGCGCGCGGATACCGGCGGCCCAAACCTTCAGGCTGGCGGGGACGAAATGACCATCCTTGGTGTGCAGGCCATCGGCCGTGACCTCGCTGACCGCCGCGTCGGTCAGCACGGTGACGCCAAGGTCGCGCAGTGTCTGATGGACCGGCAGGCTGATGCGCTCAGGCAGCGCGGGAAGCACGCGTGGGCCCGCTTCGATCAGGGTGATGTGCACGTCCTCCGGCTTGATGCCGTCCAGCCCGTACGCGGCCAGTTCGCGCGCGGCATGGTGCAATTCGGCGGCCAGTTCCACGCCGGTGGCGCCGGCTCCGACGATGGCCATGTTAATGGTCCCGTGACGGCCCTCGCTGGCGTGAGCGCGCATATAGTGGCTCAGCAGGTTGCGGTGGAAGCGCTCGGCCTGCTCCCGGGTGTCGAGAAAAATGCAGTGCTCGGCGGCGCCCTGGGTCCCGAAATCGTTCGTGGTGCTACCCACGGCGATCACCAATGTGTCATAGCTCAGTGAGCGGGCAGGCACCAACTCGACACCATGGTCATCGTAGGACGCCGCGAGGTGAACGCACTTCTCGGTGCGGTCCAGGCCGCACATCCGGCCCATCTGGAACTCGAAGTGGTTCCACTTGGCCTGGGCGACATAGTTGAGTTCGTCCGCCGAGGAGTTCAACGATCCTGCGGCGACTTCATGCAGCAGCGGTTTCCAGATATGCGTGAGGTTGGCGTCTATCAGCGTAACTCTGGCCTTGCGCCGCTTGCCCAGGGTCTTGCCAAGGCGGGTGGCCAGTTCGAGGCCACCAGCGCCGCCCCCAACGATAACGATGCGATGTGTCATGGATGGAACTCATAAGGCTACGGAATTCGGGTGGCGCAGGTGGGAGCATGAGGCTCATACCACCAGGCGGCTGAGGAGGCGGCTCACTAGGCCCAGTCCGATCACGACAGCCAGAACCAGCAGAAGCAACAACCACGGGCGAAAGGGCTTTCGCTCGACCTGATGCTGCGGGGCGCTGAGGTAGTGATCAACGCGCTTCTGGTCTTCGGGGACAGGCGGCTGGGCATAGACACCTCGATAGGAGATGCAGGCATTCTAGCGGTGCCTTGGCAAAAGCCAAGCGCGTTGATGTTCGGTGGCGGGGCGGTGAACACCGGGGCGGGCGCCCCGGCGGGTCAGCGACTGTTGTTCTTCAGGCTACGAAGGTTGCCGATGACCGATTCAAGCGCACGGTCGAACAGCAGGGCATCGTTGAGCAGGCGGATGGCGCCGCGACGAAACTCGATGGCCAGGCCCATGCGGGTCTTTTCGAGCACCTTCATGCCGGTGCGGTTAACGAATATGTACTTGCCGGTGGGCTTGATGATCGCGGCCAATTTGCAGCGCAGCTTGTGTTCCTCATCCTCTTGGAATTCAACCCAGCTGCCGACGCGCAGATTGTCCACCGCCGTCAGTGCATCGTCGTTGGCTTCCAGGTCGACCTCGGGCTCCTCTTCGCGGCTTTCGCCAGGCGCCAGCAGGACGATTTCTTCCACAACCTCGACCATAGCCGGAGTCGAGGCATCTTCCACCTGCTCGGCTGGCTGCTCTCCGGTGCTCGTGGAGTCTTCCTTGGGCGACAGTGCTTCGGCAGGCTTAGGCGCGAATTGTTGCAGCGTCTGAACGTGCAGCGCTTCGAGCTGAGTGAAGAAATCACTGGTCGAGAAGGGGTCGAACGCAGCGCTGACGAGGCCTTCGCGAAGATTCTTCAGCAGGCTCGGCACCACGTCCAGCAGGCGCGCACGCGAGCTCGGGTCGTCGTGCGGCGTTACGCTCCAGATCAGGTCGTCCATGGTCGCCAGAGCCGCTTGCCATTGCTCCGACTGGGTGCCGTATTTCAGGCACGTCAGCAACAGAACCTTGCTCCAGGCTTCCTGCAGCAGGCGAACAACGACTTCGGGAAGCGTCTTGCCCAACAGGCGCTGGTTGAGCGCGTGCTCGACTTCCTGACGTGCCATCTCGGCCTTTGCGCGACCCTCTTCAGCATCTCGTGTGCGTTGTTCGAGAAGCTCGCTACGGCGGCGCTCGTCGCCCGTAAAGGCAAGGAAGTCGGCCAGCAGTTCCGAGAATATGGCCGGGTCGTCGACGAAGTCGTTGAGCAGGCGGGAAACCACCTGTTCGATCTTTTGGTAAAGGCTGTCGCGCTGAGCCTCGTCCTGGTCGCCCCAGCCCATGGAGGCCGACGCAATTTCATTGAGCAGACGACGAGCCGGGTGACTGCCGCGGCTGAAGAAAGTCTTGTCCAGCACCGCCACCTTCAGCACCGGAATTTGCAGCCTTCCGATGAGCGCCTTGAGGGAGTCCGGCAGGGTACGGTCATCGAGGATGAACTCGAACAGCATCGAAACCAGGTTGATCACGTCTTCGTCGACTTCGCCGACGACCCGGGACTTTCCGCTCTTGGCGCTGACGCGGTGCAGCAATTGTTCAAGCTGGGCCTGCAGATCGAAATCATCGATCTGCTGGGGCGCACGGGTTTGCATGTGCGACAGCAGGCGCATCAGGTCGTTGCTGGAAATCGGGATCGCATCGCTTGGCACGTTGCGGGCTGGCAGGGCGCTGCCACGCAGCTCGGAGAGCAGTGCATGGAGGGTGCTGAAGGCTTCCTGGTAGCCCTCGTCTGCCTGGCGCGCGGAGTCTGTCGTATGGGTGCCTGGCAAGCTGTTACCTGCCGGCGCATGACCGGTGCGAGCCTGAGGGCGTCGCGGCGGGGTCGATTGCAGTTCGGGAAGAACGCCTGCGACGACCAGGGTCTGGTTGGATTCGGCATACAGCTGGTCGAGGTCGGTCAGAACGTAGCGCTCGAACAGCTTGAGGATAATCAGCTTGACCTTGATGTCGACGCTCAGGCAACGGCAAGCCTCGATAAAGAACTCGCACAGCTGCTGCGGTCCAAGCGGATTGCTCTTGTCCTCGAGCTTGCGGCTCACCAAGGCGTTCATGCGTGTGGTCAGGTGGCTGAGCGGCTGGGTTGCGCGGTTCATCACCTTCGTGACCATGGTGTCGACGGCAACGGACTCTTCGAGTTCGTCGTTCTGGACCAGCGCCAGGCTTTCGAAGGAGGCTTCTGATTCTGCGGGCTTGCCGATTTCGTACTGGTTGAGGCGAAAAGGACTCGAAGATTTGCTGCAAAAAGCCGCGTTCGATACTGCGGCGCTTCATGCGCAGCTCGCGCATCGCCTCGAAAAACGCATTCTGTTCAGCGTTGCTGGTTGCGCGGTCGGCTATCTCGAAGAGTGAGTCATCGGCATTGTCGAAGAGGGTCTGAAGCGCCAGGCGCAGCTGCTGCGCAGCCTTGTCGCGCACGCTGATCAGCGCGACAGGTAGTCGACCTGCCGGTGAGGTCGGCTTTTGCTCAGGGGCAGCCTTGAGGTGCACCACTTTCGCATCGGTTCGCATCGATTCTCTCCGGTCGCCTGATGGGGCGCTTCCAACGCGTAGCATGCCGTTGTGTGGGGGGTAGAGCAACGGCCGCAGGCGTCTGGCTTCAATAGCCATTTTCGTGACGTCAATTTATGACGGCATTATATGCATCCCGTTCGGTAGCCTAGCGCGGATTTTTATTGGACATGATGCAGCTCACAGATACTCACGGCTTTTCCTACAGGCGGTCATGTGCGCTCGGCTAACGGCTGCGACCCGCGTCACTGACTGCTCTATCGCTCGGCTACGCCTTATACTCTCGCCGAATCTGAAGGGAGCCTGTCGTGACCAATCTCACTCTTGCCGATCTTGGCGCCGAGGTGGAAAACAACGTCCGCCGAGCGCTTGCCGAGGATATCGGAACCGGCGATATCACTGCGCTACTGATTCCTGAGGAGCGCCTGGCGCATGCCTCCGTGATCACGCGCGAAGCGGCGGTCATCAGCGGCACGGCCTGGGTGGACGCGGTGTTTCGTCAGCTTGACCCTCGCGTTGCCGTGCACTGGCAGGTTGTCGACGGTCAACGGGTCGCGGCGAACAGCGTCCTGTTCCATCTCGAGGGCCCGCTCGCGCGTTGCTCAGCGGTGAGCGCACAGCGCTGAACTTCCTCCAGACCTTGTCCGGTGTCGCGACTCGCTGTCGCTACTACGCCGACCTTGTCGAGGGAACCGGTGTTCGTCTGCTCGATACCCGCAAGACCCTTCCCGGTCTGCGCATGGCCTTGAAGTACGCGGTGGCCTGTGGTGGCTGCCACAACCATCGGATCGGCCTTTACGACGCCTTTCTGATCAAGGAAAACCATATTGCCGCCTGCGGCGGGATATCGTCTGCGGTCGCCGCGGCGCGCCGCATCGCGCCGGGTAAACCGGTCGAGGTGGAAGTCGAAGATCTGGGTGAGCTGCAACAGGCCCTGCAGGCCGGAGCGGATATCGTCATGCTCGACGAGCTCAGCCTGGAGGACATGCGCCGGGCCGTAGAACTCACGGCTGGGCGTGCCAAGCTGGAGGCGTCGGGCGGGATCAGCGATGACACCTTGCGGACGGTGGCTGAAACGGGTGTGGATTACATTTCGATCGGCGCATTGACCAAGCATGTACAGGCGATCGATCTATCCATGCGGTTGAGGCAGTAACGCTTGTGGCGGCCGCGCCAGGGCGCGTGCCGCAGTTGAGCGCAGGTGCTGCTGTCAGTGGCGACTCTTGAGGCCGAAATTTTCGTGCAACATGCCGGGCGCGTCGGCTTCCTTCGGGGCGTAGTCCTTCGGCGGCTCGGTGAAGGTAGGTGAGTTCAGGCGTTCGCGCTGAGTGTGGCTGTCCTGGCTGTGCAGGGCGGCGAGCAGGCGCTGGCGAGTCTGCTCGTCGAGCGCCAGCTTGTCGGCGCCTTCGGACAGGTGGTCCTGCATATCCTGGTAGCTGTTGGTGAGCTTGCGCAGCAGGCTGGCCGTCGTGTTGAAATGGCTCACCACTTCGCTCTGGTAGGTATCCAGGCGCTCCTGCAGTTCATCTACCTGGCGCTGCGTGCTGTTGGGCGCGCTGTTACGGGCTATCAGGTAGCCGATGGCGATGCCGGCAATCACGCCGACTATGGGGAGCAACCAGGTCGCGAGGGTCTGTTCCACGAGTCCTTCCTCTATATAAACGGCTGTGCTGAATCAAGCCGT
Source organism: Stutzerimonas stutzeri (assembly GCA_019056435.1). GTDB lineage: Bacteria > Pseudomonadota > Gammaproteobacteria > Pseudomonadales > Pseudomonadaceae > Stutzerimonas > Stutzerimonas marianensis. The sequence goes on from CP077641.1 coordinate 1,977,755, forward strand.
GGAAAAGAGACCGCCGATGCTCGGGCGGGGCGAGAGGCTCTCCAGAGGGCCTGCGCCGGCTCGCGCATCGTCTGCGCGGTGGTCTTTCCACGGCTTGATACGTTAACGTCTCGTACCTGCCCTGTATACCGTGACGCGAGCTTGCGGTCACCAGGCAGCGCTAGCGAGACGAGCCAACTTCTTCCAAGGTCACGGAGCCACTTTTGTTGAAACGTGAAAATCCCATCACCATCCAGGGCCCGGCCGGTGTGCTGGAAGGGCTTCATTTCGAGCAGCCGCAGGCGCGGGGGCTGGCGCTGATCTGCCATCCCAACCCGGTCAAGGGCGGCACCATGCTCAACAAGGTCGTTTCGACCCTGCAGCGCACGGCGCGGGACGCGGGTTATGACACGCTGCGCTTCAACTTCCGCGGTGTCGGCGCAAGCGCGGGCAGCCACGATATGCAGATGGGCGAGGTGGAAGATGCCGAGGCGGCGCTGGCGTGGCTGCGTGAGCAGCAGCCCGGGCTGCCGGTCACTTTGCTTGGGTTTTCCTTCGGAGGCTTCGTTGCGGCGGCGCTGGCGGGCCGAATGGAAGCGCGGGGCGAGCCTCTGGATCGGTTGTTCATGGTCGCGCCGGCCGTGTCGCGGCTGGACGGCCTGCCGCTGGCCGAGCGTTGCGCATTGACCATCATCCAGCCAGATGACGACGAGGTCATCGATCCGGCCACGGTACATGCGTTTTCCGCAGCGCTGACGCGCCCCCACGAGCTGCTGAAGGTGGCAGAATGCGGCCACTTTTTCCACGGCAAGCTGGTGGAACTCAAGGAGCTGGTTGCGCCGCGCCTGGATTGATCCGGCTGGCCACCCTAGAAATGAGATGAATGCATGAAGACCCGAATCCTTACCGGCATCACCACGACCGGCACGCCACACCTGGGCAACTATGCGGGGGCCATCCGCCCGGCGATCGTCGCCAGTCGGGATGCCGATGTCGATTCCTTCTATTTCCTGGCTGACTACCACGCGCTGATCAAGTGCGACGAACCGCGGCGCATTCAGCAGTCGCGGCTCGAAATTGCAGCCACCTGGCTCGCCAGCGGCCTCGATGCCGAGCGCGTGACCTTCTATCGCCAGTCCGACATCCCCGAGATCCCGGAACTGACCTGGCTGCTCACCTGCGTCGCAGCCAAGGGCTTGCTGAACCGTGCCCACGCCTACAAGGCGGCTGTGGATCGTAACGTCGAACTCGGCGAAGACCCGGATGCCGGTGTCAGCATGGGCCTGTTCAGCTACCCGGTACTCATGGCGGCAGACATCCTCATGTTCAACGCACATAAGGTGCCGGTCGGGCGCGACCAGATCCAGCATGTGGAAATGGCTCGCGACATTGGTCAGCGCTTCAACCACCTGTTCGGCAACGGCAAGGAGCTCTTCACCGCGCCGACCGCCCTGATCGAGGAAAGTGTGGCGACCCTGCCGGGGCTCGACGGGCGCAAGATGTCCAAGAGCTACGACAACACCATTCCGCTGTTCGCCAGCGCCAAGGAGCTCAAGAGCACCATCGCGCGCATCGTCACCGACTCGCGCCTGCCCGGCGAGCCGAAGGATCCGGACGACGCGCACCTGTTTACCCTGTACCAGGCGTTCGCCACACCGGAACAACTTGCCGAGTTCCGCGCGGACCTGCTCGCCGGCCTCGCCTGGGGCGAAGCCAAACAGCGCCTCTTCGAGCTGCTCGACGCCGAACTTGGCGAGGCGCGCGAGCGCTACCATGCGCTGATGAGCCGACCGGGCGACTTGGAAGATATCCTCCAGGCGGGCGCCGCCAAGGCCCGCCAGGTGGCGACGCCCTTCCTGGCCGAGCTGCGCGAGGCCGTGGGGCTGCGCAACTTCCGCAGCGAGGTGAAAAGCGCCGCTCCGGCAAAGAAGAAGTCGGGCAAGCGCGCCCGCTTCGCCAGTTTCCGTGAGGAGGATGGCAGCTTCCGCTTCCGCTTCTTCGCCGCCGATGGCGAGCAGCTGCTGCTGTCCCGCCCGTTCGCCGATCCCAAGGCGATCGGTCAGGTTACCCAGCAGCTCGCTTCGCAAAGCGTCGATGCGCTGGAACTGCGCGCCGATGAAAACGATCAATTCACACTGTGGCTCGACGGCAGTTGCATCGCCGACAGCCCGGCCTATCCCGATGAACAGGCGCTGGAGGCAGCGATGCTGCGTCTGCGTGAGGCATTGGCAACCCTGGCCGAATGAAACCGGAGCGCGATCCGCCCCATGTATGGGCGGATCGCGAGGATCGATGGACCTACCGAGGCGCTAGCGCTTGAACGATCTGCGTAAATTGCCAACGACCAAGGGCACGGCTACAGTGTCGGCCCCGTTTCACTACCCAGACCCCGCCATGACCCCTCTCGAACGCTATCAGGCAGACCTGAAACGTCCTGATTTCTTCCACGACGCGGCGCAGGAGAATGCCGTTCGCCATCTGCAGCGTCTGTATGACGACCTGGTCGCCGACGAGCGTGGCAAATCCGGCCTCTTGGGCAAGCTGTTCGGCAAGAAGCAAGAGCCCATCAAGGGCCTGTACTTCTGGGGCGGCGTCGGGCGCGGCAAAACCTATCTGGTCGACACCTTCTTCGATGCGCTGCCCTTCGAGCAGAAGACCCGCACGCATTTCCACCGTTTCATGAAGCGCGTCCACGAGGAAATGAAAACCCTCAAGGGCGAGAAGAACCCCTGACGATCATCGGCAAGCGGTTCGCCGACGAGTCGCGGGTGATCTGCTTCGACGAGTTCTTCGTCTCCGACATCACCGACGCGATGATTCTCGCGACCCTGCTCGAGGAGCTGTTCAAGAACGGCGTGAGCCTGGTGGCGACCTCCAACATCGTGCCGGATGGCCTTTACAAGGACGGCCTGCAGCGGGCGCGCTTCCTGCCGGCGATCGAGCTGCTGAAAAAGCACACCGAGATCGTCAACGTCGACAGCGGCATCGATTACCGTCTGCGCGCGCTGGAGCAGGCCGAGTTGTACCACTTCCCACTCGATGCCGAGGCCGAGCAGAGCCTGGAAAAGAGCTTCCGTAGCCTGCTGCCGGAGAAGTGCAAGATCGAGGAAAACGAAGCCCTGATGATCGAGAACCGTGAAATCACCGCGCGGAAGGTCGCCTGTGGTGTCGCCTGGTTCGAATTCCGTGCGCTGTGCGACGGCCCACGCAGCCAGAACGACTACATCGAGCTGGGCAAGATCTTCGACGCCGTGCTGGTTTCCAACATCGAGCAGATGAACGTCGCCAAGGATGATATGGCGCGTCGCTTCATCAACATGGTCGACGAGTTCTACGATCGCAACGTCAAGCTGATCCTGTCGGCCGAAGTGGAACTGAAGGACCTTTACGCTGGCGGGCGCCTGGAGTTCGAGTTCCAGCGCACACTGAGCCGCCTGCTGGAAATGCAATCTCACGAATACCTGTCACGGCCACACAAGCCCTGACGGAGTCCCCGCGCGAGCTGGTCGCGGCACCGATACGCGTCCAGCTTCCAGCACTCAACCGTTCTTCAATCGATACTGTTGCCGATACTGGTTCGGCGACAGCTCCGTGTGCTGGCGGAACAGCCGGGCAAAGAAGCTCGCATCGTCATAGCCAACTTCGTAGCTGATGGTCTTGATGCTCTTGCGGGTGGTCGAGAGCAGGCTCTTGGCCGTTTCAATCCGCAGCCGCTGCAGGTAATGCAGCGGTTTGTCGCCCGTGGCGCTCTGAAAGCGGCGCATGAAGTTGCGGATACTCATGCCGTGGTCGCGGGCGACGTCCTCGAAACGGAACTTTTCGGCGAAGTGTTCTTCCAGCCATTCCTGAATCTGCAGGACGCGGGTGTCCAGGTGCATCTTCTGCCCGCCGAATCCGATGCGTCCCGGGCTATAGCTGCGTTGCACCTCGAAGAGGATATCCCGCGCCATGCCCTGCGCGACGCTGGAGCCGCAGTAGCGCTCCACGAGATGCATATAGAGGTCGCACGCCGAGGTCGTACCGCCGGCGGTATAGAGGTTGTCGCTGTCCGTCAGGTGCTTTTCCGGGGTGAAGAGGACCTGCGGAAACCGCGTGCTGAACTCGTTGGCGAAACGCCAATGGGTAGTGGCCTCGCGAGCATCGAGCAGGCCGGCCTGAGCCATCCAGAACACCCCGGTGGCTTCGCCACAGATGGCGCTGCCGGCTTGGTGACGTGATTGCAGCCAGGGCATGACCTGCGGATAGCCTTGGCAGAGCGCATCGAAATTGCCCCAGAACGCCGGCAATATGACCGCGTCGGTCGCGTCCAGCGCGCCATCCACCTCGATCCGCGTGCCGCTGAAGGTCGTCACGGGTTGTCCGTCGGGGCTGACCAGCAAGGTCTCGAAGGCTGGTGCGAGGCCGTGACCGTGCTGTTTGCCGGAGCGCAGGGCGGCCATGTGGAAGAAGTCCTTGGCCTGCATGAGCGTAGAGGCGAAGACGCCTTCGGTAGCAAGAATGCTGACGCGCTTCAGGGGGTGTGCATTGGGCATCGGAAGTCTGGCTGTTCTGTTTATTGTTATGGAAATGCAGGGTAAATCTGCCGCGATCCGGCGGGAGCGTCTTATTTTTTTGCGCGGCTGTCCAGTCGCCGTAGGTCTGAGTAGGTTGAACCGGCCGCGCCTGCGCAGCCTCGAACCCAAAACCCAGCCTTGAGACCCGATGGAGCAATCAGGAGATGTCTGCCACCACACGCACAGAACCGCCGACCTTTGCCGACTGGAACGGCGACACCGCCGCGGCACGGGAAACCCAGATCCAGCTTGCTGCCCGGGTGCGGCTCGAAGACGATTTCGGCGTGTTGCGTCTGATCGCAGGCGTCGACGTCGGCTTCGAGGAGGGCGGGCGGATCACGCGCGCGGCGGCGGTGCTGCTGGATGCTGAAACGCTGGAAGTGCAGGCCCAGGCATTGGCCCGCATTCCCACCCGCATGCCCTATATTCCCGGGCTGCTCTCGTTCCGTGAGTTACCGGCTGTGCTGCAGGCGCTCGACGCGCTGGGCGCGACACCTGACCTGGTGTTCTCGGACGGGCATGGCATCGCCCATCCTCGCGGCCTGGGGATTGCGGCGCACCTGGGCGTGATCACCGGACTGCCGACCGTCGGCGTGGCGAAGAAGATCCTCTCCGGCGTGCACGAACCCGTGGGGGAAACGCGCGGTGAGCAAGCCGACCTGCGCGACAGGCAGGGCAGGGTGATCGGCACGGTGTTGCGCAGCAAGGATCGGGTGCGGCCGTTGATCATCTCGCCGGGCCACCGTGTCAGCCTGACCACTGCGCCGGAGCTGGTGATGCGCTATGTGACCCGCTATCGCCTGCCGGAGCCGACGCGCCTGGCCGACCGGTTGGCGTCGCGACGTGACGAGAAGCGCATCGGATGAGCGGCCGACTGAGTCTGCACCGCTTGCCGGCCGAGCCCCGCAGGCGCTAGCCTGCTACGCCGCCATTCACGCAGGACCTGCCGCCATGCAACTGGATCACGCCACTGGTTGGTGTCGAGGTGTGCGCCATTGCCCGTCACCCAACTTCAACCCGCGGCCAGAGGGCGAGATCTCGTTGTTGGTGATTCACAACATCAGCCTGCCGCCCGGCTGCTTTGGTACGGGCAAGGTCCAGCAGTTCTTCCAGAACCGCTTGTCCGTGGACGAGCATGACTTCTTTCGCGAAATCGCGAACCTGCAGGTGTCGGCCCACTTTCTGATCGAGCGTGATGGCGCGATCACCCAGTTCGTCTCCTGCCTGGACAGAGCCTGGCATGCCGGCGTTTCGTGCTTCGCCTCGCGCGAGGGCTGCAATGATTTTTCCATCGGCATCGAACTCGAAGGGACCGACGACCAGCCCTTCGACGATGCGCAATACGACAGCCTGATCCGCCTTGGCCGTCTGTTGCAGCAGGCCTACCCGGCCATCACCCCAGAGCGGGTCTGCGGACACAGCGACATCGCCCCCGGACGCAAGACCGATCCGGGCCCGGCCTTCGACTGGCAGCGCCTGCGTGAGGCGGCCATCGTCGTCTGAATCGAAACAAGGGACTCGACAATGATTTTCCTGGTGCTACTGCTGGTGCTGGTCATCGACAAGCTCACCGACTGGCGGCGCGAGGTGCAGCAGGATGGCCCCTGGCTGCGGCTGTTGCAGCGCGTCGAAGGTCGCCAGGGCCAGGCCAGACCCTGGACTGGCCTGTTCATGCTTGTCCTCGCGCCAGTGCTGGTCCTCGGCGTTCTGCTCGCTCTGCTGCAGCCGCTGGCCTACGGTTGGCTTGCGCTGCCGCTGCACCTGCTGGCCGTGCTGTACAGCCTGGGCCGAGGCGATTTCAAGCGGGAACTGGGGCCGTTTCGCGATGCCTGGCACCGTGGCGACGAAGAGGCGGCCGCGCTGGTTGCCGAGCGCGACCTGAATCTCTCGGCCGAGGATGCACCTGGGCTGCTGCGCGCGGTCGAGGCGCAGCTCTTGTGGCGCAGCCACCAGGGCTTCTTCGCGGTGATCTTCTGGTACTTGCTGCTGGGGCCGATGGCGGCGCTGGCCTATCGCTTGCTGGTGCTCTGCGTGGCCCATGGTCGCAGCGAGGCCCTGCGTGAGCGGGCCGGATCATTGCTGCATGCCTTCGATTGGCTCCCGGTGCGGGTACTGCTGGCCAGTTTTGGCCTGGTCGGCAATTTCGTCGCGCTGCACCACGCCGTGCTCAAGGACTTGCTGCACTGGGACATTCCCGCCCGCCGGTTGCTCGCCGAAGCCGGCCCGGCCGCGGCGGATCTCGGCGAATCAGCCACGGGCGAAGCCGGCCTTGCGCGGCTCGACAGCCTGGCGGCCATGCTGGTGCGCACGCGCCTGCTCTGGTACGCCGTCATCGCCGGCTGGACCCTGGTTGCCTGATCGTCGCGGCATGCTCAGTCGTGCCGCGGCAGCTCCCCATCCGATAAGTACGCTGTATAGGCCGGAATCGACGCGCCTTCTGCCAGTTGTGGTGCTGTCAGGGTGCCACTACCTTAAGTTGCGATATCCGGGACCGATATCCCTGAGTGGTCACTGGCCTCCTGACGAGCCCCCGCGGCGCGCAAGAATATAAAAATGGGAGAGCGTCCTTGAAAATCCTGTTGCATCCCGCCATTGCTTTCATGAACCGGCTCAGTTTCGGCATGAAGTTCAGCCTGATCAGCGTGCTGTTCTTCGTGCCAATGCTGCTGACCAATTTCTATCTGGTGCGCGACTCGTACCGCCAGTTCGTCGGCACCCGCACCGAACTGCAAAGCCTGTCGCTGCTCGGCACCGCCATGCAGTTGCGCCGAGACGCGCAGGACTGGAAGGACCTGGTCGAGATCGAAGGCATCATCGGCCAGACCGGCGAGGATCAAGCCCTCAAGACGCGCCTGGCAAAGGTGGAGGCTGACCTTGAGGCGCGTGTCCGGGCGCTTGAGCCGGTCAGCGAGCATCCCGAGCAGGTCGCTGAGTTCACTGCCCGCCGCGACGAGCTGGCAGCCGCCCTGCAGGCGGCGCGCAATCAGCAGTCGCTGCAGGCCAAGGCGGCGATGGCACGGGCGCTGCTCGGCCAGTCTCAGGTGATGATCAAGCTGGTCGCCAGCCAGTCCGGCATGAGCCAGGACGCCCATCGCGACGTGCGCCTGCTGACCGAACTGCTCAGCTCGGTCACCCCGGGCATCACCGCGACGCTGGGCGAGGGGCGGGCGGTGGGCGCCTACACCTTCGGCCAGGGCTACCTGAACTCGGATGCCAGCAACAAGCTCGACGATTTGCTGCTCGAGCTGGAAAAGCAGGACGTGCAGTACGGCGCGCAACTGCAGGACGTGCTCGGCAGCGCCAAGGCCGCGCAGCGGCTCGATGGGCTGGCGCGCGCCAGTCGTGAATCGCTGCAGTTGAGCAACGAGCTGTTCCAGGATCAGGTGATCATGGCCGAATCGCTCGAAGGCCCCTGGGAAGATTTCTACGAGCGGGTCAGTGCGGAGATGGCCAAGACCCATGCGCTCAATGATGCCGTGCTGACGCTGCTCGACGAGGAGCTGGCCCAGCGGCTCGGTGAGAAGCAGTTGATGATGACTGTCCTGCTGGCCGCGCTGGCGCTGGTATTCCTGCTCGTCGTCTACCTCTACAGCGGATTCTACGTGTCCACCCGCGCCTCGCTGCGCAGCCTTGGCGCGACCATGGATCGTGTGGCGGCCGGCGACATGACGGCGCAATTCGCCGTGCAGAGCCGCGACGAGCTCGGCGAGCTGGGCCAGGTGTTCAATCAGACCGTGGCGCGCATTCGCGAGCTGATCGAACGTGTCGGCCTGACGGTCGGCGAGGTTGAGCGTCAGGCGGCACGCGTGGAGCAGGTATCCGGGCAGAGCAACCAGACCGTGTCCGAGCAGCGTGCGCAGATCGAGCAGGTCGCCACGGCCATGAACCAGATGTCGGCGACTGCACAGGAGGTTGCGAGCAGCGCCGAGTCCGCTGTTGGCAGCGCGCAGGACGTCAATGAGGAAACCGTCACCGGCCGCGGGCTCGTGGAAGCGCAGGTGGGCGGCATCGAGCGACTGGCCGAAGCCATCGAGCGCTCGGTCGGGGTGATCAACAAACTGGCCGACGACAGCACGGCGATCAGCCAGGTGCTGGACGTGATCAAGGGCGTCGCCGAGCAGACCAACCTGCTGGCGCTCAATGCGGCCATCGAAGCGGCGCGCGCTGGTGAGCAGGGGCGCGGCTTCGCCGTGGTGGCTGACGAGGTGCGCAACCTGGCCCGGCGCACCCAGCAATCGACCGAGGAAATCGAGCAGATGATCGGCCGGCTGCAAGGTGGCGTCGGCGCCGCGGTCAAGACGATGCACGCCAGCCATGCGCTGGCCGACGAAACGGTCGGCCAGTCGGCACAGGTGCGTCAGGCGCTGGAGAACATCCTCGCGGCGGTTGGCACCATCGTCGATCAGAACCAGCAGATTGCCGCCGCTGCCGAGCAACAGACCGCCGTCGCGCACGACATCGATCAGAACATCGTCGCGATCAACGAAGCCGGTGAACGCACCGCCGCGGGCGCTGGCCATACCGAGCAGGCGAGCCGCGAACTGTCGCAGTTGGTCGGCCAGCTGCAGCAGCTGATCGGCGCATTCCGCGTCTGATTAGCATCGCCGTTTATCGGCCCGCCTGAACAGCGCCTCGCGGCCCCGGGTCTGCCGAACAGGCATTTCCGGGAGCTGCTCCATGGCCAGTACCGCGAAAAAACCGACCCCGCCCTGTGGGACGAGGTCAAGCAGGCGGTTACCGCCGGCGACAAGGGCGGCAAGCCCGGCCAGTGGTCCGCGCGCAAGGCGCAGTACGCCGTGCAGGAGTACAAGAAGCGCGGCGGCGGCTACGAGGGCCGGAAGTCGGCCGACAACCACCTGCGCGAGTGGACCCGCGAAGACTGGGGCACCGAGTCGGGCAAGCCGTCCGGCGAGACGGGCGAGCGCTACCTGCCCAAGCACGCGCGTGAGTCGTTGAGCGACGCGGAATATGCCCGCACCACGCGCAAGAAACGCGCGGACTCGCGGCGCGGGCGGCAGCACTCGCCCCAGCCCGAGGACGTGGCACGCAAGGCCAGCCGTGAACGCGAGCCGGCATTGAGCGGCCTGAACAAGGCTGAGCTGATGCGCCGGGCGGCCAAGCGCAACATTCGCGGCCGTTCGAGCATGAAGAAGGACGAACTGGTCGCCGCACTGCAGCGCGAGGGGGGAGCGATGAGCACGTCTGACGAACAGGCCCGTCGCGACACCCGTGACGAATTCCAGCGTGTCGTGAACATGGCGCCTGCAACGCTGCGGCGTTGGCTCGACAGCGAGCAGAGTCGCAGTGTCGGCATGACCGCCAATGGCGAGAAGGTATCGTCGCCCGCCGATGGTGAGGCGGTGGGGCACCATATGGGCGAGCGTATCCTCGCGCTCAAGGACACCCGTCAGGCCGATCTTGACGAGGATGACTACCAGGCCATGCGCAAGGTCATCGGCTACGTGCACCGACACCTGGCGCAGCGCCCCAAGGGCGAGTTGCGCGACAGCCGCTGGCGCCATTCGCTGATGAACTGGGGGCACGATCCGCTGGCGGACTGAGCCGAGGCTACGCCCAGCCGAACAGGTCGCAGCTGTTGCGATAGCTTGCTTCGGCCAGCTCCTCGGCACTGATGCCGCGCAGCTCGGCGAGCTCACGGCAGATGTCGGGTAGAAATTCCGGGCTGTTGCGTTCGCCGGCGTGGCTGTGCGGCGTGATGTCGGGGGCGTCGGTTTCCAGCACGATGCTGTCGAGCGGCAATTGCTGAAGTACCCGGTGCATCCGGTGCGCCTGCGGCCAGGTCCCGGCACCGCCGAGGCCGAGCTTGAAACCGAGCTTGATGTACTCCCGTGCTTCCTCCCAGCTGCCGCTGAAGGCATGGGCAATGCCGGTGCGCTTGAGCTTGTAGCGCTTGAGCGTAGCGATCATGTCCGCATGCGCGCGGCGCACGTGCAGCAGCACCGGCAATTCGAATTCATTGGCCAGGCCGAGTTGCGCCTCGAGCAGGGCCTGCTGGCGCGGCTTGTCCGGATCTTCGATGTAATAGTCCAGGCCGATCTCGCCGATGGCGCAGAGCTTGTCGGCGCTGCGCAGGCGCTCCAGCCAGCCGCGCAGCCGGTCGAGATGTTCGGGGCGATGGTCCTGCAGGAACACCGGATGCAGGCCGAGCGCGGCGTAGACGGCGGGTGCGTCTTCGGCCAGCTGCCAGACCCGCGCCCAATTGGCCTCATGGACGCCAAGCACCAAGATGCGCTCGACGCCTGCCGCGTGGCAGCGGTCGAGCACCGCCTGCCGGTCATGGTCGAAAGGGTCGAAGTCGAGATGCGTGTGGGTGTCGATCAGTGGCACGGCTGGGGGCTCCGATGGTTCAAGAGGCCTTGTCTTCCTCGATCTGGATGTCGCTCACGCCGAGCTCGGCCATGCGACTGTGCTCGCTCTTGCGCTCAGGACTCTCCCAGGGCGCATCCGTGGCGGCACGCGGCTCACGCACATGATGCAGGAGGATTTCCAGTTCGGCCTGTTCCATGTTCGGCTCATCGAACGAACTGAGCGTGAGCGAGGCCGGGTTGCCGTTGATCAGGTAGTGGATGCGGTAGCGTTTCAGTTCGGTCATGGCGGCCTCGGATCGTCGGACTGTGTAGCATCCGACCGCCGATTCGTCCTCAGGCTCCCGGTTTTTCCTGCTCGGATTCAAGCAGAGCGGCCTTGCGCTCGATTCCCCAGCGATAACCGGTCAACGACCGATTGGCGCCGACCACCCGGTGGCAGGGCACCAGCAGACCGACCGGGTTGCTGGCGCAGGCGCGGGCGACGGCACGCGCGTGGGTGCCCAGGTGTTCGGCCAGCTCACCGTAGCGGCGGGTCTCGCCGACCGGAATGTCGCGCAGGGCTTGCCAGACCCGCTGCTGGAAGGCGCTGCCGCGCAGATCCAGCGGCAGGCGGGCCGCGCGCGTGGGCTCCTGCAGCTGAGCCACGACCGCTTCCAGCCAGGCACCCAGGCCTGGCTGGTCGCGAACCAGCTCGGCGGCGGCGAAACGTGACTGCAGCTCGGCAACCAACGCGTCCTCGCGATCACCGAACAGCAGCGCACAGATACCACGCTCGCTCGCGGCGATCGCCAGCAATCCCAGCGGGCAGTCGCCAATCGCAAAGCGCAGCGCTTCTCCCTGCGCTTTGCGCCGCCGCTGGGCCGGACTCAGCGCCGTGCTGTGCTGATAAGCACCCCGGGTGCTACCAAAGCCGGCATCCAGCGCCGCGCCGAGGACCGAGTCGGCGCCGGCCAGTGCCACTTCCAGCCGAGCCTGGCGGCGCGCGGCGGACCAGGCACGTGGGGTCATCCCGGTGCGGGCCTTGAACGCGCGGGCCAGATGCGAAGGGGAAAGGCCGATGCGGGCAGCCAGCTGCGCGAGCGGCATCGCCCCGTCGTGGTCGTCCAGCAGCCGACAGGCTGCAATCACCAGCGCGTCCATCTGTTCGGCCGGGCTTTGGCCGTGCGGCGAGCACCGCTTGCAGGGGCGAAAGCCGGCGGATTCGGCTTCCTTTGTGCCGCTGTAGAAACTCACCCCGTCCCGCCGCGGGCGGCGTGCCGGGCAGCTGGGGCGGCAATAGATGCCGGTCGAGTGCACGGCGAAGACGAACCGGCCGTCGAACGTTTCGTCTCGGTCGCAGAGCGCTTGCCAGCAGCGGTCCAGGTCGAACATCGGTGGGCTCCGTGAGTGGATGACACGATTGTCTCCCCGGCGCGGCTTCGCGCCAATCCGAAGTACGCTTTCAAACTGGCTACCGAGCATGGAAGGGCCGTGACGATTGCCGTAACCTGCAGATCTGCATAGCCAAACAGGGTCTGTGAGCCGCTGATGAAAACGCCAAAACGACTCGAGCCGTTGGTCGAGGATGGGCTGATCGACGAAGTACTGCGCCCGCTGATGAGCGGCAAGGAGGCAGCGGTCTACGTGGTGCGCTGCGGTGACGAGCTGCGTTGCGCCAAGGTGTACAAGGAAGCGAACAACCGCAGTTTCCGCCAGGCCGTGAAATATCAGGAAGGACGCAAGGTGCGCAGCAGCCGCGACGCCCGCGCGATGGCCAAGGGCTCCAAGCACGGGCGCAAGGAAAAGGAAGAAAACTGGCAGAACGCCGAAGTGGCTGCGTTGTACCGACTGGCTCAGGCAGGCGTGCGAGTGCCCAAGCCTTACGATTTTCTCGATGGCGTGCTGCTGATGGAAATGGTCAGCGACGAAGATGGCGATGCCGCGCCGCGCCTGAATGACGTCGAATTGCATCCCGACGACGCCCGCGAGTTCCATGCGTTCATGATCGGCGAAGTGGTCAAGATGCTCTGTGCCGGGCTGGTGCACGGCGATCTTTCCGAGTTCAACGTGCTGCTGGACGAGCACGGCCCGGTCATCATCGACCTGCCACAGGCGGTCGACGCGGCGGGCAACAACCATGCGTTCGACATGCTCGAGCGCGACGTTGGCAACATGTCGGCCTATTTCGGGCGCTTCGCACCCGAGCTCAAGTTCACGCGTTATGCCAAGGAAATGTGGGCGCTCTATCAGGAAGGCAAGCTGACGCCCGAGACCGAGCTGACCGGTGAGTTCGCCGAAGCGGAGGATGCGGCGGACATCGATGCGGTGATGCGGGAGATCAAGGCCACCCTGGCCGAGCAGGCGCGCAAGGAGGCGGCACGCGAGGCGGTGGATCAGCCGAGGGACGAGGTGCCCGAGCCGCCTTGGATGAAGGGCTGAACTGGCTCCTCGCGGCGGTACATCGCGCAGCGATTCCATTCGACCTTCCCAACGGGCGCGGAGGGTATCGTCTGTCGGCATTGGCTCGATGGACGAGTGAATTCGGCCCTCATGCCAACGGACGGGCCCGTACGCGCGCCCGTACGCGCTAAGCAAGGTACCGACTTTGCGGGCGAATTCATTCGCCCCGGGGCTCACCTTCCGCCGTTACCCCATCAGCCTGCCACCCACCGCCCAGCGCCACGAACAACGCCACCTGCGCGGTCGCCAGGGCGGTGCGGCCCTGCAAGGCCTGCTGCCGCGCCCGTAACGAGCCACGCTGGGCATCGAGCACTTCGTTGAGGTTCGCCTCCCCCAGGCGATAGCTCTTCTGCGCCAACGCGTAGGCGTACTGGCGATGGCGCAGCGTCCGGCGCAGCGAGTCCAGCCGGCGTTGTTGTCCGTCGATGCGCACCAGTGACCGTTCGACCTCTTCCAGGGCCTCGGCCAGTGCCTGCTGAAAGCTCAGATAGGCGCCTTCGCCCTCGACATCGGCCAGGTCGATGGCCGCACCGCGTCGTCGGTAATCGAGGAAGGGCAGGCCGAAGGTCGCGCCGAGGCGGGCAAAGTTCGAGGCGCTGGAGAAGGCGTCACCCAGCGCCAGGCCAGATCGGCCCACGGCGGCTTGCACCGCCAGGGTCGGGAACAGGTCGCGACGGGCCGCCAGCGACTGCAGCTGCGCCGCTTGCAGTTGCGTGGCTTCGGCAATGAGATCGGGGCGCCGGCGCAGCAGGTCGATGGGCTGCCCCGGTGGAATCGGCTGGCCTGCCAGCGGAACCCTGGCGGAGGCGCCCAGCTGGCGAGCGGTGGTGCCGGGCGGTTCGGCCAGCAGGGTATCCAGCGCCAGGCGCGCTTCGGCGAGGTCGATGTCCAGTGCATCGAGGTCGGCTTCCAGCGACGCCCGCTCGGCGGCACTGGCCTCGACATCCAGCCGCGTGACCTCACCGGCATCGAACAGGCGGCCGGCGATGCGTTCGAGTTCCCTGGCCAGCTCTATGCCTTCGACCAGCAGCGCCCGCTGGCCTTCCAGGGCGCGCAGCTGCACGTAGCCCTGCGCCGCGTTCGAGGCGACGGCCAGGCGAGCAGCGATCGCCTGGGCCTGTGCCGAGCGGATCTGCTGGCGGGCACTGTCGGTTCGCGCACGGGTGGCGCCGAAGATATCCAGTTCCCAGCTGGCCTGTAGCGCCAACTCCCAATTGTCGAAGGTGATGACGTCGTCATCGGGGATGAACTGCCCGACCGGGCTGTTCGGGTCGGGCTCGCTGTCATTCTCGATCCACTGGCGGCTGGCCGAGCCGGGCAGATCAATCGTCGGAAAAAGTCCGGCACGGGCCTGGCGCAGCTGCGCGCGTGCCGTGTCGACGCGCAGCATGGCCTGGCGGATGTCGCGGTTGTTGTCCAATGCCTGGCGCACCAGACCGGTGAGCGCCGGATCCTCGAACAGCTGCCACCAGGTGGCCAGGGCCTCGGTGTCTGCCGGTTGCTGGCGCACGGCATGAAACCAGGTGTCGGGTACATCCGGCTGCGGGCGCTCCGGCACGTTCGAGCAGGCACCCAGCGCGAGGGCCAGCGCCCAGGCCAGCGGCTGGAGAGGCAGGCGGCCGGTCATCGGGTTTCCTCCGGTTTCACGCGCATGAACAGCAGGTACAGGCAGGGCACCGCCAGCAGGGTCAGCAGAGTGGCAAAGCCCAGCCCGCCCATGATGGTGACCGCCATGTTGGCGAAGAAAGGGTCGAACAGCAGCGGGACCATCCCCAGCACGGTGGTGCCCGCCGCCATCATCACCGGACGTAGGCGCGAGGCCGAAGCTTCGACGATGGCGGTCAGCCGTGGGACCTCGTCGGCGATCTGTCGGTCGATCTCGTCCACCAGCACCACGGCGTTCTTGATCAGCATGCCCGTCAGGCTGAGCAGGCCTAGCAGGGCCATGAAGCCGAATGGCTGTCCGGTGACCAGCAGGCCAAGAGTGACACCGCACAGCGCCATCGGCACCACCAGCCAGATCATCAGCGGTTGTCGAACCTTGGCGAACAACAGCACGGTGACCAGCACCATGGCGAGGTAGGGCACGGCGAGGGTGGCGGCCAGCGCCTCCTGCGCATCGGACGACTGCTCGTGGTCGCCGCCCCACTCCAGCGAATAGCCGGGCGGCAGCGACATGTCCTCGATCAGCGGGCGAATACGCTCGAAGGCATCGTTGGTGTTTTCCCCGTCACGTGGCTCGGCGCGAATCGCAATGGCGCGTTCGCGCCCGTGTCGGCGAATGGTCGAGTCCTCGGTCGCGACGTCGATGCCGTCGGCCACCTGCGCCAGGGGGACGTAGCGGTTCATCGCCGGGCTCCAGATCAGGCGCTGCATCAATTCATCCGGCTCGGCGCGGTCCTCCTCGGTCGCGCGCAACAGGATCGGGATCAGCTCGTCGCGCTCCCGGAACACGCTGACGCGCTGTCCCTCGCTGGCAACGGACAGCGCACGGGCGACGGCCTGGCGCGTGAGGCCGGCGTCGGCCAGGCGATCCAGGTCCAGGCGCGGGCGCAGCACCGGCACCGGGGCACGCCAGTCGTCGCGGATGTTGAAGACCTCGCCCTGCTCGTGAAGGATGCGCTGGCCCTCGGCGGAAAGCGCGCGCAGCTGGTCCAGGTCCGGTCCGCTGATGCGCGCTTCCAGTTTGGCCTCGGCATTGGGCCCGAACATGAACTGCGCGGCAGCGACGTCCGCCGAGGGGTAGCGTCCTGGCAGCGTCTGGTTCACGTCTCGCACCAGATCGGCGATCACCTCGGCATCTTCGGTGCGCACCAGAAAGTGCATCAGCGAGGGGTTCGGCTGCTCCGGTGCATAGGTCAGCATGAAGCGCGAGGCGCCGGCGCCGACGAAGGTGGAAACGTCCGTCACGCCCTCGAGTTCGTGCAGATAGCCCTCGACCTCCTTGGCGGTGCGGCTGGTGTCGCGGATATGCGTGCCCTGCGGCAGGAACAGGTTGACGTAGAAGATCGGCGTGCTCGATGGCGGAAAGAAGCTCTGCGGGACGCGGCTGAAGCCCAGCACGCTGAGGACGGTGAGGATCACCAGCACGCCAACGGTCAGCCAGGGGTGGGCGAGCACGCCGCCGGCGATTCGCCGGTAGCGGTTGTAGACCGGCCCGCTGTAGGCCTCGTCCTGGCCTTCGCCCGCCGTATCCCGGTCGCCCTTGCGCTCGAGCAGGTAATGGCCGAACAGCGGCACGACCAGCAGCGCGAGCAGCCAGCTCAGCAGCAGGGAAGTGGCGATGACGAAGAACAGCGAGAAGAGGAATTCGCCCGTCGTGTCCTGCGACAGGCCGATCCCGGCGAAGGCCAGGATGCCGATGATGGTCGCGCCCAGCAGCGACCACTGCGTCTGCTGCAACGTTTTGCGTGAGGCCTCGAGAATGCTGCGCCCACGCTGCTTCTCGATCAGCATGCCGTCGCAGACCACCACCGCGTTGTCCACCAGCATGCCCATGGCGATGATCAGCGCGCCCAGTGAAATGCGCTCCAGCTCGATACCGGCCAGCCACATCACCAGCAGCGTGCCGAGCACGGTGAGAAACAGCACGGCGCCGATGATCACCCCGGCGCGCAGCCCCATTGCCAGGCAGAGCACGCCCACCACGATCGCGACCGAGAGGAACACGTTGAGCGCGAAGCTGTTGACCGATTCGTTGACGATGCTGTGCTGCTGGTAGAGCGGGTGCAGCTCTGCGCCCAGCGGCATGCGGGGCTGCATGGCCTCCAGCGCCGCCTCGACGCTCTGTCCGACCTCGACGATGTTGCTTCCGGAGACGCCGCTGATGCCAATCGTCAACGCAGGCTCGCCGTTATGCCGGATCAGCTGGCGTGGCCGCTCGGCGTAGTCGCGGCGAATGGTCGCGATGGAGCCGAGATCGACGCTCTGCGGCCCCTGGCCGACCGGCAAGGCGCGCAGGGCGTCGAGCGAGTTAAAGGCGCCGGTGGGGCGGATGGTGACGAAGTATTCGCCGGCCCGCACGCCACCGGCATCGACCGCTGCGTCGGCGTCCCCCAGCGCGGCGATGAATTCCTCGGGCGAGAGGTTCAGGGCCGCCAGCCGCGCCTGGTCGACTTCCACCAGGATGCGTTCCTCGCGCACGCCCGCGATCTCGACCTGGCCCACGCCGTCGGCGGTGATCAACCCGCGGCGCAGGTCCTTGGCGACCTCATGCAACTCCCTCAGCGTCAGGCCTTCGCCGGTCAGGGCGAAAAATGCCATAGACGTCGCCGAAGTCGTCGTTGACCAGTGGCGGATCGATCCCCGGCGGCAGCTCCTGCTGGGCATCGCCGACCTTGTTGCGCAGCTGGTCCCAGATCTGGTCGAGCTCATCGCCGGAATAGCTGTCCTGGATTTCCACACGAATTTCGGCCTGGCCGATCATCGAGCGCGAGCGGATCTCCTTGACCTCGGCCAGCTCCTGGATCGCGCTTTCCATGGGTTCGGTCACCTCCTGCTCGACCTCGAGCGCGGTTGCGCCGGGGTACTGGACCGTGACGATCGCTTCCTTGATGGTGAATTCCGGGTCTTCCAGCCGGCCCATTTCAAAGAAGGCGAGCACGCCGCCGACCAGGCAGATGAGGACCAGCAGCCAGACGTTGACCGGTTTGCAGATGGCGTAGCGGGCCAGATCCATCAGTGCGTGCCCGCGCTCTGGTCGCGCCGCTCGGCCTTGATCGCCTGGCCGTCGGCGAGCTTGCTACCCCCGGCGGCGATTACCAGCATCTCCTCCGCGAGGTCGCCGCTGATGATCGCCTGGTCCTGCTCGATGCGTTCGAGGCGGACGTCCTCCCGCCGCGCCTGGCCGTCGACGGCCGCCCAGATGAAGTGGTTGCCGTCGGGCGCCGTCTGGATGGCATTGAGCGTCACGTGAAAGCGCGGTGGGCGGTCCTGTTCGAGCGGGGCCGGGCGCTGCAGCCGGACGCGCACGGCCATGCCTGGGAGCAGGTTGTAGCCCTCCGGCGGTTCGCCCTGCAGGATCAGGCGATAGGTGCGCGAGCCCTCGCGCGGTTGCGTACTGTGCTCCTTGTAATGCAGGTCAAGGGTGACGCCAGCGATCACCAGCTCGCCTTCGGCCTGCAACTCGGCATTCAGAGGCACGCTCAGCGCCGCGGTTTCGGGCAGGTCGACGCCCACCTCGACGTGCTGGTTGTTCTGCAGTTCCAGTATGGGGGTGCCGACGCTGACGACCATGTCCGGTTCTGCCAGACGCTGAGCCACCACGCCGTCAAAGGGGGCGTTGAGCGTGCTGTGCTGGATGTCGCGCTGTGCGCTGTCACGAGCCACCCGCGCCGCCACGACGTTGGCCTGCAGAGGCTCGACGGCGGCCGGCGCGAGGATGCCCTCGGCCAGCAGCGCCCGCTTGCGGGTCAGGTCCGCTTCCAGCTGGCGCAACCGTGCTGTCGCCTCGCGCTGCTGGAGTTCGTAGTCGGTGCGATCGAGCTGCGCCAGCGGCTGGCCCGCCTCGACGCGCGTGCCTTCGTCCACCAGGATGCGTTCGATACGCCCGGCGACCTGGAAGGCGAGCTGCGTGGTGGTGACGCTTTCCACCACACCGGGGAAGCGCAGCGCCTCCGGTGCCGGATCCACGCGGCGCAGCGGTTCGACATAGGCGATGCGTGGCGGGACTTCGGCTGGCGCCTCGTCCTCGGCGCAAGCGGACAGGATCAGCGGCAGGCAGACCAGCGCCAGACGGCGCAGGGTGTGAAAGCGGCTTCGGGGCTCTAGCGATGACATCCAGACTCCTGCGCGAGGTTCCGGAGCGGGACGCTCACGGATCGGGCAACAGTCTCAATAGAACGCGCGGTCTACTCGGGAGTTCGCTGATCGATACGCTGACTGATCGGTCCGTCCGGCCTGCGGCAACGGGTATGCGCTTGGTCGCGCGCGGATTGGGCGTATCATGGGGCGGCGTTTCAATGTCAGTGCCGGAGAGGGTCGCTATGCAAGGTCAGCCACAGGTCATCGAATATCTCAAAGAACTGCTGCGCGGAGAGCTGGCGGCGCGCGATCAGTATTTCCTGCACTCACGCATGTATGCCGACTGGGGTTTCACCAAGCTCTACGAGCGGATCAATCATGAGATGGAGGAAGAGACCGAGCACGCCGACGCGCTGCTCAAACGCATCCTCTTCCTCGAAGGCACGCCGGACATGACGCCCGAAGCGATTCATCCTGGCCATACGGTGCCGGACATGCTGCGTAGCGACCTGGCCTTGGAATACAAGGTCCGTGAAGCCCTGGCCAAGGGCATCACCCTCGCCGAGCAGCACGGCGACTACCAGACACGTGAAATCCTGGAGCTGCAATTGCTCGATACCGAGGAAGATCACGCGTACTGGCTGGAGCAGCAACTCGCGATGATCGATCGCATCGGGTTGCAGAATTACCTGCAGACGCAGGCCAGCTGATTCGATACGAGGCCAGGCGCGACGCCTGGCCTCGTCGTTTTGGCTGGGTCAGATGCGGAAGCGGCTGACCATGGACTGCAGCTGACTGCCCAGCCGAGCCAGTTCGACACTGGACGACGCGGTTTCCTCGCTGGCAGCTGCGGCCTGCTCGGACAGGTCCCGCACATTCACCACGCTGCGACTGATTTCCTCGGCAACCGCGCTCTGCTCTTCGGCGGCCGTAGCGATCTGCTGGTTCATGGCTTGAATGTTGGAGACGGTATGGGTGATGCGCGCCAGTGACGTACCGGCGCGGCGCGTCAGCTCCACGCTGCTCTCGGTGAGGTCGCGGCTGTTCTGCATGATCGCGGCGACCTGTTGCGTGCCGCCTTGCAGCGCGGTGACGAGCTGCTCGATTTCTTCGGTCGATTTCTGGGTGCGCTGCGCCAGGCCGCGTACCTCGTCGGCAACCACGGCGAACCCGCGACCGGCTTCACCGGCGCGCGCAGCTTCGATCGCGGCGTTGAGTGCCAGCAGGTTGGTCTGCTCGGCGACCGCGCGGATCACGTTCATCACGCTGCCGATCTTGTCGCTGTCGCTTTGCAGGACAACCATCGCGTCGGAAGACCGGATGACTTCGCCGGCCATGCGCTCGATCTGAGCAACCACTTCGGCGACGACGCGGTCGCCCTCGCGGGCTTCGTGATCCGCCTCGGTGGCCGCCTGCGCCGCCTGTTCGGCATTGCGCGCGACTTCCTGAACGGTTGCCGACATCTCGTGCATGGCGGTGGCGACCTGGTCGGTTTCTTCCTTCTGGCTGTTCACGCCGGCGCTGGTCTGGGTGGTTACGGCCGACAGCTCCTCGGCCGCGCTGCTGATCTGGCTGACACCGTCGCGGATACCGCCGATCAGCTCGCGCAGCGTGGTGCCCATCTGCTGGATGCCTTGCTGCAGCACGCCCAGTTCGTCACGACGCGTGACCTTCGCGGTGGCGGTCAGATCGCCGGAAGCGATGCGCTCGACATCGGCCAGCGTGGTGCGCAGCGGCAGGATGATCTGGCGCGTGATCAGCCACGCCGCGAGGATACCCAGCAACAAGGCCAGCAGGGTGCTGACGATCAGGCGGTTGCGCGCTTCGCCGCTTTCGATGTCGAGGCGGTCCAGCTGGAACTGATAGAGGGCATCGCTCAAGCGGACGATTTCTTTCTGCTGTTCGGTCATCTCCTGGCGTGCCTTGGCGATGGCCTGGGTCGCGCCGACGAAGGTTTCGATGGCGCTTCGGTAGTCACTCAGCACCGTGCGGATCTGCTCGACGGCGTCGCGGCTGGTCTGATCGAACTGGCTGCGGTACTGATCCAGCGTCGCGACGGCCGTGTCGAGCTGTGCATAGACGGCCTGGATGTTGTCCGCGGTAGTGGCGGCCAGGTAGACGCGCAGCAGGTACTGCGCGTGCTTGATGTCTTCACGCATCTGCGTGACGGCGCGGTATTGCTCGAAACGCTGCGGCTCGTACTCGGGCAGCTGCAGGGCGCGTGCGTTGAGCGCGCCGGTCAGGCTGTCCAGCTTGACGGCGGCGGCGCCCATGCTCCGCTGCGCGCCGTTGGCGGCGACATAGGCCTGGCGCATGTCGTTCAACGAGTGCTGGTACTGCTCGTTGTAGCCGGCCTGCTCCTTGAGCATCGCGACGTTGATCGGATTCTTGAAGGTGTTGAGCAGCTTGGTCTGCTGAGCCAGGTAAATGCCCAGGTTCTTGTCCAGGCGCTCGGTGGATTCGGCATCGCCGTTGGCCAGCATGAATTGCAGGCGTGCGATGCGAAGGTTCGTCAGGGTGTTGTTGAGCTGAGATATCTCGGTCATCCAGCCACTGCGCTGGATCACGCTGCCAAGACTGCCCCAGCCGTTCCAGGCCAGGATCAGTGTGAGAACCAATACCGCGCCAAAGCCCAGTGACAGCTTTCGGCTGACGCCAATGTTGCCAAACCAGTTGTTCATTCAGGTACCACGTGAGGAGACGATTCAGGGGTGGCGGTCCGTCGCCGATCAGAAGCGCCCGCTATCGGCAGGGCGCTCCAGTGCTTTAGGTGTAACGCTGCATGTCGTCAGCAAGGCGACGAGCGGTTGCCGGGCCGCCGCGAAGGCCCGGCGCGCTACGCATCAGTCGCGGGCGATGTTGGCCACGGCCGTCGCCGGAGCGGACAGCTGCAAACGCTCGCTGGTCATGGCGCGGATTTCTTCGGTCAGGGCGGCGTCCTCGTTCAGCGAGCGGCCATAGGCGGGGGAAGATCGCCTTCAGCTTCGCTTGCCACTGCGGGGTTTCGACCTGTTGCTTGAAGGTCGTCTGCAGCAGCTTGAGCATGATCGGTGCGGCTGTTGACGCACCCGGCGAGGCGCCGAGCAGGGCGGCGATGGAGCCGTCCGCCGCGCTGACGATCTCGGTGCCGAACTGCAGCACACCACCTTTCTCCGGGTCGTTCTTGATGATCTGGACGCGCTGCCCGGCGGTGATCAATTCCCAGTCTTCGGCCTCGGCCTGCGGGAAGTACGCCTTCAGTTCGGCGATGCGGTCCTCCTGGCTCAGCATCAGCTGGCCGATCAGATATTGGCTCAGGTCGAGGTTGTCCAGGCCGGCCTGGACCATGGGCAGCGCATTGTCGGTGCTCATCGAACCGGGCAGATCCATCAGCGAGCCGTTTTTCAGGAACTTGCTGGAGAAGGTCGCGAAGGGTCCGAACAGCAGGACCTTCTCACCCTCGATCACACGCGTGTCCAGGTGCGGTACGGACATGGGCGGCGAGCCGACCGAGGCCAGGCCGTAGACCTTGGCCTGGTGCTGGGCGACGACGTCAGGGGTTGCGTGTCATCAGGAACTGGCCGCCCACCGGGAAACCGGCGTAGCCCTTGGCTTCCGGGATGTCGGCCATCTGCAGCAGCTTCAGGGCGCCGCCGCCGGCACCGATGAACACGAAGCGCGCCTTGACGCTGGTCTGCGCTTCGTCGTTGGCGAGGTCGGCAGAGACCACGGTCCAGGTGCCGTCCGCGTTGCGCGTGATGTCGCGGACTTCGTGTTGCAGCTGCATCGTGACCTGTTCGCTCTTGCCGAGGGCTTCGAACAGTTGACGGGTGATTTCTCCAAAATTGACGTCGGTGCCAAGGGGCATCCGTGTCGCAGCGACCGGCTGATCGGCGTCGCGGCCGTTCATGATCAGGGTACCCATTCGCCGATCTGCTGCGGCTGCTCGGAATACTCCATCCCGCGGAACAGCGGGCTCTGCTGCAGCGCGGCGTGGCGCTTGCGCAGGAACTCGATGTTGTCCTCGCCCCAGACGAAGCTCATGTGCGGGACGGCATTGATGAAGCGGCGCGGCTCCTGCAGCACGCCGCGCTCCACCTGGTGGGCCCAGAACTGCTTGGAGAGTTCGAACGACTCGGCAATGCTCACGGCCTTGCTGATGTCGATGCTGCCGTCCGCTTTCTGCGGCGTGTAGTTCAGTTCGCAGAAGGCCGAGTGCCCGGTACCGGCGTTGTTCCACGCGTTCGAGCTTTCGTCGGCGACGCTGGGCAGGCGCTCGTGGACTTCGAGGGTCCAGTCCGGCTCCAGTTCGTGCAGGTAGGTCGCCAGGGTGGCGCTCATGATGCCGCCGCCGATCAGCAGGACGTCGACGGTCTTTTCCGGTTCGTTGGGCTTGGAGCAGGCGATCAGTGTCGTGCACATGAACGCCAGGATCAGTTTCTTCATCGGTGGTTCTGTTTGCCTGTTGAGGTATGCGAATGAACGGCAACCGCTCAGCGGACCGCTGAGGGCTGGCCCTCGTGGTCGGTAAGCGGCGCGTTCGGAAAGGCCTGTGGCCCGGATGCAAGGCGGCGGGACCGGCTCCGGACTTAAATCCGGTGACCGAACGGGGCGGGGTTCGCCGCGCCCGCCTTTGCGAGGGGCGCGGATTCTATTAGGGAGCTAAGTATTTGGCAACGGCATCCCGGCGGCTCGTTCGGATCCCTTACTCGTTCTGTTCCGTGTGGCAGCAACCACCGGATTCCAGGTCCCTGAGGATCGGGCAATCGGGGCGCTGGTCGCCGTGGCAGGTTTCGACCAGCTCCTGCAGGGTGTCGCGCAGCCCCACCAACTCGGCGATCTTCTGGTCGAGCGCTTCGATATGGGCACCGGCAAGGGCCTTCACGTCGGCGCTGGCTCGCTGGCGGTCCTGCCACAGGGCCAGCAGCTTGCTCACTTCCTCCAGCGAGAAGCCCATGTCCCGCGAACGCTTGATGAAAGCGAGCCGGTGCAGGTCTTCCTCCGTGTAGTGACGGTAGCCGTTGGCGCTGCGGCCGGCTGGCGAAATGAGATCGATCGATTCGTAATAGCGGATCATTTTCGCCGAAAGTCCGCTCTTCTTGGCTGCCTGGCCGATGTTCATGCAGGGCTCCAGGAAACGATGAGGTCGGGCGGGGCGCGCATTACGGCCCGGGCTTCCAGCGCTTGAGTAGCAGGGCGTTGCTGACTACGCTGACGCTGGACAGCGCCATCGCTGCGCCGGCAACCACCGGACTGAGCAGGCCGAAGGCCGCCAGCGGAATGCCCACCAGATTGTAGATGAACGCCCAGAACAGGTTTTGCTGGATCTTGCGATAGGTGCGGCGGCTGATTTCCAGCGCCGCCGGCACCAGCCTCGGGTCGCCGCGCATGAGCGTGATGCCGGCCGCGTGCATCGCCACGTCGGTGCCGCCGCCCATGGCGATACCCACGTCCGCCGCAGCCAGCGCCGGGGCATCGTTGATGCCGTCACCGACCATGGCCACCACCGCACCCTTGTTTTTCAAGTCGGCGACCGTGGCCGCCTTGTCCGCCGGCAGCACTTCGGCGTGCACGCTGTCGATGTGCAGGGCTTCGGCGACGACCCGCGCGCTGCCGCGGTTGTCGCCGGTGATCAGGTGGCTGCGAATAGCCCTGGCGTTCAAGGCGGCCACGGCGTCGGCCGCGCCCTCCTTGAGGCTGTCGCCAAAGGCGATGAGCCCGAGCACGTGCGGCTGCGGTGCGGTTTCGATCAGCCAGGAGAGGGTGCGACCCTCGTCCTCCCATTCCTGGGCGCGGTTGGCCAGATGCCCCGGCTCGAGACCGTTCTCGTCCAGCAGCCGGCGGTTGCCCAACGCGAGCGAACGGCCATCGAGCTCGCCGGCAATGCCACGTCCGGTCAATGACTGGCTGCGGGTGACGTCGGCCGTCTCGAGGTGCAGTTCTTCACAACGCTCCAGCACGGCGCGGGCGAGCGGGTGCTCACTGCCGCGTTGCAATGCACCGGCCTGACGCAGCAGCGTGGCTTCGTCCCCGTCGATCGCATGGAGATGGACGATGCGAGGCTTACCCGAGGTCAGGGTGCCGGTCTTGTCGAAGGCGACGGCGGTCACCGCGTGGGCGACTTCAAGCGCCTCGGCGTCCTTGATCAGGATGCCGTGGCGCGCCGCGACGCCAGTGCCGGCCATGATCGCGGCAGGCGTCGCCAGGCCCAGGGCGCAGGGGCAGGCGATGACCAGCACAGCGACCGCGTTGATCAGCGCCACCTCCGCCGGTGCGCCAGTCAGCAGCCAACCGGCCAGCGTCAACAGGGCGATGACCAGCACCGCCGGGACGAACACCTGGCTGACCCGGTCCACCAGCTTCTGGATCGGCGCCTTGGCGGCCTGGGCGTCTTCCACCAGACGAATGATGCGCGCCAGCACTGTCTCGCCGCCCAGCGCAGTGGTACGTACCAGCAAGCGGCCTTCGCCGTTGATGGCCCCGCCGGTGACGCGGTCTCCAGGGGCCTTGGGCACCGGCAGGCTTTCACCGCTGATCAGGGCTTCGTCGGCTTGGCTTTCGCCTTCGATGACTTCGCCGTCAACCGGGAAACGCTCGCCCGGGCGGACCAGCACCCGGTCGTCCAGGCGCAGGGCAGCGATGGCGACCTCTTCCTCGCGGCCGTCGATGATCCGCGTGGCGCGGTCCGGGCGCAGGGCTTCAAGGGCACGGATCGCCGCACTGGTCTGACGCTTGGCGCGGCTTTCCAGGTATTTGCCGAGCAGTACCAGGGCGATGACTACCGCCGAGGCCTCGAAGTACAGATGCGGCATTTGTCCGGCAGGTGCCGCCCACCATTGGTACAGGCTCAGGCCGTAGCCGGCGCTGGTGCCAATGGCCACCAGCAGGTCCATGTTGCCCGCGCCGGCGCGCACGGCCTTCCAGCCCGCGACGTAGAACCGTGCCCCGAGGATGAACTGCACAGGTGTCGCCAGGAGAAACTGCACCCAGGGCGGTAGCATCCAGTGCTGGCCAATCAGGTCGCCGAACATGGGCACCACCAAGGGGGCGGCCAGCAGGAGCGCAGCGATGACGGTCAGCCGTTCGCGGCGAAGGCGGCGCTCGCCCTCGTCGACGGCGGGGCGCTCCTCGTCCAGCGGTTGCGCCTGATAACCGGCGTTTTCGACCGCCTGGATCAGCAGGGCGGGGTCCGGTGCGCCCAGCACCTCGATGCGGGCGCGCTCGCTGGCCAGGTTCACCGAGGCGCTGCGCACGCCGGGGACTTTCAGCAGGGCACGCTCAACGCGACCCACGCAGCTGGCACAGGTCATGCCGCCGATCGCCAGCTCCAGCGTCTGCGCCGGTACGCTGTAGCCGGCCTTCTCGACTGCCTGCACCAGGCCGGCGAGATCGACGGCGTGCGCGTCCACTCGCACCTGTTCGGCGGCGAGGTTGACCTCGGCGCGGTCGACGCCAGGCACCTTGAGCAGCGCCCGCTCGACGCGTCCGGCGCAACTGGCGCAGGTCATGCCGCTGATGGGCAAGGTGTAAGGGGTACCGGACATGAGGATTCTCCGAATGGCCTGTTGCTGCGCATGATCAACCTTTTACCTCGTGGCAAGGTCAAGCCCCTTATCCAGTTGCCGCAGCCCGGCTTGACCTTGCTACCGTGGCAACGCACAACCTGAGCCGATCAGTCATACGGAGGAGCCAACCATGCGAAGTTTTCAGGTGACGGGCATGACCTGCGCCCACTGCGAACGGGCAGTGACCCAGGCGATCAAGGCGCGCGAGTCCGGCGCAGTGGTACAGGTCGATCTCGAGCGCGGGATCGTGGAGGTCGAGGGGGAGCTGAGCGAGCAGGCGATCCGTGAGGCGATTGAGGAGGAGGGTTACAAGGTCGCCTGAGCCAGGGCCATCGCTATGCGTTGCCCCGGCGAGGCGCGATCACGCCGGGGCGCTGGCTGGCTGCACGGCGTCCCAGTCCGCTACGAGCCCGCGGAACAGCGGATCGACCAGCGCCGCGGCGTCTTGCTGCGGGTCGAACAGCGTCTGGTCGCGCGTCCAGTCGCTGAACAGGCCGACAATCAGTGCGTGGATCGTCCGTGCCGCCAGGCGCGGCGTAACCCCGGTAGCAGTTTGCTGCCAGCACACTCCAGCAATTTTTCGCAGAGCTCGATGAACTGGTTGATGAACGCATGGTGACGCTCTTCCGCCTCGCGCAGTTCGTCGGTGAATTCGCAGCGATGCAGCAGGATGGTCATGATCCGGCGCTTCTGCTCGTCCCGCGCCAGCGAGGCTATGCCGTCGAGGCAGAGGTCGCGCAACGCCCGCAGCGGCTGTTGCTGCGTGCAGCTGCACAGACGTTCGGCCATCTGCTCCGGCGGCAGGCGGACCTGGTTGAGCATTTCGTGAAACAGGTGTGCCTTGTTCTGGAAGTGCCAATACGGCGCCGCGCGTGACGCCGGCGTCACGCGCGATCTGATCGAGGCTGGTATGCGCCACGCCCTTGTCGAGAAAGAGCCGCTCGGCTGAGGCGAGCAGGGCGATACGGGTTTTTTCGGCGTCTTCTTTGGTTCTTCGCATGTCTGGCTACGGCAGCTTGAAGCTGAGTCAAAAGGCCCTTGCGGGCGGGCAGTTCGGAGTTCATCCCTCAACTTCTGCAACTTTGCTTGTTTACAATCGTCTGTGTATGTAACAGCATCTGACCTTTCCTGTAAACGTTCGATCCCCCTGCCCGGCGTTTCCCTTGCTGCGGCGGTGCCTGTTCCTTTTGTCTCGCGAGTCGTTCTCGATGCCTCTTCCGATCTTGTTGATCCTGGGCGCGCTCAGTGCCTTCGGCCCCTTGGCCATCGATTTTTACCTGCCCGCCTTTCCAGCGATGGCGCGCGCTTTTGCCACGGATGTCGAGCATGTGCAACTGTCGCTGGCGGCTTATTTCGTCGGGCTGGCCTTCGGGCAGCTGATCTACGGCCCCTTGGCTGACCGCTACGGGCGTCGCTGGCCGTTGCTGGTCGGTGTCACCCTGTTCACGCTGGCGTCGCTCGCCTGCGCCTTGGCGCCGTCGCTGGACTGGCTCGTTACGGCGCGTTTCGTCCAGGCGCTCGGTGGTTGCGCGGGCATTGTGGTGACCCGCGCGGTGGTGCGTGACAGCTGCGACCCGGTGCAGGGAGCCAAGGTGTTTTCCCAGCTGATGCTGGTGATGGGGCTGGCGCCGATTCTCGCGCCGCTGGCCGGCGGGGTGCTGATGAATGCCTTCGGCTGGCCGGCGATCTTCGTTTCGCTGACGATCTTCAGCGCGCTGTGTGGCATTGCGGTCGCCTGGCGCCTACCGGAAACCCTGCCCGCCGACGCGCCCAAATTGCCGCTTGGCGGCACGCCACGGCGTTATGTCGCGCTGTTCAAGGACCGGGAGTTCATCGCCTATGCGCTGGCCGGGGGCGTGGCGATGGCCGGCATGTTCGCCTATATCGCCGGTTCGCCGTTCGTCTTCATCGAGCTCTACGGGGTGCCGGCCGAGCACTACGGCTGGCTGTTCGGCAGTAACGCGGCAGGCTTCATTCTCGTCTCGCAAATCAACGCGCGCCTGCTGCGGCTGCGTGGGCCGGGTTTCTGGCTGCGGCGCTTCGTCTGGTTCTACTTCGCCTCTGGTGCGGCCCTTCTGCTGCTCGCGCTGAACGAGCCGGCGTCGCTCTGGCCTCTGTTGATCCCGCTATTCGCCGGGCTGGCAAGCCTTGGCAGCATCCTGCCGAACGCGACCGCCTGTGCCATGGCACGCCAGGGACAGCAGGCCGGACTGGCCTCGGCGCTGATGGGCAGCCTGCAGTTCTGCGTCGCGGCGTTGGCCTCGGCATCGGTGGGCTGGCTGCACGATGGCACGGCGATGCCGATGGCCCTCGTCATCACCCTGTGTGCGCTGACGGCGGCGTGTCTGGCCTGGTACACCAGCCAGCACACCTTTTCCGAGCGGGGCGGCGAGGCCGCCTCGTCCTGATGCCGATTCAGAAACCTTCGAGCACGATCTTGCCCTTGGCTTTGCCGCTTTCGATGAAGGCGTGAGCGCGGCGCAGGTTTTCGGCGTTGATCGTGCCGTAGTGCTCGCCCAAGGTCGTCTTGAGCACGCCGCTGTCGACCAGCTCGGCGACCCGATTGAGCAGCCGGTGTTGTTCGATCATGTCCGGGGTCTGGTACAGCGAGCGGGTGTACATGAACTCCCAGTGCAGCGACAGGCTCTTGCGCTTGAGCAGGCTGATGTCCAGGCTCGCGGGGTCGTCGATCAAGGCCAGACGCCCCTGAGGCTGCAGCGCCTCGACGATCTGCGGCAGGTGCAGGTCGGTGTGGGTCAGGCTGGCGACGTGGGTGACATCGGTGATGTTCAGGCGTTGCAATTCGGCAGCCAGCGGCTGGCTGTGGTCGATGACCTCATGAGCGCCCCGGTCGCGCACCCAGTCGCGGGTCTCGCCGCGCGAAGCCGTGCCGATCACCTTTAGCCCGGTCAGCTGGCGTGCCAGCTGCGTCAGGATCGAGCCCACCCCGCCCGCGGCGCCGACAATCAAAAGGCGCTGGCCGTTGCTTTCGTTGCCCTCGGCGATCTGCAACCGGTCGAACAGCAACTCCCAGGCGGTGATCGAGGTCAGTGGCAGCGCGGCAGCGGCGGCGAAGTCCAGCGACGCCGGCTTGCGGCCCACGAGGCGCTCGTCGACCAGATGCCGCTCGCTGTTGGCACCAGGGCGGTCCAGCGCACCGGCGTAGTACACCTCGTCGCCGGGCTGGAACAGGCTGACCTCGGCCCGACCGCCCGCACCACACCCGCCACGTCCCAGCCGAGGACCTGATATTGCCCCTCGTCCGGCTGCATACGGGTGCGGATCTTGGTGTCGACCGGGTTCACCGAAATCGCACGGACCTCGACCAGCAGGTCGCGCGGCCCCGGTGTGGGCTCTGGCAGTTCGATGTCCTGCAGCGAACGCGGGTCGTCCGCCGGAAGGGATTGCTGATAACCGATGGCTTTCATGGGCTCTCCATGGAAAGTGAGATGGAATGTGGCCATGTTCGGCTTTCGTTTCGAGAAGAAAAAGCGCTTATTCTGCAGAGGCTCTTTCAACAGGTTTTTGAAAATGCTGCGCACCGATGACCTGCAGGTATTCGTACTAACGGCCGAACTGGGCAGCCTCTCGGCGGCAGCTCGGCGTCTTGAGCTGTCACCGGCGGTGGCCAGTGCCGCGCTCAAACGGCTGGAGGCAACGCTGGGTTGCCGCCTGCTGGCGCGCTCCACGCGCAGCCTCCGCTTGACGGGCGAGGGCGAGCAGTACCTGCCCCACGCGCGCGCGGCGCTGCAGAGTCTGGTTCACGGCCAACAGCTGCTGGCCGGCGGCAAGGCAACCATCAGCGGGCCGTTGCAGCTCTCGGCGCCCTCTGATTTCGGGCGTAACGTGCTGTTGCCGTGGCTCGATGCCTTTCAAGTGCAGCATCCGCAGCTTAGCCTGCGGTTGCTGTTGGCCGATCGCAACGCGGATCTGTTCCGACAGCCGGTGGACATCGCGTTGCGCTATGGCCTGCCGGAGGATTCGAGCCTGGTGGCGCTCCCCGTAGCGCCGGCCAACCGGCGCGTACTCTGTGCCGCGCCGGCCTACCTGGAGCGACACGGCCCGCTGCGGTCGCTTGCCGAGCTCACCGGCCACAACTGCCTGCGCTACATGCTGGCAGGACGGGTTCACGAGCGTTGGTGCTTCCATGACGGGCGGCGCGAGCTGGTGCAGCACGTCGGTGGCGACCGCATCAGCGACGATGCCGATGTGGTGCGGCGCTGGGCCTTGGCGGGACGGGGCGTGGTGTACAAGTCTTGGCTGGACGTCGCCCATGATGTGCAGGCGGGACGGCTGCAGGTGTTACTGCCGGAGCTACGGGGCGAGCCGGCGCCGCTGAACCTGATCTGCGCCCATCGGGCGCATCTCGGTGAAACCTTGCGACTGTTGCGCGAGCACCTGATCGAGCGGTGCCGGGTGTTGCTCGATCAGGCGCCCTTCGCCTACGACTAGCGTCGCTGTGTGCGTCAGCGGGCCAGGCGGGCGTCGAGGCTGTGCTGCGCGAGTCGGCGGGCCTGGTCTTCGGTCATGCCAAGGCTCTCGTGCAGGGCCATGAAGTTCTCCGTCACATAGCCGCCGAAGTAGGCCGGATCGTCCGAATTCACCGTGACCTTCACGCCCTGTTCGAGCATTTGCAGGATGTTGTGCTGGCTCATGTCGTCGAACACGCAGAGCTTGGTATTGGAGAGCGGACAGACCGTCAGCGGAATCTGCTCGTCGATCAGGCGCTGGATCAGCTTCGGATCTTCCGCTGCGCGCACGCCATGGTCGATGCGGCTGACCTTGAGCAGGTCCAGCGCTTGCCAGATGTACTCCGGCGGGCCTTCCTCTCCGGCATGAGCGACAGCCAGCAGCCCTTCGGCACGCGCCTTGGCGAAGACGCGCTCGAACTTGCTCGGCGGGTGCCCGACCTCGGAACTGTCCAGGCCCACGGCAAAGAAGGCGTCGCGGAAAGGCATCGCCTGCTCCAGCGTCTTGAACGCGTCCTCCTCCGACAGATGACGCAGAAAGCTCAGGATCAAGCCGCTGCTGATGCCCAGCAACTCGCGGCCGTCGGCCAACGCTTCGCTGATCCCGCGCAGCGCGACCTCGAATGGAATGCCGCGGTCGGTGTGCGTTTGCGGGTCAAAGAAGGGCTCGGTGTGCACCACGTTCTGCGCTTCGCACTTCTGCAGGTAGGCCCAGGTCAGGTCGTAGAAATCCTGCTCGGTGCGCAGCACGTCGGCACCGGCGTAGTAGAGATCGAGAAACTCCTGCAGGTTGCCGAAATTGTAGGCATTGCGCAGCGCGTCGACGTCGTTCCAAGGCAGGGCGATCTTGTTGCGCTCGGCGAGACCGAACAACAGCTCGGGTTCGAGCGACCCTTCGAGATGCAGGTGGAGTTCGGCTTTGGGCAGGGCATTGAGCCAGTCGTACATGGGCAGCGTCTCATCATCCGGTTTGCAGGCATTCTAACGATCGTGCAAAGCAACCGATATGCCAGCCTTCGGGCAGCCGTCCATCAAAGCACCCTGGCGTTGCGACCTGGTGTCGTGGTGATGACAGTTCGATGACGCTGCCGAAAAAATGATCAGACCGCTGCAGCGCAGTAAACATCGGGGCCGGACATCTTATTCCCAATGTTATCCACAGGTTTCTCCACGGCAATCGGGCATAAGTCTCAAGGCAAATTGCCAGAAATGATGGCGAAAGGCTGGCTAGGCAAAAATTAGCGAAAAATCCTTACTGTTCAATGTATTGCTGCCTCTCTTTGAAGCGCTGAAAGAGATTCGCTCAATAAATGAGCATCGGCGTGCAGGGCGCGCCGTTTCGCTGTCTCGCCAATTCATCAAAGCGTTATCCACAGAGCGCTCCACAGAAAATGTGGAACAAACGGCAGCGGTTTTCAGGACGCGGCTTCCGACAGACGGCTATGCCCGCGGGTGATGTCCGCCAGCAGTTGCTGGAGATTGGCTTGCGTCGAGGGTGGCAACGCCAGCACCAGCTCGGCGCCCTCGGCATCGAAGGTTTCGGATTCGATTAGCGTCTCGTGATCGGCCAGCCGTGCCTTGAGCAGGGCCAGATCGGCGAAGCGGCAATGGCAGCGGCAACGAATCCGCTCGATCCGTTCGACACGCTCGCCAGCCTGCAGGCATTTGGCGGCAAGGCCACCATAAGCACGTGCCAGGCCGCCGGTGCCGAGCTGGATGCCACCGAACCAGCGGGTGACGACCACGACCACGCCGTCGCAGTCCTGGCTCTCGATCGCCGTCAACATGGGCCGCCCGGCGGTGCCTCCGGGCTCGCCGTCGTCGCTGAAGCGATATCGGTCGCCGATCTTCCAGGCCCAGCAGTTATGCGAGGCCGTGTTGTCGCTCACCGCCAGGATGAACGCCTGGGCTTGCTCCGGTGCGCTGACAGGCGCGGCCTGAGCGACGAAGCGGCTCTTGCGGATGACTTCCTGGTAGACACAGGGCGAGGTGAGCGTGAAAGGCATCGGACGGACTGACTGGTTGAGCGTGCGCGCATTGTAGCGGGCGGACCCGGTGCGCCAACCAGGCGGCGCGCCACCGCTCGGCCCTTGACGTGAACTTCCTCGGGCGGGATGAAACCCAAAAAGGGTAGGCCTGGCGGACCGCTCGCTGCGAGCGAGCCGTCAGGGTCGCGCTCAATCTCCGACGAAGCGAGGTGATCCATGCTCAATGCCAAGTACCAGTCCTGTATCGAAGCCTGTTCCAACTGCGCCATCGTGTGCGAAACCTGCGCTGCCTCATGCCTGCGTGAGGACGATGTGAAGATGATGGCGCGCTGCATCGAGCTGGACCGTGACTGTGCCGACCTTTGCGCCTTGGCAGCCGTGCTCATGACGCGCGACAGCCAGTTGGCCAAGGAGATGTGCCGCATCTGCGCGCAGGCGTGCCGCGCATGTGCCGAGGAGTGCGCCAAGCACCAGATGGACCACTGCCAGGCCTGCGCCAAAGCCTGCCGCCAGTGCGCCGAGGAATGCGAGAAGATGGCCGCGTGAGGGTCGACCTGCGTGAAGGGCCGCGCCGCCGTGCTCGGCCCGCCGCTACGCCAGCCAGTCCAGCGTCAGGATCAAACGGCGCTCGCCGAGCATGACCGGCGGCGAACGGTGGACGATGCCGGCGCCGTCATTACCCGTCCATTTCTCCCCTTTGAACAGCGCCACTTCGCCTGCACGCAGGCGATTGACCGGTGTGCGTTCATTGGGCTCGGCGGTTTGATCGCCCAGCCGTTTACGGTCCATCGCGCCTTCCTCTAGCCACTCGCTGCCTGCACCGGCGTAGGTTGTGATCAGCCGCAGCGGCACGTGATCGACATGAAAGCGCGGGCACATGGCTCTATCCAGCACGCGCAGGCGCAAGCCGATACGGCGAGCCTCGAGCAGGCAGGCGTAGGCTTGGGAGAGCCATTCCACGTCAGCGACGAAACCGGCGTGGCCTGCGATGTCTCGATAGGCCGCGGCGAGCCCGGTTAGACGGACATCGGCGTCACGCCCCACGTCAAGGGTGAGTGATTCCGCCAGGGGCTCGCCCAGGGCCAGCAGCGTCTCGGTAAATTCGCGAATGTGCAGCGGAAGGTCGCGCTGCCAGACCGCCAGGTTGACGCCGTCTTGCAACGCGTCGGCCAGTACGTCGGGTGTTTGACCGAAGCGCTGATCCGGCGCCGGGCGAACAGCCAGGTATGCCAGCATCAGGCGGCCTCCTGGTGCCAGGGCGCGAACGGGTCGGGCAGGCGCAACCAGTGTTCGGGGCCGAGGCTCCATTCGTGCTCGCTGAGCAGGCAGGCGTCGAGCTCGGCGCGCAGCCGGTCGAAATCGATGTTCTGCCCGATGAAGACCAGTTCCTGCCGGCAGTCACCGCTGTCTTCATGCCATTTCCGCTGAATCGCTTCGCGCGACTCGGCATCGGCCGGCCACTGCGACTCGGGCACGAAACGCCACCAGCGGCCGGCGTATTCGTGACGCATCAGGCCGCCTGCCTGCGACCAGCTTCCCGCTGCCTGCGGGAGGCTTGCCAGCCAGAAATAGCCCTTCGAACGCAGCAGGCGGCCGTTGGTCCACTCGCGGTCGAGGAAGTCGTGAAAGCGTTGCGGATGGAAAGGGCGTCGCGCGAGGTACGCCGTCGACGCGATGCCATATGCCTCGGCCTCCGGTATGTGCTCGCCGCGCATCTCCTTCAACCAGCCGGGCGCCTGGGCCGCGCGCTCGAAATCGAAGCGGCCGGTATCGAGGATGCGCGCGAGCGGCACCTGCCCCATGCTCATCGGCAGGATCTCGGCCTGAGTGTTGAGCCGCCCGAGGATGGCCGTCAGCTCTTCGCGTTCGGCGCTGGAGATCAGGTCGATTTTGCTGATGAGGATGACGTCGGCGAACTCGACCTGCTCGATCAGCAGGTCGGTGATCGAACGTTCATCGTCTTCGCCCAGGGTTTCGCCGCGGCTGGCGAGGCACTCGGCTTCGTGGAAATCGCGCAGGAAATTCACGCCGTCGATCACCGTGACCATGGTGTCCAGGCGCGCCAGATCCGCGAGGCTCTGGCCCTGTTCGTCACGGAAGGTGAAGGTTTCGGCCACTGGCAACGGTTCGGAAATGCCGGTGGACTCGATCAGCAGGTAGTCGAAGCGACCCTCGCGGGCGAGCTTGCCGACTTCCTCGAGCAGGTCTTCTCGCAGGGTGCAGCAGATGCAACCGTTGCTCATCTCCACCAGTTTTTCTTCGGCACGGTTGAGGCTGACGTCGCGCTGGACCTCGCCGCCGTCGATGTTGATCTCGCTCATGTCATTGACGATGACCGCCACGCGGCGGCCTTCACGGTTCTTCAGGATATGGTTGAGCAGCGTGCTCTTGCCGGCGCCGAGGAAGCCGGACAGGACGGTAACGGGGAGGCGGTTCATGGCGGTCTCTCAGGCGGATCGTTGGTGTTTTTCGCGCGCTTCCTGGCGCTCCTTGGCTTCGATGCAGAGCGTGGTGGTGGGTCGCAGCAGCAAGCGCCTCAGGCCGATGGCTTCGCCTGTCTCGACACACCAGCCGTATTCACCGCGGGCAATCGCATCGAGCGAGCCATCGATCTTGTCGAGCAGCTTCTTTTCGCGCTCGAGCAGTCTCAGTTGCCATTGGCGCTGCTCCTCGGCGGTGCCCACATCGGACGGATCGCTGCTGGGTTCCTGCTCACGCAGCGTCTTGAATTCCTCTTCGATACGCGCCTGCAGCTCGGCGCGCTGGTGCAGCAGCAGGTCGCGGAAGAAGGCCTGCTGGGCTTCGTTCATGTAGTCATCGAAAGGTTGGGCGAGAAGTTCGGCTTCGGTCATGGCGGCGGACGCGGTAAATGGCGGTTAGATAGTTATAACATAACATTTTATGTGTCGCGCAAGGCCGATTAGTCGGCGTGCAGGCGATTTGGTCCGAATCGGAGCATCTGGTTTGTGCGCGGCGCACGAACCCGGTGCAAGCGCCCACACGGGCGATGACCACGCATTGCCGCTCGTGCCGGCCGCCGTCACCGCGCTACAGTAGCGGCTCGTTCGAGCCCAGCCGGTAATCCCGTGACCGATAAGCCCTCCGTACCACCACGCAAACGCCTCACAGCCAGCGATACTCCTCGCCCGAAAGGCGCCGTCCGCGAGCCGAGCGCCAGCGCGCAGAATCGCCGCCTGCGCATGATCGAAGGCAAGCGCACCAGCATTCTCCAGGCCGCGCTGGAGCTGTTCTCCCGCTTCGGCCTGCACGGCACCAGCCTCGATCAGGTGGCCATGCAGGCCGACGTCTCCAAGACCAACCTGCTGTACTACTTCGGCAGCAAGGAAGAGCTCTACCTCAGCGTGCTGCGTCACCTTCTGGAGGTCTGGCTGCGGCCGCTGCAGGCATTCTCTGCCGAGCAGGACCCGGTCGAGGCGATCCGCGACTACCTGCGGGTCAAGCTCGAGCTGTCTCGCGACCATCCCGCCGAATCCCGCCTGTTCTGCATGGAAATCATGCAGGGCGCGCCCCTCCTGCTGGGCGAACTGGAACAACCCTTGCGTGAGCTGGTGGAAAACAAGGTCGCGGTGATCCAGGGCTGGATTGACGCCGGCAAGCTGGCCCCGGTTGAACCGTATCACCTGATCTTCTCGCTCTGGGCGACCACCCAGCACTATGCCGACTTTCGCGTGCAGGTCGAGGCGGTGGCGGGAAGGACGCTGGATGACCCGGCCTTTTTCGAGGAAGCGCTGCAGAGCCTGCAGGCGCTGATACTGGATGGAGTCCGGCCGCGCTGAGGCTGCCCCGGGCTCCGCATGGGCGCCCGAACATGAACAACCCCCGCGTTACCTGGTCGCTTGACCGCGGCCGCACGGCCATCGTTGTCGTTGATATGCAGAAGGTCTTTTTGTGTGCATGGGGCGGGCAGGCCGTGGCGGCCGGGGACCCGTTCATACGTCACAGAGGAGCGTGAGAGGTGTTCACCGTCAAGGCAACCCAACATGTGCTGGCAGTTAAGGATCTGGCCCAAACCGAGCGGTATTTTCTCTACGTGCTCGGTTTTACCGTCCGTTTTCGTGTGGAGGGCTGGTCGTTCATCAGTCTTGGGGATTTTCATGTAATGCTTGGCCACTGCCCGGACGAAAAGCTGGCCTGTGCTACGCCTGAGCACTCGTACTTCGCTTACGTCAACTGCGTGGGCATTGATGAGATCTACGCCGATTACCAGCAGCGCGAGGCCATCATTTTCCAGGCGATCTCCGACAAACCATGGGGCATGCGCGAATTTGGCGTGGCGACTTCCCGAGGGGCACCGGATGATGTTTGGCGAAGACATTGGCAGTACGGCGATGGAGATGGACGGGTGATTCACCGTGAGCCGGAGGTGACGAGGCTCAGCAATGCTATACCAGTCAACCTGCAGCCATGCGTTCGACGCAGCGAGCTCAGGTCATGATTATTTGCGCAGCTCAATTGCGATCCGTCGCAGCGGATATTCAGGCGAACCAGGCGAAGCACTTCAGGTTGATCGACCTGGCCTTGGCTCATAGGGCGGATCTGGTCGTATTTCCCGAGCTATCGCTTTGTGGTTATCAGCCGCGCCTCGCACGCTCCCTGGCGAGGCATGCGGATGACCCTAGTCTTGATGGTTTTCAACGAACCAGTGATACGAATGGGCTGATCATTGGCGTAGGGATGCCGCTGTGCTTCGGCGCTGATATCCAGATCGCGATGGTCTGGTTCGCGCCTCACATGCCTCGCCGCGTGTATGCCAAGCAGCGACTGCATGTCGATGAACAACCATACTTCGTCCCTGGCGACCAAACGCTCCTGCTAGAACGTGGTGAGCACAAGCTGGCTCCCGCGATCTGCTATGAGTCGCTCCAACCTGACCACGCCGATAATGCGGCGGCGATGGGGGCCAATGTGTATCTGGCAAGTGTTGCCAAGTCTGTTGGATCCCTGGCCATGGCGTCAGCGCATTACCCCTCGGTTGCCCGTCGGCACGGCATGTATGTCGTAATGGCCAACTGTGTCGGGCCGTGCGATGGATTCTTCAGCGCCGGCCAGTCCGCCGCCTGGGGGCTTCGCGGCGAGCTGCTCGCGCAGATGAGCGCGGACCAGGAGGGTGTGGTCGTTCTGGACACCGGGCTCGGCACCGCCAGCGTGCATGGGCTCGGGTAAGGCGTGTTGGCAAGCAGGCGAACACGTTTGCCACTGGGTCGGTACAGAGCGGCTGCAGGATCCGTAGGGGGCGAATTTATTCGCCCAAAACGCCTGAGCCCAGCACGCCACTCTTCTCAAACCACCTGCCTTTGCCGATAGCCCTGCGCAACCTGCAGCAGTACCACCAGCGTCACGATCGGCAGCAGCCCGATGTTCACCGCCGCCCAGCCTGCCTGGGCAATGAGCGCGCCCGAGGCGAAGGACATCAGCGCCGCGACGCTGCCGTTGCTCAGCTCCATCAGGCCCTGTGCCCGCGCGCGTTCGCTCGCGGCGTGGCCCTGGCCCAGCTGGGTGGTGCCGGCGACGAGCATGAGGTTCCAGCCGATGCCGAGCAGGCAGCTGCTGAGCAGGAAGTGCCAGTGGCTGACGCCGAGCAGGGCGACCACCGCGCTGACGATCAGCAGTCCTCCGCCAAGGCAGGCGACCAGCCGGCAGCCGAAACGATCCACCAGCGGCCCGGCGACGAACGCCGGGAGGAACATGCCGAGCATGTGCCACCGGATGACCTGGCCGCTGGCCTGCAGATCCAGACCTTCGCCATGCATCGCCAGGGGCGTGGCGTTCATCACCAGGATCATCAGGCCGTGTCCGGCAGCGGTGGTCAGCACCGCGGCGCGAATGGTCGGCCGTGCGAGCAGTGCCTGCCAGCTGACCGTGGCCGCATCGGTCCGGGTCGCCGGCTCTCCCGAGGTCGCCGGCAGCCCGGCCAAGACCATGAACCCCAGTGCCGCCAGACTGGCGATCAACAGATAGGTGCCAGCGAAGGGCACGCCAGCGAGATCGCGCGCCATATGGCCGAGCGTGGGCGCGATCAGCGCCGCCAGTACGCCACCGCCGATCACGCAGGCCGTGGCGCGCCCCTTGAAGGCATCGCTCACCGCTTCGAGCGCGGCGAAGCGGTAATACATCGCCGAGGCCTGATAGGCGCCAATGGGCAGAGCGCCGGCACAGAGCAGGGTGAAGCTGTCGAGCCAGAGCGACAGCGCGCTGATCAGCCCGCCCAGCACGCCGGCCAACGCACCGATGAGAAAGCCGGCGCGGCGACCGCGGCGTTGCATCAGGCCCGCCAGTGGTTGCAGGGCGAGCAGGCCGCCGAGCATCAGCAGGGCCAGCGGCAGGGTGGCGAGACCGGCCGCTGGTGCCAGGCGCAGGCCGACGATGGCGGTGAAGATGATCCCGGTCATCGAACAGGACCAGAACAGCGCCTGGGCGATGAACAGGCGCAGGACCTGGGGATTGCTGAGCAAAAGATGCATGAGCGGCTCCTTTAGGGTGGCGAGCGGGCACAGCGCTGCCTGGCCAGATGCCGAGCGGGCTGGGAACGGTGAATGAGTCGGTCGCGTCAGCCGAAGCGCTGGTAGAAGTCCCGCGGGCTGACCGACAGGTGCTTCTGGAAGCTGCGCCGGAGATTTTCCGGATGGCCGAAACCGGTCAGCCGCGCCACCGTCGCGATCGAGGCCTGGGCGTCGAGCAGCAGATTGCGCGCGGCTTCCAGGCGCACCCGTTCGATGTACTGGCCCGGGCCCATGCCGGTTTCCTGGCTGAACAGGCGGCAGAGGGTGCGTGGCGTCATATGCGCCTGGGCGGCCAGCGCCTCGATGGACAGCTCGTCGCCGAGATTCCCGGAATCCACTCCAGCAGCGCGGCGAGGCGCGCCACGTTGCCGCTCGGCGCCGCCAGCATCGGGCTGAACTGGGTCTGCCCGCCGGGCCGGCGCAGGAACATCACCAGCCGCTGGGCGACTGCCAGCGCCAGTGCGCGGCCGAGATCGGCTTCCACCAGGGCCAGCGCCAGGTCGATGCCGGCGGTGACGCCCGCGGAGCTGAACAGATGCGCCGCCTCTGGATCGGTCGGGTCGTAGGTGTGTAACCGGTCGCCCTGCACCTCGATGGATGCGTACTCGCCCAGCGCAGCGAGGTCCGCCCAGTGCGTGGTCGCCTTGCGCCCGTCGAACAGCCCGGCCTCGGCCAGGATCAGCGCGCCGGAACAGACCGAGCCGAGGCGTCGCACCCTGGGTTCGGCGACCCGCAGCCAGGCGAGCAGCGGTTGGTCGCGCCTCTGCGCATCCACGCCGACCCCACCGGGGATCAGCAGGGTATCCAGCGTGGCGGGAGCGCATTCGGCCCAGCTGGCATCCGCCACCAGCTTCAGCCCGGCCGAGGTGGCGACCGGACCGGCCGTGGTGCCCAGCAGCACCAGCTCGTAATGACGGGGCAGACCCTGGCGCTGTCGCTCGACGTTGGCCGAGGCGAACACCTGCATCGGACCGGTGACGTCCAGGCTCATCACATCCGGGTAGATCAGGCAGGCGACGGTGCGGGTGGCGTCCATGGTGCAGCTCTCAGGGTGGATGGCTGCAGTCTGCTGCCGAGATGCCGCTGTCGCAATGACAAGGTTCCCACGAATCTTGCCAGCATCGCGCCATGCGAACCTGCGCTCATGCACGATCAGCAACGCGAAAGTCGACTTTTGTGGATGGCGGCCTGCGCTTCAGGCGCCGCTGCGCTTGATCCGCAAGCGATACTGCCCCGGCGTCATGCCGACCACGGTCTTGAAGTCGTGGATGAAGTGCGCCTGGTCGCTGTAGCCGCAGGCCAGGGCGGTGTCCAGCAGTGCCTCCCCGGCGCGCAGTTCCCGGCGCACCAGGGCCACGCGCTGGATACGGCTGAACTGCTTGGGCGTCAGCCCCACCTGATGGCGGAACAGGCGTTCCAGCTGGCGCTGGCCCAGCGGCACGCTCTGCAGCAGATCGGCCAGCCGCGCCCGGCCTTCGCTGGCGGCGATCCGGTTGAGCAGCTGCTGCACCGGGTTGCGCCGTGCCTGGATCTCCTCGAGCCGACGGAGCAGTTCGCGTTCGACCACGGCCTGCTGCGCGTCCCGCTCCAGCTCGGCCAGCCGATCGACCAGATGCGCCAGGCCCAGCCGAGGCCAGTCGGCCTCCTGAAATCCGTGAAGCTCATCGAGGCCGATGCCGAATACCGCAGCGCCCATGCCGGGGCGGAAACGCACCCCCATCAGCCTGACCTGCCCGGCCAGCTGCAGGCGGGTGCTGGCCAGCTGCGGACCCGCGATCAGCGCCCGCGGCCGCGCAGCGTGCCATCGAAACTCAGCGGATCGGCGAAGTTGAAGATCACCCCACTGCCGCCGTCCGGATGCAGCAGTTGTTCGTCGTAGACCTGCGAGCCGTCACCCTCCATCCACCAGAAGCGCTGCACGTACGCCGCCAGCGCCGGTGTCGGCGGGCGGACAACGAAGCCCTGCAGGCAGGGCAGACGTTCGTGCAGGGACTCGGTCATGGCGAGGGCCGTTGGAAGATGTCGAAAATCTACAATAGCGCAGCGCGGCGGCTGCGTAGCCTGGGTTGCACATTCAAACCGAGGAGTGAACACCATGCGCATGAATTACCACGCCGCTGCCCCCGAAGCCGTTAAGGCCATGAGGAGCCTGGAAAGTTACCTGGTGCGCCAGAGCCACAGCGAGGAGGGGATCGACAAGCCGCTGATGGAGCTGGTGA
Source organism: Stutzerimonas stutzeri (assembly GCA_019056435.1). Lineage (GTDB taxonomy): Bacteria > Pseudomonadota > Gammaproteobacteria > Pseudomonadales > Pseudomonadaceae > Stutzerimonas > Stutzerimonas marianensis. The sequence continues at coordinate 2,019,538 of CP077641.1, forward strand.
AAATCCGCGTGTCGCAGCTCAACGGCTGTGCCTACTGCATCGACATGCATACCCAGGATGCGCGCGCGCTGGGCGAAACCGAACGACGTATCTACGCCCTCACCGCCTGGCACGAGACGCCCTTTTTCAGCGAGCGCGAGCGTGCTGCGCTGGCCTGGGCGGAAGCCAACACGCTGCTTCCGCAAGGTGTGTCGCAGGCGCTGTTCGACGAGGTGCGCGCGCAGTTTTCCGAGGCCCAGCTGACCAACCTGACCCTGGTCATCGCCACGATCAACGCCTGGAATCGCTTCGGGGTGTCTTTCGCACCGGTGCCGGGTAGCTATCAGCCTGCCTGACTGTCCGTTGCAGCCGCTCGTCCTTGAAGGTCGGGCGGCCAGCTACAGTCAGGGCTGCAGTTCCTGGTTGCCCATGGCACAGAAGCTCTGCGCCTGCCGCGCCGCCGGCAGCGCGCGCAGCTGGGTCATGCACTGCGCCTGGCTGGGCGTGCGCACCACCTCGAGCTGGGCATCGTTCCCGACACTGACGAGGTAGGGTTTGTTGTAGCGCGGGCCGTCGCGCCAGCTGCTGAAGCGCTGGTCGCTGTAGGCGCAGTGATAGCGCATATGGCCGGAGAAGCCCTTGAAGCGGTCGCGGCGGAAGATGTGGTGGTACAAGAGCCAGTCGCGCTTGCTCTGCCCGTCGCGCACGGCGTCGAGACAGCCCTGCAGCTCGGTGATCTGTGGCTCGTGAAGGAAGATGCTCTGCGCCAGGCTGGAGCCATCCAGCTGCACCGTCGCCACCAGATAGACCTGCCGCTCGGCCGCCTGTGCCGACAGCGCCAGAGACAAACCCATCGCCAACATCCCTGTTCTGATCACGTGCAGCGCTCCTGATGAACCATCCATTCGAGGCCGCACCCTAGCCGAGCAAAACGCGGCGAACAAGCGGGGCGTTGATGAAAACACGCCGCGTCCGACTGCCTGCCGACATCGGTCCAACGGTCTGAACTCCCCGGGCGGCGACGGTCGAAACCCTGTGTGTGGATTCTGCAATCAAGCGGGGAAATGAAATGTTGCATGCCCTTCCAGTCATGCGCGGTGGCGTTGCGATACATTGCCCTGCCTTTGGCAACGAAACCTCCCTTACATGACCCTCCTGATAGCATTCGCTGTCTTATCCATCCTCGTTTCATTCATCTGTTCGATCCTTGAAGCCGCACTGCTCTCGTTGACGCCCAGCTTCATCGCGCATCAAAAAGCCTCCAGCCCCAAGCGCTACGAGCGCCTGAAGAAGCTGAAGGACAACGTCGACCAACCGCTGGCGGCGATCCTGACGCTCAACACCGTCGCGCACACCGTTGGTGCCACCGGCGTCGGTGCGCAAGTCACCGTCGTCTTCGGCAACGGTTATGTCGGCATCGCCTCGGCGGTGATGACAGTGCTGATCCTAGTGCTGTCCGAGATCCTGCCCAAGACCATCGGCGCCCGCTATTGGCGCACGATCGCGCCCTATCTGCCGCCGCTGCTCAACGGCATGATTCTGGTGCTCAAGCCGTTCATCTACCTGTCCGACCTGATCATGCGTGCAGTCGGAGGCAAGGAGCCGGAGCATGACATCCGCCAGGAGATCAAGGCGCTGACAGTGCTTGGCCGCGAGAACAAGAGCCTGGACGAAGACGAGTTGCGCGTGATCAGCAACATCCTGGATTTGCACGAAATCAGGGTGCGCGACGTGATGACGCCGCGGACGGTCTGCGACTACACCTCGCCGGACACCAGCATCGGTGCATTCAAGGCGCAGGTCACCGACAGCCAGTTCTCGCGCTATCCGGTGATTGGTGAAGACGAAAGCCCGCTGGGCGTGGTGTTCCGCTACGACGCGCTGGCAGCCACCGATGACCAGGCGCCGGTGTCGACGATCATGAAGCCGGTGCGCGTCTCGCCGGAGCTGACCAGCGTCGAACAGCTCATGACCCAGCTGCTGCACGAGCGTCAGCACATGAGCCTGGTTTATGACGAGTTCGGCAGCTGGCGCGGGCTGGTGACATTCGAAGACATCATGGAAACCATCATTGGCCAGCCGATCATGGACGAAACCGACGACATCCCGAACATGCGCCGCTTCGCCAAGCGCCGCTGGGATCACCGCATCAAGCGCGCCCGCGAGATGTAGGGGCGAATTCATTCGCCCGCGGTGATGGGGTGGGCGAATAAATTCGCCCCTACAGGGCCGTTGCCGGCCCGCCCGGTGGGTTGTGCATTCAGTCACACCAACCGCCAAACCAACCCGCTGCCCCTGTAGGGGCGAATTCATTCGCCCGCGGTGGTGGGGTGGGCGAATAAAATTCGCCCCTACAGGGCGTTGCCGGCCCGCCCGGTGGGTCGTGCACCCCGATCACACCAACCGCCAAGCCAACCCGCTGCCCATGTAGGGGCGCATTCACTCGCCCGGGGTGGTGGGGTGGGCGAATAAAATTCGCCCTACAAGGCCGTTGCCGGCCCGCCCGGTGGGTTGTGCACCCCGACCACACCAACCGCCAAACCAACCCGCTGCCCATGTAGGGGCGAATTCATTCGCCCAGGGTGGTGGGGTGGGCAATAACATTCGCCCTTACCGGAGCGTTGCCGGCCCGCCCGGCGGGTTGTGCACCCCGACCACACCAACGGCCAAACCAACCCCCGCCCATGTAGGGGCGAATTCATTCGCCCGCGGTGGTGGGGTGGGCGAATAAAATTTGCCCCTACGAGTGCATTCGCCCTGGCCGCCGCGCCGAGCGGTTCTTGCTTAGCGCTTCACCGCACCCAACCGCATGAAGCGCGTTTCGCCGCTGGCGTCTTCCACGCCGTCGTTGTCGGTGACGACGAACAGGCGGCCTTGCGTGTCCACCGCGGCGCCTTCGACCTTGTCCTGCACCCAGCCATTGGTGGCCTTCAGCTCCGGTAGCAGGTCGCGTTCGAGCGTTTTGCTCAGCAGCGGGAAGCGTTGCCCTTCGCTGGCCGGCTGCAAGCCTCTCAGGTCGATGCGGTAGAGGCGCTTGACCTTGGCGGCCGGGCCCTGCTGGTTGTCGCGTTCGATCACCAGGAACTGGCCATTGCCGAGCGACGTCAGCTCCGACAGACCGACCCAGGCGCCTTCGGGGGCGGCGTCGAGCGGGTAATGGTAGAAGCCCCATTCGCGGCTGACCGGGTTGAACACGCCGATACGCGCCCGGCCGTCCGGGTCGTTCTTCCATTCACGCTGGACGGCCACGTAGACGCGCATGTCGGCACCCTCACCGACCACGGCGACACCTTCGAAGCCGTTGCTGGTCTGTTGCGCGGCAACCTCATCGGGCAGGGCGAATTCTTCCAGCACCTCACCCCTGGCATTGGCGCGGACCAGGAGGTTGGGCCTGGCCTTGCCGTTACCTTCCGACGCCAGCCAGAAGTCGCCATTGCTGGCCTGGGCGATGCCTTCGAGGTCGTAATCGACCGTCGCACCCGCCTTGCGCAGCTCGATCTGCCCGTCGATGACCGCTGGCGTCTTGCTCGCGTCGACACGGAAGATGCGCGAGGCCTTGTAGTAGCTGTCCGGCACGGCGTACAGGCGGCTCGCGTGTGTGCGGTCGGCCGTCAGCCCACTCAGCGCGCCCCAGGGAATCAGGCTGTCAGCGGTGGAGCGGATCTCGGGGTAGGGCGCGGCCTTCGCACCGTACTGGTAGATCGAGATCGTCGACCGATAGCCGTCCTCGGCCGAATCCTCCTCGCTGCTGACCACCAGCAGATTGCGCGACGGGATCGGCAGGATGCCTTCCGGCCCCATGCCGGTCGGCAGCAGTTGATGCATTGCCGGTGCCCAGGGGCGAGCCACGTCATAGACCGCGACGGCATTGCCGCGCTCGCTCCCCGACGAACAGGAAGTCCTGCTTGCGGAAGCTCGCCGCGGCGATGCCTTCCGGCTCGATGCCCTTGTTCTCGGAACGATTGTCCGGGTAGTGCCCGGCGCGGATGAAGGTGTGTTCCAGCGAGGCGCCAGCCTCGTGCCAGACGCGGCCGTTGTAGTCGAACAGGGTGAAGCTGCGGCTGCCGCCTTCCTCGGCCTCGGCGTCCTCGTAGTCGCCCTCGTTGGCGGTGGCCAGCAATGGCCCGACCCAGGCGATCGAATCCGGCTCGCGGCGCTTGCCCTTGAGCACCCCGATCGGCTCGATACGGTCGTTTTCCTCCACATCGACGCCTTGCAGGTCGACCTGGCCGGCGCTGAAGTGGCGCATCACCCGGCCGCGACGCAGGTCGACGAGCACGATGTGGTTGTTCTCCTGCAGGGGTGACGGCGGCGATGTCCTGGTCGTTGATGCTGACGTACTCGGGCTCGGGATCGCCAGGCGCCGTATCGGCCAGGCCGGTCAGGTCAACGTCGCGGGTGCTCCAGCGCTTCGGCTGGCCCTTGAGGTCGACGATGCGCAGGAAACCGGCGGGCAATTGCGGGATCAGCCCGTCGTTGAGGTCCTCGTCGCGCTCGTTCTCGATGGCGACAGCGGCGTAGCGGCCTTTGGGGCTGATGGCGATGGAGTCCGGCTGGCCGCCCATTGGGATGGTCGCGACGCGCTTGGGCTGCGCCGGGTTGCGGATGTCGAACACGGCCAGCACGCCGTCCGGCTGGGCGTAGCTGAGCGAGGTATTCACCGCGACCAGCGCATAGTGCTGATGCACCGCGACTGAGGTCGGCTCGCCTTCGAGCTGGACGAAACCAGCCGGTTTCGGTGATTTCGGGTCGCGGATGTCGACTAGGCCGATGCGCTCGCCGGGGCTGTCGGTGTAGATCAGCGTTCGCCCGTCGCGGCTGACGGTCGTGATTTCAGCGACGGTCTGCATCGCGGCATCTTCATTGGCGCCGAGGTTGCGATACACCGGGAAGGTCGCGACCCGCTCGAAGTACTCCGCCGCCCGGGAAGAGGCCTGCGAGGCCAGCGGCAGCAGAGCCAGGGTCAGCGCAGTGGACAGGGCGGTGCGGGTCAGGCGAGTCGGGGGTTTTCATGCGGGCCTCGGCTTTTGTGATTGGGGTTAGCCAAAACACGCTAGGCCGGGTGTGTTACGAGGATGTGACGCCGCGTCGCCTGAGCGGGCTGCGACGCTGCCAGCCCGCCCATCCGCGCCTCTTACTTCGGTCGCAGCTCCAGCAATCGTCCGCTATCGCCATCCTCGAGGACCCAGAGGCTGCCGTCAGGACCTTGCTCGACCTCACGGATGCGCGCGCCCATGTCGTAGCGAGCCGCTTCGCTGGCCTCTTCGCCATTCAGCGTGATGCGCACCAGACCCTTGGCGGATAGCCCGCCCACGAAGGCGTTACCCTTCCAGTCGGGGAATCGGTCGCCGCCGTAGATGATCAGGCCGGCCGGGGAAATCACCGGCGTCCAGGTGACCTTGGGTGCGATGAATTCGGGACGGGTGTCGTGGTCGGGAATGGGCTTGCCGCCGTAATGGTCGCCGTTGGAGACCTCCGGGTAGCCGTAGTTGCCACCTTTCTGGATCAGGTTGAGTTCGTCGCCCCCTTGCGGCCCCATCTCCTGTTCCCACAGGCGGCCTTCGGCGTCGAAGGCAATCCCCAGCGGATTGCGATGGCCCAGCGACCAGACCTGCGCCGCCACGCCACCCCTGTCGGCAAAGGGGTTGTCGTCCGGCACGCTGCCATCGTCGTTCAGGCGAATGATCTTGCCGAGGTTCGCCTCCATGTCCTGGGCCGGGGTGAACTTCTGCCGCTCGCCGGAGGAAATCCACAGCTTGCCATCCGGGCCGAACGCCAGCCGGTGCCCGTAGTGGCCGCCGCCTGAGACCTTGGGCGTCTGCCGCCAGATCACCTCGACATCCGACAGCGAACCGCCGTCGACGTCCAGCGTCGCTCGGGCGACGGCGGCGCCTCGGTCACCCCCGTCGCCCTTCTCGGCATAGCTGAGATAGATGCGCCTGTTCTGTGCAAAGTCCGGATGAAGGATCACGTCACCCAACCCGCCCTGGCCGCCGTAGGCCACCTCGGGCACGCCGTCGATATCACGCGATTTGCCGTCCTGCAGGACGAGATGCTTCAAGGCGCCGCGCTTCTCCGTGACCAGCGCAGAGCCGTCCGGCAGAAAGGTCATGGCCCAGGGTTCGGAGAAGGTGGCGCGGGGCGTGGCAGTGAAGGGCCACTGGTCTTTGCCGATCGCCTCGGTCGCCGCGCTGGCAACGAGGGTGGCGCAACCGAGGGCGAGAGTGCTCGCAATCTGCAGGGGCAAGTGCTTCATAACCGTCCTTTCCTCGATAAATGGGGGTTCAACGTTACTGCGCACCGCAGGGCGTATTCAGCCCGGATTTTGTTACCTGACGCGTCAGGGGTGCGCGCTCGGCGCCTGTTCGTAGAGTTCCAGCGGCAAGCCGTCAGGGTCGGCGAAAAAGGTGAAACGCCGCCCTGTGTACTCATCGACGCGGATGGGCTCGACCTGTACCCCCTTCGCTTCGAGCATGGCCTGGCATGCCGACACGTCCTCGACCGAGAACGCCAGGTGCCGTAACCCCTGCGCCTCCGGGCGCGACGGGCGCGGTGGGGCCGCCGGGAACGAGAACAGCTCGATCTGCCCACCGTCCGGCAAGGCGAGGTCGAGCTTGTAGGAGCGGCGCGCCGCCCGGTAGTGCTCGGCAATCACCGTCAGGCCGAGCACCTCGGTGTAGAAACGCTTCGAGACGGCGTAGTCCGAGCAGATGATTGCGGCGTGATGAATGGATCGCAGCATACGGGCCTCGCGGGAAGCAGTCCGGTAGAGACCGATAAGCGCAGTCGGCGTTCCAGAGAGCCCGGGCCACGCCACACTGCGGTCGGTTGCGCCAGGCTCAGCCGACCGCGCGTGAGCGCGTCGACAGCCAGGCATGAATCAATCCGGCCTGGAAGAAGGGGGTAACCCGTTCGAAACCGCCTGCTTCGATGAGCGATGCCACCTGCGCCGGAGGCAACATGCCAACGTCCTTGGCGTACGCCGTGCGCATGCGCGTCAGCGCCTCCTCCGAGAGGTCCGCTGCCGACATCATGTTCATCCAGGCACGCAGCAGCACCTCATAGTGCGGCGCAGCAACATCCGAGGCCAGGTCCGAACTCGCCAACAGACCACCCGGCTTGAGACGTTGCGCAATCTCGCGGAAGAAGCCCGAGCGCTCCCTTGATCCAACATGAAGTGCGACACCAGAAAGCAGGTGGCCGCGTCGTGCAGCTCGCCGGGCGCAAGCGAGCCGAGATAGCCTTCGTGGAAGTCGCAGCGATCGGTAACGCCTTCTTCCTCGGCTCGGCGCCGACAGACTTCGAGCATCGCCCCGGATGGCTCCAGCGCGGTGAAATGCCAACCGGGATGCCGCGACGCCAGGTAGAACAGCTCGTCACCCGTCCCCACCCCCACGCACAGAATCCGCGCCTCTTCAGGCAGCTCGGCGAACATCGAGCCCAGCAGCAGATGAAGGCAATGCCGTATCGGCGCCGTTTTCGCCCACTGCGTGTCGTAGCTCGCAGCCTGTTGATTGAACAGCGCTTTCAGCTCGTCTTGCTGCATGGTGGTCTCCGTCTGGTGTGCGAGGGCGAGGCGTGATGCTCGCCATGGCGGCTGTCTGTCGGGAGTAAAGCACGGCCACGTTCCGTTTTCTGCCTTGGCGGTTTGCTGACGGGCAGGGGAGCGGCAACTATTTTTGCAGGGCTGTGCCCGAGACAGGCCGGATAAACGATTGCAATCGCGCCGGCGAAGCCCGTTCGGCTTGATGAACTGTTAGCCGGCTCTGTTAAGCGTTTACTTGATAGCGCAGCTCCGCGAAACCTGTACCGACCTGCCTGACTGAGGCCAGTGCTAGTGACGCACTGCTAAGTCTGCGGGGAAACAATGGCTTGCCCTTGCCAAGAGTTACAGAGCCCACTTGGACGATGATCTCGTTCAGAAGCCCGGCATCGTAAAACTGTCCTGCCAAATCACCGCCACCGACGATCCAGATGTTCTTGCCTGCGGCCGCCTCACACATCTCCGAATGGACTGGTCGAACGTCGCCCTGCACGAAAGTTAGGTTTGCTCCTGGGACTACTGGCAGAGCGCGGGTTGAGAATACCCATGTGGGTTGCAAATAAGGCCAAGCAGATCCGGTTTCGGCTGCGACTGCTCGCGCATTGCGTAGCATCCACTCATACGTGGTAGATCCCATCGCCAGCGCCCCGACCCCGGAAATGAAGTCCGGGTAGCTCGTGTCGTTGATGTCCCCAAGCGGGAACAGCCAGTCGAGTGAATCGTCCTCCGTTGCAATGAAGCCATCCAAGCTCGTTGCCGTGAAGTATTGGGTTTTCATAGCTCTCCCCGTGGATCCGCGGAATAGGCTGTGCCGCCTAATGGCGACGTTAGCCGGCAGGGGCTGCGCAACAGACCACGTCCGTGTTGAACTGTTGGTTAGGCCATCTCCGAACTGACCAGCAGCTTATTTTGAACATAGGCATGCTTGAGTTTTGGCAGCTTCTTTATTACAGCATCGGCACCCGAAATTTTCCCGCAGGCGGAAACCACCAAGTGCTCTATGTTGGGAGCAATATCTACCAGTGCGTCCACTGTTTCAAGGTTGCGGCAATGGTGAATTTCTAGCCGTTGTAGCGAAGGCAAAGCAGGCAGACCATCAAGCGACCTAGGGTTAGCCCAGTTGATTTGTAGCTGCTTTACTGACGTGGATACGGAAAGCCCGGCGAAGCTTTCACTCTTCGGTTTAAAGTGCCATATGTGAAGCATCTTCAATTCGGAAAGCGCCTCAAGCCCGCTGTCCTTTTCGTTGAACTCCCAGACGAGCTCTTCGATAGCCCGAAGGCGACCAAAGTCGATTCCTGGCCGCTTGGGATGAATGCCGAAATGTTTGAGCGCAGATAATTCGTACACTCCCGTCACATCCCTTAGACGAACATCCCAAAACCAGATCTTCGTGAGCTTGGGCAATTCAGAAAGAAAATCCAGATTATCCTGCATAAAGCCGAATGAAGGCGAACCGAACACGCCGTCCGCCTTTTTGTTTTTCGCTTCTTGCACACATGCCAGTAGCTGGTCTGTTTCAATGCCAACCGAAACTCTGCCTGCTAAATCCACGTCCACTAAAAAATGCCCGGCTCTTTCTATAGTCACAGGTGCACCTTACGTCTAGTGTTTGGTTAAGGGGCGGGCTTTAGCCCGTCCCAGTGAGCGAAGCGAACGATTTGAACCACTTGTTAGGCGCTGTTGCGACTGGTGGTGCCGAGCAAAAAGGTTAACCTTGATCGAAGCTCAGGTAGTTCAAATGGTTGTTGGCATACCACACGGCACACCATGAGTTTACGTTGCTCTCGCTGGAGAAAAATACCTCGCATCGATCATCAGCCGCATGCTGGAAGTCATGCTTCTCAGAGTTGATAAACGTGTAGCAGTGTTCTTCAAGCGGTCCTTCGGGTTCTGCTGCATCTACTAGCCACCGAAAATCCTTTTCCCAGATCGGATCAACAGCTATTTCACTGACACGTTTAAGACGCAGCCGCTGAACCATGGGAGGCCAGTTGGAGTGATCAAATACGCAGCTGACAGCAAGGCGATCATCAATTCCTGTGCCGCCGGCATAAAATTTTAATGAATAGACCAAGCCGTCTGTTTTAGGTCGAAAGCCGATGAGATTCGCGATGATCTCAACGGCTTTTTCCCTCTCAACATCATTGCTCATATATTGATAGTCAACACCGTCGTATGAGCGCATCTGAACCTTTCTTGTGAGAGCCTAACGTTTGGTTAAGGGCGGGCTTTAGCCCGTCCCGGTGAGCGAAGCGAACGGTTTTGAACCATATATTAGGTGCATTGCTGCTCAAAACCACTGCACCAAAAAACATTGTTTGGATGCTTTTGTCGTTTCTTTATCTTCTGTATTCGGCAGTAGGTTGTTTAGATAATTAATTACCACATTTGTGCCAAACGCTTTGCGCCCATACCATGGTAGTTCTTCAATGCTGTAATCCCAAGTTTTTGCTGCTGCATAAATTGAGCCCTCCAGCTCAAGGGCTGATGCGGGTGCTAGTTCAAAAAGCAATGTTCCTGCAACTTGTTGTCGTGGGAATTTATTTTCCTGCAGGGATGGGTCGTAAAAGAAAGAAAATAGTGCGAAAAACACATGCGCTCAGGCGCTTTTTGGCAATAGGAGATAAGTTTTTTAATTTCTTGCGGGTTGGACGGGCCATATCCACAATTTTTTGTCGATCCCGCATCTTGAATATGCACCTAGCCTTTGGTTAAGGGGCGGGCTTTAGCGCGTCCCAGTGAGCGCAGCGAATGGTTTGAACCATTTGTTAGGCCGTGAATATGAGCCACGATACATAAATGAACGCTATGCGATAGCTGATAGTGATTTAATGGCTTTTTCGTGCCTCGCTCTGCTTTAAGAAGTCTTCCTTTCACCTTTTCCTGTTCCTATTAAAAAAGCAGCAAGCAAAGTTAGAAAGCCAAGCATCCAAGATTTATCTTTGTTTTCTGAGCGGTAATTACGAGCATAGTTTTCTAAACCATATACGCGCGAACCGTTGGCTGAAAGAGCGTAAGCATTTATTGTATTTCTCCACGTGATTTCTGACGTATGACCGATTTTAAGAACCGTGCCTATCTTAAAACTACGCGAGATACGGTCAGCGGAGAAAATACCTCGACGTATGGCTACTTTTTCAGGTAGATTTTCTATGCGGTAATAAATGGCATCGCTGTTCTTTGTTTGGCGCACGGTTATTATTTCTACAATACGGCCCTCGGTGTAGGTGAGGTCTGCTTCGGATATGTCGAAAGTGCTGAGCTGTAAATAAGTGATGCAAGATAAACCAGCCATTAATACTATGACTGCTAATTTTTTACGTATTGATTTTTGCATTGCATCACGTAGTTTTTTGGCCATTTTTATCTTTTCATGTTTTTCTGGTGTCTACTAGGTGAGCAATGTTTGGCCTAACGTTTGGTTAAGGGGCGGGCTTTAGCCCGTCCCAGTGAGCGAAGCGAACGATTTGAACCATTTGTTATGCGCTACCTCACCCAAAGCAGCTGCTCTCCAGGTTTAGGCTCGCTTGCTTCTACAAACGAGCACGAGCGGGCAATGAAGTACCATTTGTAATAGTCTGAACCCCAGTCAACACCAAAAAAGAACACGTTTTCGCCAGCTTCAAGCTCAAATTCGGGATGAGTATCGAGAATTGCTGAGCGATAAAACTCAGGTACCTCGGAGTCGTTGAGCTTTTGCTGAAACCTCATTTCACGAACATTGCGCATTACCAACTGACCCTCGACGTACCTTAAGCGTTTTTCTTTGTGATCAAATGGCTTTGCAATGTGAATTTGCACTACATTTTCTGAGTAGTCTACATGGACGGATTTTATGAATGATAAATACAAGCCAAGGTCGTCGAAATCACCGTAATTTTTCATGATGCATAACGATTAAGCTAAGGGGCGGGCTTTAGCCCGTCCCAGTGAGCGAAGCGAACGGTTTGAACCACCAGTTAGGTGCTCGCCGCGATGCTAGGAATCTGCTGAGGGCCTGCATTCAAGACTTCTTCAGGTATAAGCTCGTATAGAAATTCGTGAGACATGGACGAATATGATTTAAGCACATGAGCCATGTGCCGCAGGTAAAGCGTGACTGTATCTTGATAAACGATGCCGGCGGGTTGTGCGGGGTGTGTTTTTATATGCACGAGCGCTCGGTTTATGAAGAGAGGTATGACTTCATAATTTTTGCTGATATACAGCCCGACAATATTATTTATGTAGCAAACGAGAGGGTAAAGGTTTGCTGACATTCGATATACCTGCTCAGGGACAATGCTCGGGCTGTTCAGGATTGCGTGAAATTGCTTAAGCTTCGCACGTTCCTCTTTTGCGCCGGCTATGGAAAGGTCTAGATCCATGTGTGATTGCACCTAACTATAATTAGACACCAAATGGTGCATAAGACGCTGAGCGGGCTTGGGGTATAACATTCCTTGTCATCATGGCTCTTCTTGTCTAGGCTGGGCGTTTCCGAGGGGATGTGACTGTATAAGGGAGTTATGCACCATGGATGGGAAACCGAGATTGCTCGATCAGGTGCGTGAGCAGATTCGGCTCAAACATTACTCGATCAGAACTGAGCATGTCTATTGCGAGTGGATCAAGCGTTACATCCGTTTTCACGATTATCGACATCCTGTCGAAATGGGCGGGCCGGAGGTCGAGGCGTTCCTTTCGGACTTGGCTGTTCGCCGTGACGTGTCAGCCTCTACCCAGAACCAGGCGTTGGCAGCTTTGCTGTTTCTTTATAAGCAGGTACTCAAGCATGACCTGCCCTGGCTGGGTGAGGTTATCCGTGCCAAAAAGCCGGCCCGGTTACCGGTCGTGTTGTCTCAGCAGGACGTCCAACAGGTCCTTGCCTACCTTTCTGGAGAGGTCGGGTTGGTTGTGCGTCTGCTCTACGGTGCCGGCATGCGCTTGATGGAAGGCCTCCGGCTTAGAGTCAAGGATGTGGATCGGCCGGCAAGCGATCGTCATTCGCGATGGAGCAAGACGAAAGGATCGCATTGCGGTTTTGCCTATTGCCCCGGTACGAAGGCGCAGATTACCGCGTCATGCAAAAGTAACTATTTTCACAGTTGCTGAGTGTCGACCACTGGAACTCCGTTTATCGACGGGGCGCGCAGACTTTCTGTGGCCGGTAGCGTTGCTCTGATCGGTTGCAGGCTCTTGTGAAAGAAACACGAGAGCTTCCGCTTGTGTAGCGGCAAGCCATGTTGCCCGGCTGGGGAGGCGGTTTATTGGGCGAATAAATTCGCCCCTACATGGCGGCAAGAGTACTTGTCCCGCGACAGCCAACGGTGTTCTGCGGCTGGCTGTTACGGGCTGGGGCTGTCGCTTACTGGCTCCGCGTAACCCGCCACACCACATTGGCGAGGTCGTCCGCCACGATCACCGCGCCGCGTGGATCGACCGTTACACCGACGGGGCGGCCGCGAGTTTTGTCGTCCTTGCGGAAGTCGGTCATGAATTCGATCGGCTCGCCGGTGGGCCGGCCGTCGCGGAAGGGGACGAAGATGACTTTGTAGCCGACCGGGGTCTCGCGGTTCCAGCTGCCGTGCTCGCCGATGAAGGCGCCGTCGGCGAATTCGCCGCCGATGGCACCATCGGAGAAGTCCAGGCCCAGAGCCGCTACGTGCGAGCCCAGCGCGTAGTCCGGCACGATAGTGGCGGCGACTTTGTCCGGGTCCTGAGGGCGGACGCGGTCATCGACGTTTTGGCCCCAGTAGGCGTAAGGCCAGCCGTAGAAGCCGCCTTCCTGAACGGAGGTCAGGTAATCCGGAACCAGGTCCTCGCCCAGCTCGTCGCGCTCGTTGACCACCGACCAGAGCTGGTCCGTGCCGGGCAGTATGGCAAGGGCCGTGGGGTTGCGCAGGCCGGTGGCGTAGGGCTTGTAGGCACCGGTTTCGGTGTTGATCTGCCAGACCATGGCGCGGTCGACTTCCGCTTCCATGCCGCGCTCGGTGATGTTGCTGTTCGAGCCGATGCCGACGTAGAGGTACTGGCCGTCCGGGCTGATGGTCATCGCCTTGGTCCAGTGGTGATTGATCTCCGACGGCAGGTCGACGACCTTGGTCGGCGGGCCGCTGGCTTCGGTCTGGCCTTCTTCGTAGTCGAAGCGCACCAGCTCGTCCTGGTTGGCGACGTACAGCCTGTTGTCATGAAAGGCGAGGCCGTAGGGCGCGTTGAGATCCTCTGCGAAGACATTCTGGGTTTCGTAGGTGCCGTCGCCGTCGGCGTCGCGCAGCAGGGTCAGGCGGTTGCCGCTTTCGACCGAGGTGACGCCCTTGGCCTTGATGTAGCCGGCGATCACGTCCTTGGGCTTGAGTTTTGGCGCGTTGCCGCCTCGGCCTTCGGCCACGATGATGTCGCCGTTGGGCAGCACCAGGGTCTGTCGCGGGATCTTCAAATCGGTGGCGATCGCCGTCACGGTGAAGCCTTCGGGCACCGTCGGCGTTTCATCACCCCATTCGCCAGGGTCGGCGATGGTCATGCTGGGCAGCAGGCCCCGGTCCGGCTCAGGGAGCTTGGGCTCGGCGCCGTAGGTTTGGGCCTCGTCGCCGCCACCGCCGCACGCGGCGAGCAGTACCGAAACGCTCAGGAGGGAAACGGCATTGATGACTTTCATGCTTCACCTCCATCACGCAGGTTGGACAGGCCGATCCAGGCCGCCGCACAGCTCAGCAGGGTTACGATGATCGACAACACCAGGCTCTGCGGCATGGTGGCCCAGGCGTCCTTGGCGTGTTCGAGCGCATTGATGAAGCCGAAAACCCAGGCCGCGACCAGCAGCACGAGGTAGATCAGCGGGCGCCCCTTCTTCAGTCGGGCGCGGGCCAGGTTGACCAGCGCGAAGAGGATCGCGAACCCGCAGAACACCAGTCCCGCGGCGATCAGCCAGGATGAAAAGTTGCTCCACTGAATCTCGTAACTGCGGAAATAGGCGATGTCGCTCAGCAGGGCGCCGAGAAACAGCGGCACGGTCCCGGCCAGCAGAATGGCGTGTAGCGGGCCGGGCAGATGGCGGGAAACGCTGTGCGTGGTTTCGGTGGTGCGGTGGGTGATAACGGTCACGAGGAACTCCTCATCGCTTGGGTTCGGACCTGCGCAGCACGGAGGCACTGTCGGCCCCTGTTGCTCTGACGGTGCTTTAAAGGGGATCGCGCCGCCAGGCGGTTAGTTCACTCGTTTCGCTGAGCGGCACTCCCTCCTAGGCGGTGTGCGGCGCGCCCGCTGTTCGTGCCTGACGCACAAACCAAGTGCTCCGAAGCGGACCATTTGATCCGGTTTTCCCCTGCCGCGACGTGGGCTCCTTGGTCGAGGCGAACTGCCTGATCAACGATCCCGGTCGGATGGGTTACGTGCCCGTGTCGGGTCGTCCGCGGGGGCGGGCGCCGCGGCCTCGGCATCCGGTTCGCTGGACGGTACCGCGGTCGGCGTACCCACCGCCTGGCCGGCCGCGCGGCAGGTCAGCTCGGCGAAGGGTTCATCCGGGGAATACTCGCCCGGCACCCGTTCCACGCGCTGGGTGTTGGGGCTGATGGTGAAGACGGGCGGGGCGGAGGTGTCGGCCCGGGCATCGTTGGGGACGTGGAATTCGCAGGTCACGGTGTCTCCGGTGTTGTTCCTGACTCGCACTGCCCGGATGCCGACCAGTTCGCCGCCGGCCTCGGTGGTCGAGGTCGGTACGCCCATGGCGCTGATGTCGATGTCCAGGCCGTTCAGGTGCGAAATGACTTCAGGCTTGGGCGTCTGGGCAAGCGCTACGGGCGCGCACAGCGCGAGGCCGAGGGTGGTGAGCAATGCCTTGGTCATGGAAACCTCCTTGAGTCGATGTCTGCTTAGAAGGGTTGTGAGGGTGTGGGTTCGGTCCGTCCTGTACGGGAATGTTTGCAAGATGCTGGCGGGCGAGGGACGGCCAGCCGAACCTGCCGCGGCCAGCGGGGTAGAGGCTTCGCCCGGGCGGCGCGCTATTTCACCGGTTTCAGGTTCCTGACGTAGACGGCCTTGCCGCCGGTCGAGGTGGTGCCGCGGGCTTCGAGTTCGAAGCGCTTGGGCTGGGATTTGATCAGGTCGCTGAGTTTCTTGAAGCCGTACAGCCGTGGGTCGAAGGCAGGGCGCAGCTTGCTGATGTTGGAGCCGAGCGCGCCGAGCTGGACCCAGTCGTCGTCTTCGTCGGCGATATCGCTGAGCACCTTGGCGATGAAATCGGCCGGCACCTTCTGTGATTTGACCCCCGTGTTTTTCTCGGCGGTTCTGGCCTCGCTCTCGTCCTCGGCCTTGTCGACGGGCGTCGGCGTGCTGGACCGCTCGCCGTTGACCGGCGGTTCCTGCGAGGTCTTGGGTGTGTCGGCGCGCAGGATTTCGGTGTAGACGAACTTGTCGCAGGCCGAGACGAAGGGCGAGGGCGTTTTCTGTTCGCCAAAGCCGTAGACGGTCAGGCCTTCCTCGCGCAGGCGAGCAGCCAGGCGAGTGAAGTCGCTGTCGCTGGAGACCAGACAGAAGCCGTCGAAGCGGCGGGTGTAGAGCAGATCCATGGCATCGATGATCAGGGAGCTGTCGGTCGCGTTCTTGCCCGAGGTGTAGGCGAACTGCTGGATCGGCTGGATCGAGTAGTCGAGCAGCACCTTCTTCCAGCTGCCCAGGTTGGGTTTGGTCCAGTCGCCGTAGATGCGCTTGACGCTGGCGACCCCATACTTGGCGATCTCTTCGAACAGCCCCTCGACGATGGCCGCAGGGGCGTTGTCGGCGTCGATGAGCACGGCCAGGTGAGTCTGTTGACGAGTGTTGCTGGGTTTGGCGGCCATGGTGCGTCCCGAAGGTTGAGGTGGTCCGACCTTAACGCCTGTGGTCGTGCTGGGCCAAGCGCCGTGGCACGAGGATGGCCTTTTGATGGAACCCTCGGCGCCGCTGCGGTTCGGACCATGGGTTCGGGTCGCTGCGCGCTGGCTGGTTAGGGCGTGGTGTAGCGACTAGCGTTAACCCAAGTCCAACGGTTCACGAGACGAGGCCTGCATGACCGCGATCATCGATTTTCTCAACACGATCTTCTGGGGCTACGTGCTCATCTACGGACTGCTGGCGGTGGGTGTGTTCTTCACCATCCGCCTGGGCTTCCTGCAATTTCTGCATTTTGGCGAGATGGTTCGCGCCATTCGCGGGGCGCGGCAAAGCGATTCCTCCGGCATTTCGCCCTTCCAGGCGCTTTGCACCAGCCTGGCGTCGCGGGTTGGCACCGGTAACCTGGCGGGTGTCGCGGTGGCGCTGTATCTCGGCGGCGCCGGGGCGATCTTCTGGATGTGGCTGGTGGCGCTGGTCGGCATGGCGACGGCCTATGCCGAGAGTTCGCTGGCGCAGCTTTACAAGGTGCGCGACGGCGAAGGCCAATACCGGGGCGGGCCGGCGTTCTACATCTCCAAGGGCCTGAAGGCGCCTTGGGCCGGCGGTGTGTTCTCGGTGGCGCTGATCATTTCCTTCGGCCTGGTCTTCAACGCGGTGCAGGCCAACTCCATCGCCGATGCGATGGAAGGGGCGTTCGGCTTTTCCAAGCTCTGGGTGGGCATCGCCATCGCCGTGCTCGCCGGGCTGGTGATCTTCGGCGGGCTACGCTCCATCGCCCGCTTCGCCGAGCTGGTGGTGCCGCTGATGGCCGGGCTCTACGTGCTGATGGCGCTGATCGTGGTGGTGCTCAACATCACCGAGGTCCCCGGCGTGCTGATGACCATCGTGCGCAGCGCCTTTGGTCTGGAAGAGGCCGCCGGTGGCGTGGCGGGGTCGGTGACGGCAGCCATGCTCAATGGCATCAAGCGCGGGCTGTTCTCCAACGAAGCGGGCATGGGCTCGGCGCCCAACGTGGCGGCGACGGCGACGCCGGCCCCGCATCATCCTTCGTCGCAGGGGCTGGTCCAGGCGATGGGCGTGTTCATCGACACCCTTGTGGTCTGTACCGCGACGGCGATCATGATCCTGCTCTCGGGTGTGCTCGAACCCGGTTCCGGCGTCACCGGCACGCAGCTCACCCAGCAGGCGATGGAGACGCACATCGGTGCAGGCGGGACCTATTTCATCGCCATCGCCATCCTGTTCTTCGCCTTCACCTCCATCGTCGCCAACTACTCCTATGCCGAGAATGCGCTGATCTACCTTGGCGCCGGCAACAAGCTCGGCCTCACGCTGCTGCGGGTCGCGGCGCTGGGCATGGTGGTCTGGGGCGCATACGAGGCGGTGACCACGGTGTTCAACGCCGCCGATGCCTCGATGGGGCTGATGGCGACCATCAACCTGATCGCCATCGTTCTGCTGTCGGGCACGGTGGTGAAGCTGACCAAGGACTACATGGCGCAGATCAAGCAGGGCGTGGTGCCCACCTTCAAGGCCGCGGACTACCCGGAGCTCAAGGCCAAGATCAACAACAACATCTGGCGCTAGGCCCCAGGCGTCCGGGATGCCCAGCTGCGCAGGTTCCGCCGCTCACGCGCCGGGGCTTGCCTGGCGACGGCCCTAACGCGGGAGGACGCCGTAGCCGCGCGCCATCATCACGGCAAGGAGAGGAAGCACCAGCAGCGCGGCCAGTTCGATGCGGATGACCAGTTTGACTCCGCGCGCGCTGGCTGCGCTGATGGCCGGCACCTCGCCGGCCTTGAGCGCCGGCCGCCAGCGCAGAAAGGTCACAGTGGGGTAGATCGACAGCAGCGCGACGAGCACGAAGACACCGATCTTGGCGTGGAAGAAGCTGTTGTTCAGGTAATAGTCCAGGCCTTTGCCGTAGCGCATGGCGCGAGCGGCGCCGGTGACCAGAACCAGGCCGGCGGCGATGCCGAAGGCCAGGTCGACGCGGAAGAGGCTGCGCGCGCGTTTGAAGTTCAGTGGCAGGCGAAACAGCTGGTGTTCGAGCACCAGCAGGGCGAACAGCAGGAAAATCGCCACGAAGTGCAGGTAGGCGGCGACGGCATAGACCATGTTTCAGGGTCCCTTGGTGACGACAATGGTGGTTTCGGCGGGCTGCGCATGGATCGGGTCGAACCATTGGCCCTGCTGCTGCAGGCGCCTGGCGATGCTGCCCAGGCAGACACCGCGTAGGAGCATGAAGCCGAGGAAGGCGAGCCACAAGCCGTGGTTGCCCAGCCCGCGCAGCAGCCAGCCCAATGGTAGCGAAATCGCGACGGCCAGCAGCATGGCGTTGCGCATTTCCCGCGCGCGGGTGGCACCGATGAACAGGCCGTCGAGCAGGTAGCTCCAGACGGCCACCAGCGGCAGCGCGGCGAGGTAGGGCAGGTAGATGAGAGCGGTGTCGCGCACCGCCGGGATATCTGTCTGAAGGCCAATGAACAGGTCGCCGCCGAGCAGGAAGAACAGGCCGAAGGTCAGGCTCGCCAGAAGTGACCAGCCACCCGATACCGTCAGCACGCGGCGCAGTTCGGTATGGCTACGCGCGCCGATGGCATGGCCGCTGAGCGCCTCGACCGCATGGGCCAGGCCGTCCAGTGCATGGGCCGTCAGCATCAGGCCGTTGAGCAGCAAGGCATTGGCGGCGACCGTCGCATCGCCCAGGCGCGTGCCCTGTACGGTGATGAGGAAGAACACCAGCTGCAGCGCCAGTGAGCGCAGGAAGATGTCGCGGTTGACCGCCAGCAGCGGGCGCCAGTTGAGCCAACGGGAGAAGGCCGCGCGATCCAGCCGCCCCGGGTAGCGCCGCAACGCGCCGCGCGTCAGGGCCAGGCCGACCAGTACGCCGCTCCATTCCGCGATCACCGAGGCGCGCGCGGCGCCAGCCACGCCCCATTCCAGGCCGATGACGAAGTAGAGGTCCAGCGCCACGTTCGTCAGGTTGGTGGTCAGCAGGATCGCCAGCGGCGCGCGGGCGTCCTGGGCGCCCAGGAACCAGCCGATCAACGCCATGCTGGCCAGCGCGGCGGGCAAGCCGAACAGGCGGGTGTGGAAATAGTGCTGGGTCAGGTCGTCCAGTTCGGCCGATGGCTGCATCAGCTGTAGCGCAACGCCCTTGAGCGGCAGGGCGACGAGGCTCAGCAGCAGGGCGAACCCCAGCGCCAGCAGCAGGCCTTGCAGCAGGATGCGGCGCAGCGAGCCGCCGTCATCGCGACCGGCCGCCTGGGCGGCGAAGCCGGTGGTGCCCATGCGCAGAAAGCCCATGACCCAGACCAGGAGCGTGTACAGGCTGCCGCCGACCGCGACCGACGCCAACTGATGTGCGTAAGGCAGATGGCCGATCACGGCGCTGTCGACCAGCGCCACCAGCGGCACGGACAGATTGGACAGGATCATCGGCGCAGCCAATGCCCAGACGCGTCGATGGGTCGGGGCGTGCTGCCAGGCGGTCATCAACCGTGACATGAAGGGCTCCAGAACGACCCGGCATCATACAGCAGGCTTCAGCGCGCGCACTGTTGCGCGAGCGAGCTGCCGCTGTCAGTGAATCAACCAGCTCAACAGCCAGAGGCCCAGAAACAGGTAGATCACCCCCGCCACGAAGGAGCGGCGAAAGAAGGCGCGGAAGGCTCCGACCAGCAGCATCAGGCCGATGGCCAATGCAATCAGGCTGACCAGCGAGCGGTCCATGCCGAGGGTGCGCGACAGCCCTTCGAGGAAGTTGGCGCCTGCCGAGGCGAACAAGGCGAAGAATCCGCTGAGCGCGTCGACGATGTAGCGAATCACCGTGCCGAGCGCCTGGCCCAACCATTCGAAAAAGCCTTCCACCCGCATGCTGCTCTCCTGTCGTCCTCTCGTAAGGCTGCCCGTGCAGCGCTTCCCTGGCGCATTGGGCTGCCAAACCGCTTGGCAGTTCCCGACGGCGGCGTTGAACCCGGCGGTGGCAGGTGGGTCTTTACCAGGCTGTTCGGCGTGCGCCGCCCGGCGTCACGCAATTGCAATCACCAACGAGCAGTCTGTCTCGCCAGCGCTCCGAGCATGAGAAGTAGACGATGACGACTGTTACCCAAGCCCGTCCCTGGTGGCTGCCTGAGGTTCGTCCACGCCTGTGGGCGCTGGGCATGCTCGGCGCCGCGCTGCTGTACACCGCCGCGGTCTTTCATCTGGAGGAGCGAATCTTCTATTCGCTGCAATCGGCATGGAAGGAAGAGTCACACGAGGCGCGCAGCCTCTGGCTGCCGGAATACCGCGTGCGGGTCGAGGCGAAGCCGGTTGCATCGGTTGCCGACAACCTCTCGGGGCTGACCTTCGACGAACACCGCAACCATCTCTGGGCGGTGGTGAACAATCCCGAGGAACTGGTTGCCCTGGACAGTGACGGCCGCTTCATCGCGCGATATCCCCTGACCGGCTTTACCGATGTGGAGGCCGTGACCTACCTCGGCGACGATCTGCTGGCGGTCACCGAAGAGCGCAGCCAGACGCTGGTCATCCTGCCCGTTCCCGAGCGGCCGGGCGTGCTGCAGCGCGAGGACTTCGCCTCGCTCTCGCTGGTGCTTGGTGAGGAAGACAACGCCGGGTTCGAGGGGCTGGGCTACGACCGAGCCGGCGATCGGCTGTTCGTGGTCAAGGAGCATTCGCCGCGCAAGCTCTACGAAATCCAGGGGCTCAAGGCGGCGCTCGAAGGGCGTCTCAACCTGCGGATCATCGACCGCCAGGCCTGGATAGACGACAAGGACATGGCCAGCGACCTGGCCTCGGTGCATTACGACGAGCGCACCGGTCATCTGGTGTTGCTCAGCGATGAAGCGAAGATGGTCCTGGAGCTGGACCGCGCGGGCGAACTGGTCAGCTTCCGCTCGCTGTGGAGCGGCTTTGCCGGGCTGCAGGAGAGCGTACCGCAGGCCGAGGGCATGACGTTCGATGCCTTCGGCAACCTCTATCTGGTCAGCGAGCCCAATCTGTTCTACGCCTTCGAGCGGCGCTAGCCGGCCCGCACCATCCGGCGGTTCGGCCGATGGCCGATTCAGGCTTCAGCCGCGTCGGATCATCCAGACCCCGCCGACGATCAGCAACAGTCCGGCAACCTTGCCCAGGCTGATCGGTGATTGCCGGAAACCGGCCCAGCCGAAATGGTCCAGCAGCAACGCCATGCTCAACTGGCCGGCCAGGACCAGCGCCATGAACAGCAACGCGCCGATGCGTGGGCCGGCGAAGGCGGCGGTAGCGATGAAGAACATGCCCAGCAGACCGGCGCACCAGTGATACCCGCTCAGGCCGCGCAAGGCCTGCAGGCCGGGCAGTTCGCGCTGGAACAGCACGATGCAGAACAACGCCACCGTGCCTACCGCGAACGACAGCATCGCCGCGCTCATGACGCTGCCGAAGTGCTTGGCCACCTGCCCGTTGATCCCGGCCTGCAGCGGCAGAAAGGACCCGGCAATGAAGGGCAGAACGAGAAGCCACCAGGCAACGACAGGCATGCGAACAACTCCGATTGGGTAAGGAAGGAATAGCGAATCAGGCGGGGGCGTTCGAGCGCCTCGCCTCGGGCAGGGCCCGCAGGTTTAACCAGAGGCCCCGCGCCGACGGTGAACGCTCACGCGCCGGCGCGGCGCGATCACTGCGGCGGGTACTGCGAGAGCACCTTGGCGACGGTTTCGCGGAACATCCCGGCCCGCTCGCTCGGGCTGCCAGGATCCTCTCGCAGGACCTGCTCGGCACTGCCGCGCCAGACCAGCTTGCCGTCGTCGGCGTCGTAGAAGTCCACCTGCAGCGTACCGACCTGGTAGTGGATGGTGCGGGTGTCGGTGTACATCGGTCCGCCCCAGAAGCCATGCCATGGGCTGCCCCAGGCGCCCATGGAGGAGGTGGTGTACTGCTGGGTGCGGTCATCGACGATGAACCAGGCCTGTACACGCAGATCCGGCGCGTTGCCGGCGGTGGCCGGTCGGAGGCCGCGCTGGTCGAGCTGCTCGCTGACGGCGCTGCGAATGCGCTGCTCGGTCAGGTCGCTCTTGATGCGCGGGTCGTCGGGGCGGTACTGCAGCGCGGGCTCTTTCCAGGCCCAGCTGCGATAGGCCGAAAAGTCGCGCTGCGGGTCGAAATCGCGTTGCACCTGGGTGCTCTGGCAAGCGGCCAGCAGCAACAACAGGGGAAGCATCAACAGTTGCCGAAACATCTTGGTTCTCCTGAAAAATTGCTGCGTTTCAGCGCGGCGGGTAATCGGCCAGTACACGGTTCACTGCGTCACGGGTGGCGTCTTTGCGTTCGGCCTGATTACCACCGCTGCGCGATTCGGCACGGTTGCTCCACACCGGTTGGCCAGAGGCCGCGTCGAACAACTGGATGCGCACCGAGACCACCTCTTCTTCGTAATTGCGCACGATGGGAGCGCTGGCGCCGATGCCGATTCCGGTACCGTATCCATGGCCGTAACTGCCGTAGCGGCCCGCACCGACACGGGTGCCATAGTCATCGTAGACCTGCCGCACACGCGTCTCCATCTGTGCGGAGGCGCTGACCTGCACGTCGCCGCGATCCCCTTGCGGCGCCGGTCGCAGGCCCCGTTGATCGAGGGCGCCGGCGACCATTTCCTGCAGTTCTTCACCGCTGATCGAGGCCGTGCCCGCTGGCGGGCTGCGCCAGCTCCAGTGCTGGTAGCTGGAGAAGTCCCGTGGCGCGGCCGGGTAGGTGGGCGCCTGGATCTGTTCCACCGGAGGGGCGGGCGGGATCGGCGCCGATTCGTCGGTATAGGGGTTCTGGCTCTGGCAGGCCGCGAGTGTCAGGCAGAGCAAGGGTAAAAACGCGCGGGTCGACATGGAAACCTCCCGGCCGGCTCAGCGTGGCCGGCACAACCAGTGCAGATAGCGCCCGAGGCCGGCGAAGGTGGGATGGCGGCGGTAGGCCAGTTCCATCTCGATGAGGTCGGCCGGCTCGGTGCGGGCCTGGAAATCGGCGGGCATGTAGTCATGGAAAACGCGCACGCCACTGCTGGATTCGACCTGCCAGTGCGGCGCGAGTTGCGCGGCCAGTTCGCGTGGGTCCAGCGGTTGCTGAGGCGTCAGGCTCTGCCGTTCGCCGGCATAGGTCTGGCTGCGCAGCTTCTTGAAGTGGCCCTTGAGCAGGTTGCGGTAGATCAGCGCATCGCGATTGTAGAAGGCCAGTGACAGCCAGCCATCGGCCGCGGTCAGGCGGTGCAGCACCGGCAGGATCGCCTTGGGCTCGGCGAGCCACTCCAGCACGGCGTGGCAGATGACCAGGTCGAAGCAGCCGTCGACATGCGCTTCCACCTCCTGCCAGGGCGCCTGGATGAAGGTGGCCTGTTGGCCGGCTGCGGCGAACTGTTGGCGGGCGCCTTGCAGCATCGGCTCGGCGGGCTCGGCGAGGGTGACCGCATGGCCCTGCTGCGCCAGCCAGAGGCTCATATGGCCGAGCCCGGCGCCGATGTCCAGCACCCGCAGCGGGCGCGGCGGCAGGATCTCGGCCAGGTCGGCCTGCAGCACGGCCAGGCGGATCGTGCCCTTGGCGCCGCCGTAGATCTTCTCGGCGAAACGCGTCGCCAGCTCGTCGAAATGGCGGTCGCTCATCGGACGAAGCGCCGCTCGTTGTCGGCCAGCTTGTCCAGCAGCGCCTGTTCCATGTCGATGCCCAGCTCGCTGCACATCAGCAGCAGGTACATGAGGATGTCGCCGACCTCCTGGCCAGCGTGCTCGAGCTTGTCGGCCGATAGCTGGCGCGACTCGTCCTCGGTCTGCCACTGGAAGATTTCCACCAGCTCGGCCATTTCCACACTGGCGGCCATGGCGAGGTTCTTCGGGCTATGAAAGCGCTGCCAGTCGTTGCGATCGCGGATCGCATGCAGGCGCTGGGTGATCTGTTCGATGTTCATCAGGGAGGCGGGCTGTTCGAAAGACGACAAGCTTCCGCCAGTGCGTCGGCGCCCGCAAGAGGGCGTCAGCTGCGGCGGACCTTCAGCTCGCGCTCGATGGCGATCACGCCGGGGCGGTAGTCGCCCTGTTCGATGGCGCGAATGGCCTGCTCCAGCACCTGCTCGGCGATCTGCGCGTGCTGCTGGGAAATCGCGTTGACCCGGATCGGCAGGAAATCCAACAACTGCGCATCACCGAAGGTGCCCAGCCGCAGCTGTTCGGGCCAGAGCAGGTCGCGCTCGCGCAGCGCGTCGAACACGCCTTCCAGCAGCACGTAGGCAGTGGTGATCAGCGCATCGGGCAGCGGGCCGCGCTCGAGCAGGGCGAGCATCTGCGCGCGGCCGCAGGCGCGGCTGAACTGCTCGGCACGCAGGATGCTGACCGGCCCGCGGTGCTGCGCCAGTGCCTGCTGGAACCCTTCCTCGCGCTGCTGGCTGATGCGCAGCGCCGGGCGCGCGCTGATCAGGGCGACATGCGCCTCGGGCGGCACGTCCAGCGAGCGGGTCAGCTGCGCGCCGGCTTCGCGGTCGTCGCTGACCACCGAACAGAAGTGCTCGGCATCCAGCGCACGGTCCAGCGCGATCACCGGCGTGCCGGTCGCCTGGACCTTGCGGTACCCGGCATCGTCCGCCGGCAGGCAGCTGGCGACGATCAGCGCATCGCAGCGTCGCGAGCGCAGCACCTGGATGACCTGGCGCTCGGTGTCCGGCTCGTCGTCGGTCCCGGCGATCAGCAACTGGTAACCGCGCTGTCGCGCACGCTGCTCGAGCAGCTTGGCCAGGCGTGCATAGCTGGGGTTTTCCAGGTCCGGCACGATGAAACCGAGCGTCCGGGACTGCCCGCGGCGCAGCCCGGCGGCCTGCTGGTCGAGCTGAAAACCCTGCTGCTCGGCGACCGCCAGCACGCGCTCGACCGTGGCTGGGCTGATCCGTCGCTGCGCGGCCTTGCCGTTGAGCACGTAGCTGGCGGTGGTTACCGAAACGTTGGCGAGGCGGGCGATGTCGGTCAGTTTCAACTGGGGGCCTAAGACGGGTGGTATGAACTCGGGCTTCTAGAATTACCCAATATTGCGTAATGTGCCAGCCTTGGCTGAAACGTTTCAGCAGCTTTCAGGTCTGAAGCGCCAGCCCAGGATTCGGGCAATGCCGGCGCACCGTCGGCCACAACAATCGCGAGCCCCGCAGGAGTTCTCCATGCTTGAGTTGAACGCGCAGCACATCCACATGCATCAGGTCGCGGCGGACAAACCGGCCGCGCTGGCCCTGCTCGGCGAGGTGCTGGTCGCCGACGGGCTGGTGGCGCCCGGTTACCTCGACGGCTTGCGCGCACGCGAAGCCCAGGGCTCGACCTTTCTCGGCCAGGGCATCGCGATTCCCCATGGCACCCCGGAAACCCGCGATCAGGTGTTCACCACGGGCGTGCGGCTGCTGCATTTTCCGGAGGGCGTCGACTGGGGCAACGGCCAGCAGGTCCACCTCGCCATCGGCATCGCCGCGCGTTCCGACGAGCATCTGCGTCTGCTGCAGCTGCTGACCCGCGCCCTCGGCGAGGGCGACCTCAGTGAGGCGCTGCAGAGCGCCGAAAGCCCCGAGGCGATCATCGCGCTGCTGCAGGGCGCGCCGCAGGAACTGGCGCTCGATGGCGAACTGGTGGGGCTGGGCGTTGCTGCCGAGGACTTTGATGAGCTGGCCTGGCAGGGCGTCAAGCTACTCAAGCGCGCCGAGTGCGTGGTCTCCGGCTTCAATGCCGGGCTCGCGCTCGACCAGGCCTTGCCGCTGGGTGAGGGCCTCTGGTGGCTGAGCAGCGAGCAGTCGGTGCAGCGACCGGGGCTGGCGTTCGTCACACCCGCCGCGTCGCTGGATCACCATGGCCAGCCGCTCAACGGCCTGTTCGTGCTGGCCAGCCTCGGCGAAGCGCACCGGGCGATGCTCGAGCGCCTGTGCAACCTGCTGATCGAAGGGCGCGGCGCGGAGCTGAGCCAGGCGACCTCCAGTCGCACAGTGCTCGAAGCCCTGGGCGGCGACGTGCCGGCGGACTGGCCGAGCGCCCGGGTGCCGCTGGCCAATGCCCACGGCCTACACGCACGGCCCGCCAAGGTGCTGACCGAGGTCGCACAGGCTTTCGCTGGCGAGATCCGGGTGCGCCTGGCCGGCAGTCAGAGCGCGGGGGTGTCGGCCAAGAGCCTGAGCAAGCTGCTGGCGATGGGCTCGCATCGTGGGCAGGTGCTGGAGTTTATCGCCGAGCCCTCGATCGCCGATGATGCGCTGCCGGCATTGGTGCGCGCGGTAGAAGAAGGGCTCGGCGAGGAAATCGAGCCGCTGCCAGCCGGCGGGGAACCGGCGGAGCAGCCAGCTGCCACCGTGCAACTGAATGAAGCCGCCCAGGACGTGCCCGCCCTGCGGGCCGGCGAGCAGGTCATCGGCATCGCCGCCTCGCCCGGCATCGCCATCGGCCCGGTACTGGTGCGCAAGCCGCAGGCGATCGACTATCCGCGGCGCGGCGAATCGCCCGCCGTCGAGCTGCAGCGGCTCGACGCGGCGCTGGACAAGGTGTTCGCCGAAATCGGCACGCTGATCGCGCAGAGCCAGGTCGCCAGCATCCGCGACATCTTCACCACTCACCAGGCCATGCTCAGGGATCCCGCCCTGCGCGAAGAGGTGCAGGTGCGCCTGCAGAAAGGCCTCAGCGCCGAAGCGGCCTGGATGGAGGAAATCGAAAGCGCGGCGCAGCAGCAGGAGGCGCTGCATGACCAGCTGCTCGCCGAGCGTGCGGCTGACCTGCGCGACGTGGGCCGCCGCGTGCTGGCCTGCCTGGCCGGTGTCGAAGCCGAGCAGGCCCCGGACGAGCCCTACATTCTGGTGATGGACGAGGTGGCGCCGTCGGACGTCGCCACCCTCAATGCCCAGCGCGTCGCCGGCATTCTCACTGCCGGCGGCGGCGCCACCTCGCACAGCGCCATCATTGCCCGGGCGTTGGGTATTCCGGCCATCGTCGGCGCCGGGCCCGGTGTGCTCGGCCTGGCGCCCAACACCCTGCTGCTGCTCGATGGCGAGCGCGGCGAGCTGCTGGTGGCGCCGAGCGATACGCGGCTTGATGAGGCCCGGCGTGAGCGCGCCGCGCGGGAGGAACGCAAGCGCCTGGCCCATGAGCGACGTCTGGAGCCGGCGATCACCCGTGACGGCCATCCGGTGGAGATCGCTGCCAACATCGGCGCCGCTGGCGAGACGCCCGAGGCGGTGGCGCTCGGTGCCGAGGGCATCGGCCTGCTGCGCACCGAGCTGGTGTTCATGAACCACGCTCAGGCGCCGGATCAGGCGACCCAGGAAGCCGAATACCGCCGTGTACTGGAAGCCCTCGAAGGCCGGCCCCTGGTGGTGCGCACGCTCGATGTCGGCGGCGACAAGCCGCTGCCGTACTGGCCGATGCCGGCCGAGGAGAACCCCTTCCTCGGCGTGCGCGGCATTCGCCTGAGCCTGCAACGCCCGGACATTCTCGAAACCCAGCTGCGTGCCTTGCTGGCATCCGCCGACGGCCGGCCGCTGCGGATCATGTTTCCCATGGTCGGCAATATCGAGGAATGGCGCACCGCCAAGGCGCTGGTCGATCGCCTGCGCGTCGAACTGCCGGTGGCCGACCTGCAGGTGGGCATCATGATCGAGATCCCGTCCGCCGCGCTGATCGCGCCGGTGCTGGCGCAGGAAGTCGATTTCTTCAGCATCGGCACCAACGATCTGACGCAGTACACGCTGGCCATCGACCGTGGCCACCCGACGCTGTCCGGCCAGGCCGATGGGCTGCACCCGGCCGTGTTGCGCCTGATCGGCATGACGGTGGAAGCCGCCCATGCGCAGGGCAAATGGGTCGGCGTCTGCGGCGAGCTGGCCGCCGATGCGCTGGCGATACCCATGCTGGTGGGGCTGGGCGTTGATGAGTTGAGCGTGTCGGCGCGCAGCATCGCGCTGGTCAAGGCGCGGGTGCGCGAGCTGGACTTCGCCGCCTGCCAGAGGCTGGCTCAGCAGGCCCTGATGTTGCCCGGCGCCCATGAAGTGCGCGCCTTCGTCGGGGAGCACTGCTGATGGCGCGCGTGCTGACCGTTACCCTCAATCCCGCGCTGGATCTCACCGTGCAGCTGCCCGCCCTGCGCCTGGGCGAAGTCAATCGCAGCGACAACCTGCAGGTGCATGCCGCGGGAAAGGGGCTCAACGTCGCCCAGGTCCTGGCCGATCTCGGCCATCAGCTGACCGTGACCGGCTTTCTCGGCGAAGCCAATGCGCAGCCTTTCGAGCAGCTGTTCGCCGCGCGGGGCTTCGCCGACGAATTCGTCCGCGTGGCGGGCGAGACCCGCAGCAACATCAAGCTGGCCGAGGCGGATGGGCGGATCACCGATATCAATGGCCCGGGGCTGGAGGTCGGTGCCGCCCAGCGCGACGAGCTGCTCGCCCGCCTCGAACGCCTGGTGCCTGGCCATGAGCTGGTCGTGGTGGCCGGCAGCCTGCCGCGCGGCGTCGAGGTGCCGTGGTTCGTCGAGCTGCTGCAGCGGCTCGCGCGGCTCGGTGCGCGTGTCGCGCTGGATACCAGCGGCGCGGCGCTGCGCGAAGGGCTGGCACTGTCACCCTGGCTGATCAAGCCCAACGAAGAGGAGCTGGCCCAGGCCCGCGGCCTTGATCCGGCCGACGCTCGGGCCCTGGCCGACGAGGCGCGCCGCCTGAATGCCCGCATAGAGCATGTCGTGATGTCCCAGGGCGCCGCAGGGGTCAGCTGGTTTTCGCCGGCTGCCGCCTGGCATGCCCAGCCGCCGAAGGTGCGGGTGGTCAGCACCGTGGGCGCCGGGGATTCGCTGCTGGCCGGCATGCTCCACGGCTTGCTGGCGGGTTGGCCGGCCGAGCGAACGCTGGCGCATGCAACGGCGATTGCCGCTCAGGCCGTCGGCCAAATCGGCTTCGGCATCACTGATCGGGCGCAACTGGCCGAGCTTGAAGCGGCCGTGCGGCTGCAGCCGCTCAGCCAATAATTACAAGAGGTGAAGGAATGAATCTGCTCATCATCACGGCCTGCCCCAACGGAATGGTCACCAGCGTGCTGACCTCGCGCCTGCTCGAAGCCGCGGCTCACCGCCTGGGCTGGTCGACCGCCGTGGAAGTTCACGATCCCAAGGCTATCGGTTCGCCGCTGACGCCCGCGCAGATCGCCAATGCCGATCTGGTGGTGGTGGTGAAAACCGGGCCGTTGCCGCTGCAACGCTTCGTCGGCAAGCGCGTCGTGCAATCGACCCCGTCCGAGGCGCTGCTTGACCCGGAAGGCTTCCTGCGCAGCGCCGCCGATACCGCGACCGAATTGCGGCAGGTCGACGAAGCCGACGCCGCGCCTTCCGCCGGCAAACCCAAGCTGGTGGCCATCACCGCCTGCCCGACCGGCGTGGCGCACACCTTTATGGCCGCCGAGGCGCTGCAGCAGGCCGCCGCGCGCAAGGGCTACGACCTGCAGGTGGAGACGCGCGGCTCGGTGGGCGCGCGCAACGTGCTCGACCCCTGGCCATCGAGGCGGCCGACGCGGTGCTGCTGGCGACCGATATCGAGGTGGATGTCGCCCGTTTCGCCGGCAAGCGCGTGTTCCGCTGCGGCACCGGTGTCGCACTGAAGCAACCGGAGGCGACGCTGGATCGCGCGCTGCAGGAAGCGGCCGTGCTCGGCGGTGGCGCTACGGCAGGCGCCGCGACAGGGGGAACAGAAAACGGAGAAGACCGGCGTCTACAAGCACCTGCTCACCGGGGTGTCCTACATGCTGCCGATGGTGGTGGCGGGCGGTCTGTTGATCGCCCTGTCGTTCGTCTTCGGCATCGAGGCGTTCAAGGAGGAGGGCACGCTAGCCGCTGCCTTGATGAAGATCGGCGGCGAAACAGCCTTCCAGCTGATGGTGCCGCTGCTGGCCGGCTACATCGCCTATTCCATTGCCGACCGCCCGGGCCTGGCGCCCGGCATGATTGGCGGCTTGCTGGCCGGCACGCTCGGCGCGGGCTTCATCGGCGGCATCATCGCCGGTTTCGTCGCCGGCTATGCGGCCAAGGCGGTCAGCCGCTGGATTCCGCTGCCGGCCAGCATCGAGTCGCTCAAGCCGATCCTGATCATCCCGCTGCTGGCCAGCCTGGTGACGGGCCTGGTGATGATCTACATCGTCGGCACGCCGGTGGCGAAGCTGCTCGCCGGGCTCACCGAGTTCCTCGACACCATGGGCACCTCCAACGCCATCCTGCTCGGGCTGCTGCTGGGCACCATGATGTGCGTCGACCTCGGTGGGCCGGTGAACAAGGCGGCCTATGCCTTCTCCGTCGGGCTGCTCGCCTCGCAAAGCTACGCGCCGATGGCTGCGACCATGGCCGCCGGCATGGTGCCGCCGATCGGCATGGGCATCGCCACGCTGATCGCACGGCGCAAGTTCGCCCAGACCGAGCGCGAAGCCGGCAAGGCCGCGCTGGTGCTGGGTTGCTGCTTCATCTCCGAGGGCGCGATTCCCTTCGCTGCCAAGGATCCGCTGCGGGTGATTCCCGCCAGCATCGCCGGTGGTGCGCTGACCGGCGCGCTGTCCATGGCGTTCGGTGCCAAGCTGCTGGCGCCCCATGGCGGGCTCTTCGTGCTGCTGATCCCCAACGCGATCAACCATGCATTGCTCTACCTGGTCGCGATCCTGGCCGGGAGCCTGCTGACCGGGGTGGTCTACGCGCTGATCAAACGGCCCGAGACTCAGCCGCTTGCGGTCGGTGCGGCCGCCTGACCGGCAGGCCGAAAGGGCTGAACTAAAGGGCTCCGCGCCGCATCCACTACAAGCTGGCGAAGACTTTGTGTCAGAAGGTTTCGCCAGCTTTTTGCTTTGCATCGATCTGGCTGGAGACTGCGATGAGTATCGACTACGGGCCGCGGCCCCTGCGAATTACCCTGACCGCCCTGGTGGTACTGGTGCTGGGTGCGCTCATGACCATCGGCGGCGGCTACCTCGCAACGCTGGGCGGTTCCTGGTACTACCTGGTCGCTGGGATCGGTCTGCTGGTGGTGGCCGGCCTGCTGTTCGCCCGGCGGCGCGCGGCGATCTGGCTGTACGCGGCGTTGCTGCTGGGCACGCTGGCCTGGACGTTCTACGAGGTGCGCTTCGACTGGTGGCAGCTGGCGCCGCGGATCGACCTCTGGTGCATCCTCGGGCTCTGGCTGATCCTGCCCTTCGTCAATCGCCATGTCAGCGATCGGCTGATCTGGCGCGACGGTGCGAGCGGCCTGCTCGGGATCGGCCTGCTGGCCGGTGCGCTGATGGCGGGCTATTCGTTGACGCAGGACTACCACTCGATCACCGGTGAGTTCAGCGACGCGCAGATGCAGGGCCTGGCCCCGGAAGGCCAGGCCGGACGCCAGGCCAGCGAGTGGACGGCCTATGGCGGCTCCGACCGGGGCGACCGCTACGCACCGGCGGACCTGATCACACCGGCCAATGTCGGCAAGCTAAAGAAGGCCTGGGAGTTCCACACCGGCGATCTGCCGGGTGAGGGCGACCCTGGCGAGATCACCTATCAGGTCACACCGCTGAAGGTCGGCGACAACCTGTTCATCTGCACCCCGCACAGCATCGCCATCGCGGTGGATGCCGATACCGGCGAGGAGCGCTGGCGCTTCGACCCGAGCATCAATCGCGATGCCGAGTACTACCAGCACATGACCTGCCGCGGTCTGGCCTACCACGACGCCACGGCCTACGGCCAGGCGCTGGCCTCTCCGGCCCAGCCGGCCGCGCGCTGCGAGCGGCGATTGTTCCTGCCGACCAACGACGGCACGCTGATCGCCCTGGACGTTGCCGATGGCAAGCCCTGCGAGGACTTCGGCGATGCCGGCACGGTGGACCTCAAGGCCGGGCTGGGCGAGGGCGCGCTGGGCGTCTACCTGCCGACCTCGCCGCCCGTGGTGACGGAGAAGCTGGTCATCGTCGGTGGCTCGATCACCGACAACGGCGCGGTGGATTCCCCGGCGGGGTGATCCGCGCCTATGACGTGCGCAGCGGCGAGCTGGTATGGAATTTCGACCCGGGCAATCCGGACGCCACCGAGCCCCTGGCCCCCGGCGAAACCTACGTGCGCAGCACGCCGAACTCCTGGACCATCGCCACCGCCGACGAGTCGCTGGGGCTGGTCTACATCCCCACCGGCAACCAGACGCCGGACCAGTGGGCGCAACCGCGCACGCCGGAATCCGAGCGCTTCACGGATACCCTGGTGGCGCTGGACCTGGCGAGCGGCCAGGTGCGCTGGGAATTCCAGACGGTGCACCACGATCTTTGGGACCGCGACCTGCCTTCGCAGCCCACGCTGGTGGATATCGACGGGCCGCAGGGTAAGGTCCCGGCCATCATCCAGCCGACCAAGCGCGGCGACCTGTACATCCTCGACCGGCGCACCGGCGAGCCCATCGTGCCGGTCGACGAGATGCCCGTACCGCAAGGCACCGACTATGGCGAGTTCACCGCGCCCACGCAGCCCTATTCGGCCGTGAGCTACGCGCCGGACGAGCCACTGCGCGAGCGCGACATGTGGGGTGGCACGCCGCTGGACCAGATGATGTGCCGCATCCAGTTCCGCCAGCTGCGCTACGAGGGCGATTTCACGCCGCCGTCGGAGCAGGGCTCGCTGATCTATCCGGGTAACGTGGGGACCTTCAACTGGCCGTCCGTGGCCGTCGATCCGAGCCGCCAGCTGCTATTCGGCGCACCGAACTACCTGGCCTTCGTCTCGACCATGGTCAAGCGCAGCGACGTTGACCCGAACGAGCGCTCCGGTGGCGGCGAGACCGGCCTGCAACCCAACCTGGGTGCGCCCTGGATGGTGCGACTGGAGCCGTTCATGTCGGTCATCGGCCTGCCGTGCCAGACGCCACCCTGGGGCTTCGTCACCGCGCTGGACCTGCGCAGCATGAAGAAGGTCTGGATGCACAAGAACGGCACCAGCCGCGACAGCGCGCCCTTGGGCATCCCGCTGCCGGTGGGTACGCCAGCGCTGGGCGGGCCGATCGTCACTGCCGGTGGCGTGGCCTTCATGAGCGGCACCCTGGATTACTACCTGCGCGCCTATGATCTGCAAAACGGTAAGGAGCTGTGGAAAGGCCGCCTGCCCGCCGGTGGCCAGGCGACGCCGATGACCTACGTGTCCGAGAAGACCGGCAAGCAGTACGTGGTGCAGATGGCCGGCGGGCATGGCTCGTTCGGCACCAAGCTGGGTGATTCGTTGGTGGCCTTCAGCCTGGAGGAAGAGCAGTAGGGTATCGCTCGGATGAGTCGCCTTTTTGACGACCGTTCGTCCGAGCGTCACGGTTCTGTCAAGCGCCTCGCTTAAACCCTTCGTCATCACCACGACGAAGGGAGGCGACATGACCGATTTCGACGCCACGCGGCGCCGCCTGGTACAGGGCATTGGCGCCGGTCTCGCACTGCCGGCGATGGGCGTTGCGCCCGCGATCATTGCGGCACCCACGGCCCGGCCGTGGATCACCGATGGCGTTCAGTCCGGCGACGTGCTCGCCAACCGCGCGTTGGTCTGGAGCCGCTGCGACCGGCCGGCACGCCTGGTGGTGGAATGGGACACCACCAGTGGCTTTGGCAATCCGCGCAAACGGATCTCGCCCGTAACCGACGAGCGCCTCGACTTCACCGCGCGGGTCGACTTGCGCGGCCTGCCGTCGGATCAGTCGATCTTCTACCGCGCCTACTTCGAGGATGCCCGCGACCACGCCCGCAGCCAGCCCTGGCTGGGTCACCTGCGCACCGCCCGCGGCACGCGCGGGATATCCGTTTCGTCTGGGGTGGCGACACCTGCGGCCAGGGCTGGGGCATCAACGCCGACTTCGGCGGCATGCGTATCTATGAAGCGATGCGTCAGCGCCACCCGGATTTCTTCATCCAGAGCGGCGATGCCATCTATGCCGACGGCCCGATTCAGGCCGAGGTGACTGCGGAAGACGGGCGCCTCTGGCGCAACGTCGTCACCGAAGCCAAGACCAAGGTGGCCGAAACCCTGGAAGAGTTTCGCGGCAACTATCGCTACAACCTGCTGGACCACAACCTGCGCCAGTTCAATGCCGAGGTGCCGCAGATCTGGCAATGGGACGATCACGAAGTGACCAACAACTGGTCGCCGGGCAAGGAGCTGGATGATCGTTACCAGGTCCGCGATATCGAGCTGCTTGCCCGTCGCGGTCGGCAGGCCTTCCTCGAATACGCACCGATGCGCCTGGTCGGGCGCGACGCCGCCGGCCGTGTCTACCGCAAGATCGCCTATGGCCCTCAGCTCGATGTGTTCGTGCTGGACATGCGCAGCTACCGCGGCCCCAACACCCACAACCTGCAGCCGGAGCAGGGCCCGGAAACCGCCTTTCTCGGCACCGAACAGCTGGCCTGGCTCAAACGCGAATTGCGCCGCTCGCGGGCGACCTGGAAGGTCATCGCCGCGGACATGCCCATCGGCTTGCACGTGCCGGATGGCACCGATGCAAGCGGCCGGGCGCGCTGGGAGGCGATCGCCAACGGGCAGGACGGCCCGGCGTTGGGGCGCGAGCTGGAGATTGCCGATCTGCTCGGCTTCATCAAGCGCTACAAGGTGAGCAACACCCTCTGGCTGACCGCCGATGTGCACTACTGCGCGGCGCACCATTACCATCCCAACCGCGCCGCCTTCCAGGATTTCGATCCCTTCTGGGAATTCGTCGCCGGGCCGCTCAACGCCGGCAGCTTCGGTCCCAATCCGCTGGATGCCACCTTCGGCCCGCAGGTGGTTTTCCAGAAGGCGCCGCCCATGGCCAATGCTTCGCCTTATGCCGGCTTCCAGTTCTTCGGCGAGGTCGAGATCGATTCGCGCAGCGGCAGCCTGACCGCCACCCTGCGAGACATCGACGGCACCTCGGTCTTTTCCCAAACCCTCGAGCCACAATACGGCTGAACCTCGGAGCTCCAGTCCATGCGCCGCATCACCCATTTCCGACCGCACCCTTTCGCGGCCGCGCTCCTGACCGTTGCCACCCTTGGCCTGCCTGCGGTCGCCTCGGCCGACCTGCTGATCTCCGAATACGTGGAGGGCAGCGGCAACAACAAGGCGCTGGAGTTCTACAACGCTGATGAGGTGCCGGTTTCGCTGGACGGCTACCGGGTCGACTTCTACTTCAACGGCTCGACCAGCAGTGGCCGGAGCATTGCGCTCGCTGGGGAAGTCGCGCCGCACGGCGTACACGTTCTGGCGCACGAGAGCGGCGACGCCAGCCTGCTGGCCCTGGCGAGCCAGCGCGGCAGCGGCGGTTGGTACAACGGTGACGACGCCATCGTGCTGCGCGGGCCGGGCGGCGACGTGCTCGACAGCATCGGCCAGGTCGGTGTCGATCCGGGCAGTGCCTGGGGGATCGGCCAGACGCAGACGGCCGACCGCACGCTGACGCGCCGGACGTCGGTCGTTCGCGGCGATCGCGACCCGAGCGATGCGTTCGACCCCGCGGTCGAGTGGCAGGGCTATCCCGTCAACACTTTTGCCCATCTCGGCCAGTACGGCGAAGGCGAGCCGGGTGGCGACGATGCAGGCCGCCGCGCGATTGCCGAGGTGCAGGGCAGCGGCGACAGCAGCCCGTTGGTCAACCAGTTGGTGACCGTCGAAGGCATAGTGGTGGCCGACTATCAGGGCGAAGGCGAACTGGGCGGGTTCTTTATCCAGGCGCCGGACAGCGAAGCCGACAGCGACCCGCTGACATCCGAGGGCCTGTACATCTATGGGGCCGGCAACGGCGTCGAGGTGCAGGTAGGCGATCGCGTTCAAGTACGCGGGCTGGTCACCGAATTCAACGGCCTTACCGAACTCACCTCGCCGCAGATCAGGGTGTTGGCCAGGTCGCAGCCGTTGCCGAGCGTGGCGCAGATCACCCTGCCGCTGGCCTCGGCAGATGCGCTGGAGCGCTATGAAGGCATGCAGGTGCGCTTGGCGCAGACCCTGACGGTCAGCGAGGTCTACAACCTCGGGCGCTATGGCGAGTTGGTGCTGTCCTCGGGTGGACGGCTGTGGATCCCGACGAACAAGGTCACGCCTGGCGAGCCGGCGCGTCAGCTGCAGGCGCAGAACGACCTGAACCGGATCGTGCTGGACGACGGGCGCAGTGATCAGAACCCGGACCCCATCCGTTACCCGTCGCCGGCGCTCGACGCCTATCGCACGCTGCGCGTCGGTGACGAAGTAGGCGAGGTCCGTGGCGTGCTGCACTACCTGGCGGGCAGCTACCGCGTGCAACCTACCCAGGCGCCGCGATTCGTCGCGAAAAACCCCAGGCCGGCCGCGCCGGAGCCGATCGAAGGGCGCCTGCGGGTCGCCAGTTTCAACGTGCTCAACTACTTCAACGGTGACGGCCACGGCTCAGGCTTCCCGACTTCACGCGGCGCGGATACCGTCGAAGAATTTCAGCGCCAGCGCGACAAGATCATCGCGGCGATCCTTGGTGCCGACGCACACATCATCGGGCTGATGGAAATCGAGAACGATGGCTACGGCGAGGACAGTGCGATCGCCGACCTGGTAGCTGGCCTCAACGCCGCGTCGCCGAGCCGAGACCGCTACGCCTTCATCGATCCGAGGCGCGCTCGCCTGGGTACCGACGAGATCGCCGTCGGCCTGATCTACCGCAAGGACATAGTCAGCCCGCACAAGGCGGCGGCCGTGCTGGACAGCTCGGTCGATCCGCGCTTCATCGATACACGCAACCGTCCGGCGCTCGCCCAGACGTTCCGCGAACGCCGCACCGGCGAGCGGCTGACAGTGGCGGTCAATCACTTCAAGTCCAAAGGCTCGAGCTGCGATGATATCGGCGACCGCGACCTGGGCGACGGCCAGGGCAACTGCAACCTCACCCGGGTACGCGCGGCGCAGGCACTGGCCGACTGGCTGGGCCGCGACCCGACCGAATCCTACGACCCTGACCGCCTGATCATTGGCGACCTCAATGCCTACGCCAAGGAAGATCCGATCAATGTGATCCGGGCGTCCGGCTATACCGATCTGCTGGCGACATTTGGAGGCGGGGACGCCTATTCCTACGTGTTCTCCGGCCAGTCCGGCTACCTCGACCACGGCCTCGCCAGCGCCAGCCTGACCCCTCAGGTGAAGGGTGCCACCGAATGGCACATCAACGCCGACGAACCTCGGGTGCTGGATTACAACCTGGAGTTCAAGACGCCGCGTCAGCAGTCACTGCTCTACAGCACCGAGCCTTATCGCGCGTCGGATCATGATCCGTTGGTGATTGGGATTGATTTGGGGCGGTAGGCGTAGGCCGCTTTCCAGCAGCGCATCTTGGCGTCTCGGTTGAACGAGACGCCGGGATCGCCAGCAAGCTGGCTCCTACAGGTGAAAACCTTCGTTAGCGTTTCGTAGGAGCCAGGGGGACGCCCAGTCCTTGCTGGCGATCATGGGCCACCCGGGGCCGAGCTGTAGTCGTGCCGGCCGGTTAGAGATCTGCGAAAAAGAGGCGAAACGCCGGCTTTGGTAGGAGCCAGCTTGCTGGCGATCAGCGGCCAAGTTTCATAACCAAACTGCATCCCACCACGGATAATCGCCAATCCGGTCCACCAGCCCCGCCCGCAAGGGATTAGCGACGACATACCGGGCGGTGGCGATCACATCCTCCTCCTGGCGCAGCGCGCGATCATGAAAACCCCGCTGCCAAATCCTTGTACCTGTTTCGCCTGTAATTCGATTGATGGCTATCGCGCTACGGGACTTAAGGCGTTGGATGACCGCCGGCAGTGGCATCGAGTTCAGTTCGATCAGCCAGTGTACGTGGTCTGGCATGACAACCCAGGCCAGCGATTCGACGTAGCGTTCGTCATCGAGGCGGCGCATTTCGCTCACAAGCAGCCGGGCCAGCATAGGATCGGTAAAGAGGCGTGCGCGTCGCTCTGTAACAGCGGTGATCAGGTAAACATGACCCGTTTCGGAATGCCGGCCGCGACGCAATGCGTGGCCACGGTGAGTGAAATGGCTCGGCATATCCACCTCCGTGTGGATTAACGAACTTTGTTCTTTCCCCGAGTAGCGGGGCCGGATCGCCAGCAAGCTGGCTCCTACAGGGTAAACACAGTTGCCTTGTCTTTTCGTACGAGCCAGTTAGGACTTTTCGTAGGAGCCAGCTTGCTGGCGATCATGAGCCTGCCGAACATACCGGCTACTGGACGAGCCCGCCCCGAAAGGTCCTTCTTCCTCAGTGATGCTCCCGCGTCGCCCTGAACTTCACATCAGGCCAACGCTCTTCCATCAGGCTCAGGTTCACCCGTGTCGGCGCCAGGTAGGTGAGGTGGCCGCCGCCGTCGACCGCCAGGTTCTCATAGGCCTTGTCGGTGAATTCCTTGAGCTTCTTCTCGTTGTCGCACTCGATCCAGCGTGCCGACCAGACATTGATCGCCTCGTAAGCGCACTCGACCTTGTATTCCTCCTTCAGGCGGCTGGCGACGACGTCGAACTGCAGCACGCCCACCGCGCCGAGGATGATGTCGTTGTTGCGCTCCGGGAAGAACACCTGGGTGGCGCCTTCCTCGGCCAGCTCCTGCAGGCCCTGGCGCAGCTGCTTGGATTTCAGCGGATCCTTCAGGCGCACGCGGCGGAACAGTTCCGGGGCGAAGTGCGGGATGCCGGTGAAGCCCAGCACTTCGCCTTCGGTGAAGGTATCGCCGATCTGGATGGTGCCGTGGTTGTGCAGGCCGATGATGTCGCCGGCCCAGGCTTCCTCCAGCATCTCCCGCTCGCTGGAGAAGAAGGTCAGCGCGTCGGCGATCTTCAGGTCCTTCTTGATTCGCACGTGGCGCATCTTCATGCCTTTCTCGTACTTGCCCGAGCAGATGCGCATGAAGGCGATGCGGTCGCGGTGCTTGGGGTCCATGTTCGCCTGGATCTTGAACACGAAGCCTGTGAATTTCTCCTCGACCGGCTCCACGCTGCGCTCGTTGGCGACACGCGCCAGCGGCTTCGGTGCCCAGTCGACGACGGCATCCAGCACATGGTCGACGCCGAAGTTGCCGAGCGCGGTGCCGAAGAAGACCGGGGTCATCTCGCCGCGCAGGAAGGCGTCCTTGTCGAATTCGTGGCAAGCGCCCTGGACCAGCTCCAGCTGCTCGACGAAATCTTCGTACATGTCGCCCAGGTGCGCGCGGGCTTCGTCGGAATCGAGCTTCTCGATGACCCGCGTCTCGATGCGTTCGTGGCCATGGCCGGGCACGAAGACGATGATGCGGTCCTCGGCCAGGTGGTAGACGCCCTTGAAGTCGCGGTAGCAACCGATCGGCCAGGTGATCGGCGCGGCTTTGATCTTCAGCACCGCCTCGATCTCGTCGAGCAGTTCGATGGGGTCGCGGATGTCGCGGTCGAGCTTGTTGATGAAGCTCACGATCGGCGTATCCCGCAGGCGACACACGTCCATCAGCGCGATGGTGCGCGGCTCGACGCCCTTACCGCCGTCGAGCACCATCAGTGCCGAGTCCACCGCGGTCAGGGTGCGGTAGGTGTCTTCCGAGAAGTCTTCGTGGCCGGGGGTGTCGAGCAGGTTGATCATGTGCTCGCGGTAGGGGAACTGCATCACCGAGGTGGTGATGGAGATGCCGCGCTGCTTTTCCATTTCCATCCAGTCCGAGGTGGCGTGGCGGTCGGACTTGCGCGACTTCACCGTACCGGCGACGGCGATCGCCTTGCCCATCAGCAGCAGCTTTTCGGTGATGGTGGTCTTGCCCGCATCGGGGTGCGAGATGATGGCGAAGGTGCGGCGCTTCGCGACTTCGGCGGCCTGAGAGGTCATGGCGGTCCCGGTCTGAAAACGTGTCGGAAAAAGCCGGCGATTATAAAGCAAAGCCAGGTGGCTGGCTTGGCGTATCCACCGCCTGGCCGAATCCGATCCGGTGACGATCACATGCGGTTGAACCTCTGGCGAACTGATGGCGTCGGAGAACCGTGGGGAACGGCAACGGGACGGTGCGCTGGCTGGCCAGGCTCCGTCTCGTGATGGCTTGGCTCGACCGGAATCGCGCATGGAAAAAACCTGGGGAAAGCCGCTCGCGGCGTTGATCGCGCTCACGGTGGTGCTCGCGCTGCTTGTACGCGGGATCGGCATCGACACGCTGAAATCGTCGCGCGGCGACCTGATCTTCTATCTGCAATCGCACCTGTGGCTGGTTGGCGCATCGATGCTGCTCGCGCTGGCGATCGGCATTCCGGCAGGCGTGCTGCTCAGTCGGCCGAGCATGGCGCGCAGTGCCGAGCGTTTCATGCAGATCTTCAACATCGGCAATACCATCCCGCCCCTGGCGGTGCTGGCGATTGCTCTGGGCGTTGCCGGGATTGGCGACGGGCCGGCGATCTTCGCGTTGTTCGTGGCCTCGCTGCTGCCCATCGTGCGCAATACCTTCGAGGGTCTTAAGAACGTGCCGGGCGCGCTGAAGGAAGCGGCCACCGGGATCGGCATGACACCGGCTCAGGTGCTTTGGCGGGTCGAGTTGCCCAACGCGGTGCCGATCATCGTCGGCGGCGTGCGGGTGGCGTTGGCGATCAATGTCGGCACGGCGCCACTGGCCTTCCTGATCGGCGCCAACAGCCTGGGCAGCCTGATTTTTCCCGCCATTGCCCTGAACAACCAGGAACTGTTGCTGCTCGGGGCCGGCACTACCGCCTTGTTGGCGCTACTGCTCGACGGGGTGGTGACGCTGGCCAGCCGGACCTGGCTCGAACGTGGCCTGGCCCACTGAGGATCGCCCATGACCCGATGGCACTCGATCGTAATTGCGCTGCTCTTCGTCTGTGTCTCCGGGCTCTCCCACGCCCAGGAGAAGCCCCTCATCAGGATCGGCGCCAAGGTGTTCTCCGAGCAGCGCATCCTCGCCCAGATGACGGCCCAGTACCTGCAGAGCAAGGGCTACCGGACCCGCGTG
The DNA here is from genome assembly GCA_019056435.1 of Stutzerimonas stutzeri. Classification (GTDB taxonomy): domain Bacteria; phylum Pseudomonadota; class Gammaproteobacteria; order Pseudomonadales; family Pseudomonadaceae; genus Stutzerimonas; species Stutzerimonas marianensis. Next base: position 2,060,848 of record CP077641.1, read on the forward strand.
GTGGCCGGGCTCGGCAGCACCGTGGCCCGCAGCGCGCAGGAAAACGGCGAGCTGGATCTCAACTGGGAATACACCGGCACCTCGCTGTTCGCCTACAACAACCAGACCGAGGTGCTGCCGCCGGAGGAGTCGCTGGCGCGGGTGCGCGAACTGGATGCCGCCAAGGGACTGATCTGGCTGGAGCCGTCGCGGTTCAGCAACACCTACGCGCTGGCGGTGCCACGGGAGATCGCCGAGCGTGACGGCATCACGACGATCAGTGACCTGGCGCGGGTGGTCAACGACACCGACGAGCCGCACCTGATCGCGTTTGACATCGAGTTCGCCAACCGCCCGGACGGGCTGGCTCCGCTGGTGAAACGCTACAACCTGCAGCTGACGCGCAATGAGGTCCGCCAGATGGACCCGGGGCTGGTCTACACCGCGCTGCGCAACGCGCAGGTCTACGCCGGCCTCGTCTACACCACCGACGGCCGCCTGGACGAGTTCGACCTGGTGCTGCTGGAGGACGACCGCCAGTACTTTCCCCGATTACACCGCCGCACCGGTGATCCGTCGCGATGTACTGCAGGCTAATCCCGAGCTCGCCGACCTGCTCGCGCCGTTGGCGCGATTGCTGGACGACGACACCATGCGTTCGCTCAACGCTCGCGTGGACATCGGCCACGAGACGCCTTCGGCGGTGGCCGCCGACTTCCTGCGTCAGCACGACCTGATCTGAGGCCCGAATGGACTGGTTATCGACATTTGCCTACATGGACTGGACGCGGGTCGGCGAACTGACCCTGCAGCACATGGCGCTGGTCGGCGTCGCGGTGGGACTGGCCGTGCTCGTCGGCGTTCCTCTGGGCGTGGCAATGACACGCTTTCCCTGGCTCTCGGGGCCGTTGCAAGGCGCGGCCACCGTGGTGCTGACCATCCCGTCCATTGCCTTGTTCGGCCTGATGATGCCGCTGTACTCGAAGATCGGGCAGGGCCTGGGGCCGTTGCCGGCGGTGACCGCGGCCTTTCTCTATTCACTGCTGCCGATCATGCGTAACACCTACCTCGCGCTGACCAACGTCGAGCCGGGCATACGCGAGGCGGGCAAGGGCATCGGCATGACCTTCTGGCAGCGCCTGCGCATGGTCGACATCCCGCTCGCCGTGCCGGTGATCCTCGCCGGCGTGCGCACCGCCGTGGTGATGAACATCGGTGTCATGACCATCGCCGCAGTGATCGGTGCCGGCGGGCTGGGCGAACTCATCCTCACGGCCATCAGCCGCAGCGACATGGCGCAACTGATCGTCGGCGCCATCATCGTCAGCATCCTCGCGATCATCGCCGACCTGTTGCTGCAGTGGCTGCAACGTACATTGACGCCAAGGGGCTGCGCACCTGAGCGCCGGAGAGCATCCATGATCGAACTCGACCAGCTGACCAAGACCTTCAAGCAGAAGAACGGCAAGGACGTCACGGCCGTGGACGCCGTGAGCCTGACGGTGAATGAAGGTGAAATCTGCGTCTTCCTCGGCCCCTCGGGCTGCGGCAAGACCACGACGCTGAAGATGATCAACCGGCTGATCCAGCCCACCTCGGGGCGGGTGCTGATCAACGGCGAGGACACCGCCGGCCTCGACGAGGTCGCGCTGCGGCGCAACATCGGCTACGTGATCCAGCAGATCGGCCTGTTCCCCAACATGACCATCGAGGAAAACATCACCGTGGTGCCTCGGCTGCTGGGCTGGGACCGCAAGCGTTGCCAGGCGCGCGCCATGGAATTGATGAGCATGGTGCAGCTCGATCCGAAGCAATACCTCAGGCGCTACCCGCGCGAACTCTCCGGCGGCCAGCAGCAGCGCATCGGTGTGATCCGCGCGCTGGCCGCCGATGCGCCGCTGTTGTTGATGGACGAGCCCTTCGGCGCGGTCGACCCGATCAACCGCGACGCCATCCAGAACGAGTTTTTCCAGATGCAGCGAGCGCTGAACAAGACCGTGATCATGGTCAGCCACGACATCGACGAAGCAATCAAGCTCGGCGACCGGATTGCGGTCTTCCGCGCCGGGAAACTCGTGCAGTTCGACCATCCCGATACCTTGCTGGCGCAGCCCAAGGACGAGTTCATCGCCAGCTTCGTCGGGCAGGACGCGACCCTCAAGCGCCTGCTGCTGATCCGCGCCGAGGAGGCGGCGGACAATGCGCCCTCGATCCGCCCGGAGACGTCGATCGGTGACGCGCTCGAACTGATGGAGGAGCATGACCGCCGCCATCTCGTCGTGACGGATGCAGCCAACAAGGCGCTCGGTTATGTACGCCGGCGCGAGCTGCGCGGGCAGGCCGGTGCGGTGCAGGCCTTCGTCCATCCCTTTGCCGCCACCGCGGCCTTCGACGAGCACCTGCGTATCCTGCTGTCGCGCATGTACCAGTTCAACCGCGCCTGGCTGCCGGTGCTCAGCGCGGACAATGACTTTCTCGGCGAGGTGACCCAGGAATCGATCGCCGATTACCTGAGCTCCGGGCGCTCTCGCGGCAAGACCCGCATCGTATCGCCAGCCGAGTCGCTCGGCTGACGGCGGTCGTCGTCGCCGGGAGGAACATCCCCGCGTCATATCGGTCCGTTTGAATACGGAAGGTTTGCCCGCACAGTTCGAAAAAGGGAGCGAACGCGGATTTTTCGTTGATCTCGACCAGCTGTGGTTCTAAAGTTCGCGCCCGAACGTCCATGCTGGAAACGATCCATCCGGCTCAAGTACTGACGACGAGAGGTTGCCGGTTTTCGAACCTGACGAGCATGGCTCGCCGGGTTCACCGGGACCGGTGATGCTCGGCGACATGCCTTGGGAAGTAGGCGAACCAAAATGGGGAAACTGTCAGACGTTCACGGCCATGCGCCACCCCACTGCTCACTCTTCCGTTCCGCCAACTGGAGCCTTGCATGTCGATCAAGATCGAAGACTACTATCCGCGCGAAACCTTCCAGAAGATGAAGGCCTTCGCCGATGAGCGCGAAACCCCGTTCGTCGTCATCGACACCCAGATCATCAGCGATTCGTACGACCAACTGGTCAGCAACTTTCCGTTCGCCAAGATCTACTACGCCGTGAAGGCCAACCCGGCCACCGAAATCACCGAGCTACTGCGCGACAAGGGCTCGAACTTCGACATCGCCTCGATCTACGAACTGGACAAGGTCATGGCCACCGGTGTCGGCCCCGAGCGCATCAGCTACGGCAACACCATCAAGAAAGCCAAGGACATCCGCTATTTCTACGAGAAGGGCGTGCGCATGTTCGCCACCGACTCCGAAGCCGACCTGCGCAACATCGCCAAGGCCGCGCCGGGCTCGAAGGTTTACGTGCGGATCCTCACCGAAGGCTCCAACACCGCCGACTGGCCGCTGTCGCGCAAGTTCGGCTGCCAGACCGACATGGCGCTGGACCTGCTGATCCTCGCCAAGCAGCTGGGCCTGGACCCTTACGGGATCTCCTTCCACGTGGGCTCGCAGCAGCGCGACATCGACGTCTGGGACGCCGCTATCGCCAAGGTCAAAGTGATCTTCGAACGCCTGAAGGAAGAGGACGGCATCGTCCTGAAGATGATCAATATGGGTGGTGGCTTCCCGGCCAACTACATCGCCAAGACCAACGACCTGACCACCTACGCCGACGAGATCATCCGCTTCCTCAAGGACGACTTCGGCGACGAGCTGCCGGAAATCATCCTCGAGCCGGGCCGGTCGTTGATCGCCAATGCTGGTGTGCTGGTCTCGGAAGTGGTGCTGGTGTCGCGCAAGTCGCGCACCGCTGTCGAGCGCTGGGTGTTCACCGACGTGGGCAAGTTCAGCGGCCTGATCGAAACCATGGACGAGTCCATCAAGTTCCCGATCTGGACCGAGAAGAAGGGCGAGATGGAAGAGGTGGTGATCGCCGGCCCGACCTGCGACAGCGCCGACATCATGTACGAGCACTACAAGTACGGCCTGCCGCTGAACCTCTCGAGCGGCGACCGCCTGTACTGGTTCTCCACCGGTGCCTACACCACCAGCTACAGCGCGGTGGAATTCAATGGCTTCCCGCCGCTGAAGGCCTACTACCTGTAAGCGCGGACCACCCGCACGCAGAACGCCGCGACCTTCGCGGCGTTTTCGTTTGTTGACGGCTGGTACAGCCTGCGGTCCGGGGCGAGCCCCTTACGGGCGGTCCGCCTGAGCCGCGCGTGTTTACAGACGACATGCATCCGCCGCCTCGGCGTGCGTGGCGCCAGGGGAGAGGACCGTGTCGCCTGGCTGGCGACCCGGTGGGCGCATCGGTCAGGGCATCTGGACTTCGATGACACCGTCGGCGCTGATGCTGATCTGCCGGGTGCCGGCTTCGATATCCGGGGTCGGCATGGCGTCCATGTGCTTCATGGCGACGCTGCGCATTTCCGGCTGGTAGCCGCCGCCACTGTTCAGGTTGAGGCTGACGATCTTGTAGTCACGGCCGCCCAGGGCTTCGGTGGCCAGTTGCGCGCGGGCGCGAAAGGCGGTCACGGCGTCCTTGAGCAGGGCATCCTCGTTCTGCTGGCGGATCGGGTCGGAGACGCTGAAGGACATGCCGCCCATTTTCAGATCCTGCATCAGCGCGGCGGTGAGCTTCGACAGGCTGGCGAAGTCGCTGCTTTCCAGGCGCAGCTCGGCGCGCTCACGCCAGGCGGTGATCTGCTGGCCCTTCTCCTCGTACACCGGGTAGCTGCTGCGGCTACCCTGGTTGACGCGGACGTTCTTGGCCTGGCGCGCCTGCTGCAGAGCCTTGTTCATTGCTTCGGTGGTGCGGGCCGCCAACTGCGCCGGATCCTCGTGCTGGGACTCGGTGTAGAGGGTGACGTGCATCAGGTCCTGGGCGACCTCGCTGCTGGCTTCGGCGCGCAGCGAAATCTGGTTGTAGCGTGGCTCATCGGCGACTGCCGGCAGGCAGGCGATGCAGGCCAGCAGCGCGAGGCTGCGTGGAACGGAGACGAACATGAAAGCTCCTGTATTCATGGGGCACCGGAGGTGCGGCGCGAAAGACTTTAGCCTTTTTGACGGCCGGTGCGCATTTTTCCGTGCGTCGCGTTGCCGCACAGAGGCAGGCCCGGCAGGTGCTTGGTTATACTCGCGGCACCTTTGGAGAGCCCATGTACCCTACCGTCCAGCTACTGTCGGCGAGTCGCCAGAACCTACGCCTGCTCACCCTGATCCGTGTGCTCGTGCTTGCCGCTCAGGCCGGCGCGGTGGGTATCGCCTACGCCAGTCAGATGGTTGCGTTGCCCTGGCTGAACCTCGGCATCACGCTGGTGATTTCGGCCACCATCTGCCTGGCGACCGCGTTGCGCCTACGCGGCCCCTGGCCGGTGACGCACCTCGAATATGCCGTGCAGCTGGGCGCGGACCTGCTGATCCACAGTGCGCTGCTGTATTACTCCGGCGGTTCGACCAACCCCTTCGTGTCCTACTACCTGGTGCCGTTGACCATCGCGGCGGCCACCTTGCCGTGGCTGTATTCGGTCGTCTTGTCCGGGCTCGCGCTGGCGGGCTACACGCTGATGCTGGTCTGGTATGACCCGGTGATCGCGCCGCCCGTGGAGCGCACCACCATGCTGGTCTACGGCATGTGGCTGAGCTTCGCGCTGGCGGCCGCGCTGATCACCTTCTTCGTATCGCGGATGGCCGAGCAGCTGCGGCGCCAGGAGGAGTTCCAGTCCCAGCGCCGCGAAGAGAGCATGCGCGATCAGCAATTGCTGGCCGTCGCCACCCAGGCGGCTGGCGCCGCGCACGAGTTGGGCACGCCCTTGGCGACCATGAGCGTGCTGCTCAAGGAGCTGCGACAGGACTACAAGGAGCCTGCGCAACTGAGCGAGGATCTGGCTCTGCTTCAGTCGCAGGTCCAGTTGTGCAAGGACAGCCTGCGCCAGCTGGTCCGCGCGGCCGAGGCCGACCGCCGCCAGGCGATCGTCGAGCAGACGGCCCGCGAGTGGGTCGAGTCGGTCCTGCAACGCTGGCACCTGATGCACCCCGAAGCGACCTATCGCTTCCAGTGCCTGGGCAAGGGCACGCCACCACGCCTGATGCCATCGGCCGACCTTGGCCAATCTCTGTTGAATCTCTTGAACAACGCCACCGACGCCAGCCCCGACAACCTGGACATCCGCCTGGACTGGGATGCGCAGTGGATCAAGCTGACCATTCGCGACCACGGCGCCGGTGTACCCCTGGCCATCGCCGAGCAGATCGGCCGGCCGTTCATCACCACCAAGGGCAAGGGATTCGGGCTCGGGCTGTTTCTCAGCCAGGCCAGCGTGACCCGTGCCGGCGGTACGGTGAAGCTCTACAATCACGAGGATGGCGGTACCTTGACCGAGCTGCGCCTGCCGCACGGCTCGGTGCGGGCCTGAACCCTGAGGTGACAACTATGCGAGGAAAGCGGACATGACCGAAGAGTTGCAGCACGAAGGCGAAGATCAGCCCCATCTGCTGCTGGTCGATGACGACCCGACGTTTACCCGTGTCATGGCGCGGGCGATGAGTCGTCGTGGCCTGCATGTCAGCATCGCCGGCTCGGCCGAGGAAGGCCTGGAAATGGCGAAGCAGGACCTGCCGGACTACGCCGTACTGGACCTGAAGATGGAAGGTGACTCCGGGCTGGTGCTGCTGCCCAAGTTGCTCGAGCTGGACCCGGAGATGAAGGTGTTGATCCTTACCGGCTATTCCAGCATCGCGACCGCCGTCGAGGCCATCAAGCGAGGTGCCTGCAACTACCTGTGCAAACCGGCCGATGCGGATGACGTGCTCGCGGCGTTGCTGTCCAAGCACGCCGACCTCGATACCCTGGTGCCGGAGAACCCGATGTCGGTGGACCGGCTGCAATGGGAGCACATCCAGCGCGTGCTGGCCGAGCACGACGGCAACATCTCCGCGACCGCCCGGGCGCTCGGCATGCACCGACGCACCCTGCAACGCAAACTGCAGAAGCGTCCGGTCAGGCGGTAGTCGCGCAGCCGAGGCGGGAAGCGAGAAGGTTCGGCTCTTGGCCATGAATCAGCGTGCGCGACCGTGCCTGCCGGTTGACGCGAAGACCGCGGGCTAGAAGACTTCCAGCTTCCAGCTTCCAGCTTCCAGCTTCCAGCTTCCAGCTTCCAGCTTCCAGCTTCCAGCTTCCAGCTCCAACATCGGTCGTTTTTCATGCTCCCCTTGGTTTTGCAGACGCTGAGCGTCACCGCTCCGGTCTTCGTCATGCTGTTCATCGGCGTGCTGTTGGTGCGCTTGCGCTGGATCGACGGCGCCTTCATCCATACGGCATCGACCCTGGTGTTCAAGGCGACGATGCCAACGCTGCTGTTCCTGTCGGTCATCAAGGCCGACCTCGATGTGGCCTTGCAGCCGAGGCTCCTGATCTATTACATCCTGGCGACCGTGGCGGGGTTTCTGTTGGCGTGGGCGTGGGCGATCTGGCGGTGCCCATGGGCGGATCGGGGTGTTTATGTGCAGGGCGCGTTTCGCGGAAACAACGGGGTGGTTGGGTTGGCGCTGGCGACCAGCCTCTATGGCGATTACGGGCTCTCGCTGGGCGGTGTCCTCGCCGGCCTGGTCATTCTGCTCTACAACAGCCTGTCGGCCGTGGTGCTGGCCATCTACAGCCCGGACGGCCGTGCCGATGCGGGTGACATCATTCGCAGCATCCTACGCAACCCGCTGGTCATCGGGGTGACGTCGGCCATCCCCTTCGCCTATTGGCAGGTTCCGTTGCCGGAATGGTTGATGACTTCCGGGGAGTATTTCGCCCAGTTGACCTTGCCGTTGGCGCTGATCTGCATCGGCGGCACGCTGACGGTTTCGGTCCTGCGCGAGAGCAGCAGCCTGGCGATGAGCTCGAGCCTGATGAAGATGGTCTGGTTTCCGCTACTGGCGACGCTAGGGGCCTGGTTGTGCGGGTTCCGGGGCGCCGAACTGGGCATCCTGTTCCTGTACTTCGGCTGCCCCACTGCTGCATCCAGCTTCGTCATGGCGCGTGCGGTCAATTCCAATCACCAGCTGGCGGCGACCATCATCGTCATCACCACGCTGGGCGCGGCGCTGACCATCAACGTCGGGCTCTTCCTGCTGCACTGGCTGGGCTGGATCTGACCGCCACTCAGTGGCGCTGTGCCTTCCAGGCACGACCGGCGATAATCGCCAGTGTCACGGCGGTCAGCGGCAGCGCGTAGCCGATCATCGCATCACCGAAGGCATCGGCCGAGGGGCGGCCAGTGCTCACCATCACCAGGTAGACGGTATAGGCGACGTAGTACGCCAGGAACAGTAGGCCTTCCCAGCGGTTGATGGCGTAACCGGTAAAGAAGATCGGCAGGCAGGCGAGCGCAACCGCGATCATCACCGGGAAGTCGAAGGCCAGCGCATTGGCGGCTACGGCGATGGCCTGCGGCGAAACCAGCGAGGCGAGGCCCAGCACGCAGAACAGGTTGAAGATGTTGCTGCCGACGATGTTGCCCACGGCAATGTCCCGCTCACCCCGGATGGCCGCCAGGATCGAGGTGGCCAGCTCCGGCAGGGAGGTGCCGACCGCAATGACCGTCAGGCCGATGACCAGTTCGGACAGGCCCAGCGCACGGGCCAGGGATACCGCGCCTTCGACGAGAAAATGCGAACCACCCACCAGCAGTGCCAGCCCGACAATGACCAGCGCGGCGTTGATCAAGGTGGCATAGGGCTTGGGCTGGCCTTCCAGGCCGTACTCCTTGGCGAACTCGTCCTCGGTGTCACCGCCGCCGGCTGCGGCGGCGCGTCGGCTGCTGACGATCAGAAACGCGGTGTAGCCGAGCACACCGGCAAACAGGAGCGCCCCGTCGAGGCGGCTCAGCGAGCCGTCCCAGGCCAGGGCGTAGGTGACCAGGCTGGCACCGATCATCAACGGCACGTCCAGACGGATCAGCTGACGCGAAACCACCAGCGGAGCGATCAGCGCGGTCAAACCCAGGATCAGCAAGACGTTGGCGATGTTGCTGCCCAGCACGTTGCCGATCGCGATGTCGCCGCTGCCGTTCAACGAGGCCTGAACGCTGACGGCTGTCTCCGGTGCACTGGTACCGAATGCCACGACCGTGAGCCCGATGATCAAGGGCGGAATGCCAAACTGTGCGGCCAACTTGGCGGCACCGCGCACCAGCACCTCGGCGCCAGCCACCAGCAGTACCAGGCCGGCGATCAAATAGACAAACGTCATCAGGGTCACGAAGGGCTTCTCCGGAGAGGGACGGAATGGCTTAGCGCTGGAGCTTCCAGGCGCGCAGAAAGATCACGAAAAGCGTGATGGCGGTCAAGGGCAATACGTACCAAGTCATTGCATGGCGCAGCAGGCTGATCGCGGGCAGTCCGGTCGAGAACATCACCAGGTAGAGGGTATAGGCGCCGTAATAGCCGAAGAACAGCAGGCCCTCCCAGCGATTGATGCGATAGCCGGAAAAGAAGATCGGCAGGCAGGCGATGAACACCGCCAGCATCACCGGCAGGTCGAAGGCCAGGGCGTTGGGTGAAATGGACAACCCGTCGGCGGAGACCACCGCGCCGGCCCCGAGCACGAGGAGCAGGTTGAAGATGCAACTGCCGACCACGTTGCCCACCGCGATGTCACGTTCGCCTCGGTAGACCGCCAGGAGCGAGGTCGCGAGTTCAGGCATCGAAGTACCGACCGCGATGACGGTCAGGCCGATGACCAGTTCCGACAGCCCGAGTGCACGGGCCAGGGCCACTGCGCCTTCGATCAGCAGGTTCGAGCCCAGCACCAGCAGGCCCAGCCCCAGCACGATCAGCAGCAGTTGCACCAACCAGCCGAACGGGCGGCTGTTGTCCTCGACGGGTGGGGCCTCCACCGCCTCCAGCGTGGCGGCGAGCTTCCTGTCCCGCTTGCTCAGGATGATCAGAAACAGCGTATAGAGCAGGAGAAACGCCAGCAGCACCATGCCGTCCAGGCGGCTGACGCTGCCGTTCCAGGCAAGCAGGAAGGTCAGGACGCCGGCACCGATCATCACCGGCACGTCCAGCCGCACCAGCTGACGGGACACCAGCAGCGGCGCCACCAGCGCGGAGAGACCGAGGATCAGCAGGATGTTGGCGATGTTGCTGCCAATGACGTTGCCGACCGCGATGTCGCCGCTGCCTTCGAGAGACGCCTGGATGCTGACCGCGGTCTCCGCGCGCGCTGGTACCGAAGGCGACGACGGTCAAGCCGATGATGAGTGGCGATACCCCGAATCGGGCTGCAAGGTTCGACGCGCCGCGCACCAGGGCTTCGGCTCCTGCCACCAGCAGTACCAGGCCGGCAATCAGGTAGGCGAACGTCAGCAGGGTCATCGGGGCTCCTTGTGATGAGGTTGGTGTGGCGGGTCAGTCGAGCGTTTCGATCTTGACCGGGGCCACGCCGTCTTCCAGCAGGTCGATCCGGTTCGCGGCAACCCGGGACAGATCGATGATCCGCCCCGGCTTGTAGGGCCCGCGATCATTGATGCGCACGGTCACCTGCTTGCCGTTGTCCAGGTTGGTCACCTGTACGCGGGTGTCGAATGGCAGCGTCTTGTGCGCCGCGACCAGTTCGTTCTGGTTGAAGGTTTCGCCGCTGGCCGTTTCCTCACCGTGGAAGCTGCGCGCGTAATACGAGGCCTTGCCCTGTTGGGTCAGGCTGCTCTCGGTGGCGTCCGCCTCCGGCGAGTCCATGCAGCCAGAGACCAGCGCCAGCAGCATCGGAGCGATCAGCAATCGGTTTCGCATGGCTCAGATCCTTCCTGACAGGTCAGGCAGGGTGGTTGGCTTAAGGTTCGCAGTATTCGAACCTTTCACCCCGCAGCCGTTCCCGGGTGCCCGATCACTGGCACCCGGGACGGCGTCGTGGCTCAGCCTTCGAGCTTGCTCTTGAGCAGTTGGTTGACCTGCGCCGGGTTGGCCTTGCCCTTGGACGCCTTCATCGCCTGGCCGACGAAGAAGCCGAACATCTTGCCGCGCTTGGCTTCGTCGCTGGCGCGGTACTGCTCGACCTGCTCGGCATTGGCGGCCAGCACTTCGTCGAGCATCTTTTCGATCGCACCAGCGTCTGTGACCTGCTTGAGGCCCTTCTTCTCGATGATTGCGTCGGCCGAACCTTCACCGGCGGCCATGGCCTCGAAGACCATCTTCGCGATCTTGCCGCTGATGGTGTTGTCCTTGATGCGCAGGATCATGCCGCCCAGCTGCTCGGCGGAAACCGGTGACTTTTCGATGTCCAGGCCTTCCTTGTTGAGCAGGCTGGACAGCTCGCCCATCACCCAGTTGGCCGCCAGTTTGGCATCGCCGCAGGTGGCGTTGACCTGTTCGAAGTAGTCGGCCATCTCGCGGCTGGCCGACAGCACGCTGGCGTCGTAGGCGGACAGACCGAAGTCACGCTCGAAACGCTCGCGCTTCTGGCCGGGCAGCTCCGGCAGGCTGGCGCGCACTTCGTCGAGGAAGCTTTGCTCGATCACCACCGGCAGCAGGTCAGGGCAGGGGAAGTAGCGGTAGTCGTTGGCTTCTTCCTTGCTGCGCATGGCTTTAGTTTGGTCGGTGTTCGGGTCGTACAGGCGGGTTTCCTGCACCACCGTGCCACCGTCCTCGATCAGCTCGATCTGGCGCCGCACCTCGTGGTTGATCGCTTTTTCGATGAAGCGGAAGGAGTTGACGTTCTTGATCTCGGCGCGGGTGCCGAAGGCTTCCTGGCCTTTCGGGCGTACCGACACGTTGCAGTCGCAGCGCAACGAGCCTTCGGCCATGTTGCCGTCGCAGATGCCGAGGTAGCGCACCAGGGCGTGGATCGCCTTCACATAGGCGACGGCCTCCTTGGCGCTGCGGATGTCCGGCTCGGAGACGATCTCCAGGAGCGGCGTGCCGGCACGGTTCAGGTCGATACCGCTCATGCCGTGGAAGTCTTCATGCAGGCTCTTGCCGGCGTCCTCTTCCAGGTGCGCGCGGGTGATGCCGATGCGGCGCGTGGTGCCGTCTTCCAGGGTGATGTCCAGGTGGCCCTTGCCCACGATGGGGTGATCCATCTGGCTGGTCTGGTAGCCCTTGGGCAGGTCGGGGTAGAAGTAGTTCTTGCGGGCGAAGACGTTCTTCTCGGCGATCTCGGCGTCAATGGCCAGGCCGAACTTGCAGGCCATGCGCACGGCCTCGGCGTTGAGCACCGGCAGGGTGCCGGGCATGCCGAGGTCGACCAGGCTGGCCTGGGTGTTGGGCTCGGCGCCGAAGGTGGTGGCGCTGCCGGAAAAGATCTTCGACTGGGTGCTGAGCTGTGCGTGGATTTCCAGCCCGATCACGGTTTCCCATTGCATCTGTTCGATCTCCTCAGAATCCAGCCGGGGCGCGCAGGTGCCAGTCGGTGACCTGCTGGTACTGGTGCGCAACGTTGAGCAGGCGGCCTTCCTGGAAATAGGGCGCCAGCAGTTGCACGCCCACTGGCAGACCGTCGATAAAGCCGGCCGGCATCGACAGGCCAGGGATGCCCGCCAGGTTGGCGGTGATGGTGTAGATGTCCTCGAGGTAGGCCGAGACCGGATCGGCGTTCTTCTCGCCCAGCTTCCAGGCCAGGTTCGGCGTGGTCGGGCCGAGGATCAGATCGACCTCCTCGAAGGCGCTGACGAAGTCGTTCTTGATCAGCCGGCGAATGCGCTGTGCTTTCAGGTAATAGGCATCGTAGTAGCCGGCCGAGAGCGCGTAGGTACCGACCATGATGCGCCGCTTGACCTCGTCACCGAAGCCTTCGGCGCGCGAGCGCTTGTAGAGGTCGGTGAGGTCGACGGGGTCCGCGCAGCGATAGCCGAAGCGCACGCCGTCGAAACGCGACAGGTTGGAGCTGGCTTCGGCGGGCGCAATGACGTAGTAGGACGGAATCGCATGCTGAGTGTTCGGCAGGCTGATTTCCTTGACCGTGGCACCAAGCGCCTTCAGCTCCTCGACGACAGTCATCATCGCGTCGGCGATCTTCGGGTCGAGGCCGGCGCCGAAGTATTCCTTCGGCAAACCGATGCGCAAGCCGGTCAATGGCTGGCCGAGCGCGGCGAGGTAATCGTCGACGGGCTGATCGACACTGGTCGAATCCTTCGGGTCGAAACCGGCCATGGCCGAGAGCATCAGCGCACAATCCTCGGCGGTGCGCGCCAGCGGGCCGCCCTGGTCGAGGCTCGAGGCGTAGGCGATCATGCCCCAACGCGAAACGCGGCCGTAGGTCGGCTTGAGGCCGGTGAGGTTGGTCAGTGCAGCTGGCTGGCGGATCGAGCCGCCGGTGTCGGTGCCGGTGGCCGCGGGCAACAGACGCGCCGCGATGGCCGCCGCGGAGCCGCCGGAGGAGCCGCCGGGGACGCGGGACAGGTCCCAGGGATTCTTCACCGGGCCGTAGTAGCTCGACTCGTTGGCCGAGCCCATGGCGAACTCGTCCATGTTCAGCTTGCCCAGCGACACGGCACCGGCCTGGGCGAGGCGCTCGACGACCGTGGCGTCGTAGGGTGATTTGAAGGCATCGAGGATTCGTGAGCCGCAGCTGGTCCGAATACCCTGGGTGCAGAACAGGTCCTTGTGACCGATTGGCGCACCAAGCAGCGCACCGCTCTCGCCCTTCGCGCGGCGTGCATCGGCCGCTTTCGCCTGGTCCAGTGCCTGCTGCTCGGTAACGGTGATGAAGCTGTTCAGCTGCGGATCGAGCTGCTGGATGCGCGCCAGCAGCGCACGGGTGAGTTCCTCGGCCGAGAATTGCTTGTCGGCCAGCGCTCGGGCGATCTCGGCAAGAGTCAATTGATGCATGTCGGCGTCCTTCATTACTCGATCACCCGTGGAACCAGATACAGGCCCTCTTCGACCGCTGGCGCGATGGCCTGGTAGGCGTCGCGCTGATTGCTTTCGGTGACCACGTCGGCGCGCAGGCGCTGATGGGTCTCCAGCGGATGGGCGAGTGGTTCGATGCCGGTGGTGTCGACTGCCTGCATGCGGTCGATCAGGCCAAGGATGTTGTTCAGGGTCTCGGTGGTGCGGGGCAGGTCGGCTTCATCCAGACCCAGGCGGGCCAGGTGAGCGATCTTTTCCACTTCGGAGCGTTCAAGCGCCATCGGGAGTCTCCAGCGGGAAGCGAATCGGTGCGCCTTCCGTCGGCCAGGGCCAACGCGAGGGCGGCAGGGGCGATCTGCAGCAGTGGGCCAACGGGCCCGGAAAAGCCGTCAATGTTACATGGCTGTCGGCGCAGCCGGTAGCACGGCTGCGGCTTGCACGTCGACTCATGCATTTTCCTCGTGCGCGCATTTTTCGCGCAACAGCTCACGTCTGGCCCTTCAGGCCTGGACTCGCGCCTTGCCCTTGCTTCCCGCCATTGTTAGAGTTTGCGGCACTTTTTCCCCCACGCGTTTGCCCCAGGGCCCTTTTCCCATGTTCAAGAAACTGCGTGGCATGTTTTCCAGCGATTTGTCGATCGACCTGGGCACTGCCAATACCCTTATTTATGTGCGCGACCGCGGTATCGTCCTGAACGAACCGTCCGTGGTGGCCATTCGTTCCCATGGCAACCAGAAGAGCGTCGTTGCCGTGGGGACTGACGCCAAGCGCATGCTCGGGCGTACACCAGGCAACATCAACGCGATCCGCCCGATGAAAGACGGTGTGATCGCCGACTTCAGCGTCTGCGAGAAGATGCTGCAGTACTTCATCAACAAGGTTCACGAGAACAGCTTCCTGCAGCCGAGCCCGCGCGTGCTGATCTGCGTACCTTGCAAGTCCACCCAGGTCGAGCGTCGCGCCATTCGTGAATCGGCGCTGGGCGCGGGCGCCCGCGAAGTCTTCCTGATCGAGGAGCCCATGGCCGCCGCGATCGGTGCCGGCCTGCCAGTCGACGAGGCCCGTGGTTCGATGGTCGTCGACATCGGGGGTGGCACCACCGAAATCGCCCTGATTTCCCTCAATGGCGTGGTCTACGCCGAGTCCGTACGGGTCGGCGGCGATCGTTTCGACGAGTCGATCGTCACCTATGTTCGCCGCAACTACGGCAGTCTGATTGGTGAGTCCACCGCCGAGCGCATCAAGCAGGAGATCGGCACTGCCTTTCCTGGCAACGACGTGCGCGAAGTGGACGTTCGCGGACGTAACCTGGCCGAAGGGGTGCCGCGCAGCTTTACCCTCAATTCCAACGAAGTGCTGGAGGCCCTGCAGGAATCGCTGGCGACCATCGTTCAGGCGGTCAAAAAGCGCGCTGGAGCAGTCGCCGCCGGAGCTGGCGTCCGATATTGCCGAGCGTGGGCTGGTGCTGACCGGTGGCGGTGCGCTTCTGCGTGATCTGGACAAGCTGTTGGCGCAGGAAACCGGTCTGCCGGTGATCGTCGCCGAAGAGCCGCTGACCTGCGTGGCGCGGGGCGGTGGTCGGGCGCTGGAAATGATGGATCGTCACGCCATGGATCTGCTCTCCACGGAGTGATCCACGGGCGGCCGGGCCGTCGAAGCCGCGGTGCGTTGGGGCGAGGCGGCTGCAACCCGTCCGCTCACAGCTTCTGGACCATGCGCTTACGACCGTCTCGCCGGTCACCTCCGGCCGGCCTGCAGAGGGTCTGGCCAGTTTCAAGTGACAAGCCGAACCCTGGCTCGCCCTGTGTTCGGCTTGTCTCGTTCAGTTTGAAGCCTGCAGTGCGAGGATTCGCTCATCAAACCGCTATTTGCCAAAGGACCTCTTCTCGGTGCGCGCCTGCTGGTGCTCGCCGTGTTGTGTGTCGCGCTGATGGTGTTGGATGCTCGCTTCGATACGCTCAAACCCCTGCGCAGCCAGATGGGGCTCGTGCTGACGCCGTTCTATTGGCTGGCCGACCTGCCGGTGCGGACCTGGCAGCGTGCGACCGAGCAGTTGAGCACCAGCACCAGCCTGGCCGCGGAGAACGAGAAGCTCAAGGCTGAAGCCTTGCTCATGCAGCGGCGCCTGCAGAAACTGGCCGCCTTGACCGAGCAGAACGTGCGACTGCGCGAGCTGCTGAACTCGGCAGCGCTGGTCGATGACAAGGTGCTGGTGGCCGAGCTGATCGGGCTCGACCCCAATCCCTTCACGCACCGTATCCTCATCGACAAGGGGGAGCGCGACGGCGTTTTCGTCGGCCAGCCGGTGCTCGACGCCAGCGGCTTGATGGGCCAGGTCGTCGAGGTGATGCCCTATGCGGCGCGCGTACTGCTCATTACCGATGTCACGCATAGCATTCCGGTGCAGGTCAACCGCAACGGCTTGCGGGCGATCGCCATCGGCACCGGCAGCCCGGACTACCTGGAGCTGCGCCATGTGGCGGAAACGGCGGACATCAAGGAAGGGGATCTGCTGGTCAGCTCGGGCCTGGGACAGCGCTTTCCCAGTGGCTATCCGGTCGCCCAGGTCACTGAGGTGATTCGCGGTTCCGGCCAACCATTCTCCATCGTCCGCGCCACGCCGACGGCGATGCTCAATCGTAGCCGCTACCTGCTGCTGGTCTTCAGCGATTCACGAACACCCGAAGAGCGCGCCAGTGCGGCGGCCGAAGCGCAGGAGTCGGCCGATCGCGAGGCCGCCGAGCAGGCCGCGCCCGGGGCAGATACCGCTCCGGCTGGTGATGCCGACAGGACCCCAGAAGATTCTGTGCCCGCTGCGGCCCCGGGTACCGATGGCGAGGCACGACAGTGATCAGCGGTCGCGCGAACAACGGCTGGGTCATCTGGGTGTCTTTATCGGTTGCGCTGCTGCTGAGCATCGCGCCGATGCCGGCCAACACGGAGCTCGCGCGGCCCCTCTGGCTGGGCATGTTCATCGCCTATTGGGCGATTACCCTGCCTCATCGCGGCGGTATGGCGGCAGCATTCTTCTTCGGGCTGATGCTGGATGTGCTCGCCGGGACCTTGCTCGGGCAGAACGGATTGCCGTTGTTGCTCGTGACCTTCCTCGTGCTGAGCCTGAACCAGCGCCTGCGCATGTTCCCGCTGCTGCAGCAAAGCCTGGTCCTACTGGTGATTCTCGGGCTCGGGCAGCTGGTTCACCTCTGGCTCAACACGCTCACCGGCAACCGTCCGCCGACGCTGCTTTTTCTCGTCCCCGTCCCGGTCAGTGCCTTGCTCTGGCCTTGGGTCTTCGTGGCGCTGCAGTGGGCGCGCCGGCGCTTCAACGTCTATTGATTGGCTATGGTCCGGCCGTGCTGATGCGCTTCCGGCTGTTCGAGGGATATGCGAACCTGCGCCGACGGTAATTTCAAGGATCAGGCATGGCTGCATTGTTTCTCGCCTCTGCGTCGCCCAGGCGCCGTGAACTGCTGACCCAGATCGGCGCCCCCTTTTCGCTTCTATCCGTTTCCATTGATGAGACGCCCCTCCCTGGCGAAGCCCCTGAGGCCTACGTGCAGCGTCTCGCGCGCGAGAAGGCTGCTGCCGGCCTTGCAGCGCTTGATGAGCCGGGTGCCTTCGTTCTCGGCGCCGATACGACCGTGGTGCTCGACGAACGCATTCTCGGCAAGCCGGGGGACCGGGCCGATGCGCTGGCCATGCTCGGCGCCCTGTCGGGGCGCGAGCATCAGGTGCTGACCGCTGTCGCCCTGGCTGGAGAGGCAGGATGCGAGGTGCGGTTGGTCGGCAGCCACGTCGGCTTTCGCTCGATCACGCCAGCCGAAGCCGAGGCCTACTGGGCCAGCGGCGAGCCGCAGGACAAGGCGGGCGGCTATGCCATCCAGGGGCTGGGCGCAATATTCGTCAGCAGCCTGCGCGGCAGCTACTCCGCCGTGGTGGGGCTGCCATTGTGCGAAACGGCACAACTGCTCGAGGCGCGCGGCCTGCCGTACTGGACTAAAAGCTCGACCTAGCGCCTGTGGCTCGTACGCGTATGCCGTTAGAATCGGGCCAATCTCGTCAGCTTCGGCTGCTCCAGACCATCGCCACCGGCCGAGAAGAACAATGAGTGAAGAAATTCTGATGAACATCACCCCCATGGAATCGCGGGTGGCGGTGGTCGAAAACGGTGTCCTGCAGGAAGTCCACGTCGAGCGCACACAGCGCCGGGGCATCGTCGGCAATATCTACAAGGGCAAGGTCGTCAGGGTACTGCCCGGCATGCAGGCGGCGTTCGTCGACATCGGCCTGGAGCGGGCCGCGTTCATCCATGCCTCGGAGATCTCCGCGCGTGAAGGCAACGCCGTCGAGCCGATCAGCGCGCTGGTCCATGAGGGGCAGGCACTGGTGGTGCAGGTCACCAAGGATCCCATCGGTACCAAGGGCGCTCGGCTGACCACGCAGCTGTCCATTCCCCTCGCGCTATCTGGTGTACATGCCGCGCACCAGTCACGTGGGTATTTCCCTGCGCATCGAAGACGAGGCCGAGCGCGAGCGGCTCAAGCAGGTCGTGATGGAGTGCATTGCCGCCGAGGGTATCAAGGAAACCGGTGGCTTCATTCTGCGCACGGCGGCCGAGGGGGCCGGCAGCGACGAAATTCTCATGGATATCCGCTATCTGCGCCGGCTCTGGGAACAGATCGACGGCCAGATGAAGACCGCCGCCTCGCCATCGGTCATCTACGAGGACCTGTCCCTGGCGATGCGCACCCTGCGCGACCTGGTCAATCCCCGGATCGAGAAGATTCGCATCGACTCGAGGGAGAACTTCCAGAAGGTCCGGCAGTTCGTCGCCGAGCTGATGCCCGAACTCAGCGAGCATCTGGAACACTATCCCGGCGAGCGCCCCATCTTCGACCTGTACAGCGTCGAGGACGAAATCCAGAAGGCGCTCGAGCGCAAGGTCATGCTCAAGTCCGGTGGCTACCTGATCATTGATCCGGCGGAGGCCATGACCACCATCGACGTGAACACCGGTGCCTTCGTCGGTCATCGCACCCTCGAAGAGACGATCTTCAAGACCAACCTCGAGTCGGCGACCGCGATCGCCCGACAGCTGCGCCTGCGCAACCTGGGCGGCATCATCATCATCGACTTCATCGACATGGAGGACGAGGAACACCGCCGTCAGGTCCTGCGGACGCTGGAGAAGCAGCTCGAGCGCGACCACGCCAAGACCAACATCATCGGCATCACCGAACTCGGGCTGGTGCAGATGACCCGCAAGCGCACCCGTGAAAGCCTCGAGCAGGTCCTGTGCGAGCCGTGCATGTGTTGCCAGGGGCGCGGCAAACTGAAGACGCCGGAAACCGTCTGCTACGAGATCTTCCGCGAAATCCTGCGCGAAGCGCGCGCGTACCAGGCCGAGGGCTACCGCGTGCTGGCGAACCAGAAGGTGATCGATCGCCTGCTCGATGAAGAATCAGGCAATGTCGCTGACCTGGAGAGCTTTATCGGCCGTTCGATCAAATTCCAGGTCGAGACCATGTATTCCCAGGAACAGTACGATGTGGTGCTGCTCTGAATAGATGCAAGCCTGGCCACGTAGGCCCGGATGACTGGAGCGCATCCGTATGAGTCGGCTCCCCGCCCTGATGATTGCACTGTCGCGTCGATGCCTCTGGCTGGCCGCGGTCGGCCTGATACTGGCTGCGTTTTACGTCAGCCTTGGCAGGCAGCTGGTGCCCTGGGTGGCCGAGTATCGTGCGGAAGCCGAGAGCAAAGCGCAGGAACTGCTGCGAATGCCGGTGACCCTGGGGCGCCTCGAAGGCCGCTGGGAGGGGTTCCGTCCGCGGTTGGTTGCCCGCGACGTGCAGCTCGGCGAGGGCGACGAGGCGGTTCGCCTGGATTCGCTGGCGGTCGTGCCGGACCTCGCCGAGAGCCTCTGGTCGCGCACGTTGCAGCTGGCGTCGGTCACCTTCAGCGGCGTTCACCTGAGCGTCGTCGAAGGGGCAGAGGGCGGCTGGCGCTTGAGCGGCATGCCGGAGCGCGACGGCGCGCCGCCGCTAGCTCCTGAACAGCTCCTTGCGCGCCTTCGGAGTGTCGAGCAGCTCAGGCTGCACGACAGCCAGGTCACGTTCCAGCCACAGGCAGGCGCTCCGCTAACGCTCAGTTACGTCGACGTCGAGCTGCGCAGCTTAGGCGATGGGTTCGAACTGGACGGCCGCATGCTGCTTCCGGACGGCAAGCCGCTTGCGCTGCGGGCCGATGCACAGTGGGCGCCGGCGCGCTGGGAGGATGTCACGGCGCGCCTGTACCTCAGCCTGCCGCAGAGTGATTGGGCCGCCTGGCTGCCCACCAGCCTGGTTGATGGCCTGCGCGTCGGACAGCTGCAGGGCGGCGGGGAAATCTGGCTCGACTGGCGTGAGCGGGGCGTTGCACGCGCCGTGGCACGGCTGAACCTGCCGAAGGTCGACGTCGGGCCGGCCGAGCGCGAAATGCTGGGGATCGAGGACCTAGCGCTCAACGCCTACCTCGACCGTCAGCCACAAGGCTATCGGCTGCAACTCGACGGCCTGTCCTTCGACCTGGGTGACAGCCGGTGGCCGGAGATGCGTGTGTTGCTTAGCCAGGATGCCGAGGCGGATCGCTGGCAGCTCCAGGCCGACCGCGTCCCCTTGGCAACTCTGGCCAGGCTTGTCGAGGGGCTGGCGCCGTTGCCCGACATGGCGCAGGCCTACCTTGAGGCCCTTGCGCCGGAAGGGACGCTGCGCAACCTGCAGCTCGGCTACCGCCCACGCGAAACCGGCGCGGAACGCCTGACCTTCGCGGGCAACCTGGACGCGGTGGGGATCGACGCTTATCACTGGATACCGGCGGTCCACAACGTCAACGGATTGGTCCGCGGTGACCTTGGCGCCGGCGAGCTGCGCTTCGACAACCAGGACTTCAGCCTGCATCTCGCCGAGCTGTTCGCCGAGCCCTGGCGCTATCGCACCAGCCGGGGCAGTCTTCGTTGGACCTTCGATGAGGAAGCGTTCACCTTGGTCGCACCCTACCTGCAGGTCGAGGGCGAAGAGGGGCAGATCGCCGGCGACTTCCTGATCCGGCTGATGCGTGACCCGGCCCTCGAGGACTACATGGATCTCCGCGTGGGGATACGCAACGGCGACGCCGCCTACACCGCCAGGTACCTGCCAACGCGTTCGCCGGCGCTTAGCGCCCCGCTGGCCGAGTGGCTGCAGACGGCAATTCGCGGCGGCACCGTCGAGCAGGGGTACTTCGAGTACCAGGGCTCGATCGCCAGGGATGCCGCCGAGGAGGCGCGCAGCCTGGGGCTGTATTTCAAAGTCAGGGACGCCGAGCTGGCCTTCCAGCCGGGTTGGCCCGTGCTGCGGGAGGCGCATGGCGAAGTGCTCATCGAAGACAGCGGCGTGCGGGTGCGGCTGGCCGATGGGCGCATGCTCGACAGCCGGGTACATGATGCCCGCGCGCAGATCCCTCGCCGCCAGGGGGGCGGTGTGCCGCGGCTGTCCGTGCAGGGTGCCGTCGAGGGCAACGTCCGCGATGCGTTGACACTGCTGCAGGTCGCGCCGATCGGCACGGCGGATCTGGTCGCCGGCTGGACGGGCGACGGCCCGCTGACTGGCGAGCTGGACCTGGACATACCGCTCGCCAAGGGCGAGACGCCGAAAGCCAAGGTTGATTTCAACAGCCGTGACGCCTCGCTTTATATCGCGCAGGCAGACCTGGCGTTCGACGCGGTGGCAGGGACCTTCCGCTATGACACCGAGCGTGGCCTCAGTGGGCAGGGTATCCAGGCGCGAAGCCTGGGCGCGCAGTGGCGCGGGTCGGCCAGCGCAACCGGGCAACCCGGGGCGCCGGCAACCCGCATCCAGACCACCGGGCGCGTTGCGATACAGGCGCTGCTGGATTGGCAGAAGATTGAACGACCCCTGCCCATCACCGGAGAGCTGCCGCTGCAGCTGGCCCTGTCGCTCGGCGGAGGCGACAACCAGCTCCAGTTGGATTCGTCGCTGATCGGTGCCCGTCTCGACCTGCCTGCGCCTTTCGCCAAGTCTGCCGATGAGCGTCGGGATACCACGTTGCGGCTGTCACTCGGTGGCGAGCAGCAACGGTTGAGCCTCAAGCACGGCGAGCTGGCGACGCTGGCGTTCGGCGGGCCCACCGGCAGACTGCTGGAAGGCGGCGGTGAGCTGGTGCTGGGCGGCGGGGCGGCGAATCGACGCAGTGACGCTGGGCTCTATGTGCGCGGTAACCTGGCGACGCTCGACGCGGGTCAGTGGGGGGCGTTGCGCGAGTCGTTCGGCCAGCCCGCCGAAGACGCTGGTGCCGTCTCGCTATTGCGGCGCGCGCAGCTGAACATTGGCCGCTTCGAGGGCTTCGGCACCCGCGTCGAGGCGTTGGGTGTCGATCTCAGGCGCCAGGCGGCCGGCTGGTCCCTTGCGCTGGGCAGCGAGACCATTGCAGGCGAGGTCCAGTTGCCGGACTCGACCGAGCCGATCACGTTGAACCTCTCCCATCTGCGCCTGCCTGCGCCCGCGCCGGCCGATGCTGGTGCCGAGCCTCGTGATCCGCTCGCCGGTGTCGATCCGGGCGGCGTGCCGGCCATGGATGTCTCGATCGGGCAGGTGTATCAGGGCTCCGCCGCGCTGGGTCCCTGGTCGTTGAAGCTCCGGCCTGCCGCAGGCGGCGTCGCATTCAGCGACCTTAACCTCGGCCTGCGCGGTATCAACTTGACTGGCGAGGGCGGGTGGGCCGGCGATCGTACCTGGTACAAGGGCGGGTTGGCCGGGGCCAACCTTGCCGACGTCTTGCTGGCGTGGGGCTTTGCGCCCTCGACCACCAGCGAGTCCTTTTCACTGACGGTCGATGGGCGCTGGCCCGGCTCACCGGCGTTCTTTGGTTTCCAGCGACTATCGGGTGCGTTGAAGGGCAGCCTGCGAAAAGGGCAGCTGCGGGAGGTCGATGGCAGTGCGCAGGCACTGCGTGTATTCGGTCTGCTCAATTTCGATTCGATCGGTCGGCGGTTGAGGCTGGATTTTTCCGATCTGTTCAGCAAGGGGCTTAGTTATGACCGGATCACGGCCGACCTGCAGGCGACCGATGGGCTTTATGTCACGCGCGAGCCGCTCAAGGTCACCGGGCCGTCGAGCAACCTGGAATTGCAGGGGCAGCTCGACATGGCCAATGACCGGATCGATGCGAAACTGTTGGTTACGCTGCCGGTCAGTAACAACCTGCCGCTGGCGGCACTGATCGTGGGAGCGCCCGCCATCGGCGGGGCGCTGTTCGTCGCGGATAAACTGCTGGGCGACAGGGTCGCTCGCTTCGCCACCGTGCAATATCGGGTCGAGGGCCCCTGGCAGTCGCCGCAGATCACCTTCGATCGACCCTTCGAGAACCCCAACTGATCGGCCTTGGTTGCCGAGCTGGTGCCCCGATGAACCTAGCCGTGATCCAGATGGCCAGCCAGGCCGATATCGCGACCAACCTCGCCACAGCCACGCGCCTGCTGGAGCAGGCCGCTGTCGCCGGTGCGAAACTCGCCGTGTTGCCGGAGAATTTCGCGGCTATGGGGCGATCCGACCTCGCCCGTGTGGGGCGCGACGAGGCCGAGGGGTTGGGCCAATCCTGCCATGGCTGGCGCGCACAGCCTCCGAGCTCGGTTTGTGGTTGGTCGGTGGCACCTTGCCGCTTCCGCCTGATGGCCAGCCGCAGGGCAAGGTCTGTGCCTGTTCGCTGTTGATCGACGACAAGGGGCAGCGCGTCGCCCGCTATGACAAGCTGCATCTGTTCGACGCCGAGGTCAGCGATGCCCAGGGGCGTTATCGCGAGTCGGACAGCTACGCGGCGGGCGATCGGATCGTGGTCGCCGATACGCCCGTCGGGCGATTGGGGATGACGGTCTGCTATGACCTGCGCTTTCCCGATCTCTACACCGCGCTGCGTCTGGCCGGTGCCGAGCTGATCAGCGCGCCGTCAGCCTTCACCCGCGTCACCGGTCGGGCACATTGGGAGATCCTCATTCGCGCGCGAGCCATCGAGACGCAATGCTATATGCTGGCCGCAGCACAGGGTGGCGAACACCCCGGCGGTCGTCTGACCCATGGTCATTCGGCTATCGTGGACTTCTGGGGGCAGGTCGTCGCCGAACGCGACGAGGGCGAGGTCGCCCTGAGTGCCGAGCGCGACGTCGCGGCTCAGCAGGCCGCACGCGAGCGCATGCCGCTGTCGCGTCACCGCCGATTCTCCGCCCCCGTATGGCCTCTGGCACATTGGAGTAGTTATGAGTGAATTGCTGTTGCCTGTTACCGAACGCCTGCTTACCCCTGGCGGCTTGGGTCTCGAGGACCTGCCGGGCCTGCTGGGGAGCTGGCCGGTCCTGGTATCGACGCGGCGGATCTGTATTTCCAGGACCAGGTGACCGAGTCCTGGGTGCTCGAAGATGGCATCGTCAAGGAAGGTGGTTTTCATATCGAGCAAGGTGTGGGCGTTCGGGCGTTGTCAGGGGAGAAGACTGGCTTCGCTTATAGCAATGCCATCAACGCCGACGCGTTGCGGCAAGCTGCCGAGGCGGCGCGTTCGATCGCCAGGAGCGGGCAGCACGGACGCGTGGGTGTGTTGTCCCGCGCCACGTTCACGCCGCTGTATCGGCAGGAGAATCCACTCGATGGAATGGGGCGCGCCGAGAAGGTCGAGCTACTCAAGCGCATCGACGTTGCGACCCGTGCACTCGATCCGCGAATCAAGCAGGTAACCGTCAGCCTGGCGGGCGTATGGGACCACGTGCTGGTGGCCGGTCTGGACGGGGCGCTAGCCGCAGACATTCGTCCGCTGGTGCGTTTCAATGTCAGCGTGATCGTCGAACAGAACGGTCGACGCGAGCGCGGTGGCCAGGGCGGTGGCGGTCGCACCGGGTACGACTATTTCCTGCAGGAGGATCGGGCCATGGGCTATGCCCGTGAGGCCTTGCGCCAGGCGCTGGTCAACCTCGAGGCGGTGGCTGCGCCGGCGGGTACCCTGCCGGTGGTGCTGGGGTCGGGATGGTCCGGTGTGCTGCTTCACGAGGCGGTCGGCCATGGACTCGAAGGCGATTTCAACCGCAAGGGCAGCTCGGCCTACAGCGGTCGCCTCGGGCAGCCGGTCGCCTCCAAACTTTGCACCATCGTCGATGACGGTACGCTGGCCGATCGCCGCGGCTCGCTAAGTGTCGACGATGAAGGCACACCCACCCAGTGCACCACGCTGATCGAGAACGGCGTGCTCAAGGGGTACATGCAGGACAAGCTCAATGCGCGCCTGATGGGCGTTTCGCCGACTGGCAACGGGCGGCGCGAGTCCTACGCGCATCTGCCGATGCCGCGCATGACCAACACCTACATGCTGGCGGGCGAGAGCGATCCGGAGGAAATCATCCGTTCGGTGAAGAAGGGAATCTATTGCGCCAATCTTGGCGGCGGGCAGGTGGATATCACCAGCGGCAAGTTCGTGTTTTCCACGAGCGAGGCCTATCTCATCGAGGATGGGCGGATCACTGCACCGGTCAAGGGCGCCACGCTGATCGGTAACGGTCCTGACGTGATGAACAAGGTCTCGATGGTCGGCAATGACCTGGCGCTCGACAGCGGTGTGGGTACCTGCGGCAAGGACGGTCAGTCCGTGCCGGTTGGCGTCGGGCAGCCGACGCTGAAGATCGACGGGATCACCGTCGGGGGCACAGGCGCTTGATGCCGGAAGTCAGCTCGACGTGCGGACGCCGTCTGGCGCCGAGCGTCGAGCCGAATGGGTTTAGCGCAGCCCTCGCTGCGTCTCGTCCAGTTCGCGGATGTACTTGAATATCTTGCGGCTGGCGGCCGGGGGGCTTGTTTCGGGCGGCTTCATGCTGGGCATGACGGATCAGGCTGCGCAGGTGCTGCCGGTCGGTTTCCGGGTAGTCGGCGACAAAGGCCTCGAGGGTTTCGTCATTGCCGGCGATGAGGCGATCGCGCCACCGCTCGAGGGCATGGAAGCGTTCGTTGTACTGGCGCGTCGAGGCGTCGAGCTGGTCGACCAGCGCCAGGATGGCGTCGACGTCCTGGTCGCGCATGAGCTTGCCGATGTATTGCGAATGGCGTTTACGCGCGATGTGGGCCTTGTGTTTCGGAGCGTCGTCCAGCGCTTTGCGCAAGGCGTCAGTCAAGGGCAGGCGGTCGAGCAGCTCGGGCTTGAGTGTGGTCAGGCGCTCACCCAGTTCCTGCAACGCATGCATTTCACGCTTGACCTGGCTTTTGCTTTTTTCCTCGAAATCGTCGAGGTCGGACATATCAGACATGGGGCGGATCCAGATGGAAATGCCGCCATGATAACAGCAGCCCCGCCGGCCGGTGGCAGGCAGGTCGCGACGGTTGCGAATCAGTGAATCAGGGTTCGGAGTGTTTTATGACTGAAGTTGATGCGATAGGCCCGGACGCACTGCCGGCACTGCGCGAGCGTGTCCAGCGCATCCTCGACGAGGCGCACAAGCAAGGCGCCACGGGCTGCGAGGTGTCGGTATCGATGGAACAGGGGCTGTCCACGACCGTGCGCCAGCGCGAAGTCGAAACCGTCGAGTTCAACCGGGATCAGGGCTTCGGCATCACCCTCTATCTCGGCCAGCGGAAGGGTTCGGCGAGTACCACGGGCAGTGGTGATGACGCTATTCGTGAAACCGTGGCCGCCGCGCTGGCCATCGCCCGGCATGCTTCGGAAGACAGCTTCGCCGGGCTCGCCGATCCCCAGTTGATGGCCCGCGAGGTGCCGGACCTGGACCTCTATCATCCCTGGCCGATGGCCCCGGACGAGGCGATCGAGCTGGCCCTGACCTGCGAGGCGGCGGCGTTCGACACGGATGCCCGCATACGCAATGCGGACGGCACCAGCCTGAGCACGCACCGTAGCATCCGTGGCTACGGGAACAGCAACGGCTTCATCGGTGGCTATTGCAGTAGCCGGCACAGTCTGAGCTGCGTGATGATTGCCGAGGCCGACGGGCAGATGCAGCGCGACTATCACTATGACGTCAATCGCGTCGCCAGCGAGCTGAGCGGCGCCGAGTCGATCGGCCGGCGTGCCGCTGAACGTGCGGTGCGGCGCCTCGGTGCGCGACCTGTGCCGACCTGTGACGTGCCGGTGCTGTTTTCGGCCGAGCTTGCCACCGGCTTGCTCGGTCATTTCCTGTCTGCCATATCCGGTGGCAACCTCTACCGCAAGGCTTCCTATCTTGAGGATGCGCTTGGCCAGACGCTGTTTCCCGAGTGGCTGAGCCTGGACGAGCGCCCGCACCTGCTGCGGGGCCTGGCGAGTGCCGGCTACGACGGCGACGGTCTGGCGACCTACGCCAAGCCGTTCGTGGACAAGGGGCAGCTCGTCTCTTATGTGCTCAGCACCTATTCGGGCCGGAAGCTGGGGATGCCCAGCACGGCGAACGCGGGCGGGGTCCACAACCTCTTCGTCACCCATGGTGACGACGATCAGGCGGCGCTGATCCGCCGCATGGGGCGCGGCCTGCTGGTGACCGAGCTCATGGGGCAGGGGCTGAATCTGGTGACAGGCGATTACTCGCGAGGCGCAGGCGGCTATTGGGTCGAGAACGGTGAGATCCAGTTCCCGGTGCAAGAGGTGACCATCGCCGGCAACCTGCGCGATATGTTCCAGCAGATCGTCGCCGTGGGCTGTGACATCGAAACCCGCAGCAGCATCCACACCGGCTCGGTGCTGATCGAGCGTATGAAGGTCGCCGGAAGCTGACAGGCTAAGGGAGGGGCCGGTCGGTCAACCCGATCTGCCCCGGCAAGAACGGAAGCAGCAGCCCTCGGACGATCCAGGTATCACACCGCTATCGGCACCTGGCCTGAAATCAGCCTCTCGGCGACCAGCCTATTCCCCCTTCCTCGAAATAGTCCTCGATAAGCGCGATCAGTGCATTCATGGCGTCTTGTTCCTGCTCGCCTTCGGTGCGCATGTGCAGGGTGGTCCCTTTACTCGCCGCCAGCATCATCACGGCCATGATGCTCTTGCCGTCGACCACGGTGTCGGGGCAGCGGCCGATACGGATGTCGCAGGGGAATTGGTTGGCGACCCCGACGAACTTGGCGGCGGCCCGGGCGTGTAGCCCGAGTTTGTTGACGATGGTGATATCGCAGGCAGGCATGGTTCTTCCTAGACCAGGTCGCGATGGCGGACCTGGACGTTCTTCAGAGGCTCGCGCAGCGCCTGACACAGTCGCTCAGCCAGATACACCGAGCGGTGGTGCCCGCCAGTGCAGCCGATCGCGACCGTGACATAGGCGCGATTGCTGGCGGCGAAGCGTGGCAGCCACTTGCTGAGGTAGGCATGGATGTCCTGAAACATCTCCTCCACGTCGGCCTGCTGCGCAAGGTAATCGATCACCGGCTGGTCGAGACCAGAATAGTCGCGCAGCTCGGCTTTCCAATAGGGATTCGGCAGGCAGCGCACGTCGAACACCACGTCAGCATCGACAGGCATGCCGCGCTTGAAGCCGAAGGATTCGAAGAGAAACGCCGTGCCGGGCTCGGGTTTGTTCAGCAGACGCAGTTTCAGCGTGTCACGCAGCTGATAGAGATTCAGGTGCGTCGTGTCGATCTTGAGATCGGCGTGGTCGATGATCGGAGCGAGCAGCTTCTCTTCGTCGCGAATGGCCTCGGCGAGCGAGCGGCGCTCCGTTGTCAGCGGGTGGCGTCGGCGGGTTTCGGAAAAGCGCTTGAGCAGGGTTTCGTCGGCGGCGTCCAGGTAGAGCACGTCGCATTGAATATGGCGTGCGCGTGCCTCGATCAGAAGCTCAGGGAAGCGTTTGAGCTGGCTCGGCAGGTTGCGTGCATCGATGGACACGGCTACCTGCGGCTGCAGCAGTTCGGTGTGCAGGAGCGCACGCTCGGCAAGCTCGGGCAGAAGTCCCGCCGGCAGGTTGTCGATGCAATAGAAACCGTTGTCCTCGAGCACGTCGAGGGCGGTGCTTTTACCCGAACCGGAACGACCACTGACGATGATCAGACGCATCTCGTCGCCGCCCCTTGGAGCCAGTGGTCCACACCTGGCGTCGCCAGGTGTCGGTGTCTCGAGCGCTGACAGGTCTTGGGCACGTCTCGTTCCTCACTTCATGCTGGCGTGCGGTGTCCGGCCCTGCTATTGGCCGCTCTGGATATCGACCACCGTCTGGTAGAGCGCCTCCGACGTCGAGGCCTGGCGCAAACGTTCACGCACATCCTCGCGGTCGAGCATGCTGGCGATCTGGCGAAGCAGTTCCAGGTGCTCATCGGTGGCCGCTTCGGGCACCAGCAGGACGAACAGCAGGTCCACCGGGGCGCCGTCGATCGCGTCGAAATCCACTGGAGCATCGAGGTGCAGCACGGCACTCAGCGGCGAGGCGCATCCGCTCATGCGGCAATGGGGGGATGGCGATTCCGTTGCCGAAGCCTGTGGAGCCGAGTTTCTCGCGTGCGACGAAGCTTTCGAAGATGGCTTGTGGGTCGAGGTCTGGGAGATCCCTGGCGATCACCTTGGCGATCTGTTCCAGGACGCGCTTCTTGCTGCCGCCCGGCACGTTCACGAGGGAACGTGCGGGGGTCAGG
This sequence comes from Stutzerimonas stutzeri, assembly GCA_019056435.1. Lineage (GTDB taxonomy): Bacteria > Pseudomonadota > Gammaproteobacteria > Pseudomonadales > Pseudomonadaceae > Stutzerimonas > Stutzerimonas marianensis. Next base: position 2,090,269 of record CP077641.1, read on the forward strand.
ATATGTTCAAGTCGGATCATGATGGGGTTAGCGGGCTAGGGCACCCTGGTTGTGGTCGAGCTGTTTTTCTTTGTGCTTGATGAGCTGACGATCGAGCTTGTCAGCAAGCAGGTCGATGGCGGCATACATGTCTTCGTGCTCGGCATTGGCGACGACTTCGCGCCCGGCGACGTGGAGCGTGGCTTCGGCCTTCTGCCTGAGCTTTTCGACCTGGAGAATCACCTGAACACCGATGATGCGATCGAAATGCCGCGACAGTCTTTCGAATTTTTCCTCGACGTAGTCACGCAGGGGCTCGGTAACTTCAAGGTGAAGGCCAGTGATAGTGACTTGCATACTGCATCTCCTTTTGCCACGTGCGGATTGGCGGGACCGGGCCCGCCAGCGGAAGAGATCGTCGGTCAACCGGTAACCTACAGCAACCGCTTGCGCTCGCTGGACGGCGCGATACCGAGCGATTCACGGTATTTGGCGACGGTGCGGCGTGCTACCTGGATGCCCTGCTCCTCCAGTAAACCAGCGATCTTACTGTCGCTCAACGGCTTTTTCGGGTTTTCCGCCGCCACCAGCTTCTTGATGATCGCGCGGATCGCGGTGGAGGAGCACTCGCCGCCCTCGGCGGTGCTGACGTGGCTTGAGAAGAAGTACTTGAGTTCGTATATCCCGCGCGGGGTATGCATGTATTTCTGGGTGGTCACGCGGGAGATGGTCGATTCGTGCATGCCCACGGCCTCGGCGATATCGTGCAACACCAGCGGCTTCATGGCCTCGTCGCCATGATCGAGGAAGCCCCGTTGATGCTCGACGATCTGGGTGGCCACCTTCATCAGGGTTTCGTTGCGGCTCAGCAGGCTCTTGATGAACCAGCGCGCCTCCTGCAGCTGGTTACGCATGAAAGTATTGTCCGCGCTGGAATCGGCGCGCTTGACGAAGCCAGCGTACTGCGCGTTCACCCGCAGCCGGGGCATCGCTTCCTGATTGAGTTCGACCAGCCAGCGATCGTTATGCTTGCGCACGATGACGTCCGGCACGACATATTCCGGTTCGCTCGTCTCGATCTGCGAGCCGGGCCGCGGGTTCAGGGTCTGGATCAGGTCGACGACCTGGCGCAGTTCGTCTTCCTTGAGCTTCATGCGGCGCATGAGCAGGCTGTAGTCGCGGTTGCCGAGGATGTCCAGATGGTCGCTGACCAGGCGCATGGCCTCGGGCAGCCAGGGTGTCCGCTCGGGCAATTGGCGCAGCTGCAGGAGCAGGCATTCGCGCAGGTCGCGGGCGCCGATGCCGGCGGGCTCGAATTGCTGGATGCGACGCAGCACCACTTCGATCTCGTCGAGTTCGATCTCGAGTTCTGGATCGAAGGACTCCAGCACTTCCTCGAGGCTTTCCTCGAGGTAGCCCTGCGGATTGATACAGTCGATCAGGGTGGCAGCGATGAGGCGGTCGGTGTCGCTCATCGGCGCGAGATTCAATTGCCAGAGCAGGTGGCTCTGCAGGCTTTCGCCGGCAGAGGTGCGAGTGGTGAAGTCCCACTCGTCGTCGTCGCTACTCGGCAGGCTGCTGGCGCTGGTCTGATAGATGTCTTCCCAAGCGGTGTCGACGGGCAGTTCGTTGGGGATGCGATCGCTCCAGTCCGCGTCATCGGGATTGTCCGCCGCCGTGCCGATGCTGTCCTCGTAGCGGCTGTCGGCGCCGTCAGGCTCGGATGTCGCCGTGCTGTCCGGCTTGGCCTCGATGGCTTCGGCCATTACGTCCGAGCCGTCGAAATCGTCCCCATCTTCTTCGCGTTCCAGCATGGGGTTGGAATCCAGCGCTTCCTGAATCTCCTGCTGGAGATCGAGCGTGGACAACTGGAGCAACCGTATGGCCTGTTGCAGCTGCGGCGTCATCGTCAGCTGCTGGCCCATCTTCAGGACTAGCGATGGTTTCATGGCAGAGGACTTCGAACCTTGTTTGCCGGCGCAACCGCGCCTGTTCCGACTGTTGGCGGCTTGGGCGCCAGAGGAAGCAAATTATATGCCTGCTGGCGAAGCCTTTGCCTAGCCCGTGGCGCGACCTCTCCTGAAAAAACCGGTCAGAGCCGGAATTCGTGGCCCAGGTACACTTCCTTGACCAGTTGATTGGCCAGGATGGTCTGAGCATCGCCTTCGGCAATGAGCTGGCCGTCATTGACGATATAGGCCGTCTCGCAGATGTCCAAGGTTTCGCGCACATTGTGATCGGTGATCAGTACGCCGATGCCTTTGGCTTTGAGGTGTTGAATGATCTGCTTGATATCGCCTACCGAGATCGGATCCACGCCGGCAAAGGGCTCGTCGAGCAGGATGAACTTCGGTGCGGTCGCGAGGGCGCGGGCAATCTCGACACGGCGCCGCTCCCCACCGGACAGGCTCATGCCGAGGCTGTCGCGGATGTGGCTGATGTGAAACTCCTGCAGCAGACCTTCGAGTGCCTGCTGGCGTGCGCTGCGATCGAGATCCTTGCGGGTTTCGAGGATCGCCATGATGTTGTCCGCCACTGACAGCTTGCGGAAGATCGAAGCTTCCTGCGGCAGGTAGCCGATGCCGGCGCGTGCGCGGCCATGCATCGGCAAATGCGTGACGTCGTGCTCGTCGATCAGAACCCGGCCTTGGTCGGCTCTGACCAGCCCGACGATCATGTAGAAACAGGTGGTCTTGCCGGCACCGTTCGGGCCGAGCAAACCGACGATCTGGCCGCTTTCGATGGACAGGCTGACGTCGCGTACGACCTGGCGGCTTTTATAGCTCTTGGCGAGGTGCTGGGCCTTGAGGATAGCCATTACTCGGTCTGCTCCGCTGCCGGCTGGTCCCGCTTGCGTGGCTGGATGACCATGTCGACCCGCGGCCGAGGCGTTGTCACGTCGGCGTTGGTGGCGCGCCCAGCGTTCACGATCTGGCGCTGGGTGTCATAGACGATTTTCTCGCCTTCGAAGGTGTTGCCTTCCTGAACCACCTTGGCCTGGTCGATGAGCACGATGCGCTCGTTCGCCGCGAAATACTGAATGGTCAGGCCATAGGCCTTGACGATTTCCTTGTCGGCCGCGGGCTTCTGCTCGTAGTAGGCCGGCTTGCCTATCGAGGTGAAGACTTCCACATCGCCGTTGGCATTCTGGGTGATGGTGACGGTATCGCCCGTGATCTTCATGGTGCCCTGAGTGATGACCACGTCGCCGCGGTACACCGCGACGCCCTGGCGATCGTCGAGTTCGGCGGTATCGGCCTGGACGCGGATCGGCTGGTTGCGATCTTCGGGCAGCGCATGGGCGTTGCTGCCGAGCAGAAAGATGCTCAGACCGAGCAAAAAAGGGGAGAGTCTTAACGCAGCTCATGCTGGCCTCTTACATTGGATAGCAGGAGCATCCTGCCTTCGTTCAGATACGCTTTCATGCCCGTGGCGGTGGTCACCCCGTTCGCGGCGACGATTCTAACGGGTTGCCGGGTCTCGGCATAATCCTTCTCGGGCAGTACGGTCATGCGAGTGGTCGTCACGATGGTCGGGCGCCCCTTGGCATCGGTTCGCTCGATGCGCACGTTGTCGATCAGTTCGACTTCTTCGCCCTGAGGGCCTACCTCGCCGCGCTCGCTGGTGACGTGCCAGGGCAGCTCGGCCCCGCGAAAAGATTTGAGGTCCGGGCGCGTCAGCAGGCTGGTGTCGCTCGCTTTGAGGTGTTCGACCTTCTCGGCGACCAGTTCGTAGTTGCGCTTGCCGTCAGGCTGGTACTGCACGGTGCGCGAATTGATCACGTAGAAATCGATGGGCGATTCCGGTTCGCTGACAGCGGCCGGCTCGTCCATGAAGCTCTCGGGGCGGATGTTCCAGTAGCCGACCGCGACCAACAGCAGGGCGATCAGCAGCAGGATGGCGGGCAGGCGGATCTTGCTCAGCATGGGCACCTCTACAGATACGCGGCCTGGGCGGCGTCAAGGGTGTCTTGGGCGCGCATGATCAGCTCGCAGAACTCACGCGCGGCACCCTCGCCACCCCGCGCGCTCGTCACGCCGTGGGCATGTTCGCGAACGAAGCCGTCGGCACTGGCGACCGCCATGCCCAGTCCGACCCGGCGAATCACGGGCAGGTCCGGCAGGTCGTCGCCCAGATAGGCCACCTCGCTGTAATCGAGCTGAAGTTCGGCGAGCAGCTCGTCGAGCACCGCCAGCTTGTCTTCGCGCCCCTGGTAGAGGTGCTGGATGCCGAGATTCTGCGCGCGGCGCTCGACGACTGGCGTCTTGCGCCCGCTGATGATGGCGGTGCGCACACCGGAATTGATAAGCATCTTGATGCCGTGCCCGTCGAGCGTGTTGAAGGTCTTGAACTCACTGCCATCGACGAGGAAATAGAGTTTGCCGTCGGTCAGTACGCCGTCGACATCGAATATCGCCAGGCGCACGTTCCTGGCGCGCTGCAGCAGGTCATTCATGTCACATCACTCCCGCGCGCAACAGGTCGTGCATGTTCAAGGCCCCGACGGGGCGGTCCTGCTCATCGACCACTACCAGAGCGTTGATCTTGTTGTCCTCCATGATCTTGAGGGCTTCGGCCGCGAGCATCTCGGCCTGTGCGGTCTTGCCGTGAATGGTCATGACCTGGTCGATCATCGCCTGGCGCACGTCCAGGCCCTTGTCCAGGGTGCGGCGCAGGTCACCATCGGTGAAAATGCCGGCGAGCCGCCCGTCGTCTTCGAGCACGACCGTCATGCCAAGGCCCTTGCGGGTCATTTCGAGCAAGGCTTCGCGCACCGAGGTGCCGCGGTTGACCCGCGGCAGGCGATCGCCCGTGTGCATGACATGCTCGACCTTAAGCAGCAGGCGACGGCCGAGCGCACCGCCGGGATGCGAGAAGGCGAAATCCTCGGCGGTGAAGCCGCGTGCCTCGAGCAGCGCGATGGCGAGGGCATCGCCCAGTACCAGACTGGCGGTGGTCGAGGAGGTGGGGGGCGAGGTTGAGCGGGCATGCCTCGATGGCCACGCTGGCGTCCAGGTTGACCTGCGCCGCCTTGGCCAGAACCGACTCGGGGTTGCCCGTCATGCTGATAAGGGTAATGCCGAGGCGCTTGATCAGCGGGAGCAGTGTGACGATCTCGCTGGTGCTCCCGGAGTTGGACAGGGCCAGTACCACGTCGTCTCGGGTGATCATGCCCATGTCGCCGTGGCTGGCCTCGGCCGGGTGAACGAAGAACGCGGTTGTGCCGGTGCTGGCCAGGGTCGCAGCGATCTTGTTGCCGATGTGCCCGGACTTGCCCATGCCGACCACGACGACGCGCCCCTTGCACTGCAGGATGAGTTCGCAGGCCTTGACGAATTCGGCGCCGATGCGGCCTTTAAGCTGCTCGACCGCCTCGATTTCCATGCGGATAGTGCGCTGGGCAGTCTCGATCAAATGGCTGCTCTGGCTCATTTGTGCATCATCACCTGGGCTAAAACGCGGGATTATAGCGGCAAACCCATCGTCGCTCATCGAAAAGCTGCCAGGATCCGTCGCGCCGCGCCTCGCTGAACACAGACTGAACGACCGATGCAATTCATGCGCAGACACAGTCGCGCGCTTTGGAGGGGGTTGGCGCAGTGCTATAGTTTGCCGCCGAAAACAGTCGCGCGAAGTATCCCCGGAACATCTGGGAGCGTCTGACTCGCAGGCTGTATCCAAGGAGAACCGATGAGCGTCGCCAACGCTAACGCCGTCGAGCTGAAGGGTGTCACCTTCAAGCGCGGCGAGCGCAGCATTTTCCACGACATTGATATCGTCATACCGCGAGGCAAGGTGACGGCCATCATGGGCCCGTCCGGCTGCGGCAAGACGACGCTGCTGCGCCTGATCGCCGCACAGCTCAAGCCCGAGCGCGGAGAGGTCTGGGTGGCCGGTACCAACCTGCCGACTCTGTCCAGGCGTGAACTGTTCGACATGCGCAAACAGATGGGTGTGCTGTTCCAGAGCGGCGCGCTGTTTACGGACCTCGACGTGTTCGAGAATGTTGCCTTTCCCCTGCGGGTCCACACCCAGCTGCCGGAAGAGATGATCCGCGACATCGTCCTTATGAAGCTCCAGGCCGTCGGTCTGCGTGGTGCCGTCGACCTGATGCCCGACGAGCTGTCCGGCGGTATGAAGCGCCGGGTGGCGCTGGCACGGGCGATCGCGCTGGATCCGCAGATACTCATGTATGACGAGCCCTTCGCTGGCCAGGACCCCATTGCCATGGGCGTTCTGGTCCAGTTGATCCGTCTGCTCAACGATGCATTGGGCATCACCAGCATCGTCGTCTCGCACGACCTCGTCGAGACGGCGAGCATCGCCGACTACATCTATGTCGTTGGAGAAGGGCAGGTGCTCGAGCACGGGACCCCAGAGGAGTTGCGGCGCTCGGAAAACCCACGGATCCAGCAATTCATGCGCGGTTCGGCCGACGGTCCGGTGCCGTTCCATTTTCCGGCTCCGGCTTATGCGGACGATCTGTTGCGAGGCGCCGATGCGTAGACGTTCCCCGATCGAACGAATCCGTATGCTTGGCGAGGCCGGGCTGGATGTAGTCGCCGCGCAGGGGCGTGCGACCTTGTTCCTGTTTCATGCACTGTTCGGGTCGAGTGGTCTGAACAACCGCTTTTCTCTGCTGGTGCGTCAGCTGTATTCGGTCGGTGTGCTGTCGCTCGCCATCGTCGTGGTGTCCGGGATATTCATCGGCATGGTGCTCGCGCTGCAGGGCTACAGCATCCTCAGCAGCTACGGCTCCGAGCAGGCCGTCGGCCAGATGGTCGCGTTGACCCTGCTGCGCGAGCTCGGGCCGGTCGTGACGGCACTGCTTTTTGCCGGCCGTGCCGGGTCGGCACTGGCGGCCGAGATCGGCAACATGAAGTCCACCGAGCAGTTGTCCAGCCTGGAGGTGATCGGTGTCGATCCGCTGAAATACATCATCGCCCCGCGACTATGGGCTGGCTTCATCTCGCTACCGTTGCTGACGCTGATCTTCAACGTCGTCGGCATCTGGGGTGGCGCGATGGTCGCGGTGGACTGGCTGGGCGTCTACGAAGGTTCGTTCTGGGCAAACATGCAAAACAGCGTGACGTTCAGTTCGGACGTGCTCAACGGCGTGATCAAGAGCCTGGTATTCGCGCTGGTCGTGACCTGGATCGCGGTGTTCCAGGGCTATGACTGCGAGCCGACCTCTGAAGGCATCAGCCGCGCCACGACCCGTACCGTGGTCTATGCCTCTCTCGCGGTACTTGGCCTCGACTTTATTTTGACTGCGTTGATGTTTGGAGACTTTTAATGCGCATCCGCACCCTTGAAATCGGCGTAGGCCTGTTCCTGCTGGCGGGCATCCTGGCCTTGCTGCTGTTGTCGCTGCGCGTCAGCGGTCTTAACGCGGGCGGAGCCGATAGCTACAAGCTGTACGCCTATTTCGACAATATTGCCGGTCTTACTGTCCGATCCAAAGTAACCATGGCAGGTGTGACCATCGGCAAGGTGTCCGCGATCGATCTCGACCGTGAAACCTATACCGGCCGCGTCACTCTGGAGATCCAGGAGGACGTGGATATCCTGCCTGCCGATTCGACGGCGTCGATCCTGACGGCTGGGCTGCTGGGCGAAAAATATGTCGGTATCAGTGTTGGTGGTGACGAGGAAACGCTGGCTGATGGCGACACCATTCGCGACACCCAGTCATCGCTCGTGCTGGAAGACCTGATCGGCAAATTCCTGCTCAATTCGGTAAACAGAGAATGAGGACCCACCCTATGACTATCGCCCTGCGTCGTGGTCTGCTGGTACTGTTCGCGGCCATCCTGCCTCTTGTGGCTCAGGCCGCGCCCAGTGCTCACGAAGTGATCCAGACGTCCACCGACCGCCTGCTGGCCGACCTCAAGGCCAACAAGGAGCAGTATCGGCAGGACCCCAACGCTTTCTACGAGTCGCTGAACGAGATCCTCGGGCCAGTGGTGGATGCCGAGGGAATTTCCCGCAGCATCATGACCGTGCGTTATTCGCGCAGCGCCTCGCCGGAGCAGATGAAACGCTTCGAAGAAAACTTCAAGCGCAGCCTGATGCAGTTCTACGGCAATGCCCTGCTCGAGTACGACAACCAGCAGATCCGCGTTTTGCCGGCCAGCGGCAAGCAGGACGCCGATCGCACCAGCGTTGGCATGGAAGTGACCGGCCGTCAGGGCGAGATCTATCCGGTGTCCTATACGATGGTCAACCAGGGTGGCGACTGGATGGTCCGCAACGTGATCATCAACGGCATCAACATCGGTAAATTGTTTCGTGACCAGTTCGCTGACGCCATGCAGAAGAATGGCGGCGATCTCGACAAGACCATCGACGGCTGGGCCCAGGTCGTGGCGAGTGCGAAGGACACGGCCGCGGGCCAGAAGGCGAGCGGCGATGAGTGACGCACGGATCGAGCCGGGGGCCGACGGTGCGCTCAGGCTCATCGGTGTGCTCGACTACCAGACCGGCCCTGCCTTGCGTCGTGACGGTCAGGCGTTGATCGGCAACGGCAGAGGCGAGCGGCTGCTGATCGATTGTTCCAGGGTCGAGAAGTCCAGCAGCGTCGGGCTGTCGCTGTTGCTCGCCTTCACCCGCGATGCGAGAAAGGCGGGGCGGCAGGCGGTCATCGTCGGCATGCCTGACGACATGCGTGATATCGCTCGCGTGTCGGGTTTGATGGATGTTCTTACGGTACAGGAACAGGCATAGGGAGCGGTCCGATGATCTTGCGCTGGGCGGAGGCGACACGGGCGAAGGTGCACAAGGCGGCGGAATCGCTGGGTAATCTTTTCGTCGAAACCTTTCACTACCTTTCTCTGTTCGCCATCGGTGCGGTCACGGCGTGGGCGGGGGTGGTGGCTTTTCTCGGCATGGTCGAAAAGGGCAGCATCAGCGTTGACGACATTCTGCTGCTGTTCATCTATCTCGAGCTCGGCGCCATGGTTGGCATCTATTTCAAGACCAACCACATGCCGGTGCGCTTCCTGATCTATGTGGCGATCACGGCGTTGACTCGGCTGTTGATCTCGGATGTCTCGCATCACCACCGCCCGGATATGGGCGTGGTCTACATTTCGGGTGCGATCCTGCTCCTGGCGCTGGCGATCCTGGTGGTGCGCTACGCCTCCTCGCGGTTCCCGGCGGTGAGCGCCGAAGACCGACACCGTCCAAAAACGCGATCGCGAGGTCGAGGCGCTCGACTGAGTGGGCTTCGTCAGCTTGTGACGGCGCGGGGTTCGCAGCTATCGGGGTTTTTGTATGATGGCCGGCCGCGCGCGTCCGGCGCCGATCGAGGTAGAACATGCAGGCTGCAGAAGTTAAGAATTTGCTGGAAGAAAAGCTTCCAGGCGCTCAGGTGGAAGTCGAAGGCGAAGGCTGCAACTTCCAGTTGAACATCATCAGCGACGAGCTGACGGCCCTAGGGCCAGTCAAGCGTCAGCAGCAGATCTACGCCCATCTGAATCCTTGGATCGCTGACGGCAGCATTCATGCCGTTACCATGAAGTTCTTCAGCCAGGCCGACTGGGCTGCGCGTAACTGATTGGCGCCCGACGCCGATCGTGAAGACTGATTTCAAGCGGCGCGCCTCGTTCATGCGCGCCCTTCTTCGAATGGGCTTCGAGCCTGCGGGCTACGGGAATTTCCATGGATAAATTGATCATTACCGGCGGCGCCCGCCTCGATGGCGAGATTCGCATTTCCGGCGCGAAGAACTCTGCGCTGCCGATCCTCGCCGCGACCCTGCTTGCCGATACGCCTGTCACCGTCTGCAACCTGCCGCACCTGCACGACATCACGACGATGATCGAGCTCTTCGGTCGCATGGGCGTGCAGCCGGTGATTGACGAGAAACTGGCCGTCGAGGTCGACGCCAGCAGTATCAAGACGCTTGTGGCACCGTACGAGCTGGTCAAGACCATGCGCGCGTCGATCCTCGTGCTCGGCCCTATGGTGGCGCGCTTCGGCGAAGCGGAAGTGGCCCTGCCCGGCGGTTGTGCGATCGGCTCACGGCCAGTCGACCTGCACATCCGCGGCCTTGAGGCGATGGGCGCGCAGATCGACGTCGACGGTGGCTATATCAAGGCCAAGGCGCCGGCCGGCGGTCTGCGCGGTGCGCATTTCTTCTTCGATATCGTCAGCGTGACCGGCACCGAGAACATCATGATGGCCGCCGCGCTGGCCAATGGTCGTTCTGTGCTGGAAAACGCCGCTCGGGAGCCGGAAGTCGTCGATCTTGCGAATTTCCTCAACGCCATGGGCGCAAGATCTCGGGTGCCGGCACCGACACCATTGTCATCGACGGCGTCAAGCGCCTGGGTGGCGGTCGATACAGCGTCATGCCGGACCGTATCGAGACGGGCACCTACCTGGTCGCAGCCGCCGCTACGGGTGGGCGCGTACGCCTTAAGGATACCGACGCCACGCTGCTCGAAGCGGTCTTGCACAAGCTCGAGGAGGCCGGCGCCCATATCGATACCGGCAGCAACTGGATCGAGCTGGACATGAAGGGCAATCGCCCCAAGGCCGTGAATATCCGTACTGCACCTTATCCGGCGTTCCCCACGGACATGCAGGCGCAGTTCATCACGCTGAACGCCGTGGCCGAGGGCACGGGTACCGTCATCGAGACGGTCTTCGAGAACCGCTTCATGCACGTTTACGAGATGAACCGCATGGGTGCGCAGATTCTCGTCGAGGGCAATACGGCGATCGTTACCGGCGTGCCGAAGCTCAAGGGGGCGCCGGTGATGGCGACCGACCTGCGCGCTTCGGCCAGCCTCGTGATCGCTGGCCTGGTGGCCGAAGGCGATACGCTCATCGATCGTATCTATCACATCGACCGTGGCTACGAGTGCATCGAGGAAAAGCTGCAGCTGCTGGGCGCGAAGATTCGCCGCGTACCCGGTTGACGGCGCGCTGATGCCGGCTGGCTCCGCCGTGCACGCTGCCGGCGGGGCAGTCTGCCTTGCCGGCTTGCCTCACGCTGGCGGCCTCTCGTTGGTTCGCCTGATGGGCGCCCTCTACCGGCCAACCGGCGGTACTTATTAGGTTCAAGGAAATCCTTTGCCCATGCTCACCATTGCCCTGTCCAAAGGCCGCATTCTCGATGACACCCTGCCGTTGCTCGCAGCTGCCGGCATCGAGCCGACCGAGAACCCGGAGAAAAGTCGCAAGCTCATTATCCCGACGACGCAGGACGATGTGCGCCTGCTGATCGTGCGCGCGACGGACGTTCCGACCTATGTCGAGCAAGGGGCAGCCGATCTCGGCGTAGCGGGCAAGGACGTGCTGATGGAGTTCGGCGGGCAGGGCCTGTACGAGCCGTTGGATCTGAAGATCGCCAACTGCAAGCTGATGACGGCGGGCAAGGTAGGCGCGCCTGAGCCGAAGGGGCGCCTGCGAGTGGCGACCAAATTCGTCAACGTCGCCAAGCGCTACTACGCCGAGCAGGGCCGTCAGGTCGATATCATCAAACTGTACGGCTCGATGGAGTTGGCGCCATTGGTGGGGCTGGCGGACAAGATCATCGACGTGGTCGACACCGGCAATACGCTACGCGCCAACGGTCTCGAGCCGCAGGAGTTGATCGCGATGATCAGCTCGCGCCTGGTGGTCAATAAGGCGTCGATGAAGATGCAGCACGCACGGATCCAGGCGCTGATCGACACCCTGCAGAGAGCGGTCGACCAGCGCGGCTGAGCGTCGCGTCGGCGGACTCGCGGCTATCCGCACCATAGCGAAATTCCCGGGTGCCGGCGCGGTTGGCTTGGTACTCTATCGCGCCTGGACAACCGCTATATGCATCCTTCATGAGGCCTGTTATGACCGCTTCCCTCGACATTCGCCGACTCAACGCCGCTGATCCGGATTTTGCTCGACACCTGGATCATCTGCTGAGCTGGGAAAGCGTGTCCGACGAGGCCGTCAATCAGCGCGTGCTGGATATCATTGCGGCGGTACGAGCCCGTGGCGACGCTGCGCTGGTCGAATTGACCCAGCGCTTCGATGGGCTGGAAGTTGCCTCGATGGCCGATCTGATCCTGCCTCGCGAACGCCTCGAAACCGCACTCGAGCGCATTACACCGGCCCAGCGCGAGGCGCTGGAAGCGGCTGCGGAGCGGGTGCGAACCTATCATGAACGCCAGAAGCAAGACTCCTGGTTTTACACCGAGCCCGACGGCACGGTGCTCGGCCAGCAGGTCACGCCGCTCGATCGCGCCGGCCTCTATGTGCCGGGCGGCAAGGCCTCGTACCCCTCGTCCGTGCTGATGAACGCCATCCCGGCGAAGGTGGCCGGCGTGCCGGAAGTGGTGATGGTGGTGCCCACGCCTCGGGGCGAGATCAACGAACTGGTCCTGGCGGCGGCGTGCATTGCAGGTGTCGACCGCGTCTTCACCATCGGCGGCGCACAAGCGGTCGCTGCACTGGCCTACGGCACCGAAAGCGTACCGCCAGTAGACAAGATCGTCGGGCCCGGCAACATCTATGTCGCGACCGCCAAGCGCCATGTGTTCGGCAAGGTCGGCATCGATATGATCGCGGGCCCGTCCGAAATTCTGGTGGTTTGCGACGGCCAGACCGATCCCGACTGGATTGCCATGGACCTGTTTTCCCAGGCCGAGCACGACGAAGATGCTCAATCCATTCTGGTCAGTCCGGATGCGGCGTTCCTCGATCGGGTCGCTGAAAGCATCACGCGGCTGCTGCCGACGCTCGAGCGCGCCGATATTGCTCGTGCTTCGATGCAGGGGCGGGGCGCGCTGATTCAGGTCGCGGACATGCAGCAGGCGATCGATGTCGCCAACCGCATCGCGCCGGAACACCTGGAGCTGTCTGTCGCCCAGCCCGAGCAATGGCTACCCCACATTCGTCACGCCGGAGCGATCTTCATGGGCCGCTACACGGCCGAGGCGCTGGGCGACTACTGCGCCGGGCCGAATCACGTTCTGCCGACCTCCGGTACGGCGCGCTTTTCTTCGCCGCTGGGCGTATACGACTTCCAGAAGCGCTCCTCGATCATCCATTGCTCGGCCGACGGCGCGTCCGAACTGGGCAAGATTGCTTCGGTGCTGGCGCGAGGCGAGTCGCTGACGGCACATGCCCGTAGCGCCGAGTATCGGATCAAACCCTGACCTTGCAGGAGCCTCCCTGCTGGCGAGTGGCGCTGAAAGGCATCGCGAGCAAGCGGGCCCTGCACAATGTAGATCTCAACGAATTTGAGGAGAGAAGGGCATGAGCAAGTTCTGGAGCCCCTTCGTCAAGGACCTGGTCCCTTACATCCCCGGTGAGCAGCCCAAACTGAGCAAGCTGGTAAAGCTCAACACCAACGAGAACCCCTACGGGCCTTCGCCGAAAGCGGTGGCGGCGATGCAGGCCGAGTTGGGCGAGACGCTGCGGTTATATCCGGATCCCAGCGGCGACCGGCTCAAACGAGCCGTAGCGGACTACTACGGCGTACGGCCTGAGCAAGTGTTCGTTGGCAACGGTTCCGATGAAGTCCTTGCCCATGCGTTTCACGGGCTGTTCCAGCACCGCGAGCCGCTGCTGTTCCCGGACATCAGCTACAGCTTTTATCCGGTGTACTGTGGGCTCTATGGCATCGATTTTCGAGCAATCCCGCTGAATGACGACTTTCAGATCGACGTGGCCGACTACGCGCAGCCCAACGGCGGCATCATTTTCCCCAACCCGAACGCACCCACCGGTTGCCTGCTCGGCCTTGGCACGATCGAGCGATTGCTGGAAAGCAATCCCGACTCGGTCGTGCTGATCGATGAAGCCTACATCGATTTCGGCGGCGAGTCGGCCATCGCGCTGGTCGACCGCTATCCCAACCTGCTGGTCACCCAGACGCTGTCAAAGTCGCGCTCTTTGGCGGGGCTGCGGGTAGGGCTGGCCGTTGGGCATCCGGACCTGATCGAGGCGCTGGAGCGCATCAAGAACAGCTTCAACTCCTATCCGCTGGACCGCATCGCCATAGCGGGGGCGGCAGCCGCATTCGAAGATCGCGAGCATTTCGAGCGGACTCGCCGGCAAGTGATCGATAGTCGCGAAACTGTAACCGCAGCTATGGAGGCGCTGGGCTTCGAGGTGCTGCCATCGTCGGCGAACTTCATTTTCGCCCGTCATCCGCAGCGTGACGCCTCGCAGATCGCGGCGAAGCTGCGCGAGCAGGGCGTCATCGTGCGTCATTTCAAAACGGCACGGATCGACCAGTTCCTGCGCATCACTATCGGCACGCCAGAGCAGAACCAGGTGTTGCTCGATTCGCTGCGGCAACTCCTCGGCTGAACGGGGCACGGCGCCACCCGTTTCGAGGTGGTGCCGTTTGCGACCCTGTCCTGTTATTGCTGAGGGCTCTTTTCCACCAGTGGGCGCATGCCGACCTCGGCGGTCAATGTAAGCGGCTTGCCGTTGCGCAGGATGTCGATATCGATTCGGTCGCCAGGTCGCGCACGTGCAACCTGATTCATTGAAGAGCGGCCGTCCAGGGCTTGTTCGCCGTCGATGCTGAGTATCAGGTCGCCTGGCTGAAGCCCGGCGCGCTCGGCAGGGCCGTCACGATAAACGCCCGCAACGACGATCCCCGGGCGTCCGGCCTGACCGAAGGATTCCGCCAGTTCCTGAGTGAGCGACTGCACTTCGACACCCAGCCAGCCGCGGATCACTTGACCATGCTCGATGATCGACTTCATCACTTCCATGGCCAATTTCACCGGAATCGCGAAGCCGATGCCTTGCGAACCGCCGGATTCGGAAATGATCGCCGTGTTGATGCCGATGAGGTGGCCGGCGGTGTCGACCAGTGCGCCGCCCGAATTGCCGCGGTTGATCGCCGCGTCGGTCTGGATGAAGTCCTCGTAGGTATTCAGGCCGAGCTGATTGCGGCCGGTGGCGCTGATGATTCCCATGGTGACGGTCTGGCCGACGCCGAAGGGGTTGCCGATCGCAAGGGTGACGTCGCCGATGCGGATGCTGTCCGAATGGCCGATGGTGATCGCCGGGAGGTTGGCCAGGTCGATCTTCAGGACTGCGAGGTCGGTTTCCGGGTCGCTACCAATCACGCGGGCGAGCGTTTCCCGGCCATCGCGCAGGGCGACGACGATCTGCTCGGCGTTCGCGGTGACGTGATAGTTGGTCAGCAGGTAGCCCTCAGGGCTCATGATCACAGCCGAGCCCAGGCTCGACTCCATGCGCCGCTGACGCGGGAGGCTGTCACCGTAGAAACGCTGGAACAGCGGGTCGTCCTTGAGCATCGGCTGTTGCGTCGAGCTGTCGATCACCTTGGTGGTGTACAGGTTCGCCACCGCCGGTGCTGCGCCGCTGACCGCGCTGGCATAGGAATAAGGACCTTGTCGGGGTGCGCCGCTGGGTGGGGTCTGGTGAAGGGTGTAGTCGGGTTCGCTGGCCATTCCGACCAGATGGGGGTAGCGCTGAATGATCAGCAGGGCCAGCAGCAGGCCCACCAGCAACGGCCAGCCGAGAAAACGCAGGGCATTGATCATCGCGATTGAAAATCCGGACAGGTTGCGAGGGGCCAGGGGGCGCCTTTAAGGTGGCGGCATTATACGAAGCTGACGACGAAATGCAGCTTAGTCCACGCGAATCTGGGTGCTTATCCGCATGGCACGATCCCCGAGGTAGGCAAGCCGGTTCGGTGTCTGCCCATCAATTCATATGAAGGAGGCCGCATGGCGGTTGCATTGTCGACACTGGTGGCGGAAGCCGATCGCTACCTGAATGTCGGAAAGATCGCTGATTACTGCCCAAACGGGTTGCAGGTCGAAGGGCGCGCTCAGGTACGCCGTATCGTCAGTGGCGTTACGGCGAGCCAGGCGTTGCTCGATGCGGCCGTCGAAGCCGGTGCCGATGCGGTGCTGGTTCATCATGGCTACTTCTGGAAGAACGAAGATCCGCGCGTGCTCGGCATGAAGCAGCGCAGGCTCCGAACGCTGCTGCTCCACGATATCAGTTTGGTGGCTTATCACCTGCCGCTGGACGTGCACCCGGAGGTGGGGAACAACGTGCAGCTCGCGAAAGTGTTGGGGTTGGTGGCTGAAGGGCCGCTCGAGCCGGATAACCCGCGTTCGGTTGGGTTGGTTGGCGCGCTCGAGGCGTCGCTGACGCCGGCCGAGTTCAAATCCCGCGTTCAGCTCGCGCTTGGCCGCGAGCCGCTGATGGTCGAGGGCGCAGCGTCGATTCGGCGTGTCGCCTGGTGCACCGGTGGTGCTCAGGGGTACATCGAGCAGGCGGTTGCGGCGGGTGTCGACGCCTACCTGACGGGGGAGGTGTCGGAGCAGACGGTTCATGTCGCGAGGGAGAACGGCATCAGCTTCTTCGCCGCTGGCCACCACGCGACCGAACGTTATGGTGTGCAAGCGCTCGGCGAATACCTGGCCCGGCAGTTTGGGATCGAGCATCGCTTTATCGATTGCCCGAACCCGGCGTGACTGCCTGCCGGATGTCGGTGGGTAGCCCGCGGCGACCGGCATAAAGCTAGAGTATTTAGGTCTAAGCAGCCTCCTGATTAGAAGCTAACGTCGTGGTAAAGTGCGCCCTCGTTCCGGCCCGCCGGCCGTCCATCTGCCATTACGTGAGTAGCCATGGTCGACAAACTGACGCATCTGAAACAGCTGGAGGCGGAAAGCATCCACATCATTCGTGAAGTGGCCGCCGAGTTCGATAACCCGGTGATGCTCTATTCCATCGGCAAGGATTCGGCCGTGATGCTGCACCTGGCGCGCAAGGCGTTCTTCCCCGGGCGGCTGCCGTTCCCGGTCATGCACGTCGACACTCGGTGGAAATTTCAGGAGATGTACCGGTTCCGCGAAAAGATGGTCGCGGAGATGGATCTGGACCTCATCACCCACATCAATCCCGATGGGGTCGCGCAGAACATCAATCCGTTCACGCATGGCAGCGCCAAGCATACTGACATCATGAAGACCGAAGGCCTCAAGCAGGCGCTCGACAAACATGGCTTCGACGCCGCCTTCGGTGGTGCCCGCCGCGATGAAGAGAAGTCCCGCGCCAAAGAGCGCGTCTACTCCTTCCGGGACAGCAAGCACCGCTGGGACCCGAAGAACCAGCGCCCCGAGCTGTGGAACGTCTACAACGGCAACGTCAAGAAGGGCGAGTCGATCCGCGTCTTCCCACTGTCGAACTGGACCGAGCTGGACATATGGCAGTACATCTACCTGGAGCAGATTCCGATCGTGCCGCTGTATTTCGCCGCCGAGCGCGAAGTCATCGAGAAAAACGGCACGCTGATAATGATCGACGACGAGCGCATCCTCGAGCACCTCAGCGACGAGGAAAAGGCACGCATCGAAAAGCGCATGGTCCGCTTCCGCACTCTCGGCTGCTACCCGCTGACCGGCGCCGTCGAGTCCACCGCCACGACCCTGCCGGAGATCATCCAGGAGATGCTCCTGACCCGTACCTCCGAACGCCAGGGCCGCGTCATCGACCACGATGCCACCGGGTCGATGGAAGAAAAGAAACGCCAGGGTTACTTCTAAGGATTACGCACCATGTCTCATCAGTCAGATTTGATCGGCCAGGACATCCTCGCGTACCTGGCGCAGCACGAGCGCAAAGAACTCCTGCGTTTTCTCACCTGCGGCAACGTGGATGACGGCAAGAGCACCTTGATCGGGCGCCTGCTGCACGACTCCAAGATGATCTACGAAGACCATCTGGAAGCCATCACCCGCGACTCGAAGAAATCCGGCACCACCGGTGACGACGTCGACCTGGCGCTGCTGGTCGACGGCCTTCAGGCCGAGCGCGAGCAGGGCATCACCATCGACGTTGCCTACCGCTATTTCTCCACCGCCAAGCGCAAGTTCATCATCGCCGATACCCCTGGCCATGAGCAGTACACGCGCAACATGGCCACCGGTGCCTCGACCTGCGACCTGGCAATCATCCTCGTCGACGCGCGCTACGGCGTGCAAACGCAGACCAAGCGCCACAGCTTCATTACCTCGCTCCTGGGCATCAAGCACATCGTTGTCGCCATCAACAAGATGGACCTGATGGACTTCGACCAGCAGGTCTTCGAGCGCATCAAGGCTGACTATCTGGCCTTCGCCGAGCGCATCGAGCTGCAGCCGACGTCGCTGCACTTCGTGCCGATGTCCGCTCTCAAGGGCGACAACGTCGTCAACCGCTCCGAGCGTGCGCCCTGGTACGAAGGCCAGTCGCTGATGGAAATTCTAGAGAGCGTCGAGATCGCGGGTGACCGCAACTTCGACGACCTCCGCTTCCCGGTGCAATACGTCAACCGGCCGAACCTGAACTTCCGTGGTTTTGCCGGCACCCTGGCCAGCGGTGTCGTGCGCAAGGGCGACGAGGTCGTGGTCCTGCCGTCCGGCAAGCGCAGCACCGTCAAGTCCATCGTTACCTATGATGGTGAACTGGAGCAGGCGACACCGGGCGAGGCGATCACGCTGACGCTGGAGGACGAAATCGATGTCTCGCGTGGCGACATGCTCGTCCACGCCGACAACCAGCCACGCATCGCCGACGCGTTCGATGCCATGCTGGTGTGGATGGCCGAGGAGCCGATGCTGCCTGGCAAGAAATATGACATCAAGCGCGCCACCAGCTACGTCCCTGGTTCCATTGCCAGCATCACGCACCGCGTGGATGTGAACACCCTGGAGCATGGCCCTGCCAGCAGCCTGCAGCTCAACGAGATCGGGCGGGTAAAGGTCAGCCTGGACGCGCCGATCGCGCTCGATGGCTATGCGCAGAATCGCACGACCGGCGCCTTCATCATCATTGACCGCTTGACCAACGGCACCGTGGGTGCGGGCATGATCATCGCCGATCCGGTGGCTCACGGTGGGTCTGGCCATCATGGCGCGCTCGCGCACGTATCGACCGACGAGCGCGCGACGCGTTTTGGTCAGCAGCCGGCGACCGTCCTGTTCACCGGGCTTTCCGGTGCGGGCAAGAGTACCCTGGCCTATGCGGTCGAGCGCAAGCTGTTCGACATGGGTCGAGCGGTTTACGTCCTCGACGGCCAGAACCTGCGTCACGACCTCAATAAAGGCCTACCACAGGATCGCGCCGGCCGCACCGAGAACTGGCGCCGCGCCGCGCACGTGGCGCGCCAGTTCAACGAGGCCGGCCTGATCACCCTGGCAGCGTTCGTCGCTCCGGATGCCGAGGGCCGTGAACAGGCCAAGGCGCTGATCGGTACTGACCGGACCATCACCGTCTACGTACAGGCCTCTCCACAGGCTTGTCAGCAGCGCGACCCACAAGGGTTGTACGCAGCAGGCGGCGATAACATTCCGGGCGAATCCTTCCCCTACGATGTGCCGGGCAATGCCGATCTCGTCATCGACACCGAGTCGCTGAGCGTGGAAGAGGGTGCCAAGCAGGTGATTGATTTGCTGCGTAAGCGCGGCGCCATCTAAGCTAGCGACGAGAGTCACCAGACGCCCTGCAACGCAGGGCGTTTTTGTTTGGGCAGACTTAGCCGCCGGAAAGTCACTTCTGTAGGGCGGGTGAAACCCGCCGAGAGCTGTCTCACAACAGCACCTGTCTGGCGGGCAACCAGTTTCTGAGTTTGCCGTCAGGCTTGGGCTAATGGTCAGCTGGGTCTTGGATGCGGGTTTCACCCGCCCTACGTTGGAGTTGACGCTGCTGCATGGGTTACGCTTGCGCCAGTCAATAAAAACATGGATGTTAATGAATGTCTCGCTACCGTCGTGCAGCTGTGCCTTGAGTTCCTATTTCTTCGCCGTCGTAACGGAGCGGCGTCAGCCAATCTTGATCGACCCTACCGTTCGTTTGGCTCTGCGCGAACCATCGTCACGGTTAGGCGCACGTTGCCTTTCCGCATTGATGGTTGGCTGGTGCTTCCTGATTATTTGCGCGCAATCTGGACCCTACCGGAAGGTGACGCTGATTTCTGCAATCGCTGGCGCTTGATCAGGCGCCACGTCACCCGAGTTTGGGCTCAGGTTATCTTCGTTCTGACCTCCTGATACAACGCCGTTCTGCCAGGCAATGCGGCACGTTATGCAATACCCGCCGTTTCTGGGAACACCTTATTAGGGATGAACGAGACTTCCGGCGCATATGGATTATCTGCATGCCAATCCGGTGAAGCATGGGCTTGTAGATACTGCCATCGATTGGCAATGGTCGTCGTTCTATCGTTGGGTTCGGCATGGCATTTATTCTGCGGATTGGGCTGGCAGTAGCGCTGTGGCTACCAGCGTGCACGATGTTGAGTAATCGTAGGGCGGGTGCAATCCTCCAGCGGGCCGGCGCTACGCGAAACACAGCGAGCATCGACCCGATGTTCGTCAAGTTGACCATGAGTGCCGAAGCAGAAAAACCGGCCTGTTATGGCGGGGTTTGGTGTTTAGGTCAGATGATGTGTAACCGCGCGGGTCGCACGCACCCGCCCTACAGGGCTTATCTGGTTGCACGGCGCCAAGGCAAACGTAGGGCGGGCGAAACCCGCCGAAAGCAGGTCGGGGCGCCCAGAAACGTCATTGAGGCAGTAAGCAGATTTTCGTCATGATTGGCCATGTTCCGTCGATGCCCATAAAAACAAAACCCCGCCGGTTAGGGCAGGGTTTTGGGTTCCGGTCAGCGAGTGTGCCGCGCGGGTTTCACCCCTACACGGCTACAAGGCTCGCTCTACACGGTTGGCATTAGTTCTTAACGTAGCCTTGCGTCACGCACTCACCGCTGTAAGCCCAAGTCAGCCTTTCGCCATCTGCGGTTGGGGTCAGGACGCAGGTTTCTGTCGTCAAGATACCCTTATAAGCATTAGGAGTTGCGGTGATTACGCCGTCTACTACAGCGAGGCTATTAAAAGCTTTAGTGGTGCTGGTGGCAGGGGTCGGTGGAAGACCACCACTTACCGCACCGCCGTTCGTTGCAGCATCCATGTCAGCAAGCGCAGTGCCATTTTGGAAGTTTTCAGCAACTGCGAGTTTGAAGGGTGCCATTTGGCCTACGATTTCTGTATATGACGCGCGTTTCACATAGTCCTGATATGCAGGCAGAGCCACCGCAGCCAAAATACCGATGATCGCCACAACAATCATCAATTCAATCAGGGTAAAACCTTTTTGCATCTGAGCTTTCATGTGCTTCTCCTTGAGATGTTCAGGCAGTCAGCCTGCTCTCCCTGTTGCACCGGGCGTGCCAACTTTCTGAGCCCTGTATTTACGGGGCTTGCGAAACAATGCGAACCATGCACGCTGCCTTGATTCGCGCGCTTCTGACAAAATTTGTCATCTGGTTTGGCGCAGTTTGGCACGCATAACTATCTGCGCTATAAGGCGGGCATTAATCCAGACGAATCCTCGCTTATGACTGACAACGTTGCCCTCTCCGGCCTGGCCAAGCAGATGGTGCTGGCCGGCCTGCTTGATGACCGGACGGCTCAGCAAGCACACCAGCAAGCCGTGCGAAACAAACTGTCGTTGGTGACCTATGTGGTCCAGAACAAGCTCGCCAGTGGGCGTGCCGTGGCGGAGCTGGCGGCTGATCAGTTTGGTGTGGCCTATATGGACCTCAATGCGCTGGACAAGGAGAGCCAGCTAAAGGATGTGGTATCCGAAAAGCTGGCGCGACAGCACCGGGTGCTCCCTTTGGTCAAGCGGGGTCACAAGCTGTTCGTGGCGGTGTCCGACCCTACCAATCATCAGGCCGTAACGGATATTCAGTTCAGCACAGGCCTGACGACCGAGGCCATCCTTGTTGAGGATGACAAGCTTGGGGTTGCTATTGATAAGTTTTTTGAAAGCGCCACGACGGGGCTGGATGATTTGGAGGACGTCGATCTCGACGGGGTTGACGTCCAGACCGTCTCGGATGATGTGTCCAACGACGATGCCGGGGATGCCGCAGACGATGCTCCGGTCGTCCGCTTCGTTAATAAGATGTTGCTCGACGCCATTCGTGGCGGCTCGTCAGACTTGCATTTCGAGCCTTATGAGAAGGCCTACCGGGTCCGCTTCCGTACTGATGGCATTCTTCACGAAATCGCCCGCCCGCCTATCCAGCTCGCGCCTCGCATTTCTGCGCGGCTGAAGGTAATGGCAGGGCTGGATATTTCCGAGCGGCGCAAGCCGCAGGACGGCCGGATCAAGATGAAGCTGTCCAAGACCAAGGCCATCGATTTTCGCGTGAACACCTTGCCGACCTTGTGGGGTGAGAAGATCGTCATGCGGATCTTGGACCCGACCAGTGCGCAGATGGGGATTGACGCACTGGGCTACGAGGAGTCGCAGAAAGAACTCTATATGAATGCTCTTCGCCAACCGCAGGGCATGATCCTGGTAACCGGGCCAACCGGGTCGGGCAAAACCGTATCGCTCTATACAGGCCTCAATATCCTCAACACTGTTGACGTCAATATCTCTACCGCTGAGGACCCGGTCGAGATCAATCTGGAGGGTATCAACCAGGTCAACGTGAATCCCAAGCAGGGTATGGATTTCTCCCAGGCGCTGCGCGCCTTCCTGCGTCAGGATCCGGACATCATCATGGTCGGCGAGATTCGCGACCTGGAAACGGCCGAGATCGCCATCAAGGCGGCGCAGACGGGGCATATGGTGATGTCGACCCTGCACACGAACAGCGCCGCGGAAACCCTGACGCGCCTGCGCAATATGGGGGTGCCCGCCTTCAATATCGCGACCTCGGTTAACTTGATCATCGCTCAGCGCCTGGCGCGCAAGCTTTGCGGCAGTTGCAAAAAGGAGGTTGAGGTTCCGCGGGATGCGCTGCTGCGTGAGGGCTTTCCGGAAGATCTGATCGGTACGTTCAAGATTTTCGGGCCGGTGGGTTGCGAAAACTGCAAGGGTGGATACAAGGGGCGTGTCGGTATTTATGAAGTGGTTAAAAACACGCCCGCTCTGCAGCGCATTATCATGGAAGACGGCAACTCAATCGATATCTCCACCCAGATGCGCAAAGACGGCTTCAACGATCTGCGGACCTCGGCGTTGCTGAAGGCCATGCAGGGCGTGACCAGCCTGGAAGAAGTGAACCGGGTGACCAAGGACTAACATGGCTCAGAAAGCAATCAAGACCAGCGTATTTACCTGGGAAGGCACGGATCGCAAGGGCTCCCGGGTCAAGGGCGAGCTGAGTGGCGCGAGCCCGGCTCTGGTCAAGGCGCAGTTGCGCAAGCAGGGCGTCAACCCGCTGAAGGTTCGCAAGAAGTCCGTCTCGCTGTTCAGTGCCGGCAAAAAAGATCAAGCCGATGGACATCGCCCTGTTCACTCGGCAGATGGCGACCATGATGAAGGCGGGCGTGCCTCTGCTGCAGTCGTTCGACATTATCGGTGAAGGCTTCGATAACCCGAACATGCGCAAGCTGGTCGACGATCTCAAGCAGGAGGTGGCGGCGGGGAACAGCTTCGCCGCCGCGCTGCGCAAGAAACCCCAATATTTTGATGATCTGTATTGCAACCTTGTCGATTCGGGTGAGCAGTCAGGCGCCCTGGAAACTCTGCTGGACCGGGTGGCAACTTATAAGGAAAAACCGAGGCGCTGAAAGCCAAGATCAAGAAGGCGATGAACTACCCGATCGCCGTCGTGCTAGTGGCGATCATCGTGTCGTCAATTCTTTTGATCAAAGTCGTGCCCCAATTTCAGGAGGTGTTTTCCAACTTTGGTGCAGAGTTGCCTGCATTCACCGTGATGGTGATCGGTTTGTCTGAAATGCTTCAGGAATGGTGGTATGCCGTGCTCTTTGCAATGATCGCAGCGGGCTTTGCCTTCAAACAGGCGCACCTTCGCTCTGAGAAATTTCGCAATTGGTTTGATCGGCTCGTACTCAAAGTTCCCGTGGTCGGGGACATCCTTTATAAGTCCGCCGTGGCCCGCTTTGCCCGTACCCTTTCTACCACCTTCGCCGCCGGTGTACCGTTGGTCGATGCGCTGGACTCGGTGGCCGGCGCGACAGGTAACGTGGTGTTCCGCAACGCGACTGCGAAGGTGAAGGCGGATGTCTCAAGCGGTATGCAGCTCAATTTTTCCATGCGCACCACCAATACCTTCCCGAGTATGGCGATCCAGATGACCGCGATCGGTGAGGAGTCAGGTGCGCTGGATGAGATGCTCGCCAAGGTGGCGACCTTCTACGAGGAAGAGGTCGACAACATGGTTGATGGCCTCACGGCTCTGATGGAGCCAATGATCATGGCGGTCCTGGGTGTGCTGGTGGGTGGCTTGATCATCGCGATGTACCTGCCGATCTTCCAGTTGGGCTCCGTGGTCTGAATGAGCGTCTTTTCCTTTCTGGCCAGCCATTCGCTGGCCTTTGTTTTCTGTGCGACGGTGCTCGGCCTGCTGGTCGGCAGTTTCCTCAATGTGGTCGTCTATCGTTTGCCAGTCATGATGCAGCGCGAGTGGCGTATGCAGGCCCGTGAGTACCTTGAGTTGCCTGCCGAAGCCGATGGGGCGCGCTTCAATCTGATGTGGCCGGCGTCGCGATGCCCGCATTGCAACCATCGGATTCGTGCCTGGGAGAACGTGCCGGTAATCAGTTGGCTGGCGCTGCGTGGTAAATGCTCGTCTTGCAGTGCGCCAATTAGCTATCGATATCCCTTGGTGGAGCTGGCCTGCGGTGTGCTGTCGGGCTATATCGCCTGGCACTTCGGGTTCACCGTTCAGGCCGGGGCCATGCTGGTTCTGACCTGGGGGTTGCTGGCGGCGAGCATGATCGATGTCGACCATCAATTGCTACCGGACTCAATCGTTCTACCGCTGCTTTGGCTGGGGCTCATTCTCAACACTCAGGCATTGTTCGCACCGCTGACGGATGCGCTGTGGGGAGCTGTAGCTGGCTATCTCAGCCTCTGGTCGGTGTATTGGCTGTTCAAGCTGATCACCGGCAAGGAGGGGATGGGGTATGGCGACTTCAAGCTCCTGGCGATGCTGGGCGCCTGGGGTGGCTGGCAAGTGTTACCGCTGACCATTCTGTTGTCCTCGGTGGTCGGGGCAGTACTTGGTACTATCACGCTGCGGATGCAAAAGGCTGAGAACGGTACACCCATTCCCTTTGGCCCCTATCTCGCCGTCGCCGGATGGATTGCCCTTTTGTGGGGTGAGCGGATCACGGCCGGCTATTTGCGCTTCGCGAACTTCTAGACTTCCTTTTCTAGAGGCGGCCGATTCGGCCTCCTCGTGTCCTCACCGGCCTGGCTTGTCCAGCCGCGCGGCATCTCTCATTCGTCGCGCTTGCATCTCGGCCGCCTAACGGTTTTTACTGCGCGTCGTTTTCAATCGATAGGTGCAGTATGACGCCCTGGATTCTCGGCCTTACGGGAGGTATCGGCAGCGGTAAAAGCGCCGTGGTCGAGCACTTCGGACGGCTCGGCGTGCATTGGGTCGATGCCGATCATGCGGCGCGCTGGGTGGTGGAGCCTGGGCGCCCGGCCCTGGCGACCATTGCTACTCACTTTGGTGATGAGGTGTTGGCGAGCGACGGCAGCCTGGACCGCGCAGCACTGCGGCGACTGGTGTTCGCTGATCCGGTGCAGCGGCAGTGGCTCGAGCAGTTGTTGCACCCGCTGATCCGTCAGGAGGTGGCCGACAAGCTCGCGCAGGCGCAGTCACCCTACGCGATCATGGTGTCTCCATTGCTTATCGAGTCCGGTCAGTATCGGCAGGCGGCGCGTGTGCTCGTGGTGGATGTGCCTGAGGCGTTGCAGCTCGAGCGTGCGTCGCGTCGTGATGGCGTGACGGAAGAGCAGATCCGTTCGATCATCGCTGCGCAGGCCCGACGTGAAGAGCGGTTGCGCCATGCCGATGATGTATTGGTCAACGACCGGGACATGTCATGGCTCGCCGCTGAGGTCGAGCGCCTGCACCGTTTCTATCTGACCCTGCGAGGAGGTAAGGCATGAGCATAACCGTCATAGAGTGCCCCACCTGTGGCGCGCCGGTCGAGTGGGGCCCGCAGAGCCCGAGCCGGCCGTTCTGCTCCGAACGTTGCAAGCTGATCGATTTGGGGGCATGGGCCGCGGAAGAGCATGCCATTCCCGGCAATGAACTGGAGGATGACCTGTTCTCCGACGACGTGCCTCCTCGTCAGCATTAATTCTCAGGCGTGCTTGTCGCCGTCGTCCTCTCTTGGGGCTTGCAGGTAGCGCGTTCGGTTGAAGGTTTCCATCCAGTCCGGGTAGAACACCACCAATGCACTGATCACCATGCCATTGATGAAAGCCTCCGGGAACATCACCAGCCAGATATAGCCGGCAAAGTCCGCCAGCCAGGGCGGCATCGGATACCGGCCGTCGAAGAGCAGCACCCCGAGGCCGGCCAGTATGCAGAGCAGGGCGGCTAGCCCCGCCGCGAAGAAGCCGGAAAAGAAGATATAGACGAAGAGGTTGCGCGGCTGCGTTCTCTCGACCAGTTGCGCGCAGCATTCCGTCACTGCGACGGGAATCAGCACCAGCAGCACGCCATTGACACCGAGAGACAGCAAATGTTGGTGGCCGGTCACGGTCAGGCCTAGCTGTGCCGTGAAGGCCGCCAGGATTGCCAGTGGCCAGTCCAGTAGCAGCGTGACGGCGGTCAGCCCGATGAAGTGGAATGACAGACCGGAGTCGAAATCCCGACGGACCAGCCAGAGCAGGAAGATCGCCAGGACGGCGCCGAACAGCAGGTGCTGGCGACGCGTATCGCTGAACAGTTCGACCCAGGGCGCTCGAGCACCGGCCCACACGAGGGCGGCCAGATAGAGCAGCCAGCCCAGGATCAGGCTGGAAGGGGCAAGCAGGTCAGCGGCAATCATTCGGCACTCCTCGACTCGCTGTTCGTGTGTCAACAGCGACGGCACCGCCAGCGTGCCGTCGTACGGATTTTATTCTGTCAGTCGATGGAGCGGGAACGGTCAGGGCGCCGGGTTGGGTTGCGCGACCTGGATGGCCTCGATCCCTTCCAGCACCTCGGGAGAGAGCGTCACGTCGATGCTGCCGAGATTGCTTTCCAGTTGTTCCAGCGAGGTGGCGCCGATGATGTTGCTAGTAACGAAGGGTTGCCCGGTCACGAAGGCCAGCGCCATCTGCGCGGGATCCAGGCCGTGCTCCCTTGCCAGATTGACGTAGCGGGAGCAGGCGGCCTGGGCTTGCGGATTCGTGTAGCGTGCGAAACGGCTGAAGCGCGTGATGCGAGCGCCTTCGGGACGTGCGCCACCTTCATACTTGCCACTCAGCATGCCGAAGGCCAGGGGCGAATAGGCGAGTAAACCGCATTGCTCGCGAATAGAGATTTCGGCAAGTCCGACCTCGAAGCTCCGATTCAGAAGGTTGTAAGGGTTCTGGATCGACACTGCCCGCGGCCAGCCGCGTTCGTCGGCCAGTTGAAGGTATTTCATCGTGCCCCAGGGCGTTTCGTTGGATAGGCCGATATGGCGAATCTTGCCGGCACGAACCTGCTCGTCGAGCGCCTCGAGGGTTTCTTCGAGTGGCGTGAAATCCGCCTGATGATGGCGGTAGCCCAACTGGCCGAAGAAATTGGTGCTGCGCTCAGGCCAGTGCAATTGATAGAGGTCGATCCGGTCGGTCTGCAAGCGCTGCAGGCTGGCGTCCAGCGCTGCGACGATGTGCTGCCGATTCATCTTTAGCTGGCCGTCGCGGATATGCGTGATGCCGTTGCCGGGGCCCGCAACCTTGCTGGCGAGTACCCAGTCGTTCCGGTCGCCGCGCGCCTTGAAATACTCGCCGATGTAGCGCTCGGTGGTCGCGTAGGTTTCCGCGCGAGGTGGTACCGGGTACATCTCGGCCGTGTCGATAAAATTGATCCCGGCGGCCTTGGCGCGATCGAGCTGCGCGAAGGCTTCCTGCTGGTCGTTCTGCTCACCCCAAGTCATGGTGCCGAGGCAGAGTGCGCTGACTTGGAGATCGGTGCGGCCGAGTTGGCGCAGTTGCATATCGTGTCCTTTATCTATTCTCTGGATGCGGGAATGGTGTCTGTTCCGGCCAAGGTATCAAGCTTCCGACCGTGTGATGCCGCGAAGTTCATTGCGCTGGACGTCGAAGCTGCTTGCTATTTCGTTCGCAATCAGGATAATTCCGCAGCCTGTCGCCGGGGATGCCTAGCCTGTCGACGCAACACCGAGGTGGGGGATGCCTAGCCCACCGAATAAATGCCGTGGCGGACGCGCTGACCCGAGCCCCCGATAGCGTCTGTTTCCGGCTGTCCTGGCCTTGCCAGGGCGAGCACCATTCAGTAAGATTCGCCGTCTTATTTTCAGGGCGGCCCCTGAGGCTATAACGAATGAAGACTTTTACTGCTAAACCGGAAACCGTCAAGCGCGACTGGTTTGTCGTCGACGCTGCCGGCCAGACCCTGGGTCGTCTGGCAACCGAAATCGCTAGCCGCCTGCGTGGCAAGCACAAGGCTGAATATACCCCTCACGTCGATACCGGTGACTACATCGTCGTTATCAATGCCGAGCAAGTGCGTGTTACCGGTGCCAAGCTCACCGACAAGATGTACTACTCCCACTCCGGCTTCCCGGGTGGCATCAAGTCGATCAACTTCGAAAAGCTGATCGCCAAGGCGCCAGAGCGTGTGATCGAGACCGCAGTCAAGGGCATGCTGCCCAAGAACCCGCTGGGTCGCGACATGTATCGTAAGCTGAAGGTCTACAAGGGTGCCAACCACCCGCATACCGCTCAGCAGCCCCAAGAACTGAAGATTTAACGGAATAGTTCACTATGTCGGCGACTCAAAATTACGGCACTGGCCGTCGCAAGACTGCAACCGCGCGCGTCTTCCTGCGCCCGGGCACTGGCAAGATCTCCATCAACAATCGCGAGCTGGATAACTTCTTCGGTCGTGAAACCGCTCGCATGGTTGTTCGCCAGCCGCTCGAGCTGACCGACACCGTCGAGAAGTTCGACGTGTACGTTACCGTTCTTGGTGGTGGCGTCAGTGGTCAGGCCGGTGCGATCCGTCACGGTATCACTCGCGCTCTGATGGAGTACGACGAAGGTCTGCGTCCTGCACTGCGCAAGGCTGGCTTCGTTACTCGCGATGCGCGTGAAGTCGAGCGTAAGAAGGTCGGTCTGCGCAAGGCGCGTAAGCGTCCGCAGTACTCGAAGCGCTAATTCTGCTTCAGAAAAACGCCCAGCGTCTTCGGATCTGGGCGTTTTTTTTGCCTGTCCATTTTGTTCCTGCGACAGCTTGTCACGTGCTGCGAGTCCCGATTCACGGGCCTTCGCGCGCTGTTGTATCCGGTTATTACCTTGTCAGGCGAGGGGGTTTCTTTACCATTTGGCGAATTTTTCGCGGCCTGATTTACGTAGTAGACGCCTGCCTCGGTGGGCCATAAGAAACTGATGGGAGACGACTGAATGAGCAATGACGGCGTGAATGCTGGCCGGCGTCGCTTCCTGGTAGCCGCTACTTCGGTAGTAGGTGCTGCAGGAGCGGTGGGGGCGGCGGTCCCGTTCGTGGGATCGTGGTTCCCGAGTGCCAAGGCCAAGGCAGCCGGCGCACCGGTTAAGGTAAACATCGGCAAGATCGAGCCCGGCCAGCAGATGGTCGCCGAGTGGCGCGGGCAGCCCGTGTTTATCGTGCGTCGTACCGAAGAGACGCTGGCCAATCTTGGCAAGCTGGCGGACACGGTCGCTGATCCGGAGTCGAAAGAGTCGGTCCAGCCGACCTATGTCGACCCGAACGTGCGCTCGATCAAGCCAGAGGTGCTGGTCGTCGTCGGACTCTGTACTCACCTCGGTTGTTCCCCATCCTTCCGCCCTGAAGTCGCAGCAGCGGATCTGGGTGCCGATTGGCTTGGTGGCTATTTCTGCCCCTGCCATGGCTCGAAATACGACATGGCTGGCCGCGTCTACAAGGGCAGCCTGCGCCCTTGAACCTGCCGGTTCCCCCTCATTCGTACGAGACGGACACCACGATCGTCATCGGCGTGGACCAGGAGAACGCGTAATGAGCAAGTTCATGGAGTGGGTCGATGCGCGCTTCCCGGCGACCAAGATGTGGGAAGATCATCTGACCAAGTACTACGCGCCGAAGAATTTCAACGTCCTGTATTTCTTCGGTTCGCTCGCACTGCTGGTTCTGGTCAATCAGATCCTTACTGGCATCTGGCTGACAATGAGCTTCGAGCCGTCGGCCGAGGGCGCCTTCGCCTCCGTCGAATACATCATGCGTGATGTCGAGTACGGCTGGATCATCCGCTATCTGCATTCGACCGGTGCGTCGGCGTTCTTCGTCGTCGTCTACCTGCACATGTTCCGCGGCATCCTGTACGGCTCCTACCAGAAGCCTCGCGAATTGGTCTGGATCTTCGGCATGATGATCTACCTGGCGCTGATGGCCGAGGCGTTCATGGGTTACCTGCTGCCCTGGGGGCAGATGTCCTATTGGGGCGCTCAGGTGATCATTTCGCTGTTCGGTGCCATTCCGGTGATCGGGGATGACCTGACTCAGTGGATCCGTGGTGACTACCTGATCTCCGGTATCACGCTGAACCGCTTCTTCGCGCTGCATGTCATTGCACTGCCGATCGTCATTCTCGGCCTGGTCGTGCTGCACATCCTCGCCCTGCACGAAGTCGGCTCGAACAACCCGATGGGCGTGGACATCAAGAAGACCAAGGACGAAGCAGGTCGCCCGCTGGACGGCATTCCTTTCCACCCGTACTACACGGTGAAAGACATCGTCGGCGTAGTGGTCTTCCTGTTCGTGTTCTGCGCCGTGGTGTTCTTCTTCCCTGAAATGGGCGGCTATTTCCTTGAGAAGCCGAACTTCGAAGTGGCGAACGCGTTCAAGACGCCCGAGCATATCGCGCCGGTGTGGTACTTCACCCCGTACTACGCGATTCTGCGAGCGGTGCCTGACAAGTTGCTCGGTGTAATCGCCATGGGCGCAGCCATTGCGGTGCTGTTCGTGCTCCCGTGGCTGGATCGCAGTCCGGTCAAATCGATGCGCTACAAGGGCTGGCTGAGCAAGATCGCCCTGGTGCTGTTCTGCATTTCGTTCGTCATCCTCGGCGTGCTTGGCGTGCTGTCTCCCACTCCGGAGCGAACGCTGGTATCTCGGATCTGTACTGCCATTTACTTCGGTTACTTCATCCTGATGCCGTTCTACACCAAGCTTGAGAAGACCAAAGTAGTTCCGCAAAGGGTGGCTGGCTGATGAAAAAGCAAATTGCTGCATTGATTCTTGCACTGGTGCCGGCCTTCGGTTTCGCGGCCGGTGGTGGTGCTCACCTGGATGAGATCGATGTCGACCTGACCGACAAGGCGGCGCTGCAGGATGGCCTGAAGACCTTCGCCAACTATTGCATGGGCTGTCATGGCGCTCAGTACCAGCGCTATGAGCGCGTGGCGACGGATCTTGGTATTCCGGAAGAAATCATGATGGACAACATTGTGTTTTCGGATGCCAAGATCGGCGATCATATGAAGATCGGTATGAAGCCGGAAGACGCGAAGGCCTGGTTCGGCGCTGCACCGCCGGACCTGACGCTGGTGGCGCGTGTTCGCGGCAACGACTGGCTGTACACCTACCTGCGCAGCTTCTATGAGGATCCGACTCGCCCCTATGGTGTGAACAATACGGTGTTCCCGAACGTCGGTATGCCACACGTCCTGGCACCGCTGCAGGGCCGGCAGGTCATGCCGAGCAAGCTTCCGGACGGTGAGTCGGTGGCCTGCAAGCAGGTGCAGGTGGTCGAAGACGGGCGCAAGCAGTTCGATCCGTTGACCGGAACGCCGGTTACCCACGAGGACTGCAGCCAGCTGACAGTGGAGGAGGGTACCGGTACGCTGAGCGAGGCTGAGTACGATCAGCTGGTGCACAATCTGGTGACCTTCCTGGCCTATTCGGCGAACCCGGTCAAGCTGGAAAGCCAGCGGATCGGGACCTATGTCCTGCTGTTCCTGGCGTTCTTCTTTGTCTTTGCCTACCTGCTCAAGCGCGAGTACTGGAAAGACGTTCACTGATACGCCTACCTAACGCTGTACATTGCGCGCGCCTTCTGGGCGCGCGTGTTTTTTCAGCCCTAAAAATCTAACGAGGAGGGCGTCGTGGCGGTAGCCAACAGGTTGCTCTGCTATTCCGATCCGGCTGACCACTATTCGCACCGGGTGCGATACGTACTCGCCGAAAAAGGCGTAGGGGTCGAGGTGGTCGATGTATTGCCGGGGCAATATCCGCCTCGGTTGGTCGAGGTGAACCCCTACGCTACGGTGCCGACCCTGGTCGAGCGTGACCTGGCGCTCTATGAGCCCGGTGTCATCATCGAATATCTGGAAGAGCGCTATCCTCATCCTCCGTTGATGCCGGTCTATCCCGTGGCACGCGCCAATACTCGGTTGCTGGTCCATCGGGTGCAACGTGACTGGTGTGCTCTGGTCGATCGAATCGGGGACCACCGTGCGACTGAAGAGACCAAGGCCTCGGCTCGCAAGGAGCTGCGCGAGAGCCTGACGGGCGTCTCCCCCATTTTTGCCGAAAAGCGGTACTTCATGAGCGACGAGATCAGCATCATCGATTGCTGTCTGTTGCCTATCCTATGGCGTTTGCCCACACTGGGAATCGAGTTGCCAAGGGCCGCCAAGCCCCTGCTCGACTATATGGAGCTCAACTTCGCTCGTGAGGCCTTCCAGGCCAGCTTATCCGCCGTAGAGCGCGGCATGCGTTAACAAGAGAGGCTTGTCATGACTTCCAGTCGCCCCTATCTGGTTCGTGCGCTGTACGACTGGATCGTAGATAACGACTGCACACCGCATATTCTCGTGCATGCGGATCATCCCGGTGTGCAGGTGCCGTCGGGCTACGCCAGCGATGGGCAGATCGTGTTGAATGTATCGCCTGGCGCGGTCCGTCATCTCGACATGAGTAACGAGGCGGTCAGTTTCGAAGGGCGCTTCGGAGGGGTTGCGCACAACCTCTACGTGCCGTCCGCCGCTATCTTGGCCATATACGCACGGGAGAATGGCCAGGGCATGGTCTTCGAGATCGAGCCGACCCCGCCTGACGACGGTGCGTCAGGCGATGACGCGTCGGCGAGCAAGCCGAAGCCGGCGCCGGCAGCTGGCCGGCCGAGTCTTAAGGTCGTCAAGTAGGTATCCCCGAGGCTGGACACGGATGTGGCCAGCCTGAGAGCGAGGGGCGAAGGGTCAGTCGATGTATTCGAACAGTTTGACGATCCGCTGTACGCCGGATACGCCCTGTACGAGGCTGGTTGCACGGTTGCCTTCCTGCCGGGTCACGAGGCCCAACAGGTAGACGATCCCATTTTCGGTGATCACCTTGATGCGCGATCCGGGCACGCTTTCATCCGTCAGCATCTGGGCCTTGATTTTCGTGGTCAGCCAGGAGTCGTTACTGCGCGCAAGGGCGGACGAGGGTTTCAATACCTGCAGTTCGTTATGCACACGCTTGACCCGCTGGACCGAGCTGGCGGCCTGCTCGGCGATCTGCTTGAGTTCTTCGCGTGGCGTCTGCCCGGCGATCAATACCACGCCGTTGTAGCTGGCAACGACGATGTGCGACGCGCTATCGAGGTCTGGATGCGCTTTGGCGATGTTGACGGCGGCCTTGGTTTCGATGAGCGAGTCGTCGATCTTGCTACCGATGGTGCGTGTGCCTCGGTCATCGTTGATCGGCTCGTCGCGGGTCGCCGTCAGTACCGAGCTGCAACCCGTGGCGGCCAGGCACAGCGCTAGGGTCAGCACATGCAGTCGAGTCGGCTTCATTCTTCGCTCCCGAACAGTTGGTTGTCGATGAGGTCGCACAGGCAATGGATCACGAGCAGGTGCACTTCCTGGATCCGCGCGGTGACCTTAGCTGGCACGCGGATCTCGACGTCTTCAGGGAGCAGCAGTGAAGCCATGCCGCCGCCGTCGCGCCCAGTCAGGGCGACGATGGTCATCTCTCTATCATGCGCGGCCTGGATCGCCTG
Organism: Stutzerimonas stutzeri; assembly: GCA_019056435.1. Taxonomy (GTDB): domain Bacteria; phylum Pseudomonadota; class Gammaproteobacteria; order Pseudomonadales; family Pseudomonadaceae; genus Stutzerimonas; species Stutzerimonas marianensis. Next base: position 2,124,200 of record CP077641.1, read on the forward strand.
GATGACGTTGGCGGAGTTGCCGCTGGTGGAAATGGCCAACAGTACGTCGCCGGGTTGGCCCAGGGCTCGGATCTGCTTGGAAAATACTTCGTTGTAGCTGTAATCGTTGGCGATCGATGTCAGCGTGGAGCTATCGGTCGTCAGTGCGATCGCCGGTAGGCTGGGGCGCTCGCGCTCGAAGCGGTTTAGCAACTCCGAGGAAAAGTGTTGCGCATCGCCGGCGGAGCCGCCGTTGCCGCAAGTCAGAATCTTGCCTTCGCTGAGCAGGGCATTGACCATCACCTGCCCGGCTTGCTCAATGCTGGGTGCAAGGACCTCGGCGGCCTGTTGCTTGGTTTCAATGCTTGCCTGGAATAGCTGGCGTATACGGGTTTGCATGTCCATCGATGTCAGACCTTCGGTATCGAGTATGGCCGTTGGGCCATGCCGTAGAGGGGAGGCAAACGCTACTTGGCGCTTAGCCATCGAACGCGTTGCGAATCCAGTTGGGCGCTGCTGAGCTGCGACCGGCCTCGATGGCGATGACATCGAAGCGGCATGGGTGTCGGGCCCAGCGAGTTTCCCGTTGTAGGAACAGTTGGGCTGTCTTGATCAGCTTTTGCTGTTTGCGCCGGTCGACGCTTTCAAGGGCGCCGCCCCATGCGGCGTGGCGTCTGTAGCGAACCTCCACGAATACTACTGTATCGCCATCGAGCATGACCAGATCAAGCTCTCCGCTGCGGCACGACCAGTTGCGCTGTACGAGGCGCAAACCCTGTCGCTCGAGATAGTGCTTGGCGGTGTCTTCGGCTTCCTGGCCGCAGTGTTGCCTGTCCACGTGTTTCAATCGGCCTCATCCTGGAGTCGCTGAACCTCTCCGCCACGGAACTCTGCCCAAGGCAGATGGCGCTCGATGCGCTGTTTCGGGGTCAGCATGAGCGTGCCGGAAAGCCCTTGCAGCTCGGTTTCAGGCAGCGCCAGTAATTGGTTCAGCCGAGGCGCCAGCAGATAGGCGTCAGCGCCCATGGCATAGAGGCGGCCAAGGCTGCCCTGGGCCTGCGGCCATTTGCGCTCGATGTCCTGTCGCAGCGGCAGTTGCGGGTCGAGCAGCCAGGGGGTTTCGGCGAAGCGATCCCCTCGAGGTCGAGGTATTGGCTGCGGTTGTTCGTTGCAGCGTGCAGGTGAGACGTCGCATAGACCGGCAGGTCCCCTGCATATTGGAACACCAGTGTTGGCTTGACCTGCTGTGCCTGTTGCGGTGTGGCGGCGAGAAACAGGAAGTCGACGTCCTGCCGGCGCGTCGGTGGTGCTTCGTTCGAACCCTGGGCCCGGCTGGCGCTGCGGACCTGAAGCAGGTCGGCTATCTGATTGGCCAGTTCGATTGGCTCTGCCAGAGGTTCGGCCGCGACCAGTGTGCCGCCTTGCTCCTGCCATTGCAGGCGGAAGGCGTCGAGCACTCGGTTCCCCCAGTCTCCGCGCGGGGTAAGGGCGACGGCACGCCGATGTCCATCGGCCCAGGCGCGGCGAGCGACTTCCCGTGCTTCGTCCTCGGCTGCCAGGCCGAACTGGAAAAGTTGTGGCGGCGCTGTCTGGTCCGCGTCGCTGTAGTTGAGCGCCAGCGTCGTCAGCGGAGCGCGTCTCGTGCGGCCAGTTGGCGAACCAGTTCCTTGTCCAAGGGGCCTACGACCAGTTCGACACCTGCCGCGCTGGCTTGCCGGTAGAAGTCGTCCAGGGAAGCGATGCGAGTGCTGTCGAACAGTTCGATGCGCAGGTTGTCACCGGCCTCGAGGTGCGCGGCGAGAAACCCGTCGCGCAGTGCGCGTGCGACATTGGCCAGAGAGCCATCCATTGGCAGCAGCAACGCAACATGGGAGAGCGGTTTGTCTGCCAGCTGGCGCAATTTTTCCAGCGGCTCAGGCAACGTTCGTGCTGCCGGGTGTTCGGGATTCTGGGCGACCCAGGCATCGACCGCTCGTTGCTGCTGCCCGAGTGTGCCTGCCTGCTTGACCGCCATCGCCAGCGAAAGCCAACCGGACAGATCGCTGTCATCGGTGGGTTGCAGCTTACCCTCTGGCAGTTTGGAGACGAGTGCCCAGATCGCATCATGATTCCGCGTGGCCTGTTCACCGCTCAGCATGGGCGCGATGAAAGTGCGCTCCCGCGCCGCCTCGAACAGCTGATCATTGGCCTCGAATGCCTTTGCACGAGCGATCTGGCTGCGCAGCTGTTGATCGACCGGTAGCTCCGCCAGGCGCTCGAAAGCTGGATGCTCAAATGCCGCCAGCGCACGGGCGGGATCCTGTTCGGCCAGTGCAAGCTCTGCCTCGAGGGTGCGAGCGAAGACCTGCTGAGCCGGCTTCAGTTGGTCGAGCTGGACCTGATCGAGAATCTGCCTGGTCTGTGACAGGTTGCCCTGTTGCAGGCTCTTGTCGGCTGCCGAGAGGCGCAGTAGCGCGGCCTCGCTCGCATCGCTCGCTTCCGCCTGCTTCAGCAGTTCCTGCGTGGACGCCTGGGGCGTGCGTGGTAGTTCTCCGAGTGTCGAGGACGGGGAGCTGGCGCAGGCCGAGAGCAGCGCGGCGAAGCAGATAAAAAGAAGTGGGCGAAAGCGAGCCATCATGTGGTGGAATCCTGAAGCGCTGGCGGTAGGTGGAAGGATTGTACCCAAGCCCTGTCGGAGCGGCGATGTCGTGTCCTGCAAACGGGCTACAATGCGCGTTTTGCATAGGTGAGGTAGCCCTGTGACTGCGACAGACGCTGTGAATTCCGCCATCGGGACGCTCTACGTGGTCGCAACGCCTATTGGCAATCTCGAGGACATCAGCGCACGAGCGCTGCGCATATTGAATGAGGTGGCGCTTATAGCGGCCGAAGATACGCGGCACTCGGCCAGGCTGTTGCAGCATTTCGGTATCAAGACCCCGCTGGCCGCCTGTCATGAGCACAACGAGCGTGATGAGGGTGGGCGCTTCATTCAGCGTTTGCTGGCTGGCGATAGCGTCGCGCTGATTTCCGATGCGGGTACTCCGCTGATTTCGGATCCTGGCTATCACCTGGTACGGCAGGCGCGCGCGGCGTGCGTGCGGGTGGTGCCCGTGCCGGGGGCCTGCGCCTTGGTCGCCGCGTTATGTGCGGCGGGGTTGCCCTCGGATCGGTTCATCTTCGAAGGCTTCCTGCCAGCCAAGCGGACGGGGCGGAGAACCCGCCTTGAGCAGTTGCGCCAGGAGCCGCGAACGCTGATCTTTTATGAAGCGCCACATCGCATCCTGGACTGCCTGCAGGACATGGCGTCCGTGTTCGGTGGGGAGCGCGTCGCCGTCCTGGGTCGGGAACTGACCAAGACCTTCGAGACGTTGAAAGGGCGCCGCTCGCCGCGCTGGAGCAGTGGGTCGCTGCCGATGCCAATCAGCAACGCGGGGAATGTGTCGTTGTTGTGGCCGGCTGCCGCGCGCCGGAGGGCGAAGAGTCGGTCGACGATAATGCGCGACGCGTCCTGAAGCTCCTCCTTGCGGAGCTTCCCGTGAAGAGAGCGGCGGCCGTTGCGGCGGAGATCACGGGCGTGCGGAAGAATCTCCTCTATCAGCTCGCCCTGCAGGAGAAGTCCTAGGCCTTCGGGGTTGCCCGCCAGGCGCTTGGCCGGAGAACGGCTTGCAGCTGGGGCTCCACCGAAGTACCCTGCTCGCCGGAGAGTCGATCGGACAGTCGCTGTCTCTTTTTTGTTCCGCAAGAAGGGAGGGAGGAAAGTCCGGGCTCCATAGGGCAAGGCGCCAGGTAACGCCTGGGGGCGTGAGCCCACGGAAAGTGCCACAGAAAACAACCGCCTAAGCACTTCGGTGCCGGTAAGGGTGAAAAGGTGCGGTAAGAGCGCACCGCACGACTGGTAACAGTTCGTGGCTAGGTAAACCCCGCCTGGAGCAAGACCAAATAGGGATCCATTGGCGTGGCCCGCGCTGGATCCGGGTAGGTTGCTAGAGGCAGTCAGTGATGGCTGTCGTAGAGGAATGACTGTCCTCGACAGAACCCGGCTTACAGATCGACTCTCCGACCTTCTTTTCCCCTCGCTTTTAGTCCGAAAAATTCTTGCTCTTCACAAAGTACTTTAACTTTGTGATGCATCTCTTTGCATGCGTTCAGCTTGCCCTTAGTCGGCGATTCTCACGTCGCCGTTTATCCCCGTTTCGCTAGCTAAATTCCCGTCACATAAGGGTTTTTCCCGTCGGGCTCACCTTGACGGTGGGGCCGAGGCGTTTCTATAGTGCGCACAAGTGGTAGAAAGTGGAATGAAGTGGGTAATTATGGGCATGGATAGCTAATTTCAGGGGAAGCGCAGCCGTGTTTCGCGGAGCTAACGCCATCAGTCTCGATGCCAAAGGCAGGCTAGCTATGCCCAGCCGGTATCGTGACGAGCTCGTTTCGCGCTGCCAGGGTCAGCTCATCATCACCATCGATGCGGTTGATCGTTGCCTCTGTATCTATCCATTACCCGAGTGGGAGCAGATCGAAACCAAGCTGCGCGAGCTTCCGTCGTTGCGAGAGGAAAGTCGTCGACTACAGCGTTTGCTGATAGGGAATGCTGTCGATCTGGAGATGGACGGTGCGGGCCGGGTGCTCGTGCCGCCTCGCTTGCGTGAATACGCGGCGCTGGACAAGCGGGCCATGCTGGTTGGGCAGCTCAACAAGTTCAGCCTGTGGAACGAGGACGACTGGAACGCTCAAGCCGATGCGGATCTGGCGGCCATCAAACAACCCGGCGCGTTGCCGGAAGAACTGCGTGACCTAATCCTGTGAGCCAGATGAGCGCCTATAAACATGTCACCGTGCTACTCGACGAGGCCGTTGCGGCACTTGTCGTGCGTGCCGACGGGCGTTATGTGGACGGCACCTTCGGACGTGGAGGCCATAGCCGGTTGCTGCTCCGGCAGCTAGGGCCTGATGGCCAGGTGCTAGGGTTCGACAAGGACCCGTTGGCAATCGCAACGGGGCAAGCGCTGGCGGCCGAAGACGGCCGCTTTGTCGTTGTGCAGAGAAGTTTCGCAGAGCTGGGCGAGGAACTGGGACAGCGCGGCTGGGCCGGTACCTTGAGCGGTGTATTGCTGGATCTGGGCGTGTCCTCCCCGCAGTTGGACGACCCCGAGCGTGGCTTCAGCTTCCTCAACGATGGGCCGTTGGATATGCGCATGGATCCGGCGCGCGGCGTCAGCGCGGCCGACTGGATCGCGACGGCCACGGAAGACGAGATCGCCCGGATTTTCAAGGATTACGGCGAAGAGCGATTCTCCAAGCGCATGGCGCGAGCGGTCGTGCAGCGGCGCACCGAGCGCCCATTCGAACGCACCGCTGATCTGGCACAGGTGCTGACTGACGCCAACCCTGCCTGGGAGAAGGGCAAGAATCCGGCCACGCGTGCCTTCCAGGGGCTGCGTATCTTCATCAATAACGAGCTCGGTGATCTTGAGACCGGTCTGAATGCCGCACTGGACGCGCTGGACGTCGGTGGTCGCCTCGTGGTGATCAGCTTCCACTCGCTGGAAGACCGGATCGTCAAGCAGTTCATGCGGCGTCACGCCAAGGGTGAGGCCGATAAGCTGCCGCGCGACCTGCCCGTCATCCCGGAAAAATTCGTGCCTCGCCTCAAGCTGTTGGGCAAGCCGCAATATGCTTCGGCTGAAGAGGTCAAGGCCAATCCGCGTTCGCGAAGTGCGGTCATGCGCGTTGCGGAGAAGCTCGGATGACCAGGCTGCGCTCGATGCCCAATGGCAGCCTGGTCATGCTGGTGCTGTTCATCGCCGTGTTGCTGTCTGCCATCGCGGTCGCCTACAGCGCGCACTGGAATCGCCAACTGCTGAACGAGCTGTACGGTGAGCTCAGTGTTCGCGACAAGGCGCAGGCCGAGTGGGGACGACTGATTCTCGAGCAGAGCACCTGGACGGCGCATAGCCGCATCGAAACGCTGGCCACCGAGCGGTTGAACATGCACATCCCAGAGGCGGCTGACGTCAGGCTGGTGAGCCAATGAAGCTCGAGGGCGCACTGTATCCCTGGCGTTTCCGCATCGTCCTGGGCTTGTTGGCAGCGATGGTGGCTGCGCTCGCCTGGCGCATCGTGGATCTACAGGTTTTCGATCAGCCCTTCCTGCAGGGGCAAGGCGACGCGCGCAGCGTGCGACACATCCCGATCCCAGCGCACCGCGGCCTGATCACTGATCGTCATGGCGAGCCGCTGGCCGTCAGTACGCCGGTCACCACCCTGTGGGGCAATCCCCGCGAACTGCAGGCCTCCCGCGCTCGCTGGGACGAATTGGCGAAGGTCCTGGGGCAAGACCCAGCCGCATTCAGCAAGCGGCTGAGCGAGCAGGCCGAACGTGAGTTCACCTATCTGGTGCGGGGCTTGACGCCCGAGCAAGGGCAGCGCGTGCTAGACATGAACATCCCGGGCGTTTATGCCCAGGAAGAATTTCGCCGCTTCTATCCGGCCGGCGAAGTGGCGGCACACGTCGTCGGTTTCACCGATATCGACGACCAGGGGCGCGAAGGCATGGAGTTGGCCTATGACGAATGGCTGGCCGGTGTGCCGGGTAAGCGTCAGGTGCTGAAGGACCGTCGTGGGCGCCTGATCAAGGATGTCCAGGTGGTCAAGAATGCCAAGGCTGGCAAGGCGCTAGCCCTGTCGATCGACCTGCGCTTGCAGTACCTGGCGCACAGCGAGCTGCGCAAGGTCATGCAGGAGCACGGCGCCAAGGCCGCGAGTCTGGTGATGGTCGACGTCAAGACCGGCGAAGTTCTGGCCATGGCGAACCAGCCGACCTACAACCCCAACAACCGACGCAACCTTCAACCGGCGGCGATGCGTAACCGGGCGCTGATCGATGTCTTCGAACCGGGCTCGACGGTCAAGCCGTTCAGCATTGCAGCGGCGCTCGGAACGGGCAAATACCATCCCGAGTCGGTCGTCAACACGCTACCCGGCTGGATGCGGATCGGCCGCTACACCATCCGAGACGTATCGCGCGGCGGCATGCTCAACCTGACCGGCATCCTGATGAAGTCGAGCAACGTGGGCATCAGCAAGATCGCGTTGGATATCGGTCCCGAACCGGTGCACACCGTCATGCAGCAGGCCGGTTTCGGCCAGGCCACGGGGCTGGGTTTCCCTGGCGAGCGTGTCGGCAATCTACCCAACCATCGCAAATGGCGCGATGCCGAGACGGCTTCGCTCGCCTATGGCTACGGGCTGTCGGTGACGGCCGTTCAGTTGGCTCATGCCTACGCCATGCTCGGCAACGAAGGCAAGAACGTCCCCTTGTCGCTGCTGCGTCTCGACCAGCCCCAGGAAGGGGTTCAGGTCATCGACAAGGAAATCTCGAAGACAGTCCTGCGCATGTTGCAGGCTGTCGTCGAAGAGGATGGCGGCGGCGGCATGCGCGCCAAGGTGCCGAGCTACCACGTCGGCGGCAAGAGCGGGACCGCAAAGAAGATCTCCGGGACGGGCGGCTACACCAAGGACGCCTATCGCGCCTTCTTTGCCGGCGTCGCGCCTGTGACGGACCCGCGGATTGCCATCGTGGTGGTGGTCGACGAGCCAAGCGAGGGCGGCTATTACGGCGGTCTGGTCTCGGCGCCGGTCTTCGGCAAGGTCGCAGCGCGCGCCTTGCGCCTGCTGAACATTGCGCCGGACAACCTGGCGCCGCCGGTCGACGTGCAAACTGCCGAAGCCCTCAAGAGCAAGGGAGGGCGTACCTGAATGCCAATGCCATTGAATCAACTGCTGCCTCAGGCTGACGGGGCGGAGCTGATCCGTGAACTGACGCTGGACAGCCGCAAGGTTCGCCCGGGCGATCTGTTCCTGGCCGTACCCGGGTTACAGCAGGACGGCCGTACGCACATCGCCGATGCGATTTCTCGCGGTGCTGCGGCTGTCGCTTATGAGGCCGCAGGTGCCGGCGAAATGAACGTATCCGGTGCCAGGCTGGTACCGGTACAACGCCTCGCCGAGCAGCTTTCGGCGATCGCCGGACGCTTTTACGGTGAGCCGAGTCGTAGCCTGCATCTGGCGGGCGTGACCGGCACCAACGGCAAGACCACGGTAACGTTCCTGATCGCCCAGGCACTCGACCGTCTCGGCGAGCGGTGCGGCATCATCGGTACGCTGGGTACCGGCTTCCATGGCGAGCTTGCGTTGGGGCGTCACACCACGCCGGATGCCATTGGCGTCCAGGCGACGCTGGCCGCGCTGCGCAAACAAGGCGCGCGCGCAGCAGCCATGGAGGTCTCGTCCCACGGCCTGTCCCAGGGGCGCGTGGCGGCGTTGGCGTTCGACGTCGCGGTGTTCACCAACCTGTCTCGTGATCATCTGGACTATCACGGCTCGATGGAAGCCTATGGCGAGGCCAAGGCGAGCCTGTTCGAAATGCCCGGCCTGCGCTGTCGCGTGCTCAACCTGGACGACCCGTTCGGCCGAGCTCTGGCGACCAAAGAAGCCGAGTCGCGTTTGATCACCTACAGCCTGGAAGACCCTTCGGCCTACCTTTATTGCGCGGACGCCCGGCTCGATGACGATGGGCTGCACGCCCGACTCGTCACCCCGCAGGGCGAACGCTCGCTGCGTAGCACCCTGCTGGGGCGGTTCAACGTCAGCAACGTGCTGGCGGCGATCGGTGCCCTGCTGGGCATGGATTACCCGCTCGACGAAATCCTTGCGGCCATGCCGCTGCTCGAAGGACCGGAAGGCCGGATGCAGCGGCTGGGTGGCGGCGACCTGCCGCTGGTAGTCGTGGACTATGCGCACACGCCTGACGCGCTGGAAAAGGTTCTTGATGCGTTACGCCCGCATGCCCGGGGGCGCTTGCTGTGCCTCTTCGGGTGTGGCGGCGAGCGCGACCGCGGCAAGCGTGCCCTCATGGCACAGGTCGCCGAGCGGCTGGCCGACGACGTGGTCGTCACCGACGACAATCCTCGCGGGGAAGACCCGCTGCGAATCCTCGACGATATTCGCGCAGGTTTCGTCGACCCGGACAAGGTCCGATTCATCCCCGGCCGTGCCGCTGCGATTGCCGATTGCATCGCTGCCAGTAGCCATGACGATGTCGTCCTGCTGGCGGGCAAGGGGCATGAGGATTATCAGGAAATCAAGGGTGATCGCCTGCCGTTCTCGGATATTGAGCAGGCCACCATCGCCCTGGCCGCCTGGAGAGCTGCCCATGCTTGATGCCCTTCACTTGAACGATATTGCCGGTGCACTTTCAGGCACGCTGGTAGGCGACAATGTCGCGTTCGATAGCGTTTCCACCGATAGTCGCGCTATAGGCCCGGGCCAGCTCTTCATCGCCTTGGTCGGGCCGCGGTTCGACGGTCATGACTATCTGGCGGACGTTGCGCGCAAGGGTGCGGTAGCGGCGGTGGTCGAACGTCACGTGGCGGACGTCGACCTGCCGCAGCTGGTCGTCGCCGATTGTCGTATCGCTCTGGGACAGCTGGGGGCACTGAACCGCGCCGCGTTCAAGGGACCGGTTGCGGCCATCACGGGCTCGAGCGGCAAGACCAGCGTGAAGGAGCTGTTGGCCAGCATCCTCCGCGCAGCCTTTGGCGACCAAGCGGTGCTGGCTACTCGCGGCAATCTGAACAACGACCTCGGAGCGCCCATTACCCTGCTGGAGCTGGGTGCCGGGCATCGCGCGGCAGTAATCGAGCTGGGAGCCTCGCGCGTCGGTGAAATCGCCTACACCGTGAACCTGACCCGGCCCGATGTCAGCGTGATCACCAACGCCGGTACGGCGCACGTGGGTGAGTTCGGTGGGCCGCAAAAGATCATCGAAGCCAAGGGTGAAATTCTCGAGGGGCTGTCGAGCAATGGCGTTGCGGTGCTCAATCGCGATGACAAGGCCTTCGCGACCTGGCAGACCCGAGGGGCGACCGACGCGTGCTGAGCTTTGCCATGCAGAGCCCACTCGCCGACTTCCATCCGGCTTCGATCGCCTACGACCAGCGCGGTTGCCCGAATTTCATGCTCAATGGGCCGAATGGCTCCGCTCGTGTCCAGCTCAATCTGCTCGGCCGGCATAGCGTGGCTAATGCGCTTGCCGCTGCAGCCGCTGCCCATGCGCTGGGTGTATCAGCCGAGCATATCGTCGCCGGATTGGAGCGTCTGCAGCCGGTCAAAGGCCGTGGCGTCGCCCAGATGCTGCCCAACGGTGTGCGGTTGATCGACGATACCTACAACGCCAACCCGGCTTCCGTGTGTGCGGCTATTGACGTCCTGAACGGGTTCGCCGGTCGCAAGGTGCTGGTGCTCGGTGACATGGGCGAACTTGGTGAATGGGCCGAGCAAGGTCACGGTGACGTTGGCCGCTATGCCGTCGGCAAGGTCGACGCCTTGCTGGCCGTCGGCCCCTGATGAAGCACGCCGTCGCTGCATTCGGCGCCGGTGCGCGTCATTTCGAGGATCAGCAGCGCCTGATCGATGTGTTGCGGCTCGAGCAGGGCAACGGCACGACCCTTTTGATCAAGGGATCACGGAGCGCCGCGATGGACAAGGTCGTCGCCGCGCTGTCGCTCCCCGCCATGGAGAAACATTAATGCTGCTGCTGCTCGCCGAGTACCTGCAACAGTTCCACAAGGGCTTCTCGGTTTTCCAGTACCTGACCCTGCGAGGCATCCTGGGCGTGCTCAGTGCGCTGGTGCTTTCGCTGTGGATGGGCCCCTGGCTGATCCGCACGCTGCAGCTGCGCCAGATCGGCCAGGCCGTGCGCAACGACGGTCCGCAGTCGCACCTGTCCAAATCCGGCACCCCGACCATGGGCGGAGCGCTGATTCTCAGCGCCATTGCCATCAGTACCTTGCTGTGGGCCGACCTGAGCAACCGCTATGTGTGGGTGGTGCTGATTGTGACCCTGCTGTTCGGTGCGATCGGCTGGGTGGATGACTACCGCAAGGTGATCGAGAAGAATTCCCGCGGCCTGCCGAGCCGCTGGAAGTATTTCTGGCAATCGGTATTCGGCCTGGGCGCGGCGGTGTTTCTCTACGCGACCGCCCAGTCCCCGATCGAGACGACACTCATTCTTCCGCTGATCAAGGACATCGAGATTCCGCTCGGGATCGGCTTCGTGGTGCTGACTTATTTCGTGATCGTCGGCTCGAGCAACGCGGTGAACCTCACCGACGGCCTGGACGGCCTGGCCATCATGCCGACGGTGATGGTGGGTGGCGGGTTGGGCATCTTTTGCTACCTGTCCGGCAACGTGAACTTCGCCGAATACCTGCTGATTCCCAGCGTGCCGGGTGCCGGTGAGCTCATCGTCTTCTGTGGGGCTTTGATTGGTGCGGGCCTCGGCTTCCTCTGGTTCAACACCTACCCCGCGCAGGTGTTCATGGGGGACGTCGGTGCCCTGGCGCTCGGTGCAGCGCTCGGAACCATTGCGGTGATCGTTCGCCAGGAAGTCGTGCTGTTCATCATGGGCGGGGTTTTCGTCATGGAAACCCTGTCGGTCATCGTTCAGGTTGCGTCTTTCAAACTGACCGGCAAGCGGGTGTTCCGCATGGCGCCGATCCACCACCATTTCGAACTCAAGGGCTGGCCGGAGCCGCGCGTGATCGTGCGCTTCTGGATCATCACGGTGATCCTGGTGCTGGTCGGCCTCGCCACGTTGAAGCTGAGGTAACCGAGAGTGCTCATCGCGTCCGATCAGTTCCGCATCGTTGTCGGCCTCGGCAAGAGCGGCATGTCCGTGGTTCGCCACCTGGCGCGCCGGGGCTTGCCGTTCGCCGTGGTCGATACGCGCGAGAATCCGCCGGAACTGGCCACCTTGACGGCGCAATACCCGAGCATCGAGGTTCGCTGTGGCGAGCTCGACCCCGAGTTCCTCTGCCGCGCGAGTGAGCTGATCGTGAGTCCGGGGCTGCCCGTCAGCACGCCGGCGCTGAAGATTGCCGCCGAGCGTGGCGTCAAGCTGTCCGGCGACATCGATCTGTTCGCCCGCGAGGCCAAGGCGCCTATCGTGGCGATCACCGGTTCCAATGCGAAAAGCACCGTAACGACGCTGGTCGGCGAGATGGCCATCGAGGCCGGGCGCAAGGTCGCCGTTGGCGGCAATCTCGGCGTGCCTGCGCTGGATCTGCTGGACGATCAGGTCGAACTCTATGTGCTGGAGCTGTCGAGCTTCCAGCTGGAAACCACCGACCAGCTCAACGCCGAGGTCGCGACCTGCCTGAACATCAGCGAAGACCACATGGATCGCTACGACGGGCTGCCGGCCTACCATCAGGCCAAGCACCGCATTTTCCGGGGTGCGCGGCAGGTGGTGATCAACCGCGATGATCGCCTCAGCCGGCCGCTTGTTGCGGACGATCTGCCCGCCTGGTCCTTTGGCCTCGGCAAGCCGGATTTCAAGGGATTCGGATTGTTCGAGGAGAACGGTGAGAAGTACCTGGCGTTCCAGTTCGATGCCTTGATGCCGGCGAGCCAGCTCAAGGTTCGCGGCGCCCACAACCAGTCCAACGCACTGGCGGCGCTCGCCATCGGTCATGCCGTCGGGCTGCCGTTCACGGCGATGCTCGACGTGTTGCGTCGTTTCACGGGCTTGCCGCATCGCTGCCAGTGGGTCAGCGAGCGCAAGGGCGTGAGTTTTTACGATGACTCCAAGGCCACCAACGTTGGTGCGGCCCTGGCGGCAATCGACGGTCTGGGTAGCGATATCGACGGGCGGTTGGTCCTGATTGCCGGTGGGGATGGAAAAGGTGCGGATTTTGCTCCGTTGCACAGCCCCGTCTCCCGCTATTGCCGTGAAGTTGTTCTGCTCGGGCGCGACGCCGACTTGCTGGCGACGGCGCTCGGAGGCGCCGCGCCGATCCACCGGGCCGAGTCCATGCAGCAGGCCGTGCAGTTGGCCGCCAAGCTTGCCCAGCCCGGCGATGCGGTACTGCTCTCGCCTGCCTGCGCCAGTTTGGACATGTTCGAGAACTTCGAAGATCGCGGGCGACAGTTCGCGGCAGCGGTGGGGGCGCTCAGTTGATGTTCGCTTTCCTGCGTAGTGCGCCTTCGCCGCTCTTCGGCCGTCGTGGTGTCGATCTCGACTTCCCGATGCTGGCTGGCTGCCTGGCCCTGCTGGGGCTGGGGCTGGTGATGATCACCTCGGCTTCGTCGGAGGTGGCTGCGGTGAATGCCGGCAGCTCCATGTACTACACCATTCGCCACCTTATCTATGTGCTGATGGGGCTGGTCGCCGCTGCGACCGTCTTGCTCGTGCCGCTCTCGGCCTGGCAGCGACTGGACTGGATGTTGCTGCTCGCCGCCTTCGCGTTGTTGATCCTGGTCTTGGTGCCGGGTATTGGCCGCGAAGTGAACGGCTCGATGCGCTGGATCGGCTTCGGCCTGTTCAACGTCCAGCCGTCGGAACTGGCCAAGCTGTTTGTCGTTGTCTATCTCGCCGGCTACCTGGTGCGCCGTCAGCATGAAGTGCGAGAGAGTTTCTGGGGTTTCCTCAAGCCGTTCCTCGTGCTGCTGCCAATGGCCTTGTTGTTGCTGCTCGAGCCGGATTTCGGTGCGACGGTCGTGATGATGGGCGCAGCCGTTGCGATGCTGTTCCTGGGCGGCGTCGGCCTGATTCGCTTCAGCCTGCTGGTCGTGCTCGCGGTGGGCGCGGTGTTCGTGCTGGTGCAAACCCAGGAATATCGCCTGCAACGCCTGATCACCTTCACCGATCCCTGGGCCGACCAATACGGCGCGGGTTATCAGCTGACCCAGGCGTTGATCGCCTTCGGTCGAGGCGAGTGGCTGGGGTTGGGGCTCGGCAATAGCGTGCAGAAGCAGTTCTACCTGCCCGAAGCGCATACCGATTTCGTTTTTTCCGTCCTGGCCGAGGAACTCGGCATGGCCGGTGCGCTGCTCACCATTCTGCTGTTCGCCTTCGTTGGTGTCCGCGCGCTCTATATCGGGCTGGCGGCAGAGCGGGCGCGGCAGTTCTTCGCCGCCTATGTCGCGTGGGGCCTGGCGTTCCTCTGGTTGGGCCAGTTTCTGATCAACGTCGGCGTGAATGTCGGGCTGCTTCCGACCAAAGGGCTGACGTTGCCTTTTCTCAGTTACGGCGGCAGCTCGCTGGTGGTGACCTGCGCCAGCATGGCGCTGCTGCTGCGGATCGAGTGGGAAAGTCGCACCGTACTGGGCAGCGAGGATGTCGAGTTCAGCGAGAACGACTTCCAGGAACCACCGCAGACCAAGGGCAGGAGATCGCACATGGCCGGTAACGTGCTGATCATGGCGGGCGGCACCGGCGGCCACGTGTTCCCCGCGCTCGCCTGTGCCTACGAGTTCCAGAGCCGCGGTTACCGCGTGCATTGGCTCGGTACGCCGCGCGGTATCGAAAACGAAGTGGTGCCAGCCGCTGGCCTGCCGCTTCACCTGATCCAGGTGACCGGCCTGCGGGGCAAGGGTGTCGCGTCGCTGCTGAAGGCACCGTTCCAATTGGCGCGCTCGTTGTTGCAGGCTCGTCGGGTGATGCGCGAACTCCGGCCCGTCTGCGTGCTGGGTCTGGGTGGCTATGTGACCGGTCCAGGCGGGCTGGCGGCGAAGCTGGCAGGCGTGCCGCTGGTCATTCATGAACAGAACGCCGTGGCCGGGACCGCCAATCGCAGCCTGGTGCCTTTCGCCCAGCGCATCTGCGAAGCCTTCCCCGGCACGTTCCGTCCGAGCGAGAAGCGGCGGACCACCGGCAACCCGGTGCGCCAGGAGCTCTTTCTCGAGACGCCGCGACAAACGCTGGTGGGGCGGCGGCCCCGTTTGCTGGTGCTCGGCGGCAGCCTGGGCGCCGAGCCGCTGAACAAGCTGCTCCCCGAAGCGCTGGGTCAAGTGAGCGCGGAACTGCGCCCGGAGGTTTTCCACCAGGCTGGCAAGCAGCACGCGGAGATCACCCGCGAGCGCTACGCACAGGCCGGGGTCGAGGCCGAGGTGGCGCCCTTCATCAAAGACATGGCGCAGGCCTATGCCTGGGCCGATCTAGTGGTGTGCCGTGCCGGCGCCCTGACCGTTTGCGAGCTGGCCGCTGCTGGATTGCCGGCGTTCCTGGTGCCGCTGCCCCATGCGATCGACGATCACCAGACACGCAACGCCGAATACCTGGCGAAGGAGGGTGCTGCCGTCCTTCTGCCGCAAGCTACGACTGACGCCGCCACCATGGCCGCGCAGCTGAACGAGGTACTGATGCAGCCGGAAAAACTCAAAGCCATGGGCGCCACCGCGCGTCGCCTGGCTCGCCCGGACGCGACCCGTAGCGTCGTCGACATTTGCCTGGAGGTCGCGCATGGCTAAGTCACCTGCAGCGGTCAAGGCGGAAGTGCGGCGCATGCGTCGTATCCGTCGAATTCATTTCGTCGGGGTTGGCGGTGTCGGCATGTGCGGGATCGCCGAGGTGCTGCTCAACCTTGGCTATGACGTGTCGGGGTCGGACCTGAAGCGTTCGCCGAGTACCGAGCGCCTGCAGAATTTCGGCGCGCATATCTTTATTGGGCATGAGGCGGCCAACGTCGCCGGTGCCGATGTACTGGTCGTTTCCAGCGCCATCAACCAGGCCAACCCGGAAGTCGCCTTCGCACTGGAACAGCGGATTCCGGTCGTGCCGCGTGCCGAGATGCTTGCCGAGCTGATGCGCTATCGCCATGGGATTGCTGTTGCGGGCACCCATGGGAAGACCACCACTACCAGCCTGCTGGCGTCCGTGTTCGCCGCGGGTGGCCTGGATCCGACGTTCGTCATTGGCGGGCGTTTGACTGCAGCGGGCACCAATGCCCAGCTCGGCACCAGCCGCTACCTGATCGCTGAGGCCGACGAGAGCGACGCCAGTTTCCTGCATCTGCAGCCGATGGTCGCCGTGGTGACCAATATCGACGCCGACCATATGAGCACCTATGGCGGCGACTTCGGCAAGCTGAAGAAGACCTTTGTCGAGTTCCTCCACAACCTGCCGTTCTACGGCCTGGCGGTGCTGTGCGTGGATGATCCGGTGGTTCGCGAAATCATCCCCCAGGTTGGCCGTCCGATCACCACCTACGGCATCAGCGAAGACGCCGACATGCGTGCGATCAATGTCCGTCAGGAGGGCATGCGGACCTACTTTACCGTGTTGCGCGACGGCTTCGAACCGCTCGACGTGTCGGTCAACATGCCCGGCAACCACAACGTCCTCAATGCGCTGGCAACCATTGCCATTGCCACGGATGAAGGCATCGATGACGAGGCCATCGTTCAGGGGCTGTCGGGCTTCGCCGGTGTGGGTCGTCGTTTCCAGGTATACGGCGAGCTGCCGGCGGATGGAGGCAGCGTGATGCTCGTGGACGACTACGGCCATCACCCACGCGAAGTCGCGGCCGTGATCCAGGCGGTGCGCGGCGGTTGGCCGGAGCGGCGTCTGGTGATGGTCTACCAGCCGCATCGCTTCAGCCGTACCAGAGATCTCTATGACGACTTCGTCCAGGTATTGGCTGACGCCAACGTGCTGCTACTGATGGAAGTCTATCCGGCGGGTGAGGACGCCATTCCGGGCGCCGACAGCCGTCATCTCTGCCACAGCATCCGCCAGCGCGGACAGCTCGATCCGATCTATGTCGAGCGCGGCGTCGACCTGGCGCCCGTGCTCAAGCCGTTGCTGCGCGCCGGCGACATCCTGCTCTGCCAGGGCGCCGGCGATATCGGTGGGTTGGCCCCGCAACTGCTCAACAGTCCTGTGTTTGCGGCCCAGGCAAGCGCCGCGAGGAAAAGCGAATGACAGCCTTGCAATCGACCCGTGGAACCCCAGGCCTTCGGCCGGGTTGCAGTGCTCTACGGCGGCAAGAGTGCCGAACGTGAAGTGTCCCTGAAGTCCGGTGAGGCCGTGCTGTCGGCTCTCCAGGCTGCGGGCGTGGACGCCTTCGGCATCGATGTCGGCGATGACCTGCTGCAGCGCCTGGACCGCGAGCGCATCGACCGCGCCTTCATCGTGTTGCACGGTCGCGGTGGCGAGGATGGGAGCATGCAGGGCCTGCTCGAATGTGCCGGCATTCCCTATACGGGCAGCGGCATCCTGGCCTCGGCGTTAGCGATGGACAAGCTGCGGACCAAGCAGGTCTGGCAGAGCCTTGGCCTGCCGACGCCGCGACATGCTGTTCTGGCCAGCGAAGCCGATTGTCATGCGGCCGCGCAGGCGCTGGGTTTCCCGTTGATCGTCAAGCCGGCCCACGAGGGTTCGAGCATCGGCATGGCGAAGGTTGGCGGCATCGCCGAACTGATCGCTGCCTGGCGTGCTGCGAGTGCCTACGACTCGCAGGTACTGGTCGAGCAGTGGATACAGGGCCCGGAGTTCACCATTGCCACGCTGCGGGGCACCGTGTTGCCGCCCATCGGCCTCGGCACACCGCACACCTTCTACGACTACGACGCCAAGTACCTGGCCAGTGACACCCAGTACCGGATCCCTTGCGGACTGGATGCCGCCAAGGAGCAGGAGCTCAGGGACCTGTCCGCTCGCGCGTGCGAGGCGGTTGGCGTGCAGGGCTGGGCGCGCGTGGACGTGATGCAGGACAGCACGGGCGCGTTCTGGCTGCTGGAAGTCAATACCGTCCCGGGCATGACCGACCACAGCCTGGTGCCGATGGCCGCTCGGGCGGCGGGATTGGATTTCCAGCAACTGGTATTGGCCATTCTCGACGCCAGCATGGCGGGGGAGTAAACGATGATCGCCACGCTGCGTCATTCACAGCCTGGTGCCGGGCGCGCCACGCGCAAGCCCGCTCCGCGGGGGGCGAGCCGCCTGGTCCCGCGCGAGCCCCTGTCGGCGCGTTTGCCGCGGCCGAGCCTGGGCGGGCTCAAGCGCGGACTGTGGCCGGTGATGCTTGTTGCGCTGGGGTTCGGGCTGTATGAGCTGGCCCAGCATCTGGCGCCTTACGCTGATCGCCCGATCAGCAACGTCAGCGTGCGTGGCGACCTGACCTATGTGGATCAGCAGGCGGTACAGGCGCGAATGGCTCCGTTCGTCGAGGCCAGCTTCTTCGAGGTTGACCTCGACGGCCTGCGTCATGACCTTGAACAGATGCCTTGGATCGCCAGTGTCGAGGTCCGCCGGGTCTGGCCCGACCAGGTCACGGTACGACTCGAGGAACAATTACCGATCGCCCGCTGGGGCGACGAAGCGTTGCTGAACAACAACGGGCAGGCATTTGCGCCGAATGACCCGACGAAATATGAACACCTGCCGCAGTTGTATGGTCCGAAGCGGGCCCAGCAGCGGGTCATGCAGCAGTACCAGATGCTCAGTCAGATGCTGCGTCCGCTGGGGTTCTCCATCTCTCGCCTCGAGTTGCGAGCGCGAGGCAGCTGGTTCCTGACTACCAAGCAGGGCATCGAACTGCTGCTGGGCCGGGACCAGATCATCGAGAAGATGCGGCGTTTCATCGCCATCTACCAGCAGGAGCTGGCCCAGCAAAACGACAAAATTGCGCGGATCGACCTCCGCTACGCCAACGGCCTTGCCGTGGCATGGCACGAGCCGGCTCCGACCACGACGGACGAATCCGTCGTTGCGAAGAATTGAGGAATGAAACACATGTCTAGCGTGCAAAGCGGCAAGATGATCGTCGGCCTGGATATCGGCACCTCCAAAGTGGTGGCGTTGGTCGGCGAGGTCACGGCGGATGGCGAACTCGAAATCGTCGGGATCGGCACCCATCCGTCGCGCGGCTTGAAGAAAGGCGTGGTGGTCAACATCGAGTCCACCGTGCAGTCGATTCAGCGCGCTGTGGAAGAGGCGCAGCTGATGGCCGGATGCCGGATTCATTCGGCCTTCGTCGGGCTGGCCGGCAACCACATCCGCAGCCTGAACTCCCATGGCATCGTCGCCATCCGCGACCGCGAGGTCAGCAATGCCGACCTCGAACGTGTGCTCGACGCCGCCCAGGCTGTGGCTATCCCGGCCGACCAACGCGTGTTGCATACGCTGCCGCAGGATTACGTGATCGACAATCAGGAAGGCGTGCGTGAGCCGCTGGGTATGTCCGGCGTCCGCCTCGAAGCCAAGGTCCACGTGGTGACCTGCGCGGTGAATGCGGCACAGAACATCGAGAAATGCGTCCGCCGCTGCGGCCTGGAAGTCGACGACATCATCCTCGAGCAGCTCGCGTCGGCCCATGCGGTGCTGACCGACGACGAAAAGGAACTGGGGGTCTGCCTGGTCGACATCGGTGGCGGCACGACCGATATCTGCATCTTCACCGAAGGCGCCATTCGCCACACCGCGGTGATTCCGATCGCGGGCGATCAGGTCACCAACGATATCGCGATGGCCTTGCGCACGCCGACGCAGTACGCCGAAGAGATCAAGATCCGCTATGCCTGCGCCTTGGCCAAGCTGGCCGGCCCCGGCGAGACGATCAAGGTCCCGAGCGTCGGGGACCGTCCGCCGCGGGAACTCTCGCGTCAGGCCCTGGCCGAAGTGGTGGAGCCACGTTATGACGAGCTGTTCACGCTGATTCAGGCCGAGCTGCGGCGCAGCGGCTACGAGGATCTGGTGCCCGCCGGCATCGTGCTGACCGGCGGTACAGCGAAGATGGAGGGCGCCGTCGAACTGGCCGAGGAAATCTTCCATATGCCGGTACGCCTGGGCGTCCCCCACAGTTTCGAAGGTCTGACCGACGTCGTCCGCAACCCCATCTATTCAACAGGCGTGGGCCTGTTGCTCTACGGCTTGCGCAAGCAGGCCGACGGCATCCCCATGTCCGGTCTCGGCCAATATGCCGACGAACCCAAAACATCTGTCGTGGACCGCTTGAAAAGCTGGATCCAGGGCAATTTCTGAGCAAAGCGGCAGTACCAAAACTAGAAAGCTGGAGGAGAGAGGGAAATGTTCGAACTCGTAGACCATACCCCGCAAAGTGCAGTGATCAAGGTCATCGGCGTTGGCGGCGGAGGCGGCAATGCCGTCAATCACATGGTGCGTAACAACGTCGAGGGTGTGGAGTTCATCTGCGCCAACACCGACGCTCAGGCACTGAAAAGATCGAAGCACGGACCGTGTTGCAGTTGAGCTCGACCATCACCAAAGGACTTGGTGCTGGTACCAACCCGGACATCGGCCGCCAGGCCGCGATGGACGATCGTGAGCGCATCGCCGAGGTTCTCCAGGGAGCCGACATGGTGTTCATCACCACCGGTATGGGCGGCGGTACCGGTACCGGCGCCGCGCCTGTAATCGCCTCGGTGGCGAAGGAAATGGGCATTCTGACCGTCGCGGTCGTGACTCGTCCGTTCCCGTTCGAAGGCCGTCGCCGTATGCAGGTCGCCGAGGAGGGCATCCGTCAGCTGTCCGAATGTGTCGACTCGCTGATCACCATCCCCAACGAGAAGCTGCTGACCATCCTCGGCAAGGACGCCAGCCTGCTGGCCGCCTTCGCCAAGGCCGACGACGTGCTGACCGGCGCGGTTCGTGGCATTTCCGACATCATGCAGCGTCCGGGTCTGATGAACGTCGACTTCGCTGACGTCAAGACCGTGATGGGCGAGATGGGCATGGCGATGATGGGTACTGGCTGCTCTACCGGCCCGAACCGCGCCCGCGAGGCGACCGAGGCCGCGATTCGCAATCCGCTGCTCGAAGACGTGAACCTGCAGGGCGCGCGGGGCATTCTGGTCAACATCACGGCTGGTCTGGATCTGTCGCTGGGCGAGTACGCCGCTGTCGGCGAGATCATCGAGGCCTTCGCCTCCGACGAAGCGACCGTCAAGGTCGGTGCGGTGATCGACCCGGACATGCTCGACGAACTGCACGTCACGGTCGTGGCCACCGGTCTGGGACCGCGCAACGAGAAGCCGGTCAAGGTCGTGGACAATACTCTGCAGACCGCAGCGGTCGCCCCGCAAGCCGTTCCGGCGGCTCGCCAAGAGCAATCGGCCGTGAACTACCGCGATCTGGAGCGCCCAACGGTCATGCGCAACCAGGCCCATGCGGCCGCCACTGCCGCCAAGATGAATCCTCAAGAGGACCTAGACTATTTGGACATTCCGGCGTTTCTGCGTCGTCAGGCTGATTGATAGGCTGTATCAACATGATTGGATCGATTGGTATTCAGCAAAGTGGGGTTCTGCTATGATCGCCGCATTTGTTGGAAACCATTCGCAACAGCGCAATAGCGAACTCAAGCCATGATCAGACAACGCACACTGAAGAACATCATTCGCGCCACGGGCGTCGGCCTGCATTCGGGGGAAAAGGTTTACCTCACCCTGAAGCCGGCACCGGTGGACACGGGTATCGTGTTCTGTCGCACCGACCTCAATCCGCCCGTGGAGATCGCTGCACGGGCTGAGAACGTCGGCGAGACCACCATGTCGACGACGCTGATCAGCGGCGACGTCAAGGTCGACACGGTGGAGCATCTGCTCTCGGCCATGGCCGGGCTTGGGATCGACAACGCCTATGTCGAGCTTTCCGCTTCGGAAGTGCCGATCATGGACGGTAGCGCCGGTCCTTTCGTGTTCTTGATTCAATCAGCTGGACTGCAGGAGCAGGACGCCCCGAAGAAGTTCATCCGCATCATCCGTGAAGTCACGGTGGAAGACGGCGACAAGCGCGCCACCTTCCTACCATTCGAAGGCTTCAAGGTGAGTTTCGAGATCGACTTCGACCACCCGGTTTTCCGCGGGCGCACCCAGACCGCCAGCGTGGACTTTTCGAGCACTTCCTTCGTCAAGGAAGTGAGCCGTGCGCGGACCTTCGGGTTCATGCGCGATATCGAATTTCTCCGCTCGCACAACCTGGCCCTGGGGGCAGCGTGGAGAACGCAATCGTGGTCGACGAAGATCACGTGCTGAACGAAGACGGCCTTCGGTACGAGGACGAATTCGTCAAGCACAAGATTCTCGATGCTATCGGTGATCTATATTTGTTGGGAACCAGTCTGATCGGCGAATTCCGCGGCTATAAATCCGGACATGCATTGAACAACCGCTTGCTGCGCACTCTGATGGACCAGAAAGACGCGTGGGAAATGGTCACGTTCGATGATTCCCAGACCGCACCGATCTCCTATATGCGCCCGGCAGCCGCCGGCTGAGCAACAACTCTCCTTCCTTGAATTATCAGGCCACCCTCGGGTGGCCTTTTTTATCTGGCTGCGTGGCAACCTTTTGCCCTGGTTGCGGCCATCAGTTCATCCCGTCGAGCAGGCCAGCCATGTCGTCTGCATGCTCCTCTTCCTGGGCGAGGATGTCCTCGAAGATCCGGCGGGTGGTCGGATCCTTGTCACCGATGTATTGAACGATCTCCCGATAGCTGTCGATTGCGATGCGCTCGGCGACCAGGTTTTCGAAGACCATGTCGCGAAGACCGTTGCCCTCGGCATATTGCGCATGGGCTCGTTCGGTCAGGGTGTCGGGGTTGAAGTCGGGCTCGCCGCCCAGTTGCACGATGCGTTCGGCAAGCCGGTCGGCGTGTTCCTGTTCCTCATTGGCGTGTTCGAGGAACTCGTCCGCTGCGACGCTCGATTTCAGGCCGGTCGCCATATAGTAGTGACGCTTGTAGCGCAGATAGCAGACCAGCTCGGTCGCCAGCGCTTCGTTGAGCAAGTTGATGACTGTCTCGCGATCGGCCGAATAGCTTTCTGTCACGGCGCCGTTTTCGACATGCTGGCGTGCACGTTCGCGCAAGGTTTGTTTATCGCTGAGTTGTACGTAGCTCATCACGGTCTCCTGGATTCGTTTCCTGTTGATCCTTCTGTTGGCCGGTGCGCCTGGGGCGTCTCGCTGGGCCGTTAGTTGTGATGGGCGAGGGCGCGGAAAGTTTAGTGCTTGTGCGATTCATCAGGCCCGCTGCCATCGCCGCCCGGCTCTTCGATGGGCACGGGGTCGCCTGGCTCCTTTGTTCGGGGGGCGGAACCGGGCTGGGCGTACCGTCGTCGCGTGGATCAGGCTCTTGCATGCCGAGTCTCCTCAGGACAGCGCCTTTATCAGTTCGTCCTTGCGCATCCGCGAACGACCTTTAATGTCGCGATCCCGCGCCTTCTGCATCAGTTCATCGCGCGTCATGTCCGAAAGCGATGTACTGCCCCCACGCTTATTGCGCGCAGAGCCCTTGTTGGGCGAGTCGCCTTTGCGAGCATCGGCGGCGCGATGGGCGGAGTCCTTGCGGTCAGCCCGCTTGGCTGTTTCGCTCTTGTTTCGTCCGGAGCCCTTGCGCTCCCCGCCGCCGGACTGCTTGTTGACTGTGGCCCAGGCGCGCGCCTCGGCTTCCTTTTCGGATACGCCGCGTTTTTCGTAGCTTTCCTCGATGTGCTCCGCCTTGCGTTGCTGCTTGTCCGAATACTTGGATTTGTCGCCTCTGGGCATGACCGTTCCTCGAGCAAATGGGTATCAAATGATGCGTCTACCATCACGGGGCCTGTTTGGCCTCCCTTGTTTGGGCCGCGGCGAGGGGCTCTAGTTTCACCTGTGTTAGCATTCGGCTCCCGCTGACCCGACAGGCCCGGAGCGGGGTTTTTGTATGGCCAATGGCCGGCTTTCGAGGCAGTCGAAAATATAATTGCGGTCCCGCCTGTCACCAGGGGAACAAAAGCGATTTATCTTGGCCTGAACCAAGCACGCCATGCGCTAGCTAGCTGGTTGTAGCGCAGCGCGGTGCCACCTGTTTCTTCAATCCCGCTTGTTGGAAGCGGGCCTACGACGAGGCGATACCATGCGAATCCTTGTTTGCGGTGCCAATGGCCAGGTTGGTCATGAATTGGTCGACCGTGCTCGGACATATGGCCTCGAGGCGCTCGGCATGACGCGCGAGCAGCTCGATATCACCCGGACCGAAGCGGTCTGTGACGCCGTGCATAACCTTGGCCCGGGCCTGGTGATCAATGCGGCGGCTTATACTCACGTCGACAACGCCGAAGCGAACGCGGCGCAGGCTTACGCCGTCAACCGAGACGGTGCCGCAAGCCTTGCCGAAGCTTGCCGGAGGGCCTCGATCCCCCTGCTGCATATTTCTACGGATTATGTGTTCTCCGGTGAAGCCCGCCAGCCCTACAAGGAAACTGATGCGGTCGCTCCGACCGGTGTCTATGGCGAAAGCAAGCTCGCCGGTGAACGCGCCATCCAGACCGCGCTGCAGCAACATCTGATTCTGCGGACCAGCTGGGTCTATGGCGTTCATGGGCACAACTTCGTCAAGACGATGCTGCGCCTCGGTCGACAGCGCGACGCCCTGTCTGTCGTGGCGGACCAGCATGGCTGCCCGACAGCGGCGGCCAGTATCGCCGAGGTGCTGCTGGAACTGGCAAGGCGTCACCTAAAAGGGGAGCGCCTGGCGTGGGGGACTTATCACTACAGCGGTCGCTCACCATGCACCTGGTACGACTTCGCCGTCGAGATCTTCCGTCAAGCTGCCGCCAAGGGATTGCTCGACAAGCAGCCAAAGGTCTCTTCGATTTCCACCTCCCAATACCCGACTCCGGCCCGGCGCCCGGCGTGGTCGGTACTCGACTGCTCCAAGTTCGAGTCCACCTTCGGTATTCCGACGCATGACTGGCGGGAGGAGCTCGCCGGCGTGCTCGACGCCCTTCAGCGCAGCGAGACACGCCAGGCAGCGGTGCACCATTCCCAGGCCTGACGTGCCCACCCAGCCCGGGTAGAGCACGGCGAACATCTAGCTGATGTAGCGCTGACCGCGACGGGTTATTCTGGCGGCTTTTTGCAGTGCGGCATCAGGCCGCGCCGCTCGCCGGAGTTCGTGCAGTGGTCGTGTTTCAGGCAATCCTTCCCATCTTCGGTTTGATCATGCTCGGTTTCGTGTTGGGACGCCGAGCCTGGTTGACGGGCGAAGCGGCCAACGGCCTGGCGAGCATCACCTTCAAACTGTTCATGCCGGCAGTGCTGTTCACGGGTATCGCTCGTGCGGATCTCGGGAACGGCATGTCGCCCATGTTGCTGCTGGGCTATTTCGGCCCCGTGCTGGCCGTTTTCGTCGGGGTTTCGCTGGTGGCCCATCGGATGCAGGGTAGGGCGTCGCCCCTGGGGCTTACGGCCGCCTATTCGAACAACGTGCTGGTCGGCATCCCGCTGGTCACGACCCTGCTTGGTCCGCACAGCCTGGTCTACGTGTTCTCGATCCTCGTCTTTCACAGCCTGATTCTGTTCTCGCTGCAGAGCTTCTACAGCGCCTTCGGCTCGGGTCAGAAGATCAGTGGCGGGGCCTTGCTCAAGAATCTGGCCAACCCGTTGATCATCGGTCTGCTGTTGGGCGCCGCGCTGAACCTCTCGGGCTTGGAGCTTCCTCAACCCATTTGGCGTATGGCCGACTGGCTGGCGCAGGCCGCGCTACCGTGCGCGCTGATCGTTCTAGGCACCAGCCTGTCACGTTTTCGGCTTCGCCCAAGCCTCACGGGTCTGGTGTTGACCGCTATCAAACTGGGCCTTTTCCCGCTGATGGTCTGGTGGCTTAGCGGCCTCTTGCCCGGTATCGGAAGCGAGGCGCGTAGCGTCCTGGTGTTGCTGGCAGCATGCCCTTCCGGTGTGAACGTGCTGGCCTTCGCGGTCAATCCGGACGACATACGTCCGGTGAGTTCGACCGTGTTTCTGTCCACGGTGCTGGCGGCGATTACGCTGCCCGCCTGGATGCTGCTGGTATCAGCCTGATCAGAGGTTTCAGCGCTCCTGGCGCTGGTTCGCAAGGATATCTTCCAGCCGCAAGCCGGTCAGGCCGTGAATGGTGCGCCAGAGGTAATAGAAGACGCCCATCATCATCACCATGCTCGGAATGGCGATCATCGGATAGCTGAGCAGCGTCATCCTGCCCAGCTCCGCGTTGAAGGCCTCGCTGCCGGCGGGGCTGCGCACGATCCATTTCGCCAAGACGTAGTTCATGAACGACGAGAAGAAAAAGGTCGCGCTGAGCCAGTAGGTGGCACGCAGCAGACGCGTCTCGAAGTGCTCGACCTGACCATGGCGTATGAGCTGTTCATGAACCTTTTCGACGTTCAGGACGTTGGGGTTGTAGAGCAGTGTGCGGATCAGCGGGAAGCGGGTGCGCGTCGAGGCCAGCACGGCGACACCGATGATGCCTGGTATCGCCGCTTCCTTGATCGCCAGCCATTCCGGGTCCAGTTGCAGCAGGCCGATCCCGCCCGTGAGTAGAACGCTGACCAGGCCAAGCACCGCGATCCAATTGAAGGTGCGATGGCGGATTCGCTCGAACACCCCCACCCCAACGGAAACGCCAAGGCCAGCAGCAAGGCGCCGTCAGCGCCAAGACGGTCCTCGCCGCTCAGTTTCATCAGGATCAACGAAGGAATCACGATGCTGATGACCAGGTCGACCAATGGGCGCGGCCTTCGCTCGGGCTTGGCTTGTTCGGGATGGGCCTGCTTGTCGCGGAATTCACTCATGTCGTTCGATTCGTACGGGAAGAACGCGCATGATCGCCCGCGCATGGGCACTTGACCATACCGCGTTGTGACAGGACTTTACGGGTGCGTGTCGGTGCCCTTTCTGCGGCGCCCGGCCCATTGGCTCGATTCGAAGCCCGCAACGACGAGAATCGCCAGTGCAAAAGGCAGGAGCAGGTACAGGGCCCGGAACACGATCAGTGCCGCCAGCACGTCGGCAGTCGGCAATTCCGGCATTGCCGCGAGAAAGGTCACCTCGAGCACGCCGAGGCCACCGGGGGCGTGGGACAGCAACGCCAGCGAAAAGGACGCAAGGAACACCCCAAGCACCACGAGATATCCGGGATTGCCAGCCGCCGGGAGCGCGAAGTAGATGATCGCTGCGGCACACAGCAGCTCCAATGGCGCGGCCATCAGCTGTCTGCCCACGATAGGCAGACGCGGATATTCGATCCGCCATTTACCCAGCTGCAGTGGAGGCAGGTGCCGCCAGGCCCCGAAGACATAAAGCGCGACCAGGCTCAACAGCCCCGCGCCGATCGCCAGTGACCACCAGGGGTCGGCTTCGACCACCCGGTTCAGCAGATCCGGGCGCAGCATCAGCACGGCGCCGCCGGCCAGCAGCGTACCGAGGAAGAAGGTGAGCGAGCAGAACACGATGAGCACACCGATCTCGTTCGGGGTCAGCCCTTTGCTCCTGTACGCGCGGTATCGGACGACCGCTCCGGAAAACACCGAGGCGCCGATATTGTGTGCCAACGCATAGGTGGTGAACGAGCACAGGGTAATGAACCACCAGGATATCCTGCGGCCCAGGTGGGCGATGGCGATGCGGTCGTACCAGGCCAGCGCGACGTAGGCACCCAGCGTCGCCAGCCCCGCCAATATCCAGTTGCGATAACTGATGGCCGCGAGACTGTCGGTCAGTTCGCTCAACGAGAGGTTACGGATCTCGTGGTACAGCAGGTAGCCGGAAAGTAGCACTGCGGTGATGCCGACGACTGTCCAGGCGGCATCGCTCCTCTTCATCATGCGGATGGGCTCCTTGGCGACAGCGCGCTTGGTCTGAGAATGGGCCGATCAACCGGGATTCGCGCCTGACGGGCTGTTGGGCCGTTCTGATTATCGGCAGCGCAACGCGCGATTTGTTCATTCCATCGACCTGGACAGGAGGCGGGCACCGACGAGCCGACCGCTGTCCACCGCTATACCGAACATTGTGGAGGTGGTCATGCCGGATATCCCGCGAGAGGGGCACGTCGAGCGTTCGCTGGCGCTGCTGGGAGAGGGGTACTCGTTCATCCCGGAGCGCTGTCGGCGGCTGAACACCGATGTCTTCCAGGTGCGCTTGCTGATGCAGAACACCATCTGCATGAGTGGCGAGGAAGCGGCCAGGCTGTTCTATGACGAGACACGCTTCCAGCGTGAGCGTGCTGCGCCGCGAATGTTGCAAAAGACGCTGTTCGGCCAGGGCGGTGTCCAGGGCCTTGATGATCAGGCGCATCGGCATCGCAAATCGATGTTTCTTGGTCTGTTGGATGAGCGGGCTGTCGAACACATGGTTCGACTGGCTGCGGCCCACTGGCGGTGCGCGATCGGCAGCTGGGCGCTGCAAGAGCGCGTGACACTGCTGCCTGAAGTACAGGCGATCATGACGCGGGCGATCTGCCAGTGGGCCGGTGTACCGCTTGCGGACGCCGACGTGCTGCACCGTCGCGATCAGTTGGCCGCGATGATCGACGGAGCCGGCGGTGTCGGCGCACGGCACTGGAAGGCCCGCAAGGCGCGCCGTGAAGCCGAGGCTTGGGCTGGCGAGATGATCGCGCAGGTACGCCGCGGTCAGCTGACTATCGAGCCGACCTGCGCGCTTGCGGTCGTCGCCACACACCGCGACCCAGAAGGCGCCTTGCTCGATGAGCGTGTCGCGGCGGTCGAGCTGCTCAACCTCCTGCGGCCGACGGTCGCCGTGTCCCGCTTCGTCATTTATGCGGCCATGGAGCTGCTGGCTCACCCGCATTGGCGTGAGCGGTTGCAAAGCGACGATGCGATGCTCGAGCCTTTTGCTCAGGAGGTTCGACGTTTGCATGCGTTCTTTCCCTTCACCGCCGCGCGCGTGCGGACCGACTTCGAGTGGCGAGGTTATCGGTTCCCCAAGGGCACACGTGTGCTGCTGGACCTTTATGGGACCAATCGGGACCCGCGTCTGTGGGACGACCCGGAACAGTTCCGGCCTGAGCGCTTCACCGAATGGGATGGCGGCGCGTTCAATTTCATTACGCAAGGGGGTGGTGACATGCGAACCGGACACCGATGTCCGGGTGAGCGGCTGGCAATCGAATTGCTCAAACAGGCGCTCACCATGCTGACCCGTGAAATGAGCTACGGGGTGCCGGCGCAGGATCTGCAGATGCCGGGCTCGCGCATGCCGGCCCAGCCAGAAAGCCTCTTCGTGATCTCGGACGTCACGCCTCGGCGGGACTGAGCAGCCGCACCACTCATGCGTGACGAGCACTGCGGGCCTCGACCCAGTGCTCGATCAGTTCGCGCAGTTGCGACATTTCTACCGGCTTGGCCATGTGACCGTCCATGCCCGCTTCTCGCGCGCGCTCCCGATGCTCACTGAGGATGTGCGCGGTGAGCGCCACGACCGGGGTGCGGGGACGGCCTGTGCTGGCCTCCCATTCACGCAGGAGGGCGGTCGCCTGGAAGCCGTCCATGACCGGCATTTCGCAATCCATGAGAACCAGGTCGTAAGGCTGTGCCTTGATGGCTGCCAACGCCTCTTCGCCATTGCTCGCGGTGTCCGGCTTGAGGTTGAGCTTGTTGAGCATGCCGCGGATCACCTTGGTCGAGATGGTGTTGTCCTCGGCAACCAGGATCTTGAAATCTTCCGGTACGGCAAGCGGCGCGCTGGTCTGCGTGGTGGTGGGCCAACTGCTGCTGGCACTGCTGCGTCGCGCGAGCTCGTCCGCCAGCGTTGTCTTGAGCGTGTAGCCGGCCACCGGCTTGGCGAGGAT
The DNA here is from genome assembly GCA_019056435.1 of Stutzerimonas stutzeri. Classification (GTDB taxonomy): domain Bacteria; phylum Pseudomonadota; class Gammaproteobacteria; order Pseudomonadales; family Pseudomonadaceae; genus Stutzerimonas; species Stutzerimonas marianensis. Next base: position 2,153,565 of record CP077641.1, read on the forward strand.
GCGCTTGATGCCCGCATTGCGCGCGATGATCTTGCTCGGGGCGGTACTCATCCCGGTGAGCATGATCAGCAGAATGTCGTGGTTGAGGCTGAAATCCTCCTTGATCTTGCTGGCCAGTTGCATGCCGGTCATTCCCGGCATGTCCTGGTCGAGGAGAACGACATCGAAGTACTCGTTCAGGTGGGCCTTGGTACGAAGCAAGGCCAGTGCCTCCTTGCCGGACGCCACGGCACTGACGTCCAGCCCCCAGCTGCTGCACTGCTGGCTAAGCACCTTGCGGCAGGTGTCGTTGTCGTCGACGACCAGCAGACGAGCGCCTTGCAGCGGGCTTTCCAAGTCATTCGCGGGCTGGATCAGGGATTCGGGATCGAGCGGCAGGCTGATCCACAGGGTGTTTCCAGTCAGTCCTCCTGTCTGGATGCCAAATTCGCCGTCCATCAGGTGGACGAGCTGGCGCGCCACGATCAGGCCCAGGCGGCCACCGTGGAAGGTCGCTGCCAGGAAGTCGCGGCTGTCGACCGCTGCGTTGAGCAGGGCATCGCGCTCCTCGCTTTCCAGCGGACGGCCACTGTCCTGCACGGTGATGCGCAATCGGGGTTTCCCCGCGTCGGCATCATCCACGGCGGCTATCAGCAACACCTCGCCTTCCTCGGTCTGTTTGAAGGCGTTCTCCAACAGATTGAGCAAGGCCTGACGCAGTCGAGTCGGGTCGCCGGAAACGACATGAGGAATCTGCGGCTGGACGAAGCTGATGAGCTCCACTTTCTGCTGCTCGGCCTTGGCCCGGAAGATGCCCAGACAGTCTTCGATCAGCGCGTTGAGGTCGAACTGGACATCGTCGAGCTCGATCTGGCCGGATTCCAGTTTTGAAATGTCCAGAATCTCGTTGATCAGGTTGAGCAGCTCGTTGCCGGAGCTATGGATCGTCTGTACGTAGTCGCGCTGTTTCGCCGATAGCGAGGTGCCGAGTAGCAGTTCGCTCATGCCGAGCACGCCATTCATCGGCGTACGGATTTCGTGGCTGATCTTGGCTAGGAAGTCGGCTTTGGTCCGCAGTTCAGCACTGGTTACGGCTGCCGCGGTGTGCTGCGAGCGTGTGTCGGCCTGGATCTGCCGCTGCCGTTCGAGCAGGGCGAAGCTCAGGATCAATCCGGAGCAGGTCGCCACACTGAACACCACGCCGGTCAGCCAGTCTGGGTCTACCTGATTGAAGCCGAGCAGGATCGGGAAGACCGAGATGAAACCGGCATCGAACAGCAGCATGCCGGCGACCAGCAAACGGGCTGGGTCGTAGCCCTGACGCCAGTAATGGAAGGCAACGCCCGTGACACTGAGGGCAGCGATCAGCACCAGCGAGTAGATCAGCCAGCTGTACCAGAACTGGCCCGTGGTCAGGATGAGCGTCGCGACCACCACCACTACAGCAATCTGCAGCCCCAACAGCCAGTTGACCCAGGGTTTGCGGCGGGGCTGGAAGAAGCCCAGGGTAAACACCAGGATGGAGATACAGGCAAGCATCGCCGACATGTCCGCTACCATCGGCTGGCTGTAGATGAGCTTCGGCGACCAGACCGCCAGCAGACCGAGGTTGGCTACCGCGCAGCAGAGCAGGGCGCCATGCAGCAGCGCGAGCCAGATGTGGCTATAGGTAAAGGTATAGGCGAAGCGCAGCAGGTTGTAGATCATCAGCAGCGCAAGCGCGCCGAAGAGTGCGCCGAACAAGTATGCGGGGCGGGCGTGTTCGACCAGCTGGCGTTCATCGACGGTGAAGAACCACGCCATGATCGGATGCGAGGAGTGCAGCCGGATGTAGGCCTCACGCGTCACGTTATCGTTCGGGACGTTGAACAGGTAGGCACGTGCTGGCAGAGGCCGCGATTCCAACGGGCGCAGTTCGCCGGTTTCACGACTTGCTCGAGCTGGCCATCTCGCAACAGGTAAAAGTCGAGGTATTGCACGCGCGGTGCGAAGAACCACAGCCAGTGCGGTTCGCTGTATGGAGGCAGGCTGACCTGTATCCAGACCGCATTGTCACTGGCAGGAGCGCTGTAGGAGCGTTTCTCGATGCGCTGAAACAGGGCGCGTTGCGCCACGACCTCATCGAGCGTCAGGCGCCCTGACTGGTCAATCAGCATACGCCAGTTGGGTTGTGTGGGCGGATCGGACTCCGTCAATTGAGCGACGGTTTCGCCGGGTTCAGTGGACGCGGCAAGCGAAGGCTGCGCACCCAGAGCGAACAGCAACAGACCGAAGGCAAACGCAATGGCGACCCCGAGTCGACGCACGATTGAAATCCCTTCATCTGTGTGACGGCAGATTATAGCCATGCGGACGAACCCCTGTAATGGGCGCCACGGTGTATCTGACCGGGCGCACATGAGGGGCCGTAACGGTCAGCTGAATCCTTGTTCGCGAGCAATTGCGCGATAGCCGATATCGTGCCGGTAGAAGTGCCCCGGCCACTCGATGCGAGCCGCCAGGGCATAGGCGTTCTGCTGCGCGGCGGATACTGTCTCGCCCAGGGCGGTGGCGCAGAGGACACGCCCGCCTGCGGTGGTCACTTGCCCGTTCGCGAGCGCTGTGCCGGCATGGAAGACCTTGCCGTCCAGTTGGGCTGCTGCGTCCAGACCCTGAATGGCGGCGCCTTTCGCATAATCGCCAGGATAGCCACCAGCGGCCAGCACCACCCCTAGACTGGGCCGCGGATCCCACTGGGCCTCGACTTTGTCCAGCGCTTTGGCCAGTGCCGCTTCAACCAGCAGAACCAGGCTCGACTGCAGGCGCAGCATGATGGGCTGCGTCTCGGGATCACCGAACCGGCAGTTGAACTCGATAACCTTGGGCGCGCCGCTACGGTCGATCATCAAGCCTGCGTAGAGAAAGCCGGTATACAGGTTGCCTTCGGCCTCCATGCCCCGGACGGTTGGCCAGATGACCTCATCCATAACACGCTGATGGACCTCGGACGTCACAACCGGCGCCGGTGAATAGGCTCCCATGCCGCCCGTGTTGGGGCCTGTGTCGCCGTCGCCGACCCGCTTGTGATCCTGGCTGGTGGCCATGGGCAGCACGTTCTTGCCATCGACCATGACGATGAAGCTGGCTTCCTCGCCCTCGAGGAACTCTTCGATGACCACGCGGGCCCCGGCGTCGCCAAACCCGTTGCCCGAGAGCATGTCACGCACCGCATCCTCGGCTTCCGCCAAGGTCATGGCAACGATCACGCCCTTACCCGCTGCCAGGCCGTCCGCCTTGATGACGATAGGCGCGCCCTTTTCATGCAGGTACGCCAGTGCGGGCTCGACTTCTGTGAAGTTTTGGTAGGCGGCCGTGGGGATGCGGTGACGGGCAAGGAAATCCTTGGTGAAGGCCTTGGAGCCTTCGAGCTGTGCGGCGGCTGCCGTCGGGCCGAAGCAATCCAGGCCGCGGACCTGAAACAGGTCGACGACGCCACTCACGAGCGGCGCTTCGGGGCCGACGATAGTGAGCTGCACGTTAGCCTGGGCGAAATCGGCCAGACGTTCGATATCGAGGACGTCGATCGCCACGTTTTCGCATTTGGCTTCGGTCGCGGTGCCGGCATTGCCAGGCGCAACGAAGACCTTCTCGACACGGCTGTCCTGCGCGACTTTCCAGGCCAGCGCGTGCTCGCGCCCGCCGCTGCCGATGATCAATACATTCATGAATAGCTCTCTCTTCGAGAGCCGGAGCGCGAAGCGGGAGGCTGGTAGCCGAAAGCGACAAGGCTTCAGGCGTCAGCGACCCGCTCAAGCTGCCGGCTTCAGTGCCTGAAATGGCGCATGCCCGTGAAGACCATGGCGATGCCGGCTTCGTCGGCTGCCGCGATTACCTCGGGGTCACGCATGGAGCCGCCCGGCTGGATCACGGCGGTGATGCCGGCTTTCGCTGCGTTGTCGATACCATCGCGGAAGGGGAAGAACGCATCACTAGCCATCACGGCGCCAGGCACCGAAAGGCCGGCATGTTCGGCCTTGATCGCGGCAATTCGCGCCGAATTGACCCGGCTCATCTGGCCTGCACCCACCCCCGACGGTCTGGCGATTCTTGGCATAGACGATGGCATTGGACTTGACGAACTTGGCGACCTTCCAGGCGAAGATCAGGTCATGAATTTCCTGTTCGGTCGGGGCGCGTTGGGTGACCACCTTGAGGTCGGCTTCGGTGATCATGCCGATGTCGCGGCTCTGGACCAGCAACCCACCATTGACGCGCTTGAAGTCCCAGCCCGGTGCGCGGTCGGTCGGCCACTGGCCGCATTCGAGCAGACGCACGTTGGCCTTGGCAGCGACCGCTTCGCGCGCTTGCGCCGAAATGCTCGGCGCGATGATGACTTCGACGAACTGACGTTCGACGATCGCCCTGGCAGTGTCGCCGTCGAGTTCGCGGTTGAAGGCGATGATGCCGCCGAACGCCGATTCGCTGTCGGTGGCGTAGGCCAGCTCGTAGGCTTTGCGAATGCCGCCTTCGTTCTCCGGAACGACCGCGACGCCACAGGGGTTGGCATGCTTGACGATAACGCAGGCGGGCTTGACGAAGCTCTTGACGCACTCCAGCGCCGCGTCGGTGTCCGCCACATTGTTGAACGAGAGCTCCTTGCCCTGCAGTTGGCGCGCCGTGGCGACGCAGGCTTCGTCGGGCGTTTCCACATAGAAGGCGGCAATCTGGTGCGGGTTTTCGCCGTAGCGCATGTCCTGGGCTTTGACGAACTGGGTGGTGAAGGTGCGCGGCAGCGGACTGCGGCCTTCGGTCGAAAGGGTGGGCGCGCTCTGGTCAACGGTCCCCAGGTAGTTGGCGATCATGCCGTCGTAGGCTGCCGTGTGCTCGAACGCCTTGAGCGCGAGATCGAAGCGCTGCGCATAGGTCAGACCACCACTGCGCAGATTCTCCAGGATCTGGACGTAGTCGCCGGCATTGACCACGATGGCGACATCCTTGTGGTTCTTCGCAGCGCTGCGCACCATGGTGGGGCCGCCGATATCGATGTTCTCGATGGCGTCGGCGAGCGTGCAGCCTGGCTTGGCTACGGTGGCGGCAAAGGGATACAGGTTAACCGCGACCAGGTCGATAGGCTTGATGCCGTGCTCGCTCATCACCTCGGCGTCCAGTTCGCGCCGACCGAGAATGCCGCCGTGGATCTTGGGGTGCAGCGTCTTGACTCGCCCGTCCATCATCTCCGGAAAACCCGTGTAGTCCGCGACTTCGATCGCATCGATGGCGTTTTCGCGTAGCAGCTTGAAGGTGCCGCCGGTGGACAGGATCTCGACGCCTAGTGCGGAGAGTTCACGGGCGAAATCGACGACGCCGGTCTTGTCGGACACGCTGATCAGCGCGCGGCGGACGGGAAGGCGGGTGCTTTGGTCGGTCATAGAGTTTTCCTAAGAGCTACGGGCTGCTGGCGGAGGGCCCGGCAGACAGGACCCGGTGCTGCAGCCGCGCCCGCCGGAGCCCACTGCCGCGTCAGAGAAGGTCGTACTGTTTGAGTTTCTTGCGCAGGGTGCCGCGATTGAGCCCCAGCAGCTCGGAGGCCTTGGTCTGGTTGCCCTTGACGTAGGTCATCACGGTTTCAAGCAGGGGGGGCCTCGACCTCCGAAAGCACCAGGTTATAAACGTCCGTGACGTCAGCGCCTTCGAGGTGGGCAAAGTAGTTGTGCAGCGCTTTCTCCACACTCCCGCGCAGTGTCTGGCCTGCTTCGCTCGGGGTGTTCAAGTGCTGCTTGAGGTTCACGTTGTCGCTCACGGACGTTGTTCCAATAGCCAATGTTTCATTCAGTAGCGTCATGCAGCCACCCCTGTTTCATCCCCTGAGCCAGGGCGTGTACGGCGTTCGGCGAAAAAGTCCCGGACGCTGGCGCATTGCGCATCCCTGTCTTCCAAACAATTGAATCGGCCCCGGTATTCCCGTGCCCCCGGTTGTGTAGCGAGATACCAGCTGACGTGCTTGCGCGCGATGCGAACGCCCATCACGTCGCCATAGAAGGCGTACAGCGCCTCCAGGTGATCGAGCAGGACCTGCTCGATCTCATCCAGCCCGGGCGCCGGCAAGGGTTCGCCCGTGCTGAGGAAATGGTCGATCTCCCGGAAGATCCACGGCCTGCCTTGAGCGGCTCGGCCGATGAGCAGCGCATCGGCTCCGGTGAAGTTGAGCACCTCTCGGGCCTTGTGTGGCGAGTCGATGTCGCCGTTGGCGAATACGGGGATCGAAAGGGCTTGCTTGATGCGAGCGATGGTTTCGTATTCCGCTTCACCGGTATAGAGGTCGGCGCGCGTACGGCCATGGACCGCCAGTGCTGCGATGCCCGATTGTTCCGCGATCTTCGCGACCCGCAGGCCGTTCCTGTTCTCGCGGTCCCATCCGGTGCGGATCTTCAGGGTCACCGGAACCTCGACCGCTGCGACGACAGCCTCGAGGATCTGAGCGACCAGTTGTTCATCTTTCATGAGCGCGGAGCCGGCGGCCTTGTTGCAGACCTTCTTGGCGGGACAGCCCATGTTGATGTCGATGATCTGCGCACCGAGCTCGACGTTGCGCGCCGCGGCGTCGGCCAGCATTTGCGGGTCGCCTCCGGCGATCTGCACGGAGCGTGGCTCCGGATCGCCCTCATGGAGCATGCGCAGGCGCGATTTGCGGCTACTCCACAGGCGCATGTCGCTGGTAACCATCTCCGACACGACCAGCCCGGCGCCCAGTTGGCGGCACAACCGACGGAACGGCCGATCGGTCACGCCGGCCATGGGCGCGAGAATCAGACGATTCGGAAGGGTGTAGGGGCCGATGCGTACCGCGGACATGAAGATTCCCTGCTTGGAGCCTGCTTGTTAGGTCGATCGGGGACAGCAAAAAAAGGGTGTGCATGATACCCGCTCCGCATGACCGGTTAAAGGCTGTCCTGAACAAAATCTGAACAGCCTGAAGCTTATATCGGGCGGTTGGGTTGGCACGGCCATTCGACGGGCGGTGCCGGTCGGCAGCAGCGTTGCGCCTGTTATTCGGGCGAGCGGAAACTCAAGCTGTAGTTGACCGCTTTAGCGCCCGGGTCAAGGATGTCCAGCGCAATGTGGATGGGGATTTGCGAAGGCATTTCCCGCTGCCCGGCAAGCTCGCCCGATAAGTATTCGCCCGGCTTGAACGTGCGACGCGCCAACGTCCGGCCGTTGATATCGTCGAAGCGTATTTCCAGCAAGGGGAAGGGCTGAGGGAAGGACGCGCGGTTGTAGATGATCGCATCCACCACCAGGGCGCCCGTGAATTCCGGATGGCTGCGCACGACCAGGTTGCTGCTTCTGATCTGGCTGATATCGACCTTGGGAGGCAGCTCGCAACCCAGTGAAGGACACACGCGGGCGAGCCAGGGGCGGTATTCATCCTGGCGGGACAGTTCGTCAAAATTGAAGTAGACGTATTGCCCGGCGAGGGTCGCCAATGCCAGCAGACAGAGCATGCCCCAGCCCAGCCAGCGGCCCCAGGGACGGCGGCGTGCCTGCTGCCAGTCCAATTGCAGTGGCTCGTCGTCGAGCTCGAACAGAGGGGCGTCGTCCTGACTCTTGCGGGTTCGCGGCTGGCGTTCGCCGCGCACCGGCGATGCGGTTGGCGCTGGCTCGTCGGGAGCGTGCATCTCCTCGACGGCAGGTTCGCTGCGTGGCGGGTCGGCCGGTGCGTCGAGGTGGTCGCTCAGGGGGCTGCCCGTCGAGGCGAGGGGAGCAGGTGGTGCCGGGTGCGCATCGGTCACGGCGGTCAAGCGCAGCTCCGCGTGGCGTGGTTCGCTATCGTGGACCGGCTCGGAATGTGGCGCGGCAGGTGTATCGGTGCTGGACATGTCGTCGCCGAGAAGCCGTTCGGCCCAGGTCTCGTCCTGGCTGTCGGTGGGCTCAACACGCCGGCTCGGCGTCCCGGTGTGGTTGCTCTGCAGGGCCTGAAACTCTCTGGAGAGTTCTCGTTCCTGGCGCTCGAGCTTGGCGAGCTCCTCGTCCAGATCGAGATCGTCCAGATCCAGGTCATCGTGAATCCAGAAGGTGTTCGGATCGCCTTTTTGGCGGTTTGATCGGTGCAGGCTGAAGCAGATGCTGCGGCGACTCCGGGATCGGTGATGTAGCCCGAGGTGCGGGCGGCGTCTCCGTTACTGGTGCCTGCAGGTACCGCGCGGCATTGAAGACGGCCATGCACGCGCCGCAACGCACCACGCCATGTGCGGCGGACAGCTGCGCGCCGCTCACGCGGAAGCTGGTCTGGCAGTGGGGGCATTGAGTGACGAAGCTGGTCATGCGCTGGTCCGACGGAAAACCCGGCTAGTCTAGCGCATGCCTGCGGATCAGCGGCAGGTGGGTTTCGCCGGGGTCGTGGCCGCGGTGTTCATTTGTGACGAGTGCCGCTGATCCGTACCCAGCCGTCTTTTTCCGCGGTTGGATCGAGTCGGAAGGCATCGGCATAGGCCGCGCGGACGTCATCGGCTTGTTCGGCAAGAATGCCTGACAGGGCCAGGCGTCCGCCCGGCTTTACCCGTTCGATGATCTGCGGCGCAAGGGCCACCAACGGGCCGGCGAGAATATTGGCGACCACGGTGTCCGATTGCCCTGCAGGCAACTGCTCGGGTAGGTACAGGGCGAAGCGGTCTTCAGCAATGCCGTTGCGCTTGGCGTTGTCCCGTGATGCTTCGATCGCCTGGATATCGATATCCGTGCCGATGGCGTGGTCGGCACCCAGCAGTAGCGCCGCAATGGCGAGAATCCCCGAACCGCAGCCGAAATCCAGCACCTGTTCACCAGCAAGCGTCTGCGCATCCAGCCACTCCAGGCATAACGCAGTGGTGGGGTGGGTGCCGGTCCCAAAGGCCAGTCCCGGGTCGAGTAACAGGTTCACGGCGTCGGGCTCCGGCGCGGCATGCCAGCTCGGGACGATCCAGAGCCTTCGGCCAAAGCGCATCGGATGGAAATTGTCCATCCAGCTGCGCTCCCAGTCCTGGTCCTCGATGTGCTCCAGGTGATGTTCGGGCAGTTCGGCGCCCAATAGCCAGCGCAGGTGCGCGATGAGTTCGGTTTCGTCGACGTCACCCTCAAACAAAGCCAGCAGGTGCGTATGAGACCACAGCGGGGTGGTGTTGAGATCCGGCTCGAAGATCGGTTGGTCCGCGGCGTCCATGAAGGTGACCGATACGGCGCCGACCTCGAGCAGGGCGTTCTCGAGTTCGGCTGCCTGTTCCGGTTCGATGGCGAGGCGTAGTTGTAACCAGGGCATGCGAAAGCGACCTCCAGATGATGCAACCTCAGACGGCGCGCCTGAGGCTGGAGAAAAAAGAAAGGGAGCGGCTGGGCCGCTCCCTTCGAATGCGCATCATATCGCTTGCAGCTTGCAGCTTGCAGCTTGCAGCTTGCAGCGTTAGTGCTTGTCCATGCCCAGCTTCTTTTCCAGGTAGTGGATATTTACACCACCTTTGCAGAAGCCCGCGTCACGCACCAGGTCCCGGTGCAGCGGAATATTGGTCTTGATGCCGTCGACGACGATCTCGTCCAGTGCGTTGCGCATCCGAGCCATGGCCTCTTCGCGCGTGGCACCGTAGGTGATCAGCTTGCCGATCAGCGAGTCGTAGTTCGGTGGCACGGCATACCCGCTATACAGATGCGAATCGACCCGAACGCCATTGCCGCCTGGTGCATGGAAATGCTTGACCTTGCCCGGGCTGGGCAGGAAGTTGGATGGATCTTCCGCGTTGATACGGCATTCCAGCGAGTGCCCGCGAATGACGACGTCCTTCTGCTTGATCGATAGCTTGTTGCCCGCCGCGATGCTCAGCATTTCCTTGACGATGTCCACGCCGGTCACCATCTCGGTCACCGGGTGCTCGACCTGCACGCGCGTGTTCATCTCGATAAAGTAGAAATTGCCGTCTTCATAGAGGAATTCGAAGGTGCCGGCTCCGCGGTAGCCGATCTCGACGCATGCATCGACGCAACGCTGGAGCACTTCGGCACGTGCCTTCTCATCGATGTACGGGGCGGGCGCTTCTTCGAGGACCTTCTGATGGCGGCGCTGAAGCGAACAGTCACGGTCACCGAGGTGAATCGCATTGCCCTGGCCGTCGGACAAGACCTGAACCTCGACGTGACGTGGGTTGCCGAGGAACTTCTCCAGGTAGACCATCGGATTGCCGAACGCAGCACCGGCCTCGGTGCGGGTCAGCTTGGCGGACTTGATGAGGTCCTCTTCCTTGTGCACCACGCGCATGCCGCGACCGCCGCCGCCGCCCGCGGCTTTGATGATCACCGGATAGCCAACCTCGCGCGCGATCGCCAGGGCGGTTTCCTCATCTTCCGGCAACGGACCATCGGAACCCGGCACCGTGGGGACGCCCGCTTTCTTCATCGCGTCCTTGGCCGACACCTTGTCGCCCATAAGGCGGATGGTTTCGGCTCTCGGCCCGACGAACGCAAAGCCCGAATTCTCGACCTGCTCCGCGAAGTCGGCGTTCTCGGCGAGGAAGCCATAGCCGGGATGGATTGCGGTGGCCCCTGTCACCTCGGCCGCGGCGATGATCGCCGGGATGTGCAGATAGGAATGAGTGGCAAGGGCAGGGCCAATGCACACCGACTCGTCTGCCAGCGCCAGGTGCATCAGCTCGCGGTCAGCCGTGGAGTGTACGGCGACCGTCTTGATCCCCATTTCCTTGCAGGCTCGCAAAATCCGCAGGGCAATTTCACCGCGGTTTGCGATCAGTACTTTTCCAACATCGTTGGCTCTCCGCGATTCAAACGATGGTGAACAGCGGCTGGTCGTATTCGACCGGCTGACCATTCTCCACCAGGATGGATTCGATGGTGCCACTGGTTTCAGCCTCGATGTGGTTCATCATCTTCATGGCTTCGACGATGCAGAGGATGTCGCCCTTCTTGACAGTCTTGCCGACGTCTACGAATGGGGCCGACTCAGGCGAGGAGGCGCGATAGAAGGTACCGACCATCGGAGAGCGGACGACGGTGCCATTGAGTTTCGGCTGGGCGGGTGCCGCTTCGGCAGCTGGTGCTGCGGCGACTGGCGCAGGCGCCGGAGCAGCTGGGGCCGGTGCGTAGTATGGTTGCTGCACAGGGCCCTGTTTGCTGTGACGGCTGATGCGGACGGATTCTTCGCCCTCGTGGATTTCCAGTTCGTCGATACCGGACTCTTCCAGCAACTCGATCAGTTTCTTGACTTTGCGAATATCCATGAAGCGTTAACTCCCAAGTAGGTTCAGAGGGGCATTGATGCTCGCGTCTCGAAGCTGGCGCCTGTAGCGCCGGCCTCAGGATGCGGTGACTTGTTCCATGGCGGCTTCCAGTGCCAGTCGATAACCACTGGCCCCGAGACCGCAGATCACGCCTACCGCAACATCGGAGAAGTAGGAGTGATGGCGGAAAGGTTCACGTTTATGCACGTTCGACAGGTGCACTTCGATGAATGGGATGCTCACGGCCAGCAACGCGTCACGTAACGCGACGCTGGTATGGGTGAAGGCCGCCGGATTGATCAGGATAAAATCCACGCCCTCGCTGCGTGCGGCGTGGATGCGATCGATAAGCTCGTATTCGGCGTTGGACTGCAGGTGCAGGAGATGATGGCCGGCGTCACGAGCACGTTGTTCCAGATCCTGGTTGATCTGGGCGAGCGTGACGGCGCCATAAACGCCGGGCTCTCGGGTTCCGAGCATGTTCAGGTTCGGGCCGTTCAAGACCAGAAACGTCGCCATGGGCATTCCTTGTTGTTCTAGCCGGACATAGGCGCGGCGGGCATCTGCGGTGAAGGAAAAACTATGCACGAAGGATGGGCTGACTGTCCAGTCATGTCGCGATCGGCGTAAATGCCCGCATTATGACTGGAGATTGCGACAGACTGCTCAAAGAGCGGCTTCGGCGCGGTCCAGTCGCTGCAAGAAGGCGTCCGCGTCTATTTCACCCACGACGCGAGCATTCTGCAGCTCGCCCCTTGCGGTCGAAAAAGAGGATCGCAGGCGGGCCGAACAACTTGTAGCGATCGAGCAGCGCCCTTTGTGCCGGATTGCTTTCCGTGATGTCGAAGCGGATCAGGCGGTAGTCAGCGAAGGCGTGGTGCGACCTGAGTATCAGCAAAGACCTCCCGCTCGATCACCTTGCAGCTGATGCACCAGTCGGCATACCAGTCGAGCATCACGGGTTGGCCCGCTGTTTTCGCCATGGCGAGTTCGGCGTCAAGTTGTGAAGGCGTGGTGATGGTCTGCCAGGCTTCACCGGCACTCTTTGCAGAGCCGGCTGCAGCAAAGCCTTGAGGAATGGGGCGCAGTGGGTCCGAACCGCCCTGCAGCGCGCCCATCCAGGCGCTGAGGGCGTAGACCAGCAATGCCAGCCCAAGCAGCTGAGCGAGCTTCTGCCTGGGCGTCTTGCTCGTCAGTTCGAGCGTGCCGAGAAACAGCGCGGCGCCCGCAGCGAGACCGCCCCAAAGGGCCAGCGCCACCTCGCCTGGAACGACGCGTTCAAGCATCCATATGGCCACGGCGAGTAACAGCACGCCGAAGGTGTTGCGCACCGTCACCATCCATGGGCCGCTTCGTGGCAATAGTGCGCCGCCGCCCGTTGCGAAGATGATCAACGGAACACCCATGCCGAGGCCCAGGGCGAACAGCTGCAGCCCTCCGCCCAACGCATCTCCGCTGCTGCTGATGTAGAGCAGCGCGCCGGCGAGCGGCGCGGATACGCAGGGTGATACGAGGAGACTGGAAATCGTACCGAGCAATGCTGCGCCCAGGAATGAACCGCCTTTGGCACTTCCGGCAGCCCGGTCCAGGCGAGTGGCGACCCATTGCGGCAGGCGCAGTTCGAACAGGCCGAACATGGCCAGGGCAAAGGCGACGAAGAACAAGGCAAAGGGAATCAGCACCCAGGGGGATTGCAGGCGTGCTTGCAGGTTCAGCTCTGCACCGAACAGGCCCATGAGGGCACCCAGCAGCGCGAACCCACCGGCCATGGGCAGAACGTAGGCCAACGCGAGTAGAAAGCTTCGCATGCCGCCAGGTTGTCCGCGAAGCACCACTCCCGACAGGATGGGGAGCATCGGTAATACACAAGGCGTGAAAGTCAGCCCGAGGCCGGCCAGGAAGAAAAGGGCGACTGCCCGCCAGGTGAAGGTTGCCCGATCGGCAGCGGCAGGGGCGTCGAGCACACTTGTTGCTGATGCGACAGCCCCGATGTTCAGCGATTCGGTCTCAGGCGGATAGCACAGGCCCTTGTCGGCGCAGCCCTGATACGTGACGTTCAGCGTGAAAGGCTCGCCGCTCGGGTTGCGTATCGGCAGTTCGATGTCGAGTATTCCGTAGTAGACCTCCACGTCGCCGAAATACTCGTCGTTCTTGGCGTCTCCAGCAGGCAGCACCGGCTCGCCGATCTCGACTGCGCTCGTGGGCGTCTCGAACTGGAAGCGGTGGCGGTAGAGGTAGTAGCCCTCGGCTGCGGTAAAACGGAGCTTGACCCGCTCGGGAGACGTTTCGGCCAGGCTCAGGCGGAAGGCTTCGCGTACCGGTAGAAAGTCGGCACTGTTGTTGAGCCCACCCAGCGTCGGGCTGGGTCGACTGTCAAAGAGCCCGGCGGCTGCGGGCAGAGCAACGAGTATTAGCAGCAGACTCAGCAAACGGCGCATGGTCATCTCACTTGTAGCAACGACGCTCATGATACCGGAGGCACCGGCCCGCCGCTTGGGCGAGACGTCGCACTAAGGTTCGCTTTGCAACCAGATGCTGCCGTCCAGCTCGGTGCCTGGCAGAGATTTCAGCCTCTGTCCCTCGCAGGGCCAGCGACGCACTCGCCGCTTTCGATCAGAAATAAGGCACCGTGGGTCGCGCACTGGATAAGGCTCGCGCTGCTGTCGAGAAACTGGTCGGGCAGCCACTCGAGGGGAACACCTCGGTGGGGGCAGCTGTTCTCGTAGAGATGGATCGCGCCGTCCTTGCGTACGGCGAACAGGCGCTGGCCCGCCACGTCGAAGCCTTTGCTGTGGCCTTCGAGCAGCTCGTCTGCTGCGCATAATCGAATCATGGTCGCTCCTGGCAAATGCCGATTGTCGCTCAGGATCCGCGTTGTGTCCGGGCAGACGACGCAGCGTTTCTTGGTCGCGCCGGTTCGGGTTTGGTTAGCATCAGACACCGAGCCCACCCGTGATGGAGTCCCGATGCGTTTCCTATTCCCTGTCGTGTTTGCCGCCCTGGCTGCGTGCCAGACCGTGCCTCCGCTTCCGGCGTGGCAGAGTCCCGAGGGGCTCGATCACCCTGACGTCGGGCAGATTCTGGATCTGCGAGGCGACACGACGTTGAGCCCTGCGCAGCTCGTCGATCACCTGGCCGAGGCGGACCTGTTGCTGATCGGCGAGCGGCACGACAATCCGGATCACCATGCGTTGCAGCTCTGGCTCCTGCAGGCACTGGCCCAGCGTCGAGAGCAGGGCAGTCTTTTGATGGAGATGATCAGCCCGGACCAGCAGGATCGGGTTCGGCGGGTCCAGACTCTTTTCGCCGAGGGCAAGCCTCCAGTGGATGTGCCGGTGGCGCTGGCCTGGCAGGACGGCTGGGACTGGAGGCAGTACGGTCCGCTGGTCGAATACGCATTGCGCCAGACTTACCCCCTGCTGCAGGCGAATCTCGATCGGGGCGAGATCAGTGAAATCTACCGCGGGCAGCCCGAAGTCGACGGGCGAGCCGCAGAGCCGAAGGTCCAATCCGTGCTGCTCGAGCAGATCCGTCAATCGCATTGCGACCTGCTGCCCCACGGTCAGCTGCCTGCCATGCTCGCGGTGCAACAACAGCGTGACCGGCGTATGGCGCGTCAGATGAGCCAGGCCCCCTTGCCGGCCATGCCGATCGCGGGAGCCTTCCATGTGCGTCGGGACCTGGGGGTGCCGTTGCACCTTGACGCCAGGCAGTCGGATGAATCGAAAGTACTGCTATTGGCTGAAGTGGGCGACACGGTAGGCGCTGAGGAGGCGGACTTCGTCTGGTTCACGCCAGCCCAGCCGTATGTCGATCACTGCGCCCGCTTCAGGCGCGAGGCGCAGTAAGTGGATGCTTTGTTAGCAGGCAAAAAAAGACCCGACAAGAGCCGGGTCAAAAACCGTGATTAGCCTGATGAGGAGATAACCTGAAAGTCCGACTGCCTGGCCTTCCAGCTTATCGACTGATCTCGCGATCAGTTGCGATAATAATAACAATTCTCATTTCACAGTCAACCGCGAAACTGTACTTTCTTTGTCACCGTTCGTCGGGCTGAGGCGAAGTGTTCAGGCGCTCATCGGCAGACGTAATTGAGTGACTTCCTTGTTAAGGAGGTCGATGCGGCGGGCCATGCTCTCGATGAGGCTGTGCGCAATCTTTGGATTGCTCTGCATCAGGCTAAGAAACTGATCCTTGGGAATCATCATGACCGTGCAGGGTTCTGTCGCGACCACGGTAGCGCTGCGCTTTTCGCGGGTGAAAACGGCCATGGCCCCGAATATCTCGTCACGTTGGACATCACCAACCTTCTGTCCATCCACAACCGCTTCGGCGTGACCTTCGATGATGACGAAGACGTTATCGGCTTCGTCGCCTTGGCGAATCAGCTCCTCGCCCACAGCGAAATGCTGGAAGCCGGTAGTCGGGTGGATCTCGGGTTGCTTGAGTCGTGCCAGCGCATCGGACAGCAGGGCAGTCTGGCCAATCAGGTATTCGGTAAAGAGTTCCTGGCGCTGCTGATCAGCGTGGATATGGGTGAATACATCGCTGCGGGCATAAGGGATCAGTCGTATGGACTCATCACTGCGATACCGGCATTGGGGCAGCTCGATGCCTTGCCGAAGGCCGAGCAGATCGCCCTCCTGGAGGTAGAAGAGGGGGCGGTCATCGACAAGCGCATGCAGCAGGCCGCTCTCGATGACGAACAATTGCTGCTCCGGCAGCTGGCTACCCAGATCATTCGATCCCTTGATTTCGATCGGGGCACCAGAAGGGGCGAGGCCTTCGAGAAGCTGGGCGGGGATTCCCTGCAGGCGGTTGATGAGGCGGTCGGCGTAGGCCGGTTGTTCCCCGAGTAAATACATGGCGACGGTCCTTGAGCGAGCCCACGATGAATTAAAGCGGTGCGCGCGCAGACAATAAGGCGGCGGCCATCGGCGAGTAAATCGCGCGGCGTGGAGGTTGTGAGCTAGCTCTTGTTGCCGTGAATGCAACTGTCGAAGTTGGTGTTCAGTTCGTGCTTCAGCACGTCGGGTAGGTCCTTCCAGCTGACGTCACGCAATGCGCCCTCAATTGCATAGAGCAACACGCGCGAGGCGCCGAACCCTCTTGATTTCACCGCGTGATACGCATTCACCGAACCAATTCGGCGCAAATCCTCGGCCGTGTGGATGCCGGAGGCGTGCAGCCATTGGGCGGACGTCTTTCCCAGGTTCTTCAGGGTCAGCAGTTCGTCGGGCATGGTGTCTCCTGTGCACCGGGATAGCCAGTTATGAAGTGCAGCGGCCAGCGTACGTCGAGCTCGCGCTCGGGATTGCCCCAGAGGTGTTGAAGCGATGTTGCGATAGCCTCAATCGGGTCTTCACCGTGGATCTGCTGCCATTGCCTGACGGCTGACCAGGTGCGCAGGTAACCTAGCAGCTGGTCCAGGCGCCAATGTGCTTCGATGAAGAACGCGGGTGGTTCGATGAGTGGAAAGGGGACCGAAGGTCGAATGTCGCGATACCCGGCGTCAACGCTGGCGCGGCCGTCTGGCCAATAGCCCCGGAGTGTCGTGCCGTGGAGGTGATCTATGATTGCGTCGATCCGCGGCGTAAGACGCAGCAGGCCGTAGCACCAGGCGCAAAACAGGCCATCGGCCGTGAGGACGCGCCGGGCTTCAGCAAAGAAAACAGGCGTGGCGAACCAGTGGAGGGCCTGTGCCACGACCAGCAGGTCGACTGTTCCGGAGGTGAGCGGTAAACGCTCGGCGTTTGCCGCGAAGCGTTTGGCGGTGGCCCAGCCTGACGCTTCCTGTAATTGCGTGACGCTGGCGTCGCAGGCCAGGACGGTATCGAACCGTGGAACGAGTCCCAGTGTTGCCTGCCCGCTTCCGGCAGCGACATCGAGCGCCAGCGTATGCCGCGGTGTCTTTTCGGCGAGCCAGGTGAACAGCGATGCGGGATAGGTCGGCCGAAACTGGGCGTATTGGCCCGAATCGATCGAGAAGAGCCGGACGCTGTCACTCATGGCAACGGGCCGGTTGCGGGGTGGTTGAACGGCTTGGCATGGCTAATTTCCGCAGGCAGACCTGCGCAAGTATAGATGCGACGCCCGGTTCTGCCTGGCGCCGCATCGAGTAATCAAAGACCAGGCAGCTTCGTCCGGATGGCGGCGACAAGTTCATCCAGGCTCGAGGCGTCAGGCGTGTCAACGCGCCGTGCCAGCAACCGCTCATCATCGGTCAACGGCTCACGGTTTCGTTGCTGTGCTTTGATGACTTCGAGCGTAGCGTCGGAGGGGTCGCCTCCTTGTGCCTGTCTCTGGCTCAGCCACTCGGCAATCACCGCGTCGGGCGCATGGCAGTCGATGATCATGAACGGCACGCCGGTGGCCTCGGCCACTTGCCACGCCGCCTGGCGTGGCTGCTGTTTGAGATAGGTCGCATCGATCACCACGGAAAAACCCGCATTCAGCGCTCGCTCGGCGATTTCATGAAGGCGCCGGTACGTTGCGTCGGTCGAGGCTGCATCGTAGATGCCCCGGTCCAGTTGACCAACAGCTGTGGTCACCTGGGCGCCGAACAGCCGCTTGCGCTCGATATCCGAACGCAGCCGCAGTGCACCCAGCGCCTCGACCAGTCGCAACGCTACACCGCTTTTACCGACGGCCGATACGCCGTGGGTGATCGCCAGGAAGCGCGAAGGAATCGCACTGTAGCTTTCGGCGAGGTTGGCGTAGCTGCGGTACTGGCGAAGGACTACCCGGCGCTGGACCGGATCCTGCTCCTGGTGGAGGCGGAACAGGCTGATCTTCGCGCGCACCAGCGCCCGATAGGCCTTGTACAGGTTGAGCAGTTCCAGCGCCGCGTAGTCGCCGGTGTGCTCGAGCCAGCCGTTGATAAAGCGACGCGCCTGGCATTTCAGCCCGCGATCCTCCAGGTCCATTGCCAGGAACGCGGCATCGGACGCTATGTCGATCAGGCGGAAGGGTTCGTTGAACTCGATGCAGTCGAACAGCACGACCTTGTCATCGATGAGGGTGGCATTCCCCAGGTGCAGGTCGCCGTGACACTCTCGGATGAAGCCGCCCTGGCATCTCGCCTCGAGCAGAGGTTGGAGCCGCGCGATACTGGTTTCGGTCCAGTCCATGAGTGCGTCGAGCTGTTGCAGATCACCTGGCTCGTTCAGCAATGGCCGGATCTGCTCGAAATTCTGGCGCATGGGCGCCACGATGGCGTCAGCGCTGTTCAACGGGTGACCGGTCGGAACCTGGGGAATCTCCATGTGGAACCGGGCGATCTGTTCGGCAAGGGCATCGATGTGGGCATCGCCCAGCTCACCTCTGGCCTGCACCTCGGCAAGCAACTGGCTCTGCGGGAATTCGCTCATCTGCAAGAGATATTCGATCGGCTCCCCGTCGCCATCGATGCTAGGTGATTCGATACTGCCGGTTACCGGCAGCACCTGCAGATACAGCGCTGGCGCCATGCGTTGATTCAGGCGCAGCTCCTCTTCGCAGAAATGCTTGCGCGCCGACAGTGTGGTGAAGTCGAGAAAACCGAAATCGACTGGCTTCTTCATCTTGTAGGCATAGCGGCCGGTCAAGATGACCCAGGAGATATGGGTTTCGATCACCTTGAATCCATCCACCGGGTGTGGATAAAGGGCTGGGTTTTGCAGCGCGGCGATCAATGCTTGGCTCACGGTCATTCCTTTCGAGGCGTTGGACGGGCGTGTGAGCACATCGGGACATAGGTCACACAGTCTGAAAGCGCACCATTATGTCGATCCCTCGTGAGCGTGCAAACCGCCGGGAGGGCGTCTTGCACTGAAACGGAAGTGCGTATAATGCGCCGCCATGACTAAATCTCGCTCCGCTCGTTCTCGCCCCAAACGCCGTTCCGGTGGGTCACGCCCCTGGTTGGGTTGGGCCATCAAACTCTCCATCGTTGCGCTGGTGATACTCGCCGGTATCGCCGTTTATCTCGATGCGGTGGTGCAGGAAAAGTTTTCCGGCAAGCGGTGGACCATCCCTGCCAGCGTCTACGCACGTCCGCTGGAGCTGTTTGTCGGGCAGAAATTGCACAAGGACGATTTCCTGGCGGAGCTGGACGCGCTGGGCTATCGGCGCGAGCGCGCGCTCAGCGGTCCTGGCTCGGTTTCTGTTGCTGCCAATGCCGTGGAAATGCATACCCGTGGTTTTCAGTTCTACGAAGGGCTCGAGGAGTCGAGGCGTATTCGTGTTCGTTTTTCCGGCGATTTCGTGGCGGGTCTGGCGCAGTCGGACGGTAGCGACCTGCCGGTCGCGAGGCTCGAGCCGCTGTTGATCGGCGGGTTGTATCCAGCGCACAACGAGGACCGCATCCTGATCAAGCTGGATCAGGTGCCGCCGTATCTGATCGAGACCTTGGTCGCCGTCGAGGATCGTGAGTTCTTCGAGCACTTCGGTGTCTCGCCCAAGTCCATCGCCCGCGCCGTTTGGGTGAATCTGACGGCAGGAGCGGTGCGCCAGGGCGGCAGCACCCTGACACAGCAGCTCGTGAAGAACTTCTACCTGACCAACGAGCGCAGCCTCAGCCGCAAGGCCACCGAGGCGATGATGGCCGTGTTGCTCGAGTTGCATTACGACAAGAACGAGATTCTCGAGGCTTATCTGAACGAGGTGTTCCTCGGTCAGGATGGGCGCCGCGCCATTCATGGATTCGGGCTGGCTAGCCAATACTTCTTCGGCAGGCCGCTGGCCGAATTGAAGCTTCAACACGTCGCTCTGCTGGTCGGCATGGTCAAGGGGCCGACCTATTACAACCCGCGTCGTCATCCGGAGCGGGCGTTGGAGCGTCGCAATTTGGTGATCGACCTGCTCGAACAACAGCAGGTGGTCAGCGCGGAAGAGGCCACCCAGGCACGCAAGGCGCCCTTAGGCGTCACCCAGCGGGGCAGCATGGCCGACAGTTCCTATCCGGCGTTTCTCGATCTGGTTAAAAGGCAGCTGCGCGAGGACTATCGCGACGAGGACCTGACCGAGGAAGGGCTCCGCGTATTCACCAGTTTCGATCCGATCCTTCAGCTCAAGGCTGAAAAAGCCATGAGCGAGACGCTCAAGCGGCTGGGCAAGGCTGCAGAAGGTGTGGAAGGCGCGATGCTGGTAACCAATCCGGAAACCGGGGAACTTCAAGCGATGCTAGGAAGCCGTCAACCCGGATTCGCCGGTTTCAACCGTGCGCTGGATGCGTCGCGTCCGATCGGTTCGTTGATCAAGCCTGCCATCTACCTCGCCGCCCTGGAGAAACCCAGCGAATACACCCTGACCAGCTTGCTGCAGGATGAACCCTTTTCCGTCAAGGGTGCCGATGGAAAGGTCTGGAAGCCGCAGAACTACGGGCGTACTGCCCACGGCACCGTCTACCTCTATCAGGCGCTGGCCAACTCGTACAATTTGTCCACGGCTCGCCTTGGCATGGACCTTGGCGTGCCGCACGTGCTGCGCACGCTCGAGCGGCTAGGCGCCTCTCCGCAATGGCCGGCTTATCCGTCGATGCTGCTCGGGGCGGGCGGTTTGCGGCCGATCGAAGTCGCCGATATGTACCAGACCTTGGCGAACGGTGGTTTCAACACACCGTTGCGTGCTATTCGCAGCGTGGTTGCGGCCGATGGTGAGCCGCTGAGTCGTTACCCGTTCAAGATTCAGCAGCGCTTCGATGCTGGTGCGATCTACCTTACGCAATACGCGATGCAGCGTACGATGCTCGAGGGCACTGGCCGATCCGTCTATAACCACGTGCCCAGATCACTGGCATTGGCGGGCAAGACGGGTACGACGAACGATTCGCGTGACAGCTGGTTCGCGGGTTTCAGTCAGGATCTGCTCGCAGTTGTCTGGCTTGGTCGAGACGATAACGGCAAGACCAGCCTCACGGGGGCGACTGGTGCGTTGCAGGTCTGGGCGGATTTCATGCGTCGGGCCGACCCACTGCCCCTGCAAACCCCGACGCCAAGCAATGTCGTGATGGCCTGGGTGGACGCCCGCACAGGTCAGGGGTCGGCGGAAAACTGCCCCGACGCTGTTCAGATGCCATATATACGTGGCAGCGAACCGGCTCCCGGCCCTGGCTGCGGGTTGCGCGCCCCTGCCGAATCCGTCATGGACTGGGTGCGCGGCTGGCTGCCCTGATTCGAACTGCTGCGTTAGATTCTTGAGGACGAAAGAGTGAAAAGATATTGGATGGCGCTGGTGGCCGGCCTAGTGCTGGTGCAGGGTTGCGCTTCGGTCAAGCGTGGCGCGATCCCCGTCGTTGACGCCGGTGCACCGGTGTCGGAAGAGGTGTCGTCGCGGCGGGCCGGTGGTTCGGTTGCGGCCCCGGCGGCCGCCTCTGGAACGGCTGTACAAGACTCGGAGGTCATGGTCATGGTACCGCCGCAAAGCTCGGAGCCATTGCAGACCTTCGCGGCACCTGAATCCGTATGGTCCGGTGGGTCGGTACCTTCACCGAGCGCGTCTGAACAAGCGACACCTGCACAACCCGCTCCTGCACCTCGCCCGGCGCCGAGCGGTATTCCGTCCACCGGCACGCTCTCGGCGGATGAGCAACTGGATGGGCCTGTACTGGCATTGCTGACGACCGCCCAGCAGCAACAGGGCGGAGGCGATCTGAACGGTGCTGCGTCGAGTCTGGAACGCGCGCAGCGGATCGCTCCTCGGGAGCCGCAGGTGCTCTATCGATTGGCGCAGGTCCGTCTTGCGCAAGGGGATGCTGTCCAGGCGGAGCAGCTTTCGCGCCGAGCCCTGGGTTATGCCGCCGAGCGTCCGGCTCTGCAGGCGAGCCTGTGGGAGCTCATCGCTCAGGCCCGAGAGCGCCAGGGTGACGCGGCTGGCGCAGCTCAGGCGCGTGAACGTGCCAAGGTTCGATTGTGATGGATCGCCGCGTGCCAGCGCTGGCCGAACAGCTGCTCCTCATCGAGCGGGAATTGCGTGCCCTGGGCGTCTGGGCTATGGAGGCGCCGAGCCTCGAAGCACTCGCCAGTCAGGAGCCGTTCTGCGTGGACACGCTGTCGTTTGAGCAATGGCTGCAATGGATCTTTCTTCCGCGGATGAAGACCATCCTGGAAGAGGGCGGGCACTTCCCTCGGTTTCCGGCATTCTGGCGATGGCGGAAATGGTGTACCAGAACGACCAGGCGCGGATGTCGCGCCTCATGGAAGCCTTGGAACGTTTCGATCAGTTGATCGGTGGCCATCCCGTCTGAGAGGCACGGTCGCCACCGGTCAAGCGCTGTCAGCCCACCGAATCAGGAGCAGGTGTCTGAGATTTTCTGTTTCGTTTCGCTGATGCGCTGCTGACGCTCTTCCTCGCCCAGTCGTCTGAGCTGTCCGGCTTCTTCGATTCGTACTCTGGGGTTGTTTTCCAGTTGCGCCAGATTGGTGCGCAGGGTCGTGCAGTAGCTCTTGCGGTCCGCCTCTTGCCTGGCGACCTCGCGTTTCACTTTTTCATCGATCGCCTGCTGGTCCGGTTCGGTTTCGGACCCAGCCGCTGGCGGCGTGCTGACTGGCTTCGGAACGGGGGTGGCGGTGCTGAACGACTCGGCGGCCTGGCCAGCCGGCGGCTGCGCGCCGAAGTGCGTAACGCCTTGTGCGTCCACCCACTTGTAGATTTGACCTGCCATAACACCACCGCTCAATACGAGCAGCAGCCCACCCGCAAGAATCC
The DNA here is from genome assembly GCA_019056435.1 of Stutzerimonas stutzeri. Classification (GTDB taxonomy): domain Bacteria; phylum Pseudomonadota; class Gammaproteobacteria; order Pseudomonadales; family Pseudomonadaceae; genus Stutzerimonas; species Stutzerimonas marianensis. Next base: position 2,176,463 of record CP077641.1, read on the forward strand.
TCGAACGCATGCTTGTCCCTATCCTGGATGCGAAACCTGGCCCTACTATACGCAAAAGCGCTGACCGCTCATGCTGCGCTGCATCACAGGTGAAAGCTGTCGAATGCCGATAGCGGGCTTGACTTGCCGGTATCTAATCCGAACAATTCAGGGCTTGCCGTTCTGAGTGCCCGGCCAAGTGCTGCACTCAGTCCTTCGATAGGCGCTCACCCGCGCCGACTTGCTACACCCGCAACGCGTTACCTCGCGCTGGGAGGAGCGTCCCGCAACACTTTGGGACCTTCCTGATTGCCAAGTCAGCAGCTGACGTAGTCGGCGACCACCGTCGCTCACGCCGCTGTTTGGCAGTAAACCTACTTTCTGGCCGGTCCGACGCGGAGCGGCTAACTGGCGTTCTAGAGGTGAACAACGTGGAACTTTTTATCCGGCGCTGAAATGGTCGTCCGCTTCTTGCGTGACGAAGGCGTTAAGTACATCTACGGCTATCCAGGCGGCGCCTTGCTGCACATCTACGATGCGCTGTTCAAGGAAAAAGAAGTCACGCACATCCTTGTCCGGCACGAGCAGGCCGCAACCCACATGGCTGATGGGTATGCCCGCGCAACCGGCAAGGCCGGCGTCGTGCTGGTGACTTCCGGCCCTGGTGCAACCAACGCGATCACCGGTATCGCCACTGCCTACATGGACTCGATTCCGATGGTCGTCATTTCCGGCCAGGTCGCGAGCAACATGGTCGGCACCGATGCGTTTCAGGAGACCGACATGATCGGTATCTCCCGGCCAATCGTTAAGCACAGTTTCATGATCAAGCATCCCTCGGAAATTCCCGAGGTGATGAAGAAAGCTTTCTACCTCGCGCAGTCGGGTCGGCCCGGTCCGGTCGTGGTGGACATTCCAAAGGACATGACCAACCCCGCCGAGAAGTTCGAATACGTCTACCCGAAGAAGGCGAAGCTGCGTTCCTACAGCCCTGCAGTGCGCGGTCATTCCGGCCAGATTCGCAAGGCTGCCGAGCTGCTGCTGGCAGCCAAGCGCCCGATCATCTATGCAGGTGGCGGCGTTGTCATGGGTGGCGCTTCTTCTCAGCTGACCGAGCTGGCGCAGATGCTCAACCTGCCAGTAACCAATACTCTGATGGGGCTTGGGTGCTATCCGGGTAGCGATCGTCAGTTCGTCGGCATGCTGGGCATGCACGGGAGCTACACGGCGAACCTGGCGATGCACCATTCCGATGTAATCCTGGCGGTCGGCGCTCGCTTCGACGATCGCGTGATCAACGGCGCGACGAAGTTCTGCCCGAACGCCAAGATCATCCATATCGACATCGATCCCGCCTCGATTTCCAAGACGATCAAGGCCGATATTCCGATCGTTGGGCCGGTCGACAGCGTGCTGACCGAGATGGTCGCGATCGTCAAGGAGATTGGTCAGGCGCCCAACGCCGAGACGGTGGCCAGTTGGTGGAAACAGATCGAAGAGTGGCGCGGTAGCCGCGGCTTGTTCCCGTACGACAAGGGTGACGGCACCATCATCAAGCCGCAGGCGGTTGTTGAAATGTTGTGCGAAGTCACCAAGGGCGAGGCCTACATCGCATCCGATGTAGGACAGCATCAGATGTTCGCCGCGCAATATTATCGGTTCAACAAGCCGAATCGCTGGCTCAACTCCGGTGGCCTCGGGACAATGGGGTTTGGTTTTCCAGCCGCAATGGGCGCCAAGCTGAACTTCCCAGACGCCGATGTCGCCTGCGTGACCGGCGAGGGCAGTATTCAGATGAACATCCAGGAACTCTCGACCTGCCTGCAGTACGACCTGCCGGTGAAGATCGTGAATCTGAATAACGGTGCGCTGGGGATGGTCCGGCAGTGGCAGGACATGCAATACAACAGCCGCTACTCCCATTCCTACATGGAGTCGCTGCCTGACTTCGTGAAGCTCGTCGAGGCCTATGGGCACGTCGGCATGCGCATTACCGACTTGAAGGACCTGCGGCCGCGTATGGAGGAGGCATTCGCAATGAAGGATCGCCTGGTGTTCCTCGATATCGCCGTGGATACCAGCGAGCACGTCTACCCGATGCAGATCAAAGACGGCGCCATGCGCGACATGTGGCTCAGCAAGACGGAGCGGACCTGATCATGAGACACATCATCTCCCTGTTGCTGGAAAACGAGCCAGGCGCGCTGTCCCGCGTGGTCGGTCTGTTCTCGCAACGCAATTACAACATCGAAAGCCTCACGGTCGCGCCGACGGAAGATCCCACGCTGTCGCGTCTGACGTTGACTACGATCGGTCACGAGGAGGTGATTGAGCAGATCACCAAGAACCTCAACAAGCTGATCGAAGTGGTCAAGCTGGTGGATCTGTCGGAAAGCGCTCACATCGAGCGCGAGCTGATGCTCATCAAGGTGAAAGCGACCGGCGCCCAGCGTGCCGAAGTCAAACGCACCACTGATATTTTCCGCGGCCAAATCGTGGACGTGACCTCGAACGTCTACACCATCCAGCTGGCCGGCACGAGCGACAAGTTGGACAGTTTCATTCAGGCCATCGGCACGACGTCGATCCTGGAGGTCGTGCGCAGCGGTGTCACCGGGATATCCCGGGGCGACAAAGTGCTGAGCATTTAGTTTCTTTTTATCGAATGGCCCGAATGGGCGGCAACAGGGGTATCACCATGAAAGTTTTCTACGACAAAGACTGCGATCTTTCCATTATCCAGGGGAAGAAAGTAGCGATCATCGGCTACGGATCGCAGGGTCATGCCCACGCCTGCAACCTTAAGGATTCGGGGGTGGACGTGACGGTCGGCCTGCGTGCTGGCTCTTCTTCGGTGGCCAAGGCCGAAGCCCATGGCTTGAAGGTCGACAACGTAGCTGCTGCTGTAGCGGCCGCCGACGTGGTGATGATCCTGACGCCCGACGAGTTCCAGGGGCGGCTGTACCGCGACGAGATCGAGCCGAACCTGAAGAAGGGTGCAACGCTGGCGTTCGCGCATGGCTTCTCGATCCACTACAACCAGGTCGTTCCGCGTGCCGACCTTGACGTCATCATGATCGCGCCCAAGGCTCCGGGCCACACCGTCCGTTCCGAATTCGTGAAGGGTGGCGGTATCCCTGACCTGATCGCGATCTATCAGGACGCCTCCGGCAATGCCAAGAACGTAGCGCTGTCCTACGCTTCGGGTGTGGGCGGTGGTCGCACCGGTATCATCGAAACAACGTTCAAGGACGAAACCGAAACCGACCTCTTCGGCGAGCAGGCCGTTCTTTGTGGCGGTTGCGTCGAGCTGGTGAAGGCAGGCTTCGAAACGCTGGTGGAAGCGGGCTACGCCCCTGAAATGGCTTATTTCGAATGCCTGCACGAGCTGAAGCTGATCGTGGACCTCATGTTCGAGGGCGGCATCGCCAACATGAACTACTCGATCTCCAACAACGCGGAGTACGGCGAGTACGTAACCGGCCCGGAAGTGATCAATGCCGAGTCGCGTGCGGCCATGCGTAATGCGCTCAAGCGGATTCAGAACGGCGAATACGCCAAGATGTTCATCACCGAGGGCGCTGCCAACTATCCGTCTATGACGGCTTATCGCCGTAACAATGCGGCTCACGGCATTGAGGTCGTGGGCGAAAAGCTGCGTTCGATGATGCCTTGGATCGCGGCGAACAAGATCGTCGACAAAACCAAGAACTGACAGCAGTTCTGGATGACAAGAACGCGGCCCAGGCCGCGTTCTTTCGTTATGCCAGTAGAACTCTGATATAAAAGCGCCGCTGGCGCCGGGTGAACCCACATAGCCGGCACCGGTCCAAAATATTTAAAGCAGCTGCAGGGTGAAGTGCATGAATGAGCGTCCCGAAGAGCCGAACAATTCCGTCGAGCCCGAGAGCCTGCTTCCGATCGATGAGCACGTCGAGGAAATTCAGGACTCAGAAGGGCGCAAGGTTAGGCATCGTGGCATCTACTTGCTGCCCAACCTGTTCACCACGGCGAATCTGTTCGCCGGTTTCTTCTGCATCATCACCGCGATCAACGGTAATTTTTACGTTGCGGCAGCCACCGTTTTTGTCGCGATGGTCCTCGATAGCCTGGACGGTCGGGTGGCGCGCTTGACGAATACGCAAAGCGCTTTCGGTGCGGAATACGATTCGCTCTCCGATATGGTGGCCTTTGGCCTTGCGCCGGCTGTCCTGGCTTACGAGTGGGCACTCTCTGGTCTGGGTAATGTGGGCCTGACAGTGGCATTCATTTATGTGGCTTGTGCCGCACTGAGGTTGGCTCGTTTCAATACTCAGATCGGCAAGGTGGACAAGCGTTGGTTCATTGGGCTGGCGAGTCCGGCGGCAGCTGGTGTAGTCGCCGGTTCGGTATGGGCTGTCTGGGCGCTTGATGAGCCCGGTATCCGCGGAGTGGATCTTCCGCTTGCGGTGGTGATGTTGTTTGCGCTGTTGGTGGCGGGCGCTGGGCTTTTGATGGTCAGCAATATCAAGTACTACAGTTTCAAGGACCTGGACCTGAAAGGCCGAGTACCTTTCGTTGCCATCTTGGTAGTCGTGCTGGTCTTTGCAGTAGTGTTCAGTGATCCCCCGCGTATCCTCTTGTTGATTTTCCTGGCGTATGCCGTGTCTGGTCCCGTTCAGTTCCTGATGCGTCGACGGAAGCGCGTCGAAGGTTGATTTCTCTTCTGTTCCGCTGTCTAGTGGTGTTTCCACCTACGGGCAGCGGAGCACGTCATGCTTATCCGAAACCGCCGTCGCAGCGATTGTCACGAATCTGAAGTTACTCCCGAGGCGCTGTATCTCAGTCGCCGCCGGTTCGTTCATGGATCGCTCTTGGCAGCGGGGGCTGCCGCACTGCCGTCGCACGCCCTGGCTACGAGTGGCAGTCAATATGCTGATGTCGACAGCGTCGACGCGCCTGAATGGTTCAATGCCAAGCTGACTGATGTTCGTTGGCAAGCGGTAACGGTAAAGGGCGAGGCTGTCACGCCTTATAAAGACGCCACCAGCTACAACAATTTTTACGAGTTTGGTCCGAACAAGGGTGACCCTGCTCGATACGCGCCAAAAATGTCGACTGAACCCTGGGCGGTAGTGGTCGATGGTGAGGTGTCGAAGCCTGGCCGTTACGTACTGGATGATCTCTTTTCGTTGGCCCGGCTGGAGGAGCGGATCTACCGGCTGCGCTGCGTAGAGGCGTGGTCGATGGTCATCCCGTGGCTCGGATTTCCGTTGGCCGACCTGATCAAACGCCTCGAGCCGACCTCGCACGCCAAATACATCAGTTTCGAGACGCTCAGTCGGCCGGAGGAAATGCCTGGCATGCGAGCCGGTTTTTCGCTCATCGACTGGCCTTATGTTGAAGGGTTGAGAATGGACGAGGCTATGCATCCATTAACCGTGATGGCGGTTGGCATGTATGGTCGGGTTTTGCCAAATCAGAATGGCGCACCGCTGCGGTTGGTCGTGCCCTGGAAGTACGGTTTCAAAAGTATCAAGTCGATCGTCAGGATCAGTTTCCTACGTAGCCAGCCGGCCACCACCTGGCAAACCATGGCTCCGCAGGAATACGGTTTTTATGCCAACGTGAACCCACAAGTTTCCCACCCGCGGTGGTCACAGGCTCGCGAACGAAGATTGCCAGGCAGCCTATTCAGTCCCAACGTTCGCGATACGCTTCTATTCAATGGGTATGCTGATGACGTCGCGTCGCTCTATGCCGGCATGGACCTGAGCAAGGAATATTGATGCGCTACCCATGGTTGCGGTTGGCCGTGTTTATCATCGGCGCCCTTGTGCCTGCATACTGGCTCTACCTTGGCGGCGTGGGCGATCTCGGGCCGGACCCGGGGAAGGTGCTTGTCGATAACCTTGGGCAGGGGGCATTGGTATTTCTACTGTGCTCGTTGGCGATGACGCCGCTGCAGAAGGTTTCCGGCTGGCCCGGCTGGATTGCGTTGCGTCGTCAGCTAGGGCTGTGGTCTTTCGCTTACGCCTCGATGCATCTGATGGCGTACCTCTTTTTCCTTCTTGGGCTAGATGTTGAGAGCCTACCGACGGAAGTGCTCGAGCGTCCTTATGTTACGGTTGGAGCGGCTGCCTGGCTGGGATTGCTTGCACTGGCTGCGACGTCGACGCGTTGGGCCATGCTCAAATTGGGGAAGCGCTGGAAGCGGCTCCACAAGTGCATCTATCCAATACTGTTGCTGGCGCTTCTGCATATGCTCTGGGTAGTCAGGGCCGATGCGGGCCGGTGGGCGCTGTACGCGACTGTCGGGGCGGTGTTGCTCACAGCTCGCTTGCCGAGCGTGCAGCGCTCGTTGGTGGGAGTGGGGCGACAGAGTAGTAGGTGAGGCGCGAAGATATTTGTTGACGCGCTGGTCGTGCGCCCTATAATGCGCACCTTCTCCGGCGCAGGTCCTTCGAAAAACCACTTGTATATCAATAGGTTATCGAGATAAAGGGCTTGCATGGAGGGCGGATTCGAGTAGAATGCGTCGCGCTGGCAGGGCGGAGGTTAAGCGCTGTTGGCGGCTCTGGTCGGATGATCGGGGTGGTGGAAGGAGGTGGTTGACAGCGGTTTTGGACGCTGTATGATTCTCCTCCCGCTGATGAGAGGCCTCGTGCTGATCGGAGGCGCAAGCGGTTGAGAGGAAAGAAAAATTCTTCAAAAACAGCTTGACGAGAAACAAGGCTGCTGTAGAATGCGCGGCCTCGGTTGAGACGAAAGGCTTGATCGAAACGCTCTTTAACAACTGAATCAAGCAATTCGTGTGGGTGCTTGTGGAGTCAGACTGGTGATCAGCAAGATTATCAGCATCACAAACGCTCAACGAGAAATCATTGAGTGCTCTTCTTTTAGGGGAAGAGATTTGCGATTGCTGAGCCAAGTTTAGGGTTTTCTCAAAACCCAAGCAGTATTGAACTGAAGAGTTTGATCATGGCTCAGATTGAACGCTGGCGGCAGGCCTAACACATGCAAGTCGAGCGGATGAGTGGAGCTTGCTCCACGATTCAGCGGCGGACGGGTGAGTAATGCCTAGGAATCTGCCTGGTAGTGGGGGACAACGTTTCGAAAGGAACGCTAATACCGCATACGTCCTACGGGAGAAAGCAGGGGACCTTCGGGCCTTGCGCTATCAGATGAGCCTAGGTCGGATTAGCTAGTTGGTGAGGTAATGGCTCACCAAGGCGACGATCCGTAACTGGTCTGAGAGGATGATCAGTCACACTGGAACTGAGACACGGTCCAGACTCCTACGGGAGGCAGCAGTGGGGAATATTGGACAATGGGCGAAAGCCTGATCCAGCCATGCCGCGTGTGTGAAGAAGGTCTTCGGATTGTAAAGCACTTTAAGTTGGGAGGAAGGGTTGTAGGTTAATACCCTGCAATTTTGACGTTACCGACAGAATAAGCACCGGCTAACTTCGTGCCAGCAGCCGCGGTAATACGAAGGGTGCAAGCGTTAATCGGAATTACTGGGCGTAAAGCGCGCGTAGGTGGTTTGTTAAGTTGGATGAAAGCCCCGGGCTCAACCTGGGAACTGCATCCAAAACTGGCAAGCTAGAGTATGGCAGAGGGTGGTGGAATTTCCTGTGTAGCGGTGAAATGCGTAGATATAGGAAGGAACACCAGTGGCGAAGGCGACCACCTGGGCTAATACTGACACTGAGGTGCGAAAGCGTGGGGAGCAAACAGGATTAGATACCCTGGTAGTCCACGCCGTAAACGATGTCGACTAGCCGTTGGGATCCTTGAGATCTTAGTGGCGCAGCTAACGCATTAAGTCGACCGCCTGGGGAGTACGGCCGCAAGGTTAAAACTCAAATGAATTGACGGGGGCCCGCACAAGCGGTGGAGCATGTGGTTTAATTCGAAGCAACGCGAAGAACCTTACCAGGCCTTGACATGCAGAGAACTTTCCAGAGATGGATGGGTGCCTTCGGGAACTCTGACACAGGTGCTGCATGGCTGTCGTCAGCTCGTGTCGTGAGATGTTGGGTTAAGTCCCGTAACGAGCGCAACCCTTGTCCTTAGTTACCAGCACGTTAAGGTGGGCACTCTAAGGAGACTGCCGGTGACAAACCGGAGGAAGGTGGGGATGACGTCAAGTCATCATGGCCCTTACGGCCTGGGCTACACACGTGCTACAATGGTCGGTACAAAGGGTTGCCAAGCCGCGAGGTGGAGCTAATCCCATAAAACCGATCGTAGTCCGGATCGCAGTCTGCAACTCGACTGCGTGAAGTCGGAATCGCTAGTAATCGTGAATCAGAATGTCACGGTGAATACGTTCCCGGGCCTTGTACACACCGCCCGTCACACCATGGGAGTGGGTTGCTCCAGAAGTAGCTAGTCTAACCTTCGGGGGGACGGTTACCACGGAGTGATTCATGACTGGGGTGAAGTCGTAACAAGGTAGCCGTAGGGGAACCTGCGGCTGGATCACCTCCTTAATCGACGATCACAGCGGCCTCATGAGTACCCACACGAATTGCTTGATTCACTAGCGAAAAGCGATTGGGTTTCGACCCGAGAGAGACGATTGGGTCTGTAGCTCAGTTGGTTAGAGCGCACCCCTGATAAGGGTGAGGTCGGCAGTTCGAATCTGCCCAGACCCACCAATTGTCATGGGATGTGGCCGATCTGTAGATGGGGCCATAGCTCAGCTGGGAGAGCGCCTGCTTTGCACGCAGGAGGTCAGCGGTTCGATCCCGCTTGGCTCCACCATTCCTCGATAATCGCTGAAAGCACAGAAATGAATACGTTCCGGTGGAGTGTATTGATTTCTGGTCTTTGCGCCAGAACCGTTCTTTAAAAATTTGGGCATGTGATAGAAGTAGATTTGAGCAATCATTTTCACTGGTGATTGTTCAAGTCGAGGCAAAATTTGCGAGTTGCTCGAAAGAGCGAATGCGGATTTTCGGCGAATGTCGTCTTCACGTTAGAGACAGTAACCAGATTGCTTGGGGTTATATGGTCAAGTGAAGAAGCGCATACGGTGGATGCCTTGGCAGTCAGAGGCGATGAAAGACGTGGTAGCCTGCGAAAAGCTTCGGGGAGTCGGCAAACAGACTGTGATCCGGAGATGTCTGAATGGGGGAACCCAGCCATCATAAGATGGTTATCACACACTGAATACATAGGTGTGTGAGGCGAACCAGGGGAACTGAAACATCTAAGTACCCTGAGGAAAAGAAATCAACCGAGATTCCCTTAGTAGTGGCGAGCGAACGGGGACTAGCCCTTAAGTTGATTTGAGATTAGCGGAACGCTCTGGAAAGGGCGGCCATAGTGGGTGATAGCCCCGTACGCGAAAGTCTCTTGTCAATGAAATCGAGTAGGACGGAGCACGAGAAACTTTGTCTGAATATGGGGGACCATCCTCCAAGGCTAAATACTACTGACTGACCGATAGTGAACCAGTACCGTGAGGGAAAGGCGAAAAGAACCCCGGAGAGGGGAGTGAAATAGAACCTGAAACCGTATGCGTACAAGCAGTGGGAGCCCACTTTGTTGGGTGACTGCGTACCTTTTGTATAATGGGTCAGCGACTTATTTTCAGTGGCGAGCTTAACCGAATAGGGAGGCGTAGCGAAAGCGAGTCTTAATAGGGCGTCTAGTCGCTGGGAATAGACCCGAAACCGGGCGATCTATCCATGGGCAGGTTGAAGGTTAGGTAACACTGACTGGAGGACCGAACCGACTACCGTTGAAAAGTTAGCGGATGACCTGTGGATCGGAGTGAAAGGCTAATCAAGCTCGGAGATAGCTGGTTCTCCTCGAAAGCTATTTAGGTAGCGCCTCGTGTATCACTGCTGGGGGTAGAGCACTGTTTCGGCTAGGGGGTCATCCCGACTTACCAAACCGATGCAAACTCCGAATACCAGCAAGTGTCAGCACGGGAGACACACGGCGGGTGCTAACGTCCGTCGTGAAAAGGGAAACAACCCAGACCGTCAGCTAAGGTCCCAAAATCCTGGTTAAGTGGGAAACGATGTGGGAAGGCTTAGACAGCTAGGAGGTTGGCTTAGAAGCAGCCATCCTTTAAAGAAAGCGTAATAGCTCACTAGTCGAGTCGGCCTGCGCGGAAGATGTAACGGGGCTCAAACCAGGTACCGAAGCTACGGGTTCATCGCAAGATGAGCGGTAGAGGAGCGTTCTGTAAGCCTGTGAAGGTGAGTTGAGAAGCTTGCTGGAGGTATCAGAAGTGCGAATGCTGACATGAGTAACGACAATGCGAGTGAAAAACTCGCACGCCGAAAGACCAAGGGTTCCTGCGCAACGTTAATCGACGCAGGGTGAGTCGGTCCCTAAGGCGAGGCTGAAGAGCGTAGTCGATGGGAAACGGGTTAATATTCCCGTACTTCTAGTTACTGCGATGGGGGGGACGGAGAAGGCTAGGCCAGCTTGGCGTTGGTTGTCCAAGTTTAAGGTGGTAGGCAGAGGTCTTAGGTAAATCCGGGATCTTAATGCCGAGAACTGATGACGATCCTTCTTTTAGAAGGAGAAGTGGTTGATGCCATGCTTCCAGGAAAAGCCTCTAAGCTTCAGGTAACTAGGAACCGTACCCCAAACCGACACAGGTGGTTGGGTAGAGAATACCAAGGCGCTTGAGAGAACTCGGGTGAAGGAACTAGGCAAAATGGCACCGTAACTTCGGGAGAAGGTGCGCCGGTGAGGGTGAAGGACTTGCTCCGTAAGCTCATGCCGGTCGAAGATACCAGGCCGCTGCGACTGTTTATTAAAAACACAGCACTCTGCAAACACGAAAGTGGACGTATAGGGTGTGACGCCTGCCCGGTGCCGGAAGGTTAATTGATGGGGTTAGCGCAAGCGAAGCTCTTGATCGAAGCCCCGGTAAACGGCGGCCGTAACTATAACGGTCCTAAGGTAGCGAAATTCCTTGTCGGGTAAGTTCCGACCTGCACGAATGGCGTAACGATGGCGGCGCTGTCTCCACCCGAGACTCAGTGAAATTGAAATCGCTGTGAAGATGCAGTGTATCCGCGGCTAGACGGAAAGACCCCGTGAACCTTTACTATAGCTTTGCACTGGACTTTGAATTTGCTTGTGTAGGATAGGTGGGAGGCTTTGAAGCGTGGACGCCAGTTCGCGTGGAGCCATCCTTGAAATACCACCCTGGCAACTTTGAGGTTCTAACTCTGGTCCGTTATCCGGATCGAGGACAGTGTATGGTGGGTAGTTTGACTGGGGCGGTCTCCTCCTAAAGAGTAACGGAGGAGTACGAAGGTGCGCTCAGACCGGTCGGAAATCGGTCGCAGAGTATAAAGGCAAAAGCGCGCTTGACTGCGAGACAGACACGTCGAGCAGGTACGAAAGTAGGTCTTAGTGATCCGGTGGTTCTGTATGGAAGGGCCATCGCTCAACGGATAAAAGGTACTCCGGGGATAACAGGCTGATACCGCCCAAGAGTTCATATCGACGGCGGTGTTTGGCACCTCGATGTCGGCTCATCACATCCTGGGGCTGAAGCCGGTCCCAAGGGTATGGCTGTTCGCCATTTAAAGTGGTACGCGAGCTGGGTTTAGAACGTCGTGAGACAGTTCGGTCCCTATCTGCCGTGGACGTTTGAGATTTGAGAGGGGCTGCTCCTAGTACGAGAGGACCGGAGTGGACGAACCTCTGGTGTTCCGGTTGTCACGCCAGTGGCATTGCCGGGTAGCTATGTTCGGAAGAGATAACCGCTGAAAGCATCTAAGCGGGAAACTTGCCTCAAGATGAGATCTCACTGGAGCCTTGAGCTCCCTGAAGGGCCGTCGAAGACTACGACGTTGATAGGTGGGGTGTGTAAGCGCTGTGAGGCGTTGAGCTAACCCATACTAATTGCCCGTGAGGCTTGACCATATAACACCCAAACAATTTGATGTTTGCGTGTCAGACGGTTGAAGTCGACAAACAAACCGAAAAGACGCATCGCTCGCAAAGCGAAACCGATACAGCAACACCTTCACATGCCCAATTCGGGGAAGCGACTCAACACCGACTCCCCAGCCGAATTGCTTGACGACCATAGAGCGTTGGAACCACCTGATCCCATCCCGAACTCAGAAGTGAAACGACGCATCGCCGATGGTAGTGTGGGGCTTCCCCATGTGAGAGTAGGTCATCGTCAAGCTTCTACACCAAACCCCCGATCGTCGCCAGACGGTCGGGGGTTTGTCTTTGGGCGGTAGAAAACCTGCCAGCCGGCTTGGCGCAGCAGCGTACCAATCGGGGCTGCCGTGGGCTGGTGTCTGTCTTGACGATGCAGCCAGGCCGGCCCAGGAGCGGCGTGTTGCCTGGGGCAGCGTCGTGACTGCGCACCCTCTACCTCTCTCGCGGCCATACGATGGCTGTAGACCTTAAGATGCGGCGCTAAGCGCTACCGTCATAGACGTCTAGACGACCCAGCTTGGCTGTTGAGCGCTGCGGGGTCGTCGGTGAAAGACGGAGGGCCGCGCCAAGGCCAAGCTGACGCTTCGGGTTGCTCGGGTTCTGGTATGACGGAGGGCGAGAGACGCTATCGCTGGGACAGGAGGCGAGGCAACACGCTTGAGCTTGTCCAGGCGCTTGACGGGGGCCTGAAGCCAATACAGCACCAGCAAACAATTTCGAAACCGATGAGATGAGATCTTTGGATCCGGGCATCCCTGCGATGTGATGCTCGCCGGGGGCGTGCACCTACCTTGGCTACATGAAGCCCGACTGTGGCGGCGGCCCCGGCCCGTATCAGCCTCACATCATTCTTCAGGTTGATGTTGGCCGCTTGCCTTCGTTGTGCGGCCGGGGCTATCTGAGAACTTTTGGCGCTCAACGGGTGAGCGCCAGGTATCGAGCGCGAGGGGTGTCAATCCACCGCTGCCGTCTCACCTACTTCGTAATCCACGGCTGCAGTGGTCAGCGCTACTGGTTGGCGGCGCTTGATGAATTTCCAGTCCGCCTCGTCGATATAAATGCCGTTAGGGCCCGTGCCGCCTTCCAGATCGATGGCTACATCGGCCGAGACCTGAGGTTTAACCGAGGCCAGAATGGGTACGAACCCCAGTTGTTGGCTGGTCTCGATGAGCGCCTGCTGGTTGCGTTCATCGATATCGGCAGCTTCGTCGAGGTAGTAGGGCAGTCGGATGCGGCCGGCCTGCTCACGGTCCATGAGATGAAGCAGCAGGTACATATTGGTCAGCGCCTTGATCGTCATCGTCGTACCGTTTGATGCTGCTCCGTCTATATCGGTGTGGATCACGGGCTGACCACCCACCTTGGTGATCTCGAAGGCCAACTCGAAGAGATCTTTCAACCCGAGTTGGTTGTTGTTGGCGGCGACCAGGCGGGCCAGGTATTCCTTGGCCTCTTCATTCTTGCTGTCCTGTTCGCTGCTCTGCTGAAGGTCGAAAACCGAAAGCGTCTCGCCTTGTTCGTATTGGCCAGCGCTGTGGATGATTTGATCAATGTGTCGGAGCGCGTCCTTGTTCGGTGCAAGCACGATGCGGAAGCTTTCCAGGTTCGAAACCTGCCGTTTGTTGATCTCCCGATTGAACAAGGCGAGCTGGTGTTCGAGGCTGTCATAGTCGCTACGGATATTGCGCAGCGTTCGAGCGATATCCGTTACCGCGGCGCGCCGGGCCTTCGCAAGGGTAAGGGCTTCGTCCTGGCGGTGCGCGTAGGCGTTGACGAGAAGCTGAAGCCGACGTTCGGGGTCATCTTCGCTGTCGAACTTGGCGACACCCTTGAGGCGAACCTGCGCATAGAGGGCTTCGATTTGCCCATCGACGCGTTGTAGCGCCTGCCAGCTGTCCTGGTAGTCGTTCAGCAAGGGTTGCAGGTTGTCGAGCGAATCGTCGACCGGATCCATGAACGGCGTGCCAAAGGGTAGATCCGCGGGCAAGAGCTGGCGGCGACGCAGTGCGTCTTCAAGGGTTCGCTCCTTGGCCTCCAGATCCGCAAGCTGGCGGCCTACTAATTGCAGCTTCGCTGACAGGTGCTGGACGCGTTCGGTAAAGGCGTCGCTGGTTCGCTTCAGCTCGTCCTGAGCGGCTTCGGCCTGCGCCAACTGTTCAAGCTTGCGCTCCTCCTCGGCGGAAAGCGTTTGGCAACGGCGGAAATCTTCCAGTGCTTTCTGAGCATCGAGGACCTGCTGGTAGAGCTGTTCAGCCTGTGCTTTGCTCGCCGCCCGGTCGACCGTCACCGACTGCTGCGCCTTGAGCTGTTTGAGCTCCTTTTCGAGTCGATCTTTCTGGTCCCTCAACGCCGCACGATCGGCCAGCGCCTGCAGGGCTGGGGGTTCGATCTGAGACAGATCGATAGACAGGCCCGGTGCCTCGAATCGCTCGCCCCTAAAGCCATCGAGTACCGCTTCGAGCGATTTGACCCAGGTGTCACCGTCCTCTACGACGATGCCTTTTTCACCGAGCGGCAGACTGAACAACTGTCCATTGAACAGCCGCATCAGTCGATCCACATCGGCTTGAGAAAACTCCTCACGGAGGCGCGAGTAGCTATTGTTGTCCGCGTGATCCAGCTGCTGCCGAACCGACTTGAGGCGCTTTTCCAGATCGCGCAGGCGCTCGTCAAGATCTTCGCTGGAGAACTGGCGTGACTGGGACAGCGCACCGGCCAGTTCGTCATGGGCATCCTTGGCGGCCAGTAGCTGCTGCTCGAGCACGTGGGCGTCTTCGATCAGCGCGAATCGGTTCTTGAGCATTGCCAGCTCGCCGAGCCAGCGCTGAATTTCGCTGATCTCACGTTCCAGGCGCATCAGTTCTGCCGTGCTACCCCGTTGTTCGTTTTGCAGACCGTCCTGCTCGCGGCGGTAGTGCTCGGCCTGGATGACCAGCTCCTCCTTGCGGGCGCCAGCGTAGTCCTGCCAGGCGCCTAGCAGGGCGTCCAGCAGGGGAGAAAGGCGATGCAGCTTTCCGCGCAAGAGGTCACGTTGCGCGACGCCAGCGGCGAGGGCCTCGACCAGTGGTCCGGCGGCCACCAGCGCCTGGTAGTCCTGCTCCATGCGCCGGACGTCACGGAAGGCCTCCTCGGTGGCGGCGATATAGTCGACGCTGCCTGAGCGCAGGCTGTGTTCGAACGCATCGAGGAAGAGCTGTTTGAGCTTGGCGGCGGTGATCTCGCGCATGTGCAGCAAATTGATGAACAGGGCGCGGAATGTTTTCAGGCTCTGTTCGCTGGTCGAGCGCAACGGAATGAGCGTCATGTCCAGCGGAATGGCCGTGTGACCGCCAACCAGCAGCCGTCGAAGTTCGTCCGGCTTGGCTTCGTACGCCTTGATGCCGGCGCGCTCGAGGTTGGCGAACAGCTCACGCTGGCGGAGGCAGGTGCCGTTCAGTTGGTAGTGATCGAGGTCCAGCGAGCCCTGGTAGACGAAGAACTGATGGCCGAAACCGCCGCCCGGGCCGCGCCCAGAGACGCCGATGACATGCGGCCCGTGAGGCAGCGCGACCTCAACAAGGATGTAGCTGGTGTCGCTGGCGAAGTAGAACTTGCGCGACTGTTCCAGGCTGTACTTGCCGAAACTCATGTCCGACATGCGAGCCAGAATCGGAAATTGCAGCGCGTTGATCGAGGCGGACTTGCCGAGGTTGTTCGCACCGTAGACCGACAGCGGTGTCTCCAACGGAAAGATGCCGAGGCTGTAGCCGGCAGTGTTCAGCAGGGCGAAGCGGCGGATGCCGTAACGTTCCTGGCTCATGCTTCAAGCTCCTTTTCTTCGACGATGGCGCGCGCCAGGGCATCTTCTTCGGTCTCGTCGGGGTCGCGTTCGAGCAGGATGATGTCATCGTCTTCTTCCTCGGCGACCAGTGCCGGGGCTGGTAGCGACAGGTCACTGCTGTGCAGACTTGCCGCGAGATCGCGATCCTGCTGGACCGACAAGCACACGTCGAGGAAGCGGTGCATGGGCGGCAGGAAGCGGTAGATGCCGTTGCTGTCCTCGGCGAAACCCAGTTGCGTCAGGCGGCGGATGATCTTTTCTTCGAGTTCGTCCTGGGTCGTCACCTCGGCCTGTAGAAACAGGTCCCGATATTTGTCCAGGAGTGCCGGCAGCTCGTCGCGCCCCAGGCTGCCGCCGTCGAGCACGGCCAGCGGATCGCGGCCCTGGTCAGCGAGGTGTTCGACCAGGATGAACGTGAACAGCGCCAGGCGCTGTGCCGTCTTGTTGACCTGAGCGCCCATCTGCTCGGGCACGAAATAGTAGAAGCCGCGCGGATCACAGACCAGCTCGAAGCCGAGCGCCTTGAACAGCGCACGGTACTGGTCCTGCATGTTGGATAGCTGGGTGTAGCACTCCGGCTCGCTGCGCGACAGGTGATACCCCTTGAACAGCTCGCGGAAGATCGGTGCCAGCTGGGTCATTTCTTTCAGGTCGATGTTCATAGGCCACTCAGGACAGTCGTCGTGTGGAAGTCGCGAGGCGTTTTCCACGAAATACGGTTCGAAACGGAGCAGGCTGCGTCACGCTCAGCCATGGGTATTGGCCAGTAATGCATAAGAGCTCAGGCTGACCTGGTGCTCCCGTGTCAGGTATTCACGGCGTTCCAGCCGATCGCGCTGGAAGCGTGCATCGCGGGACAGACGGGAAAACCAGTACAGCAGCTCGTCCGTCGCGCCGTCGGGTTCCTGCTCCAGGAGCCATTGCATCAGGTCCGGCAGCGGCAAGGCCTGTTCGCAACGATCAAGCATTTCACGGGCGGTCAGCGGCGAACGAGGTGCTTCGGTCCGACGCTTGCTGCCGGCGCGTGGGAATTGCGCGGGTTTGGGCTCGAAGCGCGCGAGCGCGTAGACATAGGCCTCCACCTGATTGGCTGTCCCAAGGAAGGTGCTCTGCGGACGTGTGAACAGGGGCATCGAGGCCTGCGGTACGGCGTCCAGGCCTTTCTTGCGTATGGCTGACAGTGCCAGCGCCGCGCCGCGGGTCACGGCGTTGTGCCGGCGCGCCTCCTCGCGCAGGGGAAGAAGCAGCTCCCGGGCATGCCGTAGCGTCAGTTGCGCTGTGCTCTGCATTTCCAGAATGCGTGCATGGGTGCGCAGAAGAAGGTCGTCATCGACAAGCTGGCCCAGGCGCTGCTGCTCGCCGAGCAGCTTCATCAGGACCTGCTCGACCCGATAGACGCCCTGCTCGAATGCGCCATCGGCGGCTACCAGTTGAATCATCGGCTCGACGTATTCGTCCCAGGTCGCCAGCACCTCGGCATAGCGCTGGCGAAGCGGAATCTGCCGATCGCTGGTCTTGGCTCGGTCAGCGACGCCGATCAGAGCCTGTTCGTCATTGGCGAGCTTTTTCAGCACGTCACGCACGCGCATGTCGAGCAGTCGCAGCTGGCGGGCGAGATCCTGGCCGTCGCGAATCTCGAAAGCATCCTGGATGTGTCCGGCCAGGCGCTCGAGATGGCGCAGGTAGGCTTCGATCTCCAGGCACAGGCCGAGGCGATGTTCTCGTCGCAGGTAGGCCAGAAAGTCGTGAATCTGTGCATTGAGCTCGAAGCGATTCGGGCTCTTCGCCACGGGCACCAGAATATCCAGGCGGATCCACTGATCGAGCAGGGCGGTGATGTCGGTGGGCGTACCCTCCGGCAGTTGAGCGGCAAGCTGGTGGCGAAGCTCGATGAGGCTCAGGGTGCCGGCATCGAAACGCTCGCACAGCGGCTCGAGCAACGTCCAGTGTTCGGCAAGGGCACGCAGTACGCGCTTGGGTTCGATCATCTGAATCGGTTCTGTTGGCGGTGTGAAAATGGGTCGGCAATTGTACTGCCTGGCCCCGATGCAAATCAGCCCAAACCGATCGCTGGACGCCGTCAAAAACACGCTTGGCCTTTCCGCTTTGCCGGTTTCCGGCCACAATTCACATCCTGGACGCCGGCCTCCGCACGGCGGGCCTAGAGGAGTTCGACATGAGCAGCAGCGACCGCGTCATCATTTTCGACACCACCTTGCGCGACGGCGAGCAGAGCCCAGGCGCGTCCATGACCGGCGAAGAAAAAGCTGCGTATCGCCAAGGCGCTGGAACGGTTGAAGGTCGACGTGATCGAGGCGGGCTTCGCGATCGCCAGCCCGGGGGATTTCGCCGCGGTGAAGGCCGTCGCCGACAACATCAAGGACAGCACCGTGTGCAGCCTGGCGCGCGCGGTGGACGCCGATATCGAACGCGCCGCCGAAGCGCTGGCCGGCGCCAATGCCGGGCGCATCCACACTTTCATCGCCACCAGCCCGATTCACATGCAGTACAAGCTGCGCATGCAGCCGGACCAGGTGGTCGAGCAGGCGGTGCGCGCGGTGAAGAAGGCGCGCAGCCTGTGCGCCGACGTGGAGTTCTCCTGCGAGGACGCCGGGCGCTCGGAGATCGATTTCCTCTGCCGCATCATCGAGGCCGCCATCGACGCCGGCGCGCGTACCATCAACATCCCGGACACCGTCGGCTACGCGATTCCGCACCAGTACGCCGACACCATCCGCCAGCTGCTCGAGCGCATCCCCAACGCCGACAAGGCGGTGTTTTCCGTGCATTGCCATAACGACCTGGGGCTGGCCGTGGCCAATTCCCTGGCCGCGGTCGTCGCCGGAGCGCGTCAGGTGGAGTGCACCATCAATGGGCTTGGCGAGCGTGCCGGCAACGCCGCGCTGGAAGAGATCGTCATGGCGATCAAGACCCGCCAGGACCTGCTTGACGTGCACACCCGCATCGAAACCGAGCACATCCTTGCCGCCTCGCGTCTGGTTTCCGGCATCACCGGCTTCCCGGTGCAGCCGAACAAGGCCATCGTCGGCGCCAATGCCTTCGCCCACGAGTCGGGCATCCACCAGGACGGGGTGCTCAAGCACCGCGAGACTTACGAGATCATGTCCGCACAGTCGGTAGGCTGGAACGCCAACAAGATGGTCATGGGCAAGCATTCCGGGCGTGCGGCCTTCCGCTCGCGGCTCGAGGAGCTGGGCATCGTCCTGCCGGGCGAGGGCGAGCTCAACGCCGCCTTCGCCCGGTTCAAGGAACTGGCGGACAAGAAGCACGAGATATTCGACGAGGACCTCCAGGCTCTGGTCTCCGACACGCTGGCCGAAGATGTGCAGGAGCATTTCAAGCTGGTGACCCTGGAAGTCGCGAGCAAGACGGGCGAGGTTCCCGAGGCGAAGCTCGTCCTGAACGTCGACGGCCAGGAGCATCCTGCGTCGGCACAGGGCTCGGGGCCGGTCGACGCCACGTTCAAGGCCATCGAATCGGTGGCCGACTCCGGCGCCACGCTGCAACTGTATTCGGTCAACGCCATTACCAAGGGCACCGATTCGCAGGGCGAGGTAACCGTGCGGCTGGAGAAAGGCGGGCGCATCGTCAATGGCAACGGCGCCGATACCGATATCGTCGTCGCGTCGGCCAAGGCCTATCTCAACGCGCTGAACCTCATGCAGGTTGGTGCCAAGGCACATCCGCAGGTGGAAGGGGTTTGATCAGCGAACAGAGGCGCCGCGCCTATCTGGAGGCCATGCAGGTCGCCGTCTGGCTGCCGCGTAGCGAATTGCCGTTCGCCGCACCTTCGCGGCCGGAACTGCTGCATTTCGAAATCACGCAAGCCGCGCCGGCTCCGGTCGTCGAACCCGGGCGCCCTGCCGCCACGCCTGCCGTGCCTGCGGTGGAACGGGAACCGGTGGCACCGCCCGGCACTGCGGGTGCCGCTACCGAGGTGGTTCGCTCGGCGATGCAGCGTGTCGCCAAGCCCGAGCCGAGACAGCCGGTGGTGACCGCCGACGAGCCCGCGGCGGACAGGGTCGAGGCTGCACCGGTCATGCCGCCGCCGCGCTTCGCGTTGCAGCTGATGCGGGCCGGCAATGTGCTGTTGCTGGTCGAATTGCCGACGGGCGAGTCCTTCCAGAGCCGCGATCCGGCCTACATCCTGCTCAAGGACCTGTTGCGCGCCGCACGGCTGCCTGACAGCCCACAACAGGTCGGCGACGGCGAGCCGATACGCTGGCCGCTGCTGCACCGTGGTAGCCTCGATCAGGGCACCGAGGCGGCACGCGACTACGTGCAAGGCGTCGTCGCGGCCGAGCTGGAAGAGCTGGGCTGCGCCTGCATTTGGCTGATTGGTGCGCCGGCTTTGCGCTTCGCCGGTGAGGTCGACGCGGAGGCGTGCTACCGCGAATTGACCATCGAGGGGCTTGGTCCCGCCTTGACCATGCCCGGGCTCGAGCAACTGATGAGGCAGCCGGACAGCAAGGCGCAGCTGTGGAAGGCCATGCGGCGCAGCATGCCACGCTGGAGTCTGGGGTCGTGAGTGGCGTCGAGAGCGTAGTGATGAGTGAAGCCCTGAGCTTTCGCCCGATGACCGCGGCGGACCTGGACACCGTTCTGAAGATCGAATATGCGGCTTTCAGCCATCCCTGGACCCGCGGCATCTTCACCGATGCCCTGAGTGCTTACGAGTGCTGGGTGATGTTCGAAGGCGAGCAGCAGGTCGGCCACGGGGTGATCAATGTGATCCTCGATGAAGCCCATCTGCTGAACATCACGGTAAAGCCGCAGAACCAGGGGCGCGGTCTGGGACTGCGGCTGCTCGAGCATCTGATGCAGCGCGCTCAGGCGCGCGGCGGCCGGGAGTGCTTTCTCGAGGTGCGAGCCAGCAATGCCTCGGCCTATCGGCTCTACGAGCGGTACGGCTTCAACGAAGTGGGGCGGCGCCGCGGCTATTACCCGGCAGCCGATGGCCGCGAGGACGCCCTGGTCATGGCCTGCACGCTCATCGACTGAGCCAGACGCCGCGGTCGGCGAGGTAGGCCGTCCGCAGCACCATTGACCTTCGGGTCTCTAGGCTTACCGGTCCGGTGTCCGATCGCGGCCGGAGTCGAGCAAGGCATCGCCTTCGAGCTCGTTGTCGTCCAGTACGTCATCGTTTTCATGCAGCACCGCGTCGCCGCCGCCCAGGCCGGTGTCCGGGTCGCCATCCGCCGGGCCGTCCCAGGGCTTGCCGTCCAGCGGGTCATAGCGCCCCGCTTCGGCCTCGTCCAGGTCCACATCGGCCCCGATCCGGTGTTCCGACACCACGCTGAGGTCCTGATCCGCCGGATCGCCGTGGCCGCGTTCGTGCGGCGAGCGCGCGCCGTCATCGGGGATCTGCGTCTCGGGTGCCAAGTCGTCCATGGTGGTCTGCCCGCCGGGCACTTCCCCGGTCGTCATGCCGGCCTCCGCCACACGCTCGGGCGGAAACTCATCCTCAAGTTCGTCAGCGGGTACTTCGTCCCCGATGCGGCCCTTGCGATCGTCACGATGCTGATCGAAGTCGAGCTGCTCGATTGACCCCATACGATCCTCGGTGTCGTCGATTTCGCTGGGGGTGTAAGGTTTGCGATCGTTCATGACAACCTCCTGCTGAAACTTCGTCTTGCAGGTTGTGACCCGGCTCGAGGGTGAAAGATTCAGGCTGGCCGCCAGCCGGTTTCGACGCCGCCGCGTGAGAACACGGCCCGTTGGCTGTCGTTCGGTGTGGGAAAAAAGCGCGAACCACTACCGTTGATCAGGAGTCTGACCAGGCATGAGCAAACAAAACGATGAAGCCGAGCTAGAGCCTCGGCGCTGCGCTTTTTTCTTCGATGTCGATGGCACGCTCGCCGAGATCCAGCCACGGCCCGAGCTCGTCTCCATTCCGCCCCGTTCACTGGCTGCCCTGCAGCGGCTGCACCGCGAGGGCGTTCCAGTGGCCGTGATCTCCGGGCGGCCCATCGAACAGCTCGATGCGCTGCTGCAGCCGCTGGTCTTGCCGGCGGCCGGCATACATGGCGCGCAACAACGTACCGCCGGCGGCACCCAGCAGAACCTGGCGCTCGACGAGCAGACCTTCGCGACGGTTCAACGCGAGCTGGCCCAGGCCTGTGAAGAGCATCCCGGTCTGTCGCTGGAGAACAAGGGCGTCGCCTTCGCCCTGCATTACCGCCTCGCTCCAGAGCTTGAAGAAACGGCCCGTGCCTTGGCCGAAGCGTTCGTCAAGCGCTACGCTGAAGTGCTCGCACTGCAACCGGGCAAGTGCGTCTTCGAGCTCAAGCCGCGTGGCGCGAGCAAGGGTGAGGTGATCCGGTCTTTCATGCGCGAAGCGCCCTTTAGCGGCCGCACGCCGGTATTTCTCGGCGATGACCTGACCGACGAAGCCGGTTTCGCTGTCGTCAACGAGCTTGGCGGGGTGAGCATCAAAGTTGGCAGCGGTGCAACCGAGGCAACGCAACGCCTCGCGTCCGTCGCCGCCGTCACGGCCTGGCTCGAAGCGTTGCAGCATGCCCTGTCCGGGCAGCAGGACCAATCAATAAAACCAGACTGAAGCGAGAACTGCCCATGAGCCGACTTGTAGTGGTTTCCAACCGAGTAGCGCCGATCAAGGCGGGGAAGGTCGCCGCGGGCGGGCTCGCGGTCGGCGTACACGACGCCTTGCGCCAGGCCGGTGGAATCTGGTTCGGCTGGAGCGGCGATGTCAGTAGCACGCCGCAGACCAACACGGAGGTCGTCGGCAACATCACCTACGTGACGATGGGCCTGACCAAGCAGGATTACGATCAATACTACCGAGGCTTCTCCAACGCCACGCTCTGGCCGATCTTCCACTACCGCATCGATCTGGCCCGCTACAACCGCCAGGAATACGAGGGGTACAGACGGGTCAACGCCATGCTGGCGGAAAAGCTCAAACCGCTGCTCAAGCCTGACGACATCATCTGGATCCACGACTACCACCTGATTCCCTTCGCCGAAGCCTGCCGCCAAATCGGCATCCGCAACCGCATCGGTTTCTTCCTGCACATCCCATTCCCGCCGCCGGAAATCCTCACGGTGATTCCGCCGCACAACGAATTGCTCAAGACCCTGTGCTTTTACGACCTGATCGGTTTCCAGACCGAAACCGACCGCCTGGCTTTCCAGGACTACATGACCCGTGAAGTGCGCGGCATCCTCGAAACGGACGGCAGCCTGACCGCCTACGGACAGAATTTCCGTGCTGGCGTCTACCCGATCGGCGTGGTGCCGGACGAGATCCAGGAACTGGCCGAGTCCTATCGTGTTCGACCACGCCCGCAGCGGCGCACCACGGACGTGGCCCGCAAGAAGATCATCAGCGTGGACCGGCTGGACTATTCCAAGGGGTTGCTGGAGCGTTTCCGCGCCTACGAAGCCTTTCTCGAGCGCTACCCCGAGCATCGTCGCGCTGTCGAGTTCATCCAGATCGCGCCGACCTCCCGCTCCGACGTGAAGACCTACCAGACCATCCGCCAGCAACTCGAAAGCCTGGCTGGGCATATCAACGGCTGGCTGTCGGACCTGGACTGGACGCCGCTGCACTACCTCAACAAGAGCCATGATCGTCGTGCCCTCATGGGCCTTTTCCGCGAGGCCGAGATCGGCTTCGTCACGCCTCTGCGCGACGGCATGAACCTGGTGGCGAAGGAGTATGTCGCCTCGCAGGACCCGGAGGATCCAGGCGTGCTGGTGCTTTCGCGGTTTGCCGGGGCGGCGCGAGAGCTGACCTCGGCCCTGATCATCAACCCCTACGACTGCATCGGCATGGCCGAGGCGCTCGACCGCGCCATGCGCATGTCGCTCACCGAACGCAAGGATCGCTACGAGCACATGATGCGGGCCATACGCGCCGCCGATCTCAACGCCTGGCGCGATAACTTCCTGCGCGACCTGCGGGCCTTTTCGTCACGGCCACGTGCCGAGGTGCCGTCGAATCCGTTGTTCACCGTCTGAGGCTGTTGGCGCAGCGCCGGTCGGCGTGCTTGTCAAAAGCCCGACCGGTTCGTAACGTGCATGTCCGAATGTAAGGGGCAGGCGATGAGCAACGATCTTCAACCGCTATTCGACAACAATGCACGCTGGGCCCAGGCCATCCTCGAAGAGGATCCGGACTTTTTCACCAAGCTGGCCAAACAGCAGGTGCCGGAATACCTCTGGATCGGCTGCTCCGACGCGCGGGTTCCGGCCAACGAGATCGTCGGGCTGCTGCCGGGGGATCTGTTCGTGCACCGTAACGTCGCCAATGTTGTCCTGCACACGGACCTCAACTGCCTGTCGGTCATCCAGTACGCGGTCGATGTACTCAAGGTCAAGCACATCCTGGTGACCGGCCACTACGGCTGCGGCGGCGTGCGTGCGTCCATGCGCGACGATCAGCTCGGCCTGATCGATGGCTGGCTGCGCACCATCCGTGACCTCTACTACGAACACCGCGAACACCTCGGCAGCTTCCCGACCGAGGAAGCGCGGGTCGACCGGCTCTGCGAGCTCAACGTCATCCAGCAGGTCGCCAACGTCAGCCATACCACCATCGTCCAGAACGCCTGGCATCGTGGACAGCCCCTTGCCGTACACGGCTGCATCTACGGCATCAAGGACGGCATCTGGAAGAACCTCAACGTCACCATCAGTGGGCTCGATCAGGTGCCACCGCAGTACCGTCTGCGGCCAAGCCGCCCCGTCTGATGGGCGCGCGCAAGGGATGGGCCGTTGCCGGCCTGCTACTTGCCGTGCTCTGCTGGGCGGGCAACGCACTGGTCGCGCGGGCCTTTCACGAGGCGATTCCACCGCTCACGCTCGCGTTCTGGCGCTGGGTGCTCGCCACCTGCCTGCTGTTGCCTTTCGTGGCGCGCTCCATCTGGGCGCACCGGGCCACGCTGCGAGCGGCGGGTTGGCGCTTGCCGGTCATCGCGGCGCTGGGTGTGAGCAGTTACAACTCGCTCCTGTACACCGCGGCGCAGAGTACCGAAGCGATCAACCTGACCCTGGTCAACACCTGCCTGCCGTTGTTCACCTTCATTGGAGGCGGGCTGCTGCTGGGGGAATGGCCCGCGCGACGTGCCTGGTTCGGCATGGTCATTGCCGCGGGTGGATTGGTCTATCTGATCAGCCGCGGCAGTTGGGCGGCGTTCACGGGGCTGGCTTTCCAGGCGGGCGACCTGATCATGCTGGCGGCCGTACTGGTCTGGGCGCTCTACACCTTGTCGCTACGGCGCTGGGCCGGGTTCATCCAGGTGCCACCGCTGACCCTGCTGGGCGTGCTGATGGCGCTCGGCACGCCACTGATCCTGCCGTTCTATCTGGCCGAACTCGGCCGTGTCGGCGGTTTCACGCCGAGCCCGACCAACCTCGCCGTTATTGGCTATACGGCCGTCTTCGCCTCGCTGGTGGCCTACCTGTCCTGGAATCACGGGGTCAGAACGGTGGGCGCCGCGAAAGCCGCCATGGCGACCTACCTGATGCCGGTCTTCACCGCCATCCTTGGGTGGCTCGTGCTCGGCGAAGGCTTGAAGGCGTTCCACTGGATCGGCGGCGGCTTGATCTTTGCCGGCCTGCTGCTGGCGACCCAGACCACCGCTCGGAACGCCGTTCGCTGAAGCCCCGCGCGCTCAGGCCGGGCCTGAGCGCGCGGGGCGGTGGTCACTTGCGCTTATGGTTGTCCGCATCGTCCGCGTCGCTGCCGTTCATGTTCGTATGGGTGGGGTCGAGGCTGTGGCCGACTGGCTGCCGGTGCTTCGTATGCGCCGTGGTGCCGATCTCGACTTCGTCAGGGCTGTTCGCCAGCTCGTGATCGCTTTTTTCATGAGGGGTGGTGTTCGGGTCTCTGCTCATGCTGCACCTCTTGCGAGTTATGGATGGCTCACAATTTTTGAGAGGGCAGATCGCGCGATGTTCGTGCCGGCGGTCAGATGCGCTCGCATCGACAATGAACGCCGGCCCGCTTTACTCGCCCTGGGCCTGTACCCGATAGGCCTTGGCCAGGCGTCTGGCCAGCTCGATGAAGTTGCGTTGCGCCGGCGAGGGATTGAAACGGCGACAGACCAGGGTCAACGGCGCGACCAGGCGCGGTCGCGCACCGCGTATCCGGCGATAGACGACGCTTTCGCGGTGAATGTCGCGCATCGATGCCGGTACGACCGAAATGCCTTCGCCAGCCGCGACCAGGCTCACGTTTGTCAGCATGCGTTCCACTTCGAATGCGACTTTCGGCTCGAAGCCCGCCGTCTGGCAGGCGCGCAGCAGATTGGCATACATCCCCGGCGCGCCGGGCCGGCGCACCAGGATGAAGGGCTCGTCGCGCATCCTCTGGATGTCGATCGCTCCACCGCCTGCCGTCAGCGCCGGATGTCCGATCGGCAGTACCCAGAGCAGTTCCTCCACCAGCAGACGATGGAACTCGATACCCGCCGGTTGGCTGACCGGTGCGCGCAGCACCCCGACTTCCAGCTCGCCGGCACTGGCGCGCTCGGTCAGGCGCCCGGCGTTGCCTTCTTCCAGGGCGATGGACACGGCCGGGTAGTGCTCGCGGTAGGCGCGGATGACCTGTGGAATCAGTGGATGCGCCGCCGCCGAGGAGGTGAAGCCGATCTTCAGCGTGCCCTCGACACCGCTGGCGACGCGTGCGGCACGTCGCGCGCCGTCCTGCACCCGCGCCAGGATCGCCTTGGCCTCTTCGAGAAACACCGCGCCACCGGTGGTCAGGTCCACGCCCTTGGGGTGGCGCTTGAACAGCTCGAAACCGAGCTCGTCCTCCAGTGCACGGATCTGCTGGCTCAGCGGTGGCTGCTGCATGTGCAGG
This sequence comes from Stutzerimonas stutzeri, assembly GCA_019056435.1. Taxonomy (GTDB): domain Bacteria; phylum Pseudomonadota; class Gammaproteobacteria; order Pseudomonadales; family Pseudomonadaceae; genus Stutzerimonas; species Stutzerimonas marianensis. Next base: position 2,203,030 of record CP077641.1, read on the forward strand.
CGCGCCGCCGCCCGGGTGAAATGCTTTTCCTCGGCGACCATGACGAAATAGCGGAGGTGGCGTAATTCCATGCGGCGATGTCCTGGCGAGGCTCGGTACGACCGCCTGTGCGGCCCGATGGGGTAGGATACGAGGCACTGAGGCGACAAGAACAACAACATCGCTCGGCGGCCCATGATTCTATCCAGGCTCTACCGCAACGACACGGTACTCATCCTCATCGCGATTGCCCTCGGGCTGTCGCTCGGCCTCCTGCGGCCGGAGCTGGCGGTGCGGATGAAGCCGCTCAGTGACGCTTTCCTGGGCTTGATCGGCCATGCCGTGCCGCTGGTGATGTTCGTCCTGGTCGCCTCGGCGGTGGCCGCCTTCGGCGAGCGAGGCCAGCGGACCCGCTGCGCCGGCAAGCTGATCGCCTACTTTCTGCTGATGAGCGTGCTGTCCCTGCTGACCGGCGCGGTCGTTGCGCTGCTGCTCACGCCGGGCGTCGATGCGCTGCCTGATGCCGCGCCGCTGACGCCAGCGCTGCGCGATCTGCCTTCGGTGATCTGGACCAGCCTGGCGCAGGTCGTCGGTCATACGGTCATCCTTCCTGTATTGATGGCGGCGTTGCTCTGCGGCCTGGCGCTTGGCCTGGCCGGCGACAGGGGCGAGCCGCTGCGCCATCGCCTGGATTGGCTGGTCGGCGGCCTGCTCAAGGCGCTGCGCCTGGCGTTGAAGTTCGCGCCCCTGGCGGCTTTTGGCGCCATGGCCTACACGGTGGGGCGCTACGGGCCGGCGTCCGCCTGGCCATTGCTCAAATTCGTCGGCACCCTGTATTTCGCCTGCCTGCTGTTTCTGGTGGTGGTGCTGGGGGCCGTTGCACGGCTGGTCGGCTTCGGGCTGTGGCGCTTGATCCTCTACATCCGTGACGAGCTGTGCCTGGTGGCTTTCACCGGTGCTTCTGTTGCCGCGGTGCCAGGGCTGATCGACAAGCTCGAGCGCGCCGGCTGCGCCCGGCCTGTGGTGCGGCTGACGCTGAGTACCGGCTATACCTTCAATCTTGCCGGCTCGAACATCTACGTCACCGGCGCGGCGGTGTTCGTGGCGCAGCTTGCGGGTGTCGCCCTGGACGGCACGCAGTTGGCGGTCCTGCTGCTGATCACGCTGCTGACCTCGCTCGGCTCCACCAGTGCTGCGGGCTCGGCCTTCCTGATGCTGACGGCCACGGTCGCTGCTCTGAACCTGGTGCCATTGGAAGCGCTCGGCCTGCTGATCGGCGTCGAGCGGCTGATGAAATGCCGCTCGCTGACCAACGTGATCGGCAATGCGGTGGGCTGCGTGGTGATTTCGGCGTGGAGCGGTGCACTGGATCGCGAGGCGTTGCGTGAGGCGCTGGCGCCGCGTCGGCTGGCCGCGTTTCCCAGCACGGTGGCCGGGAAACGCTGAACACCGTCGGTGCTAGAGCAGGGCGTTGAAGGCTTTGTCCAGTGCCGCTTCCGCCTTCTCCAGCCGGTCACGGCGCGCCTTGGTCCAGAGTTGGTCGCCGGCCAGTGCCTGGTTGGCTTCGGTGAGCATGCGCTTGACCTCCGCCGGTTGCGGCCCGCCGGTGCCGACACGGGTCTTGACCATGTTCTGCGGCGACAGCGTGGCCCGGAACGCCGACTCGCTCAGTGGCAAGGTGCGGGTCTTCCAGTCGTACTTCTCCGCCGCCTTGGTGTACAGACGCTGCGCCGCGGCGTAGGGGAAGTTCGCCGGCACGAAGCCTTCCTTGCGCGCATGGCCGACCACGGCGGAGGCAAAGCTGTGGCCGATGCGGAAGGGCACCTTGTGCTCGCGCTCCAGGGTGTCGGCCAGCTCCATCGAGGTGGTCCATTCTGCTTCCAGCTCTTCCAGCGCGCGCTGCGGATTGACCACCAACGCGTCCATCACCTTGCCGGTGCGGACGAACATCTCGTGCGCACTGTCGAACAGCCCGAGGCCGTCGAAGGCGAACTTGTAGTCGGTCATGCCGGTGGTCACGTTATGCGCGCGCAGGGTAACGGTGTGCGCCAGGCCGACCACATCCGAGGCTGATTCGCGCGCCCGCATGATCAGCCCCGGGTTGCGCTTCTGCGGCATGGCGCTGCTGGTGTAGGTGGCGCCTTCCTCCAGCAGCAGCCAGGGGCGGATCTGATGGTACTGGGTGTGGATGTCGCCCAGCATGGCGCCGATGCGGATCGCCGACGAGGAGGCGATGCTGGCGGCCTCGATGGGGATGTCAAAGGTCGAGACCTGGCCGGCATCCAGCGAATTTTCCCGGACCGCATCGAAGCCGAGCAGCTCGGACAGGCGCTCGCGGTTCAACGGCCAGCCCGAATTGGCCAGCACCGCCGTGCCCATGGGGCTGCGGTTGAGTCGCTGGTACAGCTCGCGGATGCGCTGGGCATCGCGTTCGAAGGCGGCCTCGAAGGCCAGCAGGTAGTGCGCGTAGGTGATCGGCTGCGCCTGTACCCCATTGGTGTAGGCCGGCACCAGCGTGTCGACGTTGTCCTTGGCCAGCTCCAGCAGCCGCGCGCGGGTGGCGTTCATCGCGTCGGTGTAGTCCAGCAGCTGGCTGCGCAGGGTGGCCAGCCGGTAGGTGGCGTACATGTCCTGGCGGCTGCGCCCGGAATGGATCAACGACGCCTGCGGGCCGATCCTGTCGATCATGATGCGTTCGATCTGCATCACATCGCTGGGCCGCTTGCCGTCGGCCTTGCCGGCCTGGTCGATGACATGCTGAACGCCGCGGGCGATCTCGCGCCCCTGGTTGCGGTCGACGATCTTCTCCTCCGTCAGCATGACGATCGATGCCTTGTTGATCCGGTTGACCCAGGTGAACTGGTCGTCGTGCTCGCCTTGCCTGGCGCCGGCACGGTCGACCGTGGCGCCGATCTTCGCCGCCTCGGCCGCGCATTCGGCCGTGGTGCGGCAGGGCAGGTCAGCCGTGTCGGCCGCCTGCGCTGTCAGCTGAGTGCTAGCCAGGGCAAAGGCCACGGCCAGCGACAGCAGAGTCTTTTGCATGATCATGGTGAATCTCCTGTGAGCGACACCGTCACCCGCACGGGCGACGGGAGGGCTGGGTGGCGCCGTTACAGCAGCGGCAGCGTGTAGCTGAGGATGAAACGGGTCTGATCGATGTCATTGCCCGTGCTTCGATAGGTGCCGTTACGCAGCTTCACGCCGAAGTTTTTCAGTGCACCCTGCTGGAACACGTAGCCGATATCGGTATCGCGCTCCCACTCGCGGCCATTGCGTCCGCCCGGACCGTCGAAGCCATCGCCGCGCAGGTAGCGCGTCATGAAGCTCAGCCCCGGAATGCCGACGGCGGCGAAGTCGTAGTCGTAGCGCAGCTGCCAGGACTTCTCGCCTGGACTGGCAAAGTCCGCCGAAATCATCACGTAGTTGACCAGGTACGAATTGGTGCCATTGATATGCGGGAAGCCTGTCTCGCCGCTCATCTTCTGGTACGCCGCGCCAAAGGCGTGGCCGCCGAGCTGGTAGGTGAACTTGGCGCCGAAGGCATCGTTGTCGACGTTGGTGTTGCCGGCCTCGGTGGAGCGGGCAAAGCGCAGGTCGCTCTTGAAGGACTGCTCGTCGCCCAGCGGCAACACATGAGACAGGTTGAGGATGTGCTGCTTGTAGTTCTGATCCAGGTGACCGTAGTGGTAGCCGGTGGTCAGGCTGTCGGTCCAGCGATAGCTGGCGCTGGCGAAATCGAACTGTTCGCTGGCCTGCCCGCCACGGATGCCCTTGCCGGCGACCTGCATGTCGTCGTTGGCCGCCGAGTTGCGCACGCTGTTCTGTGTCAGCCGGCCGGCGCTGAGCGTCAGCCCGTCGATTTCCTTCGAGGTCAGCATGCCGCCGCGAAAGGTCTGCGGCAGCAGGCGGGAATCGTTCGGCAGCACCGTCGGAAGCTTCGGCAGCAGGGTGCCGACCCGCACCGTGGTTTTCGAATAGCGCATCTTCGCCGCCGCGCCGAGCTGGCTGTATTCGTCCGGCGCCTTTTCGTCGCCGACCGGCAGCAGCCCGGAGTTCTGTCGCTCCGGCCCGGAGTCGAGTTTTACCCCGAGCAGCCCGATCGCATCGACGCCGAAGCCGACCGGCCCCTCGGTAAAGCCTGACTCGTAATTGAGCAGAAAGCCCTGCGCCCACTCGTCGCGCTTCGACTGGTTGGCGCCGTCCTGTCGGTAGTCGGCATTGAAATAGAAGTTGCGCAGCTCCAGCGTGGCCTTGCTATCGGCGAGAAACTCCGCCATGACCACACCCGGCAAACCCGCACCCAGCGCAGCAACCGCAATCGCCGCAGCAAGCGGCTTCGGTGACTTGAGCATCACTGTCTCCTGATTGTTTTTATATGGAGGTGACACCGCCGGCACGAGGCCGGCGGGCGTCTGGCGTGATGCTAGGGAGTTGGTTTGGATATGAAAAATATCTAGATCGTATCTATTGGGTATCTATTGGATATGGCGGCGAGTCAGAGGTGCGATGGCCGCGGCATTTGAGGTGGGCTATGAAAGTCCTACCCAGTTCAGTCGGGACTATGCGCGCGTGTTCGGATGTCCTCCGGCCCGCGACACGAGAGCGATGCGCGGACGGCGTGGCGAAAACCCTTGGGGTTGCGGCTCGCTGGAATGACCGGCGGGTGGCACCTGCCGGGCGTTCGAAAAAAGGATGCTACACATTCCTCCTGCGATCCTCGGCACTGCAGCGCTTTGCCGTCTACAACTCGGTAATTGCGTTCGATGTGTCGGACGCTCAACCACCTTCGCTGAGGAGCATGATCATGTCCCTATCGAGCCAAAGCCGAACCGCCAGCCGCGCGATCTTTCTGGCGCGCGAAGTGCTCCATCGTGTCGCCCTGACGCTGTGCGTGACGGCGATGACGCTGTTCACGACGCAGGTCTTTGCGCACCACGGCTGGGCCTGGGCCGAAGAAGAGCAATCGGAGTTAAAAGGCACGATTGCCGAGATCTCGATGGCGCCACCTCATCCGGCCCTGCGCGTGAAGGCAGAAGACGGCCGCATATGGCAGGTCGATCTGGGCAATCCGAACCAGACGAAACGTTCAGGCTTTACCGGCGATACCGCCAAGGTGGGCGATGACATCACCGTACTCGGCAACCGCACCAAAGAGCCGAACGAAGCGCATATGAAAGCCGTCCGCATCACCGTCGGCGGCAAGCAGTACGACATGTATCCGGAACGTATCGGGCAATGACGACAGGGCGATGACGGCTTTCCTGCAGTCGCTTGCGGGCTGGCCCGGTGCCGTCTTTCTGCAGGAGTACTGGGTCGCCTATCTCATCGTCAACGCTGCACACATCCTTGGCATAGGGCTACTCCTGGGCTCGATACTGCCGTTGGATGTGCTCCTCTTGCGGTCTGCGCGCGGCCGGGATCTGTCGGTCCTTGGCCCCTTTCTCGTCCGAGTGGCGGCAACGGGCGTCACGCTGGCGGTGATGACGGGGCTCTGGTTGTTCTCGGTGAACCCCGTGGAGTATGTGGACAATCCTGCCTTCCTCTGCAAGGTCGCACTGCTCCTGCTGGCCATCTGCAACATCGCACTCCAGCATCGTGGCGAGCACTTTCATGCCGCGCTGCGCGGCGGGCCGCCGAGGATGCGCGTCCGCGTGCTGGCCGCGACATCCGCCATTCTGTGGCTATCGATACTGATAGCGGGCCGCTGGATCGGCTTTGTCTGAAACGCGGCTGGCGCTGCTGTCGGTCGTGAGGCGCCTCGGAAGACCGCGGCGCCTGCTAACGGGCTTCCAACACCGGCATGACCCGCTCCAACCGCGGACAAGCCCACTCCACAAACGCTCGCACCCGTGGCGACAGTTGCAGGCTGTGCGGGTAGACGAGCTGGATCGGCAGGTCCTTCGGTTCGAAATCCTTCAGTAGCCTGACCAGGCGTCCATCGGCCAGTTCGTCGGCGACCTGATAGTGCATCAGCCGGGTGATGCCCAGGCCCTGGACGCAGGCGAGGCTGGCGCTGCGGATCTGGTTGCAGGTCAGGCGCGGGGTGATCTCTTCGACCTGTTCCCTGTCGCCGTCGCGGTAGTACCAGTGCCGGCCCTGGGCGGCGAAGAGGATGCAGGCGTGCTCCTTGAGTGCGGCCGGGGTGTCGATCGGCGGGCTGCTGGCGAGGTAGTCCGGGCTGGCGCAGGTGACCAGCCGGGTCGTGCCGAGCGGGCGCGCGACAAGGGTCGAGTCGGGCAGGTGGCCGATGCGCAGGGCGAGGTCGAGGCGTTCGTCCAGCAGCGGGACGATCTGGTCGTTCAGGTTCAGCTCCACCTGTACCGGCGGGTGCTCCTTGAGAAAGGCATTCACCAGAGGCGCCAGGTAGCGCTGGCCGAACTCCACCGGGGCGGTCAGGCGCAGCAGGCCGCGAACGCTGCCGTCCTGCGCCTCCAGGCGCTGCTCGATGTCGGCGAACTCGGCAAGCATGCGCCGGCTCCAGGCCAGGTACTGCGCGCCTTCATCGGTGAGGGCCATGCGCCGGGTGCTGCGGTTGAGCAGGCGCACGCCCAGGTGGCGCTCCAGCGCGGCCAGCGAGCGCACCACCGATGCCACGGACTGGCCGCTGGCGTCGGCCGCCGAGCTCAGGCTGCCGTTGTCGACGATCCTCACGAAATTGGCCATCGCCTTGAGCTTGTCCATTGCCACCTTCGATTTGTGCGATTGCTGCAGGGGTGTTGTCAGGTCCGCGGCATAGCTGGAATCCGCTGCGCGGCGGACACTGTCCCGGACCGATGACTTCTGGAGTTTCGCACATGAACCGATCATCCAGCCCCGCTCGTATCCTCGCCTATGACCACATCGGCATTCGCGTCAGCGACCGTCGTCGCGCCATGGCCTTCTACCAGGCGCTGGGCTTCGTCGAGAGCGCCAGCTTCCCGCTGTTCGAGGCCAACGAGATGCTCAGCCCGGACGGCGTGCGCATCAACCTGATCTTCAACGGCGCGCGTACCCGCGCCGCGCACAACGTACTGCTGGATGCGCCAGTCAAGCGCCCAGGCATGACCCATCCGGCGTTTATCGTCGATGACCTTCAGGCGCTGCAGCGATGGCTGGGCGAGGAGGGCATCGTCATCACCGAGGGGCCGCATCACATCGGCCCGCGGCGGATCGCGCTGTTCATCCGGGACCCGGACGGCAACGTTCTCGAATTCAATCAGCTCGTCGAAGGAGATGCGCAATGAAACTGTACGACCTGGAAGCGTCCGGCAACTGCTACAAGGTGCGCCTGTTCGCGGCGCTGGCCGACATCGAACTGGAACGGGTGCCGGTGGATCTCGCCAATGGCGCGCACAAGAAACCGCCACTGTCCGACATGAACCCGCTGCGGCAGGTGCCGGTGCTCGAGGATGACGGCCATGTGGTACGCGATTCCCAGGCGATCCTGGTCTATCTCGCCGGTACCTACGGCGGCCTGGCTTGGTGGCCGGACCATGCCCGCGGGCAGGCCGAGATCGTGCAGTGGCTGTCCTTCGCCGCCAACGAGGTGCAGCACAGCCTGTGCGCCGCGCGGCTGGTGGAAAAGTTCGGCTACCCGCTGGACAAGGAGGCGGCGCTGGCCAAGGCGCCCGCGGCGCTCGCGCTGCTCGATGCGCATCTGGAAACGAACGACTGGCTGGCGATGGGGCGGCCTACCATCGCCGATTGCGCGGTCTATCCCTACGTGGTGCTGGCGCCGGAGGGCAGCGTCGACCTCGGCCCCTATGGCAACGTGGCGCGCTGGATGACCCGTTTGGAAAGCCTGCCGGGCTATCTGCCGCGGCCCTGACGGGCTGCCCTCAGGCTGGCTCTGCCCCTCGGCCTTCAGGAAGTCGACGAAGGCTCGCAGCGGCGAGGGCATGTGGCGGCGGCCGTGGTAGTAGAGGAAGGGGCCGTCGAAGGACTGCCACCAGTCCTCGAGGATGGGCGTCAGGCGCCCATCGGCCAGCGGCTCGCGGATGAAGTCCTCGAAGGTATAGATGATCCCGAGCCCGTTGACCGCCGCGCTGGTCTTCAAATCATGTGAGGAAGTGGCCAGCTGGCCTTGCGGCGGTACACGCAAGGTCCGGCCGTCCTTTTCGAACTCGAACACGCCCAGCTTGCCGCTCTCGAAGCGATGGCCGAGCAGCTGATGCCCGGTCAGCTCGCCGGGGTGGCGTGGCGTGCCGTGGGCGTCGAGGTAGGCAGGTGCGGCGGCGGCCACGAAGCGTTGCCGGCGCGGGCCGATGGGGATGGCGATCATGTCCTTGGCCAGGCTTTCTTCGTAGCGCACACCGGCGTCGTAGCCCGCCGCGATGACGTCGATGAAGGTGTTGTCCATCACCACCTCGACGTTCACCGCCGGATAAAGCTTGAGGAAGCGGCTCAGCAGGTCCGGCAGCACAAAGCGCGCCACCGGGACCGGCACGTTCAGCTTGAGGGTGCCGACCGGGCGCTGGGATTCGTCGTCGAGGTCGTTGAAGGCGGCGTGGATCTCTTCCAGCGCCGGGCGCAGGCGCTCGAGCAGGCGTTCACCGGCCGTGGTCGGGGTGACGCTGCGGGTGGTGCGGTTGAGCAGGCGCAGGCCGAGGTCGCCCTCCAGCCTGCGCACGCAGTCGCTCAGCGATGAGGCCGACATGCCTCGGGTCTGCGCGGCAGCACGAAAGCCGCCGGCCTCGACCACGGCAGCGAACAGCGCGACGTCGCTCAGGTTGGGTTGGCGCATGAATACCCCACAAAGCGTTTGGCTGTACGAATGATCGTACAGCCTGTCCATGTTTTCCCGGATTATCACCTGATTTCCGTACGCTGATAATCCTCGCGTCGGCCACTTCCATCGGAGGTCGGCCTGTTTGCAACGACGACGAGGACAGGATCATGACGCACAGAACCGCAACCGCGCCGGGCGGCCACGCCCGGCATCTGCTGAAGCTGGCCAGAACGCTGATCGCCGGGGTGGCAGTGGCTGGCGCGCTGACGGCCGAGGCCGCTAACCGTGCAGCACCGAAGCCGGATTGGAGCCTGGCTGACATGCCGGACCAGACGGGCCGCATCGTGCTGGTTACCGGCGGCACCAGTGGCATGGGCTACGAAGATGCGCTGGCGCTGTCGCGCGCCGGTGCCGAGGTGATCATCGCCGCGCGCAATGCCGAGCGCGGGCAGCAGACGATCGAACGGATACGGGAGCAGGTGCCGGATGCCCGCGTGCAGTTCGAGGCGGTCGACCTGGCCAACCTGGCCTCGGTGCGCAGCCTGGCCGAGCGCCTTCAGGAGCGCCTGCCGCGCCTGGACGTACTGATCAACAATGCCGCGATCATGGCGCCGCCCGAGCGCGGCACCTCGGCCGACGGCCACGAGCTGCAGCTGGCCACCAACTACCTCGGCCCGTTCGCCCTGACCGCGCTGCTCATGCCGCTGCTGCTGGAAAGCGACGATGCCCGGGTGGTCAGCCTCTCCAGTATCGCGGCCGGGCGTGGCCAGCTGGACTTCGCGGACCTGCAGGCCGAGCAGCGCTACAACCCCCTACGCCACCTATGCGCAGTCCAAGCTCGCGGTGCTGATGTGGGCCATGGAGCTGCAACGCCACAGTGACGCATCCGGCTGGGGCATCCGCAGCATCGCCGCACACCCCGGAGTGGCCGTCACCGAGCTGGTCGAGCGCGGCCCCGGGCTGGACAGTGAATTCGCCGCCAACTGGGCCAAGGACCGCGACAACTACCACTCCGCCGCGCAGGGCGCGCTGCCGACGCTGTATGCCGCCACTGCGCCTGACGCCATTGGCGGTGCCTACTACGGGCCGACCGGCGAGGAAGAAAAACGCGGGCCGCTGGGCTTTGCCAGGGTTCCAGACGCTGCCGCGAACCAGGCGGACGCCACGCGGCTGTGGCAGCTGTCGGAACGCCTGACTGGCGTGCGCTACCCCTGAACCCTCGGGCGCGGCCTTGCGCTCGCGCCCTGTTCTCACTTCATTCTTCAGGAGCGCGCCCATGAGCACGCCATCCGTTGTGCATCGCCTGAGTGCCGCGATCAATGCCGAAGCGCATGAGCTGCGCCCGGCACTGAGTGGCTTCCTGCTGTTTTTCTGCCTGTTCGCCGGCTACTTCATGCTGCGCCCGATTCGCGAGTCGATGGGCATCGCCGCCGGCGTGGAGAACCTGCAATGGCTATTCACCGCCACCTTCTTCGTCATGCTGGCAGCCGTGCCCTGTTCGCCTGGCTCAGTTCCCACGTACCGCGCCTGCATTTCGTCGATTGGGTGTACGGCTTCTTCTGCCTGAACCTGCTGGGCTTCTCCGTGCTGTTTCTGCTGCAGGGTGACAGCGCCTGGCTGGCGCGGGTGTTCTACGTGTGGATTTCGGTCTACAACCTGTTCGTCGTGTCCGTTGCCTGGAGCCTGATGGCGGATGTGTTCGACAGCGCCCAGGCCAAGCGGCTGTTCGCCTTCATCGCTGCTGGCGCGAGCGTCGGCGGGCTGATCGGGCCGGCGCTCAGCGCGCTGTTGGTTGGCAGCCTGGGCGAGTCGGGGCTGATGCTGCTGGCCGCCTTGTTGCTGGGCGCGGCGCTGGCGCTCAAGTTCTCGCTGATGCGCTGGCGCGAGATCGGCGGAGCAGGGCGCCCCGGCGCGGCTCCGGCGGAGAGTACGCGTCGGCCGGTGCCCGGCAACCCCTTCAGCGGCCTGACCCGGGTGATGCAGTCGCCCTACCTGCTCGGCATCGCCGGTTTCGTGGTGCTGCTGGCTACCGTGACCACCTTTCTCTACTTCGAGCAGGCACGCCTGGTGGCCGAGCGGTTCCCCGACCGCGCCGCCCAGGTTCGTGTGTTCGGCATCATCGACGTGGTCGTCCAGGCGGGCGCGCTGCTGTCGCAACTCTTCATCACCGGGCGCCTGGCGCAGAAACTCGGCGTGCGTGTGCTGCTGGCCATCGTGCCGCTGCTGGTCGGCGTCGGCTTTATCGGCCTCGCGCTGATGCCCAGCTTCGCCGTGCTCGCGGCACTGATGATCGTGCGCCGCATCGGCGAGTACGCGTTCGTCCGGCCCGGCCGCGAAATGCTCTTCGCGCCGCTGGATGCCGAGAGCAAATACAAGGCGAAGAACGTCATCGACACCGTCGTCTACCGCGCCGGCGATGCCGTCAGCGGTTGGGGTAAGACGGCGCTGGACATGTTCGGGCAGGGCGCCGGCCTGGTCGCCGTAGCCGGCGCAATCTGCGCGCTGCTCTGGGGCTATCTCGGCTGGCAGCTCGGCAAGCAGGCGGACAGGCGAACGGAGATGAGCGGCGTAGCGGAGGTCGCCTGTTGAATCACCGGTGGGGTTAGCGTGACCGGCACTCGGTGTCGGTCGACCTTCCGCCGGCCGGCTGTCACCGCGTGTCAGAAAGCCAGTCATGCGCTGCAGTAAACAAACAGCAACCTGCCGAACGTGGACGATGCTGAAAGATTCGACCAAGGCCGCGACTAAGGCTGCTTACCCGCCCACGGCATATCGATCTGCAAATCGCCAATAAGCAACTGCGCCGCCACCATCCAGACCGCCGCACCAATCAACCCCAGTGACAGATGCCCGACCACAATGCCGATCGCGATCTGCTTCCAGTGGCCGGTGTACGGGCGGGAGGGTGGAGTGCTGGCAGGGCGGTAGGGCAGGTCGCGCTCGGCGCGAAGGTTATCGAAGCGGTCTGTCATAGTCGTTCTCAAGAGGGTGGGGCTAAACGACGGGCACAAAAAAGGGCTCAGCTTTCACTGAACCCTTTTTGAATTTGGTGGCTACGCAGGGACTTGAACCCTGGTTTCAGCATTATGAATCACCGACGTAGCGCCTTGCTGAACCAGAACGCCCCATAATTAGCGGCGTCCAGACCCTGACTCACTCACTGGGCCTGTTCTTTCCAGAAAAAAGCTCAAATGTAGTCACTTCAAAAGTTTAGAAGTTGGATATGTGGGGATCTCGAAACTCTGACAATCACTACAAAGAGCTCTTTTCGATGATCATTTTTCCGAACTGATCCACTTTAAGCACCTCTAATGTTGCACCCACAGCCGCTTCCATTTCCGCCGCTAAAATCGGATGCGGCATACCATTTCTACTCCAGTCAGGCTTTACATCATTAGTCACAAATATCACATGACTAAAGTTAGCGCCATTTTCTTTTGTTTTCATTAACCCATAAAGAAGGTCAAGCCAAACATAGAAATCTCCGTCTCCGTCATCTTTAAAGCCAGGCGGGGTTTTTGTTCTTTTCCGTACCATTGCCATCTGATAGAAACGCAACCTAGGAACATATGGAACTATTGCCCTCTGCTCCAGGGCCCTAAGCGCTTGCATTGTGCTGTGCTTTGTTGATTCATCATATATATAACCATGATTTGCCTCAAACTCCGACAAAAGCCTACCCATATCAGAGTGAAAATCCTCGAATCCAGTATCTATTTTTGCTGTTAGAGCTTTAAGTTCTTCATGCTTCTTCCTTAAAGACACCGCCTGCGTATCTATTACATTTAACTGATTGTTCCAAAATTCTTGTATTACCTGCCCTGGAAGTATTAGCGGAGCCTGATGCTGCGAAAGCATGTAGTCGATAACATCCTCACTCCTATTTATCTTGCTTATTCTCAAGAAAGCGCTTGAGTCAATGGCTATTGCTGTCTCGCTCAGGCTTTTCTTTTCCTTTTGCTTGGCCGTAACAGACACGGTTAGCGAGCCTAATGAGTTAATCTCTATCTCCCTATCTAAGACAGAGCTCAATGTTTCCAATATTTTTTCATCCATTATCGGGTCAACCTCAGTACCAGACGTCAGCAGCCTTTTTAGAGAGCTCGTTGCCGACTTCAATAACTGCGTCAGCATTCCACTCATCGAAGCTCTCCAATCTGGAAGTCCATTCCCCTGCTACTGCAGTACTAAGAATATTTTCCTTAAAACCCTCCCACGTGCTTGCACCTTTAGGTCGTCTGTCAAGCGATGAGAGCACGGTATTCCCTATAGTATTCCCCCAAAAATTATCATCCTCTTCACTAAAACCTTTCCACTCAGAAGCTTGTCGCGGGCGAATAAAGTGAAGCGTTCCAGATCTTTCGGGGATTTCAGTTTCCTCAATAACAGAGCGCCGCAGAAATGTGAGAACGGCTTTATTGAAGGAGCGCTTCCGAAGCTGCTCTTCGAACTCATCTTTGGTTGGGATCAAATCAGCTAAATCTTCTTGGATCCCTCTCCAGTCCGACTCATCATGAACCCTCTTGGCAGCTTCACCGAAACGACGTTCTACGTTACCAGTTCCCAGCGTGCCAACTACAATGCGGCGCACGACTAGCCGTAAGATGTAAAGCATGCCCTCCAAGGCGTTTGGACTTGCAGCCATAGCCAGCAAAATTGGACGGACAGATATAACTCCCAGACTATTCAAAGCAGAAAATATCTTTAGAGCCTCAGGCTCTGCCGGCCCCTCCAGCGAGGGGTCTATCATCTGCAGATAGAGTGGAAGGTTACTATCGAGAAGCGACATCAACTTATTAATGCTTGGAGCTTCTTTATTAGAAAAGGTCGCTCTCTTCGCTAAAAAGTCAAACAAGTCCTTAGGAAGTATATGCCCACCCTCAACCGTCACAACATGCCTAATATATTGCACGAAAGAATTTGATCCGGTTTCGTTAAACTGCTGAGCAATCCTCTTCCATTCTTGATACCGCTGTTCCCTGCTAGGCTTTGGCGTCTGACTAAGAACGTAATTCTTAAGTAGGTCTGCAGTTGTTAACTCCCGCCCTCGAGTGTTGATTACCTCGAAGACTCTGTAAGCAGACGCGGGGTCGGGATGCACGAAAACTGCGAAGTACAAACGATTAGTAATGAAGTCCGTCCAAGCTCCTAGGCGCTTGAATGGGTCTTGAGAAAGGTCATGCTTCAGTTGCGCTCTTAAGTAGATAAATGCATCACTCATCCGCTTGGATAAGGAGTCATCCATGCCTGTAGATTTAATACCGCCCCTACCGTACTCAAGTATCTCTTGCAGCGTTTCATTGTCCGCTTCATCTGAAAGGGTTACTCTTGGATTAGTTTCGTCAGTGTCGTAGTCAATGGAACGCAGAAAGTCCGCTTGAATTCTTTCCGCAAGCGCTGTACGCCCTCCTTGCTTCGCCTCGTGATAAAGGGCGGCTGCTAGCAGTGTCAGAGTTAGGATACGTTGTTGTCCATCGACAACTTGTTTTACTCCATCTTCATCTGTAAGTATCACTAGGCCCAAGAAATATGAGTCGTCACCGAGTGCGTGACTTAGGTCAGTCCAGAACTCTACAACTTCATCCTGTAACCATGAGTACTCTCGTTGATATGGCGGGACCTCAAAGGTAGAGCTCGATAACAGAGCCCCGGCTGTTGTCGCTGAAGCGTTTAACGGAGTATGCACTTTTTTACCTCAATCCTTGTTGCCCATTTTTCGGGAGTACCAGCGCCTAGCTACTTCCTGCGTGATCGCTATCCCGCGTTTGGATTGGTCAAGTTTCGGTTGGCCTCGTCGTAATCGGGACTCGTCTGACCATTGCCTGGCAGCACTTCGCCAGTAAGCAACCACCACCTGTAGCCGGGGGAAAACCTTGGCGAGTATTTCGATCTCGTCTGCGCCAACCCGCGCCCGCCCTCGCTTGATGTTCACCCATCGCGGGTAATCCGTCTCTCCAGCTTTAGAGAGCTCAACCAAGCTCGCTGCATTGATCAATTGAAGAGCTCTATCAGTAAGGAGTAAGGGTGTCGCTCATTCTTATTACTCATTGCGTGCCCTATGTACATATACAGAAGGCATGATTGCGATGTTGTACATACGGCAAATTCATAGGGTTGCCGTTAGCAATGAGTCATAAGGTACAGCTATGGAACAGTCTGGTGTAGTGGGGTTAACCATCGAAGGCCAAGCCGAACAGATCATCAGCTTCCGAGAAGCTCCGTTCTGCACGCAGTACGTGCTGGCTGAAATGATGGGCGTCGAGAAAATCACTAAGAAAGAAAAGGGGACAGATTTATTTCTTGCCTCAGCGCTAACGCCGAATCGAAGAAACCATCTCACCCTTGAGGCTTTTCCGCCCACGGCATAACGATCTGCAAATCGCCAATAAGCAACTGCGCCGTCACCATCCAGACCACCGCGCCAATCAACCCCAGTGACAGATGCCCGACCACAATGCCGATTGCGATCTGCTTCCAGAGGCCGGTGTACGGGCGGGAGGGTGGGGTGCTGGTAGGGCGGTAGGGCAGGTCGCGCTCGGCGCGAAGGTTATCGAAGCGGTCTGTCATGGTCGTTCTCAAGAGGGTGGGGCTAAACGACGGGCACAAAAAAAGGGCTCAGCTTTCACTGAACCCTTTTTTAAATTTGGTGGCTACGCAGGGACTTGAACCCCGGACCCCAGCATTATGAATGCTATGCTCTAACCAACTGAGCTACGTAGCCAAGTGGCGCGCATTATTCGCGCCGCGCGGTTGGCTGTCAACCCTCCTCGCACAGTTTTTCTACCTGCTTTTTCAATTGGTTATGCCGCCCGTCCGACGGTGCCTGGCGCGCGTTCGCTCAGTCCCATTCGGGGGCGAAGCCGGGGTTGGCCAGTCGCTCGTTGCGGTCCAGCGTGGCAATCTGCTGCATCTCCTCGTCGGTCAGGCGCAGCTGCTGCGCGGCGAGGTTGGCGGCGAGGTTCTCGCGCTTGGTGGACGAGGGAATCACGGCGAATCCTTGCTGCAACAGCCAGGCGAGCGCGACCTGCGCGGGGCTGGCGTTGTGTGCCTGGCCGATGCGTTTGAGGGTGTCGTCCTGCATCACCTTGCCGTAGGCGAGCGGCATGTAGGCGGTTATGTGAATGCCGTGTTGGCGGGCGAAGTCGATGACTTTGCGATTTTGCAGGAAGGGATGCACCTCGACCTGGTTGGTGGCGATGTTCTCGGCGCCAATGGCGTCGATCGCCTGTTGCATGTGCGCGACGGTGAAGTTGGAGACGCCGATGGCGCGGGTCAGCCCGCGCGCCTTGGCTTCCATCATCCGCGCCAGATAGTCGGCAACCGCGAGCTCATCGTTCGGTGAGGGCCAGTGCACCAGCGTCAGGTCGACGCGTTCCAGGCGCAGTTTGTTCAGGCTCTCTTCAAGGCTGGGCAACAGCCGGTCAGCGCCGAGGTTGCTCGTCCAGATCTTGGTGGTGACGAACAGCTCTTCACGCGGCACGGAGCTTTCGGCGATGGCTTGCCCGACTTCCGCTTCGTTCTCGTAGATCTGCGCGGTGTCGATGTGCCGATAGCCAAGTTCGAGGCCCATGGTGACCGAGTCGATGACTTGCTGACCCTTGAGGCGGAAGGTGCCGAGGCCAAACGCGGGAATGGACATGAATTGTCTCCTGTGGGTTGGTCAGTGAGAGGCGGCGAGGGCTGGCTCGCGCGCGGTGAGGTCCGAGGTGGTGCGCTGCGCATCCAGTCGGCCGCTCCAATGGGTAAGCGCCAGGGCGATCAGGACGACCAGCGAACCGATCCAGGCGGTATGGATAAGACCAATGGACGCGACGATATGTCCGCCGACCCATGCGCCGCCGGCGATGCCAAGGTTGAACGCGGCGATGTTCAGGCCCGAGGCGACATCCACGGCGTCCGGGGTGTAACGCTCGGCCTGGCGCACGACGTGGACCTGCAGTCCGGGCACGTTGCCGAAGGCCACTGCGCCCCAGAGCAGGACGGTCAGCACTGCCAGCCAGGCGTTGGCCGCTGTGAAGGTGAGCACAAGCAGCACGGCTGCCAGCAAAAGGAAGATCAGCTTCAGTGCGCTGATCGGCCCGCACCGGTCGGCGAGCCGCCCGCCCCAGATATTGCCCAGGGCAACGGAGATGCCATAGACCAGCAGCACCAGGCTGACCGCGCCTTCGCCAAAGCCGCTGACCCGCTGCAGGATGGGCGCCAGAAAGGTGAACGCGATGAAGGAGCCGCCGTAGCCAATCGCCGTCATCGCATAGACGAGCAACAGGCGTGGCTGTTTCAGAACGGCCAGTTGCTTGACGATGGAAGCAGGTTTGCTGTGCCGGATGTGCCGGGGCACGAACAGCAGGCTGCCGAGAAAGGCGATCACGCCGAGCAGCGACACGGCGAGGAAGGTTTCGCGCCAACCGAACTGCTGTCCAATGAAGGTGCCCAGGGGCACCCCTGTCACCAGCGCGACAGTCAGGCCGGTGAACATGATCGCGATGGCGCTGGCGGCCTTGTCCTTCGAGACCAGGCTGGTCGCGATGGTCGAGCCGATGGAAAAGAACACGCCGTGGGCCAGGCCGGTGACGATCCGCGCCAGGATCAAC
This sequence comes from Stutzerimonas stutzeri, assembly GCA_019056435.1. GTDB lineage: Bacteria > Pseudomonadota > Gammaproteobacteria > Pseudomonadales > Pseudomonadaceae > Stutzerimonas > Stutzerimonas marianensis. The sequence goes on from CP077641.1 coordinate 2,220,307, forward strand.
GACTCGTAGCCGGGCGCCTGCCAGGCTAAGAGATTACCCGCGGTGAACAGCACCATCAGGGCCAGCAACAGCGGCTTTCGCGGCACCGTTCCGGTCAGCGCGGTGAGCAGCGGTGCGCCTACCGCGACACCCAGGGCGTAGAGGCTCACCAGCAGCCCGGCGGAGGGCAGGCTGACGCCCAGGTCGCTGGCGATGGTCGGGATAAGGCCGACGATGACGAACTCCGTCGTGCCGATGGCGAACGCGCTGAGTGTCAGCGCGAAGAGAGCGATGGGCATGGTTTTGAAACTCCGGTCGATTGCATGGCGCGCAGTGTCTACCTCAGACTCATGCGGAAAAACCGGGTACCGGGCCAAACATAATTGACGGAAAGTCACAGATGAAAACCACCCTTGACGAGTTGCAGGCCTTTACCGCGGTCATCGACACCGGTTCGATTTCAGGTGCTGCGGTCCAGCTGGGGCAGACCGCCTCGGGTGTCAGCCGGGCCTTGGCGCGTCTTGAAGCCAAGCTCTCGACGACGCTCTTGCGTCGCACGACCCGTCGTCTGGAGCTGACGGAGGAGGGCAGTGCCTTTCTCGTCCAGGCACGCCGGATTCTCGAGGCGGTGGAAGAGGCAGAGGAGCAGATGTCGCGACGCTTGCAGCATCCGGCCGGACGGCTGCGGATCAATGCGTCGGCGCCGTTCATGTTGCATGTGCTGGTGCCGCTGGTCGGTGGGTTTCGTGAACGCTACCCGGAGATCGAGCTGGAACTGCACAGCAGCGACCAGATCATCGACCTGCTCGAGCACCGTACCGACCTCGCGCTGCGCCACGGCCCGCTGCGCGACTCGACGTTGCGCGCGCGCCCCCTTGGCCGCGCGCGGATTCGGGCCGTTGCCAGCCCCGATTACCTCGCAAGGCGCGGCAGACCGCAGCAGGTCGAGGACCTGGCGCGACATAGCCTGATCGGTTTCACCCAGCCGGAAAGCCTCAATCACTGGCCGCTGCGCCATCCGCTCGGCGAAAGCTGGCCGATCATGCCAAGCCTCTGGGCGTCCAGTGGCGAGACGGTGCGGCAGCTGGCGCTGGCGGGCGAAGGCATCGCCTGCCTGTCCGACTTCATGACAGCGCGGGATCGTGCAGACGGGGCCCTGATCGAGGTGCTTGCCGAGGCGAATGTCGAAACGCTTCAGCCGATCCATGCGGTGTACTACCGCAACACCACGCTGGCCGCGCGCATCACCTGCTTTCTCGACTATCTGGGCGAGTGCCTGGCGCAGCAGGCTTGGGCCCGCCTGCGATGATCGGCCGAACGATGCCCGGTCGTGCCTGCCTAAGTCTGCAGGTACAGTTGCGAGGAACACCGAGATGCCGAGCATTGCCCTGCCCAACCACACGCCCGTCCTCCCTGGATGGCGGATGAATCGCCCCTGAATGACCTCGACGAGGCCGAAAGCGATACCGAGTTCGACGACGGCGACACCCTGCCGGAGGAAGTGCTCGAACAGCTGGAAAAGGAACCTCCGCCGCCAGACCCGATGCCGGACCCCGGCGTCATGTAGCCGCGCGAGCCCATTCAGGGTTCCATGGAAGCGGGGGCGCCATGCGCGCTTGCCCGCGGTATTCTTGCCGCTCCGCCCATATCGATGCGGCACGGCCTGTCTGCAGGCGTGCATGCGCCACCTGATCCGAGAACTCATGCATGAGCAGGCGTTTATCCGTTGTCGTCTTGTTGATCGGCCTGCATGCGTTCGTGGGTGTGACCCTGATTCCCGCGCTGGAGCTGGGAACGATCGGCACGGCGCTGGCCTGGCTTTACCTGATGCTGTCGGCCGTGCTGATGCGCTACGGCGTGCTGGTGCGCGGTGCGGGCAATGCGCTGTTGGCGTGGTCCGGGTTGTTGGCGATGGGCATCTTTTCCAGCTTGGCGGTCTTGGCCCTGTTCCGTGCCTTCGTGCTCGTGCTCGCTTCCTGGCTGGGCTGGGCGTCGGCTGGTCTCGACAAGGGTACCGCGCTCGCGGTGATCGCCATGGTCACGGCGCTGACGCTGTTCGGTTTGTTCAACGCGCGGCGGACGGCTCGGGTGGTCGAGCGCGACATCGCCTTGCGCGACCTGCCCGCGACCTTGAACGGTTTCAGCATTGTCCAGCTCAGCGACATTCACGTCGGCCCAACGATCAAGCACGGCTACATCGATGCGATCGTCAAGCGGGTCAATGCCCTGGCGCCCGATCTCGTCGTCATCACCGGTGATCTTGTCGATGGCAGCGTGGCGGATCTGGCCGACGACATCGCCCCGCTGTCAGGTCTGAGCGCCCGCCATGGCGTCTACGTGGTGACCGGCAACCACGAGTATTACTCCGGCGCGGACAGCTGGATCACCGAGTTCGAGCGGTTGGGCATGCGGGTCCTGCTCAACCGTCATGAGGTACTCGAGCACGACGGCTCCTGCCTGGTGCTGGCGGGTGTCGCCGACTATTCGGCTGAACTCTTCCGGCCGAGCCATCGCAGCGATCCGGTCGGGGCGTTCAGCGGCGCGCCGAACAAGGTGCCACGCATTCTGCTGGCACATCAGCCGCGTTCGGCAGCAGCGGCGGTCGAGGTGGGCGCCGACCTTCAGCTGTCAGGCCACACCCACGGCGGCCAGTTCTGGCCCTGGATGCACTTCGTGCGGTGGCAGCAGCCCTGGGTGGCCGGGCTGCAGCGTGTCGGATCGATGCAGATCTACATCAGTCGGGGTACGGGTTACTGGGGCCCGCCGTTGCGCTTCGGCGCGCCCTCTGAAATCACGCGGCTTCGGCTGGTTGGCGCCGCGCCATCGGACAACCCCTGATCTTCAGCTGGCGAGTCGCTCGCGCCGCAGCAAGATGAAGTCTTCACCTTCCCGCTGACCACGGCGCAGCGGATTGCGTGTGCAATGCGCCGCGAAGCCGGCATCGACGAAACGGTAGGGCAGATGCTCGTCGCGACCGGGCGGGATGCCTAGACGGGTGGTCTGGACGATATCCGGACGAGCGCCGATGTCGTCCACGCGCAGTTTGTTCGGGTCCATGCGCTGGGCATTCCACTGCGTCACGGTAAGGCCTAGGGCCTTGCACAGCAGTGTCTGGCCGGAGCACAGGCGGGTCAGCGGGCGTGGGCCGCCGGCAGCGGCGGGGCTGTTGTTGCGCATGCGCTCGATGGATTCCTCGCAGGACATCGAGTCGACCCAGGGATAGCCCGCCTTGACGCAGACCGCGTTGCCGTCGCCTTGCACGCTGAAATTCAGCGAGTCGCCACCGCGCGAGTAATAGAGGTAGAGATGACCGGCCGGCATGAACATCGCGCGGCGAGAGGGGCTGTAGCCGAGCGAGGAATGGCTCGCCTTCTCGTCGACATAGTAGGCCTCCGTCTCGATGATGCGGGCCGACAGCCAGAGCCCGTCGACACAGTGACGAATCACGGTTCCGAGCAGGTCCTGGGCGACGAGCTGGGCGTCGCGGTCGAAGAAGCTGTCGTCGAGGTGGTGCAGCGGCGGTTCGGTGAGGCTGTTCATCTGGGCTCCGGCTTCGGCAAGTCTGCCTGTTCCGACCGCATAAGCAGGGCGAATATTCCGTGCACGGTGAGATGAATTCGTGCCGGTCGTCGCCAAACGCCCAGGCTGCTGCCTGTATTCGGACTGGGTGGTCATTCGGAAGCCGGGCACGAAAAAGCCCCGCCTGCAGACCCGGTGAAACCGCTGCGATTGACCAGCCAGGATCGAAGACAGGCTTAAAAGTGCGTGTTTACACGCGCTCTTTTACTGTCTTCGCCGTTGATCGTCGCTTGTCAGGTTTTCACTCGGCTGCGTGACGGGGCTCGGGGCCGGCTTGGTCAGACGTTGAAGCGGAAGTGCATCACGTCGCCATCCTTGACGATGTAGTCCTTGCCTTCCAGGCGCCATTTGCCCGCTTCTTTCGCACCGGCTTCGCCGTTGTACTGGATGAAATCGTTGTAGGCCACGACTTCGGCGCGGATGAAGCCCTTCTCGAAATCGGTATGAATGACGCCGGCCGCCTGCGGAGCGGTGGCGCCGACCTTGACCGTCCAGGCGCGTACTTCCTTGACCCCGGCGGTGAAGTAGGTCTGCAGATTGAGCAGCTCGTAACCGGCGCGGATCACGCGGTTCAGGCCAGGTTCTTCGAGGCCGAGGGACTCGAGGAACATGTCCTTTTCCTCGCCATCGTCCAGTTCGGCGATCTCCGCTTCGATCTTGTTGCACACCGGCACCACCACCGCCCCTTCTTCAGCGGCGATGGCATTGACGACGTCGAGGTGTGGGTTGTTTTCGAAGCCGTCCTCGGCGACGTTGGCGATGTACATCACCGGCTTGCTGGTGAGTAGGTGAAAGCCCTTGGCCAGGCGGATTTCTTCTTCGCCCAGCTTCTTCAGCAGGGTGCGCGCCGGCTTGCCTTCGGTGAAATGCGGGATGAGTTTTTCCAACAGCGCCTTTTGCGCCACGGCTTCCTTGTCTCCGCCTTTGGCACTGCGTGTAACGCGTTGCAGCTGCTTCTCGCAGCTGTCGAGGTCGGCGAAGATCAACTCCAGCTCGATGATCTCGATGTCGCGCTTGGGATCGACCGAATTGGAGACATGGATGACGTTGTCGTCTTCGAAGCAGCGCACCACATGCGCGATCGCATCGGTTTCGCGAATGTTAGCCAGGAATTTGTTGCCCAAGCCCTCGCCCTTGGAGGCGCCTTCGACCAGGCCGGCGATGTCAACGAACTCCATGGTGGTGGGCAATATGCGCTCGGGGCTGACGATGTCCGCCAGGGCCTGCAAGCGAGGGTCGGGCATCGGCACGATGCCGCTGTTCGGCTCGATCGTGCAGAAAGGGAAGTTTTCCGCAGCGATGCCTGATTTGGTCAGGGCGTTGAACAGGGTGGACTTGCCAACGTTGGGCAGACCGACGATGCCGCAATTGAATCCCATGGTGTCTTGCCTCGTATTGGCTGGCAGCGCGCGCCACCGGCCTTGCCAAACTGCGTTAAACGGCTGCGTGAGGCGTATGAGCGCCGCTGTTCCGATCAGCCGTTGCCTTGTCTTGCTTGCCCGCTCGCGTCTTCAGGCCTTCTGGCTGTGCAGCCGTTGCATCGCCCGCGTCCAGTCGCCGGACAGAATCTCGGGAAGCACGTCGAAGGTGAAGTCGATGCTGGCGTCGAGCTTATCGCGCTCGGCCTGAGGCGCACGCCCCAGCACATACCCGGTCACCAGGCTGCTATGCCCCGGATGCCCGATGCCCAGGCGCAGACGGTAGAAGTTGTTCTGATTGCCGAGCTTGGCGATGATGTCGCGCAGCCCGTTGTGCCCTCCATGTCCGCCGCCCTGCTTGAGCTTGGCGACGCCGGGGGCATGTCGAGTTCATCGTGGGCGACCAGGATGGACTCAGGGGAATTCGGAAAAATCCGGCCAGCGCCGCCACCGCCTGACCGCTGCGGTTCATATAGGTGGTGGGGATCAGCAGTCGGACGTCCTCGCCCTGGTGGCGGAATTTTCCGACCAGACCGAAGTACTTGCGATCCACGCTGAGGTTGACGCCCTCGCGGGCTGCCAGCCTTTCAACGAAAAGGGCCCCTGCGTTATGCCGGGTCTGGTCGTATTCCGGGCCTGGATTACCCAGGCCGACGATCAGTTTAACGGCAGTCACGACAGAGGCCCTTCCTCAGGTCTTGGCGAGTGGATTACTCGTCAGCGCCTTCTTCTTTCGGGGTGTCTTCCTTGTTCACGCGCGGCGCATGAACGTTGGCAACCGGCAGGTCACTGCCGTGGGCCAGGGCAACCAGCTCGACACCTTTCGGCAGCTTGAGGTCGGTCATGTGCAGAACCTGGCCGATCTCGACATTGGCCATGTCGACTTCGATGAACTCAGGCAGGTCTTGCGGCAGGCAGGACACTTCGACTTCGTTGATGTTGTGCAGGATTTCGCCACCCTGCTGCTTCACGCCAACCGAGGTCTCCTGGTTGATGAAGTGCAGCGGAACGGTAGCGGTCAGCTTGTGACCTTCGACGACGCGAACGAAGTCAGCGTGCAGGACGAAGCTCTTGGCCGGATGACGCTGCAGCGCCTTGATCAGAACGGATTCGTTCTGGCCGTCGACGTTCAGGGTCAGCACGTGGCTGAAGGAGGCTTCGGTTTCCAGCAGCTTGGCCAGGTCTTTGGCCAGCAGGCTGATCGATTGCGGAGCCTTGTCGCCACCGTAGATCACGGCCGGGACGAGGGCAGCGTTACGACGAAGGCGGCGGCTCGCACCTTTCCCCAGGTCGGAACGCACTTGGGCATTCAGGGTGAAATCAGTCATTGTGTTTCTCCAGGATGACAACGCACCCGATGTGCTCGCGACCAGCACGGGCGGGCGGTTGGGCAAAAAACCCCGCACGAGGCGGGGCACATTTTCGTTCGGCGCGAAGGACTGAGCTCGAAGGCTTAGCGGAACATCGCGCTGATCGATTCTGCATTGCTGATGCGGCGAACCGCTTCAGCGACCATTGGCGCGATGTCCAATTGGCGAATACGGGTACAGGCTTGCGCCGCTGCGGACAGCGGAATGGTATTGGTCACCACCAGTTCGTCGAGCACCGACCCTTCGATGTTCTCGATGGCGCGTCCGGACAGAATGGGGTGGGTGCAATACGCGAAGACCTTGGCGGCGCCATGATCTTTCAGAGCAGTAGCGGCGTGGCACAGGGTGCCGGCGGTATCGACCATGTCATCGACGAGGATGCAGGTGCGACCTTCGATGTCGCCGATGATGTGCATGACTTCCGACTGGTTGGCCTTCGGCCGACGCTTGTCGATGATGGCCAGGTCCACGCCCAGCGACTTGGCGACGGCACGAGCACGCACCACACCGCCAATGTCGGGGAGACGATCATCAGGTTCTCGAAGCGCTGCGCCTGGATGTCATCGACCAGTACGGGCGAGCCGTAGATGTTGTCCACGGGCATGTCGAAGAAACCCTGGATCTGGTCGGCGTGCAGGTCGACGGTGAGGACGCGGTTGACGCCAACGACGTCGAGCATGTCGGCCACGACCTTGGCGCTGATCGGCACCCGTGCCGAACGCGGACGGCGATCCTGGCGGGCATAACCGAAGTAGGGGATGACGGCCGTGATGCGCGTGGCGGAAGAGCGGCGGAAGGCGTCGGCCATCACCACCAGTTCCATCAGGTTGTCATTGGTGGGTGCGCAGGTCGGTTGAATCAGGAACACGTCCTTGCCGCGAACGTTTTCGTTGATCTCGACACTGATTTCGCCATCGGAGAACTTACCGACGTAGGCGTCACCGAGCGGGATATGCAGCTGACGTACGACACGCCGGGCCAGGTCGGGGTTGGCGTTCCCCGTGAAGACCATCATCTTGGACACGCGCAGTACCTGCCTGAGGGTGGATCCGATGAAACAAAAAGCTGTTCAAAAGGCCAGGCGTTTTGAACAGCTCTCGTGATATATGGCAGGGGCGGCTGGATTCGAACCAACGCATGGCAGGATCAAAACCTGCTGCCTTACCGCTTGGCGACGCCCCTGTGGATTCAATCTGGATGTGCGCTGTCGCATGACCTCTGGGAGGTTATGGCAGGGGCGGCTGGATTCGAACCAACGCATGGCAGGATCAAAACCTGCTGCCTTACCGCTTGGCGACGCCCTGTAACGTACAACCTGATGCTACACATTCACTTCCTGCGCCAGTTGCGCGAGCCTTCGGTGCAGCATCGAAATGTTGCGGCCTTGGGCGACGAACGCTGGCAAGTCGGCTGGAAGTTGGCGGCAGACTGTATCAGCCTCACCCTTGTTTGGGAAGCTCCCAAACACACAAGCTCCAGTGCCGGTCATTCTTGCTGGAACGAATTTGTTCAACAAGCTCAAGGCGTTACGGACTTCCGGATAACGCCTCTCGACAACCGGCTGGCAATCGTTACGACCGCCCCCTGCAAGAAGGCTGCGAACTGTAATGGCCGGGGTATTGCGTGTCAACTCCGGGTCGGAAAATATTTCCGCTGTACTAACAGAGACTTGCGGTGCAATCACGAGGAACCAGGGCTCGCTCAATTCGACCGGTTGCAGGCGTTCGCCGACACCCTCGGCAAAGGCCGCGCGACCCCTGACGAACACTGGAACATCGGCGCCCAGCGACAGGCCGATGCTGGCCAGACGGTCCTCGCCAAGGCGGGTTTGCCAGAGGTGGTCGAGGCCGAGGAGGGTGGTGGCGGCGTCGGAGCTGCCACCGCCAATGCCGCCGCCCATGGGCAGACGCTTGATCAACTGGATGTCCGCACCCCACGGGCAGCCACTCTCGCGCTGCAACAGGCGCGCGGCGCGCACGATCAGGTTGCTGTCGTGCTCGACACCCGGCAGATCGCCGTGCAGGCGGATCTGCCCGTCGTCGCGCAGGCTGAAGCTGAGTTCGTCGCCATGGTCGATGAACTGGAACAGCGTCTGCAGCTCGTGATAGCCGTCGGCCCGCCGGCCGAGGATGTGCAGCATCAGGTTGAGCTTGCCCGGAGCCGGCAGGGTCAGTGGTTGCATTCAGCGGCCCAGCTGGCGCGGTTGCCAGTCCTTGACCACCAGGGTGACCTGCAGATCCCGGCCGGCCAGCTTGATGCGTGTCGGCAGGGCGTAGCCGTCTTCTTCCCCGTAGGCGAGGTACTGCACGTCCCAGCCGTCCTGCAGCAGGGAGGCGAGGCGACCCTCGCTATCGAGCGCGATGCGGCTGCGACTATCGGGCGCCGGCAGGCCGCGGATCCACCAGAGCAGATTCGATACGGGCAGCTGCCAGCCCAATTGGGTTTCGACCAGTGCTTCGGGCGAGTCGGCTTCGAAGCGGCCCTGGCCGGCGACTTCCAGGGCGACGGTGTCGGGCCGTCCGGTCAGGCGGGTGGCACCACGGCCTAGCGGGCCGGAGAGGCGGATGTCGAAATAATCCTGGCGCTGCAGCCAGAACAGGGTTCCGCTACCTGAATCCTGCGGGGGCCCGGATGCCGATCTTGCCGTTGATCTGCCAGCCGTCGATCTCGCTGATGCGGGCCTTGTGGGCCGTCCAGTCTTCGGGGTTGCCCGGCCCTTCGACGGTTTCCTGTGGGCCGAGCCCCGCGCAGCCGACGAGCAGCAGGGCCAAGGCATAGGTCAGCAGGTTGCGCATCGATTTCATGGGTCAGGGTTTCTCCGAGCCGGTCAGGCGTTGGATGGTTTCGCGCAGGATCTGGCTGTCGGGTGTTTCCTTGAGGGCTTCGCCCCAGATCCGGCGGGCTTCGCGTTGCTTGCCTGCCGCCCAGAGGACTTCGCCCAAGTGGGCGGCGACTTCGTGGTCGGGGAAGCGTTCGAGTGCCTGGCGCAGTTGGGTCTCGGCTTCCTTGAGGTTGCCCAGCCGGTAGTTGACCCAGCCAAGGGAGTCGAGAATGGCCGCGTCTTCGGGGTTGAGGCGGTAAGCCTGCTCGATGAGCGCTAGTGCTTCCTGATATCGATCGGTGCGGTCGGCCAGTGTGTAGCCCAGCGCGTTGATGGCCATGGCATTGTCCGGCTCGCGCTCGATGATGAACCGCAGGTCCTTTTCGAGTTGCGCTAGGTCGCCGCGTTTCTCCGCAATCATGGCCCGGGTATAGAGCAGGTTGAGATCGTCAGGAAACTGGTCGAGGCCTGCTCGGCGAGTTGCCAGGCCTGCTCGTTCTGCTGCGTGTTGGAGAGGGCTTCGATCTCGATCAGGTAGAGCTGGATCGTGTAGTCGGGCTGTTCATCGCGGGCGCGGGCGAGCAGGCGAGACGCCTCCTCATGGCGGCCGAGCGAAAACAGCACTTCGCTTTGCATCAGTTTCGCCGGCAGATATTCGTTGCCGGGGCCGACCTTGGCAAAGGCGTCCAGGGCGCGCTCCGGTTCATCCAGCGCGCGGTAGGCGCGGCCAAGGTTGAGGTAGGCTGCGTCAAGGTGGCTGCCGCGGTCGATCAGCTCCTGCAGGTAAACGATCGCCTCGCGCCAGGCCTCGGCTTCGAGGCAGACCAGCGCCATCGAGAAGCGCAGGTCGTCGTCACCCGGGTACTGCTGGACGAGCGTGGCGAACTCGCCCATGGCCTCTTCGAGACGTTCCTGCTCCACCAGCAGGCGCGCATAGGTCAGGCGCAGGCGTTTGTCCTCTGGATGCTGACGCAGACTCTTCTCGAGTAGCGGCAGCGCTTCATCCCCTCGGTTCAGCATCTGCAGAAGGCGGGCCTGCAACAGAACGGACGGAATTTCCTGGTTGCGAGCCGGCTGTGCTTCGAGCAGGGCCAGGGCTTCCTCCGGGCGACCGTCCTGTTGCAGCAGCACGGCTTTGCCGAACTTCAGTTGCGGATTGTCGGGGTGCTTGGCCAGGAGCTGGTCGAAGCTCTGCAGGAGGCCGGCGCGGGTGTCCGGGTCGGTCTGCGCGGCAGACAGGGCGAGGAAATCGAAATGCGTGTCGCCCTGGCCCTGGAGGACCCTTTCCATGTATTCGAGCGATTCCTCGTAGCGGCCGGCCCGCGCCAGCTGAACGGCGGCGGCGCGCTGGGCGTCGAGGTTGTCCGGGGCGTTGCGCGCCCAGATCAGCGAGGTGTCGAGCGCCGCCTGATCGGCGCCCAGGTACTCGGCAATACGGAAGCCGCGCTCGGCGACTCCGGCATCCTGAGTGGCGTTGGCCTGTTGGACGTAGTTGCCCAGGGCGATGTCGAACCGGTTGCGTTGCCCGGCGAGCTCGGCAACCAGCAGCGCATAGAGCGTGTCGGCGCTGAACGAGCCGAGCTCGCTCGGTTCCGTGGCGATCGGCTCGGGCGCCGTTTCCTCGACCGGTGGGCCGGCATCGGGCGCGCTCTGCATGAAGCTTTGGCAGCCACCAAGGAACAGAGCGGCACCGAGGACGAGGAGTTTGTTCATATAAGGGAGATTTGACTTATCTGCGGTCGCGGCATGATGACACAAGCCGCCGGGCAAGCCCATGGGCCCCAGGGCCGGCGTCTTGGGTCGGCTCGATAGCTACAGACAATGACCGGCAACGGTTGTTCTAAGTCAGGCGAAGTAGGAGAATCGCGCGCTCCGTTTTTCGAATCAGCGACCCCGCATGGCTTTCATCGCGCTTGGCATCAATCACAAGACCGCATCGGTGGATGTGCGCGAGCGGGTGGCGTTCACGCCCGAGCAGATGGTCGAGGCGCTGCAGCAGCTGTGCCGCGTGACGCCGACGCGCGAAGCGGCCATTCTTTCGACCTGCAATCGCAGCGAGCTGTATCTGGAGCAGGATCAGGTGGAGGCCGATACGGTGCTCGCCTGGCTGGCGCAGTATCACCGCTTGAACCTCGACGACCTCAAGGCCTGCGCCTACGTGCACGTCGATGACCAGGCCGTGCGGCACATGATGCGCGTGGCCGCGGGCCTGGACTCGATGGTGCTCGGTGAACCACAGATCCTCGGGCAGATGAAGTCTGCCTATGCCGTGGCCCGCGAGGCCGGCAGCATCGGCCCGCTGCTTGGCCGGCTCTTTCAGGCGACGTTCAGTACCGCCAAGACCGTGCGCACCGACACCGCCATCGGCGAGAACCCGGTATCGGTCGCCTTCGCCGCGGTCAGCCTGGCCAAGCAGATCTTCGCCAGCCTCGACCGCAGCCAGGCGCTGCTGATCGGTGCCGGTGAGACCATCACGCTGGTCGCTCGGCATCTGCACGAGCAGGGCGTCAAGCGTATCGTCGTGGCCAACCGGACCCTCGAGCGCGCCCATGCGCTGGCCGAGCAGTTCGGTGCCCATGCGATCCTGCTCGCCGATATCCCGCAGGAGCTGTACAACAGCGACATCGTCATCAGTTCAACCGCCAGCCAGCTACCAATCCTCGGTAAGGGCGCGGTCGAGCAGGCGCTGAAAAAGCGCAAGCACAAGCCGATGTTCATGGTCGACATCGCCGTTCCTCGCGACATCGAGCCTCAGGTGGGGAGCTCGACGATGTCTACCTTTATACCGTCGATGACCTGCACGAGGTGGTCGCGGAGAACCTCAAGAGCCGCCAAGGGGCGGCGCAGGCGGCCGAGGAGCTGGTGGCGGCGGGCACCGACGACTTCATGGTGCGGCTGCGCGAGCTGGCGGCGGTGGACGTGCTCAAGGCCTATCGGCAACACGCCGAGCGCATCCGCGACGAAGAGCTGTTGAAGGCCCAGCGGCTGCTCGCCAACGGCGGGGCGGCCGAAGAGGCACTGGCGCAATTGGCGCGAGGGCTCACCAACAAGTTGCTGCATGCGCCGAGCGTGCAGCTGAAGAAACTTTCTGCCGAAGGGCGCGTGGAGGCGTTGAGCATCGTTCAAGAGCTCTTCGCCTTGCACAACAGCACGGAAAAGACATGAAGGCGTCACTGCTGAACAAACTCGACATCCTGCAGGATCGCTTCGAAGAACTTACGGCGCTGCTCGGTGATGCCGAGGTCATCAGCGATCAGACGCGCTTTCGCGCCTATTCTCGCGAGTATGCCGAAGTCGAGCCGGTGATCACCGCCTACCGCCGCTACCTGAAATTGCAGTCCGACCTCGAGGGGGCCCAGGCGCTGCTCAAGGACAGCGATCCGGACGTCCGCGAGATGGCCGAGGAGGAGGTTGCCGAGTCGCAGGCGCAGGTGGCCGAAGTCGAGGGGCAGCTGCAGCGAATGCTGTTGCCGAAGGATCCGAAAGACGGGCGCAACGTGTTTCTCGAGATTCGCGCCGGCACGGGCGGCGACGAAGCGGCGATCTTCTCCGGCGACCTGTTTCGCATGTATTCGCGCTATGCCGAGCGGCAGGGGTGGCGGGTCGAGATCCTCTCCGAAAATCCGGGCGAACATGGCGGCTATAAGGAAATCATCTCCCGCGTCGAGGGCGAGAACGTCTTCGCCAAGCTCAAGTTCGAGTCCGGCGCGCACCGCGTACAACGCGTTCCGGAAACCGAGTCGCAGGGGCGCATCCACACCTCGGCTTGCACGGTCGCGGTGCTGCCCGAGCCTGACGAGCAGGTCGCCATTGAAATCAATCCGGCAGATTTGCGCGTCGACACCTACCGCGCTTCCGGAGCAGGTGGTCAGCACATCAACAAGACCGATTCGGCCGTGCGCATCACCCACCTGCCCAGCGGCATCGTCGTCGAATGCCAGGAAGAGCGCTCGCAGCACAAGAACCGGGCTCGTGCCATGGCCTGGCTCGCGGCAAAGCTGCAGGATGTTCAGGACAGCGCGGCGCACAAGGAAATCTCCGAGACCCGCAAGCTGCTGGTTGGCTCCGGTGACCGCTCCGAGCGCATCCGCACCTACAACTTCCCGCAGGGCCGGGTGACCGATCACCGCATCAACCTGACCCTCTACTCGCTGAACGAGGTGATCGGCGGTGCAGTGGAACAGGTCATCGAGCCATTGTTGCAGGAATACCAGGCCGACCAGCTCGCCGCGCTGGGCGACTGATGGTCGCCGTTCGCCCCCATATGACGCCCGTCTCCGGTAGCTGAAGATGGCCACGATCGAAACCTTGCTGCGCAGTGCCAACCTGCCCGATTCGCCCACTGCCAGGCTCGACGCCGAATGGCTGCTCGCCGACGCCCTGGGCAAGTCGTCCAGCTACCTGCGCACCTGGTCCGATCGCGATGTGGACACGGCGGCCGAGGCGCGCTTTCAGGCCAGCCTGGCGCGGAGGAGGGCCGGTGAGCCGGTTGCCTACATTCTCGGGCGTCAGGGCTTCTGGAGCCTCGATCTGGAAGTCGCGCCGCATACGCTGATCCCGCGGCCGGACACCGAACTGCTGGTCGAGGCCGCACTGGCCCTGGCGCCCTCGACCCCTTTGCAAGCGCTGGATCTGGGCACCGGGACCGGTGCCATCGCGCTGGCTCTGGCTGTCGAACACCCGGCATGGCAGGTGACCGGCGTCGATCGGGTCGTCGAGGCCGTCGCGCTGGCGACGCGCAATGCCACACGGCTCGGGCTGGTCAATCTCCGCTTCGAGCGCAGCGACTGGTTCGCCGCGCTGGTCGGGCACCGCTATGACCTGATCGTCAGCAACCCACCCTATATCCCGGCGAGCGATCCGCACCTGCAACAGGGCGATGTACGTTTCGAACCCGCCAGCGCGCTGATAGCCGGGGAAGATGGGCTGGACGATATCCGGCGGATCGTCGAAGCCGCACCGGCGCATCTGCACCCAGGGGGCTGGTTGCTGCTCGAGCACGGTTATGACCAGGCCCCGGCGGTGCGGGCTCTACTCGGGGCGGCGGGTTTCGTCGATGTGGCCAGCCGGCGCGATTATGGCGGGCACGAGCGGGTCAGCCTGGGCCGCCTGCGTCATGCCATCACAACAGGAGATCGGGATGCTGAGTGATGATGAGTTGCTGCGCTACAGCCGCCAGATCCTGCTCAAACAGGTCGACATCGAGGGCCAGTTGCGACTGAAGAACAGTCGGGTGCTTATTGTCGGTCTGGGCGGTCTCGGCTCGCCGGTGGCACTGTACCTCGCCGCTGCCGGCGTCGGCGAATTGCACCTGGCTGATTTCGACCGGGTCGACCCGACCAATCTTCAGCGACAGATCATCCATGACACGGCCGCGGTCGGCCAGCACAAGGTCGATTCGGCGATGACCCGCCTGGCGGCGATCAATCCGGGTATCACGCTGGTCGGCCACCGTGCCGGGCTGGATGCCGATTCGCTGGGTGAGGCGGTCGCCAATGTCGACCTGGTGCTCGATTGCACCGACAACTTTGCCGTTCGCGAGGCGGTCAATGCGGCTTGCGTGGCGGCACGCAAACCACTGGTAAGCGGCGCGGCGATCCGGCTGGAAGGCCAGCTGTCGGTGTTCGACCCGCGTAATGACGCCAGTCCCTGTTATCACTGTCTCTACGGGCATGGCAGCGAGGCCGAGCTGACCTGTAGCGAGGCTGGCGTACTGGGGCCTGTGGTTGGGTTGGTCGGCAGCCTGCAGGCGCTCGAGGCATTGAAGGTGCTGGTCGGATTTGGCGAGCCGCTGGTGGGGCGCCTGTTGCTGGTCGATGCGCTGACAGGTCGGTTCCGCGAGCTGAAGGTCAAGCGTGATCCAGGTTGCGCCGTCTGCGGAGGCTCGCGTGGCTGACGAAGCGCCCATCGGGGTGTTCGATTCCGGCGTCGGCGGGCTTTCGGTGCTGCGCGAGATTCGTGCCCGATTGCCACAGGAGTCGCTGCTCTACCTGGCCGACAGCGGGCACGTCCCTTACGGCGAGAAGAGCCCGGACTTCATTCGCGAACGATGTCGCGTGATTGCGGAGTTCCTGCTCGAGCGGGGCGCAAAGGCACTGGTGGTCGCCTGCAATACCGCGACGGCGGCCGGTGTGGCCGATCTGCGTGAGCGTTACCCGGCGCTGACGGTGGTCGGCATGGAGCCTGCCGTGAAGCCGGCAGCCCAGGCCACCCGCAGTGGCGTGGTGGGCGTGCTGGCCACCACGGGAACGCTGAAGAGCGCGAAATTCGCCGCCTTGCTGGACCGATTCGCCAGCGACGTGCGCGTCATCACCCAGCCGTGCCCCGGATTGGTCGAATGCATCGAAGCCGGAGAACTCGAATCGCCGGGCACGCGCGCGCTGCTCGCCGGGTTCGTACAGCCCTTGCTCGAGGAAGGTTGCGATACCCTGATACTCGGCTGCACCCATTACCCCTTCGTCAAGCCGCTGTTGCGCGAGATGGTGCCGTCTGGCGTGGTACTGGTCGACACCGGTGCCGCCGTTGCCCGGCATCTCGAAACCCTGCTCGTCGCCAGGGGATTGCTCGCCTCGGGGCCGGCCCGGGTGCGCTTCTGGAGTAGCGGCGATCCCTCGCGATTGGCCCGGGTTCTTCCTATACTTTGGGGCGAAAACGGTACAGTTTCCGACTGTTCTGTTTAGGAACTCCCCGTTTCGCATGGGCTCTGTATTCCGAGGGCAGACACACTAAAAAGCGATGCCCATTTTCAATAAGGAAATGTCTATGAAAAAGCTGATGTCCTTCGCGACCGTCGCCGCTGTTTTGCTGGGCCAGGCGGGCACCGCGAATGCGCTGGATCTGACCGCTGCCGTTGGGCGTACAGGCGAGTCGACAATGACCTATCGCCTGGGTGCGCAGATGGATTTCAACCGTAGCTGGTTCCAGAGCGGCGTGGGCCGGCTCACGGGCTACTGGGATGCGGGATACACCTACTGGGAAGGCGACGAAACCACGAGCAACCACAGCCTTTCGCTCGCCCCCGTTTTCGTCTACGAGTTCAATGGCGACACGGTCAAGCCTTATATCGAGGCAGGGATCGGCATCGCGGCCTTCGAAAACACCGAAGTGGAAAACAACGAGCTGGGGTCTTCCTTCCAGTTCGAGGACCGGTTTGGTGCGGGCTTGCGCTTTGCGGGCGGGCATGAAGTGGGCGTGCGTGCGATCCACTACTCCAATGCTGGTATCAAGAAGCCCAACGACGGTATCGAAAGCTACGCCATTCACTATCGGGCTGCGTTCTAGGCAATCGGCTGCGAAGTCCTTTGCAGCTTTGCGCCGCGACTCCACATCAGACGCCCGCTATCGCCCGAGACTCGCTCGGGCGATAGCCAAGGGTCAGCGTTGCTCGTCGAGCTGCTTGTTTTTCCAGCCTTCGCCGCCAGGCAGGACCAGGTTCAGCACCAGCGCTACGATGGCGCACAGAGAAATGCCGGACAGGCTGAACTCGCCGTGGCCGATCACCATTCCGCCAATGCCGAATACCAGCGTGACGGACACGATGATCAGGTTGCGGGCTTCCGACAGGTCGATCTGGTGACGAATCAGCGTACTCAGGCCGACCACCGCGATCGAGCCGAACAGCAGGCAGAGAATCCCACCCATCACCGGAACCGGAATGCTCAGCAGGGCGGCGCCGAATTTGCCGATGAAGGCGAGCGTGATCGCGAAGACCGCCGCCCAGGTCATGACCTTGGGGTTGTAGTTCTTCGTCAACATCACTGCACCGGTTACCTCGGCGTAGGTCGTGTTCGGCGGTCCGCCGAACAGGCCCGCCGCGGACGTCGCGAGGCCGTCACCCAGCAGCGTGCGATGCAGGCCCGGTTTCTTGATGAAGTTGTTGCCGGTGACACCACCAATCGCCACCACGCCACCGATGTGTTCGATGGCCGGCGCAAGGGCCACCGGTACCATGAACAGGATGGCGCCCCAGTGGAACTCAGGTGCCACGAACTTCGGCATGGCGAGCCAGGGCGCGGCCGCGATGCCTGTGGTATCGACGACGCCGAAGACGAATGACAGGCCGTAGCCCATTGCCACGCCGGCCAGGATCGGGACCAGGCGGAACAGCCCCTTGCCGAGTACGGCGACCAGCAGTGTGGTAACCAGGGCGGGCATGGAGATCAACATCGCCGTCTCATAGGGTACGAGTTGGGCACTGGCGTCGCCGGACTTGCCCATCGCCATGTTGACCGCTACGGGGGACAGCGCCAGGCCGATCGAAATGATCACCGGAGCGATCACGACAGGAGGCAGCAGACGGTCGATGAAATTCGGACCCTTCAGCTGCACGGCGAAGCTGAGCAGGATGTAGACGATGCCGGCCGCGACCACGCCGCCGAGCACTGCAGGCAGACCGAAGTCCGCCTTGGCGGCAATGATCGGCGCGATGAAGGCGAAGCTCGAGGCGAGGAACACAGGGACCTGGCGTTTGGTGACGAGCTGGAACAGCAGGGTGCCAAGGCCAGCGGTGAAGAGCGCCACGTTCGGATCCATCCCGGTGATCAGGGGCATGAGGACCAGCGCGCCAAAGGCGACGAACAACATCTGCGCGCCTGCGATCACTTGGCGACCCAGCGATTCCTCCTTGAGTTGCGACATGCTCAGACGTCCTTCTGCTTGGTGCCGAAGATCTTGTCGCCGGCGTCACCCAGTCCGGGCACGATGTAGCCGTTCTCGTCGAGGTGGTCGTCGATCGACGCGGTATAGATGGTGACGTCTGGATGCGCCTTTTCCACCGCGCGGATGCCTTCCGGCGCGGCAACCAGGACCAGCGCGCGGATTTCCTTGCAGCCTGCCTTCTTGAGCATGTCGATGGTGGCGACCATCGAGCCGCCCGTGGCAAGCATCGGGTCGATGATCATCGCCAGGCGCTGGTCGAGATCGTCGACCAGACGCTCCAGGTAGGTGTGTGCCTGCAAGGTCTCTTCATTACGCGCGATGCCGACCGCGCTCACCTTGGCGCCGGGGATGAGGCTGAGCACCCCGTCGAGCATCCCGATGCCGGCGCGCAGTATCGGCACCACGGTGATCTTCTTGCCGGAGATCTTCTGAACCTGAACCGGGCCGCACCAACCGTTGATGCTGTAGTCTTCCAGAGGCAGGTCCCGGGTCGCCTCGTAAGTCAGGATCGAGCCGACTTCCTGAGCCAGTTCGCGAAAGTTCTTGGTACTGATATCCGCCCGGCGCATCAGCCCCAGTTTGTGACGAATCAAGGGGTGGCGAATTTCTTGAATGCTCATGGCGGCTCCGGCGGGAAAATAAACCGGCGTAGATTAATGCATCGGGCTTGGGGCGGCTATTGATGAGTCAAATAAGCACTTGCCCTGTCGGTCGCTGCATCGGTATCGTCGCGCCCCTTCATTTCCATGGGCCGTAACGCCGCTGCCCTGTCGTAAATCCAACCGGAGCATCGCCAATGTCCGCCGATCTTGCTCATATCCGCCAAGTCATGGCCGAAGCCGACTGCCTCCACCCGGAAGCCGAGGTGGAAGCGGCTATCGACGCCCTTGCCACCAAGATCAATGCCGAACTGGCGGATCGAAATCCCGTCGTGTTCTGCGTCATGAACGGTGGGCTGATCTTCTCCGGCAAGCTGGTGCCCAAACTGAACTTCCCGCTGGAGCTGTCCTACCTTCACGCTACCCGTTACCGCAACGAAACCAGCGGCGGCGAGCTGTTCTGGAAGGCCAAGCCGGAGATTTCGTTCATCGATCGGGACGTGCTGATCATCGACGACATTCTGGACGAGGGGCACACCCTCGGTGCGATCATCGATTTCTGCCGTCACGCCGGCGCATCGGCGGTGCACACGGCCGTGCTGGTGGACAAGGAACACGCCCGCAAGGCGCGGCCTGATCTGAAGGCCGATTTCGTCGGACTTACCTGTGTAGATCGGTACGTGTTCGGCTATGGCATGGACTACAAGGGTTACTGGCGCAATGCGCCGGGCATCTATGCAGTAAAAGGGCTCTGACTCAATGGCTGCCCTGCGGCGGGCGCGCTCCGCAGGGCAGTCCTCGCATCCAAGGACGCGGTGCATGCCTCGCTTCGATTGTTTCCTTTCGCCCCATTTGGCTCGCCCGGTAACGCCTGCTCGAATCGCACCTTGTCTTGGCGAGGCTCGATAAGCGAGCCCTGGCTCCGGATGTGGCATCCTCGCCGATGCCGTGATGGCTACTGGCCCACGATTCCTCCGATTTTCCGCCCATTCCCTCGCAAACGCTCTATGACGGGGCTTGCGCCTGGCCGGCGTGCGGCTAAGCTCTCGCTTAGCTTCGCCAGCGTCCCGTTGTGGTAAATGGCCTGAAGCCCAGTAACGGGAAGGCCGTTCATACTTAAGGATTACAAACCAAATCAAACCTTAGTGCGCTTATCGCTCTGCTGCCGTGTCGTTAGGGTGAGCGTACTTCGAACCAACCAGGAGCGCCTCATGACAAAAACAACAAGGCAAGGAATCTTCCAGCCCAAGACTCTGGCTCTCGCCGTAGCCCTTGGGACCGTGGCACCGGCTTATGCGGTGAATTTCAATATCGGCGAGATCGAAGGGCAGTTCGACTCTTCGCTCTCCATCGGAGCCAGCTGGTCGACGACTGATCGGGATATGGATCTGGTCGGTATCAACAACGGTGGTACCGGTTATACCCAGACGGGCGATGATGGTCGGTTGAACTTCAAGAAAGGTGAAACCTTCTCCAAGATTTTCAAAGGGGTTCATGATCTTGAACTCCGTTACCGTGATAGCGGCGCTTTCATTCGTGGCAAGTACTGGTATGACTTCGAACTGAAAGACGAGAGTCGTCTGTTCAAGGACATCAGTGACAGCAATCGAAAAGAAGCGGCACAGTCTTCCGGTGCACAGATTCTCGACGCGTTTCTCTATCACAACTATTACCTGGGCGATTTGCCGGGAACGGTTCGTGTTGGCAAGCAGGTGGTCAGCTGGGGTGAAAGTACCTTCATCGGTAACTCCATCAACTCGATCAACCCGCTCGATGCCGCCGCGTTTCGCCGACCGGGTGCCGAAATCAAGGAAGGCCTCATTCCCGTCAACATGCTCTACGTGTCCCAAAGCGTGACTGATCGGTTGAGCATGGAGGCGTTCTACCAGCTGGAATGGGATCAGACTATCGTTGACAACTGCGGTACGTTCTTTGCTGTCGATGTCGCCCAAGATGGTTGTAATAACAACTACAACGTAGGTAGTCCGGCCATCGCCCCGCTGCAACCTGTAGCGGCTGCGTTTGGTCAGGGCTTTGACGTTACGTCCGAGGGCGTCGTTCTGCCGCGTGGCGGTGATCGTGACGCAAGGGATTCGGGGCAGTTTGGTCTGGCCCTGCGTTGGCTCGGAGATGCGACCGAATACGGCGCGTACTTCATGAACTACCACAGCCGCACGCCCATCGTGAGCACCCAATCGGCTGGCCTGGTACCGCTACGGCTCTGGGCAACGGCAATCCGCTTGCCGGACCTACTGGAGGCATTCTTGGAAGCGTTTGCGGTGTAGCGTTCGGGGGCGCGCCCGGTTGCTACGCTAACCCGGCGTATAGTCAGACGGTGGCTGGGCTGGCCCAGAGTGTAATGCTAGGTAATGGCCAGTACTACTTGGACTATCCGGAAGATATCCGCCTCTATGGTTTGAGCTTCTCGACGACATTGCCAACCGGCACTGCGTGGGCGGGTGAGATCAGCTACCGTCCAAATGCCCCCGTCCAGATCAACACCACAGATGTTACGCGTGCTCTGCTAAATCCGATTGCTCCTGGTACTTCTCCCGTGGCGAGCACCTTTGGTGCTGATAACCGCGGCTACAACCGTAAGGAAATCACTCAGATTCAAACGACATTCACTCATTTCATCGATCAGGTGCTTGGCGCCGGTCGTGTCACTCTGGTAGGTGAAGTGGGTTATGCACATGTTGGAGCGCTGGAAAGCAAAAGCGAGCTGCGTTATGGCCGCGATGCGATTTACGGAACGCCTGACGATCCGGCGCAGCTCGCCGCATACGGCGACGACGGCTTCGTCACCGCCAACTCCTGGGGATATCGCCTTCGCGCCCTGGCGGATTACAGCAACGTCTTCGCCGGCGTGAACCTGACGCCGAACATTTCGTTCTCGCATGACGTGGACGGCTACGGCCCGAACGGCTTGTTCAACGAAGGTTCGAAGGCCATAAGCATCGGGGTGGATGCGGTTTACCAGAACGCCTACACCGCCAGCCTGTCGTACACCGATTTCTTCGGCGGCGACTACAACACGCTGGTCGATCGTGACTTCCTCGCGCTGAGCGTGGGTGTGAATTTCTAAGGAGGCTTAGTCCGCGCACGGGGCCGCTTGGTCCCGCCGCGCAACGGCGTGATGCAAAGGCCTCCGGCCATACAAGATCAAGAGGAACTGGAAGCGTATGAAAACAACAAGAAAACTATTCAGTGTCTTGGCCCTTTCGCTGCTCGCGAGCAGCGTCATGGCCGGAGTCTCTCCAGAAGAAGCGGCGAAACTCGGTGAATCGCTCACCCCACTGGGCGCAGAGAAGGCCGGCAATGCCGACGGCACCATCCCGGCCTGGACCGGTGGGCTTTCGACGGATGCGGCACCGCTGGCAGGTGGTCATCTGACGAACCCCTTCAAGGATGAGCAGCCGAAGTTCGTCATCACCGCGCAAAATGTCGAGCAGTACAAGGACAACCTCACCGCCGGCCAACTGGCGATGTTCAAGCGCTACCCCGAAACCTACAAGATTCGCGTTTTCCCGACCCATCGCAGCGCCGCGCTCCCCGATCGTATCTACGATGCTGCCAAGCAGAGTGCGTTGAATGCCGAATTGGTCGATGGCGGTAATGGCATCGCCAATTTCTCCGACAGCCGCTACTACGCGTTCCCGATTCCCAAGAATGGTCTTGAAGTGGTCTGGAACCACATCACGCGCTATCGCGGCGGCAACGTACGGCGCAACATCGTGCAGGCCACACCGCAAACCAACGGCAGCTACACGTTGGTCCACTTCGAGGACGAAGTTGCTTTCCCGAGTGACATGACGGATCTGGATCCGGAGCGCGCCAAGAATGCGCTGTTGTTCTTCAAGCAGCGGGTTACCGCACCGTCACGCCTGGCTGGCAACGTGCTGCTCGTGCACGACTCGCTTGACCAGGTGAAGGAGCCTCGTCAGGCATGGATCTACAATGCCGGCCAGCGTCGCGTGCGTCGTGCGCCTCAGGTGGCCTACGACGGTCCGGGCACCGCATCGGACGGCATGCGTACCACCGACAACTTCGACATGTTCAGCGGCGCGCCTGACCGGTACGACTGGAAGCTGATTGGCAAGAAGGAGCTCTATATCCCGTATAACAGCTTCGAGATCAATTCCAGCGAGGTTAAGTACAGCGACATCCTGAAGGCCGGTCACGTCAACCAGGACCTCGCACGCTACGAGCTGCATCGTGTGTGGGAGATCGAAGCGACCCTGAAAAATGGTGAGCGGAACATTTATGCCAAGCGCCGGTTCTTCGTTGACGAGGACACCTGGACCATCGTGCAGTCCGAGCTGTATGACGGCCGTGGCCAACTCTGGCGCGTGGGTGAGGGCCATCTGGTGCAGTACTACCAGCACCAGGTACCAGCCTTCGCTTTCGAAGCCCTGTACGACGTGATTTCCGGTCGCTACATCGCCATTGGCATGAGCAACGAGGAGAAGCCGCACGAATTCGGTTACAAGGCTTCCGCGCGGGACTTCACGCCAGCGGCACTGCGTAATGCCGGGGTGCGCTGATCAAGCATCATCCAGGAAGTGAATAAGGCGACCTTCGGGTCGCCTTTTTTTGCCTATATCTTCGACAGTGATAGTTTCTGGCCATCAACACCCGCGGTGTTGCTCTGTCGCCACCGGTGATATCGACAAAGCGCGCCAGATCGTGCAGCGTTGACCGCGCACAGGCGCGCAGCTCGGAAACTCGCCAAACCGGCGCGCGACCCGTCAATGGACTGATATCGAACAAGAGAAAAACGTTATGTCCGTACGCTTCAACCCTGTCGCCCTCGGCACGGATGCCGCTGCGCCGGTTCAGGTAGCGACTGTCCCACGGTTGCCGCCGGTCCACGTGCCCCGGCCGAGGTTGGTCAACGCGCTGGTCGACGCCGACTGCCGCTTGCGCCTGATCTGCGCGCCTGCGGGCTTCGGCAAGAGTGTGCTAATGAGCGAGTGCGCACGCCAGGTGCCTGCCGACACGCAACTGATCTGGCTCGACATCAGCGGACGGCAACTGACGCCGACTGACCTGTACGAGCAGCTGCGTCGGCATCTTCCGGTAGGCGCTCCGGCTCCGACCGGCGACATCGAGCGCGACCTTCTCGATCTGCTGCGCACGACCCGGGGGGCGCTGTGGATCATGCTGGACGACTTTCCGCGGCAGGTCCATGCGGCGTTCGACGCTTGCCTTGACAGGCTTTTCGAGCAGGGCCCGGACTCGGTCAGCTGGTGGGTGACGAGCCGACGCCAGCCGGCGTGGAAGTTGCCGCGGTTGTTGCTGCAGGGCGATCTGCTCGAGGTGCAGGCCGAGGCGCTGGCGCTCAGCTCGCCAGAGCTGCGACAGTTATTGCGAGCGCATCGACTTGACTTGGCGGACGACACTTTCAAGCAGTTGCTGGCAGGAAGCGAAGGCTGGCTGGCAGGCGTCAGCCTCTTGCTCTTCAATGCTGACGAACAAGCCGTGCGTGAGCGGCTCGTCGCGGGTACGCCTGTTCTACGGGACTATGTGCAGCGGGAGGTACTCGAACAGCAGGCAGAAGAAGTGCGGCGGGCGCTGTTCTCGCTGGCGCGTATGCCCCGTTTTTCGCAGCAGCTTTGCGAGCATGTGCTCGACGGCAGCGGGGCGGACATACTTGATCTGCTCAAGGTCAATCAGCTGTTCGTCCGGCAGATCGACAATTGCGGCGAATGGTTTCGGCTGTGGCGTCCGCTGGCCTCCATCCTCCAGCGCATGTCGACCACGCTGTCACCGACGCAAACGCATCTTCGTGCCTGCCAGTGGTTCGCTAACCGTGGAGAAATGCGCGAGGCGGTCGAACATGCGCTCTGGGCAGGGCAGCCGGAGGTGGCGGCCAATTTCCTTCAGCGCTACGGGCAGGAGCAACTGCTCATCGGCGACAACGTATCCGAGTTCATGCGCTGGCGCAGCGAGCTGCCACAGGACCTGTTCAACAGCACGACGCGCCTGATCGTGTTGCACGGTTGGGCCCTGATCCTCTCGGCCCGCCTCGATGAAGTGGATGATTGCCTGGCCAATCTGGCGAAGTTCTTTCCCCAACCCGACGCTCGGCGGCAGGCTCAGTTGCTGGCGCAATGGCAGGCACTTCGCGGGTTCCAGGCCCGGCTTCGAGGCGAACCCGAGGCCCGTGACTATTGCCTGCAGGCGTTGGATGTCCTGTCCGATCACGCCTGGGCGCAGCGAGTCCTCTGCTACCAGGTCCTGACGCAACAAGCGATGGCCGAAGGCAAGCTTGACCAGGCACAGCTTTACAACAGTGAAGGGATGAAGCTGGCCCGGCTCAAGGGTAGCTTGTTGTATGAAGGGATGCTGAGCGTCGACCGTATCCAGTTGCTCGAACTATCCGGGGAGTTCGAGCGTGCGGCCGGCGTCCTCGAGGAGTCGCTCATGGCGCTGCGGGACAGCGTCAGGCACAGTCCCATCATTGGGCGACTGAAGCTGCTACAGGGGCATCTGCTGGCGTATCAAGGGCTCGACGACGCGGCACGCGAGGCGTTCCAGCAGGGACGGACCGAGACCGAAACCTGCGGCGACTCCTATGTCTTCTTCGGATACGCCGGGCTGGCCGAACTGGCGGCGCGGAACCAGGAGTTCCCTTCGGCTTACCATTGGTTGCGAGAGGTCGAGCGGCTGACGCAATGGCGGCATGTCCCGGAGGCGCGTTTTCGCGGCATTCTGGCACTGCTCACCGGGGCGACCTGGTTGCACCAGGGGCAACTGAAGAAAGCACGTTCGATTTTCATGCAGGTCCTCGACCTGTATGAGGGGCACCGCTATCTGGCCCCGTCCGGCTTCTATGAAATTCTTCCGCGTGTACACCGTTACCTGGCGGTGATTGACATGCTCAGCGGCCGGGGCGGCTTGGCGATAGATACCTTGCAGGCGCTAATCGAACAGAGTGTCAGGACACAACGGCTGGCCTTGGCCTGTGAGTGTCGGTTCACGCTGGCCGAAGCCCTGTATCTGCATGGTCGGCAGGTGGAGGCCGAACAGGAGTTGCGCAAGGCCGTGGACGAGGCCGCCCGACAACAATTGGTCAAGCCGCTGTACGAATTGCAGCATCGCCAACCGCAGTGGATTGCCCGGGTGCTGCCGGCTGCCAAGGGCGAGAGCCTTCGCGATCGACTGCTCCAGTTCGAGCGTGAGCCGGATGATGCCGCAGGCGGGGCGGACGACATGATCCTGAGCAACCGCGAGCTGACGGTGCTGAGACTCATCGCCCAAGGCTTTTCGAATCAGGAAATAGCCGAACAGCTGTTCATTTCACTGCACACGGTCAAGACCCATGCGCGCCGCATCAATACGAAACTTGGCGTAGCCCGGCGCACCCAGGCCGTCGCCAGAGCCAAGTCACTCGGCTGGTTCTGATCGAGCGGCGCGACCCGCCGCCCAGTTCGGTGCGCGCACTCTCGTACGTCGCAGCGCAGGGCGGCAGCATCGGCTCAGGGAAGGATTTTTGTTATCGGTATGGGAGGTGTTGCAGCCTGCAGGCATCAGGCTGGGGGGTGTTACTGGGCAGCAGCGAGTGAATGCTTGGTCAGACGATAGGTGCTGGCTTGTTCGCCGCGCTCGATGGCGAGGCTGAACTGCAAGCTGGTGATCAGGCGCTCAAGCTGTTGTTCGTCGCGCCATTGACTGGAGGCGATATACCGCTTGACCGCCACGCCGGAGGCGTCGGTCAGGGTGAGCAGAATACTGCCGTCAGGCTTCTCGATACTGAAGTTGACACTGTAGCGCGGTTGAAAAACGTCGCTGATCTTCTTGAATGGACTTTCCATGCCGATTACCTGTTGAGTGACTGCACTCAGTGGACCGAGGGCTTTCGGACTAGTTTCGCCCGCTCGGCGAGCGGGCCGCGACAAAACGTAGCATCAGGCCTCGACCGGTAGCTCCGCGAGTGCTTCGGGATTGTTCTTGAATGCTTTGGCGAACAGCTCCCGATGCCTGGCCATGAAGATGCCGAGATCCTCCGCTTGTTGCTCGCTCAGCGAAGGCGAAGCCTTGTGCAGTGCCGCTGACAGGGCTTCGGCAAGTTCCAGCATCTTGTCGTGACGATCGGCTTCGGCTTTATCCATGAACAAGCGCTCCAGGTCCCGGCTGCTGCGGTACACCACTTCGACGGCCATCTACCACCTCGGCTCATGTGAATTGATACTGTTTGGATATACAGTGTAAGCGCTGTGGTCCGCCTTGCAAAGCGCGGCGTATCACGGCAGCGAACTCCAGACGTCAATCGGCGAAATGACCCTGCAGGCGTTGTGCTCGGAACTCCAGCTGGCTGGCCCGGTAGCCGGGGCGCAGCGGTGGAAGCGGCAAGCAGGACACCCAGCTCTCGCCGGCGGCCAGGCTGCCCGGTCCGCTGTAGCGTGGTGCGTCATAACCGGACTGCACCAGGTCGAGGTCGGAGCCCGGCGAGTGAGCCGCCACGTCCCAGCGCAGCGCCATCAGGGCAGCGGTGCCCCGGTTTTCGATCATCACCTGTAGCGGCCGGCCTGCGGGGCATCCCTGCGCGTCGTATTGCATGCGAACCTCTATCTGTTCGAGTCGGTGCGCTTCGCGTTGCTCCTGCCAGATCACCCAGGTTGCCACCAGGCCCAGGCCAAGCAAGGCGCCGAGAGAGATCGGTGCGGCACGCATGGGATAGCGGATCAGCAGGATCAGCCAGGTCAGGAGCAGTAATACGCCAATCAGCATTCCGGTTCCTCCGCGGCAAGGGTACTTGGTGCGTGATCAGTCCTGATCGCTTTGGCGGGCATGGCTGGCGAGGCGTTCGAGCGCGGCCTTCAGCCGCGGGTCGCTGATGCCCTGGGCCGTCTCGGCGATGTTGCCGGCGGCTTGCGGCGATAATCTGGGTGGCGGCGCCGGTTTGTAGCGCGGTGCATCAGGCGGTTGAACCTTGAAGAGAATTCGGGTCAGCCCGGCGAACTCCTCCAGCGACATCAGTTGGCGGTGCAGCCTGCGCTGCTGGTAGCGCAAGCGGGTAGCCCAATGGCCATCGGTCACGATCAGCAGCAGCGTGCCCTCCCGGAGTGAGGCGACGTGGCAATGGGGGCGGGCGGCTGGCTGCAATTGGCTGTTGACCAGCTCCTGCAGCCGATCCAACCGCCTGGCAGCCCCGAACAGCGCCCGGAGCGGCTTCGCTTCGCGCAGCAGTGCGGCGGGTGGGCGGGCGGGCAACGGACGCAATGACATGGACGGCCTGCTTGAAGGGGAGCGAGCGGCCATCTTAGCAGATGCCTCGGAGCGGGCTGGGCGCTGGTGGGCCCGGACCTCCGTCACAGGCGCGCAATCAGCCACCCGGAGGGCGGTTGAATTTCTCCGAAATGTCCGCACATAGGCTTTCTCCTGCCTGTATAGCTGCGCAGTAGGCACGCTTTCCTCTCAGTCGTTTCCGAGTAGAATGCCCCCTTTGCACGTCCCGTGGTGGCCCCGCGAACGTGCCTCCATCCCCAGCATGGAAGTATTTGTCGATATGTTTGCGCCTTTAATGAAGAAGCTCTTCGGTAGCAAGAATGACCGCGAGGTCAAGCGCATGCTCAAGGCGGTACAAGCCGTCAATGCGCTCGAAGAGCAGATGCTTTCGTTATCCGACGAGCAGTTGCGGAGCAAGACTGAAGCGTTCAAGGCGCGCCTTGCCCAGGGCGAGACGCTCGACCAGATCCTTCCCGAGGCGTTCGCGGTCTGCCGCGAGGCGGGCAAGCGCGTGATGGGCATGCGCCACTTCGATGTGCAGCTGATCGGCGGCATGACGCTTCACGAAGGCAAGATCGCGGAGATGCGCACCGGTGAAGGCAAGACGCTGGTAGCAACCCTCGCGGTATACCTCAACGCCCTGGCCGGAAAGGGTGTGCACGTGGTCACGGTGAACGACTACCTGGCCCGCCGCGACGCCAACTGGATGCGTCCGCTGTATGAATTCCTCGGTCTGACGGTGGGCATCGTCACGCCGTTCCAGCCCGCCGAAGAGAAGCGTGCCGCTTACGCCGCCGACATCACCTACGGGACCAACAACGAGTTCGGCTTCGACTACCTGCGCGACAACATGGCGTTCAGCCTGCAGGAAAAGAATCAGCGCGAGCTGAATTTCGCGGTCATCGACGAAGTCGACTCGATCCTTATCGACGAGGCCCGCACGCCGCTGATCATCTCGGGGCAGGCCGAAGACAGCTCCAAGCTGTATCAGCAGATCAACCAGCTGATTCCGCTGCTCAAGCAGCACATCGAAGAAGAAGAGGGCGTCGTGACCCAGGAAGGTCACTTCACCGTCGATGAAAAAACTCGCCAGGTGGAGCTCAACGAAGCAGGCCATCAGTTCGTCGAAGAAATGCTGACCCGCGCCGGGCTGCTGGCTGAGGGCGAAAGCCTCTATTCGGCCCACAACCTCGGCTTGTTGACCCACGTCTATTCCAGCCTGCGCGCGCACAAGCTGTTCCATCGCAACGTCGAATACATTGTGCAGAACAACCAGGTCCTGCTGATTGACGAGCACACCGGACGGACCATGCCGGGGCGTCGCCTCTCGGAGGGCCTGCACCAGGCCATCGAGGCGAAGGAAGGGCTGCCGATCCAGCCGGAAAGCCAGACACTCGCTTCGACGACGTTCCAGAATTACTTCCGCCTGTACAAGAAGCTCTCCGGCATGACCGGCACGGCCGACACCGAAGCCTTCGAGTTCATGCAGATCTACAACCTGCCCGTGGTGGTCATTCCGACCAACAAGCCGCTGGCCCGTAAGGACTACAACGACCTGGTCTATCTGACCCAGGAAGAAAAGTTCGCCGCCATCATCGCGGACATCAAGGACTGCCAGAACAACGGTCGTCCGGTGCTCGTCGGTACCGCGACCATCGAAAGCTCCGAATACGTCTCGCAGTTGCTTCAGAAAGAAGGCATCGAGCACAAGGTGCTCAACGCCAAGCATCACGACAAGGAAGCCGAGATCATCGCGCAGGCCGGTCGCCCCGGTGCGGTAACCATCGCCACCAACATGGCGGGCCGCGGCACCGACATCCTGCTCGGTGGCAACTGGGAGGTCGAGGTCGCAGCGCTGGAAAACCCGACCGACGAGCAGGTGGCTCATCTCAAGGCCGACTGGCAGAAGCGTCACCAGGCCGTACTGGAAGCCGGCGGTCTGCATGTGATCGCCTCCGAACGCCACGAATCGCGCCGCATCGACAATCAGCTGCGCGGCCGTGCAGGTCGGCAGGGCGATGCCGGTTCCAGCCGGTTCTACCTGTCCCTCGAAGACAGCCTGATGCGTATCTTCGCCTCCGACCGGGTGAAAAACTTCATGAAGGCCCTTGGAATGGAGTCCGGCGAGGCGATCGAGCACCGGATGGTCACCAACGCCATCGAGAAGGCCCAGCGCAAGGTCGAAGGCCGCAACTTCGATATCCGCAAGCAATTGCTCGAATACGATGACGTTGCCAACGAGCAACGCAAGGTCATCTATCACATGCGCAACAGCCTGCTCAGCGCGGACGAGATCGGCGAGACCATCAGCGAATTCCGCCGCGAGGCGCTCGACCACGCGATCAGCCAGCACATCCCGCCGCAGTCACTGCCCGAACAGTGGGACATCGCCGGGCTCGAAGCGGTGCTCTACAGCGATTTCGGTGCCCGCCTACCGGTCCAGCAGTGGCTGGACGAAGACGAGAAACTCTACGAGGAAACGCTGCGCGACCGCATCCTCGAGGCGCTGCTCGAGGCCTACAAGGAGAAGGAGGAACTGGCCGGCGCCGAGGCGCTGCGCACCTTCGAAAAGCAGATCGTGCTCCGTGTGCTGGATGACCTCTGGAAGGATCACCTGTCGACAATGGATCACCTGCGTCATGGCATTCACCTGCGTGGCTACGCGCAGAAGAACCCCAAGCAGGAGTACAAGCGCGAATCCTTTGCCTTGTTCCAGGATCTGCTGGAGTCGATCAAGCGAGATAGCATCCGCGTGCTCTCCCATGTGCAGGTGCGCCGTGAAGACCCGGCCGAGGAAGAGCAGCGCTTGCGCCGCGAAGCCGAGGAACTGGCGCGTCGCATGCAGTTCCAACACGAAGAGGTATCCGCGCTGGAGCCGGTCGACGAGGCCGAGCAGGAGGGCGGTGTGGCTACTGCGGCTGCGCCCGCACGCGCGGAGCAGAAGATCGGCCGCAACGAGCCCTGCCCCTGCGGTTCCGGCAAGAAGTACAAGCATTGCCACGGGCAGGTTCAATAAGCTGAGCCTTCCTGTTTGACCCACGCCGCGACCGGCCCTGCCGCTCGCGGCGTTTTTCGCCCTGTTTGCGGTGCTACAAGCCACCCACTTCCTCGAGGAGCTTAACGATGGCCGTCGGTCTTGGACCCCTACCCACCCTGCATCCCGTGCCTGGCTTCGAGCTAGGCATTGCATCGGCCGGCATCAAGCGCCCGGGGCGCAAGGATGTCGTCGTGATGCGCTGTGCCGAAGGCTCCACCGTTGCAGGCGTGTTCACGCTCAATGCGTTCTGCGCTGCGCCGGTCATCCTTGCCAAGCAGCGCGCCGGGGCTGGCGTGCGCTATTTGCTGACCAACACCGGGAATGCCAACGCCGGTACCGGCGAGCCCGGCATGCAGGCGGCGAAGCGCAGCTGTGCCAGCCTGGCCAAGCTGGCCGGTGTCGATGAAACGAGCATCCTGCCGTTCTCGACCGGCGTCATCGGCGAACTGCTGCCGGTGGAAAAGATCGAGGCGGCCTTGCCGGACGCGCTCGCCGACCTGGACGAAAACCACTGGGCCGAAGCGGCGACGGGCATCATGACCACCGATACGCTGCCCAAGGGGGCGAGCCGCCAGTTCGAGCACGACGGCGTGACGGTCACGGTGACCGGTATTTCCAAGGGCGCCGGCATGATTCGACCGAACATGGCGACCATGCTCGGCTACATCGCCACTGACGCCAAGGTTGCGCAACATGTGCTGCAGGACCTGGTAAGAGACGCGGCGAACAAATCCTTCAATCGCATCACCATCGATGGCGATACCTCGACCAACGACTGCTGCATGCTGGTGGCGACCGGCAAGGCGGCGCTGCCGGAAATCAACCAGGCCAGCGGCGCGCTGTTCGAGAAGCTCAGGCAAGCGGTGTTCGAGGTCAGCATGGAGGTGGCGCAGTCCATCGTTCGCGATGGCGAGGGGGCGACCAAGTTCGTCACGGTCATCGTCAATGGTGGCAAGACCCACCAGGAATGTCTGGATGTCGGCTATGCCGTCGCCCATTCGCCGCTGATCAAGACCGCGCTGTTCGCGTCAGACCCCAACTGGGGCCGCATCCTGGCCGCGGTCGGGCGTGCCGGGGTTCCAGAGCTGGATGTGAGCCGGATCGACGTCTTCCTCGGCGACGTCTGCATCGCTGCTCAGGGCGGTCGCTCGCCGAGTTACACGGAAGAGCAGGGCGCCGCGGTGATGGCGCAGGAGGAAATCCAGATTCGCATCGAGCTCGGTCGCGGCGCGTGTAGCGAAACGATCTGGACCACCGACCTCTCGCATGAATACGTACGGATCAATGCCGAATACCGCACCTGATGTCGCCAGGCTGCTGCGTCGGGGCTCCGGTCTTTGCCGGGACGGCCGCGGGCAGCCCTGGTTGTCGCCTGGAGTAACTGGATGAAACGAGTCCATGTCGCCGCGGGTGTGATCCGTGGCGCTGATGGTCGCGTGCTGATCGCCAAGCGTCCATTGGACAAGCACCAGGGTGGCCTTTGGGAATTCCCCGGAGGCAAGGTAGAAGACGGCGAGAGCGCTGAAGCGGCGCTCGAGCGCGAGTTGGCCGAGGAGCTGGGCATCGCGGTGACGCGATCACGGCCGTTGATCCAGGTGCGCCATGACTACCCGGACAAGCAGGTGCTGCTGGATGTTCGGGAAGTCCTGGCTTTTACCGGCGAACCGCACGGCGCCGAAGGCCAGCCACTGGCCTGGGTCGCGCCCGAAGCATTGCCGAACTACAGGTTTCCTGCAGCGAATCGTCCCATCATCACCGCCGCACGCCTGCCAGACCGTTACCTGATCACACCGGATGAGCACTCTGCCGATGAGCTGTTGCGCGGGCTGTCGTCGGCGCTGCAGCAGGGCATTCGGCTCATCCAGCTTCGCGCGCCCTCGCTGCCGGATCGCGCATATCGGACGCTTGCAGCCGACGTCATCGAACTCTGCAAAGGGCGGGCCGAGGTCTTGCTCAAGGGGCCGCTCGAATGGGCTGCGGATTTTCCCGAGGCTGGTTGGCACCTTAGTGCAGCGCAGTTGCGACAGCTGGCTGCCGCTGGCCGGCCCATCGCGTTCGGGCGTTGGTTGGCGGCGTCGTGCCATGATGCGCTGGAAATGAGCCTGGCCGCGAGCCTGGAGGTGGATTTCATCGTTCTTTCGCCCGTGCTGGCCACGCTCAGCCATCCAGATGCCGTGCCCTTGGGTGGCCGCGCGCTGCCGAGCTGCTGGCGGGCTTCACCCAGCCGGTGTATTTGCTGGGCGGCCTCGGCATGGCCGATCTGGCTCAGGCATCCGATAGCGGAGCTCAAGGCGTGGCGGCGATCCGCGGGTTATGGCCGGGCTGGGTTGACCCGTCGGGTGCTACCCGTACGATATGAATTTCCGATGCGAATAGCGGTCGCAGTCGGTACCGACCGATCTAACAAAGTCGGAATAGATAGTTAAAAACTATCATTCCAATGCCATCAATCAATTACTTTATTCGAGCTCCTGCGTTATCGTAGGCGCCCGTTGAATTTCTAAATCCCACAGGAGTTAGTAGATGTCTCTGATCAACACCCAAGTCCAGCCGTTCAAAGTCAACGCTTTCCACAATGGCAAGTTCATCGAGGTCACCGAAGAGTCCCTGAAGGGCAAGTGGTCGGTCCTGATCTTCATGCCGGCAGCTTTCACCTTCAACTGCCCGACCGAAATCGAAGACGCCGCCAACAGCTACGCCGATTTCCAGAAGGCCGAGACCGAGGTGTACATCGTCACCACCGATACTCACTTCTCCCACAAGGTCTGGCACGAGACTTCCCCGGCGGTGGGCAAGGCCCAGTTCCCGCTGATCGGCGACCCGACCCATCAGCTGACCCGTGCCTTCGGCGTGCACATCGAAGAAGAAGGCCTGGCTCTGCGTGGCACCTTCCTGATCAACCCGGAAGGCGTCATCAAGACCGTGGAAATCCACTCCAACGAAATCGCGCGTGACGTCAGCGAAACCCTGCGCAAGCTGAAAGCTGCTCAGTACACCGCTGCGCATCCGGGTGAAGTCTGCCCGGCCAAGTGGAAGGAAGGCGAAGCCACGCTGGCTCCTTCCCTGGATCTGGTCGGCAAGATCTAAGACGTCCCGGCAGGCGCTGCATGCTCTGCAGCGCCTCCCGTGTCTACGGATCACTCAAACGCCTGGACGCGAACCGTCCGGGCGTTTTATTAACCGAAACTCGTACACAAGGGGCTCGCTGCTCATGTTGGACTCCAATCTCAAAGCGCAACTCAAAACCTACCTGGAGAAGGTCACCCTGCCGTTCGAGATCGTCGCGTCCCTCGGTGACGGCGCCAAGTCTCAGGAAATGCTCGCCCTGCTGGAAGAGATCGCCAGCCTGAGCGACAAGATCACCCTGCGCACCGATGGCAACGACGTTCGCAAACCATCGTTCGCGCTCAACCGCATCGGCGGCAACATCAGCCTGCGCTTCGCCGGCATCCCGATGGGGCACGAATTCACCTCGCTGGTCCTGGCGCTGTTGCAGGTCGGTGGTCATCCGTCCAAGACCGCGCCGGAGATCATCGAGCAGATCAAAAACCTCGACGGCGAGTACAACTTCGAAACCTACTTCTCGCTGTCCTGCCAGAACTGCCCGGACGTGGTCCAGGCGCTGAACCTGATGGCCGTGCTCAACCCGAACATCCACCATGTCGCCATCGACGGCGCGCTGTTCCAGGAAGAGGTCACGGTGCGCCAGATCATGTCCGTGCCGAGCATCTACCTCAATGGCGAGCTGTTCGGCCAGGGCCGCATGGGCGAGGAAGAGATCCTCGCCAAGCTGGACACCGGCGCCTCGGCACGCGATGCCGAGAAGCTCAGCGCTAAAGAAGCCTTCGACGTGCTGGTGGTGGGCGGTGGCCCGGCCGGCGCCGCCGCGGCCATCTACGCGGCGCGCAAGGGCATCCGCACCGGTGTCGCGGCCGAGCGCTTCGGCGGCCAGGTGCTGGACACCATGGCCATCGAGAACTTCATCTCGGTCAACGAGACCGAAGGCCCGAAACTGGCCCGCGCACTGGAAAACCACGTACGCGAATACGACGTCGACATCATGAACCTGCAGCGCGCCGCCGCGCTGATCCCGGCGTCCAGCGAAGGCGGCCTGCACGAGATCAAGCTGGAAAATGGCGGCTCGCTGAAGGCCAAGACTTTGATCCTCGCCACCGGCGCGCGCTGGCGCGAAATGAACGTACCCGGCGAGCAGGAATACCGCGGCCGTGGCGTTGCCTACTGCCCGCACTGCGACGGCCCGCTGTTCAAGGGCAAGCGCGTGGCGGTGATTGGCGGCGGCAACTCCGGCGTCGAAGCGGCGATCGACCTGGCCGGTATCGTCGCCCAGGTGACGTTGCTCGAGTTCGACAGCCAGCTGCGCGCCGACGCCGTGTTGCAGAAGAAGCTCTACAGCCTGCCGAACGTCACCGTGATCACCAGCGCCCTGACCAGCGAAGTGAGCGGCGACGGCCAGAAAGTCACCGGGCTGACCTACAAGGACCGCAACTCCAGCGAATTTCACAGCCTGGAGCTGGAAGGGATCTTCGTGCAGATCGGCCTGCTACCGAACTCGGATTGGCTCAAGGGCACCGTCGAGCTGACCTCGCGCGGCGAGATCATCGTCGACGCACGCGGCGAGACCTCGCTGCCGGGTATCTTCGCCGCGGGCGACGTGACGACCGTGCCGTACAAGCAGATCGTCATCGCGGTCGGCGAAGGGGCCAAGGCCTCGCTCAGCGCCTTCGATCACCTGATCCGCAGTTCGGTCCAGCACTGAGCCGGGCGGAGATGAAAAGGGGAGCCAGTTGGCTCCTTTTTGCATCCGTGCGCCCCGTCCGGATGAAGGATAGATAGCGTCGCTCCGGGGTCTACCGAGTGCACCGGCCCATATGGGGGCGGTAGCACGAGCGACCAGCGCGGCCTAGCCTCGCATCGCACCTGTACAAGCAGTCCATGGGGCGAAGCATATGATCAATGCGGATACACCGCAGGCTGCTCGCAAGGCAGTCGTAACCCTGGCCAGTCGCACACGGGAGCCGCAAC
Organism: Stutzerimonas stutzeri; assembly: GCA_019056435.1. Classification (GTDB taxonomy): domain Bacteria; phylum Pseudomonadota; class Gammaproteobacteria; order Pseudomonadales; family Pseudomonadaceae; genus Stutzerimonas; species Stutzerimonas marianensis. Next base: position 2,256,042 of record CP077641.1, read on the forward strand.
ATGAAGCGGTCATCCACGAGCAGCTGGCGCGCAAGCTGGCCGCCCTGCAAGGGCTGGATTTCCTGGGGGCCTTCGATCCGGACGTCCACTACGGCCGGCCGCTGTATTTCGTACCCTCCGGTACGCTCGTCGGCACGGACGAAGCCCGCAAGCTCGGCCTCGAGGACGAGCACGACCTGTTCGGCGGTGTGGTGCCGCAGGCTTTCGTCGAAACCAAGGTCATCACCCATCCGCTCGTGCGACCCGACGCCGATGCGCCCTTTGGCTGGTCGAGGGATTTCGTCGAGCGCGTCAAGGGCAGCGTTTTACCCGGCTACAGTGTGTTCACACTCGCCGATGCTCGCGAGGCCGGGCGGCGGCTTCTGCCCGAAGGACCGGTTCGACTGAAGCCTGTAGGCGCGACCGGTGGCCGCGGTCAGGAGCGCATCGATAACGAACAGGCGCTCGATCAGGCGCTGGAGCGGATCGACGTCACCGAGCTGGAGCGGCGCGGGCTGGTGTTGGAAGCCAACCTCGAGCACGTCACGACCTTCAGTGTCGGGCAGGTTCGCACCGCCTTCCGCACCCTCAGTTATTACGGTACACAACGCCTGACCTCGGACAACTCCGGGGCGATGGTCTACGGCGGATCGGACCTGTTCGTCGTGGACGGAGGCTTCGATGCGCTATTGGCGGCCGACCTGCCCGAGCGGGCTCGGCTGGCGGTCGCCCAGGCGCAGGAATACGACGCCGCTGCATCGGCGTGCTTCCGGGGCTTCTTCGCCTCCCGTCGCAACTATGACATCGCCCAGGGTATCGACGGCCGTGGGCGCGCCTGTTCCGGCGTGCTGGAGCAGTCCTGGCGCATCGGTGGCGCCAGCGGTGCCGAAATCGCGGCGCTCGAAGTCTTGATGAGCGGGGCAAGCGGGCAGATTCGTGCCTCGACGGTCGAGGTCTATGGCGAACATCAGCAGACGCCGGTCGGAGCCACCGTGCTGTTTCGCGGCGAGGATCCCGAAGTTGGTTTCATCACCAAGTACGTGACGGTAGAGGACCATGGCAACTCAGAGTGAATGCGTGGACATCCTGGTAGACGACGAGCACATCGCCGGAACCTTCCTTTCCCCTCCGACCAAGCTGCCTGGCGTCCTGTTCGTTCATGGCTGGGGCGGCAGCCAGGAGCGTGACCTGGCCCGGGCCCGGGGTATCGCGGGGCTCGGCTGTATCTGCCTGTCGTTCGACTTGCGAGGACACGCGCTGACCCTGGCGCAGCAGCAGACCGTCACGCGCGAGCACAACCTGAACGACCTGCTGGCTGCCTATGATCTGCTGGCCCAACACCCCAACATCGATCCGTCCGCCATTGCGGTGGTCGGCACCAGTTATGGCGGCTACCTGTCGGCTCTGCTCACCTCGTTACGTCCGGTGAAATGGCTCGCCATGCGTGTGCCAGCGCTGTATGCCGACGACGACTGGCTCGTACCCAAGCGCAAACTGAGTCGTGATCGGCTCAACGAACTGCGTGCCAGACGCGTGACGCCGGAGGAAAACCGGGCCCTGGCGGCATGCGCCGATTTTCGCGGCGATGTGCTGCTGGTGGAGTCCGAGCACGATCATCTCGTACCGCATGCGACCATCATGAGCTACCGCGCCGCCTTTCATCAGACGCACTCACTGACCCATCGCATCATCCTGGGTGCCGACCATGCGCTGACCAGCGAATGTTGCCAGAAGGCCTACACGGACATCCTCGTGAACTGGGCGACCGAGATGGTGGTGGGTGCTCGCCTGGATCAGGGCGACGGTGCACAAGCCGCGGCGAGCCTGCGCTAGCCGGGTGACCGGGGCGGCTCGATGGGGCCGACGAAACGGCTCCAGCGCCGGTCCAGCACCTGCTGCTTGAGCACTTCGATGATGTCGACCAGCAGTTCTTCGAGGGCGAGGTCCGTGGTTTCGTCCTGGTAGACCCAGGCTTCGAAACACTCGTCGGCCAGGTTGCGCGCCAGGCGCTGGAACTGTGCACTCTGCAGCCCCTCGGCGGCGCCTTGCAGCAGCCGGGCGGCAATGTCCGCCAGCGCATCGTCGAGTGTGTCGGCAACGCGGCCGCCCAGCGGTAAACGGCGCAGGCTGGCCACCTCCGGGTTGTTCGCCAGCGCCTGGTGAATCAGGCCCCCTACGTAGCCCTCGATGGCACCTCGATTGTCCCGGTAGCCGTTCTCCAGCATGGCGTGCATGCGCCGCGAGAGGTCATTGAGCAACCGTTCCTTGCGTGGACGTACGACGTCCTCGAGCAGCCGCCGCGAGAGGTCGTCGCTGGCGCCGATCTCCTGCTGCATACGGCTGAACAGCCGCACCATGACCCGATCGGCCAGCTCCTCCAGCAGGAGGACGTAGTAGCGTCGAGCGACGCCGTAGACCGCCCACTGGCGCATGTCGATCAGCCCCAGCCGTTGCAGGCGGATCAGCAGGCTGCCGACACGCAGCACGCGCAACCAGCGCAGGCCCGCCAGCGGAATGCAGCCGAGCACGTCATACCAGTGCGCGAAAGGGTAGTAGTACCAGCGCGCATAGCGGCGCTCGAACAGGGCGATGGTCCAGCCAAGCAACACGTCGAGCACGAAGATCGCCACGAACGCGAGATCGATGTGCTGGAAATTCCGGTGAATCAGCGTCTCGTAACGCGCGTGTAAACCGGGTAGCCAGCTGGCAAACAACTCGCGCAGCGGCGTCAGCGCGAACAGGCTGTCGAACAGGATCAACCCCAGGTTGATGCACACGAGCAGAACGATGAAGGCCTCCCACAGCGCATGCAGCCCATCGAGCCGGCGCTGGCGCGCTTTGGTCTGGTCAGGCATCGGCGGGGGCGTTGGCGGCATGCCAGAGAATCTCCGCGCAGCCTTGGCGGCGGGCGATCAGGCGGGCAACGACGAAAAACAGGTCGGACAGACGGTTCAGGTAGGCCAGGCCGACGGGGCGCAGTGGCTCCTCGGCGTTGAGCTGCTGGCAACGACGCTCGCTGGTGCGCGCCATGCTGCGGCACACATGCGCCAGGGCGATGAGCCGGGAGCCGCCCGGCATGATGAAGTCCTCGAGCGGGCCGAGTTCGACATTCCAGTGATCGATGGCCGCTTCCAAACGGGCCACTTCGGCATCGTTCAGCGCCTGGTAGTCCGGCATCGCCAGTTCGCCGCCCAGGTCGAACAGGCGATGCTGGCAAGGGCCAAGCACTTCGATCAGCTCGGCCAGTTTCGGCCATTGCGCCTGGGCCTCGGCGAGCTCGGCCAGTAGCAGGCCCAACTGGCTGTTGAGCGTATCGATTTCGCCCATGGCCTCGATGCGCGGATGGTCCTGGGTACGCGCCGGCCATCGGCCAGACCGGTTTGTCCGGCATCTCCAGTGCGGGTGTAGATTTTCGAAAGGCGGTTGCCCATGGGAGGTTCCTTGTCTAGCTATCGGTGGCTTCGGAGGGCGAGGCCAATGGCAGGCGCAGGGTAAACGTGGTCCCCTGGTCTGGCCGGCTCTGCACTTCCATCTGCCCCTTGTGATTGTTGGTGATGATGAAATACGAGACGGAAAGGCCCAGTCCGGTTCCCTGTCCGACTTCCTTGGTGGTGAAGAAGGGCTCGAAGATGCGCTTGCGGATGTGCTCGGGAATCCCGCTGCCGTTGTCTTCCACCTGGATTTCGGCCCAGGGCGGGTTCAGCCGTGTGCGCAGGATGATCTGGCCGCGCGGGCGCTCCGGTTTCTGGTGGATTGCCTGGGCGGCGTTCTTCAGCAGATTCAGCAGCACCTGCTCCAGCTCGTTGCCGATGCATGGGACGCGGTCGACCTGCGGATCGAAGTCGCGCACGATCTCGATCGAGCGAAAGTCGAAGCCTTCGATCAGCGCAAAGTCGTTGCCGGCGATCTCCAGGGCCTGGTCGATCAGCACCGGCAGCTGGCAATCGGCCAATTGGCGGTTGCTCAGGCGGCTGAAGCTCAACATGTGACTGACGATCTTCGCCGCACGTGAGCCGGCTTGCTGGATGCCATCGAGCAGCTGGGGAATCTCGCGTCGCTGCAGATACTGGTTCACCGCGTCGAGCAGCACGCCCGTTTCCTCGGCGGCTTCGCGGTTGCGCTCCAGGTCCGGTGACAGCCGTCGGCGAATGTTCTGCGCGTTGTGCAGGATCGCGCCGAGTGGGTTGTTGATCTCGTGCGCCATGCCGGCGGCCAGGCTGCCCACCGAGAGCATCTTTTCCGATTGCACCATGATCTCCTCCATGTTGATGCGCTCGGTGATGTCATCGATGCGGATCACCACGCCGCGGCCACCGCCCCCATCAGCGGGTAGAGCGTCAGGGCGAAATGACGGGGCTCCTCGTTGACGGTCCAGGTGACGCGCTCGACCTTTTCCACCTGGTGCCGTTCGGACGTGCGGCGGATCTGCGTGAGGAAGGGCTTCAGTGGCTCGAAGGCAATGAATACCGGCTGGTTCAGTGCGTCGTCCAGCGAGGTGCCGGAGAGCACGCTTGCCTGCTGGTTCCACTGGGTGACATAGAGTTGCTCGTCCAGCGCGATGAGGACAGAAGGCATCGAGTCGATGATGCTGTTCAGGTAGTTCTGAAAACCCGTGAGTTTCTTCTCGATCTTGCTGCGCACCTGAACTTCGAGTTCCAGCTTGCGGTTGGAGTGACGGGTCTCCTCGGCCAATCCCTGGGCGTGGTCGAAGGCCTCCTGCGCCTCGTCGCGGGCCCGCTTGAGCTGCTGCTCGCGAGCCTCCATGCGCGACAGCATGGTATTGAACGCGTCGGCCAGCCGCCCGATCTCGTCCTGGCTGCGGGGCTTTGCGCGCAGCGAGTAATTTTCTTCGCGCGTCACCTGGCGTGACAGCGACTCCAGGTCGCGGATCGGGCGGGTGACCAGCTGGCGTATCTGGCGTGCAACCAGCAACCAGAGAAGCAGGCTGGCCAGCAGGATCGCCAGGCTGGCGGTGAGCGTGCCGGTATAGAAGGCGCCGGGCAGCTCGCTGCTGGCGACCATCAGCAAATGCCCCGGCGGCCCGTCGGGTTGCGGAAGTTCGACGAGCAGGTTGGCGCGCATCTCGGTCTTCTGCCACTCGGTCAGGCCGTGCAGCCGTTGCGGCAGGTTGAGCGGCTCGCCGCGATAGAGCTGGCCGAGGCTGTTGCCGCTGCTGTCATAGATGACGGCTGCGCGCAGCGGTGCGTAATCGTCGAGCTTCTTGAGCAGCTCGTTGGCGGCGTCTTGCGAATCGAGCGCGCGTTGGCTCAGCTCCGGCGTGGCGAACAGCGCGCCGAGGGTATGCATCGCCTGGGGCGCGACGCTCTGACGCGAGATCCAGTAGGCAGCGCTGATAAAGGCGAGGTTGGACACCAGCAATACGGCAGCCAGCAGGACCAGCAGCGCAATCAGCAGCTTGCGGCCGACCGGCAGGTTTTCGAGGCGTTGGCGCAAGGACATGGCAGATTCGATGGAAGGGGCCTGCCAGCAGGGTAGCGGTGCCTCAGTCCTCGGGCAATCCAAGCTGGCGCAGTCGTGCGCGCAGGCGGCTCAGCAGCGCGGTCGACAAGGGGGCCGGCACGCCATGCCGGGCGGCAACCTCACAGGCCTGGGCGAGCAGATAGCCGATTTCGGTACGACGTCCACTCGCGACATCCTGATGCATGGACGAGTAGTTCTCGGCGGTCTTCTCGATCACCAGGAGTACCTCGCGTTCGAGATTGCTTGCGGCTTCGGCCTGTCCGCACGCACGCAGGATTCGCTCGAGTTCGCTGCAGAGCGCGTGCAGTCCGTCACGCTGCGCGAGCAGGGCGCCGTTGCGGCAGTCGTTCAGCACAGTGAGCGGATTGATGGCGCAGTTGAGTGCCAGCTTGCGCCACAGACGTGTGAGTATCTCGCGCGTCCACTCATGGGGAATACCGGCTGCGTCCAGTTCGGCTAGCCACTCTGGTGGGGTCGGGTCGTCCGGGTCGCCCAGCCAGTTCTGTCCAAGCCCGGCATGGACGACCTCGAAGGCGTCGCGACGATAGGCGCCCTCGGTGCCCGAGATGAAGATGCAGCGGTGTTGCGGCCAGCGCTGCGCCACGGCTTGCTGGCTACCCAGGCCGTTCTGCAGCAGCAGGATGTCTGCGCCATCGGTCAGGCGGGAGGCGACGGACGCGACGGCGGTCTCGGCGTCGTAGGCCTTGCAGGCCACCAGCAGACGCTCGATGGGGCCGGGTGAATCGGGAAGTTCCGCCGGGACTGGCAGGCGCTGGGTCACGCCGGCTTCGACCAGGCGGAGGCCGCCGGCGGCCTGGAAGTCGGCGAGCCGCTGCTCGTTGCGCAATACCAGGCGGGTGACGATGCCCGCACGGAAGAGGCGCCCGGCCCAGAGGCAGCCGAGACTTCCCGCACCCAGTACGTGCCAGGTCATCAGGCGGGTTGCTTGAAGCGGTAGGGGACGATGCGGCCGGTAGTATAGGCGTCGGTCAGCAACGATTCCGCCCGCGCGGTGAGCGCTCGCGCCTCGACAGGCAGGGCGCTGGCATCCAGGCTGACCAGGCCGATACCGGCCTTCACCGAAATGAAGCCTTCGCTGGTCTTGAATGCCTTGAGATTCAGCCCCTCATGCAGGCGTTTGAAGCTGCTGGGCGAGCACCCCTTGAGGTCCTCGATCATCGTCAGCAGGCCGAAATGGCCGTCGTCCAGGCGTGTCAGCGTGTCCAATGGTCGGACCAACTGTTGCAGACGCCGGGCGACGCCGCGCAGGAGTTCCTGGTGAAACGGATCGCCATAGCGCTGTCGTTGCGCATCGATCTCCGGCAGGCCGATCATCAAATAACAGAGCGCACCGCCACGGCTTTCGAGCTGGCGCAGGCTGTCGCCCAGGCGCTGGTAAAGATAGCGCGCGTTGCCGAGCCCGGTCACCGGGTCGATCAGATTGCGTTGTTCGAGGCTGGCGATGTTCTGGGTGAGCAGGCGGTTCTCCTGCATCAGACGCTGGAAGGAGCCGCAAATGCGGTCGGCGGCGTAGACGCGCGGAACCAGTTGCTCGTTCATGGTGGACTTGCTGATGAAGTCATCCACGCCGCGGTCGAATGCGTGGCCGAGCACGTCCGGGCCGTCACGACCGGTGAGCAGGACGATATAGGTGTAGTGGTCCGACATTTCGTCCTGCTGGCGCACCTGGGCCGTCAGTTCGAGGCCGTCCATTTCGGGCATCAGCCAATCGGCGAGCAGGACATTGGCGGGGCGCTCTTCGATCAATCGCAGGGCGGCGCCGGCACTGTTGGCGAAGCGCACGTCCTCGTAACCCGCCTTGGTCAGTGCACGGCCGATCATGACGCTCGAAAACTTGGCGTCGTCGACGACCAGGATGCTGAGTTGGGGGTTGGGCATGAAATGACTCGGTGGGGGAGGCGCTGCCAGAACGCATTCGGCGGCCGGGTTGTCAACGTGAGCAGTTATAATGATGGCGCATTTGAACCGTCAAGCTACGCGCGCTGGATCACAGGATAGCGCCGTTCCCAACCAATGGAGGAAGCCCATGCCCTCGTTCGACGTGGTGTCCGAGCTGGACAAGCACGAAGTGACCAATGCCGTCGACAATGCCATCAAGGAGCTGGATCGACGCTACGATCTGCGCGGCAAAGGCAGTTTCGAGTTCAAGGAACTGACCGTCACATTGACCGCCGAAGCGGATTTCCAATTGGAGCAGATGCTCGAAATCCTCAAGTTGAGCCTGGTCAAGCGCAAGATCGATATTCAGTGCCTCGAGATCAAGGATCCCTATCCGTCCGGCAAGATGGTCAAACAGGAAGCCGTTTTGCGCGAAGGCATCGACAAGGAGCTGGCGAAGAAGATCGTTGCCCAGATCAAGGATGCCAAACTCAAGGTGCAGGCCGCGATCCAGGGCGAACAGGTGCGCGTGACCGGCAAGAAGCGCGACGACCTGCAGGAAGCCATCGCCCTGCTGCGCAGCAAGGATCTTGGCATGCCGCTGCAGTTCAACAACTTCCGCGACTGATCCCTTCTACGCACCCTCGTGGTGCTTCTCGTACTAGCCGATGCGCATTCGATTGCTCGGGTGCGCGCGGCGTCCTCATGGAGACCCATACCCATGGATTTGAGTGTCGATTATCTGGTCGATCTGTCCGAGGCCTGGCTGCCCATCGTTCTACAGTATGGCGCGCAGGTGGCCCTGGCGCTGATCACCTTCCTCATCGGCTGGTGGCTGATCAACGCCTTCATCGGCAAGGTGGGCAAGCTGCTCACGCTCCGCCAGGTCGACCCCTCGCTGCACGGCTTCATCGAAAGCCTGGGCGGCATCGTCCTCAAGGTGTTGCTGCTGATCAGCGTGGCTTCGATGATCGGTGTCGAGACCACCTCGTTCATCGCCGTGATCGGTGCCGCCGGTCTGGCGATCGGCCTGGCTCTGCAGGGCAGCCTGGCCAACTTCGCCGGCGGTGTGTTGATTCTGATCTTTCGCCCAATTCGGGTCGGCGAGTGGATCGAGGCACAGGGCGTGGCCGGCACGGTGAATTCCATCCAGATCTTCCATACCGTGTTGAAGACCGCCGATAACAAGACCATCGTCGTACCCAACGGCAGCCTCTCCAACGGGCACATCACGAACTATTCCCGCGAGCCCCGCCGGCGTGCGGACATCAACGTGGGCATCGATTACAGCGCGGATATCAAACTGGCGCGCAAGATCTTGCTGGAGCTGGCCGAGGACGAGCGCGTTCTGCGCGATCCGGAGCCCGTGGTCTTCGTGACCGGCCTGGGTGATAGCTCGGTCAACCTGTCGTTGCGGGTCTGGGTGGCCACCGGTGACTACTGGCCCGTCACCTTCAGCTTCACCGAACAGTTGAAGGAGCGCTTCGATGCGGCGGGCATCGGCATTCCATTCCCGCAGCGGGTTGTGCACCTGGTGCAGAGCTGAAACAGCGCGCGTCGAACTGGATTTGAAAAAAGCCGGCTATGCCGGCTTTTTTCATGGCGTCGATTGCTCCGTGCGGGGCAACGCCTCGTTGGCCTGGGGGTGTGCCGGTTGCGCGACCACTGCCAGGCGATGAGGATCAGGGTCGGTACGCCGAGCAAAGCGGTCACGAGGAAGAAGTCGCTGTAGCCGAGGTGCTCGACCATGACGCCCGAGTAGCCGCCGATCAGCCGGGGCAGGAGCAACATCAGGGAGCTGAGCAGGGCGTACTGGGTCGCCGAGAACTTCAGGTTGGTCAGGCTCGACAGGTAGGCGACGAACGCGGTCGAGGCCAGGCCGCCGCTGAAGTTGTCGCAGGAGATGGTCACGATCAGCATGTTCAGGTTCGCACCCATGCCGACCAGCAGGACGAACATCAGATTGGTTACCGCCGAGGCCAGACCGCCCAGGAACAGAATGGGCAGGATGCTGAACCGGACAATCAGCAGGCCACCGAACGCGGCGCCGAGCAGGGTCATGATCAGGCCGAACAGTTTGCTGACACTGGCGATTTCGTCCTTGGAAAAACCCTGATCGATGTAGAAGACGTTGGCCATCACGCCCATCACCGTGTCGGACATCCGGTAGGTGGCGATCAGCCCGAGCAGCAGCAAGGCTTGCCAACGGTAGCGCAGAATGAAGTCGGTGATCGGTGTCAGTACTGGCCCCATGAGGATACGTCCCGGTGCCGACAGGCAACCCCAGACGATCAGCAGGTACATGGTGCCGCGCGGCCAGTAGCCACCCCAGAAGGACTGAAACATCCCGCCCGTCGCGACCAGCAGGATGATCAGCACGATCACCGAGACGGCCTGATGGACGAAGTCGAAGTGCGGCGGGCGCTGGCGTTGCTTGGCCTGTCCAAGCATCTGCCGGACCGGCACCAGCAGGCTGCGACCCGCCGGTGAAAGCGAACCGATGATGAACAGAAGGTACAGGATCGCCCGCGGCCAGGCCTGGGCGATCAGCGCGTTGATCATCGCCGGTATCGAGATCAACAGCACCAGCAGCAGGCCGACCGCGGCCAACTGGTGGTTGAAGCTGTAGCGTGAGGGCTGGTGAGGCAGCGGGACGCCTGCTTCGGGTTCGGGGATCAGCAGGCTGGTCAGCAGGCCCGGCAGGATGAGCAGGGCGAATACGAGGTAGGTCGCCGTCCACGCCGACTGGTTGTAGTCCAGGTTGCTCGAGCCCAGCCACTCGGCGAGGAACAGCGCGCCAGCACTGGCCAGCAGCATGGCGATCCGGTAGCCGGTCATGTAGCTGGCGGCCAGCGTGGCTTGCAGCTTGTCTTCGGCGATTTCCAGTCGGTAGGCATCGATGGCGATGTCCTGAGTGGCCGAAGCGAAGGCGACGGCGACGGCCAGCGCGATCAGCATGGTCAGGCTGGTCTGCGGATTGCACAGCGCCATGCCGATCAGGCCGATGGCAATCACCGCTTGCGACAGGACCAGCCAGGAACGTCGCCGGCCCAGCTTGCCGATCCAGGGAAGCCGCCACTGATCGAGCATCGGCGACCAGACCCATTTGAACGCATAGGCCAGGCTGATCCAGCTGGCGAAGCCGATCGTCTCGCGGGATACCCCAGCCTCGCGCAGCCAGACCGACAAGGTGGAGAACACCAGGATGGCCGGGAGACCGGCAGCGAAACCGAGCACGAGCAGGGTCAGCGAGGCAGGGCTGGCATAGGCGGCGAGTGCGGCACGCCAGGTATCACGGGACATAGGCAATCGGGCATGGCGAGTGAACGCGCACTCTACCCGCTGTGCTCCGGCGAATGCCAGCCGTGTCGACGTATGTCGACGCGGTCGTTGACCACCATCACCCCTTCGGCTCGCAGCCTGGCGCGCTGCTCGTCTCCAGCGGGGCTGCCCGCCGGCAGGCTCAGCCGTCCTCCGACGCCCATCACCCGGTGCCAGGGCAGGCGCGTGTCGTCCGGCAGTTGCGAAAGCATGCGTCCGACCCAGCGTGCCGCGCGCCCCAGGCCGGCCATGGCCGCCAGCTCGCCGTAGCTGGTCACGCGGCCCTCCGGGATCTGTGCCAACGTCAGATAAAGGGCGGCCCGGCGTGCCTCGGGATCGCCGTTGTGCAGTGCGTTTCGATGGAACTCGTCTACGTTCATCGCCTCTCCGCGGGTGGAGGTGATCAGCGCCCTGAAGCTTGCTCCCTCGCCCTGAGGAGGGGCAAGCGCGCCGCACGGTTCGTCTTTGCAAGCGTTCCGTTCAGCGGTCTGCGCTTGTTGTCTGCCAGCGCATCAGGATAATGGCAGGCTTTCTCATTTAGCCCTCTCGCAGACCTCACGATGTTTCCCAGAACCCTGCTTTGCTTTGCCCTGTCGACCCTGACCCTGCCGGCATTGGCCGATACCGTATGGCTGAAGAATGGAGACCGACTCACCGGCAAGATCAGTGTGCTGGATGGCGGCAAACTGCTGATCGAAACCGAGTACGGTGGCTCCATCCCGGTGAAGTGGAGCCAGGTCGCGACCCTGGAAAGCAATCAGCAACTGCTGATCAAGCAGGATGACGTGACCGGAGAGATCGCCAAGTCCCTGCAGGCCGCCGATGACGGCAAGGTCATCCTGAGCAACGGCGGCGAGCCGCGCACCGTTGCGTTGAGCAGCATCAGCCAGATCATCCATCCCAAGCCGCTGATTCAGGACCTCACCTGGAAAGGCAACATCGACGTCGCACTGGACTACAAGCGGGCCGAAACCGATACCGACGATTATGACGTGTCCTTCGACACCTCGGCGCGTCACGGTCTCTGGCGGCACAACGGCAAGGGCAGCTACAACCGCGAATACCGTGACGGCGTGACGGCCACGGACAACTGGGACGCCGAGTACGCGCTCGACCGCTTTATCGACGAGCACTGGTTCTGGCAGGGGCGGCTGCAATACAAGCGCGACAAGATCGAAGACGTACGGCGTCAGCGCACGATCGGTACCGGTCCCGGTTACCAGTTCTGGGACAACGAGCTGGGTGCCTTCTCGCTGGCGTCGCTGCTCAACCGCAGTGACTACGAATTTGCCAGTGGCGAAAAGGAAGACTTCTATTCGCTGGCGATGAAGTGGGACTACAACCGCTACCTGGTCGGCAAGACGTTCGAACTGTTCAGCCAGGGCGAGATCGGCAAGCCGCTGGAAAACGTTGCGGACTATGAACTCGATGCGGCGGTGGGGCTGCGCTACAAGGTGACCGACTGGGCTTCGCTGAACATGAAGGCCGAAAAGGACATCGTCAGCGGCGCCGAAAGCGACCTCGACGAAACCCGCTACAGCATCGGCTTCGGCATCGGCTGGTAACGGCCAGTCGACTACCGGTCTGGGGCGTTGGTGACCGCGCCCCAGCCGTTCTCCGTGGCGTCCTTGCGTTACAGGCGCAAGCCGCCGTCCAACTCCAGAATGCGTCCGGTGAAATAGTCATTCTCGAAGAGGTAGGCGACCGAATGGGCAATCTCCATCGGCTTGCCCAGCCGTTTGAGCGGAATGCCTGCGGCCATCTTCTCCAGCGCCTCGGGCTTCATGCCGGCCACCATCTCGGTTTCGATGAAGCCAGGGGCGACGCCCGCCACTCGGATGCCATGGCGTGCCAGTTCCTTGGCCCAGACCACGGTGTCGGCAGCGACGCCTGCCTTGGCCGCGGAGTAGTTCGCCTGCCCCATGTTGCCGGCCCGGGAAATCGACGAAATATTGATGATCGCCCCGGTGCGCTTCAGCTCGATCATCTTGGCTGCGACCTCTCGCGTGCAAAGGAATACGCCGGTCAGGTTCACATCGATCACGGCCTGCCACTGGGCCAGGCTCATCTTCGACAGCTCGCCATCCTTGACCTTGACGGTCAGCCCGTCGCGCAGGATGCCGGCGTTGTTGACCAGACCGTCCAAGGCGCCGAAGTCTTCGCTTACACGGGCAACCATCTGGCTGACCTGCGCCTCGTCCGCCACATTGCATAGATAGGCTCGGGCATCGCCGCCGGCCTGCTTGCAGGCGGCCACTGCGTCGTCCAGTCGCGCCTGGCCCAGGTCGACCAGCGCCACTTTCGCGCCTTTGCCTGCGAGGTATTCGCCCATGGCACGGCCGAGCCCCTGGCCGCCGCCGGTGATGATGATGACCTTGTCGTTGAGCTGCATGTGATCTCCTGCTGTCGAGGCGCTCGCGACGCCGCGAAGTCGAATCGGTATGCTGGGGCGACCCAGCCGTGACCCGCCCCGAGGAGCCTCCGTGAGCGCAGAAGCCACCAAGCATGCCCGACTCTTACTGCTCAAGGAATACCGCGGCATGCTCTCGACACACTCGCAGGCGATGCCCGGTTTCCCCTTCGGTTCGGTCGTGCCCTATTGCCTGGACGCCGCCGGCTGCCCGCTGCTGCTGATCAGCCGGATCGCCCAGCACACGCGCAACCTGATGGCGGACCGGCGTTGCTCATTGCTGGTCGGCGAGCGTGGGGCGGAGGATGTGCAGGCGGCCGGTCGCCTGACCTTGCTGGCCGAGGCCCGCCCGCTCGATTCCGAAGCCGCCATCGAAGCCGCGGCGCGGCGTTACTACCGTTATTTCCCCGAATCGCGCGACTATCACCGCGCGCATGACTTCGATTTCTGGACATTGCAGCCGGTGCGCTGGCGGTTCATTGGCGGCTTCGGCGCGATTCATTGGCTGGATCAGGTCGCGCTGGGCAATCCCTTCGCGGGGAGGGCGATCGGGAAGGCGGCATGCTCGAACACATGAACGCCGACCATACCGCCGCGATTGCCCATTACGTACAGCAGGCCGGACTGCCCTCCAGCGAACCGGCACAGATGGTGGGGATCGACAGCGAAGGGTTCCACCTGCGCATCGGGCAGGCGATCCACTGGCTGGCGTTCCCCGAACCTTGTACCAACCCCGGCGCTGTGCGCCAGGCGCTCGTCTCGATGGCCAGGGCGTGATCGACCGAAAGCGCGAATAATTCGTTACAGGGCGAGGGCGGCCATGGGTTGAATCCGCCGACGTCCGACGTCATCTACACCACTTCGGAAGCCGTTCTTCCGCCAAAGGATCTTCGATGCGTATCTTCCTGCTTCTTTTTTGCTCTTTCCGCTCGCCGAGCTGGCTGTGCTGATCAAGGTCGGCAGTTCCATTGGCGTTCTGCCGACCATCCTGCTACTGATCATCAGTGGTATGGCGGGCATTCTGCTGTTGCGCCTGGCCGGTTTCGCCACCGCCTGGCGAGCGCGTGAGCGCCTCGCGCGCGGTGAGCTACCGGAGCAGGAAATGCTCCAGGGGTTGATGATGGCGGTGGCCGGCGGGTTGCTGTTCCTGCCTGGTTTTCTCAGCGATGTGATCGCCCTGCTGGTGCTCTTTCCGCCGACCCGTCGGCTGTTTCTGGGCCTGGTTGGGCGCCGTATCGAGCGTCAGGCGCAACGTCGTCGTGCTTTTGAAGATGACATTCGGCAACGGAGCGGCGAGCAGCCCGGCAACCATCGGCCCAACGTGATCGAGGGCGAGTGGGAGCGCCGCGACAAGTAGCGGTCGGGACAATCGATCGAAGGCATGCTCGGGCATGCCTTTTTCGTTCTCAGATGAAAAAAATCACGACGCGCCCCTTGAATTCGTTTTCCCCGCCCGCATGTAGCGGACACCGAAAGGTCGCTGTCGCGATTTGACAGTCCGTCTTCTGCGGCTCGCGTTGCGGGCCGCAACCGGCACCGCCGGATTTGCCCAACCCGCCGATGCAGATGCACCGGCATGGAAACCACTGTACTAGGAGAGATCGACAATGAAGCTTCGTCCTCTGCATGACCGCGTCGTGATTCGTCGCAGCGAAGAAGAAACCAAGACCGCAGGCGGCATCGTTCTGCCGGGCTCCGCTGCCGAAAAGCCGAACCGTGGCGAAGTCGTCGCTGTTGGCACTGGCCGCGTTCTGGACAACGGCGAAGTACGTGCCCTGGCCGTCAAGGTGGGTGACAAGGTCGTGTTCGGCCCTTACTCCGGCAGCAATACCGTCAAGGTCGACGGTGAAGACCTGCTGGTGATGAGCGAGAACGAAATCCTCGCCGTCGTCGAAGCCTGATCAGCGTTCGCTTTGCGAATTGCGCTCCATCAACAGATTTTGAGGAAGAATCAACATGGCTGCTAAAGAAGTTAAGTTCGGCGACTCCGCTCGCAAGAAGATGCTGGTTGGCGTGAACGTCCTGGCGGACGCGGTCAAGGCGACCCTCGGCCCGAAAGGCCGCAACGTGGTGCTGGAGAAGAGCTTCGGTGCTCCGACCATCACCAAGGATGGCGTTTCCGTCGCCAAGGAAATCGAGCTGAAGGATCGTTTCGAGAACATGGGCGCCCAGCTGGTCAAGGACGTTGCGTCCAAGGCCAACGACGAAGCTGGTGACGGCACCACCACCGCGACCGTTCTGGCCCAGGCCATCGTCAACGAAGGCCTGAAGGCCGTTGCGGCCGGCATGAACCCGATGGACCTCAAGCGCGGCATCGACAAGGCGACCATCGCCATCGTCAAGGAACTGAAGAACCTGTCCAAGCCGTGCGCCGACTTCAAGGCCATCGCTCAGGTCGGCACCATCTCCGCCAACTCCGACAGCTCCATCGGCGCGATCATTGCCGAAGCCATGGAAAAGGTCGGCAAAGAAGGCGTCATCACTGTTGAAGAAGGCTCGGGCCTGGAAAACGAGCTGTCCGTCGTCGAAGGCATGCAGTTCGATCGCGGCTACCTGTCCCCGTACTTCATCAACAAGCCGGACACCATGGTCGCCGAGCTGGACAACCCGATGCTGCTGCTGGTCGACAAGAAGATCTCCAACATCCGCGAACTGCTGCCGGTGCTGGAAGGCGTTGCCAAGGCCGGTCGTCCGCTGCTGATCGTTGCTGAAGACGTCGAAGGCGAAGCCCTGGCCACTCTGGTCGTCAACAACATGCGTGGCATCGTCAAGGTTGCTGCCGTCAAGGCGCCTGGCTTCGGCGATCGTCGCAAGGCCATGCTGCAGGACATCGCGATCCTGACTGGCGGTACCGTGATTTCCGAAGAAGTCGGCCTGAGCCTGGAAACCGCTACCCTGGAGCACCTGGGTAACGCCAAGCGCGTCGTGCTGAACAAGGAAAACACCACCATCATCGATGGTGCTGGTCAGCAGGTCGACATCGAAGCCCGCGTTGCGCAGATCCGCAAGCAGGTGGAAGACACAACCTCTGACTACGACAAAGAGAAGCTGCAAGAGCGTCTGGCCAAGCTGGCTGGCGGTGTTGCGGTGATCAAGGTCGGCGCTGGCACCGAAGTTGAGATGAAAGAGAAGAAAGCCCGCGTTGAAGACGCCCTGCATGCTACTCGTGCAGCCGTCGAAGAAGGCGTGGTGCCTGGCGGCGGCGTTGCCCTGGTGCGCGCTCTTCAGGCGATCTCCGAGCTCAAGGGTGACAACGAAGACCAGAACGTCGGTATCACCTTGCTGCGCCGCGCTGTTGAAGCGCCGCTGCGTCAGATCGTTGCCAATGCCGGTGGCGAGCCGAGCGTTGTGGTCGACAAGGTCAAGCAGGGTTCGGGCAACTATGGCTTCAACGCTGCGACCGACGAGTACGGCGACATGATCGAGATGGGCATTCTCGACCCGGCCAAGGTTACCCGTTCGGCACTGCAGGCAGCGGCTTCCATCGGCGGTCTGATGATCACCACCGAAGCCATGATTGCCGAGATCGTGGAAGACAAGCCGGCTCCGGCCATGCCGGACATGGGCGGCATGGGTGGCATGGGCGGCATGATGTAAGCCGACCGGCACCCCAGCTGTACAAGAAGCCCCGCCTCGTGCGGGGCTTTTTTTGGACGCACGACGGCGCGTCATGCTGCCGTCATCTGGCGCAGGCAGTTTCTCCGCCACGCGGTCGATGCATCAGGCGATGGACCGTTGGTCGCCTGGCCGAGCGACCTGGTTCACCCTGGTCTATGGTCAGATACTCAAATCACGACATATCAAAGGTTTGCGCAATGAAGCTTGAAATGGCACGAGGACTGTTTCTGGTTGGCGCGCTGGGCGTCGCTTCGTTGTGCGCGGCTGCCTGGAACGAACCTGACGCCCGGGTCATTGCGCGAAGCGAGCTTGGCAATCAATGCCCGGTGCCGCGCATCGCGCGAGCCTCTGCGGCCGAGGTTCGCCCGGATCACGACCTGCTCCTGTTCATGTACGGCCTGTCACAGAGCCTTGTCAGTCAGGGGTGACGCCCGCAGTAGGGACCCTGCGACCCGAGGCGCGATGTGCCCTGCAATTTCCCTTCTTCACCATCAGGCGCTGCGACAGCGCTGATGCCTTCAGGCGCGCTCCTGCAAGGCGTCTGGTCGGTCCGGGCTGGCCAGCAGGCTGTAGACCGCCGGTAGCACGAACAAGGTGAACAGCGTGCCCACGGTCATGCCCGTGGCGATCACCAGGCCGATATCGAAGCGGCTGACTGCGCCGGCACCGCTGGCCAGGATCAGCGGGACCATGCCGAAGACCGTCGCCGCGGTGGTCATCAGGACCGGCCGCAGGCGAATGGCGGCGGCTTCCTCGGCCGCTTCCCGCCGGCTCAAACCCCGTTCCAGACGCAGCTGGTTGGCGAATTCGACGATCATGATGCCGTGTTTGCTGATCAGGCCGATCAGCGTCACCAGGCCGACCTGGGTATAGATGTTCATGCTGGACAGGCCGAGAAACAGGGGGACCAGGGCGCCGCAGATCGACAACGGCACCGTGACCAGAATCACCAGGGGATCACGGAAGCTTTCGAACTGCGCGGCCAGCACCAGAAAGATCACCGCCAGTGCCAGACCAAAGGTGACGTACAGTGCGTTGCCTTCCTGGATGTACTGACGCGACGCACCGGCATAGTCGAAGGTGAAACCCTGCGGTGCCTCCTCGGCGGCGATGCTGCGTAGCGTCTCGATGGCCTCGCCCATGCTGACGATGGGAAAGCCCTGGATGGTCGCCGCGTTGAGCTGCTGGAACTGGGTCAGTTGGGTCGGCCTGGCGCGGTCGCTGACGGTGATCAGCGTCGACAGCGGCAACATCTCGCCTCGGTCGTTCTTCACGTAGTAGTTGTTCAACCACCCCGGATTGTCGCGGTAGGCTCGCTCGACCTGGGCAATCACCTTGTAGCTGCGGCCTTCGATGGTGAAACGGTTGATCTCGCTTTCACCGAGCAGGGTCGCCAGGGTCAGGCCGAGGTCTTCCATGCTGACGCCCATCTGCGCCGCCTTCTGACGGTCGATGTCGACCACCACTTCCGGCTTGTCGAACGCCAGGTCGACGTCGAGAAAGGCGAACTTACCCGAGGCCTGTGCCTTGTCCCGGATTCGTTCGGTGACCTGCAGCAGCGACTCGTAGTCGCTGGCCGTGTTGATGACGAACTGGAACGGCAGGCCTTCGCCGGTGCCGGGAAGCGAGGGCAGGTTGAAGCCGAACACCTGCAGGCCCGGGATTCGGTCGATCTTTGCCTGAACCTCGGGGGAGTACCTCCATCTGCGTGCGCTCGCGCTCGTCCCAGGGCGTCATAAGAAAGCCGCCGATGCCGCTCTGCACGCCATTGAATCCATTGATCTGGAACCAGGAGTAGTACTCGGGGAACGACTTGAAGATCTCGAGAAACTGATCCGTGTAGGCATTCAGGTAGTCGAGGTTGGCGGTCTGGGGAGCGCTTGCCATCATGAAGATGATGCCCTGGTCTTCCTCGGGCGCCAGCTCGCTCTCGGTGAACATCAGCAAGGCCGGAATCAGACCGAGCACGATCACCGCGAACACCAGGACCACCGGACGCGTGTTCAGCGTGCTGTGCAGGGCACGCTGGTAGCGGCGCTTCAGGCGATCGAACAGCAGGTCGAGCCGGTGGGCGAGGCCGCTGGGGTTCTCCTCGTGACGCAGCAGGCGCGAACACATCATGGGCGACAACGTCAGCGCCACGATGCCCGAGATCAGCACGGCGCCGGCCAGCGTCAAGGCGAACTCCTGGAACAGGGCGCCGGTCAGCCCCTGCAGGAAGCCGATGGGCGCGTACACGGCGGCGAGGGTGATGGTCATGGTCACCACGGGCATGGCGATCTCGCGGGCGCCGTCGATGGCCGCCTGGAAGGGCGTCTTGCCTTGCTCGATGTGCCGGTGGATGTTCTCCACCACGACGATCGCGTCGTCCACCACCAGTCCGATCGCCAGGACCATCGCCAGCAAGGTGAGCAGGTTGATCGAGTACCCCATGGCCTGCATGATGAACAGCACGCCGATCATCGACAGCGGGATGGTCACCACCGGGATCAGCACCGAGCGCAGCGACCCGAGGAAGAGAAATACCACGACGATGACGATCACTACCGCTTCGGCGAGCGTCTTGACCACCTCGTCGATGGACGCCTGGATGAAGCGC
Organism: Stutzerimonas stutzeri; assembly: GCA_019056435.1. GTDB lineage: Bacteria > Pseudomonadota > Gammaproteobacteria > Pseudomonadales > Pseudomonadaceae > Stutzerimonas > Stutzerimonas marianensis. The sequence goes on from CP077641.1 coordinate 2,275,349, forward strand.
GTCGCGTCATAGGCAATGGTCACTTTCAGGCCGGGTGGCAGCTGCGACTCGATCTGTGGCATCACCGCGCGGACTTCTTCGATCACGTCCAGCGGGTTGGCGCTGGGTGTGCCCTTGATGCCGATGTAGACCGAAGGAATACCGTCGAAGGAGCTGACCGCGTTGTAGCTTTCGGCGCCCATCTCGACCCGCGCCACGTCGCCGAGCAGCACCCGACTGTCGCCTTCGGTCTTGACCGGAATGCGGGCGAAGGCTTCCGGTGTCTTCAGTTCGGTGTCGGCGTTGATGCTTGTGACGGTGTATTGGCCTTTCACCTCGCCAGCGGCGGCTAGGAAGTTGTACTTGCGAATGGCATCGTTGATGTCCGAGGCGGCCAGGCCGTAGGCAGCCAGTTTCACCGGGTCCAGCCACAGGCGCATGGCGAACACCTGATTGCCGAGAATCTCCGCTTCCGCCATGCCGGGCAGTGTCGCCAGTTTCGGCTGGATGACGCGCGACAGGTAATCGGTGATCTGGGGATTGCTCAGCTGATCGCTGTAGAAGCTGATGTACATCAGCGCCGTCGAGTCGGCGGCCTGCTTGTTCAGTACCGGATCCTCGGCATTCTGCGGCAGCTGATTCTTCACCGAGTTGGCCTGACTGAGCAATTCGGTGTAGAGGCGATCGGTATCGGCGCCGATGCGGGCGTAGACGGAGATGATCGAAACGTTCTGCTGGCTCACCGAGGTCATGTAATCGACCCCTTCGGCGCTGGCCAGGCTCTGTTGCAGCGGCTGGGTGATGTAGCCCTGAATGGTTTCGGCGTTCGCGCCGGGATAGGCGGTGGTCACCGTGATCAGCGCGCTCTCCATCTGCGGGTACTGGCGGATTACCAGGCTGGTGAAGGCCTGCAGGCCGAGCAGGACGAGCAGCAGGCTGATCACGCTGGCGAGCACCGGACGACGGATGAACGGGTCTGTAAAGGCCATGACGTATCCTTGGGCGCTCGGTCAGCGGGGCGTGGACGGGGCGTTCTTTTCGGTTTCGAGCGTGCGCGTCTCGGCGATTGCCACATGGGCGCCGTTGTCGAGCTTGAGCTGACCGGCGACCACCACCTGCTCGCCCGCTTCGAGGCCCTCGAGGATCACCACCTCACCGCCCCGGCGATCGCCCGTCCTGACGAAGCGTCGCTCGACGACGAGGTAGGGCTCGTCGGCCTCGGCTGTCGCGGCCGACGCTTCGCCTTCGGGCGGCTGGCCTTCCTTTACCAGCAGCACGGAGTTGCCATACAGCGTGTAGGTGATGGCGGTCTCCGGGACCACCACCTGCGGTGCTTGCTCAGGTAGCAGCACTTCCAGATCAGCGAACATGCCCGGCAACAATCGCTCGCCTGGGTTGGCCAGTTCGGCGCGAACCTGGACGTTGCGCGTGGTGATCTCGACCTTGGGGTTGATGGCGACGATCCGGCCTTCGAAATGCTCGCCCGGGAACGCCGCGACCCGGACATGGATCGGCTGGTCGAGCGCGAGCAGGGGCACCTGTTGCTCGGCCAGGTAGAAATCGACGAAGAGGGTGGACAGGTCCTGCAGCGTCGCCAACGGCGTACCGGCTGCGACGAAATCGCCGACGTCGACCTGGCGAATCCCGATGGTGCCGGAGAATGGCGCCAGGATGCGCTTCTTCGCCAGGCTGGCCTTGAGCTGTTCGACAGTGGCCGCGGCTTTCTGCGCCTCGGCGTTAAGGCGGTCGAATTCGCTGCGGGAGATGGCCTGGCGGTCGACCAGGCTGCTCGCACGCTCGAACTCGACCTTGGCCAGGTGCAGGTCGGCCTGGGCCGCGGCCAGGCTGGCACGCTCGATTTCGCTGTCGAGCAAGACAACGGGCTGGCCTTTCTCGATCTTTTCGCCGGAGCGGAACTGGACGTCGCTGACGGTACCAGCGATTTCCACCGTGAGGTCGATGCCCTGCGAGGCAGTTAGTGTCCCTATGGCGGGGAGCCGGCGTTGCCAGGGTTCGCGCCGGGCTTCCCGGACTTCGACCGCGATCGGCGGCTTGGGCGCCTGGAATTGCTGGATCTGGGTGTAGATGGTGTTGAACTTGAGCGCGGCGAGGATCAGTACCACGACGATCACCGCGCCGAGCATGAACAGCATGCGGCGCCACATGTTCCGTATTCCTTGGAGAAATGAGCCGGCTGCTAATGCCGTGTACGAGGCAGCCGATGGACACGCGTCACGAGTGCAGCCTGGGGCTGGTCTCGATCTGTTGTTAGCTGGACCAGGCGGTCCATGAAAGCGAAGGAGACGTTAGCCGCGAACCGGGCGCAAGTAAAGGGCTGGCCCGGTCGGGAGAGGGTGGGAGAGGCGGGCAGGACCGGGCCGCCACCTCTCCGCCCCGAGGGCGTCAGCTGGCCAGGCGGCGAGTGACGTCGCTGAGCCTGGTCGACAGCTCATGCAGGTTCTGGCTGGCCTTCTCGGTGCGGTCCACGTTGTCCTGGTTGGTCGTGGCGATGCGGGTGATTTCGACGAGGTTGCGCGAGATGTCCTCGGCAACGGATGTCTGCTCCTCGGCCGCGGTCGCGATCTGCCGGTTCATGTCGCGGATGGCCTCGATCTCATGGGTGATGCGCTGCAGCATGTCGCCGGCCACCGTTACCTGCTCGACGCCCTTGTCGCTGTGGGTCTGGCCGCTTTCGATCGCACGCACCGCATCCACGGCGCCGGTCTGCACGGTGTCGATGATCTGGTGGATTTCCGCCGTCGAGTCGGCCGTGCGGCGTGCCAGGGTGCGCACTTCGTCGGCAACCACGGCGAATCCCCGTCCTGCATCACCGGCACGGGCTGCTTCGATCGCTGCGTTGAGCGCCAGCAGGTTGGTCTGGTCAGCGATGCCGCGGATCACTTCCAGTACCTTGCCGATGCGGCCGCTGTCGGCTTCCAGCTGGCGGATGACGTCTGCGGTGTTACTGATTTCGCCACGCATGTGGGTGATGGTCTCGATGGTCGAACGCATGACCTGCTCGCCATCCTGCGCCGAACGGTCGGCGGCATCCGCTGCGCGGGCGGCGTCGGCGGCGTGACGGGCCACTTCCTGGGCCGTGGCGGACATTTCCTGCATGGCCGTGGCGACCTGATCGGTGCGCGAGAATTGATCGCGGGTGCCCTGGCTCATGAGCGCGGCGATCGCGTTCAGCTCGCCACTGGCGCTGTCGAGATCCGAGGTGCTGCGCTGCAGACGGGTGAAGGTATCGGCCAGGAAGTCGCGAAGCACGTTGGCCGCGACGGCCAGGCGGCCCAGTTCATCCTTGCGGCTGCTGTCGACGCGCTCGGAGAACTGGCCCTGGCTGAGCTTGGCGATATGGTCGATGAGGTGGCGAATCGGCGACACCAGGTTGCGATTGACCAGCCAGAGGCTGAGCAGAGTGACCAATACACCGGCGATCAGCATGATCAGCGAGCCGGTGACGATCGTCTGGTCGGCGCCCCGACTGATAATCGATGAGTTCTGCTGTGCGCTGTCGCGCAACTGGTTGACCAGCGCACTGAGCTGGTCGCTCGTGGCGCGGTCGATGCCCTTGACCGCGGCGTCTCCCGCGCTGGGGTCGGCGCCGGCGGCCAGGAAGGCGTCACGTCCGACGCGATAGGCAGCGCCCAGCTTGCGGTGTTCATCCTGCAGGGTGCGCAGTGAGGTGGTCAGCGCGGTATCGTGCTGGTTGACCTGCACCAGGGTGCCGAGCAGCGCCTGCACCTTGCCTTCCTGGGCTTCAAAGCTCTGCCAGTACTTGTCCAGATTGTCCGGCGACTTGCCGCGCAGCAGTACGTTCTTCCACTCCTGGACCTGGATCTTGAATTCGAGGTTGGCCTGGTCGATGAGCCGCGAGGCCTCGATCGGGCCCTTGAGCAATTGCTGATACGCGGCGATGTCCTTGGACAGGAAGGAAAAGCTGCCCAGTGCAATGAGCAGCATGGTCGCCAGGCTGCCGGCAATCAGCACCAGCATCTGCGCGCGCAGGGATGTCTTGAGAGTCATGTACGGTCTCGCATCGAGTGGGTAATGCCGCTGACGCAGGGTGCGCCAGTTGGCCGTCGAGACGTCCATGTCGCACCCTGTTTCGGCTCGGTCACTCGATACTTGAGCGTGTTCAGACCAGGCGCAGGTGGTTGTCCCAGAGCCCGGCCGGCAGCTGCAGCGGCATGCTGGCGAAGCGTTCCCCGGTGCAGTCGAGCAGGCGGCAACGGCTTTGTCCGGAGCTGACCACGAAGCCCTTGTCGACCGCGGCGACGCCAGCGCAATCGGGCAGGTGAATCTCGGCGCGCAGTGCCGTGCTGTCCAGATCCCAGACGAACAGGGTGTTGCCGCGAGGAGCGGTGACGGCAAGCAGTCGCAAGCTGTCGTTGATCGCCAGGCTGGCGGTGTACTGGTTCATGGTCATGCGCTGCGCCTCGCCGAGCGGGAACGGCTGGAAGGGCTGACCCGGGCGCTTGATGGCCAGCAGCGGGGCGCGATCCAGGGGATCGCCTTCGTACTGCTGGCCGGAGACCACGGTGCCGTCGGCCGCGACGGCCAGGTGTCGTACGCTGTTCATCTGCTCGGGCAGCTGTTCCTTGCTGACCAGGGTGCCATCGCGGCGCAGCAAGACCAGGCTCGGCTCCATGGCGTCGAGGTTCATCATCTCGCGGCTGTCGGCCTCGGTGCGGATGCCGCCATTGGCGATGACCAGGGTTTCGCCGTCCGGCATCCACAGCAACTGATGCGGGCCGATGCCGTGGGTGGGGTGCTCGCCGATGCGTACCAGCCGACGCTCCTCGACACGATAAAGGCCCAATACGCCGCGGCCGGCGTCGGTGGTGTCGTTCTCGGTGGCGTAGAAAAGATCGCCGCTGGCATGGAACACGCCATGGCCATAGAAGTGACGATCGGGGGCGAAGCGATCACTTGCAGCAAGGTGCCGTCGCGGCTGTCGATCAGGTAGCTCTCGCGGCTCGGGCGCCGGCCGACGAAGACAGCCAGCGGCAGGTGCGGGTGGGCGTAGATGTCATGGCAACGCTCGGCGACCGGCGTGGCGAATAGACGAGTGCCGTCGAGCCGATAGCCAACCGCGTAGTGCTTGCCGTCGGCATCGTCGCGCGCCGACAGCAGCAATGGCTGCGTGGACGTATGGGTAAGGGTCCAGCCACCGACCGCGGTGGCGGCGACCAGGGCACTGCCCAGCCGAGGAAGGCACGGCGTTTCATGTCAGTCTCCGTCGTGGGCGTTGAAGCCGATCTGCACGCCCAGCGCGCGGGCGAGTTCGGTCTGGTGCAGGCGGTGCAAGGTGTTCAGGTCGTCATAGAGCGCATCGAGCCGTTCACGTCCTGCCTCGTTGGCGATGAGTTCGCTGAACGGCACCATGGCATCGGCGAGGTGCTTGCGGGTGGTGGCGTAAGCCACGTCGATACGCGAGGCCAGATCCTGCTGGTCCTTTGGTACAGCGCCTTGAGGCCATTGTCGTCCGCTCCCTGCCACAGGCGTTGAGCGCCGGCGAGCGCGGCGTCGATGCTGCCGAGGGTGGCATCGCTGCGCCAGGCTTCGGCCTGGAACGGCTGGGGATGCCCTTTGGTCTGGCGGCCCAGCGGTGCGCCGAGCTTCTTCTTCAGACCGTCCAGCGCCGTCACCTGGACGCGCAGGATGTCGGCAATGGCTTCGCTGGCGTCGGCATAGCGCTCGTTGGGGAATTCCTTGAGCTGCTCGGTCATGCCGTCCTCGGCTTCCCAGGCCTGAAGCACGTCGGCGGCGAGCTTCTGCTGGTGTTCGCCGATGGCCTCGAGCAGCGGGCAGTAGCGTGCCTTGGTGGCGCTGTCGGTGAGGTCGACGGCCTTGTCGTACAGCACGTATTCGTAGGCCGATAGGCCCTGCAGCACGACGCTGCCGTTCTCGATGTCCGCTTGCGTGAGGTTGGGTTTGCGCTTGAGCAGGGCCGTGACCTGGCGGCCGACCAGGTTCTTCTTGTCGGGCCAGAACTGAACCTGCCAGGCGCGGTTGCCTTCGCCCATCGGGCCGACGAGCATCGGTTGCAGACCGGCCCAGGCGAACTGGGCGTTGAGGAAAGCCTGGCGCGTCGCGTCAAGCTCCTCGTTGTCCGCGCAGAACGCGATGCTGCTGGCAGCCATGCGCCGGTTGGCCTCGGCCCATTGCGTATAGGCGGGCAGCAGGACCTCGTCGGTCAGGGTGGTGCTGGTTTCGGCGTAGGGATCGCTCGGTGCGCAGGCGCTCAGCAACAGCCCCAGCGTGATGGCGGCGGCAAAACGTGGGTAAGGATTCGAGTGCATGATGTTCCCCGGTTGGCACGGAATTCATGTTCCGTAGCTAGAGTGATTCGAGAAAGGCCAGCAGGGCCTGGCGTTCGGCCTGGTCGAAGCCAAGCACCGTCTGTTTCGCCTGCTCCGCTTCGCCACCGTGCCAGAGGATCGCCTCGAGCAGGTTGCGTGCGCGGCCGTCGTGCAGGAACTGGGTATGGCCGCTGACGGTTTCGGTCAGCCCGATACCCCACAACGGTGGGGTACGCCATTCGCTACCGGTGGCTTCGAACTCGGGACGGCCGTCGGCCAGACCTTCGCCCATGTCGTGCAATAGCAGGTCGGTGTAGGGACGGATCAGCTGGTTGGCCAGTTCCGGCTCGGCAGCCTCGGCACTGGTGGTGAATGCCGGGACATGGCAGCGCTGGCAGCCGGCCTGATGAAACAGGCCCTTGCCGGTGAGCACTTGCGGGTCGTCCACGTTGCGGCGGGCCGGGACACCCAGGTTGCGGGTATAGAACAGCACCTGGGCCAGGATGTTGTCGCTGACTTCCAGCTCGCCGCCATCAGGCAGGGCGCGGCATTCCTGCTGACGCTCGGTGCAGCTGGTGCCATTGAAGAGGCGGGTGCTCAAGCCCATGTCGTTGAAGAAGGCGTCCGCGTTCTGCTGATTGAGCGTGGGCTGTCCCGCCTTCCAGCCGAAGCGGCCCATGACGGTTTTGCCGGTAGCCTGGTCGTAGACGCGGTTGGGCCGGCCGGAGATGCCATCGCCGTTGCGGTCATCCGGGTCGGCGTGGGCAAGCAGCGCCGATTCAGGGATGGCTTCGAGCAGGCCCAGGCCGATCATTGGGGCGCCACGCGAACCGAGAACTGCGTATCCGGATGCAGTGGGCCATACCCCAGCTGCGTGAGGTGCAGCGCCGGTTTGCGCAGCTCGACCTCATGGCCATCGGCGAAGCGCTCGATGTGAGTACCGTAGCTGAGGCGCACCTTGCCTTCGGGCGCGACGCCGGGAATCGCCATGTCCTGCAGCTGGCCGCCGTAGGTTGGTTCCGGCGCGATCCCGCGTTGCCTGACGACCTCGGCGTGGGCGTATTCGGCTGGAATCGATAGCCGTACCAGCATGGACACGGCATTGCCCTGCTCGCCTTTGACGGGGTGGCCACGGCCATCCTTGATGTGGCAGTTCTGGCAGGCGTTGGTGTTCATCAGCGGGCCGAGGCCGTCGCGTGCGGTCGTCGAGGAGGGCGCGATGACCCAGGGGTTGCGGAAGAAACTGTTGCCGACGCTGAAATCTACGCGCCTGATCGGAGCCAGATTGGCCGCTGGCATGGAAAACGCGTTCTGGTCGAATCGCTTGACCGTCGCGCTGCCGGCGGACAGGGCTTCGCCGGGTTCAGCCTGCTCGAAGCGCGGGGCGGGCTCGTCGCAGGCACCGAGCGCAAGGGCGAATAGCAGGACGAGAGCTGAACGGCATGACGGGCGCATCGAGTGACCAGGGCCTTGGAAAAGGCGGCAATCTTAGCAGGCCGGGCGTGGCTAAATAAGAGCAATTTTCATTCAGGAGGCCGGGCCCGTTGTGCGCTTCGAGAACGCAGTGACGGGCCGGCAGTGGCTGCAGCGTTGCGCTGCAGCCTCCCGCAGCCGATCAGAACTCGTGATCGGCGGTGTCGGGGTTCAGGTCGCTGATACCGAGCGCGGCGGCAGCGCTTTCGATCGAGCCGGTCTGCTTGACCAGCGCGGCGATTGCGTCGCGCACCTTTTCCTGACCTTCGGTGTTGTCCGGAGCGATCAGCTGGTCGAAGGCTTCGCCATTCTCGGCGCTGGTGACCAGGACCTGCATCTTGGCTTCGGTCGTCTCGAGATCGGACTTGAGCGTGCTGTTGAGCTCCGGATCGATGCCTTCGACTAGCGACGCCAGGCTCGGGCCGGTCAACTTGCTACCGTCGATGCGGGTGTATTCACCCAGATAGACGTTACGGATGCCCTTGGCGTTGTAGTAGTGCGAGTTGTGGGTGTTGTCGCTGAAGCAGTCGTGCTCGTCTTCGGGGAGTTGGCTTCCAGCGCGACCTTCATGCGCTCGCCCGCCAGTTCGCCCAGCGACAGGCTGCCCATGCCGAAGAGCATCTTGCGCAGGCCGTTCTCGGCCGATTCCTTCTCCAGGCTGGCGCGGTAGTTGTCGGCGCCGGGCTTCCACTCGTTGACCATCTCTTCGAGGTCGCTGACCAGCAGCTCGGTGGCCGCCTTCAGGTAGGTGCGGCGACGGTCGCAGTTACCACCGGTGCAACCGTCTCCCTCGATGAAATCGCTGACCGGACGCTGGCCCGCGCCGGCTTCGGTGCCGTTGAGGTCCTGGCCCCACAGCAGGAATTCGATGGCATGGTAGCCAGTGGCGACGTTAGCCTCGGAGCCGGCCAGCTCGTTCAGGCTGGCAAGCTTTTCGCCGGTGATTTCACTGACGTCGATCTTGTCTTCGCCAATCTGCAGTTCCTTGTTGGCAATGATATTCGCGGTGGCGCCCGGGTTGCCCAGCGCGTGCTGATAATCGCCCTCGACGTAGTCGATCATGCCTTCGTCCAGCGGCCAGGCGTTGAGCTGGCCTTCCCAGTCGTCGACCACCGGATTGCCGAAGCGGAACACTTCGCTCTGCATGTGGGGGACGCGCGCCGCGAGCCAGGCGTCCTTTGCTGCCTGCAGCGTTTCATCGGTCGGGTTGGCCAGCAGTTGGTCGATTGCTTCCTGCAACTTCAGCGCGGCGCTGTGCGCGTCGCTGAATACGGCATGCGCGATGTCGGCGTAGTGCTTGACCACGGCCTGGGCCGCTTCGCTGTTCACCGTTTCGGGGGCAGCCGCTGCCGGTTCGCTCTGAGTAGTGGCTTGCGGTGCGGAGGCCTGTTCGGCCGGCGCTTTGTCTTCGCCGCAACCAGCGAGAGAAATGGCGACAGCCAACAGGCTGGCGGTGGCCCAGACGGGAGTGCGTAGCATGGCGGGTTCCTTTGCTTGCAGGTTTGTATGAACGCGTCGACAGCGAGGCTGCGACAAACGGTATCGGCGCATAATGCGAAAGATTTTCATTTTGTGCAAAGAAATTGCGTGGCGTCGGTCGCGTATGGCGCGAGAAGCTGCCGTTAGAATGCCGTTTCCCTACCTTGTTCCCATGGAAAGCCCCGATGAGCCTGAGCGCCGTGATCCTGCTGGTCCTGTTGTTCCTGGTCGCCACCTACGCAGTCGTGCTCTACAACGGGTTGGTAAGGCTCAAGCACGGCGTTGGCAAAGCCTGGTCGAACATCGACGTGCTCCTGCGCCAGCGTCATGAGGAACTACCCAAGCTGGTCGAGACCTGCAAGCAGTACATGCAGCATGAACGAGCCACGTTGGAACGGGTAATCGCGGCCCGCAACGCCGTTTCGAGCGCCCGTGAGCAGGGCGATGTCGCCGCGCTGGGGCAGGCCGAGACAGGCCTGCGCGCCGGGTTGGGCCGGCTGTTCGCGGTCGCGGAAAGCTATCCCGAGCTGCGCGCCAGCGAAAGTTTCCGCCACCTGCAGCAGCGCATCAGCGGGCTGGAAAGCGGCATTGCCGACCGCCGCGAGCTTTACAACGAATCGGTCAACCTGAACAACGTCCGCATCGAGCAGTTTCCCGATGTGCTGCTGGCGCGGGCGTTCGGCTTTCGCCAGGCGGCCTTGCTGCAATTCAGCGAGGCCGAGCGTGCCGATGTCGACCTCAAGTCGCTGTTCGATTGAGCCCGATGGACGCGTCATGGTTGCAGCTCGGCATGGGCGCAGTGCTCGCGCTGGTGGGCGGCTGGTTGTGGGTCGGTCGCTGGTCACGGTTGCGTCATTTTCAGGACACGCCCACCTCGCGCATTCGTTCGGCGGCTCAGGGCCATGTCGAGCTCGCTGGCGTGCTGGTCGAGCGCGCGGATCCCACGCCACTGCTGGCGCCGCTCACCGCCCGGCCATGCCTGTGGTGGCGCTACCGGATCGAGGAGTACCGCCGGACGAACAATCGCGGCAGCTGGCGAGTGCTTGAGCACGGTGTCAGCACCGAGTTGCTCAAGCTGTTCGATGGCACTGGCGACTGCTTGATCGACCCGCGCGGCGCGGATGTACTGCCGAGCCGGCGTGACGTCTGGACGGGTGACCTGCGCCACCCACGCGGGCTGCCGTCGACCGGCCTGCTGGCATGGCTTGGCGGCACTCGGCGCTACCGCTACACCGAGGAACGGTTGCATGCCGGCGAGCCGTTGTACGCCGTCGGCGACTTCCGCAGTGAGGGCGGAGGGCGCGCTGGGCTGGCGCTCGAGGCCGCCCGCGCTGAGATCGTTCGTGAGTGGAAGGGAGAGTACGCCGGGCTGCTGCGTCGCTTCGACAATAATCGCGATGGCAAGCTCGATATGGCGGAATGGGGGCGGGTGCGGCTCGCCGCCGAGCTCGAGGCCGAGCAACGCCAGCGCGCCGCCAGCGAACAGCCGGTCCGGCATCTGCTGGCGCGGCCGCCGCAAGGGCTGCCATTCGTGCTGTCCAGCCACGGCGAAGAAGTGCTCGTACGGCGCTATCGGTGGCAGGCGCTGGGTGGTGCCTTGCTCTGTCTGCTCGGCGCGCTGATGGTCGCTGCCGCTTGGACCTGATCGCCGCTACAACGGCTCGTGATTGAAGCTGCGCTCGAAGCGCAAGGACTGGCGCAGCAGGCTGTCCAGCTCCTCGGCCGGGACCGGTTTGCTGTAGTAATAGCCCTGGCCTTCGTTGCACCCCTCGGCGATCAGGTAGCGTTCCTGCTCGGCGGTCTCCACGCCCTCGGCGATGACCTGCATACCGAGGCTGCGCGCGAGCTGGATGATGGCGCGCACGATGGTGGCGTCGCCCTCGTCGGCGTCCATGTCGCGGACGAAGCTCTTGTCGATCTTGATCTTGTCCAGCGGCAGGCTCTTGAGGTAACTCAGCGATGAATAGCCGGTGCCGAAATCGTCGATGGCGATGAGCGCGCCGGAGCGGCGCAGGCTGTGCAAGTTGTGCGTGGCGGCGGCGATGTCTTCCATCAGCCCGGTTTCGGTCACCTCGAGTTCCAGCGTTTCCGGCGGCAACTGGTGCGCAGCCAACAGGTTGCTGATCACGTTGGGGAGCTCGGCGTGGTGCAGCTGGACCGTGGACAGGTTGACGGCCATACGCAGATCGGTGAAGCCCTGTTGATGCCATTCGCGAAGCTGCCGGCAGGCCTGGTCCAGCACCCATTCGCCGATGGCGATGATGCTGCCGTTCTGCTCGGCCAGCGGGATGAAGGTGTCCGGCGGTACCATCCGCCCGCTGGGGTGCGCCCAGCGCAACAGTGCTTCCACTCCGGTGATGCGCTTGAGCCGATAGTCGATTTGCGGCTGGTAGACGAGCTTGAACTCGCCCCTCTGAATGGCCTCGCCGAGGTCCTTCTGTAGCTCCCTCCGCTCACGGATCTCGCTGTCGATGCTGGCGACGTAGAACTGGTACCGGTTGCGCGCCCGGCTCTTGGCCAGGGTCATGGTCTGCTCGGCTCGCTGCAGCAGTTTTTCGGTGCTGTCGCCGTCTTCCGGGAAGAGGGTGATGCCAATGGTGGCGCGCAGGCGAACGTTGTCGCGATCGAGGACGATCGGCCGTTCGAGGTCGTCGAGCACCTGCTGCGCCAGTTCGGCGGCTTCGTAGGGTTTGTCGAAGCCGGATAGCACCATGACGAACTGGTCGCCGCCCAGGCGAGCCAGTGCGCCGATGCGCCCGCTCTGCTTACGCAGTCGATCGGCCAGCGCGATGAGCATGCGATCGCCGTTCTGGTAGCTGTACTGTTCGTTGACGCCCTTGAAATCGTCCAGGCCCAGGCACAGCACGGCGACCCGGCGCTGCAAGCGCCCGGCTTCGGTCAGGATATGGTCGAGTTGCTGTTGCAGCTGGAGGCGGTTGGGCAGGCCGGTCAGGAAGTCGAACTGGGTCATGCGTTCGAGATTGCTCTCGGCGGCGTGGCGTAACTGCATGTTGCGTTCGATCGAGGCGAGCAGGCCGTTCGCCGTCTCGACCCAGAGGCCTAGCTCGTTTTCTTCGTGGCCCTTGAGCATCGGCAGTTTGTTTTCGCTGGGGCGGTCCGGGTTGATGTTCGAGAGGTGCTCGATGAGCTTGGTCAGTGGCCGGGTCAGCAACCATTCGTAGATCAGGTAAAGCACCAGACCCAGCGTCAGCGCGCGCAGCATGCCGACCACGAAGATCACCAGGGAGTTGCTGACGAACTCCTCGCCGTAGCGTGCCGTGTCCAGGGTGATGCTCAGGTCGCCGTAGTACTCGTTGTAGGGTGGACGGCCGATAAGGGGGTGGAGAAGTCCTGGTCGCGGTCAAGGATGGGGTCGGTGATCCAGCGGGTCGGCTGCGCCGACAAGGGCCGCGACTTGAATGCCAGTGGCTCCTCGCCGGGATGGCCGATGGCGGCCTTGCGGATCGACTCGTGCTGGAATAGCCCCTCCATCACCTGAGCGCCCATCTCGCGATCCAGGCTGTAGATCGCTTGCGTCGAGGGGTCTCGCGTCATGCGCAGGATTCGCTGCGCCTCGGCGTCGATGAGCTGGCGCGTGCTGTAGGCGTTGAAGATGATCTGCGAACAACTCAATACCAATCCGACGGCCAGCGCGGACAGCAAGACGATACGTAACAGTTGTCGCGACAGGCTGTTGCGCAGTTGGCTCAAAAGAATTTCCTTTTTCCGGGCCGCTTGTTCGCCAGTATTGATAGGCGCAGGGCATACGTCAAAAGCTGACGCCATGCTGTATGGCAAAACGTATCAAAAACACATCCCTCGCCGCAGAGCCGCCCGTCGCTGTTTCGCCGGGACAAAAGCGGGGGGAGTGTTTTGTCGGCATCAGCGGGACGGCGCCGATTCCTGGACGTCACAGCCCTTGATGACCAGGCGGATGATGGTCTCCGCCGCGGCGTCGTAGTCGGCCTCTTCGAGGCGGGACTTGCCGGTCACGGTGGAAATCTGCCAGTCGAAGTCAGCATAGGTCTGGGTCGCCGCCCAGATGCTGAACAGCAGATGATTGGGGTCCACCTGAGCCATGAGGCCCTGGTCGATCCAGCGCTGGATGCAGGCAGCGTTGTGGCTGGCCTGGGCATTGAGTTGCTCGGCTCGCTCCGGGGGCAGATGCGGAGCCCCGTGCATGATCTCGCTGGCGAATACCTTGGAGGCACAGGCGTGCTCGCGCGAGATACGGATCTTGGTGCGGATGTAGGCGCGCAGGACATCGGCCGGATGCCCGGGTTGGTTGAAGGGCTCTGAGGCCTGCAGCAGGGGCTCGACGATGCTGTCCAGCACCTCCCGGTAAAGGTTTTCCTTGCTCTTGAAGTAGTAGTAGACGTTGGGCTTGGGCAGCCCGGCGCGCTCGGCGATATCACTCGTCTTGCTGGCGGCGAAGCCCTTCTCGGCGAATTCCTCGCTTGCTGCGCGAAGGATCAATGCTTTGTTGCGCTCGCGGATACTGGTCATGGGCCCTTCGATTCACTACCTGCGAGGCCGGTTGGCCGGGCGGGAATCCTAGCACCTGCGTCCTGGCCGTCTCAAGGAAGCGGAACGCTCGCTGGCCGGTCGCCAACGCTGCCGTTCGCCTGATGCATGACGGTCCGCCGGACGGTCCTCCAGCCTCTCGTCCGTGCAGTCGATAAATACCTGGCGTCAGAAATTCAACTTGTATACATTTTTTCCGATAGATGTGTACTTAATCCTGTGCTCGAGGGTCATCCTATGCCTTTCATGCAACGCAGTATCCAGTGGCAGTTGATCGTCAGCATGGGGGCGGCCCTGCTGACCAGCCTGCTGATCGTGATCCTGGTGTATTCATCCGCGGTCAATCGGCTGGCCGAGCGCTACCTGGTGGGGCAGGCGCTGCCGGCGAACGTCGGCGCCATCGGCAAGGACATCGAGCGCACGCTGACCGCGCCCATCACTGCCACGGCGGGGATCGCCAGCAATGCCTTGGTCCATGACTGGCTGCGCGGCGGCGAAGCGGGGCTCGATGCCGATGCGGTCGGCCGCTACCTGGAGGGCGTCAAGGCTCAACAGAAGGCGTTGACCACCTCCATCGCCGTGCTTGAGAGCGGCAACTACTATTCCGAGGCTGGGCTGTCACGCACGCTCAGCCGCAGTGCTGCTGGTGATGCCTGGTTCTATAGCCTGGCCGACAGCAGCATCGAACGGCGCTTTGAGATCGATATCGACAAGACCACCCGCCAGCCCACGCTGTTCATCAACCAGCGGATTGAGTCGGGCGGGCGCACGTTGGGCGTCGCCGGTCTCGGCTACAGCTTGAGCAGCATGTCCGAGTTGATCAGCAATTTCCGTTTTGGCGAGCGCGGCGAGGTCTACCTGATCAATGCGGATGGCCGGGTCAAGGTGCATCCTCGCGCCGAGCACAATGATCGCACCGATCTTTCGACCCTGACGGGCAGCGAGGCCGCGCGGCAGCTCCTCGGCGGGGCCCGTGATGCCGTGCGTTTCGAGCGGGATGGGGAAACCTTTCTGGCCATCGCGCAGCCGCTCGAGAGTCTTGGCTGGGTGCTCGTCAGCGAGGTGCCCGAAGCGGAAATCTTCGCCGAGGCGCGTCGGACGCTCTGGACCATCAGCCTGATCGGCGCCTGCATTGCCTTGTTCTTCCTCGGTCTGGTCGTCTGGCTGGCGCGGGGCCTGGTCAAGCCTATTCGGCAGGTTACCCAGGCGCTGGTCGAGATTGGTGGCGGTGGCGGTGACCTGACTCGACGCCTGGACGAGAGCCGCGCCGATGAGCTGGGTGACCTGGCTCGCGGCTTCAACCGCTTCATCGCAAGCCTGCGAGTGTTGATCGGCGACGTGCTGACGACCAGCCAGCAATTGCGAACGGCCGTCGGCCAGGTGGCGCAGGTGGTCGACAACACGGCGACGCGTGCCGGTCGCCAGCACGAGATGACGGACATGGTCGCTACCGCCGTGCACGAAATGGGCCTCACCGTGCAGGAAATCGCCCGTAACGCGAGCAACGCGGCGCAGGCCTCGCAAGGTGCGCGCAGCGAGGCGATGCAGGCGCGCACGGTCGTTGGCGAGTCCATCGCGCATATCGAGCGGATGTCCGGCGAGATCGGCCACGCGGCCGAGTCGGTGACTGACCTGGCGCAGCAGGTCGCGTCCATCGACAAGGTGCTGGCGGTGATCCGTAGCATTTCCGAACAGACCAACCTGCTGGCCCTGAACGCCGCGATCGAGGCCGCCCGTGCCGGCGAAATGGGGCGCGGGTTCGCCGTCGTTGCCGACGAGGTACGTACCCTGGCCAGCCGTACCCAGACGTCGACCGATGAGATCCAGCAAATGATTCAGGGGCTCAAGAACGGCGCGCAGACCGCTGTGAATTCGATGCATGCCGGTCAGGCGGCGACGGGGACGGGTGTGCAGGCCAGCCAGCGCACCGGACAGTCGCTGAGCGCCATCACCGAGCAGGTCGAGGCGATCAGCGACATGAACACCCAGGTCGCAGCGGCGACCGAGGAGCAGAGCAGCGTGACCGAGGAAATCACTCATAACGTGCAGGGTATCGCCGACCTGGCGCAGGCTACGGCGCGGGACGTGCAAGCCTGCCGGAGCGACTGCCAGGCGCTTTCGCAGCTGGCGGAAGACCTGGGGCGGCAGATGGGAAGTTTCCGGTTGTAGCCGAAAGCGCTGACCACGAAAAAGGCGACCCGCAGGTCGCCTTTTTCCTTTCCTTTACAAGCGCGGCAGCGGCTCTAGAAATGCGCCTTCACCAGGAAGCTCGCCGTGTTCTGGTCGGTTGGCCCCACGAAGTTACGGCTGACGAACCCGCCATCCTCGATCCCGTACTTGTTCGACCAGTAGTCGTACTCGAAGCCCACGTAGAGCCGTCCCGGCTCCCCGTCGAGTGCCTTGCCCAGGTCGTACTTGATCTGCGGGTTGATGTGCAGGTTCTTCGAGACGAAGTCCCCGCGGCGCTCGGACCCGGCGTCGTTTACCACCCAGTCGATGAAGCCATCGAAGAGGATGTCGGACTTGCCCACCGGGATCGTGATCGCCCAGGTTGGCGTGACTTGCCACTGGCCGGCCGGTTTGCCGGTACTGCCGTCCGGCTTGCGGTAGTAAAGGTTGATGGCCAGGCGATCGAAGCCTGGCACGTCGAGGTCAACCGCCGGGCCGAGCAGGTAGTTCTGGTTCGGTACGCCGTCGGTGCTCTCGCCGCGCTCATAGGTGGCGGCGAGCAGCACGTCCTTGACCGGGCCTAAGGCCAGGTCTTGGCCGCTGAGCTTACCCAGCGACAGACGCGGGCTGAACTCGCCGTAATAGGTGTGGCCATCGCTGCCGCTGACGCCGTTGTAGAAGATGTTGTCGATGAACAGGAACATGTCGCCCCAGGCCCAGCCGCTGGCGTGTTCGAAGGTCAGCGTCTGCTGGATGGGCGGGTTGATCTTGTAGTCCTTGCCGTACAGGTAGGTGAGGCTGTTGTTCTGCCAGTGCAGCATGTCGTCGGCGAAGGCGGGCGCAGCGAGAAGCGTGCCGGCCAGAGCCAGCGAGAGCGGTGCGAGCTTGGAGGTCATGCGGATACCCTTTTGGTTTTGTTGTTGTAGTCGGAGGGGCGCGCCAGGCTGCGATGCCCGGCGCGCGGTCAGCCGGTCGGGGTGAGTTGGGCGGAGGGATCGCGGGTGATCGCCTTGGGCTCGGTCTTGGAATAGTCCGGGATGTTCACGGCCAGGGTGTTGGTGCCGATCGTGTCCTCGATCAGGTTGTCCGGGTCGTAGTTGTCGTCTTCCTCCGGTTCGCGGGGCAGGAAGAAGTTGAGCAGGATCGCGCTGAAGGCACCGATGGTGATGGGTGAACCGAAGATGTTCTTCAGCACCTCGGGCAGGTGGTTGAGCACATCCGGTACCGCTGCCACGCCCAGCCCCAGGCCCAGCGAGATGGCGACGATGAGCATGTTGCGGCGGTTGAGCCCGGCTTCGGCGAGTATCTTGATGCCGGCGATGGCAACCGTGCCGAACATGATCAAGGTCGCGCCGCCGAGCACCGGCTTGGGCATCAGTTGCAGCACGCCGCCAACGACCGGGAACAGCGCCAGCAGGATGAGGATCGCGGCGATGTACAGCCCGACGTGCCGGCTGGCCACGCCGGTGAGCTGGATCACGCCGTTGTTCTGGCTGAAGGTGGTCATCGGCAGGCTGTTGAAGGTCGCGGCGAGCAGCGAGCTGCAGCCGTCGCCCAGGATGCCGCCCTTGATCCGCTTGAGGTAAAGCGGGCCCTTGACCGGCTGACGCGAAATCATCGAGTTCGCGGTGAGGTCGCCCGCCGTTTCCAGCGGCGTGATGAGAAAGATCACCGCGATGGGGATGAAAGCCATCCAGTCGAAGGCGAAGCCGAACTTGAATGGCTGCGGCACGCTCAGTGCCGGTAGCGTGGCGAGGCTGGAAAAATCCACCATGCCCATCATCCAGGCGGCGGCGTAGCCCACCACCAGCGCGACGATCACAGCGGACAGCCGCAGCAGCGGAATGCCGAAACGGTTGAGCACGATGATGGTGCCGAGCACCAGACCGGCCAGTGCGAGGTTGGGCAGGGCGCCGGGGTCTTCGGCGCCGTAACCGCCAGCGATGTCGGTCATCGAGACCTTGATCAGCGACAGGCCCATCAGGCTGATGATGGTGCCGGTGACCACGGGTGTGATGATCCGGCGCAGCCGGTCGATGCAGCGGCTGACGGCGATCTCGACGAACGCCGCGCAGAAGCTCACACCGAAGAGCGTCGCGAGGATGTCTTCCGGGGTGCCGCCGCGGTTCTTGACGATGAAGCCGGCCGCCAGCACCACGCTGAGAAAGCCGAAGCTGGTGCCCTGCAGGCAGAGCATGCCGGCGCCGATCGGGCCGACGCGCCTGGCCTGGATGAAGGTTCCGATGCCGGAAACGAACAGCGCCATGCTGACCAGATAGGGCACATGCTCGCCCAGGCCCAGCACGCTGCCGATGATCAGGGTCGGAGTGATCACGCCGACGAAACTGGCCAGCACATGCTGGATCGCGGCGAAGGTGGCGGGGAGCGGACCGGGGCGATCTTCCAGCTGGTAGATCAGGTCCTGATTGGGAGCGTCACCGCTCCTGGGTTCGGTTGCGGTCATGAGTCAAGCCTGCCATTCGTTATTGTTCGGTCATGGGCTTTCGAGGCTGCACGGACCTCTATCACTGGCCGAAAAAAGCTGTTCGCTCGGTCAGGATGCGCTCGACTATAACAACCTGTGGACAGGAGATGAAACAATAAATTTTGTAATTGTGCACAATCCGGACGGCCGTGCACCCGCCGTGTCAATGGGCCGCGCGTAGCTCTCTCGCGACATGCTCGGCCAGGCCCGCGCCGGCTTCGCTCATCGTCAGGTAGGTACGGTCCGCGCCGGCGGCTTCGATCTGCTTGGCGATATCGTCATACATGGCATGCGAGACGATCAGGCCGCTGAAGCCCTTGCCACGCAGCTTGCGGGTAGAAATGATCTTCGCCTCCGGATCGTTCATCGCCAGGATCACCGCCTTGACCTGATTCATCTCCAGGCTCTCCCAGAACATCTGATCCTCGGCATCGGCGAACAGCACATGGCGGTCGTTCTCGCTGCTCTTCTTCACCGTGACCAGGTCCGAGTCGAGGCTGATCAGGCGCCAGCCCTGCGCCTTGAGATGATCGTAGGCGGCGCGCCCGGTACGGCCCATGCCCATGACCAGAATCTGCGCGTCGCTGAGCGAAACGGGCTGTTCGTCCGGGTGGCGGATGTCACGCTCGAGCGGAATCAGGCGTTTGGCCAGGCGATCGTATAGCGGGTGCGAAATCCGGTTCAGTTGCGCCGAGATGACGAACGACAGCGCCACGGTGATCGCCAGCGGCGTCAGCCATTGCGGCAGCACCACGCTGGCGACAATCAGGCCGAATTCGCTGTAGTTGGTCAGGCTCGAGGCGCTGAGAAAGGCGCTGCGCGCGCGCAGGCGGAACAGCAGGAAGAGGAAGAAGAACAGCGCGCCCTTGAGCGGCAGCAGCAGCGCCACCGCCCCTGCGAAGAGCATCGCATCCATGTCCGGCAGACCGCCGATGCCGATCTGCAGGAAGAAGCCGACGAGGAAGACTTCCTTGATTGCCCATAGCGAGTTGGAAAGTTCGGTCGCGCGCTTGTGCTTGGCGAGCATCGCGCCGAACGCCAGGGCGCCCAGTTCCGAGCTGAGGCCGACATATTCGAAGCCCAGGCCGCCCGCGACCAGCGCCAGCATCAGGCCGAGCAGCACCATGAGTTCTTCGTGACCGCTGTAGTCGAGCAGGCGGAACAGCAACGGGCGAAGCAGCGGCAAGAGAAACACCAGCAGGGCCCAGGCGGAGGGCACCTTGCCGCTGGCGATGCTCATCACCACCAGGGCAATCAGGTCCTGGATGATGAGCACGCCGATCGCGACGCGGCCATGGAAGGCGCGCAATTCGCGCTTGCCTTCGAGCACCTTGGCCGCCAGCACGGTGCTGGAAAATGACAGCGCGACCGCCAGCAGGAGGCTGTCGCGCCAACTGGTATCGAGAAAGAAGAAGATCGCCGGCAGCACGATCAGGCTGGAAATGCCGAAGTGCAGCAGGCTGCCGCCGATCACTTCGCGCCGCACCAGGTTGCTCAGCTTTAGCTTGAGCCCGACGGTGAAGAGCAACAGCAGCACGCCGAGATGGGCAAGGTGGGCGAGGATTTCGCTGTCCCGTGGGCCAACGCCAATGCGGTCGCCAAAGGCTGCCAGGGCGAAGCCGGCACCCAGATAGCCGATCAGCGGCGGCAGGCCGATCGCGCGCGAGGCGAGCCCGAGCGCGAAGGCGAAGGCGATCCAGGTGGCTTCGATCATGGGTCAGTTCTTCTCGGTTCGGCAGGCGGGCGCCGCATTTTAACGGGGGCGCGTGGCTTGTCGAGCATCGGGAAGAACGCCGGAGCGCGCGGAGCCCGCATGTGGCAGGCTCCGGTCGGGCGGCTGTCAGTGGTGCGCGGCACCCGTCAGTGCATGGCGTTCCGGGCCACCCAGTACATTGAACAGCAGGTTGAGTGTCACGGCGCTGAGAGTCGCCAGGGCGATGCCGCTATGGGTAATGGGCTCCATCCAGTGCGGCAGGTGGGCGAAAAACTCGGGCCGTACCACCGGCACCATCCCCAGGCCGATACTCACCGCGACGAGCAACTGGTTGCGCCGGTCGCCGATATCGGCTTCCTGAAGGATCTTGATGCCCGTCGCGGCGACCATGCCGAACATGGCGATCCCGGCGCCGCCAAGCACGGCCGCCGGAATCGAGGCCACGAGAAACGCCGCCTTGGGCAACAGGCTCAGGCTGATCAGCAGCAGCCCGGCAATGGCCGTGACGTAGCGGCTGCGCACGCCAGTCATCTGCACCAGGCCGATGTTCTGCGCAAAAGACGAATGCGTGAAGGTGTTCATGAAACCGGCCAGGAAGGTCGCGCCGGCATCGCACAGCAGGCCGCGGCGCAGTTGGCGGGGGTCGACTTCCTGCCCGGTGATCTTGCCCAGCGCGAGAAACATGCCGGCCGATTCGACGAAGATGATCACCACCACCAGGCACATCGACAGAATGGGCGCGAGCAGGAATTGCGGCGCGCCGAAATGATTCGGCGTGACCACCTGGACCGCTGGCGCGGCGTCGAGTCCCGACAGGTCGACCATGCCCAGGCTGCCTGCCAGCACGTAGCCCATGCCCATGCCGATCAAGACCGAGACATTGACCCAGAAACCGCGCAGGAACTGGTTGATCAGCAGGATCACCGCCAGCACTGCCGCGGCCACGCCGAGATAGGGCAGGGCGCCGAACTGGCCCGTACCGCTGCCGCCGCCGGCCCAGTTCACCGCGACCGGGAACAATGAAAGACCGATGGCGGTGATCACGGTACCCGTGACCAGCGGGGGAAACAGCCGCACGATCTTGCATACGAATGGCGCGATCAGCAGACCGAAGAAGCCTGCCGCGATGGTCGCGCCGAAAATGCCCGGCATGCCAACGCCGGGCATGCCGGCCATCACCACCATGCTGCTCACCGCGGCAAAGCTGGCACCCATCATGACCGGCATGCGGATGCCCACCGGGCCGATGCCCATGGATTGCACGACCGTTGCGATGCCGGCTACGAGCAGGTCGGCATTGATCAGGAAGGCGATTTCCTCACGTGACAGCCCGGCCGCCTGGCCCACGATCAGCGGGACGGCAACGGCCCCACCGTACATCAGCAGCACGTGCTGAACGCTCACCAGCAGCATTTGCAACAGGGGCAGTCGCGGTTCCCTGACGGGTGCGGTTTCCCGCTCGCTCACTTCGTTCATGAAAAACACCTCGGACGCTTTTGTTATTGGAGGTCGCGATGGTCCCGCTGAACGTGCGGGGCCGGGTATAGGGTGCTCGGGTTCCGGCCAGGCCGGTGGTGTCGGGCGCGGTCTCGCCTGAACGTCATTCAGAAGGAAAGGCAATGGCCGCGCTGGGAGCGGCGCGGCCAGCGGGCGCGATCAATCGATCGGCGCGCCCTTGTCGATCCAGGCGCCGAGCAGGTCGCGCTCGTCCTGGGTCATGTTGGTCATGTTGCCCAGCGGCATGATCTGGCTGGCCACGGCTTGCGCATGGATCTTCGCGGCCTGCTGGCGGATCTGCTCGGGCGTGTCGAACATCACGCCCGCCGGCGCGGCGCTGAACAGCGGGCTGCTCGGCTGCGCCGCGTGGCACACCGTGCAGCGCTCGTCGATCACACGACGGACCTCGGCGAATTCGCCCTCGCCGGCTGGCGCTGGCGCGGCTTCTTGCTGCTCGTCCGGCGCCGTCGCGGCCTGTTGCGCCTCGATGCTCTGCTCGCGCGGGCTGGTCGGAGCGGCGTTGGGCACACCACCCTGGCGGTTCGGCGCGGTGACGAAGGCCAGGCAGATCATCCCGACCGCCGCGGCCGGCAGCGCCCAGGCGAAGCGGTTGCTGTCATGCCGGGTGTTGAAGTAGTGGCGTACCAGCACGGCCAGCACCGATATGCCGGCCAGGATCGCCCAGTTGTACTGACTGCCGTAGGTGCTCGGGAAGTGGTTGCTGATCATGATGAACAGCACCGGCAGGGTGAAATAGTTGTTGTGCCGCGAGCGCAGCAGGCCCTTGGCCGGCAGCACCGGGTCGGGGGTGCGGTTCTGCTCGATCGCAGCGACCAGCGCGCGCTGCGCCGGCATGATGATGCGGAACACGTTGCCGACCATGATGGTGCCGATCAGCGCGCCGGTGTGGATGTAGGCGGCGCGACCGCTGAATACCTGCGAATAGGCCCAGGCGGCAAAGATCACCAGGACGAACAGCACCAGGCCGAGCAGCGCGGGCTGCTTGCCGAGCGGCGAGTCGCAGAGCAGGTCATAGACGAACCAGCCGACGATCAGCGAGCCGAAGCCGATGGCGATCGCCATGGCCGGGGTCAGGTCGCTGCCGGGTGCGATCAGATAGAGGGTGGGGTTCAGGTAGTAGACCACCATCAGCAGGGCCACGCCCGACAGCCAGGTGGTATAGGCCTCCCACTTGAACCAGTGCAGGTTCTCCGGCATCCGGGGTGGGGCGAGCTTGTACTTCTCCAGGTGGTAGATGCCGCCGCCGTGAATCGCCCAGAGATCGCCCGAGAGACCATCACGTGGGTTGGCGCGGTTGAGGTTGTTTTCCAGCCAGACGAAATAGAACGAGGCACCGATCCAGGCGATGCCGACGATCATGTGAATCCAGCGAATAGTAAGGTTCAGCCATTCGGTCAGATGTGCTTCCACGATAGTTACCTCTTGCACGGCTGGCGGACCAACCGCTGTTTCTTCTTATTCGACTCGTCGCAAGTGTCCGGCTTGTCAGCAGCACGCATGGCGGTATCGGCTGAGCACGGCAGCCGCGTCGGCGATGGCCTCGTTGATCGGTCGGTCGCTTACTTGGAGTCCCGGTGGGGGTCGAGGAGAACCAGCTCATCCTCGGTGAAAAAATGCTCGTCGCAGTTGTTGCCAGAACCGCTGCGATCGACCACCAGGAATTCATCCCGCTTTTCGATCGTCAGCACCGGGTGGTGCCAGACGCCGCGGTGGTAATTGACGCCCTGCCTGCCGTTGCTGCGAAAGGCGCGGACGTGGCCCGGTACAGGTGCATCGCCAAGTGGCGCGACCACGACCAGAAAGGGGTTGCCGAGCAGCGGGATAAAGGCCTGGCTGCCCAGCGGATGACGTTCGAGCATGCGGATGACCAGCGGCATTTCCAGCGCCTCGGCGGCGAAGATGCTGATGATCGCCTGATCTTCGGGCGCGGCGGTCTCGACCGTGGCCAGCTTGTGATAGCGGCGGGTCGAGCCGTTGTTGATCATGAAGTAGTCGCTGCCTTCGGTCTCGATGACGTCGCCGAAGGGGGCGAAGGCTTCCTTGGTCAGTGGCTCGATGGTCAGGGTGCGCATGGTGTGCTCGTTCAGTTAGTGGATGCTTTTCGTTGTTCGCGTGGGTTTGCTCCCCTCACCTAACCCTCTCCCCCGGAGGGGAGAGGGGACTGGCGCGGAGAAACGGCTAACCTCGTTCCTCCCTCTCCCCTTGGGGAGAGGGCCGGGGTGAGGGGCCAATCCCGCTCCTTACTTCACCACCTTGCCAAACAACCGCAGCCGGCTGACGCCGCCGTCCGGGAAGATGTTCAGGCGAACGTGGGTGATCGGGCCGAGCTTGGCGATCTGCTCGCTGAACTCGTGTTCGGCGTGCATCGACAGCTTCTGGCTCGGCAGCAGCTCGCGCCAGAACAGGCTCTGGGTCTCGATCTGGCTGTCGGTGCCGCCTTTGACGTAAGCCGCCTGGATCGAGCAGCTGTCCGGGTAGTTGCCCTTGAAGTGCAGGGTGTCGACGACGATGCGCTCGATCTCGCCCGGATGGCCGAGGGCGACGATCACCCAGTCATTGCCCGGGGTACGGCGGCGGGCGGTTTCCCAACCGTCGCCCATGTTCTCGCCACGGTTCGGATTGAGGATGTTGCTCATGCGCCCGAAGTGCTCGTCCGAGCAGGCCAGTGCGCGGCCGCCATTCAGCGCCGCCGCCAGGTCGACCTGCTCGTTGTCGCCGACGCTGCTCCAGTCGCGGTACGGAATGCCGTGCACGCGCAGGCGGGCGACGCCGCCGTCCGGGTAGATGTTGAAGCGCAGGTGGCTGACCGGCTTGTCGAAGGCGATCTCGTGGTAGTGGTGGCTGTTGCCCTGCAGCTCGACGGCCGGGAGGATTTCGGTCCAGATGGTGTCGTCGCTCGGGTCGCCGTCGGCGACGAAGCAGGCTTCCAGCGAGGCCGACGGCGGGTAGTTGCCGGTGAAGTGGCTGGTGTCGATGTCCACGCCCTTGATCCAGCCCGGTACGCCGAGGCGGATCACCGCATGGTCGTAACCTTCGAAGCGCTTGCGGCGCGACTCCCAGCCGTCCATCCACTTGCCGTTGTCATCGAACACGCCCTCCTTCCATACGGCCGGCGTCGGCTGGAACAGCCGGTTGACGTCGGCGAACCAGTCGTCCGTGACGGAAATGGCGCGGGTGCCCAGACGGGCATCGGCCAGGTTGACGTATTTCTCGAAGGGTACGGCGTAAGCTTTCATCGCGATCTGCCTTGAATTGAGTGGAGCGGTTTCTGCCTTTATTGCCTGTGTTGCGGTGTTGCCTGTTTCCCGTTCCGGCTACATGGCCTGCAGGCGGAACAGGGCGATCTTGTTGATCTCCGCCAGCGCCCGGGCGAACTCCTGCTCGGGCTCGTTGTGGATGCGCTCCTCGAACGCGGCGAGGATCTGGTGCCGGTCGCTGCCCTTGACCGCCATGATGAAGGGGAAGCCGAATTTCGCCTTGTAGGCGTCGTTGAGTTCGGTGAAACGGGCGAACTCTTCCGGTGTGCATTCATGAATGCCGGCACCGGCCTGCTCGGAGGTGCTCGATGCGGTCAGCTCGCCGCGGATGGCGGCCTTGCCGGCCAGGTCCGGGTGCGCATTGACCAGCGCCAGTTGGGTGTCGTGGTCGGCGGCGAGCATCGCCTGAGACAGGCGGGTGTGCATCACCTCGACGTAGTCCAGCGTCTCGTCGACGCCGGCGCCATAGACCGTCTCGGCGACCCAGGGCGAATGCTCGTAGACATCGGCGAAGGCGGCGACGAAGGCGTCGCGGTCGAGGGTCGAGGGCTTGATCGTCTTGAACGGGGTCATCAATTGCGCTCCGCGGTCATGGGGTGGGTGGCGTGCCAGTGCCGGGCGATATCGACGCGGCGGGCGAACCAGACCTTGTCATGCCCCTTGGCGTACTCGATGAAGCGCTGCAGCGCCGCCAGGCGAGCGGGGCGACCCAGTAGGCGACAGTGCATGCCAATGGACAGCATTTTCGGCGCACCTTCGCAGCCTTCTGCATAGAGCACGTCGAAGGCGTCCTTCAGGTACTGGTAGAAGTCGTCGCCCTTGTTGAAACCCTGCACCTGGGTGAAGCGCATGTCGTTGGTGTCCAGCGTATAGGGAATCACCAGGTGCGGCTTGACGGGGGTGGACTCGGGGTCCCAGTAGGGCAGGTCGTCGTCGTAGGTGTCCGAGTCGTAGAGGAAGCCGCCTTCCTCGCGCACCAGGCGCCGGGTGTTGGGGCTGGTGCGGCCGGTGTACCAGCCCAGCGGGCGCTCGCCGGTGAGCTCGGTGAGGAGGCGGATGGCCTCCTGCATATGCTCCCGTTCCTGGTTTTCGTCCATGTACTGGTAGTCGATCCAGCGATAGCCATGGCTGCAGATCTCGTGGCCATCGGCGACCATCGCCTTGATGACCTCCGGATGGCGCTGCGCGGCCATGGCCACGGCAAAGATGGTCAGCGGTATGTCGTGGCGCTTGAACAGCTTGAGCAGGCGCCAGACCCCGGCGCGGCTGCCGTACTCGTAGAGCGACTCCATGCTCATGTTGCGCACGCCCTGCAAGGGGTTGCGCCGCGACCATCTCGGAGAGGAAGGCTTCGGATTCCTTGTCGCCATGCAGCACGCTGCGCTCGCCACCTTCCTCGTAGTTCAGCACGAAGGACAGGGCGATACGGGCGTCGCCCGGCCATTGCGGATGGGGCGGGTTCTCGGCGTAGCCGATAAGGTCACGAGGGTAGTCGGCGCTCATTGTCGTTCCTTGTTCGAACCGGATTGCCGCCAGGATGCGGCAGCTGTGTGGCTTGATTGTATACAAAATGATTTTCGATTTGTAAATCTAAACCCCGTAAATAATTCAGAGGCCAACGAAAAATAGCCTGCCTGGTGTCGTCCTCACACACCAGTGGCCTGCTGCCAGGCGGCTGCTCGGTTTTTGGCGAGCAGAAAGCGGGCCAGAAGGCTTGTGGCTAAACTTGTGTACAATTTTTTAGGAAACTGTCTTTAGTTTTTTGCGCGAGGTGCTATGCTCCTGCCAAGACATCCACCACACACGAGGAGGCAGGCAGGGCGGCAGGTCCGTCATGCTGGAACCTATGGGACGTTTGACCACACACGTACTGGATGCCGCCCACGGTTGCCCGGGCAGTGATATCCGCATCGAGCTCTATCGCGTCGACGGCGATCGCCTTGAGCTGATCACCACGCGCCAGACCAATGATGATGGCCGTTGCGATTCGCCCCTGCTGGAAGGCGATGCCTACCGCTCCGGCGTCTATCAGCTGCAGTTTTCGGCCGGTGACTACTACCGCCGCCGCGGCGTGTCGCTGGCTGAGCCGGCATTTCTGGATGTCGTGGTGCTGCGGTTCGGCATCAGCGCCGAGCAGGATCACTACCACGTGCCGTTGTTGATTTCTCCGTATAGCTATTCGACCTACCGGGGTAGCTAGTCGTTTTTTCCCTTCAGTGCTGACTCTACTGGAGTCCCTTTGCCCGCCGTAATGGCGGGTTTTTTATAGGGTGGGTTTTGACTCGCGTGTGGCGCTTGAGGCGATAGTCCGGGTCTGGCGCCAGGCACCTGTGACGCAAGGTTCGCGAGATGGCAACGCGTTACGGCAGGCACCATGTGCGCGCCACACCGGTGGAAAACGCTGCACGGTTTTCCACCCGTGCTCATCCCGACAAGGTGACACGCCGTGATGCAGGAGTCGCCGAAGACGGCGCAAGCCGGTGCCCCCCTCAGCGACTCATCAACGAAACCGCCCCTGCGCCCCCGAACAGTGCCGCGCTCGTCCGGTTGAACCACACATGCCCCTTCCCGGTGCGCAGGTAACGCGCCGCGCCCTGCGCGCCCAGCCCATAGGCCAGCTTGCAGCACAGGTCGAGCACCGCCCAGGTGGCGACCATGATCAGCAGCTGCGGCAGCAACGGCTGTTCCGCATTGAGAAACTGCGGCAGAAAGGCGGCGAAGAAGAGGATGTCCTTTGGATTGCTGCCGCCGAGCAGAAAGGCCTGCCCGAACAGGCGCCCGAACCGCGGCGCTGACGCTGGGCCATCGACCTCGCGCCCAACCGGTGCGCGACGTGCCTCTTGCCAGCTCTGCCAGGCGAGGTAGAACAGGTACAGCGCACCGACCAGCTTGAGCGTGCTGAAAAGCCGCTCCGAGGCCAGCAGGATGGCGCCAAGCCCCAGTGCCGAGGCGCTGAGCAGGAGAATGGAGGCCGTCACCCCGCCGAGAAACGCCGGCCACGAGCGGCGAACCCCATGGTTCAGGCTGTTGCTGATCATCAGCAGCGACAGCGGTCCGGGGATCAGGATCACCACCAGCGCCGCGCTCGCATACAACAACCAGGTTTCCAGACTCATCACACCCTCCCGAGAAACAGAAAAGCCCCGCCGCGGCGCGACGGGGCGGTGATGCGCGCCTCGCTCAGAGAAAGGCGAACTTGGCGACGAATATCACGCACAACACATACAGGCTGATCGAGACCTTGTCGCGTTGCCCGGTGAGCAGCTTCAGCGTCGCGTAGGTCAGGAAGCCCAGTGCGATGCCGTTGGCGATGGAGAACGTCAGCGGCATCATCACCACGGTCACGATCGCCGGGATGGTGTCGGTGTGGTCCTTCCAGTCGATATGCGCCATGCCGCTCATCATCAGCATCGCCACATAGATCAGCGCGCCTGCGGTGGCATAGGCGGGAATCATGCCAGCCAGCGGGGCGAAAAACATCGCGATCAGAAACAGCACGCCGACGGTCACCGCGGTCAGCCCGGTGCGGCCGCCCGCGGCCACGCCCGAGGCGCTCTCCACGTAGCTCGTCACCGGAGGGCAGCCCACCAACGCGCCTGCGACGCTGGAGCTGCTGTCAGCTTTCAATGCGCGGGACAGGTTCTCGATCTTGCCGTCCTCGTTCACCAGGTTGGCGCGGTGAGCGACGCCCATGAGGGTGCCGGCGGTGTCGAACATGTTCACGAAGAGAAACGCGAGGATCACGCTGACCATCGCCACGTTGAATGCACCGGCGATGTCCATCGCCAACCAGGTTGGCGCCAGGCTCGGCGGCATCGATACCAGGCCGTTGTACTCGACCAGTCCCATCGCCCAGCCGATACCGGTGACCACCAGCATGCTCAGCAGGATCGCGCCGAAGACGTTGCGGTGGCTGAGCACCGCGATCATCAGAAAACACACCGCGGCGAGCAGGGCAGTGGGCTCGCCGAACGAACCCATGGTGAGCAGGGTGGCCGGGCTGTCGACCACGATGCCGGCGGTCTTCAGGCCGATCAGCCCGAGGAACAGGCCGACCCCGGCGCCCATGGCGAAGCGCAGGCTCATGGGGATGCTGTTGAGCAGCCATTCGCGGATGCGCGACAGGCTCATGATCATGAACAGCACGCCGGAGATGAACACCGCGCCCAGGGCGATCTGCCAGCTGTAGCCCATCTCGCCAACCACTGTGTAGGTGAAGAAGGCGTTCAGGCCCATGCCTGGGGCCAGGCCCACCGGCCAGTTCGCGTACAGGCCCATCAACAGACAGCCGAGCGCTGCACCGATGCAGGTCGCGACGAAGGCGGCGCCGTGGTCGATGCCGGCGTCGGCCATGATGTTCGGGTTGACGAAGATGATGTAGGCCATGGTGACGAAGGTCGTCAGGCCGGCGAGCAGTTCGGTCTTGACGCTGGTCCGGTGTGCGCTGAGTTTGAATATTCGGTCGAGCCAGCCGGGATTCTTCGGCTGCAGCCCGAGGGCCGCCTGTTCCTGCTTGGTGCTTTCCACAAGGTGTTCCTCATCGTTCTTGTTGTCTATCACCCAGAGCGGCGCTCTTGAGGGCGGGTGATGGTGAGGGCGCGTCCTGTTCGGTTTGTTGACCGAAAGGTCAGGAAGGCTTGTCGCGATTATGCGTTTGTATACAAAAAATGCAAATTGATTTGATGCCAGGTGGTTGCGGTTCGGGGCAGGGCCCACCTAAGGCATCATGAGGCCGCGTTTGGCTGGGCGCCTGGCTGAGAATCGCAGCATATTGATTGTGCACAATTATTTTCGATTTATTTCGCTGTTTGCGCGCCGCCTACTGCCAGGCAGGGCCTGAAAGGCAGTAAAGTTCGGTCTGCCGACATTTCCGACGCGAGTCACCATGAACGAACAGTTGCAGCCTTTGAAGAAGCCGACGCGAAGCGGCAAGGTCCGCACCGGGACCCAGGACGACATCGTTTACGCCCATATCTTCGACGCCATTCTCGAACAACGGCTGGCCCCGGGCACCAAGCTCAGTGAGGAAGCCCTGGGCGAGATCTTCGGCGTGAGCCGCACCATCATCCGGCGCGCACTGTCGAGGCTGGCCCATGAGGGCGTGGTGCTGCTGCGGCCCAATCGCGGGGCCGTGGTGGCCAGCCCGAGTGTCGAGGAAGCGCGCCAGATCTTCTTCGCCCGTCGCCTGGTGGAAAGGGCCATCACCGAGTTGGCGGTACAGCATGCCAGTGCTGAGCAACTCAGCGAGCTGCGGCAGATGGTCAAGGACGAGCAGGCCTGCTTTGCCCGCGGCGACCGCGGAGCCGGTATCCGCTTGTCCGGTGAGTTTCACCTCAAGCTGGCCGAGGCTGCGAAGAATGCGCCGCTGGTGAGCTTCCAGCGCAGCCTGGTATCGCAGACCTCCTGATCATCGCGCAGTACGAAAGCGGCAACCGTTCGCACTGTTCGTACGACGAGCACAACCAGCTCATCGACGCCATCGCTGCGCGCGATGCCGACAAGGCAGTGAGCCTGATGATGCATCACATGGATCATATCGACAGCAAGCTCAACCTCGACGAAGACGGCGCTTCGGACGACCTGCACGCGGTCTTCTCGCACCTGGCGCTGGCGAAAAAGAAGCCGCGCGCGACCCGCTGATTCGGGCCACTCCTCGCTGAACACCCGCGTTCAGTAGGCTCCTGGGCGCCCGGCGCAAGCCTGCCGGGCATGCCCCATCCCACCATCAAAACCCGCTTCGACCGTCAGGTCCGGGACAGATCTTCGTGTTTCCCGCCTTGGATCCGTCACGAGGGCTGGACACACCTGTCGCTCGTAATGTTATGTTATAACTCATACATTCACTACCGTGTGTCAGCTAGCCCGAATGGCTGCTGGCACCGGATCGACCAGACAGCGTGAAGAGCCCGGCCAGCGGATCGGGCAGCGGATGACCATGATCGAATGCCATGACTTGCAATGGGGAGCCGGCGGGCGCGCCCTGACCCCACCCTTGGACCTCCAGCTGGCGCCCGGCAGCCTGACGGCCGTGATCGGTGCCAACGGATCGGGCAAGAGCAGCTTGCTCAAGGTGATCGCCGGCTTGGATCGGCCATTGGCGGGGCGCGTCGAGTCGGCCGTCCCGCGCCTGGGCGGCATCGCATATCTGCCGCAACAGCAGGAGGTTGACCGGCAGTTTCCGATCCGCCTCAACGAGTTGGTCAGTGCCGGCTTCTGGCGCAGCGGCCTTGGCCGACGCGAGCGGCGGCAGCGGTTGCATCGGGCCCTGGCGGACTGGGGCTTGCTCGACGTGCAGACCCAGGGCCTGCACGCGCTGTCCGGTGGGGAACTGCAGCGGGCACTGCTGGCGCGCCTGAGCCTGACGGAGGCGCATGTCCTGTTGCTCGATGAGCCCGAGGCGGCGCTGGACGAAATCGGCGTCCGCTTGCTCTGGGCGCACATAATGCGTTGGCAGGAAGAAGGGCGAACCCTGATGCTCGTCAGCCACAACCTTGCCGGGCTCGGCGAGCAGCGATGCGACGGGTTGTTGATTGCCCGAAGCGGATGCGTTGCGGCGCCGATTCGACAGCTGTTGGCCGGGCAAGCCACCCTTCTCAGGCGGGTCGCATGACACTGGATCTGGCATGGAGCCCCTTTGCCGAGTTCGCCTTCATGCGCCGCGCGCTGCTCGGCGGCGTGGCGCTGGCCTGCAGCGCGGCGCCGCTGGGTGTCTTCCTGATCCTGCGGCGGATGAGTCTGATCGGCGATGCCATTGCCCACGGCATCCTGCCGGGTGCGGCGCTGGCATTCTGGCTGTTCGGTCTCAGCCTGCCGGCACTGACGCTCGGTGGCCTGACTGCGGGGCTCGGCATGGCCGGCGCAGCGGCCTGGGTCAGCCGCCGTACCGGCTTGCGCGAAGATGCCAGCCTCGCCGCGCTTTATCCCATTTCGCTGGCCAGCGGCGTGCTGCTGCTCGGCCTGGCGGGACGCAAGCTCGACCTCTTGCACCTGCTGTTTGGCTCCGCGCTGGCCGTGGATGCCGACACCCTCAGCGGCATGCTCGCCACGGCGGCGTTCAGCCTGCTGGTGCTGGCCCTGATCTACCGCGCCCTGGCGCTGGACAGCCTGGACCCGTTGTTCCTGCGCAGCGTCAGCCGAATCGGGCCATTCGCCCATGCGGGCTTTCTGACATTGGTGGTACTCAACCTGGTGATCGGCTTCCAGGCCATCGGTGCGCTGATGGTGGTGGGGCTGATGATGCTGCCGGCTGCGGCCGCGCGCTTCTGGAGCCGACGCCTGCCCGTCCTGTTGCCGCTGGCTGCGCTGCTGGGCGCCCTGTGCGTATGGCTGGGGCTGCTGCTGTCGTTCTACGCCAGCCTGCCCAGCGGGCCGTGCATCGTCCTGCTCGCGGGGGGCGTTCTACCTGATTTCAGTCGTTGCGGGCCCGGTATATGGCCTGCTGCGTTCGCGCGCTTCAATCCAGACCGTCTGAGGTATCAACCCATGCGTTACCTGTTTCTGTTGTTGGCCCTCTGGCTGCCCCTTTCCCTGCAGGCGGCCGAAAAGATCAGCGTCGTGACCAGCTTCAGCATCCTTGCCGACATGACGCGGGAGGTCGGTGGCGAGCATATCGAACTGACCAATCTGGTCGGTCCCGACGCCGACGCGCACCTTTATGAACCCAGCCCGGATGATGCCCAGGCCTTGCTCCGCGCCGACCTGATCATCGCCAACGGGCTGGGCTTCGAACCCTGGCTGGCGCGCCTGCTGGCCAGCAGCGAGCCTGCGGGCAAGCGGATCGATGCCAGTGCGGGTGTCGTGCCTCTGATGCTGGAAGAGGAGGGCGAGGCGGTGCCTGACCCTCATGCGTGGCAGAGCCTGACCAATGCCGAAATCTACGTGCGCAATATCGCCAAGGCGCTCGTGGCGCTCGATCCGGCGCATCGCAACGACTATGAGCGGCATCGTGACGCCTACCTGAGCCGGCTACACGCGCTGCTGAAGAAGGCCGATACCCGTATCGGCAGCCTGCCGGCCAGCCAGCGCAAGGTGGTGACCAGCCATGACGCCTTCCGCTATCTGGGGCAGGCCTGGCAGCTCCAGTTCATAGCGCCGCAGGGGCTGTCGACCCATGACGAACCCTCGGCCGCCGACGTGGCCGCGTTGATCCGCCAGCTCCGCGAGGAAGGGGTGAGGGCCGTGTTCGTGGAGAATATCCGTGATCCGCGGCTCATCGAGCAGATCGCCGAAGAGGCGGGCGCGACGGTCGGCGGCACCCTGTACTCCGATGCGCTGGCCAGCGCAGGCCCGGCCAGCACCTACCTGGGCATGTTCGAGCACAACCTCGATACGCTGATGCAGGCGTTGCAGCCCTAGCCAGCCTTGCGATGCACCGAGACGCCGGCGGCGAAGGTCTCCTTCACCGCGCGGTCGTCGCCGAGGATCATCAGGGCGAAGAGCTTTTCCTGCAGGGTCGTCGCCTGGCTCAGGCGATAGTCGATCAGCGGCGTCGCCTTGTAGTCGAGCACCACGAAATCGGCCTCCTTGCCCGGCTGCAGGTTGCCGATCCGGTCGTCCAGATAGAGCGCCCGCGCGCCGCCAAGGGTGGCGAGATAGAGTGCCTTGAGCGCGTCGAGCTTCTGGTCCTGCAGCTGCAACACCTTGTAAGCCTCGTTAAGGCTGGCGAGCTGCGAGAAGCTGGTGCCGCCGCCGACATCGGTGCCCAGGCCGACGCGCACACCGAAGCCTTCCACCTTGGCCAGGTCGAACAGGCCGCTGCCGAGGAACAGGTTGGAGGTCGGACAGAACGACACCGCCGAGCCGGTCTCACCGAGGCGTTTGCACTCGTCGTCGCAAAGGTGGATGCCGTGGGCGAACACCGAGCGCGGGCCGATCAGGCCGTGGTGGTCGTAGACGTCCAGATAGCCTTTGCGCTCGGGGAATAGCTCCTTGACCCACTCGACCTCCTGCTTGTTCTCGGAGATGTGGGTGTGCATGTACAGGTCGGGGAATTCGGCGAAGAGCTTGCCGGCCAGGGTGAGCTGCTCCGGCGTGCTGGTCGGGGCGAAACGCGGGGTGACGGCGTAATGCAGACGGCCCTTGCCGTGCCAGCGCTCGATCAGCTCGCGGCTGTCGGCGTAGCCGGACTCGGCGGTGTCGGTGAGGAACTCCGGGGCGTTGCGGTCCATCAGCACCTTGCCGGCGATCATCCGCAGATTGCGCTTCTCGCAGGCCTCGAAGAAGGCGTCCACCGACTGCTTGTGCACCGTGCCGAACACCAGCGCGGTGGTGGTGCCGTTGCGCAGCAGCTCGCCGAGAAACAGCTCGGCCTGCTGGCGGGCGTGGGCCATGTCGCTGAAGCGGCCCTCGTTGGGGGAAGGTGTAGGTTTCCAGCCAATCCAGCAGCTGCGCGCCGTAGGAGCCGATGACGCCGACCTGCGGGTAGTGGATATGGGTGTCGACGAAACCCGGAGTGATCAGCGCGTCCGGGTATTCGACAACCTCGGTGCCGGCCGCCAGGGTTGGCAGCAGTTCGGCGGCGTGGCCGATGCGCGCGACCTTGCCGTCCTCGACGACCAGCAGGCCGTCCTCGAAGTATTCATGGGCTTGCTCGATGCCCACTTCGCGCGGGTCGGCGAGGCAGTGGAGCAGGGCGGCACGGTAGGCTTTGGTGCTTGGCATGGTGACTCTCGAAATCGTTGTATGAGGGTGATGCGTTGACATGGGCAGGCCGCCGCCGAAGGGCGTGCCTGCAACAATGTCGGTGGTCAGTTGGTCTGGGCGCGGCGCGAAGCGGGGACCAGCATCGGTACCGGCTTTTCACCGTCCTCGGCGTTCTCCCCACCCTTTTCACCGAAATGCGCGTTGTAGGTGGCGATCACCTCGCCGGCGATGGACACGGCGATCTCCACCGGCAGCTTGCCCTTCACCTCGGCGATGCCCATCGGGCAGCGCATGCGCTGCACGGTCTCCGGCTGGAAGCCGCGGTCCCGCAGACGGTGTTCGAACCTGGCGCGTTTGCTCTTGGAGCCGATCAGCCCGTAGTAGGTGAAATCGTTGCGCGAAAGGATCGCGGCGGTCAGTTCCAGGTCGAGCTGATGATTGTGGGTCATGACGATGAAGTAGCTGCCGGCGGGCATGTTATCCACTTCCTCGACCACATCGTCGTTGACCACCTTTTCCACGCCGCGCGGAATCTCGGCGGGAAATTCGTTATCGCGCGAATCGATCCAGCGCACCTTGCACGGCAGGCTGGCCAGCAGCGGCACCAGCGCGCGCCCGACATGCCCGGCACCGAACACGGCGATATGCGCCTGCGGCTGGCCCATGGGCTCGAACAGCAGCACCGTGGCGCCACCGCAGCACTGGCCGAGGCTGGCACCGAGGGAGAAGCGCTCGAGGCGGGTGTCATGGCTGCGCTTTTCCAGCATTTCACGGGCGATCTGCTGGGCCTTGTACTCCAGGTGGCCGCCGCCGATGGTGTCGTACAGGCGCTCACGGCTGACCACCATCTTCGAGCCGGCATTGCGCGGCGTGGAGCCGCGCTCCTCGATGATGGTCACCAGCACGCAGGGTTCGCCTTGTTGCTGCAGGTCGGCGAGTGCTTCGATCCAGGCCGTGTTGCTCATGGTTCTGTCCTTCGTATCGCCCGGTGGCGCGTGCAAAGCGTCGCCACCGGGACGTTCGTGTTGCGCTAACGGTGGACAAGCAAAGCGTTGTCCACCCTGCGTCAGGCCGGGGTGGTCTCCGTTGCCGCAGACTTGCTCGCCGCCTGCTTCAACTTGCGCATCTGTTCCACGCCCCAGAGCACACGCTCGGGTGTCGCCGGAGCATCGATCTGCGGCTGCGCCCGGTAGTCGGCCAGGCTCGCCACCGCATCCTTGATCGCGCACCAGACCGAGATGCCGAGCATGAACGGCGGCTCGCCCACGGCCTTGGAGTGGAACACGGTGTCTTCGGGGTTCTTGCGGTTCTCCACCAGCTTGACCCGCAGATCCAGCGGCATGTCCGCCACCGCCGGGATCTTGTAGCTGGCCGGGCCGTTGGTCATCAGCTTGCCCTTGTCGTTCCAGACCAGCTCTTCCATGGTCAGCCAGCCCAGGCCCTGGACGAAGCCGCCCTCGACCTGGCCGATGTCGATGGCCGGGTTCAGCGAGGCGCCGACGTCATGCAGGATGTCGCTGCGCAGCATCTTGTATTCACCGGTGAGGGTATCGACGATCACTTCCGAGCAGGCCGCGCCATAGGCGAAGTAGTAGAACGGCCGCCCGCGTGCCTGACTGCGGTCGTAGTAGATCTTCGGCGTGCGGTAGAAGCCGGTGGAGGACAGCGAGACCTGGCCGAAATAGGCCTGCTGGATCAGCTCCTCGAAGCTGACGTAGTGGTCGCGCAGGCGCACCTGGCCGTTCTTGAATTCGACGTCTTCCTCGAAGATCTGCCACTTGCGTGCGGCGAACTCCACCAGCCGCTGCTTGATGGTCTGCGCCGCATTCTGCGCCGCCTTGCCGTTGAGGTCGGCGCCGCTGGAGGCTGCCGTCGGCGAGGTGTTGGGCACCTTGTCGGTATTGGTGGCGGTGATCTGGATGCGCTCGATATCCACTTGGAACACCTCGGCCACCACCTGCGCGACCTTGGTGTTCAGGCCCTGGCCCATCTCGGTGCCGCCGTGGTTCAGGTGGATGCTGCCGTCGGTGTAGACGTGCACCAGCGCGCCGGCCTGGTTGAGGAAGCTGGCGGTGAAGCTGATGCCGAACTTCACCGGCGTCAGCGCCAGGCCCTTCTTCAGGATCGGGCTTGCAGCGTTAAACGCGCGGATATCTTCGCGTCGCTTTGCATAGTCGCTGCTGGCTTCCAGCTCGGCGGTCATCTCCTCGAGCATGTTGTGCTCGACGGTCTGGTAGTAGTGGGTGACGTTGCGCTCGGTCTTGCCGTAGTAGTTGCGCTTGCGCACCTCGAGCGGGTCCTTGCCCAGCTCGCGGGCCACCGCGTCCATGATCTCCTCGATGGCGACCATGCCCTGTGGACCGCCGAAGCCGCGGTAGGCGGTGTTCGAGGCGAGGTTGGTCTTGCAGCGATGGCCATTGATGGTGGCGTCGCCCAGGTAGTAGGCGTTGTCGGAGTGGAACATGGCGCGGTCGACGATCGAGCCGGAAAGGTCCGGCGAGTAGCCGCAGTTACCGGCGAGGTCGATCTCGATGCCGTGCAGCAGACCGTCATCGTCGAAGCCGACGTCGTACTCGACGTAGAACGGGTGGCGTTTGCCGGTCATGGTCATGTCTTCCATGCGCGGCAGGCGCATCTTGGTCGGCCGACCGGTGAGGTGCGCGATCACCGCGCACAGGCACGCAGGTCCCGCGGCCTGGGTTTCCTTGCCGCCGAAGCCGCCGCCCATGCGGCGCATGTCGATGACGATCTTGTTCATCGGCACGCCGAGCACTTCGGCCACCAGCTTCTGCACCTCGGTGGGGTTCTGCGTCGAGGTGTAGACGATCATGCCGCCGTCTTCGGTGGGCATGACCGAGGACACCTGTGTCTCCAGGTAGAAGTGCTCCTGCCCGCCGATGTGCAGCGAACCCTGCAGCCGACGCGGCGCGCTGGCCAGGGCGGTGGCCGAGTCGCCGCGCTTGTGGGTGTGGCTGTCGAGCACGAAATGCTTCTTGTGCAGCGCTTCGACCACGTCGAGCACCGGCTCCAGATCCTCGTATTCGATGATCGCGGCCATGGCCGCCTTGCGTGCGGTTTCCAGGCTGTCGGCAGCCACGGCGATCACCGGCTGGCCGATGAACTCGACCTTGCCGTCGGCCAGCAGCGGGTCGCCGGGCATCACGGCACCGATGTCCAGCTGGCCCGGCACGTCCTTCGCCGTGATGGCGATGGCCACACCCGGAATCTGGTAGCAGGGGCTGGTATCGATGCTGACGATGCGGGCGTGGGCGCGCTCGCTCATGCGGGCATAGACGTGCAGCTGATTGGGAAACTCCAGGCGGTCGTCGACGTACACCGCCTCGCCCGAGACATGCTTGGGCGCGCTGTCGTGCTTGACGCTGCGACCGACGCCGGTGACCAGATCCGCGGTGAAAAGGGCGGCGATTTCGTCTTGAGTGCGTACAGGGCTGTGGTTAGACATAAGCGGTCACCCTCGTCTCGGTCTTTGGCGCGTGTTGTTCGAGGAAGCATTTGCGCAGCAGGTTCTGTGCGACCAGCAGGCGGTATTCGCGGCTGGCACGGAAGTCGGTGAGCGGTGTGAAGTCCTTTTCGAGCGCCGTGCAGGCCCGCTCAAGCGTCTCGGTATCGAACGCGGCGCCGATCAGCGTGCGTTCGCAATTCATGGCGCGCTTCGGGATGGCGGCCATGCCGCCAAAGGCGACGCGCGCTTCGTCGATCACGCCGTCAAGGATTCTGAGTTCGAAGGCGGCGCAGACGGCGGAAATGTCGTCGTCCAGACGCTTGAGACCTTGTAGGCGCGGAACAGGCGATCCGGCGTGGCGCGCGGCACCCGCACCTTCTCGATGAATTCCCCGGGCTGGCGCGCGGTGACCTTGTAGTCGATGAAGTAATCCTCGAGCGGCAGGGTGCGGCTGCTGGCGCCCTTGCGCAGGACAACGTCGGCGCCCAGGGCGATCAGCAGCGGCGGCGAGTCGCCGATGGGCGAGGCGTTGCCGATGTTGCCACCGAGCGTGCCCTGGTTGCGGATCTGCAGCGAGGCGAAGCGCTGCAGCAACTCGCCGAAGTCCGGGTACTCGGCGGCCAGCGCGGCGTAGCAGTCGGTCAGCGGCGCGGCCGCACCGATCTCGATATGGTGGTCGGTGATCTGGACCTGCTTCATCTCGGTGATCTGCCCGACATGGATCATCACCGGCAGCTCGCGATGGAACTGGGTGACTTCCAATGCCAGGTCGGTGCCACCGGCAAGCAGACGTGCATCGGGATTGGCGGCGTAGACCTCGGCCAGTTCGGCGACGGTCAGCGGCGACAGGCAACGCTTTTCGCCGTCGCTGAGCTCGGCCATTTCACGCGGGGCGATGGATTTGAGCTGAGCGATGGTCTCGGCTTCATGAGCATCGAACTGGTCCGGTTGGCGGTTGCCGCAGGCCTGCTCGGCGGCTTCGAGGATCGGCCGGTAGCCAGTGCAGCGGCAGAGGTTGCCGGCCAGGGCTTCGTGGGTCTGATGTGGATCGTACGTCTGCACGCCGTCGCCGCGATTCTTCTGCAAGGCGAACAGGCTCATGACGAAGCCCGGGGTGCAGAAGCCGCACTGCGAGCCGTGGCAGTCAACCATCGCCTGCTGGACGCTGTGCAGACGGCCCTGGTCCTTGAGGTCTTCGACGCTGATGAGCTGCTTGCCGTGCAACGCAGAGACGAAGGTCAGGCAGGAATTGAGGGTGCGATAGCGCAGACGGTCGCCCACCAGCTCGCCGACCACCACGGTGCAGGCGCCACAGTCACCGGAGGCGCAGCCCTCCTTGGTCCCGGATTTGCCGCGGTGTTCGCGCAGGTACTGCAGCACGGTGATATTCGGATCGAGCGTCTGCTCACGGCGCAGTTCTCGATTGAGAAGAAACTGGATCAAGGCGGGCCTCCGGGAAATTGTTGTTCTGGGCTCTGGCGGTGGAAATTAGCGTTATCTGACTTTTCGGTCAACAAATTCCTGACCCAAAAGTCAACGCGACCGACAAGCGCAGTCCGGATGGCCCTACGAAGCGGCCATCCAGGTGGGTTGAACATGATGTCAGTCTGGCTCAGGCGGGCAGCGTTTGCTGCTCGCGGCGATAGGCGTAAGTCTCGGCGAAGCGCGAGAGCATGTACTGGCTGCAGGTCGTCGCCGGGTACTTCGGTGGGTTGCTGCTGCTATGGCAGCCGGGCAGGCAGGCGATCTCGGTGTCCGGGTGCGGCTCGGCGAAGAAGGGCATGGAGTAGCGATCCACGCCCAACGGGCTGACCACACGGTGCGGCGTCGACTTGTATCGGTCGTTGCTCCAGCGGGCCATCATGTCGCCGATGTTGACCACGTAGGTGCCCTCGATGGGCGGGGCGTCGATCCATTCGCCCTTGACGTTCTGCACCTGCAGGCCGCCGGCCTGGTCCTGATAGAGCAGGGTCACGCAGCCGTAATCGGTGTGCGCACCGGCGCCTTGCTGGTCGTCGCTCGTGGCCGTCTGCCGGGGCGGGTAGTGAATCATGCGGAACACGCTGATGGGCTCGACGAAGCGCTTGTCGAAAAAGTCCCGCTCGATGCCCAGGGCGAGTGCGATGGCACGCAACAGGGTGCAGGCGAGATCCTGCATGTCGCGGTAGTGCCCTTCCATCAGCTCGGCCCAGCCTTCCAGCTGTGCCGGGTGCCGGTTGGGGCCGCGCAGCGGTTTGCCGGCCAGCACCTCGGGATGGTCGGCCGCCATGTGGAACCCCATGTCGAAGGTTTCCTTGAGGTCGCATGGCTGGTTCGGGTCCAGCTGCTCGGTGGCGACGGCACCGTAGCCGCGGTGGTGCTGGCTCCTGGTGATGTCGATCTCGAGCTTCTGCTCGGCCGGCAGTGCGAAGAAGCGGCGGGCATGCTCGCTCAGCGTGGCGATGCGCTCGGCGCTGATCGGATGACCCTCGATATAGAAGAAGCCCCACTCGCGGCAGGCGCGGTCGATGGCCTCGGCGACGGCCAGATGGCCAGCCTCGTCGGCGTTATAGAGCGGGGAAATATCGATGATGGGTAGTGAATTCATGGCTGACTCCGGGTACGACGCCGCCGGTCTTCTCGTACCGGCGGCCTTCGAGGGCAATGCCCCTGCGTGCGGTTCGCCCGGAGGCGGGACGGCACTGCAATTGCGCAACGCGCCGGCCACCGCCGGCGCGGTACGCTTACTTCGGCATATCGGCCTTGATGCCTTCGACGTAGTAGTTCATCGATGCCAGGTCGCCATTCGAGGCAGTCTGACCTTCGGCGATGCGCACGGTGCCGGCCTGGTCCTTGATCGGGCCGGTGAAGGGATGGAATTCACCGCTCCTGATGCTGGCGATGATGGTTTCGGCTTCGGTTTTCACCTCAGCCGGAACCAGATCGCTGATCGGCAGGCTGATGGTGTCTTCGGCCAGGCCACCCCAGAAGTCCTCGGATTTCCAGCTGCCGTCGATCACGGCTTGCGCCGACTTGGTGTAGTGCGGGCCCCAGTCGTTGACGATGGAGGTCAGCACCGCCTTCGGCCCGAAGTGCTGCATGTCCGAGGCGTAACCGACGGAGTAGACGCCACGACGCTCGGCGGCCTGAATCGGCGCCGGGCTGTCGGTGTGCTGGAAGATCACGTCGGCGCCCTGGTCGATCAGCGCGTTGGCCGCATCGGCTTCCTTGCCCGGATCGAACCAGGAGTTGACCCACACCACCTTGATTTCGGTGCCGGGGTTGTACTTATCCAGGGCCAGCTGGATGGCGTTGATGTCGCGGATGACTTCCGGGATCGGGAAGGAGGCGACGTAGCCGACCTTCTTGGTCTTGGTCATCTTCGCCGCGAGGAAGCCGCCGACATAGCGGCCTTCATAGGAGCGCGACAGGTAGGTGCCGAGGTTCTTCGCCTGCTTGTAGCCGGTGGCGTGCTCGAAGGTCACCTTGGGGAATTGCTTGGCAACCTT
Organism: Stutzerimonas stutzeri; assembly: GCA_019056435.1. Lineage (GTDB taxonomy): Bacteria > Pseudomonadota > Gammaproteobacteria > Pseudomonadales > Pseudomonadaceae > Stutzerimonas > Stutzerimonas marianensis. Next base: position 2,316,848 of record CP077641.1, read on the forward strand.
CACGGTCGGGTTCATGTAGCCGAAGGAGGTGGTGAACACCAGGTCATAGCCGCTCTTGGCCATGTTGCGGATCACACGCTCGGCGTCGGCTCCTTCGGGGACGTTCTCGACGAAGTTGGCCTCGACCTTGTCGCCGAGTTTCTCGACCATGTACTTGCGGCCCTGCTCGTGCTGGTAGGTCCAGCCGTGGTCGCCGATGGGGCCGATGTAGACGAAGCCGACCTTCAGCGGGTCGGCCGCAGAGGCGGACAGGGCCGTGCTCAGGCCGATGGCTGCGGCAATACCGCGAAGCAGGGATTTCCTTGTGGTGTTCTGCATTGAGGTGTCGCTCCAATTGCGTGTCGTTATAGGTCCGCCGAACGGCTGCCAGAGGATTTGCAAAAAGCTGACCAACTGGACAGAACTCGGTGGCCGCCGGCTGGCGATGACGGGGCGCTTTGAAACCAGGCTCGCTTCGATCCGGCGCGGTGCAGGCGTCGAACTATATGCCACAGTTTGGTGCGCCGCCCACGTTGATTTTTCGCGGCAATCGTGCCGGCGCGATGCCGCGGTATAGTGGCGGCTCGCTCTGCCGGGTGGTCCTGGCGCTGGAGCGCTCCAGGCATTCGGCCGAGCGGTGTGCAGCCTGATCGGCCAGGGGAATGAACAGAATGACGTTGACGATTTACCTCGCCGGTCCCGGCGTGTTTCGGCCTGACGCGCGTGAGCACGGCGAGCGGCTCAAGGCCTTGTGTGCAGAGTTCGGCTTCGTCGGCCTTTACCCGCTGGACAAGCAGGTGCCTGACGATATCCAGGCGCCTCGCGAACAGGCGCAGTGGATCTATCGGGCCAATCTCGAGTTGCTCGACCAAGCCGACGCGGTGCTCGCTGATCTGAATTTCTTTCGTGGCGGTGAGCCCGACAGCGGTACCAGCTTCGAAGTGGGCTACGCCATTGCGCGGGGCAAGCCGGTTTTCGGTTATCTGGACGGCCAGGGCAGCTATGCCGAGCGGCTGCAGCGCGCGCATCCGCAGCTTTGCGGGCTGCCCGGCGTCGATTGCGACGGTTTGCATCTCGAAGCCTTCGATCTGCCGCTCAACCTGATGCTGGCCGTGCCCGCCACGCTGAGCGTAGGCGGGCCGCGCGAGGCATTGCGACGGATGGCCGACGAGTTGGGCTGGCCTTAACTGGCAATCAGGTCGCGTGCCGCCTGACGGTGGTCGGCGATCAGGCCTGCCACGTCCAGCCCTTCGATCTGGCCATCGACCACCTGCCATCGACCGCCGACCATCACGCGGTCGGCGCGATCCGCGCCGCACAGCAACAGCGCCGAGACCGGGTCGTGGCTGCCGGAGAAGCGCAATTCGTCGAGCTTGAACAGCGCCAGGTCGGCCTGTCTGCCCACCGCCAGCTCCCCCAGGTCGTCTCGGCCCAGCAGTCGCGCGGAGCCCCGTGTCGCCCAGCCGAGCACCTTGTCCGGTGTGATCTGCTCGGCGCCGTAGCGCAGGCGCTGGATGAACAGCGCCTGGCGTGCTTCGAGCATCATGTTGGAAGCATCGTTGGAGGCCGAGCCGTCGACCCCCAAACCAATGGGTGCTCCCGCCGCTTCCAGTGCAATGGTCGGGCAGATGCCCGAGGCCAGGCGCATGTTTGAGCTTGGACAATGGCAGATGCCGTACCGGCGGCGCCCAGGCGGGCGATCTCGTCTTCATTGAAGTGAATGCCATGGGCCAGCCAGGTTCGACTGGACAGCCAGCCGACGCTGTCGAGGTAATCCACGGTACGCAAACCGAAGCGCTGCTTGCAGAACGCTTCTTCGTCCAGGGTCTCGGCCAGGTGGGTGTGCAGGCGAACGTCGTGGTCGTCGGCCATTGCCGCACTGGCGCGCATGATTTCCGGCGTGACCGAGAAGGGTGAGCAGGGCGCCAGCGCAATCTGGATCTGCGCCCCGGCGCCGCGCTGGTGGTAACGGCCGATCAGGCGTTCGCTGTCGGCGAGAATGGCCTCGGCGGTCTGCACGGTCTGCTGCGGCGGCAACCCACCGTCGGCTTCGCCCAGGCTCATGGAGCCGCGGGTCAGCATGGCGCGCATGCCCAGTTCGCGGACAGCATCGATCTGCACGTCGATGGCGTTTTCCAGGCCGTCCGGAAAGAGGTAGTGATGGTCCGCTGCCGTCGTGCAACCGGACAGGAGCAGTTCGGCCAGCGCCACCTTGCTGGCGAGCTTCAGGCGATCCGGCGTCAGCCGCGCCCACACCGGATAGAGCGTCTTGAGCCAGGGAAACAGCGGCTGGTTGACCACCGGCGCCCAGGCGCGGGTGAGGGTCTGGTAGAAGTGGTGGTGGGTATTGATCAAGCCCGGCAGCACGACGTGCTCACCGGCGTCGAAGGTACTATCGACCGGTGCCGAAGGCGTCTGCCCGGCGTTGAGCAGTTCGGCAATCACGCCTCCTTCGATGACGAGCCCGCCTGGGGCCTTCTGATCGTTAGCGGTGTAGAGGGCGAGGGGATTCTTGATCCAGATACGGCTGGCAGTCATGGCCGGCTTCTCCTGAGTTGATGTCAGAAATGAGCCAGCTCAGTTATGCCCTGTCTGCTGATCCAGGGGCGTGGCCTCTGGGCCACCTATGCGGAAGGCACCATAGCGCCCGCTGAAGGGATTGTCACCGTCTCTGTTCGGTAGGGCATCGCCATGCCTCGTAGGAGCCAGCTTGCTGGCGAAGCGTCTTGCGTCGCGTGCTTCGCGAGCGAACTCGTTCCTACGAGGAATGGCGAATGACGTGGTCGGTCAACCCCCGAGATAGGCGTCACGCACCTTCGGGTTGGTCAGCAATTCCTCGCCGCTGCCCTGCATCACGATACGCCCGTTCTCCAGCACGTAGCCTCGGTCGGCCAGCTTGAGCGCCTGGTTGGCGTTCTGCTCGACCAGGAAGATGGTCACGCCATCCTCCCGCAGCTGTTCGATGATCTCGAAGATCTGCTGGATGATGATCGGCGCCAGGCCCAGCGATGGCTCGTCGAGCAACAGCAGCTTGGGTTTGCTCATCAGCGCCCGGGCGATGGCGAGCATCTGCTGCTCGCCGCCGGACATGGTACCGCCGCGCTGATGGAAGCGCTCCTTCAGGCGCGGGAACAGGGACAAGGCCTTGTCCAGCTGCTCCTGGAACTCCGCCTTGCTGGTGAAGAACCCGCCCATGGCGAGGTTTTCCTCGACGGTGAGGCGGGCGAAGATGCGCCGCCCTCGGGCACCACGGCGATGTCCTTGCGCATGATGTCGCAGGTCTGTTTGCCGACCAGTTCCTCGCCCTCGAAGCGGATGCTGCCTTCTGACGCCATGGGCGTGCCACAGAGCGTCATCAGCAGCGTCGACTTGCCGGCCCCGTTGGCGCCGATGAGGGTGACTATCTCGCCCTTGCGGACTTCGACGTTGACGTTATGCAGCGCCTGGATCTTGCCGTAGAAGGTCGAGACGTTTTCGAAATACAGCATGGTTACGCCTCTCCCAGATAGGCTTTGATCACGTCCGGATTGTCGCGGATCTGCTCCGGCGTGCCGTCGGCGAGCGGGCAGCCCTGGTTGATAACCACGATATGGTCGGAAATGCTCATCACCAGTTTCATGTCGTGCTCGATCAACAGCACCGTGACATTGTGCTGGTCGCGCAGCATGCCGATCAGGGCCTTGAGGTCCTCGGTTTCCTTCGGATTCAGCCCTGCGGCCGGCTCGTCGAGCATGAGGATGCGCGGGCGCGTCATCATGCACCGGGCGATTTCCAGGCGGCGTTGCTGGCCATAGGCGAGGGTGCCCGCGGGGCGGTTGGCGACATCGGTGAGGTTCACCTGCTCGAGCCAGTGCGCGGCGAAATCCATCGCCTCGTGCTCGCTCTTGCGGAACGCCTTGGTTTTCAGCAGCCCGGACAGGAAGCCGGTGTTGAGGTGACGATGCTGGGCGACCAGCAGGTTCTCCACGGCTGTCATGTCCTTGAACAGACGGACGTTCTGGAATGTCCGTACCACGCCCTTGCGCGCGATCTTGTGGCCGGGCAGGCCCTCGATCGCCTCGCCTTCGAGCAGGATCTTGCCCGCGGTCGGCTGATAGAAGCCGGTCAGGCAGTTGAATACCGTGGTCTTGCCGGCGCCATTCGGGCCGATCATCGAGACCACTTGTTTTTCGTGAACGGTCAGGCCCACCCCGTTGACGGCCAGCAGGCCGCCGAAGCGCATGGTCAGGCCGCTTACTTCTAGAATCGGGCGGCTCATCGCTTCAGCTCCAGGTGGGGGCGTTGCATGGGCAGCAGGCCCTGCGGACGCCAGATCATCATCAGCACCATCATGGCGCCGAACATCAGCATGCGGTACTCGCTGAACTCACGCATCAGTTCAGGCAACAGGATCATCACGATGGCGGCGAGAATCACCCCCAGCTGCGAGCCCATGCCGCCCAGCACCACGATGGCGAGGATGATGGCCGATTCGATGAACGTGAAGGATTCCGGTGAAACCAGGCCCTGGCGCGCGGCGAAGAAGCTGCCGGCGAAACCGGCGAAGGTGGCGCCGAGGGTGAAGGCCGAAAGCTTGATCACGGTGGGGTTCATGCCCAGCGCGCGACAGGCGATCTCGTCTTCGCGCAGTGCTTCCCAGGCGCGGCCGATCGGCATGCGCAGCAGACGGTTGATCACGAACAGGGTCAGCAACACCAGCAGCAGGGCGATCAGGTAGAGGAAGATCACCTTGTTGATCGAGCTGTAGTCGATACCGAAGAACTCGTGGAAGGTCTGCATGCCCTCGGCGGCGCGGCGGTCGAAGGTCAGGCCGAACAGGGTCGGCTTGTCGATACCGCTGATGCCGTTCGGGCCACCGGTGATGTCCGTCATGTTGCGCAGCAAGAGCCGGATGATCTCACCGAAACCCAGGGTAACGATGGCCAGGTAGTCACCACGCAGCCGCAGCACCGGAAAGCCCAGCAGGAAGCCGAACAGCGCCGCCATGGCGCCGGCGATCGGCAGGCTGAGCCAGAAACCGAAGCCGTAGTAGTGCGACAGCAAGGCGTAGGTATAAGCACCTACCGCGTAGAAGCCCACATAGCCCAGATCCAGCAGCCCGGCGAGGCCGACCACGATGTTCAGGCCCAGGCCGAGCATGACGTAGATCAGGATCAGCGTGGCGATGTCGACCGCGCCGCGCGAGCCGAAGAACGGCCACGCGAGTGCGACCAGGATCAGCGCGATGATCACGTAGCGCTGGGTCGAGGGCAGGGTCAGGAAATTGCCTGCGCCGGCCGGCACTGCCGGCAGGCTGGGGCTTGCGGCCCAGCCCGCGGCCAGATGGTGGCGGAACAGCTGCCAGAAGAACATCGCCACGGCACAGGCCGCGATGATCCAGAACGTATTCGCATCGGCCCCATGGACTTCCAGGCGAATGCCGACGGTGGTGAGCTTCAGGCCGAACACCGGCACTGCTACCGCGAATACCAGCAACGCGCTGAAAAAGGCGGTTCGAAGATTGCGCGTCATACCTTTTCGACCTCCGGGCGACCCAGAATGCCGGTCGGGCGGAACAGCAGGACGAGCACCAGCAGGCTGAACGCCACGACGTCCTTGTACTGGTCACCGAAGATGTCGGCCCCGAAAGCTTCGGCCACACCGAGCACCAGCCCGCCGAGCATGGCGCCCGGAATACTGCCGATACCGCCAAGAACGGCGGCGGTGAACGCCTTGATGCCGGCCAGGAAGCCGATGTGCGGATTGATCACGCCGTACTGCATGCTGATCAGCACCGCGGCGATGGCCGCCAGTGCCGCACCGATGACGAAGGTCAGGGCGATGATGCTGTTGGTGTTGATGCCCAGCAGGTTGGCCATCTTCAGGTCTTCGGCGCAGGCGCGACAGGCACGCCCCAGGCGGGACCGCGAAATGAACATGGTCAGCCCCAGCATCGCCACGATGGTGACGATGAATATCAGCACCTGCATGTAGGAAACGACCACGCCGTTCATGGCGCTTTCACCGAAGATGAAATTGCCGGGCATCAGGTTGGGGATGGCCTTGTCCTTGGAATCCTGGGACAGGAGCACGACGTTCTGCAGGAAGATCGACATTCCGATTGCCGAGATCAGCGGGATCAGCCGGTTGCTGCCGCGCAGCGGCCGGTAGGCGACCCGTTCGATGCTGTAGCCATAGGCGCTTGTGACGATCATGGCTGCGGCGAACGCACCGATCATGAGAATCGGCAGGGCATCGAGACCCATCATGGACAGGCCGACGATGGCGATGAAGGCAACGTAGGAGCCGATCATGTACACCTCGCCATGGGCGAAGTTGATCATCCCGATGATGCCGTAAACCATGGTGTAGCCGATGGCTATCAAGGCATAGGTACTGCCAACGGTCAGGCCGTTGATCAGCTGTTGAAAGTAGTGGTAGAGCTCAGGCATTACATTCTCCTGAACACCGCAGCCCTTGCTGGCAGGACGCTGGAAAACCCATCCGAGTCGGCAATCCGCGGTGACTGGGGGCGATACCGATTCGGTGTTCGAATCAGAGTCCCGCCTGCCATCTCGTCTTGCCTGTCCCGTCTGTGTTTTCCAGCGGCTTGCCCAACCGTCCGTGCGGACCTGCTTCGAACACGCGGCATGGAGGATGCGGCGCCAAGGGCAGAGTGCGGATCACGCACTCGCCGGTTCGAGCGGGCCAGCTGTCAGGCCTCTCGCTTGGATGCAAGTGTTGCTGGGGCGTCCCGTGCTTGTGGCCGGGTTGGCCCCGATCAGCTAAAACAAAGCCCACAGCGGATGCCGTGGGCTTCGGGTGGTTGGTCAAGGGTTCACTTGGCTTCGGTCTTGGTGCCGTCCTGGTGCCATTCGTAAACCACGAAGTTGAAGTCCTTCAGGTCACCCTTCTCGTCGAACGCCAGGTTGCCGGTCGGGGTGTCGAAGGTGTTGCTGCGCAGCGCCTCGGCGACCTTGTCGGTGTCGGTGCTGCCCGCCTTCTCGATGCCCTCGGCGATGACCTGCACCGCGGCGTAGGCCGGGAACACGAACGGACCGCTCGGATCCTGATTCTTCGCCTTGAAGGCCTCGACCAGCTTCTGGTTGCGCGGATCCTGGTCGAAGGACTTCGGCAGCGTTACCAGCAGGCCCTCGGAAGCCGGGCCGGCGATGGCGGAGATTTCCTTGTTGCCGACGCCTTCCGGACCCATGAAGCGGACGTTCAGGCCGCGCTCCTTGGCCTGGCGCAGCAGCAGGCCCAGTTCAGGGTGGTAACCGCCGTAATACACGAAATCGATGCCCTGCTGCTTGAGCTTGGAAATCATCGAGGAGAAGTCCTTGTCGCCGGCGTTGATGCCTTCGAACAGGCCAACCTTGACGCCTTTGCTCTCCAGGGTTTCCTTCACGGCGGTGGCAATGCCTTCGCCATACTGCTGCTTGTCGTGGATGACCGCGACGTTCTTCGGCTTGACGTTGTCGGCGATGAAATTGCCGGCGGTCGGACCCTGCAGGCTGTCCAGGCCGATGGTGCGGAAAATCAGCTCGTAGCCGCGGGAGGTGATGTCGGGGCTGGTGGACGCCGCGGTGATCATCAGGATGCCTTCGTCCTCGTAGATGTCCGAGGCGGGCTGGGTCGAGCTGGAACACAGGTGCCCGACCACGAAGCGCACGTCATCGTTGACGATCTTGTTGGCGACGGCTACGGCCTGTTTCGGGTCGCACGCGTCGTCATAGACCACACCTTCGAGCTTTTGACCATCGACGCCCCCGTCGTTGTTGATCTGCTCGATGGCCATCTGAGCCCCAATGAACTGCATGTCGCCGTACTGTGCGACCGCCCCGGTGACCGGGCCGGCCAAGCCGATCTTGATGGTGTCGGCTGCCAGGGTGTAGCTCGCTGCCCCCGTCATAGCAATTGCCAGGAAAATCTTGGAAAGACGCTGCTTGGTCTTCATACGTGCTCCACTTGCATCATTATTGTTTGGATCCTGCGGGCTGCAGTGTCGTTAAGGGCTAAACGTCCCCAAACGGTACGGCAACTGTACCGGCACAGTGTAGAAGCGTCAGCACCCGTTTGCACAGTCAGGATTCCACCCGTTTGATGAGTTTTACCCGAGCGCTATGATTGCGCCCTTTTTCGAAGGCGGGTAAACCTCATGAGCGAAGATCAAAGCACTCTCTATGCCAAATTGCTGGGCGAGACCGCACCGATCAGTTGGCAGGAGCTGCAGCCGTTCTTTTGCGCGTGGCGCGCTGCTCAGGGTCGCGAGTGATTTCGACCTGATCGAGGCGGCACTCGCGGTGGCGCAGGACGATCGAGACAAGGTCGCCGCCTGGCTGACCGCCGGCCAACTGGCAAAGCTCGAGGTGGAGCAGGCGCAGGACTGGCAGGCACGTGACCCGTCGCTCTGGGCCGTGGTGGTTCGGCCCTGGGTGCTGGTTCAGGAAAGGGCAGCCCGGCCCGGCCTGCACTGAATCAAGTCAGCCGGAGCGGCTAGGGACGAACCCAGCGCATCCGCATCCAGCCACTCAGGGCATCCACTGCGAGCACCATCAGCAGCATTGCCAGGATGACGGTCGCGGCCTGCGCCTGCTGAAACAGGCTGAGGCTGAGGTAGAGCATCTGGCCCAGGCCGCCGGCGCCGACGAAGCCGAGCACGCTGGCCATGCGGATGTTGTTTTCCCAGCGGTACAGGCTGTAGGCCACCAGCTGTGGCCAGAGCAACGGCAGGGTGCCGTAGCAGAAGGCGCTGATCCGGCCGCTGCCTGCCAGACGAAGGGCTTCGCTGGGCCCGGACGGTGTGTTTTCCAGGGCTTCGGCGAACAGCCGCCCCAGTACGCCCGCGGTGTGCAAGGCCAGTGCGAGCGTGCCGGCATTCGGCCCCAGCCCGGCGGCCAGCACCATCAGGGCCGCCCAGACCAGCTCCGGAATGGCGCGCAATGCGTTGAGCAGCAGCCGCGACGCCGCTTTGCTCAAGCTGCCGAATCGCCCCGCTGCCGGTAGCGCAAGCGACAGGCCGAGCAGGGCGGCAAGTAATGTCCCGATGGCCGACATGGCCAGGGTCTCCAGCGCCCCCAGGCCGGTCGCGCGCAACTGCGAGGCGGATAGATCCGGATGCAGAAAGCCGGCGGCGTAGTCGCCCATCCGCTGCGCGCCCTCGAGGCTGAACACCGCAGCCGCGTCCAGCTGCAGATAGGCGAACGAGGCCACCACCGCGAGCAGGAGCAACAATGGCGCGGCGGCACGCGACAGAAGCCTCATGTGAACCTCCGGCGCAACAGCTGGCTGATGGCATCGGCGAGCAGCACCAGCAACAGGAAGGTCAACAGCATGCTGGCCACCTCACCGCCGGCAAACATGCGCATCGACAGGTCCATCTGCTGGCCCAGGCCGCCGGCCCCGACGAAGCCCATTACCACCGAAGCCCGAATCGCGCACTCCCAGCGGTACACGCCGTAGGACAGCATCTCGCCGCTGGCCTGCGGCAGGATGCCGTAGGCGAAGGCCTGCAGCCGTGACGCGCCGGCTCCGAGCAGTGCCCGGCAAGGCAGGGGATCGACCGACTCGAATATCTCGGCATACACCTTGCCGAGCATGCCGGCGTAGGTGATGGCGATCGCCAGTACGCCTGCCGTCGGGCCCAGTCCAACCGCGCGGACGAACAGCAGCGCCCAGACGATTTCCGGAATGCTGCGCAGCATGATCAGCGCACCGCGAATCGGCCAGCGTAGAGCCTCGGACAGCATGCGCGGCCGGCCGCCATGGCTGAGCGCCGAAACGGACAGTACGCGCGTGGCCAGCAGGGCGCAGGGCAACGCTACGATGAGTGCCAGCGTCATGCCGGCGGTGGCAATGGCCAGGGTTTCAAGGGTGGCGCGCAGCAGCAGGGCAAGGAAGGGGGCCTCGTGGGCAGGCGGCCAGAAACTGGCGAGGAAGTTGCCCATGGTCTCGGCGTTGTCCGCGTCGACAAGTGCCCCCAGATCCAGCTCGCTGAGCAGCACGCCCGGCCACAGCAGCGCCAGGGCGAGCACCGTTACGGCAAGCCGCGTGCCTGCCGCCGGGTCGCGCCGAACCATCGCCGGATTCAGCATCGAGGCACGTGCAGCTGAGGGGTGACCGGCAGCAGGGGCTGAGCCGTGACAAGCTGGTCATTGGCGTAGAGCGCGTCGAGATCGGCGGCCTCGACATCTGCCGCCGGCTTGTCGAACTGGATCCGGCCGGCGCGCACGCCGATGATCCTGGGAAACTGCTCGATCGCCAGTTCTACCGCGTGGAGGCTGGCGAGCAAGGTGGCGTCGCGCCGATGGGCATCGGCGCACAGCACGCCGAGCGCATGACGAGCCAGCACCGGATCCATTGCCGAGACGGGTTCGTCAGCCAGGACCAGCTCAGGCTCTTGGTAGAGCACGCGGGCGATGCCGACGCGTTGCAGCTGACCGCCCGAGAGCTGGTCGCAACGCTCATACAGTTTGTCGGCCAGATCCAGGCGGGCAAGTGCCTTCGCGGCACCGACCTTGTCGAGTGGATAGACCAGGCTCGCCAGACCGCGGCCAAGCGACCACTGGCCGAGGCGCCCGGCCAGCACGGCGGTGACGACCCGTTGCCTGGGCGGCAACGGTGGGGCCTGGTGAATCATGCCGATGCGGGCGCGCAGGCGGCGGCGTGCCGAGGCGGACAGGCGCCAGGGGTCGCAGCCAAGCAGGTCCAGGTGACCCTGCCGCGGCTGCAGGTGGCTGGCAAGCAGGCGCAGCAAGGTCGTCTTGCCGGCGCCCGAGGGGCCGATGATCGCTACCTGCTCACCGCGGGCAATCGTCAGCTCGACGCCGTCGAGCGCGGCCTGGCCGCCATGGCGAAAGCCGACGCCATCCAGGCGCAGCGCGGGCATCACGCCGGATTCGTCCCGCACCTGCATCCCCACCGTGGCGCGCGATGCGCCGGGGTTCACTTCAGCAGACCTGCCGCGCGGGCGGCTTCCTCGATGCCTTCGTAGTTTTCCGGACGGGTCTCGATGAAGCGCGTCGCGGCCTGCAGGTCGAGGATTTTCTTATGCTCGGGATTGGCTGGGTCGAGCTCGAGGAAGGCCGTCTTGATCTTCTCGACGAGCGTCGGATCCAGGTTGCCGCGCACGGTCCAGTTGTAGTCGTAGTAGGGCGGTGTGGTGGAAATCACACGCACCTTGTCGGGATCGACCTTGCCGGCGGCGACCAGCTTGTCCCACACCGACGCGTTGAGCACGCCGGCGTCGGCCTTGCCCGCCTCGACCCAGGCCGCAGTGGCGTCATGAGCACCGGAATAGGCGATGCGCTTGAAGAACCGCTCAGGATCGATTCCGTCCTTGAGCATGAAGTAGCGTGGCATGAGGCTGCCGGAAGTCGAGGACACGGACCCGAAGGCAAAGGTCTTGCCCTCGAGATCCTTCAGCGTCGTCACCTTGGGGTCGGCGGTGATGAACTTGCTGGTGAAGCGCTCGTCCTGCTCACGCTGAACCAGCGGAATGGCATCGCCGGTTTTCAGCCGTGTCTGGACGAAGGTGAATCCCCCAGCCAGGCCAGGTCGAGTCGATCCGATGCAAGGGATTCGACCACGGCGGCGTAGTCGGACACCGGGGTGAACTGCACCGGCATGCCCAGTTCCTTTTCCAGATACTTGCCCAGCGGCTCGAATTTGCGAATCAGTTCGGTGGGGGCTTCGTCGGGGATCGCTGAGACACGCAGGGCGTCGGCGGCATGGGTTGGGGCAATAGACAAGGACAGGGCAAGGCCGGCGACGGCTGCCAGGGTGCGCTTCAACATGTGTGGTTCTCCGGTTCAATAGCGGAAAAAGCGCGCGGATTATAGAGGTAGAGGGGCGTCGGCAGGCAAGGTGATGTGGTTTCTCTCTTGCTGGCCCGCCTCGGTCCGGTTTCGATGTGCGAACTCGCCGGCACGATTGGTGTCGTTTTGTGATGTACGTCTCGATTGAGCTAGACTTCGACGCCTGAAAGGAGGCTGATCGCGATGAGTGAGCACAAAGACCTGCGCAGGTACCCCTCGCTTAGAAAGCACGTGGACGAACTGCTGGCCGAAGGGGCAGTGATAACCGATCGCGACCCCACGACCCTTATCGCCGACGGTCAGGCGTTGAAGGCACGATGCGGGATGCTGGTTGGCGACGACGGTGGCAAAGGCCAGTCTGAAGTGGTTTCGTCTGCCGATACGGCTTTGAAATAGCGCACGAATGGCGAGTTCGACTCGCCAATATTGTGCTCGACGTCTCGATTCATTACGCTTCGCCGCCTTCATGGATGATGGCGTATTGCTATGGATGAATCGCAGGATGTTCGACAGTTTCATGCCCTCCGACAGCACATCGACGAATTGCTCGCCTCTGGTGCCGTCATTACCGCTCGTGACCCCGTCACGTTGCTGCTCGATGGCCAGACCTTGCGAGTCAAGCAGGGCATGCTGATCAGCCATTCCGGGTTTCTCGACTTGGTTGAGCCGGCCCGGGACCATGTGGCCCGCGGCACTGCGCCAGATGGCGATCGAGCTGTGCGTCAAGCACCTCGATGAGGCAATCAAGGCTTTCGAGACAGGCGAAGGGCCTGCGCTTTCCGGACCGAGCGCGAACGACAGCCATCACTGAGTCGCGCTAAAAAGTCTCCTCTGGAAGGAAACGAGACGGGTCCGGGCCGATCAGAAAGGTAGGGGCGTCCGCCAGGGGCGTCCATGTCGTTCGGAGGGGCTCCATGTTCGATCAGATCCAGCACCGCGGTTTCATTCCGCCCTACGTTCTCGACCGAATCATTGAGCGTGGCTCGCCCAGCCAGCGCTCACGAGCGCTGGGCACCCTTGATCATGTGCGTCATCTGCTGCCCAACCCCGGCCCGCCGAACCGCCAGCCCATGCCCAGCGTCCTGCCCGAGCGTGGCCCGCGCGGTCAACCGCGGCGCAGCATTCACGATGCGCAACAGCAGATGCAGTTGCCAGGCGTGCTCGCGCGTATCGAGGGCCAGGCGCCGGTCGCCGATGCGGCCGTGGACGAAGCCTATGACGCGCTGGGCATCACCCATGATTTCTTCTGGACAGTCTTTGGTCGTGACTCGATCGATGACCATGGTTTCGCGCTTGTAGGCACGGTGCATTACGGCGTCGGCTACGAGAATGCCTTCTGGAACGGCGCGCAGATGGTCTTCGGCGATGGCGACGGCGAGATTTTCAACCGCTTCACCCTGGCGCTGGACGTCGTTGCCCACGAGCTGGCCCATGGCGTGACGGAGAGCGAGGCCGGCTTGGTCTACCTCGATCAGTCCGGTGCGTTGAACGAGTCGGTCTCCGATGTCTTCGGCGTGCTGGTGCAGCAATACAGTCAGCGCCAGACCGCTGACCAGGCCGACTGGCTGATCGGCGCCGCGCTGCTGACTGAGAACGTGCAAGGCGTGGCGTTGCGGTCGATGGCCAACCCCGGAAGCGCCTATGACGACCCGGTGCTGGGCAAGGATCCACAGCCCGGGCACATGCGCGACTTCATCCATACCCGTGACGATAACGGTGGCGTACACCTCAACTCCGGCATTCCCAACCGCGCGTTCTACCTTGCCGCGACGGCGATAGGCGGCCACGCCTGGGAAAAAGGCGGGACAGATCTGGTACGACACCCTGTGTGACGCCCGGCTGCCGCGTGATGCGGATTTCGCCACCTTCGCCCGTCTGACGCGGGACAACGCGGCCAATCGTTTCGGCGACGGTGACGTGGTGCGGGCGGTCGAGCAGGGCTGGACCGATGTGGGCGTGACGCTGGCGTGAGGAGGCATCATGAAACAGCTACCGGCGTTGGGTCTTGAGACCCGCATTCGCCTGTCTCGCCAGGGGGCTTTGCGCCGATGCAGGCGCTCAGCCGGCCCCGGGAAATCGACTTCGCCCAGTGCGATGAGCAGCAGCGCGGACAGATCTGCAGCGTTCTGCAGGGCTGCCTGCCGCTCGACACGAGCGATTCCGGTGGTGCCGACCGGCGTTACTATCAGGTCGAGCTGCACTACCGGCGCGAGGCGCAGGATGATGAGCTGGTCTTGCGCATCCCGGAGGAGCAGGCGCCGGGTGAGCTGGTCCGGCTCTGGGACAAGGGCGAACTGACCTGAGCGGAAACCAGCGGCTTAGCGCGTAGAATCGCCGTTCCCCAATGAGGAGATACCCATGCCTGAGCTGCCTTCGATCGCCTTTGCCGGCATCGGCCTGATGGGCGCACCCATGTGCCGCCGTTTGCTGGCGGCGGGATACCCGCTGACGATATGGAACCGCTCGCCCGACAAGTGCGACGCGTTGGTCGAGGCCGGAGCACGGCGGGTGCGCACGCCGGCGGAGCTCTGCGGGGCGGCCGATATTGTCCTGATGTGTCTGGCCGACACCGCCGTGGTGCGGGAGGTGGTGTTTGGCCGCGACGGAATCGCCGAAGGCGCCCGCGCCGGACAATTGCTGGTCGACCATTCCAGTCTCGAGCCGGCCGCCACGCGCGCGATGGCCACCGAACTCGAAACGCGCCGCGGGATGCGCTGGGTCGATGCGCCGGTTTCGGGAGGTACGGCCGGCGCCGAGGCGGGCAGCCTGGCAATCATGGCCGGTGGGCGGACGGAGGACATCGAACGGGTACGCCCCGTGCTGATGAACCTCGGCCAGCGCCTGACCCGTATGGGCGAAGTGGGGGCCGGGCAGGTCACCAAGGCCTGCAACCAGATGATCGTCGCCTGCAATGCGCTGGTGATCGCCGAAGTGGTGGCACTGGCCGAGCGATCCGGCGTCGACGCCCGCCAGCTGGCGCCTGCCTTGGCCGGTGGGTTCGCCGATTCGCGGCCGTTGCAGATTCTCGCCCCGCAAATGGCCAGCAATGAGTTCGAACCGGTGAAATGGCACGTTCGTACCCTGCTCAAGGATCTGGATACCGCCGTGCAGGTGTCACGCGAGGCGGGCAGCGCCACGCCGATGACCGGACTTGCCGCGCAACTGATGCGCCTGCATGGCAGCCAGGGACATCTGCACGAGGACCCCGCCACGCTGGTCAACCTGTACCGGGAGCCGACGTCATGAAACTTGCTGCCAACCTGTCCCTGCTGTTCAACGAACTGCCACTGTCCGAGCGCGTCATGGCCGCACGGATGGCCGGTTTCGACGGCGTCGAAATCCAGTTTCCTTACGAGCTGCCGGCCATTCGCCTGAAGGAATTGCTCGAGCGGGCCGGCCTGCCGCTGGTGCTGATCAACCTGCCGGCAGACGATTTCATGCAGGGCGGTGCGGGCCTGGCAGCCGTTCCGGCGCGGCAGGCCCGGTTCGACGAGGCGCTGCAGGAGGCTCTGACCTACGCGGCCATGACGCGACCGCACTGTGTCAACGTGCTCCCCGGACGGCTGGCCGAGGGCATCACACGGGAACAGGCACTGGAGACCCTGGCGGCCAATTTGCGCACCAGTGCCGAAGCCTTCGGGCTACTCGGCATTCGTGTGGTCTGCGAGGCGATCAACCCGCTGGACATGCCGGGATTCCTGATCAATACCCCGGATGATCTCGCCGCGCTGCTGGCGCGTGTCGATCATCCCAACTGCCTGGCTCAACTGGACCTGTACCACATGGCCCGGCAGGGGCTGGACCTGCCGGACTGTATCGCCCGGCTGGCAGGCCGTATCGGCCACGTGCAGTTCGCCGATTGCCCCGGGCGGGGCGCACCCGGCAGCGGTGGCGTGGATTTCATGACTGCGCTGCGGGCGCTGCAGGCCAGCGGGTATGAAGGCTGGCTGGGCGCCGAATTCAAGCCTGGCGAGCAGGGCACCGTTGCTGACCTCGGCTGGCTGAAAGTCTGGCGCGCGCAGGGATGGGCATGAGCTTCGGGATGTCCTAGGGGCGAAGTGAAGGGGCCGCGGGGTAAAGCCTCGCGGCACGCATGCGCCCTGGGGCGCATCGCGACAGCTGAGCGCCTGACCGGCGGGTCGCGCCTGCGTTGGCATCGTCCGGCATAAGTCTCGTTGATCTTCACAGACAGGCGCGAGGGGAGCTTCTAGAGTCTCGGTACCGGCGCGCGTGCGGCCGGCCACATAACAACAATTCGAGACCGACGTCATGCAGCCTTCCACCCAAGCATCGAACGCCTGGCGCGTGCTGTTCCTGCTGTTCCTGGCGAATCTGTTCAACTTCTTCGATCGCACCATCCCGGCGATCATCGCCGAGCCGATCCGGCTGGAGTGGAGCCTCAACGACTTTCAGCTGGGCTTGATCGGTACCGCGTTCACCATCGTCTATGCGATCGCCGGCGTACCCCTCGGTCGCATGGCGGACGTCGGCTCGCGACGCAGGATCATGGGATGGGGGCTGACGGTCTGGAGTGGATTGACGGCCGTCAACGGCCTGGCCTGGAATTTCTGGAGCTTCCTGCTCGTGCGCATGGGCATCGGCATCGGCGAGGCCAGCTACGCGCCAGCGGCCAACTCGCTGATCGGCGATCTTTTCCCTGCGCACAAGCGCGCCCGCGCGATGGGCATCTTCATGCTCGGGCTGCCGCTGGGGCTGTTACTGGCATTCTTCACCATCGGGGCGATGGTCGAGGCATTCGGCAGCTGGCGGGCGCCGTTTTTCATCGCCGCGGTACCCGGATTGCTGCTGGCGGTCTTCATCTTTCTGATTCGCGAGCCACGACGCGGCGCCGCGGAAACGGTGCGGGTCTCGGAGGCGCCTGTCGAGCAGCCCATTCGCAAGGTATTGGCGATCCGCACTTTCTGGTGGCTGGTGCTGGCGGGGTTGGCCTTCAACTTTGCAACTTACGCCTGCAATGCGTTCATGGTGCCGCTGTTGATGCGCTACTACGGCGTTCCGCTGGTTCAGGCCTCGGTCGCGACGGGCGTGATCGTCGGGCTGACGGGGCTCATCGGGCTGACCTTTGGCGGCTGGGTCGCCGACCAGATCCATCAGCGTTTCGCGCGGGGCCGGCTGATCTTCGCCGCCGTGAGCATGGCGATCGCGACGCTCGCGACCGGCTATGCATTGCTCGCCGGGCGCATCGAGGTCGCCGTGTTCGTCGCCATCTTCAGTTTCGGCTGGCTGTTCTCCTACAACTTCTACACCTGCGTCTACACGGCGATCCAGGACGTGGTCGAGCCGCGCTTGCGTGCAACCGCCATGGCGCTGTTCTTCGCCGGGCTCTACCTGCTCGGTGGCGGCATGGGGACGGTGGTGGTGGGGCTGCTTTCGGACCATTTCGCCCAGGCGGCGATGCTGGCCGCCGGCGCGACCGAGATGGCCGAGGCCTTCCGGGCCGAAGGGTTGCACGGTGCGATGTACCTGATTCCGGCGTCGTTGCTGTTGACCATGGTGTTCTTGTTTCAGGCGTCGAGAACCTTTGGTGCCGATGCCAAGCGGATGACCGCCGGGATGGCCGCGGGCGAGCCGGATGGGGACGCGGTGCCCGCCTGACTCCTGGGGCGGGGCACCGGGACACGTTGGTGACGTGGTGGTAGCGCCGGATGTGCAACACCGCTGTGTCGTGGGGCGACACACCGGTGTTGCCAAATTGGCCACCCGCCTTCCTCATGATGGGCGCGACATTCAGCGCCGAGGAGCGAAGCAGTACGACAACCGGTCTGCATCCTCGCGTCGGCTCCAGTACACTGCGCGGCCGTTTTTCCGAGCCCCTGAATCCCCATGCCAAACGTCTCTCCCGCTCGCGCCTGCGGCATCGACTTCGGTACGTCGAATTCCACGGTCGGCTGGTGGCGACCCGACACCGAGCCGCTGCTGGTGCTCGAAGACGACCAGCACACCTTGCCGTCTGTGGTCTTTTTCAACGTCGAGGAGCGCCGACCGGTCTATGGGCGTCTCGCGCTGGCCGAGTACCTGGAAGGCTACGAAGGCCGTCTGATGCGCTCGCTCAAGAGCCTGCTGGGCTCCAAGCTGCTCAAGAGCGAAACCACCGTGCTGGGTAGCGCCATGCCCTTCAAGGACATCCTCGGGCTGTTCCTCGGCACCCTCAAAGCGCGTGCCGAAGCGCAGGCTGACCGGCCGTTCGAGGCGGTCGTGCTGGGTCGTCCGGTGTTCTTCGTGGATGACGATCCCCAGGCGGACCAGGAGGCGGCCGACACCCTGGCCGCCGCCGCGCGCAAGATCGGTTTCAAGGAGCTGTCCTTCCAGTACGAACCCATCGCCGCGGCGTTCGATTACGAGTCCCGCATCGAACGCGAGGAGCGGGTGCTGATTGTCGACATTGGCGGCGGCACCTCGGACTTCTCGCTGGTCAGGCTGTCGCCGGAGCGACGCGACCTCGACGACCGGCAGGCCGACATCCTCGCCACCTCGGGCGTACACATTGGCGGTACGGACTTCGACAAGCAGCTCAGCCTGCAAGGCGTGATGCCCCTGTTCGGCTACGGCAGCCGGATGAAAAGCGACGCGCCGATGCCCACCAGCACGCACCTCAATCTCGCCACCTGGCACACCATCAATGCGGTCTACGCGCCGGCTTCGGTCCGCGCGTTGCAGAGCATGCGCTACGACATCCAGGACCCGACCGGGATCGACCGGCTGTTTGGTCTCATCGAGCAGCGCGCCGGTCACTGGTTGGCGATGCAGGTCGAACAGGCCAAGATCGACCTGACCGATCACGACCGCTACCTGATCGACTTTGCCCGCATCGAGGCGGGATTGCAGGCGAGCTTGACGCGTGAAGGCTTCGAGGCTGCCATCGAGCCGCTGCTCGAACGAATCCGCGCGAACATCGGTCAATTACTGGCCAGCGCCGGGCTCGGCCACGACGACGTCGACACGGTCTTCTTCACGGGCGGCTCCAGCGCCATACCGGCGCTGCGCCAGGGCGTCGCCAGGCTGCTACCGCGAGCCCGTCACGTGGAGGGCAACCGTTTCGGCAGTATCGGCTCCGGCCTGGCGATCGAGGCGCGCAAGCGTTACGGTTGATTTGCCCGTCGGCATCCTTGCAGCGGCACGGCGGCGGGCCCGTGAGGAGTGATCATGAGCTACAAGCTGCGAACGACCGACCCTGCCGCCGAGGTGCGCAAGGTCGCCCGCCAGGGGATCGACAGTGCCATCGAATCGCTGAATGTCGCGGAGGCCGAACGCGCCGAAGGCATTCACCAGGCACGCAAGCGTTTCAAGGAGCTGCGCGCCCTGCTGCGGCTGGTGCGCCAGCCGCTGGGTAAAGCGTTCAAGGCCGAAAACCGCTTGTTGCGTGACCTGGGCCGACGTCTGGCCGAGTCGCGCGACGCGGCCGCCATGCTGGAAAGCTGGAATCTGCTCGCCGAACAGTACCCGGACCCGCTCGCCGAGCCGCCGTTCAGTGCTGTCCGCCAACGCCTGGAAGCGCGGGCACGGCGAGGGGAGAGCCGTGCCAGCGGCCTGGATGAACACCTCGACGCGGTCATTGGCGAGCTTCGCGCCTTACGCGAGCGCAGCGAGCACTGGAAGCTGGCGGGCAATGGCTTCGATCTCTTTGCCGCTGGCGTGCGGCGCACCTACGCCGACGGTTGCACCGAGCTGGCCCGGGTACGCCTCGATCTGAGTGACGAACAGCTCCATGAATGGCGCAAACGGGTCAAGGACCACTGGTACCAGACACGCTTGCTGTCGCCGAGCTGGCCGAAGCTGATGCAGCTGCGCAGTGAGACGCTCAAGGCTTTGGCTGATCGGCTGGGCGACGACCATGACCTGGCGGTGATGCAGCAATTGATGAAGAGCGAGCCGGAGCTGTTTGGCGACGCGGCGCAGCATGAGCGCCTGGACGGGCTGATCGCCAGGCGTCGCAGCGAGCTGCAGAGCGGGGCGTTGAAGCTGGGCAGTGAGCTCTATTTCGACGCGCCGGACGAACTGGTGGGGCGCTGGCGTCGCTATTGGGACGACGCGCAGCGCTAGCGCGTCAGAGTTTCTTGGCGGAAACGATCTTCACCGGGGTGAGCGGGACGTTCTGCATCATGCTGCGGTTGCCTGTCGGCACCTGGGCGATCTGGTCGACCACCTCCATGCCACGTACCACCTTGCCGAACACCGCGTAGCCGAAATCGCGGCTGCCGTGATCGAGGAAGTCGTTGTCGCGGTGGTTGATGAAGAACTGACTGGTGGCGGAGTTGACGTTCTGGGTGCGCGCCATCGCCAGGGTGCCGCGCACATTGTGCAGGCCATTGTCGGCTTCGTTCTTAATCGGGTCGCGGGTGGGTTTCTGATTCAGGCCCTCGCCGAAACCGCCGCCCTGGATCATGAAGCCGGGGATCACGCGATGGAACACGGTGTTGTCGTAGAACCCGCTCTCCACGTACTGCAGGAAGTTGTCCACGCTGATCGGCGCCTTCTCCGCTTCGAGCTCGATCTCGATTTCGCCCATGGTGGTGGTGAGCAGCACGTGCGGGTTGTCGGCGGCCATGAGGTGGCCGGCCAGCAGCACAGAGCAGGCAGCGAGCAAAAGTCTTTTCATGATGCATTCCTGGGTTGTTTTGAAGCCTGGGCCGACCCGACGCTGGCCGGCTGCGCTTGCGCATCGTACGTCTTGATCAGGTCGATGAGAATCTGCGTGGCCGGGCCGAGGGGCTTGTTGTGATTGGTGTAGAGGTAGAACAGCGGCCGGCGCACGCCGCCCTGGATCAGCGGCAGTGGTTTGAGGATGCCCTCGGCCAGCTCCCGGCCGATCATGTGGCGCGGCAGCCAGGCGAAGCCCAGCCCGCTGCTGACGAAGCCCACCGAGGTGGCCAGGCTGCCGACGGTCCAGCGCTGCTCGGCACCCAGCCAGCCGCTGTCGCGCGGCTGGCGCTGGCCGGAATCGCGGACCACGATCTGCATCTGGCTTTGCAGGTCCTGCACGCTGAGCTTGCGCTGCAACTGATGCAGCGGATGGTCGGCATGGGCGACCGCGACGAACTCCACCGAGCTGAGTCCCGTGCCGAGGTAGCCGTTGATGTCCAGCGCGCTGATCGCCAGATCGGCGGTGCCGTCGCGCAGGACGTCTTCGACGCCGGACAGCACTTCCTCGCGCAGGCGGACCCGGCAACCACGGCTCTGCGGCATGAATTCGGTCAAGGCGTGGATCAGCTTGGCGTTGGGATAGGCCGCGTCGACCACCAGTCGCACTTCTGCCTCCCAGCCCTGTTCCATGTGATGGGCCAGATCCTCCAGCTGGCCGGCCTGCATGACCAACTGCCGCGAGCGCCTGAGCAGGACCTCGCCCGCTTCGGTCAGCACCGCCTTGCGGCCGTCGATGCGCAGCAGCGGCACGCCCAGCTGTTCCTGCATGCGGGCGACGGTGTAACTCACCGAGGATTGCGAGCGGTGCAGCATCTCCGCGGCCTGGGCGAACCCGCCGTGGTCGATCACCGCCTGCAGGGTCCGCCACTGGTCGAGGGTCACCCGGGGTGCTTTCATCGCGTTATTTTCCTGTCGCGTCTGTCTGGTAGGCTGGCAGTCGCCCATTCGAGGAGCCGCTTACAATGAAAAACATCTGCCTGGCTGCGCTCGTATCGCTCGCCATCATCCCACCGAGCGTCCTTGCCGTCAGCTACCCGGTGGATCTGGAGCAAACGCTCAATGGCACCGAGGTGCTGGCCAGAACCGAAACCATCGACCGGGATATCGCCGGGCTGACGCTGCAGAACTTCGGCCAGCAACCAGTCGTCTGCACTGCCCTGTTTCGCAACGGGCCGGAGTCGCCACGCACGCGCCGCGTGACCCTCGAGCCTGGCGAAACCCGTCCGCTGACCGCCAAGTTCACGCGCGAAGTGATACGTCTGCGCATCAAGTTGACCTGCGAAGAGGCGCAGTGAGCGAACGCACCGCGGCTTTGCTGAACAAAGCCGCCGCGAGCCGGGTCGGACGGGTTACTCTATGCGCCGTTTTGTCCGATCTTCCCTGAGGTATCCCTTGTTCGACCAATTCGCCCTGCACGAACGCCTGCTCAAGGCCGTTGCCGAACTCAAGTTCGCGGAACCGACGCCCGTGCAGGTCGCCGCCATCCCACCGGCCCTGGAGGGCCGCGACCTGCGCGTGACGGCGCAGACAGGCAGCGGCAAGACGGCGGCGTTCGTGCTGCCGATGCTCAATCGGCTGATCCGCGATGCCCAACCCCGCGTCGACGTGCGTGCGCTGATCCTGCTGCCCACCCGCGAGCTGGCGCAACAGACGCTCAAGGAAGTCGAGCGCTTTTCGCAGTTCACCTTCATCAAGTCTGCGATCGTTACCGGCGGCGAGGATTTCAAGGTACAGGCCGCGCTGTTGCGCAAGGTGCCGGACATCCTCATCGGTACGCCGGGACGCCTGATCGAACACCTCAATGCCGGCAATCTCATCCTGCGGGACGTCGAAATCCTGGTGCTCGACGAAGCCGATCGCATGCTGGACATGGGCTTCGCCGAGGACGTTCAGCGCCTGGTCGGTGAGTGCGACAAGCGCCAGCAGACGCTGCTCTTTTCCGCCACCAGCGGCGGTGCCGCGTTGCGCGACATGACCGCCAAGGTGCTGGACGATCCGCTGCACCTGCAGCTCAACCGCGTCAGCGAGCTCAACGAAGGCACCCGCCAGCAGATCATCACGGCCGAGGACAGCGACCACAAGGAGCGCCTGGTTCATTGGCTGCTCGCCAACGAGACCTATCAGAAGGCCGTGATCTTCACCAACACCCGCGCTCAGGCCGATCGTTTGTACGGTCGGCTGGTGGCCGAGGGCGTCAAGGTCTACGTGCTGCACGGCGAAAAGGACCAGAAGGACCGCAAGCAGGCTATCGACCGGGTCAAGGAGGGCGGGGTCAAGGTGCTGGTCGCCACCGACGTCGCGGCGCGCGGGCTGGATATCGAAGGCCTGGACCTGGTCATCAACTTCGACATGCCGCGCTCCGGCGATGAGTACGTACACCGCATCGGCCGCACCGGGCGTGCAGGGGCCGAAGGGTTGGCGATTTCGCTGATCTGCCACAACGACTGGAATCTGATGTCGAGCATCGAGCGCTACCTCAAGCAGCGCTTCGAACATCGCGTCATCAAGGGGCTCAAGGGCAGCTACATGGGCCCGAAGAACCTCAAGGCGTCCGGCAAGGCGGCCGGAACCAAGAAGAAAAAGGACGACAAGAAGAAGGCTGGGGACAAGAAGGCCAAGAAGCCCGCCAAACCGGCCGGCAAGCGGCCCGGCAACGCCAAGCGCGAGGCGCCAGCCTCGTCTGTGGTCAGCGGCGATGGCCTGGCACCGTTAAAGCGCAAGAAACCAGCCGCGTCCTGACGGTACGGGCCGCGCGCGATTCGCGCCCGGCCCGCCAACTCAGCGTTTCTCGGCCGGTGCGATATCGGCTTCCTTCTCCGCCTCGCGTACGTGCTGCATACGCTTTTCGTAGGCCTCGCATTCACTGCCCAATTGCTGCGCGGTCTGCTTGACCTCCATCTCGCGCAGCTCCTCGTTGATCTCCGCGGCCCGCTCCGGGTTGCTTTCGGTCAGCGCATTCACGCGCTCTGCAAGTTCCCTGGCCTTCGCTTCGATAACGTCAGGCGTGCACTGTTCGTCGATCTGTTCGTCGGCCAGTGTCGGCTGAGCTGCCAGCAGGGCGAGGGTGAGGGGAATCATCAGGCGGTTCATGGGCGCACTCCTTTCATAACGTCTGTTCGGTGGATCGCGGTCGGGGCGCTTTAGTTCAGCCTTTGCGGCCCTTCAGGGATCGAACCATGGCGCGCCGGACGGAGTCCGAATAGCAAGGCCGCCGTTCCAAGCGGCGCAACAGGAGAACGGACATGACCTACGACTGGGACCTGATGCTGCGCCTGCTGCGCGAGGTGCAGAAACCCGGCAATGAACACTTCCGGCCGCGGCAGTACGCCGATGAACATGCCCTGGCCCTGGAAGAGGCCGGCAAGCCCATGCCCAACCTGGATTCGCTCAAGGCAGAGGCGCAGAACTACGAGAGCCTGCTGTTCGAAGGAGGGTTCATGGTGTCGCGCCCTGAGGAACAGGGCGGCAATGGCGAGAACTTCATACTGACCGAGCGTGGCCAGCGGCTGCTCGGCATGCTCGAGGGAACCGGCAGCGCCGACTGGCGCCGGCAGCTGGACGACAAGGGTGAGGCGGCGCTGGTACCGGAGGTATTCGACGGCGTTGCGATGGCCTGACCCTGTCGCCGCCCCGCTGCACTGGCGTAGCGGGGCGCCCGAGTCGGATCAGTAGAGTCCGATGGTGCCGCAGCTCTTGTTGGCGGCGTGCTTCTGCAGCACCGGCAACTGCGGACGGGCCTTGCCGCTCTTCACGTCCAGCGACAGGGCGTAGTCGCCCCACCAGGGGCCGGCTGCCCAGTAGGTGCTGGGAATGCACTGTTGACCGAGGTACTTGAGCAGGTTGTCCATCGCCACCACGGCTGACGGCGAAAAGTCCGGCACGCCATGCTCACCAATGAAGCCGCGCAACCTGTACTTCTTCAGCCACTCGACGAATGGCTTGGCGCGGTTTACGCCTGTCATCGGGTCATAGACGGCCTTGGTGTTGGCGTAGGTGCCCGAATAGTCGCTGTCCAGATACAGATGGGCCTCGTAGACCAGGTTGTTCTTCGGGTCGCGCATCCAGGCGTCGCTGATCAGCTGGATGTTGTAGGACGGCCAATGGTAGGCACTGGACCAGCGATCACCCGCGACGAAGATCCAGCGCTTTGCGTCCACTGCGCGGATGGCCTTCGCAGCGGCCAGGGCTGCGGCGGGCCACTTGCCGTTGGTCGAGTGCGGTTCGTTCATCAGGCCATAACCGTAGACCGCCGGATGGTTGAGCGCCTGGCTGGCAATGCGTTTCCAGCTGTCGGCAAACGCGCTGATGGGGACCTCGTTGGAGGCGATCAGCTTGCCGTGATAGCGGTAGTAATTGTGCATGTCCAGGATGACCTGCATGCCGTGCTTTTCGCCAGGTCGAGCGTACTGAGCAAGCGGCCAAGTTCAGCGGCATTGAGGGGCTGGTTCAGCTTTGGCTGAAGGCGCTCCCAGCGGAACGGCAGGCGGACCAGCTTCAGGTTGAGGCTGGCGTAGCGCTTGAACTCGGCATCGCCCGGGTAGATGTAGTGCTTCAGATAGACGCCAGGCAGCGACCCTGAGCTGAATTCCGCACCGGCGAGGTTGATGCCGACCAGGTTGATCGGATTGGCCGGCGCCGGGGTACTCGTCTGAGCGTTGCCGCCTGTCGGAGCCGTCTGACTGAAGCCGGTGCTGCTGACCGAGACCGTCCTGGGAAAGCCTACCGTGCGACCATCGAGCGAACCGCCATCGAGCAGAACGGTCATGTTGCCGCCGAAGCGGTAGTACAGGGTGACGGTTCGGATCTGGCCGTCGGCGAAACGTACCTTGGCGCCTTTGTGGAACGCCGCGCGGTTGGCATCAGTGTCCTTCACCGAAATGCCCGGCGCGCGCCGGTAGATGCCGAAGGTGAAGTCACCGCCATTGAACGAGTTCAGGGCCACCGTCAGGGCGGTAGGCGCGCTGGGTGTTGTCGAGGTCGGCGGCGTCGGGTTGGACGGGGCAGTGGTCGATGACCCTGATGACGAAGAGCCCGACGATGAGGAGCCGGTCGACGTGGACGGGGCTGGCTTAGGAGTCGAGGGGCTCGAAGGCGAGGCGCTCCCCGAGGATGAAGCGGCTGCCGCGGCGTACAGCTTGTTCGGGTAGCCGAGCGAGCCGCTCAGCGTGCTGCCGGCGAGCATGACACTCATGTTCTGGCCGGACGTAGACGGCCGTGATGCTGCGAACCTGCCCATTCGCCAGTTTGACCGAGGCGCCAGGCTTGAAAGCGGCGGCGTTGGCGCTGTTTGTCGGGATGGAGAAGCCAGCCGACTTGCGCCAGACACCGTTGATCCAGTCGCTATTGGTGTAGTTGTTGATGGCGCTGCTGTGCGCCGTACCCGCGCTGGCGGAAGGCGAGGCGGGACTCGTCTGGGTCGGGGTGCTCGACAGCGCGGTGACCTTGTGTGGATATCCGGTCGCGCTGGCGTTCAGCTTCGCGCCGGAGAGCATGGCACTCATGTGCGCGCCGGAGAGATATACCGCCAGGATGGTACGCACCTGGCCGTCGGCCAGCCTTACCTGCGCGCCTTTGGTGAAGGCTGCCTTGTTTGCCGCATTGGCCGGGATGGAGAAGCCGGCAGATTTGCGCCAGGTCCCGAGGAGCCAGTCGGAGCTGGTGAAGTTATTGACCTGGGCGGTCGCGGCCGCCGTAACGGCGGTCGAGGAAGTGCTGCTGGCGGCGGCGACCGGTGCCGGCAGCAGTGTGAATCCGGCAAGAGCGCTGAACAGCGCTGCGCTGAGAACGAACCCGGGTGCACCGGCGTTGCGAAGGGACATAAATCACTCCAGTACTTAATACGGCAAAGGGCTAGCCCTTTAAAAAGTGCGGAAGCATCCAAAGACCCATGCAACGAACGAAGCACCGACCGATGACGCCACCCTTGCATGCGCCACAACCGGTCGGGCTGTCGCGCAAGGCATAGGCTTTATATCGGTCAAAGATTAATTTTTGAAGTTAATCTGGCGTCAGAAAATGCATATGAGCGCCAATAAGAACATGAATATCTATATGGCCATTAGTTGATGGCAGATAAATATTAAATTGCCTTCATATAATAAATAACTGTTTTGGCTGAAGTTATCGAGGTTCGGCCACCGGTTGGACGGCGTCGGCTGCAAGGCGCGCCGGTGCCGAGGAGCCGGTCAGGCGCAACGCGACGGAGCGGTGGTTATGTTTCAGGGTGTTTCCGGGTTGGCTAAACGGCAGGCAGAAGCCAGGATGCACGTCGGATGAAGCAGGAAGACGTCGGAGCGGCGGCAGGGTCTCAGCGCACGTGCTGCAGGCTGTCGACCGTCAGCTCGAGCGCCTTGCGCATGTCCAGCCGAGCGGAACGCCCGATGTCCTTGTTATCCAGTTCGTAGCTGCGTTCGGAAGGCAGGATGGGGGCTGTCAGGTCGTCGGCTTCGGCGGCCTCGAAATCGCTGTTGCGGCCGATGGTCAATGCGCTGCGGCGCAGCAGTTCGCGCACCTGCTCGGGTGCCAGCGCCGGGTTGATCGACAGCATGGCGCCGACGATACCCGTGACCATCGGGGTGGCATAGGAGGTGCCGCAATGCACCTCGCCACGCTTGCCCGGCTCGAGCGTGGCGGCGCGGGTGCAGGCCGAGGCGGTGATGTCGACGCGCCGGTCGATATTCGACGAGGGGCGCTTGGTCACGTAGTCGGGATGGTCGACCGGCACATCCCTGCCCATGTCGCGCTGGTGCGCGCCCACGACGAGCAGTTGATCGGTGATGAAGGACGAAGGCAGGCGGTAGTCATCCTGTCCGGAAAAGGCCGAGCCATTGCCGGCGGAATTCACCACCAGCACGTCCGGATGTTCACGGCGCAGCCAGAGGAAGAATTCCTCGAGCAGCTCTTCGTAGCCGCTCATGGCAACACCGGAGCGAATCAGCGAGTCGACCTCCTCGCCGGCGACGTCGCGCGTGCCGACGCGATGAATGCCCCAGCTCCAGTTCAGCACCCGCACGCCGTCTTCGACCAGGTTGACTGAAGCGGCGACGTTGGCGGTGATGCCTGCGTCCGAGTTGCGCTCGACAATGACCTCGAAGCCGGCGCTGGTCGGCTCCAGCGCGCTGAGAAAGCCGCTATCACCCGGATCGGCACTGCGCGCCGCCAGAATGCCGGTGACGCTGGTGCCGTGCTCGGCTGGTGACTCGGCATCGCGGGCATAGACGCAGGTCCGCGGCCGATCGGGGTCGCAGGCTCCGAGGTAATCGCTGAACTCCGGGGAGTCGAAATCGACGTCGCGCTCGACGACACCGATCCGTACCGGGTGCGTCTGGATCCTTGCGTGTCGCGCGGGAACGCGGCGCAGGTAGAAATCCACTGCATCGAGAAAACGGTTGGCGACCCATTCGCTGTTGCGTGGTTGGCTCTGCGAATCCGCCTCCAATGGCTCCTCGGCGCCGGACTCCTCGACCACCACCGCGTCGACGCTGGTCTCGCTGCCCAGCCGGAGCACCAGCGCGTCACGTTCGGTCAGGTCGTCGACCGGCAGGCGCAACTGGTAGGTATTGAGCGGGGCAATCGCGCCCACCACCGTTGCGCCATATTTTTCTGCCAGGCGTTTCGACTCGGCCAGCCCGTCATGGTCTTCCTCGATGATCAGGCTGACCAGGTTCACATAGGTCGTCAGCCCATCCATGTTCCTGGCGACCTCATCAGGACCTGCAGGCACTACATGGCTACCGTTGAGCGTCAGCCAGACCGGGTTGCTCCGGCGCTCGCCCTGTTCCAGCCAGAGCGGTCCGCTCTGGTGATCCTTTCGGTTGAGCGTCAGGCGCAGTCGACCCTCCTGTTCACGCGTGGCCTCGATGGCGCGGTCGCGCAGCATGACCCTGACGGGGCCGCGGGCCAGCCCGGTGCCACTCATGCAGAAGGTCAGCTGCTCGGTCGACAGCAGGTCGCCGCACCGTTGCAGATTCTTGAGTCGCAGCGGCGGGTCGGCGGCCAGTACCGTGCCGGAACCGGCGGCGATGAGGAGGGCAGCCAGGCAGCGTGTCAGCAGCCTCATGGGCGGCGTTGCAGGTAATGCACGCTGAAGAGCTCCTGGGCGTCGGTCCACTGGCCGCTGCAATCGAAACCGGCGCTACGGGCCAGGTCGGCGAACGACTGCAGGGTGTATTTGTAGGAATTCTCGGTGTGCAGGCTCTCGTCGGCGTCGAAATGAAAGCGCTGCCCCTCGATGGTGACATCCTGTGCTTCGCGGCTGATCAGATGCATCTCGATGCGCGACTGCTGCTCGTTGAAGAAGGCCTGATGGCGGAAGCGTGAGGGGTCGATGTCGCTGTCGAGTTCGTTGCGGATGCGTTGCAACAGGTTGAGGTTGAATGCCGCGGTCACGTGAGCTTCGTCGTTGTAGGCCGCCTCGAGCACGCTGCGCTCCTTGACCAGATCGACGCCGATCAGCAGTCCACCGCCGGGCGGGAGTATCTCGTACAGGTGGCCGAGCAGCCGGCGCGCTTCCAACGGCGTGAAGTTGCCGATGCTGGAGCCGGGAAAGAACACCAGCGGATGATGAAGTCTGTAGTCGTCGGGCAGCTTCAGCTCCTCGGAAAAATCGGCGCAGGCGGCATGAACCTCCAGCCAGGGATAATCCGCGGCGAGGCGCTGCGTGCTGGTGAGCAGGAAATCCTCGGAGATATCCACGCCCAGGTAGCTGACCGGGCGCAACCCCTCGAGCAAGAGGCGCACCTTGCGGCTGGCGCCGCTGCCCAGTTCGATCAGGTCGGTCTGTGGCCCGGCAATCTCGCGGATCTCGTCTGCCGCGGTGGCGAGAATCTGCTCCTCGGTGCGTGTCAGGTAGTACTCCGGCTGGACGCATATCTGCTCGAACAGTTCCGAGCCGCGCCGATCGTAGAAGAACTTCGGCGAAATGTGCTTGGGCGAGGCGGCAAAGCCGGCCAGCGCCTCGTCACGCAACGAGGCTTCATGGGTGGGCTGGGTCTGGTCATGAAAACGAACGGCAAGTGCCATGTCATAGCTCCCTGGCCAGGCGCAGCCGGCGAACTGCCAGCGCATCGCCGGCTGAAAGAAGTTGCGATAGGTGGCGCGGATGTGTGATTCCGGCGTGGCGCAGCAGCCACCACGTAGCACCATCTGCCCGGACATGAACTTGCCGTTGTACTCGCCCAGGCTCCCCTCCAGCGGGCGGAAGCCGGGGTAGGGGCGGTAGGCGCTGGCGGTCCATTCCCAGACGTCGCCGAACAGCTGTGCAGGGCCTTCGTGCGGCATACGGGTGGCGACGGGCTGCAGGTGGTCGCTTTCGAGAAAGTTGCCGCGTCGGGGCTGGTCGCTGGCGGCTACTTCCCACTCGGCCTCGCTGGGCAGGCGCGCGCCGGCCCAGCGGGCGTAGGCATCGGCTTCGTAGAAACTGACGTGGCAGACGGGCGCGTCCAGGTCCAGCGGCTTGAGTCCAGCCAGGGTCATTTCATGCCAGGCGTCGTCGTGACGCTGCCAGTAAAGCGGTGCGTGCCAGCCCGCCTGGTTGATCTGCGCCCAGCCGTCGGACAGCCAGAGGTCACTGCGCGCGTAGCCGCCGTCGGCGATGAAGGACAGGTATTCGCCGTTGGTCACCAGTCGGTCGGCCAGCTGGAAGTCCTCCACGAACTGGCGATGACGCGGCGTTTCGCAGTCGAAGGCGAAGCCATCGCCGGCGTGGCCGATATGGCGCACGCCGCCGGTGACGTCATGCCAGCGGATGCGATCCTGATGCAGCTTCGGTGCGGGTTTGAGGTCGGCCCGGTAGGCCGGCTGCAGCGGGTTCTGCGCCAGGATGTGCTTGATGTCCATGAGCAACAGTTCCTGATGCTGCTGTTCGTGCTGCAGGCCCAGCTCCACACGGCGCATGATCTCGCCGGCGTGCTGGCGCGGCGGACTGCTCAGCAGGTCGGCCATGGCCCGGTCGACGTGCTGGCGAAAACGGTAGACGTCCGCGACGCCCGGTCGCGAGATCAGCCCGCGTCTCGCCCGTGGAAAGGGCGTGCCGTGGGTTTCGTAATAGGAATTGAACAGGTGGTCGTAGATCGGATCGAGCGGCTTGTAGCCGCCGAGATAGGGTTTGAGCAGGAAGGCCTCGAAGAACCAGCTGATGTGGGCCAGGTGCCACTTGGGCGGGCTGACGTCGGGCATGCTCTGAATGACATGGTCCTCGACCTGCAAGGGCGCGCAGATCGCCTCGCTGGTGGCGCGGACTTGCCGAAAGCGTTGCAGCAGGAAATCCAGGTCGGCGAGTGCCGGTTGTGCCTGTTCCGCCAGATTACCCATGTGGGTCCCCCCTCGTTGACGCGCGCTAGGGCCCATCGCCCCTATTAAGCGACCCGAAGCGCGACGTGAAAGTTCGCCCGGGAAGGCGCAGTGAGGCCCGGGCGGTCGAGTGTGTTTGAGCTAAGCAGCAGAAGGCGGGTAGCGAAAGGCGGCGCGATGAGGGGCCGCCTCCATGGACGAAGGTGCATGGCACCGCCGAGGTCGGTGCTGATCAGTAGTTCGGCGGAGTCTCCGGTATCCCGGTGCCGTCGGTGATGTCCGGCATGGTCCAGGGATCGAGCCGCTGCTCCTTGTCTTCCACGTCGAGGCGGGCCTGCTCGATGACGCTGCCCAGGCGCTGTGGGCTGCTGTAATCGGCCTGCGCCACGCTCGGTACGCGCAGCACTTCGGTGCCGTTGCCGGTCATCACGGTGAAGCTGAAGCTGTCCTCGTCGGGGTTGGCGCTGGTCACGCAGCCACAGGGCAGGAAGGCTTCGGAAACGAGCTGCATTGCATCGTCGATGGTCAGGGTCCGGTCGCTCATGCTGTTCTCCATCATCGGTGGTCCTAAAGTGGACCGCCTCGACGCGCTGCCGTTTCCTGTCGTGCACGCGGCAAGGCTCCAGACTTGTAGACAGGCCGTCCCGACCACATAGTCCAGGCATGAAAACACCGACTTCACAGGATCCCTTGGCGCTGTTCCACCCAGCCGTGGCCAACTGGTTCCGCTGCAGTTTTCCCTCGGTAACGCCGGCGCAGGCCGGGGCCTGGCCCTTGATTCGGCTGGGCCGTTCGACGCTGGTGGCGGCGCCCACCGGGTCCGGGAAGACCCTTACGGCCTTTCTCGCCGCGCTGGACGAGCTGGTGCAGCGCAGCCTCGAGCCGGACGGGTTGCCCGACGAAACGGCCGTGCTCTACATCTCGCCGCTCAAGGCGCTGTCCAACGATATCCACCTGAATCTGGAGCGCCCACTGTCGGGCATCTGCAACGAGCTGCAGCGGCTTGGTCTGCCAGTGCCGACGATTCGCACGGCGGTGCGCACCGGGGGATACGCCTCAGGCCGAACGCGCGGCGATGCGCAAGCGGGTGCCGCATGTGCTGGTGACCACGCCGGAGTCCTTCTATGTGCTGCTTGGTTCGGAATCGGGGCGGCAGATGCTGGCGAGCGTACGCAGCGTGATCGTCGACGAGATACATGCGCTGGCCGGCAACAAGCGTGGCAGCCATCTGGCGCTTTCGCTGGAGCGGCTCGAGGCGCTCTGTGGGCGCGCGCTGGTTCGGGTCGGGCTGTCCGCGACGCAAAAAGCCCATCGGCGCGGTGGCGGATTTTCTGGTCGGCCGGGGACGCCACTGCGAACTCGTCGATATCGGCCACGCCCGGGCTCGAGACCTGGCGCTGGAGGTGCCGCCGGTTCCGCTGGAGGCGGTGATGAGCAACGAGGCCTGGGCGCTGGTATATGACCGGCTCGCCGCGCTGGCCGGTGAGCATCGCACCACCCTGGTGTTCGTCAACACGCGGCGCATGGCCGAACGCGCCGCGCGGCACCTGAGCGAGCGCCTGGGCAATGCGGTGGTCGCCGCGCATCATGGCAGCCTGGCGCGCGAGCAGCGGCTGGATGCCGAACAGCGGCTCAAAGGGGGAGCTTCGGGTGTTGGTCGCCACCGCCTCGCTGGAGCTGGGCATCGACATCGGAGAGGTTGAGCTGGTTTGCCAGCTGGGGTCGCCTCGCTCGATCTCGGCGTTCCTGCAGCGTGTCGGGCGGGCCGGGCATCAGGTCGGCGGGGTGTCAAAGGGGCGCTTGTTTCCAAGCTCCCGCGACGACCTGATCGAATGCGCCGCGCTGCTCGACGCAGTGCGCCGCGGTGAACTCGATACCCTGGCGATCCCCCGCGCACCGCTCGATGTGCTGGCCCAGCAGATCGTGGCCGAAGTTTCGTGTCGGGAATGGCAGGAGGATGCGCTGCTGGCGCTGATCCAGCAGGCGATGCCCTACGCGATGCTGGAGCCGTCGCGCTACGAGGCGTTGCTGGCGATGCTCGCCGAGGGCTACACCACTCGCCACGGCGCACGTGGCGCCTACCTGCATCGCGACCGGGTCAACCGCAGCCTGCGTGGTCGCCGCGGCGGCCGGCTGACGGCGCTGACCTCCGGCGGCACCATCGCCGACAACGCCGATTATTCGGTGCTGCTCGAGCCTCAGGGTCTCAATATCGGCACGGTCAACGAGGATTTCGCCGTCGAAAGCCTGGCGGGCGACGTGTTCCAGCTGGGCAATGCGTCCTACCGCATCCTCAAGATCGAGCCGGGACGCGTGCGGGTCGAGGATGCCCAGGGTCAGCCGCCCAATATTCCGTTCTGGCTGGGCGAAGCGCCGGGGCGCAGCGACGAGTTGTCTGCAGCGGTTGCGAGGCTGCGCGCGGAGATCGATGAGCGTCTGGCCGCCGCAGGAGCGGGCCGCACGGTCGATCTGGCCCCGGTCATCGACTGGCTCATCGACACGCTCGCCCTGCCCGAGGCCGCCGCCCGGCAGATCGTCGAATACCTGGCCCGCGCTCGCGCGGCGCTGGGCGCGCTGCCAACACAGCAGCGGCTGGTCATGGAGCGCTTCTTCGACGAATCCGGCGGCACCCAGCTGGTCATCCATTCGCCGTTCGGCAGTCGGATCAACCGGGCCTGGGGGCTGGCGTTGCGCAAGCGCTTTTGCCGCACCTTCAACTTCGAACTGCAGGCCGCGGCGACCGAGGACGCCATCATCCTGTCGCTCTCGACCAGCCACAGCTTTCCGCTCGACGATGTCTGGCGTTACGTGCGCGCCAACAGTGCCGAGTCGGTCCTGATTCAGGCGTTGCTCGACGCCCCCCTGTTTGGCGTGCGTTGGCGCTGGAACGCAACCACCGCGCTGGCCTTGCCGCGCATGGCCGGCGGTCGCAAGGTGGCACCGCAGCTGCAACGAATGAAAAGCGAGGACCTGCTGGCCACGGTGTTTCCCGATCAGGTCGCCTGCCTGGAAAACATCGTGGGCGAGCGTGAAATACCCGAACACCCGCTAGTCACCCAGACCCTCGACGACTGCCTGCATGACGCCATGGACAGTGAGGGTTGGCTGGCCCTGTTGCGGCGCATGGAGGCGGGGCAGGTCGATCTGCTCGCCCGTGATCTGCCGGCACCTTCGCCGCTGGCCATGGAAGTGCTCGGCGCTCGGCCTTATGCCTTTCTCGACGACGCCCCGCTGGAGGAACGCCGGACGCAGGCGGTGTTGAACCGGCGCTGGACCGATCCGGCGTCCAGTGACGACCTCGGCGTGTTGGACGCGGCCGCGATCGAGGCCGTCGCCGAGCAAGCTTGGCCGCAGGCCCGTTCGGCCGACGAGTTGCACGAAGCGCTGACCGGGCTGGGGTGCCTCGCCGAAAGTGAAGTGCGCGCCGCGTCTGGGTGGGCCATCTGGCTGGATGAGCTGGCGCGCGGCGGTCGTGCGATGCGCATGCAGGTCGCGCACGATCGGGCGCTCTGGTTGCCGATCGAACGCCTGAGTCTGTTGCAGGCGATCTATCCCGGCGCGCACGGCGAGCCGCCTCTGGCGCCGCTACCGGGGTTGGACCAGGCGTGGGACGAGGAAGACGCCATCGTCGAACTGGTACGCGCTCGGCTGACCGGCTTCGGCCCCTTGCCGGTGTCGCTGATCGCCCGCCCCCTGGCGCTGCCGGCGTCTGCCGTCGCGCTGGCGCTGACCCGTCTGGAAACGGAAGGCTACGTCTTGCGGGGCCGCTACGTGCCTGGCGCAACCGACGAGCAATGGTGTGAGCGGCATTTGCTGGCGCGCATCCACCGCTACACGGTCAAGCGTCTGCGCCGCGAGATCGAGCCGGTGGAGCGTGCGGATTTCATGCGTTTCCTGTTCGACTGGCAACACCTGTCCGAGGGCACGCGAATGGCCGGGCGGGAGGCCCTTGGCGCGGTCGTTGAGCAACTGGAAGGGTTCCAGGCGGCCGCTGGCGCCTGGGAAAGCGAGCTGCTTCCGGCACGCCTGAGTGACTACGGCGGCACCTGGCTGGACGACCTCTGTCGCTCTGGGCGTATCGTCTGGACGCGCCTGGCGGGGCGGCTCAGGGCCAGCAGCGGGCCGGTGCGCGGCACGCCCATCGTTCTGCTGCCGCGTCGGCATCTGGCCGCCTGGTATGCGCTGGCTGGCGACCTGGCGCCGCCCGAGTTGTCGTCACGTGCGCAACGGGTGTTCGACACCTTGCAGGGCCAGGGGGCACTGTTTTTCGATGAGCTGCAGCACGACGCCCATCTGTTGCGCAGCGAGCTGGAGGACGCGCTGGGCGAGCTGGTCGCGGTAGGGCTGGTCAACGCTGACAGTTTCGCCGGCCTGCGCGCGTTGCTGGCGCCCGCCGCGAAGCGTTCGCGCAGCACCCGGCAGAGCCGCGGCGGGGCCTTTATCGGTGGCATGGCTGATGCTGGTCGCTGGGCCCTGGTGCGCAAAGGCGCGCCGGCGCCGACCGAAGTCCCGGCACGCCGGCCAGCGCTCGACCCCGAGGCGCTGGAACATGTCGCCATGAGCTTGCTGCGTCGCTACGGTGTGGTGTTCTGGCGATTGCTGGATCGTGAGGCAGACTGGCTGCCGCCCTGGCGAGACCTGTTGCGCCTCTATCACCGCCTCGAGGCACGTGGCGACATTCGCGGTGGGCGTTTTGTCGCCGGCGTAGCGGGTGAGCAATTCGCCTTGCCAGAGGCGGTTGGCCTGTTGCGTGAGGTGCGCAAGCGGCCACCGAGCGGCGAGATGATCGCCGTCTCGGCAGTCGATCCGATGAATCAGGTCGGCACACTCCTTCCTGGCGAGCGGGTGCCTGCGGTGGCGGGCAATCGCATTCTCTATCGCGACGGCATACCGCTGGCATTGTTGATCGCCGGCAAACCGGAGCTGCTGGCGGAGCTGGACGAAGACGACCAGCGAAAGGCACGGCAACTATTGGCCGTGGGGCGGAGGTAAGGAGGGTCCGGCGCCGCGCGCCACGTTCGTCCGCGGGCTGGGCTCTGTTTTTCAACAGAGCGCTGCCCCTTTCCTGGCGCAGCCCATCCCGCTGGGCGAAGCGGGAGGGACTCGTTCAGGGGTGGCGGACGAGAACCGTCACCAAGCCTTCAGGCTCAACCCGCCACTAACACTCGGATCGCCTCCAGGCGCAACGCGGCTTTTTCCAGCATGGCCAGGCCTTCCTCACGCTGCGTGCGCAGGGCCTCGATCTCGCTGTCACGCACGCTTGGGTTGACGGCCTGCAGTGCTGTCAGGCGCGCCAGCTCTTCATCAAGGCTGGCCTTCAGTTTGCGCTGTGCTTCGGCAACCCGTTCGGCGTGGCGCGGTGCGACCTTGGTTTCGGCATCGGCGATCTGTTTGGCCAGCGCATCGCGCTGCGCCTGGACGAACTTGTTCGCGCTGGCACGCGGCACGCTCTCCAGCTGGTCGGTGAGCGTCTCGAACGCCACCTTGGGGGCCAGATCGTTGCCGTTCGAATCCAACAGGCAGCGCAGCGCCAGCGGCGGCAGGAAGCGGTTGAGCTGCAGCGCGCGCGGCGCCACCACTTCGCTGACGTAGAGCAGTTCCAGCAGCACGGTGCCGGGCTTGAGCGCCTTGTTCTTGATCAGCGCCACGGCCGTGTTGCCCATGGAGCCGGACAACACCAGGTCCATGCCACCCTGCACCATGGGGTGCTCCCAGGTGAGGAACTGCATGTCTTCGCGGGCCAGCGCCTGCTCACGATCATAGGTGACTGTTACAGCTTCGTCGTCGCCCAACGGGAAGCTGGCGTCGAGCATCTTTTCGCTTGGACGGAGAATCAGTGCGTTCTCGGAATGGTCCTCGCTGTCGATGCCAAAGGCGTCGAACAGCTCTTCCATGTAGATCGGCAGGGCGAACTGGTCATCCTGCTCCTCGATGGCTTCGACCAGCGCCTTGCCCTGTTCGCCACCGCCGGAGTTGAGTTCCAGCAGGCGGTCGCGACCGGCATGCAGGTCGGCTTCCAGCCGCTCGCGCTCGGCGCGGGCCTCGTCGATGAGCGTCTGGAACGCGTCGTCATCGCCTTCTTCCAGCTGGTTCAGCAGGCGCGGCCCGAACTGATGCTGCAGGGCGTTGCCGGTGGGACAGGTGTTGAGGAAGGCATTCAGCGCCTCGTGGTACCACTTGAACAGGCGTTCCTGCGGGCTGGTTTCCAGGTACGGCACGTGCAGTTGGATGACATGGGCCTGGCCGATCCGGTCGAGGCGGCCGATGCGTTGCTCCAGCAGGTCGGGGTGCGAAGGCAGATCGAACAGCACCAGATGATGCGCGAACTGGAAGTTGCGGCCCTCGCTGCCGATTTCCGAGCAGATCAGCACCTGCGCGCCGAATTCCTCGTCGGCGAAGTAGGCGGCGGCGCGGTCGCGCTCGAGAATGCTCATGCCTTCATGGAACACCGTGGCCGGGATGCCGGAACGCACGCGCAGCGCGTCTTCCAGATCCAGTGCGGTCTCGGCGTGGGCACAGATGACCAGCACCTTGAACTTCTTCAGCATCTTCAGCGTATCGATGAGCCATTCGACGCGCGGGTCGAACGTCCACCAACGGTTCTGCGTGTCCGGCTCCTCCTGCTGGCTCTGGAAAGCCACCTCCGGGTACAGCTCGGCGTGCTCGCCCAGTGGCAGCTCCAGGTACTCGGTGGGGCAGGGTAGCGGATAGGGGTGCAGTTGGCGCTCGGGAAAGCCGCGCACGGCGGCGCGCGTATTGCGGAACAGCAGGCGGCCAGTGCCATGGCGGTCCAGCAGTTCGCGGATCAATCGGCTGCTGGCTTCGATGTCGCCGTCGGTCGCCGCCGCGAGCAGGGCCTCGCCTTCGGCGCCCAGGAAATCGTGGATGGTCTGGTGCGCTTCCTGGGACAGGCGGCCTTCATCGAGCAGCTCCTGCACGGCACGGGCGACCGGCTGGTAGCTGGCGCTCTCGGCGCGGAAGGCTTCGAGGTCGTGGAAACGGTTCGGGTCGAGCAGTCGCAGGCGGGCGAAGTGGCTTTCCTGACCGAGCTGCTCCGGCGTCGCCGTCAAGAGCAGAACGCCCGGGATGACCTCGGCCAGTTGCTCGACCAACCGGTATTCCGCGCTGGCGTTTTCGGGGTGCCAGACCAGGTGGTGCGCTTCGTCGACCACCAGCAGGTCCCAGCCGGCGGCGAACGCGGCGTCCTGGGCACGCTCGTCTTCTTTCAGCCAGTCCAGCGAGACAAGGGCCAGTTGGGTGTCTTCGAAGGGGTTGCTGGCATCGCTTTCGATGAAGCGTTCGTCGTCGAACAGGGCGACCTGCAGGTTGAAGCGGCGGCGCATCTCCACCAGCCACTGGTGCTGGAGATTCTCAGGGACCAGGATCAGCACGCGCTTGGCACGGCCGGAGAGCAGCTGGCGATGGATGACCAGGCCGGCTTCGATCGTCTTGCCGAGGCCGACCTCGTCCGCCAGCAGTACGCGCGGGGCGATGCGGTCGGCCACTTCGCGGGCGATGTGCAACTGGTGCGCGATCGGTTGAGCGCGTGCGCCGCCGAGGCCCCAGAGCGAGGAGGTCAGTTGCTTGCTCTGGTTTTCCAGGGTGTGATAGCGCAGCTTGAACCAGTTCAAGGGGTCGATCTGGCCGGCAAACAGGCGATCGCTGGCGAGACGGAACTGAATAAAGTTCGACAGCTGGGTTTCCGGCAGGGTGCGGGCTTCGTTCTGCGCGGTCAGGCCGTGGTAGACCAGCAGGCCGTCGACGTCGTCGACTTCGCGCACAGTCATCTTCCAACCTTCGAAATGCGTGACTTCATCGCCGGGGACAAAGCGCACGCGGGTCAGTGGCGCGCTGCGTGTGGCGTATTGGCGGGTTTCGCCGGTGGCGGGATAGAGCACGGTGAGCATCCGCCCATCCTGGGTGAGGATGGTCCCAAGACCGAGTTCCGCTTCGCTGTCGCTGATCCAGCGTTGCCCCGGTAGATACTGCTGCGCCATGCCCTGCCTCCCGCTGTAAAAAAGCCCGCTATGGTAACGGAACACCACCGATAGAGCGACGGTAAGCCGACCGGTTTGCGTGGCGTCGCTGCCTTTCGGCCGCAGATCGAACCGGGCGGACCCCTGGCAGTGTAGCGTTGCCGCTAAAGTTGGCTCCGATTCGGCCGATCATGAGGTAAAGCTCCGCATGCCAGGGTTGGTCTGCGGTCCGTTTTTGGGAGAAGGTCATGCTGCCAGTGATTCCGCCCGGTGCCGTTCAGGTCACCACGCAACAGGATGTGGTCAAGCCGCGCCCCGACGTCCCCCCGTGGCGCCTGTCGAGCCGAGCGCCAACGAGAGTTCGGTCGAGCTCGACCGCCGACACCCGCAGGAAGCCGAACAGATGCTGCGTGACGAGCAGCGCCGGCGACAGCGTCGTGGCTACACACCGCAGGAACTCGCCGAAGGGGAAACCACGGACGAGGATCAGGCGGCACTCGACGAATTGCCGCGCCAGGGCCTCTGGATCGACGTGGAAGTATGACGATCGACCTGAGCGGCCTGGCGCAGGCCGAACTCGACTATCGACCGCGCTGGGTCGAGCCGGATCTGGCTGACCTTTGGCTGCAGCGGCTGATCGCCGACACGCCCTGGACCCAGCCGCATATCAGGCTCTACGGCCGAACGTTTGAAGTACCCAGGCTGGTCGCCTGGTATGGCGACCCCGAGGCGCGTTATCGCTACTCAGGGCTGGTGCATCAGCCTCTGCCCTGGTCCCCCTACTGGCGGATATTCGCGACCGGCTGCAGCAAAGCACCGACCTGTCGCTCAACGGCGTGCTGCTCAACTTTTATCGCGACGGTCAGGATGCGATGGGTTGGCACAGTGACGACGAGCCGGAACTGGGGCCCGAGCCTGTGGTGGTGTCGCTCAACCTGGGCGCGACACGGCGCTTCGATCTGCGCCGCAAGGGCTGCAGCCGGATCGAGCACTCGCTGCCATTGGAGCATGGATCACTACTGGTCATGCGCGGCCCGACGCAGCATCATTGGCAGCACCAGATCGCGCGGACGCGCAGGGTGTCCGAGCCACGCGTCAACCTCACCTTTCGCCAGATCATTCGCGAGTCCATATGAGCAGTGAAGAAAAACTGATCGACTTCGGCGCCGAACGAGAAAAGCGCATCCACGACATCAAGGAAAAGCGCCTGGCCGAGATGCGCCAGGCCTTCGAGCAGGCGTTGCCGCTGGGCAAGCCGAAAAAGAAGAGCAAGGCAAAGCCGAAGAAGCGCTGATCGCCAGCGTCGTCAGGTTCCCGCTTTCCCCTCCTGAGGCGCTCCTCCGAGTCGCCGATTCCCTCCTGATACCCCTGTTTTCTTGACCTGGATCAGCTCGTTGCGCGCTCGCCGGGCCCAGGGTCCACGCCTATTGATATCGATCAATTTTTTATCCGCACCGGGGGAGTAACGTGCAGCCATCGGACGGCACAACAGCTACAGCGCGGAGGCAGGAAATCATGTTCGTCGATAATGTGGTGCTTGCAGGGGTGGTCACAGTCGGCCTGATGGTCGCCTTCCTCAGCGGATTCGGCTATTTCATCTGGCGGGACGCTCACAAGAAGCGTTGATCCCACCAGTACACAGAGCACGCAAGGCATTTGGGCGACTTCGGTCGCCCTTTTTATGCCCGTCGATCGCGTTAATGCTGGGGTTGCACGAAGACGGCGCTGGTGAAGGGTGGCACTTCGAACGCCGAACCAGTCACCCCCGCTGCACGGCTGCGTGCGTCGGCCGAGCGCTGCAACACCGGATGCAGCCGGTACCCGCGCCCGCCCGGTAGGCGAATCGGCTCACCAGTGGCATTGAGTACCACCATCAGCGAACGGTAGCGCCGATCCAGATCGCGGCCGTCGCGTGGATCGTCTGCCAGGCTGAAGGCGATCACGCCGGGCTGCTGTTCGGGGCCGGTGTTGTGAAAGCGCAGGCGTCGTTGCACCTCGCGCGCGCTGTCGAGCTGGAACAGCGGGCTGTCTGTGCGAATCTTCAGCAGCTCCAGGAAGCGATGCTTGGCCCCAAGGATGTCGACTGCGCTGGGGCTGGCGTGCGGATCGCGGATGATCTGGCGGATCAGCGGCCAGTTGTCCCCGTCCTTGTCGGCGCGTGGGAGCCCTTTGTTCCAGTTATTGTCCTGATAGCTGAAATCCACGGCATTGAACCAATCGCCCGAGTCATAGCTGTCGCGCTGCATGGACTTGGAGCGCAGGATGTCCGAACCAAGGTGAATGAAGGGCACGCCCTGGCTGAACAGTGGCACCGCCAGCGCGACCAGTTGCAACCGCACCCGGTCGGGCACCGCCAGGTGGCTCGGCAGCTTGTACTGGTTGTTGTCCCACAGCGTCTGGTTATCGTGCTTGGATACGTAGTTAACGGTTTCCTGCGGGTCGAACGTATAGCCAGCGGGCTGACCGTTGTAGTCGATCTCGGCGCCGCTGCGAACCTGGCCGTCGGCACTGACGAAACGGAAGTCGCGCAGGCCCCCGGCGATGCCGACCCGAATCAGATCCGCGGCGTGCAGCAACTGGGCTTTCTCCTGCGGGCCGGCAGCGCCCAGCTCGTTTGGCTGCACGAACAGGCCGTTGGCGAAGCCCTGATTGCGGCGGATGCTCTCGCCGCTGTCGAAGGGGCTGCCACCGCGGACCGCGTCGCGCTGCCGATCGTTGAAGGTGCCGATGCCGGTCCCGGCCATGTTCAGTTGTGTGGCATTCACCCCGCGCGCGTTTTGCGCGACCTCGCCGAAATCCCAGCCCTCGCCGTAAAAATAAGTCTCCCGATCGACGCGGCGTACGGCACGCAAGGCGGCGAGGATATCCGTCCGCATATGGTGGCCCATCAGGTCGAAACGGAAGCCGGCGATCTTGTAATCGCGAGCCCAGACCACCAGCGAGTCGACCATCAGCTTGGCCATCATCCGATGTTCGCTGGCGGTGTTTTCGCAGCAGGTCGAGGTTTCCACCGCGCCGGTGACCGGATCGCGGCGGTGGTAATAGCCCGGCACCACCTTGTCCAGTACCGACTTGTCGGCCAGGCCGGAAGCATTGGTGTGGTTGAAGACCACGTCCATCACCGTGGCGAGCCCGGTGTCGGCGAGCGCCGTGACCATCTGGCGAAACTCGATGATGCGCTGCACACCTTCGGCGTTGCGTGCGTAGCTGCCTTCCGGTGCGGTGAAGTGGAACGGGTCGTAGCCCCAGTTGAAGGCGTCCAGCCCGCGTAGGGTGTCATGGAGCGATTGCGCTTCGCCGGTGGCGGGGTCGAAGCCCTGCAGCACCTGCCGAATACTGCCGCTCGTGCAATAGGTTGACCAGCGTTCGCGCGCTTCGGCCGATAGCGCGCAGAGTTTGGCGAAGGGATCGTCGAGGTCGACCCGTCGGGTCGGGTCTTCATCGATGGTGGCGATGTCGAACACCGGCAGTAGCTGGACGTGCGTCAGCCCGGCTTTCTGCAGGTCTCGCAGGTGGCGCATGCCCTGGCTGTCGGGCTGCGTGAAAGCGGCATAGGTCCCGCGCAGTTCAGGCGGCAGGCTGGTGTCGCTGGCGCTGAAGTCGCGCAGGTGTGTTTCGTAGATGACGCTGCCTTCTGGGCGCGCCGGGCGAGGCGGACGCAAACTGTCCCAACCGGCCGGTTTGAGGTCGTCCGCCTCGAGGTCGACCACCTGGGCATACTGACTGTTGCGTGACAGGCTCAGCGCGTAGGGGTCGCTGACGAGTGTCGTCTCGATGGTGCCCGTGCCCGGACGATAGGCCGTGACCTCGTATTGATAGTACTGACGGTCCAACGAGCGCGGGCCATCCAGGCGCCACACGCCCAGCCGCTCGTGCATCACCTTTGGATAACCCGGAAGCAGGCGTTTGTTGGCATCGAAGGCATGCAGACGGACCCGCTGCGCTGTGGGCGCCCAGAGTCTGAACGACACGCCGCTTGCCTCGACCGCCGCGCCAAGTGGCCCGGAATAGGCGAACAGCTGGTCGAGCAGGCCGGCCGTTTGCACCTGGGTGGCGTCGATGACGCGGTCCTGTGCGTCATAGGCAATCACCACGAGCTGACCCATCACAGCGCGGCGGAGTGTCCGCGCCGCGGCCCGAACGCGGAACGCGGGTGCTTCGGCCAGGTGCGGGTGCTGGCGCTTCAGGCCGCGGCGCAACGTGGTCGGTTGCAGCGGGAGGATCTGCCCACCACTGACGGTGCCAGCCTGGCCGTCGACCCGGATGCGGGCGTCGAGCGAATGGCGAAGCTCGAGTCGCGAAGCGCCGACGCTGCCCCCAGCCAGTACCAGGGTGAAAGGGTCGAGCCAGTGCGCGCGTGCGCCTTCGATGGCCAGCATCGGGCCACTGATGGGGGCTAGGGACAGCTGCGGACTGCCGCTGAAGGTGAACACGCGCCGGCCCAGCTCAGTGAGGCGCCAGGTCAGATCACCGCCGCCGAGGTCTTTCTCGTCGCCCTTGTGCAGGATGAGGTTCAGGCACTCAGCCTGGGCAGCGAGCGGTATGCGATAGAACGCGCCATGTTCCGGGTCGATGCCGGCTGCCGTCAGCGGACTGTCCCAGTCGGTGTCGGACCGACTGCCGCGGCAGTCGGCTGTGTTCCACAGGTGCAGCCCCCAGCCGGCGTAATCGCCATCGGGGCGTTCGTAATAGAGAAGGGCCTCGTCAGGGCCGGGGTCGAGCGGTGCGGCCTGGGCCGGTTGGCCGGCCAGAGCGAGGCCGCCTAGAACGAGCGCCGCCAGGCGCCGATAAGCCATCGAGCGAGTGAGCATGGAAGGGTCCCGTTGTTGTTCTTGTCGTACCACGGGCGATGGTGGGCGCGCATCGGCCGGTACGCATCCTCCATCGCTCACAACAACGGGGCGTAGCCAGGTAACGTAATGGCGGACTGCCTGTAACCTGGCGCAACAACGCGCTGCACGGCCCGGACGCCGCCGCGGCGCCCTCGGCTCGCGCCTGTGCTGGCATCAGCCGAAGCTGATCGGCGGCAGCTCCTTGAGTTCGACCGTTTCTTCACGACGGGGCGCCAGTACTTCGGCTTCGCCATCCACGACCTGCTCGTCATGCTGGTTGAACACGCGCGTGGCGATGCGCACCCGGTTCTTGGGCAGTTTTTCGAGGATTTCCAGGCGCACGGTGAGGGTGTCGCCGAGCTTCACCGGGCGCGTGAACTTCATGGTCTGGCCCAGGTAAATGGTGCCGGGGCCGGGCAGGGTACAGGCGACCGCCGCGCTGATCAGGGCGCCGCTGAACATGCCGTGGGCAATTCGCTCCTTGAATGGTGTGCCGGCGGCGAAGTCTGCATCCAGGTGAACCGGGTTGCGGTCGCCGGACATGGCGGCGAATAGCTGGATGTCCCGCTCTTCGACCGTTTTTTCGAAGCGTGCGGTCTGGCCGACTTCCAGGGCGGAGTAAGGCGTGTTGCTGAGCGTGCTCATGCGTGAACCTCTTCGTGATCGCGAGAAGCGCAGCATTCTAGAGGGCGGGCGGCTGCTTGTCCCGGTTGTCCGTGCCGCGGGTCGCTTGGGCCGAGATTCACACCACTGATTACACTCGCTGCGCTATTGCGCGCCCCGGCGGAGCTGTTAAGTTCGCCACAGCCCGCCGCGCGTGGGCCAGACCATCTCAGGTAAAGAGGCCAATAAGAATGCAACCTGATTTCTGGAACGACAAACGCCCCGCCGGTGTACCCAACGACGTCGACATGGCAGGCTTCCGCTCGGTGGTGGAAGTGTTCGAACGCTCCTGTAAGACCCACGCGGACCGTCCCGCCTTCAGCAACATGGGCGTGACGCTGACCTACGCTGACCTGGATCGTTACTCCT
This sequence comes from Stutzerimonas stutzeri, assembly GCA_019056435.1. Classification (GTDB taxonomy): domain Bacteria; phylum Pseudomonadota; class Gammaproteobacteria; order Pseudomonadales; family Pseudomonadaceae; genus Stutzerimonas; species Stutzerimonas marianensis. The sequence continues at coordinate 2,361,413 of CP077641.1, forward strand.
CCGCCTTCGCCGCCTGGCTGCAGAATCACACCGATCTCAAGCCCGGCGACCGCATCGCGGTGCAGATGCCCAATCTGCTGCAATATCCCATCGCCGTGTTCGGCGCGCTGCGTGCCGGGCTGATCGTGGTCAACACCAACCCGCTGTACACCGCGCGCGAGATGCGCCACCAGTTCAAGGATTCCGGCGCGCGGGCGCTCGTCTACCTCAATACCTTCGGCAAGCTGGTGCAGGAGGTGCTGCCCGACACCGGCATCGAGTTCCTCATCGAGGCGCAGATCGGCGACATGCTGCCATCGCTCAAGGGGCTGCTGGTCAATGCCGCGGTCAAGCATGTAAAGAAAATGGTGCCGGCCTACAGCCTGCCGCAGGCGATTCCGTTCAAGCAGATCCTGCGTGACGGCGGGCGTCACAGCCTGAAGCCGGCGACGCTCGGACTGGAGGACATCGCGGTGCTGCAGTACACCGGCGGCACCACCGGCGTAGCCAAGGGCGCGATGCTGACCCACGGCAACCTGGTCGCCAACATGCAGCAGGTCCGGGCCAACATGCAGCAGTTGGACGAGCAGGGGCAGCCGGTGATCCGGGAAGGGCAGGAGATCATCATTGCGCCCTTGCCGCTGTATCACATCTACGCGTTCACGGTGAATTGCATGTGCATGATGGTCACCGGCAACCACAACGTGCTGATCACCAACCCGCGCGACATCGACGGCTTCGTCAAGGAGCTGCAGAAGTGGCGCTTCACTGGCTTCCTCGGGCTGAACACGCTGTTCGTCGCGCTCATGTCGCACCCGGATTTCAAGAAGATCGATTTCTCCGCGCTCAAGGGGACCAACTCGGGCGGCACTGCGCTGGTGTCGGCCGTGGCCGAGCGCTGGAAGGCGGTGACCGGGGTGACCGTGACCGAGGGCTACGGGCTGACCGAAACGTCGCCGGTGGTCAGCGCCAACCCGCACGGCGACAAGTCGCGCCTGGGCACCGTTGGCCTGCCGCTCCCCGGCACGGCGCTGAAGGTGATAGACGACGAGGGTCGCGAGCTGCCGATCGGCGAGCGGGGCGAGCTCTGCGTCAAGGGCCCGCAGGTGATGAAGGGTTACTGGCAGCGCGAAGAGGCCACCACCGAGGTGCTCGATGCGGAGGGCTGGCTGAAGACTGGCGACATCGCCGTGATCGACGCCGACGGCTTCGTACGAATCGTCGACCGGAAAAAGGACCTGATCATCGTCTCGGGCTTCAACGTCTACCCGAACGAAATCGAGGACGTGGTCATGGCGCACCCGAAAGTGGCCGCGTGCGCTGCCATCGGTGTACCGGACGAGAAATCCGGCGAGGCGGTCAAGCTGTTCATCGTGCGCAGCGACCCCAGCCTGACCGTCGAGCAGGTGCAGGCCTACTGCCGCGAGAACTTTACCGGCTACAAGATCCCTCGCCACATCGCCTTCCGAGACGCGCTGCCGATGAGCGCAGTCGGCAAGATCCTGCGCCGCGAGCTGCGCGACCAGGCGTGACGGCCGCCGGAGGGCGTCACGTCTCGACAGGGTGACCGATTTCGGTCAATCGGTCACTTTTGTATCGATTCAGCCCTGGCCGGACACTGTTCGGCCAGTTTCAAAGCTGCTAACCTCGAGCCGCTTTTCGGCGGGAATTGCGCTACAAAAGTTAACAAAACACAACAAAACAGCTGCCATGTGCAGTAAAGCTGTCGCTTAGAGTGGGGTTTCATGACCGATAACTTCTGGAAGGATAAATATCCTGTCGGGGTCGAGAGCGAGATCGATCCCGGTGAGTACCAGAACATCCAGGCTGTGCTCAAACAGTCCTGCGAGCGCTTCGCGGACAAGCCGGCCTTCAGCAACCTCGGCAAGACCCTGACCTATGGTGAGCTGTACCAGCTGTCCGGTGAGTTCGCGGCCTATCTGCAACAGCACACCGACCTGCAGCCCGGCGACCGGATCGCCGTGCAGCTACCGAACCTGATTCAGTACCCCATCGTCGTGTTCGGCGCCATGCGTGCCGGCCTTATCGTCGTCAACACCAATCCGCTGTACACCGCGCGGGAGATGGAACATCAGTTCAACGACTCCGGCGCCAAGGCGCTGGTGTGCCTGGCGAACATGGCGCACTTGGCCGAGGACGTCCTCCCCGGACCGGCATCCGTCACGTCGTGATCACCGAAGTCGGCGACATGCTGCCGACGCTCAAGCGCCTGCTGGTCAACGCCGTGGTCAAGCATGTGAAGAAAATGGTCCCGGCCTACAGCCTGCCCAAGGCGGTGAAGTTCACCGAAGCGATGGCACTAGGGCGCGGCAAGGCCTTGCGTGAAGCCAATCCGGCGAGCGATGACGTCGCCGTGCTGCAATACACCGGTGGCACGACGGGCGTGGCCAAGGGCGCGATGCTGACGCACCGCAACATCGTCGCCAACATGCTGCAGTGCCGGGCCCTCATGGGCGCCGAGCTGGGCAACGGGTGCGAAACCATGGTCGCGCCGCTGCCGCTGTATCACATCTACGCCTTCACCTTTCACTGCATGACCATGATGCTGATCGGCGCGCATAACGTGCTGATCACCAATCCGCGTGACCTGCCGGCCTTCGTCAAGGACCTCGGCAAGTACCGCTTCACCGGTTTCGTCGGGCTCAACACCTTGTTCGTGGCGCTGTGCAACAACGAGGAATTCCGCAAGCTGGACTTCTCTGCGCTCAAGGCTACCTTCTCTGGCGGCATGGCCCTGCAGCTCGCGGCGGCGGAGCGCTGGCAGCAGGTGACCGGTTGCGAGATCTGCGAAGGCTTCGGCATGACCGAGACCAGCCCCGTCGTGTCGGTCAACCCCTTCGGGCGGATCCAGATCGGCACCATCGGCATCCCGATGCCGTCGACGCTCTGCAAGGTCATCGATGACGAAGGCAACGAGCTGCCGATCGGCTCGATCGGCGAGCTCTGCGTGAAGGGTCCGCAGGTCATGAAAGGGTACTGGCAGCGCCAGGAAGCGACCGACGAAATCCTCAGCGCCGATGGCTGGCTGAAGACTGGCGACATCGGCCTCATCCAGGAAGACGGCTACCTGCGTATCGTCGATCGCAAGAAGGACATGATTCTGGTGTCCGGCTTCAACGTGTACCCGAACGAGCTCGAGGATGTGCTCGCCACCTTGCCGGGTGTGTTGCAATGTGCGGCCATCGGCGTGCCGGACGACAAGTCGGGCGAGGCGATCAAGCTGTTCGTGGTGGTCAAACCGGGTGAGAGCCTGACGAAGGAACAGGTCATGCAGCACATGCACGATAACGTCACCGGCTACAAGCGACCCAAGACCGTCGAGTTCCGTGACAGCCTGCCGACCACCAATGTCGGCAAGATCCTGCGCCGCGAGCTGCGCGACGAAGAGCTGCGCAAGCTCGGCAAGAAATAGGCCCTGAGACGGCCAAACAGAACCCCGCCGCATGGCGGGGTTCGTCGTTTACGGCCTGGGCGGCGGGGCAGGCCGCCACCGTCAGTTGAAGCGGTTGACTTCGCCTTCTAGCGCATCGGCCAGGCGCTTCAACTCGTGCGCGGTGTTGGCCAGTTCGGCACCGGCCTTGCGGCGGGACTGGTTGTCCTGCGCGACGGTGTGCAGGTTCTGGCTGAGCACCGACGCGGTGGCGCTCTGCTCGCTGGTCGCGCGGGCGATGTCGGCGAACTGATCGAGCGTCTGCGCGGTGTGCGTCTGGATGTCATCAAGGGTCGCGGCGACCTTGCCGTTGAGTGCCAGCCCTTGCTCCATCAAACGGTTGCCCTCATCGATGGAGGTCATCGCCCGGTTGGTTTCATCCTGGACCGACTGGATCACTTCGGTAATCTCCCGCGTGGCCTGACTGGTGCGAGCCGCCAGGCTGCGGACCTCATCGGCTACCACGGCGAAGCCACGACCCTGTTCTCCGGCGCGTGCCGCTTCAATGGCCGCGTTGAGGGCCAGGAGGTTGGTCTGCTCGGCGATGCCGCTGATCACGCCGACGATGCCGCCAATCTGCTGCGAGCGCTCACCGAGTCCGTTGATGACCTCGCCAGTGGACGACAGCGAACGGGCGATCTGCTCCAGTGCGCGCGCGGCCGCGCGCATCGACTCGGCGCCTTCGCGGGTGAGGCTGACGTTCTCGACGGTCAGCTGTTCGGTGCGGTGCATGCCGCTGGCGATTTCACTTGCCGTGGCGCTGAACTGCTGGACCGCGCTGACCATGGAATCGAGCTGGGTAGCCTGTTCGGCCGAGCGCTGTTCGGTGCCTGTGGCCAGCTTGTTGAGCTGATCGGCACGCTGGGTAACGTCGGTGGACGAGGTGCGCACCTTGGCGACCGTACCGGACAACGATTCGGCCATCTGGTTGAAGGTTGCCGTGAGCGCGCCGATCTCGTCCTGGCGCACGACGGGGACACGCACCTTGAGGTTGCCCTCGCCGAAGGCACGGGCCTGTTCCACCAGGCGTCCGAGGGGACGCAGGCGATGACGCAGCAGGACGATGGTCGCAGCGACTGCCAGCAACAGCGCGAGCAGGCTACCCAGCGCCAGTTGAGTCCCGACGCGCCAGATCAAGGCGTCGATTTCGTCCTGCGGCAGGGTGGCCGCCACGTACAGGGTTTCCTTCTCGACCGGTGCGGCGAGACTGACGAACTGTTCGTTGCCGTCGCTCCAGGTCAGCGGCTGGTTTGGCTCGGCCTTGGCGATTCCGGCATCCAACTCATTCAGGGTGCTGGCACCGGCGGGCTTCACCAGCCAGCCGGTGGCGTCGTCACGCACAGCCAGCGAGCCGCCCTCGCCAATGCGGAACTCGGAGAGAGTCTGGAACTGATCCTGCTGCTCCTGGGTGTAGTCGAAGCCGACATAGAGCACCGCGATCACCTGACCGCTGCTGTCGCGGACAGGGGTGTACTGGTTCATGTACTGACGCCCGAACAGCGTCGCGCGGCCAACGTACGGCTGGCCGTTGAGAAGCGGGGCATAGCCGGGGTGCTTGCGGTCGAGCAGTGTGCCGATGGCCCGCGAGCCGTCTTCCTTCTTGACCGAGGTGGTGACACGCAGGAAGTCGTCGCCGGTGCGCACGAACACCGTCGCCGCGCCGCCGGTCAGCTTGGTGAATTCATCCACCAGGGTGAAGTCGCCATTGAGGCGTTCACCGTTCAGGTAAAGCGAGGGCGCCGTTCCGTCCACAGCCGGACCCAGCGTCAGGCCGGATTCGAAACGCCGTTCGAACAGCGTTGCCAGGCGCTGAGTGCTGGTGCGCAGGGTCTGGTGGAAGCTGGCGAGCTGGCCGGCCAGCAGCTGCGCCTCGCTGGCCAGATGCTGGCGGTGGGCGAGCTCGGTGGACTGGCCGAGCGAGCGCAGCGCGAACAGGCTACTCCCGGCGATGACCACCGCCAGAACGCCGGAAAGTGCCAGGCCCAACTGGCCGGCGATACCGGAACGGGTTCCAAACATTCATGTACTCCTAGGCGGGACGGAGATCGCGCCAGTCTCTTATGGGTAGGAATTGCAGGCAAAACAGCAAGGCTGGTAACGCGGGTATCGGCCTGGTGGGAGTGGCCTTGAGCCGGGCCGACGGACGTAGTTGTCGGCCGTCGGCGCGCCCATTCAGTCATGGTTGGCTTTCAATGGGCTGTCATTGCCATCATTTCGGCATTATTTGCGATCGGACCAACGGCCGGCGCAACCGTCGCCAGGCGCGAACGACTGAGCAGGCGGACCGGTCTACCCGCTCATGGCCGCGTCCACTTGATGCCGTAGGGGACGATGGCGCATGCCATTTCGCGGCCTGCCCATCAATCTCGTTGCAAGGATGAGTTACCCATGCAAAAGAAAAACAATGCACGTCGGGTAGTTGCTTCTTTCGCTTTACTAGCCTCCACCGCAGCCCTGGCTGCACCCACTTCCGAAGTCGAGGCGTTCAACGACTACTGGAGCCCCGGAAAACCCAACCCGCGGGTCTGTCAGTCACCGCTGCTGGTCGGCACGCCCCTGGGCCTGCCGCGTTGCATGCAGGCGAGCAACGTCATGACGCATCTGCAGAACCTGCAGGACATCGCGTCGCTCAACAACGGCAATCGTGCCTCGGGCCAGCCTGGCTATCAGGCCTCGGTTGACTACGTACGCACCACGCTGGAGCGTGCCGGTTACCAGGTGCGGATCCAGGCGTTTCCCTTCCTGGCGTTCTACCCGCAAGGCCCCGGTTCGCTCGCGGCCGTGACGCCGCAGCCGGTGCAGTACACCTGGGAGGAAGACTTCACCTATGCCGACCAGACCGACCCTGGCAACGTCACGGCACCGGTCGTGCCAGTCGATCTGGCGCTGGGCCTGGGCAACACCTCGACCAGTGGTTGCGAGCCGGGAGATTTCGCCGGCTTCCCGGCCGGCGCCATCGCCCTCATGCAGCGCGGCGATTGCCCGTTCGGGCAGAAGGCGACCAATGCAGCGGCGGCCGGCGCCTCGGCGGCGATCATCTTCAACCAGGGCGATACCGAAGACCGCAAGGGCCTGCTGGTCGCGACACTGGGCGAAGATTACGAGGGTGGCATCCCCGTATTGTTCGCAACCTACGACAACGGCGTAGCCTGGGCCGGAACCGACGGTTTGCAGCTGAGCATGAATGTTGACGTGGTGCGCGAGCGGACCGAAACCTTCAACGTGCTGGCCGAGACCCGGCGTGGCAATCCGGACAACGTGGTGATGGTCGGCGCGCACCTGGATTCGGTGTTCGAAGGGCCGGGCATCAACGACAACGGCTCCGGCAGCGCCGCGCTGCTCGAAATGGCGACCCTGATGAGCAAGGCGCACCCGCTGAACAAGGTGCGCTTCGCCTGGTGGGGTGCGGAGGAATCAGGGCTGGTGGGCTCGACCTACTACGTCAACCAGCTGCCCGAGGAGGAGAAACAGCAGATCAAGGCCTACCTGAACGTGGACATGATCGGCTCACCGAACTACGCCAACTTCATCTATGACGGCGACGGGTCGGACTTCGGTCTGCAGGGCCCTCCCGGCTCCGGGGCCATCGAGCGCCTGTTCCGCTCCTACTTCCAGCTTCGCAATGCGCCTTCCGAAGGCACCGAGATCGACTTCCGCTCCGACTACGCGCAGTTCTTCGAGGACGGCATCGCCTTCGGCGGCCTGTTCACCGGCGCTGAGGACATCAAGACGGTCGAGCAGGCGCAGCGCTACGGCGGGACGGCCGGGGAGTCGTTCGATCCGTGCTACCACACCGAGTGCGATGACCTGACCAACATCGACACCGACGCGTTGGAGCTGCATGGCGATGCGCTCGCGTTCACCACCAGCTGGCTCTCGCTGTCGACCAAGATGATCGACGACGAGATCGCCGCGGCGGCCGAGCAGAGCATCGGCACGATGCGCATCCAGCAGATCGAGGAGAAGTCCCGCTGGGGTCACTGGATCCGTTGATCGCCTGAACACCGCGCCGGCCTGCCGGCGCGGTCCTCCTGCAGTCCCTTTCCCTTCGGCCAGCCGGGCAAATCTGCGACAATCGCGCCCTTCACGCATTCGCCTACGGCAGTCCATGACCGACGCAACGCCCACTGTTGACCAACTGTTGAACAACCTCGACCAGGTGATGCTCGCTGACCGCCATCGCCTGCGCCGGCAATTGCACGACCTGCGCAAGAAGGCAGGTGATGCGCCAATTCATGGGCCGGCTCTGGCGCAGTGGCTCGACCGCTTCCAGGCTTCGGCCGCCAAGGTCGAGGCCCGCCGCCGGAGCGTGCCGGTGATGCGCTATGACGAGGCGCTGCCGATCGGGGCCAAGCGCGACGAGATCAAGGCGGCGCTGGAAAAGCATCAGGTGCTGGTGCTGGCCGGCGAGACGGGCTCGGGCAAGACCACCCAGCTGCCGAAGATCTGCCTGGAGATCGGCCGCGGCGTGCATGGCCTGATCGGCCATACCCAGCCGCGGCGGTTGGCGGCGCGCAGCGTGGCGACGCGGGTCGCCGAGGAGATCGGTACGCCGGTCGGCGAGCTGGTTGGCTATCAGGTGCGCTTCGAGGATCACAGCCAGGACAGTACGCTGGTCAAGCTGATGACCGACGGCATCCTGCTCGCCGAGACGCAGCATGACCGTTTCCTGGAAAAGTACGACACCCTCATCGTCGACGAGGCACACGAGCGCAGCCTCAACATCGACTTCCTGCTCGGCTACCTGAAGACGCTGCTGCCGCGCCGGCCGGACCTGAAGGTGATCATCACCTCGGCGACCATCGACCTGGAGCGCTTCAGCCAGCACTTCGATAACGCGCCCATCGTCGAAGTGTCGGGGCGGACCTATCCGGTCGATGTCTGGTATCGGCCGCTGGCCGCCGAAACCGACGAGGACGGCAACCGCGTCGAGGACGATCTCACCGTCGACCAGGGCATCCTCGCCGCGCTGGGCGAGATCGAAGCGCATGAACAGCAGGTCGGCAAGCGGCCTGGTGACGTGCTGGTGTTCCTGCCCGGCGAGCGCGAGATTCGCGATGCCGCCGAGGTGCTGCGCAAGGCCAACCTGCGCCACACCGAGGTGCTGCCGCTGTATGCGCGGCTGACCCCGGCCGAGCAGCAGAAGATCTTCCGGCCGATGCCGGGGCGCAAGATCGTGCTGGCCACCAACGTCGCCGAGACCTCGTTGACCGTGCCGGGCATCCGCTACGTGATCGATTCGGGCACCGCGCGCATCAGCCGCTACAGCTACCGCGCCAAGGTCCAGCGCCTGCCGATCGAGGCGATCGCCCAGGCCAGCGCCAACCAGCGCAAGGGCCGCTGCGGGCGGGTCGAGCCGGGCATCTGCATCCGGCTGTACAGCGAGGAGGATTTCCTCGGCCGGCCCGAATTCACCGATCCCGAGATCCTGCGCACCAACCTGGCGGCGGTAATCCTGCAGATGCTGCATCTGCGCCTCGGCCAGATCGAGGACTTCCCCTTCATCGAACCGCCGGACGGCAAGGCCATCAGCGATGGCTTCAACCTCTTGCAGGAGCTCTCGGCGGTCAACCGCGAGAATCAGCTGACGCCGCTCGGTCGCCAGCTGGCGCGCCTGCCGATCGATCCGCGGCTGGGTCGCATGTTGCTCGAGGCGGCCAACCTCGGCAGTTTGAACGAGGTGCTGATCGTTGCCAGCGCGCTCTCGGTGCAAGATGTGCGCGAACGCCCGGCCGATCGCCAGACCCAGGCAGACCAGGCGCATGCGCAGTGGAAGGATCCGGACTCGGACTTCGCCGCGCTGATCAACCTCTGGCGCGGCTTCGAGGAGCAGCGCCAGGCGCTGGGCTCCAACGCGCTGCGGACCTGGTGTCGGAAGCACTTCCTCAACTACCTGCGTCTACGCGAGTGGCGCGACGCGCATCGCCAGCTGACGCTGATCATCCGTGAGCTGAAGCTGGGCGCGAACAAGACGGTGGATGGCTCCGGCCATCCACCCCACGAAAAGCCTGGGGCGCGCCGAAACCCTAGGGTGGAAAACGCCGAAGGCCTTTCCGCGCGTCAGGCCGAAGCCGGCACCCAACCCGAGCGCACCACCGACAAGCGCGTCAACGCCAAACTCGCCCAACAGGCCGAAGCGAACGAGGCAGCCATTCGCGCGAAGGATTACGCGGCCGTGCACAAGGCCATTCTCGCCGGCCTGCTCAGCCAGGTCGGCAGCAAGACCGAAGACGGCGATTACCTGGGCGCGCGTCAGCGGCGCTTCTGGATCCATCCGTCGAGCGTCATCGGCCGCAAGAGGCCGAACTGGGTGATGGCCGCCGAGCTGGTGGAGACCACCAAACTGTTCGCGCGCATGGTCGCCAAGATCGAACCGGACTGGATCGAGCCGCTGGCCCGGCACCTGATCAAGACCAACCACTTCGAAGCGCACTGGGAGAAGAAGCGCGGCCAGGTCGTCGCCTTCGAGCAGGTCACCCTGTACGGCATGATCATCGTCGGCCGCCGCCCGGTGCACTACGGGCCGATCGAGCCGGCGTTGTCGCGCGAGCTGCTGATTCGCGAGGGGCTTGTGCGCGGCGATATCAACAGCCGCGCCCGTGCGCTCAGCGCCAACCGCCAGTTGCTCGAGCGCCTCGACGAGCTGGAAGCCAAGGCCCGCCGGCGCGACATCCTCGCCGACGAGGAAACCCTATTCGCCTTCTACGATGCGCGCCTGCCGGCCGATATCTACCAGACCGCGACCTTCGACAGCTGGTACAAGCGCGAGGGCGCCAAGGACCCGCAGCTGCTGATCATGCGCGAGGAGGATGTGCTTGCCCGCGATGCGCGCGAAGTTACCGCCGCGCAATACCCCGATGCCCTGCAGCTGGGCGATCTGCAACTGCCGCTCAGTTACGACTTCGAGCCGGGCAGCGAGCGCGACGGCGTGACGTTGCGCGTACCGGCGCCCTTGTTGCCGCAGCTGCCGGCCGATCGGCTGGATTGGCTGGTGCCGGGGCTCATCGAAGCCAAGGCGGTGGCGCTGGTGCGCGGCCTGCCGAAGGCGATTCGCAAGAACTTCGTGCCGGTACCGGACTTCGTCGGCGCCGCGCTCGGCAAGATCACCTTTGGCCAGGGCTCGCTGTTCGAGGCGCTCGGCCGCGAGCTGCAGCGCATGACCGGGGCGCGCATCCCCGACGAGGCCTGGCCGGAAGCGGTTGCCAGCCTCGAGCGTCACCTGCGGATGAACATCGAGGTGGTCGACGCCAAGGGCAAGTACCTGGGTGAGGGGCGCGACCTCGCCGCATTGACCGCGCGCTTCGCCGAAGCCAGCCAGGCCGCGCTGGCCATGCCGCCGAAGCAGGCCGAGGCGGATAAGCCAGTGGAAGCGCGTGCCTTCGAGGCGGTGCCGGAGAAGGCCCAGCAGAAGGTCGCCGGCCTCTCGATGACCGTCTACCCGGCGCTGGTGGAAGAGGGTGGGGTCGTGAAGGAAGGCCGCTTCTCAACCCAGGCGGAAGCGGAATATCAGCACCGCCGCGCCCTGCAGCGCCTGCTGCTCCAGCAGTTGAGCGAGCAGGCCAAGTTCCTGCGCGGCAAGCTGCCCGGTCTCACCGAGCTCAGCCTGCTCTACCGCGACATGGGCAAACCCGATGCGTTGGTCGAGGACATCCTGCTCGCCAGCCTCGACGAGGCCATCTTCGACGGCGTCTCGCCCCTGCCGCGCGATGGTTCTGCCCTGGCCTCGCTGGCCGAGCAGAAACGCGGCAGCTGGACCGAACACGCCGAGCGCCTGGCGCGACGGGTACTCGACATTCTCAAGTTGCGCCAGGGTTTGCAGAAGCGCTTCAAGGGCAAGATCGACCTGGCCCAGGCGGTGGCGCTGAACGACATCAAGGCGCAACTGGCAAACCTGATCTACCCCGGCTTCGTGCGTGACACCCCGCTCGAGTGGCTTAAGGAATACCCCCGTTACCTGAAGGCCATCGAGCAACGCCTCGACAAGGTCGGCGCCCAGCTGCAGCGCGACCGCGTCTGGACTGGCGAGATCAGCGGCTATTGGGAGCAGTACCAGGCCCGCCAGAAGAAGCATCAGCAGGAAGGCAAGCGTGATCCAGCGCTTCAGCAATACCGTTGGATGCTCGAGGAATACCGCGTCTCGCTCTGGGCGCAGCAACTGGGCACCCGGATGCCGGTGTCCGACAAGCGCCTGAACAAGCAGTGGAGCGAGGTGGAGGGCTGAGTAACGGCGGTAGGCGTGTTTCGCAGGTGGCCAAACGCTGTGTAGGAGCCAGCTTGCTGGCGATCAGGCCGCTCGATGGACCGTCATGTAGCCGTCATCGCCGGCGAGCCGGCTTCTATAGGAACCGTTGTGCTTGCAGGAGGGGAGGCTTCGTGCACGCAGACGGCGTGAGGCGAATAGCCGAACCCTTCGCGCCGCATGACGCGAAGGACGACCTTTCGCGACCGCTTACTCGACGTTGAAGCTGGTGGTAGTGCCGTAGTACAGCTTGTCGACGGCTTTGCCAGCGACTTTTTGCCCGTTAGCCGACGCTTCGTGACCGCTCGCGACGATGTAACGGCCGGCGCCCTCGACCGGCACCCTGACCTGGCCGCTGGCATCGGTCTGCAGTTTCCGGGCTTGGTTGTCCGGGGTGATCAGCATAACGTCGTTCTGCGGTACCGGCTCGCCCTTGAACAGCAGGGTGAAGCGGTCGGCGCCTGCTTTCACCGGGACCAGTTCGAAGTCCATGCCTGGCTGGGTTTCGGTCCGGCCATGACGAGCATGCATCAGGGCCGCAGTCACTTCGCCCTGGTCGTTCTTCCAGGGTTCCCACACCTGGTCATTGGTGGCGCGTACGTCACCGCCCCCTTCGACGCTGACTTCCAGATGGTCCTCGCGCACGTCGAGGGCTGCCGTGTTTGCGGTCTCGGCGCCAAGCAGCCTGGTTGTCGGCGCGAGTGCCGCGATGGTCTCGCCGCGCTCCAGCACGTCCTGGTCGGGCTCGCCCAGATAGAGCTTTACGGGGCCTTCGCCGTCGCGTTCGAGCCAGAGTTCGTGGGCGGTGGCGGGCAGTGCGATCGCGCCGAGAAGCAGGGCACAGGCAAGGGGCTTGAGCATGGGTCGTTCGTTCCTTGTTTGATGAGGCGGGGGCTAGGGTGCGCTTGGACGTTCCGCCAAGCGCAGGGTGAACATCGATACAGGCGAAACCGAAGGAAGCCGATCATCCGCAGCAGGGCGGGCCGCCGATCACGACACAGCTACCGCTGAGGGCGTAGGCCTCCCGGTCCGGACAACGACGGGAAGCCTAGGTTTTTGAGAATGGCTTGTAAACGAGAACGTATCTCGAATGTAGCGGTATTTTGAATGCTCATGTTTCCAGGGCGGAAAACGGGGCGCACCGTTGCGATTTCCGTCAGACCGAGGCCCGTCTCGCAAGCCCGCGCGGTGCCTACCTCGATACTGCCGAAGACGGCTGACGGTTGCCCAGCATGCGGGCCAGGACGTCCTCGTCGCGTGGACGGCGACGATGAACGTAGACCATGGCGATGTGGCCGACGATCAGCACCAGCAGGAGCCACCCCAGCCAGCTGTGCAGCACGCCGGGTGCGGTCATCCAGCCGATCGAGCCGCCTTCGAACCCGGGCATCAGCGGAAGGCCGAACGGCTCGAACGCGCGCCCGGAGCCATACTGACGCAACAGGCCGATCGCCGGCACGACGAGCATCAGCGTGTACAGGGCGAGGTGACCCAGCTTGGCCATCGGGCTGAGCGAGGCCGGGCGATGGCCTCGGTTGTGCAGCGACCAGAGCCCACGCAACACGATGAGTATGATCAGCAGCAGGCCGACGACCTTGTGGGTGCCCCAGAGAAACCCTTCGATTGCCGTGTCTTCGAGCAACAGGTGGACCAGGGCGGTCGCGAACTGCCAGGCGAGAATGGCAGCCATGCTCCAGTGAAAGAATCGGCTGAGCGTGCCGTAGCGGGCCGGGCTGTCGTGCAGTTGGGTTTGGTTGGCGCTCATCAGGGCTGCCTCTGGCTAGGGTTTTGGAAAGCGTATCCGCTCTAGCACGGGCCCTTCAACGCCGGAGCCATGCTGTCGCTACCGTTCTGGCGCGTGCAGGGTGCCCTGCGTGTCCAGGTGCAGCCGCAGCAGGTCTTCGGCGAGGACCAGGGTGCCGGAGAAGCAGTGGGCGGCCTCGGCTCGTATGTCCTCGATCGAGAGTCCGCGGCCCGGCAGGTTCTGGTAGCGCGGGCTGAAATGAGTCAGAACCAGGTTCGGCAGCCCGACCGACTGCGCGAATTCGGCGACCTGGGCTGCCGTGCTGTGACCGAACTCGGTCTTGCCGGCTTGTGCGACGGCCTGGGTGTAGGTGGCCTCGTGGACCAGCACCTGGGCGCCGTGACAGGCCTCGCGCAGCAGCTCGGGGCGGTCATTGTCGCCGCCGATCACCAGGCGGCGAGGTGGTCGGGTGGGCAGCAGGTAGTGGTCGCTGCGCAGCGCTCGACCTTCGAGGTCGACGTCGTTGCCGCGGGCCAGCTGGCCCCAGATCGGTCCCCGTGGGATGCCGTCACGCTCCAGCCGCGCTATGTCCAGGCGCGGGTCGGGCCGTGCCTCGGTAAAGGCGAAGCCCCAGCTCGGGACACGGTGTGACAGGGCGGTGGCGGTGACGATCACCTGTGCGTTGCGCCATTGCTGGAACTGCTCGGTGGCATGGAAGCGCAGCTCATAGGGCAGGCCGCTCTGGCTCATCTGCAAGGTCGTGCGCACCCAACCTTCGATGGCGGCAGGCGCGATGATGTCCAGCGGTTCCTGGCGCCGGGCCATGCCGGCACTGGCGAGCAGACCGGGCAGGCCGTAGCAGTGGTCCCCGTGTACGTGCGTGATGCAGATCGCACGCAAGCCATGCAGCGTCAGCGGCGTGCGCAGCAGCTGGTGCTGGGTCGCTTCGCCGCAGTCGATGAGGTACCAGCCCTTGCCGCTGCCCTCGACCAGGGCGATGCCGCTGACATTACGGGCCCGGGTGGGGGTCCCGGACGAAGTGCCGAGAAAAAGCAGATCCACGCGCCGCTCCTGGGTTCGATCGAGGTCTGGCATGGTCCTGCCTTGGCGCTCACACCGCAACTGGACTGCACGACAATGCGCGTACATATATCTTTTAGATACTAAGAAAGCACGAACTTATATTAAGGATTGCTAGTCCGCGCCGTTATGCTGCACGCCTCGATCTGGCCCGTGCGGGCGTTCAAGTGGAAGCGCGTGATGGAATTGGGTGTGCTGGGCTTTGTGGTGGCGGGCCTGCTGGTGGGGTTCATCGTCGGCATGACGGGGGTGGGCGGTGGCTCGCTGATGACGCCGATTCTGCTCTGGTTCGGCGTCAATCCGGCCGCGGCAGTCGGAACGGACCTGCTCTACGCGGCGATCACCAAGGCGGGTGGCGTCTGGGTGCACCAGAAGAACCGCAACATCGACTGGTCGATCACCGGTTGGCTGGCCCTCGGCAGCGTGCCGGCGGCGGCGCTGACGCTCTGGTTGCTCAAGGGTCTGCATTCGGACCAGGAAACGCTGAATACCCTCATCAAGCAGTCACTCGGCGTGGTACTGGTGCTGACGGCGGCGGCCGTGCTGTTCAAGAAGCGCTTGCTGGCCCTGGCGGCGAGGCTCTCCGGGCCGACGCCGCGGCTGTCCCCACGCGGCCTGGACGCGCTGACGGTAGGCGTCGGTGTCATTCTCGGGGCGGTGGTGACCCTGACCTCCATCGGCGCCGGCGCACTGGGCACCGTGGCGCTGTTCTTTCTCTACCCGCTGCTCGCCACGCGCCGCCTGGTGGGCACCGAGATCGCGCACGCCGTGCCGCTGACCCTGGTGGCGGGCCTCGGGCACGCCAGCATGGGCAACATGGACTGGACCATCCTGACCTACCTGCTGATCGGTTCGCTGCCGGGCATCTACCTGGGCAGCAACCTCTCGGGTCGCGTCCCTGATGCCGTGCTGCGGCCCTGCCTGGCGGTCATGCTCGCCACGATCGGCTATAAATTGATCTGAACGACAGCCATCAGGAGAGCGTGACCCGCCGCACCGGGACTACAAGGCATGCGGCGGCGTTGCCGGGGCCGCATGACCTACGCCACCTTTCGCTTCTATGCCAGGTTGAACGACTTCCTCCCGCTGGACCGCCGCGGGCTGGCTTTCAGTTGCCATTGCGCTCGAGCCGCAACGACCAAACACATGATCGAGGCGCTCGGCGTGCCGCACACGGAGGTGGCGCTGGTGCTGGTCAATGGCCAGCCGGCCGGGCTCGACTGGCCTGTCGACCACGGCGACCGCGTGGCCGTCTACCCGAAGTTCGAACAGCTGGACATCTCGGGGCTTACCGCTATCGACCCGCTCCCGCCGGGCCCGCTGCGCTTTGTCGCCGATGCCCACCTCGGCGGATTGGCCAGGCTGCTGCGCATGGCCGGTTTCGACACGCTCTATGACAATGCCTACGAAGACCGGCCAATGGCTGAACTCGCCAACCGCGAGCGGCGCATCCTGCTGACGCGTGATCGCGCCCTGTTGATGCATCGGGTGGTGTCGCATGGTTGCTACGTGCACGCACTCAAGCCCGTCGAACAACTGCGTGAACTCTACGCGCGGCTGGATCTGGCTGGTCATGCACACCCCTTCAGCCTGTGCATGGGCTGCAACCGACCGTTGAAGGCGGTACGCAAACAAGACGTGCTGCACCGGCTGCCGGATAGGGTCCGGCAGCGGCATGAGCGCATCCTCAGCTGCGACGGGTGCGACAAGCTGTTCTGGGAGGGCTCGCATTGGCAGGATATGCGCGCTCTGCTCGAGACCCTGACGAGCCGCAGCTGAGCGCGGCGAACCATCGGCGTCCTCGCAGGGTCTTGCCTATATCGACCTGTCCCGCCCGGAGCCCCATGCATGCGCTCGCGCAGATCCCCTACCTGATCACCGCCGTTCCGATGCTCGCCACGGGCCTGGCCTGCGTTGGCATCGGCCTGAGCACCGACGCGGAGACCTTCGTCTGGATGGCGCCCGGCTTCGTCCTGCCGGGCCTCTTCCTTGTCGCCCTGGGTGCAGGTGGCCGGGCGCGCTGAGCCGGTCCGGGCCAGCGGCGTGACGCGCCGTCGAGCCGTTGATCAACGCCGACACGGCTCGCACGATCCCACGCGGCCGACCTTGGGGCGGTCGACCGCGGATGCGAACGGGATCAGAGGTATTTGAGCCACTCGATATCGCGCCGCCGTGCCTTCAGGTCCGCGAACCAGCGCACGGCGGGGAACAGCGCCACGGCAAGCACCAGCGTCCAGACCCAGAGCGGCCAGACCGCATCGAAGCCGAAATGGCTGCCCTGATTCAGGCCCCAGATCGCCACGGCCGCCAGGTAGAGCAGCTTGAGTACGTAGAGATGCAGCAGGTAGAAGAACATGGGGGCCGCGCCGAAGACGGTCAGTGGCTTCAGCCAGCGCTGCGTCTGGTGGCGCTCGAAGGCACGCAACAGCAGCAGCCCGCAGCCGAGGGTAAGGCAGAGAAACAGCAAGGAGGGTGGATACTTGGTGACGTTGAGCAGACTCATCAGCGTGCGCAGCCCATCCTCACCGCTGCTCCAGGCCTGCTCGCCGTAGCCGTTGATCAACCGCAGCGCGGCGAAGCACAACAACGCAGCCAGCCCAGCGTTGAGCAGGTGTCGCTGCCGTGGCACCGAATCCGCGCCACGGGCGAACCAGGGGCCCGCCGCATAGCCCAGTGCGATGACGCCGATCCAGGGCAGCAGCGGGTACGAGGTGCGCAGGCGCAGGTCGTCGGAGAGCTCGATCCAGCCGCGGTCATGCAGTATTGCCCAGGGCACATGCAGCGCCGAGCCTTCGGCGAACTGCAGCGGGTCGAGCAGGTTATGCCCAGCGACGATGACCAGGCCCAGCGTGGCGAGCAGCCCGCGGGGTAACCAGAGCAGCGCAGCCAGTGCCAGCATGCTCAAGCCGATGGCCCAGATCACCTGGAGATAGATCACGCTGGGCGGGAACTGGAAGGTCCAGGCGAAATTGACCAGGGTGAACTCCAGCACGATCAGAAACAGGCCGCGCTTGAGCAGAAAGCTCGAGACGGCGCTGCGGCCGTCGTGCTTTTCGCCGTACAGGAACGCCGAGAGACCGGTGAGGAAAATGAACACCGGCGCGCACAGGTGCGCCAGGGTACGGCTGTAGAACAATGCCGGTTCGGTGACGCTGACATCCATCGGATCAGGCACCTGCAGATGCAGCAGGAAGGTCTCGCGGACGTGGTCGAGCAGCATGAACAGGATGACCAGCCCGCGAAGCGCGTCGATCGATTGCAGACGCATCGTGGCGGGTGGCGTAGTGGATGGGGCGGGCATGAATTACTCGAAGCGAACTTGCAGGGCGTGCGCGAAACGGTCGCGCCATGTGTGGCGCGATACGTTATAACAAAAGCGGGCGGCGACCAAGCCATGGCCGGCCGCGCGCCAGTCCGGCTCCGTTCCGCGTCTAGGTGGGCTCGCAGTTGACCATCCAGGACACGCCGAAGCGGTCGACGAACATGCCGAAGCGTTCGGCCCAGAAGGTTTTCTCCAGTGGCATGATCACCTGGCCGCCCTCCGCGAGCCCATCGAACACCCGTTCGCACTCGGTGATGGTCTCTGGGTGCAGCGAGATGGAGCAGCCTTTGATGCCTTCGTACGGCGCGCCGCCACAGGCTGGATCGCCCGGCATGGTGTCGGAGGCCATCAATCGGAAGTCACCGAGGGTCAGGCAGACGTGCATGATCCGCTCGCGGTGCTCGGCCGGAAAATGCTCCGGCTCGGGGGCCTGTGCGAAGGTCATCATCTCCAGGTTTCCGCCCAGCACCTGCTGGTAGAGGGTGAAAGCGTCGCGTGCCTGGCCGTCGAAGGTGAGATAGGGGGTGATTTTCATGGGCGCTCCTGTCGGGTTGAACATGGGGTCTTGGCACGTAGCTCGTGCACTGTCGGTATAGCCTGGGTTCTGTTCGCGCGCCGAGGGCGGCGGACAACGGCTTCCGATCATGGTCGTTTGGCGGGAGCGGGAATCGACAATCGGGGGTGTTCTTGACGCGGCGGCGTCACCGCCGGACCAGGCCGGCGTGATGGGTCGGTACGCATTCTCGACGTGAAGGTTCCGGCCACGCCAGGGCGCGTACGGCGGGTAGCAGCCGGTTCTCGACGAACGTATCGAAGGCCGCCTGGCTTTCCCAGAGCTCGACGATGCGCCAACCGCCAGGGATCGCCGCGCAGGCATGAAAGATCACACCCGGCGGCGGGCCGCTCGAGGCGAGCCGCGCGCCCAGCGCTTCGTAACGCCGCTGGTCGACGTCGGGAAATTCGAGGGTGGTCAGGCAGGGCATCGTCAGTCTCGCAGAGGGCGCCGCAGGCCCAGCCGCGCGGCGGGATGTTCAGCCCCTTGGTCACAGCCGGACGCGCGACGAAGGCGTCGAGCACCCGTTGCACGTTGACGAAGCGTTCGAACTCCACCAGTTCGCGCGCTTCGTAGAAGCCCACCAGATTGCGCACCCAGGGAAGGTGGCAATGTCGGCGATGCTGTAGCGCCCACCCATGAGCCAGTCGCGGCCTTCCAGGCGCTTTTCCAGTACGCCGAGCAGGCGCTGGGTTTCGGCGAGGTAGCGGTCGCGCGGACGTTTGTCCTCGTAGTCCTTGCCAGCGAACTTATGGAAGAAGCCAAGCTGGCCGAACATTGGCCCGATGCCGCCCATCTGGAACATCAGCCACTGGATCGTCTCGTAGCGGGCCGCCGGGTCCTCGGGGATGAGCTGGCCGGTCTTTTCCGCCAGATAGAGCAGGATCGCGCCGGACTCGAACAGCGCCAGCGGCTCGCCACCCGGGCCGTCAGGGTCGAGGATCGCCGGGATCTTGTTGTTCGGATTCAGCGAAAGAAACTCCTCGGAGAGCTGGTCATTGCTCTCGAAGCTGACCAGGTGCGGCTCGTAGGGCAGACCGATCTCTTCCAGCATGATCGAGACCTTCACGCCATTCGGCGTGGGCAGCGAGTAGAGCTGCAGGCGATCCGGGTAGCTGGCGGGCCATTTCTGGGTGATGGCGAAGCGAGACAGATCATGCATGGGATGGCTCTCCGATGAGGTCTTGATGACGCGCATCTGCCTCCGACCACACCGGGACGCTGATGTTGCGCCTGTATCCGGCGGCGTGCGCGCAGCCCGAGTCTACCCTGGCGGTCATTGCCAGCGTTGTCTGAGAGGGCTGGGTTTCAGGTCTCCAACGAGCGGCCACTCGCAGCATTGGGTTAAAGCAAAAGATTGCATCTGGAGCGCATTAACTTTCATTTCCGCAACCTTGCGCCGCGCCACTAGCATGACCAGCAGGGCGCCAACGGCGCGAACGGCAGAGGAGAGAGGACATGACGGCAGAGGCCTTGGGTATCGAGCGGCAGCAGCTGGTCGAGGCGCTGGACGAATTGCTCAGTGCCGAACGCGCCGGCGCGCAGGTCGCCAGGGTCAGCCTAGACGACGCCACGAGCGAGGTGCAGCGCAGCGTATTGACGCAGGTGCATCGCGGCGAGGCGGACAGTTGCCGCCGCCTGCGCGAATGCCTGCGACTGCTGGGTGCAGAGCCAGGCCACGAGCGGGGCGCCTTCTACGAGAAATGCATGGCCATTGCGGATCTGGGCGAGCGGCTGGCGCTGGTCGACCGCGGGCAGAAATGGGTCATCCGCCGGCTCGAGGCGTTGCTGGAACAGGTCACTCATCCCCAGATCCGTGACGAGCTCCAAGCGGTACTGCGCACGCACGAGGTCAACAGCGACGACTACGCCGCGCAGGCCGACGCCTTGCGCTGATCGCATGGCTGACGCGCCGGGTGCCGGCACCCGCTTGGCGTGGATGACCGTTCCCGCTATGGTCGGGGCTTTCCGCCTGCCCTGGAGAGTCCCCGGTGTCCCTGACCACGCCCTACGATCCGCAAAACATCTTCGCCCAGATCATTCGCGGCGATGCTCCGTGCTACAAGCTGTACGAGGATGAGGACGTCCTGGCCTTCCTCGATCTGTTTCCCCAGTCCTACGGCCATGCGCTGGTCATCCCGAAGCGCTCGGCGGCCTGCAACATCCTCGACGTGGACACCGAAGCCCTGTGCAAAGTGATGGCAGTGGTGCAGCGGCTGACGCGTGTCATCGTCGACGAGCTGCAGCCCGACGGCGTGCAGGTGGCGCAATTCAACGGCGCGCCGGCGGGGCAGACGGTGTTTCACATCCACGTCCATATCGTGCCGCGCTATTCCGGCGAGGGGCTGGGCATGCACGCCGCCGGCAAGGCCGATCCGCAGGCGCTGGAGCAGCTGCAGGCGCGTCTGTTGCAGCGCCTCGCCGGGCAAGCCTGACGGCTGCGCGCACGCAACAGCGATCCGTTGCGCCTGCGCAGCGCCTAGCCGATCGCCAGTTGCGTCAGCGCGTGCAGGATCAGGCCGACCAGGCCGCCGACGAGGGTGCCGTTGATGCGGATGTATTGCAGGTCCTTGCCGACGCTCTGTTCCATCTGCTCGACCAGCTCGCGGCTTTCCCAGTTCTCCACGCGCTGGGCGATGTACTTGCCGATCTGTCCGCGATAGCGCTCCAGCAGGCCGGGTGCCGCATCCATCAGCCGCTCGTTGATCCAGGCACGCATGGCGGTATCGGCCGCCAGTGAGTCGCCGAGCCCCTGGGTCAGGCGTTCGATGCGACGCCCGATGCGCGAGTCCGGGCTGTCCAGATCGGCTTCGAGCCATTCGGTCAGTTCCTGCCAGAGCGTCCTGAGGTAGTCGGTGGTGGCGGGATGCTCCAGTAGCTGGGCGACTATTCGCTCGACTTCCAGCCGATAGGCCGGGTCGTGCTTGAGCCGCTCGATGTACTGCGCCACATGCTCGTCGAAGCGCTCGCGCAGTGGATGCTCCGGATCGCTCGCCACCTCGGCGATGACCGCCGATACGCCATCGACGAACTTGTTCGCCGACCAGCCCCCACCGCCTTGCCCAGCCCCAGATACCGCAGCGTGCGCACTTCGGCGGTGATCGCGTCGGCGACCAGAGCGCGGGTATCGTCGTCCTGCAGCAGCGCATCGAGCTTGACCAGCGCCTCGTCGAGCATCGCCTGGTGCTTGCCCTGGCGGGTCAGCATTTCGAGGACCTGGCCGCAGACGGGCGCGAGGTCGATCTTGCGCAGGCGGTCGGCCAGCTTGGCCTGGACGAAACCCTGCACGCGCTCGTCATGCAGCGAATCGACGCCAAAGCGGGCGATGGCGGTCAGCTGCCGGCCCACTGCCGCGGCATTGTCGGGATGGCGCAGCCAGCCGGCCAGACGCCCGCCAATGTCCAGCGCGTCGAGCTTGGCCAGCACCAGCGACGTGGCGAGGAAATGCGTGGTGATGAAGGCGGAGAGGTTCTGCCCGATGCGCGCCTTGCTGCGCGGGATGATCGCCGTGTGGGATCGGCAGGCCGAGCGGATGGCGAAACAGCGCGGTGACGGCGAACCAGTCGGCGATCGCACCCACCATCGCCGCCTCGGCGAAGGAAGCCAGGTAGCCCCACGCGGCATGGCGCGGTTCCAGGGCGGTCGCGACGACGTAGAGCAGGGCGGCGAGTACAAGAAGAAGGCCGGCGACCCGCTTCATGCGTGAAACCGGGGATTGCCAGCGGGTTTGCAGAGGGCTCATGCGATTCCTCTTGGCTTGGCGAAGGAGTGGCTGAGTCATGAAAAGACGACGGGCCTGCTCTGCAACAGACCCGTCGGCGCGGTCGCGGGTTCGGTGTGCGGTGGCGGATCAATCCTCGCCGTCATCTTCCTCGCGCAGCAGCACGTAGCGGCCATCGTCCAGTCGCTCGCAGACATAGAACATGGCGATGGTCCCGTCCGGCTCGGTCACCGCGGCGTAGTCGTCCGCCTCGACCGTGAAGTAGCCCTTCGAATCCGCACCGGCTTCGCTGGCGAAGACGGCGGTGAAGAAGGCGTCCTCCGGCATGCCGTCGAAATAATCGGCGCGTGCTTTGGCGTCCCATTCCTGGGGCGGCTCGAACTGGCCCTCGATGATGACGCGGGCATCGCCCATGTCGCGTTCCTCGCCGTCCGGATCGGTTTCATGGGCGCGGTAGATGGTGCAATCCAGTGCATCCGGGTGAGCGAGGATGGTCTCGCGCGTCAGGTGTTCGGTGGCAGGCATGATTCAGCTCCGGTGCAGGTGGGAATGGCGGCAGTGTGGTGGAGTCGAGGGGTTGCTGCAATGGCAAGTTCCGCCGGCTGTCACCGCCCATCCGGGACGATGAACGTCCGCCCGACCGGGTGGCTCCTATTCATCGAGTTCTTCATGCAACGTTCAGCGAGGTCGCGATGAACAGCAAGCCCGAGGAAAACGAGGAGCAAGACCCGCCCGACATCACCATGACCGATGGCGGGGAAAAGGAGCCTGGCGAAGATCCCGATTTCGACGACAGCGAACTGGACGGCCCGACCGAAAGCCGCGGGCAGGAGGAACCATGATCGATACCCAGTGCCGGCACCGACTGCCTTCCAGGCGTGCCAAGGTCGTTCCGCATGGATAGTTTTCAGGCGCATCCCACCCCGATGGGCTGGGAACTGACCGAACTCAAGTCCGGGCAAACGGTGCTGCGCACCCTGACCAAGGACGAGATGCTCAACGAGCTCGACCATTTCATGGCCGGCAGGACGGCCACCGTGGAGGTGCTCGATCGAAGCGGGGCCGTGGAGGAGACGCGCCCCTATCCAGGAAGCCACCATCAGCTGTGACGCGATGCCGTTGCCGGACGACGCACGGACGGACGCGAAACCTGTCATAAGATGACCGCTTCGCTTACTCCCGGAGACTCCGCATGCGCTTGACACTCGCCCTCCTGTCCCTGCTGGTGCTGGTCGGTTGCTCGTCCTGGCAGGCCGACCCGCAAGACATCAAACCCGTACCGCAAGAGCGCCTGCGCGGCTTCCAGACTCCCGTCGAAAATGGCGGTGAAGTGGTAGTGACGCGCGATTTCGGCCTGCGCGGCGGTGGCTGCTACGTGGCGGTGATGATCGACCGCAAGATCGCGGCGCGCATCCATGTGGGCGAGCAGGTGCATCTCCAGGTCCCGGCGGGCATGCGCATCGTCAGCATCGAATCCGACCCCGAGGACGACACCCTCTGCGGCATGGGCAACCTGCTGCGGGAGAAGGCCGCCCGGATCGAGCCCGGGCAGACGCTGCACTTTCGCATCAGCGCCGACAACACGATCGGGTTCGACATCCAGCCGGTCGAGGCCGACTGAGCCACGGCGGGGTCGAATCACGTCGATACAAAGTGCCCCGAACCTTACCCGGCAGCGACGCTCCGAGATAGGCGAAACCGTTGTGCTTGAGCCTTGCGCGGCCCCGCTGGGCGGCTCCGGGCGGCAGCACGATGCATCGTCAATCACTGCCACCAGGAGTCGCTGTGTGAACAGAGCCCTCGTTTCGTCGTTGATCGCCGGTCTTGCCGTTGCCCTGCCGCTGCAGGCAGGCCAGCACCCGGCGTATGGCCCACAGCTCGAAGGTTTCGAGTATCCCTTCCCGATCCAGCGCTTCGAGTTCTCCTCCCAGCAGCAGGCGCTGTCGATGGGCTACCTGGATGTGCAGCCCGAAGGAGAGGCGAACGGCCGCACACTGGTGCTGCTGCATGGCAAGAACTTCTGCGCCGCAACCTGGGAACAGAGCATCCGGGTACTGTCCGAAGCCGGTTACCGGGTGATCGCACCGGACCAGGTGGGCTTCTGCAGTTCGGTCAAGCCTCGCGGGTACCAGTTCAGCTTCGCCCAGCTGGCGCACAACACGCGGGCCTTGTTGCAGTCGCTGGACCTGGAGCGGGTCACAGTGATCGGTCACTCCATGGGTGGCATGCTCGCGTCGCGCCTGGCGCTCAACTATCCGCAGCTCGTCGAGCAGCTGGTGCTGGTCAATCCCATCGGCCTGGAAGACTGGCAGGCCGAGGGCGTGCCCTACGCCGACATCGACCAGCTCTACGAGGGTGAGCTGAAGACCGATTTCGAGAAGATCAAGGGCTACCAGCGCAAGTTCTACTACAACGGTGACTGGAAACCGGAGTACGACCGCTGGGTCACCATGCTGGCCGGTATGTATGCAGGGGAGGGCAAGGAGATCGTGGCCTGGAATCAGGCGCAAACCTCGGAAATGGTCTTTACCCAACCCGTCGTTCACGAGTTCGAGCGGCTGAGCATGCCCACCCTGCTGCTGATCGGTGGCAAGGACCGCACCGCGCCCGGCGCCAACCGCGCGCCCGAGGCGGTCGCCGAACGCTTGGGTGACTACCCGGCGCTAGGCAGGCAGGCGGCGGCACGGATACCCCAGGCGACGCTGGTGCCGTTTCCCGAGCTCGGTCATTCGCCGCAGGTCGAGGCGCCGCCGGTGTTTCACGAGGCGCTGCTCAAAGGGCTCGCCGACCTCCGTTGACGTGCGGTGGGTCATCCGCCGCGAATCAGCTCCTGGATGCGCACGGCCAGCTCGTCCATGACGAAGGGTTTGGTCATCACGTGCATGTTCTCGGCCAGATGACCATCGCCAAGGATGCTGGTGTCGGCATAGCCGGTGATGAACAGGACTTTCAGGTCCGGGCGGGCGACCCGGGCGGCGTCCGCCATCTGCCGACCATTCATGCCACCCGGCAGGCCGACGTCGCTGACCAGCAGGTCGACTCGCGCGTCGGACTGCAGCACCTTCAACCCGGACGGGCCGTCGGCGGCTTCGAGTGCGGCGTAACCGAGGTCATGCAGCACTTCGACGACCAGCATGCGAATGGTCGGCTCGTCATCGACCACCAGCACGAGTTTGCCCGCCTTGGCGCGCGGGGCGTCGCCAAGGGGTTGCGGAGTGTCGGGCTGCTCTGCCGGGCCGAGGTGGCGGGGCAGGAAGAGCACCACCCGTGTGCCTTCGCCCTCGCGGGACAGGATTTCCACCTGACCACCGGTCTGACGGGCGAAGCCGTAGATCATCGACAAACCGAGCCCGGTGCCCATGCCGATGGGTTTGGTGGTGAAGAAGGGGTCGAACGCCTTGGCCACGACGCCTGGCGTCATGCCGCTGCCGTTGTCCGAGACGCTCAGCGACACATAGTCCCCCGCCGGCACATCGCGGGCCAGGGCGGTCGCGCGGTCCATGTCCAGGTTGCCCGTCTCGACCACCAGTTGCCCGCCATTGGGCATGGCGTCACGCGCATTGATGCACAGGTTGAGCAGGGCGTTTTCCAGCTGATTGGAGTCGACCATGGTCAGCCAGAGCCCGCTGGCGGGGCGGATATGCAATTCGATGGCCGGCCCGACCGTGCGTGAAACCAGCTCCTCCATGCCCATGATCAGCCGATTGATGTCGGTCGGACGCGGGTCGAGGGTCTGTCGGCGGGAGAAGGCGAGCAGCCGGTGGGTCAGTGCAGCGGCGCGTCGGGATGAGCTCTGCGCGGCGTCGATGTAGCGGTCCAGCCCGTCGAAGCGCCCCTGACGCAGGCGCAGCTGCAGCAGCTCGAGGCTGCCGTTGATGCCTGACAACAGGTTGTTGAAGTCATGCGCCAGGCCACCGGTGAGCTGGCCGACCGCTTCCATCTTCTGGGATTGGCGCAACTGCTGTTCGGAACGCGCCAGCTCCGCGGTGCGCTCGGTGACCAGGCTTTCCAGCCGGGCATTGAGGGCCTGCAGGTTCTGTTCGGCACGCCGGCGCTCGATGGCGCCCCGGGTGCGTTCGGCCACTTCACGGGCGAAGGTCGCCTCGGCCTCGGTCCAGATACGGGGTTCGCTCGCGTTGACGAAGATCATCGCCACCGTCCGGCCCTGCTCGACGATCGGTACGTTGATCAGCGCACGAACGCCGAAGCGCTCGAGTGCGGTCTGGCTGTCCCGCGTGCGCGGATCGCTCCGGGTGTCGCTGATGCTCACCGTTTCTCCGCGCATCAACTCATGTACATGGGTACCGGAATCGGGCAGGTAGTGCTTGCCCGCGACGCTGACGGTGCCGGGCGTGGTCCAGTCGCCATCCACCATGAGCGTCATCTGGTCGGCATCGATCACGCCATAGCCGGCACGGCTGCCCTGCAACGTACGGCCGAGGATTTCGGCGGTGGTGTAGGCCATCTCGGCAATGTCCTGCATGTCGCGCAGGCGGTCGCTCAGCTCCAGCAGGCCGTTACGCCGGGCCTCGGCGGCATGGCTGTCGGTGATTTCGCGAAACAGCGTGGCGAACTTGTCGTTCTCGAAGCGGTGCGTGCGACCCTCGTACCAGCGACCGCGGCTGCCGATCCCGCGAATGAAGATCGCCGGCACGCCGGTGTCGACGACCGCCCCGGTTTCCTCGATCCAGTGCGGGTCGCTCTCGAACAGCTGCCGGTAGGTCCGCAGGCGGGCCAGCGCCGGGTCGATCTCGACGATCTCGCCCCAGGCCGCGTTGACGTGCAGGTAGCGCAGGTCGACCACGCGTCCTTGCTCGTCGCGCACCACTTCGCCCAGCACCAGGCCTTCCTCGAGGTTCTCGAACAGGCCACGCCAATGGGCTTCGCTCTGGGCCAGCGCCAACTCGGCGCGACGTCGATCCGAGATGTCGTTGAACAGAATGGCGACCCGGTGTTCGGCTGGATCGCCGATCCGCAGCGCCTGGACGTCATACCAGCGTCCGAAGGGCAAGGCGGCATTCTCGAAGCGCTCGCCGATACCGGTCAGGGCGACGCGGCCATAGGTGTCGAACCAGTGCCGTTCGAGATCGGGGGCGATCTCGCTGACCCATTTGCCTTGCGAGTCGGAGAGGCCGGTCATGCGTTCGTAGGCGGCGTTGCCCTCGACGATGCAATAGTCCACCGCGCGCCCCTCGTCATCGAAGCGCATCTGGACGACGCAGAAGCCGGTGTCGATGGCGCCAAGCAGCGTGCGGTATTGCGCATCGCATGCCGGCGAGCCCAGAGTCGTTTCGGTCTGAGGGGTTCCAGCCGCGCACGCAACTGCGCAATCTCGTCTTCCAGCGAGCGGGTATGGCGCCTGAGCTGTTCTGCTTCGGATAGGGTCACTGCTTTGCGGGCCTTTTCTTTGCGGTAGTCTGCTCGTTATTCGGGGCGCCAGCGACGCGCGCTACCGCGCCCTATATCTAGGGCATTGCCGGCTTGTAACAGTTTCCTGTTCCAGACGGCAGGAGATGACCGGCTAAAGCGGCCACACCCAGAGGATCACCGGGACCGCGACGAGAATGACCAGGATCGACAGGGCAGCCCGAGGCGCCAGTAGTCACCGAAACGGTACCCGCCTGGTGCCATGACCAGCGTGTTGGATTGATGCCCGATGGGCGTGAGGAAGGCACAGGACGCACCGATGGCGACTGCCAACAGCAGCGGATCGGCGGAGGCCTCCATGCCGCGTGACAGGCTGATCGCCACCGGCGCGGCCAGCACCGCGGCGGCGGCATTGTTCACCACGTTCGACAGCAGCATGACCCCGCCCATGA
Source organism: Stutzerimonas stutzeri (assembly GCA_019056435.1). GTDB lineage: Bacteria > Pseudomonadota > Gammaproteobacteria > Pseudomonadales > Pseudomonadaceae > Stutzerimonas > Stutzerimonas marianensis. The sequence goes on from CP077641.1 coordinate 2,389,321, forward strand.
GAATCGCCACGGTAGCGGCAGGCGGTGCGGATTGCCCCAGCGCGAGCAGGCCGTCGGCGATCAGCCGCGACCCGCCGGTGCTTTCGAGCGCTTCGCCGATCGGCAGCATGGCGGCGATCAGGACGATGATCGACATGTCGATGCTCTTGTAGATTTCGCCCGGCGGCACCAGCCCGACCAGCACCATCGCCAACGCGCCGGCCACCAGGGCCACCGCGGCCGGCAGGACGCCGAGGGCGATCAGGAGCAGTGACGCGGCGAACAGGCTGCTCGCCAGCATCACCTGTCGCGGTGCCGTGATGCGCAGCCCGCGTGAGGCCAGAGGCAGGCAACCGATATTGTTCAATGTCGCCTGTAACTGGTCCTCGCGCGCCTGTACCAGCAGGATGTCGCCTGCGGCGAAACGGATCCGGCTGAGTCGCTCGTTCAGGCGCTGGCCCTGCCGCGCCACGGCGAGGATGTTCATGCCATGCCGCTCGCGCAGCGCCATGCCTGTCGCGGTGGTGCCGACCAGGGAAGACTGTGGCGTGACGATGGCTTCGGCAAGGGCGCGTTCCTTGGAGCCGTCATCCGTGTCGGCGGGCTTGTCCGCATCGCCATTCTTCTCGGCGTGTTTGCGCTCGCGTGCCAGCTCACGCGCTTCCTCCTTGCCGTCGGCATCGGCGGCCAGCTCCAGTTTGGTGCTGTCGAGGAAGGCCTTGAGGCTGTCCGAGTCGGTTTCGACCAACAGGATGTCGCCGTCGCGCAGCACCTCGTACATCGATGGCATGCCGCCTTTTCGGCCGTCGCGCACCAGGGCGGTCACCAGCACGTCGCCCTCGCCGCTGGCGGTCATCAGTTCGTGCAGGGTACGACCGATGAATTTGCTGCCCTCAGGCAGTTTCAACTCGGTCAGGTAGGCATTGATCTCGAAGAGCTGTCCGTCGTCGGCGGCATTCTCACGGCGCGGCGTCAGGCGCCAAAGCAGGGCGATGAACAGGACGCCGCCCAGGGTGATGGCCAGGCCCACCGGTAAGAAGTCGAACATGCCGAACGGGGCATCGGCGACCTGGCGGCGGTAACCGGCAATGATGATGTTTGGCGGCGTGCCGATCAGCGTCAGGGTGCCGCCGAGCAGCGAGCCGAACGCCAGCGGCATCAGCAGGAACGACGGTGACCGCCCGCTCTGGTGGGCCATCCACACGGCGACCGGCATGAACAGTGCCAGCGCGCCGACGTTGTTCATGAAGCCGGAACAGAGCGCAACGATACCGGTCAGCGTCAATACCTGGACCGAGGGGCGCTCGCCGACGCGCGTCAGGTGCCGAGCCATGGCGTCGACCACGCCGGCGTTGAGCAGGCCGCGGCTGAGCACCAGCACCGCCGCGACGCTGATCACGGCCGGATGGCCCAGGCCCATGAAGGCCTCCTCGACCGGCACGATACCGGTCAGGGTCGCCACCAGGAGCGCACCGAGCGCGACGATGTCGTAGCGCCAACGATTCCAGATGAACAAACCAAGTGTCACAGCCAGCACGGCGAATACGATCAGCTGATCGCTCTGCATGGATAAACTCCGATTTTGTCGCAGCCCGGCTTTCGAATAGAACGGCAGGGGACGTATGGCGGCGGTCACCGCCACGGTGGGTAATGTTCGACAACAACAAGCTGCTGGTTGCTGTTGGGTAATCGATAAAAGCCACTCGCTGCCCGGTTGAAAGGCGGTGGAGCTTAACAAGGGCAGGCGCGCCGTCCCAGTTGTCGCGTCGCCTCCATTTCGGCTGCGATGATCCAGGGTATGGCGCGCTGCTACTGGCCAAACGGCGAGTTCAAAGGCATGGTTGCGAAACGATCGTTGCTGCCTGGTGTGCCATGCCTACGTCCGTTTCAATCACCTGTCGAGATGGTTACGCGCTATCGGCGCAGCTCTGGCAGCCCTTCGGCGAGCCGCGCGGCGCGGTGATCGTCAGCAGCGCAACCGGGGTGTTGGCGCGCTATTACGCACCTTACGCACGCTTTCTCGGCGATCACGGCTATCAGGTGCTGACCTACGATTATCGTGGCATTGGCGGTTCGCGACCGGCCTCTCTGCGCGGCGCCGATATTCGCTGGCGCGACTGGGGTGATCTGGATTTCGATGCCGTGGTCCGCTGGATGCGCCAGCGCAATCCGGATGGACCGCTGATCGCGGTGGGTCATAGCATCGGCGGCTTCCTGCCCGGTTTCGCCAGCGCGGCGACCGAAGTGGACCGCTTTCTCAGTGTCGGCGCGCAATACGCTTTTTGGCGCGACTATGCACCCACGCATCGGTGGCGCATGTTCGTCCGCTGGCATCTGTTCATGCCGGCCATGACGGCGCTGTGTGGCTACTTCCCGGTCGAAGGCTGGGCTGGCTGGAAGATCTGCCGGCCGGTGTCGCGCGCGAATGGGCGTTCCGACGGGCAGCGCTGGAGCAGAGCTATCCGGCACACGAGAAAGACGAGGTGCTTCGACGTTTCGCCGCCATTCGCGCACCGATCCTGGCGCTGAGCCTCAGCGATGACGAATACGGCACCGCCCCGGCCATCACGCGGGGCCTGCGCTACTACCGCAACAGCCACCGCGAGCATGTCCGCCTGACACCGGAGGCGTTGGGCGCGGCGCGGGTGGGACACTTCGACCTGTTTCGCGAGCGTTATCGCGAAAGCGTCTGGCAGGCAACGCTGGAGTGGATCGGCGGGGGCATCAATCCCTGGACGCCAACCGATGTGCTGGCGCCTGAAATATCCCGAGGCAAGTAGTCGCTGTTGCGCTGATCCGAGTGGGTCCTTTACCGCGCTGCTGTTGCCCGAACGCCGGGTTGAACCCGTGCGATTCACCCCGGGAGGAAACCCGCGGAGCGCGAAGGGTCGCTAACAGAGGCCCCGGGGATTCATTCCCGCTCACTCTGCAAAGGAGGTTTCGCATGCAACGCCGCCACTTTCTCTCCACTACTGCCGCTGTTGGCGTCGGGCTGGCGCTCGCGCCTGTGCTGGCGCGTGCCGAGGCGAACCCGCGCCAGCCAGGTTCCGCGTCTCAGTCACCTGACAGTCTGCCGATGAACGAGGGCACGCATGAGCGCTATCGGCCGCCTTATCGCTTCGGCCTTGGGGGCGCGATCGGTCTGGGTGACATGCGCCGCGAACTGCCCGAAGCGGAGGCGCTGGCGCTGCTGCAGCAAGCCTGGGATCTGGGGATCCGTTACTACGACACCTCGCCCTGGTACGGGCTGGGCCTCAGCGAGCGGCGTCATGCCGGGCTGTTGTCAGCGCAAGAGCGCGATGCCTATGTACTGTCGACGAAGGTCGGCCGATTGCTCAAGCCTGAGCCCGGTTACTCCCACAAGAACTGGCAGGGCGTTAACAACTTCAACTACGAGTACGACTACAGCGCCTCCGGTACCCGCCGTTCCATCGAAGACAGCCTTCAGCGCATGGGGGTACCGAGCCTGGACGTGGTGTTCATACACGACCTTTCGCCGGACAACGAGGACATGGGCGAAGGCTGGAAAGAGCACTTCGAGGTAGCGGTCAAAGGCGCAATGCCCGAGCTGGTGAAGATGCGCGAGGAGGGCCTGATCAAGGCCTGGGGGATGGGCGTGAATACATTGCCGCCTGCGCTCGGCGCCATCGAACGGTCTGACCCGGACATCATTCTTTCCGCGACTCAGTATTCGCTGCTCAAGCACAAGGATGCACTGAACGATCTGTTCCCGGCCGCGGAAAAACGAGGCGTTTCCCTCGTGCTCGGCGCGCCGTTGAACTCCGGCTACCTGGCGGGCAACGAGTACTTCAACTACAGCAAGGACGTGCCCCAGGACATACAGCGCAAGCGGGAGCGTTATCAAGCGCTGGCCCGTGAGCATGGGGTTGATCTGCGTACGGCCGCGTTGCAGTTCTGCAATGCGCCTTCGGTCGTCTCGGCCATCATCCCCGGCGCGAGCAAGGCGGAGCACATTCGTGAGAACGCTGCATCGATGTCAGCCAGGATACCGGGTGAGTTCTGGGCGGCTGCCAAGCGCGAAGGGCTGCTCGAGGAAAACGCGCCTATTCCAGGCTGACCGAGCCGTCGCGTTCAGCCCGGGATGTTCGGTGTTTTGCCGAGCAGCTCGTCCAGCGCCTGGCGGTATTCCTGGCGCCCGATGCGCATGCTGTTGTTGTGGGTGCCGCCCTCGATCAACAGCAGGCGTTTGGGCTCCTGCGCGGCGTCGTAGAGCTCCTGGCTGAAGCGTGCCGGCACGTAGGGGTCAGCCGTGCCATGCACGATCAGCACGGGCATGCGGACCTGGTCGATCTTTTCGATGGAGTCGAACTTCTGGGACACCAGCCAGCGGATCGGCCAGGGCGTATCGGCAACTTCCGTGGCGATGTCGGCCAGGGTGGTGAAGGTCGATTCGATGATCAGCGCGCGGGCGCCGGCATTCTCGTCCGTCGCTTGGCCCAGATCGGTGGCCAGATCCACCGCGACGGCGCCGCCGAGCGAATGGCCGTAGATGAGCCGCTTGCTGGCATCCGGTTGCAGGCTTTTCAGGTGATCCCAGGCGATCCGCGCGTCTTCATAAACGCTGGCCTCCGACGGCAACTCGCCGAGACTTTTGCCGAAACCACGGTAGTCAATCGCCAGTACCGAAAAGCCCAGCGAGCGAATCTGCTCCAGGCGGAACAGATGCCCTGTGAGGTTCCAGCGCGAACCGTGAAGGTAAAGCAATGCCGGCGCGTCCGGCTGGTCCGCTGGCCACCACCAGGCGTGGATGTTCTGTTTGTCACCGAATGCCGGCGTGGTCAGCTCCAGTTCTTCGACCCCGCTGGGCAGGCCTCTGAACCAGCTGGCGGTCCCTGGCTCGATCCGAAATACCAGCTCGCGCTCGGTCTGCTCGAGCATCGAGCAGCCAACGGGCAGCACGGCCAGTAATGCAGCGGCGAACAAGGAAAAGAAGGTTCGGGCCTTGGTGCGGAAAAACGGCAAACTCGACATGCGGCTGGATCACCTCCGATTGAGCCGCTATTGGAGCGTTCAGCCAGTACCGCACGCAAGCGACTCGCGACGACATGTCATTACGGAAGATTGCGGCGTTTCGCTAGCTGTCTCCCTGACATCGGCGCGAAGTAGCATCGTCGCCCCTACATGTTCAAGGAATGAGAGGCACGCATCGGTTTGCTACCTGCCTCGCTGATCGCGGCTTCGCTCGGCTAAACGCCGCGTCGTTCTGCTCCGCTGGCGATGACCGCGGAACAGGACGCGAAATGAGTTCCTTACCCCTTGACCCTCACGTCGCGTGAGGCACGACCATCACTCCCGCACAGACGAGGAGCACATCGCGATGCAGTTGAAAGTTGGTGAATTGGCCCGGCGCTGCGGTTTGACCGTCAGGACGTTGCACCACTACCACGACATCGGGCTGCTGCGTCCGTCCGCGCGCTCCGACGCCGGCTACCGGCTGTACAGCCGCGACGATGTTGCACGGCTGCAGCAGATCCAGGCCTTGCGAAGCCTTGGCGTTTCGTTGGCCGACATCGGAGCCATTCTCGACCGGCAAGCGCTGTCGGTCTCCACCGTGATCGAGCAGCAATTGACTCAGCTCGACCAGCAGATCGCGCGGCAGGTCCGGCTGCGTGAAAAACTGGTGCAACTGCATCGTCAGTGCGTCACGGGGCAGGAGCCGGCACTTGCCGACTGGCTGGAAACACTGGAGTTGATGAGCGTGTACGAAAAGTATTTTTCCGAAGACGAACTGTGTCAGTTGCCCTTCTACAACCGCAATGCTGCAAGCGACACCTGCTGGATCGAACTGGCCGAGGAGGCGGCGCGGCTGCTGCATGATGAGGTCAGCCCCAGGATGGCCAGGCGCAGGGCCTGGCGCGGCGCTGGATGCGCCAGTTGGAGCAGGACACCGCCGCCGATCCGGCACTGTTGGCCAAGCTCGACGCGATGCACCTTGGCGAGCCAGTGCTGCACAGACAGACAGGCATAACCCGCGAGGTCAGCGAGTACGTGCTGCATGCCTTTGCTGAAAGCAAGCTGGCGGTTTATGCGCGATACCTGGATGCCAATGAGCTCGCCTTCATGCGCGAGCACTACCTGGCTAGCATGCGGGAATGGCCGCGCCTGGTCGCAGCATTGCGTAAGGCTCGGCGAGAGGGTCTGCCGCCAGACGATGAGAAGGTGAAGGTGCTCGCTCACCGCTGGCTGGCGCTGTTTCGTGCCTATGCCGGTAACGATCCGCAAACACAGCAGAAGATCCGGCAAGCCAATCAGCAGGAACCGAGCCTGATGGAAGGCACCTGGGTCGATGAAGGTCTCCTGCATTATCTCGGGCAGGCCGTGAACGCGCTGTAAGGCCGACCTGAGGCTTGCCGCTGCACTTGGGATGGTATTGAGCGCAGCGATATCCCGAACCGATGGGTATCGCTTCGCTCATCCGTAATCTACGTCTGCGCGTCGAATGGCAGGAGTTGCTCAATCGCAGACGATGGCTGCATCAGGCGATTTTCTTTCCGCCTCGTCGCGCGTATTCCATGCCCACCAGAACACCAGCAGGCCGACGGCGCCGGTCGCTGCACCGATGTAGCCGGTGGAAGTCCAGCCCAGGCCCGCGCTGATCGCCAGCCCGCCGAGCCAGGGGCCGAGGGCATTGGCGACGTTGAACGCCGAATGGTTGGAGGCGGCAGCGAGCGTTTGGGCGTCCGCGGCGACGTCCATCAGGTGGGTCTGCAGGGGCGGGCCGAGCGACACCATGGTGCCAACCGCAAACGCTGCCGGAAGGATCGTCCACAGCGAATTCGCGGCGAATGGGAATACCAGCAGGACCAGAATGCTCCACAGCAAAAAGCCAGGCGACAGCCTTGAACCCTAGCTTGTCGAAGAGCCAGCCGCCCACGATGTTGCCGACGATTCCGCCCAGGCCGAAGGCGGCCAGCCCCACGGGAATCCAGTTTTCGCCGACGCCGGTCACCTCGAGCAGGGTCGGCGCCAGGTAGCTGAACACGCAGAACATGCCGGCAAAGCCGATTGAGCTGATCGCCAGTGCGAGCCAGACCGGTTTGCGGTTGAAGTCGCGCAGTTCGCGCATTGGGTTGTTGCGTGGCTCGCTGCGGTCCAGCGGGAGAAAGATCGCGACCAGCAGGACGGTCAACAGCGCAATCAGCCCGACCAGGGCGAATGCCCAGCGCCAGCTGAGACCCTGGCCGAGCCAGGTGGCGGTGGGATTGCCGATGAGCATCGCGATGGTCAGCCCGGCCAGCACGCGGCTGACCGCCTTGGCGCGCTGATCCGGGGCCACCATCGACGCGGCGACCAGCATCGCTACACCGAAATAGGCGCCATGCGGCAACCCGGCGATGAAGCGGAACAGCATCAATGTGTGGTAGTCCGGGGCCAAGGCGCTGGCAAAGTTACCCAGGGCGAAAAAGCTCATCAATAGCAGCAGCAGATGCCGGCGGAACATGCGTGAGCCAATGATGGCCAGCAGCGGTGCGCCAACCACCACGCCAAGGGCATAGGTACTGATGACGTGCCCGACCTGTGGCTCGCTGATCCCCAGCCCCTGCGCGACGTTCGGCATCAGGCCCATGATGGCGAACTCGCCCGTGCCGATGGCGAAACCGCCCATGGCCAGCGCCAGTTCGATCAACAGTATGGCGCGGGCCGACAGGGCCGGCTTGCCTGTGCTTGCGTGGGTCATCGATGCCTCGAAGGAAGAGCTGAGTGACGGCTGGTGTTGCCTGGACGTGCAACGTCGGGAGTCGGAAATCCAGCGAACTAGATAGGCAGCGACGGGACCACGAAGTTCGGGCGTATCGTCGATGCCAGAGCGCGGCGGATGTTACCAAAGCCCAGCGTTATCGGTACTTCGCGAGAATCGCCTCGAACTCGCTATCGTCTTGCAGTTGTTGCATCGCCTCGAGTATTTCGTTGGCAGGAACATCCGGCTCATCGCGCACCAGGCAGTGGATCGAGTATTCGACGAACTGATCCATCGCACGCAGTTTGCGCTCGGCTGGCCGATCTCGGTTGAACCAGCCCAGCGCGGTCTCCGAGCTCAGCGCGTAGCGATAGCGTCCAGCAGCAAGCTTTGCCAGCACCTGGCTTTCGGTTCGCGCATCGTCGCGTGTCAGCGTGGCGTCACGAAAAGACGGCTCCAACTCGGGATAGGTGAAGCCCAGCACGGTGCCGATTCGTTCGTCGCGCAGGCGCTCGATCGTGGTCGGTGGAGTGGTTGCCGCGGCCACCAGTTGGATGCGTTGAGTCATGAAGGGCACGCTCCAGCGATAGCTGGCCCGGTGCTCGTCGATCCAGGCTGGATTCACGTAGCAGCTGACATCCACCGTACCTTCGGCGAGCAGCGGTTGAATGCGTGACCGCGACATCACCACTTGCTCGGCCTGGCGCCCGATCTTCTCGGCAATGCGTTGGTGCAGGTCATGGAGAATGCCAGCAGTCACCTTGCCCTGGGCGAGCCGAACCATGGGCATGGTCGAGCTGTCGCTGACCGAAAAGCGCAGCGGGCGGTTGTCTCCAAGCGCAGGGGCGCTCGCGACCATGATGGATAGGGTGAGCGATATGGCGCGCATGGCGTGGGGAAGTCCTTCGTCGAGATCTGCCCGTTGCGGGTTGGATCATGTTGGCGAAGGGAGGATTATCGCGATATCAATCTGATTATGTCGATTTATCGAATGAATAAGTCGGCGTGCTTCTCTGCCGCGCTGGCCCTATGTTGACTCGGCAGAACAGCTCTGTCGCACAGGCGCATCGCGGCGCCGCGGATGTCACACGATCGCGACGCCGCGGCTTGTTTATCAGCCTTTACGGGTGGGTGGTGCCATGAATTCCGGGCCCACCGGGTCGGTGATGTGCTCGGCCAGCAGGTCATCGATGTCCTGCAGATCCTGCTGGGACAACGTCCAGCCGAATGCCTCGTCGATCCCATCCAGCTGATCTGGTCGACGTGCGCCCCAGAGGGCGACGGTCGGCCCCTGGTCGAGCACCCAGCGGATCGCCAGCGCCAGCACTGACTTGCCGTGGCGTTCCTGGGCCAGCGACTTCAGCGCCTCGACCGCGGCGAGGTACTGCTCGAACCGGGGTGCCTTGAACTTAGGGTCGGATTTGCGCAGGTCATCGCCGTCGAAGGTAGTGCTGCTGTTCATCCGGCCGGAAAGCAGCCCGCGGCAGAGCGCGCCGTAGCCGAGCACCACCAGCCCCTTGTCCCGAGCGTAAGGCAGCACGTCGGTTTCGATGGCCCGCTCGAACAGGTTGTAGGGCGGCTGCACGCTGGCCAGCGGGGCTGCCGAGCGAAACGCATCCATCTGTTCAATGGAGTAGTTACTGACGCCGATCGCAAGGATCTTGCCTTCCTGGCGCAGCTTTTCGAGCTCGGCGGCGGTCTCCTCGATGGGCACCAGCGGGTCGGGCCAGTGGACCTGATACAGGTCGATGCGGTCGGTGCGCAGGCGCCGCAGCGAATCTTCGATCTCCTGACGGATACGGGCCGGGGTGGAGTTGCGCCGTGGGCCGCCCTCGTTCCAGTCCAGGGCCACCTTGGTGGCGATCACGGCCTGGTCGCGTACGCCTTCGAGCGCCTTGCCCACCACTTCCTCGGAATGACCGAAACCATAGACAGGAGCGGTGTCGATCAGGTTGATTCCGCGTTCGAGGGCCGTGCGGATGGTGGTCACGGAGCGCTCGTCGTCTGCGCCGCCCCACATCCAGCCACCTATGGCCCAGGTGCCCAGGCCGATGCGGGATACGGGCGTGGCGATGCCCTCGATGGTGAGTGTTTCGATGGTCATGGATGCTCCTCGTCTGTCTCGATGGCGGCCCGCCTCGCAGCGAACCGGGCAACGAGTAGTGACAGCAAGGAGCGGCAGGCGTGCCGCCGCCACGATGAGGCGGCCGGGACGCAGGAAGTGATGCGAGGCCCGAATAGGGTCGCCGCGTCATGTGAACGGTGGCGCGCTGGCGGGAGCCCTAGCTGCGTGCGGCCAGGGCTTCGGCGATGAGCCGGGGTGTGTCCTGGGCCCCCATGGTCTGGGCGGCGGCCAACGGAGTGACACCGTTCATGTCCGCGCGGCTAGGGTCGGCGCCTCGCTCGAGCAGCAGAGCAACAATCTCGCTGCGGTTGAACATGGCGGCCATCATCAGTGCGGTCTTGCCGTCGGGCGAGGCGCTTTCGACATCGGCGCCATGGTCGAGCAGCAGGCGCACCATGTCGAGGTTGCCCTTGAACGCGGCGCCGGCCAGCGGGCTCTGGCCCTTGTCGTTACACAGCTGCGGGTCGGCGCCGTTTTCCAGCAACACGCGCGAGGCGTCCAGGTGGCCGTGATAGCTGGCCAGCATCAGCAGGCTGTCGCCGTTGTGGTTGCGGATATTGGCCGGCAGGCCTCGCCCGAGCAGGTCCGCCAGCCGTGCGGCGTCGCCGTTGCGGGTGCTTTCGAACACCTGTTCAGCGAACGCCAGCGCGGCGTCGTCCAGTTCGGGGCGTGAGGCGGGTTGATCCGTCATGTCGTGTCCTCGGTCTATGGGGCGAAACGCCGTCATTGTGCCAAAGCGGATCGCCCGCGCTGACAACGGCATGTCTATCCGACCGATAGTCGACGTGAATGTCCCGCTGCCACGCACCCTGGCCCTGTGGCAGTATCGCCGTCCCCTGCATGACGACCGCTGCCATGAACCCCGACGCCCTGGAACGCCTGGTGACCCAAACGATGCCATACGGCAAATACAAGGGGCGGCTGATCGCCGACCTGCCGGGGCACTACCTCAACTGGTTCGCCCGGGTCGGCTTCCCGCCTGGCGAGCTCGGCCGCCTGCTGGCGCTGATGCACGAGATCGACCATAACGGCCTGTCCGCGTTGCTGGACCCGTTACGCCGTCGCTGAGGCTCAGGCCTCGCCTTGTGCCTTGAGGGTTTCCAGGGCTGGCGCGGCATAGATGCCGATCTCCACCGCCAGGGCCATGACCCGCTCGACATCGCAGGTATAGACCAGCACAGCCTGCAGCGCGTCATCCAGCGGCTCGCTGAAGTCGACCAGTACATAGCCGCCTTTTTTCCGGGTACAGGCTGCCGAGCTGGGTCTGGATACGGTTCATCGCCTTGAGCGGTTCGGCCTTGGCCAACTGCTTGGGTTTGAGCACGAACGTGACGTCCGGGCCAAAGGAACCGACGATCTGCTCGAACAGCGTCTGGTAGTCGTCCGCCTGGAACAGCACGGTGTCCGGCAGGCTGCCGACCACTACCCATTCACCCAGCGGAATGGGGAAATCGTCGTCGTAGTTGATGTCCGGGTTGGCCTGAAGGAAGGCTTCGGGGTCGGCATAGGCCTGGGCAGCTTCGTCGGCGATGCGTTCGATGTCGTCATCGCGCAGGCAGCCGGAACTGATCAGGCGGATCAGTTCGGCGAGTGACGCTTTCATATGGGAATCCTGGCGGACCGGGGGGCGCGCAGGATAACCGAAGTGCCTGCGCACCCGCGCGCAAATCCTTGACCCGGTCGTGTCTGGTTTTCAGCGCCGGGCTGCAGAATCTGTTAGCTTTTCGTGCACAATAGCCGCCATAAACAGACACGGCATGAACGATCGCAACGGCATCCGCCGGCTTCGCTCCGTTCCCGCGCCCGACAACGATCCGCCAATTTCAAGAGGAACGACTGTGCACAACGTCGTCATCAGCGGTACGGCCTTTATACCCTGCCCACAGCATCTCCAACGACGAGCTGGTCGACTCGTTCAACACCTACGCACGTCGCTTCAACGCCGAGCATGCCAGCGCCATCGAGGCCGGCGAGGTGCAGCCGATGCCGGAATCGAGTTCCGCTTTCATCGAAAAGGCCTCGGGTATCAAGAGCCGCTTCGTCACCGACAAGGACGGCATTCTCGATCCGGACCGCATGGTTCCGCGCATTCCCGAGCGCAGCAATGATCAGTGGTCGATCCTCTGCGAAATGTCGGTCAAGGCGGCCGAGCAAGCCCTCGAGCGTGCCGGCAAGACGGCAGCGGACATCGACGGCGTGATCGTCGCCTGCTCCAACCTGCAGCGCGCCTACCCGGCGGTCGCCATCGAAGTGCAGGCGGCACTGGGCATCAAGGGCTTCGGTTTCGACATGAACGTGGCCTGCTCGTCGGCCACCTTCGGTATCCAGAACGCGGCCAATGCGGTCCAGCTCGGCCAGGCGCGGGCGGTGCTGATGGTCAATCCGGAAATCTGTACCGGCCACATGAACTTCCGTGACCGCGACAGCCATTTCATCTTTGGTGACGCGTGCACCGCCGTGGTGATCGAGCGCGCCGACCTGGCGACCTCGCCGTACCAGTGGGACGTGCTCAGCACCAAGCTGGCGACCGAGTTCTCCAACAACATCCGCAACAACTTCGGCTTCCTCAACCGCACCGCCGAGGAATACATGACCAACCCGGACAAGCTGTTCGTTCAGGAAGGGCGCAAGGTATTCAAGGAGGTCTGCCCGATGGTGGCCGAGCTGATCGGCGCGCATCTGCAGGAAAACGGCATCGCGGTGGAACAGGTCAAGCGCTTCTGGCTGCACCAGGCCAACCTCAACATGAACCTGCTCATCGTACGCAAGCTGCTCGGCCGCGATGCGACCCCGGAAGAAGCGCCGGTCATTCTGGACACCTACGCCAACACCAGCTCGGCCGGCTCGGTGATCGCATTCCACAAGCATCAGGATGACCTGCCGGCCGGCAGCCTGGGTGTGCTCAGCTCGTTCGGCGCTGGCTACTCGATCGGCAGCGTGATCCTGCGAAAGCGCTGACCTTTGTGCGATCTCTGAAAGGGTGGGCTTGGCTCCGCCCTTTTTTTGCCCGACGTTCGATTCGGGCGTTCTAACGACCTCGACTCTTACGCGATAAAAAGCACATTTTTAAGTTCCCCATGTCATAAAAGCTTTACGGAATAGCCACTTGGCTGACACATGCCCTCGCCAACATGCCGGCAGCACAAAGAGCCATGAGCTGTGTGTTTTCCAACGCTAAACCAAAAAGGGGAATTTTCGATGATCCGTAAGCACTTCGCCGGTTTCGCCGCCAGCGCCCTCGCTCTGGCCGTTTCCGCCCAGGCTTTCGCCGGTACCGTCACTACCGACGGCGCCGACATCGTAGTCAAGACCAAGGGTGGCCTAGAAGTTGCCACGACGGACAAGCAGTTCAGCTTCAAGATCGGTGGCCGTCTGCAGGCTGACTACGGCCAGTTCGACGGGTTTTACACCGTAAACGGCGATAGCGCCGACGCCGCCTACTTCCGTCGCGCATTCCTGGAAATCGGTGGCGTAGCCTTCCAGGACTGGAAATACCAGTTCAACTACGACTTCGCCCACAACGCTGGCAGCAGCGAAGACGGCTACTGGGATGAAGCGTCCATCCAGTACTCGGGCTTCAATCCGGTCAACATTAAAATGGGCCGTTTCGACCCCGACTTCGGTCTGGAAAAAGCAACCAGCTCCAAGTGGGTGACGGCCCAGGAGCGTAACGCCGCCTATGATCTGATCGATTGGGCCAACGGTCATCAGAACGGTCTTGGCATCCAGGTCAACGGCACCGCTGGCGATTCTCTGTACGGCTCGCTCGGCCTGCATGCCAAGGATCAGAACGACGTCGACGGTGACAGCGTCAAGCAATTCAACGCACGCGCCGTGTTCGCTCCGATGCACGAGAGCGGCAACGTTCTGCACCTGGGTGTGAACTTTGCTCAGCGCAACCTCGATGACACCGCAGTTGACGGCCGCATTCGCAGCCGCCTGGGCATGCGCGGAGTGAGCACTGCCGGTGGTAACGATGCCGGTACTAATGGCAACCGACTGCTTCTGGGCGGCGCTAACAACGCCCCTGCCGGGTCTTATGGCGACGACACGGCGTTCGGTATCGAAGCTGCCTGGGCGATGGGCCCATTGTCCGTTCAAGGTGAATACATCACTCGCGAAATGGACTCCGATTCCGCTGCTTACGAAGATGTTGAGGCCAAGGGTTACTACGCTCAGGTCGCCTACACCCTCACTGGCGAGGCGCGCGGCTACAAGCTGGGTCGCTTCGATCAGCTGAAGCCTTCGAACAAGCAGATTGGCGCGTGGGAAGTCTTCTATCGCTATGACCACATCGAAGCCGAAGACGACTCGGTAGGCCTGGTTGCCACCAACGATGTCGAAGGCAAGGTCCATAACCTCGGCGTGAACTGGTACGCCAACGAGAACGTCAAGCTCAGCGGTTATTACGTCAAAGCCAAGGTCGACAATGCCGAGAACGCCAACGGTGATGACGATGGCGATGGCGTGGTCTTCCGCGCTCAGTACGTGTTCTAACGCTTGCTTCTTCATTGATGCTCCTTCTAAGCCCCGTTTCGACGGGGCTTTTTTCGTCTGGCTTACACGCCAGACTGGAGCGCATGCCTATACAGACGCTTTCCCGCCTCGCCGAACTCGAATCTGCCCGCTGGGATACCTTGCTCGGCCCCGAGCCGCAGCCGTTCCTGCGCCATGCTTTCCTCAGCGCACTGGAGGACAGCGGCAGCGTGGGCGGGCGCAGCGGCTGGCGGGCCCGACATGCGTTGCTAAGCGATGACGAGGGGCGTGCGATCGCAGCGCTGCCGCTGTACCGCAAGACGCACTCGAGCGGCGAATACGTGTTCGATTGGGCCTGGGCCGACGCCTGCCATCGCGCTGGCATCGAGTACTATCCGAAGCTGCTCTGTGCGGTGCCGTTCTCACCGGTGACCGGTGCCCGCCTGCTCGGTGACCGGGAGGCCGCGGGGCGACTGATCGACGCGCTCAGCGCGGGCCTTGCCGACCAGGGCCAGTCGAGCCTGCACATCAACTTCACCGAGCCGGATGCTGACGCAGTGTTGCGCGGGCGTGACGGTTGGCTGGAGCGCATCGGTTGCCAGTTCCACTGGCACAACCGCGGCTACCGCGACTTTCAGGATTTTCTGGACGGGCTCACTTCACGCAAGCGCAAGCAGCTGCGCAAGGAGCGCGAGCAGGTGGCCGGGCAGGGGATCGATTTCGAGCGGCGCGAAGGCCACCAGCTCAGCGAGGCGGAGTGGGATTTCGTCTATGCGTGCTATGCCAATACCTACCACGTGCGCGGGCAGGCGCCGTACCTGACGCGCTCCTTCTTCAGTCTGCTCGCCGAGCGCATGCCGGAGGCGATCCGCGTGGTGCTTGCCCGGCAGGGCGGCCGGTCAGTGGCCATGGCGTTCTGTCTGGTCGACGGTAGTGGACTGTACGGTCGCTACTGGGGCAGCCTGGCCGAATTCGACCGGCTGCATTTCGAGACCTGTTTCTATCAGGGCATTGACTATGCCATCGCGGCGAACCTGTCGCGCTTCGATGCCGGGGCGCAGGGCGAGCACAAGCTGATCCGCGGCTTCGAGCCGGTGATCACGCGGTCCTGGCATTTCCTCCTGCACCCAGGCCTGCGCGCCGCGGTGGCGGAGTTTCTCGATCAGGAGCGGGTTGGCGTGTTGCGCTATGCCGAAGCGGCGCGCGACGCCTTGCCGTATCGCCAGGGTGATGCCTAGGTCTTCAGCTGCGCTGGCCGACGTCGGCGCGCTCGCGTGGCGTATAAATCAGCGGGTACAGGGGCGGCGCCTCGATCCAACCGTTAATGATGGCCAGTCATTGGCGCCGAGCTGGCAATCGGAGTCGAGCGCCAGACGCGCCACCCGTTCGCGCCGGCTGTGTAACTGAACGCACGCCGTCCGCCTCGCTTGCCCGTCTCTGGGCCCGCTTCTGATTGCGGCAGCAGACGCGCCGCGCCCTTCTGCAAATGACCGATGAGCAGCTCAAGGACGTCGGTCTGACGCGTCCGCAGGCCTATCTGGAGGCGAGGCTGCCGTTATGGCAGGTGTTGTGCTGCGTGCGTTGTTCTCAGCACAACGGCCCAGCGCCAGGCTGAGGATGGCCAGACCCTGGATTACAGCGGCCGCCGTCAGTAAGGCCACCCCGCCGGATGCGTCGCGCAACAGGCCGAACAGCGCCGGGCCGAAGGCATAACATGCCTGGGATATGGCCACGATAAGCGCGACGGCCCGCTGCACATCGGCGAACTCGAGCTGTGCGATCAGCGGTGGCAGGGAGGTTGCATTGCCAATGCCCGATCCAAACAGCACCACGCCGAGCCACAACAGCGCGGGCTGCCCGCCGGAGGCGAGCAGCACCAGCGAGCCGAGAACCTGCACGGCATACGCGCAGCAGGCGACCTTGCGTCGATCGATGCCGGGTTTCAAGTAACGGCCCACGAGGATGCGTCCGCCTACAGCGGCAAGCGTGGCAATGCTCATTGCAATACCGGCCCATTGTTCGCCGAGGCGTGGGACCAGCAGGCTGAAGAGGTGGGTGATCAGCCCGATCTGCGCGAACAGGCCGAGCGACACGCCCATCGCCAAGGTGATGAATTGTCGATTGCGCCAGAGTGCGCGTCCTGGCAGGTGCAGGGGCAAGGCTGTACTTCGGGCTGCTGCCGCTGGAACGCGTCCGCCGTCAGGGTACTGTCCGAGCGACTCGGGGCTATGTACGAAGACGCGCCAAGCCAGAACGCCGATAACGACGACCATCAACAGGCCGACTGTAAGCACCGCGCCGCCGAAGCCAAGTGTCGCGATAGATGCCACCCACAAGGGCGAGAACAGCACGCCGCCCAGGCTCGCTCCGTCGTAGACCATGCCCAACGCGGCGGGGCGGGTTGTGATGAACCAGGGTGCGATGAGCGCATTGACCGCAGCCGCACCGAGCGTCACCCAGCCCATCCCGCTGCATAGTGCGGCCAGCATCAACTGCCAGGGCTTCTCGGCAATCGCCCAGCCGCCGATTCCCACAGCAAGCATGAGCGAGCCGCCAAAGATGACCCGGGCGATACCGAACCGGGCATGGAGCCGCGGTAGATTAGCTACTATCAGAGTGCCTGCGAGGAAATGCAGCGTAACGGCCGCCGACACCAGCGACAGAGGCCAGCCGGTGCGCTCTATGACTGCGTAGAGAAACACTGGCGGACCATAGAAGCCAACACCCCAGCCGAACACAGCCATCACGAATGCCGCCCACATCACCTTGCGGCCGAAGAAGTCCGATCGTTGCATGCGGCTGTGTCCTGCTGATGGTTTGGGGAGGCAGTATGCTGTCGGTTATAGCTGACACTTCGGGAAGGGCCGAACCATGAATGCAGACCACGCAGACCACCAACTGGCCGACATTGCGGGCGCGATTGCCGATCGCGCCCGGGCTCGCATGTTGTGCAGCCTGCTCGACGGCCATGCACGTACCGCAACGGAGCTGGCAGCGCTTGCTGATATCGGCAGCTCCACGGCCAGCGGGCATTTCCGGCGCCTGTGCGATCAGGGTTTGGTGGTGATGTCTTCTCAGGGCAAGCACCGCTACTTCCGTCTGGCCAGTGCCGAGGTGGCCGCAGCCCTGGAAGCGTTGTTGACCGCTGCCGGTGTGGCCCGAACAGCCTTCCAGCCAACTACGCCATCACCGCTGCGCCATGCCCGCACTTGTTACGATCACTGCGCCGGCGAGGTCGCAGTGAAGCTCCACGATGCCTTGCTGACGCAAGCCTGGATCGCGCCGGGGCAGGACGGTTATGAACTCACCGACCGAGGGCGTGATGCCTTGGTGGCGCTGGGCATCGACATGGACGGGGCGCTCGGCCGTCGCCGGCGCTTCGCCTACCCGTGCCTGGATTGGAGCGAACGTCGCCCGCACCTGGGCGGTAGCCTCGCCGCCGCGCTGCTCGACCTGATGATTAGCCGCGACTGGGTCATCAAGGACCTCGACTCGCGCGCCCTGCGGTTTACCGCAAAAGGCAGCCGCCAATGCCGTAGGCATTTCGGCTTCGATATCCTTGCTGGCGCAGGAGATTAGGAGCATTCGACGGTAGATCAGAGCCGTACGTTTCTCACCTCCAGCAAGCATCGGCGAAGCTCGGCACCATCTAGGCAAATGCTGCGTAAGGTGTGATGGTTAGGCTTCGGCGCGGCGCGGAGCGCCTTTGGGTCGGGGGCGGTGCGGACCTGTTCCCAAGGCCCGCGGTGTGCCCTGTCCCCGTAAAGCCATCGCCTCACACCGCCACCAAATGATCCTCCCCAACGCTGCGGAACTGCTGGGCCGGGGCTCGAAGCCGCGAAGCTTGATCGGGTCAGGCGCGTCGAACGATTGCAGCAGGCTCTTGAAGTCCCGGCGCCGGTCGACGTCCGGCATTGGCACCGCATCGAGCAAGCGGCGGGTATAGGGGTGTTGCGGATTGTGCAGCACCTGATCGCGGCGACCGACCTCGACGATGCGGCCGCAGAACATCACCGCCACGCGATGGCAGAGGCGTTCGACCACCGCCATGTCGTGGGAAATGAACAGGTAGCTCAGGCCGTGCTCGGCGCGTAGCCGTTCAAGCAGTTCGAGCACCTGTGCCTGCACCGAGACGTCCAGTGCCGACACCGACTCGTCGGCGATGATTACCTTGGGGTTGAGTGATAGCGCCCGTGCGATGCAGATGCGCTGACGCTGGCCGCCGGAGAACTGATGCGGGTAACGCGTCATCGCATCGGCCGGCAGGTCGACCTGGTTCAGCAGCTCGGCGACCCGCTCCCTGCGCGCCGTGAGCGGCAGCCGATCGTGTATCAACAGCGGTTCGCCCACCAGTTCGAGAATCGTCTTGCGCGGGTTCAGGGCAGCGTAGGGATCCTGGAAGATCATCTGGATGTCACGCCGCACCGCCTGCAACGACGCGCCTGCCAGGCCATTGAGTTCGCGGCCTTCGAGCTGCACGCTGCCCTGGTAGGCCAGCATGTTCATCAGCGCCTTGCCGGTGGTGGACTTGCCGCAGCCGCTCTCACCGACCAGCCCCAGGGTTTCGCCCTGGCGCAGCTCGAAATTGACGTCCTCCACGGCATGCACGTTTCTGCCCGGTTCGAACCAGCCGCCGCGCAGCGGGAAGCGTACCCGCAGGTCGCGTACCTGCAGCACGACGGGGCTGTCCGGCAACGCTTGGGGTGCTGGGGCGGTGCCCAGCACAGGCACGGCGTCCAGCAGCCGGCGCGTATAGTCGGCCTGGGGCGCGGTGAACAGTTGGCGCACTGGAGCATGCTCCTCCATCCGGCCCTGGTTCATCACAACCACCTGGTCGGCCATTTCGGCGACCACGCCCATGTCATGGGTAATCAGCAGCAGGCTGGTGTGAAAGCTCTGCTGCAGCTCGCGCATCAGTTCGAGAATCTGTGCCTGGATGGTCACATCGAGCGCGGTGGTCGGTTCGTCGGCGATCAGTACCTGCGGACGGCAGAGCATGGCCATGGCGATCATCACCCGCTGGCGCATGCCGCCGGACAGCTCGTGCGGGTATTGAGTGAGGCGCTTCTGCACATCCGGCATACGCACCGCATCGAGCATGTCACGGGCGCGGTTGCGGGCCTCGTCGCGGGTGAGCGGTTCGTGGCGGCGCAGGGTTTCGATCAGTTGCTGGCTGACCGTCATCAAGGGATTGAGCGAGGTCATCGGCTCCTGGAAGATCATCCCGATCTGCTTGCCGCGCAGGTGACGTCGTTCGTGCTCGGGCAGGCCGAGCAGGTCACGCTCGCCGAACAGGATGCGCCCCTCAGGGACCCGAGCGGCGCGTGGCAGCAGGCCCATGATCGCCAGAGAGGTCAGCGACTTGCCGCTGCCCGACTCCCCCGGCGATGCACAGCGTCTTGCCCGGATGCAGGGCGAAGCTCAGGTCGTCCACCACACGACGGGGGCCGAAATCGATGGACAGGTGCTCGACGGCAAGAGTCGCATGGTCGTTGGGTATCGAGTCGTTCACGGCGGACCTTTGAATGGCTGGATGGTTAAGGCGGGGCAGGGCGCCGTCAGGCGAACACCACCTTCGGCACGTAGAAGGACACCACCCAGTTAGGCATGTCGACGATCTCGCTGATGCGCAGGTCTCCGCATACCGAGCAGAGCATGTAAGCCTGTTCGGCCGGCATTCGGTGCTCACGGCAGAGCCAGTCGATGGCGTTCGACAACGCATCGCGCGAGGCCTGCATCAGGTCGGGGGCGATGCCGGTGAAGGCTTCGTAGCCGGCGCTGTCCAGGTGGCGCGTGACCGGGCCCGGCGTGCTGAAACGCGGCGCCCTGAGCGGGGTGTCCTTGACCAGATCCAGCGTCACCACTACGTCCATCTGGCTCTCGATGGCGGTGCCGCAGACCTCACCATCGCCCTGTGCCGCATGGGTATCACCGATGGAGAAGAGTGCGCCTTCGACCTCCACTGGCAGGTACAGCGTGGTGCCGGCGGCCAGGTCGCGGATGTCCAGATTGCCGCCTACCCGACGCGGCGGGACCACCGAATGCAGCCCGCTCTCGGCCGGCGCCAGGCCGATTGTGCCGGCGAAAGGCTTGAGCGGCACCTTGGCGAAGTCACCAAAAGCAGCGGGCGCCAGACTCTCGGTGTCGTACTGCCAGAGCGCGAGGGCGGGCTCGGTGAACTGGTCGGCAAGCAGGCCGAAGCCCGGTATGTTGGCCGTCCAGCCGAATCCCGAGGGTTTGAAGCTGTCGATGGTCGCCTTGACCACATCGCCGGGCATGGCGCCTTCGATGAATATCGGGCCGGTCACCGGGTTGATCTTGTCGAACGGCATGTTCGCCACATCGGCGGTGACCGACTTCGGCGTGAAATAGCCGTTGGACGAGTCGTGGCAGTGGAATTCCAGGGTCGTACCGGGAGCGATCCGCTCCACCGGGACAAAACTGTTGTCCCAGCCGAAATGGTTATGGACGCTGTGAATGGTCTTGATCAGGCAGTTCTGGCACATGGGTGAAACTCCGGCAGTCGATTCGAAGGCCCGGCGAACCGGGCAGGGCGGGCGCAGCCGGACGTATCGGGTTGCGCCACGGTGGCTAGCGGATCGTCACTGGCCCTTGATGTAGATGTGGTCATAGTTGACCGGCACGTGCACCGGATCGACATAGAGCGCATCGTCGCCGCCCATGCGCGCCGAGCGCACCGAGAAGCGCTGCTCGTTGAAGATCGGCACCCAGGGCGCATCCGCCATGGTGTCGGTGAAGACCTTCTTCCACAGGGCAATGCGTTCGGCTTCCTGCTCCGGCTTGGCCATGGCGTCGGCCTTGGCGGCCAGCGCGTCGAGCTCCTTGTTGCAGTACAACGACCAGTTCCAGCCGCCTTCCACCGCACCGGCACAACCGAGGATCGGCCCCCAGAAGTTGGATGGATCCGGGAAGTCGGCGATCCAGGCCATGCCGCCCGACCAGACCATCGGCGCCTGGTCCTTCTCGCTGCCGGCAGCGATCACGTTGGCCTGGGCCAGCGACTTGATCTGCGCACGAATGCCTACCTTGGCCAGATCCTGCTGGATCGACTGGGCGATCCGTGGCTGCGGATCGGTGTTCATCACGTACAACTCGGTGTCGAAGCCCTGCTCGAACCCCGCTTCTGAAAGCAGCTTTTTCGCCCCTTCGACGTCATAGGCGTAGCCCTTGTAGGCCTCGTCGTAACCGGGCATGGCCGGCGGCAACGGCTGGTTGGCCGGCGTTGCTCGACCATTGATGATGCGCACGATGCGGTCTTTGCTGATGGCCATGTTCACGGCCTGGCGCACTTTGAGGTTGTCGAAGGGGGCCAGGGTGGTCTTGAGGTCAGGTAACCGGTGTGCAGCTGGTCACCGACCACCAGCATGTCCTTGAATTTCGGGTCCTTGCGAAACTGCAGGAAGCGCGCTGGCGGCACGCCGTCGCCAGCGATGTCGACTTCGCCCTTCTCCAGGCGCAGCAGGGCGACGCTCGGGTCCTGCCCGACTTCGAAGGTGATGCCGTCCAGATAGGGAAGGCCCTGGTGGAAGTATTCCGGGTTTTTCTTGAACACCAGGCGCTGGCCGAGCTTCCATTCTTCAAGGCTGAACGCGCCGTACCGACCGGATGCTTGCCGAAATCCTCGCCCCATTGTTCGACGGCTTCCTTGGGTACCACGGAGGCGAAATTGATCGCCATGACGTGCAGGAAGGTGGCATTGGCTTCGCTGAGGGTGATCTTCAACTGATAGTCATCGACCACTTCGATGCCGCTGAGGCTGTCCGCTTTGCCTTCAGCCATGTCCTGGTAGCCGGCGATCGAGCTGAAGAAGCCGGCGCCCGGGCTCTGGGTCTTGGGGTTGACGGTGCGCTCGAGGGAGTATTTGACGTCGCTGGCCTTCATCTCGCGGCCGTTGTGGAACTTGACGCCCTTCTTCAGGGTGAAGGTATAGACAGTACCGTCGTCAGAGATGCTGTAGTCCTCGGCCAGGTCCTTGACCAGTTCGGTGGTGCCGGGTTTGTAGTCCATAAGGCCGTCGAACAGGCTCTTGATCATCGACCAGTTCTGCCAGTCGTAGCCGATCGCCGGATCGAGGGTGGCGACATCGTTCTGGTAGGTCACCACGGCGGTGCCGCCGGGCTTGGCGTTGGGGTCCTGTGATTCCTGGGCCATCAGGCCGCCGGCGAACAGTGTGGCCGCGATGGCCAGCGATAGTGCTTTGCGCTTCATGCTCCTGCCCCTTGCTTTTGGTTAGTGTTTTTCACATCGATGCGTGGGTCGACCAGCGGGATCACCAGGTCGGCCAGCAGGTTGCCGAGCACGATGGCCACGGCCGATACGGTGGTAACGCCGACGATCACCGGGATGTCCACCTGCTGGATCGCTTGCCAGGCCAGTTGCCCGATGCCCGGCCAGCCGAACACCGACTCGACGACCACCAGCCCGCCCATGAAGATGCCGATATCGATGCCGATCATGGGAATCACCGGGACGATGGCGTTGGGCAGCACGTGGCGCAGGATCACCCTTCCGCGGCTCAGGCCCTTGGCGCGGGCGGTGCGAATGAAGTCCTGATGCAACACCTCGATCATCGAGGAGCGCACCATCCGCGAGTACCAGCCGCTGCCAAGAATCCCCAGGGTCAGAGCCGGGAGCAGCAGGTGCTCCGGCCCGCCATAGCCGCCAAGCGGGAACCAGCCCAGTTGCATGGAGAAGAAATAGAGAAACAGCATCGCGGCGATGAACTGCGGCGCCGAGACGCCGATGAAGGAGAACGCCATCAACAGCTTGTCGGCGACACCACCGCGGCGTAGCGCAGCGATCACACCGAGGCTGATGCCGATCAGCAGCTCGAAGCCAATGCCAGCGGCCATCAATTCCAGCGACGGCCGCAGGCGCGAGCCGATCAGCTCGGCGACTTCGCTGCGCTGTATGTAGGAGCGACCGAGATCGCCCTGTGCCAGATTGCCGAGGTAGCGACCGTACTGTTCGTAGAAGGGCAGGTCCAGGCCGAGCTGCGCCCGGATGCCGGCCACCACTTCCGGTGTCGCACTGCGCCCGGCGATCTGCCGCGCCGGATCGGCCGGCAGCATGAACAGCAGCAGGTAGGTGATGAAGGTGACGCCGAGCAGGATCAGCAGCGAATAGCCGAGGCGGCGCAGGATAAAGATCGACATCAGCGTCTCCCCACCAGTGTAGGGTCGAGCTCGTCGCGCAGCGCGTCGCCGACCAGGTTGAAGGCGAGCGACAAGAGGATGATCGCCGCGCCTGGGATGAACACCAGCCAGGGCGCCTCGCTGAAGTAGGTCTGACTTTCGAAAATGATGTTGCCCCAGCTCGGCGTGGGCGGCTGCACCCCGACGCCGAGGTAGGACAGCGTGGCCTCCAGCAGCACCGTGGTGGAAATGCCGAGCGTGGCCCAGACCAGGATGGTCGGCAGCAGGTGGGGCAAGAGGTGCGAGAAGAGGATGCGCAGCGAGCTGGCGCCGAGGGTGCGTTCCACCGCCACGAAGTCGCGGGCCTCCAGCGCCACGGTTTCCGAATAGATCACCCGGGCGATCTGCACCCAGTTCACCATGGCGATCACCAGCGCCACGATCCACACGCTCGGCTGGAAGATCGCCGCCAGGGCGATGGCCAGCAGCAGAGCGGGAAAGGCCATCATCAGATCGGTCAAGCGCATCAGCAGGCTGCCCAGCCAGCCACGCACGAAGCCTGCTGTCAGGCCGACTAGGGTGCCGATCAGCACGGCCAGGCCGTTGGCTACCAGGCCGATGAACAGCGAAGTGCGTGCACCGTAGATGAGCCGCGAGAGCAGGTCGCGACCCAGCAGATCGGTGCCCAGCCGATAGGTCCCGTCCGGCGGCAAGGGCGCCCCTTCCATCGATAGCCCTTCGATGAACTGCTCGGAGGGATCGTACGGGCTGACCCAGGGCGCCAGTATCGCCAGTAGCACAATGGTCAGGATCAGCAGCAGTGAGAGGGCCACCGAGGGGCGCCGGCACAGGGCGAACAGCGTCTTCATCGCATGCCTCGCGTACCGATCCCGGACGTTTCGGGTCGATCATTGGCCATATCGGAGCAGAGCGAATCCATGCTCCGGCCCAGGCGCATCGACAGCAATCTCAGCCGCTCATAGGCCGCTGCCTCGTCGATGCCATGCTCGACCATTAGCCGAGCCAGTGCCTGTGCCAGTAGCGGGGCGGACGCCAGCCGTTGTTGCAGAGCCAGGCGTTCGTCACGCTCGCTGGCCAGTCGCTGCTGCAAGCCGATCGCCATCATCAGCGTGGTGTAGACCGAGCCTTGCGTGATGGGCTTGTTGAGCAGGGCGGTGGCGCCGAGCTCGATGGCGCGCTGGATCTGCGACAGCGTCTCGTGAGCGCTCAGTGCGATCAGGGGAACCCCGGCCGACCCCAGTTGGCGCAGCGTCCGCGGGCTGGCGAAGTGTTCGAGTTCGACCACGGCGGCAAAGCAGTTATCCAGCGCCACGGGCGCATCGCCGGTCAGCGCCACGGCAGTGATGCCCAGGCGCTGCAGGCTCTTGTGCAGTGCGGCAAGGGTGCGCTCTTCACAGTCGATAAGCAGCAGGCGGCCACTCTCGAAGTTGGGGCGTTTCAGCTTCATTTGACGATCCTCAGCTGGGTCGGCGTGGTCTCGCGTAGTGGGCGCAGGTCGCTCAGGTCGGTGGCGGTGAGATAAGGGTCCGGCGCCAGCACGCCGTCTTCGCTGTGCAACAGGCAGAAGCGTCCGTTGCGTAGCTCGGCGATATGGCAGGGCAGGCTGGTGTGGTTGTTGTGCGGCGCGATGCGCAATGTGCCAAGCGCGCTCGGCCAGGCGGCCTGGTGCAGGTGAGCGGTGATCGTTTCGGGGTCATCGTCAGCGGTGTGTTGCAGCGCCTGGGCGAACAGGTGCACGGCAGCGTAGGCGCCCGCGTAGTAGTGCGAGCAGCGTGGCAAGCCGTGGCGTCGCTGCTGGCGCTTGCTGAAGCCTGGGTCGACTGCCTCGAAGAACGGCCCGCAGGAAAGCAGTCGCAGCTTGTTCAGCGTGCCGAGTTCACCCAGTTCCGCCTCGGTCAGGTTGCAGCTGAGTACGGGCAGGCTCAGGCCGCGCCCGTTGCAGGCCTCGTCGAGCTGGGCCAGAAAGGCATAGGACGACTCGCCCACCAGATTGTTGAGAATGAAGGCCGGCGGGTCGGCTATCAGCGCCTTGATTATTTCGGTAAAGGTGGTCGAGCCCAGATGGACATACTTCTCCGCCAGCACCTCGCCGCCGGCGGCCTGCAACACCTCACGCGCGATGCGGTTGCTTTCCCATCCCCAGACATAGTTCGAGCCGATGAGATGGGCGCGGCGTCCAAAGGTGCGCAACGCATAGCGCAGCAGGGGGATCAGGGTCTGGTTCGGGCAACCGCCGAGGTAGAGCACGTTCTCGCTGCTTTCGAAGCCCTCATAGGGGCAGGCGTACCAGAGCAGGCCGCCGTGCTGTTCCAGGTCCGGGATGATTTCCTTGCGGCTGGCCGAGGTGATGGTGCCGAACAGATGGCGAATGCCCGCATCCATGAGCTGGGCGGCGCCTTCGCCGTAGCGCCCGAGCTGGCCTTGCGGATTGATGTGGGTCGCCTGCAGCTGGAACTCATAGCGTGGATCGTCGTTGATCTCGGCCAGCGCATCGAGCGCGCCTGCCAACGCGTGGCTGCCCATTCGGCGATAGGTCCCGTCGGTGGAGAGCAGCAGACCAATCGGAAAGGTTCGGGGCATTGTTTGCATCCAAAAAAAGCCTGATCGACCAGCAGGCTGGTGATCAGGCTTCGTTACCTGGCGCCTTCGGGGCGCAATGTTGGCAAGGCTTAAGGGGTCGTTATCCCGGCTTGCATGTCTGGGTTTGCTCCATGAAAAAAGGATGCCAACTATGGCTCGCCACCATATGAGCAAGACCAAACCGTGAGGCGAACTAGTCCCCACGACCGCTATGCGAAGCTGTAGGTGGCTGCACACGCCGTGCCGCTACGGATGCTGGTCTTGCATTGTTGCGACGCGATGTTCCGTCATGGAGCACCGCCTTCGGCAGCTGTGTCGATTCGGTGCATGAGCAGCAGCGCGTCACCAGTTCAGGCGCGGGGCCTTTCGGCTAGCGGCTGCTTTTAGGCGCGGCGCTGACGCCTTCGAGGGTGGCGAACGAGGTGTCCTTGGCGGTCAGCAAGAAGTCACGCATGAAGGGCGAATCCAGCATATCGGCGCGGATACCGGCATAGAGCGTGGCGAACAGGCCTTTTTCGCCGAGCCGCTTGGCCGTCACGTAGCCACGCGCACTGTACTCGTGCAGGGCCCAGTTGGGCAGGCTGCATACACCGCGACCGGAGGCGACGAGCTGCATCATCATCACCGTCAGTTCGGATGTGCGGACCTGCGCAGGCTCGACGTCCTCCGGCTCGAGGAAGCGGGTGAAGATGTCCAGCCGGTCGCGTTCGATGGGGTAGGTGATCAGCGTCTCGCTCGCCAGGTCCTCGGCGCGCACGTACGGCCGAGTCGCCAACGGATGCTGGTTGGCGACCGCCAGCAACGCCTCGTAGGTGAACAGCGGCACATAGGCGATGCCCGCTAGTTCGATGGGGTCCGACGTCACCACCAGATCCAGGTCGCCTCTTGCCAGTGCAGGCAGAGGGGCGAACGAGAAGCCCGAGGCCAGGTCCAGCTCGACTTCAGGCCAGGCGTCGCGGAATTGGTCGATGGTCGGCATCAGCCACTGGAAACAACTGTGGCACTCGATCGCCATGTGCAGTCGTCCGGCTGTGCCCCCTGCCAGCCGGGCCAGGTCCCGCTCGGCACTGCGCAATTGCGGCAGTAGCGAATCGGCCAGCTGCAGAAGCCGCAAGCCGGCACTGGTGAAACGTACGGGGCGGGTCTTGCGTACGAACAGCTGCAGCCCGAGGCGCTCCTCCAGCTCCTTGAATTGATGCGACAAGGCCGACTGGGTCAGATGTAGGCGCTCGGCTGCCTCCACCAGGCTGTCCGTTTCGCGCAGCGCATGAAGGGTTTTCAGGTGACGTAATTCCAACATGCTCGGGGTCCTGTCATGACGGGGCAGAGAAGCCAGCCCTGGCGACGCGTTCGATTGTGCATCGCTCGTTGCATGAGCCGGTTTCAGGTTCTGCAGAGTGTCGCGCAGCCCTGTCGCGGAGTCGAGTGCCGTCCCGGTGCGGTTACATCCAGAGGCGAGTCAACAGGTACCCCAACAACCCGAGCATGCCGATCGACAGGAGCACCAACGCGCCGTCACGCGCCATCATGCCAAGGCCCAGCAGGCTCAGCGCAGCGCCCGCGATGGAGTTGCCGAAGGGAATCAGTTCGAGTGGTGGCATGGTGGCGGCAATCAATAGGCACAGCACGGCGTTGAGCCGCACGGCCAGGCCCGAGGTGAAGAATGTCAGCCGGTGGCGAATGATCCGATCGACCCAGCCGGCCGGTCGCTTGAGAAATCCCATCGCACGGTCGTACTTGCTTCGCGGGGCGCGACGACCCAGCAACCACTGCGGCAACCAGAAATGGTCGCGGCCGATCAACAGTTGCAAGGCGATGAGGCCGACCATCGCGGCAAAGAAGGTGGGCAGACCCGGGATGCCTGACAGCGGAGAGAAGACCAGCAAACCGGGCACCAGCAGCAGGGCACCGAAGCTGCGTTGGCCGGTTGCCTCGAGCATGCTCGCCAAGGTCACGTCCTGACCGGGTTCGCCGGCCTGTTCCAGGCATTCGAGCAGGGTACGCAGATTCTGTGGAGCGTCGTCGCGGGTCATAGTCCTTGGCTTCTGTGCGGCGTCAGAGGTTAGAGCCCAGCCACAGCCGAAAGTCTCAATATGAATAATTCTGTGGTTCATCCTTAGTAACTTGAGTTTGTTTCAATGAGTGCCGGCCGGGACAATCGCCGCAATCATGTGAAACGACTTGGAGATATGAGATGGCTGTTGCGCACTCCCTGGGCTTTCCCCGCATCGGCGCGGACCGCGAACTGAAGAAGGCACTCGAGGCGTATTGGAAGGGCGACCTGGCTGAGGCCGGCCTGCGCGATGTGGGCCGCCGATTGCGTGCGGCTCACTGGCAGGCGCAAGCCGCTGCCGGCATCGAGCTGCTGCCGGTCGGCGATTTTGCCTGGTACGACCAGGTCCTGACCCATTCGCTGATGTTCGGCGTCGTGCCGGAGCGCTTCCGCGATAGACACGGACAGGTCACGCTCGACACCCTGTTCGCCATGGCGCGCGGAGCGACGCAGGGTTGCTGCGGCGGCGTTCAGGCGCAGGAAATGACCAAATGGTTCGACACGAACTATCACTATCTGGTCCCGGAGTTCAGCCCCGACCAGGCGTTTACCCTTTCCTGGACGCAACTGTTCGAAGAGGTCGAGGAGGCACGGGCGCTGGGCCATCGCATCAAGCCGGTGCTGCTCGGGCCCCTTACATACCTCTGGCTGGGCAAGGCCAAAGGTGCGGCCTTCGACAAGCTGGACCTGCTCGAGCGCTTGCTCCCGCTTTACGGCGAGGTGCTCGATCGGTTGGCGGCCCAGGGCGTCGAATGGGTCCAGCTCGATGAGCCGATCCTCGTGCTGGACCTGCCGCAGGAGTGGAAGAGTGCGTTCGAGCGCGCCTACAACCTGTTGCAGCGGGCCCCCTGAAGAAGCTGGTCGCGACCTATTTCGGTGGTCTGGAGGACAACCTCGGGCTGGCCGCCGGGCTGCCGGTCGACGGTCTGCATATCGACCTGGTGCGTGCGCCGGAGCAGTTCCCCACCATCCTCGATCGTCTGCCGACATACAAGGTGCTCTCGTTGGGCCTGGTCAATGGTCGCAATGTCTGGCGCTGCGATCTTGAACGTGCCCTGACAGTGATCGAGCACGCGGCCGAGCGACTCGGTGAGCGCCTGTGGGTGGCGCCGTCCTGCTCGCTGCTTCATGCGCCTGTCGATCTGGAGCGTGAAGACCAGCTGGATCCCGAAATCCGGAGCTGGCTGGCGTTCGCCGTGCAGAAGTGTTCAGAGGTCGCCGTGCTGGCACGCGCGGCCGAGCAGCCTGACGATCCGCGAGTCCAGACAGCTCTGCAGACCAGCCGGGCCGTCCAGGCGGCGCGGGCGGCGTCATCCCGCATCCACAAGCCCGACGTGCAGGCGCGCCTGGCAGCGGTCAAGCCACGGCACAGTCAGCGGCAATCGCCGTTCGCGCAGCGTATCGAGCAACAGCGCGCACGGTTGAACCTGCCGCAGTTTCCCACCACCACCATCGGCTCCTTCCCGCAAACGGGCGCCATCCGCCTGGCACGCCAGGCTTTCAAGCAGGGCAAGCTGGCGCTGGCCGACTACACCGAGGCCATGCAGGCCGAAATTCGCCATGCGGTTGCGGTGCAGGAGCAGTTGGGCCTGGACGTGCTGGTGCATGGCGAGGCCGAGCGCAACGACATGGTCGAGTACTTCGCCGAGCAGCTGGATGGCTATGCCTTCACGCGCTTTGGCTGGGTGCAGAGCTACGGGTCGCGCTGCGTCAAGCCTGCGGTCATCTATGGCGACCTGAGCCGCCCGGCGCCGATGACCGTCGAATGGATCCGCTATGCGCAACAACAGACGCACAAGACCATGAAGGGCATGCTGACCGGGCCGGTGACCATGCTGATGTGGTCCTTTACGCGGGAGGACATCAGTCGCGAGCAGCAGGCGCGGCAACTGGCGCTGGCGATCCGCGACGAGGTCTGCGACCTGGAGGCTGCTGGCATCGGCGTCATCCAGATCGACGAAGCCGCTTTCCGCGAAGGCCTGCCGCTGCGTCGTGCCCAGTGGAGGGCGTACCTTGATTGGGCGGTCGACGCGTTTCGCCTGTGCGCCAGTGGCGTGCGCGACGACACCCAGATTCACACGCATATGTGCTACAGCGAGTTCAACGATGTCATCGAGGCGATCGCGGCGATGGACGCCGACGTCATCACCATCGAGACGTCCCGCTCGCAGATGGAGTTGCTGGAAGCGTTTCGCGCCTTCGACTACCCGAACGACATCGGCCCGGGTGTGTACGACATCCATTCGCCGCGCGTGCCGGACACCGCGGAAATGGTCCAGCTGCTGGAAAAGGCTAGCGAGCGGATTCCGGCCGAGCGCCTGTGGGTCAACCCGGACTGCGGCCTGAAGACGCGCGCCTGGCCGGAGACCGAGGCGGCATTGGTCAACATGGTTGCCGCTGCCCGCCAGTTGCGCGCTACACATCGCGACAAGGTGGCCTGACGAGGCTGGCCGAACTGGAGGCCGCACCGCTGTGCGCGCCCTCCGGTTTTGGCTAATGTAGCCATCCCATTCCCACCCGTCCTGCACACCATGACTCCCGCCATCGATCTGCTGAAAAAGGCCAAGGCCGACCATCACATCCACAGCTACGAGCACGATCCCAAATCCGCGTCATACGGGCTCGAGGCCGCTGAAAAGCTTGGCCTCGAACCCGCACGGGTGTTCAAGACATTGCTCGCCTGCAGTGAAAAGAACGAGTTGCTGGTCGCCGTGGTGCCGGTCGCCGGTTCTCTGGACCTCAAGGCGCTGGCGCAGGCAGCAGGGGTCAAGAAGGTGGATATGGCCGATCCGATGGCGGCGCAGCGGGCCACCGGTTATCTGGTCGGCGGCATCAGCCCGCTGGGGCAGAAGAAGCGCCTGCGCACCTTCATCGACAGTTCGGCGCAGGCGCAACCGAGCATCTATGTCAGCGCTGGCCGGCGAGGGCTGGAGGTGGAGCTAACGGCCGAGTTGCTAGCCCGGCACACGGGTGGCACCTTCGCGTCGATCGGCCGGCCTTGAGCGCCGCGATCAGAGCGGCGGAAGGACCTCGCCAAGGTCGGTCGAGTTGATGCCGGGAATGTGGATGTCGCTGTGCACCAATTGCTGGCCTTCCATCTGCGGCTGGGTCACCCAGGTCAGGATGTCGTAGTAGCGGCGGATGTTGGCGACGAAGTGCACCGGCTCGCCACCACGTGCGTAGCCATAACGCGTTTTGCTGTACCACTGTTTCTGCGCCAGGCGCGGCAGCATCTGTTTCACGTCCAGCCATTTGTTCGGGTCCAACCCCTCACCCTCTGCCAGCTTGCGTGCGTCTTCCAGATGCCCGCCACCCACGTTGTAAGCGGCCAGCGCGAACCAGGTCCGATCGGGTTCCTTGATGCTTTCGGGCAGGTTGGCGTGGATCTGCGCGATGTATTTGCCGCCACCCTGGATGCTTTGCGTGGGGTCCAGACGATTGGTTACGCCCATTGCCTTGGCGGTGTTCAGCGTCAGCATCATCAACCCGCGCACGCCTGTCTTGGAGGTCGCCTCCGGTTGCCAGTGCGATTCCTGGTAGCCGATCGCCGCCAGCAGACGCCAATCCAGGCCATGCGTCTTGGCCGTTTCCCCGAAAGACCTTTTCGTAGCGTGGCAGACGCTGCTGCAAATGCTGGGCGAAGGCATAGGCGCCGACGTAGCCAAGCACGTCGACATGGCCGTAATAACGTTCGCGCAGGCGCTGCAGGGTGCCGTTCTCACGCGCCAGGGCAAGGAACTGGTTGGCGGCCTGCAGCACGCTGTCATCCTCGTCCTTGCCAAGGATCCAGGCGAGGCTGTTCTGCTCGCCGAGGTCGAACGCGGCGCGGGCGTTGGTGAAATACACCTGATTCAGCGCCAGCTCGTTGGATTCGACCAATGTCAGATCGACCTGGCCTTCGTCCACCATGCGCAGCAGGTCGACCACTTCCACCGCGTCGGATTCCTCATAGCGCAGGTCCGGCAGCTCGGTCTGCAAGGCCCTGAGCTTTTCCGCCTGGCTGCTGCCCTTGAGGACCAGGATGCGCTTGCCGACCAGGTCTTCGGGTTGGGTAGGTCGACGCTGTCCTTTGCGATAGACCACTTGTGTGGTCACGTCGAGATACGGCTGGGTGAAGCGCACCAGATCCTTGCGTCCATCGCTCGCGACCAGGCCGGCCGCGGCGAGCGCCGGGCCGCCGGGACGGTTCAGGCGGGTGAAGATTTCCTCGATGTTGTCGGCCGTTTCAATCTGCAGCTCGACGCCCAGGTGGCTGGCAAAGCGCTTCACCAGCTCGTATTCGAAGCCGGCTTCGCCATTGCGGTCCTGGAAATAGGTGGAGGGGCTGTTGCGGGTGATCACGCGCAGCACACCTTCCTCCTTGATACGCTCCAGCGCGCTGGGCGGTTCAGCGCAGCTACTGAGCATCAGGAAGAGTCCGGTCGCCAGCAACCAGGAGGTGCAGCGCTTTCGGAACGCGGTTTGGGCAAACATCGGCGCAGTATACGCAAAGGCGATCCGCCACCATATCTCGACAGGATCGACGGACTTTGCTAAGCGAAGCGGCGAGCGATCGCGCCCGGCGGGTTCGACGCCGCGGTTCCAGCCCGCACGACGCCGGCTGCTGCCGGCTCGGCTTGCCGCGCAGCGAGCATGGCCCGACAATCCGTGGCGGCCAATGACCCGCACTTCTTCCGATCCGTACGAGATTTTTCCGCCGCATGAGCGACGCCCCTCCTAAACCCTGGTTCGTCTACCTGGTACGTGCCGCCAACGGTGCGCTCTACTGCGGCATCAGCGACGATGCCCAGCGCCGGTTCGTCGCGCACCAGAGCGGCCGCGGCGCGCGCTTCTTCCACACCAGCCCGGCGGTGGCGCTGGTCTACGTGGAAAGCTGCGCGGGCAAAGGCGATGCGCTGCGCCGTGAGCGCCAGGTCAAGCGGATGACGAAGCAGGCCAAGGAAGCGCTGGTCGCCAGCCAGGGCGGCTGCGTCGTGCTGAATGGTGCATCAATCACCTGAGCGGGTAGGCCGCCCGCGCATCGGCGAGTAAGCTGCCCGTCTACCTATCTGACTGGCGGAGCCGACATGCACGACGTGATCCTGCACCACTACCCCACCTCGCCCTTCGCCGAGAAGGCGCGTCTGATGCTGGGTTTCAAGCAGCTGTCCTGGCGGTCGGTACAGATTCCGCCGGTAATGCCCAAGCCGGACCTCACCGCGCTGACCGGCGGCTATCGCCGCACGCCAGTGTTGCAGATCGGTGCCGATGTGTATTGCGACACCGCCCTGATGGCGCGCCGCCTTGAAGCGGAGAAGGCCACGCCGGCGCTGTTCCCTGAGGGCCTGGAGTTTGTCGCGGCGACCTTGGCGCAATGGGCGGATTCGGTGCTTTTCCTGCATGCGGTGAGCCTGGTGTTCCAGCCCGAATCCATGGCGCTGCGCTTCGCCCAGGTGCCGAAAGAGTTCGTCGAAGTGTTCAGCAAGGATCGCGCGGCGCTGTTCAGCAGTGGTTCGGTTTCCCGGGTGCCGCTGGAGCAGGCGAAAAACCACTGGCCGGTGCTGATGGCGCGGTTGCAGCAGCAACTGTCGCGGTCGGGCGGCGAGTTCCTGCTGGGCGACGCGCCCTGTATCGCCGATCTGTCGGTGGCCCATTGTCTGTGGTTCCTCAAGGCGACGCCGGTTACGGCGCCGCTGGTCAAGGATTATCCCGAGGTTGCCGCCTGGCTGGGCAAGGTGCTTGGCGTCGGCCATGGGGCCTGGAGCGAACTATCCGCCGAGGATGCACTGAAAGTGGCGCGTGAAGCCGAACCGGCGGCGCTGCCGGACGAGGCCTTCTCCGACCCGAACGGTTTTCAGGTCGGCCAGCGGGTCAGCGTCGCGGCGGTCGACTACGGCACCGATCCGGTCGAGGGTGAGCTGGTTTTCGCTGGCCTCGAAGAGCTGATCCTGCGTCGCGAGGACGAACGCGCCGGGGTGGTCCACGTTCACTTCCCACGCATCGGGTATCGCATCGAGGCGCGCTGAGCGCTACACCGCGGCAGGTAGAACCCGCCGCGGCCGTTCGTGCTCAGAGGGCAATGAGCAGCAGGGTGATGCCCAGCAGCAGGCGGTAGATTACGAAGGGCAGCATGCCCAGCGCGTCGAGTGCCTTGAGGAACAGCTTGATGCAGAGGAAGGCGGCGACGAAGGACAGCGCCGCGCCGATGAAAATGTCGTTCCAGTGTGCCGCTTCGCCCGACTGTGCCAGTTCCACCGCCTTCAGCCCGCCTGCTGCCAGGATCAGCGGAATCGACAGCAGAAAGGAAAAGCGTGCTGCGGTCTGTCGTGTGAAGCCGAGCAGCAGCGCCGCCGTCATGGTAATGCCCGAGCGCGAGGTGCCCGGAATCAGCGCCAGCGCCTGGGCGAGGCCGATGATCAGGGCGCTCTTCCAGGTCAGCTGCTCGATGTCCGCGACACGCCGCCCCTTGGCATCGGCGTACCACAGCAGCAGGCCGAAGATGATCGTGGTGGCGGCAATGAACAGCATCGAGCGGGTGTACTGCTCGATGTAGTCCTCCATCAGCAGACCGATGATGCCCGCCGGTAGCGTGCCGATGATGATCGCCCAACCCAGCCGGCTTTCGGCGCTGGCGCGGCGTTGGAAGACGTGCGCCAGCCAGCCGCGGCTCGTGGCGATGACCTCCTGGCGAAAGCTGATCAGCACGGCGAGCAGGGTGCCGACGTGCACGGCCACGTCGAACGCCTGGCCCTGGTCAGGCCAGCCGAGCACCTGCGACGGCAGGATGAGGTGGGCGGAAGAGGAGATCGGAAGAAATTCGGTGATGCCCTGCACGAGGGACAAGATAATCAGGTGAAGCCAATCCATTGTTGATCCTTAGCAGAGCGGGCGTGCGGGTTGCCTGGCCGTTTGGCTGCCATGTGACTGGAAAATCCGCATTTCATTCCGCGGCGCATGCATTTCCTTGCCGCGTCGCCACGTCGCAGGAACGGCGCGCAGCGCGCCTGTTCAGCCTTTGCGCCGCTTCAACTGGTCTTTCAGCTGGGTCGGCAGGTGGCGGATGATGAGCATGTCACGGGCCTCGTCGTACTCGACCTTCGAGCCGAGCAAGTGTGATTCGAAGCTGATCGACAGCCCTTCGGCGCGCCCGGTGAAGCGCTGGAACTGGTTGAGGGTGCGCTTGTCCGCCGGGATTTCCGGCGACAGGCCGTAGTCCTTGTTGCGGATGTGGTCGTAGAACGCGCGTGGGCGTTCTTCGTCGATGACGCCGGACAGCTCTTCCAGGGACATCGGCTCGCCGATCTTGGCCTGGCTGCTGGCGTAACCGACCAGGGCGCTGGTCTTTTCGCGCGCCTTTTCCTCGGGCAGGTCTTCGTTCTCGACGTAATCACTGAACGCCTTGAGCAGGGTTCGGGTTTCCCCGGGGCCGTCGACGCCTTCCTGACAGCCAATGAAGTCACGGAAGTATTCCGAGACTTTCTTGCCATTCTTGCCCTTGATGAAGGAAATGTACTGCCGCGACTGGCCGTTGTTTTTCCATTCCGACAGGTTGATCCGGGTAGCCAGGTGCAGTTGGCCGAGGTCCAGATGCTTGGCCTCGGCCACGTCCAGCGCGTCGGTCACGGTCACACCGTTGCTGTGGTGGAGCAGGGCAATGGCCAGATAGTCGGTCATGCTCTGTTGATAGTGTGCGAACAGTACATGGCCGCCGGTGGAGAGGTTCGATTCCTCCATCAGTTTCTGCAGATGTTCGACGGCTTGCCGGCTGAACGCGGTGAAGTCGAGGTTGGCGTCCATGTACTGGTTCAGCCAGCCGCTGAAGGGGTATGCCCCGGACTCCTCGTGAAAATAGCCCCAGGCCTTGCCCTGCTTGGCGTTGTAGCTCTCGTTGAGGTCCGCCAGCAGGTTCTCGATGGCCTGGGATTGGCCCAGCTCCGAGTCGCGGGCATGCAGCACGGCGGGCGTGCCGTCGGGCTTTTTCTCGATCAGGTGGACGATGCAATGGCGGATGGGCATTTCGGGCTCGCGGCGGCTGAGGCAGACGGGGCGCAGTTTAACCGAGGGGCCCGTCGCTCCGCAGGGCAAAAAACCGGGTACGGCGAAGGCTTGCAATGCGAGTAAGATGGTTGCCTTTCATTTCTTTGCTGGATGTGTCGATGATGACGGTGTGGCGCAACAGTACCTGGATCCTGCTGGGCGGTTCGCTGATTCTCGCGGTGTCTCTGGGGACGCGGCACGGCTTCGGCCTGTTCCTGCCGCCGATGAGTGAGGCATTCGGCTGGGGGCGTGAAGTCTTTGCGTTCGCCATCGCCCTGCAGAACCTCATCTGGGGGCTGGCGCAGCCGGTCACCGGAGCGCTGGCAGACCGCTTCGGCGTGGTCCGGGCGGTGGTGATCGGCGGCGTGCTCTATGCGATCGGTCTGGCCCTCATGGCCGGGGCCGAGACAGCCGCGTCGTTGTCGCTGAGTGCCGGTTTGCTTATCGGACTCGGGCTGTCGGGCACGTCGTTCTCGGTGATCCTCGGCGCGGTTGGCCGTGCCGTGCCGGCCGAAAAGCGCAGCATGGCCATGGGTGTCGCCAGCGCGGCGGGTTCGTTCGGTCAGTTCGCGATGCTGCCGGGTACGCTCGGGCTGATCGGTTGGCTGGGTTGGTCCTCGGCTCTGCTCGCGCTTGGATTGTTGGTGGCGATGATCGTGCCGCTGGCCTTGATGCTGCGCAGCGGCCCGGCCGCGCCGGTGTCCGGACCTCAACAATCGCTCGGTGAGGCGTTGCGTGAGGCAGTGGGGCATTCAGGGTTCAGGTTGCTCGCGCTGGGTTTTTTCGTCTGCGGCTTCCAGGTGGTCTTCATCGGGGTGCACCTGCCGGCTTTCCTGGTCGATCAGGGGCTGCCGGCGATGGCCGGGACCACGGTGCTGGCACTGGTCGGGTTGTTCAACATCGTGGGGACCTACACGGCCGGCTGGCTGGGCGGCTGCTATTCGAAGCCGAAGCTTTTGACGGCGCTCTACCTGTTGCGCGGCGTGGTGATCGCCGCGTTCTTCTTTGCCCCGCTGACGCTCTGGACGGCTTATGCCTTCGGCATCGCCATGGGGCTGCTGTGGCTGTCGACGGTGCCGCTGACCAACGGGACGGTGGCCACGTTGTTCGGTGTGCGCAACCTGTCCATGCTCGGCGGCATCGTGTTCCTGTTCCACCAGATCGGCTCGTTCTTTGGTGGTTGGCTGGGCGGTTGGGTTTATGACCGGACCGGCAGTTACGACCTCGTCTGGCAGATCTCGATCGCGCTCAGCCTGATGGCTGCCGCACTCAACTGGCCGATCCGGGAGCAGCCGGTCGACCGGGTGCGACTGGCGGCAGGGGCAGCGTGATGAGCAGACATGGGCTCTGGCTCGGCGGCCTTGCGTTCTTCGCCTTCGTCCTGATGGCCGCCTGGTGGGGCTGGCAGCGCGGTGGCCTGGCCTTAATGCAGCTGGGCGTCGGAATCTGTTGATCGGCGGCTCGGTCGGTTTTTTGCGCTTGGTGCGGAATCAATTCGATGTCGCTGGCTCCAAACAAGCGAGACGAAACAAAGCTGTCGCAGAACCGTCATCAGAGCCCTGTAAAAAGCTGCGGCATGCAGTTACCTGGAGCAGCAGAACGATGTCCACCCTTACCGAACTCGCCCAACAGATCGCTCAGCTTTACCCCCTGCAGGACAAGCGCGTCGGCAAGCGCTACCGCGTGGTCGGGGAGCTGGCCGGCATGACCGAGCTCGAGGAAATCAATGGCGAACCGCGCTATATCCAAACGCTGGCACTGAAAGATCGGCAGCACTGGGATATCGCGGTTTGAACCCTGGCCCGGACGCCTCAGTCCGGGTTGGCCGCCTTCCAGTGATTGGTGCGCCACAGCGCGCGCTGAACATGGTCCTGAAAGGTCCAGGCGACGAAACGACTGCGCTTCTGTCCCTGGGCCATTTCGAAGATGCGCACCTGTTGCGCGCCAAGGGTGGCGAGTCGCGCCTGTAGCGGGCGCACGTTGGCACCTTTCGAAACCAGCGTACTGAACCAGCAAATCTGCGGTCCGACACCTTGGCTTTCTTCAGCCAGCCGCGCGATGAAGGCCGCCTCTCCACCCTCGCACCAAAGCTCGGCTGCTTGCCCACCGAAATTCAGCGCCGGCAGCTTGCGTTTGGGGTCCAGCTTGCCCAGGTTGCGCCACTTGCGCCGACTACCGTTGCTGGCTTCGGCCTCGGATGCGTGGAACGGCGGGTTGCACAGCGTGATGTCGAACCGATCGGCCGGCTCGATGAGGCCGGTGAATATCAGCCGGGAGTTGTGCTGCTGGCGTATCTCGATCCGCTTTTCCAGGCGATTCGCCTTGAGGATCGCCCGGGCCGATGCGAGGGCCGTAGCGTCAATGTCCGAACCCACGAAGCGCCAGCCGTACTCACGTCGGCCGATCAACGGATAGATGCAGTTCGCTCCCGTGCCGATGTCCAGCGCGCGTATGTTGCTGCCGCGCGGAATCTCGCCGCCATTCTGCTCGGCGAGCAGGTCGGCCAGCCCATGCAGGTAATCGGCTCGTCCGGGGATTGGCGGGCAGAGGTAGCCGGGCGGAATGTCCCAGTGGGCGATGCCGTAGAACTGTTTGAGCAGCGCACGGTTGAAGACGCGCACGGCATCGGGGTTGGCGAAGTCGATGCTCTGCTTGCCGTAGGGATTGAGAATGACGAATGGCGCCAGCTCCGGGCAGCCGGCGATCAGCTTCGGAAAATCGTAGCGACCGCTGTGCCGATTGCGCGGATGCAGGCCGGGGTTGCCGCCAGCGGGCGGTACGGGTGGTTTCGGGGCGGGCATGGTCAGGCGTTGGTGTGATGAGAAGCGCGCATTGTCCCACAGCTTTCAGCGGCGGCGGGGCACCAGCAGCATCCACCCCAAGCCCCAGAGCAAGGCCCCCGCGCCCAGCCAGAACGCCGAGTGCAGCGAGCCGCCCATGCCCAGCCAGACGCCGGTCAGCCAGGGCCCTGCCAGCTGGGTCAGGCTGTAGAGCGCGATCAGAGCAGCGGACAGCCGCGGCCCCTGATGCGGGTGCAGAGTCCGGGCAAGGCGTTGGGTCAGCAGCACGGTGCCGAGAAAGGTGCCACCGACCAGCACGGCGCACGTCAATATGCCGGGTGCGCCCGGTATCAGCAGTGCGCCCAGGACGCCAAGCAGCTGAGCGACATAGCTCAACCGCAACGCGAGCGTATCGCCCAGCAGTGCGCCGAGCCGATTCCACAACCAGGGCGAGGGCAGCGTCGCGAGCGCGACCACCAGCCAGCTGCTGTCGACGAGAAAATCGCCAGGCTCGACCTGCAGGCGCGCCACCATCGGCAGGAAGGTCATCGGCAGGATGTAGCCCATGCCTGCCCCGGCGTAGGACAGAAACAGAGGCGTGCTGGCGCGATCGAGCAGCCTTCCGCTGGGCACCTTCGCGGTCGGGTCGGGTGCTGTTTCGATCGGCAGGTCCAGCTGCGATAGTTGACGCCAGCCCCACCAAGCCAAGGGAACGGACAGCAGTGCCGCTGGCCACCAGCGATCGGCACCAACCAGCAGGCCATCGCTCAGGCTGACCAGCACACTGGAAAGAACCAGACCGACACAGACGCCCAGATAAACCAG
The DNA here is from genome assembly GCA_019056435.1 of Stutzerimonas stutzeri. Classification (GTDB taxonomy): domain Bacteria; phylum Pseudomonadota; class Gammaproteobacteria; order Pseudomonadales; family Pseudomonadaceae; genus Stutzerimonas; species Stutzerimonas marianensis. The sequence continues at coordinate 2,429,030 of CP077641.1, forward strand.
CCCGCTGGAGGCGACACGCTGCTGGCGCGCCAGCCATTCGAGGATCAGCGAGGGCGCCTGGACGAACACCAGGCCATTGCTGATCCCGTTCAGCAGGCGCAGCGCCGAGAGCGTGTCCGCCGATTCCGCCTGCGTTTGCGCCAGCGAGCTGAGTATGTGCAGCCCCAATGCCCACGGCAGGCTGCGGCGGATCTGCGCGACACGATGCCAGCGCAGGGCGAGCAGGGCGCCGATCAGATAACCCAGGTAGTTCCAGCTGGCGATGCGCGCACCTTGTTGGACGCTCAGCAGGCCGTCTTCGACAAGCCAGGGCAGCAGGGGCGTGTAGATGAAACGGCCGAGTCCGTGGACAACGAGAAGCAGGGTCGCACCGGCGAGCAGGACCGGGAACAGGGCAGGGCGTTGAGGCATCGAGAGGCAGACCATGCGGCAGGAAGAGAGACAGCTTAGCGGTGTGCGCCGGAATGGACCACGCTACGGATGGCTGAGAGGCTCCCTGCGCGATGACTCACGGGTAGCCGAGCGTCTCCTTGATCTTCGGCAGATGGCGCTCGATCCAGCGAGGGTCGACGGCGCCCCAGTCATGGATGCGATAACGGCCGGCATTGTGGCGCTCGCCAGACTCCTGGGCGAAGCGGCAGTCGATATCCAGGTCGGCGAGCGCGGCCAGGGTATCCTGCGCCGTACGCCTTGGCATTCCGGTCGCTGCCATCAGCTCGGGCACGCTGCTTGCGGTAGCGCTGTCGACCAGCCAGGCCACGTAAAGCCGACGGTAAAAACTGCTCTTGGTCTTGCTGATGGTCATCGCGAACTCCTTGTAGAGAACCGCCCGGCCGTCGCAGCGACGGGCGGGGACGGGTCAGCGCAGCGCGAGTATGCCGATGTAGGTCACGGCGCCTGCGGTATAGCCAAGAAATGCCAGCAGGCTGACGTGCTTGACGTACCAGGTGAAACTGATCTTCTCCATGCCCATGGCGGCGACCCCGGCGGCCGAGCCGATGATGAGCGTGCTGCCGCCGGTACCGGCGCAGTAGGCAAGCATCTCCCAGAAATTGCCGTCGACCACGAATTGAGACAACCAGTTGGCATCGGCTGGCGCAGCGGAGGCGAGAGCGGCTGGGCTGACCAGCGGGTACATCTTCATCGCGCCGGCGACCAGCGGTACGTTGTCTACCACGGCCGAGAGCAAGCCGATGGTGTAGTTGATCGGATAGATGTGCCCCAGCGAGTCGCGCAGCGCCACGGCAACCTGAGTCAAATGCCCGGCCGTGGCCAGCGCCGCGACCGCCAGCAGGATGCCAAGAAAGAACAGCACGCTTGGCGTGTCGACCTTGCGCAGCACGCCGACCACCGATAGCGGATGCCTGTGCTCGTGCTCCTTGTCGCGGTGAAGGAATTCGGTGGTAACCCAGAGCACGCCGAGACCGAAGAGGATGCCCATGTAGGGCGGCAGGTGCGTGACGGTCTTGAACACGGGCACGAAGACCAGCGCCGCGAGGCCGAGCGCCAGTACCAGGTTGCGCTCGAACGGCGTGGTCTCCGGTGGGTTCGACTCGGCCAGGTGGGCGCGAGCGGCTGGGCGGGGTACCTCGCCCCGCATGCGGAAGCTGAGGATCAAGAGTGGCACCAGCAGGCAGACCAGGCTCGGCAAGAACAACCCGACGATGACACCCGAGGCGGTGATCTGGTTGCCGATCCAGAGCATCGTGGTGGTTACGTCACCGATCGGCGACCAGGCGCCACCGGCGTTGGCCGCGATGACCACGACGCCGACAAAGAGCCAGCGTTCGGGGCGCCCACGGATCAGCTTGCGCAAGAGCGAGACCATCACGATGGTAGTGGTGAGGTTGTCCAGCGCGGCGGAGAGGAAGAAGGTCAGGAAGCCGATGATCCACAGCAGATGAACACGCTTGCGCGTCTGGATGCGGTCGGTGATGACCTTGAAGCCTTCGTGGGAGTCGATCAGCTCGACGATGGTCATGGCACCGAGCAGGAAGAACAGGATCTCCGAGATTTCGCCCAGGTGATGTCTGAGGGATTCGACAACGGTCTCCGAGGCACTCCCCGCGACCGCATCGCCGCCTTGTACAAGCGGGAGTATCGAGTCGGCGCCGAGCACCAGCAGCGTCCAGCACAAGACAGCGGTGAGGATCGCCAGGGCCGCCTTGTCGATCCGCAGCGGGTGTTCCAAGGCTATGCATAGGTAGCCGATGAAGAATACGACAGCCATGAGTGCGTACATCGGAGGGTCTCCAGATTGAGAAACCAGACCGGCGCGCCCGTGGGGGCGTCAGCTCGGTGATGGCAGGCCCGAGCGATGCAATAGGCTGAACGAGATGAAGCTGAACCGCGGCACGAAGGCTGACGCCGGCGTTGGAACCTGGATGGCGTGGGGCAACGAGTCGCCGGCACTACCTAACTTCATGTCCTGGAGCGCTTTGCGATATCCGGCCTGCCTGCTAATTGTTCGTTTCCGTGCGGCGTAGTGTATCGGCCGCCACGGGTTTTACTTGTCATCGATCACGTGCAAAGGGTCATGCAAAAAAGGCCAGCACCTGGAGTGCTGGCCTTCTCGGTCACAAGCCGGCGATGCGCTCGCGTTGCTCGACCAGCCGCGCTTTTGCCTGTTCGGCTTCGGCGAGCTTGGCGCGCTCCTTCTCGATCACCTCGGCAGGCGCCTTGTCGACGAACCCGGCATTACCCAGCTTGCCGCCGACGCGCTTCACTTCGCCATCCAGGCGGGCAATTTCCTTGTCGAGGCGGGCAAGCTCCGCATCCTTGTCGATCAGGCCGGCCATGGGCACCAGTACCTGCATGTCGCCGACCAGTGCGGTCGCCGACAGCGGCGCGTCTTCACCCGCTCCGAGGATGCGCACGCTTTCGAGCTTGGCCAGCTTCTTCAGCAAGGGTTCGTTGTCGGCAAGGCGACGGCGATCGGTTTCGCTGGCGTTGCCGAGCACCACGTCAATGCGCTTGGCCATCGAGATGTTCATCTCGCCGCGAATCTGGCGAATGCCGAGCATGAACGCCTTGACCCATTCGATATCCTGCTCGGCGGCCTCATCAAGGCGCTCCGGATTGAATTCCGGCCAAGGCTGCAGCATCAGGGTCGGGCCGGATTTGCCCGCCAGCGGTGCGACGCGCTGCCAGATCTCCTCGGTGATGAACGGCATGAAGGGGTGCGCCAGGCGCAGTGCGGTTTCCAGCACGCGTACCAGGGTGCGGCGGGTGCCGCGCTGACGTTCGGCACTGGCGGTCTCGTCCCAGAGTACGGGCTTGACCAGCTCAGGTACCAGGCGCAGTACTCGTCCCAGATGAACTCGTACAGCGCCTGGGCGGCGAGGTCGAAGCGGAAGGCTTCGAGCTGGCGGTTCACTTCGCTTTCGGTGCGTTGCAGGGCCGAAATGATCCAGCGATCGACCGAGGACAGTTCGACGGGCTCGCCATTGACGCCGGTGTCCTTGCCTTCCGTGTTCTCGAAGACGAAGTTCGCCGCGTTCCAGATCTTGTTGCAGAAGTTGCGATAGCCCTCGACGCGGCCCATGTCGAACTTGATATCGCGGCCGGTGGAGGCCAGCGAGCAGAAGGTGAAGCGCAGGGCGTCGGTGCCGTAGCTGGCGATGCCTTCGGGAAATTCGGCGCGGGTCTGCTTGGCGATCTTCTCGGCCAGCTTGGGCTGCATCATGCCGCTGGTGCGCTTGTCGAGCAGCGCGTCGAGGGTGATACCGTCGACGATGTCCAGCGGGTCGAGCACGTTGCCCTTGGACTTGGACATCTTCTGCCCCTGGCCATCGCGGACCAGGCCGTGCACGTAGACCGTCTTGAACGGAATCTGCCCGGTCAGGTGCGTGGAGAGCATGATCATCCGGGCGACCCAGAAGAAGATGATGTCGAAGCCCGTAACCAGCACGTCGGTCGGGTGGAAGGTCTTGAGGAAGTCGGTCTGCTCCGGCCAGCCGAGGGTGGAGAATGTCCACAGGCCCGAGCTGAACCAGGTGTCGAGCACGTCCTCGTCCTGGCGCAGGTTGATCTGGTTGCCCAGGTTGTATCGACGGCGCGCTTCCTGTTCGTCGCGGCCGACATAGACGTTGCCGGCTTCGTCGTACCAGGCCGGAATGCGGTGGCCCCACCAGAGCTGGCGGCTGATGCACCAGTCCTGAATATCGCGCATCCAGCTGAAGTACATGTTCTCGTACTGCTTGGGCACGAACTGGATTTCGCCGCTTTCCACGGCGGCGATGGCCTTGTCGGCCAGCGGCTTGGTCGAGACGTACCACTGGTCGGTCAGCCAGGGCTCGATGATGGTGCCCGAGCGATCACCGCGCGGCACTTTCAATGCGTGGTCGTCGATCTGCTCCAGCAGGCCCATCGCCTCGAACTCGGCGACGATGGCCTTGCGTGCATCGAAGCGGTCCATGTGGGCATAGCCGTCCGGCAGGCTCGTGTCGATCCGGTCGTTGGGCGTGCCGTCGATGTTGAACACTTGCGCCCGGGTCAGGATCGCTGCGTTGCGGTCGAAGATGTTGATCAGCGGCAGGTGATGGCGCTTGCCGACCTCATAGTCGTTGAAGTCGTGGGCCGGGGTGATCTTCACGCAACCGGTGCCGAACTCGAGGTCGACGTAGTCGTCGGCGACGATCGGGATGAGGCGATTGACCAGCGGCAGCATGATGTGCCGGCCGATCAGGTCCTTGTATCGCTCGTCCGCGGGATGCACGGCAACCGCGGCATCGCCCAGTACGGTTTCCGGGCGGGTGGTGGCGACCACCAGATAGTCCTTTCCATCAGCCGTGCGGCAGCCTTCGGCCAGGGGTAGCGCAGATGCCACAGGTGGCCTTTTTCGTCGTGGTTTTCGACCTCGAGGTCCGAGATCGCGGTATGCAGCTTGGTGTCCCAGTTGACCAGCCGCTTGCCGCGGTAGATCAGGCCGTCTTCGTGTAGGCGGACGAAGGCCTCCTTCACCGCGTTTGACAGGCCGTCGTCCATGGTAAAGCGCTCACGCGACCAGTCGACCGAGGAGCCGAGGCGGCGGATCTGGCGGGTGATGTTGCCGCCGGACTCTTCCTTCCACTGCCATACCTTGTCGAGAAACTTCTCGCGGCCCAGGTCGTGGCGGCTGATGCCCTGGGCGCCGAGTTGCCGCTCGACCACCATTTGCGTGGCGATACCGGCGTGATCGGTGCCGGGCTGCCAGAGGGTGTTGCGCCCCTGCATGCGACGCCAGCGGATCAGCGCGTCCATGATGGCGTTGTTGAAGCCATGACCCATGTGCAGGCTGCCGGTAACGTTCGGCGGCGGGATCATGATGGTGTAGGGCTCGCCCGAACCCTGGGGTGCGAAATAGTTGTTCGATTCCCAGGTCTGGTACCAGGAGGTTTCGATGGCATGCGGCTGGTAGGTCTTGTCCATGCGGCGGGACCCTTAGAACGGCTAATCGGAAAAGCGGGCAAGTATAAAGGCAAAGTAGCAGAGCGGCGGAACCGCTATGGCGCTTTTCTGTCACGCGTGACCCGGGGCGCTGTGACAGCCGCCGCGTCGGATCGGGAGGGCGGTCAGGGCCGCTGGGACTTGATCAGTTGCGCGGCACGCGCTTCCAGGCGCTGGCGCAGTTCCGCTTCGATCTGGGGTACGAAGTCATCGATGACTTCCTGCAGGATGAGCTGCGCCGCGTTGCGCAGCTCATGGTCGAGATGGCGCTCGGCCAGGGTACGGAAGGCCGTGCGCACGGCCGGTTCGCGCGGTTCGGGCTCGGCTTCGTGCGGGCTCGCACGTTCAGGTGCCGGCTCGACCACCTCGGACAGCAGCGGGATGCTGTCGGGGTCGACGGCCTCGCTCACTCGCTCGGGTTCGTGGTCACCGAGCAATGCACGGATTGATTCCAGGTCGTCGAGCAACTGGGTGGGTTTCTGAGGGTAAGTCTGGGTCATCTAAGGTTCCGGGAGATTGAGCGTCCTGGCTGTGACAACGCTCTGTCGCCCTGCCTGGCGACATCGTTCTGTTCGATGCGGCAGGTCCGCGTCGAGGGTTCGCTAGAGTTCGACCCGTTTGGGATCATAGCCGCGCTGCCGATAGAGGCGGAAATTGTCCCGGCAAACGGTCAGCAGCTCCGGTTGCTGGTTGACGATCTCTATCACGCGGCTGAACTGGTCGACATGTGGTGAAAGGCTCGACGAAAGGTTGACCAGCAGTCCCTGAGGCACGGCTGGTGCTTCGTCGATGCCGATCACTACGGGTGCATGCGGATCATGCTCGTGCAGCTCGTGCGGGACGAAACGCTCGGCGCGAAAACTCCAGAGCAGCGTGTCGAGCGCTTCGCACTGACCGGCGTCCTGGCAGCGGATGAACACGGGCATGCCGTGCTGCCAGCCCTTGCTCGCCAGTTGGCAGGCCGCTCGGGCACGGCTCGCCGGTTCGCCATCCGCCAGTACGTAGAACTCGATGCGGGTCATGCGCCGTCCGTTCTCACGCCTCGCCCGCCCGGTCCAGCAGGTACTGCATCAGCAGCGGTACGGGACGACCGGTGGCGCCTTTCTCCTTGCCGCCGCTGGTCCAGGCGGTGCCGGCAACATCCAGATGAACCCAGGGGTACGCCTTGGTGAAGCGCGACAGGAAGCACGCCGCGGTAATGGTGCCGGCTTTCGGACCGCCGATGTTGGCCATGTCGGCGAACGGGCTGTCCAGCTGTTCCCGGTATTCGTCGAACAGCGGCAACTGCCAGGCGCGGTCGTCTGCTTTCTGTCCCGCCCCCAGCACTTGCTGGACGAGTTCGTCGTTATTGCCGAGCAGGCCGGAGGTGTTGCTTCCCAGTGCCACGATGCAGGCACCAGTGAGCGTGGCAACGTCGATGACGGCGCGGGGCTTGAAGCGCTCGGCATAGGTGAGGGTGTCGCAGAGCACAAGCCGGCCTTCGGCGTCGGTATTGAGAATTTCAACGGTCTGGCCGCTCATGGTCGTGACGATGTCGCCGGGGCGTGTGGCGTTGCCGCTTGGCATGTTCTCGGCGCAGGCGAGCAGCCCGACGAGATTGATCGGCAACTGCAATTCGAGCGCAGCACGGAAGGTGCCCAGTACACTGGCGGCACCGCACATGTCGTACTTCATCTCGTCCATGCCCAGCCCGGGCTTGAGGCTGATGCCGCCAGTGTCGAAGGTGATGCCCTTGCCGACCAGCGCATAGGGTTGTTCACCTTTCTTGCCGCCGTTGTACTGCATGACGACGATGCAACCTGGCTGCTCGCTGCCCTGAGAGACGGCCAGGAAGGAGCCGGCTCCCAGCTCGCGCAGCTTTTCTCGTCCAGTACGTCGACCTTGAGCCCCTTGAAGGCCTTGCCCAGTTGCTTGGCCTGATCGGCCATGTAGTTGGGGTGGCAGACATTCGGCGGCAGATTGCCCAGGTCGCGGGTCAGGCTCATGCCTGCGGCGATGGCGCTGGCATGGCGCGCCGCAAGCTCCGCCTGGGTCTGCTCGGCCTTGTCCACGAGCAGGGTGACCTTGCGCAAGGCGGGGACATCGGCCTTCTTGCTCTTGAACTGGTCGAAGACATATCGCCCATCGGCCAACACCTCGACCAGAATGCGGGCACGTGCGTATTCATCACGATTCTTGATGCGCACATCCTGTAGTGCGACGGCGGCATCCGCGCCGCCCAGACCCTTGATTGCAGCCAGCGCGGCGGCTGCGGCCTTGCGCCACTGGCGGCTGTCGAGCTCGTCGGCTTTGCCAGTGCCCAGCAGCAGTACCCGTTCCGCTTTCAGGTTGGGTAGGCCATGCAGCAGCAGGGTCTGACCCGTTTTGCCCTGCAGGTCGCCACGCTTGAGGATCGCACTGATTGCCCCGTTGCTGGCCTGGTCCACACTTTGTGCGGCCGGGCCCAGCGTCCGGTCCTCGCCGATCGGCAGGATCAGCGTGGCGGTTTTGGTCGCGGCGGCTTTGGTGTTCTTTACAGCGAATTCCATGGCGTCAGGTCCCCAAGACAAAGAGTCGGGTTTGCAGGATAATGCCGGGCTCATTTTCCGGTGGTTCGTCGCGCGGGGTGTTTTGGCAACCCCTCGCTGCGTGCGGACCGGCTACTTGGCGGCTAGTTTGAGCGCAGCCGCTGGAGCCTGACAACCCTGGAGTGTCCGGTTTGATCGTCTTTCGTTACCTGTCCCGTGAGCTGCTGGTCACCCTGAGCGCGGTCAGTGCGGTGCTGCTCGTGATCATCATGAGCGGTCGTTTCATCAAATACCTGGCGCAGGCGGCGCAAGGCGTGCTCGATCCCGGCGTGCTGCTGATGATCATGGGCTACCGGTTGCCCGGTTTCCTGCAGCTGATCCTCCCGCTGGGGTTGTTTCTCGGCATCCTGCTCGCCTACGGGCGGCTCTATCTGGACAGCGAAATGACCGTGCTGTCGGCCACCGGCATGAGCCAGCGTCGCCTGCTCGTCTACAGCCTCGGCCCGGCGACGCTGGTTGCGATGCTGGTTGGCTGGTTGAGCCTGGGCCTGGCACCGCAGGGCGTGGCCGAGGTCGATCGCATTCTCAACGAACAGGATTCGCTGACCGAATTCGACACCCTCGTGCCGGGCCGTTTTCAGACCCTGCGCGACGGCACCCGGGTGACCTATACACGCGAGCTGACCGCCGACAGGACCGAACTGGCTGGTGTGTTCATCTCTGAAACCAATCTTTCCAGCGCCTCGGGCGAGCAGCGCGGGCTGTCGGTGCTGGTTGCCGAGCGTGGTCGGCAGGAAATCCAGCCGGACGGAAGTCGTTATCTGATACTGGAAAACGGTTACCGCTATGACGGCAATCCTGGTCAGGCGAACTATCGGGCGATCCAGTACGACACCTATGGCGTCCTGCTTCCGAAGCCCGAGGTGAGTGTCGAGCTGAGCGAGCGCGAGGCGATGCCTACGCGCGAGTTGCTTGGTAGCGACAATGTCCGCCTGCAGTCCGAGCTGCAGTGGCGCATTTCCCTGCCGGTGCTGGTGTTCGTCGTGACGCTGCTGGCGGTGCCTTTGTCCCGGGTCAATCCGCGGCAGGGACGGTTTTTGAAGCTGTTGCCGGCAATCCTTCTCTATATGGCGTATCTGGCGTTACTGATCGCGGCGCGTGGTTCGCTGGACAAAGGGCGTATCCCTGTTGCGCTCGGCCTGTGGTGGGTGCACGGGCTGTTCTTTGTGCTGGGGTTGCTGTTGATCTACTGGGAACCGCTCCAGTTGGCCTTGCGCCGGCGTCGCGCTGCCGCGGAGGTGGGCCATGCGTAAACTCGATCGTTATATCGGCATCAACGTACTGCTGGCGATCCTTACGGTACTGGGCATCATCGTCGGCCTGGCGCTGCTGTTCGCCTTCATCGACGAACTCGGTGACGTGAAGGGGGCTACGGCTCGCTGGACGCGGCGCTCTATGTGTTGCTGACCACGCCATCGCGCGTTTACGAAATGCTGCCAATGTCCGCGCTGATCGGCTGTCTGATTGGACTCGGGACACTGGCCAGCAGCAGTGAACTGACCATCATGCGCGCGGCTGGCGTATCGCTGGGGCGCATCGTCGTGGCTGTAATGAAGCCGATGCTGGTGTTGATGCTGGTCGGTGTGCTGATCGGTGAGTATGTGGCGCCCTGGAGCGAAAACATCGCCCAGGCAACGCGGGCCTCGGCTCAGGGCGCGGGGAAGCGCAGAGCAGCAAGCGTGGGCTCTGGCATCGTCAGGGCGACGAGTTTGTCCACATCAATGCGGTGCAGCCCAATGGAACGCTGCTGGGCGTGACCCGCTACCGGTTCGACGACCAGCGCCAGTTGCTGTCAGCGAGTTTCGCACGCCGCGCGCTGTATCAGGAGGACCATTGGCAGCTGATCGACCTCTCCACGACGCACTTTCGTGGTGATCACACCGAGGTGGTTCGTGCAGAGGAAGAACGTTGGGACGTGCAGCTGACGCCACAACTGCTGGGTACGGTCGTCATGGAACCGGATGCGCTGTCGGTCACCGGTCTCTGGCGGTACATCCACTACCTTGGCGAGCAGGGGCTCAACAACAGCCGCTACTGGCTCGCGTTCTGGACCAAGGTATTGCAGCCGGCCGTTACGGTGGCGTTGGTGCTCCTGGCGATATCCTTCATTTTCGGACCGCTGCGTTCGGTCACGCTGGGCCAACGCATATTTACGGGGGTCGTCGTCGGTTTTGTGTTTCGGATCCTGCAGGATCTGCTGGGTCCGGCTAGTCAGGTATTCGGCTTCTCGCCCTTGTTGGCGGTGGCGGTACCGGCAGCCATTTGCGCCGTGGCTGGCATGATCCTGTTGCGGCGGGCGGGCTGAGGCTGCCCGCTCGGCTCCGCGCAGATCACTTCTTGTGGATGTTCTTCGGTAGCTGAACTACCTGGCTTTCCGAATAGATGTCGTGCCAAGTCCGTTTTTGCTTGTCCCAAAGCATCCACCAATAGCCGAGCCCCAACGGCGCCCAGGAAATGATCGCGAGGAGGAAGCGTAGCAACGCCTGCCACAGGTCGATTGCGCTGCCATCGGCGTTCTGAATGCGCACACCCCAGACCTGCATGCCGAGCGTTTGCCCATTGTGCGTCCAGAACTTCGCGAAGAAGCCGAACAGGGTGAACAGCAGCAGGGTGGACAGAATGGGGTCGATGTCGAGGCCGCCGGCCTCTGCCATGGTCTTCAGCGCGTCCCCGCCGTAGATCGCACGCAGAATGACCTGCTGATAGATCAGGGTCACAACCATCATCAGGGCAATCGACAGAAAGGTGTCGTAAAAGAGTGCGGCAAGCCGGCGAATCAGTCCGGCGGCCGGGAATTGTCCCTGGGGCTTGAGCAGGTGGTTGCGCATCAGCTTGTCTCGCGAGAAGGGCGGGCGCGCATTCTACGGAATTGCACGCATTAAAAAGCCCCTGATGTTGCCATCAGGGGCTTTTCGGAGCGGAGGCTTATTCCTGGATTTGAACCTGGTCAGCCTGCATGCCCTTTTGACCTTGCACTGCGATGAAGCTGACTTTCTGGCCTTCTTTCAGGCTCTTGAAGCCGTTGCCTTCGATCGCGCGGAAGTGCACGAACAGATCCGGACCGCTCTCAGGCGTGATGAAACCAAAACCTTTCTCGTCGTTAAACCACTTGACGGTACCGTTCTGACGATTCGACATAGCGCTGTATCCTTGAAACTCAATAGTAGAAACGCCTCTGCAAAGCAGGAGGCGGAGACTGGTTGCAAGGAGTAAAGAGTCGAACGGGATGTAGCAAATCAAAAGGATCTACTGCACCAGGTCACGATTCAACGGCGACCCATGCAAACACAGTGGGCACACTCTACGATAACTCGCCAGGCGATGCCAAGCCCTCGGAGTCATAGAATCTGCCCACTGCAAACCGCGCTTTTCATGCGCGTTTTCATGGATGTTACGAATGTATTCGGTTGTCTTGCGTCGACCGCTTCGCATGGTTTGCCGAAAGGTCGAACGGGGCGGAAGGATGGGCGCACCTTCATTCCGCTCAGGGCCGCTACTGCGCTTGCGACCGTGGCCGAAGACGAGGTCTGTCTCCGGACTTGAGTCATGGTGCCTCGAGAGAGACTCGAACTCTCACGTTGTTACCAACGGCGGATTTTGAATCCGCTGCGTCTACCGATTCCGCCATCGAGGCACAGTGGCGGCGCAGTATAGGGATGCCGCAGGAGCCGGTCAATCGTCTATGTTGGTCAGCGTCCAGGCTTTCCGCTAAGCTTTGCGCCCTCTCTGAACGCCGTGCCGACCACTTGCAATGCTAGTTTCCGATTTTTCCTTTGATCTGCCTGATGAGCTGATCGCTCGGCATCCGCTGGCCGAGCGTCGCGCCAGCCGGCTCCTGGTGCTCGATGGCCCGACCGGCCAGTTGGCTCACCGCGGCTTTGCCGATTTGCTCGACTACCTTCGTCCGGGCGACTTGATGGTCTTCAATAACACCCGGGTCATTCCGGCGAGGCTCTATGGCCAAAAGGCCTCGGGAGGCCGGGTCGAAGTGCTGGTCGAGCGCGTACTGGACGAGCACCGGGTTCTCGCGCACGTGCGTTCGAGCAAGTCGCCCAAGCCGGGCAGCGAGATTTTGATCGATGGAGGTGGGGCGGCAGCGATGCTGGCCCGGCACGATGCGTTGTTCGAACTCGAATTTTCCGAACCGGTCCTGCCGCTGCTCGAGCGGGTTGGGCACATGCCGTTGCCTCCTTATATAGACCGGCCGGACGACACGGCTGATCGTGAACGCTACCAGACCGTCTATGCCGAGCGTGCCGGTGCGGTGGCGGCACCCACTGCCGGACTGCATTTCGATGCGGCGCTGCTCGAGGCCTTGCGCGGCAAAGGAATCGAAACGGCATTCGTGACCTTGCATGTCGGGGCCGGGACCTTCCAGCCGGTGCGAGTCGATCGGATCGAAGAGCATCAGATGCATCGCGAATGGCTCGAAGTGGACCAGGCGGTGGTCGATGCAGTGCTGGCGTGCCGCGCCCGGGGCGGTCGCGTCATCGCGGTGGGCACGACCAGCGTCCGCTCGCTGGAAAGCGCGGCGCGTGACGGCCGTCTTGCCCCCTTTAGCGGGGATACCGATATCTTCATCTACCCGGGCAAGCCGTTCCACGTCGTGGATGCCCTGGTAACCAACTTCCATCTTCCCGAGTCGACCCTGCTGATGCTGGTGTCCGCGTTCGCGGGCTATCGGGAGACCATGGCGGCTTATGCCGAGGCGATCGCCAGCGGCTACCGCTTCTTCAGTTATGGCGATGCCATGTTCATCACGCGCAACCCCGCCGCACGCGGTCCCGAGGATTCCCGATGAGTCGTACCTGTCATATGTCTTTCGAGCTGCTCGCGACCGACGGGAGGGCGCGGCGCGGACGACTCACCTTCCCCCGAGGCACTGTCGAGACCCCGGCGTTCATGCCTGTCGGCACGTACGGCACCGTCAAGGGCATGCTACCACGCGACATCGAGTCGATCGGTGCCCAGATCATCCTGGGCAACACCTTTCATCTGTGGCTGCGGCCGGGAACGGAGGTGATCAGGGCGCACGGTGACCTGCACGACTTCATGCAGTGGCAAGGGCCAATCCTCACCGATTCGGGTGGCTTCCAGGTGTTCAGTCTGGGTGCGATGCGCAAGATCAAGGAGGAGGGGGTGTATTTTTCCTCGCCCGTGGATGGCGCGAAGGTGTTCATGGGGCCGGAGGAGTCGATGCAGGTGCAGCGGGATCTCGGGTCCGACATCGTGATGATCTTCGACGAGTGCACACCATACCCGGCCGACGAAGACGTCGCGCGCCGCTCGATGGAGTTGTCGCTTCGCTGGGCGAAGCGCTCCAAGGTCGCGCATGGCGACAATCCTGCTGCGCTCTTCGGAATCGTCCAGGGGGCATGCACGAGTCGCTACGCATGCGCTCACTGGAGGGTCTGTGCGACATCGGTTTTGACGGCCTAGCGATCGGCGGGCTCTCGGTTGGTGAGCCCAAGGACGAGATGATCCGTGTGCTCGACTTCCTCCCGCCAGCGATGCCGGCCGACAAGCCGCGTTATCTGATGGGTGTCGGCAAGCCCGAGGATCTCGTCGAGGGTGTGCGACGCGGCGTGGACATGTTCGACTGCGTGATGCCGACACGGAACGCGCGTAACGGGCACCTGTTCACCGATAGCGGGGTGGTCAAGATCCGCAACGCCACGCACCGTTTCGACGATTCTCCGCTCGATGCCGGCTGCGATTGTTACACCTGCAAACACTTCTCCCGGGCTTATCTGCACCATCTGGACAAGTGTGGCGAAATGCTTGGCAGCATGTTGAATACAATCCACAACCTCAGGCATTACCAGCGGCTCATGGCCGGTTTACGCGACGCTATTCAACAGGGTACATTGGCTGCCTTTGTCGACGCCTTCTATGCCAAGCGCGGTCTGCCAACGCCGCCGCTTGCCTGACGATTCCTATAACTAACTGATCTCTGCAACAGGAGTGCTACATGAGCTTTCTGATTCCCGCCGCCCATGCCCAGGAGGCTGCCGCCGGTCCCGCCGGTAGCGGTTTCGAGTGGCTGTTCCTGGTCGGCTTCCTGGTCATCTTCTATCTGATGATCTGGCGCCCGCAGGCCAAGCGTGCCAAGGAGCACAAGAATCTGATCGGCGGCTTGCAGAAGGGCGACGAGGTCGTGACCTCAGGTGGTATCGCTGGCAAGGTGACCAAGGTGACCGACGATTTCGTGGTGATCGAAGTTTCCGACTCGGTTGAGCTGAAGTTCCAGAAGGTGGCCATTGCCGCAACGCTTCCCAAAGGCACGCTGAAAGCCATCTGAGCTGACTTCTTCTCAATATCAAACGACGGGGCGCGCAAGGCGCCCCGCGTCATTAGACGGGCTGCGTCATGCTCAATAGATTCCCTCTCTGGAAATACCTGCTGATCGTGGTGGTGCTCGGCATCGCCCTGATTTACTCGGCGCCGAACCTGTATCCGGATGATCCGGCCGTTCAGATCACCGGCGCCGCCACCTCATTGAACGTCACCGAAGCCGATCTCGATCGTGCGCGTTCGGCATTAGCCGATGCCGGTATCGAGGTCAAGGCGATGAGCCTGAGCGAAGATGGCCGCGGTGGATTGTTGCGGCTCGTCGAGCAGGACGATCAGCTGCCCGCGAAAGACATCGTACGGCGGACCCTGGGCGACGCCTATGTCGTGGCGCTCAATCTGGCGCCGACGACGCCCGAGTGGCTGCGCAACCTGTCCGCCAGCCCGATGAAGCTCGGCCTGGACCTTTCCGGCGGTGTTCACTTCCTGCTTGAAGTCGACATGGACAAAGCCATCGAGACGCGTCTCAACGTTTATGAGGGTGAGGTCAAAACGCTGTTGCGCAAGGAGCGTGTTCGTTACCGCAGCCTGCCGCAGGCCAACAACGCCGTGCAGCTAGGCTTCGCCGATGCGCAGACCCTGGAGCGCGCCCAGTCGCTGATCCGACAGAATTTCAACGATTTCGACTTGACGACGGTCGAGCGTAACGGTCAGCAAGTGCTACGGCTGGCGCTCACCGAGGCCAAACTGGCCGAGATTCGCGAGTATTCGATCAAGCAGAACCTGACGACGGTGCGCAACCGTGTCAACGAGCTGGGCGTGTCCGAGCCGCTGGTGCAGCGGCAGGGCGCCAACCGCATCGTTGTCGAGCTGCCGGGCGTGCAGGACACCGCCGAAGCCAAGCGGATCCTGGGCAAGACGGCGAATCTGGAGTTCCGCCTGGCCGCCGAACCCGATGCGTCCCGGGCAAGCACCGAGACCTTCGAATTTCGCGAGGAGGGGAGACCGCCCGTTCAGCTCGAGCGCAATCTGATCATCACGGGTGACCAGGTCACCGATGCTCAGGCCAGCTACGATGAAAACGGTCGCCCACAGGTCAACATTCGCCTCGATGGGCATGGTGGTGATCTGATGAACCGTGCCACCCGTACCAATGTTGGGCGCAGCATGGCGGTGATCTTCATCGAGCAGCGTCCGATCACGCGGTACGTCAAGCAGACCGTGGACGGCGTCGAAAAGGAAGTGCCCATCGAGACCTTCCAGGAAGAAAAGAAGATCATCAGCCTGGCGACCATCCAGTCCGCGCTGGGCAGTCAGTTCCGTATCACCGGCCTCGACGGGCAGGGCGAGTCGTCGGAGCTGGCATTGCTGCTTCGTGCTGGTGGTCTGGCTGCACCGATGTATTTCGCCGAAGAGCGTACCATCGGTCCGAGCCTGGGGGCCGAAAACATCCGGCTTGGTGTCCAGGCGGCGATGTGGGGCTTCCTTTTGTCGCCTTGTTCATGGTCGTGATTTACAAGTTCTTCGGCATCCTGGCCACCGTTGCCTTGCTGTTCAATATGGTCGTGCTCACGGCGCTGATGTCGCTGCTCGGTGCGACACTCACCTTGCCGGGTATCGCCGGTATCGTGCTGACGATGGGGATGGCGGTGGACGCCAATGTGCTGATCTTCTCGCGGATACGTGAGGAGATCGCCAACGGCATGTCGATCCAGCGCGCCATTCATGAGGGCTTCGATCGCGCCTTCTCGGCCATCGTGGACGGTAACCTGACCACCTTGCTGGTTGGCGGCATCCTGTTCGCGATGGGCACTGGCCCGATCAAGGGCTTCGCTGTCACGCTGTCGCTCGGCATCCTGACGTCCATGTTCACGGCCATCATCGTGACTCGCGCCATGGTCAACCTGATCTATGGCGGCCGCGATCTCAAGAAGTTGTGGATTTAAGGGGCTAGCACGATGAAACGCGTAATCAATTTCATGGGTGTGCGCTACGTGGCCTTTGCCATTACCGTACTGCTTACCCTGGCCTCGCTTGGCAGCCTGGCTGTGAAGGGGCTGAATTTCGGGCTGGACTTCACTGGCGGTACCCTGATCGAACTGTCATACGAACAGCCGATCTCATTGGATCAGGTGCGAGGGCAGCTGGCTCGCTCCGGATTCAACAGCGCGGTTGTGCAGAGCTTCGGCGCCACGACTGACGTGCTGGTGCGGATGCCCGGCGATGATCCCTTGTTGGGTGAGCGGATCGCTGAGGCGCTGAGAGGTGACGAGACGGCGGGTGGGATCACCGTCAAGCGCGTCGAGTTTGTCGGGCCGGCAGTGGGTGAGGAGCTTCGTGATCAGGGCGGTCTCGGTATGCTCCTGGCGCTGGGTGGAATCCTGGTTTACGTCGCCTTTCGCTTTCAGTGGAAGTTCGCACTTGGCGCCGTCCTCTCGCTGTTCCATGACGTCGTTCTGGTGCTGGGCGTTTTTTCGTTGTTCCAGATATCGTTCGATCTGACGGTGCTGGCGGCCGTGCTCGCCGTTATCGGTTATTCGCTTAATGACACCATCGTCATCTTCGATCGAATCCGGGAAAACTTCCGAGTTTTGCGCAAGGCGGAGTTGATCGAGAACATCAATATCTCGACGACCCAGACGCTGCTTCGCACGTTGGCGACTTCGGTATCGACCTTGCTTGCCGTCGGTGCGCTGATGGCGTTCGGAGGGGAAAACCTGTGGGGCTTCTCGCTGGCGCTGCTTGTAGGGGTCGGTGCAGGCACTTACTCGTCCGTTTACGTGGCAGGCATGCTGCTGACCTGGCTGAATCTTACCCGCGATGACCTGATTCCGCCGGTGGTCGAAGAGGTCGACGAACGCCCCTGATCGGTATATCCGAACTTCCGCGGTGCCGGGCGGTCAAATCCGCCGCAGTCGGGCCTGGCCCGTCGGAAGGAGGATGTATCAGTGAACAAATCGATGCTGATAGGTGCCATCGTCGGGGCGATTGTCGCCACCGCTGGTGGGGCGTTTGCGACCTACGCACTGGTAGACCGCGGCCCTGCGTTCGCCAGTGTGGTCTCGGTTGATCCGATCAAGGAAACCATCAAGACGCCTCGTGAGGTCTGCAAAGAGGTGAGCGTGACTCGCCAGCGGCCGGTGCAGGACGCGAATCGTATCGCGGGAACGGCGGTTGGGGCGGTTGTTGGAGGCTTGCTGGGCAATCAGGTCGGTGGCGGCAATGGCAAGAAGATCGCTACCGTGGCCGGCGCAGTCGGTGGCGGCTACGCCGGCAACAAAGTCCAGGCGCGGATGCAGGCCAACGATACCTATACGACTACCGAGACACGGTGCGATACCGTAACCGATGTGCAGGACAAAGTGGTCGGCTACGACGTCAAGTACGACATCGATGGGAAGGTTGGGCGTGTCCGGATGGATCGCGACCCGGGCGCGCAGATCCCGCTCCGTGACGGCGAGCTGGTACTGACCCAGGCGCAGTGAGCGAAGTGAGCACAAAAAAACGCCCGACTCGGGCGTTTTTTTGGCGCGTTCGATACGATTCAGCGTTTCAGGCTGGGCGTAAGGTGCGGCTGGATGGCGGTCAAGACGGCCTTGAAGCACTTGGTGTTGCCGGCCACGATCTGCCCTTTTTCCAGGAATTCGTGGCTGCCGCTGAAGTCACTCACGAGGCCGCCGGCCTCCTGGATCAGCAGGGCGCCCGCAGCCATGTCCCACTCGGAAAGCCCGAATTCCCAGAAGGCGTCGTAGCGCCCGGCGGCCACGTACGCCAGGTCGAGGCTGGCAGCGCCGGCGCGACGGAGTCCGGCAGTCTGGCCCACGAGGCTGCGAAACATGTTCAGGTAGCTGTCGAGATTTTCCATCTGGCCGTCTCGGAACGGAAAGCCCGTGCCGAGCAGTGCGCCTTCGAGGCTCTTGCGGCTGCCCACGCGCAGCCGACGCCCGTTGAGTGCGGCGCCGCGGCCCCGACTGGCCGTGAACTCCTCCTGGCGGACCGGGTCGAGCACGACGGCATGCTCGAGACGACCACGGTATTTGCAGGCAATGCTCACAGCATAGTGAGGAACGCCACGCAGGAAGTTGGTCGTACCGTCGAGCGGGTCGATGACCCAGAGGTAGTCGGCGCCATCGCCGCTGCCTTCGAGCAGTCCACCTTCCTCGCCGAGGATGCCGTGGTTCGGATACGCCTTGCGCAGCGCCGTGACGATTAGCTGTTCAGCGGTCCTGTCGACCTCGGATACATAATCGCGCGCATCCTTTTCGCTGACCGAGATCACGTCCAGGCGCTCGGTGGAACGGACAATCATCTCGCCGGCGCTACGGGCGGCACGCAGCGCGATATTCAGCATGGGCTGCATCGGACAAATACCTGGTCGTTTAAAGAAAGCCGGCGATTCTAGCAGAAAGCGCGGCAAGATGGAGCGGGTGCGCGATCCCGTCGCTCAATGGCGAAGTTCCCGGCGCTTACGGTAAGCTTCCGCTTTGCTTTCGCGGACGAAAAAGCTGTGTCGCTTGAGAACATTCGTGTAGTGCTGGTCAATACCAGTCATCCCGGCAACATCGGCGGAGCTGCGCGGGCCATGAAGAATATGGGCCTGTCGCGGTTGTATCTGGTCGATCCGGAAGATTTCCCCAGCTCCGAGGCAGTTGCGCGAGCCTCGGGCGCGACCGATATTCTCGACGCCGCCGTTGTGGTGTCGACACTCGAAGAAGCGCTTACCGGGTGCAGTGTCGCCATGGGCACGAGCGCGAGGGATCGGCGTATTCCTGGCCGCTGCTCGATCCTCGTGAGTCTGGCTCGGTGTGTATGGAACAGGTGGGGCAGGGGGTGGAAGTGGCGCTCGTGTTCGGTCGCGAATATGCCGGTCTGACCAACGACGAACTGCAGCGCTGCCACTATCACGTGCACATCCCGTCCAATCCGGATTTCAGTTCGCTGAACCTGGCAGCTGCCGTGCAGGTGCTGACCTATGAGGTGCGGATGGCATGGCTCGCCACGAGTGGCCAGCCAACCAAGCAGGAAAAACTCGAAACCACTTCGATGCTCAACGCCCAACCGGTGACCGCCGACGAGCTCGAGCATTATTACGCTCACCTCCAGCAGACTCTCGTGGATATCGGCTTTCTCGATCCGGAGCCGGCCCCGGCACCTGATGCCGCGGCTACGCCGTCTCTACGGGCGCAGCGGCATCAGCAAGCTCGAGATGAATATCCTGCGCGGTATTCTCACCGAAACCCAGAAGGCCGTTCGCGGCGAACCTCACAAGCGGAGATCAGATTGATGTTCGAGCGCATGCGCGAAGATATCCAGAGCGTGTTTCATCGCGATCCGGCGGCGCGTAACGCTTTCGAGGTGGTCACCTGTTATCCGGGGCTTCATGCTGTGTGGTTTCATCGCGTGTCCCATTGGCTTTGGGTGAACGATTGCAAATGGCTCGCGCGCATGAATTCGAACCTGGCGCGCTGGCTAACCGGTATCGAGATTCATCCGGGGGCGCAGATTGGGCGACGCTTCTTCATCGATCACGGCATGGGTGTCGTGATCGGCGAAACGGCGCAGATCGGCGATGACGTCACCCTTTATCACGGTGTCACGCTAGGCGGCACCAGCTGGAACAAGGGCAAGCGCCACCCTACGCTCGAGGACGGTGTCATCGTCGGGGCGGGCGCGAAGATTCTCGGTCCGTTCACCGTTGGAGCGGGTGCCAAGGTTGGCTCCAATGCAGTGGTGACGCGTGCGGTTCCGGCAGGCGCTACCGCGGTCGGCATACCTGGGCGCGTTATTGCCAAGCTCAGTGACGAGCAGGAGGCCAAGCGCAAGGCTATTGCCGAGAAGATCGGCTTCGATGCCTACGGCGTGACCGAGGACATGCCTGATCCCGTTGCGAGAGCAATAGGCCAACTCCTCGATCACGTTCAAGCGGTAGAGGAGCGCATGGAAGGCATGTGCGAAGCGCTCAAGGCGCTCGGCAGCGACTATTGCGCCAAGAAGATGCCCGAGCTGCGTGAGGAAGACTTCGAGCAGGTGAAGAGCGGCGGCGATGAGGCGCGCCACTGAGATGCCGTTGGGTTTCGTGGCTGGTATGATCCGCCGGCTCGATAAGGGTGCCAGCTCGAATGTCCGAGTGAATTGATCGGACTTATAGTTGATCTAAATACTCGGGTATTGCATACTTGCGTCAAACCATGATGCTTGGTGCAAGCCGATGCGATTGACAACCAAAGGCCGTTACGCCGTTACCGCCATGCTCGATCTCGCGCTTCACGCGCAGCACGGGCCGGTGTCGCTTGCCGATATTTCCGAACGGCAGGGCATCTCCCTCTCCTACCTCGAGCAGCTGTTCGCGAAGCTGCGTCGCGGTAACCTCGTGACCAGTGTTCGCGGCCCTGGTGGCGGATATCAGCTGTCCCGAGAGATGGCTGGAATCCAGGTGGCGCAGGTGATCGACGCGGTCAACGAGTCCGTCGATGCTACGCGTTGCCAGGGGCTGGGTGACTGTCACTCGGGCGATACCTGCCTGACCCACCATCTCTGGTGTGACCTCAGTCAGCAGATTCACGAGTTCCTCCGCGGTATAAGTCTGGCGGACCTGGTGATGCGCCGGGAGGTGCAGGAGGTTGCATTGCGCCAGGATATGCGCCGCGCCAAGGGGCATGCTCCGCAACTGGATAAGATCGAAGCGTCCGCCGTCGAATGAGCAGGACGACTGCCTGATAGGAGATACCTGATGAAATTGCCGATTTACCTGGATTACTCCGCTACCACGCCGGTCGATCCTCGCGTAGCCGAAAAAATGGTCGAATGCCTGACCGCCGAGGGCAACTTCGGTAACCCGGCTTCGCGCTCCCATGCCTTTGGTTGGAAGGCGGAGGAAGCGGTGGAGAACGCCCGTCGACAGGTCGCGGAGCTGGTCAATGCCGACCCTCGCGAGATCGTCTGGACATCCGGTGCGACCGAGTCCGATAACCTTGCCATCAAGGGCGTCGCGCATTTCTACGCGTCCAAAGGCAAGCACATCATTACCAGCAAGATCGAACACAAGGCGGTTCTGGATACCACGCGTCAGCTCGAGCGCGAAGGGTTTGAGGTGACTTATCTCGAACCGGGCGAGGACGGCATCATCACGCCGGCTATGGTCGAGGCTGCTTTGCGAGACGACACCGTCCTGGTGTCCATCATGCATGTAAACAACGAGATAGGCACAATCAACGATATCGCGGCGATTGGCGAGCTCACCCGCTCACGCGGTGTGCTTTTCCATGTCGATGCAGCGCAGTCGACTGGCAAGGTCGAGATCGACTTGGAGAAGATGAAGGTCGATCTGATGTCCTTTTCGGCTCACAAGACTTATGGCCCGAAAGGTGTGGGCGCGCTTTACGTCCGTCGCAAGCCGCGCGTACGCCTCGAAGCCCAGATGCACGGCGGCGGTCATGAGCGCGGCATGCGCTCCGGGACGCTTGCAGCGCATCAGTCGGTGGGTATGGGCGAAGCCTTCCGTCTCGCCAAGGTAGAGATGGCTGCCGAGAACGAGCGTATCCGCGCGTTGCGGGACCGCTTCTTCAAGCAGGTCGAGCACCTTGAGGAGCTTTACGTCAACGGCAGCATGACCTCTCGCGTACCGCACAACCTGAATCTCAGCTTCAACTACGTCGAAGGCGAATCGCTGATCATGGCGTTGAAAGACCTGGCCGTATCTTCCGGCTCGGCTTGTACGTCGGCGTCGCTCGAGCCTTCGTACGTACTGCGTGCGCTCGGCCGTAACGATGAGCTCGCGCACAGCTCGATTCGCTTTACCTTCGGCCGCTTCACCACTGAAGAAGAGGTCGACTACGCCGCGCAGAAAGTCAGCGAGGCGGTCACCAAGTTGCGAGAGCTTTCGCCCTTGTGGGACATGTTCAAAGACGGCGTCGACATCTCGAAGGTCGAGTGGGCTGCCCACTGAACCGTCGAACTCCCGCTCAGCCTGATTCAACGAGGATTGCACCATGGCATACAGTGATAAGGTCATTGACCACTACGAGAATCCGCGGAACGTTGGCAAATTCGATGCCGAAGATCCATCCATCGGTACCGGCATGGTCGGAGCCCCGGCGTGCGGTGACGTGATGCGGCTGCAGATCAAGGTCAACGAGCAAGGCATCATCGAAGATGCGAAGTTCAAGACCTACGGTTGTGGCTCGGCGATCGCGTCCAGTTCCTTGGCCACCGAATGGATGAAGGGCAAGACGCTCGAAGAGGCCGAAACCATCAAGAACACTCAGCTCGCCGAAGAGCTCGCGCTGCCGCCGGTGAAGATTCACTGCTCGGTACTGGCCGAGGATGCTATCAAGGCCGCCGTTCGCGACTACCGCGCGAAGGAAGGGCTGCCGCAGGCCTAAGGAGGTATCGATGGCAATCAGCATGACCACGGCTGCCGCGAATCATGTCCGGCGCTCGCTGGAAGGGCGCGGGAAGGGGATGGGCATCCGATTGGGTGTGCGCACCACTGGCTGTTCCGGTCTGGCCTACGTGCTCGAGTTCGTTGACGAGGCGGCTGCCGAGGATGCGGTTTTCGAGAACCATGGCGTCAAGGTGATCATCGATCCGAAAAGCCTCGTGTATCTCGACGGAACCGAACTCGATTTCGTGCGCGAAGGGTTGAACGAAGGGTTCAAGTTCAACAACCCCAACGTGCGCGGCGAGTGTGGTTGCGGCGAAAGCTTCAATATCTGAGGTTGCCGTGGGAAATCCCTGTCACTACGCGCTGTTCGAGCTGCAACCCGCGTTCGATCTCGATCTGGATCAGCTTTCGGTGCGCTATCGCGAGATGGCTCGCAAGGTTCATCCCGATCGGTTCGCCGATGGGGATGAGGCAGAGCAACGCCGCGCCGTCGAGCAGTCGGCCAATCTCAACGAGGCCTATCAGACGCTCAGAAGTCCGTCGCGCCGTGCGCGTTACTTGCTGACCCTGCGCGGCCGGGAAATGCCGATGGAAGCGACGGTGCAGGATCCGTCGTTTCTCATGCAGCAGATGCAATGGCGAGAAGAACTCGAGTCATTGCAGGACGAGGCTGATCTCGAGGGCGTCATCACGTTCAAGGCTCGCCTCAAACGTGCGCAGCAGTCCGTCAATGACTCGTTTTCCCGGATATGGGAAGACGACTCGCAGCGCGAGGAGGCGGAGCGCCTGGTGCGCCGCATGCAGTTCCTGGACAAGCTCTCGCAGGAAGTGCGCCAGCTCGAAGAGCGCCTCGACGAATAACCACGCGTAGCCATCGCGCTACGCCCGAAATAAGACAGACATGGCCTTACTCCAAATAGCTGAGCCCGGACAAAGCCCGAAACCTCACCAGCGACGCCTGGCGGTAGGTATCGACCTCGGGACCACCAACTCGCTCGTGGCCGCACTGCGCAGTGGTATTACTGAGCCGTTGGCCGATGTTGACGGCGAAGTCATCCTGCCGTCGGCGGTTCGTTACCATGCCGATCATGTCGAGGTCGGCAGGGCTGCCAGGGAAGCGTCGGCATCCGACCCCCTGAACACCATCGTATCGGTCAAACGCTTGATGGGGCGGGGTATTGGCGATGTGAAGCAGCTCGGCGTGCAGTTGCCATACCGTTTCGTAGAGGGGCAGTCGCAAATGCCCTTCATCGAGACGGTGCAGGGCGCCAAGAGCCCGGTGGAAATATCGGCTGAAATCTTGCGGGCATTGCGTGAGCGCGCCGAGGCGGCGCTTGGTGGCGAACTGGTGGGTGCTGTGATCACGGTGCCGGCCTACTTCGACGATGCGCAGCGCCAAGCCACCAAGGACGCCGCGCGGCTGGCGAACCTGAACGTCCTGCGGTTGCTGAATGAGCCGACCGCCGCGGCGGTCGCTTACGGATTGGATCGCCAGGCCGAAGGCGTCGTGGCGATCTATGATCTGGGCGGCGGTACCTTCGACATTTCCATCCTGCGCCTGACCAAGGGTGTCTTCGAGGTGCTTGCCACCGGCGGGGATACCGCTCTGGGCGGCGATGACTTCGACCATGCCGTGGCCGGGTGGCTGCTGGCGCAGGCCGGCAGGTCCGAGGACCTCGATCCGGGCGCTCAGCGAGAGGTGTTGCGCATTGCCTGCGATGCCAAGGAAGCGCTGAGCGAGTGCGAGTCGGTGGACATCCGATACGGCGCCTGGCAAGGCACGCTGACGCGCACGATCTTCAATGAGTTGATCGACCCGTTGGTCATGCGCAGTCTGAAAGCCTGTCGGCGCGCGTTGCGCGATTCGTCGGTCGAGCTCGAAGACGTGGGAGCGGTCGTCATGGTTGGCGGCTCGACGCGAGTGCCTCGGGTTCGAGAACTCGTCGGTGAGATGTTCGGTCGACAGCCGATGACGGACATCGATCCCGATCAGGTCGTGGCGATCGGTGCCGCCATCCAGGCTGAAACGCTGGCCGGTAACAACCGTGACGGCGAAGAATTGCTGCTCCTTGATGTCATTCCGTTATCGCTCGGGCTGGAGACCATGGGTGGGCTCATGGAGAAGATCATCCCGCGCAATACGACCATCCCCGTCGCGCGTGCGCAGGACTTCACTACCTACAAGGATGGCCAGACGGCGATGATGATCCATGTGCTCCAAGGAGAGCGCGAGCTGATCGCGGATTGCCGATCCCTGGCCCGCTTCGAGTTGCGTGGCATTCCACCTATGGTGGCCGGGGCGGCAAAGATTCGCGTCACCTTCCAGGTCGACGCCGACGGTCTGCTCAGCGTCTCTGCTCGTGAGACCGCGTCGGGCGTCGAGTCGAGCATCCAGGTCAAGCCGTCCTACGGACTTACCGACGGTGAAATTGCCCGCATGCTTGAGGATTCATTCGACAAGGCCGGCCAAGACAAGGTTGCCCGCGCCTTGCGTGAACAACTGGTCGACGCGCAGCGGCTGATCGAAGCGGTCGAAGGTGCCCTGGATGCCGATGGCGATCGCCTGCTCAGCGAGGAAGAGCGAGTTGCGATTCAGGCGCAGGTCGAGGCCTTGCGTGGGTTGATGGACAGCCAGGACGGTGTTGCCATCGAGCGCGAGGTCAAGCGGCTGAGCCAGATTACCGATGCCTTCGCCGCGCGCCGGCTGGACTCCACCGTCAAGGCCGCGCTGGCCGGGCGGCGGCTCAACGATATCGAGGAATGACCTTAATGCCGCAGATTGTTTTCCTGCCCCACGTCGACCATTGCCCGGAAGGCGCTGTAGTCGAAGCAGAGCCAGGCGAGACGGTGCTTGACGCCGCACTACGCAATGGCATCGACATCGAGCACGCCTGCGAAAAATCGTGCGCCTGCACCACATGCCACGTCGTGATTCGCGAGGGCTTCGGCTCGCTCGAGGCATCTGACGAACTCGAGGATGACATGCTCGACAAGGCGTGGGGGCTGGAGCCCACGTCCCGCTTGTCCTGCCAGGCAGTCGTCGCCGACAGTGATCTGGTGGTCGAAATACCCAAGTACACCATCAACCAGGTTTCCGAAGGCCATTGAAGGCGAGGTGTCCGATGTCGCTCAAGTGGGGTGATGTACTTGACATTGCAATCGAGCTGGCCGAAAGCAAGCCGGATATCGATCCGCGCTACGTGAACTTTGTGGAACTGCACCGCTGGATCGTGGAGTTACCGACGTTTTCCGACGATCCGCAGCGTGGCGGGGAGAAGGTGCTCGAGGCCATACAGGCGGCCTGGATCGACGAGGTCCAGTGAGTCGCGGCGCAGCCGCATTCCCTGTCGCGCAGGTCAGCGCAGTCTGGCGACGCCCTTATATTCTTAATCCGAACCCGCGTATAATCCGCGGGTTTACTCGTTAGCTTTAATCCCTCAGTTTTGGAGTCCTACATGGCCCTGCAACGCACCTTCTCCATCATCAAGCCTGACGCTGTCGCCAAGAATGTGATCGGCGAAATCACCACCCGTTTCGAAAAGGCTGGCCTGCGCGTCGTCGCTTCCAAGATGGTCCAGTTGTCCGAGCGTGAAGCCGCCGGTTTCTACGCCGAGCACAGCGAGCGTGGCTTCTTCAAGGACCTGGTAGCCTTCATGACCTCCGGCCCGGTCATCGTCCAGGTTCTGGAAGGCGAAGACGCCATCGCCAAGAACCGCGAACTGATGGGTGCCACCAACCCGAAAGAAGCGGCTCCGGGTACCATCCGCGCCGATTTTGCCGTCTCCATCGACGAGAACGCGGTGCATGGCTCCGACTCCGAGGCGTCCGCCGCGCGTGAAATCGCCTACTTCTTCGCGTCCACCGAAGTGTGCGCACGCATTCGCTGATCAGGCGAAGGTGAATCCAGATGAATGCATCGACCGGTAAGGTAAATCTGCTGGGCCTGACCCAGCCGCAGATGGAAGGCTTCTTTGATTCAATAGGGGAGAAGCGCTTTCGTGCCGGTCAGGTCATGAAGTGGATTCACCACTTTGGCGTCGACGATTTCGACGCCATGACCAACCTTGGCAAAGCCCTGCGCGAAAAGCTCAAGGAATCCGCCGAAATTCGCGGGCCGGAAATCGTCAGTGAAGACATTTCCACCGACGGCACGCGCAAGTGGGTCGTGCGCGTGGCCTCGGGCAGCTGTGTCGAAACGGTCTATATACCCCAAGGCGGACGCGGTACGTTGTGCGTGTCTTCCCAGGCAGGTTGCGCGCTGGATTGCAGTTTCTGCTCCACCGGCAAGCAAGGTTTCAACAGCAATCTCACCGCCGCCGAAGTGATCGGTCAGGTGTGGATCGCTAACAAGTCATTCGGCACTGTCCCGGCCAAGATCGATCGAGCCATCACCAATGTGGTGATGATGGGGATGGGGGAGCCGCTACTGAATTTCGACAATGTCGTCTCTGCCATGCAGATCATGATGGACGACCTTGGTTACGGCATCTCTAAACGCAAGGTCACCCTATCGACCTCGGGCGTGGTGCCGATGATCGACGAGCTCAGCAAGGTGATCGACGTATCCCTTGCGCTTTCGCTGCACGCACCGAACGATGCGCTGCGCGACCAGCTCGTTCCGATCAACAAGAAGTACCCGCTCGACATGCTGCTGGCTGCTTGTCAGCGGTACATCTCGAACCTGGGTGAAAAGCGTGTGCTGACGATCGAGTACACGCTGCTCAAAGGCATCAACGACCAGCCCGAGCATGCCGAGGAACTGGTGGCGTTGCTTGCCGACATTCCCTGCAAGATCAACCTGATCCCGTTCAACCCCTTCCCGCATTCCGGATATGAGCGGCCGAGCAACAATGCCATCCGCCGTTTTCAGGACATGCTGCATAAAGCCGGGCACAATGTGACGGTGCGTACCACCCGTGGCGAGGACATCGATGCGGCCTGCGGCCAGCTGGTCGGGCAGGTAATGGATCG
This sequence comes from Stutzerimonas stutzeri, assembly GCA_019056435.1. GTDB lineage: Bacteria > Pseudomonadota > Gammaproteobacteria > Pseudomonadales > Pseudomonadaceae > Stutzerimonas > Stutzerimonas marianensis. Next base: position 2,456,669 of record CP077641.1, read on the forward strand.
TACACGCCGAAGCGAGCGCTATATCGCCGTGCGTGAGTTGCAATCCGAGCCAGGTACGGCAACCGTTGCCACGAACCGATCCTGAGGGGGATGTTGATGATTCTGCGCGTCGCGCTGCTGTTGCTTTTGCTGGCCTGGCGGCCGGTTGCGTTTCTTCCGGCTCCGTCGATCCGATGCGTACGTCCGAGGGGCGCAACGAGGCGCGTGACGCCTACATCCAACTGGGCATCGGCTACCTGCAGCAGGGTGAGGCCGCTCGCGCCAAGAACCCGTTGCGCAAAGCCCTCGAGCTAGATCCGAACAGCGCTGATGCACACGCCGCGCTGGCGCTCGTATTCCAGACGGAAATGGAAAACAAGCTCGCCGACGAGCACTACCGGAAGGCGCTCGCCAGTCACCGTGATGCGCGTATCTTGAATAATTACGGCAGCTTTCTGTTCGAGCAGAAGCGCTATGACGAAGCGCTGCAGCGCTTCAGTCAGGCCGCGGAAGATAACCTCTACCCGGAACGCTCGCGGGTATTCCAGAACATGGGCATGACCGCCTTGCAACTGGGGCAGCGCGAGCAGGCGGAAACCTATTTCACCCGTGCCTTGCGCCTCGACAGCCGCCAACCTCGCGCCTTGCTGGAGCTGGCGATGCTGGCCTATGAGGACAAACAATACGTTCCGGCCAAGCGTTACTACGACAGCTTCAGTCGTCTGTCCGAGCAGAATGCCCGCAGCCTTCTGCTGGGGATTCGCCTGGCCAACATTCACCAGGACCGTGATCACGCCGCCAGCCTTGCGCTGCAACTCAAGCGGCTGTATCCCGGGACCGCTGAATACCAACAGTTTGTATCGGAGCAACGATGACAGCGCCACAATCCGAAGCCGCTTCCTCGACGCTTGCCAATCCCGGCGAAACGCTTCGTGCTGCGCGCGAAAGCAAGAACTGGTCGCTTTCTTCGGTGGCTCAGCAACTCAATCTGTCCGAGCGCTCGCTGACCCAGATCGAGGCGGGTGATTTCAGTCAGTTGCCGGGCCACACCTTCGCGCGTGGTTATGTTCGGGCCTATGCCAAGTTGCTGGGGCTCGACCAGGCGCGACTTGTGCAGCAGTTCGATCAGCATACGGGCACCGACGCGACGGGAAGTCGCGTCAATAGCCTGGGCTATATCGATCAGCCAGTTCGCCTTTCGCGCAGCATGGTTCGCTTTTTCACCTTCCTACTGACCATCGTGATCGCGGTCGGCGCGTTTCTGTGGTGGCAGGACCGTACGGCCCGGAACGACGCGGGACGTTCGGTATCCGCGATCGAGCGGATCGAAGTGGAGGCCGCTGACGGGACCACCGAGATCCATCTCCTGGATCGAGCGGAAGAGCCAGCCGAGGCACCCGCGATCGAGGTATCGCCGGACTCGTCAGCGCTCGATGCGAGCGAGGAGCCTGCTGCACCTGCGCAAGATCAGCCCAGCTCTGAAGTACTGCCGGAAAGCCCCGCCGACGCAACGCCCGAACGCCTGACCGAGCCGGAGGCCGCCGAGCCGACGACACCGGCGACCAGCCCCACTGCACCGGCCGAAACGCCTGACGCCGGCGATACGGTCTCGGCGGCCGAACAGCCGGCGGAACCGGCAGAGCCGGCGCTGGCGGCAGGTGAGGGACGCTTGAACCTGGTCTACACCGCTGATTGCTGGACTCGAGTAACCGATGCCGATGGCCAGGTGCTTTACAGTGCGCTGGCGCGCGCCGGAACAAGCCGTACGGTGGTGGGCAAGACGCCTCTGGACCTGCACCTGGGCTTTGCCTCTGGTGCCGAGGTCCGCTTCAACGGCGACGTGGTCGATCTTTCAGGCAAAACACGTGGCGAAACCGCCCGCATCAAGCTCGGACAGTAACCATGCATAGTGAGTCTCCCATCAAACGACGGCTTTCGCGCAAGATCTGGGTCGGTAACGTCCCGGTTGGCGGCGATGCGCCGATCGCCGTGCAGAGCATGACCAATACCGAGACCTGCGACGTCGAGGCGACCGTTGCGCAGATTCAGCGGCTGCAAGATGCCGGTGCGGACATCGTCCGGGTTTCGGTGCCTTCGATGGACGCGGCGGAAGCCTTTGGCAAGATCAAGCAGCGTGTTGGACTGCCGCTCGTCGCTGACATCCATTTCGATTACCAGATTGCATTGCGAGTAGCCGAACTCGGAGTCGATTGCCTGCGTATCAATCCCGGCAATATCGGACGCGAGGACCGCGTTCGTGCGGTGGTCGAAGCGGCCCGTGACCGGGGCATCCCGATCCGTATCGGCGTGAATGCGGGCTCGCTGGAAAAGGACCTGCAGAAGAAGTACGGCGAGCCGACGCCCGAAGCGCTGGTCGAATCCGCGCTACGCCATGTCGAGCATCTGGACAGGCTGAACTTCCCGGATTTCAAGGTCAGCGTGAAAGCGTCCGATGTGTTCATGGCTGTCGCGGCCTACCGCCTGCTTGCCGACAAGATCGAGCAGCCGCTGCACCTGGGTATCACCGAGGCCGGCGGCTTGCGTTCCGGTACGGTCAAGTCCGCGGTCGGCTTGGGCATGCTGCTGGCCGAAGGCATCGGCGATACCATCCGTATCTCGCTCGCCGCCGATCCGGTGGAAGAAATCAAGGTCGGGTTCGACATACTCAAGTCATTGCGTTTGCGCTCGCGTGGCATCAACTTCATCGCCTGCCCGAGTTGTTCGCGGCAAAACTTCGATGTCGTGAAGACGATGAACGATCTGGAAGGCCGTCTGGACGACCTGCTCGTGCCGATGGACGTCGCGGTCATCGGTTGCGTCGTCAACGGCCCCGGCGAAGCCAAGGAAGCCCACATCGGGCTGACCGGTGGTACGCCGAACAACCTCGTCTACATCGATGGCAAACCGGCGCAGAAGCTCAGCAACGAGAATCTCGTGGACGAACTGGAACAGCTGATTCGTCGCAAGGCGGCGGAAAAGTCCGAGGCCGATGCCGCGCTGATCTTGCGCAGCTGATAAGGAACGAAATTGAGCAAGTCCCTGCAAGCCATTCGCGGCATGAACGACATCCTGCCGCAACAGACGCCAGTCTGGCGCTATCTAGAAACGACCTTTGCCCGATTGCTCGAGGCCTATGGCTACAGCGAGATCCGCCTGCCGATTCTGGAGTTCACCGATTTGTTCGCGCGTGGTATCGGTGAGGGCACCGATGTCGTCGACAAGGAGATGTACACCTTTCTGGATCGCAACGAAGAGTCGCTGACGCTTCGCCCCGAGGGCACAGCCGGTTGCGTGCGGGCCGTGCTCGAACACGGTATGACTGGCGGCGGGCAGGTCCAGAAACTGTGGTACAGCGGGCCGATGTTCCGCTACGAGAAGCCGCAGAAGGGGCGTTATCGCCAGTTCCATCAGATCGGCGTGGAAGTATTCAATCAACCCGGTCCGGATATCGACGCCGAGCTGATCGTTCTGACAGCGCGCCTCTGGAAACAGCTGGGTTTTGCCAATGCTGTGACACTGCAGCTCAACAGCCTGGGCTCGAGCGAGGCGCGAGCGCGTTATCGGGACGCTTTGGTGGCTTATCTGCAGCAACACTTCGCGCAGCTGGATGAAGACAGCCAGCGGCGCCTGACCACCAATCCATTGCGCATTCTCGACAGCAAAAATGCACAGACCCAGGCCTTGCTGATCGACGCGCCGACCCTGCACGAGTACCTGGACGACGAATCTCGTGAGCACTTCGAAGGGCTGAAGGCCCGTCTGGACGCGGCGGGCATCGCCTACGAGATCAATCCCAAGCTGGTCCGCGGGCTTGATTATTACGGACGAACCGTATTCGAGTGGGTCACCGACAAGCTGGGCGCGCAAGGTACCGTCTGCGCCGGTGGCCGTTACGATGGCCTGGTGACCCAGTTCGGCGGCAAGCCGACCCCGGGTGTTGGCTTCGCCATGGGTATCGAGCGGCTGGTTCTGCTGATCGAGACGCTGGGCCTCGTTCCGTCCGAGCTGAATCCACCGGCGCACGCATACATCTGCGCGTTCGGCGAGGCAGCCGAGCTCGCCGCGCTGGCGCTGGCCGAGCGGCTAAGGGACGAACTGCCTGGCTTGAGGTTGCTGGTCAATGCCGGTGGCGGCAGCTTCAAGAGCCAGTTCAAGAAGGCCGACAAGAGCGGGGCGCGCTACGCCTTGATTCTTGGAGAGGACGAGTTGGCCGAGCGCGTGGTAGGTTGCAAGCCGCTACGCGACGACACCGAGCAACAAAGTATTGCCTGGGATGCTCTGGCTGAGCGTCTGGCTGCCCGCCTGGCCTGATTGGCAGGCCTGAAACCGCGAATTGAAAGGAGTAACGGAGTGACCTCGGGCTCAGATGAAGAACAACTGGCGGCGATCAAGGACTGGTGGCAGCGTAACGGCATGCCGTTGCTGCTGGGCGCCGTACTGGCATTGGTCTTGGTGTTTGGCTGGCAGTTCTGGCAGAAGCATCAGCTCAATCAGGCACAGAATGCTTCCGCCGTATATCAGCAGCTGCTCAATGCCGCGCTTGAGGAAGGGGAGGTGGACATTGCCGAAGTGTCACGTCTCGGCAACGTCCTGAAGAGCGACTTCGCCGGCACGCATTATGCGCAATACGGCAGCCTGTTCGTTGCAAAGGTGGCGGTGGAAACCGGTCGGCTGGACGAGGCTGCCGCTGAGTTGCAGGCCATCGTCGATAAGCCGGCTGACAAGACCCTTGATGAACTGGCTCGCCAGCGTCTGGCACGCGTGATGGCTGCACAGGACAAGGCCGAGGAAGGGCTCGCATTGCTCGATGGTCAAGCGCCCGAGGCGTTCACGGCCAGCCGCGAAGAGCTTCGTGGAGACCTGCTTGTACAGCTGGGACGCAACGAGGAGGCCCATGCGGCCTATTCGAAGGCCAAGGAGGCGCTTTCGCAGGACGCCGCGATCGGCGGCTTGCAGCTGAAACTGGACGATCTGGCTCGTGGAGAGGCGTGAACTGATGCGTTGGAAAACAGCCGCGCTGCTATCGCTGGCCATTCTGGCTGCCGGTTGCAGCAGCAATGATACAAAGGAACCCGAGCCTGCCGAGCTGGTGAAGTTCGATGCGGAAGTCGAACTCAAGACCGAATGGAGCCGCTCGATCGGCGATGGGCAGGGTGAGACATACAACCTACTGACGCCGGCCGTCTATGGTGACGAGATTTTCGCTGCGGACAACGAGGGTTTGATCGTCGCGATGGACCGGCTGACCGGCAAGGTCAACTGGAAAAAGACCTGGACGTGCCGGTGTCGGGCGGCGTCGGTGCCGGTTACGGGTTGATCCTCGTTGGCACCCTTCGTGGCGAGGTGATCGCGCTTGACGTATCCAATGGCGAGGAGCGCTGGCGCAGTCAGGTGGGCAGCGAGGTGCTGTCCGCTCCGGCTGTGAACGGAGACGTGGTGGCCGTGCAGACCCAGGACGACCGTGTGCTGGCGCTGGAGATCGATACGGGTACGCAGCGCTGGAGCTATGAAAGCTCGCCGGCTGTCCTCACGCTTCGCGGCACCAGTGCGCCGCTGTTGACCAATCAGCTGGTTGTGGCCGGGTTGTCCACTGGCAAGGTTGTCGCGCTCGACACCCGTGGAGGACTGCCGGTCTGGGAACAGCGCATCGCCATTCCTCAGGGACGGTCCGAGCTCGAACGTGTTGTGGATATCGACGGCGGCCTGCTGTTGTCGGGCGGCACGCTCTACGTGGCGAGCTTCCAGGGCCGCGCTGCAGCGCTGGAACTGGAAAGCGGGCGGATTCTCTGGCAACGCGATGCGTCCACCTCGGCCGGCGTCGCGTTGGGCTACGGTAGCGTGTACGTGAGCCAGGCCGACGGTACCGTGCTGGGTATCGACGAGCGCTCTACCACCGTGCTGTGGAGCAACGATTCGCTGGCCCGTCGAGGTCTGTCGGGGCCGGAAGTGTTCTCGAGCTATGTGACGGTCGGCGACAAGGAAGGCTATCTGCATCTGCTCAGCCAGGTCGACGGCCGTTTCGTGGCACGGACCCGCATCGACAGCGATGGTCTACGGGTCAGCCCTGTCGCTGAGGGCGATTGGTTATACGTCTTTGGAAATGGCGGCAAGCTCGTTGCTCTGACCATTCGCCAGGCAGACTGAACAAGCGACGCCTCGCCTTGGCGGGGCAATGATTTCCGGCCGCTGCCTTGCAGCGGCCTTCGTGTTTTCTGAAATAACGCAGTGGAGAGCCGCATGGTTCCCGTAATCGCCCTGGTGGGCCGCCCCAACGTCGGCAAGTCGACGCTGTTCAATCGTCTGACCAAAAGCCGCGACGCCATCGTCGCCGAATATGCCGGCCTGACCCGAGACCGCCAGTACGGTGAGGCCAAATGGCAGGGCCGGACCTATATCGTGATCGACACCGGTGGGTTGACCGGTGATGAGCAGGGTATCGATGCCAAGATGGCCGAGCAGTCACTGCAGGCCATGCAGGAAGCCGACGCGGTGATGTTCATGGTCGATGCCCGTGCCGGCATGACGCCGGGCGACCAGATGATCGCCGAGCACCTGCGCAAGCTTAACAAGCAGTATTTCCTCGTCGTGAACAAGGTCGACAGTATCGACCCGGACCTGGCCCGTGCGGAGTTCAGCCCGCTCGGATTGGGTGACGCGTTACCCATCGCCGCCGCCCACGGTCGCGGCATCAACCATATGCTCGAGCGGGCGCTGGGCGCCTTTCCCCGCGATAACGCCGACGCGTCGGACGCCGTTGAGGCGGAGGGATGACGAGGCGGTCGAGCCGGGTCAGGAACCCAAGCGAATTCCCGGCCCTAGCGAAAAGGACGGGATAAAGATCGCGATCATTGGTCGCCCCAACGTGGGGAAGTCCACCTTGGTCAACCGCATGCTGGGCGAGGAGCGAGTGATCGTCTACGACCAGGCCGGTACCACTCGCGACAGCATCTACATTCCGTTCGAGCGCGATGACGAGAAATACACGCTGATCGACACCGCCGGCGTGAGGCGGCGCGGCAAGATCTTCGAGGCCGTGGAAAAGTTTTCCGTGGTCAAGACGCTGCAGGCGATCCAGGACGCGAACGTGGTCATCTTCGTGATGGATGCCCGCGAAGGTGTGGTCGAGCATGACCTGAACCTGCTGGGTTTCGTGCTCGAAAGTGGTCGGGCATTGGTGATTGCGCTGAACAAGTGGGACGGCATGGAGCCGAGCGAGCGCGATTACGTGAAAACCGAGTTGGAGCGTCGGCTGTTCTTCGTCGATTTTGCCGATATCCATTTCATCTCGGCCAAACATGGCACCGGCGTGGGCAACCTGTACCAATCCGTGCAGGCGGCCTTCAAATCAGCGGTTACCCGCTGGCCGACCAGCCGTCTGACGCAGATCCTCGAGGATTCGGTGCGTGAGCACGCACCGCCCATGGTCTCGGGCCGCCGCATCAAGCTGCGCTATGCGCATCTTGGTGGTGCCAATCCGCCGCTGATTGTCATCCACGGCAATCAGGTGGAAGCGGTTCCGAAGTCCTATACACGTTACCTGGAAAACACCTATCGGCGCGTGCTCAAGCTGGTCGGCACACCAATCCGGATCGAGTACAAGGGCGGTGAGAACCCTTACGAGGGTAAGAAGAACACCCTGACCGACCGCCAGGTCAACAAGAAGCGGCGCCTCATGTCGCACCACAAGAAGGCCGAGAAGAAGCGCCGCGACAAGAAGCGCTGAGCCTTTAGCCTTCGTCGAACGACTGGTCCATGTCCAGGGCCGGTCGTGGGTGCCTGGGCTTGCCGACCTGGCGAGCCGGGTTGCCGACCACGGTGGTATGGGGCGCTACGGCGTGCAGCACGATGCTCCCGGCGCCGACCTTAGCGCCTTCGCCTATCTCGATATTGCCCAGAATCTTTGCCCCCGCGCCGATCATTACTCCACTGCGCACCTTGGGGTGCCGGTCGCCGCTTTCCTTGCCGGTTCCGCCGAGGGTAACGCCCTGCAGGATGGACACGTCATCGCCGACTTCCGCGGTTTCGCCGATCACAATGCCTGTTCCGTGGTCGAGCATGATGCCGCTACCGATTCGACTGGCCGGGTTGATGTCGATGCTCAGCCGCTGGTTGCAGCGTGACTGGATGAACATGGCGAGCAGGCGCTCGTTCTGCTGCAACAGCTGATGACCGAGACGGTAGGCCTGTAGCGCGAGAAAACCCTTGGAAAACAGAAACGCTGCGAGCAGGTCGTCAAAGGCGGGGTCGCGCGTGACGATAGCCTCCAGATCCTGCCAGGCATGCACCTGCAGCTGCGGGTTATTGCGGTGAAGCGTGGCAAAGCGGTCAGCGAGAGGACCGGCCTGCTCGTCGCCGTCGGCCAGGGTGCGGCCGATGCGGTCGGCCAGTGCACCGCCCAGGTCTGAATGATTCAACACGGCTCTCTGGAACAGGTCGCGCAAGGCCGGTTCCTCGTGCTGGCCCCGTTCGGCCTGAGCTTGCAGGTGGTTCCAGAGTGCGTCGGTGGTGTCGCTGGGCATGCCGAATCCTTATCCGAAGCGGAAGTTGTGCCGGTCGCCCATCACTCTAGCAGGCCCAAAGGGCCGCCTGGGCGGCCTCGTATCGGGTCGCATTGATCGGCTATCCTGTCCACCCCTGCCGAAGCCCGTACGGCAGGCCAGTCGTGAGGCGACCAATGCTCATCAGTAAATTGCCCAACGTCGGCACCACCATCTTCACCACCATGTCGCAATTGGCGGCCCAGACGGGCGCGCTGAACCTGTCGCAGGGTTTCCCCGATTTCGATGGCCCTGATGCACTGCGCGAGGCCGTGGCCCGCCACGTCATGGCGGGGCACAACCAGTACGCGCCCATGACGGGCCTGCCGGCACTGCGCGAGCAGGTCGCTCTGAAGGTCGCGTCCCGCTACGGTCGTACGGTGAACCCGGACATCGAGGTCACCATCACTCCCGGGGCCACGCAGGCCATTTTCTGTGCCATTCAGGCGGTTGTGCGGCCAGGCGATGAAGTGATCGTGTTCGATCCCTGCTACGACAGCTACGAGCCGTCGATCGAGCTGGCCGGGGGCGTCTGCATTCATCAGGCACTGAGCCTTCCAGAGTTCGCCATCGACTGGCAAAAACTGTCCGACGCGATCACCGCTCGTACCCGCATGATCGTGCTGAACACACCGCACAACCCCAGTGGTGCGCTGATCGAGCGGGCGGATCTCGACAGGCTGGCGGCCCTGATTCGCGACCGCGACATCTATGTACTCAGCGATGAGGTCTATGAACATCTGGTGTTCGACGGCCGCGAGCATGCGAGCGTGCTGCGTCATGACGAGCTCTACCAGCGTGCTTTCGTGGTCAGCTCGTTCGGCAAGACCTATCACGTCACGGGCTGGAAGACCGGCTATGTCATCGCGCCGCCCGCGCTGAGCAGCGAGCTGCGCAAGGTGCACCAGTACGTCAGTTTCACCGGAGTCACACCGCTGCAGTGGGCACTGGCCGATTTCATGGCCGATTACCCCGAACACCTTGATGAGCTGCCGGGTTTCTACCAGGCCAAGCGCGACCTGTTCTGCGATCTGCTCACGGACTCTCGTTTCAGTTTCACGCGAGCGGCAGGCACCTATTTCCAGCTGGCGGACTATTCGGCAATTCGCCCCGATCTCGATGATGTCGCCATGTCCGAATGGTTGACCCGCGAACATGGCGTCGCGACCATCCCCATCTCGGTCTTCTACCAGAGGCCGCCGGCTGGCCTGCGATTGGTTCGCTTCTGTTTTGCCAAACGAGAGGAGACGCTGCGTCAGGCAGCGGAACGACTATGCGCGATCTGAATTCCTTGCCCGACCTCGAGCTGGCCCTTATCCAGACAACGCTTGCGTGGCAGGACGCCCAGGCCAACCGCGAGCGATTCGTCGCGCTGCTCGACGATGCGCGCGGCGCCGACCTGATCATCCTGCCGGAAATGTTCACCACCGCCTTTTCCATGAACGCCGCCGAGCTGGCCGAACCCGAAGAAGGGCCGACCTATGCGTGGCTGCGTGAGCAGGCGGCGCGGCTGGATGCGGTGATCACGGGTAGTGTCATCATCCAGGCCGCTGACGGCACGCACCGCAACCGGCTGCTTTGGGCCCGCCCGAATGGCGAGATCGCGCACTACGACAAGCGCCACCTGTTCCGCATGGCCGGCGAGCACGAGCATTACACAGCCGGCACCGAGCGCGTCCTGTTCGAACTCAACGGCTGGCACGTGCGCCCGCTGATCTGCTACGACCTGCGTTTCCCGGTATGGAGCCGCGACGCGCACGACACCGACCTGCTGCTCTACACAGCGAACTGGCCTGCTGCCCGTCGCAGTGCCTGGAACCGATTGCTGCCGGCGCGTGCCATCGAGAACCTCTGCTTCGTCGCGGCGGTGAACCGTGTTGGCGAGGACGGCAAGGGCTACCCCTACAGCGGCGACAGCCAGGTGCTCGACTATCTGGGCGACCCGCTCCTGGAAGCGGGTGATGCCGACGGCGTGTTCCGTGTGACCTTGCGCGCGCGAGACCTGGCGAAATTCCGCGGCAAGTTCCCGGCCTACCACGATGGCGATGCATTCGAATTGAAGCCCTGGGCGGTCGTCACCGCCCGGCGCCGGACCGGCGCCGGCGGCGCCAGAGGAGGGCGCCATAGATCGAGCCATTGACCACGACCACTACCGCGGCCAGCGCATACTGGACGGGTATGCTCAACCAGGCGGGGTAGATCAGCGGTAACAGGTGGTGCTCGATGAAGCCCGCTTCGTACCCTGCCTCTCCCGCCAGGCCTCGCAACGCGTTTTCCACGCCTGTCAGCGGACAAAACCGGCCGCTCAACTCCACGAAAACACCCCACGCCACGGCGGGGAGGTGCAGCGCAGAAAAACCCCGTTTCCAGGCGACCAGCAGCCCGCCGAACAGAACGAAGAGGATGAAAGCCAGGTGCAGGACCAGCACCGTGTCCGCTGCGATTCGATAGAGCATGACGTCAGGCCGCGCTGCCCGGTGCGTTCGCGCGCTGCATCTGGCGATCTTGCAGGCCGGCCAGTAGCGTGACGGCGAACAGTGCCCCCAGCAGCGCCATGAACATGTCCGACTGGGTATCCCAGGGGTCGCCCTGGAGTACCGAGAAAGGCTTCGGCGCCTTGGCCAGCCAGCAACGCCACCCACCACTCGATCAGCTCGTAGAAGGCGCTGAATCCCAGTGCAACGCAGATAGCGAGAAACACCAGCATCCGCCCCGGCCTCACGAAGCCGAGGCGCAGCAGAACCTCGCGTGCGAGCAGCGCGGGGGTAACGCCCTGGATGAAATGGCCGAGCTTGTCATAAGGGTTGCGGCTGAGATCCAGCCAATCCTGCACCCAGAAGCCCAGCGGTACGCGTGCATAGGTATAGGTGCCGCCAAGGATGAGGATCAGCGCATGGACGGCGATCACGATATAGAGCAGGCGCGTCAGTGGTAGCCGGGCGTGGCTCCAGAGCAACAGCGGGGCGGCGATGAGCACGGGCGCGACTTCGAGCAGCCAGGTGGCGCGGTCATGCGGGGCGATGCCGGAGCCGATCAGGGCCAGCAATACCGCAGCCGAAAGCGTCGCGTAAAGTGTCCTGTTCTGCATCGTCTTCGCCTGAGAACCCATTGGAGCGGAGCATGAAGCGGGCCCTGACGATGTGCAATGGCCTAGCCGGCTCCGACGCGTGGCGCCAGTCTGGCGCGACCGAGGCGGGACAGGACGGAGGCGCAGCGTCGAAGGTCCACCGGGCCTACGTGGCGATTGGCGTTGCCCTGGACGCAGGCCACGTTGCGGTTGCGCCACCGCTCCCACTCATCGACCGGGTACTGCCTGTTCCAGGCTTCGTAGAGACGGCGGTCCTGCTTGGACAGCCGCAAGCGGTAGCGCTCGCTCATATACAGATAAACCCGGGCTATGGCGCCACGGCTGTAAGCCGGTGGCATGGCCGTGCGTTGCTTGAAGTTCACTACGAAAGGGCAGGCGCCGTACTGGCTCGGCTTTTCGCTGAGCATGCCGAACCCGTAGTTGCTGCGATCACCGTTCACTTCACCGACCACCGGCACCAGGTTGTGCAGGTCGGCTTCGGCCTGGCTGAACACCGGGTCGCGCGCCGTGCACTGTTTGCGCCCGCCCTGTTGCCAGCATTGCCGCTGGTGGCCGATCACCCAGGCGGGGACGATGTGCTCCCATTCGACTCGAGCGGCCCTTTTGGGCTGCTTGCGCGGGACATAGCCGCAGCCGGCGAGATCGATCCGACTGCCCTGGAACTGGCAACGGCAATAGAAATCTACCGGGCGCTCGGCATAGATATGCCACGCGATCTTCTTCGCCTCGCGGAAGGTCCGCGGCGCTTCGGCGTGGGTCTGAACGGAAAAAAGCAGGGCGAGCAGAAGCAGGCTGAGCGGGCGCATGGTGTTCTCGACAACTGGCTGAGAATCGCATCCATGCGGGGCGCGCTATCTTACGGCTCTGGCTGAAAATTCATATACAACAATAAGTTACAGATATCATCTGGCCTGCTTCAGGCCCAGGCGATTGATCCTTAGCGAAGCGAGGATGATCAGGCCGCCAATGGTCAACAGCAGCAGGTCGGTTTCGGTGCCCCAGATGACCAGGTTAAGAACCAGGCCGACAGGGACTGACATGTTGTTCATGACCGCCAGGGTGCCGGCATCGACCAGTGTGGCCCCCTTGTTCCAGCAGAACTGGCCCAGCGCGGTCGCCAGTATGCCCATCCAGACCAGCACGCCCCATTGCATCGATGTGCTGGGCAGCCGCTCCGGATTGCCGAACAGCAGCCACGCCGGCAGAACGATGACCAGCGCACCGAGGAAGAAATAGCCGAAACGGCGGTACAGCGGGATATCCGAAGGATAGCGGTGCGCCAAGTGCTTGTAGCCGACCTGGCCGGCGGCGAAGGTGAAGTTCGCCAGCTGCATGAGCAGGAAGCCGCCGAGGAAATCTTCGGTGATGCCGTCGTAGCGGATGATGCCGGCGCCGAGCACTGCCACGGCGGCGGCAACCAGTGCCCATGGGTTGAAGCGCCGGTTGATGGCGTCGTCGATCAGCGTCACATGCAGCGGCGTCAGCACGGTGAAGAGCAGCACTTCGGCTACGGTCAGCACGTTGAAGCTGAGGTACAGGCACAGATAGGTCACGCCGAACTGCAGGGCGCCGACCAGCGTGACGCCTGCAATGAAACCGGGTGCCACGCCGCGCCAGCGGGTCAATGGCAGGAACACGGCGCCGGCCAGCAGCACCCGGGTCAGAACGGCGAAGTAGCTGTCGACCTGGCCGGCGAGATGGGCGCCGATCAGGTTGAAGGAATAGGCCCAGAGCAGGGTGACGAAAACCAGGTAGTGCATGCCGACTCCTCACGAGGGCGGCGACCATACCGGTTCGGTGAAAAAGAAAAAAGAGGCATAGGCGGGCAAGCGGGCGCGCTGGGGACGGCCAGGTTCGGACCGAGGGGCATGCCTGTAGGCCCCTCGGTCCGCCATTGCATCAGGCCGCCTTGCTCTGCGCTTCGCGCGATGCGCGGTTCAGCGCACTGAACAGGGCGCGGATGCTGGCGGTGGTGATGTTCTCGTCGATGCCGATGCCATGCAGTGGCCGCTCGCCGTCCAGGCGTACCTCGATGTAGGCCGCCGCACGGGCGTTGCTGCCGGCGCCGATCGAGTGCTCGTGGTAGTCCATGATCTCCAGCTTGACCGGCAAACCGGCCACCAGCGCTTCCAGCGGGCCCTTGCCGATACCGCGCCAATGCACGGTTTCACCGTCGCTGAGGACTTCCACGTCGACGGCGCTGGTGCCGTTCTCCTCTTGCAGCCGATGGCTCTTGAGCGTGTAGGGTGCAGTGGCCTGCAGATATTCACGCTCGAGCAGCGAGTAGATTTGCTTGGCGTTCATCTCCAGACCCAGGCGGTCGGTTTCCTTCTGGACCACCTGGCTGAACTCGATCTGCATGCGGCGTGGCAGGCTGATGCCGTATTCCTGCTCGAGCAGGTAGGTGATGCCGCCCTTGCCGGACTGGCTGTTGACGCGGATGACCGCCTCGTAGCTGCGGCCAATGTCGGCCGGATCGATCGGCAGGTAGGGCACTTCCCAGAGAGCGTTCGGGTCCTGCTGGCCGAACCCCTTGCGGATCGCGTCCTGGTGGGAGCCGGAGAACGCCGTGTGGACCAGATCGCCGACATAGGGATGGCGCGGATGGACCGGCAGCTGGTTGCAGTCCTCGACGACCTTGCGCACGGCGTCGATGTCGGAAAAGTCCAGTTGCGGGTCGACGCCCTGGGTGTACATGTTCAGCGCCACGGTCACCAGGTCGACGTTGCCGGTGCGCTCACCGTTACCGAACAGGCAGCCCTCGACGCGATCGGCACCGGCCATCAGACCCAGCTCGGTGGCGGCCACGCCCGTGCCGCGGTCGTTGTGGGTATGCAAGCTGATCAGCACGCTGTCGCGATTGTGGATGTGGCGGCCGAAGTACTCGATCTGGTCGGCGTAGATGTTCGGCGTGGCGGCCTCGATGGTGGCCGGCAGGTTGAGGATCAGCTTCTTCGCCCGGGTCGGCTGGAACACACCGATCACCGCGTTGCACACCTCGACGGCGAAGTCGGTTTCGGTGGAGCTGAACACCTCGGGCGAATACTCGAAGCGCCAGTCGGTTTCGGGTGCGGCAGCGGCGAGGCGCTTGATGATCTGCGCAGCGTTGACGGCAATGGCCACCACGCCGGCCTTGTCCTGATTGAAGACGATGCGGCGGAAGCTCGGCGCCGTGGCGTTGTAGTAGTGGACAATGGCGCGCTTGGCGCCCTTGAGCGATTCGAAGGTACGGGTGATCAGGTCTTCGCGGGCCTGGGTCAGCACCTGGATGGTGACGTCATCGGGGATGTGGCCACCTTCGATCAGCTCGCGGACGAAGTCGAAATCGGTCTGCGAGGCAGAGGGAAAGCCCACTTCGATTTCCTTCAGGCCGACCTGTACCAGCGTCTTGAAGAAGCGCATCTTCTTCGCTGCGTCCATCGGCTCGATCAGCGACTGGTTACCGTCGCGCAGGTCCGAGCTCAGCCAGATCGGCGCCTGGGTGATGGTCCGCGACGGCCAGGTGCGGTCGGGGATATCGATCACGGGAAACGGACGGTATTTCTTCGCGGGATTCTTGAGCATGGTCATGGCGAATTCCTTGGGCAGCGCGCGGTAGCTGGTGCAAAAAACGAGTGACGGCGAGCGTCGATGGTTGGAATGTAGAACGCGCTCAGCGGCTATTGCAACGACTGGCAAAAAATTGGGTAAAAACACTAAAAAATGAATTTAAAGCGAAATCGGCTCGCACCTAATCGCCAAATCCGATGACCGATTGCTCGACTCGATTGCGGTCACGTGTCGCACTCATGCTCGACTGTGCTGCGTGAGATGATCCGCGCCGACATTCCGGCTGGTCTCGGCAGGGCGTACTTGAAGCGAAACGGACAGTAGCAAGGGGGCCTGCGCGCGCCTGCTCCATCTATTCATTACCCGGCCATCCTGATTGTCGCTGGCAACGCCCCCTGGCGCGCCTAGCCTTCCGCGCGCTGGGTCGCCGTGTCCGGATCGGTGAGTTCGGCCGTGCGCGGCGCCGCCTGATTCAGCAGCTGGCTGACCGAGCCGTAACCTGCGCGCATGTCGGCGCCGCTCGGGTGCTGGAAGACGCGCAGACCGAACTCGGGCAGGATCGCCAACAGATGGTCGAAGATGTCCGACTGGATACTCTCGTACTTCACCCACTGCACGGTATTGGTGAAGCAGTAGATCTCCAGCGGCAGGCCGTCGGCCGTCGGGCTCAGTTGGCGCACGATCAGCGTCATCGCCTGATGAACGCCGCCGTGACTGCGCAGGTAGCGTTCCACATAGGCGCGGAAGCTGCCGATATTGGTGATGCGCCGCGTATTGACCGGCTCCTTGCCGCGCTCTTCAAGCTTGGCGTTCCATTCGTCGATCTCGCGGCGCTTCTCGGTCAGGTAGTCATCCAGCAGGTTGAAGCGATGCAGGCGTTCGCATTCCTCTGCGCTCAGGAAGTGCACGCTCTGCTGGTCGAGGTACAGGCTGCGCTTGATCCGGCGACCGCCGCTTTCCTGCATGCCCCGCCAGTTCTTGAACGAGTCGCTGATGAAGCGCTTGGTCGGGATGTTGGTGATGGTCTTGTCCCAGTTCTGCACCTTCACCGTGTGCAGGGCGATGTCGATCACGTCGCCGTCGGCGTTGAGCTGGGGCATCTCGATCCAGTCGCCGACGCGGATGATGTCGTTCGAGGAAATCTGCACGCTGGCGACCAGCGACAGGATGGTGTCCTGGAAGATCAGCAGCAGCACCGCTGCCATGGCGCCGAGGCCGGACAGCAGGATGAGCGGCGAGCGGTCGATCAGCGTGGCGATGATGAGAATGGTGGCGATCGCGTAGATGGCGATCTTGACGACCTGCAGATAGCCTTTGATCGGATGCACGTGGGCGTCGGCGCGGCGCTGGTACATCAGATTGATGATGTCCAGCAGCGCGCCCAGGGCGAGCGCAATCGTCAGGACGATGAAGCCGCCGCAGACGTTCCGCACCACGGTGACGGCCGCTTCCGGCAGGCCAGGCACCGCGTTGACCCCGATCGAGAGCACCAGTGCCGGAACGATGTTCGACAGGCGGCGGATGATGCCGAAGTCCTGCAACTGCGCATCCCGCGAGCTGCGCAGCACCTTGTACAGGCCGCGCACGAGGATGCGCTTGACCACCCAGTTGGCCAGCCAGGCGGCGAACAGCAGCGCCGCGCTGGCAACGAGCGTTTGCAGCACGGGATGGGCCCGAAGCCAGTCCAGCGAGCTGCTCAGTTCGTCCTGCATCGGTATGGCTCCGTCATGTGTTGAAGCTCAGCGAATGAATTCGCGGCTGATCGAGCGGAACAGGTCCGTGCCGGCCTGTTCCATCCATTCGAACGCGACCATTTCGCGCGACACGATCTGCGCACCGGCCTGCTGCATGCGTGCGAGCCCGAGCGCCTTGTCGGTGGCGCGCCGAGAGCCGACGGCTTCCTCGACGATGAACACATGATTGCCACGGGCCAACAGATCCAGCGCAGTCTGCAGCACGCAGATGTGAGTCTCGATGCCGCTGATGACGAACTGCTGGCGCTCGCCACCGGGCCGCTTGAACAGCTCGCCGTCGCGGGCCGCCGAGAAATGCAGTTTCTCGATGATGGCCGCCTCGGCAACGCCGTCGCGCAGCGAGGCGATCGTCGGGCCGAGGCCCTTGCTGTATTGCTCGGTCAGCAGGACCGGCACGCCGACGCGCTGCGCGACCTTCAGCAGCCAGGCGCTGTGATCGGCCAGCGCCGCATGGCCTTCGATGGCCGGAAACAACCGCTCCTGGATGTCGACGATGAGCAGGGTGGATCGCTGCGGATGGATGAGCATGGTGGCTCCTTGAGGCAGGTCAGGGTTTGTACGCACCGATGAATATGGCCGGATCGACGCGCGAATCATTGAGGCTGACGTTCCAGTGCAGGTGCGGGCCGGTGGCGCGGCCAGTCGAGCCGACCCGGCCCAGTACCGCGCCCCGCTCGAGCTCATCACCGACCTGCACCTCTACCTTGGACAGGTGACAGAACATGCTGATCAGCCCCTGGCCGTGGTCGACGAAGACGGTCTTGCCATTGAAGAAGTAGTCGCCGGTCAGGATGACCTTGCCAGCGGCCGGCGTTTTGATCGGAGTGCCCGCCGGCACGGCGAAGTCCAGCCCCGAATGCGGATTGCGTTCCTGGCCGTTGAAGAAACGGCGCAGCCCGAACGGCGATGACAGCGGCCCCTCGACTGGCTTGTCGAACAGCAGGTTGCTCGGCTGACGTGGGCTGAACTGGCGGTAGGCTTGGTTCTGTTCCGCCAGTTCGCGCTCGATGCGTTTGAGATCCTCGGGATTCGGATTGACCTGGCGTTGGTTCTTCAAGGTAATGCGTTGCTCGCGATAAGTGCGCGGGGAAACGCGGAATACCGTCGCCTGCCCGCCGACATCCAGGGACTGCTCGCCGGGCTTCACCGACAGGGGGATGCCGACGATGGCGATCCAGCGCTTGCCGTCCTCGCGCAGCACCAGCACTGGCTTACCCTCGTAGCGCGCGCTCGGGGCGCTGGCTGCGCTACCCAGGTCGATCACGGCGACGCCGCCGGGCACGGGCTTGTTCAGCAGGCGGGTCAGAAAGCCTTCGGCGTGGGCCGGAAGGGCGAGCGTAAGGGCGAACAACAGGACGAGGGCGCGCAGCATACGGGGTTCCGTTCGGAGAAATGGCCCATCCTCGCGTAAACACCCGGCGAGCGAAAGAGTAGGGCGGCCATCCGATCGTGGGCGCACGCATTCTCGTGGACGTTCCCTGAGGTGGCGGTCAGAGCAGCGGCAGGGTCACTGGCTCAAGGTGGTTGTCTTCGACCCTCACGTCCAGCTCGCCTTCGCCCAACCGCGCTTTGAGGCGCTGGCCGGGCAGGGGTCTGGTCGGCGCGCCGAATCGCCTGGCCGCGGTCGTCGAGCAGAATGCTGTAGCCGCGTGAAAGCGTGGCGAGGGGGCTGACCACATGGAGGGTCTGCACGGTGGCCTGGAGCTGATGCCTTTGACTTTTGAGCCGGTCGTGCATCGCACGCGGTAACCGGCCCGAGAGATGCTCAAGACGCTGGCGCAGCATCTCGAGCGTGCGTCCGGGATGCTGCGCGGCAAGCCGGGTATCGAGCCGCGCCAGGCGCTCCTGCCCGGCGCAAAGGCGTCGATCGATGCCGCGCAAAAGACGCTGCTCCAGATCGTCGATGCGCTGGGCCTGTTGCTGCAACCGCTCGCCGGGGTGGCGCAGGCGGCGTGTCAGGCCATCCAGGCGCGAGGCGTCCCGGTGTAGCCGATCGCGCATGCGCAGCAGCAAACGATGGCGAAGACCTTCCAGGCGTTGGCGCACGTCGACGCTGCTGGGGGCCAGTAGTTCGGCGGCGGCCGAGGGTGTCGGCGCGCGCACATCGGCAACGAAATCGGCAATGGAAACGTCTGTTTCGTGGCCCACGGCGCAGACGATCGGCGTCTCGCAGGCGGCCACCGCACGTGCGACAGCCTCTTCGTTGAAGCACCAGAGGTCTTCGAGCGAGCCGCCGCCACGCGCGAGGATCAGCGCATCGAAACCCACGCGATCGGCCAGTTGCAGGGCGCGCACGATCTGGGGCGTCGCCTCGCGGCCTTGCACGGGCGTCGGCACCAGCGTCAGCGTGACATGCGGTGCGCGCCGACGGAACACGGAAATGATGTCGCGGATCACCGCGCCGGTCGGAGAACTGACGATGCCGATGCGCCTCGGGTGCGCGGGCAGGCTGCGCTTGCCTGTGCTGTCGAACAGGCCTTCGGCGCTGAGCTTCTCTTTCAATGCCTCGAACGCAAGGCGCAAGGAACCGTCCCCCGCCGGCTCGACATTATCGAGGATCAGCTGGTAATCGCCACGGCCTTCGAAGAGCGATACGCGGCCGCGAACCTTGACCGCCAGGCCGTCACGCAAGGCCTGGCGGACTCGCAGGGCGTTCTGTCGGAACAGCGCGCAGCGGACCTGGGCATTCTTGTCCTTGAGGGTGAAATAGATGTGGCCGGAGGCCGGCCGGCCAGGTTGGATATCTCGCCTTCTACCCAGACCTGCGCGAACACGTCTTCCAGCAACAGCCGCGCACGGTTGTTGAGCTGGCTGACGGTCAGCACTTCGCGGTCAAGATTCAGGCGTTGGAAAGGATCGGTGAGCATGCCGGCGATGATAAGCCGGGTTGAGCGCGCGCGTGAAACGAAACCTGGCGCGTCCGTCGGCCTCTCTTGACCGGCGCAGGCTGGGCGCTAAGCTGCGCGGCTTCGTTCATCTGTGGTTTACAGTGCCCATGAGCCAAAGCCAAGCGATCATCGTGCCGCGCATTTCCACGTTCCCGGGCCACGAAGCCAAGGCACGAATGATTCTGCGCTGGCTGGCCGAGCGACGCATCGTCGAGGCTCTGCCCACCACCTGCGGGCGTGGCCTCGGCGGCATGGCTTACGCTCTTGCGCCGGGTGCTCGTCAGGTCGTGCAGTTCCCCGATCGACTGCCCTTTGGTGAAGCGATCAACGGTCTGGAGGTGATCACTTCGCGCTGCATCTATACGCCGACGCACGGCTTCGCCGAAGAGGCCGGTTGCCCGGAGTGCCGACAGGAAATCGGCGAGGCGCTGTTCGAGAGCCTGGATGACTGGATGCCCGGGCACTCGGACAATTTCATCTGCCCGGAATGCGGCTTCGAGGATGACATCAACGGGTTTCTCTTCATTCCGGCCTGCGGGTTTTCCAATCTCGGCTTCATTTTCAACGGCTGGGGCGAGGCTGGTTTCCAGCCCTCGTTTCTTGACGAGTTCGCGGCACGGCTGGGCTTTGCGGTATCGCTGGTGAAAGCGGGGTCGTGACCGGCTGGTCACCTGACTGGCGTGTCTGGCCGCGCCGGCCACGCGTGCATTGAGCGCAAGGGCGCCCGTGGGTATAATGCCGCGCTTCCTTTTTCCCGCCTGGGAGCCCCCGCCATGCTGCGTATCAGCCAAGAAGCCCTGACTTTCGATGATGTTCTCCTGATCCCGGGATATTCCGAGGTTCTGCCGAAGGATGTTAGCCTCAAGACCCGCCTGACCCGCGAAATCGAGCTGAACATTCCCCTGGTTTCCGCAGCCATGGACACCGTCACCGAAGCCCGCCTGGCCATCGCCATGGCGCAGGAAGGCGGCATCGGCATCATCCACAAGAACATGAGCATCGAGCAGCAGGCTGCCGAGGTACGCAAGGTCAAGCGTCACGAGACGGCCATCGTCCACGATCCGGTTACCGTCACCCCGGAAACCAAGATCAGCGAGCTGCTGCGCAAGGCCCAGGAGCTGGGTTTCTCCGGTTTCCCTGTGGTGTCCGGCAAGGAGCTGGTGGGCATCGTTACCGGGCGCGACCTGCGCTTCACGCCGAATGCCGGTGATTCCGTCGCGGCGATCATGACGCCCAAGGACAAGCTGGTCACCGTGCTCGAAGGCACCGGCCTGGAAGAGATCAAGACCAAGCTCTACGAGCACCGCATCGAGAAGATGCTGGTGGTCGACAGCAATTTCCACCTGCGCGGCCTGGTCACCTTCCGCGATATCGAGAAGGCCAAGACCTACCCGCTGGCCTCCAAGGACAGCCAGGGCCGCCTGCGCGTTGGCGCGGCGGTCGGTACCGGCGCCGACACCGGCGACCGCGTCGAGGCGCTCGCCGCGGCGGGCGTCGATGTGGTGGTGGTGGACACCGCCCATGGCCACTCCCGCGGTGTGATCGATCGCGTGCGCTGGGTGAAGGAAAACTTCCCGCAGGTGCAGGTGATCGGCGGCAACATCGCCACCGCCGAAGCCGCGCTGGATCTGGTCAAGGCCGGCGCCGACGCGGTCAAGGTCGGCATCGGCCCGGGCTCGATCTGCACCACCCGTATCGTTGCTGGCGTCGGTGTCCCGCAGATTTCCGCCATAGCCAACGTTTCCGCCGCGCTGGAAGGCACCGGTGTGCCGATGATCGCCGACGGCGGCATCCGCTTCTCCGGTGACCTGTCCAAGGCCATCGTCGCGGGCGCCAATGCGGTGATGATGGGCTCGATGTTCGCCGGTACCGAAGAAGCGCCGGGCGAGATCGAACTCTTCCAGGGTCGCTCCTACAAGGCCTACCGCGGCATGGGTTCGCTGGGTGCCATGTCCCAGGCACAGGGCTCCTCCGACCGCTACTTCCAGGATTCGGCTGCCGGTGCCGAGAAGCTCGTGCCCGAAGGCATCGAAGGTCGCGTGCCCTACAAGGGGTCGCTGGCGGCGATCATCCACCAACTGATGGGTGGCCTGCGGGCGTCCATGGGCTACACCGGCAGCGCGAGCATCGACGACATGCGTACCCGTCCCCAGTTCGTCCGCATCACCGGAGCGGGCATGGCGGAGTCGCATGTACACGACGTGCAGATCACCAAGGAAGCGCCCAACTACCGCGTGGGTTGATCCGCTGCTTTAACAGGTGCTGGAAGCTGGGCGCTGGAAGCTGGAAGCGATGACTTCGGCTTGCACGTCCAGCTTCCGGCTTTCAGCTTCAAGCTCTTTCCGAAGGAAAGCTCATGGCCATCCCCGACATTCACGCCCACCGCATCCTGATCCTCGATTTCGGTTCCCAATACACCCAGCTGATCGCCCGTCGCGTGCGTGAGATTGGGGTTTACTGTGAACTGCATCCGTGGGACATGAGCGAGGACGACATCCGTAGCTTCGCGCCACGCGGCATCATCCTCGCCGGCGGCCCCGAGTCCGTCCATGAAGCAGGCAGCCCGCGCGCGCCGCAGGTCGTGTTCGATCTGGGCGTACCGCTGTTCGGCATCTGCTATGGCATGCAGACCATGTCCGAGCAGCTGGGCGGTCGGGTACAGGGTTCGGACGAGCGAGAGTTCGGCTATGCCCGGGTCGACCTGGTCGGCAAGTCCCGGTTGTTCGATGGCATCGAGGACCATATGGATGACGACGGGGTGTTCGGCCTCGACGTCTGGATGAGCCACGGCGACAAGGTCACCGACCTGCCTGAGGGCTTTCATATCCTCGCCAGTACCCCGAGCTGCCCGATCGCCGCCATGGGCGACGATGACCGCCACTACTACGGCGTACAGTTCCATCCGGAAGTGACCCATACCCGTCAGGGTGGCCGCATCCTGTCGCGTTTCCTGCTGGAAATCTGTGGCTGCGAGGCGTTGTGGACGCCGTCCAACATCGTCGAGGATCTGGTCGAGCAGGTCCGCGCCCAGGTCGGTTCCGACAACGTGCTGCTGGGTCTGTCTGGCGGTGTGGATTCTTCCGTGGTCGCCGCGCTGCTGCACAAGGCCATCGGCGACCAGCTGACCTGTGTCTTCGTCGACAACGGTCTGCTACGCCTGCACGAAGGCGATCAGGTCATGGCGATGTTCGCCGAGAACATGGGCGTCAAAGTGATCCGCGCCGACGCCGAGGCGCAGTTCCTGGAAAACCTCGCTGGTGAAGCCGACCCAGAGAAGAAGCGCAAGATCATCGGCCGGACCTTTATCGACGTCTTCGACGCCCAGGCGAGCAAGCTCGATAACATCCAGTACCTGGCCCAGGGCACCATCTACCCGGACGTCATCGAGTCCGCTGGTGCCAAGAGCGGCAAGGCGCACGTGATCAAGTCCCACCACAACGTCGGCGGCCTGCCGGAGGAAATGAACCTCAAGCTGGTCGAGCCGCTGCGCGAGCTGTTCAAGGACGAGGTCCGCAAGATCGGTCTGGAGCTGGGCCTGCCGTACGACATGGTCTATCGCCATCCTTTCCCGGGTCCGGGGCTGGGTGTGCGCATCCTCGGCGAAGTGAAAAAGGAATACGCCGACCTGCTGCGTCGCGCCGACGACATCTTCATCTCCGAGCTGCGCAAGGCCAACTGGTACCACAAGGTGAGCCAGGCCTTCGTGGTGTTCCAGCCGGTGAAGTCGGTGGGCGTGGTCGGTGACGGCCGCCGTTACGCCTGGGTCGTGGCGCTGCGTGCGGTGGAAACCATCGACTTCATGACCGCTCGCTGGGCGCATCTGCCCTACGAGCTGCTGGAGAAGGTGTCCAATCGCATCATCAACGAGATCGACGGCATTTCCCGGGTCACGTACGACGTGTCGAGCAAGCCGCCGGCCACCATCGAGTGGGAATGATCGCCTGACAGCAGGCAGACGAGCCCCGGTATTCGCCGGGGCTTCGCGTTTTTTCAGCCTATGACGGCTGCGGTGTCGATACGACGCCAGATGGCTTCTGACAGGCTGTAGAGCGCGAACGCGATGAGCCCGATGCCGACCAGTGCGAGCCAGAACGTACCGAAGGGTAGGGTTTGCAGGGCGTTGAGCGCGTCCTCGAGGCCTGGCGGTTGCGTCGGCTCGTAGCGCCTGCCGCCGCTGAAGAGCATGCCGGCAACCACCAGGAACGCCGCGCCGCGCGCGATCAGACCAGCGCGCGAAATGGGGCGGACCCAGCGCATCACCTGTTCGGAGGCGTAGAAGTAGCGTTCGAATTTTGCCTTCCAGCCTTTGATGATGTGGGCGATGCCAACGCCCAGCGGAATCAGCGCCACGAGGTAGACCAGATAATTGGAGAACCGCCAGCCGAGCAGGCCGGACAGGAAGTCGCCGCCCCCACCGCCACCATCTTGCGACTGACCAAGCGAACTGCCGAGCAGCCCGAGCGTGAACAGTGCGAGCAGGCTGTAGGTGGTTGCGCTGCCGACCAGGCCGGCGCGTATCGCCAGTCCCTTGGCGTCTGTGCCGTGGTTTTCAGGGTCGGTGATCGCCTGGGTCAGTCGCCAGGTCGCGTAGGCGGCAAGGCCGACGACCATGATCCAGAGCAACGTCTCGCCGAAGGGTTGCCCCAACAATTGCACCAGTGCGCCTTCGGTGCCGACGGTGTCGCCGTTGCCGCTGGCTGCCAGGAACGCGAACGCGCCGATGATGAGATAGACGACGCCACGCGCGGCGTAGCCGCTTCGTGCAAGCCAGACGATGCCGCGGGACAATTCGCCCTTCGGGTGCAGGACGTGCGTTTGCATTGAAAATCCTCCGGGTGTGGGTCGATTGAAGCCCTTGGCAGTTGTAGACGCCTGTTCGCCACCCGGCGTTCGCCTCGGTGGGTTCGGCACGTAAGGTGAGGATGCCCCGTGAGGCCGAAGCCTGTAGCATGATGCAAATGCGAGATATTCCTTTTTCGGCGTTCAACCAGGCGCGCCGCTCGCACGTTTTTTTTGGAAGCACAATGACTTTTACCCGAAGAAAGATCCTGACCGGGCTGGCGGGGCTGGCCGCTCTGGGCGTTGCCGGTGGCGGCGCCCGCTATTGGCTGGGGCGCCCGGCCGATCCTGTCTCGCATGACTATGAGTTGATCGCCGCACCCAGGGAACTCGAGCTGGTTGCCGGCCATCTCACGCCTGCCTGGTGCTACGGCGGTCAGGCGCCCGGGCTCGAGCTGCGTGCGCGCCAGGGCGACTGGCTGCGGGTGCGCTTCACGAACCATCTGCCGGAGCCGACGACCATCCATTGGCACGGTATTCGTGTACCCCTCGACATGGACGGCGTGCCCTACGTATCGCAACTGCCGGTACTGCCGGGTGAGTCCTTCGACTATCGCTTCAAGGTCGAGGATGCGGGCAGCTTTTGGTATCACCCGCACACCACCAGCGCGGCACAGCTGGGCCGCGGATTGGTTGGGCCGCTGATCGTCGAGGAGCGAGCCCCCTCGGGATTCACCCATGAGCGCACGCTATGCCTGAAGAGCTGGCACCTGGACAAGCAGGGCGCGTTCACCGCTTTCAGCGTGCCACGTGAGGCTGCTCGAGGTGGTACGCCTGGGGTGTTGTCGACGGTCAATGGTGAGCACGCCCCGGCGCTGGAGCTACCGGCGGGCCAGGTCGTCCGGCTGCGTATTCTCAACCTCGACAACACCCTGACCTACCGGCTCAACCTCTCGGGTGGAGAGGCGCGCATCTACGCGATCGACGGGCACCCGGTGGCCCCGCGCGCGTTGGGCAAGGCGTACTGGCTGGGCCCTGGCATGCGGCTCGATCTGGCGCTGCAGGCGCCGAGCCCGGGCGAAGAGGTGTCGTTGCGCAATGGCCCGCTGCGGCTGGCAACGCTCACCGGTGTTGGCGATATGGGCGAACCGGTCTGGCCCGAAGCCTTACCGCGCAACCCGATCGCCGAACCGGACATCGAGCAGGCCGAGACTTTGCGGTTCAACTTCGAATGGTCGGGAACGCTGTCCAGCGAGGCGGGTGCGGGCGACGCCTTCACGTTCTGGCAAGTGAATGGTCAGGCCTGGGACATCAACGACAAGACTTGTGCAGACCGGCCGATCGCCACATTGAAGAAGGGGCGGCATTACATCTTCGAGCTGCGCAATCTCAGCCAATATCAGCATCCCATCCACCTGCACGGCATGACATTCAAGGTGATTGCGTCCAACCGCAAGCGCATCGACCCCTGGTTCACCGACACCTATCTGTTGGGCAAGAACGAGACGGCACGCATTGCGCTGGTGGCCGATAACCCCGGCGTCTGGATGTTCCATTGCCATGTCATCGATCACATGGAAACGGGCCTGATGGCAGCGATCGAGGTGGTATGAGCCGATGGGCTTCGGGGTGTGTGACAACCGACCCCGGGCTCAACGGGCGCAAGAGGGGGCAGGGCGGGTAGAATTCTCCGAACCACACCTTTCGCAAGGCCGCTATTGGCCTGCACACGAACATCGAGCGACATGAAAAGACCCCAGATCATCGATCGCAGCCAGGACGACCACTTCATGCGCGAGGCGTTGGCGCTCGCGGCGCAGGGGGGCCGCGTTGGGGGAAGTGCCCGTTGGCGCCGTACTGGTGCATGAGGGAAAGGTGGTTGGCCGTGGCTTCAACTGCCCGATTTCTCGTCATGACCCCAGCGCCCACGCCGAGATGGTCGCGATCCGTGACGCGGCTTCAGCCCTGGAGAACTACCGGTTACCCGGCAGCACGCTGTACGTCACGCTGGAGCCCTGCAGCATGTGCGCGGGCTTGATCGTCCACGCCAGGGTTCAGCGCGTGGTGTTCGGTGCCACCGAGCCCAAGGCCGGCGTCGCCGCCAGCCGGGGGCAGTTCTTCGAACAGGCGTTCCTCAATCATCGGGTGCTGATCGAAGGCGGCATACTGGCCGAAGCGTGCAGTGCGATGCTGAGCGACTTTTTCCGTCAGCGGCGCATGCTCGGCCGCGGCGAATGAGCGTTCAGATATCGCTGCTGTAGCGCCGCACGCCACTTTCCGGAAATTTCTCGTGCGCCGCGATGCTGCCTTGTGCGGGAAATACGACCAGATGGTCTGCAGCGATCGCAATGCCGACCGATTCCCCGGTGCGAAAGTCGGCGTGGCTGGGAAAGATGCCTTCGAGCTGATTACCGGTCGGCAGCTGTAAGCGATAAAGCGTCGAGGCGCCGAGAAATGTCTTGCCGACGATCAGTGTTTTCAAAGGGCTGTCGGGCGCGTAGACGATGTCATCGGGTCGCAGAAGGACGTCAACCGAGCTGCCTGCAGGCATCACGTAGGCGCGATTGCCGCGGATGACGCCCAGTTCGGTCTGCACGGTCTCCGGGTCGAGCAGCTGGCCACGAATGAAATAGCCCTGGCCGATGAAGCTCGCGACGAAGGGAGTCAGCGGTTCGTGATAGAGGTTATAGGGCGTATCCCACTGCTCGAGCCGGCCATCCTTGAACACGCCGACCTGATCGCTGACGGCGAAAGCTTCTTCCTGATCGTGCGTAACCAGAATGGCGCTGGTACCGCGGGCCTTCAGGATTTCGCGTACCTCGTGGCTCAGGCGCCGACGCAGATCGCCGTCCAGGTTGGAGAAAGGCTCATCGAGCAAGAGCAGTTCGGGTTCCGGCGCCAGGGCCTGGCTAGCGCGACGCGCTGTTGCTGGCCGCCAGAGAGTTCGTGAGGGTAGCGTTTGCCAAGCGGCGTCAGATGAACGAGTTCGAGCATGTCACGCACGGTTCGCTCGTAATCGGGCTGCTTGCGTATCCCGAATGCGACGTTCTCGGCCACCGTCAGATGAGGGAAGAGGGCGTAGTCCTGGAAAACCATCCCGATCCGGCGCTTTTCGGGGGCCAGCGTGTGGCCTTGCGTGATATCAGGGTGTCGCCGAGCAGGATCTCGCCAGCGCTGACGGGCTCGAAGCCGGCGATTGCCCGCAGTGTGGTGGTCTTGCCGCAACCGGAAGGGCCCAGCAGGCAGCCGATCTCGCCGCGGTTGAGGTGCAGGTTGAGATGGCGTACGACGCTCTGCGCACCGTAGCCGCAGTCCAGTTCCCGCAGCTGTAGCAGCGGTCCGCTACTCATGCGTGGTGATAGGCCGGTTCGACGAGGAATTCGAGCAGCGCTTTCTGCACGTGCAGCCGATTTTCAGCCTGGTCCCAGGCCACCGAACGAGGGTCATCCAGCAGGTCCTCGCTGATCTCTTCGCCCCGGTGGGCAGGCAGGCAATGCATGAACAGCACGTTGGGCGCGGCCACGTCGAGCAGTGCTCGGTCGACTTGATACGGGCGGAACGTTGCGATGCGGGCGGCTACCTCGTCTTCCTGGCCCATCGATGCCCAGACGTCCGTACTGATCAGGTGGGCGCCTTCGGCCGCGGCCCTTGGATCGCGTAGCAGCTGAACCCGGTCCCCCGCTTGCGCCATCAGCTCGGCGTTGGGTTCATAGCCTTCGGGACATGCGACACGCAGGTGGAAGTCGAACTGCATGGCCGCTTCTATATAGGAGTTGCACATGTTGTTGCCGTCGCCGATCCAGGCGACCGTCTTACCGGCGATGCTGCCCCGGTGCTCGTGGAAGGTCTGCATGTCGGCCATCAGCTGGCAGGGATGCAGGTCATCCGAGAGGCCGTTGATGACCGGCGCTACGGAGTGAGCCGCAAATTCGGTCAACGTCGAGTGGGCGAAGGTCCGGATCATCACCGCATCGAGCATGCTAGACAGCACGATCGCCGAATCGCAGACCGGCTCCCCTCGGCCCAGTTGGGTGTCCCGCGTGGACAGGAAGATCGCCTGTCCGCCGAGCTGGATCATCCCCGCCTCGAACGACACGCGCGTACGCGTCGAGGCTTTTTCAAAAATCATGCCCAGGACGCGGTTCTTCAGCGGTTCGAACAGGACGCCGCGCTTGCGCAGATCCTTCAGCTCGATGCCGCGGCGCACCAGGTCGATCAGCTCCTGGGGCGTGCAGTCCATCAGTGAGAGAAAATGCCTTGCGCTCATATCAACTACCTTTGTTGCCGCCGCCTCGGCCGGGTTTCGCGAGAAAAAGAGAGGCCTACGACAGCGGGTCGCATGGGGAGCGACGAAACGGGAAAGGCGCGATCTTATCCAGAAAGGCTTTGCAGGCGCAAATCGGCCTGGGACTTGTAAAGACGGGCGCTGGACGGCTCTGGCGCGAGTCTGGAGAGGCGCTTGCGGCTGTTCAAAGCCGAGTCCCGTGCTCGGCTTTCCTGCTCGAGTTCTGTACAATGCGCCGCAATCGTGACCTAGCCGAGGTGCCCCATGGATATCATCGAAACCATCAAAGAGCAGATCGAGAAGAATCCGGTGCTGCTGTACATGAAAGGCTCGCCTAATGCGCCCCAGTGCGGTTTCTCCGCCCGCGCCACTCAGGCGGTGATGGGATGTGGCGAAAAGTTCGCCTATGTCGACATCCTGCAGAATCCGGAGATCCGCGCCAACCTTCCCAAGTACGCGAACTGGCCGACCTTTCCGCAGCTGTGGGTCAATGGCGAACTGGTTGGCGGCAGCGACATCATCCTCGAGATGTTCGAAAAGGGTGAACTGCAGACCCTGATCAAGAGCGCCGCGCAGAAAGCCGATGCCTGATCATTGCCAGCGTCAAAAGAAACCCGCCTGATGGCGGGTTTCTTGTGTCTGGACATGACGAAACGATGCGACCGTTACTCGTCCATTTGCGACTGCAGGTAGTTTTCGATGCCGACCTTGTCGATGAGGCTTAGCTGGGTTTCCAGCCAATCGATGTGCTCTTCCTCGGATTCGAGGATGTCCTCGAGCAGCTCGCGGCTGCCATAGTCACCAACGCTTTCGCAGTAGGCGATCGCCACCTTCAGATCCTGGATGCCGCTCTGCTCGAGCTTGAGATCGCATTCGAGCATTTCCCGGGTGTTCTCGCCGATCAAGAGCTTGCCGAGGTCCTGCAGATTGGGCAGGCCTTCGAGAAACAGGATGCGTTTGATCAGCTTGTCGGCATGCTTCATCTCATCAATGGATTCCTCATACTCGTGCTTGCCGAGTTTGCCGAGGCCCCAATCTTCATACATGCGCGCATGAAGGAAGTACTGGTTGATGGCAACCAGTTCATTGCCGAGGATCTTGTTGAGGTGCTGAATGACCAGCTTGTCGCCTTTCATGTCTGTACCCTGCGCCGAATCGGGTTCGTGATCTGCGCAGTCTGGCCGTGAAGCAGGGGCTGTCAAACCTAAGTCATTGAATGTTAAAGGGTAAACAGGAATAAGAATACGTCTGTTCCGCGCCTCGCAAGCAACGTCTTGATTTGCAGGCAGAAAAAAGCCGGGCGATGGCCCGGCTCGGGAAGTCGGTTGTGGTATCAGGCTGGTACGAAGCCAGCCGGATAGCCAAGAGCGGCATTGGCGCTCTGGATGTCGCCGAGCGTGTCGCGAACGACTTGCTTGGCCAGGCAGGCACATTTGCCACATTGGGTCGCGACACCTGTCGCTTCACGGACATCACGATAGCTACAGCAACCTTCATAGATGGCTTCACGGATCTGGCCGTCGGTAACGCCCTGGCAAAGACACACGTACATAGAACTACCCGTTGGGTCTGCGAATGGTTGTGATGCTAAATATAATGAGAATGATTGTCAAAGCGCGCTCGTCGGATTTTGCACTGCTCGACTCGATCGGTCGTGGGACGCTGCCTGGCCGGCCGATGGAGTACACTGCGCACCCTTTTTCTGCCCGGAGCCGCCATGGCCCTGCAAGCCACGCCCTATAGAGTCGAGATCAATCTCACCGACCTGGACCGTAGCGTCTATCAGGACCTGCGTTTCACTGTGGCTCGGCATCCGTCCGAGACGGAAGAGCGCCTGGTGGCGCGTCTGATCGCCTATGTGCTCTGGTATGGCGAACAGCTGGCGTTCGGTCGCGGCTTGTCGGATGTCGACGAACCGGCGCTGTGGGAGAAGAGCCTGGATGATCGCGTCTTGCACTGGATTGAAGTCGGCCAGCCCGATGCCGAGCGCATTACCTGGTGCTCTCGGCGTGCCGAGCGCTTCAGTCTGGTGGCCTACGGCAATCTGCGGGTGTGGCAGTCGAAGGTGCTCGACACAGTGCGCAGCCTGAAGAAGATCAACGTGGTCGCCGTGCAGCAGGAGGCGCTGGAAACGGTCGCCACGGACCTGCCCCGGGCCATCAACTGGAGCGTGATGATCAGTGAAGGCAGCTTGTTCATTACCGACGAGCGGGGCCAGCACGAGGTCCCGCTGCAATGGCTGATCGGCGAGCGCGACTGAGTCGACGAGTGAGTGCCGACCGGAGCCAGGGCTCCGGTCGATTCGTTATCAGGATTGCCAGAACTGCAACAGCGCGTTGAACGACATCACCACGCCGACGGCGGTCGCGATCATCGCCAGCAGCCCGAACAGAAGCATCCAGGTCGGATGCCTGTAGCGATCGCCGACGATGCTCGGCTTTTTCGCGGCCCAGAGCACGCAACCCAGGGCCAGCGGCAGCACCAGGGCGTTCAAGGTGCCGGCGACCACCAACACTTTCACCGGCTGACCAACCAGGCTGTAGATCAGCGTTGAGCAGGCGATGAAAGCAATCACCACCCAGCGGTTGTGTCGCTCGATGCCGTCGTGCAGCGAATACATGAATGTCACGCTGGTGTAGGCCGCGCCGATCACCGATGAGACCGATGCGGCCAGCAGTACCACGCCAAATATCTTATAGCCGATCGTTCCCATCGAATGCAAGAACACCGAGGCGGCAGGGTTGCCCGGATCCAACGCCAGGCCCTGACTAACGACCCCCAGCGCCGCCAGGAACAGGCAGATCCGTACCACGCCGGTGGTGGCGATGCCCGTCACGGCGGCGCGCGTGACCAGGCCGACGTTCTCCACGCCGGTGATGCCCGCTTCGACCAGTCGATGTCCGCCCGAAAACGAGATGTAGCCGCCGACCGTGCCACCGACCAGCGTCACGATGGGCAATAGCAGGATCAATGGGTCATCGGGGTTGAGGCTGCGATTGAGTGCCTCCAGCAGAGGCGGGTTCGACTGCAGCATCGCGTAGCCGATCATGCAGAGCATCACCAGCCCCAGTAGCTGCATGACCGAGTCCATCACCCCTTTGGCGTTGCGCAGCAAGAACAGGCCGATGATGAGCACCGCGGCGATGAGCGATCCGGTCACCGGCGGGATGCCGAAGATAACGTTCATCGCCAGTCCCGCGCCTCCGATGTTGCCGATGTTGAATGCGATGCCTCCCAGCACGATGAACGCCGAGATCAGGTGGCCCACACCCGGCAGGACGCGGTTGGCCACGTCCTGCCCGCGCAGGTTGGCGACCGTGATGATGCGCCAGATGTTGAGCTGGGCACCAATGTCGATCAGCAGCGAAATGACGATGGCGAAGGCGAAGCTGGCCAAGTATTTCTCAGTGAACAGTGATGTCTGGGTGAGAAAGGCGGGCCCGATGGAGGACGTCGCCATGATGAAGATGGCGCCGCGCAGTACGTTGCGTTGCGACGTGGGTGTAGCGCTGACAGATTGCGTGGTTTGCATTGGATACCTTCATTTCTTTTTGGCGTTGGGGCAGGTAGGGAATGCAGCCGGAATGCCCGGCGGAGATCGTTGTTGTTGGATACTGCGTAGCGCGTTGCTCCTTCAGATGACGCCGAGCTGTTCGTCGCGTAGGTCCGTGATGAACATGTGCCCCGGGGCATGCGTGATCACCAGTTCGGGCCTGGCCTGCATCGCGACTGCTTGAGGCGTCACGCCACAGGCCCAGAACACCGGAACCTCCCCCTCGCGAACCTGTGAGGCTTCGCCGAAGTCGGGTTTCGCCAGGTCCGCGATCCCCAGCCGGGCCGGGTCGCCAATGTACCGGCGCGCCATGCACTGAAGGGAAGCGCGAGGTGACCTGCACGGCGCGTACCACCTTGTCGGCGGGCATTGGCCGCATGCTGACCACCATGGGCCCGCGCAATGCGCCGGCTGGCTGGCAGGCGATGTTGGTGCGATACATGGGGACGTTGTGCTGATCTTCGATGTGCCTGACCGGAACGCCATTGGCGAGCAGGGCGCCCTCGAAGCTGAAGCTGCAGCCGATCAGGAAGGCGACCATGTCGTCTTCCCAGAAAGCGGTGATGTCCTGAACTTCCTGCTCGAGCTCGCCGTTGCGGTAGACGCGGTAGCGCGGAAAGTCGGTGCGGATGTCGGCGCCGGGTGCAGCACGCCGTGGATCGAAGCTCCCCACGTCGGTGACGTCCAGAAGTGGACAGGGTTTGGGGTTGCGCTGGCAGAACAGCAGAAAATCGTAGGCGAGATCACGCCTTACGATCATCAGGTTGGCTTGCGCATAGCCGTTGGCCAGGCCTGCTGTGGGGCCGCTCAGCTCGCCCTGGCGTATTCGCTGGCGCAGCTCGACCGGGGACAGGTGGCGGTAGCGTGTCGTGTCCATGTTTAGCGCTCCACGGGTTGTTGTTGCCAGGCCGCCAGCAGGCGGCGTTGTTCCTGTTGGGCGCTTTGCAGCGCCACCGGCTTGAGCCGCAGTACGCTTGCCGGCAAGCACTGCGCCAGCTGGGCGACCGCCAGCGGCGTCAGCGCGCCGAGCCGGGGATAGCCACCGATGGTCTGTCGATCATTCATGAGCACGATCGGCTGGCCGTCGGGCGGCACCTGGATCGCCCCCAGCGGGACGCCTTCTGAAATCATCGATTGCCGCGTGCTGCGTAGCATCGGGCCCAATAGACGAATGCCCATGCGGTCGGCACGTTGGTCGACCGTCCAATCGCTGTTGAAGACGTCGAACAGACTTTGCCCACTGAAATCACCGATCTGCGCGCCCAGCACCACCGGCAGAGGGCCGCTTGGCAGAAGCCGCGCGGGCTGCCCCGTTGGCAGTTCGCGCGGTGCTGGCGCAGTGCCGTTCCAGTGCAGACGATCCTCGGCCTCGAGCGGGCGGCCATCGCCATGCAGGCCGCCGAGCTGCTCGCGGCGCACCGTGGCGCAACTGTCCAGCACGGGTGTTGCCGCGAAGCCTCCGGGAGCGGCCAGGTAGGCGCGTACCCCCTCGCGAGGCTGCGCAAAGGTCAGTCGTTGCCCTTTACGGATGGTGAAGCTGCGTCCGGGCAGCAAGGGTTGATCGTCCAGCGTCGCGTTGAGGTCAGCGCCGCAGATCGCGAGGCAGGTATCCGCTTCGGCGCGCAGCGTGACATTGCCCAGCGTGATCTCGACCGTTGCCGCGTCTGGCGGGTTGCCCAGCAGCCAGTTCGCCCAGCCTTGCGAGACCCAATCGAGAGCGCCGCCCTGGGTCACGCCCAGATGACGCACGCCGAACCGGCCACCGTCCTGCAGGCTGGCCAAGGGGCCGCTGCGTTCGATAATGAGGCTCATGGCGTCACCTCGAATGGGCGGTCGTCACCGCCAAGGCGGACGAACTCCGCGTGATCGATAGGCTGAAAGCGCACCCGATCGCCAGGGCGCCAGATGCTGTAACCCTCCAGGGTTCGGTCGAACAGGCGGGTCGGGCTGCGCCCGATCAGGTTCCAGCCGCCCGGAGAAACCAAGGGATAGATAGCGGTCTGGCGGTCGGCGATTCCCCAGGCTGCCGGCCGGAACCTGTTTGCGCGGCGTTTGCAGCCGCGGACTGGCGAGGCCTTCTTCTACCAGGCCCATGAAGGCAAAGCCCGGCGCAAAGCCCAGCGCGAAGACCTGATAGGTGCGTGCGCTGTGCCGCTCGATCACGCCGGCTACACCGAGCCCGCTGCGCTGGCCGAGCGCCTCGAGCTCAGGACCGACGCTTGGGTCGTACCAGACGGGGACTTCCAGCTCACGGGACTGGCCGCTGGTCTCCGGCTTCAGGTCATGCAAGGCGTCGGCAATGCACTGTCGCGCCTGGCCGTCGTCCAGCTGCGCCAGATCATAGTGCACCAACAGGGTGGTATAGGACGGCACCAGGTCGACCAGCGCCGCGCCGAAGGCCTCACGCAGCCGCTGTGCGGCCGCGAGCAACCAGGGCATGTGGGCTTCGTCGATTTCGTCGAACAGGCGCAGCATCAGGCAGTCGATACCGACCACTTCGATTCGCGGGGTCATGCCTCGAGGTCCTTCAAGGCGTGTCGAATACGCTGGACCGCGGCGATGGAGCCGGCGTTATCGCCGTGTACGCACAGGGTGTCGGCGCGCAGGATCAATTCGGAACCGTCGCTGGCCGTGAGCGATTCGCCTCGCGCCAGCTTCAGGGCCTGGGTCGCCACGGTTTCGGCATCATGATGAACGGCGCCCGGCAAGGCGCGGGAAACCAGCATGCCGGCGGCATCATAGGCGCGGTCGGCGAAGACCTCGAACCAGAGCGTGATACCGAGCTCATCGGCCATGGCTTGTGCGTCGTTGTTGTCGCGGGTCGACATCAGCATCAGGGGCAGCGAAGAGCCATAGGCCCTGACCGCGCGCATCACCGCGGCCAGCAATTCGGGTTTGCGCATCATGTCGTTGTAGAGCGCACCGTGCGGCTTTACATAGCGCACCTGAGTGCCTTCGGCCCGGCAGATGCCGTCAAGCGCACCGATCTGGTAGAGCAGCATGTTCTCCACCTCGTCCGGGCTGCAGGCCATGGAGCGGCGTCCGAAGCCGACCAGGTCGGGGTAGGCCGGGTGCGCGCCGATCCTCACCCCGTGTTGCACGGCCAGTGCGACGGTCCGGCGCATGATCTGCGGATCGGAGGCGTGAAAACCGCACGCGATATTGGCGCAGTCGATGAATGGCATTACCTCGGCGTCCAGCCCCATCGTCCAGGCGCCGAAACTTTCGCCGATATCGCAATTGAGAAGCAGAGGTTTCATAACCATCCTCGCTAACGGCGGTTCAGGGGAGTCGAAAATCTGGTACAACATTGATAAAACGTCAACGATTTATCAATAAATTTTTCTGTTGGGAGCCGGTCGGCCCTGCGTTGCGCATTGCTGTATGCTTGCGCTCCTCGATTCATAAGGGGCGTCGTAGTGCTTCGCCCTGACAGTTCATGGTCTACAAGATGGTTGATTCCAAATCCCCGCGTCCGTTGCGATCACCGATCGTCGCCTCGGCGCACCTGGCCGAGCAGTCTCAGGAGTTGTCCGAGCTCGAATACGGCATCATCGTCGCCAGCGCTGCGCTGATGCGCTGGATGGAGCGCTGCATGAAGGCCTCTGGCGCTGTGGAAATGAACGCGCTGGATGTCATGGTGCTGCACAACCTGACCAGCCGCGGCCGTGCGAAGCGACAGGCCGACATCTGCCTGCTGCTCAATGTCGAAGACACCCACACTGTGACCTACGCGCTGAAGAAGCTCGGCAAACTCGGTCTGGTCGAGGGTGAGAAGCAGGGCAAGGAAATGTTCTACCGGACCACCGACAAGGGCCGCGCCCTCTGCCAGGAATACGCCGATATCCGTCGCGAATGCCTGATTGCCTCGTTCGAGAACCTTAACGTCGACCCGGAAGAGATCCATCGCCTGGCCGGGTTGCTGCGTGCCATGTCCGGCCTCTACGACCAGGCGGCGCGCGCTGCCACTTCGCTTTGATCCCGTTTACGCTGCAGGCCGGATAACCCTCACAGATGCGCATCGAACCCCGTCCACTTCCCCGAACGGCTTCCCGACCTGGGCAACCTGCCGCCGCTGCTTACACGGCTGTATGCGGCGCGCGGTGTCACCTCGGCAGAGGAGCTGGACAAGGGTCTCGCGCGGCTCATTCCCTATGCGCAGCTCAAGGGCATCGACGAGGCGGTGACATTGCTCGTCGATGCCCTGGAGCGGCGTCAGCGCATCCTCTTCGTCGGTGACTTCGATGCCGACGGCGCCACCGCGAGTACGGTCGGTGTGCTGGGGCTGCGGCAGCTCGGTGCCGCGCACGTGGATTACCTGGTGCCCAATCGCTTCGAGTACGGCTATGGCCTGACTCCGGAGATCGTGGCTGTGGCACTTGATCGCCAGCCAGACCTGCTGGTCACGGTGGACAACGGCATCTCCAGTGTGGAGGGTGTCGCCGCGGCCAAGGCGGCGGGGCTCAAGGTGCTGGTCACTGACCACCATCTGCCGGGCCAGGAACTGCCGCTGGCCGATGCCATCGTCAATCCCAACCAGCCGGAATGCACCTTCCCGAGCAAGTGCATCGCTGGTGTCGGGGTGATCTTCTACGTGCTGCTGGCCCTGCGCGCGCGGCTGCGCGACCTCGGCTGGTTCGCCCGTCAGGGCTGGGCCGAGCCGAACCTGGCCGAGTTGCTTGATCTGGTGGCGCTGGGCAGCGTCGCCGACGTGGTGCCGCTGGACGCCAACAACCGCATTCTGGTTCATCAGGGCCTGGCGCGAATTCGCGCGGGGCGGGCTCGGCCGGGCTTGCGGGCGATTCTCGAGGTGGCGGGACGCGATCACCGGCGGATTACCTCGACCGATCTCGGCTTCATCCTCGGTCCGCGGCTGAATGCGGCAGGGCGTCTCGACGACATGGCGCTGGGCATCGAGTGCCTGCTCTGCGAAGACGAAGCGCTGGCGCGCGACATGGCCGTGCAGCTCGATCAGTTGAACCAGGACCGCAAAGGCATCGAGCAGGGCATGCAGCGCGAGGCGCTGGCGCAGCTCAAGGATCTGCCGCTGGAAGACCTGCCGTTCGGTCTGTGCCTGTTCGAACCGGACTGGCATCAGGGCGTGATCGGTATTCTTGCCTCCCGGCTGAAGGAGCGCTATCACCGACCCACCATTGCCTTTGCCGATGCCGGCGAGGGAGTGCTCAAGGGCTCGGCGCGGTCCGTGCCCGGCTTTCACATTCGCGATGCGCTGGACGCCGTGGCGGCCCGTCATCCCGGCTTGATCAGCAAGTTTGGTGGGCACGCGATGGCGGCGGGCCTGTCGTTGCCGGAAGCGCACTTCGGTGCCTTCGCAGAGGCGTTCGATGCCGAGGTGCGACGGCAGCTGTGCGAAGACGACCTTACCGGGCGGCTGCTCACCGACGGTCAATTGAGCATCGAGGAATTCCATCTGGAGCTGGCTCGGGCGCTGCGCAATGCCGGCCCCTGGGGGCAGCATTTTCCCGAGCCGCTCTTCCATGGCGTGTTCCAGTTGATCGATCAGCGTCTGGTCGGCGGAGAGAAGCACCTCAAGGTGGTGCTCAAGAGCGAGTGCGGTTCACTGACCCTGGACGGCATCGCCTTCAACGTCGACCGTGAGCGCTGGCCCAACCCCTCGGTTCGCTGGGCAGACGTCGCCTACAAGCTGGACGTCAACGAATATCGCGGTCGCGAAAGCGTGCAGTTGCTCGTCGCGCACATCGCGGCGCGCTGACGTCACGCTGGACGGCTGATTGCCGCCGAGATCGCTGGACGCATGCGCGCCTATGATCGGCCAGCTGAATCGGTGCCTATTTGTCATCCCCTGCTTGATTGGCGGCTTCGTGGTGTCGGCCTAGAGTGACTGGATTACAAGAACGATTCAGCGGAGCCTGCCATGAGCGAGACGACCCGGCATCATCGTGCCTGCCACTTGTGCGAGGCCATCTGCGGCCTGACCATCGAGACCCTGGGCACGCAGATCCTGTCCATCAAGGGCGACCCCGAAGACAGCTTCAGCCGCGGCCATATCTGCCCCAAGGCCGTCGCCTTGCAGGATATCCAGAACGACCCGAACCGCTTGCGCCACCCCATGCGGCGCGTGGGCAACGAGTGGCAGGCGATCACCTGGGAAGAAGCCTTCGCCTTGGTCGCCGAGCGGCTGGCTGGTATCCGCGAGCGCCACGGGTCGAATGCGGTGGCCGTTTATCAGGGCAACCCGAGCGTCCACAACTACGGGTTGATGACGCACAGCAACTATTTTCTCGGCCAGTTGAAGACGCGCAACCGGTTCTCCGCGACCTCCGTTGACCAGCTGCCGCATCACCTCACCAGCCTGATGATGTATGGCCACGGCCTGCTAATCCCGATCCCGGACATCGATCACACCCGTTTCATGCTGATTCTCGGCGGCAATCCGCTGGCATCCAACGGCAGCATCATGACCGTCCCGGATGTCGAGAAGCGCCTCAAGTCCGTGCGGGCACGTGGCGGGCGTCTGGTAGTGGTCGACCCGCGTCGTACCGAAACCGCCGCCATCGCCGACCAGCACCTGTTCATTCGACCCGGTGAAGACGCGGCCCTGCTGCTCGGCTTGCTCAGCACGATGTTCGAGGAGGGCCTGACCCGACCCAGCGCGCTGCCGATCGATGGCCTGGAGGCGTTGCGCGAAGCGGTCGCACCGTTTTCGGCCGAGTCGATGAGCTTGCGCTGTGGCGTGCCCGCCGAGCAGATTCGTCAGCTGGCGCGGGATTTCGCCGCGGCCGACGGGGCCGTCTGCTATGGCCGCATGGGCGTTTCGACGCAGGCCTTCGGCACCCTGTGCCAGTGGTTAGTGCAGGCGATCAACCTCGTCACCGGCAACCTGGATCGTGTCGGGGGTGCGCTGTGCACCGAACCGGCGGTGGACCTGATCGCCACCACCTCGGGTGGGCATTTCAACCGCTGGCAGAGCCGCGTGTCCGGCTTGCCCGAATACGGCGGTGAACTGCCGGTGTCGGCGCTGGCCGAGGAAATGCTCACCGAGGGGGACGGGCAGGTGCGCGCGCTGGTCACGGTGGCGGGCAATCCGGTGCTCTCGACGCCGAACGGGCGCCAGCTGGAGCGCGCGCTCGATGGGCTGGAGTTCATGCTCAGCGTCGATTTCTACATCAACGAGACCACCCGCTACGCCGACCTCATCCTGCCGCCGACCGCGCCGCTGGAGCATGACCACTACGACAGCACGTTCAACCTCCTGGCGGTGCGCAACGTCACGCGTTTCAACGAGGCGGTCCTGCCCAAGCCGGCCGGCGCGCTGCATGACTGGGAGATATTCGTCGGGCTGGCCAAGGCCTACGCTGCACGCCTGAACACCGAGCTAAAGCCCACCCTGGCTCCTCAGCAGATGATCGATCTGGGCCTGCGCGCCGGGCCCTACGGCGACGGCCACCCGCTGGGCCTGAGCCTCGAGCGGTTGCGCGAGTACCCGCATGGACTGGATATCGGCGCGCTCAAGCCGAACCTTGCGGCGCGATTGAAGACGGCGAACCAGCGCATCCAGGCAGCACCGCCACTGTTTCGTGAAGATCTCCAGCGCTTTGCCGCACGCCCTTTGCCGTCTGCGGACCGGCTCGTGCTCATCGGCCGTCGCCATGTGCGAAGCAACAACTCCTGGATGCACAACTACCATCGCCTGGTCAAAGGCAAGCCGCGTCATCAGCTGCTGATGAATCCCCGGGACCTCGACCGGTTGGGCCTGGTGGACGGGCAGCGGGTGCGGGTCCGCTCGCGAGTCGGCGCCATCGAGGTGGAGCTCGCCGCCAGCGACGAGATGATGCCGGGTGTCGTCAGCCTGCCACACGGGTGGGGGCATGCGCGCCCTGGCGTGCAGCTTGATGTTGCGAGCCAGCAACCGGGTGCAAGCGCCAACGACCTTACCGATGAGCGTGAGCTTGACGTTTTGTCGGGCAATGCCGTTCTGAACGGTGTGCCGGTGTCCGTCGAAGCCGCCTGATCGCGCCAAACGGTTGCGCCTTGCAGGGCTGGCGCGCACACAAAGGGTTACGCCTGGCAGGCAAAGTCGTCGAAACAGTCTGTACTCAAGGATGTCCATTAACGCATCCATGCAGTCGAGGTTTCCATGACACAGCTCTTCCAGCCGCTCACTCTTCGGCAGTTGACCCTGCCGAACCGCATCGCCGTATCGCCCATGTGCCAGTACTCGGCCAAGGCCGGCATGGCCAACGACTGGCATCTGGTGCATCTGGGCAGCCGCGCAGTGGGCGGGGCAGGGCTGGTGATCGTCGAAGCCACCGCGGTCTCCGCCAACGGTCGCATTTCCCCGGAAGACCTGGGCATCTGGTCCGACGAGCATGTCGAACCGCTGCGCCGCATCACACGCTTCATCGAGGCGCAGGGCTCCTTCGCTGGTATTCAGTTGGCCCATGCCGGGCGCAAGGCGAGTACCTGGCAGCCTTGGTTGGGCCGCCACGGCAGTGTGCCCATCGCCGCGGGCGGGTGGACGCCGGTCGGGCCGTCCACCATTGGTTTCGACCCGGAGCATGCGGTCCCGACCGCGCTGGACGAAGGCGGGATCAAGGACATCGTGCAGGCTTTCGTCCGCGCGGCGGAGCGGGCGCTGGCGGCGGGCTTCAAAGTTGCCGAAGTGCATGCCGCGCACGGCTATCTGCTGCATCAGTTTTTGTCGCCACTCTCGAACCAGCGGCAGGACGCCTACGGTGGCTGCTTCGACAACCGTATCCGGTTGTTGCTGGAAGTCACCGAAGCGGTGCGCGCCGTATGGCCGCAGGAGCTGCCGCTGTTCGTCCGGCTCTCGGCGACCGACTGGGTGCAGGACGGCTGGAACCCGGAGGAGACCGTCGAGCTGGCACGCCGGCTGAAGTCGCTGGGTGTGGACCTGATCGATGTCTCCTCCGGCGGCACGGCGGCCAACGCGGAAATTCCGGTCGGCCCAGGCTATCAGACCCAGTTCGCCGAGCAGGTCCGGCGTGAGGCGGGCATCGCTACCGGGACCGTTGGCATGATCACCGAGGCGGTGCAGGCCGAGCACATCCTGCGGACTGGCCAGGCCGATCTCATCCTGTTGGCCCGCGAGCTGCTGCGCGATCCCTACTGGCCGCTGCATGCCGCCGAGGACCTGCGCGACCAGTCCGTGCCGTGGCCCGCACAGTACGTCCGGGCCGCCCACCGCCACACGCCCATCCGGCAAGTACCCGATTCGCTCGATTGATCTTTTACAGGCAGGTGACCCATGAAGACCTCTGGATTGCTCGACCAATTGCTCAAGTCCGGCCAGGATCTGTTGCAAAAACGGTCGGACTCCGTTTCGCGCTCCACCACGGCCCCAGGCGACTCGTTAGGCGATCTGCTTTCAGGCGTCGGTGGTCCTCTGGGCAGTGTGCTCGGCGGTTCCGCTGGACGCGGCGCGCTGGCGACCGGCGCGCTCGGCCTGTTGCTAGGCCGCAAAGGTGGGCGGCGACTGGGTGGCAAGGCCGTAACCTATGGCGGCCTCGCGGCGCTCGGCATGCTGGCCTACAAGGCTTACGGCAATTGGCAGGCGCAGCAGGCCGCCGCGAGTGCAGGCGCCGCTCAGTCCGGTCCGGCGCGGGTCGAGCCGAAAACGGTAGACCGCCTGCCGCCGGACCAGGTGGAAGAACACAGCCGCGCGATTCTCAAGGCGCTTGTCGCCGCGGCCAAGGCTGACGGTCATGTCGACGACGAGGAACGCAAGGCGATCGAAGCCGAACTGGCGCAACTCACCGAGGACCCCGCATTGCAGCGCTGGCTCGAGGCGGAATTGAACAAGCCGCTTGATCCGGTGGAGATCGCCGCGGCCGCCAGGACCCCTGAGATGGCGTCGGAAATGTACCTGGCCAGTGTGCTGATGATCGACGAGGACCAGTTCATGGAGCGCGCCTACCTCGACGAGCTGGCGCGGCAAATGGGCATCGATGCGCGTTTGAAGGCCGAACTCGAGAGCCAGGTGCGCGGCGTGTCGGGCTGACTTCAGCCGGCCGATGGGCTGAACGGTGTTTCCCGGGGCGGGCCGGCGATCCCGCATGGGCTGTCAGCGGCAGCCTGCTGCGCTATAATCGCCGGCTTTTGCACCCGTCCGATTGAGAGCTGCCTACCTATGGAAATCAACCCGATCCTCAACAGCATCAAGGACCTGTCCGACCGCACCCAGTCAATTCGGGGGTATCTTTGACTACGATCAGAAGCATGATCGTCTCGTCGAAGTAAACCGCGAACTCGAAGACCCGAACGTCTGGAACAATCCCGAATACGCCCAGAACCTTGGCCGTGAGCGCGCCACCCTGGCGCAGATCGTCGAGACCATCGACGACCTCACCGGCAGCCTGACCGACTCGCGCGATCTGCTCGACATGGCCGTCGAAGAAGACGATCAGGGCGCGGTGGACGACGTGGCCGCCGAGCTGGAACGCCTGCGCGGCATTCTCGAAGGGCTGGAGTTCCGCCGCATGTTCAGCGGCGAAATGGACCCGAACAACTGCTACCTGGACATCCAGGCCGGC
Organism: Stutzerimonas stutzeri; assembly: GCA_019056435.1. Lineage (GTDB taxonomy): Bacteria > Pseudomonadota > Gammaproteobacteria > Pseudomonadales > Pseudomonadaceae > Stutzerimonas > Stutzerimonas marianensis. The sequence goes on from CP077641.1 coordinate 2,499,616, forward strand.
TCCGGCAGTGACCGAGGCCCAGGACTGGGCCAACATGCTGTTGCGCATGTACCTGCGCTGGGCCGACAAGCACGGTTTCGACGCCACCATCATCGAACTGTCCGAAGGCGAAGTCGCCGGTATCAAGGGTGCTACCGTCCATATCAAGGGCGAGTACGCCTTCGGCTGGTTGCGCACCGAGATCGGCGTGCACCGCCTGGTACGCAAGAGCCCGTTCGACTCCGGCAACCGTCGCCACACCTCGTTCACCGCGGTGTTCGTCTCGCCGGAAATCGATGACAACATCGAGATCGAGATCAACCCGGCCGACCTGCGCATCGACACCTACCGCTCCTCGGGCGCCGGTGGACAGCACGTCAACACCACCGACTCGGCGGTGCGTATCACCCACGTGCCGACCAACACCGTGGTGGCCTGCCAGAACGAGCGCTCCCAGCACGCCAACAAGGACACCGCCATGAAGATGCTGCGGGCCAAGTTGTACGAACTGGAGATGCAGAAACGCAACGCGGCCTCTCAGGCGCTGGAAGACTCCAAGTCCGATATCGGCTGGGGCCACCAGATCCGCTCCTATGTGCTCGACCAGTCGCGCATCAAGGACCTGCGTACCAACGTCGAGCGCAGCGACTGCGACAAGGTGCTGGATGGGGATCTCGACGAATACCTCGAGGCCAGCCTGAAGCAGGGGCTGTAAAGCTACTGCGCTTGTTCATGCTGCGTTGAAACGGCTCGGATGTTCATTTACAGAACGTAACTTCGCGCCCTCGCCGTTTCAGCCTGGCCTACGCGGTCCGGCCTACTGAACAGCGCTCTACGTTTACAGATTGCACGGCCATCGACATTAGCTAGCCATTTCACGGGTCAGACGACCCGCGCGACCGGAATAATTGACCATGAGCGAACAACCGCTGAACCAGCACGCCGTCCAAGAGGAAGAAAACAAGCTGATCGCCCAGCGCAAGGAAAAGCTTGCTGCCGTGCGCGAGCAGGGCAATGCCTTCCCCAACGACTTCCGTCGTGACCGCTATGCAGGCGACCTGCAGAAACAGTACGCCGAGAAGACCAAGGAAGAGCTGGAAGCGGCCGCCATTCCGGTCAAGGTTGCCGGACGCATCATGCTCAACCGCGGGCCGTTCATGGTGCTGCAGGACATGAGCGGGCGCATCCAGGTCTACGTCGATCGCAAGACGCTGCCGGCCGAGCAGGTCGAGGCGGTCAAGCACTTCGACCTGGGCGACATCATCGCCGCTGAGGGCACCCTGGCGCGCTCCGGCAAGGGTGACCTGTACGTCTACATGAACAACGTGCGGCTGCTGACCAAGTCGCTGCGCCCGCTGCCGGACAAGTTCCACGGCCTGACCGACACCGAGCAGCGCTATCGCCAGCGCTACGTCGACCTGATGGTCAACGAGGAGGTGCGCGAGACCTTCCGCGTGCGCTCGAAGGTCATCTCGCATATCCGCAAGTTCCTCGCCGAGCGTGACTTCCTCGAAGTGGAAACGCCGATGCTGCAGACCATCCCTGGCGGCGCCGCGGCTAAGCCGTTCGAGACCCACCACAACGCGCTGGACATGCCGATGTTCCTGCGCATCGCACCGGAGCTCTACCTCAAGCGCCTGGTGGTCGGTGGCTTCGAGCGCGTGTTCGAGATCAACCGCAACTTCCGTAACGAAGGCGTCTCGACCCGGCACAACCCCGAGTTCACCATGCTCGAGTTCTACCAGGCCTATGCCGATTACGAAGACAACATGGACCTGACCGAGGAGCTGTTCCGCGAGCTGGCCCAGGCCGTGCTCGGCAGCACCGACGTGCCCTATGGCGACAAGGTGTTCCACTTCGGCGAGCCCTTTGCGCGCCTGTCGGTGTTCGACTCCATCCTCAAGTTCAACCCGGAAATCTCGGCCTCCGATCTCAACGACCTGGAGAAGGCCCGTGCCATCGCCAAGAAGGCGGGCGCCAAGCTGCTCGGTCACGAAGGCCTGGGCAAGCTGCAGGTGATGATTTTCGAGGAGCTGGTGGAGCACAAGCTGGAACAGCCGACCTTTATCACCGAGTACCCGTTCGAGGTTTCGCCGCTGGCCCGGCGCAACGATCGCAACCCCAACGTCACCGACCGCTTCGAGCTGTTCATTGGCGGCCGCGAGATCGCCAATGCCTATTCCGAGCTCAATGATGCCGAGGATCAGGCCGAGCGCTTCCACGCCCAGGTGGCCGACAAGGATGCCGGCGATGACGAGGCCATGCACTTCGACGCCGACTTCGTTCGTGCGCTGGAATACGGCATGCCGCCGACCGCTGGCGAGGGCATCGGCATCGACCGTCTGGTGATGCTGCTGACCAACTCACCGTCGATCCGCGACGTGATCCTCTTCCCGCACATGCGCCCGGAACTCTGATCCACTGAGCCTCGACCCACCCGCCGCGTGCCGACTGCGGCTGTTGCGGGTATAACCTCAAGGGTACGGGGCATCCGTGAAGAGGGACTGATGAACAGCCGTAACAATCTGGACGAGTATCAGACCATCGTACGCGGGCTGTCCGACCGCATCGTCGAGGCGCAGACGCCGGTGCGCGTGCTGGACGCGGTGAAGTGGGACGACGCGACCCGCCAGGCGTTCTTCGCCGCCAAGGGCCGCGAGCTGCCGCAGATCGACCGCGCCTACTACGAAGGCCGCCCGCTGGCCTTCGACTCCAGTGCGAAGAAGCAGGAATTCCAGGACATCGAGCGCGACATCACCCGTCAGCTCGGCCAGTTCAACCCGGTCGGGCAGATCATGCGGCGCATGTGCAAGGAATACCGCATGGTCATCCGCATGCTCGAGGCGCGCGGCACGCCCGACTTCGGCATGATCTCCCAGGAGCTCTACGGCGCGGCGTCCGACGCCTTCCATGCGGGCGACCCAACCCTGGCCGACCTCGGCCTGATGCTCTCCGACTACCTGAACAACATTGCTGATCGCGGTGACCTGCGCGACGAGCCGAAGAATCTCACCGCGCCGCAGGCCGTCGAGCTGCTGCAAAAGCGCCTGGACGTGGTGTTTGGCGAAGGTGAGGGCGTGATCCGCGTCTTCGAGTCCGACGGCATCCTCGCCGACGCGGCCGCCGGTGCCGACTACATCAAAATCCGCAGCGACGCCCTGTTCAACGAGCGTGACGTGCGCGCACTGGAGGTCCACGAAGGGCTGGTGCACGTCGGCACCACGCTCAACGGGCAGAACCAGCCGATCTGCACCTTCCTGGCCAAGGGCCGCCGTCTTCCACGGTCACTCAGGAAGGCCTGGCAATCCTGATGGAGGTGATTGCCTTCGCCTCCTACCCGACGCGCCTGCGCAAGCTGACCAACCGCACGCGCGCCATTCACATGGCCGAGGAGGGCGCAGACTTCCTCGATGTTTTCGCCTTTTTCCGCGAGCAGGGCTATGGCGACGACGAGAGCTACAGCAACGCCAGCCGCGTGTTCCGCGGCTCGACCCCCGATGGTCTGCCCTTCACCAAGGACCTGTCCTACCTGAAGGGCTTCATCATGATCTACAACTACATCCAGCTGGCCGTGCGCAAGGGCCGGCTCGAGCATATCCCGCTGCTGTTCTGCGGCAAGACCACCCTGGAAGACATGCGCACCCTGCGCCAGCTGGTGGACGAGGGTATGGTCGTCCCGCCCAAGTACCTGCCGCAGCAGTTCCAGGACCTCAATGCGCTGTCGGCCTGGATGTGCTTCTCCAACTTCCTCAATCACCTGAGCCTGGATCGCATCGAAGCGGATTACGCCAACATCCTCTGAACAGCCTCGGAACAGACTCCGAATCAATCATCACGCAAGGAAGCGTAACGACATGCAAAACCCCGTCTTTGCCCGCCAGCCCAGCCCGCTGGACCGCAGCCTCTCGGCTGGCGCCTACAACCTCGTCATCGGCCTCACGCTCTGCTGGGGGTTCTGGGTCAACTGGTGGATGGTCGGCAACATCCCGGTCGAGTCCATTCGCAGCATCCATCCCTGGCTGTTCTTCGGCGGCTACTTCGCCAGCTGCCTGACCGGCGCCCGGCTGTTCCACCGCTCGAGCAAGCCCTGGGTGAGCTTTCTCGGCTATAACCTGGTGGTGGTCCCGTTCGGGCTGATCGTCAATCTGGTGGTGAGCCGCTACGACAGCGCACTGGTGCACGAGGCGATCCGCATCACCGCGCTGGTCACCCTCGGCATGATGCTGCTCGGCACGCTGTTTCCGCGCTTCTTCGCCAGCATCGCCAGTGCGCTCACGGTGGCATTGCTGCTGGTCATCGTCGTCGAGCTGGTCGAGCTGTTCATCCTCGGCATCCACCATGGCGTGATCGATTGGATCGTGGTGCTGATTTTCTGCGGTTATGTGGGCGTCGATTGGGGGCGGGCGAACCAAATTCCCAAGACCCTGGACAACGCCATCGACAGCGCCGCCGCGCTCTATATGGACATCATCAACCTGTTCCTGCGTATCCTGCGCATTCTCGGGCGCAAGTAGGCGAGGGCCGATCGAGGCCGCTCCCGCCGCGCTGCAATCACAGGATCAGGAGCTCGCCGTGGCCAGTCACGAACTCGAATACGAAATCCTCGGGCAATCCGCGCAGAGCGTGGAAATCATCCTCGACCCCGGCGAGACGGTGATCGCCGAGGCCGGCGCAATGAACTACATGACTGACGGCGTGCGCTTCGAAGCACGCATGGGCGACGGCGCGGCGAGCGGTGTGCTCGGCAAGCTGTGGGGCATGGGCAAGCGGATGATCACCGGCGAGTCGCTGTTCCTCACCCATTTCACCAATGAAGGCAAAGGCAAGTCGCGTGTGGCCTTCGCGGCGCCTTATCCCGGTACGGTGGTGCCGGTGGACCTCGCCGCGGTAGGCGGCACCCTGATCTGCCAGAAGGACTCATTCCTCTGCGCCGCTTTCGGCACGCGGATCGGCGTGAGCTTCAGCAAGCGCATCGGCGCGGGCTTCTTCGGCGGCGAGGGCTTCGTCCTGCAGCGTCTGGATGGCGATGGGCTGGCCTTCGTACACGCGGGTGGAACGGTGATCCGCAAGGAGTTGAACAACGAAACCCTGCGCCTGGATACCGGCTGCCTGGTCGCGTTCACCCAGGGCATCGACTACGACATCCAACTTGCTGGTGGGCTGCGCAGCATGCTGTTCGGCGGCGAAGGGCTGCTGCTGACGACGCTGAAAGGCACCGGCAGCGTCTGGATCCAGAGCCTGCCGTTCTCGCGGCTGGCCGAACGGGTCTACGAGGCGACCTACCAGGCTCGCGGCGAGACCCGTGCCGGCGGGAAAATGAGGCGACTTGCGCCGCCCCAGATTTGCCACAATCCGTTTTTGACTTTGTCCGAGATCATCCATGTCCGAACGCAATCTGATCCCCTACATTCTCACCGCCGTCGGCACCGTCATCGGGACGGTCGGGGTGCTCAGCTACTACGGCTACGTGCATGTCGCCAAACCCGAGGATGCCTTGCTGCTGGCGGACTTCACGATGCTCAAGACGATCCCCGGCGAGGATTACAAAGTATCCCTCGATCCAGCCCCGCAGGTGGCGCAGTGCATCGATGGTGTGCTCGTGCTGTTCGATACCGAGCACAAGGGACTGACCGGCGTGATGGTGGACAAACGCAAGCGCGCCATTCGCTGCATGGGGCAGGAGACGCCTCGGGAACTTAAATAGCGTTCACACGAAAAGCCCGCCTGCAGGCGGGCTCGGTACGTAGGGGCATCCTCAGCGGATGCCCGTTCCGCTCGATCACTCCATCGAAGAACGCGGCGCGACGCGCTGGTTGTCGTTGGAGATGGTCACCTCGACACGGCGATTCATGGCGCGACTGGAGGGCGAATCGTTGCTCGCCACCGGATACTGTTCGCCATAGCCCACCGTCTGGATGCGCTGCGGATCGACACCCGCGCGCGTCAGCGCACGACGCACGGATTCGGCGCGGCGCTCGGACAGCTGCTGGTTATAGGAATCGGAACCGGTGCTGTCGGTATAGCCCTCGACCACGACCTTGCGCTCCGGATTCTCGTTCAGGAAGTCGGCGAGCTTCTGGATACCGCGCATGCCGGCCGGTTTGAGCTCGGCCTTGTCCAGGTCGAACAGCACGTCACCGAAGGTCACCAGCGTGCCGCGCTCGGTCTGCTTGGCCTGCAGGTCTTGCTGCAGCTTGCGGATCTCTTCCTGCTGACGGCGAAGCTGTTGCTCGCGCGACTCGAGTCGCGCCTCGGCTCGCTTGGCCGACGTCTTCTCGATTTCCTGCTCGGCGGTGCGCAGCGCGATGGTCTGCTCGGCCAGTTCGACACGGCGCTTGGCAAGATAGGCAAGCTGGTCGACGCGCTCTTCGTCGGCATCGTCCTGATAGGCCTTGTTCGCGCGCTCGAGCGCTTTGCCGGCATCTTCGGTTTCCAGTGCCGCGAGGCGGTTTGAGCGGGGGTCGCTCTGAAGCTGGGCGTATTGGCCGCGTACTTGCTCGAGATTGTCATTGGGTTGCGAGGAACAGGCGGCAAGGCCGATGGACATGGCCAGCGCGGTGGGAATAGTCAGTAGTTTGTTCATAACGGGTCATCCTGTGCTGAAAGGCTTCGAGAATTGAGCGTCGTGATCAACGGGTACCGCGCATGCTTTCTTCGCGCAGATCCTGGATCCCCTGTTCGGCCTCCTCGACGGCTTTCTGTGCCTTGGCGGCCTGGGCCTTGCGCTCGGCGACACGGGCATCCCACTCGGCCTGTTCGGCGAGCTTGCGGGCCTTGTCGTAGTTTTCCTTCTGCATTTCCAGTTCGGCCTGCTTCCACTTTTCCTGCGCGGCGCGCATCTCGACAGCAGCGAACTCGGTACCGCCGGCGCTGACGGCGCTGCGCACGGCCGACTCGGTCACGGCGAACTGCTCGTTCGGTGGGTTGCCGGCGCAGCCCACCAGCAGCAGGCCTCCCAATGCCACGGCGGCCAACTTGGGCAGCTGGAAACGCGAAAGGGGGCTTTCGAGGGTGTTCATTTTCATGGCCAGTCTCCAATGCAAGTGTTGCCTGACGGATCGGAACAACGCCCGCATGCGTCGATTCGCGGTCTGAACAGCGGCGTGCTGTCAGAGCGGGCATATTTTTGTGAGGCCAGCAGGCTGCAATCGTTCAACGAAACGCTTGCCAACACCTCTGTAGCGACCCTTTCGAGCACATGTGCAGGCTCATGCCTGGCCCTTCTGCTCGGTCAGCAATCGCTCCAGGTGCTTGCGCGACAGCGCGAGAAAACGCGGCGTCGGACCGACGTCCTCATAAATGGGGTCGCCCTGCTCATCCGTGGAGATGACCTTGGTGCCCTGCTTGTAAGGCAGGCTGGTCTCGATCGCTTCGAGTGCCGCACCGACCAGCTCGCCAAGCAGCTCCTCGGCGCTGCGCTTGGGATACATCTCGGCCAGTGCCGCCAGCCGTGCGGCGCTTTCGATGTCCAGGTGGAGGTGATACTCCTGGCTGCTCATCCGTCCGCTGGCGGAGTTTTCCCATTCGCGGACCAGTTCGGATATTTTCATTTCGCGTCATCCTTAGCTCGTCTTGGCGAGCGTGTTCAAAGTGAGTGGTGGCGCGGTTGCCCGGGTTCTTGCCGGGACGCCTTGTCAGCGACGACCGCGCTGGGCACTCTGTTTGGAGGTGTTTTGTCGCGCTGCCGTTCAGCATTCAGGTGCGTTTCGGTGGCGCGGCTTCGCTGAAGCGGCCAGGGAGAGGAAACATGGCGAAAATCGATGCGCGCTTGCGCGAGAACGTCCATCTGCTCGGTGAGCTGCTGGGAAATACCATCCGCGAACAGCATGGCGAGGCGTTCTTCGACAAGATCGAGCGGATTCGCAAGGGCGCCAAGGGCGCCCGACGGGGCTCGGCCGACGGCGCGCGGTTGTTGCAGGAGACCCTCGACGGCCTGGCGGATGACGAACTCCTGCCCATGACCCGCGCCTTCAACCAGTTCCTCAACCTCGCCAACATCGCCGAACAGCATCACCGGGTCCGACGCCGCCGGCCGGGCGAGTTGGCGCCGTTCGAGTCCGGCGTGCTGGGCGGACTGCTGGAACGGCTGAAAGCCGAAGGCTTCGGTCAGGACAGTATCGCGCGCCAGGTCGGCAGGCTGGACATCGAACTGGTCCTGACGGCGCACCCGACTGAGGTGTCGCGGCGCACGCTGATCCAGAAGTACGACGCCATTGCCGAGCAACTGGCCGCACGTGACCACACCGACCTCAGCGCCACGGAGCAGGCCGAGATCGAGCTGCGTCTGCAGCGTCTGATTGCCGAGGTCTGGCACACCGAGGAAATTCGCCGCAGCCGGCCGACCCCGGTGGAGGAGGCCAGGTGGGGCTTCGCCGTGATCGAAAACTCGCTCTGGCAGGCACTGCCCAACGTCCTGCGGCACACCGATCTGGCGCTGCGCCGCAGTACCGGCCTGCACCTGCCGCTGGATGCGGCGCCCATCCGTTTCGCTTCCTGGATGGGCGGCGACCGCGACGGCAATCCGAACGTGACGGCGGCGGTGACGCGGGAGGTCCTGCTGCTGGCGCGCGGGGTGGCTGCCGATCTGTTCCTCAGAGACCTGGACGGCCTCATCGCGGCGTTGTCCATGCAAGCCGCCACTGACGAGCTGATCGCGCAGAGCGGCGCCTCCGCCGAGCCCTATCGCGCCTTGCTCAAACGCTTGCGTGATCGCCTGCAGATCACGCGGGACTGGGCCCGTCAGGCGGTCAGGCAGGACCTGCCGGCGCCCTCCGACGTGCTGGAGCACAACCGCGAGCTGCGTGAGCCGCTGGAGCTTTGCTACCGCTCTCTGCATGCCTGCGGCATGGGCGTGATCGCTGACGGCGCGCTGCTCGACACGCTCCGCCGTGCCGCCGCGTTCGGATTGTTCCTGGCGCGGCTCGACATCCGTCAGGACTCCACCCGGCATGCGTCGGCGCTGGCCGAGATCACCGACTATCTGGGGCTCGGGCACTATGACCAGTGGGACGAGCCGCAACGCCTGGACTTTCTGCAACGGGAGCTGAACAACCGCCGGCCGCTGCTGCCGCCAGACTTCCAGCCTTCGGCCGAAACCGCCGAAGTGCTGGCGACCTGTCGGGTGGCGGCGCGCGCACCGGGTGCAGCACTGGGTTCGTATGTCATTTCCATGGCCCGCGGTGCGTCCGATGTGCTCGCCGTGCAGCTGCTGCTCAAGGAAGCGGGCCTGCAGAGGCCGATGCGCGTGGTGCCGCTGTTCGAAACCCTCGACGATCTGAACAACGCCGGCCCGACCATCGAATGCCTGCTCGAACTGCCGGGCTATCGCCAGCGCCTGCATGGTCCGCAGGAGGTGATGATCGGCTATTCGGACTCGGCCAAGGATGCCGGGACCACCGCGGCGGCCTGGGCGCAGTACCGCGCTCAGGAGCGACTCGTCGAGATCTGCCGGGCGCATGAGGTCGAGCTGCTGCTGTTCCATGGCCGCGGCGGCACCGTCGGTCGCGGTGGCGGTCCGGCGCACGCGGCGATCCTGTCGCAGCCGCCGGGCTCGGTGGCCGGGCGATTCCGCACCACCGAGCAGGGCGAGATGATCCGTTTCAAGTTCGGCCTGCCGGATATCGCCGAGCAGAACCTCAACTTGTATCTGGCCGCCGTGCTGGAGGCGACCCTGTTGCCGCCGCCCATGCCCGAACCGGACTGGCGCGAGACCATGGACCGATTGGCCGCGGACGGTGTGAAGGCCTACCGTGGCGTGGTGCGTGACCATCCTCAGTTCGTCGAATACTTCCGACAGGCCACGCCGGAGCAGGAGCTCGGGCGTCTGCCGCTCGGCAGCCGACCGGCCAAGCGCCGCGAAGGCGGGGTGGAGAGTCTGCGCGCCATTCCCTGGATCTTCGCCTGGACCCAGACGCGCCTCATGCTGCCCGCCTGGTTGGGGTGGGAGCTGGCGTTGCAGCAAGCCCTGGCGCGTGGCGAGGGCGACCGGTTGCAGGTCATGCGCGAGCGCTGGCCGTTCTTCATGACGCGGATCGACATGCTGGAGATGGTGTTGGCCAAGGCCGATGCCGACATCGCCCGGCGCTATGATGAGCGGCTGGTCAGCCAGCCACTTCAGCCGCTGGGCGTGGATCTGCGTGACAGATTGTCGCAGGCGGTCGAGGCCGTGCTTGGCCTGACCGGCCAGTCGCAGCTGCTGGCGCATAGCCCGGATACCCTCGAGGCGTTCAGCCTGCGCAACACCTATCTGGACCCGTTGCACCTGATGCAGACCGAGCTGCTGGCGCGATCCCGGCAACAGCAGGACCCGGCCGAAAGCCCACTGGAGCAAGCCCTGCTGGTCAGCGTCGCGGGGATCGCGGCCGGCTTGCGCAACACCGGCTAGGCTTTTTCGCGGTTGCGAATCGTCGAGGGCGGCCAATCGGCGAGATCTGCTGCCTGGGCATGGACGGTGCGTCGTCGCGGCTCCAGGCCTCGCGGGGCGAGGCTTGGGCGCCGCTTGTCTGGTTTCTGTGCGCTGTGTATCGTGTTCAACCTTTTGTCGCATGGCGGCAAACCAGAATTTTTGATTCGCCAGGGCGAGGGTACAGTCGACAGCCCTGGCGACACCCCTTTTTTGCAAAGTTGAGGATTCGCCCATGCGCGTCATTCTGTTGGGAGCGCCCGGTGCCGGGAAAGGTACGCAGGCCCGCTTCATCACCGAGAAGTTCGGTATTCCGCAGATCTCTACCGGCGACATGCTGCGTGCGGCAGTCAAGGCCGGTACGCCGCTGGGTCTGCAGGTCAAGGACGTCATGGACAGCGGCGGTCTGGTGTCCGACGAAATCATCATTGCGCTGATCCAGGAGCGTCTGCAGCAGCCCGATTGCGAGAAGGGCTTTCTGTTCGACGGCTTCCCGCGCACCATTCCGCAGGCCGAGGCGCTGCGCCAGGCGGGCGTCAAGCTTGATCATGTGCTCGAGATCGCGGTGGACGACGAGGAAATCGTCGGTCGCCTCTCCGGCCGCCGCGTGCATCCGGCGTCCGGGCGTGTCTATCACACTGAGCACAACCCGCCGAAGGTCAGCGGGATCGATGACCTGACCGGCGAGGAGCTGGTGCACCGCAAGGACGATCTCGAAGAAACCGTTCGCCATCGCCTGAGTGTCTACCATTCCCAGACCAAGCCGCTGGTGGCCTTCTACCAGAACCTCGAAGCCGCAGAAGGCACGCCCAAGTGCAGCCGCATTGAGGGCGTCGGTACCGTCGAGCAGATCACTGCCAAGGTACTGGCCGCGCTGAGCTGAGCTGAACTGCTTCGACACGAACCCCGCCGTTGGCGGGGTTTTGTTTTTCTGGCGCTTGAAGGCGTGCCCTAAGGTTGTCACAGCGGGCCTGCACGGCGGGGTTGCTGCTACAATCGCCGCCTTTTTTCATAGAGCCGATCCGCCGATGTCCACGCTGCTCGCCCTCGATACCGCCACCGAAGCCTGCTCCGTTGCGCTGCTGCATGACGGCCAGGTGCTGAGCCACTACGAGGTGATACCGCGCCTGCACGCGCAGCGCCTGTTGCCGATGATTCATGGCCTGCTGGCCGAAGCCGGGATCAGCCTGTCGGCGGTCGACGCCCTGGCGTTCGGCCGCGGTCCCGGGGCGTTTACCGGCGTGCGGATTGCGGTAGGGGTGGTGCAGGGCCTGGCGTTCGCACTGGAGCGGCCCGTGCTGCCGGTCTCCACCCTGGCCACCATCGCCCAGCGCGCCCGACGCGAGCAGGCGGTCGAGCAGGTCGCGGTAGCCATCGATGCGCGCATGGATGAGGTCTACTGGGCCTGTTACCGCGCCCAGGGCGAGGATATGCAGCTGGCCGGTATCGAGGCCGTGCTGCCCCCTGAGCAGGTCAGCCTGCCGCGCGATGCGGCGGGAAGCTGGTTCGGTGCCGGCACTGGCTGGCGCTACGCCGAGCGGCTGGCCGTGCGGCCGAGCCGCTGTGACGCCTCGTTGCTGCCACACGCCGAGGACCTGTTGAGCCTGGCCCGCCACGCCTGGGCGCGCGGGGAGGCGGTCGCAGCCGAGCAGGCCCAGCCGATCTACCTGCGCGATAACGTCGCGACCCCAAAGGTCGAGCGCTAACCGACGGCGACGAGCGGCATTGCGAATTTCCAGGCAGCTCGCTAGAGTCGCGGCACTTGCTGCAGGTGAATGATGCGCCTAAACGGTCTCGCCCCTTCCGCTTACCCGATCGAACGCGTTCCCCAGCGGGACAGCGCGACGGTGCCCTATCGCGAAAGCGAAAAGGCAGCGGAACAGCTACGCGAATCGATCGTTACCCCGGCCAATCAGGCCGACGCCACTTACGAACACCTTTCTCGCCCGACCAAGAGCGAATCGACCGATTACGCCTCGGTCGTCTCTGGCGACTTCATGCCCGCGCGCTTCGAGGCGATGATGGAGCGGCCCTTGACCAGCCGCGCGGCGCAGGCGCTACAGAGCTACGGCACCACGGCCAGCTTCAGCCCGGATGTCGACGCCCATGAGGTGCTTGGTCTGGACCTCTACGCCTGAGGCGTAGCCATCGCGCTTGGACCTGCCTTACTTCCTCGGTTGCCCGTCCTGGAACGAACCTGCCTGGCGCGGTTCGCTGTATCCGCCTGACCTTCCGGCCGGCGAGTTTCTCGAAGGCTATTGCCGGATATTCAACAGCGTCGAAGGCAACACCACACTCTACGCCTGGCCATCGGAGCAGACGGTCGAGCGCTGGGCAGCGCGCATGCCGGACGGGTTTCGCTTCTGCGCCAAGCTGCCTCGCGAGATCAGCCAGGCGCACCCGATCTGCGCGAGACCGGCGAGCTGGTCGAGGCCTTCCGTCGCCTGATGGGGCCATTGGACGGGCGGGTGACACCGTTCTGGCTGCAATTGCCGGCCGCCTTCGGTCCTGGCCGGATCGGTGAGCTGGTCGGGCTGATCGAGCAGCTCGACCGACCCCTTGCGATAGAGGTGCGCCATCCCGCCTTCTTCGCCCGGGGTGAGGAGGAGCGGGCGCTCAATCGGCTGTTGCTCGAGCGTGGCGTCGAGCGCATCTGCATGGATAGCCGTGCACTGTTCAGTTGCCGCTCGCTCGAGCCGGCGGTCTTGCATGCGCAAAGCAAGAAGCCACGGCTACCGGTGCGGCCGACCGCTTTCAGCGACGCGCCGCAATTGCGCTTCGTTGGTCATCCCGAGCTCATCGCCAATGATCGCTTCCTGCTGCCCTGGCTGGACAAGGTGGCCGGCTGGATCGAGTCGGGCAAGTCTCCGCATGTCTACCTGCACACGCCGGACAATCGGCTGGCGCCGGACCTCGCACTTCGGTTTCACACGCAGTTGCGCGAGCGGTTGCCCGGATTGCCGGCGCTGGCGCTACCGGCCCCGCGGGACGAGGCGCAACTGTCGCTGCTCGGATGCGACTGACCTCGGGTCACGCTGCAACCTTTGCCTCAAGGCCGTTGCCGAAACGGTATGACGGTAGGTCGATTCTTTCTGCTTCTGCTGATCCTGGGCGCCGGGTTCGTCTACGCGGTGTGGCGTGGTCACGTCGACGTGCCGGACAAATGGAACCCCTGGGCGCCGCTGGACCTTCGCGAGGCACCGAACCTGCTCACGCCGTTCAAGCTCGAGCGCCTGCAGCATAGCCGCGTGGTGTGCGAACAGGCCCTGGCCAGCTCAGCGCTGGATTACGTCGCGCTGCCCGACAGCACACCGCAGGCCGGTTGTCCGGTCGAGAATGCGGTCAGGATTCGCGGCTCGGCCGTGAGCTTCAACGCGCCCTTCATGGCGACCTGCCCGCTGGCGGCAGCCTATGCGCTATTCGAGCGGCACGGCCTGCAGCCGGCAGCCGAGCAGGTGTTCGGCCAGCCGGTGGTGCGGATCGATCATTTCGGCAGTTTCGCCTGCCGTAACATCGCCCGCAGCAACCGCCGCAGCCAGCATGCCTCGGCCAATGCGCTCGACCTCGCCGGGTTTCGCCTCGCCGACGGTACGCGCATTACCGTGGCACGCGACTGGGCGGGGGACGGCGACAAGTCGCGCTTCCTGCGGCAGGTCAAAGCGGCCGCCTGCGATGCCTTCAGGATCACCCTGAGCCCGGAATACAACGCTGCGCATCACGATCACTTCCATGTCGACATGGGCGGCTTCGGTCTGTGCCGCTGAAGCGCGGCGCTTCGTGCTCTGGCAGAATGCGCCGTTTCCATCGTCGAGCGCCGCCATGTCCGCCCACCGCCCCCTTGTCCAAGTCGAAGCGCTCGCACCGTCCTTCGCCGAGCAGGCCCAGGCGTGGGCCTCCCGCCTGGGATTGCCGATGCGGGCCGAGGGGGCCGAATTCGCGCTGCAGGTCGGGGAGGGTGGCTTGCAGTTGCAGATGCTCGGTCCGCTGGCACCCGGCCCTGTGCGAGTGGATTTTCTCGAAGGAGGGGCAGCGCATCGCCGTCAGTTTGGTGGCGGCAGCGGGCAGATGATCGCCAAGGCCGTGGGCATTCAGCCCGGTATACGGCCGTCGGTGCTCGACGCCACGGCCGGGCTGGGGCGCGATGCGTTCGTGCTGGCGACGCTGGGCTGTGAGCTGACCCTTTGCGAGCGACAACCCTTGATTGCCGCACTGCTCGAAGACGGCCTTGCCCGCGCCCGTGCGGATGCCGAGGTGGCGGCCATCGTGGCACGCATGCGCTTGCTGCACGGCAACGCCATCGAGTTGATGGATCTGTGGCAGGGCGAACCGCCGCAGGTGATCTACCTAGACCCGATGTTCCCGCACCGGGACAAGAGTGCCCTGGTCAAGAAGGAGATGCGCCTGTTCCGCCCCTTCGTGGGCGACGACCTGGATGCTGCCACGTTGCTTGACCGGGCCCTGGCGCTCGCCACCCATCGCGTGGTGGTCAAGCGCCCGCGCAAGGCGCCGGCGATCGAAGGCGCCAGGCCGAGCTACTGTCTGGAAGGCAAGTCCAGCCGCTACGACATCTACCCGAAGAAGAAGCTCCAGCCAGCCGCTCAGTAACCTCGTGTCGGGTCGACCAGGTTCGCCAGGGGCCGGCCGTCACGCAGGGCCTGCAGGTTCTGCGCGACCACGCTTGCTGCGCTTCGCGCGTCGGTCATCGCCGCGACGTGGGGCAGCACCGTGACGTTCGGATGCCGCCAGAACGGATGCTCGGCCGGCAGGGGCTCATGGCGGAACACGTCGAGCACGGCGTGGCCGATCTGGCCGCTGTCTAGCGCCTCGAGCAGCGCGTCTTCGACAAGGTGAGCGCCCCGCGCGAGATTGACCAGCCCAGCGCCTCGCGGCAGGGCATTGAACAGCGGCGTATCGAGCAGGCCTTCGGTCTGCGGCGTCAGCGGCAACAGGTTGATGAGGATGTCGGTGCGCTGCAGCAGGCCCTGAAGTGGCGCGTTCCCGCTGCAGGTCTCGATGCCGTCCAGTTCGGTCGGCCGGCTGCTCCAGCCGGCCACCGTGTAGCCCAGCCCGGCCAGGCGGGAAGCGCAGCAGCGGCCCATCTGACCCAGGCCCAGGATCGTCACGCGGACTTCGTCGGCCCGCCGCTGCGGCCATTGCTGCCAACGTGTCGCCTGCTGTTGCGCCGCGTACCGAAAGAACCCGCGATGCAGCGAAAGCGTGGCCCAGACGGCCGTCTGCGCCATCGCCTGGTTCATGGCCGGGTCGACCATCCGTGCCACCGGCACGCCCGCCGGCAGGCTGGCATCCAGCATCAAGCGATCGACGCCGGCCCAGAGCGACTGGATCAGCCGCAGATTGGGTAGATGGCGCAGCGCGCCGGGTGGCGGATTGGCGACCACCGCCGCCTCGATGCGCTGCGCCTCGTCAGCGCTGGGAGAGAGGTGCCAATTGGCGTCGGGGCAGGCTGATCGCAGGGCGTCGAGCCATTCGTCGCGCTCGGCATCGTCGAAGCTGCCGCAGAGCAGGATATCCATGAGTCGCTCCATTCAGAGGTCCCGATGGAGGGTAACGGGGCAGGGGGTGCACTGTCTTGCGGCGTTTCGATTGATCTCGCTCAAGTCCTGAAGGCGAGCTTGTATCCGGCCGTTACGTTCGGCTTGCTTAATACCGGCGACGGTGGCATTGGTAGATCAGGCCGTTTGAGGCTGAACGGTGGTTACCCAGATCGCGTAGAAGGAATAAGCGTATGCAAATCCAGGTACATAGCGATAACCACATCGAAGGCAGCGCCCGTCTGGTCAATTGGGTCAGTGCCAGTGTTGCCGACAAGCTGGAGCGTTTCGACGAGGGTGTGACCCGGGTAGTGGTGCACCTGAACGACGAAAACGGCATCAAGGCTGGCGCTCAGGACAAGCGCTGCCAGATCGAGGCGCGGCCGAAGGGGCAGCAGCCGGTTTCCGTCTCGCACAAGGCTGCCTCGCTCGAGCTGGCGGTCGATGGCGCCATTGGCAAGCTGAACAATGCACTCAAGCACCAGTTCGGCAAGTCCCGCAGCAAGCGCGTGTCCGCCCCCGTTCCGCTGGAAGGGGAAACGCTCGAAGTCGAGGGCCGCGACGCTTTGCTCGAAGCGGATTTCTACGACGAAGCGCCCGTTCGGGCTTTCTAGCCCCACCTCAGGCGGCGGACGCCGAACTCTTGCAGCCCGCCGCTTACCCACTCGGCGGAGCCCTCCGCTCCGCCATGCCTCTCAGTGAGGCGACCGCCGGACCTTCGTGTCCACCATCGCTGTGCTAAACCTAATGGACGAGTCGCGCTGGGGCGCAAATGCCCCACGTGGCCGCGGAACGCAACCAGAGGGGGGACAATCAGCCGCACCGGCGACGAACGACCGCCAGTGCCAGACAGCGACGAGGTGAACCATGAGCATGATGCAATGCGAGTATCGCGACCACGTCATCACCGCCGAGGTGATGGAGCATCCCGGCACGCCAACGCCTTGGGCCGGCGGCTGCCGTATCAGCAACATGCAAGGTCAGACGACAAGGCGCATGGCGCTTCCGGTCGGCCATGCCTTCATGGCGGAACTGGAGCAAGCGCAGCGTGCCTCCATCGCCCACGGCAAATGGCTGGTGGACCAGTGCCTGGACCACGGTCGTCAGCTCTTCGACAAAGCCGCCTGATGCTTTCGGGGCCTCGCCATCTGGCGAGGCCCGTCCTTTCTCCCCTGCTTCCAGCGTTTCGCTCGTTGAACTGTGTGTGCTCACGCGCCTCTACTGAGAGGGTTGCCTGCCGCCTGGCAGGCATATGACCAACCAGCCTGAGGAGCCGTTTTCATGGAACTTCCCAACAAAGACATGAGCACCCTGTTCGAACAGCTGGGCCTGCCGTCCGATCCGCACAGCATCGACGATTTCATCGCCCGCCACGCGCCGTTGCCCAACGAGGTTCGCCTCGCCGACGCACCGTTCTGGAACGATTCACAGCGGGCGTTGCTGAGGGACGAGTGGATCGAGGACGCCGAGTGGGCGCCCATCGTCGATGAGCTCAACGCTCGGCTGCATGAAGAGCAGAACGAATAGGCGACGCGCCGACTGGCGGCGGGCTATGGGCCCGATAGTCAGAATCTGAAGAACCCCTCCTGGTGGAAGCGCCCTAAGTAAGGGCATTCCGTGTCAGTTCAGGAGCTGTAATGACCGAAGAAAAGAAGACACTCACCACTCGACAGGGCCACCCCGTCTGGGACAACCAGAGCCTTCGCAGCGTCGGCGAGCGTGGCCCGGCGACGCTGGAGAACTATCAGTTCATCGAGAAAATCACCCACTTCGACCGCGAGCGTATCCCCGAGCGTGTGGTTCATGCCCGTGGCACCGCCGCCCATGGCTGGTTCGAGGCCTATGGCAAGATCGGCGACGAGCCGGCCAGCCAATACACTCGCGCCAAGGTGCTGACGAAGGCAGGCGTCCGGACCCCCGTGTTCCTGCGCTTCTCCACCGTCATCGGCGGCAAGGAATCCCCGAGACCGCCCGTGACCCGCGCGGTTTCGCCATCAAGTTCTACACCGAGGACGGCAACTGGGACCTGGTCGGCAACAACCTGAAGGTCTTCTTTATCCGCGACGCGATCAAGTTTCCGGACATGATCCACGCGTTCAAGCCCGATCCGATTTCCAATCGCCAGGAGGCTTGGCGCTTCTACGATTTCGTGCAGCATCACCCCGAAGCGCTGCACATGGTCACCTGGGTGAAGAGTCCCTGGGGCATTCCGGCCGACTACCGGCACATGCAAGGCTCGAGCGTGAACACCTACAAGCTGGTCAACGACAAGGGCGAGGCGGTGCTCTGCAAGTTCTCGTTCGAGCCGAAGCTCGGCGTGAAGAATCTCACTGCACAGCAGGCGGCGGAAATCCAGATGAAGGACGTCGGCCATGCGACCCGCGACCTCTACGACGCCATCGAGCGCGGCGAGTATCCGGAGTGGGAAATGTGCGTGCAGATCATGTCCGACGGCCCGCATGACGAACTCGACTTCGATCCGCTGGACGACACCAAGCGTTGGCCAGAAGACCGGTTCCCACTGTTGCCGGTAGGTCGCCTGGTGCTCGATCGCAACCCGTCGAACTTCTTCGCGGAGGCGGAGCAAGCGGCGTTCGGTACCGGTGTGCTGGTGGACGGCATCGATTTTTCCGATGACAAGATGCTGCAAGGCCGGACCTTGTCGTATTCCGATACCCAGCGCTATCGCGTTGGCGCCAACTACCTGCAACTGCCCATCAACGCACCGAAGAAGCCGGCCGCGACCAATCAGCGTGACGGTGCCATGACCTACTTCGTCGACACCGGCGGTGAGAATCCTCACATCAACTACGAGCCCAGCTCCCTGGGCGGGCTGAACGAGGCGCCCAAGCCTGCGCACGACTACCACCAGTACGTCGAAGGGCATCTCGGCCGCTACCAGACCACCCGCGCCCGCTCGGATTACAAGCAAGCCGGGAGCGCTACCGCAGCTTCGAGGACTGGGAGCGTGACGACCTGATCGCCAATATCACGGCCGATCTCAAGGAGTGCCCCGAGCACATCTGCCTGCGGATGATCTGGCACTTCTGGCACTGCGATCCCGACTATGGTCAGCGTCTGGCCGACGGGGTGGGTGTGGATATCGAGAAAGCCAAGGCACTGCCACCGCTGGAAGGCCGGGCTGCCCCAGGCGAAGACCTGACCGCGCCGACCTACAGCAGCGGCCAGCCGGAAGGCCGTAACCGGCACGACGAAGGCTGACGTGAAGATGCCGCACGGCGACCGGCGTTTGCATCGCCGTGTGGCATCCGTAGGCTCGTTACCGGTGATCCCCTAGAATTCCGATTCCGCGCGATTCGCGCATCCCAAGCGAAAGGCCTCCATGACTTCAGCGCAACCTTCCAGTCTCGATATCGATGCCCGCTACGCCTGCGCCCGATCGCTTGCCCTCGAGGCGGCGCGAATGGGGTTGGACTTCTACCGCCAGCGTGACGCCCTGACGGTGGAACACAAGGGCGACGACCTGCAGGACGTCGTCAGCATCGCCGACAAGCAGATCGAAGCCTTCATCCGCGAGCGCTTGACCGAGCACTTCCCCGACGACGGCTTTCTCGGCGAGGAAAGCGGCTCGGCCGACCTCGGCGCCCGCTGCGTCTGGGTCATCGACCCCATCGACGGCACGGCCTGCTTCGTCAACGGGCTGCACAACTGGTGCGTGTCCATCGGCTTGCTGATCGACGGCGAACCGCACCTGGGCGCCATCGCCGACCCCAATCATGACGAGCTCTTTCATGGATGTCTGGGCAAGGGTGCTTTCGTCAACGACGTGCCACTCAAGGTCAGCGCCGCCACCCATGTGGGCCAGGGCGTGACCGCGACGGGCACGTTCCACCCACGTGGCAAGGAGCACTTCATCCCTTTCATGGAGAAGCTGCTGGCCGAAGGCGGGATGTTCTTCCGCAACGGCTCCGGCGCCTTGATGACCGCCTACGTGGCGGCAGGGCGCCTGCTGGGTTACTACGAAACCGAGCTGAAGAGCTGGGATTGCATGGCCGGGCTGGTGCTGGTGAAGGAGGCGGGCGGTCGCGTGAATGACTTCTTTCGCAACGACGGATTGCTGCGCGGCAATCCCTACCTCGTGGCCTGCCCCGGCGTTTATCCGCAGTTGGCGGCCATGATCGGACCATCGCTGGACAACTGATCGGTCAGCTCAGCCGATCACGGCCAGGCAGTTGGCCGCGTGTAAATCGAGTCGCGAGAGCAACTGGCAGTACGAAGCGCCTGCATGGTGATCGCGAACTCGCTCCTGCAGGGCGTACCGGTGCTTTTCGTAGGAGCTCGCTTGCTGGCGGTCAGCGCCAGCCGCCAGTCAGATTAAAAGCGCTCGCCGGGTGGCCAGCACCCGGCGAAGCCTGGCGTATCAGGTGCGCAGTTCCGGCGGCACGGTGCCGCCGTGCTCGGCGAGCTTGTGCATCACGGTGCGGTGCAGCCAGGTATTCATCTGGGCCGAGTCGGCCATCTGATCCGGCGGGCAGCCGAGTTCGGTGGCGAGCGCCTTGCGCGCTTCCAGGCTGCTGTCGAGGCCGAGCAGTTTCATCAGGTCGACGATCGAGGTGCGCCAGTTCAGCGTCTCGGGGTGATTGGCAGCCATGCCGTCGAGTTTGGCCGGCACATCTACCGCGGCGGAGGACGGGCCGGTGGCTTCGTTGCTCGGGCCGGCACCCGGCGGGGTGGTGGTGGCGTTATGCGCAGCGGTTGGGCGCTCCGAGTCGATGACGGTATCCGGCGCGTGTTGGTTCGGCGTGTTGTTCCGGGTCGACCGGCTTGTGCGCCTCGTTGCTGACGCCGCCCATGCCCAGTTTTTCTTTGATCGTGTCGAACAGGCCCATGTGGCAATCCTCGGTTATGGATGGTCTTCGTTGGACCGCAGCCACTACCGAGGCATTCAGCTCCGCAGGTCGGACGGCGTCTCTTCGGTCGGCGCTTCGTTGGGTCGTCCTGCCGTGCCGCCACCGAGCGCGACGTAAAGCTCGATGAGGTTCTGCAGCTGCGCGCGCTGCACCTGGATGAACGCCTGTTCGGCGTCGAACCGGTTGCGTTCGGCATCCAGCACTTCAAGGTAGTTGACTACCCCTTCGGCGTAGCGTTCCTGCGCGAGGTCGGCGATGCGGCGCAGCGTGGCGAGGTTCTCGGCTTGCGCCGTGACCTGCTCGGCCAGGTAGCGGCGGCCGGCCAGGGCATCGGCGACTTCGCGAAAGGCGGCCTCGATGGCGCGCTCGTACTCGGCGATCGCAATATTTTCCCGCGCTTCGGCCACGGTCAGGTTGCCTCGATTACGGCCGAAATCGAACAGCGGCAGGCTGATCGAGGGCCCGATGCTCCAGGTGCGGTTGTCGGCGCTGATCAGGCCGCTGAGTTCGGACGACGCATAGCCGGCGCTGCCGGTCAGGGTGACCTGCGGAAAGAAGGCGGCCCGGGCGACCCCGATGTTGGCACGGGCGGCGCGCAGCCGCTCTTCCGCCGCGAGAATGTCGGGGCGCGCCAGCAGCAGCGTCGAGGGCAGGCCCGCCGCCAGCGTGACCGGGTTGGTCTGCTGGCCGAGCGGCGCAGGCGGTGGCAGCGGAACGGTGGGTTCGCCGCCGATCAGCAGCGTCAGGTAGTTGGCCTGTTGGGCGCGGGTCAGGCGCAGCGCGGCGAGTTCGGTTCTGGCCTGGGTCAGCAGCGCCTGCGCCTGGTTGTAGTCGAGTGCCGAGGTGATCCCGGCTTGGTAACGGGTTTCGGCGATGCTCAGGCCATCGCGCCGGCTGCGCAACGTCGCTTCGGCCAGGGCGATGCGTGCATCGGCTTCGCGGACGGCGAGGTAGGTGGCGCTGACATCGGCGATCAATGACAACCGAAAGGCGCGCTGGGCCTCGATACTGGCCAGGTATTCGGCACGCGCCGCTTCGCCGAGATTGCGCACACGGCCCCAGAAATCCAGCTCGAAGGCCGTGACCGCGATGCCGAGTGAATAGCGCTCCACCACGCCACCTCCCGCCGCCGTGGCACCTGCACCGCTCGTTGCACCCGTCGCGCCAGTGGCGCCGCTGGTGCCGGTCGGAAAGCGGCCGCGGCTGGCGTCGGCGCTCAGGCCGAGGCTGGGGTAGCGATCGGCGTTCTGGATGCGGAACTGTCCGCGCGTTTCCTCGATGCGTTGCACCGCGACCTGCAAATCGCGGTTGCGCTCGAACGCCGTCTCCAGCAGCGCCTGCAGACGTGAATCGGTAATGAAATCGCGCCAGGGTATGGTCGCGGCGTCGATACCCGGCATGTCTGGTTCCAGCGCCGCCGGGTAGCGGTTGGCCGTGGGGGAGGCCGGGCGCTCATGGGGCGGTGCCAGCTGGCAGCCGGCCAGCAGTGCGCACATCAGCAGCAGGAACGGCCTAGGCATGGCTTGGCTCCCGCGCCGGGGCCTGGTCGTCGCCGCCTTCGTCATGGCGGGTGGGAGGCCGGCGCTTGCTTACCCAGCGGCGCACGCAGAGGTAGAACAGTGGGATGTAGAACAGGCCGAGCAGCGTGGCGAGGATCATCCCGCCCATCACGCCGGTGCCGACCGCGACACGCCCGGCCGCCCCGGCCCCGGTCGACAGTACCAGCGGCAGCATGCCGAGTATGAATGTCAGGGAGGTCATCAGGACCGGGCGGAAGCGCAGTCGCACCGCGCTCATTACCGCATCGGTCAGCGGCTTGCCCTTGCCTTCCTCCTCGATGGCGAACTCGACGATGAGAATCGCGTTCTTTGCCGAGAGACCAATGATGGTGACCAGCCCGACGTTGAAATACACGTCCGCCGGCAGGTCTCGCAGCATGGCGAAGAGCACCGCACCCAGCGCGCCGAACGGCACCACCAGAAGCACCGCGATCGGCACGGACCAGCTCTCGTAGAGCGCGGCGAGCACCATCAGCACCACCAGCAGCGACAGCCCCAGCAGCAGACCTACCTGGCCGGAGGCCTGCTGCTCCTCGTAGGAGGCGCCCGACCATTCGAAGTCGAAGCCGTCCGGCAACTCCCCGGCGAGCCGTTCCATCTCCGCCATGGCCTCACCCGTGGTGCGGCCGTCGGCGGCGTTGCCGGCAATCGTCAGCGCCGGGTAGCCGTTGTAGCTCTGCAACTGGGTGGCGCCGCGCGTCCACTCGACCCGCGTGAAGGCGCCGAACGGCACGTTTTCGCCCTGGTCGTTGAGCACCTTCAGATCGAGTACGTCCTGGGGCGTCATGCGGTACGGGGCATCGGCCTGCAACAGGACCTGCAGCACCCGCCCGTCGCGGTTGAAGTCATTGGCATAAGCGCTGCCGAAGGCCGTTCCGAGCGTGGCGTTCACGTCGCGGATCGCCAGGCCCAGCGCGCGGGCCTTGATGCGGTCGATGTCCACCCGCAACCGCGGCGCTTCATCGGCGCCTTCGGGCCGCACGTTGCTCAGCACGTCGCTCTGGCTGGCGGCGCCGAGCAGCTGGTTGCGCGCCTCGAGCAACGCGTCGTAGCCGCGGCCGCCACGGTCTTCCAGTTTGAAGGTGAAACCACCGGCAACGCCCAGGCCCGGAATCGAGGGTGGATTGAGCGCGAAGACCCGCGCCTGCTTGATCTGGGAGAACTGGCCCATCGCCTCCTCGACGAGTGCGGGGGCCGTGTTTTCTTCGCCGGGACGGTCCTCCCACGGCACCATTCGGGCGAAGCTCATGGCGTGAGCCTGGCCCTGGCCGAAGAAACTGAAGCCATAGACCATGATGGCGTCGCGCACCAGCGGGTGGTCGGCGTAGAACGCCTTCACCTGCTCGACGGCTTCTGCGGTGCGCTCGGCGGTAGCGCCGGGTGGCGCCTGGATGACAGTCATGATCGAGCCCTGATCCTCGTCCGGGAGAAAGGCACTCGGCATGCGCTGGAACAGGTAGCCGGTCAGGGCCAGCAGGGCGACGAACAAGAGCAGGAACGCCACCGGCCGCCCGAGCAGCCGGCCGACCAGCCCGTGATACCGCGTGGTGGTGGCGGTCATGAACCGGTTGAACGGCGAAAAGATGCGCTCGCTCCAGCCATGCGCATCCGGCTCGCTGGGCTTGAGCAACGCAGCGCACAGCGCCGGCGTCAGGACGAGCGCGAGCAGGGTGGAGGTCGCGACCGCAATCGACAGGGTGATCGCGAACTGCCGGTAGATGCCGCCGGTCGAGCCCGGAAAGAATGCCAGCGGCACGAACACCGCGATCAGCGCCAGCGTGGTGCCGATGATCGCCGCGCTGACCTGACCCATCGCCTTGACCGTAGCCTCGTGGGGCGGCAGGCCTTCCTCGTCCATGATCCGCTTGACGTTCTCAACCACCACGATGGCGTCGTCGACGAGCGTGCCGATCGCCAGCACCATGCCGAACAGGCTCAACAGGTTGATCGAGAAGCCCAGCAGCCACAGCCCGAGGCAGGTGCCGGCCAGGGTGATGGGAATCACGATGGTCGGGATCACCGTGGTGCGCCAGTTCTGCAGGAACAGCAACATGACCAGAACCACCAGTACCATCGCCTGTGCCAGCGTCAGCAAGACCTGCTCGATGGACGCCGAGATGAACGGCGTCGAGTCGAAGGGCACCGACCAACCGACCCCCTCGGGAAAGCCGCTCTCCAGCTCGCGCATGCGCAGCTTGATGGCGTTGGCGGTGTCCAGCGCATTGGCGCCCGGCGCCAGCTGGATCGCCAGACCGGCAGCCGGCTGGCCGTTGAGCTCGCTGCGCGCGGTGTAGTTTTCCGCACCGAGTTCGACCCGCGCGACGTCACGCAGGCGCACCGCCGAGCCGTCCGGGTTGGCACGCAGGATGATCGCGGCGAATTCTTCCGGCGACGAGAAGCGGCCTCGCGTTTCCAGCGGCGCGTTGATCTCGATGCCCTTGGCCAGTGGCAGGTCGCCAATGGCGCCGCCGGCCGACTGGCTGTTCTGCTCCTGCACGGCGGCGAGCACGTCGCTGGCCGCCATGCCGAAGCTCGCCAGCCGGTCCGGGTCGAGCCAGATGCGCATCGCATAGGGCGTGTAGAACTCACGAATGTCGCCCACACCGCGCACCCGCCGCAGCTCGTCGACGATCCGCGTGGTAGCGAAGTGGCCGAGCTCCAGGGTGCCCATGTCCTCGTCATCGGACGTGATCGAGATGATCAGCAGGAAGTCGCGCGAGGCCTGGAAGACCTGCACACCCTGACGGCGGACCTCCTCGGGCAGGCGCTGCTCGACGCGGCTCAGGCGGTTCTGGACCTCCATCTGCGCGACGTCGATGTCGGTGCCGGATTCGAAGGTCAGCTCGATCGAGGCGCTCCCGTTCGAGCGGCTCGTCGAGTCCATGTAGAGGAACCCCTCGACGCCGTTGAGCTCCTGTTCGATCACCTGGGTGACGTTGGTCGCGAGAACCGAAGCGTCGGCGCCGGGGTAGGTGACGTTGATGCGCAGCGTAGGCGGCGCGATGGTCGGGTACTGCTCGATCGGCAGGCTGCGTAACGCCAGGAGACCACCGAGCAGGATGCCCAGCGCGACGACCCAGGCGAAGACGGGGCGGCGAATGAAGAAGGTCGGGGTCATCGTGGGGCCGGCTCGTCTTCGGCGGCCTCAGCAGGCGGCTCCCAAGGCTTCGTCCGGACTGGCTGGCCATCGCGGGCGTTCTGTCCGCCCTCGACGATGATCACGTCGCCGTCCTCCAGCCCGGAGCGGATCAGCCATCGGCTGCCCTGCAGCGGCCCGAGCTCGACGGCGCGCGTCGAGACCTGGTCGTCGTCGCCGACCAGCTTCACGCTGGCGCTGTTGTCCCCCACGATCACGGCGCGCTGGGGGATGGCGATGGCATTGGGCCGCGTGCCGGCATTGATGCGGGCGCGGACGAACTGCCCGGGCAGCAGGAGATGGTCAGGGTTCGGCACCTCGGCGCGCAGCGCGACGGTGCCAGTGGATTCGTCGATGGTCATGGCCAGGAAATCGATGTAACCGGTCTGCGGGTACTCGCTGCCATCCTCCAGGAGCAGGCGAACGGGCACCTGGCCGCGTTCGGGCAGCTGCAGGGCACCAGAGGCGACCTGCGCGCGAAGGGCGAGCAGGTCGGAGCTGGACTGGGCGAAGCTCACCTGGACCGGGTCGAACTGCTCGACAGTCGTCAGCAGTGTGCCCTCGGTGGCAGTGACCAGGGCCCCTTCGGTCACCTGCGCGCGGCCGGCGCGGCCTTCGATGGGCGACTCGACCCGGGTGTATTCCAGGTTCAGCTCAGCCGACTCGACGCTGGCCTGCGCTTGCGCGACGTCCGCCTCGGCGGTGCGCAGCTGAGCCACCGCGGTGTCGTATTCCTGCTGGCTGATGGCGCGCTTGGCCACCAAACCCTCGTAGCGCTTGAGATCCTGCGCGGCATTGCGTGCAGTTACCTGGGCACGTTGCAGCGTGGCCTTGGCCGCGTTGAGGTTGGCTTGCATCTCGCGCGGATCGATCTGGAACAGCGGCGTGCCGGCCTCGACGTCCGTGCCTTCCTCGTACAGGCGGCGCTGGATGATGCCGTTGACCCGGGCGCGAATCTCGGCGACCCGCACGGCCTGCACCCGGCCTGGCAGCTCGATGATGTGCTCGACCGGGCCGGGTACCACTCGCATCACCTCCACTTCGGGCGGCGGGGCATCGGTCTGTTCGGGCTGTTCTTCGTTGGAGCAAGCTACCAATAACAGGGCGGCGGCTGGCAGCAGGCGATGGAGCTGGAAATACCTCATCGAAGGTCCTTCGTTGGCGTACGCACCGTCTTCGCTGCGACGTGGCGCGCTGACTTACACTCGACCGCCATGCGGCGGGGGCGTTCCGCCTGCAGGCGATGCGGTGCCGGCTCAGCCTGCAGGCGCAGGGGCCGGATTGGTAAGTGCATGTTTCCGTCGCGTCTGGTCAGGTGTTGTCCGGCCTATGCACGACAAGATGCTGCCGCGCCTGGTCCGGCAGGCCGACACCGGCGGTACGCAGGGCGGCGACCAGGCTCTTGCGGACTTCCGAGGCGGTGGCGACGAAGTCGGAGCGGCGCGAATCGCACCAGAACTGGACGTCGAACACCAGCTCGCTCTGCCCCAGGTCGCTCAGCCTGACGGAGCTGGGCGGTTCGGCCAGCACGCCGGGCGTCGCTTGTGCCGCCTCCCGCATGACCGCCGAAATCGCGTCGATGTCGATGCCATAGTTCAGTCGGCACACGACCTTGCCCGCCGTACCGGTGCCGCGGTGTTGTTGGTGACCCGCGAAGTGAAGGTTTCGGCGTTGGGCACCAGTACGCGGCGACCGTCATAGGTGCGGATCTGCGTGGCGCGCAGCTCGATGCGCTCCACGCTGCCCTCGGTCTCGCCGATGATGATCTGATCGCCCAGCTGGAACGGGCGCAGCGTGAGGATCAACAGCCCGCTGACGAAGTTGGAGAGGATGTCCTTGAGGGCGAACCCCAGGGCCAGGCTGGTCAAGCCCAGCCCCGTGGCCAGCGTGCTCGGTTCCAGGCCGAAGGCGCTGGCCGCGACGATCAGCCCGAGCAGCCAGACGGTGTAGTAGCTGACCTGACGCACCAGGTTCTCCACGGTCCGGTCCTTGACCACCCGCGCGAAAATCGCCCGGGTCAGCGCGCGAACGCCGGTGGCGAGCCCCCAGAACAGCAGCAGCACGAGCAAGGCCGCGAGGATGCGCGGAATGACGCTGATCGCCGACTCGAGCAGGCGCGCAAAGGCGGTCTCGACGCTGGCCTGCACGGAGGTGACGAAGCGGCCGCGATCGGAGTCGCGTCGGTCCACCGCTGTCGCCAGCGCCTGGTCGATCAGGGTCGCCCAGTCGCGCGCCAGCACGTCCAGCCGTTGGCCGTTGGCTTCGGCATCGGCGGGCGTCACCACTACCAACGGGCGCCCGGCCACACTGATCTGGCGTGCCTCGCCGCTCTCGCCGACCGGCTCGATACGCGCCCGGTTGATGCCCTGGGGTGTTTCAGGACCGCGGCCAGCTGCCGCTCGACCTGCCGGGCACGGGGACGCGCTTCGAGTTCGGCGTTCGGCCCGAGGCGAAACAGCGTGCGACCATCCAGACGTACCGTGGCCAGGCCCTCCTGAGCCGGGAGCGGGAACGGGGCGAGCAGCAGTGTCAGCGTGATGAACGCCATCAGAAGCGAAAGGCGGGGGTGCAAGCGGAGTGACGTCATGGTTCGGCGCATTTGGAGGGGGCCGGAAACGACCAGGCCGCCGGGTTACGGCGGCCTGTCGGTATTCGTGCAACGTGCGGCGGTGTGCGTACCGGGCCGTGGCTGCGTGCGATCGTCCGGCGTCGGTTAGAAGATCAACGCGAACAGACCGATCACGACAAGCAGGCCGATCAGAAAGATGATGCCGATGGTGCTACCCAGAAACTTCAGCATGAGGTTTCTCCTTTGCAGTGGGTTCACTATGTCCGACTGGGGCAGCGCGTGAACGTTCAGAGAAATCGGCCAGCGGCTCTGGGCTTCGATGGGTTTAGATGTACTTCCAGATCAGCTGCAGCCCGGCCAGCAGCACGCCGACCCGGGCGATCCGGTAGAACAGCGCGTGATCGATGCGCTTGTGCAGCCATAGTCCGGTCCAGACGCCGAAGGGCACGATGGGGGCGAGCGTCAGGCTGAGCAGCAGGTTCTCGCGCGTGAACTGCCCGAGCGCGGCGTAGGGAACGAGCTTCAAGGCATTGGTCATGAGGAAGAACAGGTTGATGGTCGCGACGTATCGCAGCTTGTCCAGCTGCTGCGGCAGCAGGTGCATCATGATTGGCGGGCCGCCTGCGTGCGCGACGAAGCTGGTGAAGCCGGCGATGGACGAGAGCAGCGTGCCGCGCCCGCGTTGCAGGGGGCGCGGCGTGTCGTTGCGCGATACCAGCCCCAGCAGCACGAACCCGACGGCGATGCTGCCCATCAGCAACCCGATCAGGCGTTCGTCGAGCATGCCGAAGGTCAGCGAGCCCAGGGTGATGCCGATCAGCGCGCCCGGCAGCATGACCTTGAGATTGGCCTTGTCCCAGTGCCCGACATAGGCTCGCAGCCCGACCACGTCGGCCAGGCAGAGGATCGGCAACATCACCGCCGCGGCCTGTTTCGGTGAAATCGCCAACGCCAGCAAGGGGACAGCGATGCCGCCAAGGGCGCCGCCAAAACCGCCTTTGGAGACGCCGGTGAGAAAGATCGCGGGCAGCGCGAACAGCAGGAAATCGGTGAATGTCATCGGAGGGGTGATCCGCTGGCGAGGAATCGTCGGCCGCTGAACGCGGTCTGCATGGTAATCGCAGCCTCACAGGGTGACCCATGACAATCGCCACGGCAATCCAGCAAAGGGGTTCGGGCCGAGCCGCCCGCGCCATCGGCATCTCATTCGGCCTGGCGTTCGCCATCGCGGCGTCGGCGGCTCCGGCCAGCGCCGCGGAGCCGGAGGGCCTGGTCAGCCTGATCAATGCGTTTCGCGGCCAGGCGCAGGCGTGTGGCGAGCAGGAGGGCGACGCCGTCGCGCCGCTGGCGCCGAATGCCGCCCTCGACCTCGAGCCCGCAACCAGTGGCGCGCAGCTGCAGCAGCGCTTGCAGGCGTCCGGCTACCGGCCCGCGAAGCTTCAGGCCATATCGATTTCCGGGCCGACGAGCACTCAGGCCGCAATGAGCGCGTTACGACAGCGTTACTGCGAGCCGCTGCGCAGCCAGGACTACGCCGAAATCGGCGTCGCGCGGCAGGGCAACACCTGGCAGATCCTGCTCGCCAAGCCGCTGCTGCCGCCGGATCTGGGCGACTGGCGGGAGGTCGGCCGGTCCATCCTGCAACATGTCAATGCGGCACGGGGCGAACCCCGGCAATGCGGCGACCAGGCGTTCGAAGCCGCTTCGGCGCTGGACTGGAGCGACACGCTGGCCGAGGCCGCTCTGGCGCACAGCCAGGACATGGCCCGCCGCGATTATTTCAGCCACCGTGCGCCGAATGGCGAGCAGGCCGGCGACCGGGCGCGCCAGGCTGGCTATCGCTGGTCACGCGTGGGCGAAAACATCGCCGCCGGTCAGGGATCGGCCGAGCAGGTGGTCGCCGGCTGGCTCGCCAGCCCGGGCCACTGCGCGAACATCATGAATGAGGCATTCACCGAAATGGGCGCCGCCTATGCGACGAGCGAGGACAGCGCGGCAGGCAGCTACTGGACTCAGGTGTTCGGCACGCCGCGCTGACCCGGATTCAGGCGCTGTCGTCCAGCCAAAAGTGCGCGGCGGTGCCCTGGTGTTCCTCGAACGCCCTGACGGTCAACCCGGGAATCAGCGTGCCTTCGAGCTCGGCGGCCTTGCGCACCCATTCCTTGCCGCACACCACCGCGCAGCGGTCGAAACGACGAATGAGGCGGAACAGCTGCGGGATGCGTGCCAGCTCCACGCCAACGGCACCCAGGGTGGGCATGTCGAACTCGCCGATGCGCCAGAGCAACTGGCCTGCCGTGATGCCTTCGGATTTGCGCCAGAGCTCGTCCAGGGCGAAGCGCATGTCGTGGCTGTCGAGCTTGCCGGAAAAGTCGATCTCGAGGCGCTTGTCGCCGATCCGCGTGACGTGAAACATGGCCATCCTCCTCGATGCGCCGAAGCGGCGGTTTCTGAAGTTGTAGCTCAGGCCCGTTCGCTGCGCCTCTCGTGTGGTTCGAGGCGAGCGGGTTGCGGTCGGGCAGATGCTGGACGTCGCGCAGGAGGCGACGGCATCGGCGATGGCCATGAGGTTTTTGGCTGCCGGGGGTGGCTGGCCTCGGACGAGGCTTGGGGCGGGCGCGAAGCCCCCGCGTGACGGCGGGGGCGAGGGGCTCAGTCCTGGCGGCTGGTCACTTCCAGCAGGTGATAGCCGAACTGGGTCTTGACCGGGCCCTGGACTTCGTTGAGCGGGGCGCTGAACACGACGGTGTCGAACTCGCGGACCATCTGGCCGGGGCCGAAGGAGCCCAGGTCACCGCCCTGGCGGCCAGACGGGCAGGTGGAGTTGTCCTTGGCGACCTGAGCGAAGTCGGCACCGCCTTCGATGGCGGCTTTCAGCTCGTTGCACTTCTCTTCGGTGGGTACCAGGATGTGGCGGGCAGTGGCACGGGCCATGGGTGTACTCCTCTGTAAGAAGCCGCAAAGCCTACCGGAATCGCCCCGTCATTCAAACGCCCCGGCATCAGTGGCTGGGTCAGCGGCGGGCTTTCAACCAGTCGTTCTTCAGGGCGTTCCAGAACACGTGCAGGCTGTTGAACTGGGTATCGACGGCATCGATGTACGCGTCCAGCCGGTCGATTTCTCGGTGCTGGGCTTGCTGCTCCTGGGCGTCGATGCGTTCGAGCTGCGCTTCCAGCTCGTTGAGCGACGTTCTCAGCTCACGGATGCGGTTTTCGGTCTGGATGCGACGGTCGTTGTGCATGCGGTTCTCCAGGCAGGGTCAGAGTTGGCTGCCGCCGATCAGCAGCAGCGGCAGCCCGAAGAACACGCCCCCGATATAGGCGCCGACATAGAGCTTGCTGCGCTGGGCCAGGTTGGCCAGTGTGTTGGCGATGGCTGGCGGTACGCCGCGCAGGACCGGCGTCACGTAGATCAACAGGATGCCGAAGAGGTTGAACAGCAGGTGCACCAGCGCGATTTGCATCGCGAGTTCCGCCGTGGGGCCGGCGATCGCCGTGGCGGCCAGCAGCGCGGTCACGCAGGTGCCGATGTTGGTGCCGAGCGTGAAGGGATAGACCTGCTTGAGCGTAAACACGCCGGTCCCGGCCAGGGGCACGATGAGCGACGTGGTCGTCGACGACGACTGCACCAGGACGGTGATCAGCGTGCCCGACGCGATCCCCGACAGCGGGCCTCGGCCAACGCTGGCGTGCATGATGTCCTTGGCGCGGCCGACCATCACCTTGCGCAGCAGCTTGCCGATCGCCTGCACGACGAAGAGGATCAGGCCGATCCCGATGATGATCAGTGCCACGCCGGGCCAGACCTTGCCGGGCAACCAGCTCACGCTGGCGGCCAGCAGATCGCTGGCGGGTGCGAGCAGGGCCTTCATGAAGTTCATGCCGCCCATGTCCATGCTGGCGTCGTGAACGAGCAGCCCCGCCAAGGCTTCGGACAGTCGCTGCAATGGATGGAAGAGCAGTTCCAGCGGCAGCAGGATGGCCACGGCGGTGACGTTGAAGGCGTCATGCACCGTGGCAGCGGCGAAGGCCCGGTGGAACTCTTCGCCGCTGCGGATGTGCCCGAGGCTGACGATGGTGCTGGTCAATGAAGTGCCGATATTGGCGCCCATGATCAAGGGAATGGCGATGGGGATCGGCAGGCCGCCGGCCACCATGCCGACGATGATCGACGTCACCGTGCTGGAGCTCTGGATAAGGGCCGTTGCCGCCAGCCCGATCATCAGCCCGACGAAGGGATTGGTGGCGAAGGCGAACAGCTGTTTGGCGTTGTCTCCGGTGGCAGCCTTGAAACCATCACCGATGGCGCCGACCGCTGCCAGCAGCAGGTAGATCAGGGTCGCCACCAGCAGCCAGGACAGCCGTCGACTCGTTGTCGAGGTGGACGAGCGAAGTGCACCGGTACCTGTTGTCATCAGCCAACTCCCGTGAGCGTCTGTAGCTCGACGGTGTGGGCGGGACGTGACGCCCTGATGACCGCAACGGCGATTGCGCGACGGGCGGTTACCGTGCGGTGATGGGCTTTGGCTGCGCCCTCAGGAAGGTGTGCTCCGGCTCCGTCTGGCGCTCCTCAGGCGGCGTCGCTGCTTTTGGCCAAGCGGCGACGCGGGCTGTTCCAGAAGGTAGCGTTGCAGGCGTTGTGTGTCCTCGGCTGAGAGCGCCAGGCCGAGCTTGGTCCGCCGCCAGAGGATGTCGTCGACCTCGTTCGCCCACTCCTCACGGCGCAGGTAATCCACCTCGAGGGCAAAGAGTTGCGGACCCAGTTCCGGCCCCAGGCCGTCGACGGAGCGCACGTCGCCGAGCATCTGCCAGACGCGGCTGCCGTACAGCGTTGCCCAGCGTCTGGCCAGCGCCAGCTCCAGGCCTTGCACCTTCGCGACCAGCTCTTCGGCCAGCGCCTGCGTCGTGCTCATCCGTTCGCCACCTGGCAGCGGCGCCTTCCGCCGTCCAGCTCGCACCCATCTGCGGGAAGAACGGCTTGAGCTGGGCCATGGCCGACTCGGCCAGTTTGCGGTAGGTGGTCAATTTGCCACCGAATACCGAAAGCAAAGGCGCCTGCTTCTGCTCGGCCGCCAGCGACAGGGTGTAGTCGCGGGTGACCGCCGACGGGTTGTCCGATTCGTCGTCGCACAGCGGACGCACCCCAGCGAAGGTATGGACGATGTCTGCCGGTTCGAGCTGCGTGCGGAAATGGGTATTGGCCACACCGAGCACATAGGCGATTTCCTCTTCGCTGATGCTCACCGTGGCCGGATCGCCGTGATATTCCCGATCGGTGGTGCCGATCATGGTGTAGCGATCCAGATAGGGGATGGCGAAGACGATGCGCCGGTCCTCGTTCTGCATGATGTAGGCCTGCTCGCCGTCGTAGAGCTTGGGCACGATCACGTGGCTCCCCTGAATCAGGCGGATGCCGTAGGGCGAGCGCTGCTGCAGATTCTCGCCAATGAACTGCGCCACCCAGGGGCCCGCGGCATTGACCAGCGCCTTGGCACGCAGCGAAAAGCGGGTACCGTCCTGGCGTTGCAATTCGACATGCCAGATGCCACCGGCGCGCTTGGCACTCAAGCACTGGGTGCGGGTGTGAATGTGCGCGCCTTTCTCGCGGGCCGCCATGGCATTGAGCACCACCAACCGGGCATCGTCGACCCAGCAGTCGGAATATTCGAAGCCGCGCGTGATGGCCGGCTTGGGCGGGCTCCGCTCGTCGAAACGCAGCCCTCGCGAGGCGGGGAGCTTTTCACGCTTGCCGAGGTGGTCGTACAGGAACAGGCCGGCACGGATCATCCAGGCCGGCCGCAGGTGCGGGCGGTGCGGAAGCACGAAGCGCATAGGGCGGACGATATGGGGCGCCTTGGCCAGCAGCACTTCGCGCTCGGCAAGCGCCTCGCGGACCAGGCGGAATTCGTAATGCTCGAGGTAGCGCAGCCCGCCGTGGATCAGCTTGCTGCTGGCTGAAGAGGTGTGGCTGGCCAGGTCGTCCCGTTCGCAAAGGAACACCGACAGGCCCCGTCCGGCCGCATCGGCTGCGATACCTACCCCATTGATGCCTCCGCCGATAACGGCGATGTCGTAGAGCTCGGCGACGGGACTGGTGGTGTCGGTCACGGGATTCTCCTCAAGAACGAACATTAATTTTCGAATACGAACATCCTAGCGCAGAAGAATTACGCTCTCAGGCTTGATGTTCGTTTTTTATATCAAAAGAAAATAATCGAACCGATCTGATCAATCTATTGGTGCTGAAGTGGCGGGCCAGAGGCGGGTGAAACATTGGAAGGCAGCGGGCGAATAAATTCGCCCCTACAGATCCGCGTTGTAGGGGCGAACTTGTTCGCCCGGCGGAGGTTGGCTCAGGCTGGTCTACCGGTGAATTCCAACTTGACCTAGTGCCGGGTCAGCACGCCAGAAAGCGCTCAGGTTAACGAAGGCCGCTTGGGCGGTGATTGAAGTAGACGGGAAGGAAAACGGACGGCATGAGGAGCACACAGACTGGACGGCAGCGGGCGAATAAATTCGCCCCTACGGACCCGCGCCTGTAGGGGCGAACTTGTTCGCCCGGCGGAGGTTAGTCCGTGCGCTCAGCCGGTGACTTCCAACTTGACCTTGTGCCAAGTCAGCAACGCCAGAAAGGCCTCAGGCTAACCAAGGCCGCTTGGGCGTTGATCGGAGTGGGGACGGGAAGGGCAGAGAAAAAACGGACGGCGTGCAAAGCAAAGAGATTGGAGGACTGAGGGCGAATAAATTCGCCCCTACGGACTACGCCTGTAGGGGCGAACTTGTTCGCCCGGCGAAGGCTGGCTCAGGCCGATCAGCCGGTGACTTCCAGCTTGACCTTGTGCCGGGTGAGCAGCTCCAGGAAGGCTTCCGGCGGTTGGGCATCGGTGAAGAGCATGTCGATCTGCTCCAGCGAGCCCAGGCGCGTCATGGCGTTGCGGCCGAATTTGCTGGAGTCCGCGGCGAGGAACACCTGGCGCGCATTGCTGATGATGGCCTGGGAAACCCGCACTTCCTGGTAATCGAAGTCCAGCAGGGTGCCGTCCTCGTCGATACCGCTGATGCCGATCAGGGCGTAGTCGACCTTGAACTGGCTGATGAAGTCGGCCGTCGCCTGGCCCACCACGCCGCCGTCGCTGCGCACATTGCCGCCGGCGATGAGCACGTCGAAATCCTCTTTCGGGCTCAGAATGCTGGCGACGTGCAGGTTGTTGGTGATGACCTTGAGGTCGCGGTGATTGAGCAGCGCATGGGCGATGGCTTCGGTGGTGGTGCCGATGTTGATGAACAGCGAGGCCTGGTCGGGGATGTGCTGCGCCATGGCGTCGGCGATGCGGCGTTTCTCGTCGCGCATCTGGCGAGCGCGTTGGGTATAGGCGGTGTTCTGCACGCTGGAATCATGCGCGGCGCCGCCGTGGTAACGACGCAGCAGGCCCGCTTCGCCCAACTGATTGATGTCCCGGCGGATGGTCTGGGGGGTCACCGAGAACTGTTGGGCCAGTTCTTCGATGCTGACGTAGCCGCGTTCGCGGACCAGTTCGAGAATGCTCTGCTGTCGTGGGGCCAGACTCATGGAGGCTTCCTTCTTATCGATATGGCAGAAGGATGCCGCAGTCTGGTCCCTGATAAAAGAATTGTTCGTTTGCGAACAGTTGCGCCGGGCACCCTTGAAGGCGTGCCCGGCGGGGCGTCGGCGCTTATTCGTCTTCCCAGTCGCGGGTGCGCCCGACGGCCTTCTGCCAACCCTTGTAGAGGGCTTCGCGCTTCTGCTCGTCGCAAGCCGGTTCGAAGATGCGCTCGATGGTGGCCTTGCTGCGCAATTCGTCCAGGCTGCTCCAGAAGCCGGTCGCCAGGCCCGCCAGGTAGGCGGCGCCGAGCGCGGTGGTTTCCTTCATTTCCGGGCGTTCCACATGGGTGCCGAGCAGATCGGCCTGGAACTGCATGAGGAAATTGTTGGCCACCGCACCGCCATCCACGCGCAGCGAACGCAGTCGCTCGCCGGCATCCCGCTGCATGGCGTCGAGCACGTCGCGGGTCTGGTAGGCGATGGATTCGAGCGCGGCGCGGATGATGTGGTCGACCTTGACCCCGCGCGTCAAACCGAACAGGGCGCCACGGGCGCGCGGGTCCCAGTAGGGCGCGCCGAGGCCGGTAAAGGCGGGTACCAGGTAGACGCCGTTGCTGTCCTGCACCTTGGTCGCGAAGTATTCCGAATCCAGCGAGTCGTTGATCACCTTGAGCTCGTCGCGCAGCCACTGCACCGTCGAGCCGCCATTGAAGATGGCGCCTTCCAGCGCGTAGTTGACTTCACCCTTGGGGCCGCAGGCGATGGTGGTGAGCAGGCCATGCTCGGACTGCACGGCCTTGGTCCCGGTGTTCATCAATAGAAAGCAACCGGTGCCGTAGGTGTTCTTGGCCTGGCCGGGCTCGACGCACATCTGGCCGAACAGCGCGGCCTGCTGGTCGCCAGCGATACCGGCGATGGGGATGCCGGTGCTCTGGCCGGAGCCGATATAGGCGTGGCCGTAAACCTCGGAGGAGGAGCGTACCTCCGGCAGCATCTCGCGCGGAATGTCCAGCGTCTCCAACATCACCGGATCCCAGTCCAGCTTGTGGATGTCGTAGAGCATGGTGCGCGAAGCGTTGGTGTAATCCGTCACATGGGCCTTGCCCTGGGTCATCTTCCAGATCAGCCAGCAATCGACGGTGCCGAACAGCAGCTCGCCGCGGCGCGCGCGTTCGCGGCTGCCTTCGACGTGATCGAGGATCCACTTGATCTTGGTGCCGGAGAAGTAGGGGTCGATCACCAGGCCCGTGGTCTTGCGGATGTGGTCTTCCATCCCGTCGCGCTTGAGCTGGTCGCAGATCGGCGTGCTCTGGCGGCTCTGCCAGACGATCGCGTTGTAAATCGGCCGGCCGGTGTGCTTGTCCCAGACGATGGCGGTCTCGCGCTGGTTGGTGATGCCGATCGCGGCCACTTGCTCGTTGGTGATCCCGGCCTGGGCCAGCGCCTCGACGAACACGCCGCTCTGGGTGGCCCAGATTTCCATCGGGTCATGCTCGACCCAGCTGGGCTGCGGGTAGATCTGCGCGAACTCGCGCTGGGCGATGGTCACGACATTGGCGTTGCGGTCCAGCACGATGGCGCGAGAGCTGGTGGTGCCCTGGTCGAGGGCGACGATGAATTGCTTGTTGTTCTGCGTGCTCATGGTGTCGATTCCTTAGTGAGCTTTATGGGCAGTGACATCGTGTTCGGTGAAGCGCTCGGCCTCGGCCTTGGGCTCATCGGCGGCGCAAGCGGCGCCTGCCAGGGCCGGCAGATGCCTGCAAATCAGTGTCTTGTAACCAGCGGCGCCAAGACAGGCACCGATCACCGGTGCGATCAGCGGGACGAGGAAGTAAGGGATGTCCCGTCCACCGGTGAAGGCCACCTCGCCCCAGCCGGCAAAAAAGGTCATCAGCTTCGGTCCGAAATCACGCGCCGGGTTCATGGCAAAGCCGGTCAGCGGCCCCATGGCGCCACCGATGACAGCGATCAGCAGGCCGATCAGCAAGGGCGCCAGAGGGCCACGTGGCAGGCCGTTGCCGTCGTCGGTCAGCGCCATGATCATTCCCAGCAGGATAGCCGTGATCACCACTTCCACCAGGAATGCCTGGCCAACCGAAAGCGATGCATGCGGATAGGTGGAGAACACCGAAGCGAGCTCGAGGCTGGCGAGGCTGCCACGCGCCATCTGGTGGGCTTGTTCGAAATCGAAAAACAGACTGCTATAGAGACCGTAAACCAACGCGGCGGCGGCGA
Source organism: Stutzerimonas stutzeri (assembly GCA_019056435.1). GTDB lineage: Bacteria > Pseudomonadota > Gammaproteobacteria > Pseudomonadales > Pseudomonadaceae > Stutzerimonas > Stutzerimonas marianensis. The sequence goes on from CP077641.1 coordinate 2,537,482, forward strand.
AGGCGCCCGCCACCTGGGCGAGGATGTACGCCGGGACCTTGTGGCCTTCGAAGCTGCCGAACAGCCAAAGCGCGATGGAGACCGCGGGGTTGAGGTGGGCGCCGGATACACCGGCTGCGAGGTAGACCGCCATGCTGACGCCGATGCCCCAGATAATGCTTATTTCCCAAAGACCTAGCTCGGCGCCTCCGAGCTTCATGGCAGCGACGCAACCAGTTCCGAAGAAAATCAGTAGTGCCGTACCCAGGAATTCGGCGATGCACTGGCCCCGTAGCGTCGGGGTGGACGTAATACTCATGAGCGGACCTCTCGGTGGATCTGTTGTTGTTATGTCCGAATACTGCGAGGGTTCGGAAATGTTCGGAAGCGAAAACTTAAGGTCAAACGTTGGCGCTGTCAAAGCGAAAATTCGAACATTTCAACGGAAAAATGACTAACGGAGTCGTCCCTGGATGGCTTCGCCAGGAAAATGGCGCGCTCAGGAGACGGCGTATGGAGCCTCGACAGGGTGGCGGGGTCCGGTTCGCCGTCGTAGAAGGCGTCGAGCACGCGACGATAAATCCCCGCCTCGGGCCCTACGGCGTCGAACAGCGTCATGCTCGAGCGCAGCTTGATGTCGTCCGGCGAGCCGAGGATCTGCCGTGCCGATCGGTCTGCGTGCTGCATGAGCGCCTCGGCACAGGCCTGGAGTCGAGGGCCGAGTAGCGCATGGCCCAGATAGGCGACTGCCTCGTCGCGGTTCTGGATGGCGTAGCGCTGCGCCATGGCGCTATGACCCAACCCGGCGATCTGCGGGAAGATGAACCACATCCAGTGGCTGTGCTTGCGCCCGGCCTGCAATTCGGCAAGCGCCTGGTCATAGGTCGAACGTTGGGCGTCGACGAAGCGTTGCAGGTTATAAGGGTCGTTCATGGGAGGGCACCCGCCTGTTTTTTTTATCAGAGCGGGGACAGGCCGGTTGATTCAGCGCGGCGCGACGTTGCCGCCGAGCGGATGCTGTTCGCTGAATGAGTCCAGCAGCCGGCACCGGGGTCTGACACGTGCCTGGGGCGAATGGATCCGCCCCTACGAGTTCATCTGCCGTTGTAGGGGCGAACTCGTTCGCCCGTCGGTTTCGTCGAACCTGCTCAGGTCGGCTCCGACGTGCAGGATCCTGCCTGGCTGCCTCACCGCCTCTCGTTGAAGCAGCTCTGGCATAGCCTGAATTGCTTCCCGGCGATCGGCATCGCCCTGGCGCATTTCTGGCATTGGCGGCTACCGCCGGAGAGTTTGCGCCGGTCCGAGCTGCGCGGTTTGCGCTGCCGCGACAATTCGCGGGTGATGGCGCCGTTGAGCAGGCTGCGGTGTTCCTCGGCCTTTTCCAGCGCCGGGAAGTGCGCCGGCAGGGTGCGTGCCAGGTGCAGGTAGGTTTCGATGACGTGCAGGGAGCTTTCCAGCGAGGCCAGGTCGGCGTCGATCAGCAGCCGTGGCAGCGGGACTTCCTTGTCCTGTGCGACTTTCTTCAACCACTGCTGGGCGTGGTGGCTGGCCGGACTATCGAGGCCGCCGCGAATCGGTGTGCAGGCAAAGATCCAGCGCAGCGGCAGGTCGATGGCCGGGTCGTCGATCAGCTTGATCCATTCGGCCAGTTCATCCGGCAGCACGGAGATGAATTCCGCGCCGTAGTTGATGTTGCGGTTGAAGGTCAGCCAGGCGCGCAGCAGGCTGGGTTCGTTCATCAGCTCGGCGATGGCCTGCAGGTGTTCGATGGACGGCCGCACCTGGAACTGGGACAGGTCCACCGGCAGGTCGGCGCTGTGGAACAGGCGCTTGATCGATTGCAGCGTCTGCGCATCGAGCGCGGTGATCACGCCGCTGTCGTGGTGGCCGAAGCGACCCGCACGGCCACCGATCTGCTTGACCTCCTGCACCTTGAGCTGGCGGCTCTGGATACCGTCGAACTTCTCGTCGGTGTAGAAGCACAGTGTATGCGCGGGCATGTTCAGGCCCATGCCGACGGCGTCGGTGGCGACCATGATGTCCGCCTCGCCTTCGCGGAAGCGGCGGGCCTGCTCGCGGCGTACTTCCGGCGACAGCGCGCCGTAGACCACCGAAACGGTCTTGCCGGTCATCTCCAGCAGTGCCTTGAGTTCCAGCACGGTCTTGCGGCTGAAGGCGACCAGCATGGAACCGGGGTCGAGCTGCTTGAGGGTGGTCGAGCGACGGGCCACATCCACCGGCGAGAGGCGCTTGGTGCGCTTGACGACCAGCTCGTCCTCGCAGAGGTCACATAGCGTTTTCAGGCTTGGCTGGATCAGCTCGGGCCCGGTCATGATCAGGTCTTCGGTATAGGCGCTGACCAGCGCATCGACCCAGGCCCAGCCGCGCTGCGAGTCGGCCATCATCTGCACTTCGTCGATGACCACCACGTCCCAGGATTCGTGCCGGAAGCGGGCGAATTCCTCGACGGTGCAGCAATAGTGCGTGGCGCCCTCGCGGATGATTTCCTCTTCGCCGGTCACCAACGAGCAGGGCACGCCCATGGACTCGATGCGCTCCTGGTTCTCCAGCGCCATCAGGCGCAGCGGTGACAGGTAGATGGCATGTTTGACCGCCGTCATCGCCTCGATGGCCTGGTGTGTCTTGCCGCTGTTGGTCGGGCCGAGCAGGGCGGTCCAGGTACGGGTAATGCGCCGAGCGGCGTACAGCTTGTGGTAGTGGACGAAGCGCGGATTGTTCTCCAGCAGCACCGCGAAGGCCATCTTCTCGCGGTGATCCTCACGGGCGAAGCGGATGGTCCGGCGCAGCTTCTTCGGCTCCATCATGAACACTTCGGTGAGGCGCTTTTCGCCGAGTAGCTGCAGGTCGAAGTCGCCGGCCTCCTCGATCATCATCTCGAACTTGGCCTGCAGGGCCTGGCGATCCTCGCGCTTGATCGCGGCAACCTCGTCCGCGCCGAGCACATGGCCCTGGCCGCCCGGGATGCGCCGCTGCATGTCCAGCGCGACCTCGCCGTGGCGCAGTTCGACGACGTAGCGCAGGTCGTGCAGCACCTCGTTGAGCGTGTCCACGGCGCGGGCGGCGAAGTCATCGAGCCGCGACAAGCGCTCGGGCAGGCGCTCCAGGCTGCGCGCTTTCTGCTCATCGCTCATGCCCGCGAACGGGCGCTCGAGAACTCGCAACCGGTCGCGGGCCAGCCCCTCGACGGCGTCGCTGACGTGCCGCTCGAATGCCGCGGCGGAGTCGCTGTCCGGGATGCGCAGCGCGAGGTCGGCCTCGAGCAGGGTCTGCACCGAGCCGCAGTCGAACATCACCTGGACTCCGAACAGATCGACCGTGCAGCTGAAGGCATTGACGTCGCGATTGAGCAGGCGGCCGAGCAGGGTGGTGGGCTCGGGTGTCGCGAGCACCGTCTCGACGGCCGGCGCTTCGAGACCAAGCCAGAACAGTCGTGCGGCGCGGCCGATCTCCGGTGGCTGGTGGCCAAGGTAGGTGCTGAACCACTGCTCCTGATGATTCTTCTTCGGCGCGAAATCCGGGTGCTGCTCGGCCGCCCAGGTCAGAAAACGCTGCAGGCGCTCGAGCCTGACGGCGTGGCGGTGCTTGGTTTCGGCCTTGCGCATGATCGACGCCTCACTGATCAGAAATCTGCGCAGTTTGGACAATTGAGCAGCGCAATACGAGCCGCACGGATCGATGCCATGCGTCGGGGCATGGCCCGGCCACGCCTGTATCGGCCGTTCGAACGTCTGTGATGACGCAGGGTCGCAAACCACATGGGCTGCATAAACAAGCCTGCAGGAGACCACAACCATGCGACGCAACTGGCAAAAAATGCTTGATTCCGCCTCTTCCAGCGCCAGCGCCCACACGGGCGACACGAAGCGACGTTGGTGCGCCGACGTGGTCGCCCTGCTGAGCGTAGCCGTGTTGCTGGGTGGCTGTTCGGACGAGGCTCCACCCGCAAGCGAACAAGCGACCGCTGCACAGGAAAGCGCCGCACCCCGAACCGGGTCGGGCGAAGCGGAGCAGACCCGGGCTACGGTCGATCTGCAGCACCCCAGCGAATACCTGCGTGTGACCAACTTCCCCGGTACGCTCGCCGATGCCGAACTTTCGCGCTGGCGCGACGAGACACCGGAGATCGAAGACATCAGGATTCCGTCCAGCGCTGACAGCAGCGAGCAGCCCGCACTGTTCTACGACTCGGAGTCGGATAAAAAGAAGCCGCTGCTGATGGTGCTGCACAGCTGGAGCACGGATTACCTGCAAAACATCGATATCCCGCTTGGGCAGTTCGCTGTCGCGAACGACTGGGTATTCATGCACCCGGACTTCCGCGGTCAGAATGACGGCAGGCCCGAATCGACCGCGTCCGAGCTGGCCATTTCGGACATGCAGGATGCGCTGGAGTATGCCCGCGATAACGCCGATCTCGATGAGTCGCGGCTCTACCTGCTCGGCTATTCGGGCGGGGCGATGAATGCTCTGCATCTGGCGAGCCGTCATCCAGAGGTATTTGCCGGCGTCGCGGCCTGGGTGCCGGTGTACGACCTGCCCAGCTGGCACCAGTGGAACAAGGCCCGGGGTGAAAAGTACGCGGACGAGATCGAACAGGCATGCGGCGGCGAGCCAAGCGAGGGCTCCGAGGCACTGAGCGAATGCCGCAAGCGTAGCCCCAGCGCTCATGTGCCGGACGTTGCCGGCAAGATGCGCGTGCTTATCGCGCACGGCATTGGCGATACCACCGTCCCGCCGGAGCAGGCGCTGCGTGCTTTCAATGATCTGGCAAACGAGGACGACCGCATTGACCAGGAACAGATCGACCGGTTGATGCAAGAGCGCGAGGTCCCCGACGCGCTTGGGCGCCGCTCGACCCATGACGATGGTGAGCTGGCGCATTTCGCCGAGGCAGATGCCGAGGTCTTGCTTCACCTGAAGTCCGGGCCAGCCGAGCTGGTGCTGTTCAATGGGGAACACGACATGCTTTACCGCCCCGGGCTGGAGTGGCTTTCGCGACAACGCCGTTAATCTCTTCGAATCAGCAGGAGGCCGCGCAAGCTATGCGTCATCCCCAACACCCGTATCGATCCGTCAGGCCGGGCCTCGTCTGTGGTCTCCTTATGGCCCTGGCCAGTGCTGCCACGGCTGCCGACCGGGACTGGTCCAGCGTGACCGAACCCTTACCCGGTGAGCCGCGCATAGTCGGCGCGCATGGCGCGGCCTGCCTGATCGGGGCCGTGAAGTTGCCGCCCGAAGGCGTCGGCTACCAGGCCGTGGCGCTGCAGCGCAATCGCCACTTCGGTCATCCCGACCTGGTGGACTACATCGAGCGGCTCGGGCATCGCCTTGCGGCGGCGGGTATCGGCCCGATGCTGGTCGGCGACATGGCGCAGCCGCGCGGCGGGCCAATGTCGTATGGGCACGTCAGCCATCAAAGCGGGCTGGACGTGGATATCTGGTTTCGTCTTGACTTGCCTGCGCTGGAGCGCAGCGCGCGAAGACATCGAGCAACCCATTCTGGTCGACGAAGCGACAGGCGAACTCGACAAGTCGAGGTGGAGCGATCAGCAGGCCGAGTTGATCCGACTTGCCGCGCAGGACCCGCGGGTGACGCGGATTTTCGTCGACGGTGCCGTCAAGCGCGACCTCTGTGAGCGCGACTGGGAGGATCGTGCCTGGCTGCAGCGCATCCGGCCCTGGCCATTCCACGACGAACATCTCCATGTACGCCTGCGCTGCCCGGAAGGCTCGCCTGACTGTGTCGACCAACCGCCCCCGCCTGCAGGGGAGGGTTGCGGGGCAATACTGGCGACGCCTCGTTCTGAGGCCATGCCCAGCCCAAAAACCGTCCTGCCGCAGGCGTGCGATGCGGTGTTCCGGCAGAGCGCGGCGCAGTGATTCAACCGCTTAGGCGGATGGATCAGCTCACTTGGTGCTGCCCAACAACGCCCGGGTGATCGCCTTGCCGAGCTTTTCGAATGCGGCGCCGGCTTCCTTGCTTTCGTCCATGGCTTCGGCGCAGGCCACGACGATCACGGTATTGGCCTGATTTTCGGACAACGGGTCGATCACGCCCACGTGGCAGGCGCGCTCCAGTTGTGTGCCGGTTTTCTGGATGAAAGGCACCTCTTTCGGCAGGCCGGCTTCGAGGCGGTAGGCGTCGTAGCGGTCGAGTTTCATGTCCTTGTAGAGCAGATCGCGGCTGGATTCGGAAAGCAGATCGCCCTCGGCGAGCTTTTCAAGCAGAGTGCCGTAGGCTTCCAGGGTGCTGGCGTTGAGCTTGCGGGCGTAATAGCGCGCATAAGCCTGCTCCATGCTCTCGGCCTTGAGGTCGGCCGTACCGATGCCCAGCGCCCGGGCGACGGCCTCGTAGCGCGGCTGGCTGAACGGGGCGGAGGCCAGCTTGACCAGTTCGATATTGTCCAGCTCACGCGCGTCGGGGTGCAGCTCGCCGTAGACGTCACGGCGAACCTGGGTGAAGTCGGTGATGCGCTCGAATCCCTTACCGCCCATGTTCTCTCGGGTGCGCTCGTTGAGCCGGTCCTCGCCGACCAGCCGAATCAGCATGTTGGCTGCGGTGTTGTCGCTCTCGATGAGCATCTCGTTGAGCAGGGTGCGCACCGAGTAGGCGACGCCGTTGTCTTGCCAGACCAGATCGCCGGAGCCATCGACCTTGTCGCTGGCCTCGAGGGTCAGTTCATCGTCCAGGCTGTGCTCGCCCGCGTCGACTCCCTGTAGCACCGCTACCGCGATCGGCACCTTGACCGCGGAGCCGAGGTACCAGAATCGATCCGTTTCGTATTCGAGCGCCTTGCCGTCGCCCAGATGCTTGACGTAAAGCCCCAACCGGCCGGGTGAGTCTTCTTCGATGCGGCGCACGTCCTGTTCCAGCGCGTTGCGCCAGGAGTCCGAATAGGCCTGTTCCCGGTAGGCCCAAAGCGTCAGGCCGAGGCCGATCAGCACGGGGAGTGCCAGAAGTTTGCGGTTGCCGAGCGCAACGCGTGTCATAGGCGTAAGACTCCAGAGGCGGTGATGGCTTCGCCGGCACCCCGCAAGGCACGTTCGGCCTTGACGGTCGAGGCGGCGCCGCGCACGCAGGCGACCACGACGATGCGGCCGCTGGCCTCGGCGATACGGAACGGGGGCGGGGCAATCAGACCGGCATCGCAGATGCGTGCCACCTGGGTGCCGGTTTTGTGGGCGTAGCTGACCGTGGCCGGCAGGCCGGCCTTGATGCGCTGGGCGCCGGTCTGTACCCGCGTCATCACGCTCAGCAGGTATTCGGTGCTGGCCTGGGACACGGCCTTGCCGGCGACCAGGGCCGCGAGCAGATCACCGTAGGCCTGCAGCGTGGCCGAGTTGTTCGGCGTGGCGTAGTAGCGTTCGTAGGCTTCGCTCAGGCGAATGGGGCGCAGCTCGCGCTGTGGCACGCCGAGTAGTCTGGCCAGCAGCTCCAGGCGGCCGGCTTCGCTGCGCTGCTGCTTCAGACGCAGGAAGTCGCGGCCCGACAGCTGCCGTGCGGCAGGATGAAATTCGCCGTAGATGAGCCGGCGCACATCGGCGAGCGAGGTGATGGGGCCGAAGCCCTCGGGCACGAGCTCGGCGGTGACGGCATTGACCGCCTCCAGCCCGACCAGGCTGATCAACATGTCGCTGGCGGTGTTGTCGCTGTGGATCAGCATCTGATCCATCAGGTAGCGCACGCTCAGGCGCGTCCCCGGCGCGTGGCTGTTGGTCGGCCCGGCGCCGTCGACGTAGTCGGACTCCATCAGGCGCACGGTGCTGTCCAGGCTCAGCGTACCCTGGTCGACCCGGCGCATGATCGCGATCGCCACCGGCACCTTCACGGTCGAGGCGAGGTACCAGCGCTCATCGCCGTGATAGGACGCCGAGACGCCGCTGTCGAGATCCTTGACGAAAACCCCCAGCTCGCCGGACGTCTGCTCGTCCACTTCGGCCACGCGCTGGAGCAGGTCTTCCGCCCAACTGAAACCTTCCTGGGCGCAGGCCGGCAGCGAGACATTGAGGAGGAATACGGCCAGCAGCAGGGAAAGAGCATGGCCGGCGGGAAGGCGATGAATGACTCGGGACAGCACTGCAGTCGGACCTCCTGCAAGATGGGTTCTGTTGTATGACCCCAGCCCGCGCGGCCCGTGCGCCGTTCAATGGTGACTAAATTCATCTGGCGCGCCGCCGCTGCGCGGGTGATCGAACGACTGGCCGTCGTTGGGCGTCCTAGTGCTTGGATGTCGCCGGTCTTGGATGCAGGAGCCTCGAGTGGAGCAGGTCAGCAAGGACAAATTCATCGGGCTCGAGTGGCTGCGCTTCTCGCTTGGTCTGTACATCGTGTGTTTCCACACCCTTCACAACTATGCCGAGACCTCGTTGCCCGACTGGGTGGCGGATCTCACCGGCGTCGGCTTCTTCGCCACCAGCAGCTTTTTCGCGCTGTCCGGCTTCCTGCTGGCGCATGTCTATTGCCAGCAGGGCGCATGCGCGAGCCAGGGCGGAGCTTTCTCAGCCGGCGCTTCGCCAATCTTTACCCGCTGCACCTGTTCTCGTTGGCGTTGACGGCCGTGGTACTGCTGATCATCGCCAACCTTGGCATCCCGCCGGACGACACCAAGGCCACGCTGCGATTCGTCGTCTACGACACCAACGAGGACCTGGGCGACGCCTCGCGCGAGACGCTGGAGCACTTCATGAGCAATGGCGAGCTGCTGCTCAATTTCGTGCTCCAGCTGTTCATGCTGCAGGCCTGGAATCCCTATTACCTGACCTTCAATCCGCCGCTGTGGTCGATTTCGACCCTGTTCTTCTTCTACCTGACCTTCCCCCTGCTGGCGCCCCGGTTGATGCGTACGCCGCACAAGGTTGCCTGGCTGACCGTGGTGGTGCTGCTCTATCTGGTCCCGCCGGTGTGGGTCATCCTGCAGCAGGAGTACGGCATTCCTTTTACCGGCATGCTGCACCGCATGCCCTTGCTGCGCTTGCCGGAATTTCTCGCGGGGATCCTCGCCTACGGGCTGTTTCGCGAGCACCAGACTGCCGGCCGGGTGCCGAACGGCGCGCTGAGGCTGCTGATGGCCGGGTTCGTCCTGTGCTGCTTCCTGCTCGCCATCTGGCTGCTCAAGGGCGAGAAGTACTGGTATTTCCTGCTGCACAACGGCTTGCTGCTACCTGCGCAATTGATGCTGATCTACCTGTTCGCCCTGATCCGCACGCCCAAGCGTGAGCGGCTGAACCTATGGTCGCAACGCCTGGGTACCGCGTCCTTGCCACTGTTCGTGCTGCACGTGCCGGCCTTCGTGCTGTTCTCGCGTACGGAGAAAGCGCTCAGCGTGGCTTCGGCTCGCTGCCTGGACGACTGGGCGGCCTGTGCCGTTCAGGCCGGGGAGCAGACATTGTCGTTGTGGCTCTACCCGCTGTACCTGCTGCTGACCGTGGTGCTTTGCGTCTGGGCACAGGAACACGCCGTGGTGCCGGTGCGAAAGTGGCTGCTCAGGCGACTGCCCGTGCAGACTAAACATGGCTGAGGGCGAGCCGTGGGAAGCCTTTATCTCGGCACGGCGGGTTGGAGCTTGCCGCGTGAACAGTGGCCGCACTTTCCGGCCGCCGGCACCCACCTGCAGCGCTATGCCGCCCGGCTGTCCGCCGTGGAGATCAACAGCTCCTTCTACCGCGCGCACCGACCGGCAACCTACGCTCGCTGGGCCGACGGCGTACCGCCCGGCTTTCGTTTCAGCGTGAAGGTGCCGAGACAGATCACCCACGAAGCGCGCCTGGTCGGATGCGAAGCCTTGCTCGAGGCCTTCCTGCAGGAGTGCGGGCACCTTGGCGAGAAACTGGGCTGCCTGCTGGTCCAGCTGCCGCCCTCGCTTGCCTACGAGCCAGACAGTGCCGAGGCCTTCTTCGGCTCGCTACGGGCGCGTCATGGCGGCTTCGTGGCCTTCGAGCCGCGCCACCCGAGCTGGCTCGAGGCCGAACCCCTGCTGCAGCGCATGCGAGTCGCACGAGTCGCCGCCGATCCCGCGCCTTTTGCCGAGGCGGCCGAGCCGGCGGGTTGGGCGGGCATGCGCTATCACCGCCTGCACGGCTCGCCACGCGTTTATTACTCGTCCTACGAGCCCGACTGGCTGGAACGATTGGACGCACGGCTGGCCGAGGCTCCGGTCGATGTGCCGCAATGGTGCATTTTCGACAACACCGCCAGCGGCGCCGCGACAGCCAACGCGCTCGCGCTGGACGAGCTGCGCTCGGGTGATCGGCATCCGCACGGCGCGGTCTGGCGGGCCGATCGGGTTCGGCCGACATAAATCGAAACGCTATCCCGGCCGGTCGGCAAAGCGCCTGCGGTGATTTCCTCTACTGTTGATGAACGCATTAACGAGAGGGACTCATTCGATGAAAAAGTCATGCGTGGCCTTGGCGCTGGCGGGGTCGATCGGAGCCGTCGAAGCGGCAACCGTCGTCAAACCGCTCGCCTACGAGATTGACGGCGAGCCCTTCGAGGGGCTGCTCGTCTATGACGATGCGGTCACCACCGCGCGGCCTGGCCTGGTGATGGTGCCCAACTGGCTGGGCGTGACCGAGCGCTCGGCAGAAAAGGCGGCGCGTGCGGCCGGCGAAAAATACGTGGTGTTCATGGCGGACATGTACGGCAAGGCCGTGCGGCCCTCCAACCCGGACGAGGCCAAGGCCGCCGCTTCGGCGGTACGCGGCGATCGCCCGCTGATGCGCAAGCGCGCGCAGGCGGCAGCGGACGCGTTCAAGGCGCAAACGGAAGTGCCGATCGACACTGGCAGGATAGCGGCGATCGGCTTCTGCTTTGGCGGAGGGTCAGTGCTCGAACTGGCGAGATCCGGCGCCGATCTTGACGCTTTCATCTCGTTCCACGGCAACCTCGATACGCCCGATCCCGACGACGCCAAACAGATCCAAGCGCCGGTGCTGGTGCTGCATGGCGCCGATGATCCGGCCGTTCCGCCGGAGCAGGTCGAGGGATTCATCGACGAGATGAAGGCCACCGATGTCGACTGGCAACTGGTGAGCTACGGCAACGCCGTGCATTCGTTTACCGACCCCTACGCCAACGTACCGGGCCGCAACGAGTACAACCCGGAGGTGGCGAGGCGCGCTTTCGCGGCCATGAACGACTTGCTCGACGAGGTGTTCGCGACGCGGTAGGCACGGTGAATCAGCGCGGGATGATCCTCACCCGTCCCGCCGTGTTGTCGCGGCGCGCGGCCTTGTCGTTTTCCGCGCGGCCCGGGATCGAGCCGTCGTCCGCGCCGCGATCCGCGCTGGCCATGCCGTTGAGCTTGCGCTCGTCTTCGCTGACCGAGGCTGCTTCGGGATAGCCGGTGGTCAGCGTCTCGGTGCTGGCGGTGACCGGAGTCGCTTCGTCGCTGCCCCACTTCGCGCTGCGCTCGTCGATATCGATCGCGCCGTTTCGCTCCATGATTCGTTCGACCATCGAGACCTGGCTTTCGTCGTCCAGGCTGACGGTCACCACCGTGGAACCGCGCCGAGCTGCTTCGGGATAGCGTCCGGCATGCTGGCTGGACCCGTCCCCGAACACCTTGTGAAAGAAACTGCCGATCTTGTCGGCGACCGTCGCGTCCTGATCCGGCTCCTCGCCGACGACTTCCACACGGCTGCTGTTGACCGTCTCGGGATTGAACGAGGCGGAGATCTGGATATCCGTGCTGGCTACCCCCTGGCCCAGGAGTTCGGTTTTGACTTGCTCGGCTTCGGCGTAGCGGTCGAAAGCCGCGATGAGGATCTGGGGCATGACATCACCTGATTCTGTGGGCAGCGCTGGCTGCGATTGAGAGGCGGGCCGGGCGTCGTGCCGGCCGTCCTCATTCTTGGGCGCGACAGGCTCGACGATGGTTCCCTGCGCAGGGGTTACGCGATGCTTCGCCAGGCCACCATGCGCCTGCGTGGCCGTTCAGCCGTTGACCACCTTCCCGCCATTGATGTGGATGGTCTGACCGCTGACATAGGAGGAATCCTCGCAGGCGAGGTAGACGTATGCCGGGCCCAGCTCAGAGGGTTGGCCGCAGCGGCCCATGGGCATCTGGCTACCGAAGCCTTCGAGCATCTGCGGGTCGTGCCGGCCGATGGTGGCCGGCTGCAGGGGCGTCCAGATCGGGCCGGGCGCGATCTGGTTGACGCGGATCTCGCGCTCGATCAGCTGTTGCGACAGGGCGCGGGTGAAGCCGTCGATGGCGCCCTTGGTCGCGGTGTAGTCGACCAGCATCGGGTTGCCGATGAAGGAGTTGATCGAGGTGGTGTTGATGATCGAGGCGCCGGCCTTCAGGTGGGGCAGGGCGGCGCGGGTCAGGTAGAAGTAGCCGTGGATGTTCGTGGTAAACGTCGTTTCCCACTGCTCGTCGGTGATGTCTTCCAACCGCGTGCGCACTTCCTGCCGTCCGGCGTTGTTGGCCAGCACATCGAGATGGCCGAAGGCCTTGACCGTCTGCTGCACCGCGTCGTTGCAGTAGCGACTGTCACGCACGTCGCCGGGTAGCAGCAGGCAGCGCTGGCCCTCGGCTTCGATCATCTGCTGCGCCGCGGCGGCGTCCTCGTGTTCATCCAGGTACATGATGGCGACGTCCGCGCCCTCGCGGGCGAAATGCACCGCCGCCGCCCGGCCGATGCCGCTGTCGCCGCCGCTGACCAGCGCGACCTTGCCGGCCAGCTTGCCGCTGCCCTTGTAGCTGTCGCGGATGAATTCGGCGGGCGGGTTCATTTCGCTTTCCAGGCCGGGCTGGCGGTCCTGCTTCTGGGCGGGGATCTTCGGGTAGGCCATGACTGCTCCAGGTGGGTGGGTCGGTCTAGTTACGGCTGATACCCGCCGGGAAAGTTTCGGTCGGGTGCCGAGCGGGGTCCGTTCCTCATCGGTTGCTCGCCGCTGGTCGCCGGGGCTGCGCGATGCCTGACAGCGCCCCGCGCCGGGCGTAGAATCCGCGCCGCTCAGACCTGCCACCTGAAACTTCTCCCGAACCCGTACCTGTCCTCGCGCTTGCTCGAAGCGGCGGGCGAGTTCGTCGTTGGGCTTCAGGCGCATCGTCCTTTTCATCACCGCCCTTCGCGCTGACCTCCGTTCGGGAGGCTCTGGCGGCCGAAGGCATTGCTTTCAGAACGGCCCGAATGAACGAAACCCAAAGCACCACCGGCGGGAGCTGGCTCAGTGTCGTCGCACTGGCCCTGGCCGCCTTCATCTTCAACACCACCGAGTTCGTCCCGGTCGCCTTGCTCAGCGATATTGGTCGCTCGTTCGACATGCCACCGTCGCAGGTTGGGCTGATGCTGACGATCTACGCCTGGGTGGTCGCGCTGATGTCGCTGCCGATGATGCTGATGACACGCAACGTCGAACGGCGCACCTTGCTGATGTTCGTCTTCGTGGTGTTCATCGGCAGCCATCTGGTGTCGAGCGTGGCCTCGAGCTTCGGCATGCTGATGGTCAGTCGTGTCGGGATTGCCCTGGCGCATGCGGTGTTCTGGTCGATCACAGCGTCCCTGGCGGTGCGAGTGGCGCCGCCGGGTCGGCAGGCGCAGGCGCTTGGGTTGCTCGCGACAGGCAGTGCGCTGGCCATGGTGCTGGGCATCCCGCTGGGGCGTGTGGTCGGGGAGATGCTGGGCTGGCGGACCACCTTTCTCGCTATCGCGATCATCGCCAGCCTCGTGGTGATTTGCCTGGCGCGCACGCTGCCACTGCTGCCGAGCCAGAACTCCGGTTCGCTGCGCAGCCTGCCGGTGCTGTTCCGCCGCCCGGCGCTGGTCGCCACCTATGTGCTGACGGCCTTGGTCATCACTGCGCAGTTCACCGCGTACACCTACATCGAACCCTTCGCTCAGACCATCGCTCACCTGAGCGGCGACATGACCACGGCGCTGCTGTTGCTCTTCGGGGGTGCCGGTATCCTCGGCTCGATGCTGTTCAGCCGATACAGCACGCGTTATCCGAAGGGATTCCTGATCGTGGCGATATCGGTCATGGCGACCTGCTTGCTGCTGTTGCTGCCCGCTGCGCGTGACAGCTCGCTGCTCGGGGCGCTGGTGGTGGTGTGGGGCATCGCCGGCATGTGCTTCGGCCTTGGACTGCAGGCGAAGGTGCTGAACCTGGCGTCGGACGCGACGGACGTGGCCATGGCGATGTTTTCGGGTATCTACAACATTGGCATAGGCGCAGGCGCCCTGATGGGCAGTCTGGTGGTGCGCCAGCTGGGCCTGGCGAATGTTGGGATGGTCGGCGGGTTGCTGGCGCTGGCGGGCGTGGTGCTCTGCTGTTTCGCCGCCTATCGCTTCGCGCGGCCGGTGGAAACGGCAGTCGGCTGAGGCGTCAACCCGCGCCTGAAGCCGCCGGCCCTGCTCGAGTGCAGGGCCGGCGGCTTCGGGTGCGGGTGGCGTCAGTTCAGTTCGTTGGCGAAACGTCCGACCGCGCTGACGACCTGCTTGGCGCCGTCCTGGATCTCGACGATCACGGCGCCGGCCTGATTGGCGAGGTTCAGTCCTTCGGCCGCCTGTTCGCGGCTGTTGGCCATCTCCCGTACGGCGTCGTCGACCAGGGTCTGGTTCTTCTGCACCACGGCGACGATCTCCTCGGTGGCGGCGCTGGTCCGGCCCGCCAGCTGGCGAACTTCGTCGGCCACGACGGCAAAACCCCGGCCCTGTTCGCCGGCACGCGCCGCTTCGATGGCCGCGTTGAGCGCCAGCAGGTTGGTTTGCGCGGCAATGCCGCCGATGGTCTGGACGATCGAGCTGATGAGCAAGGATTGCTGACCCAGAGCTTCAATACCCTGGGTGGCGGATTCCACCTCGGCCGCGATGCGCTGCATGGTTGCGACCGTGTTCTTGACCACCACGGCACCGCGTTCGGCACGGGTGTCGGTCTGCCGTGACACGTCATAGGCGATGCTGGCCGCCTCACGTACTTCTTCTTCACGTGCTACCTGATCGGTCACCACGCTGGCGAACTTGACCACCTTGCAGAGTTTGCCCTCGGCATCGAATACCGGGTTGTAGGTCGCTTCCAGCCAGAGGTCGCGCCCATGGCTGTCGACACGCTTGAAGCGGTCGGCGACGAACTCGCCGCGATTGAGGGTTTCCCAGAATGCCCGGTACTGGGCGGACGAGGCCTCTTCCTGGGTGCAGAACATGCTGTGGTGCTTGCCGATGATCTGCTGGAGCGAATAGCCGGTGCCCTTCAGGAATTGCTCGTTGGCCGTCACGATGGTGCCATCCAGGTTGAACTGGATAACCGCGGTCGAGCGCAGCAGGGCGTTGATGAAGGCTTCGTTCTCCTTGGCCAGCTGCAGCTCGCGCGTCACTTCGCGGGCGAAGCCGCTGATGTGGTGCAGCCCACCTTGCGCATCGCGGATCGGATACCACTCGATGTGCAGCCAGACGAGGCTGCCGTTGCTGGCCAGGAAACGGTAGTTGTCGCTGATGGGGTCGTGCTTTGCTACGGCTGCTCGGAAGTTGTGGTAGCAGGGCAATTGTTTCACGTAGGCGGGAACAATCTCCGCCATGGCACGACCAGTCAATTGCTCGGGCTGATAGCCGAGGGCCTTGGCGAACGCTTTGTTCACCGTCTTCATCCTGAGCTCCGTGTCCAGCGTGATGGACAGCTTCGTCGCTTCGATCTGCTCGCGCAGTTGACGAAGCTGCAGCAGCTCCTCGGATTGCTCTTCGAGTTGTTTTTTAGACGGCCGTTGAACATGTGTAGCACCGAAAGGTGAGTTGACGTGCCAGCTCTATCGGCGCAGCTTCCGGATACTTGATTGCAGCTCGTCCGCTGCCAGCGGCGCATGCGGAGATTCAACTTGCCGCCAGCTTGGGCCGCGTGCCGCTCAGTCCAGCCGCTCGAGGCGAACACGGATCACCCCGGCGCGGGTGCTGGCGATCCGCTGGAATGCGGCTTTGGACAGGTCGATGACGCGGCCGCGAACATAAGGGCCGCGGTCGTTGATGCGCACCACCACGCTCTTGCCATTGCGAGCGTTGACCACCCGGACTCTGGTGCCGAACGGCAGCGTCCGGTGGGCGGCGGTCAGCGCTCCCTGGTCGAAGCGTTCGCCGTTGGCGGTCAACTTGCCATGGTGCTGTTGAGCATAAAAGGAGGCCTTGCCAGAGCCTATGGCTTCACCCTGCTCGGTGACCGGCCGAGGTTCGGTGCCGGATGGTGGTTCCTTCGGCGGCGGCGTCGCGCAACCGGCCAGCGCGGCAAATAACGAGATTGCGATCCAGCGAGTTGACCCTTTGAGCATGTTCGTTCCTTGTCTGCCTATCCGAGGCTGTGTCGACGGGTATCGAGCGATCGCCCCAGGCTTCGTGCGATCGGTGTCTATGGAAATGGTGCGAGCTATCTACGTTGTGGACGACAAATTGACCGAGAACCGCACGCTTTGAGCGCTAACGTGACGTTCTGATTCCAGCGCGCGGCTCATCGGCTGCCGTCAATCGCCGGGCTTTGCCAGCCACTCGTCCGCGATGCGCTGGTATTCCCCGGTGGCCTTGGTCAGGTGCAGCCACTGATCGACGTAGGCCTTGAACGCTACATCGTCACGCGGGAGCAGAAAGGCCTTTTCGCTGTACTGCAGGGGGTTTGTCGGGGTTCACCGCACACAGGGGTCGGGTAGTTGCGCTGCTGGTACTGCGCCTCTGACGAGTCGGTGATCATCACGTCGGCCTTGTTGTCGGCGACGGATTTGAAGATCACGGTGTTGTCATGGAACAGCTCGAGCTGCGCCTTGGGCAACTCGCGATGTACAAAGGCCTCGTTGGTGCCGCCTGGTGGCTCGATCAGGCGTACCGAAGGCTGGTTGAGCTGTTCGATGGTCTGGTACTTCTCGACCTCGTCGCAGCGGACGAAGGGGATCTTGCCGTCAACGGCGATGGGGTCGCTGAAGAACGCCTTTTTCTGCCGCTCCAGCGAAATGGAGACGCCGCCGACGGCCATGTCGCACTGAGCCAGGAAGTCCGGCATCAGCGTCTTCCAGGTCGTCGGCACCCACTGGACCGTCACGCCGAGCGACTTGGCCAGCGATTCGGCCAGCGCAATGTCGATCCCCTCGTACTGCTTGTCGTCGCGCAGGAAGGTGTAGGGCTTGTAGTCGCCGGTCGTGCATACCTTCAGCGTACCGCGCTGTTGGACTTGATCGAGCACTGAGGAAGAGGGCGCGGCGAAGGTCGCGCCGCTGGCCAGCAAGACGCCAGCTGCAATCAGAGATCTCATGGTGTTTCCTTGCAAGGGCAGGCCGAGGCGGCCGTTATTGTTCTGACCCGTCAGTTGGGCACCTCGAACGTAACGGAGAGCGACCAAACCTCACAAGAGGATTTGCGTCAGGGCGTACCACCGCTTTCCGCAGTGCCCGCGGCCGAACACGTTCGGCCCTACATCGTCCGGGGCCGGCTTATCTGGGCGCTCGGGTCCTCCGCCGGCCGTTATAGGGCCAAAATCATTCGGCCACTCTGCGTAACTCCGAGCTTGTTCCCACAAGCCTCAGGCGTGCGGCTTGCTGCGAATGGTCTTCATCAGGTCGTCCGGCGTGATGTGGCCGACCACGCTGGCGGCGCTGCCCGGTTGCGGCAGGTTGAGGATGTTGCCCTTGATCTTGCCGATCACGTGCATCTCGCAGGGTTTGCAGTCGAACTTCAGGGTCAGCACCTCGTCGCCATGTACCAGCTGCATTGGCGCGACCTTGGTGCGCACGCCCGTCACGCCCTTGGCCTGTTTCGGGCAGAGGTTGAAGGAGAAGCGCAGGCAGTGCTTGGTGATCATCACCGGCACTTCGCCGGTTTCTTCGTGGGCCTCGTAGGCCGCATCGATCAGCTGCACGCCATAACGGTGATAGAAGGCCCGGGCTTTCTCGTTGTAGACGTTATAGAGGAACGACAGGTGCGACTCCGGATAGACGGGCGGTGGCACGCTGACCGGCTTGCGCGCGCCGCGCGGGCGGATGGCTTCGCGCGCGTCGGTCAGCGCCTCGATGGCTTCGCGGCGCAGCGCCTTGAGTTGCGAGTTCGGGATGAAGAACGCCTGCGGGGCGTCCACTTCGACTTCTTCGGCGTGGTAGATCGTCGTCCCCAGTTGGCTCAGCAGGTCGGCGATCTGGCCGGGCACCTGCTCGGGCTTTTTCGCTTCGCCGAAGGGGCCGGGCAGGGTGGCCATGGCGTAGGCGCCTTCTTCGCTGGTGACATGCAACTCGAGGTCGTCCGCTCGCAGGCGGGCCAGCCAGCGCACGCCGACGCGGCGCTCGGCGGACGTTTTCAGCAGTGCCTGTTGCCAGTTGTGGTCCAGGTTGCGGTTGAGCGGATGGTTGGGCCGCAACTGGCGCAGGGCCGCCGGCATCTCGTTGGGCTCGACGCGGTACTGCCAGAGCGGCTGGCCGTCTTCCTCGAACTGCGCGAGCGGCTCGACCACGCTGGCGCGGAAGCCCACCACCTCGCGCTTGACCAGCACATTGAGCCCGTCGCCGTTGGACAACGGCTCGCGGGTCTGCACGGTCAGGTCATGTTTGCCGACCTTGAGCACTTCGCCGACCGCAAGGCCGGTGAAGGTCGGCGAGTCGAAGGCGCCGATGTCGATCTTGCGGTCGGTGACGAAATAGTCGGTGCTGCCGCGGTGGAAGGTCTTGTCCGGGTCCGGCACGAAGAAATGTTCGGTACGGCCGCTGGAGGCGCGCTGCAGATCGGGGCGGCCTTCGAGAATCTCGTCCAGGCGCTGACGGTAGTACGCGGTGATGTTCTTGACGTAACTCACGTCCTTGTAGCGCCCCTCGATCTTGAACGAGCGCACGCCGGCATCGACCAGCGCGCGCAGGTTGGCGCTCTGGTTGTTGTCCTTCATCGACAGCAGGTGTTTGTCGAAGGCCACCACGCGGCCCTGGTCGTCCTTCAGCGTGTAAGGGAGGCGGCAGGCTTGCGAGCAATCACCACGGTTGGCGCTGCGGCCGGTTTGCGCATGGCTGATGTTGCACTGACCAGAAAACGCCACGCACAGCGCGCCGTGGATGAAGAACTCGATGGCCGCATCCACTTCGTCCGCAATCGCACGGATTTCCTGCAGATTCAGCTCGCGCGCCAGCACCAGCTGCGAGAAACCGGCCCGGGACAGGAATTTCGCCCGCTCCAGGGTGCGGATGTCGGTCTGGGTGCTGGCGTGGATCTCGATCGGCGGCAAATCCATCTCCATCACGCCCATGTCCTGCACGATCAGCGCATCGACACCGATCTCGTGGAGCTGCCAGATCAGTGTGCGCGCGGCCTCCAGCTCGTCGTCATGGAGGATGGTGTTAAGGGTGACGAACACCCGCGCGTGGAACAGGTGGGCGAATTTCACCAGCTCGGCGATGTCCGCCACGCTGTTCTCGGCGTTGTGCCGCGCCCCGAAGCTCGGCCCGCCGATGTACACCGCATCGGCGCCATGCAGGATGGCTTCGCGCGCGATGGACGCATCTCGGGCGGGGGAGAGCAGTTCGAGGTGGTGCTGGGGTAGGGACATGGGCGCGGACCGGCATGAATCGAAAGTCGCGCATTGTAATGGCTTGCGGCCGGTTTGGGGTTGGCCGCCGGGCGCGTGACCACTCGGCGGAGGGGAGCGGTCCAGTTTCGTGTTCGGTGACCTATTCGTGCGTCATCTCGATTAGGCGATAAATGATTACACCTCTTGTTCGCGAGTGATTATTATCCGCTGGCGCGAATGAAGGGCTTTCGCGTAATAAAAACGAAACGGTGCGCGGTTGCCACCACGAACAACTGGGGGATCGAGAATGAAACGTCGTAAAACGGGCTTCGACAGGCCGCACACACCCTGGCGGCGCACTACCACCGCCTTCCTGTGCTGCGCGCCCCTGGTTGCCGCGCCCATGACCGGCAATGCGCAAAGCACGAGCGAAACGAAGTTCGATGAGCCCTATCGGCTCGCGCCGGTCATCGTCAATGCGCAGGCCTCTGCCGACGATGATGCGAACTCGGTCGTCGCCAAGGAGCTTTGGGTAGGCGGAAAGGTGGCGACCAGCATCCTCGACACGCCAGCGTCCGTATCCGTCATTACCGAGAAGGAAATCGAACAACGCAGCGCCAGCACCACTGAGGAGGTGCTGCAGTACACGCCTGGCGTCATCACGGATTTTTACGGTACGGACGATCGCAACGACTATTTTCAGATTCGCGGCTTCCAAGCCACGACATATCGTGACGGGCTGACGCTTGGCACCATGCGCGGCGTGCGTGAGGAGCCTTTTGCCTACGAGCGCGTTGAAGTCCTGCGCGGCGCCAATTCCACCCTGTTCGGTCCGGCCGACCCCGGGGGCTCGGTTAACTTCGTCAGCAAGAGGCCGCGCTTCGAGCGTTTCGGCGAGGGCTTCGTCAGCTACGGCTCATTCGATCATGTCGAGGCCGGCGTAGACCTGGGCGATGCGCTGAACGAAAGCGAAACCCTGGCCTATCGCTTCACCGGCAAGCTGCAGGACAGTGATCGCGAGTACGACCACTCACGGGACGATAACGGCTTCGTGATGGGCGGGCTGACCTGGGAGCCAACCGCCTTCACCTCCGCCACGGTGATCGTCGATCACCTCAAGCGGGACAGTTCACCGAACAGCGGCGGCTACCTCAAGGACAGGGAATATGACCGCAGCGACTTCTTTGGTGAGCCGGACTTCAACTACCAGGATGTCGAGCGAACCAGCATCAGCGGTAACGTCACCCACGACTTCGACAACGGCTTCGTGTTGCGCAGCAACCTGCGCTACAGCGAACTGACGGACAATTTCGGTTATGTCTATCTCGCTGACAACCCAGCAACGGCGGCCACCGATCGTGCTTACTTCGGTACCGACAGCGAGGCCGATGAACTGATCGGCAACCTGATGCTGCAATACGATGCCCGCTTCGAGCACATCGATAGCAGTACGCTGACGGGCGTCGAGTACCGCGATGCATCGACGGAAGACAGCTCCTTTTACGGCGCTGCCTCGCCGATTGACGTCACCAATCCGGTCTACAGCGGGGCCCCGGCCAGCCTGAACGTCTACAGCCGCAACACTCAGGACTACACCACCAAATCGCTGTTCTTGCAGCAGAACCTGTCGTTCGATCGTTTCATCGTCACGGGTGGCGTACGCAACGACCAGCTCGACCTCTCCAGCACCGATATCACCGGCGTGAAGGCCTCGGATGATTTTTCCGAAACTTCGCTACGCGGATCGCTGACCTACAAGATCACGGACGAAGTTTCGACCTACGTCAGCATGGTCGAGTCTGTCGCGCCGCCGTCCATCGGCGTCACTCCCGAACGCGGCAAGCAGTACGAAGTCGGCGTGAAGTACGCACCGGCCGACAGTCGGGCGCTGTACTCGGCAGCCATTTATGACCTGACCCAGGAAGACGTTACCATCGCGGTCGTGCAGGACAACGGGTCCATCGAACGCGAGACGATCGGTGAAAGCCGCGTGCGCGGCCTTGATCTGGAAGCCAAGGCTGAGCTGAGCGAGCGCGTGAACGTCATTGCCGGCTATTCGTACATGGAGTCGGAAGTGCTGCGCGGTACCTTGCGCAACGGCAGCTCCATCAAGGGCAATGAGTTCGTCACCGCACCACATCATTCGGCTTCGCTCTGGAGCTACTACACCTTCCCAGGCATGGGCGCGAGCGTTGGCCTTGGGGCGCGCTACGTCGGCTCCTATTACTTCGATGCCGAAAACACCTCCAAGAGCGAGTCGGCCACATTGTTCGACGGGGCCTTCAACTACCAGATCGCGAAGGGCACCGACCTGGCCATCAACGTCAGCAACCTGCTGGACGAGCAGCACGTGGTTGGCTCGGGCACGGCGGACTACTACAACCCCGGTCGCGAAATCACTGCGAAAGTAAGCTACAACTGGTAAGCGTTGCCCTTCGATCCAGGCGAGGCTCCGGCCTGGTCTGGGTCGCCTTGGCAGCGGACAAGCTTCATCGCCTGACTGGAACTCGCGACCTTGGCATCGGCGAGCCAGGGGTACGCAGAACGCCGCGATTTTCGCGGCGTTTTCGTTGGTCGAGCGTTGCTTCGCGGTGAGGGGGTCGCCGGGGAGCGCTTCTGGCCGATTGGCGAGCAGGGTCGCTCCACAGGCTCACGCAAGCGAATGCAGACCCGCTAATAGGATGCGGCGCCACAGGCGCAATGCACCGAAACGTAGGGGCGATTCATTCTTCCGCTGCGTGCTGAAGTGGCGTGTCGGCATTGCGGATAGGGGCGATCGGGTCGGGTCCGCATGACTTGGTTTGACGACTGCTTGCCGCACGATCCGCCCGTTACGGCAAGCCCGCCTTAGAGTAGCGCGCCGATCGCCCAGATCAGCCCGCCGGCCAGCGGTAGCGCCGTCGTCACGCGGGGCACATAGGGAATCAGCAGGAGCAGGGCGAAGCCGGTCAGTGATGTGGCGCCGAACCAGCCAACCCAGGCCATGCCACCAGGCCAAACGTGGTTGGCGGCGTAAAGTGCCAGGCCGAGTACCAGCGCGCCTGCCGGTGCGCAGAGAAGGCGAAGCCGAGCCGGTACCGAGGACTCACCAGTTGCTTCCAGTGCTTCTCCTTGCCCAGGCAGAAGCCCAGCATGCCGGTATAGGCCAGTAACAGGCTCGCCAACAGTGCGGAGCCACTCATGACGAAACCCCCTGAACCGGGCCCTTCAATGATGCCGCTCGTGCCTTGCGTGCCGCGACGACTGCGGGGATTTTCCAGGCTGTCCAGCCGAGCAGTAGCCCCATGAGCGCGACTCCAGTGAGCAACCCGAGGCGCGTCCCATCCCCATCGAGGCCACCGGTAGCCAGGTCCAGCAGTGGCAGGCTCAGGGCCAGCGCGGCGGCGAGGTAGAGCTGCTCGCGCCACGCCTGCATCGGCTGGCGCAGCCAGGCGTGCAGCATGCTCAGGGCCCATACGCCGAAAAACACGCGAAGCTCCCAGGACTCCCGGCCCGGCATCTCCGCCGGCAGGACGCGATTGCCCCAGAGCAGTGCGATACAGGCCACGGACAAGCCGGCAACGGCCGTGACGTTCAGTATTTCCACAAGCCGCAGGAAGGTCGGGTTGGCCTTGGCCTGCCTGCGTTGCTTGACCGTGTAGAGCACCAGGCCCGTTGCGATCATTGCGCTGCTGACCAGACCGCAGAGAAAGTACAGCCAGCGCATCGGATATCCGCCGAACTGAGCGAAGTGCAGCCCCGCCATGACGCGTTGGGTCAATTGGCTGGTGCGCGACGCTTGCGGTGCTCGTATCAGTTCGCCTGTCGCGCCGTTGAAGACCAGGCCTTCACCCTTGCTCAGCTCGATCCGGCTACCCAGGACAGGCCGTGCCGTGACTTCAGCGTTGGCATGGCCGGGGTTGCTGACGGCGAGGCCGCCGAGCATGCCGCGACCGTAATGTGCTTCGGCCTGGCTGACGATGTTGCCCAAGGCAACCAGCGGGGCCTGCGGTGCGTCGAGCGCCTGCTCGCGGTCGGGGCCACGGGGGGCTTGCGGTTGCGGCCGGCTGGGTTCAGTGGCGCCCGCCGGTTGGGCGTCGCGGAGATAGGCCTGGCGATCGCCGGCATACAGCGCATCGACGGCCGCCGGCATGTAGAGCAGGAAGAAGATCACCAGGCCTGTATAGGTAATCATCAGGTGAAAGGGCAGCAACAGAACGGCACTGGCATTGTGGGCGTCCAGCCATGAGCGCTGCCCTTGGCGGGGCGGAAGGTGAAGAATTCCTTGAAGAACTTCTTGTGGATGACGATGCCGCTGATCAGCGCCACCAGCATCGCCATTGCGGCGAAACCGACCATCCAGACGCCGAGCAGGCGAGGCATGTTCAGCGTGAAGTGAAAGCGGAAGAAGAAGTTGCCGCCAATGGTCTTGCGCGGCTCCACGGTCTCACCTGTGACCGGGTCGAGGTGAGTCAGGTCGCCGCCGCTGCCGCGGCGACGTTCGCCGACCGAGACGGCCAGCGCCGGGGAGCGTTCATTCGGCAAGCTGATATTCCAGTTCGACTCGTCGGGGTGATGCGCCGCCAGCCAGCGCTGGGCGACGTTCGCCGCCTCGGCTGCCGACGACGACCGATCGGCGAGCTCAGGCTGCATCCACCAGCTGATTTCCTTGTCGAACACGGCGAGCGTACCGGTCAGGAAAATGGCGAACAGTACCCAGCCGAGCAGCAGGCCGCTCCAGGTGTGCAGTGTGGACATCGATTGCGTCAGGCTACGCGTCATGACAACACCTCCAGCACCTGCGGCCAGAAGCCGACGGCGGCGAGGGGGATCGCGGCGGCCACGGCCAGCGTCACGCGGCGCAGTGAGGCCGCGGTGAATGCCCAAAGCAGGAACGCCAGGTAGACGATGAAGGAAAGCAGCGAGGCGGTCACCAGCGCATCGACAGGGGCCATCGGCAGCAATCGGGCCAGCGCGGCAGTGAAAGCGTAGGTGAAGGCATAGCCGCCTAGGATAGCGAGGACGATGCGCGCCAGGCGCTCAGGCCAGGCGCTGCGCATGAGCGCGGCTGATCGGATCACGGAGGGCTCCCGGTGGAGGGTCCACACGAAGAACGCCCGATACGCGTCCGGCGCTCGGGCAGTTGCAAATACAGCCGCGGCGCGCCGGGCGCGTCACGGCGGGTTCGTCAGAAATCGACCGTCATGCCCACAACGAGTCGGCGACCGTCGAGCACCACCTCATAGTCTTCGTTGCTGACTTCCTTGTTGGCGATGTTGTAGAGGCCCGCCTTGACATCGACGTTGCGGGTCAGCTTGTACACCACCCCGGCATCGAAGAAGCCATAGCCTGGCGTGCCGTCCGACATGCTGGTGCGGCTGATGTAGTCGCTCGTCTCGCTGCGGTAGTTGCCTTGCAACCAGGCGTTGAGGCGCGAGGTGGCCTGCCAGTCGAGCAAGGCGTTGGCCATGTGCTTGGGCTGCTTGTTCAGCGGGTCACCCTTGAACTCGCCGGTCTTCTGCTCGGACTCGGTAAAGGTGTAGCTGGTGCTAAGGCGCAGGTTCGGTCGGAAGTCGTAGTCCAGCGTCCATTCCACGCCTTGCATGGTCGCCTCGTCGACGTTGGTCCGGGTGCTCAGGAAGTAGTAGTTGTTACCGCCGAAGTTGCAGGACCAGGCCGCGACATTGTTCCTGTTGGCGCTCGATCCATCGGGATCGGTCTGGCAGAGCCGTTCCTCGGCGATCTTGTCCTTGTAGACGGTATGGAAGGCCATGACGCTGGTGTTGAAGCCCAACTCGGGATTGTCGTAGTTGAAGCCCAACTCATAGTTGGTACTGGTCTCAGGTTCCAGGTCTGGATTGCCGATGATCAGCGCGCGAGGGTAGGGCGCCGGGGAGCCACCGCCACCCGTGCCGCGACCGAAGCCTTCGGTGGCATCCGCCAGGCCTGGCTGCTTGTAGCCTGTCGAGATCCCGCCCTTGAGCGTCAGATTGTCGGTTGACTGATACACGCCATAGAGCCTCGGCGATAGGTAGCCGCCAAAGAGCTCGTCGTCGTTGTAGCGAAGCCCGGTGGTCACGGCGAGGTCCTCGGTCACGCCCCATTCGGCCTCGGCGAAGACCGCCGCGAGCCAACGGTCCACGCTGGCGACGGCGCCGTCGATATTGGAGGTCAACAGGCCGTTGGACTTGTCGGTGAAGTCCTCGTACTTGTATTGGCCGCCAACAGTAAAGACATGGGATCCCCAGAAGTAGCTGGCCTGGGTATTGAGCGTGGTGATTTCCTCCCGCTTGGTCAGGTCCTGCACCCGCTCGGACGTGTCGTGCTGCAGGTAACTGCTGACCTGCCAGGTTCCGTAGTGCCCGTCGTGGGCCAGCACGTAGATGTCTTTTTCATAATCCGTGGTGCTCTTGGCCGCCGTGACGTCGACGCTCTCGCCAGGATGGTGGGTTTCGTTCAGGCGCGCGGCCTGGTAACTGGCCGAGAACCGGTTCTGTTCGTCCGGCGTGAGATACAACTCGATGCCGCCCTGCCTGCGCTGGCTATCCGGCATGCTGGCCGCGCCATCGCTACCACCGGCGAATTCGCTCTCCTGCGCGCGGGTGTAGCTGCCGTTCAACTTGACGCCCAGCAGGCCCGGAACGAGGGCGCCGCCCAGGTACAAATTCGTGGTCGCTTCGTCCTCATTGAGGTCGTTCAGAGAATGGCTGTATTCGGTGCTGACCGTGCCGGCCCAGGCATCGCCACCCTTGCGCGTGATGATATTGATCACCCCGCCCATGGCTTCCGAGCCGTAGAGGGAGGACATCGGTCCGCGGATCACCTCGATGCGTTCGATCATGGCCAACGGGGGCAGGCCGATCTGCTTGCCGCCGTCGCTGCCGTTGGTGTTCACCGAGCGCCCGGCAGAGACAGGGCGGCCATCGACCAGGTACAAGGTGTAGTAAGAGGTCATGCCACGGATGCTGATGTCCTGCATGTTGCCGCCCCCGGTGACGTAGACGCCGGGAATGTTCTTCATCGCATCGACGACATTGGTGTAGGACTGCTTCTCCAGCTGCTCGCGTGTAATCACCGAAATGCTGGCGGGCGCCTTGGCAATGTTCTGTTCGTAACCGGCAGCGGTCACCACCGTGGTGGGCTGCAACTCGATCGCGTCTTCGGCCTGAGCCGGCACGCTGACGTATGTCGTCAGGGCGATTGCACAAGCCAGCCGGGTCCGATTGAAAATCACCATTTACTGCAGTCTCCTTGAGTGGCGTTACGCCGTCCGGCACAGGGCGTCAGCGATCGGACGGCGGTACAGTCGCAAAGTCGGCAGTAATGCTAAGTATTCTCATTTGAGAGTAAAGCGCATTTACAATCTATACATTTCGCAGGCGGATGTTCATGCGCAGGCCGGGAGCACCATTCTCGGCCCAGATCTCGCCGCCCTGCATGAGTACCATGCTGCGGGCGATGGCCAGGCCGAGGCCGAAGCCGTCACCGCCGGGGCGTGCGGCGCTGAGGCGGGCGAAGGGATGGAAGATCACGCCCAGCTGATCGGATGGCACGCCCGGCCCCTCGTCGCCGATGCTCAGGCGCCAATGCCGGGCTTCACGGTGGGCGGTCAGGCATACCTGGCCCTGTGCCGGTGAATAGCGGATCGCGTTGCGCAGGATGTTTTCCATGGCTTGCGCCAGGGCATTGAGATTGCCGAGCACGCGGCAGTCCTCGGGCACCTGGGCGCGGATGCGCTCGCGGGGCCATCCGGCTTCGAAACAGGCGTTTTCGCACAGTACGTCCCAGAGTGCTGCCACCTCGACGGGCTCGCATTCGAAGCGGGGTTGCTCGCTGTCGAGCCAGGCGAACTCGAGGGTGCTGTCGACCAGTTGCTGCATGCCGACCACCTCGCGGTCGGTGCGCTGGCGCATTTCCTCGGCGCTCAACGGCGTTTCACAGGCGACGCGCAGGCGGCTGAGCGGGGTGCGTAGTTCATGGGACAGGTCACGCAGCAGTTGCTGCTGCTGAGCGATGGTATCGCGCAGGCGGCGCGTGAGGTATTCGAGCGAACGGCCGAGTTCGCCGAGTTCATCGCTGCGATGGGCGATCGTGGCCGGCAGCAGTGAGTCGAGGCGATTGCCGCGTACGGCGTTGGCTTGTCGTCTGAGGGCCTCGAGCGGGGAGACGAGCAAGCGGTAGAGGATCCCGCAGAACAGCACCGACAGCAGCACGGGCGCCAGGTAGACCGCACCGGCCGTCAGCAGCGCATGGTTGCGCCAGGGCCGAAAGCGCTCCGGCAGTCGCATGATCAGCTGCGCACGAGCCTCTTGCATGGGAATCGATATCAGCGGCAGCCCCTGGAAGCGCCGGCTCATTGGCCAGGCGTAGTGCCGGACGAACATCAGCTGTTGGCGCGCCTGATCGCTGAGTTGCTGACCGCCGAGCGGTTGAAGCTTGGCATCGACGATCACCAGCCAGCTCGACTCGCGCGCCTCGACCGTTTCGCGCCAGCGCGCCAGGGCTTCGGGGCCCTGCTCGAGCGCCGCCTCGGCCTGCTCCGCGTAGCCGGCCAGTACTTCGAGCGCCTCGGGCGACAGGTAGGATGTGCTTCGGTCGATCTGACGGCTGACATAGCCACTGGCCCAGATCATCGCCAGACAGAACCCGGCGACCAGAACGACCAATCGCCAGAACAGGGAATGACGATTGGGCATCAGTTGGCCGGCCGATCCAGTACGTAGCCCTTGCCCCAGACCGACTCCAGGTTCAATGCGACCTGCTCACGCGCAAGCTTGCGGCGAATGTTGCTGATGTGCATGTCCAGGCTGCGGTCGTGCTGCGAGTAACCCCGGCGCAGCGCCTGCTGATAGAGGAACGGCTTGCTCAGCACCTCGCCGTTGGCTTCGTACAGCACTTTGAGCAGCCGGTACTCGGTTGCCGTCAGGCCGATCCAGCGACCCTCGTAGCGCATATCGCTACGCAGATCATCGAACCGGAGCAGGTCGTCGTTGGCGGCCGGCATGCGCTTGCGCTCGCTGCGTTCGTAGGCCACCCGACGCAGGATCGCGGCAATGCGCACCTGTAGCTCCTCGAGGCTGAACGGCTTGGGCAGGTAATCATCGGCGCCGCTGTCGAAGCCCTGGATGCGATGCGCTTCGTTGCCCAGCGCGGACATCATCAACACTGGTGTGCGCCGGCGTGAGCGCAGCTCGGTCAACAACTCCATCCCGCCGAGGCCGGGCAGCATCACATCGAGCAGAATGAGGTCGAAATCGGTGTCACGGGCCAGCGACAGGCCGGTCGTGCCGTTATCGGTCAGGGTCACGTTAAAGCCGCAACCCTCCAGAGAGGTTTTCAGATGCTTGCCGAGGACGGGATCATCCTCGATCGCCAGGATCTGGCGAAGGGCCGGAGCGGACATGCGGATACCGTGCAAATAAGAACGATTATAAAATGCGCCGGCATGCCAATCGCAAGGGGCTACGCAGCGACAACGGCGGCAGACGCGCGCTTTTGCGCAGACGGGGCTCGACGAAAGGCGGCCGGACGGTGCATCTTCGGCGTCTCGCCCAGCCATTCGGGTATTTGGAGGCTTTCATGCGCGCGTTTCCCTCGATCCTGATTTTCCTGTCACTTGCGACCGGCAGCGGTATCGCCAGTGCGGCGGGGGAGGAGACGCAACTGATCGAGGCGATCAATACCTACCGCAGCGAGGTGCAGCGTTGCGCAGAGGGGTCGAGCGAAGAGCTGACGCCGCTGGCGCTCGATGTGCGCCTGATCCTGCCGGCCACCGGGGCTGGTGACCTGCAGGGCTCGCTGGCTCGTGCCGGCTATCCGATGGTCAACGTGCAGGCTATCAGCCTGTCCGGCCCGCGGGACGCCCAGGCTGCGATGCAGGCGTTGCGGGAAAGTTTCTGCCGGGTGGTGCTCGATCCGCAGTTCGCCGATATCGGTGTCAGCCGTGAAGGGCGCGACTGGCGTATCGTCCTGGCCCGTCCACTGCTCGGCGCTCACCTGAAAGATTCGCAAGCCGAAGGGCAGATGCTCCTCGATGAGCTCAATCGCGCGCGCGGGCAGGCGCGCCAGTGTGGCGGCGTCCCCTTTGCCGCGGCCCGACCGCTGCGTTGGAACGGCACGCTCGCCGAGGTTGCCGAACGGCACAGCCGCGGCATGGCCAACGGCAATTACTTCGGCCCGCTCGACCGTGATGGCCGCACGCCGGGCGATCGTGCCGAGCTGGCCGGCTACACCGGTGCTCAGGTCGGGCAGAACATCGCTGCGGCGCTGGATCGCTCCAGCGCCGTCGTCGAAGGTTGGCTGGCCAGCCCGGGCCACTGCGCCAATCTGATGAACCCGGCTTTCAGCGAGCTGGGCGCCGCCTATGCAGTCGATCCGCAGAGCGACGCGGGCATCTACTGGACGGCTGTCTTCGGCGGCCAATAGCAGCAGGTGGTCGCCGGCTTCGGTTGTTTTCAGCCGTTGGATGGATTTCGGCGCTAGGTGACCTTGCGCAAGATCACAGTCCTGACAACGACGCCAGGACGCCCCATGCGGTTGCCCATCGATTCATCCGCCGAGCACGACTTGCAGCGTCACCCGCCTTTTTCCCTGCCTCGCCACATCGCGGCAACCGGCGCCCTCCGCCGAGTAGGTCGCGCGGTCAACTATCTGTCTGATCGGCAGCATGCGCCTGGCGCTGCCGCGGGCTTGGTGTGCCTGCGACGGCGCACCTGCGGAGTCGGGCTTTCAGCTGTGCCCGCCCTGCATCGGTCCCAGGCCTTCGCCTGATTCGATGCATGACGCACGGGCTCCAGCCCGTGCCGTAAGGAAGTAGAGCCAAAAATAATCAATGGAGAATGACTCATGTTCCAATGCAAACCGCTCGCAGCTGCCATCCTGACCCTCGCCGCCACCCAGGCTTTTGCCGATCTCGACACTTCCAGCCTGGTGCAGACGGGTGACTACAATACCGCGACCGTCACCCAGAAGAACGGCCTGTACGGCACCAGCAGAAACGTCGCCGAGCAGTATCAGCACGGCAACAACGACACGGTCGAGATCTACCAGGAAACCGATTCGTTCGCCAAGGCCGAGCAGACCCAGACTGACACCTCCAGCTACAACACGCTCTACGTCAAGCAATTCGCCACAGCTGGTAGCTCCCTGTCCGAGCAAACCCAGACCAACGGCTCTGGCAATAACGCCAGCGTGTCCCAGCAGCATTCGGCAAGCGTCGAGGCTAAGCAGTATCAGGACGGCAACAACAACCAGGCCAGCATCGATCAGTATGGCGAGACCGAAAGCCTGGCGAGCACCTACCAAGTCGGCGACTGGAACACTGCTTCCATCAAGCAAACTGAGGGTCAGGGCAACGAAGGCTACGTGCAGCAGTACGGTAACTACAACGACGCAACCATCAACCAGACGGGCTCGAGCGACTCGACGGCTTTCGCAGTTCAGGCCGGCGATGGGAACGATCTGACCGCCGCGCAAACCGGTTCGGCGAACGACCTTTACTTCACCCAGGCGGGCGACAACAACACGGGCGACTTCAGCCAGGCGGGCAACGGCAACGAAATCTGGGGCATGTCCGCAGGTGACTACCACAGCGTCGATGTGGCCCAGGACGGTGACGCGCTCACGGTCGATGCGTTCCAGTACGATGGTTCGAACAACTCGATCGATATCGACCAGACCGGTAACGAGCAGTATGCGAGCGTCATCCAGGAAGGGGGTTCCTACAACCAGGCCACCGTCATGCAGAACGACATGCAGGTGAACCTCGCCTTCATCATGCAGAGCGGTAGCGGCAACCTGGCGACCGTGACGCAGAACCAGTAAAGCGTGCTGCAACGAAACGCCCCGCCTCGAC
The DNA here is from genome assembly GCA_019056435.1 of Stutzerimonas stutzeri. GTDB lineage: Bacteria > Pseudomonadota > Gammaproteobacteria > Pseudomonadales > Pseudomonadaceae > Stutzerimonas > Stutzerimonas marianensis. Next base: position 2,568,774 of record CP077641.1, read on the forward strand.
CGAGTGCGGGGCGTTTTCATTCAGGGACGAACGCTGAACACGGCGGGGCGTCCTACCCTGTGAGTCGTGTTTTCCACACCCGGAGGATTGCGCCATGACCGACCCCAAAGACCCGCCCAAGGATGGCCTGACACCCGAGGATTACGACGAAGACGGCGACTTGCCCGAGCAGGAAGGCAGCCGCAAGCCGCAGCCAGCGCCCAAGGATGAGCCCAATGCCGGCGAAAGCCCGCTCGGCTGAGCCACGCCTGCGCTCGCCTAACGCCTCGCTGGACTTTCCCTCCAGCCCGCCTAAAAAGGCGACCTACCAGGCCGTGTGGAAACGGCTGCGCTTGACCATGCTGCGTTAGTAACTGGCCCTGTGTGCGGGCCTCGGTCGATAGGCTCATTCACGGCGCACGCTCCGTGTTTTCGCCAGTTTTCCGGAACACCAGTCCTTCCGGTCTTCGCTCGCAACGTTTTCACACAGCCCGCCGCGGCGCGCCTCGCGCCTCGGTCATCCAATCGAGAGGCAGGTATTCGTGAGAAAGAAAAAGCCGGTAGACCCCATCCGCCAAGCGGAAAAGAACCGTGCACACCGGATCGGCTGGATCATTGCGTTCGCCGGCATTGCCGCGGGGTTCATTCTGGTGATGATGAAGCCGGTCTGACCCTCACGCCCCGCACGCGGCGGTGCGGGGGAGGGTCGTGGCTCAGGGAATGCGATAACGGGCGTTAGATCAGCCCTTTGCGGGCCGCTTCGGACAGGTTGGCTTTGGTCAGCTCGCGAAGTACTCCATCGCCCGATTCGTTGAACGGCATGGCGAATATCAGCAACAGGTGCATCCAGGTGGTTAGCGTCTCCTGTTGCTCGACCCGTCCCAGCTTCTTGCCGTCGGCGTCGCGGAACATCATGTCCATGATCAGCTTGTTATCGAACGTGCCCGGTACCAGGAAGAAGGTCGCCCCGGTGATTACGGCAAGCCCCAGGTTGCCGGTTTCCTGGTTGCGCAGGGTCACGGTGATGTAGAGATCCGATGCCTCTTGCTCGGTGGTCACTCGGGCAAAGCGGCCACTGTCGGTGAACGCCTGGGCGATCAGCTTCTCGAGCGGTGCAATGTTGGGATTGTTCGCCGTTGGCGTTCCGTTGACCGAGTACTCGGTCTGCACCTTGAGAAAGGCGGTTGGTTTGGTCTTGGCCGCCGCTTCCAATGGCCATGGCGACACGGCCGGCAGCGAGTTGTGCGAGTAGGTCATGCAGCCCTGCAAAGCGAGGGATGCGAGAAGGGTCAGAAGCAATAGCAGCTTGTTCATTCGATCGTCCTTGTCAGTGTTGCAGCTGGCGCGTGCCGTCTTGCAGCAGGTCTTCGACCAGCTGGGTCAGCTGCCGCGCACCCAGGGAAGTGCTGAAATAGTCGGCGTCCCAAAGCCCGGTGTTCTGGTTGAGTTGCAGCGTCTTTTGCGACACGGCCACTTCGCTTGCCGGTGGCGTCCCTGATGGTCAGTTCGGCGGCCAGGTCGTACTTGTCGACATAGATGGGCCCGTTCACCCAGATCCAGACCGTCAACGTCAGCAAAGCACCCGGAAAGTAACCGGGGTGCGGCGTACGCTTGCCTTTGAGGGACGAAAACTCGAACTGCAACTCGATATCCTGCTCGCCGAGCTTCGCCGGGAAGGAGATGACGCGCTCGAAATACTCACCACGCTCCACGTGTTGTGCGATTTGTGTCGTCAGGACATTGCTGATGTTGCGGCGCTGATTTTCATTGAGTCGCGGGTCGCTGATCACGACATCCTTGACCATGGCGCCGGCAGGTATGGACTGTTCGACGATGCGCTCAGGCAGCCCGATGGGCCCGGAAGGGGTGAAGGATACGCAGCCGGTCAGCACCAGGCTGAGGAGCCCGGCGGCCAGCAGTTTAGGGAAAGTCATGGGTTACATCCTTGATGTTCTACGGTAAGCGGTGGCATGCCGTGGACGGTCGCTGGCGCTCGCGTGCGAAGCGCTCATTCGCCATCCTTGGGCGCGGCGGAGTCTAGCGTCAAATGGCCACTATTTGTCGCAGCGTTATCACTTGAAGCCGTACTGGTTCTCACTGCTTGGCGAAGCGGGCGATGGACGGCAGGTGAGGGCCGGTCGCGCTCGCAGCGGTGAAACAGGCAGCCTGGTGGCCGAAGCCGTCTAGCGTCGGGGTTCCGTTGCGCCGGTTCACAATTTTGGATGGCCGCGGCGCCTTTCCCATCCGTTGCAAGCTTCGAGAAAGCTACGGGCTGTCAAATAGCCATCCGCGGCGCCTGTTCTCTGGCCGCCGGGATGTGCCTGGCACTACGCAGTGCCGATTCACGAATCAGAAAGGATCTACCGTGCTTATCAAGAAATCTCTCCGCGCACTGCTACTGGGCTGCAGTCTGCTGAGTGCCACGTGCTGGGCGGAAATGGCGCCTCTGGAAGTCATGAACATGGCTGGTCTGCAGCGCAGTCTGGGGCAGATCGTTGCCAAGGACTACCTGATGATCGGCTCCGGTGTGAAGGTCGACGAAGCCACCGAGCAGCTCACCTCGAGCATCGCGCTGTTCGAAGACCACCACGCTCAGCTCAAGCAGGCCGCGCCGAACGATGCCATTCGCGCGGCGTTGGAGGAAGTCGAGCGCACCTGGACCGCCTACCGTGCCCTGGCCGAAGCGACGCCGGACAAGGCCCAGGCACCTGCCGTGCTGGCCAAGGCCGAGGAGCTGGTACGCCAGACTCAGGAGGTGACGAACCTCTTCGAACAACACAACGGGGACGAGGCCTCGCATTCGATCAATCGCAGCGGCTGGAACCGCGTGCTGACCCAGCGCACCGCCATGTTCTACATGGCGCGAGCCTGGGGTGTGCAGGACCCGGCGCTGGACGAGCAGTTCGAACGTTCGGTCAAGGAGTTCGGCGTCATCATGACCGAACTTCAGGCTGCCGGCGCGCCAACCGCGGAAATCGCGGAAGCCTTGCGCAAGACCGATGCTCGCTGGAAGTTCGCCAGCAAGGCGTTCAGCTCCGAGCAGTTCGTACCGACCATCGTGGCGGTCAATGCCGAGTCGATGTTCCGCCAGCTCAACGAGATGACGCGTCTGTACGCCGGCCTGCGCGACTACAGCCTCTGAACGGCACGTATCCACGTACACCGGTTGCAGCATCGCGCCCGGTCCAGGCGTGACAACCTCCGCGACGACCCGCTGCGCACGTGCCGCAGCGGGTCGAGCGCGCATCCCCGGTACGTCAGAGCTGAGCGCCGACGGCCGCCTTGTCGATCACCGACCAGACTTCACGAATCCGCCCCTCGGCGAAGGTGTAGAACACGTTTTCGCTGAAGGTGACGCGCTGCCCATCGACCGGATAGCCGAACAGATCGCCCGCCGGCGTGCAGTCGAACCATAGCCGGCAGGCGACGTGGGGTGGCTCGGCAATGAGCAAACGGGCATCAAATCGCAGGTCGGGAATGGCTCGCACGTCCGCTTCAAGCATCGAGCGGTAGCCTTCCAGGCCGATTCGCTCGCCGTTGTAGCGCACGTCGTCGTCGACGAACAGGCCCAGTTCCGGCCAGTTCCGGCTGTTCAAGCAGGCGAGATAGCCTCGGTAGCGTTCAGCAAGTTCGGCGCCGTTCATGTCGGGTCTCCGCGTGGTCAGGGGTTCCTCCAGGCTAGTCGTCCCGCTCTGTTGCGCCAGTGTCGAGGCGACCTATCGCCAAAAGACGCCTTCGCCCCGCTCTGTAAGAAGGCGCGCCTATCAGGGCGATAGGAAAATTTCATATTTCTTTGTGTGGGTCTTTTTCCCTGCCTCGACCCGCGCGCAACCCGCTCCGTGCCTGGCTCTCAGCGCTTTGCGCTCTGCTGCTCCCGCTCCGGTCTTCTCCAGCTGTCATCGGTCCATCCGTGATCCGGTGCTACGTTTTTTGGAGCGGTGCCTGACCGCGCTAACGATAACCACGTGAGGAACAGAAGATGAATGATGAGTCTGGAGCAAACGCCGGTGGTGGCTGCCCGTTCGGTCATGGCGCCGGCTCGCCCCGCAAACGCACGACCAACCGGGACTGGTGGCCGGAGGCGCTCAGCCTCACGTCACTGAACCAGCACTCGCCGCGCTCGAATCCCTATGGCGGCGATTTCGACTACGCCGCTGAGTTCAAGACGCTCGACTTAGACGCCGTGATCGCCGACCTGCACAAGGTGATGACCGATTCGCAGGACTGGTGGCCGGCCGATTTCGGGCATTACGGCGGGCTCTTCATCCGCATGGCCTGGCACAGCGCCGGGACCTACCGCATCACCGACGGCCGCGGCGGCGCGGGCGGCGGGCAGCAACGCTTCGCTCCGCTCAACAGCTGGCCGGACAACGCCTCGCTGGACAAGGCGCGGCGCCTGCTCTGGCCAATCAAGCAGAAGTACGGACGCAAGTTGTCCTGGGCCGACCTGTTCGTGCTCACCGGCAACGTCGCGCTCGAATCCATGGGTTTCAAGACCTTCGGCTTCGGTGGCGGCCGTGCCGACACCTGGGAGCCGGAAGAACTCTTCTGGGGACCTGAGGGCACCTGGCTGGGCGATGAGCGCTACAGCGGCGAACGCCAGCTGCATCCAGGGCTGGGCGCCGTACAGATGGGGCTGATCTACGTGAACCCCGAAGGCCCCAACGGCAACCCGGACCCGAAGGCCGCGGCCGTCGACATCCGCGAAACCTTCGCCCGCATGGCCATGAACGACTACGAGACCGTGGCGCTGATCGCCGGCGGCCATACGTTCGGCAAGACCCACGGGGCCGGCGATCCGTCGTTCATGGGGCCGGAGCCGGAAGGCGCGCTGATCGAAGACCAGGGCCTGGGCTGGCGCAGCAAGTTCGAGACGGGGGTCGGCCCACACGCCATCACCTCTGGATTGGAAGTGATCTGGAGCCAGACCCCGGTCAAATGGTCCAACTACTTCTTCGAGAACCTGTTCAACTTCGAATGGGAACTGACCAAGAGCCCGGCCGGCGCGCATCAGTGGGTGGCCAAGGACGCTCCGGAAATCATTCCCGACCCCTTCGACCCGAACAAGAAACGCAAGCCGACGATGCTGACGACCGACCTGTCGCTGCGTTTCGACCCGATCTACGAGCCGATCTCGCGCCACTTCCTCGAGAACCCGGACGAGTTCGCGGACGCCTTCGCCCGCGCCTGGTTCAAGCTGACCCACCGCGACATGGGCCCCATCGCGCGCTACCTCGGCCCGCTGGTGCCGAAGGAGCAGCTGATCTGGCAGGACCCGATTCCCGAGCGCGACCACCCGGTGATCGACGACGCCGACATCGCGTCGCTCAAGCAGAAGATCCTCGGGCTGGGCTTTTCCGTATCCGACCTGGTGTCGGTGGCCTGGGCGTCGGCATCGACCTATCGCGGTTCGGACAAGCGTGGCGGTGCCAATGGCGCACGCATCCGCTTCGCCCCGCAGAAGGACTGGGAGATCAACAATCCGCCGCTGCTGGCCAAGGTGCTGGAGAAACTGGGCGAGATCCAGAACGACTTCAACGGCTCGGCGACCGGCGGCAAGAAGGTGTCCATGGCCGACCTGATCGTCCTGGCCGGTTGCGCTGCGATCGAGAAGGCCGCGCAGGCCGGTGGCGTCAACGTCACCGTACCCTTTACGCCGGGGCGGATGGATGCCGAGGAGAAGTGGACCGATGCCCAGTCCTTCGAGGCGCTGCGTCCGGTCGCGGACGGCTTCCGCAACTACTACCACGAGTCCCATTTCATGGCGCCCGAGGAAGCGCTGGTCGACCGGGCGCACCTGCTGCGCCTGAGCGCGCCGGAAATGACCGTGCTGGTCGGCGGCATGCGAGTGCTCGGTACGAATGCTGGCGGCAGCCAGGACGGGGTGTTCACCAACCGTGTCGGCACGCTGTCCAACGACTTCTTCGTCAACCTGCTGGACATGAAGAACGAGTGGACGGCCACCGAGCACAAGAACCGCTTCCAGGGCTTGGATCGCAAGACCCGCCAGCCCACCTGGACGGCCACCCGTGTGGACCTCATCTTCGGTTCGCAATCGGAGCTGCGCGCGCAGGCCGAGGTGTATGGCATGGCCGACGGCAACGAGAAGTTCGTGCACGACTTCGTCAAGGCCTGGGACAAGGTGATGAACGCCGACCGCATGGACATCGGCAAACCCGCCGATCAGTTCAGCCAGAAGCTATCGGCCTAAGGGCTACGGCGGCGCCTTTCGGGGCGCCGCCTGCCCCTGTTCTCGCCGCGCATCACCCGAGTCGCCCGACGATCCTTTCGGTGCGCGCAGCGCCTGTGACGGTCAAGGAATGAGCTTGCGCTCACGCAGCCTGGCAAAGACCTGGAAGAAGGCGTCGTCGCTGGCCTGGTAATCCAGGAAGCCAAGCTTGCGGCTCTTCGACATATCCGTGACGACTTCGATGGGGCGCCCGAGGTCGGCATCGGTGTGCCAGGGTGAAATGAGCGTGTCGATATTCGCTTCGGCGAGTCCGAAGCGCTGCGCCATCTCGGCCCAGATCGGCGCATCGTCCGCCATTTGCTGTTCCAGCGGGGCGGGTGCGTCGAACGGCGCTGCCTCGATGCCGAACCAGTCGGCGATGCGCGACCACATCCACTTCCAGCGAAACACATCGCCGTTGACGATATTGAATGCCTGGTTGGCCGCCGCCGGCGTCGAGGCGGCCCAGTGCAGGTGGCGCGCCAGCTGGTCGGCATCGGTCATGTCGGTCAGGCTGTTCCACTGCACTTCGGAGCCGGGAAAGCGAAATGGCCGTCCAGTGAAGCGGCAAATCGAGGCATACACGGCCAGGGTCGTGGCCATGTTCATGGCATTGCCCACGGCGACGCCGGTGACGGTATGCGGACGGTGGACGCTCCAGTTGAACCCGTCGCGCGCCGCTGCCGCGAACACTTCGTCCTCCTGGGCGTAGTAGAAGTTGTCGACGTCCAGCCGGCCCTGTTCCTCGCGGAACGGCGTCTGCGGCAGCGCGCCCTTGCCGTAGGCCTCGAACGGGCCGAGGTAATGCTTGAGCCCGGTGACCAACGCGACATGGCGCACCGAGCCCGAAGGGCGGACGGCGTCGAGCACGTTGCGAATCATCTGCGCATTCACGCGGATGTTCTCCGCTTCGCTGGCCTGGCGGGACCAGGTCGTGAGAAAGACATGCGTGGGTGACAGGCTGCTCAGCGCCGCGGCCAGGGCGGGCGGGTCCAGCAAGTCCGCGCTGATCGGGGCGATACCCGGTTCGGCGCTCGGGCGGCGCGCCAGCCCCGCCACGGCCCAGCCCTCGCGGACCAGCTGGCGAGAGACCGCGCTACCCACGATGCCGCTTGCGCCAACCACCAAAGCTTGATTTGTCATCTTCAGACCCCCACAAAACGAAACTGGCCTGCACCTTATCCCCTCGAAAATGCCGATCCAAGTCGGCACCAAATGGTGACCATCCCCCATGCAACCGGGCACTGACGAAGAACAATGGCGCGAAGACTGCGCACCGAGGCGCGTGCTGGAACTTTTCTCGACCAAGTGGACCAGCATGATCCTGCACACGCTCCATGCGCGGCATGACGGCACGGCCCGTAGCGGCGCGCTGCATCGAAGCCTGCCCGGCATCTCCAAGAAGATGCTGATACAGACGCTTCGTGAGCTGGAGGAAAGCGGCCTGATCGAGCGCCACACGCTCGACTCGGTGCCACCGGCGGTGAGCTACGCGCTCTCGCCGCTGGGTCAGCTGATGGTCGAGCCTATCGAGATGATCTACGAATGGGCGAGGCAGCACTCGGGCGCGCTGGATGAGTTGCAGCCAAGACGAACATCGCGGCGGCGGGGCTAGGCGGTGTGGTCGGAAGCGTTAGCCGATACCGGCCGTATAGAGCGGCCGCGGCGGTTCGGTTGACAGGCTGGGCCCTGGGCAGACCGTCAGCTGTGCGCTGCGGCGCTGGGCGATCTGCTTGGGATGCCGTGGGGTCGGGGCGGACGTTGCGCCTGTAGGGGCGAATTCATTCGCCCACAAGGCTGGCGGCCTGTCCCGATCAACCCACAGCACCCAACGCAGACCTAGCGGGCCAGTTCGGTGTTCGCTACGGCTTTTTGGCCTTCGCTTTCCGACACTTCGGTCAGCTTGGCACCGCCGACGAACAGCCCCATCTTGATTGATTGACGGACATAGTGGTTCTTGCCAGCCACTGCGTTCAATTCCAGCAGGTTGTCGCTGAATTCCGACTCGGTGGCCAGGGTGTGCGGGCCGGGCGTGATCAGGCGGTAGAAATAGGTATTGGCGGCTGTTTCGCCGATGACTTCGCCGTCAATCTTCACCGTTTTCTTAAGCGCAGCTCCGAGCATCGAGTCTCGGAAAATATACAACCCGGCCTGATCCTGTGCGGGCGCCGCGAACGTTTTAAGCGCTTGGTCCTTCTCCGGTGATTCCATTGGCACCGACGCGCAGCCGGTCATTACGGCAAAGCTCAGCGCCGCGGCGCTCATCATGAATTGCTTGAACATGATTACTCGTTCCTGAGTGTTAGGCAGATAGCTGGCGTGTGATATTGGATTGCCAGCACGCGCACCTTAGCGTCGGCGTGCTGCCGAACAAGGCCCGAGTGGCGGTTCGGTGGTGTGGGTCACGTTTTCGCCGCTGCAAGAGATAGGCGGTACGGCTCTAACCGGAGCTTGTTAGTGCGCCGTAGCCGTACTTCCTCTGTCCGACCGACTCGGTCGCCAGGCCTGGAAGCGCGGCACGTCGGGTAGCAACCCTCCCGCTGCCGGAAGTCGGCGCTCGTCTCACGGGGCGCCCGGTCATTCAATGCAAACGTTTGGCCGGCCCGTAACGATCAGCCAGGTGCCGAGCCTGCTGAGCCAGTTCGTCGAGCAGACGGTCCCGGTCTTCTTCTGCCTTGCTCAGGGCCTCGGCGCCGTGTTGCTTCACCAGATAGGTGTGGATCTGGCGAACTTCCTGGGTCTGGAAGATTGGCTGCAAGTCCTGAATCGCCAGTGCGCCGTCCGAGGCTTGGCTTCGCGTATTCATCACGACTTGCGGGCCGCGCGCGCCCAGTGGCATGAAACCGAGCGTTTCGAAGTACGGCACCTTGGCCGCCACGCAGGCGACCTCCGCATGGGGATAGCGCGACACCATCTCCGCCACCATTGCCCGCCCGATGCCCTGTCCGCGGTGGCTATGCTCCACGGCCAGGTAGACGGGCGAACTGGCGTCCGGATCGGCCACATAGGGCAAGTACAGCGCAAAGCCGAGCAGGATGGCCGGATCGTCCGCATCCAGCGCCATGATCAATTCGGGTTTACCGGCCTGCGCACCGTCCATGCTGTCCAGGTAGCGGTGCACCTCGAAGCCGACCACGTATTGATAGAGCGGGTACAGCGGATTACTGGGTGGCAGCGATACAGGGCTGATGTCGGTGAGGTAGTCCACCACCATTTGCAGCACCTGGTTTTTCAGCGCTTCCGGCGGCGGAGTGTTCAGGTGGGTGAGGGTGAACATGCGTGGGGCTCCGGGGCGTTGCGACGAGAAGCGGCATTGTACCGGCGCAGGGGATGCGAATGACCGCGGATACGTCAGCGGCGCACTGGATCGTTGCGGCGTTGCTGCCGCGGCTGACCATGCCTCTCGGCATGGCCGTTGAGCGTAGCTGTCGCACCGATGCCTGGCGTCATCCACCAGGCATCGGCGAAGGCTCAATAGACGAATGTCAGCAGCGCGTTGAACACCAGGGCCGCAACGAAGCCCAGTGGAGCGGCGCGGAATAAGAGCTGCGGGAAGAGGGTGGCGCGGCTCTGCTCCGTCGTGCAGGAGCCGAGGATCAGGCTGCCCCCGGAGGAGAAAGGCGAGATCGAGGTGGCCTGTGCACCGACCACGATGGCGACAAACAGGATCATCGGATCAAGACCCAATGCCGAGGCAATGGGCGGCACCATGGGGAACAGCGCCGGTGTGACCACGCCAAGCGTGCTTGAGAACAGCGACATGAAGGCCGCCACGATGCCGAAGACGATCGGAACCAGGATCGGCGGAATGCTGTTGCTCATCCAGGACGCCAGTACATCGATGGTCCCGGCCTTGATGGCGACCGAAATCAGCATGCCGACACCGCAGATCATGATCAGCGTGGCCCAGGGCACCGACGCCATGGCCTTGCGCTCGTCGCCCAGCTTCAGCAGCAGCGCTATGACGGAGAACAGACTGGCGATCAGGCCGATGTCCATCTTCGAATTGATGAAGCTGAGCGTCGCATTGTCCGGAAAGAGAATCTGAGTGATGGGGGCGGCCAGGACGATAGCCATCATCGTAAGCGTCAGCCACAGCGTGGTCTTCTGTTCGCGATTCAGTGGCGCCGGTTCGGTCGCAACAAAGGCGGTGGCCTTCATGGCCTTGCCATGTCCGGTCAGGAAAACCAACGCGGAAATCACCAGCAATGGAATTACCAGGGTGCTGACGAAGATGCCTGCTGCGTTGAGGAAGGCTTCGTTCTCCGGAATGCCGGCATTGACCATAAGACCGCGAAAAATGATGCCGCTCTGGCTAGACACGAAGTTTGCTCCGCTCAGCGCGCCGTAATTCACAGCCATCCCGCCTGTGATCAGGCTCATGCCGGTGCGCTCGCACAGTAGCAGCGTAATGGGTGCCATAAACGCCAGCACCGTGTAGTAGCCCGCGCCCATCGCCGAGATGAGCGTGGCCGTGAAGAACACTGCGAACGGGAGAAGCTGCGGCACCGTGCGGCAGTGGTAGATCAAGTGTTCGGCCAGCTTTTCCAAGGTGCCGTTGACCGTGGCGAAGCTGTAAAACAGGCAGACCGAGAAGATGATGAAAAGATCTTCAGCGGCCACATGCCGATGACCTCGGACGGGCTAAGGCCCATTGCGAAGCAGCCGATCAGATAGGCAAACGCGATGGCGAACAGACCGATGTTGATCTTCGTTCTGTAGCCGAGGGCAACGGCAGCGACGATTGCCGCGACGACGAGCAGGCTCATCATGGTGAAAGTCCTATTGTTGTTATGGATCGTTTAGCGGGAAACGTCGAAGCCGAACAGCTTCGCCGGGTTCGCTGTGAGCACCTGCGCGCGTTCACCTTCATCCGGCAGCAGCGCTTGAATGAAGGCGAACTGCCGGATGTAGTCGGTCTGGTCTTCAAACTGCGTGTTGGGCCAGTCGCTGCCCCAGACAAAGCGCTCGATGCCCCCGGCGGCCTGACGCAGTTGCACAAGGAGTTGTTGCGCCTGCTGCTGGTCGGAGTGGCTGCGGTACGCCGCGGACAGCTTGAGCCAGGCGCGCTCATGGCCGAGCAGTTGAAGAAATGCTTGGTGGCTGGGGTTGCTCGGGTCGATGCCTGCGCTGGGCAGGCCGAAATGGTCGATCACCACCACCACGCCGGTTGCCAGAATGGCTGTCCCTATCCGCGCCACGTCGTCGATGCCGCGCTGGATCTCGACTTGCCAGCCGCGTCGTGCCAGTCGCTCGAACAGAGCCGTCCAGGCTGGACTGACGTAGTCGGCAAGCGACTTGCCGATCAGGTTGAGACGGATGCCCACCACGCCTGCTTCAGCCAGTTCGTCCAACTGCGCTTCGCTGGTATCCGCCTCCACCACAGCGATAGCCCGCAGGCGCTGCGGGTAACGCTGAAGCGCATCGAGCATGAAGCTGTTGTCGGTGCCAAGAAAGCTCGGCTGGATCAACACGCCATGGGAGAGTCCATGGCGATCGAGGTGCTCAAGGTACTGCTCGGCTAGCGCGTCGTATTCGGGGCTATAGCGGCGGTTGGAAACCATCGGCAGGTCCCGGCGGAATATGTGCGCATGGGTGTCTACGCCGGTGAGGGCGGGCCGGTGAGAGGCGTTCATAGGCAGATAACCTTGGTCGATTGTTGTCGTGGCCTGCACCGGGTCCGCTTGCGGAGCGAAGAACAGGCACACCTTTTTGTGTGACATACAGTCATATATATGAATAGATGACCATATATGCAGCGCTTGATATCTGTCAATCGACTGCCGAGTGATAAAGTGGCTCGCCTGCTGAAAGGAACCCTGCGATGACACCCTCAACCCCACTGGGATACGACGAACGCCTGCCGCTCTATCAACGCTTGCGGGAAGAGATGCTGGCCAAGATCGCTGCCGGGGAATGGCTGCCCGGCGCGCCCATTCCCACCGAAGCCGAGCTGACGCGCCTGTATGGCGTGGCGATTGGCACCGTGCGCAAGGCCGTGGACACCCTGGTCAGCGAAGGTTTGCTGCTGCGCAGCCAAGGCCGGGGGACCTTCGTGCGTCGGCCGAATTTCGATGCATCGCTAGCGCGCTTCTTTCGGCAGGTGAATGCCAGCGGTGGCCGTGAAATTCCAACCAGCCGGATTCTCGTCAAGGCGCTGCAGGCGCCGTCCGCGGAGGTGGCGACCGCATTGGCACTGCCGGAAGGCGAGCAGGTGCTCTATCTGGAGCGCCTGCGCATGATTGAAGCCCGCACTCTGTTCCACGAGGACATCTGGCTGCCCGCCTCGCGCTTCGGCGCTTTGCTGGACATCGAGGCGGAACAGTTCGGCGAGTTGCTCTATCCGCTATACGAGGCGCGGTGCGGCCAATGTATTGCTTCGGCGCGGGAGACGCTCACCGTTGGGGCGGCGGACGAGGGCATGGCAAAGGTATTGGCGATTGATAGCGGTGCGCCCGTGGTGAACATCGAGCGCGTCGCACTGGGTTACGACCGGAGCCCGCTGGAATACCGAATCTCCCGTGCGGCTGGAGAGGGGTTCCGCTACCAGATCGACATCTCCTGATCCCTGTCGCTGCCGGGTGGGGGCGGGTGCGAAACGCCGTAGCCGTTCACGCGTTTCTCTCCGTCCCCTTCGTTGCCTCATATGGCATGCGTTCGGTATCGACCGAGGGAATACAGCGTGGGAAGTCAGTGAGCCATACCTGGCTCGCTACACCGCGCCGGCCTCGGCTTGACGCAGGCTAGTGCGCGGATCGCCCTTGATCTCCTGCTGCAGCTCGGCCACCAGCCCATCCACCTCCCGCAGCGCTTGCTGCACGGATGCCGCCAGCACCTGACCCCCGTTTCCTGCCCCTCGATCGCGATCTGATGGATGCGGCTGATCCCGATGAAATTCAGCGCGGTCACCAGGTTCGGCTCCAGGTGGTTCATGTGCGCCATCTCGCCACCGGGACCGAAGCCGATGCCGCCGCGGGCGGTCAGGATGACGGCATGCCGTGGGCGGTCGGCGAGCAGGGGCACGTAGGGATCGGGAAGTTTGCTTTCGTCCATCCCGACCGTGCGACCCAGGCGTACTACCTGATCGACCCAGGCCTTGAGCGCGGCCGGCATGCCGAAGTTGTAAAGCGGCGTGCCGATGATCAGCACATCGGCGGCGATCAACTCATCGACCAGCGTGTCGCTTTCTGCCAGGGCGTCCTTCATCCAGGGTGCCTGTCGGTCTTCTGGGGTGAAGGCCGAAGCGATCCAGTCATGGTCGATGAAGGCGGGTGGGTTCTGGCCGATGTCCCGGTAGGTCACGCTGTCCTGCGGACGGCGAGCGTGCCACTGGCTGACGAAGCGGTGGCTGAGGGTGCGGCTGTGGGAACCGTGCTCATCCTTGCCGGCAAGGCCGGGACGAGCGCTGGCGTCGAGGTGCAGAAGGTGCGTCATGGCGAGTTTCCTCTGTGACTGAATTCATCTGTATTCGCGTTGAATTCAGGCTAGGGCTAGGCTGCATAGGCGACAAACGACCATTTTTTCCCGGTATGGATGAGGAGAATTCAGCCATGGCGCACCGCTGGTTACCCTCGCTGTCGGCCTTGCGTGCGTTCGAAGCGGCCGCGCGGCACGAGAGCGCCAAGCAGGCCGCCGAAGAACTCCACGTCACCGCCACGGCGATCAGCCACCAGATTCGCTCGTTGGAAGAGTCGCTCGGCGTGGCGCTGTTCCTGCGCAAGCCGCGCAAACTGGAACTGACCGCGCAGGGCCGCGAGCTACAGCAGACCCTGGAGACGGCCTTCGATAGCATCAACACGACGGTCGCGCGCCTCAGCGCGGCACCCTGCCGTCAGGCGATCACGCTCAGCACCACACCGGCGATCGCCGTGCGCTGGCTGGTGCCCTGGGTCTGCCTGTTGCGCGACACCCATCCCGATATCGACCTGCGCTTTCACACCTCGCATGAACCGGTCGCGCTGGATGGCGTCACGGCCGACGTCGCCATTCGCTACGGCGATGGTCGCTGGCCGGGGCTGGTGGCGGAAAAACTGTTCGACAACACCTTCGCGCCGATCTGCAGCCCGCACCTGGGCCTGCACGATATCGCCGACTTGCCCAACCACCCCTGATCCACTTCCGCGCCCAGGGCGCCCTTTCCGCGCCGATTCACTGGGCGTCGTGGCAGAAGCTCGCCAACGTGCCGGGGCTGGATGTCAGCGCCGGGCTGGCTTTCTCCGACGAGACCCACGCCATTTCAGCCGCCCTGGGCGCACAAGGCGTGGCCTTGATGAGCCGGCAGCTGATCGAGGATGAACTGAAGGCAGGGCGGCTGGCGCAGCCGTTTGGCCCGGAGATGGAGGGCAAGCCGTTTCATCTCGTTTATCCGGAGAGTCGGAAGGATGACCCGGCAGTGCAGGCGGTGAGGGAGTGGGTGATGAAGGTGCCGGGTGGGTTGTGTGAGTTATAGCTTCGCTGGCTGTCGCGCCCGTGACGCTGCCATTTTCATGAGCTGATGGAGGGGCATCCGCGGGCGGGTTCCTTTTGTCATTTTCGACAGAGGAACCAACTGCGGATCAAGCCCCGGCCGCCGCCTGGCTCATCAAGCTGCGATCAGCCAGGCGGATGCTGTTCCGCCCGCCGCGCTTGGATTCGTACAGGGCCACGTCGCCCTGCTCGATTAGCGCCGCCAGGCTGGCAGGAGGCTGGTCGAACAGGCTGACGCCGATACTCAGGGTGACAGGCTCCGGCGTGGCGAAATGCTGATTCGCATTGTCATGGAAACGCTTTCTCAGCACGTCGCCCAGCGCCACGATTCGCTCATGGGAAGCGTCGGCCAGCAGAATCACGAATTCATCACCGCCCAGTCGCGCCGCCAGTGCGCCACCGGGCAGGACCACACGAATCATCTCGCCCAAGGTGATCAGCAGCCGGTCGCCCGCCGCATGGCCGTGCAGATCGTTGACCAGCTTGAAGTTGTCGATATCGATCAGCAGCAACGCGCCCGGACGAGCAGGGAGGCCTCGCTTAGCAGCCGTGGCGCCCTTGCTTCCAGGGCGCGCCGGTTATACATGCCGGTCAACGGGTCCCGCGCGGCCAACCGCTCGATTTGCCTTTCCCGGCGGTAGCGCACGGTGCCGGTCATCGACAGCGCGATCAGCATGATCGCCATTACCCCTTCGACCAGCGAGATCTGGATGATGGTGCCGCCGAAAACCGAGAGATCGATCAGCGTGCCCGGCACCAGCGGCGGAATCATTTTGGCGAAATAGAACAGGCTGTGCCCCAGCAGCACATAACGCAGCTGCGCTGCACCGGCGCCCAGCGACTTGTCGCGCGGACGCAGCAGCAAACTCGCCCTGAGCGTCGGCAGCGCGACCAAAAATGAATTCAGCAGCAGGATGACCTTCGACCAGATCTGCTCGCCTGGCAGTAGCAGCAGTGCGGACCATGCGACGAATATCAGATACCAGCCGCGAGACAGACGCACGCCCCTGAACCGCGCGACACCCAGCAGAAACAGCCAGTGCGCGGTCACCAGCAGACCATTGGCGAACCAGATACCAATCAGTAGTAACCCGCTGACACGCAGCAGGGCGAGCGTCGAGCCGACACTGATCAAGGCGAAGCCCGCGCTCCAGAACAACAGCGACGGCTCACGAACGGTTCGCCATTCGATGGCCTGATACAGCGAAGCCGCAAACGCCAGGGCTACCGTGAGCGTCAACATCGTTAGCGGGTCGAGTGCCATGGTGTAAGCCTGTTGTTGCGGTGGAAAGGGCGATGCTAGGGGAGGCAGGGCTTGGTGTTGCGTGGGCAACGAGAAGTAATCGGCCACGAGGCCAGGCGCTTGAATCGAATGCCACGACCGGCAGACGCGCCACTGCGGGAGGCTGTTGCAGGTTTCGTTTCGCCCGCTCGATGGGCGCGCGATTATGCTGAGCAGCTAGCCGGCAACCGAAAATAAATCTGTCCCATTTTTCTGGTTAAAGGCCGGCCGATTCAACGGCCCCGCCTACAGACTCAAGGCGCGTGCGAAAGTCAAAGTAGTGCTCGAGCACCCGCTCAGGCGCTTCGACCTGCGGGTAGTGACCGATCTGGTCCAGAAGCACGGTGTCGGGCGCTGGAATGAGCTCGCGGTAGCGGGCCACCATGTGTGCGCCAGAGACCGGATCGGCCGCGCCGTCGATCACCCGCAGCGGCACGCTGCAGCGCTGCATTGCCGTGACCCAGCGCTCGCGCTGCGCGACCCGCTCTGGCATGTAGCGGATCAGGCGGTGCATCACGGCAGGGCCATTGCCTTCGGTGATAAGTCTCCAGTAATCGTCCAGCTCGGATTCGCTCGGCTGTGTCTGCGCACCGAACACCCGCCCAAAGGTCTTCCCCAGAGAGCGCCGCGAAAACAGCCTACCCAGCAGAAAGCCGAAAGGGCCGAGAAGCAGTTTTTGCACCCGTACCGGATGATGCGTTTCAGGGAACAGCCCACCATTGAGAAATACGCAGCTGGCCAGAGTAATGCGCCCTTCGCAGTGCCGCGCCAGCAGCTCCTGAGCGACGCTGTCGCCATAATCATGAGCCAGCACATGGATTGCACTGTCGATTCCAAGCTCCCCCAAGAGCGCATGCTGCAGATCGGCTTGCTCGATCAGGCTATAGGCGTGCCCGCGCGGCTTGGCCGAATAGCCAAAGCCGAGCATGTCGCAGGCAATGAGCCGATAACGCGCAGCGAGCGGCTGCCAGACCTTGTGCCAGTCCCAACTGGCGGTGGGAAAGCCATGGATCAGCAGCAGCGTATCGCCTTCGCCTGCCGTCCAGTAGCGGATGCGCTTACCGCGAAAATAGAACTCGCGAGCGCTGGCGCGCCACGTATCCAGCGCTATACCGTCGGTGCTATCCATTCGCCGTACCTCGCGTCATTTGATCAAGCGTGCACAGCATAGCCGGGCGTCCCGGGTGTGCGCAGCGACTGGCTGGAAACGGCAGTCAGATCGAAGGGGCTGCCGCTCGGGTTCCCAGGGACGCGCCGCGAAGGGTGAGCGAAGCGAGTCAAGTGTGGCTCGCTGTGCAAGGCGAAACCTGTAGGTGGGGGCGAAGAAGGCGTGGCGGAAATGTGAGCGAGTGGGGACAAGGAAAATAAATCTGTCCCCTTTTTTTCCGCTGCCCTTAGCTGCCACCTATCTTGCCGGAACGTAGGGTGGAAAACGGCGAAGCCTTTTCCAGGCTTTTCGCTTCGACTCTCTTATTCAGCCAGCCCCGTCAACTCACCACACCAGTCTCGGAAATATACGCCAGCCCTGACGGTCCGATGAAAGCTGGAGTACGGCCAGTCGGAGACGCAGGTGACCCATCCATGCTTCAGTGGGTTGAGATGAGCCAGCGCTGCATTGTGAATTTTAAAAAAGCTCCAGTTGTTTCGGAGCTTGAATATAGGTCCGTTTTCTTATTTCATCAGCCATCCTAGCCTTCGAGTAGCTGGCATAGATTGCCGTAAGTGTGATTACGGTGAATATCAAAAAGATGAGACCAAAAATTCGCTGCTCTAAAATAGTTTCCGATATATAGCCATTCTCGGATTTGGTTAATAAGTCACAGATAGTTTCTTTGTCTCGCTTTGATGGAAGGATTTGCTCGCTCTCACAAGCTTCCGAGTTAAGCCTCCACTCGAAGATGTTCCATGAATAAGCAGATTTGCCATTGGTCCAAAACGTCGTTTTGGTTTCCTTAACTGTTAGCAGGGCTTGGCTGGGTATGCCTAGTAAAACAATCGGAGTAGAGATTAATAAAATGAATGTCGCCATTACCAAATATTCAATTTTCCTTCCTTTTATATTTGGGTCACGAATTTCGCATGTTTTAGCATTAAAGTAATTTCTAATTGGAATTATTTGCTCTAATCCGAGATCGTGCTTGTCAAGAAATTCAATGGATTGGGTGATGTTGGAATTGCTAGAAAATTTAATACCGGTTCTGAGTCGTATGCTGTAAAAATCATAAACTTTTTGCCAAGCACCATCGATGCGCTTATCTGAAACGCTTTTATTTCCTCCCACGATGAAAAGAAGGCGTTGTAATATAAAAAATCCTGAGCCTGCTCTCTTCCATGCCCATAAGTAAGCTGCCACAAGTAAGGTAGGAAATATTATGGGTGCCGCAGCCTTGGAGAGTTCAATAAGCTGCGAAGCAATAGAAAAAACTCTTTTGATTCCATACAAATCCCTTTAGGCGTAGGCCAGACCCGCATGTTGGGGTTGGCTTTCTCTTGGCCAAGACAAGAGAAAGTTACTCGCAGTGCAAGGCGAAACCTGTCGGTGGGGCCGAGGCCGGCGTGACGAAATGCAAGCAGGCGTGGCCCAAGAAAATAAATCTGTCCCCTTTTCGCTGCTTTTTCTCCCGCATGTGGATGTCCAGCATATTTTGTTAACAGATTTCTTTACTTTGACTGGGTGCTTCTTACTTGATTTTTAATATCGTCTTGAAGAGCCAGTAAGTAATCACGCTGGGCGTTGTGTCGTAGGTCATTTAAATGTTTATCTATAAGTGATACAAGGGAGTCGACCGACTTGGTTTCTTTATTTGAATGTTCTTTGATTTGCTTTGAAATCAGCTTTGCATATCTTTCGAAATTGATAGTTCGGGTGTCGCCGCTTCCGATAGCATGTACCATGGCTTTCGCTATTATAAGGGTATATCCCTTAGCCGAAGGCTCTTGCTCGTAAAGAAGATCGATAAGCCTCTCTAGCGTCCCGGAATGCTGTGCCATTTTGCGGCTTTTTATTCTTGTATATCGACTCAGCATATCCCAAGCTTCAATGATGGCTTTGATTTTTGAGTCGGGTTTTGTGATTCTGTCCACACGATTAAGGTGGGTTTCAGCTACTCTAGAAATCCACTTTTCACGCGCTTCTGAGGTCTTTTCTAAAGCGAAGGTACAGACTTCTATTTTTTCTTGATGGCTCCCTTCAAACTTCAATGCATCGAACCACAGGTCAAATAGTATTTCTTTAGTTTGTCCGCGTCGGAATGATTCAAGAAATGAATTGATTGCTAGATTGGTGTTTCTAGCAGGATCGCAATAATCGATTCGACCAAGCATCAGTAATAAATCTGGGTTGTCCTTGAACTGAGGCTTTTTAAGTGTTAAGCGAATCGTTTCTCGTGCGGGATCAAATTCACCTTGCTTTAAAAGTGCATTCGCTTGGCTAATAGCAGCGCCAACGCCTTTTCTTGACTTTCCTGCCTTAGCTAGGTCCAGCGAAGTTGCGTGATTTTTAATTTTAGCAATATAGCTTCGATGGTTTGGCACCAGCTTCTCAGCGATTGAGATGACAAGTCTCGAAGTAGTATCTGGGACCTCAAAACGCGGCTCTTGTTGAATAATTGATGGCGACTGGATCAAAAATAGACTATCTAGTTCTTCGATAGAGGATTGTATAGATTCCTTTTCTAACTCTGTAATGTCAGATAGCTCAGCTAAAGAACAGGTTCCAATGATCGTTGCTGCAAGGAGTACTCTCTTACTTAGATAAGAGAGTTGCTCGATTTCACGTTGTAGTGCAGCGCTTCGGACTTCTTCGCCACTCTTGTCCTTCCATGCTTCGATTGCTTTGTCTATAGGCATTCCCAGCTTTACCAGCCGAAATATCGACTCAGTGAACAGGGGTGAACCATTCGAGGTTTTAGCTAGCGAGTCGATTTGCCCTTTTTCGGATATGCTGTTCCAAGTCGGCTGGTGAGGCTTTTGAGCAGTGCCTCATAATCATCGCCTTGTAAGCCTGGTACGGTGATCGCTATGTCTGATGAATATGTGTTATTGGCGCGTGTAGTTAACAATATTTTCGAGTTTTGGTTTGCTATAGCTCGTGCTGTCTCGAGTATTCGCTTTTGCTCGTCTGGTTCAGTAGAGTCTACATCATCAATTATTATAAAAGACGGGACCAGTTCTAGGTTGCGCTTAGTTAGCCGTTTTAGAGATTGGACAGGCATATCTGTAAGTTCAGACTCAGGGGAGCCCGTCTCAGAGCATATTCTATTAAGGAGGCTTTCTAAGTCGTAATAATGTTGCTCTGGAGTTGAAACAAACCGTCCCGCCTCCGCTTTAAATTGCTTAAGTTTTGCGCTAAGCCATACTACTTGGTCGAAAGTGTCTGGTTCAGATTTCGCCAGCAATCTGGAAAACTCATAGGCGATTGAGGTCTTTCCTTTTCCGCCCTCGCCCGCTAAAACTTTCACATAATCAAAGTCATCAGATAGCCATGCCCAAAGGGACTGAATTATCGCTTCTCGACCAACAAATTCCTGACATATAAAATTTTTATCAGGTAAATTGTGAGGAATTATTTTTCTTAGCTTGGCTTGCTGCTCTGATAGCAGGTCGCGAGGGCTGTTGAGGAAAATGAAATGTTCTTCAAGTGAGGCTACTATACATTCATCCAGTTCTCTGATAAATGTCGCGTCTTTAGTGAACAGCGTTTTTTTCCCGTCACCACAGTCTTTGATCGTAGCTATGCTGGTGGCGCCTTTGGGACGTTTAGGGACGAGAATGATGCCAAAAGTTTTCTGTACGCCGTCTATATTCTTGGTGAATTCTCTATAGTGGATATCAATTCGTCTGCTGAGATACTTATCCATGCTTCCTTTTATTTGCTGTGCATTAAAAGGGTTGGAAGTGCCGCTTGCTCTGAAAATAGTGTCTTTTTCGAGTTCTTCGATGCCGTAGACTAGGTAGCCGCCGTATGAATTGTAAAAGCTACATATAGACCGGATTGTTTTGCCTGATTCAAGGTTTTCAGTCTCAAAGTCGCGCTTGTAATCCCAGAGTTCGCATTCTTTTGGGACTGGCGAAGAGTCGGTTGTAAAGAAAAGGTCTAAGATTTTTTCATCTAAACGCTGTTCTAAAATGCCACGATAGAGTTCTTCTTTTATGTTGCTGATGTTCATTTTTATTCCAGAAAAAACCCCGCTATGCGGGGCTAATATTGCTGAAAAATGCTCATTATTATTTCTATGGCGCGCTAGCCATTAATCCCAGCTCAACGCCCCACCGGTCTGATACTCAATCACCCGCGTCTCAAAGAAGTTCTTTTCCTTCTTGAGGTCCATGATCTCGCTCATCCAGGGGAACGGGTTGGTCGTACCCGGATATTCTTCCTTCAGACCAATCTGCGTCAGACGACGGTTGGCGATGAACTTGAGGTAGTCCTCCATCATCGAGGCGTTCATGCCGAGGACGCCGCGGGGCATGGTGTCGCGGGCGTATTCGATTTCCAGCTGCGTGCCCTGAAGGATCATCTGGGTCGCTTCGTCCTTCATTTGGGCGTCCCACAGGTGCGGGTTTTCGATCTTGATCTGGTTGATCACGTCGATGCCGAAGTTCAGGTGCATGGACTCGTCGCGCAGGATGTATTGGAACTGCTCGGCGGTGCCGGTCATCTTGTTGCGGCGACCCATGGAGAGGATCTGGGTGAAGCCGCAGTAGAAGAAGATACCTTCCAGTACGCAGTAGTAGGCGATGAGGTTGCGCAGGAACTCTTTGTCCGTCTCGACGGTGCCGGTCTGGAAGGTCGGGTCGGAGATGGAGCGGGTGTACTTGAGGCCCCAGGAGGCTTTCTTCGCGACGCTCGGGATCTCGTGGTACATGTTGAAGATCTCGCCTTCATCCATGCCCAGCGACTCGATGCAGTACTGGTAGGCGTGGGTGTGGATCGCCTCTTCGAAGGCCTGGCGCAGGATGTACTGGCGGCACTCGGGGTTGGTGATCAGGCGGTACACGGCCAGCACGAGGTTGTTGGCGACCAGGCTGTCGGCGGTGGAGAAGAAGCCGAGGTTGCGCTTGACGATGCGGCGCTCGTCCTCGGAGAGGCCGTCCGGGCTCTTCCACAGGGCGATGTCGGCGTTCATGTTCACTTCCTGCGGCATCCAGTGGTTGGCGCAACCATCCAGATACTTCTGCCAGGCCCAGTCGTACTTGAAGGGGACGAGCTGGTTGAGGTCGGCCCGGGCGTTGATCATCTGCTTGTCGCCGACGTGAACACGGGCGGATTCGCCTTCGAGTTCGTCGAGGCCTTCCTGGATGTCGAGGTCGTCCAGGGCTTTCTTGGCGCGGGCAACGGCAGCGGAGTCGTCAGCGGCAACGGCGCGGGCTTCTTCGACGGAGCCGGCGGCGTCCTGATCGAGTTTGGCGGGGGCTTCGTTGCTGGCGGCAGCGGCTTGAGGGCAGCGGGCGCGGCGGCAGTGGTGGTGTCTTCTTCGTCGAATTCGTCCCAGCTCAGCATGGCGGTTTCTCCTGATTGGGGACCGGCGCGGCCGGTCGGGAATGTTCTGGGCTTTTGGTTTGCACGCAAAAGCGGGTGTTGTTGTTGGGGGAGGGCGGTGGTGCCCTGCGCCCTTTGTGTTCTGTATCAGGTCGGGTTTGGGCCCGGCCTTTGTGTTGTCTGGTGGGGGCTTGCCCTCACCTAGCCCTCTCCCCAGAGGGGAGAGGGGATTGGATCAGGGCTGGCCTCTGGCTATTGCACTAACTCGGATCGGGAGTTGGCGGATAGTGGATCGCGAGCAAGCTCGCTCCTACAGGGTCGGTGTTGCCCTCAAGCCTTTCCCAGCAGCAGCTCGGTGTGAGCGCGAAGCTGAGCGAGGCAGCGCTAGGCGTTTGCCAAGTCGGAGCGCCTGAGCGTACAGCTGTACGTGATGGGGGCCGGCTTGGCGGACAACAACGCGCGGTCCGCTCAGATTCGTGCGTCAGCTAACCACCTATTTATTGGCAGGCTTCGCAATCCGGTTCATCGATGGCACAGGCTTTTGGGACCGGTGCTGGACCTGCCGACATTTCTGGCGCTAGTGCGGCTTTCGCCGGAGCAGCACTGGCGCCGCTGTTGCCACCGCTGGACACGGCGTTGAGCTTGCCGGTGTTGACGGTGGACTTCTCGGTGCTGGTCGCGGCCAGGGCACGGAGGTAGTAGGTGGTCTTCAGGCCACGGTACCAGGCCATGCGGTAGGTCACGTCCAGCTTCTTGCCGCTGGCGCCGGCGATGTAGAGGTTCAGCGACTGGGCCTGGTCGATCCACTTCTGACGGCGGCTGGCGGCGTCGACGATCCACTTGGTTTCCACTTCGAAGGCGGTCGCGTAGAGGTCTTTCAACTCCTGCGGGATGCGCTCGATCTGCTGCACCGAACCGTCGTAGTACTTGAGGTCGTTGATCATGACCGCGTCCCACAGGCCGCGGGCCTTGAGGTCGCGTACCAGGTAGGGGTTGATCACGGTGAATTCGCCCGAGAGGTTCGATTTCACGTACAGGTTCTGGTAGGTCGGCTCGATGGACTGCGACACGCCAGTGATGTTGGCGATGGTCGCGGTCGGCGCGATGGCCATGATGTTGGAGTTGCGGATGCCGTTCTTCACGCGCTCGCGCACCGGGGCCCAGTCGAGGGACTCGGTCAGGTCGACGTCGATGTACTTCTGTCCACGCGCTTCGATGAGGATCTGCTGCGAATCCAGCGGCAGGATGCCCTTGCTCCACAGCGAGCCCTGGAAGCTCTGGTAGGCGCCGCGCTCGTCGGCCAGGTCACAGGAGGCCTGGATGGCGTAGTAGCTGACCGCTTCCATGGACTTGTCGGCGAAGTCGATGGCGGCGTCGGAGCCGTAGGGGATGTGCTGCAGGTACAGCGCGTCCTGGAAGCCCATGATGCCCAGGCCGACCGGGCGGTGCTTGAAGTTGGAGTTCTGCGCCTGCGGCACCGAGTAGTAGTTGATGTCGATGACGTTATCGAGCATGCGCACGGCGGTGCGTACGGTGCGGGCGAGCTTCTCGGTGTCGAGCTTGCCGTTGACGATGTGCTTGGGCAGGTTGATCGAGCCCAGGTTGCAGACGGCGATCTCGTCCTTGTTGGTGTTCAGCGTGATCTCGGTGCAGAGGTTGGAGCTGTGCACCACGCCGACGTGCTGCTGTGGGCTGCGCAGGTTGCACGGGTCCTTGAAGGTCAGCCACGGGTGGCCGGTTTCGAACAGCATCGAGAGCATCTTGCGCCACAGGTCTTTGGCCTGGAGCGTCTTGTAGTTCTTGATCTTGCCGTACTCGATCAGGGCTTCGTAGTACTCGTAGCGCTCCTCGAAGGCCTTGCCGGTGAGGTCGTGCAGGTCCGGTACTTCGCTCGGCGAGAACAGGGTCCACTTGCCGTCGTCGAAGACGCGCTTCATGAACAGATCCGGAATCCAGTTGGCGGTGTTCATGTCGTGGGTACGGCGACGGTCGTCACCGGTGTTCTTGCGCAGCTCGAGGAATTCCTCGATGTCCAGGTGCCAGGTTTCCAGGTAGGCGCAGACCGCGCCCTTACGCTTGCCGCCCTGGTTGACCGCGACGGCGGTGTCGTTGACCACCTTCAGGAAGGGCACGACGCCCTGGGATTTGCCGTTGGTGCCTTTGATGTAGGCGCCCAGTGCGCGCACCGGGGTCCAGTCGTTGCCCAGGCCGCCGGCGAACTTGGAGAGCAGGGCGTTATCGCGGATGGCGTCGTAGATGCCGCCCAGGTCGTCCGGCACGGTGGTCAGGTAGCAGGGAGGACAGCTGCGGACGCAGGGTACCGGCATTGAACAGGGTCGGCGTGGAGGCCATGTAGTCGAAAGACGACAGCAGCTCGTAGAACTCGATGGCGCGGGCTTCGCGCTGTTCTTCCTCGATGGCCAGGCCCATGGCGACGCGCATGAAGAAGATCTGCGGCAGTTCGAAACGCACGCCGTCCTTGTGCAGGAAGTAGCGGTCGTAGAGGGTCTGCAGGCCGAGGTAGGTGAACTGCTGGTCCTGCTCGTGGTTGATCGCGGCGCCCAGCTTGGCCAGGTCGAATTCCTTCAGGCGCGGGTCGAGCAGTTCGAACTCGACGCCCTTTTCCACGTAGGCGGGCAGGGCCTTGGCGTAGAGGTCGGCCATTTCATGATGGGTGGCGGTCTCGGCGACGTCGAGGAAGCTCAGGGCCTCGGCACGCAGGGTGTCCATCAGCAGGCGAGCGGTGACGTAGGAGTAGTTCGGCTCGCGCTCGACGAGGGTCCGCGCGGTCATCACCAGGGCGGTGTTGACGTCGGTCTGCTCGACACCGTCGTAGAGGTTCTTCAGGGTTTCTTTCTGGATCAGGGCGCCATCGACTTCCTCGAGGCCTTCGCAGGCTTCGCTGATGATGGTGTTCAGGCGACCCAGGTCCAGCGGTGCCAGGCTGCCATCGGCGCGCTTGACGCGGATGCTCGGGTGGGCTTCGACCGGCGCTTCGGCCACGCCACGCTTGCGCTCCTGCGCGCGCGATTCGCGGTAGATGACGTAGTCGCGGGCGACCTTCTGCTCGCCGGCGCGCATCAGGGCCAGTTCGACCTGGTCCTGGATTTCCTCGATGTGGATGGTGCCGCCGGAGGGCATGCGGCGCTTGAAGGTGGCGGTGACCTGTTCGGTCAGGCGCTGCACGGTGTCGTGGATGCGAGACGAGGCAGAGGCGTTGTTGCCCTCCACCGCGAGAAAGGCCTTGGTGATGGCGACGGTGATCTTGTCATCGGTGTAGGGGACGACGGTGCCGTTGCGCTTGATCACGCGCAGCTGGCCCGGGGCCGTGGCGGCCAGGTCCAGTGCGCCATCGGCTGCCTGCGGGTTCTCGCGAATGGACTCGTTCTGCATGGGGTCTCCGGATTCTCTCTGTCTCGGTCGATCGTGGGTGTTGGGCCTGCCTCGTGGGCGGCCTCGTTCTCGTACGGTCTGGCACTGCATGAACCATGCCCCGGCGAACCGGCGCATGGGTCTGAAAAACGAAAACGATCCGACACCGGGGCGGTGGCGAATCGAATGTCCCGAAGCATAGTCAGGCGTTGTTAAGTTCTCAACCTCGAAACACAAGATGTTGTGTGACGCATCTATCGCGTTCGCTATCGCTGGTCTTGACTGCAAGCAACCTCGGGCGCCGTAAACGCGGGCCCGCCGTGGCGGCTGACCACCTTCGGCGCGGGCCGGAGCCGGGTAAATGCCGGTGCAAAATATTTTGCTTGCATTTTCCGGCGTTTGTGTCTCGCTCGCTGATTTCACGCAACATATGGGGTTGAAGCGCCCAAAGGCGACAAGATAGTGCCGGCTCCGACCCCGCGCAAGCGGCGTGAGCGGAACAACCTGTGGATAAGATGGGTGAACTGTGCGCCATTCGACGCACGCCAAGCAGGCATGGGGGCTGGAGGCATTCGGATGAAATGCGCCGCTCGAGGGCCGGTTTCGGGCCTCTGGGGCCGTGGGCGCAAACACTATATGTGGTGTTTTGTCAAAGCCGGTTTTTCAGCGTTTTCACAACGAGCGGCCGGAGTTTTGACGGCGTGTCGGGCGCGATGACGGGACGGTACTCGGCGCTGCCCGTGGACGCCGCCCTGGCGCTACAATGCCGGGCCGTTGTCTGGGAGGGCGCGTGGTGGATCAAGAGTCGTGGAACATCCTGATTGTCGAAGATGACCAGCGGTTGGCCGAGCTGACCCGCGAATATCTGGAGAGCAACGGCCTGCAGGTGGCGATCGAGGCCGACGGCGCCGTTGCCGCCGAGCGCATCCTCCATGACGGTCCCGATCTGGTCGTGCTCGACCTGATGCTGCCGGGTGAGGATGGCCTGAGCATCTGCCGCAAGGTTCGCCAGCGCTACGACGGCCCCATCCTGATGCTGACCGCGCGCGCCGATGACCTCGACCAGGTGCTGGGGCTGGAGATCGGCGCCGACGACTATGTCTGCAAACCGGTGCGGCCGCGCCTGCTGCTGGCGCGCATCCGCGCCCTGTTGCGTCGGCGCGAAGGCAGCGAGGCGGCGCCCGTGTCGCACAAGCGCCTGCAATACGGGCCCCTGGTGGTCGACAGTGCGCTGCGTGAAGCCTGGCTGCGCGGCGAAGGCATCGAGCTGACCGGTGCGGAATTCGACCTGCTCTGGCTGCTGACGTCCAATCCCGGGCGCATCATGTCGCGCGAGCAGATTTTCGCCGAGCTGCGGGGCATCGAGTACGACGGCCAGGATCGCTCCATCGATGTGCGCATCTCGCGCATCCGGCCCAAGATTGGGGACGATCCCGATCATCCGCGCCTGATCAAGACCGTGCGCGGCAAAGGTTACCTGTTCGTTTCCGAAGCGGCCGAAGCGCTGCAGTGAAATCGATCTTCTTGCGCATCTACGGCGGCATGCTCGCCGTGCTGGTGCTGGTCGGCCTGCTCGGCACGCTCGGCCTGCAGCAGCTCAACGAGGTTCGTGCCGACCAGCACCGGGAAAGCCTCGCCGCCGGCACCTTTCGCCTGATGGCGCACAACATGCAGAGCATGACGCCCATCGAGCGGCGCCAGGCGGCGAATCTCTGGGGGCGCTTGCTGGGCATTCCGCTGCGCGTGCGGACACTCGAGGACGTCAGCCTGGAGCCGCGGCTGGAAGCCCGGCTGCTTGCCGGCCAGGTGCTCGTCGAGCAGATGCGGCCGAACAGCGTGACGGTCTTTTCCTGGTCAGTGCGGCGGACCGGCTGGTGCTGACCGGTGAGGTCGAGCAACTCAGCGAGCAGTTGGCGCGCGCGACCATTTACCTGCTGATCGACGAGCTGATCCGCTACCCCGAGGCCGAGCAGCCGCAGCGCCTGGCCGAGCTCAAGCAGACCCACGGGTTCGGCTATGAGCTGGAGTTGCTGACGCGCAACAGCGCCAGCCTCGACGACGACCAGCGCCGCCGGCTGGACGAGGGCGATACGGTGATGGCCCTGGTGCGGGGCGGCGAGGCGATCCGTGTATTCGCCGCGATTGCCGGCACGCCCTGGATCATGTCGCTGGGGCCGTTGTATCAGCTCAACCCCTATCCGCCGCAACTGCTGGTCGCGATCGCCGTGCTTGGGCTGTCGTTGATCGGCTTGACCGTCTACCTGCTGGTCCGCCAGCTCGAGCAGCGCATGCGGGTCGTCGAGCGCGCCGCCACGCGCATCGCCGGCGGCAATCTGGAAACCCGGGTGCCGGATGCCGGAACCGATTCCGTCGCGCGCCTGGCCCGGGCCTTCAACGGCATGGCGAGCCATTTGCAGCGATTGTTGGCCGTGCAACGCGAGATGGTCAGCGCCGTGGCGCATGAGTTGCGCACACCGGTGGCGCGCTTGCGCTTCGGTCTGGAGATGGCGGCGGACGCGCAGAGTCCAGAGGCCCGTGCCAAGTATCTCGCGGGCATGGACGGGGACATTGACGACCTGGACCGGCTGGTGGACGAGATGCTCGTCTATACACGCCTGGAGCGGGGTTCGCCGGAGCTGAACTTCCAGCCCGTCGATCTCGGGGCGCTGGTCGATCAGGTGATCGGCGAGCTGGCGCCGTTGCGGGCGGATGTCCGGGTCGAGCGCGGGCCATGCAGCGTCGCACCGGATGGCGACAGCCTGGTCGATGCCGAGCCGCACTATTTGCGTCGGGCCTTGAGCAACTTGATCACCAACGCCATGCGCCATGCCGAAACCCGCGTGCAGGTGAGCTTCACGCTCGATGCCGAGCGCGCCACCCTGAGCGTCGAAGATGATGGCCCGGGCGTGCCGGAAGAAGCGTGGGAGAAGGTGTTCACGCCGTTCCTGCGGCTGGACGACAGCCGCACCCGGGCGTCAGGCGGGCATGGGCTGGGGCTGTCGATCGTGCGGCGGATCAGCTATTGGCATGGCGGGCGGTCGCATGTCGGACACAGCGAACTGGGCGGCGCGCGCTTCAGCCTGAGCTGGCCACGCAAGCGGGCGCGCTAGTCGTAGGGTCGAATGTATTCGACCGGTCGCGGGTTGAGCCTGGCGCGGAGCCTTTGGGCGAACAAGTTCGCCCCTACGGGGCAGCGCTTTGTAGGGTCGAATTTATTCGACCAACCGTGGTTGAGCCTGGCGCGGAGCCTTTGGGCGAACAAGTTCGCCCCTACGGGGGGCAGCGCTCTGTAGGGTCGAATTTATTCGACCAACCGTGGTTGAGCCTGGCACGGGCCTTTGGGCGAACAAGTTCGCCCCTACGGGCAGCGCTTGTAGGGTCGAATTTATTCGACCGATCACGGTTGAGCGTGCCGCGGAGCCTTTGGGCGAACAAGTTCGTCCCTACGAGGGCGACGGGCTATTCGGCGGGGATGTGGACGAGGCTCAGCAGGTAATCGTCGAACTGTACGAACTGACCATCCAGCTCACTACCTGCGCGCCAGTCAGGTGTCAGGGTGGTGAGCAGGCGCAGTCGAGCCCGGCCCGTGTCGTCATGGTGGATCAGCTCGGCGTCGTGGAAATAGAAGCGCTTGTTCACCAGCGGGTAGAGCGCCTTGAACAGGCTTTCCTTGATGGAAAAGGTCAGGGTCACCCGCAGCGCGCGGCTCGTTTCGTCCTGCTCCGCGTAGCCCTGCAGTTCCCTGGCGGTAAGGATTTCGCCGGCCAGACGGTCGGCGCGGGCTACCGGCAGCGTCTTTTCCACGTCCAGCCCCAGGCCCCGCCACTGCGTATGGCGCGCGGTGATGGCGGCCGTCCAGCCGGCGCCGTGCGTGATCGAGCCGACCGTGCCCTGCGGCCAACAGGGCGCGCGGTCCTCGCCGATGGCCGGGATGGCGCCGGCGCCGGTAATCACGCGCAGCGCTTCCCAGGCGCAGAGCCGCCCGGCGAGGTATTCGGCCTGCCGCTTGTTCACCCCTGCCATCGGTGGCACGCCCCAGCGCGTGAAGTCTTCGGGATCGAGGCGGGCAGGGTCGAAGCGGGTGCTGACCAGCCGTGCGCCGGGCACCGCGTGGCGGAATGGCCAGGCAGCGTCGAGCGGGGTGCAGCAGGCGGGCAGGGCGGGGCGTTCGGTCATGGCGCGTTAGTCTGCCTGATTCTCAGGGCCGGGTCTGTCCGCCGTCGGCCGCCCAAGGATTCTGGGCGCGGCTTCGATGATCTGGCGCGACAGGTTCTCCATCCGCGGCGACTGCACCTTCCAGGTATGCCAATACAACGCGATATCCAATGGCGCGTCGGCGGCCAGGTCGACCACCTCGCCCTGTGCCAGAGCGTCTTCGAGCAGCAATTCGGGGACCATGCCGTAGCCCAGGCCGTAGCGGATTGCGTTGAAGATGGCTCGGCGCCGGGCACGTAGTGGCAGGGATAGGCGCCTTCGGGTAACCCCAGCTGGCGCAGCAGGAATGAGGACGTGAGGCTGTCCTTGCGGGTGTAGGCGACCACGGGCGCCCGGCGCGCCGCGGTGCGGTTCAGGCCATTGCCGAAGTGCTGTTGGCGAAAGGCGCTGGAGGCCACCAGGCGGTAGCGCATGCTGCCCAGCGCGCTGGCGGTGCAGCCACGCATGGGCTTGGGTTCGGTGCTGATGCAGCCGATCGCCAGGCCCGTTTCCAGCAGGTTGTAGGTGTGGTCCTGGTCTTCGACGGTCAGGTCCAGCAGGACGCGCTCGCGGATCAGCACTTCGGCCAGCGCGGGGAAGAACCAGGTGCCGAGGCTGTCGGCGTTGAGCGCGGCGACCACCACCAGCGGCGCATCGCTGCGTTCGGCCAGTTCGGCGAGCAGGTCGGCTTCCAGCAGCTTGGCACGCTTGAGGTATTGCAGCAGGCGCTGGCCGGTCTCGGTCGGGCGGCAGGGGCGACTGCGCACAACCAGCGCGTTGCCCAGGGCACTTTCCAGCGCCCGCACACGCTGCGAGATCGCCGGTGGGGTGAGGTGCAGCTGCAGCGCTGCCTGTTCGAAGCTGCCGGTGCGGATGACCGCCCGAAAGGCCTCGGTCTGCCTCGGGTCGAGATTCAAGAGGGTTCGCCTTGATTAAGTAAATATTTGTATAGCCTACATTTGCTTAGCCAGGCCGATTTTCCGAAGTGTGCCCCATAATTGCGCGCCTTTCATTCCCCATGCCCCGTTTTGGAGTCGCGCCATGGATCTGCTCCACACGATTTACCTGATCGCGATCACGGCCGAAGCCATGTCGGGCGCCATCATGGGCATGCGCCGGGGGATGGACCTGTTCGGCATCTGCCTTCTGGGCACCGTCACGGCGCTGGGCGGCGGCACCGCGCGCGATGTGCTGCTCGGTCACTATCCGGTCGGTTGGATCGCCAACCCGGAATACCTGGCCTTCACCGTGGGTGCAGCGATCGTCACCGCGATGGTGGCGCGGCACATGCATCACCTGCGGCAGGTGTTCCTGCTCGTCGATGGGCTTGGGTTGGTGGCCTTCACCGTGATCGGCTGCGGCGTGGCGATGGAGATGGGCGTGCACCTGTCGATCGTTGTGCTGGCGGGCGTCATCACGGGCGTGTTTGGCGGCCTGCTGCGCGACATCCTCTGCAACGAGGTGCCCATGGTGCTGCAGCGCGAGCTGTACGCGACCGTGGCCTTGTTCACCGGCGTGCTTTATGTCGGGTTGCTCTGGCTGGGCGTCAGCAACACCATCGCGTCGCTGGCGACGCTGTGCGCAGGGTTCCTGTTCCGCGTGCTGGCGATGACCTTCCACTGGAAGTTGCCGGATTTCCAGGGCCGGGACATTCGCGGCCTGGATTGAGCGGCAAGCCGGATGCGCCCCGTCGCCAGAGCGCGCTGTCGAGCAGATTCCAGCCCGCCGAGCCGCTACACTAGCGCGCTGGTTATCAAGGGGATGGATCCGTGCTGAAAGACCTGGGAATCAAAAGTCGCGTGCTGGTGCTGACGCTCCTGCCGGCGACCGTGCTGGCCGTGGTGCTGGGCATCTACTTCACCTGGATGCAGCTGTCGGAGATGCGCCACCAGCTCGACGAACGCGGCCAGTTGGTCGCCCAGCAGCTCGCCCGCTGGCGGCGCCGGCCATGGCCCAGGGGTACAGCAAGCGGCTGCAGCGCATTCTCAATCAGGTGCTCGATCAACCCGACGTGCGCGCCGTGACCATCCTCGATACCGAGCGCAATGTGCTGGCCCACGCCGGGCCGAACATGATCACCCCTCGCCACCGGCCGATCCGGAAGCCCTGACCCGCGTCAGCAGCGTCGACACCACGCGCATCCTGCTGCCCATTCTTGGCAAGCACCTGAACCTGGCGGCCGACAGCCTCGGCAACGACATGCGCCAGATCGGCTGGCTCGAACTCGAGCTGTCGCATCAGGGCACCTTGCTGCGTGGCTATCGCAGCCTCTTCACCAGCCTGTTGCTGATCGGCGCGGGGCTGATCATCACCGCGCTGCTGGCCCTGCGCATGAGCGGCGCCATCAGCCGGCCGCTGCACAAGATCAAGATGGCGGTGGCGCAGCTCAAGGAGGGCCACCTGGAGACGCGCCTGCCAGCGCTCGGCAGCCATGAGATGGACGAGCTGGCCGCCGGCATCAACCGCATGGCCGAGGCGCTGCTCAGTGCCCGAGAAGAGCTCCAGCAAAGCATCGACCAGGCCACCGAGGATGTGCAGCAGAACCTCGAGACCATCGAGATCCAGAACATCGAACTGGACCTGGCACGCAAGGAGGCCCTCGAGGCCAGCCGCATCAAGTCCGAGTTCCTGGCCAACATGAGCCACGAAATCCGTACGCCGCTCAATGGCATCCTCGGCTTCACCCACCTGCTGCAGAAGAGCGACCTCACGCCGCGGCAGCAGGATTACCTGTCGACCATCGAAAAGTCCGCCGACAGCCTGCTCGGAATCATCAACGAGATCCTCGACTTCTCAAAGATCGAGGCCGGCAAGCTGGTGCTCGACAGCATCCCGTTCAACCTGCGCGACCTGATCGAGGACACCCTCACCATCCTCGGCCCGGCGGCGCACTCCAAGCACCTCGAGCTGGTCAGCCTGGTCTACCGCGACACGCCGCTGTCGCTGGTCGGCGATCCGCTGCGGCTCAAGCAGGTGCTGACCAACCTGGTCAGCAACGCCATCAAGTTCACCAACGAGGGCACCATCGTCGTGCGCGCCATGGTCGAGGATGAGCGGGCCGACCGCGCGCAGTTGCGCATCAGCGTGCAGGACACCGGCATCGGGCTGACCGACCAGGACATGCGCTCGCTCTTCCAGGCGTTCAGCCAGGCGGACAACTCCCTGTCGCGCCAGCCCGGTGGGACCGGTCTCGGGCTGGTCATCTCCAAGCGGCTGATCGAGCAGATGGGCGGCGAGATCGGCGTCGACAGCATCCCTGACGAAGGCTCCGGAATTCTGGATCAGCCTCAGCCTGCCGAAGGCGCGCGACGACATCGAGGACCAGCCCCGCGCGGTGCTGCTCGGTCGGCGAGTCGGTGTGCTGGAGCCGCATCCGCTGGCGCGCCAGGCGCTACAGCATCAGCTCGAAGGGTGCGGTCTGGAGGTGCTCACCTTCGATACGCTCGACCAGTTGCAGGACGCCGTCGCCGCGGCGCGCACGAGCGAAACCCCGATCGAGATTGCCGTGCTGGGCGTGACCAGCCGCGACATCGCCCCGCCGCAGCTCTGCCAGCGCCTGTGGGAATTCGAGGGGCTGGGCTGCAAGTGCATCGTGCTCTGTCCGACCACCGAGCAGGCGCATTACCACGAGGCCTTGCCCGAATCCCATACTCACACCCAGCTGCAGGGCAAGCCGGCCTGCACGCGCAAGCTGCAACGCGTGCTCCTCGATCTGCTGCGCCCGGCGCAGGCGATTGTCGAGCACCCGTTGTTGCCGGAAAGCCGCCCGCCGCGGGTCCTCTGCGTCGACGACAACCCCGCCAACCTGTTGCTCCTCGAGACCCTGCTCAACGACATGGGCGGCGAGGCCGAAGCGGTGAGCAGCGGCCGGGATGCCCTCGAAGCGGTCAAGCGCAAGGCGTATGACATGGTCTTCATGGACGTGCAAATGCCGGGCATGGACGGCCGCCAGACCACCGAGGCGATCCGCCAGTGGGAGGTCGACAGCGGCCAGCCGCCCTTGCCGATCATCGCGCTGACGGCGCATGCCCTGTCCAACGAGAAGCGCTCGCTGCTGCAGAGTGGCCTCGACGACTACCTGACCAAGCCGGTCAGCGAGCGGCAGCTGGCACAGGTGGTGCTCAAGTGGACGGGGCTGCCCCTGGCGCGAAGCTTCCTGGCCGCGCCTGTCGAATCGCCCCCGCTGGAAAACAACCTCAAGGTGCTCGACGCCGAGGAAGGGTTGCGCCTGGCGGCTGGCAAGGCCGATCTCGCCGCGGACATGCTGAGCATGCTGCTGGCCTCGCTGGAGGACGACCGCCGGGCCATCCGCGATGCACGCCTGGCCGGCGACCAGCAGGGCATGATCGACCGCGTGCACCGGCTGCATGGCGCCACCCGGTATTGTGGCGTGCCTCAATTGCGCGCCGCCTGCGAGCGCAGCGAAACCCTGCTCAAGCAGAACCACCCCAGCGCCGCCCAGGCGCTCGATGAGCTGGACGGGGCCATCGAACGGCTCGAATACGAGGCGCGGGTGATCTAGCCAGGCATCCCGCCCGGGTCGTCCTCGGGCGGGTCTCCCATTGAAGGCGAGCAGGCGCTTGTGGGCGCCACGCCCTCGCGGCGCCCGGTGCCATCGGCTGGCTAGTCGCCCATCACCACACCTTCCCGGCGCGGGTCGGCGCCACCGAACCAGCCGTCATCCGTGCGCTGGATCGCTTGCAGGCCGCTGGTCATTTCCATCTCGTTGACCTCGTGCCCGCGCACCTCCAACGCGCGCGGCGTAGCCGGCGGGAAGCGTCCGGCCTCGAGCACGGTCGGGCCGTTGAAGCTGCCGAAGTTGGGCAGGTCGATAGCCCGCTGCGCATCCAGGCCCCAGCCGTACATGCCGAGCAGTGTCTTGGCGGTGAAATGGATGATCGCCGCACCGCCTGGCGAACCCACGCTCGCCAGCAGCTGCTCGCCAGCGGCGTCGAACACCAGCGTGGGGCTCATGCTCGAGCGCGGGCGCTTGCCGGGCTCGACCCGGTTGGCGACCGGCCGGCCCTCGCTGTCACGCGGCTCGAAGGCAAAATCGGTCAGCTCGTTGTTGAGCAGGTAACCGCCTGGCAGGCCGGTGCCGCCGTCGTTGAGCAGCCGTGCGCCGAAGGCTTGTTCGATGGTCGTGGTCATCGCCAGGGCGTTGCCGTCGGCATCGATGATGCTGATGTGGCTGGTCCCGTATTCCGGTTGCTCGGGCTGGATGCCCAGCGCGACGGGCACCGGGCCCGGCTCGCCCGGCTCGGCGGTGCCCATGCTGCGCGGGCCGATCAGCCCGGCGCGTTGCCGTAGATATTCCGGCGCCAGCATGCTGTTCCAGGTGCGCCCGGGCACCGGCACGAAGTCCGGATCGGCGAGGTACTTGGCTCGGTCGGCATAGGCCAGCCGCGAGGCTTCGCTGTAGCGGTGCAGGAAGTCCACCGAGGGCACGCCCTGATCGAGGGCCGGTAGCGGACCGAGGTGTTCGAGGATGCCCAGGATCTGCATCTGGGTAATGTGCCCAGACGACGGCGGCGGAAAGCCGCAGACCTGATAGCTCGACTGCCACAGCGTGCAGATCGCGTCGCGCTGGCGCGGCTCGTAGCCTGTCAGATCGCTCAGCGCGATCCGCCCCGGATTGGTCGGATGTTCGTTCACCTGCTTGACCAGCGCATAGGCGTTCTTGCCCTCGTAGAAGGCGCGGCTGCCGTCCTCGGCGATGGCCTGCAGCAGCTCGGCCAGCGCCGGGTTGTGCAGCCGATGGCCGACAGGCCAGGGCGAGCCGTCCGGCTGGTAATAGAAAGCCGCAGCGGGCGGGTTGTCGCGCAGCGAGGGATCGGTCTGCAGCAGCGTATGCAGGCGGGGGCTGACGGCGAACCCTTCCCGCGCGAGCGTGATCGCGGGCTGCAACAGCTCCTTCCAGGGCAGTTTGCCGTACTGGCTGTGCGCTTTTTCGAGCATTTTCAGGGTGCCCGGCACGCCCACCGAGCGTCCGCCGACCACCGCGGTCTGGAACGCTATGGGCGTGCCGTCGGGCTCAAGGAACAGGGTTTCGTCGACCGCTGCGGGCGCGGTTTCGCGACCATCGAGCGCGACCAGTTCCTCACCATCCCAATGCAGCAGGAAGGCGCCACCGCCAATCCCGCTCGACTGTGGCTCGACCAGGGTCAGCACCATCTGCACGGCGATGGCGGCATCCAGCGCACTGCCGCCGGCCTTGAGCACGTCATAGCCGGCCTGGGTTGCCAGCGGGTTGGCCGCGGCTACTGCGAAGCGGTCGACGGCCCAGCCGGGTTTGGGTGTGTAGCCGCTGCTCGCCTCGGGCGCAGGGGGCGTGGTATCGGCCGGTTGTTCGCTATGGGTGCAGGCGCTGAGGCTGGCAAGAAGGACCGCGGGGACCAGTACGGCACGTCCGTTGAGCATGCTGTGTTCCTTATCGGGGACGAAGTGTCGGTTCTATAGACCTAGACGACAGACCTTCATCTGCCAAGACCGATCGAAACGCGGCGAAATAAAAATGCGTCTGTCGCCATCGCGTCGGGGCGCGCTCTGAGGGCCGCGCTTGGCCGTACATCCCTGCATAAGCCGCACCTATCCGAGCCGCCGAGCCGGGTAGGCGGTCTGCCCGAGTTCCCTGGTTGCCGGTATCATGGGCGCCTTTCCATGCCGTGCGGTACATCGAAGTCATGACCATTCAGTACCCGACCATTGCCGACTGCGTCGGCAATACCCCCTGGTTCGTCTGCAGCGTCTGCCGGGCGAAACCAGCAACACGATTCTGCTGAAACTCGAAGGCAACAACCCTGCCGGCTCGGTGAAGGACCGGCCGGCCCTGTCGATGATCGCCCGTGCCGAGGCGCGCGGCGAGATCAAGCCCGGCGATACCCTGATCGAGGCCACCTCCGGCAACACCGGCATCGCCCTGGCGATGGCGGCGGCCATCAAGGGTTATCGTTTCATCCTGATCATGCCGGACAACTCCAGCGCCGAGCGCAAGGCCGCCATGACAGCCTACGGCGCCGAACTCATCCTGGTGAGCAAGGAAGAGGGCATGGAAGGCGCGCGTGACCTGGCGCTGCGCATGCAGGCCGAGGGGCACGGCAAGGTGCTCGACCAGTTCGCCAACGGCGACAATCCCGAGGCGCACTACACCAGCACCGGGCCGGAGATCTGGCAGCAGACCGGCGGCACCATCACCCATTTCGTCAGCTCCATGGGCACCACCGGCACCATCATGGGTGTGTCGCGCTACCTCAAGGAACAGAACCCGGAGGTGCAGATCGTCGGTCTGCAACCCATGGAGGGTGCGGCCATCCCCGGTATCCGGCGCTGGCCGCAGGAGTACCTGCCGAAGATCTACCAGGCCGAGCGGGTCGATCGCATCGTCGACATGAGCCAGGCCGAGGCAGAAGAAGTGATGCGCCGCCTGGCACGCGAGGAAGGCATCTTCTGCGGCGTTTCGTCCGGCGGTGCCGTGGCAGGGGCGTTGCGCCTGTCGCAGGAACTGGAGAACGCGGTGATCGTGGCGATCATCTGTGACCGTGGCGACCGCTACCTGTCCACAGGTGTCTATGACCAGCCGCGCTGACCTCGGCACCCGCCAGCAGGGGGCACGCTGATGGCCCGGCGCAACAGCAGCCTGCGGTTCCAGCCCAGTGGCGGCGAACGCAAGGCGCCGATACCGACCGGCAAGAAGCAGCGGCTGGACATCCAGCGCCTGGCCAATGACGGCCGCGGCATCGCCTTCGTCGACGGCCGGACCTGGTTCGTCGAGGTGCGCTGCCCGGCGAAAGCATCGAGGCGCGGGTGCTGGGCGCACGCAGCCAGGTCGTCGAGGCACGCACCGAACGGGTGCTCGCCGCCAGCGCGCTACGCCGCGAGGAGCCTTGCATTCATGCCCGCGTCTGCGGCGGCTGCACCCTCCAGCACCTGCCCGACGACGACCAGCTCGCCCTGAAACAGCGCAGTCTGGCCGAGCTGCTGTCGCGCCAGGCCGGAATCGAGCCGGCACAGTGGGCCGACCCGCTGAGCGGCCCGGCATTCGGTTACCGGCGCCGCGCCCGGCTGGCCGTGCGGTGGGATCAGAAAGCGAATCGTCTGGCGGTCGGCTTTCGCGCCAGCGCCAGCCAGGACATCGTCTCGATCCAGGAGTGTCATGTGCTGGTACGCCCCTTGCAGACGCTGCTGCCAGCGTTGCTGGCCGTGCTGCACGGGCTGAGCCGGCCGCAGGCGATTGGGCATGTGGAACTCTTCAGCGGCACCGCCGAGGCCGTAATGGTGCGGCACACCGCGCCGCTGGCGGATATCGATCTGAAAGCGTTGCAAGCCTTTGCCGATGCGCAGGGCGTACAGCTCTGGTTGCAGGGCGAGGGCGAGCCACAACCGACGGCAATGGGGGCAGCGCTGGGGTATCGCCTGCCGGCATGGGACCTGGAACTCGCCTGGCGACCCGGCGATTTCATTCAGGTCAATGCGCCGGTGAACGAGGCGATGGTGGCCCAGGCGCTGGACTGGTTGAAGCCGCAGCCGGGCGAGCGCGTACTGGACCTGTTCTGCGGGCTGGGGAATTTTGCGTTGCCCCTGGCACGGGGCGGGGCCGAGGTGGTCGGCGTGGAGGGCGTAGCGGACATGGTCGAGCGGGCACGCACCAATGCCGCGCACAACGGTCTGGAACATGCGCACTTTTACCAGGCGGACCTGTCGAAGCCGCTGCTCGAGGCCAGCTGGGCGAAGGGTGGTTTTCCGGCGATGCTGCTGGACCCGCCGCGCGACGGGGCGTTCGAAGTCGTGAAACAGATCGAGACTTTAGGCGCAGCGCGTGTGGTCTATGTTTCGTGTAACCCTTCGACCCTGGCTCGTGACGCGGCGGAATTGATCCGCCAGGGTTACCGGCTGGCGCGTGCGGGGGTGCTGGACATGTTTCCGCAGACCGCGCATGTCGAAGCCATGGCACTGTTCGAGCGGCCCAGGTAGCGCAGTATTCTTGGCAGGCGACAGGCCTGCGGTTCAACCGACCGACTCCCAGAAAGTCGGCGTATTTGGCGCAGTCGATGCGCAGAGGGGAAGGTAGAAAAGATGGTCCAGGTCAGAGCGCTTCAGCCGATCAACACCGACGGCAGTATCAACCTCGATGGCTGGCTCGATCACGTGCTGGGGATGGACCCGGCACTCGACCGCGATGCACTCAAGCAGGCCTGCGAATTCGCGCGCACGGCCGAGCAGCAGGCCAACGCGGCGCAGAACCTGTGGAGCGAGGGCACGTCCAGTTACCAGACGGGCCTGGAGATCGCCGAGATCCTTGCCGACCTCAAGCTCGACCAGGACAGCCTCGTCGCGGCGGTGATCTACCGTGGCGTGCGCGAGGGCAAGATCCAGCTCGCCGAGGTGCAGCAGCAGTTCGGGCCGGTGGTCGCCAAGCTGATCGAAGGCGTGCTGCGCATGGCCGCGA
This sequence comes from Stutzerimonas stutzeri, assembly GCA_019056435.1. Classification (GTDB taxonomy): domain Bacteria; phylum Pseudomonadota; class Gammaproteobacteria; order Pseudomonadales; family Pseudomonadaceae; genus Stutzerimonas; species Stutzerimonas marianensis. Next base: position 2,608,222 of record CP077641.1, read on the forward strand.
TCAGCGCCAGTCTCAACCCGCGCGAATCCCTGGTGCTTGGCACCCAGACCCAGGTCGAGAACCTGCGCAAGATGCTGGTGGCGATGGTCGACGACGTGCGCGTCGCCCTGATCAAGCTGGCCGAGCGCACCTGCGCCATCCGTGCGGTGAAGCACGCCGACGACGACAAGCGCCACCGCGTCGCGCGTGAGGTGTTCGACATTTACGCGCCGCTGGCTCATCGCCTGGGCATCGGCCATATCAAGTGGGAACTGGAAGACCTCTCCTTCCGCTACCTCGAACCCGAGCAGTACAAGCAGATCGCCCAGTTGCTGCACGAGCGCCGCCTGGACCGTGAGCAGTACATCCAGAGCGTGGTCCAGCAGCTCAAGGACGAACTGAACGCCGCCGGCATCCATCCCGAGATCGACGGTCGCGCCAAGCACATCTATTCGATCTGGCGGAAGATGCAGAAGAAGGGCCTGCAGTTCAGCCAGATCTACGACGTGCGCGCGGTGCGGGTGCTGGTCCCGGAGATCCGCGACTGTTACACCGCGCTGGGGATCGTCCATACCCTGTGGCGGCACATCCCACGGGAGTTCGACGACTACATCGCCAACCCCAAGGAGAACGGCTACCGCTCGCTGCACACCGCCGTGCTCGGCCCTGAAGGCAAGGTGCTCGAGGTGCAGATCCGCACCCAGGCCATGCACGAGGAGGCCGAGTTGGGCGTGTGCGCGCACTGGCGCTACAAGGGCACGGACGTCAACTCCAGCTCCAATCACTACGAGGAAAAGATCGCCTGGCTGCGTCAGGTGCTCGAGTGGCACGAGGAGTTGGGCGACATCGGCGGATTGGCCGACCAGCTGCGCGTCGATATCGAGCCGGATCGCGTCTACGTGTTCACACCCGACGGCCACGCCATCGACCTGCCCAAGGGCGCCACGCCGCTGGACTTCGCCTACCGGGTACACACCGAGATCGGTCACAACTGCCGTGGCGCCAAGGTCAACGGCCGCATCGTGCCGCTGAACTACAGCCTGCAGACCGGCGAGCAGGTGGAAATCATCACCAGCAAGCATGGCTCGCCGAGTCGTGACTGGCTCAACCCCAACCTCGGCTATATCACCACCTCGCGCTCGCGGGCCAAGATCGTCCACTGGTTCAAGCTGCAGGCCCGTGACCAGAACGTCGCCGCGGGCAAGGCGTTGCTCGAGCGCGAGCTGGGGCGCCTCGACCTGCCGCCGGTGGACTTCGACAAGCTGGCCGAGAAGGCCAACCTCAAGACGGCCGAAGACATGTTCGCCGCGCTCGGGGCCGGCGACCTGCGCCTGTCGCAGCTGGTCAACCACGCGCAGCAACTGGTCGAGCCCGAAGACGGCGGCACCGACCAGCTCGAGCTGATCCCCAAGCGCCCGACCAGCACAAAGCCCGGCAAGCGCGGCGATGTGCAGATTCAGGGCGTCGGCAACCTGCTCACCCAGATGGCCGGCTGCTGCCAGCCGCTGCCGGGCGACCCGATCGTCGGCTATATCACCCTCGGGCGCGGGGTCAGCATCCATCGCCAGGACTGCGCTTCCGTGCTGCAGCTGGCTGGCCGGGAGCCTGAGCGGATCATCCAGGTCAGCTGGGGGCCGATCCCCGAGAAGACCTACCCGGTGGATATCGTCATCAAGGCCTACGACCGCTCCGGCCTGTTGCGCGACGTGTCGCAGATCCTGCTCAACGAGCGGATCAATGTGCTGGCGGTGAACACCCGCTCCAACAAGGAAGACAGCACGGCACTGATGTCGCTGACCATCGAAATCCCTGGGCTCGGCGCGCTGGGCCGGTTGCTGGGGCGGATTTCGCAGCTGCCCAATATCATCGAGGCCAAGCGTCAGCGTGCTTCCTGACCTGCTGCGCTCGGCCATACTGCGTTGAAAGCCTGCTGAAAAATGCTCATTGGCAACAGCCAACTCCGCTTTTTCAGCAGGCTTTCGTCTTGTCTGGCCTTCGCTCGCGACGGTCAGGGTTCGCTTGACTTCGCATGGTAGATGTCGCCCTCACCTGTACTCGTACGAGTGCGATCTGCTCCACGCTTCAAGAGGATTTTGCATGTACCAGCTCCCCGACCTGTTGCACCTGATGGCCCGCCTGCGCGACCCGCAGCATGGTTGCCCCTGGGACCTGCAACAGGACTACGCGAGTATCGTTCCGCATACGCTGGAGGAGGCCTACGAGGTGGCCGATGCCATCGAGCGCGGTGACTTCGACCATCTGCCCGGCGAGCTGGGCGATCTGTTGTTCCAGGTCGTCTACTACAGCCAGCTGGCGAAGGAGGATGGCCGCTTCGACTTCGACACGGTGGTCGACGCCATCACCCGCAAGCTGGTGCGTCGCCATCCGCATGTCTTTCCTGACGGCGACCTGTACGGCTCGCCCGAATTGCCGCGGCTGGACGAGGTGCAGATCAAGCAGCGTTGGGAGTCCATCAAGGCCGAGGAGCGCGCCGAGAAGGCGGTGGCCCCCGAGCAGCTGTCGCTGTTGGACGACGTGCCCCATGCCTTGCCGGCACTGAGCCGGGCGGCGAAGTTGCAGAAGCGTGCCGCGCAGATTGGCTTCGACTGGCCCGAAGCGCTGCCGGTGGTGGACAAGGTGCACGAGGAGCTGGGCGAGGTGCTCGAAGCCATGAGCACGGATGATCCGCAGGCCATTGCCGAGGAGCTGGGCGACCTGCTGTTCGTCACCGTCAATCTCGCGCGGCACTTGAAGATCGATCCCGAAGACGCCTTGCGCGCTGCGAACCGCAAGTTCGAGCGGCGCTTTCGCTTTATCGAGACGACCCTGCGCGCCCGTGGCCGACCGATCGAGCAGTGCGACCTCGCCGAGCTCGATGCGCTATGGGAAGAAGCCAAGAAGCAGCTGGAAGCTGGCCGCTAGACAGAGCAAGTAAGCGGTCGCCCGGTGTGATGCAGCAGGCCACAGGCTTCCGGCTTCCGGCGCCAGCCGTTAAGCTCCACCCGTCTTCAAACCCGATATTACGAGCCGACACATGAGTCTTTCCCTTCGCGACCAGCTGCTCAAAGCCGGGCTGGTCAATGAGAAGCAGGCCAAGCAGGCCGGCAAGCAGCAGCAGAAACAGCAGCGCCTGGTGAAAAAGGGGCAAGCCCAGAAGGACGACTCCCAGCGCGAGGCGGCGCTCAAGGCACAGGCGGAGAAGCAGGCCCGTGATCAGGAGCTGAACCGGCAGCAGCAGGAAAAGGCCGAGCAGAAGGCCCGCGCCGCGCAGGTCAAGCAGCTCATCGAGGGCAGCCGTTTGCCCAAGCTGACCACCGAGGACTACTACAACTTCGTCGACGACAAGAAGGTCAAGCGCCTGTCGGTCAACAAACTCATGCGCGACAAGCTGTCCAGCGGCTCACTGGCCATCGTCCGTCACGGTGGCGGCTATGAGGTGATCCCGCGAGAAGCCGCGCTGAAGATCCAGGAGCGTGATCCGCGGCGGATCGTCCAGCTCAATACGCCCACCGAAGCGCCGGACCCGGACGATCCCTACGCCGCGTACCAGATTCCCGACGACCTGATGTGGTGAGACTGGCCGTCTGCAGCCCGTCCGGGCGGCGGACGGGCGGGGCGTCGGTGATCGGCAGCATGCGGGCTCCTACGGTCGCGTGCTGATCACGCTCTGCCTGCGATTCGAAGCCACGCGACCGTCAGAGCTGGCACCTATACGCTCAGCCGGTGGGAGGCCATCTCCCGACCCTTGGGGCCAGCTCGCTGGGGATCGCCGGCGAGCAGCTCCAGTGAGACGAGAGGCGGCGATGCCTCAGTGCATGCCCGACGGAAGGCGGGATTTATGGCTGCCGCGCGGCCTCTACTGCTAGAGCCCGACAGGGCCTTCACCAGCAGGAGGACAGCACGATGGAAACCACCCGTTATTCGGATGAAATAGACACGCGAGCCCTTGAGGCCCAAGGCGTGCCCGGCGATCCGGAAGAGCCCGGCGTGCCGGATCTGCCCAGCGAGCCAGGCGAGCCCACCATCCCGGATCAGCCGCCGCCGGCGCCTGTCGCCTGATCAAGCACCCTGAGCACGCGCGAGCAGGTCGATGACCTGCTCGTCAGTGGTCTGTGTGAAATCCGCATAGTGGCAGCCCACGCCAATGAACGGTTCGGGCATTGCCAGGCAGACCAGTTCGTCGACCTCCGAACGTAACATCTCGATCACATCGCGCGGCCCCACCGGGACGGCCAGCACGATGTGCTGGGGCTTCGACTGCCTGAGCCCCTTGAGCGCCGCTCTGACCGTGGCACCGGTCGCCACGCCATCGTCGATCACGATCACGCAGCGATCGGTGATCACCGGTGCCGGGCGCTGGCCGCAATAGCGTTGCCGCCGGCGTTCCAGTTCGGCGAGTTGCCGCTGCATTTCCTCATCGAACCAGCCGGGCGGCGGCGCGATCTGGTTGAACAGTTCCTGGTTGATCACCCACTTCGGTTCGGCGCCGTCGATCACCGCGCCCAGCGCCAGCTCCTCGTTGCCGGGCGCACCGATCTTGCGAACCAGCACCAGGTCCAGCGGTGCCGATAGACGGCGCGCCACTTCGTATGCAACCGGGACGCCGCCTCGCGGCAGCGCGAGCACGAGCGGCTGGCGATCGGCCAGGTGCAGCAGGGCTTCGGCCAGTTCCTGACCGGCATGGGGACGGTCGCGGAAAAGCTGGATGTCAGGCATCAGGGCGCGCATGGCTCACTCTCCGAACGGGTAGGTATCCGGAACGCTCTCGTGGTCGACTTGCCGAGGCCCGATCGGGGTCACGGCAGTGGTCTGTTCGAGCCAGAGCAGGGCGTCGAACTGTTCCGACAGTATGGCTTGGAAATAGTGGCTCTGGCGTTCAGTGGCCGGACGGTAGATCACGCCGATGGCACGCTCCAGACGCGGTTGTGCCAAGGCCTCGCGCAGCGCGGCGTCGTCGCGCCAGCTCGTCAGTGAGGCCGCCAGGCCCGCCCTGAGGAACAACTGCTCCCAACTGTCGTCGCGGGACGGACGGACCTGCTTGATCTGCATCGGCTCGTCCCAGTTGTCCGCGGCAGCCACTTCGCCCCGATCGGTGCCCATGCCGATCAGCACCGCCTCGCGCCCATAGGCGGTGCGGCAAAGCTCGCCGATGTTGAACTCGCCGCCCCAGCCCATCGAGGTGGCTGCCGCGTTGCCGATGTGCGAGTTGTGCGCCCAGACCACTGCCTTGGCGTCATCGCCCCGGTGCGCCAGAAGCGCGCGGAGGGTGTCGAACATGTGTCGGTCCCGCAGGTTCCAGGATTCTGTCGAACCTCGGTACATCGCCCGGTAGTACTGTTCGGCGGCGAGCACGACGCGCGCGTTCTGCTCGGCATCGAAGAAGTGTTCGCCGTCCTTCTCCAGATAGCCCAGACGCTGGTCGAGCAATGCACGCAGTTGCTCGACCACCGCCTCCTCGCAGGAGGGCTCGCCGCGCATGACGTTGTGACCGTAGATCGCCGGCTCCTCCTGCCAGGGGCTCAGGCAGCCATAACGCTGGCGCGCGGCCTGCGCGGCGGCTGGGTCGACCTGATCGAGATAGGCCAGTACTTCGCGGATCGAGGTGCCCAGGCTGTAGACGTCCAGGCCGCGGAATTCGACGCGCTGCTCTGGCGCTTGCGAGGCATTGTGCGTGCGCAGCCAGCCGGCGAAGTCTGCAACGTCCTGGTTGCGCCACATCCAGGTGGGGAAGCGGCGGAAGCCCCGCTCGAGCCAGTCGGCAGGCTGCTGGTGGCGCACATAGCGGTCTATCATGGCCGCGTCCGGCCAGTCCGCTTCGGCGGCGACGATGGTGAAACCATGCCGCTCGATCAGCCGGCGCGTGATGGCGGCACGCGCGCGATAGAACTCGGAGGTACCGTGGCTGGCCTCACCGATGAGCACCACCCGTGCATCGGCGAATCGGTCGAAGGCGTCGGCGAACGAAGGATCATCGATGGGCGGCAACGGGACGGCTTTCTGCTGTAGCAGGGTGATCAGTTGCTCCTCGGAGCGTTGCGGTGCGCGCGTGCGGGTGAGCGGCATGACGTCATCTCCTCTGGCCTTCCTACCGATGACCGGCGTCTCACGAGGCTGTTCAGACCATTCGGCGGCTCATCCGCTGCCCAGCGGAGCGGCAGAACTGAACATCTGCAGCTAGCCTCTAAAGCAAGGCAACGCCATTTCGGCACGCCATTGCTGCCGAAGGCGCTTTTGATAAGGGGGTAGCCATGACGACCTGGATCATTGCGTACAGCAAGGACGGCAACACATCCATTCTCAGGACCGAGTCCGATCACCAACCGGATATAGACGAGGCCGTCGAATTGGTGATGCGCAAGGCGGAAGAACAGTTTGGCGACCAGGAGGATGCCTATGAGCACGATCCGGATGTCGAGGAAACACCCGCCACCCGGCTGGCTGAACGTTTCGGTATCACCGTGACCGGAATCAGCCAGGCCTGATCATCGCTCACGCCACCTGCCACACACACCCATCCCCAACCACGAACAGACGCCGGCCCGGGTCGGCGTCGATGTCCATCATTCCGGTGAAGTTGCCGAAGGCCGGCAGCACGCTGACCTGCGGGCCGATGCAGAAGCAGGGCAAGCGCAAGCGCTGACGGCCACGACCACGCAGGCAGAAGGCGGGATGCAGATGGCCGGCCAGGACGTGATGGGTGGGATGAGGATGAGGCTCGTGCTGCAGCGCGAACGGGCCGAGCAGCAGTGGCTCGGTGACCACCTCCATGCCCAGGCTGGCGGGCGGATCCCCCGCGCGTCGGTCATGGTTGCCGCGCACGAGTGTGATGTGCAGGGCCGGGTGCGACTCGCGCCAGGCGAGCAGCGGCGCGAAAGTCGCCGGTGACTGCGATTCCGGCGCGTGCAGGAAATCGCCGAGAAAGATCAACCGATCGCAGGGATAACGGGCCAGCAAGGTGTCGAGTTGCTGAAGGTTCGCCTGGGTCGTGCCGTGCGGTACCGGCTGACCGAGCCGCCGATAGGCCGAGGCTTTGCCGAAGTGGATATCCGCGACCAGCAACGCTCGCTGCGCCGGCCAATAGATGGCCTTCTCGGCGAGGAGCCACAGTTCTGTCTGGTGCAGGTCGATGGGTAGGGCAGGGGACATGGTGGGCAGTGTATCCGCGTTCGCCCGCCTGCCCAATCCGCACGAGCGCGAGTGCCTGTGAGCGGTCTTCTGCGCTCGCGTGCGTTTGGATTTACACCACAGGCTCGCTCCAGGGGGCGGCGCGACCGACAAATGGGGGACGGTTCGCTGCCGGTAAGCGCCTTGCGCCGGGTAATGGCCGCTAGCGGTTGGGTTTTTTCCGTCGCGGGGTGCCGTCCTTGGTTTCGCGGGGCTTGCGCGGCGTTCGGGTTTCGCGTTCCACGGCGATCTCGGCAACTCCCCTCTGGCTGGTAGCCGCCGGGACCGGCAGCCTTGTCCAGCTCCGCCACCATGCGGCGGATGCGGTCGGCGAGCTTCTCCGAGGTCATGCTTTCGCGAAAGCGCTCGACCATCAGCGGAAAGGCCAGCGGGGTCGCGCGCCGCACCTGATGAACGTCCAGACGGCGCTGTCGCAGGCGTTGCAACGTCTGCTGCAAGCGCTCGACTTCCAGCTCCTGGCGCAGCACCTCTTCCTCGGCCTGGGTCAGCAGCAGATTGCCCGGATCGTACTGGCGGAACACATCGAAGAACAGGCCGCTGGAGGCCTGCAGCTGACGCGCGCTCTTCTGCGCGCCCGGGTAGCCAGAGAACACCAGCCCGGCGATGCGCGCGATCTCGCGAAAACGGCGGCGCGCCAGCTCACTGGCATTGAGGCTGGCGAGCACGTCGTGCAGCAGGTCGTTTTCGCTGAAAAGCGCCGGCGTCAGCCAGTGCAGCCAGTCCACCTCGGTGGCCGAAAGCAGCTCGAAGCCATAGTCGTTAACCGCGATGGAGAAGGTCAGCGGTCGATGCCTGGCCATGCGCCAGGCCAGCAGACTGGCGAGGCCCAGGTGTACATGGCGCCCGGCGAAGGGGTAGAGGAACAGGTGCCAGCCTTCGCGGGACTTCATCACCTCGGCCAGCAAGGTGGTCTTGGTGGGCAGCGCCGACCAGTCCATCTGGACGCGAAGCAGCGGTTCGACCAGACGCATTTCGGGCGTGCTGAACTGCTCGCGCGAGGCAGCCCCGAGCTGCTCCACCACGGCATCGGCCAGCTCGCTGGATAGCGGCATGCGCCCGCCGTTCCAGCGTGGCACGGCAGCCTTCTTGCCCGTCGCGCGGCTGACGTAGGCGGTCATGTTCTCGACCCGCACCAGCTCCAGCAGGCGACCGCCGAAGAGGAAGTTGTCGCCGGGGCGCAGGCGCGCGATGAAACCTTCCTCGATGCTGCCCAGCGAACGCCCGCTGCCGCCCTTGGCCCAGAACTTCACCGTCAGGCTGGCGTCGCTGACGATGGTGCCGATGCTCATGCGATGGCGCAGCGCCACGCGGCGACTGGGCACTTTCCAGAGGCCGGTTTCGTCCGGCTCGACCCGTTGATAGTCGGGGTAGGCCGTCAGCGAATGCCCGCCATGGCGCACGAAGGCCAGTGCCCATTGCCAGTGCTCGTCGGTCAGCTCCCGGTAGGACCAGGCCTGGCGCACCTCGGCGAACAGCTCATCCGGGCGGAAGCCGCCGCCCAGGGCCATGCTCACCAGGTGCTGCACCAGCACGTCGAGCGGGCGATGCGGTGCGCTGCGGGCCTCGATGCGACGCTCGGCGATGGCCACCTGGGCGGCGGCGGCTTCCACCACCTCCACGCTGTGGGTCGGCACCAGGGTGATCCGCGAGGTTCGTCCCGGCGCGTGTCCGGAGCGTCCGGCGCGCTGCATCAGCCGCGCCACGCCCTTGGGCGAGCCGATCTGCAAAACACGTTCGACCGGTAGGAAGTCCACGCCCAGATCCAGGCTGGAGGTGCAGACCACGGCCTTGAGCGCGCCCTGCTTGAGGCCCAGTTCGACCCAGTCGCGCACCTCGCGCGCCAGCGAGCCGTGGTGCAGGGCAATCAGTCCGGCCCAGTCCGGCCGCGCCTCCAGCAGCGCCTGATACCAGATTTCCGACTGCGAACGGGTATTGGTGAACACCAGGGTGGTCGCGGCGGAGTCGATCTCTTCGACTACCTGCGGCAGCATGCGCAGGCCGAGATGACCGGCCCAGGGGAAGCGCTCGATGCTCGGCGGCAGCAGGGTGTCGACGCGCAGGTCCTTGTCCACCTTGCCCTGCACCAGCCTGCCGCCGCCAGGGTGCAGCAGCACGTCCAGCGCGTGGGGCTGGTTGCCGAGGGTGGCGGAAAGGCCCCAGACGATCAGCTCCGGCATCCACTGGCGCAGGCGCGCCAGTGCCAGTTGCAGTTGCACGCCGCGCTTGTTGCCCAAGAGCTCGTGCCATTCGTCTACCACCAGCATGCGCAAACCGGCGAAGGCCTGGCGCGCATCGGCGCGGGTCAGCAGCAGGGTCAGGCTTTCCGGCGTGGTGACCAGCGCGCTGGGCAGGCGCCGTCCCTGCCGCGCACGTTCGGCACCGCTGGTATCGCCGGTGCGCAGGCCGATGCTCCAGCCGATGCCGAGGTCGTCCAGCGGCGCCTGCAGGGCGCGGGCGGTGTCGGCGGCCAAGGCGCGCATCGGGGTGATCCAGAGCACCGTCAAAGGCGCCGGCTTGTCCGTCGCGGTGGGAGAGGGTGCCTTGGTCGCAAAGCGATTCAGGGCGCCGAGCCAGACGGCGTAGGTCTTGCCGGAGCCGGTGGTGGCGTGCAATAGCCCTGATTCGCCATCGTCTATCGCTTGCCAGACCTCCTGCTGGAACGGGAAGGGTTGCCAGGCACGGCTGGAAAACCAGCCGGCAGCGAGGCTCTCGGCCCCGTTCCTCACCCCCAGCCCGTCTCCCTCAGGGAGATGGGAGCGATCGTGTGGCTCCCCGGCATCTTCGTCTGGCACGGCTCCGCTCTTGCGCCCTCTCCTTTTGGAAGAGGGCCGGGGTGAGGGTTGACTCACCTCGGCGCTGTCAGCCGTTTCCCTCACCCTAGCCGCTCTCCCGCAGGGAGAGGGGCGTGATCGTGTGGCTGCTCGGCATTCTTGCTTGGCACGACTCCGCTCTTGCTCCCTCTCCCTCTGGGAGAGGGTTGGGGTGAGGGCTGAGCGGGTGCGGGGTGCCTTGGTTTCATCCCAGCAGTTCCTTCAGCGTCTCCAGCGTATCGGCTTCGTCAACAGGCTTGTCGAGGCGCCAGCGCAGCATGCGTGGGAAGCGCACGGCGATGCCGCTCTTGTGGCGGCTGCTGGCGGCGATGCCTTCGAAGCCGAGTTCAAACACCAGGGTCGGGGTGACGCTGCGGACTGGACCGAACTTCTCCACGGTGGTCTTGCGCACGATGGCGTCGACCTTGCGCATTTCCTCGTCGGTGAGACCGGAATAGGCCTTGGCGAAGGGGACGAGCTTACGCTCCGGGTCGCCCGGCTCGCCGTCCCAGACGGCAAAGGTGTAGTCGGTGTAGAGGCTGGCGCGGCGGCCATGACCGCGCTGGGCATAGATCAGCACGGCATCGACGGAGTAGGGGTCGATCTTCCATTTCCACCAGACGCCGACGTCCTTGGTCCGACCGACGCCGTACTGCGCGGCCCGTGCCTTGATCATCATGCCTTCCACGCCCAGCTGGCGGGAGGCTTCGCGCTGGCGGGCCAGGTCCTGCCAATCCGTTCCGCTCACCAGTGGCGACAGCATCAGCTGCGGGCTTGGGCATTGCTCGACCACCGCCTCGAGCTGCTCGCGGCGTTCGCGGTGCTCGCACTGCCGCCAGTCGTCGCCCTGCCATTCCAGCAGGTCATAGGCGAGCACCGCCACCGGCGCATCCTGCAGCACCTTGGCGGTCAGGTTCTTGCGGCCGATGCGCTGTTGCAGCAGGGCGAAGGGCTGCACGCCGAAGGCACCGGCGCTGGGCTCGCCGGTGCTGGCGGCGTCGAACAGCGCGCCGGCCGGGATCTCCGGGGCATGCTTCCAGACCAGGATCTCGCCATCGATCACCGTGCCGTCGGGCAGGCAGCGGGCCAGTTCGCACAGCTCGGGAAAACGCTCGCTGACCAGCTCCTCACCGCGCGACCAGACCCAGATCTGCCCGTCGCGCTTGACCAGCTGGGCGCGGATGCCGTCCCACTTCCATTCGATGAACCAGTTGTCCGGCGCGCCAAGCAGCGTGTCGAACTCTTCAGCCGGCGCCTGCAACGGATGGGCGAGAAAGAACGGATAGGGCTGGCCCCACGCTGGGCGTGCTCATGTTCGGATTCGTCGGCGATCAGCGCGCGGTAGCCCTCGGCGCTGGGCCGATGGGACAGGTCGGTGTAGCCCACCAGTCGTTGCGCGACGCGCTTGGGGTCGAGATCGACCAGCGAGGCCAGCGCGCGGGTGACCAGCAGCTTCGACACGCCAACGCGAAAGGCGCCGGTGATCAGCTTGATGCAGACCATCAGGCTCAGCCGATCCAGCTGTGCCCAGAGTGCGGGCAATCGCTCAGCCAATTCTTCCGGCGGCACACCGCGCAAGGGCAACAGTTTGTCCTGCATCCACACGGCCAGCCCGTCCTCGGAGCTGTGTTCGGCCTCGGGCATCAGCAGCGAGATGGTCTCGGCCATGTCGCCGACCGCCTGGTAGCTTTCCTCGAACAGCCATTCGGGCAAGCCAGATGCCTGCATGGCGGTTTCGCGCAGGACGCGGGTCGGGACCAGCTGGCGCGGGCGGCCGCCGGCGAGGAAGTAGACCGCCCAGGCAGCGTCGGCCGGATCGGCCTCGCGAAAGTAGTCGCGCATGGCCGCGAGCTTGGCGTTGCTCGACGTGGTGGCGTCCAGGCGGCTGTAGAGCGTGGCGAAGGCTTTCATGCGGCGCCTCCGCTTCGGCGGTCGCCGCGGCGCGGGCGGGCGGCGTGGCCTTCGATCACGCGGCGCCCTCCGTCGCGGTATCGTCCTCTTCGCCGTATTCGGTGGCGAAGGCCTGGGCATCGAGGCCGCGCATTTCGCGCAGGTAGCGCACCAACACCGCAACGGAGCCGTGGGTGACCATCACCCGTTCGGCACCGGTCTGCTCGATGGCCCAGAGCAGGCCTGGCCAGTCGGCATGGTCGGAAAGCACGAAGCCGCGGTCGACGCCGCGGCGACGGCGGGTGCCGCGCAGCATCATCCAGCCGCTGGCGAAGGCGTCGGCGTAGTCACCGAAGCGGCGCATCCAGGTGCTGCCGCCAGCCGAGGGCGGGGCGAGAATGATGGCCTGCTTCAGGCGCGGATCACCCTTCTTCAGGTCACCGGCATACACCGTCGGCGGCAGGTGGATGCCCCCTCGCGATAGACCTTGTTCAGCGGCTCTACCGCGCCATGCACGACGATGGTGCCGATGCTTTCATCAAGGCCGTGAAGGATGCGCTGCGCCTTGCCGAAGGCATAGCAGAACAGCACCGAGGCACGTCCGGCCGCGGCGTTGGCGCGCCACCAGTCATTGATCTCGCGGAAGACCTCGGTTTGCGCCGGCCACTTGTAGATCGGCAGGCCGAAGGTCGATTCGGTGATGAAGGTATGGCAGCGCACCGGCTCGAACGGCGCGCAGGTGCCGTCCGGCTCGACCTTGTAGTCGCCCGAGGCGACCCAGACTTCGCCCTTGTATTCCAGGCGCACCTGGGCCGAGCCGAGTACATGACCAGCGGGATGGAAGCTGAGCTTTACGCCGTGATGCTCGATGGATTCGCCATAGGCCAGCGTCTGCAGCGGCATGTCGGCGGCGATGCGCGAGCGCAGGATGCCTTCGCTGTCGCTGGAAGCCAGGTAATGCCCCATGCCCCAGCGCGCGTGGTCGCCATGGGCATGGGTGATGACGGCGCGGTCGACCGGCCGCCAGGGGTCGATATAGAAATCACCGGGCGGGCAATACAGCCCTTCGGGGCGGGCAACGACAAGGTCCATGACTACAGGCAGGTTGAGGGCTTGTAGGGTTGGAGCGCATCGGCTGCCATGGAGTTCGGGCGTGTGGCGCCGGACCCGGTCAGTCCACCAGTTTCAGGTGTGAGGTGTCAGGGACGGGCGCATCGGTGGCGCGGCGACGTTCGCTCATGTCGCTGCCAACCGGAGCCAGGCTGAACTGCGAGAGGTCGACCTTTGGCGGCTGCGCGGCCGGACGGGCGTCCTGCAGGTCGGCGCCAACCGGTGCGATGCCGAAGTCCGGCGCTTCGACATTCACAAAGGCAGCCATGTATTCGTCACGGGGTGTCACGTTCAGCGGCCCAGGCCTGGTCTGCGAAGACGCTGCCGAAGGGCCGGGCGGTGCGGGTTCGCTGGGCGGAGGCGCCAGCTCGATCTCCTCCACCTCGACCGGCATCGGTCGAACCTCTGCAACGGCGCCGGCGCGAGCCATGGCTTGACGGTATTTTTCGACGCTGGCGTGGTCGAGATCCTGCTTGATCACCACCCGGCGTCCGGAAAAGAGCGCGGCGATGCGCTGGGCGTCGGCCTGAAACAGCCTGGCCAGGTTGGCCTCGACCTGTTCGAGCGTAGCGCCAGGAGCCAGCTCGCCGGAGAATGCGATTTCGTAGCGACTCATCTGTATACCCTGCCTCTGGCCCGTAGCGATGTGTCGATCATAGGAAGTGACGCGAGGCTTGGAAAGCGCCGACTTCGCGCTTCGAGCACCAGGTGGCAGAGCGGGGCCATCCCAGGGGATCGCCGCTTGCGGTAGCACTATGGCAACGGGGCGAAGAGGGCCTCGATATCCTCGGGGTCGAGTTGCCAGCCGGCTGCGCTTCCGGCATCGAGCACGCCTGCGGCCAGTTCGGCCTTGCGCGCTTGCAGCTGCTGGATCTTTTCCTCGACGGTGTCGCGCGCGATGAGCTTGTAAACGAAAACCGGCTTGTCCTGGCCGATGCGGTGCGCGCGGTCGGTGGCCTGGTTCTCCGCCGCCGGATTCCACCAGGGGTCGTAATGGATCACGGTGTCGGCGGCGGTCAGGTTCAGCCCGGTACCGCCAGCCTTGAGGCTGATCAGGAACAGCGGCACTTCACCTGCCTGGAAGCGCCGTACCGGGGTGCGACGGTCCTGGGTATCGCCGGTGATCTGGACATAGTCGATCGCCCTGGCACGCAGTTCCTGTTCGATCAGCGCGAGCATCGAGGTGAACTGGGAGAACAGCAGGATACGGCGACCTTCGTCGAGTTGTTCGGTGAGCAGCTCCATCAGGCTGTCGAGCTTGCCCGAGGTGCTCGCGCGCGACGAGCTGACCGTCTCGCCCTTGACCAGCCGAAGATCGCAGCAGACCTGGCGCAACTTGAGCAGCGCATCGAGTATGACGATCTGACTGCGCCCCAGGCCCTTGCTGTCGATCTCCTGTCGAACCTTGCTGTCCATGGCGAGCCGGACGGTTTCGTAGAGGTCGCGTTGCGCCGGGCTGAGCTCGACCCAATGGGTGATCTCGGTCTTGGCCGGTAGCTCGTGTGCCACCTGTTCCTTGCGCCGCCTGAGCAGGAAGGGTCTGATCCGCGAGGTCAGGTGCTGCAGGCGGTCGCTGTCGCCGTTTTTCTCGATGGGGTTGCGATAGTCACGATTGAACCGCTTGGCGTCGCCCAGCCATCCGGGCATGAGGAAGTTGAACAGCGACCAGAGTTCGCCCAGGTGGTTTTCCAATGGCGTACCGGTGAGGCACAGGCGCTGGCGTGCCTCGAGCCGACCGGCTGCTTGCGCGGCCTTGCTGCTGGCGTTCTTGATGTTCTGCGCTTCGTCGAGCACCAGCAGGTGCAAGGGGGTTTCAGCGAGCCGGTCGATGTCCCGCGGCAGCAGCGCATAGGTCGTCAGCAGCACGTCGTAATCGTCAAGACGCTGATACTGCTGCCGACGCGTGGCGCCGTGCAGCGTGGCGACCCTCAAGCCTGGCGTGAAGCGCGCGGCTTCGTCCTGCCAATTGGGAATCAGACTGGTCGGCATGACCACCAGGGAAGGGCGATCCATGCGCCCTGATTCCTTTTCCAGCAGCAGGTGAGCCAGCGTCTGCAGCGTCTTGCCCAGGCCCATGTCATCACCGAGCACACCGCCGGCCCCAAGTGTTCGAAGCGTCTGCATCCAGCGCAGGCCATCGAGTTGATAAGGGCGCATTTGGGCCTTCAACCCCCGTGGGCTGGCTACCGGCTGTTGGCGGTAGTCACGCAGCCGCCGGCCGAACTCGCGGAGCTGTTCGCCGCCGTTCCACTTCAGTTCCAGCGCGTCGAGCTGGGCCAGCCGCGCGGCATCGGCACGCTCCAGGCGAAGCGGCTCTGCGCCCGCGCGTTCACGCAGATAGAGCTCCGAGAGGGTGCTCAGTATGGGTTTCAGGCGGCCAAACGGCAGCAAAACCTGTACTGGCTGGCCATCGTCGTCACGGCGCTTGTCGAGCTGCACGCGCAACGTCTCGTCGTCGGCTCGTTGGCTAAGCGCTTGAGGGGACAGCAGGGCGGGGTTGCGCCGGATGAGCCCCAGCAGAACCGGTAACAGGCTGATCCGCTCGCCCTCGACGATTATGCCGAGCTCGAGGTCGAACCAGCTGTGTTCCGGCGATTCATCGACGTCGACATACCAGGCGTCTACCGGCGTGAGGTCGTAGGCGAAGCCGGGTTGCATGACGATCTGCCAACCCTCCTCGCGAAGCGGTTGCAGCTGTGTTTGGGTGAACTGCAGCCAGGCCGCCTCGTTGGGCAGTTCGAACATCTCGGCCGAATCCTTCGGCAGCGCCTGGCTTTGGCGTAGCGCTGGTCGAAAACCCAGGCTCTTCATTCGCTGGCGCAGTGCCTGTTCGGCATCGGGCTGTCGGGCGATGTTGCGTACTTGCGCGCCCTGGGCGTCACGAACGCGCTGATCGGGCCTGGCCTTGCCGTGGACACTGGCCTTGCCATAGAGGAAGCTCAGGCCCGCGCGGTGCTGGTGCTCGCCAACCATGCGCCCGCTGCCAGGCTGGTAGTTGACCGCATGGTGGCTGCCGAGCGTCAGGCGGGGCGTCGGTGGGAGATTGTCGATCTGCTGCTCCTGGGGCCTCGGAGGCGCGGGAAGCTGAGGTGCGATCTCGTTGAGCGTCAGGCTGAACAGCGTCGCCTGGGCCGACGGAACCGACGGCGCTTCGAGCAGGTGGCGCGCCAGCGATGTCGGCAGGCCGTGCTCGATGAGGCCCATCTCCTGGGTCGTTTCGTCGAGGTAGTAAAGCGGGTCGACCGACCGCAGGGGCTTGCCGTGTGGGTCCGCCATGTCCAGTTCGGCTTCGAAGCTGCCGTCGGTCTGCTGGTTCCAGTTGAAGCGAGCCTGTCGCGGCGCGCCGAGCCGCAGCGCCGGTTGCTCCCACTGCACGAAGGCGCGACCGGTCTCAATAATCAGGCGCAGCGTCTCGCCGCCATTCTCCCCGGCGAGCCTGAAACCGAAGCCGCTGGGGCTGCACAAGCCGAGCAGCGCCGCGATTCGCAGGTCCAGCGGTTGCATGAAGGCGGGCTTGCGAAAGCTGGCTTCGCGAATTCCATAATAGGGTTGGCGCTCACCCCAGCTGCCGTCCTTGTGCAGCCGACATTTGAACGCCTCGATGACAAGGTCCGGCAGAACACGATAATGAACGCACCAACCGTGCTCCGCGGGAAGGCTGTCGCTCAGCGCCTGGGGCAGCTGTGAAAGCCAGTGCTCCAGGGTGCCAGGGAAGCCGGCGCCTTCCGGCTCGCTGGTTTCGGGCTCGCGTTCGGCCTGTTGTTCCAGCGTCAGGATGAGCGCGACGCAATGCTTGCAGTTCAGGCCCACCGGGCAGTTGCAGATGCAGCTGAGCGTGCCGTCGCGCGATAGCTGCAAGGATTGCCGGTACGAAACCTCACCAGAACCGATGCAGCTGCCTTCGACGAATTGCTCCGTCTCGCGCAGGATCCTGACGCGCCGTTCCGCCGCGTAACCTTGCCCCCTGGCGAGCGCGTTTTCGGAAAACGGCAAGCGCCAGGCGGGCGGCAGCGAAGGCAGGAATCTACCTGACATCGGAAGGGCAATCCTGCGCAGGAAGGCTGTGGGCGCGGTGCATCAGGCGCCCGACGCCAGGCGTTCGAGCAGCGCTTCGAGGGTGTTGAATCGCTCTTCCGGCCGTTCCATCGGCACCTGGAACTTGAACACCGTGGCCCCTTCGAACTTGTAGCGCTTGGGTTGGCTCTGGATCAGCTTGATCAGCACCATCGGATCGACTTTGGTGTCCGCAGCGAATTCGATGCGTCCGCCCTGCGGCCCGGCGTCGATCTTGGTGATCCCGAGTTTCTCCGCGTGCAGCTTGAGCAATGTCAGGCGAACCAGGTGTTTGGTCGGTTCCGGCAGCAGGCCGAAACGGTCGATCATCTCGACCTGTAGCTCCTTGAGCCCATCCTCGTCGGTAGCGTTGGCTATCCGCTTGTAGAGGATAAGCCGCGCGTGTACGTCCGGCAGGTAGTCCTCGGGAATCAGTGCGGGCATGCGCAGGTTGATCTCCGGACCACCGCCCAACGGCTGGTCGAGATTGGGCTGCTCGCCTTTCTGAATCGCCTTGACCGCGCGCTCGAGCATTTCCATATATAGGGTGAAGCCAACGGCCTGGATCTGACCGCTCTGGCCTTCGCCAAGCAGTTCGCCCGCGCCGCGGATTTCCAGGTCATGGGTGGCCAGGACGAAGCCGGCGCCCAGGTCCTGCGCATTGGCGATCGCTTCCAGGCGCTTCTGCGCATCGTCGGTCATGCCTTTGCGGGGCGGGGTGAGCAAGTAGGCATAGGCCTGGTGGTGGCTGCGGCCAACGCGGCCGCGCAGCTGGTGCAGCTGCGCCAGGCCGAACTTGTCGGCGCGCTCGATGATGATGGTATTGGCGCTGGGCACGTCGATGCCGGTCTCGATGATGGTCGAGGCGACCAGCACGTTGAAGCGCTTGTGGTAGAAGTCGCCCATCACCTGCTCGAGTTCGCGCTCGCGCATCTGGCCGTGGCCAACACCGATGCGCGCCTCCGGCACCAGCGCGGCGAGATCGGCGGCGCATTTCTCGATGGTCTTCACATCGTTGTGCAGGTAGTAGACCTGCCCGCCGCGCAGCAGCTCGCGCAACAGGGCTTCCTTGATGACCGCGTCCTGCTGCTCCATGACGAAGGTGCGTACCGACAACCGGCGGGCCGGTGGCGTGGCGATGATCGACAGGTCACGCATGCCGGCGACAGCCATGTTCAGTGTCCGCGGGATCGGCGTTGCGGTGAGCGTGAGGATGTCGACCTCGCTGCGCAGCGCCTTGAGTTGTTCCTTCTGGCGGACACCGAAACGGTGTTCCTCATCAATGATCACGAGGCCGAGGTTGGTGAACTTGACGTCGTCCTGCAGCAGCTTGTGGGTGCCGATGAGGATGTCGACCTTGCCTTCGGCGAGCTCCTGCACAGCGCCCTGGATCTCTTTGGCCGATTTGAAGCGGCTCATCACTTCGACGCGCACTGGCCAGTCGGCGAAACGGTCGCGGAAGCTGTTGTAGTGCTGTTGGGCGAGCAGGGTGGTTGGTACCAGCACGGCGACCTGTTTGCCGCTGTGGACGGCGATGAAGGCGGCGCGCATGGCCACTTCGGTCTTGCCGAAACCGACGTCGCCGCAGATCAGGCGATCCATTGGTCTGGCCGCGAGCATGTCGCTGCGCACGGCTTCGATGGCGGCTTGCTGATCCGGCGTCTCCTCGAAGGGGAAACCGGCGCTGAAGGTCTCGTAGTCGACCTGCGGGTCCTGGAAGGCGTGGCCTTTGCGCGCGGCCCGTCGGGCGTAGATGTCGAGCAGCTCGGCCGCCACGTCGCGAACCTGCTCGGCCGCCTTGCGCTTGGCCTTCTGCCAGGTTTCGGAGCCCAGTCGGTGAAGCGGGGCCAGCGCATCGTCACTGCCGGTATAGCGCGCGATCAGATGCAGGCTGGAAACCGGCACGTAGAGCTTGGCTTCGTCGGCGTATTGCAGCATCAGAAACTCGGCCGCCTGGCCTTCGATTTCCAGCGTGACCAGTCCCTGGTAGCGACCGACGCCATGGTCGATGTGCACCACCGGCGCGCCTTCGCGCAGCTCGGTGAGGTTCTTGATGACGTTCTCGCCGGCGTCGCGGGTCTTTTCGCGTCGCCGCCGCTGCATGATGCGCTGGCCAAACAGCGGGCTTTCGGCGATCAGCGCCAGCGCCGGGTCCTGCAGCAGCAGGCCGTCGTCCAGCGGAGCAATCGTGATCGCCAGCCGTTCCTGGCTGGTGACGAACTGTGGCCAGCCACTGACTTCCTGCGGGCGCAACTTGAGCCGTGCGAGCAATTCGAGGAGCACCTCGCGACGCCCGGCGGACTCGGCGGTGAACAGCACGCGGCCGGGGAACTCCTCGAGGAAACGCCTCAGAGCACCCAGCGGTTCGCTGGCCTTGGCGTCGATCGCCAGCTCCGGAAAGCGCTGCGCAGGGAAGCGTTCGCGTCCGATGCCGGGCTCGACGTCGTCCTGGCCCGCGACCACACGTGGCCAGCTCTTGAGTCGGGAGAAGCAATCCTCGACCGGAACGAACAGGTCGGCGGGCGGCAGCAGCGGGCGTTCCGGGTCGACACGGCGATCCTCGTAGCGGGTGCGCACGTCCTTCCAGAACTGCTCGGCAGCCTGTTCGATGCCGGGCAGGGAAAACACCTGGGTGTCTTCCGGCAAGTAGTCGAACAACGTGGAGGTTTCGTCGAAGTACAGCGGCAGGTAATACTCGATGCCCGCGGGGGTGATGCCGGTCGACAGGTCCTGGTAGACGGGGCACCGGCGAAAGTCCACGTCGAAGCGTTCGCGGAAGCGTGCGCGAAAGCCGGTCACCGATTCCTTCTTCACCGGAAACTCGCGCGCGGGCAACAGCCGGATCGATTCCACCTTGTCGATCGAGCGCTGGTTTTCCGGATCGAAGGTGCGCAGGGTCTCTATCTCGTCATCGAACAGGTCGATGCGGTAGGGCAGGGCACTGCCCATGGGAAACAGATCGATCAGCGCACCGCGCACCGCGAACTCGCCGTGTTCGTAGACGGTGTCGACACAGCGATATCCCGCCGCCTCCAGCCGCAAGCGCATTTGCTCCACATCGAGCTTCTGGCCGACGTCGAGCACCAGGCTCGAACCGAGCAGAAAGCGCTTGGGGGCGAGCCTGTGTAGCGCGGTGGTGATCGGAACTACCAGTACGCCATGGGTGAGTTCGGGTAATTGATAAAGCGTGGCGATCCGCTGCGAAATGATGTCCTGGTGCGGCGAAAAAACATCGTAAGGAAGCGTTTCCCAGTCTGGGAAATGCAGCACGGGCAGTTCGGGTGCGAAGAACGCGAGTTCTTCCTGCAGGCGTTCGGCGCTCTGGCTGTCGGCGGTGATGAGGAGGGTGAATCGCTCTGCGTTGCTGGCCGCTTCGGCAATGGCAAGGCTCAGCGCGGCTCCGGGAAGGTTGCCCCATAGTTGCTTGCCGCTTGCGGCAGGCATGGGCGGAAGGCGCAATACGGACACGAGTGGGCGTGGCTCCGGTCATAAAAAATGGACCGCGAGGATTGTAACTATCCGCGCGGGACGCTGTCAGTGTTTCCGCTGCACAGATTGCCCGCGCTAGGGTGCGCCGGCATAATGTAGCCCTTTTTCTCAGCCCCTACATGTTGGAAGGAACTGCCCGTGACTCAGAAGCCCGACCAGTGTCTTGGTGAATGGATTGATCGAGAAGCCCTCGCCGAAGCGATGATTCCGCTGATTGGTCAGCTGTATCGTAACAACAACGTGGTGACTTCCATCTACGGCCGTGGCCTGATCAATCGCTCGGTGATCGCGCTGCTCAAGGCGCATCGTTTTGCACGCCATCGTCAGGCTGACGAGGCCGAACTCTCGGTCAACGAAACTCATCAGATCCTGACCACCATGAGCAAGATGGACCTGGGTGCTGCGTCGGTCGATCTGGGCAAGCTGGTCGCCAAGTTCAAGGCCGAGGGCAATGGCCGTAGCCTCGATCAATTCGTACGCGACGAGTTGGCCGAGGTGGCGGGCAAGCGCAACACCACGGGTGTGCACAAGGGGACGGACGTCGTGCTCTACGGCTTCGGCCGCATCGGTCGCCTGCTGGCGCGTATCCTGATCGAGAAGACCGGTGGTGGGGATGGCCTGCGTCTGCGCGCGATCGTTGTGCGCAAGGGCGCCGAAAATGACCTGGTCAAGCGTGCCAGCCTGCTGCGCCGCGATTCCGTGCACGGCCCGTTCGACGGCACCATTCACGTCGATGCCGAGAACAACACGATCACGGCCAACGGCAATCTGATCCAGGTTATCTACTCGAACGACCCGTCGTCGGTCGACTACACTCAGTACGGAATCGAAAATGCACTGCTGGTCGACAACACTGGTAAGTGGCGCGATGCGGAAGGTCTCGGCCAGCATCTCAAGTGTCCGGGTGTGGCTCGTGTCGTGCTGACGGCACCAGGCAAGGGCGAGCTGAAGAACATCGTCCATGGCATCAACCATGGCGAGATCACGGCGGACGACAAGATCATCTCGGCTGCTTCCTGCACCACCAATGCCATCGTGCCGGTGCTGAAGGCTGTCAACGACCAGTTCGGCATCGTCAACGGTCACGTCGAGACCGTCCACTCCTACACCAATGACCAGAACCTGATCGACAACTTCCATAAAGGCAGTCGTCGCGGTCGCAGCGCAGCGCTGAACATGGTCATCACCGAAACCGGCGCCGCCACCGCCGCGGCCAAGGCGCTGCCTGTGCTGAAAGGCAAGCTGACGGGTAACGCCATCCGCGTGCCGACGCCGAACGTGTCCATGGCCATCCTTAACCTGAATCTGGAAAAGGCGACCTCTCGCGACGAGATCAACGAGTACCTGCGCCAGATGGCCATGCATTCGGACCTGCAGAAGCAGATCGATTTCGTCAGTTCCCAGGAAGTCGTTTCGACCGACTTCGTCGGGTCGCGTTACGCCGGTGTGGTAGACGCCGAAGCGACCATCTGCAGCGACAATCGCGTCGTGCTGTATGTCTGGTACGACAACGAATTCGGCTACAGCTGCCAGGTGGTACGTGTGATGGAAGACATGGCTGGGGTCAACCCGCCGGCTTTCCCCCGCTAAGGGTTCGCTGCAAAAGACGGGAGCTTCGGCTCCCGTTTTGCTTTTTCAGTCGTGTTTTGCTCTCTGAGCGCGTTGCGCATGATAGACCGCCAATTTCGACCGCTTGTCCTCAGTCAAAATTTTGAAAGACCTTGGGTGGTCAGTGGCGGGTCGCGACCTCTATAATCGGGCGGATTTCTACCTGGGCCCGCGGCATAGCGTCGCGCTGATATCGCATCAGCGCGTGTTGTGCAATTCAACTTTGCGCTAGACCGCGAGGCTCGTAAAAAAGCATTCAAAATCAGTGGTTAGGCGAACCGATGATCAATATAAAACGTGGGCTAGATCTGCCCATTGCAGGTGCGCCGGCGCAGCGTATCGAGGCCGGCAGGCCTGTGCGAAGCGTCGCCGTAATAGGGTTTGACTACCCTGGCATGAAGCCGACCATGGACGTGCAGGTCGGTGATCGCGTCAAGCTGGGGCAGGTGCTGTTTTCGGATAAGAAGACACCGGGAGTGTCCTTCACCGCACCTGGTGCTGGCGTGGTCAGTGCCATTCACCGGGGCGAGAAGCGTGTTCTGCAGTCGGTGGTCATCGACCTCGAAGGCTCCGAGGAGCTGACGTTCAACCAGTACGGCGACGCCGAGCTGGGGAATTTGAGCGATGCCCAGGTTCGCGAGAATCTGCAGCAGTCCGGCCTCTGGGTGGCCCTGCGCACCCGGCCGTACAGCAAGGTCCCCGCTGTCGATGCGATCCCTCATTCGATTTTCGTGACCGCGATCGATACCCATCCGCTGGCGGCCGACCCGACCGTGGTCATTGCTGAACGCAGTGCCGAATTCGAGGCCGGGCTCAAGGTGCTGGCGCGTCTGGGCAAGGTCTTTCTCTGCAAGGCCGAAGATGCTTCGATCCCAGGTCAGCAACTGGCCAATGTCCAGACCGAGAGTTTCGCCGGCCCTCACCCTGCCGGACTGGCTGGGACGCACATCCACTTTCTCGACCCGGTCAGTGCCAGCAAGAGCGTATGGTCCATTGGTTATCAGGACGTCATCGCCATTGGCGCGCTGTTCACTACCGGCCGACTGTCGGTAGAGCGCGTGATTTCGCTCGCCGGCCCGGTGGTGGAAAAGCCGCGTCTGATTCGCGCACGTCTTGGCGCCAACCTCGATGAGCTGACGGCTGGGGAACTCCAGCCGGGCGTGAACCGCGTGGTGTCTGGATCGGTATTGGGCGGCCGCACCGCACATGGTGCCTTTGCTTTCCTCGGCCGTTACCACCAGCAAATTTCCTGTCTGCGCGAGGGCAAGGAGCGCGAGATGCTGCATTACCTGCGCGCCGGTTCCGACAAGCATTCGATCCTCAACATCTATATCTCCAAGCTGATGGGCGGCAAGAAGTTCGCGTTCTCCACGTCGACCAACGGTAGCCCGCGCGCCATGGTGCCGGTGGGCAACTATGAGGAGGTCATGCCGCTCGACATTCTGCCAACCCAGCTGCTGCGGTCGCTGATCGTCGGCGACACCGAGGTGGCTCAGAAACTCGGGTGCCTGGAACTCGATGAAGAGGATCTGGCGCTGTGCACCTATGTCTGTGCCGGCAAATATGAATACGGCCCGATCCTGCGGGACAATCTGACCCGCATCGAGAAGGAGGGTTAAGGCATGGGCATTCGCGCATTCCTCGACAAGATCGAGCATCACTTCGAAAAGGGCGGCAAATACGAGAAGTGGTACGCGCTGTACGAAGCAGCCGATACCTTTCTCTACCGTCCTGGCAGCGTAACCAAGACCACCGCCCACGTGCGCGACGGCATCGACCTCAAGCGGATGATGATCACCGTCTGGCTCTGCACCTTCCCGGCGATGTTCTTCGGCATGTGGAACACCGGCTATCAGGCCAACCTGATTTACGCCCAGAACCCCGATCTGCTGACGCAACAGGCCGGCTGGCATATGGCGCTGATCAGTGCGCTCGCGGGTTTCGACCCCAACAGCCTGTGGGATAACTTCATCCAGGGTGCCGCCTATTTCCTCCCGGTGTATGCGGTCACCTTCATCGTTGGCGGATTCTGGGAAGTCCTGTTCGCGTCGATCCGCAAGCACGAGGTAAACGAAGGCTTCTTCGTGACCTCGGTGCTGTTCGCCTTGACGCTGCCGCCGAGCATCCCGTTGTGGCAGGTCGCCTTGGGCATCAGCTTCGGTATCGTGATCGGCAAGGAGATCTTCGGCGGTACCGGGAAGAACTTCCTCAACCCCGCTTTAACCGGGCGAGCGTTCCTGTTCTTCGCCTATCCGGCGCAGATGTCGGGTGATGAGGTCTGGACCGCCGTCGATGGTTTTGCAGGCGCCACGGCCCTCAGCCTGAGCTTTGCAGGCGGCATTGAAAACGTCGTCGAAAGCGGGATCTCCTGGATGGACGCCTTCGTCGGAACCATTCACGGTTCGATCGGTGAAACCAGCACGCTGGCAATTTTCATCGGCGGTGCAGTATTGCTGGCCACCAAGATCGCCTCGATGCGCATCGTCGCCGGCACGATGATCGGCCTGATCGCGATCAGCACGCTGTTCAATCTGATCGGCTCCGATACCAATGCGATGTTCGCCATGCCCTGGTACTGGCACATGGTGGTCGGCGGGTTTGCCTTTGGCCTGATCTTCATGACCACCGACCCGGTGTCGGCGACCATGACCAACACCGGTAAATGGGTCTACGGCATTCTCATCGGTGTGATGGTGGTGCTGATCCGTGTAGTCAACCCGGCCTTCCCGGAGGGCATGATGCTGGCGATTCTGTTCGCCAACCTCTGTGCACCCTTGATTGACCATTTCGTCATCCAGGCCAATATCAAGCGGAGGCTGGCACGCAATGTCTAGTCAAAAAGAATCCACTGCCCGCACGTTGGTGGTGGCCCTGTTGGTCTGTCTGGTGTGCTCGGTCTTCGTCGCTGGCGCAGCGGTAGCGCTTCGCCCGACCCAGTTGGAAAACCGCCAGCTGGACAAGCAACGCAGCATCCTGGCCATTGCCGGCCTCGGTGAGGTAGGCATGTCGGCCAATCAGGTCAAGACCTTGTACGGCGAGCGCATCGTCGCGCGTCTGGTTGATCTGGAAACCGGCAAGTTCAGCGACGAATTCGACCCGAACAGCTTCGACCCTCTGGTCGCAGCGAAGGACCCTGAACTGTCCCAGGCCCTGCCGGGCGAAGAGGACATCGCTTCGATCAAGCGGCGCGAGCGTTACAGCGTCGTCTATATCGTGGAGGAGAACGGTGAGCTCGATACGCTGATCATGCCGGTCCGTGGTTACGGACTCTGGTCAACGCTGTATGGCTTCATCGCGGTCAAGGGCGACCTCAACACTGTCGAAGGCCTGGGTTTCTACCAGCATGGCGAGACCCCGGGGCTCGGCGGCGAGGTCGACAATCCCAAATGGCGTAGCCAGTGGCAGGGCAAGGAGCTCTTCAACGACGACGGCAACCTGGCCATTCAAGTGGTCAAGGGCGGCGTCGATCCGCAAAGTCCGCGAGCCGACCATCAGGTCGATGCTCTGGCCGGCGCAACCCTGACCAGTAACGGTGTGAACAATCTGTTGCGCTTCTGGTTGGGCGAAGACGGCTTCGGTCCATTTATCGCTCATCTGCGCGATGGGGAGGCTTGATCATGTCGCAACCCACAATCAAGGAAGTCCTGTTCAATCCGGTCTTCAACAACAACCCCATCGGCCTGCAGATCCTCGGCATCTGCTCGGCCCTGGCGGTCACCTCCAACCTCAAGACGGCGTTGGTCATGTCGGTCGCGCTGACCTTGGTGGTGGCGTTTTCCAACCTGTTCATTTCGCTGATCCGCAGCCAGATCCCCGGTTCGATCCGCATGATCGTGCAGATGGTGATCATCGCTTCGCTGGTGATCCTCGTCGACCAGGTGCTGAAAGCCTATGCCTTCAGTCTGTCCAAACAGCTGTCGGTGTTCGTCGGCCTGATCATCACGAACTGCATCGTGATGGGGCGTGCCGAAGCCTTTGCCATGCAGAACCCGCCCATGCTGTCGTTCTTCGACGGGTTGGGTAACGGCCTGGGCTACAGCGCCATGTTGATCGCCCTCGGGATCATCCGCGAGCTGTTCGGGGCCGGCAAGCTGATGGGTTACACCATCCTTCCCGTGGTCAACGACGGTGGCTGGTACCTGCCCAACGGCATGATGCTGCTGCCGCCTTCGGCGTTCTTCCTTATCGGCCTGTTTATCTGGGGCATCCGTAGCTGGAAGAAGGAACAGGTCGAGAAGCCGTCCTTCAAGATGGCCCCGCAAGTCTCGAACAAGGAGGCTTATTAATGGAGCATTACATCAGCCTATTCGTCCGCGCCGTGTTCATCGAGAACATGGCCCTGGCGTTCTTCCTTGGCATGTGTACCTTCATCGCGATTTCCAAGAAGGTGGAAACGGCGATTGGACTGGGCATCGCGGTCATCGTGGTGCAGACCATCACGGTGCCGGCCAATAACCTGATCTACACCTACCTGCTCAAGGCCGGCGCGCTGTCCTGGGCCGGCCTGCCGGAAGTCGACCTGAGCTTTCTCGGTCTGTTGAGCTACATCGGTGTGATTGCGGCGATCGTGCAGATCCTCGAGATGACGCTCGACAAGTACGTACCCAGCCTCTACAACGCGCTGGGTGTGTTCCTGCCGTTGATTACCGTGAACTGCGCCATCATGGGTGGCACGCTGTTCATGGTCGAGCGGGACTACAACCTGGCGGAAAGTACCGTTTACGGCGTTGGCTCCGGCCTCTCCTGGGCCTTGGCTATTGCACTGCTTGCCGGCATTCGCGAGAAGCTCAAGTACAGCGATGTACCGGATGGTCTGCAAGGGCTTGGGATCACCTTCATCACCATCGGACTGATGTCGCTGGGCTTCATGTCTTTCTCTGGCGTACAGCTGTAAGGACGGGATGAACTGATGAGTTACGAAATTTTCCTCGCCATCGGCATGTTCACCGCCATCGTGCTTGCGCTGGTGGTGATCATCCTCGCGGCGCGCGCCAAGCTGGTATCGAGTGGCGACGTCAACATCGAGATCAACGGCGAGCGCACCATTACCGTTCCGGCCGGCGGCAAACTGTTGCAGACGCTGGCTGCGAACAACATCTTCCTCTCATCCGCTTGCGGTGGCGGCGGCACCTGCGCGCAGTGCAAGTGCATCGTCGAGAGCGGCGGCGGCGAAATGCTGCCGACCGAGGAGTCGCACTTCACCCGTCGCGAGGCCGGTGAGGGATGGCGTCTGTCCTGCCAGACCCCGGTCAAGGCGGACATGAAGATCGAGGTCCCGGAAGAAGTCTTCGGCGTGAAGAAGTGGGAGTGCACGGTGGAGTCCAATCCCAACGTGGCCACCTTCATCAAGGAGCTGACGCTTCGTCTGCCGGAAGGCGAGAACGTCGATTTCCGCGCGGGTGGCTATGTCCAGTTGGAGTGCCCGCCGCACACCGTGAAATACAAGGATTTCGACATCCAGCCTGAATTCCGTGGCGACTGGGACAAGTTCGACCTCTGGAAGTACGTGTCCAAGGTCGACGAGACCACCATCCGCGCCTACTCGATGGCCAACTACCCGGAAGAGAAGGGCATCGTGAAGTTCAATATTCGGGTGGCCTCTCCGCCTCCCGGCCGTGACGACCTGCCGCCGGGCAAGATGTCCTCCTGGGTATTCAGCCTCAAGCCGGGCGACAAGGTGACGGTCTATGGGCCTTTCGGCGAGTTCTTCGCCAAGGATACCGATGCGGAGATGGTGTTCATCGGTGGCGGCGCCGGCATGGCCCCGATGCGCTCCCACATCTTCGATCAGCTCAAGCGGCTGAAGTCCAAGCGCAAGATGAGCTTCTGGTACGGCGCGCGTTCCATGCGCGAAGCCTTCTACGTCGAGGAATACGATCAGCTGCAGGCCGAGAACGAGAACTTCAAGTGGCACTTGGCGCTGTCCGATCCGCTACCCGAAGACAATTGGGAAGGCCCGACCGGCTTCATCCACAACGTGTTGTACGAGAACTACCTCAAGGACCATCCGGCCCCCGAGGATTGCGAGTTCTATATGTGCGGCCCGCCCATGATGAACGCCTCGGTGATCAAGATGCTCACCGAGCTTGGCGTCGAACCGGAAAACATCCTGCTTGACGACTTCGGCGGATAGCATGGTTCAGGCGTCACTACGGCCCGTCATCGTTGTCGCTCTGGCGGCAGCCCTGACGGGCTGTCTTTTTTCAGGACAAGCTCGAGACGTTCGCCGGCCCGACCATGGGCAGCACCTACACGGTCAAGTACGTTGCACATGCGGACGTTCCCGCAAAGGAGCAGCTGCAGCGCGAGATCGAGACGATACTGGCTGATATCGATCAGCAGATGTCGACCTACCGGTCCGATTCGGATATCGAGGTTTTCAACGCACTGCCGGCCGGCTCATGCAAATCGATGCCCGCCGGGATACTGGAACTGGTCGAGGCCGGGCAGCGACTGTCGGATGACAGTGACGGGGCATTCGACCTGACCGTCGAGCCGCTGCTCAACCTCTGGGGCTTCGGCCCACAGGGCCGCGGCGAGGTGGTACCTACCGCTGAGCAGATTGCCGACACCATGCAGCGGGTCGGGCAGCGCCATCTGCGAATCGATGGTGAACAGCTGTGCAAGGACGCGGCAGTCGAAGTGGACTTCAACAGCATCGCCGCCGGTTACGCGGTCGACAAGGTTTCGGCCAGCCTCGAAGCCGCGGGTGTGCAGAGCTACTTGGTCGAGATCACCGGGGAGCTGCGCGCAGAAGGGCGCAAGCCGGACGGTTCCGCCTGGCGCGTGGCCATCGAGGCGCCCAGGGACAATGAGCGCGTGGCTCAGCGGATCATCGAGCTGGACGGGTTAGGCGTCTCCACGTCCGGTGACTACCGCAATTATTTCGAGCGTGACGGTAAGCGCTACTCCCATACACTCGACCCGCTGACCGGGGCGCCGATCGAGCATCGTCTGGCCGCCGTGACGGTAGTGGATAAATCGACCTTGAGGGCAGACGGGTTGTCTACCCTGCTCATGGTGCTCGGGCCCGAACGGGGCCTGGCCTATGCCACGCAACGGGATATCGCAGCGTTCTTCGTGATTCACGAGGGGCAAGAATTCATCAGCAAGAGCACCGAGGCTTTCGATGAGCTCTTCGGTGCGGGAGCAGAGCAATGACCTGGTTATTGGTATTCGTCATCATGCTGCTGGTCGTCTTTGGTATGGCTATTGGCGTGATCATGGGGCGCAAGCCCATTGCAGGGTCCTGCGGTGGTATCGCCAACCTCGGCATCGAGAAGGAATGCTCGATCTGCGGAGGCAGCCGCGAGAAGTGCGAGGAAGTGAACGAGCAGGCGAAGCAGGGCGCAAAAGCTGATCTCGCGTACGACGCGACCAGACGCTAAGCCAAGGGCGACTCAAGCTCATACCGGCGCTGAACCGGATCGATTCCGCGTTCAGCGGCTGGTCGAGGCAACCCGCATGCAGGCGTTGCCTGAGACAGTCGATTTTTGTTAGCTGCGGCGGGGGGTGCCTGTCGCTTCAGGGGTGAATATGGCGGTTTACAACTACGATGTAGTGATACTGGGTTCAGGTCCTGCCGGAGAGGGCGCCGCGATGAATGCGGTCAAGGCAGGGCGCAAGGTAGCGGTTGTCGACAGCCGGCCTCATGTGGGGGGCAACTCCACCCATCTTGGGACCATCCCTTCGAAAGCGCTGCGCCACTCGGTGCGGCAGATCATGCAGTACAACAACAATCCGTTGTTCCGCCAGATCGGTGAGCCGCGCTGGTTCTCCTTCCCAGATGTACTCAAGAGTGCCGAAAGCGTGATCGCCAAGCAGGTGACCTCGCGTACGGGCTACTACGCACGCAATCGAATCGACCTGTTCTTCGGAACGGCTAGCTTCTCCGACGAGCAGACCGTCGAGGTCGTCAGCGTCAACGGTATGGTCGAGAAACTGGTGGCCAACCAGTTCATCATCGCGACGGGTTCGCGCCCCTATCGACCGTCCGACATCGACTTTTCGCACCCGCGCATCTATGACAGCGACACCATCCTGACCCTGAGCCACACGCCCCGTCGGCTGATCATTTACGGAGCGGGCGTAATTGGTTCTGAATATGCGTCGATTTTCAGTGGTCTTGGCGTACTGGTCGATCTGATCGACAACCGCGACCAGTTGCTGAGCTTTCTCGATGATGAGATTTCCGATGCGCTCAGTTATCACCTGCGCAACAACAACGTGTTGATTCGCCATCGCGAGGAGTACGAGCGCGTCGAAGGCGTCGACAACGGGGTCATCCTGCACCTGAAGTCCGGCAAGAAGATCAAGGCGGATGCCTTCCTCTGGTGCAATGGGCGTACCGGCAACACGGACAAGCTCGCGCTGGAAAACATCGGGCTGAAGGTCAACAGCCGTGGGCAGGTTCAGGTCGACGAGCACTACCGCACCGAGGTTGGCAATATCTATGCTGCCGGTGATGTGATCGGTTGGCCGTCGCTGGCGAGCGCAGCTTATGACCAGGGCCGTTCGGCGGCCGGCAGCATTGTCGACAACGACAGCTGGCGCTTCGTGGACGACGTCCCAACCGGGATTTACACCATTCCCGAGATCAGCTCGATCGGAAAGAACGAGCGTGAGCTCACCGAGGCCAAGATCCCGTACGAAGTCGGCAAGGCGTTTTTCAAGAGCATGGCTCGCGCGCAGATTTCGGCCGAACCGGTCGGGATGCTGAAGATACTCTTCCATCGCGAGACCCTGGCGGTCCTGGGCGTGCATTGCTTCGGTTACCAGGCTTCGGAAATCGTGCATATCGGCCAGGCCATCATGAACCAGCCCGGCGAAGCCAATACCATCAAGTACTTCATCAACACGACGTTCAACTACCCGACGATGGCGGAGGCCTATCGCGTCGCGGCGTTCGACGGACTCAACCGGCTTTTTGAGCGGCTCCGACCGGTGGCCTGAGCCGGTCGGAGAGGATTCCCGGACGTGGCGTTGGCCCAATCGGGAAAGTTTCTAGCTCAGGTACAGGGGCCGCCGCGAGGCGGCCCGCTTCTTTCAGCCCCTGCTGCGCAGGGTGCTGACGGCCAGGCCCGGGAAGTCGGTGATCAGGCTGTCTACGCCGAAGTCGGCCAACCGGCGCATGAGCGCAGGCTCATTCACGGTCCACACCGACACATGCAACCCTTGCTGTTGCGCCTTCGCGATCCGTTCGGGGGTGCATAGCGTCCATTTCAGGACGAGGTAGTCGCATCCATATTGCTGGGCAACCTTGATGGGGTCGAGCCAGGCATATTCGGCCACCAGCCCGCATGACAGCTCCGGCGTCAGCCGCTTGAGCGCGCGCAAGACCTCCCGTGACCCGGACGTGACGGTGATACGGTCGAGCAAGCCGTGCTGCTCGGCGAGAGCCTTGATCGCCTGCACGGAACGTGCGGCACGTACGCGAGAGGCGCTTTTGACTTCGAGTTGCCAGTGTTCGAAGTCACATCGTTCGAACAGCTCAGCCAGACGGGGGATGGGGCAGGGCTGTTTCCATCCCGGTCCACCATGGCGTGCATCCAGGCGCACCAGATCTTCGGCTTCTTGCTCGACGACCTTGCCCCGGCGCCCCGTGGTGCGCTTGAGGGTCGGGTCGTGTATGACCATCAGCTCGCCGTCCTTTGACAAGTGAAGGTCCAGCTCGCAACGGCGAACCCCGTGCGCAAGGCATTGCTGGAAACTGGTCAGGGTATTTTCGGGCGCTTCGCCCTTAGCGCCTCGGTGGCCGTAGATGAGTGTCACAGTGGTCTTTCTCGCTGTGCTAGGGGACCTGTCCCGCGACTGCGGGTTGACGGTGTCGAACGCTGTTGATGACCCGGTTGCCCTCGAAGTAGACCGAGAACTCGCGGTAATCCCAGCGCGTGATGGGCGGTTGACCCACCGGTGGATGCTCCTCGTCCGCCAGGCCGAAACGGTCCAGAACGCGATTCTTCGAATCGCCGCGGTCCGGCAGCTCGATGCTAGGTGAACCCTGCTGACCGACTGGAATCCGGATGACCTCGGCGCTGGCGGGTGCGCAGAGGAGCAGGGTGATCAACGAGAAGAGAAGGTGGCGCATATCAGGTTCCTTGCAGTGATTCGCGGGCCAGGCGCCGTTGCGTCGCCTGTTTCTGCAGGATATGGCGTGCCAGCAATTGCCGCTGTGCATCAGTCAGCGCTTCGAAGGATGTACCGATGCTGAAGCCCCCGTCAGGCAGAGGCTGGCAGCTGGCGATGCGTGCCCAGAGCAGCATCCCGAGGCCTTGCGGCATCAGCATCATCTTCAAGCGCCAGGTCGAGCCTTCATCGAGCGACTGGTCGTGAACGAAGCTGACGCCGCCTTCCGACAGGACCACCTCGCGCGTCGAGCCTAGGTCCTTCAAAAGGTCTGCGCCAGCGCCTGACCGAGCAGGTCGATGCGCTTGTTCTGTACCTTGAGGTAGCTGGCCAGGGTACGGTTACGCTCGCCGATCTGGCGGAGCAGGTGCTGGGCCTCGAACTCCATTTGATTGAGTTCGGCGAGCAGGTCGAAGAGTTTCTCCGATCCATCCTTGCTGGCAGGGGCGTTAGGGGTGGTTTCGTCCGGAGGCAGGATTTCCAGTGCGATGACGTCCTCGATGCGATAGTATTCGCGTCGGTCTTCGATGTCTTCTGTAGGCATGTCGATCCCTGGGCTGCAGTGTTGGCTTGAGTGTATCAGGCCGCCTGGCCGCGTCATTCAGCTTGTTTCCGCCAGCGAAAGCGAACCCATCGATTTATGTTCAGACCGCTGTCCGTGTATATCGGGGCACGTTACACACGCGCCAGACGTCGCAGCCTCTTCGTTTCGTTCATTTCCTTCACATCCATGATCGGATTGGCGCTCGGTGTGCTGGTCATGATTGTCGTGCTGTCGGTAATGAACGGCTTCGATCATGAAATGCGCACCCGTGTGCTGGGCATGGTTCCGCATGCAACGGTCGAAAGTCCGGTGCCCATCGACGACTGGCGCGCTGTCGGCGAACGTCTGGTCGCTCACCCTCAGGTTGAAGCGGTCGCCCCTTTCATCCAGATGCAGGGCCTGCTGACCAATCGCGGCCGGGTAAGCAAGACCTTGATCAATGCAGTCGATCCGGCAATGGAATCGCAGGTGTCGATCATCGGGCAATTTTTCCGCGAAGGGTCGCTCGAATCGCTCAAGCCAGGTGAGTTCGGCATCGTCCTGGGTGACAGCGCGGCCCAGAAACTTGGCGTTGGAGTCGGTGACAAGGTTACCTTCGTCGCACCGGAAGTCACGGTGACACCCGCGGGCGTCTTTCCGCGGATGAAGCGTTTTACCGTTCAGGGCATCTTCCATGTAGGGGCGGGGGAGATCGATGGCCACGTCGCCATGGCCAACATTTCCGATCTCGCACGGCTGCACCGCTGGCGCCCCGACCAGGTCCAGGGACTGCGCCTGCGTTTCAACGACCTCTTTCAGGCACCGCGCATTGCCTGGGAGCTGGCTGGCAACCTGGGCGACGATTTCTACTCGCGCGACTGGACCCGTACTCACGGCAACCTGTATCAGGCCATTCGCATGGAAAAGGCGATGATTGGCCTGTTGCTGTTGCTGATCGTCGCGGTCGCCGCCTTTAACATCATTTCGACACTGGTGATGGTCGTGACCGACAAGCGCGGCGACATTGCCATCCTGCGTACGCTTGGCGCCACACCGCGGCAGATCATGGCGATCTTCATGGTGCAGGGCACCGTGATCGGCGTCGTCGGAACGCTGGTCGGCGCCGTGCTTGGGATTGTCGCAGCGCTTAATGTCAGTGCCTGGATTTCCGCACTGGAGAAGCTGATCGGGCATAAATTCCTGAGTGCAGACGTCTATTTCATCGACTACCTGCCGTCTCGGCTGATGACGGCGGACGTCGTCCAGGTCTGCGTGGCGGCATTGGTCCTGAGTTTTCTCGCCACCCTGTACCCGGCCTGGCGCGCGGCGCGTACCCAGCCAGCCGAGGCACTACGTTATGAGTGAACGGGTTATGAATGAATGGTCACCTGACCAGGCGGTTCTGAGCTGCCGCAACCTCGGCAAGCGATACGAGCAGGGACCCGAATCGGTCAGTGTGCTGGCCGGCCTGCAGCTGGAGCTCTATCCCGGGCAGCGAGTCGCCATCGTTGGCACCTCCGGTTCGGGCAAGAGCACCTTGCTCAATCTGCTGGGCGGCCTCGATACGCCGAGTGAGGGAAGTGTCTGGTTGGCCGGGGAAGAACTCTCGGCCCTGAGCGAAAAAGACCGCGGGCTGCTGCGAAATCGTGCGCTGGGCTTCGTCTATCAGTTCCATCACCTGTTGCCTGAGTTCACCGCGCTGGAAAATGTTTGCATGCCTCTGTTGATCGGCAAGGTGTCGATCCCCGAGGCACGCACCCGCGCACGCGACCTGCTTACCCGTGTTGGCCTGGGTCACCGGCTCGCTCATAAACCGTCCGAACTGTCTGGCGGCGAGCGCCAACGTGTCGCGATTGCGCGTGCGCTGGCCAACCAGCCGGCGCTGGTCCTGCTGGACGAGCCCACTGGCAATCTCGACCACCACACCGCCCAGGGTATCCAGGACCTGATGCTTGAGCTCAGCACGTCGCTGCGTACCGCCTTTCTTGTCGTGACGCACGATCCGCAGCTTGCCCGGCAGATGGACAAGGTGCTGCGCCTCGAAGACGGCCGCTTGGTGGAGGCCTGATGTTCAGACCCTTGAGCATCTTCATTGGCAGCCGCTACACGCGGGCCAAGCGCCGTAACCACTTCATATCCTTTATCTCGCTGACGTCGATGATCGGACTGGCGCTGGGCGTGCTGGCGATGATCATGGTCTTGTCGGTCATGAACGGCTTCCAGCGGGAGATGAGCAACCGAATCCTTGGAATGGTGCCGCATGCGGTGATCACCGGTGCGGGCCAGCCACTGAATGACTGGCAAGCGGTAGCCAAGCAGCTCGACGGGCATCCTCAGGTGCTTGGAACGGCGCCGGTCACTCAGCTTGAGGGCATGCTGTCGTTCAAAGGCAACATGCAGCCGATCGAGATCAACGGTATCGATCCCGAGGCTGAAGGCCAGGTGTCGATTCTCGGTTCAAGGATGGTTGGTGGTCGTCTGGAGGACCTGCGCGCGGGCGAGTCGGGGGTCATCCTCGGCTTGATGACCGCGCGGCGTTTTGGGTTGCGGATCGGCGACAAGCTCACCCTCATCGTGCCGGAGCTCAGCGATGCGCCCGGTGGGGTCACGCCCCGCATGCAGCGGCTGAACGTCGTGGGCGTGTTCAAGGTGGGTGCCGAGCTGGATGGCAGCTTGGCCATGATCCATCGTGCTGATGCGGCACGTATCCAGAAGTGGGATCCCGAGCAGGTCGAGGGTGTCAGGGTGCGTTTGGCCGATCTCTACCAGGCGCCCATGGTGGCGAGCGAACTGGCAACGACGATGGGCGAGGGATATCGCGCCCGTGACTGGTCGATGACCCAGGGCAGTCTGTTCAGTGCCATGAAGATGGAGAAGACCATGATCGGCCTGCTGTTACTGCTGATCGTCGCCGTCGCGGCCTTCAACATCATCGCGACGCTGATCATGGTGGTGGCCGACAAGCGCGCCGATATCGCGATTCTGCGGACCCTGGGTGCGACGCCGCGTCAGATCATGACGATCTTCATGGTGCAGGGCAGCATCATCGGCTTGACCGGGACGCTCATCGGCATGGTGCTCGGGGTGCTCGGCGCACTCAATGTCAGCGCCTTGGTCGGTTGGCTGGAGCGGGTGACGGGGCAACACATCTTCAGCTCGGATGTGTATTTCATCAATACGCTACCGTCGGAGCTTCGCCTGGAAGATGTCCTGCTGGTCACGCTGGCTGCCCTGGTGCTCAGCTTTCTGGCGACGCTTTACCCAGCCTGGCGCGCCGCTCAGACCCAGCCGGCCGAGGCCTTGCGCTACGAATAGACCTAGCGTCGTGACTGTTGGCGCTTGCGCCAGTTGCGCGCCACCCACCAGCGCCAGTAAGCCTGGGTCGCGACGTAGCCGAATATCGATGCCCCCACCGCGACGACCAGCGATCCGAGAAATAGCGGCTGCCAGTGGCTCTCGAGCATCTGCGTCACCCAGGCGAGGCTGAGCTCCATCGGCATGGGCGAGACAGGCGTGTCCATCAGCCAGGCGCCTACTTTGTAGTTGCAGTAAAACACCGGCGGCATGGTCAAGGGGTTGGTCAGCCATACCAAGCCAACGGCAATGGGCAGATTGGCCCGTGCCGGCACCGCGCAAAGCGCTGCAACAAGCATCTGCATCGGCATCGGGATCATGGCCCAGAACAGTCCGATCGCCATTGCGCGGGCGACCGAGTGGCGGTTCAGATGCAGCAGGTTGGGGTCGTGTATCAGCGTGCCGAGAAAGCGCAGGGATTTGTTGGCCTTAATACGGTCCGGGTGCGGCATGTAGCGTTTGAAGAAACGACGCGGCATGAAGGTTCTCTGGCAGGCTGAGCGAGCGATTATGCCTGAAACGAGAAGGCCGGCTGGGCGCTCTTTTTGTAACAGCTGCTAATGTTCGCGGGCGACAGGAGGTCGCAGGCGGGCCGTGATGTGCCCGCTCAGGAAAGGAATCCGGGAGTTCTGATGGTTATAGCGCTGCTGGCGCTCGCAGCGGGCCTGCTATCGCTGCGATTCGTGCCCCAGTTACCACCGCCATGGGTATGGGGCATTCTGCTGGTCGTCAGTGGGGTCGTGTTGCGCACCCGTCTGTGGCCGCTTGCTTTTCTTTGTCTGGGGTTCGGCTGGGCTTGCCTGCAGGGGCATTGGGCACTTCAGGATCGCTTGCCACTGGAGCTCGACGGCCGGACGTTCTGGCTGGAGGGGCAGGTGCAGGGGCTGCCGAGCGTGCAAGGCAATGTCGTCCGCTTCGAGCTCGTCGACATCAGTTCCCGACACGCCGGGCTGCCATCGCAGATCCGGCTTGCATGGTACGGCGGGCCCCAGGTTCGCGCCGGTGAGCGATGGCGGGTTGCGGCAAAGCTCAAACGCCCGCGAGGGCTGGTCAATCCTCACACCTTTGATTACGAAGGCTGGTTGCTTTCACATCGGATCGGTGCGAGTGGCACGGTCAAGGCCGGAGAGCTTCGTTCCCCAGCGCCCGCCGGTAGCGGATGGCGAGACCGACTTCGGGAGCGGCTGCTGGACGTGTCGGCGCATGGCCGCTCAGGTGCCGTTGCCGCACTGGTCGTTGGCGATGACAGCGGACTATCGCCGGCCGACTGGCAAGTCCTGCAGGCGACAGGCACCGTGCATCTGATGGTTATATCCGGGCAGCATGTCGGCATGCTGGCCGGCTTGCTCTATGGCCTGGTCGCGTTGGCGGCCAGGTGGGGGGCTGTGGCCATCACGCCTGCCCTGGCTGCCCTGGGCCTGTACCCTGGCTGGCGGCGGGGCCTTGGCCTATGGCTGGCTGGCCGGCTTCGAAGTGCCGGTACAGCGTGCCTGCATGATGGTGGTGCTGGTATTGGTCTGGCGTTTGCGCTTTCGCCATCTCGGTGTCTGGCTGCCGGTGCTGGTCGCCCTGGATGTCGTGCTCATTTACGACCCTCTGGTCGCGCTGCAGTCCGGGTTCTGGTTGTCCTTTTTAGCGGTGGCGATGCTCGCTTTCGTGTTCCGTGGGCGACTGGGAGTGCTGCGATGGTGGCGGACGCTTGGCCGAGCGCAGTGGAGTATGTCGCTGGGATTGCTGCCTGTACTTCTGGCACTCGGCTTGCCCATCAGCCTGACCGCACCCTTGGCGAATCTGATCGCTGTGCCGTTGGTGAGTGCGGTTATCGTCCCGCTGTCGCTGCTGGGTACCTTGCTGCTGGGTGTACCCCTGCTCGGCGAGACGGTGTTGTGGATCGCCGGCGGGCTTATCTCGATGTTGTTCGGGTGCCTGGACGTGCTGGCAGCCTGGCAGCCGGCATGGCTGGCGCCGTCGATGCCATTGTGGGCCTGGGTGATGGTCTGGCTCGGTACCCTTGTCATCTTGCTGCCGGCTGGCATCCCCGGTCGCGCGTTGGGCTGGCTGCTGCTCGCGCCTTTATTGTTCCCGCCCATAGACAGGCCGGAGCCGGGGCAGGCCGAGGTCTGGGTGATGGACGTTGGGCAGGGGCTGTCCGTACTGGTCCGCACCGCCGAACATGCGATGCTCTACGATGCGGGGCCCCGCTATGGTGACTTCGATATAGGTGAGCGTGTAGTGCACCCGGCGCTTCGTGGTCTGGGCGTAGCCGGTCTGGACCTTCTGCTGTTGAGTCATGCCGACAGTGACCACGCAGGTGGCGCGTTGGCCATCCAGCGTGGCCTCGAGCCGCTGCGGGTAGTCAGCGGCGAGCCGGATAGACTGCCAGCCGCGCTCGGCCCTGAGCCGTGTCGCTCCGGCCAACGCTGGGAGTGGGATGGTGTCCGTTTCGCCCTGTGGCGGTGGGATGAGGCGAAGGATGGCAATGGCGCATCTTGCGTGCTGCTCGTCGATGCAGGAGACGAGCGGCTACTGTTGACCGGTGATATCGATGTAGCGGCTGAACAGGCACTGCTGGAGAGCGCCATGCCGATCAGGGCGAGGTGGCTGTTGCTACCGCATCACGGCAGCCGGAGCTCGTCCTCGGAGGCCTTCATCGAGGCGGTGGGCGCCCGTGATGCGCTCGTCTCGCGCAGCCTGCATAACGCTTTCGGTCATCCACACCCAGAGGTCGTCGAGCGACTGCGGCAGGCAGGCATAGGGATCCACGATACCGCGATTTCCGGCGCGCTACGGCTGAGGCTCGGGCGCTTCGAGCCGGTATCGGCATTACGCGACGAGCAGCGATTCTGGCGGGAAAAATGAGAACCCGGGCCGTCGGCGGGCTCTCGCCCCTATGCTAGAGTGGCGCCACTTTTTCGAGGGGGATTCGTCTCGTGTGGGAGCTGGTCAAAGCAGGTGGCTGGATTATGCTACCGATCATTCTCTGTTCCATCGCGGCCGCCGGCATTATCGCCGAACGCCTATGGACGCTGCGGCCCAGCCGCGTCACGCCTCCACATCTGCTAGGCCAGGTGTGGAAGTGGATCAAGGACAAGAAGTTGAGCAATCAGAAGCTCAAGGAGCTCCGGGCCGACTCACCGTTGGGCGAGATCCTGGCGGCCGGGCTGGCCAATTCCAAGCACGGCCGGGAGATCATGAAGGAGTGCATCGAGGAGGCCGCGGCCCGGGTGGTCCACAACCTGGAGCGCTACCTGAATGCCCTCGGCACCATTGCCGGGATTGCGCCCTTGCTGGGCCTGCTCGGCACGGTACTGGGCATGATCGAGATATTCAGTGCCTTCATGGGTTCGGGCATGGCCAATGCGCCGTTGCTGGCGTCCGGTATCTCCAAGGCGCTCATCACCACGGCCGCTGGCCTGATGGTCGGCATTCCGGCCCTGTTCTTCCATCGCTTCCTGCTTCGCCGCGTCGAGGAGCTGGTGGTTGGCATGGAGCAGGAAGCCATCAAGCTGGTCGAAGTCGTGCAGGGTGACCGTGACGTCGATCTGGGCGAGGGCAAAGCGTGAAATTTCGACGCAAGGCGCGGGACAACGTCGATATCGGACTGGCCCCCTGATCGACGTTGTCTTCATTTTGCTGCTGTTCTTCGTGGTCACCACGACCTTTACACGCGAGACGCAACTGAAGGTCGATCTGCCGGAGGCTGCCAGTGGCACGCCGCCGGAGCAGGCCGAGAAGAAACAACTCGAGGTTGTCATCGACGTCGACGGCACCTTCTCGCTCAACGGCAAAGCTTTGATCAAGCATGATCTGAATACGCTCATGGCCGCCCTGGCCAAAGAGTCGGCAGGCGACACCAGCCTGCCCATGATCATCAGCGCGGACGGCAAGAGCCCCCATCAGGCCGTCATTACCGCGATGGATGCCGCTGGCAAGCTGGGCTTCGCCCACCTGCGCATCACGACCGTCGAGGCACAGCCGGAGCCCTGATGACCTTCGTCGAGCGGCTCCAGCGAGCCTGGTACCACGGCCATCCCGCGCTCTCGCTGCTTCGGCCGCTCGAGGTCCTGTATCGCCAGGTGGTAAGCGTTCGACGACAGCGCTTTCTGGCAGGTGCCAGCGAGAGTTATCGGGCGCCAGTACCGCTTATCGTCGTCGGCAACGTCACGGTTGGAGGTACCGGCAAAACTCCCTTGATCCTGTGGCTGATCGAGCATTGCCGAAGCCGAGGTTTGCGGGTCGGTGTTGTCAGTCGCGGTTACGGGGCCAAGCCGCCATCGCTGCCCTGGCGCGTGGGGGCAGAGCAGACCGCCGAGCAAGCCGGTGACGAGCCTTTGCTGATCGTTCAGCGCACCGGCGTGCCGCTGGTCATCG
Source organism: Stutzerimonas stutzeri (assembly GCA_019056435.1). Classification (GTDB taxonomy): domain Bacteria; phylum Pseudomonadota; class Gammaproteobacteria; order Pseudomonadales; family Pseudomonadaceae; genus Stutzerimonas; species Stutzerimonas marianensis. Next base: position 2,648,719 of record CP077641.1, read on the forward strand.
ATCCTGATCGTCCGCGGGCCGTGCAGTATTTGTTGGCCAGCGAGACGCTCGACCTTGTGTTGTCCGATGACGGGCTTCAACACTATCGACTCGCCCGGGATCTCGAGCTGGTCCTGATCGATGCCGCGCGCGGGCTTGGAAATGGACGTTGTCTGCCGGCTGGCCCGCTGCGCGAACCGGCCGAGCGCCTGCAGAGTGTCGATGCGGTGCTGCTCAATGGTGCGATGGCGGACACGATGCAAGGCTATGCGTTTTCGTTGGAGCCTTCGTGTCTTGTCGAGCTGGCTTCTTCAGCGCGGCTGCCGCTCGACCACTTTCCCGCTGGCCAATCGATGCACGCCGTTGCCGGGATCGGTAATCCTGAGCGTTTCTTCGCTACGCTCGAGGCGCTACACTGGCGACCGATTCCGCATCCGTTCGCCGATCACGCCCATTACAGTCTCGAGCAACTGACATTCAGTCCTTCGCTCCCGTTGGTGATGACCGAGAAGGACGCGGTCAAATGCCGGGCATTCGCGCCTTCCGGCTGGTGCTATCTGCAGGTGCAGGCCAAGCCCTCTTCCGCCTTCGTCGCCTGGTTTGATACGCAGTTGGATCGGTTGTTGCCCGATCAATCATAAGCCGCTTGCCTGCCTTGCAGTCGCGGCTTTCAAGGACTGCGCATGGACACCAAACTTCTCGATATTCTCGCCTGCCCGCTCTGCAAGGGTCCCTGAAGCTCGCCGACGACAAGTCGGAATTGATTTGCAAGGCCGACGGCCTCGCCTTTCCTGTGCGGGATGGCATTCCCGTCATGCTCGAGGGTGAAGCGCGGACGCTGGATGTCGATGAGCGTCTGGACAAATGAGCACCGCTTTTACTGTCGTCATTCCGGCACGCTATGCCTCGAGCCGTCTGCCTGGTAAGCCGCTACAGGACATCGCTGGCAAGCCGATGATTCGCCACGTCTGGGAACAGGCTTGCCGAAGCGCCGCGCAGCGCGTCGTCGTCGCCACTGATGACGAGCGGATCCTGAAGGAGTGCCAGGACTTTGGTGCCGATGCGGTGCTGACCCATGTCGAGCACAACTCCGGAACCGACCGTCTGGCAGAGGTGGCACGCGCGCTGCGGCTATCGAGCGATGCGATTGTCGTGAACGTGCAGGGTGATGAACCCTTGATACCACCCGCCGTTATCAATCAGGTGGCCGGAAATCTTGCCGCTCACCCCGAGGCGGCGATCGCAACCTTGGCCGAGCCTCTCGAGCAGGTCGAGGCGTTGTTCAATCCAAATGTGGTCAAGGTGTTAACCGATATCAACGGGTTCGCATTGACGTTCAGCCGCGCGCCGTTGCCTTGGGCCCGTGACGAGTTCAGCAATGAGCCTTCGGCGCTACCGGCTGGTGTGCCGTATCGCCGTCACATCGGCATCTATGCCTACCGGGCGGGTTTTCTCGCCGACTTCGTGGCATGGGGGCCGTGCTGGCTGGAAAATACCGAGTGCCTGGAGCAGCTCCGCGCGCTTTGGCATGGCAAGCGTATCCATGTCGATGACGCGGTCGAGCCGCCGCCGGCGGGTGTGGATACGCCGGAAGACCTCGTGCGCGTCCGCAGGCTGCTTGGGGCACCAGCGTGAGGATACTCTTCGTTTGCATGGGAAATATCTGCCGCTCACCGACGGCGGAAGCGGTCGTTCGTGCCAAGCTCGACGAGGCGGGACTCGCTGACCGGATCCTCATCGACTCGGCAGGTACCGGTGATTGGCATGTGGGCAAGGCGCCGGATCCGCGAGCATGCGAGGCGGCGGCCTGTCGCGGCTACGATCTGAGCGCTTTGCAAGCAAGGCAGGTCAGTCCTGACGACTTCCATCAGTTCGACCTGATTCTGGCGATGGATCACGACAACCTGGCTCGCTTGCAGGCGCAGCGCCCCGGGGATGCGAGGGCCGAGGTCGACTTGCTGCTGCGTCGATATGGCGCCGAAGTGGATGAGGTTCCAGATCCCTACTACGGCGGGGCCGAGGGCTTCGAGTATGTGTTACGGCTCATTGAACAAGCCGCAGACGGTCTGCTCGCCGAAGCCAGGAGATGCCTGTGAGTCTGGTGGTCGAGGCGCAGCGTTCCTTGTTGCCTTTCAACACGTTTGGCATAGAGGCGCGTGCGGCGCGTTATGCCGAAGCGAAGTCCGACGCGGATGTCTGCGACGCCATTCATGCCGCGCGTGGGCTCGGCCTCCCGTTGCGGGTAATCGGTGGTGGTAGCAATCTCGTCCTGACTGCTGATGTTGAGGCGCTCGTGTTGCGGATGGCAAGCCGCGGCATTCGCATCCTGTCCGATGCGGGTGACGAGGTGGTCGTCGAAGCCGAGGCGGGCGAGCCCTGGCATCCATTCGTGCGCCATTGCATCGGCTTGGGGCTCTCAGGGCTCGAGAATCTCAGCCTTATACCGGGAACGGTCGGGGCTGCACCCATTCAGAACGTGGGCGCTTACGGTGTCGAGATCAAGGATGCGTTCGTTGGGCTGACGGCAATGGACCGTCAAACCTGTGAGCTCCGGGACTTCGATTTGAATGCCTGCCAGTTCGACTATCGCGACAGCATATTCAAGCGCGCGCCTGAGCGCTTCGTGATTCTTCGCGTACGCTTCAATCTCCGGCGCATGCCGGTGCTCAAGCTCGACTACGGCCCGCTGCGGCAGCGATTGCAGCATGACGGCATCGAGCGACCGACTGCGGCTGATGTCAGCCGCGCCGTCTGCGCCATTCGCAGCGAGAAGCTCCTGACCCGGCGCAGTTGGGAAATGCCGGTAGCTTTTTCAAGAACCCGCTGGTTGCTGAGTCGGTTGCGGCCACGCTGCGCCAGGAATATCCCGATCTGGTCGCGTTTCCACAGCCAGACGGGCAGGTAAAGCTGGCGGCTGGCTGGCTAATCGAGAAGGCTGGCTGGAAGGGCTACCGTGACGGTAATGCCGGGGTTCACCAGCATCAAGCCCTGGTGCTGGTGAATTACGGTGGCGCAAGCGGTGGGGCGATTCTGGCGCTGGCCGGTCGGATACAGGCCGATATCGCCAACCGTTTTGGCGTCGAACTGGAGATTGAGCCAAACGTGCTTTGAGAGGCGTGCGACTGGTCATTCAACAGTTATCACCTTAGGCGCTAACACGTCTTCCTGCTGCTTCCATCGCATCCTTTTCTGAAAACAGTTCAGAAGTTGTAAAGCTATTCAGGACGGGACAGCCAAATAAAAAGGGATGCCGAAGCATCCCTTTTTTCCATTTGCCGATCAGCTCTGGCGCTTATGCTGATCGTCAGGCTCGGCCTTGGTCGGGGCACTTTCCTGTTGCTCGCCGTCCAGCGGGCTCGGACCGGCTTCCCGCTCTGTCGTTGCTACGGATTCGACCGCGTCGGTAGACGGCTCGGTCGCATCCGCTTGCTTCGGAGCCTCTGGCTCATCAGCTGCGGTTGGCGCCGGAATCTCTTCCGCTTGTTCCGGTGTGGTTACGCTGGCAACAGGCGCTTCTTCTTGCACTGCTGCGGCAGCAGCGGACTCGACCGCATCGCTCGCAACGACCTCCGGGCTCGCCAACGGCTGTTCGGCTGCGACTTTGGCTTCGGCTTCCGCCTTGGTTTGAGCCTCGGCAGCTTCTTTGGCGAGCCGTTCCTGTTCCAGGCGACGGCGACGGACCTCGCGAGGGTCGTTCGGTGCGCGGCCCGAGGGGGTGAGGACGGTTGCAGTAACCGCTGCAGGCGCAGCAGGTTCGGACGGGGCCGCCTGCTCGGGCTCGTCTGGCGTAACGGGCGCGCTGGTTTCGGCGGTGGGGGCTACAGGCGCGCGCACCTCCTGGCTCGTTTCGCTGATGTCAGCAGCGGCTGGCGCTTCGATTTCTTCGGCGACTGGCGCAATCGCTGCCGGTTCGGCGGCCGTGCTGACGTCAGCGGCCAGCGGAGTTGCTTCGGGCTTGGGCTGCTCCTCCGTATCCGCGGTGTTGGCGGCAAGGGCTGCAGCGGTTGCGGCGATGGCAACCTGCTCGGATTTGACCGGCGCGTTGTCTTCGCTTACTTCACCGTTGGCCGCTGTCTCGGTCTCGCCCTCGATTTCGTTACCGTTGGCGTCGCGCTGGCGGTCACGACGGTTGCTGCGGCGACGCTGACCACGTGAGCGCCGGCGAGGCCGCTCGTTGCCTTCCGTGTTCTCCTGTTCCTCTTGAGCATTTTCGTCGCTGATTTCCTCGTTCTGCTGCAGTGCTTCTTCGGTCACTGCCTGTTCTGGACGAGGCTTGCGCTCTTCGCGAGGCGTACGGGGTTTGCGTTCGCTGATCTCTTCGGTTTCTGGCGTAGGCTGTACGGCTTCATCCAGCGGTGCGCGTAGCTCACGCTTGCGCTCTTCGCGAGGCTGGCGATCTTCGCGCGGTGCGCGCTCGCGGCGGGCTTGTGGCTGGGCCACGGTATCCGCATTGTCCGATTGCGGCTCACGAACTTCGCGGGGCTCACGCGGCTTGCGATCTTCGCGTGGTGCGCGTGGCTGGCGTTCTTCACGCGGCTGGCGCTCTTCGCGTGCCTGCCGATCTTCGCGCGGTGCGCGCTCTTCCCGGGGCTTGCGCTCTTCGTCACGATTGCCGCGCGAGTCACGACGGCGATTCTGTTGACGGCTGCTGCGGCGCTCGTCATTGCGCTGTGGCCGGTTGCCGCTTGGCTTCTTCTCTGCTTCGACCTGAGGCGTGTCCTGCTTGCCTGCGAACAGACCAATCAGCGACTTGACCAGGCCCTTGAACAAGCTCGGCTCCTGTGCTGCCGGTACCGCTACGGAGGCAGTCGGGACAGGCGTGGGGGCCGGGGCAGGGGCCGTCCGCTGCGGCGCGGTCTTGACGGCTGCTTCCTGGCGGACCAGGGTGCGCGTCGAGCTGACCGGCTGAGTCTCTTCGACTTCTGTCGGACTCATTTCGTAGCTCGCCTGGCCGGCAATGATGTCCGGGCTGTCGTCACGCAGGCGCTGCACTTCGAAGTGGGGCGTCTCAAGATGGTCGTCAGGCAGGATGAAGATGCGAGCGCGGGTGCGCAGCTCGATCTTGGTGATGGCGTTGCGTTTCTCGTTGAGCAGGAACGCGGCCACCTGGAACGGCACGCGTGCTCGTACCTCAGCGGTACGATCCTTGAGCGCCTCTTCTTCGATCAGGCGCAGGATCGCGAGCGACAGCGACTCGACGTCCCGGATGATGCCCTGGCCGTTGCAGCGTGGGCAGACGATGCCGCTGGTCTCGCCCAGAGATGGGCGTAGGCGCTGACGCGACATTTCCAACAGGCCGAAGCGTGAGATACGACCAACTTGGATGCGCGCGCGGTCGGCCTCCAGTGCCTCGCGCACTTTCTCTTCGACGGCACGCTGGTTCTTGGCTGGCGTCATGTCGATGAAGTCAATGACGATCAGGCCGCCGATGTCACGTAAGCGCAATTGGCGGGCAATCTCTTCGGCCGCTTCGAGATTGGTCTGCAGCGCGGTTTCCTCGATATCGCCACCCTTGGTGGCGCGTGCCGAGTTGATGTCGATAGAGACCAGTGCTTCGGTCGGGTCGATGACGATGGAGCCGCCAGATGGCAGCTTCACTTCCCGCTGGAAGGCGGTTTCGATCTGGCTTTCGATCTGGAAGCGGTTGAAGAGGGGGACGCTGTCCTCGTAAAGCTTGATCTTGCTAGCGTACTGCGGCATCACTTGCTGGATGAAGCTAAGCGCTTCGTTCTGCGCTTCTACGCTATCGATCAGCACTTCGCCAATGTCCTGGCGCAGGTAATCGCGGATCGCGCGAATAATGACGTTGGATTCCTGGTAGATCAGGAAGGGCGCCGCGCGATCCTGAGACGCTTCTTTCACGGCTGTCCAGAGCTGCAGCAGGTAATCCAGATCCCATTGCAATTCTTCACTGGAACGGCCGAGGCCGGCAGTGCGGACGATGAGCCCCATGTCGGCCGGGACATCAAGGCCGTTGAGTGCTTCACGAAGCTCGTTTCGTTCCTCGCCTTCAATGCGGCGAGAAATGCCGCCGGCGCGAGGGTTGTTCGGCATCAGTACGAGGTAGCGTCCGGCCAGGCTGATAAAGGTCGTCAGGGCGGCACCCTTGTTGCCACGCTCTTCCTTTTCGACCTGGACGATGACCTCCTGGCCTTCGCTCAGGACGTCCTTGATGTTTACCCTGCCTTCAGGCGACTTCTTGAAATACTCGCGGGAGATCTCTTTGAGCGGCAGGAAGCCATGGCGATCGGCACCGAAATCGACGAAGGCAGCCTCGAGGCTGGGTTCGACACGAGTGATCTTGCCCTTGTAGATATTCGCTTTCTTCTGTTCGCGGGCGCCGGATTCGATGTCGAGATCGAACAGGCGTTGGCCATCGACCAGTGCGACACGCAACTCTTCGGGCTGAGTTGCGTTAATTAGCATTCTTTTCATGTTGTACCGTCGGTTTCCAATGTGGCGGAAACAACGCTCGGCACACACGACTCTCGCGGTCGGTGTCAGGTGAGTCAGGAATGGTTGTAAGGCACTCCAGTGTCCAGCGATGTGAGGCCAGTTGGGCCGGCGTCGCGACGACGTCTCCTGCAGGCTGCCGAAACAGCTGCAATGGTTCGGGAGGAGGAATCAGCAATCGGTTGCGGACGAAATGAAGCGTCTGCGAAAGCTTGTGCTACGCAACCGGTGGCTGTGCATCTCCACCCAACACTCATACTTTGAAAATCGGGTGCCGCTCGCAGAATCCGGGAGCGGGTTGTCGATTGTCGCGATTCCCAACGGGGGCACGCATCATGTCTTCAAGGCTTGTTTCGGGGCTTCACCGCTACTGGAGGGAAGCTCCGTCGGACGGCCTCACGTCCTCGAACATTGCTGGGTCGGGAATGGCGATTTCGCTTGCATTCCGCGGCCTGGCCACTTTTGGTGGCGTCCGGGACTATAACAGCAATGTTTAAGTGCTTCAAATCCATGAAAATTGATATGATCCGTCGATGACCAATATCCCCTCCCAGACCTCTGGCGTGCAACTGCTCGAGGTGTCGCCCGAGCTCGCTGGCCAGCGCATCGACAATTTTCTTCGAACCCAACTGAAGGGTGTGCCCAAGACCCTCATCTACCGCATCCTTCGCAAGGGTGAGGTGCGCGTCAACAAGGGGCGCATCAAGCCTGAATACAAGCTTCAGGCTGGCGACATGGTGCGTGTGCCTCCGTTGCGGATTGCCGAGCGCGACGAGCCTGTGCCGCTGGCGCAGGGGTTACTGGAGCGGCTGGAGACGGCCATCCTGTATGAAGACAAGGCATTGATGGTGATCAACAAGCCTGCCGGTATCGCGGTACATGGCGGTAGCGGCTTGAGTTTCGGAGTGATCGAGGCGTTGCGGCAGCTGAGGCCCGAGTGCAAGGAGCTCGAATTGGTCCATCGGCTGGATCGTGACACTTCCGGGCTGCTCATGGTGGCGAAGAAGCGCAGCATGTTGCGTCATCTGCACGAGCAGCTTCGCGGTGACGGTGTCGACAAGCGATACATGGCGCTCGTTCGCGGCCGCTGGGACTCAGGCAAGAAACAGGTCAGTGCGCCCTTGCTGAAGAACACGCTGCGTTCCGGCGAGCGGATGGTCGAAGTGACCAGTGACGGCAAAGAGGCGTTGACGCTGTTTCGTGTGTTAAGGCGATTCGGTGATTTCGCCACGCTGGTCGAGGCCAAGCCCGTCACAGGGCGCACTCATCAGATTCGCGTGCACGCGCGGCACGCTGGTCACGGCATCGCGGGTGACTCGAAGTATGGTGATGAAGGCTTTTTCTCGGGAAATTCGCGAACTGGGCGGCAAACGCCTGTTCCTGCATGCCTATGCCTTGACGGTGCCGCTACCCGATGGAGCGGAATTGAAGCTCGAAGCGCCTGTCGATGAGCTCTGGACCAGCACCTTGGAGAGGTTGGGTGGATAAGTACAAAGTCCTGATATTCGATTGGGACGGAACGCTTGCCGATTCGATCGAGCGTATTGTTCAGTCGATTTCGCGGGCTTCCGAGGCCTGCGGCTTGCTGCCGCTAGATGATAATGCGATCAAGGGTATCATCGGGCTGGGTCTGCCGGAGGCCATCGCCGTGCTGTATCCGGACGTGACCGATGTGGCGCTTGTCGAAGCGTTTCGTCGTGCCTACGCCGAACATTATCTACAGTTGGAAAAGGAGCCGTCGGCACTTTACCCGGGTGTGCGCGAGGGGCTTGCGCGCTTTCGAGAGATGGGCTACCTGCTCGCGGTAGCTACCGGGAAGGGGCGCCGAGGATTGAATCGGGTACTTGATGCCCATGGTTGGGGTGGGTACTTCGATGTCACCCGCTGTGCGGACGAGACGGCCAGCAAGCCTGACCCCTTGATGCTTCGTGAAATCCTAGCGCACTGCGGTGTGCAAGCGGAGCAGGCCTTGATGGTCGGCGATTCGGTGTTCGATATCGAAATGGCGCGGCGAGCGGGCGTCGACAGTGTCGCGGTATCGTATGGCGCTCAGTCGGCTGCGGTTCTCCAGGCCTGTGAGCCTTACCTGGCAATCGATCATTTTTCGGAACTCGGCGAGTGGTTGTGCGCCCCTCGCCTCGCAAAAGTAGGTGCGTATGTCTGATCAATGGAAGGAGCCCATGCAGGGCGACAAGGAAGAACGCAACAGCTGGCGCTTGCTGGAGCGGACTCTGCTGGCCACTGTGCAGGAGCAGCGTCGCGCCAGGCGCTGGGGTATCTTTTTCAAGCTGCTGACGTTCGCCTATCTATTCGTGGCGTTGGCGCTGTTCTCACCTCTGCTACCCATGGGTGGCGATAAGCGAGCCGAGGATTCTCACACGGCGGTGATCAATGTGCGGGGCATGATTGCCGACGAGGAAGCCGCCAGTGCCGACAACATTGTCGGGGCGTTGCGCGAAGCCTTCGAGAACGAGGGTACAAAGGGGGTCGTGCTGCGGATCAACAGCCCTGGCGGCAGTCCGGTACAGTCGGGCTATATCTTTGACGAGATCCGCCGTTTGCGTGGAGAACACCCGGAGATCAAGGTCTACGCCGTGATCACCGATCTGGGTGCGTCGGGTGCTTACTACATCGCCAGTGCAGCGGACGAGATTTATGCGGATAAGTCCAGCCTGGTGGGGTCGATAGGCGTGACAGCTGCGACATTTGGTTTCGTCGAAACCATGGACAAGCTGGGCGTCGAACGCAGGGTCTATACGTCTGGCGAGCACAAGGCTTTTCTTGATCCATTCCAGCCGGAAAAGCCGGAGGAAACGGCGTTCTGGAAGGGTGTCTTGGCCACGACGCATCGGCAGTTCATCGAGAGCGTCAAGCTGGGCCGGGGAGACAAGCTTCAGGTCGCCGACCATCCCGAGTTGTTTTCAGGTTTGATTTGGTCTGGCGAGCAGGCGCTGGAGCTTGGCTTGATCGATGGCTTGGGGAGCACCAGTTACGTAGCTCGTGAAGTCATTGGCGAGGCGGAGTTGGTCGACTTCACGGTCAAGGATTCGCCGCTGGACCGATTCACCAAGAAACTCGGTGCCAGCGTCGGTGCTCAATTGGCGCTTTGGATGGGCTTGCAGGGCCGAGCCTTCGCTGAGCTCAGGGTACTGCCACTCCCGCATGGTTCAGCATGCCAACGAGGCTGATAAGCGGCAGGCCGATTAGACTGGTTGCATCGTTGCCTTCGGTTGCACGAAACAGGCTGATGCCCAGGCCCTCGGCCTTGAAACTGCCGGCGCAGTCGAACGGCTTTTCGGAGCGCAGATAGCGGTCGATCTGCTCATCGGTCAGGTTGCGGAAGTGGACTTTGAAGCTTACGCAGTCGACCTGGATGTGGCCGTTGCGGCTGTCCAGCAAGGCCAGGCCCGTCAGGAACTCCACACTTCTGCCGCGACTCGCCTTGAGCTGCTCGGTCGCTCGGTCAAAAGTGTATGGTTTGCCAAGTATCTGCTCGTTGATAACGGCGGCCTGGTCGGAGCCGATGATCAGGTGGTCGGCATAGCGGTCAGCGAGCGCCTCGGCCTTCTGGCGGGCCAGTCGTATGACGAGGTCTGCTGCCCGTTCCTGCGGGAGGGGGCGTTCGTCAATTTCCGGTGCGGCGCTTTCGAACGGCAGCTGCAGGCGTGAAAGCAGCTCGCGCCGATAGGGTGAGCTTGATGCGAGAAGCAGCTGACGCATGGGGCCTTCCTTATATAGAGGAGGATTCTTTCCCGTCGGGAGAGTGGATATTGTGGGATGGAATTCCTTTGACAGTCGAGAGGTGCGTCCCTAGAATGCCGCGCTTATGTTGAAAGGACCAATACCCCCGCACGTTGATCCGCGCAAGCTCGCAGACCGAGCGGCTCGCTTTGAAGGTGAGCTGCAATTGTCTGGGCTGAAGCGGTTAGTCGATCCTCTCGAGGATGATCAGGGTGTGGTGCTCGCCAGTTTCGATTTCGGGCGTGACGAGCAGCGGACGGTGGTTATCCATAGTCAGCTGGATGTTGCGGTCACCATGATTTGCCAGCGCTGTCTGGAGCCTGTTGTTCTCCCTATTCATAGCGAGTGTGACTACGCCGTGGTGAATGAGGGGGCGAACACAGAGCACCTGCCCAAGGGCTATGACGTGCTGGAAGTGGGAGAAGATCCTCTGGATCTGCTGGCGCTGGTTGAAGAGGAGCTGTTGCTCGCTCTTCCGATTGTTCCACTCCATGACCCAGAGATTTGCCAGCCGCCGACCGGGCCGGAAACGCCCGAATCGAGTGAGAACGAGGTATCGCGGTCCAACCCGTTCAGCGTACTGGCGCAGTTAAAGCGTGACCCAAACGTTTAGGAGTTGATTCAATGGCTGTTCAGCAGAACAAAAAATCTCGTTCCGCACGCGACATGCGTCGTTCGCACGACGCCCTCGAGCCGAACGCGCTGTCCGTGGAGAAGAGCACGGGTGAAGTTCACCTGCGTCACCATGTTTCCCCGGAAGGTTTTTACCGTGGTCGCAAGGTGATCGACAAGGGCGCTGACGAGTAAGTCTTGTCCGCTCCGATCATCGCGATCGATGCAATGGGTGGGGACTTCGGTCCCCACTGCATTGTTCCGGCCAGTCTCGATTGTCTGGCTGAATCCCCCTCGCTGCACCTGGCCCTTGTCGGCCAATCCTCCGTTCTCGAAGAGCTGGTTTCCCGCCACAAGGGTGTCGATCGGTCGCGCCTGCTGATTGTGCATGCGGAGGAAATCATCGGCATGGATGAAAAGCCTGCCCAGGCGCTCAGAGGAAAGCCGCAGTCTTCGATGCGTCTGGCGCTGGAGTTGGTGCGAGAGGGCGCGCGCATGCCTGCGTCAGTGCGGGCAACACCGGAGCGTTGATGGCGCTGGCGCGGCTCGTGCTCAAGACCCTGCCTGGTGTCGATCGGCCAGCGATGATGACGGCCATTCCGACCCGCGAAGGTACCTGCCTGCTGCTCGATCTCGGTGCGAATGTCGATTGCTCTGCCGAGCAGCTTTATCAGTTCGGCGTGATGGGGTCGGTTGCCGCTCAGAGTCTTGGCATTGCCTCGCCGAGGGTGGCCTTGCTCAACGTCGGTACCGAAGACATCAAGGGTAACCAGCAGGTCAAGGGTGCATCGCTCCTGCTGCAGCGGGCCCGGGACCTCAACTACCAAGGATTCATCGAAGGCGACGGCCTTTTTCGTGGCGACGCGGATGTTGCTGTTTGCGATGGTTTCGTTGGCAATATCCTGCTTAAATCGAGCGAAGGATTGGTGCAAATGGTGGCTTGGCGCGCTGAAGCCCTCTTTCGCCGCTCCTTGATGTCGCGCATCGTCGGGGCGTTGGCGCTTCCGCTGTTGCGTCAGCTTCGAGCAGATCTGCGGCCTGCCCAATATAACGGTGCGTCTTTTCTCGGCTTGCAAGGTATCGTGGTCAAGAGCCATGGTGCGGCGGGGCGGGAAGGTTTTCGGGCGGCGGTGCGGCGGGCTACCGAGGATGTCCGGCACAATTTGCCGCAGCGGTTGCACAGTCGTCTCGAAGACCTTTTGGTTTCGCAGCGGAGCGATAACTCCGGCGACGATGTGACCGCGACTGGCGGCTCGCCATCCAACTGACTTCGCAGCGCCTTTCAGGCGTGTTCTTCTGATCAACAATCAAAAGAGAGCAGTTCATGTCCGCATCACTTGCATTCGTCTTCCCGGGGCAGGGGTCACAGTCCCTGGGCATGCTCGCCGAGCAGGGTGCACAGCAGTCGGTTGTGCTCGATACGTTCGCCGAAGCGTCTTCCGCCCTTGGCTACGATCTGTGGTCGCTCTGCCAGCAAGGGCCGGAGGAAAGCCTCAACCAGACCGACAAAACGCAGCCCGCCATCCTGGCCGCTTCGGTTGCGCTCTGGCGGCTCTGGCTTGCCGAGCATGGCGCGCGACCGGCCTTCGTGGCAGGACACAGCCTGGGGGAATACTCCGCCTTGGTAGCCTCCGGATGCTTGCCTTTCTCTGACGCAGTGAAGTTGGTCGAGCGACGCGGCCAGTTGATGCAGCAGGCGGTTCCAGCTGGAAGTGGTGCGATGGCGGCGATACTCGGGCTCGAGGATGCCGATGTGCTGGCCGCCTGCAGCGAGGCTTCGCAAGGTGAAGTGGTCAGCGCGGTCAATTTCAATGCGCCTGGGCAGGTCGTGATCGCCGGTGCGGCCGATGCGGTGGCTCGTGCGGTCGAGGCGTGCAAGGCAAGGGGCGCCAAGCGTGCCATGCCGCTACCGGTTAGCGTGCCTTCTCACTGCGCGCTGATGCGCCCGGCTGCGGAGCAATTCGCCGAGGCAGTCAAGGCCGTCTCCTGGAAGGCTCCCGAAATTCCGTTGGTGCAGAACGTCAGCGCTGCGATCGTGACCGATCTTGAGACCCTTCAAGCCGATTTGCTGGCGCAGCTGTACAGCCCGGTACGCTGGGTCGAGACCATTGTCACCTTGAATGAGCGTGGTGTGACTGATCTGGTCGAGTGTGGCCCGGGCAAGGTACTGTCCGGCCTCAACAAGCGCTGCGTCAAAGGCGTGAACACCTACAATCTGGATACCCCCGAGGCTTTTGCAGCGGCTCGTGACGCTCTGGCCTGAACCAAGGAGAACCATATGAATCTGCAAGGCAAGGTTGCGCTGGTAACGGGCGCAAGCCGCGGTATCGGGCAGGCGATCGCGCTCGAGTTGGGGCGCCAGGGCGCCATCGTCATCGGTACAGCCACGTCACCCTCCGGGGCGGAGCGGATCGCCGACACCCTCAAGGAAAACGGTATCGAGGGAGCCGGTCTGGTGCTCGACGTGACCAACGACGAATCGGTCGCCAGTACGCTGGAACATATTCAGCAACATCTCGGGCAACCCGCCATTCTCGTCAACAACGCCGGTATCACCCGTGACAATCTGATGCTCCGGATGAAGGATGACGAGTGGCATGAAGTCATCAATACCAACCTGAGCAGTCTCTACCGTCTGACCAAAGGGTGTGCTGCGCGGCATGACGAAGGCGCGCTGGGGAAGGATCATCAACATTGGTTCGGTCGTGGGTGCCATGGGCAATGCCGGGCAGGTAAACTACGCCGCCGCCAAGGCCGGGCTCGAAGGCTTCAGCCGTGCTCTGGCACGGGAGGTCGGTTCGCGCGGCATCACGGTCAACTCAGTGGCGCCGGGGTTCATCGATACTGATATGACACGCGAACTGCCGGAGGCACAGCGTGACGCATTGCTGGGCCAGATCCCGCTCGGGCGGCTTGGTCAGGCCGAGGAAATTGCCAAGGTTGTGGCCTTTCTGGCATCTGACGGTGCGGCTTACGTGACGGGCGCTACCGTTCCGGTCAACGGCGGCATGTACATGAGCTGATGTGACGCCTGGCGCATCCAAATAGTCAAATGGCAGATTTGTTCAGTTATAAAACTGCGGTGGGTTTATAGACAGAAGGTTGAAAGCAGGTTCATGCTTGCCTGCTTTCAGCTTGAAATGCGGAAAACGCTTTCTATACACTACCGCGCAGACCAGCTGCCTGGATTTTTCCATAGGAGTGAAAACAAGGTATGAGCACCATCGAAGAACGCGTCAAGAAAATCGTTGCCGAGCAACTTGGCGTTAAAGAAGAGGAAGTCACCAACAGCGCTTCCTTTGTCGAAGACCTGGGTGCCGATTCCCTTGACACCGTTGAGCTGGTGATGGCTCTGGAAGAGGAATTCGAGACCGAGATTCCGGACGAGCAAGCCGAGAAGATCACCACTGTTCAGGAAGCTATCGATTACATCAACGCGCACGCGCAGTAAGTTGTAATCCCGCTTCGAAACAGTAAAGCCGCACTGCCTTCGGAAGGTAGTGCGGCTTTTGTTTGAGAATGACTGAAAGGTGGCGGGCCGGTTGAACCGGTCGGCCTCTGCGATGACTCACTTTGCGCGCTTTGGCGCCGTCAGCTTCGGCGTGGGTCCAACGTAAGGGTAAGGAGAATTACTGTGTCGCGTAGACGCGTCGTAATTACCGGTATGGGGATGCTCTCGCCGCTGGGTAACGATGTGCCAAGCAGCTGGCAAGGGATTCTCGCCGGTCGCAGTGGTATCGGCCTGATAGAGCATATGGACCTTTCCGCCTATTCCACGCGCTTTGGCGGGTCGGTCAAGAATTTCGATGTCGAGCAGTATCTGCCTGCGAAAGAGGCTCGCAAGCTCGACCTTTTCATTCAGTACGGGTTGGCCGCCAGCTTCCAGGCTGTGCGCGATTCCGGCTTGGAGATCACGGACGCTAACCGCGAGCGGATTGGCGTTGCGATGGGCTCCGGGATCGGTGGGCTGACCAATATCGAAAACAGCTGCAAGGCCCTGATTGAGCAGGGTCCTCGACGTATTTCGCCCTTCTTCGTGCCAGGCTCCATTATCAATATGGTGTCAGGATTCCTGTCCATTCACCTCGGGCTGCAGGGTCCGAACTATGCCATCGCAACGGCCTGCACCACGGGTTCGCATTGTATTGGCATGGCTGCGCGCAACATCGCCTATGGCGAGGCGGACGTGATGGTCGCAGGTGGTTCGGAGATGGCGGCTTGCGGTCTCGGCATCGGTGGCTTCGCGGCGGCACGTGCGCTGTCCACTCGAAATGATGATCCCGCTGGGGCGAGCCGTCCGTGGGATAAAGCGAGGGATGGTTTCGTGTTGTCCGACGGCGCCGGCGCGCTCGTGCTGGAAGAGCTGGAGCATGCGAAGGCGCGTGGTGCGCATATCTACGCCGAGCTGATCGGTTTCGGCATGAGCGCCGATGCCTTCCACATGACTTCGCCACCCGAAGATGGGGCAGGGGCCGCACGTTGTATCCGCAATGCGCTGCAGGACGCCCGTATCGATCCGCAGTGCGTGGGCTATATCAATGCGCACGGCACCTCCACACCCGCTGGCGACAAGGCCGAAGCTGCCGCGATAAAAAGCGTGTTCGGTGAGCACGCCTACAAATTGTCAGTCAGCTCGACGAAATCGATGATTGGCCATCTGCTCGGCGCTGCCGGTGCGGTTGAAGCGATCTTTACTGTGCTCGCGATTCGCGATCAGATTGCGCCCCCAACGATCAACCTGGACGATCCCGACGAGGGCTGCGATCTCGATTTCGTACCGCATGAGGCCAAGCCGCGGGAGATCGAGGTGGCAGTATCGAACTCGTTCGGTTTTGGTGGCACCAACGGCTCGCTGGTGTTCCGCCGGTTTACCGAGTGAGCTTGAGTTGGGTGGACGGACAACCTCTCGGAGAGGTGTCCGTTCATGATCGCGCGCTTGCCTACGGCGATGGTCTGTTCGAGACCATGCGCGTCATTGCCGGGCGGCTACGCCTGTTCGAACGGCATCTGGCGCGCCTTCAGGCAGGTTGCAAGCGGCTTGGCATCGTTATCGAACCGCATGCCGTGTCGCAAGAGATTCTGGCGTTTGGCCGTGAGCTGGATGACGGTGTTGCCAAGCTCATCATCACGCGGGGCGAGGGGCTCCGTGGCTACGCGCCTGCACCTGGTGTCGTGGCCAGGCGTATCCTGCTGGGGTCACCCGCGCCTCGCTATCCGGCAGAGCATCGCGCTGGGGTGACGCTCTTTCCGTGCCGTACGCGCCTTGCTGAGCAGCCGGCTCTTGCCGGCCTCAAGCATCTGAACCGCTTGGAGCAGGTTTTGGCGCGATCCGAATGGTCGGATGCCTCGTACGCCGAGGGGCTGATGCAAGATATGAGCGGGCGGGTTATCGAAGGGGTGTTCAGCAACGTCTTTCTGGCTAAGTCGGGGCGGTTGATCACGCCGTCGCTTGAGCGGTGTGGCGTCGCCGGGGTCATGCGTGCCGAGCTGATCGAGCGAGCCGGTCAGGCCGGCATTCCAGTGGCTGCGGAAGATGTGTGGCTCGAACAGCTGCTCGCTGCCGACGAAGTTTTTCTCTGCAACAGCCTTTACGGCATCTGGCCGGTCACCGGGCTGAGTGCGCATCGCTGGCCCCATGGCCCGCTCACACGTAAACTTCAGGCCCTGATTTCCGACCTGTCGAGTAGTGCGTGATTCGCAAATTGACTTTGGCGCTGCTGGCGTTGCTGCTGGCCTGTGCTCTGGCTGCCGGGCTGGTAGCCTGGAAGATGCATGCTTCGCTGGAACAACCACTGCGGATCAGTGAGACCAGGCTGCTCGATGTCCGTCCAGGCGATACCCCGAGCGGGTTGCTGCAACGCCTCGAGCGGGAGGGGGCACTGGACGGCTCGTTCTGGTTGCGTCTGTATTGGCGCCTGAAACTCTCGGGGCAGACACTGCATAGCGGTGAGTATCGCCTGCAGCCGGGGATGCCAGTGGCCGATATGATCGGCTTGTGGCAACGAGGCGAGGTCGTCCAGCACAGCCTGACGATCGTCGAGGGGTGGAATTTTCGGCAGCTCCGGACCGCGCTCGCAGGGCTTCCAACGGTCGAGCAGACGATCTCGACGCTGTCCGATCAAGAGATCATGGCGAAACTAGGCCACCCCGATGTGCACCCGGAGGGGCGTTTCTTCCCGGACACATACAGCTTTACCCGTGGCGTGACGGACCTGGAATTGCTGCAGCGTGCCTTCTCGCGGCTCGAGTCGGTTCTCGCCGAAGAGTGGCAACAGCGCAGCGACGGGCTTCCCTACGAGAACGAATACGAGGCGCTGATCATGGCGTCGATCATCGAGAAGGAGACGGGTGTACCTGCCGAGCGTGGTGAAATCGCCGGCGTATTCGTTCGGCGCCTCGCGCGCGGCATGCTGCTGCAGACCGACCCGACCGTCATATATGGTATGGGCGAGCAGTATCGCGGTCGCATCACCCGCAACGACCTGCGCAGGCCTACGCCTTATAACACCTATACCAATGCCGGCCTGCCGCCGACCCCCATTGCCATGGTCGGTCGCGAGGCCATTCATGCCGCCTTGCACCCGGCCGACGGTAGCAGCCTTTATTTCGTTGCCCGCGGCGACGGCAGTCATGTCTTCAGCGATTCTCTGGAAGCACACAACCGCGCAGTGCGCGAGTACCAGCTCAAGCGGCGTGCCGATTATCGCTCCAGCCCACCCCCCGGCCCCAGGCGCCGGTGCCTGCCGAGACACAACCGTGACCGGACTTTTCCTGACGCTGGAAGGCCCTGAAGGGGCCGGCAAGAGTACCAACCGGGACTTCCTCGCCGAGCACTTGCGGGCCGCGGGCGAGGATGTTGTGCTTACCCGTGAGCCTGGCGGTACGGCGTTGGCCGAGCACATTCGCGAGTTGCTGCTGGCGCCTTCTACCGAACCCATGGACAGCGATACCGAGCTGCTGCTGGTGTTCGCGGCCCGTGCCCAGCACCTGGCGCAGGTCATCGAACCTGCTCTGGCCCGTGGCGCGGTGGTCATCTGCGATCGATTCACCGATGCCACCTATGCCTATCAGGGCGGTGGTCGTGGCGTATCCCCACAGCGGATCGGGGTGCTCGAGGACTTCGTTCAGGGCGAGTTGCGTCCGGACCTGACGTTGATCTTCGATCTGCCGGTCGAGGTTGGCCTAAGTCGCGCTGCGGCGCGCGGTCGCCTCGATCGTTTTGAACAGGAGGGGACCGCCTTCTTCGAGTCCGTACGACACGCCTATCTGGAGCGGGCCAGGTGTTGTCCCGAGCGCTATCGGATCATCGATGCCGCGCAACCCCTGAAGGCCGTTCAGGCAGATCTGCTTTCCTTGCTGCCCGAATTGCTGGAGCGCGCCCGTGGTTGAGGGCATCCTCCCTGGCAGGCTTCGCTCTGGCAACGCTTGGCCGGGCGCTCGCAGCAGGCTCATGCATATCTGCTGCATGGGCCTGGCGGCATCGGCAAGCGCGCCTTGGCCGAGCATTTCATGAGGTTTCTGCTGTGCCAGCAGCCATCAGCGACGGGCGCCTGTGGTCAGTGCAAGGCCTGCCTGCTGCTTGCGGCTGGTACCCACCCGGACTGCTGTCTCATCGAGCCGGAAGAGGCCGACAAGGCCATCCGTGTCGATCAGGTTCGCCAGCTGGTCGGCTTCGTTTCGCAAACAGCGCAACTCGGCGGTCGCAAGGTGGTACTGCTCGAGCCCGCCGAGTCGATGAACCTGAATGCCGCCAATGCCCTGTTGAAAAGTCTCGAGGAGCCGGCAGGCAATACGGTGTTGCTGTTGATCAGTCATCAGCCCAGCCGGTTGCTGCCGACTATCAAGAGTCGCTGTGTACAGCAAGCGTGCCCGTTGCCGGGCCGTGACATGAGCGTCGCCTGGCTCGCCGAGCGCCTCCCCGAGCTCTCTGCAGAGCAACGTGAGGAGCTCCTCTTACTGGCTGGTAACTCCCCGCTCGCCGCGTTGTCGCTGCATGGTCAGGGCGTGCTGGAGATTCGCGCCCAGATCGTCGACGGCGTGAAAAAACTGCTCAAGCAGCAGCAGTCGCCCAGCCAGCTAGCCGAGGCCTGGAACCCGGTGCCTCTGGTACTGTTGTTCGACTGGTTCTGCGAGTGGACGCACCTGATCCTGCGCTATCGGATGACCGGCGATGAAGCGGGGCTCGGTCTGGCCGATATGCAGAAGGTGGTGCAGTACCTGGCGCAGAAAAGCGCGCCGACGCGGCTGCTCGAGATGCAGGACTGGCTGCTCGCCCAGCGCCAGAAAGTGCTGGGCAAGGCGAACCTCAACCGTGTCTTGCTTCTCGAAGCGTTGTTGGTGCAGTGGGCAAGCCTGCCCGGGCCAAGCTAGAATCCCTCGCAAACGATGTTAGGAATACCGCATGAGCCTGCCAGCAAATCTCGGTCCGCGTAATGGCATCCTGTCGCTGACGATCAAGGACAAATCGGTGCTCTATGCGGCCTTCATGCCGTTCATCAAGCACGGCGGGCTATTTATCCCGACCAACAAGAGCTACAAGCTTGGCGACGAAGTGTTCATGCTGCTCAGCCTGATGGACGAGCCGGAAAAGATCCCGGTCGCCGGCAAGGTCGTGTGGATCACGCCGAAGGGTGCCCAGGGCAACCGTGCCGCGGGTGTGGGCGTGCAGTTCAATGAAGGTGACTCAACCGCTCGCAACAAGATCGAGACCTACCTAGCCGGGGCCATGAAGTCGGATCGCCCGACCCATACGATGTAACCCGTCCTCCCTGAAGCCCGCCGGTCATTCGGCGGCGCATTCCCACCGTCGAAGCGCTGCGACTCCCAGCTGGTTTGTTCTACAATCGCCGGTTTTCGTACCGGGGTACCAACCGCATGCTGGTCGATTCACATTGCCATCTGGATCGTCTCGATCTTAGTGCGCACGGCGGCTCGCTCGATGCCGCGCTGGCGGCCGCTCGGCAACGCGGCGTCGGTCATTTCCTCTGTATCGGTGTGAGCGCCGACAATGCGACCGCGGTCAAGGCGCTGGCGGAACGCTACGCTGATGTCGACTGCTCCATCGGTGTACATCCGCTGGACCTGGAACCGGGCGCCGAACCTGCTCTCGACTGGTTGCTGGGTGAGCTGGACGATCCGCGGGTGGTGGCGATCGGTGAGACGGGACTGGACTATCACTACGAGCCGGAAGCAGCGGCGCTCCAGCAAGCCTCATTTCGTCTGCATCTGCAGGCGGCCGCGGTGTGTGGCAAGCCAGTGATCGTCCATACCCGAGCGGCACGTGCCGATACGCTGGCCCTGCTGCGTGAGGCGGCCCTTCCGCAGGCCGGCGTCCTGCATTGTTTTACCGAAGATTGGGAGATGGCGTCGTCTGCACTCGATCTCGGTTTCTACATTTCACTGTCGGGTATCGTCACCTTCCGCAATGCCGAAGCGCTGCGTGAAGTTGCGCGCCGGGTGCCGGCCGACCGGCTGCTGGTCGAAACCGACTCGCCCTACCTGGCACCGGTACCGCACCGGGGCAAGCCGAACCTGCCCGAGTATGTTCGAGAAGTCGCCGAGTTTCTCGCCGAGTTGCGGGGTGTCCATTTCGACGCGCTGGCCGAGCAAACGACCGAAAATTTCCGCCGACTGTTCCCGCTGGCGCGTGTCGGTGGCTGACCGGCATTCGATGCAGCGTTGTGCCACAGGCCAGCGAATGACCCGCCCTGTACAATTCGCGCCGCTTCGCTGACGGCATCGACCCTGACCCACGCCGTCTTCTCTGATTGCTGCTCCTTCCCATCCGTTGGGACGTTGCGATCCCTTTCGTCACAGACCGTATCGAGGTGACGTCATGTCCCATGACAGGTTGCACACCGGCCCGCTTCAGCGGGGCCTGAAGAATCGGCACATCCAGCTGATCGCTCTCGGCGGTGCCATCGGTACCGGGTTGTTTCTCGGATCGGCCGGCGTCCTCCGCAGTGCCGGTCCTTCGATGATATTGGGCTACGCCATTGGTGGCCTGATTGCCTTCCTGATCATGCGGCAGCTGGGCGAGATGATCGTCGAGGAGCCGGTGGCTGGTTCGTTCAGCCATTTCGCCCATGCCTACTGGTCGCCCTATGCGGGTTTTCTCTCCGGTTGGAATTATTGGGTGCTGTACGTACTGGTTGGCATGGCGGAGCTGACCGCCGTCGGCAAGTACGTGCAGTTCTGGTGGCCCGAGGTGCCAACCTGGGCAACGGCTGCGGTCTTTTTCCTGCTGATCAATGCGATCAACCTCGTCAACGTCAGAACGTTCGGCGAAACCGAGTTCTGGTTCGCCATTATCAAGGTGGTGGCGATTGTCGGGATGATCGCGCTCGGGCTGTATTTGCTGCTGAGCGGGGCAGGGGGTGAGCAGGCCTCGGTCAGCAACCTGTGGGCGCATGGCGGCTTCTTCCCCAATGGCATCAGCGGGATGGTCATGGCGCTCGCCATCATCATGTTTTCCTTTGGTGGCCTTGAGCTGGTCGGCATCACTGCTGCCGAGGCGTCGGACCCCAAGACCGTAATACCCAAGGCGATCAACCAGGTGGTGTATCGCATTCTTATCTTCTACATCGGTGCGTTGTCGGTCCTGCTCGCGCTTTACCCTTGGGACAGCCTACTAGCGACGCTCGGCTCCGCCGAAGATCCGTACAGCGGTAGTCCCTTCGTACAGATTTTTTCCCTGATCGGCAGCGATACCGCGGCCCATGTGCTCAACTTCGTGGTGCTGACGGCGGCACTGTCCGTGTACAACAGCGGTGTCTACTGCAACAGCCGGATGCTCTATGGCTTGGCGGAGCAGGGCGATGCCCCGCAAGCGCTGACGAAGGTGAACCGTCGCGGTGTTCCGGTCCTCGCGATCGGGGTGTCCGCGGTGATGACGATGCTCTGCGTACTGGTCAACTACCTGTTGCCTCAGTCCGCCCTGGAGCTGCTCATGTCTCTCGTCGTGGCGGCACTTCTGATCAACTGGGCGATGATCAGCCTGGCGCACCTCAGGTTTCGCCGGGCCATGGTCGGTCGTGGTATCGACCCCACCTTCAAGGCGTTCTGGCATCCGTTCAGCAACTACCTGTGCCTGGCATTCGTGGCGCTGATCGCAGCCATCATGCTGGCGATGCCGGGGCTTCGAGTATCCATCGTCGCGATTCCGTTCTGGATACTCTTTATCTGGGGATGCTTTCGTCTTCGGCGGTCGTTCCGCGGGCACTGATGGCCCCGTCCCGGGCAAAAAAAACCCGACTTCATGGGAGTCGGGCCAAGACCATTAGGAGTAAAAATGAGGTCGCGTTCCTCTCGCTTCCTCAGCTGGCCAGGCATTGGGGGGATTGCCTGGCCAGTGCTTTGAAGTATTGGCTCGGATCGTCGACTTTGCAGGGCGAAACACCGGGTTTTTAAAACGGATTTGGAATAGCTGCCCGTACCTTGATCGCTCAGGTGTCCAGCGCGCGTCTGAGGATACCCAGGGTCTGGTCGAGCACCTCGCTGGATGTATAAAAGTGAGGCGAAAAGCGAATGCCGCCGCCGCGCTGGGCGCAGACGATCTGTTCTGCTTTCAACTGTTCGAATAGCCTGGTGTGGTCTTGCCCGTTGGTCCTGACGGTCACGATGCCCGATCGGCGAGCGGCATCCACCGGGCTGAGCACCTGCAGGCCTGGCATCGCGGACAATTCGCGTTGCAGATGATCCACCCGTTCGGCCAGTTGGTGGGCCACGTTCTCCATGCCGACGTCCTCCAGCAGAGACAGGCTCGCCTCCAGTGCCACTGCGCCCAGCATGTTCGGACTGCCGCATTCGAAGCGTCGCGCGCTGCGCGCAGGCTGCCATTCGGTTCGGTCGTAGTCTCCGGCATGCTCGAGCATGTGCCAGCCGTATTCGTGGAGCTTGAGTCGCTCCCGCAGGTCGCTGCGGCAATAGAACACGCCGAGCCCCTCCGGCCCCAGCATCCATTTGTGCCCGTCGGCCATGGCGAAGGCACAGCGGCTTTGCTGAACATCGAACGGCAGGGCACCGAGTTGCTGTATCGCATCGATGCACAACAGGACGCCATGTCGCTCGCAGGCATCGCCGAGTCGCGGCAGGTCCAGGCGCAGGCCACTGGCGTATTGCACCGCGCTGATCGCCATGAGGCGGGTCCGCGGTCCGCAGGCGTCGAGCAGGGCCGCTTCGGGATCGCTGCCGGCCAGGCTGACCTGCACGACCTCGGCGCCTAGCGGGCGAAGCGCTTCCCACACCACACGGTTCGAAGGAAATTCTTCGTTGCTGATGACGATCTGGTCGCCGGCGTTCCAGTCGAGCCCGAACGCGACGAACGACAACGCCTCGGAGGTGTTCTTCACCAGGGCGACATCGCTGATCGCTGGGGCGTTGAGCAGGCGTGCCAGCCTGGCTCGCAAGCGACTTTCCATAGTGAGCCAGGTCGGGTAGTCCCGCGCGCCGACGGTCATGTTCTCCCGGGCGAACGCGGCCACCGCGTCTGCCGCCCGGCGAGGCCAAGGTGCGACGGCCGCGTGATTCAGGTAACGCAAACCGTCGACTTGAGGAAATTCGTCACGCGCTGAACTCATTCTTATTGCCTCGTGCATTTTCTGACTGGATGGGCATAATAGTTCGCCTCGACTCCCTCAGCCGCAGCCCCTATATGCAAAATGAACCCCGCAAGGTTCGCGAGTTTCGTCGCCGCGAACAGGAAATCCTCGATACCGCGCTTCAGTTGTTTCTTGAACAAGGGGAAGACAGCGTCACCGTCGAGATGATCGCCGACATGGTTGGCATCGGCAAAGGCACCATTTATAAGCACTTCAAGTCGAAGGCAGAGATCTACCTGCGCCTGATGCTGGACTACGAGCGCGACCTCAATGAGCTGTTGCATTCGCCAAGTGTCGATCGCGACAAGGAAGCGCTGTCGCGCGCCTATTTCGAATTTCGCATGCGTGACCCCCAGCGTTATCGCCTGTTCGACCGCCTCGAGGAAAAGGTGGTCAAGGGTAACCAGGTTCCGGAGATGGTCGAGGAGCTGCATCGCATCCGTGCGTCCAATTTCGAACACCTGACCCAGCTGATCAAGGGGCGAATCGCTGAAGGTAAGCTCGAGGATGTGCCGCCGTATTTCCACTACTGCGCCGCCTGGGCGCTGGTACATGGGGCAGTGGCGCTCTATCACTCGCCGTTCTGGAGCAACGTGCTCGAAGATCAGGAAGGCTTTTTCCAGTTCCTCATGGATATCGGCGTTCGCATGGGCAACAAGCGTAAGCGAGACTGACGGCTGGTCCGACGCGACGGGAGTACGGCATGCACCAGGCGATACGGCGCGTCGCCGACGCGCTACGGGAGGCCGAACGCACATTGATCATCACGGGTGCCGGGTTGTCGGCCGACTCCGGTTTGCCGACCTACCGGGGAGTGAGTGGGCTTTATAACGGCACGACCGAGGACGGGTTGCCGATAGAGGCGGCGCTGTCCGGGCCGATGCTCCAGCATGATCCGGCGCTGTGCTGGAAATACCTCGCCGAGATTGGCCGCGCCTGCCTGAACGGGCACCCCAATGCAGGCCATCGGGCCATTGCGAGACTACAGCGGCGCCACCTCGGTTGCTGGGTACTGACGCAGAATGTGGATGGCTATCACCTGGCGGCAGGGAGCCCGCAGGATCGGCTGATCGAGATCCACGGCACGCTCGCCCCGTTGTACTGCATGAGTTGTCGACGGCTGGACGATGTGCTGGCCACCAGGTTGACCAGTCCGCTTCCGCCCCGTTGCGAATACTGTGCCGGAGTGCTCAGGCCGCCGGTTGTATTGTTCGAGGAGCCGCTCCCCAGCGCCGCGCTCGCCCAGCTACAGGCTCAGGTCGCGAGGGGATTCGATGCGGTTCTGGCTATTGGCACCTCGGCGAGTTTTGCCTATATCGTCGAGCCGCTTTTGCGGGTGCAGCAGGCCGGCGGCTTCACGGCTCAGATCGACCCGATGGTCAGTGAGCTTTCCGGACAAGTTGACGTGCATCTCATGGCTGGCGCCTCAGACGTTTTGCCGCAGCTAATCCGTCACATTTTCCCCGATTGAATTTGCTCATCGCCGTCGTCACGGGCATAGTTCGGCCACTTTCGGCTTCGAACCTACCCGTGCCATGCGCCAACGCCTCGCACTTTTGCTTCCGATCCTGCTCGTCTCGCTGCTGGCGGCCTGTGCCAGTCAGCCCGAGCGTCCCGCAGAGATCGTTGCGCTCGAAGAATTCAGTTTCGAATTGCCTCCCCTCACGGTGCAAGAGCCGGCGGGCGCTGCAGACACGTCCAAGGCTGCGCTCGATGCGCTGACCGACGACGCCCTTTACACACTGCCGGCATTGGCCGACAGCGTGCTCGAGCGGGGCTTTCAGCTGGTAGGGACGCCTTACCGCTACGGGGGCAGCTCGATCAGGACCGGTTTCGATTGCAGCGGCTTCGTCGGCTTCGTGTTTCGCAAGGAGGCCGGCATCGAGCTACCGCGTTCGACGCGCGAGATGATAAATCTCGACGTGCCGAAGGTCAGACGCAGCGAACTGCAGCCAGGCGATGTCGTGTTCTTCAATAACCGCGGGCGTGGCCGCGTCAGCCATGCTGGCATTTACATCGGCGAGCATCGCTTCATCCATTCATCCAGCTCGCGCAGCGGTGGCGTTCGGGTCGACAGCCTGGACGATCAATACTGGCGTTCCAGTTTCATGCAGGCCAAACGTGTCCTCGCGCTCGCCTCCAGCGAGACCAAGACCGTCGCTACTCGCCACTGAGCGCGGCAGGTACGCGGCTGGTTGCATCCTTGACTACATACCGGCAGAGTGATGGCTCGTTTCTCGGACTGCTCTGCTATGCCTGTTCTGGCCCGCTCCCTTCTCGTTTTGCTGATCACCCTGCTGCTGAGCGCCTGTTCTGGTAACAGGCCCGTCGAGCAGGCTTCCGTGCGCTCACCGGCGCCAGCGCAGGCTTTGCCGGGCGCGGCGGAAGACGTCCTGTTTACTGCCCTGGGTCTGGTGGGAACGCCTTATCGCTACGGCGGCAACACACCCGCGAGTGGGTTCGACTGCAGCGGCTTGATCGGTTACGTCTATCGCGGCGCGGCTGGACTGGAGCTGCCGCGCACCACTGGTGAAATGAGCAACATGCGGGGCGTCGGTGTCCGGCGAGATGCCCTGCAGGCCGGCGACCTGCTGTTCTTCGCCACGGCGGGTGGGCGCCGCGTCAGCCATGCTGCCATCTATGTGGGCGAAGGGCGGTTCGTCCATGCCCCGTCCTCGGGTGGTACGGTTAGGCTCGATCACCTGTCGGACCGCTACTGGCAGCGCGCCTATCTGAGCGCAAAGCGCATCCTTGATAACGAGCGACTGGCAAGCACGCCGTGACGCGCTGACTTGCCGCGCCGTCGCTACGGCCGGTGCCGATTCGGCCGCACGGGTTCTAGCTGCAACGCGGGAGTGTCTGCCGCGCAATTATGGAGGCGGGGGAATGCCTGATCTACGCCTACCGGAACAACCCAATGCATGCGAGCTGTGCCAGCGGGCTGCGCCGCTGACGCGTCACCACCTGATCCCGCGCTCGCTTCATGGCAAGACCTACGTGCGCAAGCGCTTCTCTCGCGAGGAACGCATCACCGCAACGCTTTGGGTCTGCCGAGCCTGCCATGATCAGATACACCGGTTGTTCACTGAGAAGGAATTGGCGCTCGGCTATCACACTCGCGAAGCGCTGATGGCCGATCCGCGCCTGCGCAGCTTCGTCGAATGGTTGGCTACCAAACCGGCCGGGTTCACGCCTAGACACTGAACCTGAGGGTGCCCGTCGGAATATTTGGAAATATTCAGCGGGTTGACTTTGGACAGGTGTCGAAATGTCGCACCTCGGCTATGATCGGCACCCCAAACTTCTCGGGTGCGTGTCCTGCGCACAAACCGTCCCCCTTTGTATTAGGTGCCTTATGCCTGAAGTACTTCAGTACGTGCTGATCGGCCTTGCCGTGGCCGCTCTGCTCGGTGTCGTTCTGGAAGAAATAACCCATGTAAACAAAGCCAAGGTGACACTGTTCTTCGGTACCTTCGCGTGGATGCTGCTGTTCATCTTTTCGCCGGACGGAGCAGAGCGCGAGGGGGTACTGGAAAGCCTCAACGAAAACATCGCAGAGATTGCCGGCCTGTGGATCTTCCTGGTCGCGGCAATGACCTTCGTCGCCTATCTGAACAAGAAGGGACTGATCGAGAACCTTATCTACCTGGTCCTGCCTGGTCGGATCAGCGAGCGCGCCTTGCTCTTTCTTACCGCAACCTTCTGCTTCGTATTCTCTTCGTTGGCGGACAACATTACCGCGACGCTGGTATCCATCACGCTGATCATGTCGCTCAAGCTCAGCGCTGAAAAAACCATCAAATACGCGGCTCTGGTCGTGTTCGCCGTCAACTCCGGCGGCGTGGCGCTGATCACCGGTGACGTCACGACCCTGATGATCTTTCTCGCCGGCAAGGTGAAGATCCTTCAACTGCTATTGCTGGCGATCCCTGCCTTCCTCGCCGTCATGCTGCTGGCCGCGATGCTGTCAATCGGCATGACCGGGCAGGTCGTCGTCGAGAACAAGCGTTCCGAGGTGCGCCGAGTCGATATCGCCATTGCGCTGATTTTCCTGGCAACCATTCTGTGCACCATCGTGGGCAACTTCGTCTTCCAGATCCCGCCGGTGCTGACCTTCCTGACCGGGTTGTCGATCATGTTTCTGGTGGCCCGTTTCTTCAGCGACGACATCGAGACCGATCCGATCCTGGAATACGTCCGGCAAGTCGAGTTCGAAACCCTGCTGTTCTTCCTCGGCATCCTTCTGCTGGTCGGAATGCTCAAGGAAATCGCTGTACTCGACGGATTGGTGCGGGTCTACGACCAGGTGCCAGCGGTGTTGGCCAACTACTCGATGGGCTTGCTGTCTGCTGCGATCGACAACGTACCGCTGACCGCTGCGCTGCTGAAGTCCGGGCTGGAAATGGGCGTGGCGGAGTGGATGGTGCTGACCTATGCCGTCGGTGTCGGCGGTTCGTTGCTGGTGATCGGCTCGGCGGCGGGAATCGTCGCCATGAGCAAGGTGCCCGGCCTGACGTTCGGCAGCTACCTGAAGTATTTCCTGTATCTGTTTATTGCGTTCAATACCGGTTTCGCCGGGGTCTTTCT
Organism: Stutzerimonas stutzeri; assembly: GCA_019056435.1. GTDB lineage: Bacteria > Pseudomonadota > Gammaproteobacteria > Pseudomonadales > Pseudomonadaceae > Stutzerimonas > Stutzerimonas marianensis. The sequence continues at coordinate 2,676,690 of CP077641.1, forward strand.
CATGGGGCGTGTGTTGGCCGGTTGAGCCGCATTCAGCGCCGGTTGACGGTTCTGGCTCTTGCGGGCGGAATTTCCCGGAGTCTGTCCGGGTCTAGCTCTTTAGGCTGGCGCAAACCGGCGCCGGCCGCAGGCAGAGGAAGGAGCGATGGTACTCAGCCGACGCGGGCGCGCCTGCCTTGCCGGTGCGATGCTGATTGCAGGCTCGACGCTAGCCGCTACGCCGGATGATGAGTCGCCATTGACCCGTGGGGAATACCTGACCCGTGCGGGCAACTGCTTGAGCTGTCACACCCGGGAAGGCGGCGCGCCGTTCGCCGGGGAGTGCCATTCGAGACGCCTTACGGCACCCTCTATTCGACCAATATCACGCCCGACCCTGATACTGGGATTGGGCGCTGGGATGACGACGATTTCATTCGCGCGATGCACGAAGGGATCGGTCGACAGGGGGAGCATCTCTACCCCGCATTCCCTTATACCGCTTACACGCTGATGAGCCGCGACGACGTTCTGGCTATCAAAAGCTACCTCGATAACGTCGAATCGGTGGCCTACCAGCCACCCGAAAATCAGTTGGTATTTCCCTTCGATCAGCGCGCGCTGCTGGCCGCCTGGAAGTTTCTGAACTTCGACGCTGCCCGTTTCGAACCGGCTTCCGATCAGGATGAAGAGATTAACCGCGGCGCCTACCTCAGCGAGGCAGTCGGGCACTGCGGCGAGTGTCATACACCCAGAACCCTGACTCAGGGCCTGGACAGCAAGCAGCATTACGCGGGCGCGACGCAGCAGGGCTGGACGGCCTGGAACATTACCAGCGACGCGCGAGGAATCGGCAACTGGTCGGAGCAGAAGCTGCTGAACTATCTGTCGACCGGGCATCAGCGCGGCGAAGCCGTTGCCGGTGGGCCAATGGCCGAGGTGGTGAGTGACAGCCTGAGCTGGCTGAGCGAGCAGGACCTGCGAGCGATGGCGCGGTATCTGATGCAGGTCCCAGCAAAGGACGGGCAGGTGCCCGCGCGTGACGAAATCGAGCCGGCCGGTGCCAACCCAGAGGACCCCATCCATTCGTTGTTCGTTGCCGCTTGCGAAAGCTGCCACTACCCGGACGACAGGGGGCGAGGCGGCCCATACCCCACGTCGTTTCCAAACTACTCAGCCGTCCGCGACCCAAACGGGACCAACCTGATCCGCGTCATGCTTGATGGACTGATCCGCAGCGGACACAGCGACGAGGCGTTCATGCCCGCCTATCGAGACCTCCTCACCGACGAGCAGATCGCTGCACTGGCGACCTACATCGGCCAGCGTTTTGGTGGCCACGACAATAGCTTCAGTGCGGACGACGTCGCCGCGCTGCGTGACTAGCAGGAGGTCTCACATGACGCTTGCATTGGAGGTGAACGGCCAGGTCCACAAGCTGAAGGTCGACCCGTCGACACCGTTGCTCTATGTGTTGCGTAATGAACTGGGCCTCAAGGGGCCGAAGTTCGGATGTGGGCTGGGTGAGTGCGGTGCCTGCACGGTGCTGGTCGACGGCGCTCCGGTGCGCTCCTGCCTGCTCCCGGCTGCCTCGTTTGTCGATCGCCAAGTGGTATCGGTAGAGGGCCTGGGCAATGCGTCAGATCCGCATCCGTTGCAACAGGCATTCATCGATGAGCAGGCTGCGCAGTGCGCCTATTGCATCCCCGGCATGATCATGACCGCCCAGGCACTGCTGGCGCGCAACCCGCAACCGAGCGAGGCGCAGATCAAGCAGGCGCTCATGGCCAACTTCTGTGGCTGCGGCACCCACCTGCGCATCGTTCGCGCAGTTCAGCGGGCCGCAGCCGCGATGAGCGAGGGCAGGCAAGCATGAGTGGCCTCTCGCGGCGCGGATTTCTGCAAGGCTGCTCCGCTGCGCTGGTAGTGGGGTTCAGTTTCGGCCGTCCCCTTATGGCCACGGCGGCGGAGGCGTTTGGGCTGGGAGACATCGACAAACCGATCGATCGTGACGAAGTCGATAGTTGGCTGGTCATGCGTGACGACGGGCAGGTGGTGGTATACAGCGGCAAGGTAGAGCTGGGCACTGGCGTGGAAACCGCGTTGCGGCAGATAGCGGCCGAGGAGTTGTGCATCGCCTTCGCCACCACTTCGCTGGTTCAGGGCGATACTCGCCTGACGCCCAACCAGGGCGTGACGGCCGGCAGCAAGACGATACAGATCGGCGCACAGCAACTGCGGCAGGCAGCAGCCACCGCGCGCCAGGCGCTACGCGAGCGAGGCGCCGAGGTACTGGGGGTAGCTGTCGATGAAGTCGAGGTGCGCGACGGGCAGGTTCGGATCTCGGCCACGCCGCAGCGCTCGGTCAGCTACGCAGCGCTGATAGGCGGCCAGCCATTTTCCAGGCGTGTCGAGGCAAGCGCGCCGCTGTTGGAGGCGGAACGTTATCGCCTGGTCGGGACTTCGGTGCCGCGGGTCGATATCCCAGCCAAGGTATTCGGCGAGTTCAGCTTCGTTCAGGATGTCCGTCTGCCCGGCATGTTGCATGGCCGTGTCGTACGGCCACCGATCACGGGCGCCAGCACCTTGCCGGTACGGATCGAATCGATAGATGACAGCGACCTTCCCGCAAGCGTGCGTGTGGTGCGCCGTGGTGCGTTTCTAGGGGTGGTCGCGGAGACCGAGTGGGAGGCGATCCAGGCGGTGCGCCGTTTGAAGGTCGTCTGGACCCATGATGTGAAGTTACCGGAGATGGCGCGGCTGCATGACTTTCTCGAGTCGCTTCCGGCCCGCACCCGCCGGATCGTCGACCGTGGCGAGTTGCATCCGCAATTCCAATCGGCCGACAAGGTGCTCGAAGCGCAGTACCAATGGCCGTATCAGAATCACGACTCCATTGGCCCGTCCTGTGCTGTCGCTGACGTACGGGCGGAAGAGATCACGCTGTGGTCGGGCACCCAGGGTCCGCATCAGCTGCGCGAAGCGATCGCTGCGCTGGCCGAGCGCCCCAAAGAATCGGTCCGTGTGATCTATGCAGAAGCGTCCGGGTGCTACGGCCACAACGGTGCGGATGATGTGGCCGGGGATGCGGTTCTGATGTCGATGGCTGCAGGACGGCCGGTCAGGGTCCAGTGGTCGCGCGAGGATGAGCACGGCTGGAACCCGAAGGGACCGGCCATGCGGATGCGCTTGCGCGGCGCCTTGAGCGCGGCGGGTGACGTCCGCGCCTGGTCGTTTCGCAACTGGACGCCGACCCATTCGACCCGTCCGAGCGCCGACGCGGGCGATAGGGCGCTGCTGGCCGGCATGCTGATCCACGGCATGCCGGATTTCGATCGAACGGTGGGCGGTGACCGCAACGCGCCGGTGGATTATCGCTTCGAGCATTGTCGCGTGGAGATCAACTGGTTGGCCGTCACCGACACGCCATTGCGGCCATCGGCGCTGCGAGCCCTGGGTGCAGTGCCGAACTGCTTTGCCAACGAGTGTTTCTTCGACGAATTGGCCCATGCTGCGGGGCGCGACCCGCTGGCGATGCGGCTGGATTATCTCGATGACCCGCGGGGCCGCGCCGTGCTCGAAGCGGCTGCCAAAAAAAGCTGACTGGCAGCCGGGTCGTAGCCGCGCTACGCCCTGGCGCAGCAGTGTCGTGACGGGGCGCGGGCTCGCCTACGCCCGTTACGAAAACGAAAACGCCTACGTGGCCGTGGTGGCCGATGTCGAGGTGAGCGAGCGGGGGTGAGGGTGTTGCGGGTGGTCGTAGGCCACGATTGCGGGCTGATCATCAATCCCGATGGCGTCCGCAACCAGATCGAGGGAAACGTTCTCCAGGCGACCAGTCGTGCACTGAAAGAGGAGGTCAGGTTTGGTCGCGAGGGAGTGACCAGCCTGGAGTGGGGTGCCTACCCGCTGATCACTTTTGCCGAGATACCGCAGGTCGACATCGTGTTGATCGACCGTCCTGACGAACCGTCGCTTGGCGCTGGCGAGGCCACCACCGCGCCGGTGCCCGCTGCCATCGGCAACGCCATATTCGACGCCACCGGGCTAAGGCTCCGTCAAGTGCCGTTCACCCGGCAGCGCCTCCTGGCTGCTCGGGACGAGGCGTGACGTCTACCAGTGCAGGTTGAAGTGCGAGCCCAGCACGAAGGTGTCATCCAGCAGGTCCCAGCGTTCGACGCAGGCGTGTTTGTCAGGCCCCGCGTGTAGCTTCAGCCGATTGAATGAGTTAGGTGAGGTGCCGCGCACCCGTGAAGACAAGGTCGTGCCTGCCTGCACCATCCAGATTTCGCGCGACAGCGCGGTGTATTGCTTGGACAGCGGAAGTACGTAAGGCAGATGGATGTGCCCACCCATCACCAGGTCGAGCCCTTCATCGGCCCAGCAGTGCAGGGCGGCGTCGGCTCCGTGCTGCAGGTTGCTGAGGTCGCTCAGCACCATCGCGCCGAATGGCTGGTGGGCCACCACGATACGCAGTTTGTCGTGGCTGGTTCGTCTGAGCCTGTCCCGCACCGCCTGGACCTGCCGTTGCGTGACGAGACCGTCCTTGTGGCGCCTGGGGTGGGTGGTGTTGAGGCCGATGATCAGGGCCTCGTCGTTTTCAAACGTGGGCTCCAGATTGTCGCCGAAGTGACGCCGATAGTTGTGATAGGGCGTCAGGAAGCGGGCGAAGAGGTTGTACAGCGGAATATCGTGATTGCCCGGGATCACCAGCGTCTCGGGAATGCCATGTGCGTGCAGGCGCTGGACGAAGGCCTGTGCCGCAGCGAACTGGTTGGCGCGGGCGCGCTGGGTGATGTCGCCGGAGAAGACCAGCAGGTCCGCGCCGTGCTCGCGCACATGGCGTTCCATGGCCTCCACGACAGCGGGCTGCTCGGTGCCGAAGTGGGTGTCGGATATCTGCACGATGATCGTCATTGGCTGGCGTTTTCTCTTCGGGATTCCGGTTTCCGGGGGCACGTTAACCTATTCGAAGCCTGGAGCGCGCCAGCGTTCCGGTAAAAGCGCGTTGCATCCCCGGCGCAGGCCCTGCGACATCGCTTTCGGTTGCGCGGCACAGGGCCTTGGACTAACCTCCGCGCTGCTTCAGGTGCCCCCTGGCGAAACGCCAGTCGGGTGAAACAGGGAAGCCGGTCCATTCGTAGAAGATTCCGGCGCTGCCCCCGCAACGGTAGGCGAGTCACGAACCGCTCGACGCCACTGTGCCGCAGGCACGGGAAGGCGCGGTTCTCGGACCCCGAAGGGTCCACTCGCAAGCCCGGAGACCGGCCTGTCGCATTTCACGGCAGCGCGGTGGGCGCTGATCGGCGTGCGCCCGTGGGGTGCATTCCTGTCGCCCCTTTCCGTCTGCCCTTATCGACTGGATGTCGTGCGGCGGGCACGACGGAGACCCCACCTTGATCTGCAAGTCATTCAATACAACCGCGGCGTTCGCATTGCTCGGCCTCGCGCCGTTCACCTTCGCGCATGCTGCGCAAACCTCGCTCGACCTCGACTCGACCGTCGTCACGGCCACTCGAGTCGATACGCCGACGCCGGCGCTGGCGGCAACGACCGTCATCGACCGGGAGGAAATCGAGCGCAGCCAGGCAACCTCGCTGCCGGACGTTCTGCGCCGCGTGCCAGGATTGTCCCTGGCCAACAATGGCGGTCCGGGCAAGACCACCAACCTTTTTCTGCGCGGCACCAACTCCGACCACATGATCGTGCTCATCGATGGCGTGAAGGTCGGTGCCGTCAGCAACGGTGCTGCGGCTTACCAGGACTTTCCGGTCGAGCTGATCGAGCGTATCGAAGTGGTACGAGGGCCGCGTTCGAGCCTCTACGGTTCTGAAGCCATCGGTGGCGTCATCCAGATATTCACGCGCAAGGGTGAGGGGCAGGGCGCGCGGCCATTCTTCTCGGCGGGCTATGGCACGCATGACACCCTGAGCGGTAGTGCGGGGATCACCGGAGGTGACGGCAAGGGTTGGTACAGCCTGGGTATCAACAGCGAGGATACCGACGGGATCGATGCGACCAATCACAACAGCTTCTCCAACGATCCGGACGCCGACGGCTATCGCAATCTGGCCGGCTCGCTGAACGTCGGCTACCGTTTCGACAACGGGCTGGAACTGGCCGGCAACCTGCTGCGGGCCAAGACGCACAACGAGTACGACGGCGGCGATGACGCCTACATGGACGGCGAACAGCACGTCGTCGGAGGCAGCGCACGCTATGCGCCGCTGAACAACTGGATGGTCACGCTGCAAGCCGGGCGCAGCCAGGACAAGAGCGACAGCTACAGCGACGGAAGCTTCTCGTCACGCTTCGATTCCCGCCGCGACCAGTTTTCCTGGCAGAACGACATCGAGCTGGCGGAGCGGCACACCCTGACCCTGGGGTACGACTATCTGCAGGACGAGCTCAGCAGCGATTCCGACTACCAGATGAATTCACGGCACAACAATGGTGGTTTCGCTCAATATCTGGGGGCGCAGGCCGGTTCGACTGGCAGCTCAACGCGCGCCGCGACGTGAACGAAACCTTCGGCGGCCACAACACCGGCGCGGTTGCTCTGGGTTATGCGCTGGCCGAGAGCCTGCGCGGTTATGTCAGCTACGGCACCGCGTTCAAGGCGCCGACCTTCACCCAGCTTTATTACCCTGGCTTCTTCGGCATGTACGAGGGCAACCGGACCTGGAACCGGAGGAGTCGAAGAATCTTGAGGTCGGTCTCGAAGGGCAACCTGGCTGGGGCAGCTGGAGCGTCAACCTGTTCCGCAACGAGATCGATAACCTGATCGCCGCGACGGGCCCCAACAACGGCTATATCAACGTGGACGAGGCCCTGATCCATGGGGCGGAATTCAATGTGGCGAGCGACTGGCAGGGCTGGTTCTGGAGCGCCAATGCAACCCTGCTCGAAGCGGAAAACCGTTCGGACGGTGCCAACAACGGTCGAAGCCTGCCGCGCCGCCCGCAACAGCTTTTCAATCTGGAAATGGACCGCGCGTTCGATCGCTTCAGCGTGGGCGCTACCCTGCATGCCGAAGGCGCCCGCTACAATGACGCAGCCAACCAGACCGAGCTGGGCGGCTTCGCGACCTTCGACCTGCGCGCCGAGTACCGTATCGATCAGGAATGGCGACTGCAAACGCGTGTCGCCAACCTCCTGGATGCCAACTACCAGACCATTGACGGCTACAACCAGCCTGGCCAAGCGGTCTATTTCACCGTTCGCTACCAGGCCCTCTGATCGCACAGGGTGCGACGAAACCGAAGGAGAACACGCATGATCAAACTGTCCCCCGAGCCCAACTGGCCGTTGGCGTCGCCCTGGTGGCGCTGATGGCCGTGACCCGCGGGCAGCATCTTGCCTCGGTGAACCTGCCGAGCGCCTCGTGGGCGGTGTTCTTTGTCGCGGGAATCTTGCTGGCGCCGCGCTGGGTTTTCCCCATGCTGTTCGTGGAGGCGTCACTGCTGGATCTTGCAAGCGTCGGTTGGCAGACCGCCAGCAGCTATTGCCTGTCGCCCTCCTACTGGCTGTTGCTGCCGGCCTACGGTGCGCTCTGGTTGGGCGGGCGCACCTATGCCCGGCTGCACCAGGCGCATTGGCACAGTCTGGCGACGCTGATGGCGTGCATGGCGTTGAGCGCCTTCGTTGGTTACCTCTTCTCCGGAGGTGGCTATCTGTTCTTCTCAGGCCAGTATGCGGACCCGACGCTGGCGCAACTGGCTGAGCGGATCCTCCATTACTACCCGCGCAACCTCGCCAACATGGCGCTCTACGTCGGCGTCGCGACGGCGCTCTATGTCGGCCTGCGCGGCGTCAGCGCTCAGCGGGCGGAGGCTCGCGCATGACCGAGTCGGCTGAACGCGACGCCCGGCATCGTGCGCGGATGCAACGCAAGAAGGCGGTCGTCGACGAGAAGATCGCCGCGGCCCAGGACGAATATGGCCTGTTGCTGGTGCACACCGGTAACGGCAAGGGCAAGAGCAGCTCGGCCTTCGGTATGGTGGCGCGTGCGCTCGGCCACGGCATCAAGGTGGGCGTGGTTCAGTTCATCAAGGGTGCGGCGAGCACGGGCGAGGAGAATTTCTTTCGGCGGTTCCCCGAGGACGTTCGCTACCACGTGATGGGCGAGGGCTTCACCTGGGAAACCCAGGATCGTCAGCGCGACATTGCCAAGGCTGGCGAAGCCTGGGCGGTAGCGGTCGAGCTGCTGAGTGACCCCCAGATCGGCCTGGTGGTGCTCGATGAGCTGAACATCGCGTTGAAGTACGGCTACCTGGAACTCGACACCGTACTGGCCGATATCGAATCGCGGCCGCTGCTGCAGCATGTAGTGGTGACCGGCCGGGGCGCGCCACCTGAGCTGATCGAGGCCGCCGACACCGTTACCGAGATGAGCCTGGTCAAGCACGCGTTCAAATCCGGGGTCAAAGCGCAGAAGGGAATCGAGTTCTGATGCCGCCAGCAAGCACCAGAGCGCCGGACAGGATGCTCGCGGATGAATGAAGCGCGCCACTGTCCTGCATTGCTCGTTGCTGCTCCGGCGTCCGGCCAGGGCAAGACTACCGTCACCGCCGGTCTGGCGCGTCTTCATGCGCGGCAGGGGCGGCGGGTGCGGGTCTTCAAATGCGGCCCGGATTTTCTCGATCCCATGGTGCTGGCCCGCGCCAGCGGTCATCCGGTCTACCAGATCGATCTCTGGATGGTCGGTGAAGCCGAGAGCCGGCGTCTGCTCTGGGAGGCGGCACGGGACGCGGACCTCATCCTCATCGAGGGGTGATGGGGCTGTTCGACGGCACGCCATCGGCGGCGGATCTGGCACGGCACTTCGGCGTCCCGGTGCTGGCCGTGGTCGATGGGTCCGCGATGGCGCAGACCTTCGGCGCGCTCGCCCATGGCCTGGCAAGCTATCAGCCGGACCTGCCGTTTGCCGGCGTGCTCGCCAACCGTGTCGGCAGCCCCCGCCATGGCGAAATCCTGCGCGACTGCCTGCCAGCGCACATCGATTGGTTCGGGGCCATGCCGCGCAGTGAAGCGGTCGGCCTACCGAGCCGCCATCTCGGGCTGGTGCAAGCACAGGAACTGGCCGATCTGGATGCGCGCCTCGACGCCGCGGCGGACGCTTTGGCCGAGAGTTCAGGCGGTGACCTGCCCGCGCCGGTCTGTTTCGCACCGCCGGCTGTCGTGGAGCGGCCGCCGCTGCTCGAGGGCGTGCGGGTCGGTGTGGCACGCGATGCCGCATTCGCCTTCGTCTATCAGGCCAACATCGATCTGCTTCAGGCCATGGGCGCTGAGCTGCTGTTCTTTTCACCGCTCAGGTTCGCGCGTCTGCCGGCCGTCGATAGCCTCTATCTACCCGGTGGCTATCCGGAGCTGCATCTGAAGGCGTTGGCTCGCAACCGTGCCATGGGGAGGCGATACGCGCCCATCATGACGCCGGCAAGCCTACGCTGGCCGAGTGCGGCGGCATGCTCTACTTGCTCGAGGGCCTGACTGATCGCGACGGTGCACGCGAGGACATGCTCGGGTTGCTGCCCGGTGAGGCAAGAATGCAGAAGCGCCTGGCCGCGCTGGCCCTGCAGGAGGTGCAGTTACCGGAAGGTCGACTGCGCGGGCACACCTATCATCACTCGGCGCTCGACTCGCCGATGCAGCCACTGGCGCGCGGCGAATGCCCGAACTACAAACGCACCGCCGAAGCGGTGTATCGTCAGGGCCGCCTGACGGCTTCGTACATTCATTTCTACATGCCATCCGATCCGGTGGCCGCTGCGGCCCTGCTGACGCCATGACCGATCCCGTCTTTACCGAAGAACAGCGTGCCGGGGTTTATCGTGCTATCGCCGAGCGGCGCGACATGCGGCATTTCGCCGGTGGCTCGATTGCTCCCGAACTGCTGGCTCGCCTGCTCGAAGCGGCTCATCAGGCGCCGAGCGTCGGGTTGATGCAGCCCTGGCGTTTCGTGCGTATCCGCCGACCCGCACTTCGCCTTGCCATCGCGGAGCTGGTGGAGACGGAGCGTCTTAATACGGCGGCCGCGCTGGGCGAGCGCGGCGACGCCTTCACGCAACTCAAGGTCGAGGGCATCCGTGATTGTGCGGAAGTTCTGGTCGTCGCGCTGATGGATGGCCGCGAGAAACACATCTTCGGCCGCCGCACGCTGCCGGAAATGGACCTGGCGTCGGCGTCCTGCGCAATTCAGAACCTCTGGCTGGCTGCGCGTGCCGAAGGGCTGGGCATGGGCTGGGTCTCGTTGTTCGATCCTGCGCAGCTGGCCGCCTTGCTGCAGATGCCCGAGGGTGCCAAGCCCATCGCGATCCTTTGTTTAGGTCCGGTCGAGACCTTCTATCCCGCGCCGATGCTGGCGCTCGAAGGCTGGGCCCAGCCACGGCCACTGGCCGAACTTTCCTACCTCGATTGCTGGGGCAACCCGGCATGAGCCTGGCGTTGTCCTGCCTGGCTGGCATCGGTATGGATGCCTTGCTCGGCGAACCACGACGCGGACACCCGCTGGTGGCGTTCGGACGCTGGGCCGATACCCTGGAGCGCCATTTCAACGGGCTCGATGGGCGAGGCTGGCGCAGCCATGGCGTGACCGCCTGGTGCCTCGCTGTGTTGCCGCTGACGGCCCTGGCCTGGTTGCTGTCACGCCTGCCCGGCATCGGCGGACTGGTCGAGATTCTGCTGCTCTACTTCGCGCTGGGCTTGCGCAGCCTGGGTGATCACCTGTTGCCGGTCGCACGTGCGTTGCGCCAGGGCGACCTGCCCGAAGCGCGTCGACGCGTAGGCTTTATCGTCAGCCGCGACACCCGTGAGCTGGACGCGCAGGGCGTCGCCCGGGCCGCTACCGAGTCGGCGCTGGAGAACGGCAGCGATGCCGTCTTCGCGGCACTGTTCTGGTTTGCATTGGCGGGCGCGCCCGGCGTGGTCCTGTATCGCCTGAGCAACACCCTCGATGCCATGTGGGGTTACCGCAACCAGCGCTTCGAGCGCTTCGGCTGGGCTGCGGCGCGCATCGACGATCTGCTTAACTTCGTCCCGGCCAGGCTGGTGGCTCTGACCTATGCCGTGCTGGGGCAGACGCGCCGCGCTCGGCACTGCTGGCGCACCCAGGCACCGCTGTGGGACAGCCCCAACGCCGGCCCGGTGATGGCGGCCGGTGCTGGGGCGCTTGGCGTGACCCTGGGCGGCGCGGCGATCTATCACGGCGAACTGCACCAGAGACCGGTGCTGGGTGAGGGAGATCCACCCGGACCACGCGACATCGAGCGTGCACTGGACATGGTCTGGGCGGGTGTCGGCGTCTGGATCCTGGTGTTACTGGTGGGGGCCGGTTTGCATGCTTGAACATGGCGGCAGGCTGCGCGCCGCGGCGCGGCAGTTCGAAGTTCCACTGGCCGACTGGCTGGACCTGTCGACCGGCATCGCCCCCTATGGATTCGACCTTCCCAGCGTTCCGGGCGAGGCCTGGCTGCGCCTACCGGAGGTCGAAGACGAGCTCGATGCGGTCGCTCGTGATCACTATGGGGTGGCTTCGCTGCTGCCGGTCGCCGGTTCGCAGGCGGCGATCCAGGCCTTGCCACGGCTGCGGCGGCGGTCACAGGTCGGCATCGTGTCGCCGTGCTACGGGGAGCATGCCGAAGCCTGGCGTCGTGAAGGTCACCGGCTGAGCGAATTCAGTGAAGGCAGCGTGCCGCGGGCGCTGGACCAGTTGGATGTACTGGTGGTGGTCAATCCGAACAACCCGACCGGTCGCCTGTTGTCACCGGGGCAGTTGCTTGACTGGCATGCGCGGCTGGCGGAGCGCGGGGGCTGGTTGGTCGTCGACGAGGCCTTCATGGACGCGACACCGGAACACAGCCTTGCGGTGCACAGTCAGTTGCCCGGTCTCATCGTGCTGCGTTCATTTGGCAAATTTTTCGCGATGGCAGGTGCGCGGCTGGGCTTCGTGCTCGCCGAAGCCGATCTGTTGCAGGCGCTGGACCGCATGCTTGGCCCATGGTCGGTCGCCGGCCCTTCGCGCTTCCTGGGCCGTGCGCTGTTGGCTGACAGTGCCGGCCAGCAGCGCCAACGACAGCGTCTGCTGGCGGACACCGAGCGCCTGGCGCAGTTGCTGGCGTCGCAAGGGCTGGCACCGACCGGCGGCTGCGCCCTGTTTCAATGGGTCGTGACCGAGGAGGCGAACATGTTGCATGAGTTTCTCGGCTGTCAGGGCATTCTCGTCCGACGCTTTCGTTACCCCTCCAGCCTGCGCTTCGGGCTGCCGCCGGACGAGGCCAGCTGGGCGCGGTTGGCGAGGGCGTTGACGCTTTACCAGGCCATTCGCGGATGACCAGCCTGATGGTGCAGGGCACCACCTCCGATGCCGGCAAGAGCACCCTGGTGACCGCCCTGTGCCGCTGGCTCAAGCGACAGGGCGTGGCGGTGGTCCCGTTCAAGCCGCAGAACATGGCGCTCAACAGCGCGGTCACGGTGGACGGCGGCGAAATCGGTCGCGCCCAAGCCGTGCAGGCACAGGCCGCCGGTCTGGTGCCGCACACCGACATGAACCCGATTCTGCTCAAGCCCAACAGCGACGTCGGCGCCCAGGTGATCATCCATGGCCGTGCCGTGACCTGCATGGACGCTACGGCCTACCACGACTACAAGCGCGTCGCCATGCAGGCGGTGCTGGAGTCCCACCGGCGCCTGAGCGCGACCTATCAGGTGGTCATGGTGGAGGGCGCGGGTTCGCCGGCGGAAATCAACCTGCGCGCCAACGATATCGCCAACATGGGCTTTGCCGAGGCGGTCGATTGCCCGGTCATCCTTATCGCCGATATCGACAAAGGCGGTGTTTTCGCGCATCTGGTGGGCACGCTGGAGCTGCTGTCGCCGGGTGAGCAGGCCAGGGTGAAGGGTTTTGTGATCAACCGCTTCCGTGGCGACATCGCCCTGTTGCAGCCGGGACTGGATTGGCTCGAGGCGCGTACCGGCAAGCCGGTCCTGGGAGTGCTGCCTTACCTGATGGACTTGCACCTCGAGGCCGAAGATGCAGTGGATGTGCGCCAGGCGCCGAAGACTGAGTCGAGCCTGCGCGTGGTGGTGCCGGTGCTGCCGCGCATCAGTAATCACACGGATTTCGATCCGCTGCGCCTGCATCCGCAGGTGGACCTGCGTTTCGTCGGGCCTGGCGAAGCCATTCCGTCAACGGACCTGATCATTCTGCCCGGCTCGAAGAGTGTTCGGGCCGATCTGGCCTGGTTGCGCGAGCAGGGCTGGGACCGCGCCATCCAGCGGCACCTGCGCTACGGCGGCAAGCTACTGGGTATCTGCGGCGGGCTGCAGATGCTTGGCGTGTCGGTCGCCGACCCGCTTGGTCTGGAAGGACCGGCAGGCGTCAGTCACGGGCTCGGCCTGCTGCCCCTGCACACCGAATTGGCGGCGCACAAGCAGCTGCGTAACGTTCGTGGGCGGCTTTGTCTTGGCGATGTCGACGTGACCGGCTACGAGATTCATGCCGGTGTCACCCGGGTCCCGGAGACTGCACGCGCAGCGGTGCGCCTGGATGATGGCCGCGCCGACGGTGCCGTCAGCGACGACGACCAAGTTTTCGGAACCTATCTGCACGGCTTGTTCGAGGGGCAGATGCCTGCGCCGCGCTGTTGCGCTGGGCCGGGTTGGCTTCGGTGGAGCGGATCGACTACCACGGCTTGCGAGAGCGCGACATCGACCGGCTCGCCGACCTGATCGATCGTCATCTGGACACCGACCGGCTACGCGAACTCTGCGGCTTGTGATGCCGCGCTGCGCGAGGAATACCTGATGCTTGACCTGATTCTCGGTGGTGCTCGCTCCGGCAAGAGCCGCCTGGCGGAGCGCCTCGCCAGCGACAGTGGCCTGGCTGTGACCTACATCGCCACCAGTCAGCCGCTGGACAGCGAAATGGCTGCACGTATCGACCAGCACCGGGCGCGGCGGCCGGCTGGGTGGGCGTTGGTGGAAGAGCCGCTGGCGCTCGCGACGGTATTGCGTGAGCACGCCAATCATGAGCGCTGTCTGCTGGTCGATTGCCTGACCCTCTGGCTGACCAACCTGCTCATGCTGGAGGATAGGGCGCGCCTGGCCGGTGAGCGCGACGCGCTGCTCGACTGCCTGGACGGCTTGCCCGGTCGCGTGTTGCTGGTCAGCAACGAGACCGGTCTTGGCGTGGTGCCCATGGGTGAGCTGAGCCGCCGTTATGTCGACGAGGCTGGCTGGCTGCACCAGGCCATCGCCGCCCGTAGCGACCGAGTCGTCTTCACCGTGGCGGGATTGCCGATGATCCTGAAAGGAGAACCCTTGTGAACGAACCCTGGTGGCAGGCGCCCTGCCGTGTGCCAGATTCGGCGTCGCGCGAGCGCGCACGGCGTCGTGACGCCCAACTGACCAAGCCACCTGGTGCGCTTGGCCGGGTCGAGGCCTTGGTACCGGTTCTGGCCGGGCTCCAGGGGCGCGATCGGCCCGCCTTGAACCGGGTGTGGATCAGCATTTTCGCTGGTGATCACGGGGTGGCGGCCGAAGGGATTTCCGCCTTCCCCCAGTCCGTGACGGCTCAGATGCTCTCCAATTTCGTCGGTGGTGGCGCTGCGATCAGCGTACTGGCGCGGGCGTTGTCGGCCGCGCTCGAGGTGGTCGACCTCGGCACGGTTCATCCGGTTGGGCCCTTGCCTGGTGTACGGCATCTGGCGCTAGGGCCGGGTACGGCGAATTTCGTCCAGGGGCCGGCGATGTCGGCCGAGACCTGCCGCCAAGCGTTGGCGGCGGGGCGCGACAGCGTGCATCGGGCGCAGGCGCAGCATCAGGCCGAACTCTTTATCGGTGGCGAGATGGGCATCGGCAACACCACCACGGCCGCGGCGTTGGCGTGCGCATTGCTCGGTTGCGATCCGCAACGGCTCGCCGGCCCCGGGACCGGGCTCGACGCCGCCGGCGTGGCGCGCAAGCGTGCCGTCATCGAGCGTGCGCTGGCGCGGCATGCCGGCCCGCACGACACTCTGGATTGGCTGCAGCGGCTCGGGGGTTCGAATTGGCGGCGCTGACCGGCGCTTATCTGGCGTGCGCGCAGCAGGGCATCGTCGTGCTGGTCGACGGATTCATCTGCAGTGTCGCGGCGCTTTGTGCGGTGCGCCTGAACCCCGGTTGTCGTGACTGGCTGCTGTTCGCCCATCGTTCGGCAGAGCCCGGACATCTGGCGGTCCTCGATGCGCTAGACGCCCAGCCGCTGCTCGATCTGGAGCTGAGGCTGGGTGAGGCGAGCGGGGCGGCGCTCGCGGTGCCCTTGTTGCGACTGGCCTGTGCCCTGCACGATGAAATGGCCACCTTTGCCGAGGCGGCTGTAGCCGGTCAGTCCGCATGAA
This sequence comes from Stutzerimonas stutzeri, assembly GCA_019056435.1. Classification (GTDB taxonomy): domain Bacteria; phylum Pseudomonadota; class Gammaproteobacteria; order Pseudomonadales; family Pseudomonadaceae; genus Stutzerimonas; species Stutzerimonas marianensis. The sequence goes on from CP077641.1 coordinate 2,692,043, forward strand.
CCTGCACCTGGACATGCTGCGGCATGGCGAGACGACGGGGGTGGAGGTTTTCGAGGCCGTCTCGATGACGAGTTGACCGCCGAGGGTTGGCAGCAGATGCGCCGGGCTGTTGCCGAGCGGGCGGGCTGGTCGCGCATCATCAGCTCGCCACTCAAACGATGCGCCCGTTTCGCAGCAGAGCTGGCCGAGCGACAAGGCCTCGAGCTGGAGGTGGAGCCGGCGTTTCGTGAGCTGGATTTCGGCGCATGGGAAGGCCTGACCGCGGCTGAACTCATGCTCGACCGAAGCGAGCAGCTGGGCCGCTTCTGGGCGGATCCTTATGGCTTCACGCCCCCGGCGGCGAGTCGTTGATGGCGTTCGAAACTCGGGTGCTGACGGCCCTGGAACGGCTCGCAGACCGCTGGGCCGGCGAGCGGATCTTGCTGGTGACCCATGCCGGCGTGATGCGCCTGCTGCTTGCCGAAGCGCGCGGCCTCCCGCGTGAAAGGCTGCTTCAGGTGGAGGTCGGGCACGCCAGCCTGTTCGGGCTGAATGTGGGCTTTCGCGACGCAACGCTCTGGCTGGAAGAGACATGTCTTCCTTTCTGATCGCGCTGCAATTTCTCACCTGCCTGCCGATTCGCCTGCGCGATATGCCTTCGGCAGATGCCATAGGCCGCTCATTGTCGTTCTATCCCCTGGTGGGGCTGTTGCTCGGGGTCGGGTTATGGCTGCTCGCCCTGGTGCTGGAGCAGACAGCGCCGGCCCTGTCGGCAGCACTGGTGTTGAGTGTCTGGGTGGCCTTCACCGGCGCGCTTCACCTGGATGGTCTCGCGGACAGTGCGGACGCCTGGCTGGGCGGGTTCGGCGACCGCCAGCGGACCCTGGACATCATGAAGGATCCGCGCAGCGGTCCGGCTGCCGTCGTGGTGCTGATCCTCTTGCTGTTGCTCAAGTTCGTGGCCCTTTGGGTGCTCCTCGGCGAAGGCGAACGGGTGGCGCTGCTGCTGGCTCCTTTGCTCGGGCGGGCCGCGCTGCCCGCACTGTTCTTGTATACCCCTTACGTGCGGCCGGGCGGGTTGGGTCAGGCGCTGTCCACGCACCTGCCGCGCCGAGAGACCCGGTGGGTGCTATTGGCGGTGGCAATCGGGTGTGTGCTGCTGGGCACCGCCGGGTGGCTGGCACTGGCCGTTGCGCTGCTGGTTGGCATGCTGGCGCGGCGTGCGATGTGCCGGCGCCTCGGCGGCACGACAGGCGATACCGCTGGCGCCATGCTGGAGCTGGTCGAATGCGCGGTGCTGGTCGGTCTGGCCCTGCGCGTCTGACCCCTCAATCAAGCAGCGCGACTGACTTGATCTGCGCCCACAGTTGCTTGCCGGGCGCGACCGCCAACTGATCCGCCGAGCGCCGGGTAATGCGTGCCAGCACAGCCGTGCCCTGCGCATCGAGACGCACGAGGACGTGGGCCGGTGTGTCCGCCTCGGCGAGCTGCGCGACACGAACCGGCAGCAGGTTGCTGATGCTCGTCCCCTGTGCCCGCTCCAGCGCGAGGCTGACGTCCCGGGCATGGACTCGAAAGCGTAGGCGATGCCCGACCGGCTCGTGGCGCAACCCCACTAGCACCTCACCGCCGACAAAGCCGAGCCGGGTGAGGTGGTAGTGCGGGTCGTGTTCGATGATCTCCGATTCGATCACCACGCCGGCCTCGCCACCGAAGGCAGTAGGCAGGTCGAGCCGTGCCAGGGTTTCACCCAGCTCGCCATGGGCCAACACGGCTCCGTCACGAAGCAGCACCAGATGATCGGCCAACCGCGCCACCTCGTCGGGCGCATGGCTGACATAGAAGGTGGCGATGTCGAGCTGCTCGTGCAAGCGCTCGAGATATGGCAGGATTTCCGCCTTGCGTCGCGCATCCAGCGCCGCCAGGGGTTCGTCCATCAGCAGCAGACGAGGGCTGGTCAGCAGTGCGCGGGCGATGGCCACGCGTTGGCGTTCACCGCCGGAGAGCCGGTCGGGCGCACGCTCAAGCAAGGCATCGAGGTCGAGTAGCTGTACGGCCTGATCCCAGGCGACGCGCCGGCTCCTGACGGGCACGCGCTTCATGCCGAACTCCAGATTGCGCCGGACCGAAAGGTGGCTGAACAGGTTGGCGTCCTGGAATACATAGCCGACCGCCCGGCGATGAGGCGGCACGAAGAGGCCGCGAGCGGAGTCGAGCCAGCATTCGCCATCGACCTCGATGCGCCCGGCGGCCTGTGCCTCCAAGCCTGCGATGCAGCGCAGCAGGCTCGTCTTGCCCGGAACCGGAGGGCCCGAAAATGGCGGTCACGCCGCGCCCGCACAGGTGCAGGTCGACGTCGAGGCTGAAGCCGCCCTGATTCAGTTGCAGGCGGGCGCTGATCGTACGGGGCGTCTCGTTCATCCGCGCCAGACCTGGGCGCGCCGGCCGCCATAGAGCATCAGCAGGACGACAAAGGCGAAGACCAGCATGCCGGCGGCCAGCCAGTGCGCCTGGGCGTATTCCATGGCCTCGACATGATCGTAGATCTGTACGGAGACCACCCGGGTCTTGTCCGGAATGTTGCCACCGATCATCAGCACGACACCAAACTCACCGACGGTATGGGCAAACCCCAGCACGCTGGCGGTGACAAATCCCGGTCTTGCAAGGGGCAGCACGACATGAACGAAGCGATCCAGCGGGCTGGCTCGCAGCGTCGCCGCCGCTTCGAGCGGCCGCTCGCCAATCGCCTCGAACGCGTTCTGCAGCGGTTGAACGACAAACGGCATGGAATAGAACACCGAACCCACCACCAACCCGGCGAAGCTGAAGGCAAGCGTGCCCAGCCCGAGCCACTGAGTGAGCTGGCCCACCGGCCCGTTGGGTCCCATGGCTACCAGCAGGTAGAAGCCGAGCACGCTTGGCGGCAGCACCAGCGGCAGGGCAACGACGGCACCGATCGGGCCACGAAGACGCGAGTCCGTCCGTGCCAGCCACCAGGCGATGGGGGTGCCGATCAGGAGCAGGATCAGCGTGGTGACGCTGGCCAGCTTGAGTGTCAAGCCGATCGCCGCAAGACCGGACTCGTCAATCGGCAGCATCGGGCTCGTCCAGGTCGTAGCCATAACCCTTGATCAGCGCCGTGGCTGCCGGGCTTTTCAGGTAGGCCAGCAGAGCGCGGGCCGCCGGGTTATCCGCCGCGGTTTTCAGCAGCACCGCATCCTGGCGGATTGGCGGATGAAAGCGGGGCGGGACGATCCAGGCCGAACCCGCGACGCTGCCATTCTTGTCGATCACCTGAGACAACGCGACGAAGCCCAGCTCGGCGTTCCCGGTGGCGACGAACTGGTGGGCCTGGGCGATGTTTTCACCCTGCACCAGCTTGTCTTGCACGCGAACGCTCAGACCGAGTGACTCAAGGGTAGCGACGGCCGCAGCGCCGTAGGGCGCCGTTTTCGGATTGGCGATGGCGAGATGCGCGAATGGCCGCTCGCCGAGCACCGTGCCCTCGGTGTCGACATAGCCCGCTGTTGGCGACCAGAGCACCAGCTTACCGATCGCATAGGTGAACCGACTGCCGTCGACCACGAGGCCGTCGTTTTCCAGTTGCTTGGGGATGTTCTCGTCGGCGGCCAGGAGTAGGCCGAAAGGAGCACCGTGGCGTATTTGCGCGTAGAGCTTGCCGCTGGAGCCGAAGGCGAGGAGTGCGCGATGCCCCGTGTCGCGTTCGAAGCGCTCGGCGATGGCCTGCATGGGGGCGCTGAAATTGGCCGCCACGGCAACCTGGACTTCATCGGCATGGCTGCCGAAGGCGGTCCAGCCGAGCACCAGCGCAAGCAGCCAGCGTGTGATGGGCATTCTGCGGATTCCTAATCGACGGCGATGATCACATGCGATGCCTTGATCAGCGCCGTGCAGGGTTGACCGACTGCCAGGCCAAGTGCCTCGGCGCTCTCGTTCGTAATCACGGCACCGAGCGTTCGGTTGCCCGGCAGCGAGAGCTTGACGTCGCAATTGACGGCGCCAGGTACCAGTGCGCTGATAGTGCCGGTGAGCCGGTTGCGCGCGCTGATCCGCGTGTCGGGGTCTGGCGTCAGCAGGACGAAGCTGGCCTTGATCAGCGCAATGGCCGTCTTGCCGACGGCAAGCTGGAGCTCGTCGATGCTGTCATGGGTAAGGGTGGCGGTAATCGTCTGACCGTCGCCAATGTCGAGCTGAAGGCTGCCGTTGACCGCGCCTTTCTCCACCCGGGTGATACGCCCTCTGAACTGGTTGCGCGCGCTGGTCTTCATGGCGATGGCCTTCAGCAGCTTGTCGATGTCGTCGAAACCCTCGATGCCCTGGGACACCTGAGCCAGAAACCGCTCGTATTCCTGTTGCATGCGACGCCAGACGTGAAGCATTTCACGGCCGAAATCGGTCAGTTGGGTGCCGCCGCCGCCCGCACCTCCTGTGGCGCGCTTGACCAGCGGTCGTTCGGAGAGGTTGTTCATGGCGTCAACCGCGTCCCATGCCGCCTTGTAACTGAGGTTGGCGGCTTTGGCAGCCTGGCTGATCGAGCCGGTGGCTTCGATCTGTTCCAGCAGTTCGATGCGTTTGCCACCGAGATAGCCTTTCTCACCTCGGTTGAACCAGAGGCGGCCATCGATGCGCAACGGGTCCAGCGGTGCGGAGGGGTTCATGTCGGCTCCCTTGTCGAGCGGGCATTCTGCCAAGCGCTATATTGATTTGTATATAGCGCGGTGGGTTCGAATCGTTGCCGAGCCGCCAGCAGCGGAGTAGCTTGGCGGTGATCAGGCCGGGAGAACGTCCATGAAGGTTCGTCTGTTTGCTGCTTGTCTCACCTTGACCGTGATGGCCGGCCCTGCGCTGGCTGCCGAGTGCCCAGCCGTGCTCGCGCACGAGCTGCCGAAGCTGCGCGCCAAGGAAACCCTCGACCTTTGCGAGCGCTATCGGGGCAAGGCGCTGGTGGTGGTCAATACCGCGAGCTTTTGCGGCTTCGCCCCGCAGTTCAAAGGGCTCGAAGCGCTTTATCAGCGCTACAAGGACGAGGGCCTCGAAGTTCTTGGAGTGCCGTCAGACGATTTCTTTCAGGAATCGGAGGACGCCGCCGAGACGGCCGAGGTCTGCTATGTGAATTACGGTGTGACCTTTCAGATGACCCAGACGCAGCCCGTCCGCGGCTCCGACGCAACGCCGTTGTTCAAGGTTCTGGCCGAGCAGGCCGGCGGTGCACCGCGCTGGAACTTCTACAAGTACGTGGTCGACCGCGAGGGCCGGGTGGTGGACTATTTTTCCAGCAAGGTGGAGCCGGACGACCCGGAACTGATCGCCGCGGTAGAGAAGGCGCTGGAGAAGTAGAGCGGGGAAGCCCCGGCCGAGCGGCCGGGGCAGGGTGTATCAGAAGCGGTAGGTCAGCCCGGCACCGAAGCCGTGTGCGCTGTTTTCGTAGGTGGCGTCGTAGTTGGCGACGAGCGCGCCACCCTGGTAGGAACGGCTACGGCTGATGTCGACTTCCTCTTCCCACAAGTAGGAGTAGGCCAGGTCGAGGGTCACGTCATCCGTTGGATTCCATGCGAGGCCAAAGCTGATCGCGGTGCGATCACCGGTTGGAATACGTGGCGAACGATGGACGTTGTTGGTTGGGCTCTGATCAAACGCCAAGCCGGTGCGCAGCGTCCATTGCTTGTTCAGCTTGTATGCGGCACCAACCGCGTACGACCAGGTGTCATGCCAGTCCTGCTCCTCGACGATGGGGGCGAGATTGCCCTGCAGCGCTGCGGGGATGCCGTCATTCTCGATGATGATCGCTTCGAAGCGGCTCCAGCGGGTCCACATGGCGCCGGCGTATACCGTCCACTGGTCGTTGATGTCGTGAGTCACCGACAGGTCCACCGACTCGGGCGTGTCGAGATCGAGCGAGGCGTCGTATTTGCCCAAGGCGCCAGCCAGATCGAAGCTGCCGCCGGAGAGCTTGGTATCACCCTCGAGCTTGTAACCGACCTTCGAGTGATAAGTGATGCCGGCACGGGTGCTTGGAGTGAATTCGTACAGCAAGCCGGCGTTGAAGCCGAGGGCGGTGTCGTCACCTTTAACCTTGACCTGGCCGTCGTTCGAGCCAAGCGGGCCGAACTGATTGGGCGATGCGCTACGCAGCTCGCCGTCGATGCGGTTGATCGTCGGGCCGAAGCCAACGGACAACTTTTCGTTGAAGCGGTAGCTCACGGTGGGTTGCACGGTGATCACGCGTACTTCGCTGTAATCGCCGAAATAGCGACCCTGGAAGCCGCTCTCGTAATCGGTTACCAGGCCGAACGGCACGTAGATGCCCACGCCCACGGCCCATTTGTCATCGACCGGCTTGACGTAATAGCCCATCGGTACAGCGGTGACCGGAACCATGTCGCCGTCGTTGCTGCCGCCGTAAGGCGAGCTCGCATTCAACGCTGGAATGGAGAAGGAACCCGAATTGTCATCGATATCCGTCTTGGCATTGATCGCCGCCATGCCGAAGCTGACTTCTTCGCGCTTTAGGCGGGACATGCCGGCGGGGTTACCGAACAGGGTGGTGGCGTCATCGGCAGAGGAGGAACGACCGGCAAACGAGGTGCCCATGCCGCTGATGCTCTGTTCGTTGAGGGCGAAGCCGGCAGCCATGGCCTGAGGGAAAGGGCGCCTACGGCGACGGCAAGTGCAGTCTTCAACCATGTTGTTTTCATTGTTGTACTCCGGGGGTAAAAGCGGCTCGGACCCTATCAAGCTTCAGGGTTTGGCGGCAAACGAAAGAGTGCAATTTTTCGTAAAGCGCGACGATCGGCGCCGATAAGCGAGTCAATGTCTGGCAAAACTCGTTGGGCGAAAGCTGACCGATCGGCCATTTTCCTTCACTTAGGCCACCGGTCGGTCCGGCTGGGTGATCCACTCGCTCCAAGAACCCGGATAGAGCCGGGCCAGTGGATAGCCAGCCAGGCTCAAGGCAAAGAGGTTGTGGCACGCGGTGACGCCTGAGCCGCAGTAGGCCACGAGGGGCTGCGCGTGGCGTTCGGCCAGATAGGGGCCGAAGCGCTTCTTCAACTCGGCGACCGTACGAAAGCGCCCGTTGGCGTCCAGGTTGTCGGTGAAAGGCACGCAGTGGGCGCCGGGAATGTGGCCTGCGACCGGGTCTATCGGCTCCACTTCGCCAAGAAAGCGCGGCAAGGCTCGTGCATCCAGTAGCGTTTGCTTACCCGAACCGAGCGCCGCCCGGATCTGCTCGGCGTCGATCGTCAGTTCGTCATCCGGCTGACCTTCGAAGGTCCCCATCGGCAGCATGGTCGCTTGCAGATCGATCGGCAGGTCAGCCTCACGCCAGGCTTTATAGCCGCCGTCGAGCAGGTAGACGCCGTCGCGCTTGCCCAACCAGGCCAGCAGCCACCAGGCGCGGGCGGCGAATGCGCCTGGCCCGTCGTCGTACAGCACGATCTGGCTGTCGTTGCTCAGGCCCCAATGCCGGAGGCGCGCAATGAGTGCCTGTGCCTGGGGCAGTGGATGGCGCCCGGTAACACCCGGGATGACCGGACCGGACAGGTCGCGTTCGAGGTCGGCATATTGCGCTCCGGGAATATGCCCCTCGGCGTACTGGCGGGCCCCCTGGTCGGGGTCGTCCAGCGCGAAGCGGCAATCGAGTATGCGAAGGTCGGGCTGTGTCAGGCGTTCGACCAGCGCCTGCGCAGACAGCAGTTGGGCAAGGGGCATGGCAGGGCTCCGTTCGATGATCCCGGAACGTTAGCACGCCGACTGGCTGGCGATCTTTGCGCGGCGAACCGGCGGTCGCGATATATACTTCGCGGCTCTTAGATCGGAGCCGGCCGTAAGCCGACAACCAAAGGAGGGCCTAGTGGCCATCGAAACTCAATGGGTCCTGGACGACGCTCACCTGGCCCGCCTGTGCGCCGAGTGGCGTGGATTGCCCTACGTGGCCCTGGACACCGAGTTCATGCGGGTGGACACCTTCTACCCGATCGCAGCCCTGCTGCAGGTTGGCGACGGCCGTCGTGCCTATCTGATCGACCCGCTGCAGATCAGCGACTGGTCGGGCCTTGCCGGGTTGCTCGAGGACCAGGCGGTCGTCAAGGTGCTGCATGCCTGCAGCGAGGACCTGGAAGTTCTCCGGCGGCTCACTGGCAGCCTGCCCGCGCCGCTGTTCGACACCCAACTCGCTGCCGGCTATCTGAACATCGGCTTCTCGATGGGCTACTCGCGGTTGGTGCAGACAGTGCTCGGCCTCGAACTGCCCAAGGGTGAGACCCGGTCCGACTGGCTACAGCGACCGCTCAGCGAGACGCAGATCCAGTATGCCGTCGAGGACGCTCAGCATCTGGCTGAACTCTACGAAGCGCTGTTGCCCAGGCTGTCCGATGAAAAACGCGCCTGGGTGTTGGAGGATGGCGCCGAGTTGGTCGCGAATCTGCAGCGCGAAGTCGATCCCGACGAGGCCTACCGCGAAGTGAAGCAGGCCTGGCGCCTCAAGCCACGCCAGTTGGCCGTGCTGCGGGCGTTGAGCGCCTGGCGGGAGCGGCAGGCGCGGGCGCGCAACCAGCCGCGCAACCGTGTCCTGCGCGAGCCGAGCCTGTGGCCCTTGGCGCGCACGCAGCCGGGGGATCTGGTGACGCTGGCGCGCATCGAGGACATGCATCCGCGCACGGTACGCCAGGACGGCGAAACGCTGCTCGAGCTGATCCGATCGGCCGCGGCACTGCCGGAGTCGCAATGGCCCGCACCGCTTCCCGAGCCGTTGCCATTGGAGTGCTCTTCGCTACTCAAGAAGTTGCGCGCGGTGGGCCAACGCGAAGCCGAAAAACTCGACATTGCGCCCGAACTGATGCTGCGCAAGAAAGTGCTGGAGGCGCTGTTGAAAACCGGCTATCCGAATGGCCCCTATGCCTTGCCCGATTCGCTGCGCGGATGGCGTCGCGAGAAAATGGGCCAGGCCTTGCTCGATGCCCTGGAGGGGCAATCATGAAACGCATCTGCTCGATCTACAAAAGCCTTCGCAAGAACGAGATGTATCTGTACGTGGACCGCGCCGAGGCGCTGACACGCGTTCCGGAGGGCCTGCTCGCCGCCTTCGGGCCGCCCCAGCACGCCTTCGACCTGGTACTCACGCCCGAGCGCAAGCTGGCACGCGAGGACATCAGCAAGGTGCTCGAGAACATCGAGACCCAGGGCTTTCACCTGCAAATGCCGCCACCCGAGGATGACTACATCGAGCATCTGCCTGAGGAGTTGCTGCGGCGAAACGATCCGGCCTGATGGCACGGCGCTGCGCCAGTGGTCGGCAGCGGGCGAGCGGTTTCTTCTAGGCGCTTGGCCGCCCGGATGCCAGTGGTAGACTCGCGTCTTTATTCGAGGTGGCAGTATTCATGGCGGCGAAAGTCGAACCCTTCTGGAAGCGCAAGACCCTGGCAGAACTCGACCCCGAAGAATGGGAGTCGCTGTGTGACGGTTGCGGTCTCTGCTGCCTGCAGAAGCTCGAGGACGAGGACGACGGCAGCGTCTACTACACCCGCATCGCCTGCAAGCTGCTTGACCTCGGCACCTGTCGCTGCAGTGACTATCCCAACCGTGGGGCCAGCGTGCCCGACTGCGTGCAGCTCACCGCCGTCGATGCGGCGCAGTTCAAGTGGCTGCCGCCGACCTGCGGCTACCGTCTGGTCGCCGAGGGCAAGGATCTCCCGCTCTGGCATCATCTCGTCTGTGGGGACCCGGACGCGGTCCACGCCGAGCGCATTTCCCAAGCTGGCCGGATGCTGGCTGAAGGCACGGTTGCCGAGGATGACTGGGAAGACCACCTCATTTTTCGTGCCGGTTGACGGGTCGCCGACCCTATATCCAATCCGATCTGGAGCCGTCTGAATGCACTTTCGCCAGTTTCTGCTGTTCGTCGTGCTGTCGCTTGTTCTGGGACAGAGCCAGGCTGCCAAGCGCGTCGACCTTGATATCAACGTCAGGTTTCTTCCACAGGACGATGCGGCCGAGGTCGAGCTGGTGCTCGAGGACGGCGCGGCGATTCGCTACCTCGACTTCAACCTGGGGGACGATGGGCATTACAGCGATTTCAAGGCTGATTCCGACGAGGCATGGCAGGTCGAAGCAGGGCGGGGCATCTGGCGCCCTGCCAAAGGTACGGCGCGGTTGGCTTACCGGGTCAAGGTCACCCATCAGCGCAAGAATGGCCGCTTCGATGCACGCATGACACCCGACTGGGCGCTGCTGCGTGGCGACGATCTCGTGCCGGCGGCACGCATCGATCAGCAGGATGAAGTTCGCCTCGTATCGCGGTTGGCGTTCACACTGCCCGATGGCTGGAAGAGCGTGGAGACCGGCTGGCCACGCATCGGCAAGAACCGTTTTCGTGTCGACAATCACGAACGCCTTTTCGACCGGCCGACGGGCTGGATACTGGCCGGGAAACTGGGCAGCCGCCGGGCGCGGCTTGGCGAGACGGATGTCACCGTGGCCGCCCCTGTCGGTGAAGATGTTCGACGGATGGACATTCTCACGATGCTGACCTTCGTCTGGCCGGAGGTGCAGGCTGTCTTCCCGCGCGATCCGAAGAAGCTGCTGATCGTTGGTGCGGATGACCCGATGTGGCGCGGTGGCCTGTCGGGCCCTAATTCGCTGTTCATGCACGCCGATCGGCCCATGGTCAGCGAGAACGGCACGAGCTCACTGGTTCATGAGCTGGTCCACGTGTTCAGCCGGATTTCCGACGCTGACCGCAGCGACTGGATCAGCGAAGGGCTGGCCGAGTACTACGCCATCGAACTGATGCGTCGAGCTGGTGGCCTGAGCGAGGACCGTTATCAGAAGGTCCGTGACCATCTGACCCGGTGGAGCCGCCAGGTCGATAGCCTGCGTGGCGAACGTTCGAGCGGACCGGTGACGGCGCGGGCGGTGCTCCTCCTGCAGGAGCTGGACAAGGAGATCCGTCAGCGTAGCAAGAGTCGACATTCGCTCGACGACGTGGCCCGCGGCCTGATGCGGCTTGATCGGGTCACGACGGACGATTTCATCAACATCACCGAAACGCTGCTGGGCGGTCCGTCGTCGGTTCTCGACACGCGCCTGTTGCGCTGATCGGCATCCGGCGGGCAGCCGGAGGTGGACGCGAGGCAACCATGAACCTGATTGATCTGCGCAGCGATACCGTCACTCAACCTACGCCGGCCATGCGTGAAGCCATGGCGAGCGCGTCAACGGGCGACGATGTGTATGGCGAGGATCCCACAGTCGACCGCCTCGAGCGGGTGCTCGCGGCGCAGCTAGGCCTGGAGGCGGGGCTGTTCGTGCCGAGCGGCACCATGAGCAATCTGTTGGCGCTCATGTCGCATTGCGAGCGTGGCGACGAGTACATCACCGGCCAGCTATTCCATGCCTACAAGTACGAGGCGGGCGGTGCCGCCGTGCTGGGCTCGATCCAGCCGCAGCCAATCGAAATGGAGGCGGACGGCTCGCTGAACCTCGAGCGGGTGGCTGCGGCCATCAAACCGGACGATTTCCACTTCGCGCGGAGTCGCCTGCTGACGCTGGAAAACACCATGCACGGCAAGGTCCTGCCGCTGGACTATCTGGCCGAGGCCAGGCGCTTTACACGTCAGCGCAACCTGGCGCTGCATCTCGATGGCGCACGGCTGTTCAACGCGGCGGTCAGGCTCGGATGCGATCCGCAGGCCATCACCCGTCACTTCGATTCGGTATCGGTGTGCCTGTCCAAGGGGCTCGGTGCGCCGGTCGGTTCGGTGCTTTGCGGCAGCGAGGCGCTGATCGGCAAGGCGAGGCGGCTGCGCAAGATGCTGGGCGGCGGCATGCGCCAGGCCGGCGTGCTCGCCGCTGCGGGGCTCTATGCGCTCGAAAGGCATGTCGAACGGCTCGCTGATGACCATGAGAAGGCCCGGCTGCTCGGTGACGGGCTACGCAGCCTGGGTTACCGCGTGGAGCCAGTGCAGACGAATATGATCTACCTGCAGGTCGGCGACCGTGCCGCGTCGCTCAAGGCCTTCTGCGCCGAGCGCGGCATCCGGATCACCGCAGCGCCGCGGCTTCGGCTCGTCACGCATCTGGACATCCATCCCGTGCATATCGAACCGATCCTGCAGGCCTTCGCTGAATTTGCCGAAGCACAGCACCAAATCGCCGTCGAATAGCTTGATTCAATCTTATCTATCCACTATGCGGACGGCGTCGGCCCGATATAATGCGGCCCTTTGCCGGCTACCTGTTCGGTAGTTGCGAACCGGCTCCCGGTGTCGCCCCGCCGTGTCGTCTTTGCAGCTGTTCGGCCGCAGTCTTCTGGAAGAAAACTATGAAAAGCGCAGAAATCCGTGAAGCCTTCCTCCGCTTCTTCGAAGAGAAGGGCCACACGCGTGTGGCCTCCAGTTCGCTGATTCCGGCGAACGACCCGACTCTCCTGTTCACCAATGCCGGCATGAATCAGTTCAAGGATTGCTTCCTCGGCCTGGAAAAGCGCGCCTACACCCGTGCCACGACCAGCCAGAAGTGCGTTCGTGCCGGGGGCAAGCACAATGACCTGGAGAATGTCGGCTACACCGCGCGTCATCACACCTTCTTCGAGATGCTGGGCAACTTCAGCTTCGGTGATTACTTCAAGCGCGACGCGATCGCCTATGCGTGGGAGTTCCTGACCTCTGAAAAGTGGCTCAACCTGCCGAAGGAAAAGCTCTGGGTTACCGTCTACGCGAGTGATGACGAGGCCTATGACATCTGGACCAAGGAGGTTGGGGTACCGGCTGAGCGCATGGTTCGCATCGGCGACAACAAGGGTGCGCCCTATGCATCCGACAACTTCTGGGCCATGGGCGACACCGGCCCTTGCGGCCCGTGCACCGAGATTTTCTTCGATCACGGCGAGCACATCTGGGGTGGCCCGCCGGGTTCGCCTGAAGAGGACGGTGATCGCTATATCGAGATCTGGAACAACGTGTTCATGCAGTTCAATCGAACCGCTGACGGCGTGCTGCATGCACTGCCGGCGCCGAGTGTGGACACCGGCATGGGCCTGGAGCGCATCAGTGCCGTCCTGCAGCATGTCAACTCGAACTATGAGATCGACCTCTTCCAGCGTCTGTTGAATGCCTCTGCCGAGGCGATCGGTTGCGGTAATGAAGGCCAGGCGTCGTTGAAGGTCGTGGCTGATCATATCCGCTCCTGCGGTTTCCTCATTGCTGACGGCGTGACGCCGTCCAACGAGGGCCGCGGCTACGTGCTGCGGCGCATCATCCGCCGCGCCTGCCGGCACGGTAACAAGCTGGGGGCCAAGGGCAGCTTCTTCCACACGATCGTTGCCGCCCTGGTCGCAGAGATGGGCGACGCCTTCAACGAGCTGAAAACCCAGCAGGCGCATATCGAGCGCGTGCTGAAAAACGAAGAAGAGCAATTCGCCAAGACGCTTGAGCAGGGGCTGAAGATTCTCGAGCAGGACCTCGCCGAGCTCGAAGGCAGGGTCATTCCGGGTGAGGTGATCTTCAAGCTCTACGACACCTATGGCTTTCCAGTCGACCTCACTGGCGACATTGCCCGCGAACGCGAACTGACCCTGGACGAGGAAGGTTTCGAGCGCGAAATGCAGGCGCAGCGTGAGCGTGCTCGCTCGGCCAGCGCGTTCGGCATGGATTACAACAGCTTGGTCAAGGTCGAGGGGGAGACGCGCTTCACCGGTTACCTGGGCACCCATGGAGAAGGCAAGGTCCTCGCGTTATTCAAGGAAGGAATGGCCGTACAGCACCTGGCTGCAGGTGAGGAGGGCGTAGTGGTGCTCGACCAGACCCCGTTCTATGCCGAATCGGGTGGCCAGGTCGGTGATTGCGGCTTCCTGTCCGCCGAAGGGTTGCGATTCGATGTGCGTGATACCAGCAAGGCCGGCGGCGCCTTTCTGCATCACGGTATTCTGGATCGCGGTCGGCTCGAAGTCGGTGCGACCATTGAAGCGACCGTCGATTCCTCGGTGCGCCAGGCCACGGCGCTCAACCACTCGGCAACGCACCTGCTGCACGCGGCGCTGCGGCAGATTCTCGGCGAACACGTCAGCCAAAAAAGGCTCGCTTGTAGACAGTCAGCGTCTACGCTTCGACTTCAGCCACTTCGAGGCCATCAAGCCTGAGCAGCTCAAGGCGCTGGAAGACAAGGTGAATGCCGAGATCCGCAGCAACTCTGCGGTGGAAATCGAGGAAACCGATATCGAAACGGCCAAGCGCAAGGGCGCGATGGCGCTGTTCGGCGAGAAGTATGGCGACCAGGTTCGTGTACTGACCATGGGGGGCGGTTTCTCCGTTGAGCTGTGCGGCGGAACGCACGTCAAGCGAACCGGCGACATCGGCCTGTTCAAGATCGTCAGCGAAGGCGGCGTGGCGGCCGGCGTCAGACGAATCGAGGCGCTGACTGGCGAGGCGGCTTTCGCGTATCTGAACGACGCCGAAGAGCAATTGAAGGAAGCCGCGGCATTGGTCAAGGGCACCCGTGACACGCTGGTCGACAAGCTGAATGGTGTGCTGGAGCGCAATCGCCAACTGGAAAAGGAGCTTGAGCAACTGAAGGCCAAGGCCGCCAGTGCGGCGGGTGATGATCTCGCCGCATCAGCGGTAGAGGTCAGCGGCGTGCGTGTGCTGTCGGCGCGGCTGGACGGGCTCGATGGCAAGGCCCTGCTGGCGCTGGTCGACCAGTTGAAGAACAAGCTGGGGAGCGCGGTCATCCTGCTGGGCGGTGTTCAGGATGAAAAAGTCGTGCTGGTGGCCGGTGTGACCCAGGATCTGACGGGTCGCTTCAAGGCAGGCGAGCTGATGAAACAGGCGGCCGCGGCGGTAGGGGGCAAAGGTGGTGGTCGTCCGGACATGGCCCAGGGCGGCGGCAGCGACGCGAGTCGGCTGGACGAGGCCCTAGCACTGGTCCGGTCGTTCGTCGAGGGCCGATGACGTCAGTTGGTCGGACAGCCGGGGTGAAGGGTGGGCCGATTGGGGTTGAAAGTATCAATGAGCGCCCGTGATGGGCTTAGGCGGCGATGAAATGGCGTTGATCGTACAAAAGTTTGGAGGTACCTCGGTGGGCTCCGTCGAGCGCATCGAGCAGGTGGCCGCGAAGGTCAAGAAATTCCGCGACAACGGTGACGATATCGTCGTGGTGGTTTCGGCGATGAGCGGCGAAACCAACCGGCTGATCGACCTGGCCAAGCAAATCAGCGAGCAGCCTGTTGCCCGCGAGCTGGACGTCATGGTGTCGACGGGCGAGCAAGTCACCATCGCCTTGCTGGCCATGGCGCTCATCAAAATCGGCGTGCCCGCGGTTTCCTACACCGGTAATCAGGTGCGCATCCTTACCGACAGCGCCTTCACCAAGGCGCGAATCCTGCAGATCGACGCGCAGAACATTCACAAAGAGCTCAAGGCGGGCCGCGTCGTGGTCGTGGCCGGGTTCCAGGGCGTCGACGAGGCCGGCAACATCACCACGCTGGGGCGTGGGGGTTCGGACACCACCGGCGTTGCGCTCGCGGCCGCGTTGAAGGCTGACGAATGCCAGATCTACACCGATGTGGACGGCGTCTACACCACGGACCCGCGGGTCGTGGCCAAGGCTCAGCGTTTGGACAAGATCACCTTCGAGGAAATGCTCGAGATGGCGAGCCTGGGTTCCAAGGTGCTGCAGATTCGTGCCGTGGAATTCGCCGGCAAATACAGCGTACCGCTGCGCGTGCTGCACAGCTTTCAGGAGGGTCCGGGAACCCTCATTACCCTAGATGAAGAGGAATCCATGGAACAGCCCATCATTTCTGGCATCGCTTTCAACCGCGACGAGGCCAAGCTGACCATCCGTGGGGTGCCGGATACACCCGGTGTTGCGTTCAAGATCCTCGGCCCGATCAGCGCGGCCAACGTCGAGGTCGACATGATCGTGCAGAACGTGGCGCACGATAACACCACCGACTTCACCTTCACCGTGCACCGCAACGACTACCAGAACGCGCTTCAGGTACTCGAAGGCATTGCGCGTGACATGGGAGCGCGCGAGGTGATTGGTGACACCGACATCGCCAAGGTGTCCATCGTTGGCGTGGGGATGCGCTCGCACGCGGGTGTCGCGAGCCGCATGTTCGAAGCGCTGGCAAAAGAAAATATCAACATTCAGATGATTTCGACGTCAGAGATCAAGGTGTCCGTCGTCATTGAGGAGAAGTACCTGGAGCTGGCGGTACGTGCGCTGCACACGGCGTTCGAACTGGACGCTCCGGCCGGGAAAGTGGAGTGATCATGCGAGAGAGCCGGTCAGGTCGGCACCTTCTGTCGATTCGGCTGATGAAAAAGGAACTTTAGGCTCTCGGTAGCTGGTCAATAGCTGGTGAAACGCTCTAGGCTCAATGTCTTACGGAACATTATCCGTCTTTATCTTTGCAGACTGCTTACTGAACTGAATCCGTTTTTAAGGAGAAAGGAATGCTGATTCTGACTCGCCGGGTCGGAGAGACCCTGATGGTGGGTGACGATGTGACTGTCACCGTACTGGGTGTCAAGGGAAACCAGGTGCGCATTGGAGTTAACGCTCCCAAGGAGGTCGCTGTGCACCGAGAGGAGATTTACCAGCGGATCCAGAAAGAGAAGGACTCGGAACCAAACCATTAATTTTGTTTGATTTTTGGCTTTGCAAACGGGGTAAAGATGGGTATGATGCGCCCCGTGTTGCGGAGAGGTGGCCGAGTGGCCGAAGGCGCTCCCCTGCTAAGGGAGTACACCTCAAAAGGGTGTCGGGGGTTCGAATCCCCCTTCTCCGCCATTTTGCATAGTCTGGTCGTGATGGTTTTGGTTGTCGCGGATGTGGTGAAAATCACTAAGCAAACAGCTTGACCGAGAGAATCGCGAACTTATAATGCGCACCCTCAGCGCACTCATAGCTCAGCTGGATAGAGTACTCGGCTACGAACCGAGCGGTCGGAGGTTCGAATCCTCCTGAGTGCGCCATATTGAGAGAAGCTCGTTGAATGCGAGCATCTTTTAAAAACCAGTAGCGATCTGGTCTACCAAACGCTTATGCACTCATAGCTCAGCTGGATAGAGTACTCGGCTACGAACCGAGCGGTCGGAGGTTCGAATCCTCCTGAGTGCGCCAAAATCGGAAGGGCCTGCAGCGATGCAGGCCCTTTTTCGTTTCCGTATGATCACTTCCTGACGCAGCCGCGCTCATCGAAGCTGACAGTCTGCCTGCCGCCTCGTTCGTTCAAGTAACGATACTGAACCTGACCGTTGCGGCGCGTAATGCCGTCCGGCTTGCCCAAGGCGCTTTCCACGTCCGTCTGTGTCATGCCTTGCTGAACCTTGCCGGAGATCATGGCGTTGCGCCGTGCCTGGCCGGTTACCTGATTACCGCAACCATCGTCACGCTCGCCAACGACCACGACAGTCCTGTTCGCTGGCGGGTTTCGGATGGGTCTTGGCTCAGCGAGGGGTGTCATCCTTTTCGTACTTGGCGTCGGGTTGCGGGCATCCTGTACGGCGAGCGCCTGGTCAGTGGGGCAGCCCTGTCGGGTGAACGTCGTGTGCCCGGCGCTGTCAACGCAGCGGTAAACGGTTGCGGCTTTCAGGGATGGTGGGCTAATCAGCAAGGCGCAGAAGCACGCCGTAGCCATGGCTTTCATTGCCGTCGTCCTCCTTGACGAGTGTGAACGGACAGCCTAACCGACAAAATCTGCGCGTGCTGCCGTGTCTTCTCTCAACGTGAAGGCGTCGACAGTGACGACGCCTGACATAACGTCCTGGCGTCCCGATGCAAAGGGCTGTATGGCCTTGCATTTCATGGGCTGAACTGGCCAGCGCAGTGTTAATATGCCGCCGTCCGCCCGTTCGGGTTTGTGGATTCCCCTCATGGACTTACCCAGTAGATACACCAATTTTCCGCTAGCTGATCGCGTATCGAATGATTGAACCCTGGCGCATGCCCGCCGCTGGGGTGGAGTGCGCCATGACTGAAGTAGAAGCAAAGAAGCCACAAGAAAGTCTCCAGGATCGTCTGGCACAGGTCGTTGAGCTGCTTCATCGGCACAAGATCGTGGAGGATCTGGCTCATCGGCAGAGCCAGGAGGGGCAGCATCAGGAGCTGGTGGATCAGCTGGTGCATCGCCAGAACCTGGTCGAACTGCAGCGCCGGCTCGAGGTGCTTCACCCAGCCGATATCGCGCACATTCTCGAAGCGCTGCCGCTCGATGACCGTCTGACGGTCTGGCAGTTGGTCAAGTCCGAACGCGACGGCGATATCCTCCTCGAGGTGTCGGACGCTGTTCGCGAAACGCTGATAGCGGACATGGACGATCACGAGCTGCTTGCAGCGGCAAAGGAGCTCGATGCTGACGAGCTCGCCGATCTGGCCGCCGAACTGCCGCGCGACGTTGTCCACGAGCTGATGGAAACCCTCGATGCGCAGCAGCGTGAGCGTGTCCGTTCGGCCCTGTCCTATCAAGACGATCAGGTCGGCGCACTGATGGACTTTGAGATGGTGACCATCCGTGAGGATGTCAGTCTTGAAGTCGTCTTGCGTTACCTGCGCCGCCTCAAAGAGCTGCCGGGGCATACCGACAAGCTCTTTGTGGTTGATTACGACGGCGTGCTCAAGGGCGTGCTACCGATCAAGCGGCTCCTCGTAAACGATCCGGAAAAGCAGGTCGCTGAAGTGATGGCCAGCGATCCGGTGACTTTTCATCCGGATGAGGATGCCTACGAAGCCGCTCAGGCGTTCGAGCGTTATGACCTGGTTTCGACGCCGGTCGTGGACAAGAGTGGCAAGCTGATCGGGCGTCTGACCATCGACGAAATGGTCGACCTGATTCGCGAGGAAAGCGAGAGCGAAGTGCTCAACATGGCCGGTCTGCGCGAAGAGGAAGATATCTTCGCCTCGGTCTGGAAGTCGCTGCGCAACCGGTG
Organism: Stutzerimonas stutzeri; assembly: GCA_019056435.1. Classification (GTDB taxonomy): domain Bacteria; phylum Pseudomonadota; class Gammaproteobacteria; order Pseudomonadales; family Pseudomonadaceae; genus Stutzerimonas; species Stutzerimonas marianensis. Next base: position 2,710,975 of record CP077641.1, read on the forward strand.
GGCGTGGCTCGCGGTGAATCTGATTACGGCGTTCGTTGCGTCACGCGTGATTGGCCTGTTTGACGGTTCAATCGAGAAGCTGGTCGCTTTGGCGGCCTTGATGCCTATCGTCGCAGGTATCGGCGGGAACTCGGGCAATCAGACGATTACCATGATCGTCAGGGCCATGGCGCTGGATCAGTTGGGCACCGGTAACAGTACGCGCTTGTTGCGCAAGGAGGCGGGGGTCGGCTTGCTCAACGGCTTGATATGGGGCGGCGTCATAGGGCTTGTCGTATACTGGCTGTATGGGAGCTGGTCGCTCGGTCTGGTAATGATGGCGGCCATGACGCTCAATCTTCTTCTCGCCGCGCTGATGGGCGTCTTGATCCCTGTGACCCTGGCCCGGCTTGGGCGCGACCCAGCGCTGGGCGCGAGCGTGATGATCACCGCGGTTACCGACAGTGGCGGCTTTTTCATTTTTCTCGGCCTGGCGACGCTTTTTCTCCTCTGATGGGCGCGGGGTGTGGCTCCTTGTCGTTTGCCTTGGCGTCGTTTTTCGGGCTACTGTTCGCGGGTTTCGCTCTTGGCGAAGCCCTTGAACACCGACCCGAATAACAGGCGGCTCGAGCTGCTGATCTAAAGGGAACCCCGATGACCCCTAGCGAACTCCTGCTCGAAGGTGTCGAACTCATGCTGTTCGGCCTTGGTTCTGTCTTCATCTTTCTCGTGCTGTTGATTGTCTGCATACGCCTGATGTCCTCGATCGTTGCTCGCTTCGATACGACACCAAGCGTTCAGCCGAGCACGCCCGCACCCGGCGCAGCGCCAGAAATGGACGCCGATATCCTTACCGCCATCCAGGCCGCCATCCATCAGCACCGCGCCCGTCGCGGTTGACCCGGAGTTCCCTCGATGAACCCTGTAATCAAACCGCTCGGCATCACCGACGTGGTGCTTCGTGATGCCCATCAATCCATTCTCGCGACCCGGGTTCGGCTGGAGGACATGCTGCCCATCGCTGCCAAGCTCGATCAGGTCGGCTTCTGGTCAGTCGAGTCCTGGGGTGGGGCGACATTCGATGCCTGCATCCGTTACCTGGGCGAAGACCCATGGGAGCGCATCCGTGAACTCAAGAAGGCGATGCCCAATACGCGACAGCAGATGTTGTTGCGTGGGCAGAATCTGCTGGGCTACAGGCACTACGCGGACGATGTGGTAGAAAAATTCGTGGAGCGCGCCGCGATCAATGGCGTCGATGTGTTCCGCGTTTTCGATGCGATGAATGACCCGCGTAATCTGGAAACTGCGCTGCGTGCCGTCAAGCGCCATGGTAAGCATGCCCAGGGGACCATCTCTTACACGACCAGCCCGGTCCATACGCTGGAGATGTGGGTCGATCTGGCCAAGCAGATCGAAGACATGGGCGCCGATTCGGTCGCGATCAAGGACATGGCCGGTATTCTTGCCCCCTACACCGCCTACGAGCTGGTATCGCGTCTCAAGAAGAGCCTGGCCATTCCCGTCCACATGCAGTGTCACGCAACCGCGGGGCTGTCGACCGCCGCGATCGTCAAAGCCGTTGAGGCGGGTATCGACAATGTCGATACGGCAATCTCCTCCTTGTCGATGACCTACGGCCATTCGCCTACCGAATCGGTTGTCGCCATTTTCCGAGGTACCGAGCGCGATACCGGGCTTGACCTCGAGCTGCTGGAAGAGATCGCCGCCTACTTTCGTGAAGTGCGCAAGAAATACGCGAAATTCGAGGGAACGCTCAAAGGCGTTGATTCGCGCATCCTCGTCGCGCAGGTGCCGGGCGGCATGCTCACCAACATGGAAAGCCAACTCAAGGAGCAGGGTGCGCTCGCCAAGTTCGACGAGGTGCTGGCCGAAATCCCACGCGTACGCGAGGATCTTGGTTTCATTCCGTTGGTCACACCCACCTCGCAGATCGTCGGAACACAGGCTGTCATCAACGTATTGACCGGGGAGCGCTACAAGTCGATCACGAAGGAGACCGCAGGCATTCTCAAGGGTGAATATGGTGCAGCCCCGGCGCCCTTCAACGCTGAACTCCAGGCGCGTGTGCTCGAAGGTACAGAGGTCATTACCTGCCGTCCCGCCGATCTGCTGCAGCCGGAAATGGACAAGCTCACCAATGAGCTGCGCTCGCTCGCGAAGGAGAAGCGCATCCGGCTGGCTGCTGACGATATCGACGACGTGCTGACATATGCGCTGTTTCCGCAGATCGGATTGAAGTTTTTGGAAAACCGCGACAACCCCTCAGCCTTCGAACCGACTCCGGGGAGCGAGCCGTCCACACCGCGCGACGCGGGCGAGCCGGGCGTCTACACCGTGGAGGTCAACGGCAAATCTTTCGTCGTGCAGGTCAACGAGGGTGGCGACATAGACGGCATCAAGCCGCTTGGTGCGGCCGGCTCCGTGGCTGCGGCTCCGGTTGCCGCGCCGGCCGCTGGTACGGGTGAACCACAACCTGCCCCCTTGCGGGCAATATCTTCAAAGTGCTGGTGCAGCCAGGACAGGCGGTGCAGGAGGGTGACGTCGTAATCATCCTCGAAGCCATGAAAATGGAAACCGAGATTCGAGCCTTCAAGGCAGGCGCCGTCTCCAGTATCAATGTGAAGGTCGGTGATGCGGTGGCTGTAGGCGATTGCCTGCTGACCATCGCCTAAGGGGAGCAACATGGATAAGTTGCTCAAGCTGTGGCAAAGCACGGGTCTGTACCACTTGGAACCGGGCCAGTTGCTGATGATGGTCGTATGTCTGGGACTGATCTACCTGGCCATCCGCAAAGGGTTCGAGCCGTTGCTGCTGATTCCGATCGGCTTCGGTGGGGTGCTCGCCAATATTCCGGTTGCGAACATGGCCGAGGGTGCGGGCATCCTGCATCTTTTTTATGAAGTCGGGCTGCCGACCAGCGTGTTCCCGCTGCTCATCTTCATGGGCGTAGGGGCCATGACGGATTTCGGACCGATGCTGGCCAACCCCAAGACGCTGCTGCTCGGCGCGGCCGCGCAGTTCGGCATCTTCGCGACATTGCTCGGTGCGCTGGCTTTGGCGGCAGCGGGTATCCCGGGTATGGAGTTCACGCTGCGCGAGGCGGCATCCATTGCCATTATCGGTGGTGCTGATGGCCCGACGTCGATCTTCGTTACGGCGAAATTGGCGCCTCACCTGCTCGGTCCGATCGCTGTGGCGGCGTACTCGTACATGGCGCTTGTTCCGCTGATCCAACCTCCGATCATGCGTGCGCTTACCAGCAAGCAGGAGCGAATGATCGTCATGCAGCAACTGAGGCCGGTCGGGCAGGTCGAAAAGATCGTCTTCCCGCTGATGCTGGCCCTTCTGGTGGGTTTGCTGTTACCAGATGCTGCTCCGCTGGTGGGTATGTTCGCCTTCGGCAATCTGCTTCGTGAATGCGGTGTGGTGGAGCGTCTAGCCGACACGACACGTAACGCGCTGATCAACATCGTGACCATTGCGCTCGGGTTGACAGTAGGCTCGAAGCTGTCGGCCGACGCTTTCCTGCAAATGAAGACGCTCGGCATCCTGGTGCTTGGGATGGTTGCATTTTGCGGGGGCACCGCAGCGGGTGTGCTGATGGCAAAGGGTATGAACCTGTTCAGCAAGAACAAGATCAACCCCCTTATCGGCGCAGCGGGGGTCTCGGCCGTCCCGATGGCTGCTCGTGTGGCGAACAAGGTCGGGCTGGAAGCCAATCCGCAGAACTTCCTGCTGATGCACGCGATGGGGCCTAACGTCGCCGGCGTTATCGGCTCAGCCGTTGCGGCAGGCATTCTCTTGAACTTCGTCGGTTGAACTCAGGCCCGTGTCGAGCGCGACACGGGCCGCTCATCCCGCCGCTGCAAAACGTCAAAACGAAAACGCCTCGATAGATCGAGGCGTTTTTTCGAAGGGCGCGCGAGCAGGGTGGTAGTAGCTGTTTTTTATTCTTCGTCGCGAGCCGCCTCGGTGTCCTGCGCAATCAACGCAATGAGCGCGTTCTGCTGTCGATGAGCCAATTGGCGAAAACGCTGCAGCAATTCGCGTTCATGAAGCGTCAGCTCCGGGCTGTCCAGGCGCATGTTCAAGTCATCGTCCAGCGCCCCTTCCTGAAGAAGGCTCTGTTCCAGTCTCGCGATGATTTCAGAATTCATGCTGCGATGATGGTTGCGCGCGACTTCTGCAATACGCTCGCGCATGCCGTCAGGTAGCCGAACCACGAATTTGTCAGCCGTACGGCTGGAATAAACTGCCTGCTTCATTGGGCGCATAGTAAACCGGTTAGTCAGGTGGACGATGGTGGCTCATTGCCGTTCTAGTCACGGTCTGACAACCGAACAGCGCCTGCTGTTCCGCGACCTGCAAAAAGATGCTAGACGGCTTTATGGCGCCAATTGTACGACGTACACGGCGACAGTAAAGCGGTCTGTGATGGCAAGATGCCTGTAGTGTGATACGCGCCCTGTCCTGAACCTCGACTGCGTCCTACTACTAGCGCAGTACAGGATCGAACTTGATTTTTCGCCCTACGAAGAGCGAAGCAAGGAACAGGATGCCGAACAGGACGGCGCCGCCCTTGATGGCTAGATCCCAAGTGCCGCTGGGGTCCATGGTAAGAGAAAGCGCAACGAAGGTGCTGCTGAGAATCAGACAGAAGAGCGTGAAAAGCGACATGGTTTTTTCCCTGATAGAACCTGATGGCGATTCGCGTGTCCTTAGAATACCCACCGCTGTGGTTGTGCCGGAGCGCTGACCTGGACCTGATTGATAGTCTGTGCAGCTGGATAGGCAGGCCGATCAACCGACAAAGGCTGTGGCGCCGATGCGTTGGAAAGTCGAGTACCGCTTTCCGACTTGAGATCGTGAAACTCCAGAGCGGCAACAGCGATCAGTATCGATGTGCTGAGCAAGTAAGCCGGGCGTTGCATGGGCGTCTCCTTCGCGTTGCGGATAGCCATTTACATAGCACGCGCTGTGCCAGTTCTTTTTTAAAAAAACCTGTTTAATATCAATAACTTGCGAAGACCGCTGCGTTGTTGGGTAGTGCGCTTTGCACGGTCCACCCGAAGGCTAATTGCATTTTGCAATGCTAACGGCCAGGTGTTGTGCGTGAACCCGCTCGCGGCTCGCTTAGGGTTGCGAACTTGCAAATGGATGGCGTGTGACAAAGCGAGCGTGGGCGGCTAAGATGCTGCCCCGATTTGTCCCAGTAGCTCAATTGGATAGAGCATCCCCTCCTAAGGGGAAGGTTGTGAGTTCGAACCTCGCCTGGGACGCCAGCCTTCTCCAAACTGCTTCGGCTTTCACAGAGCAAACGGTAGGACGACAGAACGAGAAAAGGCCCTGCGGCGTCAAGCTGCAGGGCCTTTTTGTTGTCAGGGCAGATCAGCTGAAACGGTCGGATACCTGGTCGCGACGTGCTTCACGTTGCAGCTGATAGACGAAGCGTTCGATGTTGCGCTGTGGAAGGCCGCCGAGGCGGTGAAACCGAAGGCCGCAAAGGTCAGGTCCAGCTTCTCATCGTAGGACAGATGTCGCAGCTCGACCGCGGTGGTGATGTTGCCGATAGGCAGGGCGGCTGACAGGTCATAGACCTGGCCAGTCTGCAGGCCACTTGCTATCTGCCCGCTCATACTGATCCTGCAGCCCGTGGCCGACATGTCCAGCAGTCGACCATCCAGCGGCTTTCTGATGGCTTTGCCGCTCAGCGTAACGCTGATTGCAGGGCCGGACAGTTGCGCGCGATAGGCATTGCGGCGCTGGTGATAAAGCATCTCGGTGGGGACGGCAATCCAGTAACAGCGCGCGTCGTCCAGCTCTCCAGGATGGGTGGGTAGCGCATTCTGCCAAGCGATGCGCACGCCTTCATGAAAACCCTCTACCGAGAAAGGTTCGCCCGCGAGCAGTAACCGCTCGCCATCGTTGGGGACCAGCTCATCAAGCGCGATCCAGCCTTTTTCCTGACTGATCTCGACCACGTAGGTCTGATAACGGGCGTTGCGTCCGGAGAAGTGAATCAGCAAAGGCGTACGGTTTTCCTGAAGTAATCGTAGGTTTGCGTAGACTTCTACGGGTGTCTTCAGGATTTGCGGAGGCTGCGGACCGTCGTTCTCGACAAAAAGGCTGGACACTTTGCTTGGCTCTCCGGCACCTGGCGAGATGAAGGTCGCAATGATAGCACTTGGCCCACGAAAAGCCCGTGCGTTTGGTTTCAGGCCTGGCTGAGTGGGCGGTGGTAAGTGCTTTTCGAGGCTGAGCCACGGCGATCGTATAGATCTGGCGTGTCAGCACTGCCTTTCAGGATGCGCAGCATGCCGCCTACTGCCGTCTGGTTGGCGCGAATGAGTTTGCCGTTGCGCTCGTTGGACTGCCGACAGGCCTCCAGAAGCTCCTCGAGCTGCCGTGCGTTATCGAGCAAGCCGGCGCCGCAGCTTGAGCGGGAGGCGTAGGCCTTCATGCCGTCCATATCGCTCGTCACGCCTGCTTGACGGAGTGCCTGGCTACGACGGGCGCCGTGCTGCCCGAGCAGGGCCAGGGTCGTCTGTTTCTGAGTCAGCAGGGCCTCGAGGCCGGCAAGGTCGCGCTCGGCCAGCGCCTGGTATTCCTGATCGATGAGATCAAGAAGCCGTTGCGCGTTGCCGATGTCTTCTGCGAGTTGGGAGAGTAGCTCGGTGTCTTGCATAGCTGCCCCTGATAGCCTTGCCGCCGGCGTGTCAATCAGCGCTGGCTTTCGAAAGCCAGCAGCTTGGACGCAACGCGTTGGCTGTCGACCTGATAGCTGCCATCGGCGATGGCCTGCTTGATCTGAGCGACACGCGCCTGATCGACAGACGGTTGCTGGTTCATTTTCTCCGTTGCCTGCTGTAGACGCTGAGCCTCAGGGCTGAGCTGGACGTTTTCGCCCATGGCTGCTGCACTGGAGGCGCCTTTGCTGGCATCGGCTGCTGGAGTTTGTGTAGCGGAGGGCCGCTCGGCGTTCTGAACACCACTGGTGCGCCCGCTGTTGGGCGGAGTGGCCGGCCCGTTTGGTCGGTTGAAATCGATAACCATGATGGAACCTCGAATAAGTCAGGTCGCTTGCCTGCTTTTCGGCAACCCATGACAAAACTTTAGCGTTTTTTTGGCAGGGCGCTATCGAGGTGACTACATCATGACTTCCACCTGACCCGGCCCTGTCACTCGGGCCTTGACCACGCGGCCAGAGCTTTGGTTCTTGACCCGGATCTGGCTGCCGACAGCACCATCGGATAACGCTTCGCCCGGCATTCTGACATTAATTGCCGAATTTTTCGCGCTGATCACGACCTGATCACCTTTGCGCACCACCTCCGCGAGCGAGACGTAGCTTGGCGGTACGACCTGGTCGGCGAGGGCAGGACGGGTCAGCTTGTTGCCCACAACCTGATCGATTGCCGTGAGATAGCCCTGATTGAGGAGGCTCACGTCCCGTTCAGCCAGCGTTACATCGGTTACATCAATGATGCTGTCCCGCTTGAGCGGGCGCAGCGTGACGACGACCTCACGGTATAGATGAACCTGGGCGGGGACGAAGACCGACCAGGGCGCCGAGCCTTCGCAGCTCACCCGGACTGTCGTTCGGCCAACAGGTTGTGCCGGGCTTTCCAGGCGTGCGGCCAGCGGTTGATCGCATGCTGCCAGGCGCAGGCGAGGGTCGAGGCGATTGACCTGCACCTGGTAGCGCGCCTGGATTTGGCTACGCTGCAGGTATTCCGTCACCTCACGCTCAAGAAAGGCGTGGGTCTCGTCGATAAGTTGTTCGGGCCGGGTTGCGGTCGTTGTCTGGGCAGCCTGGCTCAACCCGCTCAAGGCCGGTAGCAGGATTGCGCCGAAAGCAACGCTGAAACGCCGGAAAAAAGTCATTAGTTCGCTCATGACCAACACTAAGCAAGGGGCGTGCCGTCATGCTCCGGCTTCTAAACTGTCTCAGTGCCGATGTGGCAAGCAAGAGGAACCTGGCATGGCCGGTGTATTGGATTCCGTAAACCAGCGAACGCAGCTGGTGGGGCAAAACCGTCTGGAGTTGTTGCTGTTCAGGCTCGATGGCAAGCAGCTGTACGGGATCAACGTGTTCAAGGTCAAGGAAGTCCTGCAATGCCCCAAGCTGACCGTCATGCCCCGCTCGAGCTCGGTGGTCCGGGGGTGGCGAACATTCGGGGTAGCACGCTTTCGATCCTGGACCTGTCTCGTGCCACGGGCAAGCCGGCGCTGGAGGACATCACCAACAGCTTCGCCATCATCGTCGAGTACAACAACAAGGTGCTGGGCTTCCTGGTTCGCTCGGTCGAGCGCATCGTCAACATGAACTGGGAAGACATCCTGCCGCCGCCCAAGGGCGTTGGACGGGATCATTACCTGACGGCCGTGACTCATGTCGACAGCCAGATGGTTGAGATCATCGACGTGGAAAAGGTCCTGGCTGAGGTCGCGCCGGTGTCGGAAACCGTCTCGGTCAGCATTACCGACGAGGAAACCCACTCCAAGGCATCGCTGTGCCGTGTACTGATCGTCGATGATTCATCCGTTGCGCGAAAACAGATTATCCGTTGTCTACAGAACCTCGGTATCGAAGTCGTTGCGCACAACGACGGTCGTCAGGCGCTGACCTACCTGAAAGGGCTCGTCGCGCAGGGCAAGAAGCCGTCCGACGAGTTCATGATGATGATTTCCGATATCGAAATGCCGGAAATGGACGGCTATACCCTGACAACCGAGGTACGCCAGGACCCGGACATGCGGGACATGCATATTCTCCTGCATACTTCGCTCTCCGGTGTCTTCAACCAGTCGATGGTAAAGCGCGTCGGTGCGGACGACTTTCTCGCCAAGTTCCAACCAGACGATCTGGCGAACCGGGTGATCGAGCGTGTCCGGTTGACGGATGGGAAATGAGGCGCAAGCCTCTCAACAAGACGACCTGAGGGGCGTGATTAGTGTCAGGTGATCTGGATTTCGATCAGTTCCGGGTGTTTCTGGAAAAGACGTGCGGCATCTTGCTGGGCAACAACAAGCAGTACCTGGTGTCCAGCCGGCTCAACAAGCTGATGGAGCAGCAAGGTCTCAAGACTCTCGGTGACCTGGTCAGGAAGATCCAGGCTCAACCTCGCAGTGGACTGCGCGAACAGGTCGTCGATGCGATGACGACCAACGAGACGCTCTGGTTTCGTGATACCTATCCGTTCGAGGTCATGAAGAGCCGCATCTTGCCGGAGCTGCTCAAGGCCGCGCCGGGCCGGCGCTTGCGCATCTGGTCGGCCGCGTGTTCTTCCGGGCAGGAACCCTATTCGTTGTCGATGACAATCGACGAATACGAGCGCAACAGCCCCAGCCAGCCGAAACTATCGGTACAGATCGTCGCAACCGAGCTGTCCGGCGCCATGCTGGCGGCGAGCAAGGCCGCGGAATACGACAGCCTGGCAATTGCGCGTGGGCTTTCCAGTGATCGCCTCCAGCGGTACTTCGATGTGAAAGCGCCCGGGCGCTGGGGGGTCAAGCCGGCAATCCGCAACCGTGTCGAGTTTCGCGTGCAGAACCTGCTCGACAGCTATGCCGCGCTGGGCAAGTTCGACGTGGTGTTTTGCCGGAACGTGCTCATCTATTTCTCTGCGGATGTGAAGAAAGACATCCTCCGCCGCATTCATGCCACCCTCAAGCCAGGTGGCTACCTTTTCCTCGGCGCATCCGAAGCGCTGAATGGGTTGCCGGAGCTGTATCAGATGGTGCAGTGCAGCCCCGGCATTATTTATAAGGCCAAATAGCCGACCTCCGAGCGGCAGAATTCTGTCGCTGCGCAACAAGATAGCGGCAAGGAGGATGGAAAAACCTTGCCGCTTTTGACGCCTGAGTAGGCGTACTCTTCCTGAAACCCTTGCAATTCAGTGCCTTGAATAAATGGCACGACCTTTGCTGAAGCTCTGTCACGCAGACTTGTATCCGGCAAAGGTCCAGATCATGAGCATCAGTTTCGACAAGGCACTTGGCATTCACGAGAAGGCGCTCGGCTTTCGCGCGCAGCGCCGAGGTATTGGCCAACAACATCGCCAACGCCGACACCCCCAATTACAAGGCCCGTGACCTCGACTTCAGCGCTGTGCTGGCTGCCCAGCACAGCAAGAGCGAGGGGCATTTCGGGGTGAACGTCACCAACAGCAAGCATATCGCCGCCGAGGGGATGGAAATCGCCGATCCCGGCTTGCGTTTCCGTACGCCGGCGCACGCCTCGCTCGACCAGAACACCGTCGACGCTCAGGTGGAGCAGGCCGCCTATGCCGAGAACGCCATCGACTTCCAGGCGAGCTTCACATTGCTCAACAGCAAGTTCAGGGGGCTGATGAGCGCCCTGCGCGGCGAATAAGAGGAGTTTTCCCATGTCCCTTAGCAACGTCTTCAACATCGCCGGCAGCGGCATGAGTGCCCAGAGCACTCGGCTGAATACCATTTCCAGCAACATCGCTAACGCCGAGACGGTGTCCTCCAGCGTCGACCAGACCTATCGTGCGCGGCATCCGGTTTTCGCCACCATGCTGCAGCAGGCCGGAGGCGCGCCGAATGAGTCGCTGTTCGCTGAGCAGGATCAGGCAGGCGCCGGTGTCCAGGTGCTTGGCATCGTCGAGGATCAGAGCGAGCTGCAGGCCCGCTATGAGCCTAACCATCCCGCGGCGAACGCCGACGGCTACGTGTACTACCCGAACGTCAACGTCGTCGAAGAAATGGCAGACATGATCTCGGCCAGCCGCTCGTTCCAGACCAATGCCGAGCTGATGAACACGGCCAAGAGCATGCTTCAGAAAGTCCTGACCCTGGGTCAGTAATCCCTACGAGAGATCGCCATGACGACGACTAGCGGTGTCAGCGGTACGGGCTCGGTGCTCGACCAATACCAGATCAAGGATCGGGAAGTTAAGAGTAACGACCTTGGCAAGAACGAGTTCCTCGAGCTGCTGGTAACGCAGCTGAACAACCAGAACCCCCTGGAGCCACAGGAGAACGGTGAGTTCATCGCCCAGTTGGCCCAGTTCAGTACGGTCGAAGGGGTCGAGAAGCTCAACTCCAGCGTCGAGACGATGCTGTCCGGCTATCAGTCCTCGCAGGCACTCCAGGCCTCGTCCCTGGTGGGTCGCAAGGTCATTGTGCCGACCGACAAAGCCGTCGTGGATACCAGCGAGACCTTCAAGGCCAGCCTGGTCCTGCCCACCACCAGCAGCAACGTATCGGTAAACGTCTACGACAGTGCCGGTACGGTCGTGAACCGGATCAACATGGGCCAGCAGGAAGCGGGCAACGTTTCATTCATGTGGGATGGCAAGGACTCGAGCGGCAAAACCTTGCCGCCGGGCACCTACCGATTCGAAGCACAAGCGACCTACCAGGGCGAGACCAAGGGGCTGTACACCCTGCTTCCCGCCAACGTAGACAGCGTCACACTCGGACAGAACGGCGGTGAGCTGATGCTCAACCTGGCCGGTGTTGGCAGCATCGCGCTGTCGCAAGTCCAGGTCATCGGCCAGTAACCGCCGGCACGCCCGGCACAGGAGCATTTCATGTCGTTCAATATCGGCCTCAGCGGCATGCGCGCCGCCAGCAAAGACCTCAACGTCACGGGTAACAACATCGCCAACGCCGGCACGGTGGGCTTCAAGCAGTCGCGTGCGGAGTTCTCCGATGTGTATGCCGCCTCGATGCTGGGCTCCGGCAAGAATCCGGTCGGCAGCGGCGTTCTGCTGTCCGACATTTCCCAGCAGTTCAACCAGGGCAACATCAACTACACGCAGAATGCCCTGGACCTGGCGATCAACGGCAACGGCTTTTTCCAGGTCAGCAACAACGGTGCGCTGAGCTATACCCGTGCCGGTTACTTCGGTACGGACAAAGAGGGCAACTTGGTCGATAACTTCGGCTACAACCTGCAAGGTTATGGCGTCGATGACAACGGCAACATCCGCACGGGACAGGTTAGCGATCTGAAGATCCAGACGTCCAGCCAGGAGCCCAAGGCCACGACCAAGGTCACCCAAGGCTTCAACCTGAACTCGACGAACACCGAGCCGGTCAACACGCCGTTCGATCCGTCCGATCCGTTGAGCTACAACTCGTCCACCTCGACCAATATCTATGACGAGCAGGGCAACGCCCATGTCATGACTCAGTATTTCGTCAAGACCGGCACCGCCAATACCTGGCAGATGCACGTCCTGGTCGACGGGCGAAATCCGGCCGATCCAGTCAATAGCACCGCGCCGGCAACCACGGCGCTGCAGTTCAGCCCTCCGGCGCCCTGATCGATCCGGCCAGTGGCACCTCTGCCATTACCGGTTGGCAGCCGGCCGTGAAGAATACCGACGGTACGTGGTCATTGAACAATGCAGCGCCGGCGGCCGGCTTGAACATGACGCTGGACATGCGAGGCTCGACCCAGTACGCCAGCGCCTTCGCCGTCAACAGTGTCAGCCAGGACGGCTACACCACCGGCGAACTGGCGGGCCTGGAGATCAGCGAGACCGGCGAGATTTTCGCGCGCTACACCAACGGACAATCCAAGGTGCAGGGGCAGATCATCCTGGCGAACTTCGCCAACGTTCAAGGTTTGACGCCTGTCGGCAAGACCCAGTGGGTGCAATCGTTCGAATCGGGCGAGCCGGTTCGCAACCCGCCGGGTAGCGGTACGCTGGGTTCGCTGCAGGCCGGCGCGCTTGAGGATTCGAACGTTGAATTGTCTGACCAGCTCGTCAACCTGATCGTGGCGCAACGCAACTACCAGGCGAACGCCAAAACCATCGAGACCGAAAGCGCCATCACTCAGACGATCATCAACTTGCGCTAAGCGTCCATCCTTTGACAGCGGGGCGGCGGGAAACTGCCGCCTCGCCAGCTTCAGGCCCCTCGGGGCCTTTTTTTTGCATATAAAAATCCTTATATTTCAGCCGTTTAGATTGATTAACTGCGGTGGCATGCGTCTTGCTATTTAAGCTTCTGAAGAGTCATTACGCGTCAATCAGCGCGTTTCGGAGGTTCGATGGACAAGATGCTTTATGTAGCGATGACGGGTGCGAGCCAGAACGCGCGCGCTCAGCAGGCGCACGCCAACAACCTGGCAAACATCTCGACAACCGGCTTCCGGCGCGACTTCGAGCAGGCCCGCTCGATGCAGGTATTCGGCGACACGTTCCCCGCTCGTGTCTATGCGATGACGGAGCGACCCGGCACGGATTTCAGCGCCGGCACCTTGCAGGAGACCGGCCGGGATCTCGATGTTGCCGTCGAAGGCGAGGGCTGGATCGCGGTACAGGCGCCCGATGGCAGCGAGGCCTATGCCCGCACCGGCAGCCTCAACATCGACACCCTGGGCATCCTGCGCACCGGCGATGGTTTGCCGGTGCTCGGCAATGCGGGGCCGATCGCCGTGCCGCCGGAGGAGAAGGTCGAGATCGGCGCCGATGGCTCCATCAGCATTCGCGCGCTCGGTGAAGACCCGAACGTAGTGGTGACGGTCGATCGGCTGAAACTGGTGAACCCCGATCCCAAGCAACTGGAGAAGGGCACCGACGGATTGATCCGCATGAAGGACGGCCAGCCTGTCGAGGCTGATGCCGCGGTCCGTGTCACGTCCGGCTTCCTCGAGGCGAGCAACGTCAATGCCGTCGCCGAGATGACTTCGATGCTTGCCCTGTCCCGGCAATTCGAGCTTCACGTGAAGATGATGCGCACGGCCGAAGAAGACAGTGCCGCAGCGGCCCGAGTCTTGCAGAACAGCTAACAAACTAGGCGGCGTGCCTGATTCCCGGCACGCGAGGAGAAGACCATGCTTCCAGCACTGTGGGTGAGTAAGACCGGTTTGTCCGCCCAGGACATGAACCTGACCACCATTTCCAACAACCTGGCGAACGTGTCCACCACCGGCTTCAAGAAGGACCGTGCCGAGTTCCAGGACCTGCTCTACCAGATCCGTCGCCAGCCCGGCGGCCAGTCCAGCCAGGACAGCGAATTGCCGTCCGGCCTGCAGCTGGGTACCGGTGTGCGCATCGTCGGAACGCAGAAGCAGTTCACCACCGGCAGCCTGCAAACCACCGAGCAGCCACTGGACATGGCCATCAATGGTCGCGGGTTCTTCCAGGTCCTGCTGCCCGACGGCACCGTGTCCTATTCCCGTGACGGTAGCTTCCACCTGAACGCCGATGGCCAGATCGTCACCTCCAATGGCTACGCGTTGGAGCCCGCCATCGTCGTGCCGCCGGAAACCCAGACCTTCACCGTGGGCGAGGACGGCACCGTCTCGGTCACGACGCTCGGCAATCCGGCGCCGCAGGTGATCGGCAACATCCAGACCGCTGACTTCGTCAACCCGGCTGGTCTGCAGGCCATGGGCAGCAACCTGTTCCTTGAAACCGCCGCCAGTGGCGCGCCGCAGGTCAGCACGCCGGGCCTCAACGGCCTGGGCACCGTGCTGCAGAACACACTGGAAAACTCCAACGTCAGCGTCGTCGAGGAACTGGTGAACATGATCACCACCCAGCGCGCCTACGAGATGAATTCGAAAGTCATCTCCACGGCCGACCAGATGCTGTCTTTCGTTACCCAGCAGCTGTAACAGCAGTCAGCCGCTGGATTGAGGTGAATATGCGTCGCTTGTTGAATGTCCTGCCGCTGGTGCCTGCCATGATCCTGTCCGGGTGCATGGCGCCGGCTCCGAAACCCAACGATCCGTACTACGCGCCGGTGCTGCCACGCACACCGCTGCCGGCTGCGCAAAACAACGGGGCGATCTACCAGGCGGGTTTCGAAACCAATCTGTACGACGACAGGAAGGCCTATCGGGTCGGCGACATCATCACCGTCACGCTCAACGAAAAGACCCAGGCGAGCAAGAACTCGAACTCCAAGATTTCCAAGGAGAGCAAGGCCAATATCGGTCTCGGCTCGCTTTTTGGCGGCGCCGTCTCGATGGCCAACCCGCTGACCGGCAACAGCATGAGCCTGGGCGCCGAGTACGACGCGTCACGTGACACCTCCGGTTCCGGCCAGGCAGGGCAGAGCAACAGCCTGTCCGGCTCGATCACCGTGACCGTCTCGGACGTATTGCCCAACGGCATTCTGGCGATCCGTGGCGAGAAGTGGATGACGCTCAACACCGGCGACGAGCTGGTACGCATCGCTGGCCTGGTGCGCTCGGACGATATCGCGACCGATAACACCGTGCCCTCGACCCGCATTGCCGACGCCCGCATCACCTATTCCGGCACCGGCGCCTTCGCCGATGCCAGCCAGCCAGGTTGGCTGGACCGTTTCTTCATCAGCCCGTTGTGGCCGTTCTAAGCAGGTGTCGGCTATGAAAGTGTTCAGCTTGTTATTGATGGCTCTGCTGTGTCTGGCTGGCGCGCCGGTGCATGCCGAGCGCCTCAAGGACATCGCCAGCATCCAGGGCGTGCGCAGCAACCAGCTGATCGGTTACGGCCTGGTCGTCGGCCTCAATGGTAGCGGTGACCAGACCACCCAGACCCCGTTCACCGTGCAGACCTTCAACAACATGATGGCGCAGTTCGGCATCAAGGTGCCGGCGGGCGGCAACGTGCAGCTGAAGAACGTCGCGGCGGTATCGATCCATGCCGAGCTGCCGCCCTTCGCCAAGCCCGGTCAGACGATCGATATCACGGTATCGTCGATTGGCAACGCCAAGAGTCTGCGCGGCGGTAGCCTGCTCATGGCCCCGCTCAAGGGGATCGACGGTAACGTCTACGCCATTGCCCAGGGCAATCTGGTCGTCGGTGGTTTCGATGCAGGCGGTGCCGACGGCTCGCGCATCACCGTCAACATTCCTTCGGCCGGACGTATCCCCAACGGTGCTACCGTGGAACGCCCAGTGCCCAGCGCTTTCAACCAGGGCACCACCCTGACGATGAACCTCAATCGCCCCGATTTCACCACGGCCAAGAACATCGTCGATCACATCAATGAACTGCTCGGCCCGGGCGTGGCCCAGGCCCTCGATGGCGGTTCGATCAGCATCACCGCGCCGCTCGATCCGAGCCAGCGCGTCGACTACCTCTCGATTCTGGAAAACCTCGAGGTCGACGTCGGCCAGGCGGTCGCCAAGGTCATCATCAACTCGCGTACCGGCACCATTGTCATTGGCCAGAATGTGCGCGTGCAGCCGGCTGCCGTGACACACGGCAGCCTGACCGTGACCATCACCGAGGATCCGCAGGTCAGTCAGCCCAATCCGCTGTCCGACGGCCAGACCGTGGTGGTGCCGAACTCCAAGGTGAAAGCCGAGCAGGAAGCCAAGCCGATGTTCAAGTTCGCCCCGGGTACGACGCTCGACGAGATCGTGCGCGCGGTGAACCAGGTCGGCGCGGCACCGAGTGACCTGATGGCCATCCTCGAGGCGCTCAAACAGGCCGGTGCGCTGCAAGCAGACCTGATCGTGATCTGAGGACCGGGACATGGAAAATCGTCTGGGAACGGCTCGGCGTACGCCTGACAGTGGCAGCTACTCCGACCTGAATCGCTTGAACCAGCTCAAGGTGGGCAAGGACCGCGACAGCGCCGAGAACGTGCGCAAGGTCGCCCAGGAATTCGAGTCCCTGTTCATGAACGAGATGCTCAAGTCGATGCGGTCGGCCACTGAAGTCATGTCCCAAGACAATCCATTCAACAGCCAGGCCAGCAAGCAGTACCAGGACATGCACGACCAGCAGCTGTCCGTCACGCTGTCGAAGGAGGGCGGTGGCATCGGCCTCGCCGACGTGCTGATTCGCCAGCTCAGCAAGCAGCAGGCGCCCAGCGAGAAGCCCAACCCCTTTGCTCAGGTCGCCCAGACGCAAGGCTCCAAGTGGTCGAGCAGCCCCGACGCCGCTGTCGCTAAGGTCGACCCGGCGCGTAACGATGTGCAGATGCTCAATCAGCGGCGTCTGGCGCTGCCTGGCCGGCTCACGGAGCGCAGCCCGGCGGACGTTGCGATGGCGCCTACGCCGACCGAACAGGCCACCCAGGTAGCCCAGGCCGGAACGGTACAGCCACTGGTCGACCTTGACTGGAAGCCTGCCACCGCTTTTGCCGCACCTGTCGAGGCACCCTTGACCGTCAATGGCGTCGAGGCGAGCGCACCGAGCGCGCCGAGCAAGACACGCTTCAGTTCGCCGGCCGAATTCATCGCGACCATGCTGCCGATGGCCGAAAAAGCGGCCAAGCGCTTGGGCGTGGAAGCGCGTTTCCTCGTGGCACAGGCTGCGCTAGAGACTGGCTGGGGCAAGTCGATGATCAAACAGAAGGACGGCAGCAACAGCCACAACCTGTTTGGCATCAAGGCCACCGGCTGGCAAGGCGAGTCGGCGAAGGTCACCACCACTGAATATGTCAACGGCAAGGCGACCAAGCAGGTCGCCGGCTTCCGCGCCTACGACTCATTCGAGCAGAGCTTCAACGATTACGTGCGGCTGCTTGAGAGCAACGACCGCTACAAGCCCGCGATCCAGGTGGCGAGCACCTCGGGTGACTCCGAGCGCTTCGTAAAAGAATTGCAGCGGGCCGGCTATGCCACCGACCCACAATACGCGCGGAAGATCAACCAGATCGCCCGCAAGGTGCAGACCTATCAGACTATCGCCGACGCCAGCACGGCGCCGACGACGCGGACTAGAGGCTAATCATGGCTGACCTGTTGAACATAGGCCTGTCCGGCCTGAGTGCCAGCAAGACTCAACTGTCGATCACTGGTCACAACATCAGTAACGTCAACACGCCCGGCTTCAGCCGCCAGGATGCGTCGCAAGCGACCCGCACGCCGCAGTTCAGCGGTGCCGGCTACGTCGGCTCGGGCACGACGCTGGTGGAAGTCCGGCGCAGCTACAGCGAATTCCTCACCGCCCAGCTGCGCAGCAGCACGTCGCTGAGCAGCGACGTGGAGGCGTACAAGAGCCAGATCGACCAGCTCGACTCCCTGCTGGCGGGCAGTACCACGGGCATTACGCCGTCGCTGCAGAAGTTTTTCTCGGCCTTGCAGACCGCGGCGGAAGATCCCGCCAACATTCCGGCGCGTCAGCTCGTACTGGCTGAAGCCGAGGGCCTGGCGCGCCGCTTCAATACCGTGTCGGATCGCCTGACCGAGCAGAACAATTTCACCAACAAGCAAATGGCTGCGGTGACCGACCAGGTCAATCGCCTGGCCGGCAGCATTGGCAGCCTGAACAATGCCATCGCCATTGCGGCGGCCAACGGGCAGCAGCCCAACGACCTGCTCGATGCGCGCGACGAGGCCGTGCGCCAGCTGTCGACCTATATCGGCGTGACCGTTACGCCGCAGGACGACAACACCTTCAACGTTTCCGTCGGCACAGGGCAGCCGCTCGTGGTCGGCAGCACGGTCAGCCGCCTGGAAGTCGTCCCCGGTCAGAGCGATCCCAATCGGCACGAGATCCAGTTCGTCAGCGGCAGCTCGCGTCAGGGTATTACTTCGCAGATTACCGGCGGTGAGCTGGGCGGGCTGATTCGCTATCGGGAAGAAGTACTCGACCCGACCCTGAATTCGCTCGGCAGGCTGGCGCTGGCGGTGAGCGACCAGGTCAACTCGCAGCAGATCCAGGGGCTTGACCTGAAGGGGCAGGTCGGAACGGCGCTGTTCGGCGACTACAACTCCAGTTCGCTGATGGGGCTGCGTGCGACGCCGTTCAGCAGCAACACCTCGACCGCCGATGCGTCCCTGCGCATCACCGATACCCAGAACCTGACCATCAGCGACTATCGCATGGAGTTCGACGGCACGAACTATACGGCTCGACGCCTGAGCGACGGTGCGAACATCACCGTCACGCAGAATGCCGGCCCGCCGGCCTATCTCAGCTTCGCCGACAGTGCGGGCAAGGACCAGGGGTTCACCGTCGCCATCAGCGGGGCGCCGAACGCTGGCGACAGGTTTTCTCTGCAGCCGACCCGACGGGGCGCCACGGACATCAAGGTGGTGCTGGACCAGGCCGACCAGCTGGCGTTCGCCGCGCCGGTGAGGGCGGAAAGCAACCTGCAGAACGTCGGGACCGGTGTGATCAGCCAGCCTGGCACGACCGACAGTGTCGACATGGCTGCCCTGAAGGCAGCGCTGGGCAGCGACATCACGCTGACCTACAACGCCGGCACGCCGCCGAGCATTACGGGAACAGGAGTGACTCAGGTCAGCCCCACGGTGTTCACGCCTGGGCAGGCCAATGAACTCGCCATCGATATCGATGGGCGCAGCTTCACCTTTACTGTCAGCGGCCGTCCGCAGGATGGCGACACCTTCGTCATCGGTTTCAACACCAATGGCGTCTCGGATAACCGCAACGCGTTGAACATGGTCAATCTCCAGACCAAGCAGACCATCGGCGCGGACCCAAGCGTACCGGGTTCCGGCAAGAGTTTTACCGATGGCTACGGCGAGCTGGTCGAGCGTGTCGGCACTCTGACGGCGCAGGCACGAATGGACAGCGAGGCGACCGGCGCGATCCTCAAGCAGGCCACGGACAATCGTGATTCGTTGTCTGCGGTCAACCTCGACGAAGAGGCGGCGAACCTGATCAAGTTCGAGCAGTACTACAACGCGTCTGCCCAGATCATTCAAGTTGCCCGCACGATGTTCGATACATTGATCAGCACCTTCAGGTAATAAGGCCGGCTTATGCGCATCTCGACCCTGCAAGCATTCAATAACGGCGTATCCGGCATCCAGCGGAACTATGCCAACGCCACGCGCACCCAGGAGCAGATCAGCACCGGCAATCGGATTCTCACGCCGGCGGACGACCCTGTCGCCTCGGTTCGTCTGCTCCAACTCGAGCAGCAACAGAGCGTGCTGAGCCAATATGATTCGAACCTGACGGCGGCCAAGAACAGCCTGACCCAGGAAGAGGTGACGCTCAACTCGGTCAACACCGTGCTGCAACGTGTACGGGAATTGGCCGTCCAGGCGGGTAATGGCGCGCTGGACCCGCAGGACCGGAAGTCCATCGCAGCGGAACTGGGCGAGCGCGAGGATGAACTGCTGGCATTGATGAACACGCGCAATGCTCGCGGCGAATACCTGTTCTCCGGTTTCCAGGGCAAGACCCAGCCGTTCGTTCGCGCGGCAGACGGCAGCTACAGCTATCAGGGTGACGAGGGGCAGCGCAAACTGCAGATTGCCAGCTCCCTGAGCATTCCGATCAGTGACAACGGCAAGTCCGTGTTCCAGTCCGTGACGAATGCCGGCCGGCTGTCGATGACTCCGGCCGCCAGCAGCATCAGCGCTCCGGCGGTGCGGCTCTCGGCGCCACTGGTCGAGGATGAAGTCGCGTTTGCCGCGACGGACTTCCCGGCGGCGGGCTTCGAGGTGCGCTTCGATCCGACCGATCCCAAGGCGTACGAGGTGTACGAGGTGGGCGGCACTGTAGCGCTGCAGAGCGGCCGCCTCGACGAAGACGACTCCTCCAGCGACAAGCTGGTGTTTCGCGGCATGACGATCCATATCGATGGTGTTCCCACTGGCGGCGAGACCTTCACCTTTCAGCGAACTGGCCAGGAAAAACAGGGCGTGCTGGACACCGTCGCTAACCTGCGCAAGGCACTTGAAGATCCGGTTACGGGCAATAACGGTGTGCGCGATGCGGTCGGCGTTGCCCTGGCCAACCTCGATCACGGTATGGTCAGTGTCGATGCGGCGCGCGGCAATATTGGGTCGCGCCTGAACGTCATTGAAACCACTCAAACAGATAACCAGGACGTCTCCCTGGTGAACAAGGGTGTCCAGGCCGAGCTGCGTGAGCTGGACTACGCCGAGGCGCTTTCCCGCCTGTCCCTGCAGACGGTCGTACTGGAAGCTGCGCAGCAGAGTTACGTGAAGATATCCGGATTAAGCCTGTTCAACGTCATGAGATAACTGGCGCTTCCGCCCGTCGCAGCGCTGGATACAGGCCGCGACCCGCCGGGAATAACGCGCCGATCGGTCAGAGCACGGGCTGCCAAGGCCGTTTTCGCGTTTGCAATGGTTCACATAACGGGACACTCGGTTTGACTTGGCTCGCTCAATACTTAGAGTGACCGGGCGGCGCATGGAGTACCGCGCCGGTCTATACCGAACTTCAAAAGGATGTGAAACATGACCAAGTCTTTTCTGACTGCTGCGTTTTTTGCGTTGTTCGCCAGCGTTTCGGTCGGTGCCAGTGCCGCCGACGCGCAGCCTGCCAAGCCAGCCTCCGTTGTCGCTCAGGCGGCAGCCATCAACCTCAATACCGCTGATGCCGATACGCTGACCCGCGAACTTGCCGGCATCGGCGCGACCAAAGCCCAGGCCATCGTCGATTATCGCGACGCTCACGGCCCGTTCACTGCGGTCGACGAGCTGCTCGAAGTCAAGGGCATCGGCGCGGCCACCCTGGAAAAGAATCGCGCCAAGCTCAGCGTCAACTGAAGCGGGACCCGATCAAGAGGCCGGTCATCTGACCGGCCTTTTTGTTTCTGCCGTACGCCCCTGGGCTTGCGAACCGGCGATGCATATCCGTTGTCGTTGTTAGAACGACCGTTCACGATGGCCAGCTGGTACGAAGCAAAAATCGCATCAGAAAGGGATTGACAGGCGCTGGTTATGCACATCCGCCTCCGCTTCGACTTTCGGTCATTCCAACACGCGCTGTGCTTTTTTCGACTTCCGATAAGTCGTTGATTCATAGAGCAATATTGGGGGTGAGTAAAAAGCCGTCGATCCGTAGAGAGGGCCCGCGCCACGGGCGTTGGCGGCAACCATCCAGACGCTGCACACAGACTTACCCACAGGTTTTGTGGATAAACCTTCCAGCCCAAACGGGCCGGCACTTTGCGAGGATTCGAGCCATGGCTGCACCCTGGATGTTCTTCAAGTACCTGCCATTGGCCCGGCGCGTGCTGGCTCGAGGTCGCTTGCCGGCGGTCCTCGTCGCCGTCGCACGGAAACGCTCTTCCAAAGGCGGGCTGCTCAAGGGATTGCGCGAGGATCTCAGCCTGTTGCAGGCGCTCTGCGTCGCCTGGTGGCGCGGCGAATACCGGGCCGTCAGTCGCCCGGCATTGGTCGCGGCGGTTGCTGGGCTGTTGTATTTCCTTTCGCCGCTCGACGCCATACCGGACTGGATACCGGGGCTGGGCTTCGTTGACGACCTGGCCGTGCTGGGCTGGGTGATGCGCAAATGGTCCGGTGAGCTTGATGCGTTTCGTCAGTGGCGAGACCGGCAACCCGCCACTGTCCGTGAAGAGCTGGAGCGCATGCCGGAGGCAGATGGTTCGCTGGGCGAGGATGAGCTGAGCCCAACAAGACGCCGCTAACGCGCACCGATCTGCAGGGATTAATCCCAACTTGCCGATAAATCGATGGCATTTCGTATTGCTCAAATGAGGCCTTCTTGGCTAAAACCGACCGCCTAGGCTGTTAATATCCGCCCTTCGAAAGGCAGCCAGCGGAGAGAGCGGATGAGCGTGCAGGTCATCATGCGGGATGGGGCACCCGAGTATGCAGTGTTGCCCTGGGACGACTACCAGGCCCTGCTGACCGCCGCAGGGCAGGCGGCGGAAATCGCTAGGCCGAAATCCATCAATAAGCCTTCATTCAGCGAGCTCGCCGGATTGCGCGAAGCGCGCCAGCTCAGCCAGGCCGACCTGGCGCGAGCGGTGGGGATCAGCCCTGCCTATCTCGCACTGATCGAGACCGGAGAGCGCGATCCGGGCGATGCCATACGCAGCGCGCTGGCGCGGGCGCTGCAGGTCGATGGCTGGGAGCCTCAAGCGTGAGCGATTCCTCCTCGCCGATCCGGATCAGCCGATCACATTGGCAAGCGCTTGTTCACGAGCTGTCGGAAGCCCGTCGGCAGCGTCATCTGGTGACCTATCGCGCCCTCGTCGAGCGGCTCCAGTTACCCACGCCAGCCATGCAGACGCTAACGGCAGCCCTGGAGCATCTCGCTGCGCTCGATGCGCGTGCCGATCGCCCGCTTCGCAGTGCACTGGTGATCAGTCAGGGCGCCAGCCGGCTGCCTCGCACCGGATTCTTCGAATGCGCCAGGCGGCTAGGCCGCTTTACCGGGCCGGTGGATGGCCCGGTCGCTGCGTCATGGCACGCCGGGGAGGTGGCCAGGGTGTTCGAGTTTGATTATCCCGAGGTTCCGTAATGATCTTGAAGCTACGTGCGCGTCTTGGTTATTGGGTTGCGCGAAAGCTGATGGCGTCGCGTTGGGCGGTGCAGCAGCCGAAGATCTGGCGCTGGATGGAAGGGCAGTTCGCGCGCAAGGCAGCGCTAGGGGACCGCTCGGCGCAGAGTTTCTATGGGCATATCCTGCTGTTTCGAGGGCAGGGGTTTGGCGCCAAGCGAGAGGGTATCCGTTTGCTGCGCCTGGCTGCCGAGGCGGGCGATGCAAAGGCAG
Source organism: Stutzerimonas stutzeri (assembly GCA_019056435.1). Classification (GTDB taxonomy): domain Bacteria; phylum Pseudomonadota; class Gammaproteobacteria; order Pseudomonadales; family Pseudomonadaceae; genus Stutzerimonas; species Stutzerimonas marianensis. The sequence continues at coordinate 2,734,383 of CP077641.1, forward strand.
CCTATCAGATGGGCGTCGTCGCGCTGAGCGAGGACGCTTCGCACGGACCTGATGGCGCTCAGGCTGCTCGGTGGTGGAAATTGGCTCTCGAGGCTGGCCATCCGCTGGCGGCGACCCGCCTGGCGCAGCTGTACCAGGCCGGTGGGCACGGCCTGGAAGCGGACAAGGAGTTGGCAGAGCGCTACAGAGCAAGCGCGGCGCGTGTCGGGCTTTGAGGAGGGGAGGTCGGTGGCTGCGTGCCGATCAGGTGCAGGCTGAAACCAGGCTTCTGCTTGGCACTGCGCTTGGCCTCTGAGGCGAGTGCTGCAAGGCGATCGGCGTCCAGGTCCTCGGCGCTGCCTGGGGTGAGGTGTACGGCGCCGATGGATAGCGAGAGCAAGGAGAATTGTTGTTCACCTCCCTGGCGTCCTTCGGCGATGAAGCATCCAGCCGCTAGATGCTCGTTTCGGTAGAAAGGTATGCAGCGTTTTTCGAAGGCGTCGAACAATCGCTGAATCCTACTCGGCCAATCGTCCGACAGCATCACCAGCAGGAAATCGTCCCCTCCGATATGGCCGACGAAATCGCAGCCAGGGTCGATTTGTTCGTTCAGGCAGCGCGCAAGGCACAGCAGGACTTCGTCGCCCTTGGCGTATCCGTAGATGTCGTTGAAAGGCTTGAAGTGGTCGATATCGACGTAGCAGACCACCGCTTCGCGGCGTTGCCGTAACAGGCGCGTCAAGCACTGCTGAATCGGCACGTTGCCGGGCAGAAGGGTCAACGGATTGGCGTGGCGGGCCTGCTGGATTTTCATTTCAGTGATCAGCTTGAGCACGTCGATCACCCGTCCGAGTCCGTGGTATCGGCCGTCCTGTGTGATCACGAAATCTTCTTCGATACGCTGTCGCGCCCGGCTGGTCAGTAGACGGCTGACTTGTTGGAGCGATTGGCTCAGCTCCACGGCGAGGAAGTCATGGCTCATCAGCCGGCTGATCGGCTTGCGGGCGAGCAGGTCGGTTGCGAATGGCTTGAGCAGCGCATCGGACAGCAGGTTGCGATGGACGATGCCGACCGGCACCTGCAACTCATCCAACACCGCAACGGAGTTGAGGTTGGCCTGCATGCGGAACAGCGCCAATACATCGGCGATCGGGCTCGTTTCAGCGACGGCTATCTGCTTGAGGACGAGCACCGACAGGTCCGATTCGTCGCTGAGTGAATCATCGCGCTCGGGGTTGGGCAGCAGTTTGGCGACGTCGGCGTCCGGCTGCTCCTCGGGTCGGCCGAGCAGGTACCCCTGAACCAGGTCGACCCCCATATCGGCCAGCACGCGTAGCTCTTCGCGCAGCTCAATACCTTCGGCGATCACCTGCGCCCGGGAAGCATGCGCGATCTTGAGAATCGAGCCGACGAACTCACGTTTGACGGCGTCCCGGTGGATGCCATCGATAAAGTACCGATCGATCTTGACGTAATCCGGCCGCAGTTCTGACCACATGCGCAAGCTGGAATAGCCCGCACCGAGATCATCGAGCGCGATCGAAAAGCCCATGTCGCGATAGTGGTGGAGTGCGGCATCGAGCAGTTCGAAATCATCCGTGGGGGTCTGCTCGGTCAGTTCGATGACGACCTGCGATGGGGTGATTCCGTACTGCTGCAGCAGTTCGAGGGTTCGCCCCGGCTTGTGAGTCACGTCGAGGAGCGTTTCAGGCGAGACATTGAGGAAGAGTTTGCCCTGCAGCTCGAGCTGGCTGTAGCGGCGTGAGGCGCAGGCGCGGCAGGTCATCTCGAGCTCGTTGAGGCGCCCGGCATGGCGGGCCGCGGCGAGCAGGTTGATCGGGGGAGTGCAGGGAGGTGTTTGACGGCCCCTCGGGTCAAGGCTTCGTAGCCGAGTATGGAGCGGCCCGAGAGCGAAACGATGGGCTGGAACAGGGTGGTGATGTCGCCGTGAGCCAGGATGCCATCCAGCGTGCTTAACTGCTCGGTGACGGTCATGATCGTCTCGTATGCGTGGAAATGCGAAGGGCCGCATGTGCGGCCCTCGTATTTACGACGCAAATGATGTCACTTTGATGACATCGTTTGGCTATTACTCCGCGGCGTTGTTTTTCGCCATGGCGTGTTCCAGCCCGAGATAGTCCAGAAGGATGTGCCCGCTTTCGGTGAGATAGGCATCGTCTTCCGGTTTGAGCTTCTCGTCCTCATGCGGCGTGTTTTCATCCTCGCTTTCCAGCTTGGCCAGCGGCTCCTCCCCTTGGCCTGGCGTCGCGCGTTTTCCAGGGCCAGTTGGCGCTGCTCGATGCGCTCCTGCTGCGCCTTGCGCTTTTCCTCGTTCAGGCTTACGGAGGTTTCATGAGCCAGTTCCTGGGCGAGTGCCAGCCGGTCCCGGGTGAAGACGAAGTCCGCATTGTCCCCGGTGCGCTTGTCGTGACGGGCCTTGAGCTCGGCGAGGAAGGGCTTGAACGGATTCATATCCGGTGTGATCGCCGCGCGAATACTGTCCCAAGGCATGGCCTCGGGCAGGGCGCTTTCGCCAATTTCCTTGGTGTCGACGTTGGCGGGGTAAGAGATGTCTGGAATCACCCCTTGGTGCTGGGTGCTTTGGCCAGACACGCGATAGAACTTGGCCAGGGTCAGCTTGAGTTCGCCATGATTGAGCGGCTGGACGGTCTGCACCGTACCCTTGCCGAAGGTTTGGCCACCGAGGATCAGCGCCCGATGGTAGTCCTGCATGGCGCCGGCGAAAATCTCCGAGGCCGAGGCGGACAGCCGGTTGACCAGCACGGCCAGCGGGCCTTTGTAGAAGGCGCCTTTCTGCTCGTCCGCCAGCACGTCCACGCGACCATCGCTGTTACGGACCAGGACGGTCGGTCCTTGGTCGATGAACAGCCCGGTCAGCTCGGTGGCTTCCTGAAGCGAGCCGCCGCCATTGTTACGCAGATCGATCACGACGCCGTCGACCTGTTCTTCCTCCAGCTCCGTGAGCAGCTTCTTCACGTCGCGAGTGGTGCTCTTGTAATCCTTGTCGCCGGCGCGGAGCGCCTTGAAGTCGAGATAGAACGCGGGGATCTCGATCACGCCGAGCTTGAAGTCGCGCCCTTCATGAGAGAGGTTCAGCACGGATTTCTTCGCGGCCTGCTCCTCCAGTTTGACGGCTTCGCGCGTGATGGCGACCACCTTGCTGGTCTGGTCGTTCGGCGCGTTGCTGGCGGGAATGATCTCCAGGCGAACCACCGACCCCTTCGGTCCGCGGATGAGCTTGACCACCTCGTCGAGTCGCCAGCCGATCACGTCGACCATTTCGTCGTCACTCTGACCTACAGCGATGATTTTGTCCGCGGGTGCAATCTGCTTGCTCTTCTCGGCAGGACCGGCCGGGACGAGGCGCACCACCTTGACGTGCTCGTTGTCGCTCTGCAGAACCGCCCCTATGCCTTCGAGGGAGAGGCTCATATTGATGTCGAAGTTCTCGGCGTTATCCGGCGACAGGTACTGGGTATGAGGATCGTAGGACTGCGCGAAGGCGTTGATGTAGGCCTGGAACACGTCTTCACCGCGGGTCTGTTCGAGCCGCGATAGCTGGTTCCTGTAGCGTTTGGTGAGCAGCTCCTCGATCGCCTTGGGCTCCTTGCCAGCCAGCTTGAGCCGCAGGATCTCGTCCTTGACGCGCTTGCGCCACAGGTCGTCGAGCTCGGCTTCGTCCTTCGGCCAGGCGGCGTTTTCGCGATCGACCAGCAACTCTTCGTCGACGGTGAAATCGAAGCTGTCGACGCCTTTTTCCAACAGCGACAAGGCGTACTGCAGTCGGCTACGAAGCCGCTCCAACTGAACCTTGTAGATGGCAAAGCCGGGTTCGAGATTGCCGTTGCGCAGGAAGTCGTCGAACTGGTTGCGCCAGGCCTTGAACTCGTCGATGTCGCCCGCGGTGAAATAGCTGCGCGATGGATCGAGCATTTCGATGTAGCTGTCGAAGATCTTCGCCGAGCGGGCATCGTTCAGAGGGGGCTTGTTGTAGTGATGCCGCTTGAGCAGCTCCACGATATTGAGGCTGGCGATCACCTGGTCGCGATCAGGCTGGAGGTAATCCCAGTCGTGTCCCTCGGAGGGCTTGGCCAGGGCGCTCGACGCCTGGAAGCCCAGGAGCAGGGCGACTACGCCAGCAGTCAAGCTGCGTTTAAGGTCGAAGGGGCGGCGCGTGGCTTGGTTATAACGCATATAGGGCCATCATGTTCAGGGGCCGGGACGTGATGTCCGACGGGGATAACAACAGCCCGATGGTAACTGCCCGCTGGCGTGCGTGACAGATCGCGCGTCACACTTGCAGGACAGCGTTACCCTGAGGCACTGCGAGCCCTGCCTAGGTTCCACGCGGGGGAAACGGCAGGTAGCCTAGTCCGGCGATCTATCAAAAAAGCCTGCATCGCCAGCGAGAAACGGTTGGGCGGGCACAGGTACGAACCACTATGGAGGCAGCATGAAGGCATTGCAAGGCATCGAAGGGCAGCTTGAGTGGACCGAGCGCAGCGCGCCTGAATGTGGTGCGGGTCAGGTTCGCATTCGCGTAGCGGCTGCCGGCCTCAATCGGGCGGATCTGCTGCAGCGTGCGGGGCTTTATCCGCCACCGCCCGGCGTCACCGATATCCTCGGACTGGAGTGCGCCGGTGTGGTCACCGAGGTCGGCAGCGATGTAACACACCGGGTCGGCGACCGGGTGTGTGCCCTGCTGGCCGGCGGTGGTATGGCGGAGCAGGTCGTGGTCGATGGTCGCCATGCACTGCCAGTGCCGGAAGGGCTTTCGCTGACCGAAGCTGCGGTCATCCCGGAGGTCTATGCGACCGCCTGGCTGAACCTGTTCCGCCTGGGCAATATCCAGCCTGGTGAAAAGGTGCTTCTGCATGCTGGGGCCAGCGGCGTGGGATCGGCCGGCATTCAGCTCTGCAAGGTCTTCGGCAACCCCTGCTGGGTCAGCGTGGGGTCGGCGGAGCGGCTGGCCTATTGCGAGTCGCTGGGTGCGCAGGGCGGTGTGCTGCGTGAGGAGTCACTCGATGCGCTCAAGGACTTTGGACCGTTCGACATGATTCTCGACCCGGTCGGTGGAAAGTACGCGGCGCTCAACAGCCAGCTGCTGGCGACCGACGGGCGCTGGGTGATCATCGGCCTGATGGGCGGGCGCAAGGCCGAGATGGATCTGGCAGCCCTGCTTGCCAAGCGTGTGCAGGTGATCGGCTCGACCCTACGTAGCCGTGATGCGGACTACAAGGCAGCGCTGCTGGCGGAACTGCAGGAAAAAACCTGGCCCCTGTTTGCCAACAGAACCCTTGCCACCCGACTGGAGCGCAGCTTCCCCATCGGGGACGTCGAGGCTGCATTCGCCGCCCTGGCCAGTAATCAGATTTCCGGCAAGGTGGCGTTGGTCATCGACGACAGCCTCTGACGCGCCAGTGACTCAGGGCAGCTCGGCGCTCGAATAGAAGGCGCCGAGTACTTTCACCAGCTGTGCCAGGTCACGGCTGCCCGCCAGTTCCCGGATCGAATGCATGCCAAAGGTGGGCAGGCCGATGTCGACGGTGCGAACACCGAGCTGACTGGCCGTGATCGGCCCGATCGTCGAACCGCAGCCCATGTCACTGCGGGTCACGAAGCTCTGGACCGACACTTCGTTTTCCAGGCACAGGTGACGGAAGAAGCCAGCCGTCTCGCTGCTCGTCGCGTAGCGTTGGTTGCTGTTGACCTTGATCACCGGGCCGGCATTGAGCTTCGGGCCGTGATTGCCATCGTGCTTGTCGGCGTAGTTCGGGTGCACGGCGTGGGCATTGTCGGCGGAGATCAGCAGCGACCGGTTGACGCTGCGCTGGAAACCGTCACCCTCGGGCAGCACCCGGCGCAGCACCTGCTCCAGGAAGGGGCCGTCGGCCCCGCACATCGACGTCGAGCCGACCTCTTCATGATCGGTGCAGACGAGCACGCAGGTTTCCTCGCGTCCCGCATGCAGCAGCGCTTGCAGGCCGGCGTAGCAGGACAGCAGGTTGTCCAGCCGTGCACCGGCGATGAAGTCACCATTCAGGCCGATCAAGGCGGCTGGCTGGGTGTCGTAAAAGCTGAGTTCGAAGTCCAGCACGACATCGGCGACCAAGCCGTGCTCGCGGCTCAGTTGGTCGGCCAGCAAGGCGCGAAAGTCCGGTCGTTCCTCGCTGGCGACCTGGGCCAGGATCGGCGGCAACTCGTTCTGCGCATTGATCGCCCAGCCCTGGTTGGCCTCTCGATTGAGATGGATCGCCAGGCTGGGGATCACTGCGATGGGTAGCTGGAAGTCGATCAATTGACTTTCGATCCGGCCGTCGCGGCTATAGGTGACGCGCCCGGCCAGGGACAGGTCGCGATCGAACCAGGGGGCGAGCAAGGCGCCGCCGTAGACTTCCACACCCAGTTGCCAGAAGCCCTGGCGCTGCAGCTCCGGCTGCGGCTTGACGCGCAGACAGGGGCTGTCGGTATGCGCGCCGACCAGGCGCACGCCATGCTCGGTGACCGGCTTGGTGCCCAGCTGGAAGGCGATGATTGCTGAGTCGTTACGCGTCACGTAGTAGCGCCCGCCCGCTTCGGTCTGCCAGGTCTCCTTCTCATCCAGCGCCCTGAAACCGGCTGCCTGAAGGCTGCGAGCGAGGCTGCGCGTGGCATGGAAGGGCGTGGGGGACGCCTTGAGATAGTCGATCAGACCCTGGTTGAGTTCGTCGCGCATGGGGAGCTCCTGGCTGCAAGGCTGGAAAGTTTATCGGATTAGACGCCTGCCGTATGGCCTCGGTAGCGTCTCGCGACGACTGAACGCAGGCCATACGCTTTCCTTGCTGGTGGGCAGGCTTGCGTCCGATGACCGGCTTGGGACTGCGTCGCTCTGGGGGTGTTGAGTGCAGGCCCTCAGGCTAGAAGGGCGCCGGGCAATCGAAGCGCAGACGCTCGCCGGTCTGGGGTGGGTCAGCGATAGCATGCTGGCGTGCAGGCAAAGGCGCCCGTGTGCGGCCAGGGCCTGCTCGTGGGCGTAGAGGCGATCACCCAGCAAGGGATGGCCGATCGACAACATGTGAACGCGTAGCTGATGCGAGCGACCTGTGATCGGCGTCAGTTCGACCCGGCTGTAGTACTCATGGCGTTGCAGGACCCGCCAGTAGGTGAGGGCGTGCTTGCCGAGTTCGTGGTCGACGACGTGACGGGGTTTGGTCGGCGGATCATAGCGCAGGGGGAGGTCGATACTGCCGCTGTCCTGCTCGGGCTGGCCCCAACACAGCGCGGTGTAGGCCTTCTCTGTCTCCCGGTCGTGAAACTGGCGGGACAGTTCGCGATGGCTGTCGGCGTCGCGAGCCAGCACGATCAGGCCGGACGTTTCCCAGTCCAGGCGGTGCACGATCAGGGCCTCTGGATAACCGTTTTCCTGCAGCCGGGTGATGAGGCAGTCCTTGTTGTCCTCCGCTCGGCCGGGTACGGACAACAGCAGGGTTGGCTTGTTGATCACCAGCAGGGCGGGATCCTGGTGGACGATCTGGATGTTGCTCAGGGGCATGTGGGTTCCAGAAACGAAATCGGCGACCGGGCACTGCCAGGTCGCCGATCAACTGCGAGGTTGGTCCGTCAACGGTCCGGCAGGGTGATGTTCAGCTCGAGAATCGAGCAGCTGCCCTGATCTTCGAGGGCGACCTGCACCTGGTCATTGTCGATGTTGACGTATTTGCGAATCACCTCGACCAGCTCTTTCTGAAGGGCCGGCAGGTAGTCCGGCTGGGTCCGCTGGCCGCGCTCGTGAGCGACGATGATCTGCAGGCGTTCCTTCGCGATGTTAGCTGGCGTTTCCTTCTTCTTGCGTTCGCGGAAGAAGTCGAGGATGTTCATTCGCGGCCTCCAAACAGCCGTTGCAGGAAGCCCTGCTTCTTGACATCAAGGAAGCGATGATTGACTTCCTTGCCCAGCAGGCGATCGACGGCATCGCTGTACGCCTGGCCGGCGTCGCTCTGGTCGTCGAGGATGACCGGTACGCCCTGGTTGGATGCTTTCAGCACAGCCTGGGATTCTGGAATAACGCCCAGCAGGCGGATCGACAGGATCTCTTCGACGTCCTCGACGCCCAGCATTTCGCCTTTGACCACACGCTCGGGGTTGTAGCGGGTCAGCAACAGGTGTTCCTTGATCGGGTCCTCGCCGTTCTCGGCGCGGCGCGACTTGCTGGCCAGCAGGCCCAGCATGCGGTCGGAGTCACGTACCGAGGATACTTCGGGGTTGGTGACGACGATCGCTTCGTCAGCGAAGTACATGGCCAGGTGGGCACCTTTCTCGATGCCTGCGGGCGAGTCGCAGATGACGTATTCGAAGTTTTCGGCGAGCTCGTCGATCACCTTTCCGACGCCTTCCTGGGTCAGTGCGTCCTTGTCTCGCGTCTGGCTGGCGGCCAGCACATACAGGTTCTCGAGGCGCTTGTCCTTGATCAGGGCCTGGGTGAGCGTGGCGTCGCCCTGGATCACGTTGACGAAGTCGTACACCACGCGGCGCTCGCAGCCCATGATCAGATCGAGGTTACGCAGGCCGACGTCGAAGTCGACGATGACGGTCTTGTGGCCGCGCAGAGCGAGGCCGGTACCGATGGCGGCGCTGGTAGTGGTTTTACCGACGCCACCCTTGCCGGAAGTGACTACGAGGATCTTGGCCAAGGTGATTCACCCTAAAATGGAGGTCGGGTCCCGAGCCGATTTGGCTTCGGGATTGCCCGTTCTGGTGCTTGAAAAATTGCGGCAGTATCCGTTAAAGGCGGGTGATGTTCAACACGTCGCCGGATAGCTTCATCTGTACGGCTTCAGCCCATAGCGGGTCTCGCCGGAGGTCTTCGGCGACCTTGTACTGGCCGGCGATCGAGACCATTTCCGCAGCCAGTTGCTGACAGAAGATACGAGCGTTGGCGTCACCCTTGATGCCGGCCAGCGCCCGCCCGCGCAGCGGGCCGTACATGGATGTTGCCATCGGCGAGAAGTTCCGCACCGGGGCTGACAGCGGCCAGCACGATCAGATCGCCGCCCTGGGCGTAGACCTGCTGGCCGCCGCGGATTGGCGTGGTCACGACCCGCGTTGGGCGATAGACCGGCTCCGCCGGCTTGGGCGCCTCGGCTGCTGCCTTGGTGATATCCAGCTTGCGTTCGCGCGCGCCGGAAGGTGGCAGTACCGGGATGTCCAGCCCGCTCGCGGCTTCGAGGACCTGCGGGTCGCCTGTGCGCAAGGCCAGCGTCCGCAGGCCGTGTTTGCGGCACAGCGCGATCAGTGCCGGCAGATCCGGTGCGGCGTCGGCGGCGAGCTTGTCCAGCGCCAGCACGAGCGGGGTGTTGTTGAAGAAGTCAGGTGCCTGCTCGACCTTGAGAGCCAGCTGCTGGTCGAGGCGTTCCAGGTCGTTCTGTGCCAATTCCAGCACGGTGATGGCGAGCATGCTGCCCTTGAGCTGGAACACGGGCGTTTGATCGTTGGAGTCGGCTTGGCTCATGGTCTGCCTGCTGCGGTAAATGGCGAGGACTTATAGCGGGGGCGGCGGCGCCCTGCAACCCCGGGCAAGGCAAGCGTAACGTGGCCATGCATCGAGTGGCGGCGGCAGCGTCGGTAACTTTGCCGCTAGAATGTGCGTTTTGATTGCTTCGAGCTTGCTGATGGATCGTCCCCGCTTCCGTGCCTCCTTTCTTCATCCGCGTTTCTGGCTGCTGTGGCTGGGGCTCGGCCTGTTGTGGCTGCTGGTCCAATTGCCCTATCGGGTGCAGTTGGTACTGGGCCGTATGGTGGGGGCGATCATGTACCGCGGGGCGCGCTCGCGTCGGCACATCGCCCGACGCAATCTGCAGCTCTGCTTTCCGGAACTGAGCGACGTCCGGCGCGAAGCGCTGCTGAAGGAAAATTTCGCCTCGACCGGCATCGCGCTGTTCGAGATGGCCATGAGCTGGTGGTGGCCGCCCGCGAGGCTGCAGCGCCTGGCGCATATCGAAGGGCTCGAGCACCTGCAGCGCGCCCAGGCCGACGGGCAGGGTGTGATCCTGATGGCGCTGCACTTCACCACACTGGAAATCGGCGCCGCACTGCTTGGCCAGCGCCACACCATCGACGGGATGTACCGCGAGCACAAGAACGCGCTGTTCGATTTCATCCAGCGGCGCGGCCGCGAGCGTCACAACCTGGATGCCAGTGCCATCGAGCGGGAAGACGTACGGGCCATGCTCAAGGCGCTGCGCGCCGGGCGCGCGATCTGGTATGCGCCGGATCAGGACTATGGCCGCAAGCAGAGCCTGTTCGTGCCCTGGTTCGGTATCAACGCGGCGACCGTGACGGCCACGACCAAATTTGCACGGCTGGGCCGGGCGCAGGTGGTTCCTTATACGCAGGTGCGCCTGGCCGATGGTTCCGGTTACCGAATGGTGATTCACGCGCCGCTGGCGGACTTTCCAGGTGAGAGCGAAGAGGCCGATTGCCGCCGCATCAACGAATGGATCGAAGATGCGGTTCGCCAGCATCCGGAGCAGTACCTGTGGGCTCACCGCCGCTTCAAGACGCGTCCGGAAGGCGAGCCGAACCTGTACCGCAAGCTACCGAAGAAGCCGCTCAGCTTGTAAAAACGCCATCGCGAACATCACGCAGTGCCTGTTCGATTTCGTCGCGGCTGTTCATCACGAAAGGGCCGTATTGCACGATGGGTTCGCCGATGGGCCGTCCGGCGATCAGCAGGACCCGCGCCCCGGTGTCGCTCGACAGCCTGAGCTCGCCCTCGTCGCTCAGCCGTGCCAGCTGGCGGGTGTCGACTGTCTTGCCCGCGACAACCAGCGAGCCTTCGTAAACATAAAGCAGGAGTCGGTGGCCCTTCGGAATGTCCGGCGAGAGGTCCGCACCGGCCGGCAGAGCCAGGTCGAAGAGCTGCGGCTCGGTGTCGGGACGCTGGACGGCGCCGGCCTGCTCGATGCCCTCGGCCGAAAAGGTGCCTGCAATGACGACGACTTTGACGCCATTGGGCAGCTTGATACGGGGGATGTCCTGCGGCGCGTAGTCCCGGTAGTCGGGCTCCTTCATCTTGCTTTTCGCCGGCAGGTTGAGCCAGAGCTGGAAGCCGCGCATCACGCCGTGCTCCTGCTGTGGCATCTCGCTGTGGATCACGCCGCGTGCAGCGGTCATCCACTGTACGGCACCGCTTTCCAAGAGTCCGACGTTGCCCAGATGATCCTCATGGCGCATGCGGCCTTCGAGCATGTAGGTCACTGTCTCGAAGCCACGGTGGGGGTGCGGCGGGAAGCCGGCAATGTACTGGTCCGGGTCATCCGAACCGAACTCGTCGAGCATCAGGAACGGGTCGAACCGTTCCGGTTCGGTGCCACCGAAGACGCGGGTCAGGCTGACGCCAGCGCCGTCGGAGGTGGCACGGCCGGTATGGGTGGCTATCACTTCGCGCAAGGACATGGTGTCACTCCTCTACTTGATGTGCGGAGCTTAGCGCTGGGTTGTCGATGTGATGATGCGAAATCAGGATGGCAAGCATCGATGGTTTCGATCATTCACTGATCTGCAGCTCCCGTGCACGTGTGTAGACGTAGCGAACCTTTTCGTACTCGAAGGGCGAGTTCAACTGACCGTAGCGCAGGCTGGTGGTGTGCCGGATGTCGATCAGGCGCAGCGCGGTAAGACCGAACTCGCCACCGCTGGCCTCGGCATAGCTGAAGTAGTCCACCTGGCGCTCGATGCCGAAGTCCGCAACCTGGCCGGTGGTGTCCCTGAGGTTCGACGGACCCAGTGCGGGCAGGATCAGGTAGGGCCCGTGAGGCACACCGTAAAAACCTAATGTCTGGCCGAAATCCTCGCGCGCGCGCGGCAGGCCCATGCGCGTCGCCGGGTCCCAGATGCCCCCGACCCCGAGGATGGTGTTGAATAGCAGCCTGGCCGTGGTGGTCATGGCTCGCTCGCCCTTCAGTTGCGCCAGGCTGTTGAACAGCGTCGGGATCTCACCCAGGTTGTTGAAGAAGTTGCTGACGCCTGTTCGCACGACCCTCGGGGTGACATAGCGATAGCCCCGAACCGCCGGCAGCATCACCCATTGGTCGAGGCGGTAGTTGAAGTAGTACATGCGCCGATTGAACGACTCCCAGGGGTCATAGATGTTCAGCGCATCGAAGGTGGCGCGTTCGAATTCACGCTGGTCCAGGCCCGGGTTGAATTCGAGCTGGCGCAGAGGATGAGTGAAGCCGTCTTCGTCGGTGGACGGCGTCTGACCATGGGCGATGCCGCTAACGAGCAGCAGGGCAAGCAGATGACGTCTAGCCACGGAAGAACTCCAGCATGTGTTGAACATTGACGCGGTAGTCGAGGTTGCCGCAGTGGCCGCCGCGCGGATAGAGCGTCATGCGCTCGCCAAAGGTGCGGCGCAGGAAGCCGAGGTCCCCGGCGCCAAGAATGATGTCGTCGGCGTTGTGCATCACGGCGATTTTGGGGCTGTTGCGCAGGTAGTCTTCGAGGGCGTAGAGGCTGACCTGATCAACGAGTTGCGTCAGGCTGCCGCCGTCGGTCTGGGCTCGCCACATTGGGATCAGTTGCTCGGTCAGGTAGCAATCGAAGTCGCAGAGCAGGGCGCGGCGAAAGAACGGCTCCAGACTGGTGCCTTCGTTGATCGGGTAATCTGGCGGCACGATCAGCCCACGCCGGTTGATCAGGTCGGAGGTAAAGGTGATATCCGCAGCGGAAAAGCGAAACACCGAACCGATCAGCATCGCCATCTGTTCGTCCGTCAGGCGCAGTTCCGACCGTTGGAAGTCGAAGAGCAGCGCGGCGTCCAGGTCGATCCGCCCCTGCTGGTGAAAATAGCGCGTCAGCTTCTCGAAGATCAGTTCATAGAAGGTCGTGGTGCTGTCCACGTCGGCGACGCGGGTCTGTACCAGCTTGTCGAGATTGTCGACCGATGTCTTCAGGTTGACCGGGGGATTGATCAGCAGGACGCGATCGAAGTTGAAACTGCGCCGGGTTTCATCGAGCTGGCTGACGAACGCGGCATTGAGTGCGCCCAGGCTGTAGCCGACGAGGTTGAAGCCGGTGACCGGCAGCTCGTGCTGCTGCGCCGGATCGCCTGCATCACGCGGTACATGTCCTTGGCATCGTTCGGGCTGTAGCCCGGCGTGGCGTAGCGCGACGCCGAGGCGATGAAGTCGAAGCTGGTCGGCGAGGACAGCTGCACCACGTGATAGCCGGCACCGTAGAAGATCCGCTTGAGCGTTTCGCTCTTGCCGGCCGAGTAGCTGGCACCGGTGCCGGAGATGATGAACATCAGCGGGGCCGGGCCGGGCTGGCGAGCCAGCCGGTAGGTCAGGCGCTTAACTGCCCAGAAATTGTCCGGCAGGATGAACTCGCGCTCGGGGCGCAACCTCAGGCTGTAATCGCGCTGATCGATGTCATCGTCGGTGGGCGTTTCGGCGCGCAGCTCGACGGGCGTCGTGGCGATGGTGGCTTCGAAAGGGTTGCTCAGCGGGTAGCCATAGTCCTCAACGCTGATGTCCGCCGCGAGGGTGGGCAGGCTCAGCAGCGCGAGCAGGGCCGTCAGGCACAGCGACAATCGCATGGATATTCTCCGGATGGCGGATAGGTGGGGCGGTGGGCCCGGATGAAGGTAACGCGGTATGGGCTCGATCGTCGTGTTCCTCGGTTGCCTCTGGTGTCCAATACGCTCGGCCGGCCAGCATCATTGCGTTTGCCGCTTGCAACCGCGTCGGGCTCGATTATGCTGAGCGCCGCCCGAGCCGTGGAGCCTCCAAGTTGCGCCTTTCCCCTTCGCTGATGCTGGTCCTGCTGCTGGTGGCCTGCACCGCCACCAGCTACGAAGTTCGTTTTGCGCTGATGGAAGATCCTCGCTGGGTCGGGCTCTGCGCCGAATCCGCCTCCCACTGGGCATGCCAGCTACGGGCCGGGCTCGGTTGGCTCATTCATATGCGGGTTTTGGCCTGGTCGGCGCTATGCCTCGCATTGCTCGCATTCTTCCTGCCGCGGCGTACCGGTTGGTGGCTGGCAGCGCTGGGACTGCTCCTGGCAGTGCCCGCGTTGGTCCTCTACAGCGCCAGCCTGGCCGTGTTCGCAGTGGTCATCGCAGCGCTACGACTGGTCAGGGCGCCGCGTGCCGCGCTAACCATTGACCATGCTTAGGCCGTCTGGTTGCGTATATCGGTCGTCGCGATAGCGATTTGCCGCTTCGACTGGTGCAGGCTGCGCCAAAGCGCCAGCGTCACGAGCAGGCAGACCAGGGCCCAGCCGAGTGCCTGCCCGTTTTCCAGCCCTTCCTGATAAAGCTGTGGTGCGATGCAGGCCGCGACCAAGGCGGTGAGCAGCGTGGTTTCCCGTCGTGACGCGATGGCAGGGCGGGCCAGGTAGACCAGCGCCGGGAACAGCAGTGCGGCGCTCGGAAAGCTGCGATAGCGCGCATCGAATACCAGGGCCAGCGCCATGACTGCCCCGGCGAAGCCGGTGGCCAGGAGGATCAGCCCGGCCTTGGCGTCCAGCCAGGTGCGTGCGCGGCGGCGCCAGGTGCTTTCGCTCCCGAGCATCAGCGCCACGTGCGCCAGCGCGACGGCGTTGAGCATCAGCAAGGCGCCCGTCCAGAGCCACTCGCCCAGATGGCGGCTGGTGATCACGCCAAGCTCCAGCCAAAGGGCCATGCATGCGGCCCCGACAGCGGTTGCGACCGGCAGCAATGTGGCGGAACGGAGGCGCGTCGGCAGACCGGCGATGGTCAGCGCGCCCCCCAGGCGACAAGGCTGATCGTCAGCCAGATCGGCCAGCCCGGCAGGTTCGACACCGGACCAGCGAGGATGCCCTTATCCTGCCTGTCGGCATCGAACAGCCCCCAATAGCCGCCCACGGCACCTTCGCTGGCGCGCTTCCAGGGCTGGTCGAAGGCTTCGATCAGGTTGTAGCGCCAGCCGTTGGCTTCGGCCAGGTGCACGAAGTCGCGAATGAAACGCGCCTGGTTCACGCGGCTGGGCACCGCCGTTTCGCGCTGGCGCCCTTCGCTTGGCCAGCCAGTCTCACCGATCAGGATGTCCTTGGGTGCGTAGCGGTTGCCGAAAACCTGACGTACCTCGGCGACTTCCCGAAGCGCATGCTCGATGCCGGCAGGTTCGTCTTCCCAATAAGGCAGCAGGTGAATGGTCAGGAAATCCACCGCTGGCGCCACCTCAGGATGTCGGAGCCAGAACTCCCAGACATCGGCATAGGTCACCGGGACCTCGACTCCGGCACGAACCTCTTCGATCAGCGCAACCAGCCGAGCGGCAGTGGTTTCCTTGCGCAGCAATACCTCGTTGCCGACGATCACCGCGTCCACCACGTCCCGGTTGGCATTGGCGCTGGCGATCAGGGCGTCGATCTCGGCGCGGGTCTGGACGGGGTCGGCACTCACCCAGGCGCCCATCAGCAGCTTAAGACCGTGCTTGCGCGCCAGCCCCGGTACGGCTTCGAGACCGATCATGGAGTAGGTCCGCACGCAGCCGAAGCGCTTGGCCAGTAGGGCCAGGTCCGCATCGATGCGATCCGGACGCAGCTCGAACGGCTGATCGAAGGGCGATTGATCCTTCGCGAAAGGGCTGTAGGAGGCGCACTGGAGTCGCGCGCCCGGCGCGCTGGCGTCGGCCAGGTCGACGGGGCGACCCAGGCTGTACCAGAAGCTGCTGAGTGCGATCAGGGTGAACAGGCAGGCGATGCCGAAAGGCAGCAGGGTAGGGCGCACGCGCGACGTCATCTCAGCGATCTGCAGGGGGGCGGGGCGCGCATCTTAGCTGAGCGGCGAGCGCTCCGACAGCGGGCTGCGGGCTGCGATCAGGCCTGATGGTGGAGCCACGCGTGCGGCGGGATGTCCTTCTTTTTCGACGGACGTTTTTCGAAGCGCTGCCAGATTTTTTCGTGGAAATAGAAACCGACCGAGTTGCACAGCGGTTCGATTGCGGCGACCAGGCCTCCGGCTGCCACGCTACCGGTCAGGGCGTAGGTCACCGAAAAAGCGATGCAGAAATGCATCAGGGTAAAGGTGACGGTCTTGGTCATCATGAGCTCCGCTGACGAACGGGAATCGTTCTCTGTTGCTAGCGAGTCTGGCCGTCCTGAGCAAGGCTGTGAAATGGGTGTCTTGCATGATCTGCATAGGGTCGATCTATGGCCGTCAGGGTGCGGCAAAATGACGCTGCGAAGGCTCTATTCCGGTGCTTTGCGCGAATGAGTAGCCGACCATGGTCGAGTGGTGTTCGGGCTTGGCGGTACTAAAGTAGCCGCCTGCCTGCATGTGCGGGCAGTGATCGTGTGGAGACCATCCAATGAACAACGAAAACCTGTACCGGCAGATCGACGCCGACCCGCGCTTCAAGGAATTGGTAACCAAGCGCAACCGCTTTGCATGGATGCTGGCCACCATCATGTTGGCAGCCTACTTCGCCTTCATCCTGATCATTGCGTTCGACCCTGCCGTGCTCGGCACGCCGCTGAGCAGCGGTGCCGTCACCACCTGGGGCATCCCGGCGGGCCTCGGACTGATCTTCCTGTCCTTCGTGCTGACCGGCATCTACGTCCAGCGCGCCAATGGCGAGTTCGACCGCATCACCCAGGACATCCTCCAAGAGGCGCAGAAATAACATGCTTGCACGCTTGCTGACCGCGGCCGCCCTGATGGCGGCTGCTCCGGCGCTGTTCGCCGATGCCCTGACCGGGGACGTCGAGAAACAGGCCACCAACTGGACCGCGATTTCGATGTTCGTGGTGTTCATCGTCTTCACGATGGGCATCACCAAGTGGGCGGCCAAGCGCAACACGTCCACCTCCGACTACTACACTGCCGGCGGCAGCATCACCGGTTTCCAGAACGGCCTGGCGATCGCCGGAGACTTCATGTCCGCGGCGTCCTTCCTGGGCATTTCCGCACTGGTCTTCACCAGCGGCTACGACGGCCTGATCTATTCGATCGGCTTCCTCGTCGGCTGGCCGATCATCCTGTTCCTGATGGCCGAGCGCCTGCGCAACCTGGGCAAGTTCACCTTTTCGGACGTCGCCTCCTACCGCCTGGGCCAGACGCAGATCCGCATCCTCTCGGCCTGCGGCTCGCTGATCGTCGTGGCCTTCTACCTGATCGCGCAGATGGTGGGTGCCGGCAAGCTGATTCAGCTGCTGTTCGGCCTGGATTACCTGGTCGCGGTGGTCATGGTCGGCGTGCTGATGGTGATGTACGTGATGTTCGGCGGCATGCTCGCCACCACCTGGGTGCAGATCATCAAGGCGGTGTTGCTGCTCTCCGGCGCAAGCTTCATGGCGATCATGGTCATGTATCACGTCGGCTTCGACTTCGGTCGCCTGTTCTCCGAGGCCGTTGCGCTGCATCCGAACCACCAGGCCATCATGAGCCCGGGCGGTTTGGTGTCCGATCCGATTTCCGCGATCTCCCTCGGCCTGGCGCTGATGTTCGGTACGGCGGGGCTGCCGCATATCCTGATGCGCTTCTTCACCGTCGCCGACGCCAAGGAAGCGCGCAAGAGCGTGTTCTACGCCACCGGCTTCATCGGGTACTTCTATGTCCTGACGTTCATCATCGGCTTCGGCGCGATCCTGCTGGTCAGCACCAACCCGAGCTTCAAGGACGCCTCCGGCGCCATCATCGGCGGCACCAACATGGTCGCGATCCATCTGGCGACGGCGGTCGGCGGCAACCTGTTCCTCGGCTTCATTTCCGCCGTAGCCTTCGCCACCATCCTGGCGGTAGTATCGGGCCTGGCCCTGGCTGGCGCATCGGCCGTGGCACATGACCTCTACGCCTGCGTGATCAAGAAGGGCAAGGCCAAAGAAGAGGACGAGATGAAGGTCACCAAGCGCACCACGCTGGCGCTCGGCATCCTGGCGATCCTGCTCGGTGTGGCCTTCGAGAATCAGAACATTGCCTTCATGGTGGGCCTGGCCTTCTCGGTAGCGGCAAGCTGCAACTTCCCGATCTTGTTCCTCTCGATGTACTGGAAGAACCTGACCACCCGTGGCGCGCTGATCGGCGGCTCGATGGGGCTGGCCACGGCGCTGATCCTGACCATCCTGAGTCCGACGGTGTGGGTCGATGTGCTGCACTTCGAGCAGGCGATCTTCCCGTACAAGTATCCGGCGCTGTTCGCGATGATCGCGTCTTTCTTCGGCCTCTGGTTCTTCTCGGTCACCGACAAGTCGAAGGCCGCGGCCGAGGAGCGTGCACGCTTCTTCCCGCAGTTCATCCGTTCGCAGACGGGCCTCGGCGCCAGCGGTGCGGTCGCTCATTGATCGCCACGCGTCGTCAAAAAAGGCAGCCTTCGGGCTGCCTTTTTCGTTATGGCCCGGCCAGCAGATTGGGGGCGGAGCAGGGCCGTCATTCAGCATTTCGATGGAGGCCGGTCGCGGCTGCGGCTTTCGCTAGACTCGTCGTAACCCCATGAACAAAAGGTTACAAACGATGCACAACCGCATGATGGTCACCGGCGCCGGTTCCGGCCTGGGACGTGAAATCGCGCTGCGCTGGGCGCGCGAGGGCTGGCAACTGGCGCTCTCGGATGTCAACGAGGCGGGGCTGGCCGAAACGCTGAAAGCGGTGCGCGATGCCGGGGGTGACGGTTTCACCCAGCGCTGCGACGTACGTGATTACAGCCAGCTGACCGCCCTGGCCCAGGCGTGCGAAAGCAAGCTGGGCGGAATCGACGTGGTGGTCAACAACGCCGGTGTGGCCTCGGGTGGTTTCTTCGAAGAGTTGTCCCTCGAGGACTGGGACTGGCAAATCGCGATCAACCTGATGGGTGTGGTCAAGGGGTGCAAGGCGTTCCTGCCATTGCTGCAGAAGAGCAAGGGCCGGATCATCAACATCGCCTCGATGGCCGCGCTGATGCAGGCGCCGGGGATGAGTAACTACAACGTGGCGAAGGCGGGCGTGGTAGCTCTGTCGGAAAGCCTGCTGGTCGAACTCAAGCAGCAGGAAATCGGTGTGCACGTCGTGTGTCCGTCGTTCTTCCAGACCAATCTGATGGATTCCTACCGCGGCCCCACGCCGAACATGAAGGCGCAGATCGCCAAGCTACTCGAGGCTTCGCCCATTACCGCCGCGGACATCGCCGACTACATCCATCGCCAGGTCGCCGAGGGCGTGTTCATGATCCTGCCGCACGACGAGGGACGCATGGCCTGGAAGATCAAGCAGCAGAACCCCCAGGCGATCTACGACGAGATGGCGCTGTTGGCGGAAAAGAAGCGCAACAAGAGCAAAACCTGACCGAAAGGTCCAAAAGCCTTGCCGGAGCCGATGCAGCGGGAGTAGGGTGCCAGTCCCGTTTCGCTGCCGGTTTCCGATCGTGAACAATCCCGCCCGCTGGCTGCTCATGCTGGCCCTGGTGCTCGCCGCCATCAATCTGCGCCCCGGTATCACTTCGTTCGCCCCGCTGATCGAGCGGATCGCGGCCGACCTCAATCTCAGCCGCGGGTTGGTCAGCCTTACGACTGCATTGCCGGTGCTGCTGATGGGGCTCTTGGCGCCGCTGGCGCCACGCCTGGCGGTTCGTTTCGGTCTGGAGCGAACCCTATGCCTGTGCCTCGGGCTGATCGCCCTGGCGCTGCTGTTGCGCCTTCTCGCAGACATCCCCTGGTTGCTGATACTGACCGCAGCCATGGTCGGTGCCGGCATTGCTGTGGCGGGCCCGTTGATTTCGGGTTTCATCAAGCGCTACTTCCTCGAGAGTGTCGGGCGGACGGCTGCGTTCTATTCGCTGAGCATGGCGGTCGGGGGCACGCTTGGCGTGGTGCTGACCGCCCCGGCCACCGAGCTGTTCGGGCAGCGCTGGCCGTGGGGTCTGGCGCTATGGGCCGTTCCCGCCGTGCTGGCGCTCTTGGTGTGGACGCGGCTGCCCAACCGGCCGGAGCCGACTGCCGAGCGCAGTGGCGGATTACCCTGGCGTGAGCCGCGGGCATGGCTGGTAAGCATCTATTTCGCGCTGCAGGCCGGGTTGTTCTACGCCCTGGCGACCTGGCTTGTGGCGCGTTATCACGAAGCGGGCTTCAGCGCCGCGCAGAGCAACGCCTTCTTCAGCGGTTTCATGCTGATCGGCTTGCCGAGTGCCTTCCTGATGCCATGGCTGGCACAGCGCTTTGGGAAGCGCCACCTCATGATGGCCGCCTGCAGCACCCTGGCGACGGCAGCGTTGCTAGTCATCGCGCTGCTCCCTCAGGTGCAGCCGCTGTTGGTGTGCATGCTGCTGGGCGTGGCGCTCAACGGTACCTTTTCGATGTCCCTGGTGCTCCCGATGTACGAGGCGAGCACGCCTTTGGCGGTCAGCCGGTTGACCGCCATGATGCTATGCACGGGTTATAGCCTGGCCTGCTTCGCACCGGTGCTGACCGGAATGGGGCGTGACCTGGCAGGCAGTTACCAAGGCCCCTTCCTGGTGCTGGCGATGCTTGCTGCCGTGATGTCAGTGCTCGCGCTGCGCCTGGCCCCTCGGCGCACGTTGTCGAACCAGGCTGACTGAGCGCTGTGGCGCAGATCACCGCTTCGATGTGTGGCGCGTTCCAGAGCCGTTGAGAAGGCTGGCACCGCGCGCCGAATTGGTTGAACATGTCCGGCCTTTCGCCCGGAGAGCAGCCTGTGGAGCAGGAATCCATCGTCTACGGCAGCATTCGTGACTGGCCGGCCGCCGACCTCGACGAGTGCCGCCGGCGTCGCGCCGCCAACCGCCGCGCGCTAGGCAAGCTGCCTCAAGGGGAGGGTTGGCCCTTCATCGGCCGGGAGATGTTTTCCTTCTGCACGGACGAGGGGTTGTACCAGACCCAGGTCATTCATTTCGGCGCCAGCTATCGCGCCGTCGAGTACGAGTGGTCGTTGTGGGTCCGCCGCTTCGAGGCGCTGCTCGACGAGCTCTACTGGACCAGTGCCGTGGTGCACCTGGAGACCGAGCTCAACGGCTCACACACCTTCCGTTGGGAGACCGAGAGTGGCAGTCACAGCCCTCGCCAGCACGACGTACGCATGCGCTGTGCCTGGGAGCGAGACGGCGGTGTGCTGGGTTGATCAGTCGTCGAGCCATTCCCGCGGCACATCGCGGCGCAGTGCCAGCTGACATTGCCCGCTGTCGGGGTCGAACACGATGACCGCCAGGCCTTTTTCCAACGCGTGACGCACGCGTTCGACCCTTGTGTTCAGTGGTGTCTCGTCACCGTTGTCGGTGCCGTCGCGGGTGACGAAGTCCTCGATCAGACGGGTGAGGGTGTCGGGTTCGAGCTGGTCGTGTGGGATAAGCATGGGGTCAGGTCGGCTGGGGCAGGTCGGGAGTGAGGGAGCCCTGCGGGCTGGCCTCGAGGAAGCGGTCCAGGCAGGCGTAAAGCTGCTCGCTGTCCAGCGGCTTGCCGATGAAGTCGTTCATGCCGGCTTCGCTGCCAAGGCGACGGTGCTCCTCGAGGACATGCGCCGTCAGGGCCACGATGGGGACGGGCTTAAGGCCGCGTTCGGACTCGAGCCGGCGAATCCTGCGGCTCGCCTCGAAGCCATCGACCTCCGGCATTTCGCAGTCCATCAGAATCAGGTCAATGGCCGCCGGATCCTCGCTGTAGGCTTCGACCGCCCGACGGCCATTCTCGGCGATCAGCACTTCGTAGCCCCTTTTGCGCAGCAGGCTGGAAACCACCATCTGGCTGACCGGGTTATCCTCCGCGGTGAGGATGCGGGGCGATTGTGCCGCGAGGGCGTGCCGTGCGTCACTGGAGGATGGCGAGGCGCTCATGGGCGCGTACAGGCGGTGCAGGGCCTCGCGCAGGGCGCCTAGCAGCAATGGCTGGTGCAGGCTGGACAGGTTCACCTTGGCGGCAGGCAGTACCGGCGTGACCTGAGGCGGTGTGATCAGAATGGCTGGTTGTTGCGGCTGGAGCTGCTCGTTCACCGAGGCCAGCCACTCCTTGGGGCTGCCGGGCCAGGGCGCCATGATCAACAGCAGCGGGGCGGCGGGCTGCTCCCGCAGGTGACGCGCCAGGCCAGCCGGCTCGTCGCAGCGCACCACGCGCATGCCCCAGCGCGACAGCAGCTGGCTCATCGCGCCCAGCGCGGCGGCATCCTGGGAAGCCAGGACCGCGGTACGGCCTTCGAGAAGGGGGCGAAGCGGATCCTGGTATGCGCTGGCCTCACGCAAGGGAATGTCGAAACTGAAGCGGCTACCCTGCCCAGGTGTGCTCTGTACGCCGATCTGGCCACCCATCATTTCCACCAGTTCCTTGCTGATCACCAGACCAAGACCGCTGCCACCGTAGCGGCGCGTGGTGCTGGAATCGCCCTGGCTGAAGGACACGAACAACTGATTAAGCACGTCGGCGCGCATGCCGATGCCGCTGTCCGTGATGGCGAATACCAGGCTGCGGGAGTCGGCAGGGCCCTGGGTGTCGACCTCGAGCACTACGCAGCCGCGTTCGGTGAATTTCAGCGCATTGCTCAACAGGTTCATCAGCACCTGCTTGAGGCGTGTCGGGTCGCCACGTACGTGGCGCGGCACGCCGGGGGCGAGACTGACATGCAGGCCGAGCTGCTTTTCCAGCGCCTGTGCCGTGAGCAGGCTCAGCGTTTCGGAAATCAGCTCTTCGAGGTCGAATTCGATGTCCTCGAGCAACAGCTTGCCGGCACCGATGCGGGCATAGTCAAGGATGTCGTTGATCACCGCCATCAGCGATGCGCTGGAGCTGGAGATGGTGTCCAGGTAAAAACGTTGCTTGCGGTCCAGCGAGGTTTCACGCAGCAGCTGCAGCATGCCCAGTACGCCGTTGAGCGGGGTGCGTATCTCGTGGCTCATCTTCGCCAGGAAACGGCTCTTGGCCTGGTTCTCGCTTTCGGCGCGCGCCGCGGCCTGGCGGGAGCGGAAACCCTCTTCCTTGAGAAGGTTGATGCGGTCGGCGAGGCCGATCGACAGCGTGATCAGTTCGAACGCAATGCCGATCTTGACTACCGGTGCGCCGTACAGACCGACCAGGTTGAAGCCCAGCGAGCCGGCCGTGACGATGACGAAGGTGGCCAGCAGAACTCCCCAGGCCAGCGTGTAGTAGAGGCCGTAGCGAATGCCGCGACTCCACACGAACGCGCCGGTGATCAGCAGGCCGATCGACGAGGAAATGACCATCACGCTGGCCAGGACGCTCCAGACCTGCAGGTCGAGCACGAAACCCGAAAGCAGGGCGCCCAGAGACAGCAGCAGGGCTATACGCAGGATCAGGTCCAGGCGGGGGAAGTACTGCTGGGTGTGAAGGAAGTGCCGACTGAACTGGATCGAAACCAGACAGTGGCTGAGCATCAGCGCGTAGATGCCCATCGCCACGGCGCCGCCCGCGCCGGTCAGCCATTTGACCAGCATGCCATCGAAGCTGAGCGCGAAGAGCCCTACGTTGAGGTTGTAGACCAGGTACCAGAAATAGGCCGGCTCGCGCAGCGAGAGGAACAGGAAGAAGTTGTAGCAGAACATCGCGAAGAGCACGCCGTAGAAGGCACCGGCGAGCGTGGAGCTGTTCTCCGAGGCCGCTGCATTGGCGGCGTAGGTGCTGAAATACAGGGGCACGTAGAGGGTGCTGGTGCTTTTCACGCGCAGCACGAGCGTCGAAACGCCGGGTTCGAGGTCCACCGGAAACCAGAAATTCGCCACCTTGACCGCACGCTCGCCGAACGGGTGCTGGTCACCGGAGCGCTGCCGGCTCAGCGTGCCGTCAGGGTGTTGAAGGTAGAGTTCGATGTCGTCGAGCAGCGGATAGTTGATCTCGAACAGGCCGGACACCGAGGTTGACTGCGGGTTGTCCAGCTGCACCCTGAACCACCAGACGGCGCCGTTCTTGCCCTTGTTGGCGTGCTCGCCCGATACGCGTTCGAAGACCTTCTCCGGCAGCGCCATCACCTCGGTCGCATTCAGCTCCGCGCCGGGATCACGCAGGAAGTAGGTCCATTTGCCCAGAGGCTCACGGAAGCTGTCGGATTCGATCGGAACGGCGGAAAACGCCCAGATCGACCCCGACAGGCAATACAGGATGATGGCCAGGCAAAGACGCAGCAGCATGAACTAACCCGGGTATGCGCCAGGCTGGCCGATCGGCCGCGCCGACCGGTATGGCCGGGCGCGAACCACCTCTCGAAAGGCAAGCCCGAACGCCTGTGCCCGGCTATGGCGGGCAGACTGGTTTTTCGGATGCCTGCGACTTTGCCCTGATCCAGGCCGCCTCGCAATCGGCAATTACGTCAAGTTGGTAGCCGGTCATGAAACGCAGCGGTCAGCTGTTCGGTTCCTCGCCCTGGCGTTCGAAGATCTCGTCTACGGCGGGCACCCGGGTGTCGTTTTCCATTTGCGTGACGTGCTCGAGCTGATGGCTGAAGTTTTCCAGCGAATCCTTGTTGCTGTGCGCGTCACTGGCGAAAACTGGCGGGCTGAGCAGGTAGGCGCTGATCAGGCGTGTCATGGCGGCCAGGCTGTCGATGTGGGTGCGCTCGTAGCCATGGGTGGCGTCGCAACCGAAGGCCAGCAAGGCGGTACGAATGTCGTGGCCGGCGGCGATCGCTGATTGTGCGTCGCTGTGGTAGTAGCGGAACAGGTCGCGGCGCACCGGGATGTCGTTGCCAGTCGCGAGCTTGAGCAAGTGACGGGAGAGATGGAAGTCATAGGGGCCACCGGAATCCTGCATGGCGACCGTCACGGCATGCTCGCTGGACTCCTGACCCTTGGCGGTCGGGGCGATGTCGATGCCGACGAATTCGCTGACGTCCCAGGGCAGGGCGCCAGCTGCACCGGAGCCGGTTTCTTCGGTGATGGTGAACAGCGGATGGACGTCGATCGGCGGTTCGCGGCCGCTTTCGATGACGCCCTTGAGCGCCGTGAGCAGGGCTGCGACGCCGGCCTTGTCGTCCAGGTGGCGGGCACTGATGTAGCCGCTGTCGGTGAACTCGGGCATCGGATCGAAGGCGACGAAGTCGCCCACGTTGATGCCCAGGGCGATGGTGTCGGCGCGACTCTGTGTGAAGGCATCCAGGCGCAGCTCGACATGGTCCCAGCTGATCGGCATTTCATCGACCGCCGTATTGAAGGCATGCCCCGAGGCGAGCAGGGGAAGGACGCTGCCACGGAACACGCCGCTGTCTGTAAAGACGCTGACGCGGCTGCCTTCGGCGAAACGGCTCGACCAGCAGCCCACCGGGGACAACCCCAGGCGACCGCTTGGCTGAATCTCCCGGACGATGGCACCAATGGTGTCCAGGTGCGCGGCGATGGCCCGGTCCGGACTGTAGCGTCGTCCCTTGAGCGTGGCGCGAATGGTGCCGCGGCGGGTCAGCTCGAAGGGAATGCCGAGCTCCTTCAGGCGCTCGGCGACGTAGCGCACGATGGTGTCGGTAAAGCCTGTGGGGCTCGGAATCGCGAGCATTTCCAGGAGCACGCGCTGCAGGTAGTTCAGATCAGGTTCGGGGAGCTTGGCAGTCATGATCTCTCCTTGGCGACACCTGAGGCTGCCGCCCTGAGTCAGTGAATGGGGTCGGGCCGTGTTCGCCTCGCTGGCGAGGCGGGGCACCGGGGCGACGCTCCTGCCCCGGTACGAGGGGCTGACCTAGCTGGCGTTGTGGCTGAGCGGAAACAGCAGGTCGATGAAGCGCTCGGCGGTCGGCTGCGGATGGTGGTTGGCCAGGCCGACGCGCTCGTTGGCCTCGATGAAGACGTAATCGGGCTGATCCGCGGCCTTGACCAGCAGGTCCAGGCCCACCACGGGAATGTCCAGAGCACGTGAGGCGCGTACGGCGGCATCGACGAGTTCGGGATGCAACTGGTCGGTCACGTCATCCAGCGTGCCGCCGGTGTGCAGGTTCGCGGTGCGCCGCACGGCGAGGTGCTGGCCCTGGGGCAGGACACTGTCGTAGTCGAAGCCGGCGTCGCAGATGCAGCGCTGGGTCTCGTCATCCAGCGGAATGCGGCTTTCGCCGCCCGTGGCTGCCTGTCGGCGTCGGCTCTGCGCCTCGATCAGTTCACGGATGCTATGGCTGCCATCGCCCACGACTTCCGCAGGCCGGCGAATGGCCGCCGCCACGACCTCGTAACCGATCACCACGATGCGCAGGTCGAGGCCCGGGTGATAACTTTCGAGCAGGACACGCTGGTCGAACTGGCGGGCCCGGGCTATGGCGTCTTCGACGTCGGCCGCGGTGCGCAGGTCGACCGACACGCCGTGTCCCTGTTCGCCGTCGACCGGCTTGACCACCAGGCTGCCGTGCGCTTCGAGAAATGCGGCGTTGTCTTCGGGGGCGCCGGCGAGCTGCTGTGCCGGCAGTTTGAGCCCGGCGCGGGCCAGGGTGCGGTGGGTCAGGCACTTGTCCTGGCAGAGGGTCATGCTGACCGCCGAGGTGAGGTCGGACAGCGATTCGCGGCAGCGCACCTTTCGCCCGCCCTGGGTCAGGGTGAACAGCCCCGCTTCGGCATCGTCGATGTGGATCTCGATTCCGCGGCGTCGGGCTTCGTCGACGATGATCTTCGCGTAGGGGTTGAGTTCGGCTTCCGGCCCCGGGCCCAGGAACAGCGGCTGGTTGAAGCTGTTCTTGCGCTTGACGGTGAAGGTCTGCAGGTCGCGGAAGCCCAGCTTGGCGTAGAGCGCCTTGGCCTGCTTGTTGTCATGCAGCACGGACAGGTCCAGGTAGGCCAGGCCGCGTCCCATGTAGTGCTCGATGAGGTGGCGCACCAGGGCTTCGCCCACGCCCGGGCGGGTGCAGCTTGGCGCAACGGCCAGGCACCACAGGCTCGAGCCGTTTTCCGGGTCGTTGAAGGCCTTGTGGTGGTTGATGCCCATCACGCTGCCAATGACGTGGCCGGAATCATCATCTTCGGCCAGCCAGTAGACCGGTCCGCCATTTTCTCGCGGCGTGCAGAGTTCGGGATTGACCGGCAGCATGTGCCGGGACTGGTAGAGCGAGTTGATCGCCTTCCAGTCCGCCTCGCTCTGGGCGCGTCGGATGCTGAAACCGCGAAAGCTACGGCGCGCGGGGCGGTAATCGGTGAACCAGATGCGCGAGGTATCGGAGGGGTCTAGGAAGAGCTGCTGCGGGGCGTATGCGAGTACCTGATGCGGCGCCGCGACGTAGAGCGCGATGTCGCGCTCACCGGCCTGCTCGTGGAGGAGGTCGGCGGCGAGGTCTGCCGGGTCGCTGTAGGTGTGACCGATGAGGATGCGGCCCCAGCCGCAGTGCAAGGTCACGGGGCCTTGGGATTCGCCCTGGCCATCTTCGGCGAGCCGCGCCTGCAGCCGTTCGTAGGTCGGTGTTTGCCCGCGCAACAAGCGCTGTCCGTAAGCCTGAGACTTCTGCATGGTGCTTTCCTTCGAGCTAGTCATGCCGCCATCGGGTACGACCCCGGCGTGCGGCGCACGGCGGCATGATCGGTTCTTATAGACCCTGTTCCGTCAGCCAGAGGTTGACGGCCGCCAGTTGCCACAGCTTCGAGCCGCGCAGCGGAGTCAATTGGCCTTCAGGGTCGTTGAGCAGCTTGTCCAGCATGGCCGGGTTGTACAGGCCGCGGTCCTGGCTGGGGTCGGTCAGCAGTTCACGCACCCAGTTGAGCGTGTCGCCCTGCAGGTGCTTGAGCCCCGGAACCGGGAAATAGCCCTTCGGCCGATCGATCACCTCGGCGGGAATCACCTTGCGCGCGGCTTCCTTGAGCACGTACTTGCCGCCGTCGGGCAACTTGTACTTGGCCGGGATACGCGCCGAGAGCTCGGCCACGTTGTGGTCGAGGAAGGGCACACGTGCTTCCAGGCCCCACGCCATGGTCATGTTGTCGACGCGCTTGACCGGGTCGTCCACCAGCATCACGGTGCTGTCGATGCGCAGCGCCTTGTCGACAGCCGCTTCGGCGCCGGGCTGGGCGAAGTGCTGGCGCACGAACTCTCCGGAGAAATCACCCTGCGCCCATTGCTCCTGCATGGTTTCGGTGTATTCCTCATAGCTGCGGTCGCGGAATGCCTTGAGATAGGCCGCCACCGGATCCTGCGCGCCATCCACCTGAGGGTACCAGTGGTAACCGGCGAACAGCTCGTCGGCACCCTGGCCGCTCTGAACCACCTTGCAATGCTTGGACACTTCGCGTGACAGCAGGTAGAAGGCGATGCAGTCATGGCTGACCATCGGTTCGCTCATTGCGCGGAAGGCGGCTGGCAATTGCTCGAGAATTTCCTTCTCCTGGATACGCAGTTGGTGGTGCCGTGTCTGGTAATGGTTGGCGATCAGGTCCGAGTATTTGAATTCGTCACCCCGCTCGCCGCCGGCATCCTGGAAACCGATCGAAAAGGTCAGCAGGTTGTCGGCCGCGCCTGCTTCACGCAGCAGGCCGACCAGCAAGCTGGAGTCGACCCCGCCGGACAGGAGCACCCCCACATCCACGGCTGCGCGCTGGCGCAGCGAGACGGACTGGCGCAGGGCGCTGAGGGTGCGCTCCTGCCAGTCCTCGAAGCTGTAGTGCTGCTCGTCTTCGCGCGCGCCGAATTCCAGTTGCCACCAGCGGTGCTGGCTGGTTTTGCCCTTGGCATCGACACGCATGAAAGTGCCCGGCGGCAGCTTCTCGATACCGGCGATCAGGGTATCCGGGGCCGGCACCACGGCGTGGAAACTCATGTAATGGTTCAGCGCGACCGGGTTCAACACGCCCGCGATGTCGCCACCCTGCAGCAGCGCCGGCAGCGTCGAGGCGAAGCGCAGGCGGTCGTCTGTCTTCGAGAAATACAACGGTTTGATGCCCAGGCGGTCGCGCGCAACGAACAGCTCCTGCACGTCGCGTTGCCAGATGGCGAAGACGAACATGCCGTTCAGGCGTGGCAGCAGCGCTTCGCCCCAGGCATGGAAGCCCTTGAGCAACACCTCGGTGTCGCCGCCGGAGAAAAAGCTGTAGCCCAGGGCCTCGAGTTCGGCGCGCAGCTCCGGGTAGTTGTAGATGGCACCGTTGAAGACCATGGACAGGCCCAGCGCCGAGTCGATCATCGGCTGGCCGGAGGCCTCGCACAGGTCCATGATCTTCAGTCGGCGATGGCCGAGCGCGACCGGTCCCTGGCTGTTGAAGCCGCAGGCGTCCGGGCCGCGTGAAGTGAGATGTTGAGTGATGCGTTCAACCGCGGCCAGATTGGCCGGTTGGTTATCGAAACGAAGTTCGCCAGCTATGCCGCACATAGGATCCTTACCGGTTTTGCCAATGAGGGTGTGACTGGCGAGCGGCGGGTGAGTTCAGGTTTCCGGTCCGAATGCACCGCGCTGGGGCGTGGTTGGGCGAGGCGATCGTTAAAGCCTGAAGCCCTCGACGATATGCTCGGCCAGCGCTTCGCTGACTTTCGACGGGTTGCGCTCGCTGCGTAGCAGCACAATGCTGCTCAGCGGCAACTCGGGCATGCCTTCGGCTTCGCCGAGGATGCGCATGTCCGATGACATCAGGCTCTGGAACTGCGCCGTCACCGCCAGCCCGGCGCCGACGACGGCCATCAGCGCCGAGAGGCTCGGGCTGGTGTAGGCGACCCGGTAGGTGATGTCCCGGCTGTCCAGGGCGTTGCAGGCCCAGGCGCGGCAGAAGCACTCGGTGTTGAACATCGCCAGTGGCATCGGGCGTTGTTCGTGCGTGTTGAAGCCAGGCGCCTCGGCCCAGACGAAGCGCTCGCGGCGCAGCAGTTGCCCGATCTCGGTACCCGGCTCGCGGGTCACGATGGTCAGGTCGAGGTCGCGTCGTTGCAGCAGCTGGTAGGACGGCTCGCAGTGCACCTCGACCTGGACCAGCGGATAGGCCTGGGCAAAGCGTGAGAGGACGACGGGCAGAAAGCGCATCACGTAGTCATCCGGCGTGCCGATGCGCACCGAGCCGACCATGTGTGGCTCGCGCAGCGTCGTGAGCACCTCGCCGTGCAATTTGAGGATGCGCCGTGCATAGCCGAGCAACACCTGACCTTCGGCCGTCAGCCGGACCTGGCGCCCGTCACGCTCGAACAGGGGCCGCTGCAGCACGTCCTCTTCCAACCGCTTCATCTGCATGCTGATCGCCGATTGGGTGCGATTGACGGCTTCTGCCGCCCGGGTGAAGCCGCCGTGATCGGCGATGGCGACGAAGCTGCGCAGCAGTTCAGCGTCGATGCTGGGGTAGTGGGCCATCCATCAATCTCCGAGATGTTCACCATCAGAAACATTCGTTGGATTGATCATAAGCCGGGCGAGAGACTGACGCCATCCCCCAGGAGGTGCGTCCATGAAAAGCCAAACCTTGGTCCAAAATCGTTTCAACTCCCTGCGCCTGAGCTCGCCCTTGGCCGTCGCGCGTGCGGTTGGCCGTCAATTGCAACGCTGGTCGGCGCTTTCGCGTCAGCGCCGGCAACTGGCCGCGCTCAGCGACCATGCGCTGAAGGACATCGGGCTCAGCCGCGCCGACATCGAGACGGAGATCAATCGGCCGTTCTGGGACGAGCCCTTCCGTCGCGGCTAGCTCGCCTGCGCATGCGGGCCACGCGTCTCATTCGCTGCGCCGGATCAGCTTGCGCAGCAGGAAGCGATTCGGGTGGCAGGCGTCGGCGATGTCCCGCGGCAAGGGCAGTGGGCTCCCGTCTATCCAGGCGGCGAGCAGCTCGCCTGACAACGGGGCGGTGATCATGCCGCGTGAACCATGAGCGGTGTTGATGTAGAGCCCGTCCTGCCAAGGGCAGGGCACGTCTGGCACCTGCCGGGCGTCCTTGCCAAGAATCGCGTACTGGCTGGCGAATTGCTGCGGATCGGCCAGCGGTCCCACGATCGGCAGGTAATCCGGGCTGGTGCAGCGAAAGGCAACACGCCCTTCAAGCTCCGCCACCGGCCGACCGGCCGCTTCGAGGCGATCGCTCAGCTCCGCGGAGATTTCTTCGAGCATGGCCAGGTTGGAGCGGTGTTCGGCGTCGCTCGGCGCGGGATCGGTAGCGGCGAAATTGAAACTGGCGCCCAGTGTGTGCGCCGTCGCGCGGCGGTGCGACATAGCCTTTGGCACAGAGCACGGTCCCCAGGGCGGTACTCCGCTCGGTGGCCGGCAGGGCGGTGATCTGGCCACGGATACGCTTGAGCGGCAGCCAGGCCGCCTGGCTGAAGCGCGCGGCTTCGGCGGCTCCGGCGATCACAACCACCGGGGCTTCGGCCAGCACACCGGTGCCGTCAATGGCCTGCCAGGTATCGCCCTGGCGGCGCAGTTCGACCGGCTCGTGGTGACGCAGCAGGGTGATTCCCGGCTGCTCGACCAGCGCGCGACAGACCGCCGGCGGGTGCGCCCAGCCCGCTTCGGGAAAGAACAGCCCGCCGCGGCCCAGCGCCACGCCGGCCAGTCGCTCGGCTTCCGCGCAGTCGATCTGGCGAACCAGGCTGGTTGGAAACGCCTCGGCCAGTTCGGATTGGCGCGCTGCTTCCTTGTCGTCGTAAGCCAGTTGCAGCACGCCGCAGTCGTCCCAGTCACGCCCCCGCTCCAGCCCTTGCAGGAGCCGTCGGGTATGACCGAACGCGCTGACCACCAGGCGTGATAGTGCCGTGGCGTGAGCAGAGAGTTTCAGGTACAGCACCCTTGCGGGTTGCCCGAGCCCTCGGCGGCGATCTCGGCATGGCGCTCCAGCACGGTGACATTCCAGCCCCGTGCCGCCAGGCTCGCCGCGCTGGCACAGCCGGCCAGGCCGGCGCCGATGACGAGGGCCTTGCGCGGCGTGACCCGGGGCTTTGGACGGGCGAACCAGGGCTTTGTCGACGTGCCACGGAGCGCACCGAGGTCGGTACGGAGGGTTCCGCGCAGGCTCTCGCGCTTGTGGCCGAAGCCGGGGATGCGTTCGACCTCGAAGCCCACCGCCTGCAAACCACGGCGCACAGCGCCCGCGCTGGTAAAGGTCGCCAGCGTGGCGGCGGGGGCGCTCAGACGCGCCAGTTGCTCGAACAGCGGCGGCTGCCACATGTCCGGATTCTTCGACGGGGCGAAGCCATCGAGGAACCAGGCGTCGACCTGGGCGTCGAGCTGGCCGAGCGTTTCCAGCGCGTTGCCAACCAGCAGTGTCAGTGTCACGGACCCGAAACGCAGCTGTTGGAAGCCCGGATTGATGGCCACGTACTGTGCCAGCAGCGCCGTGGCCTGTGGCCCGACCGCGGGCCAGAGTGACAGCGCCCGATGCAGGTCGCCGGCGGTCAGCGGGTGCTTTTCCACGCTGATGAAGTGCAGCAGAGCGCCAGCCGGCGCGTGGCGCTCGAACGCCTGCCAGGCGCAGAGGAAGTTGAGCCCGGTGCCGAAACCGGTCTCGCCGATCACCAACCGTTCACCCGGTTGCAGAGCAGCGAACCGCGCGTCGAGCCGATTCGGCCGGATGAAGACATGGTCCGTCTCCTCGATGCCGGACAGCCGCGAAAAGTAGACGTCACCGTAACGGCGAGACTGCGGCTGGCCGTTCTCGTCCCAGTCCAGTTCGGCATGCTGGAAATCGGCGTTGGTGGGGGGCGGGCATCGGGCGCGTCCTGAAGCGAAAGGCCAGAATTCTACCAGCCGGCGGAAACCCCGGGCGGATGCGCTTTGTCGCATCGGCAGGGCGCGTTCGTTCACGCAAGCCCAGGGGCACCTCGCGGCAGCAGGCCCGCCTGCCAACTGCTAGGGTTACGCCGTTACCTGCCGGGAGTATCCGATGTTCGAATCCGCCGAGATTGGCCACAGCATTGACAAGGACACATACAAGTCCGAGGTTCCGGCCCTGCGCGAGGCCTTGCTGCAGGCCCAGTATCGACTGAGGGATCAGGCGCGTTTTCCGGTGCTGATCCTGATCAACGGGATCGAGGGTGCCGGCAAGGGCGAGACCATCAAGTTGCTCAACGAGTGGATGGACCCGCGCCTGATTCGGGTCGACAGTTTCGATGTGCCGACCGACGAGGAACTCGCTCGACCGCTGGCCTGGCGTTATTGGCGCCGACTTCCGCCCAAGGGCCATACCGGCATCTTCTTCGGCAACTGGTACAGCAAGATGCTCCAGGATCGGGTGCATGGCCGCATCAGCAAGGCCGAGCTGGCGCTGGCGATCGACCGGGCCCAGCGGTTGGAGCGGATGCTCTGCAGCGAGGGAATGCTGATCTTCAAATTCTGGTTCCACCTGTCCAAGAAGCGAATGTTCAAGCGCCTCGACTCGCTCAAGGACGATCCGCTGCATAGCTGGCGCATCAGCCCGCTGGACTGGCAGCAATCCAAGACCTACGACAAGTTCGTGCGTTATGGCGAACTGGTGCTGCGGCGCAGCAGTCGGGACTTCGCACCCTGGTACGTCATCGAGGGGAGCGACGAGCGTTACCGCAGCCTGACCGCTGGGCGCATTCTGCTCGAGGGGCTTCATGCCGCGCTCGAAGCCAACGAGCAGCAGACGGTGCAACCCCACACCGCCCCGGTGGAGCTGAACCTCGACCGGCGCAGCCTGCTCGGCAGCCTCGATCTCGACCAGCGGTTGAGCAAGGACGCGTACAAGGAACAATTGGTCCAGGAGCAGGCGCGCCTTTCGCAATTGCTGCGCGATCGCAGGATGCGCAAGCGCGGCGTCCTGGCCGTGTTCGAAGGCCATGACGCAGCCGGAAAGGGCAGCGCCATCCGTCGCGTCACCGGCGCACTCGACCCGCGACTGTATCGCATCGTGCAGATCGCCGCGCCGAGTGAGGACGAGCTGGCGCAGCCCCTGGTTGTGGCGCTTCTGGCGTAACGTGCCGGGGCGCGGCGAGTTCACCATTTTCGATCGTTCCTGGTACGGCCGGGTGCTGGTGGAGCGGGTGGAGGGGTTCTGCTCGCCGGACGAATGGCTGCGGGCCTACACCGAGATCAACGAGTTCGAAGAGCAGCTGGTGGACGCCGACATCGTGGTGGTCAAATTCTGGCTGTCCATCGATGCCGATACCCAGCTGGAGCGTTTCAAGGAGCGTGAGGAAACGCCGCACAAGCGCTTCAAGATCACCGAGGAAGACTGGCGCAACCGCGACAAGTGGGACGACTACGATCACGCCGTCGCCGACATGGTCGATCGCACCAGCACGGAGATCGCGCCCTGGACGCTGGTCGAGGCCAACGACAAGCGCTTCGCCCGGGTCAGGTGCTGCGCACCCTCAATGATCGGCTGCAGGCGGCGCTCGAGGACGGCTGAGGCAAGCTGCCATGGTTGGCCATATCCGTGCTGAATGGTCGTCGCGCAGGGCAGTGGGCTGCCACTATGCTCCAGTCATCCTTCAACAGACGGACCGTCGCGGTGCCGCGCGGTGTCCGCCACCTTTTCGAGGTATGCCATGCGTGAAGTAGTGATCGTCGACAGCGTACGGACCGGCCTGGCCAAGTCCTTCCGTGGCAAGTTCAACATGACCCGCCCCGATGACATGGCGGCCCACTGCGTCGACGCGCTGCTGGCGCGCAACGACCTCGATCCCCGGCTGGTCGAGGACTGCATCGTGGGGGCGGGCTCCAACGAGGGCGCGCAGGGGTACAACATCGGGCGCAACGTAGCGGTGCTCTCGAAGCTGGGCATCCAGTGTGCCGGCATGACGCTCAACCGCTTCTGCTCCTCCGGCTTGCAATCCATTGCCATCGCGGCGAACCAGATCGCCTCCGGCTGCAGCGACATCATCGTGGCGGGTGGGGTCGAGTCCATCACCCTGACCGCCAAGAGCAAGAACACCGACAACCTCTACAACCCGATCCTGCAGGAGCGCGTCCCCGGCCTTTACCACAGCATGGGCCAGACCGCCGAGCTGGTCGCGCGGCGCTACGGTGTCACCCGCGAGCAGCAGGATGCCTATTCGCTGCAGAGCCAGCAGCGCACCGCGAGGGCGCAGGCCGAGGGCTTGTTCCAGGACGAAATCGTGCCGATGAACGTGCGCTACTACACCGAGGACAAGGCCACCGGCGCGCGCACCGAGCATGAAGGTGTGGTCGATCGCGATGACTGCAACCGGCCGGATACCACCCTGGAAAACCTCGCTGCACTCAAGCCGGTGTTCGCCGAGGACGGGTCCGTCACGGCGGGCAACGCCTCGCAGCTGTCCGATGGCGCCTCGATGACGCTGGTGATGAGCCTGGACAAGGCCCTCGAACTTGGCCTCAAGCCGCGCGCTTTCTTCCGCGGCTTTACCGTGGCCGGATGCGAGCCCGAGGAGATGGGTATCGGCCCGGTCTATTCCGTGCCGCGCCTGCTCAAGGCGCGCGGGCTGCAGGTCGCTGACATCGATCTCTGGGAGCTCAACGAAGCCTTCGCCTCGCAATGCCTGTATTGCCGGGACACCCTGGAGATCGACAACGAGAAGTTCAATGTGAACGGTGGCTCTATCTCCATCGGTCACCCGTTCGGCATGACCGGCTCGCGGACTACCGGCCACCTCATCCGCGAACTGCAACGCCGCAACCTGCGTTATGGCGTGGTGACCATGTGCGTCGGGGGTGGCATGGGCGCATCGGGGCTGTTCGAGGCGGTGCGCTAACGACAGCGCCTGGCTTCAAGCGGCGCTCTGAGGTCGAGCGTCCTGCAGTGCGCTGGACGTCGCGAGACGTCGTGCAGGTTGCGCCCTCGCCGCAACGGCGAGGGCGTCCGGGCTCAACCCTGTGGCGTGGTTCCCAGCATGGTTTCCGGCCGCACCCACTGGTCGAACTCTTCATCGGTGAGATAGCCCAGGCTCAGTGCGGCTTCGCGTAGCGTGCTGCCCTCGGCATAGGCCTTCTTGGCGATTTCGGCGGCCTTGTCGTAGCCGATGTGCGGGTTGAGCGCGGTAACCAGCATCAACCCCCGCTCCAGATGCTCGGCCATGCGTCCGGCGTCCGGCTCCAGGCCGACGACGCAATGGGTGTTGAAGTTGCGGCAGCCATCGGCCAGCAGTCGGATCGACTGCAACATGTTGTGCACGATCACCGGTTTGAAGACATTGAGCTGCAGATGACCC
This sequence comes from Stutzerimonas stutzeri, assembly GCA_019056435.1. Taxonomy (GTDB): domain Bacteria; phylum Pseudomonadota; class Gammaproteobacteria; order Pseudomonadales; family Pseudomonadaceae; genus Stutzerimonas; species Stutzerimonas marianensis. The sequence continues at coordinate 2,770,309 of CP077641.1, forward strand.
TGGCTGGCAGCGAATCCGATGGTGACGTCGTTGCCCATCACCTGGCAGGCAAGCATCGACAACGCCTCGCACTGCGTCGGGTTGACCTTGCCAGGCATGATCGAACTGCCGGGCTCGTTGGCCGGCAGACGCACCTCGGCGAAGCCGCCGCGCGGGCCGGAGCCCAGCAGGCGCAGGTCATTGGCGATCTTCATCAGGGCCGTAGCGAGCGTTTTCAGCGCACCGGACAGCGCCACCAGAGGCTCGTGCCCGGCGAGCGCCGCAAACTTGTTCGGCGCGGACACGAACGGCAGGCCGGACAGCGCAGCGAGCTCCGCGGCGATGGCTTCGGCGAAGCCATGCGGTGCGTTGAGGCCGGTGCCGACGGCGGTCCCGCCCTGGGCCAGCTCGAACACCGCCGGCAGCGCCTGACGGATCGCCTGCTCGGCGATATCGAGCTGGGCGACGAAGGCCGACAACTCCTGGCCGAAGGTCACCGGTGTGGCGTCCATCATATGGGTACGGCCGGTCTTGACCAGGTGACTATGGCGCGCCGCCTGTTCGGCCAGCCCACCGGAAAGCTCGGCGATCGCCGGCAGCAGATCGGCGTGGATGGCGCGCGCGACGGCGATGTGCATGGCCGTGGGGGAAGCAGTCGTTGGAACTCTGCGCACGGTTGACATGGTCGTTGGGGTGCACCGGGCTCTTGCCCCCGCGGTTGCCGCCGGCGAGTTCGTTGGCCCGCCCCGCAATCACCTCGTTGACGTTCATGTTGCTCTGGGTGCCGCTGCCGGTCTGCCAGACGACGAGCGGGAACTGGTCGTCGTGCTGGCCCTGCAGGACCTCGTCGGCGGCCTGCTCGATCAGCCGGGCGATGTCGGGCGGCAAGTCGCCGATGCGATCGTTGACCCGTGCCGCCGCCTTCTTGATCAGGGCCAGGGCATGGCAGACGGCGAGCGGCATGCGCTGGTCGCCGATGGCGAAGTTGCCAAGCGAACGCTGCGTCTGGGCGCCCCAGTAGGCCTGTTCCGGTACTTCGACGGGGCCGAGGCTGTCGGTTTCGGTGCGTGTCATGGGCTGCTCCATCGCTGAGATATGCCTGTTAGGTTTCCGCTCGACGGCACAGGTTCAATCCGCCTGGCCGTCGTTCTTGAGCGATCCGGGCCGGGCGCGCAGAATGCCCGTCGAATCCATCTGCCAGTCACAAGGATCTCCCCATGCCCTTCGTTCGTACAGTCGGCCTTTGTAGTGCACTGCTGATTCCCTTGTTCAGCGGGCAAGCCCTCGCCGACCAGGCGACCCATCAGGCGCGTGCCGAACAGTTCCTGGAACTGGTCAATGCCGATCGCCTGTCCGTGCCGGTCTATGCCCAGGTCCAGCAGATGTTTGCCGAACGCTTTGCCCAGGCCGGTGCGCCGGAAGACAAGCGCGCCTTGTTGGAGCGCTATCAATCCCAGGCCGACGCTGCGCTGGATCAGGCGATCGGCTGGGAAAAGGTCAAGCCGGATCTGGTCACGCTCTACACCGAGGCGTTTACCGAACAGGAGCTGGGGGAACTGAACGCCTTCTACCAATCCGACCTGGGGCGCAAGATGCTCAGCCGCCTGCCGCAACTCAATGCCCGCTCGGCGCAGGTGACCCAGGCCAAGCTGGAGAGCGCGGTACCGCAGGTAAACAAGCTGCTGGCCGACATGACCGCCGAACTCGCCCCCAACAAGCCCTGACGGAGCATGCCTGCGATGAGCAAACTCGCAACCATCGAAACCACCCTGAACACCACCTTGGCCCCCGAGTATCTGCAGGTGCTCGACGAAAGCCACATGCACAGCCGCGGGCAGGAAACCCACTACAAGGCCGTGATCGTCAGCGAGCAGTTTGCCGGGCTGAACCCGGTCAAGCGCCACCAGAAGGCCTACGCGGCGATGGGCGACCTGATGCAGCAGATCCACGCCCTGGCCCTGCACACCTACACGCCGGCCGAATGGGCCGAGCAGGGCAGCGCACCGGACTCGCCGACTTGCAGGGGTGGGAGCAAACACGATCTGTGAGGCTGACTGCGGGGCGGCTCAGCGGGGCTGGCGCGGGCGGCACGAGGCTGGCCGCTAAGCCTTGAGTAGGGTGCCTTCGGCTTGCTCCTGCCTTTTGCTAGAATCCGCGCCCGGCCATATGGCCGGTTTTATTTTCTCAGTCCGCCCTTTGCGTGGGTGACTACTGCAGGATGTTTCCATGACTCAGAAGATCGTCGTTGCGGCGCTCTATAAATTCGTTTCGCTGCCCGACTACGTGGCGCTGCGGGAGCCGTTGCTCGCGCTGCTCGAAGCCAATGGCATCAAGGGCACCTTGCTGCTTGCCGAAGAAGGCATCAACGGTACGGTATCCGGCAGCCGCGCAGCCATCGATGCGCTGCTCGCCTGGTTCGGTCAGGATCCGCGCCTGGCCGATATCGACCACAAGGAGTCGTACTGCGACGAGCAGCCCTTCTACCGCACCAAGGTGAAGCTGAAAAAGGAAATCGTCACCCTCGGTGTGCCAGGGGTGGACCCTAACCAGCGCGTCGGTACCTATGTCGAACCGCAGGACTGGAACGCGCTGATCGATGACCCCGAAGTGTTGCTGATCGATACCCGCAACGATTACGAGGTCGCCATCGGCACCTTCGAAGGGGCGATCGACCCGCAGACCAAATCGTTCCGCGAGTTTCCCGATTACATCAAGGCGCACTACGATCCGGCCCGGCACAAGAAGGTCGCGATGTTCTGCACCGGCGGCATCCGTTGCGAGAAGGCCTCCAGCTACATGCTCGGGGAAGGCTTCGGAGAGGTCTATCACCTCAAGGGCGGCATCCTCAAGTACCTGGAAGAGGTGCCCAAGGAGCAGAGCCGCTGGAAGGGCGACTGCTTCGTCTTCGACAACCGGGTGACGGTCCGTCACGACCTCAGCGAGGGCGATTTCGACCAGTGCCATGCCTGCCGCTCACCCGTGTCCGCGCAGGACCGCCAGTCGGAACACTATGTGCCCGGCATCAGTTGCCCGCACTGCTGGAATACGCTCAGCGAAAAGACCCGCACCAGCGCGCGCGAGCGTCAGAAGCAGATCGAGCTTGCGCTCAAGCGCAATCAGCCGCACCCGATCGGCTACAACTATCGCAAGCAGGACGCCTGATCCCACCCCTTCCTACCGGAGCCGCCATGAGCACTCGACTGATCTACGTGATGGACCCGATGTGCTCATGGTGCTGGGGATTTGCCCCGGTCGTCGAGGCACTCATGGCACAGGCCGGTTCGTTGGGTGTGCGCACCGATCTGGTCGTGGGTGGCCTGCGGCACGAGCTCACCGCGATGGATCAGGCCGGCCGCGACCGCACCGCGTCCTATTGGCATGCGGTGCATGAGGCGACCGGGCAGCCGTTCAATTTCGCCGCCGGTTTGCCCGAAGGACTGGTGTATGACACCGAGCCGGCCTGTCGAGCGCTGGTTGCCGCCCGCCGACTCGATCCGCCGTCCGCCTGGCGCTTGGCCGGTCTGATCCAGCGGGCGTTCTATGTGGAGGGGCGCAACGTGACCTTGCCGCCCGAACTGCTCGAGCTGGCCGAAGCGGCGGGCATTCCGCGAATCGAGTTCTCCGAACAGTTCAGCTCGCAACCGGCGCGCGACGAAACCGCCGCGGATTTCGAGTGGGCGCGCAACCTCGGCATCGCAGGCTTCCCGACCCTGCTGGCCGAGCACGCGGGGCAGCTCGCCCTGGTCACCAATGGCTACCAGCCGCTCGATGCCCTGGCGCCGTTGCTCGCCCGTTGGCTGGAGCACAACCTGGATGCCTGATCAGCTCAGCTGGGCGGAAATCCGTCGCATCGCGCTGCGCCATCGTCGGTCGCTGATACTGGCCAATCTGGTGGCGGTGCTGGCCACGCTCTGCAGCGTGCCGATCCCCTTGCTGCTGCCGCTGCTTGTTGACGAAGTGCTGTTGGGGCAGGGCGACACGGCGCTGCGCGTGATGGACCGCTTCCTGCCGGTGGGCTTGCAGACGGCGATCGGCTACATCGCCCTGATGCTCTGCGTGACGCTGCTGCTCCGGGCGTCGGCGCTGGTCTTCAACGTGTTGCAGGCGCGGCTGTTCGCGCGTTTGTCGAAGGACCTCGTCTACCGCGTACGCATCCGGTTGATCGAGCGGCTCAAGCGCATCTCGCTGAGCGAGTATGAAAGCCTCGGTGGCGGTACGGTCGCGGCGCATCTGGTCACCGATCTGGAGACCATCGACAAGTTCATTGGCGAGACGCTGAGCCGGCTGCTCGTGGCCTTGCTGTCGATCGCCGGTACCGCTGCGATCCTGATCTGGATGCATTGGCAACTGGCGCTGCTGATCCTGTTGTTCAATCCACTGGTCATCTACGCCACGGTGCAGCTGGGCAAGCGCGTCAAGCACCTCAAGAAGCTCGAGAACGACAGCACTTCGCTGTTCACCCAGGCACTCACCGAAACGCTCGACGCCATTCAGGAAGTGCGCGCCGGCAATCGCCAGGGTTTTTTCCTCGGTCGCCTCGGCCTGCGCGCGCGGGAAGTGCGCGACCATGCGGTGGCCTCGCAGTGGAAGACCGATGCCTCCAATCGCGCCAGCGGCCTGCTATTCCAGTTCGGCATCGACATCTTCCGTGCCGCGGCGATGCTCACGGTACTGCTCTCGGATCTCTCGATCGGCCAGATGCTTGCCGTGTTCAGCTATCTCTGGTTCATGATCGGCCCCGTCGAACAACTGCTGAACCTGCAGTACGCCTACTACGCCGCCGGTGGGGCGCTGGGCCGCATCAATCAGTTGCTGGCGCGCGCGGATGAGCCGCAGTACGCCGGCGGACAGGATCCCTTTGCAGGGCGTGACACCGTCGAGATCGAAGTGCGCAACCTCTGCTTCTCCTACCAGGACGAGCCTGTGCTCGAGGGCTGGACCTGCGGATCGAGGCCGGAGAGAAAGTCGCGATCGTCGGCGCCAGCGGGGGCGGCAAGAGTACTCTGGTGCAACTGCTGCTGGGGCTCTATCAGCCACAGGCCGGGCAGATTCGCTTCGGTGGGGTGCCTTTGCAGGACATCGGCCTGGGCACCGTGCGCGACAACGTCGCCGTGGTGCTGCAGCATCCGGCGCTGTTCAACGACAGCGTTCGCGCCAATCTGCTGATGGGGCGCGAACGCGACGATCAGGCCTGCTGGCATGCGCTGGAAATCGCCCAGTTGGCCGATACCATTCGACAACTGCCCGCCGGGCTGGACAGCATCGTCGGCCGTTCCGGGGTCCGTCTTTCCGGGGGCCAGCGGCAACGTCTGGCCGTGGCACGCATGGTGCTGGCCGAGCCGAAGGTCGTGATCCTCGACGAAGCCACCTCGGCGCTGGACGCGGCGACCGAGTACGCCCTTCACCAGGGGTTGAATCGGTTCCTGCAGGGGCGTACCACCTTGATCATTGCCCACCGCCTGTCGGCAGTGAAGCAGGCCGACCGGGTGCTGGTGTTCGATGCCGGGCGCATCGCCGAGCAGGGCGATCACCAACAGCTGATTGCCGACGGCGGGCTCTACGCCAGGCTTTACGGGCATCTCCAGCAACATTGAGCCTCGCCTGACGCCAGGATTCATATGGCGCACCGGCCTCCTTGTACTGCGTGCTGGCAATTCGTCATCAAAGCTTGATTAAATTTGTCTGAATTCGCGTTCAACTTTCGTCGTCGCCTGCCGACTTCCATGGGTGCGCCTCCCTCAAGCTAGGAATTTCAGATGCAGTCCCTCGATCTCTTCGCCAACCTGTCCGTCGGCAAGAAGCTGTTGTTCGGCTTCGCCATGGTCCTGTTGCTGACCCTGGGTGTCGCTGGCACCGGTTTCTATGCGGTGGACTCGATCCTCTCGCGTTCGTACCAGACCAATCAGCTGTCGCGCATCAATGCGGCGATCCTCGAAGCCCGCGGGCTGGAGCGCGACTATGCGTTGAACCGTAACGAGGCTTCCGCCAATGCCTTGCGCAGCACCCTGGAGCTGCTCAACCAGGAGGTCGACGAGCTCGCCGAGCGCTCCGCCGAGCATGAACAGGAGTTGCTGCAGCGGATTCGTGGTGATGCCGCCGAATATGCCAACGAATTCACCGAATACGGCCAGCTGATCGACCGTGGCGCCCAGTTGCGCGAGCGCATGGCCGAGGCGGCGCAGAAGAGCCGCGAAGAGTTCGAATACATCGAACTGGACATGTACGACGCCGTACGGGTGCTGCGCCTGGAAGGCGACCGGCTCAAGGGCAGCGATCCGCTGACCATCGCCGAGGCGGCCTCGGGCCTGACGAAGAAGATTCTCGACCTGCGCACCTTCGAAAGCGTGTTCATCGGCAACAATTCCGAAGAGGCCGTGAACAGCTGGAACGAAGCCTACCAGGACGTGACCACCATCGGCAGCAGCCTGAAGACCTGGCTCAACGACGAGCAGAAGACCACCATGGATGGCGCGCTCGCCGCCCTGGCCAGCTACAAGCAGGCCTTTGATGAGTTCCGCAACAGCCGCGCCTCGCGCATTGCCCTGGAAAAGGACATGGTCGACCAGGCCCAACGCATCCTTGATACCGCCGACGAAGCCCTGGCCGATGCCTCTGAAGCCATGCAGGCCCAGCGCAGCAACGCCTACATGCTGTTGGCGGTCATCAGCCTTCTGGCGGTGGCCATCGGCATCGCTGCGGCAACCGTCATCTCGCGCATGATTGTCGTACCGCTGCGCTATACCGTTCAGCTGGCGCAGCGCGTCGCCGACGGTGACCTGACCCAGTCGCAGAAGGTCAGCCGGCGCGATGAACTCGGTCAGCTGCAGCAGGCCATGTATGGCATGACCGACAGCCTGCGCGGCCTGATCGGCCGGATCGGCGGCAGCGTCAGCCAGATCGCGACCGCGGCCGAGCAACTGTCGGCCGTAACCGCACAAACCAGTGCTGGCGTGCAGAAACAGCGCGTCGAGACCGAGCAGGTCGCCACGGCCATGCACGAGATGGCTGCCACGGTTCAGGAGGTCGCGCAGAACGCCGAGCAAGCGTCTTTCGCAGCGCGAGAAGCTGATCAGCAGGCACGTCAGGGTGATCGCGTGGTTCAGGAGGCGATCGGCCAGATCGGCAACCTGTCCGGCGAAGTCGAGCATTCGGCGCATGCCATCGAAGAGCTGAACACCGAGAGCGGTCGCATCGGGACCGTGCTCGAGGTGATCCGCGCCGTCGCCGAGCAGACCAACCTGCTTGCGCTGAACGCCGCGATCGAAGCGGCACGTGCCGGAGAGCAAGGCCGCGGTTTCGCCGTGGTCGCCGACGAAGTGCGTGCCCTGGCGCGCCGCACCCACGACTCGACCGAAGAAATCGAGGGCTCATCGGCAATCTGCAGCGCGTGGCGCAGAAGGCCGTCGAGCAGATGCAGACCAGCCGCGACCTGACGCAGCACACCGTCGAGCTGGCCAACGAGGCGGGCAGCGCGCTGGGCCGCATCACCGAGTCGGTGTCGACCATCGAGCAGATGAACCAGCAAATCGCCGCGGCGGCCGAGCAGCAGAGCGCGGTTGCCGAAAACATCTCCGAGAGCGTGACCCGAGTGCGCGATATCGGCGAGCAGAGCGCCAGCGGTAGCGAGCAGACCGCTGCCGCCAGTGCCGAGCTGGCGCGCCTGGGGGTCGAACTGCAGGGTCTGGTTGCGCGCTTCCGCACCTGATGTGCCTCTGCCAGAGGGCACGCCTGTGGAGGCGCGCCCTCGCGGCGAGGCGAAATAGGCTGCGGCACAACGCGTTCGCCCCCGACGGCAAGGCATCTACAAGACGACCCGCTCTTGGGCAATCCGCGGCCGCGGCCCTGCCTGTCATCCAGCGACCTGAACTCCAGCGAGACTCCACGGCTCTAGACATTAACGCGGCCTGTGCCGTACGTGCTGGAGAGCCTCGCTTGAACCCCTTGTCGCTTGCTTGTATCAGCCCCGCCGGGGCATTCCCTTCATGAAGACCTCGGTGTCGGCTGCCGGTGAGTCCCGGCTTAAGCAGGCGATTACCGGTCCCGCACTGTTTCTCTTCATTCTTGGTGATGTACTGGGCGCCGGTGTCTATGCCCTGGTCGGCAAGATTGCGGGGAGGCTGGCGGCGCGGTCTGGGTTCCGCTGCTGGTCGCGCTGGGGTTCGCGATGCTCACCGCGGCGTCATACGCCGAACTGGTCACCAAGTACCCGAAGGCCGGCGGTGCGGCGGTATTCGCCGAGCGTGCCTTCGGCATCCCGCTGCTGTCGTTTCTGGTTGGCTTCAGCATGCTCGCCGCCGGGGTCACCAGCGCTGCGGGCCTGTCGCTGGCCTTTGCCGGCGACTATCTGAGCGCCTTTCTCGACACGCCAGCGGTGCCTACGGCGCTGGTCTTCCTGACGATCGTCGCGTTGCTCAATACACGTGGCATCCGGGAGTCGCTGGGCGCGAATGCCGTCATGACGGTGATCGAGGTATCCGGCCTGCTGTTCGTGGTGCTGCTGGCGGCCCGCTTCCTGATGAGCGGGGCGGGCGAGCCGGCGCGAGTGCTCGAGTTCGCGCCGGATGTTTCGCCGGCCATCGCCGTTCTGGGAGCGGCGCTCATCGCCTTCTATTCCTTCGTCGGGTTCGAGGTTTCGGCGAATGTCGCGGAAGAGGTGCGCAATGTGCAGCGCAACTACCCACGGGCGCTGTTCGGCGCGCTGCTGGTGGCTGGGCTGGTTTATGTGGGTGTCGGCATGGCCGCGACGGCGGTCCTGCCGCCGGCGGTGCTGGCCGAGTCCTCGGCGCCGCTGCTCGATGTGGTGCGTGCGACCGGCTACCGCGTGCCGGACTGGCTGTTTGCGGCAGTGGCACTGGTCGCGGTTGCCAACGGCGCGCTCCTGACCATGATCATGTCGAGCCGCCTCGCCTACGGGATGGCGGACGAAGGCCTGCTGCCGACCTTCCTCACTCGTGTACTGCCCGAGCGCCGCACGCCCTGGCTGGCGATCCTCGTCACGACGCTGCTGGCCATGGTGCTTACCGTGACGGGAACCCTGCGGGCTCTGGCCGAGACGGTAGTGCTCCTGTTGCTGTTCGTGTTCATGGCAACCAACGTGGCCGTGTTGATGCTGCGCAAGGACAGGGTCGCCACGCCGCACTTCCGTACGCCGACGGCGCTGCCGGTGCTGGCGATCCTGTCGTGTCTGTTGCTGCTGTCTCAGCAAAGCGCCGGCACCTGGTTACGTGCGGCGCTGCTTATGGGGCTGGGGGCGCTGCTGTACGGCCTGGGGCGCTGGCAGACGCGCCGTGGCCGTTAGCGTCTGTTCAGTTCGGCTGCCCATTCGGCCAGAGGGAGAGGCGGCTGTTGGTCCCAGATGCGCCGCCAGATCTGCTTGAGACGGTCCAGATCGCCGCGTTCGGCTGGCAGGCGCTCCACGAAGGGGATCAGCCTCCAGTGCTCGCTGTTTCGTTCGGCCATCGGAAAGCGGAAGGGATGAAAGCCGGTCATGCCCAGGCGCAGGTCGGTCACCAACAGGCGACCGTCTATCTCGTCGTAGCGCATCACGCCGCCGGTGAACCAGGTCAGCCGAGCATGCTGCGGTGACTCGCTGAGCACGCTCGCCAAGGCCGTGCCGCGGGGGATTCGCACCAGTTGCGGTGGCAGGCGGTCGAACCAGCTGACCAGCGCTTCGTGATAGTCATCGCCCTCGATGACGATGACCCGCCAGAGCAGGCTGTTGAACGGGGTCGGCGTGCTGAACAGCTGTTCGGCCTGGATGCCCTGGTCGGCGAGAACGGTTTCGACGCGCCGTTCTGCCATCTGCTTGCCCGCCAGAGTTGTCGCCAGGTACAGCGTCGAGACGGAGAGGGCGGCTATGGCAAGGGTCTGTCGACGCCCCTGCAGCCCCACGAACGCGCCGATGAGCACCGCGAGCAAGAGCGGGACGCTGTACAACGGGTCGATGATGAAGACGCTCGACCAGGCCACCGGCGGCGTGGTGAGCGGCCAGAACAGCTGCGTGCCGTAGCTGGTGAAGCTGTCGAGCAGCACATGGGTGATGAGCACCAACCAGACGGTCAACAGCAGCCGGTTCGAACTGTAGCGCGGGTCGGGTCGCAGGCGTCGCGTCAGCCAGGTCAGCACGACGGCGACGAGGCTGAGGATGAATAGCGAATGGCTGAAGCCGCGGTGGTGGGTCATGTTGGCGATGGCATCGCCAAAGTCGAGGACGACATCGAGGTCCGGCAGCGTGCCAAGTGCCGCACCGTAGAGCAGCGCCTTCCGACCCTGCCAGCGCCCCAGCAGGGGAGGCCTGGACGGTGGCGCCGAGAAGGGCCTGAGTGATCGAGTCCATGTTGGGTTCCGTCTGTTGCGAGCGAATACAGTAGCCGAACCGGTTCGCTTGCCGCCCCGGCAAATCTTGAGAAAACGTGTCGGATGCGTCGTGCAGTCGTCGGGCTCGCCATCCAGTCACTTATGACGCAGCATGGCCGCCTGCCTACTTGCGAGAGAACCGATGCTCGAGATTTCCAACAGCGTGCAGCTTCCCGATGCGGAGGTCGAGCTGAACCCTATCCGGGCCCAGGGCGCCGGCGGGCAGAACGTGAACAAGGTGTCGAGCGCGATGCACCTGCGCTTCGACATTCGGGCCTCGTCCCTCCCTGATTTCTACAAGGATCGCCTGCTGGCGCTGCGCGACAGCCGCATCACCGGCGACGGCGTGATCGTCATCAAGGCGCAGCAGTATCGCACTCAGGAGCAGAACCGGGCCGATGCCCTGGCGCGCCTGGTGACGTTGATCCGCAGCGTGGCGAAGGTGGAGAAGGCCAGACGACCGACCCGTCCGACGCTGGGCTCCAAGACCCGGCGTCTGGAAGGCAAGAACAAGCGTGCTGTCATCAAGGCCGGACGCGGCAAGGTCGATTACTGACACCGGCCGGCGACGAAGCCGGCCGGTTACTGAACACCAGCGGTTGCGCCCGAATCAATGCGTGCCGGTGCGTGGCTGGGCGAGCACCTCGTCGCCCTCTCGCGGGGTCTGGCCCTGGTCGAGAATGTCCGCTTCGGCGACTTCGCCTTCCGGGGTGTCGGGCATCAGCTCCAACACGGTCGGGCTGGTTCGCAGCATGGGGGTGAAGTGACCATGCGGCTCGGTGACCAGGTCGAAGACCCGCCGCGAGCGGAAGTACGAGTAGAGCGCGAGGAAGGCCAGCGTCACGGCGAAGAACACCGGCAGGGCCTTGGGCCCGAAAAAGCTCATCAGGCCACCGGCCACGACCGGGCCGAAGGCAGCACCGAAGCCGTTGGCGAGCAGCAGGCCACTGGAGCCCGAGAGAATTTCATCCGGGTGCAGCTGGTCGACCATCTGCGCCACGGCAATGGAGTAGATCGAAAAGGCCAGGCCGCCCCAGAGAAACATCATGCCCAGCAGCAGTGGGCCGGAGGTGAGCGGCGTCATCACCGCGCCGAGCACCGCGCCGATGCCGACCACCCAGAGCAACACCAGGCGGCGGTCATGCTTGTCGGAAAACAGACCGATCGGCCATTGCAGCACGGCCCCGCCGAGGATGGTCACGCTCATCAGCAGGCCGACCCCGGAAGCATCGAAGCCGCTTTGCGAGGCGTAGACCGGTGCCAGGCCCCAGAAGCCACCAAGGGTCAGGCCGGAAATGCCCGCTGCCATCAATGGCAGCGGCGCGATGCGCGCCAGTTGCAGGAGGTCGGTGGGGGGCATGTCCGGTTGGGCGGGTTGTGCCTGGCGGGTCAGGGTGATCGGCATCAGCGCGGCGCTGATCAGGATGGCGGCCAGGGCGAACAGGATGAAATTCATCGGGCTGTCCAGGCTCAGCAGTTGCTGGGCCGCGGCCAGGGCGCCGAGGTTGACGGCCATGTACACCGCGAATACCTGTCCGCGCTTCTCCCCGCTGACCTGTGCGTTGAGCCAGCTCTCGATCACCATGTACAGCGTCACCAGGGCGATACCGTACATCACCCTCAGCACCAGCCAGACCCAGGGGTTGACGATGATCACGTGCAACAGCGCCGCCACCGAGGCCAGGGCAGCATAGAAGGCGAAGGTACGAATGTGCCCGACCCGGCGGATCAGTGAGGGGGCGAGCCAGGTTCCGACCAGGAAGCCGGCGAAGTAGCCGGACATGAGCAGGCCGATCAGGCCGGTGGAGTACCCCTCGGCGACGCCGCGCAAGGTAAGCAATGTGTTGAGCAGGCCGTGGCCGAGCAGGAGCAATGCCACGCCGCCCAGCAGGGAACTGATGGGGGCTATCAAGGACTTCATGACGAACAACCCTAAGCAAGTAGTACGGTGATGGCAACCCGCCCTTGTCCTGACCGGTTGCCGATTTGCGCGCGGCGGGCCAGGACGAGCCGGTGTGGGCGATGCGCCTCGTTGGGGCTTGCCCGTTGCTGCTTGGGCAGTTTTTCCCGGTCAGGATTCCGCAGCCGACGTTTTTCCAGGGGCGGGTGATGGTTGATTGCGCCGTTGAGCCGTTCCACCGCGGCGTCGATGGCGTCCCGGTCGGGTTGTTGGCTGATGCTGTCCATCGCCTGGTTGAGGACGGCCTGGGCATGGGCCAGCAGGACGGCTTCGGTCTCGGGTCCCGGCTCGCAGAACAGCAGGTTCTTGTAGCACTGCAGCAGGCTGAGGACGATCTGCGTATCCGCCCCGCCGTAGTGGCGCGGCGGCCCCAGTACGGCCAGCAGCATCTGCTCCAGATCCAGTTCCCGGAAGAACAGGCGAGGGGGTTGCTCGGGCTCGCAGGCCACGTCGAACTCGGGCAGCTTCAGGCGCTCGGCGAACAGCACGCCAAGCATGTCGATGGCCTTGATCGCTGTTCCCGGGTCGTTGATGCCGGGGCTCAGCGCCTTGGCGGCGATTTCGGTGATCTGCTTGAAGCCGAAGAAGTAGTGCTGGTTGGCGTACTCCTCGATGTAGAAGTCGAACGCATCGAGCAGCGTCTCGATCACCTCGTCGTCGACTTCGCGGCTCAGCCGGAAGAGGGGGTGGCCGGGCATGACGAAGAAGCCATTGTGGACCTCGATGGTCATGTGCAGGTCGTGCTCGGCGAGCAACCCCTTGGCCGCTTCGCTATTGAAGGCCTTGAAGTAGCCGGCACGGGTCGAGCGCACCACGTGCCAGCCGGTGTCATCCGGCCAGCCCGGCGCTTCGCTCAGGCTGTTGAACCTGTCCTGCATCTGCTTCAGTTCCTTGAGAGTCCGCTTGAACAGGTTGTTGAGGATGAAATCCACCTGGATCGATTGCGAGATTTCGCGGATGAAGCTGATGAACAGGCAGAGGCTGATGATGCCCAGGCCCAGCGCGAGGAAGATGCCGAGGCTGGGAACGTTGATGTCGTCGCCTTCCTGAATGGTCAGGATCAGCAGCAGCGAATCGATGATGGTGCCCAGGTAGATCCCCAGGATGAACTGGTGGTTGCGGCTGCTGATCAGGCTGGGGATGACACGCGGCGAGAGTGTCGAGGATGCCGCGTTTAGCACCACCATCACCATGCTGAAACTGAACACCATCAGCGAGACGATGCCGCCGACCAGGGTCCCGAGGATCAGGCGAGCGTTTTCGGCATTGTTGACCAGGCCGAGCTTGAGGTCCTCCTTGTAGGCCTGCAGGTAGGTCATCTCCAGCCAGATGCTGACGAGACACAGCAGCACCAGGCCGAGTGTGATCAGTGCCGGGTAGAAGGCGATGCTGCTGATGATGCGCTGGTAAAAGCGAAACAGGCGGTTGTTCGGTGTGGCCATGCGAGCGTCCGGTTGGCGGGGGGCGTAGGGGTTTCGGCAGTGGCGGCGCGCAAATGTTCGTAGTGCAACGGTTCAAGTGCTTCCCGGCACGAGCGCGGCGATCAGCGCGCGCACGCTGCCGGGCAAGGCGTCGAGCTCGCGGACCAGCACGCTGCGTTCGCGGATGGCCCAGGGTTCGTCCAGTTCGACCAGCGCCAGGCGCATCGTGCGGCTGTGCCGTCTGGCGGCCGACTCGGGAATGATGCCGATGCCGACCCCGGCCTCGATCATGCGGCAGACGGCCTCGAAGCTCGACAGCTGGATGCGCAGCGACAGCGTCGCGCCGAGCTTGTCGACCTGGTCCCGCAGGAAGGTCAGCAGGGTGCTGCCCTCGTGCAGGCCGATGTGCTGGTAGGCCAGCGTGCGCCCCAGATCGACGCGCGGCTCGCTTGCCAGGGGGTGATCGACCGGCACGGCCAGCACTAGCCGATCAGTGCTGAAGTGCAGCACTTCCAGCCCTTGCGCCTGCACCGGACCAGCAATGATGCCCAGATCCGTACTGCCGTCGAGTACGCCACGGACGATGTCGCGGCTCAGGCGCTCCTGAAGATCGACGGTCACGCCCGGCCGCTGCGCGAGAAAGCCGGCGAGGATTTCGGGGAGAAATTCGGTGACGGCCGTGGTGTTGGCGAAGATGCGGATGTGCCCGGCCGAGTCGGCGCCATAGCGCGTGAATTCGCCCTTGAGGTAATCGACCTGCCGCAGGACGAGGCGCGCGTGCTGCAGCAGTTTCTGGCCGGCCGGCGTCAGTTCCACCCACGGCTGTCGCGGTACAGCAACCGGCTGTCCAGCTGGGCTTCCAGGGCCTTGATGCGCGCACTGGCAGCCGCCGGTGAAAGGTGTGCACGGCGCGCGCCCTGGGTCAGGCTCGGGCTTTCGGCAACGTGGATGAACAGGCGCAGGTCGGCTAGATCGAAGTGCATGGCAGGGCTCGGTGAGCGTGGTGGCGTTCAGCATAGCCGAACGCCGGGGTCGGTAAATGCAAATTCCCAGAATGCGGAGCCCGGCGCATGCTGGCAAAAAACAACTTAGCCGGAAGCCCCAATGACCGACGTTACCGCCTGGATAGGCCGCACCGAAGAAGCTCATGATCAGCTGAGCCGCAACCTCCTGATGCGCATTGCCGCGACCCTGGGCGAGCCCACGCCGGCCCATGGCGAGGCGCTGCCGCCGCTCTGGCAGTGGTGCTTCTTCCAGGAGCCGCTGCCCGAGAAGGGGCTGGGCGAGGACGGCCACCCGGCACGCGGAGGCTTCCTGCCTCCGGCGGACAACCGTAATCGCATGTGGGCCGGCGGGCGCGTCGAGTTCATCGAGCCTCTGGTGTCCGGCGCCGAGGCGACACGTGTGTCGACCATCAAGCACATCGAAGAAAAGCGCGGGCATACGGGTGCGCTCCTCTTCGTGACCGTGCAGCACGAGTACCTGCAGGACGGACGCCTGGCCGTGCGCGAAGAGCAGGACATCGTCTATCGCGAGCCGAGCCCGCCGAAGACCCGCAGCGACGAGCCGATGGTCGCTGGCGGTTGGCGCGAGGCGGTGACACCCACGCCGACGCTGCTGTTCCGTTATTCGGCGGTCACCTTCAATGGTCACCGCATCCATTACGACTGGCCCTACGTCACCGAGACCGAGGGCTATGCCGGCCTGGTCGTTCACGGCCCGCTGATCGCCACCTTGAACCTGCGTGCTTTCTGTCGCGCCAATCCCGACGCCCGCCTGCGCCGCTTCGCCTACCGCGGCCTGCGCCCGCTGGTGGTGCCCCATCCGTTCGAAGTGGGGGCGCATCGTGGCGCCGGGCAAGGCCGAACTCTGGGCCGGCGACCACAACGGTCTGGCGCAGAAAGCCGAAGTGGAATTCGACTGAGGTGTATGGCGGGACACCGCCCCCTCACCCTAACCCTCTCCCCAAGGGGGCGAGGGGACTGCATCTGCGGGGTGGTCAGGGGCGAAGGTGATAGTCGTCCCGCGGAAAAATTCTGGTGAGACTCAAGCTGAGTGCGCTACCAGGCAGTCCAGCCAAACGCGAATGCAGCCCCCTCTCCCGGAGGGAGAGGGCTGGGGTGAGGGGGAGAGGCAAGCCACTCGACATCACCCGTTTTCTGAGGAACCGAGATGAACCCGAACAAGACCGAAGAGCTGAGCTTCATCCGCGAAGGCGTGCGCGCCCTCTGCGCCGAATTTCCCGCCGAATACTGGCGCAAGATCGATGAGGAAAAGGGCTTCCCGGAAGCCTTCGTCACCGCCATGACCGAGGCCGGCTGGCTCTCGGCGATGATTCCGGAAGAATACGGCGGCTCCGGCCTGGGTCTGGCCGAGGCCTCGGTGATTCTCGAGGAGGTCAACCGTTGCGGCGGCAACTCCGGGACCATCCACGGGCAGATGTACAACATGTTCACCCTGCTCAGAAACGGCAGCGAGGAGCAGAAACGCTACTACCTGCCGAAGCTGGCGAGCGGCGAGCTGCGCCTGCAGTCCATGGGCGTCACCGAGCCGACCACCGGCACCGACACCACCAAGATCAAGACCACCGCCGTGCGCCAGGGCGACAAGTACGTGATCAACGGGCAGAAGGTATGGATCTCGCGCATCCAGCACTCGGACCTGATGATCCTGCTGGCACGCACCACGCCGCTGGCCGAGGTGCAGCGCAAGTCCGAGGGCATGTCGATCTTCCTCGTCGACCTGCGCGAGGCCATCGGCAACGGCCTGACCGTGCAGCCGATCGCCAACATGGTCAACCACGAGACCAACGAGCTGTTCTTCGACAACCTGGAGATTCCCGCCAGTAGCCTGATTGGCGAGGAGGGCAAGGGCTTTCGCTACATCCTCGACGGTCTGAATGCCGAGCGCACGCTGATCGCCGCCGAGTGCATCGGCGATGGCCGCTGGTTCGTCGAGAAGTCCGCGCAGTATGCCCGCGACCGTGTGGTATTCGGCCGGCCCATCGGGCAGAACCAGGGCGTGCAGTTCCCCATCGCCGAAGCGCATATCGAGATCGAGGCCGCGGACCTGATGCGCTGGCGCGCCTGCGACGAGTATGACGCCGGGCGCAATGCCGGGGCGGCCGCCAACATGGCCAAGTACCTGGCGGCCAAGGCCAGCTGGGAGGCGGCCAACGCCTGCCTGCAGACCCACGGCGGCTTCGGCTTCGCCAACGAATACGACGTCGAGCGCAAGTTCCGCGAGACGCGGCTGTACCAGGTGGCGCCGATCTCCACCAACCTGATCCTGTCATACGTGGCCGAGCACTTGCTCGAGCTGCCGCGTTCGTTTTAACGGAGCCAGACGTAGGGTGGAAACGGCGAAGCCTTTTCCACGCATATCGAACAGGCGACACGGGTGGTGGAAATGCTCGCGATTTCCACCCCTACGAAAAAGGGAAGTGCGTCATGAATATCAGCCATCTCGACCACCTGGTGCTGACCGTCGCCGACCTCGAGGCAACGATCGACTTCTACACCCGCGTGCTCGGCATGCAGGCGGTGACCTTCGGCGAAGGGCGCAAGGCGCTGGTCTTCGGCAACCAGAAGATCAACCTGCACCAGGCCGGGCGCGAATTCGAGCCCAAGGCCGATCGGCCGACGCCGGGTTCGGCGGACCTCTGCTTTATCGTTGCCACACCGCTGGCCGAGGTGATCGCCCACCTCCAGGCGCAGCAGGTCGCCATCGTCGAAGGTCCGGTGCAACGCACCGGCGCGACCGGACCGATCCGCTCGGTGTACCTGCGCGACCCCGACCAGAACCTCATCGAACTGTCCAATCCGTTTGAGAATCCGCTGGAGCCCAACGCATGAGCCAGCACACCCGTGCCCTGACCGAATTCCTCGCCGGGCTTGCCTACGAGCAGATCCCCGAACCGGTGCTGGCCCGCACCGAAGACCTCTTTCTCGACTGGCTCGGCTCAGCCCTGGCCAGCGCCGGCTCGCATCCGATTCCGCTGTTCGAGCGTTACGCGCAGAAGATGGGCCCGGCCAACGGGCCGGCGCGCATTCTGGTCAACGGCCAGAGCAGCTCGGCCTATTTCGCCGCGCTGGTGAATGCCGCCAGCTCGCACCTGGTGGAGCAGGACGACCTGCACAACAGCTCCGTGCTGCACCCGGCCACGGTGGTGTTTCCCGCTGCGCTGGCGGCGGCGCAGGATCTCGGCAAGTCCGGCCGCGAGCTGCTGGTGGCCTCGGTGGCCGGCTACGAGGCGGGCATCCGCATCGGCGAGTTCCTCGGCCGCTCGCATTACCGCATCTTCCACACCACCGCGACGGTCGGCACCCTGGCCGCGGCAGTGGCCGTTGGCAAGCTGATGGATTTCGACCAGCAGCAGTTCACCCATCTGCTCGGCAGCGCCGGTACGCAAGCGGCGGGGCTGTGGGAGTTTCTCCGTGACGCGGCGGACTCCAAGCAGCTGCACACCGCCAAGGCGGCTGCCGATGGCCTGCTCGCCGCCTACCTGACCGCCGATGGCCTGACCGGCGCGCAAGACATCCTCGAAGGCGAGCAGGGCATGGCCGCGGGCATGTCCCGCGATGCCGAGCCGAGCAAGCTGTCCGACCGGCTCGGCAGCCGCTGGGCGCTGGCGGAAACCTCGTTCAAGTTCCACGCCTCCTGCCGGCATACCCACCCGGCGGCCGATGCGCTGCTGGCGCTGATGCAGCGCGAAGGGCTCGGGGCCGATGACATCGCCTCGGTCACCACCCGCGTGCACCAGGGCGCGATCGACGTGCTCGGCCGCGTGACGGTGCCGCAGACGGTGCATCAAGCCAAATTCTCCATGGGCACCGTGCTGGGGCTGATCGCCCTGTACGGCAAGGCCGGCCTGACCGAATTCCACAGCCATGCGCTCAGCGACCCGCGCGTCGGCGAGTTCCGCGAGAAGGTCTCGATGACCCTTTATCCCGAGGTGGACGGCGCCTACCCGGCACGCTGGCTCGGTCGCGTCGAAGTGATCACCGCCGATGGCCGCACGCTGCACGGCGCCATCGACGAGCCGAAGGGCGACCCGGGCAACACGCTGAGCCGCGCCGAGCTGGAGGACAAGTTCCGCCGCCTGGTGCAGTTCTCCGCGGCGCGCAGCGATGACGAGGCGGGCGCGCTGATCGATACGGTCTGGCGCCTGCGCGAGCTGCAGCGGCTGGACGCGCTGGCCTGAACGTAGGGTGGATGACGGCGAAGCCTTATCCACCAATGTGGCGCCACAGCCCCAGGGGCTGGAACAAACGCGTGGAAATGGCTTCGGCGATTTCCACCCTACGCCGAAATTGCAGGAACCGAACATGAACGACACCCAAGTCAAACCCCGCCCACTCGATGGCATCACCGTGGTCAGCCTCGAGCACGCCATCGCCGCGCCGTTCTGCACGCGCCAGCTGGCCGACCTCGGCGCACGGGTGATCAAGATCGAGCGGCCCGGTGCCGGCGACTTCGCCCGCGGCTACGACGAGCGGGTCGACGGCCTGGCCTCGCATTTCGTCTGGACCAACCGCTCGAAGGAAAGCCTGAGCCTGGACGTGAAGCAGGACGCCGCCGCCCAGGTCCTTGACCAGCTCTTGGCCAAGGCCGACGTGCTGGTGCAGAACCTGGCTCCGGGCGCGGCCGCGCGGATGGGGGTTGTCCTTCGAGGTGCTGCACGAGCGCTTTCCGCGGCTGATCGTCTGCGACATCTCCGGCTACGGCGAGGGCGGCCCTTACGAGCAGAAGAAGGCCTATGACCTGCTGATCCAGAGCGAGGGCGGCTTTCTCTCCGTCACCGGCGGGCCGGGCGAAACCGAGATGGCCAAGGCCGGTTGCTCCATCGCCGATATCGCAGCGGGCATGTACGCCTACACCGGTGTGCTCTCGGCGCTGATGCTGCGCGACAAGACGGGCGAGGGCAGCCGCGTCGACGTTTCCATGCTCGAAAGCCTGGTGGAGTGGATGGGCTACCCGTTGTACTACGCCTACAAGGGCGCGACGCCGCCGCCGCGTGCGGGCGCCGCTCACGCCACTATCTACCCCTACGGCCCGTTCCCCACTGGTGATGGCGGCACGGTGATGCTCGGCCTGCAGAACGAGCGTGAGTGGCTGGCGTTCTGCGACAAGGTGCTGCTGCAGCCGGAACTGGCGCAGGACGAGCGCTTCTCCAGCAACGCCCGGCGTTCGGAGCATCGCACCGAATTGCGTGCACTTATCGTCGAGGCGTTCAGCCACCTGAGCGCCGAAGAGGTGATCGCCCGGCTGGATGCTGCGCCCATCGCCAATGCGCATGTCAACGACATGGCCGGTGTCTGGGCGCATCCGCAGCTGGAGGCGCGCCAGCGCTGGAGCGAGGTGGACAGCCCGGCCGGTCGCTTGCCTGCGCTGCTGCCGCCGGGACGCAACAGCGCCTTCGCCCCGCGCATGGATCCGATCCCCGCGCTGGGCCAGCACACCGACAGCCTGCTGGCCGAGCTGGGTTATGCAACCGAGGACATTCGCCGACTGCATGACCAGGGGGCGGTGTGAGCCGCCCGATCGGTCGCCGCCTCGCGCTGCTTTGCACGGCAGGTCGGAGGGCGACCCGTTGCCGCGTTGCGCGGCGACACCGTCTGGCCGCACGCAGGCTTGCGCCTGGATGCCGGGCAATAGCGGGCGCGGCTGCGTCCACAGATCAGAAGGGAGCGCCATGAACACAGGCACCATTCGCACGGCACTTTTCGTCCCGGCAACCCGTCCCGAGCGGATTCCCAAGGCGCTGGCCAGCGGCGCCGATGCGGTCATCGTCGACCTGGAAGATGCCGTTGCCGAACCCCTCAAGGCGCAGGCGCGCGAGCAGCTCGACAGCTTGCTCGCCAGCGATGCGCAAGCCCGCGTGCTCGTACGCATCAATGCGGCTGGGCACGTCCAGCAGGCCGAAGACCTGAAGCTCTGCGCGGCGCGCGCCGGCGTCATCGGCGTATTGCTGCCCAAGGCTGAAAGCGCGGCGCAGGTGGCCGTGGCCGCGGCGTCCGGCAAACCCGTCTGGCCGATCATCGAAAGCGCGCGTGGGCTGGCTGCGCTGGGTGAAATTGCGGCCGCCGATGGGGTCGAGCGGCTGTCCTTCGGTGCGCTTGACCTGGGCCTGGATCTGGGGCTGGCCAGCGGTACCGCCGCGGCGGAGCGGATACTCGACCAGGCCCGTTACGGCCTCTTGCTGCAGTCGCGCCTGGCCGGTCTCGCGGCACCGCTCGATAGCGTCTTTCCCGATATCAAGAATCTGCCGGGGCTTGCCCGGTTCGCCGCCGATGCTCGCGACATGGGCTTCGGCGGGGTGCTCTGTATTCATCCCAGCCAGGTGGCTGTGGTGCACGAAACGCTGATGCCCAGCATCGACGAACTGGCCTGGGCGCAACGCGTCCTCAGCGCCGGTGCGTCCGGCGAGGGGTCTTCGTGGTGGACGGAGAAATGGT
The DNA here is from genome assembly GCA_019056435.1 of Stutzerimonas stutzeri. Classification (GTDB taxonomy): domain Bacteria; phylum Pseudomonadota; class Gammaproteobacteria; order Pseudomonadales; family Pseudomonadaceae; genus Stutzerimonas; species Stutzerimonas marianensis. The sequence continues at coordinate 2,791,482 of CP077641.1, forward strand.
CGATGCGCCCGTCATCGGCCGTGCCCGTCGCCTGCTGCAACGTGCCGGGCAAGCGGTCCCCTGACCGCCCACACCGCCCGCCAACGTACCAACCGACAAAAACAAGAGGGGTACTTTCATGCTGAGCAACACATTCAAGGCGATCGCCTGCGCGCTTTCGCTGTCCATCGCCGGGCTCGTCCAGGCGGAGCCCATCACCATCAAGTTCTCGCACGTGGTGGCGGATAACACACCGAAGGGGCAGGGTGCCCTGCTGTTCAAGAAGCTGGCCGAAGAGCGCCTGCCGGGCAAGGTCACGGTCGAGGTCTACCCGAACTCGTCGCTGTTCGGCGATGGCAAGGAAATGGAGGCCTTGCTGATCGGCGACGTGCACATGCTGGCGCCCTCGCTGGCCAAGTTCGAGCATTACGCCAAGCCCATCCAGATATTCGACCTGCCGTTCCTGTTCGACGACCTGGCCGCGGCCGATCGCTTCCAGAGCAGCCCGCAAGGGAAGGCGCTGCTCACCTCGATGGAAGACAAGAACATCACCGGGCTGGCCTACTGGCACAACGGTACCAAGCAGATGTCGGCCAACAAGCCGCTGCGCGAGCCCAAGGATGCCCGCGGATTGAAGTTCCGCGTGCAGGCCTCGCAGGTACTGGAGGAGCAGTTCAAGGCCGTGCGTGCCAACCCGCGCAAGATGAGCTTTGCAGAGGTCTATCAGGGCCTGCAGACCGGCGTGGTCAATGGCACCGAGAACACCTGGTCGAACTATGAAAGCCAGAAGGTGCACGAGGTGCAGAAGTACATCACCGAGTCCGACCATGGCCTGATCGATTACATGGTGATCACCAACACCCAGTTCTGGCGCGGCCTGCCCGAGGACGTTCGCAGCGAGCTGGAAAAGATCATGGCCGAGGTGACGGTCGAGGTGAACCGCCAGGCCGACGAACTCAACCAGAAGGCCAAGCGCGCCATCGCCGAATCCGGCAAGACCGAGATCATCGAGCTGACCCCGGAGCAGCGCGCCGAATGGCGTGAGGCGATGCGGCCGGTGTGGACGAAGTTCGAGGGCGAGATCGGGGCTGATCTGATCCAGGCAGCTGAAGCAGCGAACCAGCGCTGATTAGCCAGGTGCCCGGCCTCGCGCCGGGCATCTGTGGCCGTGGTGCGAACGCTGCGGGCTAGTAGGTCATGCCGGCGTTGAGCATCAGCATCAGGTCGTCGTTGCCCGTTTCGTTGTTGTAATCCTCGATGCGCAGCAAGCTGCCCTTGAAGGTGATCGCCCAGACCGGCAGCTCGTAGCGGAAGAACATCTCGTACTCCATGTGATGGCCGTTTGCGTCCAGGTTCAGGTCGATCCGGTTCCAGACGACGCTGTTGTCCCGGTTCAGACCGGTCGGCAATGTGGTCGAGAGCCTGCCCTCCTTCAGCCGCAGGGGTTGGTAGGCGAGGGCGCCCAGCTGCCAGCCGGAAGCCGGCCGGCCGATGATGCCGAGGGTAAAGCTGTCGCTGTTCAGGCGTCCGGCGTCCATCCAGCCAGAGCTGGCGAGCTGCGTCTGACCCCGGTTGTACCGTCCGTAAAGCTGCCAATCGTCATTCAACGGCAGCGCCAGGTTCAGGCCGCTGAATAGCGTCCGCGCCTGCGCGTCGCCGAACAGACCCTCGCTTTGCGTGCCGAGCAGGCGGTCTGCTTCGTTCAACACGCCCAGCTGCACGCTGGCGGCCAGGCCTGACGGCGCGACGTAGCCCCATTCGGTCTGCACGCTCTGTTGCAACGCGGAGGCCTTGCGCTCGGCGAAGTGCTGCGGCGCCTTGCCCGCCTGGATCTGCAGGCCACCCTGCCATCCCTTGCCCAGTTGCCAGTGCATGCCGGCGCCGCTGGCTTGCTCGTCCAAGCTCAGGTAAGGGTTGCCGAAGGCGCGTGTCAGGCTGGCGTATTTCAACGTCGGAGCCAGGCTCTGCAGGCCCTGGTTCCAGGACGGGTCGGTATTGAAGCTGGCGCTCAGTGATAGATCGGACCCCAAGGGTTGCCAGGCCTGGACTTCGCCAAGCGCCTCGAGTCCGCTGCCTTCGCTGCCAGTCGTATAGTCCAGGCGCAGGCCACCTTCGATGGTCAGGGACTGTGTGCGGTATTCCTGATCGAAGCGCGCCAGGTAGCCGTCTGTGTCGAGGCGGGTGCGTTCGGCCTGGGTGTTGGCACTGAGGATGGTGCCGCTGTACACGAAAGGCGCATCCAGGCTGTCCTTCAAGACCAGGCTGACCTTGGCGAGCGAGTCGCGGATCGCACTGCCCATCGCGGAGCTTTCCGACAGCACTGCAGCGCTGAAGGGCACGATCCGCCCGCTGCTGGTTTCGATCATCAGCGCGCCGATCGGCTGGGTGGCCGCATTCAGGTCCATCAGGCCCTGGCCATAGACTGCCTGGTTGGAATAGGGCCCGGTCTTGCTGGCCGAGACCAGCAGTCGCTCGACGATCTGCTCGGGGCTGAGGGTCGGGAAGCGATCCATCAACAGGGCAACACCGCCGCTGACCTGCGGCGCGGCGATGGACGTGCCGGCGACCCACTGCGGCTGGCCTTCGGCGCTGATATCGACCACGACCTGCCCGGGCGCGGCGATGCACCATGCCGCCGCGTCCCCGCAGCGGTTCGAGTAGCTGGAAATGCTGCCCGCCGACTCGCCGAGGTTGTCCACCGCCACCACGGCCAGCCATTGCCCCTGCAGCCCTGGAACCAGAACCGGCAATGCGGCGAGTGAACTCGGCTGGCTGTCGCCACTGTTGCCAGCCGCCCAGACATACACGATGCCGGAATCCACGCCCTGCTGGTAGACCGGCCCGAAGTGATCGCGTACCCAGGCGCCGCCGTCGGCATTGTCCTCGATGCGCGACGTGCCGCCGCCTTCGCGTGTCAGGCTCCAGCTGTTGTTGGAGACACGCGCGCCGTACTGGATCTCCCGGGCCACCTGGTCGCGGTCGCTCAGCGCGCCGGAGCCGAGCACTCGAATGGGCAGCAGCTTGGCGTCATAAGCGACGCCGTGCACGGCCGAGTCGTTCTTCTCCGCCGCCAGTGCCTTGGCGACCGCGGTGCCGTGGGTGCCGGTATCGGACATCCGCTCGCCACCGTCGGTGACGTAATCGCCGCCAGGGGCGATCTGGTTGCGAAGCTCCGGGGCGTCGATATCGACTCCGGTGTCCTTCACGGCGACGACCACACCTTCGCCCGTGGCGCCGCGGGCGTAGGCATAGTCGGCACCGAGTATCGAGAGATGATTGGCGCGGTTGAATTCGGCCGTCCGGAAGTCATCCGGCACGGCAAGCCGGGGCGGCTCAGGTACGGGATCGGGCTGAGGATCCGGTTCAGGGGTCGGATCGGGGGTCGGGTCTGGGCTCGGTTCTGGATCGGGTGTCGAGGGCGGTGTGGGTTCCGGACTCGGTGTTGGCGTCGGCTCCGGTTCAGGTGTCGGTTTGGCGCTGTCCTGAGGTGCAGGTCGGTCGCTCCCCGAGTCGCGGTGGGCGGCCAGTACGGCCGTGCCCGCCACGGTGCTTGCGGCGATCAGGCCACGGCCCCGTGGCGTCTGGAACCAGGCCAGGCGTTCCTGCTCGTTGGCCTTGGCAATGTCCGCCAGGAGCGCCTGCCGTTCCGGACTCGCCTGCTGGGCCAGGTATTGCACGAGCGTGCTGCGGTACTCGGGGAAAATCTCCAGCGCGGGCTCGACCTGCAGACGCAGCAGGGAATCCGGCAGCTCGTACAAGCGAACGAACTCTTGCTGGATCTCCGGCATCAGTTCCGCCGGGGGCAGCGGCGTTCCATAGGCCGACGTGCAGATACACAGACCGAGCAGCGTCCTGCGGGTGAGCCTGAGGCCGAGACTGAGGTTCGATCTGTTGCGCTTGTTCATCGGTGCCGATCCCTTGCTTCTTGTCAATGCGCTGAAGGAAGCAACCGATGCGCCATATTGTTGGCATGAGCGTCTGGTGGAGTCGGTTTTGTGACGCGGGGCGCGGGCGGGATGGCGGGAAGGTGAAGGGGTTAACGAAGCCGGCCCTTGGGCTGGGCTCCGTCGAAGAAGGGGGCGTGCGAGGCGGGCTGACGCGTTTGGTCAGTTTGTTTGCCGTCGGGTCAACTCGACGTACAGGCGGTCGCCGCCAATCAGGCGGCTTCGGATTCGTTCGCAAGCCCGGTTCGCGCCGGGCTCCGGTTAACTCCGCGCCTGGCTCGCCTTCGCAAGCGCTTCAACCCTGCGTCCATGCAGGTTTCAGATAGCGCCGGTCCGACGTGCCTGCCTTGAGCACGGCGCCCGGCACGTCGTGGCCGACCAGTTGCGGCAGGTCGGCGGCGCATTGCAGCAGGCGGTCCAGGTCGACCCCCGTGTCGAGCCCCATGCGCTGGAACATGTGCACCAGATCCTCGGTGCAGATGTTGCCGCTGGCACCCGGCGCGTAAGGACAGCCGCCGAGGCCGCCGAGCGAGGCGTCGAAACGGTCGATGCCGGCGTTGAGTGCGGCCAGGGCGTTGGCCAGGCCCATCCCGCGGGTATTGTGGAAGTGCGCCGTGAACACCGCCTCTGGCCAGCGGCGCAGCGCGTCTCGGCAGAGGCGCTCGACTTGCGCCGGGTCGGCCATGCCCGTGGTGTCGCAAAGGGTCACGCCTTGCACGCCGATATCCAGCAACTGCTGCACCAGCGCCATGACCCGGGCAGGCGGGACCTCGCCTTCGAACGGGCAGCCAAAGGCCGTCGACAACGAGGCGTTGACGAACACCGGGCTGCCACGGGTGACCTCGATGATCGCCTTGAACTGCTCCAGCGATTGCTCGGGCGTCATGCGCAGGTTGGCCAGACCGTGGGTGTCGCTGGCCGACATCACCAGGTTGATCTCATCCACCTCGCAGGCCAGGGCGCGCTCGCAGCCCTTCACATTCGGCACCAGCACGGTGTACTCCACGCCTGGCACCCGGCGGATACCGCGCATGACCTCTTCGGCGTCGCGCAGGTTGGGAATGGCCTTGGGAGAGGTGAAGGAGGTGACTTCGATCTTCGCCAATCCCGTTTCGGAAAGGCGGTCGATCAGCGCGATCTTGTCCTCGGTGGGCACGAAGGCCGGCTCGATCTGGAAGCCGTCGCGGGTGGCGACATCCTGGATATACAGGCGTTTGTTCATGGGGGAGTCCTGGGGTTTCGTAGGGTGGATGACGCTTCATCCATCCACCTTTTCGGTTGCCTCGGAGGCGGACACGCTTCGCGTTGTCCAGCCTACGAGGCGTTCAGATGATCCCGCGCTCGCGCAGGCCCTGGCGTTGCTCGTCGGTGAGACCGAGCCCGGCCAGCACGTCGTCGGTGTGCTCGCCCAGGTCCGGGCCGCCGTGGCCGATGCGACCCGGCGTGCGGCTGAGCTTGGGCAGCACCCTGGCACCTTCAGTGGGCCGGCGCTGGTCTCGACCTGCTCGATCATCTGTCGCGCCAGGTAGTGAGGGTCTTTCACGATGTCGGCGGCGTTGTAGGGGTAGCCGGCCGGGACGCGTGCGGCCTTGAGCGCTTCGATGACCTGGTCGCGGCTGTGCCTGATCGTCCATTCGCCGATCGCGGCATCGATCAGGTCGGCGTGCTGCGCGCGGCCGTCGTTGTGGGCGAAACGAGGGTCGTCGGCAAGGTCCTGACGCTCGATCAGCTGCATCAGGCGCCGGTAGATGCTGTCGCCGTTGCCGGCGATGAGCACGTAGGTGCCGTCGTTGCAGCGATAGGAGTTGGACGGCGTGATACCGGGCAGGGCGCTGCCGGCCGGCTCGCGGATATAGCCGAAGGCATCGTACTCGGGCACCAGACTTTCCATCATGGCGAACACCGATTCGTAAAGCGCGACGTCGATCTCCTGGCCCTTGCCGCTGCGGTTGCGCTCCTGCAACGCCAGCAGCACACCGATCACGCCATGCAGCGAGGACAGCGAATCGCCGATGCTCACGCCGACCCGCACCGGCGGCTGCCCCGGGTAGCCGGACAGATGGCGCAGGCCGCCCATGGCCTCACCGATCACGCCAAAGCCTGGCAGGTCGCGATAGGGGCCGGTCTGGCCATAGCCGGAGATGCGCAGCATGATCAGCCGCGGGTTGAGGCGCGACAGCTCCTCCCAACCCAGGCCCCAGCCCTCGAGAGTGCCGGGGCGGAAGTTCTCGACCAGCACGTCGGCGTCGGCGACCAGCTTGCGGACGATCTCCTGACCCTCCGGCGCCTTCAGATCGAGTGTCACGGACTGCTTGTTGCGCGATTGCACGTGCCACCAGAGCGAGGTGCCGTTCTTCAGCTTGCGCCACTTGCGCAGCGGGTCGCCGATGCCCGGCGGTTCGATCTTGATCACCTGGGCGCCGAATTCGCCCAGCATCTTGCTGGCGAAGGGGCCGGCGATCAGCTGGCCCATCTCGATGACCTTGAGGCCTTGCAGCGGCATGCTGTCTTCGTTCTTCTGGTTCATCACAACACCTGTGCCGGTAGCTCTGTGGGACGCAGGATGACCGAGCGCGCGCCAACGGACAATTATTCGATAACCAAGCGTGGCTTCGCCTATCGCGAAGGCAGAAATCAAGATGTCGCCACGCGTAAGGCGGTTTATGGTTGGCGCTTCGCCAGTCACGAACAGGGAGCACCCTATGCGTCGAATCGATTTCGTCACCTTGCGGCTGTTCGCGGCGATCGCCGACGAGCGTAGCCTGACGCGCGCCGCCGAGCGCGAGCACCTGGCGTTGGCGGCCGTGAGCAAGCGCGTCAGTGACCTGGAAGGGCAGCTCGGGGTCAGCCTGCTCTATCGCCAGCCCAAGGGCGTGGAGCTGACCCCGGCCGGCCATGCGCTGCTGCACCATGCGCGCAACCTGCTCGACAGCCTGCAGCAACTGGACGCGGACCTCAGTGAGTTCAGCCAGGGCGTCAAAGGCCACGTGCGCATCCACGCCAACACCTCGGCTGTGATCGAGTTTCTGCCTGAGGACCTGAGCAGCTTTGCCAAGCGCCATCCCGAGGTGAAGATCGACCTCGAGGAACGCGTCAGCAGCGACACCCTCCGCGCGCTGCGCGAGGGCCTTACCGATATCGGTATCTTCGCCGGGCATATGGCCGCGGAGGATTTGCAGGTCTTCAACTACCGGCAGGACCAACTGGTGCTGGTGACGCCGCGCGGTCACGCCTTGGCCGGGCAGCCGGCGCTCGCACTGCGCGAAGCGGTCGGCTACGACTTTATCGGCCTGCAGCAGGATGCTTCGCTGCACGCACTGCTTCATCAATCGGCGCTGCAGCTGGGCACGCCGCTGCGGCTGCGTATTCAGGTGCGCAGCTTCGAGGCGATCTGCCGGATGATCCACACCGGCATGGGCATCGGCGTACTGCCGGAGCAGGTGGTGCGCAATTACCTGCCGGTGCTGGACGTGGCGATGGTCCCGCTGACCGATCCCTGGGCGCGGCGTGAACTGAAGATCGGCGTGCGGAATCTGGAAGCCCTGTCGGTAACGGCCCGGCAAATGCTCGAACACCTCACCAGTCGCGAAGGGAGCGACTGATCTTGCGCGCTGCAGCCTGGTGCCTTCGCGATGGGCGAAGCCGTGCTTGGTCAAATATGAATTTCGGCCCGAAACGGTGCCGCGTAGAGTCCCGAACGTACACAGCTCACCACAACTACAAGACGGAGCTTTTCCCATGGCACGACTTTCTCTGCGCAGCGTCACCCGTTTGCTGGCCGCCTCGGCCCTGTGCGTTGTGTTCAGCGCCCAGGCCGAAGCGCAAACGGACGCCCCTATCCTGATCAAGTTCTCCCACATCACCGCCGACAGCACGCCGAAGGGGAAGGGCGCGCTTCTGTTCAAAAAGCTGGTCGAGGAGCGCCTGCCCGGCGAGGTGAAGGTAGAGGTCTACGCCAACTCCTCGCTCTATGGCGATGGCAAGGAAATGGAAGCGCTGCTGCTCAACGAGGTGCAGATGCTCGCCCCGGCCCCGTCCAAGCTCGAGCAATACACCAAGCAGTTGCAGCTGTTCGACCTGATGTTCCTGTTCGATGACGTGGCGGCCGCGCAACGCTTCCAGCAGTCGGACAAGGGCAAGGCAATGCTCAAATCCATGGAGGACAAGGGCATCACGGGTCTGGCCTATTGGCTGAACGGGATGCGCCAGTTCACGGCGAACAAGCCGCTGCGTGAGCCGAGCGATGCGCGGGGGTTGAAATTCCGGGTCCAGCCGTCGGACCTGCAGGCCGCGCAGTACACGGCATTGCGGGCGGTACACGCAAGATGGCCTTTGCCGAGATCTATCAGGGGCTGCAGACCGGCGTGGTCAATGCACAGGACAACCCCTGGTCGAACATCTACAGCCAGCGCTATTTCGAAGTGCAGCCGTACATGACCGAGTCCAACCACGGCATCGGCAATTACCTGCTCATTACCAACACGCAGTTCTGGAACGGCTTGCCCGCGCCGGTGCGCACCGAGCTTGAAGCGATCATCGACGAGGTCACCACCGAGGTGAATCGCCAGGCGCAGGCCCTCAATGACAAGGCGCGTCAGGACATTCTCGACACCGGCAAGAGCGAGATCCTGGTCTTGACCGAAGAGCAGCGCAACGCCTGGCGCGATGCGGTGCGTCCGGCCTGGAAGAAGTATGAAGCCGAGATCGGCCCGGACCTGATCAAGGCCGCCGAGGCCGCCAACGCCGGCGACTGACGGGCCTCGTGCGCATCGCCCCACCGGGGGCGGTGCTTTCAGCCGGGGTGATGGGAGTCGACCGGGATTCGCGCCACCTGTGGGTGTTTGCGCCCCTCGAGCTTGAGCAGTCGCTCGATGGCATCGTTCACCGCATGGCGGTCACGCCAGTTGCTCACCTCGGCATCCGCCTGGTCGCGCAAGGCGCGGATTTCGTCATGGATCGCCTCGATCTGCTCGTCGCTCGGGCTGTCGTGCAGCGCATTCTTCATGCACTGCAAAAGCGTGATCATGACCAGCGGGTCCTGGCTGGCGTAGACGCGGATGGGCGCGATCACGGTTTCGAGCATGCGTTGCATGGCCAGTTGCGGATAGAACAGGCGCGCCGTGCCTTCATCGAAACAGCCGACATCGTATGGCGGAACGCCGCCGATTCGTTGCAGCAGGACCCCGATCAGATTGACCGCACGCATCGCCGATCCCGGATCGTTGATCGCCGGGCTGATTGCCTTGACCGCGATCTCGGCCATCTGCCGCAGGCCGTAGGAGACGTTGGCATCGGCGAACTCGCTGTTGTGGAAGTCGAAGCAGTCGAGCGCCCATGCCTGCTCCTGTTCGTTCAACGGTTCGCTGAACCTGATCAGCGGGTGCCCTTCGACGAGAAAGAAGCCGGGCTCGACCTGAATCGCCCCGATCAGGCCGCGCTTGCTCAGTAGCTCCCCCAGGCGTTGCTCATTGACCGAACGCAGGTAGCCCGGCGTCGCGGCCGGCAGACACCACCAGTCCTGCGCAGCCGGGAAGGGCTGCGCCCGCGCGAGGCGTTTCTTGCGTTTTTCGAGGTTGGCGTAGGCGCCTTCGTACAGCTGGTTCAGCACCCAGTCGACCTGGATCGACTGTGATACCGAGCGAATGAAGACCACGAACATTGCGAGGTTGAGGATGCCCATCAGCAGGCCGAGCGCCAGGCCGACCGATGGAATGCTGGGCGGCTCGTTCGTATTGATCACGCTGATCATCAGCAGGTAGTAGAGCGTGCTGCCCAGGTAGATGCCGAGGATCACACGGTTGCGCGTGTCGCTGATCAACCCGGGCAGGACGCGTGGCGTCAGGCGCGCTGCCGCGCCGTTGAGTACCACCATCACCATGGAGAAGCTGAACACCATCAGCGAGATGATGCTGGTGATCAGCGTGCCGAGTATCTCCCGTCCCGTGTCGGGGTCTTTCAGGCCCGAGGGCAGGTGCTCGGCCAGCGAGCCCGCCAGTGGCGTGGCTTCGAACCCCAGTATGGCTGCAGCGATCAGCGCATAGAGCGCCGAGATCATCACCGGATAGAAGGCGATGCTGGCGGCGATTCTCTTGAACAGGCGAAAGAGTGTGTTGGACGTAGCTGGCATGAACAGGTCTGTGGTGGCGATCGGGCATTGGAGCTATGACAGCCGTTGCGGCGGGAAGTACAGCCTCGAAGGAGCGTCTATGCTTGCAGGAGGCCGGCGGGCGATGCCCGGTGGAACAAGGTAGCCCCGCGTAGCTCGAAGATGATGTCTGCCAGGCGCTTGGTTGGGATTCGTATGGTTCGCCTGTAGGACAGGGGTTATTCGAAAGATAACGAGACCGACGAGTGAGGTACTGCCATGAGTGCTGCGTCCCTGTATCCCGTAAGCCCGGAAGTTGCCGCCCGATCATTGACCGACGAGGCCACCTACAAAGCGTTGTACCAGCAGTCGGTGGTCAATCCCGACGGCTTCTGGCGCGAGCAGGCCGCGCGCCTCGATTGGATCAAGCCCTTCACACGAGTCAAACAGACCTCCTTCGATGACCACCACGTGGACATCAAGTGGTTCGCCGACGGCACCCTCAACGTGTCGGCCAACTGCCTGGACCGCCATCTGGAAAAGCGCGGTGACGAGGTGGCGATCATCTGGGAAGGCGACGACCCCTCCGACCACCGGCTAATCACTTATCGCGAGCTTCATCATGAGGTGAGCAAGTTCGCCAACGCCCTGCGTGGGCAGGACGTGCACCGTGGCGACGTGGTGACCATCTATATGCCGATGATTCCAGAGGTGGCGGTGGCCATGCTTGCCTGCGCCCGCATCGGCGCGATCCATTCGGTGGTCTTCGGTGGCTTTTCGCCCGAAGCGCTGGCCGGGCGCATCATCGACGGCAGTTCGAAGGTCGTGATCACCGCGGACGAGGGGCTGCGTGGCGGCAAGATCGTCCCGCTCAAGGCCAACGTCGACGAGGCCCTGACCAACCCGCAGACCAGCTGCGTACAGAAAATCATCGTGGTGCGGCGTACCGGCAACCCGATTCCATGGCACCCGCACCGTGACATCTGGTACGACGAGCTGATGCGCGTCGCTGGAGACGTCTGCGCGCCGAAGGAGATGGGTGCCGAGGAACCGCTGTTCATCCTCTATACGTCCGGCTCCACCGGCAAGCCCAAGGGCGTGCTGCATACCTGCGGCGGCTACCTGCTCTACGCTGCGCTGACGCATGAGCGAGTGTTCGACTACCGGGCCGGGGAGGTCTACTGGTGCACGGCCGATGTGGGTTGGATCACCGGCCACAGTTATCTGCTCTACGGGCCTCTGGCCAATGGCGCCACCACCCTGATGTACGAAGGCGTGCCGAACCACCCCGACGTCACTCGCATCGCGAGGATCATCGACAAGCACAAGGTCAACATCCTCTACACCGCGCCGACAGCGATCCGCTCGATGATGGCCGAGGGCGCCGCGGCGATGGAGGGCGGCGATGGCTCGAGCCTGCGATTGCTGGGCTCGGTGGGTGAACCCATCAACCCGGAGGCCTGGCACTGGTACTACGAGACGGTAGGCAAATCGCGCTGCCCGATCGTCGATACCTGGTGGCAGACCGAGACCGGCGGCATCCTCATCACTCCGCTGCCGGGCGCCACTGCACTCAAACCCGGCTCGGCGACGCGACCCTTCTTCGGCGTGGTGCCTGGCCTGGTGGACAACCTTGGCAACCTGCTCGAAGGCGCGACCGAGGGCAATCTGGTGATTCTGGATTCCTGGCCGGGGCAGATGCGTACCATCTACCGTGACCACGATCGCTTCGTCGACACCTATTTCAAGACCTTCCGCGGCATGTATTTCACCGGAGATGGCGCGCGGCGGGACGAGGACGGCTACTACTGGATCACTGGCCGGGTGGACGATGTGCTCAACGTTTCGGGTCACCGCATGGGAACGGCCGAGATCGAAAGCGCAATGGTCGCGCACCGCAAGGTCGCCGAGGCGGCGGTGGTTGGCGTGCCGCATCCGCTCAAGGGGCAGGGGATCTATGTCTACGTGACGCTGGTCGCAGGCGAGGAGCCTTCCGATCAGCTACGCCAGGAGCTGCAGCAGTGGGTGCGGCGGGAGATCGGTCCGATCGCCGTACCAGACGTGATCCAGTGGGCGCCGGGCCTGCCCAAGACGCGCTCGGGCAAGATCATGCGGCGCATCCTGCGCAAGATCGCGACCGACGATTTCGATGCGCTGGGCGATGTATCCACCCTGGCCGACCCGGGCGTGGTGCCGCAACTGATCGAGGCGCACAAAAAGATCCGGTCGCACTGAGCGCGCGGCGGGCCAGCCGCCGTCATGCTCAGGCATTGGGCTGCAGTCGCGCGTCACCGCTCTGCTGCTGGTTGGCGGCCGGCGTTTCCTTTGGAACGCCGGCGACGCTGAGTTCCGGGAAGCTGCCACCGATGAACTCGACGCTGCGGGTCGGGAAGGCGAACTGCACGCCCATCTCGCGGATGCCGTCGAGCAGCTTCAGGTTGATCTCCTGCTGGGCGTCCATGTACTTGTTGTAGTCCGAGACCTGCATGATATAGACGACCTCGAAGGTCAGCTGGCTGTCGTCGAAGGCCAAGAAATGCGCCCGGTCGAAATTGGCATTTTCCACACCATCGATGATGCGCTTCACCAGCGCGGCGACTTCGCGGACCTTGTCCGATGGGGTGTTGTAGGTGATGCCGAACTTGAACACGATCCGTCGGGTATTCATGCGCTTGTAGTTGTGCAGGGTCTGCTTGAGCAGGTCGGCGTTGGCGCAAACCACCTGCTCGCCGCTCAGCGCGCGGATGCGGGTGGTCTTCAGGCCGATGTGTTCGATGTTGCCCGCCACCGAACCGAATACGACGAAATCACCGATTTCGAAGGGCTTGTCCACGCCGATCGACAGCGACGCGAAGATATCGCTGAGCAGCGTCTGTACGGCCAGGGCGATGGCGATGCCGCCCACGCCCAGGCTGGCGACCATGGCGGTGATATCCACCCCCAGGTTGGCCAGGATCGACAGCAGCATCATCGTCCAGATGACGATGCGGATCATGATGCCGATGATGGTCGTGGTGACCGGGTTGCGTGCCTTGCCGTCGCGCGTCAGGCTTTCCATCCACAGGCGCGCGGCGGTATCCATCCACAGCGCGATCTGGAACGCCAAGGCGATGAACCAGCCATGCGACATGGCCGATTCCCAGCGGTCCGGCAGCTGCACGACCTTCAGGGCGATGAGCAGCGAAAGGGCAATCAGCAGGACATGGCTGGTGCGGCTGAGCATCTCCGCCGCAATGCTGGCGAAACCGCTGCGCGAGCCCTTGGCGAGCTTTCTCAAACGGTTGGTGATGAGGCGCAGCACGGTCTGCAGGACCAGGTAGCTGACGACGGTAACGCCAAGGATGATGGCGATGTTGATCCACAGCTGTTCGTTCAGCATCTGGTCCCAATTCATCTAACGAGGCCTCCGGTCTAAGAGCGATGACTCTTTTCAGTAGTCACGATCGCGCATTAGTTCCCGATTAGCCGCCTCGAAAGCGAAACGCTGTGGCACGCCCCGAGCGTCAGCGGGGCGGGGTAATGCCCTTGAGGTCCTCATAACCGCCGGCGTTATAGACCTTTTCATAGCCCATCTCGCGCAACAGGTCCTGTGCCGCGGAGGAACGGCTGCCGCTGCGGCAATAGAGCACCACCGGGGTGCCCTTGTCGGGCACGATGCTGGCGATGCGTTCGGCCAGATCTGCCGTTTCGACGCGTGTCGCACCGGGTAGGGCGCCTTGGGCATGCTCCTGCTCGGTTCGCACGTCGATAAGGACCGCGTCCGGTTGCTGCAGTGCACGGAGCGCGGCGGACTGGTCGACCTGCCCGGCGCTAGCCAGCGATGCAAAGGCGATCAGTGCGATCAAGAGTCGGTGCATGGCGCTTGCTCCTCGGACGTTGGATCGCGCTCAGCTTATCAGTCGGCTGAGGTTGGGAAGGATGAGCACCACTGCCGTGGCGATCAGGATCAGGGTCGCCTGCCTGATTTTCTTGTGCTTGAACATGATGGCGGCCTTGTTGTTGTCAGGCGCGGACGTCGATGGGCCCCGCGTCTTGATGGCTGTGATGATGGGAACGCGCTGCATGAGGATGACGCAGGCGCCCCTGTCGAGGGCCCTGGTCGCATGGTTCTGCACGCAGGTGTGGTCAGCTTCGTTCCTGAAAAAAACAAAGCAATATGTGGACCATCGTTTCAGCAGGCATCGCGCACCCGTCGGGTTCCCGGTTGTCCATCAGAGACAAGCCGACGAAAAGAGAGGGCACGACATGACTCGATACCTGATGATCCCGCTACTGACCGTTATTGCCGCCGCGCGCCGCGGCGCAGGAAGAGGGCCTGACGCTCCAGCAGGAGCGCGACCGCATTGGTGCGCGAATGGAGGCCGAAAGGCGTGAGACCGGGCGCGGGATCAATGCCATCCGCGAGCCGGAGGCAGCCCGCCAGGCGGAGCAGGCGCCCGACACCGGTGCGGTACCGTCGAACCGCGCCATCGGACCGCGTGCTGCCTCGCCACAGCAGTCAGGCGCCACGCCGGGGTTGAGCAATGACCCGGTCGGCGATCCGGATCCCGCCCAGCCCGGCGCGGAGGATTCGCCGATCACGACGACCGGTCCGGGAATTTCGACAACCGGTCCAGGGACGTCCACGACGACCGGTACGCCGGGCGAATCCAGTCCCCGTAATGGTGCAAATGGAAACGCTGGGTCGGCAGGTGGTGCGCCAGCGGGTGGAATCGGAACATCCAGCGGTAACGGGAATGCAGGGCCCGGGGGCACGAGCCTCGGGGCGTCGGGCGGCAACTGAGGCGCAAGCGCGATCAGTGAAGGGCACTTTGCCTGGCCCGGAAACGACAAAGCCCCGGATGACGGGGCTTTGTATGGGTCTGGCGGTGAGGGAGGGATTCGAACCCTCGATACGGTTTCCCGTATACACACTTTCCAGGCGTGCTCCTTCAACCGCTCGGACACCTCACCGGATCTCGAGGACAGCTGGTGTCCGTCGAGGCGCGCTAATGTAGCCGAACACTTCGCCAATGGCAAAAAGTTTTTGAGTTTTTTCATGCGGTTAAGCAGTTGTCTGAATACTGGCAATTTGACGGTATCCACGGAACCATTGCGTGTTCTAGGGTTCTGACGTCACATTGGTGTCCGAAGTTGCGGTCTAATGACGACGCCTGAATATAGAGAGAGCCGGGAAGGCTTCGATGAAGTTATTCAAAAGCAAGCGCAAGCGACCCGATGCGGTGCTGGTTCCAACCAAGCGGCGCCTGCACGTCAGTCATCTGGAGCTCGGCATGTTCATTTGCGAGCTGGACCGGCCCTGGCGCCAGACCGACTTCCTGTTTCAGGGCTTCCCGCTGCTCAAGCTCGAACACATTCAGGCGGTGCGCGAGCGTTGTGATCATGTGTTCGTCGACGACACCCGCCGGGTGCTGATCGATGAGGGTCAAATGATCGTGCCTACGGCAACGCCCCTGAAAGTCGACCGCAAGCTCAATCGCATCCCGCTCTCGCTCGAAGTCCAAGAAGCCCGCGCTGCTTATGTGCACAGCGTGACGGTGCTAGACCAGGTGCTGGATGATGTCCAGATGGGCCGCCCGATCGACACCAAGGCTTGCCAGCAACTGGTCAAACGTAACCTCGAAAGCATGCTGCGCAACGAAAGCGCGATGCTATGGCTGACAAGGCTGAAGTCGCAGGACGTCTACACTAGCCTCCATTGCCTCTCGGTATCGATCCTGGCGATGGGTTTCGGCACGCACCTCGGTCTGTCGGATGAAAAGGTCGAGTTGCTCGGCATTGCCGGATTGCTACATGACGTCGGCAAGATGAAGATCAACCCGCAGATCCTTAACAAGCCAGGCAAGCTGACCCAAGAGGAGTTCGAACACATCAAGCAGCACCCGGAGTTCGGCTACCAGGCACTGTGTACCCAGGCGGACATTCCGCCAGCCGCGGCGCAGGCCGCGCACGGGCATCACGAGCGGCTCGACGGTCGCGGCTATCCGCGTGGCCTGGACCGCTACCAGATCCCCTTCACAACGCGGGTGATCACAATCATCGATGCCTTCGATGCCATCACCAGCCACCGTACCTATGACAACGCCAGGCCGATTCAGGCGGCTTATGACGTGCTGCGCAGCGGTGCTGACCAGCAGTTCGACGAGGCACTCGTTCAGGAATTCATCCGCTGGCTCGGCGTATTCCCGGTGGGCACGCTGGTCGAGCTGCATACGGGCGAAGTGGCGCTGGTGCTGGAAAAACATCCCCAATTGCACCTGCGGCCGAAGGTCGTGGTGCTGCGCAAAGCGGACAAGCAGCCGTGCGAACCGCGCTATCTGGACCTGGCCCAGCTCACCGTGGACGTCGAGGGCACGCCTTACCGAATCAGCAGTGGCTTGTCCGATGGCTCCTTTGGGTTGTATGTCTCCGACCCTCAGCTGCAGGGCATCCTGCACCCAGAGCTGCTTGCGGTACTCGAACTCGAGCCGGAGCCGGAGGCTGTTCGCTGAGGCGTCTGTATTGCCCGTAGCCATGTGAAGCGTGACCGGGCGGTCGGTCACCGCGCTTTACCTGCCGATGCTCGCTGGTTAACGTCTGGCGACTTCTAACAAGGAATCCGCGCCATGAGTGATCTGGTCTCTTACGAACTCGACGATGGTATCGCCACGCTGACGATCAACAACGGCAAGGTCAACGCCCTGTCCCCGGCGGTCTTCGAAGCCCTGAACGCTGCGCTCGATCGTGCAGAGCAGGATCGTGCCGTGGTGATCATTACCGGCCAGCCGGGCATCCTTTCGGGTGGCTACGACCTCAAGGTCATGACATCCAGTGCGGAGGCTGCGATTTCGCTGGTCGCTACCGGCTCCACCTTCACTCGCCGCATGCTGGCCCATCCTTTTCCCATCATTCTGGCTTGCCCGGGCCATGCCATTGCCAAGGGTGCCTTCCTGTTACTGAGCGCCGATTATCGAATCGGCGTCGAGGGGCCTTTCACATCGGCTTGAACGAAGTCCAGATCGGCATGACCATGCATCACGCTGGCATCGAACTGGCGCGCGACCGGCTGCGCAAGTCGGCGTTTCATCGTTCGGTCATCAATGGCGAGATCTTCGACCCGCAGGGTGCCGTCGATGCGGGTTTCCTCGATCGCGTAGTGCCAGTGGGTGAGCTGATGCCGGTCGCCCGGGCAACCGCCGAGCAGCTGAAGAAGATCAACATGACGGCGCACCGAAACAGCAAACTGAAGGTTCGCAAGGCCTTGCTGGAGACGCTGGACAAGGCCATCGAGCTGGACCGCCAGCATGCGCTGTCCTGACGGATCGTGGGACGCGGCAAGAGAATTTTTGCCGGGCCGCCCATTCCGCAAGCCCTGCGTTTAAACTGCGCGAGCAACGCCCCGCCATGGCGGGGCGTTTTCATTTTTCATCGCAGGAGAGCCCTGATGTCCGTCCCGCACACCCCGGTAGAACGCGCCGATTTCGACCAGGTCATTGTTCCCACTTTCGCGCCGGCCGCCTTCATTCCGGTCCGAGGCGAGGGGTCACGTGTATGGGACCAGAGCGGACGCGAGCTGATCGATTTCACCGGCGGTATCGCCGTCAACGTGTTGGGCCATGCCCATCCGGCATTGACGTCGGCGCTCACCGAGCAGGCCGGGAAGCTCTGGCACATTTCAAACATCTTCACCAACGAGCCGGCTCTGCGGCTGGCCAAGAAACTGGTCGCTGCGACCTTCGCCGACCGCGCGTTCTTCTGCAACTCCGGCGCCGAGGCCAACGAGGCGGCATTCAAGCTGGCCCGCCGTTACGCCCACGACCGGTTCGGCGCTGAGAAGTACGAGATCATTTCGGCGGTGAACAGCTTTCATGGCCGTACGCTCTTTACCGTGACGGTCGGCGGTCAGCCCAAGTACTCCGACGGCTTCGGGCCCAAGATCGAGGGCATCAGCCATGTGCCCTTCAACGACCTGGGGGCGCTGGAGGCGGCGATTTCCGCCAAGACCTGTGCGGTGGTGCTGGAGCCGATCCAGGGCGAAAGTGGTGTACTGCCTGCGCAGACGGCCTATCTCGAGGGTGCACGCCAATTGTGCGACAAGCACAACGCGCTGCTGATCTTCGACGAAGTGCAGACTGGCATGGGCCGCACCGGCGAACTCTATGCCTACATGAACTACGGCGTGACACCCGACATCCTCACCAATGCCAAGAGCCTCGGTGGCGGATTTCCCATCGGCCTGATGCTGACCACGAATGAAGTGGCCAAACACTTCAGCGTGGGGACACACGGCACCACCTACGGCGGCAACCCGCTGGCCTGTGCCGTGGCTGAGGCGGTGGTCGATATCGTCAACACACCGGAGGTGCTGGCGGGCGTCAAACAACGTCATGAGCGCTTCAAGAGCGGCTTGCTCGAGATCGGAAAGCGCCACGGGCTGTTCGATCAGGTGCGTGGCATGGGGCTGTTGATCGGCTGCGTCCTCAACGATAGCTGGAAAGGTCGCGCGCGGGATATCTTCGATGCGGCCGAGAAGGAAGCCTTGATGATTCTGCAGGCAGGGCCCGATGTCATCCGCCTTGCGCCGAGCCTGGTCATCGATGAAGCCGACATCGCCGAAGGCCTGGCCCGCTTCGAGCGAGCAGCGGCCAAGTTGGCGCAGGCCTGAACATTCGGGGCGTTCCGGCGCCCCTCTTTTCCCTCCAACGAGACGAACTGTGATGAGCGATAGCCTGCAACTGATCCTGGAAGACGTCGATGGAACCCAGCTGGAAACGTCCTGCACCCGCTTTGCCGTCATGTGGCAGGGCCGAGAAGTCTGGATCCAGCAGGTCGGCAACAACCAGCTGATGATCGGCGTGGACGTCGAAGATGGCGATACCGAGTATGCCAACCTGCTCCTGCGGCCGCTGGCGACGAACCTGGTCAGTCTCGAGCTCGAGATGGAGCCGGTCGAGCGCGCGGCTGATGACCATGTGCACGGCCCTGACTGCGATCACTGATCCATCGTGCCGCTGCTCGCGGATTTCCTCGCGCTGACGCTGGCCGGCCAGGAGCCGGTGGCCAAAGGAAGCGCGCACCCCGAGCGGGGCGCGGGTCCGCTGGTTGGCGGAGGGTGTCGTCGAGGTCATGCCCGTCGCGGCCGAGGACGCTGGGCTTGACCTGGTGCTGTCCGCCGGCGTGCACGGATGTGAGGTGGTACCGATCCGCTTGCTCGACCAGCTGATCCAACGCCTGGAGCGTGGCGACATCCGTCCTCGGGCGCGCCTGCTCTTGTTGTTCTGCAATCCGCCGGCGATGCGTCGTGGCGTTCGTCGGGTGGGTCAGGATCTGAATCGGCTATTCTGCGGTGCTCATGCCGGACAAACCGGGTGGGAGGCCGATCGGGCGGCATTGCTCGAGCGGGCGGTGGCCGGGTTCTACCGGACGCCTGGCCGGGCTCGCTGGCATTACGACCTGCATTCGGCGATGCGGCCATCACGGTTACCGCAGTTCGCAGTCTGCCCCTGGGTTCCCGACCGGTCGGTGTCGCCGCAGAGCTTGTGGCGGCTGGGCGAGGCGGCGGTGGATGCCGTGCTCGTTCAGGAGCGGCCGTCCGCCACCTTCAGTGCTCACACCGCCACCCGCCATGGCGCGGAGGCGTTCACGCTGGAAGTTGCCGAGGCGCCGGACGGCACCTGGCCGGCCTGCCTGGATCGGCTGCTCGACGCTGCACAAGGCTGGATCGAGGCGACGGCCGTCCCGGCAGGGCTGGCGGGTATACGCCCTCAGGCGTATCGCCTTGCGCGAGAGATCGTCAAGCGCAGCGAGCGTTTTGTGCTGCACGTGCCGGACGATATCGAGAACTTCACGCCGCTGCCGCCAGGTATGCTGCTGGCCGAGGATGGTCCGCACTGTTGGGTCGCCGAAGGGCCGCACGATCACATCCTGTTCCCGCTGGCCGATGTGGCCGTTGGCGAACGCGCCGCGCTTATCGTCGAGCCGCGGCCTTGGTGATCCCCTGGCCGAGGCTCAGACGCCGGTCGGAGGGTTGCGCAGTGAGTCGTTCCCTGTGACGGTCGCCGTCTCCGTAGCCGCCTGTGCGCTGCGCTGGAGTTGCTGCTGATCCGATTCGCTGCGGTGCAACGGCATGTGGTGCGAGCGACCCTCCGCGTGCTTCGAATGCTCGTCGAGTTCGCAGAGCACGCGTTTGGCTTCGCAATGGCCGGTTACCCCGCGCGCCAGCGCCATACCGCCCATTGCGACTTGTAGCAGACCGCCGATTCCGCCGCGGCTCAATCCCTTGCCGAGGAAGAACAGCCCGCCGGCAATGGAGGCGGCTCGCTCCCAGCCGTGGACGTTCTGTGACGATTGCTTGATGGATTTCAGGTTCATGGCCGTTCACTCCGCTGTGATGTGAACAGATGACCGTCCCGCCCGGCGCCTCGTTCCGCCGGGCCGACGGTGCGCCAGTGGCGCCCGACCTGTGGCTGTTGCGCTAAAGGCGTCAGGCCCCGGTGAGACCAAAAACCTTGAGGACGAAGGCGTACTCCAGCGCCACGTCCTTGAGCGCCTGGTAGCGGCCGCTCATGCCGCCGTGACCGGCGCCGAATTCGGTCTTGAGCAACAGCAGATTGTCGTCGGTGCGGGTGGCGCGCAGCTTGGCGACCCACTTGGCAGCCTCCCAGTACTGCACACGGCTGTCGTTGTAGCCGGCCACGGCCAGCAGTGGCGGATAGGCCTGGGCCCGGACGTTCTCATAAGGCGCATAGGCGCGGATGCGTTCGTGCACCTCGGGCTGGTTCGGGTCGCCCCATTCGTCGTACTCGGTCACGGTCAGCGGCAGGTCGGCGTTGAGCATGGTGTTGAGCACGTCGACGAAGGGCACCTCGGCGATCGCCGCACCGAACAGCTCCGGACGCAGGTTGAGCACCGCACCGATCAGCAGACCACCGGCGCTACCGCCGCTGATGGCCAGGCGTGGCGACGTGGTGTAGCCATCGGCCAAGAGCTGTTCGGCGCAGGCGATGAAATCGTTGAAGGTGTTCGGCTTGTGTTCCAGCTTGCCGGCGCGGTACCAGGCTTCGCCCAGATCACCCCCGCCACGCACATGCGCGATGGCGAAGACGAAGCCGCGGTCGAGCAGCGACAGCCGCGCGTGGGAGAACCAGGGGTCGAGGCTGTGACCGTAGGCGCCGTAGCCGTAGAGGTAGAGCGGTGCGGGCTTGCCAAAGCTGTCGCGGCGGCCGACCAGGCTGATGGGAATCTGCGTGCCGTCCTGGGCGGTCGCCCAGATGCGCCGACTTTCATAGGCATCGGCATCGAAGGGGCCTTCCACCGGGGTCTCCTTGAGCACCTCCTGCGTGCCGTCGGCCAAGGTCAGCTGGCGAATCTGCGCCGGGCGATTCAACGCCTCGTAGCGCAGGCGGATCACCGTGCTGTTGAATTCCAGCGAATTCTGCACGTGCAGGCTGTAGGCCGCATCGGGCAACTGCAGGCGATAGGGCTGGATGCCCTGTGGCCGCACCTCGATCACCGGCAGGCCGCTTTCGCGCAGGGTCAGGGTGATCGCCTCGGCGTTCAGGCTGACGTCCTCGAGCATCACTGCGTCGTCGTGTGGGACCAGCTCCTGCCAGTGCTCGCGGCCTGGCTCGGTCTCGCTGGCGTGATAAAGGGCGAAGTTGATGCCCGCCTGGTTGCTGCGGATCAGCCAGCGCCACTGGCCTTCGTGCAGGCCATGATCGGGGAAGTACTCGTGATCCTCCTGGCGCGGTGCCAGACAGGTCCAGCTGCCCTCCGGCTGGTCCGCCGAGAGCACCCAGGCTTCGCTGGTGGTCTTGCTGTGGGAGAGGATGACCAGCTGGCGGTCGGAGCTGGCGCGGTAGCAATGCACGAAGAAGCGCCCGTCCGGGTCGTGGAATACCGTGTGGCTGCCGGTTTCGCCCAGGCGATGGCGATAGATCCTGTGTGGTCGGTGGGTCTCGTCCAGCTCGCCGTAGAACAGGGTCTGGCTGTCGTTGGCCCAGGTCATGCTGCCGTCGCAGTTGTCGAAGGGCAGCTCGGTGACCGCGCCGCTGGCCAGGTCCTTGACGTAAAGCCGGTAGATCTCGTCGCCTTCGCGGTCGAGGCTGTAGGCGAGCTTGCTGTGGTCCTGGCTGACGCTGAAGGCACCCAGCGAAAGAAAGCCGCCGCCGGCCAGCTCGTTGGGGTCGAGCAGCAGCTGTTCGGCGCTTTCATCGACGGTCAGCGAACCATCCAGCGGGCGCGGGCAGCGATAGTGTCGCGGATACTCATCCCCCGCAGTGGTGCGCTGGTAGTACAGCCACGGGCCCCAGGGGGAGGGCAGGGACAGATCGGTTTCGCGGATGCGGCGCTTGATCTCCTGGAAAAGCGTTTCACGCAGATCCGCTTGATCAGCCAGTTGTTCCTCCAGATAGGCGTTTTCGGCCTTCAAGTAGTCCAGAACGTCCTGGGCGTCGCGGTTCTCGAGCCATTTGTACGGATCGCGGCCTTGGTCGACTCGGGCGATAGGGGCGGGCATTCGATACTCCTGGGCGCCTCGCGGAGAAACGGCGAGGCGGTGCTGAAAAGGTCAGGCGCGCAGTGTACTCGGCACGTCATCTTCTGTGACGACCTTGAGCGGGGCAGGTTCAGCGGGTTGGGTGTAGCGGATCAGGAATGTGAATGGTGCTTGATGGGGTATCGGTGGCCGGTTCGAATCGCACCGTCACGCCGTCGACTAGTCTTAACGGTCTGGTTGGCGGGTGAGCTGGCGAGCGCATGGCGCTGATTGACAATGGATCGCTTTTCCATGAAGGTGTGCTCACCCAAATCAAACGGGCGTATGAATCGAGCGTTTGCCCTGCAAACGCCGTCTGCCCGGATTATCGTGTCGGTGGGTGTCGTTTCTCCGGGTGTCGCTTCCGAATCGGTGACGGCCTCGGGGTCGAAGACGTGCGACGCGTAACGTTCAGCTTCCATACCTGGAGATCAGTTGATGATTTACGAAGGTAAAGCCATCACGGTTAAGGCTCTTGAGAGTGGCATCGTCGAATTGAATTTCGACCTCAAGGGTGAGTCCGTCAACAAGTTCAATCGTCTCACTCTCAACGACCTGCGCCAGGCCGTCGACGCCATCAAGGCCGACGCTTCGGTCAAGGGTGTGATCGTCACCAGCGGTAAGGATGTATTCATCGTCGGTGCTGACATCACCGAGTTCGTCGACAACTTCAAGTTGCCCGATGAAGAGCTGGTCGCCGGCAACCTCGAAGCGAACAAGATCTTCAGCGATTTCGAAGACCTGGGCGTACCCACCGTGGTCGCCATCAACGGCATCGCCCTGGGCGGCGGTTTCGAGATGTGCATGGCGGCGGACTATCGCGTCATGTCGACGACCGCCAAGGTCGGTCTGCCGGAAGTCAAGCTGGGCATTTACCCGGGCTTTGGTGGCACCGTACGCCTGCCACGCCTGATCGGCGTGGACAACGCCGTCGAGTGGATCGCTTCGGGCAAGGAAAACCGTGCCGAAGACGCGCTCAAGGTTCGCGCGGTCGATGCCGTCGTGACTCCCGACAAGCTCCAGGCCGCCGCACTGGATCTGATCAAGCGCGCCATTTCCGGCGAGCTGAACTACAAGGCCAAGCGTCAGCCGAAGCTGGACAAGCTCAAGCTCAACGCCATCGAGCAGATGATGGCTTTCGAGACCTCCAAAGGCTTCGTCGCCGGTCAGGCTGGCCCGAACTACCCGGCTCCGGTCGAAGCCATCAAGACCATCCAGAAAGCCGCCAACTTCGGCCGCGACAAGGCCATCGAAGTCGAGGCTGCCGGCTTCGTCAAGCTGGCCAAGACCTCGGTTGCACAAAGTCTGGTCGGCCTGTTCCTCAGCGACCAGGAGCTGAAGAAGAAGGCCAAGGCGTACGACAAGCAGGCGCGTGACGTGAAGCTCGCCGCCGTACTGGGCGCCGGCATCATGGGTGGCGGTATCGCCTACCAGTCGGCCGTCAAGGGCACGCCGATCCTGATGAAGGATATCCGCGAAGAGGGTATCCAGATGGGTCTGGACGAAGCCTCCAAGCTGCTCGGCAAGCGTGTCGAAAAAGGCCGTTTGACCGCTGACAAGATGGCTCAGGCGCTCAACGCGATCCGCCCGACCATGTCCTACGGTGATTTCGGCAATGTCGACATCGTCGTCGAAGCCGTGGTCGAGAACCCGAAGGTCAAGCACGCCGTGCTGGCCGAGGTGGAAGGGCACGTGCGCGAAGACGCGATCATCGCCTCCAACACCTCCACCATCTCCATCAGCTACCTGGCGCAGGCGCTCAAGCGTCCGGAAAACTTCTGCGGTATGCACTTCTTCAACCCGGTGCACATGATGCCTCTGGTGGAAGTGATCCGCGGCGAGAAGACCAGCGAAACCGCCATCGCCACCACGGTTGCCTACGCCAAGAAAATGGGCAAGAGCCCGGTCGTGGTCAACGATTGCCCGGGCTTCCTGGTCAACCGCGTGCTGTTCCCGTACTTCGGCGGCTTCGCCCGCGCCATCGCCCACGGTGTCGACTTCGTTCGTGCCGACAAGGTGATGGAGAAGTTCGGCTGGCCCATGGGCCCGGCCTACCTGATGGACGTCGTCGGCATGGATACCGGCCACCACGGCCGTGACGTGATGGCCGAAGGCTTCCCGGATCGCATGAAGGACGATACCCGCACCGCCGTCGACGTCATGTACGACGCCAACCGCCTCGGCCAGAAGAACGGCAAGGGCTTCTATGCCTACGAGATGGACAAGAAGGGCAAGCCGAAGAAGGTCGTCGACCCGCAGGCCTACGAGCTGCTCAAGCCGATCATTGCCGAGACGCGCGAGCTGTCCGACGAGGACATCATCAACTACATGATGATCCCGCTGTGCCTGGAAACCGTGCGCTGCCTGGAAGACAAGATCGTCGAAACTGCCGCCGAAGCCGACATGGGCCTGATCTACGGCATCGGCTTCCCGCCCTTCCGTGGGGGTGCGCTGCGCTACATCGATTCGATCGGCGTCGCCGAGTTCGTCGCGATGGCCGACAAGTACGCCGACCTGGGCCCGCTGTACCACCCGACCGCGAAGCTGCGTGAGATGGCCGCCAATGGCCAGCGCTTCTACGGTTAATCGAGGGAGAGAGAATTCATGAGCCTGAATCCAAGAGACGTCGTGATTGTCGACTTCGGTCGTACCCCGATGGGGCGTTCCAAGGGCGGCATGCACCGCAATACCCGCGCTGAGACCATGTCAGCGCACCTGATCGACGGCCTGCTGGCACGCAACCCGAAGATCGATCCGGCCGAAGTGGAGGACGTGATCTGGGGCTGCGTGAACCAGACCCTCGAGCAGGGCTGGAACATCGCCCGCATGGCGTCGCTGCTGACCCGCATTCCGCACACCAGCGCCGCGCAGACCGTCAGTCGCCTGTGCGGCTCGTCGATGAGCGCGCTGCACACCGCTGCCCAGGCGATCATGACCGGCAACGGCGATGTGTTCGTCGTCGGTGGCGTCGAGCACATGGGCCACGTCGGTATGATGCATGGCGTCGACCCGAACCCGCAGCTGTCGCTGTATGCCGCCAAGGCGTCCGGCATGATGGGCCTGACCGCCGAGATGCTCGGCAAGATGCATGGCATCACCCGCGAGCAGCAAGACGCATTTGGTGAGCGCTCGCACCGCCTGGCGCACAAGGCGACGGTCGAGGGCATGTTCAAGGATGAGATCATCCCGATGGAAGGCTACGACGAGGACGGCTTCCTGAAGGTGTTCGACTTCGACGAAACCATCCGCCCGGACACGACCCTGGAAAGCCTGGCGCAGCTCAAGCCGGCCTTCAATCCGAAGGGCGGCACCGTGACCGCCGGTACCTCGTCACAGATCACCGACGGTGCATCCTGCATGATCGTCATGTCGGCGCAACGTGCGCAGGACTTGGGCATCCAGCCGATGGCCGTGATCCGTTCCATGGCGCTGGCAGGCGTTGATCCGGCGATCATGGGCTATGGTCCGGTGCCGGCAACCCAGAAGGCGCTCAAGCGCGCCGGTCTGACCATGGACGACATCGATTTCGTCGAACTGAACGAAGCCTTTGCGGCCCAGGCCCTGCCTGTGCTCAAGGACCTCAAGCTTCTCGACAAAATGGAAGATAAGGTCAACCTGCACGGTGGTGCCATTGCGCTGGGCCATCCGTTCGGTTGCTCCGGAGCGCGTATTTCCGGCACGCTGTTGAACGTGATGAAGCAGAAAGGTGGAACCCTCGGCGTGGCCACGATGTGCATTGGCCTCGGTCAGGGAATCACGACGGTGTTCGAACGCGTCTAAGCTGTCTGAAACGCGAAGACCGGGGCCCACGCGCCCCGGTTTTCTTTTTGAAGCGCCGCTGGGACGGGGAGGGGTCAGATGCAGGTTACGCCAGGCCGTTATCGCCATTACAAGGGACCGGAGTACCGGGTCTATGCGGTGGCCACGCATTCGGAGACCGAAGAGCCGGTGGTTTTCTACCAAGCGCTTTACGGCGATTACGGGCTGTGGGTAAGACCGCTTTCGATGTTCATCGAAACGGTCGAGGTCGACGGCGAGACGCTGCCGCGATTTGCGCTGATCGAAGCCGAACCCAGCCGGTTTTGAGGTGCGTGGATGGGGGTTGGCTTAACCCTCGTGCTTGACCTCGCGTCTCTCGCCACTATATATAGCGGTGCTTTTCCAGGAGAGCGCGTGTCGTCGCAGTCTGCTGGAACAGGTGACAAAACCCACCGGGCAGCAGTGCTGCCAAGGGATTTCGCAGTGGGTATGGAAGATTTCCGGGGCATCCCGATGCCCCACTGCAGCGCTGGAAAGGCCTGCTTCGCTTCTTTCTGCGGTACCGATCGGCGGCGACATCGCCGTAGATCAATTCTTCAAGCCATCTCTAGATTCAGGAACCTTCCTCTCCATGGGTAAATCGCTGGTCATCGTGGAATCACCGGCCAAGGCCAAGACAATCAACAAGTATTTGGGCAACCAGTACGTGGTGAAGTCGAGTATCGGCCATATCCGCGACCTTCCTACCAGCGGCTCTGCCGTGCGCGAGCCAGCCAAGCGGGGCAAGGCGGCTGCAGCCGAGGCGCCTGCGCTGTCGCCGAAGGAAAAGGCCAAGCGTCAGCTGATCGCACGGATGGGCGTCGATCCTGAGCATGGCTGGAAGGCCCGCTACGAGATCCTACCCGGCAAGGAAAAGGTCGTCGACGAGCTGCGTCGCCTGGCCAAGGAAGCCGACACCATCTATCTCGCGACCGACTTGGATAGGGAAGGGGAGGCCATTGCCTGGCACCTGCGCGAGTCGATCGGCGGCGACGACAGCCGCTACAAGCGTGTGGTGTTCAACGAGATCACCAAAAAAGCGATCCAGGAAGCCTTTGCCCAGCCGGGCGACCTGGACATCAACCGGGTCAATGCGCAACAGGCACGTCGATTTCTCGATCGTGTAGTCGGTTACATGGTTTCGCCGCTGCTCTGGGCCAAGATCGCTCGAGGCCTGTCTGCCGGGCGGGTGCAGTCTGTGGCCGTAAAGCTGGTCGTCGAGCGCGAGCGTGAAATTCGCGCTTTCGTCCCCGAGGAATACTGGGAAGTTCACGCTGACCTCGCCACGTCGAGCAACGCCAAGGTTCGCTTCGAAGTTGCCCGTGAGAATGGCGAGGCCTTCAAGCCGCTTAACGAAAGTCACGCCATGGCCGCCCTCGAGCAGCTCAAGAGCGCGACCTACAGCGTGGCCAAGCGTGAAGACAAGCCCACCAGCAGCAAGCCCTCCGCTCCGTTCATTACCTCGACGCTGCAGCAGGCGGCGAGCAATCGCCTCGGTTTCGGCGTGAAAAAGACCATGATGATGGCGCAGCGGCTTTACGAGGCTGGCTACATCACCTACATGCGAACGGACTCGACCAACCTGTCCGCCGATGCGCTGACCATGGTCCGTGGCTTTATCGAAGGCGAGTTCGGTGACAAGTACCTGCCGGAAAAGCCCAACTTCTACTCCAGCAAGGAAGGCGCGCAAGAGGCGCACGAGGCCATCCGGCCATCGGACGTCAATCTGCGGCCGAACCAGCTGTCAGGCATGGAGCGCGATGCCGAACGGCTCTACGATCTGATCTGGCGCCAATTCGTCGCCTGCCAGATGCCGCCGGCTCAGTATCTATCGACCAGCGTGACCGTGGCCGCTGGCAACTACGAACTGCGTGCCAAGGGCCGTATCCTCCAGTTCGACGGCTATACCCGGGTCATGCCCCAGCAGAGCAAGAGCGGAGAGGACGACGTCCTGCCGGAAATGAACAAGGGCGACGGGATGAAGCTGATCAAGCTCGACCCGAGCCAGCACTTCACCAAGCCGCCGGCGCGTTACTCCGAAGCCAGCCTGGTCAAGGAAATGGAAAAGCGTGGCATTGGTCGCCCTTCAACCTATGCCGCGATCATCTCGACCATCCAGGACCGAGGCTATGTGTCCCTGCACAACCGCCGCTTCTATTCCGAGAAGATGGGCGACATCGTTACCGAGCGGCTTTCCGAGAGTTTCAATAACTTGATGGACTACGGCTTCACCGCCGGCATGGAAGAGCATCTCGACGACGTCGCCCAGGGCGAGCGCGAGTGGAAGCATGTACTCGACGAGTTCTATGGCGACTTCCGCAACAAGCTGGAGCTTGCCGAGGGCAGTGAGAACGGCATGCGGGCCAACCAGCCCACCCCGACGGACATTCCGTGCAAAGTGTGCGGACGGCCGATGATGATCCGAACCGCCTCGACTGGCGTCTTTCTGGGCTGCTCGGGCTACAGCCTGCCGCCGAAGGAACGTTGCAAGTCGACGGTGAACCTGATTCCGGGCGATGAGATCGCCGCCGATGATGAGGGTGAGTCCGAATCACGTGTCCTGCTCGGCAAGCATCGTTGCCCGATCTGCAGCACGGCGATGGACGCTTATCTGCTGGACGAAACGCACAAGCTGCATATCTGCGGCAACAACCCGGACTGCACGGGCTATGAGATCGAGGAAGGCCAGTACCGGATCAAGGGCTACGAAGGCCCGAGCCTCGAATGCGACAAGTGCGGCAGCGAGATGCAGCTCAAGACGGGCCGTTTCGGCAAATTCTTCGGCTGCACCAATGCCGAGTGCAAGAACACCCGCAAGTTGCTGCGCAACGGTGAAGCGGCGCCGCCGAAGATGGATGCGGTGAAGATGCCGGAGCTCAAATGCGAGAAGGTCGACGATACCTACGTACTGCGTGATGGCGCGTCCGGCCTGTTCCTCGCTGCGAGCCAGTTCCCGAAGAATCGCGAAACCCGCGCTCCGTTGGTCAAGGAGTTGCTTCCGCACAGGGACGAAATCGATCCCAAGTATCACTTCCTGCTCGATGCGCCCCAGCAGGACCCGGAAGGCCGCCCTGCGGTCATCCGTTTCAGCCGCAAGACCAAGGAGCAATACGTCCAATCGGAGGTCAACGGAAAGCCGACCGGTTGGAAAGCGTTCTACGATGGCGGTAAGTGGAAAGTCGAAGACAAGAGCAGTCCCAAGTGACACCCTCGAGTCGGTCACCGGACGGGTACCGACTCGATCTTCAATCCAGTGGAGAGCACGCCATGGCGCACGAGCTTTATACGCGGACCAACCAGAAGATCTACTTTGCCGGTTTGTCCTTGGAGAGCTGGCGACGCGCCGAGGAAAGTCTCGGATTGAACGCACCCGGGCTGATCCAGGCCGAGCGGGAAGCCAGTCTTTTTCACCTCTACGGCGCCCTGCTTGGTTTGTGCCACGAAATCGCAGGCTATTACCGCTTACCCAATGCCGGCGCGCCGCGTGTCGAGGCGATGCTGGAGCTGGACAAGACCGCGCCGAGCCCTGAGTTTGCCGAGCTGATGGAGCTCGCGGGCAACCCTGAAACCTGGTTGGCGCAGCTGCTCGGGGCTCATGGCCGGCTGTTCGAGCCGCCGCGCGCCCCAGCGAAAGCGAAGATGGATCCGAGCTTGCCGCTGATCGAAGCCGTCCGTGTGGATGACGAACAGGAACATGCCCTCTCGCGTGAGCAGATCGAAAGCTGGCGACAAAACCTGAAGGGCCTGGCGCTGCGCTTTCGAGAGGCATTGACCGAGTGGTAGGGGCGGCGTGACGCCAGGTTCAAACCTGACGACGCGTACTCAGCACCAGGGCGATGCCTCCGAGGATTGCGATGCCCGCGACCAGGGTTCGTCCGGTGAGGTTTTCACCCAGCAACAGGCTGCCAGCGAGCGCTGTAAGCAGCGGCACGCTCAGTTGCACGCTGGCACCTTGAACGGCGCTCAGTCCAGGTAGCGCGGCATACCAGATGGCGTAGCCGATCCCGGAGGTGAGCGCGCCGGACGCTACCGCGTAGAGCGCACCTGTTGCGTCCCATCGCAGCGTCGCAGCTGCAGCCAGGCATATCGCCGTCGCGATTGGCGTCGCCCGGATGAAATTTCCGGCCGTGGTCGCCAGCGGGTTCGGTTTCCCCTTGCCCATCAGTGAATAGGCGCCCCAGGCGATTCCCGAGACCATCATCAGCACCGATGCCGTCATCGGCGGGGTGCGAGCACCCGGTAACAGCAGGGCGACAACGCCTGCTGTCGCCAACAGCATGCCAGCGACTTGCATCGGTGCCAGGCGCTCCCCCTTCAGCATGCCCCAGGCGATCATGCTGAGCTGAACGGCCCCGAACAGCAGCAATGCGCCCGCGCCGGCATCAAGTTGCACATAGGCATAGGAGAACGCCGCGGCATAGGCGAACAGGGCGAGCGCGCCCCGCCAACTACCCGCGCACGAATCCGCCTTCGCGCGCATACGAACCATCAGCCACAGAACGCCAGCGCCTGCCACCAAGCGCAACAGGGTAAACGTCGCCGGGTCGATGCTGGTGTCGCGCAGGGCGACACGGCACAACAGCGAATTCCCGGCGAATGCCAACATGGCAAGTGCGGTAAGCAGGTAAGTCTTGGAGATCATCGATGGTTTCGGGAGACGGCGTCGCTCTCGCGGCTGGGCGGTCATCGTACTTCCCCTTGCCGATCTGATGCACCCGTCGTGTGGGCGGAGCGAGGGCGGCTGCATAAAGCCATAAAGGCTGGCGGCCGTGTCGGTGGCTGTTACAATGCCCGCCTTTCACCAGAGAGCCAGTCCTATGCCAACCTCATTTCTGGAAATCGTCGAGCTTCCCGATGGCAGCATCGTGCTGCGTCGCGCCGATGACGAAGGGGTGCTGGTGACGCTGGATTTTTCCGACGACGCCAAGGCGTTCCTGCAGGGGCAACACGTCGAAATCGCCAAGGCGATGTTCAATGTGGGCGTACAGATGGCAGGTCGGATGTCGGAAGGAGAGCTGGAGCAGGAAGAGGCTCCGCGCGTCTTGCATTGAGCGGCGGGCGTTGCGCCCGGCGTGTATCGATGGCACATCCCTGTGCCGGTGTCTTCAGGCTTCAAGCCATTCTGATGTTCAGGCTCTGGGCGGCGCCCTGTTCGGCTGCGGTGCGCAGCCTGGCGCGACTAGCACGATCCAGTCGATCGAACCAGGTGATCACCGTATGGCTGCAGCCGGACATCAGGGCCTTGCAAGCCAGGTCAAGGGCGGTCTGAGACGCCCGGGCGGGCAACAGCAGGATGCGGTCGCGATTGAATCCACTTTCCTTCAGCCAGCTGTTCGACAGCGAGCCTGGCGGCGCTATCAGCGTAAGCCAGCGGGTATCGATGGCTTGGCTCAGATCGCGCAGAATCGGGGCGATCAGCAAGCGACAGTGAATGTCGCTGCCTGTCAGCGTCATCTCACTGAGGCGTTCCTCGGCGGGTTGTACGGCGGCGTTTGCCTGTTCGAGCCTCGCGAACGGTGTGATGCCCTGCGAAAGGAGTCCTTCGAACAGGGAGAGCTGCGGTGGGTTGCCTGCAACGGGTAGTGGTTGATACTGCATAAACCTCTCCTTCAACGGCGAATCACGCCGACACTCAAGCCTTCGATCACCAGTTCCTGCTGTTCGAGATCGACCTCTATGGGGGCGAACTCAGGATTCTCAGCCAGCAGCCATACCTTGTTACCTTCTCGTTTGAAGCGCTTGACGGTCACTTCATCGTCCAGGCGTGCCACGACCACCTGACCATTGCGCGCTTCACGCGTCGTATGCACCGCGAGCAGGTCGCCGTCGAATATGCCGATGTCCTTCATGCTCGTGCCGCGTACACGCAACAGGTAATCGGCACGGGGATGAAAAAATGCAGGGTTGATCTGACAGGATTCTTCGATGTTCTGCGCGGCAAGAATGGGGGCCCCTGCCGCGACACGACCGATCACGGGAAGCCCGTTCTCCTCGGCTGCCGGTTCGAAGCCTGGCACCCGGATGCCTCTGGATGCGCCTGGCGTCATTTCAATCGCACCCTTGCGGGCCAGGGCCTTGAGGTGCTCCTCGGCGGCATTCGGTGATTTGAAGCCCAACTCCTGCGCAATTTCAGCGCGTGTCGGCGGATAGCCGTTGTCTTCCAGGCACCGCTTGATGAAGGCAAGGATTTCCGACTGCCGCGGGGTCAGCTTGATCATGATGGGCTCTGTTCTTTTATACAGGTGCTGGGATTATATACAGTGATCTGACCTTGGCAATCCTTGTTTGGTTGAGCCGGGCGCGGGCATGATGCAAGCTTTCCGACATGGCGCCCGGGCCCACGGCGGTTTCAGGTTGACTTGGTTCGGGCCGAAACGTAAGTTTCAAACACTTGTTTGGTGTTCGGGAGAGGGCATGGCGCAGTCGGAAACAGTCGAGCGGATTCTGGATGCGGCGGAACAGCTGTTCGCGGAAAAAGGCTTCGCCGAGACATCGCTTCGCCTTATCACCAGCAAGGCGGGGGTCAACCTCGCGGCGGTCAACTATCACTTCGGCTCCAAAAAGGCCCTCATCCAGGCGGTCTTCTCTCGGTTTCTCGGTCCGTTCTGTGCCAGCCTGGAGCGAGAACTGGACCGGCGTGAAGCCCAGTCTGACAAGACCGATAGCTTGGAGGAGCTGCTGGAAATCCTCGTCGAGCAGGCTTTGGCGGTCAAACCCCGAAGCGGTGACGACCTGTCGATCTTCATGCGGCTGCTGGGCTTGTCCTTCAGCCAGAGCCAGGGGCATCTGCGGCGTTATCTGGAAGACATGTACGGCAAGGTGTTCCGTCGTTACATGATGCGCGTGCACGAAGCTTCGCCAGCGATTCCACCCATCGAGCTGTTCTGGCGGGTGCACTTCATGCTCGGGGCGGCGGCATTCAGCATGTCCGGGATCAAGGCGCTGCGCGCCATCGCCGAGAATGACTTCGGTGCGAAGACGTCGATCGAGCAGGTCATGCGGATGATGGTGCCGTTCCTCGCTGCGGGGATGCGAGCCGATTCAGGCGGGCTCGACGCGACGCTGGCGCAAGCTCAACCCATCGCACGGCGCAACGCGCTGGCGATGCCTGCCAAGGGTTGAGTTCACCGTCCGCGGTCGATCGGCTAAGCTACCGGCCCATGCTTACACTCGATTTGCTCCATGTTTCCATCGCTGACCAGCGGCTCTATGGCTTCTCGGGCGGGCGGCTTCGTGTGCGCTTGCCAATATCTTCCGCCCGTAACGGGGTAGGCGAGCAGAATGGTTCGGGTTGTACCCCTCGCGGGCGTCACCGGGTCCGCGCCCGTATAGGTGAAGGGCTGCCCCTTGGGGCTGTGTTACGGGGAGGCGTTGGACCGGAGAAGTATGGACGCCGGCATTGCACGAACAGTACCCCGGGCGAGACTGGATCCTGACCCGGATTCTCTGGCTCAGCGGTTGCGAGCTCGGCTTCAATCGTCTTGGGGCGGTGGATACCTTTCGCCGCTACATCTATTTGCACGGCACGCCTGATACCGAGCCCATGGGCGTGCCGCTATCTCACGGTTGCATCAGGCTGCGTAACGCGGATTTGCTCGCTCTCTTTCCCCTGGTGCCCGCTGGTTGTGAGGTCCATATCGAAGAGGCGGCCCGTCCGGAATGGGCAAGCGCAGTGCTCGATGAAGGATTGGCGTCGTAAATGCTTGGTTCATTGATGCTGGATATCGCAGGCACCTGGTTGAGTGCCGAGGATCGTCACCTGCTGCGCCAGCCCGAGGTCGGCGGGTTGATCCTGTTTGCCCGCAATATCGAACACCCTCGTCAGGTCGCGGAGCTTTCAAGGTCGGTTCGCGCGATTCGGCCGGATCTGCTTCTGGCTGTGGATCAGGAGGGCGGGCGCGTCCAGCGGCTGCGCCGTGATGTCGTGCGCCTGCCAGCGATGGGCGAATTCGCTGGCCGTCAGGATGCGGCGCAGCTGGCCGAAACCTGTGGTTGGGTCATGGCCACCGAGGTGCTCGCGGTGGGGCTCGACTTCAGCTTCGCGCCGGTACTGGATCTTGATCACCAGCGCAGCGCGGTCATCGGTGCTCGCTCATTCGGCGGTGATGCGGTGCAAACGAGCGAGCTCGCAGGCGCATTCATGCGGGGGATGCGGCGGGCCGGCATGGCAACCACCGGCAAGCACTTCCCGGGGCATGGTTGGGCAGAGGCCGATTCGCATGTCGCGATCCCCGTGGATGAACGATCGCTGGACCTGATCCGCGAGCAGGACATGGTGCCTTTCCGCCAGTTGGCCGGCGAGCTCGATGCCGTGATGCCGGCGCATGTCATCTATCCAGCGGTCGATGACCAGCCGGCTGGGTTTTCTCGCCGCTGGTTGCAGGACATCCTGCGTCAGGAGCTGGGCTTTCGCGGCGTGATCTTCAGCGACGATCTGTCGATGGCGGGCGCGCACGTCGCCGGCGATGCGGCCAGTCGCATCGAGGCCGCTCTTGGGGCTGGGTGCGACATGGGGCTTGTGTGCAACGATCGCGCTGCGGCTGAACTGGCGCTCAGTGCACTGCAGCGCCTGCGCGTTCAAGCGCCTCCAGCGCTGAAGACGATGCGCCGCCGGTGCGTTGGCTCGCTGGAATACAAGCAGAATCCGCATTGGCTCGCCGCGCTTGAATCACTCAAGTCGGCAGGCCTCGTTGCCTGAACCAAGGAAAACGCATGACTGTTCACGCCATCATCGGCGGCACCGGCCTGACCGAGTTGCCGGGCCTTACCCTGAGTGAAGCGCGCTTCATCGAAACGCCTTACGGCCCTCCGTCCGCGGACATCCTGAGGGGCAGTACGCGGGTAATGACATCCTCTTTCTCGCCAGGCACGGCCACCCCCATCGCATCCCTCCGCACCAGGTGAACTACCGTGCCAATCTCTGGGCCTTGAAACAGGCCGGTGCCGACGCTGTGCTCGCGGTCAATGCGGTCGGTGGCATTCATGCCGCGATGGGGGCAGGCCATCTGTGCGTACCGCATCAACTGATCGACTACACCTACGGCCGCGAACACACTTTCTTCCAGGACGACATCGACCACGTCACGCACGTCGATTTCAGCTATCCCTATGACGAGGCGCTGCGGCAACGCTTGATCGGCGCGCTGGCTGCCGAAGGCTATGCGTTCAGCAGTCATGGCGTGTATGGCTGCACGCAGGGGCCGAGGCTGGAGACGGTGGCCGAGATTGCCCGGATGGAGCGTGACGGATGCGACATCGTTGGTATGACCGGGATGCCCGAAGCGGTATTGGCGAGGGAGCTGGACCTGCCGTATGTCTGCCTTGCGCTGGTCGTCAATCCGGCTGCGGGAAAGACCACCGGGATCATCACCATGGCCGAGATCGAGGCTGCATTGAAGGAGGGGATCGCCAAGGTTCGAGCAGTTTTGGCGCGTGCGCTGCTCGGGTGAGTAGGCCCCGGAAGGTGGCGCGCTGGCTTCACGCGCCACCTGGGCAGGACGGTAGCAAAGTCGTAGCACAGACGTGCTAAATTCGCCTACCAGTGCATTGCAGGCCAAGGGGTGCTTGCTACACTTGGTCGTCCTTTGGAGTACCGGAATGCTGTGCCACGCGCCGATAAGAAGAATATCCAGAGTTGTGGTCTTGCTGGGTTTGCTAACCGCCACGGCGGGCTGTTCCACCTGGTTTTCCAGTGATTTCCAGGATCCGGACGTCCAGTTGACCGATGTCGAGATCATCAAGGCGCGATTGCTCGAGCAGCAATTCATGCTGCGCTTTCGTATCGACAACCCCAACGAGCGGAGTCTTCCGGTCCGAGGCCTCGTCTACCGGGTCCATCTCAACGACGTCGAACTGGCCAAAGGTGAGTCCAGTGCCTGGGCGACTATCCCTGCGCACGGTTTCGAATACTACGAAGTGCCGGTGCACACAAATCTCTGGCGTCACATGAAATACATCGTCCGCCTGCTCGAGAAACCCGACAGGCCGATTGCCTATCGGCTGGACGGTGAGCTGAAAACCGGTCTGATGCTCGGACGGGGCGTGCACATCTCGACCAATGGCGAGATAATCCCCGGCAACTTTATCCCGGAGTAGCGACACCGATGAACCAGCAGCCACATGTGCACGGCCCCGATTGCAACCATGACCACGAGCATGAGCATGGCCACGCCCACCATGTTCATGGTCCGCATTGCAATCATGGGCACGATCCCGTGCGCAATCCCCTGAAGAGCATCGGTCGCAACGACCCCTGTCCATGCGGCAGCGCCAAGAAATTCAAGAAGTGCCACGGAGCCTGACGCGCTCATGACGTCCTGGGCCATTAGCCTGTCCATCGCCGGCCTGCTGGTCATCGCGGCACTGGCGGGCTATGCGCTTTATCTGTGGCGCAAGGTCTGGCGGCGGGAGCAGCAGTTGGCTGCGTTGCAGGCCAATCAGCATGCTGCCCTGGCCGAGGATTTGCGCATTCTTGCCGGCAGCCTGCTCGACGAGCAGGTTCCGTTGATCGAGGGAGCCATTCGCATCAAGGTGCTGCTCGACAACTACGATGCGCAGCTTGGCCAGGATCCGCGCTGCCAGGTCTTTCAGCGGTTGTTCGAAGCGACCGCTACCGTGCCGACCCACGCCGCCTGGAATGCTCTCGAGCGGGCCGAGCGTCGCCGACATGAAGCCGCGTTCAGCGCGCTCGAGTTACAGCACAAGGCGGAAGCCCGGCGATCTGCGCGCTGGTTGCTCGATGAGGCCCTGCCGAAGGGCCGCCAGGCTGCCTGATCGCTCCCGCCGAGCATCTATCCTTTCCGTTCTTCAATCGTTCGCCTGCGAGGAGTCCTCGATGTCGCTGCGTCTGCCGTGTGTTCTGCTTCGCCTGATTGCAAGCGCTGCGTTGGCAACGGGGGCGCTCTCGGGCTGCCAGGCTTATCTCGACAGTCGCTACAGTGACAGCTTGCCCCCGGCGCAGGGAATCCAGGCGACCACCGGCCTGGACAAGAGTGTCAGCATCCGACGCAACGCGATGGGTATGCCACTGATCGAGACGGCGACCTTTCACGATGCCCTGTTCGGCCTGGGTTACATCCACGCCACGGATCGCCTGAGTCAGATGGTCAGCCTGCGCCTGATGGCCCAGGGACGCCTGTCGGAGATGGCGGGGCCCGGCATGCTTGACGTTGACAGGTTCATGCGGGCCGTCAACCTGCGGCACAGCGCGTCGGTTCTGTACCGCGACAGTTCGCCTCGGCTGAAGAAATTCTTCGAGGTCTACGCCCGGGGCGTCAACGCCTATCTCTTCCGTCACCGAGACCGGCTGCCTATGGATCTCGCGGCGGCTGGCTACCAGCCGGAATACTGGAAGCCCGAGGACTCGGTGCTGGTGTTCTGCCTGCTCAATTTCGGTCTGTCGGTGAATCTCCAGGAGGAGATTGCCTCGCTCGTCCTGGCGCAGAAGGTAGGGAGCGACAGTCTGGCCTGGCTCGTACCCACGTATCCGGACGAAGCCCTGCCGGTCGGGGAGGCGGAAAAATTGAAGGGGCTGGAGCTGAGTGGCACGATCCCTGGGCTTGCCGCACTGGTAGGCGCGAGCCAGCAGGTCGCGGACCTGAATATGCTCGGCGTAGCCGCTTCGAACAATTGGGCCGTCGCCGGGAGCAACACTCGAAGCGGCAAGCCGTTGCTCGCCAACGACACGCATCTACCGCTATCGATGCCCTCATACTGGAATTTCGTGCAGATCAGGGCCCCGAAGTTCCAGGCAGCAGGCGTCACCATTGCCGGCGTTCCGGCGGTCGTCGCGGGTTTCAACGGCAAGCTGGCCTGGGGCATGACGATGGTCATGGGCGATACCCAGGATCTGTTCCTCGAGCAGGTCAGGCAGGAGGGCAATCAGTGGCGTTACCTGGCAGACGGGAAGTGGGTGCCACTGCGTGAGCGCCACGAAACCTTCTTCATCAAGGGGAGCGTCCTGTCCGTGAAACGATCTACGAAACCCGCAACGGGCCGCTGCTCAACAGTGTGCTGGGCGAGCGCAAGCATCCGCTGCAGCCGCTCCGGATGAGCACTGGTTATGGGGTGGCTTTGAAAGGCCTTCCGTTCGAAGGCGACCAGTCCCTGGATGCGTTTTTCGACCTTTCCCGTGCGCAGTCGGTGGATCAGGCGTTCGAGGCGACTCGCGAGATCCGCGCCGCGGCGTTGAATATCCTGTTTGCCGACGAACAGGGCATCGGATGGCAGGTGACCGGGCGCTTCCCGAATCGGCGCGAAGGCGTCGGCCTGCTACCGTCACCGGGTTGGGATGGACGCTATGACTGGGATGGCTTCGCCGATCCGATGTTGCACCCTTACGATCAGGATCCGATGCAGGGCTGGTTGGGTACGGCCAACCATCGCACCGTGCCGAAGGGGTACGGCATGCAACTGTCCAATTCCTGGTATTACCCTGAGCGAGCCGAGCGCATCGAGCAGTTGCTTGGCGCTGGCAAACAGGACGGCCGCAGCACGACGGCCATGCAGTACGACCAGACGACCCTGTTCGCGGCCAAGTTGAAGGCGATGTTCGAAGCGCCAGGTATGGCCGAGCCGCTGGAGGCTGCGATCGATGCACTAGCCGAGCCGGCGCGCGGTGACGCGCGACTGGCCTTGGCGCGCCTGCTGCGCTTCGATGGCACGCTTGCCGCCGACTCTGCGGATGCAGCGCTCTACGAGGCCTTTCTGAGCGAATCCGCCCGCGCGATCTTCCTCGACGAGCTCGGCCCTGATACCGAGGCGGCATGGCAGGCCCTGGTCGAGATGGCGAACGCATCCTACTCGGCGCAGGCCGACCATCTGCTGGCGCGGGACGACAGCCCGTTCTGGAACGATGTCTCGACGCCCGAGCAGGAAGACAAGCCGCGAATCCTGGCCCGCGCGCTCGCCGCCGCGGTCGACTACATGAAGCGGGCGCAGGGACCTGATCCCGCCAGCTGGCGGTGGGGAGGGCTGCACACCTACCGCTGGCAGACGGAAACCACCCGTCTTGCGCCTTACCTGCCGGCGGGGCAGCGCAGCGGCATGAAGGCGATTGCCAGCTATCTGGACCGCGGCCCCTATGCCGCTGGTGGCGACCACAACACACTGAACGTGTCGGCTTACCGCTGGGGAGAGGATTTCGATACCTGGCTGATTCCGGCCATGCGCATCATCGTCGATTTCGGTCGGGAGGAGCCGATGCTCGGGCTCAACAGCTCGGGGCAGTCGGGCAATCCTGCAAGTCCGCATTACGCCGATGGCATCGACGCCTGGTTGAAGGGCCGGTACCAGAGCTTCCCGTTCAAGGCGGAGAACCTCGACAAGATCTACGGCAACCAGCGGTTGCTGCTCACGCCTGCGAAATAGCCGCGCGCCCGGCGCCCTGGCGCGAGCCGGTCAGGCCTTCACCACCTCGAGCACCCGGATCCTGTCCGGGGCCGGGTAATGCCAACGGACATCCACGTCCCACAGTCGCGTGCCGTAGCGGCGTTCCGGGGGCGGCACCTGGTAGGCCGGGCGTGGGTCTTGCGCCAGACACTGTTCGATCAGTTCCACCAGCGGTTCGCTGAGCCGCCCGGCCTGCTGCCTGGCCTGGGCCAGCGCGTTTTCCGTCCACTGCACGGCTATCGCGCCAGGCGCTTCTGCGGCGAGTTCGTTACGCGCCTCGGCAATGGCGTCCGCATAGGGCACGTAAGGCTTGATGTCCAGCACTGGCGTGCCGTCGAGCAGGTCGATACCGGACAGGCGCAACCGGCCGGGCTCGACGCCTTCGAGCCGCACGACCGATTGGCCAATGCCGTTGGGGCGATGCGTCGATCGAGTCGCGAAAACCCCCACCATGCGATTGCCGCCGAGGCGGGGCGGGCGTACTCGCAAGCGCGGTTGCGCCTCCAGTGCTTCGTGGAAAAGGAACAGCAGCCATACGTGACTGACCTGCTCGAGCCCTTCCAGAGCAACGGCCTGATCGAAGGGAGCGACGAGTTCAAGCACGCCCCGAGCGGCCGGCGCCAGATGAGGCTGGCGGGGGATCGCGAATTTTTCCTTGAAGCACGAACGCACGAAACCGATGGGTGAGACGCGATAGGGCATGTCAGCGAATTCGATTGAGGGAGCTATAGCTTAGCGAAGGCGATGGTCTTCGAGGTCCTTTACATCCCCGTTTGTTGTCTGAGCACTACGGGTAATGGAGGTCGTGCGTGCAGGGTTGCAGGTATTCGTGTAGGATAGCCGCCCTTTTTTAGAAGATGAGCTATTTTTGATTTACGGCTGCATGGCTGAACCCCTTCCGCGCCAAGGTTGCGACGACCTTCGGCGGCATTCGGCGTACCGCCTTTCGGTGCGACCCCTTTTCGGCAGCGACCTTCGCTGCCCTCCAGGCAGCGCCCAGGTCTGCCACCTCCATCGCGCCGCGATGTCCACTATCAGAACAAGTTCAGGAGAACGAACTGATGAACGAGGCTGAGCTCTCACCCAACGATAACGATTCATCCCGGGATCGCATCAACCCGGTCGTGTTCTACAGTTCAGCGATCGCGATCGTAGTGTTCGCGCTGTGGACCATGTTTTCCACTGACGCGGCATTGCAAGTGATCAATGCGGTACTCGGCTGGATTTCCGATACCTTCGGCTGGTTCTACTTCCTTGCCGTGGTGGCTTACCTCACCTTCGTCGTGGTGATCGCGACCAGCCGCTACGGCAAGATCCGCCTTGGGCCGGATCATTCCAAGCCTGAATTCAACGTCCTGACCTGGGCGGCAATGCTGTTCTCTGCCGGTATCGGCATCGACCTGCTGTTCTTCTGCATCGCCGAGCCGATTACGCAGTTCCTCGAACCGCCAGTGGGCGAGGGTGGGTCGATCCAGGCCGCACGCCACGCCATGGAATTGACCTTCCTGCATTGGGGGTTGTCCGGTTGGGGCGTGTACACCTTGGTGGGTATGTCGCTGGCCTACTTCAGCTTTCGCCAGGGACTGCCGCTGTCGATTCGTTCCTCGCTCTATCCGATTTTCGGCAAGGGCATCTACGGACCGATCGGTCATACGGTGGACACCGCCGCGGTCCTGGGCACCGTCTTTGGCATCGCGACCAGCCTCGGGATCGGCATCATCCAGCTCAATTTCGGGCTGAACTACATCTTCGGCGTGCCCGAAGGCACCGTCACCCAGGCGGTCCTGGTGGTTTTGATCGTCGTGTTTTCCGCCATATCGGCCGCCACCGGCGTGGAGCGCGGCATACGCCGGTTGTCCGAATTCAATATGCTGCTGGCCGTGCTGCTCCTGCTCTTCGTCCTGTTCGCCGGCGAGACGACCTTCCTGCTCAACGCGCTGGTGATGAACATCGGCGACTACTTCTCCAATTTCATCGGGCTGTCGTTCGACACCTACGCCTATCAGCAGCCTACCGAGTGGCTGAACGCCTGGACCGTCTTCTTCTGGGCCTGGTGGATCGCATGGGGCCCCTTCGTCGGGCTGTTCCTGGCGCGCATCTCGCGTGGCCGTACCATTCGCGAGTTCGTCGTTGGCACCCTGTTGCTGCCCCTGGCCTTCATGATGGCCTGGATGTCGATCATGGGTAACAGTGCCATCGAGATGGTCATGAACGGTGCCGTCGAGTTCGGCGCACAGGCAGTTGCCAACCCTGGGTCATCGATCTATCTCTTCCTGCAAAGCCTCCCTGGGCGGGGTTGACCACCGCCGTCGCCACCATCCTGGCGATCGTATTTTTCGTCACGTCAGGCGATTCGGGGTCGCTGGTCTTGTCTAACTTCACCTCGATTCTCAGGGATGCCAACAGCGATGCGCCGGTGTGGATGCGTGTGCTGTGGGCCGCGATCATCGGCGTGCTGACCTTGGCGCTGCTGATCGCCGGCGGCCTCACCGCCTTGCAGGGCACCGTGGTGATCATGGGCCTGCCATTCTCGATCGTGCTGGTATTCATGATGGTGGGCCTGTTCAAGGCGCTGCACGTGGAAGGTGTGATGGCAGACAGCTACCAGAAAAGCCTGGCCGGGCATCTGTCCGGTCGCGCGACGCTGGAGCATGCGCACATGAACTGGAGCCAGCGGTTGTCCCGTGCCATGAGTTTTCCGAGCCTGTCGCAGATTCGTCGCTACCTGAAGGAGACCTGCCGGCCGGCAATGGAAGAGATCCAGAAGGCGCTCGGCGAGAAGGGCGTGCCGGTGGAGATCATCGAAGGCGAGGCCGGCAACGAACATCTCATCCTCAACGTGAACCTGGGCACCGAGCTGGATTTCACCTATCAGATCTGGCCGCTGCGCAGCGCCATGCCGTCCTTTGCCGTGCGCACCTCCAGCAGCAGCGCCCATTACTACCGGCTCGAGGCGCACCTGCGCCAAGGCAGTCTTGGCTATGACCTGATGGGCTACTCAAAGCGCCAGCTGATCGAGGACATCCTCGACCACTACGAGCATCACATGCAGTTCCTGCATCTGCAGCGCGAGCAGGGCACCCTGTCGGACGGCGCATCCGAGCCGGGTACCGCAGGCAACTGATCCCGGCCGTGTACGCCACGGCTTCTTTCACATCACGGCAGGGCCTACCCGGCCCGGCCGTTCGGACATCGCAAGAGGTACATCATGGCCCGTTACCCACGGCAACAACTCTACATCGATGGTGCCTACGTCGACGCAAGCGGCGGCCGTTTCTTCGAGAGCATCAACCCCGCCAATGGCGAAGTCCTGGCGGAGGTCGCTCAGGCTTCGGCTGCCGATCTCGAGCGCGCGGTCCAGAGTGCCGAGAAGGGGCAGAAGATCTGGGCTTCGTTCACCGGCATCGAACGTGCCCGTGTGATGCGCAAGGCGGTCGATATCCTGCGCGAGCGCAACGACGAACTGGCTCTGCTCGAAACCCTCGACACCGGCAAGCCGCTAATGGAGACCCGCAGCGTCGATATCGTCACCGGCGCCGACGTGCTGGAGTATTACGCGGGCCTGGCGCCTGCCATCGAAGGCGAGCAGATACCGCTGCGAGATACGAGCTTCGTCTATACCCGTCGCGAGCCGCTGGGTGTCGTCGCCGGTATCGGTGCCTGGAACTATCCGATCCAGATCGCCCTGTGGAAAGCAGCGCCCGCTCTGGCGGCGGGCAACGCGATGATCTTCAAACCCAGCGAGGTGACGTCGCTGAGCGCGCTCAAACTGGCGGAAATCTTCACCGAGGCGGGTTTGCCCGCCGGTGTGTTCAATGTGTTGACCGGAACCGGGGCGGAAATCGGCGCGCTGCTTACCGAGCATCCGCGCATCGCCAAGGTGTCCTTTACCGGTGGTGTGGTAACCGGCAAGAAGGTGATGTCCAGCGCCGCAGCGTCGTCGCTCAAGGACGTCACCATGGAGCTTGGGGCAAGTCGCCCCTGGTCGTCTGTGACGACGCGGACCTCGATCGCGCCGCCGACATCGCGATGATGGCCAATTTCTTCAGCTCCGGGCAGGTCTGTAC
This sequence comes from Stutzerimonas stutzeri, assembly GCA_019056435.1. GTDB lineage: Bacteria > Pseudomonadota > Gammaproteobacteria > Pseudomonadales > Pseudomonadaceae > Stutzerimonas > Stutzerimonas marianensis. Next base: position 2,835,258 of record CP077641.1, read on the forward strand.
CAACGGCACCCGCGTGTTCGTGCCCCGTCAGCGGCTCGCTGAGTTCGAGGCCAAGCTGCTGGAACGGGTCAAGCGCATCCGCATGGGCGACCCGCAAGACGAGCGGACCACCTTCGGCCCGATGGTCAGCTTCGCGCACATGCAGAACGTGCTCGGCTACATCGCCAAGGGCAAGGCGCAAGGCGCAAGGCTGCTTTGCGGGGGCGAGCGCGCCACGGCTGGCGAGTTCGGTCGTGGTGCCTTCGTCGAGCCGACCATCTTCAGCGATTGCACCGATGACATGATCATCGCCCGCGAAGAGATCTTCGGCCCGGTCCTCAGCCTGTTGACCTATGACGACGAAGACGAAGCGGTCCGCCGCGCGAACGACAGCGACTATGGTCTGGCTGCCGGCGTGGTCACCCGCGACCTGGCCCGCGCTCACCGCATCATTCACCAGATGGAAGCGGGCATCTGCTGGATCAATACCTGGGGTGAGTCGGCTGCGCAGATGCCGGTCGGTGGCTACAAGCAGTCCGGTATTGGCCGCGAAAACGGCATTTCGTCCCTGGCGCACTACACGCGGTTGAAATCCGTGCAGGTGGAACTGGGCGACTTCGCCTCGGTTTTCTAGACAGGCGCGGCGCTCGCGCCCGGCGGTGAGCCGGGCGGGGCTATAGGAGGAACCATGGAATACGACTACATCATCATTGGCGCCGGCTCGGCCGGGAATACCTTGGCGGCACGCCTGACCGAGGATGCGGATGTCAGCGTCCTGCTGCTGGAGGCCGGTGGCCCCGATTACCGCCTGGATTTCCGCACCCAGATGCCCGCCGCGCTGGCGTATCCTTGCAGGGCACCCGCTACAACTGGGCCTACAAGACCGACCCCGAGCCGCACATGAACAACCGCCGCATGGATTGCGGACGCGGCAAGGGCCTTGGCGGCTCCTCATTGATCAATGGCATGTGCTACATCCGCGGCAATGCGCTGGACTACGACAACTGGGCCAAGGCACCAGGCCTCGAGGACTGGACGTACCTGAACTGTCTGCCTTATTTCCGCAAGGCGGAAAGCCGCGATACCGGCCCCAACGACTATCACGGCGGGGACGGCCCGGTCAGCGTGACGACCCCTAAGCCCGGCAACAACGAGCTGTTCCATGCCATGGTCGAGGCGGGCGTGCAGGCCGGTTACCCAAAGACCGAGGACCTCAACGGCTATCAGCAGGAAGGTTTCGGCCCGATGGACCGCACCGTCACGCCGAACGGTCGCCGCGCCAGCACCGCCCGCGGCTATCTCGACCAGGCCAAGGACAGGCCCAACCTCAAGATCCTGACCCATGCGGTGACGGACCGGGTGCTGTTCGAAGGAAAGCGCGCGGTCGGCGTGACTTTACCTGCAAGGCCGTGAGCAACCCACGACCGTTCGGGCGCGACGGGAGGTCCTGCTCTGCGGTGGAGCCATCGCGTCTCCGCAGGTGCTGCAGCGCTCGGGTGTCGGTCCGGCCGCGCTGCTCAAAGGGTTGGGCATCCAGCTGGTGCAGGACCTGCCGGGCGTCGGGCAGAACCTGCAGGACCATCTGGAGATGTACCTGCAATACGAGTGCACGAAGCCGGTCTCGCTCTATCCGGCATTGAAGTGGTGGAACCAGCCGGCGATCGGCGCCGAATGGCTCTTTCGAGGCACCGGTATTGGCGCCAGCAACCAGTTCGAAGCGGGCGGTTTCATTCGTAGCCGCGACGAGTTCGAGTGGCCCAACATCCAGTTCCACTTCCTGCCGGTGGCGGTCAGCTACAACGGCTCCAACGCCCATGACGGACACAGCTTCCAGGCGCATGTAGGCTCGATGCGCTCACCGAGCCGGGGCCGCGTGCAGATTCGCTCGACCGATCCCCGGGTCGACCCGAGCATCTTGTTCAACTACATGTCGCACGAGCAGGATTGGCAGGAGTTCCGCGACGGCATCCGGTTGACCCGCGAGATCATGAACCAGCCGGCGCTCGATCCCTATCGAGGGCGCGAACTGAGCCCCGGCCTCGAGGCGCAGAGCGATGCGGACCTGGACGCCTTCGTCCGCGAGCACGCCGAGACGGCCTATCACCCTTCATGCTCCTGCAAGATGGGCACGGACGATATGGCGGTCGTCGATGGGCAGGGGCGAGTGCATGGTGTGGAAGGGCTGCGCGTGGTGGATGCTTCGATCATGCCGCAGATCATCACCGGCAACCTCAACGCGACCACCATCATGATCGCCGAGAAGATCGCCGATCGCATCCGTGGGCGAGAGCCGCTGCCGCGCAGCACGGCGAAGTACTACGTGGCCGGCGATGCGCCGGTGCGCAGGCCGCCGCAGCGAGGCTGAAGGGTTTGCCACGCAGGAACGAAACGCCCCGCATGTGCGGGGCGTTTTCGTGTCCGGGGCCTGGCTCAGATCCCTTCGGCCCAGAGATCGTACTCATCGGCGTTGGTGACGCGTACCCGCACCTTATCGCCCGGTTGCAGCGGCTTGTCGCTGTCGACGTAGACCATGCCGTCGATTTCGGGTGCGTCGGCATAGGAGCGGCCGATGGCGCCGTCCTCGTCCACTTCGTCGATCAGCACCTCGATCTCCTGGCCGATCTTGCGCTCCAGGCGCGCAGCACTGATGGCCTGCTGGTGCGCCATGAAGCGGTCCCAGCGGTCCTGCTTGATCTCGTCCGGTACCGGCTCCAGACCCAGCGCTTCGGCCGGCGCACCTTCGACGGGCGAATACTGGAAACAGCCGACCCGGTCCAGCTGCGCTTCGGTGAGCCAGTCGAGCAGGTACTGAAAATCTTCTTCCGTCTCGCCGGGGAAGCCGACGATAAAGGTCGAACGGATGGTCAGCTGCGGGCAGATTTCACGCCACTTCTTGATGCGTGCCAGCGTCTTGTCCTCGAAGGCCGGGCGCTTCATCGCCTTGAGCACCTTCGGGCTGGCGTGCTGGAAGGGAATGTCCAGGTAGGGCAGCAATTTGCCCTCGGCCATCAGTGGAATCACGTCATCGACGTTGGGGTAGGGGTAGACATAATGCAGGCGAACCCACACCCCCATCGACGACAGGGCCTGGCAGAGCTCCAGCATGCGCGTCTTGACCGGCTGGCCGTTCCAGAAATCGGTCTTGTATTTCACGTCCACGCCGTAGGCGCTGGTGTCCTGGCTGATCACCAGGATTTCCTTCACGCCCGCCTTGACCAGCCGCTCGGCCTCGCTGAGCACGTCCCCACGGGGCGACTGACAAGCTTGCCGCGCATGGATGGAATGATGCAGAAGCTGCAGCTGTGGTTGCAGCCTTCGGATATCTTCAGATAGGCATAGTGGCGCGGGGTGAGCTTGATGCCCTGCGGCGGGACGAGGTCGACGAAGGGGTCGTGGTCGATTTTCGGCGGTACGACCTCATGCACGGCGTTGACCACCTGCTCGTACTGCTGCGGGCCGGTCACGGCGAGGACGCTGGGGTGGACGCTGCGGATGTTGTCTTCGGCCACGCCCATGCAGCCGGTGACGATCACCTTGCCATTCTCGGCGATGGCCTCGCCGATGGCGTCCAGCGATTCGGCCTTGGCGCTGTCGATGAAGCCACAGGTGTTGACCACCACCACGTCGGCGTCCTGGTAGGTGGGCACGATCTGGTAGCCCTCCATGCGCAGCTGGGTCAGGATGCGTTCGGAATCCACCGTGGCTTTCGGGCAGCCAAGCGAAACGAATCCGACAGTAGGAGCTTTGCTCATCGGGTTACCTCAGGACACCGTGCTTAAAAGGCGCGGGAGTATACAGCGATTTGCGTCCGTTCGAACCTGCTGTTGCGGACCAGGCGTCGGCTGGCGGACGGGGTGACGGCGTCGCGTCGCTCAGCCGGGCCTGGGCGCGTCGGGTTCGGCAATTTCCGAGCGGTTGCGCCCGCGTTGCTTGGCCTTGTAGAGCGCTCCGTCTGCCAGCTTGAGGGTGCGCTCGATGTGCTCGGCATGATAGGGCCAGAGCGCGATACCTAGCGAAATGGTGATATGGCCGACGTCGGGCAGGTCGTCCTGCTCGACGCTTTGACGCAGGCGTTCGGCGACCAGCAAGGCGGATTCCAGATTGGCCTCGGGCAGAAGAATCAGGAACTCCTCGCCACCGCTGCGGCAGAGCACGTCCGCATCACGCGAGCAGGCGGTCATCAATTGCGCCACGTAGCGGATCACGTTGTCGCCAACGTCGTGCCCGTGGGTGTCGTTGATGCGCTTGAAATGGTCCAGATCCAGGGCAATCACAGCGAAAGGGCGCCGCTCCGCGGCCATCGCCTCGAGCGCCAACTGCAGGCCGCGGCGGTTGTGCAAACCGGTCAGTGGATCGGTCTGGGCGTCGAGGTTGAGCTTGCCGATGCGCTGGTGGAGCAGGCTGATGCCCAACTGCAAGGCGCGCTTGAGTTGTGCCGCCTCGAAATACCAGGAGCGGATGCGCTGGATGCGTTCGGCGCTTTCGGGCGCATCCATTTCGCTGGCGCTCTGCGCCAATTGCCACAGCGGTCGTGTGATCAGCCTGGCGAGTCCCCAGCTACACAAGAGGGTCAGCAGCGCGAGCGGTGCCGTCTCGCGCAGGACCTTCAGCATCAGCCCGTCGAGCGGGTGAAGGGTGTCGGCTGTCGGCCGTTGGGCGACCACGCCCCAGCCGGACGCCGGCGAGGCCGCGTAGCCGGCCAGCATGTCCACCCCTTGACTGTTGATGATGCGTTGGCTGCCCGACTCGCCGCGCAGCACCTTGTCGATCACCTCGTTCTCGCCCACGACTGTGCCCAGCCGCGCAGGGTCGGGGTGGTACAACAATCGCCGCGACCGGTCGACGGCATAGAGATAGGAGCCGTCGAGGTAGAAGTGATCGCCCAGCAGGCTGTTGAGGATGTTGCGGTCCTTGAGGTAGATAGCCCCGCCGATGTAGCCCAGGTAGGTGCCGTCCTCGGCGGTGATCGGGTGCGAGATCATGACCACCAGTTCGCCGATGGCAGACATGTAAGGGCTGCTGATCAACGGGCGGCGCTCACGCAGCGCTTGGCGCGCGCCGGGTGAGTCGAGCTTCTGTCCGACCAGCTGTCCGGTATTCGGCGCGGTTGCACGCACCACGCCGTAGGCGTCCGTAATGAGCACGGCGTTGAAACTGTCGGTTTGCCGCCGGAGGCGGTCGGTCTCCTGGCCAACGTCCGGTCATCGAAGCGCGCCGCGAGGCTTTCCGCACTCACCGACAGTTGCTGCTGTGCACCCCGGAAAAACAGCTCCGTACTGTTGGCCAGCTTGGCCGCATAGGCGCGGTTCGCCTCCAGCGTACTGTCGATGAGCGATTCGCGCTGCACCTTGTAACTCGCGTAGAAGCCGATGCTGAGCGTGACCAGTCCGCTGAGCATGGCGAGCAGGATGATCAGTCGGCGCAAGTCCAGGCGCGGCAGGCGGGCTGAGTGCATAGGGGGTTTTTGTTGTCCTCGGGGTCGCGGCGCATGGTAGGTGTTTTGGTCAGGTGGCTCCAGTCCGCTGTTCACTTCATGACCAATGAGCGCCGTCAGGCAGGACGTGCGGTTGGCTTCGCCGCGCTGAACGTCGGCGTTGCGCAGTTGACCAATGTAGATAGCGTCCGGGTTGGGGGCGGTACATTTGCTAACATGCGCCCTATTGACCGAAACGAGTAGCTGCTGTGAGCGAAACCGATACCCATGTGCCACCGGGTCCAGCGCGTGTCCCGACCGGCGTACCCGGGCTGGACGCCGTGCTCGAGGGTGGCCTGCTGCCTAGAGCGGTGTACATCGTCCAGGGTGGCCCGGGTGAAGGCAAGACCATCCTGGCCAATCAGATCTGCTACAGCTGGGCGGCACGAGGCGAGCGGTCGCTCTATGTGACCCTGCTGGCCGAAACCCATCACCGGTTGTTGCGGCACCTGCAGAACATGGCGTTCATGGACAACCGGCACGCCGGCACCTCCGTCACCTATGAAAGCGCCTTCGACATCCTGCGTACCGACGGCCTGGAAGGCGTGCTGCGCTACCTGTCCCGCAACGGCAAACGGCAGCAGGCCTCGCTGATCGTCATCGACGGGCTGTTCGCCCTCGAGGAAAACGCCCATTCCGAGCGGGCTTTCCGCGAATTCATCAACGACTTGTCGGTGTACGCCGATGTGGTGGGTTGCACGATTCTGCTGCTGACCAACAGCAAGCGCGATTCGGGAGCCCCGAATTCACCATGGTCGACGGCTGGCTGCAGCTGGGTAGCGAAGAGGACTACTCGCGCACCTATCGCTATCTGCAGGTGCGCAAGTTCCGAGGCAGCGGCTTCGTGGCTGGCCGCCACATGACGGCCATTTCCAACGCCGGGTTCCGCGTCTTTCCACGGCTGGAAGCCGTTACGGGCGAGCTGGAGTCGGCCGTGATGCGCGACCAGCGGCTGTCGACCGGTGCCGTCGGGCTGGATGCGATCATCGAGGGAGGCATTCCCTACTCGTCGACCACCTTGCTGGTTGGCCCGACCGGCGTGGGCAAGACCACGCTGGGGCTGAGCTTCATCTGCCAGAGCACGGTCGAGGAGCCCGGGTTGGTATTCGGCTTCTACGAGGACGAGCATCGTCTGCGCCGCCGCGCCGATGCCCTCGGGCTCGAGCTGGGCGCTTTGATCGATAAGGGTATCGTCGGAGTGGTCCATCATTCACCGACCGAGTTCCTGCAGGACGAGCTGGCCGAGGAAATCATCGAAACCGTGCGCCGCCACGGTGCAAGGCGGCTGTTCATCGATGGTGTGGACGCGTTCAAGCAGGCCTCGGTTGACTCGCAGCGGCTGGGGCGCTTCCTCAGTACGCTCACGGCGATCCTGCGCTGCGAAGGGGTGACCACGGTGTTCACCGCCGAGCTTGCCGAGATCGTTGGCGGCCAGCACGGCCTTCAATTCACGGCCGTATCGGCGATTGCCGAGAACATCATCTTGCTGCGATATGCCGAACTCGAGTCGCGGCTCTACCGCACGCTCGCCATTCTCAAGATGCGCGAGAGCGGTTTCGACCCTTATGTCTATGAATTTCACCTGGATGCGAGGGGCTTCCGCCTGGGCGAGCGGATGGAGGGGACCGAGGGCGTCATAACAGGACGCCCGCACCGCCTGTCGCCGGCAGGGGAAGGGAATGTGTGACAACGGCCGGGACGGGCTGGCGCCGCTTGTGCTGCTGGTCGAGGACGAGCTCGGTCTGAGCAAACTGATGGTGATGATCCTGGAAGAGGAGGGGTATCGCGTCGTCGAGGCCGCCAATGGCGTCCTGGGCCTGGCCCTGCTGGAGCAGGAAATGCCCGCGCTGATCATCACCGACTACATGATGCCGGAAATGAACGGTGTCGAAATGGTTCGCGCCATCCGCCGCAATCCCGCCTACGACGCCGTGCCTATCCTGATGATGAGTGCGGCCATGCCCCAGCAGGTGCCTGGGCGTGACCTGGTCGATGCTTTCCTCGCCAAGGGCACCGGGCTGGAGCGGCTGACGTCCACCGTTCGTGCACTGATTGGCCAACCCCGCTCTGGCGGATCGGCCTGAGCGGCGCGCTCAGGGCAGGGTGCCCACACCGGCGGAGGACTCGACCCGCCGCCCTTGCAGCCAGCGCTTGAGCCGCAGCGCCGGTGACTCGAGCAAGTGCCATGACAGCGCGGCCAAGGCTATGGCAAGCGTCAGACTCAACAGCATGAAGACCCCGATCGGCACGGTTGCCCCCAGCCAGTACACCAGCAACTGCTGCAGCGGAAAGCTGTAGATGTAGATCCCATAGGAAAAGTCGCCGTACTTGCCGAAGCGCGACAGACGCCCGAGCCTGGCATGCGCCAGGTAGATCGTCAGGTACGGAAGCGTCAGTACATGAACGAACGGCCACCGTTCCGTGCCGGCCGTCAGCCCCGTAAGCGCCAGCAGTACCAGTGCGATCCCGCCGTTCCACGGGATGTGCCTGCGGTACAGATACAGGGCGGCGCCAGAAAAGAAGAACATGCCCAGCCGCGTCGTCTTGCGCAGAATGTCGCTGTCCATGCCCAGGGCAGGGGCGACCTCGAAATGCACCAGCATGAGCGTCAACACGAGGCCGACGACCGCGGCACGGCCGAACAGGTTGAGCAGCCCCAGCGCCATCAGCGAGACGTACATCAAGGTTTCGTACGGCAGTGTCCACACCGATCCGTTGACCGTATGCGGAAAAGGGTTGGCCGTGAACACACCGGGCAGATGGAATTCGGTCACGAGCGCCATGTTCGCCAGGTAGCGCAGCGTCTGCTCGTGAAACAGGTAGTCGCGCAGAGGCAGCCCGGTGCTGAGCGGGCCCACGATCAGCACCGTCAGCAGGACCGAAGCGATGAGCGCCGGAAAGATGCGCAACGCCCGTTTGACGGCGAAATCCAGCGCGTTTCGGCTGTTATGCCAGGACGCGGCGATCAGGAAGCCACTCATGACGAAGAACAGGTTGACCGCGATATCGGCCGTATCCAGCGAGCCGGTGAGCAGGCGCACCGGTTCGACCTCGCCAGAGCCAAGCAGCCAGTAGCAATGACCAAGAACCACGGCCGAGGCCGCGGCGAAGCGCAGGAAATCGAAATTGTTCTCTTCGCGCCGTAACGAGGCGATCTGCATGGGAGTTCCCTCCGGTCGATGAAGTTTGTGTTATCAGCGCAACGGGAAGGTATCGCTCATGCCCAGGCGGCCCTGTTCGCCTTCGTGAATGGCTTGTTCGATAAGTGCCAGGCGTCGGTGGCGGTCGCTTCTGTGCGCCACCAGGCGCAGCAGCCACAGAAACACGGCCCGGTTCACACGATGCATCAGTGGTGAGCTGGCCCAGATGGTCTTGTCGAACCAGGCCTGGTTGCGCGCTGTGTAATAGGCACGAAAATCCGAATCACCGAGCAGGAAGGTTTCGTAGATGTTGCGAGTCCGGCCCTTGATGTTCCAGGACTGCTCCAGCTCGTCGATCACCGCCTCCGTGAACAGCCACAGCTCGCCACCATCGGCGGTGATACGTCGCGTGTACTCGGTGTCGTCCACATAGAGCACCAGCTCCCGCCGGGGCAGGCCGATGCGTTCGTACAGGCTGCGATGGGCGAGCATGCCGCCATACGGGGCGAAGGGCAGGCTGATGCTGCTCGGTGGCGCTACACGACGCTGCGTTCCCGGAAGCCGGCGCCAGAGCTTGTATGGCAGGTGCGCCACGTGAAAACCGAAACAGCTCGAACGGGGTTGGCGGATGAAGCGGGCCGGCACACCCTGGGCGATGTCGGCCTGCTGGCTCTGACGATAGCCAAGCACGGCAACCTGGCTCAGGCCTCGTCGTCGGCCCAGTTCGTCCAGCTCGCGGTGAAGGATGGATACGGCCGTGGCGGTGGGCGCGTTGTCGTCGTCCATCATCCAGATATTCTCGGCGCCGCCATCCAGAGCGGCTTGCAGCGCTACGGCGTAACCGTTTGCAGAGCCGGTGTTTTCCGCCAGCTCGATGATCCGGACGCGACCGGGCCAGCGTTCGCCCAACGGCCCCAACGAGGCGGTCGCAGCATTGCTGACGATCAGCACGTCACGCACCTCGGCAAATGCCAGGGCGCGTTCGACCAGTTCTTGCAGGTAACCCAGGCGGTCACCATAGGTCACGGTCACCACTGTCGTTCGAGCAGTCATCGGATGCCTCGCATGAAGTGGCGCGCATCGCCACGTCTGGACGTGCGACAACCAGGCGTGGCGGTACGGCGAAGTGGAGAACAGCGGGAGGGTGAAACGGGAAGCTCAGGCGTCGTCGGCCAGGCTGAACGGGCCGAGCGGGCTCGGCGCGGCTGTGGCTGGCTGAAGGCTGACGCAATCGCCCTCGCCATCGGGACTGAACAATGCATGGAAGATGCGGATCGTCAGCCCGCTGTGACCGGGCATGTCCGGCGTATCAGGCGCCGGAAAGATTTCCGTGTACGAATAGCCGTCGGCCAGAACCAGCGGCTGCTGCCTGCTTTGTGAGTAATCCATGGTCGCCTCCATTGGACGCGGGATCAGAACGAGTAACGGATGGGTTCGCCGGAGCGCGAGTTCTGCCTGCCCGACAGGGGCTGTGCCAGGCGAACCGGGGGTGTCGATGGCGGAGCGGATTGGCTGGACGACGAGCAGGCCGGCGCGGCCTGGCGCGTGCCATGGTCGAAGGTGATGACGCGGGCGCCGGCACGACCAGTGCAGTCGTCCCGAAGGGGTGTCATCTCCTCGTAGCCGTTGCGATAGGCCTCGCCGGGGGCGAGGTCAACGCGATGGCTGGCGACGGTGGTACCACTGATCAGCAGCGCGATGCTCAGGGCGCAGCTGGCGTGGATGCGTTGGGTTGAGATCGTTGCGTTCATCCTTGAAACCTCGCAGGTCAAATACGGTCCTAATCAGGCGTGCTTGAGCGGCGCTGCGGTTGGGTAGACCGGTGAACTGATGACCGGGGAAACCACAGGCAGATCGAGCGGCACGTCCTGTCCTTGGAGCATGGAAACTTCTCGAACCCGATTATCGATGAAGCTTTTGATCTCCTGCCTGAATCGTTCGGTTGAAAATCGTTCGGCGCTGGCCCTGCAATGGGCTGGCGAGATGTGATGCGCGCATGATTCGAACTCGCTGACCGCGGCGATCAGCGACTCGGGCGTCTGTTCCCCGTAGAAGACTCCGGTGGGCTCGGGGTGCTCAAGCCCGCGCACGGTTTCCAGCACGCCACCGCGGCCATAGGCGATGACCGGCGTGCCACAGGCCTGGGCTTCGATCGGCGCGATGCCGAAGTCCTCCTCGGCGGCGAAGACGAATGCGCGAGCGCGCTGCATGTGATGCAGCAGGACCGGGAAGCTCTGGTAGCCCATCAGCGTCACGTTGGGTGCGGCAAGTTCCTTCGCCTTTTCCATATCCGGCCCGGTGCCGATCACCACCAGTTTCTTGTCGGGCATGCGCGCGAAGGCGTCGACGATCATGGGGATGCGCTTGTACGGCACCATGCGCGAGGCGGTCAGGTAGAAGTCTTCTTTGGCGGTATGAAGCGTGAAATGCCGAGTGTCGACGGGCGGGTAGATCACTGTCGATTGGCGTCGGTAGCTCTTGTTGATGCGCCGTCCGATGAAGTGTGAGTTGGCGATAAACTCGTCGACCCCGCTGGCGGTGCGTTGGTCCCACAAGCGCATGTAGTGCAACAGCATGCGTGCGAGCTTCGCCTTCAGGCCTCGATCCAGACTGGCTTCGTGCAGATATTGATGCTGCAGGTCCCAGGCATAGCGGATCGGGGAGTGCACGTAACTGATATGCAGCTGGTTGGGGCCGGTGAGCACGCCCTTGGCCACGGCATGGCTGCTGGATATCACCAGGTCGTAGCGGGACATGTCGAGCTGCTCGATGGCCAGCGGCATCAGTGGCAGATATTTCTGGTAATGCGTCCGGGCCTTGGGGAGCTGCTGGATGAAGGTCGTGTTCGCACGCTTTCCGCCCAGTTGCGCGCGGTCCTCTTCGGAAAGGAAGTCGATCACGGCGTACAGGTCGGCGTCTGGCCAGATGTCGAGCAGCCCGGCCAGTACTTTTTCGGCACCGGCGAAGGTCACCAGCCAGTCATGAACGATGGCGATTTTCATAGGTAGGCCTATCACTGTCAGGGTGGAAGGAGGGGGAAGTGGAGCAATGGATGCCGATGTTGCGCGGCGGCGGTGCAGTACCCGCTACCGCTCTGGCGGGCTCAGGGGAAACGGCGGCGTCTTGCCCCCTTCGGCCTGGCCGACGGTGCTGAAGGCACGATCGATCAGGCGGGACACCTGGCCTGCCGAGGCGCGCCAGCTGAAGCGCGCCACGTTGAGCTTGCCTCGTCGACGCAGGTCGGCGCGCAGGGTTTCGTCGAGGAGTATCCGCTTCATGCAATCGGCGATGTCGGCGACGTCCAACGGATCGAAATACAGCGCGCTGTCACGCAGCACTTCGGGAATCGAGGCTGCTCGCGCGGCGATTACCGGGCAGCCGCACGCCTGGGCTTCGAGTGGCGGAATGCCGAAGCCTTCGTACAGGAGGGGAACACGAAGGCCGCTGCGCCCTGGTAAGCCTCAACCAGTTCTTCGTCCGACAATCGTCCAAGGAAGCGAATGCGTTTGCTGCTTTGCGGTGTGTATACGCTGCCGGAAAAGACGCGGTTGGAATCACCGACGATCCGCAGCTCGACATCGTCCAGCCCGTCCAGGCGCAGAAATGCCGCCACCATCCGGGCAAAGTTCTTGTGTGCGCTGGGGGAAGAAACCGCCAGCAGGTAGGGCGTGGTGCCGCTTCGATACGCCTGGGCCGCGAACGGCTGAAATCGCGCATCCACCGCGTTTGGGACCACGCAGATGCGCTCCTTGGGATAACGGTAATGACTGGCGATTTCGCCACGGGAGAACTCGCTCACGGTGATCAGCGCCTTGATTCGTTTGAGCAGAAGGGGTGTGAGGTAGCGATAGGTCGTCCTGAAAAGGGGTGAATAACTGTTCGGATGACGCACGTAATTGATGTCGTGATGGGTCGCGATCTGGTTGCCGTATGCCAAAGGCGCGGTGTTGCAGAGCGACACCAACGGCGGGCTGCCGTGACGCGCCAACCATAACGGCAGGTCGAGCTGCTCCCAGAGATGGCCGCGATGACGGCCGATGCGCTGCACCTTCAGGCTGGTGGCGCTGCGCTCCATGAGTACATCATCCGGCGCGACGAACACCAGGTCGTTGCGCAGCTCCTTGAGTTCGAAGCACAGCTGCTCGGCAAACCGTTGTACCCCCTGGTTTGCTGGGTCACGAAACGCGCATTGATCACGATCATCGAGAGTCCCTCCTGGAAGTGAGATGAGGTTCGTGGGCGGCAAGGGCGCCCGGGCTTGGCGCGCCCAGGCGCACGATTCGGGGAAACGCACCGAGCTCGATCTGGGCTGTGCAGATATCGGCCGACTCCAGGCAGGACCAGCCTTCGCCGCTGCGGAATCGGCCGAGCTCCGGTTTGGCCGTATCGAGCTGTTCGAGCGGACCGGGTGGCGGGCTAGCCGAGTCGATCCGTACCGTTCGCGCCTTGCCAGTGCTCCAGGCGACCAGAAGCTCTTCTTCGGCATTGGCGAAACGCAACATGACCACGTTGGTGCTGGAGCCGTCGGCGTAACCGACGAAGGCATAATCCCGGACGATCGGGCTGATCGCGGCGAGTACCTCGTAGGCGGGTTTCTTCTCAAGGTTCTGACGGAGCAGGCCGAAGTTGTGTTCGCGCTCGCGCGGATCGGTGCCGTCGTTCCGGAAGTCGTACCACCAGTAGCCGCGGATGTTCGGCAGGGTACGGCTGAGAAAGAGGCTGCGTGCGAGGTAGGCCGCCTGCAGCTCTTCGTCGATACCGCAGGCACCTCGATGGGCCGGCCAGGCCATTTCGGTCAGGTAGAGAGGCACGGGCTCACCGGCCGCTGCGGAAAGTTGCAGGTCGACGTCCGCCAGCCACTCGATCCAGGCTTCCGGCGTGTTGTCGCCCTCACCGCGGCAATGGACGTAGGGGTGCAGCGAGAGCCCATCGACCGACTGCATCACGCCCGATTCGACCAGACGCAAGGCGAAGCCGGATTCGATGCCGGCCGTCGTCACCGCGCCGGCCAGGACCTTTGCGGCCGGGTCATGCTGACGAATGATTCCAGCCGCATCGGCGACCAGCCTGAGGTAGTCCTGCGCGAGTTGTACGTCGTCGGGGGCTTCCTGGTCCCACTCGTTCCACACTTCGTAGTGCCGGACCCGCCCGTGGAACTGCTCGGCCACGAATCCCACGTAGCGGTTGAAGGCGGCGCGCAGCGGCTCGCTGCGCGGCTTCTGACCGTCGCCGTGGTGCTGGTTGCCGTAACCGAGTATGAACAGCGTCGACAGGCCCTGGGCTTCGTTGCGTGCCAGGTAGTCGTTCCAGTGTGGCTCGACCACGAGCCGATCGCGTGTGCGCTCGAGAAAGGCCCAGTGAGCGTCGGTCCTGACCGAGCCGATTCCGGCGGCCGCCAGCAGCGAGGGCGCCTGCGCGCTGCGGTCGCGCAGGTGCAGATCGTGCGAGCAGACACCGAGAATGAAGGAATCCTCGGCCGCACGTGTCGGTGAATGCAGCAGGAGACCGGAAAGCACCAGCGTTGAAGCCAGGCGTGCGAAAGGAAGGCGCTTGCCCATCGGTTTCGTCCTTGTAGTGATATGTCTAGTGCCGCATCAGCGGCGTCATGGAGGCCTGTGGCCGCGCGACCGGTTGCGGCTGTGATGCCAGCACATGGGCGATCGCCATGCCGATGAACAGGCTGGAGACGGCGACCTCCAGCACATCGGTGGCCCAGCCGATCAGGCAGCTGCAAAAGACCATGCCCAGCAGGGCGTAGCGGATCCTCGGCCCGCGCCGATGCAGGCACAGCAACAGCGGAAACAGCAGCAGGTAGAACAGCACGCCGACCACACCCAGCATTCCCCAGAGGTACAACGCCGTGTTGTCGGCGATGGCGAGCAGCTCCAGCCAGCTCAGCGGAAAGGCGGCGGCGCTGCTGCCGACCGCGCCGAAGCCGGCACCCGACCATCCCCAGCCTTCATGCAGGACCACCTCGATGAAGTTCGGCCAGCTGTGGATCAGCCGATCGTTGAACGAGGCGAAGAGGCTTTCGCTGTAGGCCTCGCTCTGCGGGATGTTCAACAGCAGGCTGGCGACCGGTAATGCCAGGCCGCCGAGCACCGCGATCAGGAATGCCGTGGCGCTGGGCACCCGGTAGGCGGCCAGGAACAGCATCATCAGCGTCAGCAGGTAGGCCACCGCGGTGGACTTGTTGGTGCTGAGCACGATCGCCCCGAAGGCCACCGGATAGAGCATGAGCCGGAGCAGCCTGGACTTGATGTAGGCCGCAAGGTACAGGCTGTACAGCGCGATCATGACGGCCAGGATGGTGGACATCCGGGCGAAGCCGGCGAGGCGGTCGACGGTCCCGAAGCCCCACGAGCGATTCGCCGTCAGTTCGACTTCCCCGAGCATGTAGCTGTAGCCCTTCCAGGGCACGCGGATGTACATGTCGAGCGCGATCCCGACCAGCGATGCCAGCAGGCAGAAGCCGATCACCCCGGCCAGCAGTCGTACGCGCCGTTCCAGGTAGTGGCCACAAAGCAGACCGAACAGCAGCGGCGTGTAGATGAACAGGCTGAAACCGACATTGCGTGGCGAGGCGCCGTGCAGCAGGGCCAGAGTGCTTGCCAGGGCCATGGTGAGCAGCGCCAGCCACACGCCCGGTCGGAGGCGGGCATGCACCGCTTCCCAGGCGGCCGCGGCCAGGCAGGCCAGCTTGGGCAGATAGAGCAAGGGTGACAAACCGGCCATGTCCAGGTAGTAGCGAAGTGCGCCGGCGAAGGTTTCACCGATCAGCAGCGACGCGGCGATCAATGCCAGCAGCGTCGGTTTATCAATCGCCAGCGGGCTCGATGCGCGCCGCCGGATAGCCTGCGTATGGGTGATCATCCTGAACCCTCCGGCCCGCCAGGGCGGCCTGCAGAATCGATTGGTACTGGTCGAGCATCTGTTGCGTATCGAGAAACGGGGCGACGCTGTCACGTGCCTGACGTGCCAGCCGCTCGCGCAGGTTGCGGTCGAGCGCCAGGCGCAGCATGGCCCGGCCCAGTGAATCCGGGTCGTCTGGTGAGCAGAGCAGGCCGTTGAGATTGTCCTGGATGATTTCCGGGAGGCCGCCCATGTCGGTCGCGATCACCGGCACGTGCTGCGAGCAGGCTTCGATGGCCACCAGCCCGAAGGGCTCCGCCCAGAGCGAAGGCACCACCAGTACGTCGATTTCGCGCAGGAACGCCTTCGGCGCCTGGTAACCGGCAAAGCGTACCCGCGCCGGGTCGGCCAGCGTCTTGAGGACCGCCTCATCCTCCTGCTTGCCGCGCCCGGCAATGCTCAGCGTGGCGTCGATGGACAGCGCCTGGAACTGCTCGATGAGCCAGTGCACGCCCTTGTTCTCGGACAGCGTGCCGATGTAGCCGAAACGCAGCGGCCCACGCGGCGCTGGAACGGGCGGCGATACGACCGGCCTCAGGTCCGTGCAGTTGTGCACGACATGCTGCGCGGCCCCGGCGAAATAGCCCTGGCGGGTCAGGCGCTCCAGGACGAAGCGGCTGACGCCAACCACCGCGGCGACCTGGCCCGAGGCGGTCGCATGGCGACGGCGCAGCGCCGCGCAGGCGAAACACGGCGTCTGGCAACTGCGGCCCTTCTTGAACATGGTGTCCTTCGGGCAGAGCAGATAGAGATCGTGCAGGACCTGAACGATCGGCAGCCCGGCCGCGGTGATCTCGTCCCAAGCGGCGACGGACCACCCGGTGAGGTTGTTGCACAGCACCACATCCGGCCTGTGCCGAGCGATCACCGCCCGCAGCGGCTCGCGCATCGCCGGGTTGTAGCGGTCACGCCAATGCCAGCCCAGGCGCAGCAAGCGGCTTGGTCGGCGCTCGTTGTAATGCCAGTAGAGATTGTGCAAACCGGTGCGATAGACCATCGGCCCGTCGCCGTCCTCGAGGTGCAGGCCCGCCTCCGGCCCAGTCGCCAACACCACGACCTGGTGGCCGCGGGCGTGCAGGCCCTCGGCCAGTTGCCGCACGACGATTTCCGCGCCGCCACCGATGTGCGGCGGGTACAGGCTGTGAAGCAGCAGGATCTTCATGATGCCTTCATCCTTCCCGGCAGGCGCTGCAGCAATTGAGGTAATGCTTCGGCACTCGGACCCGTTGTTGCCGCTGGAGCAGGTTCAGCAGGATCACCGCGCGATGCTGACCGTCGTTGCTCAGGAAAATGGCTACGATCTCCTCGAACCCCTCGCCGCGAATCTGCACGCGCTCACCTGGCTGGAAGGATTGGCTCGCCGATTTCTCCTGCTGGGCGAGGCGCTGGCGCAACTGTTCGATGAGCCCGTCCTGAACGGGCGTCGGTTCGCCCCCGAAAGCCACCACGCGGGCCACGCCACGGGTCGAGCGAATCGGGTACCAGTTGTCCTGGTGCCGGTCGAGGTGGATGAACAGGTAGCCGGGAAACAGCGGCTCCCGCGTCGTGCCGTCGGTCGACTTCTGCGGCAGGTAGCATTCGAAGTGCTGGCGCCGGAGGTGTTCTTCGGCGCGAAGCTCCTGGCGTGGTTTGGTCTGGATGAGATACCACTGGGTATCGTTGCTCGGCGCTTTCATGGTGCTGTCTTTCCTTGAACACATGTGCGGTCCTTGGTTTTTTTGCCGCTAGGCCTGTTGCAGGGTGAGCGCCTGCGGGCGCCCCTCGATGAGTGAATGGCGGCCGAGCAGTGCATGCGTTGCGTCGCGGCCGTTGAACATCAGCACGTCAATGATCGAAAGCGCCGGTACGAATGGCTTACCGAATTGCGGGTAGGTCAGGTCGTCCATGCGCAGAAAGCGAAGCTGCAGGCCATGCGCGTCGAAGTACGACGGGCAGTACAGATCCAGTCCGCCGATGGGGTTGAGGTAGCGCTCGGCACCCAGGCGTTGGGTAATGCGCACCACGCGCTCCTGCTTGTCCATGCGTTCAGGCAGGCCCATCTCGGACCCCAGCGAAATCGGCGTTTCGATCTGCAGGTGGGCGCAAAGCCGACGGATCGAGTGCTCGATGAAGCGGGCCAGATTGCGCTCCGGGTTCAGCAGGATCTCGGTGATCAGTGGCAAGGTTTCGGCCTGGTATGGCGCGCGCCCATAGGCAAGCGTCAACGTGCGCAGAATCTTGTTCGCCTCCTGCTCGAAGCCATCACAGAGCCAGCGCTGGTTGATTCGCTCGGATTGAGCGCCCTTGCGCAGGGGAAAGGTGATCAACGCGGCTTGCCCGCTTACCAATATCCGGTTGCGGTTGATCCACGAGGCCTTGACGTACTGCAGGTCGTCACCCAGGACGAAATGGTCGCTGGCGGCGATCAGCTGGAAATACCCGAGATAGGGGAACAGGTAGGGTTGCATCATCGCGGCGGTTCTGAACACGGCGTTTCCCTCGCTGGCTTCAGGCCTTCTGTGTGTAGCTGTAGTAACCGTAGGCCCCCGTCTCGTAGGCGCCGCTTGAGGCTTTACGCTTCACGCCGTTGAGGATTGCCCCTTGGCGAGCACGCCGTTCTGCGCCAGGCGCCGCTTGGCGGCCTCTACCTGGCCTGGCGTGCTCTGGCCGAAGCGGGCGACGAGCAGGGTGGTGCCGGCCAGTTGCGCGACCAGCACCGCGTCGGTCACGGCGAGTACCGGCGGGGTGTCGACGATCACGATGTCGTAGTTGCGCTCGGCCTCTTTCAATAGCTGGGCGAAGTTGTCGTGCATGAGCAGCTCGGACGGGTTGGGTGCCGAGGCGCCGCGCGCGATCAGGTGCAGGTTGGGTTGGTCGGTGCGGTTGACCACCGCGGCAAGCTTCAGCCCCCGGCCAGCGCATCGGAGAGCCCGGCGCGCGGGGCGATGCCGAACAGGCTCGCCAGGTAGCCGCGGCGCAGGTCCGCGTCGATCAATAGGACGCGCTGGCCGGCCTTGGCGACGACCGCCGCCAGGTTGCTGGAAACGAATGACTTGCCCGCACCTGGCGTTGGGCTGGTGATGACCAGCACCGGGTTGCGTGATTCGAGCATGGCGAACTTGAGGCTGGTACGCAGGCTGCGCAGCGACTCGATGGCCAGGTCGGCCGGGTCGGTCACCCCCAGCAGCTTGCTGGCGCCATCGCGCAGCCTCCTCAGGCGATGCAGCGGCTCCTGCTTGTTCGAGTACGGCAGCGCGGCATAGACCGGGATGCCCAGGTGTTCGATCGCGTCCGGGCTTTCGATACCGCGGTAGAACACCTGGCGGATCAGAATCACCAGCGCCGAGGCCAGCAACCCGGCTGCGATGGCTACCAGCAGCACCAGCGGTTTGACGGGCTTGGCCGGCCGTTCGACGACGGAATAGGCGGTGTCGATGATTCGCACGTTGCCGATGGTGCCAGCCCGCAAAACGTCCTGTTCCTGCGCCTTGTCCAGCAGCAGGGTATAGGTGCGGGTGGTGACTTCCATGTCACGCTTCAGACGCAGCAAGTCCTGCTGGGTCTTGGGCAGGGTATCGATCCTGCCCATCAAAGCGGCTTTCTGCGCCTGCAGCTGGCTGATCTTCTTCACCAGCGTCTGATAGGTCGGGTGCTCTGGCGTGTAGAGCTGGTTGTATTCGGTGCGCTTGAGGTTGTGTTCGGATATCTGCGCTTCGAGGGCGACGATCTGATCGAGCACACCCTTGGTCTCGATACTGATATCCACCGACTGGGCACTGGTCTGGTAGTCGTTGAGTGCTGCTTCGGCCTTCTCCAGCGCCTTGCGTACCACGGGTACCTGCGAGCGCAGAAACTCCAGACGTTGTGCGGCCTCGGCGGAGCTGCGCTCGATATTCTGGCGCACATACAGGCGGCTGATCTGATCGAGGATGCGATTGGCCTTTTCCGGGTCCGGGTCTTCCAGGTTCAGGTAGATGATGCCCGAGTTCTTGCCCGCCTCGCCGATCTTGAGTCGCTTCTGGTACTCGAGCGCGGTCGTCTGCGGCCGGCTGCGCACCACGGCGAACTTGGTCCCCGGACGTGCCGTGAGCGCGGCGACCTGTACCTTGAATCCGTTGTGCTCGACCGCGGCCTTGACCTTACCCTCTAGCAGCAGGCTGTCATCCTCGTCGTACAGGCTGTATGCCCCGTCGTCCCCGGCGCGCAGGACGAGCTTCGCCCAGGTAGGCTGGCGGCACGTCCAGCTGGAAGATATCCAGCGCCTCGCCGCCCCAGGCATAGCTGTCCAGACCGAACAACGGGGCCGCCAGCTCGCCGTCCTTCAGCGGGTCGTGCTGGCGCGCCAGGTAGCCTCCAATGAAAGGCACGTACTTGGGCCTGGCGTCGATGTAGAGCTTGAGCTCGGTGACCGCGCGTCCGAGCACCGCGCGCGATTTGATCAGCTCGATTTCGGTCACCGCCTGAGACACCGAATCGGGCTTGGCCACGATCTCCGGCACGCCGGTGATGGCGGTTTTCTTCGGCTCGATCTGGATCATGGCACTGGCCAGGTATACCGGAGTCGCGACGAAGGCGTAGGCACCTCCGAGCAGCGCGAACAGCCCGGTGATGCAGAGGATCAGCGCCTTGTTGTCGAAGGCCGCACGGAGAATGCGGGCCAGGTCGATGCGATTGTCCGCGTCGTATTCCAAGGGTGAGCGGGGCATGGCGGTCATTGCGGGTCCATCCTTTGTAGTACTCGATCGATCGTCGATCACGCGGTCGGGCTCAGCCGGCGCAAGAGATTGAGGCTGGTGTTCTGCAGGGCCTTGCCTAGCGCCACGAGCTTGGCCGGTGGTGAGATCAGCGCCAGCGCGTGGCAGAACACCTGAATCAGGAAATAGTCGTGAAGCGCCTGGTCACCGATCCGCTGGTAGTAGCGGGCCAGGTTGTAATAGGCGTGCAGCGACATGCGGATCCGCTGCTTGCTGCTGCGCATCGAAAAGATGCCGCCTTCGTGGATGCGGTACGCGGCGGGCCGGATCTGTGCCAGGAACTTGCCCTTGCCGTGCGCGCCCAGCAGTGACCACCAACAGATGTCGAGCACCTCGACGCCATGCAGCTCGGGCGGCAGCTCCTTGATCAGGTTGCGAAAACAGACCGTCAGTGTGGACAGCGGCCGGCCCCGCATCAGCTCCAGGGCGCTGGCATCACGACGATAGCGGCCCTGCAGGTGCGGGCTGCGCAGTACACCCTGGCCGTTGAACATGAAGGCGTCGTGATAGGTGATGACGTAGTCCGGGTGCCGCTCGAGGAAGTCCACCTGAATCTGCAGCTTGTACGGGTCGGTCCAGTAATCGTCCCCCTCGCAATAGGCGATGTACCGCCCGTGTGCCTGGGCAAACAGCCGTGTGCTGAAGGGCACGCCCAGGCTGTACTGGTTCTGCTGCTGGTAGATGGGCCGGATCACGTGCGGGTAACGCGCTGCGTACTCGCGGATGATCGCCGCGGTGTTGTCGGTCGAGGCGTCGTCATGGACGATCACCTCGAAGGGAAGTCCGTTTCCTGCTGGATAAAGCCATCCAGCGTCTCCCTTATGAACTCGGCGTGGTTGTAGGCCAGGCAGATGACGCTCACCAGCGGTTCGCGTCGCGCATCCCAGCGGGCCATGAGGGCTTCTTCGCTTTTCAATGTGTCCATTTAAAGGCTCGACTTTGTCATCAGGAGATACAGGCGCAGCACGACCGGCCTGGACGTGAAGGTGACAAGCGCCAGGCAGGCCATTCCGTTCAAGGCCAGCGCCAGCAGCGCATCGATGCGGTCGTCCCCGGCGAGGGTCTCGACGAAGGGCGCACCGAGCAGCAACCCCAATCCGGTCATCGCGGTGATGCGCAGCAGGTCCTGCACCCATGGCCTGTGAAGGTCAGGTGCGAAGCGGCGGTGAACGATCGAAGGCCAGACCAGGAATGTCAGCATGCGCAATCCGAACCAGGCGATCGCCGCGCCCCACGCGCCATGCAACAGGGCTGCGTAAAACCACCACCGGGATACTCAAACCGGCGGATACCAGGCTGAACCAGACATGCAGGCGCAGTTGGCCGAAGGCGTACTGCAGGTAGAACGGGAAGCTGGTCAGGGCCATCACCGCGCTGCCCAGTACGTACCAGGGCAGAACTTCTCGGCTCCACTGTGCAGCCTGCGCATCACCGGTCCAGGCGAAGATCAGTGGCTCGGCGTGAAAGGCCACTACGCCGGCGAGTGGGAACAGCAAGCTGCAGACGAACCGGGTCGCGTTGAGGTAGAGCCGCTCCATGTCGAGGATGCGGCCTTCGGCGACCAGCATGGTCAGGCGCGGCAACAGGGTTTGCACCAACGGATTGGTCAGCGTCAGAAGGCCCGTCGAGATCAGCGCGACGAGGGCGAAATAGCCGTACTGCTCGAGCAGCAGCACCTTCGACAGCAGCACCTTGTCCAGCTGCGTCAGGATGATCCAGAGCACCGAGGTCAGCGACATGCTGGCCGCGAAGGGCAGCACCGGGCGCACCACCTTCCAGTCGAACCCCGTGAGCCACGCAGGGATTGGGTAACTGGGCGTAGGCCTTCGCCGCGAACAGCAGCGTTTCGATCAGTGCCACCGCCGCCTGGAACAGAAAGAAATCCACCGGATCCTGGCTGACATGGGCAACCAGCACCCAGCCGCCGAAATAGCGCAGCGTGGCGATGAGGATGTTCGCGCCGTTCAGCCAGGCATGCAGTTCCAGGCCCTGCAGGCCGCTTTTGTAGAGGGTCGCGTAGAGCTTGAGGCCGATCATCAGGCCCATCAGGTCGATGCAGTGCACCAGCGTCGAAGGGTTGAGTGCCTGCGCCTGAAGCCAGTGTCGGGCGATCCATTCGCTCGCCAGGACGATCACAAGTACAGCGGCCGCAGCGACGGGCATGAAAAGAATTTCGAACGAGCGCAACAGTGCACCGGCGCGTGGGTCCCGCCGGGATCGACTCGCACACCCACGAAAAAAGCCAGCTGCCGAACCAGCGACGGCGAGAGGCCGGCGTCGAGCAGTTGCAGCCAAGCCTGCAGGACGGCAAAGAAGCCGATCAAACCATAGGCCTCGGCACCGAGATGACCCAGGTAGAACGGCAGGATCAACAGGCCGACCAGCAGGGCATAGGCCTGCCCGGCATAGCTCAGGCCGGTGTTGCGCAGCATCGACAGCTTTTGCGAGTCGGTCATGGTGTCACGCCCGGCCAGGTCTTCGAGCGCGCAAGTAGCTCCAGTTTCTCGCGTTGCCTTCCCGCAGCGAGCGCGACGCCGGGCCAGTGCGCAGGCGTTGGCTGGGGCTCGCGTCGAATGACCTGTGCCAACAGCGTATCGATCACCAGTTCCTGCACGTGCAGGGGCAGGCCGGGATAGATCGGCAGGCACAGCACCCGGCGGCTCAGGCTGCGCGATTCCACCTGCGCAGGCTGCGGTTGCAGGTAATCCAGGGTGTCCAGTGAGGGGTAGAAATAGCGCCGCGGATTGATGCCTTGCCGATTGAGCGCACTTCGACAGCTCAGCAGCTGCGCCTCGCTGGCCAAGGCAATCGGGAAGTAGCTGTGGTTGCGTTCCGATTCCGGCTGCTGCCGTTGAAGGTCGAAATGCCCGCCCAGTCGTCGTTCGTAACGGTCGGCGATCTCGGCGCGCTGTTCCAGGATCAACGGCATGTCGTCGAGGATGCACAACCCCATGGCCGCGGCGAACTCGTTGAGCTTGGCATTGATGCCGACGCCGTCGATGAGGTCGGTATCGACGATGCCGAAGTTGCAGAGCAGTCGAATCCGATCGGCCAACGCGTCATCGTTGGTCACGATGGCGCCCCCCTCGATGGTGTGGAACAGCTTGGTGGCGTGGAAGCTCAGGGTGCTGATGTCCCCACGGCTGAAGAGCGAGGCTCCGCGATGGCGCACCCCGAATGCATGCGCGCCGTCGTAGATGACCTTCAAGCCGTGACGCTCCGCGACGCGGTCGATTGCATCAACATCACAGGCATTACCGAACACGTGGGTGGCGACGATCGCGCGCGTGTCATCGGTGATGCTGGCTTCGATGGCGTTTGGGTCGAGATTCCAGGTCGCGCGGTCTATATCGGCGAACAGCGGGCGAACCCCTTCCCAGTACAAGGAGCTGGTGGTCGCGACGAAGCTGAAGGGGGTCGTGACGGCGCTGCCACCATGCAAGCCCAGCGCGCGGTAGGCGATCTGCAGCGCCAGGGTGCCGTTACTGGTCAGGACGATGTTCCGCACGCCTAGATAATCTCGCAGCCGTTCCTCCAGCTCCCGCACGAGCGGGCCCTGGTTGGTCAACCAGCCGGACTCGTAGATGCTGTCGACGTAGCCGAGAAACTTGGACCTGTTGCCCAGGTAGGCCTTGGTGACGTTGATCATCTTGATCTCCTATCGCTATCACACTGGAGCGGTCAGGCAGCCCGCTGCGCGCTGGCAGCTGTGGCGCGCCGAGCGCGGCGCTGGTTCAGTTTGAGGATCAGACGGGTTGCGAGGCTTCCGGCATGGGGGTCGCCGTAATGGAAAATGGCGGTAGCCCGGCGGGCGGCGGGGTCGCAGGGCTCGTTGGCGTGCAGGCTGCGATAACCCCAGAACAGATAAAGATTGCCCGGGACCAGCTGGAGCTTTTTCGGCTTGAGCCAGCCTCGGCGAATGGCAGCGGTGATCCATGAACGGGTCAGACGGTTTTGCAGCAGCGTCTTTTCCAGCACGTTGAACAAGACGCTCGAGCGCACGCCTCGAACATTCGGAAATACGATCAAGTCACCTCGATGCGTGCCCTGTTGCGGTATTTCGATGGGCAGGAGGACAGTCACAAGGCTCGCGTCGTAATGAAAGCAATTGGATTCACGGCGTCCCGAACCACCCTGTACGCACCGCAGCACCTGATAAATCTTGTCGCTGTAGGCGGTACGACCGGTGCCCTGCCGATAGAGCCCAGAAAGCAGCTCGCGAAAGACAGGCGATGCGCCTAGCACGCCCAGAAGGGAGCGATTTATTACCTCGCCGCCATGATGTGCAAAGTATTCTCCGCCGCGGTTCGTGGCCTCGGTTTGGACAACTTCCCGCAGGGATGATAGTTGTTCAGACGTTAGGAAGTTGGCGATACATGAATAACCGGAGTTATTCATTTCGCGCGCAATCAGTGCATGGCTTTCAATGTCGGGATAGCGGAATGAAGGGCTCACGAATGCGCTCCTGTTATTCATGACAAGGGTGTCGTCGAATACAAATGGTCACGCACGCTTAAGGTATTTATATCGTGACGCTTCAATGCGCCTTATTCGTTGTAACCGACTTAAAGCAAATAACGTTTTGCACGTCTTTATTACGGCGGGTAAAGCTACCGCCATCTTGCCTCGTCGAGGCAAAGTCTGGATTGGATGCGCCTGTGACCGCTCTGTAGCCCTGCAATTGCTGGCCTGCGGCGATTCAGGCAAAGCTACCGCACTCGCTGGGTATTCGAGGATCTTGCAACGTGTCGGAATCAGGACGGCACAGCCAGGACGCTGTAGAGACTGCCTTTCCTGCAACTAACCTCCGCAGCGGCACCTCTGCCTAGGCAGGGCGGGCGGCGGTGAAACATCCTGTCTCGTAATTTCGTGTGACACAGTTATCAATCAGAACATGACGGTCGTCAATATCCGTTGGTAATTTTTTTGAGGTTTTGGGGTGGTGCTGGCTTAAGTGTTTGATTTGTCGGGCTGGCGCCTAAAAGCCTGCGAATTATTAAACGCGGCGTCGAGCTAGGCGCAAAAAAACGCAATCGGCTTTTGGAACTAAGTCGTTCGATTTAGTGGTCGTTAATCGGACTGCATTGAGTCGCGCGATTGGCCTGTGCGAGAGGCGAGGCGAGGGTGATTTCGAGGCAAAAAAAAAGCCACTCCTAAGAGTGGCTTTCCTAATGTGGTTGCGGGAGCCGGATTTGAACCGACGACCTTCGGGTTATGAGCCCGACGAGCTACCAGACTGCTCCATCCCGCGTCTGTGGGCCGGCATTCTACAGGCTGACTGCTGACTGTCAACCGATAAAAGAAAAATAGGCTTTTTTGATTCAGGGGTTTAGCGGAGCCCACTGGTACTCATCAGCCGCTGGAACGAAAAAAGGCCACTCATCGAGTGGCCCTTTTCTGATTTGGTTGCGGGAGCCGGATTTGAACCGACGACCTTCGGGTTATGAGCCCGACGAGCTACCAGACTGCTCCATCCCGCGTCTGTGGGCCGGCATTCTACAGCTTTACGCTGATCTGTCACCCCTGAACGAGAAAAAAGCCGAACTCTTTTCAGGCGCTTAGCGAAACCTTGACTTCATGCCGCTCGCTCCGCGGGCTGGGCCGGCCCTCGGCCTGCGGCGGGAGCCCTTGGTAATGATGGCGAATGACGCGCAGCAAGCCCCATAACATGGCGACGGCGGCACTGCCCCATCCGAGAATGACTAAAGCGATTACCAGAGCGGGATTGATCATCTTGAATTCCTTTCTGCCGGTGCCGGCTGATCATCGAACGCCGAGCCGCATTCGTGCGGCCCGATCAGTGGACCCCTTCTCGGCGCCGAGGGTTCCCCCTGCCACTGGTCGCTGGCGGTGACGATTGGCGCACTGTTCGCGTAGCGGGGTGCCTAACGCTTGAAACAGGTGGTTTGAAGGAGGCGAGATGCGCACCTATGCAACGAAATCGATGGTTAGCCTGATCGGCACGCTGACGATCGCGGGATGGGCCGTAGCCGCACCGCTCGAAAGTAGTGACCCGCTCCTGGCGCAGCAGGGGCCGGCACCCGCGGATCGCTCGCTGGGCAATGGCTCGATGGGTACGGGCGAAGGAATAGAACGGCTGCCGGATGACGAGGCCGAGGGCGACGGCGGACAGTCCCACTATGAGCAGCCTGAACATGGCGATACCGACACCGACATGGAGCATCGTCCGCGCCGGACCCTTGGCGACGAGGATGAGTGACCCACTTGACGGAGGTAAAACCGATGAAACGAATCAGTGCAATGGCAGCGAGCGCGTTGCTGCTGTCCGGCCTGGCGATGGCTGATGCCGACGGTGATCTCTCCAATCCGTCGACCACGGGTACCGGAGCGATGGAACAGCCGGCTATCGGTGGCGTCGAGAAGCGTGACGCCACCGATAGCCGCGAAGAAGCGCCTCGCGATGACTCGGCTCTCGGCACAATGGGTACCGGTGCGACCGGTACCACTGGCGGTATGGGGCTACGACCGGCACCGACTCTATCCAGGATTCCGACGAAGCGGAGCAGTAGCCGCGCAAGTGTGCCGTGCAAGCGCTCGGCCGGCCCGTACAATGCGGCCCTTTCGGGCTGAGCCGTTACTGATGCAGATCGCTTTGGCGCCCATGGAAGGGCTGGTCGATGAAATTCTTCGAGACATCCTGACGAGCGTGGGCGGCGTCGATTGGTGCGTCACCGAGTTCATTCGCGTGTCGGATCGGCTATTGCCCGCCTCGAGCTTTCACAAGCTCGCGCCCGAACTTCGACACGGCGCTACCACTCGCGCGGGTACCGCATTGCGGGTGCAGTTGCTGGGCTCGGATCCCGTCTTGCTGGCGGAAAACGCCGCGCTTGCCTGCAGTCTCGGCGCGCCGGCCATCGACCTCAACTTCGGCTGTCCGGCCAAGACGGTCAACAAGTCACGCGGCGGCGCGGTGCTGCTCAAGGAGCCGGAGCTGCTGCACGCGATTCTGCAGGCGGTGCGCCGTTCGGTGCCCTCATCCATTCCAGTCACGGCGAAAATGCGCCTGGGGTTCGACAGCCCTGACGGCGCGCTCGACTGCGCCCGTGCGCTTGTCGAGGGTGGCGCCGAGCAATTGGTCGTGCACGCCCGAACCAAGGTCGAGGGCTACAAACCGCCCGCGCACTGGGAATGGGTGGCAAGGGTGCAGGAGGTCGTGTCCGTTCCGGTGTACGCGAACGGGGATATCTGGTCGGTCGAGGATTGGCAGCGTTGCCGTCAGGTCAGCGCGGCCGAGAACATCATGCTCGGCCGCGGCCTGGTCTCTCGGCCGGACCTGGCGCTGCAGATCGCCGCGGCGAGGCGAGGGGAGACGCTGGAGCCGATGAGCTGGGCGGACCTGCAACCGTTGCTGGCTGACTTCTGGCTGCAGGCGCGCCGCAAACTGTCTTCGCGTTATGCACCCGGGCGGCTCAAGCAGTGGCTTTGGATGCTTACGCGCAGCTACCCGGAAGCGGTGGAGCTGTTCGCACGCTTGCGTCGCGAGAATGATTGCGAGCGCCTCGATGCGTTGCTGGGTGTCGACAGCCCGGCTTTCATCGACGCGGCAAGCTAGCGTCCACCGCTGACGTCCAGCAGTGCGCCGGTGGTGTAGCTGGCGCGATCGCTGGCGAGCCAGAGGATCGCCTCGGCAACTTCTGCGGCGAGCCCGCCACGCCCCATGGGCACGCTGCCTTTCACCCGCTCGACCCGACCAGGTTCGCCACCGCTGGCATGAATCTCGGTCTCGATGATTCCGGGCCTGACGGCATTGACCCTGATGCCCTCGGCGGCCACTTCCTTGGCCAGGCCCAGCGTCATGCTGTCGATCGCGCCCTTGGCGGCGGCATAGTCGATGTACTCGTTCGGTGCTCCCAGCTTTGCCGCAATCGACGAGACATTGACGATCGCGCCGCCCTGTCCGCCATGCCGTGAGGACATGCGCTTCACGGCCTGCGCCGCGCAGTTGAAACTGCCCACGACATTGACGCCAAAGACGCGCGCCAGACGTGCGGCGTCCATCTGCTCGAGACGCATCTGCCGTTCGAGCATGCCGGCATTGTTCACCAGCACATCGAGGCGACCAAGCTGGTCGTCCAGGGTCGCGAACAGTCGCGCCACCTGTTGTTCGTCAGCCACGTCTGCCGGGACTGCGATCACCTCGGTGCCAGCCCCGCGCAGCTCCTCGACCAAGGCGTCCATGGCGTCCTGCCGCTGACGATAATTCAGGCACAACGCATAGCCTTCCGCCGCCGCAAGCCGGGCAGTTGCGGCCCCGATGCCCGGCTGGCGCCGGTGATCAACATGATTCTGGACATGAAAATGACTCCCGACGAACGGTCTTGAAATAGGTTGAGTGGAGCTTATCTAGGGGATCACGGAATGCCGAATTCGGGTTCCGCAATCACACTCGCTGATTTCAGGAGATAGCACCATGAGCAACTTTTCAATGGCTCCCTTGTTCCGCCAATCCATTGGCTTCGATCGTTTCAACGACCTGTTCGAGTCGGCCCTGCGCAACGACGCCAACAGTTCGTTCCCGCCCTATAACGTGGAAAAGCACGGTGATGACGAGTACCGCATCATCGTAGCAGCCGCCGGCTTTCAGGAATCCGATCTGGACCTGCAGGTCGAGCGTGGCGTGTTGACCATCACCGGCGGCAAGCGGGAAAACGGTGGCGAGAACGTCACCTATCTGCATCAGGGCATCGCCCAGCGCGCGTTCAAACTGTCGTTCCGCCTGGCCGACCACATCGAGGTCAAGGGCGCAGCGCTCAATAACGGCCTGTTGAGCATCGAGCTCGAGCGTGTCGTACCGGAAGAGGCCAAGCCCAAGCGTATCCCGATCAACGGTGAACGCCTGGCGCTGGAAGAGGCCTGACCTGCCAAGAGGGCGTCGCAAGACGCCCTTTTTTCATTTTCACCCTCGGCTGGAGTGGCGGCGTCTTTGAGCAAACCCATGAACGCTCTGGCCGCATTTGACAGGGTGCGCTCGCTGTGACTGATGTAGCCCAGTTGCCGCGCGAGCTGTACGCCGGGCACCGGTAGCCTGACGACCTGCTCATCCAGCATGGTGCGAGGCAGGACGCTCCAGGCGATGCCGATGGACACCATCATCTTGATCGTCTCCAGATAATTGGTACTCATCGCCACGTTCGGCTTCAGC
Organism: Stutzerimonas stutzeri; assembly: GCA_019056435.1. Classification (GTDB taxonomy): domain Bacteria; phylum Pseudomonadota; class Gammaproteobacteria; order Pseudomonadales; family Pseudomonadaceae; genus Stutzerimonas; species Stutzerimonas marianensis. The sequence goes on from CP077641.1 coordinate 2,864,658, forward strand.
CCCTTCTGTTCGAACAAGCGATGAGCGATGTGGTGCGTAAAGGTGTTCTCGCCAGGGAATACCGCCGGAAAGTTAGCGATGTCCTCCAGGCTGATTACCGTTCTCTGCGCCAGCGGATGTTCCGGCGCCACGACGAAATCGAGCGGGTCGTCCCAGATGCGATGCGCCAGGACAGGCGGTGCCGTCTGCGGGGCTAGCGTGATAACAGCCAGCTCTGCGCGCCCGTGCAGCACTTCTTCGTAAGCGATTTCCGAATCCAGGAATCGGATGTCCAGGTTCACCTTCGAATGAGACCGGGTGAAACGGCGAAGCAAGGGCGGGAGGCGATGCAGACCGATGTGATGGCTGGTCGCGAGCGAGAGCTGGCCGCTGACGTCCCCGTTGAGATTGGTCAGCGCACGACGGGTATCGTCCAGCACGTTGAGAATCTGGTAAGCGCGGGGCAGCAGGGCACGGCCGGCCTCGGTCAGGCCGATTTCGCGACCGAGCCGGTCGAACAGACGAACAGCGAGTTGCGACTCGAGCGAGGCGAGTCGTTTGCTGACCGCCGGTTGCGTCAGATGGAGCCGTTCTCCGGCCAGTGAAAAGCTGCCGGTTTCAGCGATGGCGATGAACGCGCTGAGGTTGGCCAGATCCATGCGAAGTCTCCCCTTACCATCGATGCGGCTATTCCAGCATGGAATGCTTTGGATGAAAAATATGAATTTGAGTAATTCGAATGCAGGCCATAGGATCACCCCATAAGCAGCAGGGCTAATGCCCAAAGAACTGATGAGGAAAAATCCGATGGCCGGCAAGACGCTGTACGACAAGCTCTGGGAGATGCACGAGGTGAAGCGCCGCGACGACGGTTCTTCACTGATCTATATCGATCGGCACATCCTTCACGAGGTGACCTCGCCGCAAGCGTTCGAAGGGCTGCGTCTGGCGGGGCGCAAGCCCTGGCGTATCGACGCCAACATCGCTACGCCGGATCACAACGTGCCGACTACCGCCAGCGAGCGCAAGGGCGGCATCGAGCAGATCGCCGACGAAGTGTCGCGCCTGCAGGTGCAAACGCTGGACGAAAACTGCGATGACTTCGGCATCCTCGAGTTCAAGATGAACGACGTGCGCCAGGGCATCGTTCATGTGATTGGCCCGGAGCAGGGCGCCACCCTGCCGGGCATGACCGTGGTATGCGGCGACTCCCACACCTCCACCCATGGCGCGTTCGGCGCGCTGGCGCATGGCATCGGCACCTCCGAGGTCGAGCACGTGCTCGCTACCCAGTGCCTGGTCGCCAAGAAGATGAAGAACATGCAGGTGCGCGTCGAAGGCGTGCTGCCCGCGGGCGTCACCGCGAAGGACATCGTCCTGGCGGTGATCGGCAAGATCGGCACCGCCGGTGGCAACGGGCATGCGCTCGAGTTCGCAGGCAGCGCGATCCGCGACCTTTCCATGGAAGGCCGGATGACGCTCTGCAACATGGCCATCGAAGCCGGTGCACGCGTTGGCATGGTGGCGGTCGATGAGAAGACCATCGCTTATGTCGAGGGCCGGCCGTTCGCCCCGAAGGGCGCCGACTGGGAGCGGGCAGTGGCGTTGTGGAAGGGGCTGGTATCCGATGCCGACGCGGTGTTCGATACCGTCATCGAGCTCGACGCCACCCAAATCAAACCGCAGGTGAGCTGGGGCACGTCGCCGGAAATGGTGCTGCCCGTCGACCAGCGCGTGCCGGACCCTGCCGCCGAAGCCGACCCGGTCAAGCGTGGTTCGATCGAGCGCGCACTCAAGTACATGGGCCTGACCGCGAACCAGCCGATCACCGATATTCGCCTGGACCGCGTTTTCATCGGCTCCTGCACCAATTCGCGGATCGAGGACCTGCGTGCCGCGGCTGAGGTCGCCAAGGGCCGCAAGGTCGCCGCGACCATCAAGCAGGCGATGGTGGTCCCTGGCTCTGGACTGGTGAAGCAGCAGGCCGAAGCCGAAGGATTGGACCGCATCTTCATCGAGGCTGGTTTCGAATGGCGCGAGCCTGGCTGCTCGATGTGCCTGGCAATGAACCCGGACAAGCTCGGCAGCGGCGAACACTGCGCCTCGACTTCCAACCGTAACTTCGAAGGGCGCCAGGGCGCGGGTGGCCGTACCCACCTGGTGAGCCCGGCCATGGCGGCCGCCGCGGCGGTCACCGGTCACTTCGTCGATGTTCGCGAATTGCTCAATGCGGGAGCTCAGCAATGAAAGCCTTTATCCAGCACACCGGCTTGGTCTGTCCGCTCGACCGTGCCAATGTCGACACCGACCAGATCATCCCCAAGCAGTTTCTGAAATCCATCAAGCGGACCGGTTTCGGCCCGAATCTGTTCGATGAGTGGCGCTATCTGGATGTCGGCCAGCCGAACCAGGACAACTCCAAGCGCCCCGTGAACCAGGACTTCGTCCTGAACTTCCCACGCTACCAGGGTGCCAGCGTGCTCCTGGCGCGGGAAAATTTCGGTTGTGGCTCCTCGCGTGAGCATGCGCCCTGGGCCCTGGATGAATATGGCTTCCGCACGGTGATTGCGCCGAGCTTTGCCGACATTTTCTACAACAACAGCTTCAAGAACGGCCTGCTGCCAATCGTATTGAAGGACGAGGAGGTCGACGAGCTGTTCCAGCAGTGCGAGGCCACCGATGGCTACCAGTTGACCGTCGACCTGGCGGCGCAGACGGTGACCCGTCCGGACGGCAAGCAGTACACCTTCGACGTAGACGCCTTCCGTAAGCACTGTCTGTTGAATGGCCTGGACGATATCGGCCTGACCCTGCAGGACGCCGACGAGGTTCGTGCCTTCGAGGAAAAGCACAAGGCGAGCAACCCCTGGCTGTTTGGCGCAATCAGATAAAAGCTGGAGCCTTCGGCTGCGGCGAGACGCTCAAGGCGAAGCGAGGAGGGTGCTCTTCGGTCCAGCCTGGGGTTTCAGTCGGCAGCCAAGGTCACCCTTTCCAAGGAATAGAAAAAGATGTCCAAGAAGATTCTGGTTCTCCCCGGTGACGGCATCGGTCCGGAAATCATGGCCGAGGCGGTCAAGGTGCTGGAGCTGGCCAATGACAAGTTTCAGCTCGGCTTTGAGCTCAGCTATGACGATCTCGGTGGCGCGGCCATCGACAAGTATGGCGTACCGCTGGCGGACGAGACCCTGGAGCGCGCGCGTGCTGCCGATGCCGTCCTGCTGGGCGCCGTTGGTGGCCCCAAGTGGGACAGCATCGACCCGGCAATCCGTCCGGAGCGTGGCCTGCTGAAGATTCGCTCGCAGCTCGGCCTGTTCGGCAATCTGCGTCCGGCGCTCCTGTATCCGCAGCTTGCCGATGCGTCCAGCCTCAAGCCGGAAGTCGTCGCCGGCCTCGATATCCTCATCGTTCGTGAGCTGACCGGCGGTATCTATTTCGGCCAGCCGCGCGAAAACAAGGTGCTCGATAACGGCGAGCGCATGGCCTACGACACGCTGCCCTACAGCGAGAGCGAAATTCGTCGTATCGCCAAGGTTGGTTTCGACATGGCGCGTGTACGCAGCAAGAAGCTGTGCTCGGTGGACAAGGCCAACGTGCTGGCGTCCAGTCAGCTCTGGCGCGCTGTGGTGCAGGAGGTGGCCAAGGATTACCCGGACGTCGAGCTCAGCCATATGTATGTCGATAACGCTGCCATGCAACTGGTCCGGGCACCGAAGCAGTTCGACGTGATCGTCACCGACAACATGTTCGGCGACATCCTGTCGGATGAGGCTTCCATGCTGACCGGTTCTATCGGCATGCTGCCGTCCGCTTCGCTGGACGCCAACAGCAAAGGCATGTACGAGCCTTGCCATGGTTCGGCCCCGGACATCGCAGGCAAGGGCATCGCCAATCCGCTGGCGACCATTCTCTCTGTGTCCATGATGTTGCGCTACAGCTTCAGCCAGACGCAGGCGGCGGATGCCATCGAGCGGGCAGTCAGTGATGTGCTCGATCAGGGGTTGCGGACCGGGGACATCTGGTCCGAGGGTTGCCAGAAGGTCGATACCCGAACCATGGGTGATGCGGTAGTCGCCGCGCTCGCGAAGCTGTAATCTTTCTGGCCCCATTGCACCGGCCGTCGATAACGCTTGCGGGCGACGGTCAGGTGGTGACGCTGAGTGACGCCGGCGTGCGAGGGAGGATCACCTCTCATCGAACATGCAAGCACAGTCTGTTTTTGACGGTCTGCACGGCGGGCCACTTCATATATAGGTGTAGTTGATGAAACGCGTAGGTCTGATCGGTTGGCGCGGCATGGTCGGTTCCGTGCTCATGCAGCGGATGCTGGAGGAGCGGGATTTCGACCTGATCGAGCCGGTGTTCTTTACCACCTCCAACGTGGGCGGCCAAGGCCCTCGATCGGCAAGGACATCGCGCCGCTCAAGGATGCCTACAATATCGATGAGTTGAAGACGCTCGATGTAATCCTGACGTGCCAGGGCGGGGATTACACCAATGAGGTGTTTCCCAAACTGCGCGAGGCGGGCTGGAAGGGCTACTGGATCGATGCTGCTTCGAGCCTGCGCATGCAGGACGACGCGGTCATCGTCCTGGACCCGGTGAACCGTAAGGTGATCGACCATCAGCTCGATGCCGGCACGCTCAATTACATCGGCGGCAACTGCACCGTCAGCTTGATGCTGATGGGGCTGGGTGCTTGTTCGAGAATGGTCTGGTCGAGTGGATGAGTGCCATGACCTATCAGGCGGCTTCTGGCGCAGGCGCTCAGAACATGCGTGAGCTGATCAAGCAAATGGGCAGTATCCATGACGCCGTATCCGATGACCTGGCGAACCCGGCCAGTGCGATTCTGGACATCGATCGCAAGGTTGCCGAGTGCCAGCGCTCCGAGGCGTTCCCCGTCGATAATTTTGGCGTGCCGTTGGCAGGTAGTCTCATTCCCTATATCGACAAGGAACTGCCAAACGGGCAGAGCCGCGAAGAGTGGAAAGCGCAGGCCGAGACCAACAAGATCCTGGGGCGTTTCAAGAGCCCGATTCCAGTCGACGGTATCTGTGTCCGCATCGGTGCGATGCGCTGCCATAGCCAGGCATTGACGATCAAGCTGAACAAGGATGTGCCGATTTCCGACATCGAGGGGATGATCAGCCAGCACAATCCGTGGGTCAAACTGGTACCCAATCATCGCGATGCCAGCATGCAGGAGTTGAGTCCGACCTCCGTCACCGGCACGCTGGCCGTTCCGGTGGGGCGCCTGCGCAAGCTCAACATGGGCTCGCACTACCTTGGCGCCTTCACTGTTGGTGACCAGTTATTGTGGGGTGCCGCCGAGCCGCTGCGTCGCATGTTGCGAATCCTGCTCGAGCGCTAAGCTTCGTTTCAGTTTGTCAGATGAAAACGCCACGCATTGCCGTGGCGTTTTTTTTGCCAGAAGGAATAAGCCGGCAATTTGTGACGCATGGAACAGAAGCGCTTCACGTTCGTCGGGCTGCGGCCGATATAGGCGGAAAGGGCTTTGATTTCCTATAGAGTCCGGCACGTCCGCGGTTCAGCGCCGGCAGGTTGGGTAGCTAACGTCAGGTGCACCCCATCCTGCTCAGAATGCGGATTCGCTGACAGGGACCTGACCTCAGGCAGCGCGCAGGTCAAATTGTGGATTGTGTCTGATAACGTGCGAAAAGGCCTGAGGCTTAATGCGGTGCGGTCGGGTCGGTTGTTGATAAAACCCTATCTGTAAAAGATACTTACTGAAAGTTCAAAGAACTATTCTAGCTGACAGTGTTAACAGGCTTGTCGCTGACGGGGGCCGCCATCCGGGCGGCATGGGCAGTGATTATGGCCTCTCTCTCGAAAATCCGAGAAAGTTAAAAAACAAGGGATTACATCAATGGTTCGGGTTCGCAATCTGGTGCTGGCAATCGCGGCTGCTACCGCGTTGACTTCCGAAATGGCTTACGCGCTAGGGTTGGGCGAAGTCACCCTGAAATCGGCGCTGAATCAGCCTCTTGTCGCTGAGATCGAGCTGCTCGATGCGAAATCCCTTGCGCCTGGCGAGGTTGTTCCGGTGCTGGCCTCGGTTGAGGACTTCAACAAGGCGGGCGTCGATCGTCAGTATTTTCTCACTGACCTGACGTTTACGCCGGTGCTGCGGCCTGATGGCAAGAGCATCATCCGCGTGTCTTCGACCAAGCCGGTTCGCGAGCCCTACCTTAACTTTCTGATCGAGGTGCTGTGGCCGAACGGTCGTCTGTTGCGTGAATACACGCTGCTTCTCGATCCGCCACTGTATTCGCCGGAAATCGCCGCGGCCGTCGCTCCGCAGCTTCCGGTTTCGGTACCGACCTCGAGGCCCGCCGCGCCAGCCCGCACCCCCACGCCTTCAGCGGCAGGCACCCCTGCCGCCTCCACGGTCAGGCCACTTCAGGGCAACGAGTACAAAGTCACACCTAACGACACGTTGTGGGAGATTGCCGAACGCGCGCGTCAGGGCGGTACGGTCCACCAAGCCATGCTTGCGATCCAGGATCTGAATCCTGATGCGTTCATCGGCGGCAATATCAATCGCATGAAAAACGGTCAGGTGCTGCGTTTGCCAACCGAGGAGCAGGTCCGAAGCCGCTCCCAGGCTGAGGCGATTCAGCAAGTGGCGCAGCAAAATGCCAGCTGGCGGCGGGGGCCGGTGTCGCGGGCCAGGGCTCGCGACAGCTCGACGCCACTCAGCGGGGTCAGGCCGGTGCCGCGCCTGCCCGCAGCGAAACAGGCGACAATTTGCGTCTGGTTGCACCTGAGGCGGGTGAGGCCACCACCGGTAGCGATACTGGAGGTACTGACGACACCAAGTCGCTTCGCGACAAGCTCGCCGTTACTGAAGAGAGCCTGGACTCAAGTCGCCGAGAAAATCTGGATCTCAAGGATCGCCTGAATGATCTGCAGGGGCAGCTGGACAAGCTTCAGCGCCTCATGGAGCTCAAGGACAATCAGCTGGCCAAGCTTCAGGCCCAGCTGGGCGCCGATGCTGCGCCGATATCTGGTGCGCCGGCTGGCGTCGAAGGGCCAGTCGACACTCAGGCTGACGCTGACAATGGGGCGGCCGAGCCGGTTACGGCCGGTGCGGATGCTCAGGGCAATGAGTCACCCGTCGAACAGGACGACACGGCGCAGCCCGTCGAGCCAGTTCAGCAGCCAACCGCGCAGACGTCACCTGCTCCTGTTGCCGCTGCCCCTGAACCGACACCTGTATCTGCCCCCAGCTCCGAGGCATCGGAATCCGGTGGCTTTGTCGACGACCTCATGGGCAATCCGGTAATGCTGGGCGTGATCGGAGGCAGTGCGCTCCTGTTGCTGCTGGTCGGCCTGATGGCGCTGTCGAGACGCAACGCAATGAAGGAGGCAGAGCTGCAGGAAAGTCTGCTTGCCGAAAATGAGGACGATCATTTCTACGGCGCCGTTCATGAGGGTGCTGCATCCGGCAAGGACAATCACGTCAACCAGGCGCCTGTTGAAACGAGCCCGGCTGACGCATTGGCTGGTGCGGCGACCGACCCGCTCGCGGAAGCCGATATCTACATCGCCTATGGCCGATTCAATCAGGCCGCTGAACTACTGCAAAACGCCTTGAATGATGAGCCTCAGCGTAGCGATCTGCGTCTGAAATTGATGGAGGTCTACGCCGAGCTGGGAGACCGTGAAGGTTTCGCCCGTCAGGAGTCGGAACTTCGCGATATCGGTGGCTCGACACCGGCTATCGAGCAATTGAAGGCACGTTACCCCGGCATGGCGGTGGCTGCCGCGGCCGGTTTCGCTACGGGTGCAGCAGCCTCCAGTCAGGATGATCTCGACACACTGAGCCTGGATGATCTCGATCTGGATGGCCCTGCGGCACCGGTAGCTAAGGCTGAGTCCGATAGCGCTTTCGATTTGAGTCTCGATGATCTGGAGTTAGACGAGTCCACTGCGCCTGTCGAGCAGCCGAAGGGCGTTTCCGAGACCGATGCGTTCAGCTTTGACGAGCTGTCGCTGGAGGCGGCTGCTGAAGAGCAGCGTGCGGATGACTTCGCGCTTGATCTCGATGAATCGACCGCAGCGGACGTGTCTTTTGAGCAGGAAATGGCGGCGTTCTCGCTTGATCTCGACGAAGAACAGGCGCAGCCAGCGGATAATCGCGACGATGAGCTCGGCTTGAACATGAGTGCGGCTGCCGACGCTCCTGTTACCGAGCCTGCTGCTGACAGCTTCGATTTCGAGTTGCCCGAATTGACCGAAACGGCGGCGATGCCCGATGAGTTCGACCTTTCGCTCGAAGAGGAAGATACGCCGGCTCAGCCTGAAAACTTCGCCTCCAGGCTCGAGGAGGTCGAGGCCGAGCTTCAGGATCTTTCGCGCGATCTGGAGGAGCCGGCAGCACCGCTAGCGGCAGCGCCTGCTGCCGAGTCGGTCGATGAACTCGGCGATGATTTTGATTTCTTCTCGGACACTGATGAGACCACCACCAAGCTGGATCTGGCGCGGGCCTACATTGATATGGGCGATGCCGAGGGGGCACGGGATATCCTGGACGAAGTGATGAACGAAGGAAGCGATGTTCAGCAACAAGAGGCGCGCGAGATGCTCGCCAAACTCGCCTGAACATGATTGATGCAGTACCTGAAGCGGCAGCCTCCTTGGCTGCCGCTGGCATTTCCAGGATTGCCCTTGGAGTCGAGTACAAGGGCTCTCGCTATCGTGGGTTTCAGCGCCAGCGTGACGGCGTGCCGTCTATCCAACTGTCCCTGGAAACGGCCTTGAGCAAGGTTTCGGGCGGGCATCCGGTCACGTTGAGTTGCGCGGGACGGACGGATGCTCTAGTCCATGCCTGTGCACAAGTCGTCCATTTCGACACGCCTGTCAACCGGTCCATGCATGCCTGGGTGATGGGTGCCAACATGAACCTGCCAGGCGACATCAGCGTGACCTGGGCCAAGGAAATGCCGCTTCACTTCGATGCGCGTTTCAGCGCCATGGCTCGCCGTTATCGTTATGTCATCTATAACGACCAGATACGACCGGCGCATATGGCCGAAGAGGTCACCTGGAACCACCGTCCGCTCGACATCGGCTTGATGCGCGAGGCGGCGAAAGCGTTCGTGGGCACCCATGATTTCAGTGCATTTCGTGCGCGTCAGTGTCAAGCCAAGTCGCCTGTCAAAACGATTCATCATCTCGAACTGTTGCAGCATGGACGTCTGATCGTGGTCGATGTCCGGGCAAACGCATTTCTTCACCACATGGTGCGCAACTTTGCTGGCGTACTCATGACGATTGGTGCTGGTGAGCGGCCTGTCGAGTGGGCTAAACAAGTGCTGGAGTCGCGGGTAAGGCGAACCGGCGGCGTAACGGCGCACCCCTACGGCCTGTACCTGGTCGAGGTCGACTACCCTGAGGAGTTCGAGCTCCCCAGACGCTATCTGGGGCCTCACTTTCTTTCAGGCCTGCCGGACGTTAGGTCGCGCTAAGGGGCGGGCCTTGTCCCCTCGACTCGGTGTATGAATGGCCGCTTGCAGGCCTCGATGCTTTTGTTAAGATCGAAGGTCTTTTTATCGCAGGTATCCCACCGTTGGCCATCGTTCGCACCAAGATATGTGGCATCACCAGTGTTGAGGATGCAGTCGTGGCCGCCGAGGCGGGCGCGGACGCCATCGGTCTTGTTTTCTACGGGCCGAGCCCGCGCGCGGTCGATGTTCGGCAGGCGCGGGCTATCGTTGCGGCGTTGCCGCCTTTCGTCACCACCGTCGGCTTGTTCGTCAACGCTTCGCGCTGCGAAATCAACGAAACGCTGGATGCGGTTCGACTGGACATGCTGCAGTTCCATGGTGATGAATCCCCGGCGGACTGCGACGGTTACCATAAGCCCTGGTACAAAGCGCTGCGCGTCAAAGCGGGGATCGATGTCCGCGCACACGCTGCCGAATACCAGGGTGCCAGCGCGATCCTTCTCGATTCCTATGTCGCCGGCGTGCCCGGCGGGACCGGCGAGTCGTTCGATTGGTCACTTATCCCGCGCGATTTGAGCCAACCGTTGGTGCTTGCCGGCGGGCTGAATCCCGAAAACGTCGAACGTGCCATCGCTCAGGTCAAGCCTTACGCCGTAGACGTGAGTGGCGGCGTGGAGGTGCGCAAGGGTGTCAAGGATGCCGACCGTGTTCGCGATTTCGTGAGAAGAGTAAGAGGGTGGGTGTGACGAACCGGTGCTGGATGCCGTCCAGTTACCGCTCGCTGGCAGATTAGCCGGTATTCAGTGCGCCCCGGCGGTGAGTCGGGTGTTTTTGGCACGTTCGGTGCGGCCTTTGTGGCGCATCGCTTTCGCGGTACGGAGCGCTCCGACGGAGCCCGAGCCGCCACGATGAATTCGCCTGTAGCGTGCATGCTCACGCGCGGGACAGACAAGCTGTGGAGAATAAAAGCATGAGCAACTGGCTGGTAGACAAGCTGATCCCCTCGATCATGCGCTCGGAATCGCAGAAGAGCTCAGTCCCGGAAGGGCTTTGGCATAAGTGCCCGTCTTGCGAGGCGGTGCTCTATCGTCCCGAGCTGGAAAAAGCCTGGATGTCTGCCCGAAGTGCCAGCACCACATGCGCATCGACGCCCGCACGCGTCTGGACATCTTTCTGGACAAGGATGGGCGGCATGAAATCGCGGCGGAGCTCGAACCGGTCGACCGACTCAAGTTCCGTGACAGCAAGAAGTACAAGGATCGCCTGTCCGCAGCCCAGAAGCAGACCGGTGAAAAGGACGCGCTCATCGCCATGAGCGGCACACTTATGAACATGCCGGTTGTCGCCTGTGCCTTTGAGTTTTCCTTCATGGGCGGCTCGATGGGTGCGATCGTTGGTGAGCGCTTCGTCAGAGCAGCGGACGCCGCGTTGGAGCAGCGCTGTCCGCTGGTATGCTTCGCGGCCTCCGGTGGTGCGCGCATGCAGGAAGCCCTGATTTCCCTGATGCAGATGGCGAAGACTTCAGCCGTACTGGCGCGCATGCGTGAAGAAGGTCTGCCCTTTATTTCCGTGCTGACTGACCCGGTTTACGGGGGGGTTTCCGCGAGCCTGGCGATGCTGGGCGATGTGATCGTGGCCGAACCCAAGGCGCTGATCGGTTTCGCCGGCCCGCGCGTCATCGAGCAGACGGTGCGAGAGAAGTTGCCCGAAGGCTTCCAGCGCAGCGAGTTCCTGCTTGACCATGGTGCGATCGATCTGATCATTCCGCGTGCAGAACTGCGTGCACGACTCGCTCGTCTCCTGGCGCAACTGCAGCGGCTGCCAACGCCTGCTGAGCCGGCACTGGTCAACGCTCCTGCATGACCAATCGGGGGCTGGAGGATTGGCTCTGTTATCTGGAGCGCTTGCACCCGACCGCGATTGACATGGGGCTCGATCGCGCCCGACTCGTTGCGCAGCGGCTCGGGCTCAAGCGCCCGGCGCCGCGGGTGGTGACTGTTACAGGCACCAACGGTAAGGGCTCCACCTGCGCGTTCATCTCGAGCCTTTTGTCCGCACAAGGCTTGAAAGTCGGCGTGTACAGCTCGCCGCACCTGCTCCGATACAACGAGCGCGTCCGCATCGATGGTCGCGAAGCAAGCGATGCTGCCCTCTGCGAGGCTTTCGAAGTCGTCGAGCAGGCACGGCGCGAGACGTCACTGACCTACTTTGAAATGGGGACTTTGGCGGCGTTCTGGCTATTCGAACGTGCACAGCTCGATGCGGTGGTGCTTGAAGTGGGGCTGGGAGGCCGCCTGGATGCGGTCAATCTGGTCGCTGCGGACGTTGCGGTCGTCACGAACATTGGCCTCGATCATGCGGAGTGGTTGGGTGACACCCGGGAAAGCGTAGGCTTCGAAAAAGCCGGGATCTTCCGCTCGGGTGCCCCTGCCGTCTGCGGTGATTCGCATCCACCGGCGACGCTGCTCGAAGTGGCTGATCGCTTGCCGGCACCGCTGATGCTTCGCGGACGCGAGTTCGATCTTGCCGCTACCCCTGGCGGGTGGCGTTGGCGCGGCTTGGCTGCTGATGGGCAGCCCCTGCTGCTCGATCATCTGCCGCTCCTGGATCTGCCCATGGAGAACGCTGCGGTTGCGTTGCAGGCCTATGCGCTGCTCGACCTGCCCTGGCAGCCCGATCGCCTGAGTGAGGCTTTGGCGAGCACGCGGATCGCGGGCCGTCTCGATCGCCGTCAGATTGTCTGGCGTGGTAAGCGACTCAATCTGCTCCTGGATGTGGCGCATAATCCTCACGCCGCCGAGTACCTCGCATGCCGCCTGGCGGAACGACCCGTGGTGGGACGGCGCACCGCCGTGTTCGGTCTGTTGACCGACAAGGATCTGGCCGGGGTCGTCGGTCCGTTGCTCGGCGCTATTGACGCATGGGCCGTTGCGCCTTTGCCCAGTCCACGCTCTTGCACAGCGCAGCAGTTGGCTCAGGCATTGAACGAGCGAGGCGCCTCGCTCAGTATATGGCCAGACGTGGCGCAGGCGATCGAGGCGCAGGGTACCAAGGTGACCGAATCGGACGAAATATTGGTTTTTGGCTCTTTCTATTGCGTGGCTGAGGCGCTGACGTGGCTCGAGCGCAATGCGGAAAACGGAGGGCGAGACATTGCTGGATAAGGGATTGCTGCAACGAATCGTAGGCGCCTTGGTACTGGTCGCGCTGGCGGTGATTTTCGTGCCGATGCTGTTCAATCGCGAGGATGCCGGGCGTGAGGTGGTGGTCGACGCGCCGCGTATGCCGGAGTCGCCCGAGGCGCCAGAGATTGAACCGACCCCCGTCGAGGTGCCGGAGCCGGTACCGGAGTCGTTCGAAATCATCGAAGAGGAGCCGGTCGTCGAAGGTGTCTCGCCGACCCCGGAGCCCGAGTTACCCTCCGCTCCGATCGCCGACGCGCCTGAAGTGGCTCCGGCTCCGGACGCGCCCACACCAGCGCAGTCGTCCGCACCGGAGCCTGGCCCGGCGCAAGCTGAAGGGAACAGCCAGCGCCTGGACGCGTCAGGTCTGCCCGTGAGCTGGTCGGTGCAGCTGGCAAGCCTGTCCAGCCGCGAGAACGCGGAGAAGCTTCAGCGTACGCTGCGGTCTCAGGGCTACAACGCCTATATCCGCACAGCCGACGGCATGAATCGAGTGTTTGTCGGCCCGCTGGTCGAGCGCGCCGAAGCGAACCGTTTGCGCGACCAGTTGCAGCGTCAGCAGAAGCTCGACGGCTTCGTGGTGCGTTTCAAGCCCGAAGCACAGTAGGGCAGGCATCTAGACGTACGGGTGACCGGGCTCGAGCGCCCCCGGTCGCCGCACGAATACACTGACGAGGCATACTCCTTGTCGAGGCGCTCTGCTAAAATGCGCCGCCTTTCTCCCTTGCAGGAATACCTGTGGCATTCACCTGGGTCGATTGGGCGTTTGTCGCCATCGTGGTCATCTCCAGTCTCATCAGCCTGAAGCGTGGTTTCGTCAAGGAGGCGCTCTCGCTGCTTACCTGGATCATCGCCGGTGTCGTCGCCTGGATGTTCGGCGGTGCGCTGTCGCATCATCTCGCCGAATACATCGAAACCCCGTCCTTCCAGGTCATTGCCGCGTGCGCGATTCTCTTCGTGGTGACCTTGCTGGTCGGAGCACTGATCAATTTCCTCATCGGCGAACTGGTCCGCGTGACAGGGTTGTCCGGTACGGATCGTTTTCTTGGAATGGTCTTTGGAGCGGCAAGGGGTGGTCTGCTGATTGTCGTGTTGGTGGGGTTGCTCAGCCTCGCACCCGTTCAACAAGACCCCTGGTGGCGCGAATCCGCGCTCGTTCCGCATTTCCTGCTGGTGGCCGATTGGTCGAAGAACCTCATTCTGGGGGTTTGGGAGCCGTTGGGTCGCCGGCTCGTTCGACTCGGGCATCTGAGTCAACGCACATTCACAACGGACGCGCGTGGAATCCACCAAGCGTTCGGATCAGCCTGTAAATGAGGGGTTCCTTGCATGTGTGGCATTGTCGGCATCGTCGGTAAGTCGAACGTCAACCAGGCGTTGTATGACGCGCTTACCGTACTGCAGCATCGCGGGCAGGACGCGGCTGGAATCGTCACCAGCGACCGGGGCAAGCTGTTCCTACGCAAGGACAACGGCCTCGTTCGTGATGTGTTCCAGCAACGCCACATGCAGCGACTGGTCGGTAACATGGGAATCGGGCATGTGCGTTATCCCACGGCGGGCAGTTCCAGTTCAGCCGAGGCGCAGCCCTTCTACGTCAACTCGCCCTATGGCATCACCCTGGCGCACAACGGCAACCTGACCAACGTCGACCAGCTGACCAAGGAAATCTACGAATCCGATCTGCGCCACGTGAACACCAATTCGGACTCCGAGGTGTTGCTCAACGTCTTCGCCCATGAGCTGGCGGTGCGCGGGAAGCTGCAACCGACCGAAGAAGACGTCTTTGCCGCGGTGACGAAGGTCCACGAGCGTTGCGTCGGCGGCTATGCCGTGGTGGCGATGGTTACCGGCTACGGCATCGTCGGCTTCCGTGACCCGCATGCCATTCGGCCGATCGTCTTTGGTCAGCGCCACACCGACCAAGGGGTCGAGTACATGATCGCGTCGGAGAGCGTCGCCCTCGACGTGCTGGGTTTCACCCTGATCCGCGATCTGGCTCCGGGCGAGGCGGTCTACATCACGACCGACGGCAAGCTACATACTCGTCAGTGCGCGCCGAACCCCCAGTATGCCCCCTGCATCTTCGAGCACGTCTACCTGGCACGCTCCGATTCCCTGATGGATGGCGTATCGGTGTACAAGGCCCGGTTGCGGATGGGTGAGAAACTGGCTGAAAAGATCCTGCGCGAACGCCCGGACCATGACATCGATGTGGTGATTCCGATTCCGGACACCAGCCGCACGGCCGCGCTCGAGCTGGCCAACCGGCTGGGTGTGAAGTTCCGCGAAGGTTTCGTCAAGAACCGTTATATCGGGCGTACCTTCATCATGCCGGGCCAGGCGGCCCGCAAGAAATCGGTTCGGCAGAAGCTCAACGCAATCGATCTCGAGTTTCGTGGCAAGAACGTGATGTTGGTGGACGATTCGATCGTGCGAGGCACCACCTGCAAGCAGATCATCCAGATGGCGCGCGAAGCAGGGGCGAAGAACGTCTACTTCTGTTCCGCCGCGCCGGCTGTGCGATACCCGAACGTATACGGCATCGACATGCCCAGCGCGCACGAACTCATTGCCCACAACCGCACCACCGAGGAGGTGGCCGAGCTGATCGGGGCTGATTGGCTGGTCTACCAGGACCTGACGGACCTGATTGACGCTGTAGGTGGTGGAAAGGTGAAGATCGATAACTTCGACTGTGCGGTGTTCGACGGCAACTACGTCACCGGTGACATCGATGAGGCCTACCTGCACAAGATCGAGCAGGCACGCAACGATCTCAGCAAGGCCCAGGCTGCCGTCGCCAGCGCCATTATCGACCTGCACAACAACTGACCGATTTCGGCGGCATGCTGCCGGACCGAGGAGGATGACCATGGCACACGATTGGGATGCCGGCCGCCTGGACAGTGATCTGTCCGGAGCCGGCCCGGACACGCTGGCCGTACGGGCAGGCCAGCAGCGTACGCCTGAAGGCGAACATGGCGAGCCGCTGTTCTTTACCTCCAGCTATGTGTTCCGCAGTGCTGCCGATGCGGCGGCGACCTTTGCCGGGGAAATGCCGGGTAACGTCTATTCGCGCTATACGAACCCGACCGTGCGCGCGTTCGAGCAGCGTATCGCCGCGATGGAAGGGGCCGAACAGGCCGTGGCGACTTCCTCCGGCATGTCGGCGATCCTGGCGACGGTGATGAGCCTGTGCTCAGCCGGCGACCATGTGCTGGTCTCTCGCAGCGTGTTTGGCGCGACCGTCTCCCTGTTCGAGAAGTATTTCAAGCGCTTCGGGCTCGAGGTGGACTTCGTCCCGCTGGTCGACCTGCAGCGCTGGGAGCGAGCCTTCAAGCCGAACACGAAACTGGTGTTCGTCGAGTCCCCCTCGAACCCGCTGGCCGAACTGGTCGACATCGAGGCACTGGCCGGGATTTGTCATGCCAAAGGCGCATTGTTCGCGGTGGACAACTGCTTCTGTACGCCCGCACTGCAACAGCCGCTGGCCCTGGGTGCCGACATCGTCATCCACTCGGCGACCAAGTACATCGATGGCCAGGGCCGATGCCTGGGTGGCGTGGTTGCCGGGCGTGCAGAGCTCATGAAGGAGCTTGTCGGGTTCCTGCGTACCGCCGGGCCGACCATGAGCCCGTTCAACGCCTGGGTATTCCTCAAGGGTCTGGAAACCCTTCGCCTGCGCATGCAGGCCCATTGTGCGAGCGCGCAAGTGCTAGCCGATTGGCTGGAGCAGCAGCCGGGTGTGGAGAAGGTGTATTACGCGGGGCTCGAAAGCCATCCGCAGCACGAGCTGGCCAAGCGTCAGCAGAAGGGCTTCGGCGCGGTGCTCAGTTTCGAGATCGCCGGTGGCAAGGAAGCAGCCTGGCGCTTCATCGATGCGACACGCCTGATCTCCATCACTGCGAACCTGGGTGACAGCAAGACCACCATCACCCATCCCGCCACTACCACGCACGGTCGTCTTTCTCCCGAGGAGCGCGCCAACGCAGGGATCCGCGACAGCCTGATCCGCGTCGCGGTGGGCCTGGAAGAGGTCGAGGACCTCAAAGCCGACCTCGCCAGAGGCCTGGCGGCCATCTGAAATGCATGCCATGCGGCCCGCCGAAGGCCGCATTGCCTGCTACCGCACGGTCGGCTAATTGCTAGCCGGCCCGACTCTTACCAGGAAACCATTGAGCCGTTGCTCATCGGACAGCTGTTGGAGCAGGCGATTCGCTTCCGCGCGTTGCTCGACGGGGCCCACGAAGACTCGATGGGTAGCGCCGGCAGTTTTCACATAAGCGTTGTAGCCCTGACTGACGAGCTTCTCCTGCAACGCTTGCGCGCCGTTCCGGTTCCTTAGACTGGCAAGCTGAATGGCCCAGCCCGAACGTACCTCGGTTGTTGCAGATGGAGGCTCGGGCGTCGGTTGCGCGGGCGCCCGTTGCGGTGCCGGCTGTGAGGGCGGGGTGGCCGAGGTATCGCCTGAACGCAGGTCGATCGCTGGCGCTGGCTGGCCTTGTCCATCGAACAGTCGTTCCGGCGTGGCGGGTAGGATGCTGGGGCTTTCCGAGTCGGTCTCGATGACACGGATATCGCTGTATTTCTTGCCCGACAACGCCGCCAGGCCTGCACGATCGCGAACCACCGTCGGTTTCAGGAACACCATGAGGTTGCGCTTGACATGCGTTTCCTGCGTGGAGCGGAACAGGGCGCCCAGCAGAGGAATGTCACCGAGCAGCGGCACCTTGGAGTCGGTGCGGGTCACGTCGTCCTGGATCAGGCCGCCGAGCACGATTACCTGCCCGTCTTCGGCAAGGATGGTGCTCTTGATGGAGCGCTTGTTGGTCACCAGGTCCACAGCCTGCGCCGAGAGCGAAGCCGACGGGGCAATGGACGAAATTTCCTGCTCGATTTCCAGGCGCAGCGTGGCGCCGTCATTGATGTGTGGCACCACCTTCAGAGTGACACCGATGTCCTGGCGCTCGATGGTAGTGAAGGGGTTGTTGGCGCCGGAGGCATCTGTGGTGTAGGTGCCGGTCTGGAAAGGGACATTCTGGCCAACCAGTATCTCGGCTTCCTGGTTGTCGAGCGTGAGCAGGCTAGGGGTCGATAGCAGGTTGCTCTTGGTGTTGGCCGACAGGGCCGTGATCAGCGCACCGAAGCTGCTTGTGCCGATGCCAATGATCGCGCCATCCGGTAGGTCGCTCGGGATTTCATTTTCGTTGATGGCGTTCAGCACGCTGCCGATGGAAATGCCGGTGTTACCGAAGCTGACGCCGCCGGCGCCGCCTGTGCTGCCGCGCGCGTCCACTGCCCATTGCACGCCGAGGGCGTCGGTGATGTCACCGGACACTTCGACGATCGCCGCCTCCACCATCACCTGGGCGCGTGGGATGTCCAGCTGGCGCACGATGGACTCGAGGGTACCGATGACCTCCGGCTCGGCCAGCATCACCAGCGCATTGAGGCTCTCGTCGGCGCGGATGAGAATATTCTGCTGGCGCGCGCTTTGGGTTTCGCCCTCGGCCGGCTCGGACAGGCGTTCGGAGATGTCACCCAGTGTCTCGGCCAGTGATTTGGCGTCGTTATGCCGCAGCCGAATGACGCGGGTGTTCGCCGAGCGGGTGCTTGGCGTATCCAGTGTCTTGGCCAGGCTGGCGAGCTTCTGTCGAGCCTGCTCGGGCCCGGTGAACACCAGGCGATTGGTGCGCGAGTCGGCGATGATCTGCGCCCCGGCGGTATCGCGGGCCTCACCACGGGCGAGGGTGTTGCGCAGGACTTCGGCAATGTCAGTTGCCCAGCCGTATTGCAGGTTGACCACGCTGTGATCATCGCTCTGGGCCCGATCAAGCTGGCGAACGATGTCTTCGATACGCGCAATGTTCGCGCTGCGATCGCTGATGATCAGTGCGTTGGCGGAGCCGACGGCGGCGAGGTGGCCGTATTGGGGCACGAGCGGCCGGATCAGTGGAATCAGTTCGGTTGCCGAGGTGTGCTGCACCTGGATGACTCGGGTTTCCAGCAGGTCGCCTCCGCCCGGGCCGCCGCCGGCCTCCGACTTGGCCTCCGCGTTCGGCACGATGCGCGTCACTTCGCCCTGAGTGAGGACGCTGTAGCCATGTGTCGCCATCACGGACAGAAACAGTTGATACACCTCGTCCAGCGACAACGTTGTCGAAGACACCACGCTGACCTGCCCCTTGACCCTGGGGTCAACGATAAAGGTCTGCCCGGTCAGCTGGCTGATCTGGTCGACGAAGGCGCGGATATCGGCGTCCTTGAGATTGATCGTCCAGCCATCCTGCTGGGTTTCGCTGGGTTCGATGCCGGGCTCCGCGGCGAGCAGGGGAAGTGGAGCGGCCAACAGACTAGCGGCCAGCAACAGGGCAAGCGGACGAGAGGAGAAAGGCGGCATCAGTCAGTCATCTTCCATGTTCTGTTCATCTGGGGGCGTATCCTCCGGCGGGTTGGTCGAGCCTTCCATCTGCTGGCGAAGCGCTTCCATCTGCTGCTGAAGCATTTCCGCTTCGGGATCCAATGCGTCCATCTCGGCAGGCTCGCTGTAGTCCGGCAGATTATCCGGCACGGCTGTTACGGCTCGGGTAGTGGGGAAGAATAGGTTCTCGATCCGGCCGCCGCGTTGTATTTCGACGCGGTCGGGGTGCACGCTTTCCAGGCTCAAGCCAGGTTGGAGTTCTTCTCCGACCCGATACAGACGGGGAGGGCTGCCGGCCAGCTGGACGATCGCGGTCGAACGCGACGGATCGGCATGTACGAAGCTGCCAAGCAAGGTTAGATCAGTATTCGTCGCCTCGGGGGGTATAAGCAGCGCTTGGGGAGTACCGAAAAGACTGGACATGCGCTGCAGGTCAGGCACTACGCCGGCGGGTTGGGTCTCGCCTGCAGGTCGTTCGGTCGGCTCGCTTACCAGTTCCAGCCACTCGCTGATTTGCATCGCCAGATAAAGGCCGAACAGCACGACCACTACGGCGCTCACGATGAGCGGTGCCAGCGGTCGAACTCGTTGGAGAGCAGCGGGAAAAGCCAAGCGAGGCACTCCGAGGGCTAAAGGAGGAACAGACATGACCCATCCCGGTAACACTGCGAGCCGATGCCTGTAGGACAGGCTAGCCTCACGGCAGGATCATGGCGAGGAAATGCCTGAGTATGCCAGGCCAACTGACTGTTTTTCAGGCAAAAGGTGCCCGACGGGCTGAGAAATGCGTGGCGTGATTGCATCTTGCCGTCCTTTCTAGGAAAAAATGTTGCAGCCTGTTGACTTGCCTGGGGTGGGTGCGTAAATTGCGCGCCTCGCAGGGCGGTCGGCCATCAGGCTGATCAGCAATCTGCGAATCGGACATCAGTCCGGCCGACGCGCAGCGGTAGTTCAGTCGGTTAGAATACCGGCCTGTCACGCCGGGGGTCGCGGGTTCGAGTCCCGTCCGCTGCGCCATATCTGCTTCCACTGGAAGCCTCGCTAAAGCGGCCATTGGCCGCTTTTTCGTTTCAGTTCCTCATCTTTCGTCCATGAAGCTGTTGCGTGTCCGCTACGGCGATGCCTATGCGCCCATTTGGTGCT
The DNA here is from genome assembly GCA_019056435.1 of Stutzerimonas stutzeri. Taxonomy (GTDB): domain Bacteria; phylum Pseudomonadota; class Gammaproteobacteria; order Pseudomonadales; family Pseudomonadaceae; genus Stutzerimonas; species Stutzerimonas marianensis. The sequence continues at coordinate 2,884,856 of CP077641.1, forward strand.
TGTCGGCGGTGCGCGGGGAGGCTCGGCACCGAGGTGGTGCGTCGCTTGACTTCGCTCGGTAGCCGATGCACCGCTTGGCGAGGGTTGTGGGTGCATCGGCTCAGGAGTCGCGCTGGCACATTAATAGCTTCCCGCTGGGTTTCCGAACCCGCTGCGTCTTCTGAGGGATCAGCGGTGGCCAGTCCCGAATCCACTGCCGAGCGATAGCTAAATGACCCTCCCTCCCAGCCGCCCACAGCGGCCGCGCAAGAGCTTACTTTCCAGCGAAGTACTGGACCGTTCGCGTGTGCTCGACACGCTGGTCAACAACCTTGATGCCATGACCTACCGCTGCCTTCACGATGCCCAATGGACAATGATCTTCGTCAGCCAGGGGTGCGTGGCGCTGACGGGGCACAGCGCGGCGGATCTGATCGGTCCTTCGGGCGTTTCCTGGGAGCTGATCACCCACGAGGAAGACCGCGGTCGGGTTCGTCGGGCTGTCGACCGAGCGGTGGCCAGTCGCCAACGGTTCTCCGTTCAGTACCGTATCGTCACCGCGAATGGCCTGATCAAGTGGGTCACCGAGCGTGGAGTGGCCGTTCATGATGAGCAGGGGCAGCTCGTCATCGAAGGCATCATCGAGGACTACACGGTGCAGAAGGCGACGCTCGATGCGCTGGAACAGGCCGAGTCGCGTTACCGCAGCATTTTCGAGAATGCCTCCGAGGGCATCTTCCAGTCGACGCGCGAAGGGCGCTACCTGGCTGCGAACCAGGCGCTGGCTCGGCTGTACGGTTACGCCTCGGCCAAGGCACTGATCGCCGACCTCTCCGATATAGATCGTCGACTGTACGTTCAGAGCGGCCGCCGCGAGGAGTTCTGCCGTCTGATGGAGCTTCACGGGCAGGTGCTCAATTTCGAGTCGGAGGTGTTTCGCCAGGACGGCTCCCGTATCTGGATATCCGAAAATGCTCATGTCGTGCGAGATCCGGCCGGGCGTTTCATCTGTTACGAAGGCACGGTCCAGGATATTTCCGAACGGCGGCACTACCAGGCGCAACTCGAGCGTCAGGCCAATCACGATCTGCTGACGGGATTGCCGAACCGTATCCTGCTCGCTGACCGGATCGAGCAGGGCTTGGCACATGCCGTGCGGTCGGGCTACTACCTGACGCTGGTATTCATGGACCTCGACAACTTCAAGTTCATCAATGACGGCCTTGGGCACAGCGCTGGCGATGAGCTACTGAAGATCGTCGCGAGCCGCCTGACGGGTTGCCTGCGCAGCTCGGATACCGTCGCCCGGCTGGGTGGGGACGAGTTCGTGCTGGTCCTCAATGATCATTACCGCATCAGTACCGTGGTTACCCTGCTCGAACGGGTCGTCCAGGATGTCGGTCGTCCCATTACCCTGGGCAACCGGGAGTTCCAAGTCACGTCCAGCCTCGGCGTCGCGCTTTATCCGGAGGACGGTGAGGATGCACAGAGCCTGCTCAGGCACGCCGACGTCGCCATGTACGAAGCGAAGAAGCGAGGGCGCAACAATTTCCAGTTCTTTACTCCGGAGCTCAACCGGGTGGCGGACGAGCGGCTCAATATCGAGGCTGCGATGCGCGTGGCGCTGGACGCGGGCGGGTTCGAAGTGCATTACCAGCCGAAGGTCGATCGCGCTCGTCGCGTTACCGGCGTAGAGGCGCTGGCGCGCTGGACGCACAAGGAGCTCGGGCCGATCGCGCCGGACCGCTTCATCCCGGTCGCCGAGGAAACCGGGCTCATCCTGCCGCTGACCCTGGCGGTCCTGCGCCAGGCCTTCGCCGCGGGACAGCGATGGAACCGTGAACGCCAATCGCCGCTGCGCGTGGCGGTCAATCTGTCCGCCCAACTGTTTCTCACCGACGATATCGTCGGTCACGTCGCCGGATTGCTTGAGCAGACTGGCTTGTCGGCGCGGCAGGTGGAGCTGGAAATCACCGAAACCGTATTCCTCGGCGACAACGATCGCGCCGTGACGATCCTGCGTGATTTCAAGGCGTTGGGGCTCAGCCTTGCCATGGACGATTTCGGGACCGGTTACTCCTCGCTCGGCTACCTGCGTCGCTTTCCGCTCGACACGATGAAGATCGATCGCTCATTGGTTACCGATGTGGAGCGAGAGCCAGAGGTGGCGATGATCGCCCGTGCCGCCATCTCCCTGGGCAAGAGCCTGGGCAAGACGGTGGTCGCCGAAGGCGTGGAGAATGCTGCCCAATTCGACTTCCTCGCGCTGCACGGTTGCGATGAGTTCCAGGGCTACCTGCTGTCCCGGCCGGTGCCGGAAGCCGCTATCGATGAGCTCCTGGGGCAGCACGCGACAATCTGACCCAGGACTCGTCAGCGCCCGCCGCTTTGCTGAAAATGCTTCGTAACGCCCCGGTTTTCGCTGCTTCGGGTGATATCAGCGCCGACCTTGATCCAGGTCATTCGGCGTGCCTGCGTCATCTGGTAGCGCGCCTCGTGCGCACCCTTGCGTTCTAATGCTGTCACTAATGCGTGAATCATTAACGAAGCCAAGTGCAAGCGGCTGCTGACGAGGGTAGTGAATGTTCGGTTTGGAAGCTCTCGAGCTTGCGCGGATCCAGTTCGCTTTTACCATTTCCTTCCACATTATCTTTCCGGCGATCACCATCGGCCTGGCGAGCTTCCTGGCCGTGCTGGAAGGCCTGTGGCTGAAGACCAAACGCCAGGTCTACCGGGATCTCTACCACTTCTGGCTGAAGATATTTGCGGTCAACTTCGGGATGGGCGTGGTGTCGGGCATCGTCATGGCCTACCAGTTCGGTACCAACTGGAGCGCCTACTCGGAATTCGCCGGCAGCGTGACGGGTCCCTTGCTGGCCTATGAAGTGCTGACCGCGTTCTTCCTCGAGGCGGGCTTCCTCGGGGTCATGCTGTTCGGCTGGAATCGGGTCGGGCCGGGGCTGCACTTCTTCTCCACGCTCATGGTGGCGGTTGGCACCCTGATTTCGACGTTCTGGATCCTCGCTTCCAACAGCTGGATGCACACACCCCAAGGACACGAGATCATCGATGGCGTGGTGGTACCGGTGGACTGGCTGGCAATCATCTTCAACCCCTCGTTCCCCTATCGCCTGACACATGGCCATCGCCGCGTTCCTGGCGACGGCCTTCATGGTTGGCGCTTCCGCCGCCTGGCACCTGCTGCGCGGAAACGACAACCCGGCAATTCGCAAGATGTTGTCGATGGCGATGTGGATGGCGTTGATCGTCGCGCCGATTCAGGCGGTGGTCGGTGACTTCCACGGTTTGAACACGCTCGAGTATCAGCCGGCAAAGATCGCCGCGATGGAAGGGCACTGGGATAACAGCGCGGGCGAGGCCACTCCGTTGCTGCTGTTCGGCTGGCCGGACATGGAGCGGGAGGAGACCCGATACAAGGTCGAAATTCCCTATCTGGGCAGCCTCATTCTCCAGCACAGCCTGACCGAGCAGGTGCCTGCGCTCAACGAGTTCCCGCCTGAGGACCGTCCCAATGCGACCATCGTGTTCTGGACCTTCCGGGTCATGGTCGCGCTGGGGCTGTTGATGATCCTTACCGGATTCTGGAGCCTCTGGCTGCGCCGCGGGGGCGGTTGTACCAATCCCGCCCCTTCCTGCGGCTGGCCTTGCTGATGGGGCCGTCCGGCATCCTGGCGATCCTGGCCGGCTGGTTCACGACCGAGATCGGGCGGCAGCCTTGGGTCGTCTACGGCGTGATGCGCACCGCCGATGCCGTTTCGAACCACGGCGCCGAGCAGCTCGGGCTCACCTTGGCCATGTTCGTGCTCATTTATTTCGCAGTGTTCGGTATCGGTTTCGTCTATGTGCTGAGACTGATTGCCAAGGGGCCGATCCTCAACGAGGGCAACGAGAAGGGTGCCGGAGGCCCTGGCGAGAAGCGTACGCCGATGCGGCCATTGTCGGCTGCGGACGAGGCCATCCCCATGATGGCGGTGACGAACTGGGCGAGAGGAACTGAGTCATGGGCATCGATCTTTCGCTGATCTGGGCGATCATCATCATCTTCGGCATCATGATGTACGTGGTCATGGACGGCTTCGATCTGGGTATCGGCATCCTTTACCCCTTCCTCGCCGACAGTTCGGAGCGGGACGTGGCGATGAATACCGTCGCGCCGATCTGGGACGGTAACGAGACCTGGCTGGTATTGGGTGGGGCAGGGCTGTTCGCGGCTTTCCCAATGGCCTATTCGGTGGTGCTATCGGCGCTGTACCTGCCGATCATCTTCATGCTGATGGGCCTGATCTTCCGCGGTGTGGCCTTCGAGTTCCGTTTCAAGGCCAGTGCGGACCGCCAGCATATCTGGGACAAAGCCTTTGTTGGCGGCTCGCTGGCCGCGACCTTCTTCCAGGGGGTTGCGCTGGGGGCGTTCATCCACGGGTTCCCGGTCGAGGATCGCGCCTATGCGGGCGGTACACTGGATTGGCTGACGCCCTTTTCGGTGTTCTGCGGCCTGGCCCTGATCGCTGCCTATGCCCTGCTAGGTTGCACTTGGCTGATCATGAAAACCTCCGGTGAGCTGCAGAAACGCATGCACGATATCGGCATCCCGCTGGTCTGGGCGGTGCTTGCCGTGACCGGTATCGTCAGCATCTGGACCCCGCTGACGCACCCGGATATCGCCGAGCGCTGGTTCAGCATGCCTAACCTGCTGTTGTTCATGCCGGTGCCTGTTCTCGTGCTGCTCTGCACCTTCGGTCTGCTCCGGTCGATTGCCCGCTACGCTCACTACTCGCCATTTCTCTTCACGCTGGCGCTGATCTTCCTTGGCTACAGCGGACTGGGCATTAGCCTCTGGCCGAACATAATTCCGCCTTCGGTCAGCATCTGGGAGGCGGCTGCGCCACCGCAGAGCCAGGGTTTCGCCGTTGTCGGCGCCTTGCTGATCATTCCGCTGATCCTCATGTACACCGCCTGGAGCTACTACGTATTCCGCGGAAAGGTCAGTGCGGAAGACGGCTATCACTGAGGCTTGCGATCGGAGCGCGACATGAGGAAACAGCACGAAGAAGGTGCGCCGCCCAGGCCGTTGTGGCAGCGCATGACCTGGCTGGTGGTCATCTGGTCCGCCAGTGTCCTGGCGCTCGGTGTGGTGGCCTGGCTGCTGCGACAGTTCATGACAGCGGCAGGGCTGGCGACACCTTAGGGCCCGTTTCAGTGGCCCTCGGCTCCTGCTCCCAGGCGCGGCAATAGGGCGCGTTGCAGCTTCACCTCGCCGGGATTATTTCTAGACCAGCCTGAGTGCGGTCATCTGTCGGTCATTTGCGCGAATTAGTGTGGCTGGCACGGCCTTTGTGTTGGTCCAGTCGAACCTCCAGAGGAGACGCCAATGGACGACTATCAAGACGAAATCCTCGAATGGCATGCCGCCGAGCAGGACGGCCCGGAGCCGGCTGACGACGCCTTCGAACTCTAACCGGCACGCCGTTGGGCGCGCCTGTATTCGCCGGGTGTCTGGCCGCACCAGCGCTTGAACGCCCGTTGAAACGCTTCCGCTGACGAAAAACCGAGTAGCCAGGCGATCTCGCCGAAGGCTGATTCGGTTTCGCGGATGTAGGCCATCGCCAGGTCACGTCGGGTGTCGTTGATGATCGCTCGATAGGTGGTCCCTTCTTCTTCCAGCTTGCGCCGCAGCGTCCAGGGCGGCAGTTGCAAGCGCGCCGCCACCTGATTGAGATCCGGTTCCTGGCCTTTGAGCATCGGCCCCAGCAACTGTGCCACCCGCTCGCGAAGGCTGCGGGTTCTGGTACGTCGGTCCAGTTCGGCCTCGCAGAGCTCGCGCAACTGACGCCAGGTGCCGGGGCAGTGCTCGGGGTTGCGTAGCGCCAGCGAGGCCTGATCGAGCCGAAGCTGGTTGTGCTCGGCGCCGAATGCCACGGGAACGCCGAAGAACGCCTCGTAGCGCGATCCGTACGGCGGCCGGTCGAATTCGATATGCACCGCGCTCGGCGACAGTGGACGTGCCGCGATGGCGGCCAGCTGGGTCACCCAACTGGCCAGCACCGTATCCACCACGAAGCGGTTGTAGCCGTTATACGGGCTTATGGAATAGAAGCGCAGCCAGGCTCCACCGGCATCCTCATGTAGGCTCGAGGTGCCGCGGTAGTTCGATGCGTAGAGCGGTTCGAAACGGATCAGCGTGCGGGCCGCTTCCCGCACGGTGGGGGCCTGGGCAGCGGTCACACCGACGAGGCCAAGGTGACCCGCCTTGCGCAGACGGCCCATGTCCAGCCCGAGTCCCGGTTCGCCCGTCAGCTGCATGGCCGCGTGCCCCAGCCGCATATAACGCGGGATGGACAATCGCGCCTGGGGTTCGGCCAGCCTCGCCTGGTCCAGCCCATAGGCGATCAGCAGTGGCTGCGGGTCGATGTGCCGTTCCTGCAGTGCACTGGCGAGGCTGTGAACGAAGCCGACGGAAAGGTCGCCCAGGCGAACCTTCTGCTGCGAGGGTCTCACCGCTCGGGTAACCACAAGTTGGTGATACGCACCGGCTCGCCGCGTGGATGGCGGGTCGGACGTCGCGGCGAGCCGACCAGGTTCCAGGGCAGCTCGAAGGTGCTGACACGAAGCGTCGGTACGTCAGGGGTGGCGGCCTGTTCATTCGAGCATGGCGGCGGCAGCGCTTTTCCTGCACCGGCGATCACGAGCAGTTCGGCATCGGCTTCGAGCGCTCGCCGGTCGCCATCGCACCCGATCCTGACGGCCAGCCGGCCAGATGGCGTCTGGATCAGCGTATTCCGTACGTCGGCCGGCGCTTCGCTGTAACGGCGCTCATAACGGCTCAGCTGCTCTTTGTATTGCAGCGGGCCCAGGGGCGTGCCGTCGCGGGAAAAGGTCAGGCTCACCTGTCGCAACGGCCCGCTACCGGCGACGAGCCGGCCGTCGGTCAGCCGCGGCTCCGGCAAGACGATCGAACCGGCCACGAGCGTCACACCGTAGGTCTTCGCCAGGCCGCCGAATACTGTCTGGTAATCGCGCGCCATCTGGTCCGCCTTGATCTTCAGTACCGCTTCGGTGCGGCGATCCCGGCCTTGGTGATCGAGTAGAGCGCGCAGATAGCCCCAGGGGTTGCTCAGTGCCATCCACTGCATGGCGTCGCGCAGGGTGCGGGCCTGCTGCACTTCGGGTTTTTCGTCCACGGCGAAGAGCCCGGTGCCGACATGTTCGGGCAAGACGACCAGGGTTCGTTCGTTCAGTAAGCCCTCCTTGCGCGCCTGGTCCAGGTAGGTGGCGAAGCGCAGTTGCAACCGCTGTGCATCCTGATAATCGGCGGGCAACAGCCGCGCCTCGATCCCCAGCAGGTTGCCGGCTGTGCCGGGCTTGCCCTGGCTCTGGATCGGCAGGGTGCGCAGATCCGAGAGCAGCGGGCCGCTACGCCGGTCGCCGGTCCAGTCCAGATAGAGGGATGAGGGCGGCAAGGCCGATCAGGGCGAGGGCGAAGAATTTGCTGTGCGTTGGCATGTGGGCATTGGCGTGACGGACGGTCTCAGGGTAGTCAGATGCGGCATAGGTGCCAAGTGATAATGCGCGGAACGATCAGATAGTTGTGCGTTTCGATCATTGAGCCGGTCGTGCTGCCTGTTTATCGTCGCTGCATCCGGATCGCACCCTGAGAGGCGCGACCATGACCGTTGAGCGCCTGCACATGCTTCGTGCCGCCTGAATCGAGGATCGACCATGACCGCCTTTCCCCACCTGCTGGCTCCGCTGGACCTGGGCTTTACCACGTTGCGCAATCGCACCCTGATGGGCTCGATGCACACCGGCCTGGAAGAGATGCCCGATGGTTTCGAGCGCATGGCCGCGTTCTTTGCCGAGCGGGCCCGTGGCGGTGTCGGCTTGATCGTCACGGGGGCGTTGGACCCAACGAGGAGGGCTCCGTGCGCGCCGGTGCGGCCAAGCTCTCGACACCGGAAGAGGCGGACGAACACCGGATCGTCACCCAGGCGGTCCATGAAGCCGGCGGCAAAATCTGCATGCAGATCCTGCACGCAGGGCGCTATGCCTATAGCCCGCAACTGGTGGCGCCTAGCGCGATCCAGGCGCCCATCAACCCCTTCACGCCGCGTGAACTGGACGAGGCGGGCATCGAGAAGCAGATCGGCGACTTCGTCAACTGTGCGCGCCTGGCGCAACAGGCGGGGTACGACGGCGTTGAGATCATGGGGTCGGAAGGCTACTTCATCAATCAGTTCCTGGTAGCGCACACCAACCACCGCACGGACCGCTGGGGTGGTAGCTACGAGAACCGGATGCGCCTTCCGGTCGAGATCGTCAGCCGGGTGCGCGAAGCGGTGGGGCGCGATTTCATCATCATCTATCGGCTTTCCATGCTCGATCTCATCGAGGGCGGCAGCACCTGGGATGAGGTCGTGTTGCTGGCCAAGGCCATCGAGCGCGCCGGTGCGACCCTGATCAACACGGGCATCGGCTGGCACGAGGCGCGGATCCCGACGATCGCCACCAAGGTCCCGCGCGCCGCCTTTACCAAGGTAACCGCCAAGCTGCGGGGTGAGGTGAGCATTCCGCTGGTCACCACCAACCGCATCAACACCCCTGAAGTGGCTGAACAGGTCCTGGCCGAGGGCGATGCCGACATGGTGTCGATGGCGCGTCCGTTCCTGGCCGATCCGGAATTCGTCAACAAGGCCGCCGCTGGTCGCAGCGAAGCCATCAATACCTGCATCGGCTGCAACCAGGCCTGCCTCGACCATACCTTCAGCGGCAAACTGACCACCTGCCTGGTCAACCCGCGTGCCTGCTACGAAACCGAGCTGAACTACATCCCAACCGCGAAGGTGAAGAACATCGCGGTGGTGGGTGCCGGACCGGCTGGTTTGGCCGCGGCCACGGTGGCGGCGGAGCGAGGTCATCAGGTCACACTGTTCGATTCGGCGAGTGAAATCGGTGGCCAGTTCAACATTGCCAAGCGAATCCCCCGGCAAGGAAGAGTTCCACGAAACGCTGCGCTACTTTTCGAACAAGCTGCGCGAGACGGGCGTATCGCTCCGGTTGAACACGCGAGCCGGTGCTGCGGATCTGCTGGCCGGCGGCTTCGACGAGATCGTGCTCGCCACAGGTATTGCCCCGCGTACCCCGGACATTCCCGGCATCGACCACCCGATGGTGATCGGGTATCTCGATGCCATTCTTCAGCGCAAGCCTGTCGGACAGCGGGTCGCGGTCATCGGTGCTGGCGGCATCGGCTTCGACGTGTCCGAGTTCATCACCCATGACGGTCAGTCGACCAGCCTGGACCGTGAAGCGTTCTGGAAAGAATGGGGCATCGATCTTGGTCTGCAGGCGCGTGGCGGGATCGCCGGTATCCAGCCGGCACCGCATGCGCCGGCTCGGCAGGTCTATCTCCTCCAGCGCAAGAAGAGCAAGGTGGGCAACGGCTTGGGCAAGACCACCGGCTGGATCCATCGAACCGGACTGAAGAACAAGCGGGTGCAGATGATCAGCGCGGTGGAGTATCTGCGGATCGATGACCAGGGCTTGCATGTGCGCGTGGCCGAGGGTGAGCCGCAGGTTCTGCCGGTCGACACGGTCATCGTCTGCGCCGGTCAGGATCCGCTGCGTGAGCTGCAGGGCGAGCTCGAAGCGGCGGGCCGCAAGGTGCACCTTGTCGGCGGCGCCGACGTCGCCGCTGAACTCGATGCCAAACGTGCCATCAACCAGGGTTCGCGCCTGGCGGCCGAACTCTGATCCCCCGCGCCCCGCTCGGGGCGCTTCGCCCGAGGGCTCTGCCATGAATGCTGCACCCCCAGAACCTGCCATCGCCGAAAGCCTGAAACGTTGGCATCAGATGATTGCGGCACGGCGGTTGGATCGCCTGCCGGAGCTGCTGGACCCCGCAGTGGTGTTTCGCTCGCCGATGGCCCATACACCCTACCAAGGGGCGCCGACTGTCAACCTCATCCTCAATACCGTGCTCGGCGTGTTCGAGGACTTCACCTATCACCGCGAGCTGTTCAGTGATGACGGCACGAGCGTGGTCCTGGAGTTCAGTGCCAGGGTCGGTGAGCGCCAGCTCAAGGGCATCGACCTGATTCGCTTCGATTCGAGCGGGGCGATTGTCGAATTCGAGGTCATGGTTCGCCCCATGAGCGGCCTTCAGGCGCTGGGTGAAGAAATGGGAAGGCGGCTGGGGCCGTTGCTTGCAGCTGGCAAACGCTGAGCAGCCAACCCGGTCACAATTTACCGGCACCGGTGTCGAAGCGCTTCTCCGGCGCCGGATCGCCTGCCAACCCAATCACATTGCCTGCCCGACTTTTCCCCTACACTTGCCGCCACACAGCGCAGTTCGGGTGCGCTACGAGACTAGCCGTGAAGGATGCCGAGCATGCAGATCAAGCCGCAGACGGTCGAGGCCGTACTGTTTTTCAACGACAGCGGTATCTGCAAGGAAATGCTCTATCCCGAATTCGAGGCCATGCTCGACGGCCTTGTATCCATGCCCGCATTCGCCGACCAGCAAATGCGCGTTGCGTACGTGCTGGTGAATGCCCGGCTGCAGATCCGCGCGGCAGTGTTCTTCTACCTCGATTTCAATGAAGACGGCTCTGCCGACAGCGGCTGGAACATTCCATTGCGCAGCCTAGCCGAGCGCACCGGTCGAGGGCCCGATCTCGGCGCAGGCCCCATCCGTCTGGCCTGCCGAAGTCAGTGCCCCGTCGCCTGGCACCAGATGCACCTCTGGGATCCGCAGATGACGCAGGGCAACAACCATTTCGTCATGCTGCGCGACCGCATCAAGCGCAACCAGCTCGGCTTGCTGGTCGAGGATGAAGCGCCACCACCGGTACCGACCGAGCGGTTGCAGATGGTCGCCGAGGACACCTGGTACGCGGCCGATGCCAGCAAGGAAGCTGCGGCACGTCAAGCCGACAAGCTTGAGCAGGAGCAGCGGCTAAAGGCCGCGCAACTGATCAAGCAGCAGCGTCAGCGTATTGCCAACCTCGAGCAGGCAAGGGAACTCGAGGCGACCAAGCTGCGCGAGCTGGCGGCTCAACAGCAGGCGCGTCTGGAGGAGGAGATCGCAACACTGCGAGCCGAGCTTAGCCGACAGGAGCGCCTTGCCGGTGAGCTGCGCGATCAACTGGCCGCTCAGGCCGAAGGCTTTCAGAAAACACGCGAGGAAATGAGTCGGCAGTTGCGAGCCCTGGAAGAGAACAGCCGCGCCGAAGCCGCGATCGCGCGGGAGCGCTTTGCCGAGGAGCTGCAAGTGCAGGTGGCCGCCGCCGTCGCCGAATACCAGGAGCAGGTGACCATTCGTGACGTCGAGCTGGCGTACCGCAACGAGCTCGACACCCAGCTTCAGGAGGAAATAGAGCAACTGCAAAAGCGTTGCGAAGCGCTTACCGAACAGAGTGGTGAGCGCAAGCTCGAAGCCCTGTCGCGCATTGGCGTGCTTTTCATGGCCTACCACCCCGGCGCCGGTCACCTCACCATTCCGCTTCAGGACATGGCGCGCTACCAAGACAATCCGCTTGCCTACGCAGCGGCCAAGTGCGGGGTATCCGAAGAGCAGTACCGGCAATGGGTCCAGCACTTCCAGCAGCCTACATGCGTGGCGTCGCTCCCAAGCGGCGAACGCTGCAACATGCCTTTGGACAAGATCGACTCCCCGGCACGCTTCGTCATTGGCGAATCCAACTGCTGTGCGCGCCATCGGACGCTGGATCGCCTGCGCACGGGTAGCTGACGCCGGTGCAGGCTAGCCGGACGTTGTTTTCCGATATTCCCTCGGCTGCGCTCCAACCGCTTCGCCTTGGCTGGCTGGATCGAGCCGGCGTCGAACTGGCCATCTTGCGCCTCGATCAGGTCGATCCGCTGCTTTCCGGCAACAAGTGGTACAAACTCGCGCACCATCTTGCCGCCGCCCGGGCGGCAGACGCCAAGGGGCTTATCAGCCTCGGCGGCCGTCACTCCAATCATCTGCATGCACTTGCGGCTGCCGGCCAGCGTTTCGGCTTGCCGACCGTCGGCCTGCTACGGGGTGAGCCCCAAGCCACGGCGACTGTGCAAGACCTCCAACGCTTCGGCATGACGCTTCACTGGTTGGGTTATGGCGGTTACCGCGACCGGCATCGCGCCGATTTCTTCGAAGCCTGGCGGATTCGCTACCCGGACTATCACTGCATCCCGGAGGGGGTGGTGGACTGCCGGGGGCCTTAGGGTGCGCGACCTTGCCAGCAATGGTCGAGGCGCAGTTGCCTGGTCTGGGCTGGCCCGACCACCAGGGATGGTGGTTGGCAGCGGGGACGGGCACGACGCTCGCGGGGATTGTCATCGGTGAAGCCGGGATGTCCGGGCGCCCGGTCTTCGGTGCATTGGCTGGGCCTGTTTCACATCGCGTTACCGATACGGTCCGGCAACTGCTCGACGAAGCAGGGATTCGCGCACCCGCCTACCAGCTGATCGACGCCAGCCGTGGCGGCTTCGCTCGATTCGACGCGGACCTCGCTCACTTCATGTTCGAGACGGAACGTGAAGGACGCCTGCTGCTCGAGCCCGTCTATACCGCAAAGGCCATGATGGCATTGCGCCTTTACGTCGAAGCCGGGTATTTTGCCGCCGGTACGCGGCTCGTTTTCGTGCACACCGGCGGGCTCCAGGGCAGGAGGGCTGCCCTGCCACGTCTGAACGCACTGCTGCGCTGACCCAACGCTTTCTGGAATCCAAGGATGAACAAGCCGCTGCATGTCGATCAGATCAGTCACCTGTTTCCGCTCAACGCGCTTGCGCCGAGGCAACTGCAGCAGCTACGCGACCAACTGACGCCAAGGGCGCTTGGGCGCGGCGAGGCACTTTTCGAGGCCGGGGCTGGCGTGAACGCTACCTATTTCCTGCTGAAAGGTGCGCTGGCGCTCCGCGGACCGGGCGGCGACCGTTCGCTCGTGGCGGACTCGCCGGAGGGCCGTCGGGCGCTGGTGCAGGGGGCCTCGCTGCAGAGCGCCCACGCTACCGAGGACTCGAGTGTGCTCATGATCGACAGCCAGGCGCTCGATCGACTGCTGTCCAGGCAACAAGCCGATGCCGATCTGCTCCTGGAGCTGGCGTCCACCGGCGAGCTGACCGATTGGCTCGAGGAGCTGCTGGACAACCCGCTATTCGCCAAAGTCCCCGTGGAAAACGTGCGCCAGATGCTCAGCAGACTTCACGAGATCGAGCTGCCGGCCGGCTATGTACTGCTGCGTGAAGGGGATGCTGGCGACTGCTGTTATTTCCTCAAACGCGGCCGCGCCGAAGTCATTACCGGCCTTGGCGGCAACCGTCAGGTCGTCGCGGAACTGGCCGTAGGCGCCTGCTTCGGGGAGGAGGCGCTGCTCAGCGATGCGCCACGCAACGCGACCGTCTCGCTGATCGAGGACGGCGCTGTGTTGCGTCTGGCGCGGCAGGATTTTCTGGCGCTGCTGCAGGCGCCGGTGGTGGCCGAAGTCGAGCTGGACGAGGCGGAGGCGTTGCTCGAACAGGGCGCGCAATGGCTGGACGTCCGCCTCACCGATGAATACGAGCGAGGGCATGCGGCGCAGGCCTTGAACATGCCTCTGCATCTGCTGCGCCTCAAGACGCGTTTGCTCGCACCCGAGCGGGTCTACCTGTGCTACTGCGACAGCGGCAAGCGCAGCGCCAATGGCGTCTTTCTGCTGGCGCAGCTGGGTTTTCGCGCCTATGGGTTGCGTGGTGGGTTGAACGCGCTGAGCTGCGAACGGCTCGATCGTTTTCTCTGCGAGCAGGGCAGCGGCTACCTGGCTCGCTCCGGCGGCCGTACCGAACGCAGCGGTTGAGCTAGAACCCTGGAACCCACCAGCCGACGAGCCCGCCGCCGAGCACCACCAGCCAGGGTGGCAGTTTCCAGGCGGTCAGGGCGGCTAGCGCAAGGAGCACCAGCGCGAAATCGCCCGAGTCATGGACGGCGCTCGTCCACACCGGATCGTACAGCGCGGCCAACAGCAGGCCGACCACGGCAGCGTTGATTCCAGCCAGCGCGCCCTGCAGGTGTTGATTGGCGCTCAGGCGCGCCCAGAATGGCATCACGCCCAGCACCAGCAGGAACGAGGGAGCGAACACCGCGACCAGACACACCGCGGCGCTGAAAGGGCTGCCGCCGTGCATCGCGCCTCCCAGGAAGGCGGCAAAGGTGAACAGCGGGCCCGGCACGGCCTGCGCTGCACCGTAGCCGGCCATGAAGGTGTCCTGGTTGACCCAGCCGTTGGTTACGACTTCTGCCTCCAGCAGCGGCAGCACGACATGCCCGCCGCCGAAAACCAGGGCGCCAACCCGATAGAAGGTGTCGACGAGCGCTACCAGGGGGGCGCTCCATGTTGCGGCCAGTAACGGCAAGATCAGTAACGACGCGAAAAAGAACGCCAGCAACAGCCCGCCGGTCGATCGGCTGATACGAGGGGCGACAGGCGCCCGCTCGGCGACTCGATCCAACCGAAACAGGGCCAGGCCCAGCAGGCCCGCGGCCAGGATGATGCCCAACTGGGTCCAGGCGGCCGGCGCGAGCAGGGCAGCGCTTGCCGCCATCACGGCGAAGCCGATCCGCAGGCCATCGCTACAGAAGTTACGTGCCATGCCCCAGACCGCCTGGGCAACGACGGCCACCGCGACGATCTTCAGCCCATGCAGCAGGCCGCTTGCCGTGGCGCTTTCCCAACTCGCCAACCCCAGCGCGAACAATGTCAGCGCGACAGCCGATGGCAGGGTAAACCCGGCCCAGGCGGCAAATGCCCCGGGCGTGCCGGCGCGCAACAGACCGATGGCGATACCTACCTGGCTGCTCGCCGGGCCCGGCAGGAATTGGCAGAGCGCGACAAGGTCCGCGTAGCTTCGCTCGTCGAGCCAGCCGCGACGGCTGACGAAGGCGTCTCGAAAATAGCCCAGGTGTGCGACCGGGCCTCCGAACGATGTGAGGCCGAGGCGCAGGAAAATCAGGAAGATGCGCCAGGGGCTGTCGGACGGGGCTTGGCTGGAGAGGGTGGCAGAATCGGTCATGGCGTGCGGTGGTTGGGTCGAGTCTGGACAGCGCAGTATCGCTGCCATGCATGACAGTTCAAGCGTCTTCGGCGGCCTGGCCCGGCCAGGCATCGGGCACGATGAAGCGGCGCTCGCATTCGGCCCAGTGTCCTTCAGGCTGGGCGCCGAGTCTGACCAGCAAACGCGCCTGGCCGCGGCGGAGGAAGGCTTCATGCCAGCGCTGCCAGTCGTCGGCCAGGCTGAGTGGGGCATGTTCCAGGCGTGCGGGGGCCAACCAGGCGGGCCGCGCCAGGGGGTGCCAGCGCCCCTGCGCGAACTCGTCAGCGGCGATCCAGTCGCGATAGCGCATCCAGTGCCCGCGAAGATGATCGGGGTTGGCGCCGTCGGGTAGCGCCTCGGTCACCCCCATGGGCTGGAACAGATAGCCGCCCATCCAGAGTGCGCTGCGAATATCGCGGCTGGTCAGCTCGCACAGCAGGCTGCGCGCCTCTGCACTGCCGCAGAGTTGCAACTGGTGGGCACAGAGTCGTTGCAGCTTGATGTCCAACCGATCGTGGCTGCCCGGCCCCAGCCAGTGGTCGTGTCGGTGGCGATCACCCTCATCCGTGCCCAGATAGAACTTGACCGCCAGCTCGATGTGATGGACGCCCTCGTCATCACGCACGATCAGATCGAGCTCGCCCAGCGTCTGGCCTCCATTGCGGATTGGCAGGTTGGCCACCAGCAGGTCGACGTCGGGTGCCTGGCTCACGGCGAACTGCCAGAGCCGCTCGTAGTACAACCCCAGACGCCGGATGCTGTGCTGCGCTAGCCAGGCGAGGAGCAGGTCGGGCTGTCTGTCGAGCGCCCTCAGCCAGTCGCTCATCGCGTCCGGGTGCGTCGCCCAGCGGCTGGCCGTGAGCGGGTGGCGCTGCGGCGCGGGTGCCTCGCTCAGTATCGGCGGCGACAGCAGGGTCCAGGCAAGGTCCCGTACCTGAGGGTGCGCAAGGGTCGGCAGCAATTCGTCGAGACGGGGGAGGGTCATGCAAGCAGCATAGCCGAGGATGGTTTGCTGCCACTTCCAGCTTTCGCCCATAATCGCGCAGCCGCACGCTTGCGCGGCCTGGCGCGCTGAGACGGGTTGAACTCGCGGGCCCCCGCGCGACACCAATCTAGTGCCTGTTACGCTTCGGCTGGCCTGTGTCCCGCGACCTCGCGCCTGCCCGTCACATGTCACGCCTACAGGGAGCTTCAATGGATCAGTTCCGCAATATCGGCATCATCGGGCGCCTTGGCAGTTCCCAGGTGCTGGACACGATTCGCCGACTGAAGAAATTTCTCGTTGAACGGCATCTGCACGTGATCCTCGAGGAGAACATCGCCGAAGTGCTTCCTGGTCACGGCATGCAGACGTCCTCGCGCCAGCGCCTCGGTGAATCCTGCGACCTGGTGATCGTGGTCGGCGGGGACGGCAGCCTGCTTGGCGCCGCACGCGCCATGGCTCGTCATCGTGTTCCGGTGCTTGGCATCAACCGCGGCAGCCTGGGCTTCCTGACCGACATACGCCCCGATGAGCTGGAGCAGAAGGTTGCCGAGGTGCTGCGCGGCGAATACACGTTGGAGAACCGCTTCCTGCTCGAAGCCCAGGTCAGGCGCCTCGAGGAGTCGATCGGCGAAGGCGACGCGCTCAACGACGTGGTGTTGCACCCCGGTAAATCCACGCGGATGATCGAATTCGAGCTGTACATCGACGGCCAGTTCGTCTGCAGCCAAAAGGCAGACGGCCTGATCGTCGCCACGCCGACCGGCTCGACGGCCTATTCACTCTCGGCGGGCGGGCCGATCATGCATCCACGGCTCGATGCCATCGTGATCGTGCCGATGTATCCGCACACCCTGTCCAGTCGACCGATCGTGGTGGACGGCAACAGCGAGCTGAAGATCGTTGTCTCACCGAACATGCAGATCTATCCGCAGGTGTCCTGCGACGGTCAGAACCATTTCACCTGTGCGCCGGGTGACACCGTCACCGTGCGCAAGAAGTCGCAGAAACTGCATCTGATCCATCCGCTGGACCACAATTACTACGAGGTCTGCCGTACCAAGCTAGGCTGGGGCAGCCGCCTCGGTGGAGGGGAATAGTGATCGTCGACCCGGAGCGCAGCTACGACCTGATCGGTGACGTGCACGGTTGCGCCCATACGCTGGTGCGGCTGCTCGACCTGCTTGGGTACCGTCAGCATGGCGGCGTCTGGCGTCATCCCCGTCGGCAGGTGATCTTTCTGGGCGACATCATCGATCGCGGCCCACGGATCCGCGAGGCGCTACACCTGGTGCACGACATGGTCGATGCCGGTCAGGCGCACTGCATCATGGGCAATCACGAGTTCAACGCGCTGGGCTGGTTCACCCCGGCTCCGCCGGACAGCGGCAGGACCTTCGTGCGCGACCACACGCCGCGCTACGCCAAGCTGCTGGAGCAGACCTTCGAGCAGTTCGAGCACTACCCGGACGAGTGGCGCGCCTTTCGCGAGTGGTTTCTGCAACTGCCGCTGTACCTGGAAAGCGAGCGCTTTCGCGTCGTGCACGCCTGCTGGGACAACCGCGTGATCGACCAGCTGCGCGAGCGCCTGCAGGATGGCCGCCTCGACCCGGCGTTCCTGGCCGAGGCGGCATATCCCGATCGCTTCGCCGCCAAGGCGCTCGATCGCCTTCTGCGCGGCACCGACATGCCATTGCCCGCAGGCGTGACGCTGACCAGCGCCGAGGGCTTCACGCGCAGTTTCTTCCGCACCAAGTTCTGGGAAGAGAACCCGCAGACCTACGGTGACGTGGTGTTCCAGCCCGACGGATTGCCCGAGCAGGCGGCGCGACTGCCATTGAGCGACAGCCAGAAAAGCCGGCTCTTCCTGTATGGGCCGGACGATCCGTTATTGTTCGTCGGTCACTACTGGCGCAGCGGCACACCGGCACCGATCCGACCTAACCTGGCGTGCCTGGACTACAGCGCGGTCATGTACGGCAAGCTGGTGGCCTACCGCCTCGATCGGGAGCCGCTGCTCGATCCGGCGAAGTTCGTGTGGGTGGAGGTGGAGCAATAGATGGCCGTCGTCGAGGCCCTGCGCCTGCCGCTGTCGGAAGACCTCAGTGGATTCATCGAGCTGCTGCAGCGTTTGCGCGTGCCTTGCCGGGTGTCCGAGGAGGCCGGCGAGCAGGTATTGCGGGTGCCGGCTGAAACGGCCGATCAGGTGCGTGAGCTCTATCAGCGTTATCCGCACGGCGACGGTGCGGTGGTGGCTGAACAGCCGTCCCGGCGCGGTGGTGGTTTCCTGGCGAGTTTGCGGCGCAGCCCCCTGACCGCTGCCGTATTGGTGCTGACGCTCATTGCCGCTGCGATCACGATGCTTGGTGAAAACTTCGACACCATCCGCTGGTTCAGCTTCAGCGACTTTCGCATCGACGGCGAGTACGCCTACTTCGCCACGCTGGGCCAGACCCTCGCCGCCGGGCAGTGGTGGCGACTGATCACGCCGATATTCGTGCACTTCGGCATTCTGCATCTGGCAATGAACAGCATGTGGTACTGGGAGCTTGGGCGGCGCATCGAGTACCGCCAGGGCGCGCTGATGCTGGGTGGCCTGACGCTCCTCTTCGGTGTCGTTTCCAACCTGTCGCAATACACCTTCGGTGGTCCGGGCATCTTTGGTGGATTGTCCGGCGTGCTCTACGGCTTGCTGGGGCATTGCTGGCTGTTCCAGAAGCTGGCGCCGGATGAGGCCTATCGGCTGCCGCCGGGCGTGGTGGTGCTGATGCTGCTCTGGCTGGTGATCTGCCTGACCGGCGTCATCGAAGTGGTCAGCTTCGGCGCTCTGGCCATCGCCAATGCCGCGCATGTCGGTGGGTTGGTGGCCGGCTGCATCACCGGCGTCATCGGCGGCGCGCTGTCGCGAAGAAGCGCGAGGGCCTGAGGCTTCCAGCTTGCCGCTTCTTTTCCGTTAGAATGCCGGCTTGTTTCCACGGGAGCCGGCCATGTCGTCCTTTATCGAAGCCATCGAAAACATCACCCCCGAAATCTATGAAAACCTCAAGACCGCCGTCGAGCTGGGCAAGTGGAGCGACGGGCGCAAGCTGACCGCCGAGCAGAAGGAAACCTGCCTGGGCGCGATGATCGCCTGGGAAATCAGGAATCTGCCCGAGGAACAACGCACCGGCTACATGGGCGGCCAGGAATGTGCCTCCAAGAGCAAGAACCAGCCGCCGATCGATACCAGCCTGTTCGCCCCGGCTTCCGGGACCCGTCACTGATGCTCGAACTCGGACGTGGCGCCCTCGACAAGATGGCGATCCAGCTGGGCGCTCCGGCGCAATATGCCTTCCGCCTGAACGGTGAACGGGTGCCGGTCAACCCCTGATCGGCAAGACCCTGCGGCTTGAGTATCTCGGCGCCATCACCTGTACCCATTGCGGGCGCAAGACGAACAAGAGCTTCAGCCAGGGCTATTGTTATCCCTGCTTCAAGAAACTGCCGCAGTGCGACGTCTGCATCATGAGCCCGGAGAAGTGCCACCATGATCTGGGGACCTGCCGCGATCCTCAATGGGGCCTGGACTTCTGCATGACCGACCATGTGGTCTATCTCGCCAATTCCTCGGGGATCAAGGTCGGCATTACTCGCGCCACGCAGTTGCCCACGCGCTGGCTCGACCAGGGCGCCAGCCAGGCGCTGCCGATCATGCGCGTCGCCACGCGGCAGCAGTCGGGCCTGGTCGAAGACCTGTTGCGCAGCCAGGTAGCAGACCGCACGAACTGGCGTGCTCTGTTGAAAGGCGACGCCGAGCCCCTCGACCTGATCGATACCCGCGAGCGAATCTTTGACGCCTGCGCACAGGGCTTGCAGGACCTGCAACAGCGCTATGGTCTGCAGGCCATCCAGCCGATCGCTGACGCCGAGGTGCTGGAGATCCGTTATCCCGTCGAGGCCTATCCGACCAAGATCGTCAGTCTAGACTTGGAAAAGACCCCGGTGGTCGAAGGCACCCTGCGTGGCATCAAGGGTCAATATCTGATCCTCGATACGGGCGTGATCAACATCCGCAAGTTCACGGCCTATCAGGTCGCGGCCAGCGCCGCGGCCTAGGCAGTACCTCGGGCGGGCCAGGTTTCGGGCTCGCCGAACAACGCTAGTCATCTGCAGCTCCCGCCTCGATGCTCGAGCTGCCTCGAAGAGGCCATTCCATGCGCACCGAACAACCGAAAGTCATTCATCTCAAGGATTACCAGGTTCCGGATTACCTGATCGATGAAACCCACCTGACCTTCGAGCTGTACGAAGACCGAACCCTGGTACACGCGCAACTGGTCATGCGGCGCAACCCGGGGCGGGCGCCGGCCTGCCGCCGCTGCAGCTCCACGGCCAGGACCTCGAGCTGATGTCGCTATCGCTCAACGACCGCGCACTTGGCCTGGGCGACTATCAGGTCGCCGAGGAAAGCCTGACCCTGCAGCCGGACACGGCCAGTTTTACCCTCGACAGCACCGTGGTCATTCACCCCGAAAGCAACACGGCGCTGGAAGGCCTCTACAAGTCAGGCAAGATGTTCTGCACCCAGTGCGAGGCCGAAGGCTTCCGCAAGATCACCTATTACCTCGACCGCCCGGACGTGATGAGTACCTTCACCACCACGGTCAGCGCCGACAAGCAGGCCTATCCGATCCTGCTGTCCAACGGCAACCCCATCGCCAGCGGCGAAGAAGAGGACGGCCGCCACTGGGCGACCTGGGAAGATCCGTTCAAGAAGCCGGCCTACCTCTTCGCCCTGGTGGCAGGCGATCTCTGGTGCGTCGAGGACAGCTTCACCACCATGAGCGGTCGCGACGTGGCGCTGCGCATCTACGTCGAGCCCGAGAACATCGACAAATGCCAGCACGCCATGGACAGCCTGAAGAAGTCGATGAAGTGGGACGAAGAGGCCTATGGTCGCGAGTACGACCTGGACATCTTCATGATCGTCGCGGTGAACGACTTCAACATGGGGGCCATGGAAAACAAGGGGCTGAACATCTTCAACTCCAGTGCCGTGCTGGCACGTGCCGAAACGGCCACCGACGCGGCGCATCAACGTGTCGAGGCGATCGTCGCGCACGAGTACTTCCACAACTGGTCGGGCAACCGCGTGACCTGCCGCGATTGGTTCCAGCTGTCACTCAAGGAGGGCTTTACCGTCTTCCGCGATTCGCAGTTTTCCGCCGACATGAACTCGCCGACGGTCAAGCGTGTAGAGGACGTATCCTATCTGCGCACCCACCAGTTCGCCGAAGATGCCGGCCCGATGGCGCACTCGGTGCGTCCGGAATCCTTCATCGAGATCTCCAACTTCTACACCCTGACGGTGTACGAGAAGGGCGCCGAAGTGGTGCGCATGATCCAGACCCTGCTGGGTGAAGAAGGCTTCCGCAAGGGCAGCGACCTGTATTTCGAGCGCCACGATGGCCAGGCGGTGACCGTCGACGATTTCGTCAAGGCGATGGAAGACGCCAATGGTGCCGACCTGACCCAGTTCAAGCGTTGGTACAGCCAGGCCGGTACGCCGCGGCTGGCCGTCAGCGAGCGGTACGACGCCGCCGCGAAAACCTACAGCCTGACATTCCGCCAGAGCTGCCCACCGACACCCGGGCAGAGCGAGAAGCTGCCGTTCGTCATCCCGGTATCGCTGGGCCTGCTGGACGGGCAGGGCAGGGAGATCCCGTTACGCCTGCAAGATGAAGATGCCGCGGTTGGCACCACGCGCGTGCTGGCTGTCGAGCAGGCCGAGCAGACCTTCACGTTCGTCGAGGTGCCCGAGCAGCCACTGCCGTCGCTGCTGCGCGGCTTCTCCGCACCGGTCAAGCTGGAGTTCCCCTACAGCCGCGATCAGCTCATGTTTCTCATGCAGCACGACTCCGACGGCTTCAACCGCTGGGAAGCGGGGCAGCAGCTGTCCGTACAGGTGCTGCAGGAGATGATCGGCCAGCACCAGCGTGGTGAAGCCTTGCAGCTCGACCAGCGCCTGGTTACCGCGTTGCGCAGCCTGCTGGAGGACGAACGCCTCGATCCGGCCATGGTCGCGGAGATGCTGTCGCTTCCGAGCGAGGCCTATCTGACCGAGATCAGCGAGGTGGCGGATGTGGACGCCATTCATGCCGCACGCGATTTTGCGCGCCAGGGCATCGCCACGGCCTTGTTCGATCTGTTCTGGAAGCGCTACCAGGCCAACCGCGAAGTGTCACGCCAAACGCCATACGTGGCCGAGGCGAGCCATTTCGCCCGCCGCGCCTTGCAGAACATCGCCTTGTCCTACCTGATGCTCAGCGGCAAATCCGAGGTGGTCGAGGCATGTGTCGAGCAGTTCGACCAGGCCGACAACATGACCGAGCGGCTGACGGCGCTGGCCGTGCTGGTCAACTCCGACTTCGAGACCGAACGCCAACAGGCGCTCGACGTCTTCGCCGAGCACTTCAAGGACAATCCGCTGGTGATGGATCAGTGGTTCAGCGTGCAGGCCGGCAACACCCAGCCGGGCGGGCTGGAGCGCGTCCAGCACCTGATGCAGCACCCGGCGTTCACGCTGAAGAACCCGAACAAGGTTCGTGCGCTCATCGGTGCCTTCGCCAACCAGAACCTGGTCAATTTCCACCGCGCCGACGGCGCCGGCTACCGCTTCCTGGCCGACCAGGTCATCGTGCTGAACAAGCTCAACCCGCAGATCGCCTCACGCCTGCTGGCACCGCTGACCCGCTGGCGCAAGTACGATGCCGCCCGGCAAGGCCTGATGAAGGCGGAGCTGGAGCGCATCCTGGCCGCTGGCGAACTGTCCAGCGACGTCTATGAAGTAGTCAGCAAAAGCCTCGCCTGACGACGAACGACGACATCGCGCTACTCGCGCGGTGTCGTCGCCTCTGCACAGCACCAATACCTTCGAATCCCCGCCGTCCAGCCCGCTCAAGCCTCCCATCTGCGTCCGCCTTACCAACGCTCCGTGGCCTCTTTTCGCGTCCTGCCATAAGGCGCGCCTATTGGGCAATATCAATCAGCCCGGCTTAACAAAACATAACGTCCAGTCGATTGCCGCTGCTTTCGAAAGCCCTATAGCATGGCTCCGCCTGCTCCCATACGCAGGCCTTACCTAATAAGAATAAAGGGGGTATGTATGAGTGAGCCCGTCATGTGGCGCACCCAGTTCGGCCGCGCGGTGAAACTGCTCGGTAGGTCGTCATCCAGCCATCACTCAACGCTCACCAGGACGCTATCGATCTGCGGCTTGCTCTGCATGCTGCCGTTCCTGACCCCTGCGCATGCGCAGAGCCCCACGGAGCCCGGTGCTCGCTACGCCATCGAATCGAAGAAAGCGGTCAGCAGCCTGTTGCTCGACATCACGCGAGCCGGGTCGCGCCTGGTGGCGGTGGGCGATCGTGGCCACATTCTCTACTCCGACGACAACGGTGGCCGCTGGACCCAGGCCAAGGTGCCGACGCGGCAGATGCTCACCGCTGTGCATTTCATCGACGACAAGGCCGGCTGGGCCGTGGGCCATGACGCGCTGATCCTCGCCACCAGCGACGGCGGCGAAACCTGGACCCGCCAGTACGAGAACCGCGAGGGTGAGGTGCCACTGCTCGACGTCTGGTTCGAGAATGCCGAGCACGGTTTTGCGACCGGTGCCTATGGCGTCCTGCTGGAAACCCGTGACGGCGGCCGCAACTGGGAAGACGTCGCCGATCGCCTCGATAACGAGGATGGCTCGCACCTCAACGCCATCGCCGAAATCCCCGGCTCCGGTCTGTTTATCGTCGGTGAGATGGGTGGCATGTTCCGCTCCAGCGACATGGGCGAGACCTGGGAGCGCGTCGAGTCGCCCTATCAGGGTTCGCTGTTCGGTGTCGTGGGAGGCGGTGAGCCCGGCGTCGTTGTGGCGTTCGGCCTGCGTGGCCACCTGTTTCGCTCGACCGACTTTGGTGACAGCTGGGACGAAATCCGACTGCTCGACGGCCAGGATGCCCTGGAAACCGGGCTGGCCGACGGCAGTTTGCTCGAGGATGGACGCATCGTCGTGGTGGGCCATGGCGGCACCGTTCTGACCAGTCGTGACAATGGGCAGACGTTCACCCTGTTCAGCCGCCCTGACCGGCGCTCGCTGTCCGGCGTGGTGGGCGTCGACAAGGGCAACCTGGTGCTGGTGGGGCAGAGCGGCGTCAGGGTCGTCTCGCCGGAAGGCGCCAACCTGCCCGTACAACAATAAGCCGGAGCCAACATGACCAAGCATCAGCAGAAGCCGGCGTCCTTCCTGGAGCGCCTGATTTTCAACAATCGGCCGGCAGTGATCCTCATCTGCCTATTGATCAGCCTGTTCCTGTTCTTCCAGGCCGCACAGGTTCGCCCCTCGACCAGCTTCGAGAAGATGATCCCGCTGGGCCACCCCTTCATCCAGAACATGATCCAGCACCGGGACGACCTGGCGAACCTGGGCAATACGGTGCGGATATCGGTCGCGGCCAAGGATGGCGACATCTTCTCCAAGGAGTACATGGAGACGCTGCGCCAGATCCACGATGAGGTCTTCTACATCCAGGGCGTCGACCGCTCGAACATGAAGTCGCTGTGGAGCCCCAGCGTGCGCTGGACAGAGGTGACCGAGCAGGGCTTCGCCGGCGGCGAGGTCATCCCGCAGACCTACGACGGCTCGCCGCAGAGCCTCGACGATCTGCGCAGCAACATCCTCAAGTCCGGGCAAATCGGCCGCCTCGTGGCGAATGACTTCAAGTCCAGCATCATCGACGTGCCGCTGATGGAGTCCTATTCGGACCCCGACGACCGCAGCAGGCTGATCACGCTCGACTATCAGAAGTTCTCTCATGAGCTCGAGGGAGAAGATTCGCGACAAGTACGAGGCGCAGAACCCGAACGTGGAGATCCACATCATCGGGTTCGCCAAGAAGGTCGGTGACCTCATTGACGGCCTGGTCGGGGTCGCGCTGTTCTTCTTCGTGGCCATCGGCATCACGCTGGCGCTGCTGCTGTGGTTCACGCGTTGCATCAAGAGCACAATCGCCGTGGTGGTCACCACGCTGATCGCCGTAGGCTGGCAGCTCGGCCTGCTGCACACGCTGGGCTTCGGGCTGGATCCTTACTCGATGCTTGTGCCGTTCCTGGTCTTCGCCATCGGCATTTCCCACGGTGTGCAGAAGATTAACGGTATCGCCATGGCCTCGGGCGAGACGGACGATCCGCTGGCCGCAGCGCGAATGGCGTTCCGCCAGCTGTTCATTCCCGGCATGGTGGCGCTGGCCTCCGACGCCGTGGGTTTCGTGACGCTGCTACTGATCGATATCGGCGTGATCCGAGAGTTGGCCATCGGCGCGTCGCTGGGCGTCGCGGTGATCATCCTGACCAACCTGATCCTGCTGCCGGTGACGATCTCGTACCTCGGTATCAGCAAGCGGGCAATCAAGCAGGCACGCGAGGAGGCCGCGCGCGACCATCCGTTCTGGCGGGCGCTGTCGAACTTCGCCAGCCCCACCGTCGCGCCGATCTCCATCGTCATCGCGTTGCTCGCCGTCGGTGGCGGGCTCTGGTACGGGCAGAACCTGAAGATCGGCGACCTCGACCAGGGCGCTCCGGAACTGCACCCCGACTCACGCTACAACCTCGACAACGACTTCGTAATCCGTAACTACTCGACCAGCTCGGACGTGCTGGTGGTGATGGTCAAGACCGCACCCGAAGGCTGTGCCCATTACGACACCCTGGCCGCCATGGACGAGCTGATGTGGAAGATGGAAAACACCGAGGGCGTGCAGTCGGCGGTGTCGATGGTCACGGTCGCGCGGCAGAGCATCAAGGGCATGAACGAGGGCAGCCTGAAGTGGGAAACGCTGTCGCGTAACCAGTTCGTGCTCAACAGCTCCATCGCGCGCCGAGGGCATGTACAACGGCGATTGCTCGCTGGCCCCGGTGCTGGTGTTCCTCAACGATCACAAGGCCGAGACGCTGGAGCATGTGGTCTCTGCGGCCCGCGAGTTCGCCGAGGAAAACAACCGCGAAGGCCTCGAATTCGTGCTGGCAGCGGGCAACGCGGGCATCGAGGCGGCGACCAACGAGGTCATCGCAGCATCCGAAACCACCATGCTGATCGCGGTCTATCTGGCCGTGAGCATCATGTGCCTGCTGACCTTCCGCTCCATCGCTGCCACGCTCTGCGTGATCCTGCCGCTGGTGCTGACCTCCATTCTCGGCAATGCCCTGATGGCGTTCATGGGTATCGGCGTGAAGGTGGCGACGCTGCCAGTGATCGCGCTCGGCGTTGGCATCGGGGTGGACTACGGCATCTACATCTACAGCCGGCTCGAGTCCTACCTGCGCCAGGGCATGACGCTGCAGGATGCCTATTACGAAACGCTGAAATCCACCGGCAAGGCGGTGATCTTCACCGGCATCTGCCTGGCGATCGGTGTGTTCACCTGGGTATTCTCGGCGATCAAGTTCCAGGCCGACATGGGCCTGATGCTGACCTTCATGTTCCTCTGGAACATGGTTGGCGCGATCTGGCTGCTGCCGGCACTGGCGCGCTTCCTGATCAAGCCGGAGAAGCTGCGGCAGAAGGCTTGATCGGTTCGCGGTCATGAAGAACCGCGGCCCTTTGGGCCGCGGTTTTTTTGTGGGTAATGATTAGGGTCGCTACGCATCCTGTTTGGGATCGCTGGGCGAATAAATTCGCCCCTACACAGGCGATCTGGCTCAAGACCTGTGACTGCTTGGGTGGCTGCTTCGCCGATGATCAGGAGCGGGGCTCTTCAACCGAAAGGTGGCAGGCTGCTGCCAGCCCTGACGCGCGCTCTGATCAAGCCGGAGTAGCTGCGGCAAAAGCCTTGATGCTCAGGGAGGGGATCAAGAACCGCGGCTCTTTGGGCCGCGGCTTTTTGTGGGTAATGATTCGGGTCGCTACGCATCCTGTTTGGGATCGCTGGGCGAATAAATTCGCCCTACTCAGGCGATCTGGCTCAAGACCTGAGTGACTGCTTGCGCGGCGACCTCGCCGATGACCAGAATCGCTGGGCTCTTGAGCTGAAAGGTGGCGGCATCCGTACACATCGCGCCTAGTTGCGAGCGGCATTCGCGTTGCTGCGGCAGCGAGGCATTCTCGATCATGGCCACCGGCGTTGTCGCCGGCAGGCCCCTTCAAGCAGTCCGGCCTGGACCTGCTGCAGGCTGCTCACGCCCATGTAGACCACGAGGGTGGTCCCGGTCTTCGCCAGCGCATGCCATTCGGGGCTGCTGCCGTCCAGGGTGTGTGCCGTTACCAGCGTCACGCCTCGGGCGACGCCGCGCTGAGTCAGCGAGATGCCGCACTGGGTCGCACCGGCGAGCCCGGCGGTAATGCCATTGACCAGCTCGACTTCGATGCCCCGCTCGGCGAGCCACTCGGCTTCTTCGCCGCCGCGGCCGAAGATGCACGGATCACCCCCTTTGAGCCGCACCACGCATTTGCCCTGGCGCGCATAGCGCAGCATCAGCCGATGGATGAACGCCTGCGGCGTGGAGCGGCAGCCGCCGCGCTTGCCTACCGGGATGACCTGTGCGTTCGGGCAGTGCTCGAGCACGGCGGGGTTGACCAGATCGTCGATCAGCACTACCTGGGCCTCGCCCATGGCGCGCACGGCCTTGAGTGTCAGCAGTTCCGGGTCCCCGGGCCTGCACCGACCAGCCAGACTTTTGCGCTCATGTTGCTACCTCTCATGCTGCTGTAATCGTCTCGGCGACACGCCATGCATCGCCAGTTGTTGCCATCGTCAGCCGTTCAGGCCACTGCCGGCTGCTTCGTCAGCAACCGCTTGATCTCCGGAACGCAGGATCCACAGCTGGTGCCACAGCCCAGCTCGCGCTTCAAACCATTGAGGTCGAGGCCTCGCTCGATGCCGGCGCAGACTGCTTCCTGGCTGACATTCATGCAGTTGCACA
Source organism: Stutzerimonas stutzeri (assembly GCA_019056435.1). Taxonomy (GTDB): domain Bacteria; phylum Pseudomonadota; class Gammaproteobacteria; order Pseudomonadales; family Pseudomonadaceae; genus Stutzerimonas; species Stutzerimonas marianensis. The sequence goes on from CP077641.1 coordinate 2,912,853, forward strand.
GCGTCTTGCCCGTGCGGACCGCGCCACCGGGCGGCGTGCTCAGCGGTGCCAATAGCCAGCGGCGCAGCGCCTGGTCAGCCGTGCCGTCGTGCCAGAGCTGCTTCAGCCAGTCGCGTGCCGCGGTTTCGCCGGACAGGCTGAGGGCAACGATGCGACCGTCTTCGATACGTACCCGCTTGCCCACAGCTCGTCGCGGATCGTCATAAGCGACGACCGGGCCTTCATCCAGCCCCAGGCACTGTTCGATCTGCGCCAGTTGCGTGGCATCCGGGGCTTCGTTACAGGCGGCGCGAATGACCAGCGCGGGCCGGTCGCGCCCGGTGAGGCTGAAACTGGCGTAGGCGAAGCCTTCGAACAGCGGGCGCAGGGACTCGAAACGCTTCTGTACCGCGCCTTCGACCAGGGCGAAGAACTGCCAGGGCAGCTCGACTTTCTCCACGTCGATGCCGGCGTGCTTGAGCTCCGGTTGTTTGGAGAGCGGGTCGACGCTCGGCAGCGTGAGCCGATTGACCCCGAGCCCCTTGAGGAAGCGATTGCCCCAGTGCATCGGCATGAACGCCTGGCCAGGCGCCAGGCTGTCGTCCTTCTGCACCGGCAGCAACAGCTCGCCTCGACGGCTGCTGACCCTGACCAGTTGGCCATCGAGCAGACGGCGGCGGCGCATATCGTCGGCGTTCATGCTCAGCAACGCCTCCTCGACATGGCCGAACAGGCGCGCGGCAGTGCCGGTGCGGCTCATGCCATGCCAGTGATCGCGCAGGCGGCCGGTGTTCAGCGTGAGCGGAAAGCGCGCTTCGCGCTGTTCCTTCGGGGCCTGGTAATGCTCGGCGAGGAAGCGCGCCCGGCCGGTTTCCGTCGGGAACTTGCCGTCGACGTAGAGGCGCGGTGTGCCTTGCTCACGGTCCGCCGGGAAGGGCCACTGCTGCGGGCCGAGACGGTCGATCAGGGCATGGCTCAGGCCGGACAGGTCCAGGTCGCGACCTTGGGTGAGCAGCTTGTATTCGTCGAACAGCGCCGCCGCATCCTCGAACGCGAACAGGCTGGGTTGGCCCGGACGTATCAGCTTCTCCAGCCGGCGGGCGAAATCACAGGTGATCGTCCAGTCGGCCCGTGCCTCGCCTTGCGCCGGAATGGCACGGCGCACATGGCTGACGCGGCGTTCTGAGTTGGTGACGGTGCCTTCCTTTTCGCCCCAGCTGGCCGCAGGTAACAAAAGATCGGCATAGCGGCAGGTTTCGGTGGTGGCAAAGGCTTCCTGAACCACCACGAAAGGGCAGGTCGCCAGTGCCTCGTGAATGCTGTGCTGGTCGGGCATGGATTGAGCGGGATTGGTGCAGGCGATCCACAGCGCCTTGACCTTGCCACCACGGACCGCCTCGAACAGCTCGATGGCGGAGAGGCCCGGTGTGTCGGGCAATGCCGACACCCCCAATACTCGGCAACTTCGCCGCGGTGTGCGGCGTTGCCGGCCTCGCGATGTCCGGGGAGGAGGTTGGACAGGCTGCCGGTTTCACGGCCGCCCATGGCGTTGGGTTGGCCGGTGAGCGAGAAGGGGCCGGCGCCGGGCTTGCCGATCTGCCCGGTGGCCAGATGCAGGTTGATCAGGGCGCTGTTCTTGGCACTACCGGCAGTGGACTGATTCACGCCCATGCACCAGAGCGAAAGAAATCCTTGTGCCGTACCGATCATGCGCGCGCAGCGCTGCAGCTGCTCTATCCCGATGCCGCATAGCTCAGCCACCATGGCCGGGTTGTAGTCGCGCACCGTCCGTTTCAGCTCGTCGAAGCCGTCGGTGTGGGCCTCGACGAAGTCGCGGTCGATCCAGCCTTCCCAGAGCAGGATGTGCAGGATGCCGTGAAACAGGGCGACATCGGTCCCGGGCAGGATCGGCAAATGCAGGTCCGCCAGGTCACAGGTGTCGGTGCGGCGCGGGTCGACGACGATGACCTTCATCTCGGGGCGTTTCGCCTTGGCTTCCTCGAGGCGGCGGAACAGGACCGGATGCGCATAGGCCATGTTGCTGCCCACGATCAGCAGGCAGTCACTCAGTTCGATATCTTCGTAACTGCAGGGGAGGGGCGTCGGCACCGAGGCTGCGCTTGTAGCCGACCACGGCGGAGGACATGCACAGCCGCGAGTTCGAGTCGATGTTGTTGGTGCCGACCAGCGCCCGGGCGAGCTTGTTGAAGGCGTAGTAGTCCTCGGTCAGCAACTGGCCGGAGATATAGAACGCGACGCTGTCCGGGCCGTGCTCGGCAATGGTGTCGGCGAAGACCTTGGCGGCGTGGTCCAGGGCGCTGTCCCAGCCTGTACGGGCGCGGGCCAGCCCCTTGCCCAGGCGCAGCTCGGGGTACAGGGCGCGGGCGTCAAGGTCGCCCGTGAGGTGCAGGGTCGAACCCTTGCTGCACAGCTTGCCGAAGTTGGCGGGGTGGTTCGGGTCGCCGACGACATCGAGGATATGCGCACCGTCGTGCTCGATCAGCACGCCGCAGCCCACACCGCAGTAGCAACAGGTCGAGGCGGTTGTCTGGCGCATGCAGTCGTCTCCTGGCCGTTCGTTCATGGGGCGCCTCAGGCGCATTCGGCGGCGTCGTTCAGCGAAAGCAGCACGCGACCGTTCTCGACGCGCGCTTCGTGGCGGTGCGTGCAGCCGACATCGGGCGCGACGGCTTCACCGCTGTCCAGGTTGATCTGCCAGTTATGCAGCGGGCAGGCGACCTGCTTGCCGTAGACGATGCCCTGCGACAGCGGCCCGCCCTTGTGTGGGCAGCGGTCATCGAGGGCAAACACCTGATCGTCGGCGGTACGGAACACCGCGATGTCACCCTTCGGGCCGGCGACGACACGTGCGCCGAGGGGGTTGATGTCGTCCAGTGAGCAGATGTCGAACCATTTCATGGCTGTTTCCTCGCAATTCGGTTGATCGAGTGGCTGTTCCATTCGGGCTGTATTCCCTGCGAAATACCGGGCGAATTGATTCGCCCCTATATGGCCGTGATCTGGTCATGGCATCTTCTGGCAACCACGCCGGAGCGCTTCTGTAGGGGCGAATTCATTCGCCCTTCGTTAGCTCAACTAGGCGAATAAATTCGCCCCAACACGGATCGTTACGCGGGCTCGATCTGAGTCAGCTGGATCGTTTCGTACTCTTTTCTCAGCGATTGCTCGGCGATGGCTCTCTTCCAGCCGTCGCCCTCGAAGCTCAGCGAGAACATCAACCGCTGGGCCAGGGCCTTGCGCCGGGGCTCGTCTTCCAGAACCGCCTTCTTGATGTAGTCCAGGCCGACGCGCTGCAGGTAATGCACGGTGCGTTCGAGGTAGAAGCCCTCCTCGCGGTAGAGCTGCAGAAAGGCGAAGCTGTATTCGGCCACGTCTTCGGCCGTTTGCACCTTGACGAAAAACTCGCCGGCTTCGGTCTTGATGCCGCCGTTGCCCCCGATGTAGAGCTCCCAGCCTGAATCCACACCGATTATGCCGACGTCCTTGATGCCGGATTCGGCGCAGTTGCGCGGGCAGGCCGAGACGGCGAGCTTGACCTTGTGCGGCGAGTACATGCCGAACAGGGCCTTCTCCAGGTCGATGCCCAGTTGGGTCGAATTCTGAGTGCCGAAGCGGCAGAATTCCTTGCCGACGCAGGTCTTGACGGTGCGGATGGACTTGCCGTACGCATGACCGTCCGGCATGTCCAGGTCCTGCCAGACCTTGGGCAGGTCGTCCTTGCGAATGCCGAGCAGATCGATGCGCTGTCCGCCGGTGACCTTGACCATGGGCACCTGATATTTGTCGACGACATCGGCGATGCGGCGCAGCTCGGCCGCATTGGTGACCCCGCCGAACATGCGTGGCACCACCGAGTAGGTGCCGTCTTTCTGGATGTTGGCGTGGGCCCGCTCGTTGATGAAGCGCGACTGCGGGTCGTCCTTCGCCTCGCCCGGCCATGAGGAGATCAGGTAGTAGTTCAAGGCCGGGCGGCAGGTGGCGCAGCCGTTCGGTGTGCGCCATTCCATGAAGGCCATGGCGGCCGGGATGCTGGTCAGGTGGTGGTCGACGATGGCCTTGCGGACCTGGCCATGGTTGAGCTCGCTGCAGCCGCAAATGGCTTTTTCGCTCTTGGGCTTGACGTCTGCGGCGCCGCCGACGGTGCTCATCAGGATCTGCTCCACCAGCCCGGCGCAGGAACCGCACGAACTGGCGGCCTTGGTGTGCTTTTTCACGTCATCCACGGAGAACAGGCCGTGTTCCTGAATCGCCTTGACGATGGTGCCCTTGCAGACGCCATTGCAGCCGCAGACCTCCATGTCGTCGGCCATGGCCATGGCCTTGTTCTGGCCCTGGTGGCCGGTGTCGCCAATGGCGCCTTCGCCGAACATGAGGTGATCGCGGATTTCGCTGATGTTGTGGCCTTCGCGTACCTGGCGGAAATACCAGCCACCATCGGCGGTGTCGCCGTAGAGGCAGGCACCGACGAGAACGTCATCCTTGATCACCAGCTTCTTGTATACGCCGCCGATGGGATCGGAGAGGGTGATCGTCTCGGTGCCTTCGCCACCGAGGAAATCGCCGGCGGAGAACAGGTCGATACCGGTGACCTTGAGCTTGGTCGAGGTCACCGAGCCCAGGTATCGGGAGAAGCCGAGCATGGCCAGGTGGTTGGCGCAGACCTTGGCCTGTTCGAACAGCGGCGCGACCAGGCCATAGGCCGTGCCACGGTGGTTGGCGCATTCGCCTACGGCGTAGATGCGCGGATCGTATGTCTGCAAGGTGTCGTTGACGAGAATGCCGCGGTTGCACGGTAGTCCGGCCTTCTCCGCCAGCTCGCTGTTGGGTCGGATTCCGGCTGCCATGACCACCAGGTCGGCATCGATCATCTCGCCATCGGCGAAGCGCACGGCCTTGACCCTTCCTTCGTCGTTGCCGATCAGTTCGGCCGTCTGCTTCTTCATCTTGAAGGTCAGGCCGCGCTCTTCCAGCGCCCCCTGCAGCAGGGCGCCGGCGGTCTTGTCGAGCTGGCGCTCCATCGGCCATTCGCCGATGTGCACCACGGTCACCTCCATGCCGCGTACCTTCAGGCCATTGGCAGCCTCCAGCCCGAGCAGCCCGCCGCCGATGACCACCGCGTGTTTGTGGGTTCGGGCCGCTTCCATCATTGCTTCGGTGTCGGCAATGTCTCGATAGCCGATGACGCCGTCCAGGTCGTTGCCAGGAATCGGCAGGATGAAGGGCTTCGAGCCGGTGGCGATGAGCAGGCGGTCGTATTCGGCCTCGGTGCCATCCGCGGCGATAACGCGACGTTTGACCCGGTCGATCTCGACGACCTTGCGGTTTAGGAGCAGGTTGATGCCGTGTTCGGCGTACCAGTCGAGGTCGTTGAGTACGATTTCCTCGAAGGTCTGTTCGCCAGCCAACACCGGGGAGAGCAGGATGCGGTTGTAGTTCGGATGGGGTTCAGCGCCGAATACCGTGATGTCGTAGAGCTCCGGGGCGAGCTTGAGCAGCTCCTCGAGGGTGCGTACCCCGGCCATGCCATTGCCGATCATCACCAGTCTGAGTTTCTTCATGCCGTTCTCCGCGCCGGGCCAGGTCCTGTCACCGCCTGGCCATGCTTCTGAATCCAACAACGAAAAAGGCGTCCCACCGGTTACCCGGTGAGGACGCCTTTGTCCTGCCTTCCGTATTCGGAGCCCGACCCTCCACGTTGAAGGTCCGGCTTGATGTGCGCAATGCAATGCAGAGGCTGTGCCAAGGTGCCGACGGGCCCATTTCATGCGGTCTCGGCCTGAATCATATCCCCTGGGTGTGCCTTGTCCTGCACTCATATGAAGCGCGTCGCGCACCCCTGGTGCAGTCGCGAGCCGGTTCGGCGGTAACTGGGCGTTGACAGCCGCCGTGCGGCTTTTTTATCGTTTCGCCCCATGCGCCGATTTAGTCAGCTACTTGCGGGGCGCCGGGAGCCGAAGGCTTCGAAATACCGCTAAAGCGCTGGTTCGGTGTCGCCTCCCACCGCTGCCCAGCGGAATCCTCGAGGCGGGATCCTTCCCATGACTGCATTGCAACGCGCTCCTCTACGCCTGGCCCCGATCACCAGTGGGCTGGTTCGCAGCAATCCGAAAATCCTGCTTGCCGGCAATCACCAGCCGTCGCTGTTGCGTTATCTGGACGGCTGGTCGCGGCGTGGCTGCAAGCCGCGGGCTTTCCTCGTCCAGTTCACGGGGGCGGACGAATCGCTGAAGCATTTCGCCTCGAATAGCTTCGACCTCGCGGTGGTTCAGGCCCCCTCTCGTGAACATCTCGAGGCGTGCGTGCAGGAGCTGACGCGGGTGGCGCGGCAGGGGTTGATCGTACGCCGCTGAGTGCGCCTCAACCGCCCTTGGCGAGCCAGACCAGCAGTCCCAGGTTCAGCAACAGCGAGCACAGTGCCAGTGCGCGCCAGACCTTCAAGGGTTCGCGCTCGAGCAATGGTCGCGGCGGCGCATGGCTGGCCAGCCGCTCACCCTGTTCAAGCGCCAGCAACCACTCCTCTGCGGTTTCGAAGCGCTGCTGGGGGTCGACCGCGACGGCTCGCCTGAGCAGTTCATCCAGCCATTGCGGCAGGTCGGGCCGATAGCGGCTGGCCGGCACGGCATTGCCGAAGCGCGGTCGCTGGAAGGCTTCGACCTCGCCGTAGGGGAAATGGCCGCTGAGCAGGTAATAGAGCGTGACGGCGGCGGCGTAGAGGTCCTGCTCCCGGCTTGGCGCAGCGCCGGCGAACGCCTCGGGTGCAATGTAACTGGGCGTGCCGGGCAGGTTGTGCGGCAAGTCCTGGGACAGCCCGGGGCAATAGGCCAGGCCGAAGTCGAGCAGGCGCAGCTCGCCGTCCTCATCCAGATGCAGGTTCTCCGGCTTGATGTCGCGGTGCAGGATATTGCGCCGATGCAGCATGCCAAGGGCGCGGATCAGGCGCGGCGCCAGTTCCATCCAGCCCGCCAGGGGCATCGGCCCCTGGCGGGTGAACCGCTCGGCGAGGGTTTCGCCGCGGTACTCACGTTGCACGTAGTACAGGTGCTGGCGCTGAGGCAGCCCATGAACTTCGGGAAAGGCGCGGCCAGCGACGCGCCGCAGGAACCATTCTTCCTGAAGGAGCGCCGGGCCGGCTTCGGGCTCGTCATGACGGCTTGGCGGCAGGGTTTTCAGCAGCCAGCGTTGGGCATGTGCGTCGATGACGCGATACAGCATCGATTGCCGCGACTCGGCCAGCACGGCCTCGACGGTCCAGCCTTCGAAGACCTGTCCGGGGCGTAGGCGCGGGGGCAACGGCCAATCGGCGAGCTGCGCGAGCGAGTCGGCCAAGGCCGCTTCGGGCAACGCCTCGACCCGCAGCAGCAGGGCGCTGGCATTGTCCTGGCTGCCGGTCTGGTGCGCGAGGTTGACCAGCGCACGCGCAGCGTTCGGCAGGTCCGGCTCGGCGCGCAGGATGTTCTGGATATCCCCCTCGGTGATGCTCGCCCAGACGCCGTCGCTGAGCAGCAGAAAGCACTCGCCCAGGCGAAGCTCGCCGTCGAGGTAGTCGACCACCAGATGTTGGTCCAGCCCCATGGCGCGCTTGAGCACGTGCTGCATGTTCGGCTGTTCCCAGACGTGATCCTCGCTCAGCCGTTGCAGCACGCCATCGAACCACCGATACGCGCGGCAATCACCGACATGAGCGAGCGTGAAGCGACGGCCACGCAATACCAGCGCGGAGAGGGTCGTCAGCAGCGGCTGGCCACCACCATTGGCCTGCAACCATCGGTTGTGTGCGACCAGCAGCCGGTCCAGCGATTGCGCCACCGTCCAGGTTTCGGGCGTGGCGTAGTAATCGGTCGCCAGAGCCTGCAAGGTGGCGCGTGCGGCGAGACCGCCATCGGCGCACTGACTGACCCCATCGGCAATTGCGAACAAGGCGCCCTTGCTCGCCATCAGCCCCGCCGTTGGTGTGACGATCCGCAGTGCATCCTGGTTTTCGTCACGCGGCCCGGTGGCGGAGGCCTCACCGAAGGAAAGGGTTAGGGGCATGGCACCGGTCCTTGAGGTCGCAGGCCATGCTCTGGGGCATGAATCTGCACCTTGGCTTTGGCTTGTAGCGGCTCTCAAACCCTGGCCGCCGTCATGGCCGCCGAGCCCCAGGTCGTTCTCCAGCGGCGCTTGACGCCCTGCAGCCCGAACCAGGCCAGTGCGCCGAGACTGGCGAACAGCCAGAGGCCTATCTGGTAGTCGCCGGTGGCCTGCTTGACCGCGCCGAGGCCGGCCGTGAGGAGGAAGCCGCCGATCCCGCCGGCCATCCCGACCAGGCCGGTCATGACGCCGATCTCCTTGTTGAAGCGCTGAGGCACCAGCTGGAATACCGCGCCATTACCCGCGCCGAGGCTGAGCATCGCCACCACGAATAGCGCCAGAGCGGCGGTCGAACTCGGCAGGTTGAAGCCGATCACGAAAAGGCAGATGGCCGCGACCGTGTACATCACCAACAGGGAACGGATGCCGCCGATGCGGTCGGCCAACGCACCGCCGAGGGGGCGCAGCAAACTACCGGCGAATACACAGGCCGCGGTGTAGTAACCGGCCTTGACCGGGTCGAAGGCGTATTGGTCATGAAAGTAGCCGGGCAGGGTACTGGCCAGGCCGAGGAAGCCACCGAAGGTCACGCTGTAGAAGAACATGAACCACCAGCTGTCGCGATCGCCCAAGGCCTTCATGTAGTCGGCAAAGGATTTCGGGGCGGGGCGGTTGGGGGCGTTCCTGGCGAAACTGGCGAAGATGATCAGCGTGAGTACCAGCGGGATCAGCGCCAGGCCGAAGACGTTGGTCCAGCCGAACATCGTCGCCAGGACGGGCGCGAAAAGGGCCGCGAAGACGGTTCCGGAGTTGCCCGCACCGGCGATGCCCATGGCCTTGCCCTGATGCTGCGGCGGATACCACTGCGAGGCGAGCGGCAGCGCGACGGCAAAGGACGCGCCCGCCATGCCGAGGAACAGGCCCAGCAGCAGCGCTTGCTCGTAGCTGTGGATGCCGTTCAGCCAGGCGATGAAGAGCGCCGCGATCACCACGATCTGCCCGAACAGGCCGGCGGTTTTTGGCGAGGTCCGGTCGGCGAGCATGCCCAGCGCCAGGCGTAGCACGGCGCCGGAGAGGATGGGCGTCGCCACCATGAAGGCGCGTTGCTGGGTGGTCAAGCCGAGGTCGGCGGCTATCTGCACGCCCATCGGGCCGAGCACGTACCAGACCATGAAACTCAGGTCGAAGTAGAGAAAGGCGGAGAAGAGTGTCGGCGTGTGACCGGCTTTCCAGAAACTCGTATTCATCGAACACCTCACTAGACAAGTTGTACCGGCTCGCCTGGTGGCTGCCGGGGAATGCCGCGCTGCCGGACGGCAGCAGAATCCGTGCGGGAATGCCCGCGCCCCTGCTCGTTGGGGCCAAACGAAAAAGGCGCCGCGAACCACCGTCTGTCTCGACGGGGCAACGCGACGCCTTTGTCATGTCTGTGAGTAACCGCCTTTGGCTACTTGCCATTGCAGCAAGCAGAAGATGTGCCAACCGCAAGGACCGGGCGGCATGGGGGCTTTGGAGCCGGGCTACGGCTGGATGTGCTCAATGCGCGCGCAGCGGTGGTGCGTCGTGCATTGAAGTGGGGCGTGTCAGGCGATGCGATTGACCTTGGGGAACTTCGCCGCGAACTCGGCCGGCATCGGCACGACCCGGGTTTCAAGGTAGTTGTAAAAGACGAAACCGGACTTGGCCATGGCGATCAGCGTGCCGTCGGCCGGGCGGGTGATGCGAAAGGTGATGTCGCCACCGTACTTGTTGAAATCCATGACGCCGACTTCGAACAACAGCACGTCCCGAGCGTGAGCTTCGGCCTTGTAGGTGGTGGCCAGGTCCGTAACGATGATGCCGCTGCCATCCTGGCGAGACTCGGCGATGCCATAGGCGAACAGGAAACGTGCCCGGGCTTCGGAAATCATCGAGATCATCGAGTCGTTCGCCAGGTGGTTGGCGGCGTTGATGTCGGTGATACGTACCGTCAGTTGCGTGGTGAAACAGAACTGGTCTTCGGGAAACTGCAGGGACAGGCGGGCCATGAAGGTCTCGTTTGGCTGGAAACAGGGGGCCGGCGTCGATCACCGGTTTGCCGGCCGCGCGCGGACGCCCATTCTACGTGCCGGCCTTCGACGGCCAAGCAGGATTCAGCACCTTGATGACCCCGTCCGCACCGAGTCTTCAGGCGATGCTGTGGCGGATGCCTTGCAGGCGTTCGTCGATGATCGGGGTGATCAGCGCGTAGCACTCGGCCGGCGCCAGGCTGACGCGTGGCGCGTCGATCAGGTTGCGTTGCAGGTGCTCGACGAGCTTGGTCAGAGTATTGCCGCCGATTGGGTCGGCGAGGCGCTGGCACAGGTAGCGCATCTGCACCTGCATATCCAGCGGGCAGGTTTCGAAGTTGGCTGCGCGCACCGCCAGGCCGCGCAGCCGGCCGAGGTCTTCCAGTGCGCGGCAGGCGTCGCACAGGCCGGTCACTTGCGGGTTGCCCTGATAGGCCAGGCGCAACTCGAGCACGTGAATGCTTTCGAGCAATTGCTCGATGAGGATGCAGTGCGGCTCGAATTCGGTCGGGTTCTGGCGGATCTGTTGCCAGAGTGCGCGCATGGCGGGGCGGTTCTCCTCGCCTTGCCAGTCCTGCCAGAGTCGGTCGATGTGGTTGGCGACGTCCAGGCGCTGGGTGACGGCCGCCGCGTCACGCTGGCCGCCCAGGCCGCGGTGCTTCTGCACGAACTGCAGCACCTCGAGCGCCATTTGCAGGGCCTGGATGTCCTTGGCGCTGATCCGCTTGCGGTGCCGATCGGCGGCGACGCGGCTGAGGTGGTTGCCGAACAACACCAGGCAGGCGGCCAGGGTCAGGGCGATCGATACTTCCATGGTCAGGCTTCCGTACGGCTGAGGCGTGTGAGATAGAGGGTGAGGCTGTGCAGCTGAGCGGCCTGGGCGCGCTGCTGCTGCACGCCGGATTCGACGCGCTCGAGCTGCTCGCGCAGCAGGCTGTTGCCCTGACGCTGCTGCGCCAGAGCGGCATGCAGCTGGTCGAGCTCGGCGAGGCTGTGCTGGCTGCGGCGGGCCAGCTGGTCCAGTTCCGCCGCGAGTGCGCTGCTCTGCTCGACACTCTCCTCGAGCAGGTGCCGGTGCTGGCCGACTTCGGCCTCGACACGGCGCACCGCGTGGTCGGTGGCGGCGACCACGGCGGTGATGTCCTGTGCGGCGCGGTCGCTGGTCAACGCCAGCTGGCGTACCTCGTCGGCCACCACCGCGAAGCCGCGGCCATGCTCGCCGGCTCGTGCCGCCTCGATGGACGCATTGAGGGCCAGCAGTTGCGTCTGCTTGGCGACGGTCTGGATGCTCAACGCCGCCTGGCCCACGGCGGAGGTGTCCTGCAGCAGTTGGCCGACGGCGTCGGAGGTGCGCTGCATGCTTTCTCGTACGGCCGCCATACGCGTGCTGACGGCCAGTGCGCTGTCGCGGCCGGCCTGGCTCTCGCGGTGGGTTTCGGCGAACGCCTGCATGGCCTGCTGGCCGAGGGTACTGACGCGTTCGAGATGGTGGTTCGATTCCTCGCTGGCCCGGTTGATCGCCAGCACCCGCTCGCTTTGCTCCTGGCTGCCATGCTCGGCCGCGCCGGCCATGCGTTCCAGGGCATCGCTGGCGAATTGCACCTCACTGCGCAGGCGTTCGCCGCGCAGGGCGTGCGCGGCAAAGGCGGCGACCAGATCTTCGGCGGGGCCATCCAGCCCTTGCTGCCGGCCGAGCAAGGCCAGCAGGTGATCGCTGTGGCGCTGCCGGGCGCGGCGCCGGCGTTGCAGGCCGAGCTGCAGAGCCGCGGCCAGGCAGCCAAGCGCGAGGCCGAGGATCTGTTGCTGCCAGAGCGCGGCGATGCAGGCGCAGGACCAGGCTCCGAGCAGCAGCCAGTCCAGTCGAGGGACCCGGGGAGGTCGGCGGCTGGCTTGGCCGGCGCCGAATTCAGTGCACTGTCCATGTCGTGTCCTCTCGATCCGCTCAGGCAGCAGGTCGCTGTTGGCGCTGGTAGAGAAATTCCAGCACCTGCGCGCGGCAGGCGTGATAGCCGGCGTCATGGGCCAGCGCCATGCGATCCCGCGGGCGTGGCAGGTCGGCGCGCAGAATGTCGCCGATGGTCGCGGACGGCCCGTTGGTCATCATCACGATGCGGTCCGAGAGCAGCACGGCTTCGTCGACATCGTGGGTGATCATGATCACCGTGTTGCCGAGGTCGGCGTGGATCTGCATCAGCGAGTCCTGCAGGTGCGCGCGGGTCAGCGCATCGAGCGCGCCGAAGGGCTCGTCCATCAGCAGCACCTTGGGTTGCATGGCCAGCGCGCGGGCGATGCCGATGCGCTGTTTCATCCCGCCGGAGATTTCGCTGGGGCGTTTGTGGCGCGCGTGGGTCATGTGCACCAGGTCGAGGTTGTGTTCGATCCAGTCGCGCATCTCCCGTTTGCTTTTCTGCCCCTTGAAAACTTCCCGCACCGCCAGCTCGACGTTCTCGTAACAGCTGAGCCAGGGCAGCAGGCTGTGGTTCTGGAACACCACCGCGCGCTCCGGGCCCGGTTCGTTGACTTCGCGACCGTCGAGGATGACGCCGCCGGTGGTGGCCTGGTAAAGCCCGGCGACAATGTTGAGCACCGTGGACTTGCCGCACCCGGAATGGCCGATCAGCGAGACGAACTCGCCCTTGGCGATGCGCAGGTTGACGTTCTGTAGCGCGCAGTAGAGTCCCTTGTCCGTGGGAAAGCTGATGCCGACGCCGGTGAGTTCGAGATGGGTAGGGTTCATCGTTATTTCCTCAGCGCAGGTCTGCGTTCTTGTCCCAGCTCACGCGGCGCTGGAGCATCAGCATGATGCGATCCAGGGCGAAGCCGATCAGGCCGATGACGATCACCGCGACCATGATCCGGCCGAGCGAGTTGGAGCTGCCGTTCTGGAACTCGTCCCAGATGAACTTCCCGAGGCCCGGGTTCTGCGCCAGCATCTCGGCGGCGATCAGCACCATCCAGCCGGTCGCCAGCGACAGTCGCAGGCCGGTGAAGATCATCGGAATGGCAGCCGGCAGGACGATGCGGCGCACATGCCTGAGCGGCGACAGGCGCAGCACGCGGCTGACGTTGGTCAGGTCCTTGTCCAGATTGGCCACGCCAACGGTGGTGTTGATGACCGTGGGCCAGAGGCAGCACAGCGCGACGGTCAACGCCGAGGTGACGAAGGACTTGGCGAACAGCGGGTCCTCGCTGACATAGACGGCGCTGACCACCATGGTGACCAGCGGCAGCCAGGCGAGTGGTGAGACCGGCTTGAACACCTGGATCAAGGGGTTGATGGCGTTGTACACCGGCTTGCTCAGGCCGCAGACGATGCCCAGCGGCACGGCGATCAGCGAGGCGAGGGCGAAGCCGGCCATCACCGTGTACAGGCTGGTGAAGATCTGCTCGAAGAAGGTCGGCTTGCCGGTGTAAGGGCGAATCTTGACGGTGGCACCGGGGTTCTTCGCCAGCGTCGCGGCGTTGCGTTCTTCCTGGCGCTGGTAGAAGGCGGCAGCCTTTTCCCGTGACTGGATGTGCGCATCGACCAGCCCGTTGAATTGCTCGGCCACCTGGCTCGGACCGGGGAACTGGCCGAGGCTGGTCTGGATGTTGCTCGCCACCAGCTGCCAGAACAGCAGGAAGGCGAGCACGCCGACGACCGGCATGATCACCCGGGCGAGCCAGCGCTTGAGGCGGACCTGACGGGCCACCTCGAGGGTTTGTTTGATGTTCTGCGCGACGGCTGGATTGCTCATCGACATGTCCTCCTGGGTTGGGAGGCCTGCGCCTCCCATGCGCGGGATCAGAGCGTGGTATCGCCTTTCAGGCCGATCGCGAACTGTTCGAGGTAAGCGTTGGGCGGGTGGCCGTCGTAGGTGATGCCGTCGATGGTGTCGGCCAGCGGTTCGCGGATGCCGTCTTCGTCGGCGGGCGGCACGTCTTCGGCGCTGAGCAGGCCGTCGGCGATCAGCTCTTCGGCGGCCTGGCGGTAGATTTCCGGGCGGTAGACGCGCTTGGCGGTTTCCAGGTACCAGCTGTCCGGCTTGGCTTCAGCGATCTGCCCCCAGCGGCGCATCTGTGTCAGGTACCAGATGGCGTCGGAGTAGTAGGGGTAGGTGGCGTGGTAGCGGAAGAAGACGTTGAAATCCGGTACTTCGCGCTTGTCGCCCTTTTCGAACTCGAAGGTGCCGGTCATCGAGTTGGCGATGACCTTGGCATCGGCGCCGACGTATTCCGGCCGCGAGAGGATTTCCACGGCTTCCTGGCGGTTGGCGTTGTTGTCTTCATCGAGCCACTTGCCAGCGCGGATCAGCGCCTTGACCAGCCGCTTGTGGGTCTCCGGGTTCGCTTCGGCCCAGGCCTTGGAAACGCCGAAGACCTTTTCCGACATGTTCTTGCGGATCGCGTAGTCCGCCACCACCGGCACGCCGATGCCCTTGAACACCGCCTGTTGGTTCCAGGGCTCGCCGACGCTGTAGCCATGGATGGTGCCGGCTTCCATGGTCGAAGGCATCTGCGGCGGCGGGGTGACCGAGAGCAGTGCCTGGGCATCGATCTGGCCGCTGATGTCGCCCTTGGCGGGCGCGTAATAGCCCGGATGGATGCCACCGGCTGCGAGCCAGTAGCGCAGCTCGTAGTTGTGAGTCGAGACGGGGAACACCATGCCCAGATTGAACGGCTTGCCGCTGGCCTGGAACTGTTCGATGACCGGCTTGAGCGCGTCGGCCTTGATCGGGTGCACGGGCTTGCCATCGGCCATCGGCACCTGGGGCTTCATTTGTTCCCAGACGGCGTTGGACAGGGTGATGGCGTTGCCGTTTAGGTCCATGGTGAATGCGGTGATGATCTCGGCCTTGGTGCCGAAGCCGATGGTGGCACCGATCGGCTGGCCGGAGAGCATGTGCGCCCCGTCCAGCTCGCCGTCGATGACACGGTCCAGCAGAACCTTCCAGTTGGCCTGGGCTTCGAGCGTGACGTACAGGCCTTCGTCCTCGAAGAAGCCCTTCTCGTAGGCGATCGCCAATGGCGCCATGTCGGTGAGCTTGATGAAGCCGAGTTTGAGTTCTTCTTTTTCAGGTTCGGCAGCCCAGGCGGCCAGCGGTGCGAGCTGCAGCAGGGCGGAGCAGCCGACACCGGTCAGCAGCGTTTTGAGCAACGTACGGCGGGTCTTGCGCATGATTCATCCCTCAATCGCGAAACGAAAAAAGGCGTCACGGACGCACTCTCTGCAAGCGCAGAGCGAGCACCGTTGACGCCTTTGTCAATTCGTCCCGATCACCGCCGTTGGCGACCCGAAGACGTGGTATCGGTGTGTTTGCAAGGGGCTTGCCAGAATCGTTCTGGGGTGTGGGTTTTGGCGAAAAACGCTTTCAAAACAGATGATTGAAGGTGGTTCGGTGTGGATGGCCGGCCGGCTATTGAGCCGGTGGGTGAGGACGCGAGGGGCGAAGTTCGTGCAGCGCGCAGGCGTGCGGCGCGTTTTTTGGTTCATGGCGAAGCGACATCGGACGGCGCCCATGCGGGCGTCGGGGTGATTGATTCGTTCATGGCGCGGGTGGCGGCCGAACAAGTTCGCCCCTACAAGGATGTCGTGCGGTGTAGGGGCGAATTCATTCGCCCATGGCGCGGTTGGGTGGGCGAACAAGTTCGCCCCTACAAAGGTGCTGTGTGGTGTAGGGGCGAATTCATTCGCCCATGGCGCGGTGGTGGGCGAACAAGTTCGCCCCTACAAAGATGCCGTGCGGTGTAGGGGCGAATTCATTCGCCCGTGGTGCGGTTGGGTGGGCGAACAAGTTCGCCCCTACAAAGATGCCGTGTGGTGTAGGGGCGAATTTATTTGCCCGTGGCACGGGTGGTTGGCGAACAAGTTCACCCCTACAAGGATGCCGTGTGGTGTAGGGGCGAATTCATTCGCCCGTGGTGCGGTTGGGTGGGCGAACAAGTTCGCCCCTACAAGGGTGCTGTGTGGTGTAGGGGCGAATTTATTCGCCCATGCGGCTTACTGTCCCAGCAGATCGCTCATGGCGATGATCTGCTCGGCGACCTGGATCAGCTTCTGCTGGCGGCTCATGGCCTGGCGGCGCATGAGGGTGTAGGCCTCCTCCTCATTGCAGCTGCGCATCTTCATCAGCATGCCCTTGGCCAGTTCGATGCGCTTGCGTTCGAGCAATTGCTGATCGCGCGCCTGGAGCTGGGCGCGGATGGCCTGGTCACTCTCGAAGCGGGCCATGGCGACATCGAGGATGGGTTTCAGGCGTTGGGCCTGAATGCCTTCGACGATATAGGCGCTAACGCCGGCGCGGATCGCCTGGCGCATGGCGTCGGGGTTGCTGTCGTCGGTGAACATGACGATGGGGCGGGGCTGGTCGCGGCTGACCATCACAACCTGTTCCATCACATCCCGTCCCGGGGAGTCGGTATCAATGAGCACTACATCCGGACGAACGGCTTCGACCCGCTCCGGCAGGTCGATGGTCAGGCCGGATTCCTCGATGACCTCGAACCCGGCCTCGATCAGCGCGGCCCGCAGGCGGCCCACCTTGCGCGGCGTGTCGTCGATGAGAAGGACGCGAAGCATGGCAGTTTCCTCAGCAAGGCTCTGGGTAGGCGACATGATCGGCCAGTGCGTGCAGCGCGAAGCTGCGTGCATAGCCGGCGGGGTCGCTGCCATCCCAGCGGCTGCCGTCCATCAGCAGCGCGCTACGCATCGTGGAGTCGGGCACCGGAATGGCCAGCGCCGCCGCGGCGTCTCGATAGAGGCTGGTCTGCTGCACGCGCTGTGCAACGGCGAGGTAGTCGGGGTCTTCCCGCAGCAGCCCCCAGCGGCGCAGCTGGGTCATGAACCAGAGGCCGTCGGAGTGGTAGGGCATGTTCACCTCTCCGTTGCCGAAGAAACGCAGCGGATGCTTGTCCAGCCAGGCGTGGCCGAGGCCGTCCTCGTACTGGCCGAGGAAACGCGGCTCGATAGCGGACAGGGGCGCGTTGACGTACTCCTGCCCTGCGATCAGCTGAGCGGTGCTGCGGCGGTTCTCCTGACTTTCGTCGATGAAGCGACTGGCTTCGAGGATCGCCATGACCAGCGCCCGCGCGGTGTTGGGGTACTGCTCGACGAAGGCACGGGTGCAGCCGAGCACCTTCTCGGGGTGGTCCGGCCAGATCGACTGGCTGGTGGCCAGCGTGAAGCCCATGTCTTCCTGGATCGCCTGCGCACCCCAGGGTTCGCCCGCACAGAAGCCGTCGATCCGCCGTGCCCGCAGATGGGCGACCATCTGCGAAGGCGGCACCACGAGGGTGCGCACGTCCCTGAGCGGGTGGATACCGTAGGCAGCCAACCAATAGTAGAGCCAGAGTGCATGGGTGCCAGTCGGGAAGGTCTGCGCCAGGGTCAGCTTTGCACCGCTTTGGCGCACGCAGGTTCCGAGTGCTTCTGGATCGGTCACGCCGGCGGCCTTGAGCGTACTGGACAGGCTGATGCTCTGGCCGTTCTGCGCCAGGCCCATGAGCACCGCCATATCTACCGGTGCGCTGCCGCCAATGCCCAGATGCACGGCGTAGATCAGGCCATACAGGCCATGCGCGGCATCCAGTTCGCCCTCGATCAGCTTGTCGCGAATGTTCGACCAGGAGGTCTGCCGATGCAGGTTCAACGTCAGGCCGTAGGGCTGGGCGAAGCCCTGGGTGGCGGCAACAATCAGTGAGGCGGCATCCGTGAGGGCCATGAACCCGAGGTTGACGACGTGCTTTTCGGGCGCGTCGCTGCCTGCGACCCAGGCATGCGGATCGGGTCGGGGAGCGGTCTGTGGTTCGGTCATGGAAATGCTGCCTTGTCTTGCGGCGTGCGCGGGCTGGCGCCCGCCGCACGCGTCCTGTCGATGAGGCTGACGAAGCAAGCCACATGCCAGGGGCGCAACGGGTCGGGTCAGCGCGGGTAGAGCGGCGGCAGCGGGGCGGTGTCCTGCTGGGTTTCCTCAGTCTGCCGGGGCGGAAGGTTCTGGATGGCCTGCCAGAGCGCCTCGCCTTGCCAACGCTGTCCCGTCTCGCTGTAGAGCGCGCCGTTGAGCCCATCGAGTGCATCGGACAAGGGCACGAAACGGGCCGCCATGTCGGCGAGGGTCTCGGGTTGCTGGCGGGCCCAGGCGTCGAGCGCATGGCGGGTCGCTTGTGTGTCGTTGGCCAGGCAGGCGCGCTTGAGGTCTTCGAGCAGCGAGCGAGGTGTCGGTCCGGCCTGGGCGGTACGTGTTACGGCCGGCTGGCGGCGGGCACGCAGCCACAGACCGAAGCCCAGAACGGTGGTCAGGGCGAAGAGGGCGCTGCTTGCCTGCCAGGGCCAGAGAAGCCGTTGCGATGCGCCGTCCATGGGTGGCTCGATCTCGATAGCAGGTTGCTGCAACTCAGGGTTGTCGGCGATCTGCAATGGGCGCTCGGGCAGCGCCGTGCGCTCCAGGCGATCCTCCCGGGTGTTCCACCAGACCAGCTCCACGGCCGGCAGGACGAAATCGCCGGTGCGGGTGGCAACAAGCGCTTCACGCTGCTCACGGCTGCCGGTGATGCCTGAGGCGCCGATCTCGTCGTTGAGACTCGGCTGGTCCGGATAGCCACGCAAACCGCTGACCTTGGGCACGTCGATCGGCGGCAGTTGGGAACTGGAAAGCCCTTCGGCTTTGACCAGCAGGCTACGGGTCAACGCCTCGCCAAGCTGCGCATCGCCCGGATCCGGGTTCCAGGCCTCGACCAGCGTGAGGCTGCTCGCCGGTAGCCAGGCGGCGTCTGCGGGATAGCCATCAGGCTTGGGCCTGACCTGTAGCGGGATGGTCGGCGACTTGACCTGCGTCGAGCGGCCGAAACGCGAGCCAAAGTAGTCGCCACCGGCCGGGGCGACGGTGGTCGCACTGAACAGTTGAGCCGGGATGGTGAGTTCCCCGCTCTTCTGCGGGAAAAGCGCATAGCGCACCTCGATGACGCCATGGCGAATGCCGTTGATGTCCTTTTCATAGGTCTTGGGATCACCAAGGCGTTCAACCAGGGCATCGGGCATCTGCAGCGGCGACAAGGTGCTGTCGTCATACAGCGAGACCGAATGATAAATGCGCAAGGTCAGCACCACCTGGGCCTGAACGTAGACGCTGTCCTGGTCAAGGCTGGCATCGATGAAGATGGGGGCGAGCTGCCCGCCGTCGTCCTCTCCGGGTTCGCTGACATGCAGCGTAATGGGCTCGCTGCGCCAGTCACCCAGTTGAAGCGGCGGGATGATCACGTAGCCGGCCTGCCGTGGCTGCAGCGTGACCTGCCACTGGGTGATGGCCCGTGCTTCGCCACTCGTGCCGGCCAATTTGTTCGACTGACGTGTGCCGAATACCTTGAACAGGCTGTGCAGCGGTTGCAGGTCCGGCTTGCCGAAGACGGTCGCATCGGCCGTCTCGAGCGTCAGTTCGACCGTCTCGTCCAGGCTCAGCTGGGTCCGATCGACCCGTGCGGTCAAGCCTGTCGCCTGGGCCGAGAGGCTTGTCAGCAGAAGCAGTGCCAGCAGGGTTGCACGTATCATCGAGCCAGCTCCTGGCGCTTACGTTGCTCGTAGAGAAATTTGCGGCGGAGCAACTCGCCGGGGTTGTCGGGAATCTTGCGCAGCCATTGATTCATGGCCTGGTCCTCTTCGGGGCTCAAGGGCGCCTGCCCGTTCTCTGCCATCGCTGGCTGTTGTTCGTCCTGCCTGGCGTCGTCTACCGTCGCGTCGGTGGGCTCCGCGGAAGGAGGGGCGGTTCCTGTTCATCGGTCCCCTCGTTTCCGGGGTCGCCCTCGGGGGCGGCTCGCTGCGCGGCTGGCTGCTCGGTCTGGCGCTCGTCCGGCGCGGTCGCCTCGGGGTCGGCATCGGGCGACGCTTGATCGTCATCGGCCTGCGAGGCCTGGCTACGCTCGCGCAATGCCTGCTCCACCAGGGCCCGGTTGCGACGTGCCGACTCAAGGTCGGGGTCGAGTTCCAGCGCCTGATCGTAGGCTTCGATCGCCTCGTTCAGCTGGTCATTGGCGGCCAGGGCATTGCCACGATTGTAATGATCTTCGGCTCGATCCCCATGCGAAAAGCTGTCCACCGCACCGGCGTAGTCGCCTGCCAGGAAACGGGCGAACCCCTGCCAGCGAGGGTCTTCGAAACGCTCCGCCGCTTCGGCCGGTCGCTGCGATTCGAGTAGACGCTCGCCCTGCTGGTCGGGCCGGAGCCACAGATCCTGAAAGGTCACGGCGTAGCCCGGTTGCGGTGTCCAGACGATCAGCGCCAGGCAGAACAGCCAGCCACGGCGCCCGGCGCAGGCCGCGAGCAACAGCAACGGCAACAGCAGCCAGTGCCCCTGGTCCAGCCAGGCGCTCAGACGGAGGCTGTCTTCTTGCGCGCGGACGTTGCCCTGCCTGTCCAGCAGGCCCAGGCCGTGCAGGTCTTGTTCGTCGAGGCGGGCTTGCTGGTAGCGTCCGCCGATGCTCGTGGCGAAGCGACGCATGCCGTTGTTGTCCAATCGGGGGATCAGGATCGCGCCGCGTTCGTCCTTGACGAAGCTGCCATCTTCCCGGGCAATGGGAGCACCCTGTTCCGTGCCGATGCCCAGGATGAGCAGCCGCAACGGGCTGTCTTCCAGTTGTTCGCGGATGCCACTGCGTTCCCGTTCGTCAAGGCTGCTGCCAATCAAGAGCAGGCGACCGCGGCCGTTGGCGCCGTGCTCGAGCAGCTCGATACCCTGCGCCACCGCGAGGTCCGCGCGGTGGCCGGCTTCGGGCATCAGGTCAGGCGTCAGTACTTCGAGCAGGTTGCCTGCGGTCGCCATGTCATTGCTCAAGGGAACCAGCGTATGCGCGCTGCCGGCATACACGACCACGGCGGTCTGGGCATCCTGTCGCGCCTGTAGCAGGTCGATCACCTTGCGTTTGGCCTGCTGAAGGCGAGTCGGGCTGACATCCGACGCCAACATGGTCGGCGTCAGGTCGAGCAGTATCACCAGCGGATCGAGCCGCGACATGCCGGGCTGCTCGGCCTTCTGCCAGCTCGGTCCGAGCAGCGCCAGGCAGGCCAGCAACCAGGCGCAGCCGAGGATCAGCCAGGGCAGGCGGCTGTTGCGTAGCTTGCCACGGGTGAGCAACACGGCATGGAAGTTCGGTGGTAGCAGACGCTGCCAGCGGCCGATACGCCGTTGCCGATGCCAGAGCCGCCAGAGCAGCCAGCTGAGCAAGGGCAGGGCGAGCAGCCAGTACGGACGTAGCAGATGCGGCAGCCAGTCGCTCACGGCCGAGCCCCTTGGTCATGTACGGAACCGGGCCATACAGGCCAGAGCCGCCGCACGACCAGCCATGCGCTGAGCAGAAGAGCCGCCGCCAAGGGCCAGGCATAGAGCGCATCGGCGAGTCGGGCTTGGGTCGGCTGTTGCGCTGCTGGCTCGATGCGGTCGAGCGTGTTGCCGATGGCGCGCAGCTCCTCGCTTGAACGGGCACGGAAGTATTCGCCGCCGGTGATCTCCGCCACCGCGCGCAGCGTGGTCTCGTCAAGGTCGCCCCCGGGATTGAAGCCGAAGCGATCGAGCGTACCGCCCGGCTCGACCTCGGCGCCGATACCCAGGGTATGCACGCGGACCTGCTCGCTGGCGGCCATGCGGGCTGCGAGCAGAGGCTCGACCTCGCCGCCGTTGTTGGCACCGTCGGTGATCAGAATCATCACCCGACTGTCGGCCGGCCGGTCGCGCAGGCGTTTGACGCCGAGACCGATGGCATCGCCGATCGCGGTGTTGCTGCCGGCGATGCCGATTACCGCCTCGTCGAGCCAGGTGCGCACTGTCTGTCGATCGAAGGTCAACGGAGCCTGCAGGTAGGCCTGGCTGCCAAACAGGATCAGGCCGACCCGGTCGCCGTGGCGTTCGGTGATGAAATCCCCAATCAGATGCTTGACCAGGTCCAGACGGCTGATGTCCTCGCCTTCCCATTGCATGTCCGGGAAGTCCATCGAGCCGGAAACGTCCACCGCCAGCAACAGATCGCGACCGCTGGTGGGTATTGGCAGCGGCTCGCCGAGCCACTGTGGCCGTGCCGCGGCGCTCAGCAGCAGGAGCCAGATCAGGACATAAGGCAACTGCAGGCGCCAGCCGGGCAGGGACGCGCTCGCTCGACGGCCTGACAGCGCTTCGAGTTCGCCGAGAAAGCTGACCTTCAGCGCGGCATCACCGCTATCGGCAGCCGGGAGCAGCCAGCGCAGCAACCAGGGCAGCGGCAGCAGCAGAAACACCCACGGCCAGGCCAGCTCAAACATGTTTGCGAATCCAGATCTTCACCGACTGCTCGAGCCCTTCGATGGCTTTGTCATCCAGGCGGCACTCGGCGCGGTACAGGCCCTCGACCAGGACCATCCAGCGGGTCAGCCCCGCGGATGGGCAGCGGCTGTCGAGAAACGCCAGCCAGGCTCGGCCGGTCAGTGTGTGCGGGCTGTTGTCCGGGTAGCGGGTGCGGCACAGCCGTTTGAGCAGGGCATTGAGTTCCTGCAGCCATTGATTGGCTGGCTGGCCGCCGTACGGCTTGCGTAGTTGGGCCAGCTCGTCGAGCGCGATCTGACGTTGCGGATCGAGCGGGGCTTCGGATGCGGCCTGCGGCTTGCGGGCCAGACGTTGCCATGGGCGTGTGCGGACCAGAAGCAGGATGGTCAGTGCAAACGCGGCCAGAAACCACCAGCCGGGTGCTGGCGGCCAGGCGCTGACCGGTGCCGGCTGGATCAGCGGCTCCAGCTGTGCCACCAGGCTCATCGGGGCGCTCCCGGACGTGGTGCGCTGAGGTGCTCGCGCAATTGCTCGATCAGATCCCGGTGGGCATCCAGCGGCATTAGCGGTAAGCGAAGTCGATCAGCCAGATGCTGCCAGCGTGCGTGGCGCGCCTCGCCCTGGCGTCGATAGGCCTGGCGCAACGCGGCATCATGCGTGTCCAGCTCGAGTCGAGCACCGGCCTGGGCAAAACGCAGCAGGCCAGCCGCCGGCAGCGCACGGTCGAGAGGGTCGTGGAGAGGGATCAGCAACAGGTCGACATGCCGCGCGAGCAGGGCCAGTTGCTGTTCGGCGGCGTCCCCGAGGGTGCGCTCGTCGCAGACGATCACCGCGAGGCTGCCGGGGCGCAGCACCTCACGTGCTCGCCGCAAGGCCATGCCGAACGCGTCCGGGTCGTACAGCTGGTCAGCCTCCAGATGAGCGTTGGCTCGTGCCAGGCGGTCGAGCAATTGCAGCAAGCTCTGCTTGCTGCGGCGTGGCTTGATTTCATGATGATCGCCCCGGCCAAAAACCAGGCCGCCGACGCGGTCGTTGTGGCTCAACGCTGCCCAGCCAATCAGGCTTGCGGCCTGGGCCGCGAGCACCGACTTGAACACCGAGCCGCTGCCGAAGAACAGTCGGCTGCTCTGCTCGACGAGGATGTAGATGGGCCTTTCGCGTTCTTCGTGGAACAGCTTGGTGTGCGGCTCCTGAGTGCGCGCCGTGACGCGCCAGTCGATGGTGCGAACGTCGTCACCGGCCTGGTAGATGCGCACCTGGTCGAAGTCGACGCCGCGACCTCGAAGCTTGGAATGGTGCAGGCCGACCAGCGGGCTGCGGCGGTGCGGGGATGAGAACAGCGGGACTTCGCGGATGCGGTGGCGCATGTCGATCAATTCGGCAAGCGAGATGCGAATGCCGGCGTCCGGGCGGCCGGCATCCGGGCCGTGGGTCGCCCGGTCAGGGTGGGCCGAGGGGGCCGGTTGCATCACGCCACCGCGACCACGTCGAGAATGCGTTGAAGTACGCGGTCCTGATCGATGCCGGCCGCTTCGGCCTCGAACGACAGGATCAGGCGGTGACGCAGCACGTCGAAGAACATGGCCTGGATATCTTCCGGGCTGACGAAGTCACGGCCCGCCAGCCAGGCATGCGCACGGGCGCAGCGGTCCAACGAGATCGATCCGCGAGGGCTGGCGCCATAGGCGATCCAGCTGGCCAGCTCGGCGTCGAATTTGGCGGGCGTGCGGGTCGCCATGACCAATTGCACCAAATACTCCTCGACGGCGTCGGCCATGTAGAGGCTGAGGATTTCCTTGCGTGCGGCGAAAATCGCTTGCTGTGACACGCGGTGCTCAGGCTGGGTTTCGCCATGGATGGCTTCGCCGCGGGCCTGCTGAAGGATGCGCCGTTCAACCGAGGCATCGGGGAAACCAAGCTTGACGTGCAGAAGGAAGCGATCGAGCTGCGCCTCGGGCAGCGGATAGGTGCCTTCCTGTTCGATGGGGTTCTGCGTCGCCATGACCAGGAACAGCGGCGACAGGTCATAGGTGCTGCGCCCGACGCTCACCTGGCGTTCGGCCATGGCTTCGAGCAGGGCCGACTGAACCTTCGCCGGCGCACGGTTGATTTCGTCCGCCAGCACCAGGTTGTGAAAGATCGGCCCCTGTTGGAAAACGAAACTGCCGGTTTCAGGGCGATAGATCTCGGTGCCGGTGATATCGGCGGGTAGCAGGTCCGGGGTGAACTGGATGCGATGGAACTCGGCCTCCAGTCCGCCTGCCAATTCCTTGATGGCGCGCGTCTTGGCCAGCCCCGGCGCGCCCTCGACGAGCAGGTGGCCGTCGGCGAGCAGGGCGATGAGCAGGCGCTCGACGAGGCGCTCCTGGCCGAAGATCTGGGAAGAAAGGAACTGTCGCAAGGCGACCAGGGCGTCACGGTGATCCATCGCAGGGCTCTTCTGAAGGGGCGTCGGCTCGGTTGCCCGACGCCCACGACTTTAATTCATTTTGGCAGGCCCCAGCTATGAGCGGCTCGGCAACTCCGAGCGTTCGAGCCGTTCCAGACGACCTTGATGGGGCGGTTGGCTGCTGCGCGGTTGATGACGATCAGATGCGATCGCGATCGCTTGTCATGGTGGGCAATTAAATGTGACCGCAACGCACTCGACGGCGTAAGAAGAAAGGTGGGCCGTGCCCGCATACGCTTCTGCTTAACTAAGTTGAACTTACCGGTTGCGTTGCCAGTCAGGTGCCGCGACTGCCTTAGTCGAACCCCAAGCCAGAATGGAGCTAAACAATGGCGTTCTTTACCGCTGCCAGCAAAGCCGACTTTCAGCAACAACTGCAAGTAGCGCTGGCGCAGCATGTCGACGAAAAGCTTCTGCCACAAGTGGGACTTTTTGCCGAACAATTTTTCGGGATCGTCGCCTTACCCGAGCTTACCCAGCGGCGCATGACCGACCTGGTTGGTTCGACCCTCGCCAGTTGGCGCCTGCTGGAGCGTTTCGACCCGGGCAGTCCGGAAGTTCATGTGTTCAACCCCGATTACGAGAAGCATGGCTGGCAGTCCACGCACAGCGTGGTCGAGGTGCTGCACCCCGACATGCCGTTTCTGGTCGACTCGGTGCGCATGGAGCTGACCCGGCGCGGGTATGCCATCCATACGCTGCAGAACAGCGTCCTGCAGGTGCGGCGCGATGCCGAAGGCAGTCTGATCGAACTGTTGCCCAAGGGCAGCGCCTCCGATGACAGCACGGCCGAGTCGCTGATCTTCGTCGAGATCGACCGCTGCGCCAGTGCCGCCGCCTTGCGCGAACTGGAGCAGTCGCTGCAGGGTGTGCTGGCCGAGGTTCGTCTGGCCGTCAACGACTTCCCGGCGATGAAGGCCAAGGCCGAGGAACATCACGCCCGCCTGGCCGCTCTGCAGCAGGACGACGATCCCCAGCTCGCGGAAATCCAGGATTTCATGCGCTGGCTGGCTGACGATCATTTCACCTTCCTCGGCTACGAGGAATTCACCGTCGTCGATCAGGGTGACGGTGGCCGCATCATCTATGACGAGTCATCGCTGCTGGGCCTTTCGCGCACGCTGCGCACGGGACTCGACGAAGACGATCAGCTGATCATGCCGCCGGCACTGGCCTACCTGCGTGAACCCCTCTTGCTGTCGTTCGCCAAGGCCGCGACCCCCAGCCGCGTGCACCGGCCGGCCTACCCGGACTTCGTGTCCATCCGCGAATTCGACGAGCAGGGACGTGTCAGCCGCGAGTGCCGCTTCCTGGGCCTGTTCACCTCGTCGGTCTACACCCAGAGCGTGCGCCGCATTCCCTACATCCGCAGCAAGGTGGCGGAGGTGGTCAAGCGGTCCAATTTCGACGATTCGGCGCATCTGGCCAAGGAATTGACTCAGGTGCTGGAAGTGCTGCCGCGCGACGAGCTGTTTCAGATGACGCTCGACCAGCTGTTCAACACCGCCATCGCCATCGTGCAGATCCAGGAACGCAACAAGCTGCGCCTGTTTCTGCGCACCGATCCCTATGGGCGCTTCTGCTATTGCCTGGCCTACGTGCCACGCGACAGCTACTCGACCGAAACGCGCCTGCGTATCCAGCAGGTCTTGATGGACCGGCTCGAGGCGAGCGGCTGCGAGTTCTCGACCTACTTCTCCGAGTCGGTACTGATTCGCGTGCAGTTTCTGCTGCGCCTGGATCCGAACAAACAGGTCCAGTTCGATCCGGTCCAGCTGGAGAACGAGGTGGTGCAGGCTTGCCGGACCTGGCAGGACGATTATTCCAACGTGGTCGTCGAGCGCTTCGGTGAAGCGCGCGGCACTGGCATCCTCAGCGATTTCCCCAAGGGCTTTCCGGCCGGCTATCGCGAGCGTTTCACGCCCCAGTCGGCTGCGGTGGACATGCAGCACCTGATGAGCCTGAGCGAGGACCGCCCGCTGGTCATGAGCTTCTACCAGCCGATGACGGCGGTGGAGAACCGGCTGCACTGCAAGCTGTATCACATGAACACGCCGCTGCCGCTGTCGGACATGCTGCCGATCCTGGAGAACCTCGGGCTGCGCGTGCTGGGTGAGTTTCCGTTCCACATGCGTCACAAGGACGGGCGCGAATACTGGATCCACGATTTCGCCTTCACCTACGCCGAAGGTCTGGAAATCGACCTGATGGAGATCAACGAGCCGCTGCAGGATGCGTTCATCGCCATCCACAACGGCCTGGCCGAGAACGACGCCTTCAATCGCCTGGTTCTTACTGCCGGGCTGACCTGGCGTGAGGTCGCGCTGCTGCGTGCTTATGGCCGCTATCTGAAGCAGATCCGCATGGGTTTCGACCTGGGCTACATTGCCAGCGCGCTGCTCAACCACACCGATATCGCCCGGGAGCTGGTGCGGCTGTTCAAGACCCGTTTCTACCTGGCGCGCAAGCTGGGTGAAGAGGACCTGGCCGACAAGCAGACGCGGCTGGAGCAAGCCATCATCACCGCGCTCGATGATGTTGCCGTGCTCAATGAAGATCGCATCCTTCGGCGCTATCTGGCGCTGATCAAGGCGACCCTGCGCACCAACTTCTACCAGACCGACGCCAACGGGAAGGTCAAGGGTTACTTCAGCTTCAAGCTCGACCCCCGCTCGATTCCGGAGATGCCGCGACCGGCGCCCAAATTCGAGATATTCGTCTATTCGCCTCGCGTCGAAGGTGTGCATCTGCGCGGTGGCAAGGTCGCGCGCGGCGGCTTGCGCTGGTCCGACCGGGAAGAGGATTACCGTACCGAGGTGCTCGGGCTGGTCAAGGCGCAGCAGGTCAAGAACGCGATCATCGTGCCGGGTGGTGCCAAAGGCGGGTTCGTACCGCGTCGCCTGCCGACCAGCGGCTCGCGTGACGAAATACTGGCCGAAGGCATTGCCTGCTACCGAATCTTCATCAGCGGGCTGCTGGACATCACCGACAATCTCAAGGACGGCCAGGTGGTGCCGCCGGCCAATGTCCTGCGTTATGACGAAGACGATCCCTATCTGGTGGTGGCGGCTGACAAGGGCACCGCGACCTTCTCCGACATTGCCAACGGGATTGCCGCCGAATACGACTTCTGGCTCGGCGACGCCTTTGCCTCCGGCGGCTCGGCAGGCTACGACCACAAGAAGATGGGCATCACGGCTAAGGGCGCCTGGGTGTCAGTGCAGCGGCACTTCCGCGAACGCGGCATCGACGTGCAGCGCGACACCATCAGCGTGATTGGCATCGGTGACATGGCCGGCGACGTGTTCGGCAACGGCTTGCTGATGTCCGAGACGCTGCAGCTGGTCGCCGCCTTCAACCACATGCACATCTTCATCGACCCCAATCCGGACGCAGCGCGCAGCTTCGTCGAGCGCAAGCGCCTGTTCGACCTGCCGCGCTCGGCCTGGACCGACTACGACGCCTCGCTGATCTCCGAAGGGGGCGGGGTATTCCCGCGCTCGGCAAAGCGCATCGCGATCACCCCGCAGATGAAGGAACGCTTCGATATCGAGGCCGATTATCTGACGCCGGCCGAACTGATTCATGCGCTGCTCAAGGCGCCGGTGGATCTGCTCTGGAACGGCGGCATCGGCACCTATGTGAAGAGCACTGCCGAAAGCCACGCGGACGTCGGCGACAAGGCCAACGACGTGCTGCGCGTGAACGGCAACGAGCTGCGTGCGAAGGTCATCGGGGAGGGCGGCAACCTGGGCATCACCCAGCTCGGCCGGGTCGAATACTGCCTGCATGGTGGCGCGGCGAATACCGACTTCATCGATAATGCTGGCGGCGTGAACTGCTCGGACCATGAGGTCAATATCAAGATCCTGCTCAACGAGATCGTGAGCGCAGGGGACATGACCGGAAAGCAGCGCGACCAGTTGTTGTTCGACATGACCGATGCGGTGGCCGATCTGGTGCTGCACGACAACTACAAGCAGACCCAGGCCCTGTCCCAGGCCGAGCACCGCGCTCGCGAAGGCAGCGGGGAATACAAGCGTCTGATCAGCTCGCTCGAGTCGGTCGGCCTGCTCGACCGTGCGCTCGAGTTCCTGCCCAGTGACGAGGCCCTTGCCGAACGCGCCCAGCTTGGCAAGGGGCTGACCCGTGCCGAACTGTCGGTGCTGATCTCCTACAGCAAGATCGAATTGAAGGAAGCGCTGCTGCAGTCGCGCGTACCAGACGACACCTACCTCGCCCGCGAGATGGAAAGCGCATTCCCGCAGTTGCTCGCCGAGCGCTATCGGGATGCGATGCTGCAGCACCGGCTGCGCCGCGAGATCGTGAGTACGCAGATCGCGAATGACCTCATCAATAATATGGGCATCACCTTCGTCCAGCGGTTGCGTGAGGCGACCGGCCTGAGCGCGGCGAACGTGGCGGGCGCCTATGTCATCGTTCGCGACATCTTCCACCTGCCGCACTGGTTCCGGCAGATCGAGGCGCTCGACTACAAGGTGCCGGCCGAATTGCAGCTCAACCTGATGGAGGAACTGATGCGTCTGGGTCGTCGGGCCACGCGCTGGTTCCTGCGCAACCGTCGCAACGAACTGGACGCCGCGAGGGATGTGGGGCACTTCGGGCCACGTGTCGCGGCACTCGGGCTGAAGCTGGATTCGCTGCTGCAGGGCGGCACTCGCGAGCTCTGGCAGGCACGCTATGAACGCTACACCGAGGCGGGCGTACCTGAGCTCCTGGCGCGCATGGTGGCCGGTACGAACCACCTCTACACCTTGCTACCTATCCTCGAAGCGGCCGACGAGACCGGCCAGCCGCCAGCTGACGTGGCCGCAGCCTACTTTGCGGTCGGCGGTGCTCTGGAACTGCCCTGGTACCTGCAGCAACTCACCGCGCTGCCGGTCGAGAATAACTGGCAGGGATTGGCACGTGAGAGCTTCCGCGACGACCTCGACAGTCAGCAGCGAGCGATCACCGTGTCCGTGTTGCAGACGGGTGGGGCGCCGGAAGACCTGGATGCACGCGTTCAGCAATGGCTGGATCAGCGCGCCTATCAGGTCGAGCGCTGGAGGCGCATGTTGGTCGAGTTGCGTGGCGCCACGAGTGTGGATTACGCCATGTATGCAGTCGCCAGTCGCGAATTGCAGGACCTGGCGGTAGAACCCCCGCGTCAGTAAGGCCGAACGGCCGACCCGACCGGGATCGAAACGCAAAACGCCGGGGCCCATGCCCCGGCGTTTTGTTTTCCACGCGGTAGAGCTCGCTCGCGATCCCTGACGCGACGGCGGGATCAGTTAAGCGATTCGGCCTGATGGCCCAGGCGAAAGCGGGTGATCTGCGGAAGGTCCCGCATGTAGAGGATCATGTCGGGCGCCCCTGCGAACTTCAGACCTTCGCCGAGGGCGTTGGCGGCAGGGTCACGCTTGTCCAGGAGCAGCAGTTCCGAGTTGCTCGCATTGCGTAGCAGCGTGAGGCGAGCGTAGGGGATTCTGGATTCGAGCAGCAGGCTCATGAAGGCGCGGTCGCTCCAGGCCTGTGCGGGCATGGTAACGGCGTGATATCCCTCATCCAGCGCTTGCAGCCCGGCCGCGTCGAGGCGGTAGTCGGTCAGCTCGCAAGGCAACTGCACATCGAGCCCTCTGAGGCGCGCATAGGCCACTGCGCAGGCAAAGGCTTCGGAATGGTGCTCGCCTGACCAATAGAGCCGTTCACCCAGCCAACTGGCCTGGCGCAGCTCGATGGCGACGTTGCGCTGGAAGCCTGGCAGTGCGGTGCTCAAGGTACGGACGAAATCCTTGTAACTGATGACGCGCAACTGGCGGCAGGCCGGCGTCGCGGCATAGGCTTCGAAGGTGGGGTAGAGTTTGCCGTCGACGCTCTGTCCGCCGAGGCCGTCGATCTGGCGCAGGTCCAGCGCCGGGTAGATGCTGACTTCCTTGCGTACTAGGCGTGTCAGCGCCGCGTGGGCCCTGGCCTTGTCCTCCTGAACCGGTCCCGAGAGCGCGCCTCGTGGCAGATCGACGAATTTCTGCAGGCTGGGACCATCCTGCCAGAAGATGCTTGGCGCGGGCTCTTCGAGCGGTGCGAAAGGAGTCGCACCTGGCTCGCATGATCGAGGAGCTGCCGGGGCACTTTGCCGCTCAGGCCCAGGCGCTGGACGAACTTGGAGATACGGGAGGTCACGGTCGGCATCGACTCTGGCAGGCTCATCATCACGGATGAACTCGTTGGACTACGGTCGGAGTGTGGCAGAGCCGGACAGCCGACGCACAGGCTTTACCTGACCTTTTCGAGTCGGAATGCGCCATGGACGCATCCTCGACGCTACGCAGGGGTGGCAAAATCGACGCACTGATCATTGAGGAGCCTCCATGCCGAACCTCGTACTGGATATCGCATTGCCTGCCGACAGGCTGTTGGCCGTCTATCAAGGGCGCGCTAATCGTATCCTGATCAAGAGCCGCGAGGGCACCAGTGTCAGCCTGCCGGCTCATCATCTGCGCCCGTTTCTGACCTCTGCTGGCGTTTTTGGTTCATTCGAGCTGCAGTTCGCCGATGGCCGGCTCGTCAGTCTGCGTCGTCTGGAGTGAGTCGGAGGCGCACCGCACAGGCCGCACGGTTGCCCGCTTGATCGTCGCCCGGCCTGCTATACTCCCGCGCCACCCTTCCTCAGGAACTCGGTTTCGTATGTATCACCTGGCCCGCCAGCTGCTGTTCAAGTTCACGCCCGAGACGTCCCATGAGCTGTCGCTGGACCTTATCGGGGCTGGCGGTCGGCTCGGGCTTAACGCCATGCTGAACAAGGCGCCGGCATCGTTGCCGGTGCGAGTCATGGGGCTTGATTTCCCCAACCCTGTCGGCCTGGCGGCAGGATTGGACAAGAACGGCGAGGCGATTCACGGTCTGTCGCAATTGGGTTTCGGTTTCGTCGAGGTTGGCACCGTGACCCCACGTCCCCAGCCAGGCAATCCGAAACCTCGGATCTTTCGTCTGCCTGAAGCCGAGGCGATCATCAATCGCATGGGCTTCAACAATCATGGCGTCGATGCGCTGCTGGAACGGGTCGATGCGGCCCGCTTCAAGGGCGTGCTCGGCATCAACATCGGCAAGAATTTCGATACGCCGGTCGAGCGGGCCGTTGACGATTATCTGCTGGGGCTGGAGAAGGTCTATCACCAGGCGAGCTACGTGACCGTCAACGTCAGTTCGCCGAATACGCCTGGGCTTCGCAGTTTGCAGTTCGGCGATCAGCTCAAGCAATTGCTGGACGCGCTTCGCCTGCGGCGTGAGGACCTCGAGGTGCTGCACGGCAAGCGCGTCCCGCTGGCGATCAAGATCGCACCTGACATGACTGACGAGGAAATCGTGCTGGTCGGCCAGGCAGTGCTGGAGGCCGGCATGGATGCGATCATCGCGACCAATACAACACTGGGACGCGAGGGTGTGGCCGGGCTGGCACATGCCGATGAGGCGGGTGGGCTCTCCGGCGCTCCGGTTCGTGAAAAGAGCACCCATACCGTGAAGGTTCTGGCCGAGACGCTGCGCGGGCGGTTGCCGATCATTGCCGTGGGGGGATTACCGAAGGCCGCCATGCGGCCGAAAAGATCGAAGCCGGGGCCAGCCTGGTGCAGCTCTATACGGGGTTCATCTACAAGGGACCGGCGTTGATACGTGAGGCTGTGGACGCCATTGCGGCGCTGGCGCCGCGGAAGCAGGAGAGTCACTGATTGCCCGGTGGGGCTCCCGTTGGGAGCCCCTGGGCTTCAAGCCCGCCGCCCGGGTGGGGCGTGCCAGTCGAAGTCGGTAGATGCTGTGTTAGCCGACCGCGTGAAGTTCGTTGAGTCTATGAATACCGGCGGTGCCGGTCAGACCATCCCAGTTGTCGCCGCGACCCTCCCGCCAGCCGTTCATCCAGGCCTGGCGCACTTCGGTATGGGAAAAGGGACATAGATCGCGAGATTTGCCTTGAATGCCATGCTGATAACCGCGCAAGAATGCTCGTTCCATCGGATCACGCTTGAGTCTTCTCATTGGGTATTGCCCTCAGTGGTTGACTGGTGTTCCTGTGACCTCAAGGCGAGGTCGGAGGCAGGTAGACTGCCGACGAACCCCGCTGCCGGCGTGGCGGGGTTCTACCGTGCGTCGTTGCGACGTCGGCCTGAGTCGAGTTCTAACGCAATGGGTTCGAGGCGGGAATGATCGTTTTGTAATAAGCAGGTAATAAAACCATGCTCAGGCCCATAAGCCTGGCGATGTCTGCCCTGACAGCGGCCCGCAAACGCACCGAGCGCCTGGCGCCGACACTTTTCACGCTTCCTGGTTCGAACCGGCGAAGCCGGTCCGTGAACGACTTTGCCGACCGACCACACATCTGGATTTGCCATGACTGACCACCACGAACTTATTCTGACCTGCCCCAAGGGGCTCGAAGGCCTGTTGCTCGACGAGGCTGTGGGGCTTGGGCTCGAGGAGGCGCGCGAGCAGACCGCCGCCATTCGTGGGACGGGTTCGATGGAGGTGGCGTACCGGTTGTGCCTGTGGTCGCGTCTGGCCAATCGTGTCTTGCTCGTACTGCATCGTTTCGCCACGACAAACGCCGAGACGCTCTACGACGGGGTGCGTGCCGTTGATTGGGCCGAGCATCTCCTGCCCAGCGGCAGCCTGGCGGTGGAGTTCAGCGGGCATGGTTCCGGCATCGACAACAGTCACTTCGGTGCGCTCAAGGTGAAGGACGCCATCGTCGATGGACTACGTACCGCATCGGGTGAGCGACCCAGCGTCGACAAGCTCAATCCGGACGTTCGGGTGCATTTGCGGCTCGATCGTGGTCAGGCGGTGCTGTCGCTGGACCTATCGGGTCACAGCCTTCATCAGCGTGGCTACCGGCTGCAGCAGGGGCTGCGCCGCTCAAGGAAAACCTCGCCGCCGCGGTGCTGATCCGTGCGGGATGGCCTCGCATTGCGGCAGAAGGCGGTGCCTTGGCCGACCCGATGTGCGGCGTGGGCACCTTTCTGGTCGAAGCGGCGATGATGGCGGCCGATATCGCACCGAACCTGAAGCGTGAGCGTTGGGGCTTTTCCGCCTGGTTGGGACACGTCCCGGCAATCTGGACCCGCGTGCTCGAACAGGCGCAGCTGCGCGCGCGCGAGGGCCTGGCGAAGCCTCCCCTGTGGATTCGCGGATACGAGGCCGACCCGCGGCTGATACAGCCAGCACGCAACAACGTCGAGCGGGCAGGGCTCGGACACTGGATACGGATCTACCAGGGCGACGTAGCGACATTCGAGCCGCGTACCGACCGGAACCAGAAGGGCTTGGTCGTCTGCAATCCGCCTTATGGAGAGCGGCTCGGGGACGAGGCCAGCCTCGTCTATCTCTACCAGAACCTCGGCGAGCGCCTGCGCCAGGCCTGTCTTGGATGGGAAGCGGCCGTACTGACCTCGGCGCCGGAGTTGGGCAAGCGAATGGGCATTCGCAGCCACAAGCAGTATGCGTTCTGGAACGGTGCGCTGGCGTGCAAGCTTTTGCTGATCAAGGTCGTGCCTGAGCAGTTCGTTACGGGGCAGCGCAATGCCTCACGGCCGGTCGATGCGGACGACGTCGTCGAGCCGGCGCGTCTGAGCGAGGGCGGGCAGATGTTTGCCAATCGTTTGCAGAAAAACCTGCGGCAGCTGGGCAAATGGGCCCGTAAACAAGGTATCGAGTGCTACCGTCTATACGATGCTGACATGCCCGAATATGCGTTGGCGGTGGACATCTACGGCGACTGGGTGCATGTGCAGGAATATGCGCCGCCTCGCTCGGTGGACCCCGACAAGGCGCAGACGAGATTGCTGGACGCGCTTGCCGCCATTCCGCCTGCGCTGGGCATCGGCCGCGATCGTGTAGTGATCAAGCGACGCGAGCGTCAGAGCGGGACGCGGCAGTACGAGCGGCAGGCCAGCGAAGGGGCCTTCCTCGAGGTGAAGGAAGGCGACGTCCGGCTTCTGGTCAACCTCACCGACTACCTCGACACGGGCCTGTTCCTTGATCACCGTCCGATGCGCTTGCGCATTGCCCGGGAAGTCGCCGGCAAGCGCTTCCTCAACCTGTTCTGCTATACCGCCACCGCAACCGTGCATGCGGCCAAGGCCGGGGCACGCAGCACCACCAGCGTGGACCTGTCGAAGACCTACCTTGACTGGGCGCGGCGCAATCTGGCGCTCAACGGCCTGTCCGAGCGCCAGCGTTTGGAGCAGGGAGACGTCATGGCCTGGCTGGAAGCGGACCGCGGTGAATATGACCTGATCTTCATCGACCCGCCGACCTTCTCCAACTCAAAACGGATGGAAGGGGTGTTCGATATCCAGCGTGATCACGTGGCGTTACTGGACCTGGCAATGGCGCGCCTGGCGGCGGGCGGCACCTTGTACTTCTCCAACAATTTCCGAAAGTTCGTGCTGGATACCGGGCTCTCCGAGCGTTATGCCGTCGAGGACATCAGCGCCGCGACACTGGACGAGGACTTCCGACGCAACCCGAAGATCCATCGCGCCTGGAAGATCCAGGCGCGATAGGAGTGGCGCGGCCCGCTCAGCGCTGGGCCGTGCTCTGTTTGGGGCGGTTGTACAGGCTCACCAGCACCTGATCCAGCACTGACGAAGCGCCCCAGGGGCGCGGATGATTGAGGATGGCAACCACGGCCCAGGAATTGCCATCGCCGTCTCGGCTGTAGCCTGCTATTGCCCGTACCGTGTTCAAAGTGCCTGTCTTGATGTGCGCCTTGCCGGCGACGCCGGTATTGCGCAGGCGTTTGCGCATGGTGCCGTCGACCGCGGCCAGTGGCATCGATGAAATGAACTCTGCTGCATAGGGGCTGCGCCAGGCGGCTTGCAACAGAGAGGCCATTTCACGCGCGCTGATGCGTTCGGCACGCGATAGGCCTGAGCCATTTTCCATCACCAGATGAGGGGAGATGATGCCCTTTTTGGCCAGCCACTGGCGGACGACGCGCTGTGCTGCCTGGGCGTCGTCCCGGTCCGTCTCGCTGCGCATTGCGGCCCCAAGGCTGAGGAACAGCTGCCGCGCCATGGTGTTGTTGCTGTACTTGTTGATGTCGCGAATGATCTCGACCAGATCGGGCGAATAGGCGCGGGCAATCATCCTCGCGTCGTCTGGCACTGGTGCGACCCTATCGCCGCCGAGGATGCTGCCGCCAAGCTCCGCCCAGATCGCACGCACCGCCCCGGCGGCGTAACGCTGATGATCGAGCAGCGCGAGGTAGCTCTGGCCGCTGCACCCGGCAGCCAGCTTGCCGGTCGCAACGACTGTCACGCTGCCGTCCTCATTCTCGATCGGGTTGTAGCGTACGTCAGGCCAGCCGGGGCACTTAGCTCGGGGCAGGGCCTGGATGCGGTTGTCGATACGCACCGTGGCGATCGGCGGTTCAACCAGCACCTGGACGTCGCCGCCCTCGTTGCGCGCGATGAAGCGTAGCGCTTTCAGGTTGACCAGCAACGAATCGGGGCCGACCAGAAAGGGTTTGTTCCTGTCGTTGCCGTCATCATCAAACACGGGCAGGTTTGGCTGAACGAAATGGCTGCGATCGAGCACCAGGTCGCCCGTGACGGTTTTGACACCATTGGCACGCAGGTCTCGGAGCAGCAACCAGAGCTTCTCCATGTTGAGCTTGGGGTCGCCGCCGCCCTTGAGGTACAGATTGCCATTCAGCGTGCCATTTTCTACTGGGCCATCGGCGTAGAACTCGGTTTTCCATTGATAGTTGGGGCCAAGCAATTCGAGCGCGGCGTAGGTCGTGACCAGCTTCATCGTCGAGGCCGGGTTTACCGAGACATCGGCATTGACGAAGGTCGGCACGCCATCTCCGTTGAGTGGCAGCATCACCAGGGACAGCGCACTGCTTTCTATTTTGTTGGCCTTCAGCGCTTCCATCACCCGCGGCGGCAGCGTCTGGTTGACCGTGGCGGCCACGGCTGGAAGGGCCAGGGGCAGCGCCAGCGTGAGCGCGGCCAGGCGGTGAATCAACTTTCGCAATGACGGGCTCCGGTGAATTGGAGCGAGGGGGCAGTGATCAGTGTGGGTGACATGGTAATTCCCTACAGCGTTCAGGGAAGGGCACGGACTTGATCCGCTACCCAGGGTGACGTAAGTCGCACGTTGACAAGCGTAGCCGTCTGGCGCGCCTGTCTGCAAAAGGCGCGTGAGCCAAAAGCGTGCTTTCCAGACGGACAGTCATGCCAAGCCACGCTGTCATCGCGCTGCCCTTGGGTTGCTGATAGAGTGCGCGCCGTCATCCCAAGAGAAAAAGGACCGAACAACATGGCTACCAATCGCTCGCGTCGTCTGCGCAAGAAACTCTGCGTGGACGAATTCCAGGAGCTGGGCTTCGAAGTGACCCTGAGCTATCAGGAAGGCCTTGACTCGAAGGCGGTGGACGCTTTCCTGGAACGCTTCCTGAAGGACGCCATCGAGGCCAATGGTCTGGGTTACGTCGGCGGTGAGGATTACGGGTTCGTCTGCCTGGCGACTCGCGGTTCGGTCAGCGAGGAGCAGCGCAATCAGGTCGAGTCCTGGCTGAAGGGGCGCAGCGAGCTCGCTGAGTTCAATGTCAGCCCGCTGATGGACGTCTGGTATCCGGAAAACGAGATCAACGTCAAGGCGTGACCGAATCGTTGCGGTCGGCCTCTGGCCCGGCTTTGCGCAAGGCGATCCGGGCCGCCAATCGGCGTAGCAGGTAGACCAGCACGGTTGTCGCCACTGCCACGCCGACGCCGATGCTGGCATTGACCAGACGCAGCTGGGGCAAGCCCCAGTCCTGGGCCAGCGTTTCGGCCAGCAGGACGAAGCTCAGCGTGGTTTGCAGAACGAACAGGCCGTAGTGATGCGCCTGAAACGCTCTGCTGAGCATCACCAGGGCAGCATAATCATCACCATCATGGGCGGGTCTGCCAGGCTATGCCCCATGTAAATCAATATGGCAGCGGCGCCGAGAATCCCCAGGCTCGCCTGGATGGCCCGCACGACGCTGCGTTGCAGGTCCATCTGCAACGTCGTGAACACCGCCAGGGTCAGCCAGTAACCGCGCGGCAGCTCGGCGAGCGTCACGATCAGGCCACCAAACGCCGCCGCCAGTACGTAGGTCAGGGCATGCATGCGCCACTGGCGAATCGGCGTGCGCCTGGCACGGCGGCGCAAGACCTTCAACAGACTCAGCAGGCGGGGCATGTAGGGCCACATGCGCAGTCCATGCATGCCGCGTAGGCCGAACGCCAGCAGCGTGACCCAAAGCCCACCTAACGCGAACAGCATGGCAATCGCCTGTGGGTTGTTGAAGTCGCCAATGCCATGTTGGCCTTGGCCGAGACACAGACAGATCGCTAGGCCGATACCCAGCTTCCCCGCTTCGGTACCGTAGCGCTGCAGCCAGGCGAGCAGAAGGCCATAGAACGCGAACAGGCCGAGGCTCACCAGTGGATGGGTGGCCGACCAGAAACCGAGCCCTGCGCTGGCAGCCCCGAGCGCAATCAACAGCAGCATGCGCAGCATGCCGAAACGATGCAGAGGATTGGCCTTGGCAGCCTGAAAGGCCCCCACGGTGGCCCAGAGAAACCCGGGATGGCCGCTGAACAATCCCAGCAGCAGCGGAAGGGCGCAGCCCAGTCCGGCGACCATGGCGGGCCCCCAGGCGGGACGGCCCGGTTGCCAGCCAAGATACCGCCATAAGGATTTGCTGCTCACGTCGGGCTCGAGCGTCCGGTCATCTCGCCAGCCATTTCCGTCGCGTAGCTATCGGTCATCCCGGCGATGAAGTCGATCATTCGCATGAACGACTGATAAAGTGTCCAGTCGGGCTTTGGTGCGTTGCTCCCCAGCAAGTCGAGGATCCGACGATTCTTGAACGACGGTGTCCGCCCGCCGTGTTGTTCGAGCGCCGCACCGCAAAAGGCGTTGAGGAGTATTTCCAGCGTCGTGTAGGCGCCAATTTCATGCAAGGTCTTGCGTTTGTCCTGGAAAATCTTCTGCCGGGCGATCGCCTTGGCCTGCACCACGCACTGCTTGGCCGGCCCATGCATGTGCTCGACCAGATCGCCAGCTAGCTGGCCGGTGAGCAGCGCCTGTTGTTGTTCGACGAAGGCGCGTGCCGCGGCATTGGTCAGATGCTCGATCGCCTTGCCTCGCAGAATCGCCAGTTTGCGCCGCCGCGACTCGTTGGGGCCGAGCTGTCGGTAGGTTTCCGGCAGGTCATCACCCACCAGATTGAGAAGCAGGGACTCGACCTCGGCGTACTCGAGCAACTCCATTTCCAGCCCGTCTTCGAGATCGATCAGCCCGTAGCAGATGTCATCAGCCGCCTCCATGAGATAAACGAGGGGGGTGGCGTGCCCAGCGGTGTGCATCGACCTGCGGTAGATCCAGCTTGGTGGCGATCTGCTCGAGCAGAGGGAGTTCGCTCTGGTAGCAGCCGAACTTGTGTTTCTTGTAGCCCAAAGCCTCGGCGTGTCGAGACGTCCAGGGATATTTGAGATAGGTGCCAAGGGTGGCATAGGTCAGGCGCGTGCCGCCGTCGAACTGATGGTATTCGAGCTGGGTCAGGACCCTGAACCCCTGGGCATTGCCTTCGAAATTGAGAAAGTCGCCGCGCTGCGCGTCGCTCATGTCGTCCAGCCAGCCGCGGCTTGCGGCCTGCTGGAACCAATAGCGTATGGCGTCTTCGCCTGAGTGGCCGAACGGTGGATTGCCGATGTCATGTGCCAGGCAGGCTGACTGGACAATCATCCCCAGGTCCGCAGGACTGCACCACTCGGGCAGGCGCTCGCGCAGCACCTCGCCGACGCGCATGGCCAGAGAGCGGCCAACACAGCTCACTTCGAGCGAGTGCGTCAGGCGAGTATGGATATGATCATTGCTGGAAACGGGTGCACCTGGGTCTTGCGACCCAGGCGTCGGAAGGCTCCGGAAAAGATGATGCGGTCATGGTCCTTGTGAAACGGGCTCCGGCCAAGCTCATCGGTGCTGTGGACGGACTTTCCAAGTCGTTCACGATTCAGCAGGGTCTGCCAGTCCAAAACCCTCTCCTTTCAGGCTGTGAATCTCCGCTGCGCTTCGATCGTCATTGCCGAGCGCTGTACATCCTTGTCATCAGCGTACCGCACTGCGCGTTGAATCGACACCGCTTCGATCATGCATGATCGTCCCAGGCTCCAGGCCAGACTGCGCTCAGTGACGTAGTCGACGCGCCAACGGATAAAGGGTAATGCCCAGCCGAGCGAGCTTGCCGAGCTTTCCGAGACGCTTTCCGAACAGGGCGAGCGCGACTGTGGCAGCGATCATCAGCGGGCCCTTGCCCGAGTGATGGGTGTCTGAATGATCATGGCGACTGCCCATGCCTACGATGCCGGACAGTCGCCGGAAGGGATGAGCCAACGGTTGGGAATGATAGAGAATCTGCTGGCGGTTCATCTCCATCCGCAGGCGGACCAGATCCTTGCGCATCGCCAGATCACTGGAGGAACTCAAGGGAAGGCTCATGGCATCAATCGCTCCCGGTTGCGTGACAGTTCTTCGACCGTAGCCTGGAAGGGCGCGGCGCTCTCCTTGGCCAGCCGAGCGGCGCGGCTGACACAGACGATCATGCCGATGGCGTACAGCAGGCAGAGCACGAGAATGGCAGCGATGGGGTGTGTATCCCAGAACAGAATCACCACGGCGGCTGACAGGCCAACCAGGATCAGCAGGCCGAGAATGAGGCTGATGCTGGCAAGCAGAAACAGCTTGAATACGCGGACACGCTCCTCCTGAAACTCGATTCCGATCAGCTCGAGATGGCCCTGCAGCAGCCCGGCAATGGCGCCTCCGAGTTTCTTGATAGAGGGCGCTGGTGCCTCATCGCTTCGATTGCCTTGCATTGGATCGGCCCCCATCAGCGGCGGGTGATCAGCCCCAGGAGAAAGCCAACCCCGGCGGCAATGCCGATCGACTGCCACGGATGCGTGTGCACGTATTCTTCAGTGCACTGGATCGCAGCCTGCCCCTGCTCCCTTAGGGTGCCTTCCTGCTCCTTGAGCATCTGCCGTGCACGGCTGAGATTTTCGTTGATCTTGCCGCGCAGTTCCTGAGTCTGAGTGCCTGCGGTGTCCTGCGTATGCTTGAGCAGGCGCTCGGTGTCGGCAATCAGGGTATGGAATTCCTCGATCAGTGCGTTCTGGGCCGCCTGGAGATTGCGACGGTGCGCGGATTTGTCGATCAGCGACGAGGTAGCGCTTTCGGTGGTTCCGTCTGGAATCGGGGTGTTATCGCTTGTGCCGAAGGTCGATTCGGTAGACATCTGCAGCTCCTCTTGAGTCTCGCAGGGACGGAAGGTCCCGGTGCCTCTAGGTCAGAGCCTGATCGACGCTCAAGGTTCCCGCTTCGTTAGGGCGGTGAGGCCGGATATTCGCGGGGCGTTGATATATAGGCAAAAAGAAACCCGCCTAAGCGGGTTTCTTCTGCAGCGTTTAACCAGTCTCGCTTACATTAGCGGGATGGTGTAGCTGACGATCAGGCGGTTCTGATCGATGTCACGGGTGGAGTTGCTACGGTAGGTACCGTTACGCCATTTGATACCCAGGTTCTTGAGAGAGCCTTCCTGGAAGACATAACCGATATCAGTGTTGCGCTCCCATTCTTTGCTGTTTCCGTCGGTTCCGAAATCATCACCGCTAACGTAACGGGTCATGAAGGTCAGTCCCGGGATGCCGACTGCAGCGAAATTGTAGTCGTAACGAGCTTGCCACGACTTCTCGTCTGCGTTGGCGAAGTCAGCGCCGATCATTACATAGTTAACGAGGTAAGGGTCGGTTCCGTTCAGATAAGCGAAGCCTGTGTCGCCGCTCATCTTTTGGTAACCCAGGCCAAAGCTGTGTCCGCTTATAGCGTACGTGACCATGGCGCCGAAAGCCTTGTTATCTACAGTTGACGAACCGTCGTCACTGGAGCGGGCGTAACGCAAATCTGTCTTTAGGGACTGGCCTTCGCCGAGCGGCTGAACATGAATCAGATTGAAAGAGTGCTGCTTGTAAGCTTCTTCCAAGTTGCTGTAGTAGTAGTTGCCGGTCAGGTTGTCCAGCAGCTTATAGCTAGCCCCTGCAAAAATGAAATTGTCAATTTCGTTCTCAGTGGTGCCGCCCTTCAGCGCGCCTTTCAGGTCTTCGTAGTGCGAGTCATTGCGTTCGTTAACTTCGGTGAGGTAACCGATATCGAGCGTCAGACCCTTCACTTCTTGAGAGACCAGCTGACCGCCTTTGAATGTTTGGGGCAGCAGGCGCGAATCGCTCCGAGCGACCGCCATGTTCTTTGGCTCCAAGGTGCCAACTTTCAGAACGGTGTTGGAGATCTTCGCTTTCGCGGTTAGACCAAGCTCGGAGTACTCATTCGGCGCGGAGCCGTCATTGTCAGTCGGCAGCAGACCTGTGCCAGTGCGACCGCGCCCAGAATCCAGCTTGACACCCAGGAGGCCAAGCGCGTCTACCCCAAAGCCTACGGTGCCTTCGGTATAACCCGATTCAGCACGCAGCAGAAAGCCTTGCGCCCACTCTTCGCTCTTGGACTGAGAGGTGGAAGGGACGGAGCGGTTGTCCGAGTTGAAGTAGAAGTTGCGCAGCTCCAGATTTACCTTGCTGTCGTCAACGAATGCAGCTTGAGCCATGGTTGGGATGGCCAGTGTTGCTCCCAGAGTGGCGAGTGCCACGCCACGCGCGATGGGGGTCTTGAGCATTTCTTGTTTCTCCTCGTTGGATGATGCTCTGAAGTCGCTCTAACGGCGCCATGCAATAAAGCATTACATAGATGATTAAGCCTTTAGACCTTAGTCTTTCGGCGTACCAGGCGACGTGCTAGCTGTTCAGACGTCCTGCGCTCGTGCTGGTAAAAGGAATCCCATCGAAGTGAGTCCCGTCCAACGATACGCCAGCTCTCACGGCCGACCCTGCAGCTCTGTGTCTGCTTGGGCTGCCGCATCCTAGCGTTTTGCTCGGCGCTCGTCGATTCCATAAATCAAACCGTCGTTCGACTGAGGGGGAGATCACACTTCTGTAGGCCTTTCGCATGTCTGGGCAAGTGCAGTGAAGTCCCCAGAAGATTGGCGCTGCTAAGATAAGATTTTCACCTGCTGAGTACCACTGATGTTGCCTGAGTGCCAATTGTTCGGAACGCTTGGATGTCATCTCTGCGAGCAGGCCGAAGCAGAAGTCATGCCCTTGGTCGAACATGGTTTGCTTGTCGAGCTGGTTGATATAGCCGAGAGGTCGGATTGGGTCGATGCCTACGGACTTCGAATCCCGGTGTTGCGGCGTACCGACACCGGGGCTGAGTTGGATTGGCCGTTCGAGACGGAGCAGGTAGTCCGTTTCGTCAGCTGAGCAGGTTTTGGCGTGCTTGGCTATTTCTTACACAGCCATTACAAGTGGCTAAAGTCTGAAAGAAATTGAACAGCCATAAAAAAACCGGCTCGAGGCCGGTTTTTTTACCTGTAGATATACAGGTCGGGTATTTGGTCGGAGCGACTGGATTCGAACCAGCGACCTTCTCGTCCCGAACGAGACGCGCTACCAAGCTGCGCTACGCTCCGAAGCTGGCGCGCATTCTACAGAAAAAATGTGCGCCGACAAGGGGTTGGAAAAAGGCATTTTCGAAGCGGCGGCGCAAGGCCGCCTGGTGGGGCAGGGCTTAGAGTTCCTGGACCGTCCGGACTTGATCTTTATTGACCTTGCCCGGTTTGCCATCGAGGCCTTCGTATTCATAGAAGCCAGAATCTTCGTCGTAATCCGGCCGGTCCAGCGTCTGGATTTCGCGACCGTCATTGAGGGTTATCACTGTGGGGCTCGAGCAGCCGCCAAGCAACGACAATCCGGCAACCATTGCAATTACGAACCCGGTTCTTGAGCGCATGTCGTTTCTCCTGTCGTTAGTTGCGTTTGTGACGAGCGCCGCCAGCCTAAGTTCCCAGAGCAGAGGTGTGCTGCACCATGATTTCCGGTGTGTTGAAATTGGCTAACCGCTGATCGTATGGCTCGAGACTCAGTGCTCGCGCGCCCAAGCGTTCCAGCACTCGGTAGTTGCTGCGTTCGCCCGCTTGCCACGCGGCTTCGAGCTGGCAGGCCCGCTGTGTTGGAATGACGCAAAACAGTGGCTGCCAGCGATCTCCCTGCCTGATCATCACGGGGCGATCGGGATCAGCCCTTGCCGCTTCGTACATCTGCACAAGCAAGGCCTCGTCTACGCGAGGCGCGTCACATGGAAGCACCAGGGTCCAGCGGCCGGTGGAAGCCGCCAGGCCGGCCCGGATACCGGCAAGCGGGCCGAGGAAGCCTGGCTCGGCATCGCTCACCACACGATCCGCAAAGTGCGTGTACCTGTCCTGATTCCGATTGCATGAGATCAGCAGCTCATCGGTCAGGGGGCGCGCGACCTGATGGATCCAGGCCACCATCGGTTTGCCTCGCCAAGTGACCAGCCCCTTG
Organism: Stutzerimonas stutzeri; assembly: GCA_019056435.1. Taxonomy (GTDB): domain Bacteria; phylum Pseudomonadota; class Gammaproteobacteria; order Pseudomonadales; family Pseudomonadaceae; genus Stutzerimonas; species Stutzerimonas marianensis. The sequence continues at coordinate 2,957,176 of CP077641.1, forward strand.
TCCTGGCCGCCCATGCGGCTTCCTTGACCTCCCGCAAGTAGCAGGATCGAGCAGTGTGCAAGAGTGGCTGGGCTCATGGGCTGCTCCAACAAAAGCCTGTGATATAACACCCGCAAACCTCAGCAACAACCGGATCCCCTTATATGAGCCACCTTGCCGATCAGTCGTTCGTCCCCTGAATATTGCCGTCCTAACGGTGAGCGATACTCGCTCGCTCGAAACCGATACGTCGGGACAGCTGTTCGTCGACCGTCTGCAAGCGGCCGGCCATCAGCTTGCGGCGCGCGTGCTGCTAAAGGACGACCTGTACCGAATCCGTGCCCAGGTCGCCACCTGGATCGCCGACGATGACGTGCAGGTCATCCTGATCACAGGCGGTACGGGGTTTACGGCTCGAGACAGCACGCCCGAGGCGGTCGGCTGCCTGCTCGACAAACAGGTCGATGGTTTCGGTGAGTTGTTCCGCCAGATATCGGTCGCTGATATCGGTACCTCGACTGTTCAATCACGTGCTTTGGCGGGGCTGGCCAACGCTACGCTGGTGTGCTGCTTGCCGGGCTCTACCAATGCGTGCCGCACGGCCTGGGATGGGATTCTGGCCGAGCAGCTCGACGCGCGTCATCGCCCCTGCAATTTTGTGCCGCATCTCAAGCAGGCCAATCCCTGCGAGTCTCGCGGGTGACTTCCGTGGGCTTGATGTCAGTCGAGGCAGCGCTCGAAGCGCTTCTCGCGCAGGCCGAAGCGGCCCCTGCGCTGGGCACCGAATCGTTAACGCTCGATGCAGCACAGGGGCGTGTGCTGGCCGCACCGTTGATCGCGCCGCTCGACCTGCCGCCCTGGCCGAACAGTGCGATGGACGGTTATGCGTTGCGTGCCGGGGACCTGCAGGGTAACCCCCTCGTGGTTTGCCAGAAAATTTTTGCCGGCACGCAGCCGGTTCCGCTGCAGCCGGGCTGTTGCGCGCGCATTTTTACCGGTGCCCCCATACCCGAGGGTGCCGACAGCGTCGAGATGCAGGAAAACGTTCAGGTACTCGATGACGGCCGTGTGAGCTTTATCGAGCCGGTCCGTGCCGGGCAGCATGTCCGCCCGCGAGCGGGTGAGATTCGGCAGGGAGAGTGTGTGCTGGCTGCCGGTACCCGGTTGGGGCCGGTCGAGCTGGGCCTGGCTGCCTCGCTGGGTACGACCGAGCTGCCGGTCACTCGACGGCTACGCGTTGCGTTGATCTCGACGGGAGATGAGCTGGTCGAGCCGGGCGAGCCACTGCTGGCGGGCCAGATATATAACAGCAACCGAGTGTTGTTGCGCCACTGGTTGCACCGGCTGGGTTGCGAGATCGTTGATATGGGGATATTGCCGGATGACCTGGCCAGTGTGCGTCAGTGTCTCGGCTCGTTGCAGCAGGTGGATCTGATCCTGTCCACCGGTGGTGTTTCGGTCGGCGAGGCGGACTTTTTGGGGCAGGCGCTTCGGGAGGGTGGAGAGCTGAGCTTCTGGAAGCTCGCGATCAAGCCCGGCAAACCGCTTACTTTCGGTGTGTATAACGGAACACCGGTCCTGGGTTTGCCGGGCAACCCGGCGTCGACACTGGTCACCTTCGGTTTGTTGGCCCGGCCCTGGATCCTCCGCAGGATGGGCGCCGCTGTTGCGGAGCCGATGAGTTTCAAGGTGCCGGCTGGGTTCGACTGGCCTCGCCCAGGCAGTCGTCGCGAATACCTGCGTGCGCGGTTGGAGAAGGGCGCCGCCGTGCCTTATGCGAACCAGAGCTCTTCGATCCTTCGCAGTGCGGCCTGGGCCGACGGTTTGGTCGAGGTTCGAGAGCATTCCACGCTGAACATAGGGGATTCTGTGAGGTTCATCCCTTTTTCAGAGCTGCTGAACTGATAAGCGGCGGCTCCGCTCGCTGCGAGAGCGAGTGGAACGACGTCGTGCGCCGATGAACCGTGTCGCTTCGTCGCGCGGCCGCCAGCTCGATAAACGGATGCCATTTTCCATTGTCCAAAGCTGCCCAACTCGCGCCAGTTCTCGCTGGTACCCGTCCGGTATTGCTTGGACAAGGAGAATGCAATGCAGGAAAGAAACGCCTGGGTGGACTACGCCAAGGCCATCGGCATCATCTTGGTCGTCTATGGACATGTCGCTCGCGGAGTCTTCAATGCTGGCCTGCCGATGGACGAGACGCGTTATGTGCTCGTGGACAGCATCATCTACAGTTTCCACATGCCACTGTTCTTTTTCTGTCCGGCCTATTCTTCTATGACTCGTTGATGAAGAGGGGGACGACCGGCCTGATAGTGAACAAGGTGGATACGGTGGCGTACCCCTTTATCGTCTGGTCATTGCTGCAGGGCTTCATTGAAGTCGTGCTTTCGAACTATACGAATGGCGACGTGACGGTCACCGAAGTGCTCTCGCTTCTCTGGTCACCTCGCGCACAGTTCTGGTTCCTGTATGCGTTGTTCTTCATCTTCGTAGTCTGCGCATTCATCTACGCAAAAGTGGGGCGAGGGATGTTTCTGCCCATCCTGCTCGGCTTCGGCGTGCTTTATGTGTTCAAGAAGGACCTTACGTTCGGGACCATTTCGTCATTCGTGTTAGGTAATGCCGTGTTCTTCACGCTTGGAGTTGCCTTCAACGAGATCAAGGGATATTTCCTGGCGCGTCATGTTCGGTTGACCTGGCTATTCGGCGCCTTGTTCGTGATCGGTCAGTATCTGTTTCACGTAACCTTCGGCTTGAACTGGACGGTCGGTGGGTTACCGGTCCTGGCGCTTGCGACAGTGTCGATTCTGTTCATGGTTGCGCTGTCAATGTGGCTTGGACGGGTCCGAATCGAGTGGCTGTTGTTCATCGGCGCGTCCTCGATGACGATCTATCTGGTGCATATCCTGGCCGGCAGTGGGCTGAGAGTAGTCCTGGCGAGCTTTCTTGGTGTAGATAACATACCGCTGCATCTGGTGCTGGGTACCCTGGTCGGGATCGCGGCGCCGCTGGTCGTGCAGGCGATCATCAAACGATACGATCTGTCTTTCCTGCTCACCCCTCCAAAGCCTCTTTCCGCTACGCGGCTGCATGTGCGCCGGGCCGTGCCTCAGGGGTGAAACGCGGCGGCGGAGGGCGCAACATCCCTCCGCCGCCGCTCAGCTCCCCGTTCGGGAAGGGCGTGCGGGTTACCCGCAAGTGATTCGCTGGATGATCAGTGCTTCATCGGTATACAGCGTGAGGCGATCACCCAGGTACTCAAGGGTGACGACGTCTGCCGGGCGGATAATCCGGGCTGTGGTCGCTCCGCTCTCTACACGCGCCTCATCGAGCAATTCTGGTGTCGCTTTCTGCCCGGTCAGCTGTCGAACTGCCGCAGCGTCACAGCGTTCAGGCGTCGCGCTGGTTGCCTTGGGCGGCTGATCAGGGCTGGATTCACAACCTGCGATGGTCAGGGCGAGCAAGAGCGGGGCGACGATCTTCAAGGGATGCATGGATTCTCCTTTCACGTAAAGGGCGCGGCCACTATAACGAGGGTCGTGTGTTCTGTGCAGCTTGCCGCGCGGCGCCTGATCAAGCGATACGCAACAGGGAACTGGCGGAACTGCCGCGGCGTCTTAGGGGTGATGGCCCTTTGCAACCGAGCAGGGCCGACAACAATCAAGGAGTTTCGCCATGTTCCATTCCTCCCTACTCAAGCGCGTCGCCAGCGTGCTGGCAGCGCTTCATTTCATGCTATTCGCTCAGATCCCTTTCGCTCAGGCGGCAATGATCGGTACGCCCGAAATCGTCGCCGAACAGCAGCAGCGGGTGGACCAGCAGCAATTGATGGCGATGCTCGATGACGAAGATGTGCAGAAGAAGCTGGAGTCGATGGGGGTTGAGCGTGCTCAGGTCGAACAGCGAATCAACAGCCTGACGCCGGCCGAACTCGCGCAGTTCAACCAACAGCTCGATCAGGCTCCAGCAGGTGCGGGCGTCGTGGGCATCATCGTGTTGTTTCTGGTGATCTTCATTATCACTGACATGCTGTGTGCCACGAACATCTTCAACTTCATCAACTGTATCAACCGTTGATTCGAGTAGTTGCTCTGTTTTTGCTAGGCGCCCTGCTAGGGGCCTGTGCGCGGTCTCCGCTTGTGCCAATGGAGTCCGCGCAGCTGCCGGCCAGGGTCGAACTGAAGCAGACGCCATTCTTTCCGCAAGAAGACTATCAGTGCGGCCCCGCGGCACTAGCGACGGTGCTCACCCAGCGCGGCATCGACACCGACCCGGAGCGCCTGGTTGAGCGAGTCTACATACCCAAACGCAAGGGCAGCCTCCAGGTCGAGATGGTCGCCGCGGCACGGGCTCATGACCTGCTTGTTTATCCGGTGTCGCCTCGGCTCGAGTCGGTGCTGGCCGAGGTGGCGGCGGGCAATCCTGTGCTGGTGTTGCAGAATCTAGCCTTCGACCGTTGGCCGCAATGGCACTTTGCAGTCGTGGTTGGTTATGACCTGGTCGATCAGACCATCGTGCTCCGTTCCGGCACGACGCGACGCTGGGTTGGCAGCTTTCGCCAGTTCGAGCGCAGCTGGATGAAGGCGGACCGCTGGGCCGTCGTCACGACGCGTCCTGACGTCTTTCCCGCCACGGCGGAAGAAACGGTCTGGCTTAAGGCGGCGAGCGACCTTGAGCAGACTGGGCGGGTAAAGGCGGCGCACCGGGCCTACCAGGCGTCGGCCGATCGCTGGTCCAGTGGTCTGTCGTGGTTTGCATTGGGTAACAGTGCCTACGCACAAGGCGACAAAGCCGGCGCCGAGCGTGCGTTGCGGCAGAGCATCGAGCAGAAGGGTCAATTTGCGGCAGGCTGGTTCAACCTGTCGCATGTGCTGGCGGAGCGAGGCTGCAAACGGCAGGCTCACGCGGCGAAAGCCTGCGCGGCACGCTTGTCGCCGAGCGATGCTCGGTTTGCTTCCGGCGAGTTGCCAGATTCTGAAGAGCCGCCGGGTGTATGCGGGCCTCTGCCACCCTGTCCGAATTAGAAGCCGATCTTGTCCCGCAGGCTGTAATAGAGGGCGCCGAGCGCACTCAGTGGCGCACTGAAACGCTGTCCGCCCGGGAAGGGGTAGTGGGGGAGGTGAGCGAATGCGTCGAAGCGCTCGGCCTGCCCTCGCAAGGCTTCGGCGATGACCTTGCCGGCGAGGTGGGTGTAGGTGACGCCATGCCCGCTACAGCCTTGCGAATAATAAATGTTGTCACCGATGCGCCCGACTTGAGGCAGCCGGGACAGCGTGAGGAGAAAATTACCTGTCCAGGCAAATTCGGTCTTCACCGCTGCCAACTGGGGAAAGGTTTTGAGCATCTTGGGGCGGATGATCGCTTCGATGTCGGACGGGTCCCTGGCCCCATACACGACACCGCCACCGTAGATGAGCCGCTTGTCTGCCGAAAGGCGGAAATAGTCGAGCAGGTAGTTGCAATCCTCGACGCAGTAATTTTGCGGTAAAAAGGCTCGCCGCGAGGGCATCATCCAGTGGTTCGGTGGCGATGACCTGTGTGCCGCATGGCATGGATTTGGCGGCAAGTTCAGGTACGAGATCGCCTAGATAGGCGTTACCGGCCACAACGACAAATTTGGCCGTAACCCGGCCCGCTGCGGTATGAACGCACGGTGTGGCACTGCGCTCGATCCTGATCGCTGGACTCTGTTCGTATAGGGTTCCGCCCAGCGACTCCAGTGCGGCAGCCTCGCCCAATGCAAGGTTGAGTGGATGGATGTGGCCGCCGCCGTGGTCTAGCATTCCGCCTGAATAACGTTCGCTTGCAACCACATTGCGAATTGCTGTCGCGTCAAGCAGCTCAAGCTGATCGTAGCCGTAGCGGTTCCAGAGGCTGCGTTGGGCTTCGAGGTGGCGCATCTGCTTGTCGTTGAACGCTGCAAAGACTCCGCCATCCTTGAGGTCGCAATCGATGTGGTAACGGGATACCCGTTCTCGGATGATGCGAGCACCCTCGAATGCCATTGCTCCAATCAGTTGCGCATCATTGGCGGAAACGCTGCGCTCGACACTGTCGATGTCACGGCTGTAGCTGTTGACGATTTGCCCACCGTTGCGACCGGATGCACCAAAGCCGACCCTGGCGGCTTCCAGCACCACGACCCTAAAACCCTGCTCAGCCAGGAAGAGTCCCGTGGACAGCCCGGTATAGCCAGCACCGATGATGCAGACATCTGTCTCGACCGAGCTCGCCAGTGGTGGGCGTTCTGGCGTAGGGGTCGCAGACGCGGCGTAATAGGAGGCTGGGTATGAGGTGTTCGGCATTTCCGTGGCATCCGTTCTGAATATTCAACGCAGATGCTAGCGCTCAGCCTGTCCCGTTACCACTGCCCGACGGACCTTGATTCGTGCGCTTTGCAAAAATTACAAATATTCAGTGGCTTAGCTGAAAAAAGTGCTTGACTCTCCCGGTCGTATCTCTAGAATGCGCGTCCATCGGAGGCACATAGCTCAGTTGGTTAGAGCACCACCTTGACATGGTGGGGGTCGTTGGTTCGAATCCAATTGTGCCTACCAATTCCGAAAAGGGTCGCAATAGCGACCCTTTTTTTTGCATCGCTTGTCAGCTCGGTGGCTTTCTGAAAGCATTTCGGGCTTTCCCATGTTTCCAGTGACTTCGGCCTGGTCGATCAGCCTCAGGGCTCCTGCCATCGTACGGTGGGTCAATCGGCGGGTCGCTTTCCTGGCTCATCCCAACCCACGTGGCCTTTGGTAGGGGTCACCACTAGGAGAGGAGGCGCCATGCCCATCATTACTCTTCCCGACGGCAGCCAGCGTTCATTTGATCAGCCGGTCACTGTAGCCGAAGTCGCCCAGTCCATTGGCGCCGGTCTCGCCAAGGCGACACTTGCCGGCAAGATTGACGGTCGCCTGGTCGATGCATGCGACCTGATCGAAAAGGATGCGAGCCTGCAAATCATCACGCCGAAGGATGAAGAGGGGCTGGAGATCATTCGTCACTCCTGCGCTCACTTGGTGGGGCACGCCGTCAAGCAGCTGTATCCCTCAGCCAAGATGGTCATCGGCCCGGTGATTGCCGAGGGCTTCTATTACGATATCGCGTTCGAGCGCCCCTTTACGCCGGATGACATGGCGGCGATCGAAGCGAGGATGAAAGAGCTCATCGATACCGAATATGACGTGATCAAGAAGGTCACGCCGCGTTCGGAAGTCATCGAGGTATTCCGTTCGCGTGGCGAGGATTACAAGCTGCGTCTGGTCGACGACATGCCTGATGAGCAGGCCATGGGTCTCTACTACCATCAGGAATACGTGGACATGTGTCGTGGGCCGCACGTGCCGAACACGCGCTTCCTGAAGTCGTTCAAATTGACCAAGCTTTCCGGTGCCTACTGGCGCGGCGACGCAAAGAATGAGCAGCTCCAGCGCATCTATGGCACCGCCTGGGCGGACAAGAAGCAGCTGGCTGCCTACATCCAGCGCATCGAAGAGGCGGAAAAGCGCGACCATCGCAAGATCGGCAAGCGCCTGGACCTCTTCCATACGCAGGAAGAGGCGCCCGGCATGGTGTTCTGGCACCCCAACGGCTGGACGCTGTATCAAGTGCTCGAGCAGTACATGCGCGGCGTGCAACGAGACAATGGCTACCAGGAAATTCGTACGCCGCAAGTCGTTGACCGTAGTCTGTGGGAGAAGTCGGGCCACTGGGCGAACTATGCGGAAAACATGTTCACCACCGAGTCCGAAAGCCGGGACTATGCCATCAAGCCCATGAATTGCCCTTGCCATGTGCAGGTGTACAACCAGGGGCTCAAGAGTTATCGGGAACTGCCGTTGCGTCTCGCGGAGTTCGGAGCATGTCACCGTAACGAGCCATCTGGCGCGCTGCACGGCATCATGCGTGTGCGCGGGTTTACTCAGGATGACGCCCACATCTTCTGTACCGAAGAGCAGATGCAGTCCGAGTCCGCAGCGTTCATCAAGCTGACCCAGTCCGTCTACGCCGACTTCGGTTTCGACAACATCGAGCTGAAGCTGTCGACCCGACCGGAAAAGCGGGTCGGTTCCGATGACCTGTGGGATCGCGCTGAGGCTGCGCTGGCCGCCGCACTCGATAGTGCTGGGCTTCCCTACGAGCTGCAGCCGGGCGAAGGCGCGTTCTACGGGCCGAAGATCGAATTTTCGTTGAGAGATTGCCTGGGTCGCGTCTGGCAGTGCGGTACGCTGCAACTCGACTTCAATTTGCCGATTCGCCTGGGTGCCGAATATGTCAGCGAAAACAATGACCGACAGCATCCTGTGATGCTGCACCGGGCCATCCTGGGTTCGTTCGAGCGTTTCATCGGTATTCTCATCGAACACTACGAGGGAGCCTTCCTGCTTGGCTTGCGCCGACCCAGGCGGTGATCATGAATATCACCGACAAGCAGGCCGAATTCGCATCAGAAGTTGAAAGGACGCTGAATCAGCGCGGCTTCCGTGCCAAGTGCGACTTGAGAAACGAGAAGATCGGCTTTAAAATCCGCGAGCATACCTTGCTCAAGGTTCCTTATCTCCTGGTTATTGGAGATCGGGAAGTCGAGACACGAGCCGTTGCTGTGCGCACCCGTGAAGGCGTTGATTTGGGGTCCATGCCCCTGGATGAGTTCGCCCAGTTGCTGGCACAGGCGGTTTCCCGGCGTGGTCGCCAAGAATTGGAGTAATGACTATTAAGCGTGAAATGAGACAGGATAAACGAGCTGCACCCAAGGCCCCGATCAACGAGAATATCTCGGCTCGTGAGGTCCGTTTGATTGGTGCTGATGGCGAGCAGGTTGGCATCGTCTCTATTGATGAAGCGCTTCGTATAGCTGAAGAAGCCAAATTGGACCTGGTGGAAATCTCCGCCGATGCCGTTCCGCCCGTTTGCCGGATCATGGATTACGGCAAGCACCTCTTCGAGAAGAAGAAGCAGGTGGCGGCAGCGAAAAAGAACCAAAAGCAGGTTCAGGTCAAAGAAGTAAAGTTTCGTCCAGGGACGGAAGAGGGCGACTACCAGGTCAAGCTGCGTAACCTGGTACGTTTCCTGAGTGACGGGGACAGGGCCAAGGTGTCGTTGAGATTCCGTGGTCGTGAGATGGCCCATCAGGAGCTGGGGATGGATCTGTTGAAGCGGGTCGAAGCTGACCTCGCAGAATATGGATCGGTCGAACAGCATCCAAAGATGGAAGGACGCCAGCTGATTATGGTCATCGCTCCCAAGAAGAAAAAGTAACCACCAGGGCACTGGCAGGCCTTGCGGTTATTTGCAATCACCACTGTGTGGAGTACCGAACATGCCAAAGATGAAAACCAAAAGTGGCGCTGCGAAGCGCTTCAAGAAGACGGCGAATGGCTACAAGCATAAGCACGCCTTCAAGAGCCACATCCTGACCAAAATGTCTACCAAGCGTAAGCGTCAGCTGCGTGGTACATCCCTGATGCACCCGTCTGATAACGCAAAAGTAGAGCGCATGCTGCGCGTTCGTTAATTCGGTCAAGATTGAGAGGAATTACTCATGGCTCGTGTTAAGCGTGGCGTCGTCGCTCGTCGCCGTCACAAGAAAATCCTGAAACTCGCCAAAGGTTACTACGGCGCTCGTTCGCGCGTGTTCCGTGTTGCCAAGCAGGCGGTAATCAAGGCTGGCCAGTATGCCTACCGTGACCGCCGTCAGCGCAAGCGTCAGTTCCGCGCTCTGTGGATCGCTCGTATCAACGCCGGCGCGCGTGTAAACGGTCTGTCCTACAGCCGTTTGATCGCTGGTCTGAAAAAAGCAGCCATCGAGATCGACCGCAAGGTTCTGGCCGAGCTGGCAGTGAACGAAAAAGCAGCTTTCGCTGCGATTGTCGAAAAAGCCAAAGCTTCTCTGGCCTAAGCCCATCGACAATCGAATCTTCGGATTCGTAGCGTCACCGATAGGGGAAGAGCCTAGTGCTCTTCCCCTATTTCGTATCTGAAGGGGCATTTGCAAAAGTGCATCTGGCTGAGCGGCACATCCCGCCGGGTGCGGTTCTGCAAGAACCTCTGGAGGTTGTACATGGAAAACCTGGATGCATTGGTCTCGCAAGCGCTTGAGGCGGTGCAACATAGTCAAGACGTCAATGCGCTCGAGCAGATGCGCGTTCAGTATCTCGGTAAGAAAGGCGAGTTGACCCTTCTCATGCAGACCTTGGGTAAGCTCTCCGCTGAAGAGCGGCCCAGAGCTGGCGCGTTGATCAACGCCGCCAAGGGTAAGGTCCAGGACGCCTTGAATGCGAAAAAGAACGAGCTCGAAAAAGCCGCACTGGACGCCAAGCTGACAGCCGAGCGGATCGACGTCTCTCTGCCAGGGCGTGGCGAGACTTCAGGGGGCCTCCACCCGGTTACCCGTACCCTTGAGCGCATCGAGCAATTCTTCAGTCATATCGGTTATCGCGTTGCTGAAGGCCCGGAAGTTGAGGACGATTACCACAACTTCGAAGCGTTGAATATTCCAGGGCACCATCCCGCGCGTGCGATGCACGATACCTTCTATTTCAACGCAAACATGTTGCTGCGTACCCATACCTCTCCGGTTCAGGTGCGCACCATGGAATCGCAGCAGCCGCCGATCCGGATCGTATGTCCTGGGCGCGTGTATCGCTGTGACTCGGATATCACGCATTCTCCGATGTTTCATCAGGTCGAAGGGCTATTGGTCGACGAAGGCATCAGCTTCGCCGACCTCAAAGGCACGATCGAAGAATTCTTGCGGGTGTTCTTCGAGAAGCCACTCGGTGTCCGCTTCCGTCCGTCTTTCTTCCCTTTCACCGAACCATCGGCAGAAGTCGATATGCAATGCGTCATGTGCAGTGGCAAAGGCTGCCGTGTGTGCAAACAGACAGGATGGCTGGAAGTCATGGGCTGCGGCATGGTGCATCCAAACGTGCTCCGTATGTCCGGAATCGATCCGGAAAAATACCAAGGGTTCGCATTTGGCATGGGCGCTGAGCGTCTGGCGATGCTGCGTTACGGTGTGAATGACTTGCGCCTGTTCTTCGATAACGACCTTCGGTTTCTGGCGCAGTTTCGCTAAGGCCGGTCCAGTCAACGCATTCTAGGAGAGCAGGATGAAGTTCAGTGAGCAGTGGTTGCGTGCATGGGTCAACCCGCAGGTTTCTCGTGACGAATTAGTGGCGCGGCTGTCGATGGTCGGCCTCGAGGTCGATGCCGTGACGCCCGTGGCCGGCGAATTTTCCGGAGTGGTGGTGGGGGAGGTGCTCAGCGCCGAGCCCCATCCCGATGCGGACAAACTGCGCGTTTGCCAGGTGAGCAGCGGCGCCGAGGTATTCCAGGTCGTTTGTGGTGCGCCGAATGTCAGGGCCGGATTGAAGGTCCCGTTCGCAATGGTTGGTGCGCAATTGCCGGGCGACTTCAAGATCAAAAAGGCCAAACTGCGAGGCGTTGAGTCGAACGGCATGCTTTGTTCGGCTTCCGAATTACAGATCAGTGATGATGACAGCGGACTACTGGAGTTGGCCGCAGACGCGGTAACGGGATCGGACCTGCGGGATTGTCTTGGTCTTGATGATGCGACCATCGAAATTGGGCTAACCCCGAATCGCGGCGATTGCTTATCGATCGCTGGTCTTGCTCGCGAGGTGGGTGCGATATATGGCGCCCCAGTCAAGGCGCTTGAGGTTCAGCCCGTCGTACTTGGGCACGATGAGGTGCGGTCCGTCGACGTATTGGCTTCGAATGCCTGTCCCCGTTATCTCGGTCGCGTCATCCGCGGCGTCGACCTCACCGTCGCGACACCGCAATGGATGGTGGAGCGTCTGCGCCGCTCCGATATTCGCAGCATCGATGCGGTAGTGGATATCACCAATTACGTCATGCTGGAACTCGGGCAGCCATTGCACGCATTCGATCTCGCGCAGATCAAGGGCGGCATTCGGGTGCGGATGGCCGAGGAAGGGGAGCGGCTCGTCCTGCTCGATGGGCAGGAAGTGGTCTTGCGACCGGATACGCTGGTCATCGCCGATCATCACCGGGCGCTGGCGATTGCCGGTGTCATGGGCGGTGAGCACAGTGGCGTGAACGCGTCGACTCAGGATCTGTTCCTTGAAAGCGCCTTCTTCGATGCTATCGCTCTGGCGGGGACGGCTCGGTCTTATGGTTTGCATACTGATGCATCGCATCGGTATGAGCGTGGCGTTGATTCGAATCTTGCACGCCGAGCGATGGAGCGCGCCACGGCATTACTGCTTGAAATCGTAGGGGGCAGGCCGGCCCTATTGTCGAATCGGTCGATGAAAAGTGCCTGCCAACGGTTGATCCGATATTGCTGCGTGCCGAGCGCGTGGAGCAGATGCTCGGACTGCGCCTGCCCGGCGAGCAGATTGTGGCTCTGTTGTCAGCGCTGGAGCTTGGCGTTACCGAACAGGGACCTGGGTGCTGGTGCGTCACCGTGCCCAGCCATCGCTTCGACATTAGTCTGGAAGTCGACCTCATCGAGGAGTTGGGGCGACTCTACGGCTACGACCAATTACCGGTGCGTTACCCCCAGGCCCGTCTGGCTCCAGAGGCCAACCCGGAGGCGAGGGCGGAACTCCCAGCGTTGCGCCGTTTGCTCGTCGCGCGTGGCTACCAGGAGGCGATCACCTACAGTTTCATCGATCCCAAACTTTTCGAGCAATTCAGCCCGGGCGTCCAACCGCTGCAGTTGGCCAACCCGATTTCATCCGACATGGCGGCCATGCGATCCACCCTGTGGCCTGGCCTAGTCAAGGCGCTGCAGTACAACCTGAACCGCCAGCAGAATCGAGTGCGGTTGTTTGAGAGTGGCCTGCGGTTTGTAGGTCAGCTGGAGGACTTGAAGCAGGAGCCGATGCTTGCAGGCGTGGTTACCGGTAGTCGGCTTCCCGAGGCATGGGGCAACGGGAAAGAAGGGATCGATTTTTACGACGTGAAAGCGGATGTCGAGGCTTTGCTCGGGTTCGCTGGAGATAAAAACGCATACCGATTCATCGCCGGCGAACACGCAGCGTTGCATCCGGGGCAGTGTGCACGTATCGAGCGAGCGGGGCGGCTTGTTGGGTTCGTTGGCAGCCTGCACCCGCAGCTGGCGTCGGACCTGGGTATCGATCAGCCTGTCTACCTGTTCGAGCTGCTCCTATCCGAAATTAGAGAAGGTCGGTTGCCGGTATTCTGCGAGCTGTCGCGCTTCCCTGAGGTTCGCCGGGATCTGGCGATACTCGTTGCTCGGGAGATTTCTGCCGAGGCGGTGCTTGGCTGCATTCGCGAAGCTGCAGGTGAACACCTGACGGACCTCAAGCTTTTTGATGTTTATCAGGGTAAAGGTATTGATCCGCTTAGCAAAAGTGTGGCAGTTGGCTTGACCTGGCAGCACCCTTCGCGCACTCTAAACGACGACGAGGTGAGTACTGCAATGCAGCAGATCCTAGCCTCCCTGGAAAAAAGGTTCGATGCCACGTTAAGGAAATAGCGTATGGGGGCTCTGACGAAAGCTGAAATGGCGGAACGTCTGTATGAAGAGCTAGGCTTGAATAAGCGTGAGGCCAAGGAGTTGGTCGAGCTGTTTTTTCGAAGAGATTCGGCAGGCGCTCGAGCACAACGAGCAGGTGAAATTGTCCGGTTTCGGCAATTTCGACCTGCGCGACAAGCGTCAGCGCCCCGGACGCAACCCGAAAACCGGCGAGGAAATACCGATCACGGCGCGTCGCGTCGTGACATTCCGGCCAGGGCAAAAACTTAAAGCCAGAGTCGAAGCCTATGCTGGAACCAAGTCATAACGACGAGCTGCCCGCGATACCAGGCAAACGCTACTTCACCATCGGGGAAGTTAGCGAGTTATGCGCAGTGAAGCCCCACGTGCTTCGTTACTGGGAACAGGAATTTCCGCAGCTGAATCCGGTCAAGCGTCGCGGTAACCGGCGCTATTACCAGCGTCAGGACGTTCTGATGATCCGGCAGATACGTTCGCTTCTGTACGAGCAAGGCTTTACCATTGGTGGCGCTCGGCAGCGAATGTCAGGCGACGAAGCGCGCGACGATACCACGCAATACAAGCAACTCATCCGCCAGATGATCACTGAATTGGAGGATGTTCTTCAGGTGCTCAAGACCTGAGCTGAAGCAGACAAAAACCTTCACACATTCAGATGCTTAATGTATAGTGCGATCCGCTTTCGGGCATAACGAAAGCAATGTCGGGGCGTAGCGCAGCCTGGTAGCGCACTTGCATGGGGTGCAAGGGGTCGAGTGTTCGAATCACTCCGTCCCGACCAAATAGTTCAACGACTTAGGCCGGTTGCGAAAGCGCCGGCCTTTTTCGTTGCGGGACTTTTGCGGGACTTTTTCATCCTGCGTTCCTCCTCAGTATCGTCAGCGCCGGTCCTCTCGAATCCGTAGCCGATATCTTGTTGGCCTCATCGATCAGTTTGCCCAGTTCCGCGGCCGAGTAGTGGCTGGTGATGCTGCCGTTCTTGTGGCCCAACAGGACCTTTCTGTCTTCCTCCGTCACGCCTGCGGCGCGGAGCCTGCGGCCGAACGTATGCTTCAGATCATGCACGCGGATCGAAGCGAAACCCGCCGGCACCGTTCGCCCGAAGCGCTGCTCGTACATCGCGGCCGCCCGTTTCCTTGCCTTTCGCCATGCCGAGTCGTTCATGCGGTGCATCGGGGTGGCGTTGCCATCCCTGTCGGGCTGGCCATAGGGAAACACCCATTGCGGGTCCAATCCTCGCTGCCCCTCGATCACCGACTTGGCGACCCGGTTCAACACGATCAGTCGCTCGTCGCCGTTCTTGACGCCCGCATTGTCGTGTCGCCCGCCGAAATCGGCAGGAATGAGGAAAACGCTCGTTCCGAGCTCCGGTACAGGGATCTCCCAATCCCAGCGTAGCTTGACCACTTCCTGCTCCCGTGAGCCGCTGTTGACCTTGTAGAGCGCCATCCTCCTCAGGTGATCGGGCAGCTCTGCAAACAGCAGGCTCTGCTCCTCCCACGATAGCGGATGGGGCTGACGCGTCGAGCGCCTCAGGTCCAGCCGCGTAATCATCGGGACTGTATCGAGCCAGGGACGCCTCGCTTCATCGCGCCACTTTCGTGCGCAAAGATTCAGGACCCGGATGACTCGTTCCAACGCGATATTAATTGTCCGCGGTGATACGGGCCGCAAACGCTTTACCGGTTGCCCTCGCAGTCGCCCAGCCAGCCGGTCCCTGATGTACGGAGCCAGCGACTCGTCGTCGACATGGTCGATGGGCAAATCGCCGAGGTAGGTATCCAGCTGTTCGAGGTAGAGCGCGGTGAGAGCTATCGACGGCTGGTCCTTGAATTCGACGAGGTAACGGGTCGCCGCTTCCCTCCAGGTTCTCACCTGTCGTACGCCGTAGATCCGTTGCTCGCGTAGCTTCTCGAGCCGATGAATCAGGTACTGCTCCGCCTCCTTCCGATCGTCTGATCCAGTGCTTTCATAAAGGCGCTGACCTCTGAAGATCTTGTCGATGTGCCAGATCCCGTTCCGTAGGTACAGGCCCGTGATTCGTTTTCTCGCCATGGTTGTCCTCCACGGCGCCTACCGCAGGGCCGATCTTCCCCCGCGCACCGTTCTTTTCAATGCTGGCTTTGGCGATATAGGCGTCTGCCCAAGCGTCGAGCTCGAGGCGATCGAAGCCAACGCCCTGGACCCCGATGGGAAATTCGCGAATGAAGGGGCGGACCGCCCGGTTGAACTCGCTGCGACACATGCCCAGGTATGCAGGGGCAGCAGTGGCTCTCAGAATTCGTGGGTGAAGGGGCGATTGCGGGGGGCTGCTGGTAGTTGCCATGGCCTTGGGCACCGGTTGCTCGAAACGACAGGGTGCCGTTGGCACCATCGGCTAGATGCTGGGCGTTACGCTGTATGTGCTCAACCGGCTCGGGCAAGTTGGAGCGGGCCTGGTAGGAGGTGGGGGCTGATTGGCTGGAGGTAGGGGTGAGGAACGACGATCGGATTACTAGAGAGGCGCTGTACGAACTGGTCTGGAGCGAACCCATGCTCAGGGGTCGCCGAGCGCTACAGGGTATCGTCCAGCTTCATGGCACGGGTTTGCCAATGCATGGGGGTACCGCGACCACCGCGCGGTCACTGGGCGAAGCTCAGTCACGGCAAACCCAGTCCACAGCCGCCGTTGCCGGCGCTGGGACCTGGAATGCGCGAGTCGTGGCGCCGTGGCGAAAGGGTCGATATGGGCGGTCCTCGTTCACTACCGCAGCCGCCCGCACGGTCGCGTCGGCTCAGGGCCGTGGTTCGCGATGGCCCCGGACCCCATCCGGTGCTCGCCGGTGCAAAGGAGGTGTTCGGGCAGGGGCAAGAGATCGACCAGGGTTTTCTCAAGCCTTCCAAGCGCCGCCTCGCCGATCTCGTGGTGACCCGCCCGATGCTCGACGAGGGAATTGCGTTGCTCGATGAACTGTTTCGACGGTTCGAGCAAAGAGGGCACCCGGTCAGCTTGTCACCCGGCGACCGCATCTATTGTCGGGTCGGGGTGGATGTGCGCGAGAACCCGGGAAAAGCCGCCGAACACCGCTATCCCTCGCTGTGGGCGCCGTCGAAGCCAACGATCGTTTTCATTGGGACCGTTGCCATTGGCCTGACGCTGTTCGAGCTGACGGAAACGAAGGAGGCGCGTTACATCGACGGCGGGTACCTGCCGCTTGAGCAGGCCGAGCGACACCGGCCCCGGCACGGATGGCCACACTGGTCCTGGACGACCCAGCATGCCTTCGCGACGGGGCGGTTCTGTTTGCAGGCCTATTCTCCCTATCCGCTGGCCGATTGGTCCGAAACCTGGCGCGAGCGCAAGCCCGGCGACTTGCGAAAACGCCTTGACGCCATCGTTCGTGCGGTGCGTGCAGCGGCGCCCCTGGTGGCGCAACGGGTGGAGGAGGGAGAACTAGCTGAGCAAATCCGCCGGCGTGAGCAAGAAGCGCAATGGCAGCGTCATTTGGAGGAGCGGGAGCGCCAACGGCGCGAGAAGGCCAGGCAGGACGCACGGGACGAGCTTTTGCAGATCATTGCCAGCTGGGGCGAAGCACAGCGTATTCACGCTTTCTTCGCAGCGGCAAAGGCGCAAGCGCGACAGCGAAACGATGATGCGCGTGATGTGCTTCTCGAACGGCTGGACCTTGCGCTCTCATTGATCGGCGAGCCAGATCCTCTGGCGGCGCTGCTTGGCTGGAAAACGCCTGAAGAGCGGTAGGTGTCCATCGTCCCGCGCGATTGCTTCGCAACTGGTATCGACTGCTTCGTAGAAGCAGAATCAGTACTATAGTACCTAATATCGTGTCTTTTCCCATCTTATAGGTATTCTAATACTGACTAGCCGGGCTTTATGCTTTAAATTCGGAACTACAGTACCGGTTATATATCAGGCAGGCTATGGTAGGAGAACTCACGATCCAGACCCACGTCGCGGGCCGCTGGCGAGATGCGCTGGTGCTCTCGATCACGGACATACGTCGTGTGGGAGAGGCGAGATGCACGACCTCCTACCTGCAGCCATACCTGGTCGACTTCATTGGCGACATGGACTCGCTTCTCGAACCGGCAATCAGTGTAAATCTGCCGGTCAATTGGAATCTGGTCGAGACCAAGGGCTATCCGGCCTTCGTTTACGACCTGATGCCAGCCGGTGCCGCTCGGAGATCCTTGGAGAAGCGTTTCGGCGGCGAGAAGCCCGAGGGCGTCGATCTCGATTTCTTTCTGCTAAGCCGCTGTACCCCGTCGTCGATCGGTCATCTGCGTGTAAAAGAGTCGTTCGAGCACGTGGACCAGACGCGCCTGGAAGCTTTTCCTCGCCGCGAAGTCGTGGACAGGACCAACGATTTTCTCGAGTACGCCTACGAATCGGGGGCGGCGCTGGGCGGTGCCACCGGTGCACAGGGCGAGGCGCCGAAGCTGCTGATGGTCGAAGGCGTAGATGGGGCGCTGTATGCAGACGCGATGCTGTCCGACGATCTGGCCAGGCGTCATTGGCTGGTCAAGTTCGCTCGCAACCAGGTGACCGAGCGGGACAAGAACATCCTCCGCTCCGAATTCCATTACTACCGGGCGGTCTCGACCCTTGGCTTGAACACGGTTTCGACCGACGGCCTCGTGCTTGAGGAAGCCGAGAAGCCAAGCCTGTGGATGCCACGTTTCGATCGTCGAGTCGATCAAGGTGCGGTCGAGAGGATCCCTGTCGAGTCGATCTACTCGGTCTGCGCCAATACCGTTCCGGGGTCAAGGATGAACCATGAGGACGTGCTGGGGCGGTTGATCGGGCTGTGGACCTCCAATAACCAGGTTGACGAGCTCGAGGAGCTTGTCTTCGAGTATTTGCAGCGCGACCTGTTGAATCGGATCCTTGGCAACTCTGACAACCACGGACGCAACATGGCGATTTTCCGGTCTCGCGGTAGATTCGAGCTGGCGCCCATCTATGACCTCGCGCCGATGGTGCTGGACCCGGAGGGCGTCACGCGGGTTACCAAGTGGAGGCCGGAACACATGGGAAGCCCGGACTGGCGAGCGGTCTGCGACTATTTCCACGTCATTACCGATCCGGCTGCGCTATTCGAGCGCCTTCGCGCGGCTGCGCAGAGATTCAGAGCATTGCCCGATCTGTTGGTCGATTTGCCCGCAGAGGTGCGGCAGGCCCGGACCATCCCCCTGAATAACCTTGACACACGCCTGGCGGAATGGGGGGTTGATATGAGCACGCCCACTAGCGAACAACGCAAGCAGATCATCGACGACATCATGCAGGGCCATGCGTCGGGAAGGGAGACGCTGGGGACCTCGATACGCCGGTTGCGGCTCGAGGTGACCGGTTTCGACCAGGCGACCTTCGCCGCGATGTGCAACCTGTCCACCAAGGCCCTGTATCAGATAGAGACCGATAAAGGTAATCCAACCCTCGGCACTATCGAGGCGATCCTGAGGGAAATTCGGGCTTCGCCTTGGGCTCGTTGCGGGCATACCCGCCTCGTCAGTTTCTCTGCGTAAGCCACCATCCGATGTGGCTCGCCCGGTCCGTGGAGCCAACCCGCGCCGCAAACGCGTCGAACGGTGAGCTGGGGCGGACGCGGCCCCGTACGATAAGCGCGGCGAATGAAGATCAGCGTACTTGCGCGGGATCTGGTCTGTCGAGAGCCTGGGTCTTCGTCGTATCGCTGGACTTTCATGGCCGGCCATGTAGCGCTGCGGAACGCGGCCGATACGGGCGCAGCGGGATATCGCGGTTGACGATGATCCGTAGGGGAAGACCGGGCCGCTGGGTGAGCGTAGGCCGTATGTCCACGTTTCGCCGTGTGACCTCCTGGCCTACCTGGTTGACCGAGTCTTGCAGGCTGTCACGACCCGCTATCACGATTCGATCCCCCTCGCGGCGGCTGGACGGGGCCGCCAGCTCGGCGCCAATGCCCAACAGGCTGGTCAAAGCCGCGCCGGCAACGATTCGATCCCAGTGCCAATCAACGCCGTCCTCGAGGCCTGCATAGCCTTGGGGGTCGCTGGCGATCGGGCTCTCGAGTTTCATCGACGAGGTGTCGGGGAAGATAAGCCGGTGCCAGACGACGTCGACTCGGCTCTGCCCATGGCTGATCTGGCTGTCGTAGCGACCAAGTAGACGAGCGCCCTGGGGAATCAGCACATGTGCTCCGGTCGCGGTGTCGTAGACCGGCTCGGTTACGGTGGCGATCACGTCGCCTGGCAAGTCGGACTTGATGCCGGTCACCAGCGCAGCCGCGATCACGCTCCCCGCCATGACCTGATAGGCCGACGCCGGCTTCTGCACGGATGTGGATTCGTTCATTTGTGCGTTTGAGGTTTTACTGAGAAGTGCCTGATTGCTACCGCGGATTTGAGCAGAGCGGTCAGGGCGATCCTGATCAATCACGGGTTCGCCGGCTGGCCGGGTGTGGGCGGCCTGGAAGAAGAGCGGCGAGAGGCGCGCTTGCTCGTCCTCTTCCGCGTCCGCCAGTTCGGCAGGCTTCGGCTCGACCTCGCCTGGGTGCGATGGGGCATACGCCAAAGGCTCTGTTGCCATGGTATCGGCTCTTTCGGTACGGCTATCCGGCGCCGGCAGGGGCGCCGTCAACTGCGAATAGTCCTTTGCAAGTGACTCGAGTCGCTCCGGTCGCACGTTGTGATCGACGTTGAACAGTTCTCCCGCCGCATTTTCGCGCGTTTGGTCCGGTGGATTCAGTCCCAGGAGCAGGGCAATGAGCGTCGCCGACGCCAGGCTCCCGGCAACGGCCAGTATCGTCCGTGCGTTAAGCCGCGTGACACGACCTGGTCGGGCGCGCAATGCCAGCGTCTCGGCCGCCACCTTCGTCCGTGGCGGCACTGGGCCGTCGTCCTCCAAGGCGTCGGTCGCGCTCGTCATTTTTGACCACCGGAGGGGACGTCGCTGCGCTCGATCCGAACGACCGAATTCTTTTCGCCGCCGAGGCGGAGCTCCGCCGCGGCGAAGAGCCGATCGACGACGTAGTACGGGGTCCGGACGCGGTAGTTGACCAACTGGCCATCGCCTGTGGCGCCAATGACGAAGAGTGGCGGGAGCTCGCCCTGCTCAATTCCGGGCGGAAACTGGATGTAGACCTTGCGCCCATCGTCGAATGCACGAAGAGGCTTCCATGAAGGGGTGTCGCCGCGGATCACATAGCGAAAATGCAGCTGTTCAAGGGCGAGGCCGGCGTGCACGGGTGCCGCTTCGAGGGCCTCGGCGGCCTGTCTCTTGAGGGCCAGAAGCCGATCCTGTGGGTAGTCCCAGGATACCGATGCCATCCAGGCCTGCTCGGTGGAGGTCAGTTCGACCAGATAGGTGCGCCGGTTGGTGGTGATCACCATGTTCGTCGTGATATCGACGCGGGTCGGTTTGATGAGAATGCTGATTCGCAGGCTCTCGCCGAGCCCGCTCGATGTATCGCCAACGATCCAGCGAGCCGTGTCACCGGCGGCGACGGCGATGAGTTCTTCGCCGGGTTCGAGGTTGATCGCGGTCACTCGGCCGGGACTGGCAAAGACCTGGTACAGGGCACCGTCGGAGAATGGCCATACCTGAATTGCATTGAGATAGCCCTCACGGCTCGGTTCAATCCTGGCTTCATCGTTGGCGCGCGAGACGCTTGCCTCAGGCGCGGCAGGTTCCGATCGACTGATCGGCTTCGGCAGTGGCTTGAGCTGTGATGGAAGCGCTAGCGGCTGGGGTATCGCCACTACCTCCACCGGTTTTGGAGGCTCTGCGATCTGTTGGGCTGCAACCGGCTCCTCCAGCGGAATTGCCGGTGGTGGCGCGTTTCGGCTTGCGCAGCCGGTTGTTACGACGACTAGAAAAAGCAAACGTAGCGCAGGTACCGCATCATCGTGGCTCGCCTCATTGGCTGGTGTTCAGTTCGCGGCTCCAGGACAGGCTGTCGACATAGATGCCCAAGGGGTTCTGGCGAAGCTTCTCTTCGCTGCGTGGTGGCTTGAGGACGGCCGTTAGCACGGCGGTCCAGCGCTCGGAACCTGCCGAGGCGCCATCGACATAGCGGCGCTCGACCCAGCGCACCTGGAAGGAGTTCTCGCTGGCGCGGACGACACTCGTTATTTCAACGGTGATCGACTCCTTGCCTATGCGTGAGAACGGATCGCTCTCGCGAGCGAACTCGTTGAGCGTGGTGGCGCCGCGGTTCGTGGTCAGTTGATAGGCGCCAAGCCAGTTGTTTCGGACCACGATCGGGTCGATGGGCAGCGCGCGGACCTGGGTAATGAACCGGGCCAGGTGGTAGGCGATCAGCGCATCGCCTGGCTCGTAGTCGGCGGCAGCTTCACCCACCGCGCGAACCTGGCCAGCACTGTCGACCTCCACCACGTAGGGAATGACCAGCGACTGTGCCGAACGCCAAATCAGGCCGGCCGCCATCAGCAGCGCCAAACCCAGGCAGCCGAACGCCATCAGTCGCCAGTTCCTGGCCTGGGCGCGGCTGGACCCGAGTCGCTCGTCCCAGACCTGCGCTGCGGCCTGGTAGGGCGTCGCTGGTGACGGCGCCTGCGAGTAGCGCGTGCGAGCCCGTCTAAAACGCATCGACGCAGCCTCCCTTACCCATCCGATGGGTCCTTCAGACGCGGCCCCTGTGCCGAACCGCCGGCGTCGCCGCCGCGCAGGGTGTGGGCCAGGGTCGCGGTCGCCTGGCTGAGCTGCTGTCGGTGCTGCAGGCGCTTGGCCCAGGCCGGTTGTGCAGTCGCCGATTCCGGTTGTCCATCGGGGCCTTGCCCCATGGTGGCTTCAGCCAGGGAGCCGCCTGCCATACGCGCTGCGCTTGCCACACCGGCATTGAGGCGCGACCCCTTTAGGGCGGACGCTGCGCCGGATGCCAGGGCCACTCCGCCGGCAGTCATGCCGGCCACCCCGAGCGCGGTACCAGCGGCCGAACCTGCGCCCAGCTGGGGCGCCCCTGAGACGAGGCCGGTGGCTATGCCGGGGCCGAAGATCCCGAGCCCTAGCATGGCGAGCGCGGCGAGCATCGTGGCCAGCGCATGATCGAGGGTGGGCTCCTCGGGCGCTGATAGAAACTCGTCGAACAGCCCGCTGCCGATCCCGATGATCACCGCGAGCACGAGGATTTTTATCCCTGACGAGACGACGTTGCCGAGCACCTTCTCAGCGAGGAAGGCGGTCTTGTTCCATAGCGCGAAGGGCACCAGCACGAAGCCTGCGAGCGTGGTCAGCTTGAACTCGATCAGGGTGACGAAGAGCTGGATGGAAAGGATAAAGAAGCTGGCAAGCACGACGAGCCACGCCAGGAACAGCACGGCGATCATGTCGAGATTGGCCATCGTCTCGGTGAGCCCGGTCAGGTCGCCGATGCGTTCGAGCAGGGGGCGTCCCGCCTCGATGCCGAGAGCTGCAATCCGTCCCGGCTGCAGAAACTGCTCCTGGGTCAACGAAGAGCCCGATGCCAGCAGACCGAGGCCTGCGAACGAGGTAAAGACGAGCTTGGCCAGCCAGTTGAAGTTGCCGATGATGAACGCAAACGCGCCTACGTAGAGGGTCTTCCTAAGGAGCTTCGCAATCGCATCTTCTCCACCGTGGGCCCAGAGCAGGCCCGCAAGGGTCACGTCTATGGCCACCAGCGTCGCCGACAGAAAGGCGATCTCCCCACCGAGCAGCCCAAAACCGGAGTCGATGTAGAGCGAGAACACCTCGAGAAAGCGATCGATGACTCCCACATCGTTCATGGTTCCGACTCCTCAAAGGTCGGCGGAATGTGCGGGAGTTGCTGCAGTCGTTGAAACTCATCGGGCCGCGCCCGCCCGGAGAAGAAGCGCTGTGTTGCATCCGGTTTTGCACGGCGCGCGGCATCGCCGGTCGGATCCGTCCGCTGGCAGCCGCCCGTCATTATCAGGGCAGCACTCAGGAGAGGCGGGACAAGCATCCACCGTGTCATGGCGTGAAGACCCTGACGGGGCGGGGCGCATAGGGCGTGCCGCTAGTCATGAAGCGTCTGCGCTGCTCTCGGGCTTCGTGCTCGGCAGCGACCTGACGGGCCTGTCCGATGGACACGGCGCGGTGCTGTGCGATGGCGAGCTGCTGGGCCTGGATAACCTGTTTGGCCTGCAAGGCCAGCAACTGGTTGGTCGCCTGCGTCGCCTGAAGCGCCCCGACTGCGGATTGGCTTTGACTCACCAGGTCGGTGAGCGCAGCTCCATCCGAGACGAGATCGTGCGAGAGGTGGGCCTGCATGCGAAGGGCGGTACGCACGCCTTCGCGTGCCTGGCTCCAACGCTCCACCGACTGTGCAGCCATGTCGGACCCGGTGATCGAGGCGGCATACCGTTCGGGGTACAGTTGGGCAAAGGCCTGGTCGAGCCTCGATAGTTCGTACGCGAGTCCCTTCGCCTCGGCCAGCAGCTGTTCGCTTTGCCTGATCGATTGTCGCAGCTGGTTAACGGCATTGAAGTCCAGTGCGGCAAGGTTGCGCGCCTGGTTCAGCAGCATCTGGGTCTCGTTCTGCAACTGACTGATCTGGTTGTTGGTCATCTCGAGCGTTCGCACGGCGGTAAGCGTGTTCTGGGCCAGGTTGGTCGGATCAATAACGGTTATCGCGCCTGCATGCCCGATGGTCGAGGCGCAGAGCAGAACCATGGTGTGTAGGACTAGGCGCTGCAGTGTCATGGCTGAGGGGCCTGTACCGATTGGTGCGACGCAAGCAATCCAGCCGCCCAGTCCAGCCCGCAGGCCTTCAGCCAGGCCGCTGCGAAGGGCGTGCCGCTCGCGAGCGCCTGGTCGATCCGGCGTTGGTCTTCGGGACTGGCTGCGGCGGCAAAGGCGAGGGCTACCGGGCCGAGTGCCAGCTCGAATAGGCGATTGCCCTGACGGGACTGGTAGTAGTACTCGCGCTTGGGTACGGCACCCGCGATCATTTCGATCTGGCGATCGTTCAGGCCAAACGCCCTATAAAGCGCGCGGACCTGTGGCTCCTGCGCTTGCGGATTGGGCAGCAGGATCCTGCTCGCGCAGCTTTCGATGACGGCCGACGCAATGCTCGAGGCGTCGATGTCCGCGAGCGATTGGGTGGCGAAGATCACCGAGACGTTCTTCTTTCGCAGCGTTTTCAGCCATTGCCGGATGCGGGCCGCGAATAGAGGCTCGTCCAGGAACAGCCAGGCTTCGTCGAGCATGAGCAGCGTTGGTGCGCCATCGAATTGATTGTCGAACCGATGAAAGAGGTAGCCGAGCACCGCCGCGACGCTCGCTTTGCTCGCCATGAGCGTCTCCATCTCGAAGCACTGTACGGGCACATCGGCCAGGCAGTCCTGGTCTGCATCGAGTAGATGGCCATGTGGGCCGCCGAGCAGGTAGGGCTCGAGTGCTTCGCGAAGGCTGGAGTCCTGCAGCAGAAGAGTGAAACCCGTGAGGGTTCGCTGGGCCTTGGGCACGCCGGCCAGGCTGAGCAGCGCCGTCCAGATGGCCGACCGTTGTTCGGGCCCCACCTGGACACCCTCTTGTAGCAGGCGGGCCTGGACCCACTCGCTCGCCCAGGTGCGCTGGCGATCATCATCGATGGAGGCCAGGGGCTGGAAGGCGATCGAAGCGTCGCCGCCGAGATCATGGTGTAGGCCGCCGAGGCCCAGTGTCGTTGCCCTCAGCGAACGGCCCATGTCGAAGATCAGAAGGCGTGCGCGCGGGTAGCGCCGAAATTGCAGCGCAAGGGTCGCAAGCAGCACGGACTTGCCCATGCCGGTCGGGCCTGCGATCAGCGTATGGCCGACATCGCCGACATGGGTGACTAGCCGGAAAGGCGTCGAGGCCTCGGTCCGTGTGATTATGAGGGGTGGGCCGTCGAGGTGATGGTTTCGTGCGGGGCCCGCCCATACGGCCGAAACCGGCATCAGGTGGGCAAGGTTGAGGGTCGAGATCAGTGGCTGGCGTACATTGGCGTAGGCGTTGCCGGGGATGGAGGGAGAGCCAGGCCTCGACTGCATTGAGCTGTTCGGCAATGGTGACGAGCCCGTGGCTCTGGATGGTTCGTTCCACCAGTCGACGTTTTTCCTCGGCTTGCTCGCAGGTCTCGCCAAGGACCGTCACGGTTGTCGTGACATACCCAAAGGCGGTCATGTCGGCGCCGAGCTCCTGCAACGCAGCGTCGGCATCGGCGGCCTGGTTGGACGCGTCGTTGTCGACCAGTGCGCTTTCCTGCTGGAAGACCGTTTCGCGCAGTAGCGTCGCAACACTTTTGCGCTTGGAAAACCACTGTCGGCGAAGCCGCGTAAGCTCGGCGAGCGCTTCCTGCTTGTCGAGGCAGATGAAGCGGGTGGACCAGCGGTACGCGATGGCGATGTGGTTCAGGCTGTCGAGAACGCCGGGCCAGGTCGATCCCGGAAAGCCTCTGACCGAGACGACCCTCAGGTGCTGATCGCCCAGCATGGGCGCGATCCCTGTCACGAGTGGGCGATCGGCGAGGAGGGCGTCCAGATAGAAGGGAACGGTCGGGACCGTTACCTCCTGCCGCTGCGTCGATACGGTTTGGTGCAGATAGGTCAGTGTCTGCGCGTCATCTAGCCAGGTGGTCTCGGGCATCGCGCCCCGGATCAGATCGTGAAAGCGGTCGCTGTCGCGGACGAAATCGCCAAGCTCGCGCTTCCAGTCCGCGTCGGGAGCGGCTCGGCCGGTGTAGAGCAGGCCAGATGCGCGCGCCCGGATTTGCTCGCCTGGCAGGTAGGTAAGGGTCAGGTAGTACTGGCTCTCGAAATGGCGACCGGCCGCTTCGAATGTTGCCCTGCGTTCCTCGTCGACGAGCCAGGACAGCGCATCGGGGAACCGGCTCGTGGGGTATGTCTCGCAAGCGTGCCGGTCAGCCTCGATATGGAGCATCCAGCCCGACCCGAGACGACGCAACGCATTGTTCAGGCGAGCCGTTACGGCGAGCAGCTCCGCTTCGGTCGAGCTGTCCAGATCCGGGCCGCGGTAGCGCAGGGTTCGCTGAAAGGAGCCGTCCTTGTTCAGTACAATCCCCGGCGCCACGAGACCTGCCCAGGGAAGCCAGTCGGCTAACCTGGCGGGCAGTGTCCGGAATTCACTCAGATTCAGCATGGGTCGGCCTACACGTCCAGCAAGGGTGGGAATCTGAGGTGGCGCGCGAACACGGGCAGGAATTGCGGATCCAGCCTCGTCCCCCATACCGCCAGCATGTGGCCTGCCAGCCAGAGCGCGAGGCCGGCCGGCCAGAGCTGCAGGCCCAACCCAACCACGGCGGCCATGGTGCCGTTGAGAATGGCGACGCTGCGGGGCACGCCGCCGAGCAGGATCGGCTCGCACAATGACCTGTGCAGCGGCAGTTCGAAGCCGGGTAGGTGTGGGCTCGCTTCACTCATGCGATCACCGCGCCGCCGGCGAAGCTGAAGAAGCTGAGAAAGAACGAGGAGGCGGCGAAGGCAATGGATAGCCCGAAGACGATCTGGATGAGCTTGCGAAAGCCTCCGCTCGTATCACCCAGGGCGAGCGTCAGCCCCGTTGCCACGATAATGATGACCGCAACGATCTTGGCGACCGGACCCTGAACCGATTTGAGGATCATCTCCAGCGGCGCCTCCCACGGCATCCCCGAGCCGGCTGCAAAGGCCGGCGTCGCAAGCCCCAGCAAAAGCAGGCTGTGAGCAAGACGAAAGGCACGGGCGGTCAGGTTGGCGCCCGTCGGGAACGGTCGGCTCATCGGAGCGCTCCCTGATGGTTTGTTGGTGGTTCGGCGAGCGGGGGCACCGATTGATGTCAGCCTGTAGCCCTGAGGGTCGTAACCGGAAACCCAGACCATCTCCTGCACCCGACGCGCACAGCCGCGGCCGGTGAGGACCACGACGAGATTGACCGCCTCTGCGATCAGGGCCCGCGGTGCGGCGAGGGCAACCTCGAGAATCAGCTGCTCCAGACGAAGCAGCGCACCATGGCCGGAGCCGGCGTGGATCGTGGCGATCCCGCCCGGATGACCGGTGCCCCATGCCTTGATGAGGTCGAGCGCCTCGGCCCCCGCACCTCACCGACGACGATCCGGTCCGGCCGAAGCCGCAGCGTGCTGCGCACGAGATCCTTCATCGTGACGACATCGGAGATTGCCCTCAGGCAGACCTGGTCGCGGGCGGTACACTGCAGTTCCACCGTATCCTCGAGCACCAGGACGCGATCGCCCGTGCCGGCCACCTCGGCGAGCAGGGCGTTGGCCAGGGTGGTCTTGCCACTGCTGGTGCCCCCGGCGATAAGGATATTCTTGCGCTCGCGCACCGCCTCCCGCAGCACGTCACGCTGTACGGATGTGATGACACGGTGCTCGACATAGCGGTCGAGGGTGAGGGTCTGGACTGCGCGCTTCCGGATTGCGAAGGCGGGCGCGGGCGAGGCGGGTGGCAGCACGCCCTCGAACCGCTCCCCGGTCTCAGGCAGTTCGGCACTCAGCAGGGGACGGGCTCCATTTACGGCGTGCCCCACGTTCGCTGCTACCAGCCGGACGATGCGCTCAGCCTCGGATGGCGACAGGGTTCCGATCTCCTGCCGGCCCCCACTTAGTCTGTCGATCCACAGGCGGCCATCGGGGTTCAGCATCACTTCGGCGACGTCCACATCGTCCAGGGCGGTCAAGATCCGGGCGCCCAAGGCCGTACGCAACATTGTCGCGCTGCGCATGAGCGCCGTGGTGGGACGGGTGGTCATGGCCGATCTCCCGACGCTGTCATGGCCTGATCGGGTGTTTCGAATGCCTGGCCTTCACGCTCGATGTCGTCTATTAGACGTCGCCCTTTTTGCCATCGTCTGCCCAATTGCTCGACGAAGTGGCCAAAGCGCAGGCGGCCTTGGGCTCGCGCGGCTTCCTGGTGCGCTTCGGGCACTGGCGTGCTAACGGTCAGGTAGTAGCGCACGTACAGGGCAACCGTCTCGATGAGGATATTCTGGTCGCGCTCCAACCGCTCGAACTGCCTCGAGAGGCGATCCAGCCGCTTGCCCATGGCAACCTCACGCTGTTCACCCGAAGCGGGCGACAACCAACTCCCCAGTGCCGCGGCAACCAGGGAGGACTTCGATACGCCTTTCTTGGTGGCGAGTTCATCGAGACGCCTGGCGTGCTCGGGCTCGATGAAAAGGTTCAGCCGCGCCCGTCTCATAGGGATACTCCATCGTCAGGACCAATCGCCGCCGATATCCGCAAGGGAGTTCCGACTGAGTCGAGACTGGCGTCGTCGTCCAGCAGCGCAAGGTCGTTGGCCAGTGGCGGACGGTTTGGTGTCGAACTTGACCGGTTCCATGATTCATCTAGCGAGGTGTGCTCGAGGCCAAGGGCGCCGTCCTCGAGGAGGCTGAACGGCTGGCAGGGCTCGCCTGGCTCAATGACACCCGACCAGTCGTGAGGTGTTTCGGCGGGCGCATCCGGATAGCGGCCCGGGGTGAGCATCGGAGCACCGCAGACTCTTCGGACGAAGTTGCGATCCTCGTAGTAGCGCAGCTTCTTGGCGCGAATGGGCGGCACGCCGGAGAGCATCACGATGGCCTCGTCGACCGGTAGCTGCATCACCTCGCCGGGCGTCAACAGCGGTCGTGCCGTCTCCTGGCGAGAGACCATGAGGTGCCCTAGCCAGGGTGCGAGCCGGTGGCCCGCGTAGTTGCGTTGCCCGCGCAATTGAGTCGCGGTGCCCAGGGTCTCGGAGATGCGTTTGGCCGTTCGCTCGTCGTTGGTTGCAAAGGTGATGCGGACATGGCAGTTGTCCAGGATCGAGTGGTTCTGCCCGTATGCCTTGTCGATCTGGTTGAGCGACTGAGAGATCAGAAACGCCCGCAGGCCGTAACCGGCCATGAACGCCAGCGCCGATTCGAAGAAATCCAGCCGCCCCAGCGCGGGGAACTCGTCGAGCATCAGCAGGAGCTGGTGCCTGCGCTTGACCCCGTCGGTGCCCTCGAGCGATTCGGTCAGGCGCCGCCCGATCTGGTTCAGGATTAGTCGAATAAGCGGTTTGGTGCGACTGATGTCCGACGGCGGAACGACGAGGTAGAGCGACACCGGATGCGCAGCGGCAACCAGATCCGCAATGCGCCAGTCGCAGCGTGAAGTCACCTGCGCGACGGTCGGATCACGGTACAGGCCGAGGAAGGACATGGCCGTCGAGAGCACGCCGGAGCGCTCGTTCTCGCTCTTGTTCAATACTTCGCGCGCCGCAGAGGCGACGACCGGATGGGGACCCTCCAGCAGATGGTGGGTGACCATCATGCGATGGAGCGTCAACTCGAAGGTGCAGGAGGGATCGGAAAGAAAATTGGCAACGCCTCGCAGCGTCTTATCCTCGACGGCGTACAGGACGTGAAGAATAGCGCCGACCAGCAGAGAGTGACTGGTCTTTTCCCAGTGATTGCGCCGCTCCATCGCGCCTTCGGGATCGACCAGGATATCCGCGATGTTCTGGACGTCCCGTACCTCATGAGCGCCTCGACGAACCTCGAGCAGCGGGTTGTAGGCCGCGGAAGCCTGATCGGTCGGGTTGAACAGTAGGCAATGGGAGAAGCGCGAGCGCCAGCCTGCGGTCAAGCTCCAGTTCTCGCCCTTGATATCGTGGATGACGGCCGAGCCGGTCCAGGTTAGTAGCGTGGGCACGACCAGCCCCACGCCTTTTCCGGAGCGGGTGGGTGCGAACGCAAGCACATGCTCAGGACCTGCATGCCGCAGATAGCGACCCCTGTAAAGACCCAGGCAAACACCCGCGTCCTTTGTGAGCCCAGCCGCACGTACCTCCCTGGGCATGGCCCAGCGCGCCGAACCATGGGTAGTGGCTGTACGGGACTGGCGGGCTCGCCAGATAGACATGCCGAATGCGAGCAACACGGCAGTTGCGCTGCCGCCGCTTGCGATCAACCCCGCTCTGTCGAACGTGGACGGGGACGCATCGCCGAACCGAAACCACCAGCCGAACAAGCGCCATGGCTGATAGACGGGATAGCCCTGCAACTCAAACCAGGGGCGGCCAAGCTGCTCGGCGTAGCCCAGCGATGATGCGGCCGACTGCGTCGCGATCCAGACGCCGGCAAGCGCGACCGAGACCGTCGTCACCACCTGTCCGTACAGCACGTTCGATGCCTGATTCACCGCCATTGCGCTCCTCATCCATACGGCACCTTGGCGTGCCGTATGGATAAGGTTCGGTAATCAAGCTGCTGGTATCAAAGACCGATTGGGCAAGGATTATGTAGGCGGTGCAGGCGGTGCGGGAGGCGTAACGGGGCGGAGCTGCGGACGGGCCGGTCGTGCTGTGCCTCCCATGTCCCACGCGAAGGAAAGGTTGCATTCATTCCTTGATGGCGCGCGTCCGAACATGTCAGCTACTCGATGCAGTTGAAGGGGTTACCCGGCAGCTAGCGGCCAATAGCGGCCTTATGCCAACGGTTGTATGTGGGGTTCTACCCCATTTCCACGAAGATGAACTTAACCCACTGTCCGGGATGGGTTGACCACTACATATGGCGTGCCCTTCGTTTGCGGGTCAAAGGGTAGCTGACTAGGAATGTGTCGCTATTCAGCTAGCTCCAGGCATCTATCGACCTGCCTAACTGTGATGCAAGAGTGCGAAAGCGCGTGACGATCATGATAGGTTGCACGGCACAGAAGAATTTTTGACAGGACGTCATTCATGGCCAAACCAGCGGCGCGTAAGAGCGACCCATCCAGTTGCCCTATGCCTGGGCACGGCACCACTCCTATCGCAACAGGTTCTGCCGATGTTTTTTCGATGGCCTACCCGCCGCACGCAAGGGTGACACTTGCACCTGTGGCAGCGCGCTGTCCTCTGGTCTGTCTTTAACTGTATTCATCAACGGCCGGAACGCCGCCACAGTCGATACCGGGGGCAGTCACGGCAGCATCGTCATCGGCGGTTCGGGGACCATCATCATTGGAGACACGCACCCACCATACGACTTTATTCCGCCAGCAGCTTTGGCCGGCCAAGCAAGATGGATAGGTTTTAGAATTCCTGCAGCAGAAAGCTATGAAGGCTTATCGTGCACAGCACACTTTGAGGATGGCTCAACACTCCTAGGCATATTTAATAAAGACAATACTGTTAGGTTCTCTAACCCATCAGGCAAAACGTGCCTGATGCTCGAATTCGCAGATGGTCAGCCTGCCGAATCATCCTCTCTCACCGAGATTTTTTTGAAAACGATCCTGGGATAAGGAACATCCTATGACAGAGCCTTACATTGTCACTGGCAGCTATGTTGTTCAGCGTGAGCACGCGCTAGAAGACTCTCCGCTCGACAGAGCACTAGAGCTGATGGAGGGGCTGCGTTAAGGTTTTCTTTGGATGCAATTTCGGATGAGAAAGTTAGGGCAAGCTACCTGAAAAACATCCAGCGCCTATCCAAGCAAACATTGGATGACGTAAAAGCAGGAAGAATAACTGCGCAAGAAGGAGTGCAATTCAGTCATGAAATGAGAAACAAGATCATGATTGAGCACCGGAAGTTTACCTCTACGCAGGGTTTAGCGATTGTCCAAAAGAAGAAAGCCGATGGTCGGACATTGCAGTCGCTATTTGATCGGTACTCGGAACGGCTCTTCAATAAACCTTACAACAGCCTTTCAGCCTCGGAACAGTCAAAGATTCATTACACCATTCTAGAAGCTGCCGGTCGGGATGACGCCAAGTTCACGAAAGGTACTCAAAAATGTTAATCATGGGCAAGCTAGGTGTTCTCGTGACCGCCGCGCTTGCGACTTATCAGATTTTGAATGCTGAAAACAAGGTTAAAGAGACGGCGCGTCAAGGCATCGTCATCGGTGGTGGTGCCGCAGGGGGATTCTTGCAGGCTTGGGAGTCAGCGCGCTTTGCGGCCCTGGTGCGCCCATCTGCGCAATAGCGGTTGTTTTGGTTGGATCGATCGCAGGTGGTGTCGCAGGGGGCGCGGTTGCGGACTCGCTGGATGCTGAGTTGGAGGAGTTTTCTCATTGGGACATTTTCTGAGTGAACCAAAACTAACAGAAGTCAGAACCGCACTTTCCGATGCGTTCAATGATTCTCCAGTGGATTACGACTACATAGCTAAAAGATCAAGGACGTCGATCCAAGGATGGCGTACGACATTCTTTATTCTGAAGTTGCGCCCGTGTGTTTTACCAACATCGCTGCAGCAGTACCGCAGGTTTGGACAGGCTTCGATCCTGACTCTCTCAACGCGATGATCGAAGAAAGGCTAGCGGCGCGGGAGAACAGTTGGTTCCGCCGGCAGTTTGATAAGGTTCTGGTCGCCTGGTTGAAGTACAACTATAGCGATATCTGGAAGAATATTGAATGCAGGCTTTAACCCCAGCACCATCGACTAGTGATGCTGCTGATCCCGGTCGAAGCAGAGCAATGCGAGGTGGCTGGCATTCTGGTAAGGCAATCGGTGCATTGTAAGAAGGGGACAGATTTATTTTTCCTGCTCTAAACGTCTGCTCCTGGCCGGAAGCGGACCTTGATCATGAACGCGACATGGAATGATGACTTGAGTGGCTCGATGAATGTATCGTTTGACTGACAGGAAGTCGTGCTAGGTATCACTCAGGACCGCGCACCATGAAAGCTCACCATTTGGTTCTGCTTCACCAGCGGGGGCTGCCTTGGGCTGTGGCTGTAGGCATAGCGTCGCTGATGGCCGTAAGCATGCTCAAACAGTGGCAAGCGTGGTGCGCACTTACAGCCGAGCGTCCTATACGAGATGCTGAGGAGCTCGTTCGAAGCCCGATAGACATTGATCGCTTATCCACCTTGTTTGGATCTCCAGCTGCGGTCATCGGCGAGCCGCGGAAAGCTGTCTCCGTCCCCATCATTCTATTAGGCAGTTTTGTGCACCCTATTGCGGGTCGCTCATCGGCGATCCTCAAGATTTCAGGAGGGCCACCTGTCGCAGTACGGGTCGGGCAGCAACTCATCCCAGGGGTGCACTTGGAAACCGTACGCGCCGATCACGTTGAGATATCGCGTCACGGAACTGGTGAGAAGCTCTTTTTCCCCAACCAGCCGGGGCGATCGACCAACATGGCGGCAGGCATCATTACTATACGTCCGCCTCTAACAGCTGCACTCCTGGAAAACCTCCGTACTTCATCCGCTGATCAAACTTCACGTCGAGCCATTGAAGCGCTGCAGTCACAGATGCGGCGCCTTGCTACCAGCCCAGCAGCCGGTCAGATCGATTGACCGACCGTGGCACTTTAGATGACAGCAGCGTCGTGTCGCTCAATCGACAGGGACGGCCCGTCGTGACCACGCATGATGTAGTGTTTGCTCATAATCATCGCTGACATGCCGGTGCCTACAAAGCGTTTCGGGGAATCGCGATGCCTTTCTGAACACGCCGGGGCAGGATAGAAAGAGACCGTTGGTCGCTTAGCTCACGTCCTATCAGCCGAAGCAAACAGTTTGTGGAAAAGGTCATGATTTCGTCATCTTTTCAAGTGTAGAACGTGAGAACGTAATTACGGCTATGGAGGGCGAATTGATGCGTTTAACACGGCTTGCTGCGATTGTAGGCTTACTGGTGCTGGGCCAAGAAGCTTATGGTGCCTGTACCCTTAGGTTCACGTCCCCAGGCAATGGGGCGACGGTACGCGCACCAAATATTACGGTCTTTGGCCAAGGCGGGGCGGATGCGTCCCAAGGCGACGCGGGAACTGTAACCGCCACGTTAAATGGTGCACCGTTCTTCAACTACTCCGGCTCTTTCACTGCCGCAGTATCGTTTCTTCAGTCTAGAGGGGTTGGGGTCACTCTCAGACCGGGTCTGAACTTCCTTTCCGTAAGTGGCAGTGCGGGCGGTTGTAGCGCGTCAGACAGCATGACGGTGATGTACTCCCCAGACGTAGACTTGAGCAAAAATAACGGAGAGCCGGACGATAGCCTGAGCTGTGACGCGCCTTCCCCTTCCAAAGGTAATCCAATCAACATCGCCATCGGCAACAAGTATCAGGAAGAGTTTGACTACATAGGTGGTGGGTCTTTCCCGTTAAGATTCGAGCGTGTTTACAACAGCGTTGATGGTTACTGGCGCCATAACTACTCCACTAAACTGATATTAACTTCAATGCTGATTACGCTTGTTAAGAGTGACGGGAAAGAATCGAAGTTTACGTTATCTGCGGGAGAGACGGTCGCTGAACCTACTGAGTTAGGCCGCATGACGTCCATTGGTACCGGCTGGCGCTACCGATCGCCCGCGCAAGAGCTCTTTGAATTCGACGGCCAGGGGCGATTGATTAAATGGTCCAATCCGGTCGGTCAATTCCATACACTTTCATACGACACCTCGACTGTGATGGTTGCAGATTCCGGTGGGAACAGTCTTCAGTTCTCTCAAGATTCTTGGGGTCAACCCCTGAACCTTAGCGCTGGCGACACAGCTATCAGTTATATCTACGACAGTACGCAACGACTGACGAAGGTTTCAAAAAACCAGGCGGGTACTGAGCGAGAAAGAGTGTTCCACTACGAAAATCGATCTTATCCACGGTTTTTAACCGGGATTACGGATGAGCGCGGTGTTCGTTATGCCACGTGGGCCTACGATGCACAAGGGCGCGCAATTGCGAGTGAGCATGCCGACGGCGCTGAGAAGACATCCGTTGTTTACAACGCTGACGGCTCAGCATCAGTCACCAACGAACTAGGGAAAAGGGCAACCTACCGCTTCAAGGTTGTTCAAGGCATCAAGCACATATCTGCCATAGAAGGCGAAGCGTCGGCTAATTGTCCGAACAGTAATTCCACCTTTACATACGATGATCGCGGTCTGCTAAAGACCAAGACCGATAACAAGGGCAACGTCACGACCTACGACTACAACGAGCGAGGCCTTGAGGTGTCCCGAACAGAAGCGTTTGGCACGCCCGAAGCTCGGACCATTACCACGGCCTGGCATCCAACCCTGTTCTTACCCGTCACCGTGACCGAGCCAAACCAGATCACGAACTACACCTACGATGCACAAGGGCGGCAGCTCAGCCAGACCCTCACTCAGCGCTGATCAGAAGGAACTGACCGATGAAAACATCACATTGCAGAAGCCTGCTTGCGCTGGCGTTAGCGACAGCACTGGGTGTATCAACCGCTGAGGCGCTTGAGCGCAGCTGGAGCTACACCTACAACGGCCTTGGGTTGATCGAGACGGCCGATGGTCCTCGTACCGACGTGTCGGATGTCACGACCTATGCCTATGACGCTCAAGGCCATCTGACACAGCTGACCAATGCCCTTGGTCATGTCACGCAGCTCTCAAACTTCAATACCTACGGCAATCCTCAGACACTGATTGACGCCAACGGTGTGACAACCACCCTGACCTATGCGCCGCAGGGTTGGCTGAGCTCCTCAACTACTGCCGGTAGCAGCACAAGCTTCGAGTACGATGCCATTGGACAGATCACCAAGGTGACTCGTGGCGACGGAAGTTGGCTGCAGTACACCTGGGATGACGCCCGTCGCCTGACGGCGATTTCCAACAACCTGGGCGAGAAGGTCGAGTATGACTATGACCCAATGGGCAACCGCACCGCTCAACGTCTCAACGATGCGTCCGGCTTACTGACCCAACAGCAATCCTGGGTTTATGACGAACTCGGACGCCTGCTTCGCGCCGTCGGGGCGCAAGGCCAGACTCGCCAGTACGGCTACGACCTCAACGACAATCTCGCCGCTGACACCACTCCCAAACAGCACAGCACTACGAACAGCTATGACGCGCTCGACCGCCTGGTTACCAGTACCGACCCGCTCAACGGCGTCACGGCGCTTGGCTACGATGCACAGGACAACCTGACCCAGGTCAGCGATCCCCGAGGCGTTACGACCCAGTACCGCTATGACGGGCTAGGTAATCTGACCCAATTGGTTAGTCCCGACAGCGGCACAACCACCTTCGCTCACGATGCGGCCGGTAACGTGATCCGTAAAACCGACGCCCGCGGCGTCGTAACGAATTACAGCTACGACGCATTGAACCGCCTCACGAGCAAAACCTACCCCGCAAACCCGGCGCTCAATATTCAGTATCACTACGACATGACCGCTGACGGTAATCATGGGGTTGGCAGACTCACAGCGGTGCAGGATGCCAGCGGAGTACTCGGCTATCGCTACGACGCACGCGGCAACCTGGTGCAGCAGCTTCGCTCACTCGAGGTGGCTGGTAGCGACGTCTACGACACCCTGCAGTACAGCTACGATGGCGCCAACCAGCTCACGCGCATCGATTACCCGGCAGGCTTTGCCGTGCAATATCAGCGCAATGCCGCCGGGCAGGTTGGCGAGGTCGACATCGTTATCGGTGAACAGCCTGCTGCCTTTGCCAGCGATCTGAGCTATCTGCCGTTCGGGCCGCTGAAAAGCCTTACCTGGGCCAACGGCATCAGCCTAAAACGCACCTACGACAAGGACTATCGACTCACCCAGCAAAGCGTGGGGCCCTGGGATGCAAACTACAGCTACGACGCCAACAGCAACATCCAGAGCCTGGAGAACGGCCTGTTTGGCGATTTGCTCTATGGATATGACGCACTTGATCGGTTAACCCGCGAAGATGAAGGCAACCAACGCTTGCAGTATGGCTACGACGCAGTGGGCAATCGGACCAGCAAAGCGCTCATCGGCCTGAGCGAAGGCCAGCCCATGGGCAGCATGGTCACCGACCTAAGCTATGCCAATGACAGCAATCGACTGGTAGCGGTGAATGGACAAGCGGTGATTAGCGATGCCACAGGCAACCTGACCCAGTCCAGCGATAACCATACCTTTGAGTATGATGTTCAAGGCCGTTTGGCCAAGGTGAAGGTCGGCAGCAATGTAATTGCTCAATATCGCTACAACGCATTGGGCCAGCGCACCCACAAAATCACGGGCACCGAGACCACAACCTTTCTTTACGGCCCGAATGGCCAACTGCTCGGCGAAACGCGCTACAGCCCCAACGGTGTCAAACTCGATAGCCAGTTCTATCTCTGGCTGGACAGCCTACCGCTGGGCGGCATTTCCCTCACCTACGATGCACAAGGAGCTATCGCCAGCAGCAGCGCTTTCTATCTGCATACTGACCATCTCAATACGCCACGGCTAGCTACCAACCAGTCCGGTGATGAAATCTGGCGGTGGAAGTCGGATGCCTTTGGGGTAGGAACGGCTGTTGGAGCAGCCACCATAAATCTTCGGTTTCCCGGCCAGTACTACGACAGCGAAAGCGGGCTGCACTACAACTACTTCCGCGATTACGATCCGCAGACCGGGCGCTATGTTGAGAGTGATCCGATTGGGTTGGCGGCGGGCCTAAATACCTATGGATACGTCGGAGGGAACCCTTTGATCTTCGTTGATCCATATGGCTTAAGCAAATGCTGGAAGGATGAGTATGGACAAACGATCTGCAACGGAGGCAGCCCCTACCCTGAAGGATACTGCCCATCGGGCTTGGCTTCTGCACTACCAGGCTCGACGCGAGGCTTATCTAACATTGACATCAAAACGGGAGTTTGGGGGCAGCTCGGGCCAGTCCCAGTAGTTATTTCAGGTGATTTGAGCGTCTCGCCAAGCCAGAATAATCTAACTTTATCGATTGCTCCGGGCATAGGCTTTGGCTTTTCCGTAACGGCTGGAGTGTCTGGTTCAGCAGGCGCAGCGAATTCAAAAATGACTACAGTAGGGACGTCTACGGGGTTTTCCGTGCCAATGTATGGACCGATCAGCCTTGATGTGTCCTCAACTCAAGGGACAAATGGCGTTTCCGGGCGTGTAGGCGTCGGACCAGCTATAGGCGCCAAGATCACCGGGTCCGGCGTAGGCTTGAATATTCCTCTGGAGTAATAATGATTTTAGGCGTTATCTCTATCGTTGCGCTATGTGCAGGTATATACGGATTGATAAAGTGTTTGAGCATTAAGGCTGAGTTAGAGGACGCGCTCAGTACTGTAAACATAAAGGGGTATGAATTTTACTCGTCAGCTGTTTTGCAATTCATTCTCTACAGAAACCCAGCATCAAAAGGCATGTCGCTTGAAGCGGCGAACGTTGTCAGGGCTTACATTCGGGCTGCCTTAATTTCGATCGTTTCGTTCTCTTGCTTTGTCATTGTGCTTGCGGTTGCATGAGGACGGAACTTCTGCACATGCTCCAGATTGCAGGCTTACATACTTCCAGTCCCTTGGTTCGTCTTCCCGATGTGCTCGGTACGACTTGAACGGTGTAACTTGGGACTGGTTAGTCAAGCCGCCTCAAGGGGACTACGTTGGGGCCTGAAAGCATCCATCCAGATGTAGGGTACGGTGGTGATATCGGCCCATCGGCGGCAGCGTCAATGCGTTCTCGCGCTACGAGACGCCGCCACTGGCCCTAGTGAAACTGCTCAAGATGCTTGATCGCCACCTTGAACTGCTGAACGGAGTCAGGACGGCCTAGCTTCGGCCCGGCAGACCCTTTGCGTGAAACTCGGTTCGGTAGGACTGAACCCAGGCTGCGCGCGGCAGAAAAAACTAACCCCCCTGGTGCGCACTATTGGACGAGTCCCGCCCGAGGCGAGGGGGTTATTCTTGCTGCCAATGCTAATGGTGACGGGAGGCAAAACCATAGGACCCGCACAGTAATATTGTGCAGGTAAAAGATTTACCCTTGAGTGATAGAGGCTCATGCCTTCAACATCTGTAGATTTTTAGGTAAGCTAGCTGGTGAGTTAATAAATCTTCATGGAGTTCAGCTGGGATGTTAAGAGGAACCAGCAGTGGTAAGTGGTGGGGGTTAATAATCTGGAATCGGCCCTTGAAAAATTCATCTCTCGAGAGCTGAGTGCTGACGACCTTGAGGGCTGGGCTAATTTAATTGAAGGCAAGGAAGATATTTGCTATCAAGAAAAGGACGCGGGCTGTCGGCAGACCAAGGTAAGCAGCCGCCACGTTCCCTTTATCTTAGGGCCCCCTACAAGAGCTACTAAGCCCGGGCAGATCTGCTGCGCGCCATGTTCCGGCTCATATAGGGAGACCGGAGCCCGCCCTCCGAGCGAATCGCCGGACGCTGCCATCCGCCGGGGTAGCGGCGGCTTCGTCTTCGAACACTTTTACGCCAGCACCACCACTTGAGCCACGTGATCGATCCGCGCCAAGCTAAAATCCTGCCGGCGGTGCTGACACACCGGTACTCGGAGGTTCAAAGGAGACCCGATCTGCGTGCACGACCCGATTGATGAATCGACTCAACTGCTCGCTGGGTTCGACGTTACGCCGGATCAGGTATGTGGTGACCATGGTCTTGTCGCCCGCCAAGGGCCGGGTTGTCACATCTGGGTTGTTGAGTTCGGTGATGCGAGCAAGGCTCGAGAAGCCAAGGCCGTAACCTGCGGCGACGAGCGCCATCAGGAGGTCAAGCGTGGGCACACGCTCGGCAATCGTCATCTGCGTTTCGATCGGCTTGAGTACGGGGTGAAGTTGCTGCCAGAAGCCCTCACAAACCTCCGGCTCGCATAGCACCAACGGATGCCGCACTAATTCCTCGAGTGGAATCTGCCTGTGTGCGAGTAACTGGTGCCTGGCAGGCAAGACGACGACAAGCGGGTCCTGCCAGACAGGCTCGGCCAGGAGCCCATCACCTTCGTTGGCGGCGGTCTGTGCGAATCCGACGTCAAAGAGGTCCTCGCGCAGGCCGTTGGCCTGCACCGAGGACGGCACCTCGCGAAGAAAGATCTCGACGTCCGGATCTTCCTCTCGACATTGGGCCAACAGCGCAGCGAGCCGCGACTGCGGTACGCCATCGGACAGCGCGACACGAAGCTTGCCGCGGAAACCCGCGGCAGCGCCCTTGACGCTTGCCTTGGCCTGTTCGACTACGGCAAAGATCCGGCGCGCTTCCTCGAGCAGCACGCTGCCTGCCCAGGTCAGGCGGGTTCGTCGGGTCGTGCGCTCGAACAGCTGTACACCAAGCCTGTATTCAAGGTCCTTGATGATGCGCGACAGGGGTGACTGCTCGATATGCAACCGTGCGGCCGCCCGAGCGAAGTGCAGTTCTTCGGCAACAACAACAAAGCAACGAAGGTGGCGAAGCTCCACGGCTATTACCTCTCGAGGGGTTATCAGCGAATTATTGAGTACGTCCTGCTGCAAGCCAGGATGGCTGGCGCCGCAGGTTCAGCGTCTGCAGTAGCGCGCCTACCAGCGCAACGGCGCCGGCACTGGCAGCGAGCGACCAGGTGGGCAACTGCAGCAGGAGAAGGAACCCGCCTGCGGCGGCACCAATCGCGCTGCCCAGGTAGAGCGCCGACTCGTTGAGCGCAATGGCGAGATTGCCGTCGCCCTGATCCTGGCGCGCCAGGATCAATTCGTTGTTCTGCGGCACCTGCAGGGCCCAACCCACGGCCCCCCAAAACACGATGGGCAGCATGGCAAGCCAGGCACTGAAGGTGGCCACCATGGGCAGCAGCAGCAGCGATGCGCCAAGAATGAGCATGATCGCCAGGACCACCACGGGCCCTTTTACGCGATCGACCACCGGTCCGACCAGGAAGCTGCCGAGCACGCCACCGATGCCCCAGGCCCACAGGAAGGGGGTAACAGAACGAACACCGCCGTACTCCGGATCGCGCAGCAGCGGGGCGATGAACGTATACATGCCGAGGCTGGCGATGGCGGCAAGTAGCGAAACGAGCAGGATGGTGACGACGTGGCCGTCGGCCAGAATGGCAAGCTTCTCGCGAAGCGAGCTGGCTGGTGCCGCAGGTAGTGCAGGCAACAGCACCAGGAGCCCGGCGAAGGCCAGAAGCCCGAGCAGCGTGACCAGCCAGAGCGCGGCCTGCCACCCGAGGTGGTCGGCGATCATGAGGCTCAGCGGTACGCCCAGGACCACGCCGCTGGCCATCCCGCCCATGATGATCGCGATGGACTTGCCGCGCCGCTCGGCAGTTGAAAGGGCTGCCGATGCGCCGATGCCCATCGCAAGGTATACGCCTGCGCCAATTCCGGCGATGGCGCGCCAGGCCAGCAGGGCATGGAAATCGGTCGAAAGCGCGCTGGCGGCGTTCGCTATGACGAAAAGCGCCAGGGCGGCAAGCAGGCCACCGCGTTGCCAGTCTGGTGGGGTTAGCGCCACGCAGATGGGCGAGCCGAGTCCGTAGGCTAGGGTGAAGGCGGTGACCAACTGCGCGGCAACGGCAACTGAAACCGTGAAGGCGTCTTCGATCAAGGGTATTAGCCCGGCCGTGACGTAGGACGCCATGCCGAGCGCAAAGGCGCCGAGGGCGATCAGGTAAATGGGCAGCGAATTGGATGAGGGATTGCTCATGGCAGATGAGGGCTCCACGTCGTGTCAGGGTAGCGTGGCCCGTCGGGCCACGCCCGAATGGTCAAAGGTCCAGCGTTACGTCCAGGTCCGTCAGCCAGCTGTTGAGGCCGACGGCGAGCTCCATGCCCATCCGGTCATACATGGGCGAAACGTCGCCCAGTGGCCGGCTGAGGGTTTCCCGGACGTGCACGGGGTCCAGCAGCGCTTTGGCGGGCGCGTCCTGGCTTTGCATGATCTCGGCCAACGACTGGCGCAGCGCACGCTCGTACGCAGGGTCCTGCGTGGAGGGGTAGGGGCTCTTGACGCGGTCGGTGATCGATGGCGGCAGCAGGTCGCGTGTCGCTGCGCGCAGGATGCTCTTCTCGCGCCCATCGAAGGCCTTCAGCGACCATGGGATGTTGAAGGCGTACTCGACCAGTCGGTGGTCGCAGAACCGAACCCGGACCTCGAGTCCGACCGCCATGCTCATGCGATCCTTGCGATCAAGCAGCGTTTGTACGAAGCGTGTGAGGTTCAGGTAGCTCAGCTCTCGCATGCGCCGCTCGACCGGATTCTCGCCGACAAGCATCGGTGTTTCGGCAATGGCCTGGCGGTAGCTGTCGGCGAGGAATGCAGGCATGTCGAGCTGGCGCAGCAGGCCGCGGTCGAACAGTGTCTTCCCGTCAAAGTATTTGCCGGTGACGGAGGTCAGCCAGGGAAAGGTGTCCGCCTCGATTGCCTCTGGGTCGTGAAACCACCGATAGCCACCGAATACTTCATCGGCGCTTTCCCCGGACAGTGCCACGGTCGAATGCTTGCGCACCTCCTCGAACAGGCGGTAGAGCGACGGCCACATGTCGCCCCAGTACGCTGGAGGCAGATCCAGTGCCCGCACGACCTGACGGCGCAGGGTCGAATCGGCAAGCTCGGCACTGTCCAGGATGATCTCGCCGTGTGTGCTGTGGATTCGCGCAACCAGCTCGTGGACAAAGGGGGCATCCGGCGTTCCCCGGACCGCGTCTCCAGCGAAGCCCCGGCCGTGATCTCGAAAGTCCACCGAGAAGGAGCGGATGTTCGCTTTGCCGGCCTCCAGCAGTTTCTTCGATGCCAGGGCCGTGATCACGGACGAGTCCAGACCGCCTGAGAGAAGACTGCACAGGGGAACGTCTGCCACGATCTGACGCTCGACGATATCCTCCAGCAGATCACGCGTATGCCGGATGGTCTGCTCCAGCGAATCGGCATGTTCGCGCGCCTCGAGGCGCCAGTAGCGTCGCCGCGTCAGCCCTCGTCGATCGACTCGAACGACTTCGCCGGGCAAAACCTCGTACATGCCATGGAACACGGCGTGGCCGGGGGTTTTGACCATCTCCAGTATTTCCCGAAGGCCGTCGGCACGGACCCTGCGCGGCACGCTCGGGTTGGCCAACAGGGCCTTTGGCTCGGATCCGAAGATGACACCGTCCGCGGTAGGGTAGTAGTACAGGGGCTTGACGCCCATGCGGTCGCGGATGAGAAGCAGGCTTTCCTGCCGTCGATCCCAGATGGCGAAGGCGTACATGCCGTTGAGCCGGTCGACGAAGTTTTCCCCCATTCGAGGTAGGCGCGAAGGACCACCTCGGTGTCGCTGCGGTTTTCGAAACGATGCCCGCGCAGCTGCAGTTCGGCACGCAGCTCGCGGAAGTTGTAGATTTCCCCGCTGTAGGTTATGGCGGCGGCCTGCTCGCCGTCCGCCTGGCGAGCCAACATCGGCTGCTTGCCACCCTCGAGATCGATGATCGAAAGGCGGCGATGGCCGAGGCCGATTGGGCGGTCGAGCCAGACTCCCTGCGCATCGGGGCCCCGCCGGGCC
Organism: Stutzerimonas stutzeri; assembly: GCA_019056435.1. Taxonomy (GTDB): domain Bacteria; phylum Pseudomonadota; class Gammaproteobacteria; order Pseudomonadales; family Pseudomonadaceae; genus Stutzerimonas; species Stutzerimonas marianensis. Next base: position 3,000,816 of record CP077641.1, read on the forward strand.
ATCGAGTCGGTCATGCGCTGCAGAATTTTCTCGTGTTCCAGCATGTCCTGGCTGTAGGACAGCCATCCTGTAATTCCACACATAGTCGTCTCCTGATTAGCCGAGGCTTTCGAGGTCGCTGTCTTCGGCGAGCAGGACCCGGTTCTGGCCGCGGTTGTAACGCGCGGGAATTGCGGCTGCCTTGGCGCGCGCCTCCAGCGTGTTGAGCAGGCGCTGCAGTTTGATGGCAGTGCGCAGGTCGGCGAACGGCAAGTCCGGCTCGCGCCGGCCTGCTATCCAGAGCACCGCGTCCCGGCAGAGGCGCGCAAGCTTGTGCAACGTCTCAAGGCCTCGTTCGCAGGGCGCCTCGTTGGTTTCGTGAAGGACCAGCTCTTTTCCGTCGGTGTCGCGCATCCAGATCCGCAGGTGGTCGTGGTCCCAACAGGGCGTATCGAAGGTCAGCCGTGCGTGGATGACATGCGCCTGGTCGTCCACGAACGACCAGTCGACGGTGCGCTGGCGTACGACATTCACGAAACTGCTGTAGCCGGTGATGGGGGCCTCCCCGAGCGTTGCGCCGACCATCACCGTGTCGAGCACGGCGTGGCCGGATATCGAGAAGTCCGATCGAACGCCGATCACTTCGTTGACCGACCACTGGCCTTCGGTGGGGCAGATCCAGCCCACGAGGTCCAGGGCATGGATCACTTCGCTCGTGACGCCGCAGGTTGGGCGATAGTCGTTGATACGGTCCTTGCCCCAGGTGAAGTGCGCCCGCACCAGGCGCCACCGATGCCGAGCGACCCACTCGCGAAGCGTCTGGCTGGCAGCCGAGTAGCGCTCGACAAGGTTCAGGGCAAAGCCATTGAGCGAAGCAAGCGCGGAATTGATCGAGGCGAGGTTGTCTACTGGCGTTGCCAGCGGTTTCTCGCAAATGACGAATCCGCGATAGCCCACCAACTGGCCAAGCACCGCGGCATGACTCACGTCATTGACGCTGACCACGACCAGATCCGGTCCAAACGCCTCGAGCGCCTGCTCGATGGTTCCGATTCGCTTGAGCGTGCTCGCCCTTTCGCGGCGATCCAGATAGGCGATCGACATCGCGACATCGCACGTGCGACCAACGTATTCGAGTGCGTGCTGCCAACGCAGTCCGGCGTAGCCCAGGCCGATGATGAGCACCTTCATGTCGAAGACTCCTGGCGGACCAGCAAGCGCTCGTTGCTGGGTTGGAAGCCAAGGGCAGAGTAAAGCTGCGCCCCGTCTTCTGTGGTTTGCAGCACGACGGTGCGCACGTCGCGGTTGTCGAACCAACGCAGCAGGGTCGTCATGAGCTGGCGGGCGATGCCCCGGGCACGGAACTGCGGCGCAACTACGACCGACTGCACCCACCCTGACAACCCGTTCGGGTTCGCCGCGGTAGGCGCTCTCGAGTCGATGATGCCGGTCGCGCAACCAATCACCTGACCGGAGTCGCGATGTTCGGCGGCAAGTACGCGGACGTTGTCGTTGGTACCCAGAGTGCCGTTCAACCAGGCCCGATACGCCGCTCGCCAGCGCGCGCACGCTGCCGGCGTGCGGCTGGAGTAGCTGGCGTTGGTGCCGTCGAGCAGCACCGCGCGCAGCTCGATCAGCATCGGGATGTCGAGGTCGGTTGCGCTGCGCACGTTGAAGAATGATTCGCCCATTACGCCACCTCCGTTTTAAAGGCGCTCGAAGCCCTGGGGATGTTGAAGTGCGCGAATGTTTCGTCCAGCGCTGCGGCGAGCTGCTCGATCTGCGCTTCGCTGTGGTTGGGGGTGGCGTTGACGCGAAATCGCTCCGTGCCCACCGGCACCGACGGATAGTTGATCGGCTGGAGGTATACGCGGTGGGTATAGAGCAGGCGTTGGGCGGCAGCCTTGCACCGCTCGGCCTCGCCAACGAGAACGGGCAACACATGCGTCTGCGAACAGGGCATGACCGGGATGTCGTACTGCTTGAGCCGTTCGCGTAGAAGTGCCGTCCTCGCATGCAGCCGGGTGCGTTCGTCGTCGTTTGCCTTGAGGTACTCGACGCTTGCAAGGCAGCCGGCCGTGACCGCCGGTGGCAGCGAAGTGGTAAAGATGAAACCGGTTGCAAAGGAGCGCACCGCATCGACGATGACCTGGCTCGCGGCGATGTACCCGCCGATGACGCCGATGGCCTTGGCCATCGTGCCCTGGATAATGTCGATCTCGTCGGCCAGGCCGAGCTGGGCGGCTATGCCGGCTCCGCGCGGCCCGTACATCCCCACGGCATGAACCTCGTCCAGGTACGTCAGTGCGTTGTGGCGCTTGGCGACCTCGACGATGCGCTCGATGGGTGCGATATCGCCATCCATCGAGTAGATCGATTCGAACACGACGAGCTTCGGCTGCCCGAGTGGATAGCTCGAGAGGATCTCATCGAGATGCCGGGCATCGTTGTGTCTGAATACCTTGCGCTCGTTGGGGGTAGCGCGAATGCCGTTGACAATGGAGGCATGGTTTAGAGCGTCGCTCGCCACCACGCAATCCGGTATTTGCCGCAACAGGCACTGCAAGGTCGCATCGTTCGAGCCGAAGCCGGTTGGAAATACGAGCGCGGCCTCCTTGCCATGCCACTCGGCTAGGCTGGCTTCCAGGCGCTCGTACAGCTCGTGGGAGCCGCCGATGTTGCGTGACCCACCCGAGCCGGCACCGTAGGTCTCAAGTGCGGCGTGCATCTGCTCGCGCACCGCCGGGTGCTGGGACATGCCCAGGTAGTCGTTGCTGCACCAGACAACGACCGGCTCCCGGTCGCCGCCCTGGAGCTTGGCCAACGGGTACTGGCCGCAGATGCGGCTGAGCGTTGTGAACGTGCGGTACTGATTGGAGGACTTCAATAACTCCAGCTGTTCGCGAAGCAATGATTGGTACATCCGTTTATCTCCTAGCGATCAAGTCGCCAGACCCTGCCGAGTGCTCTGCAATAGGGCTCTGCGCGACGAGCTGCTATTCTTAGTACCGTTTCCAGGGGGTTACAATTTGACCGTTTATGCTATTACAGGGGTAATCGGATGAGCGCACCGCGCAGCCTCGAACGAAACCGCGCCGAACTTGCGGATTTCCTGCGCAGCCGACGTGAACGCATCACACCGGAGGAGGTAGGCTTGCCTTCGGGCGGCAGGCGCCGGACACCGGGCCTCCGGCGTGAGGGAAGTGGCCGCGCTCGCGGGGGTGGGGTTGTCCTGGTACACCTGGCTGGAGCAGGGGAGGGAAATTGGCGTATCGGCGACGTTTCTCGAGAACCTCGCCCGGACGCTTAAGCTCGATGCGACAGAACGTCGCCACCTGTTTTTACTGGCCCATCAGCGGCTACCGCCAGAGCCGGGCAAGACATGGTGTGTGGTCCCGCCCCTCGTGCATCGATTGATGGCCGACCTGCCGTTGCGCCCGGCGTATGTGTTGAACCTGCGGTGGGACGTGTTGGCGTGGAACGCGGCGGCAGACCGGCTGTTTGGTTTCTCGGGGTTTCCGGTCGAGCGTCGCAACCTGCTTTGGCTGCTGTTCACCGCACCGTCGTTTCGGGCTCTGTTCGATCCCTGGCAGGACCAGGCGCTGCAGATCCTGTCGAGCTTTCGCCGCGATTTCGTCCGGGCACCGCTCGATCCGGACATTGGCACACTGGTAAAGGATCTGGAAAAGGTCGATACCGACTTCAGAACCTGGTGGCGCCAGCAGGATATCCACGGCCCCTGTCAGGGTGTTCGGTATCTGAGCGTTCCCGAGGTTGGCCCGGTCGTCTTCGATCATACGTCCCTGACGATCGACGTCGACCGCGATCTGCGGCTGGTTTATTACGCGGCGAGGGGAAGGGCAGGTGCAGGAGGGCCGTTTCGAACACTGGTTGGCGAACGAGGCCGCGACGCCTCGTCTGGAGGAGCACCCCTCGGTCATCCAATGACCCGGCCGCGCGAGCGTCCGATGCTCCAGGACACCTGGTCGCGCTGGACCCGTGCAGTTACGAATTGCCCTACCCGCGGCTCGATGACCGGCTTCCATGGCACCAGACTGAAGCCACGTTCATGTTCGAGCTGCGCATAGCGCCCGCTGGCAAGATCCAGATGCCGCCGATAGATGCCGGTGATCGGCACCCCGTCGATCGGTGCGCAATGCTGCATCCCGGTGCGCTCCTCAATTCCGTTCACCGTGACGGCCAATTCGCGCTGGCGAAGCGTCGCCAGCAGGTTTGGCGCAAATGACAAGCGCTCGCCCTGACGCTGCGCCAGTCCAAGTTCTGCTAGGAAATCCGCTCGTTCTTGCAGGCGGGTGCGATACTCCGCGCCGAAGCCATGATGAGCTGGCTGCGCCGCTCGGCCCACTAGCTGCGCGTCAAGCCAGGTTGCACCTACGGCCCGTACCTGTCGGTCGATTGGCAGGCGCGAATGGACCACTACTGCCACGCCGCCGGAGCGCTGCCTGTCGTAGCGGTGTCCATGCTCGGCAAGGTCCGGCGGCACGCGCCATACCCCGTTACCTATCCGCTCAACGATTCCGGCGCGGCGCAAGGCTTCGAGTCGGCGCTCGTGCGCATCGAGGAGGGACTCCCGGTCGACGTCCGGATCTCGCTTCACAAGCATGGCGCGATGCGTATCCCGGGCGTACAGACCATCGACCGCCATGGCGGCAATGCGCCTATCCAACGCGCGCGGCGGCAACGCGCCTCCGGCTTCGACGATTGCACCGACCGGGTAGCTCGACAATTGCGCGTCGCGCGGCAACGTGACGTGGTGGGCGCGGCCATCCACGCCATCGATGATCAGGTAGGGCCGATCGTGGGATTCGCCGGTTAGCCCCTTGGCCGCCACCCGCCCGCTTACGCTGCCGTCATGCCCAGGCTGAACGATATTCAGGTCCCGCTGGGTGTCGGCCATGGCCCGCTGCATCGTGCGCAGGATGTCGCCGCGCTCGCCCAACTCGCGCAGCGTTTGCTCGGCGTGATCGAGTACGCGCCAGTGTCCGCTCGGGGCTTGCTCGGCAAGGCCAAGGCGCTCAAGGTGTTGCAGCCGTCCGATCAGCTCCTGGCGACGGGGATGGCGGCTGAGCGACCGCAGCTCAAGCCCTTCGGGCGGCATATAACGCACGAGCATCCGGTCCAGGCCCGTCCAGCGATCCTTCGTCACTTCGCGCTGAGCGCTTTGCGCGATCTCCCGTTCCGTGCGAAGCCCGAGCCAATCGGTCGCCAGCCCCGATGCCCGCTCGCGCATCCCATGGGCTATGTAGTCCCTGGCGATGACCAGATCCCGGCCGGATTCGTCCTTACCGCTCAACACGATATGGGTGTGCGGGTTGTCGGTGTTCCAGTGGTCGACGGCTACCCAATCGAGCCGGGTACCAAGGTCCGACGAGACTCGCTCCATCAGGTGCCGGGTGAAGGTGGGCAGGTCATCGAGCGAGTTCGCGTCCTCTGGAGAGACGATAAAGCGGAACTGATGGCGATCATCGCGGCCGCGCGCTTCAAACGCCTGGATATCGACCTCATCGGTCAGCGCGCCGTAGGCCTTGCCCGGCTCGCCATCACGCCCTACGCCCTCTCGCTCGATGTAGCGCAGGTGCGTCGACGTGGATCGGCTGCCGGCGCGTTGGAGATTCACTAGGCGCGTCTTGACGGCGACACGCCGCAATTGGACCGAGCGACCTGTGCGGCCGAACTGAGCCATGACATGACCACGGCCGAGGCGGGCGCCTGGCCTTGTCGATCCCGCGTGCGCATGGACGCCCGTCTTGTTGGCCTGGCGAAGTACCTGGCCAATGAAGGCCTGGCCACGCTGCTTCGGCGGCGCGACGCGAGGCCGGAATCGGTCCTCATGGGTGCTATCCCGATCGTCCATCATTGCCTCCCAGGAGGGCGTAGTGGGGCGCAGGGGTGCCTCGGTCGCCCGCGTGGCCGGTGCGTCTCCTGCGCTGACAGGCACCCGAGACGGCAACGGTCGTGCCGTCTCCAACCCACGTGTAGACTGGACTCGCCGGCCAGGGCGTAGGGTTCCCTTTTATCTTGCCCTCCGCCTTTCACGCCTCTCGGGTCTCCATTTGGCTACTTGTCGAACAGCCGATGTGCCGTGCCCAGCACGGCATGTGTGCTGACGGGACCGAAGTAGCGGCTGTCGAACGAGTCGGCATGGCTCGGGGAGAGCAGCAGGAGTTCGTCATCCACCAGAGGGCGGCATCCTCGCCACTGCGGCATGGGACGGCCGCGGCGGTCGTATGCACGCGCCTCTACTGCCGTAGCGCCGTCTACCAGTAGACGCGAGCCGATCGCGCAAGCGCGCTGTGGCGGCGCTGCGAAGACCGGCTTGAGCATCGGCACTTCGATTGGAAGGTACCCACGTAGAGAGGCGAGTTGCGCCGCCTCGCTTGGCAGGTGTACCAGGACCAGCTCCCCAACCTTTGGCGGCGCACCCAGGTCGATGCGATACCAGCCCGGCGGCACGCTGGCCGAGGCGTTGTACACAAACCTAACCGGCAGCTTGATCAGACCCGGCAAGCTCATCCATGCGGTGCCAACGAACACCAGCAGGAGCAGTGACATGCGGCGGCGACTCATTCCTTGCGCTCCGGAAACTTCGCCTCAAGCAACTCGCGCAGCATCTGGGCCACCGTGACACCTTCCCGGAAGGCGGCCACCTTGATTCGGGCCCGCATTTCAGGGGTGATGTCGAGCGTAAGGCGCGCCGTGTAGACGCTACCCTTCGCCGTTATCTGCCCCGACGCCTGGCGGATCCATGCCCGGGCCTGGGCATCCGCCATGGGCCGCGTGCCTATGCCGACGCGCTTCGCGCTCATGGCGCCCACCCGAGCAGTTCGTCAACCAGCGAGCTGATCTCCCGGGCGGCTGCGCCATCAGGGGATGAGTTCGTGCACCAGGCGGCCGGCTGCCACACTGTCGGCGAATACGATGCGCTGGCGCACTTCGGCGCGAAAGGCCGGAAGCGGCTGGTCGGCCAGTGCTTCCCGGGCCTCGCGCCCGATCACTGTGGTGCTGACACGCCTGTTGATGGCAAACGCGGCGCGCAGCGCTGGACGAAAGAGCTGCGCCTCGCGAATCAGGTCGACCATCTCGGCGCTGGCCCAGAAGTCGAGGGGGCTGGGCTGGATCGGTACCAGCACTCGATCCGCCGCCATCAACGTCGATCTGGCCAGGGCAGCGATGCGCGGTGGCCCATCGATGATCAGGTGGTCGGCACGTCTGGCCAGCTCTGGCGCTTCCTGATGGAGCGTCTCGCGTGGCAGGCCTACCGCGCCGAACAGCCTGGCGAGGCCCTGCTGGGCGCGCCGTTGCACCCAGTCCAGCGCTGAGCCTTGCGGGTCGGCATCGAGCAGGATCACGGTCTTTCCGCGCCGCGCCAGCTCGCCGGCGATATGGGTGGCCAGGGTTGTCTTGCCGACCCCGCCTTTCTGGTTGAGCAGGGCGAGGATCATGACCCGATCTCCACGCGTGCATGCCGGCGGGCATGGATTGCCTGGATAGCCTCGATCCCACAACAACAAGTTAGAGATTCTGTGTTAGTTAAGTTAAGGCACGCTGCAGGCCGCACACTTTCTGGCCTGCACTCAGTTTGGTGCGCCTGATAGCACGATAGTCCTGCGCCTGATGGCACGAGTGCATTTGCGCCTGATAGCACGACGGGTTTCACAGCTTGTCCCCGGCTTATCCCCGTGCTGCCTACGGCACGGGCCTGAACGCAAGCAGCTCGGTGGATGGCTCCATCCGCACGATGTCCAGCTGGTAGCCGGGCAGGGACTGGCGGGAGACCAATGCACGAAGATCGAGGGCAAAGTCCGAGTAGCGGGCAGCACTGCCAGACTTTCGGTGCAGGTGCCTGAAGTCGAATTGCCAACCCTCCGGCTGGTGCCCACCGTGCTTGCGCACGAGGCGATAGAGCCAGCGCTCGATCCCGCCGGTCAGCCGGAAGTACGCCCGGTCGATGGTCAACACGAGGGCACGATCCAGCACGCCGGCATAGAACCAGTCCGGCAGGATTAGTTCGATCCCCAATGGCCTGCCATCGGCCGCGGCCAGCTCTTTCCACTCGTTGATCCATGAAAAGCGGTGCAGACGGCGCCCGGTGGTCTCGCGTATCGAGGTCGCAACGCTCGTGGTCTGTAGACGGTCTAGGGCTGCCTTCAGCCGCTGGTAGTCGCGGCTGGAGGTGCCGCGCCCGATGAAGCGCAGGACCTCGTAGGGCGTAGCCCTGATCAGGCGAGACGTCGCAATGCCCGCATCGCGCGCCTCGACGATCTGGCTGGCGGCCCAGATTAGGATGTCCGCATCCCAAATCGTCGCGATGCCATGCTCGTGCGTGCCTTCCACACGTACCGTCACGCTCCCAGCGCGAAAGTCGATTGGCAGCGTGCGACGCGATTTGCCGAGCGAGAAGAAGGGGTGTGCCATCAGGTCCTGGGCATCGCGCGGGGGCCATGTCGCCGGGCAGGGCACGAAACGGGGATAGCGGTGGCTCCTGGGCAGGCGGCTTGGACCGTGCGCTCATGGGTATCCAGGGGCTCAACGTTCATGGCGCGCGCCTCCGCAGTGACGCTGCAGGTACTCGGGGTCGAAGGTGGTCTCGAAGCTGCGCGCATCGGCCCATGTCTGCAGATCGGCCAGGGCATACATGACGCGCCGGCCAAACTTGCGAAAGCGCGGTCCGCCCCCGATGACGCGTTGCTTTTCAAGGGTACGCGGCGAAAGCCGTAGGAATACTGCCGCCTCGACGTTGTTGAGGTAGGTCGGGTGATCCTGCGCCGGGGTGCAATGCGGTCTGGGCACTCCCGGCCGGTCGGGCAAGGGTTGCCGGTCGTTGTCGGTAGAAGAGGGTGCGGCGTAGTGGGGCAAGAGGGACATGGGCAGCTCTCCTGTAGATGGAGGCCTACCCTGTGCCGATCAGCCCATACCGATCATGCCGTCCTGAGTCTCGGGCCAGACGGCAATGCGGCACAAAACCAATTGCAGCGTGCCCGGTCCGATTGCTGCGTCATATCGCCAACTGAGCAGACAGATTGGTCGATGCGGCCTGCACGTCATGCAAGCGGGTGCGACGCAGGCATTTTTAACGGAGGTGAAAATGCGCATCTCTGTAGAATTGTATTTGCTGAAATGCGTATACGGACAAAAGCGTAACTGTGTGTTCACGTATTGTGTAGATTACAGTAAATACGTGTTTACGTTTTCGTCTGAATACAAGGCAGAATTTCATTTACTGTGGCCTCTTCTGGTTATCCATGAGTGGCCGTGGTAGTTTGTCCTGCTGGGCCAATTATGTCTTATGGCTTTGAAGAGGGAAATGATGAGCAAGATTGCCGAGTACAAACGTCTTGAAGCCCAACTTGCCGAACAACTTGCGGCGCTGGACAAACTCAAGACAGATGGCCAGTTGAAACGGGAAATGGAGTTCGAAGAAAAACTCCAGGCTCTCCTCAATGAGTACGGTTATACGTTACGGACAGTATTGGACATCCTCGACCCCAAGCCGGTCGCCATTGCCAAATCTGATCACCGTCGTGCACGCGCAACCAAGACCTATACCAACCCGCACTCCGGTGAGGTAGTCGAGACCAAGGGCGGTAACCATAAGGTCCTCAACGCCTGGAAAAAGCAGTACGGCGCCGACGCGGTGAAGTCCTGGGTCGCCTGAACGAGAGATCCCGCTCGTTTGCCTACCGCGGCTCCAAGCGCAGGCCAACTTGCTTGGCCTGCGCCGCCATGCCTGCGATAGGCTCGACCAAGTGTCATCAGTTTAGCGACTGGCAGTTGGTTCTTCATTCCAAACAATTCGATGGTTGTCTCGTTCCAACGCTGCCACGACGATAGTCGATGTTTGGTAGTCCGTTGTTCACCGACTGTGCCAGGATCGTTTCATGACTGTGGAAAACGGTGGCCACCCATTGATGGTCATGAGTCATGACGATCGCAATTGGATGACATCCTTCTGGGGTTCGAATTAGGTGCCGCCGCGCGAACGGGCCGGGCCAAGCTAACTGAGATGCTTCACTCGAGACACGGTCAGATTGTAGCTTTCAGGCTACAATTTAGCTTCACCTCGTCGATTTCGTATCCCATGGGCTACAAAAAACGCTGGGCAACACTTGAGAGTTTGTAGCTTGCCGGCTACATTTTCCGGCACTAGCACCAATTTTGATGCCCCTGGGCTACAGATGACTACCTTATACGATGTTTCCGAGATGCTTAAACAAGCGCGTGGTGACGCGAAGCTGAGCCAGGAAGCCCTGGCCAGCCGTGCTGGCGTCTCGCGCACGACGGTCGCGCGCATGGAAACGCTGGCCAAAGGCGACATGAGCGTTTCGGCGCTGGTTCGGCTTTTGGAAGCGGCAGGCTACGATTTGAAAATGGTCAAGGCCGGACATGAGCGAACGGTTGAAGACATCCTCAACGAACAGCGGTCGGGGAGCTGAGCGTGATCCTTGACGTCCACGTCAGCTCGAGGCTGGCGGCCAGGCTCTATCGCGAGCGCGATGAGTACGTGCTGAAATACCTTCCAGGCACAAGCCCTGAAGACTTTGTCAGCCTGACAATGCCGGTCCGCGAACAGGCATGGCGCTGGCCCCGCGATCTGTTTCCATTTTTCCGGCAGAACCTCCCCGAGGGATATTTGCTGGGTGTCATCCGCGAGGAATTTGGCCCGCTGCTCGATGGTACCGACCTGTCGCTACTGGGCGTGGTGGGCGGCACCGGGATCGGTCGAGTGGCGGTCACGCCTGAAGGTGTTCGGCCTGGCGTGGAGATGGCACCGTTGGAGATTGAACACCTGCTCAAAGGGGACAACACCAGCGAGCGATTCGCGGCTCTGGTGCGGCAGTATGCCCGGGTAGCCGTCTCGGGCGTCGTACCCAAGTTCATCGCCAACGACGTCGCCGAACCCCCGGAGCCGCTGGGCAAACCGACCCTGCGTACAGGCTTTCACATCATCAAGGGCTCCGACGACACGACCCCGTTCCTAGGCTTCAACGAGTTCTACACCATGCGCGTGCTGGCTCGGCTAAATGTCGTGCCGGTCGCGGCCTGTCGCATGTCTGAGGACGGCAATGTTCTGGTAGTGGATCGCTTCGACGTGGACGAGCGCGGCATTCCTCGCTACGGCGTTGAAGACGCCTGTGGGCTACTAGGCTTGCCGCCCCATGAAAAGTACGCCCCCACCACCGAGCGGGTGTGGAATGCCACACGAGCCTATATCCCCTCCGACCGTCTCCAGGCGCAACGCGAGCACCTGGGCTGGCAGCTGCTGGCCAACTACGTGGTGCGCAACGCCGACTGCCATTCGAAGAACATCGCGCTGTTCTACACCTCGCGTGCCGACGTGGCCTTTACCCCGGTCTATGACCTGGTCACCACACAGGCCTACCCGCGCTTCGCTGGCAACCCTCCCGGCCTGTCTATTGGCGGAAGGCAAACCTGGGCACCCGGTCGATCATTGGAAACCTTTTTCAAGGCCGTCCTGGGTATTTCACCGCGCCAGTATGCCTCGATGGTGGAGCACCTCTGCGAATCCGCCGTAGAGGTTGGCAAGGAAGTGATCGAAGCCGCGAAGAACGAGCCTGCCTGGCGTGAAGTCGCCAAGCATATGGTGCATGCCTGGAACGAAGGCATGGAAACGTTGCGCAGCCCCAAGGCCGCTCCGCATTTTCGCGGTCTGGATTCCGCTATCGAGGAAGCCGGCTTCTCAGGCCCGCGCAAACCGGAGCGTAGCCGAGAAGTGATCGGGCGCTCCGAGCTGCTCGCAAAAAAGCGCTGAAACGGGACGCACGCCAGCATGTTCAGCTCGCTTGCGCAGCAGCGCGAGTCGATGCGGGGACTGTGAACGGCTGCCTAAACCAAGGAATTCGTTTGCCAGCGTCCATCGTCGATGCGCTACTGTCGAACTCGACGGACGAACCAAGCAAGGAGTGCATATGGGCCGGTTGATATTGAGCAGGCGAGCCGATGAGCAGATAAGGCTGACGTTGAAGCCAGGTGCCTCGATCGATGATCTGCTGGACGAAATGGAGCAGGTCGGCATCTGGATAACGGTGGTCGAGACCGATCGCGGCCAGGCTCGCCTGGCCATCGAGGCGCCCGAGCAGTTGCTGGTCCTGCGCGACGAGCTGATCTCAAGCCACGAGTCGTCCTAGAAGCTTGCGGCTGGATTCGAGCCTTCCTAGATGCTTGCAAAATCCATTACCGCTGGGCTGGCCATCGTGGTCTGCGGGCTGCTGTGCGGCAACGCCTGGGCCGATTCGTTGGCCTCGTTCGGCCTGCGCACGAAGGATGGGAACGTCTGTCGCTTGACCGACGGTAAAGACTTCGAAGCGCCGACCATCGTCCTGATGACAGGCGCCTACGACAAGCTGTCCGGTGATAAGGTCGTCGTGCTTAAAGTCATCGACACGGCGACCAACGCCGGTTGCGACATCGACGAGCCCGATGAACTGGGCTTTTCGCCCTTGAACGCCGCGATCCTGTACAACGAGCCCGTTCTGGTCGAGCGCTTCCTGCAGGCGGGCGCCGATCCCTACCGGAGGATCGTCAGTTCAAAGGCGAGCATCGACGGACTGGACGCGTTTGAGTTCCTTCATATGCTCATAGCCAAGGTGCCCAGCCAGGACCGTACGGCACTACGCGCGGTTCTGGGTCGCTATCGTTAGCAGGCCTAGATCCCGAGCACATAGCCGGCCAAGGCAGCCACCAGCGCCAAACCGGATAGCAGCAACACGGGACGCGAGGTAAGCATACGGGCGATGAGACTGGCGTGCTCGGCCCTGAGTGACCGCACCTCGGCGGCGAACTCTGGATGCAAGTCGTTTACGAAGGACCGGTCGGTATAGAGCAGGTGCCTCGCCTGCGCGGATTCGACAGGATGCGCGCACACGATCGAGAACATCGCCAAACCCTCCGGGCTGGTCCCGTTGGAAAGAACGAACGAATCGACCCCATGTTGCCTGAGCGCACCGTTTAGGTAATCGGCGAGCTCCGGGCGAGTCGTGTCGAACAGATAGAACATGCAGGTCTTGGCTTTTGGAGCCCCGATGGCCCGGTTGTGCAGACTAGCAGCTCGCGGGTATGCAGAACCCTGACCGAGCCCACAAAGCCTGATGGATCGTCCTGCCTAGCTGATCGACTCAGCGAACGTCGTTTAGGCAATCGCTTCAATTAGATGGGGACCCTCGTTTCTCGGATTGCCCACGTCTCGCCCCACCGGATGCCAGACGAAGGCATCGACGGCAACCGCGCGAGCCTGAAGCAGCTCGTCGGCCACGCCAGCGCCGATGTCCGAAAGCCATAAACGTGCCCGCAGCGCATCGAGCACGACGGGTCGCCGATCGTGAACGTCAAGCATCCCGCCCTGCGAATCGGCCGTAATGATCCGGAAGCCGTCGTCGGCACGGGACTCGCTTCCTGCCGCCGGGAATTGACTGTTGGCAGCAGTGAACAGCGGTTCGGTGTCGCGCCTGTGAATGTAATAGGCCTGCTTGGTTTTCTGGCCTTCTATCGAACACCACTCGTACCAGCCGTCTGTACAAAACAGTGCACGGTTTGGCCAAATCTGGCGGAAATAAGCGCTGATGGCGACCTTCTCCCGGGTTGCTGATGATGTCGCGGCGCATGGGTGTCTTGGCCCAGCTGGACGTCCAGTCCTAACGTTCCGGGCTCCATACCAGACCGTCGCCGACCGGCCTGAGCAGGTCCACGCGCGAGTGCGGCGCGACATTGTATTGGGCGATGTCCGCTGTGAGCGCACGCCCGAACAGGGTGCCTGGGAACCGAGCGAAGCCAGGTATTTCTCGGCAGCACGGTGCTGAGCCAGTCGTCCACACATTGACGCCCCTCCTGTCGTTTCTCGATTGACGCGATTCGTCTCGCTCAAAATATACTGTATGCATATACAGCTAACTTGGTTTTTCCATGAAGGGTGTCGACCCCACTTCCATCCGCTATGCGGAACTGCACTGCCTGAGCAACTTCTCGTTCCATCGCGGGGCATCCAGCGCGGCCGAACTGTTCGAAAGGGCGCGCCACCTGAATTACGAGGCGCTCGCCATCACCGATGAGTGCAGTCTGGCCGGCATCGTGCGGGCGTGGCAGGCCTCGAAGGCAACCGGCGTTCGGCTGATCGTCGGTACGGAGGTACGGCTAGTCGAAGGCCCTCGACTGGTGCTGCTGGCGCAGGATCTGGTCGGCTACCAAGGGATCTGCGCACTTATCACCCAGGCACGTCGGCGTGCCAGGAAGGGCAGCTACATGCTTCACCGATCCGACTTCGACAGCGGGACGGTCGGCATGCTCGCGCTCTGGATCCCGGCGATGGAGGAGGCGGACGAGCAGGGCAGGTGGCTGGGGTCGTGCTTCGCCGACCGCTGCTGGATTGCGGTGGAGCTTCACCGCGAATGCGACGATGAGCGCAAGCGGTCGGAACTCATGGCATTGGGCGAGCGGCTGGGGATGCCCCTCGTGGCCTGTGGCGACGTGCACATGCATGCGAGGGGGCGACGCGCACTGCAGGACACCATGACCGCGATCCGGCACCATCGCGCCGTTGCCGACGCCGGTGCCTACCTGTTCCAGAACGGCGAGCGCCACCTTCGTACGCTGGAGGCGCTGACTGGTCTCTATCCACCAGGGCTGCTGCACGAGTCGGTCAGGATCGCAGCGCTGTGCACCTTCGATCTAGGGCAGTTGCGCTACGAGTACCCGCACGAGGTCGTACCACAAGGGCGATCGGCTTCAGAGTGGCTGAGGCAACTGACTTTCGAAGGAGCCCGTTGGCGCTGGCCGGACGGGATCCCGGACAAGGCGCTGGCACAACTCGAGGCGGAACTTGGCCTGATCGCGGAGCTGCAGTACGAAAGCTACTTCCTGACCGTCCATGACATCGTCCGCTTTGCCCGTAGCCGGGCCATCCTGTGCCAGGGCAGGGGATCGGCTGCGAACTCGGCGGTGTGCTTTGCGCTGGGGGATCACCGAGCTCGACCCCACCCGCATGAGCATGCTGTTCGAGCGGTTCATTTCAAGGAGCGCAACGAGCCGCCAGACATCGATGTGGACTTCGAGCATGAGCGTCGCGAGGAGGTGATCCAATATATCTTCGAGCGCTACGGGCGCGAACGAGCAGCCCTGACGGCGGTGGCCAGTACCTACCACTTCGCTGGCGCCATCCGGGACGTCGGCAAGGCCCTCGGCCTGCCACCCGACCAGGTCGACGCTCTGGCCAAATGCTGCGGCAACTGGAGTGACCATGCGCCCTCGGCGGAGCGGCTCGCTGAAGCCGGCTTCGATCCGCAGAGTCCCATCCTGCACCGGATACTGGTGCTGACGGCCCAATTGGTTGGCTTTCCGCGACACCTGTCACAGCACCCCGGTGGCTTTGTCATTTCCGAGCATCCGCTGTCCACGCTCGTGCCGGTGGAGAACGCGGCCATGAAGGATCGAACGATTATCCAGTGGGACAAGGACGATATCGATGCCTTGGGGCTGATGAAGGTCGATGTCTTGGCGCTGGGCATGCTGAGTGCAATCAGGCGCTGTCTGGACTTGCTGCGCACCAGCGGCAGGCGAGACCTGACGCTGGCCACCATACCGCCCGAGGATTCACAGACCTACGCCATGATCAGTCGCGCCGACACGCTCGGTGTGTTCCAGATTGAATCCAGGGCGCAGATGGCCATGCTGCCGAGACTCAAGCCCCAGACCTTCTACGACCTGGTGATCGAGGTCGCCATTGTCCGGCCGGGACCGATCGTTGGCCAAATGGTCCATCCCTACCTGCGCCGGCGCAACGGCGAAGAGGAGGTGACCTATCCAAGCGAGGAGCTTCGTGAGGTCTTCGAGCGCACATTGGGGGTTCCGCTGTTCCAGGAGCAGGTCATGCGCCTGGCCATCGTGGCGGCCGGCTACACCGCCGGCGAGGCCGACCAGCTTCGTCGCTCGATGGCGGCCTGGAAGCGCCATGGGGGCCTTGAGCCTCACCAGCAGCGCCTGAAGCAGGGCATGCTCGAGCGTGGCTACGACGAGGCCTTTGCCGAGCGAATCTTCGAGCAGATCAGAGGGTTTGGCAGCTACGGCTTTCCAGAATCCCATGCCGCCAGCTTTGCGCTACTGACCTATGCCAGCTGCTGGCTCAAGTGCCACGAGCCGGCGGCCTACGCCTGCGCGCTGATCAATAGCTGGCCCATGGGCTTCTACTCACCCGACCAGGTGCTGCAGGACGCGCGCCGACACGGGATCGAGGTGCGCCCCGTGGACGTTACCCTGAGCGACTGGGATTGTGCGTTGGAGGAAACAGGACGGGCGAAGCCGGCAATTCGTCTGGGGCTGCGGATGGTGCGCGGCCTTGCCGAGCAGGTCGGACGGCGCATCGAAGCCGAGCGCAGCATTGCTCCGTTTCGCCACATTGGCGACCTGTGCCTCCGGTCCGGGCTCGACACCAAGGTACGCGAGCTGCTGGCCGAGGCCAATGCGCTGCGGGCCTTGGCGAGTCATCGGCACCAGGCGCGCTGGGACATCGCCGGTGTACAGGCGCCATTGCCGCTTTTCGATTGTATTGAGGCGGGCCAGGCAATTGCGCTGCCGGCGCCGTCCGTGGTCGAGGACATGCACGCCGACTATGCACGTACTGGCACGACACTGGGACCACACCCCTTGTCGCTGCTTCGCGCGACCCTGACGACCATGCGAGCTCGCAGCTCGAGGGATCTGGCCGATTCCGTTCATGGGCAGTTCATTACGGTGATCGGCATCGTGACCGGCCGGCAAAGGCCGTCGACCGCTTCGGGCGTTACCTTCCTCACCCTCGAGGACGAGTACGGCATGGTCAACGTGGTGGTCTGGCGGGATTTGGCTGAGCGTTATCGCTCGGCGCTGATGCAGTCACAGCTGCTGCAGGTCAAGGGCAAGCTCGAAGATCAGGCAGGCGTGAGGCACCTGATCGCCGGCCATCTTCTCGACCGAAGCGACCTGCTCGAAGGGCTGGATGTACGGAGCCGGAATTTTCATTGACCAGCGAAGGGCACACGTTCGAGGGGCCATGAGCCGCTCAGAAAATACGTAGCCCGGGCCGAAACGCTGACTGAAAAGAGCCATGTATCAGCAGTGACAGGTCTTAAAGACCGGTTGACAAGAACATTTGTACACATTCTCGAGGCTGGCACGCGCGCTGGCTCGATGAGCGCCGAGGCCCCGTGGCGAAAGAACATAAACCACTGATTCTAAAGGCATACGGGAGCCTGAACAAAATCTCGCCGATCTGTTTCAAGGCGGCGTCGTACGGGCGTTGGCGGAAGAAATCCAATAATTGCGCACAGTGTTATCCACAGGTTCTGTGGATAACGGATTAAATCCCAACGGTGGTAAGGCCTTACGAAGGCGCAGACTGCTCGGTGCGCCAGTGTGCCTGCGGATTGTTACCCTTTTTGCATTCCGGCTAGGGACCACCTGGTGCCTGTGACGGCATCGGCACGTACCGTTTCCTCTACCGGGGGCGCGGGCATCGCGCCAGGTCGACAGGGCCGATAAAGGCATTGCCATGCCCCATGACGCAAGCGACGCGCTGGTTGCGGACCCGCTCCCAGGGCTCGGGTGGGTAGGTCTTGCTCCAGGCGCTGAAAAGTTGGCGGTCCTGCTTGGATAGCCGCAGCTTGTAGCGCTCCGCCATGTAGAAGTAGGTGCGGGCGATCATGCCTCTTACTTGCTGACGCGGCATGGCCTTGCGGGTCTTGAAGTCCACCACCATGGGACAGGCCCCGTATTGCGTGGGCGCCTGTGGTAGCCAGGCAAAACTGTAATTGCTTCGGTCACCATTAACCTCGCCGATACTGGGAACCAGATTATGCAGGTCTGCTTCGGCGACCCTGTAGGTGCTGTCGTGTTTCGAACAGTTGGCACGTCC
This sequence comes from Stutzerimonas stutzeri, assembly GCA_019056435.1. Lineage (GTDB taxonomy): Bacteria > Pseudomonadota > Gammaproteobacteria > Pseudomonadales > Pseudomonadaceae > Stutzerimonas > Stutzerimonas marianensis. The sequence continues at coordinate 3,018,712 of CP077641.1, forward strand.
GCCGCGTTGCCAGCATTGGCGCTGGTGCCCGATTACCCAGGCGGGCACGATGTGCTCCCATTCAATTCGAGCCGCACGCTGAGCATTTTTGCGAGGTACGTAGCCGCAGCTTTTGAGATCGACTCTGTTGCCTTCGAAACGGCATCCGCAGTAGAACTCCGGGCTCCCCGCGTAGAGCGTCCAGGCCACCTTCTTGGCTTCGGCATAGGTCCGCGGCGCGGCGGCATGGGCGTAAGGGAGCAAAGCGACAAGCAGAAGGCAGGCAAGCAAACGAACCATCCGAGGTACCAGTACGTTCTAAGAGGCTGTACAAATATACAGCGCTCGAGCACCGGAAATCATGCTTAGCGTCACGGTTCGAACCCGGCCGGCGCACCGCGAAGCCGCCGCGAGGTGCGCAGGACACGGCTATACGATAGGATCGTTTGCTGGTGGGCCCGTGAGGGGGCGTCTCACGGATGAATGACGGAGATGGGAGGCACGGATGGCGCTTTCTGCTGCGGGTGAAGCACGGGTTGCGGTGCTTGTAGATTGCGACAACGTAACGCCTGAGATACTTGAGCATGCGCTGCGCGTGGTCGCCCAGTTCGGCCGTGTCGTCTTGCGCCGGGGGTATGGCAACCATGGCACGCTTGCCAACCGTTGGCAGGAGGCTTTGGTGCGTCTGGCGTTCACGCCATGCCTTCAATACCAGTACGCTGCAGGCAAGAACACGGCCGATATCGCCCTTGCCCTTGATGCGCTTGAGGCGCTTTTCGACGAGCGTGCCGACACCTTTTGCCTGGTAACCAGCGACTCAGACTTTGCCTACCTGTGCCGCAAGCTCCGGGAGCGGGGCGCTACCGTCTGCATCGTGGGCGAATCCAAGACCCCGGACGCATTGAGAAACGCCAGCGACGAGTTCTTCGAGTGGATTCGGCCTGCTCCGGAGCCGGAGCCGGCGTACGAAACTCCAGGGCACCCGCCCAAGACTCCTGCTTGCCCCTCGAGGATCGAGTTTAAGACTGAACCGCCGAGGCCGCCGGCCAAGCGGCGCCCGCGCTTCGTGATCGACTCCGTCGCGCTCATGGTCGCGGGCACTAACGAAGGGAAGGTATCTTTAAGTGCACTGGGCCAATACCTCAAACGCATGGATCCTTCATTCTCACCTAGCGCCTATGGGCATTCCGGATTGTTGAACATGGTTAAGACCTATGACCTGCTGCTGGCGATTGAGGAGGGCGGTGGCACATGGAGCGTGGGTCTGGCCAAGGACCCTGGGATGGACGACTCAGCCGCTCACCATTAACCGATGCATTCACGTCCAGAAGGCGGCCGCTAAGGATGTACGGCATTATCCCCATCACCCACTACAACGGGGCGAAAGCCTGGCGCGTCACGCTATTCCGTGACGGTAAGAAGGTTGCAGACAAGGAATTCCCCCATCTCGCGTATGGCAGTGAGACGTTAGCGCTACGTGAAGCGATGGCCTATCGCGATGAGCAGATGCTGCAACATCCGCCCAGGCAGAGCCGTGACGTTCGGGCCAAGATTCGAACGACAAACACCAGTGGCTACGCAGGCGTTACCCGATATCGCATCGGCAAGCATTATTACTGGGTTGCCCAAACCAAACGCCGGGACGGGAAGCCTTTAAAGAAATGCTTTCGTATCGATCGGTTCGGTGAAGAGGAAGCCAGGTCCCTCGCGATTGCCGAGCGCGAAAGGCAGCTGTCGGATATTGACCATCTGGTGTTTCGCAGTCACGAAGGCGAGCAACTCTATGCCAGACTGGTGCAGGGTAAGTCATCAAAGCCTTCAGCCGAGTGACCGCAAGTTCATTCAGTCGCTTGGTTGGCGTTGCGAATAATTTGACCTGCCTCCCGTTTCCAAACTGTTTCCTTTTCAAACGTGATTTGCGCCACGGGTGCGCAAGATTCGGCCGGTGGTTTGCCGATAGCCTTCGCGCCTTGGATAGGTTGTCCCGCTCACTGACAGCGGAACATACGCAGGAAGCAGAGGAAACAGGATGTTCTCATCGGCCAACCAGAAGCAGTTTGCCCTCAAGATCCTCGGTGTCAGTCATGACTTTCAGGTTCTCGCGTTCAAGGGGCGCGAAGCCCTAAACAGCGCCTATGCGTTCGATATCGAGCTGGTCAGCGAACAAGCCGACTTTGATTACCTTTCGCTAAGAAACGCTCCGGCGTTCCTAGAGATCGATCCAACGGGTAACGGTTTTCACGGATTGCTCTACAGCACTGCGCAAGGCGAGTCGGGCAAGCGCATGACGCGTTATACGGTAACGCTAGTTCCGCAGTTGCAATACCTGGCGCACCGGGACAACCAACGGATCTTCCAGCACCTGTCGGTGCCCGAGATTATTGCGAAGGTGCTCGAAGAACACGGGATTCTTTCGGACCGGTACCGCTTCCATCTGTCGGGTGAATACCTGCCGCGTGAATACTGCGTCCAGTACGACGAAAGCGATCTGCACTTTGTGAACCGGCTATGCGAAGAGGAAGGGATCCATTATCACTTCGAACACACCCCGACCGAGCACGTGCTGGTGCTTGGCGATGACCAGACGGTATTTCCTGAGCTCGCTGCGGCAAGCTACCAGCAGGACACCGGGATGGTGGCCGACCATCATGTCGTGAGGGCCTTCTCGGCTCGGGCCAACACGCGTACGTCTCGGGTGGCGCGACGGGATTACAACTTCGAGACGCCTCGCGTCGTCATGGAAGCCAGCCACACAATTGAGGCCAAGCTCGAACTCGAAGATTACGACTACCCCGGCCATTTCGCGGATCGGGGACGTGGAAAGCATTTGAGTCGACGTGCCGTTGAGCGTCATCAAGCCGACCAGCACATCGCAGAAGGACGTAGCGACATCACGACGCTGCTCACCGGCCACTTTATGCCGCTGACCCGGCATCCTCGGGCGGACTGGAACGAGCTGTGGTTGCTGACCGACGTGATTCACGAGGGCAGGCAGCCTCAGGTGCTCGAAGAATCCGTCACGCTGCCAGCCACGGACGACCAGAGTTTTCAGCAGGGTTACCGCAACCGTTTCATCGCAACGCCCTGGGGCGCCATCTATCGGCCCCCGTTGCGTCACTTCAAGCGCACTATCAGCGGAAGCCAGACGGCCCGGGTAACCGGTCCGCACGGTGAAGAGATCCATTGCGACCACTATGGGCGGGTTCGTGTTCAGTTCCATTGGGACAGGCACGGCCAGAGCGACGACAAGACCAGCTGCTGGCTCAGGGTCTCCAGCAGTTGGGCGGGCGGACGCTACGGCGGCATTGCGATTCCGCGCGTCGGGATGGAGGTGCTCGTTACCTTCCTCGAAGGCGACCCCGACCAACCCCTCGTGACGGGCTGCCTTTACCACGCGGCAAACGAGGTGCCGTACGAGCTGCCCGCCCACAAGACGCGCACCGTATTTAAAACGCTGAGTTCCCCAGGCGGAGATGGCTACAACGAGCTGCGCATTGAGGACAAGAAGGGCGAGGAGCAGATATTCATCCATGCCCAGCGCGACTGGGATGAAAACGTCGAGCACGACCAGCACATTCGGGTCGGTCACGAGCGACACGATACGGTCGAGGCCAACAGCTACACCGAATTGCGAGCCGAGGAGCACCGCACCACGCTCCTCGATCGGAAAGTGCAGCTCAAATCGAGCGACCACCTGACGGTCGCCAAGGATCAGCACACCAGAGTCGGCGCAGGTCAGTACGTCAGTGTTGGCAAGGAGTTTCATCTGTCGGCCGGGCAGAAGGTGGTCATTGACGCCGGCGCGGAGTTGACCATCCAGGCAGGCGGCAGCTTCATCAAACTCGATCCTGGTGGCGTCACCATCAGCGGACCGCAAGTCAAAATCAATTCCGGCGGCGCCTCGGGCCGGGGGCCAGGCGCCCAGCCCTTGTTGCCGCTCAACAGCGAGGCTGCAGACGCGGGGGCCGGCCCAGGCACCACGGTGAACTTCTATCGCACCCAGGCCCTGGCCGGACACCTGCTGGTCGAAAAGAACTGCAGCCTGTGCGCGCAGGGCATCTGCGAGGTACATCACTATGCGTGACGTCTCGCCGATCCGCTCGATCCCCATGCCGTTCGATGAGTCCGGGGCGCACATCGGCACTCACAGGTTCGCCATCCTCGACGGTGCGTTCGACGAGGATCTGAGCATGCAGCTCTATCTCAAGGCCAATGACGGCCTGCCGACGTGGCACCCATTGGTCATCGACACACCCTACGCCGACCTCTACAAGGCCAGCCCGTGCCTCGTCCTGTGCGAAGATCATCCGGCGCTGATCGACTATGCGTCGGCCATGCTGGGCCAGCTCGACGCAGGCTGTGTGCTGTGGCTGGAGGAGGGCGTCCATCCCGACCAGGCGGCTGCGCACTGCCGCAGCCTGCTCAGTGCACGTGACGAGCGCAACCAGCAACGCATGTTTCGCTTCTATGAGCCGCGCTGGCTCGAGCCGCTGTTCTCGGTCATATCGCAAGATGAGGCGCACGATTTCCTGGGACCATTCTCGGCCATTGCCTGGCGCAACGAGCGCGGCTGGCGCCAGGTTTCTCGCATGGTTACCTGGAGCGGCGAGATCAAGGAGCACGGCTGGTTCTGGCTCGACGACGAGCGCCAGGCCCAACTCGGCCAGGCGCGTTTGCCGTTGATCGCCGCCCAGCTCGCAAGCGACTACCAGCCGTATAACCCCGCTGCCACCGAGGAGCGTGTGCTCGAGGCCCTGCTGCAGGCGAGCAAGTGGGGATACGACGACCTGGCATCCCAGGAACGATGGCTGAGACTGGAGCTTCAGGCGCCGGCCGGCACGCTTTGCTCGGACCGCGCCCAACAGATTCTTACCCGCCCAGACCTGGCCAAGGGCGAGAAGCTCGACGAGCTCGAGCGCACGATTGCATAAGGAACATGCGCCATGACCACCACTAGCTACCTCGTCCGCGCGGGCGACACGCTCGGCTCGATCGCCAAGGCCCACGGCACGAGCCCCGCCGACATCCAGGCGATTAACCCCATTATTCAGGACCGGGACAAAATCCAGGCCGGGTGGAAGCTCAGCATCCCCGGGTCTGGCCAAACGTCTGTCTCTGCGGACAGGGCCACGATCACGCCTGCGGAGGTCCCGCCTGCAACGCCAATTAAAAGGGACACGCGGCCGACCTGCCACCACCGCAACATGCTGACGACTGCAGCAGTTCGTCGGTCAAGGGCGCACCGCCGTGTTCGGACGAAGTGCTGGATGTGGTGCACTTCACTGGAGACGGCAACCAGCTCTTTGTGCTCACCGAAGCCCAATCGCGCGAACTGAAAACCGAGGTCGATCGCGTTCAGGCGCTGATGGACGAGTTCCACGGCATCGTCGCCGCGGCCACCGGTGGGCAATGCCTGAAGACGGCGGCCAACCCCGAGGCTCCCTGTTCCTGTGCGGCCTGCAAGAAGCGGGAGTGGGCCAAGAAGGCGGAGGAGGCCGGATTGCTCGAGCTAAAGCCGGTCCCGCCGCCACCAGCGGTGCCGGATGCGAGGGAGGCAGCAATCCAGGCGCAGATAGCCGAGCTGCAGCAAGCCCGCGACTTCTTCCAGGAGTACGGCAGGCTTGCGGCGCTCCGGCACGGGCATATTCATAACTCGGTTGAGAACAATTGGCGCACCCTGTGTGCAAGAAAGGTCGCCCAGATCGAAGCGGAGATTGCAGCACTGCAGGCAAGGTTACCCGCGAGCACGGGGCCCAAGGATTCCGAGACCTTTGCCGGCGGCGGCAAGCCGGATGCAAACAGCGCCTACTCGCGAAGCCGTTCGGTTGCGACCGGCCGCGGGAGCGCCACGCGCCACGGCATCCGGGAAGTCATCATCTTCAGCAGGCCGGACCGCCGCTACTACGTGTCTGCCCGTTTCATGGAGCGCGTCACGACGAGGTGGAACTACAAGCTCAACACCCAGGTGATGCGCGAGAAGCCCTTCGGTCCGGCGCTGGCCAGGGAGCTGATGGACGAGATCAAGAAGCAGATTGGTGAAAGCGCCAAGGCCGGGCCGCTGGGCAAGCTCGAAGGCAAGCTATCGCTCTGGAAATCCCAGGACGACAACCTGCTCAACACGCTGCACCAGGAGCTCTACAAGTACGAGTCCACGCAGCGCGACAACGATCGGTTCGCCCTGTCTGCCGAGGCGCACGCCCTTCGCTTTGCCGCCAGCGCCAGTGCCGGCATCAGGAGTTTCAATCCAAAGAAGGGCGAGATTGACGTCGGGGTCAAATGCGAGGCCGCCTTCTCGCTCGCCGAAGGCAAGGTCACCACAACAACCTACTTTCCCAACCGCGCCGGCAGCACGCTGCAGATCAGCTACCGAAACGCCCTCGGCAAGCCGGTAAGGCACTCGTTCGGCAGCTTCCGCCTGAACGGTAGCCTAGAGCTGTCGTGCTTCGCGGGCGTCAAGGGCGGCGCCGAGGCAGGCGTTAAGACGGGCAAGGGTGCAGCCGAAGGGCCTTCAGGCGCGCTTGCCTTGCTGGGAGCACCGTCGATCGATGCAAGCAAGGCCGGCGGCCGCGCCGGCATAAAAGCCGAAGGGTTTGCCGGCGCAGAGGCAGGCGGTGCACTGAGTGGTGCCGTCGAATGGCTGCCGCCAGCCGATTTTGGAAAAGGCTCTACCAACCCCGGCGCACTCACCAGTGGCAACTCCAACTGGAACGCGCTGGCGCAGATCAAGGCGGAAGGAAACCTCGCTATCGGTATTGGGTTTGAGGGCGATTTTTGGAATAGGCCTCGAAGAAGGGAAGTTCACCATCGACTGCAAGGCGAATCTGGTATTCGGCCCAGGTGCAGGCGGTGGCTTTGGAACCGTGGTTGATCTAGAAAAGGTATGGGACCTCGTTGTGCTGGTTTGCGAAACGCTCAACAAAGTGGAGTACCGGCAGCTAGTTAGCGTCCAGGAGCAAGCGTTCCTTGCTATGAGCCAATTGCTTTATAAGGCTGCGCTCTCACCCGGGGAGGCCGTCGAAAGTCTCATCGTGGAAGGCGTTGCCGCTCTAAGCCTTTGGTGGGACCGCCGCGAAGCGGGTATGGCCGAAGCAACACTTCTTACGAAGGGAATACTCCAATACAAGGCAATCAAGGTTGGCCCCCGCCTTATGCCGATCGACAAGTTGCCTCCGGAAACGATCGGTCCGATGCTTTGGGTACTAACAGAATCGTATGTCGGCAACGCAAACAATCTGGAGCAGGAGCAAGCGATCGTTGAGCTTCTCTCTCGTGTGCGTCGCTGGCGCCACCTGCTAGAGGTTTTGGAACATATGTCTTTTGATGGCAGGAAGGTCAACGCAACGGACAGCCTGAACCGTATCAACAGCTTCTTGGTCGATAAGCAGCAGGACGACTTCAACCGCTACCTAGACGAACTCGCTCTGCAGGGACAGCCGTCCGTACCCGCATCTCGGTATGCCTGGAACGTCAGTGAATCGCTGGTATATGGCGAACAGAAGCGATTCCTTCTCGCTTCTGCGGCTCGCCGTAGCGACATGCGAATCGCTTAAGGTGGGGGGAGGGCCGTTCGGCCCTCACTCACAACGGAGTGCTCTGAGGAATGGCACAACGAAAGCTGACCGTAAAAGAGTGAGTACTCAGTTTCAGTGGGTGGTTTCGGCGTAGCACCGTGTTCGCCGCCAACCAGGGCGTATCGATCGAATCGATTCCCCTGGCGACTTTTCCTTACCTGATGACGGCCCACGCGGATCCGTCTTTGGTGACTCACTATAGAAGCCGTCACCGTACCAGTCATCCAGTACTTCGATCGCAATGCCGGCCATGGAATACAGTCCGAGGGGGTTGGGCGGGTATTTGTCGACACGTTCGGTCATGGGACGGCGCCCCTCGTCAGGAAAATTCTGTCCGAATTTCAAGCTGCCGTCGCTGGTGGGGTAAAGAATATTCTGCCCCTTGTTTCTCGCGGCGTACTCCCACTGTGCTTCGGTCGGCAGATCGACCGGATAACCGCTCACCCTACCAAGCCACTGGCAGTAGTTCTTGGCTTCTTGCCAGTCCTTGATGGGCGCCACGTTCCTGGGATCGAACGCGTACTTGAGGGCGCTCACGCTCACGTAGCTCGCTTAACACTGGTTCTTTTCCATCCAGCGCCCTGAAGAGATCGAAGTCGCCCAAGGTCGTTTTCTTGGCTGCAAGGTGATAGCTCGACAGCTCAACCTCGTGAGGCCTGTCTTCACTGTCACGCGTGATGTTGCACAGATTGTCCTCTGGCGCCCCGCACGGCCAGGTGCAGACTTCAGCGGGGTCGAAATCGCACTTCCAGCCGAAGTCACCCATCTCGAACGTACCACCCTCGATGAACACCATCTCGTCTAGCGAGCGGACCACCACGCGCAGCACCTCGTCGCGCCTGTCCTGGGATAGGTCCGGATACTGCGATTCGAGACGGGCGGCGATCTCGCCGACCTTCGAAGGGGAGAGTTTTTGGCTTTCGGGAAGGTTCGCCGAGCTGCAGGATGCCGCCGTAGCGCAGCCTATAAACAGGGCGAGTATTCGGAGCTTGTTCATCGCATTCGTCCTTGAAACGGCACATCACAAAGCGCGCAGTCTAGCAAGGAGCGAGGGTGGGGAAGGGCCAGCATGGCTCAAAGTCGGAAGCAACTCACACGGAACATGCTCGGAGCTCTCGCGGTTTCATTGCGCAACTCACTACGTGCTTATGGTTGTCTGTCGTGGCTTCGTCATCTCCGACGGAGACAATAAGTCAGAGCTGCTCGCTTCGCTGAACTGCACACCGAAAGATCTCAGTAAAAAAGGAGTTGTGAGAGCCCGTTCGGCTAGTATCCAGGCGGTTATCGTCCCCAACTTCGGATGTCATTACCGTGTTGAAATCACCTTCTCGATTGCCGCTCCAACTGCTGCACTGGCCGATGAGGTAGGCATCAAGCGTGTTTCCGGTGCCTCGCTGCGCATAGTCCCAGTGCCGTAGCCATCGCCTGTTTCGCCAGGTGTCCGTCACGGCGAGTCTACCGGTAACTAGAATTCGGCGACCCGCAAGGATCGGAGCAGGTCGCGCTTCTTGATCCGGTGTTCGCGCATGCGACGTAACACATCGTCCAGGGTCGCCAATGCCTTGAGAATATGAGGCCCCTTGTTGAGCATCACACATTCGGCGCGCACGCTCATCGCTGCATCCGTGATCTCGGAACGCGCCGGAGCACCCTTTTTCGCGAGGGTTTCGAGGACCTGGGTCGCCCAAATTACAGGGACGTGGGCGGCCTCACACAGGCAAAGCATCTCTTCCTGTACCTCTGCTAGCCGCTCGAAGCCGCTCTCTACGGCCAAGTCGCCGCGGGCAATCATCACGCCGAACCGAGGCAGCCGCATGCCGGCAAGTAACATGGCTGGCAGGTTTTCAAAGCCGGTGCGGGTTTCAATCTTCAGTACCACGCCGAGGTGCTTCGCATCCAGGCGCTCCAGATGATCGAGCAACTCGATGACATCTTCCGCGGTATTGGCGAAGGACATCTCGACAATATCGGCGTGTTTTGCCGCGAACGCCAACGTCTCGATATCCTCATCGGTTGGCGCGCGCACCGGCAGCTTGTTGTCGGGAAAGTTGATGCCCTTGTCGCTGCCCAGCTTGGCGCAACCGCTAGCGTGGGCAACCTGCGTGATGCGCAGGGTCAGAGCCTCGGCGGAGGCAGACTCCACGCGTGCCCCGATTTTGCCGTCGTCGAACCAAACCGGGTTACCTTCGCCGATCGCAGCCAACACCTGCGGCAGGGTGCAGCCTATGCGTGCCGGCTCGGCACCGTTGTCTCGACTGGGCGGATGAACAGGCTCGTTCTCGGCGGTCAGCACGAGGCAGTCCCCAACCTGAAGATGCAAATGCTGATCGCGAGGAGTCAGTTCACACAGGTGCACCCGGCCGAGCGTCTTGCCTGCGCGACGCAGCTTGATCTTCAATCCTCCTGTGAAGTACGCGGTCTTGCTCAGCTCGGCCAGGCACCCGTCCTGGTCGATCTCGATGACCCTCATGGTTCGGGTGGAGCCGCGCGCGTCACGAAACTTCAGCTTATCGCCTGCCCGCACCGCCAATCGGTCAGCACCCGTTAGCATCAGGCACGCATCGAGGTCCGAGTCGTTTATGTCCGAGCTTTCCCAGGCCAGCCAAACGCGAGCGGGACAAACGACTTGGCCGTAGGGATCACGAGTGGGGCGGACCTTTTTCACGCCAGGCGCTTTGGCAATGGGACCGGTGCGCAGCTTGGGGCCAGCGAGATCGAGGGTCACCATGCAAGCGCGCCCGAGCGTCTTCTCCGAAGCGCGTACGTGCTCGATCATGGCACGCCAACGCTCGGGGCTGTCATGGGCACAATTGATGCGGGCGCAGTCCATGCCGGCGCGCATAAGCGACTCGATGAGCGCGCCGTCCTCCGCGGCTTCGGAGGGAAGCGTGACCATGATTCGAACCGGTCGCTCGTTGCGAGGCTTCCCAAAAAGCGCCTCGGTGTGCGCCTCCAGAAGTCGAGACCCCTCGGCCAGCTCCAGATCGGGCATTGACGGTGCTTGCCCTCGCGGCTTCTCGAGCCGCTGCAAGATGCCGATTACCCTTGTCAGGCCTGCGAGCGCGGCCGCTTCGGATCGACCCAGCGACGACAACCCCATCTGAGCCAGTTGCGCTTGCACCTCTCGCAGGTCATGGCGGCGAAGGCAGAGATACTGCAGAAGATTCTCAGCGCTTGCCCGATAGTGCTCGTGAAGCCGCGCCGTTTTGAGCGGCTCCAGGCACTTCGCGCTCGTCATCGCCTCCCTTAGCGACTCGAGATGCACGCGTAAGGCGTGAACGTCCGACATCGTAGTGGAGTGCACCGGGGTCTGGTCTGACATCGCCTCTCCTGCAGAGCCTGCGGCTCAACGCCATTGACGGGAAGACTGACTCGCCACGCGACCTACCGGTTCGTGACAGTCGACAGGTGGCAGGCAACGCCTGGGCGTGAAACGAGCCCTCATGTTTTTCCTCGATGGCGTGCGACCAGCCATGTTCGCTTGCGCTACGTACTTTTCGTGGCGAGTCGTAGGCGATGCGTTTCCCTGCTGCTGCTTACCTCGCTCAGCACGGCATGCCCGGGGAGATCGGGCTCGTTGTTCTTTCGGCGGGCGCCAATTCAGACCCGGATGTCGCCAAGTTGGCGAATTTCCGTCTCTATCCGGGTACCTGTGGCGCGCTCCTCGTTGGAGAAGCCATCGTAGCTAGAAAGCGGGCCGAAACTGATGCCGGTCAATTGCTCAATCTGCAGCACGCTGCGCTGGTAGGTCCTGAATCGACCGAACAGGGCGGTCAATCGGTCAAGCTCCGCGGCCTGGCTGATCGTGTAGGCCGTGGTGGAAGGCCGACCATCCTCATCCAGGAACGCGACGACCTTCCAGAACGCGCTGGGTATCCGAACGCCCCGGTAAAGGCGATCCGATTCCGTGAATACCGGTCCACTGAATATGGTGGCACGGGTTTCCCATCGCCGCGTGTTGTCCAGCAGGTAGTTTTCCAGATCAAGCCAGTTCCTCTGGTTAAAGCCGGCCATTTGTGGAGCGCAATTGGTGAAATGGAACGTGTCGGCGTTGGCTTGTTCTGCCAGGGGGCCCCAATTCGGGTCCTGTCGGCGCACCAAATGCCCCCGATCTAGCATGTTGTCCGCATAGAGTGCCTCTCCGCACTGTGCTTCAGTGGCGATACGGCCGTCATAACGCCAGGAATCTCCGCTGCGCGGCACCTCCTTCAGCGACGCCCCTTCAATATTGACGCCAACGAGAAAGGCGAGGCGCCGGCTACGGGACATGGCGATGGAAAAGTGCGTGTAGTCGAGCCGGTCGTCGTCACTGTTGGGGATGGCTAAAAGGTCGCTCCTGAAAGGTTCAAGCAGCTGCGGCCAAGGCACCTGGAAATCGCCCAGGAAATCGGCTCGGTAACCCGCGCGGTCAGCCAGTGCTTGCGCTGGTGTGGATCGGGCGGGCGACAGGGTTGGGGGCGAATCGACCAGGGCGGAGGGGTGGCCGAGGCGGCGCAGGTCAGCCAAGCGGGGGCGGTACAGGAGCTGCGGGGCAAATTTCGACACGAAACAGGACCTCCCAGGGATTCAAGCCTCGCGCGGTGCCATATGCGCGGGTCGGCCCAGATCCTATCGGCGTTCTGTTACGGTTTTGTCGTGCGCTTTCGGAAATATGGGGGGACGGCCCGGCTGGGCCCAGCGGGCTGAACCTAGCATCCCTCCAGACAGCGCCGGCTAGGAGTTGATAGTCCCGGTCGGCTCCGATACGCCCGCGTCGGCGGTCTTGTCAGGCCTGGTCACCGCCCTCAAACGTCGCACGCCGTCCAAGATCATCCCTTCCTCCAAATTGCCGTAACCCAATACCAACCCGTTACAGGAGACGGGCGACCGTGCGTAGTGGCTCAGCGCCCGCGCACCCAAGCCCACCTGCGCGGCGCGTGATGCCACGGCCACGTCGCTTATTTCGTCTGGCAACCACATCACCAGGTGCAGACCGGCATCGCCACCGGAGATTTTCATATCCGATCCGAACGTCTGTCGCAGCGCTGCGCGCAAATGAGTCTGGCGCGCCGCATAGCGGGCGCGCATGCGCCTTAGATGAGCGGTGTAGTGGCCTCGCTGGAGGAACTCGGCAAGGGCTCGCTGCTCGATCCCCTGTCCGAGCCGGGTAGCCTGGGTAGCCGCCGCCGCGAAGTCGGTGGCAATGCGTTGTGGCAAGACAAGATAGCCGAGGCGAAGGCCGGGATAGAGCGTCTTGCTGAAGGTACCGAGATAAACCACCGGCGCATCCGGTTGGAGCCCGAACAGCGCAGGGGGCGCTGGACCGGCACGGCGAAATTCGCTGTCGTAATCGTCTTCTATGATCCAGGTATTCGCCCGGCGGGCACGCTCGATCAGGGCCAGGCGGCGCGGTAGCGACATGACGCACCCGGTTGGGTACTGGTGCGACGGGGTGATCATGATCAGGCGAGGCGAGTGGTGACCCCAATCGGCCTCGGTTGGCGCCATCCCCTCACCATCGACCGGGACGTCATGCACCTTCAACCCGGCCAGTGCGCAAGCGACACGAGCGGAGAGATAGCCCGGGTTTTCTGCCCAGATGGTGTCGCCGTGGTCAGCCAGTAGTCGCGTGCATAGATCCAGGGCTGCTTGGGATCCGCTCGTGATGATGACCTGCGTGGCGTGCACGGGCAGACCGCGTACGGTAGTGAGGTGGCTGGCCACGGCCTCGCGCAACCGACCATCGCCTCCTGGCGCGGCATAGCCAAGCTGGCGCCAGCTGGCATCGCGCCAGGAGCGCTCCAGGCACGCCCGCCAGTTCCGAAAGGGAAAGGCGCCGTAATCCGGAGCGCCGGGCGCGAAGGGCAGTGCGTCGCTCTCACGAATCGGATCTTGCAGCAAGGCCTCGGTCGCGCGTAAGGAAAGCTGCGCAGGCTCAGCAGTGGGGGCCGTCATGTCGCAATGCACGGTGCGTCGCGCCGCCAGTGCCGCCACTCGGGTGCCTTGGCGATCAGCGACGAGGCATCCTTCGGTGATCAGCTGCTCATAGGCGAACAGGACGGTGTTACGCGCGATGTTCAGCGAAGCGGCCAGATTGCGGCTGGCTGGCAGGCGGGTTCCGGATGCGAGATGGCCAGTGAGGATGGCATCGCGCAGGCGATGGTAGATCACCCGCTGGCGTGGCATGGCCTCAGGCAATGGTGGGGCGAGCAGCCAGTCGAGCTCCATCGTGGCTCCATGTGAGTAGCAAGGTGTGGCACTACGAAAGGTACCACGCGAGCCCTAGCCTGATCCTATCGATCATCTACCAAGTGGACATCATCCATGCCGACGCCTGCCGCCCCGTCTTCTCGTACGCGAATTCGCCGCATGCCCAAGCGCGCTCGATACGACGCCGAAACCGTCAATGCCATCGTTGACGCCGCCATCGTGTGCAGCGTCGCCTTCGAGTTCGACGGAGCGGTGCACGCCATTCCCACCATTCATTGGCGCGATGGCAAGTACCTGTACATCCACGGAGCCAAGGCGTCGCGCCTGCTGAAAGCGCTGACCGATGGCCAGGCTTGCGTCACGATCACGCTCGTCGACGGGCTGGTGCTGGCGCGGTCAGCCATGCATCACTCGATGAATTTTCGGTCGGTGGTGGTCTATGGTCGGTTCGAACCGGTGACCGATCCGGCCGCCAAGCTGCACGCACTGAAGGCCTTTACCGATGGGTTGTATCCTGGACGCTGGGATAGGCTGCGGCCAATCACCGACAAGGAGCTGAACGCCACGAGCGTGCTGCGCGTTGCCCTCGATGAAGCCTCGGCCAAGGTGCGCGACGGCGGTGCCGAGGACGACGAGGCGGACCTGAATTGGCCGGTCTGGGCTGGCGTGATTCCGTTGGGCGTCCATCTGGGCGCACCGCGCGTGGATGAGCGCAGTGTGGAGCGAACGGTGCCTGCCACTCGCTTCAGCCACTTGGTCATGGAAGATTAGGGTGCGTCCTAGTGTGGCAATGACAACGGCTCGGAACCGCTGTTCTTACCCTGCGATCGTATCGGGATCGCGTTGTTTGGCTGGTTTCGGGTCCGGTAAATGGCCGGAGTTTCGGACGCGAACAGGCTCCATGAGGCGAAAAGGCATTAGCTCGCGCATCATCCCGCTGTGGTCCAAGCTGGGTTGAGGCGAACGCCGCTTGCGCCGCGGCAGTTCCGCAGGCGGGCGAAACGACCTTGTACTGGCTTTCCTGGAGGGGACATGAGCCGCCTAACCATTGCCGAGAAACGTTCGGTCTTTCGTGAAATGCACCGTGCAGGCTGTTTCCTTCTGCCCAATCCCTGGGACGCGGGCAGCGCCCGCATCCTGGAAGTGCTCGGATACTCAGCCCTCGCAACGACCAGTTCGGGCTATGCCTGGTCACAAGCGCGAGCCGATGGGCAACTCTCGCGCCACGAGACCTTGGCGCATATGCGCCACATGGCCGCCATAAGCGATCTGCCGGTCAATGCCGATTTCGAAAGTGGCTTCGGGCGCACCGCTGAGGAAGTTTTCGATAGCGTCAGCATGGCCGTAGAAACCGGCGTGGCGGGTCTGTCCATCGAAGACTCCACAGGTGATCTGGACCAACCTTTACGCGACAAAGCGCAAGCCGTTGATCGTTTGCTGGCCGCTCGTGCCGCCATCGATGCCCATGGAGGCGATACGCTGCTGGTGGCACGCGCCGAAAACTACTTCGTTGGCCGCCCCGACTTGAACGATACCGTGGAGCGCCTGCTCGCGTACTCGCAGGCTGGAGCGGATTGCTTGTATGCCCCCGGCCTCAAGACGCGCGAGGAGATCCGAGCGGTCGTCAGCGCCGTCGCCCCCAAACCGGTCAACGTCCTGGTTGGCTGGGGAGCGAGCTGTCGGTTGAGGACCTTGCGGCTCTTGGGGTAAGGCGGATCAGCGTCGGCGGTGCCTTGGCGCGAGCCGCCTGGGACGGCTTCATCGGCGCGGCCCGCATGATGATCGAGCAAGGTCGTTTCGAGAGATTTGCCAATACACCGTCTGGAGCCGAGCTCAACGAGATGCTGCGATCACCCCAGGCTCAGTGAAGCCGCGGCGCCAACCGCCGCGGGCATTTCGCAGCGGTAGCCATTCAGCGAGAACTTCCGCTCCGCCGAAGTCCCACCTGCCGGAAGGACAGCCGTCCCATTTTCATCTGCCGTGGCCGCTTTCGTCCCAACATTCGAGGAGGCCTGGGACTTTACCGGCGAATGGTCAGCCCGATCACTCGGGAAACCACCAGCGCGATATACATGAGGCCGGCAATCTCTTCGAGCATCACCAGCGCGCGGGCGAAGGGGCGCAGGGGAAGAATATCGCCAAGGCCGACCCCGAGAGCACCGTGACGCTGAGAAATAACAGCTCGAGCCAGGTTCGCGGCTCATCGGGTTGCAGCTGGCCAACGAAACTGCCTGGCGCAACCAGCTGGCATGCTGCGTAGACATAGGCGAAGGCCCACGCCAGAAGCGTGAAGGTGGCGCCGACCGCAAAGAGCTCATCGGTCGTGGTGCGCTGATCCTCCATCATGTAGCCAATAAGGCCCGCCGCTGCATAAAAGTAGAAGGCCGCCTCCAGTGTAACCAGCAACAGGCGCAGGTTTGGCACGGCCACGAGTTCGGTTGCCACTGTGAGCGCCAGGATGGCAGCCGCCAGGACGAACGCAACAGAGTGAATCGTCGGGCTGCGATTGACGATCCGCAATGCCGCGACCAGTACCACCACCCCGAACGCACCGAAGGCGGCGCGTCCGAGCGGCGTATTCTCCATGAACGGATAGAGCAGGATGCCCAGCAGCTGAACGAACAGCAGCCCAGCCGATGGGTATCTCACAAGGTAGCTCAACAGTGTTTTCTCCATGGGGCGGGCGGCAGGTTTCGCGGTCCGGATGCGCAGCGCCGAGGATGGTGCCGGCAGTGAGAGGATGAGGCGCCCGTTATCGTATATCGAGGCGCTACGTTTCAGATGCGTAGTCGCTACACATCGTGCTCGATACCGCTAATCGTGCAGAGAAGCGGGGCATGACAGCAGCGCTGCGATTTGTGGCTCTGTTGCTGAGCCTGCTTATCGTCGCTGTCATTGGCCAAGCAAGCCCGCAGCTGTACCAAAGGGTCTTCGCTCGCTCGCGATCGGCTCCGCCATCCAGTGGGCGAGGAATCGCCCGCGAATCAGAGGAATTCCACGCCCTCGCATTTGTAGTCGCCGATGAACAAATCCTCCGTGAGGATCTCGCCATCCAGGTTGAAGCAGAACAGGTAGCTTTCCGTGCGCTGGCCGATTTCTACGCTCTTCAGGCCGATGCATTCGTCTGGGTGGCCCGGCACCAGCTTGAATGAGGAAACGCCGCGTTCGGGCACGCATTGTCCGACTTCGAGCACCTCGATATCGCGGAAGTCCTCGCTGGCGATTACCAACCTGTTACTGCCGCGCTCTCGCTCATCAATTGCCTCATCGAAGGGCTCCGTGGAAACCTTGCGCGGAAAAAGAGCCACTGGCGCCGGTACGGATGCCACTCGGCCGCCTCGTGAATGACATAGCCCCGGCTACCCACACCCAGCGCCTCCCTCATTCGTGCATAACGATCCTGCCAGTCGATGCTCTGAAGCCCATAGTTGCGATCGATCAGCTTTACCCATTCCTCCTCGGGCCGCTTGCCATGGCTGCCAACGATCAGCCGATCGCCCCAGAGGGTGGCCCATTCGCTTTTGAAACCCTTGAAACGCTCGTCGCCGCTACCCGTCATCAGGATCTGCCGCGGGATCAGATGGTTGTTGTCGCGGATTTCGCAGACCAGGCCGGTGCGGTCGTCGAAGGTCACCAGACGCTTGCCGTACATCACCAGGTCGGAAAATTCCGCGCCCCGGCCCCTTCGGCGATAAGGCTGACAAGCTGGAACTCGCCACCCTGATCGGACGGTATGTCCTCGAAGCGATAATGGGGACGGCCCGTATCGTCGACGAAGCGATGCAGGCGGTCGTGCCGCAGCGTCGAGCGCCAGGCAATCTGCCCATCGTCGAGCTCGATCTGTGAGGCATGGTCTTCGTCGGTAATGATGGCGAGCAGATACTCATTGGCGCTGGCGTCGTAGCGCTCCAGGCGCTGGCAATCTGCGGCAGGCTTGGTCATTCGTTCGTCCTGTAATCATTCGCAACGGATGACCTCGCGACCCGCAGCAGGTTCAGGTTGGCGGCCGGTCGAAGCTGGCGCCGCCCCAAAGGTCACGACATCGCCGTCACGCAATGCATTCCACGCGGGACCGATTTTGTACAGAATCGGTCGGTCGATCGGGCAGGCTAGCGTCGCACTCAGTCGCCTCGTGAAACGACTCGTTGTGCTTTGAACATTCATCTGTCAACAAACCGAGCGCGCGCGGCTCGAAAATCATCTGCATGCTCCAGCAGCCAGATCCATAGCGGCACCATGTGCACCAAAAAACTTCGGCCCAGCGCGGTCAATTCGTAATCGACACGCGGCGGAACCTCACCGTGATCGCAGCGTGCAATCAACCCGTCGCGTTCAAGCTGCCGCAGGCTCCGGGTGAGCATGCGCTGCGTGATGCCTGGCAAGCGACGACCGATCTCGGCGTGTCGTAGTTTTCCCTCAACCCCCAGGGTATGAACAATCCCCAGCGACCAGCGATTGCCGGCGTGAGTCAGCACCTCGCGCTTGAGACCGTCTTCCTTGTCGCTGAGTGCGTCGCAGGTGGCTTGAGATAGGCGTATCACCTCGTCTTCGGTCATGGATTCATGCGGTATCACTCGTGTGCCTTCTTATGCGTGTCCGGAAACGATGACAGGATAACCCCCATCATCGTCGAACATTCATGGGGGCCAGCTGATGCAACCAACCGACAACATTCTCGTTCTGGGTGCTGGTGAACTCGGCATGGTCGTGCTCCGGGAATTGGCAGCGCTCCCGGCGGCGCGCGTAACCGTCATGCTAAGACCATCGGTGGACCACATTACGCCCGACAGCAAGCGCCGGACGCTTGATGAACTCAGCGCCTTGGGTATCGAGGTAGTACTCGCCGATGCTGCCAATGACTCGGAAGAAAAGCTCGCGGCGCTGTTTAGCGGTTACGACACGCTGGTCAGTTGCCTGGGATTTACGGCGGGGAAAGGGATTCAGCTAAAGCTGGCTCGCGCAGCCTTGCGGTCAAATGTGAATCGCTTTGTGCCTTGGCAGTTTGGCGTCGATTACGATGCGATCGGCCGGGGCAGTGCGCAAGACCTGTTTGATGAACAATTGGACGTGCGTGATTTGCTGCGCGGCCAATCGCGTGTGCAATGGCTGATCATCTCCACCGGTATGTTCACCAGCTTTCTGTTCGAACCTGCATTCGGCGTAATAGACCTGCGACGCAATATTGTTCATGCGCTGGGTAGCTGGGACACGTCTGTGACCGTTACCACGCCCGAAGATATCGGCAGGCTAACCGCTTCCATCCTGTGCGAACCGGAGTTGGCTAACCAAGTCGTTTTCATCGCCGGCGACACCCTTACTTACCGGCAACTGGCAGATACCGTCGATCAAGTGCTCAACCGCAAGGTTGAACGTGTCGAATGGACAGTGCCGGCGCTCCAAGCAGACCTGGCGGCAGCACCCAATGATCCGATCCGCAAGTACCGTACGGTCTTCGCCGAAGGAAAAGGCGTTGCTTGGGCAAAAGGTGCCACCTATAACGCCCGTCGGGCGATCGAAACCATCGACGTTAAGCAGTGGATCGAACAGCGTCTGCTTTGATGTATCCCGCCGGATCTTGAATGGTCTCGGCTATGAGTTGCTGCCCGCCATCAAATTATTCGCCGTTGGCCTAAGCGACATGAAAGCAACACGCACAAAGAAACCAAAGCGCGGTCCCGCGCGATAACGCCTCACAACGGGCCAGCGGCCCTTTGGATGCTTTGCGAACCGAACTTTTGCCATCCGCTGATCATAGGGAGGCGGCTTATGGCCAGGTCGACAAGGCTTGATCGGCCACCGCCTCGAGCATCTCGCGACTGAAGCCAGCCTTGGCCTGGACCGCCATGCCATGGGTCACCGCCATGACAAACGCAGCCAGGACACGGCAGTCGGCCGTTTCTGGCAGATCGCCGTCGGATTTTGCCTGCTCGAAGCGTTCACGCAGTGCACGTTCGCCTTCGGCTCTGGCCTCAATCAACGTCTGCCGTACGGCCTCGGAATCGTCCGAACCAGCGAGCACGCCATGAATCCCCAGGCATCCGGTGCGGTCGGGATAGCGAGTACTGAGTTCCGCCGCGCCGCGCAGGATATGTTTGGCCACCTCTCGCGATGTGGGCTGCGACAACGCTGCGGTGAAAAACGCAAGGTAGTGCTCGTAGTAACGTGCCAGCGCCTGGCGAAACAGCGCTTCCTTGTTGCCAAACGCCGAGTAAAGGCCTGGCCGCTCTACGCCCGTGGCTTGGGTGAGGTCGGTGTACGACGCCCCTTCGTAGCCCTTGCGCCAGAACACGCCAAGCGCGGCGTCCAGAGCCTGATCCACATCGAACTCGCGGTGACGACCCATGCATGGCCTCCATCATTTTCATAACGATCGATATTAAAACTCTTGACAGCTCTGATCAAGAGCAGTTCAATAACGAACGTTACGGTACCGAGCGTTACGCTACGTGCTTCGCTGGTGCAGGTGCAGGCCGGGTTCGGCCCGAAAATTGAAGTGGGTAATCGAAGGGGATATCGATGGAGAACATGTTGGGACCACGATCGACTGCAGACGATGTGCTGTCCGGCATCGACCTCAAAGAAAAGCATTTCCTGATCACCGGCGTATCGTCAGGCATCGGCCTTGAAACCGCTCGCGCACTCGTCTCGCGCGGGGCAAGCGTAGTGGGCACGGCCAGACGCCTCGCCAAAGCCGAGACGGCGACGGCTAAGGTTCGTGAAGAGGCAGCGAGAAGCGGCGGCAGTCTGGCGTTGGTTGAGCTCGATCTGGCTTCGCTACAAAGCGTTCGTGCCTGTGCGGAACGGTTGCTGGAACAGGGCAAGTTCTTCGACGCGATCATTGCCAACGCCGGCGTAATGGCTACGCCGTTCGGGCATACGGTCGATGGGTTTGAACTTCAGTTCGGCACGAACTACCTGGGTCACTTTGCCTTGATCAACCGGATCGCAGCGCTGCTCGCTGATAACGGACGCCTGGTGATTCTGTCGTCCCAGGCGCATCGCGTCGCCGACGTCGATCTGGATGATCCGAACTTCGAACAACAGGTTTACGAGCCCTTTGTTGCCTACGGCCGTTCAAAGACGGCCACCACGCTCTTGGCCGTGGCGCTCGACAGCCGCCATCGCGCCCGCGGTATTCGTGCCGCAGCGGTGATGCCCGGAAACAGCCTGACCGATCTTCCTCGACATCTTCCGCAGGAGGCCCTGCAAGGCTTGCTCGAGAGTGTCGCTAAAGAGCGAGCCGAAGCGGGCCTGGCTCCGTCGGTGCTGAAGTCGATTCCTCAGGCGGCGGCTACCTCTGTCTGGGCTGCGGTCGTCGCGGACAAAGACAAGATTGGCGGGCGCTATCTCGAAGACTGTGCGATCGCGCCGGTCATCGACACGCCGAACCCGTTCGCAGACGGCGCCAGGTCGTACGCGCTCGACCCTTCAAGGGCGCAGGCGCTCTGGGAAAAAAGCGAGGAGTTGATCGACACCGTATAAGCGCGGCCAGGCAGGGCGAAAGATCGCTCGTACCGCTGTTCATTCTTAGGTTCAAGGAGAAACGCATGTCCTATTTCAAAGACAGATCCGTTCTGGTGCTCGGTGGTAGCCGGGGCATTGGCGCTGCCATCGTTCGCCGATTTGCATTGGAGGGGGCCAACGTGACGTTCACCTATGCGGGCTCGAAGCTAGCGGCCGAGCAGCTTGCCTCCCAGACGGGCAGCCGAGCCGTTGAGACCGACAGCTCCGATCGTGACGCGGTCATCGCACGGGTACGCGACAGTGGTCCGCTTGATGTGCTGGTGGTCAATGCGGGGATCGCGATCTTCGGCGATGCGCTGGAGCAGGACCCCGACGAGATTGAGCGGCTCTTTCGGATCAATATTCACGCGCCGTACTACGCGGCGGTGGAGGCAGCCAGGAAGATGCCTGAGGGGGACGCATCATCATCATGGGCTCGGTCAACGGGGACCGGATGCCAATCCCCGGTATGGCGTCGTACGCTTTGAGCAAATCTGCATTTCAAGGACTGGCGAGAGGCCTTGCGCGGGACTTAGGACCCCGAGGCATCACGATCAATGTGGTCCAGCCTGGGCCGATTGACACCGATGCGAACCCTGCGGAGGGTCCGATGAAGGAACTGATGCACAGCTTTATGGCAATCAAGCGGCACGGACGACCCGAGGAGGTCGCCGGTATGGTCGCTTGGTTGGCAGGACCCGAGGCCGGCTTCGTGACCGGGGCGATGCATACGATCGACGGTGCGTTCGGCGCCTGAGAACCGGCCTCGCCTTGATGCGCGCGGCTCGAATGACCAGAGGTGACCGACGAATGACAACCATTGGAATCATCGGAGCGGGTGAAGTGGGTAGCCAGATTGCTCGAGCCGCCATCGCATGCGGCTATAGCGTCGCTATAGCCAATTCGCGTGGACCTGAAACGTTAAGGGACCTGATAAACGAGCTGGGCCCCGCTGCTCGAGCGGAAACAGCCGCAGGCGCCGCCGCCGCAGGCGATGTGGTCGTCGTGGCTGTTCCGCTCAAGTTGGTCAACGACATGCCTGCCAGCGAACTGGTCGGGAAGATCGTGCTTGATACCAATAACTATATGGCTTGGCGTGACGGTCACTTCCCTATCGTTGATTCGGGGAGAAAACCGTTCATGAGCTTCGTCAGGAGCAGCTTCCAGGCGCAAAGGTCGCCAAGGCGTTTACCCATATTCAGGCTCCACGGATCACCCTTTGGGGAAAGCCGAAAGGCACACCCGGGCGGTTAGCGCTATCGACATCCAGCGATTATCCGGAGGCCGTCGAATTCGTGACCCGGCTTTACGATCAGTTCGGGTTCGATACCGTCGACCACAGCCCCCTCAGCGAATCCTGGCGCAGCGCTCCGGGACAACCGGCATGGAAGCAGGAGCGACAGACCGAAAGCGAGCTGAGGGCGAACCTCACTCAAGCCCGGCGTACCGTATCCCTGGATATCGCGTAGAACGTTTCACTTCAGCGACGGTGCGAAACAGGGCTCAGGTTTTAGCAGGTCAGGCATCGTACCGTCGTGAGGCGAAGCGCGTGCACATGCTTCCTGCTCAGGCAGAAGCGGATCAACGAATCAAAACGCGCGCGAAGTCTTGTTTTGGTCGAGGTGTCGATTTCTCCGTTGCCTATACGACAAGTCCTGGCAAGCGCGGTGGATTCACGCCGCACATGCTTGCCACCATCTCGACTAGCAAGACGGAGACCCGCAATGACCAACAAGAACACCATTTGCCTGTGGTACGACGGTACCGCGCTCGAGGCGGCTACCTTCTATGCCGAAACCTTTCCGGACGGTGCCGTAGGCGCCGTGCATCGTGCACCAGGCGACTACCCTTCCGGCAAGCAGGGCGATGTCCTCACGGTCGAGTTCACGGTGATGGGGATTCCTTGCCTCGGACTAAACGGGGGCCCGGTCTTCAAGCATTCCGAGGCGTTCTCGTTCCAGGTTGCTACCGACGACCAGGCCGAGACGGATCGCTTGTGGAGCGCGATCATCGATAACGGTGGCCAGGAAAGCGAATGCGGCTGGTGCAAGGACAAGTGGGGCCTGTCATGGCAAATCACGCCCCGCGTTCTGACATCCGCCTATACCAGCCCTGATCGGGCAGCGGCCAAGCGTGCGTTCGACGCGATGATGGGCATGCGCAAGATCGACATCGCTACGATCGAGGCGGCATTGAGGGGCTAATCGGGCCGACGATTCAACGAAAAGCGGCAGCCAAACCGACGCCCAAGCTCCTGGTGCCCGAGCGAGCAGCGAGCGGGCACTTCAGTGGGAAGCCGGCAAGGACATCGGTGAGCATCGGGCAAGCTTCTGAGCAGGGGCGAATCATCACTGTAAAGGCAATTCAAGCGTACACCACGTCCATGCCGGTGAAGCCCTCTACACCAACCCAAGGGCAGTTAGAACAACCCAAGGGCAGTCGCCTCCCCCACGGCCGCGGCGATGTTGCGAGCACCGAGCTTGCACATGGCGTTCTCCTGGTGAAAGCGAACGGTGCGCGGCCGCAAGCCCAGTATCATGGCGATCTCTTCCTGCGCCTTTCCACGTGAGGCCCAGAGCAGGCACTCGCGCTCACGGCCTGTCAGCGATCGAGGCATACAGTCCGCCATCAACTGCCCGGCCCTCAGGTGCAGCGTCGTGGCAACGCCAGACAGCAACAGCGCGTCGCGGATACAAATTTCGCGTCCATGACCACCGCCCGCCGCCTGGCTGATACTCAGCAACGCGAGCTGCTCGCCTCGCACATGGACGGGGATCGAGGCACCTCGACACACATCGATGCCATGCCGCCTGGCACAGGCCAGGAACGCCGCATCAGGCGAACAGCACGGAGTCCGCACATTCACGTCCCGCCAAAGAAAGGGAAGTGCACAACACCGCGCATAACGCACAAACGGATCGATGCACTGATAGCCATGCCTGCGATACAGCTGCTGCCAGCAGGCGTGATGGTTCGAGAGGAGCAGGGGAGCGGTACCCAGCACGCCGCTGTCGACCCGAACGAAGGCGTACTGCGCGATGCCCAGACCCGAAAAGAGCCTGCCCAACACAGCTCGCAGTTCATCCAGCGAATCCGCCTCGCTCAGCTCATGAAGCGCACGACGGATCAGCTCCAGTTCCACGGCAGTCTCCGGAAGCAATCACCCAAGGCAAAACGCCAAGACGAAACGATCAGCCTCGCCAATACGACAAGAACGAAAAAGGCACCCAGGCGTAACAGGGCAAACGACGCAAACAGCGCGACGAGCCAACACCAAGCACCAACGAAAGGGCAAAGCGGGCCGCCCAAGCGGACGGCCCAATGGCTCAGGCTTGCGCCGATTCCGCCCCGAATGCCCGTCGGTACAGTACGACCATCTCGTCGAGCAGTTCCTGGGCTGCATAGCCCAACAGGCGCGCACGCAGATCGAGGGTAGGCACGCCGCCATCCTCGGTCAGCTGAAGCAAAAGCCCCGGATCATCTCGACCCGCATCTCCGCCTCGGCCAAGGGACCGGAAGACGAAACGGCAGCCGAACAACGCAAGGGGGCAGTGGAAGGAAAGGCCAGGAGATTGGAAGGATGCTCAGTCATGGCTCACCTCGCAGCGAGAAGTGGCAAGACCGCCAAACAAAGACGAAACGACAGGGTGGGGCGCGGGCGTAAAAAGGAGGTAGTGCATTCTGCTTGTGCTCCTCGGACTGGTTAAGGAGCCACGACCACCCGTTGTCACCCGGAGTGGAGGTGGACCGCACGGGGGTGACAAACCGGCGTCCGAGGGAACCGGCCAGGCCGAAGCCTGCCCCGCACGGCCCACCATAGAATGCGGCGGCCAGGCACAGTAAAGTGCTGACCACACGGCTATGGCGCTGCCGCGCCCTCGAACGGTTTCGGGTTGTCACACCCGGTCGTGGGATTTACCACGACCGGGCCAGTCTAGCGCGGGGGGATTGGGGAGGGCAAACAGGTTGGGCGGAACAGATCAGCGAGCCAGTCGGAGGCTCCGTCAACCTTGGATTCGTTCGAAACCGCGCGACTCTGTTCCGCCCTCTCATGCTCAAGGTAATATACCTATTTTGCCCAGTTGAAAGCGCGCCTATGTCATTCCCCAATCAATACGAACTACCACCACAGACGCGTTAGGTCGCTACTACACCAGATCCGATATCAGTTCGTTTCTCGTTAATCAGATAGACAATCAAAAACCACGTCGCCTGTTAGATTTGGGCGCCGGTGCGGGAGCGCTATCAATCGCTGCTACAGATCGATGGTCAGATTTGGAGCTTGTGACAGTTGATATCGACTCTTCACTAGCTAGTTACTGGGGAGGCGGGGATAGTAGGGCTACTAGATGTGGTGCGCATAAACATGTTCATATTCATGCTGATGCGCTATCTCAAGAGCTTCCTTTGATTTTAGATACAGCTTCAAAGCCGATCGATGTTGGAATTTGCAATCCGCCATTCTTGATCCCTAAATGGAAGAAAAATTTTCATGAGATATTGGAAGAGACAGGGTTTGTGCATTGCTTTTCCTCGACATCAATTATAGATGCGGCTCTACTTTTTTTGGCACAAAATCTCCGTCTATTAAGTAAGAACGCTACGCTGGCTATCATTTTGCCGAACAGTCTAGTGTCAGGCGCTAAATATGAAAAATTCCGAAAGCACCTGCTCGTCAGTTATGAGGTTCTAAAAGTAATACAGCTCCCTCGTTGGGCGTTTCATAATACAGATGCACTGGCCAGTATTTTTATAATAAGAAAAGCAACAAGCAGTTCAGGGTTTGTCGTTATTCAAAGTTTAGGTGAGAGCAGGCAGCTGAGCGACAAGCTGGTGATTCCACTTGAGTCTGGATTTGGCAGGCTGGATTACAACTTTCATGCACATAAACAATGTGATGATGAGACAGCTAACGCCGAAACGCTTGGTTCCGCTAACGTGCTTATCAGTAGAGGCAGCCTTTCTAGCTCACAAGCTAGGCAATTTGGACGGCCTGTTTTTCACACATCTCATATTAGCTCTGTAGATTGTGGCAAGTGGATAGATTTATCGGGATTTAGCATATCAGGGAGCCATTTTTCTGAAACAAAGCTGGTGTTGGGCCAGCCCGGCGACATCTTGCTTGCCCGCGTTGGGCGGAACCTAGAAACTAAGATAATAGGGGTTGCAGCGGGGAGCGTAATACTTACTGATTGCATTTATAGAATCAGAGCGCCTGATGTGTTGCGAGATCGGATATTGTCCGGTTTGTCAGGCAGTTACGGTCGCCAGTGGATTTCAGCTCGAGCACATGGGGTCGCGGCAAGACATTTAACAAAAGCCGATTTACTGTCGTTTCCAATATTGGGTAGCTAATAAGGATGTTTATGGAATTTGAAGAGCGTGCGGATCAGCTTTCTAACGAAGAGATTAATAGAAGTCTCGCAGATGGTGAGATTTTAATTAGAGCGAGGCAGAAGCTGCTTGCTTCTGGCGCTAAGTTTCTCATCGGTCCCCGTGGTACCGGTAAGACGCATTTGATGCGTTATACCTATACTCAGGCTCTGTTGGATAAAACTGCGCCGTTGGTGCTCTACGCTAGCTTCAACAGATATTTGCATTTAGAACCTTTGCTAAAAAAACTCCTGACGCGCTTAAGCGTTTCCATTCTTGGGTGTTGGCAAAGCTACTCATTAGCGTATTCGATTTCGCAAACGATCTTAGTGCAAGTTCGAAGTTTCTTGAGGAGGTCGATGAGCTTTATGAAGAAGGGAAGCTTCGTGAGCTCGTAGCACTACTTGAGCGCGGTAGCGGTGAAGAATTGTATGAAGAATTCGGTAAGCGCATAACAGTTGATGCTGTGATCAAGGCGATAAAGGTGCTAACGACCCAGTTTGGGCGTGGCCGAGCAGTGCTGCTTCTGGACGATGCAGCGCTAAGTCTTTCAGATCAGTACCTTATAGCTTTTTTCGAGATATTCAGGGTCTTAAAAGTCGAAGGCATTGCTCCGAAGGCTTCCGTCTATCCTGGCTCTACGCAATATGGCCCCACGTTTCATGCCTCACATGAGGTTGAAGAGGTTCCATTATGGCTGTCGGTCGAAGATAGCGAATACTCTCAAATAATGGGCGATATAGCTGCGCGCCGTCTAACCGCTGAACAGGCAAAAAATGTCTCGCCTGAAGTTCTAGAGCTGCTGAAATATATTGCGTTTGGAGTGCCAAGAGTTTTTCTTCGATTGCTCCGAGAGTTTTTATCTGAAGCATCCAGTAACTCTCAGTCGAAGGTCAACAAAATTATCGAGCGTCAGGTTGAGTTGATTGAGGCTGAGTATGACTCTCTAGGCATGAAGTTAAAGCAATTTTCAACCGTTGTTAAGACAGGTAAACGGTTTTTCGAAAACTCGGTGAGAGAAGTTGCTGCGGCCCAGACGGCTGACTTAGCCAGAAAGAATATAACTCTTGGCCTTCAACAAACTCCTGACAGGCATCCCCTTACAGAGCGGATGCTGAAGTTTCTTATAGAAATTGGACTGCTATTTCCTTTGCATGCTGTCTCGCACGGCCCGAATCGGAAATATGATCGGTATATCCCGCACTTGGGTTTCCTTTTACCAAGAAGGAGCGTTTCGAGAGGGAAGAAGAAGTACTTTTCGCGGCATATCTAACGTTATGCAATCGCCCTCTTCAAAACACCCGTTACGTCGAGATTTTAAATCTCTATTGTCGGAACATGAGATTGATAATCTCAAGCTGGATCTGCCCCCTGTCAAGTCTGTGAGACTGCCCGTTTCAATGATTCTCAGCAGTTTTGCCATAATTGTGGGGAAAAACTGGTGGTGGCTTCGCTGTTTGAGGAGTGTATGAAACTCCCGTTGAACGAAGTGCCGGATATCAGCCAAGCGCTAATACGACGGGTTCATAAAGATACGAAATTCAGGACCGTTGGAGATGTCATTGCATCGCAAAATGCCTCTATGGAGTTGCAAAAGGCGAAATATATTGGTCCGGTGCGAGCTAATGAGCTTATAACTAAGGTGTCTCTCGCTGTTGATGAGTTTTTGTCGTAATGAGCAATCCATTCAAGTCAAAGCTTGACATTTCCCCGTCGTCCTCGGGTCCGGCGTTGTCTACACATTTGCTGTTCGATAGTGGTCATGTTGAACCGAACCGTTCGGCAATTGATCAGTTTCTCGAGCGGCTGCATTCAATTAATAGGCTGTCGCCGCAGCCGCTACAGTTTGATGCGCTACAGGGACAATTAGTCCTTCTTGGGGTAATCGCAGCGGTCGAGAGTTACCTTCGAACATTGTTCCGGAAGATCATTTGCGTAGATGCGCTTTCAAAAGAGTGCGCTTATAAAAGGGATATCTCCTACGCAGCAGCAATTCATATGGATAGGGATATGCTGCCGGAAGCTATCCTTGAACGCATCTCGTTTATAAGCCAACAAAGTATTGTCGACGCTATACGAGATATTTTAGGGATAAAAGGAGCGGTACCGAACGTGGTAGAGTCTTCAATCAAAGATTATGTTCGTATCTGTCACTTGCGGCACTGTGCTGTGCACAGATTTGGCCGATTGGGCGCATCAAATGCTGTTGCCCTTGGAATAGATGATCATAAAGAGCTTTTGGAAAAACCTCTTGCTCTAAGTTATACTTCTCTGCAGACGTCTATTTTGATATGCACCAACTTGGTAAAAACTATCAATAACCATCTTTTTAATGAGCTGCTTTCAAGAATTCCTCAAGGCGAATGGACCGGTTACTTTTCATCTGACAAAAAGTTATTTAAGCTTTATTATGATCTCTTTGCGGATAGCATAAGTAGTCAGGGTTCCTCGCCCCCGCTTAAGCATATGTACGATTTATTCGTTCAGCAGCGTAGACTTTATATATCTGGTGCGCAAGCGTGAAGAAGTTGCGCTTGTACCGCGCTGTAAGTATTTGCTCACGGCTTGGCAGCCCCCACGACAGTGTGTGTGCCCAAGTGAGTATGTTGCGTGCTGATTCGTTTTAGTTTTGCCTAACGTTTGGTTAAGGGGCGGGCTTTAGCCCGTCCCGAGTGAGCGAAGCGAACGACTTGAACCATTTGTTAGACATTGCATTCAAGGCAATAGTCATCTGTAGCTTGCTGTGGATCTTCTAAAGCGTAACTTTTCAAAACCATACATGGACAGAAATAATTCCAAGTCGTAATTCTGGATTTGACATTTTGGGCCTAAGACAAGATCGACAACGAAATCATTTTCTATTAAGTGAGAAAAATCGTATTCGAAATATGTTATTAATTTTCCGTTGGATGTGCGATGTTTAATCTCAGAGATTCCGGCATGAATCGTTGTTATGTTAGTACTTGCATAACCCATGATCATTGGTGTGTGGATTATTCTCCACTCTGCTTCTTCGATAAAGGCTTTATTTTTATACGATGGTGCTAAGCCGTTTAGTTTAAAAGCGGCATCTATTAGTGCGTTATTTGTTTTCCAGTTTTCATCGGAAGAAATGGACGAAAATGCCGACCTCAAAATTGCATTGATTGTCCTATCCTGCTCATCATCGTCGTATGTCACACGCATTGTCGTAATGCTGTTTTTTACTGCGGCCGTGTGGTGAGGAAGTGTTCCGGAGTTCGGGCATAATTCTTTGCTAAACCCTATTGCAAGGCCTGTCCCATTTCTTGCGTAGGCACGCCACTGACTTAGGAGATCGCCTTCCGATGAAAGAGAGCAGACGAATGGGGTAAGTCGATTATTAGAAATAATTTCCCACAAATAATTTATCTGCTCTACAGGATATTCTTGAGTCATTTGCTCAAGTGATGCTCTGATTTTTCTTAATGCCCAGTGCATTTCTTGATGATCATTGAGATTATGTGGGCCAGACAACCATAGTTTTTTGCTTTTAATTATATTGAAAAATCCATCTACATCGCTGTAGTGATAAATTATGGTCATTGTTTTTTTTGCCTAACAGTGATTAGACCGACGGTCGACTAATACGCAGCCTAACATTCCGCTAACAATATTGAGTTTCCAATTGCAGATCAGTGTCTTACGCATCTTTCACTCCCTTCTGCTGCGACGTTATATCGAGCGCGGTATAAGTCCGTTATAGCCAAATGCGGCATAGGCCCGTGCTTCACCGCAGGTCGCCATAGGTGGGAGGAATGGATGCTTGTATGAAATAAGCAAGGCATCCATGCCGCCGAAGATGGGACTGCGCGTGAGCAGTTGTTTCCATAATGCTTTTCCTGCTGTTAATTGCCAAGAGTTTGATGGCAATTAGTGGCCGCTTTGGGCCGAAACCAGCCATCGCCACCACTCCCCCCGCGTCAGCAATGAGCGCCCTCCGGGTCGAGACGTCCCCGGCCGGCTCGATGCGAAGCACGCCAGCGCGACCGGCCCAGCCGGGTGACGCCCTATCTTTTGCTCTTTTGCTCTTTTGCTCTTTTGCTCCTGCGGTTGCCCTATCTCACACCCGTCGGAAACCCCCGCAGCCACACCCCACCGCGACCTGGTGCAGGCAGCCCCGCAGTCTGTTGCAAGGATCGCCGTCCGGATGGCTTCACCGTCTCAACCCAAAAGCTTGATCTTCGATCTGGAAGTCGCCCTTCGCAAAGCCGATCAGCCCGACCGCATCTTCATGCTTGGTGGGTCTGCTTCTTAGGGGCTCGGTTCATGATGATGTTGAGCGGGTGAGGGTAGGGCAGTCCCTCGTCGGTTGATCTGCCACCTCTAACTCAGCACTTCATCTTCCTCGACCACATCCAGCGCTTCCTCCACCTCGATCTGGTGACGCGTCCATTCCGCGGCGATTGCCGGGTTATTTCGGATCTGCTGCTCAATGCGCAGCGTTTCGCGGAACTCGTGGGCGAGGGCGCTCATGGTCCAGTGCGCCTCGACGCCGAGCGTTTCGAGCTCCTGGCGTATTTCGGCCAGCTCGACTTGGAAGAATTCTCTGCGCGGGTTGACCTTGTAGAAGCACTCCCTGTACGCACGGTCGCAGGTAAGGTTCTCGGCTAGACATTGGAAGTACACGATCAAACCATTGAGAGCTATTTCAAGCGACGTGGTCGCACTAGTGGGCTGCGGTTACCCGATTCTACGAAGCTGCTGTCACTCTGGATCTAGCAGAGCGGTACCGGATAGAGCGCGATATTATGAATTGCCGTCGGCTGGTAGCGCTCGCAGTAGAGAGTCATCCTGGACATCGGGGCCTACTGGGATTAGAGGCCAGCATCGACCTGGACACCCCAATCCATGGGGCTGATGTTCTGCTACCTCGCTCGGAACCTGAAAGTAATGTCTGATCATGACCATAACGACTGGCTGGCCCGCTATTTCGAGGACTTAAAAGACCAGTCCCGCAAACGGCTCGCAAAAGAAGCAGATCTGCTTGCCCGGTTTACTGACATGGCAGCATCCAAAGGGGTGATTCTAAGTGCAGACTCGTTCGAGTACATCCAAACCACCGGAATTGTCGCTAAGGCGAAAGGCATTGCTAGGAAGCTTCTAGGACCGATAACTGCAGAGCGTGATGGGCTGCTGCCGTTCAACGATATTGCGGCACGGTTACCCCCAAGCCACTTTGGTGGTGGGTGTTTTGCTGGTTCTGACTTTATTTTGATGGCCCACCCCTGTTACCGGCGCAGCATGAGCCTAGTGAACAACTGGGCCCCGCGGTTTATAGAGCTGTTCTGGAGCTTCGACGGTCCCGGGATAGAAAAATACATAGCCCTCGACGAGGACCGGGTTCGGATCGATGTTGACGGTGGGCGCTACTTCGAAGCCGACACATGGTTCGGCGCACCTTTCGACGATGACATCCGGAATATAAAACCCGGTATCGTCAAGCTGCGACCTCCTCTCGACCTCGATTCGATAGATATCTCGATGTTCTTCGCTGATGCCTATTGCCTAGACATCAAGTGGAGCGACTCGGATGGAATCAAGTCGTTCCAAGCCCTGGAGATGAAGACGGAGAGCGTAAGGGTCGAGGTCGAAGGGCAGCATTACTTTCCTGCTCGGTACCTGCATGCCGAGTACGACCTCAAGGCCGACTGCTTCAGGCACTTCGATGGCGCAATCCAGCTCTTTACGGAATATGAGTATTTTCAGAGGAGGGATTCTGACTTCAACATCGTCATGAAGAGTGCAGCGCACATCAAGGCGAGGTCGACCAAGGTCTTCAAGATCAATGGCCCGCTGAGAACAAAAGACTGGGTCGAGTTCTGCAGTCAATTTCTTGCGAAAAACCCGCTTGTTTTCGAATACTTCACCGGTGAGTACCCGAAGCGCGTCACCGAGATCATCGAAAACATCAGGACACGTTTGTCGTAACCTTCTGGCGGATCCTAACCATTACGGGGGCGCAACCCGGCTTGAATGGGCTGGCTTTCAGGTGTCTCCAAGGGAGCTAGGTGCGAACGAAGTCTTGGAGCAAGCAGCCTTAGGGTACACGGCGCTCGTTACTGAGGCTGTTGGTTGGGAATGCCGATCATAGCGCGCTATGCGGAACAGCGTAGAAGTTAGACCGAACGTCCGGTCCGTAGATCTTTCCGTCTGATCTGAAGCAGGGTTTTTGGCGTTTCAAGATCCCTACTTCGCATGTGCCCCACTCAAGGTTGACACCTCTGCGCTCAAGCTCGGCTGCCTTGGTTTCCATCTCAGCAATCTGTGCGCGCCGAAACGCGAGCTCTGTTTGGCTCGGTAGCAGGGGCCCAACCAGAAGCCATGCTGTCGCGCCGATGGCTGCCAGAGAAGTGACAAGTACCGCGAAGGTCTTCAGGCCAAGCATCCGCGCCGCGCTTTTGTACTGCTTAGCAGCATGGTCGGCTGCCTTGTTCGCCTGAACGAATTTATCAGACAGCAAAGCTGCCGCTTTAGAGGCGGTTTTATCAGCAATGAGAGAAAGGTCTTGTCGTGCAGAGGTGATCTGACCCTCGACTACAGTCTGAAATTCTCTTAGAGCAGCGACTGCTTTTTCGACGTCCTCCTTGGTCCGCAACCCTGCAGTGAGGAGCGAGGTGAGCACCTCGGCTTGACCACGGATTTTCTCGTCGTAGGTTGCGTATTCACTAGCATTCATGAGGCGCTCATCCTAGGCTCGGACCATATGATTTATGTTTGGCGAGCTCCTTCGCTTTTGCGTTATGAAGAGCTAGCTGGTGATTTTCTTCGGGGCGTTCGAACCGCTCCTTTACCCATTCTCGATGCGTCAGGTTGAGCTCAAGCATGTCCTCTAGAGGAGTGAATTTCAGTACCCCTCCAGGTTCAGCCCAAAGCAGCAAGCCGCCAGACCCCGAGCTTTCAGTACCGTTAACGGTTTTGACTGCTAGGAGGTAGTCGTGGATATCCTTGGGGGTGAAGCTGGATTTCTGCAAGGCAATGGCCTTAGCAGTAGATTGGACGAGCTCGTGCAGCCGGCCGTCCCTCGCAGTTTCTCTAGGAAATGCATCCAGATATGGAACGCTGAGGAGTCCTAGCGAATCCTCGGTGGCCTTGGTCTCAACGTACCAATGCACTTCACGGGAAATCTCGGAGAGCCCCTGATCTTCAATGACGTGCTTGAGCCCTGCGTGCTTACCGAGCTCCTTGTCTAGCCTCGCGCCCTCGGCTTTGAATTCCAAGAGACGAGCCACACCACCGAAATTCAACAACACGTCGGCTAGCAGTCGATCCGCAGGCGTCTGTTGGAGCAAATTGACCGATCCTACCGCAGCTGATTTTGAGCCTTGCTGGAAGTCACGGATGGCATAGCCGAGGGCAAACAGGAAATTTCCGATGGTGATGTTCTCGTAAAGCTTCATTCGGTGCGCGATATCCTTAGGGCTTAATGACGAAGGGCGACAAACAGCCACTCACGCTTAAAGCTCGTCAGCTTCTATCTCTGGTCACGCTTGTACCGGGGCCGCCGCGCTAATCATCTTCCGGCCAGCAGCTGGGAAGCCCAAGCACCTCAGCAAGCGAACAACCGTCGGACCTTTGCATCTGGTCCCCGTTAACGATCGCGTAAGGCATTGCTTTTAATACTTCGGGGAGTGGATGAGTAGCCCATGGATTGATATAGATCGTATGGCGCCGTGAGGAGAGCGTGTAAGCGGTCAGGTCGTTGAAAATCCATGCACCGCTAACACGCCTTGCTCGAGGTCCTGACGGGCCTACCCATGCTCCATTGGAAGCACGAGTAAATCTGACTTCCTTTTCCGGATCTCTAGTATCCAGAACGTACTGCTCCTGCCCGTATAGCGCGTTCATCTCATCAATTGTGTCGAGATGGAACGAGCCGAAGTTCACAGCCACCAAGAGAGGCTTGTCGAGGTCGCCATACCTTGCACCCTTGAACTTGATGGCGTCCCGAATGGGTGACCACTGATCAATGAGCCCTGCGCCACCATCAAGCATGCCGACCAATGTCCGGGACTTACCGCGGGCCTCGGGCTTAAGTGGATAGGCGCGGAGGCGTACTTGCCATCCTTCATGTGTCCATTCGTGTGTGGGGGTTGATTCCAAGCCTCGGCTTTCAGCTTCAGCTCGAACACTATCGGGGTCGAGTGAGTTCAGCCATTTCAATGTGGCGGCGAGCAGTTTATTACCGCTCGGTTGAGTATCGGGTGTGCCGTGGTACTCAACGAGGACCATGAAGTTAGGGTGGCTAGCCTTACCCAGGGCATCGAGCGTTGAACCAATCATTGCTTCTGCTGCAGGAACAGACTCGTCCCTAATCGAAGCCAAAACAGCCTCGAGATAGAACTCCTCACCAGCGGGTGTTGTGACATGAAAATCAGGGCGTGCCTTTGACCCACTCGGCAGCTCGGGGTGGGGGGGACAAGGTGTAACCCAGTCGAACCAAGAACGCATAGAGGGCGAGTTCGAACACTGCAGACTTGAAGTGCGTGTCGTTGCCGCATTTGAGCCGAGCGACTAGCTCGGCTCGCTCCTCCTGTGGGTATTCCCCCACAAGGCTTTCTAGGTAATGGCGGACTCGCTCCATCTCCGGTCTAGCGGATCGATCCAAGAAGGCGAAATTACTCTCGCGGTTCGCTTTGGGGCTTGCGTTGGCGCGTTGGTAGTCAGTGAAGATCATGTTCAAAACAGTAACATGGAGCTGCTTGGCTAAGCAGGTTGTGGGGACGCCTCTGAAAATCCACCTATTTTCGAGCGGCATGCCGGCGACCTAGCCGGCGTGGCATGTGTGTCAGTTGGGCAGCTCTAGATGCGGAGCCGCGGGGCGAAACATAAGGCTGTTGCGCTCATATTGATTTTGCTAGTTTCAGAACTCCCACCGTAGGTGCCTGGAGGTCGGCCTTTGAAATCCCGCAAGATTGTTCAGCTGCAGATGAACTCTGGCACACATGCTGCCTTGGTGGCGCTATGCGAAGACGGGTCAGTCTGGCAACGCAGCCTAGACGCTACGGAGCAGCCTTGGCTGATGCTGCCTGCTATCCCCGCGAACGCGCCGGCGACGCCTAAGGCAACGAGTCCATCGACGGGCCCTAAACCTGCCAATACTGGGCAGAGGTGGGAAGCTGAACATGATGAATACCTAAAAGTCCTCTGGCATCAGGAAAAGAAGCTGTGCTCAGAGATAGGAGAGCTGATGCAGCGAACCGAAGGCGCAATCGCAGCACGTCTAGCGCATCTGGAAATCGTTGCCGACCGTGAGGCAGCACGTGTAGCTGACCAGGCGCGAAGAGATGCCAGATCCGCACAGGGTAGAGGCAACTGGGACAAGCAGAACCTATAGCCTAGGCCCCGAGGCGAGCCAAGACATCAGTCGAAGAGCCTTGTTCTGCCCAGTCCGCCTTAGCAGAGGTGGTTATGGATCTACGATGCAGCTCTGATCGCTAGCCAGCCTTGCGCCAAGCACCAGCCATTTCACAAGGACGTAGCTTTGAAACTGCCGGCTGTTAAAAAAGACAAACTCGAACGTGCTCTGCAGATGTTCGACCTGAAGCTTCGCCATACGCAGGAATGGCAAGGGTGGACGGACAACCAAGCGCACCGATACGCAATCAGCGCTAATGGCCAGCTGTACCCGGCCAAGAAGATTGTCTCTCTCGCAACAGGTACCCCAGTCGGGCTTTTTTCAGGTGGCCAGCCTACCAACGGCTACCTGAAGCGCCACGGCTTCACGATCGTGGACCTGCCTCGCTCTTCTCAGCCCGAGCTCCGTTTTGTAGTGGGGCAGGTGTATGACCGTCAGACAGAGATACATGATCTGTTCGGTGGTAGCCGGCAAAGCGGTATTTCAGCCTCGGCTAAAGTGCCAGCGATCTTCATTTTTACGGGGGAGTCAGGCGAGCAGTTTGGGTACGCCGATAAACACGGGCCTGACGGCGTGCTCAGTTACACAGGTGAGGGGCAGTCGAACGACATGACGCTTACCAAAGGCAACCTCGCCATTCTTGAGCATGCCAAGACAGGTCGCGCTATTCATGTGTTTAAGGCCTTAGGCAAGAGTCAAGGACAGCGCTACATGGGGGAATATGCGTGCGCGAGCCATGAATGGCGTGATGGGCACGACAAGCACGGAAACGTTCGAAAGGTAGTGGCGTTTAACCTCGTGCCGGTAGGGCTTGAACTCGAGCGACCGGAACTCTTCGAGGACGACGATGAGAGCGATTCCAGTCTTTCACTGGAGCAGTTGCGAGCTTGCCTTAGCGGCCGCGGCCAGCGCCGGTCCGGGCAGTAAAAGCGATGCCTTAAGAACGAACTACCGGCGTAGCAAACGTATCGCAGATTACGTCCTAAAAAGAGCCGGTGGGAAATGCGAGAGTTGTCAAAAGCCAGCCCCATTTTTAAAGAGAAACGGGTCGCCTTACCTTGAGCCACACCACGTGAACCGCCTCTCCGATGGTGGTCTTGATGATCCACATTACATGGGGGCGGTGTGTCCAGACTGCCATAGGGAGATCCACCATGGTGTGCTGGGGCACGTGAAAAACGACCGGCTTAAGGCCTACGTGGCTGATCGTGAGGAGCAACTAACGAAGGGCTGAGAACGCGCTTTGGTGCGGAGAATTGTTTCGGCGAAGGCATTCGTTCCGCGCTTGAGGACGATGGGTCACAGTGCGGCTTCGTCAAACCTTGAAAACTGGCGCAAGCGGCGTCTAGGTGGGTTGGTTTCAACGTGATCTAGGCCCCCAAAAGCGAACGCCGGTTCGGTTACATTGCGCCGCCTGCGCTGGTTTGCGAACAATTGGTTCGCGTCTGGCGCGCAACTGAGCCTAGCGTGGCTCAACCTTAATCTGGCTTTTCAAGGATGAATATGGGTTTTTCTTTATTCAAAGCTGTTGTGCCCGCCGTCGTTCTAGCCCTAGGCGGATGCGGTTTCATCGAAGATTTCGGGCTGGCGATGGATAACCCTGAAACGATCGAGACCGGAGCATTTTGGGAGGACATAACACCGGGGCGGTTGGATAGGTTTCTTACACGGCATCCGTATTCGGTCCATCGTTTCAGTGGATGGGAAGTTGCCCCAATTGCACGCGCTATGGATACCGATAGGCCTTTTGTCTACTTCGATGTGTTACTCAAACACAAGATAGATCTAAACCGGGCCGTTGGAAATGACGGAAGAACTGCGCTGCATTGGGCGATCGCTGAGGGTAAACCAATTGAAATCATCGATTGGCTGCTCGAGCACGGTGCCAACCCGAGCATCATGAGCGGCGATTACGGTGCACTGAGCCAGGCAGCGATTCACACGCCGAATCTCGAGGTGCTCGATCACTTGCTCGACCATGCGGACCAAGGCTCAGTATGTTGCACCCAAGGCACCCTGTTCATGCGTGAATTGTTGCCTGAAGACCAACGGCTGATCTTGGCTCATGTCGATCCCAGGCGCCTAACTGACTGGGACTTGACCGAAATAGGGATCAAAATCTTCCGATATGCGCGTAACCCCGAGACCGAGCAGGTCGCCATCGATTTCATGAAACTGTTGCTAGACAACGGCATGGATATTCACCAATTAATTTCTGATCCGACTTCCACTGGGTCATTGCTCGCATGGGAGACCCGCTCGGACGCTTTTCTAAACTTTTTGTTGGATCAAGGCGTTTCGTTCGCAGCTGATGGTGATTTGTTATCTCTGAGATTGCGGCCTGAGGATTACAGGCCCGAAACCTTTGAACGTGTCTGCAACATGGAAAGGGAGGCCGGTCTTTTCGATCCGCATCGCACCTCATGTCCCCGCGGGGTGGAACGCAATCGAATTTATGACGGGCAGGGATGGTAGCGGTATAGGGCGGTTGGTAACTCAACTGACTGAGCCGCGAGCGACTCCCCGCGTCAGCGATGAGCGCCCCCTGGGTCGAGACCGCTCCGCGGGCTCGATGCGCAGCACGCCAGCGCGACCCGGCTCCGCCGGGTGACGCCTAATCTTTGCTCTTTTGCTCTTTTGCTCTTTTGCTCTTTTGCTCTTTTGCTCTTTTGCTCTTTTGCTCTTTTGCTCTTTTGCTCTTTCTCTTCCGCTCTCTGTTCCAGTCTTAGGGGTTATCGACACCCGTCGGAAACCCCCGCAACCACACCCCACCGCGACCTCACGCACCTACCTACACCGGGCATTTGCCGCTACAGTGCAGGCAGCCCCGTAGTCTGTTGCAAGGATCGCCGTCCGGATGGCTTCACCGTCTCAACCCAAAAGCCTGATCTTCGATCTGGAAGTCGCCCCCGGCAAAGCCGACCAACCCGACCGCATCTTCATGGTCGGCGCCCTGCGCCCCGACACGGGCGAGGAACTAGAACGCAAGGTCGACAAGGACCTGCCCAGCGTCCTCGATGCCCTGGACACGCTGGGGCAGGGCGCGAGCTTCGTGCTTGGCCACAACGTCATCGACCATGACCTGCCGATCCTCAAACAACAGGCGCCCCAGCTTGCCCTGCACCAGCTCCCGGTGATCGACACCCTGCGCCTGTCGCCTTTGGCCTTTCCGCAAAACCCGTATCACCGCCTGGTCAAGGATTACAAACTCATTCGTGACAGCCTCAACTCACCGCTGTCGGACTGCCGCTCCACGCTCACCCTGTTCAACGACCAGCGCATGGCCTTCGCCGAGCTCAACACGAGCCACCAGGCCGAGCTCCTGTGCTACCAGACGCTGCTGGCTCCAACACTCAAAAGTGACCTGGGCTCGTTCTTTGCCTCCCTCAGCGGCAAAAGCCCCAAACCGGTCACCGAACTGCGCAGCCTGATTCCGGAGCTGCTCAAAGAAACCGACCCGACCCTGACCCGTACCCTCAAGGTCTGCAGCACGCGTCTGGAGCAGTTGCTGGAAACCGACCTGCTGGACGAGTCCCTGCACTGGCCCCTGGCCTATGCACTGGCCTGGCTGCGCGTCTCGGGCGGCAACTCGGTGCTGGCGCCCTGGGTCCGTCACCAGTTTCCAGAAGTGGGCCGCCTGATCGCCGAGCTGCGCGACACGCCCTGTGGTCAGGCGAACTGCGGTTACTGCAGCACCACCCACGACCCACGCCACGAGCTCAAGCGTTACTTCGGCTTCGACGACTTTCGTACCGAACCGGACGGCCGCACCCTGCAGCACGACGTGGTGTTGGCGGGCATGCAGGGCAAGCACGTGCTGGCCATTCTCGCGACGGGAGGGGGCAAATCGCTGTGCTACCAGCTCCCGGCCCTGAACCGTTTTCACCGCAACGGCAGTCTCACGGTGATCATCTCGCCGCTGCAGTCCCTGATGAAGGATCAGGTCGATGGCCTGTTGGCCCGCAACGTCCAATGCGCCGCCACCCTCAATGGCCTCCTGACCATGCCCGAGCGGGCCGAGGTGCTGGAGAAGATTCAGCTGGGGGACGTGGGCATCTTGTTGGTCTCGCCCGAGCAGTTTCGCAACAAGGCCTTCCGTCGGGCC
This sequence comes from Stutzerimonas stutzeri, assembly GCA_019056435.1. Classification (GTDB taxonomy): domain Bacteria; phylum Pseudomonadota; class Gammaproteobacteria; order Pseudomonadales; family Pseudomonadaceae; genus Stutzerimonas; species Stutzerimonas marianensis. The sequence goes on from CP077641.1 coordinate 3,058,808, forward strand.
ATTGCCCAGCGCCAGGTCGGCGCCTGGATCTTCGACGAGGCCCACTGCCTGTCCAAGTGGGGCGCCGACTTTCGCCCGGACTATCTCTACGTTTCGCGCTTCATCAAGCAGTTCACCGGTGACGGCGCGCTGGCCGCCATCGGTTGCTTCACCGCCACGGCCAAGCCCGATGTGCTCGAAGACATCGAGCAGCACTTCAAGGATCAGCTGGACATCGCCTTCGAGCGCTTCATCGGGACCCACGAGCGCACCAACCTGCACTTCGAAGTACTGCCTTGCGCCCGAGCCGAAAAGCGTCACCACACCCAGGCGCTGCTCGAAGGCGAACTGGGTCGGAACGAGGGCGGGGCAGTGGTCTTCGTCTCCAGCCGCAAGGGCGCCGAGGAACTGGCCGACTTTCTGATTGGCCATGGCTGGGCCTGCAAGTACTTTCATGCCGGGCTCGAGCCCCACGAGAAAAAGGATATTCAGGACGCATTCAAGAGCGGCGAACTCAAGATCATCGTGGCCACCAATGCCTTCGGCATGGGCGTGGACAAGTCCGACATTCGCCTGGTGGTGCATGCCGACATTCCAGGTTCGCTGGAAAACTACCTGCAGGAAGCCGGTCGAGCGGGGCGCGACCAGGGCGAGGCGCGCTGCGTGCTGCTGTACGACGCCCAGGACATCGAAAACCAGTTCGGCATGTGCGAGGGCTCGAAACTGACCCTGCGCGACATTCAGCAGATCCTGCGCAAACTGCGCAAGGAGAGCGAGCGGCGCAAGGGCGGCAAAGTCGTCATCACCGCCGGCGAAGTGCTGATGGACGAGCAGGTCGAGACGAGCTTCGAAGCCGGTGAGCGCGACGCCGAAACGAAGGTCGTCACCGCCGTGGCGTGGCTCGAGCGCGGGCAGTTTCTAAGGCGTGAGGAGAATCAGACCCAGATCTTCCCCGCGAGCCTGAAGCTCTCAAAAGCGGAGGCCGACAAGCGCCTGGCCAATGCCAAGCTACCGGCCCGTAGGCTGGAAGAATTCAAGGCCATTCTGAGCTTTCTTTATGACGCGAGCGCGGATGAGCGCATCAACACCGATGCGCTGATGGCCCTGACCAGCCTGACCTCCGAAGAGGTCACCGCGACCCTGCGGCAGATGGAAGATTTAGGCCTGCTGGTCAACGACTCCAAGCTCACCCTCTACGTGCGCCACGGCGTGGTGGGACCGTCCACACAACGTCTGCAAGCCACGCTGGAGCTGGAGTCGGCGCTGTTCGATCTCTTGCAGGAGCAGGCACCCGAGGCCGAGAGCGGCGACTGGCAGGATCTGAACCTGCCGCTGCTGACCGCAGCGCTCAAAACCGCCACGGGCAATCAGGAACTCATACCGCTGCACGTACTGCGTCTACTCCGCAGCCTCGCTCAGGATCACGACAGCGAAACGCAACTGCGCAGCAGCTTCGAGCTGCGCCAGATCAGCCAGGACTTTCTCAAGCTGCGCATCCGCGGTGGGTATAACTGGCGTGGCATTCAAGGGCTGGGGAGCGCCGTCGCGCCCTCGCCGCGGTGGTGCTGCCGTTTCTGATCGGCAAGCTGCCGCCGGGCTCGCGCAGCAAGGATCTGCTGGTCGACACCACGTTCGGTGAACTCATGGACCTGATCGATCAGGACCTCGAGCTGCGCTCCCGCATCGAAGCGCAACAACGCCGCCGAGCCATTGAGCACGTGCTGCTCTATCTGCACAAGCAAGACGTACTGACCCTCAACCACGGCATGACGGTGATGCGCCGGGCCATGACCATCGAGGTCGAGCCGGACAAGCGCACCGGGTACCTCAAAGACGATTACCAGCGCCTGGATGAGCACTACCGCGAGAAGCGCATTCAGGTGCACGTCATGCGCGAGTATGCCGAGGTTGCACTGGGCTCGATGCGCGAAGCCCGCGACCTGGTGAAGCACTACTTCACCCTGGCCAAGCAGGAGTTCATTCGGCGCTATTTCGCCGGCCGCGAGGAGGTGCTCAAGCTTGCCACCAGCGAAGAGTCCTGGCGCAGCATCGTTGAGCGATTGAGCGCCGCGCAGCGCGTGATCGTCGAAGACGAACATGACATGAACCGACTCGTACTCGCTGGCCCCGGCTCGGGCAAGACACGCGTCATCGTTCACCGCGTTGCCTATCTGCTACGCGTACGCCGGGTTCCGGCACGCTGCATCGTCGCGCTGACCTTCAACCGGCATGCGGCCAACGAGATCAAGCAGCGCTTGCTGAGGCTGGTGGGCCCCGATGCATTTGGGGTCAACGTCATGACCTATCACCGCATGGCCATGCGCCTGACGGGTACCCGCTTCGAACGCGGCGAAACGGTCGAGGAGGGGCGGCTCGCCCAGGTGATGAGCGAGGCCGTCGAGCTGCTCGAAGGCAAGCGTCAGGTCGAGGGCGAGGATGACCTGCGCGAACAGTTGATGCGCGGGTACCGCTACATCCTGGTCGACGAGTACCAGGACATCGACGATCTGCAGTACCGCCTGGTCAGTGCCCTGGCAGGGCGCAAGGCCGAGGAAGAAGGGCGCCTGTGCATCTTGGCGGTGGGCGACGACGACCAGAACATCTACGCCTGGCGCGACACCAACAACCGGTACATCGAGCGCTTTCGCGAAGATTATTCGGCCTCGACCAGCTATCTGGTCGACAACTACCGCTCCAGTGCCCGCATCATCGAAGCCGCCAACAGCGTCATTGGCCGTAACCCGGATCGCCTGAAACAGGATCACCCCATTCAGATCGACACGGCCCGGCGCGAACGTCCAAAAGGTGGCAACTGGGAGAGCCTGGATCCGGAGCGGGCAGGGCGGGTGCTGCGTTTGAGGGTCGACACCGAAGACGATGCACGCGCGAACGTTCAGGCCCAAGCGGCAATGGCCGAGCTGCAACGGCTGCTCACGCTGGACACCGAGGATTGGCAGGGCTGCGCCGTACTGGCGCGCACCCACCAGTACCTGCTGCCGGTTCAGGCCTGGTGTGAGGCGCACGGCGTGCCGTACTGCCTGGCCGCGGACAAGGACAGTGCATTGCCGCTGACCGCCCAACGGGGCTTCGTGCGCGCGGTCGAAGGGCTAAGCGCGATCACCGAACCGGTCACGGCGGCCGAAGCATGGTCGCGTCTGAGCGAGACGGCCTTGGCGCCGGATTGGTACGGCTTCTTCATGACCGCATTCGACCAGCTTACTGCCGAGTTCGGGCAATGCCCCTCGCCGCCCACACGCTGATCGACTGGCTATACGACTACGCACGCGAGCTGCGCCAACAACCAAAGCAGGGGCTGTACCTGGGCACGGTGCACTCGGCCAAGGGGCTGGAGTTTCGGCATGTGGTTGTCCTGGACGGTGGCTGGTCCTTGCAGCCCGACACCCTGAGCGACGAGCGCCGACTCTATTACGTGGGCATGACCCGCGCCGAGCAAACGCTGACGCTGTGTGAATTTCCGAGCGGCAATCCTTTCGCACGCAACCTGACCGAAGAGGTGATGGGGCGGACCTTCGCCGGCGAGTTCATGCCAGAACTCGAGAAGCGCTACCTGCAGCTCTCGCTCAAGGACATCGACCTGGATTTTGCTGGACGCCAGCCACCGAGCTCAGCGGTCCACAAAGCACTTGCAAGCCTCGAGCCGGGCGATCCCCTTACAATCAAGCCGCAGGACGACCGCTACCTGATCCTGGACGCCCACGATCGAGTCGTCGGACGCACCGCCAAGTCCTTCGAGCTTGACCTCGATGTCGAGCACTGCGAAGTGGCGGCGATCCTGGTACGCCATACCGATCGATGTGATGAGCAGTACCGGGCTTGGCACAAGTGCGAGCAGTGGGAGTTGGTGGTGCCGAGGGTGTTCGGTAGATTAAAAATGATTATGGTCCGTTAAATTGCCGCGATAGAGAATCATTAAATGGTAAAAACTATGCAGAGCAACGGTGAGAATCCCCACAATCCTTTGACAAGTTTTGGTGTGCTAGTAATCTCGCTAAGTTTTGCATTGATCCCTTACCTATTTACGGTAGCGATGTATGGAACGTTTAACTCTGAGAGGTGGCGCGCGGCGGATGCGTCATTGTCGATTATGGTTCTTGTTCTGTTTGCTGCGTTTGGTATTGTTTTCTACATGATCAGAGAGCGCAACGTAGATGTGAGTACTGTATTGCGTGGCTATGTTGATATTCATGAGCTCGCGGATAAGCCTTACCTCGATTATTTATTGTCTCATTATGGTTATGTAGCGTCCTCTGCGACGTTCTGCGCAGCGATTGTATACGTTTCAAAGGCAATGCTCCCCGTGGCTGGAGTAAGTGTCACGTCCTTATTTATGTCTTTCACTGTCTGTTTTGTTTTCCTTGTTTACGGGGTGGTTTTTGCTAAGGCCGTTTGGGGCGCCCGTGAGAGGCCTTGGCCTGCCTTTTTGATGTTTCTGCCGATGATTGTATTGGACGTGACGCTCATGCAGATGGCGATTGAAGGAGCTAGCAGTTTGTATAGCTCTTAGCGAAGAGCCAGACTATTTAGAGCTCGTACTAAGGCCTTGTATTCATCGCTCCGCTGCGCCGCCGCTTAGTAGTGAGGCGGCGAGTGGCCAATACGCTTATCACTCAGTACGAGCTGGAACGTGGCAATCATATGCCGGGCTACCAGAAAAACACCGGCGCAAGACGAGTGTCTGCGATCGCAATAACAGAAGTGGCCAACAATTCAGATTTCTGTTCAGCTGTTTGGGCCCAAGCCTGTCTTCGGCACGGGACAAACGCCGGGCAGGTCTGGTGCACCGACCACGGACGTGGCGCCCTGGCATCAGCCGACCGCAAGAAGGCACGATGGAAGCCCAAAGAGGCCCAAAGGGGCGAGACGGTCTCCGGCTCGGTTCACGACAGCGCGGCCCGGCAGCGCGTGACGGTGCCAAGGCCTCACACGGCCCTAAACATTCGAACCTCTAGATCCTAAATTGCATCGAACGCAACATAATTACGACGATTTCGGTCGAAAAATAAGGAGCGCCCGGTTCAATGAGCACTCGTAAGATCAACCAAAAGCAAATTGAAGCAGTATTGGCACTTCCCGCGGCAAAGCGCTATGCGCATTTCCTTAAGCTCGTGGCAGATTGGCAGGAGCTTTGGGGGCTTTATGACGACGGTTGGGCTATGGCTGCGACTGACTCTGGCGAACCTGTATTTCCCATGTGGCCCGCGGAAGAATATGCGGCCCGTTGTATTGGGGAACAATGGGTGGGGTATTTGCCTAAAAGTTCTCGCTTGATGAGCTGCAAAGCGAGCTTTTGCCCAAGTTAAAAAAGGATGGAGTCCTCCCTGGAATCTTTTTCCTTCCGTCGGATAAGGGGATGACACCTACGGTTGATGAATTGCTGAACGATCTAAAAGCAGAACTGGATAAGTACTCTGATTGAGACGCTTTGCCTACCGAGTACATACTTTCGTGGCAGATTCGTCAGCCCACCGCAGGGAGGGGCACGATGGAAGCCCGAAGGGGCGAGACGGTCTCCGGCTCGCTCCACGACAGCGCGGCCCGGCAGCGCCGGGCGACGCCCAGGCCTCACACCGTGCCTAGGGGCCCAGCCGCCAATCCGGCCCTGAAATACTCGGCCGTCTCCGCGTCCGTGCAATACACATAACACCCCTTCATGCCGCGGGTCATGAGCGTGCGATAGGTGTTCTTGATGATCAGGTCCGCTTCCTGCCTCGCCAGGTCCGGATGTGTCTTCATGAGCTTCTTGTATCCGCGGATGGAACGGTCCTGCTTGTCGCGCTGGTCGGGCGAGGTCACGACACGGCCGTTACGCACGATCAGGTCCGGCCCGATGATCACGCCGATGTAGTCGACCTCCAGGCCCTGGCAGGTGTGGATGCACCCGACCTGCTCGATGGATTCCTCGGCAATGATCCAGAGGCTGCCGTCCTGGCTGAGGTTCCACTGCCGGCGGTAGTCACCGATCACGATGTCGTCGGCCAACTGATCCTTCTTGCTGCGCCAGGGCCAACAATAGCCGGCCACGACGCGCGCCTTGTTCTGGTGGTTGCGTGCCTCGATCGCCGCATGCAGCGCCTCGGGCGTATCGAATACCCGGAAGTCATACTCGCCGGCATCGAGCCGATCATTGGCGGTCGGCCGGATGTCGAGCACGTTGTCGAGCCACGCGAGATAGCCATCCGACCCGCTGCAACGGAACTGGGAGGCCAGGTCGTATTCCTCGACGAGGGCACCCTTGGCCTCGGCAAACTGCCGGATCGCCTGCTTGCTGCCCACGTCACTGAGGGTGACGCGCTGGTCCTCGTCGATGAAGAAGACCGTGCACTTCGAGGCCCCGATCAGCTCCTTGACCTGGTGCTCGCCGAGGTTGGCATACAAGCCGCTCTTCTCGTTGAGGCGATGGGCCTCATCGACGATGAGCACGTCGAAGACGTTGGGCTCGGCATCGACGAAGGCGCCGGACCCGGTAAACATGTGCGAGAACCGCGAGCGGGTGATGGACCCGACGAGCTTGGTCTCGTAGACCTTTCGGGGCGCGGCGTTCTTCGACACGTACTTGCCCACCAACCCCTGCGAGGTGAGCTGCACCAGCAGGTTGATGGCCAGCACCGTCTTGCCGGTACCGGGGCCACCCTCGACGATGACGACTCGGGGCTGATCGGACGAAGCCGCCTTCGCCGCTGCAAGCGCGGCCTCGTAAACCTCCTTCTGGTCGTCGATCAGGACGAACTCAGGGTTGCCCTTCAGCAGGCCCGACAACGAATCGGCGAGCGCCTTGGACGGACGGATCCGACCGTTGGCCAGCTCGTACAGGACGGCCTTGTCGTCACCGGACTTGATGTACTTCCTGATGAAGGCCCGAAGCTGCTCGAGCTCGTCCTTGCCCTTGAGAAAGAGTGGGGCCTTCTCGATGTAGGGCTGGTAGTGCGCGGCGTCGATCACGCCGTCGCGGACGTAGTTGTGAAGGTAGGCGCAGGGCCGGACGGCAATGCTCTGGTCGTATACCGCCTCGTTGAAGCCTTCCAGCAGGGAGGCGTAGGACCAGGCCTGGTACGAGGGATGCACCTTCTCGCGAAGTCCCTTGCCGAGGGCGGTCACCACGATGGCATCCTTGGCCGTGGCCTTCGCGGTGCTCCATTGCTTGAGTTCGACGAGCACGGCGTTCTTGCCGCCCAGCTCGTCACGGCCGGTGAGCGTGAAGTCGATGCGCTTGGAGGACTGCGGGATATGGAGCTCGATGGCGAGTCCCGTGTCGCCCGGCAACGCTTAGTCGCGTAGCACCTTGGCCATGTAGCCGAGCGACCCTTTCCACGACTCGATCTCCGATCGTCCGACCCGCTTGCCGGTGCGGGCAGTAAAGTGGGCGAGGATCACGTCCTCGATGTCGTCGTTGTCGGTGTCCTTGAGGAACTGCTGCTTGGTAGCTTCGTAGACGATCACGCGGTCTTCCTTGGCCGGTTTTTAAAGTTGGTCGTACTTCTTGCTCGTGTTGCGCGCCTTGTCGACGGGGTACTTCTGCCCATTGAGCCGAAGCTTGTGTTGCACGGCCTCGTCGAGGTCCACGCCCAGGACATCGGCCAGCCGCACCAGGTACATCATCACGTCGGCCAGCTCGTCGCGCACCGCCTGGGCTGTTTCGGGGCGCTGCGCCGCGGTGATGGATTGTTCCTCGGTCATCCATTGGAAGATCTCGAGGAGTTCGCCCGTCTCGCCCGCGAGGGCCATGGCCAGGTTCTTTGGCGAGTGGAACTGCGCCCAGTTGCGCGCCTCGGCGAACTGTTCGAGCGCTTCGGCCAGTGGCGCTACATCAACGAGCGAGGAGGGCGGCGAGGCATCGATCGGCACGAGGTTGTCCTTGGTGGCGGCAGGGTTTGCCGATCATACTTGAGCGCAAGGCCGATGTAAGTGCGGCACCGGCCCGCAACCATCGAGCCAGGGCCTGCGAAGCGCCTGATGCGTTTGCTGCGGCTTGAAGGGTCCCAGCATTACACAACATAAGGAAGTGGTCGTTTATGTCCCAGCTTTCCCAGCTCCGCAGCCCCGCCGCCGTGCAGGCTGCCATCGACGAGTTCGTGCAACTCGGTCGCACCAAGTTTCTGGAACGCTACGGGTTCGGGAAGTCGCGCGACTTTCTCGTGCGCGACCCGAAGACCGGTACCGACTGCGATTCGAAGGCCATCGCCGGCGTCGCCTATGGCAAGCAGTTCCCTAGCCAAGGCCCGCTGACGGCCGATAGCTTCTCGGGCGGCGAGGCGACCGTGGTCCCCGCACTGACGAACCTCGGGTTCACGATCATTCGCATCGGCGAGGACTGGTCGGAAGCCGAGGTCGAGGCCACGGTACGCGACTACTTCGAGATGCTGCGCGCCGAGGCGGCTGGCGCGGCCTACAACAAGTCCGAGCACAACCAGGCCCTGAGGCGCGTGCTCAATGGCCGTAGCAAGTCCTCGGTCGAGCTCAAGCACCAGAACATCAGCGCCGTGCTCGACGCGCTGGGGCTGCCCTACATCAACGGCTACAAGCCCCGGGGCAACAGCCAACTGCTGCTACGTAAATCCGTACAAGCGTATGTCCTGAAGCACCAGCAGGCGGTCGGCGCCATCGTCGATGCTTTGGAGGAAGTAAAGCTCCCGAGCGAAAAGACCTACCTGGCAGCGCTCGTCGAAGCGCCCAAGCGCGAGGCGTTTGTCCCTGGCCCCGCCAAGGTGCGAGAGCGCATGCCGCGCAAGTTCGACTTTGCCGCGCGGGACGAGGCCAACCGCAAGCTGGGCCGGGCAGGGGGCAGTGGGTGATCGAGTTCGAGCAACAGCGCTTGACGGCAGCGGGCCATCCCGAGCTTTTCCAACGGTTGGATTGGGTATCGGACACCCAGGGCGACGGTGCAGGCTTCGACATCCTGTCGTTCGTAGACGAGATGCAGCACCGCTTCATCGAGGTGAAGACCACCAACGGTGGCGTGGGCTCATCGTTTCTCGTCAGCCACAACGAACTCGAGTTTTCAAAGGAAGTTGGCGGGCAGTTCTACCTGTACCGGGTCTTCCAGTTCAGGCAGGGGCCGCGACTGTTTACCCTCACCGGCGACCTGGCCCGGCATGTCCACCTCAAGCCCACCGATTACCGGGCGAGCTTTCAGAGCGTTGTAGGATAGGGCCTGGACAATCGGGTTGACCTGCTGCTGTCGGCCAGGAGCAGACGATCAGTATTTTCGGTTTGAAGCCGCGAATGCTAGAGACGCCGCAAGCTAGGGAGGCCCCATTTGAATAATGCGATCAACTACCTAGACTGACCTGTTCGATTCAGTTGAACTGGATGGCAAGAATCAGCTACGAGAGCGATGAACTCACGTACCCATCTGAAGCCGGCGTGCCCATCCGACCGCTCATGCCAGAACATGCCAATTGAAAAACCTTCCACCGGCAAGGGGGCTCTATATACAGCAGCTTCTCGCTTTGATCCTCCACGAGACGACGTGGAACCAGAGCCACACAGTCGGACTGCGCGACCAGCTCCGGTACTGGAAGAAATGACGACGCTGACAGAACAACGTTACGCCGCAGTCCCCGCGCTACCAAGGCGTTATCCACCGAGGTAGAGAAACCTCCGCCGCGTAGCGACACCACCACATGTTCCAGCTGTGCGAACTCATCCACCGTCAGGTCCGCGCGTAGGCTTGGATGCCCCCGACGCCCGATCAGCACGTAACTCTCATCATAGAGGTGTTGCGAGTGCAGTGAGGGTGGAGCCCCGTTCATGTTTATCACGGCCAGATCCACCTCGCCGCGGGTCATCTGCAGCTCCAGCTGTGGTACGTCCAGGATGCGCAGTGCGATACGGACACCCGGCGCTTCGCGTCGCATGGCGACAACGAGATGCTTGATCAAGGCCGCCTGCACATAATCCGTGCACGCGATTGACACCGTCAGGCTCGCTGTCGCGGGCTCGAAATTCAGGTGAGTAGTGACGGTGGTCCTTACTTGGTCAAGTGCTTGGCGAAGCGGGACGAGCAGCTCCAAGGCTTTGACGGTAGGGGTCATTCCACGCTGCGCGGGGATCAGAAGAGGGTCGTTGAATACGTCGCGCAGACGGCTCAACTGAGCACTGACCGCTGGCTGGCTCAAATGCAGACGGGCGGCCGCCCTGGTCACGTTCTGCTCGATGAGAAGGGCCTCCAACGTCACAAGCAGATTGAGATCAAGGCGTCTGGTATCCATCGAACTTATGCTAGCAGGAAAATTTCGCGATTTCACAGAGGGCCCGAGCCCCACGACACTCCAGCGACATCAAAGCGGAGCCGTCAATCATGTCGAAAAAGTACTGATCATCTATGCCCATCCCGAGCCTTTGTCACTAACGCGGCAACTGGTGGATGTGTCTGTTGAATGCTTGACTGCGCAAGGGCACGAGGTCCAGCAATCCGATCTCTACGCCATGGGATGGAAAGCGATATTCGACGAGCACGATTTTCCCGAGCGGGCCAACCTTCAGCGGCTGTCGTTCGGCGCTGAGTCCACCCACGCCTATCGTAATAGTCGCCAAAGCCCAGACGTAGCGGCAGAGCAAGAGAAGGTTTTAGCGGCAGATGCTGTCATCTTCCAGTTTCCCCTTTGGTGGTACGCCATGCCTGCCATCATGAAAGGATGGATAGATCGCGTCTGGGCAGCTGGGCTCGCCCACAGCTACAAGGACGCTGGCAACACCTACCGCTATGGTGACGGGGCCTTCAAGGGCAAGCGGGCCATGCTGTCAGTCGCTGTTGGCGGCCCCGAAGAAGACTACTCGCCGCGCGGTATCAACGGACCACTTGAGCAACTGCTGTTTCCGATCACACACGGTTCGCTCTATTTTCCTGGGTTCGATGTGCTGCCTACGTTCGCCATATACGGCACTGGCAAGTTGACCGCCGCGGATGCCATCGCAGCCAAAGAGGCTTGGCGCAAACGTCTCAAGGATTTATTCACCGACGCGCCAATACCTTTCCGGCCCCAAAACGGAGGGGACTACACTCCCCGCAACGAGCTTAAACCGCACGTAGCAGTGGGCCAGACGGGAATAATGGCGCACGTTGCTTATGGTGAAACAACCCAGCGGCAGCTACTGGAAGCGGAGAGGACGTTATGAAAACCTTCGTGGTTCTGACTCGCCGTACTGATGTAGCGGTAGAGGACTTCAAGCGACTGGCGAAACCGGAGGTATTGCACGTTTGGCAAGGCTTCGCCGACGGCATTGTTCGCGCAGTCCATGGGCTGGCAGCTGGTCCCGGTGCAGCGTTTGAGCTGGAGTCCGCCACCTTCGAAGAAGCTCGAGGATACATCGAGGCTCTGCCTTACGTTAAACAGAATCTGCTCCACGTGCAGTATTGCGCACTCAAGCCTTTCTCAGACTATGAGAGGCTCGTTTCCTCTTGATTGACTATATCAGCGCTAAGCCAGGGCTCGTTTGAAGCGAGAAGCTCTGGAGCAACGCGCTTTAGCCTCTCTTAAGGCGCAAGTAATGAGGCAGACGGCGCCAGTGCGCTGTGCTCTATCCAATCGATTGAACCAATTCCCCGAAGCAGACCTTAGGCCTATGCCGGCAAGTCGTAGTGCTCAATGGGAGATTTCTCAATTGCAGTGCTCAAAACAGACGGATCCTGAACTTATTAGGCAGCGGCGTGCAGTCGGACTATGAAGAAACCAAGTCATTCTGCTTCATCATTGGTACGTTGATAGGCGGTGGTGAGCATCACCGCCTTACCACCTAGCACAGCCATGAGTACTTGTCGCTTCTGGCCGGCTTGGCCAACCACCCGTGTCCTCCGTAAGCGGAGGACAATTCATAGAGGTTTCTTGATCCCACCGATATATCTGCTTTCTGCTGGTATTGTGCAAAACAAGCTGCCCTTGGGTTGTCAGCCTGAAAAGCATGCAAATCAATTTTGTGGATAAGAGCATGAATAAACTATCTGAAATGCATGCTTTCGTGGCTGTAGTGGACACCGGAAGTATTTCCGAGGCTGCTCGTCGTTTGGGCACGGCCAAGTCGATGGTTTCCCAGCGCATTCAGCAACTAGAAAAACGTCTAGGCTGCATCCTGCTGGAGCGTGGCCGGCAGACCCGTCCGACTGAGTCGGGCGAGGTTTTTTACCGGCATTGCACCGGAATTCTTGCTGACATAGAAAATGCCGAGAATGCAGTTCTGACGTCACAGTCGAATGTCCGTGGAAATCTGCGTATTGCTGCTCCGGCAGCTTTCGGTATGCGCTACCTAACGCCAATTCTGGCATCTTTTGCCAAGCAGTACCCTGAGTTGTATCTGGACGTCGAGTTCGATGACCGGCGCGTCAACTTGCAGGAAGAGGGTTTCGATGCCGCGGTTCGTATTGGTGAGTTGCCGGACTCTTCGCTGGTGGCCAAGACCATTACTCCCAACCGCCATGTCATCTGTGCCAGCCCTGATTACCTGAATGCTCATGGCACACCACAGACACCGCAAGATCTGGCTCAGCATTGCGCCATCCTGTACGTGAATCGAGAACCACATGGCATGTGGACGCTACCGGTGAACGACGCATTGGAGTCATTCCGTGTGCGCTGCCGGATGCGTACCAACTGTGGTCATCAGCTTATGGAGGCGGCCAAGACGGGGCTTGGGCTCGCCATACTGCCCACATTCCTGGCCGCGCAGGCCATCGTGGATGGTGAGTTAAGAGAGGTGCTGCAGCCCTATGCGCCCCGCGGCGGCAATATATCTGTGGTCTATCGCCAGTCGCAGAGAGCCTCGCCCAAGCTTCGTGTGCTAAGTAGCTTTCTCAGTGAGCAGATCGGTAACCCACCAACCTGGGATCAGATGCTGACAGACCATATGTGTTCACAGGGTTGACTCGTTCGAGAAAACCGAAACGGTTATTCATTTTTCTCTGGATTATGGGTAGGTAAACCCTGGCTTATTCTTTTCTCCAACAGGCGCTTTACCTGTGTCTGACAAGAATTGGAAAGGCGTCGATGACATACCTTAAGCCTCTTTTCGCTGGTGGTATGGCTACCCTCGCAGCGGACAGACCGCTCGGTCCAGCAATAGCTCATTCGGCTTGGCGGCGCGATATCGATTGCCCATTACCGGTTGTCTGGGGCTCAAGGTCGGCGTTGTATGGGGCAATGATCGGGCTGTTGTCGACGACGATTTCGAGGGGGGAGGTGTCAAGCGATCTAGCTTAGAGCGCCTGACAAATCGCGGCGATGGATGATTCATAAACGCATCGCTCTCACTACCGTCTCGCATCACCCCAAGAGCAATCTGCCGATTGTCATCAATCAGCGACGGTATCTTCATTCAACCTTGGCTAGACATGCCTTGCTGCCTTCGTGGAGGGGCACAGAATGAATCTCATTGGCAAGCGCGCACTGGTAACAGGAGGCTCCCGCGGTATTGGTGCCGCGATCGCACAGGCCTTGGCAGCAGACGGCGCGGACGTTGCAATCACTTATCGGCGCTCTGCTGAGCAGGCAGAACACATGGTGGCTTCCATGGAAAAAATGGGTAGCCGGGGTTTGGCCATTCAGGCCGACAGTGCTGATCCGGCGGCTATCCAGCGGGCCGTCAGGGAGACCGTCGATACACTGGGAGGCCTCGATATTCTCGTCAACAGCGCCGCCATCGGATTGGCGGGACCGGTCGCGCAGGTCGACCTCGCAGAATTCCAAACGATGATGGATATTAACGTCCGCGGGCCGTTTGTTGCGGCACAAGCCGCAATACCGCACCTGAGCGAAGGCGGCCGTATCATTTCGATCGGGTCGGCTTTGGCTGAGCGAGTCCCGTTTCCGGGCATCACGGCTTATGCCATGTCAAAGTCGGCACTTCTCTCGTTCACCCGTGGCCTATCACGTGAACTGGGCCCACAGGGCATCACAGTCAATCTTGTTCTGCCCGGATCGACCGATACTGAGGCGAATCCTGCTGATGGCGAAAGTGCTGATTTCCAGCGAGGCCTGACATCGATAGGGCGTTACGCCGAGCCGCGAGAAATCGCCAACGCAGTCGTATTTCTTGCAAGCCCTGCCGCGAACATGGTGACTGGCATCAGCCTGACGGTCGACGGCGGTGCGAATGCATAGAATCGGAATGCATATCCAGGAAAGGGAATGCCTGACATTGCTGGTGTAGTCGTCAGTCATATCGTTCGCCCGCCCACGAGCGGGCATTTGCCGAATGTCGGGCTCCTGGTCGGATAAAGGTCGTAGAGAGCCCTTGCTCAACACGCTGCACGGACTCTTACCGGTTGGCATGACAGATGCTCGTTTCGCACTTCTTATCCAGAGGCGAAATCAATCAAGACCTCCCAAAAAAACAATTGAGGCCTTACTGATGACTACCAGTTACAACTCGACGCTTAAATACTCCGACTATCAGGACCTGAGTGAGCAGATTCGCTTTCAAAGCACAGAAGGCAAGATCTGGTTCGGCGAGCAGCGCATGTTGCTGATGCAGGTGTCGGCGATGGCAAATTTCCGCCGTGAACTCATCAATAGCCTCGGTATCGAGCGCGCCAAGGGATTCTTCCTGCGACTTGGCTACCAATCCGGACTCAAAGACGCCGAAATGGCCCGCAAGCTGAGGCCGAACAGCCCAGAGCTGGAAATGTTCCTGGTTGGACCGCAGTTGCATTCCTTGAAGGGCATGGTCAATGCGAAGCCCATTCAGTTGGAAGTAGACCAGGAGGCTGGCCATTTTTACTGCGAGCTTGAATGGATTGATTCCTTTGAGGTCGAGAGCTGCCTGACCGAGGTGGGCCTGATGGATGAGCCCGTTTGCTGGTCCCTGCTTGGCTACGCATGTGCGTACAGCTCCTCGTTCATGAAACGCGAGATCATCATCCAGGAAACCAGCTGTCGCGGGTGCGGCGATGAGCGCTGCATTATTATTGGCAAACCCGCCGAGCAGTGGGAAAACGCCGCGGAATTCAGACGCTACTTTCAAGCCGATCCAATCATCGAGGAGCTGTATGAACTGCAGTCGCAGATCAGTTCGCTGCGCACGTGCCTGGAGAAGCAAGAGGGCCAGTACTACGGTATAGGACGTTCTCCCGCCTACATGAGGGTCTGCAAGACGATCGACAAGGCAGCCAAGGGCAAAATCTCGGTTCTGTTGCTCGGAGAAACCGGCGTCGGCAAGGAGGTAATCGCACGGAGCGTCCATCTTCGCAGCGATCGGGCCGAGCAAGCGTTTGTTGCGGTGAACTGCGCTGCCATTCCGCAGGACTTGATCGAGGCCGAACTGTTCGGCGTTGAGAAAGGGGCCTTTACCGGCGCCAATCAGACTCGCCCGGGGCGTTTCGAGCGCGCCAGCGGCGGGACCATCTTTCTGGATGAAGTGGTAGAACTGACGCCCAGAGCGCAAGCGAGCTTACTTAGGGTGCTGCAAGAGGGGGAACTCGAACGCGTGGGTGGCTCTCGGACCCACAGGGTCGATGTGCGAGTCATTGCTGCCACCAATGAGAGCCTCGCCGATGCAGTCGAGGCGGGTCGGTTTCGCGCGGATCTCTATTACCGCCTAAATGTGTTTCCGGTTCAGGTCCCCCGCTTCGCGAGCGGCTCGAGGATCTGCCGCTGCTGGTCGAGCACTTTCTAAGCAAGTTTCATCTGCAGTATCACAAGCGCACGCTAGGTTTGTCAGACAAGGCTCTAGCGCTGTGCCTCAGTTACGCTTGGCCGGGCAATATCCGCGAACTGGAGAATGTACTTGAGCGCGGCGTTATTTTGACTGACAGCAATGAAACCATAGGGCAGGACGCGCTTTTTGCCGTCTCCCCAAAAGCGGGGGGCTCTGCATGGTGATCGTCTAAACGCCGATGGCTCGCTGATCCAGGCTGAAGACACGGAAAACGCAGCCGATTGGGTCACGCAGATCTTCGAACGAAGCATAAGCCTGGAAGCGGTGGAAGAGCAGCTGATGCGACGCGCAATGGACCTTGCTCAGCAAAACGTTGCGCAAGCCGCTCGAATCCTCGGGTTAACCCGACCTGCGCTGGCTTACCGTCTCAAGAAGAGCGGCATCCTTGATGAAGATGCGACTGAGTGAGCTCGCTTACCTTCGCGGATAGGTCAAATCGATTACGAAGTTTTTGTGACGTTAACCAAATAATCAGTGCGCTGCCAAATTTTATCAAATGATAAATTTCGCCCCTGTTCGATAAACAATAGATTTGAGCCAAATCTCTTCTGCCGCAAGGCTATCTCGCTGATAAATATAGATTTTCCATAAACTCCGCGATGATGGCATACCCTTTGCTGAAGTACTACCAGTTGCTGAGTGCGTCCCTGCACTTAGCGACGTATTAGGTCTCACGCCTCACAAACGGTAGTTAAACGGAGAAAGCTCATGAGCATCCTCAAAATCAAGTCGCTGTTTGCAGCAATCACGCTCGCTGCGTGCATTGTGACTGTTACTCCCGCGGTAGCGCAGTCAACTAGCGAAGCACAGTCCGCGGCTTCACTTTCGGTAGTCATGGAGTTCCTGGCCAATACTGCGCCCGATAAAGTTGAAGCAGCTGCCGAGAAACTGGCTGCGTCCGACGCCACTTATGTTTCGCTCAACTTCGATAACCCCGAATTGAGGGAAATCATGCCTTGGACGGGTACAAACAAGGGACCGAAAGCCTTTAGTTCATTATTCCTGCAGGTCCAGGATTACTGGAAAATCGAAGACTTTACCATCAGCACTAAAATAGCCTCCGGTGAGGACGTCGCGATTTTCGGCAAGTTCACCTATCGGTCTGTGGCAGTCGACCAGGTATTCACGTCGCCATTCTCCATCCATGCCAAGGTGCGTGACGGCAAGATGACCTATTTCCAGTTCATGGAAGATACCTACGCGTCTGCCAGTTCCTTCCGACAGTCTGGCTCCTGGACTGTGAAGACCTCTGCAAACGCAGCCCCCTTTACGGTGGCCGCGGATTAACGATTCGGTCGCGAGGACCAGCCTGTGCCGGCATCCCAGAGAACGAGCTCCTGGCGTGCCGGCAGATAGCGCGCAGAGGGGAGAGCATCATTACCAATCTCTCTTTGTGCACCGTTTCCAGAGATGCCGTTGGCGCCAACCAGAGTGACGTAATGGTCACCAACAGATCGCGGCCATCCGGGGACAGGTCCCGAAATTTCACACCGGGCAATATGCAGGAGTTAGCCATGAATATTCATACCCCCACCCGTCCAGACATGCATTGAATTGGGTGGGTGGCGAGTGGATGAGCGGGGATACGATCCGTGGATCCATCAACCCTGCCACCTATGAGGTCATAGGTACGTATGCCGAAGGGGGTGTTGAAACCGCCGAAGCGGCCATCACCGCGGCGAAACGTGCAATGCGCGAGACCGACTGGGTGCATGATCGCAAGCTGCGCGCGCGCGTGCTCGACAATCTTGCAGACGCGTTCGAACGCAATCGGGGCGAACTCATCAAGATCCTCTGCACCGAAAACGGCAAGATTCAAGGCGAGGCTGGCTTTGAAGTCGATCTCTGCGCGCCGTCACTGCGATACTTTGCCGGTATCGCGCGCACTGAGGCCGGACGGGTCGTGGATTCCAGACCGGGCAGAGTAGCGATGATGATGCGACAGCCGATGGGCGTGGCGGGGATCATTGTGCCTTGGAATTCCCCGATAATTCTGACGATACGGTCACTCGCACCTGCGTTGGCGGCCGGCTGTGCGGTAATCGTCAAGGTGCCAGGCAAGAGCGCGCAGATCGCTTCGACCCTGTCCAAGATATTCAGCAACGTAACGGCACTGCCCCGCGGCGTGATCAATGTTTTTAGCGACGAGACTGGCGATGGAGCCAAGCATCTCGTTGCCTCGCCGGAGGTGCCGATCATCAGCTTCACCGGTAGCACTGGCACCGGCAAGGCGATCGCGCTCAGCGCCGCACCGCACTTCAAGCGCGTTGGCCTGGAACTCGGTGGTAAGACGCCATCGATCGTGTTCAACGATGCCGATCTCGATCTCGCGCTCCCCATCCTGGAAAAGTCAGTGACGGTGTTTGCCGGCCAGTTCTGTGTGACCGGGCAGCGGGTGATCGTGCAGGAAGGGATCGCCGACGAGTTTCGCAAGCGCTTTGCCGAGCGCCTGCGTGCGGTAAAGGTCGGGCCTGCTGCAGACCTGTCGAGCGACATGGGTCCAATGATCGACCGCGAGAACGTCGAGCGCGTCGATAATCTGATTGAACGCGCCATTGCGCAGGGCGCGCAGACCATCGTGCGAGGTGGTCCGGTAGCCGAAGGCCCGCTGTCGAAAGGCGCATTCTTTCGCCCCGCGTTTCTGGAGGTAAGCGATCCGACAATGCCAATCGTCCAGGAAGAGACATTCGGGCCGGTTGTCACCATGCAGAGGTTCGCAACGGAACAGGAGGCCGTTGCGTTGGCCAACGACAGCATCTATGGCCTGGGAGCGAGCATCTGGACGCGCGATCTCTCCAAAGCGCTGCGGATCGCACCCCGTATCGAAGCGGGCATGGTCTGGATCAACGAGTGGGGCGCACTCGGCGAAGACACCGAGGAGGGCGGTTCCAAGCAGTCGGGGCTCGGCCGTCTGAATGGTGTGGCTGCGATTGAGGACTTCACCGAGATCAGAACGATAACGCTCAACCCAGGCCAGATAGATGTGCTTTGAGGTTATGGCGCGAACATCCATACGGGTGCAGATAACTTCAACTCCGACTTCGACTGTTAAAGATGTCGCTCAACAGAGCAAACATGAGAAGGTCGATGGATATCGGCAAATAAATGTCACGCAGTTGGATGTTTAGGTTATCTGATTCCCCCATTAGGAAGGCAAATAAAAGTACTGGGTAAGGGAACAGCCGTTGGCCGCAGTAGGTTCGTCGGATGAGTCTATTGCTCCTTCTAACGGTTCCCGCAAATTCTGGCGGCGTAACAAATATCAGTAATATTCTCAAGCAAGCGCTATAGGCTCGATTATGTTGAGAGCAAGCCAGTTGGCCATCTTGTAAGTAACACGAAGCTTATGTATTAACCACCCTATCTAGGGGCGTGAGCTATGAGCGGAAGTATCGATACGGGAATCATATTAAGTAGCAGTGACGTCGGTAGTCCTGATCGCGCAGAACAAGCAAGACGACTGTTGATGTTGCTAATGGAGACGGAGAAAGCAATCTATAATGATCCCGGTATCGCTTCGACTTATCTGAACCAGGCAATTAGTTTGCTGGCGGTCACCAAGCATAACAAACAAAACCCATACAAGCCTCGTGGAGGGTTGGCGAACTGGCAGATATCACGCGTAGATAAATTTATAAATGACAACATCAGCAACAAAATACGGACAATTGAACTTTCCTCATTGCTAAGCTTGAGCGTCAGCCATTTTACACATGCGTTCAAACAAACAACCGGCATGACCCCTTCAATATACGTAGCGAGCGTACGTGTAAAGGCTGCGCAGCAATTTATGCTTTCCTCTACGCGTTCCTTAAGCGACGTTGCGCTAAGTCACGGTTTCTGCGATCAGGCACACTTTTGCCGTGTATTTAGACGCAAAACAGGCTTGTCGCCAAAAACTTGGCGAAAGTTATATGCCTCCAACGCCTGACTATCCGATTCATCATTTTACGTACGTCGGCACCGTATAAGGAGAGGCGCGGCCACTCGAAATGAGGACATCATCGGATTGCCGCAAGCAACTGTATGGATACAAGGTGCGTAAATCCGTTGTGCCCCCCGAGTTGTCAAAAAACTCGATGGACAAGACTGCAGAAATACTTGCTGCGAGACTGTGCTAAGGTGCCTTGACGAACACGCGGAGCCGCTGAACGTGCGGCACCCACTGGTATTAAAATGGCTGCTTTTGGCCGCAAGCCGCCCACCGTTCCCAGCTGCAATCGGCTTAAAGGTGCATTGGGAGCCATTTGGTCTACTCGTTGTTCTAGCATCCTAAGCAGGCTAGCCAGCGGTCGCAGTTAGGCAGAAAGGGAAACGCTATGTTTTCTGTATGCTCGATAGCATGTAATGAGTGGCGGAGTACCAAGGTCTTTCCTACCAGCTCTCCCGGTCTTTCCTGATCAATTCGGAAGCAGACACGACATTCTCGCCGGCAGCCTACTTTCGCGAGAGGCTACCTCTGTCCGACAGTTGCACTGTCCTGACCAAAAACGTCCCCGCAGCGATGACTTGAAGTCTGGCTTGCGAAGCTATCCTCATGAATACCTCCGACCGGCATGCGGACGGCCCGACATGGAGTGGCCGTGCTAGGCTTGGGTCTGGCTGTTACATGGCCGATACGAACAGTTACGCATGGCCCGACTCGGCGCCCTGTTTGGAGTCCCGCATGATCGCGCGCCCACCATCCGAGCTTCCAAGCGACCTTTCAGCGTTCGTTGCTACGCACTTCGCTGGCCGAGGCCCTAATCCGGATCGGCTAATCGCCGAATCCTGGTACCGCAGCGTCTACGAGCACGGGCTCGATCCAGCTAAACGTGCCTCTCATGTTCAGCTCGAGCACCACGAGATCCGCCTGCATCAAGAGGAGCACCATGACTTTCTGGCCATCGCGAGCCAGGGCGTGGAAGGGCTCGCGCGGCGCCTGAACCCGGCCGGTTTTGCGGTGCTGCTCAGTGATTGCCGCGGCATCACGCTTGATGCGCGACTGCCTGGGGAGCACAGCCCCTACGCGGACTCGGGGCTGGTGATTGGCAGTTGCTGGGACGAGTCGCTGGTGGGGACCAATGGCATCGGCACGGGGCTGGCGGCCGGCCAGCCACTGATCATCCACCGGGACGAGCATTTTCTCAGCAGCAACGCCGTGCTGAGTTGCTCGGTGGCACCGCTGTTCGATCCCCAGGGTGCATTGCTGGGCTGCCTCAATGCCTCGTGCCTCAACAGTGGCGGGCCGAAGCAGGCGCAGTACCTGACGCTCCAGTTGGTAAGCCTGTACGCTCGACTCATTGAGAACGCCAGCTTCCGCCAGCGCTATGCCGGTTGCGTGATGCTGACCCTGGGTGGCGAAGCCGGCGACCTCGGCAACGAGCGTTTGCTGGCGGTGGATGCGGCGGGCCGAATTCTCGGAGCCAATCGCGCATCCTTTTTGATTGCCGGTCAAGGGATCTCGCTGCTGGGGGCGGACGTCCAGGATGTCCTGTCCGTGTCGCTGGATCAACTGATCGCCCTGACTCAGGGGGCCAGCGCAGTGCATCCTTGCGGCCAGCCGGCGGAGCGGTGTTGGAGGTCACGCTGCGTATGCCCGCCGCCGAGCGGTGCGCCCGGAACGAGCAGGGCGTGAGCGTGGTTCCGACAGAGCCGACGCTTGAGCACCTGGCAGGGGAGGACCCCAACCTGCAACGCTCCGTCCAGAAGCTGCGGCGCGTGCTTGATCGCGACATTTCGCTGTTGCTAACAGGCGAGACGGGTACCGGAAAGGAAGCGTTTGCGCGGGCGATCCATCAGGCTAGCATCCGCGCCAGGGGGCCCTTCGTCGCGCTCAATTGCGCCGCGATCCCGGAGTCGCTGATCGAGAGCGAGCTGTTCGGCTACCGTGCCGGGACCTTTACCGGCGCCAGCCGGCAGGGGATGAAAGGCAAGCTGGAGCAGGCCAATGGCGGGACGCTGTTTCTCGACGAGATCGGCGATATGCCGGCGCATTTGCAGACGCGGCTGCTACGCGTGCTGGCCGAACGGGAACTGGAATACCGCTGGGCGCCGCGACACCGGTAGCGCTGAACGTGCAGCTTGTGTGCGCGACGCACCGCGACCTGCCTGCCATGGTGGCTGCCGGCGAGTTTCGTGAGGACCTGTATTACCGGCTCAACGGATTGGCGATCAGGCTGCCCGCCTTGCGCGATCGGGCGGATCGTATGGCGCTTATCCGTCGTGTTTTGCTACGTGAGGCTGGGGGCGAGCATGTTGAACTGGCCACTGATGCCATGGAGAGCCTGGCCGGTTATGGGTGGCCTGGCAACGTGCGCCAGCTCATCAACGTGCTGCGCTGCGCCGTCGCGCTGGCTGACGACGGGATGATTGGTCTCGACTGCCTGCCGCAGGAGGTCCTGTCTGTGCGCTCGGAGGGGGCATCCGTTGCACATTCGTTGGTGACGACCCGGGACGCTGCCGAAGCGGCGCATCTGCGGGCGACACTCGAGCTGCACCGCGGCAACGTTACGTTGGCGGCGCGTTCGCTTGGCATCAACCGCGCCACCCTTTATCGCAAGCTGCACCGTTATGGCCTGGCGGCGTTGCGCAAATAATGCCTCGCAGGTGACTTAGTCTGCTCGGCGGGGCGCCCGCTCGCCCAAATAGCAAGAACCCCGCCGGGGCGGGTTCTTCGTCATCTAAGTCACTCAGCTCTGTACATACACCGCATGGGTGTGAGTGTACTCGTACAGCCCATGCTTGCCGTCCGCACCGCCGATGCCGGATTTGCGCACCCCGGCGTGGAAGCCCTGCATCGCCTCGAAGTTTTCGCGGTTGATGTAGGTCTCGCCGAAGTCCAGCCCGGCGGCGGCCTTCATCGCGGTGGAGAGGTCGCGGGTGTAGACCGAGGAGGTCAGGCCGTACTCGCAGTCGTTGGCTAGGGCAATGGCTTCGTCCAGGTCGTCGATGATCTGCACCGGCAGCACCGGGCCGAAGACTTCCTTGCGCATGATTTCCATGTCCTGCGAGCAGTTGGCGAGCAGCGTCGGCTGGTAGTGGAAGCCCTTGCCCAGGTCCGCCACGGCGCCGCCGGTGACGAGCTGTGCACCCTGGCTCTGAGCGGTGCGGACCATCTGCTCGACCTTGCGCAGCCCTGCCTCGTTGATCAGCGGGCCCATCTCCACATCCGCCTGGGCGATGGGGTCGCCATAGCGCGTCTCGGCCAGGGCACCGGCGATGCGTTCGATGAACTGCTCGGCCACGCCGCGCTGCACATAGACACGCTCGGCGCAGTTGCACACCTGCCCGGTGTTGATGATCCGCGACGCGCGAATCGCCGTGACGGCGAGGTCCAGGTCCGCATCGTTCATGACGATCGCCGGAGCCTTGCCGCCCAGCTCGAGGTTAAGCTTGGTGACGTTCTGCGCCGCGGCGGCCATGATCCGCTGGCCGGTGCCGACGCTGCCGGTAAAGCTGATCATGTCGATCTGGTCGCTGGTGGTCAGCGCGCTGCCAACGCCCGCGCCGCTGCCGCAGACCACGTTGAACACGCCCTTGGGTAGGTCGGTCTCGGCCACCAGCTTGGCGAATTCGAAGCAGTTGTTCGGCGTCTCCTCGCTGGGTTTGATGACGATGGTGTTGCCGGTGACCAGCGCTGGCGCCATCTTCCGGGCGATCAGGAAGAAGGGGAAGTTCCACGGCAGAATGCCGGCCACCACGCCCAGCGGTTTGCGGAACAGGAAGATGTTCTCGCCCGGGCGGTCGCTGGTGATGATCTCGCCCTCGATACGCCGCGCCCATTCGGCCATGTAGTCGAGGTAGTCGGCAGTGAAGTTGACTTCGATCAGCGCCAGGCTCTGGATCTTGCCGCCTTCCTCGGTGATGACGCGGGCCAGCCGCCCGGCATTCTGGCGGATCTTGCTGGCGATGGCGCGCAGGTAACCGGCGCGCTCGATGGCAGGCTTCTGGCTCCAGCTTTTCTGCGCGGCGCGGGCTGCCGCGATGGCGCGTTCGGCGGTGGCCGCATCGGATTCGGGCACGCGGGAGAGCACCGCGCCCGTTGCCGGATTGCGCACCTCAATGAGGTTGTCGCAGGCGACGAAGGCGCCGTCGATGTAGTTCTGGTAAGTGGTTGCGTCAGTCATGTTGATCTCCTTGGCATCAATTGCTGGCAGTTTTCTGGGTCGGCTGCGGCAGGTCGTCAGGGCCATGCTCGAGGCGGTCGTGGGCACGCTTGATCAGGTACTGGTGGATCTGCTCCATCTGCTCCTGGTTGAACGCTTCGGCAAAGGAGGGCATGCCATCCGGGATGCGTGCGCCGTAGAGGATGCCGAGGAACTGCTCATGCTTTTCCGGCGTGAGCATGCGCAGGTCCGGCAGCACGCCGCCGCTGACCGCGTGGATGCCGTGGCACTGGGAGCAATAGCCGTCGTAGAGCTTGGCGCCGGCCTCGACGGTGGCCGCATCGGCGGTCAGTGGCGGCGGCTTGGGCGCATCCTCACGCGGCGCCGGTTCCTGCAGTTCGGCGGTGCCGCCGAGCTTGTAGGTGAGCACCTGGGCGTAGGGCTGAACGCCGGCGCGCAGCGACAGGGCGCCGGCGAAGGTGGAGAAGGCGCCGCCCCAGCCTGCCATGAAGGTCACGTACTGCTCGCCGTCCACGCTGTAGGTAACGGGCGCCGCCATCACGCCGCTCGCGGCGGGTTGCTCCCAGAGCTTCTTACCGGTGTCGGCGGCGTAGGCGATGACGCGACCGTCGGCGCTGCCTTCGAACACCAGGTTGCCTGCAGTGGTCAGCGTGCCGCCGTTGAAGATGGTGACGTAGGGCACTTCCCAGGCCTGCTCTTGCTTGACCGGATCCCAGGCGATCAGCTTGCCGGACCAGGTGTCGGCGTACTTGCCGAGGCCTTCCGGGTCCTCGGGCATCATCCCGGTCTTGAGGCCCAGCTGGTACATGCTCTTGAATTTGTTGCGCGTCGGCTTATCCGGCACGTGCTCGTACCACGCCGACATGATGTGCGCCGGGATGTAGACGAGGCCCGTGTTCGGGTTATAGGACATGGGGTGCCAGTCATGAGCGCCCCAGAAGCCCGGCTGGACCAGCTTGGCCTTCTTTTCACCTTTCCAGTAGGCCGCCGCTTCGTCGTCGACGATGGGCCGGCCAGTCTTCAGATCGACGCCCTTGGCCCAGTTAATCGGCACGATGTTTTCAGCCGAGAGCAGCTCGCCGGTGGCGCGGTCGATGACGTAGAAGAAGCCGTTCTTCGGCGCCTGCATCATCACCTTGCGCTGTTTGCCCTCTATCTCGAGGTCAGCCAGGATCATGTGCTGCGTGGCGGTGTAGTCCCAGGCATCGCCCGGCGTGGTCTGGTAGTGCCAGACGTATTCGCCGGTGTCGGCGTTGACCGCGACGATGGAGGACAGGAACAGGTTGTCGCCCTTGCCCTCGCTGCGCCAGATCGGGTCCCACAGCGAGCCGTTGCCGACTCCGATGTAGAGCAGGTTCAGCTCCGGGTCGTAGGCGAAGGAGTCCCAGGCAGTGCCGCCGCCGCCCTGTTCGACGAAGGCGTGGCCATGCCAAGTCTTCTTGGCGATCTCCATGCCCTTGCCTTCGGCGGGTTTGTCGGGATCGCCCGGTACGGTGAAGAAGCGCCAGGCCTGCTTGCCGGTCTCGGCGTCGTAGGCGGTGACGTACCCGCGCACACCGAACTCGGCCCCGCCGTTGCCGATCACCACCTTGCCGTTCACCACACGCGGTGCGCCGGTGATGGAATAACTGCGGGCCTTGTCGTAGCGGGTGTCGACCGACCAGACACGCTCACCGGTCTTGGCGTCGATAGCTTCCAGGCGCCCGTCGAGGACGCCCACGTAGACCTTGCCCTTCCACACGGCAACGCCGCGGTTGATCGCATCGCAGCAGGCCTCACCGGCGCGGGAACGGTCGGACTGGGGGTCGTACTTCCAGATTTCTTTACCGGTACGCGCATCGAGCGCGTAGACGATGGAGAAGGGGCCGGTGGTGTACATCACGCCGTCAACCACGATGGGCGTGGCTTCGACGCCGCGGTCGATGTCGAGCTTGTAGCTCCAGGCCAGGCCGAGTTCGTCGACGTTGGCGTCGGTGATCTTCTCAAGCGGGCTATAGCGCTGCTCGCCATAGTCGCGGCCGTGGCTCATCCAGTTGCCGGGCTCGGCGTCGGCATTGGCGATGCGCTGGCCGTCCACATCGGCGGCATACAGCGGCAGGGACAGTAGCGCGGCTAGGCTGGCGCCAAGCAGAGCGGTGGGCCGTCGGCCCGAACAGGGATCGAACTGATTCATCGAAGGCTCTCTCTTGTTATTGGATAGGGCCGCCACGCAGGGCAGGTAAACCGAAGAGAGCAACCGCTGTGCCAGCCGTTCCGATTTCGCCGCGAACCCAGGGGTGGCATGGGCTGGCGCGATCCACGTCCGCCGCGGTTGAAGGGACCTGTCGCACCTGGGCCGTTGCACGGCTGCGACACCTGTCGCGTCTCTGCGACAGGGGGGCAGGCGGGGGCGCGATCACAGGTTGGTCGACTGGCTACACGATTACGCGCGCTAGCGGCGCCAACAACCGAAGCAGGGGCTGTATCTGCGCAAGGTGTACTCGGCCAGGGTTCGGGGTTTCGGGCGTTTGTCCCGAGTTACACCGAGATGCGCAACCGGATGCCGAACAAGTTTGACTTGCCGGGCCAGACGAATCCAACTGCGAGCAGGCCGAGCAGGCCGAGCAGGCCGAGCAGGGGATCAGTGGGTGATTGAGTTCAGTTCACGCAACAGCGCTGATTGACAGCGGGCGATCTGGGTGTCGCTGGAGCGAGGGGAGTTCTCGAACTCGCGATCTGCTGCATCCTAAATGCTCGCTCAAGAATGCAATGGTCATTGCGAACAGTAGTGAACGCGAAGGTTAGGCGTCGCTTACATATGGTGATGGTCCAGCAGAAAGTCTACGAATACCCGAACCCGCGCGGGCATTGCAGCGCCCCCAATGAAGACTGCATGGATCGGTTCCCTGTCGCCGGGGTTCCAAGCTTCGAGCAGCGGCACCAGATCGCCACGCTGCAGATCCTTCGCCACGCTGAATTCGCCGATACGAGCGATACCGGCACCAACCCGGGCCAGTTGCGCCAGCGCCTCACCACTGCTGCATTCGATGTTGCCGCTGACCTTCACGGAAATCTCTTTCCCGTTGCGTATGAATGGCCAGTTGGGTTCGGCACGGCGGAAGTTGAAGCGCAGGCAGTTGTGTCGTAGCAGGTCTTCCGGTTCCTCAGGTATGCCGTGGCGCTGAAGATACTCGGGCGAGGCCACTACGACTTGGCCGGTGTCGCCGATCTTGCGCGCGGTGAGCGGGCTGTCAGGCAGGCGGCCAAAACGTACTGCTACGTCGGCCTGGCCAGCAAGAATATCGACTACCTCGTCGCCTAGGGTGAGGTCGACAACAATGTTCGGATAGCGGGCGCTGAATGCTGCTACCAAGGGAACAATGGCAAGTCGCCCATGGCCGAGGGCGGCGCTGACCCGTAAGCGGCCTCTGGGCATGCCCTGGTCGGCGATGGCTTCTTCGACCTCAGCCATGTCAACCAGAATTCGCCGGGCGCCACGCAGGTAAGCCTCGCCCTCTGCCGTAAGGGTGATCGCTCGGGTGGTCCGCAATAACAGGCGGGTTCCAAGACGTTGTTCGGTGCGCGCGATAATTCGGCTGACCGCTGAGGGCGTTAGCCCCAATGCACGCGCGGCGGCCGACAGGCTGCCTTCCTGCGCTACCGTGGCGAATACAGCCATTTCGCCTGATCTGCCGTTGAAGTCCATCTGTGATCCCTACGCAAAGGTGTTTGCCAGAGAACGCTATCTACCGCCTGAATGTGCCAGATCGTAGCATTGACGGCACAGATGAGGAGCCTTCTATGCGTATCAATCCACCACTTGTGGCACTAGCCATCGGTGCCTTTGGCATCGGCGTCACCGAATTCGCCCCGATGGGCATGTTGCCGGGTATCGCTACGGACCTCGGTGTTTCCGTTCCTGCTGCAGGTCTGTTGGTCAGTGCTTACGCAATGGGAGTGCTGCTCGGCGCGCCGCTGATGACCCTGACCACCGGCAGGGTTCCTCGGCGCTATCTGCTTATAGGACTCATGGCGATCTTTACCCTAGGCAATTTAATGTCGGCCCTGGCGACCGATTACTACAGCCTGATGATCGCCAGGGTGGTGACCTCACTGAACCACGGTGCGTTCTTCGGCGTTGGCTCCATCGTCGCCGCCAGCGTGGTTGTCCCGGAGAAACGTGCCGGGGCAGTGGCGGCGATGTTCATGGGCCTGACCCTGGCGACTATCGGCGGAGTCCCATTGGCCGCCTGGTTTGGCGAACTGTTCGGGTGGCGCACCGCGTTTTGGGGAATTACCGGCCTCGGCGTGCTAGCCATGATCGCTTTGTGGTACGCCCTGCCCAACATGCCAGCGCCGCAACGCGTCGGTTTACTGGCCGAAATTCGGGTACTGGGCCGCGGCTCGGTATTGGGCGCTTTGGCTCTGACCGTGGTCGGCTCGGGTGCAATGTTTACCGTATTCACTTACATCGCGCCCATCCTCAGCAGCGAGACCCACGCGTCCGCTGCCTTCATCACCGCCATGCTGGTGCTGTTTGGGGTGGGGCTGACGCTGGGCAACATGTGGGGCGGCAAGTCCGCCGATCGCTCGATCGACCGCACCCTGATCGTTTCCCTGAGTGTGCTGATTCTTGTCTTGCTGGGGTTCACCGTGCTGATGCGCTGGCCGCTGTCGGCTGCCGTGGCGATTCTAATTTGGGGTATTGCCAGCTTTGCCCTGGTGCCTCCGCTGCAAATGCGCGTTATGGAAGTGGCCAAGGACGCGCCCAATTTGGCCTCGGCAGTGAACATCGGTGCCTTCAACCTCGGTAACGCTATTGGTGCGGCGTTGGGCGGCGCGGTGATCAATGCGGGCCTAGGCTATCCTGCGGTTTCACTAGCCGGAGCCGTGATGGCCGCGCTCGGATTGCTGATGGTACTGGTCTTTGCGTTGCGCTCTAGAGTTGCGGCGGCGGCTGCGTAAGTGGGTAGAGCTTTGGCCGTCGTCGTTGAGTGGCGGCTATTCACTAATTTCAGACGGATTGATACAGGCGGAACCGGCCAAAGCGGTACCAATCGCAATGGGACTATGCGGCCATGCCTCAATGATGAGCTCTTCTTTTCAACGCCTCGGTGAACCATAATCCTGACCAAACCACTCGGCTATGGATATTTATGCGAGACGAGGCCTCTACGGACGCAATAATGAGCTCGCAAGAGCGCTATCGCCTGCTCATCGATGCAGTGACCGACTACGCCATCTATATGCTCGACGCTGACGGCAAGATTGCCAGCTGGAACCCAGGGGCTCGACGCTTTAAGGGATACGAGGAGGCCGAGATCCTGGGCCATCATTTCTCCCAGTTCTATACTGAAGACGACCGAGCCAATGGGTTGCCGGAGCACGCGCTGAGTCGCGCTACCACGGAAGGTCGTTTTGAGGGGGAGGGTTGGCGCTTACGCAAGGATGGGACGCGCTTTTGGTGTCATGTCGTCATTGATCCGATCTGGTCGCCTACTGGAAGGTTGCTCGGTTTCGCCAAAATCACCCGGGACTTGACCGAACGCAAACTCGCAGAAGAATCGTTGAAACAGAGCGAGCAGCAGTTTCGTCTGTTGGTTCAAAGCGTCACCGATTACGCCATCTTCATGCTTGATCCAGCTGGCGTGGTGACAAACTGGAACCAGGGTGCCCAACGCATCAAGGGGTACCTTCCAGAAGAGATCATCGGTCAGCACTACTCTATTTTCTTTACCGACGAAGACCGACAAAACGGTGCGCCGCAGCGCGGCCTCGATACTGCGCTGCGTGAAGGGCGGTTCGAAAACCAAGGATGGCGTTTGCGTAAAAGATGGCTCGCGGTTCTGGGCCAACGTTATGGTAAAACCGATCCGCAGTGAGACGGGCACCCTAATTGGTTACGCCAAGATCACACGCGACATCACCGAGAGTGTCGAGGCGCAACGTGAGCTGGAGGCCGCGCGCGAAGCCCTTTTTCAATCACACAAGATGGAGTCGCTCGGTCGGCTTACTGGCGGGATCGCGCATGATTTCAACAACCTCCTCATGGCGGTTCTGGGAGGGCTCGAGATCGTTCGACGTCGGGCGGAGGATAACCCCAAGATAATCCCGCTGCTCGACAATGCAATCCAAGGGGCCAAGCGAGGCGTATCGCTCTCCCAGCGCATGTTGGCGTTCGCGCGACGGCAGGAGTTGAATCGCGAACTGGTTGACCTAACAGATCTGGTTCATGGTATGGCCGACCTGCTCAGGCAATCGATCGGCCCTCGGATCCAGATCGAAACCCGCTTTCCCTCTCTCGCTCAGACCCGTTTTGGTTGATGCGAACCAAATCGAGCTTGCGCTTCTCAATCTGGCTGTGAATGCCCGCGACGCGATGCCCAATGGCGGCACAGTTACAATTTCCGCACGTGAGCGCAGGCTGGACCTGAAGGATGGGCCACTCGCGCCCGGCGAATATGTCTGCCTGAGCCTGGAGGACGAGGGCATCGGCATGGACATGGAAACGCTTGAACGCGCAACGGAGCCTTTTTTTACCACAAAGGGAATTGGCAAAGGCACGGGGCTTGGACTTTCCATGGTCCATGGCCTTGCCGCTCAATCTGGCGGTCATCTTGTGCTCAAGAGCGAGAAGGGGCGTGGGACAACCGCTGAGCTGTGGCTACCAATTGCGCCCGATGACGTCATAACGCCAACCGAGGCGGTCGAGCCGCCACGTTCAACGTTACAGCACCTAGCGGCACTCAACGTCCTGGCAGTGGACGACGATCCGCTGGTCTTAACAACCACTGGCGCGATGCTCGACGAGCTCGGGTGCCATGTGTTCGAGGCGGGATCAGCAGAGCAGGCGCTGGAGATCCTGACGCGGAACACCATCGACTTGGTGCTGACTGATCAGGCTATGCCGCAAATGACTGGATCAGAACTGGCAGAGGTGATCAGGAATCGGTACCCGTCACTTCCGATCATACTTGTCACTGGATATTCCGAGCAGATGAGCGGGCCGGCAGGAGAACTTCCTAAGCTGAGCAAACCTTTCGATCAGAGTTCACTAGCGCAGACCATCGCTTCGGTAATGCATTAGTCCTCCTTGAGAAACGTCAGTCGCGCTGTCGGACCGACGCTTGTCGTCTGCGTCCGGTAGTGGGATGCGTTGCCAGGGTCAGCGACAAGCACTCGGGCGGCTATCTTCGGTTTCGAGCACATCTATCGCGAGGGCGCTGCGTTCAGCAAGGCCGACGTCCAGCTGGTGAACCTGTGCCAGTGGCGAATACACGCACGGCACACCAGCGGGACCCGATGGCCGGTGACGCCTCCACCAGCGCTGCGCTCTGCCCAACCGGCGTGTACCGAGTGCTGGTCATTCCAACTCTTGCTCGATCGATATTTTGACGATGTCAAAAACGCGGGCTCTCATGAAGACAACGTTCCTGCCATGCTTCCGAACTCATTCGACGGCAGCCGCCGGGGCACCGTGTCCAGCCATGCGCTTGCGAGTGGGGGCGTCCAACGGTACGAAGGGGCCAACGGCAATCAGGCAAGGCGCTGGGCCTGGTCCGCGATGATCACCTTGGTGATTGCACGCAAACAGCGCA
Source organism: Stutzerimonas stutzeri (assembly GCA_019056435.1). Classification (GTDB taxonomy): domain Bacteria; phylum Pseudomonadota; class Gammaproteobacteria; order Pseudomonadales; family Pseudomonadaceae; genus Stutzerimonas; species Stutzerimonas marianensis. Next base: position 3,090,138 of record CP077641.1, read on the forward strand.
ACTCCCCGGCAAGCGTTGGTTTGAGCGCAGGCTGTGAGCTGCCAAGTTGCTGGTGGGCTCGTTCGGTTGCTTCGTAAAGGCTGCCTGCCTCTTTCATTACGGCATTGCGAAGCCGGTCGACCATGGCACCGGCCGTTGCGGCCTTGATCCCCATCCTCTGGCCTGCCTCGAGCAGGTCCGACCGCCCGATGTCCTGCAGCCGTGCCGTCTGACCGATCGGCCAGGCTAGTGTGCAGCCCTGAGGCCATCCATCCCGATCGAATGCTCGTGTCTCGTAAACGGCAGTACTGAGCAGGTCGTAGAAGGGTGCTAAATCGACACCGTCATGATTGATGAGAAAGCTCAGGTTCTTGAGGTGCGCATCCGTATTGCCTACCAGCACGTTGAAGATCAGCCATTGAAAAAGCTGTGCGCGCGCAATCGCGGGTGCTTTACATATATTGGCCAATCGGGCCAATTGCTCGACGCTGCGGGCGCTGTACTTGTAGGTTCGATCCAGGCCGAGCAGCTGGCAGGCATCGATGCTATGAAGGCGGCTCCAGCCATTGTCCTCGTTGCGCCGGTCGAAGCGCTGGATCAGGTAAACGGGCTGCGGGACGTAGCGGTGCTCAACGGGCGGCACGTTCAGTTTTGCCCGTGCGGCCAGGGTCATCACGAACCATTCGTTTATCACGGGGTGGGCGTACGAGAGATCAGGGTGATCGGGCTTGAGGATGTGCGTGGAGGCTGCACCGCCCTCGGGTTCCTGTAGGCCGCCGGGCCCCAGGATGACGGCGAGTTTGTGTTGTGCGCCGGCTAGAGACATCCGCTTCCGGGCTTCATGGGTGAGCGGGATGCTGGGCATCTGCTGGATCCGTCGCGACAACGCCTCGTCGGGCAAAGGATGGGTTGCGTGAGGCGCCTGAGCGGTTCCCTGCGCAAGCAACGTCACCGAGCCAGCCGACTCCGCACCGTAGTGGGCCAGCAGCGCAAAAGCATCGTGGGCATCGAGGTGGGCCGAACCGGCGAGCAGGGTTCGCTGGCCTTCCTCGGGCAGCAGATTATCGAAGTACCATTGGACCGGACGGCTGGTGGCACCATCGCGTTGCAGCCCTTCGACCAGCGGAATGCCCGGGCACAATGCGTAGGCACCCGGGTGTGTCAGCCATGGCCGGGAATACTCGAAGGCCCACAGGCCGTTCGCCTCGTGAAGGGTGCCGACAAGCTGGTCGTTAATCCAGGCCTGGAGCATGCGCGGCATCAACGCGGCTCACTCTGGCGCGCCACGAGTTTTTTCATCTCGGCATCGTGTAGGGCCTTGGCTTGCTCCGGTATCTCGGCGGTGAGGCCAATGCCCAACTGCTCCAGCACTTGGAACAGCTTGCTCCACTGCACGGAGTCGTCACCGCGCTCGACCTTGCCCAGGAAGTTCTCGCTGACGCCTATCGTGCCGGCGGTATCGTCTTGGCGCAGGCCAAGTGTTTTGCGCGTAGCGCGTACGAGCGGGCCTATTTCTGATGCGGAGCCGAGGGTAACCTTCATCACTAAAATCCTCATGGTCACGAGGATAATAATGCAACCGCCTGGAATCTCAAGTTTATCCTCACGACAGTGAGGATAATGAATTTCGAGTCGGTGGGTGGCGCTCAAACCTCACGAACGTGAGGATCGCTTCGGATCCACTATTCGCTTGCGTTATGTCCCATTAATTCTAAGCACTCGAGACCTTGCGAAGGCTGGCTGTTGCAGGTCTGCAATGACGCCTGCGCGCTCGAGTCAGCGAGGCAATGGCGAGCAGATAGACGTTGGCGTTCATGACGTCGATGGCGCTGCACCGCGGCTCTAGTCAGTGATGCACGCTTCGGCTTGCTTACGCGAAGCCCAACCAAACGGACGATCGCTTGTCAGTTTCCTTACCCAACAACAATGATGATAAGGAACTGCCATGAGAACATGCTCATTGCTAATCGCCGGACTCTGCGCGGCCCTGCTTGGTAACGCCAACGCGCAGGAGAAACCGACGGTCCAGTTCATTGCGACCGGCGGGACGATCGCAATGAAGATCGACCCGGTCAAGAAGGCTCCCGTGCCTGCCATATCGGGTGATGATCTGCTTGCCACGGTGCCGGAGGTGGCCGACTTCGCCCGGATCGAGGTCAACAACCTCTCGAACGTACCGTCCGACTATATGGATCCGCCGCGCTGGGTCGAGCTGTCCAAGACCGTCAACGCTGCGCTCGACCAATCAGAGGTATCGGGCGTCATCGTCTCGCACGGCACCGATACGCTCGAGGAAACCGCATTCTGGCTTGACCTGACCGTCAAGTCTGACAAACCGGTCGTGGTCATTGGGGCGCAGCGCAACGCCTCATCGTCTGATTTCGACGGCCCGCGCAACCTGCTCAATGCGGTGCGTATCGCGGTCGATGAGCAGGCCAAGGGCAAGGGGGTACTGCTTGCGATGAACAACCAGATCAACGCCGCGCGCCATGTGGCCAAGACCCATACAGCCAACGTGGAGACCTTTCAGTCCGGTGACTACGGCTTTTTAGGAGAGGTCTATCCCGACCGTGTGATCTTCGCAAGGGAGCCGCTGCGCCGACAGCACATCGAAATCCGGACCGATGACATGCCAAGAGTCGAGATCGTCGCCATGTACGGGGGCGCCGATGGCAGCCTTCTTCGCAGCGCCGTCGACCAGGGCGCAGAGGGTATCGTCGTTCAGGCGCTGGGCATGGGGAACATGAACCAGCCGATGTTCGAGGCCGTCAAGTACGCGCTGGGCAAGCAAGTCCCGGTCGTGATCTCCACCCGCGTGCACAACGGGCGTGTCATGGCCAACTACGGTTTCGAAGGCGGCGGCAAAACGACTGCCGATGCAGGCGCCGTCATGGCTGGAAACCTCAGCCCGCAGAAGGCGCGGATTCTACTGATGCTGCTTCTGCAAAGCGGGAAGAAGGGGCAAGAGAAACTGCAGGTCGCGTTTGACGAGATGTAGATCTGAGTTGCCCTTACGCGTGGACCAGGCCAGGCAATGTAGTAACACGGCTACATCATGTCTGCGGGAGGTATCAAGCATGCCCACCACGATAAGCAGTCGGGAATTCAATCAGGACACCAGCGGTGCCAAAAAGGCTGCGCTTTCAGGTCCTGTTTTCATCACGGATCGTGGCAGGCCTGCGCATGTTCTGCTTTCGATCGAAGACTACCGGCGCCTGGCTGGTGGCAACGCGAGCATCATCGACTTGCTGGCCATTCCAGGTGCCGAGGATTTTGCATTCGATCCGCCGAAAGCGCGAATACAGACCCGCAAGGTCGATCTTTCCTGATGTTTTTCGTGCTGGACACCAGTGTGTCTCCGAGCTACGCAGAGCCAAGCCGGGCAGGGCGGATGCGGGTGTCGTCGCCTGGGCCGAGACCACTCAGGCAAGCGACCTATTCGTGTCGGAGATTACGATTCTGGAACTGTAGATGGGCGTGCTTCAGATTGAACGGCGCGATGCGACCCAAGGCGCCGTGTTGCGAGCGTGGCTCGATAAGCAGTCAATCCGGTCTCTTTCAGCGCAAAGGCGATTTCGAACTCATTCACCGCAATACCGCTGTTGGGATGGTCAGCGAAATTCGATCGTCGAACTTGCCGCGGGACCCGCTTAATCCGAGATCCGCTTCAGCACCATGTCGTGCCTGGTGCCACCAATGAAGAAAGAATCCATCATCGTCCCGTCAGGCAGCGCCTTCAATATCTTCGCATGTTGCGACTTGTGGTAGGGGTGGCGGTATAGCGATTCCTTCTCGGAGTACGCGTATTTTTGGTAATGCAGCTCATCGCCAACCCAGTGAACCGCGTTGAACAGCTGCCGCCAGTTCTCGTTGCTGGCCTGATAGATCAAAGCACTGCCGTCGGCGCTGCGCCGCACTTCGACCTGAACGTCACCTTCGGCCGTCGCCCACTTTCCAATGTAGCGGCCCAAATCCTGGTGAGCCGGGACAAGCGGGGCGGGAATGAAGTCACTCTGCTGGTAGGGCGTTGCCTTCGCCTGCAGATTTGCCAATTGATAAAGCGCGCACAACGGTGCGACTTTTTGGGCCTTCACGTAGGCGAATGTAAGGTTCGAGTCGGCAATATGAAGGCCGAGCTGCATCGTCTTGCGGTTGAATTCCAAAACGTTCAGATCGAAGTCGTCCATCGGCGAGCTGATATGGATCGTCTGGCCGTCATCGGCAACCTGATACGTGGACTCTTCAATTTCTGGCTTACCCGGCTCAGCACAATTGAACGGATGAAGCAGTGCTGTACCGTCGGCCTTGTACTCGACCACGTTTGCGATACCGTTGCGCAGCGGAACCATGGCCCAGATACCGACTAGATGAGCTTTGTTTTCGGCGAGCGAAAGGGGTTCGTTGCTCTCCGTCTTGTTCGCGCATCCGGTAACAAGAAGGGCCGTCAGGCAAATCGGAACAAATCTATTCGGCATGATGCGTCATCCATGATGCGTTGAAGTGTGGCTCTTTGGCGAACCCGCCGCGTGGAGCGGCGAGCAATGGTCGGCTGCGAAAGGCAGATCATCGCGCTGCTAGGGTGCAGGCAGGCCGCAATAACGCGAACTAGCAGCGCGTGGCCAGGCAGCAGCCGAGAGGCGCGCATGCTAGCCAAGCGACAGATTTCCAAGGAGACCTCGGTCACATTCCCAGTACATCCGGAGCGCCGTCGGTCAGACAGCTGCGAGTAACGACCGAGGCGCGTAACCGGGGGATTGCAGCGTTCTCCCAGCGGCAGCCGGGCCGCATAAGGGGAGACACGGATTTGGGCGACGCCCCCTGCGCTCAACTTCTGCTTTCGCATGTGGGCCCTTAAGCTCAGATTCAAATTGGGTTCGCACCCAAGTGGGCCAGCAAGCTCTGCATTGGAGCGGAAAGCGCACTCCAGCTCCTGAAGCACAGACACAGCCGTCTTTGCGCCCATTTGTCGGTCAGCTGAAGCGTTTGCAGCAAATACCTTCGCTTGTGACGCGTCGCTATGCGCTGTGGCAGGATGCCAATTCCGACGCCATGGGCAACCATCTGAGATACGCCCTCGTATGTTCTCATGTGGATTCGAAGGTTGAGCGTTCTGCCTGCCGCACGAGCATGGTCGTTGAGATGATCCTGCAAAGCGCTTCCCTGTGAGAGGCCTACGAATGGTTGGTCCAGAACGTCCGAGAAGCAAATCTTGTCTTGCCGTGCTAGGGGATGACTCGCAGGGGCAATTAACACCAGGTGGTCTTTGGCGATGGCTCGTAGCTCAAGGCCGTGCGCCGCTACCGCATCCGAGACGATTCCGGCTTCAGCCAACCCTGACGTCACTGCACGGATGATATCGACACTGGTGCGTTCCTTGAGCTCGATGCGCAAACCAGGACGCTCGGCTAACCAGGGTCCGAGCCGGCTCGGAAGAAACTCGGTGAGCGCGGCCGTATTGGCGTAAAGGCTAATCGTTCCCTTGGTACCGGTAGCGAAATCGACTAGCTCATCCTTGAGCAAAGCCTGCTGACGCAGGATCAAGCGCGCGTGATGCGCGAGTGCTTCGCCCGCTTCGGTTGTTATGACCCCCCTTGGCCTACGCTCCAACAGGGCAACGCCGGCGGCGCTTTCGATACGACGTAACCGTTCGCTGGCCGACGCCAACGCAAGATTTGCACGAGCCGCGCCGGCCGTGATGCTTCCTGCGTCGACGATGCAAAGAAAGAGTTGGAGGTCCGCCAAGTCAAGCCGCATCGGTTTAACGCTCCTGATGCCTTCGGAGCAACCGAAGGCTGCGATGAGTATTCCGCATTGTGCCGGGAAGCATTGGGCGCTTCAATTTGCCTCCTTTGTATGGCGATCCGAGCGTCTCTATGGACGATTCCGTTCAGCATCTTCCCTTATTGGTCGGCATCTTTTTAGCAGCTGGTTTGGTGAAAGGCGTGACGGGCATGGGGCTGCCTACGGTGGCCATGGGGTTACTTGGGACGGTGATGTCACCGGCTGCCGCTGCGGCAATTCTTGTCATGCCGGCTTTGGTGACCAACCTGTGGCAGTTGCTGTCGGGCCCGCCCGTGGCGCCGCTCATAGGCAGGCTTTGGTCGATGATGCTCTGCATTGTCATTGGCACGGTTGCAAGCGCAGGGTTACTGGTACAGGTCGACCCAGTCTGGTCTGGGTTCGGGCTCGGCGTAGCGCTCGTGGTGTACGCAAGCTATGCCCTCGTGGCTCCTGCCTTTGCCGTACCGAGGCGGATCGAGGGGTGGATGTCGCCGGCAATCGGTTTGATAACTGGAGTGATCACCGGGGCCACCGGTGTCTTCGTGATGCCAGCGGTCCCGTATTTAGGCTCGCTCGACATCAACCGAGAAGAGCTGGTCCAAGCGCTTGGCTTGTCCTTCACCGTTTCTACCGTTGCACTGGCAATAGGACTCTTCTCGCAGAATGCATTGCCGAGTATGCAGATCGGCACGTCGTTGATGGCGATCGTTCCGGCCCTGATCGGAATGTGGGTGGGGCAACGAATGCGGGTTCGGATTGGGCCCAGACGCTTCCGCCAATGCTTCCTGCTGTTTCTCATTGCGCTCGGCCTTGAGCTGGCGTCAAGACCCTACCTCTGAGATATCGCCTGAATTCAGACGAGCGTGCGAACTGGCTCGTTGGTCAGTGCGAACTGTCGGCCTGGGTATTGAAATCCGTCCCTGCTGCCACGCTGGGTTCGCGAGGCGCATTGGCGTAGATCCACAAAGACTGCCATCTGGTAAAGCAGGCGGTTTGTTGGGAAGAGTTCAGTCTGTACAGCAAAACAGAAAGTGCATCGCTTCTGACTCCCTAACCAAGTTAACCGCTATCATCTATGCGTCGAAAAAAATGAAAAGTCGTTGAGGCTGTAGAAAAGCCCTGGCACGGCGTTGACCTTCAAGCGAAGGTAAGCGACGTGATCTAACATGTGGTGGTCCCTAACACGGGTATCGCCAAACAATCCAAATGGGGTGAAGAACACCAAGTCTGACTCTGCCCGTCCTATCGCCTCACAAATTGTCCGTAGCAAGAGTCGGCGCCATATAGCCTGCTTCGCTTCATAATTGGGCCTAGCCGGGAAATAGACTGTCCCGCTCCGGTGGCGATCAGCAATCGAATATTCAAACTCATAACGAACAGATACTTCAGCCACGCCACCTCCGAGTGCGGATCAACTTGTGAATCGCCAGGTAATTAAGCCGCTCCGGCTCGTTTGCGATTAATACCATAGCGGAACGGCCTGAGAAATGGCGGCTATTCGATACCACCCCGACTGAACCTCCGCTTTGCGTGGGTTCACCTGGGGATATTCGCAATGGTTTGAAGGGAACCGTTTGCAATGACTGGAGGTTTTACAGGCGACACACTGTTCTTCAGCGGGCAGAACGGGTCAGGCGCTTTGGATGCCTTCGGTCCCATTATGCTTAAGGCTGAGGTGTCGCAGTGTGCGGCACGTTAATGCCACAACAAAGCGCAACTACCGGGCCAGTACGGGCGCGTCCAACTTGCGCGAAACACTAATGTTTAACGGGCGTTCATTTAACATTCGCCTATCATCCCAGCCGGATGGTGTTGCGCAAGTATTGGCTCACGGCAGCGGACGCAACCACAGGGCACAAGGCGCGATTCATTTACAGTCAGCGGCTGCAATTTCGTAGTGAGCCTCAGCAACTACAGCGACGCGAGTTCTAGTCCCGAGCGATGCAGGGCCATCGCGAGATCGTAGTCGGTAGGTCGACCGAGGCTGATTCCACCGAAGCGAAGTTCCGAGCGGCAAAAGCCGACTAAAACGCAGCAGAGCGTCTCAGCGCGTGGTACGCCCGGCCGACCGCGCGGTTGCCGGAGCGCATCTCAGAGGGGAAGTCAGTTCACCGCGTCTCTTAGGAACTTGCCCGGCTTGAACCCAGGGACTTTCGCGGCGGCGATCTTGATCTCCTTGCCGGTTTGCGGATTGCGGCCGGTCCGCGCCGCGCGCTCTTTTTACCGAAAACGTTCCGAAGCCCACGAGGCTAATGTCCTCGCCCTTGGCCATCCGTTCCTGGATCGTCGATTGCAGCGCCTCCAAGGCTTTCTTTGCATCGGTCTTGGAAAGATCCGCGGCCGCTGCGATAGCGTCGATCAGTTCGCTCTTGTTCATGGGAGGTTCCGTGTTAATTGGCGAGCGGATGAGAATAGCGGGCCAAACAATTGCTGCCTATCCGATGGTCGTAGCGTATGACGGGAAGCAGGGCCAAATTGCATGGATGAGTGTCACGGTGAGACAGACCGCACATCCCGCACTCAATGCGTAGGGTTTCCGCGCGCCTTCTCAGGCTTTCTATCCATGGAGAATTCAAGCAGCTTAATTTCCGTATAACACCGTTAGGGCAACTGGGGGACTCCTAGCCCTACCAAGCCGCGGAAGCCTCTGGCTGCGTAGTAGGACTGCGCACCGTTATGGTAGGTGAAGAATCGGTTGTAGCGTCGATCGCAGAACAGCGCGCCCCCGAGCGCGCGGATGCTGTCCGGCGTCGCTATCCAGGAAGAGGTCTTGCAGTCGAACTGGCCGTATGATTGAAGCCTTTGGTAATGGTCCTCCGTCATCATCTCCACACCCATCTCAAGGGCCATGCCGAGGGCACTCCCGCCAGGTTTGTGCGCCTTGCGCGCGTCTAGCGCGGCCGCGTCGTAGCAAAGGCTTCGGCGGCCAATCGGGCTTTCGGTGGAGCAGTCAATGAACGCAAAGCTGCCATCGGTCTCGCTCAAGAGAATGACGTCCGGCTCGCCGCCGGTGGCTTCCATCAAGCGAACGGCAGCGAATGCGTCCGGAGCGGACTCGAGCCTAGACCGTACGTCATTCCAAGCGATGCCCGGGTGCCGCCAGGTGCTGCTTGAAGCGAGCCTCCAACAAACGAAGCAATGCATTCACGCTTGCTACTCCTCCGCGGCGCGGGTCATGGCTAGCTTAGTCAAGTTCGTCGGCAAGCCAGCCGGGACATTACATTCGTGCCGAATGCGGAACGAAGTCAAAAGAATTGCATGAAAATGCACTCCTATCGGTTGGAGTTGAAAAGACCGATGGGGCACGCTGTCGGCCCAGTGGATGAGAGTCGGATTTGGTGCTCGTGAAACAGCTCCGAAACCGGACAGTCCGGGTGCGCGAATGACTGGCCAATCATCTAGGTTTGGCGGTCGAATCGGCGTCGCGCGCGCTTGCGTGCTTTCGTGCCGAAGGCATGCTAGGCATCCGGGGCAAAGGAGGTGGAGATACGAGATCTGCCACGGCTGCAGGAGGTGGCATGCAGCAAGCAGTTCCGGCGCAGCGAGCGCTCTCGTCGAGACGATGCCCGCGGAAAGTCCGGTCCATGCGCTTGACCGCTAGGACGAAGAGAAGGGGGCCGAAGCCCCCGCTGCCCTAGAGCAGTCCCAGTTCTGCGAAGGACACCCGCTCGTGACCTGCCACAATGATGTGATCGAGCGTCCGCACCTCCACGAGACTCAGCGCTTCCTTCAATCGCCCGGTCAGTGTCCTGTCCGCCTGGCTCGGTTCCGAGTGCCCACTGGGATGGTTGTGCGAGAAGATCACCGCTGCTGCATTGTGTTTCAGGGCTTCCTTGACCACTTCCCTTGGATAGACCGAAGCCGAGTCGATCGTCCCTCGAAACATCTCAACGTAACGAATCAGGTGATGCTGATTGTCAAGAAAGAGCACCGCGAAGACTTCGTGCTCGAACCCCGCGAGCTTGCCTCCGAGGTAGTCCTTGACGATGTCCGGTGACGTGAACGGCGCCCCGTAACGGATCCTCTCATCGACGATCCGACGTGCCGCTCCAAGTATCTGATCGGTCGTCGCCGGCAGGTAACGTCCATCGTCGTCGCGGATGAGTAGGGGGGATTCGAAGTCGAATGACGCTTGAGACATGACGGCATGCTCCGGTTGCTCGGGCGGAATTGCCCGGAACCGACCCGGCACGGCGCAGCGCATGCGGTCACAGGGGCATCGCCGGCCGCAGGCCGCCAGCGCGAAGCGTGCAGCCCTTGACGGCGAGCACGCCGTGATAGCGTGAACGGAACCAGCAAGACCGCCTCCTGTATCTCCCTGGCAGGGTCCTATAGGCAATGCAGTACCTGCTTTGCTTGCTAAAAGCCGTCCCGTCTCTTCGTGATGCGCATCCTTTCGATTCGTAATGCAGGTCCCGGCTGAGCTGCAGCTTTTTCACCACGGTTGGGCCCGGATCGTTCAAACATGGCTTTTCCGCAGGGCGCCAACGCTCCTCACGAGGCGGGAAGGGGCAAACTGTGCGGACCCCTGGCCGACCGTAGCGGACATCGCACAGCTCATGATGAGCCGAATCATCAAAAGAAGCGCCCTGGAGTGCCAGGGCGCCTTGGCGTCATTCGGTCTTGCTTCGGCTCCACATCAGTATGTGGGAGCCTTCGGATTCCTCCAGCAGTCGTGCGTATACGGTGGCTGGGAAGGCCGGATCATCGAGCGTAACCGACAGGTAGGAGCGATCGTTCTGGCTGAGCTTCTTCCAAGCGGCCCCGATCTCGACCCCGCCCGAGGTGAGGATGCGGTAGTCGGGAGCATTGGCTGTGCCCTTGTCGTTGGGCACGAAGGCGACTTTAGCTTTGAGCGTCAGGGTTTGCAGCGTGCCGGTGAATCCGTCGTTGAGAGTGGTGAAGGTGCCGATGTTGGCCATGGTGTTTCTCCTTTCGGATTGAGGGCCGCGCCTATCGCGTCCTCGTTGTGATCCGGTCGGCGGGAGAGGGCGGGCCGCACTGCCTGCAGCCGAAACGCAGAGAAGGACCGTAAGCTCCGAACAATTTGCCGCGCGAGGAAGCCGGGTACCGGCGGGGAAAATGTTCGGTGCGAACGGTTGCGGGCCACGGCACGATCCCGCCAGGATTCGCTACGAGCAGAGGACGCCTGGCCGGCGCTGCCGCAAAGAAGAGCGCCTGGTTGAACCGATGACCATCGCCATGCTCGACGAGGCCCCTCGCGCGCATCTGATCACTCGTCGCGGCGCTGGCGCCCTGCCAACCGGGGTGTCGAGCGCGATGAGCTATCTGGCGGCTTGGAGCGGGATCGAATGGGCAATGCTCGAAAGGTGCCTGTCTGGATATGCTCCGCCACGGGCAGTGATCAGGCCACCCGCAGGGGCGCAGCCTGGACAGGCTGTTCGCAGTGTGGCGTAGGGGAGGATTTGCGGGCCATTCCTCGTACAGAGAAAGGCCCCGGGCGGGGCCTTCGAGCGTTAATCAGCGAACCTTGAAACGATTTACCAGGGCGGTCAGGCGGGCATTGGTGTCGAGCAGGGACTCTGTGCTTCGATCGACGCTTACACCGCTTTCGACCAGATCATCGACGACATGCCGCACGGCGACCATGTTTCGGTTGATCTCCTCGGCTACTGCGCTTTGCTCTTCCGCCGCGGTGGCAATCTGGGTGCTTAGGTCGTTGATGTGAACGACCGAGCTTGCCATCTCGTCCAGCCCGACCGTGACCTGAGCTGTTTTGTCGGCGGTCGCCTGGCAGCTCGCCTTGGTTTGTTCCATCGCCTGCACGGCGGAGCCGACGGCATCCTTCAGGCGTTGCAGGGTTTCATTGATTTCGGACGTGCTCTGCTGGGTGCGTGCCGCAAGCGCGCGGACCTCGTCGGCAACAACCGCGAAGCCACGACCCTGCTCGCCGGCTCGAGCTGCCTCGATTGCAGCGTTTAACGCAAGCAGGTTGGTCTGCCCGGCGATGTCGCCAATCACACCCAGTACGTCGTTGATACGCTGGGCATCGGCCTGCATCGCCTGTACCTTCGCCGTCGCGCTTTCGACCTCGCCGACCAGCGAGCGTACGCTGCGGGACGCATCGTCGACGACCAGCTTGGAGGCGACCGCGTTGTGGTTGGCCGTCTGGGTGAAGGTTGCCGTGTCGCTAGCGCTCTGGGCAACCGATTCGGCCGTCGAACTCATCTCGTTGATTGCCGTAACGGCCTGGTCCGTTTCCGAAGCGTGTCTGGTAAGCGCTTCATTGGTCGAGCGTGACAGCTGCTTGAGCTGCGCAATCTCGGATTGAATCTGGGTGGTGGCATCGCTTACGTCGACCATCATCTTCTGCAAGTAGCCGATGAAGCCGTTGACCGAGCGGCCGACCTGGTCAACTTCGTCCTCGCCTTTGATGTTGATACGTTTGGTCAGATCGGCGTCGCCTGCGGACAGGGAATCGATATTTGTCTTCAGAACCGTAAGTCGGTTCATTAGCTGGCTGATCGCAACCAGCATCAGCGCGAGAAGGACAACGACCATGGGGATCTGCAGGGAGGCGAGCGTCCCCAGCATCTCATCGCTGCGTTCCTCAAGCTTGGCAGTCGGCAGGGCTGCGGCGAGGAACCAAGGCGTACCTTCGATCGGCGCCATGAAGAAACTGAACGCGTCGCCGGCCTTGCTGGTGAACGTGTCGCGGCGCAAGGGTTGCGCTGGGCTGGCGAGAGCCTTTTGCACTGTCGAGATGAATGGCGATTGGCCGGCCAATTCCGACACGTTGCGCAGCACCAGATCCGAGCCAAGCTGGGGCTGGTTGCTGAGTATCTTGCCGTCGGCCTCGACAATCATGACCTCGCCGCCAATCTCGTCCTGCTTCTCCGCCACCAGGCGGTTGAAGAAGCCAAGGGTCAGATCAATCGTCGACACGCCCCAAGGCGCGCCGTCCTTGTAGATAGTCATGGCGCAGTTGGTGCGCGGCTCCGCACTGGCGTCATCCTGGTACGCTGCCGCCCAGATGCATTGGCCACGCGGTGCCTGCATGCCGCCCCGGTGCCAGGGCTCCTCGAAATAGTTTCGAGATTCGGCGGAGTTCCAATGGGTATTGACGATCAGCTTCCCGGACGCGTCTCGGTGATAGAAGGTGCTGTGCTTGGCGCGACCTGGCGTGCGAACCTCGGGTAGAGGCCAGATACCGCCGCCGAACACTTTGATGTCACCGTATTGGTCCACAAGACCTGGCAGGACCCGGTCAATCTCGTCGCTGTTCAGCATCGGTACGGTCTGTGTGATCGTGCGAGCCTGCGCTTCGACTCGCGCCAGCTCCATTGCGATGTGTTCGCCGATCTCGGTGACTTGGGACATCACAATGGTTTCGCCCGCCGCCATAAGCTGTGGCGTGACGAAGCGTTTGATGCCCAGCACGGTGAGCAGCATGACCAGAATAATGGAGCCGATGAAGGCGGCTGTGTAGCGTGCTTTGATGGTACGCAAAGAGAGCATGAATTCTAAACCTAGAGACAGCCTGTCCGAAGCGGGGCATGGCGATGGTGCGCTATCGGCTTGTTGACCGAATAGTTAAGAAATTGGCGACTGGCGGTCGCGGAGCTTCAAGGCCAGGCATCACACACTCATTTCAGTAGAAGTGGCGGCTCGGCTACCAGCAGACGGCGTGTTGGGAGTTTTGCGGGGATCCGTTGAACATCGTCGAACGGAGTAGGGCGCTGATTGCAGTAGGACGCCGTTAAAAAATGTTCAAAAACAATAGGTTAGGTGATAGATCACCCGCATGGGGTGCAAGGGGTCGAGTGTTCGAATCACTCCGTCCCGACCAAAAAATCCGTAGAAAATCCAGTCACTTAGCGGTGACTGGATTTTTTTATGTCTGATGGTTTTATCTGCTTTCAAATTTGTCCATCACTGTTGCCCTACCGTACTTTTTCAGCTTAGGGCCATGAGGAAGGACTGATGGGCGTTCTGTGTCAATTAGTCGGCTGGAGCGATTTTGCCTAGCAAGTGGTAGAGAGTGACGGGTTAAGCAGCGGCACTCGAGTCAAGCAGTGTTGCACAGATCATCCAGCCTGCTCGGTGACGGGGGCTGATGCGTTAGCCCTCATATCCTCGATGTGTTACTCGCCACCATTGTGCGCCACTCCCTGACACTGGGTCTTTCTTGCATGCGGGCGTGCCAGGCTCGTAGAGCTGCACATTCATCGGGTAGAGCAAGCTTGACCAATGACGCGAAGATCATCCCCCGAGCACCGCTATGTCTGCCATTGAGAAAGTGGCACCGGCAACGAACGGCTGTTGCTCAAGCACTCTATTGAAGTAGTACATGCCCCTGATGGCTTTATCGCGCATGCGATATCCCCATTCAGGGTTTTGGTACAGCTCCACGTGTGCCCCCAACCCTGGCGTTGCGTGATGAAAGTAAACGCTGACCGCATCGAGAAATTCGATTTCAGCGCGTTTTGTCATCATGTGAATGAGGCCTTTCTCTTTCGCAGTCTGCCCGGTAAGCGTGGGGCTGCCGTCGAGTACATCTAGATACTGGGTAATTGCTGTGCATTCGGCAATGAGCGTGCCGTCATCGAGCTCCAGCACAGGCAGTGTTCCTGAGTAATTGATCGCGAGGAATTTAGGTTTCTTATGCTCGCCTGCCCATAGATCGACGGAGATGAACTCGACACGATCAAGCAGTCCTTTTTCCGCCAAGGCGATTCGCACGCGAGCGGGATATGGGCCATTGAACCAGTCGTAGATTTTCATTGCGGGGAGAGCGGATATGTCGGCGTTGCGAGATATAGTAGTCATGGCTTGCCTACCTGTCAGATGGTAGGTAAAGATTGAGCGCGGAAACTGGGGTAGTCAATCCCTACCTTCCAGTTGGCAGGTTTGAGGCGTAACAGTAAACTGCCGAGGTCCATCGAAGGTGCGGGGAGTTGATTGTGACCGGCAATGCTCGAAAAGCCATTTTGGCTGCTGCGACAACGGCGGCTCAATTGCATGGATATAGCGGTATCAATTTCCGCAGCATCGGTGAAGCCGTTGGTGTGAAGAACGCCAGTATCTACTACCACTTTGCGAGCAAGGCCGACCTTGGTGCCGCAGTCGCAGAACGCTATTGGCGAGACACCGCCGAAGCCTTGCGATCCATACGCGAGTCGAATCCCGATCCGCTCGGCTGTTTGCGTGCTTACCCTTCGCTCTTTCGGAAATCGTTGGAAAACGGCAATAGGCTTTGCCTTGCCAGCTTCATGGCTGCGGAATACGAAGACCTACCGGAAGAGGTCGAGCGCCAGGTCAAGGCGTTTGCAGATATCAATGTGGAGTGGCTGACGCAGTTGTTAGCTGAGGCGGGGCTGGAAAATGTCGAGCGCCGCGCAGGCGCCATTTACGCTGCGGTTGCTGGTGCTCAACTGATTGCCCGAACCCGCGCCGACTTGAAACTGTTCGACGAGCTGATCGACAGCTATCGGGAGTCAGGGCTCATCCCTACTCACGCTTCCGCGAGCAATGAGCGCTACTGAGAGAGTTGCGGCTGCAGTAGGAAGCTCAGGTATAGCTGTTGATGAACGATCCGATAGGCGTGTTCAGCCAGCCCCGTTGGCCGTCTTGTACAGTTCATCTCGCATCAATTGCGGCGGCTTGCCATAGGCACGCAGAAACGCCTGCCGCATGCGTTCCCGATCGCCAAAACCGGTCTCACGGGCAATCACTTCTACTGGATGACGGCTCGTTTCCATCATCACGCGCGCGGCTTCTACTCGCAGGCTTTCGATTGCTTTCGCCGGTGTTTTCCCGGTTTCCTCGCGGAACACTCGGCTGAACTGGCGAGGGCTTAGTCGAGCGATATCTGCCAAAGCCTCCACCGAGAGATCGCTGCGTAGGTTTTCGCGCGCATAGGCCATGGCGAGTTGCACGCGATCGGATTTCGGATCCATCTCCAGCAGCGCCGAGAGCTGTGACTGCTCGGCGCCTCTTCGCTGGACGATTACCAACTTGCGGGCCACGCGGCGGGCCAGGTCAGGGCCCAGGTCGTTCTCTACCATTGCCAGTGCCAGATCCACTCCGGCACTCATGCCTGCACCCGTCCAGATCTGCCCGTCGACCACGAACAGTCGATCATCATCGATTCTGACAGTGGGATGACGTTTCTTGAGCTCGGGCACGTGCAACCAATGAGTCGTGGCTCGTTTGCCCTCCAATAGGCCGGCTTCGGCGAGTACGAAGACTCCGGTACACAGTGATGCAATACGCCGCGATTGTGAGCTGACACTTGATAGGCAGGTCAGTAGCTCGGGACTGGGCTCCCCAATTCCAGGTAGCCGCTGACAATGATGGTGTCATAGCCAGCTAAGCCGAGAGCCTCGGTATTGACCGAGAAGCCTTGAGACGACACCACGGTCCCACCTGCCTCCGATACCAGAGTGAATCGGTAGACCGGCTCGCCATTCAGGAGATTGGCGCATTCAAAAACGGAACCGACCGACAGGCTCAGCGCTTGGAATTGCGGGTAAACCACCAACGCTACGGTATGCATCGGTCACGTCCTTTCTGCGGGCATGGGTCGATTGTCGGAGGGCTAGTTAGTTTGCGCAATCGGCTCGCGGTGCATGTCCGAAATCCTTGCGCATATGACATTGCTGCTGTCGGTGGCGATTCCTAACATGGCCCCAACGAACTAGACGACTGGTCTACTGAGACGGGCAGCCATGACAACCACTGACAGCAACCAGACCCGGCAGCGTATTTTCGACGCCGCTCAATCGATCATCGCCCGCAAAGGCTTCTCTGCTGTTGGGCTGAACGAGGTGCTGAATGCCGCGGGTGTGCCGAAGGGTTCCTTCTATCACTACTTCGCTTCGAAGGACGCGTTCGGCACGGCCCTACTGGAGCACTACTTCGAGACCTATTTGGCTGACATGGATCGTATTTTTCAGGACCCGGCAACCAGCGCCCATGACGCGCTGATGCGTTACTGGCAACTGTGGATCTCCAACCAGACCAGTCAGGTCGAGTGCGGTAAATGCCTGGCCGTGAAGTTGGGCGCTGAAGTCGCCGATCTTTCTGAACCGATGCGACTGGCGCTCCGGCGCGGTACCGCGCAAATCGTCGAGCGGCTGGAGGCTGCAATCAGTAGAGGAGTGGAGGAGGGCACGGTAACGATCCTTGCTACGCCCGCTCAGCTGGCACTAAGGCTCTATTCGATGTGGTTGGGGGCCAGTGTGATGACCAAGATCACCCGTACCCACCATGCGTTCGAAGAGGCGCTACTGCAAACGCGAAGTCTTCTCGATAACGAGTGAACCCACGACCGGCAAGAATCGGTCGAAATCAATGCAATGCCCACGATGAGGTAATGATCATGAAAGTTCTGATGGTTCTGACATCCCATGACAAGCTGGGTAACACCGGCAAGAAAACCGGCTTCTGGCTGGAAGAGTTCGCCGCGCCTTACTACGTCTTCAAGGATGCCGGTGCCGACATCGTGCTGGCATCGCCAGCAGGTGGCCAACCCCCTCTGGATCCCAAGAGTGATCTGCCGGATTTCCAGACCGACGCGACCCACCGTTTCGCTGCTGACCCGGCCGCGCAGCAAGCCCTGGCCACAACGGTGAAACTCAGTGAAGTGAAGGCCGAGGATTTCGACACGGTGTTCTACCCAGGTGGTCATGGACCTCTGTGGGACCTGGCGGAGTCGGATACATCCATCGCCTTGATCGAAAGCTTCGAGCGCGCCGGCAAGCCAATCGGCTTCGTCTGCCATGCTCCGGGAGTGCTTCGCCACGTCAAGACTGCTGGTGGCGAGCCGCTGATCAAAGGTCGCCGGGTGACTGGTTTCACCAACAGCGAAGAAGCCGCTGTAGAGCTTAGTGACGTGGTGCCTTTCCTCATCGAGGACGAGTTCCTGGCGCTTGGCGCACGCTTTGAGAAAGCCGGCGACTGGCAGCCGTTCACTGTCGTCGACGGGCGCTTGGTCACCGGTCAGAACCCCGCCAGTTCAGAGTCCGCTGCCGACGCCTTGCTCAAACTGCTGGCTTGATTTACGCAATCTGCAGGGTTCAGACGAACCCGTGCAAGCAATGAGCGGGCGAACTTTGCGCCCACTCTGAGCGCCTTCGCGCACGCTACCGCATAACAACACCGCAGCAGCAGTCGCCTTTTGGGTGACGGGATTTCTGCTGCCTGAAGAAAGCTGTCTTGATCATTTAAGTCAATAGATTTTCATTTGAATTCAAGGAGATAGGCTAATGTCTACTGTCATGAAAGAGTCCCGCTCCAGCAGCGTTTTCGATGGCCCGTACTACCTGTCCATCGCTGGTAAGCTGGTCAGCACCGATGCGCATTTCGATGTGTTCAATCCGGCGACTGGCGAGGTATTCGCCAAGGCTCCGTCGGGTTCGCCTGAGCAACTGGAGGCGGCGATCGCTGCTGCCAAGGATGCGTTCAAGACCTGGTCGCTCCTGAGCTACGACCAGCGCCAGAGCTATCTGGATGCCTATGCCGATGCGCTTTTGGAGCACCGCGATGAACTGGCTCGCTTGCTGACGTTGGAACAAGGCAAGCCGCTGAAAACCATGGCCGAGCCCGAAGTTGACCAGGCGATTTCGTGGATTCGCCAGATTGCTGCGCGGCGTATCCCGGTGGAAATCGTCGAGGAAAACGACAGCCATGTCGTGGAGCTGCATCACACGCCGCTGGGTGTGGTCGGTGCGATCACGCCGTGGAATTTCCCGGTGCTGCTGGCACTGTGGAAAGTGGCGCCCGCGCTGATCACCGGTAACACCATGGTCATCAAACCGTCGCCATTCACACCCCTCACCACCTTGCGCTTTGGGCAGATTGCTCAGTCCGTGCTGCCTGCTGGTGTGCTTTCAGTGGTTTCAGGTGGCAATGAACTGGGCCCGCAAATGACCGCTCACCCGGACATCGCCAAGATCAGCTTCACCGGCTCCACCGAGACCGGCAAGCATGTCATCCGTTCGGCTGCAGGCACCGTCAAGCGGCTGACCATGGAGATGGGCGGCAACGACGCGGCAATCGTCATGCCTGATGCCGACTGGCAAGCGATCATCCCGCAACTGTACTGGGGCGCTGTCGGTAACTCGGGTCAGTGGTGTGTGGGTATCAAGCGCCTCTACGTGCATAGCAGTTATCGCAATGAGTTCGTGGCAGCGTTCGTTAAGTATGCGCAGCAGCAGGTCATGGGTGACGGTCTCGATCCAGCTGCGACCGTAGGCCCCGTGCAGAACAAGATGCAGTACGACAAGGTTCGTAGCTTCCTGGATGACATCACGGCCAATGGCTACAAGGTGGCATTGGGCGGTGAGGTAGACGAGAGCCGTCCTGGCTATTTCATCCCGGTAACTGTGGTCGACAACCCGCCAGAGAGCTCGATGATCGTGCAGCAGGAGCAGTTCGGACCGATCGTGCCGATCATCGCTTACGACGACGTCGACGATGTCGTAGCCCGCGCGAACGACAGTCCATTCGGCCTGGGTGGTTCGGTCTGGGGGCGTGATACCCAGGCAGCGGTGGCTGTGGCCAATCGCCTGGAAACGGGGATGGTCTGGGTCAATGAGATCCACACGCAAGGCGTCGACGTTCCTTTCGGTGGCCACAAGCAATCGGGTATTGGCACTGAGCACGGCCATGAAGGCCGCCTGCTGTTCACCAACCCGAAAACCGTGTTGATCAAAAAGTAACGCCTGAGCGGCCTCTCGAGCAGAGGGGCCGCACTCCCAATCATCAAGTCTTTGGCGCCGGTTGCGTCCATGCGCGCCCGTGCGCCTTCCGGTTGGTGTCGGCGCCTGAACGACAGGATACGAATCATGAAGCATGCCGCTCTGTTTACTCCCATCGACATGGGAAGCATCACCCTCAAGAACCGCATCGTACTGCCGCCGTTGACTCGCCAGCGTAGCGCCCAGCCAGGTGATATCGCGTCTGATCTGATGGCTACTTATTACCGCCAGCGTGCCAGTGCCGGTTTCATGATCAGCGAGGGCACCCAGATCGAACCGCGTGGCCAAGGCTATGCCTGGACCCCGGGTATCTACAGCCAGGCTCAGATCGATGGCTGGCGCAAGGTGACCGAAGCGGTGCATGCCGAAGGTGGAGTGATCTTCGCCCAGCTCTGGCACGTCGGTCGCGTCTCCCATAGCGCGCTTCAGCCTGACGGGCAGGCGCCCCTGGCGCCGTCCGCTATTCAGGCGCAGAAGGTCAAGGCGTTCATTCAGACCGGCGCTGGTGTCGGCGAGCTGGTTCAGCCATCGCTTCCACGCGCACTGGAGCTGGCTGAAATCCGCGATCTGGTCGGGCAGTACGCCCAGGCAGCACGCAATGCCATCGACGCCGGTTTCGATGGCGTGGAAATTCACGCAGCCAACGGTTACCTGGTCAACCAGTTCATCTCCGCACATTCCAACCTACGCGATGATGCTTACGGTGGCTCGCTGGAGAACCGCCTGCGCTTCCTGCGCGAGATCGTAGACGCCGTGGCCGCTGCCGTAGGCGCGGATCGCGTTGGTGTGCGCTTTACCCCGTTGTTCACCGGCACCGATCAGGACCGGGTGTACATCGGTCTGGTCGAGGAGGACCCGCATACCACCTACATCGAGGCGATCAAGGTACTGGAGGCAGCAGGCGTGGCCTATGTGTCGATCGCCGAGGCGGACTGGGACAACGCGCCGGATCTGCCCGAAAGCTTCCGCCGCGGCGTACGCGCGAATTTCAGCGGGAAGATTCTCTACGCCGGTCGTTATACCGCCGAGCGTGGTGAGCGGCTGATCGAGGCCGGGCTGGCCGACCTGATCGCATTCGGTCGTCCCTTCATCGCCAACCCCGATCTGCCCGAACGCATCGCCAATGGCTGGCCGCTCAACCCGCTGGATCCTGCCACTGTCTATGGTGGTGCGGAGAAGGGCCTGACGGACTACCCGACCTACTCGGACTGACGTTCACATCTGGCGGCGTGGCCTCGACGCGAATGTACGAGGACACGCCTTCGTAACCGCTCGCTGCGTAGGAAGTCTTCGTCATGTCTGTCAAATCCGTACCGATCAAACGCGATGTTACACCAGGCCTGGCGTATCCAGCCTTGGCTGGCAGCGACGTTCGTGATCCGTCAGTCGCAGCGGTGGTCGTGTGTATCCTGCTCGTCGCGCTCACGCTGCGCCCGGGCATCGTTTCCATGGGGCCATTGCTGACCGCCATGATCAATGAGCTGGGATTGACTCATACCCAGGCCTCGCTGCTGACCGCGATTCCTACCTTGCTGATGGGGTTGCTGGCATTGCCCGCACCTTGGCTGGCGCATCGATTCGGGCGTGACCGGATCATCCTGCTGGCGCTGATTGTGCTGGGCGCCGCGATTATCTTGCGTGCGCTGGCGGGCTCCATTGGGCAGTTGTTTGCCAGTACTGCGGCGGTCGGTGCGGGTATCGCAGTCGCCGGAACCCTGTTTTCCAGTTACGTGAAGGCGCGCTCGCCGAATCGGATTGCGCTGTTCATGGGCATCTACGCGACGGCCATCGGCCTGGGCAGCACTGTCGCTGCGGTGGCGACCGGTCCGCTCGTTCATCTCATTGGAGATTGGCGGTGGGCGGGCGGTTTCTGGGTAGTGCCAGCATTACTGGCGATCATCGCCTGGGGAGTGATCGAACGCCGCAGTCTTGCCCAGCCTGTCGAAGTCTCGTTGAATCCGGCGCCAAGGATGCCGCTGCGCAATCCTACGGCCTGGCTGATCGCGCTGTTCTTCGCCTGCAACAACTTGGTGTTCTACGCCCTGATCGCCTGGTTGGCACCGATGTATATCGAGCGTGGCGAGAGCGCCAGTTCGGCTGGCTTAATCCTGGCCAGCTACACCTTGGGATTCATGCTGGCCAACCCGGTGTTTGGTTTGCTTAGCCGCAGCGATGATCGACGTCTGTTGCTTGCAGCGAGCTCCAGCATCGCCCTGCTGGGTAGCCTGGCGATGGCAGTTGCGCCTGAAGCCATGCCTTTGGTGACAGCCGCGATTGCAGCCTTTGGCACCGGAGGTGCCTTCACCCTGGCCATGACCTTACCGCTGGACAATGCTTCGACTCCTGAGGAGGCTGGTGCCTGGACTGCCTTTGTGATGTTGCAGAGTTATCTGGTCGGCGCTGCCGGTCCGTTGCTCGTGGGATATCTGCGTGACAGCGCGGGGCACTTCCAGTCGGCCTTGTGGCTGTTGGTGGCTGTAGGGGCGCTGATGTTGCTGGTGACTCCGTTCTTGCAGCCCTACCGCTGTCGCCTTTGATGTCAGACCTTGTTCCGGGAGCGGAAGGCGGCGACCTTCATGCGGTTTCCGCACGTCGCCATACTGCACCACCGGCGTCGGTGTGACTTGGTCAGGTCATGGAACAACAGGACACAGTCATGCGCTTCGCACTGGCGGACGTATTCGAATTTATCGTGGGTGACCAGAGTCACCAAAGCGTCGGCCACTGGCTCCAGGAGGCTTGCAGGGCTGTGGTCGCGCCGACGGGTAGTGATTCGCAGCGCCTTCGCCTGTTTGTCCCAGGTCAACTCTTTGATGGGGCGGCCGGTTTCCAGAATCTGGTTGATTAACCGAAGGTCTGCCTCGGTCCCCTGCATAGCTGCGTGTACCACCGTTCTGGCGCATTCCCGTAGCTGCCGGGCAAGTGTCAACAAACCGGAGGGCGGGGGCAGTAGCTTGCCTTCGGGTAAGCGTCCTGCCTGCTGCAGCCAACTCATCACGCTATGGTCATCGGTGAAGTGGTCGAGACGCTGGTCGCCCATTCCGTATTCGCTGTTGATGAAGTCTAAGGCGAGGTTATCGGCCAGGAAGAGTGCGCCGGTAGAGGGGGAGTCGTTGCGTTCATGGGAAATTCTGTAACTGATAAATGGCTGTTTACAGGTTACTCCAATGGCTTGTAACCTTCAAATGTGATTTTTAATGGTTACAGGGGTTCATTATCATGAGTAACAGAGTCATTGCAGCTACCGGCCTTGCGGCCGCTTTTCTAATGGGCGCCGCGCAGGCTGATGAAGTAAAGAAGCAGGTTCACTACCGCTACGAGCAGGTGGGCGATGTAAAGGTCTTCTACCGTGAGGCCGGTAATCCGGCCGCGCCAAAAGTGCTGCTGCTGCACGGTTTCGCGGCGTCGTCCTTCATGTTCCGTGACCTGATCCCTGCGCTGGCTGACCGCTACCACGTGATTGCGCCAGACCTACCCGCGTTCGGTTTCACCGAAGCGCCGAGCAGGGAAAAGTATTCCTACACCTTCAGCCAGTTGGCGAAGACGATCGGAGAGTTCACTGAGCGGCTCAAGCTCGATAAATACGCTCTAGTGGTGCATGACTACGGTGCTCCCGTGGGTTGGCGCCTGGCTGCTGCTCACCCTAATCGGGTTAGCGCCATTGTTTCCCAGAACGGCAACGCCTATGAGGAAGGGCTTGGGGCCGGTTGGGCAGCTATCCAGAAATACTGGCGTGAGCCTACTCAACAGAACCGAGAGGCGCTGCGAGACTTCCCAACACCTGAATCGATCAAATGGCAGTACCTGGAAGGGGTCTCCGATAAGAGTTCGGTATCTCCGGATGGTTACACGCTGGAAGGGCTTCAGATTACCCGGCCCGGAAATGCCGAAATCCAGCTCGACTTGGTGCTGGATTACGCAAGCAACGTTGCGATGTATCCAGAGTTCCAAAAGTTCTTCCGCGAGTATCAGCCGCCGCTGTTGGCGGTTTGGGGGAAAAACGACCCCTTCTTCCTTCCGGCTGGCGCACAGGCTTGGACGCGCGATATACCCGAGGCAGATATTCGTTTCTATGACACGGGCCATTTCGCGCTGGAAACCCATGGCGATGAAATCATCCCGGTCATCCGTGAGTTCCTGGACAAGAGCATCAGGTAGTGGCGAGGCCTGGCGTGTCGCCACGTAATGCAGCTCCTCGCTTGGTTGAAACTATGCATTCAAGCCGCTGGAGCTGCATGGCAGCCTTGTAGTGGGCGGCGTTATCCGGGAGTGGACTAAAGGAACAGGGATACCCCGGCAACTTGGTGTGGTAGGCGGTATGGCTCAGTGACAGACATCCGCTAGCCATGAACGAGTGAGCTCTCGCAGTAGGAATGCTGTCTGACATAAGTCGGCATAGCTGCCTGCGACTGGATCTGCTCATCGACCACAGAGCAGTGTGCAGGCAATGAGTCCGTGCGCTCGTGGGTAGTGCCGCTGAGGTGCATGTCGCTGTACGGACTCCAGCTAACGGCATGTCCGAAATCATTGCGGATATGGCATTGCCATGAATGCGCTTTATGATATTTTTTGATCAAAATCGAACTCAAAACTCTTAGTAAACTAGCGTATTAGGCATTCTTTTATCGCTAAGCTCAATAAACAGGCTGATGCAAATTAGAATCGAAGCTTAGTGTTGTGGTTGGTGCTTTGTGCGCGTTAGATGTTTTTATCGATAGCGCGCGTTGCAGAGCTTCTCGCGTTGCAGCACTTCTGGTGCGATTTTATTCTGCTGTGTTCTTTTGCTTCCTGCTTAGTTGCTGGTTGTATTTTCGATCTGCTGATTTTTTAGGTGTTGGCTTGGCGGGCATTTGTGCCTGCTTGTATAGAGCTTGTGTCAAATAAGGTTTCTCGTGCATCCGTCAGCTACGGAGAATCCGGATAATTTTGATGCTGTCATTTTCTAGTGCTTCCAAGGAGGTTGCAGTGATTGAATTTTATCTGAATAGCGAGAAAGTCAGTTCGCGTGGCGATGATGACACTCCCTTACTATGGATTATCCGTGACGAATTCAAGCTCACAGGCACCAAGTATGGCTGCGGCGTGGCAATGTGTGGCGCATGCACAATACATATTGACGGCGTTGCCGTTAGGTCATGTTCATACCCTGCTGGAATGGCTCGTGGACGGAATGTCACGACCATTGAGGGGCTGGCCGATAACCATCCTTTGCAACAGGCTTGGGTGGAAAAGCAGGTGCCGCAGTGTGGTTACTGCCAGTCAGGCCAGATCATGCAGGCTGCCACTCTCCTGAGCCGCACGCCTAATCCAAGTGATGAAGATATCGTCAATCATATGAGCTCAAACTTGTGTCGTTGCATGACTTACCGTCGCATAAAAGAAGCCATTAAACATGCGGCTTCGACGCAAGTGTCTCACGCGTACTCCCAAGATTCGTTGAAACTTGTGGAGGCGAAAAAATGATTACCAATAAAAAAGAGTTCGCTATTGAAAGCGGAGGGTTGTCACGCCGTAGTTTTTTGGTGGTACGGTGGCTGGCACATTGGTCATGGCATTCAGTTCGGGCTTGTCGGTGCTGGCGGCACCTGCGCAGGAAACTTTGGAACAGGCGCTGTTCTCGCCCACTATCTGGTTTCAGATAGAGGCCAACGGTAACGTTGTCGTAAATATTACCAAGGCAGAAATGGGTCAGCACGTGGGTACGGCATTGGCCCGTGTCATTGCGGACGAACTAGGAGCCAGTTGGGAGGACGTGAGTATTGTTCACGTGGACACGGATCCCAAATGGGGACTCATGATCACGGGTGGGTCGTGGTCGGTAAATACCTCATTCAAAACGCTTTCTCAGGCCGGTGCCGCGGGGCGTAAATCGCTCATTGAGGCAGCAGCAAAACTCAAAGGGGTCGAGCCCGGACTTTGCGATACCGAAAACAGCTATGTGCTGACGCCAAACGGAAATATCAGCTTCGCCGAGGTGGTCCAGAAGAGCACATTTGACCGTACCTTCAGCCCGGATGAGTTAAGCGTGCTCACCCTAAAACCCAAGGGTAAACACAAGCTCATTGGTGGCAATTTCAGCGCTCTGGACATCCCCAATAAAACCAACGGAAAAGCCGTATACGGCATCGACGTTGAAATTGAAGGCATGGTGTATGGCCGCCCAATTGTTCCGCCTACCCGCTACGGCAGCCGTGTCACCAGCGTGGATGACACTCGTGCGAAGACACTTCCAGGCTACTTGGGGTATGTCATTCTCAAAGACCCTAGCAACGTCCTCCCGGGCTGGGTGTCCGTTCTGGCCAAAGATTACCCTACAGCCATAAAGGCGGGTGACCTGATCAACGTGGCCTACCAGGCAGGCCCTACGGCCACGGTTAGTGAACACGAGATACTGCTGGAGGGGAGCGCCAGGTCATGGCTCCCAACGAAGGGCACCTGTTCGTCAATACCGGTGACATTGACGCCGCGATCAAGAGGCATCCTGCCGCCATCGACGCTATTTACAGAACCCACACCGTGCTGCATTTCCAGTTGGAACCGCTCAATGCCACGGCGCTGTTCAAAGATGGTGTATGGCACATCCACGGCGGTAATCAATGGCAATCCTTGACCCTGCCCATGCTGGCCAAGGCGCTTGAGGTTGATGAAGCCAATATCGTTATCCACCAGTACTACCTCGGTGGTGGGTTCGGTCGACGCTTGGGAGGGGACTACATGCTCTCGGCGGCACTGACTGCCAAGCAATTCGGCCAGCCCGTGAAGTTGATCTTCACCCGTGCAGACGACTCCCGCTTCGATCAGGTCAGGTCCGCCTCCGTGCAGCGCTTCCAGGCCAACTTCTCCACGGCCAATGAACTGGTTGCGCTTGATCACGCCTTTTCCGCGGCTTGGCCGACTTTGGCGATGTTTCCCGAAGGAATGGCCGATAGCGTTGACAAGAAGGGCAAGATAGATCCGTTTTCCGCCAGTGGCGCCGACCACTGGTACACGGTGGAAAATCACCGATCTCGAGCAATAAATAACGACCTCGCGCAGAGAACGTTCCTTCCCGGTTGGCTGAGATCCGTCGGCCAAGGATGGATTGTATGGGGGCTTGAGTCTTTCATTGATGAAGCCGCACATAGGGCAGGCATAGACCCTCTGGAGTTCCGGCTACAGCGGCTCGATGGTAAAGGCATACAGGCAGGCATCGCACCAGAGACACTGGGCGGTGCTCATCGACTCAGGCACGTACTTGAAGTGCTCAAGCAACGTATCGGTTACGGTGCCAGGCTGCCGGCAAATGAAGGCATTGGTATTGCCTTGTCTGCGGGGCAAGAGCGTACGAACGCGACTTGGATCGCCACGTCTGCACATGTGGCTGTCGACCCGAACAGCGGCAGCATCCAAGTCAAGAAAATCTCCATGGTAGTGGACGCGGGAGTGATCATTCACCCGGACGGTGCGCTGGCTCAGCTGGAGGGTGGCGCCCTGTGGGGCGTCAGCATGGCGCTCAACGAATACACGGAGTTCGTCGACGGCCAGGTCCGTGATGTGAACCTGAACACCTATACGCCCATTCGCATGAACGAAGTTCCAGAAATCGACATTGAGATCATTGAAAGCAGCGAGTTCCCGACTGGTTTGGGTGAACCCGGTGTGATTGGTATTGCTCCGGCGATTGGAAACGCTATTTACCAAGCTGTCGGTGTGCGGCTTCGCGATCTTCCGATGAAACCGGAGCACGTCCTTGCAGCACTCGGGAAAAAGGTAGGCTAACGATGAGCAAGCTCTATTCAATGGGTTGGGCGTTGGTGATGGTTGGGATCACTGGCTTTTCATATGCCGACTCTTATCAGGCATATATAAAATCCCCCACGCCGGAAACTGCGTTTGGATACATACATCAGGTGACTACCCACCCGCGATGCGTGAATTGCCACGGAGTCATGAAGGACGGTGTCCAGCGGCCGATGGTGGGAGACGACAGTCGTTTGCACCCCATGAACATCTCGAATGTGCACAATCTCCGCTTGAAAGTGGAAGGCAAGATCTTTGTTGAAGTTGCCAACACCTCTCAGCCTGTCAATTGCAGGAGTTGTCATCAGGATGTCAACGGAGATGCGCCTGGCATGCCGCCGGGGGCCGCGAACGATTTGATGCCCGGCTTCGTTTGGCACATGCCGCCGCCAACGATGATCTTGAGCAAAACCATGGGGGTTCAAGAACTGTGCGAACAGCTGCTTGATCCCAGCAGAAACAGCTTCCTTGCCTTCAGGGGAGGGAGGAACGACCTCAAAACGTTCAAGAAAGAGTTTGACCATCATGTGAACGATGATCCGCTCGTGCGCTGGGCATGGGAGCCAGGGCCGGGGCGAACTCCTGCACCCGGCACCCACGCGGACTTGGTTAAAGCCATGCAGCTTTGGACAAGCGCTGGCGCGCCATGTCCGGAAACGGCCAAGAAGGCGTTGTAGTCCTTTGTTGAGGCGTCGCGGCAGCGCCAGAGGGGATCTAACTATGTTGACGGGAACGACTGCTCTACTGGATGCCATCGCTACCCTTGAGCGTGAGAGCAGTCAGGCGGTGCTGGCCACCGTGGTCAAAGTTGAAGGTTCGGCCTATCGCCGACCTGGCGCGCGAATGCTGGTTCCATTATATGGCGGCACCATAGGCACCATCAGCGGTGGCTGCCTTGAATCGGAAGTGGCAAAAAAGGCGTGGTGGCTGACAGAAAACAACGGTGCCTCGGTACGTCGCTACAGCACCGCGTCCCAAGAGGACGATGCGGATGGTGCGGACGAGGATGTTGGACTGACGTTTGGCCTGGGCTGCAACGGTACCGTCCACGTATTGCTACAACGTCATCGGCCGGATAAGCCCTTGGCAGTTCTCCAACTGCTTCGTCTTGTTCGCCGCAGTGGCCAGCCTGGCGCGCTGGCAAGCGTGGTCGCGTGCAACAAAAACTCGCGCGTCAGCGTTGGCGACCATTTGGCGCTGCACTCGAATCATTTCGATGGTTTACCTCTGTTGGATCCGGTGATCGATGCTCAAGTGCGGTCGGGTCTGGCTGATACGCTGAGCCAGGCTCGATCGAGCCTACGTACCTATCGTGATAAGCACGGTACTGTAGAGGTATTTTGCGAGTACTTGCCGCCGCAGCAGCGTATGGTGATTTTCGGTGCCGGGCATGATGCCCTACCACTGGTACAACTCGCCAAACTACAGGACTGGCATGTGACCGTGATCGATGGCCGAGTTCACTTCGCCCGGCCCGAACGTTTTCCCATGGCCGATGCAGTGTTGCAGGCGGATGCTCGCGGACCCTATACCCTGCATTCGCAGACCAACGGTGCACTGGTTGCAGTAATGACTCACAGCTACAGTCAGGATCTTCATTGGCTCGGAGGGTTGCTGAGCGGTACGCCCGCCTACATAGGTCAATTAGGTCCGCGAGATCGCACTGAGCGTCTACTTGGCGAGCTAACCGCATCAGGTGTTGAGTTATCGGCGTTGGAGCGGCTGCACTATCCGGTCGGGCTGGATATAGGCGGTGACACGCCAGAAGCTGTGGCAACGGCTATCGTTGCCGAGATGACCGCCGTGCTGAATCGGCGTAACGGCGGCATGCTCAAAAACCGCCAGGTGGCGATTCATGCTCCCACGCCGCAGGACTATGGCTATCTTTCCGCGGTGGTCAGTTGAGCATCTGCTGACAGCGAGACGGCCCCGCACCTGTGTGATTCAAGACTCTCCCTTGGGCAGATGCATATAACGCGTTGCGCATCAGTTGCGGTGGTTTGCCATAGGCACGCAGAAAAGCCTGGCGCATGCGCTCACGATCCTTGAAACCCGTTTCTCGCGCGATCACCTCTATGGGGTGGCGACTGGTTTCCATCATGACTCTTGCCGCGTCAACGCGAAGGCGCTCGATAGCTTTGGCTGGGGTCTTGCCGGTTTCCTCGACGAACAAGCGACTGAATTGCCTTGGGCTGAGCCTTGCTACATTCGCAAGCACGGTGACAGAGAGATCGCCGCCAAGGTTCTCGCGAGCATAAGTCAGCGCAAGCTGTATACGGTCGGACTTTGGGTCTATCTCAAGAAGAGTCGAGAGTTGTGACTGCACGGCGCTCCTGCACTGAGACATCACCAGTTTGCGGGCTACCCGGCGGCCCAGGTCACGGCCCAGGTCGTTCTCGACCATGGCGAGCGCAAGATCTATTCCGGCGTTCATACCCGCACCCGTCCAGATCTGCCCGTCGACGATGAACAGTCGGTCGTCATCGATTTTTATCGTGGGATGGCGTTTTTTGAACTCGGCCACGTGCAACCAATGAGTCGTGACCCGTTTGCCCTCCAATAGGCCGGCTTCGGCGAGCACGAAGACACCTGTGCACAATGAGGCAATACGCCGCGATTGTGAGCTGGCACTGGATAGACAGGCCAGCAGCTCCGGGCTGGGTTCACCCAACTCTAAATAGCCGCTGATAATGATGGTGTCGTAGCCTTCCGAACGGAGTGGTTCGGTATTCACCGAAAAGCCATGGGACGACATCACAGTCCCTCCAGCTTCAGATACCAGGTGGAATGCATAGGCCTGTTCGCCATGCAACAGGTTGGCGCACTCGAACATAGAGCTAAGCGCCAAGCTCATTGGTTGGAACCGCGGATAGACCACCAGCGCTACGGTATGCATCGATCACCTCATGGATACGTACGGGTAACGACTGTCACGAGCAGTTCAGTGAGCCACAGCTCTAGGCTTCAGAATGTTCGAGTCGAGCATGTTTCAGCGTGCGATTCACAAAGAGGCCGTAGGCTGCGCTCTTGCTTGTTCCTCCGGCTGCCGGGTAGAAAAGAATATTGCCAGCGGCAGTAACTTGCCTTGGACCAAACTGTGGTTCTGGAATCAGCCTGCGGTGATCAATCCAGATGCGTAGGCGTGCTGCAAGGTGGAGCGTGCTGGCTGGACTACCCCCGTTCCGGTAGACATTCCCGGCCTATGCCAAGGCGGCGTCGAAGCGCGCTATGGTCACACTTGGCACCCCGAACCACAGCCCATCCTGAGCTGCGCGGGATAAAAGGCCAGGAGCAATCAGGGCTCATTGCCTGTTTCAGGGAGCTTGGCGGGCCCGCCGAGGATGCCGGCGCTGGCCAGTTCGCTGGCATGGCCCAGTAGGCAGTGCTCGAAGCCTGCGCCACGCACTTCGGGGTGAAATTGCAGGCCCAGCACATTCGTCCCGCAGGCGAAGGCCTGGTTGCGACAGAGCGGTGTGGAGGCGAGGAGGGTACAGCCCTGCGGCAGATCGAAGGTATCGCCATGCCAATGCAGCACGGGCACGCCGCGCAATGCAGCGAGCGGCTGTTATTCGGCCGAGGACACCAGATCGAGGGGCGACCAGCCGATCTCCTTGGCCGGCCCCGGATAGACGCGCGCGCCCAGGGCGGCGGCCATCAGTTGCGCGCCGAGGCCGATGCCCAGTGTCGGCCGGTCAGCGGCCAGGCGAACAATCGAGGAACAATCGAGGACAGACCACGATATTGATGTAGCTGAACATCATTTCGGGGTCGGCGCTACCTGTCGTGACTGACCGCTCTTGGCCGATTCTGTTGAAAAAGTAGGTTCAGCGGCAGCCGGCCAGTCAGGTGTGCCTGCGGTCGAAGTGGCTGTAAGCCACTTTAAGTTGCCTTTCGGCGTTTCACTGAGCTTCCTTGCTCAGGTCTGAGGGTTAATTCGAGGGTTTCTGCTCGCAGCAGACGTACCTATCCCGTGAGCGGCGGCCCGTGTGGCACAAGCTTGGCCATGCGTCGCAGGTTTTGGACGGTCGCGGCCAAGGTGAATTCGTCAGTCGCACCCGTTAGGCCACGCAACTCAGAATCGGCCATAAGTGGACGGTTGCAGCGGCGGCCTCCCTCCTGAAGCTGCCTACGAAACGAGGGGGCAAGTCCACCATGCGTTTCTCCATTCGTACCCGAGATTCTCCTGCTGAGCATGATACGTCTTGTTGCTGGTCGCATTGCACAGCGGCTTGACCGCCGCCATTCTGAAAAGGCTGACAGACGAGCAGACCGAGGCGGCTCGTGAGCGTATGCACGAGAACCGTCGCGCGGTGCCGGCGAACTACGTGCAGATCGCAGGGAGGCGTTTATTGACCCGTACGGATTTGGCTCGCGCTACAAATGCTTCTGTCAGCACGCGAGGTCTCAGGCTCGGCTGCAGGGATCAGCCGGCCCTTTGGCGTTGCATATCTAGGTATCGCTCGCCAAGCAACACGACCAGCCCGCTCAGTACGATGATGAGAGTGCCAACGAAACTCCAGAAATTCGGCAGCTCCCGGAAGAAGAGATATCCCAGGAGGCTGGCCCCTACAATCTGCAAATACGTAAAAGGTGCTACGAACGGAGCCGGGGCTACCTCGAAAGCACGCACCAGGCAATAGTGTCCACAACCTCCAAGCACCCCCATGCTGATCAGCAACCCAACATGCATGACATTGTCTGGAAAGTGCCAAACGAAGGGCAGCATCAAACTGGTCACTACAAACCCAGCTGCCGCCATATATGTATTGGACGTCTCCGGCGTGTCGTGGAGGGCGAGTCTACGCGACAGAATCTGGGTGAGTGCCGAAGTACAAGCACTCACGAGAACCAGTAGCACGGCAGGATGAAACGCATCGTTGCCGGGCTGGATAACGCACAGCGCGCCAGCAAATCCACAGACCACTGCGAGCATCTTTAGCAGGCCTACCTTCTCGCCCAGCATGAAAGGCGCCAGCAGCAGCACCATCATCGGCGCAGTAAAGCTCACAGCCGCCGCGGTTGCCACTGGCACGTACTGGAGCGCGCAGAACATTAGGAAGGAAGTAAGGCAGAACAGCAGCGATCGCACGAGCTGCAGCCAGGGACGCTGGGAGCGAAACAGTGCTGACCCTCTACGCGGCGCAAACACGATTAGCATGAAGGCCACGTGGCCGAAGTAGCGGCACCAGAGCAGTTGAATAACTGGGTAGAACACCCCCAGGTATTTCACTTCTGCGTTCAGCAACGGGATCAGAACCGCTGCGGCCAGCATGAACACCATCGCTTGCACGAACGGTTTACGCTTTGGCAACGACTGCCCCGGCGGTGTCCCGTCTTCTTGCTCCCTGTACATCAGACGCACCCCTGAGCTGACCCGGAATTGGGCCCGCAACTGTCTGGCCGTACTGGCCGAAATCCTCTAGGGATGCGCACCAAATGATCCCTTACCTTACGGTGATTTCTAACGTACCCACACCCTCGACACCCCCGATCAGCTTGTCCCCCCGGCGTACTGCGCCTACACCCGCTGGCGTACCGGTCATGATGAGATCGCCTGGCTCGAGTACGAAGAGCTGCGATAGGTATGCGACCACTTCAGGCACGCTCCAGATCAATGAAGCCAAGTCGCCTTCCTGACGGGGCTCGCCATTGACTTCGAGCCAAATGCGGCCGTCTTTCGGATGGCCGATCTTCGCAGCCGGCACTAGCGCTGAGCAGGGAGCCGCATGGTCAAAGCCTTTTTGCGACTGCCCATGGGCGCCCCATCTTCTTCGCCTCGGCTTGCAGGTCGCGGCGGGTCAT
Organism: Stutzerimonas stutzeri; assembly: GCA_019056435.1. Classification (GTDB taxonomy): domain Bacteria; phylum Pseudomonadota; class Gammaproteobacteria; order Pseudomonadales; family Pseudomonadaceae; genus Stutzerimonas; species Stutzerimonas marianensis. The sequence goes on from CP077641.1 coordinate 3,123,203, forward strand.
GTCCAGCCCAACGGCATAGCCGTAGACGTGTTGGAGCGCGTGCTCTACAGGAATGCTGCTGCCCCCAGTCCGATAGCCACGACCATTTCGATCTCATGATGAACATCTTCCGTGCCGGGCGGGTAAGGGAACTCGCTTCCGTCGGGCAGCAGGCTGTCGGGATGCTTGGTGAAGAAAAACGGTGGTTCGCGATCCGGGTCGTGACCCATTTCGCGAGCATGTTCGGCATAGTTGCGACCGACGCAATAGACGCGCCGGACTGGGAAGCGCTGGCTACTGTCCGCAATGGACAGAGTAGGAATGATGGGCTCGAAAAGATATTCGGTAGGCTCAGACGGGTTCATCAGGAACTCCATAGCTTTGTGGCTGGCGAGCCCTGCGTTGACAGGGCGGGATTGGCTAGCGGTTCTGCGGAACGCTGCCGTGCTCGTTCAGGCTACGCAGAAAATCGAAATCACAGCCCTGATCGGCCTGTGTGACGGTATCTAGGAACAGCTTGCGATAGCCGCGATCATCGCCTTCGCGAGCCTCCGGCAGGCTGAGCGTGCTGCGCCGGCGGGCAAGTTCCTCTTCGCTGACCAATAATTCAAGGGAGCGCTCGCTGACGCTCAAACGCAGCCGATCGCCGCTTTCGATGACCGCGAGCGGGCCGCCGACTGCCGCTTCGGGCGTCACGTGCAAGATGATGGTGCCACCGGCTGTGCCGCTCATGCGGCCATCCGAAATGCGCACCATGTCCTTTACACCAGCCCGGGCGAGCTTGCGAGGGATCGGGATATAGCCAGCTTCCGGCATGCCTGGAGCACCCTTCGGCCCAATGTTCTTAAGCACGAGGATGTCATCGGCATTTACGTCGAGTTGAGGATCATCGATTCGCTCGGCGAGATCGGCGAGCCCGTCGAACACCACCACGCGGCCTTCGTGCTCCATCAGTTCGGGGCTGGCGGCTGATTGCTTGATGATCGCGCCGTCCGGGGCAAGATTGCCACGCAGGAAAGCGATACCGCCTTGCGGATAGATGGGCTTGTCCAGTGAGCGTACGACGTCCTGGGGAAAGGCAGTGGTCTGCTCCAGTTCCTCACCCAACGTACGTCCGGTAACCGTTAGCGCGTCGAGGTGCAGGAAGGGCCGCAGCTCGCGTAGCACTGTGGCCAGCCCACCGGCTTTGTGCAGATCCTCCATGTAATGCGTACCGGAAGGCTTGAGGTCGACGAGCACCGGAATGTTGCGCCCGAGCGCGTCGACCCGGTCCATATCGATACGGATGCCGCAGCGGCCCGCAATCGCGGCCAGGTGGACGATACCGTTGGTCGACCCACCGATGGCAAGCAGCACCATCAGCGCATTTTCGAAAGCCTTTTCAGTAAGGATCCGGTCCGGTGTCAATCCGGCCTGAATCATCGCCACCGCCTGCGTACCGGTGCGCTCAGCGACGCGGATGCGATCGGCAGTAACGGCGGGTGGGGTGGCGCCACCGGGCAACATCATGCCGAGCGCTTCGGTGACGCAAGCCATGGTGCTGGCAGTGCCCATGACCGAACAGGTACCGACGCTAGCAACCAACTGATCGTTGACCTCGGTAATTTCCTGCTGGTCGATCTCCTCACCGCGGTACATGCCCCAAAAGCGTCGGCAATCGGTACAGGCGCCTACTCGAACGCCACGATGCGAGCCAGTCAGCATCGAGCCGCTGACCAGCTGGATGGCGGGCACGCTGGCACTGGCTGCGCCCATTAGTTGAGCCGGAACCGTCTTGTCGCAGCCGCCAATCAGTACGACAGCATCAATTGGCAGGGCACGGATCATCTCCTCCGTGTCCATGGACATTAGGTTTCGCAGAAACATGCTGTTGGGGTGGGCGAAACTTTCATGGATCGAGATGGTGGGGAAATCCACGGGTAGCCCACCGGCCATCATGACCCCGCGCTTGACGGCCTCGATAAGCTGCGGGGCGTTTCCATGGCAGGGGTTGAAACCGCTCCCGGTATTGGTGATGCCGACGATTGGACGCGACAGCGCGTCGTCTGAATATCCGGCGCCCTTGATGAATGCCTTGCGCAAGAACAGCGAGAATTCCGCATCTCCATAGTTTGTCAGGCCCTTACGCATCCCTTGCGCCGAGTTTTTTGCCGGGTTGTCGTTGTTATTGTTCACGGGCGTTTCCTCTCGATGGATTGGCGGCGCCGAAGCAACCGGCAGGTAGTGCGCGCCTGCTGGAGGCGCGGGTGTCATGTAGCTGGTACGGGGCCGGAACTGCCGCGCACGATCAGTTCGGTAGTGGTCTCGATCGGACCTACAGGGGCTTTTCCCGACAGCGCGTCGAGCAGGTAGGTGCCTGCATAGGCGCCTATCTGCGCAAGCTCCACGCGGGTGGTGGTCAACGGAGGCGACATGTACCGGGCGTAATCGAAATCGTTGAAGCCGACGACCGAGATATCTTCAGGCACCCTAACCCCCAGGTTCTTGGCAGCCAGCAGTGCACCGAACGCGAGCAGGTCGTTAGCGCAAATCACCGCAGTTGGCCGCTCGGGACCGCGCAACAGACGCTGCATGGAGACAATCGCCCCTTCCAAGGAAAGGTCCGTTGCCATACGCCATTGATCCGGAAGTTCAAGCCCTTCTTCGGCGAGGCGCGCCTGGGTTCCCGCGATCCGGTCACCGACACGGTCGTTGAACGAGCGCTCATTAACGATCATGCCGAACTTCCGGTGCCCCAGGGCGAGCAGGTGTTCAACCATTTGCCGGGCGACGGCCACGTTATCGAAGCCGACGCTGGGTCGGCTCTGGTCCAGAGACCATGCCTGTACACATGGAATACGCTTGCGGTCGATCAGCTCCCACATCCTCGGATCGTGCGTTCGGCCGACTACCATCAGCGCGTCTACACCGTGCTCAAGCATGGTCTGCACTTCCTTGAGCTCTACTTCCGCATCAAAGCCGAAGCTGGCGACCAAGAGGGTGTAGCCCGCTTCGTGGACCTTCTGCTGGAAGGCGGCGAGTGGGCGTGAAAAGGTTTCCGTAGCTAGCGTGGGAACGACCGCGCCTATGGTCATGCTGCGCCTGGACACCAAGGTTCGAGCCGCGGCGTTGAGTACATAACCGAGTTCGTCGCAGGCTTGTTGCACGGCCTGACGTTTGGCGTCACTTACGGTGGCGCTACCGTTGATGACGCGTGAAACCGTCGCGGTCGAAACACCGGCGAGGCTAGCGACATCATGCAAGCTAGCGCGAGACAGAACGGTGCGTTCCGGGTGAGTCGTGTTGCCCATGAGTGGTCCTTCAGTTGGCCATTCAGCGAATGACGTTTGACATTAGGTAAAACCGAAACTAGGTTTTTGTAAACGCTTACATTGAATTTTTTTATCTCATGTAATCGTTTACACGTCCGTCTGCTTAGTCGCGCTAGTCGCACCAAACTGACTGATTCCTTCACCGCTCGATCGCAAATGTAAGCGTTTACATAGTCTCCATAACGGGACTGGAGAAAATTCAGATGCCAACAATCAGCTCCATCTCAGTGACAGCAGCTCGTGTCCCACTTGACCGGGTCACTTCGTTTTCCAATCGCACCGTCCATGCCCGCGATTATGGATTGGTAAAAGTGACGTCTACCGAAGGGCATACCGGCATCGGCTTTTGCTATGTCGGTAGCACTGGCGGCGAATTGCTACCGGTGGCGGTGGAAGCGCTGCTCGCACCCGTGCTGTTGGGCCGTGATTCGCTGGACGTTGAGGCGCTCTGGAGGGAGATGTACCAGGAGGCGCTCCTGCAAGGTCGGGCCGGGGTTGTCATGCGGGCAATCAGCATTCTCGATACGGCGCTTTGGGACCTCAACGCGCGCTCGGCTGGACTTCCTTTGCACCGATACCTCGGCGCCGCCAGCGCTGAAAGAGTTCTGGCCTACGCCAGCGGCGGGTACTACCTCGAAGGTAAAACACCGGAAAAGCTCGGGGAGGAGATGGCCCATTACGTTTCGCTTGGTTTCAAGGCGGTGAAGATGAAGACCGGGCGCCTTTCACCGCGAGATGAAGAGGCCCGGGTCGCGGCGGCACGTGAGGCAGTGGGACCAGACGTCGAGCTGATGCTCGATGTCAATAACGGCTGGAGCGATGTGACCGAGGCGCTGCAGTACGTGCGCCGGTTCGAGCGCTACGGGCCGAGCTTCATCGAAGAGCCATTTCTGGTTGACGACATCGACAGCCATGCGCGCCTGGCTCGAGCCACACCTATCCCGATCGCCACGGGGGAGGTGGAAGCTGGCCGCTGGCGGCACAAGGAGCTACTCGACAAGGGCGGAGCAGCCATCCTGCAGACCGACGCGGTAGTTTGCGGTGGCATCACCGAATGGCGGCGGATAGCCGCAATGGCTGCTGGATATGGGGTGCCCATGTACCCCACTGGTTTCACGACGTGCATGCCCCGCTTGTCGCCGCCACGCCAAATGCCCGTTACGTCGAGTTCTTCTGGGACGATCAGGTACTCAATTTCCGCCGGCTGATCGACCGTCAGCTGGAGCAGGAGAATGGCTATATCAAGCTACACCAGACGCCAGGGCTCGGTTTCGACTTCGACGAGCAGGCGGTCGCCCGATACTCAATCGCCGCAGGCGGCCAGACCTGGCGGACCGTTGAAAAAACAATCTTTGAACTCTCTTTGACGTACCCGCTTTAGTCGGCGGTCGCAGCTACCCCTGACCATGTCGGGCCCGACGGCCGGACACCATAAGTCCAACAAGAAGAACGTGGAGTTAGCGAAATGAAGATCACCAACAAACTGTCCGTAGCTGTCATTTCTGCCATGACGGTGTTTTCTGTGTCGCTTGGCGCCCAAGCGGAATATGTCGCTGGCGACGAGATTGCCGTGTTGCAGGGCTTCAAACCTGGTGGCGGAAGCGATGTCCTCGCGCAGCTGGTACAGCCATACCTGACCAAAAGTCTCGGTGTGAATTTTGTCAACGAATACATCCCGGGCGCCACCGGTGCGATTGCCTGGACACGCTTGGCCCGGCAGTCAAAGAAAGATGGATCGGTTATCAGCATCACCAATACGCCGATGCTGATGACCAACTACATCATGAACGACGCTATCACCTACAACATCAAGGACCTGACTCCCATTGCCAATGTCGTGACCGACCCGGGTATAGCCGTGGTTGCCAAGGACAGCCCTTACAACACCATCGAGGATCTGCTCGCCGCAGCGAAGGCGAAGCCCGGCCGGATCACTGTCGGCAATTCGGGCATGGGTGGTGACGATTTCTTTACGACCTTGTTGCTTGAGAAGGAAACCGGATTGTCGTTCAAGAAGGTGCCTTTCCAGGGGGATGGACCTTCAGCCACCGCCGCCATGGGCAACAAGATCGACGTCAGTTTCAACAATGTGGGCACGGTCTACAGCCAAGTCGAGAGTGGCAATCTAAAGGCACTGGCGGTGTTTTCGGACAAGCGTGTCGACAGCCTGCCCGAGGTGCCGACCCTCAAGGAGAAGGGCATCGATCTGGTTGCTGGCTCGTCGCGCGGCTACAGCGCCCCGGCCGGTATCCCAGACGAGGCGCGCGATCAGTTGGTTGCCGCGTTCGAGGCGCTACGAACCAACGAAACCTTTCTTGAGGACGCCAGGAAGCGAGCCCTGAACATCGACATCGTGACGGGCGATGAATACGGGGAGATGTTCAAGAACATGGAAACGGAGTTCCAAGGGATTTGGAAGGAAGTCGGTAGCAAGCAGCAGTGAAGCCACTCCGGACGCAACGAGGGAAGACGCCCATGAACAAGAACAGATTGGCGCTCGGGGTCTTCGGTATGGCCCTGGCAGCAACATTTTTCATCCATGGCCAGGGTTACCCGGAGGCAGCTGCGCAAATGCCGCTGATCTATTCGGTGCTCGTTGGGCTGCTCTCATTGGCGATGGTGTGTTCGGAGTTGCTACGCCTAAAGCCATCGAGGCAAAGGGACCGGGAGCGCTCGACCGCCAATGGTGAGGGGGCGGCCGAGGAGGAGGTGGTCGCTCGGCCTCGCTACGCAGTCACCGCGGGTGTATTCCTTCTCGCAGCCGCCTATGTCGCGACTATCACCTCACTTGGTTACCTGCTGTCGACGGCGCTTTTCATGGCGATAGCGCTGCTATTGATCCGCACGGTCTCGGTGCGCTTCTCGGTAATGGGCACTGCGGTACTCATGGCCGTGGTGTGTCTGGTGTTCATCGAGTTTCTGGGTTTGCCCGTGCCCTTCCTGCCTTCGGCGATTTCTTGATCGCTGCCTACTGCTACAGAAGAGGCATATCTCATGGAAAGTTCGATCGTCATGATCGGGTTGGCCAATGTGCTAACCCTGACCAACTTCGCTGCCATATTTGGCGGCATCTTGCTGGGGCTGTTCGTTGGCGCGATGCCCGGCCTGTCAGCCACCATGGCGTTGGCATTGCTGCTGCCCCTGACATTCAACATGGACACAGGGACGGGGCTCAGCATGTTGGCCTCGCTGTACGTCGGTGCGTCCTACGGGGGTCGATCGCAGCGATTCTTTTGCGCACGCCGGGTACACCGTCGGCCGCTGCGACGGTATTGGACGGCTTTCCAATGTCCCAGCAAGGGCAGGCGGGGAAGGCGCTCGGTATTTCACTGTTCGCATCGTTTATCGGCGGCACGATCAGCGGTATTGCACTGCTCATGGCCGCACCGCTACTGGGCAAGATCGTGGTGGAATTCGGGCCTATCGAATTGTTCGCGATTGCCGTCCTCGGCATCACGATCATTGGCTCGCTGGCCCAGGGTTCGGTCGTGAACGGGCTGTTCTCGGGCGGCGTCGGCCTTTTGATCAGCACCGTAGGAATGGACCTGACCACCGGCACGCCGCGTATGGCCTTCGGCAACATCAATCTGTTCTCCGGAATCAGTTTCACCGTGGCACTGATTGGTCTGTTCTCGATCCCGCAGGCGCTGTCATTGATCGAGAATTCCCACGGAGCCGCGAAGGTCGCCAGTCGCATCACCGACCGGTTGATTCCAAGGTTCTCGGAACTGAAGGCGCTGATGCCCAACATCCTGCGCTCGAGTGGCATTGGAGTCGTTGTCGGACTCATTCCGGGTACGGGCGGGGATACCGCCAGTTGGTTTGCCTATAACGAGGCCAAACGATTCGCCAAGGATAAGAGCCGCTTCGGCAATGGCGACCCGGCTGGGGTTGCCGCCCCGGAAGCGGCCAATAACGCAGTGGTTGGCGGGGCGTTGATCCCGACTATCGCCCTGGGAATCCCCGGCAGCTCGGCCACTGCCATTCTGCTTGGCGCGCTCATGGTTCAGGGCATCCTGCCGGGCCCCAATCTACTCAGCGACTACGGCGACGTTACCTATACGCTGATCTGGGCGGTGATTTTTGCCAACGTGGGTTTGCTTGGCGTCGGCCTGATGTTCACCAAGGCCAGCGTGGCGGTCACGCGCGTCCCGGATGGCTTCATAGCCTGTTCGATCATTGCCCTCTGCATCATCGGCGCGTACGCGATCAACAACAGTTTGTTCGAGGTTGGCCTGATGCTGGGCTTCGGCCTGTTCGGCTACTGGCTGGCCAAGGCAGGCGTATCGCCAGCTCCGATGGTCATCGGTTTGATCCTGGGGCCGGTCATGGAGAACGGATTTCATCAATCGATGCTGATTGGCAACGGCGATTATCGGATTTTCCTGTCCAGCCCGATCGCTGTGGTGCTGCTGGGTATCGCCGTGTTCTCCATTTTGCAGGCGACGCCTGTGTTCCGCTGGTTGCTATTGCCACTTCGACGTCGTGTTCAACACCCCTGAACGTGCACCGGCGGCTTGCAGGCTGCCGGGCCCCACTGGAAACGAGGAGAGAGCCATGAGTCATGAGAACGGCCGCGTCTGGTCGCCAGTGATCACACCGTTTGCAGCAGATCGGTCGCCGGACATAGACCTCTACGTGAAGCATTGCCGTTGGCTGGCGGAGAACGACGTCGGGCTTGCCGTGTTCGGCACCAATTCGGAGGCCAATTCACTTGGGCTCGAAGAGAAAAACCCAGCTACTTGATGCGCTTGTCGAGGCGGGCATTGCCGCCGACCGGCTGATGCCCGGGACGGGTGTCTGCGCGCTGCCGGATACCGTGGCGCTAACCCGTCACGCAGTCAGAATCGGCGTGTCTGGGGTGCTGATGCTGCCGCCGTTCTACTACAAGGGGTCGGTGACGAGGGGCTGTTCCGCTATTACAGCGAGGTTATGGAGCGTGTGGGTGACAGCCGTCTGCGCATCTACCTGTACCACATCCCTGCGGTTTCCCAGGTACCGCTTTCACTGGACCTGATAGGGCGGCTGCTTGAGGCCTATCCGAACAACATCGTCGGCTTGAAGGACAGCTCCGGTGACTGGGCCAACACCCAGGCAGTTATCGAGCGCTTCGGCGCTCAGGGTTTCGACGTGTATGCAGGCAGCGAAACGTTCCTGCTGCAGACACTGCGTGCAGGCGGTGCCGGCTGCATTAGCGCCACGGCAAACGTCAACCCACGCGCCATCTCGCAGTTGGGCAAGACCTGGCACGCTGATGATGCAGACCAGCAGCAGGCTGCGCTGGTGCGCATCCGCAAGATATTCGAGCGCTTCCCGGTCATCGCGGCGCTCAAGGCCGCGACTGCCCGTTACAGCCAAGACGAGCAATGGGCCGTGTTGCGGCCTCCGCTTGTCGAGCTGAACCCACAACAGCGCGAGGACCTCTACGCGCTGCTCGATGAGGCCGGTTTCGACATGCCGGGCCTCGGCTAAACGCTGACTGGAGCGAGCAATGCACAAGAAACGTATCGTCGCCCTGCGCCGTTTGAAGACGCCACATCTTCAGAGACTGCGTGAAGAATTCGAGGTGGCCTACTTCGAGGTGCCGGAACAGGAACCCGAAGCGGTCAGCGCCGCCCTGAGCCAAGCGCATGGATTGATTGGCGGCAAACTGCAGGTTTCTCCAGCTTTGCTCGAAGAGGCGCCAATGCTCGAGGCCATTGCGACCATCTCGGTGGGCTATGACAACCTGCCGGTAGCCGACATGACCCGACGTGGCATCGTGCTGACCAACACGCCGGACGTGTTGACCGAAACCACCGCCGATACCGGGTTCCTGTTGATCATGGCCAGCGCCCGGCGCGCCGTGGAGTTGGCCAACCTGGTCCGAGAGGGGCGCTGGACAGAGCATGTCGGTGAGCCTCACTTCGGCCATGACGTGCACGGCAAGACACTTGGCCTGGTCGGGTTTGGGCGCATCGGACAGGCCGTAGCCCGGCGCGCGCAGGGCTTCAATATGCGTGTGCTATACAGCAACGCGTCCCCAAGCCTGAGCTTGAAGAACAGTGGGGTGTACAGCGCTGTACCCTCGATCAGCTGCTGACCGAGTCGGACTTCGTTTGCCTGACCGTACCGCTGACTGAACAGACCGATCACCTGCTTGGATATGAGCAGTGCCGCGCAATGAAGCGATCAGCGTTTCTGATCAACATTTCCCGCGGCCGGGTGGTCGACGAAGCCGGTCTGATTCGGGCACTTGAGGACCGACTGATAGCCGGGGCGGGGCTGGATGTCTTCGAGCAGGAGCCGCTGTCGGCCGACTCGCCGCTGCTGCGCATGGATAACGTGGTAACGCTCCCGCACATCGGCTCGGCCACACATGAAACGCGTGAAGCGATGGCGCGGTGCGCGGTCGAGAATATTTGCCAGGCGCTGCGAGGCGAGCGGCCTCGCGACTTGGTCAACCCTCAAGCGCGCCCGAACGGCTTCGCCCAGCCGCAGGAACAGCCAGTCAATGCCAAGTAGCCAATCGCGACGCTTGGCGTCGATTCTCAACCTGCACGATCTCGAGCGCGCGGCCAAGCGCCATCTGCCTCGGCCGATCTATGGATATATAGCCAACGTGGCCGAGGACGGGCATACCGCGCGGGCGAATCGCAGCGCCTTCGATGCCTACTCCTTCCTGCCGCGCGCACTGGTTGATGTATCCACCATCTCCTGGAAACCGAACTACTTGGCCGGCGCTATGCGTTGCCGGTAGGAATCGCCCCAATGGGCATCAGCGCGCTGTCGGCCTATCGAGGTGACCTGGTCCAGGCACAAGCGGCTTCCAAGGCCGACATTCCGATGATTCTCAGCGGAAGCTCGCTGATCCGCATGGAGGAAGTCCTGAACACCGGCAAGACAGACTGGTTCCAGGCCTACCTGCCGGGCGATCACGCAGGCATCGAGGCGCTGATCGAGCGCGTGCACAAGGCCGGCTTCGACAAGCTGGTCATCACCGTCGATTACCCGGTACCGCCAAACAGCGATAACAACACCCGTTCCGGCTTCAGCTCGCCGTTGCGCCCCAGTCTGCGCCTGGCCTATGACGGGCTGGTCAGGCCGCGCTGGCTGTTCGGTACCTTCCTGCGCACCTTGATCAACCACGGTATGCCCCACTTCGAGAACAACTACGCCACACGGGGCATCGCGATCATATCGGGCAATGTGAAACGGGACTTTTCCGGTCGCAGCCACCTCAACTGGAGCTATCTTGAACTGGTGCGGCGGTTATGGCCGGGCAAGCTGGTCGTCAAGGGCATTCTCCACCCTGATGATGCCCGCAGGGCTCGCGATATCGGTGCCGATGCGATCATCGTGTCCAACCACGGCGGTCGGCAGCTTGACGGCACCGTCTCGGCATTGGACGCGTTGCCTGGCGTTGTGGCAGCGACCGACGGGCTGCCGGTCATGGTCGACAGCGGGTTTCGTCGAGGAACGGACGTGCTGAAGGCACTGGCATTGGGCGCATGCTTTGTTTTCATCGGGCGGCCCTTCAATTACGCCGCGGCATATGCCGGAGAAGAGGGCGTATCTCACACGATTGGCCTGTTAAAGGCCGAGCTGCTGCGGGACATGGCACTGCTGGGCCTGACCCGGATCGATGAGGTTACCCGGGACTGCCTGGTCAATAACAATAAATAGCATACCGCCGGTATCGGAGGGCTTATGGGACGCGGACTGTTATCGGGGCTGTGGGACGTCGAGGCGGCTATCTACACAGGGCCCCCTCCCGCGGAAGATCGTAGCGATTGTGTGCATCAGCGAACGGAGGAGGCGCTGCGTGCCGCACGTTGCGAGGCCGAACGGAACGGGTGGGCGGTGTCGATCGCCATTGTCAGTTCTCGAGGAGAGCCCCTTGGTTTGGTTAAGCTCGACGGCAGTCCTCCTGACAGCTCGCGATGCGCCATCGCCAAGGCTCAGCAGGCAGCCGCCATTGAACAGCGAGGGCTGACCGAAGAAACGGCGTTCATGGGGCAGGCGGCAACGGTCCTCTCTTCATCTGGAGCCACATCGATTCACATCGATGACAGATGCGTTATTGCCATTGGGGTCGATGGCGAAGATCACGTCGATGCCACGCTGCTCGCCAAGACCGCAGCGCATGCATTTATGCGAGCCTGCTAGCAATCTATACCTCGAGGGCACCGTGTTGATTGATGACAGACCGAAAGTCGCGCTAGTCACCGGTGCCGGCAGCGGGATCGGCAGGGCCGCCGCCATCGCGCTGGCCGGTGGTGGGTACATCGTTATCCTGGCTGGACGGCGCATGGAGCGCTTGCAGAACGTCCAGGCTGAGATTGAAGCCCGTTTCGGCTCGCAGAATCCGCCGTACCCGATAGCCACCGATGTCAGCGATGCAGATCAGGTCGCCAGGCTGTTCGACGAATTGCAGCGTCGATACCGGCGCCTGGATCTGCTGTTCAACAACGCAGGCCGAGGTAATCCGCCGGGCTCGTTCCTCGATTGGTCGGCGCACCAATGGCAGGAGGTGGTCGGCACCAACATCAACGGCATGTTCTATTGCCTTCAGGCAGCGTTCAGGCTGATGAGCACGCAGACTCCACGCGGCGGTCGAATAATCAACAATGGCTCCCTCGCAGCGCACCCCCCCGCCCGAATTCTCCCGCCTATACGGCGACCAAGCACGCCGTTACCGGCCTGACAAAGGCGGCTTCTCTGGACGGCCGTCAGTACGACATTGCGGTGGGGCAGATCGATATTGGTAACGCTATGAGTGAATTGGCCGGACGCATGGCCGACGGCGTCCCTCAAGCCAACGGTGAGATCAGCGCCGAGCCGCTAATCGACGTGGAACTGGTCGGGCAGGCAGTGCTGCGAATGGCGAACCTTCCGCTTGAGGCCAATGTGCTCTTCCAGACCCTTATGGCCACGAAGATGCCGTTCGTAGGCCGGGGCTAACGCCGGCAACGATGCCTGAAGATAGCGACGGTGCGCCCAACGGCCGTGGCGCAGAGCAGAATCATTGTGCGAAGGACCAAGCGCTGCAGCGCCATGGCTGCTGGCCCAGTGCCGATTGATGGGACGCAAGCGGCCGCCCAATCGAGCCCGCGGCCTGCAACCTCGGCTATTCGCTCTGCCTGACCGCCGCTCGGCTACTTTTCGTACAAAGGCGAGATAATTCTTGACTTCTAGCCATTCAGGCGCAGAGTTTGTTAAGTACTGTAAAAATCCCCTTGGGCTTGGCTGGATTTGGTTTTCCGGCGCTTGTCATGCCGCGCTTGCCGTTCGATTGGCTAGGCATGCTGAAGCTGGCGTTGGATATTCACGAAACCGATAAGCAGTACAGGATTTCCCTCGACGGGCCCGGTGTCGAGGAAAAGAACATCTAGATCACGCCCGACAACGACGTGCCGATGGTGCGAGGTGAAAGCGCCAGGAGCAAGAGAAGAGCGAAGCGGCTTTTCTCGTGTCGAACGTGCCTACGGCAGTTTCCAGTGTGCACTGAACCTGCCCGACGATGCCCACTAGGATTCGAAGCGCGAAGCAAGTGCACCGAAGCACGGCCGTTCGATTCCGATTGAGCTGAGTCGGATATTCCATTGCGGTCGCCACGAAGTCCCATCAGGAGACGAGGTGCCGCGGCCTGCGGCCCTCGTCATCTCAATGACCAAGGAGCGTTCGCATGGCCAGGAAGCAATGTCAAATCTGCGGCCAACCCGCCACGGCGCGGGTGGAAGCCAATCTCAATGGTCGCCTCACCACCATGCTGTTGTGTGACGATCACTACCGCCAACTGGTGCGCCAGCAAAAACGCGCCATTTCCCCGCTGGAAGCACTTTTCGGCTCGCGCAGCGGCTTGTTCGAAGATTTTCTGGGCAGCGATTTCTTCCGCATCGGAGAAGAGCCGGCACCGGCTGTAGGCGATGTCGATGCAGTGGTCGATGCGTCGTTTGGTGAACCAGCCTCCACAGCATCTGGCACGCCGCGCCGTCGCGGCAGCGGGTTGGCCAGCCGCATCAGCGAGCACTCCGAGGCCCTGTTGCAGGAAGCTGCCAAGCGTGCCGCGGACTTCGGTCGCTCCGAAGTCGATACGGAACACCTGCTGCTGGCGCTGGCCGACAGCGATGTGATCAAGACCATCCTGAGCCAGTTCAAGATCAAGGTCGACGACCTCAAACGCCAGATCGAAGCCGAAGCCAAGCGCGGCGACAAGCCGTTTGAAGGCGAGATCGGCGTGTCGCCACGGGTGAAGGATGCGCTCAGTCGCGCCTTCGTCGCCTCCAATGAACTAGGACATTCCTACGTCGGGCCCGAGCACTTCCTGATCGGTCTGGCCGAAGAGGGCGAGGGGCTGGCCGCCAACTTGCTGCGCCGCTACGGCCTAACGCCGCAGGCCCTGCGCCAGCAGGTAAACAAAGTGGTCGGCAAAGGTGCTGAGGATGGCCGCGCCGAGACGCCGACCAATACGCCGGAGCTCGACAAGTATTCGCGCGATCTCACCAAGATGGCCCATGCGGGCAAGCTGGACCCGGTCATCGGCCGCGCGCAGGAAATCGAAACCACCATCGAGGTGCTGGCGCGGCGCAAGAAGAACAACCCCGTATTGATCGGCGAGCCTGGTGTCGGCAAGACCGCCATCGTCGAAGGCTTGGCGCAGCGCATGGTGGCCGGCGAGGTACCCGAGACGCTGCGTGACAAGCGCCTGGTCGAGCTGAACATCAATTCCATGGTGGCCGGCGCGAAGTACCGTGGCGAGTTCGAGGAACGTGTGCAGAAGGTGCTGAAGGAGATCTCCGAGCACCAGGGGGAGATGATTCTCTTCATCGACGAGGTGCACACCATTGTGGGCGCCGGCCAGGGCGGTGGCGAAGGCGGGTTGGATGTGGCCAACGTCTTCAAGCCGATGATGGCGCGCGGTGAGCTGAACCTGATCGGCGCTACGACGCTCAACGAGTACCAGAAGTACATCGAGAAGGACGCCGCGCTGGAGCGGCGCTTCCAGCCGGTCATGGTGCCAGAGCCAACGGTGGCGCAGACCATCATGATCCTGCGCGGCCTGCGCGATACCTTCGAAGTACACCACAAGGTCAGCATCACCGAGGACGCAATCATCGCGGCCGCCGAGCTGTCCGATCGCTACGTCACCGCGCGCTTTTTGCCGGACAAGGCCATCGATCTGCTCGATCAGGCTGCCGCCCGCGTGAAGCTGTCGGCGACGGCCCGCCCCGTTGCGGTGCAGGAGTTGGAGGCCGAACTGCACCAGTTGCGCCGAGAGCAGGACTACCTGGCCCCGCAAGCAATACGACAACGCGGCGGAGGTCGGCAAGCGCATTGAAGCCAAAGAGGCCGAACTCAAGACGCAGGTCGACGACTGGGAGCGCGAGCGGGCTCGGGCAGCGCCGAAGTCAAGGCGGAACACGTGGCGCAGATCGTCTCGCGCCTGACCGGCATCCCGGTCAATGAGCTGACGGTGGAGGAGCGCGAGAAGCTGCTGCACCTGGAGGAGCGTCTGCACGAGCGCCTGGTGGGGCAGGACGAGGCGGTACGGGCGGTAGCGGATGCGGTGCGGTTGTCGCGCGCGGGTCTGCGCGAAGGCAGCAAGCCCGTGGCCACGTTCCTGTTCCTGGGTCCCACCGGCGTGGGCAAGACCGAACTCGCCAAGGCGCTGGCCGAATCCGTCTACGGCAACGAGGGCGCCCTGTTGCGCATCGACATGTCGGAGTACGGCGAGCGTCATACCGTGGCGCGGCTGGTGGGCGCTCCGCCGGGCTACGTCGGCTATGACGAAGGCGGCCAACTCACGGAGAAGGTCCGTCGCAAGCCCTACAGCGTGCTGCTGCTCGACGAGATCGAGAAGGCCCACCCCGACGTCTACAACATCCTGCTGCAGGTGTTCGACGACGGGCGGCTCACCGACGGCAAGGGTCGCGTGGTGGACTTCACCAACACCATCATCATCGCCACCTCCAACCTGGGATCCGACATCATTCAGCGCCGGCTGAAGGCGCGCGGAGCGGCCGGCGAGGAGTACGAGAAGACCAAGGCAGAGGTGATGGACGTGCTGCGCGGGCACTTCCGCCCCGAGTTCCTCAACCGCATCGACGAGCTCATCGTCTTCCATGCGCTGGGCAGGGAGGAGATCCGCCACATCGTCGGCCTGCAACTCGATCGCGTGGCCCGCAATGCCGCGAGCCAGGGGGTGACCCTGACGTTCGATGGGACGCTGGTCGATCACTTCGCGGAAGAAGGTTACAAGCCCGAATTCGGTGCCCGCGAGCTCAAACGGCTGATTCGCAGCGAGCTGGAAACGGCACTGGCGCGGGAGATGCTGGGCGGCGGCGTCGGCAAGGGCGATCACGCCCGTGCACGTTGGGACGACAAGGCGGAGCGGGTCGCGTTTGACCGCAAGCAACCCGTTCCGGCCAGCGACGAAGCACCCCCTGAATCTGCGCAACCGCCGGGCCCGCCCAAGGAGTCGAGCAAGGGGCGCGCAAGAAGAGGTCCGATAGTGGCAAGGCATGACGCACGGGGCCGCCCTAATCCTGAAAATGGGAGACGGGCAGCCCGTCCATCCAAGTGCGACGTCCCTGCGCGCGCGTGGTGGAGTACGCGCGACCTCCTGTCGTGACGAATTGGTGGGCTGCCGACATCGCCCGCGAAATGACCACGTGCTTCGGCATGGACGAAGGCCTGGGCTGGTGCAAGAGGCGCAGCGACCGCGGTTTCTCGTAGGAGTGGCCTGTTTCTGAAGGAGTGGCGCATGAGCAACAGCAATCAGACCGGGACGACACTCGAACGACTCCGCCGTGACTGGGCGGTGATGACGTTTTACGAACGCTTCGAGCAGGCCGTCGCGATCATCCTTTCAGCGGTGATCGCGGTAATTATCGTGGTGTCCCTCGTGCAGCTGATCCAAATTGTCTTCAGCCTGCTGATCATCGATGCATTCAATCCGCTCGACCACAAGATCTTCCAGAGTGTGTTCGGCATGATCATGACGCTTCTGATCGCGATGGAATTCAAGCACTCCATCGTGCGCGTGGCCTTGCGCCGTGACAGCATCATTCAGGTCAAGACGGTCATCCTGATCGGGTTGATTGCACTGTCCCGCAAGTTCGTGATCCTCGATCCCGATGTCGATCCGGCCAAAGTCGCGGCGCTTGCTGGCGCCACCCTGGCTCTGGGGCTGACCTATTGGCTGTTGCGTGAGCGCGATGACCGAATTGTCTAGGACGCCGTGCCTGACGGCGAATGGCCCAGGCGACAAACGTCGAGTCTGGCCACGGCATCGCTTGAGCGTCCGCCTACAGGCAGTGCTACCGGTTTGCACTTCGACCGGTATCGTCGCACTCGCCGGCGGCCTTTTACTTGGCGAAAGGGGGCTCTGGGGCGCCCTGCGAGCAAGTCTATTCGTCGTGTTATTCGAACCGGCGGCAGCTGCACCGCTGACGCTGAATTTGTATGGCGCACGTGCCATCCGGTCGGGTGAAGCACCCGAAATCGAGGGTGTACGAACGTTTACCTGTAACCGCTCCTGACATGGGCTGAGGGTCAAGGCTATGGCCGCTGAAGGCAACGCAGGACAATTATTGAGTGTCATTACGTTGCTTGCCGCCGCCGTGGTGGCAGTGCCGCTGCTCAAACGCATCGGGTTCGGCTCGGTGCTGGGTTACCTGGCGGCGGGGATGATGATCGGTCCCTTCGGACTGCAACTGATCCATGACCCCCACACCATCATTCAGGTGGGCGAGTTGGGTGTGGTGATGTTTCTTTTTGTGATTGGACTGGAGCTGAAACCCTCACATCTATGGGGATTGCGTGGGCAGATCTTTGGGCTGGGCAGCCTGCAGGTGGTGGTCTGTGCTTTTCTGCTCACCTTCGTCGGCATGGCCTTTGGTTTCCCCTGGCAGGTGTCGTTTGTGTGCGCGGCCGGTTTTGTACTCACATCCACGGCCTTGGTTATGCAAGTCCTCTCGGAGCGCGGTGACATAACCGAGCCGAGGGGCCAGCGCATCGTGTCCATCTTGCTGTTTGAAGACCTGTTGATCGTGCCGTTACTGGCGGTGGTGGCTTTTCTGGCGCCCACTGAAGTGGTGCAGGAATCCACTTCACCCCTTTGGCAGCGTATAGGTATTGCCGCCCTGTCTTTGGGCGCACTGGCTGCCATCGGATTGTGGCTGCTCAATCCCTTGTTTCGGGTATTGGCTCAAGCCAAAGCGCGCGAGGTGATGACCGCCGCCGCGCTGCTGGTGGTGCTGGGCGCAGCGCTGCTGATGGAAATCGGCGGGCTTTCAATGGCGATGGGGGCGTTCGTTGCCGGCGTGCTGCTGTCGGAATCCACATTTCGCCACCAGTTGGAGGCCGACATAGAGCCGTTTCGCGGACTGCTGCTGGGGCTGTTTTTCCTCGGCGTCGGCATGGCCTTGGATCTGCACGTGGTGGCCACGAACTGGATGCTCATCACCTCTGGTCTGCTGGCGCTGATGCTGGTCAAGGCGCTGTGTATTTATGGCGTCGCGCGCCTCGCGAAGAGCTCCCATGGCGATGCGCTGGATCGCGCCGTGCTTATGGCGCAGGGTGGTGAATTTGCTTTTGTGCTGTTTGCCGAGGCGCTCAAGCTCAGGGTCATCAGCCCCGAAGTCAACGCCAATATGACGGCTATCGTGGTGCTCTCCATGGGCATTACGCCGGTGACCTTATTGCTGTACAAACGGTTTGCGCGCGCGCAAAGCGTTTCGATGGACGGCGTGGAGCCCGCACATAATCTGCAAGGCAATGTACTCATCATTGGTTTTGGCCGCGTGGGTCAGATTGCCTGCCAGGCACCGCTCGCTCAGGGAGCGAAACTTTCCATTATCGAAATAGATCCAGAGGTGATCCGTGCCGTGGAGCCCTATGGTTTCAAGGCCTATTACGGTGATGGTGCCCGCCATGAAATATTGCATGCTGCCGGCGCCCATAACGCCCGCACCATCATCGTTTGTGTAAATGACAAAAAAAGCCGCGACACGCATCGTCGAAAGTACGCGGCACTACTGCCCGCAGGTGAAGTTGCTGGTGCGTGCCTTTGACCGCGAACACGCACTGGAGCTTGTCAAGCATGACGCCGACTACATAGTGCGGGAAACCTTTGAGTCGGCCCTGTTGCTCGGCCGTCAGGCCGTGCTGACGCTGGGGGCGTCGGAACTCGAAGCCGACGCGGTGACCGACGAAGTGCGCAAACGCGATGCCGAACGTTTTGCCCTGGAAACAGCGGGCGGTCTGTTTGCCGGGCGAGCGCTGGTACTGGGAAACATCGAGCGTATCGAACCGCCGAACCAGGAAGCGCGGGCCCCCCAGTGAGCATTCATTCGGGATCGTATGGGGCTGTCGCCATCGACCGTCTCGCTCTGTATCGCTGCCTTGCAGCTGGGGCAACGGGTGACCTCGCAACGCATCGTCTCTGGACCACTACAAACGCCCTGCGCGAAGTTCCAGGTGGCCTTGATAACGCTGATTTGATATCCGCTTGCAAGGATTTCTCTCAGCTCCTCTACATCTTTTGAAATAGGTAGGAGGGCGCATGTTCACTCCGAATTCCATTCCCTATCAGCAACAACCTGGCTTTCAGCGCACATACCGCCAAGGCCGCCTGACCCTGGGTCTTTTCTTCCCCCCTCGAAGCCTTTGCCGGTGATACGCCGAGCATGCTCGACCAGGCGAGCCTGGCCCAACGTGCCGACAAGCTGGGTTTCTCTGCTCTCTGTTTCGCGACGTGCCGTTACGTGACCCCAGTTTCGGCGATTCGGGTCAGGTCTTCGATCCTTGGGTCTACCTGGGTTTTATGGCGGCACACACACGCACGATTGCGCTGGGTACCGCCTCGATCATCCTGCCAATCCGCAATCCCCTGCATACCGCCAAGGCCGCAACCAGTGTCGATCAGCTCAGCGGTGGCCGCCTGTTACTCGGTGTGGCTTCTGGTGACCGGCCGGTGGAGTTCCCCGCATTCGGTGTCGACCCCGAGCAACGCGACAGCCTGTTCCGCGAATACCTCGCAGTATTTCGCGAGGTCCAGCGCAGTAGTTTCGTGCCTTTGACCTGGTCCGGCGGCACGCTTGAAGGGGCAGATCTGATTCCCAAGCCGACCACGGCGGAAATACCTTTCTTTGTGACCGGCCATAGCCGCCAGACGTTGGATTGGATCGCCCGCTACAGTCATGGCTGGATCAGTTATCCGCGCACACCAAAGACTCAGCAACTGATTGTCGAGAGTTGGCGCACTGCGGTTCGTGCCGAATGTGGTGAGCTGTTCAAACCCTTCACTCAGTCGCTATACGTCGACCTGACAGATAATCCGCAGACACCACCTCGCCCCATCCACCTGGGCTATCAATTAGGGCGATATCACCTGATCGCGCTGCTGGAAAGCTTGCAGGAGATTGGGGTTAACCATGTGATCATCAATTTGAAATATGGCCAACGCCCTGCGGGCGAGGTCATTGAGGAGCTCGGTCAGTTCGTTTTACCTAACTTCGTCCTGTCAACATGAGCGACATGGTTCGGGGACCATCAGGCGCTCCGCTCGTAGGCTCTGCCCGCTAAGGGCGTCCCGCTTGCGCTTCGCCATGAAGCTTGGTCGCAATCACGGCTCCCTGAACGTCGGCACGCCGCTGAGTATGCATCGGACACACGCTGGCTGGATCATCCAGCCAGCAGCGTGCAGCCGTTTTGTCATCCACCCAGTGCAAGCAGAGCCGGGACGGTGAGCACGGCGGTGTAAAAGCCCATGAACTGCACGCCGATGTTGAAACCGACGAAGCGTGACAGCAAACCGCCGAGCAGCCCCACGGTGAGTATGACCATCAGGCCAAGTAATCCGCCTTCCCAGATGCCGATTACCAGGATCAGCCCAACGAAGGTCGCAATAACCGCTTCGTGGCTCACCTTGCGAGATACAAAGGATGCAGCACGGTGAGCGAAGTTCATCGAGAACGGGTAAGCAATCAGGATAGCGATGATCACTGCCAGCATGCCGTAGCCAAAAAAATTCCCAGGTGCTCAGCAAGGTGTGAAGGTTGTTGATCTCGCCGGTCGCGCTGTCTACGGAAAAGCGCGGCGGTGCATTGAACAAAGGGGCCGCTGGGCCCGCGGCGACCGGACTTAGCGGCAGGCCAAAGGCAATCAACGGAATTAACGCCTCGGCGATGTAGGTCGCCTCGGTGACGCCGTTGCGCGCCGTGATGACCGTTGTGAGGCGGTGGTAGGCGTGCTTGATCCGCGCACCGACTACCTCACCGAGTATCACCGTCATCGCGACCGGGCTGAACACGAAAGTCGCGCTCGAAACGGCCGCGGTGGCTAGAGTCATGCGCGTCTGGCGCTTGTCCAGGACCTTGAGCGGGTTGGGAAAATAGCCACCCCAGCTTTTCACATCGGGCGATAGCGAAAATACGCGGACGTCATCTCGCTTCATGCGGGTCCGTTCACCCGGCGACATGAGTGCGAACAGCGAAGCTATAAGCGGGCCAATCGCGATGCCGAGGAAGTAGCTCACGCCCAGTTTCACGCCGTGCTGAGCGGTCAGGGTCTGTAGCGCGACGATTACCAGAACGAAGGGCAACAGGGTCAGCACCGAGGCCCAGCGACCCGCCGAAAAGTAGGCGATCAAAAATGCAGCGCAAAGAAACACCCAAGGCGCGAATTCCTTGATGACATCACCGAATGGTGCAAGCAGCAGGGCAAACAGCACCGACAGCGGCACGGCGACGAGCGCGGCGATGGCGCCACCGGAGATCATCTTACGGAGCGCGATGTGAGGAACGCCGAGTTTGCGCAGATAGTTGGCTTCGGCCATCAAGGGCGTCGCCATGGTGTCGCCCGGAATGCCGAGCAGGGCAGTCGGAACTGCGTGCGTCATATGCTTGGCTACGGCGCCGGCCAGGAAGAAGGTGAACACGCCTTCGGGCGGAACACCGAGCAGCACCACCAGCAGGGTCAGCGGTGCAAGGGTGGTGGTTTCGTCGCTACCGGATATCAGGCCAATCGCAGCGAAGATTACGGCGCCGATGACCCCCATGCCGAAGGCCACGAGAAGGTGATTGAGTAAGGCTTCCATCATGCACGCCCTCCACTCAAGCCAGCTTGTGCCGGGCCCAGCTCGATGGGGCTGGGGGCTCGAGAAGCGCGGCGGATTTCCGCAGCCTCGGCGTCGCGGAACAGGTCATACAGGGCCAGTTCCCGTAGTTCCGACACCACCTCTGCAGGCAGCTCATCGAGCTTTCCGAGGGTGCCATGCTCTGCAGTCAGGTCGCCAAGCACTGCTTCGCGGAACGTGGGATCGACCAGGTCCTCGACGACATCGCGCTTGGGCTTGAACAGCGTGGCGCTGATCAAGCCTCCACCGAGGCAGCCTAAAATGCCGGTCAGCATGGCATAGGCGCGGGCCATCTGGGCCGACTCGACGACACCAAGGAGCAAGTGCTGCGCGAGATAGAAGGTGCCAAGACTGACGCATGCCCCGATGATGATGGAGATGATCAGGTGATTGCTGTCGACGGTGTCTCCCCACACCTCGTAGAACTCAGGCTTCTTCATGGCAGTGCCTCCTGCCTGATGACACAAGGGCACCGGATTTGCTCGGTTGGTATTCCATGATGTTCTCCTGCCCTAAGGGCTCTTGTTGTTATCGAGAAAAAGCGTCAGTCAGGACATGCGCTGGCCCATGCGCCCGCGTCTGGCAATGATTGCCCGTGCCGCACGCGAAGCCGTGGGGCGATCCAGCTCTTGGTCGATGAAGCTACCCGCATCGACCAGGGCTTCGAGCTTTACGCCGGTCCGCATACCCAGTTCACCAAGTAGGTAAACAACATCTTCGGTCGCGACATTACCGGTTGCGCCTGGCGAATAGGGGCAGCCGCCAAGGCCGGATACGGAGCTGTCGAAAACCCGAACCCCGCCTTCGAGTGCGGCGTAAAGATTGGCGATCGCCATGCCATAGGTGTCGTGAAAGTGGCCCGCAAGAGCAGTTACAGGCATCTCGCTGGCGCAGGCTTCGATTAGGGCCTTCGTTTTTCTAGGCGTGCCAGTACCGACCGTGTCACCGAGACTGACCTCATAGCACCCCATCCTGTAGAGCGAGCTACTGACCCGAACTACATCTGCGAGCGCAACGTCGCCGGTGAAGGGGCAGCCCAGCGCGCAGGAGACATAGCCGCGCACCTCGACGCCCGCTGCCTGGGCTTTGCTTAGCACCTGTGCAAACCGTTCCAAACTCTCGGCGATGGAGCAGTTTATGTTTCGTTGCGAGAAAGCTTCCGAGGCTGCTGCAAAGACCGCGACCTCACGGCAGCCGCTCTCCAGTGCCAAATCCAGACCTCTTTCGTTGGGTACCAGCGCGCTGTAGACCACCCCGGGTAACGGGGCTAGGCAGCGCATGAGCTGGTCGCAACCTGCCATCTGGGGGACCCACCGAGGCGAAACGAACGCACCGACCTCAAGGTGGCGCAGGCCAGCGGCAACAAGCCGCTCGATCAGTCCAATGCGCGTCTCGACAGGCAATACGCGCGGCTCGTTCTGTAAGCCGTCGCGCGGGCCAACCTCAACCAGCCTGACCGCATCGCCACTCATTGGCCACGCTTCTCAACCAGCAGCGCTTCGGCACGGTCGGCTCGCACGTCTCGAATCTTTACCATGCGTTCGACTACCCAATCGACCTCATCGCCGCGGGCCCCGGCCGAAAGGGCGACATTACGCGCATGCAGCGCCATGTGGCCTCGCTGGATCCCTTCGGTGGACAGTGCGCGCAGGGCACCCAGGTTTTGCGCCAGGCCGACGGCGACCGCGATTTCTGCCAGCTCCTGAGCCGTTTTTACGCCCAGGATGCGCAGGGAAAGTTGCGCCAGTGGGTGGGTTTTGGTCGCGCCACCGACCAGGCCCAACGGCATCGGCATTTCGATCGTGCCAACGAGGTGGCCGCTACTGTCCTTCTCCCAAGTGGTCAGCGAACCGTAGTGTCCGTTGCGGCAGGCATAGGCGTGCGCACCCGCTTCGACTGCGCGCCAGTCGTTGCCCGTGGCTACAACCAGCGGATCGATGCCGTTCATGATGCCCTTGTTGTGGGTTGCGGCCCTGTAGGGGTCGATCGCAGCAAAGGTGTAGGCGTCGATGATGCCTTCGATGACATCCACGCCCTTGTAATCAGCCGTATCCAGCACTTCAGGGGCGATGCGCATTTGGGCACGGGCGAGGCGCAAATCGGCCAGGTTGGACAGGATGCGCAAGCGAACCTTGCCGCCTGTGAGCTGTTCGATCAGCGGGGCCACAGCTTCGGCCATGGTGTTGACCGTGTTGGCGCCCATGGCATCACGCACATCGACGATCAGATGCGCGACCAGCATCGGTCCGCGCGGGCTGTCGATGAAGGTGTGCACCTCGATATCGCGACATCCGCCGCCGAGCTTGTTCAGCAGTTGATCCTTGCTATTGGCCAGCGCAATGATCTCGTCCTTGTTGCTCAGCAGGCTGAGGCGGGCGTTATAGGGGTCCTTCACGCCCACGATCTGTACCTGCGCGCGCATCAGTGGCGCGCTGCTGGAGGTCAGAAATCCCCCCGGCTGGCCGGGCCAGCTTGGCCATGAACGACGCAGCGGCAACGACGGACGGTTCCTCGACGACTAGAGGGATCAGGACGTCCCGCCCGTTGATTTGAAAGTTGCTGGCAATTGCGTAGGGCAGCTCGAATGTACCCAGCACGTTTTCAATCATGCCATCGGCGACGTCCAAGGGCAGCGCCCCTGGAGCACGCAGCAGAGTGGCGTCCGCGTCGGACAAGGAGAGCAACTGCTGTAGGTGCGTGAGGCGATCAACTGGCGTTAGGTTTCGGAATGCGGGCAAGCGAGAATCGATGGACATCGGGGTGCTCCTTGGGGGAGTCAGTTGTTATTGGTGCACCACGTTAGTCCCATCTGTAACCTTGAAAGAAGGTACAGTTTCGAGAGACAGTTAAGTTCCAAACAGAACTAGAACTCGCCATGGCTCGTCAGACGCTCGCGCAAAAGGTTGCCAATGGCATTGCACGGCAAATTGCAGACGGAGCCTTCAAGGCAGGCGACAAGCTGCCGTCGCTCCGCGAGTACATGCGTCTGCACCAGCTCTCAAAGAACACCGTCATTACTGCCTATGAGCACCTCGCCGCGCAGGGTCTGGTAGAAGGCCGTCACGGCAGCGGGTTTTTCGTCTGCGACTTGCCGGCGACTGGCTTGGATGAAGAGGAGGTTGAGCCCTATACCCGCGCTCTGGACACCATCTGGATGATGCGTCAACAGTTCGTGCGCGAGCCGGGTCACTCGCATCTGGGAGAAGGTTTCCCGCCCGTGGAATGGCTGATGGACATGCGCCTGGACAAGTTTCATCGGCAGGTCGTTCGCGGCGGGGTCACCACCCTGTTTCGCTACGGCACCCGTCTGGGCAATCCAGCGCTTCGCCACCGGCTGATACAAAAACTGGCTGATTACGCCATAACCGTCTCGCCCAGACAGGTCGTCACGACTCTCGGTGCCAACCACGCCATGGACCTGATCATCCGTCGTTACGTTGCGCCACGTGACGTCGTCCTTGTCGAGGATCCGGGATACTACCCGCTGTTTGGCAAGCTGCAACTGCAAGGCGCGCGAATGCTAGGCGTACCGCGCCAAGCCGATGGGCCGGACCTTGATGCATTGGAACGCATGCTCAAGCGGCACAAGCCCAAGCTGTTTTTTATGCAGTCGGTTGGCCACAACCCGACTGGTTCGGATTTGTCGAACGCCAAGGCCCACCGGCTGCTTCAGATAGCTGGCGCGCATGACCTGCTCGTCGTCGAAAACGACGCCATGGCCGACTTCAAGTCCAGCTCGGCGGTCAAGCTTTCAGCGCTGGATCAACTGAACCGCACGCTTTACCTAGGCAGCTTTTCCAAGTCCATCTCGGCGGCGCTGCGGGTCGGTTTTATTGCCGGCAGCAAGCAGCGTATCGAAGAGTTAGCTGATTTGAAGATGCTGCTGCACAACAGTGGCGCTGAGTACAGTGAGCGCACCATCGAGGTGATCCTGGGGGAGGGGCACTTTCTCAGGCACCTGGGACGCCTCCAAAACCGGCTCCGCGAGGCAACGCACCGTGGCCTGGAGATACTCGATGAGCTGGGGGCAGAGGTCTTTTGCCGACCGGAGCAGAGCCTCTACCTCTGGGCCCGCTTTCCCGGAATCGAGGATACGAACGAGTTGACCCGCCACTGCCTGAGCAGAGGAGTGATGCTGGCACCCGGATCGATCTTCGCCGTGAATCGAAATGTGGCGGTGCCCTGGACGCGTCTCAACGTGGCTTATCTGGACGATCCGGCGTTCCGTGAGAGCTTGAAAACTTGAAAGCGCATCAGTGCGTATATGGCAGTACCGCTAGGTGCCACGCGGTTTCACGCCGCGTAGGAATCGACAATGAAAGCCCTGATCCGTCTGCGCCACGGTGCCAAAAGGCAGCTTTCGGCTAGCGAACCCGCTCCCAGACAATGTGAACCTTGGTCCCGTCAGGACGGCGGAAGTCTTCAATCATCCGATCTCCTTCGACCCTCAGTCTCAGGTCATCACGGGTACGTACCGCCCCGACCCAGTTCGGGAAGGTCGAGCCCGTGATGGTGTTGCCGCTGAACTCGCCGCTCTGGTCGACGGTATAACGGCCGAAGAAGCCAATGCCGCCGGCCATCGCCGCGTGGTTCTCTTCATCCGTGCCTTCACCCCGCACCTCGGAGGCGAATTTCGGTACACGTGGATCGGTCAGTACCTCGACAAAAGTCAGCTCTTTGGTGAATACCAACCAGCCACGAGGCTCGGGCCCGTAAGCATCGGCTTTAACTCCGTGCCGCTCGGTTGTCGCAGTGACCATTGCCCAGGTACCAACCAGTTGATTATCCGCTTCGGCGAGCACGGTGCCGCAAACGGCCAGAGCCATCACCGAACCTAAGGAGAGAACAGCGTTTCCGAGTCTCATCTGTTTACCTGCCACGTTTGTTAAAAGCGTTTCGAATGCTTGCCGGGCAAGCGAGCCCAGGCAACGAGGGCGCGTCTCGGATCCGATTTACGACAGCTGCTTGTCGGCTGCGTACGCCTCGGACTTCTGAGCGTCGAGCGCCTGCAGACGTGTGCTCAGTGCAAGGTGAATGTGCTCATAAGCCGTGCTGCCGAGGGCGAGACGAAACGGCGGCTTGGGCTTGCCGATGGCGCGCATCAGGATATCCACCGTGCGCTGTGCATCTCCCTTCATGGGGAACGAACCCGACCGTACGGCGTTGCGCACCTCATCGGCTGGCGTACCCACGTATTCGGACCACTCCTGTGCATAGTCGATGCTGGCGCCGAAACGAGTATCGGTCGGCCCCGGTTCGGCCAGCATGAAATCAATGCCGAATCCAGCCACCTCCTGCGCGACCGCTTCGATGAAGCCTTCAACACCCCATTTGCTGGCGTGGTAAAGGCTGAAACCGGGATACGCCACCTGCCCACCCTCGGATGAGATCTGCACGATGCGCCCGCCACCCTGACCGCGGAAATGCGGCAGAACTGCACGGATGAACTGGATACTCCCGGTAAGGTTGGTCGCCAATTGCCGCGCGATCTGCTCATCATTGAGCTCCTCGGCAGCGCCAACCAATCCATAGCCGGCGTTGCTGACGACGACATCGATGCGCCCAGCCCAGCCAAATGCGGCGTCCACGGCCTGACGGATGCTGGAGGTGTCAGTGAGTTCCAGCACAAGGTCGAGCAGCCGCTCCGGATACTGAGCCTTCAGCTCGGCGAGGGTCTGCAGGTTGCGCGCTGTCGCGATGACGTAATCGCCTTGCATCAAGGCTCGCTGCGCCAGTAGATGCCCGATCCCGGATGAAGTGCCGGTGATGAACCATGTCTTGGTCATGCTGCTCTCCAGGTAATGATTGAGAGCCTCATGCTAGTCCCGCATCATCAGTGACAGAATCCCCATCAAATAGAATGGCCTGGTGAGTAGAATTCACTAATGAAAAGACCTTCCTGGAGTGACATCGATGCGCTTGCCGAGATCGCGGCGAGGCGCAGTTTTCGCGAAGCAGCGGATTCGCTAGGCGTGACACGCTCTTCGCTCAGCCATTCGATCCGCGCGATGGAACGAAATCTGGGCATGCGCTTGTTGCACCGGACGACGCGAAGCGTGTCGCCTACGGTTGAGGGCGAACGGCTGATCGCCGGGATGCGGCCGCTGATCAAGGCGATGGATGCTGTCCTTTCAGAGCTCGCCCCATCTGCCGAGCAACTGCGCGGCGTGCTGCGCATAAATGGCAATGAGGGCGGAATTCGTGTCCTGCTGTCTGACGTGGTGCCTCGGTTCGTCGATGAGCATCCGCGCGTCGAGCTGGATCTGGTCACTGACGGCGCGTTCGTGGATATCGTCGACTGCGGCTTCGACGCCGGAGTGCGTCTGATGGAGGCAGTGCCACGTGACATGATCGCGGTGCCGTTGGGCCCGCCTGTGCGGTTCGTTGCGGTGGCCTCGCCGGACTATCTGGCCTGTCATGACGCCATCAACGAACCGGCTGCGCTTCGGGGACACTGCTGCATTCGCCAGAGGCTGCCCAGCGGTAAACGCTATCGTTGGGAGTTCGAACGCGACGGCCGAAGCGTTTCGATCGATGTACCGGGTCAACTGACCCTTGATAACAATACGCTGATGGTGGAGGCCGCCATCGGTGGGCTGGGCATCGCCTATGTTCCGGAGTCCTATGCGGCGGCCGCCATTGCCGAAGGTCGGCTGAAAGCGGTGCTGCAGGAATGGTGTCCTCCCGACCCCGGACTCGCCCTGTATTACTCAGGGCACCGGCAGATTCCGGCAACGCTGCGCGCATTCATCGATGTGCTGCGGTCAGTACAACCCAGCTAGTGCTGTGAGATCTCGCACCGAGCTGAAGAAGGCCTTGCGCCTTAAGGGTATCGGCGGTTCGGACCTGGGCCGGACAGCCCGACGGGCTATCCGGCAATCCCCAATCGTCCGCTGTCCTGGCGTCTGCCAACCGGATGCCTTACGTCCGGTTCGCGGTATCGTTTTCCAAGGAGCGAGCACGGCCCCATCTGCCTCGGTCATCGTCGATGCGAGCGAAGGCGTGATGGCGGCAGTCGCAGCGGGTGCCGGCATCGGAATGGCCGCGAGTTTCATGGCGACCCCTGGCATACGGCGCGGAGAGCTGGTTCCGATTCTCTCGGATTTCACGGTCGAGCGGCACAATATCACTGCCGTGTGGCCCGCGAGTCGTCGCACCAACCCGGCCTTGCGCGCCTTTCTGGACATGTTGGTCGAGCGAGTCTGACTTGCCCTCTGAACCTGATGGGAAGTCGCGTTTCGAAGCGCGTTGACTCTTGGTCGATGCATTCGTCTAGGGGCCGGCATCAGCTTGAATGAGACCCACGGTGCCTGGCATGGGCCCGTCAGTTTCATGTCGGCGTAGCCTTCGGCTGTCGTCCCGCGCATGTCCCTAACGCGAGCGCCTCGGGCCCCGGAGCTTTGATAAATAGAGCCGGCCTGTAGAGGCGGCAATAGTGCAGCCGGCTAAACCGGAGGCGGTAAATCCGAGCGGGCTGTCGATTCCACAGGGGCCCGTACGACTAGATTTGCGACGTCCAGCTCATCAGCCAATCAGGGAGACGCAAAATGATCAGCAAAAACACCATTTGCCTCTGGTACGACGGTACTGCTCTCGAGGCGGCTACCTTCTATGCCGAAACCTTCCCGGATAGCGCAGTGGGCGCGGTTCATCGCGCGCCGGGTGATTATCCCGCGGGTAAGCAGGGCGATGTCCTAACGGTCGAGTTCACCGTAATGGGGATTCCTTGCCTCGGACTAAATGGGGGGCCGGCCTTCAAGCACAGCGAGGCGTTCTCGTTCCAGGTCGCAACCGACGACCAGGCCGAGACGGACCGCTTGTGGCACGCGATTGTCGATAATGGCGGCCAGGAAAGTGAATGCGGGTGGTGCAAGGACAAGTGGGGCCTGTCGTGGCAAATCACGCCTCGCGTGCTGACGGCCGCATATACCAGTCCTGATCAGGCAGCAGCCAAGCGCGCGTTCGAAGCGATGATGGGCATGCGCAAGATCGACATCGCTACGATCGAGGCGGCGTTGAAGGGTTAAGGGCCTTCCAGCCGAGTCTCGCCGATGTCTCAGCGAAGACGATCCCAGACCAGAGATAGGGGGAAGCTGAACCAGGGCGGGCGATCTAATGCGCCTGGTGATCGCCGATGAACTTGCTCAAGAACTGCCGTGTGCGCTCATGCTGCGGTGCGCTGAGCAGTTGCCTTGCGTCGCCCTGTTCAACGATGACCCCGCCGTCGATGAAGATCGCCCTGTCGGCCACGTCGCGGGCGAAGCTCATCTCGTGAGTGACGATGACCATGGTGCGCTTTTCCTCGGCCAGTCCGCGGATGGTGGCGAGCACCTCGCCGACCAGTTCCGGATCAAGCGCCGAGGTGGGTTCGTCGAACAGGATCACGTCCGGCTGCATCGCCAGCGCGCGGGCGATCGCCACGCGCTGTTGCTGACCACCGGAGAGGCGCCTGGGATAGGCGTCTTCCTTGCCACCTAAGCCGACCTTGGCCAGCAGAGCACGGCCGCGCGCGATGGCCTCGTTGCGCGGTTCCTTCTTCACATGCACCGGGCCTTCGATGACATTTTCCAGTGCGGTGCGATGGGGGAACAGGTTGAAGTTCTGAAACACGAAACCGACGTGTTGGCGCAGCTCACGGATCAGCCTTTGCTGTGCCTTGAGCGGCTTATCGGCGTCGATATGGATCGCACCGACGCTGATATGGCCGCCGCTGGGTTGCTCCAGCAAATTCAGGCAGCGCAGCAGGGTGGTCTTGCCCGAACCGCTGGGGCCGATGATCGCCAGCACCTCGCCGGGAGCGATATCCAGGTCGATGCCCTTGAGCACCTCCTGGCCGTTGAAGGACTTTCTCAGGTTGCGTAAGGAGATCATCAGGCGCCCCGCTCGTGACGGTTGACCCGGTCTTCCAGACGCCCCTGGAAGTACGCCAGCACGCTGGCCAACATCCAGTAGATCAGGGCGGCAGCCAGATACATGGTGAAGATTTCGAACGTGCGTGCAGTGATCAGCTGCGCCTGTCGGAACAGCTCGGGGACCTGGATGGTGGCGGCCAGGGCGGTGTCCTTGACCAGCGAGATGAAGCTGTTGCCCAGCGGCGGCAGGGCGGTGCGTGCAGCCTGCGGCAGGACGGCCCGGTACAGGGTCTGCGCGCGGCTCATGCCGATACTCGCCGCTGCTTCCCACTGGCCACGGTCGATGGAGGCGATGGCCGCGCGCAGGATCTCGGCGGTATAGGCCGCCATGTTCAGCGAGAACCCGATCAGCGCCGCCGGCAGCGGATCGAGCTGGATGCCCAGTTGCGGCAGGCCGTAATAGATCATGAACAGCTGCACCAGCAGCGGCGTGCCGCGGAAGAACGACACGTAGACCCGCGCCAGCCACTGTAGCGGCCAGTAAGCGTACAGCCGCAGCAGGGCCAGGCCAAAGCCCAGCAGCAGGCCAAAGAACATCCCGCCAAGGCTCAGCACCACGGTCCACCACGCGCCCTTGAGCAGGAAGGGCAGGGAGTCCAGAACGAGCTGCAGGCTGCCCTCGATCATTGCGTGACGTCAGCCCCGAACCACTTCTCCGAGAGCTGTTTGAGTGTGCCGTCGGCGCGCAGCTTGGCAATGGCCTCGTCGATGGCGGCGAGCAATTGCGGGTTGCCCTTGCGCAGGGCGATGCCGGACTCCTGGCGGGAGAACGCCTCACCGGCCACCGCCAGGCGATCGCCAGTTTTCTCGACCATCTCGAAGGCGGCCAGCCGGTCGACCAGGATCACGTCGATGCGGCCTACGGCAAGGTCCTGGAACTTGGTCGGGTCATCGTCGTAGGTGCGGATATCGGCTTGTGGCACGTTCTCTTTCAACCACTGCTCATAGTTGGTGCCGAGGCCCACGCCGACCTTCTTGCCGGCCAGATCAGCTGGACGCTTGACGCTGTCGGCATCGGCCTTGCGGGTGAGCGCCTGGATACCGGAGACGGTATAGGGCGTAGAGAAGTCGTATTTCTGCTTGCGTTCCTCGGAGATGGTCACCTGGTTGATCACCACGTCCAGGCGTTTGGATTCCAAGGCGGCGAGGATGCCGTCCCACTTGGTTGGCTGGAACGCGGCCTTGACCCCCAGTTCCTCTGCCAGCGCATTGGCGAAGTCGACCTCGAAACCGGTCAACTGGCCGCGTTCGTCCTGATAGTTGAAGGGCGGGTAGGTGCCTTCCAGACCGACCTTCAGAGTGCCGTTGGCTTTGACCTCATCGAGCAGATCGGCAGCGAACGTTGGGGTGGACAGAATGGAACCGAATATCAGGCTCAGGCTAGCGAGCAGGAAGCGACGACGCACGGTGGTGAATGTCATGGCAAGCCTCTGAATGGGGAAGTCGGACAACTCTAAGCGCAAAGTTTATTCAATAAAATAATTAGCCATTTTCAAAGCGGATGTTCATGGAATAACGGTATCCGGCTAAAGCGCCCATGGATGATAGGCGAATAGCGCCGGGGCACCACCCGTATGCAGAAACAGCAGCGGCCCCCGGCCGGGGAAGGCGCCGCGGGTGATGCCATCGAGTAGGCCGGCGAACGCCTTGCCGGTGTACACCGGGTCGAGCAGCAGACCTTCCTGTTCGGCAAGCAAACGAATGGCGGCCAGGGTGTCAGCATTCGGCTCACCATAGCGTGGGGCGAAATACTGATCCCACAATTCGATTTTGAGTCCCGCCGGCGCCTCGACGCCGAGCCGCTCGGCGGTGCGTTGCAGCAGGCCTTCGACCTTGGGGCGCTGCGTCGCCTCCGGGCGCGATACAGTGATTCCGACCACACGGCTCCCCGGCCGGGCATATTCCAGCGCCAGGGCTAGACCGCTGTGGGTTCCGGCGCTTCCGGAGGCGAGCACCACGGCGGCGAAGTCCTCTCCGCTGCTGTGCATCTGCTCAGCCAGTTCCAGACCGGCACGCACATAGCCCAGGGCACCGAGCGCATTGGAGCCGCCGACGGGTACCACGTAAGGATTACGTCCCGTGCTGCGCAGGCGCTCAGCGGCGGCCAGTAGCAACTCGTCGGCATTATCCAGGTTGGCGACCGCTTCGATCTCGCAGCCGAACAGGTCGAGCAGTAGGCGGTTGCCATTACCCAGGTAGTTGTCCTCGGCGGTACCCAACGGATTTTCCAGCAACGCCAGGCAGCCAAGGCCGAGCCTGGCCGCCAGCGCCGCCGTCTGGCGTACATGGTTGGACTGAATGGCGCCAGCAGTGACCAGCACCTCGGCACCCTCGGCCAGGGCAGCGGCACCGAGGTATTCGAGCTTGCGCGCTTTGTTTCCGCCGAAGGCCAGCGGAGTGAGATCGTCGCGCTTGATCCAGATATCCCGACCCAGGTGACGTGACAGACGTGGCAAGTGTTCCAGCGGCGTGGCGTCGGCGATCAGCTCAAGGCGAGGAAAGCGGGCGAGGGCGTCGGCGAGCATCGGGCAGGCTTCTGAACAGAGATGAGTCATCACTGTAGAAGGCCATCCCGTACCGCGGCAAGCATGCTCAATAGTCCAGCCTTCGGCAGCGTGCTGTTTGGCCAGCCTGGCCGCCGTGCAGCCTAGGCTATGCGCCTCCTCCTCAATGGACCGGGGATGAAGTGGAAGCTGCGGAGCCGAGAGCCTCGCATAGCGCGTCGGCCAGAGCCTGGCTGGTAAAGGGTTTTGGAAGCACGCGGAACCCATGATCAGCCGCGATGCGCTCGGTGTAACCGGTGGCCAGTATGATGCGCAACGCGGGGTACAGGCGTCGCGCTTGTTCGGCAAGAGCGACGCCATCCATTTGTCCCGGCATCACGATATCCGAAAGGAGCAGGTGGATCGGTGGCTGATTCGCATCGCTCAGCCTCGCCAGGGCGGTTTCCGAGCCTATCGCCTCCTCGACTTGATAGCCCAGTTCCGCCAGCATCGACATCATTACCTCGCGCACCTCGGCATCGTCGTCGACCAACAGCACACGCGCCGCGCGTACAGCCTGTGCCGGTGGCAACTGAACGCTGGGAGGAGCATCTGAGCGATGCTCAAGGCGCGGCAGCACCAGAATGACGCGGGTGCCCTTGCCGACCTCGCTTTCGATCGAAACCGCGCCACCGGCCTGTCTGGCGAAACCATAGACCTGGGCGAGCCCGAGACCTGTTCCTTCGCCCACCGCCTTGGTGGTGAAGAACGGCTCGAACGCTTGGGCCATTACCTCTTTGCTCATGCCGCAGCCGCCGTCGGCGACCTGTATGCATAAATAGGCGCCAGCGTGCAGCCCAAGGTGGTTGCCTTCCACCAGTACCTGGTTGTGAAGGCTGATGGTTAGCCGCCGCCGCCGGGCATCGCATCGCGGGCATTGATGGCGAGGTTGAGAATAGCCAGTTCGCATTGAACAGGGTCGAGTACGGTAGGCCAGGCACCTTCAGGTAGTTCAAGCTTCAGTTCGATGTGATTGGGAAGTGTCCCGGTCAACAGCTCGTTCATACCGATGATCAACGTTCGGAGATCCACCTGTTCCGCATCGGCAGTGCGACTGCGGCTGAACGTCATCAGATGGCGCGTCAGGCGGGTCGCCCGTTGGGCTGAACGCTGACACGCTTCGATGGCGCGCTTGGCCCTTGGGTGCGGGCTCAGCATATCGGCCAGCTGCAAGCCCATGGTCATGCTTTGCAGGATGTTGTTGAATTCGTGCGATATGCCGGCGGTCAAGTTGCCCAGCGCTTCAAGCTTCTGCCCCTGCAGCAATGCACGGTGGGATCGCTCAGCCTGGGCGAGTGCGTCTTGCACCCGCTCGGCCATTTCGTGGCTGGCACGATGAATGGTGACGCTGGCTTGAGCCAGCGCTTGCGCGGTCCGGTCGGTTTCGTCCATGCCGGTGTGAAACGCCTGGATGACCTCGCCGCGGCCGAGCGCCCCGGCGGCAAGATCGAGTTGCGCCAAGGGGCGGGTGATTGTCCGGCCAACGGCGATGGCAAGCGCGATCGCCAAGGCCAGCACCACGAGAATCCCAACCGCCATGGTTCCGATGGGTGCCAGCACGCTGAACAGCAGATCGTGTCGTGGAATTGCGATCAGGATGGTCCAGCCTGACGCTTCGGCGCGGCTGAAAAAGGTGACGACCTCGACGCCGTCGCGGGTTACGGACATCACCTTGCCGTCGCGAGCGGGCGAGGCGCGTAGCTTTTGTATGAAGTCGGGGCTGGCACGTTCGCCGATGTGTCCGGCTGGATCGCGGGTGCGTGCCACGATGGTGTGTCGCTGGTCCAGGATCACGCCGAGCCATCGCTTCGGTAAATCCTGCGCCTCGAGCATCACGCCAAGTGCCGTCACCGGAAATTTCATGGTGACGAAGTACTGGACGCGGCCGTTGCGAAGCACTGGACGGTGGATGGCAATGCTTTCGAGTTGGGTGACCGGATCGCGAAACAGCGAGCTGATCTGAAGTTGGGTCTCGGTTCCCAGTGCCGGATGAACCGGCAGGCGTGGGGGCATCGGCAAGGGTTCGCCGAAAGGGTAGTCCGAATCGGCGAGGGGAACCCCGTCAGCATCGAAGATAGTCACCCCCGAGCCCACCGGATGCTCGGTCTGTTGCAGTCGCTCATGGAAGGCGCGCAGATCGCCATTTCTGATCGTTGGCGAGGCTGCCAGAGTAGTGACGATTGCCCCGTACCGAGCCAGTTCGCGGTCGACACCCAAGGCTACAGCGCGGGTGGTCTCCTGCATGCCCTGGTCGACATGAGAGGACTGGGCTCGGTAGACCGAATAGGTTGCATAGAGCGCAAAGGCCAGTGCTGGTGCGATAACGGCTATGACAAGCCAGACCAGACGAGCGCGGATAGACACGTCAGCGGAGTTCCTGGCTCAGCGTGGGGCGAGGTATATGGGGCACGTATTGCGTAAGACTGCTGTAAGCGCGTGAATGCATTCGACTACCTGTTGTGCCAACCAGATTCGCAGCAAGGGCTGCAGTTTATGAGTAGTGGGGTGGGCAAGGCCAGCATAGTCCAAAGTCGAGCGGGCGCGGCGCCCTTTGGGCTGGTAGATGCAGTCGAGGAGCCGAGCGATGAACGGATCGCGCGGTTACCTCCGGCTGGGGTCAGGCGAGCGCTCGATCACTGAAAATCGCGGCTGCGCACATCGAGCCCGGTGAGCAAGGACGTGAGGTCGCTCAGGCGGCCGGCGATGACATGTCGCACGCCGCTGGCCGACTCCAGATGGCCATCCACACGCAGCAGTTGCGACTGGATCAAGGGCCGCCTCTGGCGCTCGGCCAGGTCGCGCCAGACCACCACGTTGACCATGCCGAACTCGTCTTCCAGGGTGACGAAGATGACACCGCTGGCGGTCTGTGGGCGTTGTCGGCCGATCACCAGGCCGGCAACGCTGACCGGGCGGCCATGCTCGATCATGGCCAGTTCCCGTGAACTGCGGCAGCGCCTGGCCCTGAGCTCATCTCGTAGCAAGACCAGGGGGTGTGGCCCCAACGTCGTGCCAAGGGTCGCGTAGTCATTGAGCAGATCCTCGCCCGCTGAGGGGAGTGGCAGGTTGATGGGCGCTTCCTCAGCAGCGGGCAGGTGGGCGAACAGTGGCAGTTGTGGCTCGATTCCGGCCACGGTCCAGCGCGCTCGATGTCGATGGCCTGCCAGGCCGCGCAGGGCGCCGGCATCGGCGAGCTGCTCGCGCGCACGCGGTTCGAGTTCGGCTCGAAGGCACAGGTCATGGATGTCCGTGAATGGCTGGCGTTGGCGTGCGGCTTCGATGCGCTGGGCATCGGCTTCCCGAAAGCCGCGCACCATCCGTAGCCCCAGGCGGATGGCCGGTTGCTCCTGGCGACTCGGCTCGAGGCTGCAATCCCAGCCGCTGTGGCGAGCGTCCACCGGGCGTATTTCCAGCCCGTGGCGGCGGGCGTCCTGGAGAATCTGGTCAGGGTTGTAGAAGCCCATCGGCCAGCTGTTGATCAGGGCGCAGGCAAATGCAGCCGGTTCGTGGCGTTTCAGCCAGCAGCTGGCATAGGTGAGGAGCGCAAAACTCGCCGCGTGCGATTCGGGGAAACCGTAGCTACCGAAGCCTTTGATCTGTTCGAAGATCCGCGCGATGAAGTCGGGCTGGTAGCCTTTGGCGAGCATGCGCTCGGTCAGCCGCACGCGGTGGGGCTCCAGACTGCCGTGGCGCTTCCAGGCGGCCATGGCACGGCGCAGCTTGTCGGCCTCGTCTGGCGTGTATTCGGCCGCCACGATCGCCAGTTCCATCACCTGTTCCTGAAAAAGGGGCACGCCAAGGGTGCGCTCGAACACCGGTTTCAGTTCTTCGGACGGGTAATCCACTTTTTCTTCGTCGTTACGTCGACGCAGGTAGGGATGCACCATGTCGCCCTGGATCGGTCCGGGGCGGACGATGGCGACCTGGATGACCAGGTCGTAGAAGGTCTTCGGGCGCAGGCGTGGCAGCATGGCCATCTGTGCACGTGATTCGATCTGGAACACGCCGATCGTATCGGCCCGACTGATCATCTCGTAGGTGGGCTTGTCCTCCGCGGGCAGCGTGGCGAGGGTCCAGCGCGTGCCGCGATAGTGTTCGATCAGGTCGAAACAGCGACGTATCGCGCTGAGCATGCCCAGTGCCAGCACGTCGACCTTGAGCAGCCCGACCGCATCGAGATCGTCCTTGTCCCACTGGATCACCGTGCGGTCGGCCATGCTGGCATTTTCGATCGGCACCAGGGTGTCGAGCGGCTGCTCGGAGATCACGAAACCGCCAGGGTGCTGGGAAAGGTGGCGAGGAAAACCGATGAGCGCCTTGGTCAGCACCAGGACCCGGCGCAACACCGGGCTGTTCGGGTCGAAACCGGCCTCGCTCAGCCGCGAGTCGTCGGGTATGTCCTCACTCCAGCGGCCACAGCACTCGGCGAGGGCATTGATCTGATCCGGCGGCAGCCCCAGCGCCTTGGCGACATCCCGCAGGGCACCGGTGGCGCGGTAACTGCTGGCCACGGCGGTGAGGGCGGCGCGATTGCGGCCGTAGCGCTGAAAAACGTACTGGATGACTTCCTCGCGCCGGTCGTGCTCGAAGTCCACGTCGATATCGGGTGGCTCGTTGCGCTCGCGAGAGAGGAAACGCTCGAACAGCAGTTTGCTGCGCACCGGGTCGAGCTCGGTAATACCCAGCACGAAGCAGACGCTCGAGTTGGCCGCCGAGCCCCGGCCCTGGCAGAGAATGCCCCGCTCGCGGGCGAAGCGGACGATATCGTGCACGGTCAGGAAATAGCTTTCGTAATGCAGATCAGCGATCAGCGCGAGTTCGTGTTCGAGCTGTGCACGGGCCTTTTCCGTGATGCCGTCCGGCCAGCGCCAGCGTGCGCCATCCTCGACCAGCTTGCGCAACCATGAGGTGGTGTCATGTCCGGGCGGGACCAGTTCGTGGGGGTAGTGATACTTCAGCTGGTCGAGCTGGAAATGGCAGCGCTGACTGATGCGAAGAGTTTCGGCGAGCAGTGCGGCTGGATAGAGCTGGGCCAGCTCCTCGCGCGACCGCAGGTGGCGTTCGCCATTGGGGAATAGGTGGCATCCGGCCTCGGCGACCGGCAGATGGTGACGGATGGCGGTCATGCAGTCCTGCAATGCCCGACGACCGCGGGCATGCATGTGCACGTCGCCGCAGGCCACGGCGGGTATGCCCAGGCGTGAAGCCTGGGCCAGGGATTGCCGCAGCTGCAGCGCGTCGTCCGGTCCCCGATGCAGTTCGATGCCGAGCCACAGCCGCTCGCGAAAACGTTCGAGCAGCCAACGACCTTCGGTATCAGCCCTGTCGTCGGGCAGCCAGATCGCCAGCAGCCCCTCTAGCGGCCACTCGCTCAGGTCTTCGCG
Source organism: Stutzerimonas stutzeri (assembly GCA_019056435.1). Taxonomy (GTDB): domain Bacteria; phylum Pseudomonadota; class Gammaproteobacteria; order Pseudomonadales; family Pseudomonadaceae; genus Stutzerimonas; species Stutzerimonas marianensis. The sequence continues at coordinate 3,161,453 of CP077641.1, forward strand.
CAGCGCCTGGTAGCGACCTTTTTCGGCCCGCCGGCGGGCACGGGTAATCAACTGGCAGAGGGTCTGGTAGCCGGTCAGGTTTTCCACCAGCAAGACCAGTTTGGGCCCATCTTCGATCTGTACCTCGCTGCCGATGATCAGCGGCAGGCCGGTATCTTTCGAGGCCTGCCAGGCGCGCACGATACCGGCCAGGGTGCATTCATCGGTGATCGCCAGGGCGCCATAGCCCTGGCGCTTGGCGCGTTCGAAAAGCTCTTGGGCACTGGATGCGCCCCGTTGGAAGCTGAAGTTGGACAGGCAGTGCAGCTCGGCGTATTCGATGCTCATGCGAACCAGCCGTGCAGCAGCAGCGGCCCTCCAGGGAGGGCGCGAAATGCCCAGCCCTGCTGGCCGGTAGCGGTCTGTACCCGGTAGTAGTCGCGTCGTGCGTCGGCACCATCCCACCAGCCGGACTCGATGCGCTCGGGGCCGGCCAGGATGAGCAGGCCCTCTTCGCGCAAGGGCTGCGGAGCACTCAGCAGCCAGCCGGGGCGCAACCCGGCGTGGGGCCATGGTTCGGTGCGGGCGAGGCTGCTTTCCTGCCAGGCGCATTCGGGGCGGTGGTCCGCGCGTGCGCTCAGCGAGACCACGGTTTCGTCGCCCAGTCGGGCGCGGAGGCGTTCGCGCAGTTGCTCCCAGGGCACATTCTGCTGCGGGCGCTCGTCGAACAGGGGTTGATGGACCGGCGTGAAAGCTGGCAGATCACGAGCGACCAGACGCACCGCAAGGACGGGGGCTGGCAGCTGCAGGTGCTCGAGGCGGCCACGGGTCAGTTCGAACAGCATGGCGGGCTCGCGCTCGGCACTGAGCAGGCCGACCGGCACCTCGCTGTCGGGCAGGGTGCGATGCTCCAGATACAGGCTGAAACGCTGGACGCCACTGTCCCGTCCGGCGAGAAAGGCGGCCAGGTCGGCGGTCAGCCTGCGCAATGGAAACAGCAGGGCCTGGTGAGACTCGACCTCGAAATTCAACTCGATGCGGGTGTCAAAGACATCCGGTGGGCGGTAGAACTCCAGAGGCAGCGGCCGATGGCCATGCAGGGTATCGAGCTGTATCAGCACATCACTCGCAAAGCGCCGTGCCAGGCTGGCACGTGGCAGGCTCAGGGCTTGTTTCAGGGTTCGTATTCCCATACGTGCAAACGCAGTGGCGGCCTCGCGTGGCAGGCCGATGCGCTCGATCGGTAACTGGCCAAGCACCTGGCGCAGGCGAGGGGTGTCGGTAACGGCAAGGCCATCGTGGACATTGACCAGAACTCGAGCGGCGGCCGGATTGGGGGCCAGGCAGAGGCGGTGTCGAAAGCCCAGCTCATCCAGTTCGGCTCGCAGGCGTGCCTCGAAACGCGGCCAGGGGCCAAACAGGCTGAAACTGGAATGAACCTCCAACAGCAGACAGCGCGGATAATGCAGGCTGACCTGGGAGCTGTAGCCATAAGCCCAGGCGGCCAGCAGTTGCTGCCAGTGCTCGATGGCCGCCACGTCATATTCGGCTGTGGAGAATGCCCGAGTCAGGGCCAGCGCCGCCGCCAATGGCTGGCCAGGTTTTAGCCCGAGTGCTCGAGCGGCGGGGTTGACGGCCTGGAGCATACGGCGCTGCGCGGTACCGCTCAGCAAGACCAGCGGTGACGCTCGATCGGCGCGTGTACGCAATACACCATCCATGGCCAGCTGTGGCAGCAGAATGCAGGCCCACATGTCAGTGCCAGCCCATGGCTGATATCGGCCGGGCCGGTGCCAGCCCACCGCGGCATTTGAGAATTCGCACCTGGGCCGGGTGACTTTCGATCGCCAGGCGCAGCGCTGCCGGCGACGGGTTGACGGATTCGCGCAACGGGCGATAGGCAAAGGCCAGTGTTTGCCCGGTTTCAGCGGCCACCTGCAGGCGTCGCAACGAGCGATCATCGGCCTGCTGTGGCCAGCACAGCACCGCGCCACAACTGCCCGAACGCAAGCATTGTTCGGCTGCCCACAAGGCCTCCTGGCCCATGGCGCGCACGAGGCTGAGCTGGCGGAGGTCGACGCCTGCGGCGAGCCAGGCGGGAGGGAAAGGCAAATAGGGTGGTGCGATCAGCACGACGCGCTCGCCACGGGTGGTCAGGCGTGCCAGGGTGGGCCATAGCAGGCGTAGTTCGCCGATACCTGTCGTGGCGATGAGCAATTCGCTCAATGCTGCTATCGGCCAGCCGCCACCCGGTAGCGCCGCATCCAGGGCTGCATGGCCTGTCGGTTGGGTGCTGGGGGCGGCCGTGCTGCGCTGGCCGCGCCATAGTCGGCGCGCATCGAGCAGGTGATCAAGGGATACAACGGAAGACATGGCGAACAGCAAATCCACGAATACTGTATTTGTGTACAGTATTCTGCCTTGTCCGAGTCGTGGTCAAGCCGAGGTGATGAAGCGCCACTGCAAAGCGGCGCTGCCGGTCAGATGAAGGCCGTCACCACACCAACCAGGCTGAGCGTAGCGCCAGTCGGGAGCAGGAGGCGCTCACGCCAGGCCAACATCAGCCCAACCAGCAGACCAGCACACATCAGCTGCGCCAGGGAAACCACCAGCCCTATCGCCCAACCTGAAAAAGCCATGTTCAGCGCCGCGGCCGTCATCAGCAACACGAGCGCCAACAGACGAAGGGCGCGTTGCCGGGCAGGGGGCGGAGCCAGCTCGAACAGCTGGCGGTGATGACGGGGTATGGCCAGACAGAGTGCAATCATGGCGGCGTAAGCCAGTGCGAAGCTAAGCAGATTCATGGCGCGACCTCCTGCGCATGGCGAGTAGGACGCAGGTGCTGCTGCGTTGCAGGGCGGGTGCAAGCCCGCCAGGCGCAGAGCGCCCCTGCGACGAGTACTACCAAGTCTATACCGGCAAGCGTCAGATCACCCCTGCCGAGGCTGGCAAACAAATGCCCTTGTGGTGCGGTCAGGCCATTGAGTATCGGCAGGCCCAGCGCCAGCACGGCCAGCAGGGCGAACAGGTGGCGTTGCAGCTGCGTCGAGCGCTGGTAGCCGAGCACGGCCAGCGCGGCGACCGCCAGCCAACTCAGAGCGAAGCACCAGGCCTCGGTCGCTGCACGTGCGGGCAGATCATCCGGCAACAGACGATTGGCCCAGAGCAGCGTCAGTGAAGCGATGGGGAGCCCGAAAAATACAGCGCTATTGAGCGCACGCACGACCTGCAGACCACTCGACTGGCGTGCTTCACGCTTGCGCAGCCAGACGGCTGACCCGGCAACCAGCATGGCGCAACCGGCCAGCCCGAGCAGGCCGTAGAGGACTCGGACGATCTGTCCACCGAACTGCGCCATGTGCAGGCCGACCAGCCAGGTGTAGGCCTCGTAGGCGGCGGGCGCCTGCTGTTGGTGAAGCAGTTCGCCAGTGAAGGCGTCGTAGTGGAGCGCGTCTTGTGGCGAGCCGATTCGGGAGGGGTCCAGCTGCCGAATACTGACCACCGCTGAGGCGTCAAAAGGGTGCTCGACGATGATCCAGCCCGGTTCGCCACCTTCCCAGCGTTGGCGTGCATCGCGGATCATTCCGTCGATGGAGCCCATGGTGCCGGCGGGCTGGTCCAGCTCGTTGCGGTGGTAGCCACCCTGAACTTCCTCGTAGAACGCGAGCGGATTGCCATCGTAGGCCACGAGCGCGCCGGCAGGCATATAGGACGCCACGAACACGGCGACCCCGGTGTAGGCCAGGATCAGGTGAAAGGGCAGGCCGATGACACCGAAGAGGTTGTGCGCATCAAGCCAGGCGCGTTGGCCGTTGGCCTGGGGTCGTAGCGTGAAGAAATCCTTGAATATCCGCCGGTGCACGATGATTCCCGACACCAGCGCCACCAGCATGAACATCCCGGCCAGGCCGACGATATACATGCCGACCTGACCGGCGTGCAGGTTGTAGTGCAGGGTGAAGAAGAACTCGCCGCCCAGCGTTTCCGGCATCGGCTCGCCGCTGGCCGGGTCGAAGACGACTCGACCGCGCTCACCGCTGCCGTCCTTCTCCCAGCCCAGCCGCCAGTAGGGCTCGCGTTCGGTCGGGCCGTGCAGCCAATAGGCATGCAGTGGTTCCTTGACGTTAGCCTCGAGCCACTGCTTCACATGGTCGGCGTCGAGACTGCTGCTTGTGGCGGTGGTCGCGTGCAGCGCCGGACGCATCCAGCGCTCCAGCTCCTTGTCGAAACAGGCCAGGGTGCCAGCGAAGAGGATCACGAAGAGTAACCAGCTGGGCAGCAAGCCACCCCAGGTATGCAGGCCAGCCATCGATTGACGCAGGCTCATGGGCGGGTTCTCCACTCGGTGGGCAGGTAGGCGAACAGGCCGAGCAGCAACGCGAGCACAGCCAGCCATAGCCAGGCACGCCACGCGCTGCGGGCCGCGAAGGCATAGATGACAGCAGCGACCCAGACGGCGAAACACAGGAGGCTGGAGGTTACCACCCGATCGGGTCGCGATAAGGGCAGGTAGACGGTCAGGAAAGCTGTGAAGCCAAAAGCCAGCGCATAGCCGCCGAACAGGGCAGCCGTGATGCGTCCGGCCAGGTCGAGCCCTCTTTGTGACAGGGTCAAGCTCATCGAATGGTCCTCTGGCTCGCTCATCGGAAGCGGTCATGCGGCCGGTACGCGATAGCCGTTGCGGTACAAGGTGGTTGCGAACGGAAGAACCCCGTCGATCCAGACAACCCCCATGGTTTTAGGTGCGTATGTTAATGCGAATTTTTATTATTTGTAATCATCTGTTCGTGTGTCTTTGTGATGCGCTGCCCCGGCCTGCTATCGGGCCCGTTCGGGCCGCATCCACCTTGGCTTGTACTGAAAAATTCAGTCGATTAGGATTCGCGGCCCGGGTAACGGTGCAAGGGCGAGTACTCGACTGCCGTCCCGATCTCACGAAGCGAAGAAGCCCGGCTCGGAAGCGACCGGGCTTCTTTGTCTTTCGGCCTTCGCAATGCCAGGGCCACCGCCGAATCAAGAGAGGAATGCCATGCGTGAGCGCTTGCTTGCCGCGGAAAAGGTAAAGGCCATCGAATGGCAGGAAGGGCAACTGCGTTTGCTCGACCAGCGTAGGCTGCCGCTGGAGGAAGTCTGGAGTGCCTACGACTCGGCTGCCGCCGTTGCGACGGCCATTGCCGAAATGGTGGTGCGCGGCGCACCTGCGATCGGCATCAGCGCGGCCTACGGCCTGACGCTGGCGTTGCGCGATCGCCTGGCTGAAGGTGGCGACTGGCGAGCGGCGCTGGAGGCTGATTACAAGCGGCTGGCCGATTCGCGCCCCACGGCGGTCAATCTGTTCTGGGCGTTGAACCAGATGCGCGAGCGCCTGGATCGGCTAAAGCCGGGAGAGGACCCCTATGCGGCCGCCGAGGCTCAAGCCGTCTCGATCCATGCCAGCGATCGCGAGGCCAACCTGACCATGGCGCAATACGGCGTGGATGTCATCCGTAAGCACCAGGGCAGCCCGCAGAACCTGCTTACTCACTGCAACACCGGGGCCCTGGCGACCGGTGGTTTCGGTACTGCTCTCGGTGTGATTCGTGCGGCGCATCTGGAAGGGCTGATCGAGCGCGTCTACGCCGATGAAACCCGCCCCTGGCTGCAGGGCTCGCGCCTGACCGCCTGGGAACTGGCGGGCGAGGGAGTTCCGGTGACATTGAACGCGGATTCTTCTGCGGCGCACCTGATGAAAAGCCGCGGCATCACCTGGGTCATCGTCGGGGCGGATCGCATCACGGCCAACGGCGATGTGGCCAACAAGATCGGCACCTATCAACTGGCCGTGCTGGCCATGCACCATGGCGTTCGCTTCATGGTCGTGGCGCCCAGCTCGACGATTGACATGGCGCTGGAAACCGGCGAGGAGATTCCGATCGAAGAGCGGGCCGGCAGTGAGCTGCTCGAAGTCAACGGCCAGCGCTTCGCCGCCGAGGTCGACGCCTTCAATCCAGTGTTTGACGTGACGCCAGCCGATCTTATCGATGTGATCGTGACCGAGAAAGGTGTGGTGGAACGGCCCAGCAAGGCCAAGCTGACGGCGCTCATGAGTCGCAAACGGTTGCATTGAGCTTTCCTGGCGTTTGACGGCTTCATGCCTCTGCTGTGCACGCTGGGGCCTTCCGGCTCACCAGCTGTGATACCATTCCGCGCTTCATCGCAGGACCCTGCTGACTAAAGGAACCAGGCTTCCATGGGCGAACTGGCCAAAGAAATCCTCCCGGTCAATATCGAAGACGAACTCAAGCAGTCCTATCTCGACTACGCCATGAGCGTGATCGTTGGTCGTGCGCTGCCGGATGCTCGTGACGGATTGAAGCCTGTGCATCGTCGTGTGCTGTATGCCATGAGCGAGCTGGGTAACGACTGGAACAAGCCATACAAGAAATCCGCCCGTGTCGTCGGTGACGTGATCGGTAAATACCACCCTCACGGCGATTCGGCGGTCTACGACACCATCGTCCGAATGGCGCAGCCGTTCTCGCTGCGCTATATGCTGGTCGATGGCCAGGGCAACTTCGGGTCGGTCGACGGCGACAACGCCGCGGCCATGCGATACACCGAAGTGCGGATGGCCAAACTGGCGCATGAGTTGCTCGCCGACCTGGACAAGGAAACCGTCGACTGGGTGCCCAACTACGACGGCACCGAGCAGATTCCGGCGGTCATGCCGACCAAGATCCCCAATCTGCTGGTTAACGGCTCCAGCGGTATTGCCGTGGGCATGGCGACCAACATCCCGCCGCACAACCTCGGCGAGGTTATCGATGGCTGCCTGGCGTTGATCGACAACGCCGATATCACCATCGATGAGCTGATGCAGTTCATTCCCGGCCCCGACTTCCCCACCGCGGGCATCATCAATGGTCGCGCCGGCATCATCGAGGCCTACCGCACGGGCCGCGGGCGCATCTACATGCGGGCGCGCTCGACCATCGAGGATATCGACAAGGTCGGTGGCCGCCAGCAGATCGTCATCACCGAACTGCCGTACCAGCTGAACAAGGCGCGGTTGATCGAAAAGATTGCCGAGCTGGTCAAGGAAAAGAAGATCGAGGGTATCACCGAGCTGCGCGACGAGTCCGACAAGGACGGTATGCGCGTGGTTATCGAACTGCGCCGCGGCGAAGTGCCGGAGGTCATTCTCAATAACCTCTACGCGCAGACCCAGCTGCAAAGCGTCTTTGGTATCAATGTCGTGGCGCTGGTCGATGGGCAGCCGCGTACGCTGAACCTGAAGGAACTGCTCGAGGCTTTCGTTCGCCATCGCCGCGAAGTGGTCACCCGCCGTACCGTCTATGAACTGCGCAAGGCACGTGAGCGCGGTCATATCCTCGAAGGCCAGGCCGTTGCGCTGTCGAACATCGATCCGGTCATCGCGCTGATCAAAGCCTCGCCGACCCCGGCCGAGGCCAAGGAGGCGCTGATCGCACAAGCCTGGGAGTCGAGCGCCGTCGAATCGATGGTCGAGCGGGCTGGTGCCGATTCCTGCCGTCCTGAAGGGCTCGATCCGCAGTATGGTCTGCGCGATGGCAAGTATTACCTGTCACCGGAACAGGCCCAGGCGATCCTGGACCTGCGTCTGCATCGTCTGACTGGGCTCGAGCATGAAAAACTGCTCAGCGAGTATCAGGAAATCCTGACCCAGATCGGCGAGCTGATCCGCATCCTGACCAACCCGGCGCGCCTGATGGAGGTGATCCGCGAGGAGCTTGAAGGCGTCAAGCGCGACTTCGGCGATGCGCGTCGTACCGAGATCATGGAGTCGCGCCATGACCTGACGCTGGCCGACCTGATCACCGAGGAAGAGCGCGTCGTCACCATTTCCCATGGCGGCTACGCCAAGTCCCAGCCACTCGCGGCCTACCAGGCACAGCGTCGTGGCGGTCGCGGAAAGGCGGCTACCGGGGTCAAGGAAGAGGACTACGTCGAGCACTTGCTGGTCGCCAACAGTCACACCACGCTGTTGCTGTTCTCTAGCAAGGGCAAGGTCTACTGGCTCAAGACCTACGAAATTCCCGAAGCGTCGCGCACCTCCCGCGGTCGTCCGCTGATCAACTTGCTGCCGCTGTCCGAAGGCGAGCGCATCACGGCGATGCTGCAGGTCGATATCGAAGCGGCGCGCCAGCAGCAAAGCAGCGAAGACGACGTCGAAGATGCAGAGATCATCGCCGACGTCGAAGAGGCGGAAGAGTCGGTTGAAGGCGAGGAGGCTGACGAGTCGGTCGACGAGCCGACCGGTACCTACATCTTCATGGCGACCGCCAAGGGAACCGTCAAGAAGACGCCTCTTTCCCAGTTCAGCCGTCCCCGCAGCGTTGGTCTGATCGCGCTCAGTCTGGAAGAGGGCGACACGCTGATCGCCGCTGCGGTCACCGATGGTGCGCGTGAGGTCATGCTGTTCTCCGACGGTGGCAAGGTCATCCGCTTCAAGGAAAAGCACGTGCGAACCATGGGCCGTACCGCCCGGGGCGTGCGCGGCATGCGTCTGCCAGAAGGCCAGCGGCTGATCTCCATGCTGATCCCCGAGCCCGAGGCGCAGATCCTCACCGCCAGCCTCAACGGCTACGGCAAGCGCACCGTCATCGACGAGTTCCCGCGGCGCGGGCGCGGTGGTCAGGGCGTGATCGCGATGGTGACCAACGAGCGCAACGGCCCGCTGGTCGGCGCCATCCAGGTGCAACAGGGTGAGGAGATCATGATGATCTCCGATCAGGGGCACGCTGGTGCGCACGCGTGTCGACGAGGTGTCGTCGCTCGGTCGCAACACCCAGGGTGTCACCCTGATCAAGCTGGGCAAGAACGAACACCTGGTTGGCCTGGAACGGGTCCAGGAACCTTCCGCCGAGGATGTGCTGGAAGAGGTCGAGGCCGTTCTTGAAGGCGACGCGCTGGCCAAGGAGATGCCGGTCATCAGCACCGAGCCGAGCGAAGACGAGTTGCTGGGTGGCGGTGGCGATGTTCCGCCGGATGTAGTGCCGACCGACGACGACTGATTCGACTGGCGACGGGGCCGTTCTGGCCCCGTCCTGTCGTAGTCGACTGTCGCCGGACAGGGGAAATGCGAGCGCGGCGCTGAACGCCACGGCGGCGGACGACGCGAGCATGGTATCGACCGTTTTGAGAGAACGAAGATGAGCAAACGCGCCTATAACTTCTGCGCAGGTCCCGCCGCGCTTCCCGAAGCCGTGTTGCAGCGTGCCCAGGCCGAACTTCTCGATTGGCAAGGCAAGGGCCTGTCGGTCATGGAAATGAGCCATCGCAGTGACGAGTACACCGCGATCGCCGAGAAGGCCGAGCAAGACCTGCGTGATTTGCTGGGCATCCCCTCGAGTTACAAGGTCCTGTTCCTTCAGGGTGGGGCCAGCCAGCAGTTCGCCGAAATTCCGCTGAACCTGCTGCCGGAAGAAGGCGTGGCCGACTATGTCGATACGGGAATATGGTCGCGCAAGAGCATCGAGGAGGCCCGGCGTTTCGGGCGTATCAATCTCGCCGCCAGCGCCAAGGCCTACGATTACTTTGCCATTCCCGGGCAAAACGAGTGGTCATTGAGCGACAACGCCGCCTACCTGCATTACGCCAGTAACGAAACCATCGGTGGCCTGCAGTTCGACTGGATACCTGAGCTGGGCGATACCCCTCTGGTCGTTGACATGTCATCGGACATTCTGTCCCGGCCGATTGATGTCTCTCGCTTCGGTCTGATCTATGCGGGTGCTCAGAAAAACATCGGTCCGTCCGGCCTCGTCGTGGTGATCGTCCGGGAAGATCTGCTCGGTCACGCGCGGTCCAGCTGCCCGACGATGCTCAACTACAAGATCGCCGCCGATAACGGCTCGATGTACAACACGCCGGCGACCTTTTCCTGGTACCTCTCCGGCCTGGTCTTCGAGTGGCTGAAAGAGCAGGGTGGTGTCGAGGCGATGGCGCAGCGCAACCGCGCCAAGAAGGACCTGCTCTACGGCCTGATCGACAGCAGCGATTTCTACTCCAACCCGATCGCCAGCAACGCCCGGTCCTGGATGAATGTCCCGTTCAGACTCGCGGACGAGCAGTTGGATAAGGTGTTCCTGTCCGGTGCCGAAGCGCGTGGCTTGCTCAATCTCAAGGGGCATCGTTCCGTCGGCGGCATGCGCGCCTCCATATACAACGCCGTGGGCCTGGATGCGGTGGAGGCGTTGGTCGCCTACATGCGCGAGTTCGAGAAGGAGCACGGCTGATGAGCGATACTGATCGGCTGAAGGCGCTACGGCTGCGTATCGACAGTCTCGACGAGAAGATTCTCGAGCTGATCAGCGAGCGTGCACGCTGCGCGCAGGATGTGGCCAGGGTGAAGATGGCTTCGCTGGCCGAGGTGAGGAGGCCGTCTTCTACCGCCCCGAGCGTGAAGCTTGGGTCCTCAAGCACATCATGGAACTGAACAAGGGGCCGCTGGACAACGAGGAAATTGCCCGCCTGTTCCGCGAGATCATGTCGTCCTGCCTGGCGCTGGAGCAACCCTTGCGGGTCGCCTACCTGGGGCCGGAGGGCACGTTCTCACAAGCGGCGGCGCTGAAACACTTCGGCCAGGCCGTGATCAGCAAGCCCATGGCGGCGATAGACGAAGTATTCCGCGAGGTAGTCGCCGGTGCGGTCAACTTCGGCGTGGTACCGGTGGAAAACTCCACCGAAGGTGCGGTCAACCACACCCTCGATAGCTTCCTCGAGCATGACATCGTCATCTGCGGCGAGGTCGAGTTGCGTATCCACCATCACCTGCTCGTGGGGGAGACGACCAAGACCGATCGCATCACCCGCATCTATTCGCATGCACAGTCGCTGGCGCAGTGCCGCAAGTGGCTCGATGCCCACTACCCGAACGTGGAACGGGTGGCGGTCTCCAGCAACGCCGACGCCGCCAAGCGAGTGAAGAGCGAGTGGAACTCGGCGGCAATTGCCGGTGATATGGCTGCCCAGCTGTACGGCCTGACCAAGCTTGCCGAGAAGATCGAGGATCGCCCGGACAACTCCACGCGGTTTCTCATCATTGGCAATCAGGAAGTGCCCCCACCGGTGATGACAAGACCTCGATCATCGTCTCGATGCGCAACAAGCCCGGAGCCCTGCACGAGCTGCTGATGCCGTTCCACTCCAACGGCATCGACCTGACTCGCATCGAAACCCGTCCGTCGCGCAGCGGCAAATGGACGTATGTGTTCTTCATCGACTGCATCGGGCATCACCAGGACCCACTGATCCGGGATGTCCTCGAGAAGATTGGTTCCGAGGCCGTGGCGCTGAAAGTGCTGGGCTCCTATCCGAAAGCGGTACTTTAAGAAGCCGCTGGAAGCTGGAGCTGAAAGCTGGAGCCGTAAGCAGCGCCGATTGCTTCAGGCTTCAGACTTTCAGCCTTCAGGCTTTCAGCTTGCGGAGCTGAATATGTCTTGTGATTTTCTCTCCTGGCGCAGCCAGGCGTGCAGCAGCTGTCCCCTACATACCGGGCAAGCCCGTCGATGAATTGGCCCGCGAGCTCGGTCTCGATCCGCTCGCGATCGTCAAGTTGGCCAGCAACGAGAATCCGCTTGGTCCCAGCCCGCGCGTCATCGAAGCGATAAGAAACGAGCTCGACGAGCTGACCCGCTATCCCGATGGCAATGGCTTCGTGCTCAAGCAGCGGCTGGCCGAGCGCTATGGTGTCGAGATCAGCCAGGTCACGCTCGGCAACGGCTCGAACGATATCCTCGAACTGGTCGCCAGGGCGTATCTGGCGCCGGGTCTCAATGCGGTGTTCAGCGAGCACGCCTTTGCGGTTTATCCCATCGCCACTCAGGCAGTCGGCGCCCAGGCCAAGGCCGTTCCTGCCAAACAGTGGGGGCATGATCTGGATGCCATGCTGGCGGCAATCGACGACAACACCCGCGTGGTGTTCATCGCCAACCCGAACAACCCGACCGGCACCTGGTTCGGCGACGATGCCTTGGCTGCCTTCCTCGCCGCGGTGCCCGAGCGTGTCCTGGTCGTGCTGGACGAGGCCTATATCGAATATGCCGAAGGTGGCGCGTTGCCAGATGGTTTGACGTTCCTTGCGCGGCACCCGAACCTGCTGGTATCGCGGACCTTTTCCAAGGCTTACGGGCTGGCCGCCCTGCGAGTGGGCTATGCCATTTGTGCGCCGGTGATCGCCGACGTCCTCAATCGTGTTCGCCAGCCCTTTAACGTCAACAGCTTGGCATTGGCCGCCGCCTGCGCTGCGCTGGAAGACGCTGAATACCTTGCCCTGTCCCGAGCTTGTAACAGCGCGGGCATGCAACAGTTGGAGGCCGGATTCCGCAGGCTGGGGCTGCAATGGATTCCCTCGCGGGCCAATTTCATCGCCGTGGACCTGGGTTTCGATGCCGCACCCGTCAACCAGGCGCTGCTGCGTGAAGGCGTGATCGTACGCCCGGTCGCGGGGTACGGCATGCCGACCTTCCTGCGCGTTTCCATCGGCACCGAGTCCGAGAACGCCCGCTTCCTGGCCGTGCTCGAGCAGGTACTGGCCCGGTGAGTCGCACGAGCGATCAGGTGCAAGCTCCGTTGATTGGCCGCTTGACGGTCATCGGCCTGGGCCTCATTGGTGGTTCTTTCGCCAAGGGCCTGCGCGAGCGGGCCTATGTCGTGAAGTGGTCGGCTTCGACCTGGATGCGGGGTCACGGATTAAGGCTGTCGAGCTCGGCGTGGTGGATCGGTGCGTCGATAATCTGGCTGAAGCTTGCCGCGGTGCCGACGTCATTCAGCTGGCCGTGCCCATCCTGGCGATGGAGCATTTGCTTGAGCAGTTGGCGTCGCTGGACCTGGGCGATGCGGTGCTGACGGACGTCGGCAGTGCGAAAGGCAACGTGGTTCGGCGTGCCCGGGAATGTTTCGGACGGATGCCGACGCGCTTCGTGCCGGGGCATCCGATTGCCGGTTCGGAACGCAGCGGCGTGTCGGCTGCCGAAAGCTCGCTGTTCAGGCGCCATAAGGTCATTCTGACGCCGTTGGACGATACCGACCCAGCCGCGTTGGCCTTGGTCGACAAGCTCTGGCGCGAATTGGGCGCGGACGTCGAGCACATGGACGTCTCGCATCACGATGAGGTGCTTGCCGCGACCAGCCACCTACCGCACCTATTGGCGTTCGGGCTGGTCGATTCGCTGGCCAAACGTAACGAGAACCTGGAAATCTTTCGCTACGCTGCTGGTGGTTTTCGCGACTTTACCCGTATCGCGGGCAGTGATCCGGTGATGTGGCATGACATTTTCCTCGCCAACCGCGAGGCGGTGCTGCACACGCTGGACGATTTTCGTGCCGACCTCGAGGCATTACGTACGGCGGTTGATGAAGGAGACGGGCACACCTTGCTCGGCGTATTCACACGCGCCAGGGCTGCCCGGGAACATTTCAGCAAAATTCTGGCTCGTAGAGCCTATGTGGACGTTATGCATTCCAAAGACCTGATTTTTCTTGCCAATCCGGGTGGCTGCCTGAGCGGCCAGCTGCGCGTACCCGGTGACAAATCCATTTCCCATCGTTCGATCATGCTCGGCTCTCTGGCTGAAGGTGTGACGGAGGTGGACGGCTTCCTCGAAGGCGAGGACGCACTAGCCACCATCCAGGCGTTCCGTGACATGGGCGTGGTGATCGAAGGGCCGAGCCAGGGACGCGTGACGGTGCACGGTGTCGGTCTGCATGGCCTGAAAGCCGCACCTGGTCCGATCTACCTCGGTAACTCGGGGACCTCGATGCGCTTGTTGTCCGGCCTGCTGGCGGCACAATCGTTCGATAGCACGCTGACCGGAGATGCCTCGTTGAGCAAGCGCCCCATGAACCGCGTGGCCAAGCCGCTGCGTGAGATGGGTGCGGTGATCGAGACCGGCCCCGAGGGGCGTCCGCCGCTGACGATTCGTGGCGGGCAGCGCCTGTCCGGCATGCATTACGACATGCCAATGGCCAGCGCGCAGGTCAAATCCTGTTTGTTGCTTGCCGGGCTGTATGCGGCCGAGAAGGTGTCCGTCACCGAGCCGGCGCCGACCCGTGATCACACCGAACGCATGCTCCAGGGCTTCGGGTATCCGGTTCAGGTGGACGGCAGCACCGTGACGGTCGAATCGGGTCACACGCTGCGCTCGGCGCGCATCGAGGTCCCGGCGGACATTTCATCCGCCGCGTTCTTCATGGTCGCTGCCAGCATCGCGCCGGGTTCGGATATCACCCTCGAGCACGTCGGGGTCAACCCGACGCGTACCGGTGTCATTTCCATACTCAAGCTGATGGGAGCGGACATCGAGCTCAGCAACCCCCGCGAGGTTGGCGGTGAGCCTGTGGCCGATATCCGCGTGCGTGCCGCCCAGTTGAAGGGCATCGATATTCCTGAAGACCTGGTGCCCCTGGCGATCGATGAGTTTCCGGTTCTGTTCGTCGCGGCCGCCTGCGCCGAGGGGCGGACCACCTTGCGCGGTGCCGAGGAATTGCGAGTCAAGGAATCCGACCGTATCCAGGTGATGGCCGATGGTCTGCAAACCCTTGGCGTGAATGCCGTACCGACACCCGATGGGATTATCATCGAAGGGAGTGGCACGATCGGGGGGCGAGGTCTGGGCCCACGGCGACCATCGTATCGCCATGTCGTTCAGCGTTGCCTCGCTGTGTGCGAGTGCGGCCATCCGTATCCACGACTGTGCGAACGTGGCCACCTCGTTCCCAAATTTCCTTGCGCTGGCTGAGCGGGCCGGTATGCGAGTGGCTGTGGAGGGTAACTCATGATCAGGCCAGTCCCGGTGATTACCATCGACGGCCCGAGCGGTTCCGGGAAGGGGACCGTAGCGGCGCTGCTGGCGGCCAAACTGGGATGGAATTTTCTCGATTCCGGCGCGCTGTATCGTCTATTGGCCTTCGCGGCACGCAACCACGGTGTCGATCTGACCAACGAGGAGGCACTCAAGGTGCTGGCCGCTCACCTCGACGTGCAGTTCGGAGCCGCCAAAGATGGCATGGAAATCGTGCTCGAGGGCGAGGAAGTGACCACCGCTATCCGCAATGAGCAGGTCGGTGCGGGTGCCTCACAGGTGGCGGCCTTGCCGGTGGTCCGCGAAGCGCTGCTGCAGCGGCAGAAAGCGTTTCGTGAGCCGCCCGGGCTGGTTGCGGATGGACGCGACATGGGTACCGTGGTGTTTCCTGATGCACCACTGAAGATCTTCCTGACCGCCAGCGCCGAGGAAAGAGCGCGCCGTCGTTACCTGCAGTTGAAGGGCAAGGGTGATGATGTTAATCTCGCGAGTCTTCTCGATGAGATCCGGGTGCGCGACGAGCGCGATACCCAGCGTGAAGTGGCACCACTGAAGCCGGCCGACGACGCCATTCAGTTGGACTCCACGGACCTGTCCATCGAGCAGGTGTTAGAGCGAATTCTGAGCGAGGTCGCTAAAAAAGACCTGGCTTGAGGAATGCCGCCGAGAGGCGGTCTGATGGCATTGCGAGACAGTGCTGTTGACAAGGAGGCATGTGGGAGACCAGATCCAGTCCCACACGCCTTTTTTTATATGAATGAACCCACGTCTATCTGGGATGTGGAGATTGGGCGGCTCCTCGCCCGAAAACAGCAGGAATAAACATGAGCGAAAGCTTTGCAGAACTTTTTGAAGAAAGCCTGAAATCCCTCGACATGCAGCCGGGTGCCATCATCACCGGCATCGTGGTCGACATCGACGGTGACTGGGTCACTGTTCATGCCGGCCTGAAGTCCGAGGGCGTCATCCCGGTCGAGCAGTTCTACAACGAGCAGGGCGAGCTGACCATCAGCGTGGGTGACGAAGTTCACGTTGCGCTGGACGCGGTTGAAGATGGCTTCGGTGAAACCAAGCTGTCCCGCGAAAAAGCCAAGCGTGCAGAGTGCTGGATTGTTCTGGAAGCGGCTTTCGCAGCTGAGGAAGTGGTCAAGGGCGTTATCAACGGTAAGGTTAAGGGCGGCTTCACTGTCGACGTTAACGGCATCCGTGCGTTCCTGCCAGGTTCCCTGGTTGATGTCCGTCCGGTGCGTGATACCACCCACCTGGAAGGCAAGGAACTCGAGTTCAAGGTCATCAAGCTGGACCAGAAGCGCAACAACGTTGTCGTTTCCCGTCGCAGCGTCCTGGAAGCCGAGAACAGCGCCGAACGCGAAGCGCTGCTGGAATCGCTGCAGGAAGGCCAGCAAGTCAAGGGTATCGTCAAGAACCTCACCGACTACGGCGCCTTCGTGGACCTGGGTGGCGTCGATGGCCTGCTGCACATCACCGACATGGCCTGGAAGCGCATCAAGCATCCGTCGGAAATCGTCAATGTCGGCGACGAGATCGACGTCAAGGTGCTGAAGTTCGACCGCGAGCGTAACCGCGTATCGCTGGGTCTGAAGCAGCTGGGCGAAGACCCATGGGTTGCCATCAAGGCGCGTTACCCGGAAAACACCCGCGTCATGGCTCGTGTCACCAACCTCACCGACTACGGCTGCTTTGCCGAGCTGGAAGAGGGCGTCGAGGGTCTGGTGCACGTTTCCGAAATGGACTGGACCAACAAGAACATTCACCCGTCGAAGGTCGTACAGGTCGGCGACGAAGTGGAAGTCATGGTTCTGGACATCGACGAAGAGCGTCGTCGTATTTCCTTGGGCATCAAGCAGTGCAAGTCCAACCCATGGGAAGACTTCTCTGGCCAGTTCAACAAGGGCGACCGCATCTCCGGCACCATCAAGTCGATCACCGATTTCGGTATCTTCATTGGTCTGGACGGTGGCATCGACGGTCTGGTTCACCTGTCCGACATCTCCTGGAACGAGCCGGGCGAAGAAGCCGTTCGCCGCTTCAAGAAGGGCGACGAGCTGGATACCGTCATCCTGTCGGTCGATCCGGAGCGTGAGCGTATCTCCCTGGGCATCAAGCAGCTGGAAGACGATCCGTTCTCCAACTACGCTGCCGTCAATGACAAGGGCAGTATCGTTCGTGGCACTGTGAAGGAAGTGGATGCCAAGGGCGCTATCATCGACCTGGGTAACGATATCGAAGCGACGCTGAAAGCCTCCGAAATCAGCCGTGACCGCGTTGAAGATGCGCGTAACGTCCTGAAGGAAGGCGAGGAAATCGAAGCCAAGATCATCAGCATCGACCGTAAGAGCCGCGTCATCAATCTCTCCATCAAGTCCAAGGACGTCGAGGAAGAGAAAGATGCAATGAAGGAACTGCGCACCAAGCAGGACGTAGAGCCGTCCGCTGGTCCGACCACCATCGGTGATCTGATCCGCGCGCAGATGGAAAACCAGAACTAAGTTCTGCGCTCCGTTGAAAAAGGGCGACTTCGGTCGCCCTTTTTGTGTCTGTATTCCGGCTGGGACAGGGGCGGCACTGTCGATTTGTTTATCTAAGACGTCGCTAGGTATGCGCCCCGTCGCCCTGGCTCGCTAGTTGCGCGTCGTACTGGCCGCCAGCGCCTGGTTGACCGCCAGCCAGCCGGCTACTGCATCTTCACCGGTTTGCTCGAAGGCACGTTCAAGTAGCCGAACCTGTTCCCGGCGCAGTGCTTGCTCGAGCCTGGCGCCTTCGGTGGTGAAGCGCAGCATGCGCTTACGCTTGTCGTCTGCCGCCGTCTGGCTCTCAACCAGATGCATCTCGATCAGTTGCCTCAACGGGGTGTTCAAGGCCTGCTTGGTGACGCCCAGATGACCCAGCAACTCCGTCACGCTCAGGTCGGGATAGGCAGCGATGAAAAACAGGATGCGGTGATGTACACGTGACAAGCCGCGGCGGGCCAGCATTTCGTCTGGCTTTACCGTGAACGCCTGGTAGGCATGAAAGAAGGTTTCCATGATCTGGCGTTGCACGGTGCTTTTTTTAGGTCAGTCATGTTGACGTATCCATCAGGCGCGGCGTAATTTTGGTCAAGAAGTTTGACTCATTTTGCCCGTCTCTGCATCTGGTGCCCCATGGCCTTCTCCGAACGCGTCGACCGCCTCAAAAGCTCGCTGATCCGTGAAATCCTCGCTGCCGCGCAGCGTCCGGATGTCATGTCCTTTGCCGGTGGTTTGCCAGCCGAGTCGATGCTACCCAAGGTGGACTGGGCGCCGATGCCGTCAAGCCTCGGCCAGTACGGCATGAGCGAAGGTGAGCCGGCCTTGCGCGAGGCGATTGCAGCTCAGGCGCGGGCGCTTGGCATCGATTGTTCGGCCAGCCAAGTGCTCATCGTCAGTGGGTCGCAACAAACGCTGGATCTGGCTTCCAAGCTGTTCATTGACCGCGGGACTGAAGTGCTGCTCGAGGCCCCGACCTACCTGGCGGCGTTGCAAGCCTTCCAGTTATTTGGCGCGGAGTGTCTAGCCGTTGCGCAGGAGGATGATGGTCCCTCGCTGGCTGCGTTGCGCGAACGGCTAGAGCGACACAGACCTGCTCTCGCCTATCTGATCCCGACATTTCAGAACCCCTCCGCGGTGCGCTACAGCGAATACAAGCGCGATGCCGTGGCAGCGTTGCTCGATGAGTTCGGCGTGACGCTGATCGAGGATGAACCCTATCGCGAGCTGGTGTTCGATGAGGGCTCTGCCAGGCCAATCGTGAGTCGGTTGCAGAAGGCCAGCTGGATCTATACGGGGACGGTGTCGAAGACGCTGCTGCCCGGGTTGCGTGTCGGCTATCTGATCGCGACGCCGGATCTGTTTCCCTACCTGCTGCGACTGAAGCAGTCGGCCGACCTCCACACCAATCGCATCGGCCAGTGGCAGGCGCTTCAGTGGTTGGGGAGCGAGCAATACAGCACCCATCTGGACGCGCTTCGGTGCTTTTACCGTCAGGGACGGGACGCCATGCAGTCTGCGCTTCAGCTGCATTTTTCCGATCTCGCTGACTGGCAATCGCCGCAGGGCGGTCTGTTCTTCTGGTTGCGCCTGAAAAAACCGGTAGATACGCGCGCGTTGCTGGATCAGGCGTTGGCGCAGAACGTCGTGTTCATGCCGGGCGAGCCGTTTTTCGTCGATCCTGATCAAAATCTTGGCTACTTGCGGTTGAACTTCAGTCACGTGGCGCCAGACCGGCTGGCTGAGGGGTGCGCCGCTTGGCGGGCGTCATCAGGAATGCAAGCATGGTCGAGGCGGCCTGAACGGTCGTCGGGAGGGAAATGATGAGCTACAAGGTGTACGGGGACCATCGATCCGGCAACTGTTACAAGGTGAAGCTGATGCTTCACCTGCTGGAACGGCCTTACGAGTGGGTGTCGATAGACATCCTTCGAGGGAGAGCCGCGATGAGGCCTTCTTGAAAAAGAACCCGAACGGCAAGATTCCCGTGCTGGAGCTGGAGGATGGCACCTGCCTGTGGGAGTCGAACGCGATCCTGCATTTTCTTGCTGAAGGGACCGAATTCATCCCGAACGACGCAAGATTACGAACGCAAGTGCTGCAATGGCAGTTTTTCGAGCAGTACAGTCATGAGCCATATATCGCCGTGGCGCGTTTCATCAAGCTCTACCTTGGGATGCCCGACGACCGTCTCGATGAATATGCCGCACGCCAGCTGGACGGTTACCACGCCCTCGACGTGATGGAGCAACAACTCACCAGAACGCCTTATCTGGTGGGCGATCGCTATTCGATAGCCGACGTGGCTCTGTACGCCTACACGCACGTGGCCGAGGAGGGCGGGTTCAATCTGGCCGGCTATCCGGCGATTCTCGGATGGCTGCAGCGGGTAGCCAGCCATCCACGGCATGTCGGAATGTACGATGCCTAGCGCATTGGCCTGAGCTGGCCTTGCAGGGCGATATGTGACGGCCCTGCGGCGGCTTACTTCACGAGGCCGAGAAATTCGCTGCGGGTAGCGGCGTTTTCCCGGAACTGGCCGAGCATGACGGAGGTGACCATCGAGGAGTTCTGCTTCTCGACACCTCGCATCATCATGCACATGTGTTGTGCCTCGATCACAACGGCCACACCCCAGGCACCGGTAACCTGCTGGATGGCTTCGGCGATCTGGCGTGTCAGGTTCTCCTGGATCTGCAGCCGGCGGGCATACATGTCGACGATGCGGGCGACCTTGGAGAGCCCCAGCACCTTACCGTTGGGCAGGTAGGCAACATGTGCCTTGCCGATGAAGGGCAGCATGTGGTGCTCGCATAGCGAGTACAGCTCGATGTTCTTGACCAGCACCATCTCGCTGTTATCCGAGCTGAACAGGGCGCCGTTGGTCACTTCCTCGAGCGTCTGCTGATAGCCCTTACACAGGTACTGCATGGCTTTGGCGGCGCGTTTCGGCGTGTCGAGCAGGCCCTCGCGGGTGACGTCCTCGCCGAGCTGGCCAAGGATCGCGGTGTAGTGTGTTTCCAGGGACATTGAACTACCTGTAAGGAATAGCGCGAGTGCGAAGGTTAGGGGCTCGGCGTGCGGGCCGCAAGCGGCAGTGGGCTGAATCCCGCAGGGGCGCGCCGATCACTCGTCGCGCCCTTCGAGCATGGTTCGCTTGAGCAGAATGTAAACGGAGCCCGTACCTCCATGCCTGGGCAGGCAGGACGTGAAACCAAGCACCTGAGGATGCTGGCGGAGCCAGGTGTTGACATGGCTTTTGATCATCGGCCGCCTGCCATCCGTGCGCGCTGCTTTGCCATGGGTCACGCGTACGCAACGAATCTCGAATTTCGTGGCCTCGGCCAGAAAGTCCCACAACAGTTGACGGGCCTTTTCGACATTCAGGCCGTGCAGGTCCAGGCTGCCTTCGAATGGGACCTGGCCGGCCTTGAGCTTGCGAAGCTGGCTATCCTGAACGCCATCACGGGACCAGTAGAGTTCGTCTTCGGCCCCCACGTCGATCACAAACTGATCGGACAGTCCGTCGACCCGCGGCTCGCCGTCACCGACCACGGCATTGGCGCGCCGGGTGGCGACTTGCGCCTTGTTGCTTCGGGGCTTTCCGGTGTCGGCGCGGTCGTGCTGCATGGGTTTGACGCCACGTACCGCTGAACGGAAGAGGGAAAAATCATCGTCTTGCATGAGGCCTCCGCGTAGGCGGGCGATTCTAGCGCAAGGCGTCGGTGCGCGCATGGCTGCCCAGGCGGACGGCTGAGGCTGCGAGTCAGTTGCGCTTGCGCAGCAGGCGCGGGGAGAGATTGAGGTCGTTGGGTTTGAGTGCCCTGCGGCGAATCTTTCGACGCAGCGCCCAGCCTACCCAGAGCAGCACCAGGCCGGTAACGATGAAGGTGATGGCGGTGTTGCGCTCCGGAGCCAGCTTCGTCAGGGATTCATGCACATTGAAGAAGGACGTGCCGCCGGCAATCAGCAGGAAGATGCCGAGCAGGATCAGCATCATTCCGAAAAAGGCGCCTATGCGTGACGCCCAGCTGCGCTGCGGTCGGGGACGAAGGCGGCGAGCATCGAAAACCGTCGGTTCGTTTCATTCCGGTTACCTCGTCGGGATGGGGCTGTGACCGAGGGGTTCCCGGTCGGGTTCCATTGCCTTTCAGGTAACGCCTTGCAGCGATCGGGGTTATGCCAGGGCTGCTGCATCCGCCACGCAAACGGCAAAGTTGTCGGCCAGTATGGTCATTTCCATCCGGTGCACCTGGTCGGCATCGATGGCGCCGTCGCCCATCGGCAGATCCCGGGTGGCGCAAGCTTTGTCGACCAGGGTGCAACGATAGCCGTAATCCTTGGCCGCCCGAACCGTCGTGCTCACGCTCGAATGGGTCATGAATCCGCAGACGATCAGGTCCAGTCGACCGTGCTGCTGAAGCAGTTCGTGCAGGCGGGTGCCGGCAAAGGCGTTGGGCAACGTCTTGCCGACCACCTCTTCGCCAGGCAGCGGAGCGGCCTCCGGCATGATTTGCCCGCGCAGGCCTTGAGGATCGAACAGGCCTCCCGGAATGCCAAGATGATGAACATGAACAACGGGGGTGCCGGCCTCTCGAGCAACAGCCAGCAGGCGGGTGATTTCATCCAGCGCGGGCTGCAGCTTTGGCAGCGCCATCGCACCCGAGCGGTATTCTTCCTGAACGTCGATGACCAGAAGGGTCGCGTTAGCCAGAGTCGCCGGTGCATAACTGCGGCCACTGAGCTGAAGCAGGGTCTGTGGCTTCGACATGACTGACTCCTTGTTGTGAGAGGGGGGTGATTGTGGCGCCAGATGACCGAGATGTGAACTGCCCAAACCGACGATTCGCGCTTCGATAAGCTGTAAATTGGCCAAATGTCGGAGGTCCATGAGCCCTCGCCGCAGAACTGTGCATCGCCTTGGGCTAAACTTCCGCGCTTTTGACAGGAGACCTGCCAGTGACCGCTTCGCCTTCCCGACTGCGTACGTTGCGTGACCATATCCGCTGGGCCGTCAGCCGGTTCCAGGCCGAGCAACTCTTCTTCGGTCATGGCACGGACAACGCCTGGGACGAGGCCCGTCAACTGGTGTTGGGTGCGTTGCATCTGCCATGGGAGATGGCCGATGCCTACCTCGACTGCCGGCTGGAAGACGATGAGCGCGAACGTCTGCAGGGGCTGCTCCGTAGACGGATCGAGGAGCGCGTGCCGACCGCTTACCTGCTCGGGCAGGCGTGGTTCTGTGGGCTGCCCTTCATTGTCGATGAGCGGGTACTGGTACCGCGTTCGCCGATCGCCGAGTTGATCGATCGGCGCTTCGAGCCCTGGCTGGCGAAGACTCCAGCGCGCATTCTCGACCTGTGCACCGGCTCCGGTTGCATCGGAATCGCCTGCGCTTACGAATTTCTCGAAGCCGAGGTGGTGTTGGCTGACTTATCGTTCGATGCGCTCGAAGTCGCCAACCGGAACATCGAATTCCATGGGTTGGAAGACCGTGTCTACACGGTGCAGGGTGATGGCTTCGAGGGGTTGCCGAAGCAGCGTTTCGATCTCATCGTCTCAAACCCGCCCTATGTCGACGCCGAGGATTTTGCCGACATGCCCAGCGAATACCATCACGAGCCCGCCTTGGGATTGGCGTGCGGTGACGACGGGCTGGACCTGGTACGGCGCATGCTCGCTGAGGCGGCCGACCACCTGACCGAGGAGGGCACCTTGATCGTCGAGGTTGGCAATAGTCAGGTTCACGTCGAGGCCTTGTACCCGGGGGTCGATTTCACTTGGCTGGAGTTCGCCAAGGGCGGGCATGGCGTGTTCCTCCTGGCGGCCAGCCAGTGCCGCGAACACCAGGCGCTGTTTCGCGAACGCGCTGCTGGCTGAGGAAATCTGAAGTTAGGCTGCCAGTCAGCGTGTCGCTATCCAGATCAGCAGGCCAGCTTGGAAGAGGGCGAACACCACCAGACAGGCGATGGTGAAGCGCAGCGTGCCGTCTTCCCGCCGCAGCCTGTTCATGCGGGCCTGCATTTCCGCTAGGCGATGTTCCTGTTCGAGCAGGTTTCGATCGGCCTGCTCGAGCATGGCGGCTGCCTCGGTCAGTTCGATCACCTGGACCTTTTCCGTATTCCAGTCGGGACGAAGGGTGCTGACCCGCGGGGCGCGTAGCTGGCCTTGAGCTGCTCGGGGCCGGCATAGAGGATCTCGAAGCCCTGGGTCTGTAGACAATGGTCGCGGCGTAGACGCAGGTCCTCGCGGGGTACGTCCTTGGCCGGTAATGCACCGCCTTCGACCAGATAATGTGCCCAGCGACGCTGCGCCCAGCGTGCACCCTGTGCCAGAAGAAAGCGCCCGAGGCCGCGATTGACGGGCTCGATGTGCAACCCCGCATCAGGGCCGAAGCGCACCTCCTTGGCACCATGGTCGGCCCAGACCTCCAGCACGTTGTGCTTTTTGGAGAGCATCTGCCCGGGTAACCGGATGAACAGCTTGAGCACGCTCTGCCGGGGCGTATGGCGTTCGACCTGGCCGAGTTCGACGAATCGCAGCGGGCGTGCGCCGGTATCGCGGTCGGTCGGCTGGGGTGCGAGGCGCAGCAGGCGGAAGCGGTCGGGACCGAGGTCGGACCAGGGGTGCGGCGGTGTTTCGGTTGCAGTTTCAGCGGCCTCGGCCGGCGTTTGGTTGTCTGTCATGAGCGCGTCCATGAGGCCCGCGAAGGTGGCGGGGCGGGCATCGAGGCTATCGGCGGGGCGCTGCCGAACTGGAGGGTGGCATGATGCCTTCATCTGCCAGAAAACTAACGATGCGTTCTGCCAGGGCGCGGGCCAGCGGGCGCTCCGGTTCGTTGTAGGAGGCTGTTTGCTCGTTGCGGCCCGGCGGCACGATGCGCAGCACATGGTTCATGCCTTCGATCAGCGCCAGTGTCGCGTCCGGTTTCGCGCGCTTCAGGGCTTCGGCGTCAGCGGTGTCGACCTGGATGTCATGGGTTCCCTGGATGATCAGGACCGGAGCCTGTACCGCGGCGAGCGCCTGCGCCGGGTCCTGGCGGAACAGCGAAATGAGATAAGGCTGCACGCTGGGGCGGAACAGTACCTGCAAGGCTTGGGGGACTTCCGGCTGCTCGCGGCCGGCTTCCAGTTCCCCAATGATGTATTGCGCGCTGGCCAACAGCGGCGGTGGCAGACGTCCCTGCAATTGTTGGCGCAGAAGACTTC
Organism: Stutzerimonas stutzeri; assembly: GCA_019056435.1. Lineage (GTDB taxonomy): Bacteria > Pseudomonadota > Gammaproteobacteria > Pseudomonadales > Pseudomonadaceae > Stutzerimonas > Stutzerimonas marianensis. The sequence goes on from CP077641.1 coordinate 3,185,990, forward strand.
CGATCGGGCGGCCGGCACCGGCCACGCTGATTACCGCGGCGGGCTCGATGGAGGGTGCCGCCAGGCTGGCGACGAGCGCCCCTTCGCTGTGCCCCATGAGTATCAGTGCCGAAAATCGCGGGTCATCCTGTAACCGTCGACTCCAGCCTTGCGCATCGGCGACGTAGTGGTCGAGGGTCAGGTTCTGTTCGTCCGGCGCCGCTGCCTGGCTTTGTCCAACGCCTCGCTTGTCGTAGCGCAGGCTGGCGATCCCGCGAGAGGCCAATGCCTGTGCCAAGCGTTTGAGCGCGTCGTTATGCATCATGGGCTGGTTGCCGTTGCGATCCGTCGGCCCTGAACCTGCAATCAGCAGGGCCACGGGAACGGGCCGCTCCTGGCGGGGCAAGAGCAAGGTGCCGCGCAGTACGCCGTCGGGGAGCTCCAGCGTCATGTGTTCGTTCAGCAACGTCAGCGGCTCCGAGCGGGCAAGCATCGGTGCGACGGCCAATAGGGCAAGGATCAAAAAGCGCATGGGTTTGCTTCGATGTCCGGGGAGCGGTTGGACGCCATTCTATTCACCGGGTTCATCCCCTGCGCGCCGCCCGCTGAGCCGGACGGTGAAACGACCCGCAGCTCGGGTATACTTCGGCCCCCTGTTTTGGTCGATCGCGGAGCGCCCTGCATGTCCGGCAACACATTCGGCAAGCTGTTCACCGTCACCACCGCTGGTGAAAGCCATGGCCCGGCCCTGGTCGCCATCGTCGATGGCTGCCCGCCCGGCCTCGAACTGTCCGTCGCAGACCTGCAGCGTGACCTGGACCGGCGCAAGCCCGGCACCAGTCGCCACACCACCCAGCGCCAGGAACCAGACGAGGTCGAAATCCTCTCCGGTGTCTTCGAGGGGCGCACGACCGGCTGCCCGATCGGCCTGCTGATTCGCAACACCGACCAGAAGTCGAAGGATTATTCCGCGATCAAGGACCTGTTTCGCCCGGCGCATGCGGACTACACCTACCATCACAAGTACGGCGTGCGGGACTACCGTGGCGGTGGCCGCAGCTCGGCGCGGGAAACCGCCATGCGCGTCGCAGCGGGCGCCATCGCGAAGAAATACCTGGCTACCCTGGGCGTTCCGGGTGCGCGGCTACATGAGCCAGTTGGGTCCGATCGAGATCGGCTTTCAGAGCTGGGATGGCGTCGAGCAGAATGCCTTCTTCTGTCCAGACCCGGCCAAGGTGCCGGAGCTTGAGGCCTACATGGATCAACTGCGCCGCGACCAGGATTCGGTCGGCGCCAAGATCACCGTGATCGCCGAAGGCGTTCCGCCCGGACTTGGCGAGCCGATCTTCGATCGGCTTGATGCCGACCTTGCGCATGCACTGATGAGCATCAACGCGGTCAAGGGCGTGGAGATCGGCGCCGGGTTCGCCAGCGTTGCCCAGCGTGGCACCGAGCATCGCGACGAGCTCACGTCTGAAGGCTTTCTTTCGAATAACGCCGGCGGTGTGCTCGGTGGTATCTCGTCCGGCCAGCCGATCGTGGCGCATCTGGCACTCAAGCCGACCTCGAGCATCACCACGCCAGGCCGCTCGATCGATGTCGAGGGCAGGGAGGTCGAGGTCGTCACCAAGGGCCGGCATGATCCGTGTGTCGGCATTCGCGCCACGCCGATCGCGGAAGCCATGATGGCGATCGTGCTGCTGGATCACCTGCTTCGTCACCGTGGGCAAAACGCCGACGTGCTAGTCGGCACCCCCGTACTGGGCCAGCTCTGAGCCCGGGGCGAGGCGGGGGCTTGACGCGGCCACCCGGATCACCGCGGCTTCGCTCGACAGCCAAGCCCTCCGTATCGTTCACCGCAATGGCAAGCATCCCGTATTGGCGCCTGTCCGGCTTTTACCTGTTCTACTTCGCCGTGTTGGGCGCGGTCGCTCCGTTCCTGGGCCTCTATTTCGATCACCTGGGCTTTTTCCGCCGAGCGCATCGGTGAACTGGTAGCGATCCCGATGCTGATGCGTTGCCTGGCCCCCAATCTCTGGGGCTGGCTCGGCGATGTGACCGGTCGGCGTCTGGCGATCGTACGCATTGGAGCGCTCTGTACGCTGTTGTCGTTCAGCCTGATTCTGTTCGACAAGCGCTACGCCTGGCTTGCGCTGGTGATGGCACTGCACGCCTTCTTCTGGCATGCCGTGCTGCCGCAATTCGAGGTAATCACGCTGGCCCACCTGCGGCACCAGGCCGCTCGCTACAGCCAGGTACGTTTGTGGGGCAGCATCGGTTTCATCCTTGCGGTCGTTGGCCTGGGTGGCCTGTTCGAGCGCTTCGGCCTGGATCTCTATCCGGCAGCGCTGATGGCGATCATGGCCGGGATCCTGGTCGCCAGCGCCTGGGTACCGGATGCGGTGCCGGAACAACGGCCGGAGCCGATCGGGCAAGGCGGTTTCATCCGCCAACTGTGTCGCCCAGGTGTGCTGGCATTCTTCGCCTGCGTCGGACTGATGCAGGTCAGCCACGGCCCTTACTACACCTTCCTCAGCCTGCATCTGGAGGCGCTTGGTTATGGGCGAGGGCTCATCGGGCTGCTCTGGGCCCTTGGTGTGGTGGCTGAAATCCTGTTGTTCCTGGTAATGGCACCGTTGCTTGCGCATTTCTCGCTGCGCCAGGTCCTGCTCGCCAGCTTCATCATCGCGGCGGTTCGATGGCTGATGCTTGGCACACTGGCTGACCATCTGTCGGTCCTGTTGGTCGCGCAGCTGATGCATGCCGCGACCTTCGGCAGCTTTCATGCGGCGGCGATCCACTTCGTGCAACGCAGCTTCGGCCATCGCCAACAGGGCCAAGGGCAGGCGCTCTATGCAACCGTTGCCGGCATCGGCGGCGCCTTGGGCGCGCTTTACTCGGGCTACAGCTGGGCCAGCCTGGGCCCGCTCTGGACCTTTGCGATCGCCAGTCTGGCAGCCACGGCAGCAGCCGTTATCATTGCCATCCCAACGCAGGAGAATCGGGTATGACAGCCACTCGCGAACGCCTCTCTCAGGCCATCATCGAGGCGGGGCGCTTTCTGTATGGTCGCGGCTGGTCACCGGCGACGAGCAGCAACTATTCGGCGCGCCTGACCAGCGCCGAGGTGCTGTTGACCGTTTCGGGCAAGCACAAGGGGCAGTTGGGGTTCGACGACCTGCTCGCCGTGGATATGGACGGTGCGAGCCTGGAACCGGGCAAAAAACCATCGGCCGAGACGTTGCTGCACACCCAGCTTTACCGTTGGAAGCCGGACATCGGTGCGGTGCTGCACACCCATTCGGTCAATGCCACCGTGCTGTCACGGCTCAGCCCCGGCGATTCGCTGGTGTTTGCCGATTACGAGTTGCAAAAGGCCTTCCAAGGCGTGTCGACTCACGAATCCCAGGTTCTGGTGCCCGTGTTCGATAATGATCAGGACATCGAACGGCTGGCCAGTCGGGTGCAGCCCTGGCTGGACGCGCATCCGGACTGCGTCGGCTACCTGATTCGGGGGCACGGCCTCTACACCTGGGGCGCCGAGATGACCGATGCGCTTCGGCAGGTCGAGGCATTCGAGTTTCTCTTCGAGTGCGAACTCAAGATGCGCGCGCTGCAGCGCAGCTGAGTCTAACCACGCGCGGCCGCCGCGCGTTTCGATGAATCATGAGCAAGCCCGGGCGAGACCGGGCCGGAGACCAACCGGATGAGCGTACTCAGCGTCTATCAGGACACCATGCCCGAGCAGCCCCTCAAGGTGCTCACCCATGTGGAGGACATTGCCGCCACGCTGACCGAGGTCGGTGTGCGGCTCGAACGCTGGGAGGCCAGCCAGCCCATCGGCGCAGGGCGAGCCCCGACGAGGTGATCGCTGCCTACCGTCCGCAGATCGACCGGCTGATGGCCGAGCGCGGGTATGTCACGGTCGACGTCATCAGCCTCGACAGCAGCCACCCGCAGAAGGCCGAGCTGCGCGCCAAGTTTCTCGAGGAGCACCGCCATGCCGAAGATGAGGTGCGCTTCTTCGTCGCCGGGCGTGGGCTCTTCACGCTGCATATCGAGGACAAGGTCTACGCCGTGTTGTGCGAGAAAAATGATCTGATCTCGGTACCAGCCGGTACCCGTCATTGGTTCGACATGGGCGAAAATCCACATTTCGTCGCCATCCGCCTGTTCAATAATCCCGAGGGCTGGGTGGCACAGTTCACGGGCGAAGACATCGCGGGTCGCTTCCCGCGCCTGGAGGATTGACGGTGCCGATCAAAGCCATCCTCACCGATATCGAGGGGACGACGAGCGCGGTCAGTTTCGTCTTCGACGTGCTGTTCCCCTACGCGCGGGAACATCTGCCCGCGTTCATTCGCGCGCAGGCTGATAAACCGGCCGTGGCGGCCCAGCTGGAAGCCGTGCGCCAGGAAAGCGGTGAAACGGATGCGGATGTCGAACGCGTCGTGCAGATCCTGCTTGACTGGATCGCCATCGATCGCAAGGCCACCTCGCTCAAGGCGTTGCAAGGCATGGTCTGGGCCGAGGGATACCGGGCAGGCGAACTGAAGGGCCACGTCTATCCCGACGCCGTCCAGGCGTTGCGTCAATGGCATGCAGAGGGCTATCGGCTTTACGTGTATTCCTCCGGCTCGGTCCAGGCGCAGAAGCTGATTTTTGGCTGCGCCGAGGTCGGTGACCTCACGCCGCTATTCTCCGGCTATTTCGATACCGGTTCCGGGCATAAGCGCGAGACGGCGTCTTACGCGCGGATTGCCGAGTCGATCGGCCTACCGGCGGCGCAGGTTCTTTTCCTGTCCGATGTAGTCGAGGAGCTGGATGCCGCTCGTGCGGCCGGGATGCAGACCTGCGGCCTGGCGCGCAATGGCGGCGAGTTACCGGGCCATACGACGGTGGCCAGTTTTAGCGCCATCGATCCGAGCGCTGACTGAGCGGCCGGCAAACTGAACCCTCAAACCGCGCTGGCATCCTAATGATGAACCCTTTCCTATTTGGAGCTTCATCATGACCGATGCCTTCGGCGGTATTTTTGGCCTGCTGATCCTGGCCTTGGACATCTGGGCCATCGTCAGCATCCTGCGCAGCGACAGCACGACGGGCAAGAAAGCGCTTTGGGTCCTGTTGATCGTGATCCTCCCGGTTCTTGGCCTGATCATCTGGGGCATCATGGGCCCGCGCGGCAATCGGCCCGATGCGCGTAGCGAAATCCGACGTTAAACCATGGAGGCTGCAAGCGGCGTACTCGCCGCTTTGGTCGCTGTGCTCGACGTGATCGCTATCGCGCAGGTCTGGCGTAGTGGCATCGAGCGGGGACGCAAGCTGATCTGGAGCCTGGTGATCGGCCTGTTGCCGGTGGTGGGCTTGATCATGTGGTTCGTCGCAGCCAGAACGCGGGGTAGGGCGCAGCTGTGATCAGAAGGTGGCTGGTCGGTTGCTTGACGGTCTGCGCGCTGTACATGGGGGCCGCGCAGGCTGAGCAGGCAGACGCCTGGGAGGCATTGCGCACGGGCCGCGCGGTACTGTTGTTGCGCCATGCCACCGCTCCGGGACTGGGCGACCCGCCAGGCTTCGTCCTGGAAGATTGCGCTACCCAGCGCAATCTTAACGAGGCTGGTCGGGCGGAGGCGCGGCGCTGGGGCGAGTTGTTGCGCGATCAGGGCATCGATTCGCCGCGTCTGTTAAGCAGCCGATGGTGCCGCGCGCTGGAAACGGCTCGCGAGATGGGCATCGGGGATGTCGAACCATTACCGCTGCTGGATTCCTTTTTCGCCCGCTCCGGCCAGGCGGACGAACAGACCCGCGGCCTTAAGGCCTTTCTCAACGACCTGCCGGGCGGGCGGCCAGTCATCATGGTCAGCCACCAAGTGAACATTACCGCGTTGACCGATGTGTTTCCCCGCTCCGGTGAAGGGGTCGTCCTGGCACTGCCGGTCAGCGAGCCGGTGCGCCTGTTGGGACGAATCCTTCCTCCTTGATCCGGGCACGGCGCGGCTCCGCACTTGCGTAAGCGTGCCACAGGTGCATCGCCGCATAGGCACGCCAGGGGCGCCAGGCCTCGGCCCGTGCAGTGAGCGCCTTGGCGCTGATACCCGCATCGCCCCAGACCGGTGCTCTTAACAGCCCAAGGTCGCCGGCGGGAAAGGCGTCGGGCGCGGCGAATCCGCGAAGCGCGATGTATTCGGCGGTCCACGGCCCGACACCGGGCAACTGGCACAGCCGCTCGACCAGCTCTTCCACGCTCTGGTTAAGCGTGAGTACCAATGACCCATCGGACACGGCGCCTGCCAGGTGTTGCAGCGCCGCAACGCGCTTGCCTGGCATGCCGATAGCCTCGAGGCTGGCGTTTGCGATCGCTTGTGCGGTGGGGAACAGCCAGCGCAGCTCAGGCGCCTCGGGTGGCGGTGTGATGGGTTGCCCGAGCCGCTCGATCAGGCGTCGGGTGATGGTCACGGCGGCTTTCACCGATACCTGCTGGCCGACAATGGCACGTACCGCCACTTCGAAGGGATCGAAGGCACTGGGCAGGCGTAGCCCAGGCGTCGCGACGACCAGTGGTCCAAGCTGCGGATCGTTCGCGAAATGTCGGGCAAGCGTTGCCGGGTCGGTGTTCAGATCGAAAACCCGGCGTACCAGCGCCGTCAGAGTGGTCATCTGATCACACAAGCTTTCGCTGACGCTCAGCTCGAGGTACGTGCGCGCCGGTCGCACGCTCAGCCAGCCGGAGCGGCCATGGAGGAAAGGGTGCGTGCATAGCGCTCCTCCTTCAGCGTCTCGACCCCGGGCATCAGGCGAAGGCTGAAATACTGGTGGAACTGCGCCCAGCGCCAGGGGGTGTGAAGGGTAGCTGTCTGACCGTGTGCATGAACGGACCATAACTCCGATCAATGGGCCTGTCTTCACCGAGTAAGCTTTCAAAAGCTCGATGGTTTCACCTGTCATATGACCAAAGTAGAATGCGCGTCTTTGCCAAAGGGTGATCGGCGCGGGCGCGTCGTGCCCTCGTGCGCCATCCATCAGGGAGACACCCATGAGCGATTACCAGGAAACTCTCTACGAGGGGATACGGACAGCGCTTCACCATCGACAGGATGCTCCATGAGGTGCGCACCGAGCACCAGCATCTGGTTATCTTCGAAAATGCCCGAATGGGCCGCGTGATGGCGCTTGATGGCGTGATCCAGACCACCGAGGCGGATGAGTTCATTTATCACGAGATGCTGACGCACGTGCCGATCCTGGCGCATGGTCTGGCCCGGCGGGTCCTTATCATTGGTGGCGGCGACGGCGGCATGCTGCGCGAAGTGGCTAAGCATCGGGACGTCGAGAGCATCACCATGGTGGAAATCGACGGCACTGTCGTCGATATGTGCAAGGAGTTCCTGCCCGAGCACTCGAAGGGCGCGTTCGAAGACCCACGGCTGAACCTGGTCATCGACGACGGCATGCGTTTCGTGGCGACTACGGACGAGAAGTTCGACGTCATCATTTCCGATTCGACCGACCCGATCGGCCCCGGCGAAGTCCTGTTTTCCGAGAATTTCTATCAGGCTTGCCGCCGCTGCCTGAACGAGGGTGGAATCCTGGTGACACAGAACGGTACGCCTTTCATGCAGCTGTCCGAAGTGCAGACCACAGCGCGGCGCATGAATGGCCTGTTCCCCGATTGGCATTTCTACCAAGCTGCCGTCCCCACCTATATCGGTGGGGCGATGACCTTCGCTTGGGGCGCCTGCGATGGCGCCAGCCGCAAACTGTCGCTCGAAACTTTGAGCCAGCGCTTCGCAGGCGCGGGAATCGTTACCCGCTATTACAACCCTTCGATTCATCAGGGCGCCTTTGCGCTGCCGCAGTATGTGCTGCAGGCGATCGGCAAACCCGCCAACGACTGACTCATAAGCCGATCGCGGCGACGCGGCTTGGACGGCCCGCCCGGCAACGGTGCGGGCCGTCTTGCTTTGTAGGCTGCGCGCCGCGTAGTCACGCCGCCGGCCGTGCCGGTGGAACTGCCATAGGCGAGCGGGCTCTATCTTGAGTGAGGCACTCGGATTCCCCAGGTTCGACTTCGTCATTCAAGACGGGCTGGTATAGCGGCCTCGCATGCTGCTAGCTTTAGTTCAGCGCGCAACAATGCCGCGTCGCTCAGAGAGGTCGTCACTTCCCGTAGAGTCTGCCCGCCTACCCTCGGGTTTTTTCCAGGGTCGATACCATCCAGGCTGAGAGGAGGTTGTTTTATGAGTACCACCTTCCATGAGGATGTCAGCAGCAACGTTCTGATGCGTATGAAGGAGGGCGGATTCGATTTCGCCCGTGTCCATCCCATCGAGTTCTATGCCGTCTTTCCTGACAAGGAGCAGGCCCTGTCGGCGGCCAGCAATTTTCGCGGTGAAAGCGTCAATACTCAGGTTTCGCCGCGCGACGATGGAGCCTGGGATCTGCAGGTCAGCAAGGTCATGTACGCCACCTTCGATGGTATCGGGGCGTTCGAGCAGGATCTCGAAGACCTCGTCGAACCCCTCGGGGGCGTCGTCGATGGCTGGGGCGTGACGCAAGAGCTCAGCGGCTGTCACGCCTGATATCCGTTCCTCAGCCCATTGCCAAACCGTTCTGCAGCGCCTGGTCCCAAGGAGGGACCGGGCCGAAGCGGTTTTTCAGAAATTCGAGCAGCAGCCGTCGCCGCGAATCCGCTTCCCGAGTCAGGCGCAGGGCATAGATGCCACTCGCCTCGGGCGCGGGGAGACCCTCCTCACAGAACAGCGGTAGCAGGTCGCCACGCAGCAGATGATCGCTGATCAGCCAGGTCGGCAGATGCGCGACACCCAGCCCGGCCAGTGCACCGCTGAGCAGCGCTTCGGCATTGTTGGCGATCATGCGCAACCGTCGCGGGCGCAGATGCTGGCGCTTGCCGTTATGTTCGAAGCGCCAGGCGTGCGGCGGGGCGAGCCCGTCCCAATCGAGCCCTTCATGGTCCGGTAATTCTGCGACTGAACGCGGCACGCCGCGGCGCTCCAGATAGGCTGGGCTGGCGCAGACGACCCGTACCATCGGCGCGAGTGGCGTCGCAACCAGTCGGGTGTCGGCCAACGGTCCGATGCGCAGGATGAGGTCGACCTCGCCGAGATGCTCACCTTGCAGATCGACGAAGCTGTCGATCAGGCGAAGCTGGATATCGACGCCAGGGTAAGCCTGGAGAAATTCAGCCAGCGCCGGCGCCAGATGCCGGCGTCCGAACGGCGCAGGCGCGTCGATACGAATACGGCCTTGCGGAGCCGTCTGCAATGACGTCATCTCGGCGCGTGCCAACTGCATTTCCTGGACGATTCGACGCGCCCGCTCGGCAAAGGCCTGCCCGGCGCTGGTCGGCTTGACCGAATGAGTGCTGCGGCTGACCAGCTGGCAATGCAGCGAGGCTTCCAGTGCATCGATACGGCGAGCCACGGCGGAAGGCGTGAGCCCGTACAGGCGGGCTGCCGCCGAAAAACTGCCGGTTTCGAGGACGTCCAGATACAGTCGAAACTGCTGGGTCAGGCTGTCCGCTTGCATGCTATCGCTCCGCTTTGCTGATAACGCAAAGCCATTGTGCGTGGCTGTGCGTTTCGCCGCTAGCGCTGCGTCGGTAGCATCGCGTTTTTGCCTGGAAGTGTAACGATGGATTTCGCCTCGATCCTGTTGAACGTCATGCTCGGTCTCGCACTCGGGACATTGGGAGGGCTGTTCGGCATCGGCGGCGGGCTGATTGCGATTCCGGTCGTAGGGGTCTTGTTCGGGTTGGATCAGCAGGTGGCTCAGGGCACCGCCCTGGTCATGGTGGTGCCGAATGTGCTGCTGGCGATCTGGCGGTATCACCAGCGCAACCGGATCAACCTGCATCACGCGCTTGCCTTGGGCGTTACCAGTTTTTGCTTTGCCATTTGCGGCGCGGCGGTGGCCGTCTCGCTGGATGCCGGGCGGATGCGCATTGCCTTTGTGGGGTTTCTTCTGGCATTGGCCGCTTACACCCTGCTGCGCGCGTTTCTACAGCCTCAGCCGGGGGGAACAGAACTGCGCTATCCCTGGCCCTGGTTGAGCGCCCTCGGAGCGGGCGCTGGGGCGCTGGGTGGTCTGTTCGGTGTGGGCGGTGCCGTGCTCGCGACGCCTGTACTGACCACCATTTTCGGTACCTCGCAAGTGGTGGCGCAGGGCTTGTCCTTGTCGCTCGCGGCACCCAGCACGGCGGTGACGTTGGCGACCTATGCCAGCCATGGACAGGTGAATTGGGGATTGGGACTGCCGCTTGCGGTCGGCGGACTTCTCAGCATCAGCCTTGGGGTGAAACTGGCCCATTCGCTGCCGGAGCGATTGTTGCGCATGCTGTTCAGTGGCTTCCTCGTGCTCAGCGCGATTCTGCTCGCGCTGGAAGTCTAGCCAATTCGTCGTTCCTGTTCGCGAATGGCACGTCGCGCGCTGCGGACGAGACGGACGGTCAGAAGCAGCGCAGCGCAGCTAAGCCCGGCGATCAGACCCTGCCAGAGCCCGGCCGGTCCGCTCGCCTCACCGATCCGGTCGGTCAGGCCAAGCAGATAGCCCACCGGCAAGCCGATGCCCCAATAGGCGAAAAGCGTGAAAACCATGGTCATTCGCGTGTCCTGATAGCCACGTAACGCGCCTGCGGCCGTTACCTGGACGACATCCGAGAACTGGAACAGCGCGGCGTAGAGGAACAGGCTCGCGGCCACCGCGATCACTGCTGGGTCGGTCGTGTAGATGCGAGCGATCTGTTCGCTGAACAGCAACATGCTGCCCGCCGAGAAGCAGGCGTAAACCAGGCTGGACGCAATCCCTACGCCCGCCACGAAGCGCGCATCGCGCGGCTTGTCACGGCCGAGTGCCTGCCCGATACGCACGGTGATCGCCATGCCCAGCGACAGCGGAATCATGAAGATCAGCGAGGTGAAGTTGAGTGCGATCTGGTGCCCTGCAACGACCGTGGCACCCAGGGCGCCGATCAGAAGCGCGATCACCGAGAAGATGCTGGCCTCGGCGAACACCGCGACGCCGATCGGCACGCCCACCGACAGAAGGTGCTGGAGAATCGGCCAGTGCGGCGCGTCGAATCGGGCGAAGAGTTCGCTCGGTCGGTAGTAGGGCGCGCGGCGGACCCAGAACAGCATGGCGCACAGCATGAATGCCATGACCACGGCGGTCGCCCAGCCGCAGCCGACACCTCCCATCGCCGGCAGGCCGAGTTTCCCGTAGATGAAGATGTAGTTGAGCGGCACATTGAGCATGAGGGCGAGAAGGCCGATGACCATGCTGGGACGGGTGTGGCCCAAACCATCGCTGTAGCAGCGCAGCACCTGGTACAGCGCAACGGCGGGAAAGCCGCAGGCCACGGCACGCAGGTACGCCATGGTCGGCTCGATCAGCGCCGGTTCGACTTTCATCAGGTGGAGCACTGGCTCGGCGTTCCACATCAACGCGGCGAACAGCACGCCGATACCGAACCCCATCCACAGCGCCTGGCGAACCAGAAGGCCGATTTCCGGCTGTTCGCCCTTGCCGAAGCGCTGCGCGACGTTGGGGGTTGTCACCAGGATGACACCTGTGACCAGCAGGAAGACCGGTACCCAGATGGAGTTGCCGAGTGCGACTGCCGCCAGGTCATGCGGGCTGACACGCCCGGCCATCAGCGTATCGACGAATCCCATGGCGGTATTGGCCAGTTGCGCGATCATCATGGGCAGGGCGAGGGCGAACAGGGTGCGCAGTTCTAGGCGAACCCGTCTGAGTCGTGACTCAGTTGGCATGCAGGACGATCCGATTGTATACAGGAGGCGCGCTAGTCTACGCCGCCACTCCGAGCTTCGGAAGGCAGCGCCAAGCGCTGCACCGGTCTAGAATGGCGCGACTACCGATGGAGCCGATCGATGCGAATCCTTGCTGACGAAAACATCCCCCTGGTTGACGCCTTCTTCGGCGAGCTCGGTGAGATCCGGCGCATGGCGGGCCGCAGCATCAACCTAGCTGCGGTGGCACAGGCTGACATCCTTCTGGTTCGCTCTGTGACCCGGGTCGATCGCGAGCTGCTGGAGGGCAGTCCGGTGCATTTCGTTGGCACCTGTACCATCGGGACCGATCATCTGGATCTGGACTACCTCGACCAGGCGGGAATTGCCTGGTCGAGCGCACCGGGCTGCAATGCGCGAGGGGTCGTCGATTACGTGCTGGGTAGCCTGCTTGCGCTGGCCGAAGGTGAGGGCGTCTCGCTTGCCGATAGGCGTTATGGCGTGGTCGGGGCAGGTGAGGTCGGTGGTCGGCTGGTGGAGGTGCTGAGAGGCTTGGGCTGGGACGTGCGGGTCTGCGACCCGCCCCGGCAAGCTCGCGAAGTGGGTGAGTTCGTCGAGTTGCAGGACATCATCGCCGAATGCGACGTGATCAGCCTGCACACCCCCCTGACGCTGCACGGTGAACACTCGACCTTTCACCTGTTCGACGAGGCGCGCTTGCAACGGTTGCGCCCGGGAGCCTGGCTGATCAATGCCAGCCGTGGCGCCGTGGTGGACAACGCGGCACTGCGTCGAGAGCTGGCGCGCCGCGCGGACATCCAGGCTGTGCTCGATGTCTGGGAGGGCGAGCCGCAGGTCGATGTCGCCTTGGCTGAGCTGTGCTGGATCGCGACGCCGCATGTCGCCGGCTACAGCCTGGACGGCAAGCTCCGGGGCACGGCGCAGGTCTACCAGGCGTTTTGTGCCGCCCAGGGCAGCAAGCCAACGGTCGAGCTGGCCTCGCTCATGCCGGATGCCCCCTGCAGGGGCTGTGGTTCGACAAGAGCGCCGGCACCGAACAGCTGCTGGCAACATTGTGCCGCGCGGTATATGACCCGCGCAGCGACGATGCCGCCTTTCGACGCAGTCTGGCGGGCGACGAAGCCGAAAGACGGGCCGGTTTCGATCAGCTGCGCAAGCAATACCCGCCGCGTCGGGAAATCGATGGGCTGCAGGTCGCACTCAACGGTGACAACCCGGCACTCGAGCGCGTGATCAGCGCGCTCGGCGCCACCTTGCTCAAGCGATGAGCGGGGCGCCGGACTGACAGGCCGGATGCATTTTCCGGGCTGCTCCGCTAGCATTACCCGTCCTCTGCTTTAGCCGCGATGGTGTTATGAGTTATCAGGTCCTAGCCCGAAAGTGGCGTCCACGCTCGTTCCGCGAAATGGTCGGCCAGACGCATGTGCTCAAGGCCCTGATCAACGCCTTGGACAGCCAGCGTCTGCACCATGCCTACCTGTTCACCGGTACGCGGGGCGTGGGCAAGACCACCATCGCACGCATCATCGCCAAGTGCCTGAACTGCGAGACCGGAGTCAGCTCGACGCCCTGCGGGCAATGCTCGGTGTGCCGCGAAATCGACGAGGGCCGCTTCGTCGACCTGATCGAGGTCGATGCCGCGAGTCGCACCAAGGTTGAAGATACCCGCGAGCTGCTGGACAACGTCCAGTACTCGCCCACGCGCGGCCGCTTCAAGGTCTATCTGATCGACGAAGTGCACATGCTTTCGTCTCACTCGTTCAACGCACTGCTGAAGACCCTGGAGGAGCCGCCACCGCACGTCAAATTCCTCCTGGCGACAACCGACCCGCAAAAACTGCCTGTGACGATCCTGTCGCGCTGCCTGCAGTTCTCACTGAAGAACATGCCCCCGAACGAGTGGTCGAGCATCTGCAACATGTGCTGGGTGCTGAACAGGTACCCTTCGAAGAGGATGCGCTCTGGTTGCTCGGGCGTGCCGCTGACGGCTCGATGCGCGATGCGATGAGTCTGACCGACCAGGCGATCGCCTTTGGCGAGGGAAAGGTATTGGCTGCGGATGTACGCAGCATGCTGGGCACGCTCGATCACGGCCAGGTATACGGGGTTCTGCAGGCCTTGCTGGAGGGTGACGCACGGGAGTTGCTCGAGGCAGTCCGGCACCTGGCCGAGCAAGGGCCCGACTGGGGCGGTGTGCTGGCCGAGATGCTTAACGTGCTACACCGCGTGGCGGTTGCCCAGGCATTGCCCGAAGCCGTCGATAACGGGCAGGGCGATCGCGAGCGGGTACTGGCACTGGCTCAGGCGCTACCCGCCGAAGACGTGCAGTTCTATTACCAGATGGGGCTCATCGGGCGGCGCGACCTGCCCCTGGCGCCCGACCCTCGCAGTGGCTTCGAGATGGTGCTGCTGCGCATGCTTGCTTTCCGGCCCGCCGATGCCGAGGGTACGCCTCGAACATCGCTAAAGAACCTGGGGGTCAGCCCGGCCACGGCTGATCCCGGTCCAGCACCGGTGGCCGTCAAGCCGATGCCGGCACCCAAGCCCGCCGTCGAACCTGTCGCAGCCGCGCAGCCCACGCCTGCCGGGCCAGCCAGCGCGCCACCGGCTGCTGCGCCTGCCGCCGAATCAAGCCCGCTCAGCGAGGCCGTGCCCGAGCAATCAGACGTTCAGATAACGGCGCCGGCCGAGTCGTCGCCGCCAAAGGTAGACGTGCCCTGGGACGAGCCTCCGCCCACGGCGCCTGTCGCGGTCGAGCATGACGCCGTCATCGCGACCATTTCGCAGCCTGCTGAGCACCACGCCACGGTGATCGAGGTCAGCGAGCCGGATGACGACGAGCCGCCCCTCACCGACGAGGACTACTTCGAAGTCGAGACCCAGGCCGAAGCGTTCCTGGAGAGTCTCGACGACCTGCCGGAGGAACGGCCCGTCGCCGAACCCGCGCCGGCGGTGCAGCCCGCGACGGGGCTGGCGGCACAGTGGTTGGATCTGTATCTGAAGCTCGGTCTGACCGGCCTCACCGGCAGTATCGCGGCGAACTGCACGCTGATATCAGTCGAAGGCGACCGCTGGCTGATGCACCTCGATCCGGCCCAGAGTGCACTGTTCAACGCGACGCAACATCGACGCCTCAACGAGGCGCTTAACGAATTCCATGGCCGCAAGCTGCACCTGGATATCGAACTGCAGACGCCGGAACAGGAAACCCCCGCACAAGCCGCGGCGCGACGCCGTAATGAGCGACAGCGGGAGGCCGAGCGGTCCATTCAGAGCGACCCGCTGGTCCAGCAGTTGATGCAGCAGTTCGCGGCGGTCATTCGTGACGGCACCATCGAGCCCATAGAGCAACCCGTACCCTGACAAGAGGTAGAACCCATGATCAGCAGGTGGCATGGCTGGCCTGATGAAGCAGGCGCAGCAAATGCAAGAAAAGATGCAGAAGATGCAGGAAGAGCTGGCGAATGCCGAGGTTACCGGGCAATCCGGCGCGGGGCTGGTCAGCGTCGTCATGAACGGGCGCCATGATGTCAAGCGCGTGAGTCTCGATGACAGTCTGATGCAGGAGGACAAGGAGATTCTCGAAGATCTGGTCGCGGCTGCGGTGAACGATGCGGTACGCAAGATCGAGCAGAACAGCAAAGAGAAGATGGCCGGGATGACCGAAGGCATGCAGCTGCCGCCGGGCTTCAAGATGCCGTTCTAAAACAGCCCCAAGGCGGGGAGCGGGAAGCCGGAACGGAGGTGTGTCGAGTGTTTGCACATGGCCGGTATGTTGACCAGCTTCCAGCTTCCAGCTTCCAGCTTCCAGCGTTGAGACCTACATGAGCTTCAGCCCCTGATTCGCCAACTCATCGATGCCTTGCGCATTCTTCCCGGGGTTGGCCAGAAGACTGCCCAGCGCATGGCCCTGCAGATGCTCGAGCGAGATCGCAGCGGCGGGCTGCGCCTGGCCCAGGCGCTGACCCAGGCAATGGAACGTGTTGGCTATTGTCGTCAGTGCCGCACGCTGAGCGAAGATGACATTTGCTCGCAGTGTGCCGACCCGCGGCGGGACGACTCGTTGCTGTGCATCGTACAGAGCCCTGTCGACGTATTTGCCGTCGAGCAAACCGGGTTTCGTGGGCGCTATTTCGTGCTCAAAGGTCATCTATCGCCGCTCGATGGCCTCGGGCCTGAGGCCATCGGCATTCCTGAACTGCTGGTCCGTGTCAGCGACGGTAATTTCAGCGAGGCAATCCTGGCGACGAACCCTACCGTAGAGGGCGAGGCGACGGCCCATTACATCGCTCAGTTGCTGATTCCCAAAGGGCTCAGGCTCACTCGCATTGCGCATGGCGTGCCGCTTGGCGGCGAGCTGGATCTCGTGGACGGTGGCACGCTGGCTCACGCCTTCGCGGGCCGCAAGGCCATCACCCTGTGACGCGACTCGGTTCTTGATCGTGCTTATCTCATAACCAAGAGTTAGCGGCATATGGCTATCTGATAGTGCCGCTCGACCTCGGCTTGATGTAAAGTTCTAAGCCATTAACAGCTAATAACTAAATTGAACATACAGCTTCGTTTTGGTTATAAGGCTTCCCGTCGCTGCGTGTCGTGAGGTTGAGATGAAAGCAAGGCATTGGCTGGTTCCCGCTCTGTTGTTGGTCAGCGCATTCGCGCAGGCCGAAGAAAAGTTCAAGGTTGGCTACATCCGCGTGATGGACGACGCTCAAGCCATGGTCGCTCACGAGGCGGAGCTGTATAAAAAGCATGGGCTGGATGTCGAGCTGGTGGAATTCAGCTCCGGCACCGACTTGATCAAGGCGATCGTGGGCGGGCAGCTGGACACGGGCGTGCTGGGCTTCACCAACGCGGTCGCCTGGGCCTCGAAGGGGGCGGACCTCAAGGTGGTGGGTGGCGCGCAGCAGGGCTATCACTCCATCGTGGCACGCGAAGGCACCGGGATCGAGGACGTGGCTGACCTCAAGGGCCATATCCTTGCGTCACAGAAGGAAGGCAGCACTGCTGACGCTGTCCTGCGCGGCGTGACCTTCAAGTCGGCCGGTCTGAAGCCGAGCGACGTCAACATCATGGGTACCAGCCCGGCGGTAGCGGTTCAGTCGCTGGTGTCCGGCCGAGCCGATGCAGCCTTCCTGTTCGAGCCCTATGACCGCATTGCTCAACTGGTCGCGCCCGTCAAGCAGGTCTACGAGATTGGTGAAGTCTGGCCGTTCCCCTGCATGGTCGTGATCACCTCTGGCGAGACGCTGGAGAAGCGCAAGGAGGCCGTGTGGAAGTCGCTCGACGCCCAGCGCGAAGCGATCGCCATGCTGGAGAACCAGCCGGCCGAAGCGGCCAAGCTGATCGCCGATTACTTCATTGCCGAGCCGACGCTCAAGACGCTCAATCGTGGTGACCTGCCACGCGAGACCGTTATCGAAGAGGCAATTGCCACCCAGACTTTCAGCGCCAAGCTCGGCGAGGAGGATCTGGCGCGGATTCAGGAACTTGCGGACATCCTGCAGGAGCTGGGCTCACTGAAAACGCGTGATGGCAAGCCTTTCGACACCAGCGCCATTCTCGACCTTTCGTGGCAGCAGGCTCGCGAACTCTGACAGCGACATTTCAGCGCTATCACATTGCCCGGCCTCGTGCCGGGCATTGTCATTGAGCCCCACGAGAGGGGCAGTCATCGAGGTGGCAGTAAAGGCATGCAGCTCAGGTTCGAGAACGTAGACAAGCAATTCGGGCAATTGGAAGTCATCAAGGGTTTCAGTGGCGAGTTTGCCCAGGGTGAGTTAGTCGCCTTGGTGGGGCCCTCCGGCTGTGGCAAGTCCACCTTGCTGCATCTGGTTGCCGGCCTGGAGAACCCGACCGCCGGGCAGGTGCTGGCCGACGGCAAGCGTATCCCGGGGCCAAGCCCCAGCCGTACCCTGGTGTTTCAGGAGCACGCGCTATACCCCTGGCTCAGCCTGCAGGCCAATGTGGCCATGGCACTCGAGCTCCAGGGGGTCTCCAAGGCAAGCGCATTCGAACAGGCCCGGGCCTGGTTGGCACGGGTAAGCCTCGAAGGCTTCGAGCATTATTACCCGCACCAGGTCTCGGGTGGCATGCGCCAGCGTACCGCGCTGGCCCGTGCCTTCATCGCCAAGCCCGAAGTGCTACTGCTGGATGAGCCTTTCGGCGCGCTCGACGCACTGACGCGCATGGCGCTTCAGGATGTGTTGCGCGAACTGATCGACGAACATCAGCCAACCGTCCTGCTGGTGACCCACGACGTGGACGAGGCGCTCTACCTGGCCGACCACATCTTGGTGTTCAGCGCACGTCCGGCACGGGTGCTGAAAACCTTCAATTTCACGCACTGCGAGAAAAGCCACGATCTGTCCGAGTTTGCAGCAGAGCGACGCGAGATTCTCCGCCTGTTGGGCATCAAGACCGAGGTGGGGCACTGATGAGCCAGGGACGTCGTTTAACCGGTCCGAAAAAGTACCTTGCGGTCGTTCTGGCCGTAGCCTTCATTCTGCTTATCTGGCAGGCCGCTGCGTGGAGCATGCCTGCTTTCCTCATGCCGGGCATTCCCACCGTGTTCGAGCGCCTGCTTGCGACGGTTCAGGAACCGGAGTTTCGTGACGGGTTGTATGGCAGCATGAGCCGCCTGGGCAGCGGCTACAGCTTTGCCTTGCTGTTCGGCATCGGCTTCGGTCTGGTCGGTGGGGTGCTGTTTTTCTTCCGCGAAATCCTTCGCTCGGCAATTGTCATCCTCCAGTCGATTCCGTCGATCGCCTGGGTTCCGTTGTTTCTGATTGTGATGGGCTTCGGCAATCTGCCGATCATCGTTGTGGTCGCACTGGCGGCCTTCTTCCCGATGGCCCTGTCGGTGATGAACGCAACCGAGAGCGTTCAGCCCGTTCATGTTTCGGCGGCTCGCGTCATGGGCGCGTCGCGTTGGCAGTTGCTCAAGCGTGTCTATCTGCCAGCCGTGATGCCGGAACTGATCACCGGCGCGCAACTGGCGTTTGGCAATGCCTGGCGCGCGCTGATCTCCGCCGAGATGCTCATAGGCTTCGGTCAGGGATTGGGTCGCTCGCTGGCTTATTCGGGTGAGATTGCCGACATGACCGGGGTGATGATGAACATCCTGGTCATCGCGATTCTGGCCACGATCATCGATCAGGTCGTGTTGGAAAAATTCAAGCAACGGATGCTCCGCTACCAGTACGTGTGAGGAGGATGCCGCGTGTTCAAGCATGCTGCTTGGCTGACGTTGACCTTGGCACTGGTGCCTTGCGCCGCAATGGCGGAGCCGGTCCGCGTAGCGCTCACAGGCGACTATCGGCCACTCACGGCCAGCGAAGGCGAGGGGCCCGAAGAGGGCTTCGAGGCGGGCCTGGTCGCCATGCTGACGGAGGGTGGCTCGTTTCACTTGGGGGACCGGGCCAGCGCCGACTGGCGCCTCGGCGTCGGGGAGACAGGCGCGACCTATTATGCCAGCGAGGCGGCGGCCTTGACCGCCACGGAAAACGGCACCAAGGATTGGTCCGCGCTGGCAGGACAGACGTTCTGCATCCGTGCGGGTAGCCCATATGAAGCGGCCGTAGAGGCGCGCTTCGGCGCCGCGGCGCGCCGTTATCCCAGCACCGCGCAGGCGCTGATCGGACTCAAACTGGGCGAGTGCAGCGCCGTCGTCGATGATCGTGTGTTGCTTGAGAACATCGCTGGGCTGCCGGAATGGCGGCGCTACAACCGCCTGTTGCCGCCTCTGGACGACGTGCGGGTGAGATTGCAGGTGGCCGCCAGGGAGCCGAGTCAGCAGCAAGCTGTGGATGAGGCGATTCGCACCTGGCAAATGGACGGAAGGCTGGCAGAGTTGACGCAGCATTGGATCGACGAAGTGGCGTTCCAGGCCTATGTGCTGGCCGACACGCTGGATTGCCATTGACGCGGGTGGCAGTCACTCGGCCGCGATGACGTCGGGCAATGCCTCACGAAGCCCGTCGAGATTCAAGGGCGCCCGGATATGTCCGCGCAAGGTCCCGTCAGGGCCGATGATCGCGATGTTGCCGCTGTGGCTGACGTTGTAGTTGCCTTCGCTGCGGCCGGCCGGGACGAAGGGCAAGCCAAGTGATCTGGACAGCTGCTGCAAGGTATCCATGGTTCCGGTGAGCCCCTTGAAGCCCGCACGGTAGTAGCTCAAGTAACTTTTCAGCTTGTCGGGCGTGTCGCGTGCCGGATCGGCGGTGACCATTACCAACTGCAGCTGGTCTCGCGTATCGGCAGGCAGTGACCTGAGCAACCGGCGCACATCGCTGAGTGTGGTGGGGCAGACGTCCGGGCAGAAGGTGAATCCGAAGAAGATCAGATGCCAGCGGTCAAGGAGCTGTTCGGTCGTGAAGCGCTGCCCCTGTTCGTCTATCAGCTCAAGCGCGGGAAGGCTGCGCTCCCGGGGCAACAATAAAAGATTCGCCTGGTCGAGTAGCCTGTTGCGGTCGAGGGCCAGAGCCGGGGTTGAGAGGACCAGCAAGCCGGCCAGCACGATGCCCAATACGGGCGCAACTCGTGCGCTCTGCTTTCGCTCGGTGCCGCCTCGCATCGCTTTCGTCAACGCTCGTTGAGCGTGAAAGCGGTGAGCGTGAAGGTGGGAATGCCCATATCCTGCAGCTTGCGCGTACCCCCGAGTTCAGGCAGGTCGATGATCGCGGCCGCCTCGTGGATTCGTGCGCCCATGCGTCTGACCAGCTGTGCGGCGGCGACCAGAGTGCCGCCGGTTGCGATGAGGTCGTCGAGCAGCAGGACGGAATCGCCCTCGCAGAGGCTGTCCGCGTGGACCTCGAGAAAGGCTTCGCCGTACTCGGTGCGATAGGACTCTTCCAGCACGTCCGCCGGCAGTTTGCCTTTCTTGCGGAACAGAATGAGCGGGCGGTTGAGCTCATAGGCGATGATCGAGCCGATGATGAAGCCGCGGGCATCGAGCGCACCCACGTGCGTGAAGTCCGTTTCCACGTAGCGCTGGATCAGGCTATCGGCGACCATCCGCAGTGCCTTGGGCGACTGCAGCAGCGGTGTGATGTCCCTGAAGATCACGCCCTTGCTGGGAAAGTCCGGCACAGGGCGAATCAGCGTCTTGATCGAAAATTCATCGAAAATCATGGGTGCTCCAGAGCGTCAGGCATCCATGTTGCCGCCAGCGAGGGCGCACAGGCGAATGGAATCCAGGATGCGGACCTCCTTGCCTTCGGCCTCGATAAGGCCGTTCGCCTGGAAGCGTGTGAACACGCGTGACACGGTTTCGACCGCGAGCCCAAGGTAGCTGCCGATCTCGTTGCGCGACATGGGCAGACGGAACTGATTCGCGGAAAAGCCACGCGCGCTGAAGCGGGCCGAAAGGTTGATCAGGAATGTGGCGATGCGCTCGTCGGCAGTTTTCTTCGACAGCAGCATCATCATTTGCTGATCGTCACGTATCTCGCGGCTCATGATGCGCATCAGTTGGCGGCGCAACTGGGGCAACATGACACTCAGTTCATCCAGGCGCTCGAACGGAATCTCGCAGACCGATGTGGTTTCCAGCGCCTGGGCGGAGACCGGGTAGGTCTCGGTATCCATGCCGGACAGCCCGACCATCTCGCTTGGCAGGTGAAATCCGGTGATCTGTTCCTCGCCGGCGTCAGTGACGCTGAAGGTGCGCAAGGCGCCGGAGCGGATGGCGAATACGGAGCTGAAGCCGTCGCCCTGGCGGAACAGCATTTCCCCCTTCTTCAACGGACGACCCCGCTTGACGATCTCGTCCAGCGCATCCATGTCCTGCATGTTCAGCGAGAGTGGTAGGCACAGACCGGACAGGCTGCAATCCTTGCAGTGGGCTTGCCGCTGCGTGCGGACCTTGATCGACTCGGGCATCGGGGGATTCCTGGAAAGCCTTACGTGGCAAGCAAGATTAACTCAGGAGCCGGGCAAGTCCAATTGGCAGCGGGGTCGCAGGGCGCACGATCCGCTGACCGACCGTTCCCTAGATGACCCGCGAGAACCGGCTCTGCGCATGCTCCGGCAGGTAATGGTCGAACTGCATGCAGATCGCGCGGACCAGTAAACGTCCGGCAGGCAGCACCACGAGGATATTGCCGCCGAGCAGGATGAGGCCGTCGGCGGCCATTTGCTCCAGGCCCGGCCAGGCGTCTTGGAAGTAGTCGCGGAAGCGGATCCTGAAGCAGGCTTCGATCTGGTCGAAATGGACCTCGAAGTCGCAGACCAGGCGCTGGATCACCTCGCGTCGAATGCGATCGTCTTCATTGCAGCGCAGGCCTCGGGACGTGGCGAGCTGATCCTGGTCCAGCGACTGCTGGTAGAGCGTGATGTCGCTGTGGTTCTGGCAGAACAGATCGCCGATTTGGCTGATGGCGGATACGCCAAGGCCGATCAGGTCGCAATGGCCGTGCGTGGTGTAGCCTTGGAAGTTGCGCTGTAGCGTACCGTCTTCCTGGGCCATGGCCAGTTCGTCATCAGGCAAGGCGAAGTGGTCCATGCCGATGTAGCGGTAGCCGGCGTCGGCCAAGCGTTCGACGCTTTCCTGCAACATGCGCAGCTTGTCGCCGGGCGCGGGCAGGTCTAGCGGATCGATGCGCCGTTGTGCCATGAAGCGCTCGGGAAGATGTGCGTAGTTGAACACCGATATGCGGTCGGGCTGCAGGTCGATCACCGCATCGAGGGTCTGTGCGAAGCGCGCCGGGGTCTGGCGCGGCAAGCCGTAGATCAGATCCACGTTGATGGAGCGATATTGGAGCGTGCGGGCCGCCTCGACGATGGTCTGAGTCTGTTCGAACGTTTGCATGCGGTTCACGGCAAGCTGGACGTCTGGGTCCAGGTCCTGGACACCGATGCTGACGCGGTTGAAGCCCAGTTCGCGAAGCAGGCCCATGGTCGGCCAGTCGGCTTCGCGCGGGTCGATTTCGATGCTGAAATCGCCGTGATCGTCATCCTGCAGATTGAAGTGGCGCCGCAGGTGGGCCATCAGCTTGCGCAATTCGTCATGGCTCAGGAAGGTGGGCGTCCCGCCACCAAAATGCAGTTGTTCGACGCGTTGCTCCGGCGCCAAGTGGCAGGCGATCAGCTCGATTTCCCGCTCGAGGCGTTCGAGGTAGGGCAAGGCGCGCCCGCGGTCCTTCGTGATGACCTTGTTGCAACCGCAGTAAAAACAGATGTTCGCGCAGAACGGTACGTGCACGTAGAGCGACAGCGGGCGGTGAGCCTGACGGCTGCTGCGCAGGGCGGCCAGCAGGTCGAACGAACCCACGGTGCCGTTGAACTGGAGCGCAGTCGGATAGGATGTGTAGCGCGGCCCGGCCTGATCGTAGCGACGTATCAGGTCGGTGTTCCAGCGGACGGCGTCGAGCATCTTGGATTCTCGGTGTTGACTGCAGTGGTCCGGATTCTAGGGGGCGTGCCATCGCACAGACTTGACCTGTATCAAGCCGGCCCGGAGGCAGCGGAGGGGTGCAAGACGAGCGGCAGATCGGAGAAGATTTATTCCGGCAAATGTGGTCGGATTGCCAGAGCAGGTTTTCTACGCATCGACCCAACAGGAGAACAGTTCATGCATAGCCGCCAGCAAGAGATCGCTGCCGCACTTGGCGTCCGCCCGCCGTTCGACGGCGCTCAATCCATCCAGGCCGAAATCGACCGCCGTGTTTCCTTCATCCAGGCCTGCCTACGTGACTCCGGAATGAAAACGCTGGTGCTCGGCATCAGCGGTGGTGTCGATTCGACGACGGCCGGCATGCTCGCGCAGCGGGCGGTCGAAGGCATGCGCGCCGCGGGGGAGGGCGACGATTACCGGTTCATCGCTGTCCGTCTGCCGTATCAGGTCCAGCATGACGAGGACGAAGCACAGCTGGCTGTCGACACGATCAAGCCGGACGAGTGCCATACCGTGAACATCGGCGCTGCGGTCCAGGGCTTGTCACGCGCGACCGAAGCGCTCGACGCGCTCGATCCCAGCGCCCGGGACTTCGTGCTGGGCAACACCAAGGCGCGGATGCGCATGGTGGCGCAGTACACCATCGCCAACGCCCGTCAAGGCTTGGTCATCGGTACAGACCATGCGGCGGAAGCGGTGATGGGATTTTTCACCAAGTTCGGTGACGGTGCCTGTGACCTGACGCCCCTGGCTGGGCTGGTCAAGCGCCAGGTGCGTGCCATCGCTGCGGCGCTCGGTGCGCCGGAGCGGCTGGTCAAGAAGGTGCCGACCGCCGATCTGGAAGAGCTCTCGCCCGGCAAGCCGGACGAAGACGCACATGGGGTGAGTTATCAGCAGATCGATGATTTTCTGCAGGGTCAGGACATCGACGAGGAAGCGGCTCGCATCATTGTCGACGCCTACGACAAGACCGCCCACAAGCGCCAGTTGCCGAAGGAGCCCTGAGGCGATCGGCCCGGTCAGTGGTGATGCAGTTGAGCCGGCGTGCCCTGCGCCTGACTTCCTGCACCACCGCCGTGCCCCATCAGCCAATGCTGATGCGGGCCGGGAAGTGTCCAGAGGCCGAACAGGATGACCATGACGCCACCCAGCATCCGCACGTTGCGCTTTCGCAGCAGAGCGGTAATCCGCTCGGCGGCGAGCCCGGTCGCGAGCAGCACGGGCCAGGTGCCGACACCAAAGGCCAACATCAGCAGCGCGCTCTCGAGGGCATCGCCTTGACTGGCTGACCACAGCAATGTGCTGTAGACCAGTCCGCAGGGTAGCCACCCCCAGAGAGTGCCCAGCAAGAGCGCCTGAGGCAGATTGCGAACCGGCATCAGGCGGCTCGCGACGGGCTGGATGCGCTTCCATAGACCGCGACCCAACGCTTCCACCCGGGTCAAGCCATTCCACCAGCCGGCCAGATACAGCCCCATGCTGATCAAAAGCAGAGCGGCGACGACACGCAGGGCCATGGCGGCCGGACTGCTCGCGACAGCCCAGCCTGCCAGACCGATGAGCAAGCCGGCCGTGGCGTAGCTCAGCACGCGCCCCAGGTTGTAGGCGACCAGCAGGCGCAACCGCCGTGTACGCTGCTCGGGCGGGATTGCCATTGTCAGTGCACCCATCAACCCGCCGCACATACCCAGACAATGCCCGCCGCCAAGCAGGCCGAGCACGAACGCCGATAACAGCAAGGGCAGCAGATCAATCACGCGAGGACCGCTCGCTGTCGGTGGGGTGGTCGGCCTGCTCGAGGCCGGCCTTGTGTTTTGGGTCTTCGTCGTCGAACAGAATGCTGTGCGCTGGGCTGTCGAGGTCGTCGTATTGTCCGCTGTCGACCGCCCAGAAAAAGACCCAGATGGCCAGGGCGACCAGGACAACCGCGACGGGAATCAAAATATAGAGTGCGGCCATTGGGGCTCCGTGCTGCGTACAGGTCAGTGGGGCGTTGCCGACCATCCTACGCCAGGCGTGTCCGGCTGTCCGTTGCCAGCAGTGGCGGGGGTGCGGGTCAGGCGCAGCGCGTTCAGGACGACGAGCAGCGAGCTGGCAGACATGCCCAGCGCAGCCCACATCGGCGTGACCCAGCCGATCGCGGCGAATGGGAGAATAAGTCCGTTGTAGAGGCTGGCCCAGGCCAGGTTCTCGATGATGATCCGCCTGCTGCGGTGCGCTACGTCGAACGCCTGGACCAGGCCGTCCAGCCGGTTGGACAGCAGAACGGCATCCGCGCTGGTCTTGGCCAGATCGGTTGCCGAGCCCATCGCAACGCTGATGTCGGCGGCAGCCATGACCGGCACGTCATTGACGCCGTCGCCGATCATCAGCACCCGCCGTCCCTCTGCTTGCAGCGCCTGCAGCTGCGTCAGCTTGTCTGCCGGCGTCAGGCCGCCCTGGGCTGTATCGAAGTGCAACTGGCGAGCAATGTCGCCAACCATCGGCGAGCTGTCGCCGGAGAGCAGCACCGTCTGCCAGCCGCGCTTGCGACAGGCCTCCAGAAGTCCTGGCGCATCGTGGCGCAGGCGATCATCGAGCACCAGCCAGGCGAGAGGTCCGAATGCATCGCCAAGCAAGAGCCACTGGCCGTGATCGGCGGGAATGTTCGGTGCCTGGCCGCCATAACCCGCCGCAACGAAGGCGGGCTGGCCGATGCGCAGGACACGTCCGCCCACCGAGCCCTGCAGGCCGAGGCCGGGTACGCTTTCCACCGAATCGGCTGCTTGCGGGGCGCGCCCGAAGGCCTTGGCGATGGGGTGTTCGGAGCGATTTTCCAGAGCGGCCGCGAGTTCCAGGCAGGCACTCGCATCCAGTGAGCCCAGCGGTTGCACGTCGATCAGCGTCAGGCGACCTTCGGTGAGTGTGCCGGTCTTGTCGAAAATCACGGTGTCGATGTGGTTGAGCCCCTCCAGCACATGGCCGCGTGTAAGCAACAGGCCGAGTTTGTGCAGGGTCCCGGTCGCCGTGGTCAAGGCGGTCGGGGTGGCGAGCGACAATGCGCAGGGGCAGGTGGCGACCAGCAGTGCGAGGACGATCCAGAAGGCGCGTGCCGGGTCGATCTGCCACCAGATCACGCCCACAACCACGGCCGTGGCCAGCACGATGAGCAGGAACCATTGCGCCACCCGGTCGGCCAGTTCCGCGAGGCGGGGCTTGTCCGACTGCGCGCGCTCCAGCAGCCGTACGATCGCGGACAGGCGGGTGTCGTCCCCCAACGCCTCTACCTGGACAACGAGTGCGCCTTCGACATTGAGCGTGCCGGCCGTGACCGGGTCACCGATGCGGCGTGCCTGGGGCAGGTATTCGCCGGTCAGCACGGATTCGTCGATGCTCGATTGCCCACTGACAATGAGCCCATCTGCCGGAATCAATGCTCCGGGTTGGACCAGCACCCGGTCGCCAACCCGCAGTTCG
This sequence comes from Stutzerimonas stutzeri, assembly GCA_019056435.1. Classification (GTDB taxonomy): domain Bacteria; phylum Pseudomonadota; class Gammaproteobacteria; order Pseudomonadales; family Pseudomonadaceae; genus Stutzerimonas; species Stutzerimonas marianensis. Next base: position 3,212,609 of record CP077641.1, read on the forward strand.
CTGAGCAGGATTCGGTCGGTCTGGTCATCGCTCGTCAGGCGCAGACAGGACGCCGGCAGCAGGTTCACGAGCTGGGCTGTCGCTGCGGCCGTACGTTCCCGGGCACGGCGCTCGAGGAAACGTCCGGCCAGGAGGAACAGGGCAAACATGCCCACCGCGTCGAAGTACAGCTCACCGGTTCCCGTGATGGTCGACCAGATGCCGGCGAGGTAGGCGCCGCCAATTGCCAGTGACACGGACACGTCCATGGTCAGGTGTCGGGTGCGCAGGTCGCGTAGGGCGCCCTTGAAGAAGTCGGTGCAGCAATAAAAGACGATCGGGGTGGTCAGGAGCAGGGCCGTCCAGCGCAGGATGGTCGCCATGCCGGGCGAGAGATCGATGTTGAATTCAGGCCAGGTCGCCATCGTCGCCATCATGACCTGCATCCACAGCAGTCCGGTGACCCCGAGCTGGCGCATGCTGCGGCGGTTCTCCCGGGCCAGCCGCTCGGCTGCCTGGTCGGCCTGGTAGGGATGAGCGGCATAGCCGATACGTCTGAGCTCGGCGAGCAGTTCGCTCAAGGACAGCTGGGCATCGCTCCAGCGCACTCGCAGCCGGTGATTGGAGAGGTTGAGGCTGGCTTCGGCGACACCGTCGAGGCCGCGCAGGTGACGTTCGATGAGCCAGCCACAGGCTGCGCAGCTGATCCCCTCGATCATCAGCGCCGTGCTGGCGTATTCGCCTTCGTGCTCGACGAAAGGCTCCTGCACGTCCTTGCGGTCATACAGCGACAGTTCCTCGCCAAGCGCCTGGGGTAGAGCGCCAGGATTGGTTGAGGCATCGCTGCGGTGCAGGTAATAGCTTTGCAGACCGCCCTGAACGATCGCCTCGGCGACAGCCTGGCAACCCGGGCAGCAGAACACTCGCGTCTGGTCGAGAACGACCGCGCGATGGCTGCTGCCGGCGGGGACCGGCAGGCTGCAGTGATAGCAGGGGTCGGGGTCGCCATCTAGGTCAGTACGTCAGTTCCATGGAACGACCTGCGACGACCTCCTTTTCCTCGAACAGGCGCCAGTCCTGGTCGCCTTCGCGACCGAGCAACTCGACGAAGCGCCGGCCGGTTACCGCTTCCTGCATCTGGCCCTGGTAGAAGCCGTCGCCCTGCGGCTGCAGCACCACCCGGCGGTCGCGCTCGGGTTGGGTCGGAGAGCAGGTTGAGCACAAGCTGCTGTGGGCGGCTGTTGCCGGTGAGCTGGATCTCCGCCAGGCCACGCTCATCGTTAAGCGTCACGCGCGCCTGGACCTGAAGGCGCTCGGCGAGCTTCTCACGTTCCAACGACTGGTTGATGCCCTTGCCGGCGTCGTAGTAGTTGTCCGACACCAGGCTGTCAGCGTTGCGGATCGCGATCGTGAGCATCGAGGTGCCGAGGATCACCGAGGTCAGCAGGATGCCGATCACGAACCAGGCCCAGAATTGCGTGTACCAGCGTGTCTGTTTTTCGTTGTCAGATGCGTTCATGTACTACCTGTCAGCGGATGCTCGGGCCGATGAAGCGGCTCTCGGCATCGTCTTCGATTGAGGGATCGTCGGCGGAGCGAATGTGAAAGACGACGTCGTTGGTACTGGATGGAAGCTTCTCCGGGGCGATCGACAATTCCACCGGAATGGTCATCAGCTCGCCGGCTGCCGCCCGAACTTCGTTGCGACCACTGTATTGCAGGCCGTCGAGGCCGGTGGCTTCGATCACGAAGGTTTGCTCGTTTTGCGCCTTGTTCATCACCTTGAGGGTATAGACGTTCTCGATCATGCCTTGCTCGTTCTCGCGGAAAAGGACGCGATCCTTGAGGACGTCGAGTTTCACCAGCGAACGGTCGGTGACCGCGTAGGTGAACACACCCATCATCGCCACGAGCGCCACGGCATAACCGATCAGGCGCGGACGCAGCAGGTGGGTCTTTTGGCCGGACAGGTTGTGCTCGGTTGTGTAACTGATGAGCCCACGCGGGTAGTTCATCTTGTCCATGATGGCGTCGCAGGCGTCGATGCAGGCTGCACAGCCGATACATTCGATCTGCAGGCCGTCACGGATGTCGATCCCGGTGGGGCAGACCTGGACGCACATGGTGCAGTCGATGCAGTCGCCCAACCCCATGGCTTTGTAGTCTGCATCCTTCTTGCGAGGCCCGCGACGCTCACCGCGGCGAGGGTCGTACGACACGATCAGGGTGTCCTTGTCGAACATCACGCTCTGGAAGCGCGCATAGGGGCACATGTAAATGCACACCTGTTCACGCAGATAGCCAGCGTTGCCGTAGGTCGCCAAGGTGAAGAAGCCCACCCAGAACAGCGCCCAACCACCGACCTGGAAGGTCAGCAGATCCGGAACCAGCTCGCGAATCGGCGTGAAGTAACCGACGAAGGTGATGCCGGTCGCCAGGGACACCGCGAGCCAGATGGCGTGCTTGGCGAACTTGCGCATGAACTTGTTGCCGCTCATGGGCGCCTTGTCGAGCTTCATGCGCTGGTTACGGTCGCCTTCGGTGATCTTTTCAGCCCACATGAACACCCAGGTGAAGACACTCTGCGGGCAGGTATAGCCACACCAGACCCGCCCGGCGAACACCGTGATGAAGAACAGGCCGAAGGCGCAGATGATCAGCAGCGCCGACAGGAGGATGAAGTCCTGCGGCCAGAAGGTCGCCCCGAAAATGTAGAACTTGCGTTCGGGCAGATCCCACCAGACGGCCTGTCGTCCGTTCCAGTTGAGCCAGACGGTACCGAAGTAGAGGACGAACAGCAGGGCTCCACCGCCGAGACGCAGGTTGCGGAAAAGACCCTTGAAGGAGCGCGTGTAGATTTTTTCGCGTGCGGCGTAGAGGTCGGCCGACGCATCGACCTTGGCAGGGGGGGTTACATCACGAACAGGGGATTTGCTCAGTCATCGATTGCGTACCACGGCATTGGGTGAGTGTCCCGATCGATACATGCCAACCGGGATCATTATCTGACCTGCTGCGAATGGTACGCCCCGATGTCTGGAGTCAGGTGCGACCGGGGGTCGCGCCTGGGAGGCTCCTATCAGTTCTCCGCTTTCTGCGAAAGGCTGTACACATAGGCAGCCAGCAGATGAACCTTGTCGTTACCCAGGGTATTTTCCTGGGCCGGCATACGACCATTTCGGCCGTAACGCAGGGTCTGCTGAATCTGTCCGAAGCTCGATCCGTAGAGCCAGACGTTGTCGGTAAGATTCGGGGCGCCCATGGCCTGGGTCCCTTTGCCTTCCGCACCATGGCAAGCTACACAGTTTGCGGCGAAAATCTTTTGACCCTGCTCAACGTCGCTCTCGATGCCTTCCGGAACTTCACGCCCCGACAGGCTCATGACGTAGCCGGCCACATTACGGATACCGTCTTCGCCGATCACGTCGCGCCATGCCGGCATGGCTGCCTGGCGACCGCCGAGGATGGTGGTCTTGATGGTCTCGGGCTCGCCGCCCCAGAGCCAGTCGTGGTCGGTCAGGTTGGGAAACCGTAGGCACCCTTGGCATCGGAGCCGTGGCAGACCGAGCAGTTGGAAGCGAACAGGCGTCCACCCATTTTCAGGGCTTGCGGGTCCTTGGCCACTTCCTCTACCGGCATGGAAGCGAACTTGGCGTACAACGGGCCGTACTGCTCGTTGGCACGATCCACTTCACGCTGCCACTCTTTCACCTGGGTCCAGCCATCTTCATAGCCAGGCAGCATGCCTTTCCAGTTGCCCAGGCCGGGATACAGGGCCAGGTAGCCCAGCGCGAACACCACCGTGGCGATGAACAGCATGAACCACCAACGCGGAAGCGGGTTGTCGTATTCCTCGATACCGTCGTAGGAATGGCCGACGGTTTCTTCCGTGGTGTCGTGGCGTTGTCCCTTGCGAGTCGCGAGCAGCAACCAGACCAGTGCGGCAATGGTCCCCAGGCTCAGCAGGGTGATGTACCAACTCCAAAACGAGGTCATTTATTTTTACTCCTGGAAGCTTCTTCATCACGCTTCTTGGAATCGGGCTCGTCCGCGAACGGCAAGTTTGCCGCCTCGTCGAAGCTTTTCTTGCGCTTGCTGCTGTAGGCCCAGAGCACAACGCCAATGAAGGCGACGAAGACCAGAATGGTGCCTAGACCGCGGAGAGTCCCGATATCCATGGTGCGTTACCGTTTGTTGGTGAGTGCAGTGCCAAGTACTTGCAGGTAGGCGACAAGGGCGTCCATTTCGGTCTTGCCCCTGACCGCGTCCTTCGCACCGGCGATGTCTTCCTCGGTGTAAGGCACGCCGACGCTGCGCAAGGCTTCCATCTTCTTGGCGGTGTCCCTGCCGTCGAGCTTGTGCTCGACCAGCCAGGGGTAGGACGGCATCTTGGATTCCGTACCACGTTGCGCGGGTTGTACAGGTGCGCACGGTGCCAGTCATCGGAGTAACGACCGCCGACACGGGCCAGGTCCGGACCGGTGCGCTTGGAGCCCCACAGGAAGGGGTGGTCGTAGACGCTTTCACCGGCGACCGAGTAGTGGCCGTAGCGCTCGGTCTCGGCGCGGAACGGGCGGACCATCTGCGAGTGGCAGCCAACGCAGCCTTCGCGGATATAGAGGTCACGGCCTTCCAGCTGCAGTGCGGTGTAGGGCTTCATGCCTTCGACCGGCTCGTTGACCACGTCCTGGAAGAACAGCGGGACGATCTGCGTCAGGCCACCGATGCTCACCGCCAGGATCATGAACAGGGTCAGCAGACCGATGTTCTTTTTCGAGTATTTCGTGATTCTTCATCTATCCCTTTCCTCAGGCGATCTGTGCAGCAGCGTCGATCTCGGACGCTTTGGATACGCGAACGGTACGCCAGGTGTTGTAAGCCATCAGCAGCATGCCGCTGAGGAAGAACGCGCCGCCGAGGGCCCGCACGATGAAGCCGGGGTGGCTGGCTTCCAATGCCTCGACGAAGGAGTAGGTCAGGGTGCCGTCCTCGTTGATCGCACGCCACATCAGACCCTGGGTGATGCCGTTGACCCACATCGAGGCGATGTAAAGCACGGTGCCGATGGTCGCCAGCCAGAAGTGCGCATTGATCAGGCCGATGCTGTGCATCTGCTCGCGGCCGAAGACCTTCGGGATCAGGTGGTACAGCGAGCCGATGGAGATCATGGCAACCCAGCCGAGGGCGCCGGCGTGAACATGGCCGATGGTCCAGTCGGTGTAGTGGGACAGGGCGTTGACGGTCTTGATGGCCATCATCGGGCCTTCGAAGGTCGACATGCCGTAGAACGCCAGGGAGACGACCAGGAAGCGCAGGATCGGGTCAGTGCGCAGCTTATGCCAGGCACCCGACAGGGTCATCATGCCGTTGATCATGCCGCCCCCAGCTCGGTGCCAGCAGGATCACCGACATCACCATGCCCAGGCTCTGTGCCCAGTCCGGCAGCGCGGTGTAGTGCAGGTGGTGTGGGCCAGCCCAGATGTACAGGGTGATCAGCGCCCAGAAGTGCACGATCGACAGGCGATAGGAGTAGACGGGACGCTCGGCCTGCTTCGGTACGAAGTAGTACATCATGCCCAGGAAGCCGGTGGTCAGGAAGAAGCCCACCGCGTTGTGGCCGTACCACCACTGCACCATCGCGTCGGTCGCACCCGAATAGATCGAGTAGGACTTGAACCAGCTGACCGGCACTTCCAGGTTGTTGACGATGTGCAGCATCGCCGTTACCAGGATGAAGCCGCCGTAGAACCAGTTGCCCACGTAGATGTGCTTCGACTTGCGCTTCATGATGGTGCCGAAGAACACGATCGCGTAGCTGATCCAGACGATCGCGATCAGGATGTCGATCGGCCATTCCAGCTCGGCGTATTCCTTGGAGCTGGTGAAGCCCTGCGGCAGCGTGATCACGGCGAGCACGATCACCGCTTGCCAGCCCCAGAACACGAACGAGGCCAGAGTGTCGGAGAACAAACGTACCTGGGAGGTACGCTGCACGACATAGAAGGAGGTCGCCATCAAGGCGCAACCGCCGAACGCGAAGATCACCGCGTTGGTATGCAAGGGACGCAGACGGCCGAAGCTGGTCCACGGCAGGTCGAAGTTCAGCTCAGGCCACACCAGTTGTGCGGCGATGAACACGCCCAGACCCATTCCGATAATTCCCCACACCACCGTCATGATGGCGAATTGGCGAACCACCTTATAGTTATATGCAGTCTCACTTATTGCTGTGCTCATGCAAGGCTTCCACGCTAATGGCATTTCAGGGGGCAAAAACGGCGGCAAGTATGGAGAAAGGAGGGGGCAATGCAATCAAGGCCCAGGCCATCTCGTGCCGTTCGGACCCTGATCCCAAGCCTTTTCCATGCGCTTTGCAGGGTCGTTTTACACATCATGCCGATGTGCCGAATCGAGTTTCGCCTTCTAGTTCTGCGGAGTGCGGCGAGTGGGGGAGAATATAGAAGCGAGGGCCTTTTCAGGCCAAGCGGGGATGGACCGGGCGGTCTGCGACAGAGCGTCGCACGGCCGCATTTTTGGGGCAGCGCTTGATCCACAACAGGGCGATACCGGGTATCGCCCTGTAGGCCTGATCAGCGATTGGCGACCTGCTCGGGCTTGTGCGACAGGCTATAGACATAGGCTGCCAGCAGATGAACCTTGTCGTTGCCCAGGTAGGGTTCCTGCGCAGGCATCTTGCCGTTACGGCCATGACGGATGGTCTGCTGCAGTTGCGGCAACGTCGAGCCATAGATCCAGCCGGCCGCAGAGGTGAGCTTGGGTGCGCCCATAGCGGGCGTGCCCTGGCCGTTGGCACCATGGCACACGGAGCAGTTCTGAGCATAGATCTGGCTGCCGGCGTTCAGGTCGACCTCGGTGCCCTCGGGCAAAGGCAGCCCGGCCAGCCCGTTGCGGACATAACCTGCGACATTCTTGACACCGTCTTCACCGATGACCTGGCCCCAGGCCGGCATTGTGGCAACGCGGCCATGCATGATCGAGGTCTTGATGGTTTCGGCGTCACCGCCCCAGCGCCAATCGGTATCGGCCAGGTTGGGGAAGCCGTTGGCCCCTTGGCATCGGAGCCGTGGCAGACCGAGCAATGGTTGGCGAACAGGCGGCCACCGATCTTCAGTGCGCGCTCGTCGTCGGCGACCTGGACGACACTCATCGCCGAATACTTGGCGAAGATCGGACCGAACTTCGCGTCGGCATGGTCCACCTCGCGCTGCCATTCCTTCTCCTGGGTCCAGCCGCCTTCGTAGCCCGGCAGCACGCCTTTCCAGTTACCCAGGCCTGGATAGAGGATCAGGTAGCCCACGCCGAACAGCAGGGTCGCGATGAAGAGCACGAACCACCACTTGGGCAGCGGGTTGTCGTATTCCTCGATGCCATCGAATGAATGGCCCATGGTCTTGTCGGTCGTGCCGGCGGATTCGCCCTTGCGCGTGGCGAAGATCAGCCAGAACAGAGCGACGATGGTACCCAGCGTCAGCAGGGCGATGTACCCACTCCAGAAAGCGTTCATCTGTTACTCCTGAACAGCCCGTAACCGGGCTGCCCGCGATATGGTTCCTGGCGGCATTAGCCGCGTGTTCAATAGCGTCGCTTCAGCTCAGCGCTTGTTCTGCAGCGCGGTGCCAAGGACCTGCAGGTAGCCACCATGGCGTCCATTTCGGTTTTGCCCTTGACCGCGTCCTTCGCACCGGCGATGTCTTCCTCGGTGTAAGGCACGCCGACGCTGCGCAAGGCTTGCATCTTCTTGGCGGTGTCCCTGCCGTCGAGCTTGTGCTCGACGAGCCAGGGGTAGGACGGCATCTTGGACTCCGGCACCACGTTGCGCGGGTTGTACAGGTGCGCACGGTGCCAGTCATCGGGTAGCGGCCACCGACACGGGCCAGGTCCGGGCCGGTGCGCTTGGAGCCCCACAGGAAGGGGTGGTCATAGACGCTTTCACCGGCGACCGAGTAATGGCCGTAGCGCTCGGTCTCGGCGCGGAACGGGCGGACCATCTGCGAATGGCAGCCAACGCAGCCTTCGCGGATATAGAGGTCACGGCCTTCCAGCTGCAGTGCGGTGTAGGGCTTCATGCCTTCGACCGGCTCGTTGACCACGTCCTGGAAGAACAGCGGGACGATCTGCGTCAGGCCACCGATGCTCACCGCCAGGATCATGAACAGGGACAGCAGACCGACGTTCTTTTCGAGTATTTCGTGCTTCTTCATCTCTCGGCTCCTCAGGCGATCTGCGCAGCGGCGTCATATTCGGCCGGCTTGGAGGCCTGCACGGTGCGCCAGGTGTTGTAGGCCATCAGCAACATGCCGGTGAAAAAGATCGCACCACCGATCATGCGCACCACGAACCCGGGGTGGCTGGCTTCCAGTGCCTCGACGAAGGAGTAGGTCAGGGTGCCGTCCTCGTTGATCGCACGCCACATCAGGCCCTGCGCGATACCGTTGACCCACATCGAGGCGATGTAGAGCACAGTGCCGATGGTGGCCAGCCAGAAGTGCGCATTGATCAGGCCGATGCTGTGCATCTGCTCGCGGCCGAAGACCTTCGGAATCAGGTGGTACAGAGCGCCAATCGACACCATGGCGACCCAGCCGAGGGCGCCGGCGTGAACGTGGCCGATGGTCCAGTCGGTGTAGTGGGACAGGGCGTTGACGGTCTTGATGGCCATCATCGGGCCTTCGAAGGTCGACATGCCGTAGAACGCCAGGGAGACGACCAGGAAGCGCAGGATCGGGTCGCTGCGCAACTTATGCCAGGCACCCGATAGAGTCATCATGCCGTTGATCATGCCGCCCCAGCTTGGTGCCAGGAGAATCAGCGACATCACCATGCCCAGGCTTTGCGCCCAGTCCGGCAGCGCGGTGTAGTGCAGGTGGTGCGGGCCAGCCCAGATGTACACAGTGATCAGCGCCCAGAAGTGCACGATCGACAGGCGATAGGAGTAGACCGGCCGCTCGGCCTGCTTCGGCACGAAGTAATACATGATTCCGAGGAAACCGGCCGTCAGGAAGAAGCCCACCGCGTTGTGGCCGTACCACCACTGGACCATCGCGTCGGTCGCACCGGCATACAGCGAGTAGGACTTCATCGCGGTGACCGGCACTTCCAGGTTATTGACGATATGCAGGATCGCGACGGTGAGGATGAAACCACCGAAGAACCAGTTGCCCACATAGATGTGCTTGACCTTGCGCGTGGCCAGGGTGCCGAAGAACACCACCGCGTAAGCGACCCAGACGATGGTGATCAGGATGTCGATCGGCCATTCCAGTTCGGCGTATTCCTTGGAACTGGTGAATCCCAGCGGCAGGCTGATCGCCGCCAGCAGGATCACTAGCTGCCAGCCCCAGAACGTGAAAGCCGCCAGCCTGGGCGCGAACAGGGTGGTCTGGCAGGTGCGCTGGACCGAATAGTAGGAAGTCGCGAACAATGCACAGCCGCCAAAGGCGAAGATCACCGCATTGGTGTGCAAGGGCCGCAAACGACCGAAACTGGTCCACGGCAAGTCGAAGTTGAGGCCGGGCCAGGCGAGCTGTGCTGCGATGAAAACGCCGAGCCCCATCCCGACGATTCCCCACACCACCGTCATGATGGCGAATTGGCGAACCACCTTGTAGTCATAGGCGGCACTGGTTGCTGTGTTCATGTATGGGCTTCCATCCACGGGTTAAGTGCAGTTTTTGTAGCCTTGAAGCAGTCGGATCTTTCACTTGAAAGCGGGGCAAGCATGGGCAAGGGCAAATGGCCGGTATTGACGCTGATCAATGCGCGCAATCCGGGGAAAATCCGTTCGTCCGGGTTGATCGACCGGAGGGAGGGGCACTCGCGACGCTGATCCTCGCGCACGGTGCCGGCGCGCCGATGGACAGTCCGTTCATGCAGGACATGGCAGCGCGTCTTGTGGCGCGGGGCATCGCGGTGGTGCGGTTCGAGTTCGCCTACATAGCCGAACGCCGGGCGACGGGGCGCAAGCGGCCGCCGAATCCGCAGGCGCAACTGCTCGAGCGGTGGCGTGAGGTGTATGCCGACGTGCGACAGCAGACCGCGGGGCGGTTGGCCATCGGCGGCAAGTCGATGGGCGGGCGGATGGCGAGCCTGCTGGCCGATGAGCTCGGTGCCGATGCGCTGATCTGCCTGGGCTACCCGTTTTACGCAGCAGGCAAGTCGGAAAAGCCGAGGGTCGCGCACCTGGCCGCCATTCAGACGCCGACCTTGATCCTTCAGGGCGAGCGCGACGCTCTGGGTGATCGCGACAGCGTCGCCGCCTACGACCTCGCACCGGCGATCAGGCTCGAATGGCTGGCCGCTGCGGACCACGACCTCAAGCCGCTGAAACGCTCAGGACTGACGCATCAGCAGCATCTGGACGCTGCGGCCGATGCGATTGCGGCGTTCCTTGCTGAGGTCAACGGTTGAAGCGTTCCACCAACGCGTATTGGGTGTGCGCCGTGGCCGTCAGTTCTTCGGACAACAGCGCCGAGCTCTCGGCATCGCCTGCGGTCTGGTCGGCGAGCCGGGCGATGTTGCCCACGTTCTGGCTGATTTCCTCGGCGACGGCGCTTTGCTGCTCGGTTGCCGAGGCGATCTGCGTACTCATGTCGATGATCCGCGCAACCGCTTCGCCAATACCGCAGAGCGCCCGGTCCGCATCAACGACCCGCTCGACGCCGGCGCTGGCATGCCTGCGGCCCGCTTCGGTGGTTTCGACCGCTTGCCGCGCCTGCTGCTGCAACGTCTCGATGAGCTGGTGGATCTGCCCGGTGGCGTCGGCGGTCCGCTGCGCCAACTGACGCACCTCGTCAGCGACGACCGCGAAACCACGGCCGCTCTCACCGGCGCGTGCGGCTTCGATCGCGGCGTTCAGCGCCAGCAGGTTGGTCTGGTCGGCGATGCTCTTGATCACGTCCACGACGGTGCCGATCGCGTTGCTGTTCTGCGCCAGCGCGGACACGGCGTTGCCGGTTTCGGTCACGGCCTCGGCCAGCTGTTCGATCGCCTTGCGCGTGTCGGAACTGATCTGCCGCCCTTGGGTGGCAAGCTGGTTGGCCTGCTCGGTGGCGTCGGCCGCAAGCGCGACGTTGCCGGCGACTTCCTGGGTGGTGGCCGCCATCTGAGTGATGGCCGCGGCAACCTGCTCGGTCTCGTGATGTTGACGTGACAGACCGTCCGAGCAACTATGCGCCAGCGAGTCTGCGCGCTTGGCCTGTTGCTGCAGCTGGACGGCACTGTCCTGCAGGCGCGTCAGGCACGTTTTCAACCGCGCGTGTTCGCTGAGCATAGCCATTTCCAGGCGAGCCTCGACGCCCTGGCTGTCGGTATACATCTGGGCGATCAACGGATCGCTCGTCGATTGCTCGGCCAGCTTCAGCAGGCGGTTCATGCCGCGCATCTGCCAGTGCCGGCCGGCCAGGCCGAGCGGCACCGAGAGCAGAGCCGCCAGCGCGAACCCCCAGGCGTGATCGAACCAGGCGCCGATCATGAAACCAATCTGGCTGATGACAATGAACGGCAGCCAGTTCACCGCCACCGGCAACCATTTGTCACGCTGGGGTACGCCGCTCTTGCCGGCGTTGAGGCGCGCGTAGAGCGCTTCGGCACGCTGGACCTGCTCACGGGTCGGTTTGGTACGAACCGACTCGTAGCCCACCACGTTCCGCTGGCTATCCAGCACGGGCGTGACGTACGCATTGACCCAGTAGTGATCGCCGTCGATGCGACGGTTCTTGACGATGCCCATCCAAGGCCTGCCGCTCTTGAGCGTGGCCCACATGTGGCCGAACACGGCGGGTGGCACGTCCGGGTGACGGATCAGGTTGTGTGGCGCGCCGGTCAGATCGTTGCGGTCGTAACCGCTGACCTCGACAAAGCTGTCGTTGCAGTAGGTGATCTTGCCGGTCAGGTCGGTGGTGGAGATCAATCGCTGTTGGTCGGGAAACGCGTATTCGCGCTGGGTGACGGGCTGGTTGTTTCGCATAAGGACGCCTGGCAGTCGAAGTGGCAACGCCACCGGTAGGGTCGCTCAGCCGTCTGGGCGGCTGTATCAAGGGATGATGTCTATTTGACGTCATTCCTCTGACCGTTCTGATACGCACCGTAACGGCTGGGTCAGGCGAGACTTAAGGCTTTTTGTTGTGACAGCTGGTCGCAAAAAGGCCCGTGGCAGACGGGCTGCCACGGGCCAAACACTCGCTAACGGAGGTGGGATGCTCAGCTCGCGATGAGCTGCCGCAGCACGAAGTGGAGAATCCCGCCCGCCTTGAAGTACTCGACCTCGTTCAGCGTGTCGATGCGGCACAGCACCTGGAAGCTGTCCTGCGAGCCGTCGGAGCGCTCCACGTCGACCGTCAGCAACTGGCGCGGCTTGATGTCGGCGCTCATACCGCGGATTGACAGCCGCTCCGTTCCGGTCAGGCCGAGCGACTGGCGTGTCTGGTCGCCCACGAACTGCAGCGCCAGTACGCCCATGCCGATCAGGTTGGAGCGGTGGATGCGTTCGAAGCTTTCGGCGATGACCGCTTTGACGCCCAGCAGATTAGTGCCCTTGGCTGCCCAGTCGCGGCTCGAGCCGGTGCCGTATTCCTTGCCGGCGATCACCACCAGCGGCACACCTTCGCTCTGGTAGCGCATCGCTGCGTCGTAGATGGGCATGCGCTCACCGCTGGGCTGGTGAAGCGTGTCGCCGCCTTCTTCACCGCCGAGCATCTCGTTCTTGATGCGGATGTTGGCAAAGGTGCCGCGCATCATGACTTCATGGTTGCCGCGTCGCGAGCCGTAAGAGTTGAAGTCTTCCGGCTGTACGCCCAGCTGCTGCAGGTAGACGCCCGCCGGCGAACTCGCCTTGATGTTGCCGGCCGGGGAGATGTGGTCGGTGGTGATGGAGTCGCCGAACAGAGCCAGGATGCGGGCATTCTCCACGTCCCTTGGCGCCTGCAGCGGCTGCCCGATGTCCTTGAAGTAGGGCGGGTTCTGCACGTAACTGGAATTGCCGTCCCATTTGTAGGTGTCGCCCGGCGTCACGTTGATCGCCTGCCATTTTTCCTCGCCGGTGAACACATCGGCATAGCGCTTGCGGAACATCTCGCCGTCGACCAGCGAGACGGCCTGGTCCACTTCCTGGCTGCTGGGCCAGATGTCGCGAAGGTAGACGGGCTTGCCATCGTTGTCGGTGCCCAGGGGCTCGGTGGAAAGGTCGATACGCGTGGTTCCGGCCAGCGCAAAGGCGACGACCAACGGTGGCGATGCCAGCCAATTGGCCTTGACCAGCGGATGCACCCGACCTTCGAAGTTGCGATTGCCGGACAGCACGGACGACACGATCAGGTCGTTGTCGGTGATCGCCTGGCCCACCGGGTCCGGTAGCGGGCCGGAGTTGCCGATGCAGGTCGAGCAGCCGTAGCCGGTCAGGTAGAAGCCCAACTCATTGAGGTAGTCGGTGAGCCCGGCCTTTTTCAGGTAGTCGGTGACCACTTTCGAGCCGGGCGAGAGAGAAGTCTTGACCCACGGCTTGCGGGCGAGCCCACGCTCCACGGCCTTTTTCGCCACCAGGCCCGCGGCCATGAGCACGTTCGGGTTCGAGGTGTTGGTGCAGGAGGTGATTGCAGCGATGACGACCGAGCCATGCTTGAGTTCGAACGGCTCGCCGGCGACGGGGAAACCTTTTTCCGCTTCGTTCTTCCGGCCACTGGTTTCCAGAAGCAGATCGAAGTTGCGGCCGATGTCGGTCAGCGCGACGCGGTCCTGTGGGCGCTTGGGGCCGGCGAGCGAGGGCACGACATCGCCGAGGTCCAGCTCCAGCGTGTCGGTGAAGATCGGCTCGGGCGAGTTGCTGTCGCGCCACAGACCCTGCGCCTTGTAGTAGGCCTCGACCAGGGCGATCCGATCCGGGTCGCGTCCGGACAGACGCAGGTAGTCCAGGGTGACCTCGTCGACCGGGAAGAAGCCGCAGGTCGCTCCGTATTCCGGCGCCATGTTGCCGATGGTGGCGCGATCGGCGAGCGGCAGGCTGTCCAGGCCGGGACCGAAGAACTCGACGAACTTGCCGACCACACCATGCTTGCGCAGCATCTGTGTGACGGTCAGCACCAGGTCGGTCGCCGTGACGCCTTCGTTGAGCTTGCCTTTGAGGCGGAAACCGACGACTTCCGGAATCAGCATGGACACCGGTTGCCCGAGCATCGCGGCTTCCGCCTCGATGCCGCCCACGCCCCAGCCGAGTACACCCAGGCCATTGATCATGGTGGTGTGCGAGTCAGTGCCGACCAGGGTGTCGGGGTAGACGAATGTCTCGCCGTCTTCCTCGCGGGTCCAGGCCACCTGGGCGAGGTATTCCAGGTTCACCTGGTGGCAGATGCCGGTGCCCGGCGGCACGACCTGGAAGTTGTCGAACGCCTGCTGGCCCCAGCGCAGGAACTCGTAGCGTTCGCCATTGCGTTGAAACTCGATGTCGACGTTCTGCTCATAGGCGTGCTCGTTGCCGAAGCGGTCAACCATGACCGAGTGGTCGATCACCAAATCGACGGGCGACAGCGGGTTGATTCGCTGCGGATCACCGCCGGCGCGCGAGACGGCGTCGCGCATGGCTGCCAGGTCGACGACCGCCGGCACGCCGGTGAAGTCCTGCATCAACACGCGTGCCGGGCGGTACTGGATTTCCTGCTCGGAGGTGCGCGTCTTGAGCCAGACTGCGAGCGAGGTGAAGTCATCGGCTCGCACCGTGACGTCGTCTTCCCAGCGCAGGAGGTTTTCCAGCAGGACTTTGAGCGACGCTGGCAGACGGCTGATATCGCCGAGCTGCTTGGCCGCTTCCGGCAGGCTGAAGTAGTGATAGGTCTTGCCGTTCACATCGAGGCTGCGACGGCATTTCAGGCTATCCAGGGATGGCATTCGTCTCTCCTTGTGCCCGCACGGCCGGGCTGAATGAGTCGGGAGCGTATTGTTGAACCTAGCCCCTGGGGATCGAGTCCGCCAGGTGTCGGCCGCCAATCGGATGGCGAGATGTCGAGGTCGCGATGCGTCTGGGCCGGCGATGCGAGGGCTGGCCGGCGAGGCGCAGCGGATTCCAGCAACTGTTTAACTGGACCGGAGCAGTGAGCCTGGGGTTCCCGCTCGGCTATCATGTGCGGCTTTTGTCGCATGCGCCCTGAGCCGCCCACCGCAGGAACCCCTGATGAATACACTCTTGCTGCACTGCCGCCCGGGATTCGAGAACGAGGTGTGCGCCGAAATCAGCGACCAAGCGTCGCGCCTCGGCGTGGCGGGTTACGCCAAGGCCAGGCCGGACAGCGCCTACGCCGAATTCGTCTGCCAGGAGGCGGAAGACGCCGAACGCCTGATGCACGGCACGCGTTTCGCCCGGCTGATCTTTCCGCGGCAATGGGCGCGTGGCGAATGGCTCGTGCTACCGGAGCGTGATCGTATTGGCGTGCTGATCGAGCATCTTGGCTCGCGCATGACCTTCGGCAGCCTGTGGCTGGAAGTTTTCGACACCAACGAGGGCAAGGAGCTGTCGACCTTCTGCCGCAAATTCGAAGCGCCGCTGCGCAAGGCATTGGGGCAGGAGGGCCGGCTTGTTGCGCAGGAAACCGGGCGGCGATTGCTGCTGACCTTCAAGAGCAGTCGCGAGGTGTTCGTCGGGGTTGCCGAAGCGGACAACAGTGCCATGTGGCCGATGGGCATTCCTCGGTTGAAGTTTCCGCGCCAGGCACCCAGTCGTTCCACTCTGAAACTGGAGGAGGCCTGGCACCACTTCATCCCGCGCGACCAATGGGACCAACGCCTCGCTGCCGGCATGACTGCGGTGGATCTGGGCGCCTCGCCGGGTGGGTGGACGTGGCAGCTGGTCAATCGTGACATCGAGGTCATGGCCGTCGACAACGGGCCCATGAATGCCGATCTGCTCGATTCCGGGCTGGTGGGGCATTACCGTGCGGACGGCTTCAGCTTCCGTCCCAAGCGTCCGGTGGACTGGATGGTCTGCGACATCGTGGAGAAACCGGCAAAAAACGCCGCCTTGCTCGAAACCTGGATCGGAGAAGGGCTGTGCCGCGAGGCGGTGGTCAATCTCAAACTGCCGATGAAGCAGCGCTATACCGAAGTCAAGCGCCTGCTGGAACGCATCGCCGACGGGCTTGCCGAACGTGGAGTCAAGGCGAGCATCGGCTGCAAGCAGCTCTACCACGACCGCGAGGAAGTGACCTGCCACCTGCGTCGCCTTTGAACATGCAAGATGACCCGGGCGCGCGTCTGCGCGACAATCCCGCTCTCGAATTCTGGAGCCTGCAATGCCTGAAACAGCCGAAATGCCCGCCGACGCGGTGCTCGATGCCACCGGCCTGAGCTGCCCGGAGCCAGTCATGATGCTGCACAACAAGGTGCGCGCTTTGGCGGGCGGCGAGTTGCTCAAGGTGATCGCCACGGACCCCTCGACCCAGCGCGACATCCCCAAGTTCTGCGTTTTCCTTGGCCACGAACTGGTCGATCAGCAGGCTGACGAGGGCACTTACCTGTACTGGATCCGCAAGAAGGTCGAGTGACCCGCCGCGTCAGACGCAGGGCGGCAGGAATGCCAATTGCAGTCCCACGAACACCGTCGCCAATGCCGCGATGAAGTGAATGCCCGACGCGACCTTGGTGACGAAGACCTGCCGCTCGTTCAGGTCATGCGGCGGGCGCGACAGTTTCCACGAACGGCGGCCGAGAAACAGCAACAGGGCCACCACGATCAGGGTGAACAACCCGAAGCTGGCGTTCAGCCAGTTGAAGATGCCTTGCTCGGGCGGCGGCGGGGCGAACTCGCATACCACTGCATGCGAGCCGTACATGGCCGCGAACCAGAGACTCCAGATCGTCAGCCCGAACGGAATCTGGACCGGATGAAAGACCGAGGTGCGGTTGTACTTCATCAGGCGCCTCCCAGGCCGACGGGAACAGGACGATGGCGGCATAGGCGGCCCAGACCACACCCAGGTTGTAGTACCAGAGTTGCTCCACCACCACGACTTCATAGGGTGCCTTGTCGCCAACGTAGCCATACATCACGCGCAGCGCCTGGAGCACCGTCAAAATGGTGGCCAGCCCGCAATGAATCAGGCTGTAGGCGAGGATGACGAAGATCACGGCGTCGTGTGCCGTTTCGGTGATCTGCAAGCCGGCTGACAGCAGTACCCAGAGCAGCATGCCCCACTGCAGCAGGCCGATCGCCGCGATCGCGCCCAGGTTCAGCATCAGGCGCCCGGCGTTGCCTCGCCGCAATCGCCCGGGCACCAGGCGCATCCAAAGCGTGCCGCCGGTCAGTACGACCGCACTTGCCAGCATCAGCCAGCCGTTCAGGTTCGAATGCTCCGGGACTTGCCATTCCGGCGAGACGGTCCACAGATAGAACCAGCCGAAGAGCAGCGACAGATACATGGTGCCGTTTGCCAGCAGCGTCACGCCCATGCCCCAGAGGCCCGGACCATCGAAAGTGCGCGAATGCAGCGGTGGCTCGTCCGGCTGCGTACGCGCGTCCGGGGCGGCGGCGGGGTGCGCGCCGTTTTCCCAGGACCAGCGGAACAGGACGACCAGCGTCGCTACGGTCGCCAGCAACGCGAGCCAGTAGAACTTGGTGAGCAGGCTCAGGCAGAGCACGGCGAGAAACACCGAGGCGATGAAGGGCAGCCAGCTATTGCCAGGCAGGTGAATCACCTCGCGCACCTCGCCGGACAGTGGGTCCGAGCCCCAGGTTTCGCGGCGCCCATGGTCGATGGTCTTCAGCGCATGCTCGGCTCGGGCGATGCTGTGCGGCAGGTCCGGATCCTTCCAGAGCGGGTGCCGGTCGGTGACGTCCGGCAGGCTGACGAAGTTGTACGGGCTCGGCGGCAGGCTGGTCGCCCATTCCAGCGTATCGGCATTCCATGGGTTGGTCTTGGCCGGCTGACCGAAGCGGAAATGCAGGACGATATCGAGCAGGATGGTGCCGATCCCGATGGCCATGATGAAGCTGCCGATCGATGAGATCAGGTTGGGGATGTCCCATCCGAGGCCAGTGTCGTAGGTATAGACGCGCCGCGGCATGCCGATCAGGCCGGTCCAGTGCATGATCAGGAAGGTCGTGTTGAACCCGATGAAGACTAGCCAGAAGCCCCAGCGGCCGAGGCGCACCGAGGGCATCCGCCCGGAGAAGTGCGGTAGCCAGTAGTACAGGCCGGCCATCAGCGGAAAAAACATCCCGCCGACCAGCACGTAGTGCATGTGCGCGACCACGAAGTGGGTGTCGTGCACCTGCCAGTCGAAGGGCACCAGCGCCACCATCACGCCGGTGAGCCCGCCGCAGACGAAGACGATCAGGAAGCCCACCAGCCACAACATAGGCACGTGGTAGACCGGTTTGCCCAACCAGAGCGTGGCGATCCAGGCGAATATCTGTACCCCCGTCGGGATGGCCACCAGCATGCTGGCCGCCGAGAAGAAGCCCAGCGCGAGCGCCGGAATGCCGACGGTGAACATGTGGTGCACCCAGAGCCCGAAGCTGAGGAAACCCGTGGTCAGCACGCCGAGCACCACCCAGCGGTAGCCCACCAGGGGCCGCTGGCAGAACACCGGCAGCAGCGTCGAGACGATGCCGGCCCCAGGCAGGAAGATGATGTACACCTCCGGATGGCCGAACAGCCAGAACAGGTGTTGCCAGAGCACCGGGTCGCCACCACGGGCGGTATCGAAGAAGGGCAAGCCGCCGGCGCGTTCCAGTTCCAGCAGGATGCTGCCGAGGATCAGCGGCGGGAAACCGAACACGATCATCAACGCCATCACCAGGATGTACCAGGCGTACAAAGGCATCTTGTGCAGCGCCATGCCGTTGGTGCGGGTGCGCAGGATCGAGACGACCAGCTCGACGCCGGCGCTGACGGCGGAAATTTCGACGAAGGTGATGCCCAGCAACCAGAAGTCCGAGTTCACGCCCGGCATGTGCGACGAGCTGGACAGTGGCGTATACATGAACCAGCCGGCCTTCGGCGCGACGCCCAGGAACACGCTGGACAGCAGGATGATGCCGCCGAACAGGTAGCAGAAGTAACCGAGGGACGAGAGCCGCGGGAAGATCAGGTCGCGCGCGCCGATCATCTTGGGGATGAGGTAAACCGCCAGGCCCTCCATCATGGGCACGGCGAACAGGAACATCATCACCGAGCCGTGCATGGTAAAGACCTGGTTGTAGACCTCGGGCTCCATCAGCACATAGCCGGGTAGGGCGAGCTGGGTGCGGATCAGCATGGCCATCAGGCCGCCGATGAGAAAGAACACCCCGCCGGTGATCAGAAAACGCAGGCCGATGCTGGTGTGATTGACGATGGTCAGGGCACGCCAGCCGCGCGGGTTGCCCCAGACGTCATTGAACTGGTCGTGCAGCTGATCGGGATCGGTGCAGGGGCGTTGTCCCTGGTGGAAGGATTCATGGAGCGAGCGTCTCCAGCCAGTCGGCCATCTGGTCGAGTGTTTGCGGGGGGATGTCGTCATGCGAGGGCATGGCATTGCCGAACTTGAGGTCCTTGTGTTCCCTCAGCCAGCGGCGCAGGCCCTCGCTGTCGTTGTCGATCACCCCAGCGCCCAGGCTGGGGCGGGTCGCCAGGTCGGTGAGGTCCGGTGCCCGGCCGCCTTCGCTGAGCCCGGCGACGCGATGGCATTGGCCGCAGCGGTCATCGAATACCTGTCCGGCTTCACCCGGTGCGCCCACGGTGAAACGCAGGTTCTCGCGTGCGGCGATCCAGCCGTCGAAGTCAGCCTGTTCCATGGCCTCGACATGAAGCTTCATGTGGGTGTGCTGCAGGCCGCAGAACTCCGAGCACTGCCCATGGAAAACCCCCGTATGCCCGGCCTGGATGCGGATCACGTTGGTACGCCCCGGCAGCATGTCCATCTTGCCGCCGAGCCGGGGTATCCAGAACGAATGAATGACATCGGCGCTGGACACCTGCACGTCCACCAAGCGGCCAGCGGGGATGATCAACTGGTTGGCGGTGGTCACGCCGCTGTCTGGGTAATGCACCTCCCACCACCATTGGTGACCGGTCACTTCGACCTTGAGCGGCTGCTCGCCTTCGACAGGCAGAGGCATCATGCTGCGCCCGGTCGGGATGCCGAAGATGAGCAGGACGATGATGCTCAGGCTTGGCAGGACGATACCGCCGCCGATCACCCAGCGACGGTTGATCCGTATCGCGTCCTCGTCGCTGGTCTTGCGTGGCTTGCGAGCGAGCGCGTAGATCCAGATCGCGCTGACCGCGACCAGCACCAGCGTGGCAAACGCGAACATGCCCCACCAGACGTTGGCGACCTGCCGCGCCATCGGGCTGGCCGGGTTCAGCGCAGACAACGGGCCGCCACAACCGGCGAGAAAAGGAACTGCCAGCGCCAGCGTGGTCCATTTCTGAAGGCCGCCGGATCGTTTGGCGCGGTGGCGTACCTTCCTGTCCACTGCAGGAGAGCCGAATGGCCCGTTACCGAGACTCCATCCACAGCCGTGCCGCCATCGCCGGACACCCGCTCCACCCGATGCTGATTCACTTCCCCGTCGCCGCACTGACCGGCTTGTTGCCTGTGGACATCGCGCATATCTGGACGCTGGATGAGTTCTGGTGGCGAGCCAGCCTCTGGCTGGCGGGCGTCGGTGCGTTGGGCGGCTGGATTGCCAGCATTTTCGGACTTATCGATCTGGTAACCGTCCGCGAGATCCGCCAGAAGATCACGGCCTGGTGCCACGCCATTCTGGCCGTGATGATGCTGTCCCTGGCCTCGCTCAACTGGTTGCTGCGGTTCCAGAACGACCCGCAGAGCATGCAGTTCTGGGGGCTGTACCTTTCGGCGATCACAGCTGCGCTGATTTCCCTGGCGGCGTATTTGGGCGGCCGGCTGGTCTACGAGCACGCCGTGGGGGTCGATCTGGACAAGGTCTGACCGGCACGGGGCGAGGGGCGGCTGTCGTTCTTTCATGGGCGGCATCGCGTCCTTGGTCTCGGTCTACTAGAAGGGTTTGGCCAGTACCAGCCAGAGCGTCGCGGTGATGAACGTGGCGGCCACCACGCCAAGGAGGCGGCAACGAATGCTCACGCTCTGCTCGGGCGCACGCTCGACATGGAGCACCAGGACCCCGCACAGCGCATGACACAGCACCATGCCGGCCACGGTGCTGAGCTTGACGATCAGCCATCCCGCGACGATGCCGTCCTTCAGAAACAGCGCGGTATTCCGAGCCGATTGCAATAAGAGCGGCGGGCGTTCCGACGAGGTTGAACACCATGCGCGTCAGGTGGACATGGTCTCGGTAGAAGAGGGGGTCACTGCGCCGGGTGCCGGCAGCGATCAGCGCCGGCAGGTACAGCAATGTGCCGCACCAGCACAGCAGCGCCGCGAAGTGCAGCAGTTTGAGCAAGGGCATTCATGTCTCCATCCCGCCCGTGGCAAGTCAGAGGTTGTGACACCCCGCTATCGGCGCGGTTCGGAGCAAATGGCGTAGCGCTGGCCTGGCGGCGCAGCGCCACGCGACAGAGGCGTCAGGCCTGGGGGTCGCGGTCGGCTTGCCTGAACAGCTGGCTGCCGCAGCGGCTGCAGAACGCAGCGTTCGGCTCATGAGTGAGCTTTTCACAGGTCGGGCAGCGATGCTGCAGGCTGTCGGCGCGCATTGCCGTGGCGAGCTCGGCCGTGAAAATGCCGGTGGGGACCGCGATGATCGAATAGCCGGTGATCATCACGAGCGTCGCCACGGCCTTGCCGAGCGGCGTGACCGGGACGATATCCCCGAAGCCCACGGTGGTGATCGTCACCACCGCCCAGTAGATGCTCATCGGGATGCTGGTAAAGCCGTTCGCCGGCCCTTCGATCACGTACATCAGCGTCCCGTACACCAGCACCATGGTGGTAACGCTGAGCAGGAACACGATGATTTTCTGCTTGCTGCCGCGCAGCGCGACGAGCAGAAAATTGGCCTGGCTGAGGTACTGGGTCAGCTTTAGCACCCGGAAGACCCGTAGCATGCGGATGGCTCGCACCACGAGCAGGTACTCCGCATCCGGCAGCAGCAGCGCAATGAAGGCGGGTACCACCGACAGCAGATCGATCGCCCCGTAGAAGCTGAACACGTACTTGCGCGGCTCCGGGTGGCAATAGATGCGCACCAGGTATTCGACGAGAAAGATGCCTGTGAACAGCCATTCCAGGCCGTCGAGCAACAAACCGTAGCGCTCGCTGTAATGGGCGATGCTGTCGAACATCACCACCACCAGGCTGGCGAAGATAACGACGAGCAGCCAGGTGTCGAAGCGTCGGCCGGCCGGGGTGTTGGTGAAGAAGATGATGACGTAGAGGCGCTCTCGCCAATTCATGGATTGGAGGGCGTCGTTGTCCATGTGCAGCTCCCGGTCAAATGTGCGCAGTATCCCCGAGATCGCCGGGTGCGCAAACGGATGGTTGTGCCATTGGCGCCGCGAGGTTGTCGAATCTACCGGATGCAGGGCAGGCGTCGATGCGCTTGCCTTCGATCAACCCTCCAGTCCGCAAGTTTTGCCACCCTGCGCTTTCAGGAATAGTCTTAGCCATGCGCATCAAGCCGTTGGAGAGCGACATGCCAGATTCGAAGTTGGTCGACCCGTTCGGCCGACGCATCACTTACTTGCGACTGTCGGTGACCGATCGCTGCGACTTCCGTTGCACCTATTGCATGAGCGAGGACATGGTCTTCGCCCCGCGCGCGCAGATCCTGACCTTGGAAGAACTCTATGCTGTCGCCGACGCCTTCATCAGCCTGGGCGTCAAGCGAATCCGGGTGACGGGGGCGAACCACTGGTGCGCAAGGGCCTGACCGGTTTGCTGGCTCAGCTGGGCGCGCGCGCGGAGCTCGAGGATCTGTCGATCACCACCAACGGATCGCAGCTGTCCATCCTCGCGGCCGATCTGAAGGCGGCGGGTGTCACCCGGTTGAACGTCAGCCTGGATTCGCTGCGGGCGGAACGGTTCGCCGAACTGACCCGCCGCGACAAGCTCGCGCAAGTGCTCGAGGGTATCGAGACGGCGCGGCGTGCCGGCTTCCGGCGCATCAAGCTCAACAGCGTGATCCAGAAGGGGCGCAACGATGACGAGGTGCTGGACCTTGTCCACTTCGCCGTCGAGCACGGCCTGGACATCAGCTTTATCGAGGAAATGCCGCTGGGGCAGGTCTCGAGCCATGAGCGAGAAATCACCTTCTGCTCGAGCGACGAGGTGCGCGAGCGCATCGAGGCCGGCTACACGCTGGTGCGCAGCAGTCACACGACAGGCGGGCCGTCGCGTTACTGGCAGGTCGCGGGCAGCGAGACCCAGGTCGGCTTTATTTCTCCACATAGCAATAACTTCTGCGGCAGTTGCAACCGGGTGCGGGTCACCGCTGAAGGCAAGCTGGTGCTGTGCCTGGGGCATGACGGCGCGCTGGACCTCAAAAGCCTGATGCGCCGCTACCCGGGGACAGCGACCGCCTTCGTCAGGCACTGGTCGACGCCTTGCAGCTCAAGCCTGAAAAACACGAGTTCCGCACCGACGAGCAGGTGCAGGTCGTCCGCTTCATGAGCGTCACTGGCGGCTGAGGGGCGCTACCGCGGGGGCGATCCGCTCGCTGACCGGTGCTGCTCGCTGCAATCCGTCTTTCGGTCCTTGACAACCTGTGCGCCAGCGCTGCTGGCGATACACAGGCACATGCTAGACTTCGCGGCTTTCGCTCAATTGCCACGACGCGCTCCGATTCCATGCAGCCACAGGCGTCCATCCGATTCCAGCCCGCGAGCCGATAGCCAGGAAGGCCCCCATGCGTCTGAAAAGCATCAAACTCGCCGGTTTCAAATCCTTCGTCGATCCGACCACGGTCAGCTTTCCGAGCAACATGGCGGCGGTCGTCGGTCCCAACGGCTGTGGGAAGTCCAACATCATCGACGCCGTGCGTTGGGTCATGGGCGAGAGCTCCGCAAAGAACCTGCGTGGCGAGTCGATGACCGACGTCATCTTCAACGGCTCGAATACGCGCAAGCCGGTCACTCAGGCGAGCATCGAACTCATCTTCGATAACTCCGACGGCACCTTGACCGGGGAATATGCGGCCTTTGCCGAGATTTCGATCAGGCGCCGCGTGACCCGTGACGCGCAGAACACCTATTTCCTCAATGGCGTGAAATGCCGCCGGCGCGACATCACGGACATCTTCCTCGGCACCGGGCTGGGCCCGCGCAGCTACTCGATCATCGAACAGGGCATGATCTCCCGGCTCATCGAGGCGCGACCGGAGGATCTGCGCAACTTCATCGAAGAGGCGGCCGGGATATCCAAGTACAAGGAACGTCGCCGCGAAACCGAGAACCGCATCCGCCGCACCCACGAGAACCTCGAGCGCCTGACCGACCTGCGCGAAGAGCTCGAGCGCCAGTTGGAGCGCTTGCACCGACAGGCGCAGTCCGCCGAAAAATATCAGGAGTACAAGTCCGAAGAGCGACAACTCAAGGCACAGCTCTCTGCGTTGCGCTGGCAGGCGTTGAACGCTCAGGTCGGCCAGCGCGAGCAGGTGATCGGTGATCAGGAGGTGGGCTTCGAGGCCCTGGTCGCCGAGCAACGGAACGCCGATGCCAGCATCGAACGGCTGCGCGACGGACATCATGAGTTGTCCGAGCGTTTCAACCTCGTGCAGGGGCGCTTCTACTCCGTAGGCGGCGACATCGCGAGGATCGAGCAAAGCATCCAGCACGGTCAGCAGCGCCTTCGCCAACTGCAGGACGACCTGCGCGAAGCGGAGCAGGCGCGCCTGGAAACCGAATCCCATCTCGGCCATGACCGCACCTTTGCTCGCAACGCTCGCCGAAGAGCTGGCGATGCTGGAGCCCGAACAGGAACTGGCCAGCGCCGCTGCGGAAGAGACCGCCATTCAGCTGGAAGATGCCGAGACGGGCATGCAGCGCTGGCAGGAACAATGGGAACGGTTCAACCAGCAGAGCGCGGAGCCGCGGCAGGCAGCGGAAATCCAGCAGGCCCGAATCCAGCAGCTCGAGCAAAGCCTCGAACGGTTGGCGGAGCGACAGCGCCGGCTTGACGACGAACGCGCCGCACTGGGTTCGGACCCGGAGGACGCTGCGATCGCCGAGCTGGGTGAGCAGTTGGCCACCGGCGAGTTGAGACTCGAAACCCTGAGCGAGGCTCAGCAGCAAACCGAAGACAAGCTCGACGAAATACGTGAGCACTTGCAACTGGCCGGCCAATCTCAGCAGCAGGCTCAGGGCGAACTGCAGCGCCTCAATGGTCGTATCGCCTCGCTGGAAGCCCTGCAGCAGGCGGCGATGGACCCTGGCAAAGGCGTGTCCGACTGGCTGCGAGAGTGCGCGCTGGACACGCATCCGCGCCTGGCCGACAGCCTGCGTGTCGAGCCGGGCTGGGAGCTGGCCGTTGAAACGGTTCTGGGCGCGGATCTGCAGGCGGTTCAGCTCGAGGCCTTCGATGATCTCGATCTGGCGGGTTTCGACCAAGGCGAACTACGCCTGGTCAGCCCTGCAAGCGGTGGACGCCGCATGGCTGGCAGTCTGCTGGACAAGGTCGAGTCGGCGGTCGATCTGTCGCCGTGGCTCGGTCTCGTTCGGCCGGTGGAGGATCTGACCCAGGCGTTGGCCGCGCGCCCGGCACTGGCAGAAGGCGAGAGCCTGATCAGCCGCGACGGCTACTGGGTTGGCCGGCATTTTCTCCGAGTGCGTCGTGCCCGAGAGGCGGAATCCGGATTGCTCGCACGCGGCCAGGAACTCGAGCGGCTATTGGCGGAGCGTGAGGAACGCGAGCAAGACCTCGAACTGGCGGAGGCGGAGCTCGATCGCTTACGTCAGGCGCAACGTGAGCACGAGGAAGTCCGCGAACGGCAGCGTCGCGAGCATCAGGAAGAGTCGCGGCAGTTGGGGGAGATAAAGGCGCAGCTGTCGGCAAGCACGGTGCGTCTCGAGCAGCTCAGCCTCCGGCGGCAGCGGTTGGAAGCCGAGCTTGGTGAACTGGCTGAGCAGCGTGAGGTGGAAACCGAGCAGTTGGGCGAGTCACGCCTGCGTTTGCAGGATGCGCTCGACGCGATGGCGCAGGACACCGAGCAGCGTGAGCGGCTATTGGCCAACCGCGACGAAATCCGTGAATCACTCGATCGCGTCCGCCAGGAAGCTCGGCAGCAGAAGGATCGCGCCCATCAGCTGGCCGTCAGGGTGGGCTCTATCAAGGCCCAGCACGACTCCACGCGGCAGGCGCTCGAGCGCCTGCAGCAGCAATTCGAGCGTGCCGTCGAGCGCCGGGAACAGCTGAGCCTCAACCTGGAGGAGGGCGACGCCCCCTCGAGGAGCTGCGCATGAAGCTTGAGGAGCTTCTGGACCGACGATTAGCGGTGGAGGAAGAGCTCAAACAGGCGAGGTTGGCCCTGGAAGACGCGGACCGGGACTTGCGCGATGCCGAGCGGCGCCGCAGCCAGGCTGAGCAACAGGCACAACTGCTTCGCGGTCAGCTCGAGCAGCAACGCATGGAGTGGCAAGCGCTGACTGTGCGGCGCAAGGCGCTTCAGGAACAGTTGCAGCAGGACGGCTTCGACCTGCATGGTGTGTTGGCAACCCTGCCGGAACACGCGAGCGAGACGGAGTGGGAAGCCGAACTGGAGCGACTCGCTGCACGCATCCAGCGCCTCGGGCCGATCAACCTGGCGGCCATTGACGAATACCAGCAGCAGTCGGAGCGCAAACGCTACCTCGATGCCCAGAACGAGGATCTGGTCGAAGCGCTCGACACGCTCGAGAACGTGATCCGCAAGATCGACAAGGAAACCCGCAATCGTTTCAAGGAAACCTTCGACCAGATCAATGCCGGCCTCCAGGCTTTGTTTCCAAAGGTTTTCGGCGGTGGCAACGCTTATCTGGAACTTACCGGGGAAGATTTACTCGATACCGGGGTGGCGATCATGGCTCGGCCGCCCGGTAAGAAGAACAGCACCATTCATCTTCTTTCCGGTGGCGAGAAGGCCCTGACCGCCCTGGCGCTGGTGTTTGCGATCTTCCAGCTCAACCCGGCGCCGTTCTGCATGCTCGACGAGGTGGATGCTCCTTTGGACGACGCCAACGTTGGGCGTTACGCGCGGCTGGTCAAGGAAATGTCGGAAAAGGTGCAATTCATCTATATCACGCATAACAAGATCGCGATGGAAATGGCGGACCAGCTCATGGGGGTCACCATGCATGAGCCGGGATGCTCGCGCCTCGTCGCGGTAGACGTGGAGGAGGCCGTCGCCCTCGCAGAGGCGTGAACGGGTCGTTATCGCGGCGCCACGCGGGCGCCGGTTGCCCCATAAAAGAGCGGGGGCGGGCGGTGCACATCGACCGTTCGTCGTGCTAGCTTAGGGCACAATTTTTTACGATGCGCAGCAGAGCCTTTTCAGCGGTTCGAAAACTGCGTCTTTATCATCGATTTCAGGGGTTTGAGCATTAATGGATATCGGTCTGCGCGAGTGGCTGATCCTCATCGGCATCATCGTTATCGCCGGCATTCTGTTCGACGGTTGGCGGCGGATGCGCGGCAGCAAGGGCAAGTTGAAATTCAAACTGGATCGCAACATCGCCAGCAGCTTTCCGGACGATGACACCAGTAACGAGCTGCTCGGTCCGCCTCGGGTCGTCAGTCGCAATAACGAGCCTTCTCTCGACGAGACCGACCTGCCATCGATGACCGCGCGGGAACCCGCACCCGGGCGAGAGTCTTCCAAGCGTCGTGCTGCCGAGCCTCGGCAAGGCGATCTGCATTTTTCCGACGAGCCTGTGCCGACGCTGCTGGATCCGGTAATGGACGAACAGGATGAATCGGAACCACAAGCGCCTGCCGACCAATCGCCGGTCGAAGAAGTTCTGGTGATCAACGTGATCTCACGCGATCCAGCTGGCTTCCGCGGGCCGGCATTGCTGCAGAACATCCTGGAGAGCGGGCTACGATTCGGCGAAATGGATATCTTCCACCGCCACGAAAGCATGGCCGGGAATGGCGAGGTGCTGTTCTCCATGGCCAACGCGGTCAAGCCCGGAACCTTCGACCTGGACGACATCGACCACTTCACGACGCCTGCGGTCAGTTTTTTCCTTGGCTTGCCGGGCCCGCGCCATCCGAAGCAGGCATTCGACGTCATGGTCGCGGCGGCGCGCAAGCTTTCTTCCGAGCTCAACGGCGAATTGAAGGACGATCAGCGCAGTGTTCTGACTGCCCAGACCATCGAGCATTACCGCCAGCGTATCGTCGAGTACGAACGCCGGCAGATGACGCTCAAGCGTTGAGGAGCACTCGCACCGGGCCATCGCGCCCGGTGTCTTTTTCGGCGGCATGTTGCGGCCACTGTGTTGGTAGGCGGTCCGCTCAGGCTTCGCAAGGCTGTCGTCAACTGCTCATTCGGCTAGAATCCGACGCCTTCTTATCAACCAAGGCGCGCTGATGCGGTCGAGATCAGCACAGCCCCAGCTACGGCTCCGACATATGGTTTCCGCCCAAACTGCCGCCGAGCGCATCGCCGAATTGCGCAGCGAAATCGATGCCCACAACTATCGCTACTACGTACTCGACGAACCCAGCGTTCCGGATGCCGAGTACGACCGCTTGTTCAACGAACTCAAGGCTCTCGAAGCCGAACACCCGGAATTGGTAACGCCCGAGTCGCCGACCCAGCGTGTCGGCGGTGAAGCCCTGGCCGCCTTCGGTCAGGTCCGCCATGAGATTCCAATGTTGAGCCTGGGCAACGCATTCGAAGAACAGGATCTGCTGGATTTCGACCGTCGGGTCCGCGAAGGCCTGGACCTGCCGGCTGGCGATCTCTTCGGCGATGGTGCGCTGGTGGAGTACAGCTGCGAGCCCAAGCTCGACGGGTTGGCGGTCAGCCTTCTGTACGATAATGGCCACCTCGTGCGTGGTGCCACGCGAGGGGATGGCACCACGGGCGAGGACATCAGCGCGAATGTGCGCACCGTGCGCAACATTCCGTTGAAGCTGCACGGCAGCGGCTGGCCTCGGGTCCTCGAGGTGCGTGGCGAGATCTACATGCCCAAGGCGGGTTTCGAGGCCCTCAATGCCCGCCAGCTCGAAAGCGGCGGGAAGACCTTCGCCAACCCGCGCAACGCGGCCGCCGGCAGTCTGCGCCAGCTGGATTCGAAGATCACGGCGAGTCGCCCGCTCGAGCTTTGCGCCTACGGCGTAGGGCGCAGCGACGGCGATCTGCCGGGGACGCATATCGGCATCCTCGAGGCGCTCAAGGGCTGGGGGCTGCCCATCAGTCGTGAACTGAAACTGGCCAGGGGCGTGGCAGAATGCCGTACCTATTACCAGGCCATCGGCGAGAAGCGCGACGCTTTGCCGTATGAAATCGATGGCGTGGTGTTCAAGGTCAACTCGACTGCCCAGCAGCGCGAGCTCGGCTTCCGTGCCCGTGAGCCGCGCTGGGCCATCGCACACAAGTTCCCGGCGCGCGAGGAGGTGACTGAACTGCTGGATGTGGAGTTCCAGGTTGGGCGCACTGGCGCGATCACCCCGGTGGCGAGGCTCAAGCCGGTTCAGGTTGCTGGCGTCACCGTGTCCAACGCCACCCTGCACAACATGGACGAGGTGGCCCGCCTGGGCGTGATGATCGGCGACAGCGTGATCGTGCGACGCGCAGGCGACGTGATTCCGCAGATTCTCGGAGTCATTGCCGATCGCCGTCCCGCGAATGCACGCGCCGTCTCGGTACCCACCGAATGTCCGGTCTGTGGCTCAGCGGTCGAGCGTACCCAGTTGATCAAACGCAGCAAGGGACGGGAGTCGGTCAGCGAGGGCTCGATCTATCGCTGCGTTGGGCGTCTGGCCTGTCAGGCACAACTGAAGCAGGCCATTATCCATTTCGTGTCGCGCCGGGCGATGGACATTGACGGGCTGGGCGACAAGATCGTCGAACAGCTGGTCGATACTGACTTGGTTTCCTCACCCGCCGATCTCTATTCGCTCACCTATGAGCAGGTGCTCGGGCTCGAGGGGTTCGCAGAGGTGTCCAGCCGTAACCTGATCAAGTCCATCGATGCCAGCCGCACGCCAAGTCTTGCCCGATTCGTTTTCGCCCTCGGCATTCCCGACGTTGGCGAGGGGACGGCAAGCTTCTGGCGCGTTCACTTGGATCGCTTGACCGCATCAGCCGGGCGCTGCCGGACGTGCTGATCTACCTGCCGGACATCGGCCTGGAAGTCGCGCACGAAATTCACAGCTTCTTTGAAGACGAGCACAACCAGCAGGTCATCCGCCAATTGCGCGAGCGCGGCGTTGAGCTGCAGGAGGAGGGCGAGGTGCACGCCGAGTTTGCCGCCTGTGCGACGCTGGCCGGCCTGCTCGATAACCTGAATATTCCTTTTATCGCCACGACCGGGGCCAAGCGTCTGGCCGAACGGTTCGGCACGCTCGATGGCGTGATCGAGGCCGACTGGCTCGACCTGCGCCAGGTCGAACGCCTGAATGAAAAGGCCGCTCGCGCGCTACGCGACTATTTTGATGACCCAGCCAACGCCGACCGAGCGCGCGCCATAGAAGCGCAGCTTCGCGAATTCGGTATGCACTGGCAAAGCGAAAGGAAGTCGGCGCAGGGTTTGCCTTTAGCTGGCCAGACCTGGGTGCTCACCGGCACCCTGGAAAGCATGAGCCGCGACGAGGCCAAGGCAAAGCTGGAGGCGCTCGGCGCGAAAGTGTCCGGCTCGGTATCGGCCAAGACCACCGTCGTCGTCGCCGGCCCGGGCGCGGGCTCAAAGCTGGCGAAAGCCAACGAGCTGGGGCTCGCCGTGGCGGACGAGGATGACTTCCTCAAGCGTCTATCAAGCCTGGGTGCTTGAAGCGCCGAACGGCCGGGCGTCCACGACCCCGGCCCTATTGGCATACACACCGAACCCACCCATAGGAGCCAGCTTGCTGGCGGTCGCTCCAATGCTGCTGGCGGCCAGCCACGCTCGCTGCTCATCCTCGCGAACCCCAATCCAGCCACCCGAGGCCCTGCGTATGGCTCCAACGGGTCTGCGCGGCGCCCCCTACACCATTTCCCGCTAAAGTTTTTCACCACCCGTCCGAAACCCTGTGCAGGCGGGCTCGCTTGGTTGCGAATCCGCCGGTGTCGTACAGGTTGTTCCAGGGGCTTGCAAAAAAATTCAAATGCCTCCTAAAGCTCACCGAAACGACGCCGATAAGCTAATCGAATGCGAACTCAATGGGTGCCTGGGCAAACAGCCGGCCCGGAGTCGCAAGCTCAGGCAACCAAAGTAACTAGCGCCCTTGGAGGCACATCATGGCTCTTACAGTCAACACCAACGTCGCTTCGCTGAACACGCAGCGCAACCTGAATTCCTCGTCCAATTCGCTGGCCACTTCCATGCAGCGTCTTTCGACCGGCAGCCGTATCAACAGCGCCAAGGATGACGCTGCAGGTCTGCAGATCTCCAACCGTCTGACCAGCCAGGTCAACGGCCTGAACGTAGCGGTCCGTAACGCCAATGACGGTATCTCCTTGGCGCAGACCGCAGAAGGCGCGCTGCAACAGTCCACCAATATCCTGCAGCGTATGCGCGATCTTGCCCTGCAAGCAGCTAACGGCAGCAACGATTCCAATGATCGGTCTGCGCTGCAGAAAGAAGTGGGCGCTCTCCAGAACGAACTAACTCGAATCTCTGAAACTACGACATTCGGTGGTCGTAAGCTGCTGGACGGCTCGTTCGGTTCAACCTCCTTCCAGGTTGGCGCAAACTCGAACGAAACCATCGACGTTTCGATAGGCAATGCAAGCGCAGCCAAGATCGGTGCTTACACTTCGGATAAGGCCGGCTCGGCTCTTGGTGTGGCTACTGCTGCAGCAGGTGATGCATCCGGTACGTTGACCATCTCCGCCAACGGTAAGGAGTATGACGTTCAAGCGTTCACTGCAACCGATACGGCTGGTGAGATTGCCAAAAAAATCAACCAGGTCGGTTCGCCGGTAAAAAGCCTCTGCGCGTACTGATGCGGTCCTGACTAAAGCTGCCAGCGTAGCAACGTTCGATCTGAAAATTGAAGTATCCAAGACCAATACTGGAACCGCAGACTCCACTATTGATCTGAAGGGCCTCACCACTTTTGATCAGGTTGTAAGCGCAGTTAACTCTAGCGGTGCCGGTATCTCTGCCAAAGTAAACGGTGACGGCACTCTCGAAATCAGTTCGGCAGATGGTGCTGCAATCAAGTTTACCGCCTCTGGTTTGCAGGCTGACGGGACAACCGCCATTGCTGGTGCCGACCTTACGGTGCAAGCGCGTTCCGCAGAGGATAGCGACAGCGATAATGCTGGGGATCTTTCCACTGCAGCGAACATCGGTGCTGGTACTGCTGTAGCGAACGGCGCGTTGAAACTTAGCTCCTCGGCTGCATACTCGCTCTCGACTGCCACCGCGGCCGATGTTGCAAAAATCACCGGTGAACCCGCAGGGAAGTTGGCCAAGATCAGCGATGTCGACGTAAGCACTGCCTACGGCGCTCAGAACGCAGTTGATGTAATCGACGCAGCCATCGCGTTCATCGACTCGCAACGTTCCGATCTGGGTGCTGTACAGAATCGCTTCGACAACACCATCGCAAACTTGCAAAGCATCTCTGAAAACGTGTCCGCCGCTCGCGGCCGTATCCAGGACACCGACTTCGCGGCCGAAACTGCGAATCTGAGCAAGAACCAGATCCTCCAGCAGGCTGGTACTGCGATCCTGGCTCAGGCCAAGCAGCTGCCGCAGGCTGTTCTCAGTCTGCTGCAGTAAGCGCGGCATAACGGATGGGGCGGTTTCCCGCCCCATCGATTCATTGAGAGGTGAATCATGGACGTCGCAAGATCAGTGGGTGTCCCGCTTGCGTCATCCTCGCCGAGCAACGCGATGCCCAGCTTCCGAATGGAGGCTGGGCTTTCGTCGTTGGGGGCGAAGATGAATCAGGCAAGCCTGGGCAGCGAATAGACGTAAATGAGGCGGTTGAACGAATCCGCACGCAAGTGCAGGGACTTCAGCGCGATTTGAACTTCAGTGTGGATGACTCAACCGGTCAGGTGGTCGTTCAGGTTTTGGATGGCGACTCAGGTAAGGTGGTTCGGCAGATTCCATCGGAAGACCTTCTTCGCTTGGCCGAGCGGCTGGATGAAATGCGCAGCTTGCTGTTTGAAGCGAAGGCATAGCGGCACGCTTTTTTGATTGTTCGGCTTGATACGGTAGAAGCTGCGGTTTTTTTGACGAGGTGCAGGCTATGGCAGGCGTAACGGGTATTGGATCCGGAATTGATATTGACAGTATCGTCGCTGGAATGGTCGCCGCCGAGCGTGCCCCTAAGGAATCCCAGCTCGCTACACTCGAAAAGAAAACCACGACGCAGATTACGGCTGTTGGCGCGCTGAAATCAGCTATCAGCGAATTTCAGGCGGCACTCACGTCGTTGAACAAGCCGGACCTGTTCCAGGCGCGCTCCGCGAGCTCCAGCAAATCTGATCTGGTCGGTGTAACAGCGAGCACGACGGCCGGAGCAGGTAGTTACCAGGTCGAAGTCAAGGCGCTGGCTGCAAGCAGTAAGGTTGCGCTGGCCGCGGTTAGCAATACGGCCGAAGCGCCTGCTCGTTTTGCAACCGGTTCTCTGGCGATTTCGCTGGGCGTTCCGGGTGATCCTCCGTCCAAGGAAACGTTCTCCGTTAGCATAGACGACAGTAATAACACCCTGGCCGGCATGCGTGACGCCATCAATGCGGCAGGAAAGGACATGGGTGTGAGCGCAACCATTGTCACCGATGAGCACGGTTCCCGGCTCGTTCTGAGTAGCAGCAAGACTGGAGCGGGGAGGGATATCAGCGTAGCGGCGACGGATACGGGTACGCCACAAGATGGTCAGCTGAGTTTGTCGTCTCTCGCCTTTGACGGCTCTGCGTCTGCTACTGCTGCTGGCCCTCGGGTGATCTCTCCGGCTCAAAGCGCGGAACTCTATGTTGACGGGCTAAAAATTGTCAGTGAAAGCAACGCGGTCGCGGGCGCAATAGAAGGGGTCACGCTCGATGTTAAAGCCAAGACTGCGACAGGCGAGCCCCTGACGATCACGGTGGCTGAAGACAAAGCTGGGGTTAAGAAGCAGATCCAGTCATTCGTTGATGGCTACAACAAGCTGATCGGCGTGGTCAATGCTCAAACCAGAGTTACTTCGGTAGGGGAGGGCAAGGCGCCGGTGGCCGGTGCGTTGGTAGGTGATGCTACGGCACGCGCGCTGCTTAATACGATCCGCAATGAACTGGTCAATGTGCAGGGCGATGGTGCGCTGCGTGCGCTGACCGATCTGGGCATTACGACGCAGAAGGACGGAACCCTCGCAATTGACAGCACGAAGCTGGACAAGGCGATGGCGAGTAATTTTGCCGAGCTGCCCGCACTGTTCACTGGCGAGCAGGGGCTTGCCGCGCGTTTGGACAATAAGCTCAAGCCCTACACCGAAACGGGTGGCATTCTAGAACAGCGCAACAAGGCGATGACCGAAACGATCTCTAAGATCGATGATCAGAAAGAGGCGCTCACGCGCCGTATTACATCGCTGCAGGAACGGTTATACAAGCAGTTCAACGCAATGGATACGCTTGTAGGGCAGCTCACTAATACGTCTTCGAGTCTGCTTGCTTCCTTGGAAAACTTGCCTTGGGCGGCGAATAACTCCAAG
The DNA here is from genome assembly GCA_019056435.1 of Stutzerimonas stutzeri. Classification (GTDB taxonomy): domain Bacteria; phylum Pseudomonadota; class Gammaproteobacteria; order Pseudomonadales; family Pseudomonadaceae; genus Stutzerimonas; species Stutzerimonas marianensis. The sequence goes on from CP077641.1 coordinate 3,247,325, forward strand.
CGCTAGTCAACATAAGCAAGGCCTGCTTCGGTTGTGCTGCGGCTTAGTTTGGCTCTAGTCTGTGCCGTCGCAGGTATAAGGGTAGGCGACGGTCGTTGTTGCGCTATGCGGGTATCCGCTAGCCATCATCTGAACCGCGCTTTGATGCTGCCATCCTCGAATTTTTCAGTGTTTGGCTATCAAGCTTGAGCCACCCCGACCGATAAGCTGTACATGCAATTGATGTGGCGAGGGGCTCATCCAAAATGAACGCAATGGCAGCAATGAGGCAGTACCAGCAGGTCGGTGTAAAGGCGCAGGTCACCGAGGCTGATCCGCATCGCTTGATCCAGATGCTGATGCAAGGCGGGCTGGATCGTATCGCTCAGGCCAAAGGGGCGATGGAGCGTGACGAACTAGCCGAAAAGGGCGTGTTGATCGGCAAGGCCCTGAACATCATCGGTGGCCTTCGCGGTGTACTGGATAAAGAGGCGGGTGGCGAGTTGGCCGATAACCTCGATCGCTTGTACGAGTACATGAGCACCCGACTGTTCGAGGCGAGCCGTCACAATGATGTCAGCAAGCTGGACGAAGTAGCCGGTCTGCTGGCTGAGATCAAATCGGGCTGGGATGGCATTGCAAGCCAGGCAGGGTAACCCGCTTCGTCCTGGTGGACCTGAGGGAGTATGGGCACCGGTCGATTATTCGACGGTGCCCTTTTCATTAGCGGTATTCGCAGAGGTAGGCGGTATCGCTAGCGACTTTCAGCTGGAACTTGCTATTGGCCGGTACGGTGAACTTGGAACCTGCGCCGAAGGTTTCAAATGTTTCACGGCCGGGTAGTTTTACGTCAAGACTGCCGGCTACGACATGCATGATTTCGAGCTGGCTGGTACCGAACTCATAGTCACCAGGTGCCATCACACCAATGGTTGCGGAGCCGGCTGCCATCTCGAATGCGATCGATTTGACAGTACCGTCGAAATACTCGTTTACCTTGAACATTCCAATTGCCTTCAAGCGCGAAAAAGGGGCGCTCAGTATGCCCAAGCGCTTAGCGCTCGTCATCAGTCGCTACTTATCGATATCTGCGTGCTGGACGCTGCGCGCCCCGCTATTATTGGCGCGTCTTGGCTTGGAGGTGCTTGATTGGATTGTCGTCCTGGTTGTGGAGCCTGTTGCGTCGCGCCTTCGATCAGCTCTTCGATTCCAGGCATGCCTCATGGCAAGCCGGCAGGCGAGCGTTGCGTGCATCTAACTGAGTCGAATCTATGTGCGATATTCGAAAGCCCGCTGCGCCCTCAGGTCTGTGGCGCGTTTAGAGCCGACATTGATCTATGCGGGGGCAGCCGAGAGGATGCCATTCGTATGCTTGGTTGGCTGGAGCGTGAAACGGCCTGAATTCAAAAAACCAGCGCAAGGCGGAAAATCCAAAACGAAAAAGGCTGCCTTTGGGCAGCCTTTTTCATGTCCAGCCGACTTGATCAGCGAGGCATGTCGCGCTTCGGATGACCGGTATACAGCTGACGCGGACGTCCGATCTTCTGACCGTTGGCGATCATTTCCTTCCAGTGAGAGATCCAGCCCACGGTACGTGCCAGGGCAAAGATCACGGTGAACATGCTGGTCGGAATGCCGATGGCCTTGAGGATGATGCCCGAGTAGAAGTCGACGTTCGGGTAGAGGTTACGTTCGGCGAAGTAGGGGTCGTTCAGTGCAATCTCTTCCAGCTTCATTGCCAGCTCGAGTTGCGGATCGTCGATACCCAGCTCGCCCAAGACTTCGTCGCAGGTCTGCTTCATGACCTTGGCGCGCGGGTCGAAGTTCTTGTACACCCGGTGACCGAAGCCCATGAGCTTGAACGGGTCGTTCTTGTCCTTGGCCTTTGCCAGGAACTTCTCGATGTTCGACACATCACCGATCTCGTCCAGCATGGTGAGTACGGCTTCGTTCGCGCCACCATGTGCCGGGCCCCAGAGCGCTGCGATGCCGGCGGCGATACAGGCGAATGGATTGGCGCCGGTGGAGCCAGCAAGGCGAACGGTAGAAGTGGAGGCGTTCTGCTCGTGGTCAGCATGCAGGATGAAGATGCGGTCCATGGCCTTTGCCAGCACTGGGCTGATCGGCTTCACTTCACATGGCGTGTTGAACATCATGTGCAGGAAGTTCTCCGCGTAGTTCAGATCATTGCGCGGATACATCATCGGCTGGCCCATGGAGTACTTGTAGACCATGGCCGCGAGGGTCGGCATCTTGGCAACCAGGCGCACCGCCGAAATTTCACGATGATGCGGGTCGTTGATGTCCAGAGAGTCGTGATAGAAGGCGGAGAGGGCGCCGACGACTCCGCACATGATGGCCATTGGGTGCGCATCGCGCCGGAAGCCGTTGAGGAACGACTTGAGTTGCTCATGCACCATCGTGTGGTTCTTGACGGTGCTGACGAACTTGGCCTTTTCCTCTGCGGTCGGCAGCTCGCCGTTGAGCAGGAGGTAACAGGTTTCCAGGTAATCGGCTTTCTCGGCCAGCTGCTCGATTGGGTAGCCGCGATGCAGCAGCACGCCTTTGTCACCATCGATGTAGGTGATCTTGGATTCGCAAGAGGCGGTCGACATGAAGCCGGGATCAAAGGTAAAGCGACCCGTGGAGTTCAAGCCTCGTACGTCGATTACGTCGGGGCCTACGGTACCGGTTAGAACGGGCAGTTCGATGGCGTCTGCGCCTTCGATGACCAACTGCGCTTTTTTGTCAGCCATGTATGGCCTCCTGTTTTATGCTTGGAATCATCATGGCCCCCACGCAGGGCCCGCATCACTATAGTGAGATAAGCCACAAAGTCAATTTGCGCGGACCCTCGTCGCAGAGGGGGTTTGAGGGTGAATTCGCAACACAGACTGACTGTTTACGGCATTTATATTGGGGTCGCCATCCGCCTTTAGTGGCACTTCACCACATTGTCATTAGCCACCTAACTGTTTATACTCGGACACCGACCGGCAGGGGCTCACAGGCAGTTTTCCTGTAGGTTGTCACTCGTGGGTGGCGGGTACCGCCTGGTGCTCTTCCCAACAACTTTGCCCTGTGTCTCGGGGCTCTCAAGTGTGAAAAAGCCGTGAAAAGCCAACGACCTGTAAACCTAGATATTAGGACAATAAAACTACCTATCACTGCCTATACCTCGATCCTGCATCGTGTGTCCGGCGTGGTTCTGTTCGTCGGTGTCGCCATTATGCTACTCGCGCTGGATACCTCGCTTTCTTCTGCCGAAGGCTTCGAAGAGGTGAAGGCGGTTCTGGGTAGTCCGCTGGCCAAGCTGGTGGTCTGGGCGCTGCTGTCGGCGCTTCTCTATCACCTGGTAGCTGGGGTGCGTCACCTGATCATGGATGCCGGGCATGGCGAGACGCTGGAAGGCGGCAAGCTGGGCTCGAAAATCGTCCTGGCCGTTTCGGCTGTGCTGATCGTTCTGGCGGGAGTATGGATATGGTAACCAACGTCACGAACTTTTCGCGCTCGGGCCTTTATGACTGGATGGCCCAGCGTGTTTCGGCAGTTGTCCTCGCGGCTTATTTTCTCTTCCTGATCGGATACCTGATCGCCAATCCAGGGCTTGAATTCGCGCAATGGCGCGAGCTTTTTCTCGTCGAACTGGATGCGCATTTTCAGTCTTCTCGCGCTGGTTGCTCTGAGCGTTCATGCATGGGTTGGTATGTGGACTATTTCCACCGACTACCTGACCAACATGGCAATCGGTAAATGGGCTACCGGTGTGCGTTTCCTGTTCCAGGCGGTGTGTGGCATCGCCATGTTCACTTTCTTCGTCTGGGGCGTGCAGATTCTTTGGGGTATCTGATTCATGGCTAGCATTCGTACTCTTTCCTATGACGCCATCATTATCGGTGGCGGCGGCGCCGGGATGCGCGCTGCACTGCAGTTAGCCCAGGGCGGCCACAAGACTGCTGTGGTGACCAAGGTATTCCCGACCCGCTCCCATACGGTTTCCGCTCAGGGTGGTATCACCTGTGCCATCGCTTCTGCCGATCCGAACGACGATTGGCGCTGGCACATGTATGACACCGTCAAAGGTTCCGACTACATCGGTGACCAGGACGCGATCGAGTACATGTGCTCGGTAGGCCCCGAGGCCGTGTTCGAACTCGAGCACATGGGGCTCCCCTTCTCCCGTACTGAGCAGGGCCGCATCTATCAGCGTCCATTCGGTGGCCAATCGAAGGACTACGGCAAGGGCGGTCAGGCTGCTCGTACCTGTGCAGCAGCGGACCGTACCGGCCATGCGCTTCTGCATACGCTCTATCAAGCCAACCTGAAGGCGGGCACTTCGTTCCTCAACGAGTGGTACGCCGTGGACCTGGTCAAGAACCAGGATGGTGCCATCGTCGGTGTGATCGCGATCTGCATCGAGAATGGCGAGACCGTCTATATCCGCTCCAAGGCCGTCGTTCTGGCGACCGGGGGCGCGGGACGCATCTATGCCTCGACTACCAACGCACTGATCAATACCGGCGACGGTATCGGTATGGCGCTGCGTGCTGGCGTGCCGGTTCAGGACATCGAGATGTGGCAGTTCCACCCGACCGGCATCGCTGGTGCGGGCGTTCTCGTGACCGAGGGCTGCCGTGGTGAGGGTGGCTACCTGATCAACAAGCACGGCGAACGTTTCATGGAGCGTTACGCGCCGAACGCGAAGGACCTTGCTGGTCGCGACGTCGTCGCTCGCTCCATGGTCAAGGAAATTCTTGCCGGCAACGGCTGTGGTCCGGATGGTGATCACGTCATGCTGAAACTGGACCACCTGGGTGAGGAAGTGCTGCACAGCCGCCTGCCTGGTATTTGTGAGCTGTCCAAGACCTTTGCTCACGTCGACCCGGTCACTGCCCCTGTCCCTGTCGTCCCGACCTGCCATTACATGATGGGTGGCATCGCGACCAATATTCATGGTCAGGCCATGACCCAGGACGCCAGCGGTAATGACAAGGTTATTGAAGGCCTGTTCGCGGTTGGGGAGGTGGCTTGCGTGTCGGTCCACGGCGCCAACCGTCTGGGTGGCAATTCGCTGCTTGACCTGGTGGTATTCGGCCGTGCGGCTGGTCTGCACCTGGAGAAAGCGCTGAAGGACGGTATCGAGCATCGCGGTGCTACGGAAACCGATCTGGATGTTGCCCTGAACCGTCTGTCCAGCCTCAACGAGCGCACTGCCGGTGAAGATGTCGCACCGCTGCGTAAGGAGCTGCAGAGCTGCATGCAGAACTACTTCGGCGTGTTCCGTACGGGTGAATACATGCAGAAGGGTATTGCTCAGCTCTCCGAGCTGCGTCAGCGCATCGCTACCGTCAAGATTGCCGACAAGAGCCAGGCTTTCAACACGGCCCGCGTCGAGGCGCTCGAACTGCAGAACCTGCTGGAAGTGGCCGAAGCAACCGCCATTGCCGCTGAGGCCCGTAAGGAGTCTCGTGGCGCGCATGCTCGCGAAGATTTCGAAGAGCGCGATGACGAAAACTGGTTGTGCCATACCCTGTACTATCCGGGCGAGAAGCGCGTAGCCAAGCGTGCCGTCAACTTCTCTCCGAAGACTGTTCCGACTTTCGAGCCTAAGGTTCGGACTTACTGAGGTCGCCGATATGTTGCAAGTGAGTGTTTATCGCTACAACCCGGAGAAGGACGAAAAGCCGTACATGCAGGACTTCCAGGTCAATACCGACGGTAAAGACCTGATGGTTCTCGACGTGCTGGCACTCATCAAGGAACAGGATGAAGGGTTCTCCTACCGTCGTTCCTGCCGCGAAGGGGTCTGTGGTTCCGACGGTATGAATCTGAACGGCAAGAACGGGCTGGCATGCATCACCCCGCTGTCTTCGGTGGTCAAGAACAACAAGCTGGTGGTTCGTCCGCTGCCTGGTTTGCCGGTGATTCGTGACCTGGCCGTCGATATGGGCATCTTCTACAAGCAGTACGAGAAGGTTCGCCCGTATCTGATGAACGATACGCCTGCTCCGGCTATCGAACGTCTGCAGAGCCCGGAAGATCGCGAGAAGCTGGATGGTCTGTACGAGTGCATCCTGTGTGCGTGCTGCTCGACCAGCTGCCCGTCGTTCTGGTGGAACCCCGACAAGTTCCTGGGTCCGGCCGCGTTGCTTCAGGCCTATCGCTTCCTGGCCGATAGCCGCGACACCGAGACCGAGAACCGTCTGGCTGCGCTGGATGATCCGTTCAGCGTGTTCCGCTGCCGCGGCATCATGAATTGCGTCAGCGTTTGCCCCAAGGGTTTGAACCCTACGAAGGCAATCGGTCATGTGCGCAACATGCTGCTGCAAAGCGCGACCTGATGGGTCATGGAGTTCGCCGTTACCCTGGTAACGACGAGCTCATGGTTTTACCGTGACACCTACGGCGCCGGAGTCAAACTCGGCGCCGTAGTTTTAGTAGGAAGTCTGCTCACAAAGCCGATTTCCGCTCTGAAAAATAAACGACCAGCAGGAGCATCCGAGGTGGTTCTCGGAAACTATCTGCGCGGTCCGTAGTGGCTTTACCTGAGTCGCTGCTTCAGAACTTGGGAAGTCATGCTGCGGTCTCCACGCTGGTGGTGTCTCCTTATCGAAGGTGACCAGACATGCAAGAAAGCGTAATGCAGCGCATGTGGGACAGTGCCCACCTATCCGGTGGTAACGCTGCCTATGTGGAAGAGCTTTATGAGCTCTACCTGCACGATCCCAACGCTGTGCCAGAAGAGTGGCGCACCTACTTCCAGAAGCTGCCCGCTAACGGTGGCGCTGCGTCCGATGTATCGCATTCGACAATTCGTGATCATTTTGTGCTGCTGGCCAAAAATCAGCGCCGTGCACAGCCCGTTTCCGCGGGCAGCGTAAGCAGCGAGCATGAGAAGAAGCAGGTGGAAGTCCTGCGGCTGATCCAGGCCTACAGGATGCGCGGTCATCAAGCGGCACAGCTCGATCCGCTTGGTTTGCAACAGCGCGCAGTTCCGGCTGACCTCTCGATCAATCACTATGCGCTGACCGATGCCGATCTGGATACGGTCTTCCGTACCGGTGACCTGGCCATGGGCAAGGATCAGGCGACTCTGCGTGAGATCCATCAAGCCCTGCAAGACACCTACTGCCGCACGATCGGCGCCGAGTTCACCCATATCGTCGATTCCGAGCAGCGCAACTGGTTCATCCAGCGCCTGGAAAGCGTCCGCGGTCGTCCGGCGTTTTCCAACGAGATCAAGGGACACCTGCTTGAGCGTCTAACCGCTGCCGAAGGCTTGGAAAAGTACCTGGGCACCAAATATCCCGGTACCAAGCGTTTCGGTCTGGAGGGCGGCGAGAGTCTGATTCCGTTGCTCGACGAGATCATCCAGCGCTCCGGTTCCTATGGCACCAAAGAAATCGTCATCGGCATGGCCCACCGCGGTCGTCTCAATGTACTGGTCAACACCTTCGGCAAGAACCCTCGCGACCTTTTCGACGAATTTGAAGGCAAGAAGGTAGAGGGGCTGAGCTCAGGTGACGTGAAATACCATCAGGGCTTTTCTTCGAACGTCATGACGCCGGGTGGTGAGATTCACTTGGCGATGGCGTTCAACCCGTCGCACCTCGAGATCGTTTCCCCGGTCGTTGAGGGTTCGGTGCGCGCGCGCCAAGATCGTCGCTGCGATGCGGTAGGCGACAAAGTGCTGCCAGTCACCATCCATGGTGATGCCGCTGTCGCGGGGCAGGGCGTCGTGATGGAAACCTTCCAGATGTCCCAGACCCGAGCCTATCGGACTGGCGGCACCATTCGTATCGTCATCAACAACCAGGTCGGCTTCACCACCAACAAGCAGGAAGATGCGCGTTCGACCGAATACGCAACCGACGTCGCCAAGATGATCCAGGCGCCCATCTTCCACGTTAACGCCGACGACCCTGAGGCCGTACTGTTCGTCACTCAGCTGGCCGTCGACTATCGTATGCAGTTCAAGCGTGACATCGTCATCGACCTGATCTGCTATCGCCGTCGCGGCCACAACGAAGCAGATGAGCCCAGCGGTACTCAACCGTTGATGTACCAGAAGATTGCCAAGCAGCGGACCACCCGCGAGCTGTATGCCGATTCGTTGACCCAATCCAACGTTCTCGACAGCGACAGCGTCCAGGCGAAGGTCGATGAGTATCGCGCCGCGCTGGACAATGGTCTGCACGTGGTCAAGAGCCTGGTCAAGGAGCCTAACAAGGAGCTCTTCGTCGACTGGCGTCCTTACCTGGGGCATGCCTGGACTGCACGTCATGACACGCGGTTCGATCTGAAGACCTTGCAAGAGCTGTCCAACAAGCTGCTGGCCATTCCGGAAGGCTTCGTCGTTCAGCGCCAGGTATCTAAGATCCTCGAAGACCGCCAGAAAATGGGTGCGGGCGCGCTTGCGATCAACTGGGGTTATGCCGAGACCCTGGCCTACGCCACGCTGCTGTTCGAAGGTCATCCGGTTCGCATCAGCGGCCAGGACGTCGGTCGCGGCACCTTCTCGCACCGCCATGCGGCGCTGCACAACCAGAAGGACGGCAATACCTACATTCCGCTGCAGCATCTGTATGACGGCCAGCCTCGCTTCGACCTTTACGACTCCTTCCTCTCGGAAGAGGCCGTGCTGGCCTTCGAATACGGTTACGCCACAACCATGCCGAACGCACTGGTTATCTGGGAAGCGCAGTTCGGTGACTTCGCCAACGGTGCCCAGGTGGTGATTGACCAGTTCATCACCAGCGGTGAGCACAAGTGGGGTCGTCTGTGCGGTCTGACCATGCTGCTGCCGCACGGCTACGAGGGGCAGGGGCCCGAGCACTCGTCCGCGCGCCTGGAGCGTTACCTGCAGCTGTGCGCCGAGCACAATATCCAGGTTTGCGTGCCGACTACACCGGCGCAGGTCTACCACATGCTGCGCCGCCAGGCCATTCGCCCGCTGCGCAAGCCGCTGGTTGCCCTTACGCCGAAGTCGCTGCTGCGTCACAAGCTTGCCACTTCGACGCTGGAAGATCTCACCCAGGGCTCGTTCCTGACCGTGATTCCAGAGATCGATCCGGTTGAACCAAACAAGGTCGAACGGCTGATCATGTGCAGCGGCAAGGTGTATTACGACCTGCTCGAGAAACGTCGCAACGAAGGGCGCGAGGACATCGCAATCGTCCGTCTGGAACAGCTGTACCCGTTCCCGGAAGACGACCTGGCCGAGGTGCTCGCGCCCTACCAGAACCTCAAGAACATCGTCTGGTGTCAGGAAGAGCCGATGAACCAGGGCGCCTGGTACTGCAGTCAGCACCATATGCGTCGGGTTGCTGTCGCGCACAAGAAGGAACTCTTCCTGCAGTACGCCGGTCGTGAAGCTTCCGCCGCGCCTGCCGTGGGGTATGCGTCGATGCATGCCGAACAGCAGGAAAAACTGCTTCAGGACGCGTTCACCGTTTAATCCATATTTGCAAGAGGCCGCGGATTACGCGGCCTCGATGTAAACCCGAATCAATAGGACCCCAGCTAATGGCTATCGAGATCAAAGCCCCCAATTTCCGGAATCGGTTGCTGACGGCACCGTCGCGACCTGGCACAAGCAGCCGGGCGATGCGGTCAAGCGCGACGAGCTGATCGTTGACATCGAGACCGACAAGGTCGTCATGGAAGTATTGGCCGAGGCCGACGGCGTTCTGACCGAGATCGTCAAGAATGAAGGTGATACCGTGCTCAGCGGCGAGCTGCTAGGGCAAGCTGGAGGCCGGTGCCGCCGCTTCCTCTTCCGCCGCTCCGGCAGCTGCGCCGGCTGAATCCTCGGCACCGGCCGCCGCCCCGGCTTCCACCCCAGCGCCCGCAGCTGGCGAAGACGCCATTCTGGCACCCGCCGCGCGTAAGCTGGCCGAAGAAAACGGCATCGACCCGAACAGCGTCAAGGGGACCGGCAAGGATGGCCGCGTGACCAAGGAAGACGTGGTTGCGGCCATCGAAGCGAAGAAATCCGCTCCCGCCGCGGCCAAGCCTGCCGCGAGTGCTGCCACGGCACCGGTCGTTGCCGCGGGTGACCGTGTCGAGAAGCGCGTCCCGATGACCCGCCTGCGCGCGAAGGTAGCCGAGCGTCTGGTTGAAGCCCAGTCCTCGATGGCCATGTTGACCACGTTCAACGAAGTCAACATGAAGCCGATCATGGACCTGCGTGCCAAGTACAAGGACATGTTCGAGAAGAAGCACAACGGCGTGCGTCTGGGCTTCATGTCCTTCTTCGTCAAGGCTGCCACCGAAGCGCTCAAGCGCCAGCCCGGCGTGAACGCGTCGATCGACGGTAACGACATCGTCTATCACGGGTACCAGGACGTCGGCGTCGCGGTTTCCAGCGACCGTGGCCTGGTGGTTCCGGTGCTGCGTAACGCCGAGCACATGAGCCTTGCCGAGATCGAAAGTGGTATCAATGAGTTCGGCAAGAAGGCCAAGGCCGGCAAGCTGACCATCGAGGAGATGACCGGCGGCACCTTCACCATTTCCAATGGTGGTGTGTTCGGCTCGCTGCTCTCTACTCCGATCGTCAACCCGCCGCAAACCGCTATCCTGGGGGATGCACAAAATCCAGGAGCGCCCTATGGCCGTTAACGGTCAGGTCGTGATCCTGCCGATGATGTACCTCGCGCTGTCCTACGATCATCGTCTGATCGATGGCAAGGAAGCGGTAACCTTCCTCGTCACCATGAAGGACCTGCTGGAAGATCCGGCCCGTCTGCTGCTGGATATCTGACAAGCGACACGGGCTGCATTCGACGGGCCAGGCGAAAGCTTGGCTTGCCGCTTGCGGCCCTTTGACATTCGCTGCACGCACATTCAAGAGGATTCGCAATGAGCCAGAAATTCGACGTCGTCGTCATTGGTGCCGGCCCCGGGGGCTATGTAGCAGCCATTCGGGCAGCGCAACTGGGTCTGAAAACTGCCTGTATCGAGAAATATCAGGGCAAGGAAGGCAAGACTGCGCTGGGCGGTACCTGTCTGAACGTTGGCTGCATTCCTTCCAAAGCGCTGCTCGACAGCTCCTACAAGTTCCATGAGGCGCACGAGAGCTTCAAAGTCCACGGTATCAGCACTGGTGAAGTGGCGATGGACGTCTCGACGATGGTGGCCCGCAAGGACCAGATCGTTAAGAACCTGACCGGCGGTGTCGCAGCGCTGATGAAGGCCAATGGTGTAACCGTGTTCGAAGGCCATGGCAAGCTGCTCAGTGGCAAGCAGGTCGAAGTGACCGGCCTCGACGGTAACGCGCAGGTGCTGGGTGCCGAGAACGTCATCCTCGCGTCCGGCTCCAAGCCGGTTGACATCCCGCCGGCGCCGGTTGATCAGAAGATCATCGTCGACTCTACCGGCGCCCTGGATTTCCAGAGCGTGCCGAAGAAGCTCGGTGTGATCGGCGCAGGCGTCATCGGTCTGGAACTGGGTTCGGTGTGGGCGCGTCTGGGCGCTGAAGTCACTGTTCTGGAGGCGATGGACAAATTCCTGCCTGCGGCTGACGAGCAGATTTCCAAGGAAGCGTTCAAGGTCCTGAGCAAGCAGGGGCTCAAGATCCTGCTGGGTGCTCGCGTCACCGGATCCGAAGTCAAGGGTGACCAGGTCACTGTCAACTTCACCAATGCCGAAGGCGAGCAACAGGAAACCTTCGACAAGCTGATCGTCGCGGTTGGACGCCGTCCGGTCACCACCGACCTGCTGGCTGCCGACGCCGGCGTTGACATGGATGAGCGTGGCTTCATCTTCGTCGATGACTATTGCGCTACCAGCGTGCCGGGCGTTTACGCCATCGGCGACGTGGTGCGTGGCGCGATGCTGGCGCACAAGGCTTCCGAAGAGGGTGTGATGGTCGCCGAGCGCATCGCTGGCCACAAGTCGCAAATGAACTACGACCTGATTCCGTCGGTCATCTATACCCACCCGGAAATCGCATGGGTTGGCAAGACCGAGCAGGCACTGAAGGCAGAGGGCGTGGAAGTCAACGTCGGCACCTTCCCCTTCGCGGCGAGCGGTCGCGCCATGGCTGCTAACGACACCGCCGGTCTGGTCAAGGTCATCGCCGATGCGAAGACCGACCGTGTACTGGGTGTGCATGTGATGGGGCCGTCCGCAGCTGAACTGGTTCAGCAGGGGGCCATCGGCATGGAATTCGGGACGAGCGCCGAGGACCTCGGCATGATGGTGTTCTCGCACCCGACCATGTCTGAAGCGCTGCATGAAGCAGCGCTGGCGGTGAATGGTCACGCCATTCACATCGCCAATCGCAAGAAGCGCTAAACGCGCCAGCGAAACGCGGCGGCCCGCGCCTGGCTTGAAGCGAGCCAGGTGCGGGCCGCCGTATACCTTCCAGCAAGGTATGACAGGTCCTTGAAAGGTATCTTCGATAGTTTTCAGCGACTTGAGGTGGGTGTCGCGGTGCGCGACGCCTGATGCAGATCTAAACCGAACGGTAGCTAAGATGAATCTTCACGAATATCAGGGTAAGCAACTGTTTGCCGAATACGGATTGCCGGTATCCAAGGGCTACGCAGTCGACAGCCCAAAGGAAGCGGCCGAGGCGTGCGATCTGATTGGCGGTACCGAGTGGGTGGTAAAGGCTCAGGTCCACGCTGGTGGTCGCGGCAAGGCCGGTGGTGTCAAATTGGTGCGCAGCAAAGACGAAGCTCGTGCGTTTGCCGAGCAGTGGCTGGACAAGCGCCTGGTGACTTACCAGACCGACGCGAACGGCCAGCCGGTCAGCCGTATCCTCGTCGAAGCCTGCACTGATATCGACAAAGAGTTGTACCTCGGAGCGGTGGTCGACCGAGCCACGCGTCGAGTGGTCTTCATGGCCTCCACCGAAGGTGGCGTGGATATCGAGAAAGTTGCACACGACACCCCCGAGAAGATCCTTAAGGCCACTATCGACCCGCTGGTCGGCGCGCAGCCGTTCCAGGGCCGCGAGCTGGCATTCAAGCTGGGTCTGAAGGGTGATCAGGTCAAGCAGTTCGTCCACATCTTCGTGGGTCTGGGCAAGCTCTTCGTCGACTACGACCTGGCGCTGCTGGAAGTCAACCCGCTGGTCATCAAGAAAGACGGCAATCTGCATTGCCTGGACGCCAAGCTGAACATCGACAGCAACGCCATCTACCGCCAGCCCAAGCTGCGCGGCATGCAGGATCCGTCGCAGGACGACCCGCGCGAGGCGCACGCCGCCAAGTGGGAACTCAACTATGTCGCCCTCGACGGCAACATCGGTTGCATGGTCAACGGCGCAGGCCTGGCGATGGGCACCATGGACATCGTCAACCTTCATGGCGGTAAGCCTGCCAACTTCCTCGACGTCGGCGGTGGCGCGACCGAAGAGCGTGTAACCGAGGCCTTCAAGATAATCCTGTCCGATGACAACGTCGCGGCAGTGCTCGTCAATATCTTCGGCGGTATTGTGCGCTGCGACATGATTGCCGAAGGCATCATCGGTGCCGTGAAGGAAGTGGGCGTCAAGGTTCCGGTTGTCGTACGCCTTGAAGGCAACAATGCAGAGCTCGGCGCCAAGATGCTGGGAGAAAGTGGTCTGAACATCATCGGCGCGACCAGCTTGACCGATGCGGCCATTCAAGTCGTCAAAGCCGCGGAGGGCAAGTAATGAGCGTCCTGATCAATAAAGACACCAAGGTCATCTGCCAGGGCTTCACCGGCTCGCAGGGCACCTTCCACTCCGAGCAGGCGATCGAATACGGTACCAAGATGGTCGGTGGCGTCACCCCCGGCAAGGGCGGTACGACGCACCTGGGCCTGCCGGTGTTCAATACCGTGAAGGAAGCGGTCGAGGCCACCGGCGCCGATGCATCGGTTATCTACGTTCCCGCACCGTTCTGTAAGGACTCCATCCTCGAGGCCGTATTCGGCGGCATCAAGCTGATCGTCTGCATTACCGAAGGTATTCCCACCCTCGACATGCTTGAAGTGAAGATCAAGTGCGACGAGATGGGCGTTCGCCTGATCGGGCCGAACTGCCCAGGCGTTATCACGCCCGGTGAGTGCAAGATCGGCATCCAGCCTGGTCATATTCACATGCCGGGCAAGGTCGGAATCGTCTCCCGTTCGGGTACCTTGACCTACGAAGCGGTCAAGCAGACCACTGACGCCGGCTTTGGTCAGTCGACCTGCGTGGGTATCGGTGGCGACCCGATTCCGGGTTCGACCTTCATCGACATCCTGAAGATGTTCCAGGAAGACCCGCAGACCGAAGCGATCGTGATGATCGGCGAAATCGGCGGTTCTGCTGAGGAAGAGGCAGCGGCCTACATCAAGGCGAACGTCACCAAGCCGGTGGTTTCCTACATTGCAGGTGTGACCGCTCCGGCTGGCAAGCGTATGGGCCATGCGGGTGCAATCATCTCCGGCGGCAAGGGTACGGCGGACGAGAAGTTCGCCGCACTGCAGGACGCAGGCGTGAAGACCGTCCGCTCTCTGGCTGACATCGGCAAGGCACTGGCTGAAGTGACCGGCTGGGAAGTCAAGCAGGCCTGATTCCGGCTTGTTCATAGAATGCCAGTCAGGCTTGCCTGACTGGCATTTTCATTTCTGCATGCACAGCTTTCTGCCGGTCCCGCGCTCGCATGCGCCACGCGTTTCCTTTATGGTGCGTCCTTTTTTTCGATTGCGGTCGCCGCCTCGCGTCCCGTCGAACTGTCTGGCGTCCGTTCACGCCGAAACTCACGCATCTGGTACTGAGACAATGACTCGATTGAAAGGCCTGGACTTGTTGGCCCTGGGGTTCATGACGTTCGCGCTGTTTCTTGGCGCTGGCAATATCATCTTTCCGCCGAGCGCGGGCTTGGCGGCTGGCCAGCATATCTGGGCCGCAGCGATCGGCTTTCTTCTGACGGGGGTGGGCTTGCCGTTGCTCACGGTCGTCGCTCTGGCTCGCGTCGGTGGTGGCATGGATCGTCTGACCGCGCCGCTGGGACGAGGCGCCGGCATCCTGCTCGCCGTCGCGGTTTATCTCGCCATCGGGCCGCTTTTTGCCACGCCAGGACCGCCGTCGTCTCGTTCGAAATGGGTGTGGCACCCTTCACCGGCGATGCTGCCGGTCCGTTGTTCGGTTATACGCTGGCGTTTTTCGCCGCCACGTTGTTTCTCGTGCTCAATCCCGGCAAGTTGGTCAGTCGGGTCGGCAAGTTCATCACGCCGGTGCTGCTTGCAGCATTGCTCGTGCTAGGTGGCGCGGCGCTCTTCGCTCCGGCGGGCGAGATTGGCGTAACTGCCGAGAGCTATCGTGCGAGCCCTCTGCTGAAGGGCTTCCTCGAAGGCTACCTGACCATGGATACCCTGGGTGCCCTGGTGTTCGGTATCGTGATCGCTACCGCCATCCGTGATCGTGGTGTGTCTGATGCTGGGCTGATCACGCGGTATTCGATGATCGCCGGGGCGATCGCCGCGCTCGGATTGTCACTGGTCTACCTGGCCTTGTTCTACCTGGGTGCAACCAGCCAAGGCATCGCAGGCGACGCGCAGAATGGGGTGCAGATCCTTACAACGTACGTCCAGCACACGTTCGGGACCACTGGCAGCCTGCTGCTGGCGGTCGTCATCACATTGGCCTGTCTGACCACAGCTGTGGGCCTAACCACGGCCTGTGGTGAATTCTTCAGCCAGTTGTTGCCAATCAGCTACCGCGTGGTGGTGGTCGTGTTCACGGCGTTCAGCCTGTTGGTTGCCAATCAGGGCCTGACACAGCTGATCAGCGTGTCCGTGCCTGTGCTGGTGGGGCTGTATCCGCTGGCGATCATGTTGGTGGCCCTGAGCTTGCTGGATCGCTTCTGGCTGTCTTCAAGCCGCGTGTTCATGCCGGTGATGCTGGTCACGTTGGTGTTCGGCGTTGTGGACGGCTTGTCAGCGGCCGGTTTCACGGCATGGGTGCCGGGCCTGTTCCCCGAACTCCCGCTCGCGGCACAGAGTATGGGCTGGCTGGTTCCGGTGCTCGTTACGTTGCTGCTGGCTGTGGTCGGGGGATCGGCTGGCCGGCACGCCCCGGACCGCTGCCTAGTGAGGTCGAGCAGGTCGGGGGCAGGGGTTTTACGCGTTCCGCTCGCTATAATCAGACTCACGCGTCCAGGGGGGTTGCCATGTCCATTCCGAGTTATCTGCTGCCGCATATCGGCGCGGTCGTCTGGTTCATCCTGTGCTGGGTTGGCTACACCCGCTATGCGTCCTGGCGGGCTAGAGACACCGCCTGCCTGGCCAGTGTGATGCATCTGTATCGAGAGGACTGGATGCGGCGCATGTTGCTGCGTGACAACCGCATTGCCGATGCGAATGTCATCGGTAACCTCGAGCGCAATGCTGCGTTTTTCGCCTCCAGCACGCTGATCATCCTGGCGGGGGTTCTGACCGCATTGGGCGCGTCCGACCGAGCGGTATCGCTCCTGGCCGATCTGCCGTTCGCCCAGCCGGTCAGCCGCGGGCTTTCCGAGATCAAGCTGTTGGCGCTGGCCATGGTCTTCGTCTATGCCTTCTTCACCTTCAGCTGGTGCATGCGCCAATACAACTTCGCCGCGGTCCTCGTTGCGTCGGCGCCGATGGCGGGCGAGCGCAACGTGAACGATCAGGAGCGAAAATCCTTTGCCGACCGCGCGGCACGAGTCATTTCCATGGCTGCCAATCAGTTCAACTTCGGGTTGCGTGCGTACTACTTCGGCATGGCGACCCTTGCCTGGTTCGTCAATCCCTGGTTTTTCATGTTGGTCACGGCGGGTGTGGTAGTGGTGCTTTATCGTCGCGAGTTCCATTCCGACGTGCTCGAGGTGATGGTATTCACGCCAACTCTGCCCAGCGATGCGGTCAAGGAATAGGTCCGGGCCCTCGGTGGCGTTAAGCTAGCCGCCTTTAGGATATCGGGACCCCTCATGAGCGATAGCTTGATACTGGAGCGCACACAGCGCTTTCTGTCGTTGTTGCGCCATTGCCAGGTGCTGGGCATGCGCGTCCAGCACGCCGATGCCAAGGGGTTGACGCTTTGCCTGCCCTACAGCGAAAAGATCATCAGCGATCCGGAGAGCGGCTTCGTTCACGGCGGTGCAATCACCACGTTGATGGACACGACTTGTGGCATCTCCACTGTCTGCGCCTTGGCGGACCTGGAAATCTGCCCGACGCTGGATCTACGCATCGACTATATGCATCCGGCCGAACCCGGCCATGACCTCTTCGGTTTCGCAGAGTGCTACCGCGTTACACCGACGGTGATCTTCACCCGAGGTGTTGCGTACCAGCGCGACATCGAACAACCCATCGCGCATGTCGTGGGCACCTTCATGCGAATGGGCAGAGGGGTTATCGATCCCAACGCGGCCGCGAAAGGTCCATCGCCATGAGTTCGGTTAGCCTGGAAACATTGGTGCGAGAAGCCCATGCGAGCAACGATTATGACGCGCTGTTGCGGGTCGTCCCCTATGCACGGCTGATCGGCATCGAGTGTCTCCGCCTGGGAGACGAGATGGTGTTTCGCCTGCCGAGCAACCCGGACAACATCGGTAACCCGACACTGCCTGCCATTCATGGTGGGGTGATCGCAGGCTTCATGGAACATGCCGCCATGCTCCACTTGTTGATGTTCATGGGGGCTCCACATTTGCCCAAAATCATCGACTTCTCGATAGATTATCTCCGGGCCGGTCACTATCGTGACACCTTTGCCGCCTGCCAGGTCTGGCGCCAAGGCAGACGTGTCGCCAACGTCGCCGTCACCGCCTGGCAAACGAATCAGGCCGAGCCCATCGCGACCGCCCGTTGCCACTTCAAGGTGGACGAGCCCTGATACGTCTGGCGACTGCATTCAGATGTCTCAAGGAAAGTGAATGGACGCGTTGTTGATTCTCGGCGGGTTGCTGCTCATCTTCGCAGGCGCCGTCTGGCTCGTTGTGCTGGCGTTTGGAACCGGTTTGCTGTGGGGCGTTGGTGTCATGCTACCGCCGATCACCCTGGCATATGTCGTGCGGCATTGGCATACGGCACGCAAGGCCGCCGGTCTGTCCGCCCTGGGGTTCATTCCGCTCGTGGTCGGTCTTTCCCTGCTCGCCAACCATGACCCCGACCGCGTGGCGGCAATCTTCAGCCTGGAATGGTTGAACGCCGGCGCTCAGGTCGAGCAGCCACTGCTGGCTGAGTTGAAGGGCGAACTGGACGGTCGCCCGTTCAAGCCCCGGGTTGGCAGGCTGATCAATGGGGTGCTCACATTGCGCGAAGGGGACGATCTCTTTGCGCGCCAGGAAGTAAATATCAGCCTGGGCAGCGTTGCGTCTGGTGCCTTGCGTGTGGATGTTCTTCCGCAGGACCCGGCGCCTATCCCCGAAGTCGAGATCAGCTGGCTGGGCCTCGATCAGGAGCTGCCCGAGGCGCGGCGGATCCGCAAGGGCTATACGCTGCACCTGGATCTCCTACCTGTACCACCGAACAAGCTCGCGGGGGACTTTCACCTCGTGTTGCCCGCGCATTACCAGACCACCCTCAGCGGGCGTGTCGAACTCTATACCGATGAACTGCGCTACCGTGGCGATCGGCTCGATCTCAGCCATGACTCGGCGGACACGCTGCGCTACGTCATCCGCGACTACCTGCAGCGGCGCTTCGAGACGCGCGCGGTCGAGGTTGAGTCCGTCTCCACGGTAAGCTTCCCGGCTCAGGAGGCCGCCGTGGCGGTAAAGGCGAAGGTCGACGGGGCGCCTGCACAGTTCGACCTGGACCTGCGCAAGCAGGACGCAGGCTGGGCGGTCAAGCATGATGACTACGCCGCGCTACCGCCGCCGGCTCCACCCGTCGCGACAACCGCTCCAGAAAAAGACCAAGCCCTCGCAACCCCAGGGGGCGTCTCTCGAGTGGATCGAAGACAGCGTTTCTCCCTGGCCCGGCTGTTGCGCGAGCCTGAGAAGTACGAACGATTACTGATGCGTGCCCAGACCAAGCGAGGCAATGTCGCCCAGGGGCGCTTCATCGGCATCGATCGGGAGGGCAACCTGAGCATTGAACACTTCCTCAAGGGGCCTGGCCAAGCGACCTACAACCTCGTGCCCTCGGACATCGTGCGCCTGGAGCTGCTTGAGCCCTGAGCTACAAGGCCTTGAAATTTCACGTCTCGTCCCCATCTGCTTGTCATCGCCGCCGCTGCGGCCCGTGCCATTGACGAGTGGAGTTAGCAAGACGATGAGTGTGGAGACTCAAAACAAAGAAACCCTGGGCTTCAGACTGAGGTGAAGCAGCTGCTTCACCTGATGATCCATTCCCTGTATTCGAACAAGGAAATCTTTCTTCGCGAGCTGATTTCCAACGCGTCGGACGCCGCCGACAAACTGCGCTTCGAGGCGCTGGCCAAGCCCGAATTGCTCGAAGGTGGCGCTGATCTGAAGATCCGCGTCAGTTTCGACAAGGACGCCCGTACCGTGACCATCGAGGACAACGGTATCGGCATGAACCGCGAGGATGTCATCGCTCACCTGGGCACTATTGCCAAGTCGGGCACCGCGGACTTCATGAAGCACCTGACTGGTGACCAGAAGAAGGACTCGCATCTGATCGGTCAGTTCGGTGTGGGCTTCTATTCGGCGTTCATCGTTGCCGAGCAGGTCGATGTGTTCAGCCGTCGGGCCGGAACGCCAGCCGAGGAGGGCGTCTACTGGTCGTCCAAGGGCGAGGGCGAGTTCGAAGTCGCAAACGTCGAGAAGGCCGAGCGGGGCACGCGGATCGTGTTGCACCTGAAGCCTGGCGAAGAAGAATTCGCCGATGGTTGGCGCCTGCGCAACATCATCAAGAAGTACTCCGATCACATCGCGCTGCCGATCGAACTACCCAAGGAGTTTCACGGTGAGGACAAGGACAAGCCGGCCGAGCCCGAGTGGGAGACCGTCAACCGCGCCAGCGCCCTCTGGACGCGTCCGCGTACCGAGATCAAAGACGAGGAATACCAGGAGTTCTACAAACACGTCGGCCACGATTTCGAAAATCCGCTGAGCTGGAGCCACAACAAGGTCGAGGGCAAGCTCGAATACACCTCGTTGCTCTACGTTCCGGGCCGCGCCCCGTTCGACCTGTATCACCGCGAGGCCCCGAAGGGGCTGAAGTTGTACGTGCAGCGCGTCTTCATCATGGATCAGGCCGATGAGTTCCTGCCGCTGTACCTGCGCTTCATCAAGGGTGTCATCGATTCCAATGACCTGTCCTTGAACGTCTCCCGCGAGATCCTGCAAAAGGATCCTGTGATCGATTCGATGAAGTCGGCGCTCACCAAGCGCGTCCTCGACATGCTCGACAAGCTGGCCAAGGACAAGCCGGAAGACTACAAGACCTTCTGGAAACAGTTCGGCCAGGTGCTCAAGGAAGGCCCGGCGGAAGACTTCGCCAACAAGGAGAAGATTGCCGGCCTGCTTCGATTCGCCTCGACCCAGGATGCGAGCGGTGAGCAAAGCGTATCGCTGGCGGATTATCTCGGGCGGCTCAAGGACGGTCAGGACAAGATTTACTACCTGACTGGCGAATCCTATGCGCAGGTGAAGAACAGCCCGCACCTGGAGGTCTTCCGCAAGAAAGGCATCGAGGTGCTGCTGCTGACCGATCGCATCGACGAATGGTTGATGAGCTACCTGACCGAGTTCGATGGCAAGCAGTTCGTCGATGTCGCGCGTGGCGACCTGGACCTGGGCAAGCTGGACTCCGAGGAGGACAAGAAGGCGCAGGAAGAAATCGCCAAGTCGAAAGAGGGCCTGGTCGAGCGACTGAAGACTGCCCTGGGCGATCAGGTTGCCGAGGTGCGCGTGTCGCACCGCCTGACCGATTCGCCAGCGATCCTGGCTATCGGTGAACAGGACCTGGGTCTGCAAATGCGTCAGATCCTCGAGGCCAGCGGCCAGAAGGTGCCTGAGTCGAAGCCGATCTTCGAGATCAATCCGAGCCATCCGTTGATCGAGAAACTCGATGCCGAGCCGGATGAAGATCGTTTCGGCGATCTGTCGCACATCCTCTTCGACCAGGCCGCTCTCGCAGCGGGTGACAGTCTCAAGGACCCGGCAGCGTACGTGCAGCGCCTGAACAAGCTGCTGGTCGAGCTCTCCGCCTGATCAAAGCGCAGTCCGAGGTGACAGCCCGCTCATAACGGGCTGCATACCGAACCCCACCCTGCAGGCCAGTCCGTACCTGGTCCGCAGGGTGGGGTTTTTTCTTGCATCCGGCGCGTCGTTTACGGTCTCGGCGTGGCGGTGAACGGCGGTCGAGCGGAGCGGTCTATCCGCCTGGTTATCAGGAGAACAGGGTTGCTCAAATTCAATCATCTACTGGCTGTGCTGTGCGTCGCGGCTGCGTTCGGTCCGGCCGAAGCGCGTGAGTATCGGTACAGTGACGCGCATCTTCACTTCGTCGATTTCTTTCAGGAAAGCGATGGCATCGACAAGCTGATCGAGGCCATGGACAAGGGTCGGATCGACCACGTCATGATCAGCGGTATACCCGTCGCCAAGAAATGGCACGAAAACGAACCCAAACGCCCGCGGTACTACGCCGGCGATGATGCTCCGGTCTATTGGTACAGCGCGACCGACGTCGTGATCGCCGCCGCGGTAAAGGAGCTGGACGAAGAGCAGCGCAAACGCTTCCATCCGTTCCTGTCCGGCTTCAACCCGAACGACAAGAACGCCGACGCGCATATCCGGCGAATGCTGGAGCTCGATCCCGGCCTTTGGCAGGGCCTGGGCGAGGTCTTTACGCGTCATGACGACGTCACCGCGCTGACCGAAGGCGACACGCCGCGGGCGAACAACGAAGCACTGGCACGCGTCTACCATCTCGCCGCCGAGTTCGATCTGCCGGTGATGTTGCATTCGAACATCACATCCAAGCGCGAGCGTAACCCGTTGTATCTGGCTGAGCTCGAGGAGCCGCTGCGCAACCATCCGCACACCCGCTTCATCTGGGCGCACGCCGGAACCAGCATGGAGATTCACCGCCATCAGGAACAGCTCGATTTCCTGTTGCCGACCGTGACGCGTCTACTGAATGACTACCCGAACCTGTATATCGACCTGTCCTGGACCATGCTGCGGCCCTACTTGCTGGACAAGGACGGAAAGCCCAACCGTGACTGGGTGGCTCTGGTCGAGAAGTATCCGGAGCGCTTCATGATCGGCACGGACGTCGTCGGACGTTTCGACAACCTGGCCAGTGGCATCCGCGACTTCGTGCCGTTTCTGGACGCGCTCCCCGAAGCGGTGGCACGGAAGGTAGCTCGTGACAACTTCCTGGATGTGCTGCCGCGACATGGGGCGCACCTGCGATAGCCAGGACGTCGCTGACAGCGCGCGCCGTGCGCCGTGACGGCAGCGGGCGGGGGGAGGGAAGGCAGCTTTCGCATGCGCCAAGGCTGGGCATAACGGATGGAGATGCGTACCATCCGGCGTTTTTCATCGCGCCAGTCGGGTCCGCCGCATGCGGCGGACCTCGCAGCTGATCCCATCCATACGCCGAGACTCGCCAATGTCCAGTCCTTCCAATCCTCTTGTGCGTGCCTACCTTCGCGTAGGGCTAGTCACGCAGATCCTCTTTGGCCTCATCGCCGGTTGCCTGCTCGCATGGTTGCATCCGCAGGCCGCCGTCTCGGCAAGTTTGTTGGGCGACCTGTTTGTTTCGGGCCTGAAGGCTGTCGCCCCCGTGCTGGTCTTCGTGCTTGTCACCGCGTCGCTTGCCAATCACAAGCGCGGGCAGCCTACGCACATACGGCCCATCCTGCTGCTCTACGCGCTGGGTACGCTCGGCGCGGCGTCGGTTGCGGTCATCGCCAGCGTCCTGTTCCCGACGACGCTCACCCTGGTGAGTCAGGCCAGCGACGCCGTTCCACCCTCCGGTGTCGGCGCGGTGTTGAAAACCTTGCTGTTCAGCATCGTCGACAATCCTGTCAATGCCATCCTCAGCGGCAACTTCATCGGCATCCTAGCCTGGGCGATCGGGTTGGGCTTCGCGTTCCGCCATGCAAGGCCCAGCACGCGCGATCTGGTCGCCGATGTCGCCGAAGGCGTCACCTTGATCGTCAAGGTGGTCATTCGCTTTGCTCCCTTGGGTATCTTCGGCCTGGTCGCCGGTACGCTCGCCACCTCCGGGTTCAGCACGCTTGCTGGCTACTTCCAGCTGTTGCTGGTGCTGCTTGGGGCCATGCTATTCATGGCGTTCGTGATGAATCCGCTCATCGTGTTCTGGCAGATCCGCCGAAACCCCTATCCGCTCGTGTTGACCTGCCTGCGTGAAAGCGGAATAACCGCGTTCTTCACCCGTAGTTCGGCGGCGAACATTCCGGTCAATATGCAGTTGTGCGAGCGCCTCGGATTGCACAAGGACACCTATTCGGTGTCGATTCCTCTCGGCGCGACGATCAACATGGGTGGCGCGGCCATCACCATTACCGTGCTGACCTTGGCGGCCGCGAATACCTTGGGGATCGTCGTGGATGTGCCAACCGCCATCCTGCTCAGCCTGCTGGCTGCGGTCTGCGCCTGCGGGGCGTCTGGTGTCGCCGGCGGTTCGCTATTACTGATCCCGCTGGCGTGCAGTCTGTTCGGTATCTCCAACGACCTGGCGATGCAGGTGGTGGCGGTCGGCTTCATCATCGGCGTGGTGCAGGACTCGGCCGAGACAGCACTGAATTCGTCGACCGATGTGCTCTTCACCGCGGCTTCCTGTATCGCCCACGGCGATATCGACGAGGGCGCCGAGCGGCGCGTCTGAATCAGCTGATAGTGGAAACAAGAACGGCGCCCTAGGGCGCCGTTCTCATGTGTTGCTTACTTTGCCTCAGGCTTTGTAGCGGCGCAGTACCAGCGTGGCATTGGTGCCGCCGAAGCCGAAGCTGTTGCTCATGATCGTGTCGATCTGAGCGTTGTCGCGGGTTTCGCGCAGGATCGGCATATCCGCGACTTCCGGGTCCAGCTCGTCGATGTTGGCCGAGCCGGCGATGAAGTTGCCCTCCATCATCAGCATCGAGTAGATCGCTTCGTGAACGCCGGCGGCGCCCAGCGAGTGGCCGGACAGGCTCTTGGTCGAGCTAATGGTCGGGACCTTGTCGCCGAACATGTTGCGCACGGCCTTGATCTCGGCCACGTCGCCCACCGGGGTGGAGGTGCCGTGGGTGTTGAGGTAGTCGATCGAGCCCTCGACGGTCGACATTGCCTGCTGCATGCAGCGCAGGGCGCCTTCACCGCTCGGGGCGACCATGTCGTAGCCATCGGACGTGGCGCCGTAGCCGACGATCTCGGCGTAGATCTTGGCGCCGCGCTTGAGGGCGTGCTCCAGCTCTTCGACCACGACCATGCCGCCACCGCCGGCGATGACGAATCCGTCACGCTTGGCATCGTAGGCGCGCGAGGCCTTTTCCGGGGTTTCGTTGTATTGGCTGGACAGGGCGCCCATGGCGTCGAACAGACAGCTCTGGCTCCAGTGTTCCTCTTCACCGCCACCAGCGAAGACGACGTCCTGCTTGCCCATCTGGATCTGCTCCATGGCATGGCCGATGCAATGCGCGCTGGTGGCGCAGGCCGAGGCGATGGAGTAGTTGATACCCTTGATGCGGAACGGGGTGGCGAGACAGGCCGAGACGGTGCTGCTCATGGTGCGCGGCACGCGGTATGGGCCGATGCGCTTGACGCCCTTGTCGCGCAGGATGTCGATGGCTTCCATCTGGTTGATGGTCGAGGCGCCACCGGAACCGGCGATCAGGCCGATGCGCGGATTGGAAATGTCATCGAGGTCGAAGCCGGCATCCTTCACCGCCTGCTCCATGGCCAGGTAGGCATAGGCGGCTGCGTCGCCCATGAAGCGCAGGACCTTGCGGTCGATCAGTTCTTCGAGGTTCAGATTGACGGAGCCGGAAACCTGGCTGCGCAGACCCATGTCCGCATAGGCCTGGTTGAAACGGATACCGGGGCGACCGGCACGCAGGTTGCCGGAGACGGTCTCTTTGTCATTGCCCAGGCAGGAAACGATACCCAGGCCAGTGATCACGACGCGACGCATGCGGATGTCCTTCAGAAGCTGTCGGTAGAGGTGAACAGGCCGACGCGCAAACCTTCGGCACTGTAGATCTCGCGGCCATCGACGCTGACGGTGCCATCGGCAATGCCGAGGATCAGCGAGCGGTTGATGGTCCGCTTGATATGGATGTTGTAGGTGACTTTCTTGGCGGTCGGCAGGACCTGACCGAAGAACTTCACTTCGCCCGAGCCGAGCGCGCGGCCACGGCCGGGATTGCCCTGCCAGCCGAGGTAGAAGCCGACCAATTGCCACATGGCATCGAGGCCCAGGCAGCCCGGCATGACGGGATCGCCTTCGAAATGACAGGCGAAGAACCAGAGGTCGGGGTTGATGTCCAGTTCGGCAACCAACTCGCCCTTGCCATACTTGCCGCCCACTTCGCTGATATGCACGATGCGATCGACCATCAGCATGTTCGGCGCGGGCAGTTGCGCATTACCGGGACCGAAAAGCTCGCCGCGGCTGCAACGAAGCAGATCTTCCCGAGTAAAGGCCTGTTGTTTGGTCATGCGTATTCCTCAATGGTCCCTACATGGAGGGCTTGCTGCTTTCATCCGACCCGGAACGAGGGAGGGATCATGAAGACTAGTCGTAGACTGCAGCCCTGCGCCGAAAGTCACAGCATCAGGGCATGCAAGCCACTCGTTTACTGGCGCGATGCCGACACCCGCGCGCAAACGGGGCAATACTTTAACACTCCTGCACACATGACTACGACCTTGTGACACCTTGTCCTCTATAGACCATCGCCCAACGGCCTGTTGCGACGCGGCGGACGAGCGGCTCCGGCGCAGGTTTCACATAGGCTCCGGCGTGGTTTTCCGCCTTGGTTTCGCGGATGGCCGGCGGGGCGCTGGCTGACCCGCCCACGCTACGTATAATGCCTGGCACTGCCACCCGTTGGCTCGATACGGACAAGTCATGACTGAACAGCAACCCATCGCGGTGCTTGGCGGCGGCAGCTTCGGTACCGCCCTGGCGAACCTCATGGCCGAGAACGGTCACAGCGTTCGATTGTGGATGCGCGATCCGGAGCAAGCTCGGATCATCCGCGTCGAGGGCCAGAATCCCCGCTATCTCAAGGGCGTGAAGGTGCATGAAAAGGTCGAGCCGGTAACTGACCTGCACCAGACCATAAGCGACTGCGAGCTGATCTTCGTTGCGCTGCCGTCCAGCGCGTTGCGCGCTGCACTGGCGCCTGTGGCCGGCCTGCTGGACGGTCGCATGCTGGTCAGTACCACCAAGGGCATCGAGGCCAGCGGTTTCAAGCTGATGAGCCAGATCATCGAGGAAATCGCGCCACAGGCCCGCATCGGCGTCATATCCGGACCCAATCTCGCCCGTGAAGTGGCAGAGCATGCCCTGACCGCCACCGTGGTCGCCAGCCACGACGAGGCCTTGTGCCGCGCCGTTCAGGCTGCGCTACATGGACGTACGTTTCGCGTGTATGCCAGTGCCGACCGTTTCGGCGTCGAGCTGGGTGGTGCGCTCAAGAATGTCTACGCAATCATGGCAGGCATGGCGGCGGCGTTGGGTATGGGCGAGAACACGCGCAGCATGCTCATCACCCGGGCGCTTGCGGAAATGACCCGTTTTGCCGTGAAGCTGGGCGCCAACCCGATGACGTTTCTTGGCCTGGCCGGCGTCGGCGACTTGATCGTGACCTGCACCTCGCCGAAGAGCCGCAATTTCCAGGTTGGCCACGCGCTCGGCGAGGGCCTGAGCCTGGAACAGGCTGTTGCACGCCTCGGGGAGGTGGCTGAAGGCGTCAACACGATCAAGGTATTGAAGTGCCGCGCAGAGGAATTACAGGTCTACATGCCACTTGTCGCGGGTCTGCATGCGATCCTGTTCGAGGGGCGTACGCTGGATCAGGTCATTGCCGTGTTGATGCGCGGCGAACCCAAGACTGATGTCGATTTCATTTCCACCGATGGCTTCTGAGTACCGGGAGACAACCATGAACAATCGCAACGCTGAGCGAGAGTCCCTGATCCTGCGAGCCATCTGGATGCTGGTCTTCTTCTTCGTCTGGCAACTGGCTGAACTGGCTTTGCTGCTGGTGGTGGTCGTGCAGCTGATCATGCGGGCCGTGAAGGGGCGGGTGGATCAGAGTCTGCAAGCGTTTGGCGACAGCCTCAGCCAGTACGTGGCGCAGATTGGGCGTTTCGGCACCTTCAATACCGATCGCAAGCCGTGGCCGATGTCCGACTGGCCGACACCGCGTCCAGCGGACGTGGAGACACCGCCTCCTGTTACGCCTGTCACTCCAAAAAGAGGAACCGCCTGTATGAAGCTATGGCTCCTTCGCCACGGTGAGGCTGAACCCCGTGCGCGTACGGACGCGCAGCGCAATCTCACCGAAGCCGGGCGTACCGAAGTACAAAGCAGTGCTGCGGCGCTGCGTGGCCAGCCGCTGCAGGCGATCCTGGCGAGCCCCTACGCACGCGCGCAGCAGACTGCCGAGATCGTCAGGCAGGCGATTGGCTTCGAAGGGCGGGTCGAAACCGTGCCCTGGGCGACACCCGACTCTGATCTCGGAGATGCCCTGCTGTATCTCGATCGTCGCAGCGAACAGTCGTTATTGCTGGTTACCCATCAACCCTTCGTCGGGGCGCTGGGCGGCTGGTTGGTCAGCGGTCACCGCGAAACGCCGTTGCCGATGGCGACCGCCAGCCTGGCCGAGCTCGAAGGTGAGCAGATCGCCGCGGGCCTGATGCATCTGCTGGACCTCAAGCATCCCCGCTAGGCTGCAATCATGGTCTCGGGGCTGTCCGAGCCGTTCATGACAACAACAACGAAGGAGCGTGGCATATGGGCATCTGGTATCGACGACCCGACCTCGAACAACTCAACGCCAGCCGTGAAAACACCATCGTGGAGCTGCTCGACATCCGTTTCGAGGCGGTCGATGACGAGTCACTGACGGCGAGCATGCCGGTCGATGCGCGCACCCATCAACCTTACGGTCTGCTGCATGGTGGCGCGTCAGTGGTCCTGGCCGAGACCCTGGGTTCCATGGCCAGTTATCACTGCATCGACACCAGCAAGTTCTATTGCGTAGGGCTCGAGGTCAATGCCAATCACCTGCGTGGCCTGCGTAGTGGACGGGTGATCGGGGTGTGCCAGCCAGTGCATCTGGGGCGTTCGACTCATGTCTGGGACATTCGCCTGAGCGGCGAGGACGGCAAGACGAGCTGCATCTCGCGACTCACGGTGGCGATCGTTCCGCTTGGGGAAGGGCGGCCCACCCTTGATCCGGCGAACCAGGCCGCTTGTTTGGCATGACTGCCTTCCAATCGGCTGAGGTCCCCGATTGCCGTGCACGGACGCTGGCCAGACAATGAACGCCCCATTCCGTCAGCGCGCAATCATGTCGCAACGCATCTTCTTCGCCCATGCCAACGGCTTTCCCTCGGGCACCTATCGCAAGCTGTTCGCAGCGCTGGAGCCCGACTACCAGGTCACCTATCTGGACCAGCATGGGCACGACCCAAGGTTTCCGGTCGACGACAACTGGCAGAACCTTGTGCAGGAACTGATCGCGCAGCTGTCCGCACTGGGCGAGCCCGTCTGGGGCGTTGGTCATTCGCTGGGCGGCATGCTGCACTATCACGCCGCCTTGCAACGTCCCGACCTCTACCGGGGCGTGGTCATGCTCGACTCACCCATGCCGACCTGGCTCGATCAGGCCGTGATCTGGACGGCCAAAAACTCGGCTTCATCGACAAGCTGACGCCTGCCGGCCAGACGCTTGGGCGTCGTGAAGCCTTCAGCTGCCGCGACGAGGCCAGGCGCTACTTCGCCAGCAAGCCGCTGTTCCGTACCTTCGACCCGGACTGTCTGGACGCGTACGTCAGCTGCGGCCTGCAGCCCTGCGGGCCGGGTGTGCGCCTGCGTTTCGATCCGCAGACGGAAATAAACATCTACCGCAGCGTGCCGCACGTCACGCCGGGTTGGCCCCACGCGTTGGCGATCCCGCTCGCCGTTGTGCGCGGTACGCAGAGTCGCGTCGTGCTACCGCATCATGCCTACCTGTTGCGACTGGTGGCGCGCGGTGAAGCACACAGGGTTCCTGGCGGCCACATGTTCCCGCTGGAATATCCTTCGCAAACCGCGGCGCTGTTGCGCGAGCTGTTTGGCCGCTGGGCTGCCCACGATCGGAAAGCAGTCGCATGAGCCTCGTTTTCGAAGAGATTCGTCTGAACCTGCCACATATCGAAGTGGCCGCTCATCTCTATGGGCCCGAGCAGGGCAGGCCGGTGATTGCACTGCATGGCTGGCTGGACAACGCTGCCAGCTTCTCGCGTCTGGCACCTTTGCTCGAGGGGGTGCGGATCGTCGCGCTGGATCTGCCTGGCCACGGCCATTCGGCCCACAGACCGGCTGGCGCCGCTTACAACATCTGGGATTACGCCCATGACGTTCTGCAGGTCGCCGAGCAGCTTGGCTGGCAGCGGTTCACGCTGCTCGGCCATTCGATGGGCGCGATCGTATCCGTCCTGCTGGCCGGGGCGATGCCCGAACGCGTCGAACGGCTGGCGTTGATCGATGGGGTCATCCCCTACACCGGGGAAGCGGACACCGCGCCTCAGAAGCTGGGCGAGTCGCTGCGTGCGCTGCTCGACGTCGATGAACGACGCAAACCGGTCTATACAAGCTTCGATGAGGCCGTTTCGGCCCGCATGAAGGGGTTGGTGCAGTGAGCCGCGAGGCCGCCGAACGTTTGGCGCAGCGTGGGCTGATGCCCGTGCCAGGCGGTCTGACCTGGCGAACCGATGCGCGACTGATGCTGCCTTCACCTATGCGCCTGACGCGCGCTCACGCGTTGGCTTTCGTCGACCGCGTCGAGTGTCCCGTGAGCCTGGTACTGGCGGAGCAGGGGCTGATGACCGAGCCGCCAATCCGTGGACTGGTCGACCGTTTTCCCTTCGAACGCCAACGCCTACCGGGCGGCCATCATCTGCATCTGGACGACGAGCAGGGCGCACAGGCCGTGGCCTCGGTATTCAATGCGTTCCTTGATCGTTGAACCTCTCGCAAGAAACTGTCGCAAAGCCCTGCTTGACTTGCATTTCCCAACTGGTGAGGCTGACGTCACGTCTCAACCCGGTAGCCCTACGCATGACTGGATCGATTTTGCCGGCATGGCCCATGCTCGATGAGCGGAGCTTGGCGACGTTACGCGGCTTCGCAGGGTTGTGTCAGACAGTCTCGAAGTGTTGAGGAGCGTTATGCGAGGTACATGGATCGCCCCCTGGCACTGTTCAGCATGGCCACGCTGGCTGCTGACGTGCCGGGAAGCAGTGATTTCGAAGCGCTACCGCGCTATCCGCAGGCCGAGATCGTTGGGTTCAAGGAACAGCAAGTGGTGGAGCGCACCTACCCACTGGACTCCATCAGGCGAATCAGTGGGCGGTTGCGCATGGCGGACCAGGTCAGTGCGCCCGGTGAACTGACTGCTGTGACCTACCTGCTGCCGAGCGTGCACACGGGCATCGAGGCCTTCGAGAAAAAGCCGACGCGATCTGCTGGCGGCTGGTGGCGAGCTGCTGTACTGGTGCGAAGGCCGCGAATGCGGATCGAGCAGTCTTTGGGCGAACGATGTGTTCCAGCGCGCTATGCTCTATGGGCCGGATGCGCAGCAGGCGTTCCTGCTGGCGCGGATGCCCGGCGAAGCCGATGAATTGATGGCCTTGTACGGCATCACCCGAGGCAACGGCCGACCCTACCTGCAGGTGGAGCGTCTCCGCCCAGAGCGCCCCCTGGGTGTGATTCTTCCAAACCCTGCGACGCTGCTTCGGCAATTGAAGACGACGGGCGAACTGCGTCTGGCGCGGCTACCCGACGAGCCCACTGCCGAGTGGGGAGCCTTGCTGGCCAATGTGCTGCGGCTCGATAGCACCATGCGTATCGAGCTGATCGGGAGCGGGGCGGCAGCCTGGCTCGAAGCGCTACGGGCCGAGCGCGTCAAGGCGCGGCGGATCGACGCCGTCGACTCCGATGAGCCAGGACTGGTGATCCGGCTCTTGCGTTGAAGGCTGTTTCCAGACTGAATAGCGCTCCAGCCCGGTGCGCCTTGCTCAAGGCGCACACTGTTTCTCGATAGGTAATTCCTGATGCTCAATAATGACCGCCTGCTGGTGCAGATTCTGCTCCTGGTGCTGCTCGGTGCCTGTCTTTGGGTGTTGGCGCCGTTCGCTTCGGCGATCTTCTGGGCGGCGGTCCTGGCGTTCGCGAGCTGGCCGGTCATGCGGGTGCTCACGCGCTGGCTGAAGGGCAACGCCACGCTTGCCGCAACGCTGTTGACGGTTGGCTGGATGGTTTTGGTGGCGGTGCCGCTGGTCTGGCTGGGGTTCAACATCGCTGACCAGATCCGCGAGGTAAACGTGCTGGTGCACAATCTTCAGGTTCAAGGCTTGCCAGCACCACCTGATTGGCTTGGTGAACTGCCCCTGGTAGGGGAGCGCCTGGTGACCCTCTGGACCACCCTGGACGAGCAGGGCACGGCGTTCTTCGCAACGATTCGGCCCTACATCGGGCAGGTCGGCAACTGGCTGCTGGTACGCAGCGCGCGGATCGGCGGCGGTATGCTCGAACTGGCCCTGAGCCTGGTGCTGGTGTTCTTCTTCTATCGTGATGGCCCGAAGCTCGCCGCATTCGTCCATAGCCTGCTGCATCGTCTGATCGGCGAGCGTGCCGATCATTACCTGGAGCTGGTCGCCGGAACGGTACAACGCGTCGTCAATGGGGTGATCGGCACCGCCGCGGCGCAGGCGATCCTGGCCTACGTCGGCTTCAGCATCGCCGGCGTGCCAGGGGCGCTGATCCTGGGCTTGCTCACCTTCGCGTTCAGCTTCGTCATGGTTCCGCCACTGGTGTGGGGGCCTGCGGTGGCGTGGCTGGCCTGGCAGGGGCAGTACGGCATGGCGGTGTTTCTCGGCGTATGGGGCATGTTCATCATCAGTGGGGTGGACAACGTGCTCAAGCCCTACCTGATCAGCCGTGGCGGCAACCTGCCGCTGGTCGTGGTGCTGCTCGGTGTGTTCGGCGGTGTGCTGGCATTCGGCTTCATGGGGCTGTTCCTTGGTCCGACCTTGCTTGCCGTCGCGTACAGCCTGCTGGGTGATTGGCTGATCAAGGAGGTACCGGAGGTGGCGGCGCCGGAGCGGCTGCCCGGCAACCGGGTCGACTAATCAGGCCTGCTCCTGCTCGTACCGCGCAAGCGTGTCGCTGGCGATGATCCGTCCCAGTTGAATCAGTTCCGGAGCCTTGTAGAACTCGTAAAAGCGGCACGCGCGTTTAGGAATGTTGATCAGCACATTGGGTGGGTAGCCGGCGATCTTGTACTGCGTCAGGGACGACTGCATGACCTCGAAGCTCTGGTTGATGAGTTCGAGCAGCGAAGCCGGGCCACCGACATCCACCACTCTCGAACCCTCCGCCGATTTCGGCGCGCTGCGGCCGCTCGGCGCGACGGCGGCATGTTCTTCCAGTAACACATCGGCCGGTTCGAGCTCGTTGCCCTGGTCCTCAAGGGCCTTGCTGTCCTTGCGCCAGAAGGGCAGGTGGGAGCTGAGCGAACTGACCATCGCATCGAAACGGCCCGGGCGCAGGACTTCCGGTAACGGATACTGGCGATGGTTGTTCCCGTTGAGGTTCACCGCGATGATCAGGTCGCTATGGCTGGACACCACCGGTACGATCGGCAGCGGGTTGAGAATGCCGCCGTCGACGAGCATCCGGCTGCCTTGCATCACCGGTGTGAACAGGCTTGGGATCGCTGCCGAAGCGCGCATCGCCAGTTCCAGGTTGCCCTCCTGGAACCAGATTTCCTGTTGGTTGGTGAGATCGGTGGCGACCGCGGTGTAGGGGATGGGCAGGTCTTCGATGTTGATCGAGCCCAGCATGTCGCGTATCCGGCCGAAGATTTTCTCGCCGCGGATAGCGCCCAGGCTGAAGCTCAGGTCCATCAGCCGCAGCAGGTCGAAGTAATCCAGGCTCTCGATCCAGGCTCGGTATTCGTCCAGTTTTCCAGCGGCATAGATGCCGCCGACGACCGCCCCCATGGAGCAACCGGCGATGCAGTTGATCTCGTAACCCCGCGCCGTAAGTTCCTCGATGACGCCGATGTGCGCGTACCCTCGCGCTCCACCGGAGCCCAGTACCAGTGCGACCTTGTTGCCCATGCGTTTCTCCCTTTGCAGGGGCGTTAGCTTCACGCCTGTGGCGCCTGGCTTCAAGGGGGCATGCGGCCGTCGTCGCGATACCGCTATCAACGGGGCTTCTTGCTACAATCGCCGCCCGTTTTTTCAGCGTCGCGAGAGCCACTCCATGAGCGAACCCATCCGCCTGACCCAATACAGCCACGGTGCCGGCTGCGGCTGCAAGATTTCGCCGAAGGTGCTCGATGTGATCCTCTCCGGAAGTGGTGCGCAGAACCTCGATCCGCGCCTTTGGGTCGGCAACGCCTCGCGTGATGACGCCGCCGTCTACGGTATCGATGACGAGCGTGGCGTGGTGTCCACCACCGATTTCTTCATGCCGATCGTCGATGATCCCTACGATTTCGGCCGTATCGCCGCAACCAATGCGATCAGCGATATCTTCGCCATGGGCGGTACGCCGCTGATGGCCATCGCCATCCTGGGCTGGCCAGTGAACGTACTGCCACCGGAAGTGGCCCGTGAGGTCATCGCTGGTGGCCGGGCGGTGTGCGACGCGGCCGGCATTCCGCTGGCGGGCGGGCATTCCATCGACGCGCCCGAACCGATCTTCGGGCTGGCCGTCACCGGGCTGGTCGATAAGCGACAAATGAAACGTAACGACACTGCGACCCTTGGCTGCAAGCTGTACCTGACCAAGCCACTGGGGATCGGCATTCTCACCACGGCGGAGAAGAAGGCCCTGCTGCGCGCCGAAGATGTTGGTCTCGCGCGCGACTGGATGTGTACGCTCAACACGCCTGGCGCCCATTTCGGCAAGCTCGACGGCGTGCGTGCCATGACCGATGTCACCGGTTTCGGTCTGCTCGGCCACCTGGTGGAGATGGCCGATGGCAGTGGCCTGACGGCCCGTATCGAGTACGCGCGGGTTCCGCGTCTGCCGGGCGTCGAGCATTATCTGAAGCAGGGCTGCGTGCCGGGTGGCACGGGGCGCAATTTCGACAGCTACGGTGAGCGCATCGCGGGGCTGGACGAGGTGCAGAAACAGCTGCTGTGCGATCCGCAAACCAGCGGTGGCCTGCTGGTGGCGGTAGCGCCTGAAGGCGAGGATCAGTTCTGCAAGGTGGCCGCCGGACTGGGGCTGGCGCTCGAGCCCATTGGCGAATTCGTCGAGGCCGGCGCCTTTGCCGTCGAGGTCCGTTGATGCGCCACGATACCGCTGACTACCGCCAGCTCTTCCTGGACGATGTGCCGATGATGGACGCCCGCGCACCGGTGGAGTTTTCCAAGGGCGCGTTTCCCGGTGTGGTCAACCTGCCGCTCATGAACGATATCGAGCGGCAAAAGGTGGGAACCTGCTACAAGCAGCACGGCCAACAGGCGGCGATCGAACTGGGCCACCGCCTGGTAACCGGCAAGGTCAAGGCCGAGCGCATCGAGGCCTGGGCGGCTTTCGCCAGAGCCAATCCGCATGGCTATATCTACTGCTTCCGCGGCGGGCTGCGCTCGCAGCTCGTCCAACAATGGCTTAAAAGCGAAGCCGGGATCGATTACCCCGCGTCACGGGTGGCTACAAGGCAATGCGCCATTTCCTGCTCGAGACGCTCGAGCACGCTGCCGATCACAGCAATTTCATTCTTGTCGGTGGCATGACCGGGACCGGAAAAACCGAAGTGCTGGCGCGGCTGGACGATAGCGTCGACCTCGAGCATATCGCCAATCATCGAGGCTCCAGCTTCGGCAAGCGCGCCACGCCGCAGCCGGCCCAGATCGACTTCGAGAACATGCTGGCCATCCGCTTGCTGAAGACGCAGGCGGCCGGTGCTCGGCAATACGTACTCGAGGACGAGGCGCGCCTGGTTGGCCGCTGTTCGATTCCGTTGCAGTTGTATCAAGGCATGCAGCGTTATCCGCTGGTGTGGCTCGAGGACAGTCTGGAAAGCCGTGTGGAGCGTATCCTCCGCGACTATGTGATCGACTTGTGTGCAGAGTTCGTTGCCGAAGAGGGCGAGGGTGGGTTTGCCGCATTCAGCGAGCGTTTACGGCAAAGTCTGGTCAATATCAGCAAGCGGCTGGGCGGCGAAGGCTACAAGCGACTGGCGGCGATCATGGATCAGGCGCTCGCCGAGCAGGCCAGTAGCGGGGCGGTGGACCTACATCGCGAATGGATCGAGGCCCTGCTTAACCAGTATTACGACCCGATGTATGCCTACCAGCGCGAGAACAAGGCCTCGCGGATCGAATTTGCTGGCGAGCAGAATGCGGTGGTGGAGTTTCTGCAGGCCCGTGCCGCGAAAGACCCAATGTGAACAAATGTCGAAAACGAGGGATGTATCGATGAAGAACCTGATCTGTGTGTCACTGATCGCACTGGCCCTGACCGGCTGTGCCGGGAAGACCGCCTACCGGGACAGCTGCGCTTCGCAGCTCGACGCTGCCTGGGAAGAACAGAGCCTGGCCGAGGCGGAAGGTTTTGCTGGCACCGTCAGCTACTCCAAGGCGATGGCCCTGCTGACCGGCGCCAAGACCCAGCAGCAGTTCGAGGCCTACCAGGGCTGCGTCGACAAGGCCAAGAAGGCACGCTTCTACTTGCGTGAGTCACGCGCCGGTCGCTGAGTCGTCCTCTCACGTGGCGGTCGCATCGGCCGCCACCGTATCACCCGTCACGCCGGTCGCCTCGACCCGGCAGGAACCCAAGCATGCAACTCGATTTTTCCACCCTGGCGCCCCAGGATGCCTACCGTTGGCTGACGTCCACGGTAACGCCGCGTCCCATTGCCTGGGTTTCGACCTGCTCCAGTGGCGGGGTGAGCAACCTCGCGCCGTTCAGCTTCTTTCAGGTCATCAGCAGCGAGCCGCCGACGCTGTTGATCAATGTCGGCTTGAAGAACGGCCAGCCAAAGGACACCGCGCGCAACGCTCAGGAAACGGGCGAATTGGTGGTGCAACTGGTCAGTGCCGAGCAGGCCGAGGCCATGAACGCCTCCGCCGCAGCGCTTGCGCACGGGCTCAGCGAGTTCGAACACTGCGGTATCGCCAGCGAGCCGTCGCGGCTGGTAGCGGTGCCGCGCGTGATCGGAGCGCCGGTCGCCTTCGAATGCCGCGTGGCGCAGATACTCCCGTACCCGGCCCAGTCGCCCAACTGCCAGTTGATCTTCGCGGAGGTGCTGATGGCACACATCGACGATGGCGTGCTGGACGAGCGCGGTCGCGTGGATGCTGCGCGGCTGGATCTGGTTGGCCGGCTCGGTGGCGCTGCCTACAGCTATACCCGTGAGCGCTTCGAGATGCAGCGGCCCTGACGGTCTTGCCGGCGGCTGAGGCAAGCGGCCGTTCACAACTTCGTCACCGCAGGTTTCGATCGGCTTGCCTGAGCCTCAGGGCCCGGTAGGATCGCCGGAACGAACAAAGGAGAGTCGTATGCGTGCCCGATTGGATGTCTGTCTGCGAGCGGTCAATGAAGTCCTGCTCGGCAAGCAATCTCAGGTGCGACTGGCCATGGCCTGCCTGCTGGCGCGTGGGCATCTGCTGGTCGAGGACCTGCCCGGCATGGGCAAAACGACCCTCAGCCACGCATTGGCGCGCATCATGGGGCTGGAGTTCCAGCGCATACAGTTCACCTCGGATCTGTTGCCGGGTGACATCCTCGGCACTTCGGTGTTCGACAAGGAGAGCGCCGGGTTCGTTTTTCACCCCGGCCCGATCTTCGCCGAGCTGATTCTGGCCGATGAGATCAACCGCGCCACGCCGAAGAGCCAGAGTGCCCTGCTCGAAGCCATGGAAGAGGGTCAGGTCACCATCGAGGGCGCTACTCGACCATTGCCGGAACCGTTTTTCGTCGTGGCCACGCAAAACCCGGTGAGTTCGGGCGGCACCTTCGCCTTGCCCGAGTCACAGATGGACCGGTTTCTCATGCGCCTTTCGCTGGGGTATCCGGCCAAGGCTGCGGAAAGAGCCCTGTTGCTCGGCGACTCGCGTCGCGATCTCCTGGCTCGCCTCGAGCCGCAGCTCGATCGCACCGCGCTGCGTGCCGTTCAACAGGAGGTCGCCGGCGTTCGTGTCAGCGATGCGCTGGTCGACTACGTCCTGCGGTTGGTCGAGGCGACTCGCACTCAGCCCCAGTTCGCCTGGGGACTGTCGCCGAGGGGAAGCCTTGCGCTGCTCGCCGCCGCCCGCGCCTGGGGCTATCTCGACGGTCGCGACTACGTGATTCCCGAAGACGTCCAGGCCGTGTTGCCCTCTGTGGTTGGCCACCGCCTGCGCGAGCGGGCGGATGCGACCGGCCACGGCGGCGGCGCCCTGGTGCAATGGCTGCTGCGTGAAGTGCCCGTCCTTTGATGCCACGCACCGCGGCCCGTTGAGGATGCGCCCATGAGACTGCTGCCCAGGCTTCGCGATCGCTGGCTGCTGCAGCGCATCCCGCCCGGTCCGAGCGTACGCCTCGATCAGCGCCGGATATTCATCATGCCGACGGCGATAGGCCTGGCCTACCTCGTGGCGATGCTGCTCATGCTGCTTGCCGCGATCAACTACCAGAACAGCCTGGCCTATGCGCTGACCTTTCTGCTCGGCTCGGTTTTTGTCGTGACGATTCTGCATACCTGGCGCAACCTGGCCGGACTCGTTCTGCAAGCGGGTGGGGCCGAGGCGGTTTTCCTGGGTGAGCACGCCCGCCTGCGGGTGCGGTTGGAAAGCCCGACGCGCACCTATCAGGCTGTGGCGCTGGGTTGGCCAAAGAGCGGCTTACAGGTGATCGACGTCCCGCCGGGCGGGACCTGTGAGGTCGAGCTGAGCCTGCCGACCGAACGGCGCGGCTGGCTTCGCCCCGGACGCCTGCGTGTGGAGAGCCGTTTCCCGCTCGGCATTCTGGTCGCCTGGAGCTGGGTCGATTTGCAGCTCGCAGCGTTGGTTTACCCAAACCCGCAAGAGGCCGAGCTACCGCCGACCATCGGAGCCCTTGGGGACGAGGAGGGCGCGCGGGCTGCCGGGCGTGGTGTCGATGATTATCAGGGCTTGCGGCAATGGCAGCCGGGCGACTCGCGGCGCCGACTGCACTGGAAGGCCTACTCGCGCGGACAAGGTCTCTTGGTCAAGGATTTCGCTGCGCTGGCAGGGCAAGAGCCGATGCTTGATCTGGATGCCCTTGGTGGCGATCTCGAGTCACGGTTGTCCGTGCTCTGTCATTGGGTGGTCGAGCTTTCGGCGCGGCTGCAGCCGTTCAGCCTGACCATCGACGGCCAGCAGATAGGCCCGGATCAGGGTGCTGAGCACCGCGCACAATGCCTTCGCGCGCTGGCCCTGTTCGGTTCGCAGCAGGAGCGCACCGCGTGAGCGTCGTCCAGCCGATCCCGCGTAACGGACTGCTCTGGTTGCTGGTGGCACAGGTGTTGGTGATCCTGCCGCATCTTGGCCATTTGCCTTTGTGGATCATCGGGCTCTGGCTGACCTGTGCGACCTGGCGCGTGCAGATCTTTCGCATGCGCGCGCGCTATCCCCGCAGCTGGGTGAAGGCGGCAATGATGATTGGCACTGGTGCAGGGGTCTACCTGTCCCGTGGCAGCCTGATCGGCCTGGACGCCGGTGCGGTGCTGTTGATCGCAGCCTTCATCCTCAAACTGGTCGAAATGCGCAGCCAGCGCGACGCGCTGGTGTTGGTCTTTTGGGCTTCTTTGCCGTGGTTACCAGCTATCTGTTCAATGACAGCATGGTCGCCGGTGTGTACAGCCTGCTTCCAGTTACCGCTTTGCTCGCGGCCATGATCGGGCTGCAGCAGAGTCGGGTCGAAACGCATCCCTGGCCAACATTGCGACTGGCCGGCTCGCTGATGCTGCAGGCGGTGCCCTTGATGCTGGTGTTGTTCGTGTTCTTCCCACGGTTGGGCCCTCTGTGGTCGTTGCCGCAGCCGAGCGACCAGGGTGTGACGGGGCTGGCCGACAGCATGTCGCCAGGGGATATTGCGCAGCTAAGCCGTTCCGGCCAGCTGGCATTTCGCGCCAGTTTCGAGGGGCCCGTCCCGGCGCGCGACGCGCTTTACTGGCGCGCCGTCACTTTCGAGCGGTTCGACGGTCGACGCTGGTCACAAGCCGCTCGTGCCCCGGCTTCCACGCCGCCCGCCTGGACGCCCGAGGGTGAGCCACTGCGCTACAGCATCGTCATGCAGCCAAGCGGTCGCCCCTGGCTTTATGCGTTGGATGTGCCCGAGCTGGAGGCTAACCAGGCGCAACTGATGCCTGATTTCCAGCTGCAGCGTGCGCGCCCGGTCGATCAGGCCCTGCTTTATCAGGTGACATCCTGGCCGCAAGCACAGCGCGAGCCGGTCGCACCGGCCGATACCCTGGCGCGGGCGCTGCAGCTTCCGCCCGGTGGCAATCCGCGTAGCAGGGAATGGGCGGTCGAGCTTCGCCGCCAGCATCCCGAGCCTGAGGCGCTTGTCCAGACCTTGCTCATGCACTTCAATCGTCAACCCTACGCCTATACGTTGCGCCCCCAGCTGTCGGGGCGGACATCGTGGATGGCTTCCTCTTCGACACCCGTCGCGGATTCTGCATCCACTATGCCGGTGCTATGACGTTCGTGCTGCGAGCCGCGGGAATTCCGGCTCGGGTCGTGGCCGGTACCAGGGCGGCGAGCTCAACCCTTCGGGCAACTATCTCTCGGTGCGCCAGCTGGACGCGCATGCGTGGGTCGAGTATTGGCTACAGGGGCGCGGCTGGGTGAGTGTCGACCCCACCTTCCAGGTTGCTCCCGAACGCATAGAGCTAGGGCTGGAAGAGGCGCTCGCCGATGAGCAGGACCTCTTCGAAGGCACGCCGATGGATCTGCGCCGCTATCGCCAGATCGGCTGGCTCAATGAGCTGCGGTTTGGCTGGGATAGCCTCAACTATGGCTGGCAGCGTTGGGTGCTCGGCTATCAGGGCGAACGTCAGCTGGACGTGCTGCGCAGCGTCTTCGGCAAGCTCGACGGTGGCCGGCTGGGGCTGATCATGGTCGTCGTCGGTGCCGCGTTCGTCCTGTTGCTTGCGGTGGTACTGCTCAAGCCCTGGAAGCGCGAGCGCGATCCTCAACAGCGGCTGTTTCGCCGCTTCGAGCGGGCCTTGGCGCGGCGTGGCGTGACGCGCGCCCGTGGCGAAGGCGCGCGCGATTTCGCTGAACGGGCCGCTCGCGCCCTGCCAGATGCGGCGGAGCCCATCCGCAGTTTTGCGCATGGCTATGAGCGACTGCGCTACGGTGGTGAATCCGACGCCTTGCCTGCGTTGCACCGCTCGCTTGCGCAGCTCAAGCGGCAGTTGGGTTGGGGGCGGCGCCGATAGCGGCCATCATTGGCAATTGCGATAACTCGTCAATCAGCCGGCAGGGCCGTCTATCGGTCGGAGGGCTGCCGTCATAGCATGTCCGCAGAACAACAACTCGAGGTCGACATGACACTTTCCGAACTGATTCAAGCCGCGCGTGCCAATCCGCAAGCTTTGGTGGTTCCCGCCAGTTGGGGCCAAGGTCGCGCCGGCTTCGGTGGCCTGGCCGCCGCGCTGGTCTTCGAAGCCATGCAGGCGCGCGTTCCGCACGACCGGCCGGTGCGCTCGTTGGCGATCACGTTCGTCGGCCCGCTGCAGGTGGACAAGCCGGTCAGCCTGGAAGCCGAAGTGCTACGGGAGGGTCGCGCGGTGAGTCAGGTGTTGGGTCGCGCCGTGCAGGATGGCCAGGTCGTGACGCTGGTTCAAGGCAGCTTCGGTGCGCCGCGTGAGTCGGCCGTGCGCGTCGAAGCGGAGCCGGCGCCGGAGCTGCCGCCGGTCGAGGCCTGCCAGGAATTGCCCTACGTACCGGGTGTGGCGCCCGAGTTCACTAGGCATCTGGCGATGCGTTGGGGAATCGGCGGCTTGCCATTCTCGGGTAACCGGTCACGGGAAATGGGTGGTTGGGTCCGCCAGCGGGGCGAGGTGATACGAGAGCCGGTAACCGTCTCGCACCTGCTGGCATTGGTCGATGCCTGGCCTCCCGCGGTCCTGCCGCATCTCAACGGATTCGCGCCGGGTAGCTCGCTGACCTGGACGATCGAGTTCGTGCAGCCCTGCCCACGCTCGACACCCACGAGTGGTGCCGTTATCGGGCGATCATCGAGCATGCGCAGGATGGCTATGGGCACTGCGCGGCGGGCCTCTGGACCGCCGCCGGAGAACTTGTTGCGCTGAGCCGTCAGACGGTGACGGTGTTCGGGTAGGGCCTAGAGCTTGAGCTGCTGGATGGCCTTGCCCAGGTCGCCGGACAGCGCCGCCAGTTCAACGCTGGTGTTGGCCGAGGCGACGGTCTGCTGGACGGTCTGCTCGGTCACGTCGCGGATGACGGTGACAGCGCGGTTCAGCTCTTCGGCGACGCCGCTCTGCTGCTCAGCGGCGACGGCAATCTGCGTATTGCTCTCGCGCATCTGCGCGACGGCCAGGGTGATGGCCTCGAGCGCAGTGCCGGCTTCGCGGGCCTCGCGCACGCAGTCATCAGCTTTCAGCGAGCTGTCCTGCATGAACTCGACCGCGTCGCGGGTCATCGCTTGCAGGCCCGTCACCATCTGGGTGATTTCTTCGGTCGAGAGCTGGACGCGTTTGGCGAGGTTGCGGACTTCATCGGCCACCACCGCGAAGCCACGACCCATTTCGCCGGCGCGCGCCGCTTCGATGGCCGCATTGAGCGCAAGCAGGTTGGTCTGCTCAGCGATGTCATGGATCACGCCGACGACACCATTGATCTTCTGGCTGTCCGCAGCCAATTGGCCGATGGTTTCCGCAGTCTGCTGGACGCCCAGCGACAGCGACGAGATCGATCGCTCAACCCGCGCCACGACCTGCTGTCCCTCGCCGGCGAGCCCGTCTGCGCGTTGAGACTGGTCACGCGTGGCGCGTGCATGCTCCGCGATGTGATGAACGGTGGCCGTCATCTCGTTGATCGCTGTTGCGGCCTGATCGGTTTCGTTCTGTTGCCCGATCATGCCTTGGCGCACCTCGCTCATGCTCGACGCTAGCCGGCCGGCGCCGTCATCCAGCCGAGTCGCCGCCTGCGCCACGGTCCCTACGATCCGCTGATAGCCGGCCTGCATGGCGTTGAAGGCACTGGCCATCTGGCCCACCTCGTCGCGGCTGTCGAGCGGCACACGCACGGCCAGATCGCCGCTGCGCTCGACGTACAGCATGACGTCCTTGAGGGTGTTCAGATGGCTCAGCAGGAAACGGATCAGCAATTGCGAGGCGGCCAGCAGGACGAGCATCAGCACGGCAACGGCCGCTGCATAGCTGAAGAAATGGGTACCCAACAGCTGCCAGACGCTGGGCGATCGGGCCACGACCGCCAGTGTGCCGTTCGCCCCGGCATTCACCAGCGCGGCGCCAATGACGGGCGACTCGGAGAGAAACCGATCATGCTCAAGGTCGACCCACCCACGGGTCGCTGGCAGGCTTTGGCCGTCAATTCTGATCGGCTCTCCTGCAGCGGCACGGACGATCTCATCCATGACCGGTGCCGGAGCGTCCTGGGGCCAGGCCTGCAGGACGGCGGCCATCCGCTGCGCATGCATTCTGGCGTCCTGGCTGCGCACGTCCTGTTCGAGGTGCAACGCGAACACCACCAACATCAGGCTGATGGCGAAGCTCACCATGTTCAGGGCCCAGAATTTGTACTTCAGCGACAGGTCACGTATCCAAAGAAACATGGCGGCCCTTTCTTGTCTGGTAGGGGGAGGGTGTTGCTCAGCCGTACGATGAGAACCCGTTCATATAACGGCAGGTTGCCCGGTGGCTTGAGGGTCAGCCTGTCTCGATGGTGTCCAGCCGGAAAAAACGCCGCGCGGTTGCCGTGGTATGTCGGGCAAGCTCAACCTCGGTTTCACCTCGGTGACGTGCGACTTCGCGTAGCACCTCAGTCAGGAAGGCCGGCTCGTTGTGGCCGCTTTTTGGCTTGGGCCGTAAGGTACGGGGCAGCAGATAAGGAGCGTCGGTCTCCAGCATGAGCCGGCCGGCAGGAATATCGCGGACCAGCGGGTGCAGATGCGTTCCGCGGCGCTCGTCGCAGATCCAGCCGGTGATGCCGATGTGCAGGTCCATGTCGAGGTAGCCATAGAGCGCGCGCTTTTCCCCGGTGAAGCAATGAATGACAGCCGCGCTCAGCCGATCACGGAAGTGGCGAAGCAGCTCGATCATGCGCTGGTCGGCGTCGCGCTCGTGAAGGAACACGGGGAGGCCCGTCTCCGCAGCCAGCTGAAGGTGTTCCTCCAGTACGCGTTCCTGCTGCGAACGAGGCGAGAAGTCGCGGTTGAAGTCCAGTCCACATTC
This sequence comes from Stutzerimonas stutzeri, assembly GCA_019056435.1. Lineage (GTDB taxonomy): Bacteria > Pseudomonadota > Gammaproteobacteria > Pseudomonadales > Pseudomonadaceae > Stutzerimonas > Stutzerimonas marianensis. Next base: position 3,290,841 of record CP077641.1, read on the forward strand.
ACCCACCGCACGTACCTCGGGCTCCTTCAGCAGGCCGTTGAGCTCGGCGCCGCTCTCGGCTGTCCACTGGCTCGCATCGTGCGGGTGAACGCCAGCGGTACAAAACAGGCGTTGCCGGCTCTCGTCCAGCTCCTGACAGAGGCGTCGCGCCGTTTCGCTTTCCCTCGAGACTGGTGCCGGTCAGGATCATCTGCCCAACGCCGGCCGCGTAGGCGCGCTCCAGCACGGCGACGGCGTTCTTCAACAGTGAGGGGTGGGTCAGATTGACACCAATATCGACCAGTTGCATGGGTATCTCGCTTATGAAATCAAAATATAACGTTATTTTTCAATTTCTTGTGATTCATTCTTGAGGTGATTGATCGCATTCGGCTGGCGGCGTTTCGCTCGCTGTGAGAACCTCCGCCGCTTGGCGCGGCCCAGCCCCGCCTGGCCACCCCTCTTTCGAGCCATTCGATGACCCGACTGCTGCCCTTGCTGCTCTGCCTGTTGGCGCTGACGCCCTGGCCGGCGACTGCCCGCGTTGTGGGGCCGGTCGCTTGGCAAGCGGGCGATACGGTACGCGATCTGGCCGAGATTCGCCGCAGCGGTGTGTTGCGTGTGCTGGTCAACCAGAGCCGTAACAGTTCGGGTGAAGTGAAGGGCGAAGCCATTGGCGTCGAATATGTGCGGCTGCGTGCCTTCGAGCAGTTCCTCAACCGCAGCGGTAAAGGCATGCCGATCCATCTGGAAATCGTGCCCAAGGCCAAGGACCAACTGCTCGCCGCGCTGCAGCGTGGGGAAGGTGATCTCGTCGCACCCGGCGAGCTGCTCGACTCCGCTGGCGTGCGCAAGGTCAGTCGCAGCAGGGCGGTGGTCCCCAAGGTTTCGATGATTCTTGTAGGTCGCCAGGGCGGCCCGCGTTACCAGCGGCTTCAGCAGCTGTCGGGCCGTAGTCTGGCATTGCCTGCCGGGAGCGCCGCCGGGCCGTTGCTGGCGCAACTGAACCAGGAGCTAATGGAGGCCGGAAAGTCGCCGATTGCGATCGAATGGGTCGACCCGACGCTGGCGGTCGAGGATGTCCTCGAGATGGTGCAGGCAGGCATCTATGCCGCCACGGTCGTCGAAGACAGTATCGCGAAACGCTGGGCCAAGGTGATGCCTAAGCTGCGCCTCGAAACGGCGCTGACGCTCGGCGATCCGGCCGACATGCATTGGTTCGTGCGACAGGATGCACGGACCCTGCGCGCCAGGGTCGACCGTTTCCTCGAGCGCTACAGCCCGCCAGACAACCAGGATGCGGCATTCGTTAGGGTCTACCGGCGGCTGTATCGGGTTCAGTACCCGCTGGATCGCGTGGGCCGGCAGCGGCTGGAAAAGGTCCGTCCAACCTTGCAGCGTTACGCCCAGCAGCAGGAGCTCGACTGGCTCAACCTCGCCGCGGTGGCGTTCAAGGAGTCCACGCTCAACCCCGCCGCCCGGGGCGCGGCGGGCGCAACCGGCCTCATGCAGGTGACGCCGACGACGGCCCGCAGCATGGGCGTGCGCGATATCAGCTCGCTGGACAGCAACGTCTTGGCCAGCGCGAAGTACCTGGCAAGTATCCGCCGGCAGTTCTTCGCCAGTGCCAGGCTCAACGACCGCGAGCGGATGGCCTTCGTGCTGGCCGCATATAACCTCGGCCCGCAGCGTGTCCAGAGCCTGCGTGCCGAAGCCCGACGGCGCGGGCTCAACCCGGATCAATGGTTCTTCCAGGTGGAACGCGTCGCGATGGAAACCATGGGCATGGGCGTGGTCAGCTACGTCAATGCGGTGAACAAGTACTACCTGGCCTATTCCCGCGAGCGCTACCTGTTGGAAGGGGCCCCGCAAAGCGCTGCGAAATAGCGTTAGTGGCGCTTCTGCGCGATCCGCTCTTCGGAAGCAGCCAGGCGCAAACGCTCGGTTTCGTCGAAACGTTCACGGGCGAGCAGGGTGATCGCGGTGTGCTTGTCCGCCTGGCTCAAGCCCCGGCTGCGCTCGATGCGCGCCTTTTCCTGCTGGTAGCCGGCGAGGCGCGTGCGCCAGGCCTGTCTTTCGAGATCCAGCTTCTCCAGTCGGCGAGTCGCCTCGTTGCCGACCAGTTGCTGGCGCAGCGCGCGCAAGGCCTCCGGGGATCCGCCGGTGGCCCGCAGCGCCTGGGTCTGCTGGTTCAGCTCCAGATGCATGGCCGGCGTCAGGGCATCGAGCATCGCTGGCGGCAGGCTGCGCTTGAGCTGGTCGAGCGCTTCTCCCTTGGCAGCGGCATCCAGCTGCGGGTCGTGACGTATGGCCAGCCGTTGCAGGGTGAAGCGATCCAACGCCTCCTCGTCAGCAAAGAAGGCTCGATGAGCCTTTTCGCTGAACAGAGCTTCGCGCAGTTGCTGTGCGGCATGCAGTCGACTGCGCAAGCCTTCCAAATCCGCCTTGAGCGGATGCGTCTGCTCGAGCACCAATAACTGGCGCCGATAGTCGAGATAACGGCCTAGCAGGTCGAACGCCTGGCCGCGTGCGGGCTGTGCCAACTGCGTCTCGAGATGCTGGCGCAGGCGCGCCACGCTCGTCTTGAGCGGTTCCTCTCCGAAGGTGCTGAGGAAATAGTCGAAGACCTGCCTGACCTCCCGGTCGACCAGCAGGTTGCCTGACGAATCCGTGTGCAGGGTTCCGTCCACTCGGGTTCCGCTAAGAGAAGCCGGTAGCCGCGCCAGTTCCGGGCCCGGCGCAGGCGGCGTCTCACCTTCATGTGTGGTCGTTGCTGCGTTCGGAGCGGCGCCGGCTTCGGCGGCTGGCTGGTCGATCAGGGGCCTGTCTGAGTCCTGATCGAGCACAACGAGACTGACGCCCACGACCAGCACGAACAACGGGAAAAGAATCTTCATCGGCTCGATGCCCTCGCTCAGGTATCCGGGCCTGGATGGCCCCGTCGATGCTTAAAGCCCTGCGTTCTTCAAGCGATTGGCGTGCTGTCGATAGATGCTGACCGGGTCGGTCTCGAACAGGCTGGTCAGGCCGAATACCTGGTTGACCTCGTCCAGATGGTTCATGCGGTAATTGTCGCGGATGACCATGCCCAGATGAGAGCTGCAGCGGCCCACGAGTCCATCGGTCGGGCCTTCGAAAGCCAGTGATGCGGCGCCCATCATGGCATCACTGACATCCAGCGGGTTGGTCAGGGGCTGGTGCCGCTCCAGGAGTAGTAGCGAACGCCATTGACCTTGTACGCGCCTTCGCCACATTCGGTAGTGGGCACGCCTTGCGGGTACTTGGCATTGAAACGGGCGGCGCCCTCGCTGTTGAGCGATTCCAAGCTGCCGAGGGAGTTCTGCGGCGCCGTGCTGCTACTGCCGGAAAGGAAATTGATCAGCGCGCCCATGCCATTGACGAGGCCTGCAACGATGGCTTCTTCGGTGGAACCCTCGGGAATCCTGCGCAGCAGGTCCGCTACGTCCGAACCCTTGTGCGGACCGCCGACGCTGGTGACCGATGCGACCAGATCCGGCCTGACGGCGGCGACATAGCGGATCGTGGGGCCTCCATGGCTGTGGCCGATCAGGTTGACCTTCGGCTTGCCACTGATGGCGACGATTTCCTCGACCTGGGCCAGCAGTTCTTCGCCGCGCAGTTCGGACGTGTTGAGCTGGCTCACTTCAGTGACATAGACCTGCGCGCCGTCGCGCCTCAGCGCGGCAGGAATGCCGTACCAGTAGTCGACGCCCAGCAGGCTGTCGAAGCCCAGCATGCCGTGCGCCAGGACGATTGGGTAGCGAGTCTCGGTATAGCCGCTGGAGCCGAACAGGCTGGCGTTAACCGGGCCCGAGGCGGAGAGGGCAACGCCAAGGGTGAGGGCAAGCATTTTCTTGTTGTTGTTCATTGAGGCACTCGTCTTTGGGTATCAAGCTCCCGGCCCGTGGGGTCAGCGAATGACTCGGCTCGAACGGACGAAGGCTGCAACTTGCCCCGGGGACCGTCCCCGGAGTGCAGTCGCGAAACAGCGCAGGCCTTGGCTCAAGTGGTCACCGACCATACAGGCCCCCTGAGCGGTCCTTCGCCTTTTCACCGCGCCCCGCGCGTACTGCCGCTTCAGTACCGCAGCTATCGTGCCAGCCTGCACGGCAGGAGCCGTAATCCGCTCTAGCGCCTTGATGTACATTCCGTTTGGGCGAGGTTGGCCGCGCGGGTTGAAGCTCAATAAGTGTTACCAGGCGGAACGTGTGCGCAGCATTGTGTTCTATCGCGACATTCGGCGCTCAAATCGGAGCGTTTTCGACGTAAATCGTGACTTATCAGTCTTTTTTCTACCGCAAGGTCACGAAGCCGATTGGTCACGGATAGTCGATCGAGACGATGTACCAGTATTTCGGACCTGTCGGTGTCTGGACCTGCACCTCCGCATCCAGCGGTTTGCCAACGAGGGCTCGTGCCAAGGGCGAATCGATGCTGATATGCCCGATCTTCAGGTCCAGCTCATCCGGGCCTACGATCCGGTAACGGGCCTGCTCGCCGTCTTCATCCTCGAGCGTCACCCAGGCGCCGAAATACACCTTGCTGGCATCGCTTGGCCGGTCGTTAACTACCTTGAGCTTTTCCAGCCGCTTGGTCAGGAAGCGGACCCGACTGTCGATTTCACGAAGCATCTTCTTGCCGTAGGTGTATTCGGCATTTTCCGAACGATCGCCTTGGGCTGCCGCTTCGCTGACCGACTGGGTCACCTGCGGGCGTTTGACATGCCAGAGTTCATGCAGCTCGGCGCGCAGTCGGGCTTCGCCTTCTGGCGTGATCAGCGGGGTGCCCGCGGGGCGGGGTGGGCGGTAGCGGCTCATGGGTCTTCCGGTTCTGTCGGTTGTCGCTGCGCGCTGGGTCAGCTTTCACGCAGCACGTTCAATGGGCTGGCGTTGAGCGCACGTCGGGTTCCGAGCACGCCGGCCGTGCCAACCAGCACGGCACCTATCAGGGGCAAAGTCAGTAGCCAGGGGTGCGGTTGCCACTGAAGGTCGAAAGCGAAACGATAGAGCAAGGCGCTCACCAGCTCGCATCCCAGCGCGGCCAACGCGCCGCTGGCTGCACCAAGCACACCGAACTCGGTGCGCCTTGCCCGAATAAGCAGCCGGCGTTCGGCGCCCAGTGCCCGCAACAACGCACCCTGGCGAATACGTTCATCCAGCGTGGCTTGCAAACCGGCGAACAGAACCGCAAGGCCTGCGGCCAAAACGAACATCAGGACGTACTCGACCGCGATGGACACCTGCATCAGGATGCTGCGTAACTGCGACAGCAGGGCGTCGACCTGTAACAGCGTGGCGGACGGAAAGTCGCGGGCTAGCTTGACCAGCTCTCGCTCCTGGCCGGCGGGCAGGTAGAAGCTGGTCATGTAGGTTGTCGGCATGTCGCGCAGGGTGCCGGGCTCGAAGATCATGTAGAAGTTTGGCTGGAAGCTGTCCCAGTTCACTTCACGCAAGCTGGTCACGCTCGCATCGCGCGTGATGCCACCGACGGTAAAGCTGAGCCGGTCGCCGAGTGACAGTTGCAGGCTTTCGGCCAGTTCGGCTTCGACCGACACGCCCGGTAGCTCGCCGGGTTCGCCGCCCCACCATCGGCCGGCGCTGAGCCGGTTGTCGGCGGGCAGGTCTTGCGACCAGGTGAGGCTGAGGTCACGGCGAATCGCGCGCTCGCCCTGACTGTCCTTGGTGACCTGCTGGCGAACCGGTTCTCCGTTGATCGCCACAAGCCGCCCCGGCACGACCGGGTACAGGGGGCGCGGCGTGGTCCGAAAGCGCGGCGATGCGGCCGGCAAAGGCGTCGCGCTCGGCCGGTAGCACATTGAGCACGAAGTGATTCGGTGCGTCCGCTGGCAGTTGGTCCTGCCAGGTGTCGAGCAGTTCGCCACGCAGCAATGCGATCAGGGCCATCGCGAGAAGAATCAGGCCGAAGGCCAGTGATTGGCCGGCCGCGGCAAGCGGATGGCGTAGCAATTGGCCCAACCCCAGGCGCCACGGCAGCGCTGCGCCGGAAAGCATCTGGCGCAGGCCTCGCAGGGTCAGCAACAACAGGCCACCAAGCACCACTGTCGCCAGCAGACCTCCGCCGAGCAGCGCAAGAGTGATGCGCAGGTCCAGGCTCAGCCGCCACATGATTACGCCCAGCGCGGCTACTGCCGTGCCGTAGACGAGCCAGGAGCTGGCGGGGACCGGCAGCATGTCGCGGCGCAGCACGCGCAGGGGCGGAACACGACCGAGAGCGGCGAGCGGTGGCAGGGCAAAGCCGGCCAGTGCCACGAGCCCGGTTGCCATCCCCGCGAGCGCCGGCCAGAGGGTAGCAGGCGGGATCTCGTTGACGATCAACTCTCCCAGCAGGTGGAACAGTCCGAGCTGGGCGACCCAGCCCAGCAGGGCGCCGACGGCGCAGGCGAACAGTCCCAGATAGCCTAACTGGAACCCGTACAGCGTCAGAGCCTCGCGCCGCGAGAGGCCCAGGCAGCGCAGCAGCGCACTGGCGTCGAAGCGACGTGCCGCGAAGCGTGCGGCGGACAGCGCAACGGCGACGCCAGCCAAGAGCACGGCAGCCAGGCTCGCCAGGTTCAGGTAGCGCTCGGCACGGCCCAGGGCGCCACCAATCTGGCGATTGCCGTCCTTGGGTGTTTCAAGGCGCTGGTTCGGCTCGAGCGTAGCGCGGACCGCGCGCTCATAAGCTGCGAGTTGTTCACCTGGGCCGCGCCACAGCTCGCGGTAACGCACACGGCTGCCGGGTTGCACGACACCAGTCGACGCGAGGTCATCCAGGTGCATGAGCACTCGAGGGGTAAGGCTGTAAAAGTCGCCCACCCGATCGGGCTCGTAGGTCAAGACGCGAGTGAGGCGCAGCCTTTTGTTGCCGACCTCGATGTCGTCACCGATGTTCAAGTCCAGCGCAGCGAACAATCGGGCCTCTGCCCAGGCTTCACCCGGGCCGGGGCCCTGGCTCGGCTGCTCCGCCTCGTAGGGCGCCGGTGCACTGCGTAGCGTACCGCGCAGTGGGTAGTTGCTATCCGCGGCTTTGACGCTGGAAAGCTGCAGGTTTTCGTCGGTCGCGATGACGCTTGAAAACTCGACGACCTGCGCATGATCCAGTTGGAGGTTGCGTCCGATTTCGATTTGTTCCGGCTCAGCCGGTGCGCTGCCCCGCAGAACCAGGTCGGCACCAAGGAATTCGGTCGCGCGTAGCTGCATGGCGTCGTTCAGGCGTGCCCCAAAGTAACCGATGGCCGTACTCGCGGCCACAGCGATGACCAGGGCGAAGAACAGGACCCGCAACTCGCCAGAGCGGGCGTCACGCCACAGTTGGCGCAGAGCGAGCATGGCCAGTCGACTGGCGGGGACCGACCTCATGCGCTTCGGCCGCTGATCTGCCGGCCTGCTTCGAGGCGGATCGAATGCTGGCAGCGTTGTGCCAGGCGTTCGTCATGAGTGACCAGTACAAGGGTGGTGCCTCGCTCGCGGTTCAGTTCGAACAGCAGCTCGGTAATGGTTGCGCCGGTGTGGCTGTCGAGATTTCCGGTAGGTTCGTCAGCGAACAGGACATCGGGCTCGGCGGCGAATGCGCGTGCCACGGCAACGCGCTGTTGTTCGCCACCGGAGAGCTGTCGCGGGTAATGGTGCAGGCGAGAGCCGAGTCCGACACGGTCCAGCAGCCTGGTCGCCTGCGCTTCGGCGTCCGGACGACCGTGCAGCTCCAGTGGCAGCATGACGTTCTCGAGTGCGTTGAGGCTGTCCAGCAGCTGGAAGGATTGAAATACGAAGCCGACATGTTCGGCCCGAACCCTGGCTCGCTGGTCTTCGTCCAGCGAGCCGAGCAGGTTACCGGCGAGACGTACTTCTCCGGTGCTGGGAAGGTCCAGGCCTGCCAGCAGGCCGAGAAGAGTCGACTTGCCCGACCCCGACGTGCCGACGATAGCCAGGCTGTCACCTTTGGCGAGGTCCAGGGAAAGGTCTTCAAGGATCACCAGCTCGCCTTCCGCGCTGGGTACCACTTTGCTAAGGTTCCGGGCATTGAGAATGCTGGCGCTCATGGAGAATCCGATGCGAATGTGGCTGAAAGGTGGGGTTCTGCTGCTGTTGTGCTGGGCGCAAGGAACTGCGGCAGGCACGCTGCTGGTGGTCGGGGATAGTATCAGCGCCGCTTTCGGCCTGGAAACCAGTCAAGGTTGGGTGCATCTGCTCGAACAACGCCTGCAGCAGGAGGGGCTCGATCACCAGGTGGTGAATGCCTCGATTACCGGCGACACCACGGCTGGCGGGCTCTCCAGGCTGCCTACGCTGCTCGCCGAGCACGACCCCGAGCTGGTGATCCTGGAGCTGGGGGGCAACGATGGGTTGCGCGGCCAACCACCGGCGCAAATGAAACAGAATCTTTCGCAAATGGTGGCGCTGTCCCGCGAGTCGGGCGCCCAAGTCTTGCTGCTTGGCATGCGTCTACCGCCCAACCTTGGCCAGCGCTACACGAGCGCCTTCGCCGGCGTGTTCGACTCGCTTGCGGAGGAGAAGCAGCTCGCCTATGTACCGTTTCTCCTCGAAGGTGTCGGTGGCGTCTCGGGGATGATGCAGCCCGACGGTGTACACCCGACCGCCGATGCCCAGCCAAAGCTGCTGGAAAACGTCTGGCCGGTGCTCGAGCCCTTGCTTTGATACGTGGGCGCGGCTACTGTCGCGCCCCTTGATTGGAGCCTCAGATGCCGCGGCCAGCCTGGACCCTTTTCGCCTACAGAATGATCGTGCCCGACGAGCAGTTCGACCTGTTCGCCTGCCGTGAGAATCGCTTTCATCTGGCGCTGCGGCAGCTCGAACTCAACGGTCAGGTCGATCGCACCCTCTGTGGTGGCTTTCTTCCGGCTCAGCCGCGCTGGCAGGATTTGCAGCGACCGGCACTGAAGGATCGACGTCTATGCGCGGCCTGTCGCGACGCCCTGCAGGCGCAGCGTCGCGGCCTTCCGTCTGCCGCGAACGTCTGGTAGCTCGGCGTCTCCGTTGGGTTCGCGTACAATGACCGGCAATTTCCATCACCTTCGTTCCAAGGAATTCTGAATGCTCTCGCGCGCGTTTGCAGTCGCCTCCTGTGTGTCTATCGCTGCTCTGCTGAGTGCAGGTCAAAGCGCTGCGCTTGAGCTGCCATTGCCACCGGAGGCCGAGGACGTGGTTGGCCAGATCCAGGTGGTCAAGGCCAGGTACGAGGACACCTTTGCAGCGCTGGGCGAAGCGCATGATCTCGGCTATCTGGAGATGGTGGCGGCGAATCCGGGGGTTGATCCCTGGCTCCCCGGCGAAGGGACGGACATCATTCTGCCAACGCGTTTCATCCTGCCGCCAGGACCACGCGAAGGGATCGTCATCAACCTGCCTGAGTACCGTCTGTACTACTACCCCAAGGGCGAGAACGTGGTGCATACCTTCCCGCTGGGCATCGGTCGTGAAGGGTGGGGGTCGCCCGTAGGCAACACCCGCATTTCAGCCATGACCAGCAATCCGGCCTGGTACCCGCCGCAGTCGATCCGCGATGAGCACGCTGCCGAAGGTGACCCACTGCCTAAGGTCGTACCACCGGGCCCGGATAACCCACTCGGGCCGTACAAGATGAATCTGGCCATCCCTGGTTATCTCATTCACGGTTCCAACAAGAAATTCGGGATCGGCATGCGGGTCAGTCATGGTTGTTTCCGCATGCTCAACCACAACGTTCTTGAACTGGCCGGACTGGTGAAGGTAGGGACGCCGGTTCGTATCATCGACGAGCCTTACAAGTTCGGTTTGAGCCAAGGCAAGGTCTACTTGGAGGCGCACACGCCGTTGCAGGACGAAGACCACCACATGACGCTTATGGACAAGCACGCAGTCGTGATCAATACGCTGCTCAAGCGCGACGAGGCGGCCAGTGGACTGCAACTGGATTGGGAGATGATTCGCGAAATCGTGGCGGGAGAAGACGGCCTGCCGATTCAGATTGCCGATCAGGCCCAGGCGCTGGCGGCGGCAGAGGACGAACAGATTTTCTGATGCTGTAGTCCGCCGCGTCTGAATGACACGCATAAAAAGCCGACCTGTTTGCAGGTCGGCTTTTTTTCGCCTGAAAGCTTACTTGCGGCTGGCGCGTTCCAGCATGCGCAGGGCGCGCTCATTGGCTTCGTCAGCAGTCTGCTGAGCCTTCTGAGCAGCCTGCAGAGCCTCGTCGGCCTTGCTGTACGCTTCGTCAGCGCGAGCCTGAGCACGGGCAGCAGCATCTTCGGTAGCGGTCAGACGGGCTTCGCTTTCCTTGGTCATGCTGTTGCTGCAACCAGTGGCCAGTACTGCGGCGAATGCCAGAGCAGAAAATTTCAGAACGTTGTTCATCGTGTTCCCCTTAAGGATGGAATCCATGGCAACTTCCGTTATGGAAAGTTGGCGCGCACATACTACCTATTAGTTGCGCTAAGTAAACTGAGTCAAGCAGCAACTGCACAGTTTTTTCTGCAAACTCGTTTCGTGCAACGTACCCACTGATTGGAATGCTCAAAAAGCATCCAGCCGGTGCTCGTTGCGCACGCTATATGGACCGGCAGCGCACCGGAAAGTTGCACTTCGTCCGGCGCAGGGATATATGAATCCGGCTTGGCGAAGTGCGGTTAGATGCATCAAAGCGTTTGTCGCCGTGCAGGGCTGGCAGTAGGATGCGGGGTCAACTAACAACAATGAAGCAAGCACGCCTCGTCGGCGTGACCTTCGCCATTGACAGGCAAACACGCCTGCTTGGGAGGCCATATGAGCGAACAGCTGACTATCCGCCACGACCGGACGGGCCACCAGTTCGAAACCACGGTGGACGGCTATCGCGCGTACCTGGCTTATGTCGATCTTGGCAAGCAGACGCTGGATATCTATCGCACCTTCGTTCCGGATGCGCTTCGGGGGCGCGGGGTCGCAGCTGCGTTGACTCAGCATGCGCTCGACTATGCCGCCCGGGAGGGATTCACCGTCATTCCTTCGTGTTCGTATGTCGAACGTTACATGGAGCGCCAGGCAGGCGAGCGGGATGACGCTTGATTAGGTGCAGGCAAAACTGAAAGACCCCGCCAAGACGGGGTCCTTTCCAACTCTCTGCGACATCAGCTCCGGGTGCGTTTTGGCAGGATGTCCTTAAGCTTCTGGTGCATGCCTCGTATCGCTTTTTCCGTTGTCTCCCAGTCGATACAGGCGTCGGTGATGGATACGCCGTATTGCAGGTCCGCCAGATCTTTCGGAATTGACTGGTTGCCCCAGCCCAGGTGGCTCTCGACCATCAAGCCCACGATTGAGTTATTGCCTTCTAGGATCTGGTTGGCGACGTTGTCCATCACCAAGGGCTGAAGGGCCGGATCCTTGTTCGAGTTGGCGTGGCTGCAGTCGACCATGATGTTCGGACGGATGCCAGCCTTGTTCAGTGCCTGTTCGCAGATCGCGACGCTGACCGAATCGTAGTTCGGCTTGCCGTTGCCGCCACGCAGGACCACGTGACCGTAGGCGTTGCCCTTGGTCGTGACGATCGAGACGCCACCGGATTGGTTAATGCCGAGGAAGCGGTGCGGGCTGGATACCGATTGCAAGGCGTTGATCGCGACGGTCAGGCTGCCATCGGTGCCGTTCTTGAAGCCGACGGCCGAGGAAAGGCCGGATGCCATTTCCCGATGCGTCTGGGATTCGGTGGTGCGCGCCCCGATTGCGGACCAGCTGATCAGGTCCTGCAGGTACTGCGGAGAAATGGGGTCGAGCGCCTCGGTGGCGGTCGGCAGGCCCATTTCCGCCAGGTCTAGCAGCAGCTGTCGGCCGATGTGCAAGCCATCCTGGATCTTGAAGGAGTCGTCCATGTAGGGATCGTTGATCAGGCCTTTCCAGCCGACCGTCGTGCGCGGTTTTTCGAAGTAGACACGCATCACCAGAAACAGACTGTCGGCGACTTCTGTCGCAAGACCCTTCAGGCGTTCGGCGTACTCGTGTGCGGCTTTCAGGTCATGGATGGAGCAGGGGCCCACCACTACGAACAAACGATGGTCCTTGCCGTCGAGGATGTCGCGCACGACCTGGCGACCTTTCGAGACCGTCTGGAGCGCAGTCGCGGTCAATGGAATTTCACGCTTGAGCTGGTCCGGAGTAATCAGGGTCTCGTTGGACGCAACGTTAAGGTCATCGATCGGTAAATCAGCCATCGTGTTACTCGTCAGGATCACGGATGCCGTCCGCCAGCCATCCCGGTGCGGCGGATCAGAGCGTGGGGCGCAGCGGGAAAGCGGAACCTTAGCGCGGATGCTCCGCCCCGACAATGGCCTGGAAGTCTTACGGGCCGGATACTGGGAAGGAGTGGCTGGACGCTGTTACTGTTTCGCCTCGCGCATCCGCGCAGCGGTTGTTCCCTGACATCGTATGGAGAGTTTCATGACTGCGACCGGCCCGAGCATCGGCATCATAGGTACAGGCGCGATTGGCGGCTTCTACGGCGTTCTGCTGGCTCGCGCCGGCTACGACGTGCACTTCCTGCTGCGTAGTGAATACGAGGCGGTCATCGAGAACGGCTTGCTGGTGAACAGTGCGATACACGGCCGCTTGCATCTCGACGGCGTACAGGCCTATCGAGACGCTGCCGACATGCCGAAATGCGACTGGGTGCTCGTCGGTGCAAAAAGTACCAGCAACAACGCCCTGGCGCCGTTGATCGCGCAAGCCTCCGCCGAGCATGCCAAGGTCGTGGTCCTGCAGAACGGCCTTGGCGTGGAGGATGCACTGCGGCAAGCACTGCCCGAGCGTGTTCATCTACTCGGCGGGCTCTGCTTCATATGCGTCCATCGTTCAGCGCCGGGTGTCGTCGAACACCAAGCCCTGGGCGGTATCAACCTCGGCTATCACTCCGGTCCCGCGACTGATCTGGAACAGAAAGCACTGGTCGAGGAAGGGGCGGCCATGTTCCGTAAGGCCGGCGTTGACTCCAGCGCAGCGCCGAACCTGGCGCAGGCGCGCTGGCAGAAGCTGGTCTGGAACATGCCTTACAACGGCCTCTCGGTTTTGCTGAACGCGGGCACCTCCAGGCTGATGGGCAATCCTGACAGTCGTGCGTTGGTCAAGGCGATCATGGAGGAAGCCTGCGGTGCGGCCGCCGCTTGTGGTCACCCGCTGCCCGAGGTGCTGGTGGAGCGGATGCTGATGGCCACCGATCACATGCCGGACTACCTGCCGAGCATGTACCACGACCACAAGGAGAGGCGGCCGATGGAGCTGGATGCAATCTACGCGGCGCCACTGGCTGCGGCGGAGCAGGTCGGCTTAGCGATGCCTCGCGTGGAGTCTCTGTACCGCGCGTTACGCTTTCTCGATGCAGAATCCGGTGCGCGGCAATGAGGCCGCTGGACGGCGTATTGGTCCGGTAGTGCTTTTCCGGCGGCCTGCTAAGCTCATTTCATGCCGGTTCGGTCCGATTTCGCTGCACGGCGGTGGGCGCGTTCATATACCGCCAGCGTTCTGGTTGACCGGCGTCTCATTCGATGAGAGACGTCCGTGGAGCGTCGGGCCAACTTGAGCGATATACCCTAGAATCCGCACGACGGCTGCAACGGTTATAAGAAAAGGGTGGCGTGCAGCGCCATGGTCTCGAGGGATCTCTATGAAGCTTCAGCAACTGCGTTACATCTGGGAGGTGGCGCATCATGACCTCAACGTCTCGGCGACCGCGCAAAGCCTGTTCACCTCCCAGCCTGGCATCAGTAAACAGATTCGCCTGCTCGAAGACGAGCTCGGCGTCGAAGTGTTCGCCCGCAGCGGCAAGCACCTGACACGTGTAACGCCTGCCGGTGAGCGGATCATTGCCACTGCCGGCGAAATCCTGCGCAAGTGTGAAAGCATCAAGCAGATCGCTCAGGAGTTCTCTAACGAGAAACGCGGCACCCTCAGCATTGCCACGACCCATACCCAGGCACGTTACGCGTTGCCGCCGGTGATCAGTCGCTTCATCAAGCAATACCCCGATGTCTCGCTGCACATGCACCAGGGAACCCCCACTCAGATTGCCGAGATGGCCGCTGACGGTACCGTCGATTTCGCGATCGCCACCGAGGGGCTGGAGTTGTTCGGCGATTTGGTCATGATGCCCTGCTATCGCTGGAATCGCTGCGTGGTCGTGCCACAGGATCACCCACTCAGCAAACGGGGCAAGTTGACGCTGGAGGCGTTGGCCGAGTACCCGATCGTGACGTATGTGTTTGGCTTTACCGGGCGTTCGAAGCTCGACGAGGCCTTCAGTCACAAGGGGTTGTCACCCAAGGTGGTCTTCACCGCCGCCGATGCTGACGTGATCAAGACTTACGTTCGCCTGGGGCTTGGCGTGGGCATCCTGGCGCGGATGGCCGTCGACGCCCAGCACGACCCCGATCTCGTCGTGCTCGATGCCAGCGAATTGTTCGAGCCAAGCGTCACCAAGATCGGGTTCCGCCGCGGCACCTTTCTCCGAGGATTCATGTGCGACTTCATCCAGACGTTCGCGCCGCACCTCGACAAGGACATGCTCGAGCGTGCCGTGCAGTGTCGCAACAAGGCCGAGCTGGATGCCCTGTTCGAGAACGTGGAGTTGCCGACGTTCTAGCGCGCAAGCGCTCGCGCCCTCTGTGATTCCATCCAGGAACCACGAGCGCGATACGGCGCGTCAGCTTTTCGCAATGAGATTGCTGGCGTGGAGCCCGCATTCTTTTTGCGTCGACTCCTCCCACCACCACCGCCCCTCGCGCTCATGCTGGTTCGGCAGGACTGGGCGGGTGCAGGGTTCGCATCCGATGCTGATGAAGCCACGCTCATGCAGGCTGTTGTAGGGAATCTCCAGCATGCGGATGTAGCCCCAGACCTCCTCGCTGGTCATTTGGGCGAGGGGGTTGAATTTGTACAAGGTGTTCTCGGCCGTGGAAAACGCCGTGTCGATTTCCAGCACCGACACCTGGCTGCGAGTGCCGGGGCTCTGGTCGCGTCGCTGGCCTGTAGCCCAGGCGCGTACGCTGGAGAGCTTGCGGCGAAGCGGCTCGATCTTGCGGATGCCGCAGCACTCGCCATGACCGTCGCGGTAGAAGCTGAAGAGGCCTTTCTCGTTGACCATGGGCTGTAGCAGCGCGGGATCGGGCGTCATGATCTCGATGGCGATACCGTAGTGTTCGCGTACTTGCTCGATGAAACGGTAGGTCTCGCTGTGCAGGCGCCCTGTGTCGAGGGTGAAGACCTTGACGTTCTTGTTCAGCTTCCAGGCCATGTCCAGCAACACCACATCTTCGGCGCCACTGAAGGAGACCCAGAGGTCATCGCCAAACAGGTCGAAAGCGAGTTGGAGAATCTGTTGCGGGGACTTGCCGGCATAGGCGGTGGCCAGCTCGGCGACATCGATTGATTGGCTCATCAGGCGGTTTCCTAATCTGGCGCTGTGCGCTCTTTTGCAGGCCGGGGATGGTAGCAAAGCCGCTTTATTCCGCTAAATAACCTTTAGGCTTCCATACCCATTCTTCACGGAATAAGCGTTGCGTTGCGTCCCTCGGGGCATGCCGTTAGAGTGCCGGCTCCAATTTTTCTGCTTTGAGGAGTGGCCCCGTGGAAATTGCCTGTCTCGACCTGGAAGGTGTACTGGTTCCGGAAATCTGGATCGCCTTTGCCGAGGCCACCGGAATCGAGTCGCTTCGGGCGACGACGCGCGACATCCCTGACTACGACGTGCTGATGAAGCAACGCCTGCGGATTCTCGACGAGCACGGGCTCAAGCTCGCTGACATTCAGAAGGTCATCTCGACACTGACGCCGCTGGATGGCGCTGTCGAGTTCGTCGACTGGCTGCGTGAGCGGTTCCAGGTCGTGATCCTGTCGGATACCTTCTATGAGTTCTCCCAGCCGCTGATGCGTCAGCTCGGCTTCCCGACGCTGCTCTGCCATCGCCTCATCACCGACGATTCGGATCGGGTCGTGGATTACCAGCTGCGGCAGAAGGATCCCAAGCGTCAGTCGGTCATCGCGCTGAAAAGTCTGTATTACCGTGTGATCGCGGCAGGCGATTCGTATAACGACACCACCATGCTGGCCGAGGCGCATGCCGGTATTCTGTTCCACGCGCCCGACAACGTCATCCGCGAATTCCCGCAGTTCCCGGCCGTGCATACCTTCGATGCGCTCAAGCAGGAATTCATCAAGGCGTCCAACCGCAAGCTGAGCCTCTGACCGAGCCCCGGGTGCGCCGAACGGTCAAGGCTCGGCGGCGCACTCCAGCGTTCTCAGCAATACCCCGACCTTGTCCATTGACTCGCGATACTCGGCCTGCCAGTCAGAGTCCGCGACGATGCCGCCTCCACCCCAGCACGTGGCCTGCCCGTCCTTCATCAGCAGCGAGCGGATGGCAATGGAGCTGTCCATTTCTCCTCGCACATCCAGATACAGCAACGATCCGCAATAGATCGACCGGCGAGTAGGTTCCAGCTCGTCGATGATCTGCATGGCTCGAATCTTCGGGGCGCCGGTAATCGATCCGCCAGGGAAACTGCCGGCCAGCAGATCCAGGGCGTCCTTGCCGGGCGCCAGGGTGCCGGTTACGCAGCTGACCAGATGGTGGACGTTCGGGTAGCTCTCCAGGCTGAAAAGTTCGGGCACTCTGACGCTGCCAGTCTGGCAGGTGCGCCCCAGGTCGTTACGCAGCAGATCGACGATCATCAGGTTTTCGGCGCGATCCTTGGCGCTCGCGAGCAACGCCTGGGCCTGTTCGGCATCGGCGCGGGGATCGGCGTGACGAGGGCGGGTTCCCTTGATCGGTCGGGTTTCGACTTGGCCCTCGCTCAGACGCAGGAACCGCTCAGGCGAGAGGCTTAGGATGGCATCGCTGCCCAGCGAAACAAAACCTGCGTAAGGAGTAGGGCAGGCCGCGCGGAGCCGCCTGTAGGCTTCCCACGGGTCGCCCTCGTAAGGCGCGCGGAAGCGTTGGGCGAAATTGACCTGATAACAGTCGCCTGCCGTGATGTAGCGATGGATGCGTTCGATCGCCTGTCGATACTGGTCGGCTTGCAGGTCGGGCTCGAAGCGCCCACGCAGGCGAAAGGAGCTGGGCGCGGTGAGCGTCTCGGCGCCGAAGAGGCGAATGATTCGTTGACGCTCGCCATCGGCCAGCGTTGGATGGAACACCAACTGGCAAGTCCCCAGATGGTGGTCGCTGACCAGTGCCCAGGAATAGAGTCCGAATCGGGCGTCCGGCAACGCGAGGTCGTCGTTGGACTGTCTTTTCAGGCGCTCCAGCCGCGCGCCAAAGTCGTAAGCGAGGAAACCCAGCAAGCCGCCAACGAAGGGCAATGCCATGCCCTTGGGGGCTTGCGCCGGGCCAACATTCGCGTGGTCGCGCGCAGGCGCTCGAAAAATGCGCCGCCAGACTCGTCAGGCCATGGCTCGACGACGTCCAGTGGCCATGCGCTCAACAGATCGTAGCGGCCTCGCGTGGCGGTCGGGCGGCCGGAATCCAGCAGAATCGCGCCTGGCGCGTGGCGAACCCGCTCGAACCAGGGCGCCGGATCGGCGAGGTAGGGTAGTGGGTATATCGAACAGGAGGGCATTCGAGTCGTTCGGTTGATGACCCGGCGTTCGCCGGGCCAGGGTCAGGCGTGGCTGGGAATGTGGCCGAACAGCTCCTGGGCGAAGCGGACGCGCTCTTCGGGCGTTTCCTGGACACCTTTTTCCTTGAGCGCCTCGATGCGGTTCTCGATGGCATGGGCGCGGTGGGTCAGGCCGCAGTCGTTGGCGATCTGGATGTTCAGGCCGGGGCGGGCGTTGAGCTCGAGGATTAGCGGGCCCTTGTCCTGATCCAGCACCATGTCAACGCCGATGTAGCCGAGCCCGCACAGCTCGTAACAGCCGGCGGCGAGCTTCATGAAGCCGTCCCAGTTGGGCAGCTGTACGCCATCCACCGCGTTGGTCGTGTCGGGGTGCTTGGTGATCTTGTTGTTCAGCCAGGTACCGCGAAGTGTGATGCCGGTCGCCAGATCGACCCCGACGCCGATGGCGCCCTGGTGCAGGTTTGCCTTGCCGCCGGATTGGCGGGTCGGCAGACGCAGCATTGCCATCACCGGATACCCCATGAGCACGATGATGCGGATGTCCGGGACGCCTTCGTAACTGATGCTCTTGAAGATCGGATCCGGTGTGACGCGGTACTCGATCAGTGCGCGGTCACGATGGCCGCCCAGCGAGTAAAGCCCGGTAAGGATGTTCGAAATCTGATGCTCGATTTCCTCGTGGGTGATGATCTTGCCGGACACCGTGCGATAGCGCCCCTCGAAGCGGTCGGCGATGACCAGGATGCCGTCACCGCCTGCGCCCTGGGCGGGCTTGACCACGAAGTCGACGTGGTCCTTGACGATATCCCTGAGCTTGTCGATGTCCTTCTCGGTTTCGATGATCCCGTACAGCTCCGGCACGTCGATGCCGGCCTCGACCGCCCGTTCCTTGGTGATGATCTTGTCATCGACGATCGGATACAGGTGGCGCTTGTTGTACTTGAGCACATAGTCCGCATTACGGCGGTTGATGCCCATGATGCCCTTGGCTTCAAGGGCCTTCCACGTCTTGATCAGACCGAACATGGCTCAATCCTTCAGAAAGGCTTTGAATCGGAACAGCTCGGTCAGGCGATAGCCGCGGTAGCGACCCATCGCCAACATGAAGCCCACCATGATCAACAGCACGGCCGGGAAGGTGAAGATGAAGTAGGTCAGCTCCGGGATGCTCATCAGCAAGTGCGCGAGCGTGGCGGCAATCAGGGTACCGACGGCGACCTTGAAGGCATGGCTGGCGCCGCGCTCTTCCCAGGTGATCGACAGGCGCTCGATGGTCATCGTCAGGATCACCATCGGGAACAGGGCCACCGACAGGCCGCGTTCCAGGCCCAGCTTGTGGCTGAGCAGGCTGATAACGGCGATCAGCACCACCACGAACGTCAGGACTACGGACAAACGCGGCAGCATCTGAAGCTTGAGGTGCTCGAGGTAGGAGCGCAGCGAAAGGCCGAGCGCGGTGATCAGGGTGAACAGGATAATGCCGAAGCCCAGCTGGGTTTCGCGGAAGGCCAGGGCAATCAACACCGGGGTGAACGTGCCCAGTGTCTGCAGGCCGCCCAGGTTCCGCAGAATGAGGATCACCAATACGCCGATCGGGATCATGATCATGATCTGGTAGGTCTGCTGGGTCTGCAGTGGCAGGCCGTATAGCGAGTACTCGAGGAAGTCGGCGTCCGTGTTTTCGTCCGTCAGCTTGGCCAGGCGGATGGCGTTCATTTCACTGCTGTTGAGCGTAAAGGTCACCTGCGCGTTGCGGCCGCCTTCGAGGCTGAGCAGCGGGTCGTCACCTGTCCACCAGATCAGGCGATCCTTGGGCAGGCCTTGCTCGCCGTTCTCGGGGTTGAAGTAGAGCCATTTATCGCCGTTGAAACTGCGCAACCAAAGTTCAGGGGACTGCGCCGTGTCGGCGGCCAGGCGAATGGTATGCACACGCTCCATCGGGACGTGCGCGATGGACAGCAGCAGCTCGACCACGCGTGCCTTGTTGGCAGTCGAGGCGTCGCCGCCAAGCAGCAGCCTCACATTGTCGTCGTTGGCATTGTTGACGCGCTTGATGGCCTCGCTGATGAAGGTCTCGACGTCGGCCGAATGTTGGCGGATCGGCGAAAGCAAGGCTTCTGCGGCGATCTTTTCGGCGCCTTCGACCGGGATGCTGTCGCGGAAGATGGGGCCGGTGGTCTTGGTCTGCTCGCCGCTGTAGCGGCGCGTCAGCACCAGGCGGTAGTAGAGGGTCTGGTTGCCGTTCGCGCGGCGTGCGGACCAGGTGACGCGGCGGTTGCCGTCGGCGCGGTTGATGCTGACGCCATAGTTGTTCGAGATGAAGCTCTCGTTGAGGCTGACGAATTCCTGGGTCAGTGGCGGCACGTACATCTGCAGCTTCACCGGCTCGCGCGCGTTGGTCTGGAATTCGATCTTGGCGTCGATGTTCCACAGATCGTCCGTCTCGTCTTCGGTCACGGGAATGCCGAGGAAGAAAATCTGGTACGCCGTGATCGCGACTCCCAGCGTGACGAGCAGGAAGATCAAGACTTTGAGGTGCAGGGTCAGGGAGCGCATTGGGTTACTCGTCAGCGTCGGATACGGTGATGCAGCCAGGTTTGCCGGCAGCGTAGGTGAGGCTCGGGTCGACCAGCGCCCCGAAGCGGGTAAGGGCGTCGGAGCCGATCAGAAGCGGGTATTGGAAGGCACTGCGATCGGTGAGGTTCACTTCGATGCTGCGCCGAGCCGCGCCCATGCAGAGGTCCAGTTCGACGACCGGGCGCGGTGTGTAGGTCTTGTCCTCGTCCGGGTCGAAATCGCCGGCGCGTCGCTTGATCTTGCTGATGCGTTGTAGGGGTAGCTCGATCGGGCGGTCATGGGCCTCGTCAATCGCCAGGTAGAAACGCACCCAATTCTTACCGTCGCGCTTGAAGCGTTCGATATCGCGTGCGCTGAGTGAGGCGGTTTGCGCCCCGGTGTCGAGTTTGGCTTGCACTTCCAGATCGAAACCAGGTAAGGCCACGTGCTCGTTCAGGCCGTAGATGGTTTTGTCGGCGGCATGAGAAAGCAGAGGGACAGGCAGTAGGCACAGCAGTAGAAGGTAGGGTCTGACGCTCATAGATCCAGGCGTAGTCGAGTCGGAAGAAGCATGGCGGAACAACGGCACATGCGCTTGAACGATCACGAACAGCGAACGCTGACCGCGGCGAAGTATCGCTGCATTCTAGCATGGCGTCCTTGGGGTCGCGAGAAGGCCAATGCAGCGCTTGCTTGTCGTCTCTCGATCTTGAGGTGTCGACAATCTACCTTGGTATACGTTGACCCTCTGCAGTTTGCAGGCGTAGATTTGCGAAAAACTCGCCGCAAGTGTCAACAATATGCTCGATACGCTCATTCCGAACTCGTCAGCCGCCGCCGATAGCGGAACCCTGTCCGAGCATGTGTTCCGCTCGATCCAGGCCGCGATCATCCGTGGGGACATCGCACCTGGCAGCAAGATATCGGAGCCTGAGCTCGCCAGAACCTACGGCATCAGCCGCGGACCGCTGCGCGAAGCCATTCACCGGCTCGAAGGCCAGAAGCTGCTCGTCCGGGTTCCTCATGTCGGGGCGCGGGTGGTGTCCTTGAGCCACGCTGAACTCATCGAACTCTATGAGATTCGCGAATCGCTGGAGGGCATGGCATGCCGTCTCGCCGCCGAGCGTATGAGCGAGGCGGAAATCGACGAGTTGCGCCGTGTGCTCGATACTCACGAGCGTGACGAGGCCTTCCAGGCTGGTGTGGGTTATTACCAGCAGGAAGGTGATTTTGACTTCCACTATCGCATCATCCAGGGCAGCGGAAACCGTACCCTCACCCAGATGCTCTGCGGCGAGCTCTATCAACTGGTACGGATGTACCGGATCCAGTTTTCGACCACTCCCAACCGGCCGCGGCAGGCCTTCGCCGAGCATCACCGCATCCTTGATGCGATCGCCGACCGGGACGGTGAACTGGCCGAGCTGCTGATGCGCCGCCATATCTGCGCGTCCAAGCGCAACATCGAGCGTCACTACCAGGGCGTTCGCCAACAGACACCACAGACAAGAGGTGAGGCATGACACTTCCAACACCCGGCCAACGCTTTCGCGACGCCGTCGCCAGTGAGCATCCTCTGCAGGTGGTCGGCGCGATCAACGCCAACCATGCGCTGCTTGCCAAGCGCGCCGGCTTCAAGGCGATTTACCTCTCCGGCGGCGGCGTAGCGGCCGGCTCGCTCGGGCTACCGGACCTGGGCATCACCGGGCTGGACGACGTGCTGACCGACGTCCGCCGGATCACCGACGTCTGCGATCTACCGTTGCTGGTCGATGTCGATACCGGTTTCGGCGCTTCGGCATTCAACGTGGCGCGTACCGTGAAGTCGATGATCAAGTTCGGTGCCGCTGCGATCCATATCGAGGATCAGGTCGGCGCCAAGCGTTGTGGCCATCGGCCCAACAAGGAAATCGTGAGCCAGCAGGAGATGGTCGATCGGATCAAGGCGGCGGTTGACGCCCGCACCGACGACAGCTTCGTGATCATGGCGCGAACTGACGCGCTGGCCGTCGAGGGGCTGGATGCGGCACTCGAACGTGCTCAAGCCTGCGTCGAGGCGGGGGCCGACATGGTCTTCCCGGAGGCGATCACCGAGCTGGCCATGTACAAGCAGTTCGCCGAGCGCGTCGGCGCGCCCATCCTGGCGAATATCACCGAATTCGGCGCGACGCCGCTGTACACCACCGATGAGCTGGCAAGCGTCGACGTCTCGCTGGTGCTTTACCCACTGTCGGCCTTCCGCGCCATGAACAAGGCCGCGGAAAACGTCTACACCGCCATCCGCCGCGACGGCACTCAGAAGAACGTCGTCGACACCATGCAGACCCGCATGGAGTTGTACGAGCGCATCAACTATCACGCATTCGAGCAGAGCCTTGACGCGCTGTTCGCGCAGAAGAAGGGCTGAAGCGCGTAGCACGAAGCGACTTTGCAATATCCAGAATAAATCCAAGAAGGAGAACGCAATGGCTGAAGCAAAAGTACTGAGCGGGGCGGGGCTGCGTGGGCAGATCGCCGGCCAGACCGCACTATGCACCGTCGGCAAGGAAGGTGCGGGCCTCACCTATCGTGGTTATGACGTGCGCGACCTGGCCGCCGTGGCCGATTTCGAGGAAGTCGCCCATCTGCTGTTCCATGGCGAGCTACCCAACGTGGATCAGTTGGCCCGCTACAAGGCGCGCCTGAAGACGATGCGCGACCTGCCGCAAGCGCTCAAGGAAGTGCTCGAGCGCATTCCATCGAGTGCACATCCGATGGACGTGATGCGCACCGGCGCATCGATGCTGGGCACACTTGAGCCCGAGCTCAGCTTCGATCAGCAGCGCGACGTGGCCGAGCGGCTGATGGCGGCCTTCCCGGCGATCATGTGCTACTGGTATCGCTTCAGTCATGACGGGGTGCGGATCGACTGTAACAGTGATGAGGACACCCTGGGCGGGCATTTTCTGGCGCTGCTGCACGGCAAGAAACCGAGCGATCTGCATGTCAAGGTGATGAACGTCTCGCTGATTCTTTACGCCGAGCATGAGTTCAACGCGTCGACCTTCACCGCACGTGTCTGCGCCTCGACCCTCTCCGACCTCTATTCCTGCGTGACCGGCGCTATCGGCTCGCTACGTGGCCCATTGCATGGCGGTGCCAACGAAGCCGCGATGGACATGATTCAGCAATGGAAGTCGCCAGACGAGGCGGTGCAGGGCATCCTCGGCATGCTCGAGCGCAAGGACAAGATCATGGGATTCGGCCATGCCATCTATAAAGAGTCGGATCCGCGCAACGAGGTGATCAAAGTCTGGGCGAAAAAGCTTGCCGACGAGGTCGGTGACACCGTCCTGTATCCGGTGTCGGTCGCGGTCGACGAGACCATGTGGGCACAGAAGAAACTCTTCCCCAACGCCGACTTCTACCACGCTTCGGCGTATCACTTCATGGGCATCCCCACCAAGCTGTTCACACCGATCTTCGTTTGCTCGCGGGTAACCGGCTGGGCGTCCCATGTGTTCGAACAACGCAGCAACAACCGCATCATCCGGCCGAGTGCCGACTACATCGGCCCGGAGCAGCGCGCGGTCGTTCCGCTCGCCGAGCGCTGATGGACAACGGGGAGCCGAGTGCTCCCCGGACATGCACACACCGAATCGAGTCTTTCCGGCATGAATACAGAACACCGCAAACCTTTGCCCGGCACGCAGCTGGACTACTTCGACACCCGCGCCGCCATCGAAGCGATCCAGCCGGGTGCCTACGACAAGCTGCCTTACACCTCGCGCGTGCTGGCCGAGCAGCTGGTGCGTCGCTGCGATCCCGCGTTGCTGGGCGATTCGCTGCGGCAGATCGTCGAGCGTCGGCGCGACCTCGATTTCCCCTGGTACCCGGCGCGGGTGGTCTGCCACGACATCCTGGGTCAGACCGCTCTGGTGGACCTGGCTGGCCTGCGCGATGCCATCGCCGAGCAGGGCGGTGACCCGGCGAAGGTCAATCCGGTCGTGCCGACTCAGCTGATCGTCGACCACTCGCTGGCGGTCGAGTACGCCGGCTTCGACCCCGACGCGTTCGAAAAGAATCGAGCGGTCGAGGAGCGGCGCAACGAAGACCGTTTCCACTTTATCGAGTGGACCAAGACGGCGTTCAAGAATGTCGATGTGATTCCCGCTGGCAACGGGATCATGCACCAGATCAATCTGGAAAAGATGTCCCCGGTCATCCAGGCGCGCCATGGCGTGGCCTTCCCCGACACCTGCGTCGGCACGGACAGCCACACCCCTCACGTCGATGCGCTGGGTGTGATCGCGGTCGGTGTCGGTGGGCTGGAAGCGGAAACGGTCATGCTCGGGCGTGCCTCGATGATGCGCCTGCCGGATATCGTCGGTGTGCGTCTGGTGGGCAAGCGGCAGCCGGGCATCACTGCGACGGACATCGTGTTGGCGCTGACCGAATTCCTACGCCGCGAGCGCGTCGTCGGCGCTTACGTCGAGTTCTTCGGCGAGGGTGCGGCGAGCCTGACCATTGGCGACCGCGCAACCATCTCGAACATGTGCCCGGAATACGGCGCCACAGCAGCGATGTTCTATATCGACCAGCAGACCATCGACTACCTCAAGCTGACCGGGCGTGAGCCGGAACAGGTGGCGCTGGTCGAGCACTACGCACGGACCACCGGCCTCTGGGCCGATGCACTGGTCGATGCCGAATACGAGCGCGTGCTCGAATTCGACCTGTCCAGTGTCGAGCGCACCATGGCGGGGCCGTCCAACCCTCATCGACGCCTGCCGACCACGGCATTGCACGAGCGCGGTATCGCAGTCGACCTGGACAAGGCAAAGGCCGAGGAAGCGCAGGGTCTGATGCCCGACGGGGCGGTTATCATCGCCGCGATCACAAGCTGCACCAACACCTCCAACCCGCGCAACGTGGTCGCTGCCGGTCTGCTGGCGAAAAAGGCCAACGCGCTGGGGCTCGTACGCAAGCCGTGGGTGAAAACCTCGTTCGCGCCCGGCTCGAAAGTGGCGAAGCTCTACCTGGAGGAGGCTGGCCTGCTGACCGAACTGGAGAAGCTTGGCTTTGGCATCGTGGCCTATGCCTGCACCACCTGTAACGGGATGTCGGGCGCGCTGGATCCGAAAATCCAACAGGAAATCATCGAGCGCGGCCTTTACGCGACGGCCGTGCTTTCCGGCAATCGCAACTTCGACGGGCGCATCCATCCCTACGCCAAGCAGGCCTTTCTCGCTTCGCCGCCCCTTGTCGTGGCTTATGCAATCGCAGGTACGGTGCGTTTCGACATCGAGCAGGACGTACTAGGCCACGATGCCGAAGGGAAGCCGATCACCTTGAAGGATCTCTGGCCCAGCGACGAAGAAATCGACGCGATCGTCGCGTCGTCGGTCAAACCCGAGCAATTCAAGCAGATCTACATTCCCATGTTCGATCTGGGCACGGTCAGGGAGGCTGAAAGCCCGTTGTATGACTGGCGGCCGACGTCGACCTATATCCGTCGCCCCCGTACTGGGAAGGGGCGTTGGCTGGTGAGCGTGCGCTCAAGGGCATGCGTCCGCTGGCGGTGCTGCCGGACAACATCACCACCGACCATCTGTCGCCCTCCAACGCGATCCTGCCGGACAGCGCGGCGGGCGAGTACCTGGCGAAGATGGGTTTGCCTGAGGAAGACTTCAACTCCTATGCCACCCACCGCGGCGATCACCTGACTGCGCAGCGCGCCACCTTTGCGAATCCACAGCTGGTCAACGAAATGGCGGTGGTTGATGGGCAGGTGAAGAGAGGCTCGCTGACGCGCGTGGAGCCGGATGGCACCGTGATGCGGATGTGGGAAGCGATCGAAACCTACATGAACCGCAAGCAGCCGCTGATCATCATCGCGGGCGCGGACTATGGGCAGGGATCCTCGCGTGACTGGGCAGCGAAGGGCGTTCGATTGGCCGGGGTGGAAGCCATTGTGGCTGAAGGGTTCGAGCGTATTCACCGGACCAACCTGGTCGGCATGGGTGTGCTGCCGCTGGAATTCGAGCCTGGAACGACGCGCCTTACGCTTGGCATCGATGGCAGCGAAACCTTCGACGTGATCGGTAAGCGCACGCCTCGTGCCACGCTGACACTTGTAATGACGCGCAAGAATGGCGAACGCATCGAAGTGCCCGTCATCTGCCGGCTGGACACTGCCGAAGAGGTATCGATCTACGATGCCGGCGGCGTGCTGCAGCGTTTTGCCAAGGATTTTCTCGGCCAATCCTGACGACGCGCCGGGGCGCAGCGGCCCCGGCGAACCCTTATCCAGGCGGCGCTGCTTGTCCGCCGCCCCATCTCATGAGGCACACCTTCGATGGCCCACGCACCCCAGATGAGAATCCCCGCGACCTACATGCGTGGCGGGACCAGCAAAGGCGTATTCTTCCGTCTGCAAGACCTGCCGCCTGCTGCGCAGGTCCCCGGCGAGGCGCGGGACCGGCTGTTCATGCGTGTCATCGGCAGCCCGGACCCCTACGGCAAGCACACCGACGGTATGGGCGGTGCTACCTCGAGTACCAGCAAATGCGTGATCCTGTCGCGCAGCGAACGCCCTGAGCATGACGTCGAGTATCTCTACGGCCAGGTCTCGATCGACACCGCATTCGTCGACTGGAGCGGCAACTGCGGAAACCTGTCCACTGCAGCGGGCGCTTTCGCCATCCACGCCGGCCTGGTCGACCCGGCACGTATCCCGCGCGACGGCACCTGCAGCGTACGGATCTGGCAGGCCAATATCGGCAAGACCATCATTGCCCATGTACCGGTCAGCGACGGAGCGGTCCAGGAAACCGGCGATTTCGAACTTGACGGTGTGACCTTCCCGGCGGCGGAGATCGTGTTGGAATTCCTTGACCCGGCGGACGAAGGGGAAGGCGAGGGCGGCGGCTCGATGTTTCCTACCGGCAAGCTGGTCGACGACCTGGATGTGCCTGGCGTCGGCGTGCTCAGGGCAACCCTGATCAATGCGGGCATTCCGACCGTCTTCATCAACGCCAAGGACGTCGGCTTCAAGGGCACCGAATTGCAGGACGCCATCAATGGGCACCCTGAAACGCTCGCCATGTTCGAATCGATTCGCGCTCAGGGCGCGATCCGCATGGGGCTGATCGAGTCCGCGGAGCAGGCCGCCAAGCGGCAGCACACGCCCAAGGTTGCGTTCGTTGCCAAGCCTGCCGACTATCTGTCGTCGAGCGGCAAGACAGTGCATGCGGAAGAGGTGGATCTGCTGGTGCGCGCGCTGTCGATGGGCAAACTGCACCACGCGATGATGGGTACCGCCGCCGTCGCCATTGCCACCGCGGCTTCGGTTCCGGGAACGCTCGTCAATCTCGCCGCTGGCGGAGGCGATCGATCTGAAGTGGTGTTCGGGCACCCTCGGGCACGCTCCGGGTGGGCGCCGAGGCGCGTCAGGTCGATGGCAACTGGACTGTGCTCAAGGCCAGCATGAGTCGCAGTGCGCGCATTCTCATGGAAGGGTGGGTGCGCGTCCCAGGCGAAGGCCTGTAAAACCGCAGTGGCGTCTCCATCACCTGGCCGGGTTGATCGCTATCAGACAACAAAAAGTCCGCACTAAGCGGACTTTTTGTTGTCTAGCGAACCGGTGACTATTTGAGCCTGCGCTCGACGCCTTTCTCGACGAGGATCTTCGCGGATATTTCCTCGACTGAAAAATGCGTCGAGTTGATGAAGTTGATGTTCTCGCGCCGGAAGAGACTCTCGACCTCGCGGACCTCGAATTCACACTGGGCGAAACTGGCATAGCGGCTGTTGGGCTTGCGCTCATTGCGGATCGCGGCCAGTCGGTCGGGGTCGATTGTCAGGCCAAACAGCTTGTCGCGATGCGTCTTCAGCGCATTCGGCAGCTGCAGCCGCTCCATGTCGTCTTCGGTCAGCGGGTAGTTCGCCGCGCGGATGCCGTACTGCATGGCCATGTAGAGGCAGGTAGGCGTTTTGCCGCACCTGGACACGCCGACCAAAATGAGGTCGGCCTTGTCGTAGTAGTGCGTGCGAGCACCATCGTCGTTATCGAGGGCGAAATTGACCGCATCGATTCGCTCCATGTAGTTCGCGTTATGGCTGATCGAGTGGGATTTGCCCACGGAATAGGAGGAACGTGACATCAGTTCATGTTCCAGCGGAGCAAGGAAAGAGGAAAAGATGTCGATCATGAATCCATTCGACCCGGCCAATATGTCCCGAATCTCCTGGTTGACCAGCGTGTCGAAGATGATCGGCCGCGCCCCGTCGTTCTCCGCCGCTTTGTTGATTTGCTGTACCATTGCCCGCGCTTTTTCGGCCGTATCGATATACGGGCGGGTCAGTTTGGTGAAGCTGATCGTTTCGAACTGTGCCAACAGACTCTGGCCGAGTGTTTCGGCCGTGATTCCGGTGCCGTCGGAGATAAAGAAAGCAGTTCGTTTCATTGCGCCTGGGACCTTAAGTCAAGAACGGTTCTCAGCTATAGTAGGCCCCTTCGCCGAGCCTCGATTGGCGGGCATTGTTACTTATTTCGCAGGGCCAGGCCACCGTGCCGCGGAAGGGCACGAATCGAGTTTCCAACACAACGTGGAGAGATCACCTTGGTAGAGTACGTAGTTTCCCTCGATAAGCTCGGCAATCATGATGTTGAGCGTGTAGGGGGCAAGAACGCCTCCCTGGGCGAGATGATCAGCAACCTGGCGGGTGCCGGTGTCTCGGTGCCCGGTGGTTTCGCCACTACGGCTCAGGCGTATCGCGACTTCATGGAACTCAGCGGACTGAACGAGCAGATCCACTCGCTGCTCGACGCGCTGGACGTCGATGATGTCAATGCCCTCGCCAAGGCCGGCTCGCAGATCCGAGGCTGGGTCATGGATGCCGAATTCCCGCCGCAGCTCGACGCCGACATCCGTACCGCGTTCGCTGAAATGGGAGCTGGCAATGAGAATATGGCGGTCGCCGTTCGCTCATCTGCCACCGCCGAAGACCTTCCAGACGCCTCTTTCGCCGGGCAGCAGGAAACCTTCCTCAACATCCGTGGCGTCGACAATGTCATTCGCGCCACCAAGGAAGTCTTCGCGTCCCTGTTCAACGATCGCGCCATTGCGTACCGCGTGCACCAGGGCTTCGACCACAAGCTGGTTGCGCTCTCCGCCGGCGTCCAGCGCATGGTGCGCTCGGAAACCGGCACCGCGGGCGTGATGTTCACGCTGGATACGGAGTCCGGTTTCCGCGACGTCGTATTCATCACCGGTGCCTATGGCCTCGGCGAGACCGTGGTGCAGGGCGCGGTCAACCCTGACGAGTTCTACGTCCACAAGCACACCCTGCAGGCCGGCCGTCCAGCTATCCTGCGCCGCAACCTCGGCAGCAAGGCCATCAAGATGGTGTACGGTGAGGAGGCTCGTGCCGGCAAGTCGGTCAAGACCGTGGATGTCGAGCAGGCCGACCGCATGCGCTTCTGTCTGACGGACGAAGAGGTCTCCAACCTTGCCAAGCAGGCGATGATCATCGAGCAGCACTACGGCCGTCCGATGGATATCGAATGGGCGAAAGACGGTGACGACAACCAGCTCTATATCGTCCAGGCCCGCCCGGAGACCGTAAAGAGCCGCAGCAGCGCCAACGTCATGGAGCGCTACCTGCTCAAGGAAAAAGGCAAGGTACTGGTCGAAGGCCGTGCCATTGGCCAGCGCATTGGCGCCGGCCCGGTCAAGATCATTCGCGACGTCTCCGAAATGGACAAGGTTCAGCCGGGCGACGTGCTGGTCTCCGACATGACCGACCCGGACTGGGAGCCGGTGATGAAGCGTGCCAGTGCCATCGTCACCAACCGCGGCGGTCGTACCTGCCATGCCGCGATCATCGCCCGTGAGCTGGGTATTCCCGCTGTCGTCGGTTGCGGCAATGCCACCGAGCTCTTGCAGGACGGCCAGCGCGTAACCGTCACCTGCGCCGAGGGCGATACCGGCCTGATCTTCGAAGGTGAGCTGGGCTTCGACATTCGCCAGAACTCCGTCGATGCCATGCCCGAGCTGCCGTTCAAGATCATGATGAACGTTGGCAATCCCGACCGCGCGTTCGATTTTGCCCAGTTGCCGAACGAAGGCGTCGGTCTGGCCCGTCTCGAATTCATCATCAACCGCATGATCGGCGTGCACCCGAAAGCGCTGTTGAATTTCGACGGCCTGCCGGCGGACATCAAGGGCAGCGTCGAGAAACGTATCGCCGGTTATGACGATCCGGTCGACTTCTATGTCGAGAAGCTGGTCGAGGGCGTCAGTACCCTGGCGGCAGCGTTCTGGCCGAAGAAGGTCATCGTGCGCCTGTCGGACTTCAAGTCCAACGAATACGCCAACCTCATCGGCGGCAAACTCTACGAGCCGGAAGAAGAGAACCCGATGCTCGGCTTCCGCGGTGCGTCGCGCTATATCAGCGACTCCTTCCGTGACTGCTTCGAGCTCGAATGCCGCGCCATGCGCAAGGTCCGCGACGAGATGGGCCTGACCAACGTCGAACTGATGGTTCCGTTCGTACGTACCTTGGGTGAAGCGTCGCAGGTCATCGACATCCTTGGGCAATTCGGCCTCAAGCGTGGCGAGAACGGTCTGCGGATCATCATGATGTGCGAGCTGCCATCCAACGCGCTGCTGGCCGATGAGTTCCTCGAGCACTTCGATGGGTTCTCCATCGGGTCGAATGACATGACCCAGCTGACACTCGGTCTCGATCGCGATTCGGGCATCATTGCCCACCTGTTCGACGAGCGTAATCCGGCGGTCAAGAAACTACTGGCCAGCGCCATCGAGGCGTGCAACAAGGCGGGTAAGTACATCGGCATCTGCGGCCAAGGCCCATCCGATCACCCCGACCTTGCAAAATGGCTGATGGAGCAGGGCATCGAAAGCGTCTCGCTGAACCCCGATTCGGTCCTGGATACCTGGTTTTTCCTCGCTGACGCGGAACTGAAGTAAGTAATGTGGAAAGGGGGCGCCCCTTTCACAGTCTCATTCTCGCGCCGACTTCAATATAGTGCTTCGGCTGCTCTGGCTTGCGCCAAGCCGGGGCCAGTCGGCAACGTAAGGAGCGTCTCATGCAATACGTCACGCCCGATCTTTGCGACGCCTACCCGGACCTGGTGCAGGTCGTGGAGCCTCTGTTCAGCAACTTCGGTGGTCGCGACTCGTTCGGTGGTCAGATCGTCACCATCAAGTGTTTCGAAGACAACTCGCTGGTCAAGGAGCAGGTAGAGCTCGACGGTGCCGGCAAGGTTATGGTCGTCGACGGTGGAGGTTCGCTGCGCCGAGCGCTGCTGGGCGACATGCTCGCCGAGAAGGCGGCGCGCAACGGGTGGGAAGGCTTGATCATCTACGGCTGCATACGTGATGTCGATGTGATTGCACAGACCGAGTTGGGTGTACAGGCCTTGGCGACGCATCCGATGAAGACCGACAAACGCGGCATCGGCGATCTGAATGTGCCGGTGACCTTCTGCGGCGTCACCTTCCGGCCTGGCAACTACGTCTACGCCGATAATAATGGCATCGTGGTTTCGCCCGAACCGTTGAAGATGCCCGAATAGGTGCCAACTGCGTAAGCTTCGAGCCCGGCAACGCCGGGCTTTTTTACAGGTCTGGTTTGCAAAGGTGGTCAGTTGATTCAGGTTGATCAGTCAGGATTGCTGCACGCGCTCGTACTGGACGGTAACGGCGGGGCTCGGCACGTCGAGCATGCGGATTTGGCCACGCTCGAGTTGGCTGAGTCGGAAACCCTCTGGTTGCATTGGGACCGCAGTGCGCGCGGCGCGCAGCAATGGTTGCGCCAAGCGAGCGGCTTGAGTGGGTTCGCCTGTGACGTCCTGTTAGAAGAGAACACGCGCCCACGATTGCTCAACCTGCCCGGTGACGAGCTACTGCTCTTTCTTCGAGGCGTGAACCTCAATCCGGACGCTGAGCCGGAAGACATGGTGTCGTTGCGTGTGTTCGCTGACGCTCGGCGGGTTATCTCGCTGCGCTTGCGTCCGCTACGTTCGACTGAGGTCGTGCGTGCGCAGCTGGACGCAGGGACTGGCCCGAGGACGTCCTCCGAGGTCTTGCTGGGCCTGGCCGACGCGTTGACAGAGCGTGTCGATGACCTGGTTACCGTGCTGACCGAAAGGCTGGACGAGGAGGAGGAGCGCGTCGAAAGCGATGAGCGTTATACGCCCCCGCAGGACAAGCTGCTTGCGCTTCGCCGCCAGGCGGCCAGCCTGCGTCGCTTCCTGTTGCCACAGCGTGAGATTTACGGCCAGCTCACGCGTCATCGCCTGCCGTGGTTCGTCGCCGACGACACCGACTATTGGAACGAGCTGAGCAACCGGCTGATCCGGTATCTGGAAGAGCTTGAACTCATCCGAGAGCGGATCAATCTGGTACTCGAGGCTGAAGAGCGGCGCATGCGCGAGCGTATGAACCGAACCATGTATCTGCTCGGTATCATTACCGGCTTCTTCCTGCCACTGAGCTTTATCACCGGCCTGTTGGGTATCAACGTGGGCGGCATCCCAGGGGCTGATTATTCATTCGGCTTCCCTGTGGTGTGTCTGATCATTCTCGCTACCGCCGCTTTCCAATGGTGGTTGTTCCGCCGCCTGAAGTGGGTCTGAGATGTGACTTGCATCCCCCTTCCTGCCGTCTAGATGTGACATCAAAGTGAGGTAATCATGCGCGATCCCTTCGAAGAGTCGCTGCGAGACCTGCTCAATTCCCAGTCGACACACGATGACGAGGCGTGCCTTGATCGTGTGCTGAAAACCGCTAACCGACAGGTGGGTGCTGGTGATCTGTTCGGCTTGATGGGGCACTGGCTGCAGGCCGCGATGATCGCCCTTAGCGGCGGCGCTTCGAGCAAGTCGGTCGCCGCGCGGCGCAACCCATCCCGTTCTTCTATCGATAAGGCTGACTGATCATGGACCTCGATCCCTGGAGCCAGAGTTTGTTTGGCGCCTTGAGCGCGCTGTGGACGCCCATTGCCGCCTTCATTCCGCGTCTGTTCGGCGCATTGCTGGTGTTGGCCGTCGGCTTCGTTGTGGCCAAACTGCTGGACGCGTTGCTATCCAAGCTGCTCGCGAAGGTGGGGCTCGATCGCCTGGTGGCAGGTACAGGGCTGACGAAGCTGCTGTTGCGTGCTGGCATTCGTGCGCCCGTATCGGCGCTGATTGGCAAGATCGTCTATTGGTTCGTGCTGCTGGTGTTTCTCGTGTCCGCCGCCGAGTCACTGGGCCTGGCGCGGGTATCGGCGACCCTCGACATGCTTGCGTTGTACGTGCCGAAAGTTTTCGGAGCCGCGGCGATCCTCCTGGCCGGTGTCCTGTTGGCGCAACTGGTGAATGGCCTGGTTCGCGGTGCGGCGGAAGGCGTAGGGCTGGAGTACGCAAGCGGGTTGGGACGGATTGCCCAGGGCTTGGTAATCATCATCAGCATTTCGGTTGCGATCGGTCAGCTGGAAGTCAAGACCGAGCTGCTCAATTACGTGATTGCCATTGCCTTGATCTCCGTAGGCCTTGCGGTAGCGCTGGCCTTCGGCCTCGGAAGCCGAGAATTGGTGAGTCAGATTCTGGCGGGAATTTATGTTCGTGAGCTCTACGAAGTGGGCCAGCGAATCAGGGTTGATGCCTTGAATCTCGACGGCGAAATCGAGGAAATCGGAACCGCAAAGACGCTGCTGTTGACCGACGATGGCGAATTGGTCTCCATCGCCAATCGAGTGTTGTTGGAGCAGCGCGTGGGCAGCCGTTAGGCCGGGAATCTGTTAAAGTGCGCCGCCCCCGATTGCTGTTTTCAGGATCGGCGTCCGTTACCGACCGCACCGACCGCCGGCTCGAAGTGTCTTGACCAAAGCTCAGCCTCTCGCCATGAATTATGACCCCCGCCAGCTATCCGATGAGGAACTGGTGCAGCGCGCGCATACGGAACTGTTTCATATAACGCGCGCGTACGAAGAGCTGATGCGGCGATATCAGCGCACCTTATTCAACGTGTGCGCACGTTATCTCGGCAACGATCGCGACGCCGACGATGTCTGCCAGGAAGTGATGTTGAAGGTGCTGTATGGCCTCAAGAATTTTGAAGGCAAGTCCAAATTCAAGACATGGCTATATAGCATTACTTACAACGAATGCATCACCCAATATCGCAAGGAGCGGCGCAAGCGTCGACTGCTCGACGCCTTGAGTCTGGATCCTCTTGAGGAGGCGTCGGAGGAAAAGGCTCCGGTAATCAATGACAAAGGCGGGCTCGATAGGTGGCTCGTTCATGTCAATCAAATAGATCGGGAGATTCTAGTTCTACGATTCGTGGCGGAACTGGAATTTCAGGAAATCGCCGACATCATGCACATGGGTTTAAGCGCAACGAAGATGCGCTATAAACGGGCACTGGATAAATTGCGGGAAAAATTTTCCGGTATTGCTGAAACTTAACGCCTGATAGTTGTCGTATTGGTAGCGAACAGCGTTGGCTTACAGTTAACCGGTTTCCTTAGATTGTTCTGATACTAACCACCAGATGGGGATTTACGGATGAAGCTTAAAAACACCTTGGGCGTTGCCATTAGCTCCTTGGTCGCCGCCACTTCTCTTAGCGCGCTGGCACAGGGCCAAGGCGCCGTAGAGGTGGAAGCCTTCGGTAAGCACTATTTCACCGACAGCTCTCGCGATGTTCAGCGCGACGGCGAGCTGTACGGCGCAGGCGTCAGCTACTTTCTGACGGATGATGTGTCCTTGGGCCTGTCCTACGGCGAATATCACGACCTGACGTCCAAGGATCCCGTCGGTGCGGGCGGCCACAAGGACATCAAGGGCAGCCTGACCTCTCTCGATGCCACCTACCACTTCGGTCAGCCTGGGGTTGGCCTGCGTCCGTACGTTTCGGCTGGCGCCGCGCATCAGAGCATTGGACAAGCCAACCGCAGCGGGCGCGATCACAGCACCTTCGCCAACGTGGGCACGGGTGTGAAGTACTACTTCACTGAGAATTTCTTCGCCAAGGCCAGCGTCGATGGCATGTACAACATCGATGCGAATGAAGGCGAGTGGATGGCAGGCGTGGGTGTTGGTCTGAACTTCGGTGGTGGCGCCCAGCAGCAGGTCGCGCAAGTCGAGCCGACGCCGGAGCCGGCACCTGCCCCTGTCGTCGACACCGAGCCGGAGCCGGAACCCGAACTGGTTCGCGTGGAACTCGACGTCAAATTCGATTTCGACCGCGCTCAGGTTCGTGAGGAAAGCTACAGCGACATCAAGAACCTGGCTGATTTCATGCAGCAGTATCCGCAGACCAGCACCACGGTCGAAGGGCATACCGACTCCGTGGGTACCGACCAGTACAACCAGCGTCTGTCCGAGCGTCGTGCTCAGGCCGTTCGTGAGGTTCTGGTCAATCAATACGGTGTGGAAAGCCAGCGTGTTGACTCGGTCGGCTACGGCGAATCTCGCCCTGTCGCCGACAACAGCACCGAGGAAGGTCGCCAGATCAACCGCCGTGTAGAAGCAGAAGTAGAAGCTCAGGTTCGCTAAACGATCTGCGCGTCAAAAAAAGCCCGGCACCGCCGGGCTTTTTCATGCCTCAAGGAAACGGCAGGGAATGCTGCGTTGCAGCTCAACCACGCGGACCGAATTTCGTCTGTGGGAGCGTGCCAGCCCTTGCTCCGGCGCCGGCTGAAATGCTGAAAGCCAGGCAAGAAAAAGCCCGCCGAAGCGGGCCTTTCCACACAACGTTTCGCTTACACGGCTACGACGTCGATCTTGGCCTTGGCCGCTGATTCGCGGAACTCGGCGATCTGGTCGAAGCTCAGGTAGCGATAGACATCTGCCGCCATGGTGTCGATCTGCGCTGCGTAGGTCATGTATTCCTCCACAGTAGGCAGGCGACCCAGGATCGAGGCGACTGACGCCAGCTCGGCCGAAGCCAGGTAGACGTTCGTCGCGTCGCCCAGACGGTTGGGGAAGTTACGGGTCGAGGTGGAGACCACCGTCGAGCCGGTTTCTACCCGAGCCTGGTTACCCATGCACAACGAGCAACCTGGCATTTCCAGTCGTGCACCGGCACGGCTGTAGATGCCGTAGTAGCCTTCCTCGGTCAGCTGATGCTGATCCATCTTGGTTGGCGGCGACAGCCACAGGCGAGTGGGCAGGGCGCCATCCACCTTGTCCAGTAGCTTGCCGGCTGCACGGAAGTGGCCGATGTTGGTCATGCAGGAGCCGATGAACACTTCGTCGATCTTCTCGCCCTGGACGCTCGACAGCAGGCGCGCGTCGTCCGGATCGTTCGGTGCGCAGAGTACGGGCTCCCTGACCTCGGAAAGATCGATCTCGATGATTTCGGCGTACTCGGCGTCCGCATCCGCAGACAGCAGCTGCGGATTGGCCAGCCAGGCTTCCATTGCCTGGGCGCGGCGCTCGAGGGTGCGAGCGTCGCCGTAGCCTTCGCTGATCATCCAGCGCAGCAGCGTGATGTTCGACTTCAGGTATTCAGCGATTGCCGCTTCCGGCAGCTTGATGGTGCAGCCGGCGGCCGAGCGCTCTGCAGAGGCGTCAGAGAGTTCGAAGGCTTGCTCGACGGTCAGATCGTTCAGCCCTTCGATCTCGAGAATACGGCCCGAGAAGATGTTCTTCTTGCCTTTCTTCTCGACCGTCAGGAGACCTTTCTGAATCGCGTAGTAGGGGATTGCATGAACCAGGTCGCGCAGCGTGATACCAGGCTGCATCTTGCCCTTGAAGCGAACCAGTACGGACTCCGGCATGTCCAGCGGCATGACGCCGGTGGCAGCTGCGAAGGCGACCAGGCCGGAACCGGCCGGGAAGGAAATGCCCATCGGGAAGCGGGTGTGCGAATCACCGCCAGTGCCCACGGTGTCTGGCAGCAGCATGCGGTTCAGCCAGCTGTGGATGATGCCGTCGCCCGGGCGCAAGGACACACCGCCACGGGTCATGATGAAGTCGGGCAGCGTGTGATGCGTGGTCACGTCGATGGGTTTCGGGTACGCCGCCGTGTGGCAGAAGGACTGCATTACCAGATCGGCGGAGAAGCCCAGGCAAGCCAGGTCTTTCAGCTCGTCGCGGGTCATCGGGCCGGTGGTGTCTTGAGAGCCGACTGTTGTCATCTTCGGCTCGCAGTAGGTGCCGGGGCGAACGCCCTTGCCTTCAGGTAGGCCACAGGCACGACCGACCATCTTTTGCGCCAGGGTATAACCCTTGTTGCTTTCGGCAGGCGCTTCGGGCTTCTTGAACAGGCTGGACGGCCCCATGCCCAGTTCGGCACGTGCCTTTTCGGTCAGGCCGCGGCCGATGATCAGCGGGATGCGGCCGCCTGCGCGCACTTCATCGAGCAGGACGTCGGTCTTCAGCTGGAAGGTGGTGACCAGCACGTCGCTGTCGTGGCGACGGACTTCGCCCTTGTAAGGGTAGACGTCGATCACATCGCCCATGGCGAGGTCGGAGCAGTCGAACTCGATCGGCAGGGCGCCGGCATCTTCCATGGTGTTATAGAAGATCGGTGCGATCTTGGTACCGAAGCAGAAGCCGCCAGCGCGCTTGTTCGGAACGTTCGGGATGTCGTCACCGAAGAACCACAGGACGGAGTTGGTTGCGGATTTGCGCGAAGAACCGGTGCCGACCACGTCGCCGACATAGGCAACCGGGAAGCCCTTGGCCTTCACGGCTTCGATCTGCTTGAGCGGGCCGACAGAGCCCGGCTGGACCGGCTCGATGCCGTCGCGGGCCATCTTCAGCATGGCTTGTGCGTGCAGCGGGATGTCGGGACGGGACCAGGCATCCGGAGCGGGCGACAGGTCGTCCGTGTTGGTTTCGCCAGGTACCTTGAAGACCGTCAGGGTAACCTTTTCAGGTACGGCAGGCCTCTTCACGAACCACTCGCCGTCAGCCCAGGACTGCATCACGGCCTTCGCGGCGGCATTTCCATTCTTGGCGCGCTCGGCGACGTCATGGAAAGCATCGAACATCAGCAGGGTATGCTTCAGTTGTTCGGCGGTAACCTCGGCAAGCGCCGGGCTGTCCAGCAGTTCCACCAGGGTGGCGATGTTGTAGCCGCCCTGCATGGTCCCCAGCAGTTTGACGGCGTGCTGCTTGTCGATCAGCGGCGAGGTGGCTTCGCCCTTCGCGATGGCGGAAAGGAAGCCTGCCTTGACGTAGGCGGCCTCATCGACGCCCGCCGGAACGCGGTTGGTGATCAGGTCGAGGAGGAATTGTTCTTCGCCGGCCGGCGGATTCTTCAGCAGTTCGACCAGACCTGCGGTCTGCTCGGCGTTCAGCGGCTGGGGCACGACGCCCTGGGCGGCACGCTCTTCTACGTGTTTGCGATAGGCTTCAAGCACAGTTATTACCCTCATCAGTGGTCCCTTGGGTGTCTCGGGACGCGCATCCGGAAGCTGTTTTCAAAGTTTTACGCCGGCCAGGCCGGATGCGCAGGGTAGAGGGATCTGCGCATCCGCTAATGCCGGTTCAACTGTGCTCGTGACGCTTTGAAAACAGCTTCTCTCGGATCGTGGCGCCGAAAACGGCGGGCTGATTCTACTGGAACGGGCTCGCAAAGTTAAGCGCGCGGCCGCCGCGCACCCCGAACCAAGGCGCCGGAGTGCGGCCCGTGGAGAGCGGTCGGACCTCCGGCTGGCGCGGCCTTGGTGGATCTCGATGCGCTGAAGCGCATTGGGCCGTGACCCGGCTTGGACAAAAGTCTAAGATGCAGCGCCGTCGTTCGATCCTGCTTTGTCATGTCCAATCACCGCATCAAAACGCCTTGTGTCGGCTTGTGTTCCACCGTCTATGGCGATGTGGTGTGTCGCGGCTGCAAGCGCTTTCATCATGAAGTGGTGAATTGGAACACGTACGACGAGCAAAGCAAACGCTCGGTCTGGCGGCGCCTGGAGCATTTGCTCGCGCAGGTGATGATGGCCAAGGTGGAAATCTTCGATACCGAGCTGCTGCGGCGTCAGCTTGAGGCCCGGCAGATTCGGTTCGTTGCGGAGCAATCCCCTTATTGCTGGGCTTATCAGCTCATCGCCCGGGGCGCACGCATGATTCAGCAGCTTGACGCTTACGGTGTCGTGCTTTTGCCGGAGTTTCGCGACTGGGCGCTACCAGAGCTGCGTGACGCCATCGACCGCGAATTCTTTCTGCTGTCGGAGGCGCACTACCACCGGTACATCGCGCCCGGACTGGTGGCAGGTTCCGAGTAAATCACGGCCGCACATGTCAACGTTGTGCCACGAGCTGTTCCAAGTGATCGATGATGTCGTCAGGCTTGAGTACCAGAACGTCGCTTTCCAGTGCATCAAGCACGACTTCAGCGGTGTTGCCCATCAAAGCGCCTGAAAATCCCGTCCGGGCTACGGTGCCGATCACGGTGACAACCGCGTTCAGTTGATGACAGACGCGAGGGATCAGCGCGTCCGCCGGGCCTTCTTCAATATGCAGCTGGCCGTCCGGAATGTTGAATTCCGCCTGGAACTGCTTGCAGGCGGCGCGATAGCGCGCTTCGATAGTTTCCTTGAGCTGAAATGCCGGATCTGCAGCGGAAAGCATGGCCGACGGGTGGGCTGTGATGACATGCAGATTGCCTTCGGCCAGTGCGGCGATCTGGTGGCCGTGTTGAATGATCGATGCATGCAGCGCCCGGTGTTCAATGTCGGCATTACCGACGTCGACGGCGGCGAGCACGTTACCGCCGGTCCATGGCGCCTCCGTCTTCACCAGCAGAACGGGGCAGGGGCAGTAGCGCATCAGTTTCCAGTCATCCGGTGTTAGCAGGGCGCGCTTGAGTGCGCTGTCGGGCACATGCTGCTTTATTACCAGGCCGCATCCTTCGGCTTGCTGCACGCAGGCGATCGTCTGGTGCAAGCTGTCGTGCCACGCTTGTTCCGCTGTGACGACCATGCCCTGACCCTGGAGCTCCTGCTGGATCCGGGTGAGGTAGGCGTCATGATCGTCCTTGCTGGCGACCAGCAGATGCAACCTGGCCTGACTGACGCTGGCGATCAGACGGGCGCGTTTCACGGCCAGGTCATCTGGCTGTTTCGGGTCGAGTACCACGAGAATGCAGCGAAGCGCTTGCATGTTCGGCTCCTTTTCCAGCTTTGATAGATTCACTATAGACAAGTGTCGACGCTGAGAATCTGACGCAGGTCAAACGCTTATGGCCGTGAGCAACGGTGCCCGTATAATGCGCTCCCCGACTCGCCACCTTTCTCGCATGATGCCCAACCCGATGCTGCCTGAACTCAACGACTTTCTCGGATGTGCCACACCCCAGGCATGGATTGACCTGGCGTTGCGTAAGCAGGACGTGATGTTGATTGATCACGCCAACTGCGAGAAGAAGGCTGCCGGAACCGCCTTTCAGCTGATGTTCCGATACGTCGACAAGCCGGATCTGCAAAACAAGATGTCCCGGCTGGCACGAGAGGAATTGCGGCATTTCGAGCAGGTGCTTTCGATCATCCGCAAGCGGGGCATCGATCTGCGCAATGTCGGTTCGTCTCGTTATGCCGCGGGCTTGCGCGCCTTCGTGCGTAACGCCGAGCCGCACCGGCTCATCGACACGCTGATCATCGGCGCGTTCATCGAGGCGCGATCCTGCGAGCGCTTCGCGTCTCTGGTGCCACACCTCGACGAGGAACTGAGCCGGTTCTACCACGGCTTGCTGAAATCCGAGGCCAGGCACTTTCAGGACTATCTCAAGTTGGCCTACCTGTACGGCGATTCAGCCGATATCGAGGCGGCTGTGGAGCGCTTCAGGGTGAAAGAACGCGAGCTGGTCGAAAGTCCGGATGACGGCTTTTACTTTCACAGTGGCGTGCCGGCCGCCAGCTGAGGTCAATCCAAGGCGAAGGGTTGTTGATGTGCACCCGATTCGTCTATTTGAAGGGCCCAACCCTGACGATCCCAGTCGCCGAGCACGATACGCCTGGCAGGCCGGCCGTCTACTTGCACGTCATGCACCGCCGGACGGTGCGTGTGACCATGGACAAGCGTTCGAACCTTGTACCGCCGCATGACCTTGATCACCTCGTCCGGCGTCACGTCGACGATATCGCTGGCCTTCATGCGCGTCTCGGTCTTGCTGGTGGACCGTAGCCTACTGGCGAGCTGCCGACGCTTGGCGAGTGGAAGGTGGTGGAGTATGAACAGGCTGATCGGATTACGGAGCCACCGTCTAAGCCGCATGTAGCCGGTGTCGCGAGTGCAGAGGCTGTCGCCGTGCATCAACAGCACCCGCTCGTTTCCGAGCTTGGCGACGTGCGGGTCACGCAGCAGCTCGCAGCCGGCCTGACGACAGAATCTCCTTCCGATCATGAAGTCGCGGTTCCCGTGCATCAGGAAGATGCGGGTGCCGCGCTCGCTTAAGGCCTTCAATGCACCGGCGATATCAGTCTGGAACGGGGTCATCCCATCGTCGCCAATCCAGACCTCGAAAAAGTCCCCAAGTATGTAGAGGGCTTCGGCATGGCTGGCCCGGTCGTCGAGAAAACTAAGAAACGCCCGGGTAATATCCGGGCGTCCTTCCTCAAGATGCAGATCGGAAATCAGCAGGATCAACAGGCTTTACTCGACGATCTCTGCCTTTTCGATCACCACGTCATCGACCGGTACGTCCTGGTGACCGGACTTCATGGTCGTCGGCACGCCCTTGATCTTTTCCACCACGTCCATGCCTTCGACGACCTTACCGAACACCGCGTAGCCCCAGCCCTGAACGGTCGGCGCCGTGTGGTCGAGGAAATCGTTGTCCTTGACGTTGATGAAGAATTGCGCAGAAGCCGAATGCGGCTCCATGGTGCGCGCCATGGCGAGTGTGCCGGTCTTGTTGGAAAGACCGTTGTTGGCTTCGTTCTTGATTGGCGCACGGGTAGCTTTCTGCTTCATGCCCGGCTCGAAACCACCGCCCTGGATCATGAAGTTGCTGATCACGCGATGGAAGACTGTGCCGTCGTAGTGGCCGCTCTTGACGTATTCCTTGAAGTTGGCGGCGGTTTCCGGGGCCTTGTCCTCGAACAGTTCGATCGAGATGACGCCATGATTGGTGTGGAGTTTGATCATTGAAGCCTTCCTTATCAGACGAGAAGTCGCGTCGGTACGCGGTGCCGTGGATCTGGGCTGAACAGCGCTGCAGTAGCGGCAGACGCGGCCGGGCGCGTGGCTCTGTCAGGGGGTTGACGGGTCCGCTATGATAAGCGCTTTGATTTGGCGGGCCTACCCTGAGCCGCGCATTCGCAGATTGTAAGGACACCATGAGCAAGCCCGAGATCACCGCAGCCACCAACTTTCTTCGTCCGATCGTCCAGGCCGACCTGGAGTCGGGCAAGCACGACAAGATCGTCACGCGTTTTCCGCCGGAGCCCAACGGTTACCTGCACATCGGTCACGCCAAGTCGATCTGCCTCAACTTCGGGCTGGCCAAAGAGTTCGGTGGCGAGTGCAACCTGCGTTTCGACGACACCAACCCGGCCAAGGAAGATCAGGAATACATTGACGCCATCAAGGCGGACGTCCAATGGCTGGGTTTCGAGTGGGCCGGCCGGGAGCGCTACGCGTCCGATTATTTCGAGCAACTGCATACCTGGGCCGTTGAACTGATCAAGGCCGGTAAGGCCTATGTCTGCGACCTGACACCCGAGCAAGCACGTGAATATCGCGGCAGCCTCACCGAGCCGGGCCGCAACAGCCCATTCCGCGATCGGTCCGTGGCGGACAACCTCGACTTGTTCGCCCGCATGAAGGCCGGTGAGTTCCCGGACGGCGCCAAGGCCCTGCGTGCCAAGATCGACATGGCTTCGCCGAACATGAACCTGCGCGATCCGATTCTCTATCGCATCCGTCATGCGCATCACCACCAGACCGGCAACGCGTGGTGCATCTACCCGAGCTACGACTTCACCCATGGCCAGTCCGATGCCATAGAAGGCATCACTCACTCGATTTGCACGCTCGAGTTCGAAGATCATCGCCCGCTGTATGACTGGTTCCTGGAGAACCTGCCCGTGCCGGCGCGTCCACGCCAGTATGAATTCGCGCGGCTCAACCTGAACTACACCATCACCAGCAAGCGCAAGCTCAAGCAGCTGGTGGACGAGCGGCATGTAACCGGCTGGGACGATCCACGCATGTCGACGCTCAGCGGCTATCGCCGCCGCGGCTATACGCCGGCATCGATTCGTAACTTTTGCGACATGATCGGAGTGAACCGCGCCGGCGGCGTGGTCGATATCGGCATGCTCGAATTCGCCATTCGGGAAGATCTGGACGCCAACGCGCCGCGCGCGATGTGCGTGCTCAAGCCGCTAAAGGTCGTGATCACCAATTACCCCGAAGGTCAGGTCGAGAACCTGGAGCTGCCGCGCCATCCCAAGCAGGACATGGGCATGCGTCAGCTGCCGTTCTCGCGGGAGATCTACATCGACGCGGGTGACTACGAGGAGAACCCGCCGAAGGGCTTCAAGCGCCTCGAGCCGGGCGGCGAGGTCCGCCTGCGCGGC
Source organism: Stutzerimonas stutzeri (assembly GCA_019056435.1). GTDB lineage: Bacteria > Pseudomonadota > Gammaproteobacteria > Pseudomonadales > Pseudomonadaceae > Stutzerimonas > Stutzerimonas marianensis. The sequence goes on from CP077641.1 coordinate 3,334,495, forward strand.
AGCTATGTCATTCGTGCCGATGAGGCGATCAAGAACGCCGCCGGCGACGTTGTCGAGCTGCGCTGCTCCTATGACCCGGATACGTTGGGCAAGAACCCCGAGGGCCGCAAGGTCAAAGGTGTGATTCACTGGGTGCCCGCTGCCGAAAGCGTCGAATGTGAGGTGCGGCTGTATGACCGCCTGTTCCGTTCCGCCAATCCGGAGAAGGACGAGGAGGGCGGCAGCTTCCTGGACAACATCAATCCCGACTCGCTGGTCGTCCTCAAGGGTTGCCGCGTCGAGCCTTCGCTTGCCAACGCCGAAGCGGAAGAGCGCTTTCAGTTCGAGCGCGAGGGCTATTTCTGCGTCGACCGCAAGGACAGCAAGCCGGGCGCGCTGATATTCAATCGCACCGTGACCCTGCGTGATTCGTGGGGAGGCCAGTAATGGCGTTGACGATTTACAACACCCTGAGCAAGGTCAAGACGCCGCTGCAGCCGCTGGTGGGCAACCAGGTGCGCATGTACGTCTGTGGCATGACGGTCTATGACTTCTGCCATATCGGCCATGCGCGCGTCATGGTGGCCTTCGATGTCGTCGCCCGCTGGTTACGCCAGCGTGGTTACGAGCTGACCTATGTGCGAAACATCACCGATATCGACGACAAGATCATCCGCCGTGCGCAAGAAAACGGCGAGTCGTTCGAGGTTTTGACCGAGCGCATGATCGCGGCGATGCATGAGGACGAGGCGCGCCTGAGCGTGCTGCGCCCCGATGCCGAGCCCAGGGCGACGGAGCATATAGCCGGCATGCACGCGATGATCCAGACGCTCATCGACAAGGGCTTCGCTTATGCGCCGGGCAACGGTGACGTCTACTATCGCGTCGGCCGCTTCGCCGGGTACGGCAAGCTGTCGCGCCGCAAGATCGAGGATCTGAAGATCGGCGCCCGGATCGAGGTCGACGAGGCGAAGGAAGATCCGCTGGATTTCGTGCTCTGGAAGGCCGCCAAGCCGGGCGAGCCGAGCTGGGACTCCCCATGGGGCAAGGGGCGTCCGGGTTGGCACATCGAATGCTCGGTGATGTCCACCTGCTGCCTGGGCGAGACCTTCGATATTCACGGCGGTGGCCCTGACCTGGTGTTCCCGCACCACGAGAACGAGATCGCGCAGAGCGAGGCGGCTACCGGTAAGCCGTACGCGAACGCCTGGATGCATGCCGGTGCGGTGCGCGTGGATGGCGAGAAGATGTCCAAATCGTTGGGCAACTTCTTCACCATTCGCGAGGTATTGGAAAAATACCAGCCTGAAGTGGTGCGCTATTTGCTCGTCTCCAGCCACTACCGCAGCCCGATCAATTACTCCGAAGACAGCCTGAAGGAAGCCAAGGCTGCACTGGAGCGTTTCTACAATGGGCTCAAGGGGCTGCCGTCGGCGGCGCCGGCAGGTGGCGAGACATTTGTCGAGCGCTTTGGCGCAGCGATGGACGATGATTTCAATTCACCAGAAGCCTGCGCCGTGTTGTTCGAAATGATCCGCGAGGTCAATCGTCTGCGCGAAGCAGACCTGCAGGCCGCGGCCGGTCTGGCCGCGCAACTCAAGCAGCTGGCCAGCGTCCTCGGTGTGTTGCAGCTGGAGCCGGATGCCTTTCTGCAAGCCGGTGCCGCTGACAAGGTTGACGCTGCACAAGTGGAAGCGCTGATCGCGGCGCGCCTGCAGGCGCGTGCCGACAAGAACTGGGCCGAATCCGACCGTATACGCGACCAGCTCACCGCAATGGGCGTGGTGCTGGAGGATGGCAAGGGCGGCACGACCTGGCGCCTCGCTGAATAATGCATGTTGCGGGCGGCTGTGGCCGCTCCGGCTGCAAGCGAGCCTTCACCCCTGACCCGCTGGATACAGCCCTTCGGCGCGCAGACGTTTGTACAAGGTGTTGCGGCTGACGCCGAGCTGGCGAGCCAGTAAGGCGATGTTGCCGTTGCAGGCGCGGTACTGATAACGCAGCGGCTGGTCGGCTGCCACCTTTGGGCTGGCGCTGGTGAAATGTTCGCCCCGCGTGTCGGCCTCGATGTCGAGGAAGAAGTCGCCGGGCAGATGTTCAGATCGAACCGGCTGGTCATCGGCCAGCGCCAGGGCAACCTGAATCACACTGCTCAGCTGACGGATATTGCCGGGCCAGGGGTGGGCGTCGAACAACCTCAGCACCTCGTCGCTCAGCCCTGCGGTCTGCTCACGTTCACGGTGCTCCTCCCACAAGCGCTGGTACAACCAGCGCTTGTCCTTACGCTCGCGCAGTGGCGGGAGTGTCACGCCGAATCCGTTGATGCGGTAGTAAAGATCCTGGCGGAATCGACCGCTGTCGACATCCTCGCGCAAGCAACGGTTGGTTGCACAAATCAGGCGGAAATCCACGGGAAGCACTTCACCGCCACCCAGCGGTTGTACGCAGCGGTCCTGTAGCACCCGCAACAGGCGGGCCTGCAGACTGGGTGGCATGTCACCGATTTCGTCAAGAAACAGCACACCTTTGTCCGCCTTACGGATCAGGCCGGTGCGACCCTTCTGGTGCGCGCCGGTGAAGGCGCCTTTCTCATAGCCAAACAGCTCCGATTCGATCAGTTCGGCCGGGATCGCGGCGCAGTTGACCGCCACCAGGGGCGCATCACGCCAGCGACTTGCCTGATGTAAGGCCTTTACCAGGATTTCCTTGCCCACGCCCGTTTCGCCATGGATCAGGATCGGGATGTTCTTTTCCAGCATCCGCTGTGCCTGGCCAACGGCACGTTGAACCCTCGGGTCGCCATGCTCGATAGCCCCGGCCCCCTGGGCCGGGGCTGGGGCGGGCGGAAGTCGCGGGCCTGGATACGGGGACGTTGTGGTCTGCGGACGAGGCCATGGAAGCGATGCCGTCCGCGAGCTCGCAGCAGGATGGGCTGGTCCTCTGGCTGGCTCTGAAGCTGGCGTAGCGGCGTATCGAACAGGGTTTCGATCTTCACGTGGGCCAGGTCCAGTCCGAGCAGGATGTCCGCTCGGCGGTTGGCCGAAACGATCATGCCGGTGTCATCGAAAACGACCAGCCCAGCCCACTGGCTGTCCAGGCTGTCCGGCCCGGTGTTGAAGATGAGTTGGAAATAGTCATCGCGAAACAGATTGAGGATCAGCCGATTCTCCACGGCCTGGCTCATCATCTTGACCATGCCGAGCGTGTGGGAAGGCGGCAGGTAGCTGTCGCTGGACACATCAAGTACGGCAATCAGCTCGCGTTGCGCGTCGTAGATGGGAGACGCGGCGCCGGTGAGGTAGCGGTTGGCCTTGAGATAATGCTCGTCGCGCTGGATATGCACGGCCTGGCGGCAGGCCAGCGCGGTGCCGATGGCATTCGTGCCGGTATCTTTCTCCATCCAGCTCGCGCCAGGTGCGAAACCACGCTGCCGAGGAGCCTCGAAGCGCTGATCGCCCCAGCGCTGCAGCAACCGACCGTTGCTGTCGGCAAGCAGGATCAGGCAGCTCGAGTTCGACAGGATGTTCTCGTAATAGGGCAGGACTTCCTGCTGAGTCGTCTGTACCAGGCTTCGCTGGCGCTCGAGCAGGGCGCTGACATCCTGCTCGTCGGGCTCACCGAAGCTGGGTTGGCTCAGTGGGTCGAGCCCGTAGCCTTCGCAGCGCTGCCAGGATTGCTGAATCAGCGTCTGATGGGAGATGGACCGGAGCGGCTCTGCCATAGCGTCCTCTTGGAACGAATTATTGTTGTTCTGTCGCCACCTGAGCTGCGGGCGTCCTGAACAGTCTTGTTCATTTCCGTTCACTGTCAATGTTCAGAAATGTTCATTTTGAACACTTCAGAGCGCTCTGGTCGCCCGCGACCCCCGCTGCAGAGCGTTGCGTTTGGCCTGGCACGGAAATCGCTCCTGTCGCCTTCATAACAATCAGAAGGATGCGACATGTCCCTCACACTGGAGCAGGTTTCCAAGACGGTTGACGGCCAACTGCATATCGATGCCGTCAGCCTGAGCTTCGAGCCGGGTTCGTTCAACGTACTGATCGGCAGGACGCTTTCGGGCAAGACCTCGCTGATGCGGCTGATGGCTGGGCTGGACAAACCGAGCAGTGGCCGAATCCTCATGAATGGCGCTGATGTGACGGGCGTCCCGGTACGCAAGCGCAATGTCTCGATGGTCTATCAGCAGTTCATCAACTATCCGACGTTGAGTGTTTTCGAAAACATCGCCTCGCCGTTGCGGCAAGCAGGCCTGGAACGTTCGGAGATCGATCGCCGGGTGCGCGAGACGGCCGAGATGCTGCATATCGAGGCTTACCTCTCTCGTTTGCCGCTCGAGCTTTCAGGTGGGCAACAGCAACGGACGGCCATGGCGCGTGCGCTGGTTAAAGACGCCGATCTGGTGCTGTTCGACGAGCCGCTGGTCAACCTGGACTACAAGCTGCGCGAAGAGCTGCGTCAGGAAATGCGCGAACTCTTTCGCACCCGGCGCAGCATTGCCGTCTATGCCACGACAGAACCCAACGAGGCGCTGGCACTGGGTGGTACCGCGACGGTGCTGCACGAGGGGCGCGTCATCCAGAGCGGTCCGACCGGCGCGGTCTATCATCGTCCCAGCCAGATTCTCAGTGCCGAGCTGTTTTCCGAACCGCCGATCAACCTGCTGCCAGGGCGCATCGGCGCCAATGAAGTGAGCTTTCAGGAACGGTTGCATTTCCCGCTCAATGCCGATCTGCAGGCGCTTGACGAAGGTGAATACAGCTTCGGCGTACGGCCCAGTCACATCGGCCTCGTGCCTTCCAACGACGATGATCTGGAAGTGTCCGGCGTGGTCGAGCTTGCCGAAATCAGTGGCTCGGAGACCTTCCTGCACGTGCGTAATGAGCAGATGAGCCTTGTCCTGCACCTGCAGGGCGTCCACGACTATGCGGTGGACGCCCCATCCGCGTCTACATCCCGACTCACAAGTTGTTCGTATTCGATGCCCGTGGCCGGCTGGCCCAGGCACCGGCGCGACGTGCCTGAGGAAGCGCCCATGGCGGAGATCCGTTTGCAGAACCTCGCCCACAGCTACAGTTCGCAGCCGCGCGAGGCGGCCGACTACGCGATCAGGGAGATGGACCACGTCTGGGAGCAGGGGGGCGCCTATGCCTTGCTGGGACCCTCCGGATGCGGCAAATCGACCCTGCTGAACATCATCTCTGGACTGCTCAGCCCCTCGGAAGGCCAGGTGCTGTTCGATGCCCGTGAGGTTAATCGCCTGTCACCCGAGCAGCGCAACATCGCACAGGTTTTCCAGTTCCCGGTGGTCTACGACACGATGACGGTCTTCGACAATCTGGCTTTTCCGCTGCGCAATCAGGGCGTCCCGGAGACAAAGGTGACGAGCCGTGTGCACGAGATCGCCGAGGTGCTCGATCTACATCCGGTCCTGAAGAAGAAGGCGCGCAACCTGACCGCCGACGAAAAACAGAAGGTGTCGATGGGGCGCGGGCTTGTGCGGGACGACGTGACAGCCATTCTGTTCGACGAGCCGCTGACGGTGATCGATCCGCATTTGAAGTGGAAGCTGCGCCGCAAGCTCAAACAGATACATGAGCAGTTCAACATCACCATGATCTATGTGACGCACGATCAGTTGGAGGCCTCGACGTTTGCCGACAAGATCGCTGTGATGCATGGCGGCCAGATCGTGCAGTTCGGTACGCCGCGTGAATTGTTCGAGCGACCGCAGCACACCTTTGTCGGGTTCTTCGTGGGGAGCCCGGGCATGAACCTGATCGAGGTGACGCCAGAGCCCGGTGGGGTTGGCTTCGGCGGTCAGCACCACCCGCTGGCCGGCCCGTTGCTGGCGCGCCTGCCGGAACTGGCGGGCCGTCGGCTGCAGCTTGGCATCCGGCCGGAATTCGTCCAGGTCAGTGACGAACCCGGCGCCGGTGGCATGCCGGCAGATGTGGTCCTTGTCGAGGATCTGGGGACCTACAAGATCGTCACGCTCCGCTTGCAGGCGCAGTTGCTCAAGGCGCGGCTGCCGGAAGACCAGAGCGTTCCCAAAGGCCGGGCCTGGGTCGGCTTTCCTGAACAGTGGTTGATGCTCTATGCCGATGACCGTCTGGTGGAGGCGCAGCCATGAACAAGGTTCAGGACAATCGGGCCTGGTGGCTGGTACTGCCGGTGTTCCTGCTCGTCGCCTTCAGCGCCGTGCTGCCGATGATGACAGTGGTCAACTATTCGGTGCAGGACATCTTCGATTCCTCGACGCGCTTCTTCGTCGGCGCGGACTGGTACCGCCAGATTCTCAACGACCCGAGGCTGCACGACTCGCTGCTGCGGCAGTTCATCTTTTCCGCCTGCGTGCTGCTGATCGAGATTCCGCTGGGTATTGCGGTGGCGCTGACGATGCCGACACGTGGTCGCTGGACCTCTGTCTGCCTGATCGTGATGGCTATTCCGTTGCTGATTCCATGGAACGTGGTGGGCACCATCTGGCAGATATTCGGGCGTGCGGATATCGGCCTGCTGGGCTACGTGCTGAACGAGCTGGGGGTGAACTACAACTACGCCTCCAACACGCGTGACGCCTGGGTCACGGTACTGGTCATGGATGTCTGGCACTGGACATCGCTGGTTGCGCTGCTCTGTTATTCGGGACTGAGAGCCATACCGGACGTTTATTACCAGGCCGCGCGTATCGACCGCGCTTCGGCCTGGGCCGTGTTCCGTCACATCCAGTTGCCCAAATTGAAGAGCGTGCTGCTGATCGCCGTAATGCTGCGTTTCATGGACAGCTTCATGATCTACACCGAGCCCTTCGTGCTGACGGGCGGTGGGCCTGGCAATGCGACGACGTTTCTCAGCCAGACCCTGACGAAAATGGCGGTGGGGCAATTCGATCTCGGGCCGGCGGCGGCGTTCTCGCTGATCTACTTCCTGATCATCCTCCTGGTGTCCTGGTTGTTCTATACAGCCATGACCCATGGCGACCAGACGCGATGAGGGCCCGCCAATGAATCTGCGCAAGCGAGCGTTACTCATCCTTTACGTCGTGTTCCTGCTGGTACCGATCTACTGGCTGGTGAACATGTCGTTCAAGAGCAATACCGAGATCCTGGGTGGCCTGACCCTCTGGCCCCGGGGGTTCACGCTGGATAACTACCGGGTCATCTTCACCGACCGAAGCTGGTACAGCGGTTACATCAACTCGCTCTACTACGTGTGCCTCAACACGGTGATCTCGTTGACTGTCGCGCTGCCGGCCGCTTATGCCTTCTCCCGTTTTCGTTTCCTGGGCGACAAACACCTGTTCTTCTGGTTGCTGACCAATCGCATGGCCCCGCCCGCCGTGTTTTTGCTGCCGTTCTTTCAGCTGTATTCCTCGATCGGGTTGTTCGATACCCATATCGCCGTGGCTCTGGCGCACTGTCTGTTCAATGTGCCCTTGGCGGTATGGATTCTCGAAGGCTTCATGTCCGGTGTGCCCAAGGAGATCGACGAGACGGCGTATATCGACGGCTACAGCTTCCCCAAATTCTTCCTCAAGCTGTTCATACCGCTCATACGCTCAGGGATCGGTGTGACCGCGTTCTTCTGCTTCATGTTCTCCTGGGTCGAGCTGCTTCTGGCACGCACCCTGACGTCTGTCGATGCCAAGCCGATCGTCTCTGTCATGACGCGGACCGTCTCCGCTTCCGGCATCGACTGGGGAGTATTGGCGGCGGCTGGGGTGCTGACCATTCTGCCGGGCATGCTGGTGATCTGGTTCGTTCGTAACCACGTGGCCAAGGGCTTTGCCCTGGGCCGAGTATAGGAGCGGCGCTGATGAGCTGGATGGCCTGGACTTTGCCGACCGCGGCGTTCTTTTCGCTGATCGGTTTGACGTTGGCGGCAATGAGCGCATGGGAACTGGCGCGACCTTGCACGCCGCGAAAGGGTTTTCTACCGATTGTGACCACGCGTGGTGATCGGTTGTTCGTTGGACTTCTGGGCAGTGCGTATTGGCATCTTCTGCTGATCGGGCTGACCGACTGGAGCATCTGGATAGCGACCGTGCTGTCCCTCGTCTGGTTGTTTGCAGTGATGCGCTGGGGATGAGCCATGCGGCCCATCTCGTTGAATAACCCAAAGGAGGTGTTTATGTTCGAAAACAAAAACAACACCCGACATGGCATGGCATTGACCGCCTTGCTGACGTTGTCAGGCATGGCGGGCACGGCCTGGGCCGACGCCTATGAAGATGCGGCTAAGAAGTGGATCGAGTCGGAATTCAACCCCTCGACCCTATCGGCTGAAGAGCAAATGGAGGAACTGCGCTGGTTCATCAAGGCGGCCGAACCCTTCCGCGGCATGGAGATCAACGTCGCCTCGGAGACCATTACAACCCACGAGTATGAGTCCAAGACGCTGGCGCGTGCGTTCAGCGAAATCACCGGTATCCGGTTGCGACACGACCTGATGCAGGAGGGCGACGTCGTCGAGAAACTGCAAACCCAGATGCAGTCCGGCAAGAATATCTACGATGGTTATATCAATGACTCGGATCTGATCGGCACCCACTTTCGCTACGGCAAGGCGGTGGCGATCAGCGACATGATCGAGGGGAGGCGAAGGACTACACCTTGCCGACGCTGGATCTGGACGACTTTATCGGCATTTCCTTCACCACGGGACCAGACGGCAAGATCTATCAGCTCCCGGTCCAGCAGTTCGCCAACCTTTACTGGTTCCGCGCCGACTGGTTTGAGCGGCCGGAGCTCAAGGCGCAGTTTCGGGAAATTTATGGCTATGACCTGGGCGTACCGGTGAACTGGTCGGCCTACGAGGATATCGCCGAGTTCTTCAGCAAGCATGTCAAAGAGATCGATGGCCAGCGCGTCTACGGCCACATGGACTACGGCAAGAAGGATCCTTCCCTCGGCTGGCGATTCACCGACGCCTGGTTCTCCATGGCCGGGGCAGGGGACGAGGGGTTGCCCAATGGCTTGCCTGTAGACGAATGGGGCATCCGCGTCGAGGATTGCCACCCGGTGGGCTCGAGTGTGGCACGTGGCGGCGCGACCAACGGGCCGGCCGCCGTATTCGCGACCCAGAAATACGTTGACTGGATGCGCGAATACGCACCGCCGGAGGCGCAGGGCATGACGTTCTCTGAGTCCGGTCCGGTGCCGGCGCAGGGGAACATCGCGCAGCAAATCTTCTGGTACACGGCGTTCACCGCAGACATGACCAAGCCTGGTTTGCCGGTCGTGAACGAGGACGGCACGCCCAAATGGCGAATGGCGCCGTCGCCGAAGGGGCCGTATTGGGAGGAGGGTATGAAGCTGGGCTATCAGGATGCTGGCTCTTGGACCTTCCTCGACTCGACACCCGAGAAGCGTCGTTTGGCCGCCTGGCTTTACGCACAGTTCACCGTAGCGAAGACGGTTTCGCTGAAGAAGACGCTGGTCGGGCTGACCCCTATTCGCGAGTCCGACATCAACTCCGACGCAATGACCGAGGCTGCTCCCAAACTGGGTGGGCTGGTGGAGTTCTACCGCAGCCCTGCACGGGTGCAGTGGACCCCGACTGGTACCAACGTGCCCGACTACCCACGCCTGGCCCAGCTATGGTGGCAGTACATCGCTGAGGCGGCGAGCGGTGACAAGACGCCCCAGGAGGCGCTCGATGGACTGGCTGAAGCGCAGGACTCGATGATGGCTCGGCTCGAACGGGCCAACGTCCAGCCTAAATGTGGACCCAAGATGAACGAACCACGCGACCCTGAGTATTGGTTGAGTCAGCCCGGTGCGCCGAAACCGAAACTGGAGAACGAAAAGCCCAAAGGCCAGACCGTCAGTTACGACGAGCTGATCAAGTCCTGGGAAAAGGAAAGCTGATCGACATTCAGGTACGGAGTATAAGAAACGGCACCTGAGGGTGCCGTTTCTTCATGAGTCAGCCGTGCAGATGCTCGGCGGCGTGCAGGGTGTTTTCCAGCAGACAGGCCCGTGTCATCGGCCCGACGCCACCTGGAACCGGCGTGATCCAACCAGCGCGCTGGACAGCTGATTCGAATTCCACATCGCCGACCAGCTTGCCATCGGCTTGGCGGTTGATGCCCACGTCGATAACGATGGCGCCCGGCTTGATCCACTCGCCTTTCACCAGGCCGGTAATGCCTGTCGCCACAACGATCAGATCAGCACGTTTCACATGCTCGGCGAGATCGTGCGTGAAGCGATGCGTGACCGTCGTGGTACACCCTGCGAGCAGCAATTCGAGCGCCATCGGGCGACCGACGATATTCGAGGCGCCCACCACGACTGCGTTCAAGCCATGAAGGTCGACGCCGGTGCTCTGCAGCAAGCTCATGATGCCTTTTGGCGTGCAGGGGCGCAGAAGTGGCATTCGCTGCGCCAGCCGTCCGATGTTATAGGGATGGAAGCCGTCTACGTCCTTGTCGGGACGGATGCGCTCCAGCAGCTGAGAGGCGTCCAGGTGCTTGGGCAGCGGCAGCTGCACCAATATCCCGTCGATTGTGGGGTCCTCGTTCAACTCGTCAATGAGGGCCAGCAACTCGGCTTGGTTGGTCTCGGCCGGAAGGTCATGGGCAGTCGAACGGAACCCGACTTCCTCGCAGTCCTTGCGCTTGTGTGCGACGTAGACCTGGGAGGCGGGATCGGTACCCACCAGGATGACGGCCAGCCCTGGAACCCGCAGGCCTTGCCTGGCGCGCTCGGCCACGCGACCCGCTATCTGCTGGCGAATATTGGCAGCGATCGTTTTACCGTCGATCAGTTGTGCAGTCATGACGCTTGGCTAACCATAGAATGAAGGAGAAAAAGGACGCGCATTCTCGCACGGCGTTGCGGTCCGGCAAAGGCGACAGGGCTACAGCGTCCCGTAACTCCTTTACCCGGCTGAATTTTTTGAAATTTGTTGTTGACGGCATCATGGGGCGCCTTTAAGATTCGCCCCGCTTGTCGAGCACAGCTCGCTGCTGGGTAAGACGGCTTTCAAGGCAGTCGCTTTGGAAGCCCGAGCTTGAAGTCTGCGCTCCAAACAGAATGCAGATGAAAGCGCCCGTAGCTCAGTTGGATAGAGCATCCGCCTTCTAAGCGGATGGTCGCAGGTTCGAATCCTGCCGGGTGCGCCATTTGGACTCTGGCACAAGCAAGGCAATATGGTGGACGTAGCTCAGTTGGTAGAGCACAGGATTGTGGCTCCTGCGGTCGTGGGTTCGAGCCCCATCGTCCACCCCATATTCCGAAGCGCCAGGCGATGCCTGGCGTTTTCGTTTTGAGCACTGCGGACGTGGTGAAATTGGTAGACACACCAGATTTAGGTTCTGGCGCCGCAAGGTGTGAGAGTTCGAGTCTCTCCGTCCGCACCACTCGATGTTTTCGCGACGTTCGCGTCGATCCGAAAATGGCTGAAGCCCCTTGATTGGGGCTTTTTGTGTCTGTCTGTTTTTACCGAAGCCCGGTTGCTGACGGCTCCTGGAGGGTTTGGGGCTCGTGGTGGACGAGACGTACGGATTGTACGCGGCGGTGAGCTGGACATTGCCGGCGTGCCCAGATCAGGATTTTCATCTTGGTCGGTCAGTCAAGTCTGTGGCTTATCGCATCGGCCATCAATGACCCAATTCCGCAGCTAGGAGTCCTATTCCTGTATGGCTTGACGGAGTAGGGGAATGACCGCTTTCGATTGGTCGCGCATGCTGCTGGCCGATTTTCCGCTGCTGTTTCTGACAGAGGTTGCGTTTCGAGCGCTCTTCGCGTTCGTGGTGGTCTTCGTGTTCCTCAAAGTCAGTGGCCGTCGTGGCATTCGCCAATTGTCCTTGTTCGAGCTGGTCGTCATTCTCACGCTGGGTTCGGCGGCCGGTGATGTCTCGTTTTACGAGGATGTGCCGCTACTACCTATCGCCACGGTCTTCGTGACGCTCCTACTGCTCTACCGTCTGACTGTACTGGCGATGAGCCATAGCGTTCGGTTTTCGAACTGGATGGAGGGAAAGCCAGTCACCATCATCAAGGACGGTTTATACGAACTCGAGAGTCTCAATCACCTGAACATCTCTTCCGACGAGTTCTTCATGGAGCTCAGACAGCAGGGGTAGAGCATCTGGGGCAGGTGCGCCTTGGTATCCTGGAAACCGATGGCGATGTGAGTCTCTATTTCTACTCGGTCGGTGACGTCAGGCCGGGGCTGTCAGTGCTGCCGCCCGATCACCGCGCCGTGTTTGGACGGGCACCTGCCACCGGGCTGTTTGCCTGCACGCGCTGCGGCCATACGCAGCGCATCGAGGAGCAGCAGGGAGCGGTTTGTCCACGTTGCGAAAACCGCGACTGGTCGCACGCCTTGATCGTACCAAGAGCCCGTTAGCACTAACTCGTCAACGGCTGCGTTAACGTCCGGAACGCCTGGTGTCGCTGCCAGACAGCGCAATCGCAGCCCTCGAGCAGGCTTGCCGGACGGGGTGACTTCTGCCAGACGAGCCACTAGAATGCTTGCCCATTCTGGGGCCGGAACGCCGGCTTATGTCTGTGCAACGAGGAAAATCCATGCAAGTTTCTGTTGAAAGCACCTCCGCTCTCGAGCGTCGTATGACCATTGGCGTGCCGGTCGAGCGTATCGAGAACGAAGTCAACAAGCGTCTGCAGCAGACTGCAAGCCGGGCCAAGATTCCGGGTTTTCGTCCTGGCAAGGTGCCGATGAGTGTCATTCGCCAGCGCTATGAAGCTGCCGCTCGCCAGGAAGCGCTGGGAGATATCATCCAAGCTACCTTTTATGAGGCCGTCGTTGCAGAAAAGCTGAATCCTGCTGGCGCGCCGGCTGTCGAGCCCAAGGTTTTCGAGAAGGGCAAGGATCTCGAGTACGTTGCAACCTTCGAAGTCTTTCCGGAATTCAAGGTCGCCGGGTTCGAGAGCATCGAGATCGAGCGTCTGCAGGCCGAGGTGGGTGACGCCGACGTCGACAATATGCTGGAGATCCTGCGCAAGCAGAACACCCGTTACGAGACCGTTGACCGTGCGGCCGAGAATGGCGATCAGCTGAATATCGATTTCGTCGGCAAGATCGACGGCGAAGCCTTCGCTGGCGGCTCGGCTAAAGGCACACAACTGGTCCTGGGATCCGGTCGCATGATTCCGGGCTTCGAGGATGCGCTGGTTGGCGCCAAGGCGGGCGAAGAGCGCGTCATCAACCCGACCTTCCCTGAGGATTACCAGAATCTCGACCTGGCCGGCAAAACCGCCGAGTTCACCGTGACCGTCAACAGCGTCGCCGCTGCTCAACTGCCCGAGCTCAACGACGAATTCTTCGCTCAGTTCGGCGTGCAGGAAGGTGGCCTTGAGGGCTTCCGTGCCGAGGTCAAGAAGAATATGGAGCGGGAACTGCGCCAGGCAATCAAGACCAAGGTGAAAAACCAGGTAATGGAAGGGTTGGTTGCTGGCAACCCGATCGAGGTACCGAAGGCGCTGGTCGACAATGAAGTCAACCGCTTGCGCGCCCAGGCTGTGCAACAGTTCGGTGGCAACATCAAGCCCGATCAGCTGCCGGCCGAATTGTTCGAAGAGCAGGCCAAGCGTCGCGTCGTGCTGGGTCTGATCGTTGCCGAGGTGGTCAAGCAACACGAGCTCAAGCCTGATGACAGCCGTGTTCGCGAGCTGATCGAAGAGATGGCTTCCGCCTATCAGGAGCCGGAGCAGGTGGTATCCTGGTACTACAAGAACGCCGAGCAACTGAACGAAGTCCGCTCGGTTGTGCTCGAAGAACAAGTTGTAGATACTGTCCTGCAGCAGGCTAAAGTAACCGACAAATCGGTTTCCTACGAAGAAGCAGTGAAGCCTGCGGAAGCCCCGCAAGCAGCTTGAATCTCTTCAAATCGTTTTGAATGCACGTTCATAAGCCAGCCTAGTGCTGGCTTATGTCTTTGAGGCGTGACATAGGGAGTATCGTTGGACATGTCCGGCAATCCGTTTATGCAAGCACCCGATATCCAGGCCGCCGGTGGGCTGGTCCCGATGGTCATCGAGCAGTCCGCCCGTGGCGAGCGCGCGTATGACATCTATTCCCGACTCCTGAAGGAGCGGGTGATCTTCATGGTTGGCCAGGTCGAAGACTACATGGCGAATCTGATCGTCGCGCAGATGCTGTTCCTCGAGGCCGAGAACCCCGAGAAGGATATCCACCTCTACATCAATTCGCCGGGTGGCTCGGTGACGGCGGGCATGTCCATTTACGACACCATGCAGTTCATCAAGCCCGACGTTTCGACGATCTGCATCGGCCAGGCCTGCAGCATGGGTGCGTTGCTGTTGACCGGCGGCGCAGCCGGTAAGCGCTACTGTCTGCCGCACTCGCGGATGATGATTCACCAGCCGTTGGGCGGCTTCCAGGGGGCAGGCTTCGGACATCGAGATTCATGCCCGTGAGATCCTTACCATTCGCGAGCGCCTGAACAAGATCATGGCTCAGCATACGGGCCAGCCGCTGGATGTCATTGCCCGTGACACCGACCGCGACAACTTCATGAGTGGCGAGGAGGCCGTCAAGTACGGGCTTATCGACCAAGTGCTGGCTCAGCGTCAGATGGCGGGGTGATCTCGTCAGCCCTGGCGATGTCTGGCTTTAGCCCGGGCTTGAAAAAGCCCTCGAATGCCTTCATCTTGTGTTTCAAGCCTTCCCGATTGGATCGATCGAATGACTGACACCCGCAACGGCGAGGATTCCGGCAAGCTGCTTTATTGCTCCTTCTGCGGCAAAAGCCAGCACGAAGTGCGCAAGTTGATTGCTGGCCCCTCGGTTTTTATCTGCGACGAGTGCGTCGACCTGTGCAATGACATCATCCGTGAGGAGGTGCAGGAAGCCCAGGCCGAAAGCAGTGCGCAAAAACTGCCTGCGCCCAAGGAGATCAGCGGCATTCTCGACCAGTACGTCATTGGTCAGGAGCGTGCCAAAAGATTCTGGCAGTGGCCGTTTACAACCATTACAAGCGACTCAATCAGCGCGACAAGAAAGAAGAGGTCGAGCTGGGCAAGAGCAATATCCTGCTGATCGGCCCGACGGGTTCAGGCAAGACGCTGCTCGCCGAGACGCTGGCTCGCCTTCTTAACGTCCCGTTCACCATCGCTGATGCCACGACGCTGACCGAGGCCGGCTACGTGGGCGAGGATGTGGAGAACATCATTCAGAAGCTGTTGCAGAAGTGTGACTACGACGTGGAGAAGGCCCAGATGGGCATTGTCTACATCGATGAGATCGACAAGATCTCTCGCAAGTCCGACAACCCATCCATCACGCGTGACGTGTCGGGTGAGGGGGTGCAGCAAGCGCTGCTGAAGCTGATCGAGGGAACCGTTGCTTCCGTTCCGCCGCAGGGCGGCCGCAAACATCCCCAGCAGGAGTTCCTTCAGGTTGATACCCGCAACATCCTGTTCATCTGCGGCGGTGCGTTTGCGGGCCTTGAGAAGGTGATTCAGAGCCGTTCTACCCAGGGCGGTATCGGGTTCAATGCAGAGGTACGCAGCAAGGATCCGGGCAAGAAAATCGGAGAATCGCTACGTGCGGTTGAGCCCGACGATCTGGTCAAGTTCGGCCTGATTCCAGAGTTCGTGGGGCGTTTGCCGGTTATTGCCACCCTGGACGAACTGGACGAAGCGGCATTGATCCAGATTCTGACCGAACCGAAAAATGCGTTGACCAAACAGTACGCCAAGCTGTTTGAACTCGAGGGAGTCGATCTGGAGTTCCGCACCGATGCGCTCAAGGCAGTAGCCGGACGTGCATTGGAGCGCAAGACCGGTGCGCGGGGCCTGCGATCGATTCTTGAGGGCGTTCTGCTCGACACCATGTATGAAATTCCTTCGCAGAAGGATGTCAGCAAAGTAGTGATCGATGAGAGCGTGATCGAAGGAACGTCGAAGCCGCTGCTGATCTACGAGAGCAGCGAGCCGCCAGCGAAGGCTGCGCCTGACGCGTGATAGTACAAAGGGGCCTCCGGGCCCTTTTGCATTTCTGCGTCCTCCTTGTTTTTTGCCTAGCGCGCCCTCATCCTTGTTTCTAGGGTGTTTCCCCGTTCCCGCCGTAGAGCTGAATGTTATGAAGACAACCATCGAATTGCCCCTTTTGCCACTGCGTGACGTCGTGGTCTATCCGCACATGGTGATTCCGCTGTTCGTTGGCCGAGAGAAGTCCATAGAGGCCCTCGAGGCGGCGATGGCGGGCGACAAGCAGATTCTGCTCTTGGCTCAGAAGAATCCGGCTGACGACGATCCCAATGAAGATGCCCTTTATCGTGTGGGCACCGTTGCGACTGTCCTACAGCTACTCAAATTGCCTGATGGCACCGTGAAGGTGTTGGTGGAGGGCGAGCAGCGCGGTGTGATCGACCGTTTCTTCGAGGTCGAGGATCATTGTCGTGCCGAAGTCGAGCTGATCGAGGAGTCAGAGATCGACGAGCGGGAAGGCGAGGTGCTGACGCGGAGTTTGCTGAGTCAGTTCGAGCAGTACGTTCAGCTTGGCAAGAAGGTCCCGTCTGAAGTGCTCTCTTCGCTGGCTAGCATCGATGAGCCTGCTCGGCTGGTCGATACGATGGCGGCCCACATGGCGCTGAAAATCGAACAGAAGCAGGCGATTCTGGAAATCACGGAGCTCTCGGCTCGAGTCGAGCATGTGCTCGCCTTGCTGGATGCCGAGATTGATCTGCTGCAGGTCGAAAAGCGAATCCGTGGCCGGGTCAAGAAGCAGATGGAGCGTAGCCAGCGCGAGTACTACCTGAATGAGCAGATGAAGGCTATTCAGAAAGAACTCGGCGATATCGATGAAGGCCACAATGAAATCGATGACCTGAAGAAGCGCATCGAGAACGCAGGCCTGCCCAAGGATGCTCACGCCAAAGCCACGGCTGAGCTGAACAAGCTCAAGCAGATGTCTCCCATGTCCGCCGAGGCCACGGTGGTGCGGACCTATATCGACTGGCTGGTCAATGTCCCGTGGAAGGCGGCAAGCAAGGTCCGGCTGGATCTGCAAAAGGCAGAGGAGGTGCTCGACGCCGATCATTACGGCCTCGAGGAGGTTAAGGACCGGATCTTGGAATACCTGGCCGTGCAGAAGCGAGTCAAGAAGCTCAAGGGCCCGGTGCTGTGCCTGGTTGGTCCGCCCGGTGTGGGTAAGACTTCGCTGGCCGAGTCCATCGCCCGATCCACAAATCGCAAGTTCGTCCGTATGGCGCTCGGCGGCGTGCGCGACGAGGCCGAAATCCGAGGGCATCGTCGGACCTACATCGGTTCGATGCCCGGACGGCTGATCCAGAAACTAAGCAAAGTTGGCGTTCGCAATCCGCTGTTCCTGCTCGACGAGATCGACAAGATGGGTAACGACATGCGTGGGGATCCTGCGTCTGCGTTGCTGGAAGTGCTCGACCCGGAGCAGAACCACAACTTCAATGATCATTATCTTGAGGTCGATTACGATCTGTCTGACGTCATGTTCCTGTGCACAGCGAACTCGATGAACATTCCGGCACCGTTGCTCGACCGCATGGAAGTGATCCGCCTTCCAGGCTACACAGAGGACGAGAAGATCAACATCGCTAACCGTTACCTGGTGCCGAAGCAGGTCAAGGCCAACGGTCTCAAGAAAACCGAGTTGGTATTCCAGGACGAGGCATTGCGAGACGTTGTTCGCTATTACACCCGCGAGGCGGGGGTGCGAAGCCTGGAGCGACAGCTGGCGAAGGTGTGCCGGAAGGTGGTGAAGGAGCACGCCACGGAAAAGAACTTCAAGGTCGAGATCGACGCCGCATCGCTCGAACATTATCTTGGCGTCCGCAAGTTCCGTTACGGTCTTGCGGAGCAGCAGGACCAGGTCGGACAAGTGACCGGGCTCGCCTGGACCCAGGTTGGTGGCGAGTTGCTGACCATCGAGGCGGCGGTCGTTCCCGGCAAGGGACGGCTGACAAAGACCGGCTCGCTCGGTGACGTGATGGGGGAATCAATCACTGCCGCATTGACAGTGGTCCGCAGCCGAGCCCAAAGCTTGGGCATTGCGCCGGACTTCCATGAAAAGCAGGACATCCATATCCATGTCCCTGAAGGGGCGACTCCCAAGGATGGCCCGAGCGCCGGTATCGGTATGTGCACCGCATTGGTTTCGGCTCTGACCCAGATTCCGGTTCGCGCTGAAGTGGCGATGACGGGCGAGATTACGCTGCGTGGTCAGGTACTCGCCATTGGCGGTTTGAAGGAGAAATTGCTGGCCGCACATCGGGGCGGAATCAAGACCGTGATCATCCCGGAAGAGAATCAGCGTGATCTGAAAGAGATTCCTGAAAATATTAAGCAGGACTTGCTGATTAAACCAGTCAAGTGGATTGACGAAGTCCTTCAAATTGCGCTGCAATACGCGCCGGAGCCCTTACCTGATGCGGCTCCCGACATCGTTGCAAAGGAAGACAAGCGCGAGTCTGATTCCAAGGAGCGAATCAGCACGCATTAGTCTGGAAGGCTCTGTTGACATATTTTCGGCGCCCTTGATATAAACCGGCCCTTTGTGTCGCTGCTATTTCAGCACCGCTTTGCTTACACCAAAAATTAAAGATACGACTCAACAGAAATAAGGGGACTTAGAGTGAACAAGTCGGAACTGATCGATGCTATCGCTGCATCTGCTGATATCCCGAAAGCTGTTGCTGGCCGCGCGCTGGATGCAGTAATCGACTCCGTTACTGGCGCGCTGAAGGCTGGTGATTCCGTGGTACTGGTTGGTTTCGGTACTTTCGCTGTCAAGGAGCGCGCCGCTCGTACCGGCCGCAACCCTCAGACCGGCAAGCCGATCAATATCGCAGCGGCCAAGATTCCGGGATTCAAAGCTGGCAAGGCTCTGAAAGACGCTGTCAACTAAGCGTTTTTGATCCGGCCAGCTGTCAGTCGACTCTGACCCTGGCTTGGAGTGGTGGTTCGAACAGGCCGCGCCTGTTGCGCTCGGGCTTGGGGGATTCGGCCCAACCGCTCCAAAAGCTCCGCGAAGGCGCATCCCCCGGATGCGCCTTTCTTTTATCCGGTTTCCACCCGTGCTGCAGTGTATGCCGCGCAGCTGCCTCCTGGGGGACGCATGCTTCAGAACATCAGGGACAACTCTCAAGGCTGGATTGCCAAGACCATTATCGGCGTCATCATCGTTCTACTGGCGCTGACCGGTTTTGATGCAATCTTCAGTTCCGTCAGCAATAGCCGGAACGCTGCTGAAGTCAACGGCGAGGAAATCTCGCTGGATGAGCTCAACGAGGCCATGAACATGCAGCGCCGCCAGCTCGCGCAGCAGCTAGGTGGCGACTTCGATCCCTCGCTGCTTGACGACAAACTGGTGCGAGAGTCGTCGTTGCGGGCGCTGATTGACCGAGCCTTGCTGCTGCAGGGGGCTCGCAATGCCGACTTTGCCTTCTCCGAAACCGCACTGGATCAACTGATCCTGCAGACGCCGGAGTTCGCCGTAGAGGGTAAGTTCAACGCGACCCGCTTCGATCAGGTCATCCAACAGATGGGTTACACGCGGATGCAGTTCCGTGAGTTGCTCAAGCAGGAAATGCTGATCGGCCAACTGCGTGCCGGTATTTCCGGTTCAGGATTCGTTACGGACGAGCAGATCGAGCGATTCGCCAGCCTCGAGCAGCAAACCCGCGATTTCGCCAGTGTCCGGATCCAGGCCGATGCCAATACGGTTCAAGTCAGCGACAGCGACGCGCGCGAGTATTACGAACAGAATCCAGACCGTTTTCGTTCGCCTGAACAGGTGGTATTGGAGTACGTCGAGCTGGACAAGGAGTCGTTCTTCGATCAGGTCGAAGTGTCTGACGATGAGGTCGACGAGCTCTACAAGCAGCGTATCGCGAACCTCGCGGAACAGCGCCGTGCCGCGCATATCCTGATCGAGACAGACGATGGCAATGACGCGCAGGCGAAGCAGCGGATCGACGAGATTGCCAAGCGGGTATCTGCTGGCGAAGATTTCGCGGCGCTGGCCAAGGAGCTGTCCGAGGACCCGGGCTCAGCCGGCGAGGGCGGCGACCTGGGGTTTGCGGGCCCCGGTGTATATGACCCTGAATTCGAAGCGGCTCTCTACGGGTTGGAGCAGGGGCAGGTTTCTGCTCCGGTTCGATCCGAGTTTGGTTGGCATCTGATTAAGCTGCTTGGTGTTCAATCACCCGAAATACCGACCCTTGAATCGATGAAGCCCGAACTGGTTCGCGAACTCAAGGCTCAGCAAGTCGAGCAGCGCTTCGTCGAGGCCAGCAAACAGCTGGAAGATGCGGCGTTCGAGTCCTCAGACCTGGCACAACCTGCTCAGGAACTTGGATTGCGGGTTCGGACAACTGAAGCGTTCGGTCGCGAGGGTGGTGCTGGTGTAGCCGCGAACCGTCAGGTCATCCAGGCGGCTTTCAGTGATGAGGTGCTGTTGGATGGTGCCAACAGTGAGGTTATCGAGCTGGATCCGGACACCGCCGTTGTGGTGCGGGTCAAGCAGCACCTGCAGCCCGAGGTGATGCCTTACGATCAGGTCGGGGAGGGCATCGTTGCCCAATTGCAGCAGGCCAAAGCGGCTGAGCAAGCTGAAGCCCAGGGCCAGGCGCTGCTGGCCAAGCTGCGTGGCGGCGAGCAAGCTGAGGTCGAATGGCAGCCTGTCGAAGCCGCATCGCGCAATCAGGAGGGCGTCGAGCCGGCCGTGCTGCAGGAAGTGTTCCGTATGCCTCGTCCGCAGAATGGTGATGCTCCGACCTATGGTGGTATTCGATTGGGTGAGGGTGATTTCGTAGTCATCCAATTGAACGGCGTCAGCGAACCGGATGCCGAGCTTTCGGCTGAAGAAAAGCAGAGCTACCGTCGATTCTTGGCTTCACGCAGTGGCCAGCAGGATTTCGCCGCCTACCGCGACATGCTGCATAACGAAGCGGACATCGAGACGTATTGATCGAGTGAGAGAAACAAAAAAACCCGCACGATATGCGGGTTTTTTTATGGATGTTGGCTTTAGTCTTCGATATTGCCCATCGCTGTCGTGTTGAAGCCGCCGTCTACATAAAGAATTTCGCCGCTGATTCCTGAAGCGAGGTCGGAGCAGAGGAACGCGCCCGCGTTGCCCACTTCCTCAATGGTCACGTTACGGCGTAGGGGCGTCTGCCTTTCGTTCGCGGCGAGCATCTTGCGGAAGCTCTTGATGCCAGACGCCGCAAGCGTGCGAATCGGGCCGGCGGATACAGCATTGACGCGGGTGCCTTCGGGACCAAGACTTCCGGCAAGGTAGCGGACGCCCGCTTCCAGACTCGCCTTGGCCATGCCCATGACGTTGTAGTTGGGCATGGTGCGTTCGGCGCCAAGGTAGGACAGCGTGAGAATGCTGCCGTTACGGCCTTTCATCATCGGGCGACCGGCCTTGGCCAGGGCAACCAGACTGTAGGCGCTGATGTCATGAGCGATGCGGAAGCCCTCACGCGTGGTCACCTCGGTGAAGTCACCGTCGAGCTGGTCGCCCGGGGCGAAACCGACCGAGTGAACGATTCCGTCCAGCCCGTCCCACTTCTTGGCTAATGCTTCGAAAACCTGGGCAATCTCTTCGTCGCTGGCCACGTCGCATGGGAAGCACAGCTCCGGGCTTGAGCCCCAGCTCGCGGCGAATTCTTCGACGCGCCCCTTGAGCTTTTCGTTCTGATAGGTGAAGGCCAGCTCGGCGCCTTCGCGGTGCATGGCTGCAGCAATGCCCGAGGCAATCGATAGTTTGCTGGCAACGCCCACGATCAGTACGCGCTTACCGGTTAGAAAACCCATGTGCTTGTCCCTCTTCTGGTTGGGCAGTCGCCGGCGTCATGAAAGCCGACTCCAGCAACTGCTGTGTATACGGATGTTGCGGAGCGGCAAAGATGCTCTCGGCCTGCCCCTGTTCAACGACCTTGCCTTGCTTGACCACCATCATCTGGTGGCTGAGCGCCTTTACCACCGCCAGGTCATGGCTGATGAAAAGGTAGGTCAGGTTGTACTTGGCCTGTAGCGAGCGTAGTAGCTCCACCACCTGTCGTTGTACCGTCCTGTCCAGCGCCGATGTCGGCTCGTCCAGCAGAATGAGCTCGGGCTTGAGTACCAGCGCCCGGGCTATCGCGATCCGCTGACGTTGACCGCCGGAAAACTCATGCGGATAGCGATGCTGGCTCTCCGGGTCCAGACCCACCTCGACAAGTGCATCGACGATGGCCTGAGCCTGCTCGGCAGCCGTACCGACGCTATGGATTCGCAGCCCTTCTCCGACGATCTGGCCGACCGACATACGAGGACTGAGGCTGCCGTAAGGATCCTGGAAAACGACCTGCATCTCCTTTCTCAAAGGGCGCACCGCCCGCTGAGAAAGGTTTTGTAGCGCCTTGTCGCGAAAATGAATCTCGCCTCGGCTGGCAAGCAGACGAAGGATGGCCAATCCTAACGTCGACTTTCCGGAACCGCTCTCGCCAACGATACCCAGCGTCTGGCCTTTAGGGAGGCTGAAACTGACGCCGTCAACCGCCTTCACATGGTCCACGGTGCGCCGCAATAGCCCCTTCTTGATCGGAAACCACACCCTCAGATCCTCCACTCGAAGGAGTGTGGGGGAGGATTCGGTCTCGACTGGCCCGCCACTGGGCTCCGCTGCCAGCAGTTCCTGGGTGTAGGGATGCTGTGGCGAGTGGAACAGTTGCTCACAAGACGCTTGTTCGACGACGCGACCGCGCTGCATGACACACACGCGGTGCGCAATTCTTCTCACCAGATTGAGATCATGGCTTATCAGGAGCAGCGCCATGCCCATGCGGGCCTGTAAATCCTTGAGCAGCTCCAGGATCTTTAACTGCACTGTTACGTCCAAGGCGGTGGTGGGCTCGTCTGCGATCAGCAGTTCGGGCTCGTTGGCGAGCGCCATGGCGATCATGACCCGCTGACGCTGGCCACCGGATAATTCATGGGGATAAGCCCGGATGCGTTTCCGAGGGTCCGGAATCCCGACGAGCTCTAACAACTCAAGGCTGCGCGCGGTGGCCGCCTTGCCACGCAGCCCTTTGTGAATAAGCAGGATTTCGTTGATTTGCTGGCCGATGGTGTGCAGCGGGTTGAGAGACGTCATCGGCTCCTGAAACACCATCGCGATGCGATTGCCGCGGATGCGGCGCATGCGCTTTTCATCGGCGCCCAGGAGATCCTCGCCGTCATAGCGAATGCTGCCCGAAGGGTGCCGGGCCAGGGGGTAGGGGAGCAATCTGAGAATCGAATGGGCGGTAACCGACTTGCCCGAGCCACTCTCGCCGACAAGCGCCAGTGTTTCTCCCTTGCGTATATCGAAGCTAACGCCTTCGACGACTCGCTGCGCACGGTCACCACTGACGAATTCCACGGCGAGGTCGCGAACCTCGATGAGCGTCTCGGTCATGCTATTTCCTTGGGTCGAAGGCATCACGCGCCGCCTCGCCGATGAACACCAGCAGTGTCAGCATGATCGCTAGGACCATGAAGGCGCTGATACCCAGCCAGGGTGCCTGCAGATTGGCCTTGCCCTGTGCCACGAGTTCGCCCAGCGAGGGGGCCCCGGGAGGCAGGCCGAACCCCAGGAAGTCAAGGGCGGTCAGGGTGCCGATGGCGCCTGTCAGGATGAAGGGCATAAAGGTCATGGTCGAAACCATGGCGTTGGGCAGGATGTGGCGGAACATGATGGCTCCGTTCTGCATGCCCAGGGCACGCGCGGCGCGCACGTATTCCAAGTTACGCCCCCGCAGGAACTCGGCGCGTACTACATCGACGAGGCTCATCCAGGAGAACAGCAGCATGATGCCCAGCAGCCACCAGAAGTTCGGCTGTACGAAACTCGCAAGGATGATCAACAGATAAAGCACCGGCAGGCCGGACCAGATCTCCAGCACGCGCTGCCCAACGAGATCGACCCAACCTCCGTAAAATCCTTGGAGCGCGCCCGCGACAACGCCGATGATCGAGCTGATCAGGGTCAGCGTCAGAGCGAATAGCACGGAAATGCGGAAGCCATAGATGACTCGGGCCAGCACGTCCCGGCCCTGATCGTCGGTGCCGAGCCAATTGTCCAGCGATGGGGGAGCCGGGGCGGGTACCTGCAGGTCGTAGTTGATGCTCGAGTAGCTGAAGGGAATGGGTGGCCAGATCATCCAGCCGCCTTTTTCCTCGATAAGCCCCTGGATATAAGGCCCTTTGTAGTTCGCTTGGAGAGGAAATTCGCCGCCAAAGGCGGTCTCCGGGTAACGTTTGAACACCGGAAAGTACCAGCCACCATCGAAACGTATGACGATCGGCTTGTCGTTAGCGATCAGCTCCGCGCCAAGGCTCAGGACGAACAGGGCGAGGAATATCCATAGCGACCACCAGCCTCGTTTATGGGCTTTGAACAGGGCGAAGCGACGCTGATTGAGCGGGGTCAGCTTCATCTCAGGCCTCCCTGCTTTCAAAGTCGATGCGCGGATCGACCAGCGTATAGGTCAGATCGCCGATCAGCTTGACCACCAGGCCCAGCAACGTGAACAGGAATAGGGTGCCGAAGACGACAGGGTAATCGCGATTGATCGCCGCCTCGAAACTGAGCAATCCAAGCCCATCGAGCGAAAAGATCACTTCGATAAGGAGCGAGCCCGTGAAGAACATGCCGATGAACGCCGATGGGAAGCCGGCAATGATGATCAGCATGGCGTTGCGGAATACATGACCGTAGAGAACTCGGTTCTTGCTGAGGCCCTTGGCTCGAGCCGTGATCACGTACTGCTTGTTGATCTCGTCGAGAAAGCTGTTCTTGGTCAGCAGCGTCAGGGTCGCGAAATTGCCGATCACCAGTGCGGTGATGGGCAGTGCCAGATGCCAGAAATAATCGATGATTTTCCCGGTAAGGGTCAGTTCGTCGAAGTTGGCGGAGGTAAGCCCGCGTAGCGGGAACCAGTTCCAGTAACTGCCGCCCGCAAACAGGACGATCAACAGGATGGCGAACAGAAAGGCGGGAATGGCATAGCCGACGATGATAGCCGAACTGGTCCAGACGTCGAAGGCGCTGCCATGTCGCGTAGCCTTGGCGATGCCTAGCGGGATCGACGCCAGGTACATTATCAGCGTGCTCCACAGCCCCAGTGAGATCGACACCGGCATCTTTTCGACGATGAGCTCCGTGACCTTTGCGTCACGGAAAAAGCTCTCGCCGAAATCCAGTCGGGCATAGTTGCTGAGCATGATCCAGAAGCGCTCGTGCGGCGGCTTGTCGAAACCGTAGAGGCGCTCGATCTCGGCAATCAGCTCCGGGTCCAACCCCTGCGCACCGCGATAGTTGTTGCCAGTGGCGACCTCCGACCCGCCGCCGGCAATCCGGCTGGTAGCCCCTTCGAATCCCTCGAGTTTGGCTATCGCCTGCTCCACAGGCCCGCCCGGTGCGGCCTGGATGATCACGAAATTGATCAGCAGAATGCCGAACAAAGTCGGGATGATCAGCAACAGGCGGCGAACGATGTACGCGAGCATGTCTAGCGCTCCGTGCCCGAGCTGGTCTCACCTTCGGAAGACACCTCGGTTTTCGGCTTCGGCGGGGCGCTCTGCGGCTTCTGCCACCAGGTCATCAGTCCAATGTCTTGCATCGGCGTGGTTTCGGGGTGTTCCAAGTGGTTCCAGTAGGCGACTCGCCAGGTTTTGATGTGCCAGTTGGGTACGACGTAGTGGCCCCACAGCAGTACCCGATCCAACGCGCGCGTGCGCGTCACCAATTCTTCCCTTGAATCGGCTGCGATGAGCTTTTCGACCAGGGTGTCGATGGCGGGATCTTTGAGCCCGATGAAATTACGGCTACCCGGATTGTCTGCGCTTGCCGAATGCCAGTATTCACGCTGTTCATTGCCGGGCGAGTTGGATTGCCCGAAGCCACTGACAATCATGTCGTAATCGCGCGACCGCAGGCGGTTGATGTATTGGGAAACATCGACGCGTCGGATCTCCAAATCGATACCGAGGTCGGCCAGGTTACGTTTGTAGGGCAGGAGCACACGTTCGAATTCAGCCTGCACGAGCAAGAACTCGAGCTTTACCGGCTTCCCGCCGGCGTCGAGCATCCTATCGTTCTCGACCGTCCAGTCGGCCTCGGTGAGCAACTCGTAGGCACGCCGCTGTTGCTCGCGAATGATCCCGTCGGCATTGGTCTTCGGCAGCTCGAAGGGTTTTTCGAACACCTCGTCGGGAATCTGCCCGCGCAGCGGCTCGAGGAGTTTCAGTTCCTGCTCATCCGGCATACCGGATGAGGCCAGCTCGGAGTTGTCGAAATAGCTGCGAGTGCGGGTGTAAGCACCATTGAACAACTGCCGGTTGGTCCATTCGAAGTCGAACAGCAGCGAGAGGGCCTCGCGCACACGCGGATCCTGCAGGCGCGCTTTGCGGGTATTGAAGACGAAGCCCTGCATGCCTTGAGGGTTATGGTTGTCGATCTCTTCCTTGATGATGCGTCCGTCACGCACCGCATCGATGTCGTAGGCGGTGGCCCAGTTCTTCGCGCTGGTCTCGAGCCAGTAGTCGAAATGCCCGGCTTTGAAGGCCTGAAGCGCGACGGTGTTGTCGAGGTAATAGTCGTACTGCAGATTGTCGAAGTTGTAGAAGCCACGGTTTACCGGAAGGTCCTTGCCCCAGTAATCCTCGACCCGACTGTAGCGGATTGAGCGCCCGGCCTGGACGCGCTCCACGCGATAGGGACCGCTTCCGACCGGCGACTCGAGGTTGCCGGCGGTGAAGTCCCGATCAGCCCACCAGTGCTTGGGCAGCACTGGCAATTGCCCGAGAATGAGCGGTAACTCGCGGTTCCCGGCGTGCTTGAAGTCGAAGCGCACGCGCCGCTCGTTTTCCGCGACGACCTTTTCCACGTCCGCATAATAGCCCCGGTAGTGGGGTGCGCCCTTACTGATCAGGGTCTCGAAGGTGAACACCACGTCCTCGGCTGTGACGGGTTCTCCATCGTGAAAGCGTGCCTCGGGGCGCAGGTAGAACCTCACCCACTCATTGTTTGGTCCTTTTTCGATTTTTTCCGCCAGCAAGCCGTAAACGGTGAAGGGCTCGTCCAGGCTGTTCGTCGTGAGGGTGTCATAGATCAACCCGATGTCGTCAGCCGACACGCCTTTATTGATGAAAGGGTTAAGCGAATCGAAGCTACCGAAACCCGCCTGGCGAAGCGTCCCACCCTTGGGGGCGTCGGGGTTGGTGTAGTCGAAATGCGTGAAGTCGGCGGGATACTTCGGCTTCTCGTCGTATAGCGTCAACGCGTGCTGCGGTGCCGCCTGGGCCAAACCAGCGAGGCAGAGAAGCGCCAGCAGTCCGGTGCGCATCAGGGGACGTCTCGCGTTTCGTTTCATTTTGACTTCTCCTGAGCCTTCAGCCACCACGCGCGCAACCCCAGCGTATAAGGCGGCGTCGTGACATGGGCAAACCGATTCTGGTACGCCACGCGGTGGTGACTGATGTACCAGTTGGGGATGGTGTAGTGGTTCCAGAGCAGGACACGGTCGATCGCACGCCCGGCGGCGACCTGTTCGTCACGTGTCTTGGCGGAAAGCAGCTTGGCGATCAGGTCATCCACGATGGGGTTGGCGATGCCGGCGTAGTTCCGCCCGCCTTTGACGTCCACCTGGCTGGAATGAAAGTACAGCAGTTGCTCCAGGCCCGGGCTCAGCGTCTGGGAGAGTGTGGTGAGAATCACGTCGTAATCGTACTGGTCGAGCCTCTGCTTGTATTGGGCGCTGTCGACCGTTCGCAGGCGGGCCTGTATGCCAATGCGAGAGAGGTTCTCGACATAGGGCTGAAGAATCCGTTCCAATCCGGGGTTCACGAGCAATATCTCGAAGCTGAAGGCGCGCCCTGATTTGTCGCGCAAGCCGTCGGCTGTCAGTTTCCAGCCCGCATCCTCCAGCAAGGACAGTGCGGCGCGCAGGGTCTCGCGCGGAATCCCTCGGCCCTCGGTGCGGGGCAGCTTGAAGGCGTCGGTGAAGAGCTCGGGCGGTAATTGGTCCCGATAGGGGGAGAGCAACAGCCATTCGCCCCCTCAGGTTTGCCTGTAGCGGCAAAATCACTGTTCGGGTAGTAGCTTTCGCTTCGCTTGTAGGAGCCGTAGAACAGCGCGCGGTTAGTCCATTCGAAATCAAACATCATGCCCAGCGCCCGGCGGATTCGGATATCATCGAAAGCGCCCGGCGCCCGTTCAGAAACAGGGCTTGGGTCTGTGTGGGAATCTGGTGAGGGATCTCGGCTCGAATCACGTCACCGCGAAGCACCGCCGGGAACTGGTACCCGTTGGCCCAGTTCTTGGCCTGGTGCTCGATGTAGAAGTCGAACTCACCGACCTTGAAGGCTTCGAACGCGACGGTGCTGTCCCGGTAGAACTCGACTTCGACACGGTTGAAGTTGTATTTGCCGCGGTTGACCGGCAGATCGGCGCCCCACCAGTTCTTGACGCGCTCGAATATCACGCGCCGGCCGGGTTGAACCTCGGTGATCCGGTAGGGGCCGCTGCCTAGCGGCGGGTCAAAGGTTGTGGCCTTGAAATCACGGTCCTTCCAGTAATGCTGCGCCAGTACGGGTAACTCACCAAGACGCATGATCAGTAGCGGATTGTTCGGCGTGTCGAAGACGAAACGGATGCGGTGGCGGTTGAGGATGTCGACACGCTTTACGCCGTTCAGATCGGTTCGATAGCGCGGATGACCGTCCTTGACCAGTGTCCTGTAGGAAAACGCCACGTCGTAGGCGGTGATGGGCCTGCCATCATGAAAGCGCGCCGATTCGCGAAGGTTGAAGACGACCCAGCTATGGTTGTCGCTGTACTCCACCGTCTCGGCGATAAGCCCATAGGCCGAGGCAGGCTCGTCGCCAGATGGGTCGTAGATGCCGGAGCCTACCATCAAGGGTTCGTTCAACTCGGTGATGCCGTATTGATAGAAGCCGGGCGTCGCGATCGGGCTGGTCCCCTTGAAGGTATAGGGATTAAGGGTGTCGAACGTACCTGATGCCATCAACTGGACGCGTCCCCCCTTGGGGGCATCCGGGTTGACCCAGTCGAAATGGGTGAAACTTTCGGGGTACTTGAGCGTACCGAACTGCGCATAGCCGTGGCTTTCGCTGATGGTCGCGAAAGACGGAAAGCTCAAGCCCAGGCATGTCAACAACAGAAGGACGGGTCGCATCAAAGGGTGATTCCGATCCATGGCGCTTTCGGTTTTCGGCCGGTTACAGTAACAGCTTGTATCCGCTGGAAAAAGGGCGGCCATCTGGGCACACTGCCATCATTCAAGCGCTGCTGGAGCGCTTTCCGAGGTCGCTATCGTGAACGAATCCACATACGGTTTGCAGTCGTGGATCGACCGCCTGAACCAGTCCGATCTACCTGCACTCGCGGCGGTCGTTCAGGACCTGCAGCGGCTGACCGAGCAGGAAACCGCCTCGGTGCAGCAGCTCGCGGACGTACTCTTGCGCGACGCTGCCTTGACTTCCAAGGTCTTGCGGGTCGGCAACAGCAGTTACTACAACCCTTCTCAGGAAACGATCAAGACCATTTCGCGCGCCATCGTCATGATCGGTTTCGATAATGTGCGGCTGATCAGTCTTTCGGTCAGCCTGATCGACGGCCTGCTCGACAGGGCGCCTCGGCAGCAATTGCAGGAATTGTTGGCGCGTTCTTTCCATGCGGCGGTACAGGCCCGCAACATCAGCGGCTATGTCCTGAGCAAGCATGAGGAGGAGGTGTTCATCGCGGCGTTGCTCCACCAAGTCGGCGAGCTTGCATTCTGGGGCTGCGGCGGCGAGCAGGCCGACCGCTTGGGCGATCTGCTTGACCGGGGCGAGCCGGACTTCGACAAGCAGGTCGAGCAGCTTCTGGGAACCAGTTTTCGCCAGTTGAACCTCGGTCTGATCAAGAGCTGGAACATCGGCGAGCTGGCGAGCCTGGCGCATGGGACGGCCAACTTGCGTGACCCTGGCGTTCGCTCGGTCAGTCTGGGTGTGCGCATTGGTGCCGCTGCGTTGAACGGCTGGGAGTGTGAGGCCATGCAGGCCTTGGTCAAGGAACTGGCCGAATTCACCGGAATATCGGAAGACGACGCGATGCAGCAGATCCTTGCCAGCGCGGACGAGGCCGTCGACGTGGCGGCAACCTTTGGCGCAAGCCGACTGTGCAAGCTGATACCGTCGACAGACCCCGAACAACTGCGCTTGCAGCATGAGCAACGCCTCGCCAGTCAACTCCAGCCGGACCTGGTGTTGCTGCAGCAGGCCATGCGGGACCTGGCGATGATGGCCTCATCGCGTGGTGATGTGGCGCTCATGCTCGAAACGCTGCTCAAGGGGCTGCATCAGGGGCGGGGTTGGAGCGGGTAATGCTGTGCGTCCTCGCCGACCAGCAGACTACCTTTCGCGTGAAGTGTGCGGTCGGCGAGGGGAGCGAGGCCTGGAGGGCGGGTTTCGTACTGCCGGCGGATCCGGCAAGACGGGCTGATATCTTCAGCTACGTTCTACGCCAGCGGGAAGCGCTTTGGATGGGAGTGCCCGCGAGCTACAACCTCGAGGAGCTGGTGACGTCTGCAATCCGCCAACGGTTGGGCCGAGGCATGTTCTTCATCGCGCCGTTGCTGGCGGGAGGGCGAGAGATCGGCGTGCTCTATGCGGACGGAAGAACCACAGGGCGGGCGCTCAAGCATGAGCAGTTCGTGGCGTTCCAGCGCTTCGTCCAGCTGGCGGGGCGCTGCCTGGAGGCGCTGACCCGGCGCAGCTGAGCCCTGGTATCTCAGCGGGGAAGATAAAGCGTCAAGGTCTGACCGGGCTTGAGCAGCGCCGAGTCACGCGGATTCCAGGTTTTCAGATGATTGATCTGGACATTGAAGCGTTTGGCGATCTGGTAGAGCGAGTCGCCCTTCCTGACCTTGTAGTAGGTCGGCGCCGGCTTGCCGCTGCCGCTATGTTTGGTAGCCGTATCCTGGAGGAACAGCGCCTGGCCGACCTTCAACTGGCTGCCGGAGAGGTTGTTCCAGCGCTGCAGGTCATTGACCGATACCTTCTGTGCCTTGGCGATGTCCCAAAGGTTGTCTCCCTTTTGGACACGGTAGCTACGTGGTGCCGGCTGGCTGCGTGCGACGGCGTGAAGCAGCTCGCGTGATTGGCCGCCATTGGCCGGTTGCGGAAGGCTCAGCAGCTGGCCGATGCGAAGCGTATTGTTCTTCAACCGATTGATGTCGCGGATGACGCTGATCGACAGGTTATGGCGATTGGCGATCGCGCCGAGCGTGTCGCCCGGGCGAACCTTGTACTGGGTCCAGTCAACCATGTCCTGCGGCTTCATCAGGGCGAGGTTGGCTGCGAACATTTCCGCTTTCGCCGTAGGTACTAGCAAGTGCTGCGGGCCGTCCAGAGTAATGCGCCGGGTGTAGGCCGGATTGAGCTGGTACATCTCGTCTTCGTCCAGCTCGGCGAGCTTGGCCGCACGTGCCAGGTCCATCCGTTGCTTGAGCGTGACGACCTCGAAGTAGGGCTCGTTGGCAATCGGATTGAGGTTGATGCCATAGGCTTCGGGGGTCTGAACCAGTTGCGAAAGCGCCAGCAGCTTGGGCACGTAGTCCCGGGTTTCGGCTGGCAGCGACAGGTTCCAGTAGTCGGTCGGCAGGCCGAGCTTCTGGTTGCGCTCGATCGCGCGGCTCACAGTGCCTTCGCCCGAGTTGTACGCCGCTAGCGCCAATAGCCAGTCGTCGTTGAACAGGCCGTGCAGATAGTTCAGATAACGTAGCGCTGCAGTGGTCGATGCGGTGATGTCGCGGCGACCGTCGTACCAGCTGGTCTGTTGAAGATTGAAATGCCGGCCAGTCGAAGGAATGAATTGCCACAAGCCGACCGCATGGGCGGGCGAGTATGCGAATGGATTGTAGGAGCTCTCGATGATCGGCAGCAGCGCCAGCTCGAGCGGCATCTCACGCTCTTCCAGCTGCTCGACGATGTAATGGATGTAGGGGCTACCGCGCTCACTGGCGATCTCGATGGAGTTTGGGCGGCTGGCGAACAGCAGGCGTTGCTGTTCGATCCTTGGATTGCCGTCGAGATGCTCCTGAAGCTGAAAGCCATGCCGAACCCGATCCCAGATGTCGGTGTGGCTGGGCTCGACGGGGCTGCTGGTGAGCCACAGGGTGTCGTCGACCTCCTGGACATCCGTTACTTCCACGGGCGACGGTGCGCGTGGGGCTGCACTCTGGCAGCCGGCGATGGCAAGACAGATGGCCAGCGCCAGGGCTCGCCCAGACGCTGCCAAGGCGTCTGGGCGAGCGGAATTGGATGGGTCAGGCGACATTGGCTGGAGGCTTCCCCGGGCTCGAAAGTCGGGCGAGTGTAGGAATGCCGTTCCGGTGGGTCAAGCAAAGGTCAGGTGTTTTGGGGACTGGTCGACGCTGCTCAGAAGCGGTCTTTCCAGGCGCGGAGCGCCGCAAAGACCTCCGCCGGACTGTCCGGATGCGTGCCGCTGTGCCGCTCAACTGCTTCGGCGACCGCCTTCTCGGTGCTCCGCAGGAAGGGGTTGGTAGCGCGCTCGAGACGGATCTCGGACGGCAGGGTGATCTGCTGGGATGCCCGCATCCGCTCGACTGATTCGAGGCGCTCTTGTAGTGCTGCATTGTCCGGCTCGACGGCCAGGGCGAAACGCAGGTTCGACAATGTGTATTCATGGGCGCAGTAAATGCGCGTGTTCGCAGGCAGGGCCGCGAGGCGCTCCAGCGAGGTGAACATCTGCACAGGGGTGCCTTCGAACAGCCGACCGCAGCCCCCGGCAAACAAGGTATCGCCGCTCATCAGCCAGGGTGCTGTTGGGTCGGCATGAAAGTAGGCGATGTGCCCCAGCGTGTGACCCGGTACTGCCAGGACCTCCAGCTCATGGCCAAGCACCTGGATGCGATCGGCATCGGCGAGCGCATGGTCGCGGGCCGGTATGGCTTCGCTGGCGGGCCCGTACACCCGCGCACCGGTCTCGCGCTTGATACGTTCCACTCCGCCAACGTGGTCGGGGTGGTGGTGGGTGATGAGGATATCGGTCAACTGCCATTCCGAGTGGGCTTGCAGCCATGCCAGAACTGGCGCCGCGTCACCTGGGTCGACGACAGCGCAACGTTTGGTTTCGGCGTCCTGCAGGAGCCAGATGTAGTTGTCGGTAAAGGCGGGGAGAGCTTCGATCTTCAACATGATGCGGGTCGCCAAGTTAGTCGCAAAGGCGCATCCTAACAGCCGGACTTGATACTGTTGAATCGACCGGGTCGGATGCCGGCCGGACCCGTGGAGGCAAAACATGAGCGAGTTTCGCGCCACCCCGCCGCAACTGCAGTGGGCTGATCTGATGAACGAGGCCAGTGCCTGGTTCGACGGACCGTTGGGCTCCCAGCTGCTCGAGCACGAGCGGCTCATCATCGAGCACGAACTCGAACGGTGTTTCGGTAGCTACCTGGTGCACTATGGGCCGTTCGCCAACACGCCCATCGAGCCCCGCAAGATCAAGCGAAGCGTACGCGTGGGGCCGTCACTGCCTGGCGTCGAGATCGTCTGCGAGGAGCAGTCCTGGCCGGTTGGCGAGCATGCCGCGGATGTGGTGGTGGTCCAGCACGGGCTGGATTTCAGTCTGTCGCCTCATGCCTTGTTGCGCGAAGCGGCTCGCAGCGTGCGCCCTGGTGGTCACCTGTTGATCGTCGGTGTCAATCCCTGGAGCCCATGGGGCGCCAGGCGGTTGGTCTCCCGTAGCGCTTTTCGCGATGCCCGATGCATTCGGCCGACGCGGGTGGGGGACTGGCTGAATCTGCTCGGATTCGCGCTGGAGAAACGCCGGTACGGGTGCTATTGTCCGCCGCTTTCTTCGGGCCAGTGGCGAGATCGGCTCGCAGGTCTTGAGCCGATCGGCCAACGCCTGCAAGCCCCGCTGGGTGGCTTTTACGTGCTGGTCGCGCGCAAGTTGATGGTTGGCTTGCGGCCGTTACGTCAGCAACGTCGCGAGCGTATGGGGCAGCTGTTGCCGATGCCGGTCGCAAAGCTCAGCCGTCGTGACGCCGAACACTAGGATGCTTTGATTCTTCATGAGCGATGAAACGGTCGAGATCTACACCGATGGTGCCTGCAAGGGCAACCCTGGGCCCGGCGGCTGGGGTGCCCTGTTGATCTACAAGGGCGTCGAGCGGGAGCTCTGGGGAGGCGAGGCGGAGACGACCAACAACCGCATGGAGCTCCTGGCTGCGATCCGTGCCCTGGAGGCGCTGAAACGACCTTGCCAGGTGCGGCTGATCACGGACTCCCAGTACGTCATGCAGGGCATCAACGACTGGATGCCCACTTGGAAGAAGCGTGGTTGGAAAACCTCGACCCGGCAACCGGTAAAGAACGAAGACCTGTGGCGACAGCTCGATGAGCAGGTCAATCGCCACCAGGTGAGCTGGCAGTGGGTGCGCGGCCATACCGGGCATCCAGGCAATGAGCGCGCCGATCTGCTGGCCAACCGTGGCGTAGTACAGGCCAAACGACAAACTGCTTGAGAGAGTTGAACGATGCGTAGCGTAGTGCTGGATACCGAAACCACCGGCATGCCGGTGACCGATGGGCACCGGATCATCGAGATCGGCTGCGTCGAGGTCATCGGGCGTCGGCTGACCGGGCGGCATTACCATGTCTACCTGCAGCCGGACCGCGAAGTCGACGAAGGGGCGATCGCGGTTCACGGCATCACCAACGAATTCCTGACCGATAAGCCGCGTTTCCGCGACGTCGCAGATGAGTTCTTCGAGTTCATCAAGGGCGCCCAGCTCATCATCCACAACGCGGCGTTCGACGTCGGCTTCATCAGCAACGAGTTCGCCTTGCTTGGCCAGCAGGACCGGGCCGAACTGAGCGATCATTGCAGCATCCTCGATACGCTGATGATGGCGCGCGAACGTCATCCGGGGCAGCGCAACAGCCTGGATGCCCTATGCAAGCGCTATGGCGTCGACAACTCCGGGCGCGATCTGCACGGTGCGTTGCTCGACGCCGAAATCCTTGCGGATGTCTACCTGACCATGACCGGCGGGCAGACCAATCTGTCGTTGGCCGGAGAAGGGGCCGATGCCGAACACGGCGGTCGTCAGCAGGCCACGCCGATCCGTCGGCTGCCTGCGGAGCGACCCGCAACCCTGGTGATCCGTGCCAGCGCCGAGGAAATCGCGGCGCATACGGCGAGGATGCAGGCCATCGAGAAAGCCGCCGGGGCCACGCCGCTCTGGGTCCAGCTGGAACAACCGGTGAAGGTGGAAGCGGAGCCGGCCTGAGGGTTGCACCGCCCGGCGGCGCGTATTCCGGCTTGGTGCTTGGGTGCGAAGCTTCTACCCTGAAGAGGACTGTCTTCAGGATGCTTCCATGTACAAAGATCTGAAATTTCCGATCCTTATCGTTCACCGAGACATCAAGGCCGATACCGTCGCCGGAGAACGCGTTCGCGAAATTGCCGCCGAGCTCGAACAGGACGGCTTCCACATCTTGCCCACAGGCAGTGCTGCCGAAGGGCGTATCGTTGCCTCGACTCACCACGGACTGGCCTGCATTCTGGTTGCAGCGGAGGGCGCCGGCGAAAACCAGCGGTTGCTCGAAGATGTCGTGGGGCTCATTCGCGTTGCACGTCGACGGGCCCCTCAATTGCCGATCTTCGCGTTGGGCGAGCAGATCACCATCGAGAACGCACCGGCTGAGGCCATGGCCGACCTGAACGAGCTTCGCGGTCTGCTTTACCTGTTCGAAGACACGGTGCCATTTCTGGCGCGTCAGGTGGCTCGGGCGGCCCGAGGTTACCTGGAAGGCCTGCTGCCCCCGTTCTTCCGTGCTTTGGTGCAGCATACCGGTGACTCGAATTATTCCTGGCATACGCCAGGGCATGGCGGCGGTGTCGCTTTTCGCAAGAGCCCGGTCGGACAGGCCTTCCACCAGTTCTTCGGCGAAAACACGCTGCGCTCCGACCTGTCGGTGTCGGTCCCGGAGCTGGGGTCGCTGCTCGATCACACCGGGCCGCTGGCAGCAGCAGAGGCTCGCGCGGCGCGCAACTTTGGCGCGGATCATTCCTTCTTCGTGATCAACGGCACCTCGACCGCGAACAAGATCGTCTGGCATTCGATGGTGGCGCGTGACGACCTCGTACTCGTCGACCGCAACTGCCACAAGTCGATCCTGCATTCCATCATCATGACCGGCGCGATTCCGCTGTATCTGACACCGTCGCGTAACGAGCTGGGCATCATCGGACCCATCCCGCTCGAGGAATTCTCCACGCAATCCATCCAGGCCAAGATCGACGCCAACCCGCTGGCACGTGGCCGTCCGCCA
Organism: Stutzerimonas stutzeri; assembly: GCA_019056435.1. Classification (GTDB taxonomy): domain Bacteria; phylum Pseudomonadota; class Gammaproteobacteria; order Pseudomonadales; family Pseudomonadaceae; genus Stutzerimonas; species Stutzerimonas marianensis. Next base: position 3,370,842 of record CP077641.1, read on the forward strand.
CGCGTCAAACTGGCTGTCGTCACCAATTCGACCTACGACGGCCTCTGTTACAACGCCAACCTCATCAAGCGGACACTGGGCAACGCCGTCGACGTGCTGCACTTCGACGAGGCCTGGTATGCCTACGCCGCGTTTCATGAATTCTATGACGGCCGCTATGGCATGGACACGCGTGAACAGGGGCCGCTGGTTTTCACCACCCATTCGACACACAAGGTGCTCGCGGCCTTCAGTCAGGCGTCGATGATCCATGTGCTCGATAGCGAACAGCGACAGTTGGATCGTGACCGCTTCAATGAGGCGTTCATGATGCACATCTCGACATCGCCACAGTACGGCATCCTGGCGTCATTGGACGTGGCCTCGGCGATGATGGAAGGTCCCGCGGGTCGATCCCTGATTCAGGAAACCTTCGATGAGGCGCTGAGCTTTCGCCGTGCGCTGGCCAACGTACGTCAACACATGACGGCTGATGACTGGTGGTTCAGCATCTGGCAGCCCCCGGCGGCAGACGGGGCCGAATCACTGGCCACCCATGACTGGCTGCTGGAGCCGGACGCCGACTGGCATGGTTTCGGCGATGTGGCCGAGGATTACGTGCTGCTTGACCCGATCAAGGTCACGCTGGTCACGCCCGGGCTCACGGCAGGAGGCAAGCTCGGCGAGCGCGGCATCCCTGCGGCGGTTGTCAGCAAGTTCCTCTGGGAGCGCGGGCTCGTCGTCGAAAAGACGGGGCTCTATTCGATCCTCGTGCTGTTCTCGATGGGCATCACCAAGGGCAAGTGGAGCACCCTGCTGACGGAGCTGCTGGAATTCAAGCGGCACTATGACGGCAATGTGCCGCTGTGCGATGCGCTGCCGTCGGTGGCGCAAACAGGCGGTAGCGCATATGCCGGTATGGGGCTGCGCGACCTCTGTGACGCGCTCCATGATTGTTACCGCCAGAACGCCACTGCCAGAGCCATGCGGCGCATGTATACATCGCTACCGGAGCTCGCGCTGAAGCCGGCCGATGCGTATGACAAGCTCGTGCGAGGCGAGGTGGAGGCGGTGCCGATCAGTGAACTGGAGGGGCGCGTGGCGGCGGTCATGCTGGTGCCCTATCCGCCGGGTATTCCACTGATCATGCCGGGCGAGCGCTTCACGTCCGAGACGCGTTCGATTCTGGACTACCTCGGTTTCGCGCAGCGCTTCGCCAGCCTGTTCCCGGGATTCGACGCCGACGTCCACGGCCTGCAGCACGAAGAGCGACCGGACGGGATGCTGTATACGGTCGATTGCGTGCTGGAGAACTGACGATAGGGGGCCGATGCGGGCTGACTGCGATTGTCAAAGCGGATCATGCGCGAGGGCGTGGGCTGCATCACAACCCCCGCATCGACTTTCGAGAGGCTGTTGTTATAGTTGTGCGGTTGAAAAAGCAGCATTTGCTGCAGAATTCAGAAGGCACCGGGTGCCTCGGCTGTCGAGGATGATAGCGTGACTCAATACCAAGCCTTCCGTGTCGAGCTGAAGGACAGGGTTGCCCATGTGGCAATCCACAGACCCGAAAAAGATCAACGCGATGAACGCTGCGTTCTGGGACGAGATCGTCGATATTTTTCGTTGGGTCGACGAGACGGACGAAGCGCGGGTCGTGGTCCTCTCCGGCGATGGCCAGCATTTTTCCGCTGGCATCGATCTGCAACTTCTAGCCCAGGCTGCCACGCAGCTAGGGGATGACGTTGGTCGCAATGCCGACCGGCTTCGGCGTCAGATTCTCAAGCTGCAGGCCTCGTTCAACGTGGTCGATGAGTGCCGCAAGCCCGTCATCGCTGCCATCCAGGGTTATTGCCTTGGCGGGGCGATCGATCTCATTGCCGCGTGCGATATGCGGTATTGCACATTGGATGCGCAATTCTCCATCAAGGAGATCGACATGGGGATGGCGGCAGACGTCGGCACGTTGCAACGGCTGCCGCGTATCATCGGCGACGGTATGATGCGTGAGCTGGCCTACACGGGACGCATGGTCGATGGCCGCGAAGCGCAGGCCATAGGCCTGGTGAACCGGACATATGCCGACCGAGGTGAGTTGACGGACGCCGTTCAGGCCCTGGCGAGCGAAATCGCTGCGAAATCGCCCATTGCGATTCGCGGTACCAAACAGATGATTCGCTACATGCGCGACCATCGGGTCGACGACGGGCTCGAATACATCGCGACCTGGAATGCCGCCATGCTTCAATCGGCGGACCTGAAGGTCGCGATGGCCGCTCACATGAGCAAGCAGAAACCGGACTTTGCCGACTGATGTGTACTTTTAACGTTGCGCGGGAGGCGCACTAGGCATGGTTACCGGAGCTACTTCGCTGAGTCTGGTCCGCGACGAACTGTTCGCCACCATGGAGGAGGCCGAGCAGAGCCTCGAACATTTCATCATCGATCGCAACAATGGCGGTCTTTTGCAGCAGGCCGTGGAAAACCTGAAGCAGGTCCGCGGCACCCTCAACCTGATCGAGCTGACCGGCGCCGAGCTGCTGGCGCAGGAAATTCTCCAGCTCGCCACCGATATCCCGGTAGGCGCGGGGGAGGAGCGTGACACCCAGCTGGCCGCATTGAGCAATGCGCTCTATGTACTGGGGCGTTACCTCGAAAGCGTGGATGCCAGTCGTCAGGAAATGCCCGAGCTGCTGCTGCCGGCGATCAATGCGCTGCGGCTGGTCAGTGGCCAGCCCGCACTTCCCGAGAGCTTCTTCTTCAGCGCACGCCTGGATCATGCCCGCCCTCCGGTTGCCGCCGCGGTGCGCGAATCTGCTGGTCGTGGAGCGGAAGCACGCCGGCTGCGTCAGATGTATCAGGTCGGCCTGCTTGGATTCATCCGTGAGGAAAATGCTGCGGCCAGTCTGCGGCTCATGGGGCGCGCGCTCGGACGGCTGGACGTTCTGTTCGCCAATACGCCGGGCGGCCGCCTATGCTGGCTCGGCACTGCGGCGCTGGAAGCGATGCTCGACGGTCAGCTTCTGCCCCGTCAGTCGCGCAAGCAGCTTTTCTCGCGGCTGGACCGTGAGGTCCGTCAGCTGATCGCCAATACCGCATACGAAGCGCCCCGTGGCCTGTTGAAAGAGCTGCTCTATCTTGTGGCGCTCGCCGAAAGCAGCGGGCTTATCGCCAGTGAAGTTCGACAGATCTTTTCGCTAAGCTCCCTGCCGTTTACCGACCATCTGCTGGAAGACGAATTCCAGCGGCTTGCCGGGCCTGGTCAAGCGGTGATGCGTTCACTTTCGTCGGCGATCCGAGAAGAGCTGGCGAGCGTCAAGGATCTGCTTGACCTGATCGAGCGACAAACCGCGCCGGCCGATGCCTATGTCAGCCTGCAGACCCAACTGGGCAAGCTGGGCAAGACGCTGGGCATGGTGGGCCTGTCTTCGGCTTCGAGCGCCTTGCATGCCCAACTACCCGTGGTCGCTGGTTGGACTGGCGAGGTTGCTCCCGATCCGCAGGCGCTTCTCAAGCTCGCCGACGCCGTGCTCTACGTCGAAAGCATGGTCGGCAGTCTCGAGCGCGGCGAAAAACGCGATCCGCGCCCACAGATTGCACAGCCCGGCCATGAAGCTGAAGCCTTCGCCAACCATCAGCTCACGGAAGCCTGCATCGTGGTGATCGGCGAGGCGACCGCCGGCCTTGCATTGGCCAAGCGCGCCATTACCGCCTATTTGGAATCCAATGGTGAAAAACTCCACCTGGCCAATGTCCCGTTCAGCCTGATGGCCGTTCGCGGCGGCCTGCGTTTTCTCGAGCAGGATCGGGCAGCCGATCTGATTGGGGCCTGTGCCGACTTCATTCAGAAGGAGATGCTCGAGGGCATGCAGATGCCAGCCGAGCAGATGCTCGAGACCCTGGCCGATGCCTTGACCAGCCTCGAGTACTACCTTGAGGGCGGTGCGGTTCTACGTCGTGACGATTCGCGCGTCAGCGTTCTCGATCTCGCGGAAGAGAGCGTGCGAGCGCTTGGATTGCCGGTGGCGGCCTGATGAGCCTGCGCTGGCAGCCCGCACTGCTGGATCCGGCTGGTGAAGCCGGCTCAGCACTGGTGCGTTGCCAGCAGGGTTTTCTGGTCGATCCCAATGGGGTGTTGTTTCCGCGCAGTTGGCTCAAGCGTCTCGAACTTCCCTGATCAGCGAACAGGGGCTTGGTTATTTCGAAGGTGAGCCAGTCTTCCTCATGGAGCTGGCCGATCCTGTGACTGTTCCAGGTGCCGGCTGGCAGGGCCTGCGGCAGTTGATGATGCAGGACGAAGACAACGACCGGTTCCGCATGCTTGGCTTTGCGGCGCAGATCGGTACGTGGGCCAGTCAGCATCGGTTTTGCGGTCGTTGCGGCAACCCTATGACCCAGCATCCCCGCGAGCGAGCGATGAAATGCGAAGCCTGTGGCATTCATCAGTATCCGCGCCTCTCGCCAAGTATGATTGTGCTCGTCACCTCGGGGGACAGGGTGCTGCTGGCTCGTTCACCGCGCTTCGCCCCAGGCGTCTACAGCACGCTGGCCGGTTTCGTCGAGCCGGGGGAATCCGTCGAACAGTGCGTGCGGCGTGAAGTACAGGAGGAGGTCGGCGTGTCGATCCATGACCCAAAGTACATCTGCAGCCAGGGCTGGCCATTTCCTCACTCGCTGATGCTTGGGTTCCACGCCGAGTACGCCTCCGGCGACATCCTGATGCAGCCTGAGGAAATCGAAGATGCCGGATGGTTTTCCATTCATGACCTGCCGGCCTTGCCGGCGCCCAGGTCCATCGCGCGGTATCTGATCGAACTCTATGTGGCCCGGCGCCTAGGCAGTACCGAACCAGTGCTGCCAGGCTAGACGCAGACTCAGCGCTAATACCACCAGGATGAAGATCGGGCGGATGAATCGGGAGCCACCATGGATCGCGGTGCGCGCGCCAAGGTAGGCGCCCAGCATCAGAGACAACCCCATGCCACAGCCCAACACCCAGGCCACCTGCCCGTGAATGGCGAAAACCACAAGTGCGGTGCCGTTGCTGACGAAGTTCATGGTTCGGGCAACACCGCTGGCGCGTAGGAGATCGAGCGGGTAGAGCAGCATGGTACTGACGGTCCAGAACGCACCTGTTCCCGGCCCGGCCACGCCATCATAGAAGCCCAGCCCGATACCTTGAGGCCATTGTCTGTGTGGCTTTGACGATAGGGAGCCTTCGCGGGGCGTCGTTGGGACCTGGCCGAACAGGACGTACAGCGCGCAAACGAACACCACTACCGGCAGCAACTGGTTCAGCCAGCGCGCCGGAATCAGGTGCGCCAGGGCGGCGCCCAGGATTGCGCCGATCGCGGTGGCCAGCAGTGCATGACGCCACTGGCGAGGGTCGAACAACTTGCGACGATAGAACGTGAAGCTTGCCGTCGCGGAGCCGAAGGTCGCGCTGAGTTTGTTGGTGCCGAGTACCAAATGCGGTGGCAGCCCTGCCGTGAGCAGCGCCGGTAGGGTCAGCAGTCCACCGCCACCGGCGATGGCGTCAATGAATCCAGCCGTGAAGGCGACGGCGAGCAGCGCGACCAGCACCGGTAGGTCCATGGCCAGTTCAAGGTACGGCATCGAGTTCTCGTGGCGCAGAGAGGGGACGCCATGATGCCCGGCGGAGCGATGCCAGCCAACGGCGAATCGCTATGTTTGTGCGTGGTTCGCTTGTGCGGGGCGGGTTTGGTCGGTCACGGCGTGCAGAATGTCGACTCGTAATCAGAGTGCTGCGCTGGTGCTGGCGGTTTGACCGGGGCTGTCGATAATTGGGCGCGTTCCGTTCATCCAAGGAAGATCATATGCAATACCTGGGGTTGTCCGTTGTGATCGCGCTGTTTGCGCTGATTACCGTGCTGGTGGCGCTGCGTTTGTTGCTCGGCGGGCATTGGCTGCTTGGTTGGTTGCGCGGAACCTTTGGATTGCTGGTACTTGGCTTGGGCGGTTTGATTGGACTCGTCGCCTGGGATGCGCGGACCTACCAGGCACTGGAAGAGAATGCCCCTCTGGCCACGCTGACGTTCCAGGCCGATGGCGATCAGCGGTATCAGGTACGGATCGAGCAGGGCAGCCAGGTGCGCCATGTCACTCTCGAGGGCGACCTTTGGCAGCTGGACGCACGCGTGTTGCAGTGGCGGGGCCTGGCGACCCTGATTGGTCTGGAACCTGGCTTTCGTCTGCAACAGCTATCAGGTCGCTACCTGGCGGTAGAGCAGCAGGACCTGGCCCGCCGTCCCAGGACTCAACTGGCACAAAGCGCGCTTGGTGTGGATGCCTGGGCCTGGCTGCAGCAATGCCAGTGCGGTTCGATGTTCCTCGAGGCACGTCCATTACGGGTGAGTTATCTGCCGATCGCAGACGGTGCCGAGTATGCGATTGAGCAGGCGCCAACCGGGCTCTTGGCACGGCCGCGTAACGATGCAGCCGAGCAGGCGCTGAAGGCATGGTGATTCAAAAATATCCGTTGCCCGCAGCGCGGAGCGCGTGACTCATTCAAATGGATGGACATCGATGGCACCCGCCCGGAAGCCTTCATCAGGCGAGATAGCCACCATCGACATTTAGTGACAAGCCGGTGGTGTAGCTGGAGGCATCGCTGGCCAGATAGAGCACGGCACCGGCCATTTCGCTCGGATCCGCAACACGATGCAGCGGAATGTGCCGCAGCGCTTCCTCACGTATGGCGTCGTTCTTGACCAGCGCAGAGGCAAACTTGGTGTCGGTCAGGCCCGGTAGGAGCGCGTTGCAGCGAATCCCGGCGCCCGCGCACTCTTTGGCGAAAGCCTTGGTCATGTTGATCACCGCCGCCTTGGTGATCGAGTAGATGCCCTGGAAGTTGCCCGGCGTGACTCCGTTGATCGAGGCGACGTTGATGATGCTGCCGCCACCGTTTTCACGCATCAGCTTGCCAGCCTCCACGGACATGAAGAAATACCCGCGGATATTCACGTCGACCGTTTTCTGAAAGGCCGCTACATCGGTATCCAGGATATGGCAGAACTGGGGATTGGTCGCAGCGTTGTTGACGAGGATGTCAAGCCGGCCAAATTGCTCGCGTATCTGAGCGAATACGCTCTGGATCTGCTCGAGTTCACCAATATGGCAGGCAATGGGCGTCGCCTTGCCGCCGGCGGCATTGATAGCGTCGGCGACTGCCTGGCAACCATCTATCTTGCGGCTGGAGACGATGACGTGGGCGCCTTGCTGGGCAAGCAGTTTGGCGATCGCTTCACCGATACCGCGGCTGGCGCCCGAAACGAATGCGATCTTGCCGTCGAGATCGAACAGTGTGGTCTTGCTCATGGAAATTCCCCTCTGTGGCTGTATGTCTTACAGCGTCGACTTGTTGATGACCTGAAGGCTCATTTGCTCGAGTAGCGCATTCATCTGGACGAATTTGGCGAAACGCTTGTCCTGGGTCTGTCCGTGGAAGTACCGGTAGTAGATCTGCTGAACGATGGCGGCCAGACGAAACAGTCCATAGGTGTAGTAGTAATCGAAGTTGTCCAGGCGGATGCCGGCGCGTTCGGCGTAATAGTCCACGAACTGTCGGCGGGTCAGCATGCCCGGTGCGTTGCTTGGCTGGCGGCGCATCAGTTGAACTGGCGCCGGGTCGTCCGCTTCGATCCAGTAGGCGAGGGTATTGCCGAGGTCCATCAAGGGGTCGCCGATGGTCGTCATCTCCCAGTCCAGTACCCCGATAATTTCCATCGGGTTTTCCGGGTTCAGGATGACGTTGTCGAAACGGTAGTCGTTATGGACGATGCCAGGTTTGTGGTGGTCGGCAGGCATCTTGTCGCGAAGCCACTGCTTGACCGGTTCCCATTTCGCGGCATCCGGCGTAATGGCACGCTCGTAGCGGTCGATCCAGCCTTCGATCTGACGTTGTACGTAGCCGGTCGGTTTGCCGAGATCCCCGAGGCCGCAGGCGAGGTAGTCTACGTTGTGCAGCTCGACGAACTTGTCGATGAAGCTCTTGCACAAGGCCGTGGTCTGGTCGGCTGTAAAGCCCAGCTCTGCCGGCATGTTCTCCCTCAGGATGATCCCTCGCACCCGCTCCATGACGTAGAACGGCGTACCGATCAGCGATTCATCGGTGCAATAAGCGTAGGCCTTGGGGCAGTACGGAAAGCCCGCGTTGAGCTGGTTGAGGATGCGGAACTCGCGCCCCATGTCGTGGGCCGACTTAGCCTTGTGGCCGAACGGAGGACGCCGAAGGACGAGTTCTCGATTGGCGTATTCGATGAGGTAGGTCAGGTTGGAGGCGCCGCCTGGAAATTGTGAGATGACCGGCGTGCCTTCCAGCGAGGGAATCTGCTGCTTGAGGTACTGGTCGACGACGTCGATGGGGGAGCTGCTCGCCCTCGCGAACGGGGCTCGTCTGATCTGCTAGCGACATGCTTGTCCCTTCTCGTTATAGGTGGCTGCCTGAAGGCAGCGATGTAGCCGGCCCGAGCGTGAGCACTGGACCTTTTCAATCTAATGCGCTGATACCCCATTACCAAGCGATTCGGCTTGTTATTGGCAAGGCTGTTGCTGATCAATCAATATGCTTTATGCATGGAAAAAGCATTCAAAATCCATAAAAAAAACCGAAGTCGCTGACTTCGGTTTTTTATTCCCGCGCCCGATCAGGCTGGGAAGAGTTCGCTGAGCTTGAGCGCGAGCATCATGTCGCCTTCAGCGCGGAGCTTGCCGGCCATGAAGGCCTGCATGCCGTCGGTCTCGCCACTGATCACCCCTTGCAGGGTTTCGCTGTCCATGATCAGCGTAACGTTGGCATCGGCCGACTCGCCCTTGTGAAAATCGCAGGTTCCGTCCTTGACGACGAGGTAGTAGTTGTCGGCATCGGTGATATTGAACTGGAATACCAGGTCCAGGCCGGTCGCGGCGCTGGGGTTGAACTTGGCCTTCATGCCCTGGATGGTTTCGTCGACGTTGCTCATTCGATTTGATCCCTTGTTTTCGTGGTGAACATGCAGCCGTGGCCACAAGCAATTGGAGCTCATCGATAGGTGATCAGCTCCGGATTCTTCTGTAGATCGAGGTGCGCCCGGCTGTTGAAGGAGGCCAGGGTGACCTCTTCGGCGCGAAACTTGAGCTGGCTCAGCGACGTATTGACGATTTGCCAGTTGAGTTCGAACGCCTTGATCGGCGGAACGCCAATGATCAGTTGTAGCAGGGCGGTGATGGTCCCGCCCGAAGTGAATACGGCTACCCTGTCGGTCTGCTTCGCCTCGAGAAGCAGTCGCTTCAGGCCGGCCTCGACACGTTCGACGAAGCCCTGCCAGCTTTCCAGGCCTTCCTTCTCGTGCTCGCCGGATACCCAGCGCCGAATCACGTAACTGAACAGCCGTTGGAACTCGCCTCGGTGATCGGCGGCGTTGCGCAGGATATGAAGTGCATTCGGCTCGACCTCGAGCAGGTCAGGCATATGGGCGCGAATTACCTCATCGGCAGGAAACTCGTTGAAGGCCCCATCGATCTCAAGGTTGGGCACGGCGCCGTCGCACCGTTTGAACAGACTATCGAGCGTAGCGCGCGCGGTGTCCTGTTGACGGTTGAGCTCGCCGCTGATGCAGCGGTCGAAACGGATACCGAGTTCGCCGAGGTAGTCGCCCAACACAAGGGACTGTCGCAAGCCGAGCGGCGACAAGACATCGTAATTTTCCGCGCCGAACGACGCCTGACCGTGGCGGATCAGGTAGATGCTGCCCATGCTTCGCTCCGGGGGACTGATTTTCGCGAGGGTAGGTGGATGCCTCTGGAGTGTCAACGATAAATCATACGTTTGTTTGAATGAGCATGACTGGCTCCTCGGTCGAAGGACTGGGTATGCTTGAGCGGTTTTGGCGCGCCGGACGCGCCTGGTCGAGTGGCCCTAGGAGGATATGTGGAGTTTCTGGCTGACTATGCGAGTTTTCTGGCCAAGACCGTGACGCTTGTCGTCGCGATACTGGTGGTGCTCATCACGCTCGCATCCTTGCGTAAAGGGCGGGGTAAACAGGGGAGCGGCCATCTGGAAGTGCAGAAGCTGAACGACTTCTACAAATCGATGCGCGAGCGGCTCGAACAGCAGCTGGTCGACAAGGACCAGCTCAAGGCGCAGCGTAAGCGCGAGGCCAAGGCTGCCAAGCAGGCAAAAAAATCCGGTGAATCACGCTCTCGGGTTTTCGTGCTGGATTTCGATGGTGACATCAGGGCATCGGCTGTCGAGAATCTTCGGCACGAGGTCACGGCCGTCCTGACCTTGGCGACGCCACAGGACGAGGTTGTGCTGCGGCTGGAGAGTGGCGGCGGTATGGTGCATGGGTACGGGCTGGCAGCGTCACAGCTGGTGCGGGTTCGTGATGCCGGGGTGCCGCTCACGGTATGCGTCGACAAGGTTGCTGCCAGCGGCGGTTACATGATGGCCTGTATCGGCCAGAAGATTCTGAGCGCGCCATTCGCAATCCTCGGGTCGATCGGCGTGGTCGCCCAATTGCCCAATGTGCATCGATTGCTGAAGAAGCACGATGTCGATTTCGAGGTTCTGACCGCGGGAGAATACAAGCGCACCCTGACGGTGTTCGGCGAGAACACGGAGAAAGGGCGTGAGAAGTTCCAGGATGATCTGGAAACCACACACGAACTCTTCAAGAACTTTGTGGCGCGCTATCGCCAGGAACTGGCCATCGACGAGGTCGCGACGGGCGAGGTCTGGCTCGGTATTTCGGCACTGGGCAAGCGACTGGTGGACGAGCTGAAGACCAGTGACGAGTACCTGGCCGAACGTGCCCGCGAAGCGGATCTGTTCCATCTGCACTATGCGGAAAAGAAAAGCCTTCCCGAGCGGTTCGGCATGGCGGCCAGCACGGTTATCGAGCATGGCCTGCTCAAAGGCTTGAGCCGCTTGAATGAACAACGATTCTGGCAATGAGGAAACAGCGAATGGCTAATTTCAAGGCGCTGATGACTACAGAGCAGGCTGATGGTCGCTTCGAGTCGAATGTGGTCGAACGCAGCACTGACGACCTTCCGACTGGCGAGGTGCTCATTCGAGTCGCGTACTCCTCGCTCAATTACAAGGACGCGCTTTCAGCGACCGGCAACCGTGGGGTGACGCGTCAGTTCCCGCATACGCCGGGCATCGATGCGGCTGGCACCGTCAGCGAATCGAGCGTGGCGGAGTTTGCCGTCGGGGACGAGGTAATTGTCACCGGATACGACCTGGGCATGAACACCGCTGGCGGCTTTGGTCAATACATTCGAGTGCCGGCTGCCTGGGTGATCAGGCGGCCTGCAGGGTTGTCCTTGCGCGACGCGATGATTCTCGGTACGGCTGGGCTTACGGCTGCGCTGTGCGTCGACAAGCTCGAGCAAGCCGGTCTGGAACCAGGAGAAGCGCCCGTGCTGGTGACCGGCGCTACAGGGGGCGTAGGCAGCATAGCCGTCGCACTGCTGGCTAGCCTGGGCTACAAGGTAGCGGCTGTCACCGGTAAATCCAGTCAGGCGGATTTCCTCAGGCGCCTCGGCGCGCAAGAGGTGGTGGAGCGAAGTGCACTGCAGGCGGGTGTCGAGAAGCCGATCCTCAAGGAGCAGTGGGCCGGGGCGGTGGACACTGTCGGTGGCGATATTCTCTTCAATGTCGTCAAGTCGCTGCGCCGCGGGGCGAGTGTCGCCTGCTGCGGCCTGACCGCGGGAACCAGCTTCCAGGCCAATGTGCTGCCGTTCATCCTGCGTGGTGTCAACCTGCTTGGCGTGGACTCGGTCGAGATCCCGTTGGTGGTGAAAGGCTCCATGTGGGACAAACTCTCGTTGCAGTGGAAGGTGCCGAACCTCGCTGACCTGGTCGAAGAGGTCACGTTGGATGAGCTACCGGGCGCGATCGAGCGCATCCTCGCCGGCGGGCAGGTGGGGCGGACATTGGTGCGACTGGACTGAATGCCGCCGTTCCGCCAGCTATTGTCCGAATAGCCAAAACCGATTTCTCTGATTCGAGTGATTCCAACAAGCTAGCGCCAGGTCATCACGCGAAACTTAAGGAGTCGGCTTTGAAAGCATTGGCAGAAAAGATCAAGGAAGCCTTCGGCAGTAAAGAGGCGACCAAGGGCGAGCAGCCCGAGCATCCGAATTTCTGGATGTACCCGCGGACCTGAAAGGGATGCCCGCCTCGCGAAACCCTGCTATGGCAGGGTTTCGCGTTTCGGGATTCTCGTACGGGGACGAAGGGGCTGGATGGGGCCAGCAGCATGCCGTCTTGCCGGCAGGATGCAGGCCCGGTTGAGGGGTCAGGACTGACGGCGGCGGAACAGGGGCAGCGGCTCGTCCGCGGCGGGCTGATAGGTCACCGAGAAGTCTTTCAAGCCTTCCAGTGCATCATAAGGATCCCGGTCGGCACGGATGGCGAAGGCGTCGAAGCCACAGCGGCGCATATAGAACAGCTGGTCCCGCAATACATCGCCGATCGCCCGAATCTCGCCCTTGTAGCCATAGCGTTCGCGCAGCAGGCGGGCGCTCGAGTAATGCCGCCCATCGGTGAACGCCGGGAAATTCAGTGCGATTACCTGGAAATGCTGCAGGTCATCGGCGATGTCCTCCACCGCCTCATCGGCTTCCAGCCAGATGCCCAGCCCACCGTCACGCGCCTTGAGGGCATGAGCATGGTCGAGCCACAGCTGAAAGGGCACTATCAGGTCATCGCAGTTGGACAGTTCTTCGAGTGTCACGTCCTTGGGCAGCAGGTGCCAGGTTTCGTCAACGACCTGGTCGTTCTTAATGATTCGCTGCATAGACGCGCTCCTTGAAGGGGTCAATGCCGATCCGGCGGAAGGTATCGAGAAATGGCTCGTCCTCGGTACGTTGCTCGACATAGACCTTGATGATTTTCTCGATCACATCGGGCATCGCATCCTGCGCGAACGAAGGGCCGAGAATCTGCCCGAGGCTGGCATTGCGGCCCGAGCTACCGCCGAGCGAGACCTGGTAGAACTCCGCACCTTTCTTGTCCACGCCGAGGATGCCGATATGGCCGACGTGGTGGTGGCCGCAGGCGTTCATGCAGCCCGAGATGTTCAGGTCGATTTCGCCGATGTCGAACAGGTAATCCAGATCGTCGAAGCGACGCTGGATCGCTTCGGCGATAGGAATCGACTTGGCATTGGCCAGCGAGCAGAAGTCTCCGCCCGGGCAGCAGATGATGTCGGTCAGCAGGCCGATATTCGGCGTTGCGACGCCCAGCTCCCGTAGCTCGTTCCAGAGCTCGAACAGGCGAGCTTGCTCGACGTCCGCCAGGATCATGTTCTGTTCGTGGGAATTGCGGACTTCACCAAAGCTGTAGCGATCGGCGAGGTCGGCAATGATGTCGAGCTGCTTGTCCGTGACATCTCCCGGAGCGACGCCGGTGCTCTTGAGCGATAGCGTAACGGCGGCGTAGCCCGGTTTCTTGTGTGCGACCACGTTGCGCTGACGCCAACGGGCGAAGCCGGGATGCTTGGCGTCGAGTTGTGCGAGCGCGGCGCCCTGATCCTCGAGAACCTGGTAGGCCGGATCCACGAAGAATTGGCTGACGCGCTCGACTTCGGCTTCGGTCAGGGTGTTCGGGCCGTCCTTCAGGTAGGACCACTCGGCGTCGACACGTTCGGCGAACACCTCGGGCGTAAGCGCCTTGACGAGAATCTTGATCCGCGCCTTGAACTTGTTGTCGCGGCGGCCATAGCGGTTATAGACGCGCAGAATGGCATCGAGGTAGGTCAGCAAATGTTGCCAGGGCAGGAACTCGTTGATGAAGCTGCCAACGATCGGCGTGCGGCCCAGGCCGCCGCCAACCGAGACGCGGAAGCCCAATTCGCCTGCATCGTTCTTCACCGCTTCCAGACCAATATCGTGTACTTCGATGGCGGCGCGATCGCTGACCGCACCGTTGACGGCGATCTTGAACTTGCGCGGAAGAAAGGCGAATTCGGGGTGGAACGTCGACCACTGACGGATGATCTCGCACCAGGGCCGTGGGTCGACCAGTTCGTCGTGCGCCACACCCGCAAACTGGTCGGTCGTGGTGTTTCGGATGCAGTTGCCGCTGGTCTGGATGGCATGCATCTGGACGGTCGCCAGCTCGGCGAGGATGTCCGGCACGTCTTCGAGTTCTGGCCAGTTGAACTGTACGTTTGTGCGGGTACTGATATGGGCGTAGCCCTTGTCGTAGTTGCGGGCGATTTCCGCCAGCTTGCGTACCTGCTTGGACGACAGTAGCCCGTATGGCACGGCAATGCGCAGCATGGGCGCATAGCGCTGAATATAAAGGCCGTTCTGCAAACGCAGCGGGCGGAATTCCTCACCACCGAGTTCGCCCGCCAGGTAGCGGCGGGTCTGGTCGCGGAACTGACGCACGCGATCCTCGATGATGTGTTGGTCGTACTGGTCGTAAACGTACATGGGGTGTCCTGTTCTCAGGGCTGTCTACAGCTTTCTGCGCGCACGGCCGCGCACCCATTGAGGGAGGGCGGCAAGATACCAGCTAGCAGTTATGCGCAAAAGTGATGTTTGGGAATATGTTTAGAACGAAACACCGCTTTTTAGGAATTTGCACGCCTGCCCTTGAGCGCCGCGCAGCGGTGGTCTTAACTCCAGGCAGAACGCCCTGATCGACGCTGAAGAAACCCCATAAAGGAGCGCAGCCATGTCTCAGCATCATGGTAATGACAGTCGCGCGGACGCCACCGCGATCTTCTTCATCATTCTGTTGGTCGTCGCCACGGCCGTGTTCTGGGTCAGTCATCAATAGCGGCCTCGCTACAGGGCTACCAGATACAACACCAGCTTCACGACACCGAGCAGCACGAGCACGAACAGCAAGGTGAATCCAAGGCCTAGCAGGATAAAGTGGCTTGGTTTGCCGTGGCTGAAATCACGAACACGGTTCTTCGCACTCTGTACGCCCAGGGCGCCAGCGAGGACGCTTTGCAGCATTTGCCGCAGCGTGAGCGATTTAGGGGGCTGCTCGTCGTTCATCCGTAAGGCTCCAAGGTCTAGATTGAAGAGTCTAGCCAGCTCTGCCGCCCACGCTCACCGATTCCGATAACGGCTTGATCTAACCAGGGGCGCGCGTAAGGTTCGCGCGGTCGGTCACGAGGTGGCCGGCTCAATGGAGTGCGCGGTGCCCGGATCACGGTCCGGGTTGAATGGGAAATCAGTAGAAAGCTGATGCTGCCCCCGCAACGGTAAGGTCGACTCGTTCGACCGAGCCCGATACCAGCCCGTACTCCCCAAGGAATTGTCGCGGTGGGCGACATCCTCAGAAATGGCTCGCACCAGCTGCCTGGTTGTGGGTTTTCTGCCGCCCACGCGTCCCGATACGGGAGTGGGGCATGTCTTCGTCGATGCGCAGCCTATGCGCAGCCTTGTTGATGTTGCTGGCGCAGCCAGCGTTCGCGAACCAGATCAACGCCATCATTTCGCAGTACAGCGCCGCTGAATTCGCATCGGCGGTGGTGCGCTTCAAGCAGCGCCATCCGGGAATAACGGTAGCTGCGCGCACGCCCGAGCAGCTGTCGGAAATGAACGATGTCGAGGCTGCCGAGTGGCTTGCCAGCGGCGACGTCTTGCTGGTGGTAGGCGTATTTGGCGCAGAGGTAGATCGCTTGCACCGATTGCTCCAGCGCCCTGTACCGGCTGATCGGGTCATCATGCACAGCGACCAGTCATTGGTTGCCATGAGCCGTATCGATGGCCAACCAGTGTTTAGCGATGCCGAGCACGCTACCCGGCTAGGTGCCGAAAAGCCGGGGGAGGACCTGGTCAGCTGGGCCCGTCAGTTGGGCGACGCCAACCCCGGGCAGGCCAGTTGGATCGAGGCGCGCAGCTATTGGCTCGGAGGCGGCAGCGAGAATATCGCGCGGCTGCTGGGTTGGCTTTCGGACCGAGGCGGAGCGACCGAGGTCCTGCCCCCGAGCCTCGTCCTGCGTTGCGTTTCTACCAGGATGGCCGCATCACCGATCCCGCCAGGCTGGCCTGGCGGGGCGAGACGCTGGTTGCCGTGGTCGACCATGGGCGAGCAGACCGCCGAGGCGATGCCGATCTCAACGATGCACTGTGCCAGACGCTGCAGCAGCGCGACATCGCCTGCGTCAGCCTCTTCGCCGCCTGGGGCGAAGGTACGTTACAGGCGCTGCGCTGGCTCGAGGGTGCCGAACACCCACCGCTGGCCGCCGTCATCGTGCTGCAGGACTTCGTGCTTGGCGGCGGTGAAGGCCGCGAGCAGGCGACCGATCTGCTGAAGAAGCTCGACGTGCCAGTGCTCAAGGGGTTGCGCCTGGATGACCGTGACGGCGAAGTCTGGCAGCTTTCGAGCGATGGCCTCGGGCGCGACAAGGTGCATTACCAGCTAGCCATGCCGGAACTGCAGGGTAGCAGCCAACCGATGGTGCTTGCGGCCTGGGCGTCGGCACAGATCGACCCGAATTCCGGCATCCGGTTCGGTTTCAGCCAACCGCTGCCTTCGCGGGTCGAGGCGATCGCGGCGCGCGTGCACCGCTGGCAGCGGCTGCAGCGCAAAGCCAACGAAGACAAGCGCGTCGCCATCATCTACTACAACCACCCACCGGGCCGGCACAATATCGGCGCCGACAACCTCGACGTGCCGCAGTCACTATTCGCCATTCTGAATCGCCTCAAGGCCGAGGGCTACCAGACGGGCGAGTTGCCAGACTCGCCCCAGGCGTTGCTCGCCATGCTGCAGGCGCGCGGCGTGAACCTGCCAGAACAGGGCGACGCCCTCGCGGAGATGGCTGGCAAGGTGGAGGGCCTGGAACGTGACGCCTACCTGCGCTGGTTCCGAGGCCTGCCGGCGGCGCTCCAGGCGGAAATGGTGCAAGGACCGCTGGGTTACTGGAACGCGCAGATGCGGCGCGCACTACAGGCTTCGCAGTTGGATATCGCCAGTCAGACGCTGCGCAGCGGGTCGAGCGAGCTGCACCATGTGCTCGACGGTATCGATCATCCCAACCGGGCGCGCGCACTGGACCTCTTGTCGCAGCTTGAAGGGTTTTACGAGCGCGCCATGGCTCAACCCGGGCTAGCCAATTGGACCGAGGCCGAGGAGCTGATCGAGGCCTTGGCGGCGACTGGTATCGAAGGGCTGCGCGGATGGGGCGACGCGCCGGGCCAGGTCATGGTGCAGGGCGACCGGATGATTTTCCCCGGCTTGCGTCTGGGCAACATCTTCATCGGTCCGCAGCCGCCGAGAGGATGGGAGGTCGACGAAGAGTTGCTGCACGCCAATCTGGTCTTTCCTCCGCCTCATCAATACCTGGGCTTCTACCACTGGCTACGCGACGAGTTTCGTGCCGACGCGCTGGTGCATCTGGGCCGGCACTCGACCTACGAGTTCCTGCCGCGCCGCCGGGCGGGACTGAGCGCGGAGGATTATCCGATGCAGATCGTCGGTGACCTGCCGAGTATTTACCCCTACATCGTCGATGGCGTGGGCGAGGGGATCCAGGCCAAGCGCCGGGGGTTGGCGGTGATGGTCGACCATCTGACGCCGCCGCTGGTCGCGACGCCGCTGTATGACGACCTGCTCAAGCTGCGCCAGCTCATCGAGTTTCGAGGCCGGCACCGGCAGCAGCGAGGGCCGGCCCGGCGCGCGACCATTGCCGAGATCAAGGCGTTGGTGAGCCGATCGGGCCTGGAGCCTGAGCTGCGTGAGTCGATGGCCGATCCGCTGGCGGCGCGCGGTATAGATTTCGAACAGGTCGACGACGAGTTGCTGGTCCATGAGGTTGGCCATTACCTGACGAACATCCAGGAGCGCTTCATGCCGCTCGGGCTGCATGTGTTTGGCAAACCTTGGTCCGAGGAAGCGGTGGATACCCTGATGGCGTCGATGGGCACCGGCAACGCACATCACCGCCAAGCGCTGATCGATTCGCCTGCGGCCGAAATGCAGGCACTGGTGCAGGCGCTCGAAGGGGCTTCGTCGCGCCGGGCAAGGGCAACGATCCCATTCGCACGCCCGAGGCGCTGCCGACGGGGCGCAACTTCCATGCGCTGGACAGCAGCCTGCTGCCGAGCCGAATCGGCTGGGGCATCGGTCGGGAAATGGCCGATCAGGCCCGTGAGCGGCCGATGCCGGAGGGTGGCCGCGAAGCCGTCATCCTATGGGCGTCTGACACGGTGCGGGACGAGGGGCGATGGTCGCCTTTGGCCTTTCGCTGCTGGGTGTCGAGCCGGTCTGGAACAGCCGCGGCATCGTCGAGGGAATCCAGCGAGTGCCGCTGGCAGCGCATGCGCAGCGGCGCGACCTGATGTTCACCACGTCAGGATTGTTTCGCGATCTGTACGCCGATCAACTCGCATTGCTGGAGCAGGGCGTGCTCCTCGCGCTCGATGGTGCCAGCGAGACCATTCGCAAGGATTACCCGGCGTTACGCACGGCGCTCGACGCTGCGCTGCAGCCGCTTGGTGAGCGTGCCAACGGCGGAGACGAGCCGCTCGAGCGAAACCTGGTTGCCGCGCACTGGGTCGTCGATGCGGCGCGGCGGCTCGACGCCGGCGCCGATGCGACAGAGGCGGGGCGGAATTCGGCCCTGCGCCTTTTCGGTGTGGCGCCCGGCACCTATGGCGCGGGCGTCAATACCCTGGTCGAACGCTCCGGCAGCTGGGAGGCGCGTAGCGAACTGGTGCAGAGCTATGTGAGCCGCATGGGCCATGCTTACGGTATGCAGTATGCCGGCGAGCCCGTGCAGGACGTGTTCGCGGACAGCCTCAAGCAGGTCACCCGAACCTACCTCGGGCGCTCGAGCAACCTCTACGGACTCATGGACAACAACGACGCCTTCGACTATCTGGGCGGGCTGAGCATGGCCGTGGAGCAGCTGGCCGGCAAAGCGCCGGAGAACATCGTCAGCTGGCACAACGACCCGACCAGGGTTCGGCTCGAGCCCTTGCAGCAGGCACTGCTGGCCGAGCTGCGGGGTCGCTTCCTCAATCCGGCCTGGATCAAGGCCCTGATGCAGCACGACTATGCCGGTGCGCGCACCATGGGCAGCGAGTTTCTCGAGTACCTGTGGGGCTGGCAGGTGACCAATCCCGAGATCATCCAGGACAGTGCCTGGGAAGAGGTCAAGGCCGTATACCTCGACGACCACCATGGCCTCGGTCTCGACACCTTTCTCGAAGAAGGCGCCAATGTACACGTGAAAACCAACATGCTGGCGATCATGCTGGTGGCGATCCACAAGGGGTTCTGGGAGGCTGACGAGCCGACGCGCCGGGCACTGGGCGACGCGTTCGCCAGACTGGTCGGCGAGCACGGGTTACCCGGCAGTGGCCACACCCGTCCCGATCACCCGATGCTCGACTGGCTGTTGCCGCAGCTTGACCCGGCGCTGCGTGAGCCCTTGCTGGTGCGTCTGGAGGCGGCTCGACGGCAACAGGAAACGAGCGCGGCACCGCGCAGCATCGCCGAGATCCAGCCCGAGTCCAGCGAGCGACCTTCGGAGGCTGAACAGGCGGCGGAGGGGGGCGACAGCAGTGCCAGCCAGTACTTATGGGCCGTCGCGGCGATCTTCCTGTCCCTGCTGGCCACGGGCGTATGGCGTGGTCGCGGAGCCTCGCTGCGGAGGAACGCCTGATGCTCGATCATCACCTGTTCAGCTGGCTGCATCTGCTGGTCGGCTGGCTGTTGCAGCCGGTGACCTGGGCGCTGTTCGGTCTGTTGGCACTGGCCATTTGCGACGCCGGTGTGGCTGGCGGCGAGCGGCTGGGCGGGCTGCGTCGCTGGCGGCGGTTGGCCTCCGCCGAGATAGTCCGTCGCGCCCGTCGTCGCCTCGATCGTGCGGACCTGATCGCCCGCGTCGGTCCCATGCTCGGCCTCATGGGCACGCTCATACCGCTGGGCCCGGGCCTTGCCGCGCTGGGCGATGGCAATGTACAGATTCTCAGCGTGGCGATGCGCGTCGCGTTCGACACAACAGTGCTGGGCTTGTTGATCGGCATGTTCGGGTTCGCGCTGGGCCGTTTGCGCCGGCGCTGGTACGACGAACTGCTCGATGAGGTCGAAGCGGCCGAGGTCCGTGCGGATGAGTAGACGTTGGCGCTCCAGCCGGTTCGCAGCCGGTGATGACGACCCTCTCGGCCCATTGGCCAACATGGTCGACGTGGTGCTGGTCTTCGCCTGTGGCTTGATCGCAGCGCTGGTCGCGCAGACCGATCTGCTCGAACAGCTTCGCGCCGCTCGGCAGCCTGTGGCAGTCGAGCGGGGCCGCGAATTGCCTCGGCTGCCGGACAGCCTGGACGGCGAGGCCGGGCAGGGACTGGAGAGCGTCGGGCAGGTCTATCGCGACCCGGCGACCGGCAAACTGATCCTGATCGGAGAATGACGCGCCGTACTAGCGTCCGCCCTTGAACCAGTCCCACAGCCCCAGCGAGTAGTTCGGCAGCAGATTGATGCCGAGTGCAGACTTGATCAGATAAAGCGCCACCAGCCCCACCAGCATCGAAAAGAACAGGAACAGCGTGATCATTCCCGCCTTGGCGGCGAGTGAAAGATTGCGTTGTGCCCGGGACAGGTTGCGTTTGTTGCGACCGCCGACCAGTACGAAGTAGTACTGGTTACTCCAGAGGCTGAACGTGCCGCGCAGGTCAATCTTGTGGCGGCCCCATGAGCGCGTCGCAAAGGCACTGCGCAGCCCTTCGAGCTGGTCATCGGAGAAGCTTTCCCGCAGATGTTCGGGCAGTCGCTGCTTGAGGCCCATGATGAACGGGTCTCGCGTCAGCGCGCCGTCGTCCGGTGCGGTGTAGGGTGTGCTCGGAGGGGTGTCGGATTGGGACATGGTGTCAGTAAGCCGTCGGAACCGTGGAAGTCGGTCCCTGCATGCAACTACCTGGCCGCTTTGCTGTTAGGGTCATGCAATTGCCTCGATTGCCCGGTGCAGCTCGGCGAAATCAGGTCGATCGGCGGGGCGCGCGAGCAGGCATCGGGCCTTCAGTTCGGCCAGGCAGCGCAGGCGTGGGTCCTGGTCGGCCGCGTCGCAGCGTTCGAGCAGCTCCTCCAGCAGACAGCCGAAGGCTCGCGCCTCGATCCTCTGCAAGGCTGAGCCTTGTCGACTGTGGGGGGCCTGGAAGGACGCCGCGCCAAAATCGCTGAGAAGGGTCTGCCCGCCCGGGGCGACCAGCAGGTTATGCGCATAGAGATCGCCGTGCAGGATGCCGAGGCTGTGCAGATGGCGCACCACATCAGCCACGCTGGTGGCGATGCGCAGGACCTCGTCGAGGCTGAAACGACGCTCAGGCGCATAGCAATCGCGCGTGCAGCTGGCCAGCGAAGGCGGTCCGGCGAGCACGGCGAAGGCGGGGTCGATGAGCGCCATCAGCAACCCGGGCCTTTCATCGGCGCTCACGGCCAGCGGACCGGCGATCGGGATCAGGTTCGGATGCGCGCCGGCTGCGATGCTGGCCGCCATCTCGCTGTGCGGCAGGCCGTCGCTTGTCACGCTGCCCTTGAACAGCTTGACTGCCATCGCGCGCGGCCCGGCGGATTGCACCCAGCGGGCGCGATGCACCACGCCCGAAGCGCCCTGGCCGAGCACCTCGCCCAGCTCGACTTGGCTTCGGTCGATCGGCGGCAGGGGATGCTGCGCCAGGATAGCGTCTTCCATCGCGTCGCTGAAGGCGTTGCCGGCAAACGCCAGCCAGGCCAGCCTCGGCATCGCGAGCAGCCAGTCCGGCAATCCGTTGAGGCGGTTCGCCGCGATCCGCAGCAGTTCCAGGTGTTCGCACCGGGAGAGCGTCTCGGGTAGCGCACTCAGGCGGTTGCCGGCCAGCATCAGTTTCTGCAGGCGGCTGCATTGGCCAATCTCGGCTGGCAGGGCTTCGAGCTCGTTGTCGGTAAGGATCAACCAGCGCAGCGACAGCGGCAGCGCTTCGGCCGGCAGGACGCGAATCCGGTTGGCCTTGAACCCGATCATTTCCAGCCGGGGGCACTGGCCAAGCACCGACGGCACTTCGGTAAAGGCATTGTTCGAGCAGAACAGGATGCGCAACCGGTGCAGGCGAGGCAGGTCGTCGGGCAGGCGGCTGAGGCGGTTGCCGGACAGGTTGAGCACCTCCAGCGTGTCGGCGAGGTCGAACACTTCCCGCGGCAGGCTTTCCAGATTTTCGGACAGGTCCAGGCGGGTGATGCCGGCCAGTTCGCCGCGCTTGAGTTGGGCCAAGGTATGCATGCTGTTCTCACGCCCGAAACGGGCAAGGGGCGGACACCGGGAGCGGCGCCGTGCGATGAAAGACCGATGCGCTAGGACAGCGAAGAACGGCAGGTGTTCAGCGCAGCGGCTCTGGGTTGGGCGCTTGCATGCGCTGTCGACGTGCGTGAACGATGCCCTCGGCACGGGCGCGCAACTGGCCGCAGCCGCCGTCGATGTCCTGGCCGGCGGAGTTGCGCACCTTGGTCAGCACGCCGTTGGCATGCAGGTAGCGCATGATCTGGTGAATGCGCTCGGTGTCGGGACGCTGGTAATCGTCGTGTTCATGACTGTTGTAGGGGATCACATTCATGATCGCGAACTTGCCGCGTAGTAAACGAATGATGCCGTCCATTTCTTCGGGGCTGTCATTGATGCCTTTGAGCAGCGTCCACTGGTACTGGATCGGGTAGTCCACCTGGCGTGCATAGCGCTCGCCCAGTTCGACGAGTTCGGAGGGCTCGAACACCGGTGCGCGGGGAGCAGGGCCTGGCGCACCCGGGTATCGGTGCTATGCAGCGACAGGGCCAGCGCCGGCTTGACGGCCTGCTGTGGCAAGCGCTCGAAGACACGCCGGTCGCCTACCGTCGAAAACACGAGGTTTTTGTGGCCTATGCCCCCATCGGTGCCCAGAACGTCTATCGCCTCGAGCACGTTGTCCAGGTTGTGCGCCGGCTCGCCCATCCCCATGAAAACCACTTTCTTCACTGTCCGGACGCGCCGCGCCAGCGCGACCTGGGCGACGATTTCCGCACTGCCGAGCTGGCGCAGCAGCCCGCTCTTGCCCGTCATGCAAAAGACACAGCCAACCGCACATCCGACCTGGCTCGAAATGCACAGTCCATCACGCGGCAGCAGGACGCTCTCCACCATCTGCCCATCGGCCAAGGTGACGAGCAGCCGCGCCGAGCCATCCGCAGCGGGGTGCTCCGAACTCACCCGCGCGAGGCGATCCAGCGCCTCCTTGACCCCTGGCAGGCCATTGCGGACCGACAGCGGGAGGAAATCTTCACTGCGTTGATGGCGTGTGCCGGCATCCAGCGCCTGCCCGTTGAGCCAGGCACGGGTCAACCGTCCGATATGGACAGGCTTGGCGCCGAGTTCGGCAAGTTGTTGGTGGATATCGTGGATGCGCATAGGGCGCGCATTCTAGCCAAACGACCCGGCTGGGTCTGTAGCGTGCTGGCGGTTAATCGGTGAAACGGCGACAGCCCAGACACAGGCCGAGCAGCAAGGCGGCGAGCAGGGCGAAAGCGAGCGTCAGCGAGGCATGGTGCGCAATCACTCCAATGACCGCCGGACCGGCCAGGACACCGGCGAATCCGATGGTGGTCGCCGCGGTGATCGCTTGATTGACCGGCATTGCCTGCTGGCGGCTGAGTGAAGAAATGAGCACCGGCGAAACGTTCGCGCATCCCAGGCCGCAGAGACCGTATCCGAGCAGCGCCAAGCCCCACTGATCGGTAACCAGCGTCAGGACGATACCGGCGGCGGCAAGCACGCCACCGAACCCGATCACACGCGCCGTGCCCAGGCTGCTGACGACCGGCGCACCGAGAAAGCGCCCAAGCGTGACCATCAGAGCGAAGCTGGCGTAGCCGAGCCCGCCTTTCGCCACCTCGAGTGCCTTGGTCTCGGTCAGGTACAGCGCGCTCCAGTCCAGTACCGCGCCTTCCGCCAGGTAGACGATGAAGCACAGGCTGCCCACCAGCAGCACCGGGCCAGAGGGGCGCCTGAAAGCCACGCCGCCGGCCGGGGCTCGTTCGCGCAGCAGGCCGGGGGATACGGCGAGGTTGGCCAGTACGATCAGGCCGATCATGAGCAGCGTCCCGGTAGCCGGGGCCAAGCCGAGTGTGAGGGCGCTGGTCAGGGACAGCGCGCCGCAGATCGAGCCGAGACTGAACATGCCGTGGAAATTGGACATGTAGCGCTTGCCCGTATCACGCTCGACCATCACGCCCTGGATGTTGAACGCTACGTCGATCACGCCAAGGCTGCCGCCAAAGCAGAACAGCGCCACGGCGAGAATGGCAATCGAGTGAGTCAGTGCCATTGCAGCCAGTGCGAGCGCGAGCAGGGCGACGCTACCCAGAATCACCGGACGGATGCCCTGGCGGGCGACGAGCATGCCGGAGAGTGGCATCCAGGTCAGCGATCCGATACCGACGCACAGGAGCAACATGCCAAACAGCGCATCGCTCATCTCGATGCGGGCGCGGACGAAGGGGACCAACGGCGCCCAGACGGAGAGTCCGAAGCCAGCCATGAAGAAGCCGACGCGGGTCGCGCGCCGGACCGATGGCGAGGCGGCGGGTGCCTGATTCGCCGGGACCATAAGCCGTACTCTCCAGGAAAATAAAAATGCCGTCAGCGATCGTGGCGCGCGGCATTGTGTCAGAAGATCATCGACCCGCCGAGCCGTACCGGCCTGCCGGGGTGGCTATGTTAATCTGCGCGCTTTGCCAGATTGCGGCCCGGAGCGGTACATGAAGTTCATCCACCAGCGCGAACACCTCAACGAAGACGATTTCGTGATCATCGAATGCTCGCAGCCTTGCAACATCCGCCTGATGAACGACAAGAACTTCCGAAGCTTCCGCAACGGCGGGCGCCACACCTATCACGGCGGCGCGTTCGACAAGTTTCCCGCACGCATCAAGGTGCCGAGCACCGGCTTCTGGAACATCACCCTCGACACCGTCTCGCGGCGTGCCATCAGCGTCACGCGCAAGCCGACGCTGACCCACAAGATCAGGATCGTGCGCAACTCGCCCTCCGAGCTCAGGTAGTGGCCGGTCCTGTCGACCTGCAAGCCATCGGCGCGGTCCTGCGTGGAGCCGGTCGATGACCGCTCGCCGTCGTACCGTTTCGCTGGCTCACCTGGGCATGCTGCTTTGGGCACTGCTGGTGGGGTTGTCGTTTCCCGCCGTCGGCCTGATGAGCGAGGGTCTGCCGCCGCTCTTGCTTACCTCGATTCGCTTCTTCATCGCCGCGCTCGCGCTGTCGCCCTTGCTCTGGCGCCACGCTGGCGGCTGGCCGGAACGCCGTGCGCTAGGGCTCTATGCGCTCATGGGGCTGAGCCTGGCCTGCTTCTTCGGCGCCATGTTCTGGGCCGCGCATCGAGTCAGTGCGTTGTCCATGGCGACACTGTTCGTCAGCGTGCCGTTGCTCGCTTACTGCATCGGACGTGGGCTGCGGGTCGAGCAACCGGCCGGGCGGCTGTTGGCGATCCTGGCGTTGGGCGCCGTTGGCGCGCTCGGTCTGGCCTGGGCCGAGAACGGGGGTGACTTCGCGGGGCTGAGCCTGGGATTGGGCGAGCTGGTGTTCTTTGGCGGCTGTGTCGCCTCGGCGTTGTATCCAGTGTTGAGCAAGTGGGGGCTTCAGCGGGGTTGGCTTGCCAGGCAGGCCGGGCTTAGAACCTTCTGGAGTCTGCTGATCGGTGCGTTGTTGATCGGTACCTTCGGCCTGTTCGTCGAGGAGCGAGGGGGACTCCTGCGGATGACCCTGAGCGACGCCGCGCTGGTGGCGTATCTCGGCGTGTTCTCCAGCGGCGTGACCTTCTTTTTGCAGCAGCGCGCCACAGCCGTGCTCACGCCAGGCGCGGTGACCGCGTACAGCTATCTGGTGCCTTTCGTATCGATGCTGCTGCTGTTTTTCGCTCAGCCCCAGCGGATGGGATGGCATTGGCTGCCGGGCAGCATGCTGGTTCTGGTGGCGATCGGATTGCTGCTGCGCCAGGGTGCCCGGGACGCCTGAGTCGCTGCATGACTGAACGACCCGGCGCGACGCCTGTCAGCAGACACAAGGTGTCGAACGGAGGCGACCGCAGGTGAAGGCTTAGGAGCCAGGAGGGCGTCCGCAGCCATCCGAGGTCCACCGGAGGTAGATTCGTCATCCATGTCTGAGCCAGACGATCAGCAGGGCAAGAGTCGCAACATCCAGTTTTTGAGAGGGCTGGCCATCATCCTGGTGCTCTTCGCGCATGGCTCGGTGATGCTGGTGGGTGAGGAAGCGGTCTACTGGGATTCGGTGCTTCAGCACATCCTTCCCGGCGTTGGCGTCGACCTGTTCTTCCTCATATCCGGCTACCTCATGGGCGTTACCTTTCTGCGCAAGCAGAGGCAATTCGACCTGATTGCAGTCTACGGCTTCTACAAGAAACGCATTCGTCGAGTGCTGATACCAACCTGGTTCTGGGCGGCTGCGGTGGTGCTCTTGGGGCTGCTGGACCTGATCGACGGCTCACCCGCGTACGGCATGCAGGCCATTGTCGGTATCGCCAGCAGCGCGGCGTTCTTTCTGGCAAACGTCTACAACGCCCTGCACGAAACCGACTTCGGCTACTTCTGGTCGATCGCGCTAGAGGTCCAGTTCTACCTGTTCTTTCCGCTGCTGCTGTTGGTAGGACGCTATTTCTGGTGGGCGCTGATCGCAATCCTGCTCTGGTTGAGCTTCGCCAGCCCGTTCAGCCCGGAATGGCTGTTCCGGGCCAATGCGCTGTTTGCAGGCTTGCTGATCTGGAAGCTTTCCACGCTGGAACCCTTCCGGCTGGCGGAGCAGGAGATCAACCAGCTGAGCGTACCGAGCAGGGCGTTCATCTCAGTCGCCGCAGTGCTATGTGCGGCCGTCGTTGCCAGTACCCTGGCGGACCTGGCGTCGTTTCGCTGGACGGCCGCCACGCTCATCCTGGCCGTGTGCTTCGTCCTCAACGCCTTTTCCAATGACGTGGTGTTCGGTGCGCTGTCGCGTCCGGTCGAGGCGATTGGCAACCTGTCTTTCTCGCTGTACCTGTGCCACATCCCAGCGTGGCTCTTTACGATGCACTGGCTGGCGGATATCCCGCTGGTACCCCGCGTTCTGACCTGTGTGACGGTGTCGCTGATCGTCGCCTTTCTCAGCTATCGGTATCTCGAGCAACCGCTGACATCCGCACCCAAGGGGCGCGGGGAACAGGCAGCACAGCCCATACCGGTTCGTGAGCGGTGACGCGGCGTGCGCTCAGTCAGGTTCGCCGACGGCGAGCGCGCCGAGGCAGCGCAACCGGTGCTTGCCGTCGCCGAGCGACCAGCTGTCATCCTCCGCACGGTATTCGGCTTCCATGACCTGGTTGTAGCTGAAGCGCCACGCCCGCCGCTCGCGCCCGTCGATGCATTCGATCGTCAGCACGACATCCTCACTGGCGAAAGGCTGGTCCGCCTCGGCCGCCATGTCAGCATCGTCGAGCAATGGCTCGTTGAGGACGAACGAGCCGGCGTGTAGCCCGTCGATTTCCAGCATGTCGGCTGCTTCAAGCTGATCGAGCAGGTAGGGCGCATCGGTTGGCATGGTGCGTCTTCAGAAGGGCGCCGGGCGCTGGCCCGGCGCGGGGGTTAGGCGTCGTAGCCCAGGTTGGGCATCAGCCAGCGTTCGGTGATGCTCAGGTCCTGGCCTTTACGTTCGCTGTAGCGCTCGGCCTGGTCCTTGTCGATCTTGCCAACCGCAAAGTACTGCGCCTGCGGGTGGGCAAAGTACCAACCGCTGACCGCCGCGGTCGGGAACATCGCGTAATGCTCGGTCAGCGTTACCTGACTTACGCCGTCAGCGTCGAGCAGACGGAACAGAGTGCCTTTTTCGGTATGGTCCGGGCAGGCCGGGTAACCGGGGGCAGGGCGGATGCCCTTGTACTGTTCGCGGATCAGCTCGTCGTTGCTCAGTTGCTCGTCCGGCGCATAGCCCCAGTACTGTTTGCGGACCTGCTCGTGCAGCCATTCGGCGCAGGCCTCGGCGAGGCGGTCGGCAAGCGCCTTGACCATGATCGAGTTGTAGTCGTCGCCGGCGTTCTGGTACGCCTTGGCGACTTCTTCGGCACCGATGCCGGCTGTGGTGATGAAGCCACCAACGTAGTCGGTCAGGCCCGTGTCGCGAGGCGCGACGAAGTCGGCCAGGGAAAAGTTCGGCTTGCCGTCGGTCTTCACCGTCTGCTGGCGCAGGTGGTGCAGGGTGGCGAGGGGGTTCGCCGTTATCGCCGTAGACCTGGATGTCATCTTCGTCGACCTGATTGGCCGGCCAGAAGCCGAACACCGCACGGGCCTTGATCAGGTTGCCGTCGATGAGCTTGTTCAGCATCGCCTGGGCATCGCTGAACAGCGCCGTAGCGGCCTCCCCGACGACCTCGTCCTCCAGGATGCGCGGGTACTTGCCGGCCAGGTCCCAGGGAAATGAAGAAAGGCGTCCAGTCGATGTAGTCGACGAGCGTGCGCAGGTCGATATCCTCCAGCACCCTGCGCCCGGTGAAGGTCGGCTTGACTGGCGAGTATCCGGCCCAGTCGAACTTGGGCTTGACGGCGATGGCTTCGGCGTAGGTCAGGCGTTCCGTCCGTGCGCTGCGGTTTGCGGTGCGCTCACGGATCACTGCGTACTCGTCGCGCGTCTTGTCGACGAAGGCCGGTTTGAGCTCCTTGGACAGCAGGGTGGTCGCTACGCCCACGGCGCGCGAGGCATCGGTCACGTAGACCACTGCGTCATTGTTGTAGTGCGGATCGATCTTGACCGCCGTATGCGCCTTGGAGGTCGTGGCGCCGCCGATCATCAGCGGCAAGCGGAAGCCCTGGCGCTGCATCTCGCGCGCGACGTGGACCATCTCATCGAGTGACGGGGTGATCAGTCCGGACAGGCCGATGATGTCGCATTTTTCGTCCCTGGCGGTCTGCAGGATCTTTTCCGCCGGCACCATCACCCCCCAGGTCGACCACGTCGTAGCCATTGCAGCCAAGCACCACGCCAACGATGTTCTTGCCGATGTCATGGACGTCGCCCTTGACGGTCGCCATGAGAATCTTGCCCTTGGCTTCCGGCTTGTCACCTTTTTCCGCTTCGATGAACGGAATCAGGTGGGCCACGGCCTGCTTCATCACGCGGGCCGATTTCACCACTGGGGCAGGAACATCTTGCCCGAACCGAACAGGTCACCGACCACGTTCATGCCGCTCATCAGCGGGCCTTCGATTACCTCGATGGGGCGCGCGCATTGTTGGCGGCATTCCTCGGTGTCCTCGACGATGAAGGCGGTGATGCCCTTGACCAGCGCGTGTTCGAGACGCTTGTCGACCGGCAGGCTGCGCCACTCCTCGGACTCCGCTTCCTTGACCGAACCATCCCCCTTGTACTTGTCCGCGATGGCCAACAGCGCTTCGGTGGCGCCATCGTTACGGTTGAGCACCACGTCCTCGACCGCGTCGCGCAGCTCTTTCGGGATCTCGTCGTAGATTTCCAGCTGACCGGCATTGACGATGCCCATGGTCAGGCCGTTCTGGATGGCGTAGTAGAGGAACACCGAATGAATCGCTTCGCGTACCGGGTTGTTGCCGCGGAACGAGAACGACACGTTGGACACCCCGCCGGAGCTGAGCGCATAGGGCAGCTCGTCGCGGATATAGGCGCAAGCCTCGATGAAATCCACCGCGTAGTTGTTGTGTTCTTCGATCCCCGTCGCCACCGCGAAGATGTTCGGGTCGAAGATGATGTCTTCCGGCGGGAAGCCCACCTCGTTGACCAGGATGTCGTAGCTGCGTTTGCAGATTTCCTGCTTGCGCGCGGCGGTGTCGGCCTGGCCGACCTCATCGAAGGCCATCACCACTACAGCGGCGCCGTAGCGCTTGCACAAGCGGGCGTGGTGCTTGAACTGCTCGACGCCTTCCTTCATCGAAATGGAGTTGACGATGCCCTTGCCCTGGATGCATTTCAGGCCCGCTTCGATCACTTCCCACTTGGAGGAGTCGATCATGATCGGCACGCGGGAGATGTCCGGCTCGCCGGCGATCAGGTTGAGGAACCTGACCATGGCCGCCTTGGAGTCGAGCATCCCTTCGTCCATGTTGATGTCGATGATCTGGGCGCCGGCTTCCACCTGCTGCAGGGCCACTTCCAGCGCCTCGGTGTAGTTCTCCTCGCGGATCAGACGGGCGAACTTGGCCGAACCGGTGATGTTGGTGCGCTCACCGACGTTCACGAACAGTGAACTGCGGTCGATGGTGAAGGGCTCCAGGCCCGACAGGCGGCAGGCCTTTGGAATGTCCGGGATCACGCGCGGCGGGTACTTGGCCACCGCCTCGGCAATCGCCTGGATATGCGCCGGCGTGGTGCCGCAGCAGCCGCCGATGATGTTGAGGAAACCGCTGGCGGCGAACTCCTCGACCACCGCGGCCATTTCCGCCGGCGTTTCGTCGTACTCGCCGAAGGCATTGGGCAGGCCGGCGTTGGGGTGGGCGGACACGTGGGTGTCGGCCTTGTTGGCCAGCTCTTCCAGATAAGGGCGCAGGTCCTTGGCGCCCAGGGCGCAGTTCAGGCCCACGGAGATCGGCTTGGCATGGCGCACCGAGTTCCAGAACGCCTCGGTGGTCTGGCCGGACAGGGTGCGGCCGGAGGCGTCGGTGATGGTGCCGGAAATCATGATCGGCAATTCGACGCCGTCTTCCTCGAACACCTGCTGCACGGCGAAGATCGCCGCCTTGGCGTTGAGCGTATCGAAGATGGTCTCGATCAGGATCAGGTCGGCGCCGCCCTCGATCAGGCCGCGGGTGGCCTCGGTGTAGTTCTCCACCAGCTCGTCGAAGGTGACGTTACGGTAGCCGGGATCGTTGACGTCCGGGGAGATCGAGCAGGTACGGCTGGTCGGGCCCAGAACCCCTGCGACGAAGCGCGGGCGATCCGGGGTTTCCAGGGTCTTGGCGTCGGCCACTTCACGGGCGACGCGGGCGCCAGCCACGTTCAGCTCGTAGACCAGCTCTTCCATGTCGTAGTCGGCCTGCGACACACGGGTGGCGTTGAAGGTGTTGGTTTCCAGAATGTCAGCGCCAGCGTCCAGGTAAGCCTTCTCGATGTCCGCGATGATTCGCGGCTGGGTCAGCAGGAGCAGGTCGTTGTTGCCTTTCACGTCGCTCGGCCAGTCGGCGAAGCGCTCAGCGCGATAGTCGGCCTCTTCCAGACGGTAGCTCTGGATCATGGTGCCCATGCCGCCATCGAGGATCAGAATGCGCTCCTGGAGAGCCTGCTGGAGAGCCTTGAGGCGGGCGTTGCGGTCGAGCATGGGGACTACCTGAAGCTGGTTTCGAGAACCGCGCATCATAGCAAGGCTGCATGCTTTTTTGATCGCTGCCTCGCTTCGCATGAAGATTGCTCATGTTGGCGGATCGTTAATCTTGACTAAAACGCTAGGACTTTAATCAGCTTCGTCCATGGCGTACACTTTCGCGCATATCTCAGAGGAGTTCCCATGAGCGCCATTACCATCACCGAAGCCGCCCACGACTACCTGGCCGATTTGCTCGAGAAGCAGAACACCACGGGCATCGGCATCCGTGTATTCATCACCCAGCCGGGGACGCCCTACGCGGAGACCTGCATTGCGTATTGCAAGCCGGGCGAAGAGAAGCCGGACGACGTCGCGATCGCCCTGAAGCGCTTCACTGCCTGGATCGACGGCGTCAGCGAGCCGTTCCTCGAGGACGCCGTCGTGGATTACGCGACTGACCGTATGGGCGGCCAGCTGACCATCAAGGCACCCAACGCCAAGGTGCCGATGGTCAACGAGGACAGCCCGCTCAACGAGCGCATCAATTATTACCTGCAGACCGAGATCAACCCCGGGCTGGCCAGCCACGGCGGCTTGGTCACGCTCATCGACGTCGTCGAGGAAGGGGTCGCGGTTTTGCAGTTTGGTGGCGGCTGCCAAGGGTGCGGACAAGCTGACGTGACCTTGAAGGAAGGGATCGAGAAGACCTTGCTCGAGCGGATCCCCGAACTCAAGGGCGTGCGCGATGTGACGGACCATACCAACCGCGAGAACGCCTATTACTGATGCCCTGGCAGGGGTTCGCACGTCCCGCGTGCCCGCCAATCGGTAAATCAAGGCAAAATGCCACTATTTCTTCGGTGGCAGCCCCACAGCGCTCGTTTGCTGAGATAAGCTGTCCGAGTTTCGGTAGCTGGTTAAAGAGAGCGAGCGCTGCATGTCTGCCGTTTCCCTGCTGATCTGTGATGATTCGAGCCTGGCGCGCAAGCAATTGCTGCGCTCGCTGCCGGCTGCCTGGCAGTTGGACATCCATCAGGCCGCTGGCGGGGTCGAGGCGCTTGAACGCATCCGGAAAGGGGGAGTGGACCTGCTCCTGCTGGACCTCACCATGCCCGACATGGACGGCTACCAGGTTCTTGCTCAGCTGCGTGACGAAGGGCTCGACTGCAAGGTGATCGTCGTCTCGGCGGACATCCAGGAAGAGGCGGTCCGTCGGGTGCTGGAACTTGGCGCCCTGGCATTCATTCGCAAGCCTGCCGATCCGGTCCATCTCAGGCAGACACTCGCCAGCCTCGGCATGATCGGCACCGAACTGCCAATGCTTGGCCAGCGCGACGCGAGCGACATGGTCGGTTTTCGCGATGCGGTGCGCGAGGTCGTTAACGTCGCGATGGGGCGCGCCGCTGCGTTGTTGGCAAGGGTTTTGGGTGTGTTCGTTCAGCTGCCGATCCCGAATGTGAACATGCTCGAAGTGGGTGAGTTGCACATGGCCTTGGCCGATGCGGCACAAGGCGACAAGCTCACCGCGGTATGCCAGGGGTATATCGGGGTGGGATTGCCGGCGAGGCGTTGCTGATCTTCCATGACTCGGAAGTCGCCGACATGGCCAGGCTCATGCGCGCCGACGACTACCGCGAGCTGGAAATGCTGCTGGATCTGTCAAGCCTGCTGATCAGTGCGTGCCTGAGTGGGATTGCCGATCAGATCGACGTGGTCTTTTCCCAGGGCCACCCACAGGTGCTTGGCCAGCATGCGTCGATCGAGGAGCTGATCCGCCTGAACCGAGAACGCTGGAAAAGCACGCTCGCAGTGGAGATCAGCTACAGCCTCGAAGGGCACGACATTCATTTCGACCTTTTGCTGTTGTTCACCGAAGACTCGGTGGAACTGTTGTCACGCAAACTCGCCTACCTGATGGACTGAGCATGTCTGACTCGATCGAACTCAGCGAAATGCACTGGTTGCTGGCCATCGTCCAGAACATTGACGTTGGCGTGGTCGTGCTCGACCGTGAATATCGCGTCGACGTCTGGAATACCTTCATGGAGAACCGCTCCGGGCGACTCCCTGAGGAAGCGCGCAAGAAATCCTTCTTCGAGCTGTTTCCTGAAGTGGACGAGAAGTGGTTCCGGCGCAAGGTCGAAAACGTGGCTACGCTCGGCACGCCGTCGTTCACCATCTGGGAACAGCGGCCGTATCTGCTGCGTTTCAAGAACTACCAGCCAATCACCGGGCTGGAAGATTTCATGTACCAGAACACCACGCTGTTTCCGCTCAAGGGCTTGGATGGTCGAATCCAGCAGATCTGCCTGATCATCTACGATGTCACCGACGTGGCGACCAACCGCCGGCAACTGCAGGCCGCCAACCGAGAGTTGCAGCGGCTATCGAGCACCGACCGGCTCACAGGCTTGTTCAACCGTGGGCATTGGGAAGAAATGCTGCGCCAGGACTACGCCCGGCATCGGCGCTATGGCACCAACACGGCGCTGATCATGTTCGATATCGATCACTTCAAAAAGATCAACGACACCTACGGGCACCAGGCCGGCGATAGTGTGATTCAGCAGACCGCCGACATCATTCGTCAGGCCATGCGCGACTCCGATATCGCGGGGCGCTACGGTGGCGAAGAGTTCGTCGTGCTGCTGCCGGACACGGACCAGCAGGGCGCCATGACATTGGCCGAGCGGCTTCGCCAGACGGTCGAGGCACATGAGGTCCGGCACGAAGCTCACAGCATCCGCTTCACGATCAGCCTGGGGGTGGCGGACCTGAGCCTACCCACCAATGGCTATGCGCAACTGATCGAATGGGCGGACAGCGCCCTCTATGCATCCAAGTCCGGTGGACGAAACCAGGTGACCTTGTACCGTCACTGACCGGCTGCTGCCTCCTGGCTACGGCTGCCAAGCAGCTTGAGCAGACCCGCTTCTTCCGCGCTCAGCCATTTGCGCTTGCGTGCTCTGGGCAGGTTCGCCAGCTCGCCGTTCAAAAAAGGCCTCGATGACGGCCGGATGGATGTAGCACTGCCGACACACCGCCGGTGTGTTGCCCAACTGCCGCGACACCTGTTTGACCGTCTCGGCGAGATTCCGTCGCGCCACGGTCTCGGGGTCATGGGCGACCCCGCGTAGGTAATCCAGGGCCAACGTGCTGCCGGCCCAGGTCCGATAATCCTTGGCGGTGAAATCCGCACCGGTCAGTTCGCGCAGGTAGAGGTTGATATCGCTGGAACTGATGGCGTGGCGTTGTCCATCGTCGTCCAGATACTGGAACAAGTGCTGGCCCGGAAGCTCCAGGCAGCGGCGCATGATGCGAGCCAGTCGCTGATTCTTCAGCGTCACGCGGTGTTCGACACCGCTTTTGCCGCGGAAATGGAAGCGAATCGCCGAGCCTCGAACGTCGACATGACGGTTGCGGAGCGTGGTGAGGCCATAAGAACGGTTCTCGCGGGCATAGCGGGAGTTGCCGATTCGGATCAGGGTCGTTTCCAACAGCTGAATGACAAGCGCCATGACTTTTTCACGTGGCATGCCACGCAGCTTCAGATGATCTTCCAGTCGTGCGCGCAGTTTGGGTAGCGCGGCGCCGAAAGCCAGGATGTGTTCATACTTGTCGCTGTCTCGGATTTCCCGCCAGCGAGGGTGGTACCGGTATTGTTTGCGTCCTCGGGCGTCACGCCCGGTTGCTTGCATATGGCCACACGGATCTGGGCAGATCCAGACCTTGGTATAGGCCGGCGGGATAGCCAGCTTGTTGATACGGTCGATTTCGTCCTGGTCACGAATGCGTTCGCCAGACGGAAGAAAATAGGCAAATTTGCCGCGCAACACGCGTCGGGTGATGCCGGGGCCCGTATCGTCGACGTAGTGGAGGTCGTCGGGCAGGTCGGGGCAGAGGGCGGTACCGATATCAGCGCGTTCATCGTCCGGGATGGGCGGTGTACCCTCGGCAAGCGCCAGGGATGAATTATCGATAAGCATGTGGGCCAGGTCCGACCAGGGCTGAAATGGCGTGACGAACGGCAGACCTACCGACTGCCACGTCGGCAGGCCTGGCCATTGAGTTGTCGGTCCAGATCAGTTCTCGCGCTCGCTGCTGTTGCGCATCAGGATGCGGATCGCGGCAACGAGTTCGTCTATCGCTTCGCGGTAGATGGCCGGGTCCGCTTTGGTTTCGGCCTGATCGGCCATTTCTCGGGCGGCTACGAGATGATCATTGATCGAAGAAAAGTCGCCTATCATGTGCATGCTCCTGGGTCGGTCAGCGGAAAGCACGGCACCAAGCGCCGTGCATCGTCTCTATCAGTGACAGGCACGAGCCATACGGGTTCGTACCAGCCATCTGACGCATGCATAGAAAGGCGCCGCCTTAGCTCGCCGCGGCGATGTCGAAAACCAGCTCGATCCCGTCACCGCTTCCGTCGCCAACGACTGAACCCACCACCGGTTTGTGCGTGACCTGCCTATCGCCATAGGCTTCGTGCAGCTTTTGCTGCGCAACGTCGCGAATGTGCGTGATCAACCCGGTGGTCTGCGCATCGCGCGGGACGATGAACGTCAGCGTGACGGAATGGGGCTCGGGGCGTTTCGGAAGATCGGCCAGGCCACTGCTGTGCCATTGATCGTTTACGTAGGCTTCGGCGCCTTTCATGGAGGTGCTCCTGTTTTAACGGCTCAGTGCATGGGACCGTAAAACAGGCGAATGGATCGCAACCACCGGCACCTGACGCCAAGCCCGGCGCCTTTTTGAGGCCGGGCTCTGCATTGAGGCAGGCGTTCAGACGGGCATGTGCCAAGGGGCGAAGTGAATCCCTTGGCGAGTCAGGTCGGCACGGGTCTGTTCGAGCTTCTGGCCCAGCTTGACCGGATCGGAATACACGCTGCTGGGCAGCTTGCAATGACCGACCGGGCGGGATTCGCTGCCGTCCACGACGGTGATGCTGAGCTCACCGTTACCTTCCATCAGGGTCCAGGCGACGCACTGGAAGGGCTTGAACGCGCGGTCGGTGATCAGGAGGGCGTCGTTGAAGCGAAGGGGGCTGGTCATGGGGCATGTCTCTCTGTGTGTATACCCAAAAAATACGAAATGGCCATGCCGTCGGGTGTTCGGCGTCGGCCTTACATTCCATTGATGTACACAGGGGACCGATAAGTCACACGATGAGTTCGTGATTTGTTCGCGAGTTGGCAATTAGCCGAAAGTTGTAGGCGATGCCTGTTTGCTTCCTGCGCGCTTTGATTGCTCGAGAACCCGCGCCACGACTGGGTTTCTGCCGGACGAGCCAGTCTCCAACACAATGAGTGGCTGCTCACGTTGGCATCGATACGTGACGAAAAGCCGCACGGGCGAAAAAACCGGCCTGGCGTTCGACGCCTGGCCGGTTTTCGATGCGCAGCTGGAACGGTTCGGCGTTATTACACCTTGAACTGCTTGAGCGTCCTGTTCAGTTGCTCGGCGAGATCGCCGAGTTGCTTACCGGCAGCGTTCGATTGCTCGGCCGCTTGCGTGCTGTGCATGGCCAGACCAGCCGCCTGCGTAACGTTCTGATTGATATCCTCGACCACATGAGTCTGCTGCAGGGTCGCGCTGGCGATCGAAGCGTTCAGGCCCGACAGGTTGCGCAGCGCCTGTGCGATTTGCGCCAGGCTTTCACCGGCTTGGCTGGCCTGTTCCACCGTTGCCTGCGAAGCTCGGTTGCTTTCGGTGATCACTGCGACCGCCGCGCTGGAATTCTTCTGCAACCGTTCGATCATCGTCTGGATCTCCGCGGTCGAAGTCTGGGTGCGCTGGGCCAGCAGGCGGACTTCGTCGGCTACCACTGCGAAGCCGCGGCCTTGCTCACCGGCGCGGGCGGCTTCGATCGCCGCGTTCAATGCCAGCAGGTTCGTCTGGTCGGCGATCGAGCCGATCACCTCGAGTACCGAGCCGATCTTGGTGGTTTCGTCTGCGAGGGATTGAATGACACCGACGGCTTCGCCAATGGTGGTAGACAATTGATCGATCTGTTTCAGGCTGGCCTCGATGTTGTGCTGACCCTGGCCAGCCTGTCTTTCGGCCTCGCCAACTTCGCTGGCGGCGTGCTCGGCGTTCTTGGCAACCTCCTGGACGGCGTAGGTCACTTCGTTGACGGCGGTGGCGACCAGTTCCATTTGCTGAGACTGTTGCTGGCTGTGCGAGTGCGCCTGATTGGCTAGCCCGCCCAGGGCATTGGAGGACTGTTCAAGCGAGTCCGCCGTCTCCAGCAGCCTACCGATGACGCTGCGCAGTTTTTGCGTGAACGCGTTGAAATCACGACTCAGCGTGGTCAGTTCGTCGTTACCGGATACATCCAGACTGCGGGTGAGGTCCGCTTCGCCACTGGCGATATTGGCCATGGCTTGCATCGAACGACGCAGCGGCACGGTAATGCTGCGGATCAGCACGGCGACCAGGAGCGCCATGAGCGCTGCGATTGCAAGCCCGATCAGCGAGAAGCGCACCAGATAGTTCTGGAATTCGGCCTCCACGTCGTCCACGTAGATGCCTGAACCAATGATCCAACCCCAAGGCTTGAATAGCTCGACATAGGAGATCTTCGGTACGGGCTGTTCTTCGCCGGGTTTGGCCCACTGGTAATCAACCAGGCCGGCGCCGTCCTGCTTGGCAACCTTGACCATCTCGTTGAATAGCGCTTTGCCGTTCGGGTCCTTGGTTTGTGACAGGTCCTTGCCTTCAAGTTCCGGCTTCATGGGATGCATGACCATGACCGGCTGAAGATCATTGATCCAGAAGTAGTCGTCGTGTCCGTAGCGCAGGATGCGGATCTGATCCATCGCGGCCTTCTGGGCTTCGGCCTTGGTCAGGCGGCCATTCGATTCGAGCTGATGGTAATGATCCAGTACGCCGCGTGCCGTCTCGACGATGTTCTGTGTCATCACCTGTTTGCCCTGGTAGAGGTCGTTTCTGACCTGCTGGATCATCAACAAGCCCAATACGAACAGCATTGCGATGGCCACCAGAGGTATCAGCCAGAGGCGTTTGCTGATCGGGATATTTCTGAGCAGATTCATGGGCTTGTAGGCTCCTGTTAAGGCGGGATGTTACTTATTATTGGAATAGTGTCGGGGACGCTTGTCCGGGCGTGGCGCGCGGTCGGTTCAGGTGGCGCGAGCAGCTTCGATGCCCATTGCACAGCGTGTCGGCCCGGTCGGTAAAAAGATGAGGGGTGGCACGCGTACCTCACTGAATTTACTGACCGTAAGCGAGTCAGAACAGCGCTCAGATGGCTATCTGATATATACCTTCGTTGGACATAAGCCGCGGTGATGACACCGCCAATGGGGACTAGATGGAGCTTTGGATTGCGTTTCAGGCGTTGCTGTTGGGCATCGTGGAGGGCTTGACGGAATTTCTGCCGATTTCCAGTACCGGGCACCAGATCATCGTTGCCGACCTGATTGGCTTCGGTGGCGAGCGCGCGCTGGCCTTCAACATCATCATCCAGCTGGGCGCGATCCTCGCGGTGGTCTGGGAATACCGCCGCAAGATACTTGACGTCGTTATCGGGCTGCCGCGCGAGCGGCAGGCGCAGCGTTTCACGGTGAACTTGATGGTCGCGTTTTTTCCGGCGGTCGTTCTGGGTGTCGCGTTCGCTGATCTGATCCACGCCTATCTGTTCAACCCCATCACGGTCGCTACCGCGCTGGTCATCGGCGGTGTGGTGATGCTCTGGGCGGAAAAACGGCCGCATGCGGTTCAGGCAGAAACCGTCGACGACATGCGCTGGTCGCACGCGCTCAAGGTCGGTTGCGCACAATGCCTGGCGCTGATCCCGGGTACGTCGCGCTCGGGTGCGACGATCATCGGCGGGTTGCTGTTCGGCTTGTCACGCAAGGCCGCTACGGAGTTTTCCTTTTTCCTGGCCATGCCGACGATGGTGGGGGCAGCGGTCTATTCGGGTTACAAGTACCGCGAGCTGTTCCAGCCGGCGGACCTGCCGGTATTCGCGATCGGCTTCGTTACGTCCTTCATATTCGCCATGCTGGCGGTCCGCGCACTGCTGAAGTTCATCGGCAACCATAGCTATGCCGCGTTCGCCTGGTATCGAATCATCTTTGGTCTGGTCATTCTCGCGACCTGGCAGTTCAGCCTGATCGACTGGCACACAGCGGCCGGTTGAGCTTCAGCGCGGCGTGAATCAGTACGTCGCTCCGGCTTCGGCGGATCGCGAGCGTTGCCTTTAACGCAGCTGGATGCCAGTCGCCATGGCCGGCGTTAGACTCGCCGCTTTCCGTCATCAGGTGCCGACATGGAGCTGCGAGGTCAGCTACGAAACTGGAACGACCAGAAAGGTTTCGGTTTCATCCGCCCGGAGCGGGGTGGCGCTGAGGTGTTCGCCCATATTTCGGTGATGCGGGGTGATCGTCGTCCGAAGCAGGGCGATACCGTCTTCTATCTCTCCCAAGCCGATCAGGCTGGGCGGTTGCGGGCCACTCACATTCGCCTCGATGCACCTCTGGCCCTCGACGATCCAGCGATCCGCCGCAAACCAGCCGGCGCGGCGAAGGGGCACATGATCCCACCTCGAAGACACGAGGCGCCCCGGAGGCGATTACTCGAGCTGGCCGGCTTGATCCTGCTCTGTCTGCTGCCAGGTTTGGGGTTGTTGAAGATGAGCGAGAGGGGGCATGACTGGCCGCTCCTGGCTTACGCCCTGGCGAGTCTGGTGACCTTCGGCTTCTACCTGCATGACAAGCGTAGCGCGCAGCGTGGCCGATGGCGCACCCCGGAGATGCGCCTGCATCTGCTGGAATTGCTCGGTGGGTGGCCCGGTGCCTTTATTGCGCAGCAATTGCTGCGCCACAAGACTCGCAAGCTGCCATTCCAATTGGTGTTCTGGATGATCGTTCTGGCCCATCAGGTGGCCTGGCTGGACTACCTGTACCTGCACCGATTGGCCGGCTGGCTGGCAGGCTGAGCTCTCGCGTGAGGCGTGACCGGCCGGGCAGGCGGTCACGCGCGCGCGAGTCGGACGGGAATTACGGACCCTGGGTAACCGTCGCCGAGTTACCGGTACCGTTCTGGATGATGGTTGCATCGAAGCCGTTCAGCGAGCCAAGCCCGCCGGTCTGCAGCAGGGAGGCGACATTCTGCGAGCCGACTTGCTGGATATCGGCCGTGTTGGCATAGGCCTCCTGGACGACGTCGATCTCGTTCTGGTTCCCGTCCTGGCTGACGGTCACGCTGTTGAGGTCATAGTCCTGCTGGATGTCGACTCGATTGCCGTCGCCTCTTGTCGCTCCGGAGATGCTGTTGCCCCGGCCGGTCTGCACCGTTGTCAGCTCGTTGTCGATGCCGTCCTGCGTATAGGCCATGGAGCCGCCGCCAGTGGCCGCCGTGACAGTGGCGACGTTGTCCGTGCCAATCTGCTCGAGATCCACCGATCCGACGGGATAGCGCGAATCTTCCGGTTGATCGACCGTTGCGGTGTTGTTGGTGCCATCCTGGCGGATGAACGCGGTGGCACCATAGGGGAAGCCTGCCTGGGTCAGCGTGATCAGGTTTCCGGTGCCGCTCTGTTCCGTGGTAGCGGTGGCGAACCAGTCTTGCTCGATGCGGGCAATATTGCCATCGCCGGTCTGGGTCCCCTCGTAATAATTGGAGTTGCCTACCTGGAAGACTTCGATGGCGTTGCCCTGGCCATCCTGATCAATAATCGCATCGTTGCTGACGCCATCGAGCTGCTCGACGTAGGAGAGGTTGTTGCTTCCGACCTGGGTGATCACGGCGACATGGCCCCCTTCCTGAGAGACCTGAGCGACCGTAGCGAGATTGAACTCGCCGTCCTGGTTGATCTCGACTTCGCCTTCGTTGCCGGCCTGATCGATGAAGGCCAGGTTCGCTGTCCCTGTCTGGCTGCTGGTCGCGCTCATCGCATACCCGCTCTGCGCGGTATTGACGATGTTGCCCGTTCCGTTCTGGGTCTGGCTGATGAAACCGCCATCGCCACTTTGTGTCGCGTCGGCGACGTTGTCGGTGCCGGTCTGGTCCTGAATGGTTTCGCTGATGGCCAGGGCGTGGTTGGCGATCAGCATAGAGACTGCAACTGCGAGGATTGTTTTTGTTGTGCGCATTTTTGTAGCGTCCGTCCGATGACAAGAATGCTGACTTTTAGACCTGACCAGGCGAAGCGGAAATAACCCGTTCGACCGATATGGGATGGTCGGCGGATTAATACCTGCCGGCTGCGCGGTACCGACAGGTGGAAGCCTCGCCTGGTGGCTGGCGATTACCGACCGGGTTAGTCCGGTACGGCACATCGTCGGGCAACAGCTGCCGCGTTTTCAGCTCTTGCCAGAAGTCGCTTGGAATGGATGCTTCGCTCTGCTGGACATATTGCGCCGGACGCTTGGGGTTGCTTGTGCCGGGGATGGTGGACAGGACCGCCGGGTGGGCCAGGCAAAATTGCAGCGCCGCTGCGCGCAGATCAACATCGAAGGCCTTGCACACTGCCTCCAACTGCTCTGTCTTGCGGCGGATTTCCTCGGGTGCTTGTGCATAGTCGTAGTGAGCGCCGCCTGCCAATACGCCGGAGTTGAACGGGCCACCTACAACGATGCCCACACCGCGTTCTACACACTGTGGGAAGAGGGTATCCAGCGCTTCGCGGTGATCGAGCAGCGAATAGCGACCGGCCAGCAGGAAGACGTCCGGATCCGCTTGTTCCAGCGCCATGCGGCAGGGTTCGACCAGATTGACGCCCAGACCCCAGCCTCGAATGGTGCCTTCCTCGCGCATCTGGGTGAGTGCTTTGGCAGCGCCCTGCATGGCTTGCTGGAAGTACTCCTTCCATTGCGGGCCCCATTGATCTTCGGAAACGTCATGAATGAAGGCGATATCGATGCGGTCCACCCCCATGCGTTCAAGACTGTCCTCGATGGAGCGCCGCGCGCCGTCGGCCGAGTAGTCGGCGATGCGCTTGTTGGGTAGCTCGTCGACGAAGGGCTGGGCATTTTCCGGTGCGCTGGCCGGCTGCAGCAGGCGGCCCACCTTGGTACTCAGCACGAAGGCATCCCGCGGTTTACGACTGAGCAGGCGGCCAAACCGTTGTTCGGCGAGGCCGGCGCCATAATGCGGTGATGTGTCGTAATACCGGATGCCGGCATCCCACGCTGCCTGGAGCGTGGCATCGGCAGTGGCTTCGTCCAGCGGCGTGAACATGTTGCCGAGCGGCGCGCCGCCGAAACCCAGGCGTGGAAGAGTGATGCGCATGGAGCCTCCTCATAGCAGAGTGAACCGAACTGTCTTTGCATGGGAGGGCGTCTGGAGCAGGTTGTTCCGACCGCGCCGCGATTGGCTGACGCGTATCCGGACGGCAGGAGGAGGCTCGCGCCTCTTGCCTCGAATCAACTCATCCCTGAGCCGCAGCTTCCTGGCGTAAGCAGTACAGCAAGCGAGATGCCAACTGCCCAGGATCTTGCGAAAAAAGGGCACCCGTCGCGGGCGAAAGCCTGTTTTGCGGGAGCTGATGAGGCCGAGCTGAGGGGACTGCAAGAAATGTGAATGACGGTAGCTGGTCGCGGTGCTTGCTGATGGTGCGCTGTGTGCGGCGACGCCTTTTCAGTGTGCAGTGGAGCGGGGCGGGAGTGGAGCAGGCGCTGCGTCCGAAAGGACGTCAGCGGCCCGTTATCCGGCGGTTTTTAGTTCACCGCGTCCTTCAGCGACTTGCCCGGCTTGAAGCCTGGCAGCTTCGCCGCAGATATCTTGATCGTTGCGCCAGTCTGGGGATTGCGACCGTCGCGTGCGGCGCGTTCCTTGACGGCGAATGTACCGAAGCCAACCAGCGTCACGCTGTCGCCGTTCTGAAGGCTGTTCGTCACGCTTTCGGTGAAGGCATCCAGCACACGGGTGGCAGTGCTTTTCGGAACATCGGCAGAGGCTGCGATCGCTTCAATCAACTCGGCTTTATTCACAGGTGTAGCTCCTGGTTGGGATTGGGGGGTCAGTATAAGCAGCGTCTCGGTCCGTCGCCTGCGGCAAATTTCCTCTTTTCGCAAAATAATTGCGCCAAGGCCCGGGCCCCTGAAGGCGGTTGGTTCGGACGCCACAGCTCTGGACAGTCCCTCGTGCGCAACAGTTCAGTAACGGGGCGACCATCGGCAGGCGCCTGCCGGCCGGGGCTTGCGGTGGAATGTTGGCATTCAATTTAGAAATATATATATTGTTTTCAGTTTAAATGAATTCGAGTGTTCCATGACCAACGAAGCGGCAGCACCGGACATCGAACGGCTCAAAGCCAGCGCTGGGCAAGCAAGCCTTCTGCTCAAAGCCCTTGCCAACGCAGATCGCCTCCTGCTGCTTTGCCAGCTGTCGCAGGGTGAGCGCAACGTCAGCGAACTAGAGGCGCTGTTAGGTATTCAGCAGCCGACCTTGTCCCAGCAACTCGCGGTGTTGCGGCGCGAGGGAATGGTCGAAACCCGCCGGGCTGGCAAGCAGATTCATTACCGGATCGCCAGTAGGGAGGCGCTGGTGCTG
The DNA here is from genome assembly GCA_019056435.1 of Stutzerimonas stutzeri. Classification (GTDB taxonomy): domain Bacteria; phylum Pseudomonadota; class Gammaproteobacteria; order Pseudomonadales; family Pseudomonadaceae; genus Stutzerimonas; species Stutzerimonas marianensis. Next base: position 3,414,642 of record CP077641.1, read on the forward strand.
ATCGGCACGCTCTATGAGTTGTTTTGCGAGGACGAGAAAAAATGATGATCGATTGGTTGCAGTTCTCTCCATGGAGTGCGCTGGCGGGCGGCCTGTTGATCGGGCTGTCTGCGGGCGCATTCATCGTCCTGAACGGGCGTGTGGCCGGTGTCAGTGGGCTGATCGGCGGTCTGCTGGATGGCTCGGAGGGCGTGCCGAACGCGGCCTGTTTTTGCTGGGGGCTTGTGCTTGCTCCGCTCCTGTGGCGCATGTTCGCGGTGCTGCCAAGCGTCCACTTCGAGGTGGACTGGCCGATGCTGACGCTTGCTGGATTGCTGGTGGGTTTCGGTGCGCGCTATGGCTCGGGCTGTACGAGCGGTCATGGCGTATGTGGCATCGCACGCCTGTCGCTCCGATCGTTGGTGGCGACGCTGGTCTTCATGGCCGCTGGCTTCGTGACCGTTTACGTCGTACGCCATCTTCTGGGGGGATCATGAGAGCGTTGTCCGCTTTGCTGGCCGGCGTGGTGTTCGGCCTAGGCATCCTGTTGTCGGGCATGGCGAATCCGGCGAAGGTGCTCGGGTTTCTCGACCTGGCTGGCGCGTGGGATCCCTCGTTGGGATTGGTCATGGTGGGGGGCGATCGGTGCGGCACGCCTGCCTTTCCGTTGGGCCAGGCGTCACTCGCTCAGCTTGCTGCGCGCACCGATGCGCTTGCCCCAGGTGCGTGCAATAGACCGGCCTCTCGTCATTGGCAGTCTGCTGTTCGGTATCGGCTGGGGTCTCGCTGGCATCTGCCCGGCGCCAGCGCTCGCGCTGGCTGTCGGGCATTGGCAAGCGGTCCTGTTCGTGGTGGCGATGCTGGCCGGGATGCGCCTGTTCGCGCTGATGGAAGCCTGGCGCACTCGCTGACAGGGCGACGGGGTTACGGTTTGCCTAGTAGCGGATATCGATGTCGATTTCGGTCGGTTGGTCACCACTGACCTCGAAGCGACTGTCCTCGAAGCTGGGAGGGCCCATCACCTTGGGGTTGTTCGACAGCCCGTAGCCCTCGGTGGGAAACATGCCCAGTCGACGGTTCAGCTCTCCATTACCGTCTTCATCGTGGAAGGCCATGATGGCGTATTCGCCCGCCGGGAGGTCTTCGAAGACAAAGCTGAGCGTGCCGGCGCGGGCCGCTGTCTCTCGCGTCGCGAAGGCCTGATCGGCCTTGCGAAAGGTCTTGGGATCGGAGAACAGCGCGACCTTCATACCGCCGCGATCATGCCCGATGCCGTTGAGCCGGACCGTCAACGGCTGCCCGTCCGCCCATGCGGTACCCGCTACCATCGCCGCTACAATCGCCAATACCGCGCGTACTTTCATCGTTTCGCTCCGTGCTTCGCCGTCGGTTGGAAGAGCCTGGCGGCGTTTCGCGACCAGGTGCGGCTGGGAGGGTAATGCAAAGGAAGCGGGCGGTCAGCAGTGGGGGAGAATCGCACCGGTTCACTGCAGCGCCTCGAGCGCGCGTGACAGGCTGGCGCGGGACAATTCGCCGAGATGGCTGCCAACCTGACGACCCTCGGCGTCGTAGAACAAGGTGGTGGGAAGTGCCCCTGAGCCCACCTGCGGACCCAGCCGACCGCCGCCGTCGAACAACACATTGCCAGGCGACAGGGCTTGCGACTCCAGATAGCGCTGGACTTCGCCAGCGCCCTCGCCCTGATTGACGAAGAGGAACACGAATTCGTCATGCTCGGCCTGGGCGTCGGCCAGCACCGGCATCTCGCGGCGGCAGGGTGGACACCAGGTCGCCCAGAGATTGATCACCACTGGTTTGCCCTGATAGTCCGCAAGCGACACCGGCTCGCCCCGACTGTCGCGTAGGACCAGGTCCGGCAGGCGGGTGCCCTGGTCCAGCGAATACCAGACAAAGCTCGCCCCCAGCCAACAGAGCAGCCCCACAGCCAGCCCAGCCGCCAATGGCGCTCGCACGGGCGGGTCGCGCCACATCATCGACGTGCCACCTAAAAGTGCCGCGACAATGCCCGGCCAGGCGATGAAGCCTCCGTCGCGAATGTCCAATAGCTGCCAGGGGCTGGAAAAGGTCTCGAAGTAGACGGCGGCGAAGGCAAGCCTCGCCACGATCAGCGCCAGGATGAACAGCCTGAACAGTTGCCGCTCGGGATTGCGCCCTCTGCGTCGGCCGACCCACCAGCCGCCGAGAGTAGCCAGCAGCAGGCTGGCAAGCACTACCAGATGCGGCACGCCGAAGGTCAGTGGTCCGAGGGTCAAGGTCAGCATGGATCAGGCGCTCGCGTCGCGATGGGTGTCGGCACAACTGTAACCCGGCCGTTCTGGCGTGTTCGTAAAGGCGCATTGCCGAGGGTGTCGCCCACCTGAGCAATTCAGCCCTTGGCGGGCTCGGGAACGTCAGACTCGTCGGCGGGGCGGCGTTGAATCGTGTCGCTGGCCAGCCGTTCGTCATCGCCATCCGCCTGCAACCCGGCCTGATCCTGTGTCGGTTCGTATTGCAGCTCGATCAGCACGGGAAAGTGATCGGAGCCAAATGCCGGCAGTCGCTGGATCCGCACCAGACGAAAATGATGGCTGTGAAAAAAGTGATCCAGCGGCCAGCGCAGGAACCAGTGCTGCGCATGAAAGCTGTTGACCATGCAGCGCCCGACGCGCGGATCGAGCAGGCCGCTGATCTTGCGGAACAGCCGGGTATTGGCGGACCAGGCGACATCGTTGAGGTCCCCGGCAACGATGATCGGCACGTTCTGCTGGTCATCGCGAATGCTTTTGGCAACCACCAGCAGCTCTACGTCCCGCTCGGTGGATTCGTCGTTCTCCGTTGGGCTCGGGGGCGCGGGATGGAGGAAATGCATGCGGATCGCCAAGTCGTCATTCACGCGCACGCAGGCGTGCATCGAAGGGACATCCGGCTCGACGAGAAAGGCGGTTTCGGCGTTTTCCAGCGGCCATCGGGAGAAGACGTGCATGCCGTAGAGGTTGTCCAGCGGGCAGCGGAGGCTGTACGGATAGTCCGAGACCAGTTCATCGAGCTTCGTTTCCCACCAGCGGTCCGATTCCAGGGTGACCAGTACGTCGGGTCTGTGCTCGTGTACCAGAGCCAAGAGGCGGTCGGCCTGTCGGTTGGGTGTCAGTACATTGGCCGACATGACTCGAATGCGCGGGCTGGCGGAGTTCCGGCTCGCTGATCTGACCTCACGTCGCCATAGACGGGTGTAGGGGAAAATCCACCAGGCGTGGTAGAGCAGGCATGCGATCGAGGCGGCTGAAATGATCAGCTGCAAGGGCTTGGAGTAGGAGAGAAGCAGTGCTTGCGCCAGTAGCAGGGCGAAGGCCAGCACGCAAAGTTGCAAGCGGGGAAAGTCGAGCCCGCGCACCCACCAGGCGGGGTGCTTCCATAGCGGCAGCACTGTCAGCACGACCAGACCACAGGTCAGCGCCAACAGAATTTCCTCTTTCATGTCCATCTCCGGATCGAGCGGCCGACGTCGTGCTGGCCGAGAGGTGCCTTCGGCACCGCGTAGGGATTTCGTCCCGGTTGTGGACCTTTGGTTCCGTTTCGCTGTGCTGGCCAAAAGAAAAGGCCTGTCACTCGCAGTGACAGGCCTTTTGCGTGACGCGTCGTGACGCCTTACAACGGCTCGCCGACAGCAGCACAGCTGTTCGCCGTATTGGCGTGCTTGACCAGTACCGGCAACTGAGGCTGCGGTGCGCCTCCCGTGACATCGAGCGAGAGAATATAGCTGCCCCACCAGGGCCCGGCGGCCCAATAGGTCATCGGCACGCAGTTTTCCCGGAGGTAGCCGAGCAGGTTGTCCATTGCCAGGATGGCGTCCGGAGCATAGTTCGGCACGCCGATCTCACCGATGTAGCCGCGCAGGTTGTTCGCCCGCAGCCAGTCCACGAACGGCTTGGCGCGCGTGATCCCGAGGTCCGGCGCGAAGGTCTCGGTCTTGTCTGCATACGAGCCCGAGGTGTCGCGGTCGAGGTACATGTGCGCTTCGAAGATCAGCTTGTTGTTGGCGTCGCGCATCCAGGGGTTAGCGATCAGCTGGGTGTTGGACTGCGGCCAGTGCCAGGCGCTGGAGTAGCGGTCCCCGGCGACATAGATCCAGTTGGTCTTGTCCACCTGGCGGATTGCCTTGGCGGCTACCAGGGCGGTGGCCGGCCAGAGCCCGTTGGTGTTGGGCTCGTTCATCAGACCGTAGCCACTGAGCGCTGGATGCGTGCCGAGTTTCTCGGCAATCCGCTTCCAGGTGTTGGCGAACGACTGGACCGGTACCGTTTCCGAGCCGATGGGCTGCTTGTAGTAGCGGTAGTAGTTGTGCATGTCGAGCACGACCTTGACGCCGTACTTCTGTGCGTAGTCGAGCGACTGGGTCAGCAGCGCGAGTTGGGCAGCATCGAGTTCGGTGTCCAGCTGCGGTTGTATGCGTTCCCACAGAAAAGGCAGGCGGACCAGCTTGAGGCCCTGCTCGGCGTATTTCTTATAATAGGACTCGGCAGGGTAGATGTAGTTGGTCCCATGTGTACCCGGGAGCGCGGACGATCCGAAGGCTGCACCAGACAGGGAGACGCCTACCAGTTGCACTGGTGCACTCGGGGTCGTCGACTGCGCGGCCAGCAGCGGGGCGGCGGCGGTCGTCTTGGCAGCGCTGTTCTGCGAAGTGGTTGCGGTTGCACTGGACGTGCTCATGGTCTTTGCCGCCGTGGTGGCGGTGGTGCTCTTGGTCGCGGTGCTCGGGGCCGCCTTGGCTTGGGCCGAAGCACTGACCGCCTTGGTCGCGGTAGCCGTAGCGGCCTTGGTTGCGGTGCTTTTCGTCACGGCAGCCGTGGCGACCGGCACGACGCTGAGCTTGTTCGGATAACCCAGGCGTGCACCGTTGAGCACGGCACCGCTCATCAATACGGTCAGGGCGCCACTGGTCGTCTTGGCCGACTTGATCGTGCGGACCTGACCGTCGGCCAGACGGACGCGGGTACCTGCTTTGAAGGCCTTGATATTTGCAGGTGTAGCCGCCACCGAGACGCCGGCGGAGGCACGCCAGGAACCGTTGTTCCAATACTTGTCGGTGATCTTCCTGATCTGCGCCGAGTAGGCGATGCTCGCAACGCTGGCGCTGCTCACGGTCGCCGCATGGGCAGTGCCGACGAGCGGCAGCGTACCTAGCAGGCTGAAGAGCGCGACGGCAGGGGCCAGGCCCTTCCAGCCGCTTGTGAATAATGTCAGGGACATGCAGTTCTCCGAAATCACGAATCCGCCCGCGCGCTGGCGATGCGGATGAACGAACGTGGTGGCTGCTGGCAGAGGACGCCTACGGGCGGGATCACGCATGCCACCGGCGCAACGGGTAGGCCCAACCGGCCCCCGGTAATCGCGGCGACTTTATAATTTGTTCTCTCAATCATTTAAACCTTGAGCGACATGTTAAAGGCGCCAATAAACCGCCTAATCGTCAGCTTTCAGTTATTTGATATCGAGTGGCCACTACTTATTTCAGTAATCGTGGCCTGGAGCCCAGGCGTGGCAAGGGCTGCACTGATGCTGCCGTCATTTTTTTGAATTAACCGTTAATCGGCTCACCCTTTTGGGCTGGGGTGTTTCAGATAAACGGCAAAGGGAGCGCATTGATCGCTCGGTGCGACCGTGCCGGCAATCAAAAGATGAAGCGAAATGATCGCGACGCCCCGCGCCCTGAATGAGCTTGTCAAGCGCATGGGCTTCGGGCAGGGTCGACGCCAGGTTTCCTGCCTCCGGAGTCAGCCATGTCCGAGCTATACCCCAGCATCGATCCCGACGGTCTGGTCGAATATTCGGTCGTGTTCACCGACCGCTCGCTCAACCACATGTCCCGGTCGTTCCAGACCGTCATGAACGACATCTCCACCACGCTGAAACAGGTCTACAACGCGGACGCCGTTGCCATCGTGCCCGGCAGTGGCACCTTTGGGATGGAGGCAGTGGCTCGGCAGCTCGCCACCCATGCCAACTGCCTGGTCATCCGCAATGGCTGGTTCAGCTACCGCTGGACCCAGATCTTCGATATGGGGCGGGTTCCAGCGCGTGCCGATGTGCTCAAAGCGCATGCGACCAGCGCCAACGCACGCGCTCCTTTCGCTCCGCCGCCCATCGATCAGGTTGTGGCGGACATCCGGCAGCGCAAGCCTGACCTGGTGTTTGCACCGCACGTCGAGACGTCATCTGGCATGCTGCTACCGGATGCCTATCTCCAGGCGGTCGGGCAGGCCGTGCATGAGGTCGGCGGCCTGTTCGTGCTTGACTGCATCGCATCCGGTGCGCTTTGGGTGGATATGCAGGCCATCGGCGTGGATGTGCTGATCAGCGCGCCACAGAAAGGCTGGAGCGCCTCGCCCTGTTGCGCGCTGGTCATGTTGAGTGCGGCGGCACGGGCCCGTGTCGAGGCGACGCAGAGCAGCAGTTTCGCCTGCGACCTGAAGAAATGGCTGCAGATCATGCAGGCGTACGAGCAGGGCGGGCACGCCTATCACGCGACCATGCCCACTGACGCGCTGGTCCGCTTTCGCGATGTGATGCTCGAAACCCGTGACTACGGCTTCGAAAGGCTCCGCACTCAACAGCTCCGGATCGGCCGCGACGTGCGGGCGTTGCTTGACGCGCGCGGTTTCGAAAGCGTTGCGGCGCCGGGGTTCGAGTCACCGGGAGTGGTGGTCTGCTACACAGACGATGCCGAGATCAAGAACGGCCGCCGTTTTGCCGAGCAGGGGTTGCAGATTGCTGCTGGAGTACCGCTGCAATGTGACGAGCCGGCCGACTTCCAGACATTCCGCATCGGCCTGTTCGGGCTCGAGAAGCTGATGCATCCGGAGCGGACGGTGGACCTTCTCAAGCAGGCGCTGGACGCCATCCGACCTGCGGGAGGCGACTCGAACGCCTGAGAATCAGACCGTTCGTCTGCGATGGGCGCGTCGATACTGAGCGTTCCGGTGGTGACGGCTTCAGCCCAATCGGCCCCTCCCAAGGCGCGCAATCGGGTAAAGGTGCTGGAACCAGCGCGCTAGACACATTCCTGAAACAAAAATGTGCTTGCGCGCCCGTTCTGCCGGACTACGCTCAAGGTGTACGACGCTATTACAACAAGAAAGAGGGGATGACTATGACGAACCAGAAATCTCAGGTCGTTGCACTCGAACTGTGGCGCTTCTGCGCTCACTGCATTGCTGCCATCGTTGTAGTAGGAGCGGTACTGATTGGGTTCCTCGGATCGTGGGAACTGGCCCTAAAGGTTGGTGTGTTGCCGTTGCTCGCGCTGATCACTGCGGACGTCCTGGCCAGACGACAGGAGCATGCGATTCACGTACGGAATTCCTGACCCTCACGATCCTGCGTGGGCCATGGCAGGCTTGCGCAGGCTGACACCCTCGCCGCGTCGTTTTCAGTCCCCAGCCGATAGCGTCTCAGCGCGGATTCAGTTCGTAATGGGCTGCCCACTCGGCCACTTGATCGGCCGGCATCGGCGCAGCAATCCCGTAGCCCTGGGCCAGGTAGCATCCCATCCCCAGCAGCATGCTTTCCTGCAGATCGGTCTCCACCCCCTCGGCCACGACTTCACGCTCGAAAGTGCGGGACAGCTTGATGATCGCCTCCGACAGCGCCAGGTCGTCCTTGTCATGAAGAATGTCGCGAACGAAGGACTTGTCGATCTTCACCGTCTCCGCCGGCAATCGCTTGAGATAGCTAAGCGATGAAAAGCCGGTGCCGAAATCGTCCAGGGAAAAGGTTACGCCCATCTTCTGGCAATCGGTCAGGCACTGGCTGACGTGTTCCAGGTTGTCGATGGCCGTGGATTCGACGATCTCCAGGTCCAGCGATTGCGGATCGACGCCGGGGTGTCGCGTCAGCAAGCGCTGCAGGCGCTCGACGAAATCGGGCAGCTGGAAATGCCGCGCCGCAATATTCACACTCACCGGCCAGTGCTTGCCTAGCGCGGCCCAGGCGTCGATCTGGCGCAACGCCCGGTCGATCACCCATTCGCCGACATCGATGATCACATCGGTTCGCTCGATGGCCGGGAGGAAGGCGTCGGGCGGAACCAGACCCAGCTTGGGGTGCCGCCAGCGCAGCAGCGCCTCGAACCCCATGACCTTGCCGCTGCGCAGGTTCACCTTCGGTTGGTAAAGCAACTCCAGCTCGTCGCGCGTGAGGGCCCGCCGTATGCACTCGATCGTACGGAACGCTTCCCTGGCTTCCTTGCTGATCGAGACATCGAAGAAGCGAAAGCGGTTACGCCCGCTCTGCTTGGCTTCGTACATGGCCTGGTCGGCGTGGCGTAGAAGGGTGTCGGGACCTTCGTTGTCTTTCGGGTAGAGGGTCACGCCCAGGGAACCGGAGATGTTCAGCAGCACGCCATCGATATGAAAGGGGACGGCGAGTACCTCCAGCACCCTTTGCAGTGCTGCGGGAAGTTGCACCTCGTCGACCTGGTCGAGCAGCAGGACGAATTCGTCGCCACCCAGGCGGGCCAGCAGGTCTTCGGTACGCAGTTCACGCCTCAGACGGTTGGCGACCTCGACGAGCAGCAGATCGCCGATCGCATGCCCGTGGCGGTCGTTGATCGCCTTGAAGCCGTCCAGGTCCAGCATGCATACCGCCACCGCGTGCCCGTGGCGCTGGGCCGCGGCGATGCTTTGATGCAGACGGTCGTGCAGGTAGACGCGGTTGGGCAGGGCCGTCAGCACGTCATGCGAGGCGCGCCATTGCATGGCTTCAAGTAGCTCCTGCTTCTCGGTGACGTCGAAGCGGATGGAAATGTACTTCTCGACATGCTGACCGGCGTCGTCCTTGATCGGCACGATGGTGCTGCTGACCCAGTACAGCGAGCCGTCCTTGCGTCGGTTGCAGATCTCGCCTTTCCAGATCTGGCCGCTGGAGATCGTGCGCCAGAGGTTGCGAAAGAATTCTGGCGGATGGAGCCCGGAATTGAGCAGGCGGTGGTTCGCACCGATCAATTCATCATGGCTATAGCCGGAAATGGCACAGAACTGGTCGTTGATGTGCGTGATGGTCCCGTGCAGGTCGGTTTCCGAATAGATCGCCGCGGCATCTACCGCGGTTCGGTACTTATCGTCAGTCATTGGCTAACCACGCAAAGGCGACCGCTGGCTCGCGCCAGGACTGGCGCTTCAAGTAACTGACTCGGCAACGGAGGGAAAGTGCGCCTTCCGCTCAGGCGGGGTCGAGGTAGTCCCGGTAGTAGCCCAGCGTGGCGAGGTTCTTGTCCTTCGCTTCGAACATGATGTCGAAGCGGTCCAGGAATTCTCGGGCGTAGAGGTTCGTCCAGTGGTTCCACATGCGCTTGCTGTGACTGTAGAGGTCGCGTTTGCCGACTTTCTCGAGCAGGGCGGGCATCTCGAGCTTTTCCTGCGCGGTGAAGCCCAGCTCCATCAGGGTTTCCGGCGGCTGCGAGTAGTGCATCGTCGGCCTGACGCCCCTCCAGCTTTCGATGATCCGTGCGACGCGGGGATCATGCGGGTCGATGTAGTCGTCCTCGTTGATCCAGCAATGATGGATATCCAGCACCACGGGCGCGAGATCGGCGAGCTGCAGGCAGTCGTCGACGCCGTAGGTCTTTTCCTCGTTCTCGAAGGTGATGCTGTTGCGCGCCTCCTGCGACAGGCGCGGCCAGATCGCCCGGGTGCCGGCCACACCCAGCCGGCCGGCGATGTGCACGTTGCACTTGAAGTCCTGAAAGCGCTGACCGAAGCCCATCATGCGGATCATGTCCGCGTGGTACTCGAACTCGGCGAGGCTGTTCTCGACCACCTCGGGTTTGTCCGAGCCGAGCACGCAGTACTGCCCCGGATGCAGCGACAGGCGAACGCCGAGCCCCGCGCGCGCTCGCCGATGCGGGCGAATTCGCGTTCGAGCATCTGCCGGACATCTGGCTGGCGGTAGAACTCGGCAGCTTCCGGGTGGCTGTAGAAGGGCAACAGGTCGCTGCTCAGGCGCAGCATGCGCAGCGGTTCCGGCAGGGTCCCGACGTACTCGAGCAGACGCAGCTGCGCGGCGAGGTTGTGCTCGATGATGTCATTGAGCTTCTGCCGGGCGACATCCTGCTCGACGCTCTTGAGCCAGCGCAGGGTGGTCGAGCGGGGATTGAAGGCGCGCTCGATGGCCTCCAGCTCCTTCAATGATTCGCTGTGTCCGGGATGGCGATACATGCAGGCGAAACCGATTCTGTACATAACGTCCTTTGCGGTTGCTGTGGTGAGGGCTGTTCAATCTTAGTGTCCGCCACGGGGTGGCCGTGCGGCGTATCAATGAAAAAGCGGCGGCCGGCCGGCCATCATCCACCCATTTTCGGTGCCCAGCCGTGCGATGAAAAGCCGTACCATAGCGCCCCACCTGCGTCGTTCCGGTTGTGTTCATGCTGTCTGCCGTCAAGCGCTACAAGCGGCTGGTCTCCAGTGCGCTGGCCCGTTGTTTCCCCGTACTTCGGCCTACGTTCGTTCCGAAGACGACCTCATCCTCCGTCGCTGGCCGGAAGCCCGTAAGCAGCCGGCCGCTACCGCGAAAAAGCCCCGCGCCAAGGCCGCTGCCAAACCAGCCCGCGCCGGCAAGGCCGCACCGCGCGCTCCGGACAAGCCGCGCGTGCGCCCGGCCAAGGCCACCAGCGATGGAATCTATGGCCCGGCCCGTCTGAGCATCGGCGAACAGCAGATCCAGGCCATGCGCCTGCGGGTCGGGCGCGCCGTGGAGGCAGGCGTGATTCGCGCGCCGTCTGACGAGCAATGGGCGATGATCCTCGAAGCCAGCCCCGTGACGCGCATCTTTGCCGGCGCCGGTTCCGGCAAGTCGACGACGCTGGTGCTGCGGGTCGTGTTCATGCTCTGCCACCTCGAGATCCCGCCCGAGCGGCTGACGGTCATCTCCTTCACCAATGCCTCCTGCGCCGAGCTGCGTGAGCAACTGGTGCGCGTGCTCGGCTTCTGGAACCTGGACGTCGATACCGAGCGGGTACGCCAGTGCGTGCGAACCTTCCATGCCGCGATGGCCGTGCTGGCTCGCGAAGTGTTGGGCAAGCCGCAGTGGTTCGAGCAGCTGGAGCAGAAGGGCGCCTCACCAACCGAATTGGACAATCCGCTGACCGCATCGCGGCTGCGGCCAGCGCAGCAGCGCCTGCTGAAACAGGCCTATCAGCAGTGCTACGCCGAGCAACCGCGTTTCCGCGAACGGGTCCATCAGCTGCTGGGCCTGCCCGCACCGGACGAGCCCGGTACGCGTCGCACGGCTCCGAAGGCCCCGCTGGATGCCTTCAAGCTGGCGGGCGAGCGCACACCGGCGCCACTGTTCGAAGCCTTTCATGCCCAGGCCGGTTTCATCGAGAGCATCGGCATTCGTATCGACCAGATCCAGCCCGCGCGCCTGGCCTGCCAAGAGACCGAGCGGGCGTTCGTCGAGGCGCTGCAATTGTTCTGGCGCTGCTTCAGCGAACTGCTCGACAGCCAGGGACTGATGACCTTCAACGGCGCTTTTCAGCGGCTGACACAGTGGCTCAATGGCCCTGAGGCGGCCGCTTCGCCGGCCCTGCTCGAGCCCTTCAGCCATCTGTTGATCGACGAATTCCAGGACATCTCACCGCAGATCGTCCAGTGGCTGCAGGCCTTGCACGGTGCCCTCGCGCGGCAGGGCGCACCGGTCAGTCTGATGGCCATCGGTGACGACTGGCAGTCGATCTACGGCTGGCGCGGCAGCTCGCCTGAGCTGTTCATGGATTTCGACAAGTACTTCCCCGCCAAGGGCGCGAAAAAGCTCAGCCGAGTGCTGATGCTGAGCACCAACTACCGCTCCATCGAACCGGTGATACGCGACGGGGAGTCGGTACTGGCCGGTGTCTGCGTCAAGCAGGAAAAGACCAGTCAGGCAAGCCGTGTCACCCAGCCCGGCGACCATGGCGTCAAGCTGGTTACCCGCTTCGACCTCAAGGCGCGCCTGCCGGACCTGATCCGTGAGATCCAGGCGCAGTGCGAGCACGTCGCCACCCGCGAGGGCGCCGACCGCAATGCCGTGCTGGTGTTAAGCCGGCGCAATGACCCGCTGCGCCTGATCGAGGCGCAGCTTGACCGCAAATGGCCGGTCAAGACGTACAGCATCCACCGCGCCAAGGGCCTGCAGGCGGAGGTCGCGATCATCGTCGACGACTGCCTGCCGACCGAACCCCACCCCTGCGCAATGCGCTTTACGCCTACTGCGGTTTCTTCCGCAACAGCTACGATCAGGCGATGGCCGACGAGAGCCTGCGCCTGGCCTACGTCGCCATCACCCGCGGGGTGAGCCGGGTGCTCTGGTACACGCAGAAGGCTCAGGGAGCGACGCGGCTGCTGACCGGGCAGGGCAAGGCGAAGCATCGTTGAGAATCGACTGGCTGTCCTTGTCGGTTCAAGGCTAGGGTGAACGCCAGTGAACAAACGGACAGGAGCATATCGGCATGCTGAAACTCTGGGGTCGGGCCAATTCGACCAATGTGAAGAAAGCACTCTGGTGCATCGAAGAGCTTGGCATCCCCTACACGCGAATCGATGCGGGGGTAGTTTCGGTGTCGTCGGGGACGCGGATTACCTTGCGAAGAATCCGAATCGACTGGTGCCTTGTCTGGAAGATGGCGAGCTGGTGCTGTGGGAATCCAACGCCATTGTCCGGTACCTGGCCGCCCGCTATGGCGACGGCTCGCTGTGGAACACCGATCCGATAGCCCGTGCGCAGGCAGACAAGTGGATGGATTGGGTGACCTCGTCCCTGGCGGCCCCTTTTCGCACCGTGTTCTGGAACATGGTCCGTACGCCTGCGGAGCAGCGCGACATGCCGGCGGTCGAGGCGGCGCTGAATGAATGCGCCGGCTTGCTGACGATCGCCGACAAGGCCTTGGCATCAAAGCCGTACCTGTCGGGCGACACCTTCGGTATGGGCGACATCCCGCTGGGTTGTTTCGCCTACGCCTGGTTCGAAATGCCCATCGAGCGGCCGGACTTGCCTCATCTGCACCATTGGTACAGGCAGCTGCGGCAGCGACCCGCCTATCAGACAGCAGTGGTCACGCCGTTGACCTGAGCGGGCAGGGGGCACCCGTTTGGCGTGGCTTCTTCATCCCGCGAAGCGGATGCCGGTGCGCGCCGCCGCCGCGCGAATGTGCTCCTGCATGGCCTTCAATGCGGCCGCCGGCGCGTGGCGCGAAAGGGCGCGCAGGATACGGCGGTGCTCCTGCCAGGTTTCCATGGCCCTGTCCGGGCGGATGAAGGGCAGCTTCTGGCTCTCCAGATAGATGTCCGAGCGGCTGGTCAGGATGCTGAGAATGGCCTGATTTCCGGCGGCGCGCAGGATGAGCCGGTGGAAGTCGAAATCCAGCTGCGCCGCTGCTTCGAACGCCTGGGCACGTAACTCCAGACGCATCGCCTCGAGGTTGTCGCTGAGCGCGTCCAGCTCATCGCTACTCAGCGCCAATGCCGCAAGGTTGGCGGCAAAACCTTCGAGCGCGAAGCGCAACTGGAAGGTGTCCTCCGCCGAGACCTGCTTGGCGAACGGCCATCCCTGGGCCTGCTCGTTGGCCGCCGGGGCAGGCTGCGCCTGGATGAACACGCCCTTGCCGGGCTGGATGCGCACCAACCCGAGCGCGCTCAACGAGGAAAGCGCCTCACGCAGCGAGGCGCGGCTCACGCCCAGACGCTCGGCCAGCTCCCGTTGCGAGGGCAGGGCGTCGCCAGGTTGGTAGGCATCTTCTTCGATCAGCTGGCGGATCGAGGCGAGGGCCTGCTGGGGTACGGCTTTTTTGAATCGAATGCATGGGCGGCTCTGTTTCGGTTTGGAGAAGGGGGCGGGTGCCCGGGGGCGCATCGACTACGCACCATCTTCAGGCGACACCGCACCTCATGGGGGCAACAAACTGGCCGGACGGGCCTGAACTGTTCAGACCAGTCCGACCAGCCGGCGCGCGCGGCCGCATGGTTCGGGCCTCGCTGCGCCACTGGCATGCCGAGTGCAAAGCCGATGCCGTCTTTCACCCCTCGGAGCTCCATCATGCGCAACGCGACCCGTTCACTGATCACCGCCCTCTGCCTGGGCTTCACCTGGCCAGTACAGCCGCCGTGGCCGACGGCCTGGAAGACATCACTCAGCGCGGCGTGCTCAAGGTCGCCGTGCCGCAGGACTTCCCGCCGTTCGGCTCGGTCGGCCCGGATCTGCAACCGCGTGGCCTGGATATCGATACGGCGCAACTGCTCGCGGACAAGCTGGCCGTCAAGCTGGAATTGACGCCGGTAAACAGCACCAACCGGATACCTTTCCTTACCACTGGCAAGGTCGATCTGGTGGTCTCGAGCCTTGGTAAGAATGCCGAGCGCGAGCAGGTGATCGATTTCTCCGACGCCTATGCGCCGTTCTACCTGGGTGTGTTCGGTCCGGAAGAGATGGAGGTTTCCGGCCTCGATGACCTGGACGGCAAGACCATCAGCGTCACCCGCGGCTCGGTGGAAGACATCGAGCTCAGCGCCGTGGCACCCAAGGGCGCCACGCTCAAGCGCTTCGAGGACAACAACTCGACCATCTCGGCTTATCTCTCCGGGCAGGTCGACCTGATCGCCAGTGGCAACGTCGTTATGTCGGCCATCGCTGAGCGCAACCCCAAGCGTGTGCCGGCCATGAAGCTCAACCTGAAAAACTCACCGACCTACGTCGGCGTGAACAAGAACGAGCCCGCGCTGCTGGAAAAGGTCAATGCCATCATCGCGACCGCCAAGCAGGACGGCAGCCTCGACGCGATCAGCGAGAAGTGGTTGAAGCAACCGCTGCCGGACGACCTGTAAGGCTTAACGGAGCGGGAGATCGACCATGGCTTACCAGATGGACTTCGGCCCTGTACTGGCGAACCTCGATGTGCTGCTGGAAGGTGCGATGTTCACCCTGGGCCTGACCGCGATCGGCACGCTGCTGGGCGTGGGGCTGGGGATCGTCGGCGCGCTGGTGCGTGCGTGGCGGATCCGGCCGTTCAACTACCTGTTCGGCGGCTATGTCGAGCTGATCCGCAACACGCCCTTCATCGTGCAACTCTTCTTCATTTTCTTCGGCCTGCCCGCCTTGGGGTTTCGGCTGAACGAATGGGAGGCCGCGGTGCTGGCGATGGTCATCAACCTGGGTGCCTATTCGACCGAGATCGTCCGCGCCGGCATCCAGGCGATTCCGGCAGGGCAGATCGAAGCGGCGTCGGCCCTGGCGATGACGCGCATGGAAACCTTTCGCCATGTGGTGCTGCGCCCGGCATTGGCAAAGGTCTGGCCGGCGCTGTCGAGCCAGATCATCATCGTCATGCTCGGCTCGGCGGTCTGCTCGCAGATCTCTACCCAAGAGCTGACCTTTGCGGCGAACTTCATCCAGTCGCGCAACTTCCGCGCGTTCGAAACCTATCTGGTCACCACCTTGTTGTACCTGGCGATGGCAATACTGATCCGGCAGCTGCTGGGCTGGTTCGGCCGCCGCTATGTGGAGGGCGCTCGCTGATGGAGTTCACCTTCTGGGATATCACTCGCAACCTGCTGACCGGGTTGCAATGGACGCTGGTGTTGTCACTGGTGGCTTTCGTCTGCGGAGGCGTGGTCGGGTTGTTGGTGATGCTCGCGCGGATCGCCCCGGTCAGCTGGCTGCGCATCCTGGCTCAGGCTTACATCGAGCTGTTCCAGGGCACGCCGTTGCTCATGCAGTTGTTCATTGCCTTCTTCGGTGTTGCCCTGCTGGTGTCGAGGTCTCGGCCTGGTTCGCCGCGGCAGTGGCGCTGACGCTCTTTACCAGCGCCTTTCTTGCCGAAATCTGGCGTGGCTGTGTGCAGTCCATCGCGCGCGGCCAGTGGGAAGCCGCCGAGAGCCTGGCACTGACCCGCCTCGAGACGCTGCGCCACGTGGTCCTGCCGCAGGCGCTGCGCATCGCAGTGGCGCCCACGGTTGGCTTCTCGGTTCAGGTCGTGAAGGGCACGGCCGTGACCTCGATCATCGGGTTCACCGAACTCACCAAGACCGGCAGCATGCTGGCTAACGCCACCTTCGAACCCTTCCTCGTCTACGGCCTGGTCGCGCTGGGCTACTTCGCCATCTGCTATCCGTTGTCACTCGCGGCGCATCGTCTGGAAAGGAGGCTCAATGTCACTGCTTAATATTTCCGCCCTGCACAAGCACTACGGCGACAACCACGTGCTCAAGGGCATCGACTTGCGCGTCGAGGAAGGCGAAGTGGTCGCGATCATCGGCCGCAGCGGCTCGGGAAAGAGCACCTTGCTACGCACCTTGAACGGTCTGGAAGCCATTGATGACGGCGTCATCGAGGTGGACGGCGACTATCTGGACGCTGCTCGCGCCGACCTGCGCAGCCTGCGGCAAAAGGTCGGCATGGTCTTCCAGCAGTTCAATCTGTTCCCGCATCTCACCGCGGGCGAGAACGTGATGCTGGCCGTCAAAGTCGTGAAGAAGATGCCACATGCCGAGGCCGAACCGCTGGCTCGGCAGATGCTGGCGAAGGTCGGCCTGGCGGAGAAGTTCGATGCCTACCCGGAGCGGCTCTCGGAGGGCAGCAGCAGCGCGTCGCAATTGCGCGGGCCTTGGCGATGTCGCCGAAAGTGCTGCTGTGCGACGAAATCACCTCGGCGCTCGATCCCGAGCTGGTCAACGAGGTGCTAGCCGTGGTGAAACAACTGGCCAGCGAAGGCATGACATTGGTGATGGTTACCCACGAGATGCGCTTCGCCCGCGAGGTCGGCAGCAAGCTCGTATTCATGCATCAGGGCAAGGTGCATGAAATCGGCGACCCGCAGACGCTGTTCGCCAACCCGCGCACGCCGGAACTCAGGCAGTTCATTGGCTCGGTAGACGTCTAGCCCCTGTCCGAAAGGGGCGACGGCGCCTGTCCGTGAAACACCGCCGACCACGCCCTCAACCTTCGCTGAAGGCCGCTTCGAGCAGCCTGGGCAGTTGCTCGCCGGCGGCGCCCGTGAGGGCGAATTCGCGTTCCGGGTGCTCCACGTGCGGCTGAGGATTGACATGCACCACCACCGCGCCGGCACGCCAGGCGATGCCAGGCACCTCGGCAGCGGGATAAACCACGCCGGACGTGCCGACGGAGAGCAGCAGGTCGCATTGCTGTGCGGCCTGGAAGGCAGCCTCGAGCGCATCGCCCGGCAGGCTCTCGCCGAACCAGACGACGCCAGGCCGCAGCTGCCCGCCACAACGGGCGCAACCAGGTGGCGACAGGCGGCGGCCGCCTTCGGGCTCGTCCGGCATGGGCAGCGGGACATCCGGTTGCGCGCCACAGGTGAAGCAGCGCGGTTGGTGCAGGCTGCCGTGCAGGTGGATCACCTCCGTACTGCCGGCGCGCTCGTGCAGATCGTCGACGTTCTGGGTGATCAGCGTCAGCCGCGGCACCCTTCTGGCGAGGGCCGCAATGGCGCGATGGGCAGGGTTCGGTTGCGCCTGTAACACCTTCATTCGACGCCACTCGTACCAGCCCCAGACCAGCGCCGGATCGGCCTGGAAGGCCTCCGGGGTCGCCAGTGAAGTCGCGTCGAAGCGCTCCCACAGGCCGGTCAGTGAGTCGCGAAAGGTTGGAATGCCGCTTTCGGCCGAGACGCCGGCGCCGGTGAATATCACGGCGTGCTGCGCGTTGCGGAGGGCTTCGACGAGAGGCATCGGGATCATGGCGTCGTCCTGGCTATGGGGGACGATCAGCAATACCATCCGCGCGCCGCAGGTGCCAGGGCAGGGTGCGTAGGACGACCGTTGTCGGGCCTTCCGCCAGGCGACAGAGACCGAGCCAGAGCCGCGGCAGCCTTTCAGTCCCTACCTTCGATCGGCTGGGCACTCTGGCAGCCCAACCGCGTCGAAAGCCCGTTGCCTATGGCCGGCGGCTGCACTACATTCCTCCGCCGCGCCCCATCGCTCATGGCGAACCCTTACATGCCCAGCCCCCATGCTTCGCCGGAAGCCTATCAACGCGAAATCAGGCGCCTGCAGGAAATCATCGCGCACAACAGCGACTGGCTGTGGGAGGTCGATGCGCAGGGCCGTTACACCTTCTGTTCGGCGCACAGCGAGCAGATGCTCGGATACGCGCCGAGCGCCGTGCTCGGACGGACGCCATTCGATTTCATGCCGCCGGCTGAGGCCGAGCGGGTAGGCGCTGAGTTCGCCGCGATCGTGGCGCAGCAGCGGCCATTCGCCGGGCTGATCAACCGCAACCTGCATGCCGATGGCCGTTTGGTCGTGCTGGAGACCAGTGGGATCCCGTTGTTCGGCGAAGACGGGCGTTTCGTGGGCTACCGAGGAATCGACCGCGACATCACCCCGGCAATCGGCTCGTTGAGCCCGCGAATGGTGCAGCTCGAAGCGCTCTATGCCGCGGCGCCGGTCGCCCTCGGCCTGGTCGACCGAGAGGGTCGGTTCGTCAATGCCAACCGGGCTCTGATTCGCCTGCTGGGGCTTGAGGGCATGCCCCTGGCCGGACAGCCCGTGGCGCGCTATTTCGCCGTGCAGCAGCTGGATGTGCCAGGCATGTTCACTCGCCTGGCGGCAGGTGAATCCATTGCCGACCAGGCACTGCCCCTCAATGGGCGCTATTACCAGGTCACCATCCAGGCGGTGCGGGACGACGGACTGGACCAGCTCATCGGCATGACCTTGGCGATCACCGACGTCACCGAGCAGCACCGGTTGCGGCAGGAGCTGGCTGAGGCGAACCAGCGAATGGCGCTGGCCAACGCCCGGCTGAGCGAGTTGGCCGACAACGATTACCTCACTGGCCTGCCCAACCGTCGGCGTTTCGATGAAACCTTGCAGGCGGAGGTGGCGCGCTGCCGGCGAGACGGCAGAGCCCTGTCACTGATGCTGCTCGATATCGATTTCTTCAAACGCTACAACGACCACTACGGGCATCAGGCCGGCGACGAGTGCCTGCGCCGGCTGGCGCAACTGCTGCGTAACGGGCTGTTTCGCACAAGTGACCTGGCCTGCCGGTATGGCGGCGAGGAGTTCGCCGTGATCCTGCCCGGGCTCGATAGCCCGGCGGCCGAGGACGTCGCCGAGCGTCTGCGCGAGCGCCTGCTAGCCGCCGCCGTGCCGCACGAGACGGCACCGACCCAATGCATCACGGCGAGTATCGGTATTTCGACGCTGAATGGCTCCGATCTGTCGCAGCTGGGGCTGGCGCCGGCGGAATCAGCCACGCAGCTGCTCGCGGCAGCTGACCGCCGGTTGTACATGGCCAAGCGCGGCGGGCGTAATCAGGTGAGCGTGGCCACCCTCTGATGAACGTGACATGGCGCCCGGGCCGGGCGCGCTACGGGCGTGTGATCCGTATCAAGACGCTTCGCCCAGCGCCCGGAAAGCGTTGAGGGCGCGTTCTCGGCTCATCGGCAGGTCGACGATCGCGCGCGGGTAGGCGACCTGATCGAACAGACCGTTCAGACGGCCGGGATCGTGGATCGCGCGCGGGTCGAGTTCAACGAGCTCAGGTAGCCATTGCCGCAGGAAACGGCCGTTCGGGTCGAACTTCTCCGATTGGCTGATCGGGTTGAACAGGCGGAAGTAGGGGACCGAATCGGTACCGGTCGAGGCACTCCACTGCCAGCCGCCGTTGTTGGCGGCCAGGTCGCCGTCGATGAGGTTGCGCATGAACCAGCGCTCACCATGCCGCCAGTCGATGAGCAGGTTCTTGCTGAGGAACATGGCGGTGATCATCCGCAGGCGATTGTGCATCCAGCCGGTCGCCAGCAGTTGACGCATGGCGGCATCCACGATCGGAAAGCCGGTTCGCCCTTGCTGCCAGGCTTCGAGGTCATCGGGGGCGTGACGCCAGGGCAGGGCTTCGGTCTCCCGACGGAAGGCGCGGCCCATGGATACGCGTGGAAAACCCACCAGGATGTGCTTGTAGAACTCGCGCCAGAGCAACTCGTTGATCCAGGTCACGGCGCCGGGATTGCCCCCGTCGAGCTCGCCGCGGTTGTTGATCAAGGCGGCGTGCAGGCATTGCCGGGGCGAGATGACGCCTGCCGCCAGGTAGGGCGACAACTGGCTGGTGCCGGCTTCGGCGGGAACGTCCCGGCGCTGCTCGTACTCGGCCAGGTCATCCTCGGCGAAAAATTGCAGCCGCCGGAGTGCGAATTCCTCGCCAGCCGGCCACAGGGATCGCAGGTACTCGCTGGGGCTGGGGAAACCCGAAACGGTGTCGGGTATCGGGTCGCTCGGGATCGGTAGCGCAGTTTGCGGAGCGGGGACGGGCTGGCAGGCCGGCAAGGACTGGTTCAGGCGCGCGTGGCAAACCTTGCGAAATTGACTGAAGACCTTGAAGCAGCCGCCTGACAGTGTTCGAACGCTTCCGGGGGCGAAGAGCAGCTGGTCAAGGTGGCGCCGTAATCCGATGCCGGCCAGGCTCAGCGCCGTTTCGACGGCATCGTCACGGCGTTGTTCGTTGACGCCGTACTCTTCGTTGACATGCACGGTCCCGAGTCGGTGTTCGCGGCACAGGGTGTCCAGTGCATCAGGTACAGCTCGCCAGTCGTCGACGTGCCGTACCAGCAGCGGCACGTTGAGTTCGGCCAGCCGCTCCGACAGCACCTGAAGGTTGCGCAGCCAGAAGTCGACCTTGCAGGGTGCGTCGTCGTGGATCCGCCATTGGCCAGGCGTGAGCAGGTAGACGGCGACGGTCGGCCCGGCGGCCATCGCAGCGACCAGCGCCGTGTTGTCGGTGACGCGCAGGTCACTGCGCAGCCAGAGCAGTTGATTCATTCGAGATATCCCTTGGCACCGTCCACCAGCAGGCTGGCCTGCATCAGCTCGAGCGCGGCGAGTGGATCAATGGCGAGGCTCAGCCCCGCGAGGTCACGAAGTTCGGCCTGGTGAATGCTGGCGGCTGGCCCAGCCAGCACCAGGGGGACGCCGGTCGGCTCGCGCAGGCGTGGCAATTGTCGCTTGAGGTAGCCGCTGTCGAGTGGCTGGCTGGCATACAACAGGATGCCCCGTGGCGCGAGGCGTTCGATTGCCAGGGGAGTTCGTTCAGCGGCACCGGCCATTCCAGCAGATCCACCGGGCAGCCGGCGCTGGAAACGAGCCAGGCGCACAGCCACAGACCGGGCTCGAAGCGCTGCTCGCAAAGGTTGAGCAATAACAGCGGCGCACCATGATGCTGGCGATTGGCGTGATACAGCCGAGTGCCCAGCTTGGTACGCAACCAGGATTGGAAAACTGCCCGCTCCAGGTCCGCGCCAAACGGTGAATGCCAACGTTGTTCGAGGCTCAGCAGCAGCGGCAGCAGCAGATGTCGGCACAGGGTTCGCGGAGGATAAAGGGCGAGCGCGCGGTTGAAGGCATCGTCGAGCTGGCGTTCGTTCAGGCCACCGACGGCCCGCATCATTTCGTCATGCAAACCGCCCCACTGGTTGTGCTCGGCGAGGTTGATGGACTGGCGTGCGTCGAGCAGCTGCTTGACCTGGCTGACTGCCACGCCACGGTTGAGCCAGCTGACGATGCTCTGGATTCGCTGAACGTGGCTGTCGTCGTAAAGGCGATGACCCTTGGCGGTGCGCCTGGGCACGATCAGCCCGTACCGGCGCTCCCAGGCACGCAGGGTGACGGGATTGACCCCCGTGATACGTGCTACTTCGCGGATCGGCACCCAGCCGTCCGCAGCCCCCAGTTCAGGGTCGTCGAAATATTGAGTCATGGGTCAGATGCCGTTGCGCAGGCTGAGGTCTTCAGGGTGCGGTTGCAGGTAAGCCTGGTTCGCCACGTAGCGATCCGGGTGGTGGCGGAAGTGATGCTTGAGCAGCGTCAGCGGCACGACAAGGGGCACGATTCCTTCGCGGTACTGGCTGATCACCCGCTGCAACTCCTGTTTGTCCTCGCCGCAGATATCATTCTTCAAGTAACCGCTCAGGTGCTGCAGCACGTTGCTGTGGGTTCCGCGCGAGGCCGTTTTCTTAAGCGCCCTCATCAGTTGGCTGAAATAGGCCGGCGCGAAGCTTTCCAGGGGGCTTGCCCGACAGTCGCGACCAGCCGCCCCAGGTGCTTGTACTGCACCGGATCGGTCGCCATCAGCTGGTACTTGTAGCGCGCGTGGAACTCGACCAAGGCCTTGCGCGTCAGGCCCGCGTCGAGCAGCCGGTGCCACTCGGCATAGGCAAAGATGCGGGTCAGGAAGTTCTCACGCAGCACGGGGTCGTTGAGGCGGCCATCTTCCTCGACCGGCAGGTCGGGGCGCGCTTGCATCAGCGCACGGGCGAATACGCCCGTACCGCCGCCTTTACGGGGTGGCCGTCGTCCTTGTAGACCTTCACCCGCTCCATGCCGCAGGACGGGGACTTCTGCATGAGGATATAGCCGCTGATGTCCTGCAGTTCCTCGGCGACTCGCTCTCCATAGGCGTGCAGCGCATCGGTGACGTCCAGGTCAGGGCGCACGCTGCCGACGGCACGGGGCTGCGTCGGGTCACCGACGAGTCGAATGGGTTCGCGTGGCGTGCCCAGGCCGATCGCCACTTCCGGACAAACCGGCACGAATTCGAAATGTCGCGCCAACGTTTCGCTGCACAGCCTCGATTCCTTGTGACCCCGTTGAAACGCACCGGGCTGCCGAGCAGGCAGGCGCTGATACCGACTTTTATGGGTGCGCGAACGGGATGGGGCATGAGCAACCTCGTGTCTTGTACAAGAGATAAGTTTCTGTACAACCTGTGGCAATCATAGGTTGCTGCTTGTACAAGTCAATAGCAGTTGTATAAGTGAGGCGACTGGCGGTCCTGAGGCTGGCACTCAGCGCCAGCCCATGCTCCAGGTGGTCGAATCGCGCAGCCGACGCCAGTCGATCCATTCGCTACGGCGGCTGTGTATCGCCTGGAGTTCGACCTCCAACAGCTCACCCGCTTCGTCATGCAGGAGATCGACGACCAGAAAGTGCTTTTCGTTGCGTTGAGGGTGAGTCGCGGTCCATTTGGAAAGCTTGAGCTTGGCCGGGTTAAAACGATTCATGGCAGCACCTGCAACACGGAACGACTTAGGCTACGCTTGCGACTAAAGCTGTACAACTGTTTAGGGTTGTATAGATGTATCATCCGCGCCAGGGGTGCACTGCACCAGGGAGAGGGCCATGAACATACTGCTGACGGGCGGAACCGGGCTGATTGGCCGAGCACTGTGCCGCTATTGGTTGGCCCAGGGGCATCACATCTGGGTCTGGAGCCGCTCGCCGGAGCAGGTCGCGTTGCGCTGCGGTGCGCTGGTGCAGGGCATCGGCGCTCTGAGCGAGTTGGACAGCGTTCCCCTGGATGCCGTGATCAATCTCGCCGGCGCGCCGATCGCTGACAGGCCCTGGACGGCCTCGCGGCGCGAGGTGCTGTGGAACAGCCGAGTGACCCTGACCGAGCAACTCGTGGACTGGTTGGGCAAGCGGAGCCAGAAGCCAGGGCTGCTTATCTCCGGTTCGGCGGTGGGGTGGTACGGCAACGGTGGTGATCGTCCCTTGACCGAGGATGACGAACCGGTGACCGAGGATTTCGCGGTGCGGTTGTGCAGCGCCTGGGAAGCCAGTGCGCTGCGCGCGCAGCCGATGGGTATTCGTGTCGTCCTGGTTCGCACGGGCCTGGTGCTGGCACGCGAGGGGGCTTTCTGCAGCGGCTCAAGCCGCTCTTTGCCCTTGGCCTGGGTGGACGCCAGGGCAACGGACGCCAATGGATGCCCTGGATTCACATCGATGATCAGATCGGGCTCATAGATTTTCTGTTGCAGCTTCCTGGCGCGAGCGGACCCTACAATGCCTGCGCGCCGCAACCGGTTCGCAACGCCGATTTCGCCAAGGCGTACGCGCGCAGCTTGGGGCGACCGGCCGTGCTGGTGGCTCCGGCGCCGGTGCTCAGGCTGGCGCTGGGCGAGCTCGCCGAGCTGATTCTCGGTGGTCAGAACGTGGCTCCGTTGCGATTGCAGACGGCCGGATTCGCGTTTCGCTTCGAGACGCTGGATGCGGCGTTGGCGGACCTGCGCAAGCCGCAGTCGCCTGTGTGAAAATACCGCGCCGGCCGCGGGAGCGGCCGGGCCTCTTAAACCCGTAGTCAGGAAAGTCGTATGGCTGAGCAGGCGTTGTTGTTGGTCAATCTGGGTTCACCCGCCTCCACGGAAGTCGCCGATGTCCGCCGGTATCTCAACCAGTTTCTGATGGACCCCTATGTCGTGGACCTGCCTTGGCCGCTGCGCCGCTTGCTGGTCTCGATGATCCTTATCAAGCGACCCGCGCAGTCGGCCCATGCATACGCCTCGATCTGGTGGCCGGAGGGCTCGCCGCTGGTGGTGCTGAGCAAGCAGCTGACCGACGCCGTTAGGCCTTACTGGAAGGAAGGCCCGGTGGAGTTGGCGATGCGCTACGGCGAACCCTCGATCGAGGGC
The DNA here is from genome assembly GCA_019056435.1 of Stutzerimonas stutzeri. GTDB lineage: Bacteria > Pseudomonadota > Gammaproteobacteria > Pseudomonadales > Pseudomonadaceae > Stutzerimonas > Stutzerimonas marianensis. The sequence continues at coordinate 3,439,069 of CP077641.1, forward strand.
GCGCTGGTCCGGCTGGCCGGGCAGGGCATTCGGCAGGTCACGCTCGCGCCGTTGTATCCGCAGTTCGCCGAGAGCACCACGACGACGGCGATCGAGGAAGCGCGACGGGTGATCCGCGAAAAGCGCCTCGATATCAAGTTGTCGATCCTGCAGCCATTCTTCGACCAGCCCGAATACCTCGATGCGCTCGTCGACAGTGCCAGACCCTACCTAGCGCAGGGATTCGATCATCTGCTGCTGAGTTTCCATGGTCTACCCGAGCGCCACCTGCACAAGACCGATCCCACCGGTGCGCATTGTCTCAAGGGTGAGGATTGTTGCCAGCGGGCGGAAGGGGCAGTACTCGCCAGCTGCTATAGGGCGCAATGCATCCAGAGCGCGGCGGCGTTCGCGGAGCGCGCCGGCCTGCGCGACGACCAATGGTCGGTGTCTTTTCAGTCGCGTCTGGGTCGGGCGAAGTGGATCGAACCCTATACCGAGACCCGCCTCGACGAGCTGGCGGCGAGTGGCGTGAAGAAGCTGATGGTCATGTGCCCGGCCTTCGTCTCCGATTGCATCGAGACGCTGGAGGAGATTGGTGATCGCGGTCGCGAGCAATTCATCGAAGCCGGCGGTGCCGAACTGCAGCTGATCCCATGCCTCAATACGCACGAGCGTTGGGTGCAGGCGCTGGTCGCCCTGTGCCGTCGCGCCCCGCTGTCGCTCTGAGCGCCAGCCACGGCGCGGCGGGCCCGCTCAGGCTTGCAGCGTCAGTTGCAGTTGTTCGAACTGAGCCAACGGCACCGGGCGACCGAACAGATAGCCCTGGAACAAGCCGCAGCCGTTGAGCTCCAGGAGCTGACGTTGAGCGTCGGTTTCCACGCCCTCGGCGATTACCTCGAGGTTCAGTCCGGTGGCGAGCGCGCAGGTCGCGCGCACGATCGTCTGACTGCTGGTGTCCTCGACGAGCTGGCGCACGAAGGACTGGTCAATCTTCAACTGGTCCAGTGGCAGATGCTGCAGGTAGGCCATCGATGAATAGCCGGTGCCAAAGTCGTCGATGGAGAAGCGGATGCCGTGTGCCTTGAGCATTTTCATTCGCAGGATCGCTTCGTCCATGTCATCGAGCAGCAGCGATTCGGTCAGCTCGAGCTTGAGCAGGTGCGGATCGGCGCCGGTCTGCTCCAGCAGATCGAGCAGCCGCTCGACAAAGTCGGCCTGATACAGCAGGTGCGCGCTGAGGTTGACGGCCAGGGTCAGCCGAGAACGCGGCGGCTGAGCAGCCCAGGCGGCGAGTTGTTCACAGGCCTGGCGCAGCACGACGAAATCCAGCGCCTGGATCAGCCCGGAACGTTCGGCCGGGCCGATGAAGTGGATCGGCGCCAGCAGACCGCGTTGTGGGTGTTCCCAGCGCACCAGCACTTCCGCGCCGACCAGCGCGCCGTCGCGCCCGACCTGCGGCTGAAAATGGATGACGAATTCGCCATGGCTGAGGCCGTGCCGGATCTCATCCTCGAGCTTGAGGCGTTCCTGCACCGCCTGCTGCATGCGTGGGTCGAAGAAGCGCAGGGCGTCGCGCCCGGCCTGTTTGGCTTCGTACATCGACATGTCGGCACGCTTCATCAGCTCTTCGGCGTCGCTGTCGTGCTCGCTGAACAGCACCACGCCGATGCTCGCGCTGCTGTGCAGAGTCAGTTCGCCCAGTCGGTACGGGTGCTTGAGCGATGACAGCAGCTTCTCGCTGACCTGCTCGGCCTGCGCCGCGGCGTATTCGGGATTGGTTTCCAGGTCTTCAAGCATCACCACGAATTCGTCGCCGCCCAGCCGCGCCACGGTATCGCTGCCGCGAACCTCGCGACCCAGGCGTTCGGCGACCAGGCACAGCAATTGATCCCCTGCCTGGTGCCCGTGCAGGTCGTTGACGTTCTTGAAGTTGTCCAGATCGATGAACATCAAGGCGCCATTGCGGCGGCTGCGACTGCATCCGACCAGGGCCTGTTGCAGGCGGTCGATGAGCAGGCGACGGTTAGGCAGGCCGCTCAGCGGATCGTAAAAGGCCAGATTGTGGATGCGCTCTTCGGCGGCCTTGCGCTCGGTAATGTCGGTAAAGGCCGCAACGTAGTGAGTGACCTGGCCCTGAGCGTCGAGGACAGTACTGATGGTGAGCCATTCGGGGTAGATTTCCCCGCTTTTGCGGCGGTTCCAGATCTCGCCTTGCCAGGCACCGGTCTGTTCGAGACTGCCCCACATCTCCTGATAGAACTCGCGCGAGTGCCGTCCCGAGGCGAGCAGACGGGTGTCCTGACCGATGGCCTCGGCCGCACTGTAGCCGCTGATCTCGGTGAAGGCCTGGTTGACGCGCAGGATGCGGTTCTGCGCATCGGTGATGATCATGCCCTGTTGGCATTCGAAGGCGATGGCGGCGATGCGGCGTTCCTGCTCGGCATGGGCCCGCTCGGTGATGTCCCGGCTCAGGCAGACGACAGCCCGCTTGCTCGACTCGGCATGGGCGAGGCGCTGGGCGCGGGCCTCGAAGACCCGCATGCCTGTCGCGGTCTGCAGCGGGTACTCGTGCACGCCGCTACCGTGTCCGTCCAGGGTGTCGCGAATGAATGCGAGAAATCGCTGCGCCTGTGGCTCCGGCAGCAGGTCGGAGAGACAGCGGCCGACCAGCGTTTCGTTGGAAATGGGCAGCACCTCGGGATCACCGGCGATCACCTCAAGGTAGCGGCCATCCTCATCGAGCACCGCGAGCGAATCGGGAATGGCTTGGGTGACGGCCCGCAGCCGTGCCTGGCTGAGTTTCATGGCACGCTCGATCTGGTCGCGCCTGAGGATGTCGCCTAGGAGCAGGCCAAGCACCACGACCGAGGGAGGCAGCACCAGGAGCATCGGAACGCCCACCAGACTCAGCGTCGGCGGTGCCAGCCCGGTCGGCAGCAGCCAGAGCGAAGCGACCACGCCGACGTGCAGGAGCAAGCCGAACAACAAGAGCTGCCAGACGCCGACGCCAATCGAACCACGGCGGCGCAGGTGTCGATAGAGCAGCCCCAGGGCGATCGGCATCACCACGTTGATCAAGCCGACCCAGACACCCGCACCGCCCAGCCAGGCCCGGTAACCGCCAGCGAGCACGCCCGCGATCGCTGCCACCAGCGGCCCACCGAACAACGCGGCCATACTCAGCACCACGGTCCGCGCATCGAAGATCACCCCGGCCTGCGCGACGATGGGCATCAGCATGCCCACGATGCAGGCGCTGCCGAACCACACACCCGCCAGGCATTGGGCGCGGGTCTGGTGGCTCTGGCCCCAGTGGCGCGCACTGAACGACAGCAGCCAGCAGAGGGCAAGCAACACCGCGGCGTTTTCCACAAAGGCGTAGGTGGTCAAGGAAAGGGTTCCAGTCCAGGCGCCGTCCGGTGGCGGGTCAGTAATAGCGGTTCGCTATTATTCGCGTTTATGCCCGGATTCGGCAAATGCGCAGGCGAAACGGCCAGTGACGGGCACCGGGCCGTGACATCAGCGTATCGGCGGGAGGTTGGATCGCTTAAGCGCGGCGTTTGAAAAGCGCAGCGTGTCAGCCTTTCAGGGCAGCGAGCTCGGCTTTCAGTTGCGCGACTTCAGCTTCGAGCTCTCGGACACGCTGCCGGGCCTCGACCTCGGGTGAGACATCCTTCTGGATGCCGATGAAATACGTCAGCTGGTCGCCTTCGTTGAAAACCGGCGTGATGGACAGCTCGTTCCAGAAGGCGCTGCCATCCTTGCGGTAGTTGCGGATGATCTGGCGACACGGCTTGTTGCTGCGCACGGCCTCGCGGATGGCGGCCAGGCCCGGCTGCTGGCGGTCATCGGCCTGCAGGAAGCGGCAGTCCTGATAAAGGATGTCGTCCACTTCGTATCCCGTCAGGCGCTGGAAAGCCGGGTTGGCGTAAATGAGGATGTTGTCCTCGCCCTCCTGCTCGGCGACCACGATTCCGTCGTTGGATGCTTCGATTACCAGTTGCAGCAGCTTGGCATTGATCATCGGGGCGTCTCTTGGGCGTTTCGCGGCATTCTAGAACAACTTTGCCGGGCCAGGCACGGGCGTTCATCGTCGCTGTGCGACAGAGCGAGGAGGGGGAGGCGGAGGGCTCAGCGGCCGGCGGCGAGCGTGATCGACACCGAGTCGGCGAATCGCAGCGCATGCGGCTTGTCGACCTCGACCTGTGCGTGACACACGCTCGGCTCGCGCATCACCAGGTCGAGCAGCTCCTGAGTCATGCGTTCGAGCAGGCTGAACCGGTTGTTCTCGACATGGGCGATCACGGCCTTGGTCAAGGTGCGATAGTTCAGGGTGTCCTCGATGTCGTTCGCACGGACCACGTTCCGTGCGGGATAGAGGACCCCGATATTGATGACCACATCCTGTTTGTTGCGGATATCGTCGTCGTTGATTCCGATGTAGGTGCGCAGGCGCAGGTCCTTGATGCGTATGCGCGCCATGCCGGATTCGAGCGCCATCAGTGGGACCTGCCGATCAGCTGCAGGAACTCCATGCGTGTCGTGCAGGACTCGCGGAAGGTGCCGAGCATCACCGAGGTGTTCATCACCGAGTTCTGCTTTCGACGCCGCGCATCTTCATGCACATGTGCTGCGCCTCGATCACCACGGCGACTCCGGCGGCGCGGGTCACTTCCTGGATGGCCTCGGCGATCTGGCGGGTGAGGTTCTCCTGGATCTGCAGGCGTCGCGCATACATGTCCACGATTCGCGCTACCTTCGAAAGCCCCAGCACTTTCCCGGTGGGAATGTAGGCCACGTGGGCCTTGCCGATGAAGGGCAGCAGATGGTGCTCGCACAGCGAATAGAGTTCGATGTCCTGGACGATGACCATCTCGTCGTTGGTCGAGGCAAAGAGCGCGCCGTTTACCACGTCTTCGAGCCGCTCACCGTAGCCCTTGCACAGGTACTGCATGGCCTTCGCGGCGCGCTTGGTGTCGAGCAACCCCTCCCGCTCCGGGTCCTCGCCGAGCCCGACGAGGATCTGCTGGTAGTGACTGGAAAGTTCGGTCATGCAAAGGACCCTCATGCAGCGAGATGCGCTGAAAATGCCGTTCCACGGCGACGTTGCGCGAAAGTTATACCAAAAGTCATAGTTGTACAAGAATTACGGCGGATCCTGCCTTATCGCTTGCAGCGATCCGTGCATCGACGAGCGCCGTCGGGGTGCGGCAACCAGGCCAGGTGGGGGCGGGCAAGGCTGAACAGGCGATAGGCGGCCAGCAGCAAAGGACGAAGCGGCCGCCAGCCGAGCGGCGCGGCCCAGGTGTGAAGGCCCGCTGCTCGCCAACTCCAATAGGTTGCGTCCAGGCCGGTCAGCCATTGGCCGTTGGCGCTTAGCGCATGGAGCTTGGCACGTAGCTGGTCCGTTGATCGGCCCTCTACAGCGAAGTCCGGGTCGTTGATGTCTACCAATTGAAGACGGGCCGGATCGGCATGGCGACGCAGCCAGGCGATTTCTCTGGCGCACAGCGGACAGGCCCCGTCCACGAACAATGTCAGGGGAAGTGCAGGCGACATGTCGAACCTCTCGGTTTGTATAGCTTTTGTACAGCCTATGCCGCCTGGGCCTGGGTTACAATGCGCGACCCATTCGCATGAGCTCCTTGCGTCATGACTGATTTCGCCCGTGCTTCCAAGCTGCTCGCCAACGAGTCCCTCAAGCAGGAAGAATTGTTCCCGATTCGCGAAGTGTCGAGGCTCACCGGCGTCAACCCGGTGACGTTGCGTGCCTGGGAACGGCGTTATGGTCTGATCCAGCCCACGCGTACCGAAAGCGGGCATCGCCTCTACTCGATGGCTGATATCGAAGCGGTTCGCAATATCCTGGCCTGGACCGAGCGGGGTGTTGCAGTCAGCAAGGTCGGCAGCATCCTGTCGCGCAACGCCGCGACGCGCGCCAGTGCGCCGCCCGAGCAGCAGGAAGCGGTGGCAGGCGAGTGGGGCGAATGGCAGGCCCAGGTTCAACAGGCCGTCGGCGATTTCGACGAGGTGCGCTTGGACCAGGTCTACGGACAGATCTTTTCTACCTACCCGGTGCCGGTCGTGTTTCAGGAAGTGCTCTTGCCGTTGTGGCAGCAACTGCTGTCGCGCCGTGACGAGTTTGGCCGCAGCAGCGAATGGCTGTTTCTCGATGCCTATCTGCGCGCGCGCGTGCTGCAGCGGTTGCAGCTGGCCCGTGGTCGTGCCGAAAAACGGGTGTTGCTCGCCGGCGTGACCGGGCAATGCCGCGAACTCGAACTGCTGGTCGCCGGGCTGCTGCTCTCCAGTGAGAATGTGGCAGTACACGTATTGGCAATCGGTCAGCCACTCGATGAGCTGACGCTGGTCTGCGAGAAAGTCCAGCCTCACGCCTTGATCCTGTATTCGAACGTTCCGCCGAATGCGCTGATCCTGCGCCAGCTTTCACGACTGGCATTGTCGGTCGATTGCCCGCTGGCGATGGCGGGTGAGGCGGCGGAATTCTCGGAGGAGGGGTTGCGCGGCACACCGATCGCCTGTCTGGGCAATTCCGGCAAGCTGATGCAGCACCGGTTGATGCAGTTCCTGTCGGGCCGCCTCGATACCTGACGCGACCCCCGAACAATTGTGCTGCGGTGCGGTTGGCGCGATGCTGTGTTCCCCAGCCGAGCGCGTGCCAATGACTCGACCCGATCCTCGTCTTCATCGTCCCCCCTGGATCGCCTGCCTAACGGCCTGCGAGTGCGGATGGTGCCGTCAGTCGCCGGCACCCAGTCCGCTGCGCTGGTGCGTATCCACGCGGGCTCGCACGACGCTCCGGTGGCGTATCCGGGACTGGCGCACTTCCTCGAGCACATGCTGTTCCTGGGCAGCGCGCAGTACACGGCGGAAGCCGCGCTGATGCCCTTCGTGCAGGGTGTGGGCGGCCAGCTCAACGCGACCACCCGCGAGCGCCATACCGACTTCTTCTTCCAAGTGCCGGCGCGACATCTCGAGCAGGCCTTGCTGCGCCTGCTGGACATGCTGACGCAGCCCAGCCTCGACCTGGAGCGCAGCGGCGCGAGCGTGAGGTGTTGAATGCCGAATTCCTTGCTCGCGCGCAGGACAGGGAAACGCTTTGCGACGCCGCGTTGGCGACGGCGATCACCCCGATGCACCCGGCCAGCCGCTTTCATGCCGGGCACCGCGAGACGCTCCCCGTGGACGACCCGGATTTCCAGCAGGCCCTGCGGGGCTACTCTCGACCACGCCTACCGCACCGGAAACATCGAGCTGCTCCTGACGGGGCCGCAGGACCGCAGCGAGCTACAGCGCCTTGCCCAGATGGCTGATACCAGGCTGCGGCCGGGCGCGCCCATGCCGCAGAGCGCGCCCGCGCTGCACGCACGCACCGATCGATGGCTGACCCTGCATCTGCCGCAGGCCCGGCCGCGGTTGTTGCTCGGTTTCGTCATCGATGGATGCCCCCAGTCAGCGTCCGTAGATGACTATCTGGCGAGCTGGATCGCGTCCGAAGCGCCAGGCGGCCTGCTGGCACGGTTGCGCGACGCCGACCTGTGCCGGGGACTGGCGATGCGCGTGCCGTACCGGTTTGGCGACCAGGGCGTGCTGGTCATCGAAGCCGTGCTGGGGGAGGCCGGGCGACGACAGCGCGCCGTCGTTGCCGGCGCGGTGCTCGACTGGTTGCGCTTTTTCGCCGCTCCGGCCTGCTGGCCGGTTTGCAGCGCGGACTATCAGGAGGCAACGCGTCGTCGCCTCCTGGGTGCCGAGCCGCTGCAACGGCTGCGGCACTGGGTCGAGCCGGGCGCCTGGTCCTGTGAGGCCGGCCCGGAGCCAGAGGCGGTGAAAGCCCTGGTGCGGTGCATGCTGGCTAGCGACCCGGTGATGCTGACCCTCACAGGCGAAGACGGCGCGAGCGGCGAGCCGGTTGCCCAGGGCTTTCCGCTGCGCATGACACACCAGACGCCGGAGCCCATGGCGATGCCGGACTGGTGCTGGCAAGTGCCGCAGCCAAACCCCTGGTTGCGTTCGACCAGCGACATGATCGAAAGCGGTCAGCCTGCCGAAACGCTGCCGCTGCGCGCCCTTGGGCCGCAGGATGAAGGCGGGCAGGGCGCACTGATGCTGCGCTGGCGGTTCACGAACCCTCCAGCGGTTCGACACTGGCACGCCGTCGATCTGGCATTGCGCAGCCGCGTCTGGGCGGCGCGGCAGGCGGGCGTGGAGCTGGCGTTCGAGCACCTTGGGTGCAGCTGGACGCTGAGCCTGCGCGGGTTCGCGGAGATCATGCCGGATATCCTCGCTGACCTGTCACCGCTGCTGGCACGGCCTCCCGCCAGGTGTGTGGTTGAGGGTGCGTCTCGTGCCGAGCAAGCCGCCACGCTCGGGCAGGACGCAATGCTGCTGCGTCAGTTGCTCGACCGGCTGCCCCAGGCCGTGGCAGACCCAGGCGAGTCGCTGTCAACCTGCCTTGCTGCTGCCGAAACGGCCAATCTGGAAGACCACTGGCATGACGCTGTCTGGGAAGGGCTGGCGGTCGGCTTTCCCGAGGCGCGCATGGCGACGCTGCAGAGTGCTCTACGGAGCCTGCCGGGCAGGCCGATCAGCGGCGCGATGGCTTCGGTCGCGCCTGGCCGGACGAATCGCTGGCTGCATATTCCCGGTCCATCGGGTGGTGACGTGGCCTATGTGCTGTTTCGTCCGCTGCCCGGGCTCGATGCACCATCCGAGGCGGCCTGGCGCGTCCTTGGCCGGCTATTGGAAGGCGCGTTCTTCCGCCGGCTGCGCAGCGAATTGCAGTTGGGCTACGCCGTGCTATGCCGCTTTGGTCAATTCGCCGGACAGGCTGGGGTGTTCTTTGCGGTGCAGTCGCCGACGGCTTCTGCTGGCGAGATCCACCGGCATGTCGAGGCCTTTATCGAGGCACTCTCCCTGAGACTGCACGACTGGCCTGCGCGAGACTTGGCGTCGGTCACGCGCGAAACGGCCGAGCAGCAGGGCGAAGCGCTGGCCGAGTGGCGCGGCCGCAGCGAGCGGGCCTGGCAGGCGGTACTGGCCGGTCAGGCGCCGGAGCACATCGAGGCGGTCAGGGCAGCGATGGGCGTGCTGCGGCCAGCGGACCTGATCCAGGCGTCGCGTTCGCTGAACGGAGCGGGGCGACTGGTGCTCTCCAACGCTCCGATGCCGACGTCCGAGTGGCCTTAGGGCCGCGCTGAACCGGATCGTTTTCCCCAGATCGTTCGGTCCTCGACGGCGCGCCGGGGCGGTACCCGCACTGGGCAGCACCTCCAAAGCGCAACGGCGTAATACCGAAGCCTTGCTTCCAGCGGCGCGGCAACCACCTCATAGGTAGGCGATACGGTGCTTGCGGCCAAAGCAGTAGCAAAACGCCGCCATCGCAGCGTATGGCGCTCCAGAGGCGCTTTCGATAATCCGCCTCGACACGACTGCCCGTCGTCCCATCAGCGGAGAGCGCCATGCACAACAAGAAGAACGCCGTAACCACCCTTATGCCGCTGGCCCTGGCCAGTGCGGTTGCCATGACCCTGAGCCATTCGGCCGCGGCCGAAATCACGCTCTACGACCGGGACGACACCCGCTTCTCGGTGGATGGCTACTTCAACACCTTCTACGTCAGCAGCGATGTCGACCGCGCCGGCGAGCAGTTCGACCGCGACCAGTCCCGCGTGAAGATGGGCTTCCTGCCCAACTACATCGGCTTCAACTTCGCCAAGCAGCTCGACGACCTGAAGCTAGGCGGACGTTCTTCCTTCTGGGTGACCATCAACGACAGCGACACCAACGGCACCGAAACCGGTATCGACGTCCGCCAGTTCTACGGCACGGCCTCCAACGACCAGTGGGGCGAAGTGCTGTTCGGCAAGGACTTCGGCCTGTTCGGTCGCTCCAACATCTTCCTCGACGAGATGCTCGCCGGCTATGGCCAGGTCAGCGACACCCTGGGCCTGGTCGATTTCGGCGGTGTCTCGTTCGGCAACATCGGCACCGGCTACCCATACCCCTTCCCGACCTCCCAGGTCACCTATCGCTCTCCGGTCATGAGCGGCCTGCGGATCGCGGTCGGCATCATGGACCCGGTCGACACCACGGACGATGCCAGCAGTGCCCTGGACGAGGCCTACCAGGACAGCCCGCGCCTGGAAACCGAAGTCACCTACCAGTTCGAGGTCGGCGGGGCGCAGTTCTATTCCTGGATCAATGGTATGCAGCAGACCTCCAAGAACACCGACAGCAGCGTCGACGAGGTCGATTCCAAGGGCATCGGCTACGGCATCCAGGCGAAGATGGGCGGCTTCTCCGTAACTGCCTCGGGCTTCCAGGCCGAAGGCATCAACCCGTTCTACACCAACAATGCCGGCGAAGCGCAGCTGCGCGATGTGGACAGCGATGGCTACCTCCTGCAGGGCTCCTACTCGTTCGGCAAGAACCGCATCGCGCTGTCGACCGGCAAGACCAAGGACGACGGCAACGGCCTGGGCACCGCCGCCGACTACGAGACCCGTGGTATCGCCTACTTCCGTACCATCAACGACAACCTTAAGCTGGTCGCCGAAGTGAATCAGTTCGAGCTGAGCGGCCGCGACACCGACGCGCTGGACGAAGAAACCCGCACCTACGCCGTTGGCGCGGCGCTGAGCTTCTAAGTCACCTCGCGGCGGACAGGCGGGCGCCTCCCGGGGCGTTCGCCTTTTTCGTTCAGACCACCCGAAACCGGCCGCCCCGCGGTGTTTCGTCGCTTTGCTACCTTGGCACGCCGCTGCCGGTACTGAAGTAGCATTTTCGTGCCCTATGCCCTGACCAAGAATGGGGTCATACGACAGGGCAATGGGGTGGGGTGCGTGGAGCAGGAATCCTTGATGGTACGCACAGCGATGTCCGACGCCCGCGACCCGGAGCGGGTCGCGCAGGACCTGGCGCGGCAGTTGATCCATCCGCATCTGGGCTTCGTGCTGTTCTTCTGTTCCGCCGAATATGACCTGCCTGTGCTGGGCGATGCCTTGCACCAGTACTTCGGCGGCGTGCGCATGGTCGGCTGCACCTCCGCTGGGGAGATCACCGCGCAGGGCTACGGCCGCAGTTGCGTGACCGCCGTCGGCTTCGATCACCGCAGCTTTTCCATTGCCTGCGAACTGATCGACGAGATGGACCGCTTCAGCCTGATCGACGCCCAGCAATTGGTCGAGCGGCTGGGCAGTGACTGCCGCAGCAACTCGTTGGCACCGATCAAGGACCACAGTTTTGCCTTGACCCTGCTCGACGGCCTGTCCAGCCGGGAAGAAATCGTGCTGTCCGCGCTCAGCGCCGCGTTCGGCAGCATCCCGCATTTCGGCGGCTCGGCCGGCGACGACAACCACCTGACCAATACCCACGTCTATTACGACGGCCACTTCAGAAGTGGCGCGGCCATCGTCGTGCTGATCAACACCTGGCTGGATTTCGAGGTGTTCACCACGCACCACATCCTGCCGCGCACCGAAAAGCTGGTGGTCACTCGGGCCGATAGCCATGCGCGGCGTGTCTACGAACTCAATGCCGAGCCTGCCGCCGAGGAATACGCGCGGCTGATCGGCGTCGGGGTCGACGAGCTGGACCACCGGCTGTTCGCCGCACACCCGCTGGCGGTACGCATCAACGAGCACTATTACGTGCGCTCGATCCAGAAGGTCAACGACGATCTCAGCCTGACCTTCTACTGCGCGGTGGAGAACGGCATCGTCCTGACCGCCATGCGCCCCGGCCCGCTAATGCCCAACCTGGAGGCGCTGTTCGAGCGGCTGGAACAGCGCCTCGGCGCGCCGCTGCTGACCATCGGCTGCGACTGCTTCCTGCGGCGGCTGGAGATCGAAGGCAACGGCTCGACGGCGGACACCTCGGCCTTTCTCAAACGCCAGCAGGTGATCGGCTTCAACACCTATGGGGAGCAGTTCAATGGCATGCACATCAACCAGACCTTCACCGGCGTCGCCATCGGCCGGCCAGGAGGGCGCGCTGGAGAGCGAAGTGCTCGCTGAACTGCTCGGCAGGCAGGCCGACCTCGAGCGGGAGAACCAGAAGCTCCGGCGCATCAACGCCGCGCTGATCGAGCGCGTCGAGTCGAGCGGCACGGGGCGGGATGCGTCCTACGCGGCGTTCCAGCATTCGGTGGAACTGGCCGAGCAGGTGCGCGAACGCACCGACGCGCTCAACCAGGCGATGGCCGAACTCAAGGCCAGCAACCGGCTGCTCAGCGACGCTCGCCTGCGGGCCGAAACCGCGCACCAGCACCTGGTGGACGCGATCGAAAGCATCTCCGACGCCTTCGTCTTGTTCGACAGGGACCAGCGGATCGTCCTGTTCAACAAACGCTTCAAGTCGCTGTGGAGCCGGACCCGCGCACGCATCAACAGCGGCACGCGCCTGTCCGAGCTCAAACGGCTGGCCGAGAGCAGCGGACTGATCGCCGAGGAGCACCGAGGCAAGACCAATGAGCCGACCGTCTACCGGCTGCACACCGGGCGCTGGGTGCAGGTCAGCGAACGCCCCACGCGCGAAGGCGGCCTGGTGATGCTCTACACCGACATCACCGAGGTGAAGATCAGCGAAACCATGCGTCGCGAGCAGGCGCTGGCGCAGAAGTCCCGGCTGCTGCAGCGCGCCGTCGACAACCTCTCCCAGGGCGTGGCGATGGTCAGCGCCGACGGCAGCCTGGAGCTGTGGAACGGCCGCTTCCTTGAACTCTGTGGCCTGGCGCCCATCGAGGCGCATCGCCCGTTCGAAGAGGTGATGGCCGACAGCGAACTGCGGCTGCTCACACCCGCTACCTTCGATGCCAACGGCCAGCCGCTGACAGAGCTCGAGCAGCACCTGTTCGACGGCCGGACGCTGGAAATCCGCACCCATCCGCTGCCCACCGGCGGCTTCGTCAACACCTTCACCGATATCACCGAGCGCTACCGCCATGCCGAAGCGCTGCGCGAGAGCGAGCGCTGGATCCGTCTGATCACCGACCACGTGCCGGCGCTGATCGCCTATGTGTCAGCCGACCTCACCTACGAGTTCACCAACAAGGTCTATGAAGAGTGGTACCGCTGGCCGAGCGACGGCATGCTCGGCCAGCCGCTGCGCGAGATCCACACCGGTGAGCACTGGCATCAGCTCGAGCCCTATATCGAGCGAGCGCTGTCCGGCGAGAACGTGAGTTTCGAGATGGCCGAGCGGAACCACTCGGGCCAGCAGCGCTACATGCTGCGTTCCTACGTGCCGAACCGGCTGGCCAACGGCGAAGTGGCCGGCATCTTCGTGCTGATTCAGGACATCACTGACCGCCGCCGCACCGCCGAGGCGCTGCACCAGGCCTACCAGAACCTGGAGCAGCGCGTGCGCGAGCGAACCGCCGAACTGACCAGCCTCAACGACCAGCTGCTCTGCGAGATCGACGAGCGTGCCCACGCCGAGGCGCGCTTGCGCGAGGCCAAGCGAGAGGCGGAGCTGGCGAACCTGTCCAAGACCAAGTTTCTCGCCGCGGTCAGCCACGACCTGCTGCAGCCGCTCAACGCCGCGCGGCTGTTCACCTCGGCGTTGCTCGAACAGCCCGGAGCACCAAGCAGCGGGCTGATCCGCAACATCAGCAACTCGCTGGAGGATGTCGAGAACCTGCTCGGCACGCTGGTGGACATCTCCAAGCTCGACGCCGGCGTGATCAAGCCGGACATTGCGCCCTTCGCCGTCAGCGAACTGCTGGAAAACCTCGCCGCCGAGTTCCGTCAGATCGCCGGCAGCGAACGTTTGCAGCTCGATTTCATCGGCTGCTCGGCGCTCGTACGCAGCGACATTCAGCTGCTTGCCCGCATCCTGCGCAACCTGTTGACCAACGCCATCCGCTACACGCCCTCGGGTCGCGTACTGCTCGGCTGCCGGCGGCGCCGGCAGAGCCTGTCGATCGAAGTGTGGGACACGGGCATCGGCATTGCCGAGGACAAGCTCGAGGAAATCTTCCACGAATTCAAACGCGGCGATGGCGTGCGACCCCAGCAGGATCGCGGCCTGGGGCTGGGGCTGGCCATCGTCGAGAAGATCGCGCGGATGCTTGGGCATCGCATTCAGGTCGCCTCGGTGCCGGGACGGGGGTCGAAGTTCGCCATCGAGGTGCCGTTGGCCAAGCGCGCGCCCAAGGCGGGTGTCGAGCCGCCAACCACGGATCTCCTGCTCGAGCGACTCAAAGGCGCCCGCGTCTGGGTGCTGGATAACGACACCTCGATCTGCGCCGGCATGCGCACCTTGCTCGAAGGCTGGGGGTGTCGGGTCGTCACCGCGCTATCCGAGCAGGACCTCGCCGGCCAGGTCGACAACTTCCATGCCGACGCCGATCTCATCATTGCCGACTACCACCTCGACAACGGTTGCAACGGCATCGACGTCGTCGAAACGGTCAACGCCCGTCGCGCCAGCCCCTTGCCGGCGCTGATGATCACGGCCAATTACAGCAACGAGCTGAAGCAGCAGGTCCGCGAACTCGGCCATATGCTGATGCACAAGCCGGTCCGCCCGATGAAGCTCAAGACCGCCATGTGCCACATGATGGAACACGGGCATTCGTGAGGGAGCAGCGTATGGCGCAGAGATATCTATTCGATGGCCGGCTCGGCCACCCGTCGCAGGCAGAGCCTCCTACAAAGTTTTTGCCGGCCCATCGCGTCTGTGTAGGAGCCAGCTTGCTGGCGATCCGGCGCACGCCGAAATCCTGATCCGCGCCTGCAGCGCGGTGCGGACTACCTATCGGCGCAGGTAGGCGGTGAAGTCGATATCGCCGGCCGAGAGAATCGCCTGCACGCGGTTGTGCACGTTCAGCTTGCGCAGGATGGCCGAGACGTGAGCCTTGACGGTGGTTTCGGCGATGTCGAGGTTATAGGCGATCTGTTTGTTCGATTCGCCCTTGGTCATGCGTTCGAGCACCAGCAGCTGCTTGCGGGTCAGGGCCTGGAGCAGTTCCGGCGGGATGCTCTGTTCGTTGTGCTGCGACTGACGCGTGCCGGCCTTCTGGCTGCGGATGATGTCCGAGGGCAGGTAGACGTTGCCGTTGAGGATCTGCTCGATGGCCTCAGTCATCTGCGCGCGGGGCGAGGATTTGGTGATGAAGCCGCAGGCGCCGTAGGTGATTGCCTGCAACACGATCTGCTTGTCCTGCTCGGCGGAGACGATTACGACTGGAATGGTCGGCGCTTCGTTGCGCAGGTTGATCAGCCCGTTGAGGCCGTGCATGCCGGGCATGTTCAGATCGAGCAGGACCAGATCCAGGTCGTCGTGCTCGAGCGTCAGGCTCAAGGCGCTGTCCAGATCCGCCGTTTCGAGGATCTCGCTGTCGGGAAAGCCATCCTGGATGACGTTGTGGATGGCCTCGCGAAACAGCGGATGGTCGTCAGCGATCAGTATCTTGTACACAGCCGGTCACCTCATTGTTGTGATTATGCTGGGGCGAATCGGTAGGGCGTTCCGGGGCAGCAAGGTGCGAATAGGCGTGGCCTGGCGAGTTGGATCAGGCGGCTCCTGCACGGCCAAGTCACGGCGTCCGGTACTTCGGTCGGCCACATTACAGAGCAAAGTCTGCGCTTTTGAAATCCTACGATCGACAAGAAAAGCAGTACCAAAGTAGTAGAGCCAGGGTCAGGCCGCCCGGCGTAGCGCCGCGTGCTGCGGGTTGAAACTGAGCACCGAGAGCAGGGCGAACAACAGCGTCAGACCGAGGCAGATGCCCAGCGCCGTCGGATTCAGGCGCTCGTACAGCGCGAAGCGCACCAGTTCGACCGCGTGGGTAAAGGGGTTGGCCGCGCAGATCCAGTACAGCCATTCGCTGGCCTCACGCATCTTCCACAGCGGGTAGAGCGCGGAGGAAAGGAAGAACATCGGGAAGATGACGAAATTCATCACCCCGGCGAAGTTCTCCAGTTGGCGGATGCCGTTCGACAGCAGCAGCCCCAGCTCGCTGAGCAGCAGGGCGACCAGCAAGAGCGCCGGCAGCGCAGCGAGCAGGCCCATCGGCGGCGGCTGGACGCCGTAGAGCCAGGCGATACCGAGGAAGGCGTAGACCTGCAGCAGCGAGATCAGCGCCGTCGCCAGCAGCTTGCATGCCAGCAGGAAGCTGCGCGGCAGCGGGCTGGTCAGCAACACGCGCATGCTGCCCATCTCACGGTCGTACACCATCGACAGCGAGCCCTGCATGCCGTTGAACAGCAGGATCATGCAGGCCAGCCCGGGCACGATCCAGGTTTCGTAAGTGATGTAGGTATCGTAGGGCTCGATGATGGCGATGCCCAGCGCCGCCCGGAAGCCGGCGGCGAACACCACCAGCCACAGCAACGGGCGGACCAGTGCGCTGAGAAAACGCGAGCGCTGCTGGACGAAACGCAGCCACTCGCGCGCCACGATCGCCCGTAGGCATTCCCAATAGGCCGTCATGCGGGTAGCTCCGAAATCATCTGGGCCTGGCTCATCAGGCCGCGACCGGGTTGTCGGTGAGGCGGGTGAAGGTGCGTTCCAGATCGCCGTCAGGAGCGGACAGTTCGCCCGCGCGGCCCTGGGCCACCAGTCGGCCGCGATCGAGGATCAGCAGGTCGTCGTCGGCCTGCACCTCGTCGAACAGGTGGGTCGTCCAGAGCACGCTCATGCCCTCGGTCCGGCACAGGGCGCGGACGTGTTCGTTGAGGGCGCGGCGGCTCGCGGGGTCGAGCCCGGCGCTGGCTTCGTCGAGCAACAGCAGGCTCGGCTTGTGCAGCAGGGCGCGGGCGATTTCCACGCGGCGGCGATGACCACCGTTGAGCTCGCGCACCTTGCTCCGGCCGCGCTCGGCCAGGTGCTGGCGTTGCAGCTCCTGCGCGATCCGCTCGTTCGCCACCGCACGTGGCATGCCATGCAGCGCGGCGTGATAGCGCAGGTTCTGCTCGACGGTCAGGTCCAGGTCGAGGGTGCTCTGCTGGAACACCACGCCCAGGCGCCGCAGCGCTTCGCGTGGGCGCTCTCGCAGGCTGAAACCGGCGACGCGGATGTCGCCCCGCTGCAGTTCGTACAGGCGGGTCAGCAGGGCGATCAGCGTCGACTTGCCGGCCCCGTTCGGCCCCAGCAACGCGGTGAAACGGCCCGGCGCGGTCCGGAAACCCACGCCCTGGAGCGCCTCGCGCGCGCCGTAGGCGAAGCCGAGGTTCTCGACCTCGAGGGCGCTCATGGCGCCACCACCACGCCCCAGGGATAGCGGCCGACCTTGATCGACTTGACCACCTCGAGCGAGCCGACGTCGATCACCGAGACATCGCCGCTGACACCGTTGGTGGTCAGCAGCTGGCTTTCGTCGAGGTTGAACGCCATGTGCCAGACCCGGCGACCGACCAGCAGGTAGTCGAGCACCTCGTAGGTGTTCGCGTCGACCACCGCGATGTGGTTCGCCGGACCCAGCGCGACGAATGCGTATTTGCCGTCGGAGCTGAGCTTGATCCCCACCGGCTGGACCTTGTCCGGGTGCACGCCCTTGATCTTGAAGTTCAGCGTCTTGATGATTTTGCGCTGCTCGACATCGACGACGCTGACCGTCCCGCCGATTTCCGAAGACGCCCAGAGCCGCTTGCTATCCTTGCTGAACTCGACGTGGCGCGGACGCTGGTCGACCAGGGTGTTGTCGACCAGCTCGTGGGTGGCGGTGTCGATCCAGTGCAGCATGTTGGTGGTTTCGCTGGTGTTCACCGCCCATTTTCCGTCGGGGCTGACGCCCATGCCTTCGGGTTCCACGCCCACGTCGATCTGCGCCAGCACTTCCTCGTTGTCGACGTCGACCACCGTGACCAGCGCATCGTCCTCGTTGGAGATGTACAGCCATCTGTTGTTCGGGTGCAGCGCGAACTGCTCGGGATCAGCACCGGATGGCAGCTGCTTGATGATCTTGCGGGACGCCAGGTCCATGACCTGCACGGTGTTCGAATCACTGGCACAGATATAAAGCAGCGTGTTGTCGCGCGACAGCGTCAGGCCACGCGGGCGCTGGCCGACCTCGAGCGTCTCGACGGTTTCCAGAGTGTCCAGGTCGATCACGCTGATGCTGTCGTCCTTTTCGTTGGAAACGTAGGCGGTCGCAGCCAGCGCGTATGGGCCGACGAGCGCGAGCGAGCAGGTGATCGAGGCGGCAAGGAGCGTTCGGGTCATTGTGGGCTTCTCTTGTTGTTGTGCAGCCCGTTGACGGGCCTTGGAAGCGGCAGGTATATCCAGTCGCCGCAGGTATTCGTCAGCGCCTGCCGCTGCTCGCTGACGGCCGCCGCCGTGGCAGGCGGCGCGAGCAGCAGGCGGTTGCGCATAGCCGGTTCATGGCGTCGCCTCGCTCAGTCGGCACTCGCTTTCGGGGCGGTCGAAGCCCAGGGTGTCGAGCTCACTGGTCGGATGCAGGAACCCTTCCTGCGGCGAGTTGCTGACCAACCCGCGCGGGTGCACTAACGGGATGGGCTGGCGCAGCTGGCCATTCCAGGCGCGGAAGGTGAGCTTGCGACCCTTGAAGCCATCCACCGGCAGCGTCTCGCTGAGCGACAGGTCGCGGATGGCCTGCGCGTCGTCGGTGCCCAGTTTGGTGATGGCGGTGGCCAGGCTGCGCACGCCGATCCAGGCGGCGAAATCGCGGTCGTTCATCCAGCGCTGGGCGTGGGCTTCGAAGCGCTTCTGCAGCTGGGCGGCGCCATAGGTCTCGACCGTCTTGTGCCAGCCGGTCGGCGTCAGGCCCTGGGTGCCGGCCACCGGTCGCGGCAGCCAGGTGTGGTAGGGCACGTATTCTCCGAAATCGCCACGCTCGTCCGCCACCACCACCACGTCGTACTCGTCGGCCTGGGTGAACAGCGGCATGTCGGCCTGGGCGGTGCGGCGCTGGTCGTTATCGAAGGTCCAGGGCTTTTCCTCGATGATCCTGTGGCCGAAGCGTTTGGCCGCGCGCTTGAGCGCGGTGGCGTACGCCTGGTCGTCTGCGGTCGGGCCGCTGATCAGCAGCCAACGTTTCCAGCGGCGCACGGCGAGAAACTGCGCAAGGGCGTCGGCCAGCATGCTGCGGCTGGGCAGGGTGTGCAGCACGTTGGGCAGACAGCGGGCGGTGCGCAGGCGGTCGTCCGGGCTGCCGGCGTTGATCAGCAGGCTGTCGGGCATCGCCTCGGCGAGCTGCTGCAGGCTTGCGGCGGGGGTGTTGACGATGAACAGCCGCAAGCCCTTGGCATGCAGCGCGCGGGCGGCTGCGAGGGAGGGCGTCGGGCGTCTCGCCTTCGGCGCTCTGCAGGCTGTAGCTGTGCTTGAGAAAGCGCCCGGTGGTGTTGCTGTCGGCAATGGCGAGCTCCGCGCCGCGCAGGCCCGCGTCGCTCGGCTCGGGAATGACGTTGGATAACAACGGACCGGTGTCGGGCTGATAGGCCAGGTAGCCGATGCGCACCGCCAGACCTTCGGGTGTGGCACTGGCGATGCCGGCGAAGCAGGCGAGGGCGACCAGCCAGCCGGCGCGGGCCAGCCCGGCACATGAAAGAAGAGGGCGCATGGACGACTCCTGTGGCGTTGCGGCCAGCATAGGAACCATGGCGGGGAGGGGAAATATGCAGAAAGTACCAGTGGCTGTGTACCAAGGTAGTAAACCGGCACGGGGCAGCGCCTCCTAGCGGGCTGCGGCTGCGGGGGTGAGACGAGCACGGCCCGTTTCGCTGTGCCATAGTCCAGAGCCGTTCAGCCGATACCCGGCCGTCTCTACAAGGAGCCACCATGATCAAGGTCAGCGTGATGTACCCCAATACCCCCGGGGCACGGTTCGATCACGACTACTACCGAGACACGCACCTGCCGCTGCTCAAGGCGCGCCTGGGTGATGCCTGCCTGTATTACACGATCGACCGGGCCTTGACCGGGCCGGCCGATGTGCCGGCACCCTACGTCGCGATGTGCCACATCTTCTGCGCGTCGCTCGAGGCGTTCCAGGCGGCTTTCGCGCCCCATGCCGAGGAGATTGTCGCCGACATCGCCAACTACACCGACCTGGCACCGATCCGCCAGATCAGCGAGGTCGTGGTCGGCCACTGAGGGAGGGTGCAGAATTCGGTGGCATGGCTGGCTGAACGAAGCACAGCGCCGCGACAGGCTCGGCGCGTTGCTCGAAGCGGACGGCTGGGAATGGCGCGATGTCTACGGCGACGATAGCGCTGGCTGAGTCGCCGTCAGTTGTGCAACTGACTGGCGAACTGGCCGACCGCACTCACGACACGCTGGGCGCCGTCCTGAATCTCGACGATGACTGCGCCGGCCTGGTTGGCGAAGTCCAGCCCGCTTTCGGCCTGGCTGCGGCTGGCCGACATGCTGCGCACGGCGGCTTGAGCCAGGTCCTGGTTCTTGCCGACCACGCCGACGATCTCTTCGGCGGCCTTGCTGCTGCGTGCCGCCAGCTGGCGGACTTCGTCGGCCACGACTGCGAAGCCTCGGCCCTGATCGCCGGCGCGGGCAGCTTCGATCGCCGCGTTGAGCGCCAGCAGGTTGGTCTGGTCGGCGATGTCGCTGATGGTCTTGAGGATCGAGCTGATCAGCTGGGATTGCTTGTCCAGCGCCTCGATGCCGTCCGACGCTTCCTTCATCTGATTGGCGATGCGGCGCATGACGTCGACCGTCTGCTGCACCACCGCCGCGCCGCGCTGGGCACTCAGGTCGGTCTGTTGGGAGGTGCTGTAGGCGATGGTCGCGGCTTCCGAGACGGCTATCTCGCGATTGACCTGGTCGGTGATGACGGTGGCGAACTTGATCACCTTGTAGAGCTTGCCGTAGACGTCGTGGACTGGGTTGTAGGAAGCCTCCAGCCAGACGATCTGTCCGCGCGAGTCGACACGCTTGAAACGCTCGACCACGAACTCGCCACGGTTGAGGCGTGCCCAGAAGTCCCGGTAGGCCGGCGATTCGGTTTCTTCGCGCTCGCAGAACATGCGGTGGTGCTTGCCCTTGATCTGGTCCAGGCGATAACTCATGCCGTCGAGAAACTGCTGGTTGGCGGTGAGCACGTGACCGTCCAGGTCGAACTCGATGACGGCGGTCGAGCGCTTGAGCGCGGCGATCACGCTCTCATGCTCGCGCGAGGTGGCAATGGTTCGGGTCAGGTTGTTGGCGCAGAGGGTGAACTGGCGCAGGGTGCCGTCGGCCGTCTTGATCGGTTGCCAGATCGAGCGCAGCCAGGCTTCGTTGCCGTTGGCCTGCAGCAGGCGGAAGGCGCCGCTGAGATGCTCGCCTCGCTGCATTGAACTCTGCAGGCTGGCGTAGTTGGGCTCCTTCTTGAATTCATCGGTAAAGAAGCTATCGAGCGGCCGGCCGACGAGGTCTTCGAGGCGGTAGCCCATCTCGCTGAGGAACATCGGGTTGGCGTGCTGAACGCGACCCTGGGTATCGACCTCCAGCACCATCATCTCCCTGTACAAGGACTCCTTGATCTGGCGATTGGTCGCGACTTCCTCGCGCAACTCGGCCAGCTCTTGCTTCAGCTTCTTGTTGAACATAGTTCCGTACCCGATGAATAGGCGAGCAACGCTTGCTCCTCCACGTTCTCGGCATAGCCAAACCGTTCCTCAATGCCGTTCATCAAAAAAGCGCGTGGAGGCGTCCGCCGTCGTTGACAGCAGGTGAAACTGCCGTGCGGGGGCACCGTTGCGCTCAGGCGTGGCCGGTACTTCGTAGGGCTCGCCGACGAACTCGATCAGGCAGAAGCCGTTGCCAAAGGGGTCGCTCAGCGTGACCAGCTGGCCCCATTCGAACGGACGGATCGGCGTCTCCTGCAGGGCCCCGGCCGTGACGGCGCGGGCAGTGGCGGTGGCAATGTCCGGAACGACGAAGTCAGGATGAATGGGCGTCCAGTGCCGGGACCAGGGATGCGCGGCGCCGGCCGGTGCCGGATCCGGTTCCGCTCGTTCGATCAGGTAGAGACGGCACCCGGCGCCAAGCATTTCGGCGGCGCCTCCGTCGAACAGCGAACGGCTGTAACGCAGGCCGAGCGCCGCTTCATAGAAGCGGACACCACGGTCGAGATCCGCCACGTCGATATTCAATAACAGATACATCCCGGGCCCTCAGAGCGGTACGTCGCGCGGGCCCGGCGTCATCACCCCGGAGAGGCTGGAGCGGCTGTCGGCGGAGCCAGCCTTCACCACGCTGAAACTGCCGTCGGTTTCGAGAATGACCGCTTCGACCTCGTCCAGTGCTGACAGGCCGCTTGAACGGATGGCCGAGCGGACTTCATCCTCGGTTACCCGCGCTGCCCGCATCGCGCCGCCCAGCATCATGCCCTGGTAGAACAGCAGGGCGGGTTCGCCCGTCACCATCTTTCGCACCCAGCCCACGCGCACGCTCGTCCAGGTGACCAGGTATTGCAGGCCGATGAGCAGCGCGAGCGCCAGCGTGCCCTCGGCGAGCGACACATCGCGGTTGAGCAGGATGGTGGCGAAGGTCGACCCCAGCGCGACGGTGACGATCAGGTCGAAGGCGTTCATCTTCGATAGCGTCCGGCGACCGGAAAGGCGCAGCAGCACGATCAGATTGATGTAGGCGAGCACGCCGATGACCAGGGTGCGGACCAGTGTCGACCAGCCGCTGAAAAACATGCCTTCCACCTGCACCTCCTCGTGAGCGTCTGTGGGGTAGACGCCATCTCGGCCGAGGGGTTGCAGCGGGTGCGTGATGGAGCGACCTATGGGGTTGAATTGCCGGGCGGCATGATGCGGTCGGCCAGCAGCCGTTCGGGGTCATCGCCCAATGCGAGAAAGACCTGCAGCGCGGCATACGCATCGCTTGCGGCATACCGACGCTGCGCCTCGCTCAGGACCGGGTTGGCCCAGTTGGAGGTGGAAATGCTCCGTGACTTGCTGACACGGGCGCCGAGTACGCCCGCTACAGCGCCACGCAAGCCGACCTGGCCCTTCTTGCCCTGGTAGCGCAGCGTCGTGCCGGAGGTCGATGAACGGGCGCAACTCGATGTCAAGCCGCGTGCGCAAGCGCGAACGATCGCTGCCCAGGCCGAAGCCCACCTTCAACACCTGTGTGGCCTCCAGCACCGTCCTCGCCGCTGCGACTGCACCCTCGACGCCGACCTGAAACAGAAAGGCCTTCTCCGGCGTGGCGAGCTGGATCAGATGCGGCCCGGTAGAAACCTCCCCTGCTCGAAAGGTCGGCTTGGATTCGGTATCGAAGCCTACGTGGCGCCAGGCCATGAGCGCGTCGACCGCTTCGGCCAATTGCGCGGGTGTCTCCGGCGTGACGATGCGCTCGCTGGGTAGTGGCTCCAGGCGGGGCAGGGTGTCCAGGTCGGTAATCAGGGGAATGCGGATCAGGGGCATCGAGGTGCTCGGCAGGGGAAACGGCAAGACGGTAGGAGAGGCTTTCAGACAATAGCCGGTTCATAGCGCCGATGGAGCATCGAATGCCTTCGTGGCAATGCCGCATCGAAGCGCGGAGGGCATTGCGTCAACCGAGGCAGCCAAAGGGTTACGACGGGGGTGCGGCTTGGCTCCCGATGCGCAGTTTCTCTTGTCCCACTCAACCGGGCAATCGCGGGAGCTGCCCATCGCGGTGCCCTGGAAGGTCGCGTAGTGCCGGCGTGCGCCGGACAGGGCGGCGTCCGTCCGATTGGCCTCGTTGAATCTGCCATCTACAGATTGGCGTCGTCAGGTTGGCGCCGGCGAGATCGGCCTTGTTCAGCCTGCTCATCTCCAGGTTGGCCAGTCGAGATCTGTGTTTTCGCCTGGCTCCATGAGTGCCGCGCAGGCGCCAATCGCCCTACTACCAAGGAAGGAGATGCCGACCACCAAAGCAGGATTCAGCTGATCCCGCACGGCCTCCAAGATGCTCAGCACGCGCTCCGACTGGGGCGGCCTTGCTCAGTACTCGAAAACCAACGGTGGTAGCCATGAACAATAAAATCGCACGGCGCACGCTCTTCGCTGCAGGTCTGCTGGGTTTCGCCGGCCTGGCCCTGGCCCACGGGGACGTCACGCCCCAGAAGGTCGAAACCAAGGGCCTGACGCCGCTGGGTGAGGAATGGGTAGACGAGAACCCGTATCGGGCACCCAGCGAAGACCATGACAAGGCCGTCGAGATCGGCTCGTCCGCCTACAACCAGAACTGCGCCCGCTGCCATGGCCTCGAGGCGATCTCCGGCGGGATCGCCCCCGATCTGCGTGAGCTCGAAGCCAGCTACGACGGTGACGAGTGGTACAAGGAGCGCGTGATCAACGGTGCGGTGCGCGACGGTGCCGTGTATATGCCGCGCATGGCCGACTACCTCAGCCAGGAAGCGCTCTGGGCGATCCGTACCTATATCGAAAGCGAAGCAGCCAAGCGGTGATCGCCATGCGCCAGTTGTTCGCAGGTCTGTGCCTGTTGCTGGCCTGCGCGCTGGCCCGGGCGGATATCGTCAAGGTCCGCGCGTACGACGACATCATCGATTCGGGCGTGCTCAAGGTCGCCATGTACGAGCGGTTTCCGCCGTACAGCTTCATCGCCGACGGAGAGCCGCGCGGCGTCGATGTCGAGCTGGCGAACGCACTGGCCGAGCGCCTGGGGCTGAAGGTCGAGCTGCTCTGGGTCACGCCGGACGAAACGCTCGACGATGACTTGCGCAACTTCATCTGGAAAGGCCACTACCTGCGGCCAAACGTGCTCGCCGACGTGATGATGCGCGTGCCCTACGATCGAGAGTTCGCCTACAAACAGAACGAACTGGGCGAGCTGATCAACGAGCTGGTGGTGATGTTCGGGCCGTACCAGCGCGAGCGCTGGCAGTCGGCCTATGACGATCGCCGCGTGAAGGCATTGGCCAGTGTCGGCGTGCTGCGCTACCACCCGGTCGGGGTCGAGGTCGAAAGCGTGCCGTCGTTCTACCTGGCCTCGGTATTCAACGGCAGCATCGCCAAGATGCTTCACCATTACCCGACCGCCCAGGCGGCGTTCGCGGCCATGCGGGCCGGGGAGGTCGACGCCACCATGGCCATGCGCGGCGAGATCGACTGGTTGCTGCACGAGACCCGCGACAGTCACCTCAGGCTCGGTGAGAACGCCTACCCCAACATGGGCAAGCAGGCGTGGGACCTGGGCATGGCCGTGCACGAATCCAACCGCCAACTGGCCTATGCGCTGGAAGGCGAGCTGGAAACCTTGATACGCGACGGTGACGTCGAACGCCTCTACGCGCGCTACGGTCTGCGCTACGAATTGCCGGAGCTGTACCAGGCGGAGTGAGGCATCGAGCCCCTCCGGTACCTGGGGCGGGTTTGACCAGAGCCCCGCGTACCCACAACCGCAACAGAAAAATACGCGTTCTTTACGCCGGCAAAGCGGTTCGGCAATCGAATCTTTACGCGCGCCCGGCCGACCATCTCCGTACCTGCAATCGCGCGTCGTACGGAGCCATCCCATGTCCTTTCTCGACGGGCTTTCACTGAGCCTGGCCATCCTCCTGTTCGTCTATCTGCTCGCAGCGCTGCTACGCGCCGAACGCCGTTAGGGGGTCACATGAACGTCAATGACTACGGGCTGATCGCGGCTTTCTTTCTCATGGTGTTGCTGCCGGCGCCTTGGCTGGGTCGCTACCTGTACCGCGCGATGGAGGGTCAGCGCACCTGGCTGACACCCGTGCTGCAGCCAGTCGAGCGCCTGTGCTATCGCCTCGCGGGTGTGGATGGCGAGCGCGAGCAGGACTGGAAAAGCTACAGCCTTGCATTGCTGTCGCTTACCGCGGCGAGCTTGCTGGCGCTGTTCGCCATCCTCGTGCTTCAGGCTCACCTTCCGCTGAATCCTCAGGCCGTGCCCGGCATGAGCTGGGATCTGGCGCTCAACACAGCGGTGAGCTTCGTCACCAACACCAATTGGCAGGCCTACAGCGGTGAGGCGCAACTGAGCTATTTCAGCCAGATGCTGGGGCTCGGCGTGCAGAATTTCGTCAGTCCCGCGGTCGGCCTGGCGGTGCTGGTGGTGCTCTGCCGAGCGCTGGCACGTCGCTCGTCTCGTGACGTCGGCAATTTCTGGGTCGATCTGACGCGTGCCGTGCTCTACGGCCTGCTTCCGCTGAGCCTGGTGCTGGCCCTGCTGCTGGTGTGGCAGGGCGTCCCGCAAAGCCTGCATAGCTACGTCAGTGCCGTCACCCTGCAAGGCTCGGAACAGAGCATTCCGCTTGGCCCGGCCGCCAGCCAGATCGCGATCAAGCAGCTGGGCACCAACGGCGGCGGCTTTTTCGGCGTCAACTCCGCGCATCCGTTCGAGAACCCGACGGCGTGGAGCAACCTGCTCGAGATGGCTTCGATTCTGCTGATTCCGGCGGCCCTCGTATTCATGTTTGGCCACTACGTTCGCGATCTGCGTCAAAGCCGCGCGATCCTGGCCTGCATGCTGGTGCTGTTCTGTCTCGGGCTCGGTGCCACCGTGTTGGCCGAACATCAACCGAACCCGGCCTTCAACGCGTTGCCGGTCGAGCAGGGCGGTTCATTCGAAGGCAAGGAAAGCCGGCTGGGCATTACGGCTTCTGCACTCTGGGCGACGGCCACCAGCGCGGCGTCGAACGGATCGGTCAACGCCATGCACGACAGCTTCAGCCCGCTGGGCGGTCTGGTGCCCATGTTCAACATGATGCTGGGCGAGATCATTTTCGGCGGTGTGGGCGCCGGGCTGTACGGGATGCTGTTGTTCGTCCTCGTCACCGTGTTCCTGGCGGGCTTGATGATTGGCCGCACGCCGGAATACCTGGGCAAGAAGCTCGAAGCGCAGGAGGTTCGGCTGCTGGTTGCGACCTTGCTGGTCATGCCGCTCGGCGTGCTGGTACTGACCGCGCTGGGCGTGAGCTTCGCGGGACCGGCCGAGTCGATCAGCAACCCCGGACCGCATGGGTTCAGCCAGATCCTGTACGCCTATACGTCCGGGACCGGAAACAACGGTTCGGCCTTTGCCGGCTTCGGCGCCGCGACGCCCTATCACAACCTGATGATGGCCCTGGCCATGTTGCTGGGGCGCTTCGGATTCATCCTGCCCGTGCTGGCCATCGCCGGAAGCATGGCGGCGAAAGCGTCGGTGCCGGTCGATGCGAACAGCTTTCCCACCCATGGGGCCCTGTTCGTCGTGCTGTTGAGCCTGGTGATCCTGCTCGTCGGTGGCCTCACGTTTCTTCCTGCGCTGGCACTGGGGCCAGTCGCCGAACACTCTCTCCCTGCTCACCGCGTCCCAAGGAGCCTTATGATGAACATGCCCGACATGACAATCGAAAGGGCCGCGAAGCCGGCCGCGACCGACTTCAGCTCCCTGTGGGGACCCGCACTTCTGCAGGCATTCATCAAGCTCGATCCACGCCGCTTGTGGCGTTCGACCGTCATGCTGGTGGTCGAAATCACCGCGATATGCACGACACTGTTGTGCCTGCTGCCGAACCCCATGGTGGCAACCAGCGTGGCGGTACAGATTGCGCTCTGGCTCTGGTTTACCGTGCTGTTCGCCAACTTTGCCGAAGCCCTGGCCGAAGGTCGCGGCAGGGCGCGTGCCGATAGTCTCAAGGCCGGCGCCACGGGGCTTGAAGCGCGCCTGCTGGACCAGGCGGGCAACTACCAAAGCGTACCGGCGAGCACGCTACGACGCGGCGATGTCGTGCGCGTCGAGGCGGGTGAACTCATTCCCGGCGACGGGGAGGTCATCGAAGGCATCGCCGCGGTCAACGAGGCGGCCATCACGGGCGAGTCGGCGCCGGTCATCCGTGAGTCCGGGGGAGATCGCTCGGCGGTCACGGGTAATACTCGGGTCGTCTCCGACTGGCTGCATGTGCGCATCACCAGCGAACCCGGCGAGTCCACCCTGGATCGCATGATCGCGCTCGTCGAAGGCGCCAAGCGACAGAAAACGCCCAACGAGGTTGCGCTGGACGTGCTGTTGATCGGCCTGACGTCGATCTTTCTGGTGGTGGTCGCGACGCTCCAGCCGTTCGCCCGATTCGCCGGCGGGGGACATCCCGCTGGTCTACCTGGTCGCTTTGCTGGTGACCTTGATTCCCACCACCATCGGCGGGCTGCTCTCGGCCGTCGGTATCGCCGGCATGGACCGTCTCGTCCGGCTCAACGTGATCGCCAAGTCGGGCCGCGCCGTGGAGGCTGCGGGTGATGTCCAGGTCCTGCTGCTCGACAAGACCGGAACCATTACCTTCGGGAATCGCCGCTGCACGGCGATGTTCAAGGCTCCTGGCGTCACTGCGACCGAGCTCAGCTGGGCCGCGCTGCTCTCGTCGCTGGCTGACGATACGGCGGAGGGTAAGTCGATCGTCGAGTACCTGCGCGCGCTTGACCCGGTCCAGGCACCGGTGGCTGGCGAGCTACGCAGCATCGCCTTCACGGCCGAGACCCGCCTCTCCGGCGCCGATCATGACGGCCGGCGCTATCGCAAGGGGCGGTGGACGCCGTGTTGGCCCACCTTGGCCTTGGCCGCGACCAACTACCGGAGGTGCTGGCGAGGGAGGTCAAGGCGATCGCGCAGAGTGGCGGGACGCCGCTACTGGTCTGTGCCGACGAGCGACTGCTTGGCGCGATTCATCTCAAGGACGTGGTGAAGCCTGGCATCCGCGAGCGCTTCGCCGCGCTGCGCCAGCTCGGCATCCGCACGGTGATGGTCACCGGTGACAATCCTCTGACCGCGGCTGCCATCGCCGCCGAGGCAGGTGTGGACGATGTGATCGCCGAGGCAACGCCGGAGAAGAAACTTCAGCGAATCCGGCAAGAGCAGGCCGAGGGCCGGTTGGTCGCCATGTGCGGCGATGGTGCGAACGACGCGCCGGCCCTGGCGCAGGCCGATGTGGGTCTGGCCATGAACGACGGCACGCAAGCCGCCCGCGAGGCCGCGAACCTGGTCGATCTGGATTCCGACCCGACCAAGCTGCTGGACGTGGTTCAGGTAGGCAAGCAACTGTTGGTGACGCGTGGCGCCCTGACGACCTTTTCGATCGCCAATGACGTGGCGAAGTATTTCGCGATTCTTCCGGCACTGTTCATTGGCATCTACCCGCCGCTCGACGCGCTGAATGTGATGCAGCTGCACAGCTCGGCGAGCGCGATCCTTTCCGCGATCATTTTCAATGCGCTGATCATCGTCGGGCTGATTCCGCTGGCATTGCGCGGCGTGAGCATCAAGGCCGCCGACGCGGCAAGCCTGCTGCGGCGCAACCTGCTCATATATGGCGTCGGGGGCCTGCTGGTTCCCTTCGCCGGCATCAAGCTGATCGACCTTCTACTGATCCATGTCGGGCTCGTCTGAGCACGCCCTGCCGGAGTACCCATGATGTTCAAGCATGTACGGCCCGCGCTCGCCGCGCTGGTCACGATGACAGCCCTCACCGGCATTCTGTATCCGCTGTCGGTCACCGCGTTGGCGCAGCTGGCGTTCGACGAGCAGGCCAATGGCAGCCTGGTGCGCGACGAAAGCGGGCGCGTCAGGGGCAGCTGGCTGCTGGCGCAGCCCGTCGAAGGCGCGCAGTGGTTCCACCCGCGTCCATCAGCCGTCGATTACGCAACGGTGGCGAGTGGGGCGAGTAACCTGGCGCCCAGCAACCCCGTGCTGTTCGAGCAGGTGCGGCGAAACGCAGAGGCTTGGGCAGGGACACGCGAAAAGCCCGTGCCGCTTGAGCTGGTCACCACGTCCGGCAGCGGCCTGGACCCTCATCTCAGTCTCGAGGCCGCCCTGTTCCAGGTCGAGAGGATCGCGGCGGCGCGGGGGGTACCGTCGCAGCGTCTGGTGGCGCTGGTTCGGGCGCATGCGCAAAGTCCCTGGATAGGGCCGACCGTCGTCAACGTGCTGGCTCTGAATCTGGCATTGGCGGAGAATCCAGCTCCCGATTTCGCCGAGAGAAATTGATGAGCGACACCCAACGTGCCGATGCGCTGCTCCTGGATTCGCCCCGCGAGGGACGGGGTCAGCTGAAGGTGTTTCTCGGCGCGGCTCCGGGAGTCGGTAAGACCTACGCCATGCTTCAGGCCGCGCAGCGCCAGCGGCAGCTTGGGCGGGATGTGCGGATCGGCATTGTCGAAACCCATGGCCGTGCCGAAACCGAAGCCATGCGGGTCGGCCTCCTCGAGCAGCCCATGGTCCGGCGCGACCACCGAGGTGTGGCGCTGCAGGAAATGGACCTCGACGGCTTGCTGGACGTCCGCCCGCAACTGGTTCTTGTCGATGAACTGGCGCATAGCAATGCACCGGGCAGCCGGCACGCCAAGCGCTGGCAGGACGTACTCGAGCTGCTCGATGCGGGCCTCGATGTCTACACCACGGTCAACGTTCAGCATCTGGAGAGTCTCAACGATCAGGTGCGCGCCATTACCGGCGTGCAGGTGAGGGAGACGGTGCCTGACTGGGTGCTGCAGGAGGCCGATGACATCCTGCTGATCGATTTGCCCCCTCGTGAACTGCTCGAGCGCCTGCGTGAAGGCAAGGTCTACGTGCCGGAGCAGGCGAGAGCCGCGATCGATGCCTTCTTCAGCCAGACCAACCTGACAGCGCTGCGCGAGCTGGCCATGCAGACGGCCGCCGCTCGTGTGGACGCCGACCTGCATCGTCGCCACCGCCTGCTCGGTCAGGCTGCCCCGGCCGTGCGTGGCCGCCTGCTGGTCGGCATCGCCGGGAATGCGGAGGCCGAAGGCCTGGTGCGGCACGCGGCACGCGTGGCCGAACGCCGTCATTTGCCGTGGTCCGTGGTGCATGTCGATACCGGAACGAGCCGTAACGAGGCCCAGCTGGCGCGCTTGCAGACCGCGCAGGCCCTGGCCGAGCGCCTTGGTGCGGAGGTCGTGGAGCTGCGCGGCGAGCGCGTCGCGAGAACGCTGCTTGACCATGCGGCGGCGCGGCGTGCGAGTGTCCTGCTGGTCGGCGGACGCGGTCGGGCCCGTCGACGCTGGGCCATCTGGCAACCTTCCGTCGCCGAGCAACTGATCCGCGCCGGTTGCGGGCTGGAGATCAGCGTGCTCGCGCAAACGCCGACCGACGAGCCCGTCCGCTCTCCGAGCCGCAAGGCCTGGAACCGGCGAGACTACCTGCTCGCCGTACTCGCCACCGGGGGCGCGACAGCCATTGCCCTGTTGCTGTCACGCTTTCTTGCGCTGCCCAACATCTCCCTGGTGTTTCTCGCCGCGGTGCTCGTGGTCGCGGTACGAAGCAGCCTCGGGCCGGCGTTGGCTTGCGCCGGTCTGTCGTTCCTGCTGTACGATTTTCTGTTCATCCCGCCGACCTTCACCTTCATCGTTGCACGGCAGGAAGACGTCCTGACGCTGGTGTTCTTCCTGCTGATGGCCGTGCTGTCCGGCAACCTGGCCAGTCGACAGCGCAGGCAGTTCCAGGCCCTGCGTCAGACGCAGGCCGACACCACGGCCTTGCTCGAGCTTTCCCGCCAGCTCGGCGCAGCCACCGACGCGCAGGCCGTCGCCACCGCTGCCGTCCGTCAGCTGAAACAGACAACCGATCTTCGGGCGATCGTGGCCACGCGTGAGGGGCGTGGTAGCTGGAGGTTCCTTGGTGACAGTGCGCCGACGCTGACCGAACAGGAGCTGGCGGCCGCGGAATGGGCGTTCGAACATGGCCAGCCCGCGGGGCAGGGTACGGACACCTTGCCAAGCGGACGCTGGTGGTGGCTGCCCTTGAGCGGGGATGAGCGATCGCTCGGCTTGCTGGGAATCGAACTCCCGGTTCCCAGCCGTACCGCGCAACAGACACGACGCCTGGTTGCGGCGCTGGCGCAACCCCTGTCCCAGGCACTGGGGCGTGCCACGCTTGCCGAACAGCTCGAGGCTGCCCGGCTTCATGGGCAGACCGAAGAGCTGCGCAGCGCGTTGCTTGCCTCGGTGTCCCATGACTTGCGCACACCGCTGACGGCCATGCGCGGCGCCATCGACAGCCTGGCCAGCCTGGGCGACAGCATGAGCGAGTCCGACCGGCAGGAGCTGCTCGAGGCGACTCGCGACGAGGCGGAGCGCCTGGATCGCTACATCCAGAACCTGCTGGACATGACGCGCCTTGGCCATGGTGGTCTGAAGCTGATCCGCGACTGGACGGCCCCGGGGGATATCGTCGCCAGCGCCGTGCAGCGTTTGAAACGCGTGCTCGCCGACCTGCGGCTCGACGTGCGGCTGCCGGACGCGCCGCCGCTGCTGTATGTGCACCCGGCGTTGATCGAACAGGCGCTGGTCAATGTGCTCGAGAACGCGGCACGCTTCTCGCCCGATGGCGGTCGCCTGGAGATCGCGGTCGAATCCGATGCGCGGGCCTTGCGGTTCATCGTGAGTGACGAAGGCCCGGGTGTACCCGAGGCCGAACGCAAGAAGATCTTCGACATGTTCTATACCGCAGCGCGAGGTGACCGCGGCGGCCCGGGCACCGGCCTCGGCTTGTCCATCTGCCAGGGCATGATCGGTGCTCATGGTGGTCGTGTGGCGGTCACGGACGGGCTCGACGGGCGCGGGACGGGCGTCATCCTGGAATTGCCATTACAGCCTCAGCCCGAACTCGAAAAGGATGCCTCTTGAATCAGCCCGCGCGCATATTGGTCGTCGACGACGAGCCGCAGATTCGCAAGTTCCTCAGAATCAGCCTCAACTCTCAGGGCTATGAGGTAAAGGAGGCCGCCAATGGCCATGAAGGCCTCGCCATCGCCGCGCTGGAAAAGCCCGATCTGATCGTGCTCGACCTGGGCTTGCCGGATATCGACGGTCAGTCAGTACTCGAGGAGCTGCGTGTGTGGAGCCAGTCGCCGGTGCTCGTGCTGTCGGTACGCTCCGGCGAATCGGAAAAGGTGAAGGCCCTCGACAACGGCGCCAACGACTACGTCACCAAGCCATTCGGTATTCAGGAATTCCTCGCGCGGGTGCGTGCACTGCTGCGCCAGGGGCAGGGTGCCTTAATCGAGCCGACGCAGCGGATCTCCGGGCCCCTCTGTATCGATTTCGCTTATCGGCGGGTCAGCCTCGATGGGCAGGACGTTGGCCTGACCCGCAAGGAATACGCCGTACTGGCGGCGCTCGCCCGGCACGCCGGTCGTGTGGTCACGCAACAGCAGTTGCTGAAGGACATCTGGGGGCCGAGTCACAGCGGTGACAGCCATTACCTGCGGGTGGTGGTCGGGCATCTGCGGCGCAAGCTGGGCGACGATCCTTCAGCGCCGCGATTCATCGTCACCGAAGCCGGGGTCGGCTATCGGCTGGTTGGCTGCGAGTGATCGGACTCGCCGAAGGCTTCGGCAAGCCCTTCAGCTTTCGCGCATCCGCGGGTGCCGAAAGAACCCGATTGCCGAGGGCGTTGCCAGGGCGATCACGGCGAGGCCCAGAATGGTGATCGCCGTGGCCAGGCCGAAATGGTCCGCGATCCAGCCGGCGGCGATCAGTGGCACGATACTGCCCACGTAGCCACACACCAGATAGGTCGAGATCAAGCCCGAGCGCTGCGCCGGACGTGCGATCCGGTTGACCATGCTGATGCCGGCCAGCAGGCACAGGCCGTGGCCGATGGCTGCGCCGCAGACGCCAATCATGAACACGGTCGGCGACCCCAGTCTGAAGTTGAGCACCAGCATGGCGTTGCTCAGCACCACGGCCAGCAGGCCGAGAAGGCCGCACCAGCGCAGGCTCATCCGCGCGGACAACAGTTGTACGGTTGCCGAGGCCAGCAGAATCACGCCAATTGCGGTGCCGCTGACGATGGGCCCGTGCCAGGGCACCATCTGGTCGAGGAACAGCGGCGCCATCGAGGCATACACGCCAAACACGCCGAAGGCGAAGAAGGGCAGGCGCAGGTCAGGGCGAAGGCGAGCGAGTCGGCGCGGTCCGCCCACGCCAGCCGAGGGACGAAGGCGCGCCAGCTCGGGGCCTGCGGTGCCGGCGCGCTCGTCCCTTGAGTTCGACGCGCATCAGGGCGTAGACCGCCAGCACGCCGAGCACCAGCGTCGGCACGTAGGTCGAGACCAGCGGATGGGCGAACCACTGGCCGATGATGCCGCCCGTGATCGGCCCGAGCCCGAAGCCGAATGCCAGGAGAAAGCTGGTGATGGTCGATATCCGTTGCGACGCGCCCTCGCGCGAGATCTGCACCAGGCCCACGGAAGCGCTGGTGACGATCAGGCTCGACGAAAGCCCGACGGCGAAGCGCCCGATGTTCAGGCAGGTGAGATGCCAGGCGAGCATGGTGAGGAGGGTGCCGAACCAGCCGAGCAGCAGCCCGGCCATCATGACCCGGCGAAATCCAAGGGTGTCCGACAGACGCCCCATGAAGAGCAGGCCACACAGCGCGCCAACCATGTACACCACGTAGATCAACGATATCTCGCTGGTGCGCAGCGCCCAGGTGGCCTGGTAGAGCGGGTATAGCGGCGAGATCAGGGCCGTGCCCATCACACCGACGCACATGGCGAAGCACACCCAGGGAAAGGGGGACCAGGTTTCTTTCATTTCGAACCTTGAGGAAAAACAGACGGTAGCCATCGGCGAGGCCCGGGGGAGGGCGGCGCACATCGATAGGTGCCTACTGTATCGGTTGTCCGTCGTCGCGGGGCGTCCATTTACCGGATGATTGTCGCGCTACACCGCTGGGCGTGGCCTGACTCGTGCGAGCGGCCGGGTATTGCTACCAAGGAACTACGGAAATCGGTACTGCGTTCAATTGTTGGCAAAGGGCCTTCATCGAAGAATCGCAACACACCGGGAAAACTTCCCGGCGACGATAACAATGAACCCGCAGAGGTAGCCGCAATGAAGCACACCGGTCTTCGCAAGCCCTTCGCCCTGAAAGCGCTTTGCGCCGCCGTGGCGTTATCCAGCGTGTCGGCGTGGGCAGTCACCGATCAGGAAATCCTCGATGACGCCAAATCCACCGATCAGATCGTCACCAATGGGCTGGGACTGCAAGGCCAGCGCTACAGCACCCTGGACAAGCTGACCGTCGACAATGTGACCGAGCTGCGGCCGGTATGGGGGTTCTCGTTCGGTGGCGAGAAACAACGCGGCCAGGAAGCCCAGCCGCTGGTCAAGGACGGCGTCATGTACATCACCGGCTCCTATTCGCGCGTGTTCGCCGTCGACGCCCGCACGGGCAAGGAACTGTGGCAGTACGACGCGCGCCTGCCCGACGGGATCATGCCGTGCTGTGACGTGATCAACCGCGGCGTTGCGCTCTACGAGGACATGGTCATCTTCGGCACCCTCGATGCCAAGCTGGTCGCGCTGAACAAGGACACCGGCAAGGTCGTCTGGAAGAAGGAAGTGGCGGACTACAAGGCCGGCTACTCCATCTCCGCCGCGCCGATGGTGGTCAAAGGCAAGCTGATCACCGGCGTGGCCGGTGGCGAGTTCGGCGTGGTCGGCAAGGTCGAAGCCTACAACCCAAAGAACGGCGAACTGCTCTGGACCCGGCCAACGGTCGAAGGCCACATGGGCTACGTCATGAAGGACGGCAAAAGGTCGAGAACGGCATCTCCGGCGGCGAAGCCGGCAAGACCTGGCCGGGCGACCTCTGGAAGACCGGCGGCGCTGCTCCCTGGCTCGGTGGCTACTATGACCCGGACACCGACTCGCTGCTGTTCGGCACCGGCAACCCCTCTCCCTGGAACTCGCACCTGCGCCCGGGCGACAACCTGTATTCCTCCTCGCGACTGGCGCTGGATCCGGAGGACGGCTCGATCAAGTGGCACTTCCAGTCCACGCCGCATGACGGCTGGGACTTCGACGGGGTGAATGAGCTGATTTCCTTCGACTACCAGGAAGGCGGCAAGACCATCAAGGCAGCCGGTACCGCGGACCGCAACGGCTTCTTCTACGTGCTCGACCGCACCAACGGCAAGTTCATCCGCGGCTTCCCCTTCGTCGACAAGATCACCTGGGCCAAGGGCCTGGACAAGGACGGGCGCCCGATCTACGACGATGCCAACCGCCCCGGCAAGCCGGGCGACGCGGACAAGGGCTCATCGGTGTTCGTCGCACCGTCCTTCCTCGGCGGCAAGAACTGGATGCCCATGGCCTACAGCCAGGACACCGGCCTGTTCTACGTGCCCTCCAACGAGTGGGGCATGGACATCTGGAACGAAGGCGTCGCCTACAAGAAAGGCGCGGCCTACCTGGGTGCGGGCTTTACCATCCATCCGCTGAACGAGGAATACATCGGTGTGCTGCGCGCCATCGACCCGAAGACCGGCAAGGAAGTCTGGCGCTACGAGAATTACGCGCCGCTGTGGGGCGGTGTGCTGGCGACCAAGGGCAACCTGGTGTTCACGGGTAACCCTGAAGGCTTCCTGATGGCGTTCGACGCCAAGACGGGCAAGAAGGTGTACGAGTTCAACACCGGTTCGGGCATCGTCGGCTCGCCCGTCACCTGGGAGATGGATGGCGAGCAGTATGTCTCCGTCCTCTCTGGCTGGGGCGGCGCTGTTCCGCTGTGGGGCGGCGAAGTCGCCAAGCGCGTGAAGGACTTCAACCAGGGCGGCATGGTCTGGACCTTCAAGCTGCCGAAGGACCGTGCGGTCGCCCAGCGCTGATCTGCCATGCACCCGAAACCCCGCCGCCTGGTGGGGTTTTTAGTTGCCTGGGCGAATAAATTCGCCCCTACGGTGCGTGTGGCGCCGATCGGTTGGCAAATCCTGTAGGGCCGAATTTATTCGGCCAGCGGAGTACGGGCCATACCGAGGTGCCAGACGGCACCCCCGGGCGAATAAATTCGCCCCAACGGCGCGAGCGGCGCCGACCGGTTGGCAAATCCTGTAGGGCCGAATTTATTCGGCCAGCGGAGTACGGGGTTTCACCGAAGTGCCAGACGGCACCCCGCCGGGCGAATGAATTCGCCCCTACGGCGCGTGCGGGGCCGATCGGTTGGCGGCACCTGTAGGGCCGAATTTATTCGGCCAGCGGAGTACGGGGCTTCACCGAAGTGCCAGACGGCACCCCCGGGCGAATAAATTCGCCCCTACGGCGCGTGCGGGGCCGATCGGTTGGCGGCACCTGTAGGGCCGAATTTATTCGGCCAGCGGAGTACGGGGCTTCACCGAAGTGCCAGACGGCACCCCCGGGCGAATAAATTTGCCTCTACGGTGCGTGCGGGGCCGATCGGTTGGCAAATCCTGTAGGGCCGACTTTATTCGGCCAGCGGAGTACGGGGTTTCACCGAAGTGCCAGACGGCACCCGCCGGGCGAATGAATTCGCCCCTACGGTGCGTGCGGGGCCGATCGGTTGGCAGAACCTGTAGGGCCGAATTTATTCGGCCAGCGGAGTATGGGGCTTCACCGAAGTGCCAGACGGCACCCCGTAGGGGCGAATAAATTCGCCCCTACGGTGCGTGCGGGGCCGACCGGTTGGCGGCACCTGTAGGGCCGAATTTATTCGGCCAGCGGAGTACGGGGCCGTACCGAGGTGCCAGACGGTACCCGCCGGCCATCGTGCTAACGCCTTGCGCCTACTACCAAATAACGAACTCATCGCGCCGTTGGGTGCATTTCGGTGGCGTGTGTGGGCTGCCTAAGATCGTTCCATGTCCTGACCATTTCCCGGCCAGGCTCCTACAAGCAGAAAAACAGAGAGGCCGCTCATGATCTACGCCCAACCCGGTACAGAAGGCGCCGTCATTTCCTTCAAGCCACGCTATGGCAACTACATCGGCGGCGAATTCGTCCCGCCGGTCAAGGGTGAGTATTTCGTCAACACTTCGCCGGTCAACGGCGAAGTGATTGCCGAATTTCCCCGTTCGGGCGCCGAGGATATCGAAAAGGCGCTGGATGCCGCCCATGCCGCGGCCGATGCCTGGGGCAAGACCTCCGTCCAGGATCGCGCACTGATCCTGTTGAAGATCGCCGACCGCATCGAAGCCAACCTGGAAAAACTCGCCATCGCCGAAACCTGGGACAACGGCAAGGCCGTTCGTGAAACCCTGAACGCCGACGTGCCGCTGGCAGCCGACCATTTCCGTTACTTCGCCGGTTGCATCCGCGCACAGGAAGGCAGCACCGCCGAAATCAACGAGCACACCGCGGCCTACCACTTCCACGAGCCGCTGGGCGTCGTCGGCCAGATCATTCCCTGGAACTTCCCGCTGCTGATGGCCGCATGGAAACTGGCGCCGGCCCTGGCCGCCGGCAACTGTGTGGTCCTCAAGCCCGCCGAGCAGACGCCGCTGTCGATCGTCATCCTCGCCGAGCTTATCGGTGACCTGCTGCCGGCCGGCGTGCTGAACATCGTGCAGGGCTTCGGCAAGGAAGCGGGTCAGGCGCTCGCCACCAATACCCGTATCGCCAAGATCGCCTTCACCGGCTCGACCCCGGTTGGCTCGCACATCATGCGTTGCGCGGCCGAGAACATTATTCCGAGCACCGTGGAGCTGGGCGGCAAGAGCCCGAACATCTTCTTCGAGGACATCATGCAGGCCGAGCCGGCGTTCATCGAGAAGGCCGCCGAAGGGCTGGTACTGGCCTTCTTCAACCAGGGCGAGGTGTGCACCTGCCCGTCCCGTGCCCTGATCCAGGAGTCGATCTTCGAACCCTTCATGGACGTGGTCATGAAGAAGATCAAGGCCATCAAGCGCGGCAATCCGCTGGACACCGACACCATGGTCGGCGCCCAGGCGTCCGAACAGCAGTTCGACAAGATCCTGTCCTACATGGAGATCGCCCAGCAGGAGGGCGCGCAGATCCTCACCGGCGGTGCCGCGGAGAAGCTCGAGGGCAACCTGTCGACGGGTTACTACGTGCAGCCGACCCTGATCAAGGGCCACAACAAGATGCGCGTGTTCCAGGAAGAGATCTTCGGGCCGGTAGTGGGCGTCGCGACTTTCAAGGATGAAGCCGAGGCGCTGGCAATCGCCAATGACACCGAGTTCGGCCTGGGCGCCGGCGTCTGGACCCGCGACATCAACCGCGCCTACCGCATGGGCCGCGGAATCAAGGCCGGCCGTGTCTGGACCAACTGCTACCACCTGTATCCAGCGCATGCCGCGTTCGGTGGTTACAAGAAGTCCGGTGTCGGTCGCGAAACCCACAAGATGATGCTCGACCACTACCAGCAGACCAAGAACCTTTTGATCAGCTACGACATCAACCCGCTGGGCTTCTTCTAGCCAGCAGGTTTCAACTCGGAGGATCCGGCGCGTTCGCTCCAGCGCGCCGGTTTGACTGGCTCGCACTGCGGTGCGGGGATCGGTTGGGCGCAGGCGGTGCCTGATCGGTTCATCAACGCGACGCGACCCCATGGGTCGCGTTTTTTTTGGCTGGTGGTTTTCGGTGTGGCACTGGAGTGGTGGCAAAAGGGGACGTATTCGCGGAAATTCGGCGATCATCGCGTTGGGCGAAACCAAGCGCTCAACCAACTCCCCATCGGCTGGTTCGCCTTCGATTGTTCGATGCCGGCGAGGACGACGGCGTACCGAACCGAACTCCAACGCTCATGCCCCTCTCAGATTCAGCAGACCCCACTGATGAGGAGCCACCCATGCCCCGCTTGTTCGACCCCTCAAGCTGAACGCCCTGACACTTCCCAACCGTGCCGTCCTGGCCCCGATGACGCGTGTCAGTGCCGAGCCGGAAGGCATGGCCAACGAGATGATGCGTGACTACTACCAGGCCTTCGCCGAGGGTGGTTTCGGCATGCTCATCACCGAAGGCATCTACACCGACACCGCCTACAGCCAGGGCTATTTCAATCAGCCAGGGCTGGCGACCGAGGCGCATCGCGACAGCTGGGTACCGGTCGTGACCGCGGTTCACCAGGCAGGCGCGGTGATCGTGGCGCAGCTGATGCACGGCGGCGCTCAGACCCAGGGCAATATCCACCATGCCCGCCACGTCGCGCCCTCCGCCGTGCAGCCGGACGGGCGGCAGTTGAGCTTCTATGGCGGTGAGGGGCCTTACGCCACGCCGGCCGAAATGACTGAAACGGAGATCCAGGAGGCGATCGAAGGCTTCGTTCAGGCTGCCCGCCATGCGCGTGCGGCGGGGTTCGATGGGGTCGAGCTGCATGGTGCCAACGGTTACCTGCTCCACGAATTCATGAGTGCGGAATTCAACCAGCGCACCGACCGGTGGGGCGGCGACTACAAGGCGCGGCTGGCGTTGCCGCTGGAGGTCATTCGAGCCGTTCGCGACGCCGTCGGGGCGGACTTCGTCGTCGGCATGCGCTTGTCGCAGGGCATGGTGACCAACAGCCGCCTGAAGTGGGACGGTGGTGTCGAGGCGGCGCGCGATCGTTTCGTGACGCTCGCTGGCGCTGGCCTCGACTACCTGCACGTGACCGAGTATGACGCCGGCGCACCGGCCTTCGACGGAGGGCCGAGTCTCGCGGCAATCGCCAAGGAATGCGTGTCGATCCCTGTCGTGGCCAACGGCGGCATTGCGACCGGCGCGCAGGCCGAAGGCTTGCTCGAGCGCGGCGAGGCCGACCTGTTGGCGATCGGCAAGGCTGCGCTGGCCAATCACGACTGGCCGATCCGCGTCCGCGAGGGCATCGGCCTGACCGAATTCGATTACGACATGTTTTCGCCGATGGCGACCCTGAGCAATGAACTGGGCTGGCGCGGCACGCATGGGCGCTCGGCGACGCGCAACGGCTGACGAACGGTCTGCCTGGCTCTGGCGCAAGGCCTGGCGAGGGTAGGGCGTATGGCACTACCAACGCAGGGCGCGGTCTCCTTCCAAAGTACCATTCTGCTTTTCGCAGACCTGGGTGCTTAATGCGGTGTCGGAATACGTCCGGCACCAGACCAAAGAGGAACCTGCCATGTGGACTAAGCCTGCTTTCACCGACCTGCGCATTGGTTTCGAAGTCACCATGTACTTCGCCAACCGCTGATCGATCTGCCCCGGCCCCGGCCGGGGCTCCGCTTTTCAGGGAGCTGCCCATGCATATCCAGATTCTCGGTTCGGCTGCTGGCGGCGGCTTCCCCAATGGAACTGCAATTGCGCCAACTGCGCAGGGCTGCGCAACGGCACGCTGCGCGCTCGGCCTCGCACCCAGTCCTCGATCGCCATCAGCGACAACGGCGAAGACTGGATCCTGTGCAACGCCTCACCGGACATCCGCGCGCAGCTCGAATCCTTTCCCAAGCTGCAACCGGCGCGTGGCCCTCGGGACACTGCTATCGGCGCGATCATCCTGCTCGACAGCCAGATCGACCACACCACCGGCCTGCTGACCTTGCGCGAGGGCTGCCCGCATGACGTCTGGTGCACCGAGATGGTCCATCAGGACCTCACGACAGGCTTTCCCCTGTTCAGAATGCTTGAGCACTGGAACGGTGGCCTGCGCTGGAATCCCATCGCGCTGCAAGGGGATTTCACCATTCCGGCCTGCCCGGGCCTGAAGTTCACGCCGATCCCGCTGCGCAGCGCCGCACCGCCTTACTCGCCGCACCGCAACGACCCGCACCCCGGTGACAACATCGGCCTGCTGATCGAGGACCGGACGACCGGCGGGACCCTGTTCTACGCGCCGGGCCTGGGCAAGGTCAGCCCGCAATTGCTCGATTTGATGCGCGGCGCCGACTGCCTGCTGGTGGACGGCACGCTCTGGCGCGACGACGAGATGCGCGTCCGTGAGGTGGGCACCAAGCTCGGCTCGGAGATGGGCCATCTGCAGCAGAGCGGTCCCGGCGGCATGATCGAGGTGCTCGACGGAATGCCTGCCGCACGCAAGATCCTCATCCACATCAACAACACCAACCCCATCCTCGACGAGGACTCGGCCGAGCGGGAAATCCTCGGCGAGCATGGTATCGAGGTGGCGTTCGATGGCATGAGCATCGAGCTTTAGCACGACGACAGCACACCAGACACGACCTCATCGAAGCCCGTCGCGCCGCCAGCGCAGTCGGGCCGGACCAAGGAAGCCTTCATGACCCTGCCAGCCATGACCCCCGCCGAATTCGAGCAGGCGCTGCGCGCCAAGGGCGACTACTACCACATCCACCATCCTTTCCATCGGGCGATGTACGAAGGGCGCGCCACGCGCGAGCAGATCCAGGGCTGGGTCGCCAATCGCTTCTACTATCAGGTCTGCATTCCGCTGAAGGACGCGGCGATCATGGCCAACTGCACGGACCGCGATGCGCGCCGCGAGTGGGTCCAGCGCATCATCGATCACGACGGTCGGCCGGGTGAGGAAGGGGGATCGAAGCCTGGCTACGGCTGGCCGAAGCCGTGGGGCTGGACCGCGAACAGGTGTTGTCTCAAGAACTCGTGCTGCCCGGCGTACGCTTCGCGGTAGACGCCTATGTCAATTTCGCCCGCCGCGCCGTCTGGCAGGAGGCGGCCAGCAGTTCGCTGACCGAACTCTTCGCGCCGACCATCCACCAGTCGCGGCTCGACGCCTGGCCGCAGCACTACGGCTGGATCGATCCGTCCGGTTATGACTACTTCCGCAAGCGGCTGAAGGAGGCGCGGCGGGATGTCGAGCACGGCCTGCGCATCACGCTGGAGCATTACACGACGAGGGGAAGGCCAGGAGCGGATGCTCAACATCCTGCAGTTCAAACTCGACGTGCTTTGGAGCATGCTCGACGCCATGAGCATGGCCTACGAGCTGGATCGCCCGCCGTACCACACCGTCACGCGCGAGCGCGTCTGGCACACCGGCATCAAGCCATGAACCAGGCCCCGATCGAGGAGCAGGCAATGACTGACATGCTGACCCGCATCCCGGCGTTTCGCCGTGGCTTTCGCTTCCAGTGGGAACCCGCGCAGGACTGCCACGTGCTGCTCTACCCGGAGGGCATGATCAAGCTCAACGAGAGCGCTTCGGCCGTGCTCGGCGAGGTCGACGGTACGCGCACCGTTGGCGCCATCGTGGCCGAGTTGCAATCCCGCTACCCGGATGCCGAGGGCATCGAGGAAGACATCGTCGCGTTCCTGGAGGTCGCCGTTGAACGGTTCTGGATCGAGCTTCGCTAAGCCGGGCTTCGAGCCGGGGCCGCCGCTTTGGCTGCTGGCGGAGCTGACCTACCGTTGCCCGCTGCAGTGCCCCTACTGCTCCAATCCGCTGGATTTCGCCCGCAACCATGACGAGCTGAGCACGGCCGAATGGATCGATGTGTTCCGCCAGGCGCGTGAACTGGGCGCGGCGCAGCTTGGGTTTTCCGGTGGCGAGCCGCTGGTGCGCCAGGACCTGGCCGAACTGATCGCGGCGGCCCGCGGACTCGGCTACTACACCAATCTGATCACCTCCGGTATCGGCCTGACCGCAAGCAAGATCGCCGCGTTCGCCGATGCCGGACTCGACCATATCCAGATCAGCTTCCAGGCCGCGGACGAAGAGGTGAACAACCTGCTCGCCGGATCGAAAAAGGCGTTCGCGCAGAAGCTCGCCATGGCCCGCGCGGTCAAGGCGCACGGCTATCCGATGGTGCTCAACTTCGTCACCCATCGGCACAACATCGATAACATCGACCGCATCATCCAGCTCTGCCTGGAGCTGGAGGCGGATTTCGTCGAGCTCGCGACCTGCCAGTTCTACGGCTGGGCCGAACTCAACCGCGCCGGCTTGCTACCAAGCCGCGCGCAACTGGAACGTGCCGAGCGCATCACCAACGAATGGCGCGAGAAGCTCGCTGCCGAGAACCACCCCTGCAAGCTGATCTTCGTCACGCCCGATTATTACGAAGAGCGACCCAAGGGCTGCATGAACGGGTGGGGCAATCTCTTTCTCGACATCACGCCCGATGGCACTGCGCTGCCGTGCCACAGTGCCCGACAGCTGCCGATCACGTTTCCGAACGTGCGCGAGCACAGCATCGAGCAGATCTGGAAGCACTCGCTGGGCTTCAACAGGTTTCGCGGTTTCGACTGGATGCCCGAACCGTGCCAGTCCTGCGATGAGAAGGAAAAGGACTTTGGCGGCTGCCGCTGCCAGGCGTTCATGCTCACCGGTGACGCCGCCAACGCGGACCCGGTGTGCAGCAAGTCAGCCCATCATGGCGCCATCCTGGCTGCGCGTACCGAGGCCGAACAGGCACCGCGCGGGCTGGATGAGCTGACCTTCCGCAACGAGCAGGCTTCCAGGTTGATCCTCAAGGTTTAGCTGGCTGCTGGCCACGAGTACGCTGATGACCAAGACGGAAGAACCCTACGGCTTCTGGCCGAGTGACTGGACGGCCGAGGATGCCGCTTCCGCGAGCTGCGATTTCGCCGAATTGCTTGCGGGCCACGGCGGGGTCTTCTGGATCCAGTACGACCCAGCCGACGCCCGCAACACGCTCTGGTACTGGCGCGACAATCAACTCCGATGCCTGACCAAGTCCGGTTATTCGCTGCGCAGCCGTGTATACGAGTACGGCGGTGGCGCCGTCTGCCTGACCGATGAGGGAGCCGCGTTCGTCAACGAAGCGGACCAGCAGGTCTATCTGCAGCCGCTG
Source organism: Stutzerimonas stutzeri (assembly GCA_019056435.1). GTDB lineage: Bacteria > Pseudomonadota > Gammaproteobacteria > Pseudomonadales > Pseudomonadaceae > Stutzerimonas > Stutzerimonas marianensis. The sequence goes on from CP077641.1 coordinate 3,483,437, forward strand.
GAGGCGGGTGCTCAGCCGTCCGCTCTTGGCCCCGGGGGAGACCGTCGCTATGGCGATCTGCGGTTTGATGCGAAGCGGCAGGCGGTTCTCGCGATCGAGGAATCACACGAGGAAGCGGCTGTAACCCACCGATTGGTAAGCCTTTCGTTAAGGAATGGAGCGCGCTCCGTACTGGTCGAAGGGGCCGATTTCTATGCCGCACCGACGCTGGATTCCGCCGGCGAACGCCTGGCCTGGATCGCTTGGCAGCGGCCCGATCAACCCTGGACGGCCACCGAGCTCTGGTGTGCACCCTACAGCGCCGACGGCCGCCTCGGGCGCGCTGAATGTATCGCTGGCGCGAACGGAGGCGAGTCCCTGCAGCAACCACGCTTCGCGCCGGACGGCACGCTGCATTGTTTGAGCGACCGCGACGGCTGGTGGCAGCCTTGGCTGCTTCAGGATGGCGCCTGGGTGCCGGAACGCCGTTGCGCCCGCGCAGCGTTCGATCACGCGCCCGCGCCCTGGCAGCTCGGCACTACCAGCTATCTGCCGTTGGGCAACGGCGATCTGCTGCTGACGCGAATCATCGATGGCTACAGCCTGTTGTTCGAGTTGAAGGCAGGCGCGCAGGCGCGACCATTGGCAACGGCGTTCAGCCGCTGTCGGCAGCTCGCCGCGGATGCGCACCGCTATTACTGCATCGCCGGCTCGCCAGGCCTGACGCCGGCCGTGCTGGCCATCGACCGGCATGACGCCCGGGTGGAGGTGCTCGCCGGCGGCGAACGCCCATTGCCGACCGCTCACCTGTCGCACCCGCAGCCGTTCAGCTTCTCTTCCGGATCGGGCGAGGCCGCCCACGCCTTCTTCTATCCACCGACGCATGCGACTGTGCAGGGGCCACCGGACGCGCGACCGCCTCTGGTGGTCTTCATGCATGGCGGGCCGACTTCGGCCAGCTACCCGGTCTTCGATGCGCGCATTCAGTATTGGACGCAACGCGGCTTCGCCGTCGCGGACGTCAACTACCGGGGCAGCAGCGGTTTCGGCCGGGCCTATCGGCAGCGGTTGCATGAGGCCTGGGGCGTGGTGGATGTCGAGGATGCCTGCGCTGCGGTGCGCTGCCTGGCGCTGCGCGGCGAGATCGACCCGGCACGTACCTTCATTCGTGGCTCCAGCGCGGGCGGCTATAGTGCGTTGTGTGCACTCGCCGCAGACGCCGGCTTCGCGGGCGGGGCGAGCCTTTACGGTGTTAGCGACCCGCTGGCGCTGCGCCGGGTCACCCACAAGTTCGAAGCGGATTACCTCGACTGGTTGATCGGAGACCCCATCCTCGACGCCCGGCGTTACCGCGAGCGGACACCCTTGAAGAACGCAGCGCAGATCAAGGTGCCGGTGATCTTTTTCCAGGGCGGCCTGGATGCGGTCGTCTTGCCGGAGCAGACCGAGGCGATGGTCGAGGCGCTACGTGCCCGCGGCATTCCTGTCGAGCACCATCTTTATGCCCAGGAGCGTCACGGCTTTCGGCAGGCGGCCAATCTGGCCGATGCGCTCACACGCGAATGCGAGTTCTACCAGCGAGTACTGCGTCGATGAGGCCTGTTGCGCAGCCGTTGCCTCAGGTCGTATGCGCCTATTTGCCGATTGCTTTGGCAGCCGAAAGCAGTAGGCTTGCCGGACGTCCAGAATAATAAAGATAGGCTGTTGTATGAGCCCTAACCTGAGCCTGCAGCGTAAATTCGTCTCGCCTGAAATCGTCTTCGGCGCCGGCTGTCGACACAGCGCTGGCAACTACGCGAAGAACTTCGGTGCCCGCAAGGTACTGCTGGTCTCGGACCCTGGCGTGGTGAAGGCCGGTTGGGCCGCGGACGTCCAGGCCAGCCTGACCCGGCAGGAGATCGGCTTTCATCTGTTCACTCAGGTCTCGGCCAACCCGCGCTCCGAGGAAGTCATGCTCGGTGCCGAGGTCTATCGCAACGAAGGCTGCAACGTGATCGTCGCCGTTGGCGGCGGCAGCCCGATGGACTGCGCCAAGGGTATCGGCATCGCCGTCGCGCACGGCCGCGATATCGTCGAGTTTGAAGGCGTCGACACCCTGCGGGTGCCGAGCCCGCCGCTGATCCTGATCCCGACCACGGCAGGGACCTCAGCCGACGTGTCGCAGTTCGTGATCATTTCCAACCAGACCGAACGCATGAAGTTTTCCATCGTCAGCAAGGGCGCGGTGCCTGACGTCTCGCTGATCGACCCGGAAACCACGCTGAGCATGGACCCCTTTCTGTCCGCCTGTACCGGTATCGATGCGCTCGTACATGCCATCGAGGCCTTCGTATCCACCGGCCACGGGCCCCTCACCGATCCGCACGCGCTCGAGGCGATGCGGCTGATCAATGGGCATCTGGTGGAGATGATCGCCCATCCTGCGGACATCGAGCTGCGCGAGAAGATCATGCTCGGCAGCATGCAGGCCGGGCTGGCCTTCTCCAATGCCATCCTTGGCGCCGTGCACGCCATGTCGCACAGCCTCGGCGGTTACCTGGACCTGCCGCACGGCCTATGCAATGCGGTGCTGGTCGAACATGTGGTGGCCTTCAACTACGACGCCGCGCCGGACCGCTTCAAGAAAGTCGCCGAGACCCTCGGCATCGACAGCCGCGGCCTGAACCACCGGCAGATTCGCGAACGGCTCGTGCAGCATTTGATCAGTCTCAAGCAGGCCATCGGCTTCCATGAAACGCTCCGCCTGCATGGCGTCAATCTGTCGGACATTCCGTTCCTCTCACAGCACGCGATGCAGGACCCTTGCATCCTGACCAACCCGCGCTCATCCACCCAGCGCGATGTCGAAGTGGTGTATGCCGAAGCACTCTGAGCAGGATGACGCGCTGGCCGGCTTGCTCGGTCTCGGCACACATTCGGCGCGCAAGAGCCACTACCCGGAATTGGTCGCACGGCTCGAAGAGCTGGAAGCCGAGCGCAACCGCTACAAATGGTTGTTCGAACATGCGGTGCACGGCATTTTCCAGGCCAGCCTGCAGGAAGGCATCCGTGCCGCCAATCCGGCCCTGGCGCGCATGCTCGGCTACAAGGACCCTGCCGAGGCGCTCTGGGCGCTGACCGACCTGTCGCATCACCTGTTCCTCGGCGGCGATGCGGAGCTCAAGCAGATCCGCAAGACGCTCGGTGCACAGCAAGGCCTGTTCGGCTACGAAACGCGGCTGCGACGAAAAGACGGTAGCGCCATCGACGTGATGATGAACCTGCTGCTCAAACCGGACGAAGAAGGGCTCGTCGAGGGTTTTGTAGCCGACATCACCGAACGCAAGCTGGCGCAGGTGCGGCTGCTGCAGCTCAACGAACAGCTCGAGCAGCGCGTTGCCGAGCGGACGCTGGAGTTGCGCAAGGCACGGGATGCCGCCGAGGCGGCATCCCGCAGCAAGGACAAATATCTCGCCGCTGCCAGCCATGACCTGCTGCAACCACTGAACGCCGCCCGGCTGCTGATTTCCACGCTACGCGAGCGCCCGCTGCCAGGCGCCGAGCACAACCTGGTGGAGCGTGCGCACCTCGCGCTGGAGGGCGCGGAAGACCTGCTCACCGACCTGTTGGACATTTCAAGCTGGACCAGCAGGCCATCAAGCCGGACATCGAGGTGTACCGCGTCGATGAGGTGCTGCTGCCGCTGGTTTCCGAGTTTCAATCCGTCGCCGAAGCCAAGGGGCTTGGCTTGGCGCACTACATCCCGGCGTATGCCCTGCGCAGTGACTTCCGGCTGCTGACGCGCATCCTGCGCAACTTGCTGAGCAATGCCTGCCGGTACACGGATGAGGGCCGCGTGTTGCTCGGCGCGCGGCGGCGGGGCGACAAGCTGCGGCTCGAGGTGTGGGACACGGGACGCGGTATTGCGGCCGACCAGCTGCAATCGATCTTCCTGGAATTCAACCAGCTGGGCGTGCAACGGGCAGCCGAGCGGGCGGGGGTCGGGCTCGGCCTGGCGATCGTCGATCGTATCGCCAGCATGCTCGACTACCGCATCGAGGTCCGTTCGCAGCCCGGTCGCGGCTCGGTATTCAGTATCGAGGTTCCGCTGGCGCCTTTGCCGGAGCAGGTCGCCGTCGATGCCCAGCCCAAGGCCACGCTACTGGGCGACCCCTTGCCGGGGCGCCGCTTGCTGGTGATCGATAACGAGCTGAACATCCTCGACAGCATGGCCGCACTGCTCGGGCAGTGGGGCTGTGCGGTACTCACCGCCGTAGATGAAGCGGCTGCTGTCGAGGCGCTGGATGGTACCGCGCCGGACCTGATCCTCGCCGACTATCACCTCGATCAGGGCGCGACCGGCTGGGACGTTGCGCAATCGCTGCGCATGCGTTTCGGCCAGGCGATTCCGGTAGTGATGATCACCGCAGATCGTAGCGATGAGTGCCGCAAGGCGCTGCAGGGCTTTGGTGTCCCGGTGCTGAACAAGCCGGTCAAGGCGGGCAAGCTGCGCTCGGTCCTGAGCCATCTGCTGAGCGACGCCGCGGAGCTGGCGTCCTAGTTCGCTTCGGTATGCCGCGGCAGTCCATGAGAGATCAGCGCTGCCAATGTGATGAATGCGGTCGAAACCCACAGGCAGGCCGCCAGACCATGAGCCTGGTAGACCCAGCCCGACAGCAAGGTGCCGAGCAGACGACCCATGGCGTTCGACATGTAGTAGAAGCCGACGTCGAGGGACACGCCGTCCTGCTTGGCGTAGGACACGATCAGATAGCTGTGCAGGGACGAATTGATGGCGAACAGGGCGCCAAACAGCAACAGCCCGCCGATCAGAATGGGCTGTGGAGGCAGGTCAGTGGCCAGCCCCAGCGCGATGGCAGCAGGCAACCAGGCCAGCAGCAACGCCCATACAAGCGCAGCACGCCCATCAGGCGCTTGGCCTCGTCGCTTGCCGGTGATCGCCGGGGCGAGCGACTGGACGATGCCATAGCCGATCACCCACGCCGCGAGAAAGCCGCCGACCTGCCAGAAATCCCAGCCGAACACGGCAGCGAGATAGACCGGCAGCGCGACCACGAACCAGACGTCACGCGCGCCAAAGAGGAACAGGCGCGCCGCGGACAGCACGTTGATCGCGCGACTCTTGGACAAGAGGTCGCGAAATTTCGGTTTGGCCTTTGCCTTGCCCAGGTCGGTTTCGAGCAGGATCAGGCTGCTGACCCAGACCACCGCGAGCAGGCCGGCCAGGGTGAGCAGGGTGCCGCGGAAACCGAGCCAGGCGAGCAGGGCACCGCCGAGAAAGAAGCCCACACCCTTCAGGGCGTTCTTCGAGCCGGTGAGCATCGCCACCCAGCGGTAAAGCTGGCCCTGCTGGTTGTCAGGTACGAGCGTCTTGATGCTGCTCTTGGCGCTCATCTTGTTGAGGTCCTTGGCGATGCCGGACAGCGCCTGCGCCGCCATCACCCAGGGAATGGTCAGCCACACGGCGGGCACCGTCAGCATCAGCAGGGCGATCACCTGCAAGCCCAGGCCGATATTCATGGTTCGGTTGAGCCCGATCCGCGCGCCCAGATAGCCGCCGACCAGGTTGGTGACCACGCCGAATATTTCGTAGAAGAGAAAGAGCGCGGCGATCTCCAGCGGCTGATAGCCCAATGCGTGGAAATGCAGCACAACCAGCATTCGCAAGGCACCGTCGGTCAGCGTGAAGAGCCAGTAGTTGCCGGTGACGATCAGGTACTGGCGAACGGCGGGAGAGATCGTGGTCATGGTGTACTCGAGAGGATCCGGGGCCGAGCGTGAGGTCGGCCCCCTCCAGGCCGGTCAGGCCAGGCCAACCTGCGCGCCAGCTCCGCGGTGCGGTTGGCGTAGCCCCATTCATTGTCGTACCAGGCATACAGCTTCAGTTGCGTGCCGTTGACGACCATGGTCGACAGCGCATCGATGATCGAAGAGCGTGGGTCGGTTCGATAGTCGATGGAGACCAGCGGGCGTTCTTCGTAGCCAAGGATGCCGCGCAGCGGACCCTGTTCGGCGGCGCTGCGCAGCAACCCGTTGACTTCCTCGACGGTCGTGGCGCGCTCGAGCTCGAATACGCAGTCGGTCAGCGACGCATTCGCCAGCGGGACACGCACGGCATGTCCGTTGAGCTTGCCCCGCAGCGCCGGGAAGATCTCGGCAATGGCAGTCGCCGAGCCCGTGGTGGTGGGAATAAGGCTCATGCCCGAGGCGCGGGCGCGGCGCAGGTCTTTGTGGGGTTGGTCGAGGATGCTCTGGGTATTGGTCAGGTCATGGATGGTGGTGATCGAACCATGGCGGATGCCGAGGTTCTCGTGGATTACCTTGACCACCGGGGCGAGGCAATTCGTGGTGCAGGATGCGGCTGTGACGATGCGGTGCTGGGCGGGGTCGAAGCGCTGGTCGTTGACACCCATGACGATGTTCAGCGCGCCCGGTTCCTTCACCGGTGCGCTGACCACTACGCGTTTGACACCCTGGTCCAGGTACGCCTGCAGCACGGCGACTGTCTTCATCTTGCCGCTGGCCTCGATGACCAGATCGCAGCCCGACCAGTCAGTGTCCATGATCGCCTTGTTCGCCGTGACCGTTATCCTTCGTCCGGCAATGACCAGCTGATCGCCGTCATGACCCGCCTCGTGCTGCCAGCGACCGTGTACCGAGTCGAAGTTGAGCAAGTGTGCGTGGGTCGCGGCATCGCCTGCGGGATCGTTGATCTGCACGAACTCGATTTCCGGCCAATCCCACGCGGCGCGAAGGACCAGGCGCCCGATGCGGCCGAAACCGTTGATACCGACTTTCAATGCCATGAGCAGCACTCCTTGAAGAATGTGAAAAGGTCAGCCGTGACGTGGGGCGAACATGATGATGGCCATGCCCGCCAGGGCGACGGTCGAGCCGAGCAGGTCCCAGCCGGTGGGCCTGATCTTGTCCACCAACCAGAGCCAGAGCATTGCAGCGCCGATGTAGACGCCACCGTAAGCGGCGTAGACCCGTCCCGCCGCAGTGGGGTGCAGCGACAGCAGCCAGGCGAATAGCGCCAGCGAAGCAGCGGCCGGCAGCAACAGCCAGGCGCTCTTGCCCTGCCGCAGCCAGAGATAGGGCAGGTAGCAGCCGACGATCTCCGCCAGGGCGGTGAGGACGAACAGGGCGAAGGTCTTGATCACGTTGGATTCCGTGTCGGTCGGGTCATATCGAACGCTGGTTGACGCGCTGCGAGAGCGCCTCGGCGGATTCCTTGCGCTCGGAATAGCGATCCACCAGATATTGCTCCCGGCCTCGCAGCAGCAGGGTGAACTTCATCAGCTCCTCCATGACATCGACCAGCCGATCATAGAAGGCTGACGGCTTCATGCGGCCGTCAGCGTCGAACTCCAGAAAGGCCTTCGGGACCGAGGACTGATTCGGGATGGTGACCATCCGCATCCAGCGCCCGAGTACCCGCAGCTGGTTGACGACATTGAAGGATTGCGAGCCGCCGCAAACCTGCATCACTGCAAGCGTCTTGCCCTGAGTTGGACGGACGGCACCCATGGCGAGCGGAACCCAGTCGATCTGTGCCTTGAACACCGCACTCATCGAGCCGTGGCGCTCCGGGGAACACCAGACCTGGCCTTCGGACCACTGCATCAGCTCACGGAGTTCCTGAACCTTCGGATGCGTGTCGGGCGCATCGTCTGGCAAGGGCAGGCCGGACGGGTCGAAAACGCGGGTTTCGGCACCGAGCCGCTGCAGCAGGCGAGCGCCTTCCAATACCAGCAGCCGGCTGTAGGATTGCGGCCGATTCGAGCCGTAGAGCAACAGGATGCGAGGCTTGTGCGCCAGGCTCGTCTGTCCCAGACGCGCGAAGTCGGGCATGGCCAGCAAGGCCTCGTCCAGGTTCGGCAATTCGTGGCGCGGCTCTTGCGTGTCGTTCACGTATCACTCCTCTCGTATGGCTAGGGCCGTATCAGCTGCAGGTGCTCGTATCGGAGCGGTCGCGCATCGCTTGCAAGCGCTCGTTGTCACATGCCAGCCAGCGGCTGTTGGCCTGGGCGACCTCGGTCAGCAGGGCCCGGATCCAGGCCGGCAGTTCAGGATGGAGGCGGTAGTAGACCCACTGCCCTTGGCGACGGTCCTCGAGCAGGGCGCAGCTGCGTAGCTGGGCCAGATGACGGGATACCTTCGGCTGGTTCTGATCGAGCGCGACGGTCAGCTCGCATACGCACAGCTCACCTCGTGATGCGATCAGCAGGGTGATCCGTGCGCGGGTCTCGTCGGCCAGGCACTTGAAAACCTCGGCGGGTGTGAGTTCGGGTGTCATGAGGCGCTGCAGTGCGTAGATATATGGGTGGCCGAATATATGGTTTGCCATATGTGATGTAAAGCGTGGCGAGCGTACGCTGCTTCGCCCGTCGCGCCGTCAGCCCTGCACACTGAGCAACAGGGCGGCGTAACCGATCGAACCCAGCAAAAAAGGTCCGAGCCGGCTGTTGCGCTCTTCCGGCAGCTCCTCTTTCAACACGTTGAGGATGATCGACCCACCCAGGAAGGCTGCAAGGGCCGATACCGCCAGCTCGGAAACCTCCGTGACGCTCCCTATGGCCCAACCGGCTACAGGCATCAGCGCCAGTAGCCAGCGCCCGCGACGGCTGAACAGGTCCTTATGAGCGTCCTGTAAGGCGAAGTCGTTGACCAGGAAGTGCAGCCCCATTGCAACGCAGTACAGCGCCAGGTCGGTCGTGTCTTCGCTTTCCCCATGCACCAGCAGATATCCGATCAGCCCGTTGTAGGCGCCGAACGCTCCGATATGCAGCCAGAACATGGCCGGGTGGGAAGGGTGGTGCGCCGGCTTGTTCTGGCGGTGCTGTTTTATCATTCGCTCGAGTCCGTAGAACACCACCAGGCCGAGCAGGGCCAGCAGGTAGGCGTGGTGCTCGAGATAGCTGAGCAAGGCGATGTCGATGCCATCCATCACCTGCTGACCGCGGGCGAGGTCGGGCAGCAGGTGCACGAAAACATAGGCCACCGCGACACCCCCAGCGGCCGATAGCCAGCGGCTGCGCGGCAGACGATCCAGGCTACGCAGCCCGCCGGCGCACAGGTGTACGGCGGCAAGCAGCGTGGCGGCAATGAAACTCTCGAGCACGTGGGCGTCTCTCTGGCTGCGGCGGTTCCTAGCTCTGACGCGTAGCGGCCGGGTAGCGTTCAGCTGGATGGCGGTGCCGATCGACAGGTGTAATATCATCTGGCCATGTGACGTGCGGTCTGGGTAAGCCGGCAAGGATTTGGTAGAGTTCGCCGCTTATGAAGCGAGCAGCCAGCCAGCTTTGAAATCGTACTGAAGAGGTGTCTGCTTGATTAGGGTGCTGGTGGTCGACGACCACGATCTGGTACGCACAGGCATATCCCGCATGTTGGCCGATATCGACGGCTTGCAGGTGATCGGTCAGGCCGAGTCCGGGGAAGCGGCGATCAAGAAGTCGCGCGAGCTCAAGCCGGACGTCGTTCTGATGGATGTCAAGATGCCTGGCATCGGTGGCCTCGAGGCCACGCGCAAACTGCTGCGCAGCCATCCGGACATAAAGGTCATCGCAGTCACGATCTGTGAGGAGGATCCGTTTCCGACGCGCCTGCTCCAGGCCGGTGCCGCCGGCTACCTGACCAAGGGGGCCGCCCTCGAGGAAATGGTCCAGGCCATCCGCATGGTATTCGCCGGGCAACGCTACATCAGTCCGCAGATTGCCCAGCAGCTGGCACTCAAGTCCTTCCAGCCGAAGGTCAACGGTTCACCGTTCGATCTGCTGTCCGAGCGCGAGATCCAGATTGCCCTCATGATCGCGAACTGCCAGAAGGTCCAGACGATATCCGACAAGCTGTGCCTGTCGCCGAAAACGGTGAACACCTACCGGTACCGCATTTACGAGAAGCTGTCCGTGTCCAGCGATGTCGAGCTGGCATTGCTGGCCGTCCGCCACGGCATGGTCGACACCATCAATTGATGACCGGCTTCGATTCCTCGGCATTCCTCGCGTCCTGCAGTGGGCGACCCGGCGTCTATCGGATGTTCGACGCCGAAGCCAAGCTGCTGTACGTCGGCAAGGCCAAGAACCTCAAGAAGCGCCTCGCCAGTTACTTCCGCAAGACCGGGCAAGCGCCCAAGACGGCAGCCCTGGTGGCTCGGATCGCCCAGGTCGAGACGACCATCACGGCGAATGAAACCGAAGCGTTGCTGCTCGAACAGACGCTTATCAAGCAGTGGCGGCCGCCCTACAACATCCTGCTGCGCGACGATAAGTCATATCCCTACGTGTTCCTGTCGAGCGGGGACTTCCCGCGGCTGAGCATTCACCGCGGCGCGAAGAAGGAGCCAGGCCGGTATTTCGGTCCGTACCCCAGCGCGGGAGCGATCCGCGAAAGCCTGAGCCTGTTGCAGAAAGCCTTTTCGTTCGTCAGTGCGAGGACAGCTATTACCGCAACCGTACCCGGCCGTGCTTGCAGTACCAGATCAAGCGCTGCAAGGCGCCGTGCGTGAACCTGGTCGATCCTGCCGAGTATGCCGAGGACGTCCGCCATTCGGTGATGTTCCTGGAAGGCCGCAGTAACGCGCTGGCCGAAGAGCTGTCGAGGAACATGGAAAAGGCCGCGATGGCGCTGGATTTCGAGCGGGCGGCAGAGATTCGCGACCAGATTGGCATCCTCCGCCGCGTGCAGGACCAGCAAAGCATGGAGGGTGGCAGCGGTAACGTCGATATCGTTTCGGCCGTGGTGAGCCCCGGCGGCGCCTGTGTGCACCTAATCAGCGTGCGTAGCGGCCGAGTGCTGGGTAGCAAGAACTTCTTTCCCCAGGTCGCCATCGAGGAAAGCGTCAGCGAAGTGCTGCAGGCCTTTCTGGAGCAGTATTACCTGGGTTCGATGGAGCGCGACCTGCCGTCCGAGCTGATCGTCAACACCGTTCACGAGGATTTCGACACGCTCATCGATGCGCTGCGCGAGTTGCGCAGCGTCGAGCTAGTCATCACGCATCGCGTACGCGGCACCCGCGCGCGCTGGCAGCAACTGGCTCTGACCAATGCAGAGCAAGCCCTCGGCGCCCGGCTCGCCAGTCGCCAGCACTTGGCGGCGCGATTCCAGGCGCTGGCCGACGCGCTGGACCTGGAGGAGCCACCCACGCGGCTCGAATGTTTCGATATCAGCCACTCCAGCGGCGAGGCGACCGTCGCCTCCTGCGTGGTGTTCGGGCCCGAGGGCGCGCTGAAGTCCGACTATCGTCGCTACAACATCGAAGGCGTCACCGCGGGCGATGACTACGCCGCGATGCATCAGGCCCTGTCACGGCGCTTCCGAAAGGCGGCCGAAGGGGAGGGCAAGCTGCCGGACATCCTGCTTGTCGACGGCGGCAAGGGCCAGTTGAACATGGCGCGGGAGGTGCTGCAGGAACTCGCGGTGCCGGACCTGATCCTGCTGGGTGTAGCCAAAGGCGTGACCCGCAAGCCCGGCTTCGAAACCCTCTACCTGAACGATGCGGCGCACGAATTCACGCTGCCAGGCGATTCCCCGGCACTGCACCTCATTCAGCAGGTACGCGACGAGGCGCATCGCTTCGCCATTACCGGCCACCGGGCGAGGCGCGGCAAGGCGCGAACGACCTCTACGCTGGAGAACGTTCCCGGCATCGGGCCGAAGCGCCGGCGCGAACTGCTCAAGCATTTCGGCGGTCTGCAAGAGTTGTGTCGCGCCAGCCTGGACGAGATCGCCAAGGCGCCCGGCATCAGTAAAAAGCTTGCCGAGTCGATTTATGCCACTCTGCACAGTGAGTAGAATCCTCATCCAAATTTGCGGACAGTGGTATCGATGAACATTCCAAACATTCTCACCGTACTGCGCGTACTGCTGATCCCCATCATCATTCTGTTGTTCTACCTACCGTTCAAATGGAGCTACCTGGCCTGCAGCGTGGTTTTCGCCTTCGCCGCTGCGACCGATTGGCTCGACGGTTACCTCGCTCGGCGATTACAGCAAAGCACGCCATTCGGTGCCTTTCTGGACCCTGTCGCCGACAAGCTGATGGTCGCGGTCGCGCTGGTGCTACTGGTCGAGGAACACTCCAATCTATGGCTGACCTTGCCGGCCGCGATCATCATCGGCCGTGAAATCGTGGTATCGGCCTTGCGGGAATGGATGGCCGAGCTCGGGGCAAGGGCACAGGTGGCGGTGTCCAATCTCGGCAAATGGAAGACCGCGGCGCAGATGACCGCGTTGGTCATCCTGCTGGCCAATCCACCGCTGGCAACCCTCTGGGTCGGGTTGGGTTACGCCTTGCTGATCGTTGCAGCCGGTCTGACGCTATGGTCGATGGTCAATTACCTGATCGCCGCCTGGCCGCACCTCAGCCCAACCGAAACGAAATAAAAACTTTTTAATCAAAGGCTTGACGGGGCGTCACGAAACTATAAAATGGCGCCCGTCACCAAGACGACGCGGGAATAGCTCAGTTGGTAGAGCACGACCTTGCCAAGGTCGGGGTCGCGAGTTCGAGTCTCGTTTCCCGCTCCAGTTTGTTGACGATGGCGCCGCGGAATGCGGCGTCTTCGTTTTGAGGCCGGTTGGCAGAGTGGTTATGCAGCGGATTGCAAATCCGTGTACGCCGGTTCGATTCCGACATCGGCCTCCATTAAAAGAAACCGCAAGCGAAAGCCTGCGGTTTTTTTCGTCTGGCTTTTTGTCCCGCCGATCATCCTCATCCCTTCCGCGCCCCTCCGCATGGAACTGACGCGCTCGCTCGAAAGACTCACCTGTATCGAGTCCGTGGAGTACCCAGCATGTCGGATGCCGTCAGTTACCTTGCCATCGCCGTCGCGGTGGCCGTTATCGCTCTGGATCTGCTTGCCATCGTCAGCGTTTTCAAAAGCGATCGTACCGTGGGCGCGAAGGCGCTCTGGGCCTTGGGCATCGCCCTGTTCCCCATTCTGGGGCTGGTGTTCTGGATAATTGTCGGCCTGCGTCGCAGGCATTGAGCGGCGTGTCACGGCGAGGAGGGGGATGGCGCTGGGCGAGGTGAAACCTGGCTCGGCTTCACAAGAGACGGCTGGTGCCCGGAGCGGGAATCGAACCCGCATACCCTTTCGGATGAGGGATTTTAAGTCCCTTGCGTCTACCAGTTTCGCCATCCGGGCATGTTGCGCGCGACCCTCGGGATCGCGGCGCAGGACTATAACCAGCCGCGGCACCCGGCGCAACCGAGAGGGCAGGCCGACTTCATGATCAACGGTCGCTCACTGCATGAACGTCACCGGCCGTGCGCCCTCCAAACAGGCAAGAGCAACCGAAGGGGATAGCGCATGGCGACCCAAGACCCGAACGACCCAACCCGGCACCAAGAACTGAGCGCAGCCGCCAACAACGCCGACGATGACGGTATCGTTGTGCCTGGTTCTCCACCCCCTCTGGGCAGCGAGCGCACCGATGTGAATCCGGGCGGCGAAGCTGGCGTCGATGAACTGCCCGGCAACGAGGGCAAGACGCCTGCGGGCAGCCGAGAGGCCGAACGTATTCGTGATCGTGTACCTGATACCGACCCGGATAATGCGGAGCGCAATGAGGCGCCGAACCCGCGATGAAATCAGGCAATAAAAAGCCCCGCGCGGGGGGGGCTGCAAGTGTCGCATCCGTCGTTCCATCGTCCATGAAGCCGCTCTCCAGCGACCGTTCCGTTCGAGCATCCTTTCCCGGTGCGCGTCCTGCGCTACTGATGCTCAGAATAGGCAACCCTGAGATGAGGCGGAATAAGCGAAGCTCGCCAATGTGCGTCAGCCATTGCCTACAGAGGCGTCGAGTCAGGGGTATCACCCACGCGAAACGGCGATGTTCGTGCTGGTGGCAGCGCTGCTGGGCGGCTGCATGACTACCGAGAGCGTGCCGCCGGCCAAGGGCGACGATGAGTATGTCTTTGCATGTGAGAAGGTCGCCGGGGAGCCCAGCTGCGAAACCTTGGCGGAGCATGCCTGCCCGGATGGCTTCGAAACGCTGAGTAGTGAGCAGGATTTCGAACGAAAGGAGTTGCGGGTTCGCTGCAACAAAGCCGATGGCAGCCCCTATCAATAGCGGCCACCATCGGCGCAGCGCGTCAGCTGTCGAGTAGCTCCTTGGCTTCTCCCAGTACCTTCAGCGAACCTTCATGGTCCCCGGCGTTGTGCAGTTTTTCACCTTCCTCGCGCAATGCCTGCACGCGTGACAGGATCGCCGGATCCGATGGCGGGTTGGATTGCAGCTGTTGGTCGATTTCCGCCATGTCCTGCGGGCAATGCATGGCCCAGGCCGGTGCGCTCATCAAAGCCGCAACGGCGATTACCCATAGTTTTCGCATGATTCGATCTCCTGCTGGGAACGTTCGCTCAGTATAGAAGGCGATCGACAGTCGCTCGGATTTCGGACGCAGGTCATAGGCCGCAAACCGGATGTTGCGGATAGTTATCGTACAACTGCTGAGCTATGATAGCCGTCAGTTCGTTTCTCAGAGATCGAAGTGCCCATGGAAAACCAGAGCGCCCAGCCACGTGTCCGCCGCAAACATCGCAGCCTTGCCCAGGAGCTGGTGACGGAGCTGTCGCAGCAGATTCGTGACGGCCTGATCAAGCGGGGCGACAAATTGCCCACCGAGTCGGCCATCATGCAGGCGCAGGGTGTCAGCCGTACCGTGGTGCGGGAGGCGATCTCGCGTTTGCAGGCCTCGGGCCTGGTCGAAACTCGCCATGGCATTGGGACCTTCGTGCTGGATACGCCGAGCACCACCGGTTTGCGTATCGATCCGGCGACGATCGGCACCTTGCGTGACGTGCTGTCGATTCTCGAGTTACGGATCAGTCTGGAGGTTGAGTCGGCTGGGCTGGCGGCTCAGCGGCGTACACCGGAGCAGCTGGCGGCGATGCGCGCCTTCCTCGATTCGCTCCAGCAGAGTGCTGCCCTGTCCAGCGAGGCCGCGGTGTCGGACTTCCAGTTCCATCTGCAGATCGCCGAAGCGACCGGCAACCGTTACTTCACCGACATCATGAATCACCTGGGCACGGCGATCATTCCGCGTAGTCGCCTCAACTCCGCACGTCTTGCCCACGACGACCAGCCGCATTACCAGCAGCGCCTGGGTCGCGAACACGAGCAGATCTACGACGCCATCGCCCGTCAGGATGCCGAATCCGCCCGCGCGGCGATGCGCCTGCACCTGACCAACAGCCGTGAGCGCCTGCGTCAGGCCCACGAAGAGGCCGAGACGGACAAGGCTGGTTGATGACGCCGGCCGACGCCCGTCATCCATAGCACAGGCGCTGCCGCCTACAGCGGCATGCGCTGCCTTCTACGAGACGATCTCTGTAGTCGGATTCAATGCTTGCGGTAGGCCAGCAACACGATGCCGCCCACCACGATCAACCCGCCGAATATCTGCAATGGGCCGAGCAGCTGGCCGAGCACCAGCCAGCCGAGGAGCATGCCGGCGACCGGCTCCATGTTCATCACCGGCGCGTTGCGCGCGATGTTCAGCCGTGGCATGCAGATGAACAGCGTGGAAAAGGCCGCGCCGTAGAGCAGCACCAGGCAGGCGAGGGCGATCCAGCCAGCAGTGGCGCTGGGCAGGCCGAGCCCACCGGGAATCAGGCCGCTGCTGCCGAGCAGCGCCGAGACAAGGAACACCACGATCAGAGTCAGCATGCTGCGCACCGATCCGGCCATCTTCGATAGCTTGTGTTCCGTGACCCACAGCGCCACCGCGAACACCGCGGCGGCCGTCAGGCTGAACAGGATGCCGGCGACCCACTGACCATCCGGCGCCTCGGCGCTCAGCAGGCGCGCCGGCACATCCAGCACCAGCACCAGGCCGAACAGGATCATGCCCATGATCGCCAGCGCCTGACGGGTCGGCCTCGGGCCGCCGAGCGCCCAGGTGAGCAGTGCCAGCAGGATTGGCGAGAGGTTCACCACCAGCAGCGCCAGCGCCACCGGGATGCGGGCGACCGCCGAGTAGATGCAGAAGCTTTGTACTGAAATCAGCAGGCCGAGCAGCAGCTGCCAACGCCAGGTGGTCGGGCTCAGGCGCAGCGATTCGCGCCGCCAGAACACCAACGCCGCCAGCACCGCCAGGGTCACGCCGGCGCGGCAGAGCATCGCCAGCAGCAGGCCGGTGTCGTGATCGAAGGCGATGCGCGCGGCGATGTGGTTGCCAGCGAACGAGCAGGCCAGGGTCGCCAGGATCAGCACGGCGATATGGCGGGGAAAGGGCGCGGCAGTTTGCATGGAAAACCAGTCCTTCTAATGCCTGTACTGAGTGCTACGCGTTTGGTTGCAGGATGGCTTGGCGTTAGGCGGCCAGTTCAAGGTCGGAGTTTGAGAATGCTCGTCAATGTGCAAAGTAAAACGCCGCCCGGGTGGGGCGGCGTCCTCGTACCCTGTCTGCGTTCAGAGCACTACGCTAGGCAGCCACAGCGAGATCATCGGGATATAGGTCACAGCCATCAGCACGGCGAACAGCGCCGCGTAGAACGGCAGCAGGGCTTTGACCGTGCTCTCGATACTGACCTTCCCGATGGCGGCACCGACGAAGAGTACCGCACCTACCGGTGGCGTGATCAGGCCGATACCCAGATTGACCAGCATGATCATGCCGAAGTGCACCGGATCGACGTCGAACGAGGTCACCACCGGCAGCAGGATCGGCGTGAGGATCAGGATCAGCGGCGCCATGTCCATCAGCGTGCCCAGTACTAGCAGCATGAAGTTGATGCACAGCAGGATTACGTAGCGGTTGTCCGACAGGGTCAGGAACAGGGTGGTGATCTTGGCCGGTATCTGCATCAACGTCATGATGTAGCCGAAGCTGGCGGCGAAGGCGATCAGGATCATCACGATGGACAGCGTGCGCACCGTGCGGTGAAGCATCTTCGGCAGCTCGCGCCACTTGTAGTCGCGGTAGATGAACATGGTCACGAAGAAGGCCCAGACCACTGCCACCGCGGCCGACTCGGTGGCGGTGAACACGCCGGAGAGGATGCCGCCAAGGATGATCACCATGGTCATCAGGCCCCAAAGCGCCTCGACGCAGATCTTCAGCGCCTGGCGCAGCGGCACCACTTCGCCCTTGGGGTAGTTGCGCTTGCGCGCGAACAGCAGGCAGAGCGTGGCCATGGCGGTGCTGAGCAGCAGGCCCGGGCCGATGCCAGCGACGAAGAGCGCGGAGATCGACACGGTGCCGCCGGCCGCCAGCGAGTAGATCACCGAGTTATGGCTGGGCGGAGTCAGCAGCGCCTGCACCGAGCCGCTGACGGTCACGGCGGTGGAGAACTCCCGCGGATAGCCTTTCTTTTCCATTTCCGGGATCAGCACCGAGCCGACCGAAGCGGTATCCGCCAGGGACGAGCCGGAGATGGCGCCGAAAAAGGTCGAGGCGGTGATGTTGACCAGCGACAGTCCGCCGCGGACGAAGCCGACCAGCACCCCAGCGAAGGCGACCAGGCGGCGAGCCATGCCGCCTTCGGCCATGATCGCGCCAGCCAGAACGAAGAACGGAATGGCCAGCAGGGAGAATTTGTTCACGCCGCCGGCGATCTGAATCATCACGGCGTGCAGGGGAATATCGATCCACCAGGCGCCGGCCAGGGTGGCCAGGCCGAGGGAGTAGGCTACCGGGACGCGTAGCAGGATGAGGACGATGAAGCTGCCCAACAGGACGACGGCATCCATTACACGGACTCCTTGGACTCTTCGCGGGCTTCGTAATCGACGACCGGGCGCTTGCTCTGGTCGCCGTACAGCAGTTGCTCGATGACGAACAGCAGGGTAATGAAGCCGCCCAGCGGAATCGGCGCGTAGCTGACACCGACGCGCATCCAGGGCAGGGTGCTGAGGTACTGGTTCCAGGTGGCAATGCACAGTTTGTAGCCCCAGATCAGCATGAACAGGCTGATGGCCGCCATGGCCAGGCGCACGAACAGGATGATGAAGGGCTGGGCCATCGGTGGCAGGCGATCGCTGAGCACCTGCACGGCCATGTGCGCGCCGGCGCGGTAACTGGCGGCGGCGCCGACGAAGGTGAACAGCACCATCAGCAGGATGGCGATGGGCTCGGGCCAGCCGAGGCCCTGGCCCAGTGCGTAACGGCTGAACACGCCCCAGGGGGATGATCGTCGCCATGATCACGATCGCCAGGGCGGCAACGATGACGCAGGCGCGATAGATGGCGTCATTGACGCCCAGAACCAGGTTTTTCATGAAATTCCACCGGTTGCATCGCGACGGCACGGGCTGCCGCGATGCGCTTGCACGAGGATTACTGAACGGCTTCGATACGCTTGATCAGTTCGGCGTAAGGCGCGCCGTACTTCTCGCGAACCGGAGCAGTTGCGTCGTAGAAGGGCTTCTTGTCGACCTCGATGAACTCGACACCTTCTTCCTTGAGCTTGGCTTCGCTGCTGGCGGTCTTCTCGTCCCACAGCTTGCGCTCTTCGATCTGCGCTTCCTTGGCGTACTTCTTGACGATGTCCTGCTGTTCCGGGGTGAGCTTGTTCCAGGTGGTCTTGGAGATCACGATCGGCTCGGGCAGGATCAGGTGCCCGGTCAACGAGTAGTGCTTGGCGGCACGGAAGTGGTTGTGTTCGAGCATGGTCGGCGGGTTGTTCTCGGCGCCATCGACCACACCGCTCTGCAGGGCGCTGAAGATCTCGCCGGTGTCCATGGCCACGCCCTGGGCGCCCATGGCATTGAGGGTGTCGATGAACAGCGGGTTGCCCATGACGCGGATCTTCATGCCCTTGAGGTCTTCCAGCTCGCGAACCGGCTTCTTGGTATAGAGGTTGCGCACGCCCCCATCCATCCAGGCCAGACCGACCATGTTGAATTCGGAGTTGGTGATCTTGTCGAGGATCTCCTGGCCGATCTCGCCGTCGATGACCTTGCGCATGTGCTCGTTATCGCGAAACACGAAGGGCATGTTGAACGCGTTCACGTCCGGGACCACCGGCCCCAGGGTGCCGAGGCTGACGCGGGTCATCTGCACCGCACCGATTTGCACCTGCTCGACCACTTCCTTCTCCGAGCCCAGCACGCCGCCGGAGAACATGCGGAACTTAAGTTCACCGTTGGTGGCTTCTTCGATCTTCTTGCCCATGTTTTCCTGAGCCACGACGGTCGGGTAGCCGGCCGGATGGATTTCGGCGATCTTCAGGGTCATGTCTGCCTGAGCAGCGCTGGACAGGCAGAAGGCGAGGGGGAGTGCAGCGATGAGCAACTTGCGTTTGAAGTTCATGTGAGTCTCCGTCTTGTTGTTGTTGGTATGCAGCGTTGCGAGGGTCAGGCGAATGCCGGCATGACCTTGGGTAAAAGCCTTAGCGGATCTGTGGCTCCTCCAGTCCGGTGACGCCGGCTTGCAGGGCGAATACGCCACCGGCCAGCGGCTGGTCGGAAAGGTCGCCGCCCGGGCGAATGGAGGTCACGAACAGGGTGTCCAGCCTCGGCCCGCCAAAGGCGCACATGGCGGGTTTCTTGACGGGCACTTCAAGCGAGCGATCGAGGCGGCCCTCTGGGGTGAAGCGATGGATCAGCCCGGCGTCATTGCCACAGATCCAATAGCAGCCGTCGCTATCCACCGCCGCGCCATCGGGGCGGCCGGGGTACTGATTCATGTCGACGAACAGACGGCGATTGCTGGGCGTGCCGCTGTCGACGTCATAGTCGAATGCCCAGATGCGCTGCACGCTCGGATGCGAGTCGGACAGGTACATAGTGAGCCCGTCAGGGCTGAACCCCAGACCATTGGGTACGACGAAGTTGTCGAGTTGCACCGTGAGCGGCGTTGTGGCGACCTGGCCATCGAATCGGTAGAGCGCGCCGGCCGGAATACCAGCCGCCATGTCCATGACCATGGTCCCTGCCCAGAAACGTCCCTGGCGGTCGCAGCGCCCGTCATTGAAGCGCATGCCGGCGTGGCTATGTTGCACCGCGGCCAGGCGTCTGGCGTCCAGGCGGCCGTCGTCCTGCGGGGCGAGGGCATAGATGCCATCTTCCATGCCTGCAACCCAGTGGCCTGCGTCCTGGCGAGCGATGCACGCGATCATCTGGTCGCCGACCCAGCGGGTGACGGAGGCATCCGACGCCTGCCACCGCAACAGCTGACGATTGGGGATATCCACCCAATAGAGCGCCTGTTCGGATGCGACCCACACAGGGCTTTCACCCGTGGCGTTCTGCGCGTCGACTATCAGTTCTGCTTTGCTTGCCATGGCGATTCTCTTGTTGTTGTTCGCGGCGTGGCGGTCAGTCAGTCATCGAACGGGCCGGCTTCGCAGAAAGCGCCGCCCTGGTAGACCAAGGCCGGATCGTTGGGCGCGTAGGGGGGCTGCTTCTCGATCTTCTCGCGGAACACCTCGGAGCTGTCCTGAGGCTCGAACCCGAGATGAGCAGCCATGTGATTGTCCCACCAGACGTCCCGGTTCGCCGACGCGCCATAGACCACGGTGTGGCCGACATTGGGCGTGAACAGCGAGCGCTCGATGAGGCTGGTCAGGTCGCGGTAGCTGAGGTAGGTCGACATCATCCGGCGGTTGAGCGGCTCGGGGAACGAGGAGCCGATACGGATGCTCACCGTCTCGATGCCGTAGCGATCGAAGTAGAAGCTGGCCATGTCCTCGCCGTAGGACTTGGACAGGCCGTAGTAGCTGTCCGGGCGGCGAGCCACGCTGGCGTCGATTTTTTCGGTCTGCTTATAAAAGCCGATGACATGGTTGGAGCTGGCGAAGATCACACGCTTGATGCCGTGCCGCCGTGCCGCTTCATAAATATGGAAGACGCCCTTGATATTCGCTTCGAGGATTTCCTCGAAGGGCCGTTCGACCGATACGCCACCGAAGTGCGCGATTGCGTCGACACCTTCGCACAGGGCGTGGACCGCAGCCTTGTCGGCGAGGTTGCATTGCACCACCTCTTCATGGTCACCGGCAGCGGGCTCCATGGGGGCAATGTCGGAAAGGCGGATGATGGTGGCGTAGGGGCGAAGCGTTTCGCGCAACACCCTGCCCAGCCCTCCTGCGGCGCCTGTCAGCAGGAGGCGATTGAAGGGTGTGGGAGCGGTCGTCGTGCTTGTCATTATGGTCTGCCCGTCGCTTATTGTTTTGATGTCATCTGTTGTCGGATGACTTGGATCGATTATTTGTAGCGAGCTGTTACTTGTCAAGCCGAACTTGGCCCTTTCAACAAGCGACTCGGGGCTGACTGGCAAGCCGCAGAGGTATGCAAAATCGCTTCTTCGTTCGATGAAGCCGCTATAACACCGCCTTTTTGCGGAGCCGCTCGTTATCCTGCGGCGCCGTGGCGTTTGGACGATATAGAACTAAAGTCGGGTGACGCCTGGGACGCATCCAGAACGCCCTGGGCCGGAATCATGGTCATATGGTCGTATGATGACTAGTCGAATCGTTCGGCTGGCATCTGCTTGCGCGTTCAGCAGTTTGGCGACTCGCGACATGCTCTTACTCGCAGGGCAGCGCGCAGCAGAACCATACGGGAGGTTGCATGAACGATGCGTTTTCCTGCGGCGATGGCGACCGTATCGCCTGGCTGCGTCTGAGGACCGTGGCCTTACCGCTCCCCAACCCGATCAGCGACGCCAAGGTGCTAACCGGGCGGCAAAAGCCGATGACCGAAATCGCCATCCAGATCGTCGAGATCGAAACTCGCGACGGCTACCAGGGCATGGGGTTCAGCTATTCCAAGCGTGCCGGTGGGGCCGGTCAGTTCGCTCATGCCTGCGAAGTGGCGCCGAACCTGCTTGGCGAGAACCCCAGCGATATCGCGAAGCTTTGGGACAAGCTCTGTTGGGCGGGGGCTTCGGTCGGGCGCAGCGGCCTCGCCACCCAGGCCATCGGTGCATTCGACGTTGCGCTGTGGGACATGAAAGCGCGGCGTGCCGGGCTCTCGCTGGCACGCCTGCTCGGCGCTCATCGCGACTCGGTACGCTGCTACAACACCTCGGGCGGCTTCCTTCACACGCCGCTGGATCAGCTGATGCGCAACACCGACGCCTCACGGGAGAAGGGTATCGGTGGAATCAAGCTCAAGGTCGGCCAACCCGATTGGGCGCTGGATTTGCATCGGGTCGGTACGGTGCGCAACCACCTGGGCGATGGCTTTCCGCTGATGGTCGATGCGAACCAGCAATGGGATCGCCCTCAGGCGCGACGGATGTGCCGACGCCTGGAGCCGTTCGACCTGGTGTGGATCGAGGAGCCCCTGGATTGTCATGACGCCGAAGGGCATGCCGAGCTGGTTCGCCAGTTCGATACGCCGATCGCCACGGGTGAAATGCTCACCAGCCCGGCCGAGCACTGGGAGTTCATACGCCTGCGCGGCGCTGATTACCTCATGCCGGACGCACCGCGCGTAGGAGGCATCACACCCTACCTGCGGGTACAGACGCTGGCCGAGCAAGCCGGCATGACGCTCGCGCCGCATTTCGCGATGGAGTTGCATGTGCATCTGGCTGCCACCCATCTGCGCGAGCCGTGGGTCGAGCATTTCGAATGGCTCGAGCCCCTGTTCGAAGAGCGGCTCGAAATCCGCGACGGTCGCATGTTGGTTCCCGGTCGCCCCGGGCTCGGGCTGACCTTGAGCGACCGTGTGCCCGGCTGGACGGTGCAACACGCCGAAGTGGGGCAGCGCGCCTGATCGCCCGCGCCGTGCTTCACAAGCGAGTGCCTGTGCGTGAAACGGCGTTGCGGAAGCGACCCCGGATCCAGGCCGGCTCCTACGACGCCGGTTGAGCGCGGCGGCCCAGGCGCAACGTGCACAGGGGCCTAAGCCCCTGAGCACGTCGAGCCGGTGCGCCATTAGGTGCCTTGCAGTTTGCCGACGGCTGCCTTCTTGCGGCCGCGTAGGGCGCTGAACAGGTGCCAGAGCACCGAGGCCAGGGCGAGCATCAGGAAGGTCGCCGCGATGGGGTTGCTGAGGAAGCCCATGAAATTGCCATCCGACAACATCAGGCCGCGACGGAAATTGGTTTCCGCCATGGGTCCGAGAATGAAGCCGATGATGAAGGGTGCCGCCGGCATCCCACCTTTGACGAAGCCGTAGCCGATCAGGCCGAAGAGCAGGATCGTCCAGACATCGAACACACGGCTGCTCAGGCCGAACGCACCGACTACACAGAGCACCAGGATGATCGGTAGCAGGATGTGCTTGGGAATCGCCAGCATCTTGATGAAGATGCGCAGCCCGTAGAACTCCAGAACCAGCATCATCACCGAAGCCAGGATCAGCGCCGCGAAAATGGTGTAGACGAGCGCACCCTGGCTGATGAACAGCAGCGGGCCCGGCTGGATGCCATGGATCATGAAGCCGCCGAGCAGGATCGCGGTCACGGTGTCGCCTGGGATGCCCAGCGTCATCAGCGGAATCATGGCACTGCCGATACCGGCGTTGTTGGCCGTCTCGCTGGCCACCACGCCCTCGACTGCGCCCTTGCCGAACTGCTCGGGATGCTTGGAGCGCTTCTTGGCGATGATGTAGGAAACGATGTTCGAGGTGCCCGCGCCGATGCCCGGCAGGATGCCGATCCCGATACCGATCAGGGAGGAGCGGAAGGCATTGGGAATCTGACCGAAGAATTCCTTGATCGAGAAGCCGAAGCCCTTGACGCCTTTCATGCTGACCGAGCCAACCTTGGTCTTGTGCATCGAGCGCCCCGTCTCGGCGATCTTGATGACCTCCGCAACCGCGAACATGCCGATCATCACGGTCAGCATCGCGAAACCACCGTTGAGGTTGGGCGAGTCGAAGGTGAAGCGGCGAATGGCATCGACCGGTGCGATGCCGACGGTGGAGAAGGCGAAACCCAACGTGCCGGCGTAGATGCCCTTGAGCAGCGAGCCAGTGGACAGGGTGGCGATCAGGGTCAGCGAGAAGATCGCGATGGCGAAATATTCATGCGGGCCGAAGCGCAAGGCAACCTTGGCCAGCGACGGCGCGATGGACATCAGCGCCACGATACTGAACACGGTGCCGATGAAGGAGAACACCACGCCGATGCCAAGTGCCTTGATCCCCTGGCCCTTTTCCATCATGGGGCCGCCATCGAAGGTGGTGGCGATGGAGGCGGGCGTTCCGGGAATCTTCAATAGGATGGCCGAAATCAGGCCGCCCGAGGTCGCACCGATGAATAGTGCGACGAGCAGCGAGAGGCCGGCGGCCGGGCCCATGGTGTAGGTCAGTGGCAGGCAGAGTGCGATCGCCATAGTCGCCGACAGGCCGGGCACCGCGCCGAACACGATGCCGACCGCCACGCCCAGGGTGATCAGAATGAAGATGTACGGTGAAAACACCGCGCCGAAACCGGCCTGCAGAAGTTCGAACATGGCCGCCTCCTAGAATTTCAGAAAGCCGGTGGGGAGCATCAGATCGAAGCCCTGCCGGAAGGTGAAGAAGATGGCGGCGGATGCCACGACCGCGATGATGACGTAGGTGATGTGATTGACCTTCTGCTCGCGTGGCGTAATCACGATGAACTGCACGTACAGGTACAGCGCCGTCATGATCAGGAAGCCGACCTTCTGCAGAAGCGCGACGTAAATCGCGATCAACGCCAGCGTCTTGAACACGGTCGGGTAGTCGGGTGGGCTTTTTTCCTCCCCGGAGGCTTCGTCGTCAGGGTCGTTCGCTGGCGGGGTCGCGGTACGGGCAGCGAGCAATTGCAGAACGCCCAGCAGGCACAACCCGATGGCAAGGATGTAGGGCACCGTGGAGGCGTCGATGAAACCTTTGCGCGGAAGATTGATCGTGAGGAACAGGTAGAACAGGCCGGCTGCCAGCATCAGCGCACCGACCAGTAACTCCTTTCTCTTGTAGGTATCCATGGGGCGAGTCTCGTATCGGAAGGTAGTGGCCGGGCGGATGAACACACCCGGCACCGGGCGCGAGGCTTATTTGCTCTGGCGCAGCTCATCCTTGTATTGCATGAAATCCTCGCGGGTCTTGTTCAGGCGCTCCTGCGACTCTTCGGTCCCGTAGTAGCTCACCGGCTGCTTGAACGTCTTGCGCAGCTCTTCGGCGTACTCAGGCATCTCGGTGATCTGCTTCACGATGCCCGCCATCTTTTCGATGATTGCCGGGTCGGTGCCATCCGGAAAAGCGACCACGTAGGGCTTGTCCATGACGAAATCGACGCCCTGTTCCTTGAAGGTCGGGATGTCGCCAAGCAGCTCGTTGCGCTCGTCGTTGGGCTGGCCGAGGGCGACCATTTCGCCGCTGGTGACGTAATCCTGCACCGAGCCATAGCTGATGGCCGCGAGGTCGATGCGGTCGCCCAGCAGGGCGACGACCTTCTCGGACACGGTCCCGGCGTCGACCATCTTCAGCTTGGTATCGGTCAGGCCTTCGAACATCAGGCCCTGCAGGTGGGAGTAGCTGCCCATCTCGGTGCCGTAGGTCACGCTGCTGGGTTCGGCCTTGGATTTGGCGATCAGGTCCTCCAGCGATTTCAGGCCAGAGCTTTTCGAGGCAACGAAGATCGCGCCCTTGTCCACGCCGGCGATGCAGCAGATATCGAAGGCATCGAGGCTGTCTTCGGTCAGGCCGGCCACTTCGTTGACGATCAGCTGGCCGGTGTGGGTGAAGAGAATGGTGTTGCCGTCCGGATCGGCCTGCTTGACCTGCTCGGCCGCCAGAGTGCCGCCGCCGCCAGCGACGTTGGTGATAACCATCGCCTCGCCGGTGAGTTTGGTGAAGTATTTGGCGATGGTGCGGGCGTTGAAGTCGGTATCGCCGCCGGCGTTGGCGATGACCACGACCTGGACCGGGCGGTTGGGCCAATCGGTTTCGGCGGCGAACGCACCGCTGACGGCAGTGGCCAATAGGGCGGAAACGAGGGAGGCGCTCAGTGCTTTTTTCATTGTTTGTCTCTCCGGTGGTTGGGGTTGCGTCGTCGATCGCTGCATTCTTATGTGCGTCCCAGGCTTGGTCGCTTGGGGTCGTATGCCCAGCCGGGCACCAGGTACTGCATGGCCATGGCGTCGTCACGGGCGCCAGTGGCGACCTTGTTGTAGAGGTCATGGGCGGCCATGATCCGGTCCATGTCCGGCTCGATACCCAGGCCCGGTCGATCAGGCACCCGGACTTCGCCGCCGACGATCTGCAGCGGCTCGCGCGTCAGTCGCTCCTGGCCTTCCTGCCATATCCAGTGGGTGTCGATCGCGGTAATGGTCCCCGGTGCGGCGGCGGCGGCGTGGGTGAACATCGCCAAGGACACATCGAAGTGATTGTTCGAGTGCGAGCCCCAGGTCAGGCCGAACTGCTCGCACATCTGGGCCAGCCGTACCGAACCTTGCATGGTCCAGAAGTGCGGGTCGGCGAGGGGGATGTCGACCGACTCGAGGCGCAGCGAGTGGCCCATCTGACGCCAGTCGGTGGCGACCATGTTCGTTGCCGTGGGAATTCCGGTGGCGCGCTTGAACTCGGCCATGATCTCCCGACCGGAGTAGCCGTTCTCCGGGCCGCACGGATCCTCGGCGTAGGCAAGGATATGGCCCTTG
The DNA here is from genome assembly GCA_019056435.1 of Stutzerimonas stutzeri. GTDB lineage: Bacteria > Pseudomonadota > Gammaproteobacteria > Pseudomonadales > Pseudomonadaceae > Stutzerimonas > Stutzerimonas marianensis. Next base: position 3,509,950 of record CP077641.1, read on the forward strand.
CCTTTGCACAGCGCCACGGCTTCGGCCAACGACCAGGCGCCGTTCGGGTCCAGGGTGACGCGCGCGTCGGGAAAGCGGCCCTTGATCCCGGCGATGGCCTGCATCTCCTCTTCGCCGCGCATCACGCCGCCCTTGAGCTTGAAGTCCTTGAATCCGTAGCGGGCACGAGCGGCCTCGGCCAGGCGAACGATGGCCTCGGGCGTGACGGCCTCCTGATGGCGCAGGTGATACCAGTCGTCCGGCGTGCCGTTGCCGGCGAGGTAGGGCAGGTCGGTCCGGGTGCGATCAGCGATATAGAAGAGGTAGGCCAGCATGGGGACGCTGTCGCGCTGCTGCCCGCTGCCGAGCAATTCTGCGACCGGCACCTCGAGATGCTGCCCGAGCAGGTCGAGCAGGGCCGCCTCGACAGCGGTGACGACGTTGTCCAGGCGCAGATTGATCTCGTGGGGCTGCTTGAGCACGGCGGCTTCGGCGTCGGATGTCACCTGATGCTGGGTGTTCTGCGGACCTCCGGCGCCCCCAGTGATGGCCCGCCGCAGGGCGTTGAGGGTGCGGTTGTAGCGCCCGATCTGCTGGTCTTCGACCAAGCTGCGCGTACGTTCGAGGGCTCGCCTGATGCCTTCACCGCCGGGCACCTCACCGAGTCCTGTCCGGCCAGCGCTGTCTTCGAGGATGACGAGGTTGCGGGTGAAGTAGGGCGCGTGGGCGCCGCAGAGATTGAGGAGCATGCTGTCGTATCCGGCCACTGGGATGACCTGCATTCGGGTAACGACGGGCGTAACGGAATTGGCGTCTGACATCGAGTCACGGGCTCCTGATTATTCTTGTGAGCGGTATCGACGGGAGGTTTCGATTACTGGGGTGAGCACCTGTCCAGGTGCGAGCCCGGGGCCGGTGCGCTCGGCGCCAACCGGCCGGAGCGCGAGAAGAGGCGAGAAGGTCTTCGAAGGCCAGGCAGTGTCGCGCTGAAGGGGGCGGAGTAGGTCATGGCTTTTTAAGCTCTGGTTGTTTTGTCATACGTCGTCGTATGACTTGCAGGATTTTTAACAGCGTGGTTTCGGGATGTCAAATCGACGAAACATATGGGTCGGGCGCTGTGACCGATCAGTCGAATGTTGGTTCGCTCTCATCTGAAGCGGCGTCTATAAACAAGGTAGGACGCTTATCAATCATGTGTGGCGCCGCACGCCGGGCCGGCCGTGAGCGGGCCACAAGCCGCCGGGGAAAAATGCACAAAGCGGTAGCGTCCTGTTTAGTTGTACGATAACGTATCTCGAAGGCTGCGGCCCTACTCACACCCCGATAGCTTCATAGGATGTTCATACAATGAATCCACAAGAACTGAAGGCCATCCTCTCGTCTGGTCTGTTGTCTTTTCCGGTCACCGATTTCGACCAGCAAGGCAATTTTCATCGTGCCGGCTACATCAAGCGTCTGGAATGGCTGGCGCCCTACGGCGCGACGGCGCTGTTCGCCGCGGGCGGTACTGGCGAGTTCTTTTCGCTGACGCCGCAGGAATATCCGGAGATCATCAAGACCGCCGTTGACACCTGCGCCGGACAGGTGCCGATCCTGGCGGGTGTTGGCGGCCCGACCCGCGTGGCCATCCAGATGGCGCAGGAAGCCGAGCGCCTCGGCGCCAAGGGCCTGCTGCTGTTGCCGCACTACCTGACCGAAGCCAGCCAGGAAGGGGTCGCCAAGCACGTCGAAGAGGTGTGCAAATCAGTCGATATCGGTGTGGTCGTCTACAACCGCAATGTATGCCGCCTGACGGCGCCACTGCTCGAGCAACTGGCCGAGCGCTGCCCGAACCTCATCGGCTACAAGGACGGTCTGGGCGATATCGAGCTGATGGTCTCGATCCGCCGTCGCCTCGGTGACCGCCTGAGCTACCTTGGCGGCCTGCCGACCGCGGAAGTCTACGCCGCTGCCTACAAGGCGCTGGGCGTGCCGGTCTATTCCTCGGCCGTGTTCAATTTCATTCCCAAGACGGCGATGGACTTCTACAACGCCATCTCGCGTGACGACCACGAAACCGTCGGCAAGCTGATCGACGATTTCTTCCTGCCGTATCTGGACATTCGCAATCGCTGCAGGGGCTACGCCGTCAGCATTGTCAAGGCGGGCGCGAAGATCGCCGGCTTCGACGCCGGCCCGGTTCGCGCACCGCTGACCGACCTGAGCCGTGACGAATACGAAGCGCTGGCCGCATTGATGGCCAAGCAGGGTGCTCAATAACGGCACGCCCGACCGACCCACTCGCCCATCCGCCACGCGCGACGGCTCATGCCTGCGCGTACCAGCGGACAACACGAAGGAGAGCGTTACGTGGCAGACGCAAAGCGTTATGACAACTACATCGATGGCCAATGGGTAGCTGGCAAGCAGTACCAGGCCAACGTCAATCCATCCGACCTGTCGGATGTCATCGGTGAATACGCCCAGGCCGATGCGGCTCAGGTCGACGCCGCCATCGCCGCCGCCCGCAAGGCCTTCCTGCGTGGTCCACCTCTGGCATCCAGGCGCGCGCCGACGCACTGGAGAAGGTCGGCCTGGAAATCCTGGCGCGTCGCGAAGAACTGGGCGCCTTGTTGGCCCGCGAAGAGGGTAAGACCCTGCCGGAAGCCATCGGCGAGGTCGCCCGCGCCGGCAACATTTTCAAGTTTTTCGCCGGGGAATGCCTGCGTCAGGCGGGCGAGACCCTGCAATCCGTCCGTCCCGGCGTGAGCGTCGAAGTCACCCGCGAGCCGCTGGGTGTCGTCGGCCTGATCACGCCCTGGAACTTCCCGATCGCCATTCCGGCCTGGAAGATTGCACCCGCGCTGGCCTACGGCAACTGTGTCGTCATCAAGCCGGCTGACCTGGTCCCGGGCTGCGCCTGGGCACTGGCGGAAATCATCTCGCGCGCCGGGTTCCCGGCGGGCGTGTTCAATCTGGTCATGGGCAAGGGCCGCGAAGTGGGCGAGGCGATCGTCAACGACACGCGCGTCGAAGCGGTCAGTTTCACCGGCTCCGTTGGCGTCGGTCATGGCATCGCGGCGACCTGCGCGGCACGCCAGGCCAAGGTTCAGCTCGAGATGGGCGGCAAGAATCCGCAGATCGTGCTGGACGACGCCGACCTCAACGTTGCTGTCGAACTCTGCACGCAAAGCGCGTTCTACTCGACCGGCCAGCGTTGCACCGCGTCCAGCCGCATCATCGTCACCGAGGGCATCTACGATCGCTTCGTCGAAGCCATGATCGAGCGCGTCAAGAAGATCAAGGTGGGCTCGGCGCTGGAGCAGGGCGTGGACGTCGGCCCCGTGGTATCCCAGGCCCAGCTCGAGCAGGACCTGCGGTATATCGAGATCGGCAAGCAAGAGGGCGCTCGCCTGGCCTGTGGAGGTGAGCGTGTCAGTTGCGGCACCGAGGGCTACTTCCTCGCGCCGACCCTGTTCGTCGACAGCACCGCCGACATGCGCATCAGTCGCGAGGAGATCTTCGGCCCGGTGGCCAACGTGGTGAAGGTCAAGGACTACGACGCTGCGCTGGCGATGGCCAACGACACGGAGTTCGGTCTCTCGGCCGGCATCTGCACCACCTCGCTGAAGTATGCGAACCACTTCAAGCGGCACTCCCAGGCGGGCATGGTGATGGTGAACCTGCCGACCGCAGGCGTGGACTACCACGTGCCGTTCGGTGGCCGCAAGGGTTCGTCCTACGGGTCACGCGAGCAAGGCCGGTACGCCCAGGAGTTCTACACCACGGTGAAGACCACCTACATCGGCTGATCGACCGAGGTCGACCGGGGCGGGTGCGCTTCATGGCCAGCGCCCCGGTTGGCCACTTCGATTCGCTCCACCCGCAACGCGGACCATAAGAACAAGTAGAGAGACGCATATGAACAACGCAAATCAGGGTGCACCGGTCATCACCGAACTCGAGGTGGTTCCGGTTGCCGGTCAGGACAGCATGCTGCTCAACCTGAGTGGCGCTCATGGTCCGTATTTCACCCGCAACATCCTCATTCTCAAGGACGGCGCCGGCAACACGGGGGTCGGCGAAGTCCCGGGTGGCGAGGCGATCCGCAAGACACTGGAAGACGCCAAGCCCATCCTGATCGGCCAGTCGGTCGGCAACTTCAACGCACTGCTGAACCAGGCGCGCAAGGCGTTCGCCGATCGTGACGTCGCCGGCCGCGGCCTGCAGACCTTCGACCTGCGCATTGCCATCCACGCCATCACCGCCATCGAGTCGGCGCTGCTCGACCTGCTCGGCCAGCACCTCGAGGTTCCGGTCGCCGCGTTGCTTGGCGATGGTCAGCAACGCGACGAAGTCGAGATGCTCGGCTACCTCTTCTTCATTGCCGATCGCAACAAGACCGACCTCGGTTACCGCGATGAAACCGGCGCCAGCGACACCTGGTTCCGCGTGCGCAACGAAGAAGCGCTCACGCCGGAAACCATCGTGCGCCAGGCCGAAGCGGCCTATGAGCGTTACGGCTTCAAGGACTTCAAACTCAAGGGCGGCGTGTTGCCGGGCCAGGAGGAGGTCAAGGCGATCCGCGCGCTGGCTGAGCGCTTCCCCGACGCCCGTATCACCCTCGACCCCAACGGCGCCTGGTCGCTGGCCGAGGCGATCGAGCTTTGCAAGGATCTGCATGGCGTGCTCGCCTATGCCGAGGACCCCTGCGGTGCCGAGAACGGCTATTCCGGCCGCGAAGTCATGGCCGAATTCCGCCGCGCCACGGGGCTGCCGACCGCGACCAACATGATCGCCACCGACTGGCGGCAGATGGGCCACACCATTCAGCTGCAATCAGTCGACATTCCACTGGCGGATCCGCACTTCTGGACCATGAGCGGCTCGGTGCGCGTCGCGCAGATGTGCAACGACTGGGGCCTGACCTGGGGCTCGCACTCGAACAACCACTTCGACATTTCGCTGGCGATGTTCACCCACGTGGCCGCCGCCGCACCGGGCAGGATCACCGCGATCGACACCCACTGGATCTGGCAGGACGGCCAGTACCTGACACGCGACCCGCTGAAAATCGTGGGCGGTAAGGTGGCGGTGCCGGCCAAGCCGGGGCTCGGCGTCGAGCTGGACCGCGACGCACTGCAGCAGGCGCACGAGCTGTATCTGTCGAAGGGCCTGGGGGCCCGCGACGATGCGATCGCCATGCAGTACCTGATCCCGGACTGGACGTTCAATAACAAGCGGCCCTGCATGGTTCGCTGACGGAACGCAGGCTGCCCGCGGCGGATGGCTTCGGCCGTCCACCCCTCTGCGGCAGGACGCTCACAACAACAACCGGGCCAACCGGAGACCGAGATGAACGAAAGCGTGCAACTGATTCCCCACCAGGATTCCCCCGCTGCATCCGTTTGAACGAGGCGGACAACGTCGCCGTGGTGGTCAATGACGGCGGCGTGCCGGTCGGTGCGCAGTTCGAAGACGGGCTGGTCACGGTCGAGGCGGTGCCGCAGAGCCACAAGGTCGCACTGGTGGACATCGCCGAAGGCGAGCCGGTGCGCCGCTACGGACAGATCATCGGTTATGCCCTCGAACCCCTGCGTCGTGGCAGCTGGGTCAAGGAAACCCAGTTGAAGATGCCCAGCGCACCGCCGCTGGACAGCCTGCCGCGCGCCACCGCCGTGCCAGCCGGGCTCGACCCGCTCGAGGGCTATACCTTCGAGGGGTACCGCAACGCCGACGGCACCGTCGGCACGCGCAACATCCTAGGCATCAGCACCACGGTGCAGTGCGTCACCGGCGTACTGGAACACGCGGTCAAGCGCATCCGCGACGAGCTGCTGCCCAAGTATCCGAACGTCGACGACGTGGTCGCGCTGACCCACAGCTACGGCTGCGGCGTGGCGATCAATGCCCGCGACGCCTACATCCCCATCCGCACCGTGCGCAACCTGGCGCGCAACCCGAACCTCGGCGGCGAAGCGCTGGTCATCAGCCTCGGCTGCGAGAAGCTGCAGGCCGAGCAGGTGATGCACGAAGGCGATCCCTCGGTGGACCTGCGTGACCCCTGGCTGTACCGCCTGCAGGAATCGAACACCGGCTTCGGCGAGATGATCGAGCAGATCATGGCGCTGGCCGAAATGCGACTGAAGAAGCTCGATCAGCGCCGTCGCGAAAAGGTGCCGGCGTCTGAATTGGTGTTGGGTATGCAGTGCGGCGGCAGCGACGCATTCTCCGGCATCACCGCCAACCCAGCGCTGGGCTATGCGGCGGACCTGCTGGTGCGCGCCGGGGCCACGGTGATGTTCTCGGAGAACACCGAGGTGCGCGATGCGGTGTACATGCTCACCGCCCGCGCCGAAACGCCGGAGGTCGCCGACGCGCTGATCGCCGAGATGGACTGGTACGACCGCTACCTGGAGCGCGGCGCCGCCAACCGCAGCGCCAACACCACGCCGGGCAACAAGAAGGGCGGGCTGTCGAACATCGTCGAGAAGTCCCTGGGCTCCATCGTCAAATCAGGCAGCGGCGCCATCAACGGCGTGGTCGGGCCGGGCGAGCGGGTCGAGCGAAAGGGCCTGATCTTCTGCGCCACCCCGGCGTCCGACTTCGTCTGCGGCACGCTGCAGCTGGCCGCCGGGATGAACCTGCACGTGTTCACCACAGGGCGGGGCACGCCTTATGGCCTGGCGATGGCGCCGGTGGTCAAGGTGGCGACGCGCACCGAACTGGCCGAGCGCTGGCCGGACCTGATCGACATCGACGCCGGGCGCATCGCCAGTGGGCGGGCGAGCATCGAGGAGCTCGGCTGGGAGCTGTTCCACTACTACCTGGACGTCGCCAGCGGCCGCAAGAAGACCTGGGCCGAGCAGCACCGGCTGCACAACGACATCGTCCTGTTCAACCCGGCCCCGATCACCTGATCGGTGGCGCCACAGAACCATCGTCAAGGGCGTTCGTCCAACGCCTCAACTCCATGCCAGGAACGCCTTCCAGGCGGTTCCAGTCGGAGGTGCCATGAACGCCCAGTCCCTCCTGCACGCCCTTGAAGCGGTCGTCGGCCCTGAGGGGATCGTCTGCGACCCCGAGCGGATGGCCAGTTACCTCAGTGACTGGCGTAACGCGTACCGGGGCGCCGCAGCGCTGGTCGTGCGGCCGGCGACCACCGAGCAAGTGGCCGCGGTGGCGCAGATCTGCCACGCGCACCGCGTCGCGCTGGTTCCGCAAGGTGGCAATACCGGCCTGTGCGGCGGATCGATTCCGGACGACAGTGGCACCCAGGTCGTACTGTCGCTGACCCGCATGACACGCATCCGCGAGATCGATACGGCGAACGAAACCATTACCGTCGAGGCTGGCGTCCTGTTGCAGCACCTGCAGGAGGCGGCAGCGGCGGTCGACCGACTGTTTCCGCTGTCCCTCGGTGCGCAGGGCAGTTGCACGGTCGGCGGGAACTTGGCTACGAACGCCGGTGGCACGGCCGTGCTGCGCTACGGCAACATGCGTGACCTGGCGCTCGGGCTCGAGGTCGTGCTGCCTGATGGTCGAATTTGGAACGGCCTGCGCGGACTGCGCAAGGACAATACCGGCTATGACCTCAAGCATCTGTTCATCGGCTCCGAGGGCAGCCTGGGCATCATTACTGCCGCTGTGCTGAAGCTCTACCCGGCGGTGCGCAGCATCACCACCGCCTGGGTCGCCTTACCCGACGCGCGTTCGGCCGTCGAGCTGATCGGGTCGATCCGCGCGCTCTGCGGGGGACCGGCTGACCGGCTTCGAGCTGATGTCACGACAGAGCGTCGATTTCGTCCTGCGCCATGTCGGCCGGTGCAGCGACCCCTTCGCCGAGGTGCATCCCTGGTACGTTCTGATCGAGCTGAGCGATACCCAGCCGGATGCGCCGCTCAACGACCTGCTCGAAGCCGGGCTCGGCGCGGGCCTCGAGCGTGGCTGGGTGCTCGATGCCGTGCTGGCTGGCAACGAGGCGCAGGTGGCGGCGCTGTGGGCGATGCGCGAGGGGATTTCCGAAGCGCAGAATCACGAGGGGCCGAGCCTGAAACACGACATCAGCGTGCCGGTCAGCCGCATTCCCGCCTTCATCGAACGGACCGACGAGGCGCTGCTCGAACGATTTCCCGGCGTGCGGATCGTCGCCTACGGGCATGTCGGCGACGGCAACCTGCACTACAACATTAGCAAGCCACCGGCCAGCGACGACGATGCGTTCAAGGCGCAGCAAGCTGCCATTTCCGAGATCATTTACGCGGCAACGGCGGCCTTCGACGGTAGCATCAGCGCCGAGCATGGGATCGGGCAGGCCAAACGCGACGCGGCAAGACGCTACAAGGACCCGCTGGAGCTGGAACTGATGCGCGCCCTCAAGCGCGCGCTCGACCCGGAGGGTCTGATGAATCCGGGCAAGGTGTTCTGAAACGCACCCCGGGCCCTCGCCAGATCCATCAATCGCACCGCACTGACTCGAGGTATCTTGTGACCTGCATCCTTCAGCTTGGCCCCTGACCGACCGTTTCAACCATGCGCTCGCCGCCGAACATGAGGTGCTGCGACTCTGGGAAGCGGACGCCGACGCCATGCTCGATCAGCACAGCAACGGTGTCGACATCGTCGTGACCTCGGCACGATTCGGCTGCACCGCATCGCTCATCGACCGACTGCCGAACCTCCGGGCAATCATCAGCTTCGGGGTCGGTTATGACGCAATCGACGTAGCCGCCGCCCGCGCGCGGCAGATCGCCGTCAGCAACACGCCGGACGTGCTCAACGAGTGCGTGGCCGATCTGGCGTTCGGGATGCTCATCGATTGTGCGCGGCAGATGTCCCGTGCGGACCGTTTCGTGCGGGCGGGCGAGTGGCCCTCCGGTGGGTTGCCGCTGGCGAGCCGCGTCAGCGGAAAGCGGCTTGGCATCGTCGGGCTCGGGCGTATCGGTGAGGCCGTCGCCAAGCGCGCGAGCGGTTTCGACATGCAGGTGCGCTATCACAACCGCCGGCCGGTCGAAGGCTCTGTCCATGGTTATGAGCGGGACCTGGTCGAGCTGGCGCGCTGGAGTGACTTTCTGGTGCTGACCTGCCCGGGCGGGGAGAGCACACGAAACCTGATCGACATGGCCGTTCTCGAGGCGCTGGGCCCGAAAGGCATGCTGATCAACGTGGCCCGCGGCTCGGTCGTCGACGAGCCGGCGTTGGTACAGGCGCTGCTCGATGGCCGGCTGGGCGGTGCGGCGCTGGATGTCTATGCCCATGAGCCGCATGTACCCGACGCGCTCATGGCGCTGCCCAATGTCGTGCTCTTGCCGCATATCGGCAGCGCCACCGAGGAGACGCGGCTGGCCATGGAAGAATTGCTGTGGGCCAATCTGCGCACCTTCCTGGAGCGTGGTGAGGTACTGACAGCCGTCTGAATGTACCGACCGGGGCATCGCTGCAAAGCGATCCAGCCAGGCGTCGGATCGTGATCGTTTCATTCCTGGCGCCGTCCCGCGTCGCGCCACAAGGGCCGCCGGCGGATTGCGCCCTTTATCGGAGCCATGCTGCATGAGTGAGGCACAAAGGGTGATGACCGAGATCGAGTTGATGAAGGGTTCGCTGCGGTTGGCCGTATGCCCTTCACTGGGTGGGGCGATCACGCGCCTCAGCTTCGATGGCATCGACCTGCTGCGCCCCTGGGATGGCTCCGATAGTGTGCGCCGGGCCGGTTGCTTCGTCCTGGCGCCATTTTCCAACCGAGTAGCCGACGGCGCCTTCGAGCACGAGGGGTGCCGGTATTCGCTTCGCAGCCTTTCACCAGAGCATTCGTTGCCGATTCACGGGGTTGCGTGGAAGCGCGCCTGGCAGGTCCTGGAGCAGGGCAGCGACAGCCTGGTTCTGAGTTACAGCCATCGCGCCGTGGGCGAAGCCGCACAGGACTGGCCGTTCGATTTCGATCTCGAGCACCGCCTGCAACTGACCGATGAGGGCGTGACCTTGCGGTTGTCGCTGCGCAATGTCGACCGGCGCTCGATGCCCGCCGGCCTGGGTTGGCACCCTTACTTTCTGCGTCACGATGCCTGTGAACTGGGATTCTCAGCGCGCGCTGTCTGGGAGAATGACGCACGCAACCTGCCTGCGCGGCGCGCACCGGTTCCCGCGAGTTGGGACTTCTCGACACCGCGGCCCCTGGGCGAACCGGCGCTGGACAATTGCTTCGTCGGCCGTGAAGGCCCCGTGTCCATCCGCTGGCCAGGGCAGAGCGTGGCATTGCGTATGGAACCCGAACCGGCCCTCGATCACCTCGTGGTCTTCACTCCGCCAGCAGACATGGGCTTTTTCGCAGTCGAACCGGTGACCCACGCCAACAATGCACTCGGTATGGATAATCCTGACGCGCACGGGATGCGTACCCTCGGCGCGGGTGAAGTGCTGCAGGTCGGCTGCCGGCTTGGCTTGGCACGCATTCCGAAGGCTCCGTAGGTCGAGAAGAAGCGGATCGCCTGGCAGCGTTCAATAAGTCGGTCATCAGTCGGCAGAAATCGCCGAACGGCGAAGTGCGCCTTTGCGGTCGCCTGCTTCCGGACATGGGGTTTTGCCCAGGTTCATCCAAAAAAAGCCCGTCACGAGGACGGGCGAAAGTTTCCGCAACAGGAGTGAGGAGAGTTGCGTCCAGCGTGGTGGAGCTGGCGTTACAGAATCGAGATCGGGTAGTTGATGATGAGGCGATTTTCGTCCCACTCGTTACCGCTTCCGAAGTCGCGACGCAGACTGGAGTTACGCCATTTGATGTTGAGGTTCTTCGCCGGTCCGCTTTGAACGGTGTAGGCCAGTTCGCTTTCGCGACCCCATTCCTTGCCTTCTTCGCCACCAGCCAGGTCGATGTTGTCACCCTTGATGTAGCGGTTCATGAGGGTCAGGCCCGGGATGCCCATCGCAGCGAAGTTATAGTCATGGCGAAGCTGCCAGGAGCGCTCGCCGGCCGCATCGTAGCTGTTGTTGAAGCTGTCGTTGGCGAGGGTGCCGCCGCTGGTTCCGTTGACGCGCATCCAACCAGTGTCGCCGCTGACTTTTTGAAGACCTACATAGAAGGTGTTGCCGCCCGCTTTCAGGCCGAACAAGCCGGAGTAGGTCTTGTTGTCCAGCTCGCCAGCAAGCGCGCTGCCTTCGTCTTCGCCCTGGAAGTAACCGAGGTTGGCGGTCAAAGCCAGGTCATCGCTGAGCGGCTGGGTGTGCAGGAACTGGGCGTACTGCTGCTCGTAGACGTCTTTCAGCTCAGCCGCCCAGAGGCCGATGGTGGTGCGCTTTTCATTGAAAGCGTATTCACCGCCGATGAAGTTGAAGCGGTCGGAAGCCCCGCCGTTATAAACCATGTCTTCCATGCTGGCGTCGTCACGCGGGCTGTTCTGACGGAACTGGCCACCGTAGAGGCTCAGGCCATCGATCTCCTTGGAAGTGATCATGCCGCCTTTGAAAGTCTGTGGCAGCGAACGACCATCGTCCGCCCGTAGGATGGGCAGGACAGGCATGAATTCGCCAATCTTGAGTTCGGTATTGGAAAATTTGGCCTTGGCAGCGACACCGAGACGGCCGAAATCATCGGCTGGGCGCCCGTCGGTGTGGCGTGGAAGCAGGCCAGTGCCAAACGTGCCGCTCCCGCCGTCGAGTTTGACTGCGACGCCGGCCAGTACGTCCACGCCGAAGCCCACCGGACCCGGCGTATAGCCGGACTGGACATTGAGGATGAAACTCTGTGTCCACTCTTCGGCTTTATTACGAACCTTACCCGAAGCCGTTGGCGCCTCGTGAACGAAATTCCGGTTGTGATAGAAGTTGCGGGCGTTGACGCTTGCCTTGGTTCCGTCGAAGAAGCCGTCTGCCGCGTTCGCCGCCACCGGGATGCCGAGTGCGAGCGACAGGGTGCCAGCCATGACAGCGGCCGACAGGGGGTTGCGTGGGGTCATTGTTGTTGTGCTCCCTTTTTGTGAGTTATCCGCCCCGTGCGGCAATGCCTGGCCGAGGCGGAATATCGCGTAGCCGCTTGAAACGGCAGATCGATGACACACATCAGTCGTCATACGACGCTAGGGATTATGGCCAGGCAATCATTGTTGTCAACGCAATTTGTAAAGAATTGTTAGGCTTCAGACGTTGGTCTAATACGGAGTAGAGAAGCCTGACGCCGCGGGTTGCGGCCGCTTGCCGATACGAACAGCCTCAACTGATCAGGCGGGACAAGCCCACCACGCAGGAAGCAGTCGTCGGACCTCTGGGCGCGCAAAGCGGTCATCGATCAGGTGGACGACACCGGCATCGTCGGTCGTGCGAATGACCCGGCCAGCGGCCTGGACCACTTTCTGCAGCCCTGGGTAGAGATAGGTGTAGTCGTAGCCGGACCCGAACAGCCGGTCCATGCGTGCCTTCATCTGCTCGTTGATCGGGTTGACCTGCGGCAAGCCCAGCGTTGCAACGAAGGCACCGATCAGGCGTCGGCCGGGCAAATCGATGCCTTCGGAAAATGCACCGCCAAGAACGGCGAAGCCTATCCCTCGTCCGTCCTCGGTGAACCGCGCCAGAAAGGCCGAGCGCGCCAGCTCCTGCATGCTGCGGGTCTGCTCCCAATGGGGCAGCTCAGGGTGGCGGGCGCCCAACAGGGCACTGACCTGCTGCAAGTATTCGAAGCTGCTGAAAAAGGCGAGATAGTTACCCGGGCGCGCCTGGTATTGCTCGGCAAGCAGGTCGACGATTGCCTGCAACGAGGCCTGTCGATCGCGATAGCGGGTGGAAATGTGCCGTGCCAGATGCACCTGCAACTGCTCGGCGCGAAAGGGTGAGGCGACGTCGAGCCAGACCCGCTTCGCAGGCACGCCCAGGGTGTCGGCGTAGAAACGCTGCGGCGTGAGGGTCGCGGAGAACAGCACGCACGAGCACGCTTCTTCAAAGCGCGGCCCCAGGAAGGGGGCGGGGAGAACGTTGCGAATGCACAGTACCGACGCCTCCGTGATGCGGTGATCGGAGGACGGTACCAGCGTACTGTCAATGAGCGAGTGCTCGCCGAAGGTTTCGGCCAGGCGACAGAACTGCATGGCATCGAAGTAGACCCGCTGCAACGCCGGATCGACCTCCGCTGCTTGCTCACCCAGGTACTCCGTCACAGCGCTGACCATCTGCTGCAAAGCATTGAGGAGTTTGCCAGGAAGCTCCGGGAGCACCTGGTAAGGCACACTTTGCAAGCGCTGCGCCTCGCTCCAGCAGCGCACCACACGGTCCACGGGTTTCTTTAGAACGTTTGGAACTAATCGGCGTAACCCTTTGAATTCACGAAGATCGAGTTCCGCACTGTACATCGCTCGGCCGCGCTCGAGCAGATTGTGCGCCTCGTCCACGAGCACACCGATTCGCCACTGGTTGACTTGCGCCAGGCCGTGCAGCAGGGCGCTGCCATCGAAGTAGTAGTTGTAGTCGCCTACCACGACGTCGGCCCAGCGAGCCATCTCCTGACTCAGATAGTAGGGGCAGACCTGGTGAGCAAGCGCGACGTCCCGCAGCGCGGCTCCGTCAAGAAGCGGCTGCTCGGCGGCCTGGGCACGCGCGGCGGGCAAGCGGTCGTAGAAGCCGCGCGCGAGTGGGCAGGCATCGCCGTGACACGCCTTGTCGGGGTGCTCGCAGGCCTTGTCCCGCGCGATCAGCTCCAGGACTCGTAACGGCTTGGCTTGGTGCTGCAGGCTCGCCAGTGCATCGAGCCCCAGTTGCCGTCCGGAGGTCTTCGCGGTCAGGAAGAACAGCTTGTCCAGTTGTTGCCCCGGGCACGCCTTCAGTTGCGGAAAGAGGGTGGCGAGCGTCTTGCCGATGCCGGTGGGCGCCTGCGCCATCAGGTGCGTACCGGTGCAGGCCGCCTTGTAGACGGCTTCTGCCAGCTGACGCTGGCCGCTTCGGAAATCGCCATGGGGAAACCTGAGCGTTCGCAGTGCCTGGTCCCGTTCGGCGCGATGGGCCATTTCCTGTCTGGCCCAGGCAATGAACTGCTGGCACTGGGCATCGAAGAAGGTCTGAAGCTGCGTCGCGCTGAAGGTTTCGACCAGCAGCGTTTCCTTCTGGCTAACCACGTCGAAATAGACCAGCGCGATCTCCAGTGTTTCCAGCGCGCGGGCTTGGCACAGCAGCCAGCCGTACACCTTGGCCTGAGCCCAATGCAACTGGCGATGGTTGGCCGGCTGGCGGTCCAGGTCGCCGCGATAGGTCTTGATCTCCTCGAGCCGGTTCCTCGCCGGGTCGTAGCCATCGGCACGCCCGCGAACGAGCAGGTCGTCATGACGGCCCTCCAACGATACCTCTCGTTCGTAATCCGAGCCTCGACGGTTGGTGACCGTGAGATGGCCAGCCATGCCTTCCAGAGCCGTAGGCGAGGGGTGAAGCGCAGGTCCAAATCGCCCTGTTTGGCGGTGAATTCACACAAGGCGCGCACGGCGATGCGGTAGCTCACGCCGCGTTCTCCGTCCATTGCACATAGCAGACGGCGATGGGCACCTGATGCTGCAGCGCAAAGTCGATCCAGCGCTTTTGATTGTCCTGCAGGCGGTCGCCGGGGCCCTTGACCTCGACGAGTCGATAACGGCGCTCGGCGGGCCAGAACTGGATCAGGTCCGGCAACCCGCTGCGGTGAGCCGGCACGTCCTGCAGGATGCGCTGGAAGAAGGCCCGCAGGTGCTCGGCGGGTATGCAGTGCAACGCCAGCTCGAGAAGATTTTCATCGAGCAAGCCCCAGCTGACGAACTGGCACTGCAGCCCGAACTTGTCGCGGAACACCCGCCGAATGCAGTCGCGGTATTCGTCGGTGCCGAGCATGTCCAGACATGGCCTGAACAGCTCGGCGCGGCGCGTGAAGAAATCGGAGCGCGCAAGGTCGGCCGGGGCTGCGTGGAACGGGTGGAAGAACGCACCTGGCACAGGCGCGAAGATTACGTGCCAGCAGAGCAGCCCGAGCAGCGAGTTGATCAGCGCATTTTCCACGTAGTAGACCGGTGCCTCGTCGCGCGTCAGATGCTCGCGCACTGCATGCTCGACGCTGGTTTCGGGCCGGGGCAGTGCCAGATCGAGACGCTCCGGTTGCCTGGCCTGTACACGCCGGGCAACGGCCTCGCCGAGGCTGCGTTTCAGTCGGGGCAGGATGCGTTGCAGCTGCTGGGCCTCGTGCTCGCTTTCCGGCGCGGCCTGTGCTGAGAGCGCCAGATGCAGTGCCGCTTCGGGTTGATCGCAGCGCTCCAGAACGCGGATCGCTCGTTCCCGCGCCGTCGGGTAGCGGTTGCCGGCATGCAGGCGCAACGCGAGCGACAAGTCGCCTTCGCGCTCGCATTGCCGGCCAAGGGCCAACAGCAGTTTGCCGCGGCGGTTTTCCAGCCACTCGTTGGCATAGGGTGCGGTCGGCACATCAGTCAGCACCTGCTCGACTGGCTCGCCCGCCTCGAACCGCTCCCGGCAGTGATGCAGGTGCAAGTAGGTATCCACGTCGGCGCGGGCGTGGAAGGCACGAGAAGCGCTGGAGAAAGGGACCTGCTCGTAGCGGAATATGCCGAGGTCCGCGAGCACGAACTCGGACCAGTCCTGATGGATGTTGCCGAAAAACATCACGCGGACCCGATCGCAGAGTTCGCCGATGGTAAGCCCGAACGCCTGATCGTCGAGCCCCTGGCACCAGCTCGCAAAGGGTCTGGCTTGGGCGTGCTCGAGCTGAAGCGCCTGGAACAGATCGGCCTTGCGCTGTGTCGTGCTGCCGAAGATGCGCTGCAATTCGTCCTTCTTCAGCAGGGCAAACAGCTGGGTGAGATCCAGCGCCGGGTTGGCCTCGACCCAACCGTGCTCCAACAGCGCCGGTGCAGCCTCAAGCGGGCAGCCAATCTCGGCATAGCGCAGCTTGCTCGCACGGAACAGGGTGCCCTTGCGCATCACCATTCGAACGAGAAGCGCTTGTGACGCCTGCGGAACCTGGGGAAACGGTCGAGAAACGCACGCTCCTCGTCATTCAGCAGATCGCCATGGCGTTCGCCGACCCACGCCAGTACCTGGCGAAAGTTGTCGAGGTAATAGAAGGGATTTTCCAGGGCCTGGCGCATCGAACGTCCGGTTCGGTCATACACGGGCGTCGCGGCCCATAGGGCTGGCTATTTATACAGTTGTCGAATGCTTTGGCAACACCCGGGCGATAGGTGGCAAACGTCAATGCAGGGCCTCCCGCAATGCAGGAGGCTGCGTGGGTCAGACAGTTCGGGAGAAGCGCCCACGCTGCTCGCCGCCGAGGTAAGCATCGAAGGCCATGGCGACGTTACGCATCATCAGATGCCCCTGGGGCAGCAGTGCAAGCGCGTCGTCGTGGATCTCGACCAGCCCATCGGCGACATGCTCGTCGAGCTTGCCGAGGGCGTCGGCGAAGTAGTCGCGAAAGTGGATGCCGTAGCGCTGCTCGATCTCGGCGAAGTCGATGTGGCCGTGGCACATCAGCGAGATGATCACGTCGCGGCGCAACCGATCGTCCTCACTGAGCGTGTAGCCGCGATGCACCGGCAGCAGGCCTTCGTTCAGACGCGCGTAGTACTGCGACAATTCCTTCACGTTCTGGCTGTAGCTGTCGCCGACCTTGCCGATCGAGGAGATGCCCAGACCGATCAGGTCGCAGTCGGCGTGGGTGGAATAGCCCTGGAAGTTGCGCTGCAGCGTCCCGTTCGCGCGGGCGAGGGCGAGTTCGTCATCGGGCAGGGCGAAGTGATCCATGCCGATGTAGACGTAGCCGGCCTCGGTCAGGCGGCGGATCGTCAGTTCCAGCAGCTCCAGCTTGCGTTCCGGTGGCGGCATGTCTTCGGGACGGATCAGCTTCTGCGCGCGAACCAGCTCGGGCAGATGCGCATAGCTATAGGCGGCGATCCGGTTGGGGCGGATGTCGATGATCTTTTCGAGCGTGGTGTTGAAACTCTCCACCGTCTGCAACGGCAGGCCGTAGATGAGGTCGACGCTGATCGACTTGAAGCGGGCCTCGCGCGCCGCCTGGACCAGCTCGCGGGTTTGTTCCTCGGTCTGGATGCGATTGACCGCCACCTGCACCTGCTCGTCGAAATCCTGTACGCCAAAACTCAGGCGGTTGAAGCCCAGCGCACGCAATTCATGGATCTGCGACGGGGTGACGGTGCGCGGGTCGACCTCGAGCGAAAATTCGTGTTCGTCACTGTCGTCCATGTTGAATGCCGCATGCAGCGCGGCCATCAGGTCGGCCAGTTGCGCGCTGGTGAGGTAGGTGGGCGTTCCGCCGCCGAGGTGCAGCTGGGTCAGTTTTCGTGAGCGGTCGAACAACGCGGCCTGCATCTGGATTTCGCGCTTGAGGTAATCCAGGTACTCAGCGGCGCGGTCGGTCTTGTGGGTGATGATCTTGTTGCAGGCGCAGTAGTAGCAGAGGCTCTTGCAGAACGGGATGTGGATGTACACCGACAACGGCTTGGGTGCAGCGGCCTCGTTGGTTGCCTGCGCCGCGCTGCGATAGTCGTCCATGGCGAAGGCCTGATGGAACTGGGGCGCGGTCGGGTAGGAGGTATAGCGAGGACCGGGACGGTCATACTTCTCGACCAGGGCGCGGTTGAAGCTCGGCGTTTGGTCCATGTACGGATTCACCTTGATTGCATGAATGTGACTGGCGGGCGAAGTGCCTGCGACAACGTGGCGCGAATTATCGCCTTTCCGCTCGGGGTGCCGGCCTGTCCCAGATCAACAACCCGGCAGGCCGAAGGCTTCCGGCGCCGGGCGGTCGGCCAACAGGAGTGAACTCCCCAGCCGAACTCAGAATCGGAACCGCCCGACCAAGCGGTTGAGCTCGGCCGCCAACTGAACCAGTTCGTCGCTGATGGTTGCCGTGCGCGAGGCGTCGGCGAGCGTCGTGTCGGCGATGGTGCTGATGGTCGTGATGTTGCGATTGATTTCCTCGGCGACCGCGCTCTGTTGCTCGGCGGCGGTCGCGATCTGCGTGTTCATGCCGTTGATGGTATCGACCTCACCGGCTATCAGATTGAGGCTCTGCGCCGTCCTGGAGACGCACTCCGATCCCGACTGCGCCCGCACCTGCGCCCCTTCCATGGCGCGCACCGCATCGCGGACGCCCTGCTGCAGCTGCTCGATGGTGCGCTGGACCTCTTCGGTAGATTTCTGCGTGCGCGCGGCGAGGGTACGCACCTCATCGGCCACGACAGCGAAACCTCGGCCTTGCTCGCCTGCACGCGCCGCCTCGATCGCGGCGTTCAACGCCAGCAGGTTGGTCTGTTCGGCAATGCCGTTGATGACGTTCAGGACCATGCCGATGCTCGCGCTATTAGTCTCGACCCGGCGGATGACGCTGGCCGCGTGCTCGATATCGCTGATCAGCGCCGCGATGCCGTCCAGCGCTTCCTGGGCGCGCATCACGCCAGCGCGGGACTCCGCATCCGCGCCGCTGGAGGCCGATGCGGTCTGGTTGGCGTGACGGGCGACCTCCTGCACGGTCTCGCTCATCTCGTTCATCGCCGAGGCCACCATGTCGGTTTCACTGCGCTGCTCCAGTACCGCGCCATGGGTCTTTTCGGCAACGCTGGAAACCCGCTCGGACATTTCATTCAATTGCCGTGTCACACCGGCGACGGCCTCCAGGCTGGTCCGAAAGCTGAGGATCATGCGATTGAAGGCCTGGCCCATCGCCCCTACCTCGTCCGGCGCCTGTACCGCAACCGTGCGGCTGAGATCTTCGTCGGCGGTGATGGCCTCCATGGTGTGACGCATGGCATTGATGCGGCGGATGACCACGCGGCGAATGATGTAGCTCATCAAGACCAGTCCGATCACCAGCAGGAGTGCCTGGATCGCTGCCGAGACGAGGAGGTTGCCATGCACCTCGCCGTCCAGCGCGGACAGGTCATAGCTGATGCGCACGGCGCCCATGATGGTGTCCTGCGGCACTTGATGGCAGGTCAGACAGTTCGTGCCGCGGTAGTCCTGCTGGGCGTGGATCGGATTGATCACGGTCAGCACCCGGCCGTTTTCGCCCGGCGCAACCTGAACGATGGCTTCGCCCGCGAGCGCGCGTCGGTCCAGCGCATCCTTGGGTGCCTGGTGTGCAAAGCCGGGACCGAAGGTCGCGGCCACCGGTTCGCCGCGCACGATGCGTGCATCGATGATCCCGGGGCGTGCGAGGATCTTCTCGCGCAGCACCTCGCGCTGGGCCATGGTGCCGGTCAGCATCATGGTGTTGATGCTGTCGAAATAGGAGTCGGCGGTGTCCCGCGTCTGCTGTTCGACCACCTGCAGAATCAGTCGCTTCTCGGCATTGAACGAATACAAGAGCGACGCTGCGAGCACCAGACTGAACACCGATAGCAGGGCCAGGTTGATCTTCGACTGCACGGACATTCGCCGTGCCGGGGGAGTGCTGTTCATCCAATTCATCAGGTACTGCTCGTTGGCGAAACCAACCCGAAGGGTTTGTGCGATGCCGATCGGGGCGCTGACGTGCTTCATCGACGCCGGCCGTCAAGCTCCGACGGCCAGGAGAAGGCATAACGCCAGTATCCAGGCGCCGGATATCCTAGACCCTGTTGCGCAAGCTGACGGCATGGAGCGCGACGAACTGAAGGCAATCTGAGCTTTGCATGATCTGGATCAGTAAAAAGCGGCGCAGCCGGACCTTCCGCCGGCACTTCCGGTGGTCGTACGCGCGTTCGGATCAAGTCCGGAGGCCTGCCGAGCGATCTTTTCTGTCGCGCCTCTTGGCAATCGGCGCGGTCGGGATCAGGCTATGCACCTGAGCCGTGTCAATGGCCGCCGGTCGGAGAAAATGGGCCTGCGGAATTCGCCACGACCGCGGTCGAACCCCTCATCGTTTCGGTGGTCGTAGCCTCTAGTCAGCCGCTGTCGGCGGGACGTGCAGGTACGACTGCTGGCCGATCCAGGCGCAGTGCATCAACTGGAACCTTCCTCTTCAAGGACTCACATGATCAAGAAATGCCTTTTTCCTGCGGCCGGATACGGCACGCGCTTCCTTCCTGCGACCAAGGCCATGCCCAAGGAAATGTTGCCGGTAGTAAACAAGCCCCTGATCCAGTACGGGGTTGAAGAGGCACTGTCCGCCGGTCTGAACCAGATCGCGATCGTCACCGGTCGCGGCAAGCGTTCCCTGGAAGACCACTTCGACATCAGCTACGAACTCGAGCATCAGATTCGCAACACCGACAAGGAAAAGTACCTCGTTGGCATTCGCCGCCTGATCGACGAGTGCAGCTTCTCCTACACGCGTCAGGTCGAGATGAAAGGCCTGGGTCACGCGATTCTCAGCGGTCGCCCACTGATCGGCGACGAGCCCTTCGCGGTGGTCCTTGCGGACGACCTGTGCATCAACCTCAATGGCGACCCGGTCCTGGCGCAGATGGTCAAACTGTACAACCAGTTCCGCTGCTCGATCGTTGCGATTCAGGAAGTCCCGCCGGAGGAGACCAGCAAGTACGGTGTGATCGCCGGCGAGATGATTCGCGACGACATCTTCCGTGTCAGCCACATGGTCGAGAAGCCCAAGCCGGAAGACGCGCCGTCCAACCTGGCGATCATTGGGCGTTACATCCTGACTCCGGACATCTTCGACCTGATCGAGCAGACCGAGCCGGGCAAGGGTGGCGAAATTCAGATTACCGACGCACTGATGCGTCAGGCGCAGGACGGCTGCGTGCTGGCCTACAAATTCAAGGGTCAACGGTTCGATTGCGGTTCGGCCGAAGGCTATATTGCGGCGACCAACTTCTGCTATGAGCACTTCTACCTGACCGGTAAAGCGTTCTGATCGACGTTTATCGGTACCAGAGAGCCACCTTCGGGTGGCTCTTTGCGTTTCAGGGAACGGGCATATCCTGCGCGCCCGGGCCCAATGGTTGGCCGTAGCTGAACTCGACGTAGTTGCCCGCCGGATCGCGAACGCCGCAGTAATAGCCCACCGGATAGGGCTCGTCGCGCGGCTCCCAGATCAGGCAACCGGCCTCGCGTGCCAGCGCGGCGATCGCATCGACGTCGTCACGGCTGGCCAGCGCAAAGCCGAAGTGGCTGTAGTCGTTGGCGGCCAGCTGACGGTCCGTGCCACCGGGCATGATCACGAAGATGAAGTCTCGTTCCTTGCCGGGCTCCGACATCCAGACGATCCGCGAGCCCTTTCCGGCTCGTTCGTGGAAGACGTGCATACCGCAGAATCGCTCGTAGAAATCGATACAGGCGTCCAGATCCGGCACGTGCAGGGCAAGGTGGGTAAGGGCAGGGCGCATGCGGCACTCCTTCGATGATCGACCCGGGGGCCTGGGTTATGCTGTGCGTTCTACACGGGAGACAACTGTACATGGCTTACGACTTCGATCTATTCGTCATCGGTGCGGGCTCCGGCGGCGTCCGTGCGGCGCGCTTCGCCGCCGGTTATGGAGCGCGCGTTGCGGTGGCCGAGAGCCGTTACCTGGGCGGCACCTGCGTCAACGTCGGCTGTGTGCCGAAGAAGCTGCTGGTCTACGGGGCGCACTACGCCGAGGACCTGGGCCAGGCCCAGGGCTACGGCTGGAGCATCGATGGTGCGACCTTCGATTGGAAAACCCTGATCGCCAACAAGGATCGTGAGATTCAACGCCTCAATGGCATCTACAAGAATCTGCTGGTCGACAGCGGTGTGACCCTGCTCCAGGCGCACGCTCGCGTGACCGGTGCGCACAGCGTCGAAGTTGACGGTACGCAGTACACCGCCGAGCATATTCTGGTCGCCACGGGTGGCTGGCCCTTCGTGCCCGAGTTTCCTGGTCGCGAGCATGCCATCACTTCGAACGAGGCGTTCTATCTCGAGGCGCTGCCTCGCCGGGTGCTGGTCGTGGGCGGCGGCTACATCGCCGTCGAGTTCGCCTCCATCTTCCACGGCTGCGGTGCGGACACCACGCTGTTGTACCGCGGCGAACTCTTCCTTCGCGGCTTCGACGGGTCGCTGCGCGATCACCTGAAGGACGAGATGATCAAGAAGGGCGTCGATCTGCAGTTCAACAGCGACATCGCAACGATCGACAAGCAGGCCGATGGCAGCCTCCTGGCCACACTCGAAGACGGCCGCACACTCGAGGCTGACTGCATTTTGTACGCCACCGGGCGCCGCCCCATGCTCGACGGGTTGGGCCTGGATGCGCTGGACGTTGCCCTGGACTCACGGGGCTTCATTGCTGTCGACGAGCAATTCCAGACATCCGTCCCGTCGATTCTCGCGATCGGCGATGTGATTGGCCGCGTGCAACTGACGCCCGTCGCGCTCGCCGAGGGTATGGCGGTCGCTCGTCGACTGTTCCGACCTGAGGAATACCGCCCGGTGGACTACAACTGCATCGCCACGGCGGTGTTCAGCCTGCCGAACATGGCGACCGTGGGGCTGACCGAAGAACAGGCGCGTCTGCAGGGGCACAGGGTCAAGCTGTTCGAAAGCCGCTTCCGGCCCATGAAACTCACCATGACCGACAGCCTGGAACGCAGCCTGATGAAGCTTGTGGTGGACGCCGACACTGACCGCGTCCTGGGCTGCCACATGGCCGGCCCCGACGCCGGAGAAATCATGCAGGGCCTCGCCGTAGCGATGAAAGCCGGCGCCACGAAGCGGGTATTCGACGAAACCATTGGCATCCATCCGACCGCCGCGGAAGAGTTCGTCACCATGCGTACCCCGACGGGCATCTGAAAGGCGGAAGAGGGTAGCGGGGCGGCGTGCCGCCCCAGGGGCCGGCCGCCCGTCAGTGATGCGAGTGTGCGGCCCCAGTGCCGCCCTCAGGCGCCTGGTCGCGGATGGTCACCTCGGTCTGTACCTCGCCACCGTCTCGGAAGATCAGCGTCAGTGGGAAGCGATCGCCCGCGACCAGCGGCTCGCTGAGATTGAAGAGCATGACGTGATAGCCGCCGGGCTTGAACTGCACCTCGCCACCGGCCGGCACGTCGACACCCTCGACGTGCTCCATACGCATCAGGTCGCCGTCGTGTACATGAGCATGCAGTTCGGCTTTCTCGGCACGAGGCGTTTTCACACCCACCAGTCGATCTGCCGTATCGCCTGGATTGCGCAAGGTGAAGTACACCGCGCCGGTTGGAGCCGTCGGCGGCATGGCGCGTGACCAAGCCTGACTGGCGGCGAGATGCATCGAGTGGTGGTCATGCTGATGATCATCAGCCGAAGCGTTCAGCCAGACGGCTGCGAGCAGGACGGTGGTTGCCAGGCGCGCCAACATGCGGATCTCCAGTGCGGGAAAAGGGGCCGGAACGATACCACGACGCGATAGCGCGCATCCGCATGGCATCGGAGCGACGGAACCTGCACGGCACGCGCGTTTCTGTTTGAATGAGGCCTTACAGATCCCACTGGAGATGCATTGTCAAAATGGAACGCAGTCGCTGGAGTCGTCGATTGCTGTCGGGCGGAAACGAACCCGATCCGCGGTTCACACTCGCCAATGAACGCACCTTTCTCGCCTGGATCCGAACTTCTCTCGCGCTGCTGGCGGGTGGCGTTGCGGTCGAAGCCTTCGCGGGTGACATCTTCATCCTGGAGATCCGCAAGGTGCTCTCCATTTCGCTGCTATTGCTGGCGATGTTCATCAGCTCGACCGCCTGCATCCGCTGGTTGACCATCGAGCGTGCGATTCGCCACCAGGGACCCTTGCCGTTTCCCTTGCTGATCCCGATCCTGTCGATTGGCGGCACCTTGGTGACCTTGATCCTGATCGCCTACATCGTGCTGCGAAGCTGACCATGCACATCTCGTTTCGCCGCCGGCTACAGCCCAAACCCCCGCCGCCACCGTTGCACGAGGATCCCGGGCTGCAGCCGGAGCGCACGTCCCTGGCGTGGGGGAGGACGCTGCTCACATTGATCACCGTCAGCGCGCTCTTCCTGCGCTGGATGCCGTATCACGGCGTCTTCGTCGGCATGCTCGTGGCCGTGTCGCTCCTCACCGCATTGGGTATCTGGTTGACCCAGCAACGCCGCTACAACCGCAGCTCCACCGGACTCAAGAGTGGCCGTATCCAGGCGGACCTGGTGTCCGTGCTGTGGCTCGGCGCGTCAGTGGTGGCGCTGAGCGTGCTGGGGCTCTATACCGTACTGTTTCTGCCCATCTCGTCCTGATGGCATCCGATTTTCACAGAGGTTTTGAATGACCACCGCCAACCAGCAATTCGCCAGCGACAACTACTCCGGCATCTGCCCAGAGGCCTGGGAGGCCATGGCCCGCGCCAACCAGGGCCACGACCGGGCCTATGGCGACGACCAGTGGACCGCGCGCGCGGCTGACCATTTCCGCCAGCTTTTCGAGACCGATTGCGAAGTGTTCTTCGCCTTCAACGGCACGGCGGCCAACTCGCTGGCGCTGTCCTCGCTGTGCCAGAGCTACCACAGCGTCATCTGCGCCGATATCGCGCATATCGAAACGGACGAGTGTGGTGCGCCGGAGTTCTTCTCGAACGGCTCCAAACTGCTGGTAGCGCGGTCGGAGGAGGGAAGCTGACGCCCAATTCGATCCGCGAGATCGCGCTCAAGCGCAAGGACATCCATTACCCGAAACCGCGTGTGGTCAGCATTACCCAAGCGACCGAAATTGGCACCGTCTACCAGCCCGACGAACTCAAGGCGATCAGCGCGACCTGCCGAGAGCTGGGCTTGCACCTGCACATGGACGGCGCACGTTTCGCCAATGCCTGCGCGCACCTGGGTTTGTCACCAGCGGAACTGAGCTGGAAAGCGGGTGTGGACGTGCTCTGTTTCGGTGGCACGAAGAATGGCATGGCGGTTGGCGAAGCCATCCTGTTTTTCAACCGGGACCTGGCCGAGGATTTCGAGTATCGCTGCAAGCAGGCCGGCCAGCTGGCGTCGAAAATGCGATTCCTCTCGGCTCCCTGGGTCGGTTTGCTCGAAGGCAACGCCTGGATGCGATACGCCGAGCATGCGAACCGGTGCGCTCAGCTGCTGGCGTCGTTGATCCGCGACGTACCGGAGGTCGAACTCATGTTCCCGGTGCAAGCAAACGGCGTGTTCGTCAGCATGCCACCCACGGCGCTCGACGCGTTGAGAAATCGCGGCTGGATGTTCTACACCTTTATCGGCGTGGGCGGTGCACGGTTCATGTGCTCATGGGATACCAGCGAAGCGCGCGTGCGCGAACTCGCTAGCGACATTCGCGATGTGGTCATGCAGCATCGCGCCGTGTGATTGATGTAAGTTGACCGGTGCGCGGCCATCCAGCAAGGCACCGGTCTGACGGGTAGCCAAACCCAATTCGCCAGTACTGACTGCCAGCGTTTGATCGTTGCAGCATAGATTGCGACGACGCTCCCACCTGTGAAGGCCTCTTGGTCGGCTCCATCAGGAGCGCGCCCATCCTTTCGTATCGGGCTGGTTCAGCTCGAATACCGAGTCGCTTCGATGCCCCCGGTTGCCGTATCGCACCGGTGAGAAACCGGATGATTCGTGGCCCCTATAGCCGCGATAGGAGCCCGCAATTATTAAGCACGCCGATGGGCACTACTGTTCGTTTCGATTTATCGATTTGTTCATCAACTGTTTGAATAGGCCCCGTACAAAGCAGTCATTCAGACAACTTCTCTCTAGACATGAACAGGTGAATCAAGATGAACAAGTTTTTCTACGTAGCAGTACTTAGCGCCACAGTTGCAACTTCGGCTTTCGCCAAGAGCGATCGCTCGGATGAGGTGGCCGATCCGGTGAAATACCATTATGGGATGAACCTCGACGTTGAGCGGGTTATTTCCGTAACCAATACCAGCGATAAGGCAGGTGTTGTACCCGTCACCATGGTCTATGAAGACAGCCAAGGGAACGTCAAGTCCATCGAGTTCAGCCAGGTTGGTCGTCTTGGAAGTGGAGGCTAGTTGTGAATCAGCTGAAGCTGAATCGAGCGCGTTCAGCTTCAGTTCATTGTTTCAGCTAAGCCGCATTGATCAAGTGGCATCGATGCAGGGCAGCAATTTCAGGCCGATGCGAAGGCAAGCGAGAGCACTTTAGTCAAAGTGCAAGCCGACGCCTTTGATAGCGCCAACTCGTTTGATTTTTAAATTCTTTCCTGGAGCGACATAGCTCTGGCGACCAGAGGACATATCAATGAAACTTAAATTGATGGCGTTATTTTACGTAATGTTCGTAATAACTGCATGCGCGCCTATCGCGCCTAAGGGGCAAGGTGAAACTGAATCTGCCCGCACTAGAGAAGTTTTCTTGAAGAACAACATTGAGCTGAAGCACGGCCAATCTTACGATGAGTGGAGGAAAGGGTTGCCAGCCTATTGGAACTAATGGCAGGTGACGGTCGCGCCCTAGGCGCGTCTAGGGGGCACCCGTTGAACAATAAAAGGTGCTTGTTAATGAACTATGTAGACGCCTTCGCAACGGTACTCGATGGTATTAACCGCCCACCTCATGGAACGGTGCGCCTTTATCGGCTCCCTGTCGGCGTTCAGCTGCCTGTGAGCCGATATGGGCGCGCGTTTGGCATGACGGCATCGAAGCATTCCAAGCATGGGGCTGCAGAAGTGTTAAAGATATGAAACTTCATGCATCCCGGATCAATACTAACTTTCTCAGGACGACGAGCTAACCAAACCGGACTGGGATGTATATAACTTTCGCCAGGTTTGCGGTGACAAGCCCGTTTCACGCCTAAATACACGACAAAAGTGCGCTTGATCGCAAAAGCCATGACTTAAAGCGACGTCGCATAAGGATTGCTCTGAGCGAAGCATATTCTGTTGCGCTGCTTTCACACGCGCGGCCGCTACGTATATCGACGGCGTCATGCCTGTCGTCTGTTTGAACGCATGCGAGAAATGGCTGACGCTCAAGCCCAGTAACGAGGCAAGTTTGGTTTTCCTTATACTGTTGCTGATATTCTCGCTTATGAACGTGTCTATTCGTAGGATCTGCCAACGCGCCAGTCCTCCCCGGGTTTTATATGAAGGTTGTTTGTTCTGTTTGGCAGCCGCCAGCAAGCTAATCGCCTGCTTGATATACGTCGAAGCGATGTCGGGGTTACGGTAAATCGCTTTCTCCGTCTCCATCAGTAACATCAGCAACCGTCTTGTTTGTTTTGCGTAGACAGGGCGACCGGCGGCGTTGTTGTTTGTTGAGGGCTCCGTATCGATACGTCCGTTCATGGTTCAAGCTCCTAACCGAGGTCGACTGTCAATGTCAGATGTTTAATACGGTGTTCTCGTTATCACCGGGGGCAAAAACAGCGTCTCAAGCACTCTCCAGTGCCATAGCTGTCGTCCGGTTTTATGCACAAGGTGACCGGTAACGCATTAGCAAAGGCTGCGCTTCCGAAATCAAACTATTATTGATCAGCTAGGTAAGAACCACGTTGCTGCGATCTGTCCAGGAGAATGGACTATCGGAGCTCTGAATTGACCATTTCATTAACGAGTGGGGTATTCAGATTTGATCAATGTTACCAAGGGATCTTATGGCAGGCCTGCCGCCATCTGCGGAAATTCTCGAAAGACTGAGTGCTAGGCAAGTGCACTTTTCCCCATCGCCAATCCAAATATTATCAACACCGATCCGGTGAGTCTTTTACCCCAGATAGCTGCACCGGGTTTGGCCAGACGATGAGATATTCCTTTAGCGCCTATGGCGTAAGCGGCCGAGACCATAAACTTGACCAGCAGGAAGACTAGAATCAGGCCCAACAGCGTGGCGAGACTGGCTTCCTGGGGGGCGCCAACAAACTGAGGCAGCAGTGCTGAGAAGAATAGGATCGCCTTTGGATTGCTGATGCCGACCATGAATGATTTTGCCCAGAGTGATGACAGGCGCTCGGACAGTCCTTGGTCTTTGGCGATCAAGCCACCGCGAAACAGGTGAATGTGCTGAATGCCCAACCAAACCAGGTATCCCGCGCCAGCAAGTTTGATTATCACGAATACGGTCGGGTTGGCTCTCAGCAGTGCATCGATGCCGAGAAGAGAGAGACCGGCAAGTGCAGCAATCGCGAGTAAATCGCCGGTGAGTATCCATAGGGCACGACTCACGCCATGTATTAGAGCGTTATTAACCAAAAAGATGGTCGAAGGCCCAGGTGAGCCAACCTGAGCCACCGCAATCAATACAAACAGCAAATAGTCGAAACTCGACATGGGAAACCTCTAGGCGACTCCGTCACAGAGAAAACGCTACACTAGAGGCAAAGTGGTTCAGTCAATAGGGCCATTTAAACGAAACGGGTATGGACCATTATGGTCAAAGGAAAGGCGACACTCGCGTTGGAGCTGCCCCTCCCGGAAGAGGGAACTGCCAACACAAAACAGGAGCGGGCTTACCAGGCTATACGTGAAGCCATTCTGAATGGTCTGCTGCAGGCGGAGGATCGCTTGCCGTCCACGCGGGCGCTTGCGCAGCGTTGGGGTGTTGCTCGCGGCACCTTGGAAAGCGTGTTTGAACGCTTGCAACTCGAGGGCTATATCCTTCGCCAGGTTGGCTCGGGCAGTCGAGTAAGCGCGGTTATGCCCGACAGTTACCTGAAAGCGGTGATTGATTTTGGCGTTACCAGCACGCCAATCGGGGAAGTACCAACTAGCAATCCGACAGAGTCTGTACGCTCGGAGACGGTGCATAGGGCACAGGTAGGCATGCCGTTCGTAGCTCGCCTCGCCAATCCGCAGTTGATGTCACCCGCCGA
This sequence comes from Stutzerimonas stutzeri, assembly GCA_019056435.1. Classification (GTDB taxonomy): domain Bacteria; phylum Pseudomonadota; class Gammaproteobacteria; order Pseudomonadales; family Pseudomonadaceae; genus Stutzerimonas; species Stutzerimonas marianensis. Next base: position 3,538,622 of record CP077641.1, read on the forward strand.
ATGGGCTGCACATTTACAACGGGCCATGGCCGGGATGACACCGGATCAGATGTGCAACGCCGAGCCCCAAGGTGCGCTGGCATTGCGGCAACAGATCGCACGGTATTTGCGCAACCACCGCGGTATCGCTTGCCAGGCGGAGCATCTGCTGATTACCAATGGTATCCGCCATGCAATTGACTTGGTGGCGCGGGTCGTACTGCAGCCCGGCGATCATGTGGTTGTGGAGGATCCCGGCTATCCCGCAGTGCACCGAATCTTTGCCGAAGCCGGTGCGTCGTTGGTGTATGCACCCATTGATGAGCAGGGCCTGGACCTGAGCAGCGTGCCCGAGGCAGTTCACTGCCGATTGGCCTATGTAACGCCGGCTCACCAGTCGCCACTTGGGGTGATCATGTCGGCCACGCGTCGTCTGGAGCTGCTGGATTGGGCGCAGCGGCAGGGTGGTTGGATTATCGAGGACGACTACGACAGCGAGTTCAACTACCACCGCGCACCATTGCCAGCATTAAAGGCCATCGATTCAGTGCAGCGGGTGGTCTATTGCGGCAGCTTCAATCAGGCGCTGTTCTCCAATTTGCGCCTCGGTTATTTGATGGCGCCTCCGCAATTGCACAATCAAATTCTCGCCCTTTGGCATACGGTCGGTCGTAGTGTTGGCGTTTCTGAACAGTTGGGCTTGGCGGCTTACATGCATGGTCCGGCTTTTCTTCGTCATCTAAGGCGCGCCCGTCAGGAATATCTGACCCTGCGTGACATCGTGCTGGACACCTTGCAAAAGCATGCAGCGGGGCGTTATCGCATCAGCGGCGAGCATGCAGGCTTTCACCTGATCCTGTGGCTCACAGCCGATCAGGACCAGGATCTGTTAATTGAAGCGGCGGCACAGGTCGGTATACGGCTACAACCCCTCCGTGGGTACTGTCGACAAAATCAACTGGAACCTGCCTTTGTGCTGGGTTTCGCAGCCCTTACTCGTGCACAGGCAAAAACTGCATCACTTAAGCTTGCTTACCTGCTGCAGGGTTGATGCGAGGCCGCGCCGTGCAACGGTGGGACATGGGGCCAGGACAAATTCCAATTTATCCGTACCCACACTTTCGAGGGGGTATCGAGCCCCCGATAGTTGGCTTTGCGCAGTCTCGGTTGAACAACATCATGAGCGTCGGACAGCCGGAGACCGACATCATGAACATGATGCGCCAAGCCCATGTCAGCTTTCCTGTGAACTCGGACGTTACGTTAACTGACGTGCCCTGCGAGGCGGTGCCAGCGGAGCGGGTGGAAGTGCTGTTGAAGCTACTAGCCGAATGCTTAGCCATGGTGGATCAGGACAACGAACGCGCGTGGATACGGCTCTCCCAGGCCATGGAACTGCTTCAACCAACCGCACGGACGCCACATAGGCCGTTAGGAACGACGGGCGGCCTCGCAAGTTGGCAGATTCAGCGTGTGGACTGCTTCGTCGACCAACACCTAGACAGCCCAATCCGCACGCCCCAGCTGGCGAAGGTACTTAACCTGAGCGTCAGCCATTTTTCGCATGCTTTCAAGCAAACGCTTGGCGTTGCGCCGTTAGTTTATGTTGCCCGCCGGCGAATCGAGTCGGCACGGGAGATGATGTTGGCAAGCCCTTCGTCGCTTGCGGAAATCGCACTCAGCCACGGTTTCTGCGATCAGTCGCATTTTAGCCGTACCTTCCGCCGCGAAACGGGGCTGACGCCGCAGATGTGGCGGCGAATGTTCTGTAAAGCCGGGGACACGAAGTAACGGCGTAGCGCGGCGCGCTTTAACGGTACATGGCACAGACCGCAAATATCAGCGGCGCGGGTTGCTGTTGGGGTCTTTTGTGCCTTTGGTTAGCTGGCGGTTTCCGCGGTCAAGGTAATCTCGACCAATTGCTCTGGAAACAGCAGCTGAGGGGTGCATATCAGCCTGCTCTTGCAGCTGGGCCAGAACTTGCCGTAGACCTCCTTTCGCACATGTTCAACCACGCGCGCTGCCTCCCTCAGGTCGACCACATACAGGACTTCCTCGATGACATCGTCCAAGTTGGCATCGAACAGCCTCAACAGCTTCTGCGCATTGGCGTAGGCAACGCGCAGCTGAAGTGCCATGTTCGAACAGTCAGCAAGCAGTCCATCGGCATCTACGCTCGCCGGACCGACCAGATCGCCAGTCGTGCCGTGGCTCATCTGGCCAGTGACGTATAGGCGATTACCGATTTTTCGACCTCGCCGTAGCCGTATATGGGGCGCCAGTAGGGATCGAGATACCCCAATGTCTTGATTGGGCCTTCCTTCATCTTGCTCACTCCAATCACAGGCGGCGTCTCGGCTAAGATGGCTGAATCTACCTATGACCGATTGGATCGATCCGTTCGCTTTGTATGGATCTACTGGCAAAGTTCAGAGTTCGACGAAACCGCGTTGGACGCCTATGGCTACTGCATGGGTACGGTTATCCGCTCCGAGCTTTTCCATGATGCTGCGAAGATGACCTTTAATGGTGTCCTCGGATATTTGCAGATGCATGGCGATCGCCTTGTTCGTCTTGCCTCGCGCGACACACTGCAATACCTGTATTTCCCGAGCGGTTAGGCAGTCCTTATCGAGGTGTCCGGCCAGTTCGGCTGCGATCTCCGGAGGGAAATGTCGTTTGCCGGCGGCCAGTAAGCGGATGGTTTCAAGCAACTCCTTGCGCAATGTGCTTTTGAGCAAATAACCCATGGCGCCGGCCTTGATCGCATGCAGGGCACGCACGTCGCCCCGGTAGGTGGTGAGAATGGCGATGCGCGCAGTTGGGCATTCCGAACGAATCGCACTTATCGCCTCGATACCGTTCATATCCGGCATCTGCAAGTCCATCAGGGTCACGTCCGGACGCAGCGCCGTAAATTTAGCTAATGCATCGCGGCCATCTACCGCTTCGGCGACGAGCAACATATCTGGTTGGCCCTCTAGAACCGCCGCGATGCCTTCGCGCAATAACGGGTGGTCGTCGACCACCATCACTCGGATGGGTTGATCTGTTTGCACGCCGATCTCCTTGCCGATGTAAGCCGATGCCATCCGCGCTCCAAGGGCCCGGGTGGCCGTTGATAGGCGCACGCGCCGGGCAGCACGAGCCTGACTTCGGTTCCGTGCGGTTGTGCAGCACCTATAGTCAGGCGCCCGCCGATTCGCTGCGTGCGCTCCCGCATCCCACAGAGGCCCCAATGTTTTTGACGTCCGGTTTCCAGGTAGGCCGGCTCGATTCCCTTACCGTCATCGGTGACGCGCAGTTCAAAGGCACGCCGCGTGTAGGTGATCTGCAGGGTCACATGCTTGCCTTGCGAGTGTCGGAACGCGTTGGCTATCGCCTCATGTCCGATGCGATAAAGTTCTTCGCGCGCGATGGGCTGCAAGGGCTGCCGAGCCCCCTCGGCGCAAGCGCTCAGCTCGACCGCGGTGTGCTGTTCGAATTCTCGGGCCGCAGCGATAAGGGCGGCCAACAGGTCAGCTGGCGGTGGGTGAGCGCTGCGCAAGTTGAATACCCGGTCGCGGCCGTCAGCGAGTACCTGGTCTGCGCGGTCCAGGGCTTGTTCCATCTTGCTGCGCGCGGGGTTCTCGTCAGGGATAGCCTGAGCCACCGCCTGGAAGCGCAGCATCAGCCCTTGCACGCCTTGCAGCAGCGTGTCATGCAATTCACGAGCAATTCTTTCGCGCTCGGCATGACGCTCTTCCAGGCGGGCACGTAGTTGTCGCGCCGAGTGACGCAAGCTTGCGCGGTAAAGACACCACAGCAGTCCGATCAGCAACGCCGCGCAGGCCAGCAAAAAAGAGCGGATTGAGGTAGAACACTTGCGCGACGGAGAAGCTCAGCGTGGCTTCATCGAGACTTGCGACACCATCGTGATTGAGCGCAACGACTCTGAACCGATAGTCCCCAGCGCCCAATCCGGTATAGGTCGCTTGGCGCTGAACGCCAGCGTGGTGCCAGTCGTTGTCGAAGCCGTCGAGGCGATAACGAAAGTGCATCGCTTCGGGCACGGACAGGTTCAGCGCCGTGTAGCTGATCTCGACGCGCTTGGCGTCAGCCCCCACCACGGGCTGCTGTGCGTCCACTTCGGTGCCGTCGACGCTCACGGATTCGATCACCACCTTCGGCGCTGAGCCTTGTGAAGCACGCTGGTCTGGATCGATGCGGATTACGCCCTTGCTGGTGGCGAACCAGAGCTGGTCGTCGCTTCCTCGTACACCAGTCGGCAGGGCCAGTACCTGATGGGGGATCGTTTGCCAGACCACCTATCATGTCGTAGGTACGATAGTGGATGACATGATTGATGTCTGCTTTGGCTCGCGCCAGCTCCGCGGCTGGCAGGTGAAAGATCCCGGATTTTCCATGAATCCAAAGATCGTTACCTGGCGCGCCCTGATCGGCCGAAGGCGTAGGGATAACCGCGTAAACGTTATCAAACAAGCCGTTATCCGGCAGTTGCAAGCTGTAGAAGCGGCCGCCATCGAAATAGGCCACGCCACGCTGACCGCCAACCCAGCCGAAGCCGTCTCGCATCGAGATGGCGGTTACATGTCCGATCCGCAAGCCGTCGGCTTTTCCCCATCTGCGGACGTTATCGCCATCACGGGAGACGAGCAGATTGTCGCGATATCCAAACCAGAGCCGTCCGTTGAGATCGGTGGTGGCGCTGACGGGCATCGTCTGGCTCGGCTGCAGGGAGTCGGCAGGCATCTTCGACCATACCCCGTCGCGCCAGACAAACAGGCCCATTCGGTTGATCGATACCCACAGGGCGCCTTGTGCATCCAGCGCCATGGCGCGTACCGATGATTCAGGTGGCACCTCGACAGGCAATTGCGCAACCTTTTCCAACTGCGTGTTGTTTGATCGCCAGATGCCGTTGGGCCCTGCCATCCAGACACGTCCCGCTTGATCGGTCATGGCTGCACTGACCGGCGGTGGCATGTCGAGCACGTGCAAGTCGGAGGAATAGAGTCGCATCGATTGGGTATTGGCGGTTCCTGCCCAAAGGCTTCCGTCGGCACCGGCTGCGAGCGCGAAGCCTATTGCATGTTGCGGCAGCGATGCGGCCGTTACTGCCCGTGGGCGAAAGCGGTCGAGGCCGGCGTTGGTGCCAGCCCAGACGTTGCCTTCAGAATCTTCGAGCAGGGGCCAGATGAAGTCCGAACTCAATCCGTCGCGTTTGCCATAGCTGGCCATCGCTTGATCGTCGGCCAGCTGTGTTGCGTTTGGTCTTCGGACATGCCGAATGCCGCTACCGACCGTGGCGACCCATAGTGCACCGCGGTGATCGAACAGCAGCCCGTTGGCACCGTTGGTCCCGGTATTCACTAACAGCGTTTCGCCGCTCTGCGGATCGTATCGCTGCAGCGCACCGCCATAGCGGTCGGCCAGCCAGATCGAGCCGTCCCTCGCCTGGGCTATCTGGCTCGTCGACGGTGCGGTTACACCTGAATCAATGAACGTTTCGGAGCCTTGTGGCAGATAGAAAAGTTTTTCCTCGTTGGCGGCCCAGACCACTCCGTCACGATCGACGAAAACGGCGCGCGCCTGGCTACCAGGAAGCCCCAACGGGGCGAGATGTGCCGCCAGTGCTTACCGTTGTAGCGTGCCAGCCCGTCGTTGGCGGCCGCCCATATATTGCCTTGCGGATCTTCAGCCAGACCGTAGATGACACCAGTCGGCAGTCCTGGTTGTATTAGGTGGACATCCATTCCTGCGGGCCTGATCAAGCGAAGCCCCCTTTGCGCAAGCCGACCCATAACCCGGCGTCGGTGGCCAATAAGGCAGAGACGATCCCCAAAGCTTCGCCGTTAGGCGGCTGGTACCGAACGAAGCGTATGCCATCGAAACGTAGCAGCGACTCGTTGCTCCCTAGCCACAGGTAGCCATCGCGGGTCTGTGCCAAAGCGCCGACCTGGCTGGGCCCATTGTCAGCTGAGGTCCACCGGTGATGTTCCATGTGATCCAGGCTGCGCGCAGAGACGCACGGGCCGCAGAGTAGTAGAACGAGCACCACCCACTTTCGCCATCGGCGATGTGAGTGGCGGGGCACCGCGTCGCGCGTGATAGCTTTACCTTGCGCGTGTTTATGCACCGGGTGGGTTGTTCGATCGGTTGATGGGGTCATGCTTGTGCCTGACACAGGTAATCAAAATCGTCCTGATTGAGTCTGCGCCCATTCGATCGAGTAATCTGCTACTTCTTCCCAGTTGGACTCAGCGATCAGCCAGTGGCTGTGGCCGGCAAAGCACTTATAGGCAATAGGTGCGATCGATCGATGATGATGACGATAGTTGGAGGCAACCAAACTTGCCCGAATGCTTCGGTCGTTCGCACCGGCTAGCAGCAACAGGGGCGGACGGTGATCATTGGCAAAGTCGACCTTGCTGTCGATACCCAGTGCAGCCTCGTAGAAGATCCGTGCGGGCGCCTTGACCACATGCCGCTGGAATTCCATGAGCCGGTCGGAGTCGGGCACGGTCTGGGCTACTTTCCGTGCGAAGCGTTCGAAACTCAGGTCGACCTGCCGGTGCAGGCCGGCTCTGAACAACACCGGTAGCAGATCAAAAGCCAGTAGCCAGGGGCGAATGCCGCGCGGTGGTACCGGCGCGATTGCAATGCCGGCTCTGCCGTAACCACGATCGATCAAAAGCTGCACGATCAGTCCGCCAAAACCATGGCCAACCAGCAAGGGCACCTGGGGCATGCCGCTGATGATGGTGGTGTAATGCTCGACGAGCCGGGAGAGGCCGAGACCAAACGATCGTGCTGACGCGTCCTCCTGCGGTGGCCACGGCAGCGCAATGCAGTTATAGCCGCAGGCCGTGAAGCGGCTTTTGAAACGGTCCCAACTGGCTGTCGTCAACCAGGCGTCGTGGATGAAAACCACCCGTCTGTTCAAAGGAGGTGTCCTGTTAGGAAAGGTCTCGATTGCCCGACGCGGGTGTGACCAAATGCCTGATTCGCACTGCGACGCCGGCAGTCTGATAGCGCCGGGCTGCGGCTTCGATACGCTGTTCGGCGCGGGTGACACGGTGATGATGGCGCAGGTGCTCAAGCCAGGATTCGTCGAAGAAGAATTCCTGCCAGCGGCGCGGGTTCTCACTGTCCTGCATCAGGCCCCAGGAGTACGATCCATTGCGTTGACGCATACCACGAACTTGCAACATGGCCTGGCGAAACGCAGCGACCCGCTCCGGTGCGATGTCGTAATCGATCGTCACCATCACTGGCCCGCGTTCCTGATCATGGTCATCGCTCAATACGGGTAGCGGCCAATGCAGCGACGGTGCCAGGTCATCCGCGTCTGTCACCGGTAGCCGGAAGCGTAAGGTCAGGCTAATACCGAGTAGCAATATCGTGCCCGCGCTGAGCAAGGCAATGACAATCGAACTATGGCTGGCAACCAGGCCCCACAGTGCGCCTCCGGCGGCCATGCTGCCAAAAAATACCAATATATACACTGACAAGGCGCGAGCCCGAACCCAGTTCGGCACCGACGTCTGTGCCGCCAGTTGTAGGCTGGACAACACTGCAATCCAGGCAGCGCCGCTGAGCATCATCACGGGGATGAGCGCATGGAGCGTGCGCAGCGACGCCAGCGCGAGCAGCACCAAGGCGTAGATTACGCTTGCTCCAGCAACCAAGGTATCCGCGCTCAGTTTGCCCCGTGTCCGTGGCAGCAGCATGGCGCCGACGACCGCGCCGATGCCAACGCTGCCCAGCAGCAGACCGAAATCGGCTGCGCTGCCCTGCAGCTCACCGCGTACGATCAAGGGTAACAGTGATATGCCAGCACTGGCGCCGATGAAAAACGCTGCCGCCCGCACCAACACCGCCTGCAACGGCTTTGAGCTGCGGCTGTAGCGCCATCCGGCACGTATGGCACCGAGCAATCGCTCGGCAGGGAAAGCTACCGTGGCCGGCTCGCGCCTCCACGAGGCGAGCACTGCGATGACCGCAAAGAACGACAGCGCATTCAGTCCAAACGTGGCCCAAGGGCCGCTCAGGCTGACCAACACACCGGCGATGGCCGGGCCCAGGGCTCGGGCCACATTGATACCAAGGCTCGACAACGAAATGGCCGACTGCAGATCGTCTTTTCCGACCAGCTCAGGCGTCAGCGCCGACCACGCCGGCATCATCAATGCGGTGCCAATGCCCATGCCCAGCGTGAGCAAAAGCAAGAGCGTTACGCTCATCAGCCCGCTCAAGGTCAGGAGCGCCAGGGTCATTGCCACGGCGGCCATCCATAATTGCACGCCGAGCAGGTAGCGGCGCTTGTCGACAATGTCTGCCAGCCGCGCCAGCTGGCAGCGCCAAAAGAACATTGGTGCAGAGCCTGCAACCTGTACCAGTGCCACGCTCAACGGGCTGGCCGAAAGGGACGTCATCAGCCAGCCGGCGCCAACCTCGTGCATCCAGGTGCCAACGTTCGAGGCGATGCTGGCCAGCCACAGCCAGCGAAAGGTCGGGTGGCGAAGGGCACTCCAAGGTGAAGACTTAGCGATGATCGTAGTGTCCATGGTCAGAAAGCGAAGCAGGAGCAGCCGAAGGCGCCCCAGAACCCTTGGTAATCGCTAACCGGGACCGACGAGGTACGCACCCGATCATGGCTATGGGCATGTACTGCACAAGGTCCTGAGCACTGATGCACCTTGGCCAGTGAAGGGGACTGGGGTCGCCAGTGCCCTGGCACTTTAGCCACCGGCGACCAATCTGGCGTGACTGGCAGCGGCGCAGGTGCCAGCCGGTCGAACTCACCGGCACCGTAGACGACCTTGCCATCGACGATGGTCAGTACCGATTCGATCCACTTGATTGCTTCTTCCTCGACGCTAAAAAAGTCCGCCGACAACGCCGTCAGATCTGCCAGCTGGCCCACCTTGATCTGTCCCTTCTTGCCTTGCTCACTGGAGAACCAGGCGCTGCCGTGGGTGAACAGTTGCAAGGCTACCTCGCGAGACAGACCCCTCCGGATACAGGGCGAGACCGCCGACGGTGCGCCCGCTGACCAGCCAGTAAAGGGAGGTCCAGGGGTTATAACTGGATACTCGCGTGGCATCGGTGCCGGCACCCACCGGTACGCCTTCGGCAAGCATCCGTTTGATCGGCGGAGTCTGTTCTGCGGCCTGTTTGCCGTAGCGATCGACGAAGTATTCTCCCTGGAACGCCATACGGTCCTGAATCGCGACGCCACCGCCCAGCGCTCGCACACGTTCGATATTCTTCGGCGTGATGGTTTCGGCATGATCGAAAAACCATGGTAGGCCGTCGAACGGGATGTCGCGGTTGACCTTCTCGAACACGTCGAGCATGCGGGAAATGGATTCGTCGTAAGTCGCGTGAAGTCGGAACGGCCAGCGCTGTTCGACCAGATGCCGCACTACCGGCTCCAATTCCTGTTCCATGCTGGCCGCCAGCTCTGGTCTTGGCTGCAGAAAGTCCTCGAAGTCAGCAGCGGAGAACACCAGCATCTCGCCCGCGCCGTTGTGGCGGAAGAAGTCCGAACCGTCGCCAGGCTTGACCATGTGGCTCCAGTTCTTGAAGTCGGTCAGTTCTTCCTTGGGCTTCTGAGTGAACAGGTTGTACGCGATGCGCACCGTTAATTGGTCCTGCTCGGCCAGCTCACGGATCACCTGATAGTCGTCGGGGTAGTTCTGGAAGCCGCCGCCGGCATCGATGGCGCTGGTGACGCCGAGCCGATTGAGCTCCCGCATGAACTGGCGGGTCGAGTTGACCTGGTACTCCAGCGGCAGGGATGGCCCCTTGGCCAGGGCCGAATACAGGATCATCGCGTTGGGCGTGGCCACCAGCATGCCGGTTGGCTCGCCGTTGGCATCACGCTGGATTTCGCCGCCCGGTGGGTTCGGCGTGTCACGGGTGTAGCCCACCACCCGCAGGGCCGCGCGATTGAGCAAGGCTCGGTCGTAGAGGTGAAGAATGAATACGGGTGTGTCGGGCGCGACCTTGTTGATTTCTTCCAGTGTCGGCATGCGTTTTTCGGCAAACTGGAATTCATTCCAACCACCCACCACACGCACCCACTGAGGTGCGGGCGTGCGTTCGGCCTGATCCTTGAGCATCTGCAGGGCATCGGCCAGCGACGGCACGCCTTCCCAGCGCAGTTCGAGGTTGTAGTTCAGGCCGCCGCGGATCAGATGTAGATGAGAGTCGTTGAGGCCCGGAATGACGCAACGGCGGTGCAGGTCGATGAGCTGGGTCCCATCGCCACGTGTCGCCATCACCGTGGCGTCGTCGCCAACGGCGAGGAAGCGTCCATCCTTGATGGCAACTGCACTGGCCTGTGGGTTATCACGGTCAACGGTGTGTATACGGCCGTTGAAGAGAATGGTATCGGCGGTCATGTTGCCTCCTCGATTAGTGGCGAAAGATCGGCCGGCAAAACTCGCGAAGGGAAGGGCAGACCAGAGCATCCCGGCAGCGCCCAGTGCGGAACTGGCGGCGATGAATTGGCGACGGCTGTCGCGGGTGCGGTCTTCAGTGCTCATGTTCGTTGCTCCTTGCGTTGTCTAACCAGCCCGCGAATAGCCGCGTGGCCAAAGGCATGAACAGGTACACCACCAGCAGGACAATGCTGAGGGTGATCAGCGCGTTGCTGAGCAGGAATGTGCCCAAAACGGGTTGCCAGGCGAACAATGGCTGCCAGAGTTGTGGCACGAGCAGGCTCAGCGGCAGGATTACAAGAAAAGTCACGCACGCCTGCTTCCAGCGCGGTGGCCGTTGTTCACCATCGGCCGGCACAAACCAGAATTCGTTGAGGGTACTGATCTCGGTCTGGTCACCATCGGCTAGCAGCGGTTCCGCTTCTTCAATCAACTGGCGCCGTTGTGCCGAATCGAGCCAGGTCCGTAGCCGTTCTGGACAGCTGAAGCGCAACACACAGGTGAACAGTGGCAGGCCGTCGCGGGTACTGCGGATGACGTCGGCCCCTAGATGACCTGCGCATTGACTGGCGATGGCGACGATGCGTCTCAGCCATTCTTCGTAGGCTTGCTCCTGTCCGCGCCGTACACGATGACGAACCACTAGCGTGACGGTTTCGGCGGGTTCTGCTGCACCAGTGTTCATGTTCAATAGCTCCCGCGGTTGCCGGTAGGCAGCGGACTCGCCGACGAGGCTCGACTCGCAAACCTCGTCGGCGGGAGGTTGATCGGCGTAGGGTTCGGCAACTGATGGCTTCAGGGCACGACCCGTCAGGGTTGTATGGGACGATAGAAGCGGGCCGGGGCCAGACCACCGCTCCGGCCCGAACGGTCAGATGGGCGCGGCTACCGGCGCCAGAGTTGGACCATGGCTGACGCGCTCGTCTGCCTTGTGCACCATGGTGTAGGCGTAATCGATGCCCATGCCATAGGCGCCAGAATGCTCCTTGGCCACGGCCATCACTTCGTCATAGGTGTCGCGGTTCTTCCAGTCACGCTGCCACTCCAACAGCACCTGTTGCCAGGTCATCGGGACGACGCCGGCCTGGATCATGCGCTGCATGGAATAGTCATGCGCTGCCTGGCTGGTACCACCGGACGCGTCGGCGACCATGTAGATTTCATAACCGGCGTCGTGCATGGCGGACAAGGCAAATGTGGTATTGCAAACCTCCGTCCAAAGGCCTGAAACGACGATCTTGTTGCGGCCGTTGCGCTGAAGGGCGTCGCGCACTTTCTGGTCGTCCCAGGAGTTCATCGAGGTGCGTTCGAGAATCGGTGCGTCAGGGAAAACGCCTAGCAGCTCGGGATAGGTGTGGCCGGAGAAGCTCTCGGTTTCGACGGTAGTGATGATGGTTGGAATCGAGAAAATCCGGGCGGCCTTGGCCAGACCGACGACATTATTCTTCAGCGTCTGACGATCGATGCTCTGCACGCCGAAGGCCATTTGCGGCTGCTGATCGATAAAGATCACTTGGCAGTTATTGGGCGTCAGTACTTCGAGTTTGGGGTTGGTCATTCTGGTCACCTTCGTTATCGGTAGCGATTGGGTTATGGCCAGGTTGATGCTCTCTCGGTAGTGACGAGCATCCAGCTGCGCACGCGGTCTCTGGCCACGCTCCGGTTGGAGTCGTTGCCAGAGGCGTGTGCGCACTATCGCAGTGGGGTGGTTGGTGTGAATTGAACCGCTGTGCGGTTCTGGGACGGTCATGCTGTTAATGCATTCTTGAAGTACAGATGTTGGCCTCGGCAGCAGGCAGCATGGACGGTCATTCCAGATGCTGCTTCAGCGCCATGCCTGCCTGGGCCATGGCCAGGCGAACGGCTGGTACCTCGCTCAGCACGTTGAGCAGTCCGTAGTCGTGGATCATGCCGTTGTAGCGGGTTGCGACGACGGGCACGCCGGCCGCGTCCAGCTTGCGGGCATAGGCCTCGCCCTCGTCACGTAGCACGTCCATCTCCGCCGTCTGCACCAACGCCGGCGGCAGACCCTGAAGGCGCTCCACAGGTGCACGGAGCGGGGATGCGTACACATCGTCACGCTGGCGCGCGTCGGTGGTGTAGTTGTTCCAGAACCATTCCATCATCGGCTTGGTGAGAAAATGCCCTTCGGCGAACTGGTTGTAGGAGGCATTGTTGAAGTTGGCATCGGTGACGGGCCACAAGAGCAACTGGAACCTCAATGCCGGAGAGCCCTCGTCCTTCGCCTTCAGGGCGACCACCGCAGCCATGTTGCCGCCCACACTGTTACCGGCAACCGCCAGCCGCTGGCCATCGATGCCAATCTCCTCGCCGTGCTCGGCTGCCCAGCGGGTGGCGGCATATGCTTGGTTGATTGCGGTGGGGTATTTGGCTTCTGGCGATGGGGTGTAGTCGACATAGACCGCTGCCGCGCCAGACGCCAGCACCAGGTCATGGATCAGCCTCGCGTGAGTCGGATAGTCACCCAGTACCCAACCGCCACCGTGGAAAAACATGAACGCTGGCACCACACCGCTACTGTTCGCTGGACGTACCAGCGTTAGCGACAGCGTCTGCCCGTCGATCGCGATGCTTTTGTTTTCAACCTTTACGCCGGAAAGGTCGAGGTTCACGGACGCCTGAGCGTCGGTCAGAACAGCCCGGGCCTCTTTGGGCGTCATTTGTTCCAACGGAGTTCCGCCGCCCTTAGCCAGGGCTTCAAGAAAACCTTGCGTGGTGTGTTCGACGCCGGGGCTGCCTGCGGCGAATATTTTGGTTGAAATAACTGACATGACTAGCACTCCCTGAGTGAGTTGTTTGACGTTCACGAACGTGCTCCTAGAAGGCCTCGAACAGCTGCGCTGCGAGTTGATGGTCCAGACTTAAAGTTCCGGCCAAGCCAAATTTGGCGCTCATCGACCAAGCGCAGCACGGCGATGCTCGCTCGCGAATTGATTGATGACTTGGATGGTTCTGCAGTGATGGAACGAACGTGTGCTTATTTAGTAGCTGGGGGAGGGGAGAGGACCGCGAAGGATTTGGCCGACCACGTTCGATTGCCGACCACAGATTCATTCAAATCTCGGATTGCCATCCAATGAAAATCGTGGGCGTTTTGCGACAGTGTGCGGGCGCATTACTAAAAAACCTCAGTACACAATCGAATTGGAGGATCAGTTCATGACGTTCCGTAACGGCCTAACTTCGCTTCTTCGTCCGGAAGACTCGGTACTCGTACTTATCGACCACCAGCCGTTCCAACTCGCGAACTTGAACAGCCACGAGCCGCTGATGGTGATTAACAACTCGGCGGGTCTGGCAAAGGCGGCCAGGGCATTCAAGGTGCCGACCATCCTCACGAGCGTTCTTGCTGCTCAGGGCGGCGTTATCTTCCCTCAGATTACCGACGTGTTCCCTGACCAAGAGGTAATTGACCGGACGCTGATCAATACCTGGGAGGACCCTAAGGTAGTCGATCTGGTCAAGGCGACTGGTAGAAAGCAGCTGATCATTGCCGGACTGTGGACTGAAATATGTGTCGCCATGCCGGCAATTCAAGCTGCTGGAGAAGGCTGGGACGTGACGGTAGTCACCGATGCATCCGGTGGCGTCTCTGTCGAGGCACACGAAGTTGCCATTCAGCGAATGATAGGCGCCGGTGTGAACATGATGACTTGGTTAGCGGTGGCTTCCGAGTGGCAGCGTGATTGGGCCCGAACCGACAGCCTTGAAGGAATGATCGACGTTATGAAACAGCATACCGGTGGAAGCGGTATCGCCTTCATGTGGGAGCAGCAACTACTCAATACGCCGGTGCCTCAGCCGTAGAGTAGGGAAGGCGAGGCCCCGTACCAGAACATCGCAAGGACGCGGCCGGGGCAGCGAGTTTGGTCATGCCTCTCTATGAATTTTCCGGTATTTCGATGTCTCGAGGGCATGCTGATGCCGTTTAAAGGTTTTCCCGTGGATATGGTTATTGAGGTGTCCTTTTGACAGCTTCAAGTCAGTTTGAGGCCAGCCCACTAATGTGGCCATATATAAGGAAGAACTATTCGCCCGAGCCGAGTCCGTTGATACGCGTGTTGTACCCTCGGAAACCGTCCATACATTGTCAGCTGGCAGGAACATGACGGCTCCACGGCTGCCAAGGTCCAGAACTATGCGCGTCGCCTGAGTCACTTGCATGCAACCTTGCCCAATGGGCAGGTGCTCCAGATGACCGGGCATTTGACGACATAAGCCCCATAGGGCCGGTGTCTGGAGATTTCTCCAACGCGCCAAGATGCTGCGATGACTTCTGTGCCGTCAACGACGGAGTTCGATCAGGGGAAATGAAATGATTAAGACGATTATCGAGCAGCGGCGTCGCAGTCTCGGCGGTGGCCTGCATGTGGGCCGTGTATTGCCGTTTGCCAAGCAGCGCATGGTGGGCCCGTTCATATTCTTCGATCACATGGGGCCGCTCGATATCCAGCCTGGGGTGGGCGCCGAATTCGATGTCCTCCCGCACCCACACATAGGTCTGTCGACTGTGACGTACCTGTTTTCTGGCAACGTAATGCACCGGGATAGCCTTGGTTACGAACAGGCGATCCGACCCCAGGAAGTCAACTGGATGACGGCGGGGCGCGGCATTACGCATAGCGAGCGGTTCGAGCACGGCCGAATGCATGGCGATCATTTGCACGGTATTCAGGCTTGGGTAGCGCTGCCGGCAGAGCAGGAGGAGATCAGTCCATCTTTCACCCATCACTCAGGTCTCGACCTGCCGCAATGGGACCACGATGGGGTGATCGGGCAACTCATCGCCGGCAGTGCCTACGGCTTGACTGCCGGAGCCGAAACACATTCGCCGCTGTTCTACGCGCATCTCGAAATGGCCGCCGGCGCCACCGCCGAGATCCCGAGTGGCTATGAAGAGCGCGCCTTCTACATTGCTACCGGGGCGGTAGAGTTTGCTGGAACGCGTTACGAAAGTGGCAAGATGTTGGTGCTCGGGTCGGCAGCTTCACGCGTACGGGCGGTGGAACACTCCCGGGTGATGGTCCTCGGCGGAGACTCGGTGGGAGAACGCTACATTTACTGGAACTTCGTTTCCTCCTCGAGCGACCGTCTCGCGCAGGCGGTATCGGACTGGAAGGCAGGAAAGATGAAGCTGCCAGACGCCGACGATACGCAGTTCATTCCATTGCCGGACGAGCCAATGCCCAGGCTGCAAGCGTCTCGCTGAGCATAGTTCCATGGCGGAGTTCGCTCCGAAGATTTGTAGCGCTGCAAGCGATCTGCGCTTCGCATAGCCCCGCTAAGACTTATCGAGGCTACGTTTTCCAGTATCCGCACCGAAGCCTGTCGAGTAGTCGAGACGCGACAGCCCTGCCCGAGCGGCGGGTAACGATAAAACATCCATTCATTGATACGGAATACTCTATGAACAGGTTGATCTATGCCATGACAGTTGCGCTTATTTCGACGACGACCGCTCACGCTTGGGACTTTACCGCTGCGGTCGGAGGCACTGGTGAGTCAACGATGACTTATCGGCTCGGTGTTCAAAAAAGACTTCCATCGCAGCTGGTTTCAAACAGAAGTCGGTAGGCTGACAGGCTATTGGGATGCAGGATATACCTACTGGGACGGAGACAAAGTCTCTAGTAATCACAGCATTTCGCTTGCTCCGGTATTTGTCTACGAATTCAATGGTGGAGCAATGAAACCCTATCTGGAGGCAGGCATAGGTATAGCGGCATTCGAGAGCACCGAAATCGAAGAAAACGGCCTTGGGACCTCGTTTCAGTTCGAGGACCGAATAGGTGCTGGCATTCGCTTCATCAGTGGGCATGAGATAGGGCTGCGAGCAATCCATTACTCAAACGCGGGTATCAAGAAGCCCAACGATGGTATAGAGAGTTACGCGCTTCATTATCGCGCATCGTTCTGACTCGGTAGTTAAACGTATTACTGAAGCCTTCCTGTTAGCCTACGCAGCCGCTGCTGCGGTAGTCCAGACGCTGAAGCGTCGCTGTGCCGTCCCTGCAGAGCATGCTGGGCAACATTTACAGACGTACTTCCGCGACAGGCTCTGGCTGCATCAAATAGTCAAGCGTACCGAGTTTTCGAGAATAGTGTCCGGAATGGGGCAGGGGGCACCATAAGCAACTCAGCCGGCGTACCAGCGGAGCGCTAATTTCAAAAAACTTAGCCCATTCCGTGACGCTGACGCAGCGCTGAAGGACGAGTCTTTTTCAGGCATGTAGGCTGGTTGCGTCATCCAGTCCAGGTGATAAACCACTAGCGCTGACCAGCCGGCAAGGTCACGACCTCCGAAACAAGCAACTAACCAGCCCAAAATACCTTGGTGTGAAGCGTCGTAAATGTCGAATATTGCGATCGCCCGCGATTGATCATTCTGCAGACATGTAGTCCATAATCTGCTGACGCAACCAACGCTCAGCGGGGTCTTGATCACTCGCAGCGCGCCAAACCATATTCAGCTGCGATGCTGCTATCTGGAACGGTGGAGGCTCCATAATCAGCCCGCCCGCTAGTACCAACTCATCAGCCACATAGTCTGGAACTGTCGCAATCAAATTCGAATTACGTATCAACGCGGCTAGGCCAGTGAAGTGTGGTACCGCTAGCGCTACATGACGTGAGCGTCCGAGAAGACCTAGGTCGTGGTCTATTTTACCGCTAAGATCTCCAGACATAGAGATAAGCGCATGTGGTCGCTCACAGAACTGATCAAGCGTCAGCGACGCCGTATCGTCATCAGCGCGGATGACGGTCGCCTTAATGTTGCGTAGCGTTCTCGACTTAGCGTTTGCAGGCAGCTGTAATGTGTAGCTAACACCTACAGAGACTTCACCCGAAGTTAATAGTCCAGGTAATAGCAGGAAGTTGGCAGGCCGGACGACGACGATGCAGTTTGGGGCCTCGTTGCGAAGATGAATCAACAAACGAGGCAGTAGGCCGCACTGAACGTCATCAGACATACCGACGCGGAAGGTGGCACGGCTGGTAGCTGGTTCGAATTCTTGGACTTCACTTAGCGCGAGGGATATTCCGTCCAAAGCATCAGGCAGCCGTTGAAAGATTGCTGACGCTCTAGGGGTCGGCTCCATGCTCCGACCGTTGCGTACGAATAGCGGGTCGTTGAAATTGTCTCGTAGCCTGGTCAAAGCCGCGCTGATCGCAGGTTGGCCAAGGAATAGCTTTTCTGCCGTGCGGGTAAGGTTCCGCTCGTGCATCAAGCTCTCAAACACGACAAGCAGTTGTAAATCTACCTTACGTAGGTCATTACGGTTCACGTCTAGTCTCCGTCAGCTGGCCTGCTACCCATAAACATCAAATGGATCATGCGGAATGAATCGCGAGCGGATCGTTCGCTCTTCGGTCGGTATCAGGGCCGCTACCTGGCCTTTGATCACGCTCGAACGGCACCGGTGATGAGCTATGACAGTGGATGGAACTTCACGCTTTCATTTTTTGAGCACCAGATTGGCTAGCCTAGCCAGATGCTGGCAGCAACCTCGAGGGAGCTGACACCAACAGATGTACCCCAGGGGAAGGACTGACCTCAAATTTAGGAGCGTATGTTCGCGTGGGGTTTGGAATTGGGAATTGTATGAACGAATGGTTTTGGGATCGCGCTGCTGCCTTAGATGGCTCAGCGGTTAAAAACGCCGCCATTTCTGAGTCAGGCTACGAAACTGCGCAGGGCAGATTTAGCGGGGGCATATCCGGCCAAGGTAGTGACCGGATCCAAGCTGATGGTGAGGCTGCGAATGCCAAGAGTTCAGAAAGCAACGACCTCGAAGCGATGATAATTTAACATAATATAGATTATGCGAAATTAGGATACTCACGCTCGATGGCCTCCTGGCGTCTGTTGTTGTCCTCGCGGTTCCTGTCACAGCCGCAATCAGACTCCAGGGCAAATTCCCGGACCCGTCGGTGAAACCGCGTAGTCATTGGCAAGGCGCTGGCCTCGGTCGTTACACACAATCGGCTCATCGCAACTATCCAAGAACAAGAGCCGCCCATGAACATGCCCCATAGCGCCGAAGCGAAAGCTGGCCATATCGGCCAAAGCCAGTGCCGGGTCGAAGATGCCGCGCTGTTACGCGGGCTCGGCCGCTATGCAGACGACGTGGCCACACCGCCCGGCACTCTGCATGCGGCCATAGTCCGCTCACCCCATGCGCATGCTCGCGTACTGTCCGTCGACGCGGCCGCCGCTCTGGCCATGCCCGGGGTGCACGGCGTGCTCACTGGCGACGACGTCAAACGCTGGGCCAATCCATTTCCGGTTGGTGTTCGTGCACCGATGGAACACTGGTGCCTGGCGGTGGACAAGGTCCGCTACGTTGGCGAACCAGTGTGCGTAGTAATGGCCGATGACCGTTATCTCGCTGAGGACGCCCTCGACGCGGTAAAGGTCGAGTACGAGCCTCTGCCGGCAATTGTCGATCCGGAAGCGGCCGCCGAGGAAGACGCGCCAGTCCTACACGAAGCGGTCGGCAGCAACGTGGTCAACGAGCGCAACTTCCGCTATGGCGAACCCGAGCGCGCCTTTGCCGAGGCCGCACGGCGTGTATCGATCAAGGTCCACTACCCGCGCAACTCCTGCACGCCGATCGAATGCTACGTGGTGCTTGGCCAGTACCAACCGGCGACCGGTAGCTATGACGTGCTCTCCAATTTCCAAGGCCCATACGCGCTGCACTCGGTGATGTCGCGCGCGCTGAATGTGCCTGGGAACCGCCTGCGTCTGCGTACGCCACCGGATTCGGGCGGAAGTTTCGGCATCAAGCAGGGTGTGCTCACCTATATCGTGCTCATGGGCCTGGCCGCGAGGAAGGTCGGCGCGCCGGTGAAGTGGGTCGAGGACCGACTCGAGCACCTGCAGGCCTCCTCCAGCGCCACCAACCGGGTCTGCGAAATCGAGGCGGCCGTCGAAGCCGACGGCCGCGTGCTGGCCTTGAAATATGACCAGATAGACGACTGCGGCGGCTACCTGCGTGCACCAGAGCCCGCCACCTTCTACCGCATGCATGGCAACCTCACCGGCGCCTATGCAATCCGCAACCTGCTGGTGCGTAACCGCGTGGTGCTGACCAACAAGGTGCCGAGCGGCCTGAACCGTGGCTTCGGCGGCGGTCAGGTGTACTTTGCCCTCGAGCGGCTGATGCATCAGGTCGCCGTCGAGCTGGGTCTCGACCCGCTCGAGGTGATCCGTCGCAACCTGGTTCCGGCCGGCGCCTTCCCCTACCGCGCCGCTGCAGGCGCCCTCCTGGATTCGGGTGACTACCCGGCTGCGATCGAACTGGCCGTGCGCGACGGCGGCCTCAATGACCTGCTGCGCCGCCGCGAGCAGGCGCGCGCCGAGGGCCGAATCTACGGCATCGGCTATACCGCCGCGGTGGAACCCTCGATCTCCAACATGGGCTACATCACCACCGCGATGACGCCCGAGGAGCGGCGCAAGGCCGGGCCGAAGAACGGCGCGGTGAGCACCGCCACCGTCAGCGTCGGTCCACTCGGCGACGTCTCCGTGCACGTGTCCTCGACGCCCCAGGGCCAGGGGCATCAGACGGTGGTCGCGCAGATCGTCGCCGAGGTGCTCGGCGTCGCGCTCGAAGGCATCAGCGTCAATGTCGAGCTGGATACCGGCAAGGACGCCTGGTCGATCGCCTCGGGCAACTATTCCAGCCGTTTCGCCGGCGCCGTCGCCGGCTCGGTCTACAACGCCGCGATGCGCATCCGTGAGCGCATGGCCGGCATCGCCGCGGCCATGTGGCAGGTGCCCGCGGAGGATGTGCGCTTCGCCGGTGGCAAGGTTTTCGTCGAGGGCGGGCCGAGCCAGCCGTTCCACCGCATCGCAGGCGCTACACACTGGTCGCCCGGTCTGCTGCCCGAAGGCGAACTCGGCGGGCTGCGCGAGACCGCCTTCTGGAGCCCGCCGCAGTTGACCGCGCCGAGCGACGAGGATTGCATCAACAGCTCGCTGTGCTACGGCTTCATCTTCGATATCTGCGCGGTGGAGATCGATCGGGTCACCGGTGAAGTGCACATCGATCGCTACGTCACTTGCCACGACGCAGGGCGCATCCTCAACCCGATGCTGGTCGATGGGCAGATTCGCGGCGGCTTCACCCAGGCCCTGGGCGTGGCGTTGATGGAAGAGTTCGCCTACGCCAGCGATGGCAGTTTTCTCTCCGGCACCTTCGCCGACTATCTGGTCCCGACCGCACCGGAAGCGGTGGAACCGTTGATTCTGCACATGGAAACGCCCTCTCCGTTCACCCCGCTGGGCGCCAAGGGCGTCGGCGAAGGCAACAACATGAGCACTCCGGTGTGCATCGCCAACGCCGTGGCCGACGCGCTGGGGCGCTCCGACGTTCGCCTGCCGCTAACGCTGTCACGGGTGCGCACGATGATCGGCATCGACGAGCCGCCGGCCCCCGAGGGCATGGTGCAGGAGGCGCCCAAGACGGCCGGCGGCTCCAGCCTGCAAGCCGAGGATTCGGTGGAGATCCCCGCCTCGCCGCAGCAGGTCTACGACGCCCTGCTCGACCCTGAAACGCTGAAGGCGATCATTCCCGGCTGCCACGCGCTGGAACTGGAAAGCGAGAACCACTACCGCGCCGACGTCACCGTGGGCGTCGGCATGATTCGCGCGCGCTTCGCCGCCCGGGTCGGCCTGACCGACCTCGACCCGCCGCGCTCGCTGAAGCTGTCGGGCTCAGGCAACAGCCCGATGGGCTCGGCCACCGGCAGCGCGCGGGTGCGTTTCGTCGAGCTGGACAACGGCCACACCCGCCTCGAATACGTCTATGACGCCGCGGTCAGCGGCAAGGTCGCAGCGGTCGGCGGGCGCATGCTACAGAGCGCCTCGAAGGTGATCATCGGGCAGATATTCACTCGCCTCGCGCAGCGCCTGACCGGAGCACCGGTGCGCAGCGGGCTGTGGCAGCGCCTGCTTGCCCTGTTCGGCAAGGGAGGTGCGCAATGAAACCGGCCGCATTCGATTACGTCCGCGTCGCCAGCAAGCGCGAAGCGCTTGAAATCCTCGCCGAGCACGGCGAGCAGGCGCGCATCATCGCCGGTGGCCAGTCACTGATGGCGGTGCTCAACATGCGCCTGGCACAGCCGAAGGTGCTCGTCGACATCAACCACGCCGAGGATCTGCACAGCCTGGTGATCGAGCACGGTCACCTGAATGTCGGTGCCGCCGTACGCCAGGTGGAGCTGATGGAGCGCCCCAGTCTCGCGCAGGAAGTGCCGCTACTGGCTCGCGCCCTCCCCTGGATCGGCCACTTCCAGACGCGCAACCGCGGCACCGTGTGCGGCTCTGTGGCGCATGCCGACCCCAGCGCCGAAATCCCGTTATGTCTGGTGACCCTTGGTGGCCAGGTGGTACTCGAGTCGCTCAAGGGCAAGCGTCGCGAGGTGCCAGCTGTGGAGTTCTTCCAAGGTGTGCTGACCACTGCGCGACGCCCGGACGAGCTGGTCAGCGCGGTGCGCTTCCCGCTGGCCGATCCAGCCGTGCGCTACCGCTTCCGCGAGATAGCCATGCGCCACGGCGATTTCGCTCTGGTGGCGCTAGCCGCCTGCATCCGCGACGACGCGGTCGAGCTCGGCATTGGCGGCGTCTCCGACCGTCCGGTACTGCGCCGCCTGCCGCGTGGCGCGGGTCTGCCTGAAGCACTCAACGCGTTCGCCTGGTCGCTCGGCGCACAGGACGACATACATGCCAGCGCGGCGTACCGGCGTCAGCTGGTGCGCGAGCTTGGCCGGCAACTGATCGAGGAGCAGGACCATGCGCGCGCCCGCTGACCAACGTTTTCCCATCCGCCTGCAACTCAACGGTCGCGACCGTCAGGGACATGCCGAGCCGCGCATGCAGCTGTGCGACTTCCTGCGCCACGAGCTCGGTGCCACCGGCGTGCATGTCGGCTGCGAGCACGGCGTCTGCGGCGCCTGCACAGTATTGGTGGACGGCGTTGCCTCCCGCTCATGCCTGATGCTCGCGGTGCAGGCGCACGAGCGGCGCATCGACACCGTCGAATCGCTGGCCCGCGACGAGGTAATGAACGACCTGCAACAGGCCTTTAGCCGCCATCACGCACTCCAGTGCGGCTTCTGCACCAGCGGCATCCTGATGTCCTGCGTGGAATTTCTCGAACGCGTACCGGAACCCGACGAGGTCCAGGTGCGCGACATGCTGTCCGGCCACCTGTGCCGTTGCACCGGTTACACGGGAATGGTTCAGGCGGTGCTCGAAGTCTCGCGGCAACGCCGTTCCCCACAACAACAAGAAGCCATGGAGAACCCCCATGTTTGATCTAGGACGCAGCTTTCTCGCCGCAGTCGAGCGCCGCCCAGGGGCTGTAGCGATCAGCGACGGTGCGCTGAAGAAAACCTATGAGCAGTGGTTCGCCGACATCCAGCGTGCCGCCCATGGGCTGGAGCGCCTTGGGCTCGGCAAGGGCGACCACCTGGTGGCGGTGATGCAGAACCGCTGGGAAATGGCGACGCTGCACTGGGCCTGCCAGTTCAGCGGCATTGTCATGACCCCGCTGAACTGGCGCTGCACCGCGGACGATCTGGCGTGGTGCTTGGCCGATGCCGACGCTCGCGCGCTGGTTCATGACGACTCATCGGCTGAAGCGGTGCTGGCCTGCGGGCGCCTGCAGGTGCCCTGCGTCAGCGTCGGCGATGCCGTGGCCGAAGGCGCCCTGAGCTTCGAGCAACTGTGTGCCGAGGCGCCGGGCGAGAGCATCCTGCGCGCCGGCCCCGAAGACTGGTCGCTGATGCTTTACACCTCCGGGACCACCAGTCGGCCCAAGGGCGTGCCGCGCCGGCACCGTGCCGAGCGCGCGGCGGCGGTGGCGCACGTGGCGCAGAACCTATACGGCCACGAGGAATGCACCTTGGGCGTGATGCCCCTGTATCACACCATGGGCGTGCGCTCGCTGCTGTCGATGACCCTGATCGATGGACACTTCGTATGCGTGCCGAAGTTCGACGTCGAGACCACGCTGGACGCCATCGAGCGCGAGAAGATCAGCAACCTCTACCTGGTCCCGACGCTTTACCACATGCTAATCGAGCATCCGGCATTCAGCCCCGAGCGGGTCGCTAGCGTGCGCAAGATCGGCTTCGCCGGTGCACCCATGAGCGATGGCCTGATGCGCCGGGTGCAATCGGCCTTCAGTCCCGAGCTGTTCGTCAACCACTATGGCAGCTCGGAAATCTATACCTTCACCATCGACCAGCATGCCGCGCGCAAGCCTGGTTCCTCAGGCCGCTGCGCGCTGAATCAGCGCATTCGTGTAGTCGGGCTCGACGCCCAGTCGCCCGTGCAACTGGCTGAGCCTAACGAGGAAGGCCAGATCATCGCCGACCTGGCCAGCGACGAGGCCTTCGAGGGCTACTGGAAGCGCCCCGACGCGGATGCAAAATCGTTACACGACGGCTGGTATTTCACTGGTGACACAGGTTATTTCGATGAAGAAGGCGACCTTTTCGTTACGGGTCGCGTTGACGACCTGATCATCACCGGCGGCGAGAACGTCAGCCCGGCGGAGATTGAAAACACCCTCTCCTTGCATCCTGCGGTAGAGGAAGTCGCGGTGGTCGGTCTGCCAGACGAGCAATGGGGCAAGCTGATCGCCGCCTTCATCAAACTGCGCTACGTGGTAAGCGAAGAAGAACTCGACGCGCATTGCGTGAGTTCCGGCCTAGCCCGTTTCAAGCGCCCTCGCCGCTACGAATTCATCGAGCAGATTCCCAAATCCCCCGTCGGCAAGATCCTGCGCCGCGTGCTGGTGGCCCAGTACGGCGTTGAGGTCAAGGCCGCCAGCTAACCCCGATTCGACAAGAGGAACGACCATGAACACTTCCACCTCCGAGCAGTTTCTGAACGACGAGTTCGATGGCTTCACCGTCGAGGTCGACACCGCCCGCGAGCGCGCCGACATTATCCTTGGCCGTCCGCCGTACAACATTATAGCCATGAGCCAGCGCGAGACACTTCGCCAGGTATTCGAGGCGCTGGACGCCCACCCCGGCGTGCGCGTTATCGTGCTGCGCGCCCAGGGCGAGCACTTCTCTAGCGGCGGCGACATCAGAGGCTTTCTCGAGGCCTCGCCGGAACACGTCTCCAAGCTGGCCTGGAACGTGGCCGCGCCCGAGCGCTGCAGCAAGCCCGTGATCGCCGCCAACCGTGGCTACACCTTCGGCGTCGGCTTCGAACTTTCGCTGGCGTGTGACTTCCGCATCGCCTCGGAGACGGCCCGTTATGCCCTGCCGGAGCAAAACCTCGGGCAAATACCGGGATCGGGCGGTTCGGCGCGCCTGCAGAAGATGATCGGCATCGCCCGCACCAAGCACATGGTCATGCGTGCCAAGCGAGTCTCCGGCCAGCAGGCCTACGATTGGGGCTTCATCACCGAATGCGTGCCGGATGCCGAACTGGAAAGCACCGTCGATGCGCTGGTTGACGAACTGCGCCGCTTCTCGCCGCTGGCCCAGCGCACGGCGAAGAAGCTGATCAACGACAACGAAGACGCGCCGCTGAAAGTTGCCATCGAAATGGAAGGCCACTGCTACAGCCGCCTGCGCAGCTCGGCTGATTTCAAGGAAGGCGTCGAAGCGTTCCACGGCAAGCGCCCCGCCGTGTTCCGCGGCGAGTGATTTGCGCGGCACCTGAGCCGCTACTTGCACGCGTGCCGCCCGCTTGGGCGGCACTCGGCGAACGACCGAACGCAAACAACAACAAGCGAAGGCGTTGCCATGACCCAGAACCTGTCCCACCAAGCAGTCGATATTCCGCCTGCCGCCGATAAGCCCTCGCTGCGCCGGGCGCTCAACTCCAAGTCCATCAGCGCCGGGGTGGTCGCCGCCCTCTTCGGCTGCACCGGCCCGGCATTGGTGGTGATCAATGCCGCCGAAGCGGGCCGTCTAAGCAACGCCCAGACGGTCGCCTGGCTGTTCGCGGTTTACGTGCTCGGCGGTCTGATCAGTCTGTTTCTGGCGCTACGCTACCGACAACCGATTTGCGGCGCCTACACGATTCCCGGCGCGGCCATCCTCGCGGCGTCGCTCACGGTCATCCCCTTCAGCGACGCTGTGGGCGCATTCATCCTGAGCGGCGTGCTGGTGTTCCTACTCGGCATCACCGGACTGATCGGCCGGCTGATGCGCTGGCTGCCCATGCCGATCGTGATGGCGATGATCGCTGGTGCGCTGATTCGCTTCGCCACGGGAGCCATCGATGCCATCGTCAGCGCGCCGCTGATCGCCGGTGTCGCTGCCCTGAGCTTCTTTCTGGTCACCCGCTTCACCCGTGCGGTGCCGCCGGTCTTGGTCGCCGGGGTGGTCGGGCTGGTACTTGCCTTTGCGCTCGGCCAGTTGCAGCCCGCGGACGTGAACATCGCCTGGGTGATGCCGTCGCTCACCGCACCGACCTTCTCGCTCGACGCCGTTCTCGCCATCACCATTCCACTTACCGCGCTGGTGATCGGTGCCGAGAACGCGCAGGCCACCGGCGTACTGCTGACCGAGGGCTACCACCCGCCGGTCAATGCGATGACCGTGATCAGCGGCGTCGGCGGTATGCTGGCCGGCATGCTCGGCGGGCACAATGCCAATATCGCCGGGCCCATGACCGCCATCTGCTCCTCCGAGCAGGCTGGCGATGACCCGCGCCTGCGCTATGGAGCCGCCTTGGTCAACGGCGCGCTGTTCGCGCTGTTCGGATTGTTCGCTGGGCTTGCGGTGCCCTTCATCCTCGCTTTTCCCAAAGCGCTGATCGTTGTAGTGGCCGGCTTGGCGATGATCGGCGTGCTGCTCGGTGCGTTGCAACAGGCTTTCCAGAAAGGCGGTGCGTGCCAGATCGGCGCCTTCGTGGCATTGGCCGTGGCGATGAGTCAGTTCTCGCTGTTGGGCATCAGTTCGCCGTTCTGGGCATTGCTGTTCGGCGTCGCGGTGTCCTGGTTGCTCGGGGAGGTTCGTCACACCCCGAACGCAAGCTAGAGCGCTGCCTGATGGCCTGCATCAAAAATCGTTAATGGCCATGCCACCCCGCAATCGACAAGATAAAGCGGCCTTCCGTACCCCTTGGCGGACGGCAGTCAACCGATAAGAACAAAAACGGTGAATCGAATGATCTTCTGTCCATCCCAGGGTTTGCAGGCCCGTCACGCCCTCCTCGCTTCACTGCCGAAAACCGGACCTGCTCGTTCGCAGTCCGTAGCGGCCGCCGCTCCGACCTACTCAAGGCTGATGTTTGTCGGCGCAGACGCCTGGCGGGCGTCTGTCGCCTTGTTGCCTAGGCTGCCGGTCGTCATTTCCCAGAGGCAGATCCCATGAAGAACCTACTCAATCCTGCCTCGTTCGTTGCACTGTGCTGGGCGGCGTTCCAGATCTATATGGTCTACGGCACCCCGCTGGACCTGATCGTCGCGGTGCCGATTCACATCATGTTCGGCGTCGTGCTGACCTTCATCACTCATCCGCTGCGCAAAGACGATGCCGGTCGCTTCACCGTGACGCGCCTTTCGGACTACCTGCTCGCCGCCGTGGCCGTAGCCATCGCCCTGCACTACCTGCGCAGCGGCGAAATGTTGAACATGCGCATCGCCATGGTCGATCCGCTGTCTACCCTGGACATGGTCGTGGGCATTACCACCGTCGTGCTGGTGATCGAGGCCGTACGCCGTGCGTTGGGCATGGGTTTGACGGCCGTGATCCTGGTGTTCCTGGTCTATCAGTTCATTGGCCCGCAACTGCGCGATGTCCCGATGCTCAGCCTGATCGGCCACGACGGCGAGCCGAGCCGGTTGTTCTTCGAGACCTTCCTCGACATGCAGACGATGCAGAACGAAGGCGTCTTCGGTATTCCCAGCATCGTGTCCTACAACCAGGTCTTCTACTTTCTGCTGTTTGGTGCCTTTCTCCAGCTGTTCGGCGGTGGACAGCTGTTCATGGACCTGTCGGTGCTGCTGGTGGGGCGCTTCCGCGGTGGGATGGCCAAGGTTTCGATCGTCTCATCCACCTTGTTTGGGTCGGTGAGTGGCAGCGCCACGGCAAACGCTGCGGTAATGGGCATGTTCACCATTCCGGCGATGAAGAAGTCCGGAATGAGTGCCGAGGAAGCGGCGGCGGTGGAGGCCACCTCCTCCACCGGTGGCCAGATCATGCCGCCGGTGATGGGCGCCGCAGCCTTCCTGATCGCCCAGTTCATGGGCATCCCCTATGCCGAGGTGGCGGTTGCCGCTCTGATCCCGGCGCTGCTGTTCTACGTCGCGCTGTATTTCGTGGTTGATCTGCTGGCGCGCCGCCGCGGCCTGGCCGGCCTGAGCCGCGACGAACTGAACACCAACTGGGCGAGCGTGCTCAAGCGTCTGTACCTGCTGATCCCGGTGTTCGTGCTGGTCTACCAGATCATGGCGGGCCGCGCGCTGAGCTCGGCGACGCTTCAGGCGATCTGGATCACCGTGGTGTTCGGTCTCTGCACCCGTGCCTGGGAGGGCTTCCGTACTCAGGGCGGCAACGGTGTGCTGAAAGCTGCTGGCTCAGTGGCAAGCGACTCACTAAAGGCGCTGGATTCCGGGGCGCGCGGCGCTATCGCGGTGGCCATTCCCTGCGCCGGGGCTGGCATCGTGGTCGGCATCGCCTCGATCACCAATCTGGGCCTGACCTTCGGCAGCTTCGTCACTGCGTTGTCCGGTGGCATGCTGATCCCGGCGCTGCTGCTGGTGATGTTCATGGTCATTGTGATGGGCATGGGCATGCCGACCACAGCGGCCTACATCATGG
Source organism: Stutzerimonas stutzeri (assembly GCA_019056435.1). Lineage (GTDB taxonomy): Bacteria > Pseudomonadota > Gammaproteobacteria > Pseudomonadales > Pseudomonadaceae > Stutzerimonas > Stutzerimonas marianensis. The sequence continues at coordinate 3,566,878 of CP077641.1, forward strand.
GCGCCATTCTCGCCATTCCGGCGCTCGACAAGCTGGGCGTGCCGGCCCTCTCGGCTCACTTCTTCGTGCTCTATTTCGCCGCCTTGTCGATGGTCACGCCACCAGTGGCGTTGGCCGCCTTCGTCGCGGGTGGCATCGCCAAGGCCAACGTGTGGAAGACCGGTTGGGTAGCGTTCCGCTACAGCCTGGCCGGATTTCTCGTCGCCTTCGCCTTCGTCTTCAGCCCGGCGCTGCTGCTACAGGGTGACTGGCAGGCCATCGTTCCGGCGGTGATCACCGCGGTGATCGGTTGTTATGCGCTGGCCGGTTGCGTGGTGGGCTACCTGCGCGCCCGTAGCTCGCTGTTCGAAACAGTGCTGCTCTTCGTGGCCGCAGCGCTGCTGATCGCGCCGGTGCTCAAGGCCTCGCTGGGTGGGCTCGTCCTGCTCTGTGCGGTCTGGGCCTGGCAGAGCCGCAAGCGCAGGACCATGCAGGCCGACTGCGTGCTGGGGAGATCCGGGGCCTAGCGCCGCGACTCTTCCAAATTCAATTGAGGAGAACAACAAAATGATCAAGACACTCAAGAAGCATATTGCTGTTGCCCTGCTAGGAAGCGTCGGGTTGTGCGGTAGCGCAATGGCCGCCGAACCGGTGAATGTGAAGTTCGCCGCCGGACCGACCGGTACCACCTGGTACGCCTATGCCGGCGCGCTGCGCGGCGAAATGCTCCAGCGCCTGCCAGAAGGCTCGACCGTCGACATTCAGGGTACGCCCATGGCAATCGCCAATACCAAGTTGCTGGCTGCCCGCCGCGCCGATATCGGCTTGATCTTCCCGCCGGTCGCCGCCTGGGCCCAGCAACCGTTCGGCCCGTTCAAGAGCAAGATCGAAAACATTCGCGGTCTGGTAGGCGGGCTCGACCAGTACTACCAGCGCATCACCGTGCAGAACGACAGTTCCATCCAGTCGATAGCCGAGATCAAGGAGAAGAAGCTCGCCGTGCGTATCGGCACCGGTCCGCAAGGCAGCCTCAACGAGTACATTGCCAAACTGATCCTGGAGGCCAATGGCCTGACCTACGAGGATATCGAGTCTTACGGCGGCAGCATCAGCAAGTCGAGCCTGAGCATCCTGCAGGACCAGTTCGGCGACAGCCAGCTGGATATGATCATCGGCATCACCACCGCAGGCCATCCGAACACCGCACAGCTGTCAATCACCCCCGGCCAACGCTTCCTCGACCTGAGCGATGACGCCGTCAGCCACCTGGAAAAATTCGGTTTCGTCCGCGCCACCATGCCGGCCGGCATGTTCGAGAAGCAGGACCAGCCGGTCAAGGGCGTCGGCTTCAGCACCTCGCTGTATGCCAACCAGACGCTTTCCGATGCCGATGCCTACGCCATCACCAAGGCGGTGATGGACGGCCGCGAGGCGCTGCAGCGCTCGTTCGGTTCGATGAAAGGCTGGACAGCCGAAGGCTCTCTCGCCCCGGCTAACCTGGCCGCCCCGTTGCATCCGGGCGCGCAGAAGTATTACCGCGAAGCCGGCCTGCTCAAGTAACCCTATTCCGCGCGGCCCTGGTCGCGCGGCCTATTTTGTGCCGATCTCAGCGAGGACCAGATGACAGCCGAATATCAGCCCAACGGCGGACAGGCCATCGTCGAACTGCTCAGGCGCAACGGTGTGGACCGGGTGTTCACCGTACCGGGCGAGAGCTTCTTGCCAGTGCTCGACGCGCTACATGATGCGCCCGACATCGCCCTCGTGGTTTGCCGCCAGGAAGGCGGTGCCTCGATGATGGCCGAAGCCTATGCCAAGACTACCGGGCGCCCGGGTGTCTGCTTCGTCACCCGCGGCCCGGGTAGCGCCAACGCGTTGGCCGGGGTGCATGTCGCCGCGCAGGATTCCACCCCCTACTGGTTTTCGTCGGCCAGGTGCCGCGTGGCTTGCAGCAGCGCGAGGCCTGGCAGGAGGTCGATGTTTCCGCGCTGTTCGGTTCGGTCGTCAAATGGGCCGCCGACCTCCAGGACGTCGCTCGCCTGCCCGAATATCTGTCTCGCGCCTTCGCCACCGCCCGCTCCGGCCGCCAGGGACCGGTGGTGCTCGGCCTGCCCGAAGACCTGCTTTTCGAGCGCACCACGCCGATTGATGTCGGCCCGGCGCCGGTCAACCAGGGCTATCCATCACCACAGGCCATGGCTCAGCTGCGCGAGCTGTTGTGCGAGGCGCAACGGCCGCTGGCAATCGTCGGCGGCTCCGGCTGGAACGCCGACTGTCGCGCACAGCTGCAGGCCTTTGCCGAAGCCCATGCGCTGCCAGTGGCCACGGCCTTTCGCCGACAGGACCGATTCGACAACCAGCACCCCCTCTATGCCGGCGATGCAGGCCTGGGCATGAACCCCGAACTGGCCAAACTGATAAGCGAGGCCGACCTGCTGATTGCAATTGGTACGCGCCTGGGCGACATCACCACACGCCATTACGAACTGGTCGACGTGCCGAAGCCGCGCCAGCGGCTGGTCCACATCCACCCCGACCCGCAGGAGCCCGGCCGCGTGCGCGTCCCCACGCTGGCCATTTGCGCCTCGGTGGATGGCTTCGTCGACGCAGCCGCCGGCCTGCAGTCCGGGCCACTTCCGAGCGAGCGCGAGGCCTGGGTGAGCCGCGCACGTAGCAAGCGCGAGGCCTGGCAAAGGCCGACCGAGCTGCCCGGTCAGCTGCAACTGGGCGAAATCGTCGCCTGGCTCGGCGAGCGCCTGCCGGCGGACGCGGTGATCAGCAACGGCGCGGGCAACTACACGCTCTGGGTGCACCGCTTTTATCCCTTCCGCGCGTTCGGCAGCCAGTTGGCACCGACATCTGGCTCGATGGGGTATGGGCTGCCCGCGGCAATTGCCGCCAAGCTTGCCCGACCCGAACGACCGGCCGTGTGCTTCGCCGGCGATGGCTGCTTCCAGATGACCTGCCAGGAACTGGCGACCGCAGTCCAGTATGGTGCCAATGTCATCGTCATCGTGGTCAACAACGGCTCCTATGGCTCGATCCGCATGCATCAGGACAAGCACTACCCTGGGCGCCGCTACGGCACGGACCTGGTCAACCCGGACATGCTCGCCCTCGCCCACGCATACGGGGCCGGTGCGGCGCGGGTGGAACGCACCACGCAGTTCGCCCAGGCCTTCGAGCAGGCTTTGGCTGCCGATCGGCCGTACCTGATCGAGCTGGTACTCGACCCGGCGATCTTGCGGCCCTAAACCCCGATCCGCAGGGCTTCGCCTGTACGCCTGCAGGAGGGGGCGCGGCATATCCCTGACAAGACATCGCCTGCCCTGATGGCGTGCATCAGAAAAGCTTAATAGGCAGACCTGCACCGCACTCCTAGCATGGCCAAAACAATAAACCACGAGAGAAGTCGCCAATGCCTTCGATGCCCAGTTCCACGAGCCTACCCGTCGGCGCCAGCCTGCGCGGCTGGCTGGACCATCTGCAGCAAACCCAGCGACTGAGCGTCATCCGTCCGGGTACCGATTTGCGCTTTGGTGTCGCGGCGATCGCCAACCGCCTGGACGGTCAAAGTGCTTCGCTGTTCCTGCAGCCCGGCGGGCATGACATCCCGGTGATCTCCGGCTTGCTCTCGGATCGGCAGTGGATGGCCGAGGCGATGGGCGTCGAGCCCAGCCAGGTGCTTGCCCGCTTCGAGCACGCCAGCCTGGAGCCGTTGCCCTGGGCGTTGACCGACGACGCGCCTTGCCAGCAAGTGGTGCACCGCGACGTCGATCTGCTGACCCAGTTGCCGATCCCGACGCACAACGAACACGACAGTGGCGCCTACATCACCGCTGGTTTGCTGATCACCCGCAACCCGCGTACCGGGGTGCAGAACGTATCCATCCATCGCTTGCAGGTGAGCGGGCCGAACCGTCTCGGTGCTTTGCTGCTGCCCCGGCATGCACTTGCATTCTTTCAGGAAACCGAGCGCGAGAATGAAGATCTGGAAGTGGCCGTGGTGATCGGTTGCGATCCGCTCACGCTGATGGCCTCGCAGGCCATCGTGCCGATAGACCACGACGAGTTGGAGATTGCCGGCGCGCTGCATGGCCGCCCACTGCCGGTGGCCAAGTGCCTGACCAACCGTATTCGCGTACCGGCCGAGGCGGAAATCGTCATCGAGGGTCGGTTGCTGGCCAACACCCGCGAGCAAGAGGGCCCGTTCGGCGAGTTTCCGCAGTACTACGGTGAGCGCGCCGAGCGCCACGTGATTGAAGTCGATGCCGTTACCCACCGCCAGGCACCGATGTTCCATACCATCGTGGGCGGCGGTCTGGAGCACCTGCTGCTGGGCGGCATTCCGCGCGAAGCGACGATGCTCGCGCACCTGCGCCGCAGCTTCCCTTCGGTGCGCGACGTGCATCTGGCGCGCGGCGGTGTGCCGTTACCACCTGTACGTGCAGATCGACAAGCGCTCCGAAGGCGAGGCGAAAAACATCATTCTTGGTGCGCTCGGTGGCCACTACGACATCAAGCATGTGGTGGTGGTCGACACCGACGTCGACATCCACGACCCCACCGAAGTCGAGTGGGCAGTGGCCACTCGCTTCCAGGCCGACCGCGACCTGGTGCTGATTCACGAATCGCAGGGTTCAAAACTCGATCCGTCGACCCGTGACGGTGTCGGTTCGAAGATGGGCTTCGACGCCACTGTGCCGCTGTCGGCGCCGCCGATGCGCTTCAAGCGTATCCGCGTGCCGGGCGAAGCCGAGGTCGACCTCACCGCGGTCGCCCAGCCGGCCGGCGCCGATTGGCAACACCTGTTCGGCCAGTCGCACAACGGCTGATCGACCGTGGGTATCGCGCCGCGCGAACGGCCCGAAGGTCATTCGCAGGGCTCGCCTTCTCTCGACGCGAAAGCGTCCAGGCGATCCACCGGCGCTGCCCGCCCTACAAGGTGCCGGTCCCGGAACGCCACACGTTCAGGGCAGGACAAGCAACGGCCAGGTGCCCTTGCGCACAGCTGAAAAACAAGCACCAGCAGCTTTGCCGGACAGGAGATCGAGATGCAGCAGGCACGACATTTCATTGAGGGCCAGTGGTGCGACGATGGCGAGTGGTCCGATAGCCTCGACCCGGCCAACGGCGAACCCTCGGCCGCTTCGCCGACGGCGGCGAAGCCCAGGCGCGCTACGCCGTCGAGGCGGCCGCACGCGCCTTCAAGAACCCCCAATGGGCGCAGAATCCGCGCCTGCGCCAGCAGGTCATGCTCGACTGGGCGACCGCGCTGAAGTCCCGTCAGGACGAACTGGCGCAGCTGCTCACACGCGAAAACGGCAAGCCGTTGGCACAGTCCCGTGGCGAGATCGGCGGTGCCATCTCGGAAATCCTTTATTACGCCGGGCTGGCGCGACACAATCCCGGCCACGTGCTCGAGGTCGCTCCTGGCGAATTCTCGACGATGCTGCGCGAACCGGCCGGCGTGGCCGCGCTGATCATTCCCTGGAACGCCCCGGCGGTGCTGCTGGTCCGGGCATTGGCGCCGGCACTCGCCGCCGGTTGCACCTGCGTGGTCAAGCCGGCACCGCAGACCACCTTGTTCAATGCCGCCTTCCTCGCGCCGCTGTTGGAGCTGCCGGCCCTCGCGCCGGGCGTGGTCAACCTGTTCGCCGAGACCGGTCATGCCGGCGCCGCCTACCTGGTCGCCACACCGGAGGTCGACGTGCTCAGTTTCACTGGTTCGACGGCAACCGGCACGCGGATCATGCAGGACGCCGCACTGACCATGAAGAAACTGTCGCTGGAGCTGGGTGGCAAGTCCTGCTGCCTAGTGCTGGAGGATGCCGACATCGCCGCGGTGGCGCCGAAGCTAGCAGCCGCCGCGACCATCATCTCCGGCCAGCAGTGCACCGCCGCCCGCCGCGTGCTGGTGCATGCCAGCCGCGCGACGGACATGAAGAAAGCACTGACTGCTGCGTTGGCCGAGATCCGTCTGGGGCACGGTCTCGAAGCCGCCACGCAGATGGGGCCGCTGATCGACCTGCGCTCGCGCGAACTCGTCGACCAGCGCATTCGCGAATCGATGGACAGCTGCGACGAGGTGCTGCTGGCCGGAGGACGACCGAGCGGTATGCCGGACAGCGGTGCCTTTCTGTCGCCGACGTTGATCGCCCACCAGGACAGCGGAGCCTTCTTCTGCCAGGAAGAGATCTTCGGCCCGCTGCTGGTACTGGAGACGTTCCAAGACGACATCGAGGCGGTGCACCGTGCCAACCATACCGAGTTCGGCCTCTCTGCCAGCGTCTGGACCTCCGACGGCGCTCGGGCGCTGCGCCTGGCCCGGGCGTTGCGCAACGGCACGGTGTGGATCAACGACCACAACAAGCTGTTCGCCGAAGCGGAAACTGGCGGCTATCGCCGGAGCGGGCTGGGTCGGCTGCACGGCTACGACGCGCTGCTGGATTTTACAGAGCTCAAGCACGTCTACCAGAATGTCGGACCCCTGTAGACCGACATGTCGAGGTCGATATGGAACTGCGCCAGCTTAAGTACTTCACCTGTCTGTACGAAGAAGGGTCTGTGACCAAGGCGGCGCAGCGCTTGAACATCGTCCAGCCGGCCCTGTCGATGCAGATCGCCAAGTTGGAAGAAGAACTCGGCCAGCCCCTGTTCGAGCGCACACCCAAGGGCATGACGCCGACCGAGGCCGGTGTGCAGGCCTATCGCCTTTTCATGCCGATCCTCGGCGAGCTGCTCGAGGCGCGGCAGACGTTGATCGACCGCAGCGGCAAGATCGGAGGGAGGATCAACGCCGGCCTGATCGCCTCGGCCGCCAACCAGGCGCTGGCCAGCACCCTGGCCTATTTCGTCGAGCATCATCCGGACGTCGAAATGCAGGTCAGCTACGGCTACAGCCAGGATCTGATCGACCGGGTGCTGTCCGGCGCACTGGACTTCGCGGTGATCAACCAGAGCTTCCAGCAGGAACACCTGCACCGCCGGGACATCCTCGACGAGGAACTGCTGGTGGCGACCGGCGCCACGACCCGTCTGCGCCTGCCCACGCCTATCCCGCTTGCCGCGTTGGGCAAGCTGAAGCTCGTGCTGCCCTCGCGCCGGCACGGCCTACGCATGGTCATCGACCAGGCGCTCGCCGCGCAGGGCCTGGACCTATCCCCGCACCTGGAGCTCGACGACTTGACGGTGATCGAGAGTTTCCTGCGCCGCAGCGACTGGATCAGCGTCCTACCGGCCACGGTGCTGCAGCGTGGCCTCGAGGATGGGGCGCTACGGGCCTATCCCTGGCCGCCCCGGGCATCACCCGGCGCATGGTCTGCGTGCACGACAGTCGTCGCCCGCTGACCCCGGCGGCGACCCTCTTCATCGACATCATCAGCAAGACACTGGCCACCGCGCTCAACGCCATCCATTTCTACAAGGAAGGCGCACTACAGGATGCAGAGAATGAACACAGCTAGTCCCCGCCCGCAGCGGCTCGTCATCGGCATTTCCGGCGCGTCCGGCGCGATCTACGGGGTGCGCCTGTTGGAGCTGCTGCGCGACACCCCAATCGAGACCCACCTGGTGGTGTCCAAGTCGGCACTGATTACGCTCTCCCACGAGACAGGGCTTTCCTGGTCGCAGCTCAAGCCGATGGCCACTGTGTGTTACTCCAACCAAGACATCGGAGCGGCCGTCGCCAGCGGCTCCTTCAAGACCATGGGCATGATCGTCGCGCCTTGCTCCGTGCGTACGATGTCTGAAATCGCCAGTGGCGTGACGTCCACCTTGTTGACCCGCGCCGCCGACGTGATCCTCAAGGAACGTCGGCGTCTGGTCTTGATGGTCCGCGAGACGCCGCTGCACCGAAACCACCTGCGCACCATGACCGAGCTGGCCGAACTCGGCGCCATCATCGCTCCGCCGGTGCCGGCCTTCTATGCCAAGCCGGCGTCGCTGGCGGAGATGGTCGACCACACCCTAGGCCGTGTGCTCGACCTGTTAGACATCGAACTCGGTGTGGTCCGGCGCTGGCGCGAGACACCGGAAGACCTCCCCACGCTCGACGAAGTCGAGATGACGATCCACGAGCGCTGAAGGGCATGCCGGCCGCCTGCCAGACATCGCCATCGTCACTGGGCCAAGGCCGCCAGGAACTCGCTAATCAGCTCGAGCACCTGCGGGCGGGCCTGGTTCTGCGGGAAATGCCGGCAGTGCGCAAGCATCACCGTCCGACAGGGTCCGCTGACCGTGCGAGCGATAGTCTCAAGCTGCGCCGCGGTGGCGAATTCGTCCTCGCGGCCTTGAATGGCGAGCAGCGGCACCTGGATACACGACAGCTCCCGGTGCAGGTTCCAGGCGGTGAATACGGGGTTCAGCCAGGCCTCGCTCCAGCCCAGGAAGGCGCCGTCGAGGTTGTCGCCATGATAGGCATGCAGGCGTTCGCGCAGATCGCCGCGGGCGTAGGCCTTCACCGTGAGCCGCACGCCCTCGACGCTGGCCGGCTCGACATCGACGTGCGGCGCCAGCACCACCACGCTCTGCACGCGTGGGTCCTGGCGGGCCGCATAGGCGAGCGCGATGGAGGCGCCGTCGCTGTGTCCGATCAGCACCACCTGATCCAGCCCGAGGCCATCGAGCACACGTTCGAGCTCGTCAGGCCCGGCGACGCTCAGGTAATCGAGCGGCCGCGGGAGGGACACCGGACTGGACTGACCGTAGCCCTGCCGGCTGTACGCCAGCACCGGCGCCTGGCAGGCCTCGGCCAGCTGAACCGGGAAGTCCTTCCACAGCGCGAGGCTGCCGAGGCCCTCGTGCAACAAGACGAGCGTCGGGCCGGTCGAACGGGCCGGGCGCAGGAGCTGGTATTCGAGCCTGACGGCCTCGGTCTCGAGGTAGTGTCGGTGCGTCATGGAGTACGGGCCCGTGTGACTGGGGCTCGAAGGTTAACCGATTTGCGCGGCGCCACCGGTGACCGCATCCGTCGTTATGGGGACTCTGACAATGCGCCAACTTGACCTTCAGGTGGTAGAAACCGCCTTAAAGTGGGGCCGCGAGGGGCGCGCCGTCTGGCTATGCACCGTGCTCTCCACCTACGGCTCGGCGCCGCGCGGGCCGGGGGCCATGCTGGTGGCGCGCAGCGACGGCCAGTTCGTCGGATCGCTCTCCGGCGGCTGCGTGGAAGAGGCGTTCCTCGAAGCGCTGTCCGACGGCGAGCTGCGTGCGCCAACGCAGATCGTTCGCTACGGCGAGAGCGACGACCAACGCCACCGGCTGCGGTTGCCCTGTGGCGGCGTGCTGCAAGTGTTGGTCGAGCATCGCGCCCCGGGCGAGGCCTGGGCTGATCACCTGCAGGACTTGTACGACGCCCTGCTCGGCCAGCGCCGCTTGGTCCGTGACCTCGACCTCACCAGTGGCGCCTTCGCCCTGGTGGCCGACCGCGGTGGCGAGGTGACTCAGCTGGATGGCGAGCGGGCGCGGGTGCGCATCGGACCGGTGCTGCGCCTGATCCTCGCTGGGCTCTCACCGGTGGCCGAATACTGTGCCAGCTTCGCCCGTGCCATCGGCTGCGAAGTGATCGCCTGCGATCCGCGCGAAGAGATGCATGAACGCCCGCTCGACGGGGTACGCGTGCATCGGGTGATGCCATCGGAGTTCATCGCCGCCGGCAATTGCCACGAGGCCACCGCAGTGGTCGCCCTCACCCATGACCCGCGCATCGACGATCTGGCGCTGATGGAAGCGGTGCGCACACCGGCCTTCTACATCGGCGCCATGGGCTCGCGGCAGACGTCCGCACGGCGCGCCGAGCGCCTGGCACGGGTCGGCGGTCTGGCGGCCGAGCAGATCGCCCGCATCCACATGCCGATTGGCCTGGATCTCGGCAGTAGGACGCCCGCCGAGATCGCCCTGTCGGTAGTCGCCGATGTGCTGCGGGTCTACCACGGCAAGGCCCGCGATGCGCTCTGAAACGAAGGTGGCAGGCCTGTTACTGGCCGCTGGCGCCGCCCGCCGCTTTGGTGCCGACAAGCGCCGGGCACGCCTGGCTGACGGCAGGACACTGCTGGAAGCAAGCCTTGCCAATGCCGCGGCCACGTTCGACGAGTTGCTGGTGGTCATACGTGCTGGCGAGACGCTCGATGACCTGCACCTGCCGCCGCAAGTAAGGGTGCTGTGCACACCGCACGCCGAGCGTGGCCTGGGTGCCAGTCTCGCCGCAGGCGTCGCAGCCCTGTCAGCCCACCCGGGCGATGCCCTTGCGGTGCTGCTCGGTGACATGCCCTGGATTCGCCCGCAAACCTATGCGCAGCTGATCGGCGCGGCCGACGACCAACGGATCGTGCAACCATGGCATGCTGACCGGCCAGGTCATCCGTTGGTGTTCGGCCGCGCCTTCTGGCCGGCCCTGTGTGCGCTCGACGGCGACGAGGGTGCGCGCCGTCTGATCAGCCGTGATGCCGCTCACTACCTACGGCTGTCGGTCGACGACCCTGACATCTTGCAGGACGTCGACCATCCGGCCGACCTCGACGAGCGCATGGCGCCCGCCGCTCCTTCCACCCGCCTACCCGTAAGGAGCTAGCGATGTCCACCGCACAACGCGTTTTCCACGGTAAGTTTGGGCGAGTTGCCCTACTCGACATGGACCGTCCGCTGGTTACCCACTCGCATCATGAGTGCCATGTGCTGATAAAGGCCTCGGGTGCCGATACCTTCTTCAACGTCAACGGCCGCCAGGTACCGCTGACCGACCGCAGTGCGGTGCTGGTCAATGCCTGGCAACCGCACTATTACGATTTCCAACCCGGTGCCGCGCAGACGCAGATCCTGGCGCTGTACATAGAACCGGCCTGGCTCGCCGATGCCCAGCAGTCATTGGCGCTGAGCGCCCACCCGGGGTTCTTCTCCCAACCGAGCATTGAGCTCAGCAGCAAGAACCGGACGATGGCCGACCAGCTGATCGCGGAGGCCTGCAGCGTTGGCCTGGTGCCGCGCGAGCGCATCGAGTTTCTGCTGTTCGACTTCCTCATCGAGCTGATCGAGGACTATTCGCAGTGGAAGCAACTGCGCCGCCTTGGCGCCCAGGTTCGCCAAGGTTTTCGTGATGCGCGCATCCGCCGCGCCTGCGACTATCTGCAGACCCACCTCGATGACCCGGACTGCTTGACCAATGCGGCGCAGGCCGCCGGGCTTTCGCGCGCGCATTTCTTCACCCTGTTCCGGCAGGACACCGGAATGACGCCGACGCTCGTGGTTAACGACGCGCGCATGCGGCGAGCCTTCATCTGGCTGGAACACGAGCGCAGCGGCACCCTCGGTCAGCTTGCCGAGTTACTGGGCTTTTCAGAGCAAGGACACTTCACGCGTTTTTTCGCCAGCACATCGGTGCGTCTCCAAGCCAGTATCGAAGGGTGGTCGATAGCTATGACGCATGCGATGGCTCAATCATTGATTGCTCACTCCCGACACGTCTCAGCAAATAGGGAGCTCATTGGCCGGAGTGGGCACGGCGGATCTGCAGCCCTGCACCTTCACGCCATCAACCACACGAACGCACTGATGCTCAGGAACGACACCACTGTCGCGGCCACCAGCCCTGCAGCGCAGCGTTGTTCCAGACCATAGCGCGCACCGAGAATCGGATAGATGCTCATCATCGGTGCAGCAGCCATCAGCACCCCGGCGGTTCTCAGTGCCAGGTCGGATATCGGCAGCAGACTGAAACACAGCCATACCAGCAACGGATGCAGGATGAGTTTGCCGATCAGCAGTTGCCCCAAGTCTGGCGCCATGCCGCCCGGCTTCAGGCCGTTCAGGCTGGCGCCAATGACGAACAGCGCGACGGGTGCCGACGCCTGAGCCAGCATGTCGATCACACGCACGACGAATGTCGGCGGCCTGACGTCGAGCGTGGCCATCAGCAGTGCCAGGACGATTGCGATCAGCACGGGATGGCGGACCAGATTGCGCAGCGTGCCGAGCAAAGCCGTACCGACGTTGCCGCCGTTCTGTCGGCCCAGTTCGGCCAGCGTCAGCGCCAGGGGAATCAGCAATGCATTCTCGATCATCATGCCCAGGGCCAGCGCCACCGCGGCAGGACCGCCGACGACCAGCACGACGATGGGATAGCCGACGAAACCGCTATTGGAGACCGACATGCCCAGGCCCGCCAGAGCGCTGCCGCTGAGGTTGTCCTTGCGCACCAGGCGCGCGAAGGCGTAACCCAGCCCGAAGATCAGTAACGAACCGAGCCCGTAACCGATGAGGTAATTCCAGTGAATCACCTCGTGCAACGGCCGTTCGAGTAGCGCGCGTATGACCAGTGCCGGCAGCGCCAAGGTGATCACGAAGCGCCCCATCCCGGCGACCTGGTCCCGGCTAACCAGCGCTGCCCGGCTGGAAACGAAGCCAATGGCGATCAGGATGAAAATGGGCGCGGTGATGGAGAGGATGGAAAGCATCGGACTTCTTGAGCGAGGTTTGCCGGAGGGTCAGGCGCGAAGCTGCACCCATCGCTGAGCATACGCGACGCCCCGGTTCGCTAGACGGCCGTGTTGGGTTGTTTGGCCTCGGCGTCGCCATTAGTGTGCGATTGTCGATGCGCCTTGCCACGACGCCAGCGTTGCAGCCGCTCGGACCAGGCCAGCGGGCGCTTCGCACCGTGCGCCTGGCGCCATGCTTCGGCGACGGCGACGCTCGCTTCGGCCAGCGTGGGGTTAAGGTGCACGACCTTGTGCAACTTGTTGAGACCGAGTTTGTGTTTCATCGCGACCACCAGGACGCCCAAGGCCTCGCTGGCACCATCGCCGACGAAGGTGGCGCCGAGAATCCGGTCACGGCCCTGTTCGGTCAACACCTTGACGAAACCCCGGTTACCCGCGCTCAGATAAGCCGTCGCCATGCTTTCGAGCGGAATCAGGGTGACCTCGTACTCCTGTTGCACGGCTTGAGCCTGCTCCTCGGTCAGGCCGACCATGGCGACTTCGGGAGACGTATAGGCGGCCCTCGGCACCACCCTGTCGCTGACCGCCACACGCCGCAGCCCCGAAAACAAGGCGTTTCTCGTGGCGAATCCCGCCCGATGCGCCGCTTCATGCGTCGTGGTGTCCGGTCCCGCGACGGCGCCCACGGCGTAGATGTTGGGGTAACGCGTGGCGAGGTACTCGTCCACTTCCAGGCTGCCGTCTTCACGGGTGCTCAAGCCAAGCGTATCCAGCCCCAGGTCGTCGAGACAGGCCTGACGACCGAGCGCGATCAGCACGCGATCGAAGCCGACCGCCGGGCTGGCCCCGCCCTCACCCGCTGCACAGATCAACCGATGCGATGCCCCTTCCCGTTCGAATCGCTCTGCGCTGTGTTGCGGCAGCAACCGGACGCCGTCAGCCTCCAGCGCCTCGGCAATGGCCTGGCGTGCCTGCGGCTCGAAGCCCTCGAGCAATTGCTCCTGCTCGAACACCATGGTCACCTGGCAACCCAGCCGCTGCATCGCCTGGGCCAGCTCGCAGGCATTTCCGTCACTGCCAAGGACCAGCAGCCGATCAGGGCGCTCCTGCAGCTCCCAGAGGTTTTCGGAGGTCAACGGGTCGACCTCATCGATCCCCGGGATCGGTGGCAGATAAGCGTGGCTGCCGGTTGCCAGAATCACGGCACGTGTGGAGATGGCGCGATCGCCGACCTCCACCGTCCAGGGCGAAGTCAGACGCGCCTCGCCTTCAAGCACCCGCACGCCCATTTCCTCATAGGCATCGACCGTCACGCGCGCCTGCGCTTCACCGAGTGTGTGCCGCACCTGCCGCATCACCTTGGCAAAATCGACGTCCGGACACTGCCCCTCTCCAAGCGTGTCGCCTCGGCGCAGCGCGTGGGTCATGTTTGCCGCACGCATCAGCGCCCGAGCCGGCACGCTGCCGCTGTGCAGAGCGGCACCGCCAAGCTGCCCACGCTCGACCAGCCCAACCCGCGCCTTCAACGATGCGGCAATTCGCGCGGCAGTAAGCCCTCCGCTGCCCGCGCCGATGACCAGCAGGTTGTAATCGAAGCCCTTGGGTTTGCTCCAGCCGCGAAATGCCTTGCGAGCCTTGTACAGCGTCAAGAGCCGCGTAGCCGCCAAGGGGAACACGGCGAGCAGGACCAGGGTGCCGATCATGCTCGGCGACAGGATGTCGGAGATCTCGCGAATGCGCGACAGCTGCAACCCGGCATTCACATAGACGACGTTACCGGGCAGCATCCCGGCCTGAGTCGTCCACCAGAAGGTCCAGATGCCAACGCGCGTCAGCCCCAGCGCCGGATTCAGCAGGACGAAGGGAACGATGGGAATCAGCCGCAGGGAAAACAGGTAAAAGGCGCCATCCCGCTCCAGACCGCGGTTGATGCTGGCGATCTGTTTGGAGAATCGTCGCTGAACCCAGTCACGCAGAAGAAAACGGCTGATGAGCATCGCGATCAGCGCACCCAGGTTACTGGCAAAGGACACCAGCAACGTGCCGCCGAGCAACCCGAACAGCGCCCCGGCCAGGATGGTCAGCACCACCGTGCCGGGAAATGACAGTACGGTCAGCGCAACGTAAGCCGTGAAGAACACGGTCGCCGCCCACCAGGGATGCGCCTGGACCTGATCCCTGAGCGCGCCACTGCGCGACTGGATGGTCTCCAGCGTCAGGTACTCACCCAGATCGAACCAGAAAAAGCAGACCGCCCCGACGACGAAGGCCAGGACGATCAGGATTCGTGTCAGCTTCATGCGCGCCCTGCCCTGCGGTCAGCGCAAGCGCCACGGCCCGGGCGCGACGCGGCGCGATCCGGTGAGGCGGCGGTTCGAAATGGGTAGGTCAAGTTACGGCTCTCGTCGGGGTGCCTAGGTTCGAACCTTCCGGCGCGCCAGTGTTCCGGCCAAGGTGATTGCCAGTGTCAGATCAACCCGGTCGTCATCGGGGCTGAACGTTTGAAAAGGGCGAATCGTCTACACCCATGCCACAGCGGTTACGACCCTGTAGCTTTCCAGGAACGAACCCGATCCCGGCGAGCGGACCGCCATCACCTGATTGGAGGCCCCGATGCAATCGGACGACCACATCCCCTCGCGCCGCCGCCTGCTTATCCAGGGCGCGGCCGCCACACTCGCAGCAGGCGTGGCGACACCCGTGTTTGCGCAATCTTCTTCCGGCGCGGCGCCCGCATCGAACAACCCCGCCCCGATGCGTGATCCCACCCAGCTCTACGCGCAGCCCCCGTTCAAAGAGCAGAAACAGCCATGGCCCGGGCTCGCCCGTGACATGGAGCCCCGCCCCGATCACGGCGAAGACAGCTACCAGGGCAGCAACCGCCTGGCCGGGCGCAAAGCGCTGATCACCGGTGGGGACTCCGGCATCGGCCGCGCCGCTGCCATCGCCTATGCACGCGAGGGAGCGGACGTTGCGATCAACTACCTGCCTGACGAGGAGCCGGATGCCCAGGCCGTTGTCGAGTTGATTCGTCAGGCCGGCCGCAAGGCTGTGGCGCTGCCCGGCGACATTCGCGATGAAGGCTTCTGCCGCCGCCTGATCGACCAGGCCGTCGAGCAACTGGGCGGCCTGGACATTCTGGTCAACAACGCCGCGCGGCAGCAGAGTCACGCGTCGATCCTCGATATCAGCAACGAACAGTTCGACTGGACGCTGAAGACCAACCTGTACGCCATGTTCTGGATCACCAAGGCCGCGGTGCCGCACATGCCACCAGGGTCGGCGATCATCAACACCTCGTCGGTGACGACCTACGATCCGCCGGTCAACCTGCTGGATTACTCGATGACCAAGGCTGGTATCGTGAATTTCAGCAAGGGGCTGGCCAAACAGCTCATCGAGAAGG
Organism: Stutzerimonas stutzeri; assembly: GCA_019056435.1. Lineage (GTDB taxonomy): Bacteria > Pseudomonadota > Gammaproteobacteria > Pseudomonadales > Pseudomonadaceae > Stutzerimonas > Stutzerimonas marianensis. The sequence goes on from CP077641.1 coordinate 3,582,694, forward strand.
GCATCCGCGTGAACGCCGTCGCGCCCGGGCCGTTCTGGACGCCGCTGCAGGTGGCGGGTGGGCAAACCATGGAGAACCTCAAGACCTTTGGTAAGGACACGCCCATGGGGCGCCCCGGCCAACCGGCAGAGATTGCCCCGCTTTACGTACAGTTGGCTTCGACCGAGGCCAGCTACGTCACCGGGCAGGTGTTCGGTGCGTCCGGCGGCAATGGTCAGCCTTGACGATCAGGTGGCAGCACGGCAGCGGGGTCGCCTCATGCCCCTCTGGCCGAATAAATTCGGCCCTACAGGTCCGCTAACCAGTCGGGCCGTGTACCTGTAGGGGCGAATTTATTCGCCCAACATGCCCCCACCCGGCACCGTGCCGAAACTTGTACCCCGCTGGCCGAATAAATTCGGCCCTACAGGCCTGTCGATCGGTCGGGCCGCATGGTCCCTCCCGGCACCGGGTCGAAACCCGTACTCCGCTGGCCGAATAAATTCGGCCCTACAGCCTGCCAACCGGTCGGGCCACATGCACCGTAGGGGCGAATTCATTCGCCCAACATGGTCCCACTCGGCACCGTGCCGAAACCCGTATTCCGCTGGCCGAATAAATTCGGCCCTACAGGCCTGCCAACCGATCAGGCCGCATGCACTGCAGGGGCGAATTCATTCGCCCGTCGTGGCCCGACCGGCAGCTTTCATACCCAGCTGTTCACGCATCTGCGCGGTGATCTTCTGCTGCGTTTCTGCGATCGTCGCCCAAGGGTCATCACCGCCCTGCTCTTCCAGGCGCGGGATCAGGTTGCGGATCGTCCAGAGGTTGGCGCCCTTGAGTTCGGCCAGCTCATCGCGATGGATCGGCACCGACACACCCAGCCCCTCCCGCGCCCTGACCGAATAGGCCGCCACCGTACTGGCGCCCTGCCCGTTGCGCAGATAGTCGATGAAGATGCGTCCGACACGATTCTTCGGCCCGCTCACAGCTGAAAAATGCTGCGGCATGAGCTTGGCCATGTACTGCGCGATCGCCTGGCTGAAAGCCTTCACCTCGGCCCAGCCATGCACAGGCTCGAGTGGAACCACGACGTGCAGTCCCTTGCCGCCACTGGTCTTCAGGAAGGACCGCAGGCCGATCTCGTCCAGCAGCGTCTGGGTCAGCTGCGTGGCTTCGATCATGCGCTTCCAGGGCAGGGCCGGGTCCGGGTCGAGGTCGAGGACGAAGCGATCCGGATGATCCAGCGCAGGGGCCACGGCATTCCAGACGTGCAGTTCGATGGTGCCCATCTGCGCCGCGCCGACCAGTGCTTCAGGGCTCTCGATGGTCATGAGCGCCGCGTGTTCGGGATAGAGCGCGGGGTCCAGCTGGTTGATATGCGGGATGCTCAGCTTTTCGGCATGCTTCTGGAAAAACAGCTCGCCGGCGATGCCTTCCGGGGCGCGCACCAGCGCCAGCGGGCGTTGCTGCAGATGCGGCAGCGCCCAAGGCGCAACCTCCGCGTAATAGCGCACCAGTTCCATCTTGGTCGCTCCGATGGAGGCGTCGATGATCCGCTCCGGGTTGGAAATCTTGATTTTGCCGGCTGGGCGCTCGGCTGCAGAGGGGTCGCCCGGGAGCGGCCCCGGCTGGCCGGGCGCTCATGGGTGATAGCCTCGGCCGGCTTGTCGTTGCGCAGCCCATGGAATACCGAGTGACGAACGACGCCCTGACGCGTCATCTCGGCGTAGGCGACTTCGCACATCAGCTCCGGTTTCAGCCAGTGCGCACCGCGCACGTCAGCGGCGGGTGGTGCCTTGTCGAGCGGGTGCTTGTCGACCTTCAGCGGTTCGAGCTTGGCGTGCAGGCTCTTCAGCGTGGCCTGATTGAAGCCGGTGCCCACCTTGCCCGCGTAATGCAGCTTGCCGTTGTCGTCATGCAACCCGAGCAGCAACGCCCCGAACCCACTACGTGCGCCCTTGGGATCGGTGTAGCCGACGATGACGAACTCCTGGCGATTCTTGCATTTGATCTTGATCCAGCTGCTGCTGCGCCGAGACACATATCCGCTTCCGGCGCGCTTGGCGATCAGCCCCTCGAGGCGCATCTGGCAGGCGCTTTCGAGCATGCTTTCCGGGTCTTCGCTGAAGTCCGCGGAGAAGCGCAGCAATTCGCTCTCGTTCGCCTCGAGCAGCGCGCCCAGGGCGGCGCGGCGGGCCTCGAGCGGTACTTCGCGCAGGTCGTGGCCATTGAGATAGGGAACGTCGAACAGGTAGTAGACGATCTGGCCGCTACGGCCCGCCTCGAAGGCGTTCTGCAGGGCCTGAAAGTCTGGCGTGCCCTCCTCGTCCAGCACCACCACTTCGCCGTCGAGCCAGGCGGACTCGAGTCCCAGCCCGGCAAGCGCCTCGGCCTGCTGAGGCATCTTGGCCGTCCAGTCGTGCCCGTTGCGGGTGAACAACTGCACCTTGCCCGAATCGATACGAGCCATGATCCGGTAACCATCGAACTTGATCTCGTATCGCCAGTCGCCGTCGGGGACCGACTCGACCAGTGTGGCCAGCTGCGGCTTGAATTGCTCGGGCAGCGCAGCCGGCTTGGCGCCGACCAGCGTCTGGTCACTGTCCTGGCGACGCCGCGCCGCGGGCTTTCTGATCGGTTTCGGTGGCGTCGTGGCCTCGGTCTTGCCTCGTTTGCGCGGGATCAGTGTCCGCTCGCTGAGGACGCTGTCCGGCAGTTCGCGAACGATTTCGTACTCGGCCTCGGGCCGCGCGGCTTCGTCGTTGGACTTGATCAGAAACCACTGCTCCTTGCCGCCGTCCATGCGGGTCCGGACGAGGTTCCAGCTGCCGCTGAGCTTCTCACCTTCGAGGCGAAACTTGAGCTTGCCCTTGCGATAGCCTTCCTCGGGATCGCCCTCAGGCATCCAGACGCCGCGATCCCAGACGATGACGTCACCGGCACCGTAGTGTCCGGCGGGAATCGTCCCTTCGAAGGTGGCGTACTCCAGCGGGTGATCCTCGACGTGCACGGCCAGGCGCCTGGACTTCGGGTCCAGCGAGGGTCCCTTGGGCACTGCCCAGCTTTTCAGCGTGCCGTCCAGCTCCAGGCGAAAGTCGTAATGCAAGCGCGTGGCGTCGTGCTTCTGTATGCAGTACTGCAACGCGCCCTTCTTGCGGCGTTTCGACCCACTGCTGGCGCCCGGTTCGGGCGTGGCGGAAAAGTCGCGCTTGCGGTTGTACTCATCGAGGGCCATGGCACGCCTCCCGACGGCTTATTCGATTTCGCCGGGGTCCGAGGCGCTGTCTGTCGGGCCGCCGTGGCTGGAGTGCCGGCCCGGCTCGACCGACGGATCGTCTGCCGATTCGTCCACGTCCGCCTCACTGCCCTTGAGCGTTTTCACGGGCTTGCCGTCCTCGGTGACCGTTCTGCCCTGGCTATCGGTACGCGTCTCGACCTCTTCCTGTGGGGTGGGGTTGCCCATCGGGCTCGGCCGGGCGCCCCGCTCCGATTCAGGCGTGCCGGCGGGCCACTGGGCAAATGCCGCCCCGGTGAACACTCCGGTGAGCGCTACGGCTGCAATGACTTTTTTCATGATCGTTCTCCATTCTGGCATTCGCCCATTTGGCGTGAATCAGGCGCTAGCTGTCTGAAATGCAAGGGTTTTGACCCTCCTACGCGTCCGGCATGCGTCCACGAGCCGCAGAACGTTCAGCCGACGGGGTGTTTACAACCAAACACAGCCTGCTAGCGTTCATATTTGCCGAGCTGCCAACGGAACCGCGAAGCGAGGCGGGTTGTGACAACTGACAGCGGGAGGAAAAGGCCATGGTTTCACGTCTACCTTTGTTGACCATAGAAAATATCCTTCGTGATCAACTCCAGCCCTTCCGTTGCGACTGTCAGGTTCAGGATGAAAGCCGCGTCACCGTACGGCTCTATGACGAGCACGACGACGCCGAGCAACTCACCGTTTTTGGAATCACCGATGAGCAATGCCAGAACGCCGACGACCTGATCCGGTTGGCCCAGGAGCTCCGTTTCGAGCTGCATGCGACCCGCAGCGCCATGCTCGCCGCACCGCCGGCCAAAAGCGCCGGCGGCTAGCGACCTTTCTCTAGCGCTTGGCCTCGGTATGGGGCGTCTCGGCCCGGGTCAGGTAGGCCTGGGTCAGCTGCGCGAGATGGCTGCGCATCCACTCGGCCATGGCGACCTCCTCACCCAGGATGCGCGTACAGATCTCTTTCGTTTCGGTATCGCCTACCGCCTCAGCGGCGGCAATGAGAATTTCATAGGACGCGATTTCCAGGTTCTCGAACACGTAGCCCATCTGCGCGCCCTTGACGATCTCGTCGTTGACCATCATTCCGCCCATGGCCTGCCCCATCGCCATCATCTTGCCGCCCAGGTCCTTGAAGCCTGAATAGGACTTGTCGTAACGCTGCAGGCAGCTTTCGATCAACTTGGCCTGGTTCTGGGTTTCCTGAATGTGCTGCTCGATGCGCGCCTTGAGATCTGGATAGTGCTCGATGCGGCTGGCTTGCTTGTTCAGCATGGTTTCGGCCTGAGCCTCCATGGCGTGGGCATCACGCAGCCATTCGATCAGTCGTTCGATACGGATGTCGTTACCGGTTTGTGCACTCTGCATGGTGTTGATCTCCCAAGTGGTCATGAGCTCTCGGCCCTTGTTAGGTGGAAAGCGGTGGACCAGCAGGAGTTCAATCACCCGATGAGTGCGTACGACACCCTGCGCCGTGAACTTTGCGGAGTGAGCCCAGTCATCAGCTAGGGTCCGGCACAAGCGGTACGGCAACGGCCCGTGGCGCCAGGCACACGAGCGAGACGAGCGTGTTCCGGCACGCTCCCTGCCTTCGAACCTGGATGGGAGCAGTCTTATCGAATCCTTCGCTTTCCTGATGCAGTGGGAGAATTACATCACCCAGCCAGCGCTGCGCGTGCTGGTCGCAGCGACCGTGGTGGTGCTTCTGCTCAGCGTGTTCAGCCGCGTGCTGACCGCCATCATGATGCGCCTGGGGCGCGGTTTCCTCTTTACCAAAGCCGTTTCCGAGCAGCTGGAAAAGCCCGTCAGGGTGCTGCTGCCGCTGCTGGGTCTACAGGCGGTACTCACGGCCGCCAGCGGCGACCTTGCGCTCGTCCGCTGGCACGGCGCCTGACCCTGCTGCTGATCATCGGCTGTTTCACCTGGCTGGCGATGAGACTGCTGCGCGGCGTCGAACAGGCCATACGCTTGAAGAACCCGGTGGATGTGACCGACAACCTCCGGGCCCGGCAAATCCAGACGCAGTCTCGAGTGCTGCTGCGTACGCTGAGCTTCTTCATCCTGCTCATCGGTGCCGCCGGGATGCTGATGACCTTTCCGGGGCACGGCAGTTCGGTGCCAGCCTCCTCGCCTCTGCCGGCCTGGCCGGCCTGGCCGTCGGTTTCGCCGCCCGCCCGGTGCTGGGTAACCTCATCGCCGGGATGCAGATCGCCATTACCCAGCCGATCCGCCTGGACGATGTCGTAATCGTCGAAAACGAGTGGGGGCGGATCGAGGAAATCACCGGCACCTACGTCATCGTGCGGATCTGGGACGATCGCCGTCTCGTGGTGCCCCTGCAGTACTTCATCGAGAAACCCTTCCAGAACTGGACGCGACGCAACTCCAGCATCATCGGCTCGGTATTTTTCTGGGTCGACTACTCCCTCCCGCTGGAACCCCTGCGCGAGGAACTACGACGGCTGTGTCAGGAGGTGCCAGAGCTGTGGGACGGTCGTGTGATCGTGCTGCAGGTGACCGACACCAGCGAAAAATCCATCCAGTTGCGTGTGCTGGTCAGCTCGCCGGACTCTTCGCGCAACTGGGATCTGCGCTGCCATCTGCGCGAAAATCTGATCGGCTTCATCCAGCGCCAGTACCCGCAATGCCTGCCGCAGCTGCGCGCCGACCTCAGCGTGGGCCAGAAGCAAGCCGTGGATCGCTCAACCCCTGACCATGTCGAGCCGGAGCGCCAGCCCCCGTGTGACGCGCCGCAAGATGGCGCACCGGCAACGTGCGGCTGCGGGGTTTCGGTGCACCCGAGCGAGGACGTCACCTCACGCCTTCTCCTGCAGCTTGCGGCGCAGTTGCTCGTACTTGGCCGGCAACTGCTCTAGCCCGTATCTCGCCGCCTGCTTGCGGATCGAGACCCGATCGCCCTCGAACTGAACCGTCTCGCTAAGACTGACCTGGCGTTCACCTTGCATCAGTGCAAAGGCATAGCACTGGGTACCGCCTTCGTCCTCTTCGTTGTCGTCGGCGACCCCGTGTTGGCGATGGCGATGTCGGCGACGCTGGCATTCAGCGCACCGATGGCCATTTCGGTAGCCACTTCCTCGCTGGTCAGGCCGAAGGTTTCGATGGTTTCAAAGCTCACATGCAGCAACCGGTTCTTCGCCTTGGGTGAATAGACGACGAACCCGCTGTCGAGCACCTGGCCACAGCCCGGGATGTCGCCCAACAACGAGGCCATCAGGCCACAGGTGCAGGATTCGGCAGTGGTCAATTTCATCTGCTTGTCACTCAGAAACCGCACGATTTCAGCAAGGTCTTGCATTGGCTTTGCTCCGGCTCACGCCCAAAGAACGTATCTGTCTGGTCAGGTTTGGGAGCGAACCCCAAATCGTAAAGTTCCCGGCCACTTCCTTCCGGCGGAAATTGAGAACTTATTCACAGCCCCCGGTCTTCTTTCAAGGTAGGGCCAACGCAGCTCTACGCCGCGGCTCCCGCGGTCTCCAAGAACGTTTTCACACCTTGCCGTGCTCATGGTTTTGCAGCGCTCCGATGAGGGCTGTGTGGGAGAAATGTGCTCGTAACTGACCTGGCCAGGGGCCGGTCATTGGGGAGAAGTGCTATGAGTATCGCAGCTGTCAACACCCGGCCGCTTAGCCGCCTGAACCCGCTTCAACGCCTGGGCGCGCCTGTGGAACGCCCCGTGCTGCAGCTTCGCAGCACGCAGGACGATAAAAGAAAATCCTCTTCGTCACCTCGGAGTTGACCGACCTGGTCAAGACCGGTGGCCTCGCCGACGTGTCCGCCGCGCTACCGCGCGCGCTGGCCGCCCGCCACGACGTACGCGTACTGATCCCGGGCTACACGCAGGTGATGCAGTGCGGTGAGCCGATCCGCATCGTTGGCAGCGTCATGTCCCACGGCGACCTGCCCGCCTGCAAGGTCGGCCGGCTCGACATGCCTGACGGGCTGATCATCTACGTGGTGATCAGCCCTGAACTCTATGAGCGAGACGGGCTGCCATACGGCGACGAGCATGGCAACGACTGGCCGGACAACCCGGTGCGCTTCGCCCGCCTGTGCATGGTCGCCGCCGACATCGCCGCCTGCACCGCCGGCATCCGCTGGACACCGGATCTGGTGCATGCCCACGACTGGCCAACCGGGCTGACGCCGGCCTATATGCACTGGCGCGGCCTGACGACGCCGAGCGTCTTCACCATTCACAACCTCGCCTACCAGGGCAACATCGACATGAGCCAGCGCCGTGCGCTGGGCATTCCGATGGAAGGCTGCGGCCCCGAGCGGATGGAGTTCTACGGTGCCCTTTCGCTGCTCAAGGCCGGCATCGCCTACGCCAACCGCGTCACCACCGTCAGCGCCACCTATGCCCACGAGATCACCACGCCCGCCTTTGGCTGCGGCATGGAGGGCTTCCTAAGCCTCAAGGCGCGCCAGGGCTTGCTCAGCGGTTTGCTGAACGGCATCGACGAGAGCTGGGAGCCGCAGAGCTGCCAACACCTCATCAGCCCGTTTGGCCCGCATGACTGGGCAGGCAAGCGTGCCAATGCCACCCACGTGCGGCAGCTGTTCGGCCTGGATGAAGGCGACGGCCCGTTGTTTTCCGTGGTGTCGCGTCTGGTGCATCAGAAAGGCATCGACCTGACCATCGCCGTGGCCGAAACCATCGTCGAGCGCGGTGGGCAACTGGCGATCCTGGCCGCGGCGAGCCGCTGATCGAAGACCAGGTCCGGCGCCTGGCCGAGCGTTTTCCAGGCCGTGTCGGTGCGCATATCGGCTTCAACGAAACCGACGCCCGGCGCCTGTTCGGCGGCAGCGACTTCCTGTTGATGCCGTCGCGCTACGAGCCCTGCGGCTTGAGGCCAGATGTACGCACAGCGCTTTGCCTCCCTACCCATTGCCCACCGCACCGGTGGTCTGGCCGACAGCATCGACGACGGCGTGACCGGTTTTCTTTCGACGACGCAACGGTCGAGAGCTACCGGCATGCGGTCGAACGGGCGCTGGCCGTGCATCAGAAGCCGCAGTTGCTCAACGCGATGCGTTGTCGTGCGATGAGCGGGGGATTTTTCTGGAGCCACGCGATCGAACCTTATGACCGGTTGTACCAGCAGTTGCTGGGCGGACGGCGAGAGGTCACAGCCACTATATGACGAGGTCGATCAATGCAAAACAGGCCTGCCCGCACAGGGCGACACGGACCGGTACTACTCGATGATTCCCGTACCCGGTTCAGGCTCTGGGCCCCGGACGCGCAACGCGTCAACCTGGTAATCGAAGGTGGCGAAACGCTACCGATGCAGCCTGAGGACGAAGGATGGTACGTCGCCGAGGCGACTGCCCCGGCGGGCACCGGCTACCAGTTCCTCATCGACGACGAATTGAAGGTGCCTGACCCGGCCTCCCGGGCCCAGGCAAGCGACGTCCACGGGCCAAGCCTGGTGGTCGACCCGGAACGCTACCGCTGGCGTCATGCAGACTGGCGCGGCCGGCCCTGGCACGAAACCGTGCTTTATGAGCTGCATGTGGGCGCCTATGGCGGCTACGCCGGTATCGAGCAGCGGCTCCAGGCGCTGGCGGATCTCGGCGTCACGGCCATCGAGCTGATGCCGCTGGCCGAATTTCCCGGCGACCGCAATTGGGGCTACGACGGCGTACTGCCCTATGCCCCCGAGGCGAGCTACGGCAGCCCCGACGAACTCAAGCACCTCATCGATACCGCTCACGGGCTAGGGCTGATGGTATTCATCGATGTGGTCTACAACCACTTCGGCCCCGACGGCAATTACCTGGGGCGCTACGCCAAGCACTTCTTCCGGCACGACCAGCAAACCCCTGGGGTGACGCCATCGACTTCCGGCGCCCCGAGGTCCGCGACTTCTTCATCGACAACGCGCTGATGTGGCTGATGGAGTATCGCTTCGACGGCCTGCGGATGGATGCGGTGCATGCCATTCCCGATCGCAGTTTTCTCACCGAGCTGGCCGAATGCGTGCGGGCTGAAACCGAGCCGGGCCGCCATGTTCATCTGGTCCTGGAGAACGAGGACAACCGCGCCAGCCTGCTCACCCAGGGCTTCACTGCGCAATGGAACGACGACGGCCATAACGTCCTGCATACCTTGTTGACCGATGAACGTCAGGGCTACTACGCCGACTACCACAGCGACGCGACCAGCAAGCTGGTGCGCTTTCTCGGTGAAGGCTTTATTTATCAGGGCCACGAGAACCGGCGCGGCGAATCACGCGGCGAGCCGAGCGGGCATCTGTCGCCGACCGCCTTCGTGTTGTTCCTGCAGAACCACGACCAGACCGGCAACCGCGCGTTTGGGGATCGCCTGATCAACCTCGCGGACGCCGACGCGCTGCGAGCGGCCACCACCGTCCTGCTCCTCTCGCCGATGGTCCCGCTGTTGTTCATGGGCGAGGAATGGGGCGCGCGCGAACCCTTCCTGTTCTTTACCAGCCACCATGGTGAGCTGGCCGATGCGGTGCGCGAGGGCCGCCGCGGCGAATTCGCAGAGTTCGCCGAGTTTGCTGACGAGCACACCCGCGAACGCATCCCCGACCCGAACGATGCTGCCACCTTCGAGGCATCCAGGCCCGACTTCAACAAGCGTGAAACGGCCGGGCACGCCGAGTGGCTCGGCCTCTACCGAACGCTTTTGAACATCCGCCACGCCGAGATCGTGCCGCGCCTGGAGGGCTCACGTTTCCTGGGCGCCGAAACGCTCGGCGAAGCGGCCGCCCGTGCCCGCTGGCAGATGGCTGACGGCGCCGTGCTGCGCCTGGAACTCAATCTCGGCAAGACCGACTTGGCGACGCCTGCCGCCGGGGGCCGTCTGCTGTACAGCAGCCGCGACGGAGGCGATGCGAAGGCATTGCCGGCGCGCACCGCGCGGATGTACCTGGATGACGCTGGAGATGCCGTATGAGCGATGAACGACTGAACCGCCTGGCCGAGGCGGCGGGCCTGTCCATCGACTGGGTGGACGCCGACGGGCGTGACCAACGCGTAGCGCCCGATACCCTGCGCGCCGTGCTCAAGGGCCTGGGGCTAAATGCCGACACGGACGCCGACGTCGAGCAGAGCCTGGCTACGCTCGAAGCCGCTAATGGCGACGGCGGCATCCCGCCCATGCTGACGGTCGACCACGACGCGATGCTGGACCTCGCCGGCCACGTCGAGCCCGGCACGCGCTACAGCCTGCAATTGGAAGATGGTAACCATCTCGAAGGCGAGCTCGACGGCCAGGCGCGCCTCGCCCCCATCGAAACGCCGGGCTATCACCGCCTGGAAGTGGCTGGTCATCGTCTTACCGTCGCGGTCGCCCCGCCGGCCTGCCCAAGCGTGGAGGATGTCGCCGGCCCGAATGCCTGGGGGCTGACCGTGCAGGTCTACGGGCTGCGCCGGCGTGGCGATGGTGGTCTGGGGGACACCCAGGCGCTCGAGGCATTGGCGCGCAACGCTGCCGCCCATGGCGCCGACGCGCTGGGCATCAGCCCACTGCATGCGATGTTCACCGGCAACAGCGGCCAGTACAGCCCCTACTCGCCCTCCAGCCGGCTGTTCTTCAACATCCTGCACAGCGCGCCGGAAACGATCCTCGGCGAGAAGGCGATGCGCATGGCCGTCGATGCCTGCGGGCTGGCCGATGAGCTGGAGCGCCTCGAGGCGCTGGAGTTGATCGATTGGGACGCCGTGTCCCGTACCCGCCAATGCCTGCTTCGGGCTTTGTTCGAGAACTTCTCCAAGGGTGGCAACGCGCAGCAGGCCGATTTCGACAGCTTCCGCGAAGCCGGTGGCGAGGCGCTGGAAAACCATTGCCGTTTCGAAGCCCTGCACGCCGCCCTGCTCAGCGCTGACGGCCACCCGCAGCACTGGCGGGACTGGCCGGCGCAATACCGCACCCCCAACAGCCCCGAGGTCGAGCGTTTCGCCGCCGAGCACGCCGATGAGGTGAGCTATTACGCCTTTTGCCAGTGGCTCATCGCCCGCGGCCTGGAACGCGCCCAGACCGCTGCGCGCAGCGCCGGGATGAAGATCGGCCTGATCAGCGACCTTGCGGTCGGTGCCGATGGTGGCGGCAGCCAGGCCTGGAGCCGTCAGGACGAGGTGCTCGCCTCGGTCAGCGTCGGTGCCCCGCCAGACATCATCAACCGCCAGGGTCAGAGTTGGGGCATTTCCGCCTTTTCACCCTGGGGCCTGAAGGCCCATGGTTACCGTGCCTTCATCGAAATGGTCCGCGCCAACCTGGCCCACGCGGGCGGCATGCGCATCGACCATGTGATGGGGCTGATGCGCCTGTGGGTCGTGCCTGCCGGCGCCGGCCCCAAGGAAGGCGCTTACCTGAACTACCCCTTCGACGACCTGCTGCGCCTGCTGTCGCTGGAGGCCTGGCGGCGCAATGCGGTGGTTCTGGGCGAAGACCTTGGCACCGTGCCCGAAGGCTTGCGCGACAAGCTGGCGGCCCGCGGCCTGCTCGGCATGCGCGTGCTGTTTTTCGAGCGCGACCACAACGGCACCTTCAAGGAGCCGCACGAGTGGCCGGCCAGCGCCATCGGCACCTCCACGACGCACGACCTGCCGACCATCAACGGCTGGTGGCAGGCGCACGACATCGACTGGCGCATCCGCGTCGGCCAAAACCAGGAACACGAGCGGCCGCAGCAGCTGGACGAGCGTGAGCGCGAGCGCAAGGGCCTGCTGCATCTTCTGCGAAAACACGCAGCGGAAATCGACGGCGACCTCCACGACCCCGAGGTACTGGCCGATGCCTGCGCGGCATTCCTTGGCCGTACGCCCGCTCCGCTCGTGCTCTTCCCGGTCGAGGATGCCCTGTGCCTGCTCGAACAACCGAACCTGCCGGGCATCGTCGATACGCACCCGAACTGGCGCCGTCGATACCCGGCCGACAGCGCGTCACTGCTCGACCCGCCCGCTTGCGCGCGACGCCTGGCCATCCTTGCTGACGCGCGTAAACAGTCCATTGGAAAACATGCTCGATGAGAGACCTCAGCGCCACACTGCGATTGCAATTTCACCGTGACTTCACCCTCGACGACGCGACGGGCCTGGTCGACTATTTCGCCGACCTCGGCATCAGCCACGTGTACGCCTCGCCGCTGCTGACCGCTCGCCCCGGCTCGATGCATGGCTACGACGTGATCGATCCGACCCGGATCAACCCCGAGCTCGGCGGCGAACCAGCACTGCGCCGCTTCGTAGAAGCGCTGCGTGGGCGCAACATGGGATTGATACTGGACATCGTCTCCAACCACATGGCGGTCGGCGGCTCGGGCAACCCCTGGTGGCTGGACGTGCTCGAATGGGGCCGGCGCAGCCCTTATGCGCAGTTCTTCGACATCCAGTGGAATTCGCCGGACCCGCTGCTCGAGGGCCAGCTGCTGGTTCCCTTCCTCGGCAGCGACTATGGCGAGGCGCTGCAGCAAGGCACCGTCGTGCTGCGCCTGGACATCGAGAACGGCACCTTCCATGCCGAGCACTACGAACATCGCTTCCCGATCACGCCACCCAGCTACGGCGAAATCCTGCGGCTGACCGACCACCCGGAGCTGCGCAGCCTGGCCCAGCATTTCGATGCGTTGAAGACGGCGCCGGCGCCCTACCAGACCGCACGTGAGCTGCGCGCCGACCTGGCTCGCCTGCTCGAAGACAGCGCCACGCGGCAGACCCTGGAGGCCGCGTTGCAGCACTACGACGGCACCACCGATGAGGGGATTCAAGCGCCTGCATGGCCTGCTGGAACGTCAGAACTACCGGCTGGCCAGCTGGCGCACCGCGGGTGACGACATCAACTGGCGACGCTTCTTCGATATCAACGAACTGGGCGGCCTGCGCGTCGAACGGCCTGTCGTGTTCGAGGAAACCCACGCGAAGATCTTCGAGCTGATCAGCGAAGGGCTGGTCGACGGGCTGCGCATCGACCATGTCGACGGCCTGGCGAACCCGCGCGGTTACTGTCGTCGGCTGCGCCGCCGTGTCGACCGGCTCAATGCCGCGCGTCCCGCCGAGGCCGCCCAGGATCACGTGCCGATCTACGTCGAGAAGATCCTTGCCGAGGGCGAGCACCTGCACGACGACTGGGGCGTGGACGGCACCACCGGCTACGAATTCATGAACCAGGTGTCGCTGCTGCAGCACGATCCCGCCGGCAAAACGGTGCTCTGCGAGCTCTGGAGCGAAACCACCGAACGCCCCGCCGATTTCATGGAAGAGGTGCGCCTGGCGCGACAACTGGTGCTGACCGGGCCGCTGGCCGGCGATTTCGAAACCGTCGCCCAGGCCCTGCTGCAAGTCGCCCGTTACGACGTCATGACCCGCGACATCACCCTCGGAGCGATTCGCCGCGCCCTGCTCGAGTTGATCGTGCACTTTCCCGTCTACCGCACCTATATCGGAGCACATGGCCGGCGCGAGGCTGACGAACCCTTCTTCCAGCGGGCGCTGGCCGGCGCGCGGACCACATTGGGCGAAGCCGATTGGCCGTTGCTCGACCACCTCGACCGCTGGCTCGGCGGCCAGAGTTTGCGCACCCTGCCGCCGGGCCCTGCGCGGCGCCTGCGTCGTTACGCCTGCACACGCTTCCAGCAGCTCACCTCGCCCGCTGCCGCCAAGGCGGTCGAAGACACGGCCTGCTACCGCTCCGGCGCGCTGCTGTCGCGCAACGACGTCGGCTTCGACCCGCAGACCTTCAGCGCCTCGGTCGACAGCTTCCACGCCGAATGCGTCGCGCGTGCCGAGCATTTTCCGCGCAATCTGCTGACCACCGCGACCCACGACCACAAGCGCGGCGAAGACACCCGGGCGCGCATGACCGTGCTCAGCGAACGCGCCGAATGGTACGCCAGCAAGGTCCGCCACTGGCGTCAGCTGGCCTACGGGCTGCGCCAGAGCCTGCCGGACGGACCCGCGCCCTCGCCGGCCGACGAGATGTTGCTGTACCAGATCCTCCTGGGCAGCTGGCCGCTGGACCTGTCGCCCGATGACAAACCTGGCCTCGAGCGCTACTGCGAACGCATCGTCAAGTGGCAGGAAAAAGCCCTGCGCGAAGCCAAACTGCGCACCACCTGGACCGACCCCAATGCCGACTACGAAAGCGCCTGTCAGGCCTACACGCGCGCATTGTTGCTCGACGAACAGGCCAGGACGCTGCGCGAGGACATCGCCGCAGCCGCGGCCGAGCTGGCGCCCGCCGGCGCGCTCAACAGCCTGGTCCAGACGCTGCTACGCATGACCACCCCCGGCGTGCCGGATCTTTACCAGGGCGCGGATTACTGGGATTTCAGCCTGGTCGATCCGGACAACCGTCGCCCGGTCGATTACGACAGCCGCCGCCAGCAGCTCGATCCCGACGCGCAGCCCGCCGAGTTGCTCCAGCACTGGAAGGATGGCCGCATCAAGCAATGGCTGATCACGCGGACGCTGAAGCTGCGTCGCACCCTGCCGCATCTGTTCACCGAGGGTCGCTACATACCGCTGAAAGCCGAAGGCGAACAGGCCGAACACCTGGTGGCGTTTGCGCGCGAGTGGCAGGGGCACTGGCTGATCGTGGTGGCGGCGCGGCTGTCGAGCTCCCTGCTCGGCGACTCGCCGACGCCGCAGATTGCGGCCGAACGCTGGAAGGACACCCGTGTGGTCCTGCCCGAGGCGCTGAGCGGTCATGTCTTCGAGCGACTTTTCGACACAAATACAGTCAGAGCCAGACAAGCAGTCCTGAACATGGAAGAGGTTTTGCAGCCCCCTCCCCTGGCGGTTCTACAGCTATCAATCAGTTCAACAGGAGAATCAGAACGATGACGAACGACGAGCAGCGCATCCGCGAATTCGCATATGACATCTGGGTATCGGAAGGACGGCCGGAGGGCCAGGATGCGCGTCATTGGGAAATGGCTCGCAAGCTGGTAGAAGCGGAAAAGGCGAAGCCTGACGCCAAGCCAGCCAGTCGAGCCCGCAAGACCGCCACCAAGCCGACCGACGCGACGCCTGCGACCAAGGCGCCTCGCGCTGCCAAATCGGCCAAGGATGCCAAGGAGCCGAAGGACGTCAAGCCGGCCAAGGCGTCCGCTGCCGCCAAGGGCACCGCCAAACCCAAGGCCAAAGCCGGCACCGACGCGGCTGAAGGCACACCCGACGGCGTCAAGAAAGCCCGCGCCCCGCGCACCAAGAAAGAAACCTGAACGACAGGAGGATCGGCCGCTGTTCCAGCTCCTTCCGGGAGCTGGCGCGACCGTGCGTCCGCAAAACCGGCGCAGCCTCAGTCACGCGTTGCCACTGGAGATGTCATGAGCAAGAAAAAACCTGCGGCGCCCCACGTCCTGATCCCTTCGCGGATTCGTGAAGGGCAGCCCTTCCCGCTTGGGGCGACCTGGGATGGGCTGGGCGTCAACTTTGCGATCTTCTCCGCCAATGCCACCAAGGTCGAGCTGTGCCTGTTCGATACCGATGGCGCGACCGAGCTCGAACGCATCGAACTGCCCGAGTACACCGACGAGATCTGGCATGGCTACTTGCCGGACGCTCACCCTGGCCAGATCTACGGCTATCGCGTGTATGGCCCCTACGAGCCGGACGCCGGCCACCGCTTCAACCCGAACAAGCTGCTCATCGACCCTTATGCCAAACAGCTGGTCGGGGAGCTCAAGTGGTCCGAGGCGCTATTCGGCTACACCATCGGCCATCATGATGCGGACCTCAGCTACGACGAGCGCGACAGTGCGCCCTTCGTGCCGAAGTCGAAGATCATCGATCCGGCCTTCACCTGGGGGCATGACCGCCCCGTGCAGGTGCCCTGGGACCAGACGATCATCTACGAAACCCACGTACGGGGTTTCACCATGCGCCATCCGTCGGTGGCTGAAGACATGCGTGGCACCTTCGCCGGGTTCAAGTCGCCGGATGTCATCGACTACATCCGCAAGCTTGGCGTCTCGTCGATCGAGTTCCTGCCGATTCATGGTTTCGTTCAGGATCAGCACCTGCTCGAAAAAGGCATGAGCAACTATTGGGGCTACAACAGCATCGCCTTCTTCGCGCCGCATCCGAAGTACCTGGCGAGCGGCAAGATCAGCGAATTCAAGGAAATGGTCGCGCACCTGCACAACGCGGATCTAGAAGTCATTCTCGACGTGGTCTACAACCACACCGCCGAAGGCAACGAGCTGGGCCCGACCCTCTCCATGCGCGGCATCGACAATGCCTCCTACTACCGCCTGATGCCGGACCAGAAGCGCTATTACATCAACGACTCCGGTACCGGCAACACGCTCGACATGAGCCACCCCTGCGTGCTGCAGATGGTCACCGACTCACTGCGCTACTGGGCCACGGAAATGCACGTGGACGGCTTCCGCTTCGACCTGGCGACCATTCTCGGCCGCGAGCACTATGGCTTCGACGAGCGCCATGGCTTCCTCGTCGCCTGCCGCCAGGACCCGGTGCTGGCCAAGACCAAGCTCATTGCCGAGCCCTGGGACTGCGGCCCCGGCGGCTATCAGGTCGGTGGCTTCCCGCCGGGCTGGGCCGAATGGAACGACCAGTACCGCGACACCGTCCGCGCCTTCTGGAAAGGCGACAGCGACCAGCTGCCGGATTTCGCCGCGCGCCTGACCGGCTCTGGCGACCTCTACAACCAACGCGGTCGACGCCCGTTCAGCTCGGTGAATTTCATCACCGCGCACGACGGCTTCACCCTGAACGACCTGGTGTCCTACAACGACAAGCACAACGAGGACAACGACGAGGACAACCGCGACGGCAGCAGCAATAACATTTCCTGGAACCACGGCGTCGAAGGCCCGACGGACGATCCGGAGATCAACGAGCTGCGCTTCCGCCAGATGCGCAACTTCTTCGGCACGCTGCTCTTCTCCCAGGGCACGCCGATGATCGTCGCTGGCGACGAATTCGCGCGTACCCAGCACGGCAACAACAACGCCTACTGCCAGGACAGCGAAATCGGCTGGGTGAACTGGGACATCCCCGAGCAGAGCCGCACCCTGCAAGCCTTCGTGCGCAAGCTGATCCGGCTGCGCCAGCGCTATCCGATGCTGCGCCGTGGCCGCTTCCTCGTTGGCGCCTACAACGAGGAACTGGGCGTCAAGGACGTCACCTGGCTCGCCCCCATGGCGAAGAGATGACGGTCGAGCACTGGGAAGACGGCAACAACCGCTGCATGGGCATGCTGCTCGATGGCCGCGCGCAACCGACCGGTATTCGCAAGGCCGGCTCCGACGCCACCCTGCTGCTGGTGGTCAACGCCCATCACGACGTCGTCAATTTCAAGCTGCCGGAGTCGCCGCAAGGCATCTATTGGAACCGGCTGATCGATACCAACGATCCGAACGCCCGTACCGCACGCTTCGACTTCGACGACGAGTACGTGCTCACAGGTCGGTCGCTGCTGCTGTTCGAACTGATCAAGGAAGAGGAATAGCCGTCCCGGCCGGCGGCGAACCCAGGTTCGCGCCGGCCGATGGCTTGACCGACGTGCGGTAGGAACCCGCGCCGCGCGCGCCAGTCCCAAATCGGCATGTGCGGACCCTTCGCACCCATGAACAACGCGGCTCACACGAACCCAACGGATGCGTCCTGCCAGCCGCAGGCAGGTTGTCCCTCCGTGATGGATCACACCCTATGCGCGCTACCCGGCTGCTCATCGCCTTTACGCTGCTGATTGCCAGCTACCTGAACGTCTCGCCGAGCCTGGCGGGCGGCACCATCACCAATGCGACCCTGCCGGCTGGCAAGCCAGGCAACGTCAGGCTGATGGTCAACACCATTCGCGGCGGCAAGGCCATGGACGTCAATAACGAGACGGACGTGCCGGTCGAAGTGGTGCTGCGCCTGACGCGCCTGGTCAACGTCACCGGCGTCGGCAACGGCGTGATCCGCAAGACGGTACCGGCACGCACACGCTTGCGCGTCGCGACCCTGCGCAAGCGCCAGGGAGCTACCCGATGATGTATCAACAGTCGTTCAGCTATGCGCTGATCTACTCGCCCGAGCCCGGCAAGGCCGGTTCGGTCGGCGGCT
Source organism: Stutzerimonas stutzeri (assembly GCA_019056435.1). Classification (GTDB taxonomy): domain Bacteria; phylum Pseudomonadota; class Gammaproteobacteria; order Pseudomonadales; family Pseudomonadaceae; genus Stutzerimonas; species Stutzerimonas marianensis. The sequence goes on from CP077641.1 coordinate 3,601,001, forward strand.
ACGCCTACGCGCTGCCCTGGACGGGTGGCCCCTTCCATATTTCTCAGGGCGCCGGCGGCGACTTCAGCCACAACTCGCCGAAGGGGCGTTATGCCGTGGACGTCGCCATGCCGGTCGGCACCCCCATCGTCGCAGCCCGCAACGGTAAGGTAATCGAGGTGCATGACGGCCAGGGCGGCCGGCTGCCCAATCCGGCCGGCAACTATGTGCGTATCGAACATGCCGACGGCACCCACAGCGCCTACCTGCACCTCAAGCGCGGCTCGGTAAAGGTCAAACCGGGGCAGACGGTCAGGACCGGCAGCCTGCTCGGCCAATCGGGCAACACCGGCCGCAGCACCGGCCCTCACCTGCATTTCGTCGTGCAGAAAGCCTACGGCGATTCGCTGGTCTCCATCCCCTTCCGCTTCTCCCGACCGGTCAGCGCCCTGCCCAACTTCGCCCGCAACGATTGACCGAGGGCGCGATGGGCGAATGAATTCGCCCCTACAGGCCGTGCCGCGCTGGATGCACTTGCGTGCTGCATGCCGGCTCGCTGGGCAGTTGCCGTTGTAGGGGCGAATTTATTCGCCCACCCCTCACATTGTCGGGCGGCCACCCTGTCCGCGGTCATCCGCTACAAGTGCCGGAGATGCTGCTCATGCGTCCTCCACCCGCCCTTGTCCGCCCAAACCGCTATGCAACCGGGCCCCCGTAGGGGCGAATTTATTCGCCCGCGACTGACTCACACACGGCGCTTCCAGTCGAAGTTGAACGTCTCATCGGCGGCCATGCGCTGAAGGTGATCGGCGACGACCGTCTCCAGTTTCTCCAGCTGCGCCGCGTCCTCGGCGCGGACCAGGGCAGTGAGGCGGCCCTCATCGGCCCTCAGCTCACAATGCCCGCTGCCGAATGGAATGCTGCCGTGCCGGTCGTCGTAGGTGACTTCGAACTTGTGGCTCCAATGTTTGCAGAGCCGGCGGATCAGCCGGCTCGGGTCGGTGGTGGTGATCTGTACGCTGGATTCGAGCATGTCGCTCCTCCTGAGTTGATTAGCCAAACTGAAAGCCCGACAGGGCCGTTTCCATGACACGGTCGGAAAAGGTCCTACGTCCGGTGCTTTCGCCCGCGGCACCGGCCGCGACGAGCAGCGGAAGCAGATGCTCCTCGGCGCGAGGTGGGTGACACAGGCGCGCGGACGGGGCTTGCGCCCAGTCGCGCAGGGCCGCTTCACGCTCGGCTGCTGGCGAAGTCACGGTTTCGACGAGCCAGGCGTCGAACTGTTCCGAAATGGGCGTGAAGCGCGGATCGCGGTACCCACGCATGTTATGGAAGCTCATGCCACTGCCAACGATGAGCACGCCCCGATCGCGCAACGGCGCCAATGCACGACCAAGGTCCAGATGGGCCTGGGCATCGAGGTCACGGCGCAGCGACAGCTGCACGACTGGAATGTCCGCCTCCGGAAACATCAGCTTCAGCGGCACGAACACACCGTGATCGAGACCCCGCGCAGGGTCGCCTTCGGCCGGTATTCCCGCCTCATGTAGCAGCGCGACGACGGTATCGGCCAGCACCGGTTCGCCCGGCGCCGGGTAGCTGAGCCGGTAGGTATGCTCAGGAAAGCCGTGGTAATCGAAAATGAGCGAAGGATGCGGATGCGCCGTCACGCGGACATTCGCTTCGAGCCAATGGCCGGAGATCACAAGGATGGCGCCTGGGCGCTCCGGCAGGGTCGTGGCGATGTTTTCGAGATAGGCGCGCATGCGGTCCCAGGCGTCCACGGGGTCCCAGTCCATGAAGAAGCATGGACCGGCACCATGCGGCACGAAGAGCGTGGGCATGCGGTTGTTTGGAGCGTTCATGTGAACCTGCCTGTCTGGGTAAGCGGGCAGTATGGATTACACTCCAAACGCCGTTAAACCGCCAAAACACCACTACAGCTCTCACTCACGGTAGGAAATCCCATGCTCGACCGCGTCACCGGCATGCGTGTGTTCGTACGGGCTGCCAGTGCCGGCAGCCTTTCAGCCGCGGCGCGGCATCTGGACATGTCCCCGGCCATGGCCACCAAGCACGTCGACGCGCTCGAGAGCCGGTTGGGCGTCAAACTGTTCCACCGCAGCACGCGTCGTCTCACCCTCACCGCCGCCGGCGCCGATTATCTGGAGGCGTGCCAGCGCATCCTGCCGGAAATCGACGAGGCCGAGGCGAGCGTGGCTTCCCAGCGGGTCGAGGCGAAGGGGTTGTTGAGGATGAACGTGCCGCTGTCCTTCGGCACGCGCTATATCGCCCCGTTGCTCCCGGCCTTCAGCCGACGGCACCCGGAGGTGAGCATCGAGCTTGGTTTCACCGACAGCCAGGTCGATCTGATCGACGGGAACTGGGACCTGGCGGTGCGCATCGGCCGGCTCGACGACAGCCCGCTGCAAGCGCGTCGTCTGGTTGCCGACTGCCCGATGCTGCTCTGCGCCTCGCCTGCCTATCTGGCCGAACGGGGCACACCGCGACGCACGAGCGATTTTGCCGAGCACAACTGCATGGGCTACAGCCTGTCCAGCATGGGCCCGCGGGAATGGGCCTTCGGACGCGCCGGGGAAATCCGCGTCCCGATCAGCGGCAACCTGATCGCCAACAATGGCGCCGCGCTGGTAGCGGCCGCCGCGGGTGGCATGGGTCTTATCTACCAGCCGCACTTCATTGTCTCTGCCGCGCTGGCTCGTGGTGCGCTGGTCACCCTGTCTCTCGACGTCGAACCGATGAGACTCGGCGGCGTGTACGCCGTCTACCCGCCTGATCGGCGCCCGCCAGCGAAGGTCCGCGCCATGATCGAGTATCTGGTCGAAGCCTTCTCCGGCGAGCTGCCCTGGGACAATCCTCGCGGTTGAAACCGCCGACGTCTCGGCTTCGCCTGAGACGCCTGGATCGCCTCGCCGCGGGGCGCTTGGCCCTGTTCGCGGAAAAAAAGATGAACCGTGCAAGCCGTGGTCAGTCCGAAGAACAGAGCAAGCCGCTCATCAGGAATGCGGCTGAAGCGCCCGATAGCGGTGCTTCGTAGCGTGCGACCGTGCCGCCTGGTCGGTCGCCACGAAGGAGGCCTAGACCCAATCCGCCGGCAAGCCAGCATGCGCTTGCGCGGCCCCCGATACGGAGTAGCCATGAAAGCTGTTGTTTATCACGGTGTCGGCGACATCCGCCTGGAAGACGTCGACGAACCACGCATTCAGGAACCCACTGACGCCATCGTACGGATCACCGCGTCAGCCATCTGCGGCACGGACCTTCACTTCGTCCGCGGCACCTTCAGTGGCATGAAGCCCGGCACCATCCTCGGCCATGAAGCGGTAGGCATCGTCGAGGCGCTGGGTGACGATGTGCGCAACCTGGAGATCGGCGACCGTGTCGTGGTGCCCTCCACCATCGCCTGCGGCAACTGCTCCTATTGCCGTGCCGGCTATTTCGCCCAGTGCGATGTGGCCAATCCCAATGGCAAGGAAGCGGGCACCTCGTTTTTCGGCGGCCCTGCCGCGACCGGGCCCTTCCATGGATTGCAGGCAGAAAAGGCGCGGATCCCCTTCGCCAATATCGGCCTGGTGAAGCTGCCGGCGGAGATCACCGACGATCAGGCGATTCTGCTCTCGGACATTTTCCCGACAGGTTACTTCGGCGCCGAGATGGCCGAGATCGAACCCGGCGACACGGTCGCGGTATTCGGCTGCGGACCGGTTGGCCAATTCGCCATCGCCAGCGCCAAGCTGCTAGGTGCCGGACGCGTATTTGCCATCGATCAGTTCGAGGATCGCCTCAAGATGGCCCGGCGCCAGGGCGCGGAGGTCATCGATTTCAATCGTGAAGACCCGGTCGAAACCATCAAGCGACTCACCGGCGGCATCGGCGTCGATCGCGTCATCGACGCTGTGGGGGTGGACGCCGAGCACGGTTGCTGCTCGGGCAAGCCGGCCGAGGGCGCGGAAACCCGGCAGAACGGTCAATGGCGCCCGGGCGATGCCCCTTCGCAGGCGTTGGAATGGGGCGTACAGAGCCTCGCCAAGGCCGGCACGCTGTCGATCATCGGCGTCTACCCGCCGGATGCCACGACCTTCCCCATCGGCATGGCGATGAACCGCAACATCACCATCAACATGGGCAACTGCCACCACCGCAAATACATCCCGCGCCTGATCGAGATGGTCCAGGCCAAGCGCATCGCACCGGAGACGATCCTCACGCAGGTCGAGCCGATGCCCGATGCGATTGCCGCCTTCGAGGCCTTCGACCGCCGCGAGCGCGGGTGGATCAAGGTGGAGCTGCAACCCCAGCGCAGCGGCTCGAGCCAGGCGGCCGAAGCCCAGGCGGTGGTCGACAAGGCGGTCGCCGACACCTTCCCCGCCAGCGATCCGACCACCATGCAAAACCCGAAATAGGCCGCAGGAGCACGCGATGGCAGCCATCCATATCGGCATTTCCGGCTGGCGCTACGCACCCTGGCGAGGCGACTTCTACCCCCAAGGGACTGGTGCAGAAGCACGAGTTGAAGTTCGCCTCGCGGGCCGTGAACAGCATCGAGATCAACGGCTCGTTCTACTCGCTGCAGCGGCCGGAACTCTACGCCGCCTGGTATGACGAAACGCCGGACGGCTTCGTTTTGAGCGTCAAGGCGCCCCGCTACATCACCCACATCCTGCGCTTGCGAGACGTGGAGAAACCCATCGCCAACTTCCTCGCATCGGGTGTGCTGGCGCTCAAGGACAAGCTCGGTCCGATGCTCTGGCAGTTTCCACCCTCGTTCAAGTTCGATGCCGAGCGCTTCGAGGCCTTTCTTGCCCTGCTCCCACACGACACCGAGGCGGCCCTGGAAATGGCCAAGGGCTGCGAAGCCCGTATGGAAGGCCGCAGCTACCTGCAGATCGACCGCAAGCGGAAGCTGCGCCACGCGGTGGAAATCCGTAACGAGAGCTTCGTCGATCCGCACTTCATCGAGCTGCTGCGTCGCTACGACGTGGCCCTGGTCGTTGCCGATACGGCTGGCAAGTGGCCGTACCGCGAGGACCTGTGCAGCGACTTCGTCTATATCCGCCTGCACGGCGCCGAGGAACTCTACACCAGCGGCTACACCGACCAGGCGCTGGACGCGTGGTGCCGGCGCATCAGGCTCTGGAGCGAGGGTGACCAACCCGATGATGCACACCTGATCAGCACTCGCAAACCTCCGGCACGAAAGCACCGTGACGTGTACTGCTATTTCGATAACGACGTGAAGGTTCGCGCGCCCTACGACGCGCGGCAACTGCTGCGCCGTCTTGGGCTGGAAGACGGCTTGCAGACCACCCCGGGCCAATTGGAAGGAGTACCGGCTTGAATCTGGACAAGAACCATCCGCTCGACAGCAGCGACCTCGACGCCCACATGTCCACAGCGGTCAACGCGGTTCGCGTGCTGACCGTCAACACACACAAAGGCTTCACCGCCCTCAATCGACGCTTCATCCTGCCGGAGCTGCGCGAGGCCGTTCGTGCCGTGTCGGCCGACGTGGTGTTCCTGCAGGAAGTGCTGGGCACGCACGAGAAGCATGCGATGCGCTTTCATGACTGGCCGAAGATGTCGCAATACGAGTTTCTCGCCGACAGCATCTGGACCGACTTCGCCTACGGCCGCAACGCGGTGTACCCGGACGGCGACCACGGCAACGCCCTGCTGTCGAAATACCCCATCACGCGGTATGAGAACCTCGACATCTCGATCGCCGGCCCGGAGCGCCGCGGCCTGCTGCACAGCGTGCTGCAGGTTCCGGGGCACGATGAATTCCATGCGATCTGCGTGCACCTGGGCCTGCGTGAATCGCATCGTCAGCAACAGTTGCGCCTGCTGTGCGACCTGCTCGATTCACTGCCACAGGATGCCCCGGTCGTGGTCGCCGGGGACTTCAACGACTGGCGTCTGAAGGGCGCCGATGTGCTCGACCGTTGCGCCGGAATGCACGAGGTGTTCGCGGTGTCACACGGCAAGGTGGCCAAGACCTTTCCGGCGCGCTGGCCCATGTTGCGCCTCGACCGCATCTACGTACGCAACGCCACCAGCCACAAAGCCAGGATCCTTGGTAACAAACCCTGGACGCACTTGTCCGATCATCTGCCCTTGGCGGTGGAGATACACCTATGAACTTTCACTGGAGAGACGGGAATCGTCTTCAGTTGCTGGAAAACGGAGAGGAATTCTTCCCTGCCGTGTTCGAGGCCATTGCGAACGCGAAAAGCGAAGTCCTGCTGGAAACCTTCATCTTTTTCAAGGACAAGGTCGGCTCGGAGCTGCAGAGCGTTCTGATCGAAGCCGCGCAGCGCGGCGTAAGTATCGACGTGACGGTCGACGGCTACGGCTCGGCGGACCTGGACGGTGAATTTGCCGCGGCCATGACGCGCGCTGGCGTGCGCATCCACGTGTTCGACCCCGGCAAGCGCTTGCTCGGCAAACGCGTCAACGTGTTTCGCCGCATGCACCGCAAGATCGTGGTCGTCGATGGCGAACTGGCGTTCATCGGCGGCATCAATTTTTCGGCGGACCACCTGGGCGACTTCGGTCCTGCCGCCAAGCAGGACTACGCGATGCAGATCGAGGGGCCGGTGGTGCATGACGTCCACCGTTTCGCGCTCGCCGCGCTGGCCCAGGGACAGACGCCGCGTCGCTGGTGGCAACGGCGCGAGCGGACGCCGAGCAACGGCTACGTCGGCGTCAGCCGTGGCGAGGCCCGCGCACTCTTCGTCACCCGCGACAACGACAGCCATCGCAACGACATCGAAGAGCACTATCTGCAGGCCATTCGCGACGCCCGTTCGCGGCTGTTGATCGCCAACGCCTACTTCTTCCCCCGGCTACCGTGTGCTGCGCGAGATCCGCAATGCCGCGCGGCGCGGTGTGCGGGTGCGTCTGATTCTGCAGGGGCAACCGGACATGCCGATCGCCAAGTTCGGCGCCCGCATGCTCTACAACTACCTGATGAGCGATGGCGTGGAGATCCACGAATATTGCCGTCGCCCGCTGCATGGCAAGGTGGCGCTGGCCGACTACGAATGGTCCACGGTGGGTTCGAGCAACCTCGACCCGCTGAGCCTGTCGCTGAACCTGGAGGCGAACCTCATCATTCGCGACCACAGCTTCAATCGGCTGCTGCACGAAAAGCTGGATCGGCTACTGCATGAGGACTGCCGGCGAATACCCCTCGAGCGGATCGTTCGCGGCTATTGGTGGCGAGCCCCGCTGATCTTCATCATCTTCCACTTCCTGCGCCACTTTCCGCAGCTGGTTGGGCTGTTCCCCGCCCATCGACCCAGGCTGGAGCTGCTGGACCCGGAGCCGGTTGAACCCACGCCGGCGCCGCTGCAGCGAGACCATCAATGACCGAGGCCCGCCACGACCCACCAACCAGTCGCTGGAAGCGCGCCTGGCCCGTGATCAAGAAGTTGCTGACCTATGCCTTTTTCATCCTTGTGGTGGGGTTGCTGGTCGGCCTGGCCCGTAACGTCGACTGGAACGAGGTCGCGACCACGCTGCGCAACTACAGTGCCGGCACACTGCTGCTGGCCGGTGCCGCTACCCTGACGAGCTATGCGGTGTATTGCTGTTATGACGTCCTAGGCAAGCGATACGCGCGCCATGACCTGCCGGTGCGGCAGATCATCCCTGTGACCTTCGTCTGTTACGCCTTCAACCTCAACCTCAGCGCCTGGGTAGGCGGCATCGCGCTGCGCTATCGGCTCTATTCGCGCCTCGGCCTGGGAGCGTCGCAGATCACCAGCGTGTTCACCCTGAGCATCCTGACCAACTGGCTCGGCTATCTCTGGCTTGCGGGCTTGATCTTCGCGATGGGCTGGATCAGCCCGCCGGCCGACTGGGAGATCGGCCAGACGGCCCTGCGCGCCCTGGGGTTCGGTCTGTTGCTGGCTGCCGCCGTCTACCTCCTGGCCTGCGGGATATCCAAGCGACGCCATTGGACCATCCGCCAGCACGAGATTCATCTGCCTTCGCTCCGCCTAGCGGTGTTCCAGATGCTGCTCGGTGCTGCCAACTGGTCGCTGATGGCGCTGGTCGTCTACTTCATGCTCTCGCAGAAGGCGCCCTACCCCCAGGTGCTCGGCATCCTGATGATCAGCAGCATGGCGGGCGTGCTGGCGCATATTCCGGCGGGCCTGGGTGTTATCGAGGCGGTGTTCGCCGCGATGCTGGTCGACCAGATGAGCCAGGGGGCCATCGTCGGTGGGCTGATCGGTTATCGGGTGGTGTACTTCCTGATTCCGCTGATGTTCGCCACGCTCGTCTATGTGATCCTCGAGGCGCGGGCAAAAAACTTCGCAGCGGCAACCAGGCTCAATCTGATGAAGAACCGCAGCCGAGGCGCACGGCGTAGCGCCAGTCGTGCTCCAGGCATGAAAAAGCCGGGCCCTCGCGAGAAGGCCCGGCTTTTCTACGCCACTATCAGACCTGCGGTCGGAGGATGATCACGCCCAGCGGCGGCAAGGTGAGCGACAGCGAGACCTGCTCGCCGTGCGACTCCACGGCTTCGGCCGCGAGGCTCCCGCCATTGCCGACGTTGGACCCGCCATAGCATTCGGCGTCACTGTTGAAGATCTCCAGCCAGCGGCTGTCGACCGGCACGCCGATCCGATACCCCTCGCGCACCACCGGCGTGAAATTGCCCACCACCAGCACGGGATGTCCGGTCGAGCTCTTGCGCAACCAGGCGAAGACACTGTTGACGCGATCATCGCCGATCAGCCACTGAAAGCCGGCCGGGTCGCTGTCCAGCTCGTAGAGCGCCGGTTCCTGACTGTAGAGGCGGTTCAGGTCGCGCAGCAGGTTCTGGGTGCCACGGTGATCCGCTTCGTCGAGCAGGTGCCAATCGAGCTCGCGGTCATGACTCCATTCGCGCCATTGGCCGAACTCCGAGCCCATGAACAAGAGCTTCTTGCCGGGGTGCGTCCACATGAAGGTGAGGTAGGCGCGCAGGTTGGCAAACTTCTGCCAGCGGTCACCAGGCATCTTGTCGATCAGCGATCCTTTGCCGTGTACCACCTCGTCGTGGGAAATCGGCAGTACGAAATGCTCGGAATAGGCGTAGACCATGCCGAAGGTCATCTTGTCGTGGTGATACTGTCGATTGATCGGATCTTCCTGGATGTACTTCAGGGTGTCATGCATCCAGCCCATGTTCCACTTGTAGGCGAAGCCCAGGCCGCCCTCGTTGGTCGGCTTGCTGACGCCGGGAAAGGCGGTGGACTCTTCGGCGATGACCAACGCACCAGGGTCTCGGTCGCCACCACGTCGTTCAGGTGGCGGAGAAAGTCGATCGCCTCGAGGTTTTCCCGACCGCCATGGCGGTTCGGGATCCACTCCCTTCCTTGCGCGAATAGTCGCGATAAAGCATGGAGGCCACCGCGTCGACGCGCAGTGCATCGACGTGGAATTCACGCAGCCAGTGCAATGCCGAGGCCAGCATGAAGCCGTGCACCTCGGTGCGCCCCAGGTTGTAGATGTAGGTGTCCCAATCCTGGTGGAAGCCCTCGAACGGGTGGGCGTACTCGTACAGCGCGGTGCCGTCGAACTCGCCCAGGCCGTGGGCATCGGTCGGAAAGTGCGCTGGCACCCAGTCGAGGATCACACCAATACCCGCGTTGTGGCAGGCATCGACGAACTCGGCGAAATCATGCGCATTGCCGTAGCGCGCGCTCGGGGCGAACTGCGAAAGCAGCTGATAACCCCACGAACCCCCGAAGGGGTGCTCCATGATCGGCATCAGCTCGATATGGGTGAAGCCCATGTCCACCACGTAGGGGATCAGTCGCTCGGCCAGTTCATGCCAGTTGTACAGGCGCCCGTCATCCCCCCGTCGCGCCGCCAGGAGCCGGCGTGCAGTTCATAGATGGTCATTGGCGCATTCAGCGACTGGCGAGCCTTGCGCTGTTGCAGCCAGGCCTCATCCTTCCACTCGTAGTCGAGCGGGCTGGCAATCACCGAAGCGGTGCCCGGCGGCAACTCGGTTGCCAGGGCGATGGGGTCGGCCTTCAACGGCAGGATGCCGTGCGGCCCGAGGATTTCGTACTTGTAGCGGTCACCCGGTTGCAGGCGCGGGATGAAGATCTCCCACACCCCAGATGGAAAACGGAGCCGCATCGGGTGCCGACGGCCATCCCAGCCGTTGAAATCCCCGACGACGGACACGCGCTTTGCGTTTGGCGCCCAGACCGCGAAGCGCACGCCCTGTACACCGTCGATCTCCATCGGCTGAGCACCGAACACGCGTCCGATCTGCCGATGGTTGCCCTCGGAGAACAGGTACATATCCATCTCGCCGAGCTGTGGGCCGAAGCTGTAGGGGTCCTCCGTCACCTGCTCACCACCGGCCCAGCGAACCCTCAGCAGGTAAGGCTGCTGGTTGGTCAGACGGGTGAAGAAGAACCCGGGAACCTGGCCCTGCTCCATCGCTGCCAGAACGCGCGCGCCGGTGCGGTCAAGCACCTCGACACCCAGCGCATTCGGCAGATAGGCCCGGATCATCATGCCCTCGCCGTCCGGGTGCGGCCCGAGAATGGAGAATGGGTTGCCATGTTCGGCGCGTACCAGCGCATCGACGTCGGCATCGCTGGGCAGCAGGTTTTCTCCGGGCATGGTTACGACCGGTCGATCACTCATTGGGAACCTCCATCGGAAATCTGTTGTGCCAGCTCGGCCAGCCCCTGCAATGGGACCGACAGCCAGGCCGGGCGGTTCTCTGCCTCGTAGGCCACTTCATACGCCGTCTTCTCCAGGCTGAACAACGCCAGAGCAGCCTCGGCTCCGGCGGAATCCTTCCAGGCGTGCGGCAGCTCGACTGTCGCCTCGCGATACGCTTCGAGGAACACACGGCGTGCGCTTTGTTGATAGGTAGCGGATATGTTGCGTCGCGCCTGATCCGCCGTTTCCGGAACTGTCGCTGATCTGCGCGTTACGCAGCGCCATGGCGGTGGCGTATTCGAAGGAACGCAGCACGCCGGCGACATCCTTGAAGGGGCTCAGCTTGGCGCGGCGCTCTTCCAGCGAGCGTGCCGGCTCGCCTTCGAAATCGATGAAATAGGCATCACCTTGCGCGACCAGAATCTGCCCCAGGTGCAGGTCACCATGGACCCGCGTGCGCAGCCCACCCAGGGTCTTGTCGGCCAGGCGCTTGACCTCGGCAAGCAAGGCCTTGCGCTGGCCAAGCAGCTGATCGACCTGGGCCAGTGCCTTGCGGTCGAGGTCGCTCCGGCGGTCTTGCAGCAAATCCAGCGCGCGCTCGACCTGACCGGAAATAGACTGGGTCCACTCCTTCGCATCGGCCGCCTTCGTCGGTTCGCTGGCGAAGGCCGGGTTGTCGGTCTCGACCGCGAGCGTCATGTGCATTTCGCCGAGCCGCTGGCCCAGCAGACGGTTGAAGGCTTCCAGCTCTTCGAGTGCGCTGAACTGGTTTTCGTGCAGCGACACGCCACCGGCGATCTGGTCGCGCACGGCGCGGTCCAGCGTGTTCAACGTCCACTCCCAGGCATCGCCCTGGTTATCGAGGAAGCGCTGCACCACCATCAGGGCATGCTGCTCGCCATTCTTGTCGAAGCGGCTGACCTGCCCGAGCATCGCGGAGATATGGGTGAAACCCTGTTCCGTGAGGAAACTGCCCATCTCCAGCTCGGGGTGCATGCCTGCCGACACCCGGCGCAGCACCTTGATCATCATGCTGCTGTCGATGATCGCCGAACTGTTGGACTGTTCGGCCGTGAGATAGCGCACCTCGGCGTCCTCGGCGAGGTCGATGTCGGCGAGTTGCGGCATGGGCTGGAAGCGAATCTCTCCGTCACCACAAGGCAGTACACGTTCTTCGCGCAAGGCCTGAATGACGCCGAGGACGAACTGCTTGAGGGCAAAGGCATCGGTGAGCAGGCCAACTTGAGGACCGCGCCGCACGCGGGCCATCGCCAATTGCTGAGGCAAGGCGGTATCGAAGTCGTCCTCGTCGAGGAACCCCAGTGGCAATTGATAGAGATCGGTCCGCCCACCGGATTCGACGGAGATCTCGCTGAGCAGCACCGGGCGCTGCGGATCGCCGAAGGGCACGCTGTAGCAGATCCTGACCGAATCGATGGGCGCGTCCTTGCTGGCGAACCAGCGGCGCTTGGGCAGATAGGCCGGCAGCGATTCCGTTTCCAGAATGCGCTTGTTCGCCGCGTTGAGCGCATCCAGGCGCTTGAGGACCAAGGTTTGGAAGTCGGGCATGGTTTCCACCGGTTCCTGGTGCCAGCTGGGCATCTGGTGAGTCGTGGCCAGCTGGAACCAATAAAAGCCATAGGGAGGCAGGGTCAGCAGGTACGGCAGCTGGCCAATCGGGGGGAAGGCACTGCCGCCGACCATTTCCACCGGCACCATCCCGGCGTAGTGCGACAGCTCGAGCTCAGCCGCCTGGGCCGAGCGCGACACATTGGCGACGCAGAAGATCACCTCTGTTTCGCCGCTCGGCGCCGTGAATTCGCGCAGGTACGCCAGGATCCGGCGGTTGCTGGGGGCGAGCATCTTCAGCGTGCCGCGGCCGAACGCCTTGAACTGCTTGCGGATCGACAGCAGTCGGCGCGTCCAGTTGAGCAATGAATGCGGGTCGCGCTGTTGCGCCTCGACGTTGATCGCCTGGTAACCGTAGAGCGGGTCCATGATCGGCGGCAGGACCAGGCTCGGCGGGTCGGCGCGGGAGAAGCCGCCGTTGCGGTCCAGCGACCACTGCATGGGCGTGCGCACGCCGTCGCGGTCGCCAAGGAAGATGTTGTCGCCCATGCCGATCTCGTCGCCGTAGTAGATCACTGGCGTGCCCGGCATCGAGAGCAGCAGGCTGTTGAGCAGCTCGATGCGCCTGCGGTCGCGTTCGAGCAGCGGCGCCAGGCGCCTGCGGATGCCGAGATTGATGCGCGCGCGCTTGTCGCTGGCGTAGTAGTTCCAGAGGTAGTCGCGCTCGCGGTCGGTCACCATCTCCAGCGTCAGTTCGTCGTGGTTACGCAGGAAGATCGCCCACTGGCAGTTCGACGGGATGTCCGGTGTCTGCCGGAGGATGTCGGTGATCGGGAAGCGGTCTTCCTGCGCGAGTGCCATGTACATGCGCGGCATGAGCGGGAAATGGAACGCCATATGGCATTCATCGCCGAGTCCACCATCCTCGCCGCCGAAATACAGCTGAGTGTCTTCCGGCCATTGATTGGCCTCGGCCAGCAGCATGCGGTCCGGGTAGTTGGCGTCGATCTCGGCGCGGATCTGCTTGAGCACCGCGTGGGTCTCGGGCAGGTTCTCGTTATTGGTGCCGTCGCGCTCGACGAGATACGGGATGGCGTCCAGGCGCAGCCCGTCGATGCCCAGGTCCAGCCAGTAACGCATGACGCTGAGCACGGCCTTCATGACCTGCGGGTTATCGAAGTTCAGGTCCGGCTGGTGCGAATAGAAGCGGTGCCAGAAGTACTGCTTGGCAACCGGGTCCCAGGTCCAGTTCGACTTCTCGGTGTCGAGGAAGATGATCCGCGTACCCTGGTATTTGTCGTCCGTATCCGACCAGACGTAGAAATTGCGCGCGGCCGAGCCCTTCTTGGCCTTGCGTGCACGTTGGAACCAGGGGTGCTGATCCGAGGTGTGGTTGATGACCAGCTCGGTGATGACCCGCAGGCCACGCTTGTGCGCTTCGGCGATGAAACGCTTGGCGTCGGCCATGGTGCCGTAATCCGGGTGCACGCCACGGTACTCAGCAATGTCGTACCCGTCGTCGCGCCGCGGCGAGGGGATAGAACGGCAGCAGCCAGATGGTGTTCACGCCGAGGTCGGCGATGTAGTCGAGCTTATCGATCAGCCCCTGGAAATCGCCCACGCCGTCGTTGTTCGAATCGAAGAAGGATTTGAGGTGGACCTGATAGACCACCGCATCCTTGTACCAGAGCGGATCCTTGATGAACGCCGCCGGTTTACGTGCTCTCGCCATGGTCTCGTTCCCCTATTCCGCCTCGCCTCCGCACATGTCTGTGCGGAGGCGGAAGCAGTCAGCCACTTAGCGGGCTATAAACACGTTTAAGTACGCCTCGCAAACTGCTGATTTAGCGCTGTTTTGTTCCGACTCTTAATACTTCACTTCAAGTCTGGATCCATCGCATCGGACGAGATCCGCCAGATGCCGAACGGCAGGTGCCAGGGCTCGATGCGCATCCATTGGGTTTTGCCGTACCAGGTCCAGCGGTGCCCGTTCATGAGGTCTTCGCCACGGGTTTCGGCGTGGTCCGGCAAACCGAGCTCCCACAGCGGCAGTTCGAAGTGAGCCTCCTGCGCATTGAAGGGATCGAGGCTGACGGCGACGAGAATGAAGTTCTTTCGATCCGGCGTGCGCTTGCCGAAATAGAAGATGTTGTCGTTGTAGGCCGGTAAGCCTGGAACCCGAGGTGAGTCTGCAGCGCGGGGTTCTGCCGGCGGATCCGGTTCAGTTGGGCAATCTCGGCGATGATGTTGCCGGGCGCGTGGTAGTCGCGCGGACGGATCTCGTACTTCTCCGAGTTGAGGTATTCCTCCTTGCCCGGAATCGGTGCGGATTCGCAGAGTTCGAAGCCCGAGTACATGCCCCACAGGCCCGACCCCATGGTCGCCAGCGCCGCACGGATGAGGAAACCGGCCCGGCCCGAGTCGTGCAGGAAGAACGGGTTGATGTCCGGCGTGTTGACGAAGAAGTTCGGCCGGTAGCAATCGCGCAGCGGGTGCTGGTTGAGCTCGGTGAAGTACTCGCTCAGCTCGGCCTTGCTGTTGCGCCAGGTGAAGTAGGTGTAGCTCTGGTTGAAGCCGACCTTGCCGAGCCGAGCCATCATCGCGGGCCGGGTGAAGGCTTCGGAGAGGAACATCACGTCCGGGTCGCGCTCGCGGATATCGGCGATCAGCCACTCCCAGAAAGGCAGCGGCTTGGTGTGCGGGTTGTCGACGCGGAAGATCTTCACGCCCTGCTCGACCCAATGCCACACCACGTCGCGCAGCGCGATCCAGAGGTCGGGCATCGCATCTTCGGCGTAGAAATCGACGTTGACGATGTCCTGGTATTTCTTCGGTGGGTTCTCGGCGTACTTGATGGTCCCGTCCGGTCTCCAGGAGAACCAGCCCGGATGCTCGTTCAGCCAGGGGTGGTCCTGCGAACACTGGATGGCGAAGTCGAGCGCGATCTCCAGCCCATGGTCACGGGCGGCCGCTACCAGGTCGCGAAAGTCGTCCAGGGTGCCCAGCTCAGGGTGGATCGCATCGTGGCCACCGGCCTCGCTACCGATCGCGTAAGGGCTGCCCGGGTCGTTCGGTCCGGCCTCGAGACTGTTGTTGCGGCCCTTGCGGTGCGTCCGGCCGATGGGGTGAATGGGCGGGAAGTACAGCACGTCGAAGCCCATGTCACGAATCGACGGCAGCCTTTTGTGAACGTCACGGAAGGTGCCGTGCCGGTTGGGATCATCTGTTTCCGAGCGGGGAAAGAGTTCATACCAGCTGGCGAACTGGGCGAGCGGTCGCTCGACATCGAGCGGAAAGATCGCGCTCTGGCTGCAATGCTCACGCGGATCGGCATCGGCCATCGCCGCTGCGGTCTCGCTGGCCAGCATCACCGAGACGCGCTCGTCGTCCAGGTGGGCCGTATCCAGGCGATGCAACAGATCGTCGAGGACCGCTCGGGTTTCGCCCTGTGCCCGGCTGCTGGCCTGTTCCAGGAGGATGCGCCCCTCCTGGAGTTCCAGCTGCACGGGCACGCCGGCGGCGTGCTTCTTCGACAGCTCGTAGCGGTAGGTTTCGTACACGTCCCACCAGGCCTCGACCATGAACTCGTGCATCGCGACCTGGGTCGGCGTGAAGAAGCCTTCCCAGCTGTCGTTGCCCAGCAATTTCAACCGCGAGCGCCGCCAGCTCGACTCGCCCCTTACGCGCCAGCAAATACTGGCGGCGAGCTGGTCATGCCCATCGGCGAATAGCTTGCCGGTCACCGTCACTTCGTGGCCGATGATCGCCTTGGCCGCAAACCGCCCGCCTTCGAGCGTCGGCTGAATGGCCTCAATGGCGATACGCGGTATCCGCAATGCTTGTTCCAGTCGGGGGTGGATGGGTGCAGTGGGCTGTGCATCGCTCATCGAACGGGCTCCTGACGCGTGATCGGTGCGAAACGGCAAACCAGCCACTTGCAAACGCAAGCGGCATAGAGTCAGCGGTTCACCAGTGGGAAAACCCGTGACGACGGGCTTTCTCGGGCTCTGTTCTTCCGAACCAAGAGACGCGTCAAAAGTTCAGCTCAGGCGACCGCTATCCCTTGCCACAGCGCGCGTTGCGCCTGTTGTCGTGAAGAGACTGTCGGACGGCGGGCATATGCATGGTGAACGGGGCTACCCGGGAGCGAACGCGGGTACCGAGGGGGTTTAGCCACCATCACAGGCGGCAGGGCTGCCTGCATGCCCTTGCATGAGGGGCTGGACCCTATGCGTGAACAATCATGCCGGCGCCCTGGATGGACGCCGGAACTGCCGGGCGCGGCCCGGCCTGACGTCAATCGCCGGGTATCAGCAACGGGTTGTAACCGCTACGCGCGTACACGCCCTGCTCGGCCAGCAGCATGTCGAGCGCCAGGCTGGCCAGGTCATCGGCGACCGGGTCAGCGCGCCCGTGAATCTCGCGCTGCATGAGCTTCAGATAGCTGTGGCAGCCGTCGCAGGTTTCGGCCTGGACAGGCAACACGGCCTTACCCTGCTCGTCCTTGAGCTCCACATAGAGCAGTTTGCCGCCGCTGTCGCAGCTGCTGCATTTGACCCGTTCCAGGTGCCACTCGGTCGCGCAGAGCGAGCAATGCAGATAGCGCACGCCACTGCGATGCCGCTCGTTGTGAACCACGCTCGCGACCGGTCCCGACCCGCAGGTCGGGCAAAGCGAGCGAGCATCGCCGGTCGGGCGGTCCGGCGGACGTGGTAATCCCATGGCCAGCCGAGCCCAGCTCACCTGCAACGCTGCGGCTACCAGGGGTAGCAAAGGACGTGTCACCTCATCCCCTGGCGATGCCTCAAGCACCTCATCGGCGAGCCGGTCGAGCGCTTCGCCATCCAACTCGCGCAAGCGATCGATAAAGGGGCGCTGGCGTTGCCCGACATGCAACTCGATGGCATCAAGCATGGCGCGCAGGTCGTCCTGCCAGTGGATATCGCGGCGTAACGCCACGAACCCCAACGGCGGCATACCATGTTCGAGCGCCCGATCGAAGGCGTTCGGCGCCGGTTGCCAGGCAGGCTCTCGCTCGGTCAGAACCTGATGCTGCGCCTGTACCACGCGTGCCATGAATGCGAGGAACTCGTCGAGCGGTGGCACCTGCTCGACCAGCTCGCGCAGCCGGGCTGCGCGCTTGCTGAACAGCTTGGCGTCGGGCAACACCACGTAGGGTGCTTCCATGATGCCGGATGGCGCACTTCCAAAGGCATGACTCACTGCAGCTCCTTTCATCGGCGGTCCTGCACTTCACTGGTTGGCGAGGCCGCCTGATCGTCGTTTTTCCTGTTGCGCATGATGTCTTCATACCAGAGGCCGTGGTGATGCCTGGCCCAGGCATGGCTGACGCGCCCTTGCGTCATGGCGCGTACCGACCCTTTCACCCAGATCGCCGAATAGACGTGAATGACAAGTGTGAGGATGGCGATGAACGCCGCATAGGCATGGATGGTCACGGCCCAGCGAAGCGCCCAGACTGGCATGTCATTGGCGATCCAGGGCCGCCAGAGCACCACGCCGGTGACCAGCAGCACGGGAACCGTGGCTAGAAATATCCAATACACGATCTTCTGCCCGAAGTTGTTCTTGCCAACCGGGGGCAGACGCTCGTCGCGATTGCTCAGCACATCTCGGATTTGCTTCGCCCACTGGATGTCATGCCGGCGGATCAGGTTGTCACCAAAGAACCGCACGGCCTGGATGACGAAGAACAGCGACATGAACACCCCGATGTAGGGGTGCACGATCCGCGTCGGCTCCGGCCCGCCGAACAGCGCGGTCAGGCCGAAGAACGCCGGGTAGAACAAGGCCAGGCCGCTCAGCGTCAGCAGTACGAAGCTGAAGGCGATCAACCAGTGGTTGACGCGCGTCCACCACCCATACCGCAGGATGCCGTGCTTCACATTGGAATGGCTCATAACCTCTCCTCCCCGCGACGATCGAGGTCGCGGTCCGCCGCGGCGAGCTCAGGATCGGGATCATCCTCCGGCTCTTCCTTCGGCCCCTTCATGACGTAGTGGAAGAAGCCCGCCAGCACCGACATCCCCAGCGCCACGGACATGATCGGTTTGGTGACGCCTTTCCACAGCTCGACGGTCGGACTGATGTGCGGATCCTTCGGCAGACCGCTGTAGATTTCCGGCTTGTCGGCATGCTGCAGGACATACACGACGTGGGTCCCACCAACGCCGGGCGGATCGTAGATCCCGGCATTTTCGTACCCCCTGCCCTTGAGGTGTTCGACCCGATGGGCGCCGTAATCGAGCATGTCGTCCTTGGTCCCGAACATGATCGCCGAGGTCGGGCAGCTCTTGACGCAGGCCGGCTCGAGGCCGTGGTAGACACGGTCCGAACACAGCGTGCACTTGTAGGCCTTGTTGTCCTTTTTCGAGATCCGCGGGATGTCGAAGGGGCAGCCCGCCACGCAGTAGCCGCAGCCGATGCAGTGTTCGGAATTGAAATCCACGATGCCGTTGGCGTACTGCACGATGGCGCCGGGGGACGGGCAGGCCTTGAGGCAGCCCGGCTCGGCGCAGTGCATGCAGTTGTCCTTGCGGATCAGCCATTCGAGATTGCCCTGCTCGTCCTCGTACTCGGAAAAGCGCATGACCTCGAAGGATTCCGGGGTCAGGTCCTGCGGGTTGTTATAGGTGCCATCGCACTCGCCGACTTCGTCGCGCAGGTCGTTCCACTCCGAGCAAGCCACCTGGCAGGCCTTGCAGCCAATGCACACGGAGACGTCGATCAGTTTGGTCACCTTGTCGACGCCGCCGTGCCGCACCTGCGGCGACGGCGTGGTCTCAGCCGAGCGGGCGATGATGTTCTGCAGATTGATCTGGTCGCCACGCATCAGACGGATCCTCCGATTTTTTCCACGTTCACCAGGAACGACTTGAACTCGGGTGTCTGGGTATTCCCGTCACCCACGAAGGGCGTCAGGGTATTGGTCAGGTGCGCCTTCTTCGCGACGCCCTTGAAGCCCCAGTGGATTGGAATACCGATCTGATGCACGGTCCGGCCGTCGATCTGCAACGGAACCAGCCGTTTGGTTACCACCGCGACGGCAGTGATATAGCCACGCTTGGACGTCACTCGCACCCGTTCGCCCGCCGCGATACCCAGCTCGTTGGCCAGTACTTCGCTCATCTCGATGAATTTCTCGGGCTGGGCGATTGCATTGAGCCGCACGTGCGTCGTCCAGTAGTGGAAGTGCTCGGTCAGGCGGTAGGTCGTGGCGGCGTATGGAAAGTCCTTGTTGCTGCCGAACGAATCGCGATCCTGCTCGAATACCCGGGCGACGGGGTTGTGCATCGCCAGGGGATTGTTCGGGCTCATCGGATTACGGTCGATCGGACTCTCCATCGGCTCGTAGTGCTCCGGGAAGGGCCCTTCATTGAGCCACTCGCAGGCGAAGAAGTGCCCTCCGCCCGTTTGCGTGACGATGAAGGGCCCGACACCCTGTTCCGGTGGCGACGTGACGGGGAAGTCCGGTACATCCGCACCGACCCAGCGCTCGCCGTTCCACCAGATGAACGCCTTGTTCGGTGCCCAGGGTGTCCCGTCCGGCCGTGCCGAGGCACGGTTGTACAGCAGGCGGCGATTCATCGGCCAGGCCCAGGCCCAGCCGAGCGTGTTGCCCGTGTTGTAGGGGTCGGCGTTGTCGCGCCGCGCCATCATGTTGCCTTCCTGCGGCCACGCGCCGGAATAGATCCAGCAACCGCAGGCGGTCGACCCATCCGCGCGCAGCTCGCTGAAATCCTTCAGCTGCTCACCCTTGCGCCGGATGACATTGCCGGCATCGTCGGTGATGTCCGCCAGGGCGCGGCCGTTGTACTCCATGGCCAGTTCGGAAGCTTTGGGGAACTCCGGATCCTTGTAGTTCCAGCTGAGGTTCAGGATCGGGTCCGGGAACGCGCCGCCCTCCTCCTGGTACATGTGCTTCAGCCGCAGGAAGACTTCCCCGAGAATCTCGGTGTCGGTCATCGACTCGCCCGGTCCGGGTGCGGCTTTCTCGTGCCATTGCAGCCAGCGCGAGCTGTTGGTGATGGAACCGTCATCCTCGGCGAAACAGGTCGTCGGCAGGCGGAACACCTCGGTAGCGATCTGCGAGGGATCCACGTCGTGGTATTCACCGAAGTTCTTCCAGAACTCTCCGGTTTCCACCGTCAGCGGATCCATGATGACCAGGTACTTGAGCTTGGACAGACCATCCATGACCTTCGCCTTGTTCGGGAAGGCCGCCAGGATGTTGAAGCCCTGACAGAACGCACCGGTCATCTTGCCCAGCGTCATGTCGTTGATGGCGTAAAGCACGTCGTAGATAGGCTCGGACAGCTTGGGCAGCCAGTCGTAGCACCAGTTGTTCTCTTGCGTGGCGACGTCGCCGTACCAGTCCTTCATGAGGCTGACGAAGAACCGCTCGTAGAACTTCCAGTAGGACACCTCGCCTTCGAGCAGCGGCTGCTTGACGCGGGTCTTCATATACTCGTCGTAGCTTTGCAGCGTCACCGACGGCAGGTTCATGTAGCCCGGCAGCAGGTTCGACAGCAGGCCGATATCGGTCAGGCCCTGGATATTGGAGTGACCACGCAGGGCGTTCACGCCGCCGCCGGGCATCCCCATGTTGCCCAGCAGCAGCTGCACCATGGCGCCGCAACGAATGATCTGCGAGCCGATGGTGTGTTGCGTCCACCCCAGCGCGTAGAGGATCGTCATGGTCTTGTCGGGCGCCGAGGTCTGCGCCATCAGGTCCCATATCTGCAGGACCGTCTCTTTCGGCATGCCGCAGATGGTCTCGACCTGTTCCACCGTGTAGCGGCTGTAGTGCTTGCGCATCAGCTGCAAGACACAGCGCGGGTGTTCGAGCGATGGATCACGACGGGCAAAGCCGTTTTCATCCAGCTCGAAATTCCAGGTTTCGCGGTTGTAGCTGGTGTTTTCCGGGTCGTAACCGGTGAACAGCCCCTCCTCGAACCCGAATCCCTCGGCCACGATCAGGCTGGCATCGGTGTACTCGCGCACGTACTCGTGAGCGTAGCGGTCGGTCTCGATCAGGTAATTGATGAAGCCGCCCAGGAACGCGATGTCCGTGCCGGTACGGATCCAGGCGTGATAATCCGCCACCGCCGTGGTTCGGTTGAACCGGGGGTCGATGGAGATCAGGATCGCATTGCTGCGCTCCTTGGCCTTGATGACCCAGCGGAAACCGACCGGGTGCGCTTCAGCGGAATTGCCGCCCATGGACAGGATGACATTGGCGTTGGCAATGTCGGTCCAGTGGTTCGTCATGGCACCGCGACCAAATGTTGGGGCAAGACCTGCCACCGTTGGTCCGTGTCAAACGCGAGCCTGGTTGTCCAGCTTGAGGATGCCGAGTGCGCGGGTGATCTTCTGCGTCAGATAAGCCGTCTCGTTGGTGCAGGCCGAGGCCGCTACCATCGAGGTCGTCATCCAGCGGTTGACCAGCCTGCCCTGCTCGTCATGCGTCTCGAAATTCCTGTCGCGGTCGTCCTTCATGTGCCGGGCGATGCGGCTGTACGCCTCGTCCCAGCTGATCCGCTTCCACTCGTTGGTGTAGGGCTCGCGAACTTCCGGGTACTTGACCCGCGATTCGCTCTTGATGAAATCCAGCACGCCCGCGCCTCGAGGGCAGAGCGAACCGCGACTGACCGGGTGATCCGGGTCGCCTTCGACGTGGTAGATTTCGTCGACCACGTTGGCCGAGCCGTCTCCACGCGCGTAAAGCAGCATGCCGCAGCCCACTGAACAATAGGTGCAGATGTTGCGGGTTATTTTGGCGCCGGTCAGTTTGAAGTGACGTATCGACGCGACGGCTTCATCAGGCGCAAATCCCATCATTGCCATGCTCGATGCGCCAATTCCGGCTGCACCGAACTTCAGGAACTGTCGCCGGGATACTCGCACGGTCATCGGTATCTCCTGCTACTTATTATGTCTGCCTCATCGCAACAATCGACTCCACCCGCTCTAGGATGGTTCCTCCAGCGTGATGAGGCAGGCGCATGTCGGCTGCGCTTCTGTAAGGCTAGCTGAGGAATCGGCGAAGGAAAGTTTTCGCCATCATTCGCGACTGCCGAGCGACGCCAACAGGCGGCTGGAGAGCGATTGGCGGGTCGAGCCGTAGTCGGCCCAAGGGTCATGCTCAAGAGCATCCAGGCGCTCGTGGGCGTTGAGGATGGTCCAACGGTTTGCCGCGCCGAGGCTATCCAGCTCGTCGCGACGCACGGGCATCGAGACCGGCAACCCAGGCCTGGCGCGCGCTGAGTAGGCCGCGACGGTGCTGGCGCCACGCTGGTTGCGCAGGTAATCGACGAAGATTTTGCCGATCCGGTTTTTCGGCCCCATCTTGGCCACGATTCGCTCAGGCGACTCCTTGGCCAGCCGAACGGTGACGCCGCGGGCGAACTCGTTGACGCAATCCCAGCTGCTGCGCCGGTCGATGGGCACGACCACATGCATGCCGCGGCCGCCACTGGTCTTGATGAAAGCACGCAGTCCCAGGCTGTCGAGCAGGTCCAGCGTGAGGCCGGTCGCCTCGACCATCTTCTCCCAAGGCAGTTCGGGGTCGGGATCGAGGTCGAAGACCACGCGGTCCGGCCGGTCGATACGGTCGCTGTGAGCGTTCCAGGTATGGAATTCGACCGTGCCCATTTGCGCCGCCTCGACCACTGCCGTCACGCTATCAGCCTGGATCAGACGCGCATGCTCCGGGTCGAGTGACTTGGGCAGCACCTTCATGTGCGGCATCTTCAGCCGGCCACAGTGCCGCTGAAAGAAGCTGTCGCCCTCGACCCCATCCGGTGCCCGCACGATGGACAGGGGCCGCCCGGCCAGTTGCGGCACCAGCCATTCACCGACCGCGAGGTAGTATTGCGCGAGCTGCAGCTTGGTGGCGCCACTGTGCGAGTCGATGACCCGCTGGGGATTGCTGATACCGATGCCGCCCACGTCGGGGCGGCTCTTGCCGGTCTTTGCAGGCATGCAGCCTCCTCGTCGGGTCAACTGGCCTTCTTGCTGCTGGATTTGCTCGTGCTGGTCTTGCGCGTGGTTGTCTTGCTGGTGGTCGATTTGCTGGCGCTGGCTTTGCTGGCCGTGGATTTGGCGGGGGCCTTCTTGTTCGAAGCCGCCTTGCTCGTCGAGCGCCGGGTTGGTGCGGCCTGCTCTTCGTCCTCATCCTCGTCGTCGGACACCTCTTCCGGCGCCGGTTTCTTCGCTGATTTGCCGGCGAGGCTGCGCTTGAGCAGTTCAGTAAGATCGATGACATCCGCCGAGCGTCGATCCACCGATTCCTCCGGTCCGCCGACCGCTTCCAGCTTGCCTTCGCGCGCCTTGGTCTCGACCAGATCCATGATCTGATCCTGGAAGGTGTCCTTGTATTGGGCCGGGTCCCATTCCTCGCTCATGTCTTCGACCAGGCGTTTGGCCATGTCCAGTTCACGTGGATTGAGTTCCGCGTTGAGCGCCTCATCCTTCATTTCGAGGTATTCGACGCCTCTCACCTCGTCGGCCCAGCGCAGGGTGTTCATCACCAGCGCCTTGCCCAGCGGCATCACCACCGCCAGGTGCTGCTTGTTGCGCAGCACGACGTTGGCGATGCCGACCTTGCCGGTCTGGATCAGGGTTTCACGCAGCAGCGCGTAGACCTTTTCGCCTCGTCGGTCCGGCGTGAGGTAGTACGGCGTATCGATGTACAGAAAGGAGATGTCCTTGGCATCGACGAAAGCAATGATGTCCACCGTCTGCGTCGCCTTGGGGTGGGCTGCCTTGATCTCGTCATCGCTGATCACGACGTAGTGCCCCTTCTCGTACTCGACCCCTTGACGATGTTCTCGCTGTCGATGTCTTCGCCGGTCGTCTTGTTGATGCGCTTGTAACCGACGCGATCCATGCTGCGTTTGTCGAGCCAGTCGAAGTCGATACCTTGCCGTGTCGTCGCCGGAACCAGCGCGACGGGGATATGCACCAGACCGAAACTGACCGCACCCTTCCAGATTGTGCGAGGCATGAGCGTTCTCCTGATTGGGCCGGGTTCAGCCGTTCACCACCGTGCCACCGTTCACGTGGATCACCTGACCACTGACGTACGAGGCGTCGCTGCTGGCGAGATACACGTAGGCGGGTGCCACTTCGTCCGGCTGACCGGGGCGCTTGAGGGGGACGTTGGCGCCGAATTCGGCAACCTTGTCCGCGTCGAAGGTCGATGGGATGAGCGGTGTCCAGATCGGACCCGGCGCGACGGAATTGACGCGGATGCCCCGCTCTGCAAGGCTCATCGACAGCGCCCGGGTAAAAGCGACGATGGCGCCCTTGGTCGAGCTGTAGTCGATCAGCATCGGATTGCCCTTGTAGGCCGTGACCGAACTGGTGTTGATGATCGAGGCACCTGCCTTCAGATGCGGCAGCGCGGCCTGGGTCATCTGGAACATGCCAAAGACGTTGGTGCGAAAGGTCTTTTCCCACTGCTCCGGCGGGATGTCTTCGAAGGACTTCTGCGGGTGCTGCTCGGCGGCGTTGTTGACCAGGATATCCAGCTTGCCGAACTTGCCCAGGGTTTCGTTGATGACCTTGTCGCACACGCTCCGATCCGCCACGTCACCAGCGAAGGTCAGGCACTGCTGGCCATGCTCCTCCACGACCTTGCGGGTCTGCTCGGCATCCTGGTGCTGGTCGAGGTAAAGGATCGCCACGTCGGCACCTTCTCTCGCGAACAGCACGGCCACCGAGCGGCCAATACCACTGTCGCCGCCGGTGATGATCGCGACCTTGCCCTGCAGCTTGCCAGCCGCCTTGTAATCCTCGCCTCGGTATTCCGGGCGTGGATTCATTTCCCCTTCCTTGCCAGGTTCCGGTTGCTGTTGCGGTGGGAGTGTCTGGTTCTCGTCGGACATGAATTCGCCTCGCCAATGGAGTGATGAATGTCTTCGGAGGACTTGGCCGCGCCGCGAAAAGTTTCGGCCGCGCGATGAGAGGGGCCATGGATGCGGCCGCATTGCTGAGCGTTCGCCATAGCGTACGGCGGTGGGGCGAGCAAGAGTTTCGGCGCGCCGCCAGCGACGCGGTGGTTGACTCAATCACCTGAAAAACAGAAACCCCGCGCCAGGCGGGGTCCGTTACGGGGCGGCACTGTTGCCGATTCAGTCAATCCACGCGCATCACGACCCGTCCGCGGGGCACGCCGCTTTCGACGTATGTGTGGGCGGCCACCACCTCGTCGAAACCGAATACGCGATCGACCTGCGGAGTAACGAGCCGGTCGGCGGTCAGTTGGTTGATGTGCCGCAGCGCGCGCTCCAGCGCCTGGCAATTCTGCTCGATGCCCAGTTCCGGTTGCCCGGTGAAATCGCAGAGGCAGTGCAGGAAGAACTTGAAGTTCTTCTGGAACGCCGCGCAAGCCGGAAATGCCGTTTCGTTACCGCCGTTGAGGCCATAGAGGATGAGCTTGCCGCGCGGAGCGATGACATCGCCCAGCAGCTTCATCCGCGATCCGCCACACCCGTCGAGAACCACCTCCACGCCGGAGCCGCCGGTAATTTTCTGCAAACGGCCAACGAGGTCCTCTTCCTCAGTGGCAATCACCGTCTCGGCACCCATTTCACGCAGGTAATCGCGATCCTCGGCGGTATCGCAGGTGGCGATCACTCGCCCACCCAGCGCTTTTGCCAGCTGAACGGCGGTTGGCCCGGTGCAGTGCCTGGCTTCGGTGACCAGCACATGCTGCCCCGGCTCCAGTTGCGCCAATTCAACCAGCGCGAAATAGGCCACCAGTGCCGGCGTGTAATGTACGCAGGCCTCGGTGGGGGCTGAGCACCTCGGGATAGTGAACAAGCGAGGTACAGGGCAACAGTGCCTGCTCGGCATACAGCGGATATTGGTTGAGATCGTGCCCGGGAAAGCTCGCGACCCGGTCGCCAACGGCGAAACCGTCCACGTCGTCCCCTACCGCCAGAACCTCGCCGGCGATCTCGCTACCAAGCCCGGCCGGCAGCTGGGCCTTGCGAGGCGCGAGATTCTGTCGCCAGAGCACGTCGTTCCAGCTGACCCCAATGGCTTTCACGCCAACCAATACTTCGCCCGGCCCCGGGCGCGGCGTGTCCCGCTGCTCGTAGCGCAGCACCTCGGCTGGGCCGAACTGGTGAAAACGGATGATGCGGGACATGGAAAAGACCCTCGGTTACTACTGTGTTTGTGACTCTATCTGCACCGCTGGCACAACTCCAGCCGCCGATACCGCATTCCGTTCGATAGTTGCCATGCACAGGAATGATGATGGTGTGTATGTAATGCCAAACCAACCCGTGCAGGTTTATGCATTTGCAAAGCGGAAATGGACATGCTCCGGCCTCATGGTTGTGTCTAGAATGCAGGCGCACACCTTGAAGGTTAGCCGCATTCCCAGGCTGACCCCAGCATGAAGTGAATGGCATGAACCGCAACGATCTTCGCCGTGTAGACCTGAATCTGCTGATCGTCTTCGAAACGCTCATGCACGAGCGCAGCGTGACGCGTGCAGCGGAAAAGCTCTTTCTCGGGCAGCCCGCGATCAGCGCTGCCCTCGCCCGCCTTCGTACGCTGTTCGACGATCCGTTGTTCGTACGCACCGGGCGGAGCATGGAGCCGACCGCCCGCGCGCAGGAGATCGCCGGGTTGCTGTCTCCAGCGCTCGATTCGATTTCCACCGCCGTCAGCCGCGCGGCGACCTTCGACCCGGCTACCAGCACGCTGGTGTTTCGCATCGGCCTGACTGACGAAGTGGAATTCGCTCTGCTGCCGCAGATGCTTCGCCGTATTCGCGCCGAAGCGCCGGGCGTGGTGCTGGTGGTAAGGCGCGCGAACTATCTGCTGATGCCGGGCTTGCTCGCGTCCGGGGAGATTTCGGTGGGTGTCTGCTACACCGAGGAGCTACCCGCCAACGCCAAGCGCAAGGTGTTGCGTCGGCCGAAACCGATGCTCCTCCGCGCCGACAGCATCCCGGGGCGCATGACCATGGAAGACTACTGCGCACGTCCGCATGCCATGGTGTCCTTCGCGGGTGACCTCAATGGCTACATCGACGAGGAACTTGCGCTGCACGGGTGCAAGCGCAAGGTGGTGCTGGCCGTCCCCCAGTTCAACGGCCTGGCAAGCCTGCTGGCCGGCACTGATCTGGTTGCAACGGTGCCCGACTATGCCGCCGAGGCCCTTGCCGCACGCGGCGGCGTGCGGGCCGAGCCGCTGCCTTTCGAGACCAGCCAGGATTTCGAACTGTCCATGGCCTGGAGCGGCGCGCAGGACAACGACCCGGCCGAGCGCTGGTTGCGTTCGCGGATCCAGATGTTCGTCGGTGACCCGGACAGTCTGTAAAACAAGATCGCCCCTGCCGGAAGTCAGCGCTAATCCGCTCGTGGAATAACGTCCCGACGCTCGACTCGGGGCCTGCGCCCTCGCGCCCGCCTTGATTAATGAACTCAGCTCTGCGGCCAACCCCATCACACTGGCCATCGATGAAAAACCCTGCAACATCATCGCGGATGATATTTACATTCGCCTCGTTCGATTTCTGCATTGGCCCGGCGCCACGCACACTCCACTCCATCGATAAAAAAGCGATTCTGGAGTCAAGCATGGAACGTTCACTCAAAGCCTTGCGTTATCCCCTGGTTGCGGTCGTCGCAGCCTTGATCAGCGCATGCGGACGATCGCCGGAAGCAACAGAGGCTGCAGCGCCGCCTCCACCGGCCGTCAGCGTCGCCCAGGTCATCGAACAACAGGTAACCGAATGGGACGAACTGACCGGGCGCCTCGAAGCCCCGGAATCGGTCGAGATTCGCCCGCGGGTGTCCGGCTTCATCGACAAGGTCGCCTTCGAGGAGGGTGAGCTGGTCAACAAAGGCGACCTGCTCTTCCAGATTGACCCACGTCCGTTCGAGGCCGAGGTGAAACGCCTGCAGGCCGAACTGCAACAGGCGTTGGCGACTCAGCGTCGGACCGCCAGCGAGGCCGAGCGCGGCGAGCGGCTGCGTGCCAACAATGCCATCTCCGCGGAGCTGGCCGACGCCCGTGTCAGTGCCGCCAGCGAAGCGAAATCCGCCGTGGCCGCCATTCAGGCGCAACTGGAGGCCGCCAGGCTGGACCTTGGTTTCACCCGTGTCACCGCCCCCATCGATGGTCGCGTCGGCCGCGCGATGATCACGGCGGGCAACCTCGTCAACGCCGGGGAAGCCCTGCTCACCACCCTGGTGTCCACCGACAAGGTGTATGCCTATTTCGAGGCGGATGAGCGTACCTACCTGAAGTACCGCGAACTGGCCCGCAACGGCTCGCGCGGCGACGAAACGCCCGTGTACCTCGGTCTCTCCGACGAAGAGGGTCATCCGCACCTGGGCCATATGGACTTCGTCGACAACCAGGTCGACCCGCGCACCGGCACCATTCGTGGCCGTGCGGTGTTCGACAACCGTGACAGCAGCTTCACCCCCGGTCTCTATGCGCGCTTGAAGCTGGTCGGCAGTGCCACCTATGACGCCGTGCTGATCAAGGACGTCGCCGTAGGAACCGACCTTGGGAAGAAGTTCGTCCTGGTGCTCGAGGAAGACGGCAAGGTCAGCTATCGCGCCGTCGAGCTAGGCCCGAAGCTTGAAGGGCTGCGCATCGTGCGCAATGGCCTGGCCGAAGGCGAGACCATCGTCGTCAACGGCCTGCAGCGGGTTCGCCCAGGCACCCCGGTGACGCCGGAAACCGTCCCCATGGCCGACGCCGACACCCTGGCTGCGCTCAAGGAACAGAACCGCGCCATCACGGCTGCCTTCAAGACCGAGGTCGTCGATCGCAACGTGGCGCGTCGCCCTAGCAGCTGAGCCCCGCGCAAGTCCTCGATTCCGCGCCACGGCGCAACAACACCATCCGATTCCGTCAGGGCGCGTCCGGCGCGCCCTCTTCCCCGGAGTGCGTCATGAATTTCTCGCAATTCTTCATTCAGCGGCCGATCTTCGCGGCGGTGCTGTCCCTGGTGATCCTCATCGGCGGCGCCATCTCGTTGTTCCAGCTGCCGATCAGCGAATACCCCGAGGTGGTCCCGCCAACGGTCGTCGTCAGGGCGAACTTCCCCGGCGCCAACCCCAAGGTCATTGGGGAAACCGTCGCCTCGCCGCTGGAACAGGCCATCACCGGCGTCGAGGGCATGCTCTACATGTCTTCCCAGGCGACAGCCGACGGCAAGCTGAACCTAACCATCACCTTCGCGCTGGGCACCGACCTGGACAATGCCCAGGTGCAGGTCCAGAACCGGGTTACGCGGACGATGCCCACGCTGCCGACCGAAGTGCAGCGGCTCGGTGTGACCGTGGACAAGGCTTCACCCGACCTGACCATGGTGGTGCACCTGACGTCGCCGGATAACCGCTACGACATGCTGTACCTGTCGAACTACGCCGCGATCAACGTAAAAGACGAGCTGGCGCGCCTGGATGGCGTCGGCGATGTGCAACTGTTCGGCATGGGTGACTATTCGCTGCGCGTCTGGCTCGATCCGAACAAGGTCGCTTCGCGCAACCTGACCGCGACCGACGTGGTCAACGCCATTCGCGAACAGAACCGCCAGGTCGCCGCCGGTGCGCTGGGTGCGCCGCCCGCCCCCGGTGCGACCGACTTCCAGCTGTCGATCAATACCCAGGGCCGCCTGGTCACCGAGGATGAGTTCGAGAACATCATCATTCGCGCCGGCAGCGATGGCGAAATCACCCGCCTGCGGGACATCGCACGTGTCGAACTGGGCTCCAGCCAGTACGCGCTGCGTTCGTTGCTGAACAACCAGCCCGCGGTTGCCATTCCGGTGTTCCAGCGCCCCGGTTCCAACGCCATCGAAATTTCGGACTCGGTTCGTGCACGCATGGCAGAACTGAAAAAGGATTTCCCACAGGGGGTCGACTACGAAATCGTCTATGACCCGACCATCTTCGTGCGTGGCTCCATCGAAGCGGTGGTTCATACCCTGCTCGAAGCCATCGTGCTGGTGGTGCTGGTGGTCATCCTGTTCCTGCAGACCTGGCGCGCCTCGATCATTCCGCTCGCTGCCGTGCCCGTTTCGCTGATTGGCACCTTTGCCGTCATGCACTTGCTCGGCTTTTCGCTCAACGCACTGTCGCTGTTCGGTCTGGTGCTGGCGATCGGTATCGTGGTGGACGACGCCATCGTCGTGGTGGAAAACGTCGAGCGCAACATTGGTCTGGGCAAGTCGCCGGTGGAGGCGACCAAGCAGGCCATGAAGGAAGTGACCGGCCCGATCATCGCTACCGCCCTGGTGCTCTGTGCCGTGTTCATCCCGACGGCGTTCATCTCCGGCCTGACCGGGCAGTTCTATCAGCAGTTCGCGCTGACCATCGCCATCTCGACCGTGATCTCCGCGTTCAACTCGCTGACGCTTTCCCCTGCCCTCGCCGCCGCACTGTTGCGTGGCCACGACGCCCCCAAGGACGGCTTTTCGCGGCTGCTGGACAGGCTGTTCGGTCGCTGGCTGTTCGGTCCCTTCAACCGCGTCTTCGATCGCGCCAGCCATGGCTACGTCGGTGCGGTACGGCGCATTCTGCGCGGCAGCGGCATCGCGCTGGTGATCTATGTCGGCCTGGTCGGACTCGGCTACATGGGTTTCGCCAGTACACCGACCGGCTTCGTGCCGCCGCAGGACAAGCAGTACCTGGTCGCGTTCGCCCAACTGCCGGACGCCGCCACGCTGGACCGTACCGAAGACGTCATCAAGCGCATGTCGCAGATCGCCGCGGAGCATCCCGGCGTGGAGAACACCGTGGCGTTCCCGGGCCTGTCGATCAACGGCTTCACCAACAGCCCGAACAGCGGCATCGTCTTCACCCCACTCAAGCCCTTCGACGAGCGCAAGGACCCGTCGCTGTCGGCGAACGCCATTGCGGCGGATCTGAACGGCCAGTTTGCACAGATTCAGGATGCCTTCATCGCGATCTTCCCGCCGCCGCCCGTGCAGGGTCTGGGCACCATCGGGGGGTTCCGCGTACAGGTGCAGGACCGTGGCAACCT
Organism: Stutzerimonas stutzeri; assembly: GCA_019056435.1. Lineage (GTDB taxonomy): Bacteria > Pseudomonadota > Gammaproteobacteria > Pseudomonadales > Pseudomonadaceae > Stutzerimonas > Stutzerimonas marianensis. The sequence goes on from CP077641.1 coordinate 3,632,297, forward strand.
CGGCTACGAGGAGCTGTACAAGCAGGTGCAGAACGTCATCGCCAAGAGCGCCGACTATCCGGAGCTGGCGGGGCTGTTCACCAGCTATCAGGTCAACGTGCCGCAGGTGGACGCCGACATCGATCGTGAGAAGGCCAAGACCCACGGCGTGGCGATCGACCAGATCTTCGACACCATGCAGGTCTACCTCGGTTCGCTGTACGCCAACGACTTCAATCGCTTCGGGCGCACCTACCAGGTCAATGTGCAGGCCGAGCAGAAGTTTCGCCTCACGCCCGAGCAGATTGGGCAGCTGAAGGTACGCAACGACCGCGGCGAGATGGTCCCGCTGTCGACCTTCGTCAAGGTCAGCGACAGCGCGGGGCCTGATCGCGTGATGCACTACAACGGCTTCCTGACCGCGGAAATCAACGGCGCCGCCGCACCGGGCTACAGCTCCGGCCAGGCCGAGGCCGCCATGGAAAGGCTGCTGCGCAACGAGCTGCCCAACGGCATGACGTTCGAGTGGACCGAGCTGACCTACCAGCAGATCCTGGCGGGCAACACGGCGATCTTCGTCTTCCCGCTCTGCGTGCTGCTTGCCTTCCTGGTGCTGGCTGCGCAGTACGAAAGCTGGAGTCTGCCGCTGGCGGTGATCCTGATTGTCCCCATGACGCTGCTCTCGGCGATCACCGGGGTGATTCTGTCGGGAGGCGACAACAACGTATTTACCCAGATCGGTTTGATCGTACTCGTGGGCCTGGCGTGCAAGAACGCGATCCTCATCGTCGAGTTCGCCAAGGACAAGCAGGAAGAAGGCATGGACCGCTTGGCCGCCGTACTCGAAGCCTGCCGCCTGCGGTTGCGGCCGATCCTGATGACTAGCTTCGCCTTCATCATGGGTGTGGTGCCGCTGGTGATCTCCACCGGGGCCGGTGCGGAGATGCGCCATGCCATGGGCGTCGCGGTGTTCAGCGGGATGCTCGGGGTGACCTTCTTCGGTCTGCTGCTGACCCCCGTGTTCTATCTGGTGATCCGCGCCTTCGTCGAAAGGCGCGAGGAGAAAAAGGCTGCACTGAAGGAGGCTCATGCATGAAGGCCATTGTCACCACCCCGCTGTTGCTCGCTATTGCCGTGGCCCTGAGCGCCTGCGCAGTCGGCCCGGACTACCGAGCGCCGCAAACGGAGCCGGCCCGTATCGAGCGGGCCACGACGGCCCCATTCGACCGCACGCAATTCGAAGCCGCCTGGTGGCGGCAATTCGAGGACCCGACGCTGGACGCCCTGGTTGGTCAGGCGCTGGCGGACAATCGTGAACTGCGGGTGGCGTTCGCTCGCCTGCGTGCCGCGCGGTCAATACGAGACGACGCCGCCAATGACCGGATCCCCACGGTGACCGCTCGAACCAGCGCGGAAATCGGAGAAGCTCAACAGCCGGGCTTCACGGACGAGCGCACCAACAGCGAACGCTACGACCTGGGCCTGGACATGGCGTGGGAGCTGGACCTGTTCGGTCGCATCCAGCGGCGCATCGAGTCCAGCGAAGCGCAGACCGAAGCCGCCGAAGCCGAGCTGTATCAATTGCAGGTGAGTATCGTCGCGGAGCTGGTGGACGCCTACGGGCAATTGCGCGGCGCCCAGCTACGTGAGCGAATTGCGCGGGAGAACCTGGCCAACCAGCGCAATTCGCATCGCCTCACCGAGCAACTGCGCGAAGCCGGTGTCGGCAGCGAACTCGATGTACTGCGTGCCGACGCGCGACTGGCGTCGACCGAAGCCAGCCTGCCGCAGCTGCAGGCCCAGCAGACCCGGGCGCGCAACCGCATCGCCACCTTGCTCGGCCAGCGCGCCGACCAGCTGAGCGTCGACCTGTCTGCACGGAACCTGCCGGCGATCGCCAAGGCCTTGCCGATCGGTGACCCGGGCGAGCTGTTGCGCCGTCGCCCGGACGTCATCGCAGCAGAGCGTCGTTTGGCGGCGGCCACGGCGGATGTCGGAGTCGCGACTGCCGATCTCTTTCCCCGCGTCAGCCTGTCCGGCTTCCTGGGGTTCATCGCCGGCCGGGGCTCGCAACTGGGTGCCAGCGCGGCAGAGGCTTGGTCGGTCGCCCCCAGCATTCGCTGGGCCGCCTTCGACCTGGGCAGCGTTCGCGCCCGCCTGCGGGGCGCCGAGGCGGACGCCGACGGCGCCCTGGCGAATTACGAGCAGCAGGTGCTGCTGGCGCTCGAGGAGTCGGAAAATGCCTTCTCCGATTATTCGCGAACGCAAGAGCGCCTGCTCGCGCTGATCCGCCAGTCCACCGCCAGCCGGGCCGCGGCGCAACAGGCCGAGGTGCGTTACCGCGAGGGCACCGCCGACTTTCTGGTGCTGCTTGACGCCGAGCGCGAGCGGTTACAAGCCGAGGATGCGCAGGCGCAAGCCGAGGTTGAACTCTATCGCGGCGTCGTCGCGCTGTACAAAGCGCTGGGGGGCGGCTGGCAGGTCGACCGTAGCTGATCAACGGAGCGCTCTACGCCGGCATCTGCCGGCGTAGGCAGATGCGCGGGACAGCGAAAAATGTGATCTGTTCCCGGTCCCGCTCGGTTAGTTGTGAATTTTGCGCGAAATCACTTTTTGTGATGCGGCTTATTTGGCATAACGTCGCGGAAGCTCAATCGCATCCGATTCGGATGTCATGCCAACCGATCAAGAACAAAGAGCCCTCCATGATCAAGCCGATCATCACCCTGGCCGGACTTGTGCTGGCCCTCACCGCGACCGCGGTCGAAGCTGAACCCATCGTCATCAAGTTTTCTCACGTCGTCGCCGAGAGCACGCCCAAAGGCCAAGGCGCCCTGTTGTTCAAGAAACTGGTCGAGGAACGCCTGCCGGGTCAGGTCACCGTCGAGGTCTACCCCAACTCCACGCTCTTCGGCGACGCCGACGAACTGGATGCCCTGGCCAAGAACGAGGTCCAGCTACTTGCGCCCTCGCTGGCCAAGTTCGAGCAGTACACCAAGCAATTGCAGGTCTTTGACCTCCCCTTCCTGTTTGACGACCTCGCTTCGGTCGATCGCTTCCAGAAACGCGCCAAAGGTCGTCAGCTGCTGCTGTCGATGGAGAAGCAAGGCATCACCGGTCTGGCCTATTGGCACAACGGGATGAAGCAACTCTCGGCGACCAAAGCGCTGCGCATGCCAAACGATGCGAGTGGCCTCGCCTTCCGCATTCAGCCTTCCGGGGTATTGGAGTCGCAGTTCGCCCAGCTGGGTGCCTCGACGAAGAAAATCGCGTTCGCCGAAACCTTCTCCGCTCTGCAGAACGGAACGGTTCAGGGCGCTGAAAACCCCTGGTCGAATATTTACAGCAAGAAGATGCATACGGTTCAGCCGTACATCACCGAGACGAACCATGGTGTGCTGGACTACATGCTGGTGAGCAACACCAAATTCTGGTTCGCCATTCCGCATCAGATCCGGACGCAGCTCGAGGGCATCATCGAAGAAGTCACCTATCAGGTGAATCGTGCTGCCGAGGAGGCCAACCAGGCCGACCGCGAGCGAATCCGCAAGGCAGGCACCAGCGAAATCATTGAATTGACCCCGGAGCAGCGCGAAGCCTGGCGCGACGCCATGCGCCCCGTCTGGAAGGAATTCGAATCCGACATCGGTGCCGACATCATCAAAGCGGCGCAGACCGTCAACCGCAAACAGCGCAACTGATATCCCGCCTGCCATACGGCCCAGGAATTTCCTGGGCCGTTGCCGCTGTCACGATCAGGGCGTAGGCGCCCGCAGCGCCGGCTCCTGTTCCAGCGACACCTCGTCCCACCCTCCGCCCAACGCGGCAATCAACTGAACGCTCGCGATCAGCCTGTCACCCAGCAAAGTCAGATTGGTCCGTTCGTTGTTCAACGCTGTGGTTTGCACCGTAACGACACTCAGGAAGTCGACCGTACCAGCGCGATACTGGTTTTCGATCAGGCGCAGGGACTCCTGGGCGGCGTCCAATGCCTCCTGCTGGACGACGGCCTCTCGTGCCAGTACGCGCATTTGAACCAACGAGTCTTCGACCTCGCGGAAACTGTCGAGCACCGTCTGCCGGTAGTTGGCCACGGTCTGGTCGTAGGCGGCTTCGGCCTGCTCCAGATCGGCGCGGCGGGCACCGAAGTCCAGCAGCGTGACGGCTAGCTGCGGCCCCAACGACCAGTAGCGATTCGGTACGCTGATCAGGTCACTGAAGCTGCTGTTCCGATAGCCGCCGCTGGCGCTCAACGTCAGGTCCGGATACCAGGCGGCCTCGGCGACCCCGATCTGCGCATTCGCGGCCATCACATCGCGCTCAGCCGCTGCCACGTCAGGGCGACGCTCGAGCAGTTCCGATGGCAGCATCACCGGCACCTCCGGCAGCCGGGGGATGTCGACCCGCTCGGCGATGTTCAGCTCCGAGGGCGGCACGCCGACCAAGACGGCGATGGCGTGCTCCAGCTGAGCACGCTGCCATTGCAGGTCAAGCGCCTGCGCCTGGGTGCTGCGCAGTTGCGTCAACGCCTGGCTCACATCGGACCGCGGCACGATACCGGCACGGTACTGGTTTTCGGTGAGCCGCAGGGATCGCTCGTAGGCCGCTACCGTCTGGTCGAGCAGGCGTTGCTGCTCGTCTGTGACACGCAGTTGCAGATAGGTCTGCACCAGCTCGGACTGCAGGCTCAGGCGCACAGCAGCAAGGTCGGCGGCACTGGCCTGCATGTTCGCGCGGTTGGCCTCGAGACTACGGCGCAGACGTCCCCAGATGTCCAGCTCCCAGGACGCATCCAGGCCGGCATCGTAGTTCTCGCTGATGCCGCTGCTCTGCGTGACGGTCGAACTGCTGCCCGAGCCGCTACCGGACCGGGTCGCACTGGCGCCTGCGCCAAAGGTCGGAAAGAGTTGCGAGCGGGCACCGCGCACCAGCGCCCGAGCCTGGCGGTACTGCGCTTCGGCTGCCGCCAGGTTCTGGTTGGACACGTTCAGGCGTGCGACCAGGGCGTCGAGCTCGGCGTCGCCGTAGAGCGTCCACCAATCGCCACGCTGTTGGACGTCGGATGGTGCGGCGATCTTCCAGCCCTCGGCCTGCTTGAACTCACTGGCAATGGGTACGGCCGGACGCTGATAGTCGGGCCCGAGCGTGCAAGCGCCCAGGGTAAGCCCCATGACCAGCGCGGCCAGGGGACGCAGGGTGAAATTGAAGCGCGAAGCGGTCATAGCGGGTTTTCCAGGGCGGCATCGGTGCGCACACCTCGCCAGCGGTTGAAACGGTGACGTGCGCGGTCGAGGTACAAATAGACCACGGGCGTGGTGTAGAGCGTGAGGATCTGGCTGAGCACCAGGCCGCCAATGATGGTCAGGCCCAGCGGCTGGCGCATCTCCGCACCTTCGGCTCCATCGAGCAGGAGCGGTGTGGCGCCCAGGATCGCAGCCATGGTGGTCATCAGGATGGGCCGGAAGCGCAGCAGGCAGGAACGGCGGATCGATTCGGCCGGCGAAAGGCCGTCATTGCGCTCGAACTGCAAGGCCAGGTCGATCATCAGGATTGCATTCTTTTTCACCACCCCGATGAGCAGGAACAGGCCGAGCAGCGAGATCAGGCTGAACTGCTCGCGCGTCAGGATGATCGCCAGCAAGGCGCCGACGCCTGCCGAGGGCAGCGTCGAGAGGATCGTCAGAGGATGGATGTAGCTCTCGTAGAGAATGCCGAGCACGATGTACACGAGAACCAGAGCGCCCAAGATCATCAGCGGCTGGCTGTCCTGCGTGCTCTGGAAGGCGCTGCCGGTGCCACCCAGGCGCCCCTGCACCTCGCTGGGCATGCCAATGGCGGCGATCGCGCGCTCGATAGCCAGCGTGGCCTGGTCGAGGCTGACGCCCGGCGCGAGGTCGAAATCGATGTTTTCCGCAGCAAACTGCCCGTCGTGGCTGACCGCATCCTCCTCCAGGCTCCGCTCGTAGTGGGCGAACGCGGCGAGCGGCACACGGCGCCCGTCGCTGGTCACCACGTGAACCTGCTCCAGCACCTCGGGGTGCTGGGCGTACGCCGGGTCGACTTCCATCACCACCCGGTATTGGTTGAGCGCCTCGTAGATGGTCGAGATCTGCCGCTGGCTGAAAGCATTGTTGAGCAGCGTCGTGACGGTGCTCATGTCGACGCCCAGGCGTTTCGCCGCGTCGCGGTCGACCTTGAGGCTGATCTGCTGCGCGCCCTCGCCTTCGTTGGCATCGATACTCGTCAGCTCCGGCAGCGCCATCAGCGCGCGGGTGACCTGCGGGACCCAGGTACGCAGGTCGGCCAGGTCGCTGGCCAGCAGCGTATAGGAATAGGCCGAACTGCTCTGGCGTCCGCCGCCGAACTGCAGGTCCTGGTCGGCCATCAGGAACATTCGGCCGCCGGGCACCTTGGGCTGGTTCTCGCGAATGCGCTCGATGACCTTCTGTGCGGAAATCTTGCGTTCAGCCAGCGGCTTGAGCCGCACGATCATGAAAGCATTATTGATTCCACCCTGCCCGCCGATGAACCCCGCCACGCTCTCCACCGCCGGATCGGCCAGCACCGCTTTGCGGTAGGTCTCCATCTTTGGCTGCATGACCTGGAACGAAAGGCCATCGTCGCCGCGGATGAAACCGGTCAGCTGACCGGTGTCCTGCTGCGGCAGGAAGGTCTTCGGCACCTCGATGTACAGAAAGACGTTGAGCCCGATGGTCGCCAGCAGGCTGAGCAGCGTGATACGGCGGTGACGTAGCGCCCAGCTCAGCGAGCGGTCGTAATGACGCAGCAACCACTGGTGCGCATCGTGGCTCCAGCGCTGCAAGCGGCCATCTTTCTCGGGCTCGTGCGGCTTCAGCCAGCGTGCGCAGAGCATCGGGGTGAGCGTGAGCGAAACCAGCAACGACACCAGGATCGCCGCCGCCAGGGTGATGGAAAACTCACGAAACAGCCGTTCGACGATGCCGCCCATGAACAGGATCGAGATGAACACCACCACCAGCGACAGGTTCATCGACAGCAAGGTGAAACCGACCTCGCGGGTGCCGATATAGGCGGCACGCATCGGCGGCACGCCCTCGTCGATGTGCCGGGCAATGTTCTCCAGCACCACTATCGCATCGTCGACCACCAACCCCGCCGCGAGGATCATCGCCATCAACGACAATACGTTGAGCGAGAAGCCGAACAGGTACATCACGGCGAAGGTGCCCACCAGCGACACCGGGACCGCCAGCGCCGGAATCAGCGCCGAGCGCAGCCGACCGAGGAACAGGAATACCAGCAGCACCACCAGGCCCACGGCAATCAGCAGGGTTCGCTCCGCCTCGTGCAGGGTCGCGCGGATCACCGGCGAGCGGTCCATGGCCACGTTCATCTTGACGCTGCCTGGCACGATCGCCTGAAGCGCCGGCAATTCGTTGCGGATGCCCTCGATGGTTTCGATGATGTTGGCGCCGGCCTGACGGTTGATGACCAGCAGCACGGCCCGCTCGTTGTTGAAGAAGCCGTCGTTGTAGCGGTCCTCCACGGCATCGGTGACCTTGGCGACGTCGCGCAACCGCAACGCTGCGCCGTCCTGGTAGCGGATGATCAACGGCAGATAATCCGCTGCCTCGTGCAACTGGTCGCTGGCCTGTACCTGCCAGTGCCGGTGATCGTCCTCGACCATCCCCTTGGGGCGGCGTACGTTCGCCGAAGCGATTGTCTGACGTACCTCGTCCAGAGCGACGCCATATTGCTCCAGCTGCTGCGGCTGAAGCTCGACGCGGACGGCCGGCAAGGAGCTGCCACCGACCTGCACTTCGCCGACACCTGGTACCTGTGAGAGCTTCTGCGCCAGGATCGTCGAGCCGATGTCGTAAAGTTGCCCCTTGTCGAGCACGTCGGATGTCAGCGACAGGACCATGATCGGCGCCTGGGCCGGGTTGATCTTGCGATAGGTGGGCATGCTGCGCATGCCGCTCGGCAGCAGGTTGCGCGCGGCATTGATCGCTGCCTGCACGTCCCGGGCCGCGCCATTGATGTCGCGCTCCAGGTCGAACTGGATGATGATCCGCGTCGTCCCCTGGCTGCTGCGACTGCTCATCTGGCTGACCCCGGCAATGCTGCCCAGCGAGCGCTCGAGCGGTGTCGCGACGCTCGAAGCCATGATTTCCGGACTGGCCCCGGGCAGGCTCGCCTGCACGGTGATGACCGGAAAGTCCATGTTCGGTAGCGGCGATACCGGCAATAACCCGAAGCTGACGCCGCCGAGCAAGAGGATCGCCAGGCTCAGCAACATCGTCGCCACGGGACGGGCTATGAAAGGGGCGGACAGATTCATCGCACTGAGGCCGCTGGAAGCCACTGGCTAAAGGCTGGATGACGGCAGCAGAGGTGGCGGCTTTCGGCGTTTCGTTCGGCCTCCAGTCTCCGGCGCTTTTTCGACGCGGTCATGCGCTCGCCTCCTGCTCCACTGCGCCCTTACGGGCAAACCGATTCCCCAACCGATCAAAAAACAAGTAGATCACCGGGGTGGTGAACAGCGTCAGCAGCTGGCTCAGCAGCAGCCCGCCGACCAGTACCAGACCCAACGGCTGCCGAAGCTCGGCCCCGGAGCCCGAGGCCAGCATCAGCGGAATGGCGCCGAAGAGCGCGGCCATGGTGGTCATGAGGATCGGGCGGAAGCGCAACAAGGCGGCGCGATAGATGGCATCCGCCGGGCTCATGCCCTGGTTGCGCTCAGCCTCGAGGGCGAAGTCGATCATCATGATCGCGTTCTTCTTCACGATGCCGATCAGCAGGATGATGCCGATGATCGCGATCAGTCCCAGATCGTTGCCTGTCAGCAGCAACGCCAGCAAGGCGCCTACCGCTGCCGAGGGCAGCGTCGAGAGGATGGTGATCGGGTGGATGTAGCTCTCGTAGAGCACTCCGAGCACGATGTACATGGTCACCACGGCCGCCAGAATCAGCAGCAGCGTACTCGACAGCGACGCGCGGAAGGCCTCGGCAGCGCCTTGGAAACGGGTCTGGATGCCGGCTGGCAGGCCGATTTCCTGTTCGACGCGTTCGATCACCTCCACCGCATGCCCCAGCGAGACGCCATCGGCCAGGTTGAACGACAGGGTGACCGCCGGGAACTGCCCGATGTGGTTGATCAGCAACGGCGCGTTGCGTTGCTGCAGCGTCGCCAGGCTCGACAGCCTGACAGGCGTACCGCCCTCGCTCTGGACGAAAATCTGTTCGAGCGCCTGCGCACCAAGCCGGTTGGCCGCCTCAGCCTCCAGCACCACCCGATACTGGCTGGCCTGGGTGAAGATGGTAGAGATCTGTCGCTGGCCGAAGGCATCGTAAAGTGCATCGGTGATGGCCGATACCTCGATGCCAAGCCGCGCGGCCGCGTCTCGGTCGATGTCGAGGTAGATCTGCAAGCCGTCACTCTGCAGGTCGCTGGCCACGTCGGTCAGTTCAGGCTGATCGCGCAAGGCTTCGACCAGCCGAGGGGTCCACTCCTGCAGCAACGTGATATCAGGCGACTCCAGACTGAACTGGAACTGGGTGCGGCTCACCCGGTCCTCGATCGACAGATCCTGCACGGGCTGCATGTACAGCTCGATGCCCGGTAGCCGTGCCAGCTCGGGCCGCAGCCGATCGATGACCTCGCTGGCGGTGACGTCACGCTCGGCGTGCGGTTTGAGGTTGATCAGCAGTCGGCCGCTGTTGAGGGTCACGTTGTCACCGTCCACCCCTATGTAGGAGGACAGGCTCTCGACCGCCGGATCGGCCAGGATCACGTCAGCCAATGATTGCTGCCTGACGCTCATCTCACGGAAGGAAATGGACTGCGGCGCCTCGCTGATTCCCTGGATTGCGCCGGTGTCCTGCACCGGAAAGAAGCCCTTGGGCACGGCCAAATAGAGCACCACGGTCAAGGCCAGCGTACCGACCGCGACGAGCAGCGTCAGCGTCTGGTGCCGCAGCACCCAGGTCAGCCAGCGCGAGTAGCCGCCGATCAGGCGCTCCACCCAATCCGGCCTGGTCTCGTGCTTGGAGGCCGGCTTGAGCAGCTTGGCGCACATCATGGGCGTCAACGTCAGCGACACCACCAGCGAGATCAGGATCGCCACGGCCAGGGTGATGGCGAACTCGCGGAACAACCGCCCCACCACGTCCTGCATGAACAGCAGCGGGATCAGTACCGCGATCAACGACAGCGTCAGCGAGATCAGTGTGAAGCCGATCTGCCTGGCACCCTTGAGCGCCGCCTGCAGCGGTGTCTCGCCCTCTTCCACGTGGCGTGCGATGTTTTCCAGCATGACGATGGCGTCATCGACGACGAAGCCGGTCGCGATGGTCAGCGCCATCAGCGTGAGGTTGTTCAGCGAGAAACCAGCCAGGTACATGACCGCAAAGGTGCCGACGAGCGACAGCGGCACCGCGATCGACGGGATGATCGTGGCCGAGAATTTTTTGAGAAACAGAAATGTGACCAATACGACCAACACCGTGGCCAGCATCAATTCGTGCTGGACGTCAGTCACCGCTGCTCGGATGGTCTGGGTTCGGTCGGTCAGTACCACCACGTCCAGGCCTGCCGGCATGCTGGCCTGGACTTCGGGCAGCAACGCCTGGATGCGCTCCACCACCTCGATGACGTTCGCACCTGGCTGGCGCTGGATGTTGAGCAGAACAGCCTGACTCTGGTTCGCCCAGGCAGCGAGCCGCTCGTTTTCCGCGCCCGCACTGATCTGCGCGACATCCTTCAACCGCAACGCGGCGCCATCCTGGTACGCCAGGATCAGCTCGGCATACTCTTCAGGCGTCTTGAGCTGGTCGTTGGCATCGAGCATCGAGACCCGCGTCGGGCCGTCGAAATTGCCCTTTGGCTGGTTCACGTTGGAGCTGGTCACCAGGGATCGGACGTCGGCCAGCGACAGCCCATAGGAAGCCAGCGCCTCGGGATTGACCTGGATGCGCACTGCCGGTCGTTGCCCGCCGGCGATGCTGACCATGCCGACGCCGCTGATCTGGGCAAGCTTCTGCGCCATGCGCGTGTCGACCAGGTCATGTAGTTGCGGCAGGGCGAGACTTTCGGATGTCACGGCCAAGGTCATGACCGGCGTATCGGCCGGATTGACCTTGTTGTAGACAGGAGGGGCTGGCAGGTCGCTGGGCAACAGGTTGTCCGCCGCGTTGATGGCCGCCTGGACTTCCTGCTCGGCAACATCCAGTTCGACCTCAAGCGAAAATCGCAGGGTAATGACCGAGGCGCCACCAGAGCTGGTCGACGACATCTGCGTCAGCCCGGGCATCTGACCGAACTGGCGCTCGAGCGGTGCCGTCACGGCGCTGGTCATGACCTCCGGGCTGGCCCCTGGGTAAAGCGTCATGACGCGGATGGTCGGGTAGTCCACCTGAGGCAAGGCCGCAACCGGTAGCAGCCGGTAGGCAATCAGGCCCGCCAGGAAAATCGCGACCATGGTCAGCGTGGTCGCGACCGGCCGCAGGATGAACAACCGCGAAATATTCATCGCGACGGGCGCCCCTGGCCTTGGTCCTGCCGCCGGCCCTCCTCACTTCCCTGCGTTTCGACCTTCGGGTTCTCTGCGGCCTGGCGCTCAAGCTGTTCTCGGTCGACCACTTCGACCTCGGCACCATCGCGCAGGCGGTCGGTCCCTTCCATGACCACCCGATCGCCGGCCGTCAGGCCGCTGGTGATCACCACCTTTTCGCCATCGCTCGGCCCGACCTCGACGAGGCGCAGCGCAACTTTCGAATCGTCTCCCACGACATAGGCAAAATTGCCGCGGGAACCGAACTGCAAGGCGGCCGACGGCATGAGCACGGCGTTATCGAGCGTTTCCACGCGCAGGCGCACGTTGACGAACTGGTTGGGGATCAGCAGTTCCGCCTCGTTGTCGAAACGCGCCTTGAGTTTCAGGGTACCGGTCGTTGCGTCGATCTGGTTGTCGAGGCTTTCCAGCACGCCCTCGCCGAAAAGCACCCGCTCGCTACGGTCCCAGGCCTGTACCGCGAGGGGCTCTCCGCGACGAAAGCGTGTGAGCACGGGTGTCAACTGACCTTCGGGCAGGGTGAAGGTAATCGCCATCGGCTGGGTCTGGGTGATCACCACCAGTGGCGTCGTGTCATTGGCGCTGACCAGGTTGCCCTTGTCCAGCTGCCGCAAACCGACCCGACCATCGATGGGCGCTCGGATTTGCGTGAAGGCCAGGTTCAGCTTCGCCTCGTTGACGGCCGCCAGGTTGGTCGCAATGGTGCCCTGGTACTGATTGACCAGCGCTTGCTGGGTATCGAGGGTCTGCTTGGCGATGCTGTCGTCGTCGAACAGCCCTCGGTAACGCTCCAGGTCGACCTGCGCGTTCTTCAACAGCGCCTGGTTCTGGCGCAACGTGCCTTCCGCCTGCTGCAGCGCCACCTCATAGGGACGCGGATCGATGACCGCAAGCAGGTCGCCTTCGGAAACACGCTGGCCTTCTTCGAATTTCACGTCTACCAGCTCGCCAGCGACCCGACTGCGTACGTTCACGGTATTAAGCGGCGTGACGGTCCCGAGCGCCTTTTCATAGACCTCGAAGGTCCCTTGCTCCACCGTCGCGACACGCACCGGCGTAGCACCACCGAATGCGCCGAACCCGGGGCGACCGCGCGCGCCCTGCTGAGGCTGCTCCGCAGCGCTGGGCCACATCCACCAGACCAGAACGACGATCGCGATGAGCACCAGTCCCACGATCAACCAACGCCGCACGGACGCCGAAGAAGTGCTTGCCTCTGACATGAATTCGGTTCGCCTGAAAAAGAGCGTGAACCATAAGCAGTGGCGCGTCGCTCGCAAAGTGGATTTACGGCATTTTTACGTATCGACACGTGACAGATCGCCCAGACCGGCGCGCAAGCGCCTGGAACCATGCCAAGGCCTTTCAGTCTATGTAACGTTCGCCGGCGCACCCGGCTAACGACCAAGGAACTGTCCCGGTGCCGGCGCACGAGCACACGCTCCGCTTTACCAGGCCTGACATCCCCGGCCTGCACAGGATCAAGGAATGAATGCATCACTGGTCATCCTGGCGTTGACTGTCGCCAGCTTTCTACTCGGTTTTCTACGCGACCTGTTCATCGCCCGGGCCTTCGGTCTGAGCTGGGAAGCGGACCTGATATTCGTTGCGCTCATCCTGCCGCTGTTCTTTGAAAACTTCCTCGGCCTCGCCCTGCGCGACGCGATGATTCCCTATCTGCAGCGATTACGCAGTCAATCCCAAGCCTTGTTCGAAACGGTTGGCCGATGGCTCTACTGGCGCGTAACCCTGATCGGCATCGGCACCAGCGCGCTGGCCATACTCACCAGTTACTGGCTACTCAATCTCCTGGCACCGGGCTGGTCAGACGCGCAAGTGTCGGCGGGCCAGCTGGTGTTCTGCGTCGGCGCGCTGCTCGTCGCGGTGCAGGCAGTGCTCTACTGCCAAGGCGCATTGCTGAACATGGACGACATTTTCATCCTGCCGATGACGCGCACCGTGTTGCTCAACGCCGGGGCCATCATCGGAATCCTGCTGTTCGAGCCGAGGGGCATGGTGATTTTTATCGGCATGCTCCTTCCACAGCTGGCGCTGATCGTCCTCCAGCATCGGCGCATCCACTACCTGCGTGGCGGTAGGACTGTCGAGACGCACGGCCACGCCGGCAGCTTTGGTCTCGCCTTCGCCCCGGTACTGGTGGCGGCTGGTGCCCAGCAGGGCTGCATCCTCGCCGAACGGATGTTCGCCTCCTTTCTCGAAGAGGGCAGCATCACGATGCTGTCCTTTGCGTTTCGGATCGTCACCATTCCGCTGACGCTCTACGCCATGTCCGTGCTGTCGGTACTGTTCCCGCGGTTCGTCTCGAGCTGGAGCGACACCAATCATGCCGAGCATGCGGCCCTGGTTCGCAAAGGGCTGCTCGCGACGCTGCTGTTCCTGGTTCCGGCAAGCGTCGCCCTCTGCTCCTTTCCACAAACCGTGGTTTCGGTGCTGCTGGAGCGCGGGCAGTTCGGCGCCAGCCAAACCGTCGCGACCGCTTCGCTCGTCGTGATCTACGCTGCGGGTCTTCCCGCGCAAGGCCTGGCGCTGTTGTGGGGCCGAGTCTTACTGGCGCAGCATCAGGCGCGGCTGTTCCTGGCCATCACGCTGATCAGTTCGGCATTGACGGTGGGGCTCGACGCATTGCTCTACCGGAGCTATGGCGCCGAAGGGCTGGCGCTCGCCTTCACTGCCGGGGCGATTCTGCAAGCGACTTTCATGGGGCTTTATGTACGCCGCGCCTCGCCTGCCGGTATCGCGGCAGGCGTGCTGCTACGTTGGGTGGCGACGGCGGCCGCGGTATTCGCCGCCCTGCACTGGGCCCCTGCCCCGCACGGACTGCTGCAACTCTGCATTTACATTGCCTTGGTGCTCGCGGCGTTCGCCGTGGGTGTGCTGGTGCTCGGCGAGCGCGACCTGTTCAAGCCCAGCTACTGGTCGATGCGTAGAGCCTGAGTGGGAGCGCGCAGCGAGACAGGGGCTGCAACCGCAATAGAAAGGATGCGGTGGCTGAACACTGCTCGCTCAGGTCGCGCTGTGTCGCTCAGCCGCCGATCGCCACCATTCCGAGGGCATCGGGCGCGTCTTGAGGCTGAACCGGAGCGGACGCTCCAATGCGGACGGCGCGCTGTGTCATGACGATATCCAGCGCGCGGCTGGGCAGGATGTCGACATCGTCGAACGTGATCAGCTGGCCCGGCTCGACAGCGCGTTTCAGCGCGGTCTTGCGCAGCAGGCCGATCGGGACATGGTCCGGTTCGTCATCGAGCCTGACCGCCTCGCCGCGGAACTGGAAACCGCCGATGCCGCGTTCGATCAGCTCACCCGCCCGCATTGCACGCTTGGCGATCGCGCCGACGCCGAGCGTTGGAGTCGTCGAATTGTTGAGCAGCACACCGCCCCCGTTGAGCACGCGGCGCACCGTCTTGCCAACCTCCAGCGAGCACAGGTGAAACGGGCGAACCAGTGTGTAGAACGGGCCGGGGCCGAGCTTGAAATACTCCAACGCCGCCTGTTGGTTCTCGTCATGCTGGCAAACCAGAAACACACCGCCGGCGGGGTAGCCCGCGGGAATCACATAGTCAACGAGAGGCTGGCCGACTCGCTCCGCCATCAGCCCGAGGAGATTGCCCGTCTCGTTCAGGTTGGTGGAAGCCAGCCCTTCGAGACCTTGCCGCGTGATGGTCGCCCCGAGTCCATTTCCAACGACCACTTGCTCGATCTGCACCTTGGTGCCGTCGGTGAAGGACGTCGTCTGGTCCACGCTGATGCCCTGGCGCTTGGCCCAGTACGCCATGTCTTCCGGCGATGGATCATGGTTCAGGTAGCCCTTCATGTTGCCGTAGACCAGCGGCTTGAAGCCCATCATCACGGCTTCTTCGTGCAGGGCCGCCAGCGAGCCGGGTTGGTCGCCCTCAGCCTCGGTAATGAAACCCTTTCCAGCCAGGTACGAGCCCGTCGTCACCTGCAGTTCGGCATTGATGGTGACGACCGGTAGCCCGGCCTCGAAGGCGCGCTCGATGACCTCCGTCCCGTGGAAAACATCGCCGCTGCATTCCACGATCAGGTCGGCGCCGGCGACCAGCTCATCGATGGAATTCGTCAGGCATTCGGGTAAGGGAAAACCGCCAAGCGTGTTAAGCGGTCGACGAGTGAGGACATGAGAGATATCCATGTCCTGGTAATGCTGCTTGATCAGACGGATGAAGCAGTGGGCGATCATGCCCGTGCCGGATACACCGATCTTCTTGATGTTCGAGTTATGCATAGTGAATCCATTCGAGGGGCAACCAAGACTAGGACCGCGCCGGCTTCGAAAAATTTAGATAGCCGAGAAGAAACTGGCCTATCGCCACTCGGTTATAGGCACTGCGTCGCACCCTAGCCCGATCAAACCTAAGGGGTGACCTGACATGGAGCCAATTGCGATTAACTAGCGAGGCGATGGGATAGGCGGGAAATCCGCCGCCAACAAAACCCGACCAGGGAAGCGGCATTGCACCGCTCCCCTATGAGCACCTACTTGAGCACTGCCAATGCAGCGTCGTAGTCAGGTTCGGTACCGATTTCAGAGACCAGCTGGCTGTGCAGGACCTGGTCGTTTTCGTCGAGCACGATCACCGCACGCGCCGATACACCGGCCAACGGACCCGTTGCGATCAGCACACCGTAATTCTCGAGGAATTCGCGACCACGCATCGTCGAGAGGTTGACCACGTTCTCCAGGCCCTCGGCACCGCAAAAACGTTTCTGCGCGAACGGCAGGTCAGCAGAGATGCACAACACCACGGTGTTGGTCAGGTCGCTGGCTTGCGCATTGAACTTGCGAACGGAGGTGGCGCAGGTCGGTGTGTCGATGCTGGGAAAAATGTTCAGCACCTTGCGCTTGCCGGAGTAGGCGTCGAGCCCCACATCGGCCAGATCGCCACTAACCAGGCTGAAGGGTTTGGCCTTTTCCCCTTTGGCGGGAAACGTGCCGGCAATCTTGATCGGGTTGCCGCGTAGCGTGACTTCTGTCATGTGAACTCCTCCGGTTGCGGCCACGAGGTTACCCGTGGCCAGGTTGATCAGGCCGCGTGAGTGCGGGCGAAGTATTCTCGGGTCAGCTTGACTACCACCGGGCTCAAGAGCAACAGCGACACCAGGTTGGGGATCGCCATCAGACCATTGAGTGTGTCGGCGAGCAGCCAGGCGAAATCGAGATGGGCAATCGCACCGAAGGGCACCGCGACGACCCAGATCACACGGAACGGCCAGACGGCCTTGGTGCCGACCAGGAACTCCCAGCAGCGCTCGCCGAAATAGCTCCATCCAAGAATGGTAGTGAAGGCGAACACCACCAGCGCGATGGTCAGCAGCGCGCCCCCAACACCCGGCATCGCCTGTTCGAACGCGGCAGCAGACAATGCGGCGCCGCTTTCGCCGCTGGTCCAGACACCCGAGCAGATGATCGCAAGCCCCGTAATGGTGCAGATAATGATGGTATCGATGAAGGTCCCCATCATGCCGATCAGGCCTGAACGCACCGAGCTCTGCGTGGTACCGGCCGCCTGGGCGATACCCGCGGTTCCCAGACCTGCCTCGTTCGAGAAGATGCCGCGAGCGACACCGAACCGAATGGCGGCCATCACTGCCGCACCAGCGAAGCCGCCGGTGGCTGCGATGGGTGTAAAGGCGTGAGTGAAGATCAGGCCGAATGCCGCCGGAATGCTGGCTGCGTTGACCACCAGCACCACGATGCCGGCAATGATGTACGCCACGCACATGAAGGGCACCAATGCCGCAGCAACCTTGCCGATGCGCTTGATGCCACCCAGGATCACCAGACCGACGAACAGCATGGTGACTAGGCCAGTGACCCAGAGCGGAACGGAAAACGTCGCCTGCAGGGCAAGGGCCATGCTGTTGACCTGCACCATGTTGCCGATGCCGAAGCCAGCCAGCCCGCCGAAGATCGCGAAGGCCCCGCCCAGCCACAGCCAGCGCTTGCCGAGACCGTTCTTGATGGCGTACATCGGGCCCCCGACGTGCTCGCCGCGATCATCCTTTTCACGGTAGTGAACCGCCAGTACGACCTCGCAGTACTTGGTTGCCATACCGACCAGCGCGGTACACCACATCCAGAACAGCGCGCCCGGGCCACCGAGGAAGATGGCCGTGGCGACGCCAGCGATGTTACCCGTACCCACGGTCGCCGCCAGGCAGGTCATCAATGCCTGGAACGGGCTGATCTCGCCCGTCGTCTCGTCGCCCTTGGCGCGTCCGCGCCAGATCATTGCAAAACCGGTACCGATTCGCACCAGCGGCATGAACTTGAGCATGACCATGAGGAACAGACCGGTGCCGAGGATCAGCACCAGCATGGGCGGGCCCCAGACGAGCCCATTGACGCTATTGACGAGGTTCTGCAGGAATTCCATTCAAGGCACCCTTATTCGTTATGTTAGACATCCTTGCCCATGCGGGCCGCGTGCCACCTGTGTACCTCTAGTCAATCGAATCCAGCCAATCGAACGCCACAAGCGCAAACGCACGCAAACGGCCCGGCAACGACGCCACCTCATGTGACGCCGCAGCCGGCAGCCTGCATGGCCCGAGTTAGAGCCAGACAGCAACTGCCTTGCAAGGAGCGACCCAGCGATCCTACCACCACCGTGCGCACTTGGCGCCAGCCCGAATGACGAGCCAGCGGCTCGTCCCTGAAGCCAGCAAACGACTCGGGAGTCAGGCACCGCGGCAGTGCAGGTTGCCGGTTACGTAAGCTGCTCAGCGTAGCCGAGCGATGCCGGCTTGCCAGCGCGATTCGAAGATAATTTCGGTCGAACGCGACGTCTGGGTCAGAAGTTGCGGCGGTAGAAGATGTCCAGCGAACTGGCCAGGCCGCTAGCCGCTTCCAGGAAGATGCGTTTGGTCAGCTGGTAGCGCAGTGCAATGGTATTGGCCGGCTCGAACACCCCGACGCCATAACGGAGCGTCAGGCGATCGGTGAGTCGGCCACTGGCGACCACACTGGTGTCGTTGCCGCTGCCTTCGGTGTCGAGCTGGAAGTCCTGGATGCCCAATCGCTGCGCAACATTACCCGTCACCGAGGCACTGCCGGCCAGGCCAAGTCCGAGCGCGGCCTGGGCAAGCATGTTGTTGTCGCCCGAGTCCGCCCCCAACGGCCGGCCCAGTACCAGATAGGACAACGCCTGCTCCTGGCTCATCGCAGGCTCGGAGAAGACGTCCACTCTCGGCTGTTCGGCGCTGCCGGTGATGCGTAGGCCCGCGATGACGTTGTCCGCCTCGATCCGGCGGATCGCTTCGATATCAAGATAGGGTTGCGACAGCACGCCCGTGAACAGCAGGCGCGCCCGACGTATGTTCAGACGCTGGCCGTAGGCGCGGTAGCGACCGTTGTTCAGGTTCAGCTCGCCGCGGGTGTCGAGATCGTCGCCGATGTGCAGATACCCGGCGAGGTCAGCCGTCAGGCCGAAGCCGGAGAAGCGCAGCCTGTCCTGTCCAACCTCGACCCGAACATCCATGCGCATGGCCAGCGGTGTCGCCGCTTCCTCGGCCTCCTCGCCGACAATCACCGTGTCGTTCGACACCGTGACAGTGGAAGGTGGTAACTCGCGCACCGTGATCTCGCCTCGAGGCACCCTGACGTTACCGATCACCGCCAGCTGGTCTTCAGCCAGCTGCAGGCGAAGGTCCGGCTCAACCTCGAGTTCGGCATAGGGCTCGACCACGACGGGCAATCGGCTGCCGCTGACCCGAATGTCGAGATCCAGCTCGTCGCCCCAGGCGACGTCGCCGCCTATCTCGCCACGCCCCTGTTCGCCGCTGCGCCAGTTGCCGTCCAGTCGCAGCTGCTCACCATCGATCAGCGCCCGCACCTGTAGTTGCTCGAAGCTGACCGGCAATTCACTTCCGGCGATCTCGCCGTCGCTCAGGTTCAGCTCGCCGGTCACCTGAGGCTTGGACAACGTGCCTGACAGGCTGCCCGTTCCATTGAGCTGCCCGTCGAAGCGATCGACCTGAGGGATGAAGGGCCGGGCAACCGACAGGTCGAGCTCGCGCAACCGGAACTCCCCGGCTATGGGCTTCTCCTCGCCAGCCGGATTGATCTGCAGAGACATGTCCAGCGAGCCAAGCTGCCCGCCTTCGAAACGCAAGCGACTATCGATTTGCGCTGGCGCGAGATTACTCGTCAGTTGGAGCGTCGAGTACGGGAAGTCGAGCCAGCGCTCGCCCTCGCGGATCCGTAATGTTCCCGGCCCGGCATCCACTCGAACACTGCCCGTGGGGCCGGCGGCTGGCAGGTCGATGGCAAGATCGGCGTTGACCTCGCCCTGCCAGAGCAGGTTGTCGGGCAGGTAGCGGGCGAGCGAGTCCAGGGGAAATCGCGCAGTTGGTAGCGCAGCCGTGGGTCGGGAGCAAGGCGCTGCTCTTCGGCGCAGAGCGACGCCTGGCCAGACGCCCAGCAATGCGCGCCGAAGGTAATCCGGCCATTGGCCAGGCGTTCGAGCATCGCGGGCTGGCGAAGCATCCAGCGCTGATCCTCGGCCTCCACTTCAGCCTGGACGAGCCGTCCGCGCCAGTCATCGCCGCGCAAACCGCCGTCGAGTGCAACCGCGAGGTCCACCAACGGTCCGGTGAGTTCGAGCGCTGCCGTGTGCGCCTCCAGGGTGCCATCGGCGGTGAGGTTCAGCGTGCCGACCTCGGTTTCTCCGGCCTGTATGCCGGTCGCGACCAGGCCCAGGCGCCCTCGCTGGCCTTGGTCCAGCCCCGCCGACACCTCCAGTCGCGCCAGTCGGTTGTCCTGCAGCGCCAGGTCATTGCCGTCGAGTTGGAGTTCGCCCCGTGGCGCATCCAGCGTACCGGACAGGCTCAGCGTGCCCACTGCGCGCCCGGCCAAGTCGGGCCACAACTGGGCGAGGCGAGGCAAGTTCAGCTCAAGATCGGCCTGCAACGCCTCTCCCAGCGCGCCTCTACCCTGTACGCGGTTGTCGCCCAGGCGCAGGTCGAGTTCGGGGACCGCCCAGTTGTCGCCCTGCCCGTTCGCATCGAGCTTCAAGGTCACGGGTTGGCGACGAAGCGTGCCGTCGATGTCTAGCTGCGCCTGGGCTTGCAGCACGTCGCCCAGGCGGCCCTGACTGACGAGCGTTCCGCCCAGTTGGCCGGGCAACTCAGCCACCCAGTAGGCCGGATCCAGGCCACTCAGGTTGAGCCTGGTATCCCAGTCGATGCCATCGACAAAGCCGATACTCAGGTTTCCCTCGGCGCGTCCCTGGCCCGCAACCAACTCGAGCTGTGGCAGGTGCAGCACTTCGAGATTGCCGCTGATCGGGCTGCGCAGGCTGAAATCACCGGAGGGGCCCGCCAGGCCCGCATCGAAATGGCCGAGGTAGTTGCCATCATCGTATTGCAGCTGGGCATCGAGCCGACGCAAGGCAACGGGTGGCTCCTCCGCATCCGGGTAGAGCCGGCGCCAGGGGAAGTCCCGCCAGGCCAGCTCGGCATCGGCCTGTAGGCCGTCCGTCCAGCCCAGATCGCCTTGGAGGGCGACGGTCCGCTCATTGCCGGCATCGAGCAGCAGTTGGTCGACTCGTGCCTGCTCGGCGTCGACCGTCCCGCGCAGACGGAGCCCGACTGCCCCGCCCTCGCCCTGCACGGCGCCCTCACCCGCTAGCCGGTAGCCCTGCTGCAGATCACCCTCGGCAGTCAGCTCCAATCTTTGCAGGCGCAAGGCCTCCGGCAGCTCGGGGCTGGCCTTGAAGTCTTCGATGACGAGCAGCAGGTTTGCCGGCAAATCCTCTTCCAGCGGCCGGACCCGACCGCTGACACGCGCCTGCAGGTAGCCTTGGCTCTGGATATCGAGCATCAGGTGCTCACGCAGCTCGCCGGTTGCCCGAAGCATCAGCGCCCAGGGCTGCTCGCCCGGAGAGCGCAGGGCGACGGTGCCACCCAGGTCCAGGGGCCAGTCGTCCTCGGGTTCGAGCCGCCCTGACAGGTCGGCGTCCAGGTCGGCTCGGCGAACCTGCAGCGCGCCGATGTCCAGCCCGTCGCGTCGCCAGTCGGCACGCAGCGTCAGGCGCTGCAGTTGCTCGGTACCATTGAACTGCACCCGGCCCACCTCGACCCGCCCGATGCGCAGTTCCAGCGGCAGCTTCAGGTCGGGTAACTGAAGGGGCTCGTCGTTCGGCTCCTCAGGGCTGGGCGGCATGCGCACATCGATGTCACCGGTGACCAGTTCGTCTATGCACAGCGTGCGGCGCAACAGACACGACGGCGACCAGTCCATCCGCGGTTCGACGATCTCTACCCGCCGGCCGTCCTGCTCCCAAAGCAAACGCTCGGCCTGCCAACGACCGGCGAGGCGTCCGTCAAAGGCCTCGAGCTCAAGCCCCGGTATCTTGCCCAGCGCCCAGCGGCTGCCCGCAGACGTGCCGAGCACGCCTCCGAGGGCGAGCACCACGAGCAGGATCAGCGCGACAACCGCCAGCAGCACCCAGCCCAGTATCCGAGCGCCGCGTCTCATAACTCAGGCCCCATGGAAAAGTGCAGCCGTACACCGCCGTTCCCATCGAGCGGATGGGCAAGATCGACGCGTATCGGGCCAACCGGCGAAACCCAGCGCACACCCAGGCCGACGCTGCTCTTGAGCGACGGGAAGTCCAGCGAGTTGAACGCGTTGCCCTGGTCGACGAAGGTCGCCACACGCCACTGTTCAGTGACGGAATACTGATACTCGGCGCTGACGGCGAGCTGGTAGCGCCCGCCGATGCGGTCGCCATCGGAGTTGGTAGGCGACAGGCTCTGATAGTCGTAACCGCGCACGCTCTGGTCGCCACCGGCGAAATAGCGCAGCGAAGGCGGCACGTTGGTGTATTCATCCGTCCAGTTGCCACCGACCTGCACACGTCCAAGAAAACGGTGTCGGTCCGCCAGGGTCGTCAGACCCTTAACCGTCGCATTGGCATGGACCACATCGGCATCCGACAGCAAGCCCTTTTTAGCAGCCGCGACCTCGAATTCCAGGCGATAGCCGCGGTTCGGATTGATGCGGTTGTCGCTACGCAGAAAGCTGTAGGCCACGCCCGGCATCAGCAAGGTACTGGTGCCAGTGTCATCGCCCAGCTCGTATTGCTCGTGACGCCACTTGAGCGACCAGACCCGCTGCCACCCGCTCGGTAGCTTGCGGTGCCATTCCGGCCCGACGGTCAGCAGTTGGCTCAGGCTGTCGTCGTCGGCGATCTGCTCGTACTGGTAGCCAGCGGCGTAACGCAGCTTGTCGGTCAGCGGCGGATCGAGCGGCACGTCGTACCAGAGCCCGATGTTCTGACGCGGCGCCGAGATTTCGGACTCGATACCGTAGCTGTGCCCTTGCGGGTTGACCCAGTGGCGCAGGAAATCGAAGCGCATGCGCGGCCCGACGTCTGTGGAAAATCCAAGGCCGAGTCCGAGAGTTCTCGGGTCGCGTGTGGTCAGCAGCACGGCGACGGGAATGCGCTGCGCATCCGCACTGGACGGGTTCGCGTCGACGCGTACACCTTCGAAATACCCGCTCGACAGCATCGCCTGGTTGAGTTCGGCGACCAGCTCCGAGTCATAGGGCGTCCCTGCTTCGAACGGCACCATGCGCGCAAGCAAGTCCGGGTCGAACGGCGAATCGCCCTCGAAGCGAACCTCGCCAAGCACATAACGTGGGCCGCTCTCGAATACCAGCTCCACGTCGGCCACGTTCTGTGCCGGGTCGACCGCCAGCCGCTGGCTGACGAATCGGCCATCAAAAAAGCCGTAGCGCGACGCCTGATTCAGAATCTGCTGCTTGGCACTCTCGTAGTTGCCGTGGTTGAGCACGGCGCCCGATTTGAGGCGATTGCGCGGCAGCCGAAACGCTTCGAGCTGCGAGGCCGGGCCCTCCACCCGCAGGGTGATGTCGCGCAGCCGCACCGGCTCGCCCGGCGATATGCGCAGCTGCAGACGGGGGTGTCGCCGTCGATGACTTCGGTTTCGATGGTGCCGTTGTAGTGGCCCAAGGCCTGCAGCGCTTTCTCGGCCTGGTCGCGGGCAATACGGCTGTAGCGCAGCAATTCCTGCTCGCTACGATCGCCGAGATCACCGATGTAGTTCTCGACGTTCTCGCGCAGCGCATTGTTGGACGGCTGGACATCGACATCGAGCTCCGCCGCGAAAGCCGGAGAAACGAGCAGAACAGCGAGGCCAGCCGGAATCACACGGCGGCACAGGGAAATAGACATGGCGAGCGATGCTAGCACGATACGCACCGGCCTTCGGCGCCACATCGAAACGCATTGCACAGCAGGGACAGCATCACCCAACGCATAGACAGACTTCATCGCTCACCCAGCGCTTCGACTGCCCGGCCGCAGCAAAATTCGCCGTCAGCCGACGCCGGCTTCGACCGTGCGCGGTGCCGGATGGAAAAATACGTGTTCGACTACCGGGCCGATGGCCACCTGACCGACGTTCTGATAACCCTGTCGTTCGTAGAACCGCAGGTAACGGGGATTGCCGGTGTCGATCATCAGCCCGTGCGAGGTGCTGTCTTGTGAACACCAGTTGTGCAGCGCCTCGAGCAATTGCTCGCCGTAGTGCTGCCCTTGAAACTGGGGATGCACAGCCATCAGCGGTAGCAGGTGATAGGTACCCGGCGGCAGGCAACCCAGTACGGTGGCGTGGTAGTCGAGATAACGGCGCGTACAACGGAAACCCGCGGTGAGCAGCATGCGCATGCGCCACACCCAGCTTTCGGTCACATCCAGCCGGCGTTGCGGCGGCGCGATCAATGCCACGGCGATGAGCCGGTCCTCGAACAACAGGCCGAGGGCAGGCTGTTCCTGCGTCAAATGCTGATTTACCAGTTCGCGCACCGTTGCGCGGACCCGATGCTCATAGCCCGGCCGGTCGGACTCGAACAGGTAGGCAAAGGTGGGTTCGTGACGGTAGGCGTGATACAGCAGCGAGCGGGCCTCCCTGGCGTATCCACTGTCCAGCATTCGAACGTCGGCGGGCTTGGGCATCGTGGCTCTCTAATCTGGGTCGGGCGCAGATTTCACGTTAGCACCGCTGAGGGCACCTCGCCGGTTACCTGGCCGTCAGCCGGCGATGCCGTTTAGAATCGCGCTTTTTCCGGAGTCGATGCCATGAAGCTCGTTTCATTCAATATCAATGGGTTACGCGCAAGACCTCACCAATTGGCTGCACTGATCGACACGCACCGGCCGGATGTCATCGGGCTTCAGGAAACCAAAGTCTCCGACGAGCAGTTCCCCCAGGCCGACATAGAGGCCCTGGGTTACCACGTCCACTACCACGGACAGAAGGGGCACTACGGCGTCGCCCTGCTTTCGCGCCAGGCGCCGCTCGAGATTCACAAGGGCTTTCCCGGCGACGGCGAAGAGTCGCAGAAACGCTTCATCTGGGGCCGCTTCGCCGATGCCAACGGGCAACCGGTCACCGTCATGAACGGCTATTTCCCCCAGGGCGAAAGCCGCGCGCACCCGACCAAGTTCCCGGCCAAGACCAAGTTCTACGCCGATCTGCAGGCCCTGCTGGAGGAGCGCTTCACGCCTCAGGATGCCGTGGCGGTGATGGGCGATTTCAACATCTCTCCCGAGGACTGCGACATCGGCATCGGCGAAGTCAACGCCAAGCGCTGGCTGCGTACCGGCAAGTGCAGCTTCCTGCCGGAGGAACGCGAGTGGCTCGCGCGCCTCAAGAACTGGGGCCTGCAGGACAGCTTCCGCACGCTGAACCCCGAGGTGGTGGACCGGTTCAGCTGGTTCGACTACCGCAGCCGCGGCTTCGAGGATGAACCTCGGCGAGGCCTTCGCATCGACCTGATCCTCACCACGGCGGGGTTGCATGACCGTGTGATCGACTGCGGCGTGGATTACGAGATCCGTGCCATGGACAAGCCGTCCGACCATTGCCCGGTCTGGATCCAGCTGCGCTGACCGGAGGCTTCGAAGGCGAAGCGGTAATCATCCTGCGGCTCCCGGTCGGTCGCGCCGTGATGGGCGGCACAATGCCATTCAGGCAGCGCCCGCTGTCACACGACCGTAAGAAAACCGTCTTAAACTCGCCGACTTCTTCGTATGGGAGTTTGGCCACATGGGATTCAAGGCGTCGGTCGGCATTGTTGTAGCGAGGGCGCTGCGCCCGGCGATTCTCGGCCTCTTCTGCCTTGGCTTGAGCGGCCCGAGCGCTTGGGCTGCCGCAGCTGACGGCAGCCCTGTACTTCGGATCCACGGTTCCAACACTGTGGGCGCAAAGCTGGCGCCGATGCTGATTGCCGGGCTCTTCGAAGCCAAGGGCCTGCAGTCGGTTCGTATCGCGCCAGCAGGCCGTGAGAACGAGCAGTTCATCACCGGTATCGACGACCAGGGCCGGCCCGTTCGAGCACTGGTCGCGGCGCACGGTACGGTACCGGATTCGCGGGGCTGAAGGACCGAACAGCCGACCTGGCCGCCGCCTCGCGGCCGATCAAACCCACCGAGGCCCAGAGCCTCGCCACGCTCGGCGACATGCGCAGCGCCGAGAGCGAGCAGGTCATCGCCATTGACGGCCTGGCCGTTATCGTCAACCCAGCAAATCCGGTGCAATCCTTGAGCGTCGAGCAGGTGGCGCGACTCTTCGCCGGCGAGATCGTCAACTGGCGCGAGCTCGGCGGGGCGAACGCAGCGGTGGAGCTGCATGCGCGCGACGATCAGTCCGGCACCTACGACACCTTCAAGGAGCTGGTGCTCGGCAGCCAGGGCAAGGTCCTCGGCTCCAGTGCAGCCCGTTACGAATCCAACGATGCCCTGTCCCAGGCCGTCAGCACTCGTCCGGGCGCCATCGGCTTCGTTGGGCTCGCGTCGGTTGGGCAGTCGAAAGCGCTGGCCATTACCGATGGCGACTCGCAACCCATGCCGCCGAGTACGGCCCTGGTCGCCACGGAGGATTATCCGCTCTCACGTCGCCTGTTCCTCTACGCCGATCCCAAGGCGCAGTCCCCTGGACCCGAGAATTCCTCAGCTTCGTACACAGCCCGGCCGGGCAAGCGATCGTTGACAGGTCGGGCTACATCGCCCAGGCCATCGCACCGATCAAACTGCCCGTGCAGGCCTCCATGCCCGCGCCCTACCAGCAACTGGCCACGGAAGCAGAGCGCCTGACCGTCAACTTCCGTTTCGCCGAGGGCAGCGCGCAGCTAGACAACAAGGCCCAGCGCGACGTGACGCGACTGATCGACTATCTCGAAAGCCACGGCAAGAAGATGAACGCCGCGGTTCTGGTCGGCTTCGGCGATGCCCGCAATGACCCCGCACGAACCGCATTGCTGTCCAAGCTGCGCGCCATGGCTGTACGTCGCGAACTGGCGCGCGGGGGCGTTCTAGTTAAAGAAATCAACGGCTTGGGCGATCAACTTCCAGTAGCGTCGAATAGCGAGGCCGGGCGCATCAAGAACCGCCGCGTGGAAGTCTGGGTCTACTGATCCAGTACAAGATCGTATCGGCCGCCAGCCAAGCGGGTACTGTCTCGCGTTGGAGGCCGCGTTTAAGCTCGGAGGATTTTCCAGCGACAGGAACCTCCCATGTACCTCGTCTGTGGTGAAGCGCTTTTCGACGTGTTCACGGCCTCTGCGGGCCGTGGCAGTCGTCTCGATCTGGAAGCCGTAGCCGGCGGCTCGCCCTTCAACGTTGCAGTCGGGCTGGCGCGAATGGGCGCCCGGGCGGCCCTGCTCGGCGGCCTGTCCAGCGATCATTTCGGCCAGCACCTGCGCCAACTGCTGCAGGACGAAGGCGTCGCGACGGACCATCTCGTCACCTTCGAGGCATCGACCACGCTGGCGATGGTCGCCGTTGGCGCTGCCGGCTCGCCGGTCTACAGCTTTCGCGGCGCGGGTTGCGCCGATCGTTTGCTTGAAGCGCAGCATCTCCGGCCGCTGGATGACGCCATCGGAGGCATCCATTTCGGTTCTTACTCGCTGATCACCGCGCCCATTGCCGATACCCTGCTGACGCTGCTGCACCGGGAGTGTACGCAGCGATTGATATCCCTCGATCCGAACATTCGCCTCAACGTCGACCCGGATCTCGAACGCTGGCGCGAGCGGGTCGAAGCCTTCGCCAAACATGCGCACCTGATCAAGGTCAGCGATGAGGACCTCGCCCTGCTCTACCCAGGCACCGCACCGGAAGCCATCGCCCAAGGCTGGCTCGAGCATCAGGCCGAACTGGTCGTGCTGACTCGTGGTGGCGAAGGCGCGCAACTGTTCAGTCGCCGGCACGGTCAATTCCAGGCGGAAGCCCAAGCGGTGCAGGTGCGCGACACCGTCGGTGCGGGCGACACCTTCCAGGCCGCTCTGCTCGCCTACCTGGCTGAACAGGGTCTGGTTTCGCCACAGGCGCTGGCCAGCGTCACGGCGGAGCAGCTGCAGGCCATGCTCGCCTTCGCTACGAAAGCGGCCGCCATCACCTGCTCGCGGCGGGGTCCGGAGCTGCCTTACCGATACGAAATTGCCTGACCGAGTTGGTCATTGCCGCCGCAGCGGCTATAAACCCTTCGAGGCTTGTCACGACAACGGACCCTGTATGAGAGCGTTGAAGATTTCCGACCCGTCCTACGAGCTCATGGACGATCATCATGGCAACTCGCTGATCTACCGCGAGCACGGCTTCCCCTGCCCGCTGGTGCGCTGGCACAACCACAAGGAGTACGAGCTGCACCTGATTGTGGCCAGCTCGGGCAAGGTGTTCGTCGGCGACTACGTCGGCAATTTCGGACCGGACAGTCTGTTTCTCACCGGCCCGCACCTGCCCCACAACTGGATCAGCCAGGTCGAGGACGGCGAGGTCGTGGCCAAGCGCGACATGCTGGTCAACTTCACCGATGAGCTGCTCGAGGCCGGCCACAACGTGTTCTCCGAGCTGCGCAGCTTCACGCCGATGCTCGAGCGCTCGCGCTACGGCATCGAATTTCGCTGCCCGAATACCATTGCCCAGGCCCGCCAGCTGATGCAGCAGATCGCCGACAGCCGTGGCGCCACCCGCCTCGGCTATTTCCTGATCATGCTCGAGCTGTTGGCGCGGTGCGATGACTACCAGCTGCTCTCCGGCGCCACCTCGGCACAGCTGAGCGACGAGCACCATGCCGACCGCACCAACATGGCGGTCAACTATATCTTCGAGAACTACATGCGCGAGCTGCCCTTGGAAGAGGTCGCCAGCCATCTCGGGATGAAACCCACCTACTTCTCACGCTTCTTCAAGCGCGCCACCGGCCGCTGCTATGTCGAGTTCGTCAACAGCCTGCGCATCAGCAAGTCATGCGAGCTACTGCTCGATCAGGACAAGCCGGTCACCGACGTCTGCTTCGAGTCGGGCTTCAACAACCTGTCCAATTTCAATCGCCGCTTTCAGCAGCTCAAGGGCATGACGCCGTCGTGCTATCGACGCCTGGTCGAGCAACGACTGACCGAGCAGAATCTGGCCGGCTGATACGCTTCCGGCCAGCATCGCCTATCATTCCGCCGCACCTTCGCTTTTCCACACGACGCCTGGTGAGCCTGGCCAACCCTGGTCCTTGAGCCTTCGCATGTGGATTAAGCCCATCCGCCAGCGCCGAAAGCCCGCATAAGCAACAGTGCAAAAAAGTATCGAAACAAGTGCAGTCACGGCTTTGTCGCGCTGCTCCCCCGGCGTTGTAATGCTCGCGAGACGCTCGTAGCGCAGTACGCGGGCAACAACAAAAACAATAAGTGCTTCCAGACCCTGCTCTGGAAGAGGAGTCCACGAATGAAAGCATTCCACTTGCTGCTCGGCACCGCCTGCATGGCCTCGATCGGCCTGGCCCAGGCCGCCGAAACCCTTACCGTCGCCACCGTCAACAACGCGGACATGATCCGCATGCAGCGCCTCTCCAAAACCTTCGAACAGCAACACCCCGACATCAAGCTCAACTGGGTGGTGCTGGAGGAGAACGTCCTGCGTCAGCGCCTGACCACTGACATCGCCACCGATGGTGGCCAGTTCGACGTGCTCACCATCGGTATGTACGAGGCCTCGCTTTGGGGCGACAAGGGGTGGCTCGCCCCGATGACCGACCTCCCTGACGACTACGACCTGGACGACGTCTTCCCCTCGGTTCGCGAAGGCCTTTCGGTCGACGGCACCCTTTACGCACTGCCCTTCTATGCCGAAAGCTCGATGACCTACTACCGCACCGACCTGTTCGAACAGGCCGGTCTGGACATGCCCGAACACCCGACCTGGACCCAGATGGCCGAGTTCGCCGAGAAGCTGCACAAGCCTGGCGAGGACCAGTACGGGATCTGCCTGCGCGGCAAGGCCGGCTGGGGCGAGAACATGGCGCTGGTCACCACGGTCGCCAACGCCTTCGGCGCGCGCTGGTTCGACGAGAAGTGGCAGCCCGAATTCGATGGCCCCGAATGGACCAAGGCGGCCAAGTTCTATGTCGACCTGCTCAGCCAATACGGCCCGCCCGGCGCCTCCAGCAATGGTTTCAACGAAAACCTGGCGCTGTTCAACAGCGGCAAATGCGCCATGTGGGTCGATGCGACCGTTGCAGGCTCCTTCGTGACCGATGAATCGCAGAGCAAGGTCGCCGACAAGGTCGGTTTCACCTTCGCACCGCAGGAGACCACCGACAAGGGCTCGGCCTGGCTGTACTCCTGGGCACTGGCGATCCCGACCAGCTCCCAGCAGAAGGACGCCGCCAAGACCTTCACCGCCTGGGCAACGTCCAAGGACTACGCCAAGCTCGTCGCCGAAACCGATGGCGTCGCCAACGTGCCGCCGGGCACACGCGAGTCCACCTACAACGAGCAATACATGGCCGCTGCGCCATTTGCCGAGATCACCCTGGAATCGCTCAAGCAGGCCGACCCCGCCTCGCCATCGGCCAAGCCGGTACCCTACGTCGGCATCCAGCTGGTCACCATCCCTGAGTTCCAGGCCATCGGCACCCAGGTCGGCAAGATGTTCTCCGCCGCGCTGACCGGGCAGATGCCGGTCGAGCAGATGCTCACCGCGGTGCAACAGTCGACTGCCCGCGAAATGAAACGCGCCGGTTATCCCAAATAGGCCAGCCGCACGTCCCGTGAAGGCGTAAACCCGCGAGGGCTCGGTGAGCCCTCATCGGCCCCTCTTCAGCCGGAGCATCATCATGGCGACCACCACGACTGCCTTGCCCAAGGTCCCTGCTAGCAACGTATCACCGCAACCTGCCGGACGCCGCCGGCCGAGGCTGGCACCGAGCTGGTTCCTGGTCAGCCCCTCGGTTGGCCTGTTGCTGCTGTGGATGCTGGTGCCACTGGCGATGACCGTGTATTTCTCGGTCGTGCGCTACAACCTGCTCTACCCGGGCGAAAAAGAATTTCGTCGGGCTGGAGAACTTCCACTATTTCCTGACTGACGCCGGCTTCATCCCGGGCATGACCAACACCCTGATCCTGGTTGGCAGCGTGCTGCTGATCAGCGTGGTACTCGGTGTGCTCATCTCGGCATTGCTGGAGGCAGCGGACTTCGCGGGGCGTGGGATCGTCCGCGTGCTGCTGATCTCGCCGTTCTTCATCATGCCGACCGTGAGCGCGCTGGTCTGGAAGAACCTCATCTATCACCCGGTCTCGGGCATTCTCGCGGCGGTGTGGAAGTTCTTCGGCGCACAGCCGGTGGACTGGCTCGCACAGCATCCGCTGGCGTCCATCGTGATCATCGTGTCCTGGCAGTGGCTGCCCTTCGCGATCCTTATCCTGATGACGGCCATGCAGTCCCTCGATCAGGAACAGAAGGAGGCCGCTCGCCTCGATGGTGCGGGCCCCATCGCGATCTTCTGGCACCTGACCCTGCCGCATCTGGCACGCCCGATAGCGGTCGTGGTGATGATCGAGACCATTTTCCTGCTTTCGGTATTCGCCGAGATCTTCACCACCACCAGCGGTGGTCCCGGCTACGCATCCACCAACCTCGCCTACCTGATCTACAACCAGGCGCTGCTGCAGTTCGATGTCGGCATGGCCTCGGCCGGCGGCCTGATCGCGGTGGTGATCGCCAACATCGCGGCGATCATCCTGGTGCGGATGCTCGGCAAGAATCTCACCGAGAAATATTGAGGACAGACCGATGCTGACGCTCAAACAAAGTCGCCGCCTCAACACCCTGGTGGTCGGGCTGTTCGCCTGGGCCGTGGCGCTGCTGCTGTTCTTCCCGATCTTCTGGATGCTGCTGACCAGCCTGAAGACCGAGATCGACGCCTTCGCCACGCCGCCGCAGTTCATCTTCACGCCGACGCTGGAAAACTACCTGCACATCCAGGACCGCAGCGGCTACTTCAAGTACGCCTGGAACTCGGTGACCATTTCCTTCGGCGCGACCGCGCTGGGCATGCTGATCGCCATTCCCGCCGCGTACTCGATGGCCTTCTACGAGACCAAGCGCACCAAGGGCACGCTGCTCTGGATGCTCTCGACCAAGATGCTGCCGCCGGTAGGCGTGCTGGTGCCGATCTACCTGCTGGCCAAGCAGTTCGGCCTGCTCGACAGCCGCGCGGTGCTGATCATCATCTACACGCTGATCAACCTGCCGATCCTGGTGTGGATGATCTACACCTACTTCAAGGACATCCCCCGCGACATTCTCGAAGCGGCCCGCATGGACGGCGCCACGCTGCTGCAGGAGATGCTTCGTGTGCTCCTGCCGATCAGCAAGGGCGGGCTCGCCTCGACCATGTTGCTATCGCTGATCCTGTGCTGGAACGAAGCCTTCTGGTCGCTGAACCTGACCTCGTCCAACGCCGCGCCGCTGACCGCGCTGATCGCCTCGTACTCCAGCCCCGAAGGCTTGTTCTGGGCCAAGCTCTCGGCTGTCTCCACCCTCGCCTGCGCCCCCATCCTGATCTTCGGCTGGATCAGCCAGAAGCAGCTGGTGCGTGGCCTGTCGTTCGGCGCTGTGAAATGAGCGCCGCCTGACAATCAAGAACAACAGAGGATTCGAATATGGCAGACCTGAAGATCCACAATCTGAAGAAAGGCTTCGACGGCAACGAGATCATCAAGGGCATCGACCTGGACATCCGCGACCGCGAATTCGTCGTCTTCGTCGGGCCGTCCGGCTGTGGCAAGTCCACCCTGCTGCGCCTGATCGCCGGGCTCGAGGAGGTCAGCAGCGGGCGGATCGAACTGGACGGGCGCGACATCACCGATGTCAGCCCGGCCAAACGCGACCTGGCCATGGTGTTCCAAACCTATGCGCTGTATCCGCACATGACGGTGCGCAAGAACATGTCCTTCGCCCTGGACCTGGCCGGCGCCGACAAGCAGGAAGTGGCGCGCAAGATCGAAGCCGCCGCGCGCACCCTGGAGCTGGAACCGCTGCTCGAACGCAAGCCGCGGCAACTGTCCGGCGGCCAGCGCCAGCGTGTCGCCATCGGCCGCGCCATCGTGCGCAACCCCAAGGTGTTTCTCTTCGATGAGCCGCTGTCCAACCTGGATGCCGCGCTGCGTGTGCAGATGCGCCTGGAGCTTTCGCGCCTGCACCAGGAACTGCAGGCCACGATGATCTACGTGACCCATGATCAGGTCGAGGCCCTGACCCTGGCCGACAAGGTGGTGGTGCTCAACGGTGGGCGCATCGAGCAGGTCGGCTCGCCTATGGAGCTCTATCACCACCCGGCCAACCTCTTCGTCGCGGGCTTTCTCGGCACGCCGAAGATGGGCTTTCTCAAGGGCCGCGCAAGCCGTGTCGAAGCCAGCGGCTGCGAAGTCGAGCTCGACGCCGGTTGTCATCTGTTCCTGCCGGTGAGCGGCGCCACGCTGAAGGCGGGCGATCCGGTCACCCTCGGCATCCGCCCGGAGCACCTCAACCGCGGTAGCGAAGGCAACTGCCAGTTGACCGTGAAGGCCGACGTCAGTGAACGGCTGGGCAGCGACACTTACTGCCACGTCGTCACCGGCAACGGTGAGCAGCTGACCATGCGCATTCGTGGCGACTTCACCCCGCGCTACGGCGAGTCGCTGTCACTGACGCTGGAGGCCGCCCATTGCCACCTCTTCGACAGCAGCGGTCAGGCGGTCGGCCAGCCACTCCAGCAGGTGGCCTGACGCCCGACGTCGCGCCCAGCTCTTCCAACGGCAGGTCGCTGCGCCCGCAAAGGCAGCGATCCCGCCCCCGGCTTTTCCACATTCAAGCCCAGCGAGGCCCGAGATGAAGTTGAAAGAAGCGAATCTGCCACAGCTGCCGGCCCCTATCGCGCGCCCCGACTACCGCCTGGCCGAGGTCACCACCGGCATCGCCCACATCGGCGTGGGCGGTTTTCACCGCGCCCACCAGGCGGCCTACACCGATGCGCTGATGAACACCGGCGAGGGGCTGGAATGGGGCATCTGCGGCATCGGCACACGCGCCGAGGAACGCTCGATGCGCGACGCACTGGCCTCGCAGGACTATCTCTACACCCTGGTCGAGCTCGACGACCGGCCTGACACCGAGGTCCGGGTGATCGGCAGCATTCGCGACATGCTGCTGGTGGGCGAGGATGGGTCCGAGGCGGTGGTTGCCCGCCTGGCCGATCCGGCGATTCGCATCGTCTCGCTGACCATCACCGAGGGCGGCTATTGCCTGGACGACAGCACCGGCCAGTTCAATGCGCAACTGCCGCAGATTCAACATGACCTGCAGAACCCGCGCAGCCCGGTCAGCGTGTTCGGCCTGCTCTGCGCGGCGCTGGCCAAGCGGCGCGGCGACGGCGTCGGGCCCTTCACGGTGATGTCCTGCGACAACCTCCCCCACAACGGCGACGTGACCCGCAAGGCCACGCTGGCCTTCGCCGGCCTGGTCGACCCCGACCTGGCCCGCTGGATCGAGCGCAACGTCAGCTTCCCCAACGCCATGGTCGACCGCATCACGCCGATGACCAGCACGGCGCATCGCCAGGACCTCAAGCGTCAGCACGGCCTCGATGACGCCTGGCCGGTGGTCTGCGAACCCTTCGTGCAATGGGTACTGGAAGACCGCTTCGTTGCCGGCCGTCCGGCCTGGGAAAAGGTTGGCGTGCAGTTCACCGACGACGTTTCGCCCTACGAGGAGATGAAGATCAAGCTGCTCAACGGCAGCCACCTCGCGCTGACCTACCTCGGCTTCCTGCGCGGTTATCGCTTCGTCCACGAAACCATGGCCGATCCGCTGTTCGTCGAGTACATCCGCCGCTACATGGACGAGGACGTCACTCCGCAACTGGCTCCCGTGCCAGGCATCGATCTCACCCGCTACAAGCAGACCCTGATCGAGCGCTTCTCCAACTGCGCCATCGCCGACCAACTGGAGCGGGTGTGCTCCGACGGCTCGTCGAAGTTTCCCAAGTTCACCGTGCCGACCATCAACCGCCTGATCGCCGATAACGCCGCCCTGGACCGGGCCGCCCTGGTGGTTGCCGCCTGGGCGCTGTATCTGCGGGGCGTCGATGAAAACGGCGAGCAGTACCGCATCCCCGATCCGCGCGCGGATTTCTGCCAGTCTCTCGTCGAGGAAGACGACGGCCTCGCCGAACGCCTGCTCGGGCGCGAGGAGATCTTCGGCACGCAGATTCCACGTTCGCTCGCCTTCCGCGATGCCTTCGAGCGCAACCTGCTGCGGCTGCGCACGCTGGGGGTCAGCGGCACCCTTGATCTGTTGTTGACGCAGTGAGGGGCCCGGCATGTTTCTCGGAATCGATTGTGGCACCCAGGGCACCAAGGCGCTGTTGCTCGACGCCAGCAACGGGCGCGTGCTCGGCCAGGGTTCGGCCAGCCACGATCTGATCAGCGGGCCCAACGGCCGGCGCGAGCAGGACACCGAGCAGTGGACCGCCGCTTTCGCCAGCGCTACCGCGGCGGCACTGGCCGAGGCCGGGGTCGACGGCGATGCCGTGCTGGGCATTGGCGTCTCCGGGCAGCAGCATGGCCTGGTCACGCTCGATGCCGCGGGCCGCGTCTTGCGCCCGGCCAAGCTCTGGTGCGACACGGAATCGGCTGCGGAGAATCAGCGCCTGCTCGACTGGCTGGGCGGTGAACAGGGTTCGCTGCAGCGCCTCGGAATCGTCATCGCGCCGGGCTACACGGTTTCCAAGCTGCTGTGGATGAAGGAGCAGCACCCCGCGCTGTTCGCACGCATCGCCCATGTCCTGCTGCCCCACGACTACCTCAACTACTGGCTGACCGGACGGTGCGCGAGCGAATACGGCGATGCCTCCGGTACCGGCTATTTCGACGTGCATACGCGGCAATGGGCGCCCGACATCCTGCGCCATATCGATGCCGACGGTCGTCTGGAGGCCGCACTGCCCGAGCTGATCGAGTCCCACCAACCGGTCGGCCGCATCCGGCCCGAACTGGCTGCCCGGCTGGGGCTCAGTCCGCATGCCATGGTGGCGAGCGGCGGTGGCGACAACATGATGGGGGGCCATCGGCACCGGCAATATCCGCCCCGGCGCCATCACCATGAGCCTGGGCACCTCCGGCACGCTCTACGCCTTTTCCGGCGAACCCCGTATCAGCCCGCAACCGGCAGTGGCCACCTTCTGCTCATCCAGCGGGGCTGGCTGCCGCTGATCTGCACCATGAACCTGACCAATGCCAACGCAGCAATGCGTGACCTGCTGGAGCTTGATCTGGAGGCGTTCAACGCGCTGGTGGCGCAAGCGCCGATCGGCTGCGAGGGCGTCACCATGCTGCCCTTTCTAAACGGTGAGCGCGTCCCCGGCCTGCCCCAGGCCAGCGCCAGCCTGCACGGCCTGACTGCCGACAACCTGAGCCGCGCCAACCTCTGCCGCGCCGTGCTCGAAGGCGTGACCTTCGGCCTGCGCTACGGACTGGACCTGCTGCGCGAAAGCGGCATTCGCAGCGAGCGAATCCAGCTCATCGGCGGCGGCGCGAAGAACCCGCTGTGGCGGCAGATCGTCGCCGACATGATGGCCACGCCGGTGGTCTGCACCCACCACGGCGAGGCCGCGGCGCTGGGCGGCGCGATCCAGGCGGCATGGTGCCATGCGCGACAGCAGGACGCCGGCGCCAGCCTCGAAGCCATCTGCTCGCGCTGCGTCAGTCTGGACGAGCGCACCGCAGTCGCGCCGGTCGCCGAATCGGTTCGAGCCTATGAACAAGCCTATCGGCGCTATCGACAGCTGGTGGCCAGCACCTACGGTCAGCAGACACCACCGGAGCTGACGCCGATAGCCTCCTGAGGCGCAGCGCTCGGTCACAGGCCAACGGTCATAAAAGGCAAAGCCACGGTGTGTGGCTTTGCCTTTGGTCCTTTCCCCGGGACGACGCCTTAGCGGCTGCGTAGCGCCTCGCGCGGCACGTACTTGCCCAGCTCGTGACGGGCAATGGCCACCCGGTGCACCTCGTCCGGGCCATCGGCCAGGCGCAGCGTGCGCTGCATCGCCCACCAGTGTGCCAGCGGGAAGTCATCGGAAACCCCGGCGCCACCGTGGATCTGGATGGCGCGATCGATGACCTTCAGCGCGACGTTCGGTGCGACCACCTTGATCTGCGCGATCTCGCTGGCGGCGATCTTGTTGCCCACGGTGTCCATCATGTACGCCGCGTTCAGTGTCAGCAGGCGCGCCATATTGATCTCGATGCGGCACTCGGCGATGTGGTCGAAGTTCGCGCCCAGCCGGGCCAGCGGCTTGCCGAAGGCGGTACGGCTGACGGCACGTTCGCACATCAGCTTCAGTGCGCGTTCCGCGACACCGATTGAGCGCATGCAGTGGTGGATGCGGCCCGGGCCGAGACGCCCCTGGGCGATCTCGAAGCCGCGGCCTTCACCGAGGATGACGTTCTCGTACGGTACCCGCACGTTTTCCAGCAGCACTTCCGCGTGGCCGTGCGGGGCGTCGTCGTAGCCGAACACCGGCAGCGGGCGCAGCACCTTGACGCCAGGGGTGTCCATCGGCACCAGGATCATCGAGTGCTGGGCGTGGCGTGGCGCGTCCGGGTTGGTCAGGCCCATGAAGATCATGATCTTGCAGCGCGGGTCGCAGGCACCGGAGGTCCACCACTTGCGTCCGTTGATGACCCATTCGTCACCCTCGCGCACCGCGCGGGCTTCCATGTTGGTGGCGTCAGACGAAGCCACGCCCGGCTCGGTCATGCCGAAGGCCGAACGGATTTCGCCGCGCAGCAACGGCTCCAGCCACTCGCGCTTCTGCGCCTCGCTGCCGTAGCGCACCAGCACTTCCATGTTGCCGGTGTCCGGTGCCGAACAATTGAACGCTTCCGGGCCGAGCCCCGAGCTGCCCATGATTTCCGCCAGCGGTGCGTATTCGGTGTTGGTCAGGCCGGCGCCCAGCTCCGACTCCGGCAGGAACAGGTTCCACAGCCCCTCCGCCTTGGCCTTGACCTTGAGCTCCTCGACGATGGCGGTCGGCTGCCAGCGATCACCCTCGGCGACCTGCTGGTAGAACACCTTTTCGGCGGGATAGACATGAGCATCCATGAACGCTTGCACGCGCTCTCTCAGCTCTTGAACCTTCGGGGAGTAGGCGAAATCCATGGGCGACAACCTTCTGCAGGTAATGTTTTGTAGTTTTGAATGCTAGAGGAGGCTTGGTGATTTATCGAAGCTATTTTCCTCGTGTATAAACATTCATCACCGATATATGATCGGCGAATTCCGATACACGCCGGAGAGCACAACAATGAACCTGAACAAGGTCGATCTGAATCTTTTCATCGTCTTCGATGCCATCTACACCGAAGCGAACCTGACACGCGCCGGGCAGATCGTTGGCATCACCCAGCCCGCCGTCTCCAACGCCCTTGCCCGCTTGCGCGAAACCTTCAACGATCCGCTGTTCGTGCGTACCGCGCAGGGCATGGTGCCGACGCCAATGGCGCAGAACATCATCGGCCCGGTGCGCAATGCACTGCAGCTGCTGCGGGTGTCGGTGCAGGAAAGCCGGACGTTCAATCCGGCGCAGGCGAACAAGACCTTCCGCATCAGCATGACCGACCTGACCGAGGCGGTCATGCTGCCACCGCTGTTCCAGCGCCTGCGTCGCCTCGCGCCGCACGTGAAGATCGAGAGCATGCTGGCCAAGCGCCGCGAGACGACCAAGGAGCTCGCCGCCGGCCGCCTGGACTTCGCCATGGACGCGCCACTCAACACCGATCCGCAGGTGCGTCACGTCAAGCTGCTGGAAGACCGCTACATCTGCGCCATGCGCCGTGGCCATCCGCTGGCGAAAGAAAAGATCAGCCTGGAGGAGTACCTGGCGCTATCGCATATCCATATTTCCAGCCGGCGCAGTGGGCTTGGCATGGTTGACCTGGCGCTGGGCAAGATGGGTCAGCAACGCAAGATCGCCCTGCGTTCGCAGCACTACTTGATGGCGACCCAGGTGATCCAGCAGACCGACATGGTGGTGACCGTACCCGAGCGCTTCGCCCGCCGGCACGACCTGCACCAGGTGGCGCTGCCGGTCGAGATCCCGCCGCTGGAAACGCACATCTATTGGCACGAAAGCACCGACCAGGACCCCGCCAATCGCTGGATGCGCGAGCAGATGATCGAGATCGCCCAGCAGGTGACGGCAACCCAGCCCGTCGACTGATCATCCATCACCCAAGCGAATCCGGTCGTGTACTGCGGGTCAAGCGCTCTCGCGCATCACCACCTCGAAACCGACGTCGATTCGCCGTTGTGCCGGCGACTCGCCACGCATCAGGCTGAGCAGCATCTGTGCAGCCAGCTTGCCGATCTCGCCCCGGATGGTACGCACCGTGGTCAGTGCGGGATGCATCCAGGCGGCGGCCGGTAGATCGTTGAAGCCGGCAATGGCCAGCCGCTCTGGCACGGCGAGCTGCAACTGGCGCGCGCGAAACAGTGCCCCCAGGGCCAGGTCGTCGTTATTGAAGAAGATCGCGTCGATTTCCGGGTGCTGGGCCAGCAGACGGTCGAGCAGCTCGGCGCCGAGACCGATCGACGACACCTCGGGCGTCAGCAACTCCAGCGCCGCCTCGTAGCGCGAGGCCTCGCGCATCACACAGCGATAGCCCTCGGCGCGCTGCAGGGTTCGCGGGTCGAGCTGGGCCGCGGCGAAGGCGATATGCCGATAACCGCGTTCCAGCAGCTTGCGGGTCATGGCGGCGCCGGCGTCGTATTGAGAAAACCCGACGCAGAATTCCTCCTCCGAATCGCCCAGTTCCATGAGCGTGACGATCGGGCTGGTGTAACTGCCCAGCACTTCGCGCGCCGCATCGCTGCGCTCGAAACCGGTCACCAGCAAGCCTGCCGGCTGGTGTGACAGGTAGGCGCGCAGCAGGCGCTCGTCTTCATCGGGGCGGTAATGGCTGACGCCGATCATCAGTTCGTAGCCGGCTGGCATCAGAACCTTCTGGATCGCCTCGACCATGTCGACGAACACCGCGTTGGAGAGCGAAGGAATGATCACCGCGACCAGGTTCGACCGCGCGCTGGCAAGGCTGCGTGCCGCGGTATGCGGGACGTAGCCGAGCGTCTTGACGGCCGCCATCACCCGTTCCCGCAGGGCGTCGGAAACCCGCTCGGGTTGCGACAGCGCCCGTGAAGCGGACATCAGTGAGCACCCGGCACTGCGGGCCACGTCGGACAGCGTGACCCGCTCCAGCGAACGACGACGGCGAGAAGTCATGGCGCGATCCAGCGGCAAGGGGCGGAGATTCTACAGCGAGACGGCGCCCCCGCAGGGGCGCGACAGGTCACTTGGGCGCCTTTTCGATCTCGGCCTGTACTTCCTTGAACAGCGGCTCGCCGACCGTATCGATGACGGTCTGGATCGCCGGTTGCGCCTGCTCGCGCATGCGCTGGATTTCCTCGGAGCTGACCTTGTTGACCTGCATGCCCTGCTCCTCGATCTTCGCCAGCGCTTCGCGCGCTTCGGCACGGGTGTCCTCGCGCTCGGAGTCACGCGCCTTCTTCGCCGCTTCCATGATGATGTTCTGTTCGGTTTCGGACAGCCCATCCCACCAGCGCTTCGACGCCGTAACGATCCACGGGCTGTACACGTGGTTGGTCACGCTCAGGTACTTCTGCACCTCGTAGAACTTGGAAGAGAGGATGGTGTTGTACGGATTTTCCTGACCGTCGACCGCTTTGGTTTCCAGCGCGGTGAACAGTTCGGAGAACGGCAGCGGGACCGCGTTGGCGCCCATCTGCTTGAAGGTGTCGATGAAGACCGGGTTCGGCATCACCCGCAGCTTGATGCCGTTGAAGTCCTCCATCTTCTCGACCGGGCGCACGTTGTTGGTCAGGTTGCGGAAGCCATTCTCCCAGTAGACGAGGCCAACCAGGCCCTTCGCTTCCAGCGCGTCCATGACCTTCTGCCCGACCGGGCCATCGAGCACGTAGTCCGCCTGCTTCTCGCTTTCGAACAGGAACGGCGTATCCCAGACAGCCATTTCCTTGGCGATGCCGACCAGGGTCGCAGTGGAGCCGACCATCATCTCCTGCGCCCCGCCCATGAGCGCGTTCTGCATCTGGTCATCCGAACCCAGGCTAGCGGAGGCGAAGGTGCGCACTTTCAGCTTGCCGTCCGACGCCTTGGCGATTTCTTCGGCCAGCAGCTTGGCCGCACGGCCCTGGTTGCTGTCTTCGTTGAGGCCATAGCCGAAACGGATCATTCGTGGTCGAACGTCGTCGGCGGCCTGAACGGTCACGGCGGTGATCGCACTGCTCAGGGTGGTGGCAGCCAGGGCTGCGATGAGGAATTTCTTCATGCTGTCTTACCTTTTGTTGTTGTGGATGAATGACATGTGACGCACCCGCTCACCGCAGCCATTGCAGCGGCACGGTGATGATCGACGGCACGGCGATCAGAAGAACGACGATGACCATGTAGATGGCGAAGAACGGCATCACGCCGCGCACCAGGGTCTCCATGCGCAGCCGCCCTATCCCGCCGACGACG
Organism: Stutzerimonas stutzeri; assembly: GCA_019056435.1. Lineage (GTDB taxonomy): Bacteria > Pseudomonadota > Gammaproteobacteria > Pseudomonadales > Pseudomonadaceae > Stutzerimonas > Stutzerimonas marianensis. The sequence continues at coordinate 3,673,768 of CP077641.1, forward strand.
TTGAGTACCGTGCCAACCGGCGGCGTAATCAGGCCGATCGAGCCGATGAGCACGAACATCACCCCGAAGTACACCGGATCGACCCCTGCCTTCACCGCGATCGGTGCGAGGACCGGGCCGAGGATCAGGATGGTCGGGGTCAGGTCCAGCACCATGCCGACGGCAATCATCAGCAGCATGATCGCGACCATCAGCAGCTTCGGATCCTCGGCCAGCGGGCCGAGCATCGAGGCGATTTCGTCTGGCAACTGCGCGAGCGTGATCATGTAGCCGGACACGATCGCCGCGGCGCAAAGGAACATCACCGACGCGGTGGTGCGGCTGGCGCGGGTCAGCACCTCGACGACACCACTCCAGGCCAGCTCGCGGTAGAGCAGCGTCGACACGGCAAGCGCATACACCGCCGCGACGACGGCTGCCTCGGTGGGCGTGAACAGGCCACCGCGCAGGCCCCCGACGATGATCACCGGCAACATCAGAGCGGCCGCACCGTCTACCAGTGCCTTTCGCCGCTCAGCGCGGGTCGCCTTCTCCTGCGGCGGCTCGTCGATCTTGCGCGCAATGAGCGTCCAGGCCACCACCAGACCGGCGCCCATGATCAGGCCCGGCACCATGCCCGCCAGGAAGAGCTGACTGATCGAAGTGTTGGTCACCACGCCGTAGATCACGAACGGCATCGAGGGCGGAATGATGGGGGCGATGATGCCGCCGGCGGCCACCAGGCCGGATGACGAACTCAAGGGATAGCCGCGCTCGCGCATCATGGGCAGCAGCAGCGTGGCCAGTGCGGCGGTATCGGCCAGCGCCGAACCGGACATGCTCGCGAGCAGCACGGACGCGGCGATCGCCACGTAGCCCAGGCCGCCGCGCTTGTGGCCGAAATAAGCCTGAGCCATGTTGATGATCCGCCGGGAAATGCCGCCGGCGTTCATCAGCTCCCCCGCCAGGATGAAGAACGGCACCGCGAGCAGCGGGAAGCTATCGGCACCTGCCTGCAGGTTCTGCGCCAGCAGCTGGACATCCCAGAAGTCGAGATACCACATCAGCACCGCGCCAGTGAGAATCAGCGCGAAGGCGATCGGCATACCGAAGGCCATGAAGCCAAACAGTGACGATAAGAAGACGACGACGGTCATGTACGATCCTCGTGGGCGTCTGCCCTTGTTGTTATGAGGGCGGTCAGTCCGCCGTTACATTCGCTTCGGCTATCGGCGCTGGCGGTTGTCGGCGCCATACATTGACCAGCTGGACCAACGCCAGCACGGCCAGGGCAACCATGCTCGCCGCCACAGGCACCATCGCGATGGCCAGCGGATAGCCGACCACCGGGCTGCTGATCGTCCAGCCGAACTGCATCTGGTTCCAGCCACCGAGCGCGGCGAGGCCACTGGCAACCGCCACCATGATCCAGCTGATCGAATCCACCACGCGACGGAAGAGCTCGGGAAAGCGGTCGCGAATCATGCTGAAGGCCATCAACTCGCCACGTCGCATGCTCGAAGCGACGCCGACGAATACCAGCCAGACGAAGGCCAGGCGGGAAAGCTCCTCGGCTCCGGTCCAGCCCGTGCCGAACGCATAGCGCAACACCACGCTGCTGAACACCACGACGACCATGAACGCCAACAGCACCGCCATCAGCCAGTCGGTGATGCGGTCGAAAGCCTGGGCCAGCTTGCCGCTGTAGATGGGTGGCTGAGTGAGCTCAGCGCCCTTCGCTTCGGTGAACGACGGCCCGGTGGATTGACTGCCGCGCTCGCCGCCACGCTTGTTAGCGCTATCACGCGGAGCCGATGAAAGGTCCTCGCGGGCATTGATCGCCAGGTCACTGCCGGATCTGATCCATTCGGTGATTTCGCCCACCACGGTCTCGCGTGGCTGGCTGGCATCGACCACGAGCACGCCCAGCTCACCCTCGGGCGACTCGAGCGTCGCGAACTGGCTGTCCACCAGCGAAATGGGCATGAAATGGCCAACCCGCCCGCCAACACGCTGAACGGCCGTTTCGTAATCGATGGACAGGTGGGCGAAACGCAGGTCTGGCACCGCGTCCCGCAGGATGTTGCGGTAGCTGCGTTTGAGTGCCGAGCAGGCGAGCACGAAGCCGACGTCATCGGCGACCGCGCGCTGCATCTCGACGGCAAGCTTCTGCAGCCACTCGACGCGATCGGCGTCGGACAACGGCGTGCCGGCACGCATGCGCGCGACGTTCGCTTCAGGATGAAAATGGTCGGCTTCGATATGCCGATATCCGAGGGCATCGGCGACGGCGTGGCTGGTTTCGGTCTTGCCCGAACCGCTCACGCCCATGACCACCAGTGCTCGGCAGGAAGGTGCGCTGCTGGAGTGGGAATCCACTGTCGATCTCCGGCGGCCTCGTGGTGCCGCATTGTGTTTGTGCGGCGATGGTAGCGCTAACATCACAATTCAATACATACCGTTCGTCGGATTTATCTCGGACCAACCGGCAGCTGAACGACGGTGAATACTTCGGTTGACCTGCCTGGCTGTCTACAATCGCGCCCCCTCGAGGAGATCAGCAATGCCCAAAGCCATGGCCCGCCATATCCTGGTCAAGACGGAAGCCGAAGCCGCGCAGTTGAAGAAGCGCATCGCTGGAGGTGAAGCCTTCGACGTACTGGCGAGAAAAACACTCGCTCTGCCCTTCGGGCAAGAAAGGCGGCGATCTTGGCGAAGTGCGCCCGGGCCAGATGGTACGCAGCATCGATCAGGCGATCTTCAAGAAGCCGCTGCGCGAAGTGCATGGTCCTATCAAGAGCCAGTTCGGCTATCACCTGGTTCAGGTGTTCTATCGCGACTGAAGTCGGGCGAGCCCGAATCGCTGCAGCTGCATCTCACCCAGCCGGCTCAGCGTTCGGCGAAAGGCGAACGACAGGTACCCCTGGGTGTAGAGCGCGTCGATCGGTACCTCGGCGTGCAGGTAAAGCGGCACGCCACGGTCGTAGCACTCGTCGACCAGGGCGATGAAACGCCTGACGGCGTCGTCGCGCGCGGCCAGCCGAGGTAGCGCCCGATCGCCCGCCTGCACTTGCTTGGCGCCATCTTCGGTACCACGCGCGATGCGCCCTTCTCGCGGCTTGCTGCCTAGCCGGGGTACCTCGCTGATCAGGATTGCCCGGTAACGGTCGCACAGCGCAATGAAGTCCAGTGCCGAAAAGGGTTGTTCGCACAGGTCAGTGAACCGGCACCAGATCACGGTCTCGCTGCGCTGGACCACGCTTAGCGCTCGGCCACCGAGCGGTGCGGACGCTGACGTGACCGGCCCTTGATCCAGCGATTCGAATACCGCGCTCAGCACATTCCCCCTACCCGCCGCGCCGACCCAATAACGCTGTTGAGCGATACCCGGCCGCTCACGGTGGTCGGCGCCCCCATCCACATCCAGAACGGTCATGTGGTGCTCGATAGCGGTGATGGCCGGCAGGAAGCGCGAACGATTGAACCCGTCGGCATAGAGCCCCGCAGGAGGCTGGTTGGAGGTCGCGACGATCGTCACGCCGTGTCTGAACATGGCTTGGAACAGACGCCCCAGGATGATGGCGTCACCGATGTCGTCGACGAACAGCTCGTCGAAGCAGAGCACGCGCAGTTCACGACCCAGCTCATCAGCCAGCACCTCTAGCGGGTCGCTTACACCGGTAAGCTGAAACAGCCGCCTGTGCACCCCGCGCATGAAGTGATGAAAGTGCTGCCGCCGCGCCGGTACAGACAGGGTTTCGTGAAAAAGGTCCATCAGCCAGGTCTTGCCGCGACCTACTGGCCCCCAGAGGTACACGCCCTTCGGCCCGGCGCCCTGCCCGGCCCGGTGCAGCGCCTGGTGACATTCATCCAGCCGTTCGACGGCGCGGCGCTGTGCCGCGTCGCAGGCGAATCCTTCGTGCGCAATGGCGTGCTGATAGCGTTCGAGCGGGGTCGCCTGAGTCATGAAGCATCGGTCCGTTACGAAACGGACCGAATGGTAGCGCAAGCGGATCCCATGCCGGGGTCAGTGCTGGTGTGCCTTGCGGAAGCTCAGCGAGGTGAACATGCCGCGCACCCGCGCATCGGGGTCGTCACTGGTCACGGTCGTCGACGCGGCGATCACATTGAACTCGGCGTTGCGGACCGGAACGCGCGCCTTGCCTTGCGCATCGGTCCGGGCGACAACCGTGTCGGGATCGTTGATGTAGTCCCCGATCAACTCGACGCCCTCGGCAGGTTTGCCGTCGACGAGCACCTGCACCGGCAGTTCGTCGCCCATCTTGAGCGTGAGCGGATCGACCTGCGGCACGATGACCAGCTTGAGCGGGTCCAGCGGTGGGAGCTTGGCACCTTCGGCGCGCAGCGCCAGGCTGTATTTGTAGTAGCGTCCGGAATCCAGCGCACCGGCCACCTGCGTTTCGCCGACACTGACCCACTTCTTGTCCGGCCCTTGGGTCCAGTAACCGTTATCCAGCGCCACGCTGATCACGGCAGGCGATTCGAGCGGCTGTAGGCGAGCGTGGTCTGCCAGTCGCTCGACGGTAACGGGTATCCGTGCACCGCGAAGGTCAGTGGCCCAGGCACCGGAAATCTTGCTCGGGTCGTAGGCGTCGTCCTCGGCGCCGTGCCCATAGATCACCTCGATATGGCCGCGGCGCTCTTCGGTCCACATGCCGTGAGCGGAGGCCTGCCCAGCCAAGAGCAGCGCCAGGGCCGCTGCGGCCAGCTTCATTTGCGTTTTCATCGTTCATCCTTTTGGTGTGATTGTGTCGTTCCCGTTGCCCTAAAGTGCCAGGGACAGGCTCAGGCTGAGGTTGCGTGGCTCGCCTGGCATGACCCAGACGTTGCTGTAGGAGCGCTCGTAGTAGGTGCGGTCGAAAGCGTTGTTGAGGTTCACGCCGAGTGTCAGATCTTCGGTGGCCTTGTAGCGCGCCAGCAGGTCCACGGTGGTGTAAGCCGGCAGTTCGAAGCCGCTGTCGGCGACGTTGCCGGAACGATCCCCGACGTAGTTGACGCCACCACCCAGTTCCAGCCCCCGTAGCCCGCCGTCGAGAAACTCATAGACGCCCATCAGGCTGCCGCTGTGCTCGGGCACATTGAGCAGGCGACTGCCAACGCTCCAGCGTGTTTGCCTTGGTGCCCTCGGCCTCCCACAAGGCATAAGGCGCGGGCCGCCCCCCGGGCGCGGTGTCCGCAGCGGCGGCGGCGCGGCAATAGTTGTCGGGTGTTTGGCGGTTTGGGCCGGCCGCCCTGGAGGGGGGGCGGGGGGCGGGGGTCCGTTCTTTCGTTTTTTGTGAGATGGAAGGCCGCAATGGTCATTCCGGAGGCGGCTGTCGAGCAGGTCAAGTTTGAAACCCGCTTCGTAGCCGACGCCCTCCTCCGGGTCGAACACAGCCCCGCTCCGGTCGGCGCCACTGTTGGGCTTGAACGACTGCGACGCGTTGGCGAACACGCCGACTTCAGGCGTGAACTGGTACAACGCCCCGATGCGCGGCGTGACTTTCTCGTGCGTCTGTTCGGTGCGCTTGCCGCTCACCTCGTTATCCAATCGGTGTTCGTAATGGTCATAGCGCGCGCCGATGACGCCGAACAGCTTCTCGCTGAAGCGCATCTGATCCTGCAGATTCAACGAGCGCGCATGAACGAGCTCATGTCGGTTGGTGCTGCGTGCAGGGTTGAACGGTGGGCGCGGCTGGCCATAGACCGGCTGATAGATATCGATTTGCGACACCGGCGACGAACGCAGCAGGTTCTCGTTCTTGGCGTAGCGCTCGTACTCGGTACCGATCAGCAGGTTGTGCTCGACAGCACCGGTATAGACCAGGCCGCGCAATTCGAGCTGGGTGATGCTGTCCTGCCAGTCGAAATCGCGGTAGCGGTATTCACGGTTCAGCGTGCGCCCGTCGGCGTCCAGCGAGCTCGCTTCCGTCGCCCCGCCGCTCAGGCGCCCCTGCTTGTACTGGCTGGCCAGGCGGACCGTCCAACTGGCGTTGAGATCGTGCTCGAGCTCGGCCTGCAGGGTTTCGTTGTTGTTCTCGATATCACCATCGCCCGGCTCACCGAAGAAATCGGCACGGGACACACTGCCCAGGCGGTCGTTTGGCGCCACGACGCCCCGATCGAATACCTGGCGGTTGCGGATGACTTCGGCCTGGACGAGCAAGCGGGTCTCGGGGCTGATTGCCCAGCTGAACGACGGTGCAAAGAACTGGCGCTCTCCGGAGCGGTAATCGCGAAAGCTCTGGCTGTCTTCCACCGCCAGGTTCATGCGATAGAGCATGGTGCCCTCAGCGTCGATTGGCGTATTGACGTCCAGGCTGCTGCGGTACCGGTCCCAGCGCCCGGCGCTCAGGTCGATACGGGCGAAACGGTCCTCCAGCGGACGTTTGCTGACGATATTGAGCGTACCGCCGGGATCGCCGCGGCCGTACAGGCTGGATGCCGGGCCTTTGAGCACGTCGATGCGCTCGACGTTCGACGGGTCCGGCGGGTTCATGTAACCGCGATTGACGCTGAAACCATCCTTGTAGAACTCGGACGTCGCCAGTCCACGGATGCTGTACTCATACATCGTCAGGCCGCCGAAGTCGTTCTGTCGGGCGACGCCCCCAGCGTAGTCCAGGGCCTTTTCGATGCGCGGGCTGCCCAGATCGTCGAGGACGGTCGTGGGAATGACGCTCACGGCCTGCGGAATTTCCTCCAGCGGCGTTTCCGTCTTGGTCGCGCTGGCGGAGCGGCGGGTTCGGTAGCCGTTTTGCTCCTCTTTTGCGTCCTCCGCAGTGATGACCACCTCGTCCAGCACCGCCGTATCGCCATCCTGCGCCCAGGTCGGCATGATCATCCAACCCGCCACCGCGGCGGCCCCCATCCATCCCGCTGAAATCCTGTTGCTCATGAGCGATCCAATCAAATGTTATACCGTAACATTTGATCCAAGCGGCTCTGGACTGTCAAGGCTGCTTATTACCGTAGCAGTGGAAGGCACAGCGCCGCGGGCCAAACCGAGGTGATGGGCGGCTACTTGTCAGGAGTGAATCGGCTTCAAAACGGTAGAACCCGCACCATTACTAGGCTCTTCACCGTTATCCACAAAACCTGTGGATAACTCTGTGAGCAAAAGTGGGATTACTCCCCAAACGCCCGGTAGACGTGGGCTAGCAACAGATCGGCGATTTTTTACTCGTCGCCACATATTCTTTTTTAATCAATAACTTAGCGAGACACCTTCAATACGTCACAGCTGACGCGCGCCGGACAGAGGCCCTTGCGCCAGTTATGTGCATAACAAATCTTGTCAACCGCTTTTTAAGAAAAAATAGCAGCTACAAGGGCTGGACAAACGCGACTTTCCGCCTTAGCAGCTGGCGGTCTGCTATCACCTCCGTTAGCGGAAGGGACTGGGGTTTACCGAGCGCTCCCCGTACAATGCGCGACTCTACGCAGCAGACTTGCAAGCATGCCCCCGGCAGCCCGGCATGGGCCTCGCTTCGCCATGCTCCGAGGTTGGATATCCCACCCGCCGAGCCTGGCCCCCAACGGAACACGCGTCATTAACCCTCTGATACCCGCGAGTAACACTCTTGATTTCAACCGCTAACATCACCATGCAGTTCGGCCCCAAGCCGCTGTTCGAAAACGTCTCGGTCAAGTTCGGCAATGGCAACCGCTACGGCCTGATCGGTGCCAATGGCTGCGGCAAGTCGACCTTCATGAAGATTCTTGGCGGCGAGCTGGAGCCCTCCGCCGGTCAGGTCATGCTCGAGCCGAACGTCCGTCTCGGGAAATTGCGCCAGGATCAGTTCGCCTACGAAAACTTCAGCGTCATTGACACCGTGATCATGGGCCACGAGGCGCTGTGGAAGGTGAAGGCCGAGCGCGAGCGCATCTACTCGCTGCCCGAAATGAGCGAAGAAGACGGCATGGCCGTCGCGGAGCTGGAAACCGAGTTCGCCGAGATGGACGGCTACACCGCCGAATCGCGTGCCGGTGAGCTCCTGCTGGGTCTGGGCATTCCGCTGGAGCAGCATTTCGGTCCGATGAGCGAAGTCGCTCCAGGCTGGAAGCTGCGGGTGCTGCTTGCCCAGGCGCTGTTCTCCGACCCGGAAGTGCTGCTACTCGACGAGCCGACCAACCACCTGGACATCAACACCATTCGCTGGCTTGAAGGCGTCCTGGTCGCGCGCAACAGCACCATGATCATCATCTCCACGACCGGCACTTCCTGAACAGCGTCTGCACCCACATGGCCGACCTTGATTACGGCGAGCTGCGGCTGTTCCCGGGCAACTACGACGAATACATGACCGCCGCGACCCAGGCGCGCGAGCGCCTGCTGGCCGACAATGCCAAGAAGAAGGCGCAGATCGCCGAACTGCAGACCTTCGTCAGCCGCTTCTCGGCCAACGCCTCCAAGGCCAAGCAGGCCACCAGCCGGGCCAAGCAGATCGACAAGATCCAGCTCGAGGAAGTCAAACCGTCGAGCCGCGTCAGCCCCTTCATTCGCTTCGAGCAGACCAAGAAGCTGCACCGTCAGGCGGTCACGCTGGAAAACGTCAGCCAGGGCTATGACGGCGTGGCGCTGTTCAAGCGCCTCGGCCTGCAGATCGAGGCCGGTGAACGCGTCGCCATCATCGGTCCCAACGGCATCGGCAAGACCACCCTGCTGCGCACCCTGGTCGGTGAAATGCCGGCCATGGGCGGCGAAGTGAAGTGGACCGAAAGCGCCGAGGTGGGCTACTTCGCCCAGGATCATGCCGAGGATTTCGAGGCCGACATGACTCTGTTCGACTGGATGAGCCAGTGGACCGGCGGCGGTGAACAGCTCGTACGCGGCACGCTCGGTCGCATGCTGTTCTCCAACGACGATATCGGTAAATCAGTGAAGGTCATCTCCGGTGGCGAGCAGGGTCGCATGCTGTTCGGCAAGCTGATCCTGCAGAAACCCAACGTGCTGGTGATGGATGAGCCGACCAACCACCTGGACATGGAATCGATCGAAGCGCTCAACCTGGCACTGGAGAACTATCCGGGCACGCTGATATTCGTCAGCCACGACCGCGAGTTCGTCAGCTCGTTGGCCACGCGCATCATCGAACTGTCGGAAAACGGCGTTACCGACTTCTCCGGTACCTACGACGACTACCTGCGCAGCCAAGGCTTGATCTGACCCGCACGGCCCGTCCGGCTACTGCCGCGGGCCTGCTCCTCAGCGCGTCGCCAGCACCTGGTTGACCAGCCGTTGCAGGTCATCGAAGAAGAAAGGTTTCTGCAAGGTCGGGATCGCCGCGTAGCGCGGATCCATCCCGACCGAACCGTAACCGGTCGCGAAAATCAGTGGAATCTTGCGGGCAAGCAGTCGCTCGGCGATGGGGGAAGCTGTTCGTGCCGTCGAGATTCACGTCCAGTACCGCGAGATCGTAGTCGCCCTCCTCCGCCGCCTGCATCGCCTCATCGAATCGCGGCACCAGTTCGATGCGCTGGCAGCCGATATCCTGCAGCATGTCTTCCAGCAGCATTCCCACCAACGCCTCGTCTTCGATCACCAGCACTCGTGCTCCTTCGGCGGTCATTGCAGCGGCACTCCATTTCGCAATTGAGCCCACCAGATAGGAACGCCAGACGCACCTGTGCGTTCAGCTCTCCGGCTAGGCCGCGCTCGAGCAGCCGCGAGCCGAAGCCCTTCCGCTCGGGCGGTACCACCGGCGGGCCACCCCGCTCCTGCCAACGCAGCGCCAGAATGGGCGCGCCCTGGCGGGCTCCAGTGTCCACTGCAATTGCACGATCCCCTTGTCGCTCGACAAGGCGCCGTATTCCCCGCGTTGGTACAGAGTTCATGCAGCGCCATCGCCAGCGCCAACGCCGTTTTCGGACGCAGACGCAGCCCTGGGCCGTCGATGACAAAACGCTGCCGCCCCTCAAGCTGAAACGGCGCCATTGCCTGCTCGACCACGTCACGCAAATCGGCACTGTCCCAGTTTTCCCTGGACAGCACATCGTGCGCTTTGGAAAGCGCGATCAGCCGCGCTTCGAACCAGCGGTAGCTCTCGTTACCGCTATCGCGCCGAAAGCTCTGCGAGGCGATCGATTGTACGGTCGCCAGCGTGTTCTTGACCCGGTGGTTGAGCTCGTTGAGCAGAAGTTGGCGATGGTCTTCGGCCACCTTGCGCTCGGTGATGTCGACCATCATGTTGACGGCGCCAACGACCTCGCCGGCCTTGTTGCGCAGCGGTGCCGGATAGCCGAGAAAGGGTACGTAGCTACCGTCTGGCCGTTGTGCCAGGGCTTCCACGCCGTGAAAGGACCGGTTCTCTGCAAGCGCAACCGCCATTGGACAGGTGCCTGGCGTGATGACCGTGCCATCGGGCCTGCACAGTCGCCAGACGACACTCCATTCGTCCGTGCCGATCTGCGGCACCCGCCCAGCCAGCTCGACGCATGCCTGGTTGAAGTAGGTGACCACCCCTTGGCATCCGTCGTGTAGACCGCGGTGGGCAGCGCATCGAGCAGGTTCCTGAGCCGCAGCTCCGCTTCCAGGTGTGCGCTCGCCAGACGCTTGCGCTCGGTGATGTCATGGGTGATCGCCAGCTGCACGAAGCGGCCCTTGCCGATCTTGCCGTCGCCGGGCATGGGCATCGGTACCGCGTGCGTTTCCATGTGCCGGCGAGTGCCTTTGAGGCTGATGACGTCGAACTGCCAGCTGAGCTTTTCCCCGTCACACACCCGCTGGTGATGCTCACGCCAGCTGTCTCGATGTTCCGGGGCGATCAGATCGATAACACATCCGCCCTCGACCTCATCCGGCGCTGAGGCCTCGACCATGCGAAGCCCTGCCGGATTCATCTGCAGCAGCGTGCCGTCCCGATCGACGACCTTCACGCATTCGGGCGTGTTGTCGACGATCGCGCGCAGCCACTCGACCTGATGGCGTTGATCGGCATGGCGTGCCCGTCCCGGCGTGCTGCACTGAAAACACAGGATCGCCCCGGTGATCTGGCCGGTATCACTGCGCAGCGCGTCGATGTTGGCGAGTACCGCTGCGGGAATGCCATCGGCGCGCTCGATGAGCAATGTCACGTCCTGCGTGGCGCGTCCGGTGCGCAGCGTGTCTCCCAAAGGCGTGTCGGCCAGTGGCTGCAATCGGCCATCGGCACACAGGATGCGCAGCCGGCCATCGCTGGCCAAGCCACCGCCACACAGGCGGTCGGCCATGCGGTTGTAGCGCAGGACGGCACCGTCCGCATCGAGCGTGCAAACCGCCATGGGGAGTCTGTCGAGGGTCAAGTCCTCGAATGGCGTGGGGCCGGCAAGGAGTCGGCAGCGAGACGCGTGCCGGAGGTATCTGCAGTCTGCATCGGGGCCTTGTTTTGCGAGCGTGTGTCGCCAGGGTGGGTCAATTGCGCGCACCAGTCTACCCAACCAGGCGCAGCCGCGTGCCTCGCCGATCTGTCAGCCGTCGGTCAAGGACGCTCCTTTGTGCATTTATGCAGACACGCTATGCATTGAGCGGCATTGATACAGGCAATTTTCCACTCTAGGCTCACAGCAGCTCCCTCGGCCTGCCTATCCAATAACGAACAACGCTAGGACCTGCCATGAACCAGTCAAGTGCCATCCCCACAGTCAAGCTCCTGATCGGCGGCGAGCTGGTCGAGTCCACCACCCAGGAGTGGCGCGACATCGTCAACCCCGCCACACAGGAGGTTCTGGCCCGCGTGCCATTCGCCACCGAGGCGGAAATGAACGCGGCGGTCGCCAGTGCCAAGGACGCCTTCAAGACCTGGCGCAAGACCCCTATCGGTGCACGCTCGCGCATCTTCCTCAGGTATCAGCAACTGATCCGCGAAAACATGAAAGAGTTGGCGGCCATCCTCACCGCCGAACAGGGCAAGACCCTGGCCGACGCCGAGGGCGATGTGTTCCGCGGCCTGGAAGTGGTCGAGCACGCGTCCGGCATCGGCAACCTGCAACTGGGCGAGCTGGCCAACAACGTGGCGACGGGCGTCGACACCTACACCCTGCTGCAGCCGCTGGGCGTCTGCGCTGGCATCACGCCGTTCAATTTTCCGGCGATGATTCCGCTGTGGATGTTCCCGATGGCCATCGCCACCGGCAACACCTTCGTCCTCAAGCCTTCCGAGCAGGATCCGATGGTGACCATGCGTCTCGCCGAGCTGGCGCTGGAAGCGGGCGTGCCGCCGGGCGTGCTCAACGTGGTGCATGGCGGCGCCGACGCGGTGAACCTGATCTGCGACCACCCGGACATCAAGGCCGTTTCGTTCGTCGGCTCGACGAAGGTCGGCACTCACGTCTATAACCGGGCCAGCCAGGCCGGCAAGCGCGTGCAATGCATGATGGGCGCGAAGAACCACGCCATCGTGCTGGCCGATGCGCACAAGGAACAGACCCTCAACGCCATCGCCGGGGCCGCCTTCGGTGCAGCCGGCCAGCGCTGCATGGCGCTGTCGGTGGTGGTGCTGGTGGGTGAAGCACAGGCCTGGATCCCGGATCTGGTGGCCAAGGCCAAGACGCTCAAGGTCAGTGCCGGCGTCGAGGCGGGTACCGATGTCGGCCCGCTGGTTTCCTGCGCCGCGCTGGATCGCGTCAGCGGCCTGATCGAACGCGGTATTCAGGAAGGCGCCCGGCTCGAGCTGGACGGCCGCAACCCGAGCATCGCGGGGTACGAGCGCGGCAACTTCGTCGGCCCCACCCTGTTCTCTGGCGTGACCACGGGCATGAGCATCTACCGCGAGGAAATCTTCGGCCCGGTGCTCTGCGTCATGGCGGCCGACACCCTGGACGAGGCCATCACGCTGATCAACGCCAACCCCAACGGCAACGGCACCGCCATCTTCACCCGTTCCGGCGCGGCGGCGCGGCATTTCCAGGAAGAGATCGACGTTGGACAGGTGGGCATCAACGTACCGATTCCGGTGCCGGTGCCCATGTTCTCGTTCACCGGTTCGCGGGCATCCAAGCTTGGTGACCTCGGCCCGTACGGCAAGCAGGTGGTGCAGTTCTACACTCAGACCAAGACGGTCACCCAGCGCTGGTTCGACGAGAACGAAGTCGGCGGTACGGTGAACACCACCATCAACCTCAAGTGACCAGGTGTGGCGTCTTGCCCAGGTGAGGCGCCACGCGAGCCGGCAATCAGAACAAGAAGGAAACGGCCATGCATATCGGTTTTCTCGGGCTCGGCAACATGGGTGGACCCATGGCGCGCAACCTGCTCAAGGCGGGCCATCAACTCACGGTCTTCGACCTTTCCGCGGCGGCCGTGTCCGGCCTCGTCGAGGCCGGCGCGAAGGAGGCGACATCGCCCGCGGCAATCGCCCAGGCGGATGTCGACGTCATCATCACCATGCTGCCCGCCGCTCCTCACGTGAAGCAGGTGTATCTGGGTGAAGACGGCTTGCTGGCCCATGTCTCGGCGGGTGTGCTGCTGATCGACTCTTCGACCATCGACCCGCTGTCCGCTCGCGAAGTCGCTTCCGCCGCCGCTCACAACGGCAACCCGATGCTCGATGCACCGGTGTCCGGCGGCACAGGCGGCGCTGCCGCAGGGACCTTGACCTTCATGGTCGGCGGCAGCGAAGCGGATTTCCAGACGGCGCAGCCGATCCTGGCGACGATGGGCAAGAACATCGTCCATTGCGGTGGCAGCGGCAACGGTCAGGTCGCCAAGGTCGCCAACAACCTCCTGCTCGGCATCTCCATGATCGGTGCCGCCGAGGCCATGTCGCTCGGTGTTGCCCTGGGCATGGAACCGGAGGTCCTCGCCGGGGTGATCAATTCCTCCAGTGGACGCTGCTGGAGCAGCGAAATCTACAACCCCTTCCCCGGCGTGGTGGAGACCAGCCCAGCGTCTCGCGGCTATAGCGGCGGCTTCGGCACCGACCTGATGCTCAAGGACCTTGGCCTGGCGAGCGAAGCGGCCAAGCAGGTCCGCCAGCCGGTTATCCTCGGCGCACTCGCGCAGCAGCTCTACCAGGCCTTCAGCCTGCAAGGCCATGGCGGACTGGATTTCTCCGCGATCATCAAACTCTACCGCCAAGAGGACCAGGCATGACCCAGGCAGAAGCGCCGGTACTGATCCAAGTACGCAACCGCGTCGGCTATCTCACCCTCAACCGCCCCGCCGGGCTCAACGCCATCACCCTGCCGATGGTGCGGACGCTGCACCGCCAGTTGCAGGAATGGGCGGACGATCAAGGCATCGTCGCCGTGGTGCTGCGTGGTGCCGGCGAAAAGGCTTTCTGCGCTGGCGGCGACATCCGCTCGCTGTACGACAGCTACAAGCGCGGTGACAACCTGCATCGGGAATTCTTCGAGGAGGAATACGCGCTCGACCAATACATCCACGCCTACACCAAGCCGCTCCTGGCGTTGATGAACGGCTTCGTACTTGGTGGCGGCATGGGCCTGGTCCAGGGTGCTTCGCTGCGGGTGATTTCCGAGCGCACCCGCATGGGCATGCCGGAAGTCGGCATCGGCTATTTTCCGGACGTCGGCGGCAGTTACTTTCTGTCGCGGCTGCCGAGCAACCTGGGCGTCTACATGGGCCTGACCGGCAACCATGTCAGCGCGGCCGACGCGCTCTATGCCGGGCTTGCCGACTACTGCGTGCCTTATGACAGCTTCGCCGACCTCGAACGCTGCCTGGACCAGCAGGACTGGTCCGTGCCGCCGCGGCACGCACTGACCAACCTGCTGGTGTCGATGGGCCGCACCGAGCTGCCGGATGCGCCGTTCAAAACGCTTAGCCGAGCCATCGACGAACATTTCTCGCATGACAGCGTCGCCGCGATTCGCCAGTCGCTCGCCGGGGAGACCCGTGCCGAATACAGCGAATGGGCCGCCGAAACGCTCAAGACGCTGGATAGCCGCTCACCGCTGTCGATGAGCGTCACCCTGGAAATGCTCCGTCGTGGACTCGAGCGCTCGCTGGCCGACTGTTTCGGTATGGAGCTGCACCTCGACCGCCAGTGGTTCGACAAGGGCGACATCATCGAAGGCGTCCGCGCGCTGATCGTCGACAAGGACAAGAATCCGCGCTGGAACCCGCCTACGCTGGAAGAAGTGACGCCCGAGCGCGTCGCTGCTTTCTTCGCTGGCGTCTGACAGAGGGGCAACCTCATGCACGACATCGAACTGACCGAAGAACAACGGATGATTCGCGACATGGCGCGCGACTTCGCCCGCGCCGAGATCGCGCCCAAGGCACACGACTGGGAACAGGCCGGCTGGATCGACGACGAGACGGTGAGCCAACTGGGCGAGCTCGGCCTGCTCGGCATGATCGTTCCCGAGCAATGGGGCGGCACCTACATCGACTACGTCGCCTACGCCCTGGCCGTCGAGGAAATCTCGGCGGGTGACGGAGCAATCGGCGCGCTGATGAGCATCCACAGCTCGGTCGGCTGCGGCCCGATTCTCAAATACGGCACGCCGGAGCAGCAGGATGCGTGGCTGCCGGATCTGGCCACCGGTCGCGCCATCGGCTGTTTTGCCCTCACCGAGCCCCAGGCCGGCTCCGAGGCGCACAACCTGCGCACCCGCGCCGTGCTGGACAATGGCGAGTGGGTAATCAACGGCGCCAAACAATTCGTCAGCAACGGCAAGCGCGCCAAGATCGCCATCGTCTTCGCCGTGACCGATCCAGAGCTGGGCAAAAAAGGGCTCTCCGCGTTTCTCGTGCCCACCGACAACCCCGGTTTCGTCGTCGATCGCATGGAGAAGAAGATGGGCATCCGAGCCTCGGATACCTGCGGCGTCACCCTGCGTGACTGCCGCATTCCCGAGGCCAACCTGCTCGGCCCGCGCGGCAAGGGGCTGGCGATCGCCCTGTCCAACCTGGAAGGTGGTCGCATCGGCATCGGCGCTCAGGCCCTCGGCATCGCCCGCGCGGCATTCGAAGCGGCGCTGGGCTATGCGCGCGAACGCATCCAGTTCGACAAGCCGATCATCGAGCACCAGAGCGTGGCGAACATGCTCGCGGACATGCACACCCGCATCAACGCTGCGCGGCTGCTCATCCTGCACGCCGCGCGCCTGCGCAGCGCCAACCTGCCGTGCCTGTCCGAAGCCTCCCAGGCCAAGCTATTCGCGTCGGAGGTGGCCGAATACGTGTGCTCCAAAGCCATGCAGATCCACGGCGGCTACGGCTATCTGGAGGACTATCCGGTCGAGCGCTACTACCGCGACGCGCGCATCACGCAGATCTATGAAGGCTCCAGCGAGATTCAGCGGCTGTTGATCGCACGGGAGTTGAATAACTACGGGTTGTAATCAACCGCGGCAACGGCGCGGAACGACACCAGCTTTTCCCGAGATTGACAGGAGGTGCGCAACGAGATCGGGAAGCTCAATAAACCACCTCGAAGCAGTATTCCGAACGACCGATGGCGGCGGCGCGAGCCCCATCCGACAACAATAAGAAGGATACGACGATGCTCAAAGGTACGATGCAGCAGACCCCGCTGATGATCAGCGGCATCCTGACCCACGCCGCCCTCGCCCACGGCGAGCGCGAAATCGTCTCGCGGCTGGTGGATGAACCTCTCTGGCGCTACGACTACGCAGGTTTGGCGAAACGCGCCGGGCAGGCGGCCAGCATGTTGCGCAGCCTGGGCGTGAAACCTGGCGACCTGGTCTCGTCGATGGCCTGGAACACCCATCGTCACTTCGAGCTGTTCTTTGCCGTGCCCGGGATTGGCGCGGTCCTGCACACGGCCAATCCACGCCTGTCGAACGAGCAGATCATCTACACCCTGAACCACGCCGGAAGCGGCGTACTGCTCTTCGACCGCAGCTTCCTCGCCCTGGTCGAGCGCGTTCGGCCGCATCTGGAGCACATCCATACCTTCGTCATGCTCGCCGACGCCGAACGCACCGAACCCGGAGAGATCGGTGCGCAAAGCTACGAAACGCTGATCGCCTACGAGCCACCCATCACCGAGTGGCCGCAGTTCGATGAGAACGCCGGTGCCATGCTCTGCTACACCTCCGGCACCACCGGCAACCCGAAAGGCGTCGTCTATAGCCACCGCTCCGTGGTGCTGCATGCGATGGCCGCCGGGCTCACAGGCGCCTTCGGCTTCTCCGCGTTCGACTGCATCATGCCCTGCTCATCGCTCTATCACGCCACCGCCTGGGGCGTGCCCTTCACCGCTGCCATCAACGGCTGCAAGTTCGTGCTGCCGTGCGACAAGATGGACGGTGCCAGCCTGCAGGAGCTGATCCAGAGCGAGGGCGTGACCTTTTCCGGTGGCGTACCGACCATCTGGACCATGTACCTCAACCACCTGGAGCGCACCGGAGAGACCACCGGAGCGCTCAGGTGCCTGGTGATCGCGGGGTCCGCCGTGCCCCGTGCGCTCGCCGAAAAGTTCGAGACCCGCTACGGCGTCAGCGTCCGCCAGCTCTGGGGCATGACCGAAACCAGCCCGCTCGGCGTGGTGGCCACCCCAACGCCCAAGCTCGCGGCCCAGGGCGAGGCCGCGACGAAGGAGGCGATCTGGACGCGTCAGGGTCGCTTGCAATTTGGCATCGAGCTGAAGATCGTCGACGAAGCCGGCAAGCCATTGCCCCATGACGGCACTACATCCGGAGCGCTGCTGGTGCGCGGGCCCTGGACGGTCGAGCGCTATTTCCGCAGCGAGACCAGCGCGGTCGATGCCGATGGCTGGTTCGACACTGGCGACATCGCCACCCTGGACCCCAACGGCTACATGCGCATCACCGACCGCAGCAAGGACGTGATCAAGTCTGGCGGCGAGTGGATCAGCTCCATCGACATCGAGAACATCGCCGTGGCCTGCCCGGGCGTGCGCATCGCCGCAGTCGTCGGGGTGACGCACGAGAAGTGGGAGGAGCGCCCTGTACTCATCATCGAACCCCACGACGATGCGCAGATCTGCATCGAGACGGTGCTCGCCTTCCTCGAACCGCAGATCGTCAAGTGGTGGATGCCCGATGCGGTGATCATCGACACCGTCCCCCTGACCGCTACCGGCAAGATCGACAAGAAGACGCTGCGCGAGCGCTACAGAAGCTATCTGCTCGACCGCAGCGAACCGGCCAGCAGCGCGGCGAGCATGTAGGACTGCCCGCAACGGCATGCGCAACGCAGGCAACTGCGACCCGGCTCACCTGCCGTAACGGCAGGTGGATCTGGCTTCATCGATCCAGCGAGCAAGGCGTCTGCGCACATCCACGCCTATCCCGACACACGTCCGACCGGAAGCACGCCATGCCCATCACCACCCCAACCACTCGCCAGGGCCCTCTGGTCGGCCTGCGCGTATTGGAGTTCGCCAGCATCGGTCCCGGCCCGCATTGCGCCATGCTGCTCGCCGACCTCGGTGCCGACGTGCTGCGCATCGAACGTAAAGGCGGCAATGGCTGGCCGAACCCGGTGGTCGATCGAGGCCGCAAGCGGCTCACGCTGGACATCCGCACCGAAGCCGGGCGTGAGCACTGCCTGACACTGGCCGAGGGCGCCGACGTGCTGATCGAGGGCTTCCGCCCTGGCGTGATGGAGCGCCTGGGCCTTGGGCCCGAGATCGTTCACGCGCGCAATCCCAGGCTCGTCTACGGGCGCATGACCGGTTGGGGCCAGACCGGCCCGTTGGCCCGAAGTGCCGGGCATGACATCAACTATCTGGCGCTCACCGGTGCCCTGGCTTCCATCGGGGGGCGCGAAGGGCCGCCGTTGCCACCGCTGAACCTGGTCGGGGATTTCGGAGGCGGCTCGCTCTATCTGGCCTTCGGCATCATGGCGGCGCTGTGGGAGCGCGAACGGTCGGGCCTGGGCCAGGTCATCGATGCCGCCATTGTCGATGGCGTTTCCTCGATGATGAGCTTCTTCGCCGGTCTGTTGCCCAGCGGAGCGATCTCGCTCCAGCGCGACCGTAACCTGCTCGCCGGCGCCGCACCGCACTACCGCTGCTACACCTGTGCCGACGGCCGCGACATCGCCATCGGACCGCTCGAGCCACAGTTCCTCGGCGAACTGGCGCAACGCATCCAGGCCCCGGATAACCTGCTTCAGGACGTTCGGGATCCGGACCGCTGGGCCGCACAGGGCGAACACCTCGCCGCGCTGTTCGCCAGCCGGACCCAGGCCGACTGGTGCGAACTGCTCGAAGGCACCGACGCCTGCTTCGCGCCCGTGCTCACGCTAGAAGAAGCCGCCCAGCATCCGCATATGCAAGCGCGTGGCGTCTATCGCGACATCGACGGCGCCCTGCACGCCGCCCCGGCGCCGCGCTTTTCCCGTACGCCCGGGTCGATAAGAGATTCCGTCGAGGCATCCGAAGGCTGGGATTGATTCGCACGCTTCGGCTGACCAACGCCGCCGACCCGTGGAAGCGAGCTTGCTCGCAATCAGCGCTCTCGGCGAACCCAGTCGGGCGAACAAGTTCGCCCCTACAACAAACCCGACGGTTCAGATACGAGCGTCCTGTAGAGGCGAATTCATTCGCCCAAACCAGCGCACAACGAGCGAACACCTCCGCCCCCGCAACAAGCCCGACGGCTCAGACACGGACGCCCTGTAGGGGCGAATTCATTCGCCCAAACCAGCACGCAACGAGCGAACACTTTCGCCCTTACAACAAGCCCGACGGCTCAGACACGAACGCCCTGTAGGGGCGAATTTATTCGCCCATACCAGCACGCAACGAGCGAACCCCTTCACCCCAACAACAAGCCCAACGACTCAGACACGAACCTTGTAGGGGCGAATTCATTCGCCCAAACCAGCACGCAACGAGCGAACACCTTCACCCCCACAACAGGCCCGACGGTTCAGACACGAACGCCCTGTAGGGGCGAATTTATTCGCCCAAACCGGCGCACAACGGGCGGACACCTTCACCCCACAACAAGCCCGACGGCTCAGACACGAACGCCCTGTAGGGGCGAATTTATTCGCCCTGCGGCCTGTGCAACACCTTCACCCCCTGCGTTGGCGAATGTGCAGGGTTCACCCCGGAAGAAGGCCGCAACATTGGCAAAGGCATCCCCGAAATACAGCTCGTAGCCTTGGCGTTCGACATAGCCCAGGTGCGGCGTGCAGATCACGTTGGGGTGCTGCAACAGTGGATGTTCGGGATCGATGACCGGCTCCTGCTCGAACACGTCCAGTGCGGCGAAACCGGGCCGTCCCGCGTCCAGCGCATCGAGCAAGGCGCCGGGGGCGATCAGCTCGGCGCGGCTGATGTTCAGCAGCAATGCCGAGGTCTTCATTCGCGCCAGGTCCTCAGCGGTAACGATATGCCGGGTCGCGTCGACCAGACGCAGATTGAGGCTCAGCACGTCGGCTTCGGCAAAGAACGCCTCGCGGCTCGCCGCCGCGCGGTGGCCATCCCGCTCGGCCGCCTGCCGCGACCCCTCGCTGCCCCACACCAGCACCGGCATCTCGAACGCCTGGGCGTAGCGGGCCAGGCGCTGCCCGATCTTGCCGTAGCCCCAGATACCCAGCGTTTGACCATACAGCCGGTCGCCCAGGTTGACCTGCCATTGGCCCGCATAGAGCGCCTGCATCGCTGGCAGCAGCCGCCTCCGGGCCATCAGCAGCAGGGCCCAGGCGAGTTCGGCTGGCGCAATGGGCGAGCCCCGCCCCTCCATCACCGCTACGCCATGGCGTGTGCAGGCCTCGAGGTCAAGGTGAGCGGCCACCTTACCCGTCTGACTGATCAACCTGAGCCTGGGCAGCCGAGCCAGCAGCGCCTCATCGATGACAGTGCGCTCGCGCGTCAGTACCAGCGCATCGGCATCGGCGAACCGCTCGGCCAATACCTCCCGATCGTTCACCGCGTCGTGATAGACCGTGACCCTGTGCCCGTCGAGCTGCGCGAAGCAATCCAGCGAGCGGATCACGTCCTGGTAGTCATCGGGGATGACGATGTGCATGAAGCATCTCCGGGGCGTAGCCGTTGCCTATGGTCGGGCTATTGTAGGCGCACCTCGGTGATGCAGCTGTTGCGCCTCACTCGCCCAGGTTGCGCGCAATCACCAACCGCTGAATGTCGCTGGTGCCTTCGTAAATCTGGCAGACGCGCACGTCGCGGTAGATGCGCTCGACGGGAAAGTCCTTCAGATAGCCATAACCGCCGAGCGTCTGTATCGCCGCCGAACAGACCTTTTCCGCCATTTCCGAGGCGAACAGTTTCGCCATGGACGCCTCGACCAGCGCCGGTTGCCCCGCCTCGCGCAACGCGGCAGCGTGCAGCACCATCTGCCGCGCGACGGCGATCTGCGTTGCCATGTCGGCCAGGCGGAAGGCAACGGCCTGGTGCTCGCTAATGGCCTTGCCGAACGCCTCGCGCTCGCGCGCATAGTCACGGGCGGCTTCGAAGGCCGCGCGAGCCATGCCGACGGCCTGGGCGGCGATACCGATACGGCCGCCTTCGAGGTTAGCCAGCGCGATCCGGTAGCCCTCACCCTCCTCGCCCAGGCGTTGAGATTCGTGCACACGCATGTCCTCGAAAGCCAGCTGGCAGGTATCGGACGCGTGCTGCCCGAGCTTTTCCTCGACGCGTACCACCTGATAACCCGGGGTGTCAGTCGGCACGATGAAAGCGCTGATGCCGTGCTTGCCGGCGTCCGGATCGGTCACGGCGAAAGGATCACGGTGCCGGCGTGCTGGCCCGAGGTAATGAACTGCTTGGCGCCGTTGATCACGTAACTGTCGCCTTCACGCCGGGCGCGCGTGCGCAAACTGCTGGCGTCGGAGCCGGCGTGGGGTTCGGTCAGCGCGAAAGCGCCGATCTGAGCGCCGCTGGCCAGCGGCTGGAGGTAGCGCTTTTTTTGCTCGTCGTTGCCAAAGCGCAGGATCGGCACGCAACCGACCGAGTTATGCACGCTCATGATGGTCGAGCAGGCACCGTCACCGGCGGCGATCTCTTCCAGCGCCAGGGCGTAGGCGACATAGCCGGTGTCGCTGCCGCCCCACTCGTCCGGGCAAAGCATGCCGAAGAAGCCGAGTTCGGCCATCTCGGCAACCGCCTCGGCCGGGTAGCGGTGGTCACGGTCCCAATCGGCGGCGAACGGCTTGAGCCGCGCCTGAGCGAACTGCCGTGCCATGTCGCGGATGCTGGTCTGGTCTTCGTTGAGCAACATGGGCAGTCCTCAGTCGAGCAGTTCGACGGCCATGGCGGTCGCTTCGCCGCCGCCGATGCAAATGGCGGCAATGCCCCTGCGCAGGCCACGGGCGCGCAGTGCGGCGATCAGGGTCACGAGAATTCGTGCACCAGATGCACCGATCGGGTGGCCCAGCGCACAAGCGCCGCCGTTAACGTTGACCTTGGCGTGATCGAGGCCCAACTCACGCATCGTCACCATGGCCACCACCGCGAAGGCCTCGTTGATTTCGAACAGGTCCACGTCGCCGAGCTGCCAGCCAGTGCGCTCGAGCAGCCTGTGGATGGCACCGATGGGCGCGGTCGGGAACAGATTGGGCGCGTCGGCGAACACCGCATGGCCGTGAATGACGGCCTGCGGCTTGAGGCCGAGCTGTTCGGCGTGGGAGCGACGCGTCAATAGCAGTGCCGCCGCGCCATCCGAGATCGAACTGGAATTGGCCGCCGTCACGGTGCCGCCCTCGCGGAACGCCGGTTTGAGGGACGGGATCTTCTCCGGCATCGCCTTGGGCGGCTGCTCGTCATCGCGCACGGTGCGTTGCTCGCGGCCCTGGGTGAATTCCAACGGGACGATCTCATCGGCGAACCGACCTTCAGCGATGGCGTCACGCGCGCGCTGCAACGACGCCAGGGCGTAAGCATCCTGCTGTTCGCGGGTGAAGCCGTGGTGCTGCGCGCAGTCCTCGGCGAATGTGCCCATCAGGCGGCCCTTGTCGTAGGCGTCTTCCAGGCCGTCGAGGAACATATGGTCGAGCACTTTTCCATGCCCCATGCGATAGCCGCCGCGCGCCCTTTTCCAGCAGATAAGGCGCATTGGACATGCTCTCCATGCCGCCGGCGACCACCAGATCGACACTGCCGGCGCGCAACGCATCGTGTGCCAGAATCGCCGCCTGCATCCCCGAGCCGCACATCTTGTTCAGCGTGGTGGACGCGGTTGCCTTGCTCAACCCGGCGCCGAGCGCGGCCTGACGGGCCGGTGCCTGGCCGAGGCCGGCCGGGAGCACGCAGCCCATCAGCACTTCCTGCACCTGTTCGGCGGCAACGCCGCTGCGGTCTACCGCCGCGCGAATCGCCGCGGCACCCAGCTCCGGCGCGCTGAGGCTTTTCAGGTCGCCCTGAAAGCCGCCCATGGGTGTCCGGGCGCTGCCCAGGATCACGATTGGATCGTTGTTCATCGTCGCTTCTCCGATTATTTCGCGGCCATGCGCAGCGCGCCGTCGAGGCGAATCACTTCGCCGTTGAGCATGTCGTTCTCAATGATGTGGCGAACCAGGGCCGCGTATTCGGATGCTCGCCCCAGGCGCGGTGGGAAGGGGACGCCGGCGGCGAGCGAGTCGCGCACCTCCTGCGGCATGCCGGCCATCATTGGGGTCTCGAACACGCCGGGCGCGATCGTCATCACGCGAATGCCGTGCCGGGCCAGTTCGCGCGCGGCCGGCAGCGTCAGCGCTACCACACCGCCCTTGGAGGCAGCATAGGCGGCCTGGCCGATCTGCCCATCGAACGCCGCAATGGAGGCGGTGTTGATGATCACGCCACGATTGCCGTTCGCATCCGGCTCGCCCTTGGCAATGGCCTCGGCGGCCAGGCGCAGCATGTTGAAACTGCCGATCAGGTTGAGATTGATGACCTTGCTGAAGCTCGCCAGCCCGTGCGGGCCCTGGCGGCCAAGGATTTTCTCGCCGCTGGCAACGCCGGCACAGTTGACCAGGCCGTGCAGCCCGCCAAAACGCTCCACGGCGGTATGCACGGCCGCCTGCGCGGCGGCTTCGTCGCATACGTTGGTGACCACTCCGTGCGCGCGCTCGCCCAGCTTCTCGCTGCACTCATTGAGCAGCTCGGCGTTGATGTCCGCCAGCACGACCCGTGCGCCCGCCTCGACCAGCGCAGCTGCCGCCGCCGCGCCCAGGCCGGACGCACCGCCGGTGATGATGAAAACCTTGTCTTGAATGTCCACAGCACGACCTCGTGACGATATTCAGGGCGCTGCACGATGGGCGCCCGGTCTGTTGAACGCATCTTCATCAGACCGGAAGGCAGGGACAATGGTCGTTGCGCGCAACCACGATGACCGGTTTGGCCAAGGCATTGGCACGGGCAATTTGGATCGGTACTGACAGCGCGCTGTGGCGCTGTGCGCGTCGCATGATCGCCAGCAAGCTGGCTCCTACGAAAAGCACCTGACCGGCCCATAGAACGCAGCGGTCCGGCCTTCCTGTAGGAGCCAGCTTGCTGGCGATCCGGGTAACCGCCGAATCTCTATCACGACGCAGAATGATTCATTCATCGCCGCGCAGGATCAGGGTGCGGTACTGCCCGGGATTGGTCCCCGACCACTTGCGGAACGCCTTGTAGAACGAGCTGACATCGGCGAAGCCCAGCCGCTCGGCGATCTCGGCGTAAGTGACACTGGCGTCGGCAAGCCACAGGGTGGCCATTTCCTGGCGAACCTGGTCCTTGATCGCTTGGTACGGCTGGCCGGCTTCGGCGAGGCGGCGGCGCAGCGTCGAGGTCGAGATGCACAGGTTGTGCGCCAGCCGGTCGCTGGTCGGCCACTGCTCGGCAGGAAGTTCACGCAGCTGCGTCTTGATGCGGCTGGCGAGGCTGGTGGTGTCACGATACTTGACCAGGATGTTGGCTGGGGCCTGGGCCAGAAACCCGTGCAATTCCTGCTCGCTGCGCCGCACCGGCAGATCGAGCACTTCGGCGGCAAAGATGATCCGCGTGACGGGCCGGCCGAAGCGCAGATTGCGAGAAAACATCACGCGGTAGTCATCGGTGTAGCCTGGCTCGTCGCAGCGCAGCTCGACCGCCAGCAGCGGAATGCGGCGCCCGACCAGCCAGCATGCCAGGCCGTGCACCAGCATCCAGAACGTGAAATAGCCAAAGGCCCGCAGCGGCGCGCCCGTTTCATTGAGGCTGACCTCGGCCAGGCTCTCGCTGCGCAGGAGCCGGCCACGAAAGCCCTCGAGCGCAAGCCCGAAGAAATCGAGGGTAACGTCGAGCGCGCGTTCGAGTGTCGGTTGCGCCATCGCCGCGCGGCAGGCGAAGGCGAAGCTCCCCGCTCTCAGGCGGCGCGTATCCATGCCAAAGAATTCATCGTCGAAGTGCCGCGCAAGCCGTCGCCAGAGCCGGCTGTATTCAGCCACATCGATGCGTGCGTCTGGGTCGCTCAGCGCTATGGGCGGCAGGCCCAGCTGCTGGATGATCCGTTCAGCCGTCAGCTCTGGCGAGACGAAGGCACGCAACGCCTCCTCGACCAGCCGGACCGAAATGCTGCCCTTGCCCTCGCGACTCATGCGCGCCCCATCATGATGTCGTGGCTGTTGCCGGCCACCTCACGAAGAAAATCCCAGCACACCCGCATCCGCGCCAGGTCCTTGTTCTCCACCGGCATCAGCATCCAGAAGGTACGGGTGAATTCGATGTCCTCGACCAGCACCTCTCTGAGCCGCGGCTCCTTGCGCGCCGAGAATGCGGGCAGGATCGCCAGGCCCGCGCCAGCGGCGACCGCCTCCTGCTGGGCCATGATGCTGGTGCTGCGAAGCGAGTGCTGGCGCGGGCGGACGATCTCGTCCAGAAAATACAGCTCCTTGCTGTAGAGCAGATCCTCGATGTAGCTGACGAAGACGTGGCCGCTCAGGTCATCCCGGTTGCGGATGGGTGGGTGCGCCGCCAGGTAAGCTTCCGAGGCATAGAGGCGCAACACGTAGTCGGTCAGTTTGGTGATGACATAGGGGCCGCGCTCGGGGCGCTCCAGCGTGATCACGATATCCGCCTCATGGCGCGCCAGGCGCACCGAGCGTGGCACGGCAAGCAGGTCCACCCCCAGGTGCGGGTAGTCGCGCGTCAGGCTCGCCAGCTGTCCGGCAAGCATCAGCGTGCCATAACCCTCGGTTGCGCCGATGCGCACCTGGCCGGAGAGCTTGTCCGCCGTCAGGCTGGGCTGTTCGATAGACGCGATGGCGCTTTCCATCGCTTCGGCCTGCGCCAGCAACTCGCGCCCAGCTTCGGCCAGTCGATAGCCGGCCTTGGCCCGGATGAACAACTGGCGATCCAATGTCTTCTCAAGGCCTGGACCCGACGCGCGACGGTGGTGTGGTCGACGCCCAGGCGCCGCGCGGCGATGGTCAGCTTGCCCGCGCGGGAAAGTTCGAGAAAGAAACGCAGGTTGTCCCAATCCACTGCTGCCCCCGATCAAATCGGCGTATCGCGCCGAGGTTGTGCAAAAACACAGAATACCTCTGCATTTCACAGCATGTGTTTACTATTTTTACGCTGCTAGGCTCGTTCATCGAACCCTGACGGCACCCGCCCCATTCCAAGAAAAGGAACCGACATGAGTCAGAAGATCCAGCTCGAGATACGCGACCACACGGCGCTGCTGACCATCGCCAACCCGCCGGCCAACACCTGGGATCGCGAGTCACTGGCCGCACTGGAACAGATGATCGCGCAGCTCGACGATAACCCGCAGGTGTATGCGCTGGTCATCACCGGCCAGGGCGAGAAGTTCTTCTCGGCCGGCGCGGACCTCAAGCAGTTCGCCGATGGTGACAAAGCGGCCGCCAGCGAGGTGGCCGCCCTCTTCGGCCGCGCCTTCGATGCGCTGACGCGCTTTCGCGGCGTGTCCATCGCCGCGATCAACGGTTACGCCATGGGCGGTGGCTTGGAGTGCGCGCTGGCCTGCGACGTCCGCATTGCCGAGGAGCAGGCGCAAATGGCGCTGCCTGAAGCCAGCGTCGGCCTGCTGCCGTGCGCCGGCGGCACTCAGAACCTGCCGTGGCTCGTCGGCGAAGGCTGGGCCAAGCGCATGATCCTCTGCGGCGAACGCGTCGATGCGCACCGTGCCGAGAAGATCGGGCTGGTCGAGGAAGTGGTCCCGAGGGGCGAGGCGCTCGCGAGGGCACTCAAGCTCGCCGAAAGCGCAAGCAAGCAGAGCCCCTCCTCGGTGAGCCGCTGCAAACGACTGGTCATGAACGCCCGCCACGATGACCATGACGCGGGCTGGGCTGCCGAGCGCGAACTCTTCGCCGAGCTCTTCGACACCCAGGATCAGAAGGAAGGCGTCAACGCCTTTCTGGAAAAACGCAGCCCCACCTGGAAAAACGCCTGAACGTCTGCCCACGGTCGAATAAATTCGACCCTACAGGTTCGTGCGCAGGCTGGACCAGCGAGCCGTAGGGGCGAATTCATTCGCCCTTTGGTCCCCAGATCGCACCCGTAGCCGAGACAGCGCCCTTGGTCGAATAAATTCGACCCTACAGGTTCGTGCGCAGGCTGGACCAGCGCCAATCCGTAGGGGCGAATTTATTCGACCTTTTGTCCCAGATCGCTCCCCAGGCCGAGACAGCGCCCATGGTCGAATAAATTCGACCCTACAGGTCCGTACGCAGGCTGGACCACCGCCAATCTGTAGGGACGAATTCATTCGCCCTTTTTGTCCCCAGATCGCACCCGTAGTCGAGACAGCGCCCATGGTCGAATAAATTCGACCCTACAGGTCCGTGCGCAGGCCGGGCCACCGCCAACCCGTACGGGCGAATTTATTCGCCCTTTTGTCCCAGATCGCTCCCCAGGCCGAGACAGCGCCCTTGGTCGAATAAATTCGACCCTACGGGTCCGTGCGCAGGATGACCACCGCCAACCGTAGGGGCGAATTTATTCGCCCGCCGTCGTCGACATGGCTCCTGTGGTCGAGAGCGCCCCATGGCCGAATGGATTCGGCCCACAGATCGGCCCGACACTATCGATGCCGGGCGGTGCTACTTGAAATTCCGCCGGATCAACCGTTCGACCCAGCCCACGATGCCCGACCGGAACAACAACACGCAGAGCACGAAGATCACGCCGAGGATGACGTGTACCCATTCGCCCAGCGGTCCGTTCGACAGCGAACTCTGCAGGGTGACCACCACTGTCGCGCCCACCACCGGGCCGAGGATGGTGCCGACGCCGCCGAGCAGGGTCATGAGAATGACTTCGCCGGACATGTGCCAGTGCGCGTCGGTGAGTGACGCGAGCTGGAACACCACCGTCTTGGTCGACCCGGCCAGCCCGGTCAGTGCGGCGGAAATCACGAACGCCAGCAGCTTGTGTGCATCGACGTTGTAGCCCAGGGAGATGGCGCGCGGTTCATTTTCGCGAATCGCCTTGAGCACCTGCCCGTAAGGCGAATGGATGGTGCGCTGGATGATCATGAAGCCGAGCACGAACACCGCCAGCACGAAGTAATACAGCGCCATGTTGTTCTGCATGTCGAACAAACCGAACAGGTGCCCGCGCGGCACGCCCTGCATCCCGTTCTCGCCACCGGTGAAGGGCGCCTGGACAAAGACGAAGAACACCATCTGTGCCAGCGCGAGCGTGATCATCGCGAAATAGATCCCCTGCCGGCGGATCGCCAGAATGCCGAAGACCAACCCCAGCACCGTGGAAGCCAGGGTGCCGGCGATAATCCGAGTTCGGTGTTCAGCCCGCTGTAGGTGCTGAGCATGTAGCCCGTGATGTACCCGCCGCAGGCGAAGAACGCCGCATGCCCGAACGACAACAGCCCGGCATACCCGAGCAACAGGTTGAACGCGCAGGCGAACAAGGCGAAGCACAGCAGCTTCATCAGGAACACCGGATACACCAGCATCGGTGCGACCATCGCCACGCCCAGCAAGGCGAGGTAGAAGAAATGCTGGCGGCGCCGCGCCGCGCGCCGTCGTTCCCGCTCGGCATTGGCTTTCACCTGGGGCGAAGCGGCCTGAACAGCGGCTGGCTGAACGCTTTCCTGGGTCATCATCACGCCTCCTTACCGAACAGCCCGGCTGGCCTGAGCAAGAGCACCAGCACCATGATCACGAAGATCACCGTATTGGCGGCTTCGGGATAGAACACCTTCGTCAGGCCTTCGATCAGCCCCATCGCCAGACCGGTCACGATGGCGCCCATGATCGACCCCATGCCCCCGATCACCACGACGGCAAACACGACGATCAGCAGGTTCGAACCCATGCCTGGCGTGACGGCATAGATCGGCGCCGCCAGTACACCGGCGAAGGCAGCGAGCGCGACCCCATAGCCATAGGTCAGGGTGACCAGCACCGGTACGTTGATACCGAATGCCTGCATCAACCGGGGGTTCTCCGTGCCGGCACGCAGATAGGAACCCAGTCGGGTGCGTTCGATCATGTACCAGGTGACGAAACACACCGTCAGCGCCGCGACGATCACCCAGCCCCGGTAGGTCGGTAGAAACATGAAGCCCAGGTTATGCCCGCCCTTGAGCAGGTCAGGCATCGGATAAGGCGAGCCGGAAACCCCGAAGAGCTTGACGAAACTGCCCTCGACGATCAGCGCCAGGCCGAAGGTGAGCAACAGGCCGTAGAGATGGTCCTCTCCAGCGATCCGGCGCAGCAGCCCGCGCTCTATGCCCATGCCCAGCAAGCCGATCAGCAGCGGTGACAAGAGCAGCGCCATCCAGTAGTTGATGCCCAGGTAGTTCAAGCCGAGAAACGCGGCGAAAGCACCCAGCATGTACTGCGCGCCGTGGGCGAAGTTGATGATGCGCAGCAGCCCGAAGATGATCGCCAGGCCAAGGCTCAACAGCGCGTAGAAGGAGCCGTTGATCAGGCCGAGCAGCAGTTGCCCGAGCAAAACGCTCAGCGGTACGCCGAAAACGAGAGTCATGATTCACCCCAGAGGATTTCCTGACACCCGGCCAGTGACGGCCGGGTCGCGGTGCACTCGGCCTGTTCAGCTCTTGGGCGCCATCTTCTGGCACTGGCTCTCGCCGATGGGGCGAAATGCCTGGTCGCCCGGAATGGTGCTCACCACCTTGTACAGGTCCCACTCGCCGGTCGACTCGTCCGGTGTCTTCACCTGAACCAGGTACATGTCGTGAACCATGCGCCCGTCCTCGCGGATCTTGCCGTTCCTGGCGAACATGTCGTTGACCGGTGTCTTGGCCATCTGCGCGCGGACGACTTCAGCATCGTCGCTGCCGGTTTCCTTCACGGCGTTGAGGTAGTGCATGGTCGCCGAATAGATACCTGCCGGTACCATGCCCGGCATGCGCCCGACGCGCTCGTGATAGCGCTTGGCCCAGGCGCGGGTTTCCTCGTTCATGTCCCAGTACCAGCCGGTGGTCAACATTAAGCCCTGGGTGACGTCCAACCCCATGGCATGGATATCGTTGAGGAACACCACCATGCCGGCGAGCTTCTGCCCGGACTGCGCGACGCCGAATTCGCTCGCTGTCTTCAGCGAGTTCACGGTATCGGCGCCAGCATTCGCCAAGGCCACCACGTCGGCACCGGAACCCTGTGCCTGAAGAATGTAGGACGAAAAGTCGCTGCTCGGGAACGGGTGTCGCACGGTGCCGACCACGCTGCCGCCTTCTGCCTCGACCACCTTCTTGATGTCGTTCTCCATCGCATGGCCGAAGGCGTAATCGGCCGTGAGGATGAACCAGCTCTTGCCGCCGTCCTTGAGCACGGCGTTGGCGGTGCCGTTGGCCAGCGCGAAGGTGTCGTAAGTCCAGTGAATATGGCTGGGCGCGCAGTATTCGTTGGTGATGCTCGAAGCCGCTGCACCGGAGATCAGCGCGAGCTTGCCACCCTGCTCCACCACCTTGGCCGCGGCCAGCACCACGGAGCTCGCGACCATGCCGGTCACCATGTCGACGTTGCGTTCGTCGATCCACTGACGAACCGTATTGGCGCCCACGTCGGGCTTGTTCAGGTCATCGGCGTTGAAGGTGACGATCTTCTTGCCATTGACACTGCCGCCGAAATCCTCGATGGCCATCTGCAGCGCCTCGAGCCCACCCGGGCCGGACAGGTCGCGGTAGGTGCCGGACATGTCTGCCAGATACCCGATGCGAATTTCGTCGTTGCTGATCTCGGCCTGAGCGGCCCCTGCGATGAAGCTGGACACGAGCGCGGCGGCTGCGGTTTTCCGTAGAGATTTCATATTCACCCACTGTGATTGTTTTTGTTGGTGGTTGATGAAATGCCGGTGTACTGCAGACCGGCAGGTCCTTCTGACGGGGCATCAGACCCCGAGACAGCTGTTCAGAAACGCCTTTTTCGAATCCAGATCGGCCGCATGGATTTCTTCGATGATCTGCCCGTGCTCCATCACGTAGTGACGGTCGGCCAGCGGCGCGGCGAAACGGAAGTTCTGTTCGACCAGCACGATCGTCAGGCCGCGCTGCTTGAGCTTCAGCAGCACCTCGCCGAGCTTCTGTACGATGACGGGCGCGAGGCCTTCGGTAATCTCATCGAGCAACAGCAGGTTGGCGCCGGTGCGCAGGATGCGCGCCATGGCCAGCATCTGCTGTTCGCCGCCGGATAGCCGCGTGCCCTGGCTGAAACGGCGTTCGTAGAGGTTCGGGAACATCTCGTAGAGCTCGTCCAGCCCCATGCCGCCGCTGCGCACGGTGGGGGCAGCAGTAGATTTTCCTCGACGCTGAGGCTGGCGAAGATGCCGCGCTCCTCCGGGCAATAGCCGACGCCGAGCCGCGGGATCTGGTGAGCCGGCATGCCCATGGTTTCGTTGCCGTTGACCACGATCGAGCCGGTACGCCGGCCGACCATGTTCATGATCGCGCGCAACGTGGTGGACCGGCCGGAGCCATTGCGGCCAAGCAGCGTCACCAGCTCGCCACGACCGACCACCAGGTCGACGCCGTGAAGAATGTGGGATTCGCCGTAGAAGGCATGCAGGTCATCGACCCGCAACTGATCGCGATCGGCCATCGGCGTCATGGATGGGCCTCCTCGACGGCGGCTTCGCTGCCCATGTAGGCCTCGCGAACCTGCGGATTGGCCGAGACGGTCTCGTAATCCCCTTCGGCCAGCACGGCACCGCGCGCCAGGACCGTGATTCGATCGCACAGGCGACTGACCACGCTGAGGTTGTGTTCGACCATGAGCACCGTGCGGTTCTGCGCGGCGCGCCTGACCAGCGCGACCACCATGTCGACGTCCTCGCCGCCCATGCCCTGGGTCGGTTCGTCGAGCAACAGCACCACGGGATCCAGCGCAAGCGTCGTGGCCAATTCCAGCGCGCGCTTGCGACCGTATGGCAGCTCGATCGCGAGCGTCTGGGCGAAGCCGTCCAGATCGACGTCAGCGAGCAGCTGCAGGGCGCGCTCATCCAGCTGGCGCAGGGAGTTTTCCGATTTCCAGAAGTGAAACGAATTGCCGAGCTTCTGCTGCAGCGCCACGCGGACGTTTTCCAGCACGCTCATGTGACCGAACACGGCAGAAATCTGGAACGAGCGAACCAGGCCCAGCCTCGCGATCTGATTGGCTTTCATCGAGGTGATGGATTCGCCGCGGTAGAGGATATCGCCGCGCGTGGGTGTGAGAAATTTGGTGAGGAGATTGAAGACCGTGGTCTTGCCCGCGCCATTGGGCCCGATCAGCGCGTGGATATGTCCCGTCTGAACACGGAGATCAACCGAATCCACCGCGGTGAAGCCACGAAATTCCTTGGTCAGGCCGCGCGTTTCCAGCACGTACTCGGGTGCCATGGGATGCCCTCTAACCTTGATTATTGTTGTTGGTTATGGCGCAGGTCGTCGGGTGACCTTTACGTAAACGATAACAACCGATTCCAGCGCCAGGCAAGCTTCGTTTTCAAACGATCGATTGAGCTAGAGCCCGCTGAAGATGCGCTGTCTGCGGTGCAGAGGCACAGCTGTAACATCTTGAAAAGACCGGGCCGGCAAGGGCCCGGTAAAACGACCAACGAGGAGGATTACTGCTACTGCTTGATTACCAAAGCGCCAGGGTGTAGCTCAGGATCACCCGGGTTTCGTCCAGATCGGCGCCGAAGTTGCTGCGCACCGTGGCGTTACGCACCTTCAGGCCCAGGTTCTTCAACGGGCCGTCCTGGATGACGTAGGCGATATCGGTGTCCCGCTCCCACTCCTTGCCTTCGCTCAGGCCAGCGCCACGATCGACGTTGTCGCCCGTAACGTAGCGGGTCATCAGGCTCAGACCGGGAATTCCCATCGCTGCGAAATCGTAGTCGTAGCGAACCTGCCACGATTTCTCATCCTGGTTGCCGAAGTCATTGATCTGCAACAGGTTGATCAGCATGTTGTCACCGCCAGCGACATAGGCGAAGCCGGTGTCGCCGCTCATCTTCTGGTAACCACCGGAGAAGCCGTGACCGCCAATCCTGTAGGTGAAAATGGCGCCGAAGGCGTTGTTGTCGACGTTGCTGCCACCGTCGTCAGTGGACCGGACATAGCGCAGGTCGGTCTTGAAGCTCTGGTTGTCGCCCAGCGGCAGCACATGGACGAGGTTGAAGTTGTGCTGGTCGTAGATGCCGTCGAGCCCGCCGTAGTAATAGCTGCCGGTCAGTTCGGGCATGAACTGGTACTTGGCACCGGCGAAGGTGAACTCGTCGCTCGCGGTATTGCTGCCAAAGGTAATGTTGCGCAGCCCGCCGTTGAACACCGTCATCTCTTCATAATCGGAGGAGTCGCGGTAGCTCGTGCGATCCAGCATGCCGAGATCCAACGTGAGACCTTCGATTTCCTTGCTCTGCAGCCAGGCGCCGCGATAGATGTTGGGCAGCAGGCGGCTGTCGTTGCGCATCAGCACTGGGATGATTGGCTGCAGCGTGCCGACATGCAGCGTCGTGCTGGACAACTTGGCCTTGGCAGTCAGGCCAGCAGTGCCGTAGTCGTCCGCCGGTTCACCGGAAACCGAGCGTGGCAGCAGGCCGGTGCCGCCGCGACCGGAGCCGGAGTCGAGTTTGACGCCGAGCAGGCCGATGGCATCCAGGCCGAAGCCGACCGGTCCTTCGGTGTAGCCGGATTCCATTTTCAGGATGAAGCCCTGGGCCCACTCCTCGGCCTTGGACTGACCGGTGCCGGAGCGGAAGTCACGGTTCATGTAGAAGTTGCGAAGTTCGACGGCGGCCTTACTGTCATCCAGGAAGGCGGCAGAGGCCATCGTCGAGGTGCCAAACGCCGTGGCGGCCAGGCTGCTGAAGACGAAGAATCGGCTCAGGGGTTTCAGGTGCATAGTCATCTCTCTTGTTATTGTCTTGGTTGATGCAGCTGTTGGGGCCGACCTCGCTCCTGCCGGCCCCGGCTTTACCACGTGGTGGTAAATCGAGCGCTGCCGCTCAGTTCGCGGCAGCTCTGGGCACACGGCCCAGCAAATAGAATTCGTCGTTCGGCGGCGTGCGTGCCATCGACACCAGCCGGTTGGAGAGCCCGAACAAGGCCGCAATCGAGCCGATATCCCAGATATCGCCTTGAGTGAAGCCCATATCCTCCAGTCGCGCCTGCCAGCTGTCGTCCAGCACGCCACGGTTCGCCGCCAGATGCAGGGCGAAATCGAGCATCGCCCGCTGGCGCTCGCCGATAGAAGCAGTACGGTAGTTGACCGCGATCTGGTCCGCGATGAGCGCATCCTTGGCCAGAATCCGCAGGATGGCGCCATGTGCCACCACGCAGTACAGGCAACCGTGATCGGCGCTCACCGCGACAACGATCATCTCCTTCTCGGCCTTGGTCAGGCTGTCCGATTCCCGTTCCATCAAAGCATCGTGATAAGCAAAGAACGCCCGAAATTCATCGGGTCGATGAGCCAACATAAGAAAGACATTGGGAATGAAGCCGGCTTTGTCCTGGACGGCGAGGATGCGATCCCGCACGTCGGCGGGCAGCGAATCAAGGTCGGTGACGAGCGGAAAGCGGCTGATGGCGTCGGCCATTTGGGGGCACTCCGATTCAATGAGATCAAGGGGTGCGAGGCGGCGCGGCCGCCCTGCGGCTCACGCGTGTTCCAGGCCCAGCTCGACGACGCTGACCTCGCGCATCTTGAACTTCTGCACCTTGCCGCTGATGGTCATGGGGGAATTCATCGACAAACTTGATGTGCTTGGGCGTCTTGAAGTGTGCAATGCGGCCTTTGCAGAAGCCGCGCAGATCCTCCGCGCTGGTCTCGTGGCCGGGATGCAGCTTGACCCAGGCGACGATTTCTTCGCCGTAGGTCTTGTCCGGCACCCCGATCACCTGAACGTCCGCCACGGCCGGATGGGTGAAGAGAAACTCCTCGATCTCACGCGGGTACACGTTCTCACCGCCGCGAATGATCATGTCCTTGTTGCGCCCGACGATCTTCAAGTAGCCCTCGTCATCCATGATCGCCAGGTCACCGGTGTGCATCCAGCGCGCCCCGTCGATGGCACCGGCGGTGGCTTCCGGGTTGTTCCAGTAGCCCAGCATGACGCTGTAGCCACGGGTGCAGAGCTCGCCGATCTGCCCGCGCGGGACGATACGGTTGTGCTCGTCGACCACCTTGCTTTCCAGGTGCGGCTGGGTACGCCCGACACTGGTCACGCGGCGTTCGAGGTCATCGTCGGCACTGGTCTGGGTGGACACCGGGCTGGTCTCGGTCATGCCGTAGGCGATCTGCATTTCGGCCAGGTGCATGTCGTCGATGACCCGTTTCATCACCTCGATCGGGCAGGTCGAGCCAGCCATGATGCCGGTGCGCAAGCTGCTCAGATCCAGGGAGGGGCGTTCCGGGTGGTCGAGCATGGCGATGAACATAGTCGGCACACCGTACATCCCCGTGGCTTTCTCTTCGGCCGCGGCCTGCAGCGCCGCCAGCGGTTCGAAGGCCGCGCTCGGATAGATCATGGTGGTGCCGTGAGTGACGCAGCCGAGGTTGCCCATGACCATGCCGAAGCAATGATACAGCGGTACCGGAATCACCAGCCGGTCGTGCTCGGTCAGCTTGAGGCTCTCCCCGACCATGTAGCCGTTGTTGAGGATGTTGTAGTGGCTGAGCGTTGCGCCCTTCGGAAAACCAGTAGTGCCCGAGGTGTACTGGATGTTGATCGGGTCATCGAATTGCAGCTGCTCGCTGCACAGGCGCAGCTGCTCGGGCCCGACCTGATCGGCCATGTCCATCAGCCCTTTCCACAACAGCATGCCGTCCACCGGTGTGTCGCACAGGCTGATCACGCCGCGCAGCTCCGGGAGCATGTGACTTTGCAGGGCGCCAACGGCCGAACGCTCCAGCTCCGGCAGCAGCTCGTTGAGCATGGCGTGGTAATCGGAGGTCTTGAAAGCATCGGCGCAGATCAACCAGCGGCAGCCGGACTGCTTGAGCGCGTACTCGAGTTCGTTCAGGCGATAGGCCGGATTGATGTTGACCAGCACCACGCCGATCTTAGCCGTGGCGAATTGGGTGACGCACCACTGCGCGTTGTTCGGCGACCAGATGCCCACCCGCTCGCCGGGTTGGAGTCCTAGCGCGAGCAGGCCCCGTGCACAGCGGTCCACTTCCTGGGCGAGCTGCGCCCATGTGTAGCGCAGATTCTGATGCCGCACGACCAGAGCTTCACGGTCCGAGAATCGTTCGACCGTCCGGTCGAACGCCGCACCAATGGTCATCGCCAGCAGGGGTTTGGTTTGCGGTCCGCAGGTGTAGCTCGGAAGACTCATGTCGTAAATCCTCGGTCTTATGTTTGTTATGAGGCCTTGCAATCCGGGCCCTGCCGATGAGTTGACAGGTGCTCCGGGCTGGGATTACGTTAACGTAAAGGTCACAGCGTGACAACCCACCGCACCCTGCGCCGAATTCGGCTCGGGCAAGCGGCCTGGGAACAGGCTGGAGCGCAGGCGAATCGACGTTTCCCCTGCCCCGGCGGTCGAACAGAACAATGACAAGACAAGCAGGTGGCACATGACTTACTCCGGCCTCAACTTCGCCCTCGGCGAAACCGTCGAGATGCTCCGCGACCAGGTCCGCGGTTTCGTGGCCGAGGAACTGGCGCCGCGCGCCGAAGCCATCGACCGTGACAACCTCTTCCCCAGCGACATGTGGCGCAAATTCGGCGAGATGGGGTTACTCGGTATCACCATAGACGAGGAATACGGCGGTGCCGGCATGGGCTACCTGGCTCACGTCGTCGCGCTGGAGGAAATCAGCCGCGGCTCCGCCTCGGTCGGCCTGTCCTACGGCGCGCACTCGAACCTGTGCGTCAACCAGATCAACCGCAACGGGACCCGTGAACAAAAGGCCAAGTACCTGCCCAAGCTGGTTTCCGGCGAGCATGTCGGCGCGCTGGCGATGAGCGAGCCCAACGCCGGCTCCGACGTGGTCTCCATGAAGCTGCGCGCCGAAAAGCATGGCGACCGCTACGTGCTCAACGGCAGCAAGACCTGGATCACCAACGGCCCGGACGCCAACACCTATGTGATCTACGCCAAGACCGACCTGGACAAGGGTCCGCACGGCATCACCGCCTTCATCGTCGAGCGCGACTGGAAAGGTTTCTCCCGCGGCAACAAGTTCGACAAGCTCGGCATGCGTGGCTCCAACACCTGCGAGCTGTTCTTCGATGACGTCGAGGTGCCGCAAGAGAACGTGCTGGGCGTCGAGAACGGCGGCGTCAAGGTGCTGATGAGCGGCCTGGATTACGAGCGCGTGGTGCTCGCCGGTGGCCCGGTCGGGATCATGCAGGCCTGCCTCGACGTGGTCGTCCCCTACATCCATGACCGCAAGCAGTTCGGCCAGAGCATCGGCGAGTTCCAGTTCATCCAGGGCAAGGTGGCGGACATGTACACCCAGCTCAACGCCAGCCGTGCCTACCTCTATACCGTCGCGCAGGCCTGCGACCGCGGCGAAACCACGCGCAAGGACGCCGCCGGGGTCATCCTCTACACCGCCGAAAACGCCACGCAGATGGCCCTGCAGGCGATCCAGATCCTCGGCGGCAACGGCTACATCAACGAATTCCCCACCGGCCGCCTGCTGCGCGACGCCAAGCTCTACGAGATCGGCGCCGGCACCAGCGAGATCCGCCGCATGCTGATCGGCCGCGAGCTGTTCAACGAATCCAAGTGAGCCTGCGGGCGGAAAACGCCCCTAGCCTCGTAGGGTGGAAAACCGCGAAGCGACTTTCCACCGCAGTCGGTGGATGGAGAGCCATCCATGATGGAATTGAACGGAGCCAACCATGGCCATCCTGAATACCCAGATCAACACCCGTTCTCCTGAGTTCGCTGCCAACAGCGCGGCGATGCTCGAACAGGTGAACAACCTGCGCGCGCTGCTCGGCCGCGTCAGTGAAGGCGGTGGCGAAAAGGCCCAGCAGCGCCATGTATCGCGCGGCAAGCTGCTGGTGCGCGACCGGATCGATGCCCTCCTCGACCCTGGCTCGGCCTTTCTCGAACTGGCACCGCTGGCCGCCCATGAGGTGTACGGCGAAGACGTCGCCGCTGCCGGCGTAGTGGCAGGGATCGGCCGCGTCGAAGGCGTCGAGTGCATGATCATCGCCAACGACGCCACCGTGAAAGGCGGCACCTACTACCCGCTGACGGTGAAGAAGCACCTGCGCGCGCAGACCGTCGCCCGCGAGAACCGACTGCCCTGCATCTACCTGGTGGACTCCGGCGGCGCCAACCTGCCGCGACAGGACGAGGTGTTCCCGGACCGCGAGCACTTCGGCCGCATCTTCTTCAATCAGGCCAACATGAGCGCCATGGGCATCCCGCAGATCGCCGTGGTGATGGGTTCCTGCACTGCCGGTGGGGCCTATGTGCCCGCGATGGCCGACGAAACCATCATGGTGCGTAACCAGGCGACCATCTTTCTCGCCGGCCCGCCGCTGGTGAAGGCTGCCACCGGCGAAGTGGTGACCGCGGAGGAGCTGGGCGGCGCCGACGTGCACTGCAAGACCTCGGGCGTCGCCGACCACTACGCCGAGAACGACGAACACGCCCTTTCCATCGCCCGCCGCTGCGTCGCCAACCTGAACTGGCGCAAGCTCGGCCAGCTGCAGACCCGCGAACCGCGCGCACCGCTGTATGCCGCCGACGAGCTGTACGGCGTGATCCCGGCACAGGCCAAGCAGCCCTATGACGTGCGCGAAGTGATCGCACGGCTGGTGGACGGCAGCGAGTTCGATGAATTCAAGGCGCTGTTCGGCACCACCCTGGTCTGCGGCTTCGCCCATCTGCACGGCTACCCGATCGCCATCCTCGCCAACAACGGCATCCTCTTCGCCGAGGCGGCACAGAAAGGCGCGCACTTCATCGAACTGGCCTGCCAGCGCGGCATCCCGCTGCTGTTCCTGCAGAACATCACCGGCTTCATGGTCGGGCAGAAATACGAGGCCGGCGGCATCGCCAAGCACGGCGCCAAGCTGGTCACCGCGGTGGCCTGCGCCCAGGTGCCGAAGTTCACCGTGCTCATCGGCGGCAGCTTCGGTGCCGGCAACTACGGCATGTGCGGCCGCGCCTACGACCCGCGGTTCCTCTGGATGTGGCCCAACGCGCGCATCGGCGTGATGGGTGGCGAACAGGCGGCAGGCGTGCTGGTGCAAGTCAAGCGCGAGCAGGCCGAGCGCAGCGGACAGGCGTTCTCCGACGACGAAGAGGCTGCGCTGAAAGAACCGATCCTGGAGCAGTATGAGCGCCAGGGGCACCCCTATTATTCGAGCGCACGGCTCTGGGATGACGGCGTTATCGATCCGGCGCAGACGCGTGACGTGTTGGCCCTGGCACTCTCGGCGAGCCTCAACGCGCCGATCGAACCGACCCGGTTCGGCGTGTTCCGGATGTAGCGAGAACCGATCACGGCGCCCTGCCTGGCGGCTGACGTAGCCGCAGGCAAGGGCCGAAGGCCCTAGCCCGCAGGAATCGTTTATGACCACGTCGTCGTTTCAGACCATTGAACTCGAGTATTCCGAGAAAGGCTTCGCCACCCTGTGGCTAAACCGCCCGGAAAAGAACAACGCCTTCAACGCCGAGATGATCCGCGAGCTGGTGTCGGCCATCGACCAGATACAGGCGGACAAGACCCTGCGCTTCCTCGTGCTGCGTGGACGCGGCAAGCACTTTTCGGCCGGTGCCGATCTGGCCTGGATGCAGCAATCGGCAAAGCTGGATTTCGAGGCCAACCTCACCGACGCTCGCGAGCTGGCCGAACTGATGTACAGCCTCTATCACCTCAAGCTGCCGACGCTGGCCGTCGTGCAGGGCGCGGCCTTTGGCGGCGCGGTCGGGCTGGTTGCCTGCTGCGACATGGCGATCGGCGCACATGATGCGCTGTTCTCGCTTTCCGAAGTGCGCATCGGCCTGGCGCCCGCCGTGATCAGTCCCTTCGTGGTCAAGGCCATCGGTGAGCGCGCCACGCGTCGCTACGCCCTGACGGGCGAGCGCTTCGGTGGCGAGCGCGCCCGGGACCTCGGCCTGCTGTCGGAAAGCTACGCAGCCACCGAACTGGACGACGCCATGCAGGGTTGGCTCGACAACCTGATGCTCAACAGTCCACAAGCCATGCGGGCCAGCAAGGACTTGCTGCGCGAAGCCGCCAGCGCCTCGCTGAGCCCAGCATTGCGCCGTTATACCGAGAACGCCATTGCGCGTATCCGGGTCAGCCCGGAGGGTCAGGAAGGGCTCAATGCCTTTCTGGAAAAGCGCAAGCCCAAGTGGCTGGGAGAGGCATGATGGCCGGGCTGGCCTGGAACATCGCCCCCAACCCTCTCCCCGAAGGGGCGAGGGGCGGGCCCGTGCTGGCTACCGGCACCGCGGCCTGCGCCCAGCAGCGCCAACTCCACCCAGCACTCCCGCCTTACTCCGTCATCCCTTCTCCCGTCTGGGGAGAGGGTGAGGGACACGGCAGCTCCTGTACTAGCCAGCCGCACACGCATTCACGCCAAAACCACTCAGCACTCCCGCCCCGCTCCGTTATCCCCTCTCCCCTCCGGGCAGAGGGCTGAGGTGAGGGGCTCGGCGACATACGGGGCATCTAGCGCCACCCCCTTTCACGCCACAACCACCCAGCACTCCCGCCCCGCTCCGTCATCCCCTCTCCCCTCTGGGGAGAGGGTCAGGGTGAGGGGAAACGCCTTCAAGGCCACGCAGGAATCACAAGAATGATCACAACCCTCCTGATCGCCAACCGCGGCGAGATCGCCTGCCGCGTCATGCGCACCGCCAAAGCCATGGGCCTGACCACCGTCGCCGTGCACAGCGCCATTGATCGCGATGCCCGCCATGCCCGCGAAGCCGACATCCGTATCGATCTCGGGGGCGCCAAGCCTGCCGAAAGCTACTTGCAGATCGACAAGCTGATCGCCGCGGCCAGGGCCAGCGGCGCCCAGGCGATTCATCCCGGTTACGGCTTCCTCTCCGAAAACGCCGAGTTCGCGCGGGCCGTCGAACAGGCCGGGTTGATCTTCCTCGGCCCACCCGCCTCCGCCATCGACGCCATGGGTAGCAAGTCCGCGGCCAAGGCGCTGATGGAAAAGGCCGGCGTGCCGCTGGTACCGGGCTACCACGGCGAGGCGCAGGACGTGGAAACCTTCCGCGCCGCCGCTTCGAAGATCGGCTATCCAGTGCTGCTCAAGGCCACTGCCGGCGGCGGTGGCAAGGGCATGAAAATCGTCGAGCGCGAAGCGGAGCTCGGCGAAGCCCTGCAGTCGGCCCAGCGCGAGGCGCAATCCTCGTTCGGCGACGCGCGCATGCTGGTGGAAAAGTACGTACTCAAGCCGCGCCACGTGGAGATCCAGGTCTTCGCCGACCAGCACGGCAACTGCCTGTACCTTAACGAGCGCGACTGCTCGATCCAGCGCCGTCATCAAAAGGTCGTGGAAGAGGCACCGGCACCGGGCCTCTCGCCCGAATTGCGGCGCGCCATGGGCGAGGCGGCGGTGAAGGCGGCCAAGGCCATCGGCTACGTCGGCGCCGGCACGGTGGAGTTCCTGCTGGACGCCCGCGGCGAATTCTTCTTCATGGAGATGAACACCCGCCTACAGGTCGAGCACCCCGTCACGGAAGCCATCACCGGGGCTGGACCTGGTCGCCTGGCAGATTCGCGTCGCGCGGGGCGAACCGCTGCCGATCCGCCAGGAGCAGGTGCCGCTGCTCGGCCATGCCATCGAGGTACGGCTGTACGCGGAGGACCCGGACAACGATTTCCTGCCGGCCACCGGCACCCTTGACCTCTACCGCGAAGCCGCGGATGGCCCGGGCCGTCGCGTCGACAGCGGCGTCGCCGAGGGCGACACCGTCTCGCCGTTCTACGATCCGATGCTCGGCAAACTGATCGCCTGGGGCGAGAACCGCGAGGAAGCGCGTCTGCGTCTGCTGGCCATGCTCGACGAGACATGCGTAGGCGGCGTGCGCACCAACCTCGCCTTTTTGCGGCGGGTGATCGGTCACCGCGCGTTTGCCGAAGCCGAACTCGATACCGGCTTCATCCCGCGTCATGAAGCGGAGCTGATGCGCAAACCCGGTGTGTTGCCCGATGCGTTCTGGCAACAGGCTGCCAAGTGCTTCGTGCAGAGCGAACCGACCGCCTTTCGCGACGACGATGCCCACTCGCCGTGGTCCGCACGAAGCGGGCTGCGTTTCGGCATGCCGGCGCGGATCAGCGTGCATCTAAAGGGCAACGGC
The DNA here is from genome assembly GCA_019056435.1 of Stutzerimonas stutzeri. Classification (GTDB taxonomy): domain Bacteria; phylum Pseudomonadota; class Gammaproteobacteria; order Pseudomonadales; family Pseudomonadaceae; genus Stutzerimonas; species Stutzerimonas marianensis. The sequence continues at coordinate 3,716,332 of CP077641.1, forward strand.
GAAAACCGTCTGGTGCATCTGACACCAGGCAGTCATAGGCGCGACGGAGACGCCTTAGCCCTTGCTCGCGAGTCAATTGCTCCATCGGAGGCCACTTTCGTAAGCGAGCTCGCTCCTGCAGATGCAAAAGCCTTGCGTCAGCCGAAAGCCATTCGGCAGGGCCGCACGCTATATCTGGAATGGGACGGCGAGCTGCACGCCGTGACCGCCTTCGACCCCATCGCCGAGGCCGAAGCCAGCCATCAGCACCACGGCGGCCTGACAGCGCCCATGAACGGCAGTATCGTCCGCGTCCTGGTCGAGCCCGGGCAGGCCGTCGAAGCGGGCGCGACGCTGATCGTGCTCGAGGCGATGAAGATGGAGCACAGCATCCGCGCGGCCGAGGCCGGTGTCGTCAAGGCGGTCTATTGCAGTGAAGGCGAGATGATCAGCGAAGGCGTCACCCTGGTCGAGCTCGAGTGATGGCGCCTGTCGCCATCTGCGCATCCGTCGACCCCCTGGCGGCCTCGCGCATCGAGCGGGGGACGCCCGCCAACCGGGCGCGAAAGCCGCCCGGTACGGTTGACCGGCACGCATGGACAGCATCGTCCCGACAGCCGCGCCGCACACCGGTTACATCCTGAAGCGGCGCACCATTCCGTTCAGGTCCACCGCCAGACGCGACAACTCCTGCGTGGCGACGCTGGTCTGCTGCGCTCCGGCAGACGTCTGCACCGACAGGTCGCGGATGCTCACCAGGTTGCGATCGATCTCGCGGGCAACCTGCGCCTGCTCCTCCGCTGCACTGGCGATCACCAGGTTGCGCTCGTTGATACCAGCCACCGTCTCGGCGATCCGCACCAATGCCGAGCCGGCCGCCTGGGCCTTGTCGAGCGTCCCCTGGGCACGGGACGCACTTTGTTGCAGCGCCTCGACGGTCAACCCGGTTCCTTGCTGGATATTGCCGATCATCGACTCGATTTCGCGCGTCGATTCGCCCGTGCGCTTGGCCAGCGCGCGCACCTCATCAGCCACGACCGCGAACCCACGTCCGGCATCGCCGGCGCGAGCGGCTTCGATGGCGGCGTTCAGCGCCAACAGGTTGGTCTGTTCAGCCACCGCCCGAATCACGTCCAGCACGCGGGTGATGTTATGGGTCTGGTCCGCCAGATCGCCAGCGCGCGCCGACGCGCTGAGCACGTCATCCGCCAGGGCCTGAATCGAGGCGATCGCATCATCGAGCTGCCTGCGCCCCTGCTGCGCAGACTCACTCGACGCCCGCGAGGCCTCGGACGTGGACACCGCGTTGCTGGCGACCTCCTCCACCGCGCAGGTCATCTCGTTGACGGCCGTGGCCGCCTGCTCGATCTGGTCATTCTGGCGGTGGAGCCCCTCGGTGCTGTCAGCCATGACCGTGCTCATTTCCTCTGCCGAGCTGGTCAGCACATGGGCCGAATCGCTGATCTGTCCGATGATCTGGCGCAGATTGGCCTGCATCTCACGCAGCGAAGCCAGCAGCTCGGAGGCCTCGTCGCTGCCTACGACCTCGACCTCATGCGTCAGGTCACCCCTGGCTATCTGATCGGAAACGGCGACCGCCTGACGCATCGGCCGGACGATGCTCGCGGTAAGGATCAGCGCCAATGCAACGGTCGCCACCAGCGCAACCAGGATCACTCCGGCGATCACCAGCTGCGCCTGCTTGTACACCGCGTCGGCCTTTGCCACGGCATGGTGGGCGCCTTCTTCGTTGAAGGTTCTGAGGCTGAGCAGGGCTTCGTTGAACTGGGGGCCGAGCGAGGCGAGCCGGGCGTTGATCGGTGCCAGCTGCGCTTCGGTCGGCTGTTCGCTCATGAGCCGTTGGTGCTCTTCCAGCGTCGTCGCGTATTGCTCGAACAGCGCTCTGGCGGCGTCGAAAACACCCCCTTTCTTCGGTCCCGGTGATGTGCTTCTCGTAGCGGGTCATCTGCTGGCGAATGTCTGCCATCGCCGCGGCAATCAGGCCATCACTGTTGCGCTGCGTCTCGGCGTCCCTGAACGCCAGCTGGCGCAGCGACTCGCTACGCACCTGGGCAAAACCCAGCGCCATGTCGTCCGCTGCCGCCTGGCTCGGCATCCAGTCGGAATCGATCTCGCTGCCGGCGGCACGAATGGCAGCCATCTGCATCAGGCTGAACAGTCCGAGCAGGGTGAGCAGCACCGCAACGAGCGCAAAAAACAGCAGCGTGCGATGAGAAATCTTCAGTTTGCGCAGCATGATGGCCTCGAAAAAGAACCCACGGCGGTACCGTGCTTCCTATTCTTATCTGCCATAGCTACCTGAACTTGAGCCAGGAGGACGGCCTATGACTCGCCAGTCAGCAACTATCACGGCCCGATTCGATTTCCGGGCCGCGACCCTTCCCTTCCTGAGGAGGCGCGTCCATGACCGCGACCGCACAGATGCCGCGCCGCGTCCGCCTGGTCGAGGTCGGCCCGCGCGACGGCCTGCAGAATGAAAAGCAGCCCATCGACGTCGCCGACAAGGTCCGGCTGGTCGATGACCTGACCGCAGCCGGCCTTCACTACATCGAGGTAGGCAGCTTCGTCTCGCCCAAATGGGTGCCACAGATGGCCGGCTCCGCGGAGGTTTTCGCGCAGATCAGGCAGAAGCCCGGCGTCACCTACGCGGCCCTGACGCCGAACCTCAAGGGCCTCGAAGCGGCCATCGAGGCCGGGGTCAGCGAGGTCGCCGTGTTCGGCGCTGCATCGGAAGCCTTCTCGCAGAAGAACATCAATTGCTCCATCGACGAGAGCCTCGCGCGCTTCGCCCCGCTGATGAAGGCCGCACGAGAGAACGGCATCCAGGTTCGCGGCTATGTGTCCTGCGTGCTGGGTTGTCCTTACGAAGGCGAAGTCGATCCCAAGCGCGTCGCGCACGTCGCCCACGCGCTTTTCGCCATGGGCTGCTACGAGGTCTCGCTGGGCGACACCATCGGCACCGGCACACCGGGCAAGACGCGCCAGTTGATCGAGGTGGTGAGTCGTGAGGTCCCGCGCGACAAGCTCGCCGGGCATTTTCACGACACCTACGGCCAGGCGTTGGCGAACATCTATGCCAGCCTTCTGGAAGGCCTCTGCACCTTCGACAGCTCGGTCGCCGGGCTCGGCGGCTGCCCCTATGCCAAGGGTGCCAGTGGCAACGTCGCCAGCGAGGACGTGCTCTACATGCTGCAAGGGCTTGGTATCGAGACCGGAATCGATCTGGATGCTCTGATCGGCGCCGGACAACGCATCAGCGAGGTGCTGGGCCGCCCCAACGGATCACGCGTCGCCCGGGCGCGGCTGAGCGCGCAGTGACCTCGCCGCCCATCCATGGATAACGAGAGGCTTTCATGAACAAGATCTACCCCAACGCACAGGAAGCGCTTGACGGCATCGTCGAGGACGGCATGACCCTCGCCGTCGGCGGGTTCGGCCTGTGCGGCATTCCCGAGGCGCTGATCGCGGCGCTGCGAGACACCGGCAAAAAGGACCTGACGGTGATCAGCAACAACGCCGGCGTCGACGGGTTCGGCCTCGGCCTGCTGCTCGAAACGCGCCAGGTGCGCAAGATGATTTCGTCCTACGTGGGCGAGAACAAGGAGTTCGAGCGTCAGTATCTGGCGGGCGAGCTTGAACTGGAGTTCACCCGCAGGGCACGCTGGCCGAGAAGCTGCGCGCGGCCGGCTCCGGGATTCCGGCGTTCTACACCCGCACCGGCTACGGCACGCTGATCGCCGAGGGTAAGGAAACCCGCCAGTTCAATGGCGAGTGGTACGTGATGGAAGAGTCGCTGCCAGCCGATGTCTCGCTGGTCAAGGCGTTCAAGGCGGACAACGCCGGCAACCTGGTCTTCAACAAGACGGCACGCAACTTCAACCCGCTCGCCGCCATGGCTGGCAAGGTCTGCGTCGTGGAAGTCGATCATCTCGTGGAAACCGGTGAGCTGGACCCGGACCAGATTCACCTGCCCGGCATCTACGTGCAGCGCATCATCCACAACCCTGACGCCGAAAAGCGCATCGAAAAACGCACGGTGAGGAGCTGATCATGGCCTGGACACGCGAACAGATGGCGCAACGCGCCGCGCAGGAGTTACAGGACGGCTTCTACGTCAATCTGGGTATCGGCCTGCCGACACTCGTCGCCAACTACATTCCCGAGGGGATGGACGTCTGGCTGCAGAGCGAGAACGGCCTGCTCGGCATCGGCCCCTTTCCCACGGAAGACGAGATCGACCCGGATCTGATCAACGCCGGCAAGCAGACCGTCACCGCCCTGCCCGGCAGCGTCTTCTTCGACAACGCCATGAGCTTCGGCATGATCCGCGGTGGCCATATCAACCTAGCGATTCTCGGCGCCATGCAGGTGTCCGAAAAGGGTGACCTGGCGAACTGGATGATCCCCGGCAAGATGGTCAAGGGGATGGGCGGTGCGATGGACCTGGTCGCAGGCGTCAAGCGCGTCGTGGTGCTGATGGAGCACACCGCCAAGGGCGCACACAAGATCATTCCGCACTGCGACCTGCCACTGACCGGCGTCGGCGTCGTGGACCGCATCATCACTGACCTCGGCGTACTGGACGTGACCGAGCAGGGCCTCAAGCTGGTGGAGCTGGCCGACGGTGTGAGTTTCGAGGCGATGCAGCGGGCCACCGGCTGCACCATCCACCGCTGAGCGAACGCGCACCTCTGTGACATGGCCCGACGCCACTGTGCATCGGGCCAGTGCAGCGTGTAGCCTTGGCCCGTTTCAAACGCAAGCACGCACCCGGCTCGACGCGAGCCGCGGGTGGACAGGCAGGACTGGATACCTTTCATGGCAAAGCAGACGTACAGCATTTCCGATTTGGCCAACGAGCTCGACATCACCACCCGCGCCATCCGCTTCTACGAAGAACAAGGCATGCTCTCACCGACCCGCCGCGGCCAGGAGCGCATCTACAGCCCGAAAGACCGCGTCGCCCTCAAGCTCATCCTGCGCGGCAAGCGCATCGGCTTTTCGCTGGCCGAATGCAAGACCCTGATCGAGCTGTACGACCCCAAGGCCGGCAACCAGAAACAGCTGAACATCATGCTCGGCATGATCGCCGAACGCCGCCAGCAGCTCGAACAGCAACTGCTGGACATCCAACAGATGCAGCTGGAGCTGGACACCGCCGAAGAGCGCTGCATGAACGCGCTGAAGAACACGCTGGGCAAGGAAGCGAGCTGACGGCTACGCCTGGCTTGCGCCGCTTGGTGCGGCGTATCGATCCGCTCGAACGGCTGCCAATGATATCGGCAGCCCGCCGCGCAGGCCGCGCTGGAGCCCCGCCGCCGAAACGCCCGCCGAAGCCTTTGCCAGACCGCCACGCGATAGTGAACCAGAGCGAAGCGTCCAGCCGAGCGGACACCCGTCCATATATCTGGACATCCGTCTTCACCAATCGAACCGATGTCCAACCCGTTGGACACCCCCGCTCCCCTTTTCCCGCTTAACCGCTCTGCGACGCGGCGTTCCGCGCTTTTGGAGTGCCAGGCACAGAACCTGCTATGGGAACGATGCGTCAAGCCAGAACACCTGGCGGAGCGAGCGGCTGCGACCCTCGTTCCGCCCACCGGCCCAGGTCGGGTACCGGTCCAAAACAACAAGAAAGAAGGAAACTCCGATGTCGATCACCCGAAAGCTAACCCGTCTCGCCTGCGCCGTCGGCGCCACCACCCTGCTCAGTGCGAGCCTGGTCAGCGGCAGCGCTGTCGCGGCGGAAAAGATCCGCTGGCAGGTTCCGCTGGCCTTCCCTTCGCACCTGGTCGGCCTGACCACGCCGATCAAGCACCTGTCTGAATCGCTCAAGGCCATCTCCGACGGCGATATCCAGCTGCGGTACTACGAGCCGGGCGAACTGGTGCCGCCGTTCGAGATCATGGATGCCGTCAGCAACGGCAAGTACCCCGCCGGCTACACCTGGATCGGCTACGACCAGGGCACCATTGCCGCCCTGCCGCTGTATTCCGGCGCGCCGTTCAACATGGAACCCCCGGCGTACCTGGCCTGGTACTACGAGGGTGACGGCAAGAAGCTGCTCGAGGAAATCTACGCCCAGCGCAACATCCACCCGATGCTGTGCAGCATCATTGGCCCGGAGGGTGCGGGCTGGTTCGCCAAACCGATCGAGAAACTGGAAGACATCGACGGCCTGCGCATCCGCTTCGCCGGCATCGGCGGCAAGGTGCTGGAAAAACTCGGCGCCTCGGTGACCATGGTCCCGGGTGGCGAGATCTACCAGGCCCTGGAGCGCAAGACCATCGACGCCACCGAGTTCTCGCAGCCGGCGGTGGACAAGATGCTGGGCCTGGACCAGATCATCAAGAACTACATCATGCCCGGCTGGCACCAGACCCTTACCACCTCGCACCTGCTGGTCAACAAGGATGTCTGGGACAAGCTCGAGCCGCAGAGCCGCGCGCTGATCGAGATGGGTTGCGAATCCGCCACACTCAAGGGCTTCGCCGAAAGCGAGTGGGCCCAGCCGACCGCGCTGCGCGACTACGAGAAGCAGGGCGTGAAGGCACAGGTGCTGCCTGAAGAGGTTCTGCGCGAGCTGGAACGCGTGACGAACGAAGTGCTGGACGAAATCGCCGCCGGCGACGAGATGTTCAACCGCGTGCTCACCAGCCAGCGCGAGTTCATGAAGCATCACTCGATCTGGCACAGCAAAGGCTACCTGCCGCGCACCTACTACCAGTACGACTGAAACGCTGCCGCGGGCGCGCCAACGAGGCGCGCCTGCCTTCCTATTTCGTCCGGACTGTCGAGGTGAGTCGTGTCCGTTGCTCCTGTCTCCGATACCCCCGGCAGCGCCGTGCCCGGCGATCCGCTGCCGCATAACCGACTGTCCCGATGGCTCGATCGGGCGCTCGTCGCGGTTGGCGAAGCCAGCGCCTGGATCTGGTTGCTGGTCTTGGCCGTGGTGTTGACCAACGTGTTCAGCCGCTTCGTCCTGGCGCGCGGCTCGATTGCGCTGGAAGAACTTTCCTGGCATCTGTTCGGCGCCGTGTTGATGCTCTCGCTCGCCTACGCGGTCGTGCGCGACGACCATGTCCGCGTGGACGTGCTGCGTGAAAAATTCAGCCTGCGCAGTCAGGCCATCATCGAGTTGCTGGCAATCCTGTTCCTGGCATTGCCGATCGTGGTGCTGATGGTCGACGCGCTGCTGCCCTTCGCCTACCAGTCGTATCTGCACAACGAGCGTTCGCAGGCACCCAGCGGCCTGCCGCACCGTTTCATCTTCAAGAGCGTGCTGCCGATCGGCCTGGCGCTGGTCGCCCTGGCGCTGCTCTCGCGCGCCACCCGTTGCAGCACGCTGCTGTTCAATTTCCCACGGGCGCTTGTCGCTCCCGGGCATGACCGCGACCGCGGCGTGCACGGCCCTGACGGAGCCGCCTAGATCATGGGTCTGGAAGAACTACTCGTCATCAGCATGTTCGCCACCTTCATGGCGCTGTTGCTGCTCGGCTTCCCGGTCGCCTGGTCGTTGGCTGGCATCGGGCTGCTGTTCGCCGTGCTCGGTCACGTGCTGGTCGAACACTTCGACGCCGATCTCTGGTTCACCTGGGACGGCACCATCGGTGTGCTCGATGCGCGCATCTACGGCATCGTTGCCAACGAACTGATGGTCGCCCTGCCCCTGTTCATCTTCATGGGCATCATGCTCGACCGCTCCGGCATCGCCGAGCGGCTGATGCACAGCCTGGTCCGCGTGCTCGGCCCGCTGCGCGGCGGCTACGCGGTGACCGTCGTGCTGGTCGGCATCCTGCTCGCCGCCTCGACCGGCATCGTCGGCGCCTCGGTGGCACTGCTCGGCATGCTGTCCATCGGGCCGATGCTGCAGGCCAAGTACAACAAGAGCCTGGCCGTCGGCACCGCCTGTTCGGTCGGCACCCTGGGCATCCTCATCCCACCCAGCATCATGCTGGTGTTGATGGCTGACCGCCTCGGCACGTCGGAAGCCTCGGTGGGCAAGCTGTTCATGGGCGCGTTGGTGCCGGGCATGCTGCTGGCGCTGATGTACATCCTCTACATCGTCGTGGTGGCCTGGCTGAAGAAGGATTTCGCGCCTGCGCCGGCCAATCGGCAGAAGCTCGATGCCAAGGCACTGATCGACGTCTTCTGGGCCGTGGTGCCGCCCTTCGTGCTGATCCTCGCGGTGCTGGGCTCGATCTTCTTCGGCATTGCGACCACCACCGAGGCTTCAGCGGTCGGCGCCTTCGGTGCGGTGCTGATGGCCGCCTTCAGCCGCAAGCTGAACATGGCGGTGCTGAAGGATGCGCTCTACCAGACCAGCCGTACCGCGGCCTTCATCTTCGGCATCTTCATCGGCGCGACAGTATTCGCCGCGGTGTTGCGTGGCTTGGGCGGTGATGACGTGATCCGCGCCGCGCTCACCGGCCTGCCGTTCGGCCAGACCGGCGTGCTGCTGACCGTTCTGCTGATCACCTTCCTGCTGGGCTTTTTCCTCGACTGGGTGGAGATCACGCTGATCATCCTGCCGCTGGTGGCCCCGGTGCTGTTCTCCATGGGCGTCGACCCGCTGTGGTTCGCGATTCTCTTCGCGCTCTGCCTGCAGACGTCCTTCCTCACCCCGCCAGTGGGCTTCGCGCTCTTCTACATCAAGGGCGTCTGCCCACCGGAGGTGACGACGCGGGACGTTTACCTGGGTGTGCTGCCGTACATCCTCATCCAGTTGCTGGGCCTGGCCCTGGTGTTCTTCTTCGCACCCTTGGCGACATGGCTACCTAACGAGGTCTATGCCCAATAGGAACGCCCGGCGCAGCACTGTTGCGCCGGGCACGCCACAGGCCTAGCGTTCGCCGGCTGCCTTGCCCCTCGCCGCCGGCGCCTCCCATAATCGGCCGACCGCAACCGGACAGTTCCGCTCATGGCAATCGCACGCAACGACCTCGACCACAACGGCCTGATCATCGGCGTCTCGCCCGAACGCTTTCGCGCCGTGGCCATGCCGCTCCTGTTCGATCACCTCAATGCTCAGTGCGAAGGCACCATTGCGGTGAACCGGCAGGCGCGCATCGTCTGGATCAACGACAAATACGCCGAGAAGATCGGCATCAGCGATCCGCGCAGCGTGCTTGGCAAAGAAGTCGAGGAGGTGCTGCCGGCGAGCCGCCTGCGCGAGGTGGTCGAGAGCGGTTTGCCGAGCATGCTCGACCTGATGGCCTTTGGTGATGAGCACTTTGTGGTCACGCGCATTCCGCTGCGCGACGAGGACGGCACCCTGGTCGGCGCGCTGGGCTTCGTGCTGTTCGACCGTGCCAAGCACCTCAAGCCGCTGATGGCCAAGTTCAACGTCCTGCAGACCCAACTGGTCGCCACCCAGAACGAACTGGCCAAGGCGCGCCGTGCGCGCTACACCATCGCCGGTTTCATCGGCACCAGCCCTGCCGCCAGCGAAGTGAAGCGCCAGGCCCGACGCGCCGCGCAGCTCGATGCCACGGTGCTGATTCGCGGTGAGACCGGCACCGGCAAGGAGTTGCTCGCGCAGGGCATCCACAACCTGTCGCCGCGCGCCAACGGGCCTTTCGTGGCGGTGAATGTCGCCGCGATCCCGGAGACGCTGGTCGAGGCCGAACTATTCGGCACCGCGCCCGGCGCCTTCACCGGTGCGGACCGCAAGGCGCGCATCGGCAAGTTCGAAGTCGCCAATGGCGGCACCCTGTTTCTCGACGAAATCGGCGACCTGCCCCTCGCCTTGCAGGCGAAGCTGTTGCGCGTGCTGCAGGAGCAGGAGATCGAGCCGCTCGGGTCCAACCTGGTCAAGCCGCTCAACGTGCGCGTCATCGCCGCGACGCACATCGACCTCGAAGCCAAGGTAGCCGCCGGCGAATTCCGTGACGACCTCTACTACCGCCTCAATGTGCTGGCGTTGAACGTGCCGCCACTGCGCGAACGCGCCAGCGATATTCCCTCGGTCATCGAACACCTGCTCGACGACATCGCCAATCGCTCGGGCCAGGCGCCCATGGAGCTGACGGCCGATGCCATCGCCCTGCTCTGCAACCAACCCTGGCGCGGCAATGTCCGCGAGCTGGGCAATCTTCTCGAGCGCGCCCAGCTGAGCACTGAAGGCGCGCCGTTGGAAGCGAGGCATTTCCGTCCGCTCTTGGCCGATCAGAGTCAAAAGGCCGCGCCACCGGCACCGGCGCTCATCGAAGTCGCCGCCCGCACCGACACCGCCGTTCCAGAGGAAGAACCGGCCCCGCTGCAGCGCCTCGCCGAAAGCATCGCCCTGGCCGAACGCCGCGCCCTGCAAAGCGCGCTGCTCGCTTGCAAGGGCAACCGCCGCCGCGCGGCCATCGAACTCGGCATTTCACGCGCAAGCCTGTATTCGAAGCTGCAGCTGCACGGCTTGAGCGAACGCTGAGCTATCACAGGCGTTTCTTGAGGCGGGCATCCCGGCGGCGCGTTGTGGTAAACACCAGGCGTGTCTATGGTGATGGGCACCTGCCTTCGTCGAGCCTCCACGGCTCGACGGCCAAAACGGAGTCCATCATGCATCAAGCCGCCAGTTGCACCTCGCTCGACGAAGTCCGCCAGAACATCGACCGTATCGACGAAGCGCTGGTCGCGCTCATTGCCGAGCGCGGACGCTACGTGAAGCGCGCCGCGGCGTTCAAGAAAACCAGCGATGACGTAAGGGCGCCGCAGCGGGTCGAGCAAGTCATCGCCAAGGTTCGGGCCTCGGCGACAGCCCAGCAGGCGAACCCCGACATCGCCGAACAGGTGTACCGCGCGATGATCGCGGGCTTCGTCGAAGCCGAGTTGGCCGAGCACGCCGCGTTGCGCGCGAACTAGCGCACGCCTCCTGAGCCGGATATCGCTACTGCGCCACCCAGCCTCCATCCATGTTCCAGGCGACACCGCGAACCTGCTTCGCGGCATCGCTGCACAGAAACAACGCAAGCTCGCCAAGTTGATCGGGCGTCACGAAGTCCAGGGAGGGCTGCTTTTCACTCAGCAGCTCCCGCGTGGCTCGCTGCACGTCGCCATGGGCCTTGGCGTTATTGTCGATCTGCTGCTGGACCAGCGGCGTCAGCACCCAGCCAGGACAGAGGGCATTGCAGGTAACGCCCGTAGTGGCCGTTTCCAACGCGACGCTCTTGGTCAGCCCGAGCAAGCCATGCTTGGCCGCGACATAGGCCGACTTGCCCGCCGAAGCCACCAGACCGTGGGCGGACGAGATATTGATGATCCGCCCCCAGTCGCGCTGGCGCATGCCCGGCAACGCCAGGCGAATGGTGTGAAAGGCCGACGACAGGTTGATGGCGATGATGCTGTTCCAGCGGTCCACCGGGAATTGTTCGATCGGCGCGACATGCTGGATGCCGGCGTTGTTGACCAGCACGTCCACGCGGCCGAGGTCACGCTCGGCCTGTCGCATCATGTCGGCGATCTGCTCGGCGTCCGAGACGTCGGCTGGGTGATGCAGCACGCGCGTACCGAAGGCCGACACCTGGGCGATGGCGCCGTCCACCTCGCCGAAGCCATTGAGCATCACGTCGGCCCCCGCCTCGGCCAGCTTGCAGGCGATGCCCAGACCGATGCCGCTGGTGGAACCCGTCACCAGGGCAACCTTGCCCTTCAGACTCATGACCGACCTCCTGCAGAACGCTCATGCAACAGGCATGGTCGAGAAGACGCGGACGATACGAGGCAGGCCGACGGGACGGCCGGGGGAGAATGGACTTCATGGGCGGTTTCCTTGTTGTTCTAGTTGTCTCGCCCGGTCGATGAACCGGTCGAACAAGCCTGACCCTAGACCCGGAGCGAAAGACGTGCCAATCCAGCCTCCAGGCGCCGATACATCCTCAACCCGCCTGAATGCGCGGCGTTGTGCCTGCGCCTGCCTGAATGCCCGTTCACGCCGCCTTTGTACCATGTCCATTTTCCTGAACATGCCCACCTGAGGCGACATCCACGCTGGGCCTGTCCGGCCAATTGGACGCACCTTGGGTTGCGGTCAAGCGGCGGTATCGGCGCGCCCTACCAGCGGATCGATTGAATGGAGCCCGATCATTCGGCGCTCAGCAGATACTCGACGAGCGTTCGGGTGCAGGCCTGGATGCCGTCCGCGGTGATCAGCTCGTACCCATGGGTGTTTTCGGTGGGAATGGCGAGGCAACCGGCCCGCGGCGCCGATCCCGAACCAAGCACGGCGCTGGCATCCGAGGCGAAGCCCGGCATCAACGCGGGCTGGGGCTTGTAGCCGCAGCGCACGGCAGCAGCGAACAACGCATCGGATAGCGTCTTGGTGTAGAGGCCCTTCTCATCGCCGGTCAGGATGATCGGGTCGGCACACAGGCGGGTGCCGTACTCCTCGGCGATCGGGCCGACCTCCAGTGCGATGCAGGCCAGGCCGGGAAGCGTCCGCGCGGCATATTGCGCGCCGGCGTTGGTTTCCTCTTCGTTGGTGGTGAACACGAAGTAGACATCCTGCGCGAGCTCATCCTTGCGTGCCGCCAATTGCTCGGCGGCACGCAAGGCAGCGACCACCGGTGCGCGGTCGTCGAGAAAATGTGCGGCGATGGCATCGTGCACCCTGAACGGTCGACGCCAGTGCTGGCTGAGCACGACGCGTGAGCCGGGCCGCACGCCCATGCGAGCCAACTCGTCCGGCGTGCGACGCGTGATGACATGCACATCGCTCCACTGCACGTTGCCGCTGAGGATGTCCATCGATTGGCTCGACTCGGACGTACCATGCATGGTGCCGAACGAGAGCACACCGGGCAGGTTCTCCGATTCGCCCATGATGTCCACCGGACACATGCCAAAGTTGACCGGAAACGCACCGCCCAGCGCGACCACATGGAGGCGACCGTCCTCGGCGATGCGCTTGACCACCATCGCGATTTCGTCCTGGTGCGCCATGACCCTGATCGCGCGGGCCTGCGCCGTCTCCCGCGCGACGCCCGTAGCCCGGATGAGGCCGATCAGGTTATTGGCCGGATCAAGCCAGACTTTATCGCAGCTCGATTCCAGCGCGGTACGGCATACGGCGACGACCTCTTCCTCCTGCCCACCTGGCCCACGGGCGCACAGCAGCTTCTCCAGCAATGAATAGTCGGCCTCGACTGTCATGACTCCTCCGGTTGCATGGCTGTGCATTTCTGACCAGGGCTTGAGCCCGACGTGCGCCTCGACCTATCGCCGCTCGCCATCTGTCATGGCGCGCGTGGGCCTGATCAGCTGACGGCCCCGGTTCGTCAGGAAACGAACCGCCAACCGAAACCATGCGGTTCGCGGTGTTGCCGAAGCCTGAGCAGCCAATGCGCTGCGAGCCCGCTTCCGAAAACCCGGTAACGCCACCGGGCCAACCAAGGACTCCTGATGAAACATCCGAAACTCGTCCATCATGGCGCCCGCGAGGGCGTGACCGGTTCATGCCACCAGCTCTGGATGGACGACATGCACAGCCTGTTGATCGACTGTGGCCAGTTCCAGGGAGGAGACGAAGGGCACGCCGACGACGAGCTCGAACTGGATTTCTCGATCGAAGGCATCAAGGCGCTGATCGTGACGCATGTTCACATCGACCACGTCGGGCGCATCCCCAACCTGCTGGCGGCAGGATTCGAGGGACCGATCCTCTGCAGCGAGCCCTCAGCCCAACTGTTGCCGATCGTGCTCGAAGACGCGTTCCGGCTGTCCATCAGCCGCGATCAGCAACAGCTGGAGCGCTATCTGAAGGTCGTAGAGCAACGCATCATCGCGCTGCCCTATCGCGAATGGTTCACCCTGCAGGAAACCGAGGCGGCGCACTGGAAGGTTCGCCTGCAACCGGCTGGGCACGTACTGGGGTCGGCCTACGTGGAGCTTGAGCTGAGCGCGCCTGGGGGCGGTAGCGAGCGCGTCGTGTTCAGTGGCGATCTTGGGGCGCCTCATTCGCCCATCCTGCCCGACCTCGTGCCACCGGAACGTGCCGACCTGCTGGTGCTGGAAAGCACCTACGGTGACCGACGTCATGAAGACCGGGCACACCGGCGCGAACGCCTGCAGGCGGCCATCGAACGCGCGCTCGCGGATCAGGGCACCGTGCTCATCCCCTCGTTCAGCATCGGGCGTACGCAGGAGCTGCTGTACGAGCTGGAGGAGATTCTCCACGAACACAGCGAGTCATCCGATACGTCCGGCACGGCACGGAAACACACCGAGCACGACGCGCCCGACATCGACTGGCCGAGGATTCCGATCATCCTCGACTCACCCCTCGCCGGCCGGTTCACCCAAACCTACAAGGCGCTGCAGGGGTTCTGGGACGAGGATGCGCGGCACCGCGTGGAAGAAGGCCGCAAGCCGCTGTCCTTCAAGCAGCTCATCACCGTCGACAGCCACGACGAGCACATGCGTATCGTCGACCACCTCACCAGGACCGCTCGCCCTGCCATCGTCATCGCCGGCAACGGCATGTGCTCCGGCGGCCGCATCGTCAACTACCTGAAGGCCATGCTGGGAGACCCTCGACACCATGTCGTGTTCGTCGGCTATCAGGGCAAGGGCACACCAGGACGAGATATCCAGACGCATGGGCCGCACGGTGGCTTCGTCGATCTGGAGGGTCAGCGCATCGACATCCGAGCCGGCATCGACAGCGTCGGCGGCTACTCGGCTCATGCCGATCAGGCGGATCTGGTCGGTTTCGTCACGCGGATGAAGGAATGGCCGACGGAAATCCGATTGATCCATGGCGAAGACCAGGCCAAGCAGCGCCTGGCCGAGCTTCTCAAGTCGCGGTATCGGGACGTGGGGAAACAAGGCCGGATCACCGTCCCGTAACGCGCAGCCCGTTGGGCTTGTGGCGCTACACCACCGAATCGAACAAAAGGCGGCGGCGCCAGCCAACCGCCCGGTGGTCGGAACCTGACCGTACAGGCCTGCTCTACAAGCAAAGCCATCTGCGAGGAGGACCCGCCATGTCTGCCCTATCCGCCACTCCCGATTGCTGCTGGACTGCCAGCGCACCACGCGCCGACTTTCCGGCCCTGACCGGCAACTCCGAATGCGACGTGGTGGTCGTCGGCGCGGGCATTGTCGGGTTGAGCGCTGCCATGACGCTGTGCGAAGCCGGTAAATCCGTGGTGGTCCTCGAAGCGCGCGATGTGGGTGGACAGGTCACCGGACGCTCCACGGCCAAGATCACCACCCAGCATGCGCTGATCTACCGTCACCTGATCGACACCTTCGGCCAGGAGCTGGCGCAGTGTTATGCCGATGCCAACCGGGAAGCCGTCGCCCAGATTCGTCATTGGGTCGAAAATCTTGCCATCGACTGCGATTACCAGATCCAGTCGGCCTTCGCCTACGCCTGCTCGGCAGATTGGCGCCCGGCCATCGATCGGGAAGCCGAGGCGGCGCGCTGCCTGGGCTTCGCCGCACGGGTCGTCGACCATCCGCCCTTGCCCTTCGAAACCGCCGGCGCGCTGGAATTTCCCAACCAGGCGCAGTTCAATCCGACCCGCTACCTGATCGGCCTCGCCAAGGCCGTGCAGGCTCGCGGTGGTCGCATCCACCAACAGACACGCGCGCTGAGTTTCGAGCGCCAGGGGCGCTGGCAGGTTGGCGTCGAAGGCGGCAGCGTCGAAGCCGATCAGGTCATCCTGGCGACGCACCTGCCAGTCGAGACCCCGATCGACCTCGCCAGCCCGACCCAGCCGCGCTGCCACGTGGCCATGGCCTTTCGCCCGCAGGCGGGCGCGCAACTGGAAGGCATGTACATCGGCGTCGACGAGCCGACCCACTCGATCCGCATGGGCCGCGATGACCAGGGCCCGCTCTTCATCGTGCTCGGCCCGCGCTTCAAGACCGGTCAGGATGGCGACGTCGCCCGGCGTTTCGTCGATCTCGAACACTGGGCACGGAACAACCTGCCGGTCAGCGAGGCTGTCTGGCGCTGGTGCAATGAGGACTACGACACCGCCGACCGGGTGGGCTACGTCGGCGAGCCGGACCCCGAGCAATCGCCCGGCCTGTTCGTCGCCACTGGTTTCAACGGCTGGGGCATCAGCAACGGCACCGCGGCCGGGCTGGGAATCGCGCGCCAGATCATCACCGGTCGCCGGCCGTGGAAACATCTCTACGACCCCAACCGCCCCAAGCCCGACGATTTCAATCAGAGCAGCGACAGCCAGTCACAGGTTGCCGATCTGGACGCCATCGGCCGCGGCGAAGGCGGTGTGGTCACCCGCGGCGACGAAAAGATCGCCGTCTGGCGCGACGACGCCGGAACCCTGCATGGCGTCTCCGCCGCCTGCACCCACATGGGCTGCAGCGTGACCTGGAACAATGCCGATCGCACCTGGGACTGTCCCTGCCATGGGTCGATCTTCAAGGCTGACGGCAGCGTGATCCACGGCCCGGCAATCGAGCCGTTGCCGGCGCGATCGCTCTGATCGCCGACGGAGCCCAGCCATGAATGCCTCGTCTCGGTCGACCGTGCTGTCGCTGGGCAGCATCAACGCGGATTTCCAGGTCAGGGTCGACCAGTCACCCGGCAGTCAGGAAACCCTGCTCGCGCACGACTTCAGCCGCCTCGCCGGTGGCAAGGCGAGCAACACCGCCTGGCTGGCCGCGCGCTTCGGCCATCGCAGCCTGCTGATCGGGCGCGTGGGCGACGACGATCTGGCGGACCAGGCGCTGGGACCGTTGCGCGACGCCGGCGTAAATATCGATGGCGTGACCCGCGCCAAAGGCCAACAAACCGCCGTCTCGCTGATCACAGTGCCGCCGGATGCAAAGAAGCAGATCGTGCTGGCCACCAATGCCAATGACCACTGGGATGAACCGGCGATGTTGGCGATGGAGCAGCTTATTGGGCGCACCGAGGCCCCGGCCTGCCTGGTCGCCGATTGCGAGGTGCCGGCGGCCGTCGTCGCACGGGCGGTAGAGGCTGCTTGCGCACGGCACATCCCCGTCGTCCTCGACCCTTCCTTCCCGAACCGGGTCCCGGCCGACCTGCTGCCGCGGCTGGATGCGATCACGCCTAACACAAGCGAGGCCGAAGCACTGACCGGTCGCGAGATCGACGGGCTGGAGGATGCGGCCTGGGCCGCTCGCCAGTTGCGCGAACGGGGCGTGCGTATCGCCTGCGTCAAGCTGGGCGACGGGGGTTGCGTGCTGGATGGGGGCGACGGGGCGATCCATGTTCCGCCTGATGAAGTGCAGCCGACCGACACCACCGGCGCTGGCGACGCCTTTACGGGCGTCTTCGCCGTTGCCTTGCTCGAAGGGCTCGACCCGGTGGATGCGGCGGCGTGGGGCGTGGCGGCGGCCAACCTGGCGGTGACCGGTTACGGCTCCAAGCCCGCCTACCCGGACCGCGAGCAGGTCACTTCGATGGCCGCGCGGATTCGCCAGAACGCCAGGTGCCTCGATGCAGAAGGATGAAACACGCTGGCAAGTCCGATTCGAGGCATTCGACGCCGATGACGAGCACCGGCGGGAGGCACTTCTTGCGCTGGGCAACGGCGTGCTGTCCTGGCGCGCGGCGGCACCCGAGGCGTCGGCCGCGGACGAGGCAGCCCCTGATGTGCATTACGCCGGCTTCTATAGAGCCGGCTGGTACGACGACGGCGCGCGCGAAGTCAACGGTGAGCCGGTGCGTCTCGAAGCGCTGGTCAACCTGCCCGATCCGTTCGGACTAAGCGTTTCACTCGATGGCCGACAATGGTTCGGCTCGGCCGACGTGCCACTGCTCGCCTACCGGCAATCGCTGTACATGGACCGTGCCCGGCTCGAACGCGAAATCTCCTTCCAGCTTGCCGGGCAAATCCTTCGACTGCGGGAGATTCGCCTGCTCAGCCTGGCCAATCCCCATCTCGCCCTGCTCCGCTGGGAGCTGCAGTGCCCGCCGGGCGTCGAGCGCGTGCAGGTGCGCTCGGTCATCGATGCCAGCGTGGAAAACGCGCTCATCGGGAAGAATCGCGCCTACGAGGGCAAGCGCCTGCGGGACCTGGTGCTGGAGCCCACGGAAGGCGGCCGGGCCACGCTCAGTGCCCGGCTCGAGACGCCGGGGCGCCGCTTGGCGATGGCCGTGCATGTCTGCCATACGGGCCAGATCCAGCCGTGGCGCTCCGAGTGCCAGGGCGAACGGCTTCTGCAGCAGACCGAATGCGACGTAAAGGATGGCCGCCTGGTGATCGAAAAGCGCGTCATCGTGCAGGTAGACAGCGAGCTGCCCAGCACCGCGGCAGACGCCAGAAAGCAAGTGCTCGCGTGCTTGCCAACCCAAGCCTTCGCCCGGCTGCATCTGCGCCATGCACGGGCCTGGCAGCGCTTATGGGCGCAGGCACCGCTGGGCCTTTCCGATGCGGGGCTTGAGAAAAGCCTGCGGCTGCACAGTTTTCATCTGCTGCAGACGATTTCGCCGCACAGCCCGGGACGGGATCTGGGTTTCCCTCCCCGCGGGTGGCACGAAGGCTACTTCGGCCAGGTGTTCTGGGACGAAATCTTCGCGTACCCCTTTCTCTCCAGCCATCTGCCGGACCTGGCCCGGGGCCTGCTCGACTACCGCTATCGGCGCCTCGATATGGCCCGTGAACGTGCGCGGATCGCCGGGCTGCGCGGTGCCATGTTCCCCTGGCGCAGCGCCGGCAGCGGGCGCGAGCAGACGCCGCCGTTCCAGTGCAACCCGCTGTCAGGCCGCTGGATGCCGGACTATACCTATCGCCAACGGCACATCGGAGCGGCGATCGCCCACGACGCCTGGCAGTTGTATCTCGCGGCCGGCGATCAAGGCCTGCTGACCGGCCAGGCGGGCGAGCTGATACTGGACATTGCGCGTTTCTGGGCCAGCCTCGCGCGCTGGGACGAAGCACGCAGTCGCTTCGTGATCCTCGGCGTCATTGGCCCCGACGAGTACCACAACCTCCGCCGCGATGGCCAACCCGGCCTGGACAACAACGCCTACACCAACCTGATGGCGGTCTGGTCGCTACGGCTTGCGCTGGACGTCCTCGCGGCCCTGCCGGAAAGCGCCGCGCAGGCGCTCTGCAGTCGGCTGGATATCCAGCCCGGTGAACGGGACATATGGCACGACATGACGCGAAGGATGTATCTGCCGATCCGCCCGGACGGTGTGCTGCTCCAGTTCGATGGCTTCGAGCAGCTCGAACCGGTACCCGACGCCTGGATGCACGAAGACCATCCGCGTCTGGACTGGATGCTCGAAGCCCGCGGCGACCGACCCGACCGTTACCGCCTGGCCAAGCAGGCGGACGTGCTGATGCTGCTCTATCTGTTTCCGGGTTCACGGCTGGGTGAACTGATCCGCTCGCTTGGCTACGCCTTCGACGAGCATGCGCTGCGCCGAACGGCCGCCTTCAACCTGTCCAGCCTTACCCATGAGTCGAGCCTGTCCCTGGTCGTCTGCGCGGGTGCGCTGGCCGGGATCGATCCGGCGGCCTCCTGGCGGTTCTTCCAGCAGAGCGCGGGCATCGATCTCGAGGCGCCGTCAGACGGCGGCACGTTGGAAGGTGTGCACCTGGGCGCCATGGCCGGCTCGCTGGATGTGCTGCAACGTCACTACCTGGGCGTTCGGGCCGAGCACGACGGGCTGCAGATTGCCCCGGCACCGCCGGCGGCACTGGGTAACGTGCGCCTCAGCGTGCAACACCGCGGTGCCTGGCTGCGCCTGACCCTGGAAGGGCAGACGCTATTGATCTGCGCGGACCCGGCGAACCGCCGTGACATCCCGATCACGACCGCCGCTGGCGCGAAGCCTCTTGCGCCGGGTGAGCGGCTGGCAATCGCCTGTGAGCGTCGCTGATCAGCGAGCATCGAGCCCGGGTGTTGCGTCCCGTGCACGGCAACGCTCAAAAACGTTCATCCAAGCATGTTGTTGTCGCAGTTCCGCGTTATAACGGCGCGCGGCAGCTCAGCCGCTGGGCTACCGTGATAGGACATTCAACCCAACCGTTACGCTGGACAGGACGAGACACATGACTGAAGACATCGGGAAGCTGGTTTTGCGGGTAAGTGTCGGGCTGATGATGCTGCTGCACGGCATCGCCAAGCTGCAGAGTGGCGTCGGTGGCATCGCCGGCATGCTGGCCGGCAAGGGCCTGCCGGAGTTTCTCGCCTATGGCGCGTATCTGGGCGAGGTCGTCGGGCCGATTCTGGTCATCATCGGCCTATTCACTCGGGTCGGCGCGTTGCTGATGATCGGCAACATGCTGGTGGCGATCGCGCTCGCGCATATGGCCGAGCTGTTCACGATCGGCCAGATGGGCGGCTGGGCGCTGGAAACCCAGGGGCTGTTCCTGTTCGGCTCCGTGGCGATTGCCCTGCTCGGCGCGGGCCGTCTGAGCGTCGGCGGACTGCATGGGCGTTTCAACTGAATCGCGGACCATGCCAACCAGCCCGCACGGTTCGCTGAGCCGTGCGGGCTGGGCTCGGTCGCCTGCCTCAGCTGCCGAACGGCATGGGCAAGCGCCGGGCCGCCTCGCTATGATCTGAGGCCATGAATACAGCCGTTCCCATCCGCTCACCCTGCCCGCCCGGCGCCTGCATTTGCGGGCGCGAGCAGTTGCTCGAAGCGCCGGAAAAAGGCGATCTGCGCATCCTGCGACTGACTCGCATGGAGGAAAACCGCCTCCTCGAACGGCTCGAGAACCTGGCGAGCCTCGCCGATTTGGAGCGCATGCAGCAACGCCTCTACGAGCAGTTGGGTATTCGTATGGACATAGCACCCGGCCCCAACGAGGTGCGCAGCATGCGCGGCATTCGTATCGAAATCGCCGAGCTGCCCGGGCTATGCCGCAAGACGCGCCAGTCTATCCCCGCCGCGATTCGCCGTGGGTTGGAGAAGCGCCCCGAGATCGCCTACGCGCTGCTCAACACGCACGACCTGTTGCGCGATGCCTGATTGGCGTCCCGACTAAAGACGAGATGCCCGGCAATGGCGCTGGCCAGTGCCTTCTGCGATAGTTGGCCGTCCAACCCATCGGTTGGTGTGCCTCCAGCCCACAAGGCTTCGAGGCGCAGTGACGCATTGCGAGGCCCGCTGCCCTACCCCTGCTCAGCGCAGCATCCGCGTCCTTTCGCGCTACCCGCGCGTCCCTATGGCGCATCAGCCATTGCTGTGCCGGTCACCCTCGAACAGTGCCTGGCCGTTCGCCCAATAAAACCAAGACTGATCCGAACAAGGACGCCTCATGAAACTGACTCGCTGCCTTACTGCCCTGGCCGCCGCAGCGGCCCTGTCCGCCACCTTCTCCGTCGCTGCCCGCGAATATTCCGTGTCCACCGTGCTGTCCGACGCCTTCCCCTGGGGCCAGGCCGCGCAGAAGTGGGCGGATCTAGTGGCCGAACGCTCCAACGGCGAAATCACCCTTCGGGTCTATCCCAACGCACAATTGGTCGCCGGCGACCAGACCAAGGAATTCTCGGCCATGCGTTCGGGGCTGATCGACATGGCCGTCGGCTCGACCATCAACTGGTCGCCGCAGGTACCGGAGCTGAACCTCTTCTCGCTGCCCTTCCTGATGGCCGACAGCGCCGACCTCGACGCCATTACCCAGGGCGAAGCTGGCAAGCAGGCCTTCGCCGCCATCGAGAAGCGCGGCATCGTTCCCTTGGCCTGGGGCGAGAACGGTTTCCGTGAAATCTCCAACTCCTCCAAGCCGGTCAAGACGCCGGCTGACCTGTCCGGCCTGAAGATCCGCGTGGTCGGCTCGCCGCTGTTCCAGGACACCTTCACCGCGCTCGGCGCCAACCCGACCCAGATGAGCTGGGCCGACGCCAAGCCGGCGCTGACCACTGGCGCCGTCGACGGTCAGGAGAACCCGCTGTCGGTGTTCGACGTGGCTCGGGTCGATCAGGTCGGTCAGAAGTACCTGACGCTGTGGCATTACATGGCCGACCCGCTGGTCTTCGCCGTCAACCAGCGTGTCTGGAAGCAGCTGCCGGAAGCGGATCGCGAAATCCTGCGTCAGGCGGCCATCGATGCCGGCAAATGGGAAATCGAGCTGTCGCGCAGCGCCGAAGCCAAGCGGCTCGAGGACATTCGCGCCCGTGGCGTCGAAGTGACCGAGCTGAGCGATGCCGAGCATCAGGCGTTTGTCGAGGCCACCCGCGTGGTGCATGAAAAGTGGGCCCCGAAGATCGGTGCCGAGCTGATCGAAGCCGCCCGCACCGCCATCGCCGAGTAATACACCGCTTTGCCCGGCGGCGCGGGGCCGCCGGGGTTCGAGGACTTTCATGGACAATCGACAGGACGCGCGCCTTGAGCGCGTGCTGGCCACCCTGGCGCTGGTGATCATCGGCCTGATCAGTCTGGCCAACGTGGTGGTTCGCTACTTCACCAACGCGTCATTTGCCTTCACCGAGGAAATCTCGGTCTTTCTGCTCGTCATGCTGACCTTCGCCGGCGCTTCGGTGGCGATGCGCAGCAACCGGCACATCCGCATCGGCTTCGTCGAACGGCTGTTCCCCCGACTCCGCGTGCCGCTGATCCTGCTGCAATGGCTGGCCGGCGTGCTGGTCCTGGGGATGGTGCTCTGGTACGGCGGTCAGTTCGCACTGGAGGAATACCAGTGGGAATCGGAGTCGCCCGGTCTCGGCCTGCCCAATTGGTGGTACGTGGTCTGGCTGCCGCTGCTGGCCCTGCTGATGCTGGTACGCCTGACGCAGATGACCATCGACCGCCTGCGCGGGAGGCTTAGCGATGAGCCCTGATGTCTGGATGCTCGCCAGCTTCCTGCTGTTGCTGCTGATCGGTGTGCCGGTGGCCTTTTCCCTCGCCCTGTCCGGTGCGATCGGCATCATTGCCGGGCTTTCCCCCGACATGCTCGCCACGCTCGGCACCAACACCTACAACGGGGTCGCCAAATACCCCTTGATCGCCATTCCGCTGTTCATCCTGACCGGGCTGGTGTTCGAGAAATCCGGCGTGGCGCTGCGCCTGGTGCGCTTCGCGCAGGCATTGATCGGCCCACGGCATGGCGGGCTGGCGATGGTCGCCATTCTGGTCTGCCTGATCATGGGTGGCATGAGTGGCTCCGGCCCGGCTGATGCTGCCGCGGTCGCCATGGTGATGTTGCCGAGCATGACCCGCGCCGGCTATCCCAAGCCCTTCTCCGCGACACTGATCGCCGCGTCGGCCTCCACCGCGATCCTGATCCCGCCGTCGATCGCGCTGATTCTCTACTCCATCGTCGTGCCCGGCGTGGATTTGCGCGCGCTGTTCGCGGCGGGGTTGTTTCCCGGCATCATCGCCGGCCTGGTGTTGTTGCTACCGGCCTGGTTGCTGTCGCGTCGTTATGGGTGGGAAAACCCGGACGATGCCGAGCGCCCACCGCTGGGTGAAAGTTTTCGCCAGGCGCTACCGGCGCTGTTCGCCCCGGTGCTGATCCTCGGCGGGTTGCGCAGCGGCCTGTTCACACCGACCGAGGCCGCGGTGGCGGGCGTGACCTATGGCGTGCTGGTCGGTCTGTTCGTCACGCGTGAGCTGGACTGGCGCAACCTGTGGCGTCTGTGCGGCGAAGCGGCGGTCATCTCCGGCGTGGTGATGCTGATCATCGCGCTGGCCGGGATCTTCGCCTGGGCCGGCACCATGCTCGGCACCTTCCGCCACCTCGCCGAGTGGCTGATCTCGCTTTCCGACAACGGCGCGGTATTGCTGATACTGGTGATGGTCGCGGTGCTGCTGGCCGGCATGCTGCTCGATGCGATCTCCATCTACCTGATCCTGATGCCGATCCTCATCCCGGTAATGCAGCACTTCGGCTGGAACCCCGTGTGGTTCGGCATCCTCTTGGCGATGAACATCGCCATCGGACAGTTCACCCCACCGGTGGCGATCAACCTGATGGTCACCGCCGAAGTCGCCAAGATCCGCCTGGAGCAGACGGTCGGCTGGGCGATGCTGTTCGTCCTGGTGATGGGCAGCGCCCTGGTGCTGGTAGCCCTGTTCCCGGAAATCGCGCTATGGCTGCCGAGGGTGCTGGGGTACGCGGTGTAAGCGATGGCGCCCGTCGCAGGGTTCCAATCGGGCGTGCGGTGTCAGGTTCGGTGGGCTGGCCGGCGCCGAGCGCAGAGCGAACGCCGCCCGATGAGCGTGTCAAAACGGGCTAGCAAGCCTGCGCCTAGCAGGCCCGAGCCGGCCATTTCAACGCGCACGATTGGCCATCAGCTCGACGACCCAGTCGATGAACACACGAAGCTTGGCGCTGACATGTCGGTTGGGTGGGAACGCGATGTACATCGGCATCGGGTCCAGCTGCCAGTCATCGAACAGCTGCACCAGCTCACCGCGCGCCAGGGGCTCTTCGGCCATGTAGTCCGGCAGCCAGAACACGCCCATGCCGGCCAGGCCGGCGGCCAGGTAGGCGTTGCCGTCGTCCACTGACAGCGTGTAGCGACCCTGGACCAGGAGGCGTTCGTCTGCGCGATGCATGGCATAAGGGAACACCTTGCCGGTGCGTGCCCAGAGGAAGCCGACCACCCGATGGTGGGTGTTTTCCAGCTCTGATGGACTTACCGGGATGCCGGCACGCTCCAGGTAGCGAGGCGCCGCGTAGACGCCCAATTGCAGATCACCGATGTGCCGCGCCATCAGCGACAGGTCAGTCAGCTCGCCACCGCGCACTACGCAATCGACATTTTCGTCGATCAGGTCGATCTTGCGGTCGCTCACGCCCAGATCGAGCTGAATCTCGGGAAACCGGGCGTGGAAGGCCGGCAATGCCGGAATGAGGATCAGCCGAGCGAAAGGACTGGGCACATCCACCCGCAGCCGCCCCCTGGGTGAACTCGAGGCGCTGGAAAGACTGGTTTCCGCATCGTCCAGGTCCGCCAGCAAGCGAACGGCCCGCTCGTAGTAGGCGACGCCATCGGCCGTCACGTTGACCTTGCGTGTGGTCCGATTGAGCAATCTGACACGCAGCCTTGCCTCGAGCTGCTGCACCAGTTGAGTAACGCTGGTCTTGCTCAGGTGCAACGTCTCGGCGGCTTTGGTGAAGCTCCCCGTTTCGACCACACGCACAAAAGCCTGCATAGCAACGAAGCGGTCCATGTCGCCTCCAACGTCGATTGTTTGGAATTCAGAAACAGTCCTGACCAGACTCGCGAGTTTATCCGCGCAACCTCGCCTTCTACAGTCTCTTCACCCAAAGCACGGGTCCACCATGTACGAGGAGACAACCATGCCAGTCCGTGACGTCGTATTTCCCGCCGGCCGCCAGGCACTGTACGAAAAGAACCGCTACTCGCCCGCGATCCGCTCCAATGGCTTCCTGTTCGTATCCGGACAGGTCGGCAGCCGCGAGGACGGCTCGCCCGAACCCGACCTCAAGGCGCAGGTGCGGCTGGCCTTCGCGAACCTGAACGCCATCCTCAAGGAGGCCGGATGCACCTTCGACGATGTGATCGATGTCACCGCGTTCATCGTCGATCCACACACTCATTTCGAAACCATATGGCCCGTCGTGCATGAGCTCTGGGGCGACGCGCCCTACCCCACGCTGACCGGCATCGGCGTGACCTGGCTTTACGGCTTCCAATTCGAGATCAAGGTGATTGCGAAACTGCCTGAGTCGGCTGCTGCGTGAGCCTGGGTACGAAGGGCGCTGTTCGAATCGGCCAGCGCGTTGCTTCGCTGGCGGTTCGAGCGGGTCTATGCTCAACGGCAGCCGGGCGGTCTAATGACGCGCCCGATCCCGAGCAACCCCTACGCCCGAGTGCTATCCATGCAATTGATCTACGCCCCTGCGTCGCCCTTCGCCCGAAAAGTTCGCGTGCTCGCGCTCGAGACCGGCCTCGGGTCCCGGCTGGAACTGGTCGAGACCGCCGTGCTGCCGGTAACCCTCAATGAGCGCGTCAACACCGCCAACCCGCTGGGGAAGATCCCGGTGCTGATGACTGACGACGGTGAAGCCCTGTTCGACAGCCGCGTGATCTGCGAGTACCTCGACAGCCTGCACGATCGGTCGAAGCTGTTTCCGGCTGACCCGGCCAAGCGCTGGAAGACGCTGCGGCTTGCCGCGCTGGCCGATGGGTTGATGGAGGCAGCCGTGCTGACGCGCTACGAACAGGTCGCCCGCCCAGCCGAACGACGCTGGGACGACTGGGTTGACGGGCAGCTGGGCAAGGTCCGTCGGGCCCTGCGCGCCCTGGAAGACGATACCGAGTCGTTGCCAGGTGCGCTGGACATCGCCCAGATCGGCGTCGCTTGCGCCTTGGGTTACCTGGACTTTCGCTTCGCCGAGCTGAACTGGCGAAACGAATTCCCCCGGCTGGTGGCCTTCCAGGATGAATTTTCGCAACGCGAATCGATGCGGCTCACCGAGCCGGCATAACGTTCGCGTATCGCATCAGCGTGGTGTGCCCTGTAGATGCGATCGCGAAACGGCGCTGCGCACCCCACCGGCAAAGCGCTTTTCACCCGAACTAGCCAGGGCCCTAGGCCTCGGCTAGTTCGACCCGCTGAACCGCACAGCGGGTTCATTCGCGAGCAAGCTCGCTCCGGTTCATTGCTCAGCCGTTCAGTACGCCATCCACCAGCGCCTTGGCCTCGTCCTGGATACGCTTGAGGTGCGTCTCGCCTTCGAAGCTTTCGGCGTAAATCTTGTAGACATCCTCGGTACCGGACGGCCGCGCCGCGAACCAGCCGTTGTCGGTCACGACCTTGAGCCCGCCGATGGCGGCGCCGTTACCTGGCGCCTCGGTGAGAATCTGGGTAATGGGCTGGCCGGCCAGCTCGGCGGCTGTGACCTGGGAAGCGGACAGCTTGCCCAACTTTGCCTTCTGCTCGCGATTGGCCGGTGCATCGATGCGCTGGTAGACCGGCGCGCCGAAACGCTCGGTCAGCGCCTTGTAGCGCTCGCCCGGGTCCTTGCCGGTGACGGCGGTGATTTCCGCAGCCAGCAGCCCGAGGATAAGGCCGTCCTTGTCGGTGGACCAGGCACCGCCCTGCTTACGCAGGAAGGACGCGCCCGCGGATTCCTCGCCGCCGAAGCCGAGGCTGCCATCCATCAAACCATCGACGAACCACTTGAAGCCCACCGGCACCTCGACCACCCGGCGATCGATGCCGGCCGCAACGCGATCGATCATCGAGGACGACACGAGGGTCTTGCCGATGCCAGCACCCGCGCTCCATTCCGGGCGATGGGTGAACAGGTATTCGATGGCGACGGCCAGGTAATGGTTGGGGTTCAGCAGGCCAACCGACCGTGCAACGATCCCGTGGCGGTCATGATCAGTGTCGCAGGCGAAGGAGACGTCGAAGCGGTCCTTGTTCTCGATCAGCCCCGCCATGGCGTGCGGCGAGCTGCAATCCATGCGGATCTTGCCATCCCAGTCCAGGCGCATGAAGCGGAACGTCGGGTCGACGCGGGTCGAGAGCACCTCGAGCGGCAGCCCGTAGCGCTCAGCGATGCGCGTCCAGTAATGCACACCGGCCCCACCGAGCGGGTCGACGCCGAACTTCAGCCCGCTGTTGCGGATCGCCTCGAGGTCGATGACCTGCTCCAGCCCACCGACATAGTGCTCGATGAAGTCGAAGCGCTGGGTGGTCGAGGCGTTCAAGGCCTGGGCGTAGTCGATCCGCTGGACGCCCTCGAGCCCGGCGGCCAGCAGCGCGTTGGCGCGCTCCTGGATCCACTTCGTCACGCCGGTATCGGCCGGGCCGCCGTTGGTGGGGTTGTACTTGAAACCGCCATCGGCCGGCGGATTGTGCGACGGCGTGATGACGATACCGTCGGCCAGGCCACTGTGGCGGCCAGCGTTGTATTCGAGGATGGCGTTGGAAATCGCCGGGGTCGGCGTGTAACCGGGTTCGCCGTTGGTTTCGGGACAACCGGCATCGATACGCGTCTCGACACCATTGGCCGCGAGCACTTCGAGCGCCGAGACAAAGGCCGGTTCGGACAGCGCGTGCGTGTCCATGCCGACGAAGAGCGGGCCGTTGATGCCCTGCGCCCGGCGGTAATCACAGATCGCCTGGGTGGTGGCGAGGATGTGCCATTCGTTGAAGCTCGTCTTCAGCGAGGAGCCGCGGTGGCCGGACGTGCCGAACGCGACCTGCTGAGCCGGGTCGGACACATCCGGTCGCTCGCTGTAATAGCGCGAGATCAGGCGCGGGACGTTGGTCAGGCTGTGTTCGTCGGGGAGGCGTCCTGCGTTGAGGTCGGTGCTCATCAGTCGTTCCTGTGATGGGTCATGAAATCGCCTCGTGCGCCAATACGCACCGCAGGCCAGCGAGCGACCAAGACGGGGCGAGGTCGTTGTGTAGGCGCTTCGACCCCCTTCCCTTGGGCTTTGGTTCCCCAACCGTGTGCAAGCAATCGGGCGGCCGCATGATAGAGCCTTCGAACCACCCGGCGAAGCGATTCGAAACCGCGATCGATCAGAGCAACAGGCTGCTCCAGGCCGAAACGAGGAGCAGCAGCGCCATGCCTCGGTTGAAGCGTCGCACCGCGCTGGCCGTGCGCAGGACACCGACCGCGCCGCGACCCAACGCGGCCCAGCCCGCCAGGCATGGCACTGCAACGAGAAAGAACAGCAATGCGTAGACCGCATAACCGGCAACCCCACCGTCGGCGGTGGTGAACACGCCGACCACGGCGAAAGCCATCATCCAGGTCTTCGGATTGATCAGCTGCAGGCCGGCGCCACCCCAGGCGCCGATGCGCAGGCCGCTTGCTTCGGCGTCGAGCGCCTCGCCCGCGCTGCGCCACAGTTTCCAGGCCAGCACGGATATCCAGGCGACGCCGAGCCAGGCCATGCCTTGCTGAACGCCGGGCAGGCGCAACACGATTTCGCCCAGCCCCAGGCCGACCAGCAACACGATGGCCGCCGCACTGGCGCACGCTCCGAGCACCAGCGGGACTGCCGCACGCCAGCCGAATCGCGCACTGTTGCTGAGCACCAGCATGTTGGTCGGCCCGGGCGTAATCGAGGCGACGAAGGCGAACAGGACGAAGGGCATGAACTGGCTCATGACCGCGCCTCGACAGTCAGGCGGGTCCGTTGCAGGGGGGACGGGAATGGCATGGCGGCAGCTCCGGGTGAAGAAGACGCTGCCAGCTTGCGAGCAGATCGTTCAGCGGTCTGGAAGGTTTGAGCACTGCCTGCGGTACGCCGCCGGACTCAAGCCATACGCACGCCGAAACCACCGGCCCAGATGGCTCTGGTCGGCGAACCCCAGCTCACTGGCGACGCTCGCCGGCGCGAGCCCTGGCGCAGCAGCTTGCGCGCCAGGCTCAGGCGCAGCTGCACGAGGTACGCATGCGGCGCAAGGCCGAAGGAGGCCTTGAAGGCGCGGGACAGGCGAAAACGATCCACCCCGGCGACAACCGCCAGCTCGTCCAGGCCCACGTCCTGGTCGAGGTGCGCATGGAGATAGTCCCTCGCCTTGATCGCTGCGGCCGGCAGACGAGGGGTCGTCTCGAGTCGCCGCCGCCAGCGCATCCGGCTGGACAAGGTTTCCAGCAGCGCATCGAGCGCGGCGTGCCGGACGATGCGCATCTCACCGTGATAAAGCGCCTGCAACGCGTTGGCAATGCGAAGCGCCAGATCAGGCTCGCTGGTGAGGGTCTCGGCGAAGGTGGGCAGGCAGTCCTCGGGAACTTCATCGCAGAGGCTCTGTAACTGCGACTTCAGCCAGTGCGGTTGCAGATAGAGCGTCGAATAGGTGAAGCCTCCGGGGACGGCGCCAGACCGTCGTGGATTTCGCCGGGCTCAAGCAGGAAGACCTGCCCGGGCAGGCTGTTGTGCAGCGTCTTGCGGCAGTTGAACTGCTGCACGCCCTGCTCGGTGAAGCCGACGAGATAGCTGTCATGCCAATGCGGGTCGTAGGCATGCCCTTCGAAATGAGCGCGGATGATCTCGATCCCGGTCTCGGCATCCAGCTTCAGGTCGATCCAGCTGTCGTTGCTCATGCCACAAACGCCCCTGCACGCCGTTCGCAGTGTGTGTCAATGGCCATCTCGGCCGTGGCGCTCAGTGTCATGCAATGCAGGGTGGGTTTTCTAGAACGTCTGTGCAGCGGGTGCATATGGATCGGTCGCGGCGCCACGGCCAATCGGCGCGAACCGCCCGTCGGAAGCGACTCGCAGGTCGGGCTAACACGCCGATACAGCACGTACTGCCGGCCACCAGGCTGCACGGAACCGCAGGAGCGCGAAGCCCTGTCCATGCTGCCAGGCCTGCCGCCCCTTCGAGCCTGACGATTTGCCTCCATGACACAGACCGCAACGAACCCCCATGACGAGACGGCGGGCTATACCGCCATGACCCGCAAAGCGTCGCTCAGCTTCATCGCCGTGATCGCCGCGCTGTTCATCACCGCCGCGCTGGCGCTGGTGTACCTGTGCCTCGCGCTGGACGAGCGGCAGGTGCGCCACAGCGAGGCGGATGCCGCCAAGGCCATGCAGAGCCGCCTGGACAAGATCGAAACCGCGTTGGTCGATTACGCCTTCTGGGAGGACGCCTATGAGTTCATGGGCGAGCGTCTCGACCTGGCCTGGGCGTACGATCGCAACAACATCGGACCCTCGCTGCACACCACCTACGAACTGGACGGCGTCTTCGTGCTCGGGCCGGATGGCCGGACGCGCTACGGCCTGATCGACGGCAAGCTGACCGAAGTCGCGGCCGACGAGTGGATTGCCGGCGACCTTCCCGCCCTGCTGGCCAAAGCGCGTCAGGGCTCGGTGGCGGACGCCGTGGCGCGTGCCTATTTTTCCGTCACGGGCATGCCCGCGGTCGTATCCGCGGCGGTGATCCGGCCGGACAGCAGTTACGTGGAATTCGACCGACTGTCCTATCTCGTCTACGTCGATGTCTTGACCGACACGAAGATGAAGGGCATCGACCAGGCCTTCGACCTCGCCGGCCTCAAGGCCAGCCTGGGCGAGCGGCCTGACGCACCCGAGCCGAAGCTGACGCTGCGCCCGGAACTGGGCATGAGCCTGACGCTGCAATGGCGGAGCGAGGAGCTGGGTAAGACGCTGCTGATGAAATTCCTGCCCATGCTGCTGGTGCTCGGCCTGCTGGTCGCCGTGCTGGTTGGCTGGCTGCGGGGCCGAATCGCCCGCGCCGCGAGCATGATCGACGCGGCTCAGCAGGCGCTGCGCATCAGCGAGCAGCGTTTTCGAAACATCTCCGAAGCCTCATCCGACTGGATCTGGGAAGCCGATGCGCAGCAACGCCTGACCTACCTGTCCGAACGCTTCACGCAGGTGACCGGCCTGGCACGCGAGGCCTGGCTGGGGCGCCCGCTGGCCGAACTGCTCAACTACGACACGCACCTGCTTGCCAGCCATGCCGAGCCCGGCGGGCTAGCCGGTCGCAAACCCCTGCCCTGCTCGATGCACGACAGCCGCGGCACGCAGCGCTACGGCCAGCTCTCGGCCCGCGCGGTCCTGGCAGGCGACACGCTGGAAGGCTACCTGGGCACTGTCTGTGACATCACCGAGGAAATCGAAGCCAAGGCGCGCATCGAGCACATCAGCCAGCACGACGCCTTGACGGGCCTGGCTAACCGCCACCGCCTCAATCACTACCTCAACGCCCGCCTGAACGAAGGTGTGAGCGGCGACCGCCCCATGTTCCTGCTGGCACTGGATCTTGATCGCTTCAAGCCGATCAACGACACCCTGGGTCATGCCGCCGGCGACCTGGTCTTGCGGGAAGTGGCGAATGCCCTTACGGCGTGCACGCGCTCGACCGACCTGGTGGCGCGACTCGGCGGCGACGAGTTCATCGTGGCCGCGACCGATTGCCGGACCCACGAACAAGCCGAGCGGCTGTGCGAGCGGCTGATCGAGCAGATCAACCAACCGATCCGCATCGGCGCCAACGATGTCAGCGTCGGCGCCAGCATCGGTATCGTCGCTGCGCCCTACGACGGGCTGACCGCCGAGGACCTGCTGCGCTATGCCGACATCGCGCTCTACGAGGCCAAATCCAACGGGCGCAACCTGTACAAGTTCTACGAACCGGCGATGAACGAGCGAATCATGGAGCGTCGCCAATTGGAAATGGACATGCGCCAGGCCCTGCGCCGCCGCGAGTTCCGCCTCGATTTCCAGCCCCGCTACGATGCCGCTTCCCAGACCATCGTCGGCGCCGAAGCCCTGGTGCGCTGGCAACACCCGAGCAGAGGCCTGCTCAGCCCGGGTGTGTTCATACCGCTGGCGGAAGAGACCGGCCTGATCGTCGAGCTCAGCGATTGGGTACTCAACGAAGCCTGCCTGAACGCCCTGTGCTGGGGGCCCGAGCTGATGGTGTCGGTGAACCTGTCGCCGGTCGAGTTCCAGCGCAGCGATCTGGTCGACCGCGTGGGCGCGGTACTCGAGCAGACCGGTATCGCACCGTCGCGTCTGGAACTGGAGATCACCGAGAGCGTCATGCTGGAAGACGCCGCCTCGGCCCTGACCACCATGAACCGGCTCAAGGCACTCGGTATCCGCCTGTCGATGGACGATTTCGGTACGGGCTATTCCTCGCTCAGCTACCTGCGCAGTTATCCGTTCGACGGCATCAAGATCGACCGCAGCTTCATCGCCGGGCTCGACCAGTCCGACAGCAGCGAAGCGATCGTCAACGCCATTGTCAGCATGGGCCACGCCCTCTCGCTCACGGTCACGGCCGAAGGCATCGAGACGGTCGCCCAGCTCGGCAAACTGACGGACCTCGCCTGCGATCAGGCCCAGGGTTTCTATCTTGGCCGGCCAATGGCGCCACTGCTTTTCCAGCAAGTGCTTCGTGAGTCGAACGGCATGGTGTCGGAAGGGACGCTAGCCTTCGCTGGCGAATGACTCCGACCTTTAGGGGCGATTCATTCGCCCCTAAAGGGCAGCACCGACTCGTAGGGGCGAACTTGTTCGCCCACAGGGTAACGAGACAGCTGAACGGGTCGGAACGCCGCGGCATCCTGTGATTGCTCGGCAGATTACCTGTATTTCGCGCCTTCGAATTGGCCGAGCCTCCGAGCCGGGCGAATGAATTCGCCCCTACAGGGCAGCACCGACTCGTAGGGGCGAACTTGTTCGCCCACAAGGCTAACGAGCCAGCTGAACGGGTCGGAACGCCGCGGCATCCTGTGATTGCTCGGCAGCTGCCTGTATTCCGCGCCTCCGAATTGGCCGAGCCGCCGAGCCGGGCGAATGAATTCGCCCCCTACAGGGCAGCACCGACTCGTAGGGGCGATCTTGTTCGCCCACAAGGCTAACGAGCCAGCTGAACGGGTCGGAACGCCGCGGCATCCTGTGATTGCTCGGCAGATTGCCTGTATTCCGCGCTTCCGAACCGGCCGAGCCGCCGGGCGAATAAATTCGCCCCAGCAGCGCCGATTTGTAGGGGCGAATTTATTCGCCCACAGGGTAACGAGACAGCTGAACGGGTCGGAACACCGCGGCGTCGCACCACTTGGACCAGTTGTCGCCATCCACCGCATCCCACCCGTGCAAGGTATTCAGCCAAACGCCGCTATCAGCCCGCCTGGCGATCGATGATGTAGTCGCCCAGCTTGGCCAACGGCATCGGTTGGGCGAACAGGTACCCCTGGGCCTCGTCGCAATCCGAGCGCAACAATTGGCGCAGCATGTCGGCATCCTCCACCCCTTCGGCGACGACGCGCATGCCCAGCGAATGGCACATCTCGGTGACGGCGCGGATGAAGTCCAGGCAGCCGCCGGCTTTCGGCGTGGGGCAGAGAAAGGCCCGATCCAGCTTGACCACGTCGATCGGATACTGCCGCAGGTAGGCGATGCCAGCGTAGCCGGTGCCGAAATCATCGATGGCGAGCCTGACGCCGATGTCGCCAAGCTCGCGAAGCAGCTGCTGCGAGGTGTCCGTGTCCTCGATCAGGCCGGACTCGGTCAGTTCCAGCTCGAGCCGGTGGGTGTCCATACCGGCCGCCTGCAGCGCCTGGCGTACTTCGCCGCAAAGCGTGGGCGACCGGAGCTGTACGGGCGAGACGTTCACCGATAGCACCAGGTCGGTGCCGAGACGGTCGATCAGGCGCTGAACGTCCTCGCAAGCCTGGCGCAGCACCCAATTGCCGATCTGGCAGATCAGCCCGGTCGTCTCGGCGATCGGGATGAACACATTCGGCGGCACCAGCCCCTTGCTCGGGTGATTCCAGCGAATCAAGGCTTCCACGCCACAGGGCGAGTCGTCGTCCAGGCAGATGCGGGGCTGGTAGTGCAGCACGAATTCGCCCCGCTCCAGGGCTTCACGCAGGTCGAGCTCGAGCGCCATACGGTTCTTGGTTTCCACGCTCATCTCCGCGGAGAAGAACTGCATGCGCGTGCCGCCGGCGTCCTTGGCGCGGTACATGGCGATATCGGCGTGCTGCAGCAGCTCGTCGATGCGCGTATCGGGCGTGGGATACAGGCACATACCCATCGATGCCGAGGGGTAATAGCGCGTACCAAGCACGTCGCAGGGCACTTGAATGGCGCGCATCAGATCGGTGGCAATACGCTCGGCCGAGGCCATGCCGTCGGGCAGATGCGCGACCACAACGAATTCGTCTCCACCCAGCCGCGCCACCAGGTCACCCGACGGGAGCGCTTCGCGCAGGCGGTGGGCGATCTGCACCAGCAGGACGTCTCCGTAGCCGTGGCCCATGGAGTCGTTCACCTCTTTGAAGCGGTCCAGGTCGATGAGCATGATCATCAGCTGCTGGCCGTCGGGGATGAAATTGACCAGCTCGCGCAAATGATCGTTGAGGTAGGTGCGATTGGGCAGGCCCGTGAGGGCATCGTGGGTCGCCATGTGACTGAGGCGCTGCTCGGCCTGTTTGCGATCGGTGATGTCGGTGAGCCCGCCGGACCATTCCTTCATCTCGCCCTGCTCGTCGAAGATCGGCACCGCGTGGCCGGTCATGTGCCGGTACTCGCCATCGGCGCGGCGCACCCGGTATTCGGCTCGCTTGTTCGTCCGCACCTTGCGCATATCGTCGACGAAGGCCTGCACCTCGGGCAGGTCGTCTGGATGCACCGCCTGCAGCCAGCCCTTGCCGCGAGCCTGTTCGAAAGTCTGACCGGTGAAGTCGCACCAGTCAGGTTGCGGCTCGATGATGTCCACGTCCGGGCTGGCCGACCAGACCAGGCTGTTGGTGGCCTTGACCAACCCGCGGAACCGACGCTCGTTGACGGCCATTCGGCGTTCGACGCTGGCCCGGGCGCGATTGGCCCGATCCCGCTGCACCACCAGCGCAGCGGTGTTGGCGAGCAGCGTGATGCCCTGCTGCTCCTCGGCCGATGGTGCCGCCGGCAGGCGGCTGTAGCACGCCAGCGTACCCATCACCTCGCCCTCGACGGACCGGATTGGCGTCGACCAGCAGGCATGCAACCCATGTTCGAGCGCGACGGAACGGTAGCGAACCCAATGCGGGTCGCGGGCAAGGTCAGTCGCCGCGAACGGCTTTCCCGTACGCACCGCCATCCCGCAGCTGGTTTCCCCGGCGTTGGCGTCGAGACCGTCCAGCGCGGCGACGAAGATTGGCGGCAGGCGCGACGCTTCGACGAAACGCAGCTTGCCGTCCTCATCCAGGCGCATGATCGCGGCCTGCACCACGCCGGCAAATTGGCTCTGCGCGGAGCCGGTCAGTTCCGCCAGCACCTGCCCCAGCGGAGCGCCGGCAACGGCCAGCTCCAACGCGCGCATCTGGCCATGGGCGATGGCCTCGGCGCGGCGGCAATCGGTGATGTCCTGGCTGATGAAGTGCAACGCACGCAACTCCGGGTGCGCCGTGGACCAACCGGCGACGCTGACCCGCTGCACCCCACGCTCACCGACCAGCACACGGCACTCGAAGCGCACTTCCTCGCCGGTCGACAGCGCAATGGCGACCTGCTCGGCCACCTCGTCGCGGTCATCGGGATGGATGTGTTCCAGGAACTCGGTCAAGGAGGTACTGCCCAGCGAGCACGCATCGAGCGCGTGAGTAACGGTCTCGACCGCCCTCTGTGCATCATTCAGCGAGTCATCGAGCTCGACGTACCACTCCAGCAGGCCGGCCGATTGCAGCGTAAAGGCCAGGCGGGATTGGAGATCGGGTTGGGCCATCTGGGTTCTCCAATGGGGCTGGAACGATCGGGACCTCAGCTAAGACCCCGCCCGCAGCCCGGCGTTTCAGCCGCGACCGGCGCCTCAGCGCTGCTCGCCGAGCGCCTCGCCCAGACAACGACGAAACAGCTGCTGCACCGGTAGCTGGCGCACGCCGTGGCGACGCACCAGCACCAGCTCGCGATGAAAGGTGTGACTGCCGAGCGACAGCACGCGAACCCGCGCCGGCCCCTCCAGCCAGAGCCCTGCGCGCGGCACCAGCGCCACGCCGAGCCCGCTCTCGACCATCTTGACGATGGCATCGAGCTCGTCGAGCTCCAGTCCCGGGCGCGGGTCGAGCCGGTGTTTGCGCAGGAACTGGGTCACCTGTCGCCCGCCGAACGAAGTGCGGTCATAACGCACGAACGGCTGCTCAGAGAGGAGCACAAACGGGTCGTCACCGACCGTATCGAGCGGCGCGATCAGTACGAACGGCTCGCGCTGCACCCGCTCGGCGTGCAGCTCCTTGGGTAACGCGAACGGCGGGCGGATCATCACCGCCAGATCGATTTCACCGGCATCCACCTGCGCCAGGAGGTTCAGCGAAACGCCAGGCACCAGCTTCGGCGCGACACCCGGCGCCTGATCGAGCAGACGCAGCAGGACAGCTGGCAACAGGCCAGTCTGCACCGTGCCGATGGCACCGATTCGCAGCTCTCCACGGTAGTCATCCAGCGACTCGGGCTGGCCCATCAACGTGAAGGTCTCGATGATCTGCTCGGCCAGCGGCACCGCCCGTTGCCCGGCGGCATTCAGATGCGCCGAGCGCCCGGTTCGATCGAATAGACGAAGGCCCAGTGCGGCTTCCAGGTTCTTGATCTGCGCGCTGACCGCGGACTGGGTGAGGCCGATGCTGTTGCCTGCGGCGGCGAAACTGCCACACCGGGCGATGACGAGGAAGGTCTTGAGTTCACGGATCATGGACGGCTCATTGATCGAAATTTTCGAGGCTCGCGGCAAAAGATATCCGCTGTTGCGGGGTGCGACAAACCGTCAAGATGGCCCGCACGGCCCCACTGAAGAAGGATGCCCCGATGAGCCTGTCCCCCTTTCACCTTGCGATTCCCGTTTACGACTTGCCGGCCGCGCGCCGCTTCTATGGCGAGGTCTTCGGCCTGCCTGAAGGCCGCTCCTCCGAGCATTGGGTCGACTTCGACTTCTACGGACACCAGTTGGTGATCCACGAGCACCCGCGTACTGCGTCCCAGGAGGCCGCGCACACCAATGCCGTGGATGGCCACGACGTACCCGTACCGCACTTCGGCATCGTGCTCAGCTGGCCTGAGTGGGAAGCCCTGGCCGAACGCCTGCGCGCACGGAACACGGCCTTCGTCATCGAGCCGTATGTACGTTTTCAGGGCCAGGTCGGCGAGCAGGCGACGATGTTTCTGTTCGACCCCTGTGGCAACGCGCTGGAATTCAAGGCCTTCAAGGACATGAGCCAGCTATTCGCCAAATGAGTTTTGCCGACCGCCGGTTAGCGTGAGCGGCCAGCACGACGCGCCTCCGGCGGCCGGCCTCGCGCCCCGGTCAGTCGCGCCACATGCGCGCCGCCGATTTTTCTCCTCCTCCCGCACCACTCGCCTTCGAGCGACCCGATGCCGGACAATGCGCGGCTCCCTTCGTCCCGGAGCGTTTCATGGACACTCGCAAGCCGCTCGATCTGCCCGCAGTCAGCCTGATGCTCATGCTTTGCCTGATCTGGAGCATGCAGCAGATCGCGCTAAAGGCGACCGCGGCGGATTTTTCCCCGGTGCTGCAGATCGCACTGCGTTCGGGTGTCGGCGCCCTGCTCGTCGCAACGCTCATGGCCGTGCGCCGGGAGCGGCTGACCGTCGCCGAGGGCGTCTGGAAGGTCGGCTGCATGGCCGGTGCGCTCTTCGCGCTGGAGTTTCTCCTGGTCGGTGAAGCCGTACGGCACACCTCGGCCGGGCATGTCGTGGTGTTCCTCTACACCGCGCCGGTGTTCGCGGCGCTGGGCCTGCACTGGAAACTGCCGAACGAGCGCCTCGCGCCGTTGCAATGGTTCGGTGTCGGCCTGGCGTTCGTCGGGATTGCGGTCGCCTTCATGCGCGGTGCCGACAAGGGCGGTGAATTCAGTGGTGTGCTCTGGGGCGACTTCCTGGCGCTGCTCGGCGGTGCTGCCTGGGGTTCGACCACGGTTTTGATCCGCACCACCCGCCTGTCCTCGCTGCCGGCCACCCAGACGTTGCTGTACCAATTGCTGACGGGCTTCGCGCTGCTGTTGCCGGTGGCCCTGCTGACCGGCCACACCACCTTCAATCCAACGCCCCTGGTGTGGCTGAGCCTGGGCTTCCAGTCACTGGTGGTCAGCTTCGCCAGCTTCTTGCTCTGGTTCAGCCTGTTGCGCCGCTACCTGGCGTCACGCCTCGGCGTGCTGTCATTTCTCACGCCCTTGTTCGGCGTGGCGCTCGGTGCCTGGCTACTGGCCGAGCCCATCGAGCCAGCCTTCGTGACGGGCGCCGTCATGGCCTTGTGCGGCATCGTGCTGGTCAGCGGCTACGGCTGGATCAGCGCGATCACCAAACGAGGCGACTCGACGAGCAGGCGCTAAACAAAACCGTCGACGTACCGATAACCCGGCATGCCAAGCGCGACCTGCCCTCCCAGGCAGCGTACCGCGCGACTCCGGGTCGATCAGGCGCATGCCGCGTTTCGCGGCGGCCTCGAGCGGCGCCACCCACTGCAAACGGAAGCCCTCACCGTGCAAGTCATCGATAACCGTGCGCTGATCAACGATGCACTCAGCCAGTCCGCAACGCTGACCGGCGGCCGCTTCGACCACCGCTACTGGTTGAGCAAAGTGACGGACGTGAACCTGCTGATCATCTCCAAGCCCGAGGTGCTCTTCGATCTGTCGGTCAAGGTCTACATTCCGATCGCCGGGGGCCAGTCCACCCCTGGAGCTATGGCGACGGCTGGTTCAACTGGCACTTCCTCGGCAGCAAGGCGGCGATGGTCACCATTGCCCGGGAGATCCTGACCATCGCCATGCGCAATCAGAAGAGCAAGTCGCCGATGCTGCAGGCCTGGCTCGCCGCGCTGGTGTCGTTCAAGCACAGCGACCAGACCATCGCCGTCCTCGAGCCCGAAGCGCGCCAGGACATGGCTGGCCGCTAATCGGCTTGCGGAGTCTGGCCTAACAACACCCGGCACGTCCGTCTGGCCGAACGAAATCAGGCCGCGGGCGCTGCCTTCGAAACCCGTCAGTAGGGGCGGATTCATCCGCCCAACGGCGTACAGCCCAGCACGCGGCCGGGCCAATCCCCTCAGTGCGACGCTGCCTCGCGACTACCCAGCGCCGCCTCCTCGTAATCCAGCTCGCGCAACAGCGTCTGCAGCATCTGCTCGTCGATCAGGTGGCGCTTGCGCATCCGGTACATTTCCTTGCGCTGCACCGCGATGGCCTGCAGCCGGATATCGCGCTCCAGCGTACGCGTCTGCCGTGCCTGGTTCACCCGGTCATGGTGGTTCATCAGCGCTTCGATGTCGTGCCGGTAGGACTCGGTGACCCGCGCGGTCACCTCACTGTGCAGCAACGCCTTGTCGGGATCGTCCACCGGGTTGGCCTGTTTCCAGTTCTCCAGCCAACCGACGGCGGCCTGGGCTGCGATTCGCCGGGCCTTTTTGCAGCTCTTCCTCATGCTGCTCGAAATCATTGTTGGGCAACTGCTTGAGGAAGTACGGAATGCCGAGCGCTCCGACCAGCAAAGACAGGATGATCACCGCCGCGGCGAGAAAGATCATCAGGTCGCGCCCTGGGAACGGGGTGTCGCCAATCATCAGCGGGATCGACAGCACACCCGCCAGCGTGATCGCGCCGCGCACGCCGGCCACCGCACTCAAGGCCGAAAACAACCGCAATGGCTTGTCCTCGACCGGCTTGCCACGCATGCGCCGCACCCGCGCTTCGCCCCAGTGATAGGCGTAGACGAAGGCGAAACGCACCAGCAGCAGCAAACCCATGATTGCGAGCGCGCTGAAGATCAGCATCGGCATCCGATAGGTTTCGTGCCCCGCCGCTTCCCATACGCGCTCGACGATGCGCGGGAACTGCAAGCCCAGCAGCAGGAACACCAGGCCATTGAAGCTGAAGTCGAGCATTTCCCAGATGCTGCGGTTGAGGATGCGGGTGGTGGTCTTCACCGGCAGCATGTCGATACGGCTCTGCACCATGCCGGCCGCGACGGCCGAGAGAATGCCGGACATGCCCGCATGCTCGGCGAGAAAGAACGCCGCGAAGGGCAACAGCAGGATCATGACCACGTAGGTCGAGGGGTCGAACAGATCGCGCGACGTCATCCATTGCTTGGCCTTGCCCACCGCCCAGCTCAGACCCGCTCCGATGGCCAGGCCGCCCAGCGCAATCACGAAGAATTCGCCTGTCACCGTGAGCAGCGAGAAGCTGCCGGTGATCGCCGCGGCCAGCGCGAACTTGAAGGACACCAGGCCCGTGGCGTCATTCATCATCGCCTCGCCTTCGAGCTGGTGCGCCATGTGCCGTGGCAGGCGCCCCTGGGCGATGGCGATCACTGCCAGCGCATCGGTCGGCGACAGGATGGCCGCCAGTGCGAAGCTCGCACCCAGCGGAATGGCCGGTAGCAGCCAGTGAATGAAATAGCCCACCACGACCAGGATGATCAGCACCAGCACCAGCGACATGGCCGTCATCTCGGCGCCGTGCTCGGTGAACTCACGCTTGGGAATCTTCCAGCCGTCGTAGAACAGCAGCGGCGGGATGAACAGCAGCATGAAGATCTCCGGCCGCAGCTCGACGCCCATGCCGAAGGGCGGAAGCGCCAGCACCGTCCCCATGATGATCTGCAGGATCGGCAGGGGCAGCGGCACGATGTTGGCGAGAATGCGGCTGGCGCCGACGGCGAGCAACAACAGGAAGATCAGGTAAAGCGTTTCCATGAGGCGGATGCGTCTCTGCGAGGGGGTGGCCTGTTACATGAGCGGACATATGTAACAAAAAGTATAGCCAGAGGTTTTGATATAGCCGGCTCATTCGTCAGATCACTACGGCCTAACGTGACCGGGACCGTAAAAGCCTGATCCACAGACGTAGCATCCAGACGAACCCGTCACCGTCACGACGCGAAATAACCCCTTCTTGGCCTGCCGCTCGTCGGCTGTCCAGCCGTCCAGACATCATGTGCGGCGGCGAGGACAGCGAAGCGTGCTGCTGTCATCTGTACTGGACATCGCGCGCAGCACGACTTGCGGTAAGCCGTGCGCGGTGCCTACGAGCCAGAGCCGCCGGGTTTCGCTGGATCGACCAGCCATCGGTCGCGGGCTCGGACGGCCTGCACCTGGCACATCTCTGGCTGTTATCGGCCAAGTGGCACGCGCCACCCCCACAACAACAAGAAGGATGCCCCCATGACCCTACCCCGCCCGTCCAAGGCCCCGAAACCCCTGCCCTGCCGCCGCTGGCTGGCCCTCTCCGCGTTGGCATTGCTGACAGCCGAACCCGCCCTGGCCGCGACCTGCAGTGGGCTGACCGGAGTCCGAGTGCCCGCCAGCGCCATCGCCCTGCCCACCTCCGGTGCCCGTGTCACTGCGGTAACTGCCGTTCCGGGAGACGCAAGTGCCGGCCCCTATTGCGACGTCAGCGTCGAGATCGCACCGGTCGATCCGTCAGCCCCACCCATCCGGATGCGCATTGCCCTGCCCGAGCAATGGAACGGCAAGGCCA
Source organism: Stutzerimonas stutzeri (assembly GCA_019056435.1). Taxonomy (GTDB): domain Bacteria; phylum Pseudomonadota; class Gammaproteobacteria; order Pseudomonadales; family Pseudomonadaceae; genus Stutzerimonas; species Stutzerimonas marianensis. The sequence continues at coordinate 3,758,168 of CP077641.1, forward strand.
TGATGTTTGGCGGCGGTGGTTACAACGGCACGGTGCCGAACGTGGCCGGTAACGTCCCAGCCGGGCCGGTCGACCAACCGACACCACTGGGCCGCGGCTATGCGGTGTTCGGCAGCGATTCGGGGCATCCGGCCAACCCGGTCAACCCCGGCGATTTCGCCTGGAACGAAGAAGCGCTGGCGAACTATGCACACGATGCATTGAAGAAGACCCGCGACACCGCCATGCAACTGATCCAGCGCCGCTACGGCAGCCAGCCGACGCGCAGCTACTTCGCCGGTGGCTCGACCGGTGGGCGCGAGGCCCTGGCGGTGGTCCAGCAATGGCCGACCGACTTCCAGGGCGCCATCGTGCTCTATCCCGCCTACAACGCCGCCGCGCTCGATCTGCAGTTCGGACGCATCACGCGAGCACTTGCCCAACCCGGCGCCTTTCCCAGCCTGCAAAAGCGCGCCGCGCTGCTCGAAGCCGCGATGCAGGCATGCGACGGGCTCGATGGCGTGCGCGACCGGGTTATCAGCCATCAGGCCGCCTGCAACGCCCGATTCGACCCGGCCAAGGCGAGGCTCAACGGCCGTCCGCTACGCTGCCCCGGCGGCGCGGATCTGGGCGATGCCTGCCTGTCCGATGCGCAGATCGCTGCACTGAAGGTTTTCGATACGCCGATCCGCTTCAGCCAGCCCCTGGCCAGCGGCGAAACCGGCTACCCCGGCTTCAATACCTGGGGCACCGACCTCGGACGTCCCGGCGAGGGCCTGCAACTGGTGGTCAACCGCCTGGGCCTCAACACGCTGCAACCGGACTACCCGATGCCCGTGCACGGCACCGGCTTCGCCGAGGGCGCGCCCTACCATTCCGGCTTCTGGGACGAATGGGTACGCTACTTCGTGACACGCAATCCGGCGTTCAACTCGTTGACCCTCGACCCGACACGGCTGGGCCCCTGGCAAGCACGCGTCGACGCGCTGTCCCTGCGCCAGGACGTCAACCGGACCGATCTCTCGGCCTTTGCCGACAACGGCGGCAAGATCCTCATGGCGCACGGCACGTCCGACCAGCTCGTCAGCACCCGCGCCACCGCCGACTACTACCGGCGCGTGCAACGCGACATGGGCGAGGGCCAGACCCGACGCTTCATGCGCTATTACGAGATTCCCGGCTATGCCCATGCCGCAAGCACGGTGTTCAACGCCGCCTGGGATTCGCTCAGCGCGCTGGAAGATTGGGTAGAGCGCGGCATCGCACCCCGTCGCCAGGTGGTGACCGACAGCGTCGCGGTGCCCGGCCGCACCCGGCCACTGTGCGAATACCCACGCTGGCCGCTCTATCGCGGCAAAGGCGACGTGGACCAGGCCCGCAGCTTCATCTGCGTGAACAGTTACCGAGACACCCACTGAGGAGAAAAGCAGGCGACCGGATAGAGCCGGTCGCGTGCTCTTTTTAGCCCTTGAGGAACGCCAGCACAGGCTGGGTGAAGCCGTCGCCCTGTTCGACATTGGACAGGTGCGCGGCTTCCAGCTCGATCAGTCGAGCGCCTGCGATGCGCTGCTGCATGAAGCGCCCGTGCTCAGGGGTCGTGACCGGATCATGGCTGCCGCAGACGATCAGCGTTGGCACCGCAACGGCGCCCAGCTGTTCGCGAAAATCGGCATCGCGCACCGCACCGCAGTTGGCCGCGTAACCCTCCGGCGAGGTGCTGGCGATCATCTCGGTGATTCGAGTCACCTGTTCAGGCTGGCGCTCGGCGAAGCCAGGCGTGAACCAGCGCGAGATGGACGCATCGCGCATGTCGCGCATGGCCTGCTGGCCGCCCTTGAGCACGGTATCGATACGATCGTTCCAGACCTCGTCGGTCCCGATCTTCGCGCCGGTGTTGCACACCACCAGCCGCGTCAGCCGCGCGCCGGCGTTGATGCCCAGCCATTGGCCGATCAGCCCGCCCATGGAGAGGCCGCAAAAGGCGAAGCGATCGATCCCGAGCGCATCGACCATCGCCAGCACGTCGCGGCCGAGCTGCTCGATCGAATAGGGTCCGGGCGTGACCGACGAGCGGCCATGGCCACGGGTGTCGTAGCGCAGCACCCGAAAGTGTTCGGTGAAGGCTGGCAGCTGGGCATCCCACATGCCCAGCTGAGTGCCCAGCGAGTTGGAAAGCACCAGGACGGGCGCATCGACCGGGCCGTCGAGGCGGTAATTGAGTTCGCAGTCGGCGAGTTTGACGCTGGGCATGCCCACTCCTTCTTGAATATGAAAATACCGCCAGGCGAACCGGACAGCCTGGCGATCAGAGGCAAAGCAAAGGTCGGAACCGGGCGACGCGCAAGCCACGCCCGGCCTCGTTCAGACCCGTTCGACGGCAAGCGCCAGGCCCTGCCCGACGCCCACGCACATGGTCGCCAGACCGAGCGTGCCGCCGGATTTCTCCAGGGCATGCACCGTGGTCAGCACCAGGCGAGCGCCGCTCATGCCCAGCGGGTGCCCGAGGGAGATGGCGCCACCCTGCGGATTGACCTTGGGGCTGTCGTCCGCCAGGCCCAGCTCGCGGGTCACTGCCAAGGCCTGGGCCGCGAAGGCTTCGTTCAACTCGATCAGATCGAAGTCGTCGACCGCCTTGCCCAGCCGTTCGCACAGCTTGCGTACCGCCGGCACCGGACCGACACCCATGACCCGCGGTGCGACGCCGGCGCTGGCCATGCCGAGCACCTTGGCGCGCGGCTTGAGGCCGTACTTCCGCACCGCCTCGGCGCTGGCAAGAATCATCGCCGCGGCGCCGTCGTTGACGCCCGAGGCGTTGCCGGCGGTGACCGTCTTGTCCGGTCCGTTGACCGGCTTGAGTTTGGCCAGGGCCTCGGCGGTGGTGTCGGCGCGTGGATGCTCATCGGTGTCGACCACCGTCTCGCCCTTCTTGCCCTTGATCACCACCGGGACGATTTCCTCGGCGAAGAACCCGGCCTGCTGCGCCGCCGCGGTGCGCTGCTGGCTGCGCAGAGCGAAGGCGTCCTGATCCTCTCGGCTGATGCGATGCTCGTCGGCCACGTTGTCGGCGGTCTGCGGCATGGCGTCGACGCCGTACAGCTCCTTCATCTTCGGGTTGATGAAGCGCCAGCCGATGGTGGTGTCTTCGATCTTCTGGGTGCGGCCAAAGGCCGTGTCCGCCTTGCCCATGACATAGGGCGCGCGCGACATGGACTCCACACCGCCGGCGATCGCCAGCTCGATCTCACCGCAGGCGATGGCGCGGAAGGCACTGCCCACCGCATCCATGCCCGAGGCGCAGAGGCGGTTCAAGGTGACGCCCGGGACGGTTTCCGGCAAACCCGCCAGCAGCGCGGCCATGCGCGCCACGTTGCGGTTGTCTTCGCCCGCCTGGTTGGCGCTACCCAGGAACACCTCATCGATTGCCGCCGGATCGAGGTTTGGATTACGCGCCAAGAGCGCCCTGATCGGCGTGGCGGCCAGGTCGTCGGCACGCACCGCGGCCAGCGCGCCGCCAAAGCGACCGATGGGCGTGCGTACCGCATCACAGATAAAGACGTCGCGTGTCACTCGTCACCTCCAGCTTGTCCATGGGCGGCGGCCGTCCGCGCTTCGAGCGCGCGCAGGGCCTCCAGTTCGGCATCGGTCGGCGCCGCCGTTTCCGTCAGTTGATCGGCGAAACGAATGGCCCAGCCGGTGTTTTCGATCACCTGTTCGCGGGTCACGACGGGATGCAGCGAGGTCACCACGAACTCGTTGGACCCGGCTTCGGGCGCATGATGCAGAGGCCGGTGATGATCGCCATAGCCAATCTCCGGTGCACCGCCCGCGCCTGGCAAGCGTACTTTCGGTTGGTGATGGTCGGCGATCAGTTTCGTATCGCTATTACCGAGACAGCGCAACACCGACACTCCGGTACGCCTGGCCAACGAGGCGATAGCAACCTGAGCCATGAGCCCGATGCCCGGGCGAATGGGTCACGTAGATCGGCGGCCGATCTTGCCTCACTCCAACATACCGCCTGACACAAAAAAGCCCCGCACGGCAAACCGTGCAGGGCTTCGTTACCGGTTAGCGGAAATCAGACCGAAAACCGCCCCACCAACCCCCGCAGACCTACGGCGAGCTGGGCAAGCTCCTGGCTGGCAACGCTCGTCTGGTTCGCCCCGGCCGACGTCTGCATCGACAGATCACGGATGTTGATCAGGTTGCGATCCACCTCGCGCGACACCTGGGCCTGCTCTTCAGAAGCGCTGGCGACGACCATGTTGCGCTCGCTGATGGTGGCGATGGCTACGGCGATCTGCTCCAGGGCCTCGCCGGCTGCCTGTGCGACCACCAGCGTCGAGCGCGCCTGCTCGTTGCTCAGCTGCATCGCCTGAACGGCGCGGTCGGTGCCGTGCTGGATGCCACCAATCATTTCCTCGATTTCCTGGGTCGACTGCTGGGTGCGATGCGCCAGCGCACGGACCTCGTCGGCGACCACCGCGAAGCCCCGGCCGGCGTCGCCGGCACGTGCGGCTTCGATGGCGGCGTTGAGTGCCAGCAGGTTGGTCTGTTCGGCGATCGCACGGATCACGTCAAGCACCTTGCTGATGTCGCGGACCTTGTCGGCCAGCTCACCCACCTGCCCAGCCGTGGTGGTCACGCCCTCGGCCAGTTGGTTGATCGACTGCACGGTACGGGTGACCTGCTGCTGGCCATCGCGCCCGGCACGCTCGGACTCCTTGGACGCCTCGGCCGTAGCCACGGCGTTGCGCGCGACTTCGTCGACCGCAGCGGTCATCTGGTTGACTGCCGTCGCGGCCTGCTCGATCTCCCCGTTCTGCTGGGCCAGCCCGCGGCTGGAGTCCTCGGTCACCACGTGCAGCTCTTCCGCGGCGGACGCAAGCTGGGTGGAGGAATCGGAAATGCGCTGGATGGTGTCGCGCAGGTTGGCCTGCATCTTTTTCATCGAATCGAGCAACCGCGCCGGCTCGTCCTTGCCGGCCACGGCGATCGGCCGGGTCAGGTCACCGGACGCGATGACCTCAGCAGCTTTCACGGCTTCAGCCAATGGCTGGACGATACTGCGGATCAGCAACCAGGCCAGCAGCGCGGTAACCAAGGCTGCGATAACGATTGCAGTAATTACTGAGATACGAGAGCTGTCGTAGGTTTCGGCGGACATATCCGCTGCTGCCTTGATGCCTTTGGTGTTGAACTCTCCGAGCGTGATGAGGGTTTTCATCAGCGCATCGGCGTTAGCTGCCATGGTTCCGTTGAGGTAATTGCGCGCTTCATCGAAACGACCCTGATCTACCAGCGCAAGCACCTGTTTCTGGTCATTCAAATAAACTGCATAGGCACTGGCGAGACTGTCAAAAAGCCCCTGCTCCTCAGAGCCAGTAATGTAGCGCTTGTAGACTTCGAACTGCTGCGCCACTTCTTCTCTTAGCTGAAGGATGGTGGCCGTCGTTTTGGCAAGCGATGCTGCGTCGGTCAGCACCAACGCCCGAAGCGTAAAAATGCGCTGGCGCAGAATCGACTGCTCCATGGACTTCAGTGACGTAACTGACGGCATCCAGTTGCCGCTGATGTCCTCTGACGCACTGTCCATCCGCGCCATCTGCGTGAGCGAAAAGACGCCGATGCAAAGCAGGAAGAATGCGACCAAACCAAACCCCAAGGCAGCCCGGGGTGCGATACCGAAATTTCGTAGAGACATATGTCACCTATCCATGAATGAGCCAACTACGCACCCGAGGGGTGCTGGCGGACAGGCGGTCGAGCCAACCCAATCCATGCTGCTCTTATCGGTTAGCTCAGACATTGCTTAAGTACCGCCAATCGCTTTTGTTGATCGAGATCAATGGTTTTGCCTATGGCGACCTTCACCTGGATAAGCGCCCGCCGCGCGCAGCGTATCGGCAATCGCCTGCGCCGCGACCGATAGCTCGTGCCCCGGCTTGGTGAGGATGCCCACAGGCCGCTCGATCACCGGGTCGCCCAACGCGACGCAGCACGCACCGAGTTCAAGCATTTGCGCGCGGCACAGCGCCGGCACCGCACTGACGCCCAGCCCGCTGGCAACCATGCGCCCGACCGTTGCCAGCTGATGGCTTTCGTACTGCACCGACAGCGCACGCCCCCGCTGGCGAAGAGTTTCCTCAAGCATGAAGCGCACGGTCGAAGGCCGCTGCAAGGTAATGAAGGGGTGGCCGAGCAAGGCCTCCCAGGCCACCTCCGCTTCGCTCGCCAGGGGCGAGTCGGCCGGCACCACGGCGACGAAGCGGTCGCTGTAGAGGGGCGTGAAACTCAGCGGCATGCTCGGCTCAGGCTCGAAGGCGATGCCGATCTCGACCTGTCCGTCTCGCACCATCTCCATGACCTGCTCGTTGATCACGTCGTGCACCGTGACGCTGATCGAGGGGTAGCGATCGCTGAAGGTCCGCAGCACCGCTGGCAGGAGATTGCCGGCAAAGGATGGCATGGAAGCCAGCGCCACCCGGCCCTGCTGCAAGGTGAAACGCTGACGGAGCTCATCCTCGGCGTTATCCCAGTCAGCCAACAGCCGACGCGCCAACGGCAACAGCGCCTCGCCTTCCGGCGTCAGGCTGACAGCACGAGTGGTGCGGCTGAACAGGCGGCCGCCGAGCCCTTCCTCCAGCGCCTTGATGGTCAGGCTCAGCGCCGATTGAGACAGGTGAAGGCGTTCGCAGGCCTGGGCAAAGCTCAGGGTATGGGCAACGGCCAGAAAGGCCCGCAGTTGCTTCACAGTCATGGCGTTCGCTTCGGGGCAGATGGTTTATTTGTTTTTATCAATCAATCCAGCTTAAAAATCAACTTAACAAATAGAGGCATCGGCGGAACACTCCAGCGACAACCCTCCGCTATCAACAACAAGAAGGACAGGTTCATGGCTGGTTTCGACAAACGCGTGAATTCATATGCCGAAGCGCTCGATGGGCTCGTAGACGGCATGACCGTCCTGGCCGGCGGCTTCGGGCTCTGCGGTATCCCCGAAAACCTGATCGCCGAGATCAAGCGTCGCGGTACCCGCGACCTGACCGTGGTCTCGAACAACTGCGGCGTGGACGGCTTTGGGCTGGGCCTGCTGCTGGAGGATCGGCAGATCCGCAAGATGATCGCGTCCTATGTGGGCGAGAACGCGCTGTTCGAGCGCCAGCTGCTCGATGGCGAGCTCGAGGTCGAGCTGACGCCGCAGGGCACCCTGGCCGAAAAGCTGCGCGCCGGCGGCGCCGGTATCCCGGCGTTCTATACCGCCACCGGCTACGGCACGCCCATCGCCGAAGGCAAGGACGTGCGCGAATTCGACGGACGCCCCTACATCCTCGAACACGCCATTACCGGCGACTTCGCCATCGTCAAGGGCTGGAAGGCCGACCGCTACGGCAATGTCATCTACCGCCATACCGCGCAGAACTTCAACCCGCTGGCCGCCGCCGCGAGCCGGATCACGGTCGTGGAGGTAGAGGAAATCGTCGAGCCCGGTGAGCTCGATCCCACGCAGATTCACACGCCGGGCATCTACGTCGACCGCATCATCTGCGGCACCTTCGAAAAGCGCATCGAAAAACGCACCGTCCGTAGCTGAACAGAACAAGAAGAGGACCCGAGCATGGCACTTTCCCGCGAACAAATGGCCCAGCGCGTCGCCCGCGAGCTACAGGATGGCTACTACGTAAACCTGGGTATCGGCATCCCTACCCTGGTCGCCAATTACGTGCCCGAGGGCATGGACGTGATGCTGCAGTCGGAGAACGGGCTGCTCGGCATGGGTGTGTTCCCGACCGAAGAGGAACTCGACGCCGACATGATCAATGCCGGCAAACAGACCGTCACTGCCCGCGTCGGCGCTTCCATCTTCAACTCCGCCGAATCCTTCGCGATGATCCGCGGTGGCCATATCGACCTCACCGTGCTTGGCGCTTTCGAGGTGGATGTGCAGGGCAACATCGCCTCCTGGATGATCCCTGGCAAGCTGGTCAGGGGCATGGGCGGCGCGATGGACCTGGTCGCCGGTGCCGAGAACATCATCGTGCTCATGACGCACGCGTCGAAAGACGGCGAGTCCAAGTTGCTGCCCCGATGCACCCTGCCGCTGACCGGCGCCGGTTGCATCAAGCGCGTATTGACCGACCTGGCATACCTGGAGATCGAAAACGGTGCGTTCATCCTCAAGGAGCGCGCGCCGGGCGTGAGCGTCGAGGAAATCGTCGCCAAGACGGCCGGCGAACTGGTGGTTCCCGATCAAGTGCCGGAAATGGTGTTCTGAGTGCCGCACGCCATGCGGTACTAGCGCCGGGGCAATTGACCTGACGCGCGACGTGCTGGATATAAGCCAGCACGCCGTCGGCGAGAGCGCGTCATGTACCTTTCACCGGCGCTGAATAACAACATCCAATCCATCCGGAGCCTACACATGAAAGACGTCGTCATCGTCGCCGCCACCCGCACCGCCATTGGCGCCTTCCAGGGCAGCCTGGCGAACATCGCCGCGCCTGACCTGGGCGCGGCGGTGATCAAGCGCCTGCTCGAACAGACCGGGCTGAACCCCGCTGAGGTCGATGAAGTCATCCTCGGCCAGGTGCTGACCGCCGGCTCCGGGCAGAATCCGGCGCGCCAGGCCTCGATCAAAGCCGGCCTGCCCGATGCGGTGCCCTCCTTCACGCTGAATAAAGTCTGCGGCTCGGGCCTCAAGGCGCTGCACCTGGCAACACAGGCGATCCGCTGTGGCGATGCCGACGCAATCATCGCCGGCGGACAGGAGAACATGAGCCTCGCGCCCTATGTGCTGCCCAAGGCGCGCACCGGCCTGCGCATGGGGCACGCCGAACTTGTCGACTCGATGATCAGCGACGGCCTCTGGGACGCCTTCAACGATTTCCACATGGGTATCACCGCCGAGAATCTGGTCGACAAGTACGGAATCAGCCGTGAGGCGCAGGACGCGTTTGCCGCGGGCTCGCAACAGAAAGCCGTGGCAGCGATCGAGGCCGGGCGGTTCAAGGACGAGATCACCCCGATCGAGATTCCCCAGCGCAAGGGTGACCCACTGCGCTTCGACACCGATGAACAGCCACGTGCCGGCACCACCGCCGAGGCGCTGGCCAAGCTCAAACCGGCATTCAAGAAAGACGGCACCGTCACCGCGGGCAATGCCTCCAGCCTCAACGACGGCGCGGCGGCCGTGTTGCTGATGAGCGCCGACAAGGCCGGGGCGCTCGGCCTTCCCGTACTCGCGACGATCAAAGCCTATGCCAATGCCGGCGTGGATCCGGCGATCATGGGCATCGCACCGGTTTCAGCCACGCGCCGCTGCCTGGAGAAAGCCGGCTGGACGCTCGATGAGCTGGACCTGATCGAAGCCAACGAAGCCTTCGCCGCCCAGGCACTCTCGGTCGGCCAGGAACTCGGCTGGGCCGCCGACAAGGTCAACGTCAACGGCGGCGCCATCGCGCTCGGCCACCCCATCGGCGCCTCGGGTTGCCGCGTGCTGGTCACCCTGCTGCACGAGATGATCCGCCGCGACGCGAAAAGGGCCTGGCCACGCTGTGCATCGGCGGCGGCCAGGGCGTGGCGCTGGCCATCGAGCGCACCTAACCGGCTTTTTCAGGAGCAGCCTGCGACCCGGACCACGACGGGGGCTGAACACGGATCGCAGGCAGAGCCCGCTCCTCTACAGCTCTATCAGCCGGGATCGGGCCACGACGGCGCTGCTCCGCAGCGCATGTCCCAGGCAGAGCCAGCGCCAGCGTTCAACCGCGACAACCACCTCACATAGCAATAAAAACAAGGACCAATCCATGCTCAACGCCATCACCTCGGCGAGTGTGAAGCTCGTACAACGCTACCTCCCCTCGCCGTTCGTCTTCGCCATCCTCCTCAGCCTTATCGTGCTGGTCGCCAGCATGACCGTTACCGGCCAGGACCTGCCGGCCATGGCCAGGCACTGGGGGTCCGGGTTCTGGAACCTCTTGACCTTCGCCATGCAGATGGCCCTGATCCTCGTCACCGGCCATGCCCTGGCGAGTGCGCCAGCCATCCACCGCTTGCTCGCCGGGCTTGCACGCACTGCCCGCACGCCGGGGCGCGCGGTGGTGATGGTTACTCTGGTCGCCTTGGCCGGCTCCTGGATCAACTGGGGCTTCGGCCTGGTTATCGGCGCGGTGTTCGCCCGTGCTCTGGCCCGTGAGGTGAAGGGCGTCGACTATCCACTGCTGGTGGCAGCGGCCTACTCGGGCTTCCTGATCTGGCATGGAGGGTTGTCCGGTTCGATCCCCCTGTCACTCGCCACTGGCGGTGCCGACCTCGAGCGCATGACGGGCGGCGTCGTCACCGCCGCGATCGGCGTCGGCGATACGCTTTTTACCAGCATGAACCTGACCATCATCGCGCTGCTGGTCATCGGCTTGCCGATCCTCAACTGGGCCATGCACCCGAAGAACCCGAAAGTTGCCGATCCGGCCCTGCTGCGCGATCCGGAACACGACGCCCTGCCGCGCACAACCATGGCCCAGCGCCTGGACGACAGCCGGATCCTCAACGGGCTGATCGTCGCACTCGGCGTGGTGTACTTCGGCTACTACTTTGCCGAGAACGGCTTTGCGCTGACGCTGAACATCGTGATCGGCCTGTTCCTGTTCATCGGCCTTGCGCTGCATGGCTCGCCCGAGCGCTACATGCGCGCGGTACAGGATGGCATCGGCGGCATCAGCGGCATCGTCATTCAGTTCCCGTTCTACGCCGGCATCATGGGAATGATGGTCGGCGCCAATGCCGACGGGCTCTCGCTGGGCAAGCAGGTCACCGATACCTTCATCGCCTGGTCGTCGGCGGACACCTTCCCCGTCCTCGCCTTCCTCAGCGCCGGACTGGTGAACGTCTTCGTACCCTCCGGCGGCGGCCAATGGGCGGTGCAAGGGCCGATCATGCTGCCAGCCGGCGAAGCCCTCGGCGTGACTCCCGCCGTGACCGCCATGGCGATTGCCTGGGGCGATGCCTGGACGAACATGATCCAGCCGTTCTGGGCGCTGCCTATTCTCGGCATCGTTGGCCTTGGCGCGCGCGACATCATGGGCTACTGCCTGCTGATGCTGGTCTATTCGGGTCTGGTCATTTCGGGCTGCCTTTACTTCTTCGGCTGAGGCGCGAAAGTCGCTGCAACCCGTCGGCGTCACATGAACAAAAAAAGCCGGCATCCATGGATGCCGGCCTTTTTCGAATCGTGGATCGCAGCGCGCTGTGCGCCGCCAGGCTCAGGCCAGACGGAACCGGCTGACCTGCGCCTGCAACTCACTTCCCAGCCGAGCCAGGTCGGCGCTCGCTGCGGATGTCTGCGCCGTGGCCGCCGCCGACTGATCAGCCACGTCGCGGATGTTCGAGACGCTCCGGTTGATCTCCTCGGCAACCGCGCTTTGCTGCTCGGATGCAGTCGCGATCTGCTGGTTCATCTGCTGGATGCTCGATACGGCACTGTTGATCGCATTCAGCGCCTCACCGGCCAGCTGCGCGGCCTCGACAGTCTGGTCCGCGAGCGCGCAGCTTTTGCCCATGACTTCCACGGCGCCCTCGGCGCCGGATTGAAGCGCGACGATCAGCTGTTCGATTTCGGTAGTGGATTGCTGGGTGCGACGCGCCAAACCCCGCACTTCGTCAGCCACAACCGCGAAGCCTCGCCCGGCCTCTCCAGCACGAGCGGCTTCGATTGCGGCATTGAGCGCGAGCAGGTTCGTTTGCTCGGCGACCGTCTTGATCACATCGAGCACATTGCCGATGCCGGCGCTGTCGTGCTTGAGCCGCTCGATCGCCTCCGACGACTCCTCGATGGAACGAGCCAAGGCTTCGATTCGATCGATGGTCTGCTTGACGACCGAATGGCCCTGTTGCGCCTGGATGTCGGCAGACGAAGCGGAATGGGCCGCCGATTCAGCATTTCGAGCCACGTCCTGAACGGTGGCGGTCATCTCGTTCATCGCCGTGGCGACCTGATCGGTTTCGAGTTTTTGCTGCCCGACGCCAACGCTGGTCTGTTCGGTTACAGCGGACATCTCCTCGGCCGCCGACGCCAGCTGTGCAATACCGTCAGACAGGCGCGAGATCAGCAGGCGGAGGCTTTCCGTCATCTGCTGCATCGCCTGCATCAACTGCCCGAGCTCGTCTCGCCGATCATCCTTGAGATCGGCCGAAAGATCGCCCTCGGCGATGCGGCGTGCGACCGACACCACCTGCTGCAACGGGCCGACGATCATCTGGGTAATGAGCACGGCACAAAGCACGCTCAGCACCAGCGCCACCACGGTCGCGCCGACAAGCACCATGCGCACCTGGCCCTGCTCTTCACGAAGCTCCTCGACCTGGCTCGCATAGGCGGTCTGCGCGACCTCAACCATCCGCCGCGCGTACTCGGTAAGCTCTTGCTCACTGGCGACTCGCTCCGCTTGCGCGTTACGGTAATCGACAAATTCCGAACGGTATTCACCCAGACGGGCAAGCGCCTCCTCGAGCGCCTCCTTGCTACGACCAACCGGAAGCTCGGCAGCCAGCGCCGCGCCTGCCTGCGCAGAGGCATCGAGCTGGGCGACAAGCGCCTCTGCGTCTCGCGCCTGACCGCCGATGACGAAATTCTTTTCGAGTCGCCGAGTATCGGAGAGCTGCTTGGCGAGCTGAGATGCTTGCGTGGACAGGTCGAGTGTTTGAATGCTCTCGGCGTCGCCCGTGGCCAGGATTTGCTCCTCCACACGCCTGCGCAGTTCCGCCTCGGCTGTGTTGAAGCCCGCAAGCGCGTCCCGAGCGACCGCTTCCATGTTGTCTTCGGCGAGCTGCGTCTTGCGCATCGCCTCGGCAAACTCCGCGAGCCTGGCCTGATACGCCTCACCGTCACGCTGAATGCGGTCCATCAGTTCGATGCTCTCAGCGCTGGAAAACGCCTCGCGAGCGGTCAGCGCGATCTGCTGCGTCATATCGATCGCGGTGCGTGCCTCGTCCAGAAACCTCGGGTCACGGCGAAGCAGGTAGTTCTTTTCTCCCTGCCGCGCGTCCGCGACCAGGGCTTTGATATCGGCGACCTGATTGATCTTGCCGAATCGGTCGAAGACCGAGTTCAACGATTCGTAGCTGATCCACGCAATGATCAGCGTAATCGTCAACACCACGCCAAAGCCTGCCAACAACTTGCGCCTGACACTCAGGTCAAGCAAGAGACTACGTAGCCCGCTCATAGGTACCTTCCAGAAAAGTTGTACAAGCATTAATTCCGCCGTCGCGCTTTGTACAGTCCTTACCATGCAAGGTCAATAAACAGGCGACACTATTCCGACAGTTAGACGGGCGCCACGCCGTCCTTCCCCGAGACAAAGCAAACCAGGGACAAGCAGTCGGGCATAAAAAAAGCCGGCACACAAGGTGCCGGCTTTTTAATTGGCGATGAGAAACGCGTGGCGTGATCTCAGATGCGGAACTGACGCACCAGGCCGCCGAGACGCTCACCGACGCTGGCCAGATTTTGCGCGGTGCGCGCGCCCTGCTGGGTTTCCTCGGCGACGTTCTCGACCGCCGTGGCGATCTGATGAACGCTGCGGTTGATCTCTTCGGCCACCGCGGTCTGCTCTTCGGCCGCGCTGGCGATCTGCGCGTTCATGCCGTTGATGGTGGCGATCAGCTGCGCGATCGCATCCAGCGAGGCACCAGCCTGGTTGGCCTGCGCGCTGCTGGCGTCGCCGGCTTCGCTCGAACGCCCCATCGCGGCGACGGCCTGCTTGGTGCCGGTTTGCAGGCGGTCGATCATGCCCTGGATTTCCTGGGTGCTCTGCTGGGTACGACTGGCCAGCGCGCGAACCTCGTCGGCGACCACGGCGAAACCGCGGCCCGCCTCGCCAGCACGCGCTGCTTCGATCGCGGCGTTGAGCGCGAGCAGGTTGGTCTGTTCGGCAATCGAGCGAATCACATCGAGCACGCCGACGATGGCGTGCACATCCTGCTGCAGCTCGTCGAGCGAGGTGCCGCTGCTACGGATTTCCTCGACCAGCGCATGAATCTGGCGAATGCTCGAATCGACCACGGCCTTGGCTTGCTGGCCTTCCTGGTCGGTCTGCTGCGCGGCTTCGGCGGCACCCTGAGCACTGTGTGCAACCTCTTGGGCCGCAGCCGACATTTCGTTGATCGCCGTGGCGACCTGATCGGTTTCCTGCCGTTGGGTTTCCATGGCTTTTTCGGAGCGCTGCGCCTGCGCCGCTACCTCGGCCACCATGCCGGTGAGCTGGCCGGTCATCTCCGCGACCTGGCTGACCATGGTGTGGATCTTGCCGACGAAACGGTTGAACGAGCTCGCCAGCTGACCGAGCTCATCGTTGCGGTTCTCCGGCAGGCGATGGGTCAAGTCGCCGTCGCCGGCTGCGATGTCATCAAGCTGAGCTCGGATCACCTGGATCGGCTTGACGATGGAGTTGCTGATGACCACGCCGGCGATGCCCAGCGCGACCAACATGATGCCGGCGATCGCCAGGATGCTGCTGAGGATGGAATTGACGCGGCTGTCGATATCCTTGCGCACCTCTTCCAGGGCCGCTTCGATGTTGTCCAGGTTGACGGCCGTGCCCAGCGCCAGATCCCACTTCGGCAGGTAGTAGCTGTAGGCGAGTTTCGGAACCTGCACCTTTTCGTTGCTCGGCAACGGCGAGGAATAGTTCACGTAGTAGGTGTTGTTCTTCGCCACGGCAACCAACTCGCGGTTGATGTACACGCCGTTGGAATCGCGACGATCGCTCAGGTTGACGCCCACGTCCACCGGACTCTCACCGCGGAACAGGCGGACCACGTTCGAATCGTGACCGAAGAAGTAGCCGTCCTTGCCGAACTTGATCTTCTTCAGAATGGCGATGGCCTGGTCACGGCTGGCCATATCGCCCTGCGCGGCCGGCTCGTAGAGGTGCGCAACGCTGCTGACCCCGATGCGCATGTAGTCTTCGAGGCGCGCGCGGGCGTCGTCGATCATCCGCTCACGGGTAGTTTCGATCTCTTCCTCGGCCAGCGAGTGGAGAATCTTTGCCGCCGCGCCGCTGAGCACGAGCGCGAACAGGGTGACCGGGACCAACGCCAGCAGCAGAACTTTCAGTTTCAGTGTGATTCGCATGGGATGAGCATCCACATAGATAGTGTGATTACTCCCGGGTCATCGGCTGACCCGCCGCAAAGTTCACCCGCTCCGCTGGTCGGCATCAGGAATGTGACGAGCGGCCCATTTTTTGACCGCTCGCTGTACCGCGACGACCTCCTTTCGGTGCCCCGTACACGGCAGCCACGGTAAAGCCGGCAGAAGACGGGGCTCGGTCTGAAAACTACCGTTTCGCCTGTTTTACCCGCACATTCCCGTCTGTCCGCCAGGTTTTGCCGGCAGATGAACGGCGCAACTTTTCCTTACAAGTCCCTGTCGCATCTAGGGACTGGGACTTGGCCCGAAGTAGCGACTAAGGAACGAAGCCTGGCTGCGAAATCGTTCGTTGGGGGTGAGCCGTGACGCGTCGACCGCAATCGTCGAAGCGGGCTCATGGCTGCAGCCGCCGTCCCGGCCTAAAGGGATGGCACTGGGATACACCTGGGCAAGGATAGGGACGATGCTCTTCAACTCCATGGTATTCATCGCCGGTTTTCTTCCGGTTGTTCTGCTGGGCTTCATCCTGCTCGCCGGCAGTGGCCGACAGCGCTACGCCGCCATCTGGCTGACGCTCGCCTCGCTGGTGTTCTACGGATGGTGGAACCCCGCCTACGTGCCCTTGCTCGTCGGCAGCATGGTCTTCAACTACCTGCTCGGTGGCCTGCTGATGCGACGCCCCTCGCGCGCCGTGCTGGTGCTGGGCGTGGCGGCGAACGTGGCGCTGCTGGGTTACTACAAGTACACGGGGTTCCTGTTCGGCACGCTCGATGACGCATTCGGGCTGGGCTGGTCCGTCGGCGACATCATCCTGCCGCTGGCGATCTCGTTCTTCACCTTCCAGCAGATCGCCTATCTGGTCGACGCTCATGATGGCGAGGTCAGCGAACACGATTTCGTCAATTACTGCCTATTCATCAGCTTCTTCCCGCAACTGATCGCGGGGCCGATCACCCATCACGGCGAGATGCTCAAGCAGTTCAAGGACGAATCGACCTTCCGACCGCGCCTGGACAACCTGTCGCTCGGGCTCACGGTGTTTCTGCTCGGGCTGTTCAAGAAGGTGATCATCGCCGACCCGCTGGGCGCCAATGCCTCGCCGATCTTCGCTGTTGCCGCCGACGGCACGGTGCCCGCCCTTTACGATGCCTGGTTCGGCGCGCTCAGTTACACGCTGCAGATCTACTTCGATTTTTCCGGCTACAGCGACATGGCCATCGGGCTGGGTCTGATGTTCGGCCTGCGCCTGCCGGTGAATTTCAACAGCCCGTTCAAGGCGTACAACGTGATCGACTACTGGTCACGCTGGCACATGACGCTGACGCGGTTTCTCACCGCCTACCTCTACAACCCCATCGTCATGCGCATCACCCGTTCACGGATGGCCGCAGGCAAGCCGCTGCCACGTCGCGGCAAGATGAGCCTCGGCACCTTTGTCGTGCTGGTCGCCTACCCCACGGTGCTGACGATGTTCGTTTCGGGTGTCTGGCACGGGGCCGGCTGGCAATTCGTGGCGTTCGGGCTGCTGCATGGCTTCTACCTGGTCGTCGCCCATGGCTTTCGCGCCTTCAAGGCCCGCCAGGGCCTGCCGCTCGACAGCGACAAGCCGTTGCATCACGGAGGCGCGGTGCTGCTGACCTTCCTCAGTGTCGTGGTGGCGATGGTGTTCTTCCGGGCCGACAACGTTGGCGCTGCGCTGGCGATGCTGTCCGGCATGGTCGGCCTCAGCGAGTTGACGACCCGATTCGACAAGTCCGACTACCTGACCCTGGCGATCCTGCTCGCCTTCGTCTGGTTGATGCCCAACGTGCAGCAGTGGATGGCGCGCGTGCGCACCGCGCTGGATGCGCCACCGCGCGAGCACTGGCTGCTGCGCTGGTTTCCCGTCGCCGTCTGGAGCCCCAGCCCGGTGATCGGCCTGGCCATTGGCGTGCTGGGCTTCTTCGCCCTCGCGGTGGCCTTCTCCGTCGCCCCTACCGAGTTTCTCTACTTTCAGTTCTAGACAAGGAGTCCGTTGCTCATGGATCAGCTTCTCTGGTTGGCGCAACACCCCGATCTCGGCGCCGCCATCGGCGAGGCCAAACGCGAACCCGACGCCATGGTCCGCCTGGCCGAGGCGGCTCGGCTCGCCGGTTTCCGCCGCGACTTTACCCAGACCACACGCCTTGACCGCCTGGCCAGCGAAGGTCTGCGCGCCGTCGCCGCCGGGGAAGGCAGTGCGCCAGGGCTGCGCCCGCTACGCATCGCCCTGCTCGCCTCGCATACGGTCGATCATCTGGTCCCGGCGATCCGGGTCGCCGGTTTGCAGCGCGGCTTGGCGGTGTCGGCGCATGTCGCCCCTTATGGCCTGTACCGCCAGGTACTGCTGATGGACGATGCCGAGCTCAGCGCCTTCGCGCCGCAATTGACCCTGCTGGCGCTGGATGCCCGCGACGCGCCGCTGCAACTGCCGCTGGAGGCCTCGCAAGAGGAGGTGGATGCCGCCGTCGCCGAGCGTGTCGAGGAGCTGCGTCTGCTCTGGCGCCGTGCCCGCGAGCGGCACGCCGCGCAGGTGGTGCAGCAAACGATCGTGCCGGCCGACCCACCGTTGTTCGGGTCCTTCGAGGCGCTGGTGCCCGCCTCGCCCTATGCGCTGATCGAGCGACTCAACGCGGCCATCCGCCAGGCCGCTCGTGAAGACGGCGTGCTGCTCATGGATCTCGCCTGGGAAGCGGCCCGCGGCAGTTACGGCGACAGCCTGGCCGAGCCGCTGCGCTGGCATCAGGCCAAGCAGTTGGTCAGCCCGCACCTCGCGCCGCTGTATGGCGACCAGCTGGCACGCATCGCGGCAGCCAGCATCGGGTTGTCCCGCAAATGCCTGGTGCTGGATCTGGACAACACGCTCTGGGGTGGCGTGGTCGGTGACGATGGCGTCGAGGGTATCCACCTCGGCCAGGGCTCGCCCAGCGGCGAAGCCTTTCTCGCCTTCCAGCGCTACGCGGCGCTCCTGGCGCGGCGCGGCATCATCCTCGCGGTGTGCAGCAAGAATGACCAGAGCGTCGCCGAAGCCGCGTTCAATCATCCCGAAATGGCACTCAAGCGTAGCGACATCGCTGCGTTCGTCGCCAATTGGGACGACAAGGCCGGCAACCTGCGGCGCATCGCCTCGATGCTCGACATCGGCCTGGACAGCCTGGTCTTCGTCGACGACAACCCAGCCGAGCGCGACATCGTGCGCCGGGAACTGCCCGAGGTGGCCGTGCCGGAACTGCCGGACGACGTCGCCGATTACCCGGCCCGTGTCGCCGCGGCCGGCTACTTCGAGGCGGTCTCTTTTACTTCGGACGACGCCACCCGTGGCCGCAACTATGCGCTCAATGCCGAGCGCAAGGCCGCGATGAGCCAGGCCACCGACATGGAAGGCTACCTGCGCGGCCTGGAGATGGTGCTGACGGCCACGCCCATCGGCGCCGCCGAGCTCGCGCGCAGCACCCAGCTGATCAACAAGACCAATCAGTTCAACCTCACCACGCGCCGCTACAGCGAGGCGGAAGTCGAGCGGATCGCCAGCGACCCGCGGTCCGTGGCGCTGGCGATCCGGCTGGCAGACAAGTTCGGCGACAACGGCCTGATCAGCGTGGTCCTCGCACGCCCGGACGAGTCGCTTGCTGAAGACGAGCTGCTGATCGACAGCTGGCTGATGAGCTGTCGCGTGCTGGGCCGCCAGGTCGAGGAGGCCGTGCTCGATGTGCTCGCCACCGCCGCCCTCGCCGTCGGCTATGGCGCGCTGATCGGCGAGTACCGACCCACCGAGCGCAACGCCATGGTCGCCGAGCACTATCCACGCCTTGGTTTCGTCCAGCATCCGGCGCCTGCCGACACCCCGGTCGACGCGACCTTCTGGCGCTACGACCTGACCCTCCCCCGCACCTCCAACCCTTTCATTGAGGTAAAGGCATGACCGAAGCAGAAGTTCTCAAGGCACTCACCCCGGTTTTCCACGACGTGTTCGACGACGACAGCATCGTCCTGTCCCCGGAGATGACCGCCAATGACATCGACGGCTGGGACAGCCAGACCCACGTCATGCTCACCGTGGCGGCCGAGCAGCGCTTCGGCATCAAGTTCCGCACGGCCGAGCTCGAATCATTGCGCAACGTCGGCCACTTCGCCCAGGTCATCAGCGCCAAGCTCGAAGGGAGATAGATCATGATCCAGGCAGCAGAGCTTCCCCGCGCCGAGGACGAGGCAACCCGTGCGGCCAGCGCGCCGGGCGGCATACGAGCGAGGTACCTGCTGTCGATCCTTGTCGGGTTAGTCGGCGCCCTGGCGCTGTTCTGCCTGACACTGTTCACCCTGGAGCGCACCGGCAACCTGCCGCCGCCGGCGTTTTCCAACAACCTCTGCGTGGACGAAAAGCTGAATTTCCTGCGCGCCAACCCGATCCGCTCGCCCAACCTGCTGGTGATCGGTTCATCGGTGGCCTGGCGTCACGTCGACGGCGACGCCCTGACCCAGGCGATGCCAGAGTTGCGCCCCATGAACGGCGCCTTCTGCGGGCTGTTCGCCAACCAGTCCACCTACGTCGGGCAATGGCTGCTCGACCGCGAACCCGGCATTCGCAGCGTGGTGATGATCGCCGACCCGCAGGATTTCGCCGGTTGCTGGCGCGTGCCGACGGCGGTCTTCAACCGCGAGCATGTCGACCCCTATGTCTATGGCGATGCCTCGCCCTGGGGTTACTACATGCGCTATTTCGCGCCCCAGTCACTCGCCCGCAACGCCCTGACCGTCAAGGCCCAGCGCGCCGGGCAGATCGAGTGGGATCCGCTGGTGTTCAACCGCCACGGCGACGGTCCGCTGGTGACGGACAACACCCGCGAACTGCTTTATGGCCGCCCCGAAGCGCTGGACCGCAACTGCTTCGCCGCCCTGCGCCAACTGCGCGAACGGCTGGAGCAGAGCGGCCAGCAACTGATGGTCGTGTCCACACCGCTGCATCCCGAGTGGAAGGAAAGGTACGATCCGGACGGCACCTTCATGGCCGATTTCGACCAGCGCATCCAGGCAAGCCTGGGCGACCACGGCACCTATTGGAACGCCGACAAGGACTGGCGCACGCCGGACAACGCCTTCGTCGATGCGGTGCACCTGCGCTGGTCAGCCGCCCAGCATTTCACCCTCGCCTTGGCCGAACAGATGCGCCGCGCCGCGACCGGCCCGGCTGCGCCGAACGGCCTGGAAACCGCCGGCCTCGAATAACCGTGGCGCTGCTACCTCATCGCAGCCTCGCTGGGCGAACAAGTTCGCCCCTACATCAACCGTAGGGGCGAATTTATTCGCCCAAAACCCCACACACCCACCGCCAGGCTCGCCTTCGACAAGCCCCTTCGCCCCCACCGTAGGGGCGAATTTATTCGCCCAAAACCACCACAACACCGACCACCAGGCTCGCCTTCGACAAGCCCCTTCACCCCCACCGCAGGGGCGAATTTATTCGCCCAACCCAACAGCACCGGCACGCGTTTGGACGAACGCCTTCGCCCCACGCCGCACCATATGGGCAACCTACCTCGTTTACGCCATCCCAGCCGCGGCGGTCACGCGGCCACGGCACTCGCCGAAGCCGATCGAGGCATAGCCATCCCGACGGCAACGCGCCTTGAGAATGATTTCGTCGCCATCCTCCAGAAAGGTGCGCTTCTCGCCGTTCGCCAGCTCGAGCGGCTGCTTGCCGCCCTGGGTGATCTCCAGCAGGCTGCCGAGGCTGTCGGGGCTGCTGCCGGACAGGGTTCCCGAACCGAACAAATCGCCCGGTTGCAGGCTGCAGCCGTTGACGCTGTGATGTGTGACCATCTGCGCGACGGTCCAGTACATGGTCCGTGTGCTGCTCAGCGCGATGCGTTGCGCCGCCAGCCCTTGCTCCGCATGGCATCGGTCAACAACAGGACTTCCAGCTCGATATC
Organism: Stutzerimonas stutzeri; assembly: GCA_019056435.1. Taxonomy (GTDB): domain Bacteria; phylum Pseudomonadota; class Gammaproteobacteria; order Pseudomonadales; family Pseudomonadaceae; genus Stutzerimonas; species Stutzerimonas marianensis. The sequence continues at coordinate 3,779,240 of CP077641.1, forward strand.
CAGCGCGCCCTGCTGCTGGTCGCCCTGGTCGTAGAGATACGGCAAGGGCTGCGGATCGCCTTCGGGTCGGGCCGGCTGGGCGCAGCGGAAAGGCTCGAGCGCCTCGGGCGTCACCACCCAGGGCGACACGCTGGTGGCGAAGCTCTTCGACAGAAACGGGCCCAGCGGCTGATATTCCCAGGCCTGCAGGTCCCGGGCGGACCAGTCGTTGAGCAGACAGAACCCGGCGACATGGTCCGCGGCCCTGCCGATCGGGATCGGCTCGCCGCGACTGTTGCCCGGGCCGATCCAGATCCCCAGCTCCAACTCATAATCGAGCCGCTTGCTCGGACCGAACGTCGGCTCGCTCGCCCCGGGCGGCAAGGTCTGTCCATTTGGCCGTTTCACCGTGGCGCCGGACACATCGATGGTCGATGCCCGGCCGTGATAACCGATGGGCACGTACTTATAGTTCGGCAGTAATGGGTTGTCCGGACGGAACAGCTTGCCGACATTGTTGGCGTGGTGGATGCCGACGTAGAAATCGGTGTAGTCGCCCACCCGGGCCGGGACATGCAGTCGGCAGCGCTCCATCGGCTGCAACAACGACTCGCCCATGCGCTGCAGCTGCTCGCGCTGCGTGCTGCCTTCGCCAAGCAGCGCCTGCAGCGCATCGCGCAGCGCCTTGCGTGCAGGTGCGCCAAGGGCAAAGAAGGCGTTGAGGCTGTCACCGCTGGCGGCCTGCGCAGCGTCCAGTGCCTGGCCCTGGAACAGGCCGGCATCGCAAGCCGCACGCAGGTCGAGGATGCGATCACCTATCGCCACGCCCCCACGCGGTTCGTCACCGTCACGGCTGAACACACCCAGCGGCAGGTTCGCGAGGGAGAAGTCCGGGTGGTCGTTGGCCGATTCGACCCAGCTACGGGTTGCATGTTGGGAATGTCCGGTCATGTCATTTCCTGTTCTTGTCGAAGGTTTTCGTCAGGCTGGCCCAGCAGCTGTCGTAGTCCTGCTGCAGCTCGGGGCTTTCCAGCGCCTGGCGAGTGGGGCGAAGCACCTGGCCGGTTTCGAACATGAAGGCCATGGTGTTCTCGATCTTGTGCGGTTTGAGTTCGGCTCGGATCGCCTGTTCAGTCGAGACATGGTCCGGCCCGTGAGCGCTCATGCAGTTGTGCAGCGAGGCGCCGCCGGGCGAGAAGCCATCGGCCTTGGCGTCGTAGGCGCCGTCGATGAGGCCCATGAACTCGTTCATCAGGTTGCGGTGGAACCACGGCGGACGGAAGGTGTTCTCGGCCACCATCCAGCGCGGCGGGAAGATGACGAAGTCGATGTTGGCCATGCCATGGATGGCGCTGGGTGAAGTCAGCACCGTAAAGATGGACGGGTCGGGATGGTCGAAGCTGACCGTGCCAATGGTATTGAAGCGGCGCAGGTCGTACTTGTACGGCACGTTGTTGCCGTGCCAGGCGACCACATCCAGAGGCGAATGGTCCAGTTCGGTCGCCCAGAGTTCGCCAAGAAATTTCTGCACCAGCTGAACGGGCTCGTCCCGCTCCTCGTACTGCGCGACCGGCGCAAGAAAATCGCGCGGGTTGGCCAGGCCGTTACTGCCGATCGGCCCCAGATCCGGCAGGCGCAGCGCGCAGCCATGGTTCTCACAGAGGTAGCCCCGCGCCGTCGCGCCCAACAGCTCGACGCGAAAGCGCATCCCGCGAGGGATCACGGCGATCTCCAGCGGCGCCACCTCGAGTGCGCCCAGCTCGGTGACGAGCCTCATCGCGCCCTGTTGCGGCACGATCAGCAGCTCACCGTCGGCGTTGAAGAAGACCCGCTCCATCGAGCAATTCGCGGCATAGCGGTAGATGCTCGCGCCCGCCGGCTGACCGGGCTCGGCGTTGGCCGCCACGCATGTCAACCCGTCGATGAAATCGGTCGCGGTGTCAGGGAACGGCTGGGGGTTCCAGCGCAGGCGATTGGGTGTGGTCGGCCCCAGCTCGCTGCCGAGTTGCCGGTCCAGCCGCTGATAGTGGCCATGGTTGGCTGATGGCCGGATGCGGTACATCCAGGTCCGCCGCGCCTCGCTGCGCGGCACCGTAAACGCCGTGCCCGAGAGCAACTCGGTATACAGCGCATAGGGCACCTTCTGCGGCGAGTTCTGCCCGACCGGCAGCGCGCCCGGCAAGGCTTCGCTGCTGAATTCATTGCCGAAGCCGGAGAGGTAACGAGCGGTTTCGCGGGCTTGTTCTTGTAATGGCATGACCGTCTCTCACTTTTTGCGTAACGCATTTACGCAAAAAGTAATTTGAACTCGACATGAGCGTCAAGCTATAAACAGCGCCTTCATGAGCAGGCGCTATACAGGCAGTGGACTCCATGGCAGACAGCAATACGGACACAGCGCCTCGCCGGCAGAAGGTACAAGCCGCCGAAGTAGGCACCGACATACTCACGGCGCTGGCTGAACTGGCACCCGCGACCTCGCTGTCGCGACTGGCCGAGCATGTCGGCATGCCCGCGAGCAAGGTTCACCGCTACCTGCAGGCCCTGATGGCCAGCGGCTACGCCGAACAGGATCCGCTCACCAACCATTACGGCCTTGGCCGCGCCGCCCTGTTCGTCGGCCTCGCGGCGCTGGGTCGGCTGGACGTGGTCAAGCTCGCGACGCCGCATCTGGCGCAGCTGCGCGACGAGCTCAACGAGACCTGCTTTCTCGCCGTCTGGGGAACCGCGGCCCGACCGTCGTGCACGTGGAACAGGCGGTACGCGCCGTGACGCTGGTGACACAGGTGGGTTCGGTACTGCCCTTGCTGGGCTCGTCCACCGGGCTGGTGTTCAACGCCTTTCTGCCGAACGCGGAAACCGCCCTGTTGCGCGAGCAGGAGATGAGCCAGCCCTCGGCGCCTTCCTCTTCAGAGATCACCAGCGCCATGGACAGGCTGCAACGCACCCATGTGCAGGCCGTTCATGGCCTGTTGATGGCTGGCGTCAATGCACTCTCGGCCCCGCTGTTCGGCGCCCAGCAGCGACTGGCTGGGGTCATCACCATCGTCGGTGCCGAACCCGGATTCACGGCTGCGCCCGACGGGTCGCAGGCGCAGCGACTGCTGGAAATCGCGCGCAACATCAGCGCCCGGCTCGGGGCCTGAAAAAGGCCCCGTCGTCACTTCATACCCTGTTCGACACACCCGGCTTTCTGCGTTAGCGCCCAGCAGCCATAAAAAAGCCCAGCGCAAAGGCTGGGCTCGTTCGGGTCAGGCTCAGTGGGGCGTCAAGCGGAGCCATCCGCCTTGTGCCCCGCCTCCATCTGCCTGCGCTTGGCACGCCGCGCCAACATGTTCAACGCCTCGATAGCCGCCGAGAACGCCATGGCGGCGTAAACGTAGCCCTTGGGCACATGCGCGCCGAAGCCTTCGGCGATCAGCGTCATACCGATCATCAACAGGAAGCCCAGGGCGAGCATGACCACCGTGGGGTTTTCATTGATGAAGTTGGCCAGCGGGTTGGCGGCGACGAGCATGACGGTCACCGCCACGATCACGGCAATCACCATGATGGCGACGTGATCGGTCATACCGACCGCCGTAATGATGCTGTCGACGGAAAACACCAGATCCAGCAGCAGGATCTGTGCGATGGCTGAACCGAAGCTCATGGTCACCGTGGTGCCGACGGCCTTGCCTTCGAACATGTCGCCACCGGGGGTCGGGTCCATGCTGTGGTGGATTTCCTTCGTCGCCTTCCCACAACAGGAACAGGCCACCGGCAATCAGGATCATGTCCTTCCACGAGAAGGCCTGGCCGAACAGCTCGATGACCGGTTCGGTGAGCTGGACAATCCAGGCCACGGTTCCCAGCAGGCCCAGCCGCATGATCAGCGCCAGGCCGATCCCGATGCGTCTCGCCCGCTCGCGATGCTGCTCGGGGAGCTTGTTCGTCAGGATCGAGATGAAAATGAGGTTGTCGATGCCGAGAACCACCTCCATGGCGATGAGCGTGGCCAATGCCACCCAGGTCGTGGGTTCGGAAAAAGCTGGATCAGCGATTCCATCAAGGGTCTCTAGGTTTGGTCAGTCGTAAGCCCGTTTTGCGGGCGGACGATCATAGCCATATTGCCCCGGCGAACGCTGACTCGGCGCCGTCGGTTTTTGTATCAAGTCATGCCGAAGACGGCTGCGCACCGACCACGGCGAAACTCCGCCTCTTCGCAGCTGCGCTAATGGCGGCTTTTCGCCTGAAAGAAGTTGCCCCTGCCGTTGCCTGTTCCGGTTGGCCGGCCGGCGAGCAGCGGCCGCATGTGATGGCCACAGGCACGCTGCGGCTTTCTGCCCCTCGTTCCCCTCCTTTCTCGGCCCCGCTGCTCCGGTTGCACGAATGGCATACGCCTTGCTCCAGAGGCAACCAGGTGAAGAACCATCACCGAACAAGAACAAGCCCTATGCACCGGGACGCTGCGTCGGCCCGTCACAACAAGAGGAAATGCAATGCCCACCATCGCTGCCATGGCGCTTTCGAGCCCCTGCTTTCGTCAGTACCGGAGGTCCCGGTCAGGGCAATCCTGATCCCAACCGTGCGCATAACCGACAGGTCATCGTTCTTACGGCTCGTCTAACGGAGCCACGAGTTTCGCTTACCTGCCGCGGCTAGCGGACGGCCGACCGACCGGCACACCCGTGCCACCCCCTCATGCTGGTTATTTCTGGAGACACATCCATGAACGCCCTGCGGCGCGCTTGGGATCATTTCGAGGAAGGCTTCATTGCCTTCCTGCTGGCCGCGATGACGCTGGTCACTTTCGTCTACGTCATCCTCAACAACCTCTATACGGCGTTCTACAGCCTCGGAGACCGCTTTCCGGCGGGCGATGACCTGTTCTTCGCTATCGGCGATTTCATCATCGGGCTGGCCCAGTCGATGACCTGGAGCACCGCGCTGACCAAGGCCCTGTTCGCCTGGCTGATTTTCTTCGGCCTCGCCTACGGTGTGCGCACCGCCGGCCACATCGGCGTCGATGCGCTGGTCAAGCTCGCGCCGCGCCACGTGCAGCGCTACATCGGCATCCTCGCCTGCCTGTTCTGCCTGGGGTATGCCGGACTGCTTGCGGTTGCCAGTTTCCATTGGATTTCGGCGCTGCTGACCGCGGCTATCGGCGCGGAAGACCTCGGCCACTTCGGCGTCAAGCAGTGGCATATCGGGATGATCGTGCCCATCGGCTTTGCCCTGGTGTTCATCCGTTTCGCGGAGATCCTCGTGCGCCTGCTGCGCAACGAGCAAACCGGACTGGGGCTGGCCGACGAGGCCGCCGAAGCCGTCAAACTGGGCGCCGAGGAGCCGAAGTAATGACCATATTCTTTCTCTTCGTCACGCTCTTCGCGCTGATGTTCATCGGCGTGCCGGTTGCCATCTCCCTTGGCCTGGCTGGCTCCCTGACGATCCTGCTGTTCAGCCCGGACTCGGTGACGTCCTTGGCGATCAAGCTGTTCGAGACCTCCGAGCACTACACGCTGCTGGCGATTCCGTTCTTCCTGCTGGCCGGCGCCTTCATGACCACTGGTGGCGTCGCTCGGCGCTTGATCGACTTCGCCAACGCCTGCGTCGGCCACATTCGCGGCGGCCTGGCGATTGGCGCCGTGCTGGCGTGCATGCTGTTCGCCGCGCTGTCCGGCTCGTCCCCGGCAACCGTGGCGGCAGTAAGGCTCCATCGCCATCGCCGGCATGGTCCGCTCGGGTTACCCGCAGGCGTTCGGCGCCGGCATCGTCTGTAACGCCGGCACGCTGGGCATCCTGATTCCGCCCTCGGTCGTGATGGTGGTCTACGCCGCCGCAACCGAAACCTCGGTGGGCAAGCTGTTCATGGCGGGCGTGGTGCCGGGCATTCTGCTGGGCATCATCCTGATGGTGGTGATCTATGTGGTCGCGGTGAAGAAGAACCTGCCGGCGCTTCCGCGTGCGACCTTCGCCGAATGGCTGTCGGCGGCGCGCAAGGCGATCTGGGGCCTGCTGCTGATGGTGCTCATCCTGGGCGGCATCTACACCGGCATGTTCACCCCGACCGAAGCGGCGGCGGTGGCTGCGGTGTATTCGGCCTTCGTCGCACTGTTCGTCTACAAGGACATCACCCTGCGCGACTGCCCGAAGGTGGTGCTGGAGTCGGGCAAGCTGTCGATCATGCTGATGTTCATCATCGCCAACGCCATGCTGTTCGCGCATGTGCTGACGACCGAACAGATCCCGCAGCAGATCACCGCGATGGTGCTCGAAGCAGGCTTGCAGCCCTGGATGTTCCTGCTGGTGGTGAACATCGTGCTGCTGGTGGCCGGTGCCTTCATGGAACCGTCGGCGATCATCCTGATCCTGGCGCCCATCCTGTTCCCGATCGCCGTGCAGCTGGGCATCGACCCGATCCACCTGGGCATCATCATGGTGGTGAACATGGAAATCGGCCTGATCACGCCGCCGGTGGGGCTCAACCTGTTCGTTACCTCGGCGGTAACCGGCATGTCCGTGCCGCAGGTGGTTCGCGCCGCCATGCCCTGGCTGATGCTGCTGATCGGCTTCCTGGTGGTGATCACCTACATCCCCGCGGTATCCCTCGCCTTGCCGAACTGGCTGGGCATGTAAACCGCGCGAGGAAGCCCGGCCTGGCCGGGCTTCCTCTTTCACTACCGCCGATGCGCCCCGACCAGCGTCAGGCGATATCGCGCATCCGGCTCATGTCTTTCGACGGCGGGCAACCGAACTGGCGGCTGTATTCCCGGCTGAACTGGGACGGGCTTTCGTAGCCGACGCGATAGCACGCGCTGGACACATCAAGCCCCTCGCTGAGCATCAGCCGACGCGCCTCCTGCAAGCGCAACTGCTTCTGGTACTGCAACGGGCTCATCGCCGTGACCGCCTTGAAGCGGTGATGCAACGTGGAATTGCCGAGGTTGGCGACCCGAGCCAGCTCGTCGATCCGCAGCGGTTCGGTGTAGTGCTTGTTCAACCACTCGATTGCGCGCGTCACCCGGTGCGTCTGCGAATCGCCCAGCGCGATCTCGTAGAGGCGCCGCCCGCTACGGCCGCGCAACAGCCGGTAGTACAGCTCACGCAACGCGAGCGGTGCGAGCATGCCGATATCGCGCGGCGTTTCCAGCAGGCGTACCAGGCGCAGCATCGTATCGAGCAGCGGTGCATCGACGCTGTCGAGAAACAGCCCGCGACCCGGCTCATCCGGTACACCCGCAGGCGGCGCGTCGGCAATCAACTGGGCGATCTCGGCCGGGTCGAGGTCCAGCCGCAGGCACAGATACGGCACTTCCGGACTGGCCTCTAGCACCTGACCGGACACCGGGAGCGTGACCGACACCACGAGGTAGTTGAGTGGATCGTAGAGGTAACGCTCATCCCACAGCGCAACCTCCTTTCGCCCCTGAACGATCAGGCAGAGTGCCGGGCGATGCACCGTGTGGATGGGCTCCGATGGCGCATCGCAGCGAATCACATGCAGCGGGGCTATCGCCGTTTCGAAGGCGCCCGGCTCCGGGACCCGCCGCATCAACAGATGCGCCAGTTCAGCCCGGTAAGCGCCGATATCCTGAAGCGTGGAAATGTTATCCATGTCGAAGCTCTCATCGATTGCCAAATTAAGCAGCCGCTAGCCACCGCGACCCGAAACCCGACCCAGGTGAGGTGGAAACATAACGCGCGGCGTTCAGACAAAGAAGCCGGCGTCCTGCAGGGTGATGCGCTCGCCTGATGGCGCCAGTTTTTTTGGGCGAATGAATTCGCCCCTACGGCATTGGCGTTTGGCTGTGGGGCGAAATCGCCCCCAACGGGCGGCGTCTGTCTGTAGGGGCGAACTTGTTCGCCCACGCCCCTCAGGGATACCGGCTCGAATGCCTCTCGCGAGTGGCGAGGTATGCGTCGAGGCTCGTAATCGAGCGTAACGCAGTCTGGCCAAGCGCGATCCTAACGCCAGCTGCAACGGAGCGGGCCCGGTGCCACTCACTGGCGGTAAAGCACCATCCCGCCGTGGTAGAGCACACCGTCGCGGAAGGTGCCGTCCGCAGTGAAGCCGGTATCGTCCCAATACCGAATGTAGTTGCCTTCCACCTCATAGCGACCCTGGTAGGCACTTTCTCGCGTGCCGCGCGCCTCATCATAGCGGCCGTTGGGCAAGAGTTGGTGGCGAACGTGACCGTCAGCCGTGACCCAAAGGCCTACATACGGATGGTGCTCGGTTTCACAGGTCTGCATGGCCACCTCCGGGCGTGAACGTCGTTCAGCCGATCCGGCCAAGGGCCGTGTTGTCCGGAGCCATCCTCGGCGACGCGAAATCGAGGCGTCCGCTCGGCCCCCTCTTCGACCACGCGAAAGCCAGGCGTACGCTCCGCGCCGTCCTCGGCCGTCGAGATACCGACTGGCGAAAAGCTGGCGACGCTGGCCATGACAATGCTGAAAGCGGTACCGATCAGAAGTTGAGTGATGCGTTTCATGTGCTGTCCTCACAAGTCGAATAGCGGATTCGGAATGGCCGTTCCCTGCCCTTCGTGCTTTCCGTTTCGCAAATCCAGACTACGAACACGAGCCCACGAACCGTTATGCCGAAGGTGTCGTGGGCTTGCCTGATCCTGTATGGCGTGGCCGACCGCTCGACCGGCCACGCCGGTTGGATCGGGCCGGGCGTCAGCCGACGGCGACGGTCATGCCGCCATCGGCCATGACCACCGAGCCGACCATGAAGCTCGCGCGGTCGGAGGCGAGGAATGCGACGATCTCCGCGATCTCCTCCGGCTGCGCCGCCCGGCCAATCGGTGCGTTCTCACCGTGCTGGGCCAGGAAGCCCGGGCCGTCCTCGACTACGTCGTTGAGGATGTTGGTCACCACGTCACCGACACCGATGGCGTTGACACGAATGCCGTGCTCGATGGCCTCGAGCGCCAGCGTGCGGGTCAGCTGGGCCAGCGCGCCCTTGGACGCCGTGTACGCGGCAATGGTCGGGAACGCAAAGTAGGACGCATAGGACGCGATGTTGACGATGGCGCCCGAGCCGTGAGGCATCATCGCCTTTACCGTCTCGCGACAGTGCAGGAAGGCTGCGGTGGCGTTGGCCGCCTGGATGCGCTCCCAGTCGTCGCGAGTCATGTCCACAACCTTCTTGTTGATGATGATGCCGGCGTTGTTGACCAGGATGTCCAGCCGACCGAAGCGGTCCACAGCCAGGCCGACCGCGCGTTCGGCAGCACCGTCCTCGGTAATGTCGGCAACCAGCGGCTCCAGCCCCGGCCGTCGCAGTTGCTCGACCGCGGGGTTGCGGTCTTCGGCAACCACCTGGGCGCCCCGGGCGTGCAGCAGTTCGGCAATGGCCTTACCGATACCGCTGGCCGCGCCGGTGACCAGCGCAACCTTGCCTTCGACTTCGTTGGGAATCGGATACTTGATGTTGCTCATGATGCTCTCCTCATTTGCGAGTCGACGTGCCATTGGCGGCTCGTCGTGGACGGCTTCACGATCTCGTAACGGGAGGCGGCGGGCTTTCGCGGCTTTGCCAAAGCTGTCGGGGTTTTGCGCTGAACTGCGAAACCTTCGTTGACGAACGGCTACCGGTCGCTTCGCTGCGGCGCGCTAATCTGTACCATTTATCCGCCTGGAAACATAACCCATGGGGCCAGAGTCCATTGCCTGACGCGACGCACAGCTCCCCCGAATCGATGCTGCACGCCTTGCCGGGCGTGCCCCGGCGTGTGACGTTCGTTCCGGCCATGAAGGATGTCGTGGTGCTGCTCTTCGACCACCAGACCATCAACGAGCCGGTGTGGGTGCCGGTCGTGGCGGAGCCATTGCTCGTGTGGGTGATGTCGGGTGCGGCGAGGGTCGAAGAGCGTTCGCCGGGCGGTGAATGGGCGGCTGTTCATGTCCGCGCAGGCGACTTCTTCCTCACCCACACCCGCGAGCCCTATGAAATGCGCTGGCAGACCGAGGGAGCCGAACCCTTCCAGGTCATGCATCTGTACCTTGGCCTGCCCTTGATCGATCGCGCCGCTCGGGAAGTGCTGGGCACCGAAGCCCCGCCAGTCGCATTTCCTGACGTCTCGGGGGCGCGAGACGAGCTCATCCGCCTGTTGCTCGACCCGTTACGGCGGGAGCTGTCGAACGAACGCCCGCCGAGCGCCATGTTCGTGCTGGGCCTGACACAGGCGCTGGCCGTACACCTGGTGCGCCGCTACCGCGGCCCTGGTGGCCAGCGTCCACGCCGCAACGCGCTGCAGGCGTACAAACTGCGGCGAGTCATCGAGCGGATGACGGCTGGCCTGGCCGAGGACTTTCATCTGGCCGACCTCGCCAAGATCGCGGAACTGAGCGAATTCCATTTCAGCCGCCTGTTCAAGCACGCCACGGGCCTCTCCCCGTCTCGGTATTTCATTCGCTTGCGCATGGAACGCGCCCGGCAACTGCTGCGCGAAACGGACCGCAGCATCATCGACGTCGGAATGGAGGTCGGCTACTCGAGCCCCAGCCACTTCTCCCAGGTATTCCGCCGCGAAGTGGGCGTCACACCAAGCGTCTATCGCCAGGCGTGACGCCGGTTCTCAGCGAGGGTCCGTCGGCGTTCCGGCCGGGTCGCCTGGCTTGCGGTCGCGCGCGGTATCCGGCTGCACGTCCGGGTTGTCGGTGACGAAATCCGGTGCGGGGGCATGGCTGGGGTTCTGGTCCTGTCCCGGCACCGGTTGCTGGTCGTGCGGTCTGTCGAGCGGGTCGATACTCATGGAACACCTCCGGAATGGATGCGATGGGCTCTGGCTTGGAGGCGCGCCGGGCGAGTTCGTGCGGGTCGGCCGTCGGTTCGAACCGGCTCGGGTCGCGGGCGGCCCGACTTGTCCAAACCGCTCATCCAGATTGCAGGCTTTTGCCATTGTTGACGCTACCCGCCAGCGCCAATATCCGGGCATCCAATAACAAGAAACCGGGAGCCAGCCATGCGCGACCATGCCACAGCGGCCAGCGAGTTCGATTACGACCAGACCGTCTCCACCCTCCTGTCCGGTGACCTGAGCGCGATGAACGCCTGCGTCGAGTGCTGCGACCGGCATGCCGATACCGACAAGATCGCCCTCGTCTGGGAAGGCCGCGACGGCCAACGTGCGACCTGGACCTTCGCACAACTGAAGGACGCCGCCGCTCGCTTCGCCAATCTCCTTCACAGCCAAGGCATCGAACCGGGCGATACCGTCGCCGGCCTGCTGCCGCGCACACCGGAGCTGTTGATCACCATCCTCGGCACCTGGCGCGCGGGCGCGATCTACCAGCCCCTTTTCACGGCCTTCGGCCCCAAGGCAGTCGAACACCGAATCAAGGAGTCCGGCGCGAAGCTCGTCGTGACCGATACCGCCAACAGCGAAAAGCTCGACGCCATCGAAGCGACGCCCCAGCGCCTGGTGGTGGGCGACAGCGCCGATGATTTCTGGACCCAGGTCAACCGTCATTCCACCGATTTCGAGCCGGTGCTCCTGCACGGCGATGCGCCTTTCCTCGCCATGTTCACCTCTGGCACCACCGGCCCCGCAAAGCAGCTGCACGTTCCGCTCAAGGCCATCGTCGCCTTCGTCACCTATATGCGTGATGCGGTCGATCTCAGACCCGAAGACAGCTTCTGGAACATCGCCGACCCTGGCTGGGCCTATGGCCTGTACTACGCCGTCACCGGTCCCCTGGCGATGGGCCACAGTACCTTGTTCTACGAAGGCGGTTTCACCGTCGACAGCACCTGCCGCATCGTCAATGAATACGGCATCACCAACATGGCCGGTTCGCCCACGGCCTTCCGCCTGTTGCTCGCCGCCCGCGACGAGGTGGAAGGCTGCATAAAGGGCCGCCTGCGCGCGGTGAGCAGCGCTGGCGAGCCGCTCACACCTGAAGTCATCCGCTGGTTCAGCAGCGGCCTGGGCTGCACCATTCACGATCATTACGGCCAGACCGAACTGGGCATGGTCCTGTGTAACCACCATGCGCTCAGCCATCCCGTCCGCATCGGTACCGCCGGCTACGCGATGCCCGGGCATCGCGTCGTGGTACTCGACGAACAGCAACGCGAACTCGGGCCCAGCACGCCGGGCATGCTCGCGCTGGATCGCACACGCTCCCCGCTGCTCTGGTTCGGTGGCTACCTCGGCACCCGCACCAAGGCCTTCGTGGGCGACTACTACCTGAGCGGCGATACCGTGGAATTGAACGAAGATGGCAGCATCAGCTTCGTCGGCCGTGCGGACGATGTGATCACCACCTCGGGCTACCGCGTCGGTCCTTTCGACGTCGAAAGCGCCCTGGTCGAGCACCCGGCCGTGGTCGAAGCGGCCGTGATCGGCAAGCCTGACCCGGAGCGTACCGAGCTGGTAAAAGCCTTCGTCGTGCTGCATCCGAGCCAGACGGGCGACAAGGCGCTCGCCGACGCGCTGCAGCAACACGTCCGCCAGCGCCTGTCTGCCCATGCCTACCCACGCGAAATCGAATTCGTCAGCGAGCTACCGAAAACGCCAAGCGGCAAGATCCAGCGGTTCCTCCTGCGTGATCGCGAGAAAGCCGCCCAACAACCCACCGCCGCCGCAAGCTGAACACACCTCGCCCAGCCCCGCCGCCATGGCGCGGGGCTGCAGCATGCCACGCCGCTCACCGGTAATTCGACGCCATGATCGTTTCGACCGAAGACCGCTACCTGCCGACCGAACATGGCGACGTATTTTCCCGCCGCTGGCGCACCCGCCATGCAAATCGCACCCCGATCGTCCTGCTGCACGACTCGCTCGGTTGCGTCGAGCTATGGCGCGATTTCCCCGAACGCCTGGCCCTCGCCTGCGAGCGCGACGTCATCGCCTACGACCGACTCGGCTTCGGCCGCTCAGCCCCACATCCCGGGGGCTGGTCGAATCACTTCATCCGTGACGAAGCCCAGCGATACTTCCCGCCAGTGCGGGACATGCTTGATATCGAACACTTCATCGCCCTCGGCCACAGCGTCGGCGGCATCATGGCCTCGAGCCTCGCCGCACATCATCCGCGCCACTGCCAGGCGTTGATCACCATCGCCGCCCTCGCCTTCGTCGAAGACCGAACCCGCCACGGCATCCGCCAGACCCAGGCCGCCTTCGCTGAACCTGGCCAACTGGAACGCCTGCGCAAATACCATGGCGACAAAGCCAAATGGATCCTCGCCGCCTGGATCGATACCTGGCTGTCCGACAGCTACGCCGACTGGACCATCCAAACCAGCGCCCCCACCCTCACCTGCCCGCTCCTCGCCATCCACGGCACAGACGACGAATACGGCACCGTCACCCACGCCCACCGCATCGCCGCACTCGCAACCAGTCGTGTAGAGACGTTATTGCTGGAGGGCTGCCAGCACGTCCCCACCGAGAGCGACCGGAGCTGGTCGTCGATGCGATTGCAGGGTTTGTTGGGTGTTTGGAGGATTAGTGAGTGTGCTGGGACAGCGAATTTTTCGGCTTTCACTGTGTGTGACCCAACGCCTGGTTAAGGGGCGGGCTTTAGCCCGTCCCAATGAGTGAAGCGAGCGATTTGAACCAATGGTTAGAGCGCTGCACACTCTGCTTGCGGCTCTAGGGATTGAATATCTTTTTTCAACAGGAAAGGAATTACGAACCAGCCAAGTCCGGCGACGAGACATGAAAAAACCGTTGAAAACAAAACGTAGCCTCTAGTAACTATCCGTTCTTTATATGCGAAAGCCAGGCTTGCGATAGTAAATGGCACAGAAAGGGCTGCTATTACTAGCGAAGATATAAACAGCACATTAAAAATTTTGGGAGAAAAATGACCGCTAGAGTTCCGCCTATGACGAAAACGATAGCGGCTAGCCACAGTATAAATATTGAAATTTTCAACGTAATTTTTAGTGGCTTCATGATGTGTTGATGACCTGTGTCAGATTAGGAATGCTCTAAAGTTTCGCTAAGGAGCGGGCTCTAGCCCGTCCCAGTTAGCGAAGCGAACGACTTGAGTCAATTGTTATGGGCCATTACGCACCTGTGCTCCATGAGAACAGAATGAAGGAGTTTGAAGCCTCGTACAAAAACTCCATCTCGTTCCACTCGTTTGCCAAAGTAATGACATTACAGTTTGGCAAGGGCGTCCAAACCTCATGAGCACCTGATAACTTTGCTCCATTTAAAAAAGCTCCCCCAGCGATCAGGGTTGTATATTCCTCCAGAGTTAACTTTCTCCTTGATGCGAGACCGAATCGAAGATGTTATGTCTTCAATTTGAACTAATGCGTCGCTATGTGACGTGTCTTGAGCTTTTTGGATTTCTGGTGTAAGCCAACTGTTGGCTATTAATTTAAGATCATTAGCGCTTGTCTCGCTCAGGGGCCATTCCTCATAGAAATGAAGCGCATGATTTAAGAGCGTAAAGAATGCTACGGCCTCATTTGGAACTTCTCTTTTTCTGCAGGCAAATAAGTTTGCCGAGCACAGACCCTCGTCTGTGGTTCTGAACTCCAATATATCGACACTGACTCGTAGCGACTGAGCAAGTGCATTTCTAATAAAGCTTTCAGACTGGCTCAGTTCGATAAAATGGGCTGCATTCATGCTTTGGCTTATAACGTTTGGCTAAGGGGCCGGCTTTAGCCGGTCCCGAGTGAGCGAAGCGAACGGCTTGAACCAGTTATTATATTCGCGAGAACACCTCATCAATGTGCTCTCTATCGTAGTTCAGTATCCACTCGTTATGCCTTTTGTATAAAGGCAGTAGCGTTTCCTTTTTGGGAGCCACTACATCCAGGCCTCGGTCGTCGTAGAGATTCAGCACAAGACCTTTGGTGTGGTTTATGAAATAACATTCACCGCCAATTGATGGCTGCCTTGATCCAAAATCAGTATTTATTAAGGCTGACAAAATTTTATTGATATTGACATCTTCGGCTGTTAACCCGTACGCCGTGGCTCGATGCCAGTATTTACATTTGTAGTTTAAATTTTCCGAATATAATTCTCTGTGCTCAGAGAAAGAAATTTCTTTTGGTCTTTCTATCTTTATTTGACGAAGAATATAGCATTTTTCTTGATTTTTTGTCTGCCGTCAGAAAATATCTGATAGGCGACTGATATGCCATCTGAAGATGTAAAGGCTGTGTTAAATATACTTTGTGCCCTTTCTAAGGCGACTTTGAAGTATTCTTCATTAAGTTGACGTTTTTCACGGCTGGCCCAGACGCCAATTTCAGGTGGGCCAATCTCAAATCTCAATCCGAATGGATTGTTATAGAACAAAGGCTTCTCTAGCTTGATTTCGTCTTGGCTCACGTGCACAAAGTCCCTTTAGCGAATATAACGTTTGGTTAAGGGGCGGGCTTTAGCCCGTCCCAGTGAGCGAAGCGAACGATTTGAACCACTAGTTAGGTTCCAATACTTGGGAGCCAATATGTGGCCTTCTCGACACCGTCATTTTGGCTTACCCTGGCTCGTTAGATAAGGCTTGAATACGATTTTTGACAATTTTAGCACCGAACGAGCGCACACAAGGCTCGATGAAATTTTTAGTGGCGCTTGGATTCGGTTCAAGCAATGCTGCGAGTACCAGCGGGTCAAGCATTGAGCGCGGGACAGGTGTGGCTAGCGCCATAACTTTAGCTACGAACCATTTGCTAGGACTTTGATTCAGGGCCGACTTGAACCATGCAAAAGATTCTGAATTGTCTTTTGGAAGCGTGGAAGCTGCTTTGCCGATAAGCTTTTGGATAGCGCTACTTTGCTCGGAACTCTTAGGTGAATTTACGAGCTCTTGATACTGATGTGCTAGGGCATCCCAATCAATTTCCATTTGGTACCTAACGATTAAGCTAAGGGGCCGGCTTTAGCCGGTCCCGAGTGAGCGAAGCGAACGACTTGAACCATTTGTTAGAAACAAGGTTGAGCTAGCTGCATTTAAGTGCGGCGCTGAGCTTGGCATATGCTGTGTCGCGTAGCTTTTTATGCCCCGCGAAGCCTAAACCTAATCTCGGTGCTTCAAAGTTGTTTGTGTTGACGTAGATGTTGTATTTCATTGTGTTGCTATATGGTGCGTCTTCCCATTCGATGTTTTTTACCTCACTGAAGTCTAGGATTTTTCCTGACTTGAGGTTTCCAACTAGCAGTTTTTCTTTGGACAAGTCTATTACCACTCCTCCATCGAGATAAGTGGCCCAGTAGTCAATGTTAAGTCCGCGTGAGGAAATGATCTCTTTCAGCTTTTTTCGTCTCGTTGATTGTCCCATCCGCTCAAGGCAAAAAACGCGATGATGAGAACAAGGGTCCAGAATGCAATTAAATACTCCTCGCCGACTATCATTGCTATAAAAACAATCGGGCCAAAGATTAGCAGTGGCCCGCCAATAAAAGTCTTCAGGAATAATTTTACTGCCTTCATGATCAATCCTTTCTTGCTGGTTTCTCGGTACTGTGATTGTTTCTAACGATTAAGCTAAGGGGCCGGATTTAGCCGGCCCCCAGTGAGTGCATTGTTAAATGCTAGCCAATTCCGCTTTCTATTTTTCAATTTCTACTTTGCTTAGAGGGCACCAATCGGCCTCCCGAATTCCATGGTTTCTAAAAGCATATTCATATGCTTCTTCAAGCGACCACATTAGATGATCGCCTTCTATAATGTTTCTTTCAAAATCTATATACCTTATTTCAAGGTAGGATACTTGCCCGTCTGTGCTTGCAAGGCCAAATAGGACGATCGACGTAACTTCCGGCCTGAATTCATCCGGGTGCCTTACGTGGGCAAATAGATACTTGGGTGATTCAATCATGGCAGCTAACGATTAAGCTAACGGACGGCCAAAAGCGCAGCTTTTGGCCGTCCGGCGAACGAAGTGAGCAGCGTTGAGCGCATTGTTAGGCATAAACCACCTCGCTTGCCTCCTGTGGATATTCATCTTGCATTTGAGCAAGACACTCTTTCAGTAAGTTTGCTTCTCTAGGTAAACGTTTAGAGAAGTCATGCCACCCTATAAATTTAATAGCGAGTGGCATTTCAACTAGGCCGGTTATGGCGTCCCAGAAAGCATCCCAGTTTTCTCCATACCACCCCGGAAAGCTTAACGATCTCATCAGTAAGGAGTGCAGCTCTTCCGGGCTTGCGATAGCCTGAAGGTCTATTTCTATGAGCGGTGCACGAGACATCTGTTTTTGCCTAACGCTTGAATTAAGCCGCGCCGCGAAGCGGCGTCGGCTTGAATGAATTGTTAGAGCGCACCGCCGGCACTCTTGTGAGCCCACCCGGAGATTGGCGGAGCTGTAAGGATGAAGACTGAGTGCACACCGGCCTGGTCTTGAATGAACTTTGCCGCAAGGAGGTTGTTTGTGTGTGCTGCAGCTTCCGTCAGAGGTGGATCCGCACCATCCCAAATGCAGTCTAGTCTTGACTCAAATCCCGGGTTGAGCCAGATGCCGCCCTCTATGCGAGCAACCACAAGACCCTCGGCCGCAGCACGCTCGCAGACGCCAATCGCCGCTTGGGGGAAAGACGCATAACAACGCTGCCCTGCAGGTCGAAGAAGTCATTAGGCGACTCGTACAAGCGGCTGCGATCTGTCATGTGCGCTCTAACGTTTAGGTTAAGGGGCGGGATTTAGCCCGTCCTAGTGAGCGAAGCGAACGAACCTTGAACCGCATGTTAGGCATAAACCACCTCAGGTGCGAGCTGTGGATATTCAGTCTGCATTTCAGTGAGGCACTCTTGTAGTAAGGCAGCATCACGAGGTAGGCGCTGGGAGAGTTTTTGCCAACCCAAGAACTTGACTATTTTTGGCATTTCAACCAAACCAGTTATGGCATCCCAGAAGGCATCCCAGTTGCACCCATACCAACCCGGAAAACCTAACGAGAGCATTAGCAAGGCGTGGAGTTCTTCCGCGCTAGTGACCGCTTGCAGGTCAATTTCTACGAGTTGCGCACGGGACATATGTTTCTGCCTAACTATAATTAGACACCAATTGGTGTATAAGACGCCGAACGGGCTTGGTGTATAACATTCCGGCCTAACCCTACTTCTCTTTTAATTTCAATGCGTTACCCGGCGCAGTGACCTGATAAGGTGTTTATGCACCATTCGCTTGGCACGCCGGTGGCGGTGTTTCGATGCGATGTGAATGTGCCATACGGTACGTCATGCAGGTAAGCGAAACCATGGCGTGCTACGCAAAGCGCTTGCGGGAAATCGCCTTTCGTCGTGCTGCGGTGCAGCACAGTAGCCGGCATGGGACAGGCACCACTAAAAGGACGCGGCGCCCGTCCACGACTATCACTTACGCACCCACCGGTTTGACTGCCGTGTCGGCCGCTTCGTAGAGTCAGCTGCTGCCCCTCTCCTGCTCGGAGTGCCCCATGATCGACCTGACTTTGCTGCTCGCCTTTGTCGCAGCCGCCTCGCTTCTTACCGTTACGCCAGGTGTGGATACAGCGATCGTGTTGCGGTCCGCGGCAGTGGGTGGGCGACGGCAGGCGGTGATGGCTTCGGCCGGTATTACCTTGGGTTGCCTGACCTGGGGAGCGGCAGTGTCGCTTGGCTTGGGTGCTTTGCTGCATGCGTCCGAGATGGCCTATAGCGTCGTGAAAATAGCCGGTGCGGCGTACCTCGTCTGGCTTGGGATCGGGCTGCTATTGCGGCCTCGGACGAGTTTCGAGACGGGGGCTGGCAAGGCAGCGGCTGGCAGCCTCGATGCGTTCTGGCGGGGGCTGCTGACGAACCTGCTGAACCCGAAGATCGGCGTCTTCTACATCACCTTTCTGCCGCAGTTCGTTCCGCCGGGGGCCGGCGTGGCGGGGTATTCGTTCTTTCTGACGTGCGTCCACGTCGCACTGACACTGGTCTGGTTCGGCGTGCTGATCGCCGCTACGGTGCCGCTGGGGCGCTTCCTGCGGCGTCCGAGCCTGATGAAGGCGCTCGATCGCATTACCGGGGGCGTGCTAGTCGCATTCGGGGTCAGGCTGGCGACGTCCCCGGCGCCTTGACAGGGGATACCACGGGCCCGCGGCGAGGCGGGCGTCGCGCCGTCCGATTCGTGCCGTTACCTCGACTCGCCTCTCACGACCAAGCCGATGCCGACCGCCGACACAGCGGTTCCCAGCACCATCCAGGCCGACAAGGGTTCGTCGAACATCACCCAGGCCCACAGCAGTGTCACGCCCGGGCTGAGATAGAGCACGCTGGCGACGCGGGTCGGTGAGGAGCGGTTCAGGCAGACCCAGTAGAGGCCGTACCCTCCGAGGGTCGCCAGTCCGGCGGTCCAGAGGACGCTCAAGGCGAAGCCTGAATTCACCACCGGAAGCAGACTCCCTCGCTGCCCGCGACGAACGCGAAGGCGATACCGGAAATCCCGCATTGCAGCCAGAGGTTGGGTAGCAGACCGAGCGCATTGGCGGCAGCGCCCCGCTGCCGCTTCCACAGGGTCGCGATCGCCAGGGACAGCATGCCCAGCAGCGGCAATCCGTAAGCCCACGGGGGCGCACCGCCCCACGCCAGGGCATCCCAGGTTACGAGCAGCACCCCGCTCAAGCCCACCGCCAATCCAAGCCAGACACGCCTGCCCAGCCGTTGCCGCAGCACCAGCGTCGTCAGCAGGGCCATGCCGATGGGCAGCAGGTCCGCCAGCAGCGCGGCGAGGCCCGCCGGCACGCCAAGTGCGATGCCCTGGACCACCCCGTAGAGATAGCCGGCCATGGCCAGCAGACCGATGCTGGCATTTTCCAGCAGGACGGCCGGCGATGCGCGGCGTAGCGACCGGGCCACGAAGGGCAGCAGGATCAGGGTGACCAGGACGCAGCGCCAGAAGACCACCAGCATCGGCGTCGCATGATCGATGGAGAAGCGTGCCCCGATGAAGCCGGAGCTCCACGAAACGACCAGCGCGGCTTCCAGCAGCGGCAAGGGAAGGTAGTTCAGCCACTGCGCCAGGGCACGGTGACGAGATGAGGCGACTCGAGCGATCGTGTTCATGGACACAGGCTAGAGCCAGGCTCTAATCTAATAAATCAAAACTTATTTCAACACTCGTTCAGAAAAGGTGAATCATGACAGCCACTCTGGATATCGAGCTTGTCCGCACCTTTCATGCGGTCGCCCGGATGGGCCGGTTCAAGGCCGCCGCGGAGTATCTGCACAAGAGTCCGGCCGCCATCAGCGTGCATATTCAACGGCTGGAGGCAATCGCCAACGGCCGGCTGCTGGAGCGGGATAACCAGGCGGTTTCGCTGACCTCGCTTGGCAAGCGGCTACTGGCCTCGACCCAGGATTTGCTGCGCGTGCATGACCGCGTCCTGGCCGATCTGCAGGGCACACGGCTCACTGGACGGGTCAAGCTGGGCGTGCCCGACGACTATGCCGCGCATGTGATCAGGGACATCCTGCCCGCCTTCACCGCGGCCTGGCCCAATGTGATCCTCGATGTGAAGACGGCGCCGAGCCATACACTGCGCAACGAGGTCGAACGCGGCAAGCTGCACGCGGCGGTGGTCGCCCGCGCTAAGTGCGCGCAGGCCGACGAGGCACAGGTTCTGACGGCGACGACTCCCGTATGGGTTGGTCCGGCGACCGGCATGCCTGAACGCTCCGATCCGCTTCCGCTTGCCGTCTATGCCGCCGATTGCCCATACCGCGAGGCGATGATGAGTTCGCTGAAGCAGGCCGGTCGAAAGTGGCGCGTGATCATCGATAGCCCGTCCAGCCAGGCCGTGCGGGCCTGTGTCGAAGCCGGACTGGCGATCAGCCTGATCGACCGCGCGCGGATCACGCCGCAGATGCGCGTGCTCGACGGTCTGCCCGCAATTGCCGAGCATGAAGTCGTCTTCATACGAGCGACCAAATCCCAGGCCGACGAAGCAGTCGACCTGCTCGGTGAAAGCGTGCGCCAACATTTCCGGCTCTAAGCCGCCGCAGCTCGTCGGCCGCCGGGCTGAACATCTCGGGAGCGCCGATACTCAGAGCAGCCATCCTGGACAGACCGGAGGAGTACACCATGTCTCGTTACACTGGCGGCTGCCTGTGTGGCCGCGTGCGCATCCTGGCCAGCGGAGAGCCGTATCGTGTTGGCATCTGTCACTGCCTGGATTGCCGCAAGCATCACGGCGCCCTCTTCTATGCAGCCGCCATCTTTCCGCCTGCCTCGGTCGAGGTCGAAGGCGAAACGCACGAGTTCGCCGGTCGGCATTTCTGCCCCCGCTGCGGCTCATCGGTGTTTTCGTACATGGCCGGCGAACTGGAAGTGCACCTGGGTGCGCTCGATGCGCCTGACCAACTGACGCCCAGCTATGAATGCTGGACGGTTCGACGCGAGGGGTGGCTGCCGCCCTTCCCGCTCGATCGCCAGTACACGCATGACCGGGTGGCAGACGAACCGACAACAGGCGAGCCAGGCTGAAGGCGTCAGCCTACGCCTGTCGGGCCGTCGATGACGATGCGCACCTTTCGACCAAGCTCGCTGGGTGTATAGGGTTTGGAAATGACGTCGAACTCGGTGCCGCCTGCATCGGTGCGCTCCAGCGAGCTTTCCGCGTATCCGGTCGTCAGCAGGACCTTCAGGCCCGCCCGCCGGCGCTTGGCCTCCGCGCCAGCATGACCCCATTCATCCCGCCGGGCATGATGAGGTCAGTAAAAAGCAGATCGTAGTCGGCCTGTTCCAGCATCTGCAGGGCGTCGTTGGCGGTCAGGGCCACATCCGCGACATAGCCGTAGTCTTCGAGAACGGTCCGCGCCAGTTCGGCGACATCGGGTCGGTCGTCGACCACCAGAATGCGCTCTGATCCGCTACGCTCCTGCGGTCGTTCGTTGGCGCGCAGATGAAGAATCTGGCCGTCGTCTGCGGGGAAATACAGTCGCAGCGTCGAGCCGACGCCCTCTTCGGAGTAGATGCGGACGATGCCACCCGATTGTTTGACGAAGCCGTAGACCATCGACAACCCAAGCCCTGAGCCTTTGCCCTCGTCCTTGGTGCTAAAGAAGGGGTCCATCACGCGTGCCCGGATGCTGGCGGGCATGCCGACGCCGTTGTCGGTGACCGCGACGCTGACGTAACGCCCCGGCAACAGCCCTTCGTAGGGCAGCTTGCCCTGATCCTCGACCAGGACATTTTTCGTCTCGATGCTGACCGTCGGGTTTTCGCGACCGTCCAGGGCATCCCGCGCGTTGATCAGGATGTTCAAGAAGGCCACCTCAGCCTGTGTCCGGGTCGATGCGGCAGTTCCACAGGTTGGCGTCGAAGTTGTGTCGTATCCGCGCACTGCCCAAGGTGCGCTCGGCCAGCTCCTGCAGGTCGCTGATCAGGGTGTTGAGGTTGAGCACCCGCCCTTCCAGTTTCTGCTTGCGCGAAAACGCCAGCAGTTGCTGGGTGAGCGTGGCCGCCCGATCCGCAGCGCTTCGTGCATGGCGAACGCTGCGCTGGATCCGCTCCTGGTCGTAGGTGGGCTTCATGGCGGCGCGGTCCAGCACTTCGAGGTAGCCGATCATGACCTGGAGCAGGTTGTTGAAGTCGTGCGCGATGCCCCCGGTGAGCTGGCCCAGCGCTTCCATCTTCTGTGCCTGGCGAAGCCCCTCTTCGGCGTCACGGCGGCGGCTCACATCCAATTGGGAGGCAAAGAAATAGATGAGGTCGCCGGCATCGTTGTAGACCGGGGAAATGAACAACGCATTCCAGAAGGTGGAACCGTCCTTGCGGTAGTTGATCAGCTCGACCGACACCTCACAGCGAGCCTCCACCGCTTCTCGTACCTGCGCGACCACGGCGCGGTCCGTTTCCGGCCCCTGGAGAAAGCGGCAGTTGCGTCCAACGATCTCGTCTCGGGTATAGCCGGTCATCTCGAGAAACGAGCGGTTGGCGAAGATGATCGGGTTGTCGTCACGGTTCGGGTCCGTGACGATCATGGGCATGCGGGTGGTTTCCACCGCGGCGAAGAAGATGTTCTTGCCGGAGCCGGAGATGTCACCAGTGGAGCTGTTATCGACGCGAAAACCGTGGTCGCCTTTGTTCGCCATCAACGCACCTGAAAGGACAGCATGGCGCCCAGCGGGGTGCGAGCACCTTCCTTATTTGCGATCAACGAAACGGCTAAAAGTTCTACAACACGCACATTCCTGTACAACTAATCAGCGGCGTCGACCCGCTTGACCGCTTGGCCTGACGGCGCCCCTCACCTATAGTCGCCACCCGCACCCGACCGCAGCGTCTGGCGCGGGTTTCTCGCTCGGCGAGGGATCCGATTCGCCGGGTAAACCTGCCTCCTTCGGCCTGGTCTGGCAGTCACCAGGCTGGCTTTAAACCCTCTCTCGTAACGGACAACCGATGCTTGCGCTCACGATCTTTCTCGCCACCCTGACCCTGGTGATCTGGCAGCCCAAGGGGCTTGGCATCGGCTGGAGCGCGCTCGCCGGCGCGGCGGTCGCGTTGGGCACGGGAGTGGTTGGCCTGGCCGACGTGGGCGTGGTCTGGGGCATCGTCTGGGACGCCACCTTCACCTTCGTCGCGCTGATCATCATCTCCCTGATCCTCGACGAGGCCGGCTTCTTCGCCTGGGCCGCGCTGCACATCGCTCGCTGGGGGCGTGGCCGCGGCCGCCTGCTGTTTCCGTTGATCGTCGTTCTGGGCGCGATGATCAGTGCGCTGTTCGCCAACGATGGCGCCGCCCTGCTGCTCACGCCCATCGTGCTGGCGATCCTGATCCGCCTGGACTTCAGCCCGCCGGCGGCCCTGGCCTTCATCATCGCCACCGGTTTCGTCGCCGATACCACGAGCCTGCCGCTGGTGACGTCCAACCTGGTCAACATCGTGACAGCGAACTACTTCGGCGTGTCCTTCACGCGTTACGCGCAGGTCATGGTGCCGGTGAACCTGGTGTCGCTCCTGGCCACGCTGATCGTCGTCGGGCTCTATTTTCGGCGTGAGATTCCCCACCACTACCCTGTCGAGCGGCTGGAAGCACCCGCAACCGCCATTCGCGACCACCAGGTGTTCCGGGCAGCGTTCCCCTTGCTGACACTGCTGTTGGTGGCACTCTTCGTGACTGCCCGCTGGGAGATTCCCATCGCCCTGATCATGGGCAGCGCCGCCCTGGTGCTGATGGCCATCGCGGGCCGTTGGCTGTCGTCAGGCAAGGGGCATGTCATCTCCATGCGCACCGTACTCGGCAATGCACCCTGGCAGATCGTGCTGTTTTCGGTGGGGATGTATCTGGTGGTCTATGGGCTGGGCAATGCCTGGCTGACGGCTTGGGCTGCCGAGGTGCTGGCCTGGCTGGCGGCGCGAGGTGAACTCGTCGCGACCATCGGCACCGGCTTTGCCGTGGCGATCCTGGCATCAGTCATGAACAACTTGCCCGCCACGCTGATCGGCGCGCTGGCGGTCGACCAGGTGCAGGTGGCCCCGCTGGTGCGTGAGCTGATGGTCTTCGCGAACGTCGTCGGCAATGACCTGGGGCCGAAATTCACCCCGATCGGCAGCCTGGCGACGCTACTCTGGCTGCACGTGCTGGCCGGCAAGGGCTACCGCATCAGCTGGGGTCAATACATGAAGGTGGGGCTGATCATTACCCCGCCGGTGCTGCTGGCGACGCTGATTGCCCTGGCCTTCTGGTTGCCGGTGGTTTCGGCGCCGTAGCGCACAAGCCAGGCGCGCTCCCTGCGCGCCCGGCTCGAATGCACGGCAGCCAGAGCGGCCGCCGTGGCGAGGGTCACTCCGCGGTGCTGAGCACGCCGCGTTGGATCTGGTCGCGCTCGATGGATTCGAACAGCGCCTTGAAGTTGCCTTCACCGAACCCGCTGTCGCCCTTGCGCTGGATGAACTCGAAGAACACCGGGCCAAGCAGCGTCGCCGAGAAAATCTGCAGCAACAGCCGACGTTCACCGCCTTCGGAAGTGCCGTCGAGCAGAATGCCGCGCGACTTCAGCTCATCCACCGGCTCGCCGTGGTTCGGCACACGCCCTTCGAGCATCTCGTAGTAGGTATCCGGCGGCGCAGTCATGAATTTCGTGCCGCGGGCCTTGAGCGCGTCCCAGGTCTTGATCAGGTCGTCGGTGAGGAAGGCCACGTGCTGGATGCCCTCGCCGTTGAACTGCATGAGGAATTCTTCGATCTGCCCGGCGCCCTTGCTCGATTCCTCGTTCAACGGGATGCGGATCATGCCGTCCGGCGCGGTCATGGCCTTGGACGTCAGGCCCGTGTATTCGCCCTTGATGTCGAAGTAGCGGATCTCGCGGAAGTTGAACAGCTTCTCGTAGAAGTCCGCCCAGTAGGCCATGCGGCCGCGGTAGACGTTGTGGGTCAGGTGGTCGATGAGTTTCAGCCCAGCGCCCTCCGGGTGAGGGTCGACGCCCTCGAGGAAAACGAAGTCGATGTCGTAGATCGAGCTGCCTTCGCCGAAGCGGTCGATCAGATACAGCGGCGCGCCGCCGATGCCCTTGATTGCCGGCAGGCGCAGCTCCATCGGCCCGGTGGGCATGTCGACGGCCTGCGCGCCGAGCTCCAGCGCCTTGGCATAGGCCTGGTGCGAGTCCTTAACGCGAAAGGCCATGCCGCACACCGACGGGCCGTGCTCGGCGGCAAAGTAGGCGGCGTCGCTCTTCGGCTCGCGGTTGACGATGGCGTTGATCTCGCCCTGGCGATACAGCGCCACATCTTTCGAACGGTGATTGGCAACATGCGAGAAGCCCATGCTTTCCAGCACAGGCTCGATGACGTTCGCGGTGGGTGATGCAAATTCGATGAACTCGAAGCCCATGAGGCCCATGGGGTTTTCAAAAAGATCGGCCATGATTGGCTCCTTGACGGTCTGTGCTTGAGGGATGACGAAACGGGTGCTCGTCAGCCTGGCGGTGCACAGGAAATGCCTCGAACACTACGGCCGAGGTGGTCACCAAGGATGAGTCGAAAGCCCAGGGTTTTCATGGCTGCGGGCTCACTCGGGTTTGTCCGGCTGGGCATCGGGATGCGCGGTCTGGAATGCAGGATGCGCCAAAGCCAGGCGCTCCACGCGCAGGATTCGCGAGTAGCTATCCAGCGGCACGTTGAAACGCCGCGCTGCATAGAGTTGTGGCAACAGGTAGACGTCGGCCATGCCCGGCTCGCCGAAGCAATAGCCCTCGCCCCCGATCAGCGCCTCGACCGCCTTGAGCCCTTCGCCGACCCAGTGCGCGATCCAGGCCATTACCTGCTCCTCGCCGACATCCAGCGAGCGCAGCCGGTTGAGGACGGCGACATTATGCAGCGGATGGATATCGCAGCCGATCAGCGCCGCAACGCTGCGATGGCGGGCGCGTGCCAGCGGATCGGTGGGCAGCAGCGGCACGTCGGGGTAGCGCTCCTCGAGGTATTCGAGAATCGCCGGCGACTGGATGATCTGTTCGCCTTCGTCCGTGGTCAGTGTCGGCACGCGGCCCTGCGGGTTCAGCGCCAGATAAGACGCCTGCCGATGCTCGCCCCCGTCGCGGATCAGGTTGACCGGCACCGCTCGGTAGTCCAGGCCTTTCAGGGCCAGCGCGATGCGGACCCGATAGGACGATGTTGAGCGGTAATAGGTGTATAGGTCCATGGTGGGCGCCAGGCTTGAGCGCGGATGCGCGTCGTTATTGTTTTGCGTAATCAAATTACGTTTAGTGGAATTTGAGGGACCGGTGCTGGGGCTGTCAAGCCTGCACGATGTAAGACCGGCCCCGCGCCTCTCCATTCATCCGCCGCTTAGAACGTTTGGCCGCGCCTCTCTGCCCAACCGGTACAAGGCGAGGTGAACCAGATGAACGACAAGGCCCACTCCGATGACAGCCAGACACCGCCGGACTTCGACGAGTACGGCGATGTACCTGACTCCATAGACACCACCGATACGGACGAGCGGGAAGACCGGGACGAGAGCCCGCTGGGCTGATCCTCGACAGTGCAACGCGAGCCGAATCATCCATTTCGATAGCGACCGGAGGTCTCAATGAATCGCATGTTCAGCAAGAACGCAGCGCAGAATGTCCATGGCTGGGAGCGCGCGGCGTCCGTCGCGGGCGGTTTGATGCTGATGGGCAAAGGCCTTCGCCGCGGCGGACTCGGCGGGATCGTTCAACTGGCCATGGGCGGCATGGCCCTCGCCCGCGGCGTCAGTGGCCGCTGCGAGGCGAAACGCATCCTGACCGAGCACGATGACGCCCCCGCGCGCCCGAGGGCGCAGCGGACAAGCAACGATATGCCCACATGCCGCTGGACTCGGAAGTGCACAGCCCGGACTTCGAAACGCCTCGAGTCACCCTGCCCGACGCGACGCCAATGGGCCATGAAACGCATCCTGCCCGCTCGTGACGGGCCAGGAAAGGATATGAACGGGCCGCCAGCAGCAGCCTTCCATGTAGCCAATGGGCCGTGATGTCATGCCGCTCGCGATCCACACGAGGCAGCGCGAGCGGCATTATTTGATAACGCTTCGGGCGCCCTATGCGGGCGTAGCGGCCTTGGAGAGCACTCAGCGCAGGGCATCCGCCGGACGGCGATTGCCGAGATATTGACGGAATGCTATCAATGCGCCGTGATTCCGTCGCAACATCTTTCAGGGCAGTCAGCAAATGGATATTTCATCGGTAGAGGGGCAGGACGTCGTGCAGTGGGGCGTCGTCTATTCCTACGGTAGCGTGTTGGCGATGTTTGACACCGAGCAGGACGCTCAGAACGAGGCTGCTCTGTTTGGAGGTGCGGTGGTGCGGCTCGCTCGCAACCTGTGGTCAGCGCTGTGCGAACCGGGCGTGGTCGCTGGCGAATAGCGGGCAAGCCGCTGCGACAGCGCTTCTGATCAAAGCGCGGCACGTCGTCTTCGAAGGCGAATCCCCGGTAGGTCACGGCATTCAAAACCGCGCTAGGCGCCAGCATGCGTCGAAGCCCGAGGTCCGGCGACCGCGCATGTCGCGCGGGAGCACCGGACCTCAACGACGCGTTATCCCACCTCGCCTCAAGCCGTGAACGGGTAATCCGCTTGAGTGGACTTGGCGAGGTTCAAGGGCTTGCGCATCACAGGCTCCAGCGGTTGTCGCGTACAAGCCGCCGGACGCGTTTCGTGGTGATACGGGACAAGCCCCAGCACGTCATGACGAAGCTCCAGATAACTGTAGCCATCGGCCCAGATCTCTGACTCGCCGCCTGCACGCCTCACTGTGCGACCTGCCGCAGGTTGGGCAGGATAACGGGCGCCGCTTCCTGTTTGGCTTTCAGCTTGTCGCGTTGCTGGACGACGATGTCCAGCGCACGACTCGGCAGCAGGTCGACGTCATCGAAGGTGATCATCTGGCCGGGTTCGACCGCGCGCCTTAGCGCGGTATGGCGCAACAGGCCGATCGGCACGTGATCCGTCTCGTCTGCCAGGCGAATCGCCTCACCGCGCACGTCGAACCCACCGATGCCGCGCTCGATGACGTCGCCCGGCTTCATCTCGCGCTTGGCAATCGCGGCGACACCCAGCGTAGGTGCGACGGAGTTGTTGAGCAGGACGCCGCCTCCGGCCAGCACGCGGCGAACGGTTTTGCCAACCTCCAGCGAGCAGAGGTGGAACGGCCGGGTCAGGACGTAATAGGGGCCACGTCCAAGCTTGAAGTACTCGATCGCCGGTGCCTGGTTCTCGTCATGACGGCAGACGAGAAAGACACCGCCCGCCGAATAGCCACTCGGGATCACGTAATCGACGATCGGCTGGCCCAGCCCGTCCGCGATCAACCCGAGCACGTTGGCGCTCACGTCCAGGTTGGTCGAGGCCAACCCTTCCAGCCCAGGCCGCGAAATGGTCGCGCCGAAGCCATTGCCGACCACGACCTGCTCGATCTGCACCTTGGTGCCATCGGTGAATGACGTGGTCTGGGTAATGCTGGTGCCCTGTTTGGCCGACCAGTACGCCATGTCCTCTCGGCTGGGATTGTGGTTCAGATAACCCTTCATGTTGCCGTAGACCAGCGGGGTGAAGCCCATCTGCACAGCATCCTCGTGCAGCGCGGCCAGCGACCCCGGCTGGTCACCTTCCGCTTCGGTAATGAGCCCCTGGCCCGCGAGGTAGGAGCCGGTGGTCACCTGCAGCTCGGCATTGACGGTCACGACAGGCAAGCCGGCTTCGAAGGCACGCTCGACCACTTCGGTGCCATAGAAGACGTCACCGGAGCACTCGACGATGATGTCCGAATGCTCGATCAGGTCGTCGATCGAATTGGTCAGCGCCATTGGCAGGGGAAGCCTGCAAGTTCGTCGAGCTTGCGGCGCGTCAGCACGCGGCTGATGGTCACGTCCTTGTAATGCTGCATGATCAAGCGAACGAAACAGTGCGAGATCATCCCTGTGCCTGAAACCCCTATTCTTTTAACTGTTGCGTCGCTCATGACACATTCCTTCCAGTTTGGATTGCACATCGGACAGAAACATTCTGAAAAAGTTTTCACATCTCAGCTGCGCAGCGCGGTTTGCGCGGCGAGCATCGGCGCGGGCGGCTCGCCGACGCTGAATGGGTATGCCTTGAACGGTACGCGGCTCGGCGCTGGGCCGGCGGGTGTCGTCGGCCGGTCGCTCATCTGTCGGATCACATGATGGAGCTCTTCGCGCCAGGGCTTGGGACGAATGCCGAAGGTGCTTTCGATCAGGCTGCAGTCCAGTACGGACCAGGCAGGGCGAACCGCGGCGCGCGGTAGCTGCTCGCTGGCGACCGGCAGCACGCGAGGGGGCCTTCTCGATCAGGCCGGCGATCTCCGCTTCGTGGAAGATGGCCGTGGCAAAGTCCGCCCATGAGCACCAGGACGCTCCACTGTAGTGGTACAGGCCCCACTGCAGTTGGCCGTCACGGCAATAGCGCAGGGCCAGTTCGATCAGCACGCGCGCAACGCTGCGAGCACGCGTCGGGCAGCCGAGCTGGTCGCTGACGACCGAGACTTCCTCAGTCTTGCTGCCGACATTGAGCATGGTCTTGACGAAGTTGTTGCCGTGCTCGCTGTAGATCCAGCTGGTCCGCAGGATAAGGTGATGGTCCAGGGTCTCGGTGATTGCCGCTTCGCCCGCCCGCCTCGTCTTGCCGTAGACGCTACGCGGTTCGGCCGCATCGCTCTCCCGGTAAGGTGCCGTGCCCTCCCGTCGAAGACATATTCACTGGAGAGATGGAACAGCGGGATGCCATGGCGCTTCGCCGCTTCGGCGAGATTTCTCGCGCCCTCGCAGTTGACTGCTTCGGCCTTGGCGACTTCGGCCTCCGCGTGGTCGAGGTTGGTATAGGCAGCCGCGTTGATAATCAGCGCAGGCCGATATCGCTCGATCGCTTGTTGGATCTGCGTCGGGGACGTGATGTCGAGTTCCTGGCGGGTCAGGCCGATCGCTTCGAGTCCGAAACTCGCCGCCTGGTTGACCACGCAGTGCCCGACCTGCCCGCCCGCACCGCACACCAGCACGCGCATGTTCTGACTGGAGCCTCTGACAAGCGCGTCCTCTTCGGCGGCCACACTCGCCGCCGACTGTTCCATGGCCTGCGCGGTGCCTTTTGGGATGAGTTCGCGCACGCTTACACCGAGCGCTGCTAGCGGGGCGTCAGCGGCTTCCGGTGTCGGGGCGAAACTGAAGCTTTCACGCAGCCCGGCGTAGACGATTCGCGCTTTGTCGTACTGGCCACGGGCAACCAGCCGGGCTACGAACAGCAGGCGCGATAGCAGCAGACGCACCACGCGGCGCGAACGGGAATAACGCCGGGCGATGTACAGCTCATTGCGCACCAGATGCTTGTGCAGGGCGATCCGTTGCGGATTCTGCTCACGCATGATGTCCAGCGCCCCGCTGACCTGGCGCAAATGCAACACGCGGCTACTGCCGACAAGGAAGCCGGGTGCGTCCTGGCTGATGCGCAAGGTGAACTCGGTGTCGTCGCCCCACATGAACATCGGGGCGAGCGGCAGGCCATATCGCGCCAGGGATGCGCGAGGCACCAGGATAGAGACGTAGGTTGCTGGCCGTACGGGGACCAGGCCAAGGTCGAGCATGGCCGGCCAGTTCTCGTAGTCGATGGCATTGGGCCGTGCATCGACCTGAGGCACGTTGGTCAGCTGGCCGTCTTCGGTATAGGCGCGAGAGATGAGGTAGGACCGCGGCTGCTGGCGAGCTGCGAGCTGCTCGTCGGCCTTGAGCAGGTTCTCCAGGGCGTCCGGCTCGGGGATGACATCGTCATCCATCATCCAGACGAAATCGGCCCCACTCTGGTAGGCCAGGCGGAAACCGGCACTGAAGCCGCCGGAGGCACCGGTGTTACGCGAGAGAACGAAAACCTTGAGGTTGGGCAGCGAGGACTCGAGCAGCATCTCCTCGGTGCCATCGTTGCTGGCGTTGTCGACAACGATGATTCCCTTGCAGGGCCGGCTCTGCGCGCTAATTCCATCCAGGCAGCGTTTGAGCAGGTCCTTGCGTTTGTACGACAGTACGACTGCGTAAATTTCGTCCATTGGGCGCTCGGCATATACAACAAGGCGGGAGTTGTTCGGCGCAGCAAACAGTGGTCCGACAAGATCATCTGGATGGCTGCCACGCGGCGCATGGGCGAAAGGCCACTGCGCTCTGCTCAGACACGACCAGACGAACGGGGTTCAGTAATTTGCAACGAAATATGCCGACACCTAGACGGTGCCACGATCAGCCGCAGCGCGTCTGAAGTCGCGATGTGTTGGCGGCCTCAGTCCTAATAAATTGGTGAGGGGCAGGATGGGTCCGAACTCCTCCGGCGCAGCCTGTTCACATCAAGAACAGAGCAATTCGGAGATGCAGGATGAAGCTTTTCCTATTACCGGTGATATGCCTTGCGTTTGCCGTGCCCACCCAGGCCCAGGAAATGCAAGTCACGACGCGCTTGCACGGCATGGACATCAAGATTGAAGAGTTGGGCGTGGCATCTGCCTCTTCGGACAAGGTCGATTTGGAAGGCGTGCGGGCAATAAAGGTGAACAATCACAGCCAGGAAATCGCCTCATGCCAATTTCATGCGCTACCGGAGGAGACCGCGATGACGGCAACGCCGGCGGTGTCGGTGAGCCCCAACGAAGAAGTTGTAATGCGCGTGCCCGGTAAGTACTCGGCCGGCGGGCCCGTCGCGCTGCTGGAATGCAAGCCCGAAGGCGTACCGGCTCGCTGAATACGATGAGGATACTGTCATGCGCAACCAGTTCTACACATCGCTAGCTTTTGCAGCGCTGCTAGCCGCCCAGCCTGCTTTCGCACAATGGCCGGCGGGCACGCCTCGGGAGGACACCGGCTCGCGCCCCAGCCCGATGGGCAATCCGACACCCCAAGAAAAACTCGAAACCCATCGTAACGAGCAAGGCCAGATCGTAACCGAAGACGGTCGCGTCGTTCGCGGCATGCCGGAGCACGATTCGGTGCCCAACCGAAACATGCACCGCACGGAACAGGAAACCACCCCCGACGATCCGCCCCACACCTCAGCGTCGCCGGGAGAGATTGAATAGACGACTGTCGTCACGCACCTATGCATGAAGCCACTGCGCTGAGTTTGCCGAGCGAATGCGGATTCCGGGACTGGCCAAGACCGAGCACTATTACAACCACCGGCGTCCGTCATGGCACCGGATGCGCTGGGGGCCGCTAGTCGATTCCCATAGGCGCGGACGGAGGCCAGTCGGAAGCGGGCCTTTCAAGCGAACCGCAGCCACTGCCTCAAACGCTGCCCGTCGAGAAGAGACCCTCTTCAACCTTATCGATTAAACCTCGCGCTATGGGTGGCTTACCTGCCCTGAGCATCCGCCGCGAAACTGCCCGATACCAATACGGCAGCTTTACTGCATAGCCTCTGTTGGGTTGTGCGACCCGGAGGATGCCCGGCAAGGCAACCGGCATCCAGGCGGGCCCGTGCCGCTCAGTTCTGATTCGAGCCATCCGTCATGTCACAGCGGCGTGCCGCACGCTCCAGCTGCAGGTGCGGCGGCCGTACGCCGGGAATGGGTTGGGCCAGGCGGATCTTGAGGAATTCCGTCACGTCCGCTGCCAACTCACGCCCGCCGCCGCCGGGGAAGTTGTTGTCGTTGGTGACCAGCAGCGTGCGCGAATCCAGCGGCAAGACGCTTTCGATGGTCACGTAGGGGAAGGTGAACTGGCGCTGGCCATCGCGATTGAGGTCGTCCGGGTCGTCCAAACGCATCAAGTCGACCAGCTCGGTCTTGTGCACGACCCCGCCGTTGGCGACCTGGCGGGTGTCGATCAAATAGATGCGCTTGAAAGGCTCGCCACGCGTGGCTGTATCACCGTTGCGCTCGATCACCAGAAAGCGGGAGTCGTCGAGGGCAGTCATGTCGCCGATGGCATGGTTCGGCGCCTGCAGACGATAGAGCACGACCCGCCCGGTGTAGCGTTCCTGATCGATGTCGAACTCGCTGATTCGCAGACTGCCGTCCGGGTCGCCGTCGACCGTTTTCTCCAGGAGCGTATACAGCCGGTCGCCGCGCGGGTTGATCGCCATGCCTTCGAAACCGCCGGAACTGCCCAGGTTGGCCGTGGCCCGGCCGGCGAGCACATCGGCGTGTTGCGGCGCATAGACGCCCGGTAGCGAGATGGCGCTGCGCAGCACGGTGCCGGAGGCGTCGGTCTTGATCAGGTAGGGCCCGAACTCATCGCCGAACCACATGGCGCAGCTCCGGTCGCGCCGCACCGATTCGACATCCAGATCCGCGCCCGTCAGCAGCCGCCCGAACCTGATGTCGCCGTCTACGGCAGGCTTGGAGCCATCGTTGTAGTAGAAGCGGTAGTCAGCCTGGATCGGCAAGCCCAGCGTTTGGTTGATGTCGTTGAGGCTCAGACGTGACGGGCCGATGAATCGCGCCAGTGGCGTGCCGCTGTGATAGTCACTGGCGCTGACCTTGCCGCTGCCGCCGCTGGCGGTGCGGAAATCGGGCCGCACGCTGTACAGGCGCAGCAGCGTATCGGCGGAGTTGCCCTGGGCGCCGAAGCCGTTGTCGGTCATGACAATGAAGCTGTTCTCGTCCGCGCCAGGCAGGATCGCGGAGAAGCCCTGCACGGGTTGGCGCCCTTCATAAGGCGGCGTGAAGGTGCCGTAGGGATTGTCAGACGCCATCTGCCCGGACGTCGGGCCATCCGAGAAGGTGTCGGCGGGCATCATCGCCCAGCCGACCAGGGTGTTGCTGGCGGCCATTACGGGGACAGACAACGCCGCGGCAAGGGCGACGACCAACGGCTTCAGAATACGCATCGGGCTTTCTCCATGGGCAGTGCCGCGGCGCGCGACCGGCGCAGGTGCGGCGTCGTGCCCACCTTATGCCGCGACTATGTCAGCCATATGGCGCTTCGCGCTCCAGTCGACGATTCCCTGGCGCATGCCTCGATCAGGCGACCGCATGCCCGCGCGCGGCTTCGGCCAGGTAGTACCAGGTGGGCCGGTCCAGCTCCAGTGAAGCACCGGTGACCGCTTCTTCGATCCGCTCCCAGCGCAGGCTTCCCAGGATGGGTACCGGACGGCCCGGCAGGCGGCGCAACCAGGCCAGTGCCACCTGGTTGGGCGTCGCGCCAACATCGGCCGCCACGGCGTCGAGCGACTGCTGCAGCGCCGGCGTGAAGCGTCCCGCGGCCATTGGCGACCACGCCAGCACCTGAATACCTTCGCTCTGCAGACCATGTAGCCGGCCATCCCAGACCGCCGCCTGCGCCTGCAAGGATAGTTCGATCTGATTGCAGCGAATCGGCAATTCGCGCGCCAGCACCTGGCATTGCAGCAGCTCGGCATTGGACACGCCCAACCAGGCCACCTTGCCGCCGGCAACCAGGTCGTCCAGCGCGCGGGCAACCTCCTCCACGCGCAAGAGCGGATCCGGCCGGTGCAGCAAGAAGCCATCGAGCCGCTCGACGCCCAGGCGCTTGAGCGTGCCCTCGACCGCCGTCTTCAGGTAAGCAGCCTCGGTGTTGTAGTGCTTGACCGACCAACGCGAGCAGTCTTGGTCGGCGGGCACGATATCCGCCTTGCCGATCAGCTGGATCTGGCGCCGCAGTTCGGGCTTCAAGCGCAAGGCAGCGCCGAACAGCGCCTCGCAGTCTCCGCCAGCGTAGATGTCGGCATGGTCAAAGCCGCTGACGCCCAGCTCGACACAGCGCTCGATGAAGTCGAGCAGCGCCCGGGGTTGTGCCAGCTCCGGATACTGGGTCAGGCGCATCATGCCCAGCAGTACGGGTTGTTCGATGATGGTATTCACGGGCCCTCCAGCCATTCGGGTCTGCGCCGCGGCGATGTGGCGGGTCACAGGTGGAGTACCGACCGGAGCCAGGCGGCAAAGTTCTCGGCCACACGCCCCAAAAAAGGGAATGGGCACGGCCATCGCACCTTTATAGGTCAATGCTCGGCGATGGTCCTGCCCGGCAGCGCACCGTCGCAACCACTGAGCGGCCCGTGCAGGGCTCGCCGGCCAGCGGCTGCACCGCCAACCCGTGCAGCTGGGACGGGCCTGGCATGCAATCTGCTTCATCACGAACAACGGCTGCCGACCCTTTCGGTGGCCTCCCCGGGGTCAGCGAAGACCATCAGCCAGAAGGCACGGGACGGGTGCAGCGGGCAACGTGGCTCGCGTCAACACCCCCACACAATCCATGAATACCAGGCAAAGGCGCCTGGAGCTGCCCGACAGCTCCAGGCGCCTTTTTTGTTTTTTTGTACGACGAGTCCGTCCCAGGTCTCGACGGAGGAACCGGTCATGAACGCAATCGTCACCCCGATCAAGAGTGAAACGCTGGTCGTCATCGGCAACGGGATGGTGGGCCACCACTGCGTCGAACAGCTGGTCGAGCGCGGTGCGCTGGGCCAGTACCAGATCCATGTGTACGGCGAAGAGCGCCAGCGCGCCTATGACCGGGTGCACCTGTCCGAGTACTTCGGCGGCCGCGATGCCGACTCCCTGGCACTGTGCGACGCCGGCTATTACGGCGAACACGGCGTGAACCTGCACCTGGGCGTGCAGGTGCTTGAAATCGACCGCGAGCGCAAGGAAGTCGTCACGACCGAAGGCCGCCAGGCCTATGACAAGCTGATCCTGGCGACCGGCTCCTATCCGTTCGTACCACCGATTCCCGGTGCCGAAGGCCATTCGCGCCTGGTCTACCGCACGCTCGACGACCTCGATGCCATCCGCGCGGCGGCCAGCCATGCCAAGCGCGGCGTGGTGGTCGGCGGTGGTCTGCTCGGGCTGGAAGCAGCCAATGCGCTGAAGTCACTCGGGCTGGAAGCCCATGTCGTCGAGTTCGCTCCGCGCCTGATGCCGGTGCAGCTCGACGACGAAGGCGGCAAGGCGCTCAAGGCGCGCATCGAGGCGCTGGGCGTTGGCGTGCACCTGTCGCGCGCCACGCAGGAGATCATCGTTGGTGAGGAATACGCCTACCGCATGAATTTCCAGGATGGCGCTGATGGTAGATGTGAGTATCTGGAAACCGACCTGATCGTCTTTTCCGCCGGCATCCGCCCGCAGGATGCGCTCGGGCGCAGCGCCGAGCTGGAGATCGCGCCGCGCGGCGGCATCGTGATCGACGCCGACTACCGCACCAGCGACCCCTCGATCTTCGCCATTGGCGAGTGCGCATCCTGGAACGGCATGATCTTCGGCCTGGTCGCCCCCGGCTACACCATGGCTCGCAACCTGGCCGCCCTGCTCTGCGGCCAGCCGCACCAGCCCTTCAGCGGCGCCGACATGTCCACCAAACTCAAGTTGCTCGGGGTCGACGTCGGCTCCATCGGCGACGCCCACGCCGCCACGCCGGGCGCCAAGAGCTACCGCTTCATCGATGAAGCCAACGCGAGCTACCGCCGTCTGGTGCTATCAGAAGACGGCAAGCGTGTGATCGGCGCCGTGCTGATCGGCGACAACAGTTACTACGACACCCTGCTGCAGTACGCGCAGAACGGCATCAAGCTGCCGACCAACCCGTCGAGCCTGATCCTCCCCGTTGGCGAAGGCGCGCCGGCGCTGGGTGCCGATGCCCTGCCCGACACCGCGACCATCTGCTCCTGCCACAACGTCACCAAGGGCGCGGTGT
Organism: Stutzerimonas stutzeri; assembly: GCA_019056435.1. Classification (GTDB taxonomy): domain Bacteria; phylum Pseudomonadota; class Gammaproteobacteria; order Pseudomonadales; family Pseudomonadaceae; genus Stutzerimonas; species Stutzerimonas marianensis. The sequence goes on from CP077641.1 coordinate 3,816,258, forward strand.
GCTGCCAGGTCGATGCCGGTCTCACCGACCTCGGCGAGCTGAAGGCGGCGACCAAGGCCGGTACCGGATGCGGCGGCTGCTCGGCCCTGCTCAAGCAGGTCTTCGAACACGAGCTGGCCGCGCGCGGCGTGGAAGTCGACAAGAGCCTGTGCGAGCACTTCGCCCACACCCGGCAGGAGCTCTACGGCATCGTCCGCGTCGAAGGCATCCTGAGCTTCCAGGAGCTGCTCGCCAAGCACGGCCGCGGTCATACCGGCTGCGACATCTGCAAGCCGGCGGTGGGCTCGATCCTCGCCTCCTGCTGGAACCAGCCGATCACCGACCCGGCGCTGATTCCGCTGCAGGACACCAACGACACCTTCATGGCGAACATGCAGAAGAACGGCACCTACTCCATCGTGCCGCGCATCGCCGGCGGCGAGATCACCCCGGACAAGCTGATCGCCCTGGGTGCCGTCGCCAAGAAATACGACCTCTACACCAAGATCACCGGCGGCCAGCGCATCGACCTGTTCGGCGCCCAGTTGCACGAGCTGCCGGACATCTGGGGCGAGCTGATCGAAGCTGGCTTCGAAACCGGCCACGCCTACGGCAAGAGCCTGCGCACGGTGAAATCCTGCGTCGGCAGCACCTGGTGCCGCTATGGCGTGCAGGACAGCGTCGGCATGGCGCTGCATCTGGAGAATCGCTACAAGGGCCTGCGCTCGCCGCACAAGATCAAGTTCGCCGTCTCCGGCTGCACCCGGGAATGCGCCGAAGCGCAGAGCAAGGACGTCGGCGTGATCGCCACCGAAAAGGGCTGGAACCTCTATGTGGCCGGTAATGGCGGGATGCGCCCGCGCCACGCCGAGCTGTTTGCGACCGACCTCGATGACGAAACCCTGGTGCGCTACATCGACCGCTTCCTGATGTTCTACATCCGCACCGCAGACAAGCTGCAGCGCACCTCGGTGTGGCGCGAGTCGCTCGAGGGCGGCCTGGACTACCTCAAGGAAGTCATCATCGACGACAGCCTGAACCTCGCCGCCGAGCTCGAGGCGCAGATGCAGCTGGTGGTCGACCGCTACGAATGCGAATGGGCCAACGCCATCAAGGATCCGGAGAAGCTCAAGCGCTTCCGCACCTTCGTCAACGACCAGCGCGGCGACCCGGACATCCACTTCGTCAAGGAGCGTGGCCAGCGCCGCCCGGTGCACGCATCCGAACTCCACCTGATTCCCGTCACCGAGGAGGTGCTCTGATGAGCCAGCCAAACGCCGTACGCATGCAACCGACCGAGTCCGTCCGCTGGCGCCCGCTGTGCAGCCGCCGCGACCTGGTCGCCAATTCGGGTGTGGTCGCCTGGCTCGATGGTGAGCAGGTGGCGCTGTTTCACCTGCCCGATACGGAGACCGGCGAGCAGGTCTTCGCCATCGCCAACAAGGACCCGAAATCGGGCGCCAATGTCATAGGTCGCGGCATCGTGGGGCAGCTCAAGGGCGACCTGGTGATCGCTTCGCCGCTGTACAAGCAGCACTTCCGCCTGGCCGATGGCAGCTGCCTGGAGTATCCGGAACAGCAATTGCAGGTCTGGCCCGTGCGCCTCAATGGCGATGCGGTGGAAATCGCTCAAACGGGCGGGGCATGAATTCGTAGGGCCGAGCTCGATTGGCAACAGCGGCCCCTACGGAAGCGCTCACTCGAATCTAAAGGCCGGAATATCGGCTAACAGCCAACACACTGAGAATCGACAAATGTCCTACCTCGTTCCTTCTGAATTCGTCACCAAGATGGTCGACGCGGGTGAATCCAAGATCTACATGTCCACTCGCGACACCCTGATCCGCGCCTTCATGGCTGGTGCGATCCTCGCCCTGGCTGCGGTGTTCGCCGTGACCGTCACGGTGCAGACCGGCTCGCCACTGGTGGGGGCGATGCTGTTCCCGGTCGGCTTCATCATGCTTTACCTGATGGGCTTCGACTTGCTCACCGGAGTTTTCGTGCTCACCCCGCTGGCCCTGCTGGACAAGCGCCCTGGCGTGACCGTCAAGGGTGTGCTGCGCAACTGGGGCCTGGTGTTCCTGGGCAACTTCGGCGGCGCGCTGCTGGTGGCCTTCATGGTGGCGTTCATGTTCACTATGGGGTTCTCCACCGACCCGGGGCCGGTCGGCGAGAAAATCTCGCACGTCGGTGAGTCGCGCACCCTGGGCTACGCCGAGTTCGGCCTGGCCGGCTGGTTGACCATCTTCCTGCGCGGCATGCTGTGCAACTGGATGGTCTCGATGGGCGTCGTCGGCGCGATGATCTCCACCTCGGTCAGCGGCAAGGTGATCGCCATGTGGATGCCGATCATGCTGTTCTTCTTCATGGGCTTCGAGCATTCGGTGGTGAACATGTTTCTGTTCCCCTCGGCCATGATCATGGGCGGCAATTTCTCGGTCATGGATTACATGATCTGGAACGAGATCCCCACTGCGCTGGGCAACCTGGTGGGTGGTCTGGCCTTCACCGGTCTGACCCTCTACACCACGCATGTACGCACGGGCGCCAAGCGCGTGCTGGTGCGCTAAGGCGGATCGCTCGGTGCGAGCCCGACCGGCGGCAGCGATCAAGGGATGGGGATGAGCCTTGTGCACGCCGCCATTCCCCTCCCCGGCCCGCTCCCCAAAGGGAGAGGGCCGCGGTGTCGGACCATCCGGTGACCTTCCCTTGAGCGCCAGTCCATCCGCCAGTCCTGGCCTACCCATCGCAGGGACCGCATCCGATCTTTCATGAGCACACAACTCAAGGTCTCGGTGGGCCAACACACCGACAAGGGCCCCAAAGCCATCAACCAGGACTTCCACGGCGTCTACATCCCCAGGGAGCCGCAGCTGAGCAGCAAAGGCATCGCCATTGCCCTGGCCGACGGCATCAGCAGCAGCGCCGTCAGCCACATCGCCAGCGAGTCGGCCGTGACCGGCTTTTTCGCCGACTACTACTGCACCTCCGATGCCTGGTCGGTGAAGAAATCGGCCCAGCGGGTACTGATGGCGACCAATTCCTGGCTGCATTCGCAGGGTCAGCGAGGACCTGACCGCTTCGACCCGGATCGCGGCTACGTCTGCACCTTCAGCGCGATGGTCATCAAGTCGACTACCGCGCACCTGTTTCATGCCGGTGATTCACGCATCTATCGCGTCCAGGGCAACGCCCTGGAGCAACTCACCAACGATCACCGCCTGTGGCTTTCCGAACAGCAGAGCTACCTGAGCCGCGCGCTGGGCATCCATCCGCAACTGGACCTGGACTACCGCGCCGAACCGGTGGAGCTTGGCGACACCTTCATCCTGGCGACCGATGGCGTGTACGAGCACATCAGCGCCATTTCGATGCTAGGCGCCATCGCGCAGTACGCCGATGACCTCGACGCCGCCGCCCGAGCCATCGTCGCGCAGGCCCTCGAACAGGGCAGCGACGACAACCTCACGGTGCAGATCCTGCGTATCGACGCCCTGCCCCTGCAGGAGGCCGACGAGCTCTACCACAAACTGACCGAGCTGCCCTTTGCGCCCATCCTCGAGGCGCGCGCCAGGTTCGATGGCTACACCATCGTCCGCGAAGTCCACGCCAGCAGCCGCAGTCACGTCTATCTCGCCATCGACGATGACAGCCAGGCGACGGTCATCATCAAGACACCCTCTATCGACCTGCAGCGCGACCTGCAGTACCTGGAACGTTTTCTCACCGAGGAGTGGGTCGCGCGGCGCATCGACAGCCCTCACGTGGTCAAGCCGTGCGCGCAGACCCGCAAGCGCAACTACCTGTACAGCGTCAGCGAGTTCATCGACGGGCAGACGCTGACCCAATGGATGATCGACCATCCGCGTCCAGATCTTGAAACGGTGCGCGGCATCGTCGAGCAGATCGCCAAGGGCTTACGCGCCTTCCACCGCCTGGAGATGCTTCATCAGGACCTGCGCCCGGCCAACATCATGATCGACGCCACGGCCACGGTGAAAATCATCGACTTCGGCTCGACCCGGGTCGCCGGCATCATGGAAATCGCCTCACCCATCGAGCGCAGCGACCTGCTGGGCACGGCGCAGTACACCGCACCCGAGTATTTCCTGGGAGAAAGCGGCAGCACCCGTTCGGACATGTTCTCGTTGGCGGTGATCACCTACCAGATGCTCACCGGCGCCCTGCCTTACGGCACTCAGGTCGCACGCAGCCGAACGCGCGCAGCACAGAAAAAGCTCGTCTATCGACCGATTCAAGACCACGACCGCGAGGTGCCGGCGTGGATCGACGACGTCCTGCGCAAGGCGCTGCACCCGGACCCCTACAAGCGCTACGAGGATCTGTCGGAGTTCGTCTTCGAGCTGCGTCAGCCCAGCCCGGCCTTTCTCGCCAAGGCCAGGCCGCCCCTGATGGAGCGCAACCCGGTGCTGTTCTGGAAGGGCGTATCCCTGGCGTTGGCGTTGCTCGTGGTGGGGCTGCTGGTCCGCTAAGGCGCTCGCCTCATTCCGGGCGCTGCGGCGCGTAGACGTTGAGCTCGGGATCGGTGATGCCGTCTTTCGACGGATCGAGTATCCAGCGCAACTGCGCAACCAGCTCCTCGCAGTTTTCCCCACGCTGTTGCCAGTCATTGAAGGCGATACGTGCGCCCGCCAGCGCCGTCTCCGCGACCCGTTCGGCGTCGGTGTCAGGCTCGGTGGGTTGCCACTGTTCGAAGACGGCGCTGAGCGCCTGCTGCGCCTCTTCGGCGCCGAGCTCGCCGTCCGACCATCGAGAGGTGATGTCCTGCGCGCGCTGCAGCGCGGCGACCGAGGGGTTGGACGCTTCCATTGTGGGTTACCTCCAGCGAATGCATGTCTTGCTTGGAGTCCAGCCGCGCCGCTGAATTCGCTTGCGCCTACCAGCGGTCTCCCGATGGGCTGACGTCAAGCACGGCAGCTTGCGGTCGGATGGATAGCCCTGCTCGTTCGAGAACACGCCATGTACCTGATCCAGCTCCTGCTACCGCTCTACGACAACACCGGGCAGCCTCTTCCCAAAACGCTCTTTGCCAGCGTGCGAGACGAACTGGTGCAGCGCTTCGGCGGGCTGACGGCGCACGCACGCGCCCCGGTGGATGGGCTCTGGTGCGAAGACGACGAGCATGCCGTGCGCGACGACCTGATCCTGTATGAAGTCATGACAGCTTACCTGGACCGCGGCTGGTGGCAGCAATACCGCACGTCACTCGAGGCCCGCTTTCGCCAGGAGCAGGTGATGATCCGGGCGCAGCACATCGAGCAGCTGTAGTCACAAGCACGATTGAATGAAAATTTAATGAACCCTCGTGTCGGTTCGTTGTCAGTCCTGTCTGCCAGTGCAACGGGCCAGGCCCCACACACGGGGGAATGCACCCCTCCCGAACATGAACAGGTCACTTCGGCACGCCCGCTCGACAAAAGCCTGACCCGGCGCGGCGGCTTCTTCCTGGCCTGACCGGATCCGCTTTCATTTACGGCCCGTTCACCGGGGCCTTCATCTTTTCAACGCGAAGACTGCCATGTACTTATCTCGTCATCTCGTCACCCTTTTGTCCCGTTTTTCCCTTGCACCCAGCCAGCGCAACGCCTTCCGGGCCGGCCTGATCGGCACATTGCTGGCCCTGGCCGTACCCGCCCAGGCCCAGGACGCCAGCAGCGCCCGCTGGGTCAGTGACACGCTGACCACCTACGTGCGCAGCGGCCCGACCGATGGCTATCGCATCGTTGGCAGCCTCACCTCCGGGCAGAAGGTGGAGCTGCTCGACACCCAGGGCGATTACAGCCAGATCCGTGGCGAGAACGGCGACCGTGTCTGGATTCGCAGCAGCGACCTGCAGGAAGTGCCCGGGCAGGCCGAGCGCTTGCCACAACTGGAGCAGCAGGTTGCCGAGCTCAGCGAAGAGCTCAAGACCATCGATGACAGCTGGAAGGCCCGCGTTCAGGGCATGCAGGAAACCCTCGACTCACGCAAGGCGCTAATTGACGAGCTGGAAGCACGCCGCAAGGCCCTGGACGAAGCCCTGACCGCCACGGAATCGGAGCTTCGCGACGCAGAGGCCCGCCTGGGCGACGAGAACAACCAGGTGCTGATGCGCTATATGGTCTACGGCGGCAGCATTGCCGGCGCCGGCCTGCTGGCTGGCCTCATCCTTCCGGCAATGACGCGCGGTCGCAAGCGCAACGACCGCTGGTTCTGACCGCGCAGCGAATCAGGCCGGTTCGGCGGAGGAAAAACCCTCCGCCACGAACGCCGACTCGCCAGGGCGCGCCTGCTCGAGGCGCGCGAGGATCTGTGTCGGTGTCATCGGGCGGTCGAGCAGGAAACCCTGCAAGGTCTCGCAACCAAGCCCGGTGAGAAATTGCTGCTGCTCGGCGGTTTCCACCCCCTCCGCCACCACCTGCAGCCCAAGGGCCTTGGCCAGCGCAATGATCGCCGAGACGATCACCGAATCCTCGTTGCCCACGCTCATATCACGCACGAAGGCACGGTCGATCTTCAGCTCGCTGGCAGGCAACCGCTTGAGGTAGAGCAGGCTCGAATAGCCGGTGCCAAAGTCATCGATCGAGGCCCTCACGCCAAGGGCCGTGAGCTGCTCCAGCGTTTCGATCGTCGTCTCGGGGTTACGCATCGCGACCGTTTCGGTGACCTCGATGGTCAGCATGGCCGGCGGGATGCCATGCCGCCCGATCGCTTCGGTCACCACGCCCAGCAGGTCCGGCTGCTCGAACTGAACAGCGGACAGATTGACCGCGACGGTCCACTGGTCGAGCCCCTGCAGGTGCCATTCGCGCAGCTGTCGACAGGCTTCGTCGAGCACCCATCGGCCGATGGGGACGATCAGGCCCGTCTTTTCCGCGAGGGGCAGAAACGCATCGGGCGACAGCAGGCCGCGTTGCGGATGCTCCCACCGCAATAGCGCCTCGAAACCTTGTACCGGGCCGGCGGGCGCCTCGAACTTCGGCTGATAGTGCAGGCGCAGCTCGCCGTTCGCTTCGGCCAGTCGCAGGTCGTGCAACAGCTGCAACTGTTCGGCCGCATTGGCGTTCATCGATGCCTCGAAGAAGTTGTAGCCGTTACGCCCGGTGCTCTTGGTGTGGTACATCGCCGCATCGGCGTGCAGCAGCAGATCGCGCTCGCTGTCGCCATCGCCGGGGTAAACGGCAATGCCGATGCTGAGCGAGACGCTGAAGGTGTAGCGCGACAGCACGAACGTCTCGCTGATGCACTGAACCAGCTTGGCTGCCAGCGTGGCGGCATCGTCCGGCGCGGTGATGGCGGCCAGCAACACGAATTCATCCCCGCCCAGCCGTGCCAGGGTGTCCTGCGCACGCACGCAGTCACGCAGCCGTTCGGCAACGCTGACCAGCAGCTGGTCGCCCAGGTGGTGGCCGTACGCATCGTTCACCGCCTTGAAACCGTCCAGATCCATGAACATCACGGCAAAGCTGCTGTGCTCGCGTTGCGCCACCTTCAACGCCTGGCTGAGCCGGTCCTCGAGCAGCAGGCGATTCGGTAGCCGGGTCAGGTTGTCATGCAGGGCCAGTTGCATCAGCTCGGAGTTGGCTTTCTCCAGCGAATTGGCCAGCACCGACGTGCGTGACTGCAGGCGTGCGTCCAGCACCGACACGATCAGCGTGATCGCCAGCACGGCCAGGGTCACGACAATGACCAGCAAGGCGAGCCAATTGGTATCCACGCCGTTGGCGGCGCCGCAATAGCTGCCCTCGGGAAAACTCGCCGCCGCCATGCCGGTGTAATGCATCCCGACGATGGCCAGCCCCATGACCAGCGCCGCCGCGCCGCGCCACGCCTTGACGTGATGCAGGTTGGCCCGTAGGCGAAACGCCAGCCAGAGCGCCGCCCCGGAAGCCGCGACAGCCACCAGAATCGAAGCGACCAGCCAAGCCGCGTCATAGATGATGCCCGGCTGCATCCGTAGCGCCGCCATGCCGCTGTAGTGCATCACCGAGATGCCGGAACCGATCAGCAAAGCGCCCTGAAGCAGACGCGTCCAGGGCAGTTCACGTTGGCAAACCAGCCACAGCGCCATCGCCGAGGCCAGGACCGAAATCGCGAGGGAGCCCGCCGTGATCAGCGGGTCGTAGCCAAGGGGTATGGGCAAGCTGAACGCCAGCATGCCGATGAAATGCATGGACCAGATGCCCAGCCCCATCGAAAACGCACCGCCAGCCAGCCACCAGCGGGCAGCTCGGCCTTGCGCGGTTGCGACACGCCCGGCCATGTCCAGCGCGGTATAGGAGGCCAGGACGGCAACAACGAACGAAAAAACACCAGGATGTTGTTATAGCTACCAACCAGCATGGGCCCTGCCTCGGCGAATGGGGCGCGAATCTTGACCGAAAACCAGATAAAGGCGAAGTGCCATTATGCAGAATCATGCGCGCCTCTACCGGAGCGCTCGGTCGCTCGAACCGGGTGTCGGCGCAACCGAACGGTTCTTAAGGCTGCAAAAGCACTATCCGCTCAGCGGTGCCGGGCCAGACGTGCGCCGATGCGGCCGTGATCCAGAGCGCTGCGTTGGCAAACTCCTTGACCGAGCCGGCAAGATGAGGCGAAATGCCAGCGCTGCGCCGATGAACAGGTCGCGGATTTGCCTCATCAATGATGGCTCCCTCCCCCCTCTGCACCCGGCATCGGCTCCACGAGCGACACCCGAGAGTGCGCTCCCGACCTGCATCCAACCCGATGCTTCGCCTGTTAAACGCCGCGTTATTGGGCCGGATTCGATGACGAAATGACTTTTCAGATGCCACCGGAACACCGGCTGGCAAATCGAATCCAACCCGACTATCGCCGCACCGCCTAAAAGGACACGCGCCAATGGCCTCACTGCAAGAACGCACCTTCACCGTCATTGCCAAGCATGAGCAGGACCTGATCGAAAGCTGGACAAAAGAGCTCGAGGCCAGCGGCATCTACCGCAACGTCAAGGCCGACGAATTCCGGCAGCAGACCGCGGAGTTCATCCGCCTGTTGGCCGCAGGCGCAAGTCGGGCCGAGTCCACCGACATTCGCTCCGCCAGCTGGAACGACATGCGCCAGTTTCTCGAGCAGCTGTCGCACAGTCGCGTGCTGCTGGGCTTCGATTCGCAGCAGACAGCCGGCTTCATCTTCTCGATCAAGCGTCCGCTGATGCCGCTGTTGCAAGCCGAATACGCCGATGAGCCGGGCCTGTTGGCCGATCAGATCTGGGCACTGTCGGAGCTGGTCGATCATTTGGGGCTGCACACGGTGCGCACCTTCCAGCAATCGCGCGAAGCGATCATCAAGCGTCAGCAGGAAGAGCTGCTGGAGCTGTCCACGCCGGTGGTCAAGCTCTGGGACGGCGTGCTGGCATTGCCGATGATCGGCACGCTCGATTCGCAGCGCACCCAGGTGGTGATGGAGTCGCTGCTGCAGCGCATCGTCGACACCGGCTCGGAAATTGCCATCATCGACATCACCGGTGTGCCCACCGTCGACACCCTGGTCGCGCAGCACCTGCTCAAGACCGTCACGGCGATCCGTCTGATGGGTGCCGACTGCATCATCAGCGGCGTGCGGCCGCAGATCGCGCAGACCATCGTGCATCTGGGCCTGGATCTGCAGGGCATCGTGACCAAGGCGTCCCTCGCCGACGCGCTGGCGCTTGCCCTGCGCCGCTCCGGCCTGACCGTCAGCAAGGTCGTCTAAATGGAACGCATCCCGATTCTACGAATGGGCGATTTCCTGCTCGTGACCATTCAGGTCGACATGCACGACCAATTGGCAATGACGCTGCAGGACGACCTGGCCGAGCGAATCAGCTCGACTTCCGCACGGGCCGTGCTGATCGACATTTCCGCGTTGGACATGGTCGACTCCTTCATCGGCCGGATGATCAGCTCCATTTCCGGCCTCTCCCGCATCATGGACGCTGAAACGGTCGTCGTCGGCATGCAACCCGCGGTCGCCATCACCCTCGTCGAGCTGGGTCTGACCCTGCAAGGCGTGAGCACCGCACTGGATGTCGAGAAAGGCATGCAGCTGCTACACAAGCGGATGGCCGCTCAATGAACGTGCGCACCAGCGGCAGCCTGGCGGTCCGCATCGAGCAGGACGTGGTCATCGCGCGGCAGGCCGTGCGCAAGCTGGCACAGGACTGCGGCATGCGCCTGATCGACCAGACCAAGCTGGTCACCGCGGTCAGCGAGCTGGCCCGCAACACCGTTGTCTACGGCGGTGGCGGCGACATGGACTGGGACGTCCTCGACGAGGGCCCGCGGACCGGCATTCGCCTGACCTTCCGCGACGAAGGCCCGGGCATCGCGGACGTCAAGCTCGCGCTCACCGACGGTTGGACCTCGGGCGGCGGCCTGGGCCTGGGCCTGACCGGTGCGCGACGCCTCGTGGATGAATTCGATCTCGACAGCACGCCTGGCGTCGGTACGCGGATCAGTATCATCAAATGGTCATGACTGCCGGTGGCGCCACGACCCGCGTGGTACCGATCGAGGATGACAGCCAGATCGGCCAGGCCAGACGTGTCGCGCAAGCGCTCGCGACCGAGCTGGGCTTCAACGAAACCGATGCCGGACGTGCGGCGCTGGTGGCAACCGAACTGTGCACCAACCTTCTGAAGCACGCCCACCACGGGGCTCTTCATATCCGCAGGATACCGGGGCGAAACGGCAGCGGGATCGAGCTGATCGCCGTGGACCGTGGCCCCGGCTTCGACCCGGCCCAGTGCCTCGCCGATGGTTTTTCCACCGGAGGCACCCAGGGAACGGGGCTCGGCGCCCTGTCGCGTCAGACGCAGGTCTTCGATATCCATTCCGATAGCCGGGGCTCGGTCGTCCTGGCGCAGCTCTACCCTCGCCACGCCTCGGCCCTGCCCCTGCGCTTCGGCATCAGCCAGCATGCACTGAACGACGACCCGGCCTGCGGCGATACCTGGCACATCGCGCTCGAGGGGCACGCGTCGCAGCGCTGGTGATAGATGGCATCGGCCACGGGCAGGAGGCCGAGCGCGCCGGTCTCGCCGGCAAGGCAGCATTCGCCACGACCCCCTTCGACGAACCAAGCAGTAACCTGATGAGCATGCACCAGGCGATGTCCGGCACGCGGGGCGGCGCCGCCGCCGTCGCACTGTACGACGCCAACACCGGGACCCTGCGTTTCGCCGGGGTCGGCAATATCGGAGCGCACCTGCTGACGACGGAGAAGAGCCGCGGCCTGGCCTCGCATCCCGGTATCATCGGCGGCCAGTTCCGCAAGGCCCAGGTATTCGATTATCCGGTCGGTGACAGTCGCCTGTTGATCATGTACAGCGACGGCCTGCAGTCCCGCTGGAATCTGCGCGACTATCCTGGCCTGGTGCACCGTCACCCGGCGATCATTGCCGCGCTGCTGCACCGCGATTTCAGCCGGGGTCGCGATGATGTAACCGTTATGGTGATTGCACTGGAGGCAATCGGTGACTGATTCCGAACGCTACGAGCAATTGAGCCGCGAGAACGAATCGCTACGCGCGGAGCTTGAAGAAACCAACCAGGGCGTGCTGGCGCTCTACGCCGAACTCGACACCCAGGCCGAGCAACTCCGGCAGGCCTCGGATTTGAAGAGCCGGTTCCTGTCGTACATGAGCCATGAGTTCCGCACGCCACTGGGCTCGATCCGCAGCATCACCCGGCTGCTCAGCGACGAACTCGACGGCCCGCTGAGCCCCGAGCAGCACAAGCAGGTGCTGTTCATCAGCAGCGCCGCCGGGGAGCTGACCGACATGGTCGACGACCTGCTGGACCTGGCCAAGATCGAAGCCGGTCGGATCACCATATCGCCGGCCTGGTTCGACATGCTGGACCTGTTCTCTGCCCTGCGCGGCATGTTTCGCCCGATCGTGGACGCCAACGCGGTGGACCTGATCTTCGAGGAGCCGCTGGACATGCCACGGCTCTACACCGACGACAAGAAGCTCGCGCAGATCCTGCGCAACTTCATTTCCAACGCGCTCAAGTTCACCCAGAACGGTGAGGTTCGGGTTTCCGTGCGTCCCGAAGGCGACGCCGCGGTGCGCTTCGCCGTGACGGATACCGGCATCGGCATCCCCGAAGACCTGCACCTCACGCTGTTCGAAGACTTCGTCCAGATCGATTCGCCGCTGCAGAAGCGATTGCGCGGCACGGGGCTGGGGCTGTCCTTGTGCAAGCGCTTCGCTGAACTGCTGGGTGGGCGGGTCGGTGTCGAGAGCCAGCCGGGCGTCGGCTCGACGTTCTACGTGATCATTCCCGTCGCCATTTCCACGGAGCCGGACAATGCAGCCTAAGAACAGATTGCTGGTGGTGGATGACAACGGCGCCACTCGCTATGCGATCCGCCGTGTGCTCGAACGACACGGCTACAGCGTGCTGGAAGCCGATACGGGCAACGAAGGGCTTGGCCTGGTTTTCAGCGAAGCGATCGATGCGCTGATTCTGGACGTGAACCTGCCGGACATGAGCGGCTTCGATATCGTCCGGCAATTGCGAACCGACGACCGGACCCGGCTGCTGCCGGTCATTCATGTGTCCGCCGCCTCCATCCAGACCGGCGACATCATCACCGGCCTGGACGCGGGCGCAGATGCCTATCTGATCCACCCGGTCGACCCGGACGTGCTGCTCGCCACCCTGCGCACGCTGCTGCGCGTCCGCGACACCGAGCACGCGCTGCGCGAAAGCGAAGCGCGGTTCCGCGACATCTTTTCCCAGGTTGCAGCACCGATAGCAGTGATCGACACGCAGTTGCACATCCATGAAAGCAACCGGGCCCTGAGCCAGCTGCTGGGTGAGCAGCCCGACCCTTCCGCACTGGCCGCCAGTCTGGCCGATGGTCAGCAACCCAAACTGCAAGCGCTGCGCGAAGCGCTTTCCAGCAGTGCCCGCTGGCAGGACACGCTGATCCTGGAAGTCGCCGGAAAGCGGCGCGAGACCAAGTGGCAGGTGTCCCCTTATCGCGCGGACGAGCTCGGGCTGGTGGTCATCGAAGACGTGACCGAACAGCGTCAGCGGGAGCGCTCGCAGCGGCAGCAGCTGGACAACGCCAACACCGAGCTGGCCCGCGAAGTGGCCGAACGCGTCCGGACGGAGGCGCAACTGATGCAGGCGCAGAAGATGGATGCGCTTGGCAAGCTCACCGGCGGCATAGCCCATGACTTCAACAATCTGCTGACCGGCATCATCACCGGTATCGAACTGCTCAAGAAACGCATGGATGAAGGCCGCAACGACGCCGCCCTGCGCTTCGCCGACACGGCGCTGAACTCGGCACGCAGCGCGGCTTCCATGACCAATCGCCTGCTCGCGTTCGCCCGCCAGCAGCCGCTGGATGCGCGCCCGGCGGACCTCAACGAACAGATCAGGTCGCTCGAGGAGCTGCTGCAGCGGACCATCGGCGAGCACATTTCGCTCAACCTGGACCTTTGCGCGCAGGGTGCCGTCGCCCAGGTGGATGCCAATCAGCTCGAGAGCGCCATACTCAACCTGGTGATCAACGCCCGTGATGCCCTGCCGAACGGCGGGAACATCACCATCCGCACCGCTGCCTTGGAGGCTCAGGGCGATCCGGATCTGGCCGATGGCAGCTATGTGGTGCTCACGGTCAAGGACGACGGCACCGGCATCGCGCCGGAGATCCTCAGCAAGGTGTTCGAGCCGTTCTTTACCACCAAGCCGCTCGGCCAGGGCACAGGCCTCGGCCTGTCGTCGATCTACGGCTTTGCGCGGCAATCGGGTGGCGAGGCTCGGCTGACCAGTGTGGTCGGCGAAGGCACCGAGGTTTCGCTGGTGCTGCCGACGGCGATCGCCGCCAGCGTCGCGACCAGCAACCTGAGCGACATGCCGATGGGCCAGGGCGAGCATGTGCTGATCGTCGAAGACATGCCCGCGGTGCGCATGCTGGTGGCCGAGATGCTCGGCGAAGCCGGTTATCGCTGCAGCGAGGCGGGCGATGTCGCCACAGCCCTGTCGGTGCTGCAGGATGATCCGAGCGTCGACCTGCTGCTGACCGATGTCGGGCTGCCGCAGCTGTCCGGACGAGACCTGGCGGACACGGCCCGCCTCCACCGCCCCGCTCTACCGGTGCTGTTCATGACCGGCTACGCCGAGAATGCCGTGCGCCGCGACCGTTTCCTTGTGGCCGGCATGGACATGGTGGTCAAACCCTTCCAGATCGGCGACCTGTTAGCGAAGGTACGACAGATGCTCGACCAGCCGACCGGGCCGACCGCCCGCTGAGCCCCCGCCAACCGATCAGTCGCCACGCTTCGACCGAGCGTCGGTTGCGATCAGATCACTGTAATCACCGTAGCGATACCAGTCGTCGCCCATCATCTCAGCTGGGTGCTGGGTACGGTCAGCGCCGTTGCCGCAGGCAAGCGAGTCTGCCGGGCAATAGCGGTCGCAGCCCCAGCAGATGCGCTCGGGGTGCGGCGGGTTGAGCGGAAATTTCTTGGCCATCGGCGGCTCGGTCAGGGCTGGAGAATAAGCCCTCAGGCTAACCGGGCCCATCGCCTCTGAAATTGACCCGGCTCAAGGCTGACGGGCCGCCTCGTTCAGACGTTCACCTCGGTCAGCTCCATCACGTGCGTGATGGCACCGGCCTTCGCATCCCAGACATAGCGGAAATGCGCCCCCTGTACAGGCAACGACACAGCCTGCGGGCGAAACGCGGCCACGCACTCGTGCCCCTCGAGCCTGACGCTTCGGTACAACAACCCCCAGCTCTTGCCGTCGCGCTGTTCACGCGCGAACGCCTGGCTGACGGGGTAGGCACTGATATCCGGGTCGTGCAACTCGGGCTGGTCACGCACGTCGATCAATGGCTTGACCACCTTGTTCACGTAGGCGCGCATGGTGATTTCGACATTCGCTTCGCGCGTGGCGGCCAGGAAGCGCTCCTGGTGAAATTTGGTCTCGGCGATCGCGGCATCGACCGAACTGGCGCAGTAATAGACGCCATAGGTGCCATCGCTGAAGCGGCTCTCGTTACCGATATGGGTGAACGCGGCCATCACCACGGTCGCGCCCGGCCCGCTGACACGATCGCCCGGTGCAACGCGCTGCAGCATACCCGCCTCCTCGCGCAACCGGTCATTGGTCATGGCCTCGATGGCGAACGCGACCTCCAGATCAGCCGGATCGAGCGTATCCTCGAACACGCCCAGCGGAGGGTAGGAACTGTTCACCAGCCGGTAGGCCTTGCGCCAGCCCGGCAACACTGTCTGCGGCGGCATCAGCCCCGCACCCCGTCCAGATAGCGACGCACGTCGGCCAGGTCCACCACCTGGCCGCCCAGCATGTAGTCCAGAGCACTGCGCCCGTTGAACGGCGCGGCATCGTTGGGTTTGTGTACCCACTCGTACGCCCGCTCAACCTGATTGCTGAAGATGATTCTCAGGGCCTTGTGAATACCCATCAGATAGGAAATGCGCTCAAGGGTATCTCGTGGCAGACGCACTTCAGGCAACTTCTTGTACTTGAAGTAAGTGGTATTGCCGACCGAGCCCAAAAGAATCCGCTGTTGTTCGGCGCTGCACTTCCACAACCCCATCAGGTTGAAAAAGAACGTCAGCGCCACTCGCCCCGCATCGGGTGAGTTGATATCGGGTTTGCTGACCGCCTGTTCGAAATTCATCCGAACGCTCCGTCTAGTTGGTAACACAACCACAGACTACTACGCATGTGGATTATTACAACATCTTTTATACATATACGTATTACTGAAGCCAACTATTACTGAGCGAATCTTCCATCACCTCCTTTGACTTTGCCTCGACAGCTTGCCGCTAACGCTCCGGCTCACAACACAGGCGTAGCGACGCCGCTCACGGCAATCAAGGTAGAAGGGAGATTGAACCCTGCCAGCAGGCGCCGCTCTACCTAGGACGGTGCCTAACGAAGCTGGTCAATCGGAGGTCACGTGCTACCCAACCTCCAGACAGCGGGGTTACCCGTCAGCGTTGGCCTGCTGCTCGTTTGCGCAGTCGTGATAGGTATCGTTGGCACCCGGCTGACTCGGGTTGTCGATGAGCTGGCCGATCGCACCGGCATAGGCGAGGCAATGGCCGGCGCGATCCTGCTGGGCATGGCGACCTCTCTGTCCGGCATCGTGCTTTCGGTTACAGCGGCCTGGGAGGCGAAACCGGAACTGGCCATGAGCAATGCACTGGGCGGGATAGCCGTGCAGACACTCTTCCTGACTGTCGCGGATCTCGCCCTTCGGCGAGTCAACCTCGAACATGCGTCCGCTTCGATTGGCAACCTGATGCAAGGCACCTTGGTGTTGTGCCTGTTGGCGCTGATCATGGTGGGCGCTTTCGCCCCGAACGTTACCCTGTGGAGTATCCATCCGGTCACCCCGCTGTTATTGGTTGGCTACCTGTACGGTCTGCGCGTGATCGCCAAAGGGCAACGCGAGGCTATGTGGCTACCCACTCTTACCCGCGAGACGCGCGAGGACGCCCCAGCAAAGCAGGCCAAGACCAGGACACTTACTTCGCTCTGGGTTCAGTTCATGATCATGGCCGCGATACTCGGTATCAGCGGGTGGCTGCTCGAGGCGTCAGCTAGCGAAATTGCCAGTCGAACTTGGCTAAGCGAAGCGGCCGTCGGCGTCTTGATGACGGCTGTCGTTACCTCGCTTCCCGAGCTGGTGACTTCAGTTGCAGCGGTCAGACGTGGCGCACTGACGCTGGCCGTCGGCGGCATCATTGGTGGCAACGCGTTCGATACCCTGTTCGTCGCTGCCTCGGATGTCGCCTATCGAGAAGGTTCGATTTATCACCACGCCTCCAGCAGCGTGCTGCTCTGGGTCGCGCTATCGATTCTGATGACAGCTGTTTTGCTCATGGGCTTGCTTCGCCGTGAGAAGCACGGCCTTGGCCGTATCGGCTTTGAAAGCGTGACCCTGATCGGGCTCTATTTCGCGGGCGTCGCCATGGTACTGACCAGGAGCGAACTCGGCTGAGGCCCCTCAGAACAACCCAAGCTGTTCATCCACCAGCGTGTCAAATCGGTCGTTCACGAACGGCAGGATGGCGTCTGCAATAGGCTCCAATTGACGCGACACATAATGGTCGTAATCGATCGGCGCCCGCCTCACCTCAAGCGGCTCAGGGCCAGCCACGGTGATCAGGTAACTGATCCAGCCGCCGTTCTGATATTGCCGCTGTCGACCATGCTGCAAGTTGTAATCGTCGGCGATCCGTGCGGCACGCACATGCGGCGGGACGTTACGCTCGTAGTCGTCCAGGCGACGACGAAGCCGCTTTCGCAGGATCAGCAAGCCATCCATCTCACCTGCCCGCGTGCGCCGGACGTAATCCCGCACGTACTCCTGATAGGGTTCATCATTGAAGATGCGTCGGTAGAGTTCCTGCTGAAACTGCTGAGCCAGCGGCGACCAGTCGGTGCGTACCGTTTCCAGCCCTTTGAAGACCAATCCGTCACTGCCATCGGCACGGGTGATCAATCCGGCATAACGCTTCTTGCTGCCCTCCTCCGCGCCGCGGATGGTCGGCATGAGGAAGCGCCTGAAATGGCTCTCGAACTGCAGCTCCAGCGCACTCTGCAACCCGTACGTCTGCTGCAGGTGCTCGCGCCACCAGGCGTTGATCAACTTCACCAACTGCCTGCCGATCCGCGCCGCATCCTCATCGCTGTGCGCGCGCTTGAGCCAGACGAAGGTGGAATCGGTATCGCCGTAGATGACGCTGTAGCCTTCGGCTTCGATCAGCTCCCGGGTGCGGCGCATGATCTCGTGTCCGCGCAGTGTGATGGACGACGCCAGACGCGGGTCGAAGAAGCGACAGCCGCTGGAGCCGAGAACGCCGTAAAACGCATTCATGATGATCTTCAGCGCCTGCGACAGCGGCTTGTTTCCCTCGCGCTTGGCCGCTTCGCGCCCTTCCCAGACGCGCTCGACGATCGCCGGCAGGCAATGCCGCGTGCGCGAGAAGCGGGCGCCGCGAAACCCCGGCACCGAGGCCTCGTCAGCGGGCTGCCGCATGCCCTCCACCAGCCCCACCGGGTCGATCAGGAAGGTACGGATGATCGACGGATAAAGGCTCTTGTAGTCCAGCACCAGCACCGATTCGTACAACCCCGGCTGCGAATTCATCACGAAGCCACCGGGACTGGCTTCCGGTGGCCGCCCGCCGAGGTTCGGCGCGACGAAGCCCTGCCGGTGCATCAGCGGAATGTAGAGATGCTCGAAGGCGGCCACCGAGCCGCCGCTGCGGTCGGCGGGCAAGCCGGTCACGGTGGCGCGCTCGAGCAGAAAGGTCAGCAGCTCGGTTTTCTCGAAGATCCGCGTGACCAGTTCGCAGTCCTTGAGGTTGTAGCGCGCCAGCCCCGGCTTGTCCTCCGCGAACAGGCGGTTGATTTCGTCCATGCGCTGATACGGCGTGTCGATCGCCTTGCCCTCGCCGAGTAGCGTCTGGGCAACGTGTTCCAGACTGAAGGATGCAAAGCTCCAGGTCGCCGAACGCAACGCTTCGATGCCGTCGATCACCAACCGGCCGGGCACCGCGGCGAAATAGTGATGGCTGCGCTGACCATGCTCGCGCCAGGTCATCTCTTGCCCACCACGTCCAAGGCGCAGGGGGACGCCATAGCGCTGCGCCTGGTCTCGCAGCACACGCAGATCGAACTGCACCAGATTCCAGCCGATGATCGCGTCGGGATCGTGCTGCGCCATCCATCCGTTCAGTCGTTCGATCAGCTGGGCCCGGCTGTCGCAATACTCGAGGGCGAAATCCACCGCCGTCTCGTTACCATTGGCCGGCCCTAGCATGTAGACCTGACGTTGGCCGCAGCCCTCCAGCGCGATGGAGTACAGCTCGCCTCGCATGGTCGTCTCGATATCCAGCGAGACCAACCGAAGCGAGGGGCGGTAATCGGGCGCAGGCCTGAGCTGCGCGTCGATCAACACGCCCTCCCCGTCGACATGCCCCAGGAAACTGACCGGCGCGGTGATGAAGCGCTCCATCAGGTAGCGTTCGGGCGGCCGGATATCCGCCTCGTAAACCTCGACACCGGCGGCCCGCAGCCGCTTGTCGAGGCTCATCAGTTGGCGGTGCTGCTTGCAGTACAGGCCAAGCACCGGCCTGTGGTTGAAGTCGGCCAGGTTCAGCGGGCGCAGTTCGACGTCGCGCTCGCCGGCCAGCAGCCGTTCGGCCTCGCGCCGCTGCGCCGCTGGCAGGAAGGCCACGGAAGGCTGGACGGGTACGCGAATCCGGCGCGGCCCCGCGTCGGTCGCCACCCAGAACTCCACCTCGGTGCCGGCCGCCGTGTCGCGCCAGTGGCGTGTCAGGACGAAGCCCTGCTGCAGATCCAAAGAATCGCCCCTAAAACTCGATCGGTGACGCGCATTCTACGTGGCCCGACGATCTGTCGCGCGCTTCAGCACAGCGCTATGTCATACGACGTCTTAGCGAGAACTGGACGGAGCACAAGCCTATGAAGGCCTATTAAATAAGCCTTCCGATTTTGACAAAGCCGGAGCCGGCCACAATACTCAGCCAGGTTGTACGACAACAATAACAATGGAACCCCGCACGCCCATGCCTTCTTCCGATTACGGATGGCCACCTCGCTCTCGCGACAGCCCGGCCGAACTCGTTACCTGACATTGCTACGACAGACGCGCTTTGCCGACATCGGCAAGGACGGTCGCCTTCGCCCTGAAAAAACCACTCGATTAGGACGCTTGCCATGACAGCACCCACTACCGATCCCGTACCTGGCGCCAGCACAGCGCGCCGCGAGTTCCTGCGGAAATCCCTGGTCGTCTCGGCCGGAGTCGCCTCGATGGGCGCCCTCGGCCTGCCACGCATCGCTTGCGCCGAGCCCCTGACGCAGCGCTACCCGGACGAACTGGTCGAGATTCTCGACGAGAGCTTCGCCAAGTACCGACTGTTCAATGCGAGTGTCGAGCGCCTGGCGACGGGCATGCGCTGGGCCGAAGGTCCGGTCTGGGTGGGCGACGGCCGCTATCTGCTGCTCAGTGACATTCCGGAAAACCGCATCATGCGCTGGGATGAGATCACCGAATCCTTCGATGTCTACCGCGAGCACTCCAATCATTCCAACGGCCTGGCGCGTGATCTTCAGGGCCGCCTGCTGGTGTGCGAAGGCTCCACGACGAACGGCATCGGCCGCCGCGTAACGCGCACGGAGCCCGACGGCAGTATCACGGTGCTTGCCGATACCTTCGAAGGTAAACGCTTCAATTCGCCCAACGACCTGGCTGTGCGCCACGACGGTTCGATCTGGTTCAGCGACCCACCCTTCCAGACGAGCAACTACTACGAAGGCCACAAGATCGAGACCGAGCTAGACGACGGCGTCTACCGGATCGATGGCGAGACCGGTGCGGTGACGCGCGTGATCGACCAGATCGCCGGACCCAACGGGCTTTGTTTCTCGCCGGACCAGAAGACGCTGTACGTCGTTGAAGGACGAGCCAAGCCGAACCGGCTGGTCTGGGCCTATGCCGTCAATGACGACGGCACCCTGGGCAAACGCCGTAAGCATATCGAGGCGACCGCCTACGGCGCGCTGGACGGCATCAAGTGCGACGAGGACGGCAACCTCTGGTGCGGCTGGGGCAGTTCCGGGGCACCGGAGGCGACGCCTGCGGACCTGGATGGCGTGATGGTGTTCAACCCGCAAGGCAAGGCTATCGGCAAGATCCGCCTGCCCGAGCGCTGCGCCAATCTCTGCTTTGGCGGCGCCAAGGGCAACCGGCTGTTCATGGCCAGCTGCCACTCGGTGTATGCGCTCTACGTCAACACACGCGACGCAAGCTTCGGCAAGCACGGCAGCTGAACAGGCATGACGCTCAACCGTCCGCAGGCGCGCGCCTGGCTGAAAGCGATACCCGGACGTCCCTTGCTCAGGCGACCGACGTATCCTCCCCGAGGTGGATCACCCGCGCGGCGCGCAGCATGCACTTGGCCATCTCCGGCGGGGAGAACTTCGTCAGGATGTCATTGGCACCGGCGGCCTTGGCCTTGTCGGTGCTGATGGTGCTGTCCAGCGAGGTGTGCAGCAGGACGTACAACGACGCGTAATCCGGATGCTTGCGCAATGCCTGGGTGAAGGAATACCCGTCCATTTCCGGCATCTCGATGTCGGAAACCACCATGTTGATGGCGTCGTGGCTGCCCTTGAGGCTGTCCAGCCTGTCGAACGCCTCGCGCGCGCTGCGCACCGCATGGCAGGTGACGCCCATCTTGGTGAGCGCCGAAACGGACATATGGATCGCGACCTGACTGTCGTCGACCACCAGGGCGCGTGTTTCGGTGAGCAGCTGCGCATCCTGGCTGTCGAGTTCCGAGATGTCTGCATCGACCGGCACCGGGGCGATGTTGTGGATGACCTTTTCCACGTCGAGGATCTGAATCAGCTCGCCATCCACCTCCGCCGTGCCGGTGATGAAGGAGCTGGTCCGCGCACCGTAGGGCGGCGGCAGGATCTTCGAGGAACGGATATGCACGATCCTGACAACCGACTGCACATGCAGGCCCTGCTTGGACCGGCTGATTTCGGTGACGATCAGGCAGCCACCCTTCGGGTCCTGCAGCGGGGCCATGCCGATGGCCAGGCTCAGGTCGATCACCGACAGCGGCTGCCCGCGCAGGGTTGCCACGCCTCGCACGTGCGGGTGCGACTCGGGCAGGCGGGTCAATGAAGGCGTCGGGATGATCTCGCTGACCTTCAACAGGTTGATCGCCATCTGCTTGCCGCTGCGCAGCGTGAAAAGCAGAAGCGATAAGGAGTCGGTGGCGGAAACGTTGCTCATGGGTCGTCCTGTGGGAAAGCCGGGCTCGTGTCGAGAGGTCACCTCGCTCCCGGCTTGTCGGCAGGCGTGGCGAAATCTTCAGTGGCAAGGTGTTGCGGCCCGATGAGCTGCCCTTGCCCCACTCAGACGCGCTCGAAGATCGCCGCGATACCTTGCCCACCACCGATGCACATGGTCACCAGCGCGTAGCGCCCCTCCGTCCGTCGCAGTTCATGCAAGGCCTTGACGGTGATGATCGCACCGGTCGCTCCCACGGGATGGCCGAGGGAGATGCCCGAGCCATTTGGATTGACGCGCGCCGGATCCATGCCCAACTCCTGCATTACCGCGCAGGCCTGGGCGGCGAAGGCCTCGTTGGCCTCGATGACGTCCATCTGCGCCAGTTCGAGGCCGGTGCGCTCCAGCACCTTGTGCACTGCCGGCACCGGGCCGATGCCCATATAGGCCGGCTCGACGCCGGCATGGGCGTAACCCACCAGCCTGGCCATGGGCTCAAGCCCGAGGTCGCGGGCCCGGCCGGCCTCGGCCAGCAGCAGCGCGGCTGCGCCATCGTTGAGGCCGGAGGCATTGCCAGCGGTGACGGTGCCGTTGTCCTTGCGGAACACCGGTTTGAGCGCAGCCAGGCGCTCGGCAGTAAGGTCCGCCCGGATGTGCTCGTCGGTGTCGAACACCGTCGTACCCTTGCGGGTAACCAGCTCGATCGGGACGATCTGTTCACGGAAGTAACCGTTCGCCACGGCGCGGGCGGCGCGCTGCTGGCTCTCCAGCGCCAGGGAATCCTGCCGCTCGCGGCTGATGCCGTAGCGTTCGGCGACGTTTTCCGCCGTCACGCCCATGTGGAACTTGCCCCAGGGGTCATGCAGCAGCGTATTCATGTAATCGATCGCCTGCGTGTCACCCAGCCGCGCGCCCCAACGCAGGTTCGGCAGAACGAACGGGCCGCGGCTCATGCTTTCAGCGCCGCCACCAATGGCCACATCGGTATCGCCCAGAAGGATCGCCTGCGCCGCGCTGATCACCGCCTGCAAGCCGGAGCCGCACAAGCGGTTGACGTTGAAGGCGGGCGTTTCCAGCGGCACGCCTGCATCCACCGCGGCGACCCGAGCCAGGTAGCCGTCGCGGGGCTCGGTCGGAATGACATTGCCCATCACCACATGACCGACGGCATCCGCCGGCGCACCCGAGCGTTCGAGCAGGCCGCGGCAGGCCGTGGTGGCGAGGGTGATCAGGTCGGTATCCTTCAGCGCGCCGCCAAAGGAGCCGATCGCGGTGCGCACCGCACCGCAGATGAAGATGTCGCGTTCAGCCATGAGGTGTCTTCCGTTCAGATTCGAGCCGCACCCAGCCTCACGGCCGGCGATCCGCCCGATCCTAACGTCCCAGCCAGGCCCCGCAAGAGGTGCGAATGCACAGTGGCTCTGTGAAATCGCAGAACCGGCTGGTCACCGTCGCCTCATCGCCACCGGCGCCATGGCATCGGTGGCGATGAGCGCGGGGCGCGCCGCTTTTGCCGGCTTTCTTGCGCGCGCTGATGCTGGCGGCGCACTGGTCCTCATTGTTGAGGATGACGATGCATGCCAGGCACTGAATGCATTCGTCGTAGTCAATGCGCCCGTCACGCCTGATCGCGCCGATTTCGCACTGGTGCTTGCAGTGCTGGCACGGCTGGCCGCAGGCCTCGATACGCGTCAGCCAGGAAAACAGCCGTAACCGCCCGAGTATCGCCAGCCCGGCGCCCAGCGGACAGATGTAGCGGCAGTAGAACTTGTGCACGAACAACCCGAGTCCGAGCAGCGCTAGGGCGTAGAGCACGAAAGGCCAGGCGCGCACGAAGAACAGCGTGATACTGGTCTTGAACGGCTCCACTTCGGCAAGCCGCTCGGCCAGGGTCAACGAGTGAAAGGCGACCGGGACCAGCGCAATCAGGATCACGTACTTGAGCCACTGAAGTCGGCGATGCAGAGGATCCGGGATCTTCCACTGACGGATGTGCGCGCGCTTGGCGACCCAGCCGAGCATTTCCTGCAACGCGCCGAAGGGGCACAGCCAGCCGCAGAAGAGCCCGCGGCCCCAGAGGAAAAGGCTGACAAAGGTGAAACTCCAGAGTGTGAAAATCACCGGGTCCATGAGGAAGACGCGGATGTCGAAGCCATGCCACAGCGCCAGCAGCAGCGTGAAGATGTTCACCACCGACAACTGCCCCTGTGCATAGAGCCCGATGAATACCAGGGTAAACACCAGGAAACCGGCGCGAAACAGGTGGAAGCTCCGGCTGTGCCGGCTGATGCGATGCTGGCGAAGAAAGGTCCAGGTCAATGCTGCCAGCGCCAGTACGACCAACGCCACCTGCCACCAGCGCTCCTGCCACATGCGCAGCCAGATGGGGATAGGTTCGGCTTCGTCCGGCGCCGACTGGATCTCGAATAGATCGCGGTCGAGCTGAAAGTCGCGGGTGAAGGCGGCATCGCTGCGCACCAGGTGGTTGCGCTGCAGGTCCACGTTCAGCCGCAGGCCGGCCGGCTCGGCGGGGGTTGAAGGCATTGTGCGCCTTGATTCGAAAGACGTTCGCCTCGACATCGCCGACCGGCACGTCGAGCCACTCCATGACGGCCCCGTTGTTGAAGTTCATGTCATGCAGCTCGATGGCGCGGTCATGTTGCATCAACACCAGCCGGCTGGGTGCAGTAGCCGGCACGAAGTCGTCCGGCACATGGCGGTACATCCCTGAGGAGAGCACCAGCAACGCCTGCTCACCGACTTTGAGCTCTTCGTTGAGCCTGGCGAAACCCGCTTCGCCCAGCAGGTTTCGGCCGATGCTGGGTGCGTTGAGGTAGGCGAAGTGAATGTCGCTGAAGCTCGCTTCATCACCATCCAGACTCAGGTTCTGAAAGCCGTCGAGCGGCTGGCCGATGGCCCGCTCGACTTCATCACGGCTGAGCGTCCAATGCTGCACATAGCCGCGCTCGAGCAAGCCTTGCCAGTCAAGTGGCTCGTACAGGTCCGTTCGCGCGCTCGCCAACGGGCCGCTGGCGAAACCATCCAGCTGCTTGCGCGCCACGCTCAGAGCGGACAGCAGCACCGTCTCGTTGAGGATCACCACCGACACGGTCGCCTTGCTCACCCCGTCGATGCGCGTCACCGAGCCGCCCTCGCCCGCCGCGCCCTTTTCGCTACCCACCACGATGGGCGTACCGATGGACTTGTGCCGGTATTGATCGACGAAATCGAACAGCGACTGCTCGCCCAACCCGTGTAGAAATACTGGCTCGTGGTGTTCCAGCACCTTCACGCCCGCCAACACACCGGCCGTATCCAGGCCGATCAGCAAGCGGATCGGCTTGCCAGAGAACCCCTGGAGACTGGAGTAGTCAGTGGACTCGAAGGCATACCCCAGCAACTCGTCGAGCTGGTACACCGCGTGCACCGGCGGGTCGTCCTGCTTGGGCTCGATGCGCGTGGCCTTGGGGAAGAGTTGCTGGATCTCGGCCTCCAGCGTCTGGGCGAAGGTCACCGGGCCAGCGAGCAGGCCGGTCAGCAGCAGTAACAGGCGAACACGCGCGATCATCGAGCCTCCATGGGCAATCTCGGGGCCATCGCCTCCGTGGCCGCCGTCATCCCATGCTAGGCAACGCCTCGCCTCGCGCCATGCGACTTGCGCACTGGAAGGCCAGTACTTCGGTCTCGGTTCGCGCCCGTCTGGATGACGGAACGATGGCGCCCGATAGCGGGCCCAAGCTAGTGGCTCGCGCGGTCAGCGATCGCACGGTTCGGGCGTGGTCGATCCGCGATACGCTGCGAACTGATCGGCCAGACCACAACACATCCATGGGAGGCTCAGCGATGACCAAGGCAGTCAAACCGGACGCCGAACAGCCCTACTTCGATACGCCCGCACATATTCCCGCCGGCAGCGACCACCAGATCCCGCACAGTCACCGGCTGGTCTACAAGGATCACGACGTGATCGTCCACCTGACCGGCTACGAATACGAAACCTTCGGTGAAACCCTCTGGGCCGTCGGCGCCGAGGTGGTCCGGGAGCGGGAGATCGTCATTCCGGTAGAGGTCGATCAGACCCGCCACTACCGCGGCTACGACGAGGCGCTCGCCCGCGGCACGGAAATGGGCAAGGCCCTGGTCGATGCCCTCGAGACCCCTTAATTCACTGGCCGCCATGGCGGCTCGACTGCAGGAGACAGGCATGAGCGATAACGCGACCGTACGCCACGATGGGCAACAGCAACGCTACGTACTGGAGATCAATGGTCAGGCACTCGGCATCGCCAGCTACAGCGACGAAGGCGAACGCCGCCTCTTCACCCACACCGAAGTCGACCCGAGCCTCGAAGGCCAGGGCATGGGCAGCAAACTCGTGCGCGAGGCCCTGGACGACACCCGCCAACAGGGCAAGCGCATCGTGCCGGTATGCGAGTTCGTCAGCGCCTATGTGAGCCGGCATCACGACTGGGACGACAGCCTGGACGCCCGCTGAGGTCAGCATCCGGCAGGCCCGTCGCGTATCATGCCGGCCGCCGACGACGGGTTTAGCGAACCCGCCGGCGCCGAGACGTTCACCCTCAAGGTCCTGCCATGCAAGACGAACTGCACATCGAAGACATTCACCCGGGCGACGGCAAGGCCGTTGTCAAAGGCGCGCTGATCACCACGCAATACCACGGCCAACTGGAGGACGGCACCGTCTTCGACTCCTCCTACGAGCGCGGCAAGCCTTTCCAGTGCGTGATCGGCACCGGCCGCGTCATCAAGGGCTGGGACATAGGGCTCATGGGCATGAAAGTCGGCGGCAAACGCCGGCTGTTCGTGCCCGCTCATCTCGCCTACGGCGAGCGGCAGATCGGCAAGCACATCAAGCCGAACTCCAACCTGATCTTCGAAATCGAACTGCTCGAAGTGTTGACCCGCGACGACTGATGTGAGGGCGCGCACAGCGTAGACCGTCGCGGCCAACTTTGTCGCCGCGCGGCACTCAAAGTCGTCACTGGCGCATGTCTGCCCGGCCGATGCCGGCCCGGCATACAATAGCGGCCAGTTGCCAGCAAGGCACCTCCACGATGGAACGGTCTTCAGATGACTCCAGCAGCCCCAGCCGCGTTCGAACACAGCCCCGCCCTGTCCGGCGGCGGCGAACTTGGCGAACTGATCCGTACGCACGATTGGTCGCAAACCGATCTGGGCCCGCCGGAGCACTGGCCGCAAAGCCTCAAGACCGTCACCGCCATGCTGCTGCTCTCGCCCGTACCCATCGTGCTGCTCTGGGGCGAGAGCGGCATCATGCTCTACAACGACGCCTATTCGGTTTTCGCCGCCGGCCGCCACCCGCGCTTGCTGGGCTCTGCAGTGCGCCAGGGCTGGCCCGAGGTCGCCGACTTCAATGACCATGTCATGCGCGTCTGCCTGGCTGGCGGCACCCTCGCCTACAAGGATCAGGAACTGACGCTGCACCGCAACGGGCGCCCGGAGCAGGTCTGGATGAACCTCGACTATTCGCCGGTGCTGGATGAAACCGGGCGACCCGCGGGCGTCATCGCCTTTGTCGTGGAGACCACCGAGCGCGTCCGCGCCGAGCGGCACCTGCTCGCCGAAAAGGATCGGCTAACGCGCCTGTTCGAACAGGCGCCCGGCATCATGGCGATGCTGAGTGGCCCCGAGCACCGCTACCAGATGGCCAACCCGGCCTATGCCAACCTGGTGGGCAATCGCGATCTGCTGGGCCGGCCCGTGCGCGAGGCCCTGCCGGAGATCGCTCGCCAAGGTTTCATCGAACTGCTCGACGAGGTCTACCGGACCGGCATCGCCTATGTCGGCAACTCGGTGGAACTGACGATCCAGCGTACGCCGGGTGAAGCCGAGGAAACCTTTATCCTCGACTTCGTCTTTCAGCCCGTGATCGACCACGAAGGCATCGTGACCGGCATTTTCATGGAGGGCCACGATGTCACGCAGCGGGCACTGGCCGAGCGCCGCATGCAGTTTCTCGACGCCCTGGGCAAGGCCACCGCGGCCAGCACCGATGCCGATACGATACTGGCCACGACCACGCGCATGCTGGCCGAGCATCTCGGTGTGTCCGTCTGCGCCTATGCCGACATGGATCCCGACCAGGATGGCTTCACCATCCGCGGCAACTGGGCGGCCAGTGACGCACAGGACATCGTCGGACACTACCAGCTTGCCGATTTCGGCCGGCTCGCCGTAAGTAACCTGCGGGCCGGCCTTCCCCTGGTACTGAACGACACCGCCCGGCAGCTTCCCGTCCACGAAGCCGCGACCTTCATCGACCTCGGGCTGGCCGCGACTGTCTGCATGCCGTTGACCAAGCAAGGCCGCCTCACGGCGCTGATGGCCGTTCACGACCGGGCGCCACGCGTCTGGAAGCTCGAGGAACTGGCCCTGCTGACCGAGGTGACCGAGCGTTCCTGGGCGCACATCGAACGTGTGAGGGCAGCAGCCGAGGTGCGGCAGGCCGAACAGCGCTTTCGGCGTGAACTGGAGCTGCAAGTGGCTGAGCGCACCGCCGCGCTCGCCCAGAGCGAGGCGCAGATCCGCACCGTCGCCGCCAGCTCCCATCTCTATCAGTGGCTGCTCGACAGCCAGGGGCGGATCGTCTACGCCAACCCCACGTCGCTGACCGGCGCCAATGGCGCGCGCGACCACGTGGTAGGCCTGCCGTTCTGGGATGCGCCCTGGTTCACCGCCACGCCCGGCATGTCGGCCACCGTCGAGCGCTGTGTTCGAGCAGCGGCACAGGGCGCCAGCGACCACCTCGACATGCAACTGCGGCTACCTGGTGGGCCACGTTCGTTCGATTTTTCCATCCGACCGGTGCTCGACGAAAGCGGTCAGGTGGTCGGCATCGTCCCCGAAGCGGTGGACAGCACCGCGCGGGTGGAGGCCGAACAGGCGCTCCAACAGGCGCAGAAGATGGAAGCGCTGGGCAACCTCACCGGCGGCATCGCTCACGACTTCAACAACTTGTTGACGGCCGTGATGGGCAATCTGGAGCTCCTGCGCAAGCGGGTCGCCGACGATTCGCCACTGCTGCGGCTGATCGATAACGCCCGTATCGGCACCGAGCGGGGCGCGTCCCTCACCCGCCGCATGCTGGCCTTCGCGCGCAAGCAGGAGCTGCAGGCCGAACCCATCGAGCCCGGGCGGCTGATCGAGGAAATGACCGAGCTGCTTGGCCGCTCGCTCGACCCTGGGATCGTCATCGAGACGCAGGTCGAATCGCGCCTGCCAACGATCGAGGCCGATCCGAATCAGTTGCAGACCGCCCTGCTTAACCTGGTCCTGAACGCCCGTGATGCCATTGGCGGCCAGGGCCGCGTCATCATCAGCGCGCACAGCGAACGGATCGAAACCCGGCCCGGCCTCAAGGCCGGCACCTACCTCTGCCTGGCTGTATCCGACGAAGGCGAAGGCATGGACGAGGTCACTCTCAAGCGCGCCATTGAGCCCTTCTACACCACCAAGGGCGTCGGCAAGGGCACTGGGCTGGGGCTGTCCATCGTGCACGGTTTCGCCGAGCAGTCGGGTGGCAAGCTGGTGTTGCGCAGCGAACCCGACGTCGGCACCACGGCGCAGATCTGGCTGCCGGCGATGAACGAAGCGCTTCTACCCTTGCCGCCGATCGCCGACATTCAGGGCCTGCCGTTCGCCACGCAGCCACTCGACATCCTGGCGGTCGACGACGACGCGCTGGTGCTGGGCAATACGGCAGAAATGCTACGGGACCATGGCCATCGGGTGACCACCGCGCAGTCCGCGGCGCAAGCGCTCGAGCGGCTCAAGGAAGCGCCGTTCGACCTGCTCGTCACGGATCACGCCATGCCCAGGATGACCGGCGCGCAGCTGGCCGAGGAAGTTCGCCGGCTGTACCCCGACTTGCCCGTGTTGCTGGTCAGCGGTTACGCGGCGATTCCACCCGGCACGGCGGCGGAACACCTGCCGCTTCTGGCCAAGCCCTTTACCCAGGCGGCATTGCTGAGGGCCATCGCGGCACTCGGCGAGCGTGACCGCCCCTGACTCCCCGCCGCCGAACCCAGCCCATGCCTTCTCCGTCAGAAGAGAAGGCATGGGGAGCAAAAGTCCGAAACCCCGGGGGTTATTGCCGTACGCTGCTCAACGAAGGTCAGGCGTGAGCCGGCCGCTGAACGGCACCGAGCGACTCACCCATCGCCTCGCCGACCACCGAACCGATCATGTCCGCCGTGATAGCGCACAACGTCCAGCCCAGATGACCATGCCCGGTGTTGTAGAACACGCAAGGCGCACGACCGCGGCCTACCTTGGGCATCATGTTCGGCATCATCGGCCGCAGGCCCGCCCAGGGCACCACGCTGCGAGTGCTGACGCCGGGGAAGCATTCGGCAACCCAATCCACCAAGGGGCGAATCCGGTCGGCCCGAATGTCACGGTTGTAGCCGTTGAACTCGGCGGTCCCCGCGACACGCAGACGGTTATCACCCAGACGGCTGGTGACCAGCTTGGTTTCGTCATCGAGCAGGCTGACGGTCGGCGCCGCAGCACGGCTGGCCTCGTCGTCGAGGTTGACGGTGATCGAATAACCCTTCACCGGGTAGATGTTCAGGCGATCGCCCAGTTGCGCCGCCAGGGCGCGGCTGGCCGTACCGGCGCAAATGACGATGCCGTCGAAGTCGAGCTGCTGCTCACCTTCCGCCCTGGCCAGCGTCACGCTGGCACCCTGGCCGTTGGTGGCGACCTTCGCCACATCCTGGCCGTACCGGCAATCGACGCCCAGTCGAATCGCCGCCGCCGCCAGTCCGTTGGTGAACTTGTGGATGTCACCGGTCGAGTCGCACTCGGTGTAGTAGCCACCGTAGTACTGCCCCGCCAACGTCGGTTCGATGTGGCGGATTTCGTCGGGCGTCACCGCCCGCCGCGGCAAACCACCTTCGGCGAGCAACCGGGACACCTGCCCCGCGTGGTCGAAGCCGGCCTTGTCGCGATAGATGTGCAGGATGCCGGCCTTCTTGAGATCGAAGTCGATGCCTTCTTCTTCGGCCCAGGCGAACAAATGCTCGCGCGCGGCGATGGCCAGGCGTGCCGTTTCGATGGTGTTTTGTCGGTACTGCGGGATGGAGCCGATGAACTCGGCGAACCAGGACAGCTTGTGCCAGCTCGGCTTCGGATTGACCAACAGGGGCGCGTCGCTCTTGAGCATCCATTTGATGCCCTTGAGGATGGTTGACCAGTGCGTCCACACCTCCGCGTTCGAGGCCGACAGTTGGCCGCCGTTGGCGAAGGAAGTCTCCATCGCGGCGTAGCGGTGCTTCTCGAACAGGGTAACGGCGAAACCGCGCTTGGCCAGCGCGTAGGCGGTGGTGATACCAGTGATCCCGCCACCGATGACGGCAATATGCTTCATGAATGCAGCTCCAGAGACGTCAGGGTTGAGCCCATCCGCGACATGCGGATCGGGCGCCCCCTCTGTTCTGGACCTGAGAGTTTCACGGGCGCTGCCCGCTTGCTCCTTCGGTGCGACGGGCGACGACGGCCCGACGGCTCTTCAGAGTTCACCCGCGACATCGGTCCTTTTGCCTGAGAGTTTCCGGGGCGGTTGCTCCTTCGGCGCTGCGAACGGCCCTGCCGTGCAGTCTCTCCCGATATCACGCACTGCTGTCGGCCAGAGGCCGAACAGCAGTTGAAACTTAGGCACGCAGCGTGCCAGAAAAGTCCCTGCTGGCGCCAGCCATGCTTTCAGGCATCAGCAATGACAGAGCGCTCCGCCGTGGTGCAGTCATCCAGCTGACGCACCTCAACGACCCACGACGTCGATCAACAGCGCGATATCGACAGGCTTGGTCATGTGCACGTCGAAGCCTGCCGCCACCGCGTTCTCTTTGTCGCTCGGCTGACCCCAGCCGGTGATGGCGATCAGGCGCACAGTGCGGTCCTGCTCGCGAATCAGGCGCGCGACCTCGTCACCACGCCGGCCGGGCATGCCCACGTCCAATAGCACCACATCCGGCTTGACCGCGTGGTAGCGCTCCAGCGCCTGCACACCGTCGAACGCCAGGTGCACGTCGTGCCCTTCGAGCCTCAGCACCTCGGCCATAGTCTCGGCGATGTCACGGTTATCGTCGGCTACCAGGATGCGCCGGCTGCTCAACCCGGGCATGGTTTCAGCGAGAAGCTCGTCTTCGATAGGCGTCGCCGGTAGCAACGGCAGGCTGAAGCTGAACTCCGCGCCCTTGCCCTGCCCCTCGCTGAATACCTGAATCCGCGCGTCATGCAGCTTCGCCAGGCCCTGAGCCAAGGCCAGGCCGATTCCGAGCCCGGTGTTCACCTGCCCTCGCCTACCGGCACCTGGGCGAAGCGCTCGAAGATAAGGCCTTGGTGCTCCCTTGCCACACCAAGGCCGTTGTCGGCCACTGAGAGCCGCGCCCTGTCGCCCTCGTGCGTGACGCTGAGGCGGATGCGCCCACCGTCGCTGGTGAACTTGGCCGCATTGTTGAGCAGATTGATCAGAATCTGCTCGAGCCGCAGCGGATCCGCTTCCACCATCAGCGGCGCTTGCGGCAACGTCACGGTCAGTTCGTGCCGCCGCGACTCGATCTTGGCGCGCGCCGTCTCGACCGCGGCTTCCACCACGGCGCGCAAGTCCAGCCGCTCTTTACGCAACACCAGCTTGCCCAGCGTAATGCGGGAGATATCGAACAGATCGTCGAGCAGCAGCGCCATGTGGCGCACCTGACGCTCGATGATCTGCTGGCTGCGCACCTTCTGTGCCTCGCTGGCCGAGGGCGATCCGAAGAGCCCCGCCGCCAGGCGGATTGGGGCGAGCGGATTGCGCAACTCATGCGCCAGGGTTGCGAGAAATTCATCCTTGCGCCGACCGGATTCACGTATGGCCTGCTCCTGCTGCTTGGCCTCGGTGACATCAGCGAACCACACCGCCAGGCTCTCGTCGAAGGGGGTCGCGACCAGCCGCACCCAGCGCTCATCCTCGAAGGCGGTACTGCGCAGCTCCAGATCGCGCGGCTGCCGATAGCGTTGCACGTCCAATAAGGTTGCCAATGCCTGTGGATTGGCGCCGGTACTAAGCACCTCACGCAAGCGTCGCCCGGTCAACTCGGAAACGCTGCCATGCAGGCTGGCTGCACCGGTGGCGTTGATGAAATCCAGGCTGAAATCTTCCGGCTCCCCATCGGCGCCCCGCAGCGGCGAGAGGATGGCGAAGGGCACCGTGGATGAATCCAGCGCGACCTGCAGCCGTTGTTCGAACATGCCGGCCTTGCGCTGAGCACGTGCACGGTCGATGAATACCGCGGCCAGCCCCGCCGCCACATCGGCCAAGCGGATCTCCCGCTGGGTCGGTGCCCGCGCATCCCTCAGTTGGACGGTCAAGGTGCCCAAGACGCGGTGGTCGCTATGGCGGATCGGCGTGCTGTGAACCGAGCGGAAGCCCTCGCGGCGAGCGACCGCCACGAAGTCCTGGAAGCACGGGTCGGTCTCGGTATCGACCACCACAACCCGCTCGCCACTTTGTACCGCCGCCCCGTATGCCCCCAGGCCGGGCGTCACGTTGTCCAGCAGGACCAACGATTCAGTGGAGAAGCCGCGCGAGGCGTGAATACGCAGCGGCGAAGCGCCATCGCTCAACGCTAATAAGCCATGTGCAGCGCCGTGCAGCGTGCAGAGGGTATCGATGATGGCCTGCAACTGCTCGCCCAGTTCTGGCATCTGCAGCAGTCGATTGCTCAATGCCTGCAGGTGCTCGAGGTCGCTCACTTGCTGACGCAGGTCCTGCTGCGCCAGCTCCAGCCGAGACAGCATGGAGTCGCGCTCAGCTTCGCTGGCACGCCGCGCCTCGGCGGCACTGACGAGCGCGCGACCGACCTCGCGAATTTCCTCGATTTCGCTGTTCGGCGCCTCGACCGCCTGGCCGTTGCCGATGGCCTGAGCGGCGCGGCGCAACTGGCGCATCGGGACGTTGATTCGCCTGGTCGCGAACAGTGCCGCCGCCACGGCGAACATCAGCGATAGCAGCAATCCGCCACCATAGATCGTATAGGCCCTCACGGCGCCAGCCTCGACCGCACTGGTCGGGATCCCGGTCGCCACAACCCAGCCGGACGGCCGCAGGCGCACGAAGGAGGTGTAGAGCCCATGCCCTTCCACCGACGCGGAAAGCCCCATGCCTTCCTCGCCGGGGTTGTCGCGCAACATTTGCTGGAGCATGGGCGAAGCGGCTCCGCCGATGGTTTCGTTATGCCTCAACGTACGGGCAATCCGAACGCCGTTGGCATCCAGCACGGTGTTGACCCATCCGGACGGCAGCCGACGGTTGTTGATCACGTCCGCGATTGCCTGCGGCTTGAGCACGGCAGTCAGCACATAACGGGGCGCCCCTTCCACATCCACCAACACGCGCAACGGGATGCCCCAGCTTCCACTGGGCCCGCGTGCCATGTTGCCGATCTGCGGTTCATGGGTGGCCATCAGATTATCGAAACTGCCCGGATCGGCCATCGACTGGGATTCGGACGAACGATGCATCGAAATCCGCCGCAGCACGCGGCCATCCGGATCGATGATCAGCACCGCATGCCAGCTGGGCACCGAGGGCAGCACCCGTCGAAGCAAGTCAGCGAAGGCGTCGATATTGCCGTCGTCGAGCAAGGTCGACTGGGACAGGGCCTGCAGCACATTGAGCGACCGGCTCAGCTCGACTTCGACAGCCGTCGCCGCCAGCCGCGTCGCCTCGAGGCTGCGCTGTTCGGCCAGACGTTTCTGTTCGTTGACGATCGAGAGCATGCCCAGTCCGGCCACCAGCGCCAGCGGCAGAATACCGGCCAGCGCAATCGCGATGAGGCGGCTGCGCAGGGGGACCGAGCGGGGCGGCGTGGCTCGCCGTGCCTGATTCAAGATAGAAACCTGCCTGATATTCAATGCTGCGAGGGCTAACGTGCTGTCGCACCGGGCCACGGGGCGCCAGACACAGCGGCCTAGCTTAAGCGATTCGCCGGCGTCACAAAGGACCTTTCGCGGAATGCCCGGCGAGGTACGACGATCGGTTAAGGGATCGCTTTCCGGCGCGGAAGTTGCTTCGGCAGATGGCCGTGTGACGATGCTGTGATGGACGTTTCACCCTGATACGAAAAAGCCCCGCCGATCGGCGGGGCTTTGCATCGTGACGGGCCAGCCCTTGGCCGGCCCGGTGTTGTTGCGTCAGCGCGGCAGCTTGAAAGTAATGAAGCTGGCACGCCCTTCACGCAATACCCGCATCGACACCGATCGATTGCTCGGCAGCTTTTCGGCGATGCGTGTGAAGGTCTTGACGCTGTCGATGGCTTCGTTGCTCAGGTGCGTGATGACGTCGCCCGGCCGCAGACCGATCAGGGCGGCCGGCCCATTGTTCACATCACGAACGACCACACCGCTCTCGACCTCGAGACTCTTCTTCTGCTCGTCGGACAGCTCGCCCACGGTGACACCGAGCCTGTTGCTGCTGGCCGACGAGCCGCCTGCGCCGCCGCCGGCGACCAATTGTGCATCGTCATCCGGCAACGCGCCGATGGTGACGTTCAGCGTGCGACGGCTGCCCTCGCGCACCACTTCGAGTTTGGCGCTGTCGCCCGGCTTCATGCTGCCGACCTGGTGCGGCAGGTCCCCGGACATGTCGATGGGCTTGCCGTTGAGGCTGAGGATCACGTCACCCACCTTCAGGCCACCCTTGGCCGCCGGACCGCCGTCGAGCACCTGCGCGACCAGCGCACCGGCCGGACGATCCAGGCCGAAGGACTCGGCCAGGTCCTTGTTGACCTCCTGAATGACCACACCCAGCCAGCCACGGCTGACCTTGCCGTCCTCGCGCAACTGGTTGGCCACGTCCATGGCAACGTCGATCGGGATGGCGAACGACAATCCCATGAACCCGCCCGAACGGGTGAAGATCTGCGAGTTGATCCCTACGACCTCACCGTCGAGGTTGAACAGCGGGCCACCGGAGTTGCCGGGGTTGATCGCGACGTCAGTCTGGATGAAAGGCACGTAGCTCTCGTTCGGCAAGGTGCGCCCAGTGGCGCTGACCACACCGGCAGTCACCGTATGGTCGAAACCGAACGGCGAGCCGATCGCCACGACCCACTCGCCCGCCTTGAGCTTTTCCGAGCTGCCGATCTTGACGATCGGCAGCTCGTCGTCGGCCTTGATCTTCAACAGGGCCACGTCGCTCCGCGGATCGGCGCCGACCAGTTCGGCCTGCAGTTCGCTGCGGTCAGGCAGGCGAACCATGATTTCGTCGGCGTTTTCCACGACATGGTTGTTGGTCAGGACATAACCGTCCTTGGAGATGATGAAGCCGGAGCCCAGGGACTGGGCTTCGCGCTGGCGACCGGGCTGGCGTGGAATACCCCGCTCGAAGAATTCACGAAACTGGGGCGGAATGCCTTCCAGGTCGGGCATCTGCGCGGCACCGCGGACGGGCGCGTTCTGCTTGGTGCTGATGTTGACCACCGCGGGCGAGGCGTTTTCGACCAGCGGCGTGAAGTCCGGAAGGTCGGCGTGAGCGACAAGCGTCTGCCCGAACAGTGCGACGCCCGCCACGACCGCCAGGAAATTTCTGCGAAGTAACATGGTGACTTGTCTCCCGACGTGAACAAGGTGTTGTGCTTTTCATGCGACGCAGCCGGCGTCGGCAATCAGAAACTAAAAACAGCGGGCAGCCATGTCCAGCGTAGCCCGTGCCAGGCCGGACATGGCGCACCCACAAGGGGGAGCAGGCTGTTCCGTCAGCCTGCCCAAGACTCTACGCGATCGAAAGTCAGCTTCGTGTGAGCGCTACGTAAAGGGAAAGTAAGGATTTGCCGGTCGCTTGGCAGGCGCTAGTCAGCCATGCCCGCCAACCGGTTGACCAGCTCAGGCAGGTCCTGCATCCGCTCGATCACCGCCGTCACACCCAGCTCGCGCAGCGCCTGGTCATGGCCGGCGGGAATGTGGCTGGCGCCCGTGAAACCGATCACCTGCATGCCGGCCGTTCGAGCGGCCAACACCCCGGTCGGGCTGTCTTCCACTACAAGGCACCGCCCGGGCGCGACCCCCATCCGCTCGGCCGCCAGGAGGTAGACATCCGGCGCCGGCTTTGGCGAGGCAACCATCTCGGCGCAGAAGATCCGCCCCGCTACGCGCTCCGACAGCCCGGCACGCCGCAGCGACGACTCGACGTTGTGCAATCGGCTGTTGGAAGCCACTGCCAATGGCAGGTCGATGGCCATGAGCGCCTCGCGCACCCCGGGGATCGCCTGGACCTGCTCGGCCACGACCCTCTCCGATTGCCGGCGCAGATCGCTGTCGAAGGTGTCGGGCAGGCTCAGCCCGAAGCGCTTTTCGATCAGCTCGATAATGCTTGGCACGGTCAGGCCGAACGTGCCCTCCAGGGCCTCGTGCAGCCGTTCGGCCGGCACATGCAGACTCAGGGCTTCGAACAGCACGCGGTGGCTGAGGATTTCGCTGTCGACGATCACGCCGTCGCAATCGCTGATCAGCAGGTCGATAGAAGACATCGGGGCTCCGTTTGTTTGGCCGTGGAAGCGCGGCAGCCGCGCCGGAGACCCTTGGACTGTAACGGCTGCGCCAAGTTTGGCCGCCACCGGAGCCTTTTCAGCGAATGCCCAGCAACCGATCCGCGGACCAGCGTCCTGCACCCCGCCCGATCACGACCAGCATCAGCCCGACCCAGGTCAGGTGTGTCGGCCAGGCATCGGGATACACGAACACCTGGATGACCAGCGTCATGACCAGCAGCGCAAAGGCAGACAGCCGCGCCAGCAGACCGAGCACCAGCAAAAGCGGAAATAGGTGCTCGGCGTAGGTCGCCAGGTGCGCGGCCAGATGAGGCGACAGTAGCGGTAGCGCGTATTCGGTTTCGAACAGGCTGTAAGTGCTCGGTTTGAGGGTAAGCAGTCCGCTGACCTTGGTGCGTCCGGAATAGAAGAACACCGCGGCGATGGCCAGGCGCGCCACAAGGGACAAGGTGGAGTCGCTGATGAGGCGTTGCAGCCAAGCGGCCAGGCGGTTCCAGTGTTGCTGCCAGCGTCGCTCGAACGTCGAAGCGGGCGGGTTCAGGCTAGTCATGTCGATCTCCTGTGAAAACGCCGGCCGCGAAAAGCGCGACCAGCAGCTCGTTGAAATCCAGCGCGGGCTCCGCCTCGAGGACGACCGCCGAGGCGGCATCGAGCCGTAGACCCTGCGCGCAGGCATCGAGAAAGGCGCAGCCACCCTGGCTCAGTGCCTGCCAGCGCACGGCACCGCCCCACCGGCAAATCAGGGTGCCTTCGCCCTGCCAGATCAAAGGTTCCGGCAGCTCTGCGCCGTCACGATTGCAGCGCCACAGCGTGAACGCGGGCAGCCCGGACCAGCGCCAGCGCGCCGCGACGCAGGGCTGGAGCTGCAATCCGGCCAGTTGCTGGGGCGTCATTGCGCGCAGGGCCCGAGGCATCAGCCGCGGCTGCTCGGCGGCGGTGAACACCTCCAGCCACAGGCGATCGAGGCGCGCCACTTCGGCGAGGTACGGCAGCGCTTGCGCTGGCCCGAAGCGCTGCAGGAAGTCCGCGAAACCATCGCCATAGTCGATCAGCTGAGGGCAACTCGGAGGCGTATGCCGGGCATAGGCGGCGGCCGCAGCGGTCATCCAGTCGGCGCCGACAAGGCGCTCTACGGTTGGAAAGTTCGCTCGCAGTGCATCCACGCAGCCTTTAAAGGCGGTGTTGCGGTACACCGCGAAACCCGGCTGCTCGGCAAGCGCGCGCAGCCAGTCGGCACTGGTGTCGGGCTCGTCGCTCTGGAGCGCGGCCGCGAAGGCATCCTGAAAAGCGCTGAGCGACGTCTTCATGCGGCGCACCTGCGGTCAAGCAGCTGCTGGGCACGGTCACGCTCGATCAGCAGCTCAGCGAAGGCCGGCAGCCGGTCGTCCCGTTCGATCAGAGTCGGGCGCGCACCGATTCGGCTGATCAGCCGCTCATACAGTGCCCAGACCGCGTCGCCGATCGGCGCATCATGCGAATCGATCAGCAGCCCGGACTGCGTAGAGCCGTCGGGGCTATGCCCGGCCAGGTGCACCTCCCGGATGGCATCGCCCGGAAAGCGGTCGACATAGCCGGCCGCGTCGAAACAGAGGTTGTGCGCACTGACGTGCACGTTATTGACGTCCAGTAGCAAGCCGCACCCGCTGCGACGCGCCAGCTCGGTCAGGAAGTCGATTTCGTCCCAGTCATGTCCGTCGATGCGAAGGTAGTGGCTGGGGTTTTCCACGGCGATCTCGCGGCCGAGCGCGTCCTGGGTGCGCTGGACGTTATCGACGATGCGGCGCAACGCTTCGCCGGTGCGCGGGAATGGCAGCAGATCGGGGTGGTACTGGCCTCGCCAGGTGGACCAGGCGAGGTGTTCGGAAACCAGCGCCGGTCGAACCTGCTCGACCAGCGCCACGAGACGCTTCAGGTGGACCTCGTCTGGCGCACAGTCGGCCGCCAGCGACAGCGACACACCATGCAGCGAGACCGGATGGCGATCGGCGATCGCCTCCAGCCAGGCCAGACGCGGCCCGCCGCCGAGCATGTAGTTCTCCGGGTGGACCTCGAACCAGATCCCTGACGCAGCGCAGTCGTGCGCCGCCTCGTAGTGCTCGGGCTTGAGACCGAGGCCTGCACCCAGATCGACCGGCATGCTCATGGCGATGCTTCCTGTCAGGA
Organism: Stutzerimonas stutzeri; assembly: GCA_019056435.1. Taxonomy (GTDB): domain Bacteria; phylum Pseudomonadota; class Gammaproteobacteria; order Pseudomonadales; family Pseudomonadaceae; genus Stutzerimonas; species Stutzerimonas marianensis. Next base: position 3,855,812 of record CP077641.1, read on the forward strand.
TTCGATCGGTGTCAGCGAGCCCATGCCGTTGGGCGTCTTGATCGAGGTGCAGGTGCCGGCAGGAACGTGTTTCCAGGCATTGCCCTGGTAATCCGTCTTCGACGTGCCGGCGCAGCTGGTTCCGGCGCCAGCCTTGCAATCGTTCTGGCCGGCAAGCGAGACGCCGTAGCACTTCTCCATGGCGCCTTCCTTTTTCTCATCGGCGGTGGCGCCGGCGGCGATGGAAGCGAGGGCGACGGCTGCAGCAGCAAGGGCGAGGGTCTTCATGGGTCATTCTCCTGAGGATGTGGCTGCCAGCGATGTTGCCGGCCGCTCGACCAGTAATTCGCCGGTGCGGGTGCGGTGGTTACAGCGAGGCGAAATTTTTTTTGAGATTTACCCGAGACCGCCCTAACGTAGCGGCGCGCACCCTCGCGGGGGCCCGGCGTGCAAGGCACGCTGCATCGATTCTTCCCGCTCGTGTAACCAGGGCAACCGATGGAACGAACTACCCCACATGAGGTGTTGAAAGCGCGCGAGGCCCTTCTGCAGCGCCTGTTCCTGCAGGGGCTCGACGGCGACGAGGCGGCCTATCGGCAGTTCCTGACGCTGCTCGGTGCGCACCTGCGCAGCTTTCTCAAGCGCCGGTTGCAGACGGCAGCGGTCGAGGACTTGCTGCAAGAAACCTTGCTCGCGGTCCACAATGCGCGGCATACCTACCGAGCCGATCAGCCCTTGACAGCCTGGGTGCAGGCCATCGCGCGCTACAAGCTGATGGACCATTTCCGCGCCCATGCCCGGCATGAGGCGCTGAACGATCCGCTGGACGACCAGGCCGCACTGCTGGCCGACGAAGATCACCAGGCCGAACAGGCACAACGCGACCTGGCCAAGCTGCTCGAGCAGCTGCCCGACAAGCAGCGCCTGCCGATCCTGCACGTCAAGCTGCAAGGATTGTCGGTGGAGGAGACCGCCCGGCGCACCGGGCTTTCGACATCCGCGGTCAAGGTGGGCGTCCACCGTGGTCTGAAGGCGCTGGCCGCCCTGATTGGAGGTTCCGGATGAATACGAACGAGCTGATCGACATGCTCGCCAGCCACGCCCCCGCGGTAGATCGGCGGGTCGTCGCCCGGCGCTTCACCCTCGCGATAGCCGTGGGCCTGCTGCTGGGGTTGCTGGGGCTGCTGGTATTCCTTGGCATCCGTCCGGACCTCGCCGAGGTCGCCCGCACGCCGCTGTTCTGGCTCAAGCTGGCATTTCCCGCCTCCCTGCTCGGCGGCAGCCTGTGGATGACGACGCGGCTGGCCCGCCCGGGCATGCCGGTGGGGGCCAGCTGGGCGGCCGTGGCAACCCCGTTGACGATCGTCTGGCTGGCGGCCCTCGGCCTGTTGTTCAGTGTCTCGTCAGGGAGCCGGCATATCCTGGTACTGGGCGAGACCTGGCGGACGTGCCCGGTAAATATCGCGCTGCTGTCGATACCGGCCTTCGTGAGCGTGTTCTGGGCCATCCGCGGCCTGGCGCCGACCCGCCCGCGCCTCGCCGGAGCGGCTGGCGGGTTGCTGGCGAGCTCGACGGCGACCCTCGCCTACAGCTTGCACTGCCCGGAGATGAGTGTCGCCTTCTGGGCCGTCTGGTACGTGCTCGGGATGGCCGTTCCATCTGCCATCGGCGCCCTGCTCGGCCCACGTCTGCTGCGCTGGTGACCGCACAACGCCCATTTTCTTCAATACCGCTCCCCGGTCGCCCTCCTATCGTCGCGCCTTCAATTGCGTACCCGAGGAGCTCCGATGAGCCTGTTGCTCTCCATGGCCGCCTTCGCGCTGGCCTCTTCCATCACGCCCGGCCCGGTCAACATTGTCGCCCTCAGCGCCGGCGCGCAGCTCGGGCTGGGGCCTGCGATGCGTCACGTCAGCGGTGCGACGCTGGGCTTCACCCTGCTGTTGCTGGCGATCGGCCTGGGGCTGGATCAGTTACTGCTGAGCTGGCCATGGCTGACCGAAGCCATTCGCCTGGCGGGCGTGGCGTTCCTGCTCTACATGGCCTACCGTCTGGCCCGCGATGACGGGCGCTTCAACACGGAGCGCCCCGCCCTACGGCCAGGGCTGCTGCAAGGTGCAGCGATGCAATGGCTCAACCCCAAGGCCTGGCTGGCTTCGGTGGCCGGCATGGGCCTGTTCGCTGCGGGTGGCGACGGGCCGGCGGTCTGGCGCTTCGCGGCGGTGTACTTCGTGATCTGCTACGCGTCGCTCTCCTGCTGGGCGTTTGCCGGTACGTTCCTGCGGCACCATCTGGCCCGGCCAGAGCGGGTCCGAGCACTCAATCGGCTGATGGCTGCGCTGTTGGCGGGGTGCGCTTTCTACCTGCTGCAGGATTAGCGGTCGCGATAATGCCCCGGGGTCGCCGCCAGCAACAGTTTGAACGCGCGCTGCAGGTGGGCCTGGTCGGCGAAGCCGGCCGCCAGCGCCGCCTCGGCGATGGGCCGGCCGCGACGCAACTCGGCGCGTGCGAACTGCACGCGGCGGTTGGTCAGGTAGGCGTGCGGGGTCATCCCGAACTGCCGTTTGAAGCCGCGTATCAGACTCGATGGCGACACGCCCGCGGCCCGGCTGATCTCCTCCAGCTTGAGCGAGCGCTGGTAATGATCGGCGATGTAGTCGGCCGCCCTTTGCAGCTTTGCGTCCTGGTGGGCGGTCTGCGGTTGCAACCCCAGCCGCTCGTGGAGCGCGGTGAAGAAGGCGACGGCCTCGCCCTGCTTGCGCAGCGGATCGGCATGCGGGTCGGTCAGCTCGGCATGCAGGCGGTGGAACCCGGCTCGCAACCGATCATCGCGCGTGAGAATGGGGGCGAAGCGACGAAAACCTGAACCGGCCATGCCGAGCCTGTCCTGCAGATCGGCCAGCCAGGCGGCGTCGACGTAGAGCATGCGGTATGCCCACGGCTGGTTCTGGATCGGGTTGCAGGCGTGCACGTCGCCCGGGTTCATCAGCACCAGTGTGCCCGCCTCGATGCGACACTGGTGCTCACCGTTGAGGTAGGTGCTGGCACCGCTGTCGATCAGGCCGATGGAGAAGGTTTCGTGGCTGTGCCGGGCGTAGCAGACGCGACGACCGTCCAGCACGGTGCGCGACTCGATGAAGGGCAGCGCCGGGTCGCGCCAGAAACGTGAACAGGCCCGGCTCGATGGATGGTTTGGTTCGGCGTGGCGCATGATCGGCCCTCCGCGACACTTTGCAGGCCGTCAGGTTAGCCGAAAATCCCGCTGCCGAAGCAGCCTTGTGCCCCTTCGCGGCCGGTGCCGCATAGCCCTCGAACCGCACGCCGCGCTAATGCATGTCGGTCTCGCGCATTCATCCACCCGGGACGTCGAACGGCTTCGTCTGTTCTACTGTCCGAACTTCAATGCTCATGACACCCAGGACCGCATGACTCCGATACGTTCACCACGCCGCACGCCCATCGAAACCCGCCACTGCGCCAAAGGCACCTGGCGTCGGCTCGCGTCCGGGATCGGCGCCGCCGCGCTGCTCGTGCTCGCCGGCTGCAGTACGCAACCACCGGGACCGCCCCCGCCGAGCCCTGAAGAAGTCAGGGCGAAGATCGTCCGTCTGATACCGAGCAGCATCCCGGACCGCCAGGGTTGGGCGCGGGACATCTACACCGCCTTCGATACGCTGGACATCCCGGCGGACAATGAAAACATTTGCGCCGTGCTGGCGGTGACGGTGCAGGAGTCGACCTTCCAGGCCACGCCACCCGTCCCGGGCCTGGCGAAGATCGCGCGCGAGGAAATCTACCGTCGGGCCGCCCGCGTTCATGTGCCACGGTTCATGGTCAACGCCGCACTGGATCTACAATCGCCGACCGGCAAGACCTACAACCAGCGGCTGTCGGCCGTGCGTAACGAGAGCCAGCTGAGCGCCATCTTCGATGACTTCGTAAGTATCGTGCCGCTGGGCAAGCAGCTGTTCGGCACCTTCAACCCGGTCAAGACCGGCGGCCCGATGCAGGTCAGCATCGCCTTCGCCGAATCGCGCGCACGTGACTACCCGTATTCCCGCGAAGGCACTATCCGGGAAGAGGTCTTCACCCGACGCGGCGGGATGTTCTTCGGCATCGCGCACCTGCTCGACTACCCGGCCAGCTACGACCGGCCGCTGTACCGATTCGCCGACTTCAATGCCGGCTGGTATGCCAGCCGCAACGCGGCCTTCCAGAATGCCGTCACGCGCGCCAGCGGCATCAAGCTCGCGCTGGATGGCGACCTGATCATCCACGGCAGCAGCAAGGTAGGCCAGACCGAGACGGCCGTGCGTTCGCTTGCCAAGCAACTGGACATGAGCGACACCGCGATCCGCAATGCATTGGTACGCGGCGACACCCACGGATTCGAAAAGACCCGCCTTTACGAGCGCGTGTTCGAGCTGGCCGAAAAGCGCGCCGGCAAGCCCCTGCCTCGCGCCGTATTGCCGGGGATTCGGCTGGAGAGCCCGAAGATCACGCGAAACCTGACCACCGCCTGGTTCGCCAACCGGGTCAACGACCGTCACCTGGCCTGCATGAAGCGCGCGGGGAGCTGACGGGCATACGCTCAACCCATCAGCCCCATCCCGGCAAGCACGAAGGCCCCCACCGCCACGATCAGGCCCAGCAGGATCGCCGCGCCGTCCTGGGTGGTGATGCCAAGGCCGAACAGGCAGATCGCCGAGAACGGCGCGGTGCTGGCGAAAGGCAGCAATTCCAGCGGTGGCACGGATGCCGCCAGCACCACGCAGAGCGCCGCGATGATGCGCAGGAAGCCGCGGCGGGTGGCCCAAGGCAGGCGCCGACGGCTGATCTTGTCCAGCCAGCGCACCACTGGACGGACCTTGTTCAGCCCCTTTTCAAGCTTATGGCCGCTGACGGATCGATTGGCTAGAAAGCGCGGTATCCAGAAGTGGTCCCGACCGAACAGCATCTGCAAGGCGAACAAGGCGATGATGAGGGCGAGCAAGGTCGGCACGCCCGGAATTCCCCGACCGGGCTGATTTCGATGATGGCCGGAACGAACAGAAAGGGGCCGAAGCTGCGCTGGCCGATCTTCTTCTGCATGTCCCCGACGGAGACTTCCGACTGGTCGTCCCCCAGTTCGATGACCGCGTCGATCACCTGCTCGAGACCGTCAAATTCGTTGCCGTTGGCCATCCGGCCCTCCTCGTTGTCGGTAAATGCACGGACCAGGCAACGCGTATCTCGCCGGGTCGCGCCGCTATTACTTCGGACTCTGCACGCCGAGGATGATTCTTCCGTTTCCGTCGGGTCAGAAGCCGGCGTTGCGAGTCAGCAGGTCCACCAGCGTGAGGGTGAACATCAGCAGCAGCCAGAACCCGGCGCCGAGGGCGAAGAAGCGCACCAGCCCCGAGTGCTGGCCCAGTTGCATGAAGCCGAACAGCACCAGCGCGGCCTGCCCCGCCGCCCCGAGCAACGCAAGGTCGGACCAGGCCGGTAGCCACAACGCCAGCAGGACATTAGCAGCCAGCAAGAGGATCAGCCCAAGGTAGGCCAACAGCAGTTTTTGCAGGCTCATGCAGGCCTCCCGAGCAGGTAGAGCGTCGGGTAGAGCAGAATCCAGATCACATCGACCAGGTGCCAGTAGAGGCCGGCCATCTCCAGCGTCAGGGCGCGCTCGGGCAGTTTCATGTGGCCAAGACGGATGCGTACGGCCATGCCCAGCGCCAGTACCACGGCGATCGCGACATGCAGAGCATGCAACGCGGTGGAATAGAGATAGATCACCATGTACAGCCGCGAGGCAGGGTCTTCGAGCGGGGACGGGTTGGGCGATCCGGGCAGGAGCCCTTCACGGTATTCCCAGGCGTACTCGAAACCCTTCACGGCAAGAAACCCCAGGCCCAGCAGCGCCGCAACGGCCAGCCAGATCTGGACGTGACGGTGCTCGCGCTGGCGTGCGGCCCTGACCACCAGGCTCATGCACAGACTGCCGGTGAGCAGTAGCACGCTGTTGAAGCCGGCCAGAACGAAATGCAGATGACGCACCGCCTCGGCGACCGGCTCCGGGTATTGCAGGCGGTAATAGCCAATCACCAGGAACAAGGCACCGAACATCATGACTTCCGTGGCCAGGAACAGCCACATGCCGAGATAGGTCGCCTCGCGCTGCTGCGCGGCCGTACTGAAGTGCTCGGCGAGGTAACCCTTACGAGCGTCCATGGGTCGCCTCGGGTGGGTACTCGTACGCCTCGAAATCGACGATGGGCGTCTCGGTGAAATTGTGCGTCGGCGGCGGCGAAGAGGTACGCCATTCAAGGCCGGCGGCGTCCCAGGGATCGTCATCGGCGATCGGCCCGTAGCGCAGCGACCAGATCAGGTAGAAGAACGGCAGGATGTAGGCCGCCGCGAGGATCGCCGCGCCGGCCGAGGACAGGACATGGAGAAACTGAAAATCCTCCCCGTAGCTGTGATACCGCCGCGGCATGCCGAGATAGCCCAGCAGAAATTGCGGGAAGAACGTCAGGTTGAAGCCGAGGAAGATCATCACCGCCGCGATCTTGCCCCACAGCTGCGAGTACATCCGGCCGGTCATCTTCGGCCACCAGAAGTGCAGCGCGCCAAAGAACCCCGCCACCGCCGCGCCGACCATGATGTAGTGGAAATGCGCGACCACGAAGTAGGTGTCGTGCACGTGCACGTCCGCCGCCAGCAGCGCCAGGAACAGACCGGTCACCCCACCGACGACGAACAACCCGATGAAGGTCACCGCGTAGAGAAAGGGTGCATTGATGGTCAGATTGCTTTTGTAGAGGGTCGCCGTCCAGTTGTAGACCTTGATCGCCGATGGGATGGCCACCAGGAAGCTGAGCAGCGAAAACACCATGCTCGCGTACATGGACTGGCCGGCAACGAACATGTGGTGGCCCCAGACCATGAAGCCGATCACCGCGATCGCCAGGCTCGAATAGGCGACGAAGCTGTAGCCGAAGATGCGCTTGTGCGCCGCCGCCGTGACCAGCTCGCTCATCACCCCCATCGCCGGCAGGATCATGATGTATACCGCCGGGTGGCTGTAGAACCAGAACAGGTGCTGGAACAGGAGTGGGTCACCACCCAGCGCCGGGTCGAACACGCCGATGTGGAACAGGTGCTCGGCCGCGACCAGAATCAGCGTGATCGCCAACACCGGCGTCGCCAGCACCAGAATCACCGAGGTGGCATACAGCGACCAGCAGAACAGCGGCATGCGAAACCAGGTCATCCCGGGCGCGCGCAAGGTGTGGACCGTGACGATGATGTTCAGCCCGGTGAGGATCGAGGAGAACCCCGTGATGAACACGCCCAGGATCACCGCCACCACATGACCGTTGCTGAACATGGTCGACAGTGGCGTGTAGAAGGTCCAGCCGGTGTCCACGCCGCCAGCCAGCAGCGCGAAGATGGTGAACGCACCGCCACCGACCAGCAGGTACCAGCTGAACAGGTTCAGCTTGGGAAAGGCCATGTCCTTCGCACCGATCATGATCGGGATGAGGAAGTTGCCAAACACCGCCGGGATCGACGGGATGAGGAAGAACCACACCATGACCACGCCATGCAGGGTGAAGGCGCGGTTGTAGCCATCGGCGGTCAGCAGATCGCCGTCCGGGGTGATCAGCTCGATGCGGATCGCGCTGGCCGCGAGCCCGCCGAGAAAAAGAAGGCGGTCACGGCGATCAGGTACATGATCCCGATGCGCTTGTGGTCGGTGGTCATGAACCAGGTGCGCAGCCCGTGCTCGTCGGCCAGGTAACTCGGGCGCTGGTTTGCGGCGGGGTTCTTCTGGCTCAACGGATAACACTCCTGTGTCGGAACAGGCCGCATTCGGCGGTGGTTGCTTCAGGGTTGGTCAGCGCCATCCTGCCCTCCTTCGCCGGCGTGTCCGAGTGACTTGATATAGGCAGTCAGGCGCAACACCGCTTCCTCATCCAGCACATTGTCGAAGCTCGGCATGATGGGTTCGAAGCCGGCCACGATGTGCTTGTTCGGCAACAGGATGCTGTCGCGGATATAGCCATCGTCGGCCACGACCGACTCGCCGCTCTGCAACGCCACGCGGCGGCCGTAGAGCCCGGCCAGATTGGGCGCATTCGCGACGCTGGCGTCGCCGTGGCAACCACTGCAGCCGAACTGACGGAACAGCGCCCCGCCCTGGTCGGCCAGGCTTTCGGATGTACCGGCCTGCTCCAGCCAGGCCGCGTACTCCTGGGCCGGCAGGATCACCAGATCCGCCAGCATGCGCGAATGATCGGTGCCGCAGTATTCGGCGCAGTACGCCTGGAAACGCCCGGTCTTGCTGGCCTTGAACCAGAGCTGGGTATAGCGGCCCGGCAACAGGTCCTGCTTCACTCGCAACGCCGGGAAATAGAGGCTGTGGATGACGTCCTGCGAAATCATGTTGAGCTTTATCGCCTGGCCTACCGGCACATGCAGCGTGTTGATCTCGCGCTGGCCGTCCGGGTGCTGGAATTTCCACATCCATTGCTTGCCCACCACCTGGATTTCCATGGCATCGGGCGGTGGCGTGCGCACTTCGTAATAGAGCCTGGCGGAGACCAGATAGATGACCATGGCGCCTACGAAGGGCAGCGCGATCCAGGTCATTTCGACCTTCATGCTGCCGCGCGGTCGATGGTCGCGTGGCACCTTCGTACCCTTGCGGTAGCGAAACGAGAAGAGCACCAGCAGGACGAACACCGGGACGATGAAGAACATCATCATTCCGGTGAAGGCGAAGACCAGCCAGTCGACGTTGCCTGCATAGCTCGACGCGGTTTCCGGCCAGAAGCGAACGAACTCCTCGTTCACGCGCCGCCCTCCCGCTTGCGGCGTTCACGCCAGAGCGTGACGCCGATGAACCCGCCCAGCAGCAGCGTGGTGCCGATGCCACCGACCTGCAGCGCGCCGATCACCAGGTTGTCGTAACCGCCCGTGCGCGGATCGTAGTGATAACAGAGCAATAACAGCTGATCGCCCAGCGAGCCGACACGACCCTCGCCTGCGTCCACCAGCGCCAGCCGCATGTCGTCCGGCTGGTAGCCGAGGCCGTAGAGCCAGCGCACCAGTCTGCCGTCCGGGCTGAGCGTGGCGATGGCCGAGGCATGGGCGAACTCGCCGATCTCCGGGTCCCAGCTGTAGTTGAAGCCGACCGCCTCGGCCAGCCGGTGCCCGGCGGCCGGATGCGACGGGTTCGGCTCCGGCCGAGTGGCCGGAACGACTTCGCTGAGAAAATGCACGTGAGGCGAGTCCACGAGCTGCGGCCAGCGCGTGCGCAGCTTGGCGCGCTCGGCCTCGGCATCGGCTGGGGTCTCGCGCGGGTCGATACTGAAGGCGACCACCTCATAGTCCTTGCCCAGCTCGAGTGAAAGCGCGGACAACAGGTTGAACAGGCTCGCCAATTGTGCCCCGCAGACGTTCGGGCACCGGTAGTAGACCGGCGCAAGAATCACCGGCCGGTCGCCGAGCACATCACCCAGCGCGACGCGATTGCCGTCCACGTCGACGAAGCGCAGCTCGAGCGGCACCTGGGCGCCGGGTTTCTGCTCGATCCCGGCCGCCGCAAAGGGATCGAAAGGCGTGTCGGCCTGCGCCGGCCCAAGCGGCAGCCAGGCGAGCCAGGACAGCCAGAGCATCCACAGCGGGCCCTCATGCGACCGGACCACAAGCGACAGATGATCACGGCTGCGCCCTCCCCTGGCCTGCTGCTCGCGGGTTGGGTTGGCCGGTCTCGGGTTCGGCACGCGACGGCCAGCCGCGCTCGGCCAGCAGGAGGATGCCGCGATCGACCGGGATGCGCGCCAGCCCGGCGTTTCGGTCCACCCAACCGTAGTGTTCGATCAGCGCAAGGCCGTCGGTCGTTACCTCTGTCCCGCCCGCTCGTGGGTCGCTTTCCAGCCGCGGCTCGGGTGGCTTGCCTACGGTACGCTCCAGTGCAGTGACCGGCTTGTCCGGCTTCAGGTCGTACCACCAGAGCAAGCCAGCCACGCCGAAGCCGGCGACCAGCAAGGTGGCGAAAATCCCGGAAGCCAACGATCAGCAGCACCTTGACGTTGGCGTCCTGATGCTCGAAGCCGTCTCGCTGGGAACCCGGATCGACGGGTACGCTCATGTGCTTCTCCTCGGCAAGAGGGCCAGCGCCAACAGGCCGATTCCCGCCAGCCAGGCGCAGAGCAGCGCAAACGCCAGCCCCAGCGGTCTCACGGCATCCACGCCCGGCAGGCTCAACCAGACGCCTTCGGCCAATCCGAGCATCAACGTCACCACGGCCAGGGCCGTCAGCGGAATGCGGCGCTCGCTGGCCGGCCAGAGCAAGGCGAGGAACGCCAGCGCTTGGCCGCCCGCCAATACCCCGGTCAACCATGCCCAGCCGCCGTCGACACGCTGCTGGTACCAGCGGATTTCCTCGGGTAGGTTGCCGTACCAGATCACCAGGTACTGCATGAAATGCAGGTACAGCCAGGCCAGCGCGGCCGAGGCCAGCAGGCCACGCAGCACGCCCGGACGGTTGCTGCCGCGTGCCACCGCCCCCAGGCAGCAAAAGGCGATGCCACTGAGCATCAGCCGTCCAAACCAGACCAGGCCGAACAGGCTGGAGGTGAAGTGAAGGTCGAGCGACATCGCCCAATCGACGGCCGCCAGCGACGTGCTCAAGACCAGCGCAATCAGACCCAGGCCAGCGGCTGCCGGTTGGCTGAGACTCAGCGGCAGCACCCACCTGGCCAGTGCCCACCACAACGCCAGATACAGGACGCCGCGCACCGCAAAACTGGGCCAGGCGAGCCACAACCCGCGAAAGCCGCCTTCATCGACACCAACCCACGCATAGAGCGCCCCCGCACCGATCAGCACCGGCAAGGCGGCCAGCGCGATCACCGGCACGCTTTGGCTGCTGTGCACCGTCAAGGACCACAGTTGATCGCGCGCACTGCCGCTGACCAGCGCCACGCTGAGCCCAAGGCCCAGCGCGCCCAGTGGAATCGCGGCCAAGCCGAGCAGGCTCGCCAGGCTGGCCGCCACGGCTTCGCGGCTGACCAGCCACAGGCACGCCAGCAACCCGAGGGCGCCAAGCCCGGCGGCAACCGTTGCCATGCGATGCCGGCTCATGGCAGGCGCTCCAGGGTGTTGCGGTCGATTTCCGGTAGCTCGGCCACCTCCACACGCCGGCTGAATTGCAATGCCCGGATATAGCCGACGATGGCCCAGCGGTCCGCCGGTTGCACCCGCGCCGCATAGCTGTACATCTGGCCGTAGCCATGCGCGATGACGTCCATGAAGTGCCGGTCCGGCGCGGCGATCAGTCGGGGTTCGGCCAGATCCGGCGGGCGGGGGAAGCCACGGTTGACAACCGTCCCGTTGCCGTCGGCCGCAACGCCGTGGCACGGCGAGCAGAAGATCTCGAAGCGCTCGCGCCCCCGCTGCATGAGTTCGACCGTCAACGCGGGCCGCTCGGCCAGCACGGCTTCGCGTGCCAGGTTGCCGCGCGCAACGGTGCCCACCGGCGGGGCCTGGTTGACCTTGCCGTCCGGGAAGAACCGGCTGGCTTGCTGCGCATCGGCGCGGGGCTGGTTGGCCATGTCGTCACAGCCAAACAGCGTACCCAGCAGCAACAGGAGCAGCGCGCCGCGAATCATGCCGGCACCTCGCTGACCGAAATTGCGCGCTCGGCCAGCCACAGCGCGGTGCCGGTCCGATCGTAAAGCGGATCGTCCGCGCGGATGCAGAGCAGGAAGCGATCATCCGTTGCGCGTTCAAAGGCGCTCGCGTCATGCAAGGGATGCCAGAGCAAGGGCAAGCGGCACAGCCACAACAGGCCGAACACGGCGAAGCCCGTCGCGAATCCCACCATGAGCAGGAAGGTGACGATACTGAAGCTCTGCAGCGCGATGAGTGGCCGCCCGCCGACATCCAGCGGATAGCTGAGGTTGGCGTAGACCTGCATGCCCAGCCCGAAGACGATCCCCACCAGTCCGCCGACCACGCCGAACCAGTAGGCGCGGTCGCTGCGGTGCTCAAGCACGGCCTCGATCCCCTCGACCGGAAACGGGCTGTAGGCCTCGATCCGCCGGTAGCCCGCCGCACGGGCGGCACGCGCCGCGTCCAGCAGCGCGTCGGGGTGGGTGAAATCGGCCAACAGACCATAGTGGCGCTCACTCATGGGCGCCTCCGCGGTGACGATGCAGCACCTCCTTGAGCTCGAACGTCGAGATCATCGGCAGGAAGCGCATGAATAGCGAGAACGGCACCATGAACAGGCCGAAGGTGCCGACGAACAGTGCCCAGTCCCAGAACGAGGGGCTGTACGCCTGCCAGCTGGACACCAGAAAGTCTCGGGTCGGGGGCTGGATGATCAGCATGTAGCGCTCGCACCACATCCCTGCCAACACACCCAGCGCAATCAGCAACATGGCGCGGCCATTGCGCCTGATGGCCGGCCACCAGAGCGCCTGCAACACGACGAGGTTGAGGATGATCGCGGCCCAGAAGCTCCATGCGGTCGGGCCCGCGATCCGGTTCATGGTCACCAGGATCTCGTGCTCCTTGCCCGAATAGAACGCGATGAAGGGCTCGGCGAAATAGCCGTATCCGGTCATCCAACCGGTGGCCAGCAACAGCAGCCCCAGCTTGTCCAGATGACGATCAGTGATGAGGTGATGCCAACCAAAGAAGCGACGCAGGCCCAGCGCGATGACGATGACCATGGCGAACCCGGAGAACACCGCGCCCGCGGCGAAATACGGCGGGAAGACCGTCGAATGCCAGCCGGCTTCTACCGACAGGTCGAGCAGAAACGAGTAACCGCTCGAAACCGAGAACACCAGCGGCACGGCGAGAATCGCGATGAATCGATAGGTGCGGCGCCAGTGGCTCCAGTGCGAGGCGGCACCCGCCAACCGAGTGCGAGCAGGCCGTAGAAATATTGATAGTGGCGTTTGCGGGCACGGCCACGCGCTGAAGCGAAATCGGGGATGGCGCCGACATACAGAAACAGCAGCGACACACCGAGGTAGCCCAGCACAGCGAAAAAGTCCCAGGCGGTGGGGCTCTTGAATTGCGGCCATAGCTCCAGGGTGTTCGGGTAAGGCGCGGTCCAATAGAACAACCAGGGCCGGCCGAGGTGCAGGATCGGGAAGATCCCGGCGCAGATCACCGCCATCAGGGTCATCAACTCGGCGAGCCGGTTCAGCGAATTGCGCCAGGGACGGTTCAGGAGCAGCAGGAGCGCCGAGATGAAGGTTCCGGCATGGCCGATCCCCAGCCACCACATGTAATTGAGAATGGCGAAGCCCCAGTTGACCGGGACGTTGTTGCCCCAGACGCCGACACCTTTCGCCAGCAAGACCGAGGCCGCGGCGACGAACACTCCCAGCAACAGACAACTGACGCTAAAGAGCACCCACCATGCCCTTCGGTACCGGTCGAAGTGTCCAGGCAGGTCGAGCACCTGCTCCGACACCGCGCCAAGCGGCATGTCCCGCGGCAGGAAATGCGGTGTGTCAGCCATCCTGCCCTCCTTTACCGGGCCATTCGCCAAGCGGCTGATCGGGCAGGACCGGCGGATCCTCGACCAGGCCAAGGTAGGTCGTCTTCGGCCGGGTATTGAGTTCCTCCAGAAGGCGGTAGTGCCGTTTCGTGTGGCGTTCGCGATTGACGGCGGCATCCGGGTCATTGAGGTTGCCGAAGGTGATCGCCTGGGTGGGACAGGTCTGCTGGCATGCCGTCCTGACCTCGCCGTCGGCGATCTCGCGGTCCTCGATCCGCGCCGTGATCCGCGCCTCGCTGATGCGCTGCACGCAGTAGGTGCACTTTTCCATGACGCCTCGCGAGCGCACCGTGACATTGGGATTGCGCTGATGCTGGATCGACGGCGGGTCATCCCCGGTCAGGTCGAACCAGTTGAAGCGGCGCACCTTGTATGGGCAATAGGACGAACAGGTTCGCGTCCCGATGCAGCGGTTGTAGATCTGCTCGTTCAACCCGTCCGGCCCGTGTACGGTCGCATTGACCGGGCAGCCCACTTCGCAGGGCGCCTGGTCACAGTGCATGCAGGGCACGGGTTGAAAGGCCGAGGTGGGCTCGCTCGGATCGCCGGCGTAATAGTGATCGACGCGCAACCAATGCATGTGGCGGCCCATCTCGACCTGTTCCTTGCCCACCACGGGGGATGTTGTTCTCCGCCTGGCAAGCCACGACGCAGGCGTTGCAACCGATGCACTGGTCCAGATCGATAACCATGCCCCAGGCGGTATCGCGCGGCTGTCGAGGCGGATAGAGGCTGATCGCCTCGGGCTTCGGCGCCACCTGACGAAAGGCCTCCTCGCGAGGGTGGCTGCGAATCAGATCCTGCCCCTGCAGCACGTGATGCGGCTGGGTGGAAGCCAGGTGCATGTGTTCGTCCAGCCGAGCCAGCCGGGCACCGTGCCGCATCCAAGGTTGCTGCGCCGTGCGCAGCGGCGCGACGTCGTAGCCGAGCCCGTCACCCACGCGGCCGGCGCGTTCGCGGCCATAGCCGCCGAACAGGCTCAGGGTGTCATCGGCCTGCCCGGGCATGACCCAGGCCGGACCTTCGACCACCCTGCCCTCGAGGGTGACGCGCAGGCGATCGCCGCTGGCGATACCCTCCCGCTCCGCCAGGGCTGGCGACAGGCCGATCACGTTGTCCCAGGTGAGCTTGCTGATCGGCTTGGGCAGTTCCTGCAACCAGCCCAGGTTGGCGAAGCGTCCGTCCCAGACGCAGGGGTCTGGCCTGAACGACAGGGTCAAACCTTCCACGGGCAATGCCGGCGGGTCCCAGCGGGGTGGCCTCGCACGAGCCTCGATGGTCGGCAAGGCGCTGTCGCGGATGAAGCCCAGCTCCAGTGCCTGGCGCCAGCGCCGGTCATCGAGCATGGGCCAGGTTTCGCGCACCAGCCCTGCGCATCGGGTGACAGTTCGCCCTGTAGAACGGCGAGCACTTCGGACGCCGTGCGGCTGCTGTAGAACGGCTGGACCAGGGGTTGCGTCAGGCAGACGCTGCCATCGGCTGCGCGGCCGTCGCACCAGCTGTCCAAGGCATGGGTCAGGGGAAGATGCCAATGGCAATGCGCCGCCGTCTCGTCGTAATAGAGCCCGGCATGGATGCGCAGGGGGACCTGGGCCATCGCCTCGGTGAACGCGAGGTCGCCAGGTGCTGTATGCGCGGGGTTGACGTCGAGCATCACCAGGGTATCGACGGCCCCTGCGCGCATCGCCGCCACCAGGTCATCGAGGCCCGATAGTCGTTGGCCGCCGGCTTCGAGCCAGATGACCGGCTCGGTGTATTCGACGGTCTTGCCAATGTTGCCGAGCTGCTGGTTCAGCCAGTGCACTGCCGCTTGCACGTCGAGCGGGGCATAGTCGCCGGCCGTGATCAGGCAACGCCCGCGCCGCGCCTGTAGTTCGGCGGCGACCGCTTCGATCCAGCGCTGGCTGGCATGCGGCAATGGCGCTGCGTCTGGGCCTCCCAACGCCGCCGCCAGTGCCTGAACATGGCTTGTCAAGGCCGTGGGCGTGACCCGCCGACGCTCAGCCGCCTTGGCCCCGGTTACGGTGGACAGCGACTCGACGACGATCAGCCGAGCTTCGCCCTCGCCGCGGGCCGCTCGGCGCTTGCGCTCGCTCCAGCCGATAGCCTGCGACAGCTCCCGTGGGCCGGCACCGAGCCAGTCATGTTCGAAGCTCAGCACCCATTCCGCACGTTCGAAGCGATAGCGGGTTTCCAGAGCGCGGCCAAATGCACGTTCGCTGGCGGCGTAGGCATCGCCCTCCCAGGGTTCGAAGCGATGTAGCGTCGCCTGTGGCCAACGTTCGAGCATTGCCGCCACCTGCCGGCGCAGCGTCGGTGAACTGTTGGCCCCCATCAACAGATGCAAGCCGCGCCCAGCTCGCGTATCGGCTCGGGCCGCCTGCTCCAAGGCAGTGCGCTGGAAGGCGTTCCAGGTACTGATATCCCCTTCATGGCGTGGCGCTTGCGAGCGGTCCGGGTCATAGAGCTGCAGGATGGTGGCCTGGGTGAATGCAGTGGCCGCCCCCAGGCTCGCGGGATGATCGGGATTGCCCTCCAGCTTGGTAGGCCGACCTACATGCGTGCGCCCCAGCACCGGCTGCGCAAGGCCGGCGAACGGAACCGCACTGGCGTACCAGCGAGCCTGACCGGGCACGAGATTTTCTGGCTGGACGACGTAGGGCACGCCCTGCTCCGGCTCCTGCCCGCAGCCCGCCAGGCCGGCGAATGCCATCGACGCGCCCATCAGCTGCAGGAAACGACGACGGTCCATTTCCGGCGCAATGCTGGGAAATTCAGCCTCGACGAAGGCCGCAAACGCCGGCTCATCGGCCAGCTGCTCGAGGCAGCGCCAATAACGCGGGCCATGCTGACCTTCGAGACGTTGGCGAATAGCGGCGTAATCGAGCGGCATGCGATCCATGGATTACCTGTGGCAGGTGTAGCAATGAGTCAGGTGGCGGGTGTCGATGTGGTGCGCCTTCAGCAATTGCTGGCCGACCTCGCGCCGATCGAGCTCGGTGGACCAGCCCATCGCCGTGATCGCTTCGCGCGGTCGCAGCCGCGGCGCCGGGTCCTGGTGGCAATCCAGGCACCAGCTCATGGTGAAGGCTTCGCCGCGGTACATGAGCGGCATGGTGTCGACCTGGCCGTGGCAGGTTTCGCAACCGACACCGGCGTTGACGTGGACGTCATGCTGGAAATAGACGTAATCGGGGAGCTCGGCCACGCGGTTCCAGCGCAAGGGCTTGTCCTCGGCCAAGCTCTGGCGAACCGGGGCCAGCATCTCGGCACCTGTCCATATCTGGGAGTGGCAGCTCATGCAGGTCTCGGTCGGCGGTAGCCCCGCCACTGCGCTTGTTTCGACGCTGTCATGGCAATAGCGGCAATCGATCTTCAAGGCGCCGGCGTGGTGTTCGTGGCTGAACGGCACGGGTTGCCGCACCACCCATCCCTTGCGACTGATGTAATCCGAGCGATCCAGGACCATGACCACGATGAGCAATCCAGCCAACCCGCCGAACAGGATGAGCAAGGCCAGACGCAGCCACATATCAGCCGAACGGGGGAAAATCTGAGGCATGCCTGACTTCTAAGGTCGAATGTATCCGTCTGTTTCGGCCGCCGATCGTGGATGAGTTCAGCCGAACGCGGCAAATGACGAGATTGCCTCACGCATGAGCGCTCGCTTCATCCGACGCGGATGACGACAATTGGGCGAAACCGGAGTGTGAACAGAATAATTAACATGCTGGTCGTTTATTCTGTGCGACCCTTTATTAACGACAATAAAAAAAGCGGAATCCGTTTTCACGGATTCCGCTTTGTCCTGACGCTGTCTGTTATAGATCAGCTATCAGGAACTGCGACCGCCACCGTGGCTGTTTTGGCCGCCTTTTTTTGCCAGCCTCAGATGCCTTCTCGCGATCGTTGGCGAAGTTTCCGCCACTGTTCTGCCCGCCCTTCTGGCCGGCTTCGGATGCGCGCTGGGGGTCGTTGGCGAAGTTGCCACCGCTGTTCTGGCCGCCTTTATGGCCGGCTTCAGAAGCGCGTTGCGGATCGTTGGCAAAGTTGCCGCCGCTGTTGTGACCGCCCTTTTTGTCCTGCTTCGGAGGCCTTCTCGCGATCGTTTGCAAAGTTACCCGGATTTCCGCTCTTATCATTCGACATGAGATTACTCCAGTTACTTGGTGGTACTAAATAAGATGCGACTCAAACTGCAGCCGCCTCACTATCTCCGAAAGCGGTGAGCGCCTGATAGTTCGCACTTGTTTTTATCGGTCGATGAACGGCTCGCAATTATTCTGCTATCAAACCGTTAATTACTGTCATTGCACTTAGATGGCAACGAAACGCCAATTGCAGGGTTGGCGCTGCTTGCACCGGAGCAATCATTTTTGGAGCGTGCCGCGGTGGAGGTCGCCCCGCACACGACCGCTCATCCGATGGCGCGGCCTGTCAACAAGCTGTAACGCGTGTCGCTCAGTCTCGAGGTCAGGAAAGCCACGACGGCTGGCGCAAGGACGCGGCTCCAGAAGGACGATCCCTCACTCGACCGAGCACTTGAGGCCCCATGAGCAGCAAAACGCTGGAAAACCTGGTCAGGCAGTCCGATCACAGCGCCAAGGCGCCGCTGGAACTGTGGAAGCAACTGCATCATGGGCACCGGACATACCGACCCAGCGCCGCCGCCCTGGCACGACGCGCATCCTTCGATGCGGTCATGTCCGGCGCAAGCCGCTAACCCGCCTACCCGCTCTCGGCCCTGTGTTCCTGCTGCAGCAGGGCCCAGACGATCGCCAGCCCCACCAACGCCATCGCTCCGGCGCCCAGAAAGATGCTCTGCATGCCGATGTAGGTCGCCAGGGCCCCATGATCGCGCCGGACAGGCCCAGCGCCAGGTCGAAGAACATCGCGAACACGCTCAGTCCCGAACTGCGGTTGGCGACGCCTACGCGGGACACCACCCCCACGCCCAGCGCCGGATAGAGCAGCGACAGGCCACAGCCGGTCAATGCCGAACCCGCGAGTGCGAAGCCAGGCGCTTCCGCCAGCCAAAGCATGACGAGCCCGAGAATCTCGACCACCAGGCAGGCCACCGCCACGGTGTAGCCGCCGACACGGTTGATGAGGTTGGGGAACAGCAGGCGCGTTCCGATGAAGGCAAAGGCGAACGCCGTCAGGCACCAGGCGGCGCCATCCCACCCGCGCGTGTCGTAGTACAACGCGATGAAGGCGGTCAGCGTGCCGTAGCCGATGGTCGCCAGCGCCAGGCTCAGCCCGGGCGGCGCAACCTTCCACAGGACCTTGCCGAACGGCAGCCGCGCGCCGGGGTTGAGCGGCGCATCGCCACGTCGCCAGGCCAGGGCCAGTCCGGTTGCCGCGAGCAGCATGGTCACCACGCCCAGGCTCCAGAGGCCCAGGGACTGCTGCAGATAAACGCCCAGCGGCGCACCGATGCCGACCCCTCCGTAGGCCGCGATCCCGTTCCAGGAGATCATCCGTGCCGTGCTCTGCGGCCCCAGCCGGGTAATGCCCCAGCTGATCGCGGAAATGCCGATCAGGCTCTGGGTAAAGCCCAGGACCAGGCGACTCGCGAGCAGCACGGCGATGCTTGCCGCCGGCCATGCCGTCATGAGCGCTGCGGCCAGCAGCAGGATGCCACTGACGAATCCGAACGCCATGCCAATCAGAACCGTCTTCTTCGCGCCCCGCTCATCGGCCAGGCGGCCGGCCAGCGGCCTGCAAAGCAAGGTGGTGAGGTACTGGGCGCCGATGACGACCCCGGCGATCGTCGTGCTGTAGCCCAGGGTGTCGTGCACGTAACCGGGCAGCGATGCGAGCGGGATGCCGATCGAGATGAAGGATATGAAGTTGAACACGACCAGCGAGAGGATGAACAAGGTGTCGTTGGCAGCGGGTTCGTTCGAAGCGGGCATGGATACGCCTGTCGTTGAGAGTGAAACCGAGGACGCCGGGCCCTGGCGTGTCCAGGGCTATGACCTGTAACCGAACCCGTATATCCCCAAGCGTGGCGAACTCATCATACAACTGACCCGAGGGTCTGTGGCCATCGATCAGGCTTGCCGGGTCATGACGGTGGGAGCCGGTCGGCGCCATTGCGGCAGCCCAATCAACACCACGGCGCTGAGGATGACCATCATCGCCAACCCTTCCTCGATGCCAATTCGCTCCCCGCAAAGCTGATGCCCAGCAGCACCGCAACCACCGGGTTGACATAGGCGTAGCTGGTCGCGGCCGCAGGCCGAACGTGCTTGAGCAGATAGAGATAGGCGCTGAAGGCCACGATGGAGCCAAGCAGCGTCAAGTAGATCAGGGCAGCCCAGCCGGCCGGCGTCGGCAGCGTTTCGAGGCGCTCGCCGGACAACCCGCTGCCGAGCAAGAGCACGGCCCCGCCGACGAGCATCTGCGCGGCACTGGCCATGGCGCCGCCCGGCAGGTCGAGCTGACGGCTCCACATCGAGCCAAGCGCCCAGCTGGCGGCCGCGAGCAACACCAAGATTGCCCCCACCGGGCTCGCCTGCAGGTTGTGCCCGAGGTTGAGCAACCCGATCCCGACCAGGCCGAGCAGGATGCCGCCCCACTCCAGACCAATGGTCTTCTGCCCCCAGATCAGGCCAAACAACAACGCAAACAGGGGCACGGTAGCGATGGCCAGCGCTGCGACGGCCGAAGCCACGCCGTAATGCTCGGCCACGGTCACGCCACCGTTCCCGCAGCTCAGCAGCAGTACCCCGATGAGCGCGCACGAGCGCCATTGCCGCGCGCTGGGTGCTGGCACGCCGCGCCAGCGCAGCCAGGCGAACATCAGGCTTCCCGCGATCACGAAGCGCAATCCCGCCAGGAGCATCGGCGGCCAGGACTCGACGCCGATCCGAATCACGAAATAGGTCGAACCCCAGATCAGGTAGAGCGCGGCGAAGGCGCCCACAAGCAACAAGGGAAAAGGACGGGTTGGCATGCGGGCAGCCCTGGCGCGAAGGAAGGACGAAACGCCATTCTAGGCAAGGCGCTGATGATACCGACCGGCACAGTCAGCCTATTGTTTGCCGGTGCAGTTCAGCTTCAGCGCCCCAGACCGAACGGATCATCGATGCTCGGACTCGGCTCGGTGAACCAGCAGGGGCCGCGCTCGCTCATGTAGAAGTGATCCTCGAGTCGGACCCCGAACTCGCCTGGCACGCAAATCATCGGCTCGTTGCTGAAGCACATTCCCACATCCAGCGGCGTATGGTCACCACGCACCAGATAGGGCCCCTCATGGATGTCCAGGCCAATCCCGTGGCCGGTGCGGTGAGGCAGCCCGGGCAATTGGTAGTCCGGGCCCAGGCCGCAGGCTTCCAGTGAGCTGCGCGCGGCCTCGTCCACCTGTTCGCACGGTGCCCCCAGCTGCGCCGCCGCGAATGCCGCCAGCTGCGCTTCCCTTTCGAATCCCCAGATCGCTCGCTGATGCTCGCTGGGCTCGCCGAAAACATAGCTGCGGGTAATGTCCGACAGGTAACTGTGCACCCGGCAGCCGGTGTCGATGAGCACCATGTCGCCTCGCTTGAGGCGCTGCGTATAGCTCACACCATGAGGAAAGGCACTGGCCTCGCCGAACAGCACGATGCAGAACACCGAGCCCGTCGCACCGACCGCGCGATGCGCTCGCTGGATGAACTCCACCACCTCCTGCGTACTGATGCCCTCGCGAAGGATGCTGGCCGCGGCTTTCTGGACCTCGAGGGTCATCAGCTTGGCCCGCTGCATCAGCGCGATCTCGCTGCTCGACTTGCGTTGCCGGCAGTATCCGCTGACCGAGGCGGCGTCGACGAATGCGTAGCCGGGGTCGAGCTGACGCAGCCCGTCGAACATGAAGAACGGCAATGCGGGGCAGACGCCGATACGCGGACGAGCATGGACGTTCGGCCTGATCCCCATTCGCAACAGGCAGTCGAATACCAGTCGGTAGGGACTCTCGTGTTCCTGCCAGCCATTGACCGCACCCTGCACCACCATGAAGTCGCGGATCGTTCCCTCTTCGAATACCGGAGCGATGTACTCCAGCGCACCACTGGCGGGCAGCAACGCACCAACCAGGCGCTCGCTCGGATTCCAGCGCACCCCGGTGAAGTACTCCAGGTTGCTCCCGGCGCTGAGCAAGATGGCGTCGACACCAAGTTCGCGCATGCGCACCTGCGCCCGGCCGATGCGTGCCTGATATTCGGCGTGGGCAATCGGCTCCAGCCCATCGGTCATGTTGTGCAGTCGTGCCAGTGCTTCCTGCGGTGTGCTGCCGCCTACGCCGATCGTCATGCCGCTCTCCCGCCTCGTAAGTGAAGTCGCCAGATTTAAGTACAGCTTAAATTTTCAGGCAAAGCTTTTTTGTAGCGGCCTACCTGGACGCCTGGGCATGGGCTGGCGCGATGGCGTTGCGCTGGCCGTATACTGGCGCCTTTCAGCATGGGCGAAGCCAATGACCGTCGATCGTATCGGTGAACGTTTGCGTCGTTACAGACGCGCCGCCAACAAGACCTTGAACCAGGTCGCCAAGGAGTCTGGACTCACGGCGAGTTTCCTCTCCCAGGCCGAGCGCAACCTGACCGGCGTGTCGATTTCTTCGCTGGCCAACATCGCCAAATCGCTGGGCGTGCCGCTCAACAGCCTGTTCGACCAACCGACCCAGGCGCAGCCCGATTCCCACCAGGGCGAGCGGGTCCGCTACACCATCGAAGGCCAGCCGCTGGCCTACGAACGCCTGTCCACGAGCTTTCCCGGGGAATCTGCTGAATGCCGTGAAGGTCAGCATGCCGGTGGGTTATCAGTCAGAACTGATCGCCCATGAGGGCTCGGAATTCGCGTATGTGCTGAGCGGGCGCATCGTCTATACCGTGGACGGTCGCCAGTACCCGCTGGCAGCAGGCGACTCCATTCACTTCGATGCAGGCAAGCCCCATTACCTGGCCAACGTCGGCGACCAGGCAGCCGAAGTGCTCACGGTGACCACGATGGGCCTGTTCGACGATCTGGTGACTCGCTGATGCCAGACCTGGCACCTGCTTTGCTTCGAAATTGTGGTTGAAACCGCGCCTCGCAAATTCAGCCCCGCTTAATTTCGATTGACCCGGTTTTCAGCATCACTTAATTTCGGGGCAGGCCAAGGCTGCGCATTCTTCGACCAGAAGGCAGTTGCCAAGGGTGTTTACAGGCCGCACGGGTAACCCCCGTGGCGAGCGGCAGCAGCGAACATCCTGAGGTCCACGAGACCAACCCTCGATGAACATAAAAAGAATGAGGTTTGCATGCGAAACACTAACTCCATCCGAGCATTGCTCGCCGCGGGTCTGATTTTCGGCTCTCCCCTCAGCTTTGCCGCCAGCAACCTGGTCTATTGCTCCGAAGGCAGCCCAGCCGGGTTCGACCCGGGCCAGTACACCACCGGTACCGATTTCGATGCCGCCTCCGAGACGGTCTTCAATCGACTCGCGCAATTCGAGCGTGGCGGCACCCGTGCCCTACCCGCCCTTGCGACCCGTTGGGAGGTATCGGACGACGGCCTCAGCTACACCTTCCATCTGCGACCGGGGGTGAAGTTCCATTCCACGGACTACTTCAAGCCGACCCGTGAATTCAATGCGGATGACGTGGTGTTCACCTTCGAACGGATGCGCGACAAGGACCATCCCTTCCGTAAGGCCTATCCCAGCGAGTTCCCTTATTTCACCGACATGGGGATGGACAAGAACATCGCCAAAATCGAGAAGCTCGACGACATGACCGTCCGTTTCGAGCTCAACCATGTCGACGCAGCATTCATCCAGAACCTCGCGATGAACTTCGCCGCCGTCCATTCGGCCGAATATGCGCAGCAGCTGCTCGCCGACGGCAAGGCCGACCAGATCAACCAGAAGCCGATCGGCACCGGGCCCTTCGTATTCAGCCGATACCAGAAGGACGCGCAGATCCGCTTCAAGGGCAACAAGGACTATTGGAATCCGGATGACGTGAAGATCGACAACCTGATCTTCGCCATCACCACGGACGCCTCGGTCCGGGCTCAGAAGCTGCGCGCCGGCGAATGCCAGATCACCCTCAACCCGCGCCCCGCTGACCTCGAGGCCCTGCAGAACGATCCCAACCTCGCCGTGCCCAGCCAGCCGGGCTTCAACCTCGGCTACATCGCCTACAACGTGGAGCACGCACCGCTGGACAAGCTCGAGGTGCGCCAGGCGCTGGACATGGCGGTCGACAAGAAGGCAATCATCGAGGCCGTTTACCAGGGTGCCGGCCAGCTGGCCGTCAACGCGATGCCGCCGACCCAGTGGTCCTACGACGACAGCATCAAGGGCACCGAGTACAACCCGGAAAAGGCACGCGAACTGCTCAAGCAGGCCGGCATCGCTGAAGGCACCGAGATCACCCTCTGGGCGATGCCGGTGCAGCGTCCCTACAACCCCAACGCCAAGCTGATGGCCGAGATGATTCAATCCGACTGGGGCAAGATCGGCATCAAGGCGCGCATCGTCAGCTATGAGTGGGGCGAGTACATCAAGCGCGGCCACGCCGGCGAGCACGATGCCATGCTGATTGGCTGGACCGGCGACAACGGTGATCCGGATAACTGGCTGAACACCTTGTACGGCTGTGATGCGGTGGATGGCAACAACTGGTCCAAGTGGTGCGATGCCGAGTACGACAAGATCGTCAAGCAGGCCAAGCGAATCACTGACCAGGACGAGCGCACCGAGCTGTACAAGCAGGCTCAGGCGATCATCCAGCAGCAATTGCCGATCACCCCCATCGCGCATTCCACCGTCTATCAACCGATGCGCAAGACGGTCCAGGGCTTCGAGATCAGCCCCTTCGGACGCAACTCCTTCTACGGTGTAGAGAACCAGCGCTGAATCCGGCTCGGGCGGGCCAAGGCTCGCCCGCTTCGGCCTGCGCCCGTTCACCACTGGCACGACACGGTAGCCGCCAGGCCGTGTCGTCCGCACAGGAGTATGCAACGCCATGTTCAGTTTCATCGCGCGCCGTCTGGGTTTGCTGATCCCGACCTTTTTCGGCGTGACCCTGCTCACCTTCGCGCTGATCCGCATGATCCCCGGCGACCCCGTCGAAGTGATGATGGGGAACGTCGGGTCGACCCGGAAATGCATGCGCAGGCCATGGAGCGCCTCGGCCTGAACAAGCCGCTCTACGCGCAATACCTCGACTACATCGGCAAGCTCGCCCGCGGTGACCTCGGCGAATCGCTGCGTACCCGCACCAGCGTCTGGGACGAATTCACCACGCTTTTTCCGGCCACCCTCGAACTGGCGTTGGCGGCCTTGATCATCGCCGGGACGGCTGGCGTGCTGCTGGGCGTCATTGCGGCGCTCAAACGCGGCTCGTTGTTCGATCACGGCGTGATGGGGATTTCCCTGGTCGGCTATTCGATGCCGATCTTCTGGTGGGGCCTGATTCTCATCATGTTCTTCTCGGTTGGCCTCGGCTGGACGCCTGTCTCCGGGCGTATCGACCTGCTTTACGATGTCCCGCCGGTGACCGGTTTCATGCTCATCGACACCCTGCTCAGCGATGAAGAAGGCGCTTTCCTGGACGCTGTGCGCCATATGATCCTGCCTGCGGTGGTGCTCGCGACCATCCCGCTCGCGGTGATCGCACGCATGACGCGTTCGGCCATGCTCGAAGTGCTCCGCGAGGACTACGTGCGCACCGCCAGGGCCAAAGGATTGTCACCTGCGCGGGTGGTGTTCGTGCACGGATTACGCAATGCCATGATCCCGGTGCTCACGGTATTCGGCCTGCAGATCGGCACGCTACTGGCCGGTGCGGTGCTGACGGAGACGATCTTCTCCTGGCCCGGCATCGGCAAATGGCTGATCGAGTCCATCGGTGCCCGGGATTATCCGGTCGTGCAGAACGGCATCCTGCTGGTGGCCTGCCTGGTCATCCTGGTCAATTTCATCGTCGACATTCTCTACGGGCTGGCCAACCCCCGTATCCGACACCAGCGCTGAGGACGCCGCCATGAGCAGTCTCAAGACACTGCCGGCCGCCGAGCCGGCGACCTATTACCCCTCACCCTTTCGGGAATTCTGGACCGCCTTCAGCCGCAACCGTGGCGCGCTCGGCGGGCTGCTGTTCATGGCGCTGCTCGTCTTTTTGCGCGCTGTTCGCGCACTGGCTCGCCCCGTTCGACCCGCGCGAACAGTTCCGCGAGTTCCTGCTGACTCCACCGGTCTGGCAGGAAGGAGGCAATGCGACCTTCATCCTCGGCACCGATGAACTCGGTCGCGACATGCTCTCGCGCCTGATCCACGGCGCGCGCCTGTCGCTGCTAATCGGCCTGGCCTCGGTAATCGTCTCGCTACTGCCCGGCATTCTCCTGGGCCTGATGGCCGGTTTTTCCCCGACCCGACTCGGCCCCTTCATCATGCGCCTGATGGACATCATGCTGGCGCTGCCCTCGCTGCTGCTGGCCGTAGCCATCGTCGCGGTACTCGGTCCAGGCCTTATCAACACGATATTCGCGATCGCCATCGTGTCCTTGCCCTCCTACGTCCGCCTGACCCGCGCAGCGGTAATGAGCGAGCTCAACCGCGATTACGTCACCGCCTCCAGGCTCGCCGGTGCCGGCACCCTGCGGCTGATGTTCGTGAGCGTACTGCCCAACTGCATGGCTCCGCTGATCGTGCAGGCGACGCTGAGCTTTTCCTCCGCGATCCTGGACGCCGCTGCGCTGGGCTTTCTCGGCCTCGGTGTACAACCGCCCACGCCCGAATGGGGCACGATGCTGGCCTCGGCACGCGACTACATCGAACGCGCCTGGTGGGTCGTGTCACTGCCAGGCTTGGCGATTCTGCTGAGCGTGCTGGCGATCAACCTGCTCGGCGACGGCCTTCGTGACGCCCTGGACCCGAAGCTGAAGAACGCCGCATGACGGAGCCCGAGATGCCTGAACAACGCGATACGGAGGCACGCGCATGAGCCTGCTGGATATTCATGACCTGACCGTCCGCTTCGGTGGCCCGGACGCACCCCCAGTGGTCGACGGGCTGGATCTCAGCGTCGATCGGGGCGAGGTGCTGGCCATCGTCGGCGAGTCCGGCTCCGGAAAGTCGGTGACCATGATGGCGCTCATGGGTCTGATCGACCCGCCCGGGCAGGTGTCCGCCCAGCGTTTGCACTTCGCCGGGCAGGACCTGCTCACCCTGAAGGGCAAACAACGCAGGCGATTGATCGGCAAGGACCTGGCAATGGTTTTCCAGGACCCGATGACCGCCTTGAATCCAAGCTACACGGTGGGTTTCCAGATCGGCGAAGTGCTGCGCCAGCACCTCGGACTGAAGGGCAAAGCGGCGCGCCAGCGAGCGCTCGAATTGCTCGAACGGGTGGAAATCCCGGCCGCGGCCAGTCGCCTCGACGCTTACCCACACCAGCTGTCCGGCGGCATGAGCCAGCGGGTCGCGATTGCCATGGCGATCGCCGCCGAGCCACAGTTGCTGGTCGCCGACGAACCGACCACGGCGCTCGACGTCACCATACAGGCGCAGATCATGGATCTGCTGCTCAGCCTGCAGCGCGATCAGGGCATGGCGCTGATCCTCATCACGCATGACCTGGCCGTGGTCGCCGAGACCGCACAGCGGGTCTGCGTGATGTACGCCGGCCAAGCCGTGGAAACCGGTCGCGTGCCCGCTCTGTTCGATGCCCCCGCGCACCCCTATACCGAGGCGTTACTGGCCTCCATTCCGGAGCGTTGCAGCGGCCATCGCCTGGCGACGCTGCCCGGTATCGTCCCGGGCCGCTACGATCGACCCGCGGGCTGCCTGCTCTCGCCTCGCTGTCCCTATGCGCGTCCGGCGTGCGAGCAGCGACCCGCCCTCGAACCCTATGCCGGCGGCGAAGTGCGTTGCTTCTTCCCGCTCAACCTGGCATCTGCCCAGGCAGCCGAGGCCCCAACCGAAACGCCTCGTCGAACCCCGCCACCAGGAGACGCCCATGTCTACTGAACCAACGCACAGCGTGCTCTCGGCCCGGGATCTCACGCGTCACTACGAGGTTTCACGCGGGCTGTTCAAACCCCGCGCGACGGTACGGGCACTCAATGGCGTCTCGTTTGAACTGAAAGCCGGCGAAACCCTCGCTGTGGTGGGTGAGTCCGGCTGCGGCAAATCGACCCTGGCCCGCGCCCTGACGCTGATCGAGGAGCCCACCTCCGGCTCCCTGCAGATCGCCGGGCACGACGTGACCCAAGCGGACCGCGCGCAGCGCAAGCTGCTCCGGCGCGATGTCCAGATGGTCTTTCAGAACCCCTACGCTTCGCTGAACCCGCGGCGAAAGATCGGCGACCAGCTGGCCGAGCCGCTGGCGATCAACAGCCCGTTGTCACGTAGCGAGCGCCGTGAACGGGTCCAGGCGATGATGCAGCAGGTTGGCCTGCGGCCGGAACATTACCAGCGCTACCCGCACATGTTTTCCGGCGGCCAGCGCCAGCGTATCGCGCTCGCCCGCGCGATGATGCTGAATCCAAAGGTGCTGGTCGCGGACGAGCCGACCTCGGCGCTGGACGTCTCGATCCAGGCGCAGGTGCTCAACCTGTTCATGGATCTGCAGGAGCAATTCAACGCCGCCTACGTGTTCATTTCCCACGATCTGGCCGTGGTCCGGCATGTCGCCGACCAGGTGCTGGTGATGTATTTCGGCAGCCCGATGGAGAAAGGACCCGCCGAGGAGGTGTACACACGTCCGCTTCATCCCTACACGCAGGTGCTGCTGGCGGCGACGCCGAGCTTCGACGCCAACCGGTCGATCTCGAGAATAAGGCCAAGCGGCGAATTGCCGAGCCCGCTCGATCCGCCGTCGGGCTGCCCTTTTCACGGTCGCTGTCCCTATGCAACCGAGCGCTGCAGCGCCGAAGTGCCTGCCTTCCGGCCGGTCGGCGACCGCGAAGTCGCCTGTCATTACGCTGAAACGCTGGGCGCGCCACACTGACGCCTCTGTGGAGATGCAGCCGGCGAGGCACAAGGGTGATTGAGCCGTCAGAAACGACGAAGGCCCCGGAATTCGGGGCCTTCGGCTTTACAAGATGGCGGAGGAGGTGAGATTCGAACTCACGGAAGAGTTTCCCCTTCGACGGTTTTCAAGACCGTTGCATTCAACCGCTCTGCCACTCCTCCGCAGAGAGCGGGCGCAATAGTACCCGAACGAAACACACTGTCAAACACTGTTGTTAGGCCCGATTCAAAGCTCTGCTATGATCCGAGGCAATTCGTCTCCGGGCTGAATTCATTTACAGGAGTGTCGCCATGCTCAAGCAACAGTACGCCTCTACGCATACGCAGGTTGAACAACAGGAAGTCAGCCGCGTCCTGCGCAATACCTATGGCCTGCTGGCCATTACCCTGGGCTTCAGTGCCCTGGTCGCCTACATGGCCATGCAGGCCAACGCGGCCTACCCGAACATCTTCGTGGTGCTGATCGGCTTCTACGGGCTCTTCTTCCTGACTGTGAAGCTACGCAACTCCGCCTGGGGTCTGCTTTCGACCTTCGCCCTCACCGGCTTCATGGGATACACCCTAGGCCCCATCCTGAACATGTACCTGGGAACGGCCAATGGCGGCGAGCTGATCGCTTCGGCCCTGTCGATGACGGCACTGGTGTTCTTCGGCCTGTCGGCATTCGTGCTGATCACCCGCAAGGACATGAGCTTCCTCAGTGGCTTCATCACTGCCGGCTTCTTCGTGCTGCTGGGCGCCATGGTGGCCAGCTTCTTCTTCCAGATCAGCGGATTGCAGCTGGCTATCAGCGCCGGCTTCGTGCTGTTCTCGTCGGTCTGCATCCTCTACCAGACCAGCGCGATCATCCACGGCGGCGAGCGCAACTACATCATGGCGACCATCGGTCTGTACGTGTCGATCTACAACCTGTTCATCAGCCTGCTTCAGCTGATGGGAATCATGGGCGGCGACGACTGATAGCCGACCACAGGATCAAGCCCGCTTCGGCGGGCTTTTTCGTTTCCGTAGCTGGCGTATCATGTCGGCCTGATCGTTCAGGTGCCTCACGAAATTCGTCATCGCGCTGTTTTCCCCTCCCCATGCCCCCGCCTCGCGTCGCGCATTGCGTTTCGCCGAAGCGGTGCTCGAGTCCGGTCACGAGATTACTCGCCTCTTCCTCTACCAGGACGGTGTGCATAGCGCTTCGGCCAACGTCGTGTCACCGCAGGACGAGCAGGACATCGCGGCGCAGTGGGCCGAGTTCGTCAGCCGGCATCGGCTTGATGGCGTGGTGTGCATCGCGGCCGGTTTGCGCCGCGGTGTGCTCGACGAGCAGGAAGCCAAACGGTACGAACGAGGGGCCGCCAATCTCGCGTCGAGCTGGGAGCTGTCGGGTCTGGGCCAGTTGCACGAAGCCGCACAACATGCCGATCGGCTCGTCTGTTTTGGAGGTCACTGATGGCGCGCTCGATGCTCCTCGTCACTCGCCAGGCGCCTTGGGCCGGGCCATCAGCCCGCGAGGCGCTCGATGTGGTGCTGGCCGGTGGCGCATTCGACTTGCCGCTCGGCCTGCTGTTTCTTGACGACGGCATCTTCCAGCTCGCACCCGCCCAGCAGGCCGCGCGCTTGCAACAGAAAGATCTGACCGCCAACCTTCAGGCGCTGCCCCTGTTCGGTGTCGAAGCGCTCTACGCATCGCGTTCCAGTCTTCTGGCGCGCGGGCTGGATGCGTCACGCTTTACGCTTCCGGTCGAGCTGCTCGACGACAGCGAACTGGGTGCCCTGCTCAACCGCTACGACCACGTGATCACGCTCTGATGTCGACCCTCCATCTGCTTTCCCATTCCCCTTTCGGCGACAACCGCCTGGATAGCTGCCTGCGCCTGATCGTGCCGGGCGACGGCCTGCTGCTGAGTGGCGACGCGGTCTATGCCTTGCAAGCGGGCACGGCGCCCCGCGCGGCCGTGGAGCGGTTGCCCGAGGCCGTCTCCGTGTTCGCCCTGGAAGAGGACCTCACGGCGCGCGGCCTGGAAGGGCTTCCAGAGCGACTCGAGTCGATCGACTACGCCCGCTTCGTCGAGCTTTGCTGCCTCTACGAAAGGACGAACGCCTGGCTATGAATACGCTCACGGTTGATGGCACGTCGATTGCTGTCGACAAGGAGGGTTTTCTTGTCGATCTGGCCGAATGGAATGAGCCCGTCGCACAAGCGCTGGCCCGAGCCGAGGGCATCGAGCTCAGCGACGCGCACTGGGAGGTCCTGTACGTATTGAGAGACTTTTACGCAGAATTCAAGCTCTCCCCGGCGACGCGGCCGCTGATCAAGTACACCGCACTCAAATTGGGTGCCGAAAGGGCAACAGCGGCCACCTGAACCGCCTGTTCAAGGGCACGCCTGCCAAGCTCGCCGCCAAACTGGCAGGCTTGCCAAAACCGAGCAATTGCATATGAACCTCGTCACGCCTGAAGAACATCCCTTTGCCCCGTTCGTACGCATTCTCGGCAAGGGCAAACGTGGTGCTCGCGACCTGACGCGAGAAGAAGCCAGAGAGGCGATGGGCATGCTGCTGGATGGCAAGGCTGAAGAAACCCAGCTAGGCGCCTTCCTGATGCTGCTACGGCATAAGGAGGAAAGCGCCGCTGAACTGGCCGGCTTCACCGAGGCGGTACGCGAGCGGCTCGATGCGCCAGCGATCAGCGTCGACATCGACTGGCCCAGCTATGCCGGCAAGAAACGGCATTTACCCTGGTACTTGCTGTCGATCAAATGCCTGGCGCAGAGCGGCATTCGCATCTTCATGCACGGCGGCGGCCCGCACACGGCAGGTCGTCTCTACACCGAACAAGTGGTCGACCTGCTGGAGATTCGCCGCTGCGAAAGCTGGGCCGAGGTCGACGAAGCCCTGGCGTACGATCACATGGCCTTCATGCCGCTTGGCGCCTGGATGCCAGGCCTGCAACGGATGATCGACCAGCGCAACATCCTCGGCCTGCGCTCGCCCATCCATTCGCTCGCCCGCATCCTCAATCCGCTGCGAGCGAGGTGTGGTCTGCAGAGCATCTTCCACCCCGGCTACCAGGCCAACCACCGTGAAGCCAGCCGCCTGCTGAGCGACAACGCGATCGTCATCAAGGGCGAAGGCGGCGAGATCGAGATCAATCCAGACGGCCTCTCTCACCTTTATGGCACCGCGGCAGGCAACATCTGGGACGAAGACTGGCCCGCGCTCTCCCCTCAGCGCCACGTCAAACCAGCCCAACTCGACCCGCAGCATTTGTTGGCTGTATGGCGCGGCGAGGCCTCGGATGAATACGGGGAATTGGCGGTGCTATCAACCATTGCCCTGGCCCTGCGCGGCCTCGGTGAGCCGCGGGACGTCGCGTTCGAACATGCTCGGCGTGTCTGGCAGCAGCGCAACTCATCGAACTGAACGATAGGTTGTACCGGTCATTGCGACCATTCCCAGGCATGCATCGACCTAGACTCTGGGCACAGAACAAGTCGTGGAGTGATGCAAATGGGGCTTCTGGTCGACGGGCAGTGGCAGGACCGCTGGTATGAGAACAGCCAAGACGGTGAATTTCAGCGCGAGCAAGCGCAGCGCCGGAACTGGGTGACGCGAGACGGCAGCCCCGGGCCAGATGGCCAGGACGCGGTCAGGGCCGAGGCCGGCCGCTTTCACCTCTACGTATCGCTTGCCTGCCCCTGGGCCCATCGCACCCTTATCTACCGCAAGCTCAAACAACTCGAACCGCTGATAGACGTATCGGTCGTCAGTTGGCTGATGGGCGAACAGGGCTGGACCTTCGATCAGGCCACCGGCTCCAGCGGCGATGCGCTAGATGGCTTGCGATACCTGCACCAGCGCTACACCTCGGACGACCCGCGCTATACCGGTCGCGTCACCGTTCCGGTGCTCTGGGATCGCCAGGCTGGATGCATCGTCAACAACGAGTCGGCGGAGATCATTCGCATCTTCAACGAAGCCTTCGACGAACTCACGGGCTCCAGGCTCGACCTCTACCCCACCCCGCTGCGGGCCGAGATCGACCGGCTCAACGATCGCATCTATCCGTCCGTGAACAATGGCGTTTATCGGGCAGGCTTCGCAACGAGCCAGAAGGCCTACGAAGCGGCATTCGATCAGCTGTTCGCGGAGCTGGATTACCTCGAGCAACGGCTCGAGCGCTCACGCTACCTGACTGGCGAATACCTGACCGAAGCCGACTGGCGGCTGTTCACCACGCTGGTTCGCTTCGATGCGGTGTACCACGGCCATTTCAAATGCAACCTGCGGCGCATTCGGGACTACCCGAACCTGTCGAACTGGCTGCGGGAGCTTTATCAGTGGCCAGGCATCGCCGACACCGTCGACCTGGGTCACATCAAGCATCACTACTACGCCAGTCACCGGCACATCAACCCGACCGGAATCGTCCCAAAAGGTCCAGCCCTTTCGCTCGAGGACTCGCATGATCGTGAACGCTTGCCCGGCAAGGGTATCTGGCAGCGCTGAGCTTAGGGCCTGGCTGCAGATCCCTCGAACCAGGCGAGCTTGTCGCGAAGCTGCACCACCTCACCTACGATCACCAACGTTGGCGCCTGCACCTGCTCGTTCGCTATACGCCCGGGCAGATCAGCCAGCGTGCCGGTAAACACGCGCTGGTTATGCGTAGTGCCCTGCTGGATCAACGCGACCGGCGTCGAATCTGCACGCCCATGCGCGATCAATTGCTGGCAGATCACCGGCAGGCCGACCAGCCCCATGTAGAACACCAGCGTCTGGCTCGGCGCCACGAGTTCGGCCCAGGGCAGATCACAGCTGCCATCCTTGAGGTGGCCGGTCACGAAACGCACCGACTGGGCATGGTCTCGGTGCGTCAGGGGTATTCCGGCATAGGCTGCACAGCCGCTGGCCGCGGTGATGCCAGGCACGACCTGGAAGGGTACCGAGTGGGCCGCCAGCTCCTCGATCTCCTCTCCACCGCGGCCGAAGATAAAGGGATCGCCGCCCTTCAGGCGCAGGACCCGCTTGCCCGCTTTCGCCAGGGAAACGAGTAGCTGGTTGATTTCCTGCTGCGGCACGGCATGTTCGGCGCGCCGCTTGCCTACGTAAATGCGATCGGCATCGCGCCGGCAGAGATCGAGAATCGCCGGAGCAACCAGCCGGTCATAGAGCACCACATCGGCCTGCTGCATCAGGCGCAGGGCTCGGAAGGTCAGCAGGTCCGGATCGCCAGGCCCTGCGCCGACGAGGTATACCTCGCCCAGCGCCTTTGGCAGTGCGCCGTCGAGCTTTTCCTGGAGCATGCGCTCAGCTTCGTGCATCTGCCCGGCCAAGGCGCGCTCGGCCACCGGCCCGTCGAACACCTCTTCCCAGAATACTCGGCGTTGTTGCACATCAGGCAGGCTTGCCTTGACCTGGGCGCGAAAGCGCTTCGCCAGCCCGGCCAGCTGACCATAGACGGCCGGAATCCAGGTTTCGATTCGCGCCCGTATCAACCGCGCCAGCACCGGCGCATCACCGCCGCTGGAGACGGCGATCACCAGCGGGGAACGATCGACGATGGCAGGAAAAATCACGCTGCATAGCTGAGGAGAGTCGACAACATTGACCGGCAGTCCACGCACCCTGGCATCCTGCGACACCCGCTCGTTGAGCGCCTCGTCATCGGTCGCGGCAATGGCAAGCACGCAATCGTTCATGTCCTCCGGCGCGTAGCCACGCACCAATAGACGGCCACCCCCCTGCTCTACCAGCTCGACCAGTTGCGCCTCAACTTCGGGCGCGACCACCCGCAGCACCGCGCCGGCTTCGCTGAGCAGGCGCGCCTTGCGCAGCGCAATTTCGCCGCCGCCGACAACCAGCACGGTCTGACGCTTGAGGTTATGAAACAGCGGCAGAAATTCCATAGCGAATCCTGTGAACGTGGGATTGGGGCATCACAGCGTCAAACGCCCGCCCCGCCCTTGTCGTCGATCAAGGACGCCGGGCGACGGATCGGCCGACCGCCGATCGCCAGGTCGGCCGATCGGCGTTGTCGGCCGACAATCGGTACGCCAGCTCAGCCGCCGATAACCTCGATACCGCCCATGTAGGGTTTGAGCACCGCCGGAACGCGGATGGAGCCATCCGCCAGCTGATAGTTCTCCAGAACAGCAACCAGCGTACGGCCAACGGCCAATCCCGAACCGTTCAAAGTGTGTACCAGCTCAGGCTTGCCCGTCGCCGGGTTACGGTAGCGCGCCTGCATTCGCCGCGCTTGGAAGTCGCCACAGTTCGAGCAGGAGGATATCTCGCGGTACTTGTCCTGGCTGGGTACCCAGACTTCGAGATCGTAGGTCTTGGTCGCGCCAAAGCCCATGTCTCCGGTACAGAGTGCAAGCACACGATAGGGTAGCTCCAGCGCCTGCAGTACGGCCTCGGCGTTGGCTGTCAGGCTCTCGAGCGCTTCGAAGGAAGTGCTCGGCTCAACGATCTGCACCATTTCGACCTTGTCGAACTGGTGCTGGCGGATCATGCCCCGCGTATCACGACCGGAAGCACCGGCCTCACTGCGAAAACAGGGCGTGTGCGCGACGAACTTCAGCGGGAGCTGCTTGGCATCGAGAATTTCGCCGGACACGATATTGGTCAGCGACACCTCGGCGGTCGGGATCAGGTAGAGATCGGCTTCATTCTCGCGACCGATCTTGAATAGGTCTTCCTCGAACTTCGGCAGTTGCCCGGTGCCCTGCAGCGCCGGTGCCTGGACCAGATACGGCGTGTAGGCTTCCTCATAACCATGCTCGCGGGTATGCAGATCGAGCATGAATTGAGCCAGGGCGCGGTGCAGCCGTGCAATCGGTCCGCGCATCAGGGCGAAACGCGCACCCGACAGCTTGGCGGCAGTCTCGAAGTCCAGCCAGCCATGTTGTTCGCCAAGCGCGACATGGTCCTTGACCGGAAATTCGAAGGCTTTCGGCTCACCCCAGCGACGCACCTCGAGGTTGTCTTCCTCGTCCTTGCCCACCGGCACGGAATCGTGTGGCAGGTTCGGCAGGCTGAGCATGAGCTGGTCCAGCTCGCTCTGGATGTTGTCCAGCTCAGTCTTACCCGCCTCCAGCTCGGAGCCCATCCGGTCGACATCAGCAAGAAGCGGTGCGATGTCTTCGCCACGTTGCTTGGCCTGGCCAATAGACTTGGAGCGGGCATTGCGCTCGGCCTGCAGCTGCTCGGTACGGGTCTGGACGGTCTTGCGCTGCGCTTCCAGCGCCTCGATACGCGCCACGTCCAACTGGTAGCCGCGAGTAGCCAATCGTTCGGCGACGTCTTGCAGCTGGGTACGGAGCAGTTTCGAATCAAGCATGGTGAGTCTCGTCTGTGAAAGCTTCGATAGAAATTGGCGAAGAGGTTGCGGAGTTTACTTCGTTAGCGGCCAGCTTCATAACCTGCCGAGCGTGAGCCCGACCCAGGCAGCCAGTAACCCTCCGATGACGCTCGCTGCAAGGTAGATGAATGCCATGCCTATCTGTCCGCTCTCGAACAGACGAAGGCCGTCGAGGGAAAAGCTGGAAAAGGTCGTCAGCGCACCGAGAAAGCCGATCATCAGTCCATTGCGCAACTCGGGCGACCATTCCGGTCGCAGCAGAAAAGTCGCGTACAGGTAACCGATGGCAAGGCAGCCAATCAGGTTGACTGCCAGCGTCGCCAGGTAGAAATGTCGCGGCCAGCTCGACGCCATCCAAGTGGAAACGCCAAAGCGGATCAGCGTGCCCAGCACGCCGCCAGCGACCACCGCAAGCAATACGCGCATCAGGGCTTCCTCCGCTGGCGCGTGCTCTCGCGATCCAGACGCGCCAGGTGATCGAGCTTGTCGCGAATCTTGGCTTCGAGTCCCCGCGGCACGGGTTGATAGTAGCGCCGCGGCTCGAGGGCTTGCGGAAAGTAGTCCTCGCCGGCCGCGTAGGCGTCGGGCTCGTCGTGGGCATAGCGGTAGCCATCGCCATAGCCCAACTCTTTCATCAAGCGGGTCGGCGCATTGCGAAGGTGCAGGGGCACTTCCTCGGAGCCGTGCTCGGCCACATCTCGCCTGGCCGCGTTGAAGGCGCTGTATACCGCATTGCTCTTCGGCGCACAGGCCAGGTAGACGATGGCCTGCGCGACCGCCAGTTCGCCTTCCGGACTGCCGAGTCGCTCCTGCACGTCCCACGCGGAAAGGCAAAGGCCAAGGGCCCGAGGGTCGGCATTACCAACCTCCTCGCTCGCCATACGCACCACGCGACGAGCGATGTAGAGCGGATCGCAACCACCGTCGAGCATCCGCGCGAACCAGTACAGCGAAGCGTCCGGATTGGAACCACGAACGGATTTGTGCAAGGCCGATATCTGGTCGTAGAAGGCTTCGCCACCTTTGTCGAATCGTCGGCGACTGTCACCCAGCAGATCCTGCAGGAGCTCGACACTGATCTCCCCGCCCTCTTCTGCCAGATCCGATGCGTTCTCCAGCAAGTTGAGGAGACGACGGCCGTCCCCATCCGCCGCGGCCAGCAGAATCTGAAAACTTTCTTCAGGTAAGCGAAGCCCGAGTTCGCCGAGCCCCTTGGGCTCGCTCAGCGCGCGGGAGACCAGCTTTCGCAAGGCGGCCTCATCCAGGCTTTTGAGGACGTATACGCGTGCACGCGAAAGCAATGCGTTATTGAGCTCGAACGATGGATTCTCGGTCGTGGCTCCAATGAAGATGAGTGTCCCGTCCTCAACGTAAGGCAAGAACGCATCCTGCTGTGACTTGTTGAAGCGGTGGACCTCGTCCACGAACAGGATGGTGCGCCGACCGTACTGCGCCGCCTGCTGCTTGGCAATTTCCACCGCGTGACGGATCTCCTTCACCCCGGCAAGAACTGCAGAAACGGTTTCGAAATGCGCATCGGACACCTTGGCCAGCAGTCTGGCCAAGGTGGTCTTGCCGACGCCGGGTGGCCCCCAGAAGACCATCGAATGCAGTGCGCCCTGCTCCAACGCCTCACGCAGCGGTTTACCGCGAGCCAGCAGGTGCTCCTGTCCGACGTACTCGTCGAGGCTGGT
Organism: Stutzerimonas stutzeri; assembly: GCA_019056435.1. GTDB lineage: Bacteria > Pseudomonadota > Gammaproteobacteria > Pseudomonadales > Pseudomonadaceae > Stutzerimonas > Stutzerimonas marianensis. Next base: position 3,893,407 of record CP077641.1, read on the forward strand.
GGCGCGCAGTCGGGCTGCGAGCGGTTGCGCTACGGGTTCACGACTGAACAGGTCCATCGGACGGCCTATCTATCATGCAAACGGCCTGCACATAGCAGGCCGCATGGGTTGCAAGGACATGCGATCACTCGGTGATCACATCGGTCCCTTCGGGTATCTCGAACCTGAACCGGTCGGCCTCGATCGGGGTGTTCAGCTCGACGCCCTGGAACAGAATGTTGGTGCGCTGACCCACCCCGTCGACCAGCTGCATATCGTTGATCACCCCGTCGCGGAAGGACAGCCGCAGATTATCGAACAGGGTGTCCTTGGCCTTGGGCGTGAGGGTGAAGTCGACGACGCCCCCGGCCTCCTTGTGGCTCACCTCGAAGTTTTCGCTGATGGCCGACACGTCGCCGGACAAGAGCAGCGCCGGCGTGTGGGTCAGGCGCTGGTCGAGGGTCTGGATCGTGACCTGCTCGAGGTCCGGGTCGTAGAGCCACACTTTCTTGCCGTCGGATACCAGTAGTTGCTCCATGGGCTCGTCCGTGTGCCAACGGAACTGGCCGGGACGTTTCAGAGCCATTTCGCCAGAGGTTTCCTGGAGTTGCGTCCCGCTGCCGTCGAGCGAGAGCTGAGAAAAACGCCCAGTCAGCGTTTCCGCTCTCTGCAGCAGCTCGGTCAATCGCTTGGTGGAAGCCTGGTCGGCATGTGCCGGAACCAGCGACATCAGCAAGACGGAGGCGAGAAGCAAACGAATCAACTGCATATGACCTCGAAGCGACTCAGTCGCGTAATGGGGCGGCGCGAGCACATCTCGCGAGCCATTTGTGTTCATGGAAGTCACGACACCAGCCATTTCCATGGCTTCGATCATGCGAGCCGCGCGGTTATAGCCAATCTTGAGCTTGCGCTGAACAGCCGAAATCGACGCGCGACGGCTCTCGGTCACGAAGCGCACGGCCTCGTCGTAAAGCGGATCTTCTTCGCTACCCTCACCGCTGCCGCCTTCTCCGCTACCGCCATCGAAGCCGCTGCCAGACTCTTCGACACCCGCGAGGATATCTTCTATGTAATCAGGAGCCCCACGTGCCTTCCAGGCTTCGACGACACGATGCACCTCCTCGTCCGACACGAACGCGCCGTGTACGCGAATTGGTAAGCCAGTGCCCGGCGGAAGGTAGAGCATGTCACCGTGACCGAGCAGCTGCTCGGCGCCGCCTTGATCGAGGATGGTCCGCGAATCGATCTTGCTGGATACCTGGAAGGCCATGCGCGTCGGGATGTTGGCCTTGATCAGACCTGTGATCACATCAACCGATGGCCGCTGCGTCGCCAGAATCAGATGGATCCCGGCGGCCCGCGCCTTCTGAGCGATCCGCGCGATCAGTTCTTCGACCTTCTTGCCAACGATCATCATCATGTCGGCGAACTCGTCGACGATCACCACGATGGTCGGCAGCTTCTTCAGCAATGGCGGCTCGTCCTCCATGCTCTCACGCCGGTACAACGGGTCGGTCAACGGGGTGCCGGCCTCTTCGGCCTCCTTGACCTTGCGGTTGAAGCCCGCCAGGTTGCGCACCCCCATCGCCGCCATCAGCTTATAGCGACGCTCCATCTCGGCGACGCTCCAGCGCAACGCGTTGGCCGCCTCCTTCATGTCGGTCACAACTGGGCAGAGCAGATGCGGAATGCCTTCATAGATCGACAACTCGAGCATCTTCGGGTCGATCATGATCAACCGCGCGTCGTCCGGCGTGGACTTGAACAGGATCGAAAGAATCATCGCGTTGACGCCCACCGACTTACCGGAACCGGTGGTACCGGCAACGAGCAGGTGCGGCATCTTAGCCAGGTCCGCGATGACCGGCTTGCCGCCGATATCGTGGCCCAGCGCGATCGTCACCGGCGACTTGGCGTCATCGTAAGGCGCGGACGAGAGCACCTCGGAGAAACGCACGATCTGCCGGTCCTCGTTCGGTATCTCGATCCCGACCGTGGTCTTGCCTGGAATGACTTCCACGACACGAACGCTGATGACGGCCAACGAACGCGCCAGGTCCTTGGCGAGGTTGGAGATCCGACTGACCTTCACGCCCGCCGCGGGCTGGATTTCGAACCGCGTGATGACCGGGCCCGGATGTACCGACTCCACGATCACCTCGACGCCGAACTCCTTCAGCTTGATCTCCAGCAAGCGCGACATGGCCTCGAGCGATTCGGGTGAATACTGCTTCTGCTGTTTTTCCGCGACGTCGAGCAGGGACAGCGGAGGCAGGCTGCCTTCGATGAGCGGATCGACGAACAGGTTCGCCTGCTTCTCCTTCAGGACTCGCTTGCTTTGCTCGACCGGCTTCGGCGGTGCCGCCGGTGCGATCACTGGCGCGGGGCGCTTATCGCGCTCGCTCATGTGTTTGTTAAGCGACTCTTCACGCTCCAGCAAGCGCTCCTTGACCCTGGCACGCTCACGACGGTCCGACAGCGACCCTGCGACATCGTTGACGACCTCGTCAGCATGACGCAGTTGGGCGACTACCTGCTTGCGCTCGTTTCGCGCAGCCCACCAACGCTCGAAGAAGCTCTGGATCAGTTCGACCAGGTCGAGCGTGATCTTGCCGGTCAGGTCCATGACCTTGAACCAGGACAGATCGGTAAAGACCGTCAACCCGAAAAGGAAAAAGCCAGCAGCAGCAAGGTACTGCCTTGCACGTTGAGGGCTGACTCAGCCAGCTGACCGAGACTCTCTCCTAACGCCCCACCTGCGGACGCAGGCAGGTTATTGGCGAACTGGAAGTGGATGTAGGCCAGTGCCGATCCCGAAAGCACCAGGAACACGAGCCCGATCAGGCGCCAGGAGAACAACCAGCCGTTCCAGGTCCAGGGCTGGTGACGGGCCCGAAACACCTGCCAGGTCTTGATGGCCAACAACAACGGGAACAGGTAAGCAAAATAGCCCAGCACCATGAACAGTACATCGGCGAACCATGCACCGGCCCGGCCGGCCGCGTTCTGCACCTGTTGTACGTTGCTCGTGTGTGTCCAGCCCGGATCGGCGGGATCGTAGGTCAGCAATGCCATCCAGAGATAGGCGCAGAGTGCGCCGAGCGCTATCAACGCGCCCTCTTTGAGACGGTAGTGCAGTTGTTGGCGCCAGACGGAAGCTGGCGCGGTAGAGGAGGAATTCTTCAAAACGCTTAATTTCCTGCGCCAGCGGCGCGTTCTATGAACCGTATCAGCCAGAACCTGGGCATTGTACGGGTTTGTCGACTGGATGACATGCCGGTTCCGTGCCGGCTTGGTCTTTTCTCGATGCTTCGGTGTAGCATAAACGCCAGTTTTTCTGCGGGGCTCGACTGGAGCACGCTTCCCTATTAGCAACAAAGACTTATGAGGGCTTTTTATGAATGAAGTCAAGCATTCGCGTCTGATCATCCTCGGCTCGGGCCCGGCCGGGTATACCGCCGCGGTCTATGCGGCGCGCGCGAATCTCAAGCCACTCATGATCACCGGCATCCAGCCGGGCGGCCAGTTGACCACGACCACGGAAGTGGACAACTGGCCAGGCGATGTGGAAGGCCTGACCGGCCCCGCTCTGATGGAGCGGATGCAGAAGCATGCCGAGCGCTTCGACACGCAAATCGTGTTCGACCATATCCATACCGCCGAGCTGCAACAACGTCCTTTCGTGCTCAAAGGCGACAGTGGCACTTATTCCTGTGACGCACTGATTATCGCCACAGGTGCGTCGGCACAGTACCTCGGCCTGCCGTCAGAAGAAGCCTTCGCCGGTCGCGGCGTTTCGGCCTGCGCAACCTGTGACGGGTTCTTCTACCGCAACCAGGTGGTCGCCGTGATCGGTGGCGGCAACACGGCCGTCGAGGAGGCGCTCTATTTGTCCAACATCGCCAAGGAAGTGCACCTGGTGCACCGCCGTGACAAGCTGCGATCGGAAAAGATTCTGCAAGACAAGATCATGGAGAAAGCGGCGAACGGCAATATTCGCCTGCATTGGAACCACACCCTCGAGGAAGTCATCGGAGACGCGAGCGGCGTGACAGGCATGCGCCTCAAGAGCACGCTGTCTGGCGAGGAGAAGACCCTGGAGTTGGCTGGCGTCTTCATCGCAATCGGACACAAACCCAATACAGATCTGTTCCAGGGACAGCTGGACATGAAAGATGGTTACCTGAAGGTGCGCGGCGGCGGCGAAGGCGATGCGACCTGCACCAGCATCGCGGGGGTGTTTGCCGCGGGCGACGTAGCCGATCATGTTTATCGTCAGGCCATCACGTCGGCGGGCGCCGGCTGCATGGCCGCCCTGGATGCGGAAAAATACCTGGACCTCTGACTTTGAGGAGGCCGCTCTTCGGTGCCCAGCCGAGCGCACTCGAATGCTGACCTGGCTGTCACGGGGAGACCTGGTGTTCCCTCCCCTGGAAAAAGCCATGCGCGAGCCCAATGGACTGCTGGCAGCCGGAGGCGATCTGTCACCGCAACGCCTGGTGGCCGCCTATCGCCACGGCTGTTTTCCTTGGTATCAGGAAGGGCAGCCGATTCTCTGGTGGTCGCCGGATCCGCGAACGGTACTTTATCCAGACGAACTGCATGTCTCGCGCAGCCTGCGCAAGACCCTGCGCAAGGGCGACTTCACGGTGACGCTGGATCAGGCCTTTACCGACGTGATCCGTGGCTGTGCAGCACCGCGTAGCTACGCCGAGGGCACGTGGATCACTACCCCCATGCAGGAAGCTTACATCCAGCTCCATGCGCTCGGGCACGCTCACTCCGTGGAAGTCTGGCAGGAAAACCGCTTGGTCGGCGGACTCTATGGCCTGGCCATGGGTCGACTATTCTTCGGTGAATCCATGTTCAGCCGAACGACCGATGCGTCCAAAGTGGGTTTCGTGACATTGGTGGAACGTCTCCAGGGCTGGGGATTCAAATTGATTGACTGCCAGATGCCAACCCAGCATCTGGCCAGTTTTGGCGCTCGCCCGATCTCCCGTAGTGTGTTCGCAGAGGCTCTGGCCAGGCATCTGGACGAACCCACCTCAGCCCAATGGGGAACCTAGTCGAGGGCGTCAAGCTGACCTAAACTGAGTCCATGATTTTCGAGAGCTGACCATGACTTCACTGGCTCGTCTCAAGTTCTACGCCACGCAGCCACATGCGTGCAGCTACCTGCCCGATGAACAAGCCACGACGCTTTTTCTCGACCCGAGCCAACCCATGGACGTTCAGGTATATGCCGAGCTGTCCGAGATCGGCTTCCGCCGAAGCGGCGATCACCTCTACCGCCCTCACTGCCAGCGCTGCACTGCCTGTATTCCCGCTCGCATTCCAGCTGAAGGCATACAGCTCAACCGCCAGCAAAAGCGCATCCTCAAGCGCAACGCCGACCTCAGCGTTACGAGCACCCGACCTGCCTTTACCGAAGAATACTATTCGCTCTACGCCACCTACATCGAACAGCGCCACGCCGATGGCGACATGTATCCTCCAAGCCGGGATCAATTCCATACCTTTCTCGTACGGGACCTGCCCTTTTCCCGCTTCTACGAATTCCGCCTGGACGGGCGACTCCTGGCACTCGCGGTGACCGATGTGCTGCCCAACGGGCTCTCGGCGGTCTACACCTTCTACGATCCCCGCGAGGAGAAGCGCAGCCTCGGCCGGTACGCCATTCTCTGGCAAATTGGGGAAGCCTCTCGACTCGGACTCAAGGCAGTCTATCTGGGGTACTGGATAAAGAACTGTCGGAAGATGAACTACAAGACCGAATATCGCCCGATCGAGCTGCTCGTCAATCAGCGCTGGATTGTCCTGAGCTGAACGCTTGGCTCAGAGGGCCCTTTCAGGCACAATACGGGCCGCTTTTACCCAGGCATCTGGCACTGGGTCAATCAATGAATACCGAGGACTTTACTGAATGTCGAAAGAAGACAGCTTCGAAATGGAAGGTACTGTCGTCGACACCCTGCCTAACACCATGTTTCGCGTGGAGTTGGAAAACGGGCACGTCGTTACTGCGCATATCTCCGGAAAGATGCGCAAGAACTACATCCGGATTCTCACCGGTGACAAGGTTCGGGTAGAGCTGACCCCTTACGATCTGAGCAAGGGTCGCATCACCTACCGCGCCCGCTAAGCGACGCGAGAAGAACGCCCGGTCATGCCGGGCTTTTTTGTGCCCGCAGAATACAGCTGATAGCTGAGCCCCCCAAAAGAAACGCCCGACGAGCAGATTGCTCGCCGGGCGTATCATTGCGGTTGATTTAGGGTCAGGCCAGCTCGGCCGTGGTCTCGAACTCGAAGAACGGTTCACCGTCTCGAATATCAACGTGCACCACGCCGCCATGCTCGGCGAGCTCACCAAACAGGATCTCTTCGGCCAGGGGTCGCTTGATCTTGTCCTGAATCAGGCGAGCCATGGGCCGAGCCCCCATCTGAACGTCATAACCCCGCTCCGCCAGCCAGCTGCGTGCCGCATCGGACACCTCGAGCGTGACATGCTTGTCTTCGAGCTGTGTCTGCAGCTCGATGAGAAACTTGTCGACGATGCTCTTGATGACTTCGTGGCTTAGCCGACCGAACTGAATGATGGTGTCGAGGCGGTTCCTGAACTCGGGAGTGAAGCTCTTCTTGATGACTTCCATTGCATCGGACGCGTGGTCCTGATGCGTGAAGCCGATCGAGGCACGCGCGGCTGTTTCGGCACCGGCGTTGGTCGTCATGATGAGAATGACGTTGCGGAAGTCAGCCTTGCGTCCGTTGTTGTCCGTCAAGGTGCCGTGATCCATCACCTGAAGCAGCAGATTGAAGACCTCTGGATGCGCTTTTTCAATCTCATCCAGCAACAGAACGCAATGCGGCTGCTTGGTAATCGCCTCGGTCAACAAACCGCCCTGGTCGAACCCGACATAGCCAGGCGGCGCCCCGATCAGCCGGGATACGGTATGCCGCTCCATGTACTCCGACATATCGAAGCGCACCAATTCAATACCCAGCGCACGCGCCAACTGGCGGGCTGCCTCGGTCTTGCCGACGCCGGTAGGGCCAGCAAACAGGAAGGAACCGACCGGCTTGTCAGGCGCCTTTAGACCTGCCCGCGACAACTTGATGGCTGTCGCCAGCGAATCGATGGCGTCATCTTGGCCAAACACTGTCAACTTCAGGTCACGCTCCAGGTTACGCAACAGCTCCTTGTCCGACGTACTGACGTGCTTTGGAGGAATCCGCGCGATTTTCGCAACGATCTCCTCGACCTGTTCGACATCGATGCGCGACACGCGCTTGTCTTCGGGCTGCAGCCGCTGAAATGCGCCCGCCTCATCGATGACATCGATCGCCTTGTCCGGCATGTGCCGGTCGTTGATGTATCGCGACGCCAGCTCCGCGGCGGCACGCAGGGACTCGTCGCTGTACTCGATGTTGTGGTGCTGCTCGAACCGCCCCTTGAGGCCGCGCAGAATGCCGATGGTGTCTTCAACCGACGGCTCGGATACATCCACCTTCTGGAAGCGCCGCGCCAGGGCACGGTCCTTTTCGAAGATGCCACGGAATTCCTGGAAGGTCGTTGACCCGATGCAGCGAATCTCGCCGGACGAGAGCAGCGGCTTGAGCAGGTTGGAAGCGTCCATCACTCCGCCGGAGGCGGCACCGGCGCCAATGATCGTATGAATTTCATCAATGAACAGCACGGCCTGCGGACGTTTGCGCAGCTCCCCAAGCAGAGCCTTGAAGCGCTTCTCGAAATCGCCCCTGTATTTGGTGCCGGCAAGCAAGGCACCCAGGTCAAGGGAGTAAACCACGGCGTTGGCGAGGAGCTCTGGAACCTGATTGTCCACGATGCGCTTCGCCAGGCCTTCGGCGATCGCCGTTTTGCCAACCCCTGCCTCACCCACCAGCAGTGGATTATTCTTGCGGCGCCGCGCCAAGATCTGCGCGACCCGCTCCACTTCATGCTCGCGCCCCACCAGAGGATCGATGCGCCCCTGGCGAGCCAGGTCGTTCAGATTACTGGCATAGGCATCGAGCGGGTTGCCGGCGGTGCTAGCGTCGCCACCCTCCTCGTCTTGCATGTCCGAATCGCCTTCAGGACTCCCATTACTGCCTGGCACCTTCGAAATACCGTGAGCAATGAAATTGACGACATCGATACGCGCGACGTTCTGCTGCTTGAGCAGAAACACGGCCTGGCTTTCCTGCTCGCTGAAGATAGCCACCAGTACGTTTGCACCTGTGACTTCGCGCTTGCCGGAACTCTGCACATGGAACACAGCACGCTGGAGTACGCGCTGAAACCCGAGCGTCGGTTGGGTCTCGCGCTCTTCATCGTGCTGCGGGATCAAAGGAGTGGTGGAGTCTATGAACTCCTGCAGATCGTGGCGCAGCTTGTCCAGGCTTGCACCACAGGCACGCAGCACCGTCGCGGCGGCCTCGTTGTCGAGCAAGGCCAACAGAAGATGCTCCACCGTCATGAACTCATGACGCTTTGTACGAGCCTCCTTGAAAGCCAGATTCAGAGTGACTTCGAGCTCACGGTTCAACATAGCTTTCACCTCTTACCCAACAGTCGGGGTTAACCGTCTTTCTCGATCTCACAAAGCAACGGATGCTGGCATTCCCTTGCATATTGATTGACCTGCATTGCTTTGGTTTCAGCGACATCTCTGGTGTAGACACCGCAAACGGCTCGCCCTTCGGTATGAACCGCCAGCATGATCTTGGTGGCAAGCTCCCGATTGTGGTTGAAAATTCCTTCGAGCACCTCGACGACGAAATCCATCGGCGTGTAGTCATCATTAAACATGACAACTTTGAACATGGGAGGTGCCTTCAGCGCTGGCTTGGCCTCTTCGACGGCCAACCCAGATGAGTCGTCGCCGGCCGTGCCGGGGCGATCCTGGTTGAATATTAGTCGAGTCTCTGGGAATGCACGCATGCGAATACGGTTCTGGATCGGGGCGCCGAGGCCGGGTAATTTGAAAAGGCTTCACAGCCACCTGACGAGTCGCCTTGACTAACTGCAAAACGGTGATACAAACAGTAATTGCCACAACGGCAACAGGTTGCGCGCATGGGGCTATGTGCTGCATCAGCGCGGAATGAAATGGATGTTACTCCAGTGATGGACTCCTTTGCAGAGGGACAACAGCATGCTAAGCGGTAAGGTCAAGTGGTTCAACAACGCCAAAGGCTATGGGTTCATCGTAGCAGACGGCGGCGATGAGGACCTGTTCGCCCACTACTCGGCCATCCAGATGGACGGGTATAGAACGCTCAAAGCCGGCCAGGCGGTCATGTTCGATATCCTGCAGGGTCCAAAGGGCCTGCACGCAACCAACATCAGGTCGCTACCGACGACTGCAGAGGTGACCGCTGTCGCCTCGCAAAGCTCGACCGTCGACGCCTGATGCAATAAAACAAAAAAGGCCGATCACCGATCGGCCTTTTTGTGTTTTGCTCGCGTTTACATGTGCGAGATCATGGCGTCGCCGAACTCGGAGCACGACAGCAAGGTCGCGCCTTCCATCAGCCGCTCGAAGTCATAAGTCACCGTCTTGGCCGCGATTGCGCCTTCGGTGGACTTGATGATCAGATCAGCCGCTTCGACCCACCCCATGTGTCTCAGCATCATTTCGGCCGACAGGATCAGAGAGCCGGGGTTGACCTTGTCCTGGCCGGCATATTTCGGCGCGGTGCCATGGGTTGCTTCGAACATCGCGACGGTATCGGACAGATTGGCGCCCGGCGCGATACCTATGCCTCCCACTTCCGCCGCCAGCGCGTCGGATAGGTAATCGCCATTGAGGTTCAGCGTGGCGATGACATCGTACTCGGCCGGCCGCAACAAGATCTGCTGAAGCATGGCATCGGCAATGGCATCCTTGACGACAATGTTCTTGCCGGTGTTGGGGTTCTTGAATTGCATCCAAGGGCCGCCGTCGAGCAGTTCGGCACCGAACTCGGTACGCGCGACTTCGTAACCCCACTCCTTGAACGCGCCCTCGGTGAATTTCATGATGTTGCCCTTGTGCACCAGGGTCACCGAGCTGCGATCGTTGTCGACCGCGTACTGAAGAGCCTTACGCACCAGACGCTTCGTGCCTTCCTCGGAAACCGGCTTGACGCCGATACCGCAATTCTCGGTAAAACGGATCTTCTTGACGCCCATCTCTTCGGTCAGAAAGTTGATGACTTTTTGGCTTCCGGCGAACCGGCCTTCCATTCGACACCCGCGTAGATGTCCTCGGAATTTTCACGAAAGATCACCATATCCACGTCGGCCGGCTTCTTGACAGGGCTGGGTACGCCGGTGAACCAGCGAACAGGACGCTGGCAGACATAAAGATCGAGTTCCTGGCGCAGCGCCACGTTCAGCGAGCGAATACCACCCCCGACGGGCGTGGTCAGTGGACCCTTGATCGACACGACATAGTCGCGAACGACTTCAAGCGTTTCTTTCGGCAGCCAGGTGTCCTGATCGTACACTTGAGTCGCTTTCTCGCCGGCATAGATCTCCATCCAGGAAATCTTGCGCTGACCACCGTAGGCCTTATCCACGGCAGCATCGACTACCTTGATCATCACCGGACTGATATCGACGCCGATTCCGTCACCCTCAATGTAGGGAATGATCGGATTGTTCGGCACGTTCAGGGTGTTATCGGCATTGACGGTGATTTTGTCACCGCTGGCAGGCACCTGGATCTTTTGGTATCCCATGCTGGACTCCGTTTTGTTGGTTAAAACAGTGGTCATCTCCCGGAGAGTAACCCAGTTGATTTCGCCGAAACCAGATGTTCAATGGTCTTAGAGGCGGGCCATTCTTCGACCGCAGCGTGCAGTGGTATACTGCTTAGGTGACTAACGAGTCATAGGTCCCAGGCGGTCATCTATAGAGACCCCTATCCTGAATCCGTTCGATTGCTACCGCAGCCGGACGGCTCGAATGCTCGACACTCTAGTGGTGCAACCAACATCATCGCGGCGAATCCTCGATTTCTGGTACGCCAGACGGCGGCCAGAGCGCCTACCTGTGCATATCGAGGTTCTATGTACGCTCAGCAAGAGAGAGTTAACCCTACATGTCCACCCGCTCGAAGATCATTTATACCTTCACCGACGAAGCCCCTGCGCTGGCCACCTATTCGCTTCTGCCCATCGTTGAGGCTTTTGCCGGGGCTGCTGACATAGCCGTCGAAACACGTGACATCTCTCTTGCAGGGCGCATCCTCGCCGCCTTCGCTGACCGCCTGAATGCGGACAAGCGCGTCGAGGACGATTTGGCCGAGCTTGCCGTTCTGGCAACGAAGCCGGACGCGAACATCATCAAGCTGCCGAACATCAGCGCCTCGGTTCCTCAGCTGCGCAACGCCATTGCCGAACTCCAGGCACAGGGCTACGACGTCCCCAACTTCCCCGAGGATCCTCGTACCGAAGAAGAGAAGGACATCCGTGCCCGCTACGGCAAGGTGCTCGGCAGCGCCGTCAACCCGGTCCTTCGCGAAGGGAACTCGGACCGCCGCGCTCCAGCCGCGGTCAAGGCGTACGCGCGCAAGCACCCTCACTCGATGGGCAAATGGAGCATGGCTTCACAGTCGCACGCCGACTACATGCGCGGTGGCGATTTCTTCTCCAGCGAGCAATCCGTCACCATGGCCGAGGCCGGTAACGTTCGCATCGAGTTCATCGGCAAGGACGGCAAGGTCGAAGTCAAGAAAGAGCTGTCGCTCGAGAAGGGCGAAGTTCTGGACAGCATGTTCATGAGCTGCAAGAAGCTGCGCCAGTTCTTCGAGCAGACGCTGCAGGACTGCAAGGAGACCGGCGTCATGTGGTCCCTGCACGTCAAGGCGACGATGATGAAGGTTTCCCACCCGATCGTGTTCGGGCATGCGGTCAGCGTGTATTACAAGGAGGTCTTCGACAAGTACGCCGATCTGTTCAAGGAGCTCGGCGTCAATCCAAACAACGGCCTGTCCAGCGTGCACGACAAGATCAAGAGCCTACCCGCCTCGCAGCAGGAAGAGATTCTCGACGACATTCACGCCTGCTACAGCTGCCGTCCGGAAATGGCGATGGTCGACTCGGTCAAGGGCATCACCAACCTGCACATCCCGAGCGACGTGATCGTCGACGCTTCGATGCCAGCCATGATTCGCAGCTCCGGCAAGATGTGGGGCAAGGACGGCACGCTGAAAGATACCAAGGCCGTCATGCCGGAGAGCACTTACGCTCGCATCTATCAGGAAATGATCAACTTCTGCAAAACCAACGGTGCATTTGACCCGACCACCATGGGTACCGTACCGAACGTCGGCCTGATGGCTCAGAAAGCAGAAGAATACGGCTCGCACGACAAGACCTTCGAAATGATGGCAGACGGCACCATGCGTGTCGTGCTCGCCGACGGCACTGTGCTGATGCAGCATCAGGTCGAAGCCGGCGACATCTGGCGCGCTTGCCAGACCAAGGACGCGCCTATCCGCGACTGGGTCAAGCTGGCTGTCACTCGTGCACGCCAGTCGAATACCCCGGCCATCTTCTGGCTCGATCCGGAGCGCGCGCACGACCGTGAACTGCAGAAGAAGGTCGAAACCTACCTGCAGGATCACGACCTGAGCGGCCTGGACATTCGCATGATGGGTTACAACGAAGCCATCCGCGTCAGCATGGAGCGTCTGGTTCGCGGCCAGGACACCATCTCCGTCACGGGTAACGTGCTGCGCGACTACCTGACCGACCTCTTCCCGATCATGGAGCTCGGTACCTCGGCCAAGATGCTGTCGATCGTTCCGCTGATGGCGGGCGGCGGCATGTACGAGACGGGCGCAGGCGGCTCGGCACCCAAGCATGTCCAGCAACTGCTCGAAGAAAACCACCTGCGCTGGGACTCGCTGGGCGAATTCCTGGCGCTGGCCGTATCGCTCGAGGAGACCGGCATCAAGACGGACAACGCCAAGGCGAAAGTGCTCGGCAAGACGCTGGACGCGGCTACAGGCAAACTGCTGGACAACGACAAGTCGCCGTCGCGGCGTACGGGCGAGCTGGATAACCGCGGCAGCCACTTCTACCTGGCGCTGTACTGGGCCCAGGAACTTGCCGCTCAGACCGAAGACCTGGAGCTGCAGGCCCATTTCGCACCGCTGGCCAAGCAGTTGAGCGAGAACGAGGAGAAGATCGTTGCCGAGCTGGCACAAGTCCAGGGCAATCCCGTGGATATTGGCGGTTACTACCGTTCCAATCCCGAACTGACTAGCAAGGTCATGCGTCCCAGCGCGACCTTCAACGCCGCCCTCGCCTCGCTGAGCTGATCGACCAGGCAGAAGGTGCGTTAAGAAAGCCCCGGCCCCGTCGGGGCTTTCTTTTTATTGTCCCCTTATGGAGCTATTGATGGCCTGGCATCCCCATATCACCGTGGCCACGGTCGTTGAGTCGGCGGGTCGCTTCCTGATGGTCGAGGAATCAAAAGGTGGAAGGCTGGTGTTGAATCAGCCGGCCGGCCACCTGGAACCCGACGAAACACTCAAGGCGGCCGCGATTCGTGAAACCCTCGAAGAAACCGGCTGGACGGTCGAGCTGACCGGCGTGGTCGGCATCTATCTCTATACCGCGCCGAGCAACGGCGTGACCTACCAGCGCGTCTGCTTTGCAGCCAAGGCACTCCACCATGACGCATCCCGATCGCTGGATGAAGGCATTGTCGCCGCGACCTGGTTGAGTCGAGACGAGTTACTTGAGCAATCGTCGCGCTGGCGTAGCGAGCTGATTATTCGATGCATTGACGACTACCTCGCCGGGCCAAGCTATGACCTCGCGGTCGTGCGCGACTGATCTACGCATTCACCGCGGAGCGGACCAAGCCTGTTAGAATCTCGCTTTTTTGATCGGCCTTCCTGAGCTCGTATGCCTGCTACCGTTTCTGCCGCCCCCGAAAACCTGCGTGTCATCGTCGGCATGTCCGGCGGCGTCGACTCCTCGGTCTCCGCCCTGCTGCTGCTCGAACAGGGCTACCAGGTCGAAGGCCTGTTCATGAAGAACTGGGAAGAAGATGACGGCACCGAATACTGCACCGCCAAGGAAGACCTGGCCGACGCTCAAGCCGTTTGCGACAAGATCGGCATCCCGCTGCACACGGCCAATTTCGCCGCAGAGTACTGGGATAATGTCTTCGAACACTTCCTTGCCGAATACAAGGCCGGACGAACACCAAACCCGGACATCCTCTGCAACCGGGAAATCAAGTTCAAGGCGTTTCTGGATTACGCGCTCACCCTGGGCGCCGACCTGATTGCCACCGGGCACTACGTCCGCCGACGCGATGTCGCGGGACGTAGCGAGTTGCTCAAGGGGCTCGACCCGAACAAGGATCAGAGTTATTTCCTCCACGCTGTCGGCGGCGCGCAGCTTGGCAAGACACTGTTTCCCGTCGGGGAACTCGAAAAACCCGAGGTGCGCGCCATCGCCGAGCGTCACGGCCTGGCGACCGCCCGGAAAAAGGACTCCACAGGTATCTGCTTTATTGGCGAGCGTCGTTTCAGCGATTTTCTCAAACAGTACCTTCCCGCCCAACCGGGAGACATCGAGACCGTCGAGGGCAGCGTGATCGGCCGCCATCATGGCCTGATGTATCACACCATTGGTCAGCGGCAGGGCTTGGGGATCGGCGGACTCAAGGCGGCGAGCGACGACCCCTGGTACGTCCTTGGCAAGGATCTGGAACGTAACGTATTGGTGGTAGGCCAGGGCAACGATCATCCGATGCTGTTCTCACGCGCCCTGTTGGCCTCGGACATCTATTGGGTGAATCCGATGGAATTGAACGAACCTAAGCGGCTCAAGGCCAAGGTTCGCTACCGTCAGGCCGATCAGCCTTGCCTTCTCGAGCGCACGGAGAGTGGCTATCGCGCCGTTTTCGACGAACCTCAGCGGGCGGTCACGCCGGGCCAGTCGGTGGTGTTCTATGACGGTGAGATTTGCCTCGGTGGCGGCGTGATAGAACGTGCAGAGCCCTGGTCTGCAGGAGGTCGCCCATGACGCCGTTGCAGGAGCAACTCATTGCCTTGGGCGCTGTGTTCGAGGCAGCAGCGCTCGTCGACCGCATCGCGCGGACCGGGCAAGCGCCTAATGCGGCGATGGCGAGCCTGCTCGGCAGTCTGCTGGTCCGTGAGGAGAAGCCAGCGCTTGATATTTACGGCGGAGACGATTTGAACCTCCGCGAAGGCTATCGCGCGCTGGTGGGCGCGCTGGAGCGCGACACCAGCAGCTTGCAACGCGAACCTCTGCGCTACGCCCTCGCGATGATAGGGCTGGAGCGCCAACTGGATAAGCGAAGCGACATGTTGCAAGTTATCGGAAGCCGGCTGGATCAGATCCAGGCCCAGGCGGACCATTTCGGACTGACGCACGAAAACGTCATCGCCTCGTTCGGCGGTCTGTACCAGGACACCCTCAGTACGTTTCGCCAGCGCATCCAGGTCCAGGAGACATGCGTCACCTGCAACAACCAGACAACGCCGCCAAGATCAGGGCCCTGCTCCTCGCCGGCATTCGTGCCGCGCGCCTTTGGCGTCAGCTTGGCGGCCATCGCTGGCAGATGATTTTCAGCCGCCGGAAGATGCTCGACGCGCTCTATCCGCTCCTGCGCACAGGCTAGGCGCCGCTGCTGACTGACCGTCAGGTTTCCCGGGAAGGCCACCGGGATGCTTTCATGTATAATCGCCGCCCTCTTTTCGTTGCTCGACCGTCCGAGAATGCCCTCTATGCAGCTTTCCTCGCTCACTGCCGTATCACCTGTCGATGGCCGCTATGCCGGCAAAACCAGCGCTCTGCGCCCAATCTTCAGCGAGTTCGGCCTGATCCGCTGCCGCGTCCTCGTGGAGGTGCGCTGGTTGCAACGGCTTGCGGCACACACCGGGATTCCAGAGGTGGCGCCCTTCTCTGCCGAGGCCAATGAACTGCTGAACAGGCTTGCCGAAGATTTTCAGGTCGAACATGCCGAGCGGGTCAAAGCCTTCGAGCGCACCACCAATCACGACGTGAAAGCGGTCGAATACCTGCTCAAAGAGCAAGCCAAGCAACTGCCTGAACTGGCCAAGATCAACGAATTCATCCACTTCGCCTGCACGAGCGAAGACATCAACAACCTGTCCCATGCCTTGATGCTTCGTGAAGGTCGCGATCAGGTCCTGCTGCCACTCATGCGCCAACTGGCCAACGCGATTCGGCAACTCGCAGTCGAGCATGCCGAAGTGCCGATGCTCTCTCGGACGCACGGTCAACCTGCCTCGCCGACGACCTTGGGCAAGGAGTTGGCCAATGTCGTGTACCGCCTGGAGCGCCAGATTGCGCAGGTCGAGGCCGTTCCACTGCTTGGCAAGATCAACGGCGCGGTAGGCAACTACAACGCGCACCTGTCGGCTTATCCCGATGTCGACTGGGAAGCCAATGCACGTGCGTTCATCGAGGAGGACCTCGGTCTTGCCTGGAATCCCTACACGACGCAGATCGAGCCACACGATTACATTGCCGAGCTGTTCGATGCGGTGGCGCGCTTCAATACCATTCTGATCGACTTCGACCGGGACATCTGGGGCTATATCTCACTCGGTTACTTCAAGCAGCGTACCGTTGCCGGTGAAATCGGCTCGTCCACAATGCCTCACAAGGTCAATCCGATCGACTTCGAGAACTCCGAAGGCAACCTCGGCATTGCCAACGCCCTGCTTCAGCACCTGGCCAGCAAGCTGCCGATCTCCCGCTGGCAGCGGGACCTGACCGACTCGACCGTCTTGCGCAATCTTGGCGTGGGCTTCGCACACAGCGTCATCGCGTACGAAGCGACCTTGAAAGGAATCGGCAAACTGGAACTCAATGCCCCGCGCATCGCCGAAGACCTGGATGCTTGCTGGGAGGTATTGGCCGAACCTATTCAGACCGTAATGCGTCGCTATGCGGTGGAGAATCCTTACGAAAAGCTTAAGGAGCTGACTCGCGGCAAAGGCATCAGCCCCGAAGCCCTGCAGACGTTCATCGACGGCCTCGATATTCCGGCCGACGCCAAAGAGGCGCTACGCAAGCTCACGCCGGCCGCGTACATCGGAAACGCCGCAGCCCAGGCCAAGCGAATCTGAACCCATCCTTTTCAGCCCACGCCCGGCTGTGCCGGGCGTTTTTATTGGTCGCTCGCCCTCGAGCAAGGTGCCTTCATGACATCCGACATTCCCCTTGAGATCCTCGGCGGCATCAGCGCACGCGAGTTTCTTCGAGAGTATTGGCAGAAAAAGCCACTGCTGATTCGCCAGGCTCTACCCGGCTTCGAAAGCCCCGTATCACCAGATGAGCTGGCCGGGCTATCCCTCGAGGAAGACGTCGAGTCGCGTCTGGTCATCGAGCATGGCGAGCGCCCATGGGAACTGCGTCGAGGCCCCTTCACCGAAGATACCTATCAGCAATTGCCCGAGCGCGATTGGACACTGCTGGTTCAGGCTGTCGACCAACTCGTTCCGGACGTCGCCCAGCTCGTCGAGCATTTTCGTTTTTTGCCGAACTGGCGCATCGACGACGTCATGATCAGCTTTGCCTCGCCAGGTGGCGGTGTCGGGCCGCACTTCGACAATTACGACGTATTTCTCCTGCAGGCGCATGGCAATCGGCGTTGGCGCGTGGGCCAGATGTGTGATGCCGAAAGCAAGATGCTGGCGCACCCGGACCTGCGCATCCTGGCCGAATTTCAGGAAGCGAAAGAATGGGTGCTGGAACCGGGCGACATGTTGTATCTCCCGCCGCGCCTGGCACATTACGGTACCGCCGAAGACGCCTGTATGACTTATTCGCTCGGCTTCCGGGCACCGAGCGCAGCCGAAGTGCTCACGCATTTCACTGATTTCCTTGCGCAGTTCCTGCCCGACGAGGAACGCTACAGTGACGCCGACCTGACCCCAGCGGATGATCCTTACCAGATTCAAAGCGACGCGCTCGACCGCCTGCGTACGATGCTCACCGAGCATATGAGCGACGAACGCCTGTTGCTGACCTGGTTCGGTCAGTTCATGACCGAACCCCGCTACCCCGAACGGGTGCAAGGCCCCGAAATCGAAGAATCCGAACTGTTCGCGGCTTTGTCAGATGGGGTGGTGCTGGTGCGTAATCTCAGCGCACGCCTGGCCTGGAGCGAAGTCGATATCGGACTGCTGCTATTCGCCAGCGGCCAGAGCCGCCTATTACCCGCTCACCTCCGGGATCTGCTCAAGCTCGTGTGCTCGGCCGACGCTCTGCATGTCGACAACCTGCAACCCTGGCTCGCCGATGAGGATGGGCGTAATCTGATCTGGCAGCTGGTCAAACAAGGAAGTCTGGAGTTCGCTGATGAGTGAAATCGACGTTCGCATCGCTGACTGGCAGCGGGATAACGCAGAGCTGCGCAGAATACGCGAGACCGTATTCATCGCCGAGCAGTCGGTTCCACCGGAACTGGAATGGGATTCCGACGACGCCGATGCGGTGCATTTTCTGGCGTTTGAAGATGGTTACGCAATCGGCACCGCAAGGTTGCTTGGCGACGGTCACATTGGCCGGGTATCGGTGCTAAGGAATTGGCGCGGCATGAATGTCGGTGAAGCGCTGATGCGCGCCGTCATTGCCGAAGCCGAACGGCGAGGCCTGGAAGAGCAACACTTGAGTGCGCAGGTGCATGCCACCGCCTTTTACGAACGCCTGGGTTTCCACGTGATCAGCGAGGAGTTCCTCGAGGCCGGAATCCCCCACGTCGACATGCTGCGCAAGAGTCAATGAGATGAGCGAAAGCGAACCGGATCGAAGCGAAATACCGGCTGACCTGCCGGCAATCGACTTCGAGTCACCTGGTCGCTTTGCCTATGCCATCAGTCCAGCACCCATGCAGCCCGGCGATAAACCGCTAGCCGGACGGCGCCCCTTCGACACCGCTGAGCAGGCCCGGGAGCACGCGCTAAACCTGCTACGGCAGGCGCGACGAAGCCTGAGTCTTTTCACCCCGGATCTCGAGGCGTGGCTTTACAACGATCTTAAAGTCCAACAGGCGTGCGCCCTTATGCTGCGCGCCCATCCGCGTAACCGCATGCGTGTGCTGATCGCCGATTCCTCGCGCGCCATCAGGGAAAGCCATCGTCTACTGGCGCTGTCGCGCAGACTGACCAGCACCATGCAGATTCGCAAGCTCAATCCCGATTACCCTATGGAGCAAGGCGCGTATCTGATCGTTGATGATCATGGGCTGCTCGTGCGCCCAAGCGTCGAACGCTTCGCCGGCTATGCGCTGTACCAGGACGCCGCTCGCGCCCGCCAGCGTCAGCAGCAGTTCGATACAGCCTGGTCACACAGCCTTACTGATCCCGAGTTGAGGAGCTTCCTGCTATGAAGCGGCGCCGTCTCTCCCTCCTATCTGCCCTGCTGGTATGCCTGCACAGTCAAGCAGCGACCGAAGTGATCCCGCTCGAATACCGCATGGCTGATGACGTACTGGCCGTTGCCCAGTCCGTGGTCGGTGAGCAGGGCAAGGTCAACGCCTACGGCAATCAACTGATCGTCAACGCACCCGATTCCGTGATCGCAGAGCTGCGAACCGTGTTGTCCCGGCTCGATACGGCACCGCGGCGCCTGTTGATCAGCGTCGACACCCAGAATGCGGCGAGCGACAGCGAATCCGGATTCCAGGTCGACGGCTCTTTCGGCGGAGGGAACGTCAGACTGGAAACCGGACAGAACGGTAATTCAGGCGAGAACAGGGTGCGGATCATTCGGCATAGCACCGCGAGCCAAGGTGGTGGCGTGCAGCAGGTGCAGGCAACCGAAGGATATCCAGCCCTGATTCAGGTCGGTCAGAGCGTACCGATTACTACACGTGACACCGATGGGTATGGGCAGATCTATCAGCAGACCCAATATCGCGACGTGACACGCGGCTTCTATGCAACCGCGACCGTTCATGGCGAGCAGGTTCAGGTCACCATCAGCAGCCATGACGACCGCCTAGACCGCTACCAGCCCGGGGTGGTCAACGTTCGAGATACCGATACGCGTGTTAGCGGCCGTTTAGGTGAGTGGATACCGCTCGGAGGCGTCAATGAAAGCGCCAGTGCCAACCAGCGAGGCACCTTGCGCCGTTACTCCACTGCCGGCCAGGAAGACTTCTCGCTGCGCCTGAAGGTCGAACGCCTCGATTAGGTGCATGCGAACCCGCCCCTAACGTCCTCCTCGAGAAAATGTAGTGACCTGAAAAATCCACTACAAAACATTTGACGAAGCTTTTTCACCGGCGCATTATGGCCCCGCTCCCGCTAACCAGGGGCCCTGATCAAGGGCCTCCGGACCGCTCGGCCAACCAGCAAGCGATCCGTGACTGTAATGCCCACAAGGCGGACTGACGAGGTTGCGACTGGAACGAGTCGTCCCGAGGGACGGGGAAGCGATTGACGCGCAGCATGTAGAAGCAATCCGCTGAGCCACCGATGGCGCCTTGCCGTCGTGCCGGAATGCCACGACCATTCCGCAGCAGACACCTCTATCATGCGGTCGTAACTGCACACCCTCCTTCATGGTCAATCTCGTCTCGGTCGGTATTTCGACACTCTGCCGCGTGTTGCTCGCATCAGCTCAACATGCAGGTTTCGGTGGGAACAGTCGGTGCTCAACCAAACACGAATTTTTTCTCGAAAGGATTGACCATGTCCGCTTATCAAAACGACATCAAAGCCGTTGCCGCTCTGAAAGAAGCAGCTGGAAGCAGTTGGAGCGCGATCAACCCTGAATCCGTGGCCCGCATGCGTGCCCAGAACCGCTTCAAGACCGGCCTGGAAATCGCCCAGTACACGGCCGACATCATGCGCCGGGACATGGCCGAGTATGACGCAGACTCGTCGCTTTACACCCAGTCCCTCGGTTGCTGGCATGGCTTCATCGGTCAGCAGAAGCTGATCTCCATCAAGAAGCACCTGAAGACCACCAACAAGCGCTACCTCTACCTGTCCGGTTGGATGGTCGCTGCTCTGCGTTCCGAGTTCGGCCCGCTGCCGGACCAGTCCATGCACGAAAAGACTGCCGTTTCCGACCTGATCGAAGAGCTGTATACCTTCCTGCGTCAGGCCGACAGCCGCGAACTGGACTTGCTGTTTACCGCGCTGGACGCCGCTCGCGAAGCCGGCGATACCGCGCAGGCCAACGAAATCCAGAACCAGATCGACAACTACGAAACCCACATCGTCCCGATCATCGCCGACATCGATGCTGGCTTCGGTAACCCGGAGGCCACCTACCTGCTGGCCAAGCGCATGATCGAAGCAGGCGCCTGCTGCATTCAGATCGAAAATCAGGTCTCCGACGAGAAGCAGTGCGGTCACCAGGACGGCAAGGTTACCGTTCCGCACGCCGACTTCCTCGCCAAGATCGCCGCCGTTCGTTACGCCTTCCTCGAGCTCGGCATCGACAACGGCGTCATCGTTGCGCGTACCGATTCCCTGGGTGCCGGCCTGACCAAGCAGATCGCTGTGACCAAGGAGCCGGGTGACCTGGGCGACCTGTACAACTCGTTCCTGGATTGCGAAGAAATTTCCGAAGCCGAACTGGGCAACGGCGACGTCGTCATCAAGCGTGAAGGCAAACTGCTGCGTCCGAAGCGCCTACCGTCCAACCTGTTCCAGTTCCGCAAGGGCACTGGCGAAGACCGCTGCGTTCTGGACTGCATCACTTCTCTGCAAAACGGCGCCGACCTGCTGTGGATCGAGACCGAGAAACCGCACGTTGGGCAGATCAAGGCCATGGTTGACCGCATCCGCGAAGTCGTTCCAAACGCCAAGCTGGTCTACAACAACAGCCCGTCGTTCAACTGGACACTGAACTTCCGTCAGCAGGTGTTCGACCAGTTCGTGGCCGAAGGCAAGGACGTTTCCGCCTACGACCGTGCCAAGCTGATGAGCGTCGAGTACGACGAAACCGAACTGGCCCAGATCGCCGACGAGAAGATCCGCACCTTCCAGCGTGACGGCTCGGCTCACGCCGGTATCTTCCATCACCTGATCACCCTGCCGACTTACCACACCGCTGCCCTGTCGACCGATAACCTGGCCAAGGGGTACTTCGCTGACCAAGGCATGCTGGCCTACGTCAAGGGTGTTCAGCGTCAGGAAATCCGTCAGGGCATCGCCTGCGTCAAGCACCAGAACATGGCTGGCTCCGACATCGGCGACAACCACAAGGAATACTTCGCTGGCGAGGCTGCTCTGAAGGCCAGCGGTAAAGACAACACCATGAACCAGTTCCACTGATCGCGCGGCCCGGCGTCCCCCGGGCCCACACCTTCCCGGGCCCCGCATCGTCGGGGCTTTTTTTTGCTCGTCCATTCGTCGGGCGGGCCGGCACTGTCATTAACTTGTCGTCTGTTCAACATAGCGTCATAGCTCCGTCGATTACCCTAATGGAGCTACGTCGTGACTGACGATAATCACAACATCATGTTTGGCAATGGCGATGAGCGTCCGAGCAACCGTTCCGCCAATCCACATATTCAGGACGTGATTGCCGTGGGGCGGCGTCAGGTCGTAGCTGGCGGAGCTGCCCTGGGCGCGCTGGCCTTCCTGGGTGGAATGCCTGCGATCGCAGCCGCTGCCGACCCCAAAGGTAACGCACCGGCCTTCCAACGCCGCAGCCGTCTCCCCTTTGGGGCGGTCGGAGTGACCCGCGCCGACACCATCACTGTTCCAGACGGGTACACGGTGGACGTATTCATTCCCTGGGGAACGCCCATCTGCGGTAGCTACCCCGCCTACCTCGAAGACGCCAGCAACAGCGCTGAGGATCAGGCTCAGCAAACCGGCATGCACCATGACGGCATGCATTTCTTCCCCATGGATGCGCGCTTCAAAGGGCGCAAAAGCGACCACGGCTTGCTTGCACTGAACCATGAGTACGTCGACAGCGCGCTTCTGCACCCGAACGGCCCAAGTGTGCAGGATGGCAAGCGCACCAAGGCCGAAGAAGTCCGTAAGGAAATCAATGCCCACGGCGTCTCGGTCGTAGAGATCAAACGCAACGCGCGAGGCGATTGGGCAGTCTTGCCATCCGCGCGCAACCGCCGCATCACCGGCGCAACCCCAATGCGCATCGAAGGCCCGGCACGCGGCCATGAGCTGATGCAAACGCGCTACAGCCCAAGCGGCACCACGACCCGTGGCACGCTGAACAATTGCTCCAACGGCTATACACCCTGGGGTACCTATCTCACGTGCGAGGAGAACTGGGCAGGTTACTTCGCCAGCCGCGACGCCGAACTGCCGAGGCATCTCGATCGCTATGGCGTAGGTACCGCTGGCCGCTATGGCTGGGAGACCCTGCCTGGAGATGAGTTCCAGCGTTTCGATGCCACCACGATCGGCGAGGACGCACGCTCGGACTATCGGAACGAGCCCAACACGTTCGGATGGATCGTGGAAATCGATCCGTTCGATCCCGACTCCACACCTGTAAAGCGCACGGCGCTCGGGCGCTTCGCCCATGAAGGCCTGGTCTTCGCTCCCGCCAAGGCAGGCTGGCCGGTTGTATGCTATTCCGGCGACGATTCGCAGAACGAGTACATCTACAAATACATCAGTCGGGACAGGTATCGTCCGCTACGGGGTGACAGCGGTTTACTCGACGAGGGAACGCTGTACGTGGCGCGCTTCAACCCGGATGGCACCGGGGACTGGCTCGCGCTGGACTTCGAGGACGCCAGCTTCCAACAGGCTTGCCTGACTGCTGGCGTCCAATTTCGTGATCAGGGCGAGGTCCTGATCAACACAAGGCTTGCGGCGGATATTGTCGGAGCGACCAAGATGGACCGTCCCGAATGGGGCGCCGTGCATCCCGACACCGGCGAAGTGTATTTCACACTGACGAATAACTCGGCACGTCAGGAGGCGAATGCCGCCAATCCAAGGTCCCCAACCCTTACGGACATATCGTCCGTTGGCGCGAAGACGGCCGCAACAATATCGGCACTACCTTTCGCTGGGATCTGTATCTGCTTGCCGGTCCGGAATCGGATAGCCGCGATCCCCGTGGCAGGTCGCTCGATCAGGATAATATCCTGGCAAGCCCGGATGGACTCTGGTTCGATGATGAAGGCCGCCTCTGGATTCAGACGGACATGAGCGGCAGCCAACTGAGCGCCGGTCCCTTTGGCAACAACCAGATGTTGGTTTCCGACCCGAAGACAGGCCAGACCAAGCGCTTCCTGGTCGGCCCGACAGGCGCTGAAATTACGGGAATCACCTCGACGCCCGACTTCAGAACGGTCTTCGTGAACGTGCAACACCCCGGGGAAGGATCTACACCCACGCAGTACACCAGCGTATGGCCCGACGGACCAGGACGGCGTCCGCGCTCGGCGACGGTAATCATTCGACGTAAGGATGGTGGTCGCGTGCTTTGAGCCCGCTGGGTCTAGATGCGCCCCTTGGCGGGTGCATCTAGACCGGAGGTTCCCGCTCCCCCTCCGGCGACGTGAACAACCCCCACGCAGAGATGAATAGCGCCGCAATCAAGGGGCCAATTACAAAGCCATTCAAACCAAATAGCGCGAGCCCACCTAACGTCGAAATAAGCACGACGTAGTCCGGCATTTTTGTGTCTTTGCCAACCAATATCGGCCTGAGGATGTTGTCGACGAGACCGATCACCAAGATGCCGTAGAGCGTGAGCACAACCCCTGAACGATCATGCCCTTCATGAGGAAATAAATCGCCACCGGTGTCCAGATGATTCCCGCCCCCACGGCTGGCAATAGCGAAAGAAATGCCATCAGTACGCCCCAGAGCAACGCCCCAGGAATATCCAGCACTGCGAAAATCACTCCTCCCAGAAAACCCTGCGTGGCGGCTACGACAATGTTCCCCTTCACCGTCGCTCTGACGACCCGGGTGAACTTGCTGAAAAGTCGACGCTTCTGGGTGTCACTCAAGGGCAACGCTCGCCTGACCTTCGCTACCAGTTCGCGACCATCGCGTATGAGAAAGAACAACAGATACAGCATGACGAAAAAGCTGATTACGAACTGGAACGTACCTTGCCCAAAGCTGAACGCCTTGGTTGCCAGAAACTGACTGCCCTCCAGAGCACCGCTGGCCAGCCGGTCGCGTATCTGATCGATATCGCCAAGTCCGAACCGTTGCATCTGCGCCTGCAGCGACGGCGGAAGCAGCTCTTTCGCGCTGCCAACGATACTTCCTACATCCAGCTCACCGCTTTCGATCTGCCGATAGAGGGACGCCCCCTCTTGCACGAGCAGGCCGGTGATCAATATGACCGGCAGCACCGCCACCATCAGCGATACGAACAGCGTGATCAAGGCCGTCAGATTGCGCCTGTTCCCACAGCGCTGAAACAACCAGCGCTGAAGTGGCGCGAAGATAATCGCCAGTATGACAGCCCAGAAAACTGCACCGTAGAACGGATAGAGAATCCAACCGAATGCAAGGGATACGACGAGCAACAAGGCCAGGAAGACTTTCTGCTCCAAGGTCGTATTCACAGTTGGTTTCCTATCGCTGGGATGACTACTCCTTAGTCAGCAATAGTCAGCAGGAGTGCGCATGGCTGCGAGGGGCCGTAAAAGCCCCTCTACCGTGCTAAAGAATCAGGGCGGCCACCCAGCCGAACCCGAGCAACGGTAGGTTGTAGTGAAGAAACGTTGGGACCACGGTGTCCCAGATGTGGTTGTGCTGTCCGTCCGCGTTCAAGCCTGCCGTCGGGCCGAGGGTCGAGTCCGAAGCGGGTGAGCCAGCGTCGCCAAGCGCCCCGGCGGTACCAACGAGGCAGACGATTGCCAACGGGCTGAAGCCCAACTCAAGACCTAGCGGGACGAAGATGGCGGCGATGATCGGAACTGTCGAGAAGGACGAACCGATTCCAATCGTCACGAGCAGCCCAACGACCAACATCACCAGCGCACCGATCGCTTTACTGTTGCCGATCCATGCAGTCGAGGCATCCACCAGGGCTTTCACTTCTCCAGTAGCCCGCATTACCTCGGCGAAACCAGCTGCTGCGATCATGATGAAGCCAATCATGGCCATCATTTTCATGCCTTCGGTAAACAGATCGTCCGCCTCGCGCCAGCGCACCACACCTGACACGGAGAAAATAACGAAGCCGACCAAAGCGCCCAGGATCATCGAATCGAGCCATAGTTGAACGACGAAAGCGGCCGCAACAGCAATTGCGGCAACCAACAACGTGAGCGGGCTGTACCGCGCGCCTCGCGGCTCATCGCGCTCGATTTTCCGAAGATCGTAGTTGCGAGGCTTCCTATAGCTGAACAGCGCGATGAGCAGGCCTGCACACATGCCAAGCGCCGGAATCAACATGGCCTGACTGACATTGATGTTGGTTACATCAGCGCCATTCTGCGAAACATTGGCCAGCAATATTTCCTTGAGAAAAATGCTCCCGAAGCCCACAGGAAGAAACATGTAGGGCGTGACTAGACCAAATGCCAACACACACGCAATCAACCGCCTGTCGATCTCGAGTTTGCTGAGCACGAAGAGCAGCGGAGGCACAAGCAGCGGGATGAAGGCGATATGAATGGGCAAAATATTCTGCGACGAGATCGCAACCGCCAACAGCAACAAAACCATCAGCCACTTGATTGGACCAGCCGACTTGGAGTCCTGCGAGCCAACCAACGCGAGGGCGCGATCAGCCAGTGCGTTCGCCAATCCGCTTTTACCAATTGCAACTGCAAAGGCGCCAAGTAACGCGTAGGACAGAGCCACTGTTGCGCCGCCACCGAGCCCCTTGTTGAACGCAGACAAACTACCATTCAAGCCCAGACCGCCAAGCATACCCCCGTAATGGCACCCGCAATCAACGCAACTACTACATGCACCCTGCACAAACTCAAGACCAGCATAATGCCGACTGCCGCTACGACTGCGTTCATTCAATCCCCTCACCGCCCAGAAAAAGCGCCGTACTGTGCCCTAACATACTCGTAGTGTCAAAATGCACCGCCGCCTCCAAGCGGGAATTCGAGCGGGCGGCATGGAGGAAAAAAGCGTAAGATTCGGGCCATTGCAGTCAGGTTTTGGTTGGATGTTCCGTGGAAATTTTTAAAGAATTTACGTTCGAATCAGCGCACCGCCTGCCGAACGTCCCTGCAGGACATAAATGTGGGCGCCTGCACGGGCATTCGTTCCGGGTTGCGCTTTATCTACGAGGCGAAGTGGATCCCCACACAGGATGGATCCGGGATTTTGGCGAGATCAAAGAGGTGTTCAAGCCAATTTATGATCGTCTCGATCACAACTATCTGAATGATTTACCAGGCTTGGAAAATCCAACAAGCGAGAATCTTGCTCGCTGGATTTGGCAGGAGTTGAAGCCGCTGCTACCGGAACTGTCCCGTATCCGGATACATGAGACATGTACCAGTGGCTGCGAGTATCTAGGCGACTAAGCCGGAGCAAGGTGACTCTCTAGTGGCGTAGCCGGAACAGGGCTACGCCTCACTCAAGGCTCGATCTCACTAGCTCGCTGATCGTGCTGATTTTCTCTAGCCAACGGTGCACTGGTCATCGCCTGGCCTGGCTGCGCCGATCAGGCGTGTGTATTCCTCGCGAGACGACCCAATAGCGAGGACTTTCTCGGCGTATTTCCTCGCCTCCTGTCCCAGCGATAGCGTCTCACGCCCTCCGTCATACCAGAACCAGAGCAACCCGAAGCGTCAGCTTGGCTCGGCCCTCCGTCTTTCACCGACGACCCCGCAGCGCTCAGCAGCCAAGCTGGGCCGTCTAGACGTCTATGACGGTAGCGCTTAGCGCTGCATCCTCAGGTCCAGCAGGGCCTGGCCGCGAGAGAGGGTTAGGTACGCAGTCGCAGCCCCAGGCAGCACGCCGCTCCTGGGCCGGCCTGGCTGCAGCGTCACGACAGGCACCGCGCCCACGGCAGCCCCGGTTGGTACGCTGCTGCACCAAGCCGTCTGGTATGTTTTTCTACCGCCCAAAGACAAACCCCCGACCGTCTGGCGACGATCGGGGGTTTGGTGTAGAACTTGACGATGACCTACTCTCACATGGGGAAGCCCCACACTACCATCGGCGATGCGTCGTTTCACTTCTGAGTTCGGGATGGGATCAGGTGGTTCCAACGCTCTATGGTCGTCAAGCAATTCGGCTGGGGAGTCGGTGTTGAGTCGCTTCCCCGAATTGGGCATGTGAAGGTGTTGCTGTATCGGTTTCGCTTTGCGAGCGATGCGTCTTTTTCGGTTTGTTTGTCGACTTCAACCGTCTGACACGCAAACATCAAATTGTTTGGGTGTTATATGGTCAAGCCTCACGGGCAATTAGTATGGGTTAGCTCAACGCCTCACAGCGCTTACACACCCCACCTATCAACGTCGTAGTCTTCGACGGCCCTTCAGGGAGCTCAAGGCTCCAGTGAGATCTCATCTTGAGGCAAGTTTCCCGCTTAGATGCTTTCAGCGGTTATCTCTTCCGAACATAGCTACCCGGCAATGCCACTGGCGTGACAACCGGAACACCAGAGGTTCGTCCACTCCGGTCCTCTCGTACTAGGAGCAGCCCCTCTCAAATCTCAAACGTCCACGGCAGATAGGGACCGAACTGTCTCACGACGTTCTAAACCCAGCTCGCGTACCACTTTAAATGGCGAACAGCCATACCCTTGGGACCGGCTTCAGCCCCAGGATGTGATGAGCCGACATCGAGGTGCCAAACACCGCCGTCGATATGAACTCTTGGGCGGTATCAGCCTGTTATCCCCGGAGTACCTTTTATCCGTTGAGCGATGGCCCTTCCATACAGAACCACCGGATCACTAAGACCTACTTTCGTACCTGCTCGACGTGTCTGTCTCGCAGTCAAGCGCGCTTTTGCCTTTATACTCTGCGACCGATTTCCGACCGGTCTGAGCGCACCTTCGTACTCCTCCGTTACTCTTTAGGAGGAGACCGCCCCAGTCAAACTACCCACCATACACTGTCCTCGATCCGGATAACGGACCAGAGTTAGAACCTCAAAGTTGCCAGGGTGGTATTTCAAGGATGGCTCCACGCGAACTGGCGTCCACGCTTCAAAGCCTCCCACCTATCCTACACAAGCAAATTCAAAGTCCAGTGCAAAGCTATAGTAAAGGTTCACGGGGTCTTTCCGTCTAGCCGCGGATACACTGCATCTTCACAGCGATTTCAATTTCACTGAGTCTCGGGTGGAGACAGCGCCGCCATCGTTACGCCATTCGTGCAGGTCGGAACTTACCCGACAAGGAATTTCGCTACCTTAGGACCGTTATAGTTACGGCCGCCGTTTACCGGGGCTTCGATCAAGAGCTTCGCTTGCGCTAACCCCATCAATTAACCTTCCGGCACCGGGCAGGCGTCACACCCTATACGTCCACTTTCGTGTTTGCAGAGTGCTGTGTTTTTAATAAACAGTCGCAGCGGCCTGGTATCTTCGACCGGCATGAGCTTACGGAGCAAGTCCTTCACCCTCACCGGCGCACCTTCTCCCGAAGTTACGGTGCCATTTTGCCTAGTTCCTTCACCCGAGTTCTCTCAAGCGCCTTGGTATTCTCTACCCAACCACCTGTGTCGGTTTGGGGTACGGTTCCTAGTTACCTGAAGCTTAGAGGCTTTTCCTGGAAGCATGGCATCAACCACTTCTCCTTCTAAAAGAAGGATCGTCATCAGTTCTCGGCATTAAGATCCCGGATTTACCTAAGACCTCTGCCTACCACCTTAAACTTGGACAACCAACGCCAAGCTGGCCTAGCCTTCTCCGTCCCCCCATCGCAGTAACTAGAAGTACGGGAATATTAACCCGTTTCCCATCGACTACGCTCTTCAGCCTCGCCTTAGGGACCGACTCACCCTGCGTCGATTAACGTTGCGCAGGAACCCTTGGTCTTTCGGCGTGCGAGTTTTTCACTCGCATTGTCGTTACTCATGTCAGCATTCGCACTTCTGATACCTCCAGCAAGCTTCTCAACTCACCTTCACAGGCTTACAGAACGCTCCTCTACCGCTCATCTTGCGATGAACCCGTAGCTTCGGTACCTGGTTTGAGCCCCGTTACATCTTCCGCGCAGGCCGACTCGACTAGTGAGCTATTACGCTTTCTTTAAAGGATGGCTGCTTCTAAGCCAACCTCCTAGCTGTCTAAGCCTTCCCACATCGTTTCCCACTTAACCAGGATTTTGGGACCTTAGCTGACGGTCTGGGTTGTTTCCCTTTTCACGACGGACGTTAGCACCCGCCGTGTGTCTCCCGTGCTGACACTTGCTGGTATTCGGAGTTTGCATCGGTTTGGTAAGTCGGGATGACCCCCTAGCCGAAACAGTGCTCTACCCCCAGCAGTGATACACGAGGCGCTACCTAAATAGCTTTCGAGGAGAACCAGCTATCTCCGAGCTTGATTAGCCTTTCACTCCGATCCACAGGTCATCCGCTAACTTTTCAACGGTAGTCGGTTCGGTCCTCCAGTCAGTGTTACCTAACCTTCAACCTGCCCATGGATAGATCGCCCGGTTTCGGGTCTATTCCCAGCGACTAGACGCCCTATTAAGACTCGCTTTCGCTACGCCTCCCTATTCGGTTAAGCTCGCCACTGAAAATAAGTCGCTGACCCATTATACAAAAGGTACGCAGTCACCCAACAAAGTGGGCTCCCACTGCTTGTACGCATACGGTTTCAGGTTCTATTTCACTCCCCTCTCCGGGGGTTCTTTTCGCCTTTCCCTCACGGTACTGGTTCACTATCGGTCAGTCAGTAGTATTTAGCCTTGGAGGATGGTCCCCCATATTCAGACAAAGTTTCTCGTGCTCCGTCCTACTCGATTTCATTGACAAGAGACTTTCGCGTACGGGGCTATCACCCACTATGGCCGCCCTTTCCAGAGCGTTCCGCTAATCTCAAATCAACTTAAGGGCTAGTCCCCGTTCGCTCGCCACTACTAAGGGAATCTCGGTTGATTTCTTTTCCTCAGGGTACTTAGATGTTTCAGTTCCCCTGGTTCGCCTCACACACCTATGTATTCAGTGTGTGATAACCATCTTATGATGGCTGGGTTCCCCCATTCAGACATCTCCGGATCACAGTCTGTTTGCCGACTCCCCGAAGCTTTTCGCAGGCTACCACGTCTTTCATCGCCTCTGACTGCCAAGGCATCCACCGTATGCGCTTCTTCACTTGACCATATAACCCCAAGCAATCTGGTTACTGTCTCTAACGTGAAGACGACATTCGCCGAAAATCCGCATTCGCTCTTTCGAGCAACTCGCAAATTTTGCCTTGACTTGAACAATCACCAGTGAAAATGATCGCTCAAATCTACTTCTATCACATGCCCAAATTTTTAAAGAACGGTTCTGGCGCAAAGACCAGAAATCAATACACTCCACCGGAACGTATTCATTTCTGTGCTTTCAGCGATTGTCGAGGAATGGTGGAGCCAAGCGGGATCGAACCGCTGACCTCCTGCGTGCAAAGCAGGCGCTCTCCCAGCTGAGCTATGGCCCCATCTACAGATCGGCCACATCCCATGACAATTGGTGGGTCTGGGCAGATTCGAACTGCCGACCTCACCCTTATCAGGGGTGCGCTCTAACCAACTGAGCTACAGACCCAATCGTCTCTCTCGGGTCGAAACCCAATCGCTTTTCGCTAGTGAATCAAGCAATTCGTGTGGGTACTCATGAGGCCGCTGTGATCGTCGATTAAGGAGGTGATCCAGCCGCAGGTTCCCCTACGGCTACCTTGTTACGACTTCACCCCAGTCATGAATCACTCCGTGGTAACCGTCCCCCGAAGGTTAGACTAGCTACTTCTGGAGCAACCCACTCCCATGGTGTGACGGGCGGTGTGTACAAGGCCCGGGAACGTATTCACCGTGACATTCTGATTCACGATTACTAGCGATTCCGACTTCACGCAGTCGAGTTGCAGACTGCGATCCGGACTACGATCGGTTTTATGGGATTAGCTCCACCTCGCGGCTTGGCAACCCTTTGTACCGACCATTGTAGCACGTGTGTAGCCCAGGCCGTAAGGGCCATGATGACTTGACGTCATCCCCACCTTCCTCCGGTTTGTCACCGGCAGTCTCCTTAGAGTGCCCACCTTAACGTGCTGGTAACTAAGGACAAGGGTTGCGCTCGTTACGGGACTTAACCCAACATCTCACGACACGAGCTGACGACAGCCATGCAGCACCTGTGTCAGAGCTCCCGAAGGCACCCATCCATCTCTGGAAAGTTCTCTGCATGTCAAGGCCTGGTAAGGTTCTTCGCGTTGCTTCGAATTAAACCACATGCTCCACCGCTTGTGCGGGCCCCCGTCAATTCATTTGAGTTTTAACCTTGCGGCCGTACTCCCCAGGCGGTCGACTTAATGCGTTAGCTGCGCCACTAAGATCTCAAGGATCCCAACGGCTAGTCGACATCGTTTACGGCGTGGACTACCAGGGTATCTAATCCTGTTTGCTCCCCACGCTTTCGCACCTCAGTGTCAGTATTAGCCCAGGTGGTCGCCTTCGCCACTGGTGTTCCTTCCTATATCTACGCATTTCACCGCTACACAGGAAATTCCACCACCCTCTGCCATACTCTAGCTTGCCAGTTTTGGATGCAGTTCCCAGGTTGAGCCCGGGGCTTTCACATCCAACTTAACAAACCACCTACGCGCGCTTTACGCCCAGTAATTCCGATTAACGCTTGCACCCTTCGTATTACCGCGGCTGCTGGCACGAAGTTAGCCGGTGCTTATTCTGTCGGTAACGTCAAAATTGCAGGGTATTAACCTACAACCCTTCCTCCCAACTTAAAGTGCTTTACAATCCGAAGACCTTCTTCACACACGCGGCATGGCTGGATCAGGCTTTCGCCCATTGTCCAATATTCCCCACTGCTGCCTCCCGTAGGAGTCTGGACCGTGTCTCAGTTCCAGTGTGACTGATCATCCTCTCAGACCAGTTACGGATCGTCGCCTTGGTGAGCCATTACCTCACCAACTAGCTAATCCGACCTAGGCTCATCTGATAGCGCAAGGCCCGAAGGTCCCCTGCTTTCTCCCGTAGGACGTATGCGGTATTAGCGTTCCTTTCGAAACGTTGTCCCCACTACCAGGCAGATTCCTAGGCATTACTCACCCGTCCGCCGCTGAATCGTGGAGCAAGCTCCACTCATCCGCTCGACTTGCATGTGTTAGGCCTGCCGCCAGCGTTCAATCTGAGCCATGATCAAACTCTTCAGTTCAATACTGCTTGGGTTTTGAGAAAACCCTAAACCTGGCTCAGCAATCGCAAATCTCTTCCCTAAAAGAAGAGCACTCAATGATTTCTCGTTGAGCGTTTGTGATGCTGATAATCTTGCTGATCACCAGTCTGACTCCACAAGCACCCACACGAATTGCTTGATTCAGTTGTTAAAGAGCGTTTCGATCAAGCCTTTCGTCTCAACCGAGGCCGCACATTCTACAGCAGCCTTGTTTCTCGTCAAGCTGTTTTTGAAGAATTTTTCTTTCTTCTCAACCGCTTGCGCTTCCGATCAGCACGAGGCCTCTCATCAGCGGGAGGCGAATCATACAGCGTCCAAAACCGCTGTCAACCACCTCCTTCCACCGCCCCGACCATCCGATCAGAGCCGCCAGCAGCGCTTTACCTCCGCCCGGCCAGCGCGGCGCATTCTACTCGAATCCGCCCTCCGTGCAAGCCCTTTATATCGATAACCTATTGATATACAAATGGTTTTTCGAAGGGCCCGCGCCGGAGAAGGTGCGCATTATAGGGCGCACGAAGATCGAGTCAACACTTTAGTACGCTTTATTCAGCCTAGCCTCTGAACGAATTCGCGCAAGCTCAGCCCCGCCGGTTTCCTTCTATATCCCTGACTCTCGCTTTACACTGACAACACCACTCTTACCAATCGAAACGATCCAATGCCTCAAGCGCACCCAGACCCGCTGGACCTTCTTCTCTTCCCGACTTGGTTGGTCCCGATCGAACCTGCAGGAGTGGTACTCAAAGACCACGCGATCGGCATCTATCAAGGGCGCATCGCGCTAATCCTCCCCCATGAGCAAGCTAAGGCATTGAAGGCGGAGAGGTCACTCCAGCTGCCTGGCATGATGCTTACTCCGGGTCTCGTAAACGGCCATGGCCATGCCGCAATGACATTGTTTCGAGGCCTAGCCGATGATCTGCCGCTTATGAGCTGGTTACGGGAGCACATCTGGCCTGCCGAAGCAAAATGGGTCAATGAAGCCTTTGTCCGTGCTGGAACCGAACTCGCGGTGGCCGAACAGATACAAGGCGGTGTGACCTGCTTCTCCGATATGTATTTTTACCCTGAGATCGTCAGTCAAGTGGTTCATGCCTTTGGCGTCAGGGCACAGATCGCCATTCCTGTGCTGGACTTTCCCATACCAGGCGCCCGCGACGCTGACGAAGCCATGCGCAAAGGAGTCGAACTGTTCGACGACCTGAAACATCACCCCCGACTATCGGTGGCGTTCGGCCCCCATGCGCCCTACTCCGTCGCGGACAGTAAGCTCGAAGCCATTCGCACGCTCGTAGCCGAAATGGACATCGGCATCCATATGCATGTGCACGAGACACTGCATGAGGTGGAAGAAGCTGTGCGCAATGATGGCGAGCGCCCGCTAGCCAGGCTGGCGCGCTTGCAGCTTCTGGGTCCTCGGTTCCAAGCGGTTCATATGACCCAGGTCGCCGAGCAGGATATTGAGCTGCTTGTCGAACACAATTGCAGTGTCATCCATTGCCCTGAATCCAACCTTAAGCTCGCCAGTGGGTTTTGCCCCGTGGAGCGACTCTGGGAGGTTGGAGTGAATGTCGCGATTGGCACCGATGGTGCAGCGAGTAACAACGACCTTGACCTGCTAGGCGAGACTCGCACCGCCGCGCTGTTGGCCAAAACTGTGGCCGGATCAGCCACGGCACTGGACGCACATCGAGCTCTACGCATGGCGACCCTGAACGGCGCGCGAGCCTTTGGTCTCGACGACTGCATCGGATCGCTGGAGGTGGGTAAGTTCGCTGACATGGTCGCTTTCGACCTATCCGGTCTTGCTCAGCAGCCCGTCTACGATCCGGTCTCCCAGCTCATCTACTCATGCAGCCGAGATTGTGTGCGACACGTATGGGTGGGCGGGAAGCAGCTGCTTGATGACGGTAAGCTCACACGAATGGATGAACAACACATCATTAAGAACGCGTGGGAGTGGGCCGAGAAGATCAAGGCTAGATAGCACCGAACCGCGACAAACCGCCATACTCCCCCGCTTGGAGGAAGCTGGCACCATTCAGCGTTTTAGAGGAAACCCCTCGCGCAATCAACGGGACAGATCATGAGCAACGTCGACCACGCCGAGATCGCTAAATTCGAAGCGCTGGCCCACCGCTGGTGGGATCGGGAAAGCGAGTTCAAACCCCTGCATGAAATCAACCCCCTGCGGGTTAACTGGATTGACGAGCACGTCCCGCTCGCCGGCAAGAAGGTGCTCGATGTCGGCTGCGGCGGCGGCATCCTGTGCGAGGCGATGGCGCAACGAGGCGCCGACGTAACCGGCATCGACATGGGTGAAGCCCCATTGGCGGTCGCGCGCCTCCATTTGCTTGAATCCGGACTCGAGGTGGATTACCGGCAAACCACAGCCGAAGCGCTGGCGGAGGAGTGCCCATCTCAGTTCGACGTGGTTACCTGCCTTGAGATGCTGGAGCACGTGCCGGATCCCGCCTCGGTGATTCGGGCGTGCTCCGCAATGGTGAAACCCGGTGGGCAAGTATTCTTTTCCACAATCAATCGGAATCCCAAAGCCTACGCACTTGCGATCATCGGCGCGGAGTACGTCCTAAAGCTATTACCCCGTGGCACCCATGACTACCGCAAGTTCATCCGCCCCTCCGAGCTTGGCGCATGGAGCCGTGATGCCGAACTGGAAGTCCAGGACATCGTCGGCCTGACCTACAACCCCTTACGAAGCACTACAAGCTATCGCCCGATGTAGACGTCAACTACATGATCCAGACAAGGCGGGAGGTGTGATGCGCCTAGCTGCCGTATTGTTCGACATGGACGGAACGTTGCTCGATACCGCCCCCGATTTCATTGCCGTCACCCAAGCCATGCGCGTTTCACGTGGGCTCAGCCGGATAGCTGACCAATCCATTCGTGACGTCGTATCCGGTGGGGCCCAGGCGATGGTGCTGGCCGCTTTCGATGTCGACCCACTTTCCGCCGAGTTCGAAGCGTTACGTCAGGAGTTTCTGGACCGGTATCAGGACCACTGCGCAGTTGAAAGCCGCCTGTACGATGGCATGGAGCAATTACTCGCCGACATCGAACAGGCCAAGATTGCCTGGGGAGTGGTGACCAACAAACCTGTCCGTTTTGCTGAGCCGATCATGCAGCGACTCGGGCTGGCTTCGCGCTGCGCCGTACTGATATGCCCGGATCACGTGAGCAGAAGCAAGCCGGACCCGGAACCCATGCTGCTCGCATGCAGTCGCTTGGCGCTTGATCCCTCGACAGTCCTATTCGTTGGCGATGACCTGAGAGATATCGAATCAGGTCGCGCGGCAGGAAGCAAAACCGCAGCAGTACGCTACGGGTACATTCACCCGGACGACAATCCCGACCACTGGGGCGCCGATGTCGTTGTCAGCCACCCGCTCGAGCTACGTGCAGTGCTGGATCGTGCGCTCGGTTCTTGCTGACGCCAGTTCAACCTCCTCCGTCGCCGGCTCCCAGGCACCTCGTTTGATAGTGAGATATACAGATGTTCGACTACTCCGCGCGTCCAGACCTATTGAAAGGCCGGATCATTCTTGTGACAGGCGCCGGCCGCGGAATCGGCGAAGCTGCAGCGAAAGCTTATGCCGCTCATGGTGCAACGGTCCTGCTACTGGGCAAGAACGAGGAGAACCTGAACCGCGTCTACGATGAAATCGAAGCGGCGGGCTGGCCTCAGGCCGCGGTGATCCCACTTAATCTGGAAACTGCACTGCCCCATCAATTTGATGAACTGGCTGCGATGATCGAGCGCGAGTTTGGCCGCCTCGATGGCCTGCTGCACAACGCAGGTATCGTTGGACCTCGAACGCCAATCGAGCAGCTGTCCGGCGACAATTTCATGCGCGTCATGCAGGTCAACGTAAACGCCGCGTTCATGCTCACCAGCACCCTGCTACCACTGCTCAAGCTATCGGAAGATGCCTCGGTGATCTTCACCTCCAGCAGCGTTGGCCGAAAAGGGCGCGCTTACTGGGGGGCATATGCCGTATCCAAATTCGCCACGGAAGGCCTGATGCAGGTCGTGGCGGACGAGCTCGACGGCACTTCCCGC
The DNA here is from genome assembly GCA_019056435.1 of Stutzerimonas stutzeri. GTDB lineage: Bacteria > Pseudomonadota > Gammaproteobacteria > Pseudomonadales > Pseudomonadaceae > Stutzerimonas > Stutzerimonas marianensis. The sequence goes on from CP077641.1 coordinate 3,930,777, forward strand.
GTTAGAGCCAACAGTGTGAATCCCGGGGCAACCCGTACCGATATGCGGGCGAAGGCGTACCCGGGCGAGAACCCCAGTGTGAACCCGCTGCCTGAGACAATCATGCCCGTCTATCTTTACCTCATGGGACCTGATAGCCGAGACGTCAACGGCCAGGCCATGGACGCCCAGTAGAGACAACGATCACGACGGATTTCCGGCAGACGGCAACCCTTGGCCAATCAAAGCGAGGACTGATTGCCGCTTTGCTGGCGCAACGCCATCAAACGAGGCGACAAGGCTCGCTTAAGTCATTGAAAAACAACACGATACGCGACATGGCATTCAATTCGCATAGCTCTGCTCATTAACGCAACTTGCGTTCGAGGATTGCCATGCTGCCACTGAAGCAGAATAACGTTACGGTCGATATCGGTGCCGCTCGAAGCGAGCCGTCCTTCAGGCCGTCCACATCGCCTGCAGGACGCCCTTACGAACTGGCGGACCTGGTACGCGCCCTGACAGGCCGCCTTCAGATGAGCCTCGAAGTGGATAGGCTCCTGAGCTTCTTTTTCGAAGAAGTCGGCAGGCTGACGACAGTCGACGGGCTGGTCTATCGCCACACTGCCACAGAAGTCGACCTGCTGTTGGGTCAGTCATCCGAGGCCCGGATGGGCTTCCGCTTGTCGATCCAAGGCGAGGAGCTGGGAGAGCTGCTGATCTGCAGCGGCGAACCTGTCTCTGAGCTGCTCGCCACCCAACTTGCCGCCGCGCTCGACTGCCTTATCTTCCCACTACGTAACGCCCTGCTGTACCGCCAGGCCGTTCGCGCGTCGTTGAGAGACCCGTTGACCGGTACGGGGAAACCGCCTGGCACTGGAGCAAAGTCTGAGCCGAGAAACCGAGCTGGCCCGGCGGCATGCTCAAGACTTGTCAGTGGTCATGCTCGACATGGATCACTTCAAGACCCTCAATGACCAGCACGGCCATCACGCCGGCGACGCAGCACTGCGAGCAATATCCTTGCTGATGAAGGAACAGCTACGCAATGTCGACATGGTCTTCAGGTTCGGTGGCGAAGAATTCGCGCTCGTGCTTTCGAACACTAGCGCCACAGCCGCGGCTGTCGTGGCTGAGCGCATCAGGGCTGCGATCGAACAGCTGCCCTTCCTGGTGGGCGAACGTCAGGTCAAGCTGTCAGCCAGCCTGGGTTGCGCAACCTACCTCACGGGCGAACCTCTGGACACACTACTTCAGCGCGCCGACCAGGCGCTCTATCAAGCCAAGCGCAGCGGCCGTAATCAGGTCGCCAGCGCAGGTTGACGCGCTCGAGCGCAAGCATGTTGCCGCACTCGACTGTTGCGTGTCATTGGGACCGCTTCGGGCCCTGGCCTCGCCCAGTCGCTGGACGCCGACCGTTCTTCACCGGTACTTCACCACGGGGCTTCGGAGACGGCTTGCGTCCAGCCTTATCACCTGAGCCGGAGGTTTCGGCCGGTTTTCCGCGACCGCGCCGCACGTCGGCTGGTCGATCCGCCACCGGCGTACCACGACGTGACGCCGGTGTGTCGCGCTCGTCGCGTCTTTTACTGCCAGAAGCAGGCACTTCGGCCTCAGCCGCCGAACGCAACACGCGCCCCCGTCGATCACCGCGAGGGATCGGCTTCGCCACCTTGCGCTGCATACGGTCGAGCTTTTCTTTGGTCTTGGCCCTCATCTCGGGCAACGCCACCGGCTTGAGACCGACCTCCTCGCTGAGAATGTCGACCTCGCTTTGTGACATTTCACGCCAACGGCCCATAGGTAAATCGGACGTCAGAAATACCGGACCGAAGCGAACGCGTTTCAGGCGGCTGACGACCAGCCCCTGGGACTCCCAAAGGCGTCGCACCTCGCGATTCCGGCCTTCCATCACGACGCAGTGGTACCAATGGTTGAAGCCCTCGCCGCCTGGCGCCTGCTGGATGTCGGTGAAACGTGCTGGGCCGTCCTCGAGCATCACACCTGTCTTGAGGCGCTCGATCATTTCGTCGTCGACCTCACCCCGTACCCGGACGGCATACTCACGATCCATTTCATATGACGGGTGCATCAAGCGGTTGGCGAGCTCACCGTCGGTAGTGAACAGCAGCAGACCGGTCGTATTGATATCCAGCCGACCGATATTGATCCAACGACCGTCCTTTGGCCTTGGCAAGCGATCAAACACCGTCGGACGCCCTTCCGGGTCGTCGCGCGTGCAGATTTCACCATCGGGCTTGTTGTAGATCAGCACCCGACGGACGCTCTCGGCCGCCTCCTCCCGCTTCAGTAGCCGGCCATCGACCGAGATGGCATCGTGCGAATCAACCCGCTGGCCGAGCGTCGCAACGCTCCCGTTGACCTTGACCCGCCCGGCGGTGATCCAGCTTTCCACGTCGCGGCGGGATGCGAGGCCAAGACGCGCCAATACTTTCTGGAGTTTTTCGCCGTGGGCTACGTGAGGGGTTGAGTCTTCGTGTTCGGTCATTCTGGGCACCTCCCGGTGTGCAGTTCCGATGGGAAAAGGCCGCGCACTATACGCGCAACGGCCTAGGTAAGCACTATCAGATTAGCAACCCGTATTGCCCGCAGGAGCCGATCGGTGAGCCAGATCGATCAATGCGAGCCGAGCGCCGCCAGCGCATCGGCAGTCGCCTGTGTGATACCACGCCAGTCCCCGGACTTGAGCACAGCGGCGTCGATCATCCAGGTACCGCCCACGCACATCACGTTCGGCAGCGCCAGATACTGAGCGGCGTTAGCGGCATTCACGCCGCCGGTCGGACAGAAACGGACGTCGCCGAAAGGACCGCCCAAGGCTTTGATGGCATTGACGCCGCCGCAGACCTCCGCAGGGAAGAGCTTGAACCGACGATACCCCAGCGCATAGCCACGCATGATGTCAGAGGCACTGCTGATGCCGGCCAGCAGGGGCACGGAGCAATTGACACCAGCTTGCAACAGTTCGTCGGTACAGCCAGGCGAGACTATGAACTGTGCACCGGCCGCTTCGACCTCATCCATCATGCGCTTATCCAGTACCGTGCCGGCACCGATGCAAAGGTCAGGGCGTTCCTGGCGCAACCGACGAATCGCGGTCAGGCCATGCGCCGAGCGCAGCGTGATCTCCAGGGCGGTCAGCCCGCCGGCGGCAAGGGCGTCGGCCAACGGCAGGATCTGCTCCTCGCTTCCAATGGTGATCACCGGAAGGATGCGTGCCTCGGTGCAGATCCGTTCAATCTGAGCGTTTTTTTTGTTCCATGGACATGACTGAATCCTCGGCCCTCAGGGGCACCAGTAAATTTCGAGAGGGGGGATGCATGAATGCCCGAATGGGCATCTGTGATGGCTCAAGACGCATGGCTTGCTGCAGCGTGTCGAGCTTCGCCGCACCCTGGATTGCGAGGCATTGCACAGAGGCGGCCGACAGAAGCGAATAGGTCATGCTGAGACGCTCATGAGGCTCGACCGGCGCACGCATGGGTAGGCAGCGGGTAGCTTCCGCCGCGCTCAGGGCCTGCGACAACAAGGGGCTACCTGGGAACAACGAGGCGGTATGGCCATCATTTCCCATGCCGAGGACCAGCACATCGATAGGCGAAGCGAGACTTGCCAGCACCTCGCTCGCCAGCTTGGCGGCCTGCGCCAGCGTCTCGGCCGGCTTATAAAGCCCGATGAATTGCGCCTGCGCCGCGGCATTGCATAAGAGGTGCCGCCGTACGAGCCCCTCGTTACTGTCCGGATGGCTCGTATCGACCCAGCGTTCGTCGGCCAGGCTGACCTGCACTCGTGCCCAATCGAGTGAGTGCTGGGAAAGAGCCTCGAAAAACGCGATCGGGCTGCGCCCGCCCGAGACCACCAGGCTGACCGAAGCCTTTTCCGCGAGCGCGGCCTCGAGTGCGCGCGCGACCCGCTCGGCCAACGCCACGGCCAGGTGCTGGGCATCCTGAAGCTCATGCGATACCACGCCCGCCGGGAGCGCCAGATCAGAGATCGCCATACCAGGACCTCCCGTCACGTGTAATGAGCGCGATGGAGGCTACTGGCCCCCAGGAACCTGCCGGATACGCTTTCGGAGGCTCGCCAATGCGAGACCAGCCGTCGATCAACTGGTCACACCATTTCCAGGCGTACTCGATTTCGTCCTTGCGCACGAAGAGGTTCTGGTTGCCCTGCATCACCTCGAGCAACAACCGCTCGTACGCATCGGGGATCCGCGAACTCTTGTAGGTCTGTGAAAAATTGAGCTGAAGCGGCCCGCTGCGCAGGTGCATGCCTTTGTCCAGGCCCTGCTCCTTGGTCATGACCTGAAGCGATATACCCTCATCGGGCTGCAGACGGATGATCAGCCGATTGCTGATGAGGGAGCGCTGCTCCGGCGCGAAGATGTAGAACGGCGGCTCCTTGAAGTGGATGACGATCTGCGAAACCTTCTCCCCCATGCGCTTGCCAGTGCGCAGATAGAAGGGCACGCCGGACCAGCGCCAGTTACAGATGTCGGCACGCAGCGCGACAAAGGTTTCGGTGCTGCTCTCGGCATTGGAGTTCTCCTCCTCGAGATACCCCGGCACAGCCTTGCCACCGACCGAGCCAGCGACGTACTGGCCGCGCACCACGTAGCGCCCCAGTCGCTCCGGCGTAATGGGCGCGAGGGCTTTGAGCACCTTTACCTTTTCGTCGCGAATGCTATCGGCCGTAAGGTCGCTCGGTGGATCCATCGCAATCAGGCATAGGAGCTGCAACAGGTGGTTCTGGATCATGTCCCGCAGCTGACCAGCCTGGTCGAAATAGCCCCACCGCCCTTCGATCCCGACCGTCTCAGCCACCGTGATCTCCACATGGGAAATATGGTGTTGGTTCCACTGGGTTTCGAACAGACTGTTGGCGAAGCGCAACGCAATGAGGTTCTGAACCGTTTCCTTGCCCAGGTAATGGTCGATCCGGTAGATCCGCGATTCGGGGAAATATTGCGCGACCGCCTCGTTGACCACTCGAGACGACTCAAGGTCATGACCGATCGGCTTTTCGAGCACGACGCGCGTCTGGTCCGCCAGGTCGGCGTGGGCGAGGTTCTCGCAGATCGCCCCGTAGACCGAAGCCGGTGTGGCGAAATAGGCGATCAATGGCAGTACTGGCGACACCTTTTCTGCCAGGGCGGCGTAATCGGCCTGGTTGCGGAAATCCATCGTCAGGTAATCGAGCCGGGCCATGAACCGCGACAGTACGTCTTCATCCAGCTGCGTAGCGGGCACGTGCTTGCGGAGCGCCTGATCAATCCGCGCCAGATGTGCCTCGGCATCGCCTGTATCGCGGGAAAGCGCAAGAATGCGTGTGTCGGCATGTAGCAGACCTGCTCGGTCCAGCTGATAAAGTGCCGGGAACAGCTTGCGCAGCGCCAGATCGCCGAGGGCACCGAACAAGGCGAAGGTCGTCGCATCAACAGTAATAGCAGGCATGATTTTTTTATTAACCAAATTAAGCTGCGTGACAGGTAAGCTTGCGCATCTTAAGCACAAAATGTTGTTGTTAAAACAACATATGTCGTTTTTTTCGCTATCCGCGCCGCCCAATAGGCTTCGCCATGGATACGAGCCCTTGAAGGAAGAGACATGGATCGCATGAAAAATCTCTTGGAACAGATAAAAAATCGACTCGACGAGCTGAACAAGGCCGAACGCAAGGTGGCGGAAGTCATTCTCAGCGATCCACAGCAGGCCACCCGTTACAGCATCGCGGCCTTGGCTCAGGCGGCGAATGTCAGCGAACCGACCGTCAATCGGTTCTGCCGGTCATTTGGTGCGGCCGGTTATCCGGCCTTGAAGATTCAGCTGGCGCAAAGCCTGGCCAGCGGAGCGGCTTATGTCAGCCAGGCGGTCGAAGCCAACGATGGACCCGAGGCTTACACACGCAAGATATTCGGTAGCGCCATCGCCTCGCTCGACAGTGCCTGCCAGGCCATCGACCCGCGCGTGGTGAGCCAGGCGGTCGATCTGATGATCCAGGCGCGTCAAATCCATTTCTTCGGACTGGGCGCATCGGCGTCGGTAGCGCTGGATGCCCAGCACAAGTTCTTCCGCTTCAATCTGCCGGTCAGCGCTCATGCCGATGTGCTGATGCAGAGGATGCTCGCCTCGGTCGCACACACCGGTGATCTGTTCGTCATCATCTCTTATACCGGACGCACCCGCGAACTGGTCGAAGCGGCCCGAATCGCGCGAGACAACGGCGCTTCGGTACTCGGCCTCACAGCGGCCGACTCTCCATTGGCCAAGGTATGCACCCTGAGCCTCGACATCCCGCTGCCGGAAGATACCGACATCTACATGCCGATGACTTCGCGGATCATTCAGCTGACCGTGCTCGACACCCTTGCGGCCGGCGTGACGCTGCGGCGCGGCGTCGACTTCCAGCCGCACCTGCGCAAGATCAAGGAAAGCCTGGTCGCAACGCGCTATCCAAGCGAGGACAGCTGATCACTTCTTTTTCTTCCTGGCCTTGCCCATGTGCTTGAGCCGCTGGGCAGCCAGCTCGTTGACGGTTTTACGCTCCTTGTTGCTCAGGCCCTTCCAGGCCTTCATCTCCGCCCGGCTACGGCCACAGCCAATGCATATCTCGTCTTTCAGCTTGCATAGACTGATACAGGGATTTTTCGCCTTGTCGCCCAAAACCACCTCCGGACCCGCTGTGCCTATGGCTAGTAGAGAGGCACAGCTGCCGGAGGTTCTAAGGGAATCAGGCTATCGAGGCGATCAATCCCACCAGTACTCGACCTGCACGCCGAAATTCGAGCCGTGCTGGGCATTGCCGAACGCCCCGGTGTCGGACAAAGCGCTACCTGCCGCCATCAGATTCGCAGCACGCTGAGCAGCGTCGTTCCATTGGGCATAGGTGTAATACAGACGCACCTCAGGACGCGCCCAGAAATCTGGGCCTGTCGGGGACCACGTCGGCGCGACCGTGAACTTGGTCAGTTTGCGCGTTCCGTCCGGGGCATCGATCTGGTCATGACCGACCTCCGCGACGAGCTTGAACTGTTCGGTGAGTGCATAGACAGGACGTACACCGACGGAAATCCAGTCCTGGTCGCCGCCATCCTGCCGCTTGTCCTTCTGATAGACCGCCTGGAATTGGCCACCGAATCGAGGCGTTACCTGCCAATCGAAGAACTCCACTACCCGCCAGCTCTTGTCGCTGCTGCCGAGCGTAACGTCGCCGGTATAGCCCAGCCCGGTACCGGGCCCTTCACCGTACTGCAACGCAAAGGTATTGCTGCCGCCCAGGAAGCCGATCTGCTTGTGCTGGACAGCCACGGACCAGCCACTGTTGGAGTCGTCACGATCGGGATCGTCGATGTAGCTGACGCCGACTTGCAGCTCGCCGTCGGGGTTGGTGTCGAAGCCGCCGACGTTGAAGTCGTGTCGATTGACGTATTCGTCCTGGAAGACGCTGTCTTTGCGCGAGAAGGCATAACTGTACTTCAGGCCACCGATCTCCATGTCCTCGATACCGGCTCCCGTCGCGCTCTGGTTCCAGTAATAGAAGTCTGAGATGTGGATGTCGTTCCGCTTGTAGAAGCGCCGGCCCGCCCACAGAGACCCGCCATTCAACGCTGGCACCTTGCTCCATTCGGCGTAGGCCTGGACCATCCTCGCCCAGCCGTGATCACCGGTGAACTTCGGGGTGTGATCGTATTCGTTGTACAACGCCGCCATGCCCTCGAGGCTCAGCACAGAACCGTCGCTCAGCGTGAACAGGTCCTGGCGCAGGCCGAGCTCAGCGTACTGTTCGCATTCGTTGCCGAGACGGAACTTCGACGGAGCACCTGGCAGTTGGAAACAGGCCTGCGAGTCGCTTGCACTCGATTCGCCGATACCGCTGCGCACGTATCCGTTGAAGTCCAGCGCCTGGACGGTAAACGGCAGGGCGAGGCTGGCCAGCGATACCGCCAGGCCCAAGCGTGTGGTCTTTTTCATATCCGCTCCAATTAGCTCTTATTGTTGTTACTGCTGTTGGATCGAGCCGGTATGGCTCTCCTTACGATCCGCATGCCAGCAAGACGGGCAGCGGTTCGACTTTGCGGCGCTGCCGGGGTTCGCCCCGAAGCGCCAAAAAACCAGGCACATCAATAACATCCAGACGAAAGCTGCGCCGGTACGCAGATATACAGCGACCGGGCCTTTTTTCCACTGCGCTCAGCGAGCAACCAACCGCGTCACTGTGCCGTTGCGCCCCATGCCGCCGTCTCCGCGAGCGACGCCGAGCCGTTCGCCGGTCTTCGCATCGAAGAGCAGGACCTTGTCCGGCTCGAATTGCAGCGTCAGGCTGCTGCCGACGTCGGGGACGCTGTCCGGTGCAAGCCGCACGCATACCTTGGTCTGGTTGAGCTCGACGAACACCATGGTGTCAGGCCCGGTCGGCTCGATTACCTGCACGTCGGCGCGTAACGTCGGCAGCGCACCGTCACTGCCCAGACTGATCTGCTCCGGGCGAATGCCGAGAATCACTTCGCGACCTTCCAGCGATTCCCCATCGGGCAAACGCAGCGGCAACTCGCAGCGGTCCTGTCCGCTATCCAGCAGCGCCAGCCATTGAGCGCCCTGCCGGTTCAAGCGCAGCGGAATGAAATTCATCGGGGGCGAGCCGATGAAGCTTGCGACGAACAGGTTCGCCGGGTTGTTGTAGATATCCTTGGGCGTGCCGAACTGCTGGACAATCCCGTCCTTCATCACGGCCACCTTGTCACCCAAGGTCATCGCCTCGATCTGATCATGGGTGACATAAACGGTGGTGGTCTTGAGGCGCTGATGCATCAGCTTGATTTCGGTCCGCATCTGTACCCGCAGCTTGGCGTCCAGATTCGACAGTGGTTCGTCGAACAGGTAGATCTTCGGCCGGCGTGCCAGTGCTCGTCCCATGGCGACGCGCTGCTGTTGGCCGCCGGACAATTGGGACGGCTTGCGGCTGAGCAGATGCTCGATCTGCAGCAGCTTCGCGACTCGGGTGACCTCTTCCTCGATCGTGGCAGGCGGCACCTTGCGCATTTTCAGGCCGAAGGCAATGTTTTCCCGGACCGTCATCGTCGGGTACAGCGCGTAGGACTGAAACACCATCGCAATATCCCGATCCTTCGGACTGGCCGAGCTGATGTCCGCGCCATCCACACGAATCTCACCGCCGGTTATGTCCTCAAGCCCGGCAATGCAATTCATCAGCGTCGACTTACCGCAACCGGACGGACCGACCAGGATCAGGAACTCACCGTCACTGATCTTCAGGTCGATGTCCTTGAGCGTCTCGTGTGAGCTGCCCGGATAGCTCTTGCGAACGTTGCAAAGTTCTAGTGCAGCCATGTCGTTCTCCTAACCCTTGACCGCGCCGGCCGTAAGCCCGCGCAGGAAATACTTGCCGGCGAGGATGTACACCACCAGCGTCGGCAGCCCGGCGATCACCGCGGCAGCCATGTCTACGTTGTATTCCTTGGCACCGGTGCTGGTATTGACCAGGTTGTTCAGCGCCACTGTGATGGGTTGCGTATCGCCACTGGCGAACACGACCCCGAAGAGGAAGTCATTCCAGATCTGGGTGAACTGCCAGATCAGGCACACCATGATGGTGGGAATCGACATCGGCAGCAGGATCTTGCTGAAGATGGTGAAGAAGCCGGCACCGTCAAGGCGCGCCGCCCGTATCAGTGCGTCCGGCACGCTCACGTAGAAGTTGCGGAAGAACAGTGTCGTGAACGCGAGGCCGTACACCAGATGGACCAGCACCAGCCCGGGCGTCGTGTTGGCCAGTCCGAGCTGCCCCAGCGTGAAGGACGCCGGCAGCAAGATGACCTGGAACGGCAGGAAGCAGCCAAAAAGCAGCAGACCGAAAAACAACTGGGACCCACGGAAGCGCCACATGGCGAGCACATAGCCGTTCAGCGCGCCCAGCAACGTGGAGATCACCACGGCCGGCACGGTGATCTTCACCGAATTCCAGAAATACCCACCGACCACGTCCCAGGCCTTGACCCAACCGATGACCGTCATCACGTCCGGCCAGGAAAGCAGGTTCCCGGTCCGGATGTCCTCGGGTGTCTTGAAGCTGGTCAGCAGCATCACGACCAAAGGCACCAGATACAGGGCCACTGCCGTGAGCAGTGTCGCGTAGATCGCCACACGGCTGAATGTCAGGCGCTTGCGCCCTACCAGACTACTCATGGCGCTTGTTCCTCAATTCCGAATACAGGTAAGGCACGACGATCGCCATCACCGCACCGAGCATGAGGATCGCGCTGGCAGCGCCAAGCCCCATCTGGCCCCGCGTGAAGGTGTGTGCGTACATGAACATGGCCGGGAGATCCGATGCGTAGCCCGGCCCGCCTGCCGTCATCGCAGCGACCAGATCGAACGCCTTGATCGCGATGTGCGCCAGAATCATCAGCGCACTGAAGAACACCGGGCGTAGGCTTGGCAGGACGATGCGCAGGTAGATACTCGGCAGGCTGGCTCCATCGATCTGCGCCGCCCGTACGATCGACTGATCGACGCCGCGCAGCCCGGCGAGAAACAATGCCATGACGAAGCCCGACGCCTGCCACACCGCCGCGATCACCAGGCAGTACACGACGCGGTCAGGGTCGACCAGCCAATCGAAGCGAAAGCCTTCCCAACCCCAGTCACGCAGCATCTTGTCGATACCCAGGCCTGGATTGAGCAACCACTTCCACGCCGTGCCGGTGACGATCATCGACAACGCCATCGGGTAGAGATAAACCGTGCGGATGAAGCCTTCACGCCGAATGCGCTGGTCCAGCAGCACGGCGAGCAATACGCCGATCACCAGACTGATCGAAACGAACAACCCACCGAATATCAAAAGATTCTTGCTGGCGACCCACCAACGGTCGTTGTTCCATAGCCGTTCGTATTGCAACAGCCCGACCCACTTGTAGCTGGGCATGAAACGCGAGTTGGTGAACGAGAGCAGAAAGGTCCAGAAGATGTAGCCATAGAAGCCGACCAGCACGATCAACATGCTCGGCGCCAGAACCAGCTTGGGCAGCCAGTTCTGCAGCGCGTCCAGCGGGGAAGCCTTCGGCAGCTTGGACGCCTTGGTGATGACAGCGGTTGAGCTCATGGTTGGCTCCCGGTGTATACAGAACGCATGACGCACCTCGAGTACCGTTCGACGGGCAAGACACTCCCGTCGCGGCTGATCACCGATCAGCCGCGGGGGTTCCGATGCCAGGGCATCGCAGGGTTATAAAACGGGGTCGTGGAGCACGACCCTAAGGATCTACTGGACCGCCTGAATCGCCGCAGCCAATTGCTGCGCCGCCTTCTTCGGATCGGCAGCAGGGTCGTTGAAGAAGTTGGTGACCACGTCGAACACCGCACCCTGCACGTAGCTGGATGCCGCCATGCCGTGAGCCAGACTGGGCACCAGGCCCGGACCTTCAGCCGATGCCTTGAAGTCTTTCATCGACTGCTGAGCGCAGCTGTCGAATTCGCTCATGTCCTGGTCGAGCCGAACCGGAATCGAGCCCTTGTTCTGATTGAAGAACTGCTGGAACTCCGGTTCGAGAACAGTGCGAGCCAGATCTTGCTGCGCCTTGCGATTGTCTTCATTGTTGAGTTTGAACATCGCCAGCGAGTCGATGTTGTAGGTAAAGCTGCCCTGCGTACCCGGGAACGGCACGCAGGTGTAGTCCTCGCCGGCGATCTTGTTCGCGGCCGTCCACTCGCTCTTGGCCCAGTCGCCCATAATCTGCATGCCGGCTCTGCCGTTCATGACCATCGCGGTGGCGCTGTTCCAGTCGCGCCCCGCGGCATCCTTGTCGACATAACTGCGCACTTTTTTCAGCGCCGCGAAAGCCTCGACCATCTTGTCTCCGGTCAATACGTCTCGATCCAGCTCGACGAACGCCTTGCGGTAGTCTTCCGGGCCGAGCACCGCAAGCGCGATGTCCTCGAACACGGTGCCGTCCTGCCAGGGCTGGCCGCCGTGCGCCAGCGGCATGAAACCGGCGGCCTTGAGCTTGTCGGCAGCGGCGTAGAACTCATCCAGCGTGGTGGGCGGCGTAGCGCCAGCCTTTTCGAACACTTCAGGATTGATCCACAGCCAGTTGACGCGATGCACGTTCACCGGCACGGCGACGTAGTCACCCTCGTACTTCATGGCAGTGGAAACCTGCTTGGGCAGCAGCTCGTCCCACTTGGCCTTCTCGGCCACCTCGTTGAGGTCGGAGAGCAGTCCCAGCTCACCCCATTCCTGAATGTCGGGGCCTTTGATCTGGGCGGCGGCCGGTGCGTTGCCGGAAACGGCGCGGGTCTTGAGCACGGTCATTGCCGCCTCGCCGCCACCTCCGGCCACGGCGAAGTCTTTCCAGGTATGGCCTTGCTCTTCGACCAGGCGCTGCAGCGTGTCAGCGGCGCGCTTTTCACCACCGGACGTCCACCAGTGCAGAACTTCGACTTCTCCGGCGTGAGCCAGCGGAACGAGGGATGCGAGGGAGACAGCAGTAACAAGACGATGTAGGGCGTTCATGGGCTTTCCTTTCTTGTTTTTATCAATGCAAGGCTTCGCTTGCGCTGCATCGATTCTAGGCGCGCCTGTTGGCGCGCCGGGTAACGAAGGGATATTGAAATGTCACCATCTCGTTACAAGCCAGGCAGCGCTGTAACAAGACCGTCGAGCCGGCGCCGATTCACCCGACCTCTCGAGGCAGGCTCAGCGTCACACGCAGCCCCCCTCGTCCAGGTTGCGCAGACTGATCTCTCCGCCATGGGCATGCGCGATGTTTCGGGCGATCCCAAGACCCAGTCCGTAACCGGGCTGTTTGGTTGCCAGCCGAAAGTTCGGCTCGAATACCTGTTCAAGCCATGCCTGAGGAACGCCAGGCCCCTCATCATCCACATGGAGCGAGAAGGTGTGCTTGTCGTCCTCGATCCGCAGATGGGCTCGTTCGCCATATTTCAGCGCGTTGTCGAGCAGATTGCCGATGCAGCGTTTGAGCGCCAGCGGTTTGCCCGCGTAGGGCGCAGCCGCCCTGCCCTGTACCGTCACTCGCCCGTTGCCATTCGACGCCAGATAGGGTTCCGTGACGCAATCAAGCAGCAGGTTGAGATCCAGCGGCTCGATGTTTTCATGGATATCGGTGTCCTTGACGCACTGCAGCGCACCTTTGACCAACAGCTCCAGCTCGTCCAGGTCGCGACTGAACTTGCGCTGCAGTGCCTCGTCCTCGAGCAACTCGACCCGCAGGCGCAGGCGCGTGATGGGCGTCCGCAGATCATGGGAGATGGCGCTGAACAATTGGCTGCGCTCGTTGAGGTAGCGACCGATCCGCTCGCGCATGCTGTTGAATGCGCGACTGACCTCGACGACCTCGCTGCCACCGACTTCCGGCAGCAACTCCACTTCGCTACCCAGCGACATCTCCCGCGCCGCGCGTGCCAGCCGCTTGAGTGGCCGGCTTTGCCAATGCACCAGAACACCGATGAACAGGAGCAGGAAGCTGCTGGTGAACGCAATGAACCACAGTTGCTGGATCGGGATGACATCCTCTTCCAGACTCGCGTAAGGCGCCGGCATCAGCGAAGCGAGGTAGAGCCACTCGTTCGGTGCAATCTGAATCTGGGTGACCAGCACCGGCGGATTCAGCGGCTCCAGGCTCAACGCGTAATGCGCCCAGGACCGCGGCAGCTCGTCGAGCTTCAAGCCGCCGTTGAAGATGCGCAGGTCATCGGGGCTGACGAAGCTCACCGACATGTCGACGTCCCGTCCGAGACGCTCGCGCAGTACCTGATCGACTTCTGCCAGCACAGCTTGCTTACGCTCGGTCGGCGGCAGAACCTGCATGTCCAGTGGCTTGTCGTTGAGCGATACGAAAAAACGCGTCCCGCCCATGCTGCGCAACTGGTCGAGGACCAGCGGCCGGTAGCCAAGCGGCAAGGAACGGAAATAGCTGACGCTGGCGGACATGGACTGCGCCACGCTGCGCGCGCTGGTGAGTAGGCCTTCCATCTGGCTCGCCCGCAGTTGCGACACCCAGATGAAGCTCGACAGCGCCTGCGCCAGTAACACCGCAAGCAGTGTCAGCAGCAGCATGCGGCCGAGCAGAGACCGCGGCACCAGCGGCCAGCGGCGCTTAGCCAAGCGGATCATGATGGGGCGTGACCTGCGCAGCGAGGAGATAGCCGCTGCCCCGAACGGTCCGGATCAGCCGAGGGCATTTGCCTGTATCGCGCAAGCGCTGCCGGAGCCGGCTGACTGCCATGTCGACGATGCGCTCAAGCGGCATGACCTCCCGTCCGCGCGTCGCATTGGCAATGGTGTCGCGATCGAGGATCTGCTGTGGATGGTCGAGGAACAGCTTGAGCAAGGCGAAATCCGCGCCGGACAGCAGCACTTCCTCACCGTCCTGGTGAAACAGTCGGTGGCTGACCATGTCCAGCCGCCACTCGTCGAACGCCAGCACGTCACTGCCGCTACGCTCATGCGCAAAATTGACCCGACGCAACAGCGCCTTGATACGGGCCAGCAGCTCACGCGGACTGAAAGGTTTGCCCAGATAATCGTCCGCGCCGAGCTCCAGGCCGATGACGCGATCAGTCTCGTCGGAGCTGGCGGTGAGCATGATGATGGGCATCTGCGCCAACCGCTGGTGGCCGCGCACCCAACGGCACAGGCTGAAGCCGTCCTCGTCGGGCAGCATCACGTCGAGAATGACAAGGTCGGCGGCGTGACTGCACATGGCCTCGCGAAACTGCGCTCCATCGGCGACGGTCCGCACGTGAAAACCCGAGCGGCTGAGGTAGGCGTCCAGCAGCTCGCGGATTTCCTGGTCATCATCGACCAGCAGAATCGATCTTCCAGTCTGTGTCACTGGCATCCCTTCTCTTATTATCAGGTTCGAAGCGGGTCACTGCCCGCCGGGCGCGCCCTCCAGTAATGACTGCAGCGCGACGCCAGCACCTTCCAGCCCGGGGTATTCAGCCGTCACGACCCAGACCGGAACCTTGTCAAAATAGCGACTCATGCCCCCTTGTCGCGAAAGCTTTGAGCGAAACCGCTGCGCGCGAAGAACTCCACGAAGCGCGGCACGATCCCTCCCGCGATGTATACGCCGCCCTGAGCGCCGGTCGTCAGGACATTGTCGCCGGCAATCCGACCCAACCATACGCAGAATTGTTCCAAAACCGATTTCGCGTAGGCATCGCCGTTCAACGCCGCGGCGGTGATCTCGGCGGGTGTCGTCAGGGTAGCCGCCTTGTCATCCAGGCTGCAGCTGGTTCGGTAGAGCTCCAGCAACCCGCCACCACTGAGCACCGCCTCGGCATTCACATGGCCAAGCTTCGCGTGCAGGCGCTCCCACAGCGCGGCCTCACGCCGACTGCCGATCGGCAGGCAGACGTGCCCACCTTCGCCCGGCAACGCCTGCCAGCGCCCGTCAGCCAGCGGCACGAGCGTCGCTACGCCAAGGCCCGTACCCGGGCCGATCACCAGCCTTGCCCGCCCAGGCGCCGACTGGCCTGAGCAGATATCGACGAGTTCGCCGGCCCGCAGACGCGTCATGCCAAGCGCCATCGCCGAAAAATCATTGATCAGCAGCAGTTCGCTCAGCCCCAATTCCTTGCAGAACGCCTGCCGACTCAGGCGCCAGTGGTTGTTGGTAAAGACGAACTCGTCGCCCGACACCGGGCCGGCACACGCCAGGCAAACCGCCTCGAGATCCTCAACTTCCTGGCCGACGCCCTTCAGGTAGGCACGGATCGCATCTTCCGGGCGCGGATACTCCTGGGTTGGCAACACGCGCACCGAGTCGATCCGCTGATCCCGCCAAAGCGCGAATCGCGCGTTGGTTCCACCGATATCTCCCACGAGTGCCGTTTTCACTTGAGCGCCTCCAGCCCCTCGGTAAACACGCTCGCTCCCCGTTCGGCCGGGCTGAACGCGGCTCGCATGAAGCCGAACAGCTCGCGACCGCAACCAATTCCGAGGTCTGTCGGCGCCTTGACCTGATCGCGGGCGTCGAATTCGGCCTGATCGACCAGCACACGCAGCTCGCCAGTTTCACCGTCGACCCGGATCAGGTCGCCGTCTCGGACTCGACACAAGGGCCCGCCGTCGAGCGCCTCCGGGCTGACGTGAATCGCCGCGGGCACCTTGCCGGACGCTCCGGACATCCGACCATCAGTGACAAGCGCGACCTTGTGGCCGCGGTCCTGCAGCACGCCGAGAAAGGGTGTCAGCTTGTGCAGCTCCGGCATGCCATTGGCCCTGGGCCCTGGAAACGCACCACAGCGACGAAGTCTCGCTCGAGCTCGCCGTTCTTGAAGGCCTGCGCCAATTCGGTCTGATCGCTGAACACTCGGGCCGGCGCTTCGACCACTCGATGCTCAGGCGCCACGGCGGAAATCTTGGTCACGCCACGGCCGAGATTCCCCTCCAATACCCGCAACCCACCTTCCGGGGAAAACGCGCGCTCGACAGGCCGCAGGATCGCCTCGTCCAGACTGTTTTCGGGGCCTTCTCGCCAGACCAGCTTGCCATCCTCGAGGAAGGGTTCGCGGGTGTACTGCCTGAGGCCCTGACCGAGAACCGTATAAACGTCCTCGTGCAGCAAACCGGCATCGAGCAGCGTACGGACCATGAAAGGCACACCGCCGCAGGCATGGAAGTGGTTCACATCGGCCTGACCGTTGGGGTAGACCTTCGCCAGCGTCGGTGTGACCGCCGAAATGTCCGCCATGTCCTGCCAGGTCAACTGGATACCGGCGGCCTGTGCGAATGCGGGGATGTGCAGGGTATGGTTGGTCGAGCCGCCAGTGGCGTTGAGCGCGACGACCGAATTGACGATGGATTTTTCGTCGACAACCTTGCACATCGGTACGTAGTTGCCCGATTGGTTCGTCAGCCGGGTGACCTGGCGGGCCGCTTCACGGGTCAGCTCATCGCGCAACGGCGTGTACGGGTTGACGAAGGACGAACCCGGCAGGTGCAGCCCCATGATTTCCATGACCACCTGATTGGTGTTGGCGGTGCCGTAGAAGGTGCAGGTGCCGGGACCATGATAGGAAAGCATCTCGGATTCCAGCAGCTCCTCCCGGCTGGCCTTGCCTTCGGCATAACGCTGGCGAACCTCGGCCTTCTGCTTGTTGGGGATGCCGGATGTCATCGGCCCGCCCGGCACGAAGACCGTCGGCAGGTGCCCGAAACGCAGGGCGCCGATCATCAGGCCCGGTACGATCTTGTCGCAGATGCCCAGATAGAGCGCACCGTCGAACATGTTGTGCGAGAGCGCAACCGCCGTCGCCATGGCAATCACCTCACGGCTCGCCAGGCTGAGCTCCATGCCGGCCTCGCCCTGGGTGACACCGTCGCACATTGCCGGCACGCCGCCGGCAAACTGGCCGACGGAACCCATCTCGCGCAGCGCTTCCTTGATGACGTCCGGGAAGTACTGGTAGGGCTGATGCGCCGAGAGCATGTCGTTATAGGCCGAGACGATCGCGATATTGGCCTCGTTCATCAGACGCAGGCGCTGCTTGTCTTCCTGCGACCCGCATCCGGCCACGCCATGTGCGAAGTTCGCGCACTGCAGCTTGCCGCGCTGAGGGCCCTGACTCGCGGCCTCGGCCATTTGCGCCAGATAACGCTCCCGCGTCGGCCGGCTACGCTCGATCAATCGTTCGGTGACTTCCTGAATCCGCGGGTGCATGCCAATCACTCCTGCTCTTAATCTGTAGTTTTACAAACAAAACATAGCGCCACTGGGCTTGATTTCTATTTTGACAGGAATAATCTTGTAATTCCCACAACAAATTCCGCCCAGGACCCTCGTATGACTATTCGTATCGCCATCAACGGCTTCGGCCGTATCGGACGCAATGTCCTCCGTGCCCTGTATACGCAGGACTACCGCAAGCACTTGCAGGTCGTCGCGATCAACGACCTGGGCAGTAGCGCGATGAACGCGCACCTTTTGCAGTACGACACCGTCCACGGCCATTTCGACGCATCCGTGGAGGTTGCCGACGACAAACTGACCGTCAATGGTGACGAAATCGCGGTATCGGCGATCCGCAACCCCGCCGAACTCCCCTGGCGCGCGCTGGACATCGATGTGGTGTTCGAATGCACCGGCTTGTTCACCTCCGGGACAAGGCCAGCGCCCATCTCCAGGCCGGCGCCAGCAAGGTGATCATCTCGGCCCCGGCCTCCGGCGCGGATGCGACCATTGTCTACGGCGTGAACCACGACAGCCTGCGCCAGTCGCACCAGATCATCTCCAACGCCTCCTGCACGACCAACTGCCTGGCACCGGTGGCCCAGATCCTGTCGGGAGCATACGGCATCGAACATGGCCTGATGACCACCATCCACGCCTATACCAACGACCAGAACCTATCTGACGTCTACCACAGCGACCCATACCGCGCCCGCTCGGCAACGCAATCCATGATCCCGACCAAGACCGGTGCGGCCGAAGCCGTTGGACTGGTCCTGCCGGAGCTCGCGGGCAAACTCACCGGCATGGCCGTACGCGTACCGGTCATCAACGTCTCGCTGGTCGACCTGACACTGGAACTGAGCCGCGAAACCACCGCCGACGAAGTCAACGCCCTGATGCGCGAGGCCAGCACGAATTCGCCGATCCTCGCATGCAACTCACTGCCCTTGGTGTCCTGCGACTTCAACCACAACCCGATGTCGTCCATATTCGACACCAACCATACGAAGGTTAGCGGACGCCTGCTGAAGGTAATGGCCTGGTACGACAACGAGTGGGGTTTTTCCAACCGCATGCTCGATACCTGCCGAGCCCTGCACGAGGCGCCTTGATCTCAATCGCCAGGCAGACACAGGGACGAACATGAACCGCATCGACTTCATTACCGCGACGTTGCCGGCTCGCAAGCGCATTGCGCTAGTGGCACACGATCATTGCAAGGCGCGCCTGCTGGAATGGGCGCAGCGCCAGAAGGATCGCCTGGCGCGGCATGAGCTGGTCGCCACTGGCACCACCGGGCTGCTACTCGGGGAGCATCTGGATTTGCCGGTCGAGTGCATGATCAGCGGCCCGCTCGGCGGCGATCAGCAGATTGGTGCACGCATCGCCGAGCGTCGAATCGACATGTTGGTGTTCTTCTGGGACCCCTTCGAACCGCAGCCCCACGACCCGGACGTCAAGGCCCTGCTGCGGGTCGCAGCGGTCTGGAACATTCCCCTGGCGGCGAACGAAAGCAGCGCGGATTACCTGCTTTCGAGTCCGCTACTCGACCAGGCACACCCACTCCAAGTACCCGATTACGACAACTACCTGCTGGCTCGCCAAACGAAGAAGGACCCTTAGTCGCGGGATTCCCCGTCCGGCAGCGCCTCGTCATCGGCGCTGTCCTCGCGCAGGTCGTCAAAGTCCGTCTTGAGGCCGACTTCCATGCCGTCCAGCTCGGCCAGCAGGCTGCGGAAGCTGGTCTGCTCGCGCGGCGCGGCTTCCGAGGCCAAGTCGGCACGTGCCTGCAAGCTTTCCGGTACAGGCGCATCCTCAGGATCGACAAGCGGTTCGGGCTCCATCTCACGCAACACAGCCAGCGGCGGGAGTTCGTCCAGATTGCTCAGATTGAAGTAGTCGAGAAACTGCTTGGTCGTAGCGAACATCGCAGGTCGCCCCGGCACGTCACGATGGCCGACCACCCTCACCCACTCACGCTCCAGCAAGGTCTTGACGATCTGGCTGTTGACCGCAACCCCACGGATCTCCTCGATCTCGCCGCGCGTGATGGGCTGGCGATAGGCGATCAATGCCAAGGTTTCGAGCAATGCGCGCGAGTAGCGCTGCGGCCGCTCCTCCCACAAACGTCCCACCCAGGGCGAGAAATTCGCGCGAACTTGCAGGCGGTAGCCGCTGGCCACTTCCTTCAGTTCGAAAGCGCGCCCCTTGCACGACTTGTCCAACACGTCCAAGGCCTTGCGCAACAGGACGGTCGAGGGGCGCTCTGCTTCGTCGAACAACTCGGCCAATCGCTCGAGCGACAGAGGCTTTCCGGAGGCCAGCAGCAGCGCCTCGAGCAACGAGGCCAGGTCCTTGGGATCGGAAAGGTTCACAGGCTTGCCTCCTCGGCCGGCTCCGCCATGGTTGGCGATTCTTCGCTGCGCGTACGCACGTGGATAGGTCCGAACGGCTCGTTCTGCACCAGCTCGACGAGCGATTCCTTGATCAGCTCCAGTACCGCCATGAAGGTCACTACCACGCCGAGCCGCCCTTCCTCGACACTGAACAGTTCAACGAATGGCACAAATGCGCCACCCTTGAGGCGCTCCAGCACATCGCTCATGCGCTCGCGCGTCGAGAGGGTTTCACGTGTCACCTGGTGGCTCTCGAACATGTCGGCGCGTCTTAGCACCTCGGCCATGGACACAAGCAACTCCTCGAGCCGCACGTCTGGCAACAGCTTGCGCGCTCGGGCATCGGGGGCCTCGAGTCGAGGCACGTGCAGTTCTCGGCCAACACGGGGCAGCTGATCGAGGTTTTCCGAGGCGAGCTTGAAACGCTCGTATTCCTGCAGGCGCCGGATCAGCTCGGCTCGCGGGTCGTCCTCGTCTTCCTCGGCTTCGGCCGAACGGGGCAACAGCATGCGCGATTTGATTTCCGCGAGCATGGCCGCCATCACCAGATACTCGGCCGCCAGCTCCAGGCGGACGGCTTTCATCAGCTCCACGTAGCCCATGTACTGGCGAGTGATCTCGGCGACGGGAATGTCGAGGATGTCGATGTTTTGCTTTCTGATCAGGTACAGCAGCAGGTCCAGCGGCCCCTCGAACGCCTCCAGGAAGACCTCCAGCGCATCCGGCGGGATGTACAGGTCTTGCGGCAGCTCATTGAACGCCTCGCCGTAGACCAGCGCCAACCGCAACTGCTCGCCTGCCACGGGCCCTTGCGGCGCCTGGGTATCCTGCATGTCTGCTCCAGAAATATGCGGACCTCGGGACGGCCGCTCGATCTATCGGTAGTTGATGCCCATGGCCTGACGCACGACCACGAGCGTTTCGCGCACTTCATCGCGGGCCTGCTCAGCCCCCTCGGCCAGAATGCTCCGCACCAGGTCCGGGTTCTGCTCGTAATCGATCGCGCGCTCCTGCAAGGGTGCCAGTTCGGTCTGAATGGCCTCGATCAAGGGCGCCTTGCATTCCAGACAGCCGATACCGGCGCTGCGGCACCCTCCTCGCTCCAGCGGCAGATTTCGTCGCTGGAATGGTTCTGGTGCATCTGCCATACCGGACAGTGGGTAGGCTCACCCGGATCATGCCGGTGCACGCGCGCCGGGTCGGTTGGCATCCGTCGGATCTTTTCCTCGATCTCTGCCGGCGTATCACGCAGGAAGATGGAGTTGCTGGACGACTTCGACATCTTGCCGCCATCCAGCCCCGAAACCTTCGGCGTATCGCCCAGTAACGCCTGGGGCTCGGGAAGCAGGAGTTTGCCGCCGCCTTCCAGATATCCGAACAACCGCTCCTGATCACCCAGGGTAATGGTCTGCTGATCCTTGAGCAGCGCACGAGCGGTATTCAGGGCCTCGAGATCGCCCTGCTCCTGATAGCTCTTGCGCAGGCTCGAATACAGCTTCGACCCTTTCTTGCCGAGCTTGCGTATTGCGGCCTCGGCCTTGGCCTCGAAGTCCTCTTCGCTGCCGTACAGATGATTGAACCGCCGCGCCACGTCCCGGGCGAACTCGATATGCGGCAACTGATCCGCACCTACCGGCACTACGCCCGCCCGATAGGCCAGGATGTCGGCGGCCTGAAGCAAGGGATAGCCGAGAAACCCGTAGGTCGACAGGTCCTTGTGCTGGCCGTCGAGCTCAAGTTCTTTATAGGACGGCACACGCTCCAACCAGGATAGCGGGCAGATCATCGAAAGCAGCAGGTGCAGTTCGGCATGCTCGGGCACCTGCGACTGGATGAACATGGTCGCCGAACTGGGGCTTACGCCAGCGGCAAGCCAGTCGATCGTCATCTCGTGCACGTTGCGCGCTACCTCTGGCCCGCCGGCGTAGTCGGTGGTCAGGGCGTGCCAATCGACGATGCAGAAGAAACATTGGTACTCGTGCTGCAACCTGACCCAGTTCTTCAGCACACCGTGGTAATGGCCCAGGTGCAGGCGGCCGTTGGGCCGCATGCCGGACACCACCCGTCGCTGTGAATCCATGGAACTCAAAAGGGTTTCCTTCGTTCGAGAGAAATAGCCGTACTGTCAGGCGGTGAAAGGCGCCGGATCACCGCAACCGACGCGGACGACTTCGGGGTCACCGTCGACCAGGCTGATGACGGTGGAAGCTTCGACGCCACCGTACCCGCCGTCAATGATCAGGTCTACCTGCCGCTCGAGCGCATCGCGTATTTCATAGGGGTCGCTCATCGGCTCGGTATCGCCGGGCATGATAAGGCTCACGCTCATCAGCGGCTCGCCCAGCTCGGCCAGCAGCGCCTGGGCGATCGGCTGAGCCGGCACCCTCAACCCGATGGTGCGACGCTTGGGATGCAGCAGCATCCGCGGCACCTCGCGGGTGGCATTGAGAATCAGCGTATAGGGTCCAGGCAGGTGGGTCTTGAGCAGCCGAAAGGCGGCCGTATCGACCTTGGCGAACAGGCCCAGCTGCGACAGGTCGCGGCAGACCAGGGTGAAGTTGTGCTTGTCGTCGAGTTCGCGCAAACGGCGAATACGTTCGATACCGGCCTTGTTGCCCATCGAACAGCCAATGGCGTAACAGGAGTCGGTGGGATAGACCACCACCCCGCCGTTGCGGATGATTTCCACGGCCTGCTTGATCAAGCGGGACTGCGGGTTATCCGGATGGATCTGAAAAAACTGGCTCATGACTCCTCCTGCTCGGCCACCGCTATCGCCGGCTGCTCCTCGAAACGCGCCCACAGCGGCGAGAGATCCTCCGGCAGCGCGCGGTAAAGCCCGAGTTCTGACCAGTCCCCCGGTGCATGAAAATCGCTCCCCACGCTTGCCATCAGCCCAAACTCGCGCGCGAGGATCGACAATCCGCCGACCTGTTCCAGCGGCTGCAGGCCGTTGACCACCTCCAGCGCATGACCACCGGCCTGCGCGAAATCCGCCACGAGGCGCCGCCGTTTGCTGCGAGTGAAGTCGTACTGCCATGGATGGGCCAGGCTGATCCAGGCGCCGGATTCGGCGAGGACTCTGACCGTATGATCGAGCGTCGGCCAATGTTGCTTGACGTCGCCGAGCTTGCCGGCCCCTAACCACTTGCGAAAGGCTTCCGCTCGATCACGCACGTGCCCGGCGCGCACCAGAAATTCGGCAAAATGCGGTCGCGCCGGTGCGTTACCGCTGTCACCCAGCTCCTGCTGCACCGCGCGGGCCCTTCGAGCGCGCCCGGCATTCCTTTAGCGGCCAGTCGCTCGGCAATCAGCTCGGCGCGTCGCCAGCGACCCTCGTGCAGCGTTTCGATGGCGCGGGCCAGCGGTAACGCGTCACGCTCGAACGCGTAACCCAACACATGGATGGTCGCGCCGTTCCAGAGGCAGGACAGTTCGATTCCGTTGACCAGCCGCATCCCCAGCGACTCGGCCGTGGCGCGAGCGTCATCCAGACCGTCAAGGGTATCGTGATCGGTCAAGGCCAGCAGCTCGACGCCGCGAGCGTGCGCGCGTTCCACCAGCACCGCGGGCGCCAGCACGCCGTCGGACGCGGTGCTGTGGCAATGCAGGTCGACATTCATTCGGTACGCGTTCTCCTAGGGGGTTGCGGCACACAGCGTGTGACCACCTTGGCCGACGCTCGTGCCCTCGTCCGGGTTCGCCAGATAGGGCTGGGCCGAAATGGGCGGCAGGACCATTTCGCCACAAGCGCGGTTTGTTATTATGCCGGCCACACACCGCCCTTGGCTCCCTTCGTGAAACAAATCATCGATTTCGTCCCTTTGCTGCTCTTCTTCATCGTCTACAAGCTCGAGCCAAGGGCGATCGAGCTGGCCGGCTTCAACCTGACGCTGGGCGGCATATTCAGCGCGACGGCCGTTCTGATCATCAGCTCCTGATCGTCTACAGCGCCCTGTTTGCGCACCAGCGCCGGCTGGAAAAGTCACAGTGGCTCACGCTGGGCGCCTGCCTCCTGTTCGGAGGCCTCACCCTCGCGCTGCATAGCGAAACCATCCTCAAGTGGAAAGCACCGGTGCTGAACTGGCTGTTCGCGCTCGCCTTCCTTATCAGCCAGTTCATCGGCGATCGGCCGCTGATCCAACGCATGATGGGCCACGCGGTGGGAATTGCCTGCCCACCAGTGGGCCCGCCTGAACGTCGCCTGGGTTCTGTTCTTTTTGGTCTGCGGCTCGGCCAACCTGTTCGTCGCCTTTGTCTATCCAGCCATCTGGGTCGACTTCAAGGTGTTCGGCAGCCTTGGCCTCACGCTGCTCTTCATGGCCGCCCAGGCCGTATTCCTGGTACGCCACATGCAACCCGAACAATCGAGGGACTAGTCCATGCTCTACGCCATCATCGCAACAGATGTCGCTGACTCGCTACAGAACCGCCTGGCATCTCGACCAGCCCACCTGGCCCGACTCGACCAGCTCCAGCAGGAAGGCCGTCTGGTCCTGGCGGGCCCGCATCCGGCAGTCGACAGCAACGATCCAGGCACCGCGGGCTTCACCGGCAGCCTGGTCGTTGCCGAGTTCGAATCACTGGCAGCCGCCGAGGCGTGGGCGGCAGCCGACCCCTACAAGGCGGCAGGGGTCTATGGCGAAGTGGTCGTCAAGCCGTTCAAACAGGTCTATCCCTGAGCCGCCCAGCCGGCAGCCGTTACCGGGTCGCAGCATGGCGACCATTTTGGAAAAAGGAGTTCCGATGCGCAAAGGTTCGCTGCTTCTGCTGCTCAGCGTGATGCTGGCCAGTCCTGTTCTACACGCCGAACAAACCCCGCCTGACCTCGCTGCTGCCGAACGTCAGGTCGAGCTGGAGCAGCAACTGCTCGACAATCAGGCACAACGGCAAGCACTGAAAGCAGACATGGCTTCTCAGCCAGACACGAGCGCGCAGCAGGCTCAGCTGGCACGGCTGCAAGAGGAAAATCGACGCCTGCGCCTGCAGCTTCAGCAAGAGCAGGCCAAGCCTCAGCCACAGTGGCTGGGCGAAGACCAACAATGGTTCGCTGTAGGTGGCGGCGTGGGTGTGCTCGGCTTCCTGCTGGGTGTACTGACCACACGTGGCCGTCGCCGCCGCCAGTGGCTGAACTGATGCAAGCACGAACGAACCCATGAGCGAACTCTTGCTGATCGACGATGACCAGGAGCTGTGCGAACTGCTGGTCAGCTGGCTGTCCCAGGAAGGCTTCGCGGCTTACGCCTGTCACGACGGGCAGAGCGCCCGCGTGGCGCTCGCCGAGCGCCAGCCCTCCGCTGTGGTGCTGGATGTCATGCTCCCCGATGGCAGCGGGCTCGAGCTGCTCAAGCAACTGCGCAGCGAGCATCCTGACCTGCCGGTGATCATGCTGTCAGGCCGTGGCGAACCGCTCGACCGCATCCTTGGCCTGGAGCTCGGGGCCGACGACTACCTGGCCAAACCGTGTGATCCTCGCGAGCTGACGGCCCGGCTTCGTGCAGTGCTGCGCCGCAGTCAACCTGTCAGCACGCCAAGCCAACTGGAACTTGGCGACCTCTGCTACAGCCCGGCGCGAGGTGTCGCGACGGTCGGCGACCATGAGGTCACCCTGACGCTGTCGGAGGGCCGGATACTCGAAGCGCTGCTGGGTCAGCCGGGCGAACCGATGGAAAAGCAGGCCCTGGCCCAGCTCGCGCTAGGACGCAAGCTGACGCTCTACGACCGTAGCCTGGACATGCATGTCAGCAACCTGCGCCGCAAGCTGGGGCCCCACTCGGACGGACGGCAGCGCATCGTTGCGTTACGCAGCCGTGGGTATCTGTACGCGAACTGAGTGGCTTTACCGAGCCTTTACCCTGACCTGACGGCCGTTGACCTTGCGCGCCCTAGACTGAGCTCATCCGATCGAAATGGATCAGCAAGGTCCGGGTCGGTTCCCACAGTCAATGGAGAACGCACCATGCGCAAGACACTCATCGCCGTACTGTTCGCTTCGACCCTTCCCGCCATTGCGATGGCGATGCCCGATGGCGGCGACCACCGCCGTCACGACGGCCGCCACGGCCCATTCGAACAACTTGACCTGACCAAGGAACAGCGAGGTGAGATGCGCAAGCTGATGGGCGAGCAGATGAAAAGCCATCGCGAAATCACCCAACGCTACCTGGACAAGCTACCGGAGAGCGAACGCAAGGCCATGCAGGATGAGCTGAAGGCCAACAAGGAAAAGACTCACCAAGCCATGCGTGGTCTGCTCAAGCCTGAACAGCAGAAGCAGTTCGACGAGATGCACGAAAGATGGAAGCCAAGCGCGCCGAACGCGCCGAATTCCAGAAGTGGAAAGCTGAACGCGATCAGGACAAGAGCTGATCGAAGCCCCAAAGCTGCCCGGCCGTGCTCGCCTCCTCAGGTGAGCACGGCCGGGCTTCTCGTGGAGTAACCAACGATGCGGTCGCTGTTCTGGCGCATATTGGCAACATTCTGGCTAGCGATCGCGCTGGCCGCCGGTCTCGCGGTCCTGCTCGGCCACGCACTCAACCAGGACACCTGGATCATCAACCGGCACCCTGGCGTCAAAGACCTCTCGAAAATCTGGACGCAAGTTTACGAACGCCAGGGGCCCATTGCCGCGCAATTTCTGCTGGAACGCCATCGCAGCCGTTTCCATGTTGATGTGCAGGTCCTGGCCGAAAACGGGCAACCGATCATCCGCGGCACCTTTCCCCCACGCGCTGCCGCGTTCGAGGCACGGCAGGAAAATCGGGATGGACGCCTGCCCTGGCGCCGCCTGACCGTTGATTACACCAGCCCACTTTCGGGCGAAACCTACCTCTTCATCTACCGCATTCCGAACTCCGAGCTGCAAGCCTGGCATCGCGGCAGCCTGTTCTGGCCGCTGAGCGCCATTGGCATCGCGCTCGTGGTGCTGACCGGATTCAGCCTGTTGCTGACGCTGTCGATCACCCGACCGCTGGACCGTCTGCGCGGCGCCGTTCACGACCTTGGCCAGACGACCTACCAGCAGAACTCCCTGGCGCGCCTGGCGACACGGCGAGATGAGCTGGGCGTGCTGGCGAGCGACTTCAACCGGATGGGCGCTCGGCTGCAGAGTCTGATCAGCAGCCAGCGGCAACTCTTGCGCGACGTTTCCCACGAGCTGCGTTCACCGCTGGCCCGCCTGCGAATCGCCATCGCCCTCGCCGAACGCGCCACACCCTCCGAACGCGAAGTGATCTGGCCCCGCCTGGCCAAGGAGTGCGACCGGCTCGAGGCGCTGATCAGCGAGATTCTCGAATTGGCGCGACTGGACGCCGAGCCCGGCGCGGCCAGCCCGGTGGATCTGGCAGCGATGTTTGCCCAGCTCGAGGAAAACGCCCGGATCGTCTCGCCCAATCAGCACATCGACTGGCGAGTGGAAACCGCTATCGACCTGCGCGGT
Organism: Stutzerimonas stutzeri; assembly: GCA_019056435.1. Taxonomy (GTDB): domain Bacteria; phylum Pseudomonadota; class Gammaproteobacteria; order Pseudomonadales; family Pseudomonadaceae; genus Stutzerimonas; species Stutzerimonas marianensis. The sequence continues at coordinate 3,958,333 of CP077641.1, forward strand.
TGGCCGGACATGCTTGAGCGTGCGTTGGACAATCTGCTGCGCAACGCCCTGCGCTTCAATCCCGAAGGGCAACCGATCGAGCTACGCGCCAGCGCCGATGAAGATTGGGCAGTCCTGAGTATTCGCGACCATGGCCCGGGGGTGGATGAGGCGCATCTGACCCAGCTGAGCGAACCCTTCTTCCGGGCGCCCGGCCAGACGACCGCAGGCCACGGCCTCGGGCTCGCCATCGCCCGCCGGGCAGCCGAACGCCACGGCGGCGAGCTCCTGCTGGGCAATCACCCCGACGGTGGCTTCGTCGCCAGCATCCGCCTGCCGCTACGCGCAGCCGTGGCGAAAACCCCGCTCCCGGCTGGCGGTTAGCGCGCCGCGTCCCAGCGGCTGACAAACGCCTGGGGATCGAGTTCAGGCGCGCGGCGCACGCTGCCCTCAGGCGTTCCGAGATAGATGAAGCCAAGGAGGTGCTCGTCCGCCGCCAGTCCGAGCCCGTCGGCCACGAAGCGGTCGTGGGACAGCTCACCCGTGCGCCATACCGCCCCGACACCCTGAGCATGCGCGGCCAACAGCAGACCATGTGCAGCGCAGGCCACAGCCAGCAACTGCTCGGAGCCGGGTACCTTGGGGTGCGATTGCACCCGCGCGATCACGGCTACCAGCATCGGCGCTCGCAGGGGCATCTTCCTTGCTTTCTGTATGGCCTCATCCGGCACATTCGGCTCACGTGCCTGCAAGGCATGGACGAACAGCTCACCAAGCTGCCGGCGCGCCTCCCCCTCGACGGTCAGAAAGCGCCACGGGCGCAATTGCCCATGATCGGGCGCGCGCAAGGCTGCACGAAACATGACATCCAGTTGCGCGGCCGTCGGCGCCGGCTCGGCAAGGCGCGGCACGGAAACGCGGTTGATCAGCAGGTCTAGAGCATCCATCCATCACCTCCAAAACGAATCGGACATTCTAGAGCTCAAGCACGTTCATGGCACCCGCTCAGGCCACACGGTCCGGCTGCAGATGCGGTTCCAGTGGCGGTGTCAAAGGCGGCAGGCCGTGAGCAGCACGAGCCGCGTCGCAATGCGCGTTGTGCTCGCCGTTGGCCCAGGACGCGTCGAACTCGCGGCAGGTGCTCGAACGCTGTTCGTACAGCGTGCAGCGCACTCCGCATCCAACATCGCCCAGCAGACCGACACAACGCGCCGGCTTGCTTTCCGTGCCCTTCATGGCGACGTGAAAAGGGCTGACCTGAACGGTGATGTCATCCGGTACCGTACCGCCGGATGAGGCGCATTCGCCCCAGAAGAAGGACACACGAAAATACGCGCAGCAGGCGCCGCACGTGAGACAGGGATTGTCGATCGACATGAAAGGAGGACACCCAGAAAACCGGCAAAGGGCCGGCACCCCAGGCTGTGTGGAAACGACGGCGAACGAACAGGCCGCGTTGATACCGGATCGCTGGCACGTTACGCGCGCCACGCCCTTATCAGCCTCGCCTGGCCTCGCCCGTGGGTTTTCTACGAGGCCTGACCTGGGCGGCTATTCTATTGATCGCAACGGCCTTGGGAAGAGCCCTCGCGGGCGCCATGAAAGATTTTTTCGGGTCGCCGATAGCCGGTTTACCTACGCGACGACAGGCGTAGAATGGCGGGCCTCTTTTCGAGCCGAGCATTTATCAAACATGGCCCTGCCGACCCTGCGCATCATCGGTTTCATCCTCGGCATCTTCCTCGTTACTCTGGCGGTCAGCATGGTCATCCCGATGATCACCTTGTTCGCCTTCGACCGCACGGACGACCTGCAGGCGTTCCTCTGGGCCAGCCTCATCACCTTTAGCTGCGGTGTCGCGTTGGTTGCGCCGGGCAAGCCCGAGCTGGCTCAACTGCGCCCGCGCGACATGTACTTCCTGACCACCGCAAGCTGGCTGATCGTCTGCTGCTTCGCCGCCTTGCCGATGATGCTCATTCACCACATCAGCTACACCGACGCCTTCTTCGAAACGATGTCGGGCATCACCACGACAGGGTCGACCGTGCTGTCAGGCCTCGATTCAGCCTCACCCGGCCTGCTCATGTGGCGCTCGATGCTCCAGTGGCTCGGCGGTATCGGCTTCATCGGCATGGCGGTGGCAATCCTGCCGCTGCTGCGCATCGGTGGCATGCGGTTGTTCCAGACCGAATCATCCGATTGGTCGCAGAAGGCCATGCCTCGCTCGCACGTCATGGCCAAGTCGATCCTGATCGTCTACCTCGCGCTCACTCTGTTGTGCGGGTTGGCCTACTGGCTCAGCGACATGACGCCCTTCGAGGCGATCAATCATGCGATGACTACCATCGCCACCGGCGGCTATTCGACGTCCGACAGTTCGATGGGGAAGTTCTCACCGGCAGCGCACTGGGTCGCCGTGGTGTTCATGATTCTCGGCGCCCTGCCCTTCATCCTGATGGTCTCGACCGTACGCGGCAATCGCTATGCCCTGGTCAACGATCAGCAAGTGCAGGGCTTTCTGGGGATGCTGCTGATCATGTGCGTTGCCTTTGCCATCTGGCTGACGTTCAACTCGGACTACGACTTCCTCGACGCCCTGCGGATCGTCTCGCTGAATGTCGTCTCGGTGGTGACCACCACAGGCTTCGCGCTAGGCGACTACACCCAGTGGGGCGAGTTCGCGGTGCTGGCCTTCTTCTACCTGACGTTCATCGGCGGTTGCTCGGGCTCGACTTCTGGGGGGCTGAAGATCTTCCGCTTCCAGGTCGCCTACTCGCTGCTGCGCGCCAACCTGGCGCAGCTGGTGCATCCGCGGGCGGTCATCAAGCAGCGCTACAACAAACACACCCTCGATGAGGAAATTGTCCGCTCGATCCTCACGTTTTCGTTTTTCTTCACCATCACGATCGGCGCGCTGGCCCTCGCCCTGGCATTGCTGGGTCTGGACATGCTCACCGCGCTGACCGCCGCGGCGACCGCGGTCTGCAACGTCGGTCCGGGGCTCGGACCGATCATCGGCCCGGCCGGTAACTTCTCGACGCTACCCGATGCGGCCAAATGGCTGCTTTCGTTCGGGATGCTGCTCGGACGTCTGGAAATCATCACCGTGCTGGTGATGCTGACGCCTTCGTTCTGGCGGCACTGATGTTCAGCTTTCGCCAATGTCCTCGTTCCACAGGGCGGGGCTGTTGCCGATGAAACCGCGCATCATCTCCACGCATTCGGCGTCCTGCAGCACCTCGACCTCCACGCCTCGACTGCGCAACAGGGCCTCTTCACCAAGGAAAGTCTGGTTCTCGCCAATCACCACCTTGGGGATGCCATAGAGCAGGATCGCTCCGCTGCACATCGAGCAGGGGGAAAGGGTCGTGTAGAGCACCGACTCTGCATAGACGCGCGCCGGTTGCCGACCGGCGTTCTCGAACGCATCCATCTCGCCATGCAGCACCGCGCTGCCCTGCTGGACGCGCCGGTTATGGCCGCGCCCGATGATCCGTCCCTGGTGCACGATCACCGAGCCGATCGGAATGCCACCTTCGGCCAACCCCTGGCGTGCCTCGTCGATTGCCGCCTGCATGAACTCATCCATCATGTCGCTCCTCTACGAACGGGCCGTTATCTTCATACGGCGCCAGATTTGCCGAACAGGCGTTTGCCCAAGGCAACGCCAGCAAAAACCACACCGCCTGCGAGGATGCCGAACCCGGCATTGAGCAGCGTGGGCGTGAGCCCCGCCAACAGTGCACCGACGTAGGGCAACGCCAGGGAATGCTCGGCGCTGTTCTCGATGAAATGGTGCACGGCTTGCAAGCCGTGGGTCAGGATGCCGCCGCCGACCATGAACATGGCGGCCGTGCCGATAACCGACAGCGATTTCATCAGCCAGGGCGCGACGGCCAGGATGCCGCGCCCGATGGACTGCAAGGCGGCGCTGGATGTCTCACTCAGGGCAAGCCCGGCATCGTCCAGCTTGACGATCGCCGCGACCAACCCGTACACGCCGATCGTCATGATCAGGGCGATGCCGGCCAACACCGTGACCTGCTGGGTAAAGCTCGCAGTCGCCACGGTGCCGAGCGTAATGGCGATGATTTCCGCCGAGAGGATGAAGTCGGTCCTCACTGCGCCGCTGATCTTCTCGCGCTCGAAGCTGGGCATGTCGACCTTCGGGTCTGTTAGCGCCGCGAGATGGCGGGCATGCGCCTCGGCGTCCTGGTGCATGAAGCGGTGCGCCAGCTTCTCGAACCCTTCGAAGCAGAGAAAAGCGCCACCAAGCATTAGCAAGGGCGTGATCAGCCAAGGGACGAAGGCACTGATCAAAAGCGCCGCAGGCACCAGGATCGCCTTGTTGCGCAACGAACCCTTGGCTACCGCCCAGACGACAAGCAACTCCCGGTCCGCCTTGACGCCGGTCACCTGTTGCGCGTTGAGCGCCAGGTCGTCGCCCAGTACACCGGCGGTTTTCTTCGCCGCAACTTTCGTCATGACGGACACGTCGTCGAGCACCGAAGCGATATCGTCGATCAGCGCGAGCAGGCTACTGGCCAAATTCGAGATCCTGAATGAGGGAAAGGAAGCGCCCTAGGGCGAGTCGCTAGTGTCTATGGCCGGCGTCTCGAGGGACAAGTTCCGAGCCCATTGCGAGCCGCTCGGCGCGGTATTCCCCCGGTGTCATCGAGTGCCAACGCCTGAACGCACGGAAGAAGTTACTCGGGTCGGCAAACCCGAGCAGGTAGCCGATCTCCAGCAATGCCAGCTCCGGCTGGGCGAGGTACTGCTCGGCGAGCGTGCGCCGCGTGTCGTCCAGCAGCTGCTGAAAACTGGTGCCTTCCTCGTGCAGGCGCCGCTGCAAGGTACGTTCGGAGAGGTGCAACAGCTGCGCCACCGCATCGCGCCTCGGCTCGCCTTCGGGCAACAGACGACAGAGCAGCTGACGCGTACGGTGCGTGATGCGGCTATCCGTGAACCGCGCCAGGTACTGGCCGGCGAAGCGGTCATGCAGATTCGCCAGCTCCGGATTGGCGGTGGGCAACGGGACGGTCAGGTCGGCATGGCGGAACAGCAAGGAATGGCGAGGGGCCGAGAATTTCAGCGGGCACTGGAACAGCGCCTGATAGGGCTCGACGTCCTCGGGTGTCGGCCCCTCGAAGCTGGCCTCCAGCGGGATCAGCGGCCGGTCCGTCAGCCAGCGGCAGAACGCCAGCGTGCTGGCGAGCGAGCCCTCCGCGCTCTGGCGCGCCGCCGGCAACCGATCGCCATGGATCGCCAGCGTCAGTCGATAGCCACCCCCGTCGGGCTCGAAGCTGACATCGGCCCCCTCGGCAATGATTCGCTGATAGCGCACCAGGCGCTGAAAGCTTTCTTTGAGCGTTGCACTCGACATCAATGCATAGCCAACCACGTGCATCGCGCCTGGCCGCATCACACGGGCAAGATTGAGCCCGATCGCAGCATTGCCGGTCAGCGCCACGGCACGCTGCCAAAGCTGGGTCATGGCGTCCTGGGAAAACGCGCATCGGCATCCTGGAGCGCCTGATAATCGAGCCCGAGCTCGTCGAACAGGGCTTGGCAGTCGACGCCACCGAGCGTCAGCGCCTGCACGATGCCATTGGCCCAACTGGATGAAGTGGTGCGCTGGTTCATCGCTTGTCCCTGGTCACGTTACGCGCTTGCAAAGCCTTCGCGGCAGCCAGTTTCGGCCCAGCCTTGAACGTACGCAAGGGCATCGAACTGGCGCACCAGGCCACTGGCCCTCGCCGTACGGCGATCTAGACTTGCCCTACCACAATGACAGGAGGTGCGACATGACCGCGCGAACCGCCGAACGATTCACTCGCTTTGCCGACTTTTATCCCTTTTACCTGGCCGAACACAGCCACCCGACCTGTCGCAGGCTGCATTACGTCGGCAGCCTCCTGGTACTCGGCATCCTGTTCTACGCTCTGCTTTCGCAACAGTGGGTGTGGCTTATCGCAATGCCGGTGGCTGGATACGGCTTCGCGTGGGTTGGCCACTTCGTCTTCGAAAAGAACCGCCCGGCGACCTTCCAGTACCCGCTTTACAGCTTCCTGGGCGACTGGGTCATGCTGAAGGACATGCTCACCGGGAAGATCCGTTTCTGACTGCGAACAACAAGGCGCCGGCCCCCGTCACGGAATGGATGGGCGGTTTGGCGCCCGGGCGCCGACTTGGTTATGATCGCGCCGGGCGCTGGCTTTCTGCGCCAGGATTTCTACGGCGCGCTCCAGCCGGATCGACCAGGGATAGCAACAGATGTCTACCGTGACCGGCGAACGGCGTAACGGCCTTGCCACTCGTCCACTGCGTGAATACTACGCGCGCGTCTTCGCCTATCTGACCTGCGCCGCGACCCTCGCGGCGGGCACCTACAGCCAGCATTTTCCGATCGCCCTGCTGTGGATGGTGCCCTACACCCTGCTCTACCCGCACTTCGCCTACCACTTGAGCTACCGCTTCAAGCGCGAGCACCCGGAACGCACCTCGCAGACCCTGCTCTGCCTCGACGCCCTGAACGCCGGCGCCGGCATCGTGCTGCTCAATTGCTCACTGGTGCCCAGCCTGATGTTTCTGCTGACCCTGACCTTCAGTGCACTGGTCATCGGTAGCCTCCGTCATCTGCTCATGACCTTGCTGATGGTGGTCGTCGGCATCGGCCTGACGAGCCTTGTCGTACCGCTGCAGTTCAGTGGCCCGACGCCTGTGCTGGTTGCCTTGGCGAGCATCCTGTTCACCAGCCTTTACATCTGCATCACGGCGTATTACGTCCACCAACAGGGCGTCCGCCTGGCCCAGGCACGCAGTGAAGTGGAAGCGGAACAGGCCAAGGCTGCGCGGCTGGCGCGCAATCTGGCGAAATACCTGTCACCGCAGGTGTGGGAGTCGATTTTCTCGGGCAAGCGCAGCGTGCGGCTGGAAACTCAGCGCAAGAAGCTCACCGTGTTCTTCTCGGACATCAAGGGGTTCACCGAACTGTCCGAGGAACTGGAAGCCGAGGCCTTGACCGACCTGCTCAACAACTACCTCAACGAAATGTCGAAGATCACCCTCAAGCACGGGGGCACCATCGACAAGTTCGTTGGCGACTGCGTCATGGTGTTCTTTGGCGACCCCACCAGCCAGGGCGCCAAGAAGGACGCCGTGGCGGCCGTGTCCATGGCCATCGCGATGCGCAAGCACATGAAAGTCCTGCGCCAGCAATGGCGGGCGCAAGGCATCACCAAGCCGCTGGAAATCCGCATGGGGATCAACACCGGTTATTGCACGGTAGGCAACTTCGGCGCCGACACTCGCATGGACTACACCATCATCGGCCGCGACGTGAACCTGGCGAGCCGCCTGGAAAGCTCCGCCGAAGCCGGCGAGATCCTGATCTCTCACGAGACTTATTCGCTGGTCAAGGACGTGATCATGTGCCGCGACAAAGGGCAGATCACCGTCAAGGGCTTTTCCCGACCGGTACAGATCTATCAGGTCGTGGACTTCCGCCGCGACCTCGGCGCGACCAACAGCTTCGTCGAGCATGAGCTGCCGGGGTTCTCGATGTACCTGGACACCAACGGTGTGCAGAACTTCGACAAAGAGCGCGTCATCCAGGCGCTCCACCAGGCCGCCGAAAAGCTGCGCGACAAGGTCATCATGTAGCGTCGGCTCACTGACCAAGCCGAATCGAACGCTGTGGCGTTTCGCCTCCAGCCGAGATCCACCATGCCGCCCATCCTTTCTCTTCGCCATTACAACCACGACCAGATCATCCACAGCCATGAACATGTGCAGCTGGTATTCGGGCTGCGCGGGCAGCTGGACTTCGAGGTTGCCGGCCAAGGCAGCCGCATCCAGCAGCAACTCCTGGCCGTGGTGCCTGGCGATACCCGCCACGCGTGCGGCAGCTCCCAAGGCAGCCATTGCCTGGTGGTCGACATCACGGATCGGGCCTGGCTGCAGCAACGGCTCGGCCATCACGCGGACGCCGCCCAGCGCCTGCTCGATCGTCCTGGCGCAGTCCGTCTGAGCCCGATGCAAAGCCAACTGGTCGGCTGGCTCGCCGCCAGCCCGATAAACGATCCGATCATCAGCGAGCAAGGCGCAGCCCTGTTGCTGGCCAGCCTCGCGTCCGGTTGCGAGCCGGCCGGACAAGAGCGCCCATTTGCTCTGGCGGCACTGCAGGCCTATATCGACCGTCACCTATCGCACCCGCTGCAGGTCAGGGATCTGGCGACGATCGCCGGTCTGTCCGTGCAGCGATTCCACGCCCGTTTTGTTAGCGAAACAGGCATGACTCCGCAGGAGTTCGTCCGTCTGCGCCGCCTGCAGCAGGGCCACGCGCTGCTGGTCGGAACGCAGCTTCCGGTCGGTGAGGTCGCCGCTCGGGTCGGCTATGCCTCGCAAAGCGCCTTTACAGCGGCACTCGGCCGCCAATATGGCCTGACGCCGCGGGCGATCCGTCGCGAGGCACGCGACAATTCGCGAGCGTAACGCGACAGACCAGCCGCCGCACAAGCATTACCCTGGGCGTCACCACTGCCATTGCGCCATCGCGAGACCCCATGAACCCTATCGACTCATCTACGCGTTCCTCCCGCCGCTCGGCATCGCTGGGCACCAGGCCATGACCCACCGTAACGCTCTGCTTGCCATCCATTTCGGCGCGCTGATGTTCGGGCTCTCCGGCGTGTTCGGCAAACTGGCCGCGAGTGCACCCCTGATCATCACCCTTGGTCGCGCCGGCTTTGCCGTGCTCGCCCTTCTTCTGGCTGCGCAATTTCTGCGTAGCGGTGGTGCGCGGCCGAACTCCCGCCAGGGTATTGGGCTGGCCCTCGGCGGGCTCCTGCTGGGCGGCCACTGGCTAACCTTCTTCCTGGCCGTTAAGGTGGCCGGCGTCGGTATCGCAACCCTGGGGTTCGCCAGCTTCCCCGCGTTCACCCTCTTGCTCGAAGGGCTGCTGTTCCGCGAGCGCACTCGCCCTGTCGAATTCGGCATGGTCGGCCTCGTCTGCGCAGGGCTGCTACTGGTCACACCACAGTTCGACCTCGCCAGCGAGAACACCCTGGGCCTGATCTACGGTGTTCTCTCGGGACTGATGTTCGCCCTGCTCTCGCTGCTCAACCGCGCCGTTACCCGTGGCGTGGACCCGGTGCAGGCAGCCCTCTGGCAGAACGGCACCATCCTGCTGTGCCTGCTGCCTTTCGCCTGGTCATCGCTGCCGGCCGTGCCGGCCATGGACTGGCTCTGGCTCGCGCTGCTCGGCGTGCTCTGTACCGGCGTGGCGCACAGCCTATTCGTCGCGAGCCTGAAGGTACTCAAAGCCCGGACTACCTCGGTGATCTTCGCGTTGGAACCTGTCTATGGCATCGCCATCGCCTGGTGGCTGTTCAATGAGCAACCCACGGTGCGGATGCTCTTCGGTGGCGCCTTGATCATCCTGGCCTCGGTCATCACCAGCCGATTGAAGACGCCCACCGTGACCGACCCTGCCTCGCCCGTGCCGAAAGCGCCCTAGCGGCAGAAGACACCGCATCCTTCCCGCTGGGCTTTGCCGATCAGTGTGAATGCCGTGGCACACCGGCACCGCGGCAGCCAACCAGAAAGTCGAAGTCGCACCCCTCGTCGGCCTGCATCACATGCTCGACGAACAGCCGCCGATAGCCACCGTCCCACAGCAGGCCCTCCGGGGCCTGCCACGCCGCCAGCCGCTCCTGCAGTTCGGCATCTGGTATATCCAGATGCAGGCGGCCCTCATAACAGTCCAGCTCGATGAAATCCCCGTTGCGCACTACCGCCAGCGGGCCGCCAGCGGCGGCCTCCCGGCGCGACGTGCAATACCACGGTTCCGTAAGCAGTACCGCTCATGCGGGCGTCAGAAATCCGCACCATGTCGGTGATGCCCTTGGCCAGCACCTTTGGCGGTAGGCCCATGTTGCCGACCTCGGCCATTCCCGGATAACCCTTCGGGCCACAGTTCTTCATGACCAGGACGCAGGTTTCGTCGACGTCCAGATCAGGGTCGGCAATGCGTGCCTTGTAGTCATCAAAATCCTCGAACACCACAGCACGACCGCGGTGTTTCATCAGCTCCGGCGTTGCTGCCGACGGTTTCAACACCGCGCCACTGGGCGCCAGGTTGCCACGCAACACGCAGATGCCGCCGTCCTTGCGCAGCGGATTGTCCAGCGTACGAATGACCTCATCCTGGCCGTAAATCGGTGCCTGCGCACAATTGCTCCAAAGCGACTTGCCGTTGACGGTCAGCGCATCAGGATTTGGCAAGAGATTGTTCTCGCCCAGCCGGCGGATCACTGCTGGCAGCCCGCCCGCGTAGTAGAACTCTTCCATCAGAAAGCGCCCCGACGGCTGCAGGTCGACAAGGGTCGGCATGCCCCGCCCGATACGCGTCCAATCATCCAGTTCCAGATCAACCCCGATCCGGCCGGCGATGGCCTTGAGATGAATGACGGCATTGGTCGAGCCGCCGATAGCCGCGTTCACCCGGATGGCATTCTCGAACGCTTGCTTGGTCAGTACTTTGGACAACCGCAGGTCTTCGTGAACCATCTCGACGATGCGCATGCCGGACAGGTGCGCCAGCACGTAGCGCCGCGAATCCACCGCCGGAATCGCCGCGTTGTGAGGTAACGAGGTGCCCAGCGCTTCAGCCATGCAGGCCATGGTCGATGCGGTCCCCATGGTGTTGCAGGTGCCCGCGGAGCGCGACATGCCGGCCTCGGCGGAAAGAAACTCGTTGAGATCGATCTGCCCGGCCTTGTACTGCTCATGCATCTGCCAGACGATGGTGCCCGCACCGATATCGCGGCCCTTGTGCTTGCCGTTGAGCATCGGCCCGCCGGTGACGACGATGGTGGGCACATCACAGCTCGCCGCGCCCATCAACAGCGCCGGGGTGGTTTTGTCACAGCCGACCAGCAATACCACGGCGTCCACCGGATTGCCGCGAATCGATTCCTCGACATCCATGCTGGCCAGGTTGCGCGTCAACATGGCGGTCGGTCGCAGGTTCGATTCACCGTTGGAGAACACCGGAAACTCGACCGGATAGCCACCGGCTTCCAGCACGCCCTTCTTCACATGCTCGGCAATCTTGCGAAAGTGCGCGTTGCAGGGGGTCAACTCCGACCAGGTATTGCAGATGCCGATGATCGGCTTGCCCTGGAATTCATGATCCGGGATGCCCTGGTTCTTCATCCAGCTGCGGTACATGAACCCGTTCTTGTCAGTGGTGCCGAACCATTGAGCGGAGCGCAGGGGGCGTTTGTCAGTCATTTTGCGTGCACCTTTCCAGCAGCAGACCGTACGGGCCTGCCGGGTTGATCGTTTGTGAGTAGGGTCAGAGCAGCCACGTCGAGATGGCCGGGAAATACAGCAGCAGACCGAGCACCGCGATCTGGATGACGATGAAGGGCACCATCGAGCGGAAGATGTCGGTCAGGGTGATATCGGGTGGCGCCACACTCTTGAGGTAGAAGGCTGCAGGGCCGAACGGAGGCGAGATATAGGACACCTGCATGCTCACCGCGAAGAGGATGCCGAACCACACCGGGTCGTAGCCGAGCTCGACGACGATGGGTACGAAGATCGGCAGGCAAAGCATGGCGATGCCGATCCAGTCGAGGAACATGCCCAGCAAGAGGAACATCAGCATCATCACCAGCACGATGACGAAAGGCGCAACCTCGAGCCCGGTAATCGCTGACGAGACGAAGCGGTTGCCGCCCATAAGGTTGTAGACGCCGACCAGACAGGCCGCGCCGATACCGATCCAGACGATCATTCCGCAGGTTTCAAGGGTCTGGGTCAGGCTTTCCTGCAGCAATCGGACGCTGAATTCGCCGCGTATCAGCACCGCCAGCAGCACCCCATCGCACCCATGGCTGCCGCTTCCGTTACTGATGCGATGCCTGCATAGATGCTCCCCAGCACCAGCCCGGCGATGGCAATCGGAAAGAACATGCCCTTGAAGGCTTCGCCCAGGGTCAACCGCGGCACCTTGGTGTCTTTCTCCAGATGCGCACCGCCCATGTGCGGATAACGCAAGCACATCACCACCACGTAGAGCATATAGCTGCCCATCAGCAGCGCGGCCGGCACGATCGCTGCCTTGAACAGATCGGCGATGGAGACGCTGGCAATCAGCCCATAGATGATCAGCACGATCGAGGGCGGCACCATGGTGCCCAGCGAACCACCGGCACAGACCACACCGATGGCAATGCGCTTGTCGTAGCCCAGACGCAGCATCTGCGGCAGCGCCAATACGCCGAGCAGGACGATCTCACCGCCGATGATTCCCGAGATGGCGGCAAGAAAGAACGCCACGACGATGGTCTGTACCGCGACCCCGCCCGGCAACCGGCCAGCGAAGAAGCGCATGGAATTGAACAGGTCCCGCGCCAGTCCTGATCGATCCAGCAAGCCCGCCATGAAAACGAACATCGGCACCGCCACCAGCGAGTACTCGGTGATGAAACCGAACATGCGGCTGGCCACCAGCGGCACGGCCACCGGACCGAACCAGCCCAAGGTGAAGCCAGCGGCGACCAGGCCAGTGACGAACGCCAACGGTAGCCCCAGCACCAGCAGCGCGAAGATCGCGAAAATCATCAGGTAGGTTGCGATCTCGATGCTCATTTCGTGGCATCCGTATCAAGACGCGCACGTCGGTGAGCCGCGATCCGCACCACCTGTTGCACACACATCAGCGCAATGGAAATCAGGATGACGATCTTGGTGAGTGCCGGCAGCGGCTGGTTCCAGGACGACCCCGAGGTTTCCAGCCGCCAGCTGCCATCGGGCGCATGCGTGGCGTTGTAGGCAAGCACCCAGGCGGCATAGCCGATCGCCAGGCAGAACAGGATGCCCAGCAGCAGATTCAGCAATTCCAGCCAACTGCGCTTAGCGGGTGAAAGGCGGTCAAGCAGGATGCGAATCTGAATGTGCCGGTTGGTCGCCAATGCATAGGGCCCGCCCAGCGCGAAGATGGCTGCGACGAGAAAGGTCGTTGTTTCGTGCGCCCATTCAGTAGGCGCGTTGAAGCCATAGCGCATGACGACTTCAAACACACTGACCAACATGGCGACGAACACCAGCCAGGCAATTACCTGACCCGCGCGTCGAATACCACGATCAAGGAGGCTCTGGCCCGGCTCTGGGGCGCAGACATCCAGATGATCGTCGGACGAAGGTTGAGTTTTGTTCACAGCAAAACTCCTCGGACTCTCCGACGGCAGCCGGAAAGTCGTTGGTTACTTGAAGATTGGATGGCCGCCTTGCGCGGCTCAGAGCATGCCCTTGTCCTGCAGGTAGGCCTGGATCGAGTCCACCGCCTCCTTGGCCTGCGGACTGCGTTCACGCCACCGCGCCCATTCGTCTCGCGCGGACTGACGGAACTTCCTCAGCTCGTCCTCGGTAAGCGAAGTCAGTGTTACATCGCCCTTCTGCTTGGCCACGGCGACCTGCTCGTCGTCTTTCTTTCGCAGATCGGTAACCAGCTGCTCGGTAAAGGCATCGACCGAGTCTTCAAGAATCTTTTGCTGCTCGGGGGTCAGCGCGTCCCACAGCGCCTTGTTCACCGAGATGTCCTTCATCGGCATCGAGTGGAAGCCGGGATAGACCGCGAACGGCGCGTACTTGTGGTAGCCCTGCTGGTAGTTGGTGGAGAACACCGTGTAATCGGCCGCGTCGATCACACCTTTTTCCAGGCCCGTGTACACCTCGGACGTCGGCAGGTTCACCGGTGCCGCACCGACCAGCTTGAAGATATTTGAAACCATGCCTTCCGGCGCGCGCACTTTCAGGCCCTTGAGGTCCTCGAGGGTTTCGATCTTGCGCTTGCTGATCAGAGCCTCCGCGCCCACAGCGCCAGCACGGATGAGATGAACGTTGTACGGCTCCACCAGAAGGTTGTAACCCGCCTCGCCACCCGCGTTGCGCATGTAGTCCAGGAAGGGCGCCGGACCGCTCCAGGCTCCGACCATGTTGCCGTATACCGCGAAAGCCGGATTCTTGCCGGAGAAATACCCGGGATCGGTGATGTGGCCCTGGATGATGCCAGCTCCGACGGCATCAAGTGTCTCGTTGTTACCGACAATGGTGCCGGTTGGCAGAACCTCTACGGTGATTTCGCCATTGGTTTTCTCGCCGACACTTTTCGCCCACTCCTGAGCGATGCGGTATTCGTCATCCCCGGCGTTGACGTTGATCTGGAATTTCCATTCCTGTTTCGCAACGGCATTGCCGGATGCAAGGATCAGGGATGCTGCGAGGCCAAACCCGAAAAGGTGGGCGTCAATTTGCATAAAAGGCTTCTCCGATTATTCTTATTAGGCACCGTCACGATCGAGGCGCTAGCCATGGAAGCAGCGGAGCGGTGCTGTCGTTGTCCTGAAGCCTAGAGAGACAAGACATCATCAACAAATATATATTTCAGCATCCCCGATACACGAACGGATATACCTGATGAAGCCGATCAACAGTAACTGGTTTGTCCGGACACGGCTCAAGAACCGGCATATCCCATTGCTAGCTGCGCTCGGCGAGACCGGTAACCTCAATCGTGCTGCCATTGGATTGGGCATTTCCCAGCCGGCCATCTCGAAGCTTCTGAAGGAACTGGAAGACGGGCTTGGCGTTGAGTTGTTCGAACGCCATGCTCGTGGCGTAGTCCCAACGCTGTATGGCGAGGCGATGATTCGCCACGCCAAGCGCATGCTGAACACACTGGACAGCGCCTACAGCGAAGTCGACGCGCTGCGTCATGGTCAACAGGGCCATGTGCGCATCGGCACCATCCTGACACCCTGCGCAGAGCTTCTGCCTGAAGTGGTTCGACGCGCCAAGCTTGGTTTTCCAGAGCTGGAAATTACCATCCGCACGGGTTCAAGCCGCGATCTGCTGGCGATCATGGATGACGGGGAGTTGGACTTTCTGGTTGCGCGCTTTTTTTGCCAGCAGTCAGCAAACCGACTTGCGCTTCGAGCCGTTGGCCAAGGAGCCCCTGCAAATCTGTGCACGCGCCGGGCTGATCGAGGGTCCCATGTCCCGCGCGCAACTGAACGCCGCGGACTGGGTGCTGCCCCCAGTTGGAAGCGTGTTGCGACAGGAGTTCGATGCATTGTTCCAACGCGTTGGCATGCGCCCGCCACGAAAGGTCGTGAACGCGGAAAACCTATTGATGGTGACCACGCTGGTCGAGAAGGATGACATGCTGACCGTGTTGCCACGCGATGTGCTGGCGCACTATGCGCGCTACGGCATGCTGGAAGAAATCGAGGTCGATGCGAGTATCGATGCCGATCTGAACCAGGGGCTGATGGCCTACGGCATCATCACTAAGACACCGCAGCAGCTCTCGCCAGCGGCCGCCAGCGTGCTCGAGCTGCTGCGAGACACTGCACAACAAATGGGGCTAGGACACGAAGCGGCTCACCCTTGATCGAGCGAGCCGCCACGCGGATCAGAGCGCCGCGTCAGTGGTTTCACCGTCCACCAGACGCTTGATGCCCAGTGGGTTGGCGTCTTTCAGGGCGTCCGGCAAAAGCGCATCCGGGAAGTTCTGATAACACACAGGGCGCAGGAAGCGGTCGATCGCCAAGGTCCCGACTGAAGTCCCCCGGGCGTCCGAAGTGGCCGGATAAGGCCCACCATGCACCATGGCATCACAGACTTCTACCCCGGTCGGGTAGCCATTGAGCAGTAGCCTTCCGGCCTTCTGCTCCAGCAGCGCCACCAGATCAGCGGCGTCCGCGAGGTCAGCAGGTTCAGCGATGAGCGTTGCGGTGAGCTGGCCATGCAAGCCTGACAGCGCGCGCATCAGCTCAGCCTTGTCATTCACTTCAACCAAAACGGTAGTCGGGCCGAACACCTCTTCCTGCAACAGCGGATCGCCATCGATCAGCAGCTTTGCGTCAGCCTTGAACAGCTGCGGCTGTGCCTGGCTCCCTTGCTGGGCCTGGCCAGCAAGATGGCTGATCCCGGGGTGGCTTTGCAGATGCTGGACGCCCCTTGCATAGCTGCTAAGCGTGCCCGCATTGAGCATCGTTTGGGCTGGTTGTTCGTTCATGAAGCCGACCAGCCGCTCCTGAAATTCGCTGAACTCCGGCGATCGAACGCCGATGACCAGACCAGGGTTGGTGCAGAACTGGCCGCAGCCCATCACGACCGAAGCGGTCAGTTCGTTGGCGACCGAATCAGCCCGGCTCTTGAGTGCCTCGGGCATCAGCACCACGGGGTTGATGCTGGACATCTCGGCGAATACCGGAATCGGTTGGGCGCGCGCCGCGGCCATGTCACAGAGCGCACGACCACCTCGCAGCGAACCGGTAAAGCCCACCGCCTGTATGAGCGGATGCTTGACCAACCATTCGCCTACCCCGCCGCCGTAGATCATGTTGAACACACCCTTGGGCATGCCGGTTTTCTCCACCGCGCGAATTACCGCATCGGCGACGCATTCAGCCGTCACCATGTGACCGCTGTGTGCCTTGAACACAACCGGGCACCCAGCTGCCAGCGCCGATGCGGTGTCGCCTCCAGCGGTGGAGAAGGCCAGTGGGAAATTGCTCGCACCGAACACTGCGACCGGCCCGAGCCCCATACGGCATTGGCGAAGATCGGGGCGCGGCAGCGGCTTGCGCTCTGGCATCGCTCGGTCAATCCGTGCACCCAGAAAGTCACCACGGCGCAGCACCTTGGCAAACAGACGCATCTGCCCGCTGGTACGGCCACGCTCACCCTGGATTCGGCCCGCCGGCAACGCGGTCTCACGGCAGACCAGCGCGACGAAATCATCGCCCAGCGCATCCAGCTCATCGGCAATGGCATCGAGGAATTCGGCTCGCCGGCTGGCGGGGGAGCGCTCGGTATTCGGGATAGGCGCTGGCTGCCGCTTGCGCCGCAGCATTCACTTCGTCCTCAGTCGCCTGATGAAACTCGTAAGGCAATGCTTCGCCAGTGCTGGCATCGACGCTATGGACAATATCCGACCCCTTCGCGCTGCGGGCCCCGCCTATGTAGTTCTGACCGCTGATATTCGGCATGGAATTTCTCCTCTGATGATGTGCTTCGTGAGGCTTCGCCCAGTCCGCCTCCGAGCGAAGAGTTTGAAATGTGGCAAACCCGACGCCATGCGCCGGGTCATTGCGGGAGATCGATGGGCACGCGGTGTGTCAGAGCTGCGTTACGCCGCCGGGGGTGATGCCCGCGCGACGGACGCTAATGCCATTGCGCAACGGCGCGCCAAAGGCGTCCAGGCTGACTTCAAACTGATCGCCCGGCTGGGCTTTTATACCGTCCGCGAACGAGAGCGTCGCCGTCCCGAAAAAATGTACATGGACGTCACCAGGACGCAGGAACTGAGCATATTTGAAATGGTGATATTCGAGGTTTTCCAGCGTATGACACATGTTCTCCTCGCCGGATAGAAACTCTTTCTCCCACAGCACCTGTTCGCCTCGGCGGATACGACTTACCCCAGCCAAATGCGCCGGCAACGACCCTACTCGCAACTCCGGGCCGAACGAACAGTAGCGCAACTTCGAGTGCGCCAGATAAAGGTAGTTCTTGCGCTCGACCACGTGATCCGAAAACTCATTGCCGAGGGCAAAGCCCAGGCGATACGGCTGACCATCATCCCCGATCACATAGAGGCCGGTGAGTTCGGGCTCTTCGCCATAGTCTTCGGCGAAATCTGGGGCGGGAAAATCCGCACCGGGGCGCACCACAATGCTGCCGTCTCCCTTGTAGAACCATTCAGGCTGAGCACCAACACTGCCTGATTTCGGTCGACCGCCTTGCATACCCCAGCGGAACATCTGCATCGAGTCGGTGAGCTTGGCTTCGTCCTGCTCGCCCTGCTGGTGCATCTTGTCGCGAGTCGCGGCGCTGCCCAGGTGGGTCAGACCCGTGCCGCTAACCAGGCAATGCGCACTATCTTCATGGTCGAGCGGCGGCAGGACTTGCCCTGCCCCGAGCAGGTCGCGGTACAGCGGACCGGCTTCCCGCGCCTGGGACTCGACATGTTCTGAGAGGCTGCGCTGCTCACGTATTGCCGCCAGGGCCAACTCGCGCGTGCTGGTGACGCCGGTCAGCACATCGATTCGCTCGCCAACCACCAGCCCCACGTGCCTGCGACCCTGCTCGTTCTCGAATTGAATCAACCGCATGCGCACCTTCCTCTTGTTGTGATCACGCCCCGCCTGACGGAGGCCTGTAGCGATCACTTTAAAAACCGCTTCCGCTGGTGCCTAATGACGGCTTCTGATTGAGCGATAACTTCCAGTCATCTCATGATTCCCGCCCTCCCCACCATCGTCTCCCGCCTTCGGCTCAAGCAGTTGCGGTTATTGATTGCGCTGGACGAACAGGGCTCGTTGCACCGCGCTGCCGAGCAGGTCTTTATCAGCCAACCCGGCGCGACTAAATCGCTGCATGAAATCGAAAACACCTTTGGATCCGAGCTGTTCACTCGCAACAGCCAAGGGTTGGAGCCCAACGACCTGGGCCGCTGCGTGATCCGCTACGCCCGATTGATTCACAGCGACCTGGCGCACCTGCGAGAAGAAATGGTGGGGATTCTGCAGGGTCAGGGCGGCCGGCTATCCGTCGGCACCATCATGGGCGCCGTACCCATGCTGATGCGTGCGCTTGGCCGGCTGAGGCAGAAGCAGCCCGAGCTTTCGGTCGAGATAGTCGAGGATACGAGTGCGCGACTGCTGGGCCTGGTCGATCAGGGCCGACTCGATCTGGCCATCTGCCGCAGTAGCGTCAGCCAGCGCCCTGATGCCTACGACTGCCTGACACTGCACCCAGAACAACTGACACTCGTGGCCCACCCTGAGCACCCGGCGCGTGCTGCGACCAAGCTCGAATTGACCGACCTCAGCATCTACCGCTGGGTGGTCTACCCCACCAACATGCCCATGCGCCTGCTGCTCGAACGCGAGTTCAGCCAGTGCGGGCTGGAGTTTCCGCGCTACCCGGTCGAGACCGCTTCGACCTTCACCATGCTCAGCCTCTTGCAGGAGGATCCCGAACTGGTGGCTGTCATGCCGTTGGCTGTAGCCGAATTCAGCGAGAAGTTCGGAATGATTCGCCGCTTGCCGTTCGAGCTGCAGTCCCGCAGCGAGCCCTATGGGCTGGTGGCCCGCCACGGCAGCACGCTGTCAGCGGCGGCACAGTTGCTGCTGGACGAAATACGAAGCGAGCAGCTGTCCGGCTGAGAAGGTTCATCGCCGCTCGTTGTGGCCGAGGTCGCGCTGCGGATCGATCAGGTCACGGACACGCTGCTTCAGCTCCTTGGCTTCGGGGAAACCACCATCAAGCTTGCGCTCCCAGATCTGCTCGCCGTTGCAACTGATGTGGAAGGCGCCGCCCGTAGCCGGTACCAGCGACACCTTGCCAAGGTCGTCGGCGAAGGTCGACAGGAGTTCCTGCGCCAGCCAGGCGGATCGCAACAACCACTGGCATTGGGTGCAATAGGTGATAACGATCTCAGGCTTGCTATCGGGCATGGCGGAGCGCTCCGGCGACTGGCTGGCCCCCTATAATAGCCGCCATTTTCCAAGAGCCCCGGTGTCGCCATGCCCCGTCTCCTCTTTCTGCTCCTGCTCTTCCCGCTCCTGGCCATTGGCGAACCCCAGCCGCGAACCGGTCTGGTGCTGTCTGGCGGCGCCGCGCGCGGCATCGCCCACATCGGTGTGCTGAAAGCCCTCGAAGAACATCACATCCGTATCGATGCCATCGCAGGAACCAGCATGGGCGCCGTGATCGGTGGCCTCTACGCCGCCGGCTACAGCGTCGAAGCGCTGGAAGAGCTGGCTTTGACGCTGGATTGGGAGCAGGTCCTGTCCGACGATCCGCCACGTGAAGACATTCCCTTTCGCCGCAAGCAGGACGACCGCGACTTTCTGGTCAAACGCAAACTGAGTTTTCGCGACGACGGCAGCCTCGGCCTGCCACTCGGTGTCATCCAGGGCCAGAACCTCGCGCTGCTGCTCGAACGCCTCCTGGTGCATATCAGCGACACACGTGACTTCGACCGTCTGCCAATCCCCTTCCGCGCCGTTGCGACCGATATCGCCAATGACCAGAAGGTCGTCTTTCGCTCGGGACACCTGCCGCAGGTGATACGAGCAAGCATGTCGATTCCGGCCGTCTTCGCGCCGGTGGAGGTCGATGGCCGCCTGCTGGTCGATGGCGGAATGGTCGACAACATCCCCATGGACGTGGCGCGCGAGATGGGAGTGGACCGTCTGATCGTCGTGGACATCGGCTCGCCGCTGGTGCCGCGCGAGCAACTGCTCACCGTGGTGGATGTGCTCAATCAGTCCATTACCATGATGACCCGCCGCAACTCCGAGGAACAGCTGGCCACGCTGCGCACCGAGGACCTTCTGGTGCAACCGATGCTCGCCGGGTACGGCTCCACCGATTTCGGCCGCGCCGAGCAATTGATCGATGCCGGCTACCGCGCCGCGAGCGCACTCGAGGCACGTCTGGCCGATATGCGCAGCCCCAACGCGGGCAATCCGGCGCTGGCGCTTGCCCGCTCGTCCGAGCCCAAGTCGCCGCTGATCACCGCCGTGCACATCGAGAACGACTCGAAAGTCGGCAATGCCGTGGTCCGCCGCCACATCCGCCAAGCGATAGGCGAACCACTGGATTTGCAGCAATTACAAAAGGACATGGGCACCCTGTACGGGCTCGACTACTTCGACCGGGTCGAATACCGGGTGGTACAGGGCACGCTGGGCAATACCCTGGTCGTCACCACACGTGACAAGCGATCTGGAACCGACTACCTGCGTCTGGGTATCAACCTCTCGGACGATTTTCGTGGTGACAGCGCCTTCAACATCGGTGCGAGCTATCGGAAGAACGGCATCAACGAGCTCGGGGCCGAATGGCTGACGCGCCTGCAATTGGGAGATCAGCAGGAACTGTTCAGCGAGTTCTACCAGCCACTCGATGCCGGTTCGCGCTGGTTCGTCGCGCCGAACGTGATTGCCGAGGCGCGCAATCTGGAAGCACTGCAGGACCATGATCCGATTGCCGAGTATCGGCTGCAACGCTATGGCTACGCCCTGAACGTGGGCCGTCAGATCGCCAACAACGGCGAGGTGCGCTTCGGTATCGGCCAGAGTTGGGGTGAAGCGGATGTCAGGATCGGCGACCCGGAGTCGCCCGACTTCAGCTTCCAGGAAGGCTATTACCAGTTGCTCTATTCATTCGACACCCTGGACAACGTCGATTTTCCCCAGGAAGGCGAAGACATCGGCATAGGGTTGCGCCAGTACGAACCTTCCCTGGGGTCGGACGAGCGCTTCCGGCAATGGGAAATCAACCTGGACAAGGCCTTCAGTGATGGTGTGAATACACTGATCGTCGGTGGACGCTACGGGCGCACCCTGAACGATGCCGAGGTGGTGACATCCAGCTTCCAACTGGGCGGCGCCCGCCAGCTCTCCGGGTTCCGTCAGGATGCGCTATCGGGCCAGAACATCAGCCTGGCACGATTGATCTACCTACGCAGGATGACGCCCCGCTCGTTTCTGCCGCTGGATTTTCCGCTCTATCTGGGCGCGTCGCTGGAACGCGGACGTGCCTGGAACAACGACAACGAGTACGACAGCGGCCAGATAAACGCCGGCAGCCTGTTCATCGGCTACCAGACGCCGCTCGGCCCCTCAATTTCAGCTATGGCTTGAATGACGAATCCGAACGCGCCTTGTACATGAATCTCGGACGCAGCTTCTGAGGCGGTGCCACGAATCAGGCGATTCGCGCCAATAATTCGTTCACCTGCTGGCGCTGCGCCTCGTCACCTTCGCTGGCGAGACTTTCGAGGATCACGCAAGCGCTCTCGATATGCCCCTGCTGGATATAGGCCACCGCCTGGTTGAGCCGTACCAGATGCTCCGGGTTGGGCTCGAGCTGCTCGATCGCCGGCAGCACCGGCGCCTGGTAACCCCCGTCGGGTCAAGCAGGGAAGGCAACTCACCGAGCGTAAGGGTTCCATCAAGGTCATCGAGCCAGGAGTCCGAAGCGTCCTTTGCCGGCGCGACCTCGGCGGTCTGCCCGAGCGGCTGCTCGTCACGCTCGAAATCGGCCAGCGCGTCGAGGTCCAGCACGAATTCCTCGTCCAGGGGCTGCGCGACGTCCTGCCGCTCAACCTCGGCGAACGCGGCAGCCATGGCTGGATGGAGTGTCAGCAACTGGTCGAGGTTGGCGGCATGACCACCGGCTTCCCGGTAGGCCGCCGCCTCGCGACGGTAGCTCTCGACGTCACCGGATTCGGCGAGCAAGCCAAGCAGACGCAGCCGCAGCTCCAGCTGCTCCGGCGCCTTCTCGATCCCGCGAACCAGAACGTCCAGCGCGTCCTCACGACGCCCATAGGTCAAATAGATATCGGCGGCCTCCAGCACGTCGGTCTCGCTCACCGAGGCGTGAGCCGGCTGTCGAGGCATTTCCGAGACGGCATGAGCGACCAACGGCGCAGGGGCGCGTGGCGCGGCCACGGCAGTCGCTTCGCGCGGCTCGGCTTCGGGCTTGGCCTTTCTGCGACGGCCATAGACAAGCCCGACCAGCCCAACCACCACCGCTAGCCCTCCCAACGGCAGCATCCACTCACGCCACCATGAGTCGTGGTCCATGACTGTCGCCGGTAGGCTCGGCTGGCTGGACTCCATCGCTGGCGCCGATTCGACGGGCCGGGCGAGAACGGTAGCCGGTGCAATGGCCTGGTCGCTCGATGCTGCCGCGCTGTCCCGCTCGGCCAGCCTGGCCGTGACCGCTTCCAGCTGTGAATGCATGTCCGCCAGCATCTGTCTCAGTTGCTCGTTTTCCTCGCGACTGGCGGCCAACTCTTCGAACAGCTGTTGCCGCAGGGTTGCGACCTGATCGTCAACGGCCGCCGGCTCGCTCGACGTCGGCGTTGGCGTTGGCAACGGCTGGGGCTGAGGCTCGACGGTGACGGCTTCGGCCATCGGTGCCGGAACCGAAGCCGCGCCCGCCAGATAGTCTGGCAGCACCAGACGGGCCCCGACCATCAGCCGCCCCGCATCACCGCCAGCAAAAGCACCGGGGTTGAGCGCGAGGATGTCTTGCATCAGCCGTGACTGCCCTACCGCTCCATTGCGCGAGGCCAGCGCGCCGGCAATGCTCCAAAGGCTTTCGCCGGGGCCGACCTGATGACGATTGCCAGCGGTTGCGGCTGGCAGGTTCGGGGCCGGCAAAATCGGCGAAGCTTCGGGGCGAACCGGTGCGCTCGGACGAGGCATGACCGTGGCGATGGGCGCCACCTGGGCTGGCACTGTCGGTAACGGATCGAGCAGAACGGTGTATTCACGCAGCATCCGACTCGTCGTGCGGGTAACCTCCACGACGAAATTGAGATAGGGCTCGCGAACGGGCTTGTCCGAGTAGACCTGGATGCGGCTGCCGCGAGCATCGATCACCGGGACGAAGCGCAGGTCCTGAAGAAAGGCAAGACGGTCCACGCCGATGCGCTGGAAATCGTCGGGCGAAGCCAGCATGACGCGAATGTCCTCGACGCCAAGGTTGCCGGCGTCGATCAATCGAATCTCAGCGCTCAATGGTTGATTCAAGGCCGAGTGCAGCGTGATCTCGCCCATGCCGAGCGCTGAGGCCATACCGGAATAAATCAGTGAACCGGAGGCCACTGACCACAATACGCGACGACTTAATGCCATGTGGCCTCTCCCGTGAGTGGGCACTCGACGCGAAGAGGTCGCCGGCCCGCCAGATGTTCATAGCTTGTGACGCAGTTATCGTCACAGCCCTGAAAAGCTTTATACAGGCTGTCGGGTTCTGTTGTAAGGCATTTTGATATCACTCGGCGATTTGTTGACCAGTGGCGGGATGACCGGTCTCACCGTGAACAGTGTAGTCGTCGCTAACGCTTGACCAAGTTCGCCAGGATGCGTGCATGCACCTGCTGGCATTTGCGCAGGTCCTCCTCGTCGATGCCGTCGAACAGCTCCTGACGGACCTGAGTGGAGATCGCTTCGATCTTCTCGATCAAGGGTCGTGCCGGAGCGCCCAGGGTAATCAGCTTCGCCCGCCGGTCGTCCGGTGCCGCCTTGCGATGGACCAACCCCTGGGCCTCCAGGCTATCGAGCAAGCGAGCCAGGGTCGGGCCCTCTACCGCCACGCTCTGCGCCAGCTCCCGTTGAGTTGGCTCGTGATCGAACCGAGCCAGGTGCAGCAACACCAGCCAACGAGCCTGGGACAAGCCGAGGTCGGCCAGCCGGCGATCGAGCTCCGCGCGCCAGCCACGCGACAATTGCGCCAGCTGCATGGCGAAGCGGTGTTGATCGGGGTACATGGGAGGGTGATCCTGGAAAACCTAATTATTAGTGAGCTAATCACAGCAGCAAAATGCTGGCAAGGCTACCAAAGACCGAGAGCGTTACGCCGCATTGCCGCCTGTGCGTGTTAGCGAATGCCGCCCCCTCGCGCAACGGTAATTTGCTGCGGCTATAACTCGAACTCGGCCTCTAGCGCGGCGCGTACGCAAAACAGGACGGGCTCCGACACACGTCCGGCGAAGAGTTCGGCCACTGCCGCCACCGGTGGCAGCTCGCCTTCGCCGTCGAGAAAGGCTTCCTGAATTTCCATCAGGAGCGCTTCCGGTATGTCCAGCGCCTGTTCGAGACTCAGCTGCTGTTGACCGATTGCCTCGGCCAGCAACGCATAGACGTTCTTTTCGCTGCAGTCGAGTTGCCGGGCGATCTGCGCAGGCGTCATGCCGGCCCGCGCCAGGGTGATCAACTCGTGCCGAATATCGACCGGCGAACCGCCCACCGCCGCGGTGCCTTGCAGGACCTCAAGGAATGCCTGACCGTACCGGTCGAGCTTGCGCGCGCCGACGCCGCTGATACGTCCCATGTCGCTCAACGTTCGCGGTTGGCTGCGGAGCATCTCGAGCAAGGTGGCATCCGGGAAAATGACGTATGGCGGGACGCTGTGCTCCTCGGCCAACTTTCGGCGCAGAGCGCGCAGTGCCTCCCAGGTTTCGCGTTCGTCGTCCCGAACCAGCTGGCTGGCCGCGCTGGCGGTCGTCTTTGTCGTCTTGGTCGGTTGCTCACGACGCAGTTCCAGCGAGGCCTCGCCGCGCAGCAACGCACGACAGCTGTCGTTCAGCCGCAGCCCGCCGTAACCTTCCAGATCCACGTCGGCGAGCCCTCTGGCCACCAACTGACGGTACAGCGAACGCCATTCGCCTTCCGAGAACGACTTGCCCAGGCCAAACACCGACAGGTGTTGGTGCCCAAGGCTGCGAATCTTTTCGTTGTCACGTCCCAGCAGGATGTCGACGAGGTGACCCACACCGTAGCGCTGACCGCTACGATAGATCGCCGACAGCGCCTGGCGCGCCGGCTCGGTCGCATCCCAGGTCTGCACACCATCGACACAGTTGTCGCAGTGCTCGCAGGGCTCGGCGAGATGTTCATCGAAGTAGCCCAACAGAACCTGGCGGCGACAGCGGGTTTCCTCGCACAGCGCCAGCATGGCATCGAGTTTGTGTTGCTCGATACGCTTGTGGCGCTCGTCGCCCTCGGAGTTATTGAGCATCTGCTTGAGGAAGATCACGTCCTGCAGCCCGTACGCCATCCAGGCGTCAGCCGGCAGCCCGTCGCGCCCCGCCCGCCCGGTTTCCTGGTAATAGGCTTCGAGCGACTTGGGCAAGTCGAGGTGCGCAACGAAGCGCACGTTGGGTTTGTCGATGCCCATGCCGAATGCGATGGTGGCGACCATGATCAAGCCTTCCTCGTTGAGGAAACGCTTCTGATGGAAAGCTCTCAGCTCGTTCGAGAGTCCGGCGTGATATGGCAGCGCCGGGAACCCTTGCTCCGTCAGAAAGGCAGCCATGTCGTCGACTTTCTTGCGCGACATGCAGTAGAGGATACCGGCATCGCCTTTTCGCTCGGACAGAAAGGCCAGCAGCTGCTTGCGCGGCTGTTCTTTCGGAACGATGCGATAAAAGATGTTCGGCCGATCGAAGCTGGAGAGGAATCGCTCGGCATTTTCCAGGTGCAATCGCTGGACGATCTCCTCGCGGGTCCGCTTGTCAGCGGTCGCGGTGAGCGCCAGCCGCGGCACGTGCGGAAAATATTCGGCCAACTGCCCGAGCTGCAGATACTCGGGTCGGAAATCATGTCCCCATTGGGACACGCAATGCGCTTCGTCGATAGCGAACAGGCCGATCGGCAATCGCTGCAGAAAGGCCAGCATGCGTGGCTGCACCAGCCGTTCGGGTGCGAGGTACAGGAGCTTGATTTCCTGGCGGAGCAAGCGCTCGGCGATGTCACGCTGCTGTTCCGGGCTCAGCGTCGAGTTCAACGCCACCGCCGACACACCCAGTTCGTCGAGCGTGGCGACCTGATCATCCATCAGCGCGATCAGCGGCGACACCACCACGGCCAGGCCATCGCGTAACAGCGCTGGGACCTGATAGCACAACGACTTCCCGCCCCCGGTAGGCATGAGCACAAGCGCATCGCCGCCACTGGCCACCCGCTCGATGATCGCGCCCTGGTTGCCGCGAAACGCGTCGTAGCCAAATACATCTTTGAGAATGCGCTGTGCCTGGTCGAGCATGCCGGTCTCCGAAACAAGACGCGCGAGTATACGCCAGCAAGCCAGTCGAATCAGGACCAGACAGGACGCAAGCCCGTTCGGCGGTGGAACTCCGCGGGCTTTTGCGCCTCTGTGCATGTCAGGAGCTGCAACCAATAGATGACCCGACGGCCGCGTCGGCGCGGTAGCCGGGGACCTGCGGCTCGTCTAGAATCAGTCCTGTTTTCCATCCAAGGTAGCCATCGATGTCTTTTTGCCGAGCAACTCGCCCGCCTGCAAGTGTTTCTGGATGCAGACGACCTGCATGAAGAAGCGCTCGATTACATCGCTGCGCACGGCTACCTGACAGCCTTGTGCATCTGTTCCGAAGAAGTGCCTGAGCGCGAATGGATCGACGCGCTGTTCGCTGAGCCGCCCAAATATGCCGACGACACCGAGCGCGAAGCGATCGAGGCGACGCTGGTCCAGCTGAAGGCGCACATCGGCCGTCAACTGGCCAGTGACGAGGACATGGAGCTGCCCTGTGAACTCGATATGGGCGACGACCCGGACGAATCCGACCTGCGCGGATGGTGCATCGGCTTCATGGAGGGCGTATTCATGCGTGAGGCGGTCTGGTTCGAGGAGGCCGAGGAGGAAGTCAGCGAGCTGCTGCTGCCGATCATGGTCGGCTCGGGCCTGTTCGATGAGCAACCGGAGTTCAGCGATATCGCAGCCGACCCAAATCTCGTGGACGAGATGGTCTCGCAGATTCCCGAGATCCTTACCGCGCTCTATCTGATCTGTCACGCTCCTGAAGAAAAACCCGCACTGCTCAAGCCGCGGCGCCACTGACGGCGAGATCGCCTCCTTGGCCCCTCGCGATATGCCCCTGTATCGCAACCCGCTCTTACGGTACGCCTTGCTGGGAGTGGGTTGGCTGAGCGTAGCGCTTGGCGTGGTTGGCATCTTCCTTCCCGTGCTACCGACCACACCCTTCTTGCTTCTGGCGGCGGCCTGTTTCGCCCGCAGTTCTCGACGCTTCTACGACTGGCTCGTATCGCACCCTCGCCTTGGCCCCTGGTTCCGTGACTACCTCGAAGGCAACGGTATTCCACTGAAAGGCAAGGTATACGCGATCAGCCTGATGTGGATCAGCATCGGTGTGTCCTGCTGGCTGGTGCCGATGGTCTGGGCCCGGATCGGCATGCTGACCAGCGCGACCCTGGTGACGCTCTACATCCTGCGTCTGAAAACCTTGCCCAGCCGCTGAGCGTTCCGCTCATGCCGGGTAGTTGCGCCGGTAGATGTCTGCACCCATCGCCTGAATCTGGCTGTCGATCAGCGCCTCGAACGGTCTGAGCAGCGCGTCGAAACGCCCCTCGCCTTCGAGCATACTCAACGCTGTGACGATGGACTCCAGGGTCGACAATGCCCCCGGCATCGGCGCCTTGCGCAACCGATAGCGTGATACCAGATCCGGCGGCAACGCGACCCTCGGCAAGCGGGCAATCTGTGGATTGAGGTACAGGAGCTTGCGCGCCTTACGCCAGGTCCCGTCGGGCACGACCAAGGTCAGCGGGCGTGACGACCCGGCAAACGATGCAACCGGCAACGCCTCGTCGCCGGGGAAGAGCAGCACGCTATCCTGCAAGTCGGGCAGCGTATCGAAGCGCTCCCCTACCAGCAGATCAGCATTGCGCAACCCCAGCGCCGCCAGCCGCGCGGTATTCAAGGCGTGATTCACCTCGCTGGGGTGTTGCAGGATGAGTACCCGGGTACGGCTATCCAGCGACGGGATCAGTGGGCAGAGGCAGTGACTGTCGGGGCGCAGACAACGCGCGCATTGCGAACGGGACATGAGAGCTCCTGGCGGGGGCAGAAGTCTGACATAACCGGCAGCTCGCGGCGTACCGGCTATGCTGGAGCGACCGCCACCACCAGGACTCGCCCCATGCTCACCTTGCACCACTTGGAAAACTCCCGCTCACACCGCGTCCTCTGGCTGCTCGAAGAACTCGAATTGCCTTATGAAATCAAACGCTACGCACGCGACACCCAGACCCTGCTGGCACCGGACGAACTCAAGGCGATCCACCCGCTCGGCAAGGCCCCTATCCTTTGTGACGAGGCTGCGTGTCTGGCGGAGTCCGGCGCTATCCTCGAGTATCTGGCCGAGCGCTATGCGCAAGGGCCCTTGGCATTGCCGAAACCGGGAACGCCCGAGCACCTGAAGCTACGTTACTGGATGCATTACGCGGAGGGCTCCGCCATGCCGCCGTTGCTGCTACGGCTGGTTTTCGACCGCGTCGCCCGGGGGCCCATGCCGTTTTTTATCCGGCCCGTCGCCCGTGCGATCGCCAACGGCGCCAACAAGGCGTTCATCGGCCCGCAGCTCAACCTGCACCTCGATTACATGGAAAGCGAACTGAGCAAGACGGAGTGGTTCGCGGGCCAGACGTTCACCATCGCCGATATCCAGATGAGTTTTCCGCTGGAAGCCGCCGAAGCACGGGCCGGGCTTGACGGCAGCCGGCCTCGACTGATGGATTTTCTGCGCCGCATACGCGAACGGCCCGCTTATCAGCGAGCCGTGCAGCGCGGTGGACCAGTAATGAGCGGACGGTGAACCCGCCGCTCCGAGCGTGAATCAGCGGCGCGAACGCATCGTCTTGTCGCGCGGCGCCTCTACCCGAATGGGTTGGGGACGGGGCGGTTCGATGAAGCCAAGCGCCACTGCCAGATTCCAGCACACACTGTTGAGCCATGCTTTCATGGACGAACCCTCCTGCTTGATAACGGGTCTTGGTGGAGCCATCGGGCTTCGAGCGCAGCATAACCCAAGAAATGCACCCCCGCTTGAGACAGCTGTTGCAACATGTTCAGGCGATCGTGCCGTTCATCCGGCTCTAATAACTGCGACCCGGTTCGGCCGCAGGCGTTCCGCCGGGCGCCGAGTCGAACCTCATTGGGCGCTGGCCAGACGTCGACGATAGGGGAACACATCGATCACCTTGCCGTCCCGGATTGCTTGTTGCAGACCTTTCCAGTAGTCGGCGTCGTAGAGTTCGCCATGCAGCTTGGCGAACAGACGGCGCAGGCGCAGATCGGCGAAGAGAAACCGCGGAAACTCCTCAGGAAATACATCGTTCGGCCCGACCGAGTACCACGGCTCTGACGACAGTTCGTCCTCCGGGTAACGCGCCTCGGGAATGTGGCGGAAGTTGACCTCAGTGAGAAAGCAGATCTCGTCGTAATCATAGAAGACCACACGGCCGTGGCGCGTCACGCCAAAGTTCTTCAGCAGCATGTCACCGGGAAAGATGTTCGCCGCAGCCAGTTGCTTGATCGCCAGGCCATAGTCTTCCAGCGCTTCGAGCACCTGCTCCTCGCTGCCGCTTTCCACATAGAGATTCAACGGCGTCATTCGCCGCTCGGTCCAGCAATGGCGGACAAGCACCGTGTCGCCCTGCACTTCCACGGTCGACGGGGCCACTTCAAGTAACTCGGCCAGGCAGTCGGGCTCGAACTTGGCCACCGGAAAGCGGAAGTCGGCGAACTCCTGGGTGTCGGCCATGCGACCGACCCGGTCGACACTCTTCACCAGCCGATACTTTTCGATGACCGTGGCGCGATTTACCGTCTTGGCGTGGGAGAAGCGGTCCTTGATGACCTTGAACACCGTATTGAAGCCAGGCAGCGTGAAAACGCTCATCACCATGCCACGCACACCCGGTGCCATGATGAAACGGTCGTCCGTAGTGGCGAGATGGCCGATCAGCGCCCGATAGAACTCTGACTTGCCGTGCTTGTAAAACCCGATCGAGGTATAGAGTTCGGCGATGTGCTTGCCCGGAAGAATGCGGCGCAGGAAGCCGATGAATTCGGCCGGAATGGCCACTTCCACCATGAAATAGGAACGGGTGAACGAGAAGATGATGGACACCTCGGCCTCATCGGTGATCAGGCCATCGGCCTGGATCCCGATGCCCTCGCGATGCAGCAGCGGAATCACCAGCGGCCACTGCTCATCATGCGTGTAGACGCGTCCGACCAGATACGCCCCCTTGTTCCGATAAAGCACCGAGGTGAAGAGCTCGACGGTAAGGTCCGGATCCTTGATGACCCAGTCGGGCAAGGCCGCGCCCAGCTGCGCCTCTAGCCGCTCGAGGTCGCCCGGCAGGTCGCCATAGGGGACGTCGAAGGCAAAATCGTTGAGCATCTGTTCGAGCACACCGCGCAGGTCTCCGCCTGGTTGGTAGCGACGTGTCTGCGCCAGACGTTGGGCCCGGTTGGCCGGTCGCGTGGTGTGGATGAACATGGTGTCGTCGCTGATGCAGTCGTGGCTGAACAGCGTGCAGAAAATCGAGTTGTACCAGGTCTCGGACAGCTCATCATCGAACCGTGGATTGATGAGCTCGATGTACTCGCGCTTGATCCCTGGCCAACGTCCGACCTCGAGCAGCGCCGACGAATCAAAGCGCGCCCGCAATGCTTGCGCGGTCTCTCCGACCTTCTGCTCGTAAAGGTTGATACGTGCAGCCGAGGCCTGCTGCGCATCCTGCCAACGAGCCGTTTCGAAGCGGGCCCTGGCGCCTTCGGTAATCAGCCGGAAGTGCTCGCGGTAGTCATCGAAGCCCAGCAGGATCTGTCGGGCAATGTCGACATCCAGCGACTGCAGCGCCATAGGGTTGCTCTCATCGGGGTGAAAGCCCGAGCTTATCCAGAGGCACAACCCATTGAAAGCCGACCGGCCAAACGGCCCGTTTGAAAGTGCGATCGGAGTTGCCAGCCGGTCAACGCTCGCCAACACTCATCGCTCCACCACCGGAGCCTCGCAATGCGCCCTATCGACTTGCTGCGTCTGATCAGCCTGGCGGCCATCTGGGGTGCCAGCTTTCTCTTCATGCGCATCATCGCGCCCGAGCTCGGCACCTTTCCGACCGCCTTTTTTCGAGTGCTATTCGCCTGCTTAGGGCTGCTGCCGATCCTGTGGATCTTGCGAGTGCGCTGGAACTTTCGCGGCAAGCTGAAGTTGTGCCTGATCCTGGGAATGATCAATTCCGGCGCGCCATTCGCCCTTTACGCTCTGGCCGCGCAGTTTCTTCCGACGGGCTATTCGGCCATCTTCAACGCGACTACGCCGATGATGGGGGTGATCATCGGCGCCCTGTTCTTTGCCGAGACGCTGACCGTTTCGAAGCTGATCGGTGTGCTCTTCGGCTTGAGCGGTGTCGCCTTGCTGACGCGCACGGGACCAGTGGTTTTTGACCTGCAGCTGGTGGTTGGTGCGCTCGCGTGCCTGGGCGCAACTGCCTGTTACGGCCTGGGCGGTTTTCTGACACGTCGCTGGATCAACCAGAACGGCGGGCTCACCAGCGAACTGGTCGCCTTCGGCAGCCAGGTCGGAGCGGTGCTGTGTCTGCTGCCCTTGTTCTTCATATCGCTCTTCGCGTCGCCTCCGGTTTCCTGGGGAGACGGCCGGGTATGGCTGAGCCTGGCGGGCCTTGGCGTCGGCTGCACGGCCTTCGCCTACATCCTCTACTTCCGGCTGCTGGCGGATATCGGTCCGGTTCGAACCCTGACGGTGACCTTCATCATCCCGCCGTTCGGCGTGCTTTGGGGGCGCTGTTGCTTGGCGAGCCGCTGGATTGGGCCTATCTCTACGGCGGCGCGCTGATCGCCGTGGCGCTCTGGCTCGTCCTGAGGCAGGCACCGTCCACGACCGTGGCGGAGCCTCAGACCCAACGCAGTTAGACCGAAGAGCGTTAGCTTCCAGTGCGTGGGGCTGAACACACAGCCCCGCGCAATGCTGAGCTACTGCTGCAGCTCCTGCTCACCGAACATGTCGGCGAACAACATGGTGGACAGGTAACGCTCGCCGGAATCCGGCAGGATCACCACGATGTTCTTGCCCTGCATCTCCGGCTTTTCCGCCAGGCGGACTGCCGCAGCCATCGCCGCGCCGCAGGAAATGCCACAGAGGATGCCTTCCTCACGCATCAGGCGCAGGGCCATCGCCTTCGCCTCCTCATCCTCGACGCGCTCTACCTGATCGACCATCGACAGGTCCAGGTTCTTCGGCACGAAACCTGCGCCGATACCCTGGATCTTGTGCGGGCTGGGCTTGACCTCTTCACCTGCGAGCGTCTGGCTGATGACCGGCGAGCTGACCGGTTCGACGGCAACGCTGAGGATTTGCTTGCCCTTCGTCTGCTTGATGTAGCGCGACACACCGGTAATGGTGCCACCGGTACCGACCCCGGCGACCAGCACATCGATATTGCCTTCGGTGTCGTTCCAGATCTCCGGGCCGGTCGTTTTCTCGTGGATGGCGGGATTCGAGGGATTGTCGAACTGCTGCGGCATGAAGTACTGATCCGGATCCGAGGCGGCAATTTCCGCCGCCTTTTCGATCGCCCCCTTCATCCCCTTGGCCGGCTCGGTGAGCACCAGCTCGGCCCCCAGCGCTTTTAGCACCTTACGCCGCTCCAGGCTCATCGACGCCGGCATGGTCAGCATCAGCTTGTAACCGCGTGCGGCCGCGACGAACGCCAGACCGATCCCCGTGTTGCCCGAGGTGGGTTCGACCAGGGTCATGCCCGGCTTGAGTTTGCCGCTTTGCTCGGCGTCCCAGATCATGGCCGCGCCGATCCGGCACTTGACCGAATAGGCCGGGTTACGGCCCTCGATCTTGGCCATGATGCTGACGCCCTTGGGACCCAGGCGATTGATCATGACCAGCGGCGTGTTTCCGATGGTTTGCGCGTTGTCAGCGAAGATGCGGCTCATGGCGGTGTCCCTGCGAAGAAAAAAACCAGACTCATGAGCCTAAGCGCAGTCCCCCAGCGCGTCCAGCCGAACTCACCAACAGCGCCCGGGGTCCACCTCAGGTAAGCCTTCTTCGACGACCACCAACCGCCTCGGGCCCGTCATGAACAAACGCTTTCGCCTGCCTTTATGGATATTGCTTGGTGTTGCCCTGCTGCTCATCGTCGCGCACCTTGCGCTTCCGCATCTGGCGCTCAATTACCTGAACGACAAGATGGCCGACATGGGGGACTATCACGGCCACGTCGAGGACGTGGACCTTGCCTGGTGGCGCGGAGCCTACAGCGTCGACGGGCTTCTGATCGAAAAGAAGGACGAGCCGGTCCAGGCGCCCTTGTTTACCGCATCTTCGATCGATGTCGGCGTGAGCTGGCGGACACTGTGGCGAGAGCGAGCCCTGGTCGGAGAAGTGATCCTCCACGAGCCGCATCTTAACTTCGTCGACGACAACGAGCAGGACAATGACCAGACCGGCGGTGGCGTCAACTGGCGCGAACGCATCAACGAGTTGGTGCCCTTCACCCTGAACGAGCTGCGCGTCATGGACGGCCAGCTGTCGTTTCGCAATTTCGACGCCGATCCGCCCGTGCACGTCTATGCCAATGCCATCAACGCCAGCTTCTACAACCTGACCAACACCTCCAACCAGGAGCAAGGGCGAGTGGCGACCTTCGAGGGTGAGGCTAAATTCTTCAACCAGGCCCCGATCGAGGCGACCGCCCATTTCGACCCCTTTACCGATTGGCAAGATTTCGACGTCAACCTGCGCATGACCGGCCTGGACCTGACCAAGCTCAACGACTTCAGCAATGCCTACGGCAACTCGACTTCGAGGCCGGCACCGGCGACCTCGTGGTGGAGGTCGAGGCCCGCGACAGCCAGCTTGACGGCTACATCAAACCGCTGTTGCACAACGTCCAGGTGTTCAACATCGAGCAGGACGTGAAGAACGAGGACAAAGGGTTCTTCCGCGGCATCTGGGAAGCCGTGGTCGGCGGCGGTGAAAACCTGCTCAAGAACCAGAGCAAAGACCAGTTCGCTACGCGCGTCGAGCTGTCGGGCAGCACGAAGGACACCGACGTGAGCCCCTTCCAGGCATTCCTCGCCATCCTGCGTAACGGTTTCGTGGAAGCCTTTTCGACGCGTTTCGAGCGCTCGTTGTCGGAGGAAGGCGACTGAATAGAACCCAACACGACATGCCGCCCATTCAGTGACTGAATAACCCACTCGCGTTCACAGCGGGGTGTGCATCCCTTATAGTCGGCCGTCTAACCCCACACGAAGCGCCTGCGCGCCAGGCCCTATCAAGGAACAGTCCGATGAAGTTCGAAGGCACCCGTTCTTACGTCGCCACCGACGACCTGAAGCTTGCCGTCAACGCCGCCATCACGCTCGAACGCCCGTTGTTGGTCAAGGGCGAACCCGGGACCGGCAAGACCATGCTCGCCGAGCAACTGGCCGAATCATTCGGCGCCAAGCTGATTACCTGGCATATCAAATCCACGACCAAGGCCCATCAAGGCCTGTATGAATACGACGCGGTGAGCCGCCTACGCGACTCCCAACTGGATTCGGATCGGGTCCATGACGTACGCAACTACATCAAGAAAGGCAAGCTGTGGGAGGCGTTCGAGTCCGAGCAGCGCGTCATCCTGCTGATCGACGAAATCGACAAGGCCGACATCGAGTTCCCCCAACGACCTGTTGCAGGAACTCGACAAGATGGAGTTCTACGTCTATGAGACCAATGAAACCATCAAGGCCAGGCAGCGCCCGATCATCATCATTACCTCGAACAACGAGAAGGAACTGCCGGATGCCTTCTTGCGCCGCTGCTTCTTCCATTACATCGCCTTCCCCGACCGGGAGACGCTGCAGAAGATCGTCGACGTGCACTACCCAGACATCAAGAAGGATCTGGTCGCCGAGGCGCTGGACGTGTTCTTCGATGTGCGCAAGGTGCCGGGTCTGAAGAAGAAGCCCTCGACCAGCGAGCTGGTCGACTGGCTCAAGCTGTTGATGGCGGACAACATCGGCGAAGCCGTGCTGCGCGAGCGGGACCCGACCCGGGCGATCCCGCCGCTGGCCGGCGCCCTGGTGAAGAACGAACAGGACGTGCAATTGCTTGAACGTCTGGCGTTCATGAGCCGGCGCGCCAGTCGCTGATCCTCGCCGGCCCTAATGGCCGGCCGTGACCGAACTGGAGGAAAGCCATGCAAACGCATACCGGAAGTTGCCTGTGTGGCGTCGTGCGCTATCGCATCGACGCCCCGATCGAGGAGCTGACCCACTGCCACTGCAAGATGTGCCGCAAGGCGCATGGAGCGGCCTTCGCGACCTATGCCAGCGTCCCGCTGGAGGCGTTTCACTTTCTTTCCGGCAAGGATCAACTGGGCGTCTACCACTCTTCCGAGCACGTCACCCGGACGTTCTGCATCCGCTGCGGCTCCAACCTGCAGTTCGTCGACAATCGCGAACACGAGCTTGGCGTCGCCGCTGGCACCCTTGATTCACCGCTACCCGTCCCGTCTCAGGCGCACATCTTCGTGAACTCCCAGGCGGACTGGTACGAAATCCGCGATGGGTTGCCACAGCACGACGACGACCGATGACATCAGACAAAGGGCGCCGCCACGACGGGCCCACGAGGTTTCACCATGCTGCTTGGCCTGTTCAATGAAATGCGCGCCGCCAAGGTGCCGGTATCGGTGCGCGAGCTGCTCGACCTTATCAATGCACTGAAGCACAACGTCGTGTTTGCCGACATGGACGAGTTCTACTACCTGGCCAGGGCGATCCTGGTAAAGGACGAGCGCCATTTCGACAAGTTCGATCGCGCTTTCGGCGCCTATTTCAACGGGTTGCAAAACCTTGACCAGCACATCGAGGCGCTCATTCCCGAGGAGTGGCTGCGCAAGGAATTCGAACGCTCGCTCAGCGACGAGGAACGCGCCAAGATCGAATCGCTCGGCGGCCTCGACAAGCTCATCGAGGAGTTCAAGAAGCGCCTGGAGGAGCAGAAAGGCAAGCATGCAGGCGGCAACAAGTGGATCGGCACCGGCGGCACCAGCCCCTTCGGCTCGGGCGGCTATAACCCGGAAGGCATTCGCATCGGCGATGCGGGCAAGCGCCAGGGCAAGGCAGTAAAGGTCTGGGATCAGCGCGAATACAAGAACCTCGACGATCAGGTCGAACTCGGCACTCGCAACATCAAGGTCGCCCTGCGCCGGTTACGCAAGTTCGCGCGCCAGGGCGCGCAGGACGAACTGGACCTGGACGGCACCATCGACCACACCGCGCGCGACGGCGGCCTGCTCAATATCCAGATGCGCCCCGAGCGGCGCAACGCTGTGAAGTTGCTGATCCTCTTCGATATCGGCGGCTCGATGGACGCGCACGTGAAGGTCTGCGAGGAGCTCTTCTCCGCCTGCAAAACCGAGTTCAAGCACCTGGAGTATTTCTACTTCCACAATTTCATCTACGAGTCGGTGTGGAAGAACAACTTCCGCCGCACGTCCGAGCGTACTTCGACCCTGGACCTTCTGCACAAGTACGGCCCCGACTACAAAGTTGTCTTTGTCGGCGATGCGGCGATGGCCCCTTACGAGGTCACCCAGCCCGGCGGAAGCGTCGAGCACTGGAACGAGGAAGCCGGTTATGTCTGGATGCAGCGCTTCATGGAGAAATACAAGAAGCTCATCTGGATCAACCCGTACCCGAAGGACACCTGGGGCTACACCGCTTCTACGGGCATCATCCGCGATCTGGTGGAGGATCGCATGTACCCGCTGACGCTCAGCGGGCTGGAAGACGGGATGAAATTCCTTTCCAAGTAGAGGACAGCGCCTATTGCCTCGGCGGCCCCGGCGTTACGGAGCGCCGCCGGGGCGCGTGACGGCGCGGGAAGAACGCCTGGCGCAGCAACAGGTACAGGCTCTCGACCAGCCAGGCCAGCAGCAGCGCGCAGGCCAACCCCCAGGCCACCGCCGCTGGCGCAAGCAGGATCTGGAAATCGTAGCTGCGCCAGACCTGGGCACGCATGCTTTCGTCAGCCCCGACCAGCACGTGCCACGCCCGAGCGAACCAGGGGCCTTGCATGATGCGCCACTCTCGGTCGAGCAGACGCGAGCGCTCTACCAGCGCGGAGACGCTACGTGCGTCGCTCTGGATCACCGGATCAGCACTGGCCCGGTAATGCTCGACCAGCGCCTCCAGGTCGCCGCGGAAAAACCGACCCGCCGTTTCCTGAAAGCCCAGCAGCGCCTGTTGCGACTCCAGCCGCCGGGCCTCGACATGCTGGGCGTAAGCGTGGATGAAACCCGGGACCTGAATGCCGATCAGCAAGCCCAGCGCAAACAGCGTCAGCCGAAGGTAGCTGCGCAGCATCATTCCACCTGCCCGCGTGCGACACATTCACCATGCCGCCAAAGCGTCCACTCGCCAGGCTGGTGCGTGTGCCATTGTTCGTTGTCCGTCAAAGGCTCGGTGGCCAGCACGGTCACCACATCATCCGGTGTGGTCTCGGCCTTGAAATCCACGGTCAGCTCAGCGTCCTTCAACTGGGCCGGGCCGAAAGGGGCGCGCCGGGTGATCTGCGCCAGCTTGGTGCTACAGAAACTGAACAACCATTCGCCGTTGCTGAGCAGGCAATTGAACACCCCTCTGGTCCGGTAGCTGGCGCAGGCGTCCAGCAAATGAGGCAGCAACGCTTCGCCAGTGACTCGGTCGGGGAAGTGGGTGCGGATGCGGCTGAGCAGGTCGCAGAACGCCGCCTCGCTGTCCGTGTCCCCCACCGGGCGGTAGAAGCCTGGGCCGGGGTTGAACTCGCTCAACTGACCGTTGTGGGCAAAGCACCAATGCTGCCCCCACAACTCCCGAACGAAGGGGTGCGTGTTGACCAGGGCGACCTTGCCGACATTGGCGTGGCGAATGTGGCCGATCACCACCTGGCTCTTGATCAGGTAATGCTGGACCATCTTCGCGACTTCGGATTCACAGCTTGCCACCGGGTCCTGGAACAGCCGCAGCCCTCTTCCCTCGTAGAAGGCGATGCCCCAGCCGTCCTTGTGCGGCCCGGTACGGCCGCCGCGCTGCATCAGACCGGTGAAGCTGAAATGAATGTCGGTGGGTACGTTGGCGCTCATGCCGAGCAGTTCACACATGTGATCTCTCCCGATGGGTCATGCAACGTCCTTACGGTGGTCGCTACAGGCGCGGTTCGGTTCGCGCCCGGTAGCGATCGGCAGGATAGTAGGCGTCCGGTTCGTCCTCCTCCTCGAGGCGCTCGCGCAAGGTGCGGTCATCCGCCTCGCTCGTTGGCGTACCGCGCTGGCGGCGCTTGCGTTCCAGTGGCCAGCGTACCGCGACGAAGAGTGCATAAAGCGCAAAAGGCGATCAGCCCATACAGCGCCAGATCCGCGACCGCGCGCCAGACGTTATTGCCGACCTTGAAGAGCAGGTCTAGCGCGGTAATGGCCACCGCGGGCGCGAACAACTCCTTGGCGGGATCGACGATTGTCGGGGTGAACAGCAGCACCGCGACGAGCAGCCGAAGCGGCTCGCGCAGCCAACGCCAAAGCGGGCGGGTCATGCGGAACCAAACCAGCAGGCAGCCCAGCGCAGCAATGGCATAGGCGGCCCAGGCAATTGAATATTCGTTGGTCATTTCGAACATGGCGATCTCACG
Source organism: Stutzerimonas stutzeri (assembly GCA_019056435.1). Classification (GTDB taxonomy): domain Bacteria; phylum Pseudomonadota; class Gammaproteobacteria; order Pseudomonadales; family Pseudomonadaceae; genus Stutzerimonas; species Stutzerimonas marianensis. Next base: position 3,997,436 of record CP077641.1, read on the forward strand.
GCAGGCCGGCATGTCATCCCGGCATCGACGGGCCGCATGATAGCAGCCCCAGGCGCGCGCACTGCGACCGAAACGATGTAATGCAAGCTGGTCAGCGCAGGCGCAACGCCGTATAAACCTTGCAAAAAAAGCCCAAGCGCCCATTGCGTGCCGAGCAGCCATACTTGTCGCAACTGACACTTCAGGAGAATCACCATGACCTACAAGCATATTCTGGTCGCCACCGACCTAAACGAAGAATGCCATCCGGTCGTAGAGCGCGCTCAGGCGCTGGCAACGGCCAGTGGCGCCAAACCGGCCATCATCCACGTCATCGAGCCCATGGCCATGGCCTTTGGCGGTGACGTGCCGATGGATCTGTCCATGCTGCAGCAGCAACAGTTCGACCAGGCCCGTGAGCGCCTGGCCTTATTTGCCGATCGCTACCCGGGGCTGACACCCGAGCAACGCCATATCGCTTATGGCCAGCCCCGTCAGGAGGTACATCGCCTGGTCAGGGAGCAAGGTTGCGACCTGGTGGTGGTTGGCAGTCATGGCCGCCACGGCCTCGCTCTCCTGCTGGGCTCGACGGCCAACGACATCCTCCATGGCGCGCCCTGTGATGTCCTTGCCGTGCGCCTGAAGAAACCGGAGTGATGCGAGGGTTCCAGCCTGGACGCCCCTGAAGGCTTCCAGGCTGATCGGTTGCGGGGCCGCGCCTCGAGCGATCCGCCGCCGCCAAGAGACACGACCGCACTCAGACCAGTTCGGCGCCCTCTCCCGCACTCATGACCATCGGTCGAATCTTCTGCAGCTGCGTTTCCAGCGAATAGGTCAGGCTCGACGCCATGGAAAAGAAGGTGAGGAATGCCTTCAGGTTCGAGTCACCTCGGCAGGTGTCATGGATGCGTTGCCAGAACGCCTGATTGACCAGCTGCAACTGCTGGAACGAACGCACCAGCCCGCGCAGCTCCCAATCGGCGTGCCGCCCCTCGCGCAAGTTGAAGTATTGGCGCGCGAGGTACAGTGACACCGCTCGCAGCACGAACTCCTGATTGTTGGCGAACGGCAAGTGCTGATGGGCCATGGGTTTGAGTCGCCCCAGCACCGGGCAAGCGCTGGTCGCCATGATGACGCCAAGCAGGGCACGCAGGCCTTCCTCGAGACCGACCTGCTTGTTGTATTCGCGTTCCGGCGTACGCACTTCGACGCGCGCCTTCTGCACCGCCGGCAGCCCTTGAAAATCCTCGATGACGCGGTGCAGGTCCACTGCGGCTGGACAATGGCTGAAACGATCGCGACTCAACGGGCAATTGCTGCATTGCTGGTGATCCAGCCGCGTCCACTTCGGGCGAGCCGGGCCGCGTCCTCGTCGTAACCACGGTCCGGCTCGATCCGGTAGCTGAACTCGTGCTCGTCGTCGAGGATGATGCGGTATTCGATAGCCATCTGGTCTCCGTCCAAATCCTGACAGATGTTGTAAGTGTGGGCCCGGCCATCAGGCCGGACGAAACCATGCTGCGCGTTTGCTTCCAGGCCGGACAGGTGGCGCCTCGACGCGGGGCGATACGGTCAGCCCTCCAGCTCCGCCCAGCGCTCGAGCAGCTGGTCGAGCGTCTGTTGCAACCCCTCCAACCGTGCAATGGTCTCGCTGGTTTGCGCTGCGGGCTGCTGATAGAACCCCGGTTCGGCCATGGCCGCCTGAAGCGCAGCGATCTCCTGTTCTGCCGCATCGATCTTCCCGGGCAGAGCCTCCAGTTCGCGCTGGTCCTTGTAGCTGAGCTTTTTCCTGACCGGCGCCGGTTCGCTCGCGGGTTGGGCTGGTGCAGAATCGGCCTTGGTCTGCTTGCTCTCCTTGCTCTGCTTTTCGTCCTGGGCATCGCCGACGCCCAGAAGCTTGATCGATCCGCCCTGGCGCAGCCAGTCCTGATAACCGCCGACATACTCGCGCACGAGGCCATTACCCTCGAACACCAGCGTGCTGGTCACGACATTGTCGAGGAAGGCCCGATCGTGACTGACGATCAGCACCGTGCCCTGAAAGCCCAGCAGCACTTCTTCGAGCAACTCCAGAGTTTCCACGTCCAGGTCGTTGGTCGGTTCGTCCAGTACCAGCAGGTTGGCGGGCTTGCTGAACAATCGAGCGAGCAAGAGGCGTGCCCGCTCGCCGCCCGACAGCGCCTTGACCGGTGTCCGAGCACGTTGGGGCTGAACAGGAAGTCGCCCAGATAGCTGAGCACGTGGCGGTTCTGGCCATCGATGGTGATGAAATCACGGCCCTCGGCGACGTTGTCGATCACCGTCTTCTCCAGGTCGAGCTGGTGACGCAATTGGTCGAAATACGCCACTTCCAAACGGGTACCCGCCTCTACGGTGCCGCTTGTGGGCTGCAAATCGCCGAGCAGCAGTTTGAGCAAGGTGGTCTTGCCGCTGCCATTGGCCCCGAGCAGGCCGACCCGGTCGCCGCGCTGGAGGACCAGCGAAAAATCGCGAATCAGTGGCTGCTCGCCTGGGTGCCCAAAGCTGGCGTGCTCGACGACGATGACCTGCTTGCCGGATTTCTCCGCCGCTTCGATCTGGATATTCGCCTTGCCCTGGCGCTCGCGTCGTTCGCTTCGCTCGGCACGCAAGGCCTTCAACGCCCGGACCCGGCCTTCGTTACGCGTACGCCGAGCCTTGATGCCCTGACGGATCCACACCTCTTCCTGGGCGAGCTTCTTGTCGAACAGCGCATTGGCGGTCTCTTCGGCAGCCAGTTGCTGGTCCTTGTGCACGAGGAAGCTGGCGTAGTCGCCGTTCCAGTCGATCAGGTGGCCGCGGTCGAGTTCGAGAATGCGCGTCGCCAGATTCTGCAGGAAGGCGCGGTCGTGGGTGATGAAGAGCACGGCCCCGTTGAAGCCGGTCAAAGCGTCTTCCAGCCAGGCGATCGCGCCAATGTCGAGGTGGTTGGTCGGTTCGTCGAGCAACAGCAGGTCAGGCTCGGACACCAGCGCCTGCGCCAGCAGCACGCGGCGGCGCCACCCTCCGGACAGCTCGGCGAGGGTCTTGTCAGCCGGCAATTGCAGACGGCTCAAGGTGCTGTCGACGAGCTGCTGCAGCCGCCAGCCATCCTTCGCCTCGAGCGCCTGCTGGACATGCATGAGCTTTTCCAGATCGGCATCGCCCTGGATGTTCTGGCTCAGATGATGGTACTCGGCGAGTAATTGCCCGACCCCGGACAGGCCTTCGGCCACCACGTCGAATACGGTTCGATCATCGGCACGCGGCAGTTCCTGAGGCAGCTCGCCGATCTTCAACCCAGGCGCGCGCCAGATCTCGCCGTCGTCTGGCAACTGGCTGCCCTTGACGAGCCCTAGCATGCTGGATTTGCCGGTACCGTTGCGGCCGATGATGCAGACCCGCTCACCTCGCGCAATCTGCCAGGACACGCCATCGAGCAGCGGATTGGTGCCATAGGCGAGGGACACATCGGTCAGTTTGAGCAGGGTCATGGCTACCTCCGGAAAACAGGGCGCGCATTCTAGCAGAAGCGATCCCCTGCCCCGGCTCGTCGTGCCCAGTCAGCCGGAGCCGAAATCGGCCGGGAATCGCTACGCTCGTCGGAAGTCCGCCCTTGTTGTGTTTCAAGAGCTTAATCCACGTTTAACTTGCCCCCATGCGCCAGCTAAGCTAGCCGCACATCGAATTCTTTTTCCCGTCCCCCCGGAAGTATCATGCGCGGCCGTATCGCCAGTCTCTGCCTTTGTGTTTTCGTCACAGCCGTCACCCTTGACACCTCCGTAGCCGCCAGCCTCGAACAGCAACGTCAGTACTACGACGAAGCCAAGCGAGCATTGGCCAAGGGCGACAGCGGCCCTTATCGGCGCTACGCCAGCGCGCTACGCGACTACCCGCTCGAACCCTACCTGGCCTATGACGAGCTGACCGCGCGATTGAAGACAGCCAGCAATGCCGAGGTGGAGAAATTCCTGGCCGAGCATGGTGACCTGCCGCAGGCCAACTGGATGAAGCTGCGCTGGCTGCGCCTGTTGGCCGACCGGGGCGACTGGCGCCCATTCCTCACCTACTACGATCCGAAAATGAATTTCACCGAGCTGGATTGCCTGTACGGTCAATACCAGCTCAGCAGTGGCCAGACCAAGGAAGGCTACGCTACCGCCGAGCGGCTCTGGCTGGTCGGCAAGTCCCAGCACAATGCCTGCGACGCATTGTTCGAGCGCTGGGAAGCGGCAGGCCAGTTGACCGAGGACCTGCGCTGGCAGCGAGCCAAACTGGCCGTCGAGGCCGGCAATTACGGCCTGGCCAAGTACTTGGTGAAAAGCCTGCCTACGCTCAAACGCGACGGTGAGCTCTTGCTGGAGGTGGCGCAAAAGCCACAGTTGTTGACGCAATCCGACCGCTTCGTCTCGACGCGTCCGGCCACGGCAGACGTGGTCGCCATCGGCTTGCGCCGACTGGCACGGCAAGATCCGGAAAAGGCATTGGGACTGCTGGAAAGCTATGCGCGCCGCCATGCGTTCTCCAGTGACGAAAAAGTCGCCATCGCTCGCCAGATCGGCCTGACGCTGGCCAAGCGCTTCGACCCGCGTGCGCTGAAGGTGATGAGCGAATATGACCCGCAGCTGCGCGACAACACCGTCAGCGAATGGCGCGCGCGCCTGTTGCTGCGCCTGGGGCGCTGGAACGAGGCTCATGAACTCACGCAGCGCTTTCCCGAAGAGCTGGCCAGCACCAACCGATGGCGGTACTGGAAGGCCCGCAGCCTGGAGCTCGCGCAACCGAACAGCAAGCAGGCCGAAGGCCTCTACAAGCCCGTCGCCGGTGAGCGGGATTTCTACGGTTTCCTTTCCGCCGACCGCATCCAGGCGCCCTATCGCCTGAACCACCAACCACTGGCGCTCGATCCGAAGGTGGTCCAAAAGGTGCGCAACACCGCGGGAATTCGCCGTGCGATGGAATTTCATGCGCGCGGGCAGATCGTCGATGGCCGCCGCGAGTGGTATTACGTCAGCCGCCTGTTCAGCCGCGACGAGATGGTCGCCCAGGCCCGCCTGGCCTACGACATGGAGTGGTACTTCCCGGCGATTCGCACCATCAGCCAGGCCCAGTACTGGGACGACCTGGACATTCGCTTCCCGATGGCCTATCGCGGCAGCCTGGTGAAAGCGGCCCGCGCTCGCGAGATCCACCCCAGCTGGGTGTTCGCCATCACCCGTCAGGAAAGCGCCTTCATGACCGATGCACGTTCCGGCGTCGGCGCTACCGGCCTGATGCAACTGATGCCGGCCACGGCCAAGGAAACGGCGCGACGCTATGACATTCCGCTGTCCTCGCCGCAGCAGGTGCTTAATCCAGAGATCAACATTCAGCTCGGTGCGGCTTACCTCAGCCAGATATACGGGCAGTTCAAGGGCAACCGGGTACTGGCCTCAGCGGCTTACAACGCCGGCCCCGGCCGGGTTCGCCAGTGGCTGAAGGGGGCTCAGCACCTTCCATTCGATGTCTGGGTGGAGAACATTCCCTTCGACGAAACCCGCCAATACGTTCAGAACGTGCTGACTTATGCGGTTATTTATGGACAAAAACTCAACGCACCCCAACCCTTGGTGGAATGGCACGAGCGCTATTTCGAAGGACAATGATGCGTCCGGGTCCAGGCGGCCCGGGCAGGCTTAACCCGATCAGACGGATCAATCCAGCCGTTCGACCGGCATTCCAGTTGCCAGCGTGCCAGGGCCTTCGGCAATCAGGTTTTGACCGAAAAAACACCGCCCTCACCCTTTCGATAGGTCATCAGCGTAGCGAGCGGCTCGCGATCCTCGCTGCGGATCGCCGTGTTCGGATCGATGGTGGGAATGGCGCAGCGGGAACAGGGCTTGACGACCCGAAACCGCATGTCGCCGATGCGAATCCGCCGCCACCCATCCTCGGCATAGGGCTGGGCACCGGAGACCACCAGGTTAGGCCTGAAGCGGCGCATATCGAGCGGTCGCCCAATGCGTGCGCAGAGATCATCCAGCGACGCCTGGCCAATCAGAAGGAACGGAAAACCATCGCTGAAGGCTGTCAGCTCGCCGGGCGCTGCATAGGCGGGATCGACCTGGATCCCTCGGCTCGTCGGCAGGTAGACCAACCTGGCCGGCCGGCCAAGCAGGTGCGTCAACCAGGCGGCCGCCGCGTCGCCGGCATCCGGCGCCTGGAGCAGCTCGCGCCAGATCGTCACGCCACGCAAGGCGCCATCGGCGCCTGGCACCGGCACCAGCAACGTCTCCATGCCGGGAGCCGAAAGCCGCAAGGCCTCGGTACCCGCCCAGCGCGCATCGAGCAGTGCCATCTGCGGCAGCGCACGCTGGGTCATGAACTTTCCGGAATCGGCGTCAACGGCCATCCAGCGTCGGTCACCCGTCAGACCAAGTTCGTCACAATGCGCTATGTCCAGGCTTTCAGCGGAACCCGATTTGAGCGGGTAGCGGTATAACGAGGTCAGGCGCATGTGCGGTCTCGGTCAGGGATGGCTCAGTGAACGTCGTCGCGCAGCAGTCGCTCGCGGATGACGTCGACAAGTTTCTCCGGTTGGAACTTGGAAAGGAAGTTGTCGCAGCCCACCTTTTGCACCATCGCCAGGTTGAAACTGCCCGACAGCGAGGTATGGAGCACGACGTAGAGATCGCGCAGACGCGGGTCGTTGCGAATTTCCGTAGTCAGACGATAGCCATCCATCTCTGGCATTTCCGCATCGGTAAAGACCATGAGGAGGCGATCGGTCAGGACATCGCCCGCCTCGGCCCACGCCTTGAGTTTGTTGAGGCCCTTCATGCCATCGCTGGCGGTGTGTACGGTGATGCCGAGCTGCGTTAGCGTCTCGCGCAGCTGCGCCAAGGCGACGGTGGAATCGTCCACACAGAGCACTTCTCGACCACGAGCGCGCTCCAGAACCGGATCCTGGAGTCGCTCGGGCGCGATGCTGGTGTCGTAGGGCACGATCTCAGCCAGGACCTTTTCCACATCGATGACCTCGACCAGCTGATCGTCGACCTTGGTGATCGCGGTCAGGTAATGCTGGCGTCCCGCCGTAGTGGGCGGAGGCAGCACTTCTTCCCAGTTGAGGTTGAGGATGCGATCCACGCCGCCAACAAGGAAGGCCTGAATCGAGCGGTTGTATTCGGTCACGATGATGGTGCTGCGCTCATCGGGCACGATGGGTCGCAGGCCGATCGCCCTGGACAGATCGATGACCGGCAGTGTCTGGCCCCGCAGGTTGACGACACCGCATACCGAATTGTGACGATGCGGCATCAGCGTCATTTTCGGTAGCTGGACGACCTCCTGCACCTTGAAGACGTTGATGGCGAATTTTTGCCGGCCGGACAGCCGGAACATGAGAATTTCCAGCCGGTTCTGCCCGACGAGACGGGTACGCTGATCGACTGAATCGAGAATGCCGGCCATAGCTGGCTCCTGGTGAGTGCGGACTTACGGGCTATCGGCAGCAAGACGCAGCGCTTTATCCACGTACGCGATTATTTCCTGACGCATCATCCAACGAACTGAGCGATAGCACAACGCCACTATTCAGCCTGAGCCGCTAACGCACCCTCTTTCAACAACGGACACTCCAAAGGCAGGTGCAGCCGGATCGCACCTGGCCTCACGTCGAATCGCATGTGCCTGGCCCCGGCCGGCTCGCCATCGAGATTGATGTCGATCCGCTCCGGCGCCTCGACCTCGAGCCATGGCACCCGCGCATTGACCGAAACCGTCTTGATTCCGCGCAAGCCGCCACTGAGCAACGTCCCGAGCGTGCCTACCGCATCGGTCGCCGCTGGAACGATGCAGACATCAAGCAAACCGTCGTCGATCAGCGCATCCGGGCAGAGCGACTGACCGCCCCGGACTGTTTGCCGTTCCCCACGCCCAGCGCCAAGAATTCACCTTCCCAGGAAAAATCGGGGCCCGTGAAGCGACCCCACGCCGAGGTCATTTCGCTGAAACGGGACAAGCCGGTGAGCAGGTAGGCGCCGCCACCCAGCACCTTTTTCAATTCCTCCGAGGTACTGGCCGTGACCTTGGATCCGAATCCGCCGGTCGCCATGTTCAGGAATGGCTCACCATTCATCAGCCCGACGTCGACAGCGACCGGCTCATGTTCGAGCAAGGCCAAGGCATCGAAGGGCTCCAGGGAAATCTCGGCGGCATGGGCGAAGTCGTTAGCGGTGCCGAGCGGCATCAGGGCCAGACTGGCATCGACGCCGCTTTCCAATAGCGCATGTGCGACCTCACGCAGCGTGCCATCGCCGCCCCCGGCCACCAGCGTTCGGTAGCCAGCCTGCAACGCTTCTTGCACCAGTCGTTGCGCATCGCCTGGCTCCCAGGTAACCCGGACCGCCAGTTCGTGCCCCAACCCGCGCCACTCGACGACTGCCGCCCGGACGTCTTCATTGAGTGCCTGTTTGCCGTGCAGGACGAGCAATGCCCTGGATCTGCTCATGCTTTCGTTTCCGCTACTGAAATCCCGCAGATGAGACATGCGGGAAGCACCGAAGTTGTCCTGTGCAGGCGCTGCAGACCTGCAAAGAGGGGTTAAGCCCGAGCGACAAACAGGCAAACCATCCGTCAGATCCGCGATCGCTAACGCGACACGTTCTCATCACGATACGGAAGAAATCCTTTTAGATCAGAAGGTTATAGCCCCAATTTAATCCTGCTGAATTCTCCACAACTTTGCACGTGACGGATGAACTCGCGTCCTGCCCGGCGGTCGGAGCACTTGTCCCGGTAGAGGTTGCAATAGCGGCCTGCTATCAACCCCGCGGATCGCGGCGATCAAAACGAGTATTGAGCTAGCAATAGCCGAAGGAAGGAGCCTTGTATGCGCTTACAGTCCGTTGGAACCCTTGAGTACGCCCACCCCAGTTTCGTCGATTATTTCCTTGCCAGTGTCCGGCTGATCCACGGGCTTACTTCCGTCCTGCCAGGGGTACTCCTTTTACTGTTCCTGCCGCTGGACCTCCCTGCAGGCGGTGGCACCTTCAGCACCTTCCTGATGTTTTTCGGCGTGATCAGCGTCGTCATCTTCCAGTCGGTCGGCATCTATAGCGAAGAGGTGTTCAGTACCCTGCTGCGCTTCCGCACCATGGCGGTGGCCTGGGCCGCGGCGTTCAGCCTGCTGATCTTCATGCACCAGGGCCTGGGCATGTTCAGCTACCTCGAAGCCAAGCATCTGACGTTCTGGTTCGTCACCAGTACCGTGCTGTTCGGCGCCGAGCGCCTGATGATGCTTGCCCTGTTCCGTCGACTGATGGCCAAGGGTATCTACCTCCAGAACGCAGTGATCCTTGGCGGTACGGACAATGGCGTGCGCGTGGCGGAGTACCTGGCGACCCACCGTGACATCCGCACCGGCGTACTCGGCTTCATCGACGATCGCCTCGAGCGCCTGCCCAAGACCCTGGCCGACCTGCCGCTGCTCGGCAACACCCGCGACCTGGAACGGATGATCCGTGAAGAAAAGGTCACCCAGGTGCTGGTCGCCCTGCCCTGGTTCGCCGACAGCCGTATAGGCCATATCATCAACGAACTTCGCAAGCTGCCGGTCAACGTCCTGCTCGTGCCCGACATGGTTGCGTTCCGCCACGCCAACAAGCGCATCACCGAAGTGGGCGGCCTGCCGACCCTTATCGCGTCGGACCTGCCGCTGCGTGGCTGGTCGCCGATGTTCAAGCGAATCGAAGACATCATCCTGTCCAGCCTGGCTCTGCTCGCCGCGGCTCCGGTGATGTTGTTGCTGGCCTTGGCAATCAAGCTGGATTCCCGCGGCCCGGTGCTGTTCAAGCAGAAGCGCTATGGCTACAACAATCGGCTGATCGAGGTTTACAAGTTCCGCTCGATGTACCACGAGCGCAGCGATGCGAACGCCGATCGCCAGACGACCCGCGACGATGACCGCATCACCCGCGTCGGCCGTTTCATCCGCAAAACCAGCCTGGACGAGCTTCCGCAGCTGCTCAATGTGTTCCTCGGCAGCATGTCGATGGTCGGCCCGCGCCCACACGCGACAGCGACCAAGGCCGCGGGCGTCCTGTTCGAAGAGGCGGTATCCGAATACTCGGCACGTCATCGGGTCAAGCCCGGTATTACCGGCTGGGCGCAGATCAATGGCTACCGCGGCGAGACCGACACGCTCGAAAAAATCGAAAAGCGCGTCGAGTACGACCTGGACTACATCGAACGCTGGTCGGTCTGGTTCGATCTCTACATCCTCGCCCGGACCGTGCCCGCGTTGCTGTTGAACAAGGATGTCTACTGACTGCCCTGCGCATCACTCATAGCGGCACTGCGCCACATTCACGCGTCACGGCAGCTGGACGGAAGGAACTAATGAAGCGAGACAACCTCAGATTTGCGTTCCACAGCATCCATGCCCTCCCGCCCCTAACGACCGGGCGGCGAGGCTGAGCGATGTTCAAGAACATATTGATCGTCTGTGTCGGCAACGTCTGCAGAAGCCCCGCGGCTGAAGCGCTGTTGACCCACAGACTCCGGGAAAAAGGCCTGTCGATCAGCTCGGCCGGCATAGGTGCACTAGTAGGCAACCCTATGGACAAGACTGCACATGAAGTGCTGCAGGACAACGGACTGCAACACACGAGCCACCGCGCTCGACAGGTCGACAGCGAGATGTTGCATAACGCCGACCTCATTCTGGCGATGGAGCAGAGCCACATTGCCCATATCCGTCAAATGGCCCCGGAAGTACACGGCAAGACCTTCCTGATGGGCAAATGGCTCGACGACATGGAGATTCCCGACCCGTATCGCCAGTCCAAACCGGCCTTCGAACACGTACACAGCCTTCTAGCGCAGTCCGTCGAAAGCTGGCTCCCCTATCTGAAGTAAGAAGAAGGAACTTCAATGACCACCATGCCTAGACCCATCTATGAAACCAAAGAGGACAAGGACATTGACCTGGCCCACCTCTTTGACACCTTCCTCAACAATCGGGGCCTGATTCTTTCCATCACCGGTTTCTTCGCGGCCCTCGGCGTCGCTTATGCGTTACTGGCGACGCCGGTCTACCTCGCCAGCGCGATGATTCAGATCGAACCGAAGAACGGTCTGCCAAGCCTCACCGATGTCGTCAGCAATACGCCCGCCGTTTCACCTGCGCAGACCGAGATTGCTCTGCTCAAGTCGCGGGCCGTGGTAGGCGGCGCGGTTGAAGCGCTGAACCTCGACATCATCATCGAGCCGCACTTCTTCCCCATCATCGGTGGCTTCGTCTACCGTCGTTTCGAGCCCACCGAAGAAGGTGAGCTGGGCTGGTACCCGGACGGCTTCGAAGCCTATGCCTGGGGTGGCGAATCGCTGCGGGTGACCCAGCTGATCGTGCCGGACAAGATGCACGGCGAAGAACTGACCCTCGAAGCAGCGGAGAACAACGGCTTCATCCTGCGTGATCCGGACGGTGAAGTGGTTGCGCAAGGCACCGTCGGCGAACCGGTGGAGACACCCGACTATGGCATTACCGTCGCCGAGCTGAACGCGCGCCCGGGCACCACGTTCAGTGTGACCAAGAACCGCACCTACGCCACCACCGAGGACTATCAGAACCGTCTGGCGGCTGGTGAGCGCGGCAAGCAGTCGGGCATCGTCAATGTCACCTTGGAAGACACCGATCCGGACAAGGCCATTCTTGTCCTGGAAGAAGTCGCCCAGCGCTACGTCGACCAGAACGTGGCACGCAATGCGGCCGAAGCCACCCAGAGCCTCGAGTTCCTCAGCGAGCAGGTACCGGAGGTGCGTCGCAAGCTCGACGCCGCCCAGACCGCACTGAACCAGTACCAGACCGGCAACCGCTCGGTAGACATCTCCGCGGAGACGCAGTCGGTGCTCGACCGCATCGTCGACCTGGAAAAGCAGATCTCCGAGCAGAACCTCAAGCGCACCGAGATGGAGCGACGCTTCACGCGCCAGCATCCGAACTTCCAGGCGCTGATGAACCAGATCAACCAGCTGCAACAGCAGAAAACTGAGCTGGAAAAGCAGATCGGCACCCTGCCCTCCACCCAACAGGAGCTGCTGCGCCTGAATCGCGACGTGGAAGTCTCGTCCGAGACCTACGCGATGCTGCTGAACAAGACTCAGGAACTGGACATCATCCGCGCCGGCACCGTGGGTAACGTGCGGATCATCGACCATGCCGCAGCCGACATCGACCAGCCGATCAAGCCGAACAAGCCGCTGATCGTGATCGTTGCCACCCTGCTGGGCGCCATCCTCGCGGTCGCCTTCGTCTATGTGCGTGAAGCGCTCAAGCGTGGCGTCGAGAACCCGGAAGAGATCGAGCGCGTCGGCATCCCTGTCTATGCGGCCATTCCGTTCAGCGAAAAGCAGGGAGCCCTGGAGAAGCGCCTGGCCAACTTCAAGCGCGACAAGAGCAACGCGTCCTATCTGCTTTCGATCAACGATCCGGCCGACCTTGCGACCGAAGCCATGCGCAGCCTGCGCACCAGCCTGCACTTCGCGATGATCGAAGCGAAAAACAACATCCTGATGATCACGGGCCCGAGTCCAGCGGTGGGCAAGTCCTTCGTCACGAGCAACCTGGCAGCCGTCATTGCGCAGTCTGGCAAGAAAGTGCTGCTGGTCGATGCAGACATGCGCAAGGGCTACTTGCACAAGGTCATGCGCTGCCAGGCGGACAAGGGTCTGTCGGACATCCTGTCGGGGCGCATCACCCTGTTCGATGCGATCCAGAAGACGCAGATGAACAACCTGCACGTCATCACCCACGGGCAGCTCCCGCCCAACCCCTCCGAACTCCTGATGCACGAGAACTTCTCTCGGTTCGTCAAGGAAATCAGCACCATGTACGACCTGGTGATCTTCGACACCCCGCCGATTCTCGCCGTTACCGACGCGGCACTGGTCGGCAGCCAGGCCGGTACCACCCTGATGGTCACCCGTTACGGCCTCAACGGCGTGAAGGAGATCGAGTTTGCCAAGCGCCGTCTCGAGCAGAACGGCCTGCTGGTCAAGGGCGTGATCTTCAACGCCGTGATTCGCAAGGCGTCGACCTACAGCGAATACGGCTACTACCAGTACGAATACCAGAGCAAATGACGCCTGGTGCGGCCGCCTAACGCGTGCCGCACCAGCCATTCGCCGACCGAGCGGCCGGCCGAGCGCCGGCAACGAGGTTCGGCTGCTGCCTCGATTCGTCCGAGCAACCCGGCTGACCGCTCTGCGGTCGGCCCCGCTTGCACAGGTACATCAGATGAGTAACAACCAACGCTCGCCGCTTCGTGCTGCGATACGGATCTTTAGCGCCCTGGCCTTGGCGACCTTCACGTCAGCCGCGCTCGCAGACGAGCAGCGCCCGGCTCCGGGTATCGACCTGGTGGGCATCAACATGTCGGGCGCCAACTTCGCACCACATGTCACACCGGGGCGAATGGGCACTCATTATTTCTTTCCCGAGAAAAAGCACTTCGCTTATTACGCGAAGAAAAACATCCGCGTGATTCGCTTTCCTTTCATCTGGGAGCGGGTGCAGCACGACCTGGACATGGGCCTGAACTTCGACCACATGCGCATGTTGCGAAAGACGCTGGACCTGGCGGCACGCCATGACCAGAAGATCATCCTCGACATGCACAACTACGGTCGTTACAAGGGCCAGCTCATTGGCTCACCCGAGGTTCCCTACGAAGCCTACGCCAGCGTCTGGCGCAAGCTTGCCGAGGCGTTCAAGGGGCATCCGGGACTGTGGGGCTACGACATCATGAACGAGCCTCACTCCACCAAGGGCCTGTGGCCCGGAGCGGCGCAAGCAGCCGTCAATGCAATCCGTGAGGTGGACAGCCAGACGCCGATCTTCATCGAAGGCGATCGCTGGGCCAGTGCGTTCCACTGGCGGCACGTCAACGAAGACCTGCTTATCGAAGACCCGGCCGACAACCTTATTTACGAAGCCCACCTGTATCTCGACAGGGACTTCTCCGGGCGCTATGCCGAAGACGAAACCGTCGATCCCATGCTCGGTGTGGAACGGGCTCGCCCCTTCGTCGAGTGGCTCCAGGAACACGGCCTCAAAGGGTTTCTGGGTGAATACGGCGTACCCGCGCACTCGGAGTCGATGCTGGAAGCGATGGATAAGCTGCTCGCCTATCTGAACGAGCATTGCATTCCCAGCGCCTATTGGGCCGGCGGCCCGGGTTGGGGGAAATATGTGATGGCAATCGAGCCGATCAAGGGCAAGGATCGTCCACAGATGGAGGTGCTGCAAAAGCACATCGCCAACACCTGCTCCGATATCGGCCCGGCCGCCGCGCAATGATTCGGGTGCCCTCGATGAGCCTAGCCAAGCCTCGATCGGTCAAGCCCTCGGCCAACCGGGACCGTTCGTCCCCCGGTGAGACTCTCGTCGGAAAATACGCAACTTTTGAAAAAACCTCGGTTTTTCACGCAACCCATAGGAACACGGCTTGTCAAACCCCTCGATCGGCCATGGTGGGTTAATCCAGATGTCGGGATGGGTCTACCAGGCGCCATCGGGCGCTCCTCGCATGCATTCAGGCTCGGCGTCCTACACCTGGATTTGCTGCAAATGCGCCTCTTGGCAGACGGGAAGACTTGAGCTGCAACCGAGTGGTTCTGGACAAGGGAAAAGCACCGAAGGATTCAGGTGATGACGACTATCAGCTCAAAAATCATATTTTTGCCATTGACGGTACTGGCGGTCATCCTGCACTTCTCGGTGTTCGGTGACAGTACTCACAACCCCATCGGTTTTAAATTCCTCAACGAGGCCTACCTGGCGCTATGCCTTGGTTTCGCGTTGCTGTTGGTGCTGGCCAGTTCCGAGGAAGCGTCGCGCGAACTGCGCGTATTGATGTATTACGCCGTCTATAGCGTGTTCGTGTTCACCGTGTTGCCTGCGGTATTCGCCTACCACACCTTCGGCCAGCCGATCATGTACGGCCTGATCGAGGAGCGGCGGATCCTGTTCACGTTCGGCTTCGTGCCACTGCTGCTGCTCTCCAAGCGCATCAGCACGCTGCAGTTCGAACGAGCCATCATTTACGCAGCACTGATCGCTGTGTTCCTCTCCTGGTGCTTCAAGTTCGGCCTCGTACCGGACCTGCGTGAAGAGCAGACGGCCTGGGACCGCCCGGACCGCTCCTCCATCGGCCCCTTCCTGATCTGCTTCGCCTATTTCTATTGCATCCAGATCTGGTCCAACGGCAAGTCACCGATCAACGGCGAGGCCAGACAACGCAGTCTTTACATGGTGATTGCCGCCATTTTGCTGCTTACCCTGGTGTTCGCGACCCAGACTCGGCAGCTGATCGTGCTTTGCCTGGCTTTCACCTTGTTCTGCCTGCGTGCCAAAGCCGTTATCTGGGCCGCGTCGCTCTGCGTGCTGCTCTCCCCGTTCTTCTTCTACCCGGAGCTGCTGGAAACCTTCGGCATGAATCTGGAGTTTTATCAGGAGAACCTGGAGGGTGGCGTCGAAGACGGCGTGCGTCCTTACACCATCGCCTCGGTGTTCAATCACCTCGACCTGGTCAACTGGCTGCCGAGCGGCTCGCTTTCGCTGATGTGGCAGGACGGATTCATCCCTTACTTCGGTGAGCATTTCTTCCTGTCGGACATCGGCATCATCGGCACCCTGTTCCGCTTCGGGTTCCTGACCTTCCTGCTGGTCCCCCTGACGCTCTACATCTATCGGCGCATTGCGCGGAATATCGATCCGCAGATGGGCTTCACCTATTCGGTCATGTTGGCGTTCTTCGTGATCTGGCCATTGAACGGCCTGTTCGAGTACACCCAACCGGTCATCTGCATGCTTTTAGTGATCCATGCCCTGAGAGCACGTCATCTTCGCAGCAAGGAACGAGTCCATGAACGTCGCACTTATTCTCAACTACAAAGCTGCTACTGAGACCATCAGCTGCGCTGAGAGCCTCCTGGCGCACTGCCCGACCGTGAACCATATCGTGGTCGTCGACAACGACTCCCAGGATGGTTCGGCCGCTCAGCTCCAGGCGTGGCTGGACGAGAAGGCGCATCCGAATGTCACCTTTCTCCGCAACCCCGAGAACAACGGGTATGCCGGAGGCAACAACTACGGGCTGCGCTGGGCGATGGAGCATCTGCAGCCGAGCTATTTCTGGGTGATCAACAACGACACCTACGTCGATAGCGATGCCTTTTCGCCGCTGCTGCAGGCGTTGCAGGCAAACGATCGTCAGTTCGTGGGCTCGCTAGTGCTCAGCGCCGATACGGGTCGCCTGGAATGCTACGGCGGCGGCAAGCTGTACCCGATCCTCGGCAAGGCTCGGCTGCTCGGCAAGGACCAGAGCCTGGAAGCCATCGACGAGCAGCGACAGACGCATGCCCCCGACTACATCATGGGATGCAGCCTGGCCTTCTCCGCCGCACTGACGCGGGAGATCGGCCTGATGGACGAGGCGTACTTCATGTATTTCGAGGAAGTGGACTGGCAATACCGTGCACGGCGCTTCGGCATCACCAGTCAAGTCATCCCGGCCAGTCGTCTGTTCCACTACGGATCATTGAGCCTGGGTAGTCGCTCGGCGTTCTACCACTACTATCGCAACCGCGCGGCGACCCGCTTCAACAAGCGGTTCTACGGGCCGGCGTTCGCCCTCACTTCTGCCTTTCTTCTTTCAGCGGTGACAACGCTCAAGGAGTATCGAAATCCCACTCTGGCCTGGTCGGGTATCAAGGGCGCATTCAAGGGAGTAGCAATGAGTGTCAAGTGATACTACAGCGTTCGGAATCGACTTCTATTCCGGCAACAAAAAGGCATTTCTGAATTGCGTCCGGGAGGGTGTGAAGCAGCCGTTCTCGTTCGTTGTAACCCCTAACGTCGACCATCTCCTGCAGATGGAGACCGACGGGCAACTACGGGACGCCTACGCCAAGGCACGCTGGCGGCTGTGTGACAGCCGCATCCTGCTGTCACTGCTCGACAGGCTGGGCGTACACCTACCCGAGGCCATTCCCGGCAGCGACCTGACCCTGGAGCTGCTCAAGTGGGCGGACCAGGAGCGGCTTCGTATCGTGCTGATCGGCGGCCTGGAGACCGAAGCGGCCAAGCTGCGCACCATCTATCCCGGCCTGACGCTGTACCACTACAACCCACCGATGGGTTTCATCAAGAAACCGGACGAGGTCCAGCGCTGCCTGGAATTCGTTCGCCAGCACCCTTCGGAGCTGGTGCTCTACGCCGTCGGTACGCCGCGCGGCGAGATCCTTGCTGCCGCCACCCAGCCTCATGAGCGGACCGGCATGGGCTTTTCCATAGGCGCCTCGATCTCCTTCGCGACCGGCACCATCAAGCGTGCGCCCAAATGGATGCGCGAATGCAAACTCAGTGGCTGCACCGTATGTGCATGGAGCCCAAGCGCTTGGCCAAGCGTTACTTCGCCGATGCGGTCTACATCGTGCCGGCCTACCTGAGGGAACGAAGCTTGCGGCAGAAACCCACCCCAACCAAACAGGAATCCTGACGCGCGCCGATTGGCGATTGCCTGTCGTGAAACCTGACGGATGACCCGCCGCCGGCCCAGGCTCCCGAGAGCGCGCCGGTAGCACGAACACAAACCAACCCTATCACTCACAGGAATACAGGGAAGACCATGAAAGCGATCATCACAGGCATTACGGGACAAGACGGTGCGTACCTCGCCGAGCTGCTGCTCGAAAAGGGCTATACCGTTTATGGCACCTTCCGCCGCACCAGCTCGGTGAACTTCTGGCGGATCGAAGAACTGGGGATCGACAAACACCCGAACCTGCACCTGGTCGAGTATGACCTGACCGACTTGTCCTCGAGCATTCGCCTCATCGAAACGACCGAAGCGACCGAGGTCTACAACCTCGCAGCGCAAAGCTTTGTGGGGGTCTCCTTCGAGCAGCCGCTGACCACGCTGGACATCACCGGTGCGGGGGCCGTGAACCTGCTGGAAGCCATCCGTATCGTCAATCCGAAGATTCGCTATTACCAGGCGTCCACCTCGGAAATGTTCGGCAAGGTGCAGGCGATTCCGCAGATCGAGACCACCCCGTTCTATCCGCGCAGCCCCTACGGGGTGGCCAAGCTCTACGCGCACTGGATGACCATCAACTACCGCGAGTCCTATGACATCTTCG
Source organism: Stutzerimonas stutzeri (assembly GCA_019056435.1). Taxonomy (GTDB): domain Bacteria; phylum Pseudomonadota; class Gammaproteobacteria; order Pseudomonadales; family Pseudomonadaceae; genus Stutzerimonas; species Stutzerimonas marianensis. Next base: position 4,015,598 of record CP077641.1, read on the forward strand.
GGAGCAGCGGCATCCTGTTCAACCACGAGTCGCCGCTGCGAGGCCGCGAATTCGTGACCCGCAAGATCACCGACTCGGTCGCCAAGATCAAACTCGGCCAGCTGGACGTGCTTGAACTGGGCAACATCGACGCCAAGCGTGATTGGGGCTTTGCCAAGGAATACGTCGAGGGCATGTGGCGGATGCTGCAAGCCGACGAGCCCGACGTATTCGTGCTTGCGACCAACCGCACCGAGACCGTTCGCGACTTCGTGACACTCGCCTTCCGCGCCGTCGACGTCGAGCTGGTCTGGGAAGGAAGCGGTGACCGGGAGATGGCCATCGACAGCGCAACGGGCAAAGTGGTGATGCGCGTCAATCCGAAGTTCTATCGCCCGGCCGAGGTCGACCTGCTGATTGGCAATCCGCAGAAGGCCAAGGAAAAGCTCGGGTGGGAGCCGAAGACATCGCTCGAGCAGCTTTGCCGCATGATGGTCGATGCGGACCTGCGCCGTAATCAGCAGGGCTTTTCGTTCTGACCCACGGTTGGCGCCAGTTCGCTTGGCGCCAGCTGGAGGCACTGCCCCACCCGCGGTGACGCACCGGGGCAGTTTTACCTCGATTTGGCAGTGGGCGACGTACACCCACCCCTGCCACTGGAACCGGAAACCTCATCCTGTTGAGAAGATCATGCTGAAAGTGCTGATTACGGGCATCACCGGCTTCACCGGCCGATACATGGCAGAAGAGCTGGCTGCGCATGGTTACGATGTGCATGGCCTGAGCTACCGGGAGCCGAAAGGCGAATTGCCAGCCTGCATTTCCGCTATCCACTGTTGTCCGCTGGACGACGGTGAAAAGCTTCGCACCCTGCTTGCCGATATCCGACCGTCCTATGTCGTGCACCTGGCGGCCGTTTCCTTCGTCGCCTTCGCCGATGCCGATGCCATTTATCAGGCGAACCTGCTCGGCACCCGCCGCCTGCTCGAAGCACTGCGAAGCACGGCCTCAGACCTGCGTGCGGTTCTGCTGGCCAGCAGCGCCAACGTCTACGGCAACGCCACCGAGGGCGTGCTGGACGAATCCACCCCGCTGGCGCCGGCCAATGATTACGCCGTCAGCAAGGTCGCGATGGAGTACCTGGCGAAGCTGTATGCCAGTCGGCTGCCGCTGATCGTCACCCGTCCCTTCAATTACACCGGCATCGGTCAGGCCGAACAGTTCCTGATTCCCAAGATCGTCGCTCATACACGCCGCAAGGCCGCTGTGATCGAACTTGGCAACCTGGACATCGCGCGGGACTTCTGCGACGTCCGCCAGGTGGTGCAGGCCTATCGGCGCCTGCTCGAAACACCGGCGGCCGTAGGCGAGACCGTCAACATCTGCTCAGGCTCTGCCTATACCCTGGAATACGTGCTTCAACATGTGGCGGCCATTTCCGGTCATCGCATGGAGGTTCAGGTGAACCCGGCCTTCGTGCGCAGCTCGGATGTAAAGAACCTGTTTGGCAGCAAGACCAAGCTGACGACGCTTATCGGCGAACTGTCGCCGATCGAATTACGCGACACCTTGCGCTGGATGATCGAGGCGCCGCCACAAGCGCTCCAGTAACCTGCTTATTCCCTCGCACGAGCGAAGGCACTGTTCTGCGAACGCACGCGTGCTGCGCGCCTGCCTGATCGTGGAGCGCCCGCGCCAGAGCCGCCTGTATCCATTGCCGCTAAATCCTGTGATGCATTCGTGCTCTGAACGTGAACCCGCAAGGAACGCAGCGGTCTATGGCTACTGTGAGCGAAGCCACCCCACCGGGTGCTTCGCCAGCGAGTGAAGAGACGACTGTTGGCCTCGGGCCGACGCCGCGACTTCCTTTGTTCAAGAGTGAATCCAGCCGTTTCACTTCGTGAAAAAACAACTATTCCGTCAAGGATGAAGCCCCCATGAAACCATTATTTGCTCTCGCGTTCTCTTCAGTGCTGGTGCTGCAGGGATGCGTATTCGCACCCGGCCAATATCTCGATCCGGACGTTTTCAAAGACGGCGCGGAAATGGAAGATGGCAACGTCCAGCTGCTTCGCATCACCCCCGATATGCTCAAGGGCGACCTGTCGTCCGACATGGGCACTTCGAGCAAGCAGGAACTGCTGGACTACAAACCCGAGGCCTACCGTATCGGTGCCAACGATCTGCTCTACATCACCGTGTGGGATCACCCGGAGCTGACCGCGCCATCCGGCCCGCAGCAGCAGATCGACGCCAACGGCCGCCTGGTTCGCCCTGACGGCACCCTGTTCTACCCCTACATCGGCAATGTTCAGGCCGCAGGCCGCACGATCGAAGACCTGCGTACAGAAATCGCTCGCCGCCTCGCCAACTACGTCGACAGCCCTCAGGTAGACGTCAGCCTGCTGCGTTTCGGCAGTCAGCGCGTCGTGCTGTCCGGCGCATTCAACACCGCTGGCGAAGTTCCGGTCACCACCGCCCCGATGACCATCGTTCAAGCGATCGGCCAGGCTGGCGTGGATACCGACACCGCTGACCTGTCCGGTCTGATGCTCAAGCGCGATGGCCGTGAATACATGATCAACCTGGACGACATGAATCGCCCGGACTCCTGGCTGCACCAGGTCTACCTGAAGGACGGCGATCAGCTGCACCTGCCCTATAACGACCAGAAGAAAATCTACGTCCTGGGCGAAGTGATCCAACCGCAGGCGCTGAGCTTCAAGACGACCAGCTACAACCTGATGGACGCGATCGGTACGGCTGGCGGCATCCGCCAGGAAACCGCTGATGCCGAAGCGGTCTACGTGATCCGTGGCGCCGAGAACATCGCCACGGAACAGGCCAAGGTATTCCAGCTCAACGCCACCTCGCCGACGGCCTTCGCCCTGGCCAAGAGCTTCCCGCTCCAGCCGCAGGACGTAGTGTTCGTGGGGCCAGCCGGTATCACTCGCTGGAACCGCTTCATCAGCCAGCTGCTGCCGTCCGCCTCGGTGGTCGGTGTTGGCGCCGCGTTCAACCGCTGATAGCCCTGGCGGCCTGACAGCAGGCTGACCGTCGAAACCGCAGCGTGCCCCGGGCCGCTGCGGTTTTTTTTATGCCCGCGCTAGCTGGCACCGGCGTGTTCTGTCACTCGGTCGGAATGGTCGGGTCGTCCTCGAACAGGTCGATGTCCTCGTCGGTCAAGCCCGCATCGTTCGGGTCGGACATAGGCGTGTCATCGATGCTGGCTCCGTCCGGGTCGCCTGGAAGCGTTTCGCCCACCTCTCCGTCATTCGCCGCCTGCAATGTCATCGCCACGGCTGTCATCTCGTCTCGCATATCTCACCTCTCGGCAGGGCCCCAATGGCCCATGGAGTTGAGACAACATGCGCTCGCACCCGGACCAGACCGTCGGTCTGCATCCACCCGTTACAACTCTCGACAGGATCGCGCACCGCCGAAGCGATGGAATTAAGCGCAGGCAGGGACGACTGGTTAACACTTTCCTCGCCTGAGCCCCGACGGGCGGTGACAGTGATCAACCGCGGACGCATCATGCCGGAATCGTTTTAGCCGCTCATACCCGAGGTCTCTAAGCCCCGCATGGCCCCGCACCCGCCCTCGCACGTGCTCGATTCCGCCGGGCTGACCTCGCCCGGACGCAAGCGAGACCATAACGAAGACGCCCTGCTCTGCTGCCCCGCGCTCGGACTCTGGGCGGTCGCCGACGGCATGGGTGGCCACCAGCTCGGCGAGGTCGCAAGCGCCGTCGCGCTGGCAGCGTTGCAGCAGGCTGTCGCCGCGGGCAATGATCTGCGCTCGGCCGTCCAGGCAGCCAATCACGCCGTGCGTACCGCGGCGGCACTGCCCGGCATGGGGACCACGATCGTCACCGTGCTCTTCGATGGCGCCGAGTTCGAACTGGCCTGGGTGGGCGACAGCCGTGCCTATCGAGTGAATTCCGCTGGGATCCTGCCGCTGAGCCGCGACCACAGCTGGGTCCAGGCAATGATCGACGCCGGTGAGATGCGTCCCGACGAAGCCACCCGCCATGGCTGGCGCAACGTGATCCTGCAATGCCTCGGGCGGGACGAAGCGCCGGAGATCGGCCTGCTGACCGGAACGTTGCAGCCGGGTGAGCTCCTGCTGCTCTGCAGCGATGGCCTCAACGGCGAACTGACCGACGATGAGATCCATCGGCTGTGCGTCGAAGCCGACACGCTCGAACAGCTCGTCGAGCGGCTCGTCGCCGAAGCCAACACCCGCGGTGGACGAGACAACATCACCTGCATCGTGCTTGGGCGTTCGCTGACCGATCAGGTCACACCATCACTCGGGCAGCGTGTCCTGCACATGCTGTCGAAACCCTTCAAATCCCTGGTAGGCCGAGCGTCATGACGGAGCGGATGTTGGAAGTACCCGGCTATCGCTTGCACAAGCGCCTGGGCAAGGGCGGCATGGCCGAGGTGTATCTCGCGACCCAGTTGTCGCTGGATCGGGAAGTGGCACTGAAAATCCTCCTCGCTACCGACGACGAGGCCTTCGTCGAGCGCTTCATACAGGAAGGGCATATCGTCGCTTCCCTTGCGTCACCCCGCGATCATCACCATCCATGACATCGGCCAGATCGCTGACGGGCGCCATTATCTGGCCATGGAATACATCGGCGGCGGTGACCTGGCTCAGTATCGCGGCACCGTCATGTCGCCGTCCCGAGCCTTGGATATCGTTCGCCAGTTGGCCGGCGGGCTGGCGGTCGTTCACGACAATGGCCTGGTGCACCGCGACGTCAAGCCAGCCAATGTGCTGTTTCGCGACGACGGTAGCGTCGTGCTGACCGACTTCGGCGTGGCCAAGGCGGTCGAGCTGGACAACGAACTCACCCATTTCGGCATCGCGGTCGGTAGCCCGGCCTACAGTAGCCCGGAACAGGCGCAGTGCCAGCCGCTCGATGCGCGGAGCGACATCTACAGCCTTGGCGTCATTCTCGGCGAGATGCTGCTAGGCACGAACGTGTTCAGGGCCGCCAGCTATCCGCAAACGGTGCTCAATCACCTTCAGCTGCCTCCGCCCGAGCTTCCACCAGCACTTGCGCCTTATCAGACCCTGATCGATCGCATGCTGGCCAAACGCCGCGAAGACCGGTTCGCCAATTGCCGTCAGCTTCTGGCGGCCATCGAGACACTTACCGAACCGGACATGGACATGACCCGCATCGCGCCGGCGCTGGATCTGTCTCGGCAGGCCCGCCCCCCATCTGGCCCAGGCAGACGCCGCCGCTGGGTGATCCCGGCCGTCGCCGCCGTGCTGCTGATCGCGCTGGCCGTCGGCGGGCAGCAATGGTATCGACACCAGCAGATCCACGACTTCCTCGCCCGAGCCGAGGTACGCCTGGCCGAGGGAAGCCTGACGAGCCCGGTCGACGACAACGCCGATCACTACTTTCGCGAAGCCCTGCGCCTGGATCCGGACAATGCTCAGGGCCTGGACGGTCTACGGCGTGTCCTCGATGCGCGCATTCAGGGCTATCTGCGGCTGGCCGAACAGCGGCTGACAGAGGACCAATTGCTGCTGCCAGCCGAAGACAGCGCCGTGCATTACTACCGGCAAGTGCTGGGCTGGGTACCCGAACACGCGGCCGCGCTGGACGGCATCCAGCGGGTGCTGCAGCGCTACGCGGCGCTCAGCGAGGCGGCGTTCGGCCGGCGCGAATATGCGCTGGCACTCGAATACATTCAGCAGGGGCTCGAGGTTGCGCCGGATGACCCCACCTTGTTGGCCCTGCGTGACGACCACCCACGGCGTGTCGCCAGTGCGCGCGCCGCCCGGGCGCCCGTGCGAACGCAAGTGGCTGCGCCGGCCCGAACCGCGCGCTCGGCCGACGCACCGGCGCAGGCTTCGGCCAACCCCGTCAAGCGGCTCTGGAATCGAATATTCAAGCAATGACGACCCGACCCGCTCAGGGTTTGGTCACGCCATCAGCACAAGGTAAGGCACAGATGCTCAGGATCCACTTCGCTGACAACCGACAGGCCCCGGTCTGGCTTGCGGATGAACACTTCACCTTCGGCGCGGATGCGACGAACGATCTGGTCCTCAAGGATGCGGACGTCGCCGCCTTCCACGCCGAGCTGCGCCAGGAGAATCGCTTCTACTACCTCACCGATCTTGGTACCGCGGGCGGTACCTTCGTCAATGAGGAGCGGATCGGCGAGCGCTATCAGATCCGTTCCGGTGACCGAGTGCGCCTGGGATCGGTGGAGCTGCAGATCCTCGACCCCGCCAAGGTGGGCGCCAGGACCGGGCAAGCACCGCGCTGGTTGCTGCAGGTATTGCAAGGCGAAAACCAGGGTCACAAGTACCACATCACCGGATCCATGACCTTCGGCCGCTCGGTCAAATGCGAACTCTGCTTCAGCGACCCTGAACTATCGCGCCGGCACGCCGAGTTCTTCCTCAAGGGTGATGTGCTGGAAGTGAAGGATCTCGCATCGGCCAATGGCCTCAAGGTCAACCACGAGCGTGTTACCACGGCCGTGCTGCAGCCGGGCGACCAGGTACAGCTCGGAAGCACCACGCTATTGGTCATCGGTCCGAAAGTGTCGGTGACCGAGGCGATTGACGAAGACGCCACCGTTTTCATGGCCGCCTCGGAGCTGCCGCCCATCACGGCGCCGTCGCCCGCCCCGAAGCCGTCGCAGCCACGCCCCGCGAGCCCGAACCCGCTCAAGCCCGCCATTGCCAATGCTCCGGTTCAGGCCGTGCCCGCCAGTTCGCGGCGCAACGCCATCCTGGTTGCGGTGCTGATCGTCGCCGCCGGAGTTGCACTGGCTCAGCAGTTCCTCTGAGCCCTTTCTCAGCCCATGCGCCCTACTCGCCCAGACGCTGCGGCCGTCCCAGCAGGTAGCCCTGGGCCTTGACGACATTGAGCTGGCGTAGCGCGGCCAGTTCGTCGTCTGTCTCGACGCCTTCGGCAATGATTCGGCACCCTATCTCTTCGGCGAACCGGATCAAGGCTGCTGCCAGGGCGCGAGAATGGGTATCGGAGTCAATATTGGTGATCAGGCTGCGGTCCAGCTTGATCACATCCGGTCGCAGCTTGAGGATATGGCGAAAGCTGGCGTAGCCCGCGCCGGCATCGTCCACGGCCAGGCGCAGGCCGCGTCTGCGCAGCGGCTCCAAGGTCGAGGCGATCACAGCGTAGTCCTCGATGGAGCTGTGTTCGGTGACTTCCAGCATCAGCCGTTCGAGCGGGTAACGGGACAACAGCTTGACCACGCTGCCGTCCAGGATCGCCGCCGGGCAGGCATTCAGCGACAGATAGACATCCGCTTCGATGCGTTGCAGGCCCCGCAGCGCCTCTTCCAGCACAGCGATCTCCAGCACCGAGCGCAATCCGACCGCGCCCGCCTCGTCGAACCAGCGATCCGGGGCGCGATAGGGTTCGGGATGAAAGCGCGCCAATGCCTCGTACCCTACGATGCGCTGATCGATCAGATGGACGATCGGCTGGTACAGGGTGTGGTAGGCCCGCTCGGTCAGCACATGCGAGATACGGGTCAGCCGCTCCTCGAACACCTTCTCGCTGGCGGCATGGCGCTCCAGTAGCCGGCCCGCGAACCGCGCGAACAGATGCAGGGTGTTGACATCGTAGTCGCGCAGCGTGTCGTCGGGCTCGGTGCTGAAACAGCAAAAGGTGCCGTAGAGGGTGCCATCGCTGAAGCGGATTGGCACGCTGAGGTGAGCGCCGACGGGCAGCTCCCGCGTGATCGGCAACGACAGCGCCTCACGCAGCTCGGTCGCATCGCGAATCAGCGACGGTAAACGACCATCGACCACGCGCTGACAATAGCTGTCCGCCAGTGGACCGGAATCGCCCGGCTTGAGCGGAAGCGCGCGAATCTGCCCTTCGATGTAGCGGAACACCCGTTGGCCTTCGCGGAACTGACTGATGAACGCCACCTCCATGCGCAAATGCGACTTCACCGACCGCAACGCTTCGGACAGCATCTCGCCGACCGAAAGCTGGCTGGCATCCAGACGAGCCAGTGCGGACGCGGGATCGTTGCTCAAATTGGATAGGAGTTCGTCGGTGCGAGCGTTCGACATTGGCATCTCCCGGCAATCTCATGCGTTCTTCTGAGCGTAGCCACGACCTGTCAGGCAGTTACCCGGCATGGATAACAGGTAGACAACCGGTTGCCTGCCAGTGCACAACCGGGGCTCGTCCATGACAAGGTGCTATAGGAAAGTCCGGCGCTACCCATCGCCCATTACCTTCAGCCCAGCTCGATGCAGTTGCGGCCATTGGCCTTGGCTCGGTAGAGGGCGCTGTCGGCACGATGGATGGCCTGAGCCAGGGTCTCATCCCGCATCTTGAGCGTTACGCCCAGACTGATGGTCATGCTCAGGGAAACGCCTGCACACAATAGGGGCGTTTCCACGATCGCCTGTCGCGCACGCCTGGCGAGCTGAGCCAACTCCTCGCGCTGATTGACCAGCACCAGAATAAGGAACTCCTCACCGCCCAACCGCACCAGGATGTCGTCGGCACGCAGGGTGGCCTTGAGCCGGCGCGCCGTCTGGACGATCGCCTGATCGCCGACGGCATGGCCATGGCGGTCATTGACTGACTTGAAGTGATCGAGATCGCCGTAGAGCACGCCCACCTTGGTGTCGTTCGCCAGTGCCGCCTTTTCCAGCGCCTGGCCGAAATACTCCAAACCCTGGCGATTCCAGGCCTGAGTCAGCGGATCGGTCATCGCCCGGTGGCGTTCGGCATCGAGCGTCTGATACAGCGTGCGAATGTGTGTGCTCTGTACGCGATGCAGCACATGCCACTCGGCCAACGAGGCCAGATCGACAAGCATGCTGCGCTCGGCGTCGCTCAACTGCCTGGGTTCGGGATGCAGCAGGCACAGCGTGCCAATCGGAAAGCCATTCACGCGGATCGGATGGCCAGCATAGAGGCGGATGTAGGGCGGCGCGGTCACCAGCGGATTCGACAGAAATCGGGGGTCATCGAGCGTATCGGGCACCACCAGCGAGTGCCGCTGCAGGATGGTGTGGCTGCAAAACGCGATATCGCGAGAGGTCTCGCTCAGGGGCATGCCGGTACGGGCCTTGAACCACTGCCGGTCGCGGTCGATCAGGCTGATCAGCACCGTCTCCACGCCGAACGCACTGCGCGCCACCCGGACCAGGGTGTCGAGGTACTCGTCGGCCGCCGTGTCGAGCAGGTTCAGGCAATCGAGGGTAAATTGCCGCAAAGCTTCGTCAGGATGAGGCGGCGCGATGATCATGGCTGTACTTCACCAGGATGAAGAAACGGCAACCAGACAGCTGCCTTCGAAAGCGTGGCGAGACCACATTCCACAATCTAGTCGAGAATGGCCGGTCGTGCTGCCGCACGGCTTGCCAGAGCTGCCGGAGGACGGAGAACGCCGCCGCGCCCGGCTCTCTTACCAAGCGACAAACAAGACGGGCGCTAATCGAACAGTTACCTCCTTTATCGCCCAGCCATGGTTACGGCCACCCGCCGGGTTGGCTTGATTGCAGTGGCCCACCGGAGCAGACAGGTGCCGGCCGATTTGCTGAGCTCGGCACGGCCACGAGCCGAGCACTACAAGTACAACAACAAAGGACACGCCCATCCTTGGATTGCCAAAGGCCCTGCTGGCCTGGTTTTTCGGCCAGTTGCCTGAGTCTGTCCGCGTTTGCCAAGAGGCAAGCGTGACGCTCAAGGTTCATCCCTTTCGCGCCCGCTCCTGCGCGTGATGCTCGCTTGGCCTGTTGATGACGGCATTCATTCGAATGTGAGCTTGACGCCCGCGTAGAGCGTCCGCCCTGGGGCAGGCTCATAGTAACGGCCGAAGTTGTCGTTGATTCGCAGGTTGTCGTAGTAGTCACGGTCGAACAGGTTGTCGACGCCGACGTAGGGTTCCCAGCGCTGACCGCCCATGGACACCCGCCAACCCAGCCTTGCATTGGCTACCGCATACCCAGCGACGCGGTTTTCGTTGGCGTTGTCGGCGTACTGGTGATCATGGACGTTCAGGTTCAGCCGCGCGTACCAGGCCTCGCGGTCGAAGCCTATTTCGGTGAACAGGCTCTGTCGCGGAATGCCGGCGATGCGATTGCCGTCGTACGCGTCGAAACGATCGAAGCGATAGTCGTTGTAGCTCCAGGCACCCGTCAGCTGCCAATACCGACCGAACAACCATTGCGCACTCAGTTCCACGCCATCGCGGCTGCTACGACCGGCATTGGTATAGAAGGTGCGCCCGTCCACCACCGGCACCAGCTCGTCTTCGATGCGCATGCTGTAGATCACGGCCTCGTAGCGCAATCCGGGCCACTCCCCTTTCAGGCCGATCTCGCGATTGGCTGCGCGCGCCGGCCCGAGGGAGGGATTGAAGCCACCACCGGCCGGGTTGGCCAACTCGTTGATGGTCGGCGTCTCGAACGAGGTGGCGTAGCGCCCGTAGAGCACGTGGTGCTCATCCAGTTGCCGGCTCAGGCCGAGGCTGTAATTCCAGTCATCCAGCGTGCGCCCACCGGAGGCATCCCCGTCGTCGAGGAAGCGGTCCTTGGCATCCAGTCGAACGCTGTCGTAGCGCAACCCGGTGGTCAGCAACCAGCCCTCGGCAAACGCCAGCTGATTTTTCGCAAAGACACCGCGGCTATCCGCCGACTCCCGTTGACGCTGCGTGAGCGCTCCGGTAATCCCGCCGTCCAGATTGTCGTGCCGGCTGCGCTCGTCGCGCTGGCTTTCCAGATCCAGGCCGACCGTCAGCTCATTAGGCAAGCCCGCCCACGCCTGGCGAAAGGTGCGTTGCAGACCGATGCCGGCAAACCAGCGGTCATAACTCGTCTGCCCGTTGGACTGCAGCGGCAAGCGGTTGCCAAATTCGCGGCGGCCGTAATAGCCGCGTACCTGGTAGCTGTCATCGCCGGCCGCGTGCCCTCCCAGGCCAGTGACAGGCGCTGCTGGCGGATCCATTCATCCGAATCGAACTGAAGGCTCTGAGGACGCGCCTGGGAACGGTCCTCGCGGACCTGCGCGAGCGTCAGCGCGCCCGGGTCTTCGGCACGGTTGTCGATCGCATGGAGCGTCGCGCTCAAGGTTCCGGTTTCGCCCTGCCAGCGCACCTTGCCGGTGAGGTTGTTGGTTTCCGCCACGCCTTGTGGGCGATACCCCTCGAGCCGGGTACTGCTCACCGCCAGCAATCCACCCAAGGCACCCACAGTGCCGCTGGTTTCCGCACGCGCCCGGCGATAACCCAGTTCGCCGCCTGTGAGTTCCACTTGCGTGCGTGGCGTCGCGCTCGGCTGACGGGTCTCGATGGACAGCACACCACCGGCGGCATTGCCATGAATGGTCGAAGCCGGCCCCCGGATCACCTCGACGCGCTCGACCAGCGAGGCATCCAGCCCATCCATTTCCGTCTGCCCGTCGGGCATGGTCAGCGGTACGCCATCGACCAGCACCCGCACACCACGCACGCCGAAGCTGGAGCGCGCGCCGAAGCCACGGATCGAAAGCCGCATGCCTTGCGCCAGGTTGTAACGGCTCTGGGAAACGGTGCCGGGAATCGGGGCGAGAAAGCTGTCCAGAGTCAACAGCTGCTCGCCGGGCTGATCCTCGGTTGCCCTGGCGCTGACGGCCATCGGCAGCGTGAACCAGTCGCTCTCGCTTCTCGGCGACGTCACCAGGAGGGGATCGAGCACCAGCGCATCGGTGGATTGCGCCGCTGCGGAGCCGGAGGCAATGGCGATCGCCCCGACGAGTGTCCTCTTGAACATCTGTGGTTCCTTCATCTGGCTGGCGACGAACGCCCTTTATTGTTCTGGCCCAGCGCCCTGGCTAGCGAACCCTAACGCCCCCTGCGGCGTCACGCCAAGCGTCGACATCGCAACGGCTTCCAGCGGACCCCGTGCCAGCCACTTTGTTCTGAACCGTGCGTAACAAGGCGCGAAGGCCAGACGCGCCAGATGACACGCGAGCCCTGGCGTAATAAACGGTAACCGGGTGCGGCATTCCAGCAATTGACAGTGCAGTGGAGGAATCCTAGCGTTCGCTGACGTTTACCTGCTGAACGGAGGCAATCATGGACATCCAGGTTCGACCGCTGACGCCCCTTGAAGGAAGCCTGTGGGAGGTACGCATGGATCGAAGGAAGGTCACTTTCCGCAGTGAATCCGAAGCCCGCGCCTTCGTTCAAACCCTTCAGGCGCGTCTGGCCGCACCACACGCCCTGCCCCTCGCCGAACAACGCCAGGCCTGACGGCCGAGCCACCGCGCACCGTGCCTGCAAGCGGACGCGGTGCGCTGCCTTTGCTATGCCATGGTGAGACCGGCATTTAATGCCATTGCACCAACGGCCAATGGAAACCTGCGTGAATAACGCGTTGGATAAACGCTCCTTTTCACGTGAGCCACACTCATGAACCTCTACCAAATCGCGCTGTGCGCCGTGCTCAGCCTGGGCATGATCGGCGCGGGCGCGCTGCTCGATTATCGCAATCACGACCGCGACAGAGCGGCCCGGACCACGGACTACTCGAACCCGAACACCCTCCTCACCGGCCGTCCCAAGCCGCGCGACGAAAAGGAAAAGCCAACAGCCTGATCAGCCGGCCAGAGATCACGAGCTGCAGCGGTTCCGCGAACGCTGGACGGCGCGCTGATCGCCTCAGATTCCCCCCGACGGCCAGGCCGCTCAGCTCGTCGGCCTGGCACAGGCTGCGTCTGACAGCGGCGGAGTACGCGGTGGTACCCGGCGTTTGCTACCCATCGACTCGTAGGCGGCGGCCAGGCGCAGCAGTGAGGAATCGTCGTAGGCGCGGCCAGCGAACGTCAGCCCGACTGGCATGCCGATATCGGCCATGAGGCCCATCGGCACGGTGACCGTGGGCACGCCCAGGTGCCGGATCGCGAGATTGCCATTGGCGACCCAGACGCCGTTGCTCCAGGCGATGTCCGCCGACTCGGGATTGACGTCCGCGTCGGCGGGCGCCACATCGGCGACCGTCGGGAAGATCACCGCATCGAGCCCAAGTCGATCCATCCACTGCTCGAGATCGAGCCGACGTGTCTGCTCCAGGCCACGCAGACCGTCGGGTAGCGTCTCGATCTCGTCCCAGGGCGTGATGCCGCGCTCGGCCATGCGCACGTATTCATCCATCCCAGCCGCGAGGTCGCCCTCGCGGTTCGGCAAGGTGCCGGGGTCGTGCGGGAAGATCTGCGGACCGTCCACATCCACCAGACGGTTCAATGCGGGGTCGCCGTTGGCCTGCAGGAAATCGTCGAAGGCCCAGGCGGTCAGGTCCCAGAGCTCGTGATGGAGAAATTCCTTGGAGACCAGCCCGCGGTTGAACACCGTCGGTGCGCCAGGGCGATCCCCTTCGCAATTGGAGACCAGCGGGAAATCCACTTCCACCACCTCGGCACCTGCAGCTTCGAGCGCGCGGCGGGCAGCTTCCCACAGCGCGATCACCGACGGTCGTGTATGGATGCGCTGCCCGGTGGGCCCGCCGATCCCCCGGGTTCTCGCTGGTACCGGCCTCGGGGTCGGCATTGATGTACATCTTCGGCACGCCAAAGCGCTTGCCGGCCAACGCACCAACGCCCGACAGCAAGTCGAGGTAAGACGCCGGGCGCACCGAAGTAACGCTCGGCAACGGCACCCAGGGCTGCATGCGCCACAGATCGCCACGGGTGTCCGGGTCCTCGGCGACGATGATGTCGAGCACTTCGAGCAGATCGGCCATGGTGCGGGTGAACGGGACGACAACATCCATGGTCGGCGTCAGCGGCCAGTTGCCTCGCACCGAGATGATCCCGCGTGACGGCGTGTAGGCACACAGGCCGCTGTTCGAGGCCGGCCCGCGGCCGCTGGACCAGGTTTCCTCGGCCAGGCCGAAGGCGGCGAAGCTGGCCGCGGTCGCGGTACCGGCCCCATTGGAGGAGCCGGAGGCAAAGGGTGCCGGCAGGTAGTCACCGTTGTAGGGGCTCTCCGCGCGACCGTAGACGCCACGCTGCATCCCGCCGTTGGCCATCGGCGGCATGTTGGTCTTGCCCAGGCAGATCGCGCCTGCCGCGCGCAGACGCTCGATGGTGAAGGCGTCACGGTAGGCGACGAGCTTGGCGAAGGCCGGGCTGCCGGAGGCCGCTGTGAGGCCCTTGACCAGGTAGCTGTCCTTGGCCGTGTAGGGGACGCCGTCGAGCGGGCCGAGGGTTTCGCCGCGTGCACGGCGCGCGTCGGACTGGCGCGCTTCCTCTAGCGCCTCGGGATTGCGGACCACCACGGCGTTGAGTGCGGTCGGCGTGTCGAGGTCATCGTAAGCGTCGATTCGCGCGAGATAGGCCTGAACCAGTTCGACCGCCGTAACCCGCCCCGCCTCCAACGCATCGCGCAGATCGGCAATGGACGCCTCGGTGACTTCGATCGGTGTATTCATTCGGCCCTCTCTGGTTCTGGAAACGGTGCGCACAATATAGCGATATCCGCCCGGGCCGCCGAGAGGTCAGGGTTATGCGATACGATCTCAGTTGATAATAAATCGCAATAACTCTAGGATGCGCGCCCCCACCGTTTCCAAGGATCGTACGATGCGGCGCCTTCTGTTCCCGATGCTCGCGGTTCCCACCCTGCTCTGCCAAACCACGGCCCTGGCCGACGAAGCGCAACAAAGCCCGCTGGCGCTTGATGAAATGGAAGTGACCGCATCGGCCGAACGCGCCGACGGCCCGGTCGACGGTTATCGTGCAACCCGCTCCGCCAGCGCCACACGTACCGATACCCCCATCCACGAGACGCCTCAATCGATCAGCGTCGTACCCGCGCAGGTCGTGCAGGACATCGGCGCCACCCGCCTGGAAGATGCGCTGGACTACGCCGGAGGTGTCGAGCGCGGCAACAATTTCGGCGGTCAGGGTCTGACCGAATTCCTGGTACGCGGCTTCAGCACCCAGGAGTTCTACCGCAATGGCTTCGCGGTCAACCGCGGCTACCCAAACATGCCCGACGCCAGCACGCTGGAGCGCATCGAAGTTCTGCGCGGTCCGGCGTCGATGCTCTATGGCCGCGGTGACCCGGGCGGCACCTTCAACATCGTCAGCAAGCAGCCGCAGATGCAGCGACGTACCGTACTGGGCAGCCAGGTCGATACCGAGGGCCTGCGCCGCGGCACGCTCGATACCACTGGGCCCCTGGACGACGAGGCTACCTTCACCTATCGCCTGAACCTCGTGGCCGAGGGTGCCGACAGTTTCCGCGATCACGTCGAAAGCGAGCGCTACAACATCGCGCCGGTACTGCGCTGGCAGCTCAGCGACGACACCGCCGTGATTCTCGAAGGCGACTATCTGCACAACCGTCACCCCATGGACCGCGGCGTCACCCGCTACGCCACGCAAGCCGGCGAATTGCCGCGCGACCGCTTTCTCGGTGAGGAAAGCGCCGGCAAACTGACCAACCAGAACGCCACAACCCAGCTGCGCGTGGAGCACCAGCTCAGCCCAGACTGGGCGCTACGCGGCGGTGTGCAGTACCTCGACGGCAGCATCGACGGCGGCGCGGTGGAGAGCAACGGCATCGCCGCAGACGGCCGCACCATCGGTCGCAACTACAGCGAGCGCTGGCTGAACTGGAACGACTTCATGGCTCAGGCCAACCTCGAGGGCCATTTCGACACGGCGGGGCTGGCGCACACCCTGCTGCTCGGTCTGGAGTTCGACGATTTCAATTACAACTCGCTGATCCGTCGCTCCAGCGGTGCGCTCGACGCCTTCCCGATCGACCTTTACGCCCCGACCTACGGCCAGGCCCTGCCCGAGCTGACCCGCACCACCACCCACGACGCGGAAGACCTGAAGACCTACGCCCTCTACCTGCAGGACCAGATCGCCCTGACCGAACGCCTCACCGCGCAGGTCGGTGCTCGCGTGGAGCGCTTCGAGCAACGCTACGTCAACAAGCTCTCCGCCGCCGGCAGCTGGGAGCACTCGCACAACGCCGTGTCGCCGCGCGTAGGGTTGATCTACGACCTGACCGAAGCGCTGGCGGTGTATGCCAACACCTCGCGCTCGTTCAAGCCCAACCGTGGCGCGGACCGTTCCAGCCAGGCGTTCGACCCCGAACAAGGGATCGCCCATGAACTCGGCATCAAGTACGAGCTGCCGGAGCACGACATGAGCGTCACCGCCGCGCTGTTCCACATCACCAAGGAGAACGTGCTGACCACCGATCCGCAGGACAGCAACTACCAGGTGGCTGCCGGCGAGGTGCGCAGCCGCGGCTTCGACATCAGCGTGGCCGGCAACATCACCCCGCAGTGGCGCGTGATCGGCGGCTATGCCTATGTCGATGCGCAAGTCACCGACAGCACGACAGCCAGCATGCCGGTCGGTACTCGCCTGGCCAACGTGCCACGCCACAGCCTGAACCTGCTCGACACCTATGAGTTCACCGACGGCGCGCTGGCTGGGCTCGGCCTGGGCGTCGGCGTGAAGTACGTCGGTGATCGCCGCGGCAGCAGCTCGAATTCCGCCTTCGACATGGACGCCTACACCACTGTCGACCTGCTGGCCTACTATCCACTCACCGAACGCGTGCGCCTCAACCTGAACCTCAACAACCTGTTCGATGAGCAGTACGACGAACGCGCCTGGGGCAATATCTGGGCCTACCCCGGCGCCCCGCGCACCTTGCAGGCCGGCGTTTCGATAAGCCTCTGAATAGCCGTCAGGCAAGCGCCCGGGGCACCGTCTCAGCGCCTCGGGCCGCGGATGGCCAGCACATCGCTGTCCATCCGCATCAGTCAGGGCCTGCCGCCGCGGGCCAGCCGCACACCCAGCGCCGCGGTGGCTGCCAAAGTCGCCAGCCCCACCACTCCCATCCAGCTCCACTGCGCGAAGGCGATGCTGCCGAGTCCGGCGCCCGCCGCCATGCCAACGAACACGCCGGTGAACAGCACCGCATTCAAACGGCTGCGTGCGGGTGGGTCGATGCCATAGACGATTGTCTGGTGAGCCACCAGCGTCGCCTGGATACCGAAATCGAACCCGATTGCAGCCACCACGATGAGGCCCAGCTGCCACTGTGGCGGAACAGCGACCGCCAACCCCAGCATGGCAAAGCAGACAGCAGTCAGCCCGGCACCGAGGCGGGTCACGCGCTCCGGCCCGCTGCGGTCAGCCAACCGTCCCGCCAGAGGCGCCGCCAGCGCACCCGCGGCTCCGGCCAGGCCGAACGCACCGGCGGCAGCGCTGCCCAGACCGAAGCTTGAATGCAGCATCACCGCCAGGGTGGACCAGAACGCACTGAAACCCACCGATAACAGCCCTTGTGAGAGTGCCGCACGACGCAAGGCTGGATAGCGCGCCCAAAGCTTCAGCATCGAGCCAAGCAAGTCGCCGTAGGACAAGGCGGTGGTGGGAGCGAAGCGCGGCAAGCCGCGCCAGGCGCCAAGCCCGATGAGCGCAATCGAAACGGCCGCCAGCCCGTACACCGCTCGCCAGCCGAACTGGTCCGCAATCAGCCCACTCATTACGCGGGACAGCAGGATGCCCAGGAGCAGTCCGGTCATGACAGTGCCGACGATCTTCCCACGTTGCGCCTCGGGCGCTACCGTGGCCGCGGCCGGCACGATGTCCTGCGCCATGGTCGCGGTCAGACCGATCGCCAGGCTCGCCACGAGCAAGGTGGCGATACCCGGGGCGAGACTGCTGACGCACAGAGCCAGAATGAGCAACAGGGACTTGGTCAGGATGATCCGGCGCCGGTCGTATCGATCGCCCAGCGGCGCCAACAGCAGGATGCCCAGGGCGTAACCCAGCTGCGTGAGCATGGGCACCATGCCGACGGCGCGCTCACCCGCCTGGATGTCCGCACCAAGCACACCAAGAATGGGCTGGCTGTAGTACAGGGTCGCCACGCTGAGGCCGGCGCCCGTAGCCAGCAGAAGAATCAACCCACGCGAGGGTGCCGCTGAGCCTTGATCGAGCGAGGGGACAAGCTGAGCTGAAGTCATGACAGAGATCCATTGGCGTTGAAACGTGCCGCCATTCTCTTCGCGCATCACCGCTCGCTGTAGTAGCCTCGTTTACAGATCAGTTATGCGTGAAACGTATGAAAGACCTCCTGGTAACCGGCTTGGATCGCATCGAGCTGCTTCGGACTTTCGTCCGTATCGTCGATACGGGCAGCCTCTCCGCCGCCGCCTCGCAGATCGGCACCACACAGCCAACCATCAGCCGACGACTGCAGGCATTGGAGCGCTCGCTTGGCCTGCAGCTGCTCGCCCGCTCGACACACCGGATGCAACTCACCGGCGATGGTGAACGCTGCTACGCGTACGCCGTGCAACTGCTCGAACGCTGGGCGGAAATGGAAGCCGAGTTGCTCGGCGCACGCGATGATCCACGCGGCACCCTGCGGGTCCAGGCCCCACATGCCTTCGGCCAGGACCAGTTGATTGCGCCGTTGAGCGACTATCTGCGCCGCTATCCCAACGTCAATGTCGAATGGGTATTGCATGATCGCAGCCCGGATTTCAAAGCCGAAGGCATCGACTGCGCGATTCAGGTCGGTGTCATCGACGACCCGTCGGTGGTCGCCATTCGCCTCGGCGAGGTGCCGCGAATCGTGGTGGCGGCGCCAGCCGTGCTGGGCGACGCCCCGTTTCCCAGCACCACGGCCGAGCTGCAGCGCTTGCCCTGGCTGGCACTACGCACCTACTACACCAATGAGGTCGTGTTGACCTGCCAGGCGGACGGGCGCGAGCACCGCTTCGGTATCCAGCCACGCATGAGCACCGACAGCCTCTACGCGCTGCGCAGCGCGGCACTGGCGGGGCTCGGCGCGTGCGTCAGTTCCGCCTGGATCGTCGCCCGAGACATCGATGAAGGGCGTCTCGTCCAGTTGATCCCACAGTGGCAGGCCGCTCCCTTGCCGGTCTACCTGATCCACCCCTACGCACGCAGTTACCCGGCCAAGCTGCGGCTGTTCGCCGAACTCATTCGGCAGCGCATGCCAAATCTCGTCGAATTGCGCGCGTCGGGGCGCGCGAAAACCGATTGACGCCACCGAGAGGGCTTCAAGCCGCGGCCAACTCATGCGTGAAGCCTGCTGGTTCCGAGTTCGCTCGACAACGCGCCCGGCACACGACGCGAGAGAATCGAGCAAGGAGCACGGAGGATCCGGTTACAGCCAAGCCCCACCCAACAGGCAAGCTCGTCCCCACAGTTTCCGATTTGAAGGCTGTGAGGCAATTTCCGACGACTTCCAAAAGGAGCTCAGCATGTACACCTCAACCTCTACTTACATCCGCTCATCCGGCCTGGCGACCGTGCTGGCATTCAGCACCGCGCTGCTGTCCATTCCGACGAACGCCGACACCCAGGATGACGTGGAGACGCGCAACAAGCGAATCGTCACCGAAGCGTTCGACGCCTGGGCCGCGGGCGGGAACACGTTCTTCCGCGACATGCTCGCGCCGGATATGGTCTGGACAATCAAGGGTTCTGGCCCCAGCGCCGGTGAATACCGAGGCCTCGACAACTTCGTCGAGCAGGCCATTCGGCCATTCGCCTCGCGCCTGCAGACACCGGTCCGGCCCGTCAGCAAACAGGTCTGGGCTGATGGCGATCATGTCGTCATTCAGTGGGATGGCGCTGGCGTCGCGAAAGACGGCCAACCCTACTCCAACAGCTACGCCTGGATTTTCCAGATGCGCAACGGCAAGGCTACCGAGGTCACGGCGTACCTGGACCTTGGACGTTATGACGATGTGTTGCGGCGCATTCCTGACCCGGACATGCCGTAGCCACGCCGGCCGGGTCGGCACGCTGACGACCCGGCCATACGGCCACCGCTGTCCTCATCTGACCTGACCATCTGGCTGAGCTGCTGATAAACTGCTGCCCTTCTCTGCATAGCCCTGCGCTTCTGCCGGCGGAAAGATCCAACGCGGCTCCGCCAGCCGTGCTGCCAACGATCGGCAGCCGATCGGATCACCGATCGAACCCTGACAGCAACAGGCTTCAGCTAATCAGCCGGAACACCGCATGCTTCTTCGCGACCACACCCAAGTCACCACTCGCCCCTCCCGCCGCTTCTCCGTCGCGCCGATGATGGATTGGACGTATCAGATAATAAAGCATCGCAAAATCATATAGATAAGCTAGTTTTATCTTGGTATGTAGCACTTTTGCGGCACCAGCGTACGTCAGAGCAACCGCAACATCCCTTTGCCGACAGCGAATGGCCCGGCCGCTACCAACTGGGGAGCGCACGATCGCTCGCTGTTTCGTTCCAGCCTGAGTCAATAAGAATGCGCTGAGCGAGATGTAATGCAACTGTGCATCTAGGTTGACAAGAAACTGGCTCGTAGCTTTTCTCCGCCTCCTTTGATAAAAAGATTCGGACCGACAGGATCGTCCGAGATGTTGCCTAAAGCTTTTATGTGGCGAAGCAGTGTTGCGCGCAATAACGAACCACGGCCGCCCATTGACCCACCTAGATGGTGATTTGTCATAGCTCAAACCATTGTGCAAATAAGGAAAAACCGCATGAGAACAGATGAAGGATTCGAAAACTTCAAAAAGATAATGAGCTACGTAGATCATCATTCTGAAAAAATCGAGACAGAACAAGATGCCCGCTTTAATCTTATCGATAGAGTTCTAACCGAAGCCTTATTCTGGCCAAGGTCCAGCATCCAAACAGAGGTTATCGAAGGGGATGGCCGACTAGACTATTTAATGTCGGTAGACGAAATAAATAAGCTAGTAGTTGAAGCAAAAAATTACACCGACACATTGCTAGACACCAAATCTGGAAAATTCAACTATTACAAGTATGACGGCCCTGTCGCCAAAACCGCGGCCCCTGCACTTCGCCAAGCCGAAAGTTATTGCCTGGATGTCGGCGTCCCATTTTGTGTCGTTTCAAATGGGAAAGAGTGGATCGGGCATTGGTGCATACGCGGCGATGGACGAAAAAGAAAGACTATAAAGTCCTAGCATTTCCATCATTAACCTCTATAGAAAGTGAGTTTGCACGATTTTATGAAAACTTCTCCTACGAAGGAGTTATGCAAGATCTTTACAAAATTTACTTTAACGATAGCGAAGGAATTTCGGTATATCGTTCTGAGACTTTATATTCATTGCGTTCAGCCGCAGCACCTACAATGCTTACTAAGTCCCCACTAGCTAAAGATCTCGAGAGAATCTTCACCAGCTTCTTTAGCTCAATGTCTGGCGATGATGATCCTGAGCTTCTTATCAATTGCTTCGTCGAAAGCAAAGAGAGCAAAGATACAGACCTCAGCCTGCAAAAAATTGCCAGAAATATTGTGGAACAAATTGACTACATCGGAGGACAGAACTCTCATAATTTAGCCGAGGATATTCGTGATGCGGTTGCTCGCGAAAAGGGTGAATTCGCTTTAATCATAGGCAATAAAGGCGCAGGAAAATCTACCTACATTGAGCGCTTTTTCAAAAACACGCTTGATTCAGAAACTAGAGAGCGATGCTTGGTTCTACGCATCGACTTACGATCTTCATCTGGACAAATCCAAGATATCGTTGGCTGGCTGGATGACACTCTTTCTGTGCTTGCCGAAGGAGCCTTATTCCCGAGCGGATCGCTCACTTACGACGATTTGCAAGGGGTTTTTTTCGAGAGTACAAAAGATGGTATCAAGGTGAGCTAAAGCACCTTTACGAAACCAACAAAACGCAATTCAAAATCGAGTTTGGTAAATTCATGCAGGATCAGCGCCTGCGTGAACGTAGAAAATATTTGGCAGCATTACTTTGGCATGCCATTGGGGGTCGTCAAATGATGCCATGCCTGATATTTGATAATGCCGATCATTACCCGAAAGAGTTTCAAGAGGCCGTCTTTCAGTATGCACAGTCTCTTTTTAGAGAGGTCAAGCATTGTTTTATCATTTGCCCTGTAACTGATAGAACTATTTGGCAACTCTCAAAAAATGGCCCTTTCCAGTCTTACACATACAAAGCCTTTTACCTTCCGACACCCGCAACAAAAGAAGTTCTTCAAAAGCGTGTTGCCTTCTTAAAAGAGAAAACATCATTAGCCGCAACTAACCCACAAGAACAGTATTTTCTCTCCAGAGGCATCCGCATAAGTGTTCAAGATATCAATGCTTTTGCATCCTGCATTGAATCTATATTTATCGAAACCGACTATATATCTCGCCTCATCGGCTCACTCTGTAATTTCGACATTCGACGCACCCTTGAACTAACCAGACGGACACTTACCTCACCGCACATTGCCATTGATGACTTAGTAAGAACTTACATGTCTCCTAGCGGTAGAGTTAGAATCCACCCAGCAAAAATAAAGAAGGCGGTCTTTTGGGGGACTACAATTATTTCTCACAGAAAGATAATGATTTCATTCTGAATGTCTTCTCCATTGATTCCGCCCAAATCAGCACCCCACTTAGTAAGCTCTCAATTCTTCAAGTACTAAAGCAAAAAGCTGGGGACGCTCAAAGCCCTGAGTCCCAGTACATGGACGCATACTCTATTGCAACTTTTCTTGAGCCATTAGGAATATCTAGAAAAACGGCCATGAATCACATGGAGAGTCTATTTTCTTACCGGCTCATCGAACCTTATGATCCCACCAGTGAAGAACTCAATGAGACTGTCCCCTTAAGAATCACGAGTTCTGGACTTATACATATTGAGCTAGCTACGGAAGATCTAACATATTGCGAGCATGTCGGATTGACGTCAGCAATGCGAGCATGTCAAAAATTTGATAAAATGAAAGAGGTTATGAGCAAAAAACTTACCCACGAAGATTGGGAAAAATTATCTAAAATCTTTCTAGAATACATCATCGAGCAAGACGAAATTTTCTGCCCTTCGGCTGAAAAGCTGCCGGGTCAAGATTTAATACGAATGCCTTTGCGAAAGCGAATTACAACTGCCGGGGCTCCGGGGGCCGCTTTAAAATGAGCGCTCACCGCACCACCATCAACTCATCCCACCGCGTCGTATACCGCTGGCTCATCATTTCTCGCTTCATCGACCACTTCGCAGCGGCCGGGACGCGACCGAGGCGAACTGTGCCCCTACCCTCGCGTGCGTTGATCTGGTCAACCACGGCCATCAGCCTATCGGCACCTGGTCGTGGAGCGGCGGCGAACAGGTCGTCGGTGAACTCGCCACGCTGCCTTAGATCCATCAGCAGCACTTCCGCTTTGCTGTAGGCGTAGCCAGGCCGATAGATAGCCTCAAGCCCACGCACAGCCGCGGCGGCGAGCACGCGCGTGTCGTCAGTCGGGTACGGTAGCGGGCAGCTGATTGCGTTGGCGTAGCGCGGCTGGTTGGGGTTGTGCATGCCGGTGCGGATAGCCACCTGCAGCGCGCCGGCTAAGCTCTGCTGGGAGCGCAGCTTCTCGGCGGCCTTGGTGACGTATGCCACGACCGCCTCGCGGATCGGCGTGATGTCGCGCAGGCGGCTGCCGAACATCTTCGAGGAGCAGATCATCTGCCGGGGCGGTACCGCCTCCTCCAGCTCGAGACAGGAGATCCCGCGCAGCTCGCGGGCAGTTTTCTCCAGCACAACGCTGAACTGCCGGCGCAGCGATGCCGCGTCGTACTGTGCCAGGTCCCAGGCGGTTAGGATGCCCAGCGGACGCAGGCGAGCTGTCAGCCGCCGGCCGACGCCCCATACCTCGCTGACTTCTGTCATCTGCAACAGTCTGTCACGACGATCCGGGTCGCCCAGGTCTATCACTCCGCCGGACTTGCGCCACGTCTTGGCTGCCCAATTGGCGAGCTTGGCCAAGGTCTTCGTCGGCCCGATCCCGACTCCCACCGGTATACCGGTCCAGCGCAGCACCCGTTCGCGTGCCTCATGCCCTAGCGGCACTAGGTCGCCCGTCATCCCTGTCAGATCCGCGAACGCCTCGTCGATGCTGTATACCTCGATGCGGGGAAACATCCCCTCGAGCGTCGTCATCACCCGGGCGCTCATCTGCCCGTAAAGTTCGTAGTTGCTGGAGAAGCAGACCACACCCCACTCGCGCATCTGCTCGCGCCATTGAAAATAAGGTGCGCCCATAGGGATGCCCAGGCGCTTGGCCTCGCGGGTACGGGCGATCACGCACCCGTCGTTGTTGCTCAGCACCACCACCGGCACGCCCTCGAGCCAAGGCCGGTAAACCCTTTCGCACGAGCAATAGAACGAGTTGCAGTCGATCAGCGCGAACATAGCTGATGCAGATTGTGCGTAGCCACGCCCCAGACATGCAGGGATTCGGTAACCCGGTACGCGCGATAATCCGGGTTTTCGGGCTGCAGCCACACGCCGTCCGGCGTCACCTGCAACCGCTTGACCGTCATGCCGCCGTCCACATATGCAACCACGATCTGGCCAGAGCGCGCCTCCAGCGCCCGGTTCACCACAAGCACATCGCCGTCGTAAATGCCTGCGCCAATCATGCTGGGGCCCTCCACTCTCACCAGGTACACGTGCGGCGTGCGCAAATCGACCAGCTCATCGATGGAGAGCGTGACCTCCTCATAGTCCGCCGCAGGTGACGGGAAGCCTGCCGGCACGCGGTTGTCGATGTACTGCAGGAATGTTGACGACGGGCCGAGTTGGCCAAGGATAGTGGCGCGCATGGTACTGCTCTGCGGTTACTGTATATGCATACAGTAAACCGCGAGCGCATCATGCGGTCAATGAAGAGAGGCAGCCATCCGATAGCAGGCTGGAGGAGATATGTGCGGTCGATTCACGCAGTACCGAACGGCGGTCGAGTACCTGGATGCGCTGCGCTACGACAAACCCATTGAGGGCGGCATCAATCCAGAGCCGATCAATCGCTACAACGTCGCGCCGCGCTCGCGAGTGATGATCTTCTACGAGACGGACACCGGTCTGCGCATGGCCAGGCTGCCATGGGGATATCAGCCGTTCTGGGCTGTTGGCAAACGCCCACCGGCGATCAATGCCCGCGTCGAGACGGCCGCGACCAGTCGGTTTTTTCGAGATATCTGGGCGACAGGCCGGACGTTGGTGGCGGCGGACGGGTGGTTCGAGTGGGTAAAGGATCCAGCGGACCCGAAGAAAAAGCAGCCCTACTACATCCGCCGCCGCGACGGCGAGCCGCTATGGTTCGCTGCGCTCGCCCAGCTGAACCGCACCGGGCTAACCGAGCGTGACGGCGATGGCTTCGTGATCATCACCGCCAACAGTGATCAGGGCATGGTAGACATCCACGATCGCCGCCCGGTCGTTCTCGAAGCGGACCTAGCGCGGGAGTGGATCGAACCGGAGCTGCCGCTGGAGCGGGCCGAGGAACTCGTGCGCGACTTGGCGCTGCCAGTGGAGGCGTTTGAGTGGTTTGCGGTGGATCGGGCAGTTGGCAATGTGCGCAATGAAGGCCCGGAGCTCATCGTTTCGATTGAGAGGGACGGGAACAGTGGTAACAAGAACTAGCTCAACGTCGCCACAGGAGTTCAAAATGATATCTTTATTCTCTGAAAGGAGTCGGAATGGCTGGCGAGGTAGGGTTTTGTGATTGGCATCCTTGGTCCGAGCGGACAGAGCTACCAGGAAAGCACCTTCCAGGCGTGTACTTCATTGCAAGCAGCAAAAAGAAGCCTGACAACCACCGCGTCAACAACGATTTCATCATTTACATTGGCGAGACGACCGGCCAGATCCTGGCTGACCGGTTGCGTCAATTCAACACCTCAGCGTTTAGCGAGCGTCCCGGACATTCCGGAGGCAACACGTTCCGGTTGACGCTTCTTGAAACTACGCCTATTGAGCATCTATGGGTTTCGACCTGCCCCATTGATATGGGCCAACCTTACACCACTGCGTATATCAAGCATTTAGAGAGGAAGCTGCTCTGGGAGTATGTGTGCACGTGGGGTAGCTACCCCAGCTGCAATCGCTCCTAATCGTCCGGCGCGTTAGCAGAAGAGGCCGCCCAATTCGGCGGGCACCCAATTCATGATAATGAGCTCTCCCGTCACGTCGGCCTTGCCCTGCCGCTGATTCGCCACGCTGTAACAGATGTTCAATTGTTCGAAGTGGAAGCCATCGAATACGCGGCGGATGTCAGGGTGGTCGTTGATGCTCACCATCACCTTTCCTTTGCATCGGCGCATGAAGTCAGCCATGCGCTCATACTCTTCAAATGGAAACTCCACGCCATAGCCCTCGGTCTGCCAGTACGGCGGATCCATGTAGTGGAACGTGTGTGGCCGGTCATATCGCTCGGCACAGACGAGCCAAGGCAAATGCTCGACGTAAACACCAGCCAGCCGCTGCCAGGCTGCTGATAAGTTTTCCTCAATCCGCAGCAAGTTGATTGGCGTCCCGGTCGTCGCGGTACCGAAGGTCTGCCCGCTTACCTTACCGCCAAAGGCATGGTGCTGCAGATAGAAAAACCGCGCCGCTCGCTGTATGTCCGTCAGGGTCTCCGGACGAGTCATCTTTTGCCACTCGAAAATCTGCCGCGAGCTGAGCGCCCACTTGAACTGGCGCACGAACTCTTCGAGATGGTTTTGTACGACCCGGTACAAACATACCAAGTCCCCGTTCACATCATTGAGGACTTCGGTTTGGGCAGGCATGGGTCTCATGAAAAACAGCGCGGCACCGCCGGCAAACACCTCTACGTAGCATTCGTGGGGCGGGAACAAAGGAATCAGGCGGTCGGCCAAGCGGCGCTTCCCACCCATCCATGGAACGATCGGATTCGTCATAATTAGCAAGCCTTTACTGTATAAATAAACAGGTGATAGCCTTGCCGCGCTTCGTGCACGAGGCGAGGGCTTTGGCTGGGCTTGCAGGGATAGTCTGCAGTCTGGCGGTTGCTCAGGGTGTTGACGCACCTTGGGTAACCGCCCTCTTTCGCGCCGATCAACTTGGCGCAATTCAACGAGCCGGATGACGGCCCGCTGCTCTTACTCCGTCGTATACCCGCTCGCAGGTAAGCCCTGCGCTGTGGGCGCGGCTAGCCGCTTCTGCCATTGCACGGCCTTCTGATTCCATCTCTCCAAGCACGTCGGCAAACACTGTGGCGGCATCGGTCCTTGCCTGGCGCTCGCCGGCAGTTCCGGCATTGCAGGTAGCGAGCTGTGTGGCGAGCCGGCTAGCTTCGAGCCGCAGCCCTGCAGCAGTAGCGCCAGCGCGATCAGCATCGCGCCGCAGCTCTTCAAGTTGTTCATGGCCTTTCCTCCCCTCGTCGTCTGCAACCGCCTGTTGTTTCCGCTCGATCACTCGAACAACCGTCACTGCCTCTGCCTGCTGCTGGGCGATACCCTCGCCCAGGCGCCAGCCGTTCACCTTCCAGCCGGCCGCGAAGCACAGTGCTGCAAGCAGTCCATAGCTAGTCGAACGCTCTAGGATCGTAAACATCACGGCATCACCTCGCGTACGGCCGCGGCGTAGCAGGCCGGCCAACGATCAGGGTGCGGTTTCCCTGGACGCCACGTGCGCTCGTACAGCGACCAGCTACCCACCGCATCATGGCTGAGGGGCAGCGGCTGCGGATCGGTCCACAACAGCAACCGGGCGAACGCCGATGCCAGCACGTCGTCATGCTCCAGCATCGCCCACACAGCAGCAGACGAGGGCGAGACATCACGAGCAGCACAGACCGTACGTGCCGCGACGCGACTGGCCGAATGGCTAAGCACCCCGCGTACTCCGCCAAGCTGCTCGAACTGATACAACCCACGCGCCGGCCCGACCGGCCATTGACGTCGCCGCTGCTTAGGATCTTCCTGTTGTGTAATCGCTAGCAGCATCACTTCCGCCTCACGACTCGACATTCGCGCAGGCAGCAGCGCGAGAGCGGGCGCTATGGCTCGCTCCCGAATTTCAGAGAGTGTCATGGTTACTCCAGGCATTAAAAAGCCCGCACGGGGCGGGCTTAGAATGTCGCGCCTAAGGGGCGGCCTATGGCAGGCATCCCGCCTCAAGAAGGGCCGGAAGTTCGATATCCAGTCTGTCATATACATTACTGACAGCCAGATAAGCCCCGGCCAGACTGCTAAGCAGCCCGAAGCTAATTAGGAACGCGATTCGAGTGATGGAGGCGCGCATCGCAAAATCCTTTTGCTGATGATGGGCCTGCTAGCTTGCCGCACCGAACTCCAACTGCCCGTGCCATAGCGCACACTTCTCCAAGACGGTAGCGGCACGCTGTGCCACAGCGCAGTGGTTCTTGCGAATAACTGATGTAAAAACCGAACGCTAAGCTCAGCTGTAGTTCGCATAGACCACATGCCCCCAATCTGATCGATCTGAAATATCGTTTCGGGGGCAGCGGTCCTGGTCATGATCTCAATCCCGCTCTGAGATGAATAAACGTCAGGAGAGATTGGGATTGAGGCAAGAGTGCCGCCCAGATAAACCGAGGCAGAATCAGGATAACCGCTTGCATTCAGCTCGCCGGGTGTAACCTGTATTTCGGACGTGTATTCCGGCTGTACGGCAATGTCTATTCCCCCGGAGGACCACATCCTACTGATCGGGTCCAGGGAGAGCGTGAACGAGCTCAGGCCAGCTATCTGGAAGTCGATCGAGAGCAAGTCGCCCGAATCCAGTACAGGGACGTTCAGCCGTACGGCAAATCCGAAGCTGGTCGCCGGGAGCTCCGCGTAAAGATTCCCGAAGCTTTCGGCGCTCAGGGACAGTCGACCAAACGCCGACGCCGGTGCGGCGATACCGATCCTAGCGTCCTTTCCGGCCTCGACTACCGTGTACACGTGCGTGCAGTTGGCCACGCCGAGCGACCAATTCTGGTACTCACCGAACTGAACATCCGGTCCGGCACCCACTCGGTAGACCGGAGCTGTGGCTAGATAGCTTTTGAGCCCCCATAGAAGAGGCAGCCCAGATCCTTGCGGTTGAACAGCGCGAGGCTGCAGCTCCCCTCACTATTCGCACCGTTGCCGAAGTAGCCGCGGGGAATGAGATCGACGAAATTGTCTTTTGTTAGCCCATCGCCGCCCGAACCGCCCCCGCCACCGCCCAACACAACCCAATCTGATGCGTCAGTCGTGCCTTTGGCGAGATATTGGGTGTCGGTATCCAAATCTAGATAATGGGCTGAAAGGCTCGGAGGCGCGACTTGTGGCGCACCGTTGCCAGTAAGAGTGTGAACGGTCATGCGGTTGCTCCTGCAGCTGTGAGAATAATGCCGTTTTCATCGGTGAGGACCGCCCGCTAGCGTCGGTCAGCGCTGCCGGCGGGACCGCCGCGGCTTCCAGTTCGGCTACGCGATCCTCCAGATCTAAAAGGCGAGCGAATAATGTCTCGAGACCCCCTGCAGTGAGGGCGCAGTAGACAACGCTACCCTCGGGCCAATCCTGGTCAGTAGTAGATTCGAGCCCCCGCGCCAGCATCGCTTCACCTTCGGAGACTACCGCCTCGATGATTTCCCACCGCGACGAATTGATAACCGAGTCGGCGACCGTCAGCCGGTAAGTGCCATCGGGCAAATCCAGGGTGAGCGAGGTCACTCCGGGCGCCAGCGTCACCGCTCGGCTCCAGTTATTGATGAATTGCATGTTTGTCCTCAGACGTAGCAGACGGGCTCGGAATCGCGCGCCGTCTGGCCGGTGACCGGGCAGTGGCTGGCGTAGGCGTGTTGCGTGAACGTGCCTTGATCGGTGTTCTTGTCGATGACCAGTGCCGGCAGCGTGACCGGGCCGGCAGGGCTGGCGGCTGTGGTCAGGTAGTCGGCGCGGGAGAGCGTGTCGGTGAACTCCACCGGCTGGCCCCATATGCACAGCCCGAACAGCTGGGCGCTGTAGCGATAGGGGCACGGCTGCAGGTATCGCTCCGGCTGTCCATCGGCAAACCACCAGCGTTGCACCTGGCGGGCAATGACCGGTGCGGGGTCCACATAGAAGCCGTAGGTGTAGAGCCCGCCCATGGTCACGGTGTTTTTTCGGGCCGCTGGCCGACGTGGAGAACGAGCCGCCCGGCTCGCACTGCACCTGCACTGCGTAATCCTGGCTGCGCACGCCCTCGGTGTAGGTCATCGTCTCGGACGATGTCTCGCTGACCGACAGTTCATAGGTGCCGATCACCGCCCCACCGAGGCGCCAGGTCATCGTTAGGGTGCTTGTCCATACCTGGTCGAGCTGAAAGCTCCCGTTGAACGCCTCCCTGACGGTATCGTGGTCGGCCCGGTGTAGCTCAGTGCGGGCGATGACCAGACCGTTTCGGCCAGGTTGTCCAGCGTGATCTCCTGCAGCACGCCCGCCTCGCTGTAGAGCATGCCTGCCACCCAGCCGGTGAAGCCGGTGCGCTCGGGCGTCGTAACGATGCTGTGCTCGGCGACCTGAGTCCAGGTGCCGGTGGCCTGCTGCGTCACCAGTCGCGAGCCGTCGGCCTGCGAGACGAGGTAATAGTTGTCCGGCGTCAGCGATGGCGACTCCTCGACCCTCGCCCCGAGCGCCTGCGCCCGTGTCTTGCGGACAGCGATGGCGATCGCACAATCCGCCCCCGCCCCGCCGAGCGTCATCTCGACCCAGCCAACCGCACGCCAGCGCCAGAAGCGCTCATAGCCCTGTGAATATTCGACCGCCACCTCGAACACCGCGGCGTTGCCGGTCGGGCTGGAGTGGTAGCGCTGCACGCGCGTCCCAGTCGTGCCGCTGATGGTAGGCGTGCTCTGCCCCATGTTCGGGACTACCACGTCGTAGCTGTATGTCAGCGGCTCACCTCCGAGCACGCCGAAGCGCGCCAGAGTGACGGTGCACACCCCGCCGCTCAGGTGGGCGGTGGATAGCGTGGTCGTGACCAGCCAGCGATCGCCGTTCGGGTCGATGTAGATCCAGCCGGGCAGTTCTTTGCCGTACAGCTGGCTTCCCGAGAGGATCGCGCGGTCCCACCACTGCCGGCCCGCCGCCGTATCCTCAGCCTGTTCTTCTGGCGTGCGGGTTATGCCCGGGGCGTTCGGGTGCTTGATCAGCGCCGTGCTGCCCTGCTGCCAGTGCTCGCCCGCCGGCTGCGGATAAGGCATGGTCGCGCCGTTTGGCAGGGTCAGCTGGCCGCCCTTCACCAGACCGTGAAACGGATTCCCGCGCAGCGCCGTAGGCCGGCCGAGTTTCAGCGAGAGCGCATCGGTCATGGGGCGGCAAACTCCATCACAACGGGCTCGCCATTGGCGTCCCGCATGGTCAGTGTCTTCAGCGGCTCGACGTCCAGGCTGATCAGCCCGTCGCTGCTGGTGAGCGTTATGCCGGCGTGGTACTCACGGGCCAGCGTGGCGCCGTCTCCAGACGCACCCTCGATCAGCGGGCTCGCGATCCCGGCCGTCCCGGTGCTGGCGGGCGGCTTGTAATCGGCGCGGCTGCGCTGCGCCGGAATCGCACCCACTGGCTGCAGGCGCGGCAGGCTCGAACGCAGCCTGCGGGGCTGCACGATGCTGTTGATATCCTCGACCACAGCCTCACCGCGGCGGCTGGCCTCCATCTGGCGGCCGGCGTTGCGGCGGGCGTCTTCCATGGCCTGGCCGGAGGCGCGACGAGCTTGCTCCATCGCCTGCCCAGAGGCGCGGCGTGCGTCACCTAGTGCCATGTCACATCTCCAGCAGGTCGTTCGGGATGCCGACGCGGTAAAGCCGCTCGGCGGTCAACTCGTATTCGTCGCGGTCGGTTTCGGGGATTTCGGGCGTCTCGAGCTCGAAGCGGCGTGGGTACGGCTCCTGGCCCTCGTTGTTGTCGATCACGTCCCAGTTGCCTGTGAAGCCAAGCCAGGTCTCGTCGTATTCGGGGTCGGACGTACGGCCGCCAATGTGGGTCGGCAGTGCGATGGTCGCCCCCTCGCCTGGATCCACCGGCGCCGTGCCGAGGCGGGCCGGCATGGTCAGCGGGTCGCTACTGCCGCCGCCGCGCATGATCGCGATGCTGAGCGTGGTAATGGCCGAGCCGGTGTCCAGGCCGAACGAATCGACGATGCGCCGGCATTTGCCACGAGCCCTGACGCCCGCGCAGTTGATCTCCAGCGTATGGATCAGGTCGATACCGAGCGCCATGCTCGTCGGCACCTGCCAGGACAGGATCGTCTGCCGATGCGCGGCGACCAGTTCGACGCGAGCCTCGTTGGCGACCACGCTGAACACGGCGGCCCGCCGGGCGTCGTCGAACACGTCCTGATAACCGGTTTCGACGCCGGCCATCTCGCCGTCGGTCCACTCGTCCGCGGTCGTGCTCTCGACCTGCAGGGGCGCGCTCTGGCGTTGGATGACCTGCGTCGCCTCGACTTCACCCGCCGGCGTGGCGAGTGTCAGCGTGTAGCGCTCGGTCACGGTCTGAACCCAGCGCCGACCGCCCTTGATCCCGGTGCCGATGACCAGGTTGTCGAATGTGTTGTACCAGGCGATGCCGTCGCCGCAGGGGTCTGGGTCGCTCAGAGGCGCGGTGACGTAGCTCTCGCTGACGATCTCCATGCCCTTGCCGGTCAGCGCTTCCTGAACCATATCGATGGTCGGAAGTTCGTGCGTGTCCTGCCGCCAGGAGCAGAACGACCCGGCCGGCACGATCCAGCTGTAACCCTGGTTGCGCTGCCAGAGCCGCGAGTAGCGGTAGCTGAACTCGATCTCGACGCGGTTGGTCGTGCTGCTGAGGTCTGACTGCTGCAGGTCGAGCGACTGGTAGAAATCATGACCTTCGCCGAACACGAACGCGGGCGCAGTGGCGTACCAGCTCGTGATGCGCAGCTCTCCGGTCGGCGAGCAGTCCAGGCTATACGGGATGGTGCCCAGCCGCTCGCGCGCGTAGTCCCAGTGGCTGCGACCCTCGACCGGCTCGAACACGTCCTCGGACCAGTACCCGCCGATCAGCGCATCGATCGCCTCGACGGTCATGCCTTCGACACGCTGCTGAAGCTGGTCGCTCAGCTCGCATGACAGCAGGCGCGAAGTCGGATCCCAGCTTGCCAGCGCGATCTGGCCGGTGAAGCGGCGTTCCTCGACGGTGACGCCCTGGTTCGTGCTGATGTAGTCGAGCGTGACGCTCTTGCCCTTCCAGTCCGGCGGGACAACGGGCGTGCCCGGTGCAATGTAGAGCGAGAACCCGCCCACGCCGGCCGCACCCTCCTCCCGGTCAACCTCTACGGTGCCGGTGAGCTGCGCCGTCATGTCCAGTCCGCCGACCAGCAGCCGCAGGCGCCAGGCATAGGACTGGCCGCGCACGACGTAGATCGGCTCGCTGCCCGTGGTGGCGACGCCATTCAGCGGCACGGCGTTGAGTGGCGAGGCGTTGAGCATTTAGGTTTCTTCCCAGGTGATGGACCAGCTATGGCTGGCGGTGCCTGATGACTGTGTTTCCTGTGGGTCCTCGGCAAACACTGAGAACACCGGCATGTAGCAGGCTTGGTATAGAGCCGCGCCCTGCACTGGGGGAACGGTGACCACGCCATCTGCGAACGAGCACGGCACCCGTACCCAGTCCCGCCCGCCGATTAGCGCCTGTGCCCAGGGCGCCACGTCCGGGCGCGGCGTGCCGAGCAGCGTGAAGGTCGGACCCGGGCCGACGTGGCTCAGCGTCTTGGTACTGCGCAGCTCCAGCGGCTGGGAGAAATCCAGCCCCGCGAGGCCTGGCGGCATCCAGCCGGTTCCGGAAATGCTGCCGGCCGACCTCTTCCAGTGCTGCATCTTCACGCCGGCGCCATCGCTCATGCGTATCACGGCGCTCCCGCCGATAGGCCCAATGCTTTCCTCAGGCGCACCGGCATGCAGCACGATCGGCACGCCGCCGAGCATGATTCGGGGTGGGGACATGCAAGACTCCAGAAACAAAAGCCCCGCAGGTGCGGGGCTTTGGTCAGCGATGGGTGCGGCCGAACTTACGTGCGGCAAGAGATAGCTCCCGGAGTGCGTCCGGCGGACCCTGGATGGTCACCGGCGCGCTACCGCCGATGCTGATATCCAGACTGCCCATATAGGTGACATTCGGCCCCGCCGAAGCCGCCAGCAGCGCCGGGCTCGGCGATGGCACGTTCGGCACGAACCGCGGCACCGGCACCACCGGCCCTCCATTGGCATAGCCGCGCAGGCGCAGCTGATCCAGCGTGGCGCGAAAGCCGTTGCGCCGGATTCGCTCGAGGAAGGCCAACGCCCCGGGCTCGCGCACCACTTCCTGCGGCTGTACATGCTCACCGGCGTGGACCACGCCAGCCGGCTGGTACTTGCCGCCCGGGCCGGTCCAGCCGCCGCCGGAGAAGCCTGCGGGCGCTGGGCCCGGTTCCTGGAGCGTGTAAGGCTGACTGAAGTCGTACTGCGCGCCGACCTGAACCATCACCTTGGTGTCAGCCAGCGCCGTCAACGCCTGCTTTACCTGCTCCAACGCAACATCATCCATCTTAACGCTGACCTGTAGGTCCGCCAGCGCTGCAGCCTTCGCTTTTAGATCGATCATTTCGGCCTTGATGGCATTGATCTTCTCTTCGGCGTTGGTCTGCTCGATGTCGTTCGCCGCCAATTCGATGCCTTGCAGCTCCTTGATGAAGCCCTCGAAGCCGTAAGTGCTCTCTCCAGCCGCCGCCAGGTCTTGCAACATCTTCAGTGCGGCCTGCGCCTGGGCCTTGGCGACTTCGAGATCACCGGCCAACAATGCCTGACGAGCACCCACCTTCAACGACTGCGCGGCACCGTACGACGCTACGCCGCCGCCACTCAGCCCGGCCAGTGCCTTCTGGTAACGCTCCTCGATCTTCACGCGATCCGCGCGAACCCTTTCGAGCTCCTGAGTAGCCGCCTTCTCGGCCGCAACCAACTGCTTACCGGCGGCTTCGGCGGATTTGATCAGACGGGACTGTTGGCTCTCGATTTCCGCAATGTACTGCCGACGGCTCTCAAGCTCTTTGTCTCGGTTTTTTTGCAGCTGCTCGCTGAGCTGCGACTCCTGCGCTACCTCCCCTTCGGATATGCCGTACAGCTTTTGCTCGAAGACGCGAATCTTTTCTTCCAATTCTGCCGCCCAGGCATCCAGATGCTCCGGGGCGAAGAACTTCATCAGCAGTGGGACAGTCGCGGAGCCAAAGAAACTCGAGCCTGTGCGTGCGGCGTTTACCTCATCCAAGGCACGCTTCAACTTTTCCAGTTCACGCACCTGCTGAGCCGTCTCCTCGGAACCGGAAGTGAGCTGCGCGGCAGTAAACGCGACCTTGTCAGCGAAGCCAGCGAATTCACTAGCAGCCGTTACGGTCCAGCCAGCAAGGGTCGCCATCGCCGCCGCGATTTGAGCGAGCCCGCTCACTATCTCAGGGTCGGAAACTGTGTCAGCAAGTTCGTTGATTGCACCGATCAGTCCGCTGACATCCGCTTGCCCGATTGCCTTGTTCCAGCGATCAGTCAAGTCGGTCATGGCGCCACCGACGGTATCGGGCAGCGTCTCGGCTTCCTTGCGCAGCACATCAAGCTGGGATGTCAACGCGTCGGTGACGATGGCGCTGGTGAGCTGCCCCTGCGCCGCCATTTCCTTCAGCGCACCAACGGGCACGCCGATTCCATCGGCCAGCGCCTGCATCAAGCGCGGCGCCTGCTCGGCAACGCTATTGAACTCATCGCCGCGCAGCGCCCCGGACCCAAGCGCTTGCGCAAACTGGATCACGCCGTTCTCCGCCTCTGCGGCACTTGCACCTGAAACCCGAAATGAAGTGGCCACCGCTTCGGTTACCAGAAGTATTTCGGCCTGGCTGCGACCGGCCTCCTTCAATGGACGGCCGATCCGGCCATACAAGGTTACAAGCGATGCCATCGGTGTTTCGGTTGCTCTGGCGATGGACTCCAGCCCGGCCTGAGCTGCGTTGAATTCCTCCTGCGATTCAGTCGCCAGTTTTAAGCGTGCATTCATCAGCGTGTAGGCATCAGTAATGGAGGCGACACCTTGCACTGCGCGGACGGCTGCAAAGGCCCCGCCTATTACCCCTCCCGTTGCAACCAGCGAGCTCGCGCCGGCTGCACGTATGCGAGTTTGATCAACGAGCAAGCCCTTCATCGCGGCTCGCGTTTCTTGCACGCGCTGCGTAAGGGCTCTTTGCGCCACTGCCAGCTCGGCAGCAGTCAAGTTGCCCGAGCGGCGAAGCAGCTCGTAGTTTCGCTGAGTCTGTCCCAGCTCCGCCTGCAGCGCTCGGTACCGATTGACACCCAGATCAGCGCGCGCCGCTTCAAGGTTGGCGAGCCGCTGCTCACGGGTAACCTGAGCAAGCGCCGCAGCTCTGGCGCGGATGCCCGCGGCAGCCTGCTCGTTGCGACCACCCGCTTGTGCTGCCTCAAGCTCCTCGTTAGCCGTTGCTGCTCCATGGCGAGGTTGCGAGTGTCTACGCCGGCCGCTTGCAGCTCACGGCGGCGGCCAACAAGACGGCCTTGCGCAGTAGCCTCGGCCCGCTCCAAACGCCGGAGTTCACTCACCGCATCACGATATGACGCGGTCAATTCCTTGCTGGGGTTGGCCGTGCGAGCCATCTCATTGCCGAGATCCCGAACACGCTCGCGTGCGCTGCGCGCTTCGCGCTGGGTGCCCTCCAGACTCGACTCCAGCTCGCGGAAGGCATTGACCTGGCGAAGAGGCTTTTCCAGCGTCTTTACCAGGTCAGCATATTCTTTACGGAAGCCGCCAACGTTTTTGGTTGCCTGATCGACGTCAGCCGTCAGCCGCAGTTCTACGTCAGTCATGGTGGCTCACTTCTTCTTAGAAGCCGCCTTCAGGGCAGCAAGGAAATATGTCCAGGGGTAATAAGGCGCGTTGGCGTGACCGATCCGAATCAAGGCGTCCAGCGTGCGATCGAGGCTAGCTACCGCTTCGCCGGGCTCGGCGCCACCCGACCCAGCAGCCCGAAAAAATGCGGGTTCAGCTCCTTGCAGACTGCGATTACCTGCTGCAACTGAGACGGACGCATGGCGTTGATGCGGTCGTCGTTCAAATCGGTCATTCGCTTGATTTCACCCAGGCCGCATTCATCGAACAGCGCGGCATCCAGAGGGTCATCAGCGGGTGGACTCAGCATTTCGCTCAGCCAGTCGCGCACCTGCAACACTGTCAATTCGCGGCAGAGCACAGCCTGCCCATCGATGATGACTTCTCGGGTGTTGGTAGTTTGCATACGTTCTCCGGGCAACAAAAAACCCGCCGAAGCGGGTTGAGATGTAGGACATGTGCGGGCTAAAGCAGCGAGATAAAGCTGGTCAGCCCCCAGAAAAGAATGATCAGAATAATGGCCGCCGGAATCGTTGCTATCGCCCACTTGACCATGAAGCGGACCATAGCTGCAAAGCTCATGTTAATGTCGATCACGACGACGGGCTGAGCTCCGGGATAGGTCGATGTAACCTCACGCACTTCAGGGGAATCGCCTCCAATTCAGCCCTCCTCGCCTCCCGCTCCGCAGCTTCGCGGGCTTGTTGCTCCTCGTACGACTCGTAGTTCACACCGCATTTCACGCAGTCGTGCGGGCTCCTCTGCAACTCGCTCAGCGTCGGCTCATAGCTGCACTTCGGACATTGCATCTGGTTTCCCTCCCAAATTTCCAGAGGCAGCAATGTATCAAACTGCCATACCATGGACCCAGCACTGTTGACAAAGCTAAGGACTCGATATGAATAACATTCGAAAAGCCGTTTCGACACTAGCGGAGCTAATCGATCAGCTGCCAAACGCGCATCGGACTATAGACAAAGCAGGCCTTTACGCTGCGATCCGATTGCTTACAGACGACATCCGGAATGCGGATGACTCCGCGGTAAATGGCTACGCAAAGGAGAAGGCGCACAAGCTTCAATGGCATGTGGCAGCTGCCCTAGGTTTTGACATTGATAACGGCCACTCGGCTGAGCAACATCGCTCATGGGCGCTGGGTGAGCTCGGGACTCTCGAATCCGTCGTGGAGTAACCATGGCGACCACTGTTCGTATTCCTCTGTTCGTAGGTCATGTTCCGAAGACGACCTACTACATGCTTCATCTCAATGCTGAACGGATCCCAGGGGTAAGCCTGCACTTCGCATTCGAACACTATGAAGTGTACTTAAGCCCGTCTTTGCGCCCGTGCGATCACCGCAACGGCAAAGCTCTGCAACTGCTAAGTATGGACTTGGCAGCCGAGCTGGCGGCGTATGCCGAGCCGATCATGCAGAAGCGTTATGGCCGTGCTACGGAGGTGACAGTGCAGGAGTGGTCATGTCCTGCCGAATGGCTGCCGTCATCAAAGCTGAAACCACATGCGGAGAAGGCCAAAGCATTAATTCAGAAGCTTGAGAGTAGCGGAGCGAAACGGTCGATAAAATGCAAGAAATTAGAACTGGCAACCGTTACACCAATCAATTAGGCCGTCCACTTTTTGCAGGTTAACAGCAAGGGAAACGACAAGCACCTCGCAAGGGCTCTTTCCCGGATGGCCGCCCCTATAGACTCGGCCATCCGGCAATTGGCTACGCTGCCACCGGAAGCTCCTTCTTGATCCGGAAGTACTTCGACTTGCCGGTACCCACCTTGGTCGGGTCGCTGATGACCTTGCAGGTGGATTCGGCGCCCATGAAGTCATCGACGCTGAGCCAGTCCTGCGAGCTGGCGGGGTTGAGGCGGCATTTCCAGAACCGGGCTTCGATGCGCTTCTTGGTACCGGCGGCGTTCTCGCCTTCGAACAGCAGCTCCAGCTCCAGGCCGGAGTTAGTCAGGGCCTCGACCACATCCACCGCAGCGGACTTGTAGTCGACCGAGACGCTGTACGGCGCGCCGGGCGCCGCGGCGAGAATGGCCTGCTCCAGCGCACCGCCGGCGACCACTTCAATGCCTGAGCCGGTCATAACCCAGTCGTCGAATTCGTCGAAGGTAGCAGTGCCCGGGGCGCCGTCCACGACGTTGGTGACCCCGTCGATCTCGAGCGGCATCTGGTCCAGCGCGATGGTGCCGTCAACCGCGGCGACATGCTGCTCATCCGTGTGTCGCCGCCGGCACGGTGGTGGTATCGCCCCAAAGGATGCCAGCGAGCACCGGCGTGAAGAACTCGCGGAAGTTGATCGCGAGGCCTACGCCAGTGATGCGGTCCACGGAGTCGTACTCACCGCCCTGCGGGGTGGTGGTGTCGCCCAGAGTAAGGTTGTTGGTTTCGATGGTGGTCTGGATGGTGGAGACCAGGCCGCATTTCTGGAACGGCAGGCCGCTGCCGGCGACGCGCATTTTCAGGTGGCCGCCAATGACGAAGGTTTCTTTCTGGACTGCCATGAATCAGGCCTCCTGAGTGCCGGCGACGATGCCGCGGGCGATGAGGGTTGCGCGCTGGGCCGGGGTAACCTTGAGCTTTGCGCCCTTGTCGTACGGCTTGCGCTGATGGGTATGTGGCTTGGCGAGAGTGACCTCGACCAGGTCCGGCGCTTTTTTCGGGGCAGCCGAGCCCCCTGCCGGGGCGGCAGTAGCGTTGGTGGTCATGTGCATTACCTTTCGATGATGGTGTGCAGGTGCACCGGAATCAGCACGCTGGCAGCGCGCTCACCGTTGCCTGGCGGGAATTGCTCGGGCGCGCCGACGGTTATGCCTTTGATGCCGCGCGGGAGCCACCGAGGGAACTGGCCCTCGGCTGGCATGAGTACGCACAGCAGATCGTGCTCGAGGTCGTCGAGCGCATCCTCGTAGGCATCCAGGCCGACATCGACCGCGCCGATGACGTAGAAGCCGTTGAACTTGATCAGCGCTCCCGCAGCGGCTTTCGGCGCGAGATCTTTGCCCTTCTGTAGACAGATGATCGGAAAGCCAATGTCCGCCGACTTGAGCACCTCGTTGAACCAGCCGGTGCGCACGTTGTGACCGGCGTTGGTGGAGCAACCATTGGCAACGGTGACCGTGCCCAGCTGCTGGACCAGGGCCTTACGGCCCAGGGTGAGTGGGTTGCGGTTCATTTCTGCTCCATGCAGGCGGCAGTGGCCATATGGCCGTCGTCTTCGAGGATGTCCTCGATCAGATAGCGCCGCTTGCGGTAGACGAAGATGCCGCCACGCCCTACCCCGCACGGCACCGATTGACGGCGCCAAGTGATGCCGACCGCATCGCTGCGATACAGGCCCTCCGGCCCGTTAATCTGCAGGTTGTGGTCAAGCATGAGCGGCACGTTGCGGACAACCTGGCCGTCAGGGTGGATGAATTCCCCCCTCGCCGTCGCTCAGGGACGCCATGATCACGGCGTCCATGTCGGCGATGCAGTCACCGAAGCCGGCCATGCTCAGATCTTCAGTTCGCGCACGGACGCCGGGCGGGTGCACAGGTGCAGCGGGTTGGACTGAGCCTCACCTTCGACGCCCTTGTCGAACTTCATGCGCTCCAGCTTGGCGTAATAGGGCATACCCTCGGTGTTGACCGTCTCTGTGTAATCGGCCGGCGCGAAGGCACTGATGAACAGCTCCGGCACGCCTGTCGGGACCACGAAGGCGCGGTCAGCTGGGACGAAGGCATTGCCATTCAACTGCCCCTTGTAGCGCTCCCAGGTGATCCCGCCGAACTCGAACGGCACACGGCGATCGCCCATCAAGGCAGCAGCTGCCTGCCAGCCGAGGTAAGCCTCGCGAACCTTCGGATGGCCGATCAGCTTCGCCCAGAACTGCTTACCGCAGTAGGCGTGCGCCCCAGTGCTGGTGACAGCGCCCAGCGCATCCTCCTGTGCGTCGAGCACCTCGACGCATTTGACGCTGACATCAGTATCGTCGTTGCTGAGCTCCATGCTGAATGCAGTGGGCCGCTTGATATCGAAGCGCTGGAAGATGTCGAAGAGCACGCTCGTGCCGTCAGCGTCCACAACCTTGCCCATGATGGCGCCAATGCGCTGGAACTCGTGGGTTAGATCGAGCTGCCGGCGAGCCTTCTCGACACGGCGGGCTACATATGCCTGCACCTGCATCAGCTCGGTGAGGCTACCCACGGCACGGATACCCTGAATCTCATCCGCCAAGATCTGGAACGTCTGGGGCAGATGCACGGTGTTGAAAGGAATCAGCGAGCGCTTATTGCCGGTCACAGCCTGACCGGGTGCGCCACGTGCAGCTGCCTTTACCAGCGCGAGGGTCATGCCGTCCTTCTCGATCTGTACGACGGTGCCGGCTACGCCCTGCTCCTCGAACAAGCCGGCGGCGGCGATCTGCCCCGGCAATACGTGGTCTTCGTTGATGACGGTGAGCAGCGCGTCGACGCCGAACGCCTCGTCTTGAAAAATGGTGATCTCGGCCATGTTGGGCTCCTAGAAATGCGAAGCCCCGCAGGTGCGGGGCTTGAGGTATTGAGATTGCTGAGAATGGCGATCAGGGGCGGATGATGATGCCCTTGGCCAGCAGGTCGGCGCGGCCGTTGGCGTCCAGACCGGTGAGCAGGCGCTCGATGACCTCGGCGTCGCGCATCACGCCTACCGCGCGTACGTCGTTGACAGTGGCGTCCACCGAGGCGAACAGGATGCCGCTAGCCGTACGCCGACCATCGTCAGTGCCGGCTTCGTCATAGCCCGTGTATTCGCCCAGATTCGCCAGCACGGCCAGGATGAAGCCATCGCCCACGGCAAAGTCGGTAGAGCCATCGCTCAGGGTGAACGTCAGCCCACCGCCAGTGAACGGCTGGCCTACGGTGCCCGTCCCAACCCGCGCACCGGTCGGGTCGGTCAGATCGAACTTGCCACCGTTGGCACCCGCCTCGGTGATGGTGAGCTGGTAATCGCCGGTGATGGCTGCGCTGGTGACGGTGACGGAGCCGACGGTACCGTTGCCGGTGTTGCCGGCATCGGCGGTTGGGGTAAGTGCGTTGGCGGCAGTGATCAGTGCGATCAGCGTCCCCGCCATGAGGATGCCGGAGCCGGCGGCAATGACCACCTCCTCGCGGCTGCGGGTGCCGTTGGCCTCCGAAAGGAGGAACTCGCCGGCGTACACGCCTTCGGTTTTGATGGTCATGCTTGTTTTCCTCCTTTCGAGGCTTGGTTGCGGCGTCGGGCGTAGACCTCACTCGGCGCCGGGGGGTTGGTTCGCGCTGGCTTGGGGGCCATCATCCAGCGGTGGCAGGTTGCTGATTTCCACCTGGCCGCTTTTGTTGGCCAGCTTCTCGAACAGCTTCGCCTTGGCCTGTTCGCCGGTCAGGCCGGCCTCGATCAGCGCCTGGGCTTCGTCCGGCAGCTTGGCTACCAGGCAGGCGGCGCGAACATCCTTGGCACGGTTGAAGTGAGCTTGCACAGCCTCGCTGCTGGCCAGCGCGCTGGCACGGATCAAGTAGCTGACGCAGTTGCTCAAGCCCGCTTGCGCGCAGTCCGCCGCAAGCTTCGCGGCCAGCTCCGCAGCTTCCGGTGTCTGGGGTTGCGGGTCGGGTTCCGGGTTCGGTTCCGGCTCGGGCGTTGGCTCAGGTTTTGGCTCGGGCTCGGGGGGCAGCTCTACTTCGCCCACCAGGCGCAGAGCGGCCTCTGG
The DNA here is from genome assembly GCA_019056435.1 of Stutzerimonas stutzeri. Lineage (GTDB taxonomy): Bacteria > Pseudomonadota > Gammaproteobacteria > Pseudomonadales > Pseudomonadaceae > Stutzerimonas > Stutzerimonas marianensis. The sequence continues at coordinate 4,058,020 of CP077641.1, forward strand.
CACGTTGCGGTAGCGATTGAGGATCTTGCCGAGCGGTGCGTTGTTCACCAGGGGCTCAGCCTCACCAAAGACCTCATCGACGAAACCATGGGCCTTCGCCTCGCTGGCAGTCAGCCAGGTGGTGTCGTTGATCATGCGGCGTAGCTCGGCGTCATCAATGTTCAACGCCCGGTGCTGGTAGCTGGCAACGATGCCTTCGAAAGCCTTGTCCATCATGTCCGCCATCTTGCGCAGCTCGTCGCTGTCACCGGCCATGAATGTCCAGGGGTTATGGATCATGAACATGGCGTTGTCCGCCATGGTCACACGGTGAGCGCCACACACAGCCACGCTTCCGGCACTGAAGCACGCGCCATCGATCTGGCCGGTGCAACGCTCGCCCAGCGCTCTCAGCGCGTTGTGGATGGCGATACCGTCGAAGAGGTCGCCACCGATGGTGTCGAAATGCACCAGCACCTGCGAGACGCCATCGTCAACTTCCTTGAGGTCGCGGATGAAGTCCCCGGAGGTCACGCCCCAGAAGCCGATCTCGCCATATATGTAGACCTCGATCGGCGTGTCGCCCTCCTCGCCGGCCGACTGGATGCTGTACCAGTGTTCGGCGTTGAGCTGTGGCGCGTCGACGGCGCGGTTCAGGATGCGCGGCTGCTCCAGGGTGCTGATGCCCCAGCCACTCCAGCATGACCGCCAGCGCGAGGCGGTTGGTCATTTTCATCATCGGGTTTCCTCTTTATCGCCCGCCAGCGCGGCCGTGTCGGTGGTGTAGTCAAGGCCGAGCGTCTGGGCCCGGGCGTTGTCGTCGGCGTTTTCCTGGTCGATGACCTCTGCGTCGTAACCGCTTCGCAGTGCGTGTTCGCTGCGGCTGGCCAGGCCTCCCTTGATCTCGAGCAGCTTGCCCTGCACGTCCTGCACGGGGTGCATGTAGGCCCAGCCTTGCGGTACTCCAGCGGGTGCGCAGGTAGTCGCGGCGCTTCATCTGGTAGTCCGGCAACGCGATGGCACCGGACAGCCATGCGGCGTCGAGCCATGCAGCCCGCACCGGGCGGCACAGCTGGAACACATACACACCGAACTGCAGCTGCTCGATGCGGCGGCGGAACTCGTTCAGCAGCACACGCAGGACGCGGTCGCTGATATCCGCCATATCGCCGGTCAGCAGCTCGTAGGGCAGCTCGATTCCGGCCGCAGCGGCCATGAGCTGTTGCCGCATGAAATCGACGTAGGTATCACCCGCCGAGGGCGGGTCAGAGAACACGACTTCCTCGCCTTCGAGCAGCTCCTGCATGGTGCCCGGCTCCATCGCCACCATTGGGGTGCCGTCGGTGTCGGTGACGAAGGGCTTACCCGTAACCGGGTCGACCGTAGGCGGGCCGTCCGGCCTAGGCTTGGTGATGAAGCCGGCGAAGAGGTTGGCCACTTCCTGACGGAAAAGCACCGCGTCGTCGTAGTTGTCGAGCGACTTGAGCCGCAGCAGCACCGGCGCCAGACGCGGGATGCCACGCAGCTGCCCACCTTCGAGTGGCTCGAAGATATGAAGCACCTCGCTTGCCGGGATGCGATGCAGTGCGTTGTAGGTGGTTCCGATGGCCCGCGGATCGCCTGGGTGGTTCTTCCACATCCAGTACGCCACGCGGCGACCGACCTGGTCGAACTCGATGCCAGCCCGGACCACGTTGCCCTTGCGGGTAACGAAGTTGCGGTCCAGCGGGACGAACTCAGGCGGCAGGATCTGCAACTGCAACGGCACCGCCAGGCCATCCTCCGGCTTGCGGTAGCGCAGCCTGACGAAGCACTCGCCAGATTCTTCGACCATCCGCGCGATGACGCTCTGCTGGCCATAGAAGTCGGTAAGGTTGTCGGCATCCGACTCGTCGGTCCAGTCGCTCCAGAGCTCGTTGATGGCGCTGCGCAGGGCCGGGTCCTTGATTTGGGCGCGGGGGTGATGCCAGTACCAATCAGGCTGCTGACACGCTTGGAGATTCCGCTAGCGGCCCATGGGTTGTTGCGCACCGCGGCCTTGGAGCGCTTGCGCAGCGCTGGCAGTGCTGGAATGGCAACTGCGTTGAGCGCTGCCTCCGGCGCGTCCCAACCTTGAGCGCGGCGACCATTGCCGGCGCCCTCGTAGCTGTTGACGACCTGTAGGCGGGGCGACTTGGCTCGGATTCGATAGCCCATTACGCCCCCTTGCCACGACTGTAGAGGCGAATTTGCCGGGGCCGGCCGTCGCGGGATTCCCTTGCGGCCTCGACGGCGTACTGCTCCTCAAGCATGCGCAGGCTGGCGAGTGATGCACGATCCAGACGGCGATCGCCCTTGCTGACGCTCTGGCCTTTTTCCAGCAGTTCTTGATCGACGCCCGGACTTCATCCAGGCGCTGTTGTGCGCTTGCCATGGGGCGCCCTCGTCTCATCGTTTCAGGTAGGCGCTGCGGGATACCCGGCGCGCGGTTGTCGGTGGCGCCGGCGGACTGACCGCCGTTGGGGTTGTGCGTGATTCGGGCTCAGGATTCGCTCGAGTCGTATCGGGGGCCGCTTGGGCGAACAGGCTGCCCTGGCTGACCGCGGCCCGCAGCTTGCTCCACTCGGCTTCGTGGTACCGGTGAAGGCCCAGGAACTGCGCGGCTGCCTGGTTGTAAACCAGCAGGTCGAGCACTTCGTTGCGCTCGGCCTTGCCCTTGACCCAGACGGTGCGCTTGTAGCCTTTCACGTACTGGGTGATCTTCCGCTCTGCGACCGCCTGCTCGTAGAACTCATCGGGCAAGTCGTTCGAGAAGTGCAACGCGCCCGGGCCATCGGCGAACGGGTAGCGGTTGTAGATCCAGTCCTTCGCGGTGTCGGAACCGATGATCCACAGCTCGGCGCCCTGTTTCTCGGTCTGGCCGTTGTGCTTCACGTCGACCTTAGACGGGCGCTGAGCCAGGACCGGCCGGCCGGGCTTGCTGGCCCCCTTTACGGCGAACACGTTGCGCCAGCGACGCAGGCGGGTGAACTGGTAGACCTCGTCGGTATGGTGACCGCCAGAGTCGATGGCCGTGGCGCAGATCGCCATTTCAACGCCCGACATATGCCGGTACCGGCGCTTCAGTTGCTCATCGAGCGCCTGCCAGGTCCGCGGGTCGGCCGGGTCGCCCGGCACCACTGCGAAGTCGACCACCCAACGCTCCAGCCCTTCGCCCCAGCCGATCACCAGCAGTTCAAGACGGTTGTGCTGCACGTCGACGGCGGCGGTGAGGATCAACGCACCAGGCGGCACCGTGCCAAGTCTGTAGTCCTCGGCGCGGGCCCTAAGCTCGCTGGCCTTGGTCATCTCTTGGGCGGCGTCCCACACCAGCGCCAGGCGGGTGTTGTAGAACACCTGCATGGGCTCGTTATCGCCACGGTCGGCGGCTTGCTTCGCCTTGTCGTACTGCTTGGCGAGGCTCTGCCAGGACAACCATCCCAGCGGCGAATACAAGGCGTTGAGGTGAAAGCCCACCGTTTCGCCGTCACCCTGCGCGGTTGCACGCCATTCGCCAGCCAGCAGCATGGCCGTTTTGTGGTGCTCTTCGATCAACGCACCACAGGCCGGATTGCCGCACAGGTAGTCGACTCGTTTGTAGTCGTCCGTCCACTTGAGGTTGGCCCAGTCCAATACCTGGTGCTGCCCGCAGTGCGGACACGGCACGAAGTAGCGGCGCTTGTCGCTGGCTTCGTACAGGTCGTCGATGCGAGAGGCGCCCTTGATCGTCGGCGAGCTGGAGAAGTAGAACTTCGCCTTACGCCCGAACGTGGTGCCGCGGGCCTCGGCCAGCTCGATGGGATCACCTTCGCTGTCTACATCTACGTCCCAACGGTCGATCTCGTCGCCGTAGATGTAACGCGCAGCCAGCTCTGCCAGGTTCGCAGCGGAGCCTGCGGTGGTGCAGTAGAGCGTGCCGCCTTCGAATTCCTTGGTGTCCAGCGTGTTGCGGGCATCACGCGAACGCGGTTTGGCAACGCGCTTGCCCAGTTCCGGTACCGCCTTGATCGTCTTGTCGATCCGGCTGGAAACCCGACGCGCCAGCTTCTCGCTGGGCAGCAGCGCCAGGATGTTCGCCGGCGCCATGTGGATGTTGCCGCCGATCCAATTGAGCGCGATCTGCGTCTTCATCATCTGCGAGGCGACCATGGTCACGACGCGCTTGCACGGGTGTAGCGGAGACAGGCAACGCATCGGCTCGCGGGCGAATGGCGTGCGGTCGGTGTGGTACTTGCCGGGCTCAGCGGCGCCAGTGTCCTTCGGGATCCGCTGGTATTCGTCAGCCCACTGGTCGATCCAGAGTTCCGGATCCAGGTGCAGGCCCCGAAGATATGCCGCACGGTATGTAGCGGCACCGTCGGCATACGCGTGTTGCATGGCTAATTCGGCTCCTTCGCCCCCTGCTCTAGCTCGGCATCCAGCTGCACCAGGCTGGCGGCATCCTCGAGGACACTGCGCAGCAGCTCGGTCAGGCGCCGTTCCATTTCCCAGGTGTCGGTTATCGCGATCAGCTCACCAGCCACTTTCGGCGGCAGGCCAAGGATCAGATCGCGCAGCGTTCGGGCGGTGTTGAAGGCAGCAAGGTCGACGGCCTTACGTTCGACCAGCTCGCCACGGCCCTTGAGAAACTCGTCCTCGGCCAGAAGCGCAAGGAAGTGCTCTCGGTGCGCCCGGGCCTTTTGATAGGAATCGCCGCCACCCGCGGGTGGCATGCTCGACGGCGGTGCGAGTGGGGTGACCAGCGAATGCACGCCCTTCTCGGCCCGCTCACGCTGGTGGCGCTCCGCGACGCCAGACTTGCTGGGATCAGACGTTTCGCCAAGCAGCGCGAGAGTGGCTTCTACGTCGACCTTCTTGCCGTCCTCAGTCAGCACCAGGCGGCCTTGCTTGCCCAGTTTGGAAACATACGGCCGAGACCAGCCGCGGCTATCCGCGAACTCAGCCTTTGTCATGACCGTCATGCATTCACCTGTTAACCGAAAACAGCACGAGGGTTAACCGATTAACCCCGATTAACTAACTTCCAACCCCAGCCGCTAGCGCGAAAGCGGGGCCCGAATTACCCGTGGTGGGATCGCCAGCCTAGGGCCCCCGGCGCATCGCGCGGGTGGGTATCACCTACGGCGTGTGGCCAGCGCCCGCGCCATGGCTTTCTCGAACTCGATTGGCAGGACGTCCTGGGCAACAGCCTCAGCAGTGCGGAAGAAGTCGAAGCGCTTGCCGTACGACGGGCGCCGACCGAAGACCAGCACCATGCGGATGTTGTTGCGACTGCCCTTGCCCCAGCCCAAGCGCTCGGCGATGCCGATCGGGGTCCGCCCTTTGCGGATCAGGAAGTACCGGCGATTGCCTTTCCGCCGGCTGCGTGTGCTGTCGGTCGCATTCGCGTCATAGCCCTCTTGTGTGAAGAGGCCAGCGCCGGACAGCATTTTCGTCAGCTTGCCGCGACCGATGTTGCCGTGCCGGTCCAGCTGCAGCTTGTCGCCAGGCAGCACGTACCGCCCAGTCCCGAGCGCGCCGCGTCTGTGGAGCATCTTCTCGGTGCCCTTGTAGTCGCGGTCACCGCCGTAAATCTGCGGCGCGAGGTACTCGGCAGCGGGCGTTCCGCCGGCGGCCGGCTTCTCGTCCTTCAGCCAGACCCGTGCCTCCATCCGCTCCTTTGTCGCCGGCTCGATGAACACGCTGTTCAGCGTCCACCGCGTCGGCCGATCAAACACCGTCTTCATCTCCTCCACCAGCGCCTTCTTAACCTCCTGCGCAGCGGCGGTCAGCGACAGAGCAGCCGCGAACGGCAGCTGCTCACGCTCGAGTCGATCCAGCGTCTGCAACCGCTCGCGCATTCCAGTGAAGGCCACCTTGATCATCCGAACGCCTCACCGCACCGAACCCGCCCGCCTATCCTGCTGCCGCCTCTCCACACCATCCCAGCCACCCGGCCGCAACGCGCCGGCCAGGTTGCCGCCGCTTTGCCACACCGCCCAGGCGAACACCGCCAGCAGCACCACCAGCGGCCAGGCCATGGCAGGCACACGCAGCTCGCCGGTCAGGATGTAGATCACAGCAGCGCCGGCGCAGCCCATCACCAGCATGGCCAGGCATGACACGCCGCGCCGAAACCGCGCAGCCCCACGGCGATAGGTGAACAGCCTGAAGAACAACACCACGCAGATGAGGAACGTCACCTGCGTCAACAGAGCACTAACCATCCGCGCCTCCGTCACTGATCGATGGCACACCGCGCCGACGGATCGCAGCCAGTGCCAGCGTCACCACCAGCACCGCCGCACCGAATGCCGCCGGGCCGGGGTAAGCGAATGGGCGAAAGCCCCAGAACTCTGCCTCCACGATGGCCGGCGCGAACTGGTAACCCATCACCGCCGACACCAAGAAGAACAGCAGCCGCTTCCAGATCGGCAGGTCATGCGTTGTCGTCACATACACCAGCGCACCCAGCAGCGCGCCGACAGCCGCATCGCCGTTCACGCCAGCCATGAATCCGGCCAGACCGGCGCCGGCAGCGCCCGCGACAACCACGCCAGCCGTGCTTGTCGGCTCGCCCATGTATTACCTCCAGCCAGAAAAAACAAAGCCCCGCACGATGGCGGGGCTTTGAGGGGTGACCGGCGGGGGAACCGGCCGTGCCTGACACAGCAAGTTAGGCTCGTTTCGGCCATCGCCTTGGCGCTGCTCTGACCTGTTATGCGCTTTGTACCCCCAACTGCGGGGGCGTAAACAGTGATTTAACGCCACTGGCTCTACACTGGCCCTACGCTGGCTCTGCGCCGGCTCACCACCGGCCAGCCACCAGACGGCCAATCACGCGACGTAACGTCCCCGATGCACCCGCTGCATCCGTGCGCGCCGTTCCAGCTCAGCCCGTACCCGCTCATGCAGCGCCTGCACCCGCTCGTGATAGGTCCGCTCCGAGCCGATCCGCACGCGCCGCATCTGCTGCGCAACGGTCGGGATCGGGTCCGGCAGATAACGCACCATCGCCAGCTTCACCAGCTGCGTCTCCAGGCAGAACGGCGGGCGCCCCGAGCGGCCTGCCAGCCGCCACGCCTTCGCCAGCTGGCGATCCTGAGCGAGCCCCGCCTGCTTGATCGCACCGATCGCCGCGTCCACCTCCTCGGCGATGCGATCCTCAGCCCCGGCCAGGCCCATCGTCGAGCGGCTGCCAGTCGGGATCATCCCGCCGTACTGCATCGCCACCGCCAGCGGCGACGAACCACCCGCGCCCGGGCCACCCAGGCCGCCACGGCAACGCTCGCCCCAATGCACCATCAACGCCTCCACTGCCTCAATCATGGCTCGCCTCCCCCGCTGCACCCAACCCAACACAAAAACCCCAACCCAACACAAACCCAACACAGCTAAAACCCTTATAAATCAATGCCTTCAAAGCATCTGTGTTAGGTGTGTTGGGTTTGTTGGGTTTTTCGGTCCTCGCGTAAGGAAAATTTTCATCCCCTTCAGAACGACCGAGCAAAACAGCAACGCAGGCGCGCGCGCGAGGCCAAACCCAACACACCTGACACAGCGCCCGCAAACCCGCGCCATTCGCGGCCTCTCTCTGTGTTGGGTTCGCAAAACCAACCCGACACAACCCAACACAACCCAACACACTTTCAGTCGTAGTCATGCTGCAGCCGCCTTCAGATGGTCCCACCCGTCCACATCCCAGCCCGCCTTGCGCGCCTTCCCACGCCACTCCCCGACATGCTGGCCAAGCGCAGCTGCCGTCAGAGATGGGGGCAGGGAAGAGTCCGGGTCGCTGGGGAAAAAGAACGCACCGAATCGTCGGTTGCTGCCATCCGTCCAAGGGATCGAGCGCGTCTTCTCCACCTCCGCACTGATGAACAGGCTGAACTTCGTCTGGCTCATCGCATGCTCTTTGTTGCGCTGGCACCACTCCAGGAACAGCGCATAGAGGTCCGTCGACAGGCACGCACCCCACAGCCCCGCGCCCAGCTCGCCCGTCTGCCATTGGTAAAGGAAGGTCTGCCACCCGGCCCGGCTCAATGCCACCAGGCGCTGGCGCGCCTCAGTGCGCGGCGGCCGCGTCCGCTGATCGAAGTCGCCCAGGTCCAGCGACAGCAGCCAGCCATACAGCGCTGCCACCCCATTGCCGCGCAGCTCCGCGCCGATGGCCTTCTGCCGATCCTCCGGCAGCGTCTCCTGCGGCCAGATCACCAGCAACCGCCGGTCACTGTCACTGATCGGCCAAGGCAGGATCTCGTTCGAGAGGAAGACGGCATTCATGTGGTTCGCCTCTTCCCAACCGTTGATGAACTTCGACTCCATCCGCACCGTCTTGCCGGTGATCAGATGCTTGATCTTGCCCACCTGGTTGTAACGCTGGTCCCGCGAGACGACTTCCTCGAACACCGCCCACAGCTTGCGGCTCTGCCACGCGTTGAAGTTCGACTCCAACTGCGTCTGGCCCACCGTCGCCGCGTACTGCCCGTACAGCGCACCCATCGTATCGGCGAAGAACAGGCTCTTGCCCGAGCCCTCCATCACCGAATGCATCAACACCGCCGTGTCCATCTTCGCGCCCAGGTGCTGCAGCGGGAACGCCAACCACTTCTTCAGCCAATCGAGCGCGTCCGCCTCGTGGTTGCAGAGGAACGAGATCAGCCAGCGCAGGTTCGCGCACGCCTCATCGTCCCGCACCGGCTCCAGCGGCAGCCCCTCGAACGTATTGATATACACGGCCGGGTCCTTCGTCATCGTCGGATCGAACACGATATGGTCCACATCCACCGTCCGCCGCTCGGCCGAGTTCAGCCACAACGCATAGGCATCGCCCAAGGCCATCTTCACCGCGCCCTCAGGAATCCGCCTTTTCTTCTCGCGGTCCCACACATCCTTCGTGCCATCGATGTACACATAGCGCTCGGTCGGCGGCATACCCAGAGCCCCGGCCTTCTTGCCCGCCATCCGCCGCGCCTGCTCGATCTCGCGCACCGCGTCGGCGCCGATCAGTTTCTTCGCCGTATCGTCCAGCCAGGCCTTCGCCAGCGGCTTGCTCACCAGCGCCTCGAAAGCCGTCTTCTTCATCACGGCCTTCTTGTCCTGGTCCCACACATGCGTGGTGCCCTCGACCAGCGCAAAGCGCCGCAGCACCTGCTCGCTGGTCAACTCCACCCCCTGCCCCCCGGTGTCGGAGGAGCCGCCCGCCGCCGCGGCTTGGGCCTCGGATGGGGTCGGGGAAGGCTCACCAGCGTCCAGCGCCGCCTGCAGCTGCTGCGCAACCGCCTCCACGCCCCAGCTCACATGCAGATCATTCCAATCCATCAGGCAGCCTCCCTGGCATCACCGGGAACACCGCAAAGCCGCCCACCTCGGCAGCTGCCGCCTCGGCCTTCATCCGGCCCGGGTTGTTCTTCACCGTGGGGTCATCGTCACCGGCGATGCCGATGCGGATAGTCGGGTTCGCCTCGCGCAATGCGCGGCACACCGCCGCCAGATTGCCGGAGTCGATCGCCACGGCAACGGGCATCTCCAGCGCCATCCACACGCTGGCAGCCGTCGCGTAGCCCTCGGCCACGAACAGCCCGCCCTCCTCGGCCAGCGAGCCGATCAAGTGAAAGCAACCCGCCTTGCGCCCGTACTTCGGGAACAGCTTCGTGCCCTGCTCATTGATCGCCTGCAGGCTCCACAGCTTGCCCGCCGCGTCTCGCAGCGGCACCGCAATGGTCCCCGCCTTGAACATCAGGAAGCTGATCGAATCCGGCCGGGGCTTCGGCAGGTTCGCGAAGAACTCGCGCGTCTCGCTGCCCACCCACACATCGCAGCGCTGCCGCGCGTCATCAATGGCCAGCACCACCGTGTAATGGAAGAAGCCAACACCAAAAGCCCCCACCTGCTTGCGCTCCAGGTAGGGGCTCTCGCCCGTGGGCTTGCAATGCTTCATCCAGATCAATTCGCACGCCCGGGCAACCGCCTCGCGCATCACTGCCAGCCGCGTTTCGTCGGCCTCGACTTCCGCCTGGCGGGCCGCACGGCGCTTTTCGGCTTCGGCGTTCAGGCGCCGCTTTTCCTCGGCCGTCATCGGCTCGCGCCGCGGCGCCCATCCGTTGTCCTTCGCCAACTTGATGACCGTGCCCATGCCGGTCCCGCGCTTGCGGCACGACTTCCACACGCTCTTCGCATCCGCCGCGTTGTAGCCCTCGCCCGTCTGGCTCCAGGCATTCCACGCATCGAACCCCGCCTCTCCGAACTCGGCCTTGACCCCCATCGCCACCGCCAGCCAGGTGTCGCGGTCGTCGGCGTGGATAAAGGACAGCAGCTCAGCCAGGTCGGTCAGCGCCAACAGCACTGGCTCAGCCATTGTCTTGCCCTCCCGCTTGTTCCATCGCGCCGAGGAGTGGAATATGTTGAAAAACGTTTTGAAGGATCAAAAGATGACCGAGTTTCACCAGAAATTGCAGTGTCCTTATTGCCGAACAGAAGCCGTACTGTTCAGCGGCTACGGGTTTACCCGTACGAAGGCTGGGACCTTGGTTATGTTGACCTGTGGGTATTGTGGTGAAGCCGTCATATCGAAACTGACTCATGACAGCGACGAATACATAGTCTTCTCGGGCAACCCGGGGCCCTTTGACTTGGACGACACAACCACACCAGTTTTGTCCGTAAGAACCATTCCTGAACCGGAAACTGTAGAAGCGCCCGCGGATTGCCCAAGCCGCATAGCAAACGCGTATAAACAAGCCGTAGTGAATCTCGCCCAAGGACACTATGAGACGTGCGTCATTCTTTGCGGTCGTGCACTCGATCTCGCTACCAAGGAAATGGACCCCACCTGGAAGCTCGAAAAACGGCTCAAGAAACTCTCTGCCGACAACCGTATAACGGCGAACATGGCGGATTGGGCCCACGAAATTCGCCTTGACCGGAACATTGCAGCGCATGAAGAGCATGATTTCAGTAGAGAAAGCGCGGAAGAAATACTTGGCTTCACTGAAGCATTTCTGAACTACGTGTACACCCTGCCTGCTTTGATCGAACGAAGAAGAGCGGTACGTGAAGTTAATGATGTGATCGGGAACTGAGAGCTGGCATATCTGAGCATGGTTGCGATAGATCTTAGGAATTTTAGCCACGACGCACCCCCTTCCCTCGCTGATCCATCAGGTCCTGGCAGTCGAAGCACAACCGGCAACCCTTCACCGCCTCCTGCCGCGCCTTCGGGATGGCGTCGAAGCATTCCTCGCATTCGGCCAGGCTCACGCCTTGGTACTGCACCCGGTTATCCAACGCCTGCTGCACGCGCTCGGCCTGGGCCTGCTCGGCCAGCTCGATCATGTACTCATCCATGAGCGACCTCCCCGTCCGCGATCGCCTCGAGCATCGCCAGCTCCGCGCCGGCCACGATGCCCAGGACCTGGCCGATCAGCTTGTTGGCGTGGTAGCGCAGCGTCTCCACCTCGTGCGGAAGCCACACGCAGTCCGCGGCGCCCTCGTGCAGGCTCTCCACGAACTCACCCTCGGCATGCAGCAGCTCGCCCAGCGCCTTCAGCGCCGGGCGCGTCGCCGGTACCGGCACGGGCAGGTAAGCCACCGCACCTGCCGGCCGCACGAGCGCCGCCAGTAAACGCGGGTCACGCGTCGTGGCCACGATCTCCTCGATCAGCTCGGGGTGCATAGGGCGGTTGTTCGAAGGGTTCAGGCGCTTGCTCAGCTCGTCCGGGTCCATCCCGATCGTCAGCGCCACACTGATCTGCCCGCCAACCGCATCGCGCGTCGCGCGGTACAACGCCTGGCGGGTATTGAGGACCGGCCCGGCGGCCGGCAAAAGGTCTTTGCGACTCATGGTCTTTAATGCCCCGGTATCGCCGTAGCCATTCGTCGGGCAGTTGCCCTACTCTATGGCTACAGCAGTCGTCGCCCGCCGCAATACATGCTGTGTCTCGGTGGGCTGACTGTTGAGGTAGTCAGGGGTGGTACCCGTCTACCGGACCGCTGGGTCAAGGCTGCTTTACTTTGGTGAGTGGGCGCCTTGATACCAGCCTCTACATCGCCTGCCGCCATGGCGTCAGGTTTGCTGCTCTCGGGCCGTGCCCCGTGCCGGCACCGGTCTGCTGGTGAGGCTTCCGGTGCCGGCTCCCGCCGTTCGATGTTCCCTGTGCTGTGCCTCCGGCGGGGTGTGATTCGTTAAGCGCGGCGGTCCGCTTCGCGTCGCTCGCCCTCACGGCGATCGCCTTGGCGGCGATCACCGTCGCGGCGTTCTTGAACGAGTAACTCCGGGCGGCGCCGAACGCGCTGCGCATAGAGCGATTCGATGGCTTTGCCCGTCGTGTACCGGATATCCGCCCCGTTCAACGCCCGGTGGATCGTAGGCTGCGTGGTGCCGACCGCATCGGCGATCGAGCCTTGCGAGTAACCAAGCTCCATCAGCTCTTCGATCATGTACTTAATAGTCATCGCTCATACCTATGCGTATTCGCATTGGAATCGATAATACGCGGACGTATTAATTGAATCAATACACTTGCCTATACGTTTACGAATTGGATGCAGACATGCACATAGGCAAGCGGCTCGCGGCGAAGCTCGAGCAGCTGGGCTGGTCGGAGAACGAGCTCAAGCGCCGCACCGGCGTATCGCAGCCGACGATCCACCGGATCATTACCGGCGAGTCACAGGAGCCACGGCAGAGCAACGTCGAGAAGCTGGCCAAAGCGCTCGGCGTATCGGCACACTGGCTTCGTCATGGTGGCCCGGTCGAGGTGAGCACAAAGGAGGCCGTCGCGGCCTACGAGCCAAATGTGGAGCCCGGCCCCGAGATCACCAGCCCCTACCGAGCCGTGAAGATCGTCGGCACCGCCCAGATGGGCGCCGAGGGCTATTGGCATGCCCTGGACGAGGGCGACGGCGTCGTCGATGTCCCCTCCCGCGATCCGGGCGCCTACGCCCTGCGCCTGCGCGGCGATTCGATGGCACCGGCGATCCGCAGCGGCTGGATCGCAGTCTGCGAACCCAACGGCCGGCTGGTACCAGGTGAATACGTGATGATCCGCCTGCGCGACGGCGAGAGCATGCTCAAGCTGCTGGGCTACGCCAACGACGTCGAGGTCGGCGTCCTCTCGGTCAACCCCGCCTACGACATGCGCACCATCTCGTTCGATGAGATCGAGCACATCCACTTCGTAGGCGCCATCGTGCCGCCGAGCAAGGTAAGGGTTTAGCCATATATTGACGGCTCTGCCGTTTCGAGGCCCATTCGACAGATCGGCTACGGCCTTTCGACTATTTTGCAATCAATTGCAAAACGGTCTTTCACCATCAATTGGCAACCTCACCCGCGCAATGAAGCGCGCCTCAACGCAAGGAAGCGAAACCATGGGTTACCTGGTCCTGACCCGCCGCGAAGGCGAAAAAATCACCATCCGCGTCCAGCCCGGCACCGATCCCGATGAGCTTTTGGAACAGCTACTGCTCGACGGCATCTCAATCGACTTCCTCGAAACATCTGGCCGCCGTGCGCGCATAGGAATTGAGGCGCCACAGGTCTTAGGAATTCTGCGAGCTGAGCTGGAAATCTAGCGAGGCGGCTTCCATATTGACGCTCAACCTGAGCGCCGCGCAGCAAACAGCATTAGTCTGCTAAAGTAATGCCATTAAAGGGCTTATCTCTCATCGCAGTGGATCTAGAATGGAAACGGATGACCCCAAAAAGCCAACCGACAAGCTTGCGGAAACTCTGGGCGAGATGTTCGGGAAGCTTGCTGTGCTGGCGATTCTGCAAGCACGCACAACGACTGATTTAGCCAAGGCACTATCCAAGGACGAACAAGTCTCACCACTGACTAGGGGAAAAAGCTATGTCGGCTCTCCAAGGAGTCGACCGGATCATTGAGGTTTTGGAAAAGCTCACCGAATCAAACCCGCGCATAAATCTGAAGGAAATTCTCGATACAGGCAGCGCTGACAAGGAAGAAACGAATGGGTGACGTGAACCTTGAGTTTTTGCGCAGAGAGCTCAGCAGGCTTAAAAAAGATAGAGGCTCTGATGGAAGTGGCGATGGTACAAATGACGGCGGCGACCCGCCAGGGGGTGACGGCTTGGAAAAGCGTATCGAAGCGCTCGAAAAGTCCAGCGTAGACACTCGAGAAAAGCTTATTCGCATAGAAAGCAAGGTTGAGTCTGTGGAGAAACACGGGTCTACAAAGGCGGATCTATCTGCACTCGAATCAACCATGATCAAATGGTTTGTCGGTACCGCATTTGCCATGGTAGGTCTCGCCACCGCTATCGGCTTTGGATTGGCACGCCTAATCAAATAGCCTCAGCTACGCCAAAGCCCCGCAATGACGGGGCTTTTTTGTTTCAGCACTCGATTAATGCTCATAAACTTTACACATCAAATCCTTCCCGTCCCGCTCCGATTGAACTTTTGCTAACCCCTCATTACTGTACGGATATCCAGCAGTAAGGAGGTAGCCATGAATCGGACTCAGGCTCAAACCGTCACCCACCAGCGCCAGGCATCCAGCTATGGCCGCCTGGTACGTCGCATCAACCACCTCATCACCACACCCCGCGCCCAGTACGAACGCCAGGCGAACCTCGTCCGCCATCCTGACGACCGCCCGGAAGACTGGGAGCGGCTCATGGACGAGATCCAGCAGGCCGACGGCGTTTCGTTGACCAAGCGCCCGGACGGCAGTGTTCATGTGCGCTGGCGGGCAACCGAGCACTGACGGCACCTATTCGCGAAAGAATAACGATCGCGACTTATGCGCTTACGTATTGACTCAACTTATACGCTGGCGTATTGTTCGAACCGTACCCACTCACCAAGGTTACGGTCATGCAGACACAGCACAGCACCACCCGCTGCCCGGTCTACCTACACCCGGCAGCGGCCACCAACCCCTTCACCGTCCGCCGCATCGAGCGTGAAACCGGCCTGACCGCACACGTCACGCTGCGTACCGCGCAGCTCAAGCGCCACACCCTGCCCGCCTTCGAGGATGTCGGGCCGTTCGGGGGGTGATGCAGCATGAGCGCCTACACCCTCACAGCCGGCAGCACCGCGGCCCTGCGGATGATCGCCAGCATGGGCGGCAGCGAGACCCTGCTGCTCATCCAGCCTGCGCGCGAGCTGCGCCCTGAGATCACCATCGAGCCCTCGGGTACAGTTCTCGGCGGCCCACTCCAGGCGGTTGTCTACCTCGGCAACCAGCGCCACAGCATGACGCTGCAGCGCGGCGACAGCGCCAACGCACAGCACCTGGCCGAATGGGTCGAGGCGATTGCAAACGGCACGCTGGATACCGCCGAGGCCATTCCGCAACGTACAGCCTGCACCTGCCCCAGCGGCGACGGCTCGCTTCGTCACCCATGCCCCGAGCATCAGGTAGGCGAGGCCGCGCAGTGGCTACCAGAAGACGAAGTCACCATTCGCCGGCTGGCACGTAACACCGGCAGCGCCACGCTCAGCACCGGGACGGTGGTCGCGGTCCATGGCACGTCCCACGCGACCACCCGAACGGCGATCGTCGTGCATGGCAGCCAAACACACCTGGTGTGCGGGCCATGGCGGGACGTCTATCTGGGCCTCAGCGATCTGGCTGAGCAACTGCTCGCAGCCGCCTGAGGCCACACCCATGAACAGGAACCTCGACGACACCGCCGCCGTGCTCGGCATCGGCCCGCGCATCCTGCGCCGCCGCCTGCGCGAGCAGGGCATCCTCCAGCAGAACGGTGAGCTCGCCTGCGCGCATCGCGACAAGGGCTACCTGTTCGTGGACACCCGCGCGCGCTGGAACAAAAACATTGGCGCCTGGAGCCATTACCCCGTGGTGATGACTACCGAGGCCGGCATCGCCTGGCTCGCCAAGCAGCTCGACATCACCGTGACCAATAAGGGAGCCGCCGCATGAAGACCAACCCCATCATCGAAGCCATCGGCGCGCTCAAGCTGGTCCCGATCGTCCACTACCACCCGGACGTAGTCAGCGCCGACGCCATGCTCGGCGCCGCGCGCGAAGCGGTCGAGCGCCTCGAGGCCATCGACCCAGCCGCGCTCGAGCTGGCCGAGGTGTACCGAGTCGTCGCTGCCGAGCTGGCCCCCGGCCAAACGCTTTACGTCACGCCCACCACGGATGCCGTGCGGCCCTATGGCGCTGTCGTCACCGATGCGGCCGGCCAGCTGATCGTCACCGCCGCCGGCAAGACCATCGAGGGCCTCGCGATGCTGGTTCGCATGCGCCTCCCGGCGGGGTGCGGGGAGGCCGTAGCGTGACCACGCCCAACAGCACCTACCAGCAGTTGCTGCGCCGGTACGACCGGCCCTGCCTGCCGCTGGACGACGTGCGCGCCGAGTACCTGCCGCATATCGCCAGCATGGATCACCTGCTCGAGGAGATCCGCAAGGGCGTCATCCGCCTGCGCTATGTGCGCCTGACCGGCTCACGCCGCGCACCGCCCGTGGTGTACCTGCAAGACCTCGCCAACTGGCTCGACGCGCAGGACCCGAGCAAAGAGCAACAAACCGCAGCTTGATAGGTGGCCACTGCCTGTCCAGTGAGCGCACAACAGGAGATAAGCCCATGAAGAAGTAAACCGAAGTCGCAGAGCGTCAGTCTTCCTCGGTCACTAAAGAGCCGGGCGCTGGCAGGCCGAGAGAATAGCCTGCCCGGAGAGCGCTGGTATGCCGCCAGCCCCGATAGCCAGAAGGCCCACAGGGCGGTCCTGCATGCTACGGCTGTTGGCTTCAGCGCCGGAAACGTAACCGGCAAATGACCGCCACCCACCAAGTGGCTTAACGCAGCAAAGGGAGACACAGCATGAAACCCACCGACGTGAATGACTTTATCGGCTCGCTCAACGCAGGCGTATTCGCCCAGCAGGTAGGCCGCGCCCTGTTCGATGTCGCCGCCGGCGTCGTCGAGCACAGCAAGCAGGGCCAGGTCACGCTCACCTTCAAATTCAAACAGATCGGCCAGAGCCACCAGGTGGCTGTCAGCCACACGCTCGACTTCGTCCAGCCCACCAAGCGCGGCAAGAAGCGCGAGGACACCAGCCTCGATACGCCGCTCTACGTCACCGCCGATGGCCTGACGCTGTTCCAGAACGACCCGACCGCGCAGATGTTCACGCCGGAGCAGGCGCCGGTTAAAGCGCGCGAAGTCTGACTCGCAACACCAAGCCCCACTCACCACAAGGAAGCAACACCATGCCACTGAGCAAAGAAGCCATTCAGCACATCGAGTCCCAGGCCGTGATAGCCGCTGCCAAACCAATCACTATCGACGGCGGCGCAACCGTCACCGTGCTGCCGGAAGGCATCCGTCTCCAGCCACTGGAACAGTTCCAGCCGCTGCGCGACCGATTCCGCGGCGCAATGGCGACCCACTCGATTCAGGACTTCGCTAACTACGTCGCGGGACACGAGATAGACGAGGCCGCCACCGTTGAGCAGCGCGGCTTCATCGACCAGGACGCCATGCGCGCCACCGTCATTTTTAACCTGGGCACGCCTGGCGCGGCCGGCCACGGCGACGACACCGCCACCCTCACCCTCAAGCCCACCGCGGCCTATGCCGCCATGCAGGGCATCGTCGGCAAGCCGCACAGCCAGCAAGCCCTGGCCGAATGGCTGGAAGACTGGCTGCCCAACCTCCAAGCCAAGGCAGGCGAAGCCGACCTGCCGATGCTGCAGGCCATCAACGCTGTGCGCCGCATGGTCATCAAGGCCACCAGCCAGCGCGACAGCAACGTGGGCGACTTCAGCAGCAGCCGCTCGGCCATGGACGAGATCGAGGCCAAGAGCCAGGACACCCTGCCCTCCGCCTTCATCTTCACCACCGTGCCGTTCGAGGGCCTGCAGCCGGCCCACATCACCTTGCGGCTGTCGGTCATCACCGGCCGCGACGAGCCAATGCTCAAGCTGCGCTGGGTCGGGGAAGAGGCACAACGTGAAGAGTTCGCCCGCGAGTTCAAGGCCGTGCTCGAGCAGGAAGTGGGCGGCTTCGTCCCGCTGACCATCGGCACCTTCACGCTCGGCAAATAACCACACCAGGCACAACACCAGCACCGGCCCGCCGCAGCACTCACCACGCCCGCGGCGGGCATCAGGGAGACACAGCAATGTCATTCACCACCTACCAGATCCTGGCATTCATCGGCGGCTGCGCCGGCAGCGTCATCGTCGCCGCCATCGGCTACCTCGAAGGCAAGCGCAGCAGCCGCGAGCAACTCGACCGCCTGCGCACCGAACACGAAGACCACATCGAGCAGCTCCGGCACCAGATCGAGCGCGCCAAGCACGAGCACACCCTCAGCCGCCTCAACGCCGCCCAGGCGATCGAGGCCATGACCGAGGAATCCGACGGCCGCATCGAAGAAATTGGCCGGCTCCGCAAACAGGTCGCCGAAGCCCTCGCAGCCGTACGTACCTTTTCCAGCCTCGCGCTCACCGAAGACGACGCCGCCCACATGACGGCCATCGCCGCCAAGCTCAGCCTGGCCGCACAGACCTTCGCCAACCTCGGCGCCCACGACCAGGCCGCCAGCTGTCGCAAACTGGCCACCACCGCCACCGGATTGTTCGAACGCTACTGGGCCGCGCAGCAGCCCCTGACACAGGGGCAGGTCGCATGAGCTGGATACTCACCCACACCGGCAAGCGCTTCGACCTGCTGGCCCCGCGCGCCGAGCTGATCAGCACTATCGACATCGCCCACGCCCTGTCGCACGTGGCCCGCTTCGGCGGCCACACCCGCCACCATTATTCGGTGGCGCAGCACAGCCTGCTGGTCGCCAGCCTCGTCCCGCCAGGTCTGCAACTGACCGCCCTGCTGCATGACGCTACCGAGGCCTACATCGGTGACCTGGTGCGGCCGCTCAAGGCGCTGCTGCCTGACTACAGCGAGATCGAGCACGGCATCTGGCTCGCCATCTGCGACCGCTTCAACCTCGACCCGGTCCTGCCGGCCAGCATCCACCAGGCCGACATGATCGCCCTCGCCACCGAGCGCCGCGACCTCATGCCCGACCAAGCCGAACCCTGGCCCTGCCTCGCCGGCGTAGAACCGCTACCGACCACCCTGCCGCGCTGGACCAGCGAGCAAGCCAGCATCCACTACCACAGCAAGCTGCTCGAGCTGATGCAAACAGCCCACCGCGCCCGGGCGCTCAGCACCTGGGAACGCATCGACGAAGCATACGCCGGCGCACCCGCGCCGCAGTGCATGTGAAGGGGTGCGCATCATGCTGAGATCGATCACCGGAGCCTCAGTCTGGAGTCATGCCCTGACTCGCATCAATGTAGCGCTGAGCCCAGCTCTGCGCTTCGGCGAACGCGGACATATGGTCATCAAACTGGCGGAGACAAGTGAATACCTCATCGTTCAGCCCAGAGGCTATCGGCGGAAGAGTAAGCACGTAGCTCCAGGCTTCCTTTCCGCCGTCCTGCATCATCATCCGCAATGCGACTTCAAACGTAACGCCCTTGTAGGTGTTTTCGATCGGCACAAGCGCTTGGGTCATTTGCGTCGCCTGGGGTCAGGGGTGTGCATGATCTGGCCCCCAAAGCCTAGCTTGATTCAGCTGAACAAGCCTAACGGTGGCGATCTATGAATAATCTCTACCGCATCCATCCGCAGCCGGGCTTCAACTTTAACGGGCTGGTCATCGACAACTTCGCCGGCGGCGGTGGCGCGTCCACCGGTATCGAGCTTGGCCTCGGCCGGCCCGTCGACATCGCTGTCAACCACGACCCTGAAGCCGTGGCGATGCACGACATCAACCACCCACACACACGCCACTTCTGCGAATCGGTATGGGAGGTCGACCCGCGCGTGATTGTGAACGGCCGCCCCGTCGACCTCTGCTGGTTCAGCCCGGACTGCAAGCACTTCAGCAAGGCCAAGGGCGGCGCCCCGGTGAAGAAGGAGATCCGCGGCCTCGCCTGGGTCGCCATCCGCTATGCAGCTACGGTCAAGCCCAAGGTCATCATGCTGGAGAACGTCGAGGAATTCGTGACCTGGGGCCCGCTGGCCACCGACGGCAGACCCTGCCCGAAGAACAAAGGGCGCACCTTCACCAGCTTCGTCAACGCGCTGCAGCGCCTGGGTTACCAGGTGGAATGGCGCGAGCTACGTGCCTGCGACTACGGCGCCCCGACCATCCGCAAGCGCCTGTTCCTCATCGCCCGTTGCGACGGCCAGCCGATCGTCTGGCCCGAGCCCACCCACGGGGACCCGGCGAGCGAGGCGGTAAAGGCCAAGCGCCTGAAGCCCTGGCGCACCGCCGCGGAAATCATCGACTGGTCGCTACCTTGTCCGAGCATCTTCGAGCGCAAGCGTCCGCTGGCCGAGAACACGGAACGTCGTATTGCCCGGGGTATCGAGCGTTACCTATTTGATGCTGAAGAGCCTTTCATCGTGAAGGGAAATGCACCCTTTATCACTGAACACGCCAACGGCAGCACCCACCGCAACATGCCCGTTGACGTACCGCTGCGCACCATCTGCGCCCAGGTGAAGGGTGGCCATTTCGCACTGGTGGCACCCACGCTCGTGCAGGTCGGCTATGGCGAGCGCAAGGGCCAAGCGCCACGGGTGCCGGGTCTGAACAAGCCGCTGGGCACCTGCGTCGCCGGCGGGAACAAGCACGCGCTCGTCGCTGCCTTCCTCGCCAAGCACTACGGCGGCAACTACACCGGCCCGGGCAGCAGCCTGGAAAGACCGCTGCCAACCGCGACCACCGTCGACCACAACGCTCTGGTCACCAGCCACCTGGTGAAGCTACGCAACAACTGCATCGGCCAGGACGTCCGCGATCCGATCCATACGCTTACCACCGGCGGGCACATGGGCGAGGTTCGCGCGTTCCTTCTGAAGTATTACGAAACTGCTGTCGGCCAGCCGCTCACCGATCCACTGCACACCGTCACCACCAAGCACCGTATGGGGCTGGTGATGGTCAAGGGCGAGCCCTACCAGATCGTCGACATCGGCATGCGAATGCTCGAGCCGCACGAACTGTTCGCCGCCCAGGGCTTCCCGGCCGACTACATCCACGACCGCACCGCCGCCGGCAAGAAGCTCAGCAAGGCCGCCCAGGTGCGCATGTGTGGCAACAGCGTCTGCCCACCGGTAGCCGCCGCCCTCGTACGCGCCAACCTCAGCGCCCAGCAGCTCGGGGAGGATGCGGCATGACTATCGGTTTATGTTTTCCCGAGCCGGTTGATAGCAAGCTTTATGATCGCGATAGCTGCGTCAAGATTGGCGCGGTCCTTTTCCAAATCTATCGGCATACCGTGGTCTTTCACGCGCAACGCAACAACATGACCGCTTTCGCCATGTATCAATATCTTGGCCAACACCTCAGCGTCAGAAGCCTGAAGTGCCTCGATCGGTATTCGCCTAAGCAGGTCGACAAGCGTAGAGAGTTGCTGGTCACGCCTATAGCGGAGAAATTGAATAAGCCTTTTGTCATGGTCGACGCCAGGGGCGAAGCAGGCGAACAACATTTGAAGGTGCTCGCACAAGTCTTCCGCAAGCCCTTTTATCAACGACCTCTGTTGCCGCCTCTGATGAGTGAACTCCCGTCTGGCAAGAAGCCACGCAATAATTGGGGTAGCAATAACCGCAGCAACTGTACCGAAGAACTGAGCCCAGCCAGCGAGCTTGTCATTCTCGACCATCCACAAAATGGCTCGCTGAATGCTCCACTCCCCTTCCGGCAAATTTGTAATGGTCGCACCGGTTATCACCCCTATGGTAAAGGCCGCAAGGAAGGCCCGCCGTCCTACATCAAGATAAAAAATTCTCCACCTCTGCCAACCCCTGTTCACGCCGCTCTCCTTTCAGCCGAATCTATCCGGCGAAACATACCGCTGAGGTGCACGTTATGACATGCACCATCTTCTACACCACCGAAATGCCCAACGAGCAGGCCAAGATCAGCGGCACCCCGCCGCGCAAGCCGATGCGCTGGGCCGTGGAGTACCTGGTGAAAACACCGGACGGCCGCACCCTGATCGAGAGCACCAAAACCATCCAGCGCGCCACGTTCGACGAGCTGCGCGCGATCATGAACCACACCATCGGCGCGATCGGCGACGAGGCTGGCAACGTCGCCACCTTGGTCAGCTGGCGCGCCACCGCCCGGGGCGGGATGAAACGCAAAAGAGGTAAAAGGCAATGAACACCGCGTTCCTGCTGATGGCGCAGTACAACGGGCAGGCCATCATTCCGGTCGACCGGGTGTGCGCCGATTACTTCGCCCACCTCACGCCGGACAAGTTTCTGCGCAAGGTCATGTCAGGCGAAATCGATCTGCCTGTGGTGCGGATGGAAGCCAGCCAGAAAGCCGCTAAGGGCGTGCACCTCGGCGACCTAGCGCAGTACCTAGACGGGCAGCGACTGAAGGCCCAGGCCGAGAACGACAAGCTCCACGGCCGCTACCGCAAGGCCAGCTGAAGGGGGCGTCAGCCCCCTCTTCCTCACGGCTGCCTAACGCCGCCTTGGCCGCGATGATGCGAGGCAGCCACTTCCACCCCTCATAATGATCGCCACGCCCGCGCAGGTGCGTGTACCGCCGCAGCGAGTTCCAGTCACGGTGTGCCGACACACTCGCTACCCGAGGGATATCCCAGTCCATTTCGAACAACCGGCTCACCCCATCGTGGCGCAGATCATGAAAGTGCAGGTCTTTGATTTCGAGAAACTTGCAGGCTCGGGTGAACGCGGCCGATATCGAGTCGGCGCTGTAGGGGAACGGCTCGGCACACCCCTTCGGCATGCTGTGCAGGATCGCCCAGGCCTCGTCTGGCAAGTGGCACCACACGTCGTTGCCTATCTTCTGCCCCGGGTTCTTCATGTCCGTTACCAGCGCCGCCTGGCGCCGCTCGTCCAGCCGATCCCAGCGGATGCGCGTGATTTCGTCCTGGCGCCGCGTCGAGAAGATCGCGAACGCGATGACCTTGGGCATATGGATGGATGACGGCCGGCGCTTAAGCACCTCGAAGAAATGCTTGAGTAGCTTGTCGAGTTCATCCATCGTCGGCCGCCGATCACGCTCGCGGCTCCGACTGTGCATCCCTAGTTTGCGTAGCACGCGCCGCGCATCGGCCATGGCGTTGACGTCGACGTCATAGCCCCAGGCCGGCTTCGCAACAGACATCACAGCGCCAAGGTGCGCCAAGTCATTGCCAACCGTCTGCGCCTGCACCGCACCGCCTTCCTTGCTCATGCGCCACTGAGCAAACTCGACCAGGCGCTGGCTGTTCAGCTCGTTGTCCGGGGTGTCGCCGAGCCAAGTGCTACCGATCGCCTTCAATGTTGCACGCTTGGTCTTACCGAGCGGCCGGATGCGCTCGTATTCCTCCAGGTACTGATCGACGATGTCGCGCAGGACCGTGGACTTACGGCTGGCCCGCTCCAGCGCACCCGGCTCAGCCAGCTCCGTCTCCCGTCGCTTCACCCAGGCTTGCGCAGCCTGCTTGCGGTCGAAGGTCTGGCTTTCTTGATAAACTACCAGACCCTCGCGCTTGATCCTGATCTGCGCGGTATACCCTATGCCGCCGCTCTTACGCGGCCGCGCCGTAATCGTCCCCATCCCATCCTCGGTGCTACACGCGGGTTTTCAAGTCCTACAATGTAGCACCGAGCGTTGAAAAATAGGCGGAAACGAGCGAAAACGGCGGAAAATCAGACAGAGAAAATGTTAGTAAAAACAGCCTCAAAGCCAGACACCCCGCGCCCCAGCCCCTCCCGCCGCTTCTCCGTTGCGCCGATGATGGATTGGACGGACCGCCACTGTCGGTTCTTTCTGCGCCAGCTGTCGCGCCATGCGCTGCTGTATACCGAGATGGTCACCACCGGCGCGCTGATCAATGGCGATACCGAGCGGTTTCTGCGCCATGACGAGGCCGAGCATCCGCTGGCGCTGCAGCTCGGCGGCAGCGTGCCGGGCGAGCTCGCGATTTGCGCGAAGATGGCCGAAACGGCGGGCTACGACGAGGTCAATCTCAACGTCGGCTGCCCCAGCGACCGGGTGCAGAACAACATGATCGGTGCCTGCCTGATGGCGCATCCGGCATTGGTCGCCGATTGCATCAAGGCGATGCAGGACGCAGTCGGCATCGAAGTGACCATCAAGCACCGGATCGGCATCAATGGCCGCGACAGCTACGCCGAACTCTGCGATTTCGTTGGCCAGGTCAGAGATGCCGGCTGCCGCAGCTTCACGGTGCATGCACGTATCGCCATCCTCGAGGGGCTTTCACCAAAGGAAAACCGCGAGATTCCCCCGCTTCGCTACGAGGTCGTGCAGCAGTTGAAGAATGACTTCCCGGACCTGGAGATCATCCTCAACGGTGGCATCAAGTCGCTCGACGCCTGCGAGGCGCACCTGCAGCATTTCGACGGCGTGATGCTCGGGCGCGAGGCGTACCACAATCCCTATCTCCTGGCCCACGTGGATGCGCGGCTGTTCGGCAGCGACGCGCCTATGATCACCCGCGCCGAAGCCTTGCAGCGCATGCGGCCCTATATCCAGCGCCATCTCGAAGCCGGCGGGGCGATGCATCACATCACCCGCCATGTGCTGGGCCTGGCACAGGGATTTCACGGGGCGCGGCGCTTCCGCCAGCTGCTATCGGTGGACGTGCACAAGACCGAGAATCCGCTGGCCTTGCTTGACCAGGCCATCGGCATGCTGGAAGGTCACTGAACCGAGGAACACGCCGTCCCTTTTTCAATCCAAGTGCTGTCCGCAGCCCGCGATACCCGGTTCGGCCGGCTGCCATGCACCTGGCCGGCCCTGTCGAAACGCCAACTCAGAGGATAGAGCGCCCCATGACTTCCAAGCTGGAACAACTCAAGCAGTTCACCACCGTCGTCGCCGACACCGGCGATCTTGACGCCATTGCCCGCTTGAAACCGGTGGACGCCACCACCAATCCTTCCCTGCTGCTCAAGGCGGCGAGCCTGCCGCGCTACGCCGAGCACCTGCAGGCAGCGATGTCCCAGTGCAAGGGCGATATCGGTCTGGGTTGCGACCTGTTTGCCGTTGCCGTCGGCCAGGAAGTGCTCAAGCTGATTCCAGGGCGGATTTCTACCGAAGTCGATGCGCGGCTGTCCTTCGATGCCAAGGCGATGGTGCAGCGCGGCGAACGCCTGATCGGGCTCTACGAGAAGGCTGGCGTGTCGCGTGATCGCGTTCTGATCAAGCTTGCCTCCACCTGGGAGGGTATCCGCGCCGCCGAACAACTGGAGAAATCCGGCATCCAGACCAACCTCACGTTGCTCTTTTCCTTCACCCAGGCCGCGGCCTGCGCCGATGCCGGCGTGTTCCTCATCTCGCCCTTCGTTGGCCGCATCTATGACTGGTACAAGAAGCACGAGGGCCGCGACTACGTGGGCGCCGAGGACCCGGGCGTGCAGTCCGTCAGCCGGATCTACGATTACTACAAGGGCAACGACTTCAAGACAGTGGTGATGGGTGCGAGCTTCCGCAACGTTGGCCAGATCGAGGCACTGGCAGGATGCGATCGTCTGACCATCAGCCCGGAACTGCTGGGTCAGCTGGCTGACATGCAGGGCTCGCTGGAGCGCGCACTCGAGCCAGGCCGTGCGTCCGAACCGCGTATCGCCATGGACGAAGTCGGCTTCCGCTGGGGCCTGAACGAGGACGCCATGGCGACCGAAAAACTCGCCGAGGGGATTCGTCAATTCGCGCGGGATCAGGAGAAGCTGGAAGCCCTGCTGCCAACCAAGCTGTAATCAGGAACGTTCCAGCGCCGTCACGAGGTCGCGAAAGGCCTCGCGATTGGATTCGTTGAGGCTCATCAGGATGCGATGGGCCTCCAATACCTTGCTCTTCACCACGTCCTCGGACTGGTCCTGACTCGGCAGATCGGCCAGTTGGTCAGGCGTCGGCAAAGGCTGATCGACAATGTTGAACACCTGGTCGAAGCCCATGGACTGAAGCAGCCGGGTGATGTCCTCGTGCGTCGTCACCAGGGTGGGCAGCATGCCGATCTTCTGCCGCGAAAGAATGGACAGCTTCGCAAGCAGGCCCAGAGTCGTGCTGTCGATGCTGCGGCTTTCGGTGAGATCGATCACGATGGCGGAGAAATTGAGCGACGAAAAGATCTTTTCGATCGTCGCGTCCAGCGCCGAACAGAGCGTCAAACGGATCTCGCCGACGAACTTCAGGACAAAGGTCCCATCCTGCTCCGCGAACTGGATCGTACCAGTGCTCATGCAAGGTTCCTGCTCAATACCAGCAATGCGATGTCATCCGGCATATCGTCCAGGCCGGCCAGGCCGAACACGCGGCGCAGCCCTCAAGGTGCCGCCGGCATTGGCTACGAGCCCGGGCAGTCCCGCCTCCTTCTCTTTGAGCGTCTCGCCGGGCAAAAGGTCCAGAATGCCATCGGACAACAGCGTCAGGCTGAAGGACGCCGGCAGCTCGATTTCGTAATTGTCGTATGTCGCTTCGGCGAACAGGCCCACGGGGAGACCACGGCCTTCGAGATAACGCGCCTGCCCTTCGGTATAGAGGACCGGCATCGGCAGGTGCCCCCCGATGCTGTAGTGCAGCAGGTTGCGCTCCTGATCGATCACGCCGCCGAGCATGGTCACGTGCTTGCCGAGCTTGCAGTTGATCAGGCCGCGGTTGATGTGGTCGAGCACCTCGGACGGCTTGAATTCGCGAAGCACACCGCCGCGCCGCGACTCGTAGAGCAAACGCGTGGTCATGAACTTCAACAACACGGTTACGAACGCGGACGAGGCGCCGTGGCCGGACACATCTGCCAGGTAGAAGCCGATGCGGTGTTCATCGACGCGGAAGTAATCGACGAAGTCGCCGGAGAGGTAGAGCGAGGGGATGATCAGGTGTGAAAACTGGAAATCGTCGATGCTGCAAGGCGTGTCCGGCAGCATGTTCATCTGCACCTGGCGGCCCGCGTCCTGGTCCTCCTGCAGGAGATGCAGGCTGGCCTGCAGGTCGCGGTTGGCCGTTTCGAGCTGTTCGCGGTAGCGGCGGTTCTCCAGCCGCAAGCGCGAACGATCCAGCGCCCGTCGCACCGAGTGCTCGAGCATCGCCAGATCTTCCAGGGGTTTGATCAGGTAATCCGCAGCCCCAAGGCGCAGCGCCTCGACCGCATCGCTCATTACGCCGGCACCGGAAACGACAATTACCGGCAGGTCGGCCTGGCGTTCGGTCACGAGGCGAATCAGCTCCAGGCCGTCCATCTGCGGCATGCGCAGGTCGCAGATGATCAGATCCGGATGCTCGGCATCGAACAGCTCCATGCCGCGCGGCCCGTTGGGCGCCTGCAGAACCCTGAATCCGCTGTCGTCCAGATAGGCAGCCAGGCTGGCTCGCACTACGTCGTCGTCATCAATGATCAGCAGCGTCGCGCTTGGGTTCTGCATGGTCCTACCAGGCGGTATCGCCAGGATGTGGCGAGCATCGGCCCCGCGCGGGCGCTGGGCATGGGATCTTTTCAAGGCGCAGACGGTACTCCCATACGACATGCGTTTCAAGCCAGAGGCAGGCGCTCGGTCCATCGCTTTACAGCCATGATTGACGGGCGTTATAAGGGCCCGGGGGCCATAGCAACGAAAGGACGAAACCATGACCCAGCGCGACCGGGACTACAGCGAGAAACGAGACTTCATCCGCATGCAGATCGAGACGGCCGTGACCCTGACTCACGCCGGCCAGACCTTCGAGGCCGTCTGCCAAGACCTTTCCAGCACCGGCATGCAGGTTCTGGCAGCTACTCAGCTGAGCATGGGCGACCAGGTAAAGGTGCAGATCCCATCCGAACACGCCGAACTGAAGGGGCTGGACGCGCAAACCGAAGTGGTGCGCGTCGGCACCCATGGCGACGGCCGTCAGAGCCTGGGGCTGAGCATCCTTTCGATGAACTGAGCGAAGCCCGCGGAAAACAAAACGGGAGCGCCTCAAGCGCTCCCGTTTTTTTGTTTCAGGCTGTTATCGCCACGCCTTAGAAGTCGTCTTCGACCTGGCCATCCTGCACTCGGAACTCGCGATTCTGCAGGTAGGCGTTACGAATGAAGATGTAGCGATCACCCGTGATCATCCGCTCGGCCGAAAGTAGGTCGGCTCGCGTATCCACCACATCGACCGCACGCGTGATATTGCGGGTCGGAATGTGATCCATATGCGGGTAAGGCTGCAGGAATGCATCCGGCACACGACCCGCGGCGTCACGCACCGTGCTCGGTCCCAGCAGTGGCAGCACTACATAAGGACCACTGCCCAGGCCCCAGGCGCCAAGGGTCTGACCGAAGTCCTCGTCATTCTTCTGCAGGCCCATGCGGGTCGCCACGTCGAAGAACCCCAGCACGCCAAAGGTGGTGTTGAAGAGAATCCGGCTGGTATCGATCCCGGCATCGCGGACCTTGCCCTGCAACAGGTCGTTGGTCAGCACCACCACGTCGCCAAGGTTGCTGAACACGTTGCCGACGCCTGTTTCGAGAAAGTCCGGTGTGACCTTCTGATAGCCCTGCGCCAACGGCTTGAGCGTATAGGTGTCGACGGTGTCGTTGAAGCGGAAGACCACGCGGTTCACCCTTCCCAGGGATCCTCTTCAGCCGCCAGCGACGAGGTCGCTCCCAGCATGGTCAGCGCCGCGACCAGCGTGACCTTGAAATATCCGAACCAATCCTTGCCGATCGATCGCATCGCTGCATCCTCTTGTTCGCGTGGCAGCTGCCCATGAAAGCGCAGCAGTATAAGACCTTTCCGACGACTTCAGTCAGCCGTCAGTCACGCCCGCAACATACTGCAAACAGCGCAACGAACTCGCCCGGGCGCAACCTATCGAAACAGACAGGTCCGGTTTGCTGGTTTAGGCTTCACATGAGCACCGGCCTTGAGAAGTCGCACCAACCACAGAGGGAAGCAAGATGTCCGAACATGACCTGCAGTCGCAACTGCTCGAGTTGCGCAGTCAACTGGCGCAGGACACGCCGCTGACTGAAGAAGAACGCGCGGAGCTGCAACTGATTGCGCGTGATATCGAGTTACGCCTGGCCAACCAGGAGATGGTCGATCAGAACGACTCGCTCGTCGACGGCGTGAACCTCGCGGTCGAGCGCTTCGAGGTCAGCCACCCCAACACCGCTATGACGCTGCGCAACATCATGCAGACCCTGGCGAACATGGGGATTTAGAGCAGCTCGAGGAAACGCGGAGGGCCGGGCGATGGCTCTGCCTGACCTTCCGCATAACGGAAGGCTATTGCCGGACGAGGCGCCCATTGTCGATGGGCAGGTTCTCGGTGCTGCGGTAGGGATTGATATCCAACCCGCCGCGGCGCACGTAACGGGCATGGACGCTCAGGCGTTGCGGCTTCAGCAAGCGCTGAAGATCGAGAAAGATGCGCTCGACGCATTGCTCATGGAAATCGGCATGCTGGCGAAAGCTCACCAGATAGGCCAACAGGCTCGAATGATCCAGTGCGGCACCCTGATAATCGATGACCACGGTGCCCCAGTCGGGCTGCCCCGTCACCGGGCAGTTGGATTTGAGGAGATGGCTGTACAGGCACTCCTCCACCTGACGGGCCGGCTCGCAGCGCAGCAGGGCGGCGCACGGTGCGTCGTAATTGTCGATCGCCACGTCCAGCGCGTCGATGCAGACTCCCTCCGGCAGCACGATGCCCTGTGCAGCCACCTCCTCCAGCGTTCTCAGCCTGACGCCAACCGGCTTGCCCGCCGCCGCGGACAGGTCACGCGTCACCACCTCGGCCAGCGCTTCGCGACTGTCGAAGCGGGACTGGTTCAGCGAATTCAGATAAAGCTTGAATGACTTAGATTCGATGATGTTCGGCGAGTCGGCCGGGATGCTGAACTCGCCGATCGCCACCACCGGCTTGCCGGACGGCAGCAGCCACGACAGCTCATAGCAGTTCCAGATATCGACGCCGCGATACGGCAGCGTCTCGGCCGTCAGCCCCAGCTCCGCCCACTTCGGCGCGCGGGGGATGGGAAACAGCTGCTCGGGGCTGTAGGTCGCGACGTAGGCACTCGTCTTGCCCAGCGGCGAATGTTCGGCGGGATGCTGCATGGCGGAAACCTGTACGAAAAACGGCCGACAGTGTATCGGGTTGCGGTGCTTTTATCATCGCAACCCGATACGGCCTTACTGGCGCATCCCGCGCCCGCTGGTCAACAGCCGGATCGACCAGAGGTACAACAGCACGGCGGCGATCAGCATGAAGGTAATGGCGATACCGATGCGGATGTCCGACACGCCAAGGATGCCGTAGCGGAACGCGTTGACCATGTGCAGGATCGGGTTGGCCAGCGACAGGGTCTGCCAGAACGGCGACAGCAGGTGGATCGAGTAGAACACCCCACCCAGGTAGGTCAGAGGCGTGAGCACGAAGGTCGGGATGATCGAGATGTCGTCGAAATTGCGTGCGAACACCGCATTGATGAAACCGCCCAACGCGAAGATCGTCGAGGTCAGGGTGATGACGAGCAGCGTCACGCCGAGGTGATGCACTTGAAGATCGGTGAAGAACATCGACAGCAGGGTAACGATCACCGCGACCGCCAGGCCTCGGGTTATGCCGCCCAGCGCGAAGCCGATGAGGATCACGTGTGGCGAGACGGGCGAGACCAGCAGCTCCTCGATCGAGCGCTGGAATTTGCTGCTGAAGAAACTCGACACCACGTTGCTGTACGAGTTGGTGATCACCGACATCATGATCAGGCCCGGCACGATGTACTGCATGTAGGTAAAGCCGTCCATCTCACCGATGCGCTCACCGATGAGATTGCCGAAGATCACGAAGTACAACACCATCGTGATCGCCGGGGGCAGGAGCGTCTGCGGCCAGATGCGGGTGTAGCGGCGGATTTCGCGATGGACGATGGTCTGCAACGCCACCAGGTTCGGGCGGAATTCTGCGTTCATTGGGCCACCTTGGGCAGGTTGTTTTCCACCATCGACACGAACAGCTCCTCCAGCCGGTTGGTCTTGTTGCGCAGGCTCAGCACCTCGATGCCCTGCGCCGAGAGCATGCGGAACAGCTCGGTCACGCCCTGGCTCTTCTCGACCTGCACTTCCAGCGTGTGGTGGTCGACCAAACGCGCGGGATACGGCCCGAGTTCCGGGGGCACCAGCTGCGATTCCTTGAGGTCGAGCAGGAAGGTCTCGACGTGCAACTGCTTGAGCAGCTCACGCATGCTGGTGTTCTTGACGATCTGGCCGTGGTCGATGATGCCGATGTTGCGACAGAGCTGTTCGGCCTCTTCCAGGTAATGCGTGGTCAGGATGATCGTGATGCCTTCCCGGTTGAGCTCGGTCAGGAAGGACCACATCGAGCGGCGCAGTTCGATATCGACCCCCGCAGTGGGTTCGTCGAGGATCAGCAACCGCGGCCGGTGGATCAGCGCCCGCGCAATCATCAGGCGTCGCTTCATGCCACCGGACAGCATGCGCGACGAGACATCGCGCTTGTCCCAGAGGCCCAGCTGGTTGAGGTATTGCTCGGCGCGCTCCTTGGCGACTTTCGCCGGAATGCCGTAGTAGCCGGCCTGGGTGACCAGGATGTCGAACGCCTTTTCGAACTGGTTGAAGTTGAATTCCTGCGGCACCACGCCCAGGCAGCGTTTGAGGCCGCTGGGGTCGCGATCCAGATCATGGCCGAACACGTTGACCGTGCCGCTGGTCTTGTTCACCAGAGTCGAGAGGATGCCGATGGTGGTGGATTTGCCCGCCCCGTTGGGCCCGAGCAACGCAAAGAAGTCGCCTTCGGCCACGTCGAGGTCGATGCCCTTGAGGGCCTGGAAGCCGTTTCCGTAAACCTTGGTCAACTGCCGAATGGACAGAGCAGTAGTCATATGAGAATGCACGCAACGCTGAGGGATTCACCGTACATAAGGGCAGCACGAGACAATTACAACCGCACCGTTCAAAGCTTCCGCCCGAGGTCAGCCCTCCCCAAAACTGCCCCTCCAGAACTCCCCCTCACCGTTCCGGTCATTAACTGATACCAATCGCATCAAACGGTCCCTTCACCGTCTTGGGCCCAGTGCCTATGCTCAAACAGGACGCCACTCGCTCAACAAGGAAACCTTCATGACCCTGCTCTGGCTGCTCGTATTACTCATTGGCATCGCCATGATCGCTCACTTGCGGGTGTCGCCTGTCCCGGCGCTGATCATGG
Organism: Stutzerimonas stutzeri; assembly: GCA_019056435.1. Classification (GTDB taxonomy): domain Bacteria; phylum Pseudomonadota; class Gammaproteobacteria; order Pseudomonadales; family Pseudomonadaceae; genus Stutzerimonas; species Stutzerimonas marianensis. The sequence goes on from CP077641.1 coordinate 4,090,206, forward strand.
TCGCCGCCTACCTTTCGCTGATGGGCGCCGCGTACGAGACGCCGGCCTGGCTGATGGTCATCCTGTGGCTGATATTCGCGGCGGTCGCCGTGCCGCTCCTGCTTCCGGATCTGCGCATCAAATACTTCAGCGCACCGATGTTCGACTGGTTCAAGAAGGTGCTACCGCCCATCTCCGACACCGAGCGCGATGCCATCGATGCCGGGACCGTCTGGTGGGACGGCCAGCTGTTCAGCGGCAAGCCCGACTGGGACGTGCTCCTGGCCTACCCCAAGGCGAAGCTGACCGAAGAGGAACAGGCGTTTCTCGACGGCCCGACCGAAACGCTCTGCGCCATGGTCAGCGACTGGGAGATCGGCCAGCGCCTGGATCTGCCGCAGGAGGCCTGGGACTACATCAAGGCCGAAGGCTTCTTCGCACTGATCATCCCGAAGGAATACGGCGGCAAGGGCTTTTCCGCCTATGCGCATTCGCAGATCGTGATGAAGCTCGCGACCCGTAGCGGCGACCTGGCGACAACCGTCATGGTGCCCAACTCGCTCGGCCCGGCCGAATTGCTGATGCACTACGGCACCGAAGACCAACGCAACCACTACCTGCCTCGCCTGGCCAATGGCACGGACATTCCCTGCTTCGCCCTGACCGGGCCTTATGCCGGATCCGACGCCGGGGCCATGAACGACACAGGCGTCATCTGCAAGGGCCAATGGCAAGGCGAGGAAGTGCTCGGCCTGCGTCTGAACTGGGAAAAGCGCTACATCACCCTTGGCCCGGTGGCCACGCTACTGGGCGTCGCCTTCAAGACCTACGACCCGGACCACCTCTTGAGCGACGAGGAAGAACTCGGCATCAGCCTGGCGCTCATCCCCACCGACACCGCGGGCGTGGAGATCGGCCGTCGGCACCTGCCGCTCGGTGCGGCATTCATGAACGGCCCCAACTGGGGCAAGGACGTATTCGTGCCGCTGGAAGCCATCATCGGCGGCCGTGACATGATCGGCAAAGGCTGGATGATGCTGATGAACTGCCTGTCGGTCGGGCGCTCGATTTCGCTGCCGGCGACGGGCGTCAGCGCTGCCAAGACCTGCAGCTACGTCACTGGCCGCTACGCCAGCATCCGCGAACAGTTCAACGTGCCACTGGCCGCCTTCGAGGGCATTCAGGAGCCGCTGGCGCGGATCGGCGGCAACGCCTGGCTGATGGACAGCGCCCGTATCCTTACCGCCAATGCCGTCGATCTGGGCGAGAAGCCCTCGGTACTCTCCGCCATCCTCAAGTACCACCTGACCGAACGCGGCCGTGCCTGCGTCACCGACGCGATGGATATCCATGCGGGCAAGGGCATCATTATGGGGCCGAACAACTACCTCGGCCGGCTCTGGCTGTCAGCGCCGATTTCAATCACGGTGGAGGGCGCGAACATTCTGTCGCGCAACCTGATGATCTTCGGCCAGGGCGCCATTCGCTGCCATCCGTTCGTGCTACGCGAAATGGAACTGGTGCATGAACCCGATCGCGATGCAGCCGTCGTGAAGTTCGACAAGCTGCTCATGCAGCACATCGGTTTCGCTGTCAGCAACACCGCCAGCACCCTGGTGCTGGGCCTGACCTTCGGCCTGCTCGGCAAGGCGCCCGGCAACGACCTGACCCGCCCGTACTTCCGCGCCCTGGACCGTATCGCCGCCGCCTTCGCCATGCTCGCCGACCTCTCGATGATGCTCCTCGGCGGCGAACTGAAGCGACGCGAGCGGCTTTCCGCCCGCCTCGGGGACGTGTTGAGCCATCTGTACCTGGCGTCGGCCGCGCTCAAGCGCTATCACGACCTCGGCCACCCGGCGGACCAGGCGCCGCTGTTGCGCTGGGCACTCGAAGACTGCCTGAACAAGGCCGAACAGGCGCTCGCCGACACGCTCGCCAATTTCCCGAACCGCCTGCTCGGCGTTGTGCTGCAGGTATTGGTCTTCCCATTCGGCGCGCGGCACAAGGGGCCGTCTGACGAATTGGATGCTGAAGTGGCAGCTATCCTGGGTCGTCCCGAAGGCGATCCAGCCCTCGAACAGATCCTCGAAGGCGTGTACCGGCCGGCACGCGGTGACCAAGCCCTGGTGGCCCTGCGTGACGCCTACGATGCACTGGTCGCTGCGCAACCGCTGCAGAAAAAGCTGCACAAGGCAATCAAGAGCGGCGACGTGAAGCCCGTCGCCGGAGAAAACCCGATCGATGCCGCCGTCGCCGCCGGCGTGCTGGACGGTGCCGAAGCCCAGCAACTGACTGAAGCGGAAGCCGCCAGACGCAAGGTCATCAGCGTCGACGACTTCGCCAAGGAAGACCTCGGCTACCAACCGGATCGGGTGAGGTAACGCGTGCCCCATCCGCACGCACCAAGCAGAACCCTGCTGTTTTGGCGAAAAAACTCCGGAATAGAACCCCGGAACACCTGCAGACAGAACCGCACCAACCTCCCCCTCACCCCTCCGGGGTGAGGGCCGGGTCCGCGCTGGCTAATCGTCGCAACACCGGTACACCTGCACACTACATTGATAGCTACATCGCGACATCCCGCTGCCCCGGCCTCCAGCCGTGGAAAACCAAGCCCGCACAACCCGCGCCTGGCTTAACCCTCGGTCTCGAAAATCGAACCCCACCCCTACCAACGAGTCAACTAAGCACGCCCTACAACCGCGCCGCACCCTATAATCGCGCGCCCAACTCGACACAGGTGAACCATGGCCAACGCATACCACGATCACAACCTGGCACTGCTCGCCCATCTGCGCGGCATCCTCCTCGCCATGGGCGAATCCGAACAGGTCTCCGAGGAAAGCCATGCCCTTTTCCTAGAGCGCTTCGACGAATTGATCATGAACCTAAAGGACGTGCCGGCCGAACGCCACCTCGGCCAGGACCTCATCTGCCAGGTCTTTCACCGCTACCCGCAGATTGCCCACCTCGTCCCGCGCGACCTGCTCTGGTTCTTCGGGGGCGATTGCCTGCACTTCATGCCAGACGAAGAAATCGAACTCTTCCAGCGCCTGGAAGAACGCCGCTACGAAGCCGAGCAGAACGACGAGCCGTTCGACTGGAACATGGAAAAGCAATTGCTGACGATGCCTGAGGAAGGCGCGCGGCACTGATCGGATAGGAGCCGGACTGCAGGGGTGCCGGCAAGGCTTTCCCAGCAGTCCGCCGAAACGCCCTGCCCCTCGCTGGCAGGATGAACCTGCCGAAAGCCCCGCCATCGGCTGTGCGTGAACCGGAGCGAACCCTGTCCGCACGAGCCAGTAAGGAAGAGCGTGTGAAACAGGCTTATCCGAAAAAGACAGTCATCGAATACGGCCGGTATTCAGCCGTTTCCACTCGCTGAAAGAAGTAGAAAGAAGCCAGCGCCCCCCAGGCGAGACCACCGCCTAGTCCGTTCGCCCCGCCCGACGCTGCTGGTATATCAGATCGACGATCTCGCCCTCAGGCACATACCCACTGACCACCTCGCGCAGCAACACGCGCACCTGCGGATAGTCGTCCCGCTCCACTGCCTCCAGCAGCTTCGCCAGAACGCCTCGTAGCGCGTCCCAGGTGAAGTACTCCTCGTCTGCCCGCATGATCATCGGATGCTCGGTGGGGCTCACGTTGTCGCCGATCAGCAACTCTTCATAAAGCTTCTCACCCGGTCGCAACCCGGTGAACTCAATAGCGATGTCGCCATGCGGGCACTTCTCCGAACGCACGCTCAGGCCAGACAGATGAATGAGCTTCTCGGCCAGCTCGGCAATGAGCACCGGCTGGCCCATGTCCAGCACGAACACATCGCCGCCCTGCCCCATGGAGCCGGCCTGGATGACCAACTGCGCCGCCTCGGGAATGGTCATGAAATAGCGCGTGATTTTCGGGTGCGTCACAGTCACCGGCCCGCCCGCACGGATCTGCGCATAGAAGCGCGGTATCACCGAGCCTGACGAACCAAGCACATTACCGAATCGCACCATGGTGAAACGGGTCTTGTTGACGTGATGGACCCCGTCTTTGCCGCCGAATAGCACAGGCGCCGGCTCACGACTTAATGCCTGCAACACCATTTCCGCCAAACGCTTGGTGCCACCCATGACATTCGTCGGCCGAACCGCCTTGTCGGTAGAAATAAGCACAAAATTGGAGACGCCGGCCTGCATCGCCGCCTGGGCGGTACTAACTGTACCGAATACGTTATTCATCACGCCCTCCGCCACATTGTGCTCCACCATCGGCACATGCTTGTAGGCAGCAGCGTGATACACCGTTTGTACGCCCCAGGTTCGCATCACATCCAGAAGTCGGTCCATGTTACGGATCGAACCCAAGATTGGCACCAGCCGAGTGGACAGTGCCTCTCTACCGATACGCCGCTCCAGCTCGAGGTGAATGCTGTAGAGATTGAACTCGCTGTGTTCGAACAACAACAAGACTGCCGGTTGGCTCGCGATTATCTGTCTGCACAGCTCTGATCCGATCGACCCCCGGCGCCAGTTACCATCACCACCTGGCTTCTGATGCAGCGTTCGAGCAAGTCTTGGGCCGGAGGCACCGCATCCCGGCCAAGCAAGTCCGCAATGTCCACTTCCTGAATATCGTCGACCTGGACCTTGCCACTTGCCAGGTCCATGAATCCCGGCACGCTCCTTATATGGAGCGGGTGATACTCAAGCATCTCCAGTATTTCTCGGCGACGAGCCCGTGTGGCTGACGGGATGGCCAGAAGTATCTCTATTGCACCGGTGTCTTCTACCATTTGGCCGATGTGTTTGGCGGAATACACGTGAAGGCCGGCAATGGACCGATTGTACAAATTCGGATCGTCGTCGATAAAAGCGACCGGACGCATCACCCGCCCTAGCCGAAGGGCCGCCACCAGCTGGTTTCCTGCAGCTCCGGCGCCGTAGATTGCGACCTTCGTCAGCCCGGCATCTCGGGTTTTGAATTTGCTCAGCGACGCTGGTGTAAACCAGTTGCCCATGAAGTAGTGTCGCATCACGAGCCGCAGCCCGCCGATGAGCAAAAGACTCAACCACCAGTAGTTGAATACCATAGAGCGAGGAATAAGTTTTGGCGCATCGGTATACCAGTAGATGGCAAGCGACAACGATAGCGCTGAAAGTGAGACGGCTTTGACGATGGCCATCAGTGCATCATTACCGAAATAACGCATGACGGCACGATACATGCCCAAACGAATAAAAAACGGAATCGAAATCACCGGAGCCATGCCGAACAACCAAGCATGGCCGCCAAACGGCTCAGCAAAACTGGCATTACCGAGGCGCAGATAGAATGCCAGCCAAAGCGCCAACCAGACCAGCACAACGTCAACGGCGACTTGGATCAGACGTTTTTGCCGCCGCGGCAAGCGGACCAAAAGAGCCTAAGTTTCTCAGCCATCCTAAGCATAAAAAGTTGTGGTCCTCAAAAAGAATGGCACCGCGGAGTTGGGGCGCTAACAGCGCTAGCCGACAATACGGTCTCCAGAGCCTTGACCAGTTAGCGTTTTGATAATGTATTTCACATAAGTTGCTGGGGTAAGGCTCAAGATCATTTTCTGATCCATCTCGGCAAGTAACGCAGGAGTGGACATGTCCACACCTTGTACTTGCGCCAGTCCGGTAATACCAGGGCGAACGGCGTACACGCCTCTCTTGGCGCGCTCACTGGTCAGCGCTTCCTGACTGAACAAACCTGGGCGCGGACCAACCAAGCTCATTTCGCCTTTTAGAACGTTCCAAAGCTGAGGGAGTTCATCCAGCTTGGTCCTGCGCAAGAAACTACCAAATCGCGTTACGGAGGAACTGCTGGCCAAGTGTGTCGGCACCGACGCCGTGCCTTGCGCCATCGTCCGAAACTTTACCAAGGTAAAAGGCTGCTGATGCCGCCCGACACGCACCTGGCGATATATCGGTGAACCCGTATCAAACATACCAATGATCGCCAGCGCTATAAGCACCGGCGCACCAACAACCAGCCCGAGCAGCGAAAGCACTATGTCGAACAACCGAATCACACGCGGCCTCCCTGGCTTGAGGTAACGAAACAGCGACGGAGGCCTTCTTCAACCGAGTGGCGCGGCTGCCAGTCGAGTAGCTCGCGCGTCTTGGTGATATCGACTTGGAGCGAGCCCAGCAGGCGATCGGCCAAAGCACGTTTGCCCAGTAGCGTGGCACCGAACCTGAGAACCCCGACCGGAAGGGGAACCAGCCGCGCGCGCTTGCCCATCGCCATGGCCAGACCACGGACTAGCTCGGGGGTCGACAGATCCTGTCCATCGCCGGCGAGGAATACCTGATTGGCGGCAGCGGGATGATCAGTGCAACGAACGATCAGATCGACCAGATTGTCGATGCCCACCAGCGAGCGCTTATTCTGGATGGCACCGAAGGGAAGCGGAATATCTTTATCAACCAACTTGATCATGCTCCCGAAATTGCCTTTGACGCCCCGTCCATACACAAGCGGAGGGCGGATAATAACGACCTCCATGCCGGTTTTGGCGGCCAGCTGCTTCAACCCTTGCTCAGCCTCCAGCTTGGAAAGCCCATATGCATCCTCCGGCGCAGGTAGGTCATCCGCGTGAAAAGGCTCGCCCAATACTGTCTCCTCACCATTAACCTTGACGGTGCTGATAAAGACAAACCGCTTGACCCCCCGCAGAGGCAGCCAGCTTCGCCAAGTTGAGCGTGCCAACAACATTTACCGCCCGGAAGGCGGTGAGCGAATCCCCGTCCGACTCGCGCATCACATGGACACGTGCAGCGCAGTGAACGACAGCGGATACGTCATCGAGAAGTGCAGAATCGAATGCCCCCTTTGCTAGGTCGCCAAGCTCGACATATCTAACTGCCTCACCGATGGACGCACTGTTAGACCAAACAGATTCGCTGATTGGTAGCGTTCGAACTGCAGCAATTGGCCTAAGCTCCATTGCCGCCAAGCGAAGCAGCAAAGCCCGACCAATGAAGCCATTCGCACCCGTTACAAGTACGCCCATCAACCGGCCACCCGGACGAGTTCAAGTACGTCATCCGCCATGGCACCCATGATTCGGCGGCGAGAGAAACGCTCGACGAATTTTGGGCGCGCCTTTGGCTCCAGGCTCAATTTTTCCATTGCGGCAATTGCACCCTCGAGGTCACAGGGCGCAAACACCTCTGCGTTTGTAACTTCAGTCCGGACAAAGTCCGCTGCAAAGCCGGCAACGCCCGCCAATACGGGCTTACCGGTCGCCGCGTACTCAAACAGCTTGGACGGCAATACCCGCCGAAATGCGCTGAAATCGTTCAAATGTAGAAAAAGCATGTCCGCCTGTTCATACATCTCTAGCAACCGCTCGCGCTGGACTGGCGGGATCAACTCCACGTTGTTCAGATCGTACCCGGCCACAGCATCTCGCAGCGCCTGCAAGCGCCCCCCGGCACCGACGATACAAAAATGCACCCGCGCGCCCAGCCGTTGCGCGAGCGCCGGGACGATCAGATGCAGCCCCTGCCCGTCCCCGATGTTGCCGGCATAGAGAATACGCAGCGGCTTTCCGGGAGCTTTAACGGCAGGCTCGGTCACGGGGAAGTCGAGAAAATCATCGTCCACTCCATTCGAATACAAAGAGAACCGTTGCTCGGGATACCTGGGCTGGAAATAGCCCAGGAAGCCAGCCGTAACCAGATTCACCTTTTCGGCCTGTCCGATGGCCCAACGCTCAAGTGCAGCAAAGGCAAACGACAAAGGCTTCCCAAGCGGAGCGGTAAACAACTCCCTCAAGTTCTCAACGAATATGTCGCGGATGTCCAGATACAACCGCGCCCGCTGGCGACGAGCGATCCAGCTTCCCAACACGGCCGTCATCAACCTCGATGAGGTCGCCACCACAACATCGTAGTCACCTCCCCCAGCAATTCGATTGGCCTGCACAGCAAAAGCGGCGAACGCCTTTGCCTGATCGACAAACCCGCTCTTATGCACTGGCAGCTGGATACGCCGGATGCGTACGCAGCCTTGCTCCTCGACCGCGAGCGCCTCACTGGCGTGGGAGTGGTAGCGGTTGGGCTGTGTGGTCAGCACGTCAATATCTATCTCCCCGGCCGCCTTCTCGCATAGGGCATCAACCAATGCCTTGGCGCGAAAAGAGCCAGCGGAGAGATCAGGAGGATAGAAAAAGCTAAGCAGCAGAATTCGTTTACACATGAGGAGCACAGATCAGGTCGAGGCGCGATTGGACAACACCCGTTCGTACAATGCGAGCAGTTCATGCTCCTGGCTTTCCCAGTTAAGAACGCTTGCTGCCTTCCGAGACTGGGAGGCGTAGTACTGGCGCTTGCCCTCATCGCCCACTAGGTCGCGTAACGCCGCAGCCAGCGCCACGCTATCGCCTTCAGGCACGAGTACACCCAGGTCATGCGCTCTTACAACACGACGTATCTCAGGCAGATCGGACGCCACAACCGGCAGGCCCGCCTGAACATACTCGAATAGTTTGTTGGAGTCGGTTGTGTAGTGATTTAGACAGGTGTTCTCGATGGGCTGGACGCCGATGTCTGCCGAAGCCGTATAGCTTGGTAGCTCAGCAAGCGCCACGGTCGGAATGAAACGAACCCGCTGCTCCAACTGCAGCTCTTCAACGATGCGGCGCAAACTGCCATCGAGCCTCCCGCCGCCAATGAACACGAAGTAGGCATTCGGAACATCAGCGCCGACGCGAGCAAGACGCTCCAGACCTCTCCCCTGCTGCACACCGCCCTGATAAAGAATGATTGGCCAGGGCTGCTCTAGCTCAAGCTCCGCACGAATCCGATCGGACCGCATCGCCTGCTGTTCCCTCGGCCGATTCTGCAACACTACTGGCCGCGCGATGCCATAAGCGCGCGCGAAATACTTGGCCCGCGCCTCGGTAGTGGTAATGGTGCCTTGCACAAGCGGCATCAAGGTACGCTCGATCCAACCCACCAGCTTACGTACCCTGGAATATCCCTCGCGACTGGTACTGATTTCGTGGGCGTCGTACACCACCTGAGCGCCCGACAGCTTTGCAGCAAGCCAGGCCGTGGGCAGGGTATTCACATCATGAGCATGGACAACATCTGCACGCTGTTTGGCAATCATCCAGAGCAACATCAGATGAGCCCAAACGCGACTCAAAACCAGCATGGCCAAGCCGATCGCGCCCCGCTGGGCCGGCGCTCCCACGTTAGCTGAGCCTCGTCGTGATGCGTGAATCCGCCAGAGCGGGTGCCGAGGAACACGGATGACCGCAACACCATTGGAAACCCGCTCCCGTAGTTGGGTTAAACCAGGACTGTGCACAGCGAAAACGGTGACGCGATGCCCCGCTGCTGTAAGGCTCTCCGCCTCTTTCAGAACCCGTGCGTCGTTCCGGAAGTCATTCCATACCACCATGGCTATATCAGCCACATCGCCTCCAATCTTCCGCAACGTAAATAGGACAGTCAGCGCGAAAGGGTACCCCAAGCGCCGCACCACGAATGAGATAAACGCCGGGATTCACGCTTGCAGCCGAGTTAATATAGGGGGACATCAGCAGGTAAGCGTCGCCGTAGCGTCCCCTTTGGATGCGCACTTCTAGCTCAGTGAACAGTGCAGACAATTGAACCTGAGAAACAGTCACAGATTTACAACCTGGCCGCTTGATCTTCACTCGACCCAACAGGTCTTCAACATCCTGCACCCTATCGTCTGCGTAAGGCCATCGCGAACCAAGCGGCTCTAGATCCCAGCGTGACCAGTGGGATAAAACACACTGCCCGTCCGGCCCCTTCCAGAGCATCCCCGGCCGTATATCAGGAAGACTCAGGGCCAACGGAAGAGCTTTCAACTCCTTCTCGATGACCGGAAGAGCATCTATCAAGCGCTCAACCAACTCCCCATCCACTTTGGCGTCCAGCAGGTACTGAACACGCAGAATCATGCTGTCATGCAAACGCTGCCAAACAAGTGGACGAGTCCTGATGTAAGCAGCAGCCAAGCCCTCAGATGGCATGCATTCCGACAAGCTAGCACGGAAATCAGGTAGTACCCTGGATGTCTCCGCTTTTCCGCATGGGGAATAACCAGTCGCGTCGAAAACGTGGCAGTGCAATTCTTCAACAACCGTTACAGACACAAGTGGAAGAGTCGGTAGGCTGTGCTCCCCTGTGAGCAGCGTCGCTTCATGCTTGGCCCAAGCATTTCTGTTAGCGTTGAACAACTTGATCAGAAATGTCTTCTGGAAAAATTCGGCCTGCCCAGATGCTAGAAAACAGTACACATCGGGCACCCCGATATCGCACCACTCCATACGAATATTCTGAACCGGACGGCCTGCAACTTCCTGAACCAACGCCTGTAGCCAAGCTTTTCGAGCGTTTGGCTCTAGCAGGCTCCAAATGCTTCTCTGCTCGCTTTTTATCTGAGGATGAAATACTTGACCGTGAAAAAACAACGCGGACAACTGCGCTTTTTGACTGTAGAGACCATGAATATCTCCTATCACCCCGGACGTCCGTCCGTACAGCTGCCTAGCTAAAATAAGCGACACGACGGATATCAATAATCCAGGCGCCTCACCAATCAGATGATCGAATACGATAAAGCCAAATGCGACCAGAAAACCGACACTGCCAAATACCTTGTGCAGTGTACCCAATGAGCGAGAAAATCTATCCGCTAAAGACGAGAAAACCGATAAACAAACGACGACCGATACAAAACCAAGCACCATATATAAAACAATCACCAGCGCCAGCTTGGAATAGAAAAGCAACATCCCGACAAGGCAGATAGACACAAAGCAGACGCCGGCGAGGCTCTGTGTATACCGTTGATATCCCTTGGAGGCAATCTCGTCCTGATTGTCAAATAAAGCCATCTTCTTGCTTTTCAAAAGCAAGCGTCCGCTTGCTGCCACTGAGTTGATCTCAACCAACTTTCCGGAAAGCAGGTGCAGCAAATAGAAAACAACAGACGCCGCACTTAAAGTAACTATAAGCCAGTCCCGCCCCCACTCCTGCAGAAAACTAGGGAAATAATTTGGTACGTGATCACTCCCCAACAACAGCACTACCTTGAGTGGCAATAGAAAACCGACAAGAAGAAATAACTGAGATAAAACAGTTGCGACGATAGAGCCCAAGGTAAAGCAAGGCACCACTCTAAACAGCTTACCGCCGAGAGATACCGACCAGCGAACTGCCCGCGCAACACCGTATAAAACGTTAAGCTTCATAATAAAGCCAAGTGAGAAACGCGTAGCACGCTACGCATGCATAATAAGTTCAGCTGCGGTAACCGCACCATTTTTTGATCCCGAACAGCAACGGCCTTACGAGACAGGAATTTCCCCACCGCATGAGCAAAAGCATCCTCATCAAAATCAAGTAGATACTCATACGAACCAAACTGACTAGCCTGACGTACTCGCTCTACCTGGTCGTCCGCCCCTGTTGCAGTGTTAGGTAAAAAATAGCGGGCAGACCCAAAAGATACCGCTTCGCAGACAGAATTATACCCGCCGGCCAATACCGCAAAATCAAACGCCGCAAAATATCTACTGTTAGGGTAATCAACCACGACACTGTCTGCGCTCATATTCGGTTCGGCTCGAAGCGCAATGGGAGACTGCCCAAGCACCACCTGAACACCTTGCATTTTCAATAATAAGATCACACGATCTTGTATGTCTGATATACCGTTTATATTGCCTGCGCCAAGCTGGACATACGCACAGGGGCGATGAATATCTAACCGGAGCATACGCCGGGCAACCTCGGGTTCCAAAAGCTCATCTTTATCAAGCAACGAAATGGGCTCTACCATATTCAGCTTGCTGCCAGCTTGTGACTGAACAGCCATTTCAGCAGAAACCAGCTCACCAGGAGAAATCACAATATTGAACTTTCCTACATAAGCATCAAGCTTTCGATGGTCAACATCCGTTTTATAAAGCCCGCGCCTCACCCAGACATATTTAATATTTTTGTAGTTGTGCATTACTCGCTGAAGACCCAGGTATGGAACGGTGCCATCGAATATTAAGGTCGCGGGCTTGTGTAGACGCAATATATTTTCAATCGTCGCAAAAAAAAAGGGTATTCCATTCCACTGAACCTGTTTTCACCAAGGCTGCCGGGGTAACGTGATGGCACGCAAAACCCGCCCGGTGAACGAGCGTGACGCCGATACTAGTAGTAAGGAAGATAATTTCCGCGAATGGGTCCAGCCTCTGAAGCCGTCTAGCTATGGCAAGTGAACGGGTTAGATGCCCTAAGCCCGCTCCGTTAATAGGAAGGAATAAGTACGTATTTTTTTTCGGCTTGTAATATATAGCCTTCAAAGAAAGAAACCTGACCCACAAATACTTAATAACAAATTTCAACAATGATCCCCTGAAACACTTAAGTAAAGACAAACTTTATCTAGGAGCACCGGCAACTCTGCTTCCCAAGCCGAATCAATAGATGGGCTAAACTTTGAAAACCGCTCAACCCATGCGTCATTATAAAAACCTCCACCCCCCAAAAATTACCGGTTAAATCATCAAATGAGATTGCAGGCGTAACCCCTTTCTCCACAAATGAATAGTAATCATGCCCTATATCATCCAAGTCAAATAGTTGATAGACCGGCACTCCCTGCTCAAGAAGCTCAACGACAACCGAAGAGTTTGGCACAATCGCTACATGATCAAACGTGGGGACACTTGAAAGCAAAGCAACGTTCGGACCGACATTCAAAGAGGAGATATCAGTTCTGGGATGAGGCTTCACTGAAATGCTAGTCACCGAGGCGTTCGATGCCAGCTGGGATAAACACCGAGCCAGGCCACTCTCCGAATAAACAGAACTAATATATACAACTACCGGAGCAACAACGACCCTCGCTTTAAGTATCCGCTCAAACATATCACTTTTAGGAGAGCGAGGCACAACAAAAACATCACCTTGAATAGGGCCAATGGCCTGATATTTCTCTCGAGAAATTTCATTCCTCAAAATGGAAACATTAAAGTCCAACGCTGGAAATCGCTCAGAGATTTCAGCATGCTGAACATATACAACCGGAACATCGAAATATTGCATGAGCATTGATGCAATAACAGGAAAATCGGTGTGATCATTAGCTACAACAAGCAATCGAGGCTTCTCTTTTGATCTCATCAAACTAGCATACAAGAAAAAATAAATTTTTGTATAAAAAAGCAAGTACTTGAAAGATATCGGACCAAGCTTAATTCGAAACAGGTAAAAACATCCAAGCACAATAAGTAACAATGAAACGAAATATTCAACTACTGTTTTCTTTAATTGGCGAGCCGGAACAAAAGACAAATTAGATTCTCTAGAATAATCTAGACATTGACGCCCTGCGAACAGAGATGAAAAAAATGAAACTCCCGCTCATTATTGCTTGAACCCCCACAGAAGATAAGGGGTCCTGAAGGAATGCTGTATATTTTAAGCGTAGGACGCAACATTTCTCGCCCTAGCTCGGCAACACTTTTCCAATAACCGATTAAACTGCAACGTGCGAAAGCGTACTTCTCCATGTAAACAGGATTATTATAAATAAAAGGCACATCACCATAATTAATAATTTTAAATATTCGATCAAGTCCTTTATAAAAGGTCCGCACAAGAGCGATCAAGTTCATAGCCACCTCTAACGCACCGCAGTTACTAGATACTGCCCTACATCAAGGGCAACTGCCCCTGCTCAGCAGCAGCAGAAATAAATATTTTTCCAATAAATCCAGCCGACACAAGGAAAACCATCCCTGGGCCTGCAATGGATTTTATCTCATTGACATACTCCTTATATACATAGGGCAATATCGTTTCCGAGATGGCACCGGCATGCTCATTTCGCAATAATCGGTGCGTGGGTATCTCAATACATTTTAATTTTTTGGCTCAGGCGCCCATTGAGTGACAAGCTCAGAATTTAAACCCGAAATAACGCATACACGTTCGGCAGCATCAAACAAACTTACCAAAAAATCCGCATTAAATAGAAAAAGATTACTTTGGTCTTCAACTATCTTTTTATCGGACAGAAATGGCGCAGCACCGCTCATGACGCAACATAACCGTGAAATCAAACCATTAACTGGATAGTCGTCAGGATAGTGAAGTTTGGAGTCCTTAATCAGTCTAAAAACCGTCGGCACCCCTAAAATATTAGCACTACAAAGTGCACTCAAGAATTCAGATCGCAACTGCTCTCTATGCGCTGGAGTCAATAACTCGCCCCACCAATGTAGTTCTTGGCGGACCACTCCTTGACAATCAACATAATTATTATCTACAAACCCATAGCATTCACCGTCCCCTAAACGGATATAAGCGCAAGGCTTACTTTTCACTATTAAGCCAAGTATATAGCACCGCAATTCACGCAAACGCTCCTTTTCGAATCGGATATCCCTATAATCATTAGACGCATCTATTTCTTTGAATAGAGGCGCTATATTAGACAAATAATGCGCCGAAATCTGGTAAGGTAAGTCTACGAACCTTTTTTCGTAATAACTGGCTGGCTTGCCATTCTCATAGATCAAGCTACTACGCACTAAATCAATTTTCAGCTTTCCTAGTTCGCTAAGCGCAGGGTAAAAGCAACTATAGAGCGCTTTAAATAGCTCTATATTCCCACCCCAAGTGAAGCGCGATAACAACTTTACTTTTTGAGACTCTCTAAGAGAGTCTTGTCCCACCCCCAATCTTTGCAATGCATTAAGGACGTCACAGACCTCCAGCTTGGACGTACACAGATCCACTAACATTCCCGCTAACTGCTTTCGCTCCACTTCCGTGGTGTTCAGTCGCTCATATTCTTCCACTAATGAACAGAAAATCTCTAACGGAATATTCTCCGACCTAGACAACAACTGCTTTATATCACATTTAAAGCGCAGTTCTGCATTATCAATAAGGACCCTATTTTTGATTATAAAATCATACGCAGGATCACGACGCTCATCGAGGCTAGTTATAGCAGCCCACAAATCGCGCTCTGGGGATGCGATATTCAATAACATGTAGTTGGCAGTTAATACCGGATCGCGAGAGAACGATAAAGCGCACCGCATTAATTCCGCGTCACTCCCCTTTTTTTCTTTTCCGCAAGTGCCTGAGCCACTCCCGGCATAGTTTTTGATATAAGAAAAACTAACTTTTTCTTAATTACTATTTTAAGTTTCAGCGCAAGGGTCGTCATGCTTTATCCGCCACTATGAATCTGGTTCGATAGACCGCGTTCTAGTCCTTTACCATTTTAGAGATATCATACTCACTTCCTAAATAGGCAGCACCTTCACGTGAGAGATGCCCGCTATCACGGTAGATTAACGTCTCGCCCACACTCACACGACACATACCGTTAGGGCATATGATTTCACTTAGCCAAATAATTCGAGCCTGAGCTTGGCGTGAAAGCGCTTCAAGTATCTTATATGTTCCGATCCTATTATTTCTCGAAAGTGGAAAGTCGCAGGATGAGCTATGCTGTCTAAGGACGTGGCTTCGAATATAACATTTAGCCATATCATACCCAGGTGTCGGTGTAGGTGAGACAATGACGACATCTTTACCCATACTTGTTATTTTCTTTATAGTCGCCAAAAATAGCTTTGAACCCAGCCCCTTACTCTCTTTTATCAGCTTACCACCAGCCAATGTGAGAGATGCATTATCGGATAACTGGCGAAATGGGGATGCTAATATTACGTACTTTATTTCGGACTGCGTCTTAAGCCAATCGAAAACTTTTTGATTATTTTCTATACATTCTTCCCCCAAGCAGGGGTATATCGACCTCCGTAAGCCGCAGCCCCTAGGATTGGCGCACAGTTGGACATCGTCATTTGTACAAATGGTAGTTCCGATGGGCTATTCTTTAATGCAAGCGCTAGATGCATTGCATAGCTATCACCCCACAATAACGCCAACGGCTTTTCACCTTCTTGGCAAAGTGGATCAACCAGGAATTGCACGCATTTCTTGTTTAGCCCGTAATTGGTAGCCGTCTTCCTGCTAAGCTCCAGAAAGTTCTCACCAGATAGAGTTTTTCTTTGTTTTGGCGCGTCTGAGAACTTTAGCCACAGACCCAAACAAATAAAGATTATTATGCCTAATATAGATAGCCCAAATATTCTGTTTCGACTGAACTTTCGAGAATCACGAAACGGATTCTCAATTAGTTTCCAAGTCACGTATGCGAGCAGCATCGAAAGAACCGACAAAAAACCCATCATCCACTTCGACGGCTCGCTAATACTGATGGCTCTTGCATATGCGAAAATAGGTTGGTGCCAAAGATACGCGCTATAACTTATAAGCCCAACATAGACAATTGGAGCAAAACTCAATATCCGGTGGACAGCGGTACCTTGCCGTGCATAAACTATTACAAGTAATGTGCCAACAATTGGTAGCAGGGTGTAAAAACTGGGAAACGGCACATTTGCATCGAAGAAAAAGATCGCTAATAATATTGCCAGCACCCCAACTAAACTGAAGATTTCGCTGCCATCTTCATTCGTATAGTTATTGGTTTTTACTGCCACTAGCCCTCCAACCAGTAGCTCCCATGCTCGGGTATGTAGTAGAAAAAACCTGCATCAGCATATCTTGTTGAACTGTATTGCGCGAGACAAAAACTAATTATCGCTAGTGCGCTAAGCAGAACAGCCAAGCCGCGCTTACGATATCTCCACACCAGAGACATCAGCAAAGGAACAGCTATGTAATATTGTTCCTCTACAGATAAACTCCAAGTGTGCAGAAGGGGTTTTAGCTCGGAAGCCGTGTCAAAATATCCAGCCTCCATCCAAAATAAAAATTTGAAGAGAATGTAAATACACTTATTATGCTTTCAGAAAAATCAATTAACTGGTGATACGGCAGAATCACCCAAGCTACCGTTAAGCTCGCAGCCACTACAAAAGACAAAGCGGGGAGTATTCTGCGCGCGCGGCGCTCGTAAAAGTTTAAAGTTGAAAATCTTTCTCTTCGTAAGTCCTCAATTATTATAGATGTAATGAGATAACCACTGATAACAAAAAATACATCTACGCCAACAAAACCCCTCTAAATGATTCATACCCTGCGTGGAATAATATGACCGGCACCACAGCCAGAGCTCGAAGACCATCAATTTCGCTACGATATTTCAACTTACCAGCCCGTTTAACCCTTTAAACTGAAGATACTTCCGCATAGCATGTTTCAATGCCATGCTTGCTCCGTACAAAAGGTTGGCCCTCAACACATTTAACTGATGAGCGACCTACCGCCTAATACTGATTACATTTACAAAACCACTTACCTAAGAGCTTCCCCATAAAGTCATCGAATATTGCGCATTACCATAAAGGCTTCAGCGGCGCTCACACCAACCGAATGCCCCCGATGTCGCGCAAGAGCCTCTAAGTGCTCAATGCTTCGAGAGTGTGGCATATCGCGCATCTCCAACTCATAAGCCTTAAGCGCATCCAACTTTAGTTCTAAATACTCACTGATATTGACATAGCATGTTGGCAGGAAAGGACTCAGACCTGGGGAGGACCACTCTGTGCTGGACATTATTTCAAATGTATAGATCTCTGTTACCGAACTACCGGGAATCGGGCGACAAGCAGTCATTACAGCTTGGTGAGCGACTCGATGGTCAACATTCAAGTCACCGTAATGATGAGTGTAAACCACATCTGGCATTATAGTTTGCAGTGATCGCTCTACGGACTGAACTATGTCTAGTAGGTTTATTCCATCCAAGCGATTATCTGGAAATCCCAAATAGCTTACACTAGAAAAGCCCAATAAACTGTGCGCCTTCTGTGCGGCAGCCTCACGCATTTTTAATGCTTCGTAGCCGGCGTCTTTCCGCGAACCAACTCCATCGGCAATAAAAATGCCATGCACTATGTCTCCTCAGCCACATGCCTTGCTATTGTACCGCCGCAGCCAAGAGCTTCATCATCGGCATGAGCGGCGACAACTAGTACACTTTTTAGACATTAATTAAATCCCAACTAGTTGGCGTTCCACACTTAACATCACATTTAACGCTCTTGCCAATTAAACACTCAAAGTATTTTGGTGCCATTCCTAAGCCTGGCCGAATGCGGCGAATATCCATCTCGGTAATAATTGCACCTGCCTTGAGGTCCCGGACGAAATATATCGAGCGCCGAAACTGCTTATTACCGATTTCAGCGTGCTGCCGCTCAAAGCTTGGCTTGCCCAGCGCGGACCAGGCGTCGTGCGTGTCTTCGCAGAGCCGCTTCAGCTCATGCGGCTCTAAGGAGAACTCGCTGTCCGGTCCCTTGTCCTCACGGCTGAGGGTAAAGTGCTTTTCGATCACACAAGCTCCGAGCGCTACCGCGGCGACCGATACAGTGGTGCCGAGCGTATGATCCGACAAACCGGGGATGGTGCCAAAGCGCTCCGCTAGCACAGGCATTTGAAGGAGGTTGGCTTGGTCAATAGGCGCCGGGTAGCTGCTGATGCAATGGAGCAGGATTAGCTGCTGACAACCCGCATTCTTTGCCGTTGCCACTGCTTCGGCTATCTCTTCTTCGGAACACATCCCGGTGGACATGATCATCGGTTTGCCTGTACGGGCCACATAGCGGATCAAGGGAAGGTCGGTCGCCTCGAACGAAGCGATCTTGTAGGCAGGCACCCCTAGTTCTTCCAGCAGATCGACAGCGCTTTCATCGAAAGGAGTGGAGAAGATGGTGATACCCAACTGCCTGGCATAAGCAAATATTTGCTTATGCCACTCGTAGGGAGTTTCGGCCCACTTGTAGAGGTCGTAGAGTTTGTAACCATCCCATAACCCCCGCGAATCATGAAGTCCTCACGATCACAATCGATGGTCATGGTGTCAGCGGTATAGGTCTGCATCTTGATGGCATGAGCACCACTTTCATATGCCGCCTTGATGGTCTCCAGCGCACGCTCAAGAGAGCCATTATGGTTCGCAGACAGCTCGGCGATGATGTACGGAGGAAAACCCTTTCCAATCTTCCTACCATTTATTTCACAGATCATAGCGATCACTCTTCACTCTCAAAAAATATATTCACCGAGGCAGACACCCCATCGGCATTCAACCTTGCAGCAGAAAATTCAATTCTCATATCCCCGTACTTGATAAAGGCGCGAGGGTAACCCTCAGCATCAAGCATTCGGATAAAATCGTAGACTTCTTTGGAGCTGGACTTTTCCGGAAGAAGACTTTGGTCAGGCTTTCGCCGCTTAAAAAAAAGTAGGCTCCCCTTGTTGCTCTTGCGGCTCGGGCTCAGCATCAACTATCCACCGCATAACTTCAAAACTGAGCTCACCAGCTCTTAAATAAATTTCTTCCGCCGAGCCATCCAAAGAAAGAGGCTTTTTCGTGTATATGGGACCAGCATCCACCTCACCAACCATCTTCAATGCGGTTAGTTTCGTCTGCGAGTGACCAGCTAGAATTAGGTTCTGCAGAGGTGAACCACCCCGCCCGTATGGCACGTCGGTCATGTGAAAACATACGCACTCGTATTTGTTCCAAATCTCGACTGGCACAATCCAGTTCCAATGTAAGAAGAACACATATCTCGGTCGTGCCTGCCGAATACAGTCCATCAACTCACTGGGAGAAGACACCCAATACCATTCGCCGCCATGCTCTTCGAGCATTCGGTCATAGCGTTCCTTGTGCCACGATTTACAGCTGGCGACGACATAAGCAGCGTTCATACATCCTGCTTCCTTTTGCTCATTTCAATGCTCTGCCCATTCAGCACGAAGCAGGCCAAAGCAATAGATCGATTGGTAGCCCGCCACAGTAGGGTGATGCTCACGCAAGAAACCTTCTTCCTTGAATCCAAGGCGACGGTGCAAGGCTAACGACCGAGTATTTTCCTGGAGTACTTCCGCATAGACCTTATGCAGACGCTGCTGATTGAATGCATAATCCAAGACAGCTCTGAGCATCCGCGTTCCGGTCCCTTTTGGTGCCTTGGGGGCCGCGTGAAAACTCCAGTCAGCTACGCCTATAGCAAGCTCATTCAAACATGCATACCCTCGGGCTTCACCTGATTGCTCAAATACCAGCAGGTGCTTGCGCGCATTCCTGGAGGCGGTGGCGAACCATGTCACATGCTCATCCCAGGAAATTTCACCCGAATTGAACATGTAGCGACGCACTTCCGGGTGATTCCGCCAGGAAAGAACAGGTACCAGGTCGCGTTCTTCCATCGCTCTCAGATGCCCTTCGGGAACTGTACTCATGCAGACTCCAACATGTAGGCGGCTACCCGCTCCGCACCGACTCCGTCACAGATGGCGGCGGCGTCCTGACTATAGGAAACAAGCGCCGCCGAGACCTCGGCGAATGCGGGCGCAAGTTTCCGGGGATATCGACAGCACCGCCCAGCCAGCGCGCGGCCCCCGCCTGGTCCAGGGCCCTGGCGCCGGACAGCTGATTGTCGGCGAGGGTCGCCAGCAATGTGGGTAGTCCAAGGCAACAGCGCTCCCAGGACGACCCTCCGGCAGCTCCAACGGCCAAGTCACTGTCGGCCATTAGCCGTGCCATGTCTGACACATTGACCAGCACCTCCGCCGTGAAAGGGAGCGCCTGCAGCAGTGCCCTCACCTGACCCACCCATGGGGCAGTCGCCCCCATGACCACCTTGACTTGGCACCCCTCAGGCAGAGAGCAGTCGCACAGGGCGCTCAGTATTGCTGCCGTAGCATTCGGACGGTCGACCCCTCCCATGCTGACAAGAATTTGCTGGACACGCCCAAGCCGCTCACGACGCAGCAAGCTATAGCCGCGCAACTGGGCGAACTCCGGGCGCAGCAGAGCGAACTGGGGACCAGCCAGAACCGTGCACTGGTGTGGGACCCGCTCCTGATATGCCTGAGCCGTACGGCCAAGGTTCTGGTCCAGAAGCAAGTCACATTGATGAGCTCTATCGGCAAGGTCATCAATTACCAGGAGCCTGCTGTAGTGTGCCCGCAGCGCAGACTCCCAGCAGGCATCCAGCCCATAGTGATCCGCCACCAGCCAATCAGGACGAAGCTGCTGCAGAAGAGGCGCGCAATCTAGGGCATCCTGCTCTTGACTAACCCCCAGCCAGTGGGCGTGCGTCAATGGTCCGGCAACAGCCTCAACAGCAACTGGCAGGCCGAGGGAATATGCCGGATAGCCGCGCTGGCGGATGAACGCCAGCAGATTGCCAGGATGCTCGCGACAAATGAAATGACAGTCCGCGCCTTGACTGCGCAAAGTATCGGCAAGCGTCAGGCAACGATAGACATGCCCGGCACCAATCTCGAGGGAGGCGTCTGTACGCAGTACGACTTTCATCCTTTAGCCCGGCTGCGCCCGCATGGCCTTGAACAGCCATTCCGCGCGTTCCCAGTCTTCCGGGGTATCGATGTCCTGCACGCGATAGCGAGGCAGGATGATGGGGGCGGAACCCGCTGCAAAAATCGGATCGCCACCTAGCCAGGCGGCGGTGCGCCCCCAGTAGAACTGGCCGGCATCGTGAAACGCTTCCTCGAGATCCTGGGAGCGCGTATTAAAATGCTCTGGGTTGAACATGGCCACCCGCCCGGCTTCCGTAAGGCGGATGGCGCGCTGGATGGGGAAGGCATAGCTGGTGACCGTAAAGGCGTAATCGCTGCCGACCTGCATTAGAATGTCCAAGCCGCGCCGAATATCCTCAGCCTGCACGAATGGGGCTGTTGCATAGAGGCAGCAGGCGAGTTCGACGGCATGCCCCTGATCCTGGAACCAGCCGATGGCATGCTGGATGACAGGAATGGTACCCGTATGGTCATCCGCCAACTGCTGCGGCCTGAGGAATGGAACGACTGCGCCGCACTGCAATGCGACTGTCGCAATCTCCTCATCGTCCGTAGAGACTGTTACCTGATCGAAACAGCCACTCTGCAGCGCGGCTTCGATCGACCAGGCCAGCATTGGCTTGCCGCAAAACGGCTTGATGTTCTTACGCGGAATACGCTTGCTGCCGCCCCGCGCTGGGATAACGGCCAACCTCATGACTGCAGCGCTTTCTTTAGCGCCAGAACCACCGCATCCTGCTGCTCTTCGGTCATGGTCTGGAACATCGGCAGGCTAATGGCCTCCGCGTAGTAACGCTCAGCCTCCGGGAAGTCGCCAGCCTGGAAGCCCATGCGCTGATAGTAAGGCTGCGTATGCACAGGGATGTAGTGCAGATTGACGCCGATGCCGAGCTCACGCAACGCATCGAACACCTGACGGTGGGTTCTGGCAATCTTGTCCAGTTGCAAGCGGACCACATACAGATGCAGGCCGGAGTAGCTGTCCGGGTGTTGCCACGGCGTGGTGACAGGCAGGTCGCGCAACAAATCATCATAGCGCTGCGCCAACTGGTGGCGTCGCGCTACGTACTTGTCGAGGCGCTCCATTTGAGTAACGCCCAGCGCCGCTTGCATTTCGGTCATCCGGTAGTTGAAGCCTAAATCGATTTGCTGGTAGTACCAGGGACCGTCAGCTTCGTGCGTCATCTGAGCCGGGTCGCGCGTGATGCCGTGGCTGCGCAACAGGGACATTTTGTCGGCCAGTTCGGTGCTGTTAGTCAGCACCATGCCACCTTCGGCGGTCGTGATGATCTTCACCGGGTGAAAGCTGAATACCGTGATGTCACTGAAGCGGCCACTACCGATGAACTCACCTTTGTACTTGCCGCCGATCGCGTGAGAGGCGTCCTCGATGACCTTGAAGCCATAACGCTGGGCCAGCTCATGAATCGCCTGCATATCACAGGGCTGGCCACATAGATGCACTGCGACCAGAACTTTGGGCAGCTTGCCTTCACGCTCGGCACGCTCGAGCTTGTGCGCAAGGGACTGCGGGCAGAGGTTGTAGGTCCGCGGATCTATATCTAAGAAATCTACCTGCGCGCCGCAATAGAGCCCACAGTTCGCTGATGCAACAAAGGTGATTGGCGTCGTCCACAGCCAGTCACCCTGCCCTAGCCCCAACGCCAGACAGGCGATGTGCAACGCGGAGGTAGCGCTGTTCACCGCCAGGGCATGTCGGGCTCCGACATGCTGTGCCACATGCTGTTCGAAGCGTGGCACGACAGGTCCCTGGGTCAGAAAGTCGGATTCCAGTACAGCCACAACCGCGTCGATATCCGCCTGGGTGATGTCCTGACGTCCGTAGGGAATCATGGCCTAGATGCTCCCGATCTTTTCGCGGTTGGCGTCGATCCAGGCTTGCAGCGCATCGTCGCTCATCCATTCGGTATTGTTGTCACTGGCATAGACGAAGCCTTCCGGCACTTTCTTGCCATCCTTGATGCGTTTAGAGCACGTCGCCCAGTTATTAATGGTCGGAAGAATCTTGAAATGCTCCGGATACTCGTATGTGTAGTAGGCATCTTCCGCACTGATCATCTGCTCGTGAAGCTTTTCTCCCGGACGTATGCCAATGACCTCCTGCCTCGCATCAGGCGCTACCACCCGAGCCAGATCAGTAACCTTCATGGAAGGAATTTTCTTAACGTAGATTTCGCCGCCTTCCATGTCATCGAAGGCGTGCCAAACAAGCTCAACGCCCTCTTCCAACGAGATCATGAAGCGCGTCATGCGTTCGTCGGTGATAGGTAGTACGCCCTTGTCCTTGATGGACATGAAGAACGGGATGACTGAACCACGCGAACCCATCACATTTCCATAGCGAACCACAGCGAAACGGGTGTCATGCCCACCAGCGTAGGAGTTGCTGGCAACGAACAGCTTGTCGGATGCCAGTTTCGTAGCGCCGTAAAGATTGATGGGGCTACTCGCCTTGTCGGTAGATAACGCAACGACCCGTTTGACGCCTTTATCGATACAGGCGTCGATAAGGTTCATTGCGCCATCGACGTTCGTCTTGATGCATTCGAAGGGGTTGTATTCGGCAGTTGGGACGATCTTGGTTGCTGCGGCATGCACCACGTAGTCGACGCCGTCGAGGGCGCGGTACAGCCGATCCTTGTCGCGGACGTCTCCGATAAAGAAACGAACACGGGGATCGCCATCGAACTTCTTGGCCATGTCCCACTGCTTCATTTCATCGCGAGAAAAGATGATGATTTTTTTCGGATTGTATTTTGCCAGTGTCATTGGAACAAACGTATTACCAAATGACCCCGTACCACCCGTTACCAAAATAGTTTGACCAGTTAGCATGGACAGTCCTGTTATCAAGCCTTGACGATATGTTCTGCACGGGCAAGGTACTTACCACGAGCATCAATGATTAACTGAGCACTGCTCTCAATCATGGCGAAATCAAACTTATCGTGATCAGTAGCCAGCAATACGCAATCGAACTCAGAAATAACCTCAGCGTTCAGCCCTACACTTTTGAGATCGAAATGGTGTTCACGCATCTTGGGAAAACCGGTACATGGGGGTCGCTATATTGCACATCGGCCCCCAGATCGCGCAGCTTTTCCATCATAAAAACGGAGGGCGACTCGCGCATATCATCAACGTTTTTCTTATATGCAATTCCAAGCACTAGAACTCGGCTTCCGTTTACGGACTTCTTCCGAAGATTGAGCGCTGCTGCCAGCTTTCCGATAACGTAATCCGGCATCGCGGAATTGACTTCGCCGGCAAGCTCGATAAAGCGCGTGTGCAATCCAAATTCACGAGCCTTCCAAGTGAGGTAAAAGGGGTCTATCGGAATGCAGTGGCCGCCTAGGCCAGGGCCTGGATAGTACGGTACGAAGCCGAATGGCTTGGTAGCAGCTGCGCGGATAACTTCGTGAATATCGATGCCCATCTTGTCCGCAACGATTTTCATCTCGTTGACCAAACCGATATTCACCGCGCGGTGGATATTTTCCAGCAACTTGGTCATTTCAGCAGCACGAGTGCTGGAAACCGGCACAACGCGGTCGATAACCTGGCCGTAAAGTGCCACGCCAACTTCCTGGCACGCCTGCGTGTGGCCTCCGCAGACCTTAGGAATAGTGCGCGTCGTGAAGTTCGGGTTACCCGGATCTTCACGCTCCGGCGAATAGACGAGGAACACGTCCTCCCCTACTTCGAAACCGCGAGACTCGATACGAGGCAATAGCTCCTCATCAGTTGTGCCTGGATAGGTAGTACTCTCAAGCGACATTACCTGGCCCGGACGGAGGTGAGGGATCAGTGAATCCGTCGTGTCGAGTACAAAGCTTAGATCTGGTTCGCGGTACTTGTTCAGCGGAGTCGGCACGCACAGTATCAAAGCGTCAACCTGCTCGGCACGCATGAAGTCAGTCGTAGCTTCAAAACCTCGATCAACTGCCAGCTGAATAGCGCTTTCAGTAATGTGTTCGATATAGCTCTTGCCTTGCTGAAGTAGGTCAACCTTCGTTTGATCGATATCCAGGCCGATAACTTTGTAGCCCACCTCGGCGTAGCGCAAAACCAGCGGCAATCCAACATAGCCAAGACCTACCACGCCAATGATTGCGGTCCTGTCATTCAATCGCTGCAGAAGTTGTTGCTTCATTGTTCACCTTTAAATCATAGCGAGCCGTCGCCCGTTAAAAAGAACTAGCTAAGCTGTAAAGCGCCTCGGGTATCCAGTAACCGCTGGTTCGTACGTAGGCGCAACGAATGCGCGGTTAGATCTTTATGATCTACCAGCAGTACAAGAACATCGGCCAAAAGCGCTTCCGTCATATCGACTAGCGGGACATCGGCTTCGTGCAAGGCGGCTGGAACAACATCGATATGAGGCTCCACAGCCACCACCTGCCCTGGAAACTCTCGAGCTATCGCTGCAGTGATAGCCAACGCCGGACTTTCACGAAGGTCATCAATGTTTGCCTTGAAGGCCAGTCCCAGGCAGGAAATACGTACCGACCTTCGGGTTTTGCCTGTGGTGGCGATCAGATCATCGATGAGACTACTCACCTTGGCCAGCACCCAGGCGGGCTTGCTGTCGTTTACCTCGCGAGCCGTACGGATGAGGCGGGATTGCTCCGGTGCCTGACTGACGATGAACCACGGATCGACGGCGATGCAGTGCCCGCCGACCCCAGGGCCGGGCTGCAAGATGTTTACCCGAGGATGTCGGTTGGCGAGACGGATCAGCTCCCAGACGTCCACATCGAGCTTGTCGCAGACCATCGATAGTTCGTTGGCGAAAGCGATGTTAACGTCCCGAAAGCTGTTCTCGGTCAGCTTGCACATTTCGGCAGTGCGCGCATTGGTGATCACGCATTCGCCTTCGACGAATATCTTGTACAGGCTCGCTGCGACCTCCGAGCAACGCGCTGTCATCCCGCCAATCACTCGGTCGTTGTGCACCAGTTCGCTCAGCACATGCCCAGGTAATACGCGCTCGGGGCAGTGGGCAATCCGAATGTCCGAGGCTTCGCCAGCCGTTTGCGGAAACGTGAGGTCGGGGCGTGCTTCGGCGAGCCAGGCTGCCATCTTTTCAGTAGCGCCGACTGGCGAAGTAGATTCCAGAATGACCAGATTTCCGGCTTTCAATACGGGGGCGATCGCGTTGCTGGCCGACTCGATGTAGGACAGGTCGGGCGCGTGGTTGGCTTTAAACGGCGTGGGCACTGCGATCAGGAATGCGTCCGCGGGTTCTGCCACCGTAGTGGCGCGCAGGTACCCCTCGGTAACAGCAGCGTGCACGAGCATGTCGAGGTCGGGCTCGACGATGTGCACTTCTCCACGGTTAATCGTCTCGACAGCATGGGTGTTGACGTCGATGCCTATTACCTTGCGCTTGCGGGACGCAAATACAGCTGCCGTCGGCAGGCCGATATAGCCAAGCCCGACTACGGCAATGGTGCCAAAAGTCATTTACTGTCTCTTAATCACGGAATTGAGTGTGTCGATGATCCGCAAGCACGCCTTGCCGTCCCCATACGGGTTATGAGCATAGGCCATGGACTGATATGTGCGCTCATCAGTCAGCAGGGTGCTTAGCCCGCTCATGATCGCTGTCACATCCGTACCCACAAGCTTTACGGTACCGGCTTCGACCGCTTCGGGTCGTTCAGTGGTGTCACGCATGACCAGAACAGGCTTGCCCAGCGAGGGGGCTTCTTCTTGTATGCCACCTGAGTCGGTCAGAATCAGATAGGCGCGGTTCATCAGGTAGACGAAAGGCAGGTAATCCAGCGGCTCGATCAAATGGATATTGTCGATGCCTGCCAGCAAACGATTGACGGGCTCGCTCACGTTCGGATTCAAGTGGACCGGGTAGACAATGTCGATATCCGGAAAACCTTTTGCCGTTTCGGCCAGTGCTTGGCAGATTCGCTCAAACCCACCACCGAAGCTTTCGCGTCGATGCCCGGTGACCAAAACCAAACGGCTGTCCGGACGAATAAAGTCGAATTGCCGAGCAAAGCTCTGCTGCAACGTCACGTCCTTCTGCAGCTTCGTAACCACTTGCAGCAGCGCATCGATGACGGTATTGCCTGTCACCTCGACGCCATTCGTGACGCCCTCGCGCAGCAGATTTTGGCGGGAGGTTTCGGTGGGTGCGAAATGCAGCGTGGCGAGTGCGCCTGTCAGCTTGCGGTTGCCCTCTTCCGGCCAGGGCGAATACATGTTGCCGGTTCGCAGCCCAGCCTCGACATGAGCAACAGGTATCTGGTGATAGTAAGCGGCGAGCGTGCTGGCGAAAGTCGTGGCGGTATCGCCATGGACCAGCACCACGTCGGGCTTGAAGTCGGAAAACACCTGCTTCATGCCCTTAAGAATTGCGCTAGTGATATCCGACAGGTCTTGGCCGGGCTTCATGATGTTCAGATCGAAATCAGGGATCAGATCGAACAGGTCGAGCACCTGATCAAGCATCTGCCTATGTTGCCCGGTAACACAGACCTTTGCGTCAAAACGCGGATCGGCATGCAGAGCGAGGGCCAACGGGGCCATTTTGATCGCTTCCGGCCGTGTTCCGAAGACGCATAGGGTTTTGACTGTCATACCATATCCATAGCTTGAGCCGGCGCGAGGGCCTTATTGCGGGATTTCCAGCTGCAACGGTTGTTGCTTGTCCTGATAAATAGCGGCGAGCCTTGCGGCCAATGCTTGCTTTGCTTTTGATTCGCCGTGAACGATGCGAATTTGAGATGGCCGTCGGCGCATGCCAGTTACAAATTTCACCAAGCCTTCCTGATCAGCATGAGCAGAGTAGCCGCCAATGGTCGTCACACCGGCTCTGATAGCCAACCGCTCACCGTCAAGATCGACGTAGCCGCCCTTTGGCCCGAAGGTCTGGATTATCTGGCCCGTTGTGCCCGATGCCTGATAGCCAACGAACAGTACGTTGTGCCTCGGTTCCCCCAGCATGGCTTTCAAGTAATTGACGATGCGTCCACTTGAGCACATGCCATTACCCGCAATCACAATCGCCGGACGACCGGTACGTGCCAAGTGCCTAACCATCCGCATATGGTCGCCGTGACTATCAACCGTGATCAACTGCTCGAAGCCCAGCGGACGGCGGCCGGATTGTACACGCTTGAGCGCTTCCTGATTCCAGAAAGGCTGAAGTTCTCGATAGGCTGCAGTGAAGTGGCTGGCCAGGGGCGAGTCGAGGATGATGGGGAGCTCGGGCCAATTTGTTTCCAGCTCAACCGTCTGAGCTCTGCCGTCACGGCCGCTCACCTTAACCCTCTCCCCAGAGGGGCAGGGGATTTAGCTTGTGCACGATGGATAATCTCTTCGAGTTCGTAGAGCAGTTCCTGGGTGCGGCCGATGCTGAAAGCCGGAATGAGCGCCGTGCCGTTGTCTTCGAGGGCTTGCTCGATGACGCGCTCCAGGCGCTGCCGTCGAGTGCGGCGATCTTCATGGTTGCGGTCACCGTAGGTGCTTTCGATGACGAGTATGTCGGCGCGGTGAGGTGGCTTCGGTGCCGGCAACAGCGGGGCGTGTGGCGCACCGAGGTCGCCCGAGAAAACGACGCGTTTTTTCTCGCCCGTGTGTGGATACTGCAGATCGAACTCAACGTAGGCGGAACCGAGGATATGGCCGGCCCGCTGGAGACGAACGCGACAGATTAGTTCGGCGGACTCCTGCAGGGTGAACCAGGTTTTGTAAGGGAGCGCGATGATGCGCTGCTCGATCAGCTCTACATAGCGCTCGACCTGCTTCTGGTCGCGACTGACACCCAGCTTGAACGCATCTTCCAACACGATGGGCAGCAGCTTGGCTGAGGGTTCGCTGCACAGGATGGGGCCTTTGAATCCCGCAGCGAGCAGATAGGGAATTCTTCCGACATGGTCGATGTGAACATGCGTTGCGATTAAGGCCCGCACGGTGTCGAGTGGGAACTCGATATCCAGACGACCCTGCCCCGCTCTTCCGCCGCTGGACGCATCTGCACCTTGGAATAAACCACAGTCAACCAGATAACTGTTGGCCGCGTCAGCGTGCAGTTCGTGACATGAGCCGGTCACGCCGCTCACCGCACCGTGATGGGTAATTCGAGGAAAGAGGCGCATTGGTGGTTAGTTCCTTTAACCTGGCTCTGTGAGCAGCATCGCAAAAGCTCGGCATTCTGCCATGCGATTGACCACACACCAAGCGCGGAAAAACTAATTTTCCATGGCAACGGAACGTTTACTAATTCGGCCGTTTAAGCTCATTAGTGAGCAGATACTGCATGTAGGCATACATGCTCTTACTCTTCCTCATTCACCCGATCACGCAGCTCCTTCCCAGGCTTGAAATGCGGAACGTATTTGCCATCGAGTGGGACGGACTGGCCGGTCTTGGGATTACGACCGACGCGAGGGGCGCGGTAGTGGAGGGAAAAGCTGCCGAAACCGCGGATTTCGATGCGGTCACCGGTGGCCAATGCCTGGGCCATTTGTTCAAGCATGGTTTTGATTGCCAGCTCCACGTCCTTGGAAGAAAGCAGGCCTTGCTGGGTGACGATACGTTCGATCAACTCCGACTTGGTCATGGTTTTCCCTTCGTTTTCAAGCGGCTAGATCATTTGGGTTGCGTCCGTTTGTAGCATGTTGTTCAGAGTTTGAACAGCCCAGGCGTTTGGGTCAGGTTTTGGCCTTGGTGTAGGGGCCGGACGTTTTGCTTTGGGCGGGTGGTTCGGTGAAGCGCGATTCCCTATCGTTCCGCCAGCGGTGCGTACGGCTCCGGGGACGATGGATTTCAATTACGTGGCCCAACCAACCGCATAAGCTGGCAACTACCGTAGGGTTGAGGATGCTTATTCATCTGCATAAGCCGAGGCGGCGTCGACTTGCTTGGTGGATCGGTGAAGCGTGATCCACCCTACCGTTCTGGCAGATAGCAGACACAAAAAAGGGTGGACCGAAGTCCACCCTTTCTATGACTGACGAGGCTTTGCCTCATCGCGTACCGTTGCGGTTAGAGCATCAATCTTCGCGATAGCGACGCAGCTTGAGTTGCTTGCCGCCGACACGGGTGTCCTTGAGCTTGCCGAGCAGGCGGTCAAGGCCGTCTTCAGGCAGTTCGACCAGGCTGAAGCTGTCGCGCACCTGGATACGGCCGATGGCTTCGCGGGCCAGGCCGCCTTCGTTGAGGATGGCACCCAGCAAGTTGCGGGCAGCGATGCCGTCACGTGCGCCCAGCGGCGTACGGCAGCGGGCACGGCCTTCGGCCAGCGGAATCGGAGCACGACGCTCGCGGTCACCGCTGCGCTCGGCGCGCTCGGAGCGCTCACGTGGCGCGCTGGTGGGAACCAGGGGTTGCTCCTTTTCCACTTCAGCGAGGGTCAATGCCTGACCATTGGTGGCTTTGCGAAGCAGCGCAGCGGCCAGGGCACGCGGACTGCAGCCAATGTCGGCAACCAGCTTGTCGAGCAGCTCGCCGTGGGTGGCTTCGGCATCGGCGACGAGCGGCGCCAGGCTGTTGGTGAGCTTTTTGATACGCGCCTCCAGCACTTGCTGGGCATTCGGCAGGCGGGCCTCGGCGACCTTCTGATTGGTGACGCGCTCGATGACCTGCAGCATGCGGCGCTCACGCGGCGTAACCAGCAGCAACGCACGGCCTTCACGACCGGCACGACCAGTACGGCCAATACGGTGCACGTAGGATTCCGGGTCATACGGCATGTCGACGTTGAACACGTGGGTGATGCGTGCCACGTCGAGGCCGCGTGCCGCGACGTCAGTGGCGACGACGATATCCAGACGGCCATCCTTGAGCGACTCGATGACGCGCTCACGCTGGTTCTGGGCGATGTCGCCATTCAGCGCGGCCGCCTTGTAGCCCTTGGCTTCCAAGGCAGCGGCCAGATCCAGCGTCGCCTGCTTGGTCCGCACGAATGCGATCAGGGCGTCGAAATCTTCGACTTCCAGCAGACGCAGTACGGCCGGGATCTTCTGATCGGCATGGACCATCAGGTGCGCCTGCTCGATACGAGCAACGGTCTGCGTTTTGGTGGCTACCTTGATGTGCTGCGGCTCGCGCAGATGCTTTTCGGCGATGGCGCGAATGGAGTGCGGCAACGTTGCGGAGAACAGCACGCTCTGGCGGCTTTCCGGCATGGCTTCGAAGATCACTTCGAGGTCATCCATGAAGCCCAGCTTGAGCATCTCGTCCGCTTCGTCGAGGACCAGAAACTGGATGGTCGACAGCAAGGCACTGTTGCGGCTCAGGTGATCGACGAGGCGGCCCGGAGTCGCGACGATGATCTGCGCGCCCTGGCGGATGGCCTTGAGCTGCGGGCCCATCGGCGCACCACCATAGACGGCCACCACGCCCACGCCTGGCATCTGCTTGGAATAGGTTTCGAATGCGGTGGCAACCTGCAAGGCGAGTTCGCGGGTCGGTGCAAGGATCAGCGCCTGCGGCTCGCGCTTGGACGGGTCGATCTTGGAGAGAATAGGCAGCGCAAAGGCTGCGGTTTTACCGGTACCGGTCTGGGCCTGGCCGATCATGTCGTGGCCGCCGAGAATGACCGGGATAGCCTGGCTCTGGATCGCCGAAGGCTCTTCGTAACCCACCGCTGCGACAGCCGCGAGTACGGATGGATGAATACCGAGTGCGGCAAAGCCGCCGAGTTCCTGGGACATGGGTCTTTTTCCTGATGCTCCGCAAAGACCCAAGTTCCGAAGCTGCGCATGCCATGCAAAACCCGAAGGTTACCCTGGCAGCCTGGTCGGCGGGGTTTGCGAAAACGTAATGGATGATGAATCGTCAAGGACAGCCGCGAGAAGCGGACAGCAGCCGAAGCAGCGCTTCGTGTATTGCAGTACCTGAACGCAGGCTGGGTTTCAGCCGGCGCGTACTATACCGGAATTCTGTGAAGCTGTGCGCGCATTTTGTCTTTTGGGTTAGGTTTGCCCGCGAGGTGCGGATGGGATTGCGACGACCTTTATCCGACCCGAACCTTGGCCAGCTCGCTTGTCAGGACGCTAGCGCGTAGCCGGGTCACCTGAGGTGTTTCGTTCAATAAGGGATATGACGGCCAGCTGAAGGCGGGCCCTTCCAGCCGACGCTGACAGTGCGCCACTCTCGTACCTAGGGCGCACGAGCGGCCATCAGCTGGCCGGGCGGATCGCTGCGATGAGCGGGTCCAGCGTATAACCGAGGCGCGGGGCGAGCGAGGCGGCGCGGTCACGCAGCCCGTCCATATCCAGTGATTGCTCAAGGTCAGCAGGTACGAACAGCACCACATTGCCCTCCTTCACCGGGCATTCCCAGTAATGCCGATGAAAGAGGCCACGCAACAGGGCGGCACCGAGCGGCTTGTCCTGATCGGTGCCCCACTGGTTGATGATCAGCCAACCGCCGGGGTTGAGCTTCTGCTGGCAGTGCTCGAGAAAGCGCCAGGCCAGGTGTGCGGCGGACGGCCCGGTGTCGGTATAAAGGTCGACGAAGATCAGGTCGGCCGTTTCGGCCGTGTCGAGCAGTTCAACGGCGTCGCCGATGCGGATATAAAGCCGCGGGTCGTTCTGCAGGCCCAGATAGCGCATGGCCAGATCCGGCACATCCGGACGCAGCTCGATGGCCTCGACATCTTCGACGGGCAGGAATTCGAGGCAGGCTTGGGTCAGGGTGCCTGCACCAAGGCCCAGGAACAGCGCCGTCTCCGGCGCCTGGTGAAGCAAGCCGCCCATGAGCATGGCGCGGGTGTAGTCATACTCGAGCCAGCTCGGGTCGCGCGTGAAGACGCAGCTTTGCTCGACTGCCGCGCCGAATTCGAGAAACCGGTACTCACCGACTTCAAGCACTCGAATCAGGCCAAAGGCGTCCTCGACTTCGGCCAGCAACACTTCCTGCTTGTCCATACCTGCTCACTCAAGACCATGCGGCATCTTAACAGGCGATTGGCAGGGACTATCAGCGGCGGCCGGTCGCATCGGGTAACATCGCGCCCATTCATTACGGTTGGACGCACGACATGAGCCAGGCCTGGAGCCCTTCAAGCTGGAGAAACAAGCCCATCGAGCAGCAGCCGGTTTATCCGGATGCCAGCCACCTCGAGCGGGTCGAGCGCACCCTTGCCGCCCTGCCACCGCTCGTGTTCGCCGGCGAGGCGCGTGAGCTGCGTCGGCAATTTGCCGAGGTGACGCAGGGCCGCGCCTTTCTCCTGCAGGGTGGCGACTGTGCCGAGAGCTTTGCTGAGTTCTCCGCGCCGAAGATCCGCGATACGTTCAAGGTATTGCTGCAGATGGCTGTCGTGATGACCTTCGCCGCCGGCTGCCCGGTGGTCAAGGTGGGCCGAATGGCCGGGCAGTTCGCCAAGCCTCGTTCATCGGGCGAGGAAACCATCGACGGCGTCACCCTGCCCGCCTATCGCGGCGACATCGTCAACGGCATCGGCTTCGACGAGAAGAGCCGCGTCCCGGACCCGGAGCGGCTGCTGCAGGCGTATCACCAGTCCACGGCGAGCCTGAACCTGTTGCGCGCCTTCGCCCAGGGCGGGTTCGCCGATCTCCACCAGGTGCATCAATGGAACCTGGATTTCATCGCCAATTCACAGATGGCCGAGAAGTACCACCAGCTTGGCGAGCGCATCGACCAGGCGCTCCGCTTCATGCGCGCCTGCGGGATGGACAATGCGCCCCAGCTGCGCGAGACCAGCTTTTTCACCGCGCATGAGGCCTTGTTGCTCAACTACGAGCAGGCCTTCGTACGCCAGGACAGCCTCAGCGGTGGTTGGTACGACTGTTCGGCGCACATGCTGTGGATCGGCGACCGTACCCGCCAGCTCGACGGCGCCCATGTGGAGTTTCTGCGCGGCGTGGGCAACCCGATCGGCGTCAAGGTCGGACCCAGCATGCAGGACGAGGAGCTGATTCGCCTCATCGATATCCTGAATCCGGACAATGACCCAGGGCGCCTGAACCTCATCGTGCGAATGGGCGCGGACAAGGTCGAATCCGGCCTGCCGCGCCTGATTCGGACCGTGCAGGCCGAAGGTCGCCAGGTGCTGTGGAGTTCGGACCCGATGCACGGCAACACCATGAAGGCATCCAGCGGCTACAAGACGCGGGATTTCGCGAAAGTGCTCGCGGAGGTGCGGCAGTTCTTCGAGGTGCACCGCGCCGAAGGCAGTTATCCCGGCGGCATTCACATCGAAATGACCGGGCAGAACGTCACCGAATGCATCGGTGGCGCCCGCCCGATCACCGAAGACGGGCTATCCGACCGCTACCACACGCACTGCGACCCTCGGCTGAATGCCGACCAGTCCCTCGAGCTCGCCTTCTTGATTGCCGAGACGCTGAAGCAGGTCCGTCCGGACTGATTGCCGACCGCTGGGCTGCCACCCCGCACCTCGACTTCGGACGAAACGAAACCGCGCCGCGCCTGTCCCCCAGATAGGAGCGCGCGGTCTCGCGCGGTAGTCAGCGCCGTTTCGTAGAGGGCCCACATGAGCGAATCATCACCGCAAACCAAGGGCGCCACGCTTGCCGCCTGGATCGGTCTGGCGCTAGGCCCGCTGCTACTGATCTCCTGCCTGCTGACCGATCCGCCTGCCGGGCTTTCCGACAAGGCCTGGCTTACCGTTGGTCTTGCCGCACTGATGGCGGTCTGGTGGTCCAGCGAGGCCATTCCCATCCCGGCCACTTCGCTCTTGCCGATCCTGCTCATCCCGCTGCTGGGCATCGATACCCTGGCGAAGGCCACGGCGCCTTACGCCAACCCGACGATCTTCCTGTTCCTGGGTGGCTTCCTACTCGGCCTGGCGATGCAACGCTGGAATCTGCATCGGCGCATCGCTCTGGCGACCCTGCTGGCGGTGGGCAACCAGCCCAGCCGTCAGATTGCCGGGTTCATGATCGCGACTGCATTCATCAGCATGTGGGTGAGCAACACCGCGACGAGCATCATGATGCTGCCAATCGGCCTGTCGGTGATCGGGCTTCTCGTGGCAGGCAGTGACGAGCGCGAGGGCAGCCGTTTCGCCATCGCGCTGCTTTTGGGTATCGCCTACGCCGCGAGCGTCGGCGGCATCGCCACATTGATCGGCACGCCGCCCAACGCGCTGCTCGCAGCGTTCATGCGCGAGAACTACGACGTCGAGATCGGATTCGGCCAGTGGATGCTGCTGGGCCTGCCGCTGAGCATCGGCATGCTGGTGTTTATCTGGTGGTCGCTGACCCGTCGCGGCTTCAGGCTGGCCGGCGGCGATACGCGGGTGCTGCTGGAGCGGGAGATGGCCGAACTTGGGCCGATGGCACGCGCCGAAAAGTTCGTGGGCGTAGTCTTCGTGCTGGCGGCGCTGGCCTGGATCTTCCAGCCATTTCTCGCCGAGTACGTAGAAGGCCTGAACGACACCAGCATCGCCATGGCAGCGGCGATCGCCCTTTTCCTGATTCCGGTGAACCTGCGTGAACGGGTGTTCCTGCTGGATTGGGCGCAGGCGAACAAGGCCCCATGGGGTGTATTGCTGCTGTTTGGCGGTGGCCTTTCGCTGGCGGGGGTGATCGGCGCCTCCGGACTGGCCGAGTGGATCGCCGAAAGCCTGGGTGTCTTCGGCGCCCTGCCCTTGCTGTTGATGATCGGCGTCGTTGTTACCGTGATCATCTTCCTGACCGAAATCACCTCCAACACCGCAACCGCCGCGGCCTTCCTCCCCCTGCTCGGCGCCCTGGCCGTTGCCCAGGGGCTGGAGCCGGAAATGCTGGCGATTCCTGCTGCTGTCGCGGCCAGCTGCGCCTTCATGATGCCGGTGGCGACGCCGCCGAACGCGATTGTGTTCGGCACCGGCCAGTTGCCGATCCAGGCGATGATCAAGGCTGGCTTCGTCCTCAACCTGTTCGGCGTGGTGCTGGTGACGCTGCTCTGTTATCTGCTGGTCGGCTGGATCTGGGCCGGCTGATAGTGCACAAAAGAAAACCCCGCCGTAGCGGGGTTTCTCGAACGTCACTGTCCAGCCAGGCGGATCACGCCTTGACGCGGGACTTGTACTCGCCGGTGCGGGTATCGATTTCGATCGAGTCGCCGATTTCGCAGAAGGCGGAAACCTGCAGCTCGGCACCGTTCTTCAGACGGGCGGTCTTCATCACCTTGCCGGACGTATCGCCGCGAACGGACGGCTCGGTGTAGACGATTTCACGCACGATGGTGGTCGGCAGTTCGACCGAGATCACCTTGTCGTTGTAGAAAACCGCTTCGCAGACGTCGGTCATGCCGTCTTCGATAAAGGTCATGACGCCTTCGAGGTCATCCTTCTCGATCTCGT
Organism: Stutzerimonas stutzeri; assembly: GCA_019056435.1. Classification (GTDB taxonomy): domain Bacteria; phylum Pseudomonadota; class Gammaproteobacteria; order Pseudomonadales; family Pseudomonadaceae; genus Stutzerimonas; species Stutzerimonas marianensis. Next base: position 4,126,896 of record CP077641.1, read on the forward strand.
ACTGGTTGAATTCGCTGTCCATGAAGACGTACAGCGGATCGGCAAAGTAGGAATAGGTAACTTCCTTGCGCTCAAGAATGACCGGCTCCAGTTTGTCGTCGGCCTTGTAAACGGTCTCGGTCGCCGAACCGTTGAGCAGGTTCTTCAGCTTCATCTTGACGACGGCGCTGTTACGACCGGACTTGTTGAACTCGGCTTTCTGGATGACCCAGGGTGCGCCGTTGATGATGGCCACCTGGCCGGCACGGAACTCTTGTGCGGTTTTCATACGAATATCCGAATGGAATTAGAGACAAAAAACAGGCGCGTATCATAGGGGCTGTTCCCGCATCGTCGCAAGCTGCGATGCGGCCGCCGGGGCACCGCGCGCCTTGCCTGCACGGTAACCCTCGATGTACGTGCATCAGGGCTGGCCGGGTGCCGCCCCCAGCCAATCGGCATGGAACAACATCAGCTTCCCGGCCAGATCACCATTGGCAACCTGCCGGTGCGTCCAGCGTTCGGCATGCTCGCGCAGCGCCACCTGGTGTTCGAGCAAACCAGCCCAGGCGGCACCGCTGCCGACGCCTTCATTCCAGGCACGCCAGAACGCGCGCAGGGCATCGGCCGCGGCCGGGTCGAGATCGCTAAGATAGAGCTCGAGGAAGGCATTGAGCTTATCCCAATGCGCACCTTCCTCCTGCGGATAGATGTGCCAGACCAAGGGACGTCCGGCCCATTGCGCCCGGATGAACGACTCCTCCCCACGCACCGCGTTGAAATCGCAACTCCAGAGCAACATGTCGTACTGGTTCTGCGTTACGAATGGCAGCACGGCGATCTGCAGCGCGCCACGCGAATGGCGGTCACCGGCCTGCAAGCGATCAACACCCAACCAGCGAGCGACGTCGCCCAGCACGCGTCCTACCGGCACCAGCAGCTGCGTCGGTCGAGCGCCCGCCGCGAGCGTATCGAGCCACTCGGATACCGCGTCGTTCTCATAGGCGAATAACGACAGCAGGCATGCACCCGGCAGAGGATCGACGTCGAGGCTTTGCAGAAAAGCCTCGCGCAGGTGCGGATCACGCTGGAAGGCTTCACGACGCGCGATCAGGTCGCCCTCACGGATCAAGCCACCCGTTCCCTGCTCGAAGCCCGGAAAGAAGAAATACTTCTGCAACCCGTCGGCCTGCATGGAAGGTAAGGCATGGCATCCCACTACCCAGTCCTCTGCACTCAGGTATTCAAGGTTCAGCCAGAGGATGCGGCGGTCGCTTTCCGCCATAGCCGCGATATAGTCAGTCGGCAACTGGCAGGCAAACGCTTCGATGACGACGTCGGCCGGCTCGGCGCCAGGCCAGTTCTTGCACCAATGACGGACCTCGACTCCCTCATGCCACTGCTGGTCGGCGGTGGCCAGCGTACCGGGGCAGAGCTGAGCGAAGGTCTCGAGATCGTCGACCCATAGGCGAACGTGCTGACCATGCTCCACCGAAAGCTGACGCGCCAGACGCCACGTCACGCCGATATCGCCGAAGTTATCCACCACGACGCAGAAAATGTCCCACCGGGCCTTGATCGACAAAAGCGACTTCCTCGTACCGGATTAGCGATACCCTACCGTGCATGGCGGGCTGAACAGCAGAAGCGCAGGATACGGATGCCGGACGGCAGCGCAACCGCAAAGACCGAGGCGAACGTCCAGGGGCTAACGGAGAGGCCAGCAAGGTAATGGATATGGAAAGGAGAAAACCGGGAGATGAGACGCTTCGTCATGGAGGCAGCCCTACCAGCCACACCCCGGCACACGATGTCACCGCTGCGGCTGCTTCCTTCCGGACCTGACCGGGTTCACGGCTGATCGTTGCGAGGGGACCGATAGGACCACCATTGGTCTTTCGTATACTCAACCTAATACTGAGGCCGACTATACCTCAGCGAACAGCAACATGCCCCACTAGCTTGTACGCTGTTTGTACCACCGTTGTGTTGGCTCTCATCTCGACGATGAAGCTGACCCACCATGATCGAGGCGACAGTTGTATGTATAACATTGGCTCAGAAGATGACCCGGAAGCATGGCAACGCCCCAGCCTTGCCGACGAGAGAAGCCATCCGAACCACTGGTACAACAGGGCGTCAGACCTCCATGCCACAGCCGGCGCTACTTGGTACGCCATGGGTGCAAAGTCTGCCGACGTTGCCAGAGACCTCAATCTTCCAGCTGGTTTCAGCATGTCCGTCGCGTGTTGGCCCGTCTATCACATGCTGTGCGGACTCGCGCTTGAGGTAATCATGAAGGCCGCTCTTGTTCAGCGCGGGTTCACGCCAACACAGTACGAACAGCACGGCCTCAACAAGCTAACTAGGCTTCTTGAGATTGAGCCAAGTCCCTCTGATGCGAAGCTCCTCGATTTCTACAACGCATCACTTGTATGGGCAGGTAGGTATCCGACTCCAAGGAGAGCGACTGATGAAAAAATCCGAGACCACTGGGACCTCACCTCAGAAGTGCTAACAAGCTCTTGCCCCAACCAAGGAGAAGGGAAAATCAACAAACGTCAAAGCAATAGCTCGACTGAGTGGACTGCGTTCACTTCACTATGGCTCCGCTACGCTGCTCTATTCGAGCATTCCAGGTGAGCGGAGCCTCGAAGATGCCTACTCGCTAGAACGGTATATCTTCGTCATAGTCGTCGGGCCCCCATTGCATAGCTGACATAGTCGATTCATCTACCTCCACTCTCAGCGGTGTAACTTGCTCTCTCGCAGGCCGCATGGCTACCCATGAACCAAATTCGGCATCATCCGATAGTGGTCTCGGGTTCGCCGTCGGAGCTCGGACGACGGTCGGCATTGGGATGCTGCCTCCGAACAAAATGGCCGTCTGACGAGGTAACCCGGCGATACGCCTAACTTCTCTGCGGTCCGCCCATTCGCTTGCCGATTGAACAGCAGCTAGGTCTTTTTCAGACGTCAGTCTGAAGGTGACCCAGTTGTTACATTGCGACAGGACCGTGGGAGATATTTCGGACGGCCGCTGGGTACTCAACCATAGTGCTAGACCAAATTTCCGGCCTTCTTTCGCCAAACGCTCATAGGCTAGGGAGCTGCCCGATTCCTCGCCAGAACCAGCGGGACGAAGGTAATGATGAGCCTCTTCGAGTACCAACAGTGTTGGAACCTTTCTGGTCTGCCCTCTCCGGAACAGCTCAAAGGCATAAAGCTCTAACAAAGCGCCCAACAGAAACGGGGCGAGATCGTGTGCGAGATGTCGAAGGTTTACAACATGGACACGCCAAGGTTCTTGATTTTCGCCACCGAAAACCTCTTCCACTAATTGAGCTGATTCAGCTTCCCAGCTCAACGTCCCGTTGACTCCAGCGCCACCTTCGACGTCGACAACGCTCTGAAACATAGGGTCTTCAACCAGACGACGTATGCGCGTCACTAAAGGCGATATGTTCGAATAGCTGAAAGCGTTTCTCTCTACACCTGGCGGTCGGGCGATTGGCTGGAGGCTATGACTTTCTGCAACGAGGGCTGCCAGAGACGCCATGTGGGGCCACTCGTCCACGTGAGCGGCGTTACCAGATCGCAACTGGCGTAATCGATGGTCAGCTTCAAGCGCGCCCTGCTGACGGCAATCATCGAACAAATAAGCCTCTGAATCAGAACGGAGCCCAACCCCCTGCGTGTCGGAGAACCAGCGCACCTGATGAAGATGTTCTAAAGCAAACGATAGAGCGGGTCTTTGGGTCCGCTCGCTTGGAATCAGTAGTCGGTGCAGGCCAAACCGCCCTAGCGCGTAATACGGGATCTTGAACGTGTCGTTTCCTTGCCCACCAAGAGTGGACAACTTCACCGCGCCAGGCGGTAAGCCAGGAAACGCCTCCGCATACTCGCCGTTGATGTCGAAGACGACGATCCGGGCACCTTCAAGCTTTACGAGTTGCTGAAGCACGGCAGCAGTAAAGCAACTTTTACCCTGCCCCGAGCCGCCTAAGACCGCTACATGGCGAGAAACAAGGCTATCGAGGCCAACTCGTAGAGTACCCCCGCCTCGAAGGTCTTCACCAAGCGTGATTGGTATCTCTTCAGCGCAATTTCCACCCAAGATTGCGCCGAGTTCCGCAGTGTTCAGAGGATAGGCTTCGGCGCCTAAAGGTGGAGTTGCTAGCGAATCACTCTGGAAGCTTACGCCTTCTTGACTACGACGCAGAATACCAACCACTAAGCCAGATACGTTTCTCAACGGTTCGCTTTGATGAGTGCTTGAGCCGACGCCAAGTCGGTGTGCCTCCTTTGGCTCGTCGAAACTCAGCGAGACCACCTTCATTACAAGCGCGCGGCTACCTGCGTTCAGAAGAAGGAGACTCCCTACCTCCGTTACAGTCGATACCCCTTGGGCGTGCGAAGCCAGCTGCCCCCGGTGCATATCCAACAAGTTGAGGACTACCTCCCCACCGTCCACCCGGACAACGTAGCCTACCGGCAGACGGCCTTTCATACGTTACCTTCCTCGTCCAGCTCGTCCCGACGGCGGACTAGTTCTTGATGAAAGCGACGTACCTCTTCATCGAACATAACTGGATCGGGCAACTGCTCCGCTAATGCAGACAAGAAGGCCCGTTCATTGCCACCGACGATGGTAACCCTTGGGCTTCGGAGAGAGATTAGCTTTCGTAATGAAGCGGGTAGCTCGGGGGCCGCGATATTACCGTCGAATCCAGGAAAGTAGATGACAAGCTGTAGGGTGGGATTCAACAGCGCTGAGCGGAGCAGCCGGTTAATGTGCTCATCGCCGAAGCCATACCCGTTCAGTATCAGACATGTCTGAGGCCGAGACATGAATTCAGCGAAGCGTCTGAACAGCTCCCCAAGGACAAACCCAACCGTTTCCATGTACTTCGCCGCTCTCGGCATAACCATTAAGCCTAGCTCCTCACCTGCATCCGCATCCAGGAAGGCCCTAATACACTCATGGGCAAGTTTGGCGGGCAACTCATATACCTGGCCTCCGCTCTCTTGCCATGTGAGGGAGCCATGAAGCTTAGCTAGGTAGAGGTTATAAACCCCGAAACGCGCCTCCCCTCTTGCTTGTATGTTGCGGAAGCCCAAATCGAAGCTCTGAGGCGAGAAGCGTCGGGAATGCGTTCCCAAAAACCCATTTACGACCTGGAGATCGATTGATTCAGCCGCCCACTCAACCGCAAGATCGTAATTCGTTGTGAACACCCAAGGAGACGACTGCCCGGGTTGCCTTGCTGCAACTAGCTTCTGCAGAATCACGCGGTGCGTCTCTAGTCGGAGCTCATCAGACTCCACACCGCTAGGTGAAATCCACCAACGCTCTTGAAGGATCGCTGCGTTAACAATTGCTCGGTATAGCGAGGCCCTTACACCCTTCAGGTCGTTTATTTCTTCTGCAAACTGAGCGAAACCACCACCATCTCCTAGACGACGCTCCCAATCGAAGAGGGCTATTTCTAGGCGATCAATAACCCTTTCGATATTTGGAAGCTCGCGGTGTGGTTCTCCAATGGCCACTGCATCGATGAAACCATGTTCGACCATCCAGGCCGCATCATCTGGATAAGTCGCGACAAAACGATCCCACATTGCCATCATTGTTTGGCCACCAGCGCCTACCGATGCGCCAGCGCCTAGGAGCAAGCCGATGTTCTCCAATCGAAGCAATGAGGCGAGATGAGCCTGAAGCTCCGTTTCATCTTCGATCCGCGTAGCCCCACGAACAGCGACAAATGTCATCCTTGCACCTCTTTAGCCTTGATCCACTCCGTCCAACATACGAAACGCCTGCATAAGCTGACGATATGTTGAACTCTCATTTCCGCAAACCATCGCGGCCCGCTCGCACTGTGTAGAAACTCATCAGAATTGTGGAGGTAACCCATTGCTGTAGTGGTTCGGCTACGCCCGGCGCACTCAGCTTAGGGCCCAAACGCATCGCGTTGACTTGAATCCGACCGTACACTGCGTCCCTACAGTTGACTGGCTTGGCTGGCTTCCCCGCAGCCATGTCGTCAAGCGCGCTTGCTTCCCGCAAATGGCAGACCGTTGCTTCCGTCCAATCAGCCTTCTGGGTAAGCGCTGCGAACGTTCGCAAAGCTGTAGCAATCGCAGCGAATAGCTCTGCGGGTGAAAGCTCCCGCTTGGCAACCGTTTCCTTTCCCCATGCTTGCATCTGCAAGTTGAGCATCCCTCCAATAGAGAGGAATGCTGCATTTCTCAGTTCTGTTGGCAGCGCCAGTATTACTTCCTCGGCCTCTTTAACCTCCTCCATGGCGTCAGCAGCGAAGCGATAATCTAAGTCGCTTGCGTAACAGGGGCCTCCGACTAAAAAGCAAAGACAGAATGAAAACAACTTCCATAACATAAAGAGCTCCAGCGGCAATCGGACGTAATAGCATTAAGCCATATATATCCCGTCGCCCCAACCCTGGCAATTTAGTACCCAAAAATCCGTGCCCCTTGTAATGAATGGGGCTTGCCGAAATTCCCCCCGCCCCCTCCCGGCGTAGCGGCATCAACCCCCTTGGTTTCTGTCAGCTCGGCGCCCATCTCCGTATGCCAACCAGGGAAGTCTCAATCAGATCGCCCTTGGTTTCGGTCATGATTCTCAACTAGTCGGCGTAGAGGCCAGGTGAGGCCGGCATGAGCCAGACCGTTGCATTAGATCAAGCCCCAGCGCAACGTTGCAGGATGCCCATCAAAGCGTTGCATAAGAGTTGACTTTCGATTTCTGCAACGATATCGTTCCGACATCTTAGACCCTAACGCAACGGAGCGACTCATGCGCATCGGATACGCACGCACATCGACACTGGAACAGGTCGCTGGCTTTGACGCCCAGGAGCGAGAGCTATTGGCTGCTGGTGCCGACCGCATCTATAAGGAGCAAGTATCGTCGGTTGCGGCACGACCTGAACTGGAGCGACTGTTGACCGACCTCCGTGACGGTGACGTCCTGGTTGTCACGAAGCTGGACCGCCTTGCTCGAAGCATCCATCACCTTGGCGAGGTACTGAAGCAGCTCGAGGCCGTTGGTGCGGGGCTACACATTCTCGCCTTGGGCATCGACACAACCACACCGACTGGGCGCCTGATGCTTAACGTGCTTGGCTCGGTCGCTCAATTCGAGCGTGAGATGATGCTTGAACGTCAACGCGAGGGCATTTCGAAAGCTAAGGCCGAGGGAAAATATAAAGGACGGAAGCCGAAAGGTGCGCCGCTGGCCGACCAGATAATGGCGCTCAAAGCGGAAGGCCTCGGCGACACCGAGATAGGTAGGAAACTGGGCCTCGACCGCACGACGGTATTCCGTACCAGAAAGGCAGCAGAGCAGGTCTGAGCCAATCGACAATCGCCGAGTTGCCGGACTGTCGTCACGACGACGTCAAGCGGACCACCGAGCGGCTGGTCGGTAAGGGCGTCATCACTGATTCTCCAATGGAGGAATATCTCGATAGCCTTGGCCGCAAGCCGCCCCCAGTACCGCACCGGCAAACGCGAAAGTTACGTCATCCTCGCCAGGCTCTCTCCTGCTCTCCTAAGTTCGCCGCGCGATTGGTTACCGCTGGCAGGAGCTGGAAGCTGCAGTAGCCCGCCCAGCCATCCCGACCAACTTCACCGAAGCCCTGCGCTTGGCCCTGCAGGTGGAAGAAGATCGGCAGGCCCTGGCAGAGACCAAGCCCGACTGTTGCCCCATGCCCAGGTCGGCGCTGCTGCAGGCCAGCGTATACCTCTCGGTGTCGCCGAGTTCGGCAGAAGGCTCCCTGGAGTGAATTCTCAGCAGATGCAGAACGACCTCCGTGCGGTGCAGTAACTGCATAAGCGGAATGCCATTCGCTATTCTGGTGTCCTATCATTCAGAAGCCGATGCCGCTGAAAGGAGGCCGCTATGACCGACGCCGTCGTTTCCCAGGATATTCAATTCGCCCCGCCAGAAACCTCGTCGGATGAATCGTTGCGGCTCATTCGAGAGGTCAACAGGTTAAACCTCGAAAACACGAAGCGTCAGGCCGAAGCCGAGAATCGCAGGCTGCAACGGGAGCTGAGGTACGCGAAACGCCCGTATCTGACGTACCTTGAACCACTAGCGACTGCTACCGGGCTGCTAGTCGGCATACCTGCACTGGTTGTCATGCTCGTTATGCTGCTCAAAACCTAAGCACGGCGGCTACCCCTCTCAGGAGCCCATCTGTTGGGCTTCCGCAGGGCTCGGCTGTATTTACGGCCAGTCTAAGCTGAACACCATCGTCAGCCACTGACGCAAACCAAGCGCATCAGCAAAAACCCTCACTGAAACCCTGCCGGATTCGTCCAGGCGGGACGCTTGCGCTTGCCTATCACTCACACAGGACATCTATCCCATGCTGAACAACAACCAACTGGTGCGGTTGAACCTGCACCTACGACAAGACCATCTCAACCGCCTCACCGTGCTTGCAGACGGCTTGGCCAGACGAAAGGGCCGATACACCAGACTGGCTGAGGCCATCGAGCTAGTTCTGACCGCTGGCTGCGTTTGGAGCGACTACGACCTCCTCGACCTTGCTCGACCTGACCACGAGCAACCCAGCTGGCTAGCGCTCGGCATCGTAGCGCGTAAGCACTCGATCAACGGCGGCCCGATTACAAAGAGGCTCAATGACGAAAGCAACCGGAGCGGCTGCTCTGATGCCCAGCGTCGATAAAAAGCTCGACGGAGGCATAACCGCGCCAGTCATAATCAACCCGCTTGGAGCACGCGCTGCCGTTGCGGTGTATGACGGCGGCCATGTTTATGTTGCCGCAGCCGATACTGGCGAAATAATCCACTCCAGCAGAAGGCTGCCAAGGCATCGGGCCCAACCTGACGTTAAGGCCTACGTTGGAGAGGAAACGAAATGGCCGGTTGAAGCAAGAGATGCCGACGAGCTTCGCGAGTCCATACGGCACTTCGATTACTGGATCGACGCGCTTTACCTTGACGAGCGCAAGCTTCTTGACCTGCTCGAAGGCACAACTACTGCTGGAGCAGTCCGGCTCCTGCGTCACTTCGCCGAAAACCTAGCCGGACGAAACTACTGGTTCGGCCACATTGGTGAGCTGTCAGCGGTATTGGCTATGCCTGATCGTTCGGTCCAACGAGGCCTTAAAGAGCTTGTTGACAACAACCTGATAAAGCGCACTGCTCAGGGTAAGAACTGGCCAACCAAGGTCTGCATCCACCCATGGATCGCATGGCGTGGGGACCTACAGGCTCGGAATGACGCACTTGCTAGATGGACCTGTGGCAGAGCCGCCAATATTGGCGTCCTATCACCGCTGTAGCCCACTGGCTGAGCGGACTCCCACACTCGGCAATTAGTATAAGAGCGCCTTCACAAAGGGCAGGCGTGAGCCCGCATTTACGGAGCGCGCGAAGCGAGTGTGGGGACTATCTGGGTCCACAGAGCCTGACCAACTCAAACACCGATCTGAGCGGGCTGACGCCCTCCAACGTCGTAGTTCCTCCCTTCAATCCCATCATCGTCTTTGTTGTTGGTCGGTCTTGAAGGAAAGCCGACAGCAGCTTCGCTACTGCCGTCTTCCACGACCGCCCTCGTTGCAGCCGCAATCGAGACTCAGATGGCAAGGATCAATGAACTGACGATATCTATGTCGGGGATTGGGCCACCTGTCGCCGACCTTCAGTCAGTTGGTCCGCCTCTGCTTCGTTCATCAACTATCACGGCATCCCTCGTAAAGATCAGGGAGGCCTTACTTCGTCTATAGGAAACCTACCATGTCAAACAAACGCACCTACACCATTTACACCGACGGGGCTTGTCTCGGTAATGGAGGTCCGCATCCCCGAGCAGGATGGGGAGCAGTCCTTCGAAACCCCGAAGGGGACGTCCTCGAACTTGCTGGTCCCGTACCCGAAGAGCAGCCGCAGACCAACGGGAGAGCTGAGCTACTGGCTATTGTCGAAGCACTCAAGGCCATCCGTAACCCAGCAACAATCGAGGTCTTCACCGACAGCGAGTACATCGCGAACGCCTTCAACAAGTGGCTCGACGGATGGATTGAACGGGGCTGGAGGAAAGCTGATAAGAAGCCTGTCGCTCACATCGATCTGTGGGAGGAGTTGGTCCGCCTGCGGGGTGTCCATCAGCTGACCGTAGCCTGGGTCAAAGCCCACAACGGTAATGAGGACAACGAACGAGCTGACCGGCTGGCGAACACCGGCTGCTACAAGAAGAGGCTCCGAAGCCGGATACCGGCGACAGCCGAATGACTATAAGGGAAGCTCCTGCGAGGGCTTCTCGTGTACATGTCCGTCCACCTGCAGTTTTGTCTGCATTGTCGGTCACAGAAGGGCCAGCTGAGGCCATCGGTCGTGAACCCAGGCGTACTCCTCGGGCGGACTACTGGTCACTACGAACACCCGTTGGTCGTAACCTTCGCCCGTCACGAGGCAGCGCAGAGCGTAGCCGTCAGGGACGTCGAACCAATGAGATGTCCGCTGACCGTCCTTTTCCATGAATCGGTCGACCAATCCGAGGGCTAGCCTCGGTCGGTACTTGTCCCATCCGCCGCGTTCGATGGTCTCCAGCTTGGCCCAGCCGCCTCTTGGTCCGATGCCTGATTCACCCTCGCGCTTGCCCCAGCGGACCCAGCCAAGCTCACCGCCGTCGACAAGTACCACTGGGAATGCCGCCTTGGGACTCGGGAAGTACACCTTGAACGCCTTCTCGGCTTCGCGAGCCTCGACTCCACCACACATAACAGACCTCGCTAGGGGCACGCACTGAGGTCGACGGGCCCAACGAAACGGTTGCCGTGTCCCATCACGCAGGCAAGCCGTTGATTTCTCGCCAGCTCCCAAGCGCGTGGTGGGTACGCCTTGTCCCAGGCGCCATACAACTGCCTGTCTTGTTTCGACAGCCGCAGCGCGTAGCGTTCAGCCATGTAAAAGTAAGTCCGAGCTATCATCCCGCGAACCTGCTGACGGGGCATCGCTTTGCGGGCCTTGAAGTCGACCACCATGGGGCAGGCCCCGTACTGGGTCGGCTTCTGCGGTAACCACCCAAAGCCGTAATTGCTCCTGTCACCGTTGACCTCGCCGATGCTGGGGACGAGATTGTGCAGGTCCGCTTCTGCGATGCGGTATGTCGAATCGTTCTTCGAGCAGTTTGACCGCCCGCCCTTCTGCCAGCACTGCCGCTGATGACCGATGACCCAGGCGGGGACCACATGCTCCCATTCAATCCGAGCAGCCCGCTGAGCATTCTTCCTAGGGACGTAGCCGCAGCTCTTCAGGTCGACCTTGTTGCCGTCGTAACGGCAGCCACAGTAGAACTCCACTGGATTGCCGGCGTAGAGCTTCCAAGCAGCTTTTTTGGCCTCCGCGAAGGTCCTTGGGGCTGTCGCGGCGATGGCCGACTCGGTTGTGAGCAGTAGCAGGAGAAACAAACAGCGGAGCATCAGTGCGTCCTTGGCATAGAGGTTGTCGACGACAAGCTATTGTCGGGCTAGTAACTCGGTGTGTACTGTATATTAATACAGTATTTTGAGCAGTCCCGACTATGTCCCTTACCCTCCTTGGGCGCCTTGACCGCCTTCATAACCTGAGCCATGAGTGCGCAGAACTCCGTATTACTGGCTTCCAGAGTCCGGCTGAAGATGAGAAGGATGCAGGCCTGTCGTTCGACGCGCTTGTTGGCCTAGGGAAGCCGCAAATATGGGTCTTCAAAGTCGACGACGACAGCCTTGTACGCTTCGGCCTCTATCCAGGGGACCGTATCGCTGTCGATAGGTCCGCTGACTGCAAGCCGCATTGCCTGGCAGTGGTTAACATCGACGGCGACAGCCAGTTTCGATTGCGTCTAGTAACTAAGGGGCCGGATGGCAGCAACCTGCTGAAAGCAGCAGATACGTCTGTTGCTCCCCTGAACATGGGCGCTGAGGTCAGCGTGGAGGTGTGGGGGCAGGCTAAATGGGTCCTGAGCCAGCTGGGATGGTGACTCCAATCTTCGCGCTCATCGACTGCAACTCGTTCTACTGCTCATGCGAGCGCATCACACAGCCTGAGCTCAAGCGCAAGCCGGTGGTTGTCCTTTCGAACAATGATGGGTGCGTCATTGCCAGAACATCCGAAGTGAAGGCCCTCGGGATATCGATGGGTGCGCCTTACTTTCAGGTGCGAGAGGCTTTGGAACAAGCAGGCGTTGTAGTTCGGTCCAGTAACTACACGTTGTACGCGGACCTTTCCAATCGCGTCATGTCCATCATTGCCGAGATGGTTCCGCGAATCGAAGTCTATTCCATCGATGAAGCCTGGGCTGACCTGACCGGCATCGAGGGGGATTTAACGGAGTTCGGACTGACTATCAGGCGCCGACTACAGCAATGGGTAGGTATGCCTGTCGGCGTCGGTATTAGTACGACGAAAACGCTGGCCAAGCTGGCGAACTGGGCAGCGAAGAAGTGGGTAGGTACGGGTGGGGTCGTCGACCTGACGTCGCCAGAAAGGCAGGTAAAGCTCCTCAAGCTCGCTCCAGTCGAAGAGGTCTGGGGAGTCGGCCGGCGGCTTGCCTTGAAGCTTCGGACGTTGGGTATCACGACCGCCTGGGACCTTGCCAGTTATGACGCGGCATCGCTTAGAAAGAAGTTCGGGGTAACGGTCGAGCGGACTTCGAGGGAGCTGAGAGGCGTTAGCTGTTTGGGCTTGAGCGATGGACCGCCGCCGAAGCAGGCCATCTGCTCCAGCAAGATGTTTGGCCATAAATTAACGAAGCTGGAGCCAATTCGGCAGGCGATGGCGACTTATGTATCCAGAGCAGCGGAGAAGCTGCGGGCGCAGCAGTCACTCTGCGGGGCTTTACAGGTCAGCCTGCAGACGCAGGTTCACAACCCTCTTCTGCCGCGTTATGCCAATTCCATCACCGTACCCCTGGCGGCCCCAACCGACGATACACGAGACCTGTTGGAGCAAGCGCTATCGGCCTTAGCGGGCATATATCGGCCTGGGTACGCTTACTCCAAATGCGCTGTGCTGCTGATGGACCTTAGTCAGCGGGGCGAAGTTACTGCTGACCTGTTTGCTCCGGCCCCTCGACGGGGAAGCGAACGGCTGATGGCTGTCATAGACATCATCAACCGTCGCGAAGGTCGTGGGACCGTCCGCCTAGGTAGCGTTCCGATTGCGCCCGACTGGGGCATGCGACGTGACATGAAAAGCCAGTGCTACACGACGCGGTGGGACGAGCTGTTAACTATTCGAGGCTGACTCGCCCGGCTTACTATCAGTCCAACTGGCCGATGGTAAACAGTAAAAGGCTGGTTTGTTGTCGTCCAGTACCGCGAGGCGGCTCCCTCTAAAGGCCGCCATCACGGAGCCTGGGTCGCGAGCGAAGGCTTCCAGGCTGATTATGTGGTCAGCTTCCAGTTTAACGGGCCCACCCTCCCCGGCCCGGGTGTCAATGCAACGTGGCGCATCGCCGTTACTCTCAGCGCGCACTGGCTGGACGGTATCTGGCGTAGGCGCGGATGCGCCCTCATCAACCTCCTCCTCCAAACCGTACCTGCAAACATCACATGGCCGCGAAGGATGTAGTAGATGCTTATTCAGGGATGACCTGCAATCAACATATATGAAGCCGTCGCACTGCTGGCATCTCGATTGTTCAAGGTAGGCAGTGCCCGCAGCTCTCACAAGGTGAAGCAAATTGGTTGTACTCTCGTTCCACTCGACGGCTAGTTCTTGGACTGAGGACGAAAAGCGCCCGTAGCCGTCGCGGGTCCAATATCTCAGCAACAACTCCCGCTGCCTTTCGGTGATGTTGTCGGCATGTTTCACACACACGTTGTCGTCACGCATCTGTTGTTCCCTTCAGGTAATACGACTTGGAAAACGCCCCTGTTGAGCGCGCTTCAGAACGATTCAAGCGTTATCAGATCGACCACAGACGAAAGCGTCTCAGGTCGGTAGTCCTTACCGTAGCGCCCGAATGTAATCCCCCGGCCTGATGACCAAGCAACCCCGCTACGAGCGATTCCGTTACACCCTTCTGTTTCAGGTGGTCAGCTAGCGTGTGTCGAAAGCTATGAAAGTCCTTTCTCACGCCGTCCTCTCGGAGCCCTAGCTGCTGCCGTATACGGGCGAACCACTTGGACGGCACCGCCCCGTAACCATGCATCTTGTGGCAGCCAATCTCAGGGAAAAGACGATGCGCGCCAAGCTCGCGCTGATGCTCCACAAATCGGAGGAACCCAAGCTCTACGAGCTTCCGGTGGATCGGTATCAGCCGCTCCGACGTTGCATTCTTTAACCTTTGGTCCGCCCTTCCTTGCCGGAAATGAATGCAATCGATGCCGTCCCGATTGACGATATCGTCCAGGTAGAGCTGGCATAATTCATTCAGCCTAGCCCCCGTATAAAGGCCAAGAAGCGGCAACCAGTAACGATATGGCTTGTTGGTCGAGGTCGATTCGTAAGTAGCCCGATTGAAGAGAAGCCTCAGATCCGAAGAGCTGAATGCGCTGCGTTCCTCGTTCGTCTTCCTCCGCTGGCGCACCTTCAAACCCTCGAAAGGGTTCTTCTCGCAATGCCCCTCCTGAATGGCGAAGGAGAAGATCGTCGTAAGGTTCTTCACATAGTGGTTGAACGTGGTAAAGCTGATGGTCTCGGAAGCGGAGCCAACTATTTCGCTCAGTGACAGGTCCTGGATTTGACCTAAGCGAGGGGGCAACTTCAGTGCGGTCTCTCGGAACAGTAGGGCTTCCTTCCTGGTGATCTGTGCGACAGGAAGGTCGCCAACTATTTTACCGAGCAGGGATACCACGGCACGCTTGTCCTGCAGCGTCTTAAGGGCCACGCCCTCCCGCTCCTGCTGCTCCAAATACGAGCTGGCCAACGACGACAGGCTTGGCGAGACGACAGGCTTCTGTTGAGTGAAAGCAGGGGCTGGCACATGACCTTGAGCTGAGGGAAGCGGTAAGGCCTTCTGGCCATGTTCGAAGTGGCGTACGAGCTGCTGCTGCCGCAGCCAGGATGACCAACAGGCAAGCCGCTTGCCCTGGCGCTCCCAGCTACCTTTCAGGGCTTCCAAGGAGGGTCTGACGCCTCGGAAAGCATCCGTGAACAACGACTGCACCTGGAGAAGCAGCTCGCGGCTTCGCAGCAGAGCTTCCCGTCGACACCTAGTTAGGAGGGAGCGCCTGATTTCACGCTGAGGAAAGAACGGACGAATGACGTCAGGAATCACTATCCGGAAATAGTAAATCGAGTGACGAGACAGAAGAAGATAAGACGGGACTGACGACACGGTTGTATCACTCCTTGGACCACCTGGATGGTTGAGAGCGAAAAACCGAGCAAAAACAACGACTTATTCGTCATGGAGGCAGCCCTACCAGCCACACCCCGGCACACAATGTCACCGCTGCGGCTGCTTCCTTCCGGACCTGACCGGGTTCACGGCTGATCGTTGCGAGGGGACCGATAGGACCACCATGACGACACCCGCCTGGCGGCGAGCGGCGCCATTGTACCGGCTTATTCTTAACTTACAACTGCTGCCTTCTTCTGGCAGGCCTGCGATGCCGCTGGTCAGGCAGATCGGAAAAAGTGCCGCCGGTCATGAAATGGCAAACAGAACCCCTAGGCAAACGCGCGGGTCTGTTTGAGGATAAGGGGCGGATCAGCGATAGCCGTCGCAGGATCGACGGTGGTGAAATCGAACGAAACGGCGCAGTAGTAGTGCGCGGGACGCACGGCGCCATCGAAGAGGTAAGCATGAGCAAAGCTCCCATCGCCATCATCGGCGCCGGTATCGCCGGACTGTCGGCGGCCGAGGCACTGCAGACCGCCGGTAAGGCCGTGCAACTGTTCGACAAGAGTCGCGGCCCCGGCGGCCGTATGTCCAGCAAACGCAGCGAAGCAGGAAGTCTCGACCTCGGCGCGCAATATTTCACGGCACGTGATCGCCGGTTCAGCGAAACGGTACAACGCTGGCAGGCACAAGGGTGGGTCGATTCCTGGTCCCCAACCTCTACCAGGCACGGAGCGGCCAGCTATCACCTTCGACCGACGAGCAGGTCCGCTGGGTGGGCGTGCCGCGTATGAGCGCCATCGCCCGAGGCCTGATCGGCGACACTCCGGCAACCTATGCGTGCCGCATTACAGATGTGTTTCGCGGGGAAGCATTCTGGACACTGGTCGATGCCGACGGCACGAGTCACGGACCTTTCAGCCAGGTTGTCATCGCCCTGCCGGCGCCCCAGGCCAGCGCATTGCTGGCGACGGCGCCCAAACTGGCCGCGGTCGCCGCGAGCGTAGCCATGGAGCCAACCTGGTCGGTGGCCGTCGCTTTTGCCTCGCCACTGGAAACCCGCGTCGAAGCCTGTTTCGTGCAGGACGATGCACTCGACTGGCTGGCGCGGCATCGCAGCAAACCCGGCCGCGATGACCGCCTCGACACGTGGGTGCTGCACGGCACAAGCGCCTGGAGTCGGCAACATCTGGATCTACCCAAGGAAGCGGTCATCGAGCAGCTGCTCGGTGCCTTCGCCGAGCTGATCGATTGCGTCGTGCCGGAAACCACCTTCACCCTCGCCCACCGCTGGCTATATGCGCGTCCAGCCCAAACCCACGAGTGGGGCGCGCTGGCCGACGCCGACCTTGGGCTATATGCGTGTGGCGACTGGTGCCTTTCAGGGCGCGTAGAAGGGGCCTGGCTGAGCGGACAGGAGGCGGCACGGCGACTGCTCGAGCAACAGCAGCGCTAAGCCTGCCGGCAGGCGACCCGCCGTCGCCTGCCCTCAACCCAAAGCGGTATCGAGGAACATCATCACTGCGAAGCCCCCATCAAACCTACCGTTGCGGAGGTTTGATGACCGTTACGGTGCGTTTCCGGGATCACCTCGTGCGACACCACGAAGATCATTGCACCGGCGGCCAGCCCCAGGCTCACCGGGTAGGCGATCGCCAAGCCGCTCGACATCCCCAGCCCAACCACGGCCCCGAGCGGCTCCATCAACCCCGACGCCGCCGCCACCAGCACTGCCCTGCCGGCGGACAAGCCCGTCGTCCGCAATGCCAGCGCGACGGCAAGCCCTTCGGGGATGTCCTGAATGGCGATGGCGGTCGTCAGCGGCAGCCCAACATGCATGTCGCCGTCGGCAAAGCTCACCCCGATCGCCATACCTTCTGGAATGTTGTGAAGAATGATTGCAAAGACGAAGAGCCACACCCGGCTCATTCGTTCGTGCTCCGGCCCGAATGCACCAGCACTCTCATGCTCATGAGGCGTGAAGTAGTCGAGCCCGAGCATCAGCAGAACACCCAACCCGAGGCCGATCACGACGGTGGCCGCCGCCGCCGGACCACTGCCCAGGAGGTCCCGCGCGGCCGCAAGCCCGGGAAGAATCAGCGAAAACGAACTGGCCGCCAGCATCATTCCAGCTGCGAACCCGAGCATGCTGTCCTGCGTTTTGGTGGAGATATTGCGCAAGGCCATGGCCAACAGCGCCCCGAGGGCCGTCGCTGCGAACCCAGCCGTACCACCCAGCAGCGCGTAACGCAGATGGCTCTGGTCACCGTTGTTTATCGCGCTGTAGGCGCTCGTCAGCAACAACGCGGCGACCGCGAGTACGGCCGCACCCAACCCCAGCGTGATGACAGGGTTCGCCCGGGCATGAGCGAACCATGCGGAGCGCAGCGTCGCTGCGGCACTTTGACCAACTGCCATTGACACCCCCAGCCCTCGATCGACTTCGACGGCAAGCCACCTCTTTATATTCATGCTTGGAGAGGTTCGGCAAGCCACACTTCTCGTCACGAGCGTTGGACCGTGCATTGCCTGGCTAAGTTTTCAGCAGGGCAAGTCGAGCATCGATCAAGAAAAGGAGAGCGGGAGCGTGAAGCAGGCGTGAGGCGCAAATCGCAGGCAAAAAAAAAACGACCCTAAGGTCGCTTTTTTGTTGCTCGGACCAGTTCGATGAACTGCCTCGAGCGAATTTGGAGCGGGAAACGAGACTCGAACTCGCGACCCCGACCTTGGCAAGGTCGTGCTCTACCAACTGAGCTATTCCCGCAAATAATGGCGTCCCCTAGGGGACTCGAACCCCTGTTACCGCCGTGAAAGGGCGGTGTCCTAGGCCACTAGACGAAGGGGACGCTGCCCGGAAACTCCAGCTTCATTCCGGCTTGTAGCGCCTGCTTTTGGGCTAACGCTGCAAGTGGCGCGCATTCTATGGAGGCATCCTGGGGTCGTCAAGCATCATGTCGAAAAAAATTTGCCGATCGATTCCAGCCGCTCAATGAGCTATCAGCTTGCCATCCAACCCTCTACACTCGGTACGAAAATCGCCCGTGTTAGAGAGGTGTGCGCAGTGTCCTCCGCCCTGATAGCAGGATTGGTCCTCGCTGGCTTGTTCATTCTGATCACGATCGGATACATCAATCAGCTCGTGGAAAAAGGCAATCTGGAAAAAGCCCGCCAACGCGCCGAGCTGAATGACCGCATCCGGCGCTGCGCCCTCCTATCGGACGCGTTCCCTGGCCAAATGATGACGCCTGCGCTGAAACTCATGCTCAGCCGCCTCGAGCTGCATCTGGCCGAGCGACTGCTGCCGCTGGACAAGAAGAATGCCGCCCTTGCCTCGCGCATCGAAGCCCTGCGTGCCTCGGTAGCCCAGGGGCAGGATATTCCGGTTACGAATTCGCCTACGAAGATCATGACCGAAGCCCAGGCCAAAGAGCTCCGCCTGTTGCTCGATGATCTGCAGGCCCTGGTCGTCTGGGCCGCCAAACAGCGCCAACTCGAACCCATGCAAGCCAAGCAGTGGCTCGCCGAGACCCAGCGCATGCTCGTTCTGCTCCATGTCGAATATTTCACCAACGCTGGCAAGCTGGCCTTGCAGCAAGGTAACGCGCACAAGGCTCGCCTGGCCTTCGAGCGCGGCCTTCAGTATGTGCGCAAACAAGCGAATCAAGCGGATTACCAGACGCAGCGCAAGCAGCTCGAAGCGAACTATGCCCACGCCAACCAACTCGAACAGACGCAGCAGAAGCCGGACCTGAACGAGCCCAGCGAACTGACCGAAGGGCTGAAGGCGTTCGAAACCGAAGACGACTGGAAAAAGAACAATATCTACTGAGACCGGCCGGTTGGCTCCGCGGCCGGGCCTTGTGAAGGAGAAACCCGATGTCGATGATCCTCTATGGCGCCCCGCTGTCACCTTTCGTTCGCAAGGTACGCCTGTGTCTGCAGGAGAAGGGGCTCGATTACCAGCTCGAAATGGTCATGCCGTTCACGCCACCTGAATGGTATCTGCAGCTGAACCCCCTTGGACGCATCCCGGCGTTCAAGGACGGCGACCTGACACTGGCTGATTCCAGCGTGATCTGCCAGTACCTCGAGGAAGCCTACCCGGACACCGCGCATCTCTATGGAAGCGATCCTGCCCAGCGGGCGAAGGTTCGCTGGCTGGAAAAGTATGCGGATTACGAACTGGCGCCGCTGACTACCTTCACGGTGTTTCGCAACCGGATCCTCAAGCCGAGCAGCGGCCACCCATGTAACGAGGACGCCGTACAGGCTGCGCTGACCGAAAAGCTGCCGCCGCACTTCGACTATCTCGAGGCACAACTGGGCGACCGCCCCTATTTTCTCGGCGACCAACTGTCACTCGCAGACCTTGCCGTCGCCTCGCAACTGCTGAACATGGAGCATGGCGGCGAGCACCTCGATGCGACGCGCTGGCCTTCACTGGCGGCGCATCACGACCGGGTCAGAAGCCTAGCATCCACGCAGAGCTTCTGGGCGTCGGAACAACGCACGACTGCCAAACTGGTGGAAATGGGCAAGGCGCGACAAGACGCCAACTGACCGCATCGAAGGGCTCCCCGTGCGGGCGCTCTCGCTCACAGCAGGCGCTTGCCCACCCACTGGCGGGCGAACTGATACGCGCAACGCCCATTACGGTTACCCCGCGACGTCGCCCAGCGTATCGCCTCCTTCTCCACCGACTCGTCCC
Organism: Stutzerimonas stutzeri; assembly: GCA_019056435.1. Lineage (GTDB taxonomy): Bacteria > Pseudomonadota > Gammaproteobacteria > Pseudomonadales > Pseudomonadaceae > Stutzerimonas > Stutzerimonas marianensis. Next base: position 4,146,909 of record CP077641.1, read on the forward strand.
AGCGCCAATTCAGCCCCGCCTGTTCGGCCAACGCCGCCACCCAGTGCCGCACCACGTCCAGGTAGTGATCCTGGCTGAACGGGTAGAACGAAAGCCACAGGCCAAACCGGTCCGATAGCGCGATCTTGTCCTCGACCGCCTCGTTCGGATGCAACTCACCATCGACCATCTGCCAATGCTCATTGTCGCTCTGGCGCTCCGGCACCAGATGCCGGCGGTTCGAGGTGGCATACAGCAAGACGTTTTCCGGCGCACGCTCCAGCGAGCCGTCCAATACGCTCTTCAGGACCCGGTAATCCCCCTCGCCTGCCTCGAAGGACAGGTCGTCGCAGAACACGACGAAGTGGTACGGCAAGCCGAGTAGCGCGTCGACCACGCGCGGCAGATCGGCCAGGTGGTCGCGCTCGATTTCGATCAGGCGCAGACCCGCTGCGGCATGCTCGGCCAGCAGTGCACGGATGAGCGACGACTTTCCTGTGCCACGCGCGCCCCAGAGCAGGACGTGGTTGGCAGGAAGGCCGGAGACGAATTGCCGGGTGTTGCTCGACAGCAGCTCGCGCTGACGGTCGATACCGATCAGGTCATCCGGCCGGATATCCAGCGATACCTTCAGCGGCTGAAGGTAACCGCCCTGTGCCTCCCGGTGCCAGCGAGCAGCGAGACTACTTGCCCAGTCGATAGGTGTACGGGGTGCTGGAAGCAAGGGTTCCAGGCGCGCCATCAAGGCCTCGGCGCGTTGCAGGAACGCTTTCAAGTCGGTGTCCATGACAGTAAATAAACCTGGGATAGGGAAAACGGCCGATCGACTGGCGATCGGCACCAATCAGAGATACGCCTCGATCTGCGTCGCGAGGGCTTCAGGCTTGGTCCGAGTAGCAAAGCGCTCGACCGACCGACCCTCGTCCGCGATAAGGAATTTGGTGAAGTTCCATTTTATCGCCTTGCTGCCGAGCAGACCGGGCGCGCGCTTCTTCAGCGCGATGAACAAGGGATGCGCGTCGCCGCCATTGACGTTCACCTTGGCGAACAGGGGGAAGCTGACACCGTAATTGCGTTCGCAGAAGGTTGCGATCTGAGCCTCGTCGCCCGGCTCCTGACCACCGAACTGGTCGCAGGGAAACCCAAGCACGACCAGCCCCTGTCCCGGTACTGAGTCCACAACGCCTCGAGTCCCTTGTACTGAGGCGTGAAGCCGCACTGGCTGGCGGTATTGACGACCAGATAGAGCCTGGCGCCAAACTCTCTTAGCGTTGTGGATCGCCCATCTATGGTGGTGCACGGAATGTCGAGCAACGGATCATGCATGGCCGGTACCTGCGAGGCGGCGCGACTCACGCATCGCGCGGTTTGAGGTTGAGCGAAGCGGAGTTGATGCAGTAGCGAAGCCCGGTTGGTGCCGGCCCGTCAGGGAAAACATGGCCCAGGTGCGCATCGCAACGGGCACAGCGAATCTCGATGCGATGCATGCCGTGGCTGAAATCATCAAGGCTGGTGATCGCCGTGTCGCTGACCGGCTGGAAGTAGCTCGGCCATCCACAGCCGGAATCGAACTTGGCGTCCGAATCGAACAAGGGCTCATCGCAACAGGCGCAATGGTAGACGCCGGGTGTCTTGGTGTCGTTGTACTTGCCCGTGAAGGGACGTTCGGTCGCGCCCAGACGGCAGATCTGGAACTGCTCGTCGGAGAGCTCCTCACGCCAGGTTTCCAGCGGTTTCTCCAGCTTTTCCATCGGTACACCTCAGGTTCGTAAAAGGCCACTCTGTACCTTTTCCGGTGATCGGGCCGCACGTATGATGCGGAGCTCTTAAGACGCCTAGTCTGGCAGCGGGGTTGCAGGCTGCCAAGGCGCCCGGGTTCACGCCGCACGCCGCCTGCCCGCCAGAACGCAGGCGCGTCATCACTTCGGGACACACAGGATCATGCAGGTCAGCAAATCGAACAAGCTCGCCAATGTCTGCTACGACATCCGCGGGCCAGTGCTCAAGCACGCCAAACGTCTGGAAGAGGAAGGCCACCGCATCCTCAAGCTGAACATCGGCAATCCGGCACCGTTCGGTTTCGAAGCGCCTGAAGAGATCCTTCAGGACGTGATCCGCAACCTGCCGACCGCGCAGGGCTACAGCGATTCCAAGGGCCTTTTCAGCGCGCGCAAGGCAATCATGCAGTACTACCAGCAGAAGCAGGTGGACGGCGTGACGATCGAGGATATCTACCTTGGCAACGGCGTCTCCGAGCTGATCGTGATGTCGATGCAGGCGCTGCTCAACAATGGCGACGAAGTCCTCATCCCGGCACCCGATTACCCGCTCTGGACGGCCGCGGTCAGCCTGGCCGGTGGCAAGCCGGTGCACTATCTCTGCGACGAACAGGCCAACTGGTGGCCCGACCTGGCCGACATCAAAGCCAAGATCACGCCGAACACAAAGGCCCTGGTACTGATCAACCCGAACAACCCGACCGGCGCCGTGTACCCGCGCGAGGTGCTGGAGGGCATGGTCGAACTGGCGCGCCAGCACAAGCTGGTGCTGTTCTCCGACGAGATCTACGACAAGATCCTGTATGACGATGCCGTCCATGTCTGCACCGCTTCGCTGGCGCCGGACGTGCTCTGTCTGACCTTCAATGGGCTGTCCAAGTCGTACCGCGTCGCCGGCTTTCGCTCCGGCTGGGTCGTGATTTCCGGGCCCAAGCACAAGGCCCAGAGTTACATCGAAGGCATCGACATCCTGGCCAACATGCGGCTCTGCGCCAACGTGCCGTCGCAACACGCCATCCAGACCGCTCTGGGCGGCTACCAGAGCATCAACGATCTGGTCCTTCCGCCTGGGCGGTTGCTCGAGCAGCGCAACCGGACCTGGGAACTGCTCAATGACATCCCGGGCGTCAGCTGCGTCAAGCCGATGGGCGCCCTCTATGCGTTCCCACGGATCGACCCGAAGATCTGTCCGATCCACAACGACGAGAAGTTCGTCCTCGACCTGCTGCTGTCCGAAAAGCTTCTGATCGTCCAGGGCACAGCCTTCAACTGGCCGTGGCCGGACCACTTTCGTGTCGTTACCCTGCCCCGGGTCGACGACCTCGAACAAGCGATCGGCCGTATCGGCAACTTCCTCCGGACGTACAGCCAGTAGCCCATGGACCTGCAGATCGACGATTTCTACCGGGATGCCTCCGCCGGCCTGCTGGCGCTGTACCAGGCGTTCCCGCGCAAGATCACGCTATACGTCGAAGACCTCATTGGCCATGAGGAGCCCGACGAATTCGGATTACCCAGCAAACGGCATCAGAGCTGCCTCGGCGCCTTGATCTGGCTTGCCGAGGAAGGCTACCTGCGCTACGAGAACACGTTGCAGTTCCAGGCCCTGGAACAGGCCGTGCTGACCGAGAAGGCGTTCATTCGTCTGAGCGCTGCCAGCCCCGAATCCCCTTCCGCTGTCGATGCCCTGCCGCCGAGCATTCGCCGCGTCCAGGGCAGTTTCGCCAATTGCCTGCGCATGGCCTTGCGCGATGGCGACAGCGAGCGACTCGCCCAGCTCGCCCGCCAGCTGTTCTGCGATGGGCTGCGCGCCAAGCCCTGAGCCTGACGGCTCGCAAGCGACATAGCTTGAAATAGTCGCTTGGTTGAATAGCGCCGACCCGCCCCTTATATAGCCTACGTTCTTTACTGTTCCTCCTCGGAGTCTGTCGCAAACATGATGCGCATTTTCTTGTTTCTGGCCACCAACCTGGCTGTCTTGGTCGTCGCCAGCATCACCCTCAAGCTGCTTGGGGTAGACCGCTACACCGGCCAGAACTACGGCAGCCTGCTCGCGTTCTGCGCGGTCTTCGGTTTTGCCGGTTCACTGATTTCGCTGTTCATCTCCAAGTGGATGGCGAAGATGAGCACCCGCACCGAGATCATCACCCAGCCGCGCACCCGCCATGAGCAGTGGCTGCTGCAGACAGTCGAGCAACTGTCGCGCGAAGCCGGCATCCGCATGCCGGAAGTCGGCATCTTCCCGGCCTACGAGGCCAACGCCTTCGCCACCGGCTGGAACAAGAACGACGCACTGGTCGCGGTCAGCCAGGGTCTGCTCGAGCGTTTCTCGCCGGAAGAAGTGAAAGCCGTGCTGGCGCACGAGATCGGTCACGTAGCCAATGGCGACATGGTTACGCTCAGTCTGATCCAGGGGGTGGTCAACACCTTCGTCATGTTCTTCGCACGCATCTTCGGCAGCTTCGTGGACCGCGCGATCTTCAAGAACGAGGACGGGCATGGCATGGGCTACTTCATCGCGACCATCTTCGCGGAGCTGGTGCTCGGCATTCTCGCCAGCATCATCGTCATGTGGTTCTCCCGGCAGCGCGAGTTCCGGGCAGACGAAGCCGGTGCTCAACTGGCCGGCACCGCTGCGATGATCGGCGCGCTGCGGCGCCTGCAGGCCGAACAGGGCGTGCCGGTGGACATGCCGGACAGCCTGAAGGCCTTCAGCATCAACGGCGCGCTGCGTAACGGCCTGGCGGGCCTTTTGATGACTCACCCGTCGCTGGATGATCGCATCGAAGCCCTCCGCCAGCGCGGCTGAACCTGACTGTCTGCACCGACCCCGCCGCCTGGCGGGGTTTTTGTTTCAGCTCGCACCCGGCAGCGGACAGCCTCAGGTCGCCTGAGGCCGCCGAATCAAGTGATAGCAGCGCTCATCCAGGCGCGTCAGACCACGCTGAAGAAACTTCCAGTTGCCGTCGAGGACATCGGCCTGCGCCAGCAAGCGGATCTCCCAATCTGACGCCAGCGATTGCCGAACCTCGCCGTCGCTCACCGCGAAGGGCGGACCGTCCATTTCCGACCGCTCATAATCCAGGGTCACCAGCAGGCCTGCGCCGCCGCTCACGAACAACTCCGCAAGATGCCTCACATAGCGTTGTCGCATGTCCGGCGGCAGTGCGATCAAGGCTGCGCGGTCATAGAACGCCGCGCATCCCGTAACGTCCGCCGTCGTCAGCGAGAAGAAATCGCCGCAGAGAATCTCCACACCGCCGGCTCGAAAACGCCGGTAGGCGCCCTGTTGATTGATCTCCGGCTGCAAGCCCTGTTCAGCGTAGTAGTCAGCTGCCGCCTTCTCGCTGAGCTCGATGCCCAACACTTCGAACCCCTGCGCGGCTAACCAGGCCATATCGAGGCTCTTGCCGCACAGCGGCACGAGCACGCGCGCGCCCCGCCCCAGCTCCAACCCTGGCCAGTGGCTCTGCAGGTAGGGGTTGACCTCGTTCAGATGAAAGCCGATTTCGTTGCGCGACCAGCGACGGTGCCAGAATCCTGCGTCCACGTTGTACTCCTCGTTCCGCGATGGACGAAGCCTAGCAGAGCGGCCACCCGTTCAGGCGGAGGACACGAGCGCCTCGGGGTCCATGCCGGCGTCACGCATCTGGGCGAGCTTGTAGCGCAGCGTGCGGGCACTGATGCCCAGCCGATCGGCGGTTTCCTTGCGCCTGCCGCGCTCGGCACGCAGGGTATCTAGAATGAGTTCGAACTCCCGACGCCGTAGATCGTCGCCGAGCACACCACCGCTCTCGGCGGGTTTGGACTCGACCGGAACGGCCTCGACGGCCCGCAGCATCGCTGGCGATGCCGGCACGGCCAGGCCGTGCAGCCGCAGATCCTGCGGATGAATGACCCCACCCTGCTGGAGAATCAAGGCACGCTGGATGGCATTGTCCAACTCACGTACGTTGCCCGGCCAGGCGTAGGTTTGCAGGCATCGACGCGCCTCATCGCTCAACCGGGGCGCGGCCTGGCGCATCTTGGCGGCTTGTGTCGCCAGCAACCGCTCGGCCAGCGGCAGAATGTCAGCCGGTCGATCTCGCAGAGCCGTCCAGGCCAACGGAAAAACCGAGAGCCGGTAGAACAGGTCTTCACGGAATCGCCCGTCACGCACCTCGCTCGCGAGATCGCGGTTGGTGGTGGCGATGATGCGAATGTCCAGTGCGATCGGCTTGCGACCGCCGACACGCTCGACCTCGCGTTCCTGAAGGACGCGCAGCAGCTTGGCCTGGAGGCCAAGGGGCATTTCCGAGATTTCGTCGAGCAGCAGGCTGCCACCGTCGGCCAGCTCGAACTTGCCTGGCTGGCTGGCAATCGCCCCGGTAAACGCGCCCTTTTCGTGACCGAACAGCGTCGCCTCGAGCATGTTGTCCGGTATTGCCGCGCAATTGATCGCAACGAAGGGCTTCGCCGCACGCGGCGAGCACTGATGAATGTAGCGTGCCAGGACCTCCTTGCCGGTACCGGACTCGCCAGAAATCAGCACGGTGGAGTCGCTCTGCGCGACCCGTGCAGCCAGGGCAAGCAGCTGCTGACTGGCCGGCTCGACCGCGACGGGGCCCTGGCCTGGCTCGTCCAGCTGGCCACAGGCGTGACGTGCCACGAGCTGCAGCAGCACCTGGGGTTCGAATGGCTTGACCAGATAGTCGACAGCACCTTGGCGCATCGCCTCGACGGCGCGTTCGACCGCGGCGAAAGCCGTCATCAGCAGCACCGGTACCTGTGGGTAGCGCTGACGAACCATTCCCAGCAGCGCATGCCCGTCCATGCCTGGCATATTTACATCGCTGATCAGCAGGCCGTAGCTGTCGTCTTGTAGCGCCAGCAGTGCAGACTCTGCACTTTCCACGGCACGGTGACTGTAGCCGCCCAGCTCCAGCGTGTCGCTCAATGCCTGGCGGAGCGCGGGATCGTCTTCCACGAGCAGGATGTTCGTGATCATCGGTTCGTCCTCTGGATCGCAACGGCGGCAGAATCGAGCAACGGCAGACTCAGCATGGCGCAGGTCCCCAGCCCTGGCCGCGAGCGAAGCCGGAAAGCGCCTGAGTGAGCACGCGCCACCGACTGCACCAGCGCAAGCCCCAGGCCGGTACCATGGGTTTTGGTCGTGAAAAATGGCTCCCCAGCCCGCTGCAACGTCGCGGTGTCGAGCCCGACCCCGTTGTCACTGATGTTGATCAGCAGACGGTCATCACGGCGAAAGAGATGAACTTTCAGTCGCAGTGGCTGGGCGCCGGCCTGGCAGGCGTTTTCGATCAGGTTGAGCAGCGCACCGACAAGCGTGTCGCGATTGCACAGCAAGGTCCCGCTGCGCGCGTCGCACTGCCAGCGCAAGGCGACGCCGTCGATACGCGTCTCCGCCGCCGCCCGCAGAGCGCCCAGCAGGTCGGCGGGAGTCAGGCGATCGACCAGCGGCAGGTCACCGCGGGCAAAGACCAGCATGTCACGCACTTGGTGTTCGAGTTCGTTCAGGCGATCCTTCAACCGACCGGCAAAACGCTGCTGCTGCTCGTCCGACAAGCCGCCTTGCTCCAGATGGCTTGCGTAGAGCAATGCCGTCGACAACGGCGTGCGGATCTGATGCGCAAGGGAGGCCATCATGCGGCCAAGGGCGGACAACCGCTCATGGCGCGCCAACTGCTCTTGCAGGCGGCGCGTCTCGGTAAGGTCAGTCAGCAGCACCAACTGGCCAGGCTCTGCATTGAGCGAGCGTGTGGCGATCGATACGCGGCGCCCGTCACGCAACGAGATCTCATGGCCGTCATCACGCCTCGGAGCAAAGCTTCGCGCAATGACCTCTCGCCAAAGCGATCCCTGCAGCGGCTCGCCGAGCAGGTCGATTGCCACGGGGTTCGCCTCGCAGACCACACCCTGGCCGTCAATGACGATAACCCCGCCCGGAAGCAGGTCGAGCAGGCTCTGCAAGCGGTTGGCCAGTCGCTCTTTCTCGCCGAAATCACGCAGGCGCTGGGCACTGGCCTCGGCAAGCTGGTCGTTGAGGCTGTTCACACGCTCTTGCAGCAGGCTCTGTGACTGGCCCAATCGATCCGCCATGCGAGCAAAGTCATCGATCGACCGTTCGAGCTCGGCCGCGCTGGCGGTGTCTGGACGGGCAAGCGCCCGGTGGGAAGAGAGAGCTGAAGTCACGGAAACACTCATTGCCGTCAAAAGATGGTCACTGAGTGCTTGGGAGCAAGGATCGTGCCTGCCGTTGGCCAGGCACGACCAGGCTGCGCAGCGAGGGGTCAGTCGTCTAGCTCGTCGTCGCGCCGGTTCATGCCGTACTTGCGCATCTTCTCGACCAGCGTAGTGCGGCGTATACGCAGGCGTTCGGCCGCCCTGGCAACCACACCACCCGCGTCGTCCAGCGCCTGCTGGATGAGGCCCTGCTCAAGATTGCCCAGGTAATCCTTGAGATCCAGCCCTTCAGCCGGGAGCATCGCATGAGCCTCGGCCGAGACCATGGGCGCGCTGATGGCTGCACGCTCTTCCATCTCGTCGTGCATGCTGGCGGCATACTGCTCGTCATCGTCGTCGACATGGCGAAACTTCTTCGGCAGTTCCATAACGCCAATCACGCCATAGGGATGCATGATGGCCATGCGTTCGACCAGGTTCGCCAGCTCTCGAACATTGCCTGGCCAGTCATGACGACACAGCGACATGATGGCGGCGGAGTTGAAGCGGATCGAGCCGCGCTTCTCATGTTCCATCCGCGAGATCAGCTCGTTCATCAGCAACGGAATGTCTTCGATGCGCTCGCGCAACGGTGCCATTTCGATCGGGAAGACGTTGAGGCGGTAATAAAGGTCTTCTCTGAAGCCGCCCTCGACGATCATCTTTTCGAGGTCCTTGTGGGTCGCGGCGATGATCCGTACGTCAGCGTTTTGCGTGCGATTGCTGCCAACCCGTTCGAAGGTTCGCTCCTGCAGCACGCGAAGCAGCTTGACCTGCATTGGCAGCGGCATGTCGCCGATTTCGTCGAGGAACAGGGTTCCTCCCTCTGCCAGTTCGAAACGACCGGCACGCGCGGTGATGGCGCCGGTGAAGGCGCCCTTCTCGTGACCGAAAAGCTCGCTTTCGAGCAGCTCAGCCGGAATGGCGCCGCAGTTGACCGGAACGAACGGCCCGTTACGCCGTTTGGAGTGGTAATGCAGATTCCGTGCAACCACCTCCTTGCCCGTTCCTGATTCGCCAAGGATAAGCACGCTCGCCTCGGTATCGGCCACCTGCTGCATCATTTGCCGAACATGCTGCACGGCGCGGCTAGTACCGACCAGGCTACGGAACAAGTTAGGCTCGCGCTGGCGCCCCCGCGATTTGGCCTGGTCGTACATTTCCCGATAGACCTGCGCGCGATGCAGCGAGTCGAGCAGCTTGTTGTAGCTCGGCGGCATCTCCAGGCTGGCCAGCACCCGTCGGCGAATGTCATCCGGCCAGTCACTGCGCGCCGGCTCGCCGATCAACAAGACGGGAAGGTTCTCGTCCCATTTCCCCAGCTGCTTGAGCAAGTCGACTGCATTGCCTCGGGCGACGTCCCCGAGCATGACGCCCAACACGCTGCGACTGGACTCGAGCGAATCCACCACTTGCTGCCACTCGTTGCTGGAACAGGCCAGATGATCTTCGCTCAGGAAATTGAGGATGACGGCCAAGTCACGCCGGCGCTCACTGTCATCGTCTATCAACAAAATCTTGGTTTCACGCCACATCTTGTTTATAGGCTCTTGAGGCTGAATGAAACGCCGTGAACGCGTCCAACATTAGAAGGCGAACTTCACCGGCAGATAGCCATTAGTAAAATTCAAAAAGGAGAGCTGAGTCAAATTTATGACGTGATTTTTTTTAGCGACACCGCTCGCGAGCGAGACACTTGATACCGCATGGTTTTCCCCATGCCGTTAGTTGCATCGTAGATAGACGCTAGATGAGCATTTCGTCGCAGTAACCGAATTGAGCAGGAAATAAGACGAACAGGAGGAATAAGCAGGGGTAGTCGGCCAATTGTGCGGCTGAATTGCAACGGGGGACTACTGGAGGATAACGCGGCGCGCGTATCGAGCAACGGGGCTAGAGTTGAATAGACCGATGAATATCAAGGTGCCGTAATTAACCGCCCGACCGACGAACGGTTAAATCAGCGCAACGACGACGCTTCGCGTGGCTTATTCGAACAACTTGTAAACTTTCGCGCCATTTTGCGACTGGTTGAGCTGTATCAATTCACTCGCGATTCGTTTCTGTTCAGCCTGGCAGGTACTGACCAGCTCTCGGTAGAGTTCGACCAATTCCTGCATGCGCTCGCGGATAGCAGGATCGTCCAGACGGGGCTCTTTCATCGCCGCCTCGACAACCTGGCGGCATTGCAGATCGAGGACACTGATAGCGGCCCAGTCCTGCTGAACCAGCGCATCGCGCAATGCGCTGCCCGTTTCTTCAAGACGCTTGACTGCTGCACTCATGTGTCACTGCTCCAAAGATTCTGCCTACGGCAAGCCCCGGGCGATATGCCCTGCCAGACAGGCTATCGGCCACCGGCAGCCACGCTTTAGGGAAATTTATGCGGCCTCGCACCACTAGTGCAGGCCACGCAGGCCCGGTGGCACGCTCGGCTGAGCCACGGCCTCCCAGGGCCCATCGGGACGGCCGGAAGAATACCAGTCGCCATCCCAGCGGTAATACAGCCGCTCACGGTAATACAGCCGCTTGCCTTCGATGACATAGACGCCGAGCCGGTTGTCCCAGTGCGCCGCCGCATGAGGAGGCGGCGCGTAGCGAGGATGACTCTTCTGAGTGGCAGGCGGACGAGGTGCTGGCGGCGTACGAACCGGTGGCGGGCTGCTGATCGGTTCACGGGCGTCAGGGGTCGGTGCGGGAGGTGCCGGAGGGCGCTCAGCAGGTTCGTAGGGATTGCCTGCGCACGCCGCCAGCAGCGACGCGAGCAGGACGACACCTGCCGCCCGCATGAATGACCATTTCAGGGAAGGGAACGATTCACTTGCCATCATCTGTCGCCTCGCGGCCCCAACGGTAGTCAGGGCGTATCCGGTTGATCGATCGTAAGCTGCACCGCCTCATCCTGGCGGGACGGGCTGAGCGGCTGGCTGTCGCCCTTCCACTCACCGCGAGTTGCGTTGCCGTCCCTAGAAATGCGGGCAAACAGCCTGACCTGGTCGAAGTTGGACAAGCGAAGCTGGGGGCCATTGCATCGGCGTCGCCAAGCGTGACGGTCGCAGGCAGATCGGCCACGGTCAGTCGCTTCACGGCGAGCGGCATGGGCGGGCCGGAGACCGCACGGGCGAACACGAACACGGCGTCGCCCGGCTGGACCTGTTGGCTCAGCGAATCATCCAGGCGCACCGACACGGTGACGCCGGTACCGGCAGCCGGCACTTCCGCTGTTGCCGGTTGCGCCTGCTCTTCGCCGGCTCGACCAGCGTCCCCCATCTCTTGACGGGCACGCTCGATCCCTCCCTGAATGGCCTCGCGGGATGGATCTTCCGCCGGCAAGGTGGCGACCAGGCGTTCCCAGTATCGAATCGCATCGGCGAAGCGCTCCTGCTCGAAAGCTGCAATGCCCAGCAGGCCGAGGCTGGTCACCTCCTGAGGGTCGGCCTGCAAGGCTTCGGTTGTCAGGCGCTCGATCTGCTCGGACCATTGGCGGTCATTGGCGAAGTACAGTGCCTGGGCCCACTGACCGAGAATGTCAGGCTGGCGGCCTGCAAGCTCAGCCACGCGCGCATAGGCCGGGACCGCGTCATCCGGGCGCTCCTGGCTCATATAGGTCCTGGCGAGGAAGTACCAGGCTTCAGCCGAATCCGGTTGCGCCTCGACCGCTCGCTCCAGGCGTGCGGTCATCTCGGCCATGGTCTTGGGCTGCTCGGAGAACTCCCGGGCCAGCTGAAGCTTGTCGCTGGCCCCCCATTGCATGTAGAAGCCATAGCCGACCAAGGGAACAAGAATCGCAGCCGCCAGCGGTATGGCCCGACCCAGGCGGCCAGCACGACGGGTTTCACCTGCGGCGGTATCGTCGAGCAGCTCGCGTGCCGCGTCATCACGTGCCACCGCAAACTGGTCGTCGTCGAGCGTGCCGGCCGCATGCTGGGACGCCAGCTCGGCAAGACGCTCCTCATAAAGCGCCACGTTGAGGGCGGTGCGGTCTTCTTCGGCCTGGGCCTTGCGACCTCGAAGCAACGGCAGCAGCAAAAACGCCAGGGCGGCCTGCAGCAATACGCCAGCGGCGATCCAGAAATCGATCATGAGTCTTTTTTATCCAGCAACTGGGCGAGGCGCGCGCGTTCAGCCTCGGAAAGGGTGTGCGATGCAGCGGCAGCGCCGGATCGCCGGCGAACGAGGATCATCGCCAGTACGAAGAATCCAATCACCAGCAACGCAACGGGGCCGTACCAGAGCAGCAGCGTCTTGGCATTGACCGGCGGGTTGTACCGCACGAAGTCACCGTAGCGATCGACGAGATAGTCCACGATCTGATCGTCGCTCTGACCTTCCTGGAGCATACGGTAGATCTCGCGGCGCAGGTCCATGGCAATCGGCGCGTTGGAATCGGCGATGTTCTGGTTCTGGCACTTCGGGCAGCGCAGTTCCTCGACCAAGGTGCGATAGCGCTCACGTTCGGCGTCGTTGCGAAATTCGTAGGCGTCGATGGCGGCCTGGACGTTGCCGATCAGCGCAACGGTCAACAGAACGGCGTGGATGAGCACTTTCATTCGTCGACCAACTCCTGATAAAGCGCGGCCAGTTTTTCACGCCATACGCGCTCGTCGATGACCCCGACGTACTTGTGGCGGATGACGCCCTGCTTGTCGACGAGGAAGGTTTCGGGCGCTCCGTAGACGCCGAGGTCCAGCCCGAGGCTGCCCTCCTCGTCGCGGATATTCAGCTGATAAGGGTCGTGGAAGTCACGCAGCCACTTCTGCGCGGCGGCGTTGTCGTCCTTGTAGTTCACGCCGTGAATCACCACGCCCTGCTGCGCCAGCTTGTTGAGCACCGGATGCTCGACCTTGCAGGCGACGCACCAAGTGGCCCAGACGTTTACCAGCGCCGGCTTGCCCTTGATGTCATTGGCGCTGACCAGCCGTTGCGGATCCTCGACGGAGGGCAGCGAAAACGCCGGTAGCGGCTTGCCAATCAGTGCCGAAGGCAGCTCGGTCGGATCGAGGAAAAGGCCGCGATAAAGAAACACCGCCACCACCAGGAAGATCGCCAGCGGCAGCACCATCAACAATCGTTTCATCTCAAGCTCCTTGCTGGGCGAGGCCGAGTGCTTCGCGCACGCGCAGCTTGACCTTGACGCGGTAACGACGATCGCAAGCGGATAGCACGCCGCCAAGGCACGTCACCAGGCCGCCAAGCCAGATCCAGCGAACAAATGCCTTGATGTGCACGCGCACCGCCCAGGCACCGTCTTCCAGCGGCTCGCCCAGGGCGACGTAAAGATCACGGGTAAAGCCAGGATCGATCCCTGCCTCGGTCATTGGCATCTGCTGAACGGTATACAAGCGCTTTTCCGGATGCAGCGTGGCGACCTGCTCGCCGCCATCGAATACGCGAATGGTGGCGCGGTCGGAGGTGAAGTTGGGCCCCTCGAAGTGGCTGGCCCCCTCGAAAGTAAAGGTGTAGCCACCAAGCTCCAACGAATCACCGGGCGCCATCCGCAGATCGCGTTCATCGCTCTGCAGGCTGGTCAGCACAACGCCCATGGCGCAGATGACCAAACCAAGGTGCCCGAGCTGCATGCCCCAGTAACTGCGGGTCAGGCTACGGACACCTTTGAGCAATCCCTTGTGGCGCGTCTTGTCGAGAATGTCGCGGATCCCACTGATCACCACCCAAGCCCCGAGCAGGCAGACCGCAAGCACGGCCCAGTGGAAATCGCCGAACAGCAGCGCCCCCAGACCGCCCAGGACCACGCTGGTGATCAGTACGGGCGTCAGCATGCCGACCAGCCAACGAAACGGGGTGTCTTTCCAGCGAACCAGTACACCGACGCCGAGGGCGAGCATCAAGGCCCCCATCAGCGGCAGGAACATCGCGTTGAAATACGGCGGGCCGACCGACAGCTTCGCATCGGACAACGCATCGAGCAGCAGCGGATAGAGCGTACCCAGCAGGATCATGGCGGTTGCAACGACCAGTAGCAGGTTGTTGACCAGCAGGAGCGTCTCACGAGACCACAAGCCGAACCCGACCTGGCTCTTGACCACCGGGGCGCGCAGGGCGAAGAGCGTCAGCGATCCACCCACCACCATCAGCAGGAAGATGAGAATGAACACGCCGCGCGCCGGGTCCGTTGCAAACGCGTGCACCGAAGTCAGCACACCGGAACGGACCAGGAAGGTCCCGAGCAGGCTGAGCGAGAAAGCGGCAATGGCCAGCAGCACCGTCCAGCTCTTGAACACGCCACGCTTCTCGGTGACCGCCAGCGAATGAATCAAGGCGGTCCCAACGAGCCAGGGCATGAAAGAGGCGTTCTCCACCGGATCCCAGAACCACCAGCCGCCCCAACCGAGTTCGTAGTACGCCCACCAGGAACCGAGTGCGATGCCGACACCCAAAAACGCCCATGCAACCAGGGTCCAGGGCCGTGACCAACGCGCCCAGGCCGCATCGAGCCGACCGCCGAGCAGTGCGGCAATGGCGAAGGCGAACGCGACCGAGAAGCCGACGTAACCCATGTAGAGCATGGGTGGATGGACGACCAGACCGAAATCCTGCAGCAGCGGGTTGAGATCGCGACCGTCCGCTGGCGCCTGTGGCAACAGGCGCTCGAAGGGGTTGGAGGTGATGATGAGAAAGAGCAGAAAGCCGATGCTGATCAAGCCCATCACGCCCAGCACGCGAGCGAGCATGTCTTCCGGCAACTGGCGCGAAAAGATCGACACGGCGAACGTCCAGCCGGCCAGGATCAGCGCCCACAACAGCAACGACCCCTCGTGTGCGCCCCAGACGGCGCTGAACTTGTAATACCAGGGCAGCGCGCTATTGGAGTTCTGCGCGACGTAAGCCACCGAGAAATCATCCACCATGAACGCGTAAGTCAGGCAAATGAAGGAGAACGCGAGAAAGGCGAATTGCCCCCAGGCCGCCGGCTGCGCAAGCCCCATCCACTGATGGTCGCCACGCCACGCGCCGATCATGGGTAACGTGCCCTGCACCACCGCCAGGCACAGCGCGAGGATCATTGCCAGATGGCCGAGCTCAGGGATCATTTCGCGTACTCCTGCTTGCCGCCTTCGTAGTGCTTCATCATCCCGCTCTTCTCAAGCGCCTGACTGACTTCCGGTGGCATGTAGTTTTCGTCGTGCTTGGCGAGCACCTCGTCGGCAACCAGCACGCCCTCACCGTTCACACGGCCAAGGGCGACGATGCCCTGCCCTTCGCGAAACAGGTCGGGGAGGATGCCCTGATAGCGGACGGTTACCGTCGCATTGTTGTCCGTAACGCGAAAGGCCACGGTCAGCGAGTCGTTGGTGCGCTTCACCGAACCGGCCTCGACCAGCCCCCCGCCCGGATACGCGTGCCCTCCGGTGCTTCACCCGCGGCAATCTGCGTCGGTGTGTAAAAGAGATTGATGTTTTCCTGCAGGGCAGTGAGTGCCAGCGCGACGGCGATGCCGACGCCAGCCAGGATGCCCAGCACGATGAACAGACGCTTCTTGCGCACAGGATTCACTTCATATCCTCCCGGCGCATACGACGCGCCTCGTCTTGCAGATAACGCCGGCGCGCCAGTAACGGCATCGCGACGTTGAAAATCAGAACGGCCAGACTGATGCCATAGGACGACCAGACGTAGAGTCCATGGTTACCCATGGCGATGAATTCGGAAAACGACGAGAAATTCATGATGCCTTGCTCACCAATGCCCTCACCTCGGCCTTGACCCAGCTGCTGCGGCTTCGCGGCGCAGCACTTCCAGGCGCATCCGCATCAGCAGAACCAGGGTGAAGAAGCAGTAGAACCCGAGCACCATGACCAGCAGCGGCAACCACATCTCGGCAGGCATCGCGGGTTTTTCGGTCACGGTGAAGGTCGCGGGTTGATGCAGCGTGTTCCACCACTCCACCGAGTACTTGATGATTGGGATGTTCACCACCCCGACGATGGCCAGCACTGCGCACGCCTTGGCGGCGCTGTCACGATTGCTGATCGCCTGCCCCAACGCAATGATGCCGAAGTACAGGAACAGAAGGATGAGCATCGAGGTAAGCCGGGCGTCCCATACCCACCAAGCACCCCAGGTAGGCTTGCCCCATACCGCCCCGGTAAGCAGCGCCAAGAAGGTCATCCAGGCGCCGATCGGTGCCGCCTGCTGCAGGGCGACGTCAGCGAGCTTCATCTTCCAGACAAGGCCCACCACCCCGGCCACGGCCAGCATCACGTAGATCGACTGCGCCAGGAAGGCGGCGGGCACGTGGATATAGATGATGCGAAAACTGTTGCCCTGCTGGTAATCCTGCGGCGCGAAAGCCAGACCCCAGACCACGCCGACGCCGATCAACAGGAGCGACGCCCAACCGAGCCAGGCCATCCAGCGGCTGCTGATCTCGTAAAACCATTTGGGCGAACCCAGTTTGTGGAACCATGTCCAGTTCATAGAACCTGCCTCGAACCCACCAAGCGTGCCAATTGTGCCCCGGAACCCTGTGGCGTCCGGTTGTTGCGGATCAGTAAAACCGATGTTACCGCCGCGGTGCCTGTCAACCTTCGTGCTGACATCACCGGCACCCATGATCGGTTACCCATCCATCATTCGCCGACGCTGATCTTCAGGCCGGCCGCTATCGCGAAAGGTGTCAACGTAACCGCCAGCGCCGTCAGGCTGGACATCCAAAGCAGATGACCGGTAGCAGGCAGCCCCTGCAACGCGGCCTGCAGTGCTCCGCTGCCGAGGATGAGGACCGGGATATAGAGCGGAAGGATCAGCAGAGCGAGCAACAGGCCACCGCGCTTCAATCCCACCGTCAGCGCTGCGCCCACCGCACCCAGCAAACTCAGCACCGGCGTGCCCAGCAGCAGCGACACCAGCAGAACCGGCAACGCCGCGAGGGGCATGCCCAGCATCAACGCGAGCAAGGGCGCCAGCAAAACCAGCGCCAGCCCGGAAAAGGCCCAGTGTGCCAGCACTTTGGCGAGAACCAACAGCGCCAAGGGGTGCGGCGAAACGACCCACTGTTCCAGGGAACCGTCTTCGAAATCACTGCGAAACAGCCCGTCCAGCGAGAGCAGCACGGCCAACAGCGCAGCGACCCAGATCAGCCCTGGCGAAATGCTTTGAAGCAATTGGGTTTCCGGACCAACCGCCAACGGAAAGAGAGCGATCACTATCGCGAAGAAGACCAGCGGGTTCGCCAGCTCAGCCGGCCGGCGAAAAAGCAGACGGGTCTCACGAGCCAGCAGCAGCGTGAATACATTGCTCATGCGGCACGCTGCCCCAGATCCAGCTCGCGATAGCCGGCCGGCCTGTCGCCCAGGGTGTGGTGAGTGGTCATCACCACCATGCCGCCCCGCTCGCAGTGCTCGGCCAGGTGCCGCTCGAGCTGCGCCACACCCTGTTTGTCGAGCGCCGTGAAGGGCTCGTCGAGAATCCACATCGGCGGTGGCGAAAGATGCAGACGGGCCAAACCGACCCGCCGCTGCTGGCCGGCCGAAAGCGTATGGCAGGGAACGTCCTCGAATCCGCGCAACCCGACCTCGGCCAAGGCTTGCCAGATGGCCTCGCGCGTCGCAGGCTGGTGCAAGGCGCAAAGCCAGGTGAGATTCTCTTCGGCCGTGAGCAAGCCCTTGATGCCCGCGGAATGGCCGATCCAGAGGAGGTTGCGAGCCAGCTCGCCTCGTTGGCTCTCCAGGCTGCGCCCGTTCAGCCGGACTTCTCCGGCGGTCGGCTGCATCAGCCCGCTGAGCAATCGCAGCAGGCTGGTCTTGCCGCTGCCGTTGGGGCCGGCGACCTGCAGCATTTCACCACCGGTGATGCGCAGGTCAAGGTGCTCGAAAGCAGCCGCCAATCCCGCTCGCATGAAAGCGCTACAGCTTCGAGAAAGGGACTGGACACGCTTGGCACCTCAAGATGGAAGGGGCATGGCCGCTACACTCATGGGCAGCCCCGGGGCGGCCGGAATTATACATGCCGAACCCCGGCACCAAAGGCCATGACGCTGAAAGGTTGTAAGAGCATTTGAGTAAAGATGACCGAGATCAAGCCTAGCCAGCCTATTGCCAGCCCGGCCGCGGCTCGCGCGATACCGACGGCCTCGGATATGGCCCTGAAGCTGTTGCAACCGCTTCAGGGATTGCTTGCGGCCGGCGAAAGTGCCGAGGCCGAAGTCATCGCCGTCAAGGAGGCCTTGCAGAATTTCCAGGTGACCCTGCGGCTGACGCTCGGCAATGGTCGCCAGGCCACGCTCGAGACGACCAGCCCGCGAGCCACCATGCCAGGCGCGGTGATGGTCGTTACCGCCCTGTCCGAAACGCGTCTGATAGCCGCGCTACTGCCGGCGAGCCGGCAACCGCAAAACAGCATCGACCTCTCGCAGCTTCCGGTCGGTACCTTGGTCCAGGGCAAGGTCACGGCCAGCCAGCAGAGCCTGCAGGGCGGCCAACCGGTATTTCGCGTCGTGATCAGCCTGCTGAACTCGCCCATGGCCGGACAAACGCTGAGCCTTGAGTCGTCCCGGCCCATAGCGCTGGGCAGCCTGTTGACGGCTCGGGTACAGGGTGACCAATCGCTGGCCTTCGTTCCCTTGAGCGGGCGCCTCGACCAATGGGCAATTGGTCAGCAACTGACAGCTCAGAGTAGCCGCCAGGGTTCGCTGGACGCCTTGTTCAAGGCACTTGCCTCCCCTGCCGAGCTGCCTGCATCGGTACGCGGCGCCGCCGAGCGGCTGCTTGGCCTGGTTCCCCAGATGCAACAGCTCGGCGATCCCAAGGTGCTGGCCCAGGCACTGGCCAGAAGCGGCGTGTTCATGGAGTCTTCGGTGGCCGGCGGCGAAGCAGATCCGCTGCCAACGGACATGAAGGCTGCGTTGCTGCGCCTGATTTCACAATTGCCCGGCTTGCCCGGTGGCGCCCTGGGTGCCGCACAGGCCAGCGCTACGCTGGGACAGGCGTTGCCGGCTTTCGCCCGCAACGCGCTCGGCGCACTGGCACAGCCGAGCGCCCGGCAGTTGGCTCAGAGCTTCCCTCTCCCCAGTCGCTTGCCACCCGGCATCGACGACGAGAATGACCTGGAGGCATTGCTGAAACTTGCCGCCGCCGCGGTTTCACGCCTGCAGACCCATCAGCTGTCGAGCCTGGCGCAGACGCAGACCACCCCCGACGGCACCCAGGTCACCACCTGGCAGGTGGAGATTCCGATGCGCGACCAGTCGAGCATCGTGCCGCTGCAGGTCAAGATGCAGCGCGAGGACGAACCGGCACAGGCCCAAAAGGAAAAGCCCGACACCCTGTGGAAAGTCGAACTGGCCTTCGACGTGCCGCCGCTTGGCCCGCTTCAGGTCCAGGCGCAGCTGCTGCGCGGCAGCCTTTCGAGCCAGATATGGGCCGAGCGCAGCAACACTGCCGAACTGATTCGCGCTGAACTGGACCACCTGCGTCAACGGCTCGTGGCGGCCGGCCTGAATGTCGGTGAGCTCGCCTGCGCCAAGGGGACGCCGCCGCAAGGTCCGCGCACCTCGCTCGATCAACGCTTCGTGGACGAAACCGCATGACCGCAGACTCACCCCGCCAGGCCATTGCCTTGACCTACGACGGCGTTGACGCCCCGGTTCTCTCGGCCAAGGGCGACGACGAATTGGCCGAAGCGATACTCGCCATCGCACGCGAGCACGAAGTGCCGATCTACGAAAATGCCGAGCTGGTCAAACTGCTGGCGCGGCTGGAGCTGGGCGACGCGATCCCTGAGGCGTTGTACCGGACCATTGCCGAGATCATTGCCTTTGCCTGGTACCTGAAGGGCAAATGCCCGCCAGGCTTCACGACGACCCCGTCCGCCACGGACCTGCCCCGGCTCAATGCGCCTGGGCGTTGAGCGTGGTGATCTGCCCGAAATTGTCTTTCTCCTGCGGAAAATCATGCAGCATCCAGGCGAAATACCCTTGCCTGAAATAGAAGACATGTTCGTAGCCCCACTCGACCGCCATACGCACTGCTTCGGCGCTGGCCGGGCAGACCTCACTATCGCAATAGACCACCAGCGGCATGTTGCGCGGCCAGGAAGTGCTCGCCAAGCCCAGAAAGTCATGCGCAAGGTTCAGGTGAACCGCGCCCTCGACGTGGCCCCAGGCCCACTGCTGCCCGTCCCGAACGTCGATGAACACCGCGCCCAGCTCGTGCAGCCGCTTGGCCTGGTAAACGTTCACGGTCATGGCGCCGTCGATCTCGGCAGGCGCTTCGTTGGCCTGAAGCACGGTCGAACTTCCCACCAGCAGGCAAAGCAAAAAGAATGCGCAGCATCACATCCTCCTCGGCAAAGCCGGGCAGCCGGCCGGCGCCAAGAAAGCGCGGCCCTGTTCAGGTTGGAGGAAGGATGAAGCTCATCGTTCCGCGCTCGCTGCGCGGCGCGATCATCGGAATCACTAGCTAGGGTTGCGGCGCATCTGGTGCAGCTTGCTGACCAGCTCAGCCTCGGATTGGGAAAGTCCGCAGGACTGGGTGAGATCTTCCACGCTCGCGCCCATGCCTACCAGTTTGGCAGCCTGGGAATAGGTGAAGGTATCGATGTCTCGCTGCTCGAGCTGCGTGATGCGCTCGGGCAGTGGCGCCAGGCTCCGTGACAGCTCACGCAGTTCCTGGCCCATGCGCACGCCACTCTCGAGGTAGGTATCGAGACGTGCGCCCAACTCCTTGAGACGCCGGTCGCGTGCCTCGTCCCGGCGTGCCTGCTCCAGCTGGTACTGCCGCTGACGACGCAACAGCCAGAGACAGAAGCCCAGCAATCCCAGGCAACACAGGGCCAGCGCGACCAGCGAAGCGATCAGCATGGATCAGATGCTCTCAAGTTCCGCCCATTCTTCTTCGGTCATCATCTTGTCGAGTTCGACCAGAATCAGCAGCTCATTGTTCTTGTTGCACACGCCCTGGATGAACTTCGCCGACTCGTCGTTCCCGACGTTGGGTGCGGTCTCGATCTCGGACTGACGCAGGTAGACCACCTCGGCCACGCTGTCGACCATGATGCCGATCACCTGGCGATCCGCCTCGATGATCACGATCCGGGTGTTATCGGAGACCGGCGCCGTGTCGAGGCCGAAACGCTGGCGGGTATCGATCACCGTCACCACGTTGCCGCGCAGGTTGATGATGCCCAGCACGTAGCTGGGCGCACCCGGCACCGGCGCGATCTCGGTGTAACGCAGCACTTCCTGGACCTGCATCACATTGATGCCGTAGGTCTCGTTATCCAGACGAAAGGTTACCCATTGCAGGACTGGATCATCGGAACCCTGCGCGGAAGTCATTTTCATAGCCCACCCTCTTCAAATACCGCTGCGGCGGTTGATTCTATCGGTAACGGGGATCGCTCGCGCGAGCCCACTGGTTGTTCGTTCAGGACGGTATGCCCTTGAGGTGACGCGTCGCCCCGCTAGCGATGAGTTCGGCCAGCGCGGCCACGTCGACCAGCGCGCACATATGGTCGATTACCGTTCCGGCAAGCCATGGACGCTGCGTACGTTGCGAGCGCCATTTGACTTCCTTCGGATCGAGGCGGATCGACCGGCTCACGTGGTGCACCGCCAGCCCCCACTCATAGCCCTGCACAGAAATGACGTACTGCAGGCCTTCGCGGCAATCGTCACGGTATCGGTCGGCCATCACCCAGCGTGCGGTGTCCAGTACCTTGAGGTTCCCGGCCTGGCTGGGCAGGATGCCGAGAAACCAGCTTGGCTGGCCGAACAGAGGAGTCAGGTCCTGGCCGGCCAATGGATAGATCGAGCCGAGACTGACCAGGGGAACCGCCAGTGTCAGGCCGGCAACGTCGAACAGAAGGCACTCGAACGGTTCCTCGCCCCACTCCGGCTGGCCCGAGTCGGCTTGCGTCGGACCGCCAGGCCCTTGGCGCATCGCATCCAATTGCGCGATCGGCTCGACCAATCCGACCGGCACCTGCGGCGGCACCTCCGGCTCAAGCTCGAGCAACGCGGCCGGCTCGAGCCTCTCCGGCTCGGGCATGGCAACAGGCACGACTACCGGTGCCGGCCGAACCGCCTCCGCCGTCGTGACCACGGCTGCTGGCCGAACGGGCTCGAGCGGCGCCGCGGCAGGCGCGACCTCACGCAGCGGGACGACGCGTTGAGTGTCGCGACGCTGTTCTTCGAGCACAGCAGCCTGGAACTCGTCCTGGCTGACCGACTCGGCCAGTTCCATGGCGTCCTGCAGCAAGGCGTCGAGGTACGACTGCAAGGTCTGCTGCGATCGGCTTTCTTTAAGAAGGGTACGGCTCATGAAACCAACTCGTGAGTACCAACTGGATAGGCTATCGGCTGCACCGGCCATGAACTTGAGGCGCGATCAGCCCCGTACGTCGACTCAGGCGACCTG
This sequence comes from Stutzerimonas stutzeri, assembly GCA_019056435.1. Taxonomy (GTDB): domain Bacteria; phylum Pseudomonadota; class Gammaproteobacteria; order Pseudomonadales; family Pseudomonadaceae; genus Stutzerimonas; species Stutzerimonas marianensis. Next base: position 4,169,266 of record CP077641.1, read on the forward strand.
GGTCGTTTCCTGCGCGGCGAGCAATGCCTTGAGCAGAGCCCGATACGCGATTACCGCACGGCTGTTCGGATCGTACTGCGACGGCACCACCCCCGCCAGGCTCGCATCGCGCAGCCGGGTATCGATCGGGATGAAGGCCTGCCACAGATGGTCCTGATAACCGTTGCGCAACAGCTTGAGCGTATTCATCGAGGCCTGGGTACGGCGGTCGAACATGGTCGGCACGATGGTGTACGGCAACGCCTGACGGCGAGAACGATTGATCATCTTCAGGGTACTGACCATTCGCTCCAGTCCCTTCAGCGCCAGGAACTCGGTCTGCACCGGAATAACCAGCCGCTGGCTGGCCGCCAGCGCATTGACCATCAGCACGCCCAGCAGCGGCGGGCTGTCGATGATGGCGTAATCGAAATCCTGCCACAGCTGCGAAAGGCTCTTGGCAATAACCAGCCCGAGCCCGTTCTGGCCCGGCGACTGGCGCTCCAGCGTCGCCAGCACGGTACTCGACGGCAGTAGCGATATCCGCTCATGGCTCGTCGGCACCAGCAGCTCCCGGGGCAGACCCTCGGGTACGGTGCCCTGATGCTGGAACAGGTCGAACACGCTGCGCTCGATGTTGTCCGGGTCCTGGCCGAAATAGCTGGTCATCGACCCGTGTGGGTCAAGATCGAGCACCACGACGCGCTTGCCGGAATCGGCCAGCAAGCCGGCGAGCGACACCGACGTCGTGGTCTTGCCCACCCCACCTTTCTGATTGGCTACAGCCCAGACTCTCATACGCGTTTTTCCATCCGGATAGCACCAGACCGGCCTCTGCCCCGCCGGCCGTGTCGGCGACGGGGAATTGACGAAACTGCCTCGCGGCACCTACTGATCGGTAGCGGCTGCACGTTGTATGCCAGGCCGAGCCTCGCTGGTGCGCCCCACATCCGACACGCTCCGGCGGACGTCCAGGTTGCGCGAGATCACCAGGATCACCCGCCGGTTGCGTGCCCGCCCCTCGGCCGTGGCGTTGTCCGCCACGGGTTGAAATTCACCATAGCCCACGGCGGCCATTCGGGACGGATTCACACCGCCGGCAGCCAACATCCTCACCACGCTGCCCGCCCGTGCCGCCGAGAGCTCCCAATTGGTCGGGTAGGCCGCCGTGCTGATCGGCAGGTTGTCGGTGAAGCCTTCCACGCGAACCGGGTTGTCGAAGGGTGCCAGAATGTTGGCGACCTTCTCGAGCATGCCGAACGCCTGGTCATTGGGCAGCGCGTCGCCACTGGGGAACAACAGGCTGGAATTCAGTTCGATCTCGACCCAGAGTTCATTGCCGCGGACGGTCAGCTGATTGGTTTCGATCAGGTCGGCGAAGGCGCTGCGCATGCTGCGCACGATGCTGTCGAGCGGATCCACAGGATTGGCAGTGGCCGCGTCCGATTCAACGACCGAGGGCGTGTCGTGCTGACTGGAACGAGGCCGCTCCTCGCCGACCGGGATCGGCATGATGGAACGGTCAGGCTGGTTGAACACGCCGACCAGCGAATCCGAAAGGATCTTGTATTTGCCTTCGTTGAGCGAGGAAATCGAGTACATCACCACGAAAAACGCGAACAGCAAGGTGATGAAGTCAGCATAGGAGACCAGCCAGCGCTCGTGGTTTTCGGGTTCCTCATGCGTTCTGCGGCGTGCCATGTTCAGTGGCTCCCGCAGCGGCATGCGCCGAGCTTTCGCGAGCGTGGCGTGGCGATCTGATCAAGGGTCTGGATGCGCTGCATACTGGGGTCCCCGCGGATGGCGTCGACTCGGTCAATCCATGAAGCCTTGCAGCTTCATCTCGATCGAGCGTGGGTTTTCGCCTTCGGCGATCGACAGCACGCCTTCTAGCAGCATTTCGCGGTACGCCGTCTGCTTCTGCACGACGCTCTTGAGCTTGTTACCGATCGGCAGCACCAGCAGGTTGGCGAAGGCCACACCGTAGATGGTCGCGACGAAGGCCACGGCGATCCCGCTGCCAAGCTGGCTGGGGTCGGCGAGATTACCCATCACATGGATCAGGCCCATCACCGCACCGATGATGCCGACGGTCGGTGAGTAGCCGCCCATGCTCTCGAACACCTTCGCCGCGCGCAGATCACGGGTTTCCTGGGTGTAGAGATCAACTTCGAGAATGCTGCGAATCACCTCCGGCTCGGCCCCATCGACCAGCAGTTGCAGCCCTTTGCGTGCGTAGGGATCGGGTTCGATTTCCGCTACGGGCTCCAGACCCAGCAGGCCTTCCTTGCGTGCGATACCGCTCCAGCCAGTGACGAGCGCAATGCCACCGAGCATGTCGATGCGGGGCGGAAAGAAAATCCAGCGAACGATCGACATCGCCCGCATGAAAACGGACATCGGTGTCTGCAGCAGCACTGCGCCGAGCGTCCCGCCCAGCACGATCAATGCAGCGGGCCCGTTGAGCAGGGCGGAAGCATGGCCGCCCTCGAGAAAGTTACCCCCGACGATGGCGACGAATGCCAGAACCAGCCCGATGAGGCTGAGTACATCCATCAGATGCAGGCCTCGCTCAGGTGCCGGCCGATCTCGTCGAGGCCATAGACCGCATCGCTGAGGTTAGCCTTGGCGACGGCCATGGGCATGCCATAGATCACGCAGCTCGCTTCATCCTGGGACCACACCTGACTGCCACTCTGCTTGAGCATGCGCGCGCCCTCGCGCCCGTCGGCGCCCATGCCGGTCAGGACCACGGCCAGAACCTTGTCCTGATACGCCTTGGCCGCAGAGCCGAAGGTCACGTCGACACAGGGGCGATAGTTCAGCCGCTCATCCCCCCGGCAGGATACGAACCGTGCCGCGGCCGTCGACCATCATCTGCTTGCCACCCGGCGCCAGCAACGCGAGCCCCGGCCGCAATAGGTCGCCGTCCTCGGCTTCCTTCACCTGGATCTTGCAGAGTTTGTCCAGGCGCTCGGCGAAGGCCTTGGTGAAAGCCGCCGGCATGTGCTGAATGAGCACGATGGGCGCCGGAAAGCTGGCTGGGAGTTGGGTCAGAACGCGTTGCAGCGCCACAGGTCCGCCTGTGGAAGTGCCAATGGCCACAAGCCGATAGGCCTTGCGGCGCGGTGCCGGCGAACTGGACGCCGGTGCCGGCTGCGCATGTCCCGTTGCCGCTGGGGACGCCGTGGCGTGGCGCGTCGAAACCGGCGCGGTGCGGCTCGACAGCGAGGGCGACGTGGTAGACGTGCCGAGATGGCTGCTGTAGCGGCGGTTGCTGCGCGCGATGGTGTGGATCTTCTCGCAGAGCAGCTGCTTGACCTTGGCCGGGTGGCGCGAGATGTCCTCGAAGTTCTTCGGCAGGAAATCCACCGCGCCGGCATCAAGCGCATCGAGGGTCACCCGTGCGCCTTCGTGCGTAAGCGAGGAGAACATGAGGACCGGCGTTGGGCAGCGCTGCATGATCTGCCGTACCGCTGTGATGCCGTCCATCATCGGCATCTCATAGTCCATGGTGATGACGTCAGGCTTGAGCGCCTGCGCCTGGTCGATCGCCTCGCGGCCGTTGGTCGCGGTACCAACCACCTGGATGTTCGGGTCTGCCGAGAGAATTTCCGAGACCCGGCGCCGGAAGAAGCCGGAGTCGTCGACGACCAGAACCTTGACTGCCATAAAACACTCCTAGCGACAGCGGCCCCGCAGGAGCCGCCGCCCAGATGATCAGACCCGGCGCGCGTAGCGCTTGGGCATGCTGGGAACGTCGAGGATCAGCGCGATCCGGCCGTCGCCCGTGATGGTCGCACCGGACATGCCAGGCGTGCCCTGCAGCATCTTGCCCAGCGGTTTGATCACGACTTCCTCCTGGCCGACCAACTGGTCGACGACGAAGCCGATGCTCTGGTTGCCGACGCTGAGGATCACCACGTGCCCCTCGCGCTGCTCCTCGTGCTCGGCGCCCTGAACCAGCCAGCGCTTGAGGTAGAACAGCGGCAGGGCCTTGTCACGCACGATGACGACTTCCTGCCCGTCGACCACATTGGTGCGCGACAGGTCGAGGTGGAAGATTTCGTTGACGCTGACCAGCGGGAAGGCGAACGCCTGATTGCCCAGCATCACCATCAGGGTCGGCATGATCGCCAGAGTCAGCGGGACCTTGATCACGACGCGCGACCCCAGCCCCTTGGTAGAGAACACGTTGACCGTGCCGTTTAGCTGGGAGATCTTGGTCTTGACCACGTCCATCCCAACACCGCGCCCCGACACGTCGGAGATCTCCGACTTGGTCGAGAATCCCGGAGCGAAGATCAGGTTGTAGCACTCCAGATCGCTCAGGCGATCGGCGGCATCCTTGTCCAACATGCCCTTCTCCACCGCCTTGGCACGCAGGATGTTGGCATCCATGCCCTTGCCGTCGTCGGTAATCTGCAGAAGGATGTGGTCGCCCTCCTGCTCGGCGGACAGCACCACACGTCCGGTGCGCGGCTTGCCAGCGGCTTCCCGCTCTTCGGGCGTCTCGACGCCGTGGTCGACAGCGTTGCGCACCAGGTGAACCAGCGGATCGGCGAGTGCCTCGACGAGGTTCTTGTCCAAGTCGGTCTCTTCGCCGACGAGCTCCAGGTTGATTTCTTTCTTCAGGCTGCGCGCCAGATCGCGGACCAGCCGCGGGAAACGGCCGAACACCTTCTTGATCGGTTGCATGCGCGTCTTCATCACCGCGCTCTGCAGGTCGGCCGTGACCACATCCAGATTGGACACGGCCTTGGACATGGCTTCATCGCCGCTGTTGGAACCCAGGCGGACCAGGCGGTTACGGACCAGTACCAGCTCGCCCACCATGTTCATGATTTCGTCGAGCCGCGCCGTGTCCACGCGCACGGTGGTTTCCGCCTCGCTGACCGGCTTCTCGGGCGCCGGCGCTGGCTTGGCCGGCGCGGGCGCTGCCGCAGGTTTGCTGGGAGCGGCAGACGCGGCCGGCTTGGCTGAAGCGGCCTTTTCAACCGGTTTGTCCGACGCGGCGGCCGCTGGCTTGACCGCGGCCTTCGCGGTCGGAGCGGTGGCGACTACTTCAGGTTCGAACTTGCCCTTGCCGTGGAGCTGGTCGAGCAATGCCTCGAATTCGTCGTCGGAGATGTTGTCCCCGGCCGGCGCTGCAGCTTCGGGTTCGACCGGGGTAGCCGACGCCTGGGGCGCCTCGGCGAACTGACCCTTGCCATGCAACTGATCCAGCAGCGCTTCGAACTCCTCGTCGGTGATTTCATCGCCGGCCGGCTGGACGGACGTAGACACCGCCTCGGCGGACGATTCGGTGCCGGTCGCGGTCGCGAACTGGCCTTTGCCGTGCAACTGATCCAAAAGCGATTCGAATTCTTCGTCGGTGATCTCATCACCGCTAGCCGCGGCCGGGGCCTCCGCTGCCTCGTCGAGTGCGCCGAGGAACTGCTCGAACTCGCTGTCCGCGTTCACAGGCTCGGGGGCGGGCTCGGCCGCCAGGGCAACCGGTTCGGCAGCGGCCGGCGCAGCAGAGGCCGGCTCGGCCAGGCGCGACAGTGCCGCCAGCAGCTCCGGCGTGGCAGGCGTAATCGCGGTACGTTCACGTACCTGACTGAACATTTCGTTGACGGAGTCCAGTGCCTGCAGCACGACGTCCATCAATTCCGAGTCGACGCGACGCTCACCCTTGCGCAGGATGTCGAAGACGTTTTCGGCGATGTGGCAGCACTCGACCAGTTCATGCAACTGGAGGAAACCCGCACCACCCTTTACCGTATGGAACCCGCGAAAAATCGCATTGAGCAAGGCTGCGTCATCGGGGCTGCTCTCCAGCTCCACCAGTTGCTCTGACAATAGTTCGAGAATCTCGCCGGCCTCTACCAGGAAATCCTGGAGGATTTCTTCATCGGCGTCGAAGCTCATATTTCACATCCCCTAAAAGCCCAGGCTCGAAAGCAGATCGTCGACATCGTCCTGCCCGGATACGACATCCTCACGTATATCGGCATGCATCTGCGGACCTTCACCGTGGGAAGGGCCTTTTTCTAGTTTTTTCGTTCCTGCTCTGCGCGCAGCTCTTCGCGGTCGTGCTGGATACCCGCGACGCGATCGACCTGGCCGGCCATCAGCACGAGATTGAGCAGATTGCTTTCGAGTTCGGTGATCAGTCGCGTGACTCGCTTGATCACCTGACCGGTCAGGTCCTGGAAATCCTGAGCAAGCATGATCTCGCTGAGGTTCTCCGACAGCTGGGTCCCATCGTTCATGGTCCGCTGAAGGAACTGATCGAGCCGCTTGACCAGGTCACGAAACTGCTCGGCATTCATGTCGCGGCGCATGAAGCGCTGCCAATCGGCGGTCAGGCTCTGTGCCTCGTAGCTGACGTAGTTGACCAGCGGCGCGGATTCCTCGACGAGGTCCATGGTCCGGTTGGCCGCCTTCTCCGTCATTTCCACGACATAAGACAGCCGGTCGGTTGCATCGGTGATCGGGGACGGGTCGCCCCCCGTCGCACAGGTGTCCATCTCCAGTTTGACGATGGCGTTGTGCAGTTCCCGGGTGAGCTTGCCGACTTCCTGATACAGCCCCTGGTTCCGAGCCTGGTTGAGCTCGTTGAACATCTGGGCCGCTTCTTCGAATCGGCCCTGCTGGAGGCTTTCGATCAATTGGGGTGCGTGAGCCTTGAGCGTCGCTTCGAACTCCGCCAGGCTTTGGTCTGCTTGCGTCATAGTGCCCTCGCGGCGTTACTTCAGCCGTTGACGCGCTCGAAGATCTTCTCGATTTTCTCTTTGAGTACCTGCGCCGTGAACGGCTTGACCACGTACCCGTTAACACCGGCCTGCGCGGCCTCGATGATCTGGTCACGCTTGGCCTCGGCCGTCACCATTAGCACCGGCAGGTGCTTGAGGCGGTCGTCCGCACGCACCGCGCGCAGCAGGTCGATGCCGCTCATGCCGGGCATGTTCCAGTCAGTGACGAGGAAATCGAAACTGCCGCTCTTGAGCATCGGCAATGCAGTGGTGCCATCATCCGCCTCGGCGGTGTTGGTGAAGCCCAGATCGCGCAAGAGGTTCTTGATGATCCGTCTCATCGTCGAAAAGTCGTCGACGATGAGGATTTTCATGTTCTTGTCCAAGTACACCTCCGTAAATCCCGAAATCCCAGAACCTGCTCAGGGTCTGTTGCGGGCTTCGTTCATGAAGCTCGCCCAGAGCAGTTTCTATTCGCGTTTTCTTGAGAACCGACCTATCGAGCGCGCCATTCGCCGAGACGGGCCCGCAGGCGCGCCGCACACTGGCTGTGCAGCTGACTGACCCGTGACTCGCTGACGCCCAGAACCTGGCCGATTTCCTTCAAATTCAACTCTTCGTCGTAATACAGCGAAAGCACCAGCTTTTCACGTTCGGGCAGATTGGCGATCGCATCGGCCAGGGCCTGCTGGAAACGCTCGTCCTCGAGATCACGAGACGGTTCCGGATGTGCACTGGCGGCATCTTCACCGAACTCCCCGTGCTCGCCTTCGGTCAGCAGATCATCGAAGCTGAACAGGCGGCTGCCCAGGGTGTCGCCCAGAATGCCGTAGTACTCATCGAGACTCAATTTAAGTTCGGCCGCAACCTCATGATCTTTAGCGTCGCGTCCGGTTCTGGCTTCGATTGAGCGGATCGCTTCGCTCACCATCCTCGAATTGCGGTGCACCGAACGCGGCGCCCAGTCGCCCTTGCGGACCTCGTCGAGCATGGCGCCACGAATGCGAATGCCCGCGTAGGTCTCGAAACTTGCCCCTTGCCGGAGTCGTACTTCTTCGACGCCTCGAGCAGGCCGATCATGCCGGCCTGCATCAGATCGTCGACCTGCACGCTGGCCGGCAGACGCGCCAGCAAGTGATAAGCGATGCGCTTGACCAGCGGGGCGTACTGCTCGATGAGCTGGTACTGGGAGTCTTTAGCCACTTTGGTGTTGTACATAACCGATTCCAGCCGCTGTCAGTCGTGTGCGTTTGCGGTGGGCCTGACCAGGCGCTCCACAAAGAACTCAAGGTGGCCACGCGGGTTCGCCGGCAGCGGCCAGGTGTCGATCTTCTGCGCGATGGCCTTGAATGCCAGCGAGCATTTGGCTCGCGGGTAGGCCTCGTAGACCGCGCGCTGTTTCTGAACGGCCTTGCGCACCGCCTCGTCGTAGGGAACCGCGCCGACGTACTGCAGGGCGACGTCAAGAAAACGTTCAGTCACCTTGGTCAGCTTAGCGAATAGATTGCGTCCTTCCTGCGGGGCGTGCGCCATGTTCGCCAGCACCCGGAACCGGCTGATGCCGTAGTCGCGGTTGAGCAGTTTGATCAGCGCGTAGGCGTCAGTGATCGACGTCGGCTCGTCGGTGACGACCAGCAGGACCTCCTGCGCCGCCCGCACGAAGCTCACGACACCGTCGCCGATGCCGGCGGCCGTATCGATGATCAGCACGTCGATGTCGTTGCCGATTTCGCTGAAGGCCTGAATCAGACCGGAATGCTGCATCGGCGACAGCTGCACCATGCTTTGCGTGCCGGACGCGGCGGGCACGATGCGCACGCCGCCCGGCCCCTGGATCATGACATCGCGCAGATCACAGTCACCGGCGATCACGTCCGCCAGGGTGCGCTTGGCCGTCAAGCCGAGCAGCACGTCGACGTTGGCCAGGCCAAGGTCGGCGTCGAGCAGCACGACACGCCGACCGAGGTCGGCCAGCGCCAAGGAAAGATTGACCGATACGTTGGTCTTGCCGACGCCACCTTTGCCGCCGGTCACTGCAATAACCTGTACGGGATGAATACCCATCATCAAACGCCTATATCTTGCTGGGGCCCGCAGGCCATCGATGCGTTCAGCCCGAACGCGTCTAGTGTTTCGCTCTCACGCAGCGCCCTGTTCATCCCGCCCTCCGCGAAGATCCGTTGTACAGGCCGGAGAACATGTCAGCCATCGTTTCCTCGCTGGGCGACTCTTCGGATTGCAGACTCACCGCCCGGCTGACCAGTTGATGCGTCCGTGGCAGCTGGAGATCCTCTGGAATGCGCGGACCGTCGGCGAGGTAGGCAATCGGTAGATGCTGGCTGATGGTCAGCCCGAGCACGTCGCCCAGAGTACCCGCCTCGTCAAGTTTAGTCAGGATGCAGCCCGCCAGCCCGCAAGGCCGGTAGTGATGCCAGGCCGCCTTCAGCACCTGGCTCTGGCTGGTCGCCGCGAGCACCAGATAGTTCTTCGAACGCACGCCCCGATCGGCCAATGCCTGAAGCTGCAGGCGCATCATCGGATCGCCCGCCGGCAGACCGGCGGTGTCGAGCAGGATCAGCCGCTTGCGCGCGACCGGCTCCAGGCTCTTGCTCAGCGGCTGGCTCGGGTCGATCTGGATCACCGGCACGTTGAGGATACGGCCCAGAGTCTTGAGCTGTTCCTGAGCGCCGATACGGTAGTTGTCCATGCTCGCCAGGGCGATGCTCTGCGCGCCGTGCTTGAGGACATGGCGTGCGGCGAGCTTGGCCAGGGTCGTGGTCTTGCCGGCGCCGGCCGGGCCGACCAGGGCAATCACACCGCCCTCTTCCAGCGGCTCGTGCTTGGTCACCTTGATCGACTGGGCCAGGTGCGCCAACAGCATGCGCCAGGCCTGACGCTGATCGCTGATCGCGGCCACCTTCTCCAGCAGCCCGCGCGACAGGTCCGCCGGCAGGCCGAGGCGCTGCAGGCGACGCCACAAGCCGGCCTGCTGCGGGCGACGATTCTGCTCGTGCCCCCAGGCCAACGACCCGAGCTGCACTTCGATCAGCTCGCGCAGCCCCTGCAATTCGGACTGCATGGCCTCGACGGCACGCGAGTCGAGTGCCGATGCTGTCATCGCGGCAGCAGGCGCAACGGCAGGCTTGGCGCTCGCGGCAGGCTTCTCGTCAAGCAACTGACGGTCGCGTGCCGGCTCCGTGTGCGGCGCGCTCAGTTCAGCATGCGCGTTGGCGATACGGGTCTGAGTCTTGCGCAGCTCCGCCTCGAGCGCCGGATTCGGCTGCTTGGGCGCCACCGCCTCCATCGGATAATCGAGCACGGCCGTCAGCTCGACGCCACCGGCCACACGGCGATTGCCAGTGATCACGGCATCAGCGCCCAGCTCGTCACGAATCATCTTCATGGCGATACGCATGTCGGCTGCGAAGAAACGTTTGACCTGCATGGCCTGTACCCTCGGTTAATTCTGACCCACCGTCGATACGATGGTGACCTGCTTGTTATCCGGTATTTCCTGATAGGCCAGGACATGAATGTTGGGGACTGCCAGCCGGGCGAATCGCGAGAGCATCGCGCGGACCGGGCCGGCCACCAGCAGGATCGCCGGCTTACCCATCATTTCTTGACGCTGTGCCGCATCTACCAGAGACCGTTGCAACTTTTCGGCCATTCCCGGCTCGAGGAGAATGCCATCTTCCGAACCCTGTCCGGCCTTCTGCAGGCTATTGAGCAATATCTGTTCCAACCTGGGTTCAAGTGTGATCACAGGCAGCTGCGGCTCAAGCCCCACAACGTTTTGCACGATTGCACGGGACAGCGCGACCCGCACGGCCGCCACCATCGCGGCGGGATCTTGACTCTTGGTGGCCACGTTCGCGATGGCTTCGGCGATGGTGCGGATGTCGCGGACCGGTACCTGCTCCTGCAGCAGCGCCTGCAGCACCTTGAGCAGTGTCGACAGCGAGATCATCCCCGGCACCAGTTCCTCCGCGAGCTTCGGCGAACTCTTGGCCAGCAGCTGCATCAGCTGCTGGACTTCCTCATGCCCGAGCAGCTCGTGCGCGTGCTTGTGCAGGACCTGGTTGAGGTGCGTAGCGACCACGGTGCTCGCATCCACCACGGTGTAGCCGAGCGACTGCGCCTGGTCGCGCTGACTGGCCTCGATCCAGACCGCCTCCAGCCCGAACGCCGGGTCCTTGGCGGCGATGCCGTTGAGCGGGCCGAACACCTGCCCGGGGTTGATCGCCAGCTCGCGGTCGGGATAGACCTCGGCTTCGGCCAGGCTCACTCCCATCAGCGTCAAGCGATAGGCGTTGGGCAGCAGATCGAGGTTGTCGCGGATGTGCACCGACGGCATCAGGAAGCCGAGGTCCTGCGACAGCTTCTTGCGAACCCCTTGATACGGGCCAGCAACTGGCCGCCCTGGTTGCGATCGACCAGCGGAATCAGGCGATACCCCACTTCCAGGCCGACCATGTCGACGGGCGTCACGTCATCCCAGCCGAGTTCCTTGGTCTCCGCGGCGCGCTGGGCGGGCAGCGTTTCCTGCTGTTTCTGAACCTCCTGCTCGGTTTTCGCCTTGGCCTGCTTCTGGCGGTGCCAGATCCAGTAGGCCCCACCGGCTGCCACGGCGCCAAGTCCGAGAAAGGACATGTGCGGCATGCCGGGGACCAGGCCCATGGCGATCATGATGCCTGCCGACACCGCAAGAGCCTTGGGCGAGGCGAACATCTGGCGGTTGACCTGCTGGCCCATGTCTTCGGAGCTGGTCACGCGGGTCACCATGATCGCCGCGGCGGTCGAGAGCAGCAACGAAGGGATCTGCGCAACGAGGCCGTCACCGATGGTCAGCAGCGCATAGACCTGACCGGCTTCACTGAAGCTCATGCCATGTTGCGCCATGCCGATGCCCACGCCACCGATCAGGTTGATGAACAGAATCAGCAGACCGGCGATGGCATCGCCGCGCACGAACTTGCTGGCACCATCCATCGAGCCGTAGAAATCGGCTTCCGAGGCCACCTCGACCCGGCGCTGCTTGGCTTCGACCTGATCGATCAAGCCGGCGTTGAGGTCCGCATCGATCGCCATCTGCTTGCCCGGCATGGCGTCGAGGGTAAAGCGCGCGCTTACCTCGGAGATGCGCCCGGCACCTTTGGTGACCACGACGAAGTTGATGATCATCAGGATCGCGAACACGACGATACCGACAACGTAGTTGCCGCCGATCACCACGTTACCGAAGGCTTCGATCACATGGCCTGCCGCGGAGCCGCCTTCATGGCCGTTGATCAGCACGACTCGGGTCGAGGCCACGTTCAGCGCCAGCCGCATCAGGGTCGCGACCAGCAGGATCGTCGGGAACACGGCGAAGTCCAGCGGCCGCAGCGCGTAGACGCTGACCAACAACACCACGATCGACAGCGCGATATTGAAGGTGAACAGCAGGTCCAGCAGGAACGGCGGCACCGACAGCATCATCATGCCCATCATGACGAGCAGGAGCAGCGGCACGCCGAGGTTGCCGCGCCCAGCGCCGGTCAGGCCATTGCGAATATTGACGAGTTGCGTGCGATCCACGAAGACCCCGACAGAACAGTTCCAAAGAATTGACGCCTGAAGCGCCCTGTACGGGTTGATAGCAAGAAGGGGTCCAACTTCGGCATCGCAGCCGACACGGGCAATTCCTTGCAAGGCCGGCAGGTCGATTGCGAACCGACCGCAGCCATCAAAGTCTCAAAAAGAACGTCGTCGCGGCGCCTACCGCGCGACGACTTCCGGCGGCCAGGCCCGCCATCGACAGGCACAGGAGTCTTGCAATGAAACAGTGGATCATCGCGGCGCTCGCGGGCTGCGCGGTAGTCGGCGCCAACGCCGAAACGCTCAACGTCCAGGTCAAGGCGGTCAATGCCCAGGGCGTCGGCGACGGCGTCGGTACGGTAAAGATCGAAACCAGCGAGTACGGGCTGGTGTTCCGCCCGGAACTGTCGGGGCTCGAGCCGGGCACCCACGGTTTCCACATTCACGCCAAGGGCAGCTGCCAACCCGAGGACAAGGACGGCAAGCCCGTTCCCGCAGGGGCAGCCGGCGGGCATTGGGATCCGCAGAATACCGGTAAGCACGGTGAGCCCTGGGGCGACGGTCACATGGGTGACCTCCCGGCCCTGATGGTCAACAGCGACGGCAAGGCGAATCAACCGGTGCTGGCGCCGCGCCTGAAGAGCCTTGGCGACATCAAGGGGCTGGCCCTGATGGTCCACAAGGGCGGTGACAACCACGCCGATCACCCCGAGCCGCTCGGCGGTGGCGGTGCGCGCGTCGCGTGTGGATTGATCGAATAATAAGCAGCTGGAGGCTGAAGGGCTTGCGCTTCAGACCTCCAGCTACCCGCTCACCTCACTCATCCTTTCTCAGATCAGGCGGAATCGGCAGGTTGCCCAACGGGTCGGGCCGCTTGCCCCTGCCGGAGCGGTACTGGCGCAACTGGTAGACGTAGGCCAGGACCTGAGCGACGGCCAGGTAGAGGCCGGCCGGAATCTCGTGCTCGAGTTCGGTGGAGTAGTAGACCGCACGCGCCAGGGCCGGCGACTCGAGGATCGTCACCTCGTGCTCGCGGGCAATTTCACGAATCTTCAGCGCAACGAAATCGCCACCCTTGGCGACCAGCCTGGGGGCAGCGCTTTTGTCGCCGTCATACTTGAGCGCAACGGCGAAGTGCGTGGGGTTGGTGATGACCACGTCGGCTTCCGGCACCGCCTGCATCATGCGCCGCTGCGCAGCGTCGCGCTGCAGCTGGCGAATCCGCGACTTGACCTCCGGCTTGCCCTCGCTGTCCTTGTACTCGTCGCGTACCTCCTGCTTGGTCATCCTCAGCTTCTGCTTGTTGTCCCAGAGCTGGAACGGCACGTCGACCGCGGCGATGAGGATCAGGCCACAGGCCATCCACAACGCGCACCAACCCACCACTTCGGCGCTGTGCATGATGGCCAGGTCCAGCGGCTGCTTGGCGATGGACAGCAGGTCGTCCTCATAGGCGGCGAGCACCGCCAGCGCCACGAGCAGCACGACGAAGAATTTCGCCAGCGCCTTGAGCAACTCGACCAGTGCCTTGGTCGAGAACATCCGTTTCAGACCGGGGCCCGGATTCATCCGGCTGAACTTGGGTGCCATGGCCTTGCCGGAGAACAACCAGCCGCCCAGCGAGATCGGCCCGATGATCGAGACGATCATCAGCACGATCAGCAGCGGCATGATGGCTTCCAGCGCAATCATGCCGCTGCTCATCAACAGCCGCACCATGGCGCCTTCGTCCAGCAGCGTCTCGCGGCTGAGTTCGAAGCTGCCCTGCATCATCGCCATCAGGCTGCCGGCCAGGCTGCCACCGGACGCCAATAAACCGCCGATGCCGCCCAACGTGACCGCCACGGTATTCAACTCGCGTGAGCGAGCGATCTGGCCTTTTTCACGGGACTCACGGAGGCGTTTCTCTGTGGGTTCCTCGCTTTTGTCGGCACCGCTTTCGCTCTCAGCCATGCTGGGCCTCCGCCGATCGTGGATGGACGAGCGGGCTCATCAGCGCAGCCCGATCAGTTCGCGAAGCATCGCCAGCGCTTCGCTGACGAAGGTCTGGTACTGCGCGAGGATATCGGCCATGCCGATCCAGACGAGGACCAACCCGAGCACCAGGGTCAGAGGAAAGCCGATCGAGAAGATGTTCAGCTGCGGTGCCGCCCGGGTCATCAGACCGAAGGCCAGATTGACGACCAGCAAGGCGGTGATGGCCGGCAATACCAGCAATAACCCCGCGCCCATGACCCAGCCGAGCTTGCCGGCGACGTCCCAAAAATGGTTGGTGCCGACCAGCCAGCCACCGATCGGCAGCGTGACGAAGCTTTCGGACAGGATCTCCAGTACGACCAGGTGCCCGTTCATGGCGAAGAACAGCAGAATGACCAGCATGTTGAAGAACTGGCCGATCACCGGTACCGACACGCCGTTGGCCGGGTCCACCATCGAGGCAAAGCCCAGGCCCATCTGCATCGCCAGAATCTGCCCCGACACGATGAACACATGGAAGAACAGCTGGAGCACGAAACCCAGCATGACCCCGATGAGTATCTGTTCGGCAATCAGCACCAGCGCCTCTGCGCTGAGCGCCTCGACGACCGGCACCGCCGGCAGCGTCGGCACCAGCACCACCGAAATGGCCAGCGCGAGGTAGAGGCGGATACGCATCGGCACGAGCTGCGAGCCGATGATCGGCATGCTCATCAGTAGCGCGGCAATGCGGAACATGGGCAGCAGGAACTGGCCGACCCAGGCGCCAATCTGCGCATTGCTGAGTTCAAGCACTTCGTTTGCCCCTGCGCGACACCACGGCCGTCTTCACCCGATGATCAGGGGAATGTTCTGGACGAGGCCCTGGGTGTACTCCATCAGCTCGCGAACCAGCCAGGGGCCGGCCCAGATCAGCGTCACCAGCATGACCAGCAGGCGTGGCAGAAAGCTCAGGGTCTGCTCGTTGATCTGGGTCGCCGCCTGGAACATGGCGACAACCAGCCCCACCAGAAGGCTTGGCATCACCAGCACGCCAACGATCATCGCGGTCATCCACAGCGCTTCCCGGAACAGATCAACCGCGACTTCAGGTGTCATGCGTGCCTCCCAGGGCTAGAGCGTGCCGAAACTGCTGGCGAGCGTACCGATGATCAGCCCCCAGCCGTCGACGAGCACGAAGAGCATGATCTTGAACGGCAGCGAGATGATCAGCGGCGACAGCATCATCATGCCCATCGCCATCAGCACGCTGGCCACCACCATGTCGATGATGAGGAACGGGATGAAGATCATGAAGCCGATCTGAAAGGCCGTTTTCAGCTCGGACGTGACGAAGGCCGGGACCAGGATGGTCAGGGGCGCGGCGTCCGGTGTCTGGATGTCGGTCCGGCGCGACAGGCGCACGAAGAGCTCCAGATCGCTTTCGCGCGTCTGCGCCAACATGAAGTTCTTCAGCGGCACTTCCGCCCGCGCCAGGGCGTCTTGCGCCGACAACTGCTCGTTCAGGTAGGGCTGCACCGCCTCGTTGTTGATGCGTTCGAACACCGGCGCCATGATGAACAGTGTGAGGAAGATCGTCAGCCCGACGAGAATCTGGTTCGAGGGCGTCTGCTGCAAGCCAAGCGCCTGACGCAGGATCGAAAAAGACGATGATGATCCGGGTGAAGCTGGTCATCAGCATGACGAACGCCGGGATGAAGCTCAGCGCCGTCATGATCAGCAGGATCTGCAGGCTGACCGAATACTCCTGCTGACCCTCGGCGTCGGTGCTGAGGGTAATCGCCGGAATCGACAATGGATTGTCGCCCTGGCCGATCAGGGAACCGGCATCCTGCCCCATTGCCAGCGGCGCGGCGACCGCCAGCAGGAGCGTCAGCAGCAGTCGACGCATCAGGGCTTGTCCTTCTGGTCCCGACCCAGCAGCTCCATGAGGCGCTGGGCGAATTCCGGGTTGGCCGGCTCGGCGTCCGGCAGATGTACTGGCTCCTTGAGCACATGCAGCGGCGTGATGCGGCCGGCACTCAGGCCGACCAGCACCTGCTCGCTACCCACCTGCACCAGCACCAGACGCTCGCGCGGGCCCAGCGCCTGGGTGGAGATCAGCTTGATCGCCTGGTTGCTGCGCGGGTTCAGCTGCTGCATGCGACGAAGGGCCCAGGCGAGCGCGAAAATCAAGCCGATGACCAGCAGCAGCCCGAGCAGCAGCTTGGTCATCTGAGCCCCCATGCCGCTGGATCCGACACTGGCCGCCGGCTCGGCCGCCATCGCCGGCAAGGCCAGCGCCCAGGATAGAAAGGCGAATGTCTTCATCTCAGCGCAGCTTCTTGATGCGTTCGCTGGGGCTGATCACGTCAGTCAGGCGGATGCCGAACTTCTCGTTGACCACCACCACTTCGCCATGCGCGATCAGCGTGCCATTGACCAGGACGTCCAGCGGCTCGCCGGCCAGACGATCGAGCTCCACCACCGAACCCTGGTTGAGCTGCAGCAGGTTGCGAATACTGATCTCGGTGCTGCCCACTTCCATGGAAATGGACACCGGGATATCCAGGATCACGTCCAGATTCGGCCCTTCCAGCCCGGCGGGGTTGCCGGCATGCTTGGGTGCGCTGCCGAACTCCTCCAGCGGTGCGCGCGGAGGGCTCGGTGCGGCCGCCGGCCCCTGATTCAGCAGCGCATCGATGTCGTCCTGATTGGCATCGCCCGCCTCGGAGAGCGCGGCTGCCCACTCGTCGGCCAACGCCTGTTCTTCCGGGGATGTGTTTTCGAATTCGTCTGCCATTGCGATTCCTCGACCGGCTGGTAATGGAGTAGATGGGCTCGATCAGCGCGGGCGCAGCACGGATTCGAGCACCTGCAGGGCCAGATTGCCCTTGTGCGCGCCCAGCTTGACCTTGAAGGCTGGCATGCCGTTGGCGCGCATGATCATGTCTTCGGGCATTTCCACCGGGATCACATCGCCCGGTTGCATGTTCAGGATGTCGCGCAGCTTCAGCTGGCGCCTGACGACGGTCGCGCTGAGCGGCACGTTGACGTCGAGGATGTCCTCGCGCAGCGCGTTGACCCAGCGTTCGTCCTGATCGCTGACATCGGACTGGAAACCCGCATCGAGCATCTCGCGAATCGGCTCGATCATCGAGTACGGCATGGTCACGTGGAAGTCCCCACCGCCACTGTCGAGCTCGATATGGAAGGTCGACACCACCACCACCTCGCTCGGGCTGACGATGTTGGCCAGGGCAGGGTTCACCTCCGAATGGACGTACTCGAAATTGACGTCGAGCACGGCATGCCAGGCTTCCTTAAGATCGACGAAAGCCTGATCGAGCACCATGCGCACCACGCGCAATTCGGTCGGCGTGAATTCGCGCCCCTCGATCTTGGCGTGACGGCCGTCACCGCCGAAGAAATTATCGACCAGCTTGAATACCAGCTTGGCGTCGAGGATGAACAGCGAAGTGCCGCGCAGCGGTTTGACCTTCACCAGGTTGAGGCTGGTCGGCACATACAGCGAGTGGATGTATTCACCGAACTTCATGACCTGGACGCCACCGACCGAGACGTCCGCCGACCGGCGCAGCAGGTTGAACATGCTGATCCGCGTGTAGCGCGCGAACCGTTCGTTGATCATTTCCAGCGTCGGCATGCGCCCGCGGACGATGCGGTCCTGGCTGGTAAGGTCGTAGCTCTTGATGCTGCCCGGCTCGGCGTCGCTCTCGGTATCGACCAGACCGTCGTCCACACCATGCAGGAGCGCGTCGATCTCGTCTTGCGAGAGCAGGTCTTGAACAGCCACTGGCACGGCCCCCTATTGCAGTACGAAATTGGTGAACAGCACTTGCTCGATGGCAAGCTTGCCGATTTCCTTCTGGGCCAGCTCCTGCACGCTCACGGTTGCCTGCTGGCGCAGCATTTCCTGACCCACCGGGGTCGCCAAAGCGGCGAAGTCCTGGCTGGAGAACAGCATGACCAGTTGATTGCGCAACAGCGGCATGTGTTCCTTGAGCGCGTCGAGTGCCGCCTGGTCACGCGACATCAGGGCGACGCCCACTTGCATGTAACGCGGCCGGCCGCCGGTGTTGCTGAAGTTGACTACGAACGAAGGCGCCAGCACTTCGTACACTGCCGGCTGGCGCTGAGGCGCGGCCGCCTCGGCCTTGGCGGCATCCTCGGCTGGTGCCTCCGATTCCCCCTTGCCCATGAAATACATCGTAGCGCCAACCGACAGGCCAACCGCCAGCAGCAGACCGACCACGATCAGGATGATCAGCTTGAGCTTGCTCTTGCCACCGGCCGGTGCGGCGCCGGGTGCCGCGACATCGGGTGGTCCCTGTTTCTTAGCCATGCCAAATATCCGTCATCACCAGGTGATTCCACTGCGTTCAAAGGGTTAGGAGCAACTGCTGTGCCAGAGTATCGACCAGCGAGGGGCGGCAGTAAATGCCGTGCGGTCATGCCGCCCTCGCGGTCAGCCATGAGGGACGACAAGTTGTTGGAATGGCGATGCTTGAAAAAAACGGGGAGGCACCGTGGCCAGGCCGTCATGCGAGGCCTGGCCACGGTGCGTGAATCAGGCGTAGTAGTCCACCAGCCCCCGGTCGCCGCTACCCCGATTACTGCGAATTTCCGTCATGCCTTGCACGGCATCTTCCTCATCCCCAGCGCCGAAGCCGGCGATGCTCCGGCCCCCGCGCCCCTCGTCACCGCCCTGCCCTTGACCCTGCCAGCCGCGCGCCAGCGATTGGTCGGACACGTTTACATCCATCGTCATGCCTTGCTGGGTGAACATGTCGCGCAGGCGCTGCATCTGGCCTTCCAGCGCGTCCCGAACGCCGGCGTGCGGGCTGAGGAAGGTGACCTGCGCCTGATCCTTGTGCATGTCGATGCGGACCTCCATGCGCCCCAACTCGGCCGGGTCCAGCTGGATTTCGGCTGATTTCAGGTTCTGACTGGACATCCACATCACCCGATCGACGACCGCTTCACTCCAGCCCGACTGCTGAATCTGCACCGGCTGGCCAGGCACCAGCGCCACCGGGCGCTGGACCTGCAGCGGTTGCTGCGCGACAGCTTGCGCCAGCGGATTGAGGCGGTTGATGGCCGATTCGGCCGCCGCTGTACGGGTCTCCTTAGGCGTATCGAGCTGCTCGAGCAGTTCACCGAAGTCTTCCTCCGAGGACACTTCACCCAGCGCCTCGGCACCCTCCTCGGCCACCTGCAAGGGGGCGACTTGCTCGGCCTGCTCCTGCCCAGACATTTGCTGCGCCATGAGCATCGGCGACAGCGGACCCTTCTGCCCGGACGCCTGCGCGTCCATCGACACACGCTGGCCCGCCAGTAAAACGTCAGAGGTGGACGAATCCCCTTCAGCCGGATTCGTCTGCATCGACGGCAGTCCTGCCAGGAATTCGTCGCCACTCGGCAATGTCGGCGAGCTTTCGGTTGGCAGCTCGGCCGGCGCGCTCCCCAGTCCGAGCAGCAACAAAGGATCCACCTCGGCGTCCTCGGTCAGTTCAGGGCTATCGGTGGCAACCTCTTGCGTGGCTGGCAAATCGTTGCCGCTCTCGGCGGTAACCGGCTTCGACGTGCCGTCGGTCGCGGCGGTTTCCTGACTCGGTTTTTCCACGGCCGTTTTGTCCCGGGCCGGCTTGGCACTGGCCTCATGACGCTCGGCGGGCTTGGCCTGGCGCTCCTTGGCGTAGACGTTGGCGAAGCTGGAAGGCTCGTCGCGGCTGGGCTGTGACGCGGGTTTGGCCGCCGTGCCAGTAGCCTTTGGCGCAACCGCAGGGGCCTTGATATTGAGTAGCAGATCGGGGGAAACGGCCATGGGCTTTCCGCTCAAGGTGATGACTTCGAAGCAGAGAAAGCAAACTCCGGGCCAGTCTTCCTGTTAGCCGAACCCGCCGAAGCGCTGGCGCTCGGCCCGGTACAGAATGCGAACGATGGCGAACTCGCGCTCGATGCGCTCGATCAAGCCCGGCGCGGCGCCAAGCTGTTCGCGGCGTGCGGTCTCCTCGAGTTCACGACAGAGTTCCGCCAGCAAGGCAGCCCCCATGTTGCTGCAGCTGCCCTTGAAGCTGTGTGCCGCCTGGCGCAGTTGCTCCGGTTCGCCAGCGTCCGAGGCGCGCTTCAACAACCGCAAGCGCTCTTCGGAGTCGACCAGGAACGTATCGAGCAGGACCGGATATTCCGCCTCCATGACCTCCTGAAGCGTTACCAGCACCCGACTGTCGAGGTGATCGGCCACAGCTGTCCTCCTGGCAAGAAGCCTGAATTATGCATGAGCGCCCCAATGGAACTCCACGCTGAGGACCTTCCCTTCACGATCCCAATGGAACCGCTCGGTCAATTGATTGATCATCCGCAGCCCGCGGCCATCCAGCGATTCAGCGCGGTACTGCTTGTTCAGCACCTCGGCCACGTCAAACCCCGGACCGCTGTCGCTGACGCAGACACGCAGCCAGCCCGTGCCACCTTCGCCGCGAACCGTCAGCTGAATCGACACGCTTCCCTCGCGCAGTTGTTCCAGGCGGCGCTGACGTTCGTCGTAATACCGCGTGAAGCCAGCCGCATCGCATTTCATCGACGAATCCAGCAGCAGCACGCCATGCTCCAGCGCATTGGAGTACAGCTCGCTGAGCACCGTGTAGAGCGTGCCCGCGCGCTGGCGCAACGGCGGAACCTGCAGCAACATCTGCATCAACATCGGCAAAGGGTTGGCGGTACGCAGGCTGTCGGGGCGCAGCTCGATGCGGGTGGACCAATCCATTGGCCGCAACGGCCGGGCGCCAAGCGGGAATTGACCGAACGGATTGCTCAGGGAGGCTGGCGTGTCGGCCACGCTCACCTCCACCAGGCTCAGGTCATCGAGCATCTGACCGTGAAAGGCGCTCAGTGCCTGCTGGATCTCGTCGAACAGCTGGGCGGGCTCACGATTGGCGTCCATGACGGCCAGCAGGCGAGCCTCACCGAACAGCTCGTCGTTGGCATTGCAACTTTCCAGAACCCCATCGGACATCAGCAGCAGGCGATCGCCGACAGCCAGCGGCAGGGTCTCGAAGCGATCATCGAACGCGGCGCTGTCCTGCACGCCCAGCGGCAGATGGCGAGAGGTCAGCGGCACGCGCTCACCCTGCCCGGACCGGAGCAGGTAACCATCCGGCAGGCCGCCGTTCCAGACACGCAGCATGCCCTGGCTGAGGTTGATGTCGAGAAAGGTCGCGCAGCAGAACATCTCGACCGGCAGGATCAGCTTCAGCTTGGCGTTGATCTCGCGAAGGATGTCGCTGCTCGAATAGCCCTTGGCCGTCATGCCATAGAAGGTCTCCGCCAGCGGCATGGCTCCGATCGCCGCCGGCAATCCGTGGCCGGTGAAATCACCGAGCAGTACGAAAAGCCGCTCGGCCGGCGCATGCGCGGCGAGCAACAGGTCGCCATTGAACAGTGCCCGAGGCGACTGGTGGTAGCGGATGTTGGGGGCGTTGAGGCAGCCGCTATGCGCCACCTTGTCGAAGATCGCCTTGGCCGCACGCTGTTCGTCGAGCAATTGCTGGTTGCGCCGCGCGATCAGGTCGCGCTGTTCGAGCACCGTGGCCTGCAAGCGCCGCAGCCGGTGCATGGCCTGAATCTTGGCTTCCAGGATGATCGGGTTGTAAGGCTTGGCGATGAAGTCGTCGCCGCCCGCCTCCAGGCAGCGGACCAACGCCTCGTTCTCGGTCAGCGAGGTGAGAAAGATGATCGGCACCAGCTCGTTGCCGGCCAGCTGCTTGATCTGCCGCGCCGCCTCGAAGCCATCCATCACTGGCATCAGCGCATCCATCAGGATCAGATGGGGCCGCTCGCGCTCGAATATCTCGACCGCGTCGGCCCCATTGGGCGCGGTGAGCACGCGATGGCCCTGCCGCGCGACGATGGCGGCCAGCAACATGCGATCGGCTGCACCGTCCTCGGCGATGAGTATGGAAAGCCTGCGTGGCATTCAGGCGATGGCGAACAGTTGTTCGAAGTTGGAAACCGAAAGGACCTTGCGCACGTCAGGGTTGCACTTGATCAGGCGGATATCGGCCTTGTCGCCACCGGCGTGGTCGCGCAGCAACAGCAGCATGCCGAGAGCGGAACTGTCGAGATAGGTCGCTCCGCTGAGGTCGACCACGTAACGCTTGGGAGTGCAATCGACGCGTTGGTAGGCGTCGCGAAACGCCTGGTGGGCATTGAAATCGAAACGCCCCTGGATGGTAATGGTCAGCTCTTGTCCATCTGCCGATAGTTGTGAACTGATGGTCATGTAGCACTCCTAATCCTAACGAGGTCGCGGCCCTGCGCCACGGCTGTCGTGTGTTGCTGGATTGGCGCTGGCATCGCCGGTGGCGCCTCTTCTGCCAGCGCCTGCGGCTTCAATGACCAGCCGTGCTGTTGCAAAGAAGCTGATGAAGATTTAGCACCCAAACCTACGCGCAGCAAGCTCATTCCTGTTTTGGCCGGCCGGCGAGTCGCTGGGAGAATTCGTCGAGCAGCTTCTGCTCGCGCTTGTCCGCTGCCGTACGCGCCTCCTGCAGATAGCGGTCGACCAGCTTGCGCAGCCCGTCGAGCCTGGCCCGTCGCTGCTGCCATTGCTCACGTAGTTTGTCGAGGTTGTTGCGGTGCCAGTCCAGGCTGCGTTGCTGCTGGGCAATGGCCGATTCGAGCTGCGAGAGGAAGCGCTGATAATTGACCAGCCATTGCCCGGAGACGCCCTGGCTGCCCTGGTTCAGCCACTGCTGTTGGTAGTCGCTGAAGTACTGCCGCAGCTCCTCGAGCTTGGCCTCTGCCTGCGCCACCTGCGTCTGGCCCTGGCCGAACAGCCTCGCGGCATCACGCTCGGCACGTTCGGCCATGTCGATCACCGGCCCGAGACGTGCCGCACGGCTTGCCGACACCGCTTAGTTCGCCGCTTTCGGGTTGAAGACGTTGTTCAGCGAGACCTGGCTCTGTGTCAGCCCCTCGGCCTCGTCGAGACCCTGCCTGAGGTAGCGGACCATCTCGGCCTGGCGCGCAATCGCCAGGTCGGTCTCCGGATCGCCACCGGGCACGTAGGCGCCTACGCTGATCAGGTCTCGGCTCTGCTGGTAGCGCGACCAGAGTTGCTTGAAGCGTTGCGAGCCGCGCAGATGCTCTTGGCTGACCACAGCCGGCATGACCCGGCTGATGGAGGCCTCGATGTCGATCGCCGGGTAATGACCTTCCTCGGCGAGCCGACGCGACAGCACGATATGACCGTCGAGCACGCCTCGGGCGGCATCGGCGATGGGGTCCTGCTGATCGTCCCCCTCGGACAGTACGGTGTAGAAGGCGGTAATCGAACCGCCGCCCTTCTCCGCGTTGCCGGCACGCTCGACCAGACTCGGCAGTTTGGCGAACACCGACGGTGGGTAGCCCTTGGTCGCCGGCGGCTCGCCAATGGCCAGGGCGATCTCCCGCTGGGCCTGCGCGTAGCGGGTCAGCGAGTCCATCAGCAGCAGCACGTTCTTGCCCTTGTCACGAAAATACTCGGCGATGCGGGTGCAGTATTGCGCGGCGCGCAGGCGCATCAGGGGCGCATCGTCAGCTGGCGAGGCGACGACCACCGAACGCTTGATACTCTCCTCGGTGAGGATGTGCTCGATAAATTCCTTCACTTCGCGGCCCCGCTCACCGATCAACCCGACCACGATAACGTCGGCCTCGGTGAAGCGCGTCATCATGCCGAGCAGCACGGACTTGCCGACGCCGGTCCCGGCGAACAGGCCAAGGCGCTGACCGCGCCCGACCGTCAGCAACCCGTTGATGGAGCGAATGCCGACGTCCAGCGGTTCACTGATCGGGTGGCGTTTGAGCGGGTTGATCACCGGGCCGTCCATCGGCACCCAGTCCTCGGCCTTCATGCCACCCTTGCCGTCCAGCGCACGTCCCGCGCCGTCGAGCACTCGCCCCAGCATGGAGGTGCCCATGGGCAGACGTCCGGTATTGGGCAACGGTACGACACGGGCTCCAGGCGCGATTCCGGCCAGGCTGCCGACCGGCATCAGGTAGAGTTTGCCGCTGGCAAACCCCATCACCTCCGCCTCGACCTGGGTTGGGTGATAGCTGTCTTCGTTGATGACCAGGCAGCGGCTGCCCACCGCCGCGCGCAAGCCTTCGGCTTCGAGCGTCAGCCCGACCATACGCAACAACCGACCCTCAAGGATCGGCTGACTGGGAAGTTTGATCGCCTGGCCATAGGCTTCGAAACGCCGGGCGAAGCTGGTGCGTTCAAGGCGCATCGGGCTGTTCCGCGTCGAGGTCGATGTGCAGGTCGGCTTCCGGGGGCTGGTCGCATTCTCCCGCTGTTGGTCGAACAACTGGGCAATCGCCTGTGCCAAGCGCGTCTCGACGCTGGCGTCGATACGGCTCTGCTCGGTCTCGACGCGGCAGCCGCCGGGCAACAGGTCGCTGTCCTCGAGTATCCGCCAGGTTTCTTCGTGGCGCTCGCGTAGCGCCTTCACCAGCTCGAAGTCCTGAGGGTTGACATGGATGCGCACATTGCTGGCGCCCATGGGCAGCAGCTTGAGCGCCTCGCGCAACACCTGGCGAATCTGGCTGGAATCGATCAGCAGGTCGCGCTGGATGACCTCACGAGCGAGCTGGCTGACCAGCGTGACCATGGCGTGCTCGAGATTGCGGTCCTGATCGGCGATGGGCTCGAGCAATTGCCCCATCAGCGTCTCGAGGCTGGCCAGCTTTGGAGCCAGCGCAGCGTCGGCTTCCTGTCGCGCTTTCAACTGCCCGGCATGAAAACCGTCCTTTTCACCGGTGCTGAAGCCTTCGTTGTAGGCCTCCTGGCGAATCGCCTCGAGTTCGTCGAGCGTCAGCGGTTTGACTTCCTCGACGGGAACGTCCTCGCTGTGCGCCAGCTCGGCTTCTTCAAGCGGCTGCTCCGGCGCCTCCGGTTCCGGTGCGCCACCAAGCGGATCGAAGCTCGGCAAGGCCCAGCGATCGAAGACATTGACGTCTTTCGCGCGGATCACATCGCTGGGGTTTTCCTTCGACATCGAATCAGAGCCCTACTGCTTAGATCATTTCTTCGCCGCCCTTGCCGCCGAGCACGATTTCTCCGGCTTCGGCCATGCGACGGGCGATGGTGAGGATTTCCTTTTGCGCACCTTCCACTTCGCTGATGCGCACCGGCCCCTTGGCTTCCAGATCGTCGCGCAGCAGTTCGCCGGCGCGCTTGGACATGTTCTTGAAGACCTTTTCCTTGATCGCCTCGTCGGCGCCCTTGAGCGCCATCACCAGTACGTCGGAGGATACTTCGCGCAGCAGCACCTGGATGCCCCGGTCGTCGACATCCGCCAGGTTGTCGAACACGAACATCAGGTCTTCGATCTGGGAGGACAGGTCCTCGTCGACTTCGCGGATGGCATCCATCAGCTGGCCTTCGACCGAGCTGTCGAGGTAGTTCATGATGTCCGCCGCACGCTTGACGCCGCCGAGGCTCGCACGCGTGGTGTTCGAGTTGCCGGAGAACTGCTTCTCCAGAATCAGGTTCAGCTCCTTCAACGCCGCCGGTTGCACAGTGTTGAGCGAGGAGACGCGCAGCACGATGTCCAGACGCACCTTGTGGTCGAAATGCGAAAGCACCTCGCCGGCCTGGTCAGGGTCGAGATAAGCCACCACGATCGCCTGGATCTGGGGGTGCTCGTAGCGAATGACATCGGCCACGGCACGCGGCTCCATCCACTTCAGGCTGTCCAGGCCGCTCGTGTTGCCGCCCAGCAGGATACGGTCGATCAGGCCGCCCGCCTTGTCCTCTCCCAGCGCCTGGGTGAGCATCTTGCGGATGTAGCCGTCCGAACCGACGCCGAGACTGGTCTGATCGCCGACGATCTCGACGAACTCGCTCATCACCGATTCGATCTGGTTCTTCTGCACGTTGCGCAGCTGCGCCATGGCCGTGCCGACCTTCTGCACTTCCTTCGGGCCGAGGTGCCGCAGGACCTGCGCAGCATCGGCCTCGCCGAGCGAAAGCAGGAGAATCGCGGCCTTGTCGACCTTGTTCATCTTGGCGGGCACCCGTGCGTCACTCATCTGCGTTGATCCACTCTTTGACGACCTGCGCTACCCGGCCCGGATCGTCGGCTACCAGATTCTTGATGGCATTCAATTGCGCATCGTACCCCTCGGTCGGGCTCGGCAGCATGATGCTCTGCGGCCCGCTCAGGCTGACCCGGTCACTGGCCAGCGCACCATCGATGCCTTCCATGTCGCCCAGCTCGGCATCGCCTGCGCCGACCGGCGCCAGTTCCTTGCCTTTGCCGGCATTGGTCAAGTTGTTCAGTACCGGACGCAGCACGCCGAACACCAGCACCAGGATGAACAGTACACCCAACACTTGTTTGACGATGTCCCAGAACCAGGGTTGCGTGTAGAACGGGCTGTCGACGAACGTCTCTTCCATCGAGTCGCTGGCGAACGGCGCATTGATCACGCTGACGCTGTCACCGCGGCTGGCATCGAAGCCAACGGCGTCTTGTACCAAACGGGTGAAGCGCGCCAGTTCTTCGGCACTGCGCGGAACCCGCGTGGCCTGGCCATCGGCGGATACCACCACCTGATCATCCAGTACCACCGCGACGGAAAGCCGGCGCAGGCGACCCTGCTGTTGCTTGGTGTAGCTGATGGAACGGTCAAGCTCATAGTTGCGGGTCGACTGCTCGCGCTTGTCGGCCGGATATGGCGCCAGCATCGGCTGGCCGGTGGCCGGGTCCATGACCTGCTGACCATTGGCATCGAGCAGCGGCTGGCCGGGGGCGATCGCGCCTGCCGGCGCTGCACCGGCGACCGCGTTCTCCGGCGCGGCGGCCGGGCCCGGCGGTTGGTTGCTCAGGGCACCCGGAACACCTTGCGGGCCGAGGCTGCTCTGGCGCTGTTCGTTGACGCTCTGCTCGCTGCGCAGGGCGGGCTGGTCCGGGTTGAACGTCTCGGACGTCGACTCGACGGCGCTGAAGTCCACATCAGCCGACACCTCGGCCTTGTAACGACCGTTGCCCAGCACCGGCTGCAGGATGTTGTGCACGCGTTGGGTGTAGAGGCTCTCCATGCGGCGGCTGTAGTCGAACTGCTTGCCGGCCATGCTCAGTTCGGTCAGCTCCTGCTGGTCGGACAGCAGGTTGCCCTTCTGGTCGACCACGGTGATCTGCGACTTGGTCAGTTCAGGCACGCTGGTGGCGACGAGGTTGATGATGGCCATCACCTGGCTCGGCTCGAGGCTGCGCCCTGGATAGAGCTCGACCAGAACCGACGCGCTCGGCTTGCGCTCGTCACGAACGAACACCGAACTCTTCGGGATCGCCAGGTGGACACGCGCGCCCTTGACGTTGTTCAGGCTGGAAATGGTGCGGCCCAGTTCCCCCTCCAGACCACGGCGATAGCGGGTCGCCTCCATGAACTGGCTGGTGCCGAGCCCCTGTTCCTTGTCGAGGATTTCGAAACCGATGTTGCTGTCGGTCGGCGCAATGCCGGCGCTGGCGAGTTTCAGGCGCGCACGCGCCAGATCGTCTGCCTTGACCAGCAGCGCACCGGAGTTCGGCTCGACGGTGTAGGTAATGTCCGCGGCGGTCAGGGTCTCCATGACCTGATTCGCGTCCATCCCGGCCAGGCTGCCGAGCAGCGGGCGATAGTCCGGCTGCTGCGACCAGAGCACCACGGCAAAGCCGATGGCCACACTCGCGGCCAGGCCCACCAGCAGGCCAATCTGCCGCAGCATCGACATCTCGGAGAGGTTTTCAAGGAAAGACAGGCCAAACAGCGGCTTCTTCGGAGCATCCGAATCGACCGCGACGGGAACCTTGCTAAGCACTTCAGCCATTGATCAAACCCTGCCTTAGACCGGCATCTGCATGATGTCTTGATACGCCTGGACCAGCTTGTTACGCACCTGGGTCATGGCCTGGAAGGAGACGCTGGCTTTCTGCGACGCGATCATGACGTCGGTCAGATCGACACCGCCCTGCCCCATCTCGAAGGCGCTGGCCAGTTGACTGGACGCCTGTTGGGTTTCGCTCACCTTGTTGACGGCCTGGCCGAGCATGTCGGAAAAGCTCGGCGCACCCACTTCCTGCGGGGCGGACACGGGCTTGGAGCGAGCCATTGCATCGGTCTGCATGGCGCGCATTTCCAGCATCAAGCGGTTGAATTCGATACCCTGGCTCATCGTTCCTCCAACAGCTGCGGTTTTTTTGACGCTTCGCAGCAGGCACAGGGGTAATAGCAACATCGGTGCCAGAACAGTTTCGAGAGGGACGAGAGGCAGGCCGAAAACTGCCAGGCCCAAAGCCAACGGCGCCGAGGAAGCCAGGCAAAGCCGCACCAGCCCCACGCCTCGTCCAGCCTTCGGCGTGTATTGATTCCCCTTGCTGTTACGCCAATCGCCGCGCCTGCTGTACGGTGACGTCTGCCGCGGCGCGCTCTAGGCTAAACGGCCGGACTCAAAGGAATCGCCATGACGGACGCCACTCGCTCTCTGCCTCGCCCACTCGCCGACACCACGGCCTCGACCATGGTGGCCGGGTTCATCGCCATGCTGACCGGCTATACCAGCTCGCTCGTGCTCATGTTCCAGGCGGGCCAGGCGGCCGGTCTCAGCGAGGGCCAGATCTCGTCATGGATATGGGCGCTGTCCATCGGCATGGCGATCTGCAGCATCGGCCTGTCGCTTCGCTATCGCGCGCCGGTGGTCATCGCCTGGTCGACGCCTGGTGCCGCCCTGCTCATCACCAGCCTGCCAGGCGTACCTTACGGGGAAGCCATCGGTGCCTTTATCTTCGCTTCGGCCTTGATCGCGCTGTGCGGACTGACCGGCAGCTTCGATCGACTGATGCGCAGGGTGCCCGCCTCGCTGGCCGCCGCCCTGCTGGCAGGGGTGCTCTTCAACATCGGCATCGAAATCTTTCGCGCGGTGGAAGTGCAGCCGCTACTGGTGCTCGGCATGTTCGTCACTTACTTGGTGGCCAAGCGTGTGCAGCCCCGTTATGCGGTACTCGGCGCGCTGCTGGTCGGCTGCCTGATCGCCGGGCTGTCCGGACTGCTGGACTTCCAGCGCCTGAGCCTGCGCATCGCCGTACCGGTCTGGACCACCCCATCGCTGTCCGTTGCAGCCATCTTCAGCATAGGCATTCCGCTGTTCGTCATCGCCATGGCCTCGCAGAACATGACGGGGCTGGCGGTGCTCCGTGCAGAAGGCTACGACACACCGGCATCGCCGCTGATCTCGGTGACCGGCATCGCCTCACTGCTGCTGGCACCCTTCGGCTCCCACGGCATCCACCTGGCGGCGATCACCATGGCCATCTGCGCCGGGCCGGAGGCGCATGCCGACCGGGGCAAGCGCTACACCGCGGCGGTCTGGTGCGGGGTGTTCTACGGTATCGCGGGTATCTTCGGCGCGACGCTGGCGGCGTTGTTCGCGGCCTTTCCCGCCGCGCTGGTGTTGTCGGTTGCCGCACTGGCCTTGCTCGGCTCGATCGGGTCGGGGTTGACCCAGGCGATGCAGCAACCCAGTGAGCGCGAGGCTGCGCTGGTCACCTTCATGGTGACCGCCTCAGGGCTCACGCTGTTCGGCATCGGAGCGGCGCTCTGGGGGCTGATCGCGGGGATTCTGACGCTGGTGGTCCTGAAGGGTCGCGGGTGAGGTGGGCGGCATGATGCCGCCTGCTGCGTTCAGGACGGATGCGGTCGTACGGCATGACCACTTAGAGCAACGACCTAGATGGCCGTCGCGCCACCGTCCACAGCCAAGGCATGGCCCGTCGTGAACCCAGCCCCATCGCTACACAGATAGAGCACCGCCGCCGCGATCTCCTCCACCTTGCCGATGCGCCCAACCGGGTGCATCGCCGCGGCGAACTCGGCTTTTGCGCGGGTCCGCCTCATAGGCGCGGCGGAACATGTCGGTGTCGATCACCGCCGGGCACACCGCATTGACCCTTATGCCCTTCTTCGCATACTCGATGGCCGCCGACTTGGTCAGCCCGATCACCGCATGCTTGGACGCCGAGTAGATACTCATCTTGGGCGCCGCACCAAGGCCGGCGACCGAGGCGGTGTTGACGATCGCACCGCCCCCTGCGCCAGCATCACGGGTAGCTGGTGTTTCATGCACAGCCAGACACCCTTGACGTTGACGCCCATGATGGCGTCGAACTCGGCCTCGCTGCCCTCGGCCAGCTTGCCCTGCTCGATCTCGATCCCGGCGTTGTTGAAGGCGTAGTCCAGCCGGCCATACGCCTCGATCGTCTGCTGGACCATGGCGCGAACTTGCTCGTCGCGTGTGACGTCGCACCGAACGAACCGCGCGTCCCCACCTGCTTCCAGAATGGCCTCGACACAGGCCTTGCCACCGGTCTCGTCGAGATCGGCCACGACGACCTTCAATCCCCTGCGCGGCAAACGCGAGGGCGGTAGCGCGGCCAATGCCCGCTGCGGCACCGGTAACCAGCGCGACCTTTCCGGCGAATGACATGCTCATGCGTAGTTCCCTTGTTCGTATATGGAGAAGCCGAGCGCGTGGTGTGACCAAGGCTCGCGAATCGGTCACTGTTATACCGCCAATGCGGGACAAGTCATAAGTTGCTCGCCCGATATCACTCGCGCCGATGCCCGTGCATTTCAGATACCCCCACCACTTGCAGGTCAGGACCCGAGGGGCTAAACCAAAGGTTTTCCTGATCAGAGGCTCCCATGGACAAGACCAATCGCCAATTCCTGTTGGCCAAACGCCCGGTCGGTGCGCCGGGCCGTGACACCTTCGACTTCGTCGAGACGCCGGTGAGCGAGCCGGGACCTGGGCAGATTCTCGTCAAGGTGGAGTACCTGTCGCTGGACCCCGCCATGCGTGGCTGGATGAACGATGCCAAGTCCTACATTCCGCCGGTCGGCATCGGCGAAGTGATGCGCGCGCTGGGTGTCGGCAAGGTCGTCGCGTCTCAGCACCCCGGTTTCGCCGAAGGCGACTACGTCAATGGCGCGCTGGGCGTCCAGGAATACTTCCTCGGTGAGCCCAAGGGGTTCTACAAGGTCGACCCGAAGCAGGCACCGCTACCGCGCTACCTGTCCGCGCTCGGCATGACTGGCATGACCGCCTATTTCGGTCTGCTGGCCGTAGGCGAACCCAAGGCGGGCGAAACGGTGGTGATCTCCGGAGCTGCCGGCGCGGTGGGCAGCGTTGCCGGGCAGATCGCGAAGATCAAGGGGTGCCGTGTGGTCGGGATCGCAGGCGGTGCGGACAAGTGCCGCTTCCTGACTTACGAGCTCGGTTTCGACGCTGCGATCGACTACAAGAGCGAAGACGTTGCCGCCGGCCTGAAGCGCACCTGTCCGAAAGGCGTGGACGTGTTTTTCGACAATGTCGGCGGGGACATCCTCGACGCCGTGCTCACCCGCATCACCGTCGGCGCACGCATCGTCATTTGCGGGGCGATCAGCCAGTACAACAGCACTGATGCGGTCAAAGGCCCGGCGAACTACCTGTCGCTGCTGGTCAATCGAGCCCGCATGCAGGGCATGGTGGTCATGGACTACGTCTCGCGCTATCCCGAAGCGATGAAGGACATGGCGCAATGGATGCAGAGCGGCCAGCTCAAGAGCAAGGAGGATGTGGTCGAAGGCCTGGAAACCTTCCCGGACACCCTGATGAAGCTCTTCACCGGCGGCAATTTCGGCAAGCTGGTCCTGAAAGTCAGCTGAGCCGCACGTCAGCCACTGGAGCGACCGACTTTTGCGTCATGCCAGCTCCGCTACGACCGCAGCCAACGCCCGCGCCGGATCACTGGACTGGGCAATTGGCCGGCCGATAACCAGGAAGTCGGATCCCGCCGCCATCGCCTCGGCGGGCGTCAGGATCCGGCGCTGGTCATCCGCCGCGCTACCGGCCGGTCGGATGCCGGGCGTCACCAGCTGCAACGTTGGGAATTGTGCCTTGAGCGGCTGCGCTTCCTGGGCCGAACACACCAGGCCATCCAGCCCGGCCTTGGCCGCCAGCCCGGCCAGCCGTAGCACCTGCTGCTGGGGGCTGATATCCAAACCGATATCCGACAGGTCCTGCTGCTCCATGCTGGTCAGCACCGTCACACCGATCAACAGCGGCTTGGCCCCGTTTGCCTTGTCCAGCGCTTCCCGGCAGGCAGCCATCATCCGCAGACCTCCGGAACAGTGCACGTTCACCATCCACACGCCCAGCTCGGCTGCCGCACGGACGGCCATCGCGGTGGTGTTCGGAATGTCGTGGAATTTCAGGTCGAGAAACACCTCGAATCCCTTGGCCTGCAAAGCCTCGACGATATCCGGGCCACAGCGGGTGAACAGCTCCTTGCCCACCTTTACGCGGCACAGCGTCGGATCCAGGCGGTCGGCCAACGCCAGCGCGGCATCACGGGAAGGGAAGTCGAGCGCAACGATGATGGGGGTCTGGCTGGGCATGGGCAATCCTCGTCAAAATCCGGCGCGCATTGTGGCAGAAATCCACCGTTTCGGCGGCGTCCAGCGCCCACGAGACCTTTCCGCCCACTGGAATGGCGTCGCCTTGCGCCACAGCGTAAGGTGACGACATAGAGTCTATTCAGGAGTGCGTAGATGCCCTGGTACATCTGGTTGCTATTGGCCGGGGTCCTTGGTTCGATCATCGGCGGCTTGATCATGTTGAAAGCCGGGGCCCGCAAGATTCCGCTGACCGAGGAGCAAAAACAGCGGATCGCCCGACGCAATGCCGAAGCGGATGCCAAGGACGCCCGCGACCGCTAGCCGATCGCGGGCGAGATCACCTGTCCCGACATCCTTGCGGGAACACAGCCCAAACGTTCAGTGATGGCGTTTCGCCTTTATCCGGGCGATCATTCTTGCCTTCATAAGGATGAACCATGTCAGCAGTACCCGCCTCCTTCGGTGATATCAGGCCCCAGGCCCAGGCCACCTTCGCCCGCCGTATCCTCCCGTCCATCGCCTGCCTACTGGCTGTCGCGCTACTCGCGGCGGCCGCCGCGGTCATCCATATCGCCTGGACCATCGATCGCGACGCGCTCGTGCGTGAACGGTTCCTGGCCGAGCGCGCGTTCGAAACCCATCTGGAGGGCATGAACCGACACATCGCGGACAACGCCTTCTGGGGTGACGCCTACGCCAACCTGAGCAGCCGTACCAATCTGGGCTGGGCGTACGACCAGCAGAATCTCGGACCTTCGCTGTTCGAGGACTTCGGCTACGAGGCCGTGTTCGTGATCGATGCCCAGGGGCGCACCACCTATTCGGTGATTCGCGGCGAGCTTGCGCAGATCGACGCCGATGAGTGGCTCGGCAACGGATTGCGTGCACTGCTAGCCGATGCCCGCACGGCGGTCGAAGACGAGGAAACCGCTGCTGGCCTGCTGACGGCCGAGGGGCACCCGGCCATGGCCGCGGCGGCGGTCATGACGACGGGCGGCAGCGATATCGAGCCGGGCCCCGGCCCGGCGGCGACCTTGCTGTTCGTCGATCTGCTCGACCCTGCGCGTCTTCGTGAATTGGGCGCGGCCTATGCGATCGACGGCCTGCGTGTCGCAACCGGCCAGGGCGACGACCCCGATGCGCGGCTCGCGCTGGCGCGACTCGACGCTTCGCCGGTGACAATGACCTGGTCGGTGTCGCAACCCGGCGAATACCTGCTCTGGATCACCATGCCAGTGCTCGGCGCCGTCACCCTCGGCCTCGGCCTGCTCGCCTGGCTACTGCTGCGCCAGGCGTTGAGAAACCTGCGGGTGATGGACACCAGCTACAAACGTCTGATGGCGAGCCGCTCGGCGCTGGCGGCCAGCGAAGAGCGCTTTCGCGACGTCGCCGAGGCCGCGTCCGACTGGATCTGGGAAACGGACCACCAGGCCCGCCTGACTTACCTGTCCAGCCGGTTCGAAGAGATCACCGGTCACAAGCCGGACACCTGGATAGGCCGTCCACTGCTCGATCTGCTCATCAGTGACAAGGCGGCGCTGCAGGACTGGCTCGGCTCGTCACGCCGAGCCCCTCTGCGTTGCAGCTACCGGGCCGCCAATGGCTGCGAGCGGCATTGTCGTTTGTCAGCGCGGGCGATCCGCCGCGACGGGGCGCTGCTCGGCTATCGCGGCACCGCAAGCGACATCACCGAAGAAACCAAGGCCCAGGCGCGCGTGCAGTACCTGTCGCAGCACGACGCGCTCACCGGCCTGCCCAACCGCAACCGGCTGCGCGAATACCTGGAAACCAGGCTTGCGACGGTCACCAGCATCTCGAAGCTGGCCGTCCTGTACATCGATCTTGACCGATTCAAGCCAGTCAACGACACGCTGGGCCATGGTGCCGGCGACGAGATTCTCGTGGGGGTCTCCAGTCGGCTCAAGCAGTGCGTGCGAGCTGACGATCTCGTTGCTCGCCTGGGCGGGGACGAATTCGTCATGGTGCTCGGGCGCCTGCAGGGTGGTGACGATATCGAAGGGCTTTGCGCCCGCGTGGTGACGAGCCTCAGCGAACCCTTTCATTACGAAGAGCACCTTATCCACATCGGTGCCAGCATCGGCATCGCCGTGGCGCCAACCGACGCGGTACAGGCCAGCGACCTGCTGCGCTGCGCCGACATCGCGCTGTACCAGGCCAAGGCCAATGGCCGCGGCACCTGGTGTTTCTACGGCAGCGAGATGGACAAACGATTGCACGAGCGCCGACGGCAGGAAGACGACCTGCGCCTGGCTCTGGCCGAACAGCAGTTCGAGGTCTATTACCAACCGCGCTATTTCAGCGAAGGCATGCGGGTCAACGGTGCTGAGGCGCTGATCCGCTGGCATCACCCGACACGCGGCCTGCTCCTGCCTGAACAGTTCGTGCCACTGGCCGAAGAAACCGGCCTGATCGTTCCGCTCGGGGAATGGGTGCTGCGCCAGGCTTGCCTCGAAGCAGCGAACTGGCATGCGGCGACAGTCGTGTCGGTGAACCTTTCGCCCCTGCAGTTGCGCAACGCCGAGCTGTTCGAAGTCATCCGCAGCGCCCTGCTCGACAGCGGCCTGCCCGCCGCCAGGCTTGAACTGGAGATCACCGAAAGCGCGTTGCTGGAGGAAAACCAGAGCACCCTCGATGTACTCAATCGCCTGAAAACGCTGGGGCTACGCCTGGCCATGGATGACTTCGGCACGGGTTACTCGTCGCTGAGCAATCTGCGGCTTTATCCCTTCGATGTCATCAAGATCGACGGCAGCTTCGTCGCCGGTATGCCGCACTCGGTCGAGGATCACTCCATCGTCAAGGCCTTGATCGATCTGGGGCGCGGGCTGCGTATTCGGGTCACGGCCGAAGGGGTCGAGACGTCGGAGCAGATGGATCTGCTGCTGGCAGACGGCTGCAGAGAAATGCAGGGATTTCACATGAGCCGGCCGTTACGTGTCGAGGAACTCCACCAGCTCTTCGAGCGCAGCCGCCTTCAGGAAACGGCACCCAGCGACGCGAACCTGACCTGAGGCCTGCGGCCGTCAACGCTTGATTTCGAAGTTGATCTGCGCGCCGCTGATATCGTCCTCGCGCCCTTCGATATCCGGCAGCAGGCGGCCGCTCATCTGCAACGAACGGTCGGATTTTCCGGTCGGGAAAAGGGGTGGAAGAAGTTCCAGGTTGGCCTCTTCCTGGCTGTTGTCGAGCGTTTCGGTCCAGTCGTCCGGCAGGCTCAGATCCAGCTCGGGAGCGTCCAGCGCCGGCTCGGTCGCCGCCTGGCGACGCTGGGCCGCAGCGCGTTCGGGTGCCTTGACGGGTGCCGGTGCGACCTCGACCGGTGGTGGCGCCTCAGCCGCCTCGTCCGTGACCTCGGGCAACTCGATGCTGATCGGGGGCGGGAGATCCTGGTCGGGCTGATCGAGCCGGGGTGCCTGGTCCGGCTCGGGTGCGATCGGCTCACCCAGCGTGATCTCCCCACGCGGCTCAGGCGTGTCCGGTGCATGCGGCTGCTCCGACGGCTGGTCGCCATCGCAAGCACCGAGAAGCGGTAATGCCAACCGGAACAACCATGCCCTCACCGTCACCCCTCACCTCCTCATGACTAGTTCGCTTGCCGACAGAGCTCCCCTGCCAAAGAACCCAGCGTCCTCAACGCCCGCTCTACCTCAGCGGTCCACGGCAAGGCGCAATTGAGCCGGATGCAGTGATTGAACTGCTCGGTATTGCTGAAGATCAGCCCTGGCGCGATGCTGATCCCCGATTGAGCGCCTGCACGTGCAACTCCTTGGTGTTCACGCGGGCCGGCAGGCTCACCCAGAGAATGAACCCGCCCGTGGGCCGCGTCATCTGCGTGCCCTCCGGAAAAAAGCGCTGCACCGCCAGCTGGAACGCGCTGAGGTTGCTGCGGTACTCGTGCCGGATATAGCGCAGGTGCCGATCGTAGCCGCCATTCTCCAGGTAGGCGGCCACACCCATCTGGGTCACGCTGCAGGCCGAGTGGGTGCTGAAGGTCTGCAGGCGATGGACGTCCTCCCGGTACCTGCCCGGCAGGATCCAGCCGATCCGTACACCCGGAGACAGCGTCTTGGAGAAGCTCGAGCAATAGATCACCCGCCCCTCGCTGTCATTGGATTTCAGCGCCTTGACCGAACCTGCGTCGAACATGAGTTCGCCGTAGATATCGTCTTCGACAATCTGGATGTCGAAATTCGCCGCCAGCTTGAGCAATTGTTTCTGCCGTGCGTCCGGCATGCTGCCGCCGAGCGGATTGCTCAGCCGCGCGGTGAGCACGAGTGCCTTGATCGGCCACTGGCTGGCGGCCAGTTGCAACGCTTCGAGGCTCAGACCCGTGTCCGGGTCGCAGGGAATCTCGATGACCTTCAGGCCCAGCAGGTCGGCCAGCTGGAGCAGGCCGTAATAACTGGGCGACTCGGCAGCGATGAGATCGCCGGGCTTGGTCAGTACGCGTAACGACATCTGCAGTGCATCGACGCAACCGTGAGTGATCACCACTTCATCCGGTCCGACGACCACACCCGCGTCACGCATGCGGATGGCGACCTGCCGGCGCAGAGGCTCGTACCCGGGGCTGAACATGTAGGTGAAGGCGCGCTGGCTCTGGAAGCGCGTCACCTTCGCCAATTGCTGATGCAGCGCCCGAACCGGCAGGTAATCGACATGAGGTACCGCGGCCCCGAGCGGAATCAATCCGTCGCGACGCGACTCACTCAATACCTGATTGATGATGCTGCTGCGGGTGACCAGCGTCGGCCGCTCGACCTGAGCGATATCCGGCGTCGGGGCCGTCAGCGCCGGCGTGTGGTGCACATAGAAACCCGACTGTGGGCGCGCCCGGATCATGCCCTGGTCTTCCAGGTTCGCGTAGGCCTGCAGGACGGTGGCATGGCTGACGTTGAGCTGCATGCTCATCTTGCGCACGGACGGGACACGCTCGCCAGGCCGATAGACACCACGGCGAATGTCTTCGGCTAGCTGGTGCGCAATACGCTGGTAAAGCAACAGATTGGTCATTTGGCCCGTCTCCGCGAACTGGACCATAACAGTAGTACAGGGCTACAGAACCCGACCAATACAGTTAGCAGGTAAGTCGCCGAAACAGTCGGTTACCTTTACGTCGGCGCCACGCCTCAACGCGGTGGACTGAGCCGCCCCTTGTCATCCGAGAAGAGAATTTCGACCCGACGATTCTGTGCCCGCCCCCGCGCCGAGGCGTTCTCGCTGATCCGATGCTGCTCGCCGTAGCCGAGCACCTCCATGCGCGAGGCCTCGATGCCTAGGTCGACCAGGAAATCCGCGACGGCCTGCGCCCGAGCGCGGGACAGCTGAAGATTCTCAGCGGCGTCGCCGCGGTTATCCGTATAGCCCTCGATACGGATTCTGCGGCCAGGGTTGAGCTGGAGGAAATGGGCCAGTTTGAGCAAGGTGCGATTGGCCGAGTTACCGAGTTCGGCGCTAGCCGGCTTGAACAGGACATCGCCCAGGGTCATTACCAAACCGCGATCGGATTCGGCAGCCGCCATGCTGATCATCTGCTCGTCCAGCCAGCGATCCTGCTGATGGGCGTCCAGCACCCTGGCCTCTTGCAGCGTCTGCCGCAGGCGCTCCTGTTCCATCGCCAATTGCGTAGCACGCATCTGGTTGCGTTGCAGCGCGCTGTGATTACGAGCGATCTCGCTGTAGCGCCGACTGAGATACGCATAGTGTTCGGCATCCTCGGCATTGCCCAGATAGCCTGCGAAGCGCTTGGCGCGCTCGAGTGAATCGCCGGCACGCATGACATCCTTCGGCGCGTCATGCACGACGCGTGCATCCTGGCTGACCTGCTCGTACGCAGCGCTCGCCTCCTGCAGCTGCTGCTCCAAGCCCGGGGACGTACAGCCCTGAAGGCCGGCAGCGCCAAGAAAGAGAAACGGCATGATGCGAATCGACTTCACCGTAATGCTCCCAACTGTTCACGCAAGCGCGCGATACGACGATTCAATTCGTTCAGCTGCAGTTCACTTTTGTCGTTGAGCACTTGCGCCTCGGCATAGCGAGCATCCAACTCGGCCTGCTCAGCCTGCAGCCGGGCGCGGCGATAGTCGCGATCCTTCATCGCCGCGGTGGCGTTCGCCAGTTTGTCTTCAGCCTGCCGCAATGCCGGGACCTGTTCGGTGGCACCGACGGCACGGGCCTGAACGATGGCCTGCTCAGTCAGGCGAAGCTGCTCGGAGGAGCGGGATCGGTAGCGCAGCCTGAAAGCACCAGCGCGCAAACGGATAGGAAGGGTATTTTCAACTCGTTCGACCCTAGCGTTGAGAATTGCTGGCAGGTGCCAATTGTTGTTGCTTCCAGCGATCAAGGTTATCCGCGAGCAGCTGCTCGGGCACACCAGCGGCGCGTAGCTCGGTCATCTTTACCGCGAGCTGGCCCCGCAGCCAGGGGGAATTGCACGCAGAGTCATGGGACACCGCCAAATGCATCCCTCTACTCAGTACTGGTGGCTGCAGCCGTTGCACGTCGTCGAGCAATCCCAGTGGGCCGGCAAGCGCGACGGCGCTGTACCGCTCATGCAGGACGTAATCGGTCTCGCCCACCAGCAGCCGCTGCATCGCTTCGGCAAGACTGGGCGCGGTATCCAGCTTCAACGCCTCGGCTGCATAGCCTTCGAAGACGCGGCCCCAGTTCTGCCCAGCCACTCGCGTACCGGTCTGTCCGGCGAGATCGTCCCGGCTCGCATAGAAGACCCCTGGTTCGTTACGCATCCAGGCAGCGACCTGC
Source organism: Stutzerimonas stutzeri (assembly GCA_019056435.1). GTDB lineage: Bacteria > Pseudomonadota > Gammaproteobacteria > Pseudomonadales > Pseudomonadaceae > Stutzerimonas > Stutzerimonas marianensis. Next base: position 4,208,793 of record CP077641.1, read on the forward strand.
AGCCCGGTGATGGCCGGATGCACGAAGTCCATCCGCTCCAGCTCCGACACGCTCAATGCCGCATCGGCCAACAGATCCACGCGGCCACTGTTTACCTCTTCCACGGCTTTTGCCGAGTCCCCGGTATAGAGCAGCTCCAGCTTGAGCTCGAGCGAATCGGCGATCCGCTTGAGCAAATCGGCATTGGCGCCTATCAGGCGCTTCGGATTCTGCGGATCGCGCCAGAGAAACGGTGGATTGTCCGCACCACCCGTGGCGATCAGACGGTCGCACTTGCCACCCGCCGCGCCGGCGGCCAAAGGTGTCGCGAGCAGCGACGTGATCAGGGCGGCGATTTTCAGCCGGACGGCACAGCGCATGGGTTACCTCTTGTCGGATGGCGAACGGACCTGGCAGCGCATCTTAACACCGGCCGCGGGGACCGAGCGCCCATGAAAAAACCCGCTACGAGAGCGGGTTTTTCTTCCTGCGAAACGCCTCAGACGAGTTCTTCGAGCGCCGGCAGGATTTCGAAGAGATCACCTACCAGGCCGTAATCGGCAACCTGGAAGATAGGCGCTTCCTCATCCTTGTTGATCGCGACGATCACCTTGGAGTCCTTCATGCCGGCCAGGTGCTGGATGGCACCGGAGATGCCGACCGCGATGTACAGCTGCGGCGCGACGATCTTGCCCGTCTGGCCGACCTGCATGTCGTTCGGTACGAAGCCGGCATCCACCGCGGCGCGCGAGGCGCCGACCGCTGCACCGAGTTTGTCGGCCAGCGAATACAGGTGCTTGAAGTTCTCGCCGTTCTGCATGCCCCGGCCGCCGGAGACGACGATCTTCGCAGCGGTCAGTTCGGGACGGTCAGACTTGGCCAACTCTTCGCCGACGAAGGAAGACACGCCCGCATCACCCGAACCGGACACCTGCTCGACGCTCGCCGAGCCGCCCTCGGCATTGACCGGATCGAAACCGGTTGCGCGAACGGTGATGACTTTGATCGGCGCGCTGGACTGCACGGTGGCGATGGCATTGCCGGCGTAGATCGGACGCTTGAAAGTATCGGCACTCTCGACAGCGATGATCTCGGAGATCTGGTCGACATCGAGCTGAGCAGCGACACGCGGCATGAAATTCTTGCCATTGGTCGTGGCAGCGGCCAGGACGTGGCTGTAGTCCTTGGCGAGGCCGGCGATCAACGGCGCAACGTTCTCCGGCAACTGATGGCCGTAGGCCGCGTCGTCGGCGACGAGCACCTTGGATACACCTTCTATCTTTGCAGCCGCTTCGCCGATGGCGCCGCAACCGGCGCCGGCGACCAGCACATGAATATCGCCACCGATTGCTTTGGCGGCAGCCACTGTGTTCAGGGTCGCAGCGGCCAGAACGGCATTGTTGTGTTCAGCGATAACCAGGATAGCCATTTAGATTACCTTCGCCTCGTTCTTCAGTTTCTCGACCAGTTCAGCCACCGACTTGACCTTGATACCGGCGCTGCGTGCAGCAGGTGCTTCGACCTTCAGCGTCTTCACGGTCGAGGTGACGGTCACGCCCAGCGCATCCGGGGTCACGACCTCGAGGGGCTTCTTCTTGGCCTTCATGATGTTCGGCAGCGACGCATAACGCGGCTCGTTGAGGCGCAGGTCGGTGGTCACGATGGCCGGCAGGTTCAGCAGCACGGTCTGTGCACCGCCGTCGATTTCACGCTCGACCTTGACCTTGTCACCTTCCACTTCGACCTTGGAGGCAAAGGTGCCCTGGGCGAAGCCGGTGAGCGCACCGAGCATCTGACCGGTCTGGTTGTTGTCGCTGTCGATGGCTTGCTTGCCGAGGATGACCAGCTGGGGCTGTTCCTTGTCGACAACGGCCTTGAGCAGCTTGGCCACGGCCAGCGAGTTCAGCTCTTCGCTGGACTCGACCAGTACGCCACGATCGGCGCCCAGCGCCAGGGCGGTACGCAGCTGCTCTTGAGCGGCGGTCGGACCGATGGAAACCACGACGATCTCGCTGGCGACGCCCTTCTCTTTCAGGCGAACGGCCTCTTCCACGGCAATTTCGCAGAAGGGGTTCATCGACATCTTGACGTTGGCGAGGTCGACGCCGGAGTTGTCCGCCTTGACACGAACCTTGACGTTGTAATCGACCACTCGTTTGACAGCTACAAGAATCTTCATGGATTCCTCTACTCTCCGGTGAATAGGAATGTCGCCGAGGCGAACCGAGCCATGGCTCGGGGATTCGGGCGTCAATAGAACCGCGGAACCCTTTCGGCGCGCGCAAAACTGCCCGTATCTTGACTGCTGCCTACGGCTGGGGTCAACAACGCATATACCCCGCTATAACCAGCAGATTCGCGATTCTAACAGGCTTGCGGAAAATTCAAACAAACGTTTGTATTGGACCCCTACCGGCACATCTATATAATGCGGCAGCTCGGCCAGGTCAGGGAAACGATCCAGCCCTCACGATCACACAAAAATTCAAAGCCTTGAGTAGGAGATAGCCAATGGAACGCGAATACATGGAATTCGACGTAGTCATCGTCGGCGCCGGCCCCGCGGGCCTGTCCGCTGCCTGCCGACTGAAGCAGAGGGCTGCCGACGCCGGGAACGAGATCAGTGTCTGCGTCGTCGAGAAGGGTTCCGGAAGTCGGCGCCCATATCCTGTCCGGCGCCGTGTTCGAGCCTCGCGCGCTCAACGAGCTCTTCCCCAACTGGAAGGAACTCGAGGCCCCGCTGAACACCCCCGTCACGCGAGACGACATCTACCTGCTCAAGAGCGCCGACGCGGCGCGCAAGCTGCCCAATGCACTGGTTCCGAAGACCATGCATAACGAAGGCAACTACATCATTTCTCTCGGCAATTTGTGCCGATGGCTGGCCCAGCAAGCGGAAAACCTGGGCGTCGAGATCTACCCGGGCTTCGCCGCCCAGGAAGCGCTGATCGACGAGAACGGCGTTGTCCGCGGCATCGTTACCGGTGACCTGGGCGTCGATCGCGAAGGCAATCCCAAGGAAGGCATGTTCACCCCGGGCATGGAGCTGCGTGCCAAGTACACCCTGTTCGCCGAGGGCTGCCGCGGCCATATCGGCAAGCAGCTGATCAGCCGCTACCAGCTCAACGCCAACGTCGATCCGCAACACTACGGGATCGGTATCAAGGAACTCTGGGACATCGATCCGGCCAAGCATGAGCCCGGCCTGGTGGTGCACACCGCCGGCTGGCCGCTGGACGATGACAATACCGGCGGCTCCTTCCTCTATCACCTGGAAAACAACCAGGTCGTGGTCGGTCTGATCATCGACCTGTCCTATAGCAACCCCTACCTGTCGCCCTTCGATGAGTTCCAGCGCTACAAGCACCACCCCGTGGTGAAACAGTATCTGGAAGGTGGCAAGCGTGTGTCCTACGGTGCGCGCGCCATCGCCAAAGGTGGCCTGAACTGCCTGCCGAAGATGGTGTTCAAGGGCGGTGCGCTGATTGGTTGCGACGCCGGCACGCTGAACTTCGCCAAGATCAAGGGCAGCCACACCGCCATGAAGTCCGGCATGTTGGCCGCCGAAGCCGTAGCCGACGCGCTGTTCGCCGGACGCGAGGGCGGCGACGAGCTGACGGGCTACGAGGAAGGATTCAAGAGCAGCTGGCTGTACGACGAGCTGTACAAGAGCCGTAATTTCGGTGCGGCGATCCACAAGTGGGGCGCGGTCAAGGGCGGTGCGTTCAATTTCGTCGACCAGAACATTTTCGGCGGCAAGATTCCTTTCACGCTGCACGATACCAAGCCGGATCATGCGTGTCTGAAACTCGCCGCGCAGTCCAAACGAATCGATTACCCGAAGCCCGACGGCAAGCTCAGCTTCGACAAGCTCAGTTCGGTGTTCCTCTCCAACACCAACCATGAGGAAGAGCAACCCGTTCACCTCAAGCTGACCGACCCATCGATCCCGATCGAGAAGAACCTGCCGCTGTACGACGAACCCGCCCAGCGCTACTGCCCGGCTGGCGTCTACGAGGTGGTCGACAACGACGACGGCAGCAAGCGTTTCCAGATCAACGCGCAGAACTGCGTGCACTGCAAGACCTGCGATATCAAGGACCCGGCGCAGAACATCACCTGGGTTGCGCCAGAAGGTACCGGCGGGCCGAACTACCCCAACATGTAAACAACGAAAAAGGCTCCCTCGGGAGCCTTTTTATCACCGGTAAAAACTGCAGCGATCGTTATTCGGCGCGACCAATCGGAAAGAACACCCCACCGCTCCACACACCGAGCCAGTTTTCGCCTTCGACCACACCCCGGCACCGCCAGCTCGACAAGCTGGTAGAACACGTTGCGATGTACCAGTGCTTCCAGATTGGCGCGCACATGGATGTAGGGTGACGGCTCCTGCGTCTGCGGAGCGATGACGACACGCAGCGGATGCTCGGCGCCCGCCTCCACCTCATCCTCGACATTGGTGACGAAGCGCAGACGTTGCTCTTCGCCATCACCCATCACTTCCAGACGCACCGCCACGAAGGGAGCATCCTCGACCTGTATACCGACCTTCTCGACCGGCGTGACGAGAAAATAGTCATCGCCATCGCGGCGGATGACTGTCGAGAACAGGCGCACCATCGCCGGCCGGCCGATCGGTGTGCCCATGTAGTACCAGCGGCCGTCGCGAGCGATGCGCATGTCGAGATCCCCACAGAATGGCGGATTCCACAGGTGCACCGGTGGCAGCCCCTTCTTCTCCTGCTTCGGAATCTGCCCCAGCAGATCCGCAGCCTTGCCTGCATCGCTCATGTTGGCTCCTATCGACTAAGGCCGATCAGGCTCCGTGCATAGTCCCTAAGAGGCGGACCCAGCAGAACCTGTGGCGTCGCATCATAGATGTTCAGCAGCCCACCGCGGCTGCGGATCCGTGCCGTATCGACCAGATAATGGCTGCCCGTCTCGATGAGCATCAGCTGGATCACGCTGGTGTCGACACCCAGCCGGTCGACCGCACGCTGATCGTTCAACTCGTCGAAGCTGCCGATTCGGTCATCCGCCGCGGCGAATCGCGTATACAGCAAGTAATGGGCACCCGCAGCGGTCGCCTGGTTCAATGCCTCGTCCAATCCAGCAGGATCAGGTGCACGCCGGACGAGGGGGAAATACTCGACGAAGCCCTTGAAGGCTTCCTCCGCCACTACATTGGGCCGCGGGTAAGCGTTTCCTGGCGGCACGAAGTGCCCTTGAGCGATGTAGATGGACGAGTCCGGCTGCAAGCGCCAGGACGCAGACCGCTGCGTATGGCTGTGGTCGAGGATACCGACGTCGCGCAGCTGCTCGCGTGTCCCCTCGGCCATGTCGCTGACCTTCATACACCCGCCAAGAACCAGGAAGGCGGCGATTAAACTGATCATCTTCATCCGAATGCTCCTGCGGCTGACGGAAAACTGGCAGTCCGCAGCACAATGCAGCAACCACGCCAGCTCGCGCCCTCGGCTAGTGATTGACCGTGAACGCCAGCATCGCCGAAAGCTGGCACAGCGGCCGGCCACTTTCTTCATGCCAGCGGTTGAAGACGTCCTGCACCCGCGCCTGGTCCCGCTGGCTGCTCGGAACACGGTCCACGACGTTCTGCGCTTTCAGCGCCGCAACCACATCATTGCTGGGGATGAAGGTGTCCTTGCCAGCCATGCGCAGCAAGCGCGGCGCAGACAAGCCGCCGAGCTGGCAACCGTGCTTGGCCAGGTATCGCCACAAGCCAACGATGTCGGTGATCGGCCAACTGGCGAGGAAATGACCGAAACCGCCATGGCTCGCGGTCACGTCAAGCACGAACTGAGCGTTGCGTGGCACGCTCTTGAGCTTGCCAAGATGCCGGATGATGCGGGCGTCCTGCATCAAGCGCTCGATATGCTCGCCGCCCATCAGCACCACCTTTTCCGGATCGAACCCGAAGAAGACCTCCTCGAAGGCCGGCCACTTGGCATCCACCAGGCTGTGCTTGGAGCCCCGCGCGGAAGATGCGCAGGCTGATCAGCGACAGGTAACGGTCGTCCGGGACGGCGCGCAGCTCGTCGCCGCTGTTGGGCCGCGGCAGGCGGGCTTCCAGCGCCGCCGCCGAACCGAAACGATTGAGGCAGTACTCGTGCAGCCATCTGTAGTCACGCATGCAGTTCAATACTCGATCCAGATTTCGCGGCACAGGTTGCCCGCCCGGGACCGAGCCCGCAAGCCCGGCTACCTAGCGACGCAACCGGGCCGCCGCCTCGAGCAGGGTTTGCTCGGTCAACTGCCAGCCGAGGCAACCGTCGGTGATGGAAACGCCGTAGCGCAGGTCGCCACCTAGGGCCTGGCAACCGTCGAACAGGTTGCTCTCCAGCATGACGCCTTTCAGGCTGTCGTCACCGCCCAGGCGCTGGTCGATGACCGTCTGCAGCACTGCTGGCTGGCGCAACGGGTCCTTGCCGCTATTGGCATGGCTGCAGTCGACCAGAATGCGCGCTTCGATACCCTGCCGCTGCAATGCCGACCGAGCCGCGGCAACGCTCGCCGCGTCATGATTGGGCCCGGTGTGCCCGCCTCTTAACACCAGATGGGTATCAGGGTTGCCGCGGGTAGTGATCACGGCCGGATGCCCGAGGTCGTCGATGCCGAAATGGCTGTGCGGGTGTGCGGCGGAGCGCATGGCGTCGCAGGCTATGCCCAGGCTGCCATCGGTGCCGTTCTTGAAACCGACCGGCATGTCCAGGCCGCTGACCAGTTCCCGATGGACCTGGGATTCGCTGGTACGGGCACCAATCGCAGCCCACCCCAGCAGGTCGTCCAGGTAACCTGCCACCAAGGGCTGCAACAGCTCCGTCGCGACCGGCAAACCGCGCTCGACAATGGCCAGCATCAAGCGCCTGGCAACCGCCAGCCCCGCCGCCATGTCGCCGCTGCCATCGAGGTGCGGATCGTAGACCAAGCCCTTCCAACCCACTGTGGTCCGCGGCTTCTCCACATAGGCGCGCATGACCAGCAGCAGTTGATCCTCGACCTGAGGCGTCAGCGCAGCAAGGCGCTCGGCATACTCCAGCGCGGCCTTGGGGTCGTGTAGCGAACAGGGGCCGACCACGACCAGCAATCGCGGATCACGCCCCTCGAGCACGGCGCGAATGGCGTCACGGTCAGCTGCGATACGTTGGGCGAGAGCGCCCGTCAGGGGCAGGCGCTGGCGCAGCAAGGCGGGGCTGGGTAGCGGCTGGGCGCTGCGACGGCTGATGGAAACAGATGTGGAGGCAAGTTGAGCGGAGGCGGAAGCATTCATGATCTGGCGGTTCCCTCGCCGGCGCGGTCGATGCCGCGGCGGCGCTATCGAGTTGTTCGTTCTGGTGGTATGGACGCAGCGGTCAGTCGGCTAAATCGCCAGTCATAGCGGTCGTTGCGGTAAGCGTTCCGATAACGGTTCATCTGCGGTTCCTCGAGCGGTGGCCATCGTTGGCCGGAAAAAACAAAACCCCCGGTCGGGTTGCCGACCGGGGGTTTCTTCAAACGTCTCTGGTGGCGACCCTGGTTGTCAGGCCGCCTGTGGGGTATCAGGCGAGCCTATGGCTAAACCAATACCCAAAAAAGTAATACGCCGACGACAGCAACGACTGCACACGAGCCCGTGCGGCGCGAGCAGCACCGGCGTGGAGCGAGGACAGGACATTGAGGCTGAACGGCATGGGAAACTCCAAAACGATGGCCGAACCTTACTCCAGCGCCTCGCGGACAGGCAAGCAGGGCGTGAAGACGCCGCGACCCGGGTCGCGACGAACCGAGCGTTTAAAGGCTCATCACATCCAGAAATCGCGGCGTCGCCGCATCATCGATGCGCAGGCTCTTGAAGTCGAAGAGGTTGCGGTCGGCCAGCTGCGACGGCACCACGTTCTGCAGGGCGCGGAACATGATCTCCACACGCCCCGGCGATTTACGCTCCCACTCCTGCAGCATCTCCTTGACCACCTGGCGCTGCAGGTTCTCCTGCGAACCGCAGAGGTTGCACGGGATGATCGGGAAGGCCTTCATCGTCGAATAGGCCTCGATGTCCGCCTCGCTGCAGTAGGCGAGCGGTCGGATCACCACGTTGCGCCCATCATCCGAGAGCAGCTTGGGCGGCATGGCCTTCAGCGTGCCGCCGTAGAACATGTTGAGAAAGAAGGTTTCCAGAATGTCGTCGCGATGGTGCCCGAGGGCCATCTTGGTCGCGCCGATCTCGTCGGCGAAGGTGTACAGGGTGCCGCGGCGCAGGCGCGAACACAGCGAACAGGTGGTCTTGCCTTCCGGAATCTTCTCCTTGACCACCGAATAGGTGTCTTTCTCGACGATGTGATACTCGACCCCGATCGACTTCAGGTATTCCGGCAACACGTGCTCGGGGAAGCCGGGCTGCTTCTGGTCCATGTTGACGGCAACGATTTCGAACCTGATCGGCGCGACCTTCTGCAGATACAGCAGCACGTCAAGCATGGTGTAGCTGTCCTTGCCGCCGGACAGGCAGACCATGACCTTGTCGCCATCCTCGATCATGTTGAAATCAGTGACGGCCTCGCCGGCGAGACGGCGCAGGCGCTTCTGCAGTTTGTTCTGGTTGACCGAGAGGTTGCCCATGTCAGGTGTTCCGGGTGAGATGCGAAAGGCGCGCATTTTACGCGCAAATTGCCCTGCCGCCCTACCCCGTCCATCCTGCGTTCGCCATGCTGGCGCTATGCTAGGCTTGCCCGCATGAACGATGACCTCGAACCCGAGCAGGACCTGGCCGAGCAGATCCTACTGCTGCTCCGCGAACAGCCCGATGGCTGCAGCGAATACGAGCTGATCCAGCAGCTCAAGGCCCGGCACAGCACTCATATTCCGCACCTGCCGCTGATCGACAAGCTGGTGCTGTTCCGCACGCATTTCCTGGTTTTCAACGCGCTGTACCGCTTACGCGATCGGCTCTGGGGCGAATGCAGCCAGCACCTCCAGATCTCCCCGCTCTGCGTCCAGCTGCAGCCCTACGTTCCAGGCACCAGTGGGATCACCACCGGCGATCCGCTTCGCGATTACTACCTGGACATGACCAACCTGCGCGACACCGACGAAGCGGAGGTCGAGCGCTTGCTCGCCAGCTTCTGGTCGCGCATGCGGGCGACCAGGTGGGTGACCGCAGCGGCGACTGGGACCCGGAACAGAAGCGCGCCGCGCTGGAGCTGTTCGAACTGGACAGCGAGCCCGGCCTGGACATGGCTGCCATCAAGCGGCGCTATCGACAGCTCGTCAGCATCCACCACCCCGACCGCGGCGGCAGCACGACCCGCATTCAGTCGATAAACCTGGCGATGGAAATACTGCAACGGCATTACCGTTAGCGGTATAGCTTCCAAACGCTCTAACCACCCGGGTGCGCCGTGCCGCTGCAACCCTATACTGCGACTTAAGGTCGCACGCCCGTCCAACTGACGGAACGCCAGGCGAAGCGGCCCTCCAAAACAGAGGAGACGCTGGCATGATCAACCATGTTTGGGGACTGTTTGCACACCCTGGCCAAGAATGGCAGGAGATTACCGGCGAGGAACGTGAGGTCGGGCATCTTCACCTCGGTGAGGTGGCGGTGCTGGCTGCCATCCCGGCCATTTCGGCATTCATCGGAACCACGCAAGTGGGCTGGAGCATCAACGGCGGCGAGGCCGTGAAGCTCACAGAAAGCAGCGCCTTACTTCTGACGGGGCTCTCCTACCTCGCGATGCTTGCGGGCGTTGCGGTCATGGGCGGATTCATCCACTGGATGTCGCGCACCTACGACGCCAACCCCACCCTGGTGCAATGCATCGTATTCGCTGCCTACACCGCGACGCCTTTGTTCGTAGGCGGCCTGGCGGCGCTCTATCCGCACATCTGGCTGGGCATGATCGTCGGCACGGCAGCCATCTGCTATACGGCGTACCTGCTGTATGTCGGCTTGCCGACCTTCATGAACATACCGTCCGATGAGGGCTTCCTTTTCTCAAGCTCGGTCCTTGCGGTCGGGCTCGTGGTGCTGGTAGCCATCATCGCCCTGTCGGTGATCATGTGGGGCATGGGCATCGGCCCGATCTACGTGCGCTGACCTACCCTCGCAGTCGGTCCGGGGGTTCGCCCCGGCCGGCCGCGCCGTTTCGCTTGCCTCTTTCCGCCCGAAGCGGGCCCGTCATGGTTTGGAATCCCTGCCGACCTTGAGCGTCTAAACCGCAACAGCGGCGCTCAAGCCCAGGCATCAGGAGGCTCCATGACCCCAGAATTCATCAGCTTGTTCACTCGCCCGGACCGCGCGTGGGAAACCATCCGCCAAAAGGAAGACGCCAACAGCCTGCATTACCTGTTTCACTTGCTGGTGCTGGCGCTCATCCCAGCGGTATGCCTGTTCATCGGCGTCACCGTCGTCGGCTGGAGCCTCGTCGAGGACGAGCGCGTGCGGCTGGATGCGGGGGAGCGCGTTGCAGCTGTGCCTGCTGCTCTATCTGACCATCATCATCGGGACGCTCATCATGGGCGCCTTTGTGCGCTGGATGGCAAAGGCGTTCGAGGTACGCCCTAGCCTGAACCAGTGCATCGGCTTCGTGGCGTACGTCATCACGCCCTTCCTGCTGGCTGGAGTCACCGGGCTTTACCCGAATCGCTGGTTCGCCGCCATCGTCTTGCTGCTTGCAGGTATCTATTCGACCTACCTGCTGTTCACCGGGCTACCCGCCTTCATGCGCCAGCGCAACTCGCAGAGCTTCCTGTATGCCAGTTCGATCTGGGGCGTGGCGTTGCTCGTACTCGTCACGGTGATGGTCAGCATGATCCTCTTCTGGCACCTGCGGCTGGAGCCAACCTACGAGCGCAACACGGTGGAAAATCAGGGCTACTCCACCGAAGAGCGGCCACAGGAGGAGCCCGGCGGTCTTTGACCGGTTGCCGATGCCGGTCGTTGGGGCATAATCCCGGCTTCTCTGGAGACCCCAATGCCCGATCAGCTTCACGCACGCGTCGAGGCCTGCTACAGGCAGGCCGAGGCGTTCTTCAACCGCCAGTTCGAGCGCCCGCAGGTGAGCTTCAAGCTCAGAGGCCAGAAGGCTGGCGTGGCCCACCTCGATCAGAACCTGCTGCGCTTCAACCCGCAGTTGTATCGGGAGAACCGCGAGCACTTTCTCAAGCAGACCGTCGCCCATGAGGTCGCACACCTGGTCGCGCACCAGATGTTCGGCGGCCGCATTCGCCCGCACGGCGAAGAATGGCAACTGATCATGCGCGGCGTATACGAACTCACGCCGGACCGTTGCCACACCTATGAGATCGCACGGCGCCAGGCGCATCGCTTCATCTACCGGTGCCGCTGCGACGGACAGGACTTTCCCTTCACCGCCCAGCGCCATGCATTGGTACGCAAAGGCCGGCGCTACTATTGCCGCCAGTGCCGCGCGACCTTGGTGTTCAGCGGCGAACAACGACTGGAGTGATGTTAGAGCGCCCTGGCGCGCCAACCGGCCAGCACGAAAAGCGCAGCAAGCACAGCCATCAGAGGCAGCCAGCCACTGTGTTCCCAGACATATCCCGCCACGTACCCGATCACGCTCGAGCCCAGGTAATACGCACACAGGTATAGCGCCGAGGCCTGCGCCTTGGCCCCCGCCGCATGCTTGCCGACCTGGCCGCTGGCGACCGCATGGGCCGCGAAGAAACCCAGAGTGAACAGGGCAAGCCCGGCGACGATCGCGATCAGCCAAGGCGCCGAGCAGAGCGCGACCCCGCACAGCATCAGCGCAACGCCGCCTTGCAACACCGCGCGAGCACCAAAGCGCGGCACCAGACGCCCCGCCCAACCCGCGCTGAAAATGCCCGCCAGGTACACCACGAACAGCAGGCCGATCACCGTGGAAGACAGCCCGAACGGCTCGCCGGCAAGGCGAAAGCCGATGTAGTTGAACAGCGCGACGAAACCGCCCATCAACAGAAAGCCCTGCATGAAGAGGTTGCGCAGGACGGGATTACCCAGGTGCCGGGCGAAATTGCCCAGCAACCCACGGAGCGAAAGCGGTTGTGCGCTGAAGTGTCGCGACCGGGGCAGCAGCCAGGCGAACAGGCCCAGCGACAGTAAGCCGAGCCCGGCGATGCCGCCCAGCGCCAGTTGCCAACCGCCGATGTCACTCAGCAACCCCGAAAGCAGGCGTCCCAGCAGCCCGCCCAGGGCCGTGCCGCCGATGTACAGCCCCATCGCCGCCGGCAACGATTCCGGCTCGAACTCCTCGCCGACATAAGCCATCGCCAGCGCCGGCAAGCCGCTCAGTGCCAGCCCGAGCAGCGCGCGCAGCACCAGCAGCGTATGCCAGGAATCCGCCCAGACACAGGCCAGCCCCAGCAGACTGGCAGTGGCGAGCGCGCTCACCATGACCGGCTTGCGCCCCCAACTTTCCGCCAGCGCGCCTGAAACCAGCAGGCACAACGCGAGCGACAACGTGGTCAGGGACAGCGCCAGGCTGCTGATCGCTGCCGACACACCGAAGTGCCCCGCCAGCGATGGAAGCAACGGTTGCACGCAATAGAGCATCGCGAAGGTAGCGAAGCCCGCGCAGAACAGCGCCAGCGTTGCGCAACGGTAGGCAGGCGTACCGCGCTTGAGGTGTTCGGGGGAGAGGCGTTCGGACGGCATCGGGCGGTCAATCAGGCAGTGCGTAGGCGCGGGATATCGAAACGGCGCGCAGGCTATCACGAAAGATGCGTCCCTTTAGATCAAGGTTCAGCGGCTCGACCACCCGTCCGATCAGCCGCTCACCAAGGGTTCGCTTGCGTTGGATCAAGAAAAGGTAATTAGCGGCAATAACCTTATGCTTTGTGGACGAATGACTTTGAATGGCCTGCTCGTGTTACCTAGACTCCTGCCATGACCGTCGCAGTGACATAAGGTGATCGCAGTGGCTTCTCAGATCGACCCCACCCCCGCCGGAAAAGCCCAGGAAACGAAGCTTTTCATCTTCCTGCTGGTGTTCCTGTTTCCGCTGTTGAGCATCGTGACCGTCGCCGGATATGGCTTCATCGTCTGGATCAGCCAGCTGGTCGTCTTTGGCCCACCCGGCCCGCCCAGCTAGCCCCAGCATCCAGGCGTTACCCCGTAGCCTCCCTACCCGACCGGCAGAATCCACCGCTATGAATAACGTCTTGCATATCGCGAGCCTGCTCGTCCATTGCCGCCCGGAACTGATTGAGGCGGTAAAGGGCAATCTGGTGCTGCTGCCCGATATCGAACTGCACCAGCAAAGCCCCGCCGGGAAAATCGTGGTGGTCATCGAAGCGGAACACGAACACCGCATCCTCGAAACCATCGACCGAATCCAGCAGATACCCGGCGTACTGAACGCCGCCCTGATCTATCACGAACTCCTCACTCTCGAAGGAGAGCCTGAATGAGCCTCACTCGTCGTCAATTCGCCAAAGCCAATGCGGCCGCCATCGCGGCCTCCGTAGCAGGCCTGCCCATCGCCACCAGCGCCAGCAATCTGGTGACCGGTCCGGAGGCCACCCAACTCAAGTGGCACAAGGCACCCTGCCGCTTCTGCGGCACCGGCTGCGGCGTGATGGTCGCCACCTCGGGCGACCGCGTCGTTGCGACCCACGGCGACGTGAAGGCCGAGGTCAACCGCGGCATCAACTGCGTCAAGGGCTACTTCCTGTCGAAGATCATGTATGGCAGCGACCGGCTGACCCAACCCCTGCTGCGCATGAAGGACGGCCGGTACGACAAGCAGGGCGAGTTCCAGCCGGTCAGCTGGGAGCAGGTCTTCGACATCATGGAAGAGAAATACAAGGCGGCGTTGAAGGAAAGCGGCCCGAGCGCCGTCGGCATGTTCGGCTCCGGCCAGTGGACGGTCTGGGAAGGCTACGCCGCGAACAAGCTGATGAAGGCCGGTTTCCGCTCCAACAACCTGGACCCGAACGCGCGCCACTGCATGGCGTCGGCCGCGGTCGGCTTCATGCGCACCTTCGGCATGGACGAACCCATGGGCTGCTACGACGACATCGAAGCGGCCGACGCTTTCGTGCTGTGGGGCTCGAACATGGCAGAGATGCATCCCGTTCTCTGGACCCGGGTGACCGATCGCCGCCTCAGCGCACCGCATGTGAAAGTGGCGGTGATGTCTACCTTCGAGCACCGCAGCTTCGACCTCGCCGACATCCCGATGGTCTTCAATCCGCAGACCGATCTGGTGATCCTCAACTACATCGCCAACCACATCATCCAGAGCGGTGCGGTCAACGAAGACTTCATCAGGAACCACACACGCTTCGCCAAGGGCGCGACCAATATCGGCTACGGGCTGCGCCCGACCGACCCACGCGAACTGAAGGCCGAGAACGCGGCCGTCGCGGCTAGCTGGACCGATATCAGCTTCGAGGACTATGCCGAGTTCCTCAAGCCTTACACCCTCGAACACGCCGCGCACGAATCCGGCGTGCCCGCCGAGCGCCTCAAGGCACTGGCCGAGCTGTACGCGGATCCGAAGGTCAAGGTGATGTCGTTCTGGACCATGGGTTTCAACCAGCACACCCGCGGTGTCTGGGCAAACAACATGATCTACAACATCCATCTGCTGACCGGAAAGATCAGCGAACCGGGCAACAGCCCCTTCTCGCTCACCGGGCAACCCTCGGCGTGCGGCACCGCACGTGAAGTCGGCACCTTCTCGCATCGCCTGCCTGCCGACATGGTAGTCACCAATCCGAAGCACCGCGCCGTCACCGAAAAGATCTGGAAACTGCCGGAAGGCACGATTCAGGAGAAGCCCGGTTTCCACGCGGTGCAGCAGAGCCGCGAGCTGAAGGACGGCGGCCTCAAGGTCTACTGGACCCAGGCGACCAACAACATGCAGGCCGGTCCCAACATCATGCAGGAGGTGCTGCCCGGCTGGCGGAACCCCGAGACCTTCGTGGTCGTCTCGGACGTGTATCCGACGGTTTCGGCCCAGGCCGCCGATCTCATCCTGCCCGCTGCAATGTGGGTGGAAAAGGAAGGCGCCTACGGCAACGCCGAACGGCGCACTCACTTCTGGCACCAGCTGGTCAATGCGCCCGGCGAAGCACGCTCCGACCTCTGGCAGTTGATGGAATTTTCCAAGCGCTTCACCACCGATGAGGTCTGGCCCGCCGAGCTGCTCGCCAAGGCGCCGGAGCTCAAAGGCAAGACGCTGTTCGAGGTGTTGTTCAAGAACGGTCAGGTCGACCGCTTCCCCAACGCGGACATCGAAGAAGGCTACCGCAACCACGAAGCGGAGCATTTCGGCTTCTACGTCCAGAAGGGACTGTTCGAGGAATACGCCGAGTTCGGCCGTGGGCATGGCCATGATCTCGGCCCGTTCGACCTCTACCATCAGGAACGCGGCCTGCGCTGGCCGGTGGTGGACGGCAAGGAAACCCGCTGGCGCTATCGCGAGGGTTACGACACCTACGTCGAGAAAGGCGCCGGGGTTCAGTTCTACGGCTACCCGGATAACAAGGCCATCATCTTTGCCCTGCCCTACGAGGTGCCGGCGGAAATTCC
The DNA here is from genome assembly GCA_019056435.1 of Stutzerimonas stutzeri. Classification (GTDB taxonomy): domain Bacteria; phylum Pseudomonadota; class Gammaproteobacteria; order Pseudomonadales; family Pseudomonadaceae; genus Stutzerimonas; species Stutzerimonas marianensis. The sequence continues at coordinate 4,224,310 of CP077641.1, forward strand.
CGACGAGCAATACCCGTTCTGGCTCAGCACCGGTCGCGTGCTGGAGCACTGGCATACCGGCAGCATGACCCAGCGGGTCGACGAGCTTCACCGCGCGGTGCCCGATGCGCTGGTTTACATGCACCCGGACGATGCGCGAGACCTCAAGGCGCGGCGCGGCAGCGTGGTGAAAGTCATCAGCCGGCGTGGCGAGATGCAGGCCCGCATCGAAACCCGCGGGCGCAACAAGCCGCCGAAAGGGCTGGTCTTCGTGCCCTTCTTCGATGCCAACAAACTGGTCAACAAGGTCACCCTCGACGCCACCGACCCGATCTCCAAGCAGACCGATTTCAAGAAGTGTGCCGTGAAGATCGAAGTGGTCAGCATCGCCTGAGGAGAGTCACCATGAAATTTCGTCTACTGCCTTTGACGCTCCTCGCGGTGATCGGCCTCGCCGTGGCCGCGGAGCCCAACTACCCGCTCGATGCACCTGCGCCAGACGGTCGCCGGCCGGGTGGCACCCTCACCCAGGAATTCACCCCACCGCCGCTACGGGACGAGGAGAACAAGGACCTTCGCCGCGAGCGCAACTATCCGGAACAGCCGCCGACCATTCCGCACACAATTCGCGGGTATCAGGTCGACACCAACGGCAACCGCTGCCTCGCCTGCCACAGCCGCGCCAATAGCGCGCGCACCCAGGCGCCGATGATCAGCATCACGCACTTCACCGATCGTGATAGCCAGACACTGGGCACGGTCGCCCCCGCCGTTACTTCTGCACCCAGTGCCATGTGGTGCAGCATGACGTGAAACCGCTGGTGCAGAACGACTTCGAGAACATCGACGAGCTGCTGTATCGCGAAACCGAACAGGCCGAACAGTAAGGGGCGCCGGATGAAGTCGATACTGTCGTTTCTCAAGCGGTACTGGACGGTCCTGCGCCGCCCAAGCGTGCATTACAGCCTGGGCGTGCTGACACTGGGCGGGTTCATTGCCGGCATCATCTTCTGGGGCGGTTTCAACACCGCGCTGGAAGCGACCAATACGGAAACTTTCTGCATTTCATGCCACGAGATGGAAAACAACGTGTACATGGAAATCAAGGACACCATCCACTACACCAACCGCTCAGGTGTACGCGCGACCTGCCCCGATTGCCACGTACCGCACGAATGGACCGACAAGATCGCGCGCAAGATGCAGGCCTCGAAGGAGGTCTGGGGCAAGATCTTCGGCACCATCAATACGCGCGAGAAGTTCCTTGGCATGCGCCGCGAGATGGCCGAGCGTGAATGGCGTCGGCTGAAGGCGAACGACTCGCTGGAATGTCGCAACTGCCACAACTTCGACTACATGGACTTCACCAAGCAATCCCCACGAGCGGCCCAGTTCCACTCCACCGCCCTGGCCAAGGGCGAAGCCACCTGCATCGATTGCCATAAAGGCATCGCACACCGCCTGCCGGATATGCACGGCGTCCCCGGCTGGTAACCGCCCCTGAGACGTGGCCGGTCACGGCCGGCCACGTCGCTGCCCCTCTGCGCCACCCGCCTGAACCTCGTCCTTGCGCTCGAGTCGAACAACGGCTATCCAGTTGCCTGAATTGACCCGAACACAGCACAAGGAGTCCCCCCATGCGCATCTGCCTGCTCGGCGCCCTCATGGCCGCCAGTGCCTTGGCCCACGCCGAGGTCCAGACCCGTGAAATTCCCTATACCGCCGCCGACGGCACGAAAATGGTTGGCTATTACGCCTACGACGATGCCGTCGAAGGCAAGCGCCCGGGGGTCGTCGTGGTCCATGAATGGTGGGGCCTGAACGATTACGCCAAGCGCCGCGCACGCGACCTGGCCGAACTTGGCTACAGCGCCCTGGCCATCGACATGTATGGCGAAGGCAAGAACACCGAGCACCCCAAGGACGCCATGAGTTTCATGCAGGCGGCGCTGGCCGACGCCGATGCCGCCAAGGCGCGCTTCAACGCGGGTATGGACCTGCTCCGGGAACAACAACAGACCGATGCCGACAAGCTCGCCGCCGTGGGCTACTGCTTCGGCGGCAAGGTCGTGCTCGACATGGCGCGCCAGGGCGTCCCGCTCGATGGCGTGGTGAGTTTCCATGGCGCGCTGGCGACCCAGACGCGCGCGGTCCCGGGTAGCGTGAAGGCACGCGTACTGGTCGAGCATGGCAGCGCCGACAGCATGGTCAGCAGCGACGATGTCGCGGCGCTCAGCGCCGAAATGGTCAAGGCCGGCGCCGACTTCCAGCTCGTCAACCTGCCGGGCGCCAAACACGGCTTCACCAATCCCGACGCTGACCGATTCCAGGAAAAGGGCGTCGACGTGGCCTATGACAAGGCCGCCGACGAACAGTCCTGGAGCGATATGCAGCGCTTCCTGGGCGAAACGTTCGGTCAGGGCACTAAGCGCCCGTGAAGGCGGGCGCGGCTTGAGGAGTGGAGCGGCCCGCCCATCGCACGGGCGCTGCTCCAACCTTCAGTAGAAGCCAGCCGACGAGCATCCGCCGTGCTAGGATGGCCGCCCCGCACACAGCCCTACCCGCGAGTCATGGCCGAGCACGATTTCCGCTACACCCTCCTCAACCCCGCCCACACCCTCACCGAATGCCGGGCGCTGGTCCCGGGTCGTTACCAGGTCACTGGAAACGGGGGCAATGTCCGTTCCGGCGATACCCTGATCGTGACCCTCAAGGGCAGTCGCGACCTTTTCCAGCGGTTGACGGTGGAGAAGGTTCGCCACCTCATTAACCCGCCCGGACAGTGGACGGCCGTGGCCAGCGGGCCGGTATTTCGCGAACTGGCCATCCTGAACTGGCAGGTCGATTGCGATGGCTGCGGCAAACGGCTCGACTTCGAATTTGCGGTCGATGCGGCTAAAGGCGAATCAGCCCGGGCGCCCGCCGCCGAGGCGCGCATCGCCGAACTTGGCTGGCGGAGCGATGCCGGACGCCACCTGTGCCCTGCTTGCGGAGATGCACGCTCATGAAACGGCTCGTACCGGTGGCGCTGATCGCGGCCGCCGCGGCAGGTTGTGCAGTCGAACCGCTCACTCTGGAGCGTGAGGTGACCTATATCGTCGAGTGGGTCGGAGATGAGCCGGTGGTCGGACGCAACCCCATTTCCCTGACCTTCAGTGAAGACCGGGCGTATGGCAACGCGGGCTGCAATCATTGGTTCGCCAGCTACCAGCTCGACGGCCAGCAATTGCGCTTCGACCAGATCGGCAGCACCCGCAAGGCTTGCGCCGAACACATCATGCAGCAGGAGCGGCACTTCCTCGAGCTGCTTTCGCAGGTCGAGCGATGGGATGTCTCCAACATCGACCAGCTCCGCTTCTGGCCGACGCAGGGTGCCGCGATCCGCGCCTGGCCCGAGCAGAACTGACTGCGCCAAACCTGGGCACGCGGCGCGCCGCGTGCACTTGCGTCAGGCAACACCTGGGTCGCGCGAGCCTTCCACCCGATTCGCCCCCGGCCCGACTCCACCGCGGCAGCGGCCCAGAATTCGCCTGAGGCCTTACCGATCAAGGCCTTGCGCCGCCGCTCCGCCCCAGCGGGACCACGGCTCGCTGTCCGACCTGAAACTGGCACGCCAGATGCAAAACAACTGGCAACCAGTTTTGGGGACCTCGGTACAGGCAGGCCGGGAACTCCCCTCTTTTATCCGCAAGACCGACAGGCCACTCGATGAGTGGCCTTGTTGCGATTCGGCAGTTGCTAGAACAGACGCAGTTGTTCGAATCCACCACGAAGATCCACCAGCCGCACCCTACGCCGATCAAGCGTACCGGGCGCTTGCCACGGGCAAAGGCGCCGGCGAGCAGATCGGCATAATCGTCCAGCTCGAGCCCGGCACCGGCCTGCTCGAGGGTGGTCTGGGTGAAATCATGAAACTTGAGCTTCACGAAGGGCTTGCTGGGCCGGTAACCCTCATCGAGCCGCGCCATGCGCCTGGCCAACTGATCCAGTAGCTCGGGCAGCTGCTCCAGGCAGGCGGCCAGGTCAGGCAGATCCCTGTCATAGGTGTTTTCGACACTGACCGATTGCCGGCGGCTTTCGACCTGCACTTCACGATCATCAACGCCATGCGCCAGGCTCCACAATCGCTCGCCAAACGAGCCGAACTCGCGGACCAGCTCCAGGCGCCGCCAGGTGCGCAGATCGGCGCAGGTCTGGATGCCCATGCGCTTGAGCTTCTCGGCCGTGACCCGTCCGACGCCATGCAGCTTGGTCACTGGAAGTGCCACGACGAAGTCATCGACCTGGTCGGGTGTGATCACGAAAAGCCCATCCGGCTTGTTCCAGTCGCTGGCGATCTTGGCGAGAAACTTGTTGGGTGCGACACCCGCCGACACCGTGATGCGCAATTGCTGCCAGACACGCCGACGAATGTCCTGAGCGATACGTGTGGCACTACCGCCGAAGTGTTCGGAGCGACTGACGTCCAGATAGGCTTCGTCGAGAGACAGCGGCTCGATCAGGTCCGTGTAGGTGCGGAATATGCCGTGGATTTCGCTGGACGCCTCTTTGTAGGCGTCCATTCGGGGACGCAGGATCAACAGATCCGGGCAGAGCTTGAGTGCATGACCGGAGGCCATGGCCGACCGCACGCCGTACGCGCGCGCCTCGTAATTGCAGGTCGCGATCACACCACGACGATCGGCAAGCCCGCCCACGGCGATCGGGCGGTTGGCCAGGCTGGGGTCGTCGCGCATTTCGATCGCTGCATAGAAGCAGTCGCAATCGACATGGATGATCTTTCGGAGCGTGTTAACGGTCTTCGCCTCATGTTCAACCGGCTGGCCACGAGCCGCTCGGCCGGCCGAGCGCATTATCACCGAACAGCCATCGGCCCGGCCACGCAAGACGCCGAGCGCAACATCCTCGGTTGTCGAATTGGCCGACGAACGGCTGCGGTTGCGCCATGGCTTACAGCAGCGCTGCCAGAGCGTCTGGCGGCGCCGCGCCGAGCGCGAAGACGCCGAGGCTCGCCCGCCACCAGGCGCGCCCACCGAACAATCCCCACGCCCCTGAGTCGGAAATCAAGAGCCCCAACGATTGATCAACCCACCAGGAGGCAACGATGAAAGCCACGATCACCGCGCTTGCGATGAGCACAGCCCTGTTCGGCGCCAGCGCCATCGCCGCTGAGGACGACATGAAGCATGACACCCATGGCGCCGCCCATACTCAAGGCAGCGCCATGAACGAAAACCACCAGCGCAACGACACGGCCAATGTCGGCGCCAACGACAAGACCATGGACGAGAAAATGAAGAACGAGGTGCAGGACGACTGGCGCGAGGATGCCAAGGAGCGACGCGACGCCGACGTCAGCAAACCGGAACAGCGCTAGACCAGGCCGTTAGAGCTCGAGGGGGTAAGGTTGCACCAGCGCCTTGCCGTACCCCTCGACGAACTCGGACGGCATCCGCTTCGGTTTGCCGCTGGACAACTGGATGCAGACGAACGTGGTCTGGGCTCGCAGCAAGGTCGCACCGTCGGCGGGCCTGACCAGCTGAAAGTTGCGTTTCATCTTCAGACGCTGATCGGAATCGACGATCCACGTCGCCAGTTGCAGGCGATCCCCTTCGTAGGCTGCCGCCAAGTAGTCGATTTCGTGACGCAACACGGCCATGGCCCGATCCAGCCGACGGTAGTCCGCCAACCCCAGCCCGAGACTCTGCGAGTGGCGCCAGGCGCAGCTTTCCAGCCAGGTCACGTAGACCGCGTTGTTCGCATGTCCCAGCTCATCGATATGCGACGCATCCACTTCGATATCGATGACGTACCCCTCGGCCTGATCCCAGATCATGGACACCCCTCTTGCTTGGCTGTGTGTGCGCTACGCCTGCGTATCCTACCTGCCATGGCCGTCAGACGCGTCTATGAACGACTATTCAGCAGCCTGCCACTGCTCCATGACAGGGTTTGGACGGTTGAAACGCGCGCAAAACAAAAAGGGCCATTTCGTGAGAAATGACCCTTTGGTGCCCAAACCGGGCAAAAAAATGGCGTCCCCTAGGGGACTCGAACCCCTGTTACCGCCGTGAAAGGGCGGTGTCCTAGGCCACTAGACGAAGGGGACGAAACCTTCGCGAAACAGACCGCAAAACCACTGCGACCCGTCGTGGATTGGTGGAGCTAGACGGGATCGAACCGTCGACCTCTTGCATGCCATGCAAGCGCTCTCCCAGCTGAGCTATAGCCCCGGATTTAACGTCTCTCGACCTGCGACGCCTGGGGCATCGCAATCTGAATAGTGGCGTCCCCTAGGGGACTCGAACCCCTGTTACCGCCGTGAAAGGGCGGTGTCCTAGGCCACTAGACGAAGGGGACGCAAGCCCTTCAAAGGCAACTGACCGAAACGGTCAGTGTGGCAACGAGATTGGTGGAGCTAGACGGGATCGAACCGTCGACCTCTTGCATGCCATGCAAGCGCTCTCCCAGCTGAGCTATAGCCCCGTCTCGAGGACGGGGCGCATATTAGGTGCGGCCCTGCACACTGTCAACGAAATTTTTATCCCGAACCGAAGAATTTCAGCAGTAGAACAAATACTTATCGCCGACGAGTGGTGTCAGGCCATCAGCCCATCGCGGTGAACAGTTTTTCCCACTCCTTCACTTCCTTCTTCGAGGCACCGCCCAGCAACTCGAGCGCCTGTCGCAGGCGGAAGCGTGTCAGGTCCGGGCCAAGAATCTCCATGGCGTCGAGCACCGATACCGAGCTGGCCTGACCGGTGATGGCCGCGAACATCAGTGGCATCACGTCACGCAGCTTCAGCTCGAGCTGCGCCGCGACGGTCTGGATGCAATCGGTGATTCGTTCCTTGTCCCATTGGCGCAGGGCTTCGAGCTTCCACAACGTCAACTGCAGAACCTGTCTCACCTGCGTCGGATCGAGCTTCTTGTGATCGAACAACGCCGGATCGAGATTCAGCGCACCGGAAAAGAAGAAGCCGGCAAGCGGCGCGATCTGGCTGAAGGTTTCGACACGCTGCTGAACATGCGGTGCGATCTTCATCATGTAGTCGGGGTTAAAGGCCCATTTCTGCACTTGCGCAGCAAAGGCATCCACCGAGAGTTCGCGCAGCCACTGGCCGTTGAGCCACGACAACTTCTCGATATCGAAAATGGGGCCACCCAGCGAGATGCGGTTGATGTCGAAGTGTTCGATCATCTCGGCCAGCGTGAACTTCTCGCGCTCATCCGGCATGGACCACCCCATGCGGCCGAGATAGTTGAGCATCGCCTCTGGCAGGTAGCCCATACGCTCGTAGAAGGTCACCGAGGTGGGATTCTTGCGCTTGGAGAGCTTGCTCTTGTCCGGATTGCGCAGCAGCGGCATGTAGCAGAGCTTGGGCTGCTCCCAGCCAAAGTACTCGTAGAGTTTGATCAGCTTCGGCGCCGAGGGCAGCCATTCTTCGCCACGCAGCACATGGGTGATGCCCATCAGATGGTCATCGACCACGTTGGCGAGGAAATAAGTCGGCAGGCCATCGGCCTTCATCAGTACCTGCATGTCCATGCGGTCCCAGCCGATCTCGACGGTGCCACGCAGCATGTCGTCGACCTGACAGACGCCTTCGCTCGGCACCTTCATGCGAATCACATGGGACTCACCCGCGGCGATACGCTGCTGCGCGGTTTCGGCCGGGATATGCATGCAATGGCCGTCGTAGCGCGGTGTTTCCTTGTTGGCCATCTGTTCGGCACGCACCTGATCGAGCCGCTCGGCGCTACAGAAGCACGGAAAGGCATGGCCTTTAGCGACCAGCTCGTCCGAGTACTTCTTGTAGATCTCGCCGCGCTCACTCTGACGGTAGGGGCCGTGCGGGCCGCCGACGTCCGGGCCTTCGTCCCATTCGATCCCCAACCAGCGCAGTGCGTCGTAGATCTGCTGTTCCGACTCGCGTGTGGAACGCAGCTGATCGGTGTCCTCGATGCGCAGAATGAACTGGCCGCCGTGCTGGCGAGCGAAGCAGAGGTTGAACAGTGCGATGTAGGCGGTACCGACGTGCGGGTCGCCGGTGGGAGACGGAGCGATGCGAGTGCGAACGGTGGTCATGGTGGACTCGGAATCAGGATTCAGGAAGTGCTGCCACGGGCTTGAGCCGGCTTGGCCAGCCTCAGCGCATGGAAAGGGGCGATGTTAACAGGCGCGCGTCGACTGGCTCCACCAGCCGACCGCCCTCGACAGGCAGTGCATCCATCAGGAAATCAAGGAAGGCCTTGACCTTCATCGCCTGAAAGCGCCTCGATGGATAGACCGCGTAGACCTCGCCGGTCGGCAACTCGACCTCCGGGAGCAGCTCCACCAACAAACCGTCGCGCACCTCCGCGTCGCTGATCATCGTCGGCAAGGCAGCAATGCCCACGCCAGCCAGCGCCGCCTCGCGGGCGAAGGTGATGTTGTTGCACGTCAGCACGCGACGGCAGGCGACCTGCGGCTCGATGATCGGCCAGTAGCGCACCGGATCGCGCGACAATCCAATGGCGCGATGGCCGACCAGGTCCTGGGCCCGGGCCGGTACACCATGAGCGCCGAGATATGCCGGGCTGGCACAGAGCCGCCGCCTGGCTTCGAACAGTTTTCGTGCCACCAGCGAGGAATCTTCCGGCTGGCCGACGACGATGGCGATGTCCACCCCTCTTCCAGCAAGTCGACCGCTCGGGAGGCCAACTCGACCTCCGCGACGATGTCCGGGTGCCGGCGCATGAAGTCGCCCATGACACGACCCAGCACCCACTGCCCGAACTCGATCGGCGCGGTAATTCGCAGGAGGCCGGCGGGTGCCTGCTGCAGCTGCATCACCGCCTGCTCGGCCTCCGCGAAGTCCAGCATGATCTGTCGGCAGCGTTCGTAGTAGGCCTGACCGACCTCGGTCAAGCGCAGCCGGCGCGTGGTCCGATTGAGCAATCGCACACCCAGCCGCTCTTCCAGCTGGGCAATGCGCCGGCTGACGGTCGATTTCTGCATGCCGAGGCTGGAGGCGGCCTGGGTGAAGCTGTGGCAGTCCACCACGCGGGTAAAGATCAGCGCGTCGTCGAGCCCCATTCATTGTTCCCTCCGTGCAACAAAGTTTCGCAAGTGTAACGACTTATTACCCGAACGGAACGTTGCTAGATGGCTTGGCTGACTTCGAGCCCATGAGCGAAGAGCTATGCCCGCCACGTTGCAACGCCGACTGTTTCTCTTCATCACCTTGGTCCTGCTGGTCGTAGCGGCTTTTCTCGCGCACTGGTATCTGGTGGGCCGCCATTACGAGCACACCGACAACGCCTATGTTCAAGGCGAGATCACCCGCGTCTCCAGCCAGCTTGCCGCACGCATCGAGCGCCTTCACGTGCAGGACAACCAGCACGTCTCACCCGGCGATCTGCTGGTTTCCCTGGAGCCCGGCGACTTTCGTCTTGCCGCGCAGCGAGCCCGCGCCAACCTGGCCATCCACGAGGCCGAGCTCGCCCAGGCGCGCAGTCGTCTGGCGCAACAGGCCAGCCTCATCGCCGCCAGCCAGGCCGCGGTGGGCGCCGCGGAGGCAAACCTCGAGCGCAGCCAGCTGGACCTGTCGCGCGTCGAGGCGCTGCGCAAACCCGGTTTCGTTTCCGAAGAGCGCGTCACGACCCTGTCGGCAGATGCCCGGGTGGCGCGCTCGCAACGTCAGAAAGCCGAGGCGGACCTGAGCGCGCAGCGGCAGCAAGTCGAAACGCTAGAAGCCGATATCAGCCGCCTGGAAGCGCAGATCGATGCGGCTCGTGCCGAGATCGAGCAAGCCGAGTTGAACCTGGGCCGCACTGAGATTCGCTCGCCGATCAGCGGCGTAGTGGGCCAGCGATCCGCACGTGCCGGACAATACGTCGCGGTGGGCGCCTATCTGATGTCCATCGTCCCGGACGAGGACATCTGGGTGCAGGCCAACTTCAAGGAAACGCAGATCGGGCGCATGCGCGAAGGTTTGCGCGCCGAGCTGACCTTCGACAGCTACCCCGACACCCCCATCGAAGGCCGTATCGAGAGCCTCTTCCCTGCCTCGGGGGCGCAGTTCAGCCTGTTGCCACCCGACAACGCCACCGGCAACTTCACCAAGGTGGTGCAGCGCATCCCGGTCAAGCTGACCTTCGGCCAGGATTCGCCACTCGCGGGCCACATCCGCCCGGGGATGTCCGTGGACGTCAAGGTCGACCTCCGTGGCCGCTGATGCCCTGGTCCGGCCAGTAGGCGAGCCCAGCCGCCGCGATTGGATCGCCGTGATGAGTGCCATGCTTGGCGCCTTCATGGCAGTGCTGGACATCCAGATCACCAATTCCTCCTTGAAGGACATTCAGGGCGCGCTATCGGCGACGCTGGAAGAAGGGTCCTGGATCTCCACGTCCTATCTGGTGGCTGAGATCATCATGATCCCGCTGACCGCCTGGCTGGTGCAGTTGCTCTCCGCACGGCGACTGGCCGTATGGGTATCGGTCGGTTTTCTGATCGCATCCCTGCTCTGCTCATTCGCCTGGAACCTCGAGAGCATGATCGTCTTTCGTGCCCTGCAAGGCTTCACCGGTGGCGCGCTGATCCCGCTGGCTTTCACCCTGACGCTGATCAAGCTGCCGGAACACCATCGAGCCAAGGGCATGGCGCTGTTCGCCATCACGGCGACCTTCGCCCCTTCGATTGGCCCGACACTGGGCGGCTGGCTGACTGAGAACTGGGGCTGGGAATACATCTTCTATATCAACGTACCGCCCGGCCTGCTGATGATCGCAGGACTGCTCTATGGCCTGGAAAGGAAGCCGCCGCACTGGGAGCTGCTCAAGCGGACCGACTACGCCGGCATCTGCTCCTCGCTCTCGGCCTTGGCTGCCTGCAGGTATTTCTCGAGGAGGGCCATCGCAAGGACTGGCTCGAATCGAGCCTGATCGTGCAGCTCGGGTCCGTGGCGGTGGTCAGCCTGAGCCTGTTCGTCATCCTGCAATTTTCGCGACCCAACCCACTGATCAACCTCGGCATCCTGCGTGAACGCAACTTCGGCCTGACCAGTATCGCCAGCCTCGGGATGGGGCTGGGACTGTACGGGTCCATCTACCTCTTGCCGCTTTACCTCGCGCAGATCCAGAACTACAACGCACTGCAGATCGGCCAGGTGATCATGTGGATGGGAATTCCGCAGCTGTTCCTCATCCCGCTGGTGCCCAAGCTGATGAAGGTGGTCGCGCCGAAACTGCTCTGCGCCGCCGGGTTCCTGCTGTTCGGCATCTCCAGCTTCGCCTCGGGCGCGCTCAACCCGGACTTCGCCGGCGACCAGTTCCACCCCATCCAGATCATTCGCGCGCTCGGTCAGCCAATGATCATGGTGACCATCTCGCTGATCGCCACGGCCTACGTGCAACCGCAGGACGCCGGCTCCGCCTCCAGCCTTTTCAACATACTGCGCAATCTCGGCGGTGCCATCGGCATCGCGTTGCTCGCCACCCTGCTCGACAGCCGTGGCAAGCTCTATTTCGACTATCTGCGCGAATCGGTGGTACCGGGGAATCCGGCCGTGGCCGAGCGGCTGGCCAGCCTGACGGCACAACTGGGCAGCGAACAGGCCGCGCTCGGGCGCCTCAGCGAGATCACCCATCAGCAAGCCATGATCATGGCCTACAACGATGCCTTCCACTTCGTCGGCCTGGCCTTGGCAGTCAGCATGGTCGCGGTGCTCCTCACCCGGCCATTACCGCAGAGCGTGCAAGCCGGCGCCGGAGGACACTGAACCGGCTCCCCCTGTAGAAGCAGTTCTGCCGGCGATCAGCCGGCAACACCTGCTGCTGTCGGACGCCGGTAGAGCCCGCGCTTACTCGCCCTCTCCAGCCACGCCTTACACCTGCAATAGCCGTTCGCGCAGCTTCTGGATTTCGTCGCGGGTCTGGGCAGCGGCTTCGAACTCGAGGTCGCGGGCATAAGCCAGCATCTTCTCTTCCAGCTGGCGAATCCGCTTGGTGATCTCGCTCGGCGAGCGCAGCTCGTTCTCGTAGCGCGCGGCCTCCTCGGCCGCCTTGGCTTCGCCGCGCCGCTTCTTGCTGCGCGAACCCGGCACCGTGGCGCCTTCCAGGATGTCCTTCACATCCTTAAATACGCCTTGCGGGACGATGCCGTGGGCTTCGTTGAACGCGACCTGCTTGGCGCGTCGACGTTCGGTTTCGCCGATGGCGCGCTCCATGGAGCCGGTCATGTTGTCGGCATAAAGGATCGCCCGCCCGTTCAGGTTGCGTGCCGCCCGGCCGATCGTCTGGATGAGCGAGCGCTCCGAGCGGAGGAAACCCTCCTTGTCCGCATCGAGGATCGCCACCAGCGACACCTCGGGCATGTCCAGGCCCTCGCGCAGCAGGTTGATGCCCACCAGCACATCGAAGACACCCAGGCGCAGGTCGCGAATGATTTCCACCCGTTCCACGGTGTCGATGTCGGAGTGGAGATAGCGCACCCGGACATTGTGGTCACCCAGGTAATCGGTGAGGTCCTCGGCCATGCGCTTGGTCAGCGTGGTCACCAGCACCCGCTCCTCCTTGGCGACACACTTGTTGATTTCCGACAGCAGGTCGTCGACCTGCGTCAGCGCCGGCCGCACCTCCACCAAGGGGTCGACGAGGCCGGTCGGACGCACCACCTGCTCGATGACTCGCCCGGAGTGCTCGGCCTCGTAAGGGCCGGGGGTCGCCGAGACGAAGATGGTCTGCGGACTGACCGCCTCCCATTCATCGAAACGCATCGGCCGATTGTCCAGCGCCGACGGCAGGCGGAAGCCGTACTCGACCAGGGTCTCCTTGCGCGAACGGTCGCCCTTGTACATGGCACCGACCTGCGGAACGCTGACGTGGGATTCGTCGATCACCAGTAGCGCGTTGGCTGGCAGATAGTCATAGAGCGTTGGCGGCGCTTCACCTGCTGATCGCCCCGAGAGGTAGCGGGAGTAGTTCTCGATGCCGTTGCAGTAGCCGAGCTCCATGATCATTTCCAGGTCGAAGCGCGTGCGCTGCTCCAGCCGCTGGGCCTCGACCAGCTTGTTGTTGCTGCGCAGGAAATCGAGGCGGTCCTTGAGTTCCACCTTGATGTTCTCGATGGCATCGAGCAGCGTGTCGCGCGGCGTCACATAGTGGCTCTTGGGATAGAAGGTGAAGCGCGGCAGTTTGCGGATCACCTCCCCGGTCAGCGGATCGAACGCCGACAGGCTTTCGACCTCGTCGTCGAACAGCTCGATACGAACGGCTTCAAGATCGGATTCGGCCGGAAAGACATCGATCACGTCGCCTCGCACGCGGAAGGTCGCGCGTGCGAAATCCATGTCGTTGCGGGTGTACTGCAGCCCTGTGAGCCGACGAAGCAGCTCGCGCTGATCGATTCGATCGCCGCGATCGAGGTGCAGCACCATCTTCAGGTACGACTGTGGATCGCCCAGGCCGTAGATGCATGACACGGTCGTGACGATGATCGCGTCAGGCCGCTCCAGCAGCGCCTTGGTCGCCGAAAGCCGCATCTGCTCGATGTGGTCATTGATGGAGGCGTCCTTTTCGATGAAGGTGTCGGAGGACGGCACGTAGGCTTCCGGCTGGTAGTAGTCGTAGTAAGACACGAAATACTCGACCGCATTGTTCGGAAAAAAAGCCTTGAACTCGCCGTACAACTGGGCCGCCAACGTCTTGTTCGGCGCCAGCACCAGCGTTGGGCGCTGTACGTGCGCAATCACGTTGGCGATGCTGAAGGTCTTGCCGGAACCGGTCACCCCGAGCAGCGTCTGGTGCGACAGGCCTGCTTCGATGCCCTCGATCATCTGCCGGATGGCTTCAGGCTGGTCGCCGGCGGGTTTGAAACGCGTGACCAATTCGAACTGCGACATATCGACCTCTCATGATTGCGATGCGCCCGAACACCGTTTCACCCTGGCGCAGGCCCTTGATGCGGGCCGTGGCGCCGAATCTCAAGCTGCCCGCGCCAGTTCTGGACGACCGGCATTCCGACAGGCCCTTCACGGGCATAAAAACCGCCCTAGCATATCGCGACGATGGCCCAGGCCCGCTATACTCTTGCCCCGTTTGCGCACCGCCCCGCGCGCGAAGCGAGGGGTGCTGCACCAGTCACCCCCTTCTCTTCGAGCCTCCCCATCATGAGTTTGTTCTCCGCTGTCGAAATGGCGCCGCGCGATCCGATCCTAGGCCTCAACGAAGCCTTCAATGCCGACACGCGGCAGAACAAGGTCAACCTGGGGGTAGGCGTCTACTACAACGAAGAAGGCCGAATTCCCCTGTTGCGTGCGGTTGCCGCCGCCGAAATGGCGCGGCTCGAACTGAATGCGCCGCGTGGCTACCTGCCGATCGACGGCATCGCCAGCTATGACATGGCCGTGCAGGGCCTGCTGTTCGGCGCCGACTCGGCACTGGTCGCCGATGGCCGGGTAGTGACCAGCCAGGCCCTCGGTGGGACGGGCGCGCTGAAGATCGGCGCCGACTTCCTCAAGCGCATGTTGCCCGAGGCGGTCGTCGCCATCACCAACCCGAGCTGGGAAAACCACCGCGCGCTGTTCGAGTCCGCAGGCTTCCCGGTGCAGAACTACCGCTACTACGACGCTGCGACCCACGGCATCGACCGCGCCGGCATGCTCGAAGACCTGAAGAGCCTGCCGCCCCGCTCCATCGTCGTGCTGCACGCCTGCTGCCACAACCCGACAGGTGTCGACCTGCAGGTCGAAGACTGGCAGCAGATCCTCGAAATCCTGCGCGCCCATGATCACGTGCCGTTCATCGACATCGCCTACCAGGGTTTTGGTGACAGCATCGAGGAAGACGCTGCTGCCGTGCGCCTATTCGCCGAATCAGGGATGAGCTTCTTCGTTTCCAGCTCGTTCTCCAAGTCCTTCTCGCTGTACGGCGAGCGCGTCGGCGCGCTGTCGATCGTCACGCAGAACCGCGACGAGTCCGCACGCGTGCTCTCGCAGATCAAGCGCGTCATCCGTACCAACTATTCCAACCCGCCTACGCACGGCGCCACTGTCGTCTCGGCTGTACTGAACAGCCAGGAATTGCGCAGCATGTGGGAAACCGAACTTGGCGAAATGCGCACCCGCATCCGTGACATGCGCCTGGAGATGGTTCGCCAACTTGCCGCGAAAGGCGCCAAGCAGGACTTCAGCTTCGTTGCCAAGCAGCGCGGGATGTTCTCCTATTCGGGCCTGACCGCCGCACAAGTCGAGCGCCTGCGTGTCGAGTTCGGGGTCTATGCGATCAGTACCGGCCGCATCTGCGCTGCGGCACTCAACACGCGCAACCTGGACCACGTGACCGACGCCATCGTCCAGGTTCTCTGATCTGGCAAGGGGTTGACTTCTCCTTTCCAAACAGTAGGATACGCACCGCTGTTCCGCGATAGCTCAGTCGGTAGAGCAAATGACTGTTAATCATTGGGTCCCTGGTTCGAGTCCAGGTCGCGGAGCCAAATTCAAAGCCTCGGTTAAAGCCGGGGCTTTTTTGTATCCGATGGACTCTCACCAGGGACGGTGTCCCAGGTTATTCGCTTCGCTCTCCCCTTCGGGGCCGCGCTGAAGCGCGTTCTGCCAAGCAGTCGAGTCCAGGGCGCGGAGCCAAATTCAAAGCCTCGGTTAAAGCCGGGGCTTTTTTTGTATCCGACGGACTCTCACCAAGGACGGTGTCCCAGGCTATTCGCTTCGCTCACCCCTTCGGGGCCGCGCTGAAGCGCGTTCTGCCAAGCAGTCGAGTCCGGACCTCAGCCGAGGCCTTCCGCTCACCGGAAACGAAAACGCCCCGCACAAGCGGGGCGTTTGGCACTGCGGCGTCGCTTACTGCTGCGGCGCTTCTTCGGTAGCCTCAGACTCGACTTCAGCTGCCGGAGCGGCGTCACTCTCGCCGCCCTTGATTCCCAGCAGTTCGAGATCGAACACCAGCACCGAGTTGGCCGGGATCAGCGGGCTCGGGCTCTGCTCGCCATAGGCCAGCTCGCTCGGGATGTAGAGCTTGTACTTCTCGCCGACATGCATCAACTGCAGACCTTCGACCCA
Source organism: Stutzerimonas stutzeri (assembly GCA_019056435.1). Lineage (GTDB taxonomy): Bacteria > Pseudomonadota > Gammaproteobacteria > Pseudomonadales > Pseudomonadaceae > Stutzerimonas > Stutzerimonas marianensis. The sequence continues at coordinate 4,240,344 of CP077641.1, forward strand.
CCCCGGGATGACGCCACCTACCGGCAGGTCGATCGGGGTACCGCGCTTGATCGAGCTGTCGAACACGGTGCCATCGGTCAGGCTGCCTTCGTAGTGAACGGTGACGACATCGTCCGGCCCCGGCTGGGCGCCGTCGGCTTCCTTGACGACTTCGTATTGCAGGCCCGACTCAGTGGTTTTCACACCTTCACGCTTGGCGTTCTCCTCGAGAAACTTCTTCCCCGCCTCGACCGCCTGCTTGTTCATTTCAGCCATGCGCTCTTCGGCACGCGTCTGCAGATAAGAGAAGGCTTCCATCAGCTCTTCGTCGGTCAGCTTCTGCTCTTTCTTGCCGATGGCATCATCGATGCCCTGGGCAACGGCCGCCGAGTCCAGGTCCGCCATGCCTTCCTGCGCCAGGCTCTTGCCCATGTTCAGGCCAATCCCGTAGGAGGCTTTTTGCGCCGGGGTTTCCAGCTTGGCGCTGGTCTCCGAATCACAGCCAGCCAGAACCAGGCTGACCAGGGCTATCGCAGACGCCAAACGATGATGTCTCATTCTGTATCCTTATTACGCTCTTGGGAGGTGTAGCAAAACAGTTGCCGGAGCTTAGCAGCCACCCTCGCCCATCGCTACCGGCGGCTCCCGGGCAACATGTAAAGAGAGTGCAAAGTCAGGACCTGCCGCACGAAACGGCAACGAGCGCGGGGGTTTTCCGCAGGCGAAAAAAGCGACCCTCAGGTCGCTTTTCTCGTGCTGGCAAGGCGTTCAGTATTCCTTGCTAGCGAATATGGCGCAGCGGACGGGACTCGAACCCGCGACCCCCGGCGTGACAGGCCGGTATTCTAACCGACTGAACTACCGCTGCGCTTAACCTCGAGTGGTGGGTGATGACGGGATCGAACCGCCGACCCTCTGCTTGTAAGGCAGATGCTCTCCCAGCTGAGCTAATCACCCGTTTGCTCTCGAAGTGGGGCGCATTCTAGAGAGGGTTCCTGACCTTGGCAACCCCCTTTTGAAAAAAAATTGAAGAACTTACAACGACTTAGGAAACCGCACTGTTTATTGGCCAAAACGGGCTTTCGATCGGCATTGCGCTCGAGCAGGGTTGGCCTGCGTGGGCGGGACGGGAATAATGCGCGCTTTGCTTTTACCGGAGTTTCAAATCGCCATGTGGTTTCGCAACCTGCTCGTCTACCGTCTCACCCAGAACGTGCCTTTCGATGTCGAGACACTTGAAACCGCACTGGCCGCCAAACCTGCCCGCCCCTGCGCCAGCCAGGAGCTGAGCACCTATGGCTTCGTCGCGCCGTTCGGCAAAGGCGAAGATGCCCCGCTGGTGCATGCCAGCCAGGGTTTCCTGCTGATCTCGACGCGCAAGGAAGAGCGCATCCTGCCGGGCAGCGTCGTCAAGGACGCCGTCAAGGAGAAGGTCGACGAGATCGAAAACGAGCAGATGCGCAAGGTCTACAAGAAGGAGCGCGATCAGATCAAGGACGAGATCATCCAGTCCTTCCTGCCACGCGCCTTCATTCGCAAATCCGGCACCTTCGCCGCGATCGCGCCGGAACAGGGCCTGATCCTGGTCAATTCCGCCAGCCCCAAGCGTGCCGAGGACCTGCTCTCCACGCTGCGTGAGGCGATCGGCTCGTTGCCGGTGCGCCCGCTGACCGTGAAGATCGCGCCGACTGCCACCATGACCGAATGGGTCAAGACCCAGAAGGCTGCCGACGACTTCTTCGTGCTCGACGAGTGCGAACTGCGCGACACCCATGAAGATGGCGGCGTGGTGCGTTGCAAGCGCCAGGACCTGACCAGCGACGAGATCCAGCAACACCTCGAGGTTGGCAAGCAGGTGACCCTGCTGTCGCTGGGCTGGCAGGACAAGCTGTCGTTCGTGCTGGACGACAAGCTGGTGATCAAGCGGCTGCGCTTCGAGGAATTGCTCCAGGAGCAGGCCGAGCAGGACGGTGGCGAGGACGACCTGAGCCAGCAGGACGCCAGCTTCGTATTGATGATGCTGACCTTCAAGGACTTCCTGCCGTCGCTGTTCGAGGCACTGGGCGGCGAGGATACGCCTCAGGCCATCTAAGCTGCCTGCAGTCTGGTGGAGTGTGCCCTGCGCCGGGCCGGCCGGTCGTATCATTGCCGGGCCGGCGCGGCGGCGGGCGAAACGTCAGCCGGGCACGACGCTGTTGGCTCGCCTGACGGCGCTTATTCCATAACCACAAGGTAAACACGATGCGTGCCCTCGCCGCCTTCAGCCGCTTCATTGGCAATACCTTCGCCCTCTGGGTGCTTCTGTTCGCCATCCTGGCCTTCTTCCAGCCTGCCTGGTTCCTGCCGGCCACGGCGTGGATCGTGCCACTGCTTGGCCTGATCATGTTCGGCATGGGCCTGACGCTGAAAGCCGCCGATTTCGCCGAGGTTGCACGCCGTCCGCTCTGGGTGGCGCTGGGCGTGGGCGCGCAGTTTCTGATCATGCCGGCGCTGGCCTGGTTGTTGTGCCAACTGCTGGGCCTGCCGGCCGAGATCGCGGTGGGCGTGATCCTCGTCGGCTGTTGCCCGGGCGGCACGGCCTCCAACGTGATCGCCTGGTTCTCGCGCGGCGATGTGGCGCTTTCGGTAGCGATCACCGCCGTGACCACCCTGTTGGCGCCGCTGGTCACTCCCGCGCTGATCTGGCTACTGGCCTCGGCCTGGCTGCCGGTCAACTTCGGCGCGCTGTTCATGTCGATCGTACAGATCGTATTGCTGCCCATCGCCCTCGGTCTGGTTGCCCGTCGCCTGCTGGGTAATCGTGTCCATCAGGTGGTAGAGGTGCTGCCGCTGGTGTCGGTGGTGAGCATCGTGATCATCGTTGCGGCAGTGGTGGCAGCGAGTCAGGGCAAGATCGCCGAGTCGGGCCTGCTGATCATGGCGGTGGTGGTGTTGCACAACGGCCTGGGCCTCGCCATCGGATATCTGGTCGGCCGCCTGTTCGGCTTGCCGCTGGCGCAGCGCAAGACGCTGTCGATCGAGGTCGGCATGCAGAACTCCGGGCTGGGCGCGGCTCTGGCCAGCGCGCACTTCTCGCCACTCGCGGCCGTGCCCAGCGCCTTGTTCAGTGTCTGGCACAACCTGTCCGGTGCGCTTCTGGCCACGGTCTATCGACGGATGAAAGACGAGCGACCGGAAGTCCGCTGACCGCACCGGCCTTCGGTCCGAGGCACTTGCCCGGACCGATCGCCTGTGCAAAATAGCCATCGCCGAGGACGACCTCGGCCATTGCCAACACCCCGGGGACGGCCCCGCTTCCGTCTCGTCGAGGTGCATATGTCCTGGATCATCCTTTTTCTTGCCGGCCTGTTCGAAATCGGCTGGGCCGTCGGGCTCAAATTCACCGAGGGCTTCACGCGGCCCATTCCAACGCTCCTGACCGTCACGGCGATGCTGGCGAGCCTCGGCTTGCTGGGCCTGGCGATGAAGGAACTGCCACTCGGAACGGCCTACGCGGTCTGGACGGGCGTCGGCGCGGTCGGCACGGTCATCGCCGGGATCCTGCTGTTCGGCGAGTCGACCAGCCTGCTGCGCCTGGGTAGCGTACTGCTTGTCTGCATCGGCCTGCTCGGCCTGAAACTGAGCCATTGACCACCGACGGCTACCGCGCTCAGCCGAAGAGCGCGGGCTCGCGGTAATGACGGGCACAGGCCTGGCCATCGGCACGGAACAGATGACACTTGTTCGCCAGCAAGCCCGTCGCGTAGGCCTGCCCTTCAGCGATCCGCTGGTTACCGTCGCTGGCCACCGCGACCATTCCCTCCACCCCGTCCAGCGTCAGGTGCAGGAGGTTGTGATCGCCCAACCGCTCGGCCACCGCCACCTCGCCATGAAAGACGAAATCAGCCTGCTCGGGCGCGACGAAATGCTCCGGTCGAACGCCCAGCGTCAGGGTATCGCCCACGTCGACCCCGGACCCATCGACCGGTAACCGGAGGACGCTGCCACCGGGCATGAGCACCTCCACCACATCGGCGCTGGTGCTCGCCACGGTCACCGTCAGGAAGTTCATCTGCGGCGAGCCGATGAACCCCGCGACGAACTGGTTCTGCGGGTAGTGGTAGAGCTCCAGCGGTGGCCCCACCTGAGCGATGCGCCCCGCATTGAGCACGACGATCTTGTCGGCCAGGGTCATGGCTTCGACCTGATCATGGGTCACGTAGATCATCGTCGCCTTCAGCCGCTGGTGCAGTCGCGAAATTTCGATGCGCATCTGCACGCGCAGGAAGGCGTCAAGGTTCGACAGTGGCTCGTCGAAGAGAAAGACCTTCGGCTCCCGGACCATGGTGCGGCCGATAGCGACGCGCTGGCGCTGGCCTCCCGAGAGGTCCTTTGGCTTGCGATCGAGCATCTGGTCGAGTTGCAGGATCTTCGCCGCCGCGTCGACCCGCCGGCGAATCTCCTCCTTGTCGATCTTCGCCAGTTTCAGGCCGAAGGCCATGTTCTCAGCGACGTTCATGTGTGGATAGAGCGCGTAGGACTGGAACACCATACCGACCGAGCGATCCATCGGCGGGCGCTCGTTGACACGCTCGCCATCGATCTTCAATTCACCGTCGGTGATGTCTTCGAGCCCGGCGATCAGCCGCAGCAGGGTCGACTTGCCGCATCCCGACGGGCCGACGAAGACGACGAACTCCCCGTCGGCGATGTCCAGGTCGATGCCGCGCGTGATGGGCACGCCGTCATAGCTCTTGCAGATGTTTCGCAGGGTTACGCTGGCCATTCTTGTTGTTCTCCTTCAAAGGCATGCCGCGACGGTACGCGGCATGCCGTGCGGGCATCGGAGCCGGTCGACCTCAGCCGAGCCGGCGTGCGAATCCGAATCCATGCGCCGGCAAGTGTACGCCGTGCCCCTCGAAAACAGCCGATGCCGAGGGCACATCGAGCCCTTCGACCGGAGCCGAGAGGTCAAAGTGCCGTGCCTGGTCGCTCATGTTGAACAGGCAAACCCAGACCTCGTCCCCGAGGCGGCGCTCGTACACCAGCAAGGCCTCGTCATGGTAGACGGTGCGCATGCTGCCCTCGATCAGCAGGCGTTGGTCCTGACGCCAGGCCAGGAAGCGTCGATAGATATGCAGCATCGAATCCGGATCGCGCTCCTGAGCCGCTACGGACAAGGGCAGGTGCTTGTCCGCCAATGGCAGCCAGGGCTGTTCGCGGCTGAAACCGCCGTGGGGGTCGGCATCGTGCCAGGGCATGGGCGTGCGGCAGCCGTCCCGTCCCTTGAATTCCGGCCAGAAGCGGATGCCATAGGGGTCGACCAACTGCTCGAACTGCAACTCGGCTTCATCCAGCCCCAGCTCTTCGCCCTGATAGAGGCAGACGCTGCCACGCATGCTCAGCAGCATCGCCATGAACATCCGCCCACGTGCGTGATCGGGCTGATTGGCCAGTGCCCAACGACTCATCACCCGCACCACATCGTGGTTGCCGATCGACCAGCAGGGCCAGCCGTCGGCCAGCTCGCGCTCGACGCAGTCGATGGTGTGGCGCAGGAATCCGGGGCTGCATTGTTCGGTCAGCAGGTCGAAGGAATAGGCCATGTGCAGCGTGTCGCTGCCGCCGGTGTAGGCGGCCATGGTCCGTAGCGAGTGATCGCAGCCGATCTCGGCGACCCGTGGCGCTGCCTGGGTATTGCTCGAGCAGGTGCCGGATGCGGCGCAAAAAGCCGAGGTTTTCCGGTTGGGTCTTGTCGTAGAGATGTTTCTGGAAGGCGTAGGGATTGTCGGCACGCACCCCGATGCTGCCTTCGCGGATGTCGTAGTTCGGCGGGTTGTCGCGCAGCTGGCGGTCGTGGAAATAGAAGTTCGCCGCATCCAGGCGAAAGCCGTCGACGCCCAGCTTGAGCCAGAACTCCATGTCATCAAGCAATTGCTGCTGGACCGCCTCGCAGTGGAAGTTGAGGTCCGGCTGGCTGGCCAGGAAATTGTGCAGGTAGTACTGCTTGCGGCGACTGTCCCAGGTCCAGGCCGGCCCACCGAACACCGACAGCCAGTTGTTGGGCACGGTACCGTCGACCTTGGGATCGGCCCAGACATACCAATCCGCCTTGGGGTTGTCCCGGCTCGAGCGGCTTTCCTTGAACCAGGCGTGTTGGTCCGACGAGTGATTGAGCACCTGATCAATGAGAATGCGAATGCCGCGGGCATGAGCGACTTCGATGACCTGCTTGAAGTCTTCGAGGGTACCGAACAGCGGGTCGACGTCCCGGTAGTCGGACACGTCGTAACCGAAATCCTTCATCGGCGAGGTGAAGAACGGCGACAACCAGATGGCATCGACGTTGAGGCTGGCGATGTAGTCGATCTTCTCGACCACGCCGCGCAGGTCGCCGACGCCGTCGCCGTTGCTGTCATAGAAGCTGCGCGGGTAGACCTGATAAATGACGCCGCCGCGCCACCAGTCGTTGCGATTCATACAACCAACCTTCGATGTCTGGGGAACACGACGCCACTCTAGGTGCGTCGACCGGCCGCAACATCCTCCCGCCGCTCGATTGCCGAGGCGTATGCCGCCGGCGTAGCCGAGGCACCCGGGTGGGGCGTAGATCGAATGGCAGGTTCGGCCTGGCGAAGCACAGCGGAATCGGCAGCGATCGCCACGCCATTAAGCCGTCACCAAACAGACGAACCGACACTTATCTGTCACGAGAGGCCTATAGGATCGGTTCCGTTCCAGGACTGATCTGCAGTAGCTGCCGCCAGCCCGACCACGCGCAGCCAGTCAGGAGCGACACGCACCCACCTTCCATGGAGAGACGACATGTTCAAGTGCAAGCCCCTCGCAGCCGCCATCATCGCGATCCTGGCTACCCAGGCCTATGCCGACGACAACAGCGCAGAACAGAACCAGTCCGGCGCCGACAACGTGGCCGAGGTGACCCAGACCGGCGGTCAGGACAACCTGTCCTACCAGTCGCAGATTGGCGCGAACAACGATGGCATGGTCACCCAGACCAACGCGACCCTGTCCGACGCCATCCAGACCCAGGGGGCAACCTGAACCTGGCCGACATCGTGCAGACCGCCACTGAGCAGAGCGAGGCGATCCAAGAACAGTACGGCGACAACAACGATGCCAGCCTCGTGCAGGCCGACAGCTTCGGTGCCAGTGCCCGGCAATACCAGGACGGTACTTACAACGTCGCCATCACCGAGCAGAACGCCGCCAACCTGAGCACGACGGTCATCGACCAGGCCGGCAGCGACAACTTCGCCGAGTCCATCCAGGACAACACCGAAGCGAGCACGGCGGAACAGCGCCAGACCGGGGATGAGAACATTTCGCTGGTCTGGCAGGACGGCGGCGCGCGCAATCAAGCCACCGTCGACCAGCAGGGCAACCTCAACGATGCGACCATCTATCAGGTGAACGCCTTCGACTCGAGCGCCGAGATCACCCAGCAAGGCGATTCGCAGGTCGCCTCGGTCAGCCAGGAAGGAACCGACCACAGCGCCACCATCGAGTCGATGGGCCTGTCCAACGAGGCCTACATCGACCAGAGCGGCTCGCTGCAAACCGCGTCGATCTACCAGGACGGCACCGCCAACAGCGCCGACGTCTTCCAGGCGGGCGACAGCAACACCGCCACCCTGGATCAGACCGGCGACAACAACTACGCCATCGTCGATCAGCTCGAGGGCAGCCAGCACACTGCCTCGCTGGAGCAGGCCGGGCAATACAACGAAGCCTACGTGACCCAGGATGGCTCCGGGCAGAGCGTCGAGTTCCTCCAGGACGGCAACGACAACCTGCTCACCGCCCAGCAAAGCGGCAACGGCAACGAGCTGACCGGTTCGACCTACGGCGACAACAACCTGGTCGATGTCGTGCAGGACGGCGACCTCAACGTGGCCGACATCCAGCAGATCTACGGCTCGGACAACGAAGTCAGCCTGCTGCAGACCGGCGAAGGTCATCTGGCACAGGTGATCCAGGGCGGCGACGCCAACCAGGCGATCCTCGACCAGAGCGGCCTTGGCAACTCCGCCATGGTGTCGCAGATGGGCTCGGGGAACATGGCCATCGTCACCCAGCAGTAACGCGTGAGCGGCAGCCGGCCCTGCGCCGGCTGCCTTCCCCGCCCGCCCCGATCGGCACGCGGCCCCGGCTAGCGGCTTCGCGCCGGATTGCCGACCACGGTCGCGCCCGCCGCAACATCCCGCGTCACCACGCTGCCCGCCCCGATCACGGCGCCATCGCCGACGGTCACGCCTGGCAGGATGATCGCGCCACCGCCGATCCACACATGCTCGCCGATGATGACCGGGCGACCGAATTCCAGACCACTGCGACGCCCTTCCGCCTCCCGCGGATGATCAGCGGCATATATCTGCACGCCGGGCCCGATCTGCGTGCCGGTGCCGATGCGCACCTCCATCACGTCCAGGATCACGCAGTTGAAATTCAGAAACACCTCGTCGCCGAGGTGGATGTTGTAGCCATAGTCGCAGTGGAACGGCGGGCGGATCACCGCGCCCTGCCCCACGCGGCCGAACAGCTCGGCCAGAAGCGCCCGGCGGACGGCCGGTGTCTCGGCGAGCGCCGCGTTGTAGCGCACCATCCAGGCCTTGGCGCGCGCCTGGTCGGCCTGCAGCTCCGGGTCGCCGGGTCGATACAACTCACCGGCGAGCATTTTCTGTTTTTCTGTCAGCGTCATGTCTGGCTCCGCGTAGAAAACACACCGGGCGTGGAACGTAGCGGCGGCGCATCGCTCGCCCGCGCGCCATTCACTCGCCCTGGATCTTGCTCAGCAGACTGCGCGCCAGCTGAACCGCTTCGTTTCGATGGGTGATGTTGAGCTTCTGATACAGGCTGCGGATATGCGTTTTGATGGTCGTCGGCGCCACGTTCAGGTGTTCGGCGATCTGCTCATTGGACTGGCCGGCATGAATCAGACTGAGCACTTGCCACTCACGGCGCGTGAGCGGTGAATGGCGGATCAGCTCGGGCACGTCCGGCCGGTTGATGATGTCCTGGATCACCGCTTCGTCGAGGGTGATGCGGATCGCCCGGCTGAAGTCGCGCTGCTGCTGCGCCAACTGGATCAGGCGGTCGGCGCGCTGCGCTTCGAGTTCGTCCAGCCGCCGCTCGTGTTGCAAGGCCTTGAGCATCGCAATGAGCAGCTTGCCGATGCGCAGGAAACTGCCGATGGCGCCGGTACTGCTGGCCAGGGTCAGCGCCAGCTGCAGGTTGTCCAACGCCTGCTTGCGCTCCTCTCGCAGCCAGTGCAGCTGCGCCAGGAGGATGTGATTGCGGTTGAGATCCATGACCAGGCCGTGCTGCTCGGCATCGGCCTGCAGTTGCCTGAGGATTGGCAGCGCCTTGTCCGGCTGGTTCAGCGACAGGTAGGCGCGGGCATGGTTGCGGCCGTTGTACTGGGCGAAGTGGTTGAGGCCACGCGCCAGGGCCGGCGCGGTCAGTAGCCACTGCTGGATGGCCGTCTTGTCCTGGGTCGAATCCCAGTAGCTGAGCATCACCGCATGGGCATTGGCGAGCCAGTCGACGTGATAATTGTCGTCCGCGAGCATGCTTTGCATCTTGCCGATGTAATCGGCGCAGGCACTCTGCTGCCCACGCGCATGAGCGACCCCGGCGAGCAGCGCGTAGCACTGCAGCAGCCAGCGGTCACCCACATCCTCGAGTATCTGGATGCCCTGCAACGCACATTGCTCGGCGGCATCCAGGTGATGCCATTCCAGCAGCACCTGCCCGCGTACGCGGTAGATGAATTCCATGATGGGCGTGGCCTGGAGATCGGCCTGCTCGACGTATTGAATCGCCCGCTCTTGCAGGGAATAGGCCTTCTGCAGATAGCCCTGGGCAATGGCGATCTCCGACAGTTGCCCAAGGTTCCAGACCACCAGGTGCGAGGCGCGAATCTCCCGCGCGCGGCGCTCGGCCTCCTCGTACTGCTTCTGCGCCTGCGGCAACAGCCCCTGGACGAAATGCGCCTCGGCCAGCCCGGACAGCGCCGCGACCTTGGAGGTGCGCATGATCAACGGCTCGCGGGCCAGCGCCTCGCGGGCCAGAGCGATCGCCTGCTGCTCATCGCCCCGGTTCATCGCCACCTGCGCGCGCACGGCATTGAATTCGCCGACGATACGCGCCCAGTCCTCTTCCGAGCAGCTGCCCTGCAGTGCCTGCTCGCTGGCCTCGAACCAGCGCTCGACCTGATCGAACTGATAGGAGTTCTGCGACACCCAGGCCTGCAGCAGGGTCAGCAAGGGCGAACCCGCGATGACCGCTTCGGGCAGCATTTCCAGGCACTGCTGCAACAGCCCCAGGCGACCCTGGCGATAGAACTGTCGGCCGTGGCGCTCCAGCACCTCGCCGACGCGAGTCGGACAGCCTGCCAGCACGGCATGCCGCGCCGCCTCTTCCGGCAGGTTCTCGGCCATCAGCGCCTCGGCCGCGCGCAGGTGCAGCTCGGACGCCCGCTGCGGCTGATGGGTACGCAGCTCGCCCTGAAGAAAGGTGGCGAACAGTGGATGGTAGGCATACCACTGGCGCAGCCCGTCCAGCGGTTGCAGAAAGAGGCCGCCGCGCTCCAGTTGCTCGAGCATCTCGCGGGCGTTACGGCCCTGGGTCAGCCGATCGGCCAGCGGTGCGTTGAACCGCTCCAGCAGACAGGTGGCCTGAAGGAACTCCAGCGTGGCAGGCCCCAGGTCGGCGATGACCTGTTCACGCATATAGTCGCGGATGTAGGGGTGCCCCAGTTGCAGATGCTCCAGGAACAGGTCCATGCCGCGGCCGGTCTGCACTTCCTGCAGGGCCAGCTGCAAGGCGCAGGGCCAGCCGCCGATACGACGGTTGAGGCGCTCGACCTGCTCGCGGTTGATGGCGACCGGCAGACCAAGGTCGAGCAGCGCTTGTACTTCATCCGTCTCGAAGGCCAGGTGCTGCGCATCGACGGTGAGTAATTGATGCTTGACGCGCAGGTCGGCGACGCCGAGCTCCGGCAGCCCGCGACTGCAAACGAGCAGCGTCAGCCACGCCGGCATGTTGCGCAGGAAGAAACGCAGCGCGGCAACGACCGTGGCGTCGTGCAGCACCTCGAAGTCATCCAGCACCAGCAGCAGGGGTTCGTGCTCGCCCGGCAGTTCTGCCAGCAGATGCGTGAGCAGCGTTTCGAAGGTTTCAGCGCCCTGCCCCGCCAGCAACAGGCTGCGCGGACAGCCGTGCTCCAGCCGTGCATCGAGTACATGCAGCAGGTACCGCCCGAACTGCAGTGGATCGTTATCGCCGGGGTGCAGCTGCAGCCAGGCGACCCGGCCGTCGAACGCTCGCGCCCATTGGCAGGCCAGCGTTGTCTTGCCAACACCGCTGGGCCCGTGCAGTACCGCCAGACGGACCTCGCCCAGGCGCTGGAACCATTCGTCCAGGCGCGGACGTGGCAGCAGGCCGCGAGGCAGCGCGGGCATGTTCAGCTTGGCCGGGATCAGCGGCAAGGGCGCAGGCAGTACGGCATTCATGATCGTCTCTCCATGGCTCATTTCCCGTCCGGGCGTTCCTAGCCTTTCACGCCTCCAGCGGTCAGCCCGCCGACGATCCACTTCTGGCAATAGAGGAAAACCGCGGTGATGGGCAGCCCGGACAGCACCGCCGCGGCCGCGAAATCACCCCACAGGTAATTCTGGTCGTAGAGGTACTGCTGGGCGCCGACCGACAGCGTGAGCTTGTCCACGTCCATCAGCAGCACCGAAGCGATCGGGTACTCGGTGATGCTGGTGATGAACGCCAGGATGAACACCACTGCCAGGATCGGCACGCTCATGGGCAGCAGGATATGCACGAAGGCCTGCCAGGTCGTGGCGCCATCGACGATGGCAGCTTCCTCCAGCGAGCCGTCGATGCTTTCGAAATAGCCCTTGATGGTCCAGATGTGCAGCGCCATTCCACCCAGCGAGGCGACGATCACCGCGCCATGGGTGTTCACCCCGAGCCAGCCGACATGCTTGCCGAGCTGGTCGAACAGGGCGTAGATGGCCACCAGCGTCAGCACGGGCGGAAACATCTGGAAGATCAGCATGCCCTTGAGAATCGGCCCCTTGCCGGCGAAGCGCAGGCGGGCAAAGGCATAGGCGCTGGTGGTCGAGAGCATGAGGATCAGCACCGAGCTGGTCAGCGCGATCTTGACGGAATTCCACAGCCAGGTGAGCACCGGGAATGGAGGCTGGGTAACCTCGCCATTGTCATGGACGTAGGGAATGCCCAGCGCCAGGGACCAGTGCTCCAGCGTCGGATTGTCCGGCAGCAGGCTGCCGCTGGCGAAATTGCCCTCACGAAACGAGATCGACACCACCATCAACAGCGGGAACAGGATAAGCGCGACGAAGGCGAGCAACGCGGCATGGGTGAACCAGATGCGGTATTTGACGGATTGGGGTTGGACCATGGCCATGGGCGAATCCTCAGACTTTGACCTTGGAGAGCTTCAGGTTCAGCCAGGCCATGGCGCCAACAACGAGGAAGATCAACGTGGCGATGGCTGCCGCCAGGGCAAAATTCTGCCCTGAATCCTGGAACGCGATGCGGTAGGTGTAGCTGACCAGCAGGTCGGTGGTGCCCGCCGGCGTGGTGGTGCCGAGAATGTCCGGGCCGCCGCGGGTCAGCAGGGTGATCAGGACGAAGTTGTTGAAATTGAAAGCGAAACTCGCGATCAGCAGCGGCGCCAGCGGCTTGATCAACAGCGGCAGCGTGATCTTGAGCAGGTTGTCCAGCGGCGTCGCACCGTCCATGGCCGAGGCCTCATAGAGGTCGCGCGGGATCGCCTGCAACAGCCCCATGCACAGCAGCAACATGTAGGGGTAACCCAGCCAGGTATTGACGATGAGAATCATGGTACGAGCCAGGGTAGGATCGCTGAACCAGTCCGGCCGCACCCCGAACAAGCTGTCGAGCATCAGATTGATTTCGCCGAAGCTCTGGTTGAACAGGCCCTTGAACACCAGGATCGAAATGAACGCCGGCACCGCGTACGGCAGGATCAGCATCAGCCGGTAAAAGGCCTTGCCGCGCACCATTTCCCACTGCAGCAGGCTGGCCAGCACCAGTCCGACGGCAAGCGTGAAGATTACCGTCAGCCCGGCGAAGCACACCGTCCATACGAAAATCTGCAGGAACGGGCCGCGGATCTTCGGATCGGTGAGGACCTTGGCGAAGTTGCTCCAGCCGGCGTAGACCGTGTATCCCGGCGCGACCGGCTGCCCTTCGGCGTCGACGTAAAAGCCGATCTCGTCGTTGGCCGTCAGGCGCGCGCCGGTCTGGTTGTTGATCAGCGAACCGTCGTCCTGCAGCCGGTACAGCGGCCCCACCGCCGCGACCTCGCGCAACCCATACAGGCGCAACAGCTGCCCGTCATTGCCGCGCATCACCCATTGCTCCAGCGCCTTGCGCTGGCGGATCACGCCGCGCAGCGGCACGGCCGCGCCGAGCGCTTCGACCTCGGCCTCGCGGTTCATGGCCAGCGCCTCGCCCTCTACCGGCTCCCCTTCCAGCGGCGCCGACACCCACACGCCCTGCGGCCCTCGGTCGACGCGCAGGCGCAGCTGGCCCTCGTCGTTCTGATGCAGGCTGAAGCCGTATCGCTCACCGGCCAGGTAGGTCTGGCCGAGGTGATAGCGCTGGGCCTGCTCGAAACTCAGCAGGTTGGTGCCGCTGTAGTTGGTGAAGCCGATCCCGACCGTGTAGAGCAGTGGAAAAATGACGAACACCAGCATGCCCGCCACGGAGGGGAAGATGTAGCGATGCGCATAGGCGCGGCGGTGGATGAACACGAAGCTGGCAATCCCGGCGACGACCAGCCCGAGCAGCGCGAACACCGTCTGCCCTTGGGCATAGAGGGCGACGATGAGATAGAGCGCAAAGGCATTGCAGAGCGTCCACAAGCTCCAGCGCATCGCTGCGGGCAGCCTGGGAACGGACAGTTTCGGCACGGCGCGGCCGGGCATCTCGGCGGAAAGGTTCACGGCGGACATCGGAATCTGGGCCTCGGGGCGCGCGGCGGCAGCCGCAGGCACCTGCGGCTGTCGCGGCGGGTTGTCGTTACTTGACGATGCGTTTGGCGGCGTCATCCAGTGCGGCGTCCACGGTTTGGCGGCCTGAGGTGATGTTGGTCAGCGCCGCTTCCATGGCCGACCAGAACACGCCCATCTGCGGGATGTTGGGCATCGGACGGCCCTGCTCCGCGCTTTCGAACGTGGCCTTGATCATCGGGTCGTCCGACAGCTCCTCCATGAAGGCCTTGTTCACCACCGCGCCCAGCGGTACATCGGCGTTCACGGTCTTCAGCCCCTCGACTTCGAGCAGGTAGTTCTCCAGGAACTCGACCGCCAGCGCCTGGTTCGGGCTGGCCGCGTTGAGGGTCGCGGCCATCACCCCGGAAAAGGGTTTGCTCGGGCTGTCTCCCACCGCCGGGATGGGCGCCACGCCGAAATCGATGTTTCTCTTGCGGATATTCGACCAGGCCCAGGGGCCGCTGATGAACATCGCCGAATCGCCTTTGTTGAAGGCAGCTTCGGCGGCGCTGTAATCGGCGCCCTTGGGCATGACGCCCTCGTCGATCAGGCGCTTGAGCATGGTTGCGCCTTGCTTGGCGCCGTCGTTGTTGACGCCCGTCTGGCTGACGTCATAGCCGGTGTCGGTGTCCTTGAATGCATAGCCGCCATTGGCTGCCAGCAGCGCCCAGCTGAAGTAGGTGTTGTTGTAGTCCCAGAGAATTGCACGCTTGCCGTCGGCGGCGAGGTCCTTGTGCATCGCCAGAACCTCTTCGAAGGTCTTCGGCGGCGTCGGCACGAGGGCCTTGTTGTAGATCAGCGCGGGCGCTTCGACCGCCATGGGGTAGCCCCACAGCTTGCCGTTGTAGCTGACCGCATCCCAGGCGAAGTCGGCGATCTCCTGCTTACTCTCGGCACTCGGGGTGACGGCTGTGATCAGACCGCTCTGCGCCCATTCGCCCAGTCGATCATGAGCCCAGATGAAGATGTCCGGTCCGTTTCCGGTCGCCGCGGCCTGCTGGAACTTGTCCGTGGCGCCGTCCGGGTGCGCCACCTCGACGGGGATACCGGTTTCCTCGGTGAATCGTTCGCCCACCTTCGCCAATCCCTTGTAGCCCTTGTCGCCGTTGATCCAGACGACCAGCTTGCCTTCCTCGATCGCGGCCTGGACGGAGAGCGGCAAGCTCAGGGTGGCGCAGAGACCGATCGTGGCTGCTGCAAACAGCTTTTTTATTCATTTTGGGTAGTTCCTCGTGGCTTCTTATTGTTGATCCACAACGTCTGCTTGCCGCCGGGCGGTCGTGCAGTGCATCCATACTCGTCCGGCCGCTGGGCTAAAACATCCTCCCCTGCAGGTGGATGAGGGGCGTAGAGCCGGGGCGTAGTTCGGCCGTTTGGCAGCCCTAAGCGCAGGCGATAATCGGCCCTTCTCCGCCTGCCCAGACAAGCTGCAACGCTGTTGAATAGAGTCTCTATTCCGCCCGCCCGGAGCCGGACATGCGCCCTCTGCCGCCCGTTAGTCCTCTTATCCTAGCCCTTTGTTTCGGACTGCTCGCTCCCGTTGTACAAGCGGAACCTAAAGTCCCGATCCGACTGGATGGTCAACCGCTGCAGCCGACCTGGGAAACCCTGGCGGACGATCGTTTCGCGACCATCCTCGAGCTGACCGAAGGTCAACTTCGACTCGGCGATGACGCGGCCCGGCCGGAGCCGTTGAAACCCTTCCTGCGGCACTCGCTGACAACCGGCAGCGGCTACGAATTCAGCGTGACCGACGCGGGCCGCTATCGCCTGCTGGTGCAGACCGGCGAGGACGCCAGCCTGCGTTTGCTGCCGATCCGTCAGCACCGCGAGCCGCCCGAGCCGGTCTGCCAGCCCTGGAGCGGCGGTGCCGTGCAGGTGCCCGTGACCGGTGTCTTCGAGAACGGCCAGCGGCTGCGCGACGCCTACAGCGGCGACACCGCCATCGTCGGGAACGGACAGGTCGAGCTGACCCCGGCGCCTGGCAGCGACGGCCTGCTGCTGATCGAAGCGGCCGATCTTCCTCCTGCGCCGCCGCGTGACTGGCGCAATGCGACCGTCTACTTCGTCCTCACCGATCGCTTCGCCAATGGCGACCCGCGCAACGACCGCAGCTATGGCCGCATGCCCGACGGCGAGCAGGAAATCGGCACCTTTCACGGCGGTGATCTCAAGGGGCTGACCGGCAAGCTGGATTACCTGGCCGAACTGGGCATCGATGCCCTTTGGATCAGCGCGCCGTACGAGCAGATCCACGGCTGGGTCGGTGGCGGCGACGACGGCGACTTCCGTCACTACGCCTATCACGGTTACTACCCGCTCGATTACACCCAGCTCGATGCCAACATGGGCAGCGAAAACGATCTGCGTGCGCTGATCGGCGAAGCTCATGCACGGGGCATCCGCGTGCTGTTCGACGTCGTGCTCAACCACGCCGGCTATTCGACACTCGCCGACATGCAGCATTTCGGTTTCGGCGCGCTGCGCGAAGGCATGGCACAGTACCTCCCCGCGCGCTGGACGCGCTGGCAGCCGGAATCGCACGAGAACCTGCACGCATACCACAACCTCATCGACTACGAGCACCCCGACTGGGCACGCTGGTGGGGCAAGGACTGGGTACGCGCCGGCATCGCGGACTACCCGGCTGCGCCGAGCGTGCTGGTCGATCCCCTTCAGGGGTCCTCGCCTTCCTGCCCGACTTTCGCACCGAGCGCGACACGCCGGTGGGCTTGCCGCATTTCCTGCGCCACAAACAACCGACGCGGGCCGTCGAGCTCGACGGTTATCGCGTCCGCGACTATCTCACCGAGTGGCTGACGCACTGGGTGCGTGAGTATGGCGTCGATGGGTTTCGGGCCGATACCGTCAAGCATGTCGAGAAGGCGACCTGGGCCCAGCTGCGCGACCAAGCCGAGCAGGCGCGGCGCGACTGGTCCGCGGCCAATCCAGCCGACCCGATGGCCGGCGAGCCGTTCTGGATGGTCGGCGAAGTCTTCGGTCATGGCCCGGCGCCCAGCGACTACCAGACCAACGGCTTCGACGCGCTGATCAACTTCGCCTTCCAGAAGGAGGTGGCCGGCCCGGGCAGCGACTGTCTGCGTCGCGCCGAGTCAGGCTACCGGCAGTATGCCGACCTGCTCGCCCGCCACCCCGGGCACAACTTCATGAGCTATGGCTCCTCCCATGACACTGCGCTGTTCAGCGCCGAGCACGGCGGCGACTTGGCGCTTCAGCGGGGCCTGGCCAACGCCTTGCTCCTGAGCCCGGGCGCGGTACAGATCTACTACGGCGACGAGAGTGCGCGGGCCTTCGGCCCTACCGGCTCGGATCCGTTCCAGGGCACCCGCTCGGACATGAACTGGGACGACCACCACACCCCACGGATTGCCGCGCTGCTGGCGCACTGGCAGCGTCTCGGGCAATTCCGGGCACGGCATCCGGCCATCGGCGGCGGCACTCACCGGCAGCTTTCCGAGGCGCCCTACGCCTTTGTGCGTCAACAGGGCGAGGACCGTGTCATCGTGGTCCAGGCGCGTTGAGCCTGCAGAGGAGTGCGACGCCATGACACCCGAGCAGCAACGCCACGCCGAGCAACTCTCATTCGTCGCCAGCGGCGCGGAGCTGGAAATCGGCACCCCAGCCGATTGCCCCCTGCCGCTGGATCGCCTGATAAGCGTCCGCGGCGACGAGCCCTGGGTGCGCGAACGCTTCGACGGCGGGCTGACCGCCCAGGTCTACCGCGTGCATGCAGACGGACGGGACTGGACCCTCAAGCGTGCCCGCGCGCGATGCAAGGTGCAGAACCTGGATGGCCAGACCAGCTTCCTCAACGAGATCCAAAGGCGCGCCGACCTTCGCGCGCTCAAGCGCGATCCGTCGCTCGCCGAACGGCTGGAATCCATCGTCGACACCCGCTACGCCAGCTACCGCCACGGTGTGCTGCTGTCCCCCTGGATCGACGGTACGCCGATCCAGGCCTGGAGCGAACGCCAGCTCCTGCAGCTCTTCGATACGCTGGTCGCCCTGCTGCTCGGTGGGCTCTTCGAATGGGACCTGTGCCCGGGTAACACCCTCGACGACGGTCAGGTACGCCTGTTCGACTTCGGCTACATGTATCGCTTCGATCCGCTGCGCGCGTTCAACAGCAACGGCACCGCGACGCCACAGTTCCACGCCGCCGAACGCTTCGAGACCCGGCAGTATTTCGCCCACCTGCTCGTGTTGGAAACCCAGGGCGAGGCCGCTGCACTGGCGGCTTTCGAGCTGGAAAAGCGCATCGCCATCGAGGCCTATCGGCAATTGCGCGTCGCGCTCGCGAAACGCGGCGCCAGCGGCGAAGTGCTGCACTGGCTCGACTCGATAGGTCAGCAATGGACGCAGGGGCTTAAGGCAGGCCGCGAAGCGCTGTACCTGAATGAAGCCTGGCGCTCGCACTGGCTCGATCTGCAGGACGACCTCCACGGCCAGACCTGCACCGCCTCGACCTCGCATGCATCGACTGGCTGCAGGCAACCGTCGAGCACCGCTACCGCGACCTGCAGGCCGTGGCAGCGGTCGCACCGGCCGATCTGCTGCTGGCCCGCCTGCGAAAGGCACGACGCCTGGCGGTTCGCTGGCAACTAGCGTCCCCCCAGAGCATAGTGTTCGCTTACCGCCCAGCTTCAGGGCACAGCTGCTTCAAGAAGCCGGCGCCTTAAGGTATCGCCCGACACCCCTCGACATCCCGAAGCCCTGAACGACGCCCGGCGTGACACGCCGGGCCCGCTACGCCTGGCCTCGCTGCACAGGCGTA
The DNA here is from genome assembly GCA_019056435.1 of Stutzerimonas stutzeri. Classification (GTDB taxonomy): domain Bacteria; phylum Pseudomonadota; class Gammaproteobacteria; order Pseudomonadales; family Pseudomonadaceae; genus Stutzerimonas; species Stutzerimonas marianensis. Next base: position 4,259,178 of record CP077641.1, read on the forward strand.
ACGGATGGTTCACCTGAAGGGCCCAGCTGCTCGTCAGAACGAGCCCTGGGTCGAAACCCCTTCCGCACTCATGAAGCGATTGTTGCCGCCGGGCTGCCACGTCTTGACGTCGGTCGGGCGGGTTTCACTGCGCACGATGCATTTCCACTCCACGGCCTGCTCGGCTGGCAACGCGAGCGTGCCCGCCCAGGTCGGATAACGGCTGACATCGGTCAGTCGCACCGCGCCCGCCGGGCTCCAGTTGCCGAGTTCGGTCAGATTGCCGACTGCATAGACGCTGTCACCTGGCTGCGTCACACCGTTGTCGCAGCGGAAGTCGACATTGACCAGCCCTTCGCCACCATCCCCGCCACCCGTGCTGCCGGTCGTCCAGATGCGCACCTGGCCGCTGTCCTCGTCAAGCGCCGGGTTGAAGCTACCGCTGGCGACCTGCGACGGGTCCTGCAGATCCGAGCCCAGCGCGACCACCAGCGTCTGCGCCGTGCCGCGGACCGTCGCCACCAGCCCCGAGTAGCCGCTATGGAACTCGATCGCCGAATCGGCCCGCACACCCGCCGCACGGCGAATCCGGATCAGCTCGCGAATCAGCTCGCCGTGCCCCCAGTCGTACATGTGCGACCAGTACACCACCGGCGTTCCCGGGCTGGAGAGGATGTAGGCGTAGGCCTGTCGCACTAGGTCGTCACGCAGCGGCCAGTGGTGCTGCCCGCCGTTCTGCCCGGGGAGTAACCGGTGTCATGGTTGTCGACGAAGGTCACCGCAACTTCGCGCCAACGCGCGTCGGGATTGCCGTTAAGGCCGTTCTTCCAGTCGGCGATGGCGCCGTTCTGCATGCGCTCCTTGAGGGCGAAGTCGAATACCGGGCACTTGGCGCGGTCGGACCATTCCTTGATGACCTGCTGCCAACTCGCGGTGTTGCGCCAGTCCCAGCTGGGATATTCGGCCGGTGCCTTCCAGAGTTCGCCCACGCAGAACGCATCATCGTGCGCAGCGCTCATCCAGCTGTCGACCCGCTCACCGGCGTAACCGCGCACGAAGTCGAAGCGGAAACCGCCGGCGCCATACTGGCTGCGCAGGTTGGAGAATTCATCGCGGAACATCCCGTACACCTGCGGATTGCCGGTGTTGAGATCGGCATCGCCTCCAATGAAACGATCGCCGTCGTCGCAGTCGTTGGGGTAGTTGCCAGGATCGGCACAATCATCGCGCCAGAACCCCTGGCCGGCCGGCAAGTTGATTTCCTTGTCCGGGTAGCCGCGGTTCATGTGGTTGGGCACCACATCGTAGAGGACCTTCACTTGCGCAGCGTTGAGTGCGCCGGCCGCCTGCCGCAGCTGGGCATCGCTGCCGTAGCGGCCGTTCTTGTTGAAGTCGTGCCAGAAATAACCTTCGCCGCCACCGGAAGTGGCGCCGTCGCTCCAGCTGGAAAAATCGCGCCAGGGCACCGGCATCCAGATTGCGCTGAAGCCATCGGCGGCGATGGTGGGCGCCATGTCACGCAAGGTGTCGTACCAGTTGCCGGGCGACTCGCGGACGACGTTCCAGTGAAATCCCTGAAGGATGATTTCGTCGCCGCCGTGATAGCGAACCCCGCCAGGGCTCTTGCCAGCCAGATCGGCGGCCTGGGCCGAGCCCAGGGTCAGCAACAGGGAGGAGACCGCCAGGGCCAGGCGGGCAGGATACAAGGGATGTTTCATCGAAGTTGCTCCACGCTTGTCATTGTTTTGTGGGCACCCGACTGCGGCCACCGGCGTTCGCGATGACCGGGCGCAGACGGTCATCGGGACGATCACCGTCGGATCCAGCCTGCCCCGCCTCCTCCACCGACCATACCTCCCCGACTGTTTTTTCAGGGCTTAGTGGCCAGGCGTAGTCCTCGCATCGCCCTGGCCCGATGCCCTCCGCCCCTGCTACGCCCCGGCGCTCCGCCTCGAAAAAACGACCGGGAGGATGTTGCGAACGTCGCCGATCCGCAGGCTTTCGTGCACCGCCAGCCCGCCTTGACCGCGAGTCTGGCGCCACGGCTGGCAGTACCTAACAACAAGAACAAAGGACTTTCGCGATGAACCCCCCAACAATCCGTACGTCTTCTGCAACCCACCCTGCTCTGCGCCGCCCTGCTGGCGGCACTGCCCGCCCATGCGGTGGATTTCCACGGTTACCTGCGTTCGGGCGTCGGCACCACCGCTGGTGGCGGCGACCAGGCCTGTTTCCAGGTGCCGGGCGCGCCGGCGAAGTACCGCCTGGGCAACGAATGCGAGACATACGCCGAGATCGGCCTCGGGCAGGAGCTCTACAACGAGGGCGGCAAGAGCTTTTACGTCGACAGCATGATCGCGTACCGCTCCGATCAGGGTAACGACTGGGAAGCCACCGGCACCGACACCGATGACGGCGCCAACAATCCCTTCGACGAAGCAGGTACCACCTCCATCCGCCAGTTTCACGTGCTCGGCAAGAACGTCATCGACGCCCTCCCCGGCGCGACGCTTTGGGCCGGCAAGCGCTACTACCGACGCAATGACGTCCACATCAACGATTACTACTACTGGGATGTATCCGGCCCCGGCGCAGGCATCGAAGAAATCGACCTGGGCTTTGGCAAGGCGCACATCGCCTGGGTGCGCAACACCGATGGCGACTGGACCTACCAGGGCAGCGGTACCGGGACCAACATCGCCAACGACACCCTCGACCTGCGGCTCTCCGATCTGGCCATCAACCCCGGCGGCAAGCTGGAACTCGGCTACGACTACGGCAAGGCCAACCTGACCGACGAACAGGAGCGCGACCCCGGCTATACCGACCAGAAGGGCCACCTGATCACCGTCCAGCATGAGCAAAGCAACTGGTTCGGTGGCTATAACAAGCTGGCGGTGCAGTACGGCACCGACGGCATCATCGGCAGCAGCGGTCGCAACAGCACCGGCAACAGCGACGGCACCATGATCCGCGTGGTCAACAGCGGCGTGGTGAGCCTTACCGATAACATCGAGATGATGTATGCGCAGATCTACGAGGACCGTGACTTCGACAACGACTCCGGACAGCAATGGCTCTCGTTCGGCGTACGCCCGGTCTACAAGTGGAGTGACGTCATGAGCACTGCCCTGGAGTTCGGCTATGACCGCATCGATCCACAGGCCGACGGCGAGCGCACCCGCGACCTGAAGAAGATCACCCTGGCCCAGCAATGGTCGGCCGGTCGCAGCTTCTGGGCGCGTCCGCAGATCCGTGCCTTCGCGACCTACGCCATGTGGGACGGTGACCGCTACAACGCCGCCAGCGAGTCCATCGATGCCGGCGATGACGATGGTTTGACGTTCGGGGTCCAGGTCGAGGCCTGGTGGCAGTGAGGGACGGCGCCCCGCATGGGGCGCCCGCTTGACTTCTCGTTCCGCCGCTCCAAGCGGATTTAGCCCCGGCTTGCCGGTTGCAGGACGGTTGCGCAGCGCCTCCGCCGCCTGCACCGGGGCTCTTTTTTGACCTGCGAGGTTTATCCATGTCCCCCTTTCGAATCGCCACCTGGCTGTTCGGCTTCGGCCTGCTGGCCGGCTGCGCCACGGACTCGCTGCGGCGGGTCGATACCTTGAGCCCGGCCCCTGCTCCTTCGACGATACCGGTCGAGCAGGCACGCGCCGAACTGGAGGCCCAACCCCTCTGTTGTGGCACTCTGCGCGAGCTGCCCTATCAACCCGTCCCGCTGGATTTCATCGGCAACGTGGAAATCGGCCCTGACGCGCCGGCCTTCGCCTTCGACAGTGGCAAGAGTTTCTTTCGCGCGTTCGAGCTACCGGCCGGGGATCGTTCCTTCGAAATTCGCTTGTACAGCCAGGCTGGCAACACTGTGCTGGCGCCACGCGCCATGGTGCTCGACAGCCAGTTCCGCATGACCCGCCTGCTGGATGCGGACGACTTCATGTACGTTCCGGCCAGCGGCTTCAAGGGCGACAGCCTGGACGCGCGACTGCGCATCGACCGGCTCTACGCAGGACACCCCGCCAGCGAGCGCTACCTGATCCTCTACACCAGCGAGCAGCAAATGAGCGGCCAGACCCAGCTGGAGCACCCGGCCAAGGCCTATGCCCGAGCGCTGGGCAACCAGCCACCGAACATCGCCGATCCGATTGCGCGGCATTCACCGGCTGGCGTGGTGCGCATGGTTCTGGTCGCCGATCGTGAAGCCGGCCAACAGGCCGGGCACTACGTCCCGCCCTACAGCACCGGACGTGAAATGGGTGTGGAGATGGCCGGTGAAAAAGCGCCTGCCGTGCTGCCGGAGACCCGGGCGTATTACCGGCAGGGCATCGACGCGGCGCTGGCCGCGAAGGACGTGGAGCGTGCCTTGCGCCTGGCCGACGAAGCGGCCCGGGTCGGTGACCAGGACGCCAAGGCCTACCTGCTCGAGCGCATCGAAATCCGTTGAACGATCCGAGGCGACCGTGCCTAGCGCCGGTCGCCTCGCAGCCGCGCCACTTCCGCCTGCAGCCGCTGACGGCTGGCTTCGCTCGCGGCGATGGGCGCACTCGCGACCAAATCGACCTTCGACCAGATCCGCCGGAAGAAGCCCTTGTTCGGGTCGCGGCTGAAAAAGCTGCCCCACAATCCGCCAAGCGCCATGGGCACGACCGGGACTGAATTGACCTGCAGGATGCGCTCCACCCCGGCCTTGAACTCGTTCATCTCGCCATCGCTGGTGAGCTTGCCCTCGGGAAAGATGCACACCAGCTCGCCCTCCTCGAGGTACCGGCTGATGCGCTCAAACGCTTGATGATAGGTGGCTTCATCCTCCTGGCGCCCGGCAATCGGCACCGCGCCGGCCGTGCGGAAGATGAAGTTGAGCACTGGCAGGCGGAAAATCTTGTAGTACATGACGAAGCGCACCGGCCGCCGCACCGCCCCGGCGATCAGCAGCGCATCGACGAACGAGACATGATTGCAGACCAACACGGCCGGGCCTTCTTCTGGAATGGCCTCGAGCCCACGCTGGCGCATGCGGTACATCGAATGCCCGAGCAGCCAGACCAGAAAGCGCATGCTGAACTCGGGCACGATGCTGAAGATGTAGGCGCTGACCGCGACGTTCATCAACGATGCCACGAGAAACAACTGCGGAATGGACAGCCCCGCAACGCTCAGCAACAGGATCGCGACCAGCGCCGAGCCGACCATGAACAAGGCGTTGAGAATGTTGTTCGCCGCCACCACCCGGGCGCGCTCCTGTTCAGCCGTGCGCGACTGGATCAGCGCATACAACGGCACGATGTAGAGCCCACCGAACATGCCGATCCCTAGCACCGACAGCAGGATCCACCAGGCCTGGCCGATCTGCAGCAACCCCAGCCAGTCATGCGGCAGTGCCGCTTGCGGAAAGCCGCCCGAATTCCACCAGAGCAACAACCCGAACAGGGTCAGGCCAAAGGAGCCGAACGGCACCAGACCAATCTCCACCTTGTGGCCGGACAGCCGTTCGCAGAGCAGCGAGCCCAGCGCGATACCCACCGAGAACACCGTCAGGATCAGGGTCACGACGGTCTCGTCGCCGTGCAGCAGGTCCTTCGAATAGGCCGGAATCTGGGTCAGGTAGGTGGCCCCGAGAAACCAGAACCAGGAGTTGCCCACCAGCGAGCGTGACACCGAAAGCCGCTGCCCCAACCCCATGCGCATGATCGCGCCGGTCTGTCGAAAGAGATTGAAGTCCAGCCGCAGCGATGGCAACGAAGCCCCGGTGGCCGGCACCCCTCGGCTGGCCAGGTAGCCCGCGACAGCGACCAGCACCACGCCAGCGGCGACGAGTTGGGCATAGGCATCGTTGGCCATCATTACCCCGGCGGTGATGGTCCCTGCGAGGATCGCCAGGAACGTCCCCATCTCCACCAGTGCGTTGCCCCCGACCAGTTCATGGTTCTCCAGCAGTTTGGGCAGTACCGAATACTTGACCGGCCCGAACAGCGCGGATTGGGTGCCCATGCAGAACAGCACCACCAGTAGCAGCGGCAGGTTGCCCAGCAACATCCCCCGCGCCGCCGGCCAGCATGATGACGATCTCGCCGGCCTTGATCGCGCGGATCAGACGCTCCTTGGCGAACTTTTCGCCCAGCTGGCCACCCAGCGCGGAAAACAGGAAGAACGGCAGGATGAACAGCAGCGCGCAGAGGTTGATGAGCAGGCTGGTGTCGGCATTCGAGCCAATCTTGTAGAGGATCGCCAGAATCAACGCCTGCTTGAACAGGTTATCGTTGAAGGCGCCGGACAGCTGGGTCAGAAAGAACGGCAGGAAGCGACGCTTGCCGAACAGGGTGAACTGCGAGTGAGGCGTGCTCATGGATCCGGTTCCGTGGATGGGACGTCATTGATTGGAGCGCGGCAATTCGTCTCAGGGCACATCGAGCCAACCGCTGACGCGGCGCAGTGCGTGCCAGATCACAGCGGCAGCTGCCCGAACGCCCAGCGCAGCAGGAAGAACCCCAGCAGGCCGCCAGCGATGGTCGCGAGCAGATTACGGGTCACGGCGGCGATAAGGATCGACAGTACCCCGGCCAACAAATAGGCATTGCGCCAGTCCAGCGCCCATTCGCCCTGCGGCATCAGCATGCCGGGCACGACGATCGCGGTAAGCACCGCCACCGGCACGTAGTGCAACCCCTGTTCCACCAGACGTGGAAAGCGCAGGTCCGGCCAGGCGAAAAAGCTGTAACGAATGGCGAAGGTGATCACCAACATGCCAAGGATCAGCAACCAGGTCTGCATCAGGCGATCTCCTCACGTACGCGCCGCTCTTCGCGGCGCTCCAGCCAGACGCCGACCAAGATCCCGGCCAGCGCCGAGGCGATCAGCCCGAGCTTGTAGGGCAGCGACCAGGTGAGCAGCGCGACGGCGGCCGCCACCATGGCCGAGGCCACCTGGGGCCGGGTTCGCATCATCGGCACGGCGATGCCGATGAAGGTGGCAATCATGGCGAAGTCAAGCCCCCAGCTAGCCACGTTCGGCACGGCCTGGCCAAAGGCGATACCGGCCAGCGTCGCCAACTGCCAGCTCAGGTACATCGTCAATGCCGCGCCCAAAAAGAACCAGTGTTTGTTCGGGGATGCATCGTCCCGCGCATATCGATGCTGAATCACGGCGAAGGCCTCATCCGTCAGCCAGAACGCCAGCGGCACCGCCAGTGGCTGGGCAGGTGCCGTACGAAGGGTTGCATCGACGCGCTGTAGAGGGCGTGGCGCAGGTTGACGACGAAGGTGGTCAGCAGCACGACCAGCGCGCCCACCCCACCGGTGATGAGCGTGATGGCGATGAACTGGGCCGAACCGGCGAACACCAGCGCCGACATCCCCATGGCCTGCCAGCTGGTCAGGCCGGCACCGATCGCCAGCGTGCCGAAGATGATGCCGAAGGGCACGGCACCGACGATCAGCGGCAGAATATCGCGACAGCCATGCAAGAATTCTTGCGAGCGGGACATCGGGGCTCCTTAGGGTATGCACCGCAAAAACGACTCACGCGCAGGCACGCGTGAGGGATCGCCAGTCGAGTGGATGATCACGGGACGACATGCCCGGGAAACGGCAGACATTACCCTAATGCAGGCCTTCAGGGCACGCCGTCAGCGCCGGATCACGCCTGCCAGAGCGCCGTGCAAAGCAACCGGGGCGCGTCCTCAGCCCGTGGGGCCGGCTTCCAGCGCCGCCCGGACCGCCGGCCATTCGCGGTCGGTGATGCTGAAGAGCACGGTATCGTCCAGGCGCCCATCGGCAAGGCGGCGATGGTTGCGTAGCAGCCCTTCACGCTGCGCGCCGAGCTTCTCGATAGCGCGTTGCGAGCGCAGGTTGCTGGCCGCCGTCTTGAGTTGCAGGCGCACCAGTTGCCATTCCTCGAACGCGTGCCTGAGCAGCAGGTACTTGATCGAAGCGTTCAGGCCGCTGCCGTGCTCGGCCTTGTCCAGCCAGGTCCAGCCCAGTTCGGCGGCCGGCAGCAGCGGATTGAACTCGGCAAAACGGGTGGTGCCGACGATGTGGTCGGCCACTCGAAGGGTGAAAGCCACGGCGCGTTCTTCACGCTGATCGGTGAGTGCGGTGCGGTACCAGTCCGGCCGCAGCGGGCCGTTCAGGTAGATGAGTTCGTCGCGATTCCGGTCCGCCAGTTCGACCAGGCTCGGAATGTCTGCCTCCACGAGCGGGTCCAGGCGCAAGGCGCCTCGCTGCAGGGTGACCGGGCGCGGGGTGAACATCGTTTTTCTCCTGGCGCTGGGGATGGTTGGCATCGCTGTTGTGATCCCGGACCTCGGCCGAAAGTGCCCGTTGCCGACCACCGTCGATCCGCCAGTGTCTTGTCTGTGCGGACCGAGGCTGCAACCGGAGCACCGCTTCTGAACGACCGCGGCGTCTACCACGGCACTTTCGCGCGGCGCGGCCGCGACGACCAGCCTCATGCGACGATGGTCGCAGCCGCGACACGACGGGCTGATTTACTGCGAAACTTCGCGCAGTCATCTACTAATTACGGCAGCGCCCAGTGCCGGACCTTTTCCAGCCGAGCCAACGCTCGAATCGTCCCGTGTCCCGGTACCGGCTGCATGCGTCAGTCATCCAGGCCAGCCGGCGCGGTTCGCGCCTCGCTGGGCCGGTGGCCCGGCGCCCCGGTCCGGATCGGTTGGCGCCCTTGTTGTCTTGTCGTCTGGAGTTCGCATGTCGCTGTCTGGCGGGCTGATCGCATTCGTCGCCCTCACTTATATGGCCGTCCTGTTCGCCATCGCCTTCTATGGCGATCGCCATCGCGGGCAGATGTCGCCGCGCGTTCGCGCCTGGGTCTACAGCCTCTCGCTGGCGGTCTATTGCACCAGCTGGACATTCTTCGGCGCGGTGGGCCAGGCCGCCGAGCAGCTCTGGTCGTTCCTGCCCATCTACCTCGGCCCGATCCTGCTGATGCTGCTGGCGCCCCAGGTCATCCAGAAGATGATCATGATCAGCAAACAGGAGAACATCACCTCCATTGCCGACTTCATCGCCGCCCGCTACGGCAAATCGCAGCTGCTGGCGGTGGTGGTGACGCTGATCTGCCTGGTCGGCGTGCTCCCCTACATCGCCCTGCAGCTCAAGGGTATCGTCCTGGGCGTGAACCTGCTGATCGGCAACCACAGCGAGGCGGAAGCCGGCTCAGGTGCACAGGACACCGCACTGATCGTGTCGATGGTGCTGGCGCTGTTCACCGTGCTGTTCGGCACCCGCAACCTGGACGTGACCGAACACCACCGTGGCATGGTGCTGGCCATCGCCTTCGAGTCGCTGGTCAAGCTGCTGGCGTTTCTCGCGGTCGGCGCGTTCGTCACCTTCGGCCTGTATGACGGCTTCGGCGACCTGTTCAATCGCGCCCACGATGCCCCGGAGCTGGCCTCGTTCTGGGAAGAAACGGTCAACTGGCCTGCCATGCTGGTGCAGACGACCGTTGCGTTGATGGCCATCGTCTGCCTGCCGCGGCAGTTCCACGTCACGGTGGTGGAAAACATCGAGCCGCGCGATTTCCGCCTCGCACGCTGGGTGTTCCCGCTCTACCTGGTCCTGGCCGCGGTGTTCGTCATTCCCATCGCGCTGGCCGGACAGATGCTGCTTCCCAGCGGAATCAGCCCCGATTCCTTCGTCATCAGCCTGCCGCTCGCCGAATCCCATCCGGCGCTGGCGCTGCTCGCCTTCATCGGTGGCGCCTCGGCGGCGACCGGGATGGTCATCGTCGCCAGCGTCGCCCTCTCGACCATGGTGTCCAACGACATGCTGTTGCCCTGGCTGCTGCGCCGCAAAGAAGCCGAGCAGCCCTTCGAGGTGTTCCGCCACTGGATGCTCTCGGTGCGCCGGATCAGCATCGTCGCGATCCTGCTGCTGGCCTATGTCAGCTACCGCCTGCTCGGCCCCAGCGCGAGCCTGGCGACCATCGGCCAGATCGCCTTCGCCGCCCTCACCCAGCTCGCCCCGGCCATGGTCGGCGCGTTGTACTGGAAGCAGGCCAACCGCCGCGGCGTCTTTGCCGGGCTGACAGCCGGCGCGCTGATCTGGGTGTACACACTGATCCTGCCATTGCTCGGCTGGCCACTGGAGATGTTCCCCGGCCTGCAGTGGATGTACACCACCGAGCTGCCGTTCAACACCAGCGCCCTGACCCTGGGCGTCACCCTCTCGCTGGTAGGCAACGCGACGCTCTTCTTCTGGGTCTCGATCCTGTCGCAGACGCGGGTTGCCGAGCACTGGCAGGCCAGCCGTTTCATCGGCCAGGAAATCCATCCGACGGCCGGCGCCCGGCGCCTGCTCGCGGTCCAGGTCGAGGACCTGCTCTCGCTGGCGTCACGTTTCGTCGGCGCCGAACGGGCCGAGTTGAGCTTCCAGCGCTTCGCCCGTCGTCACGGCCATGACTACTCGCCCAGGCAGCAGGCCGACGGCCAGTGGATTGCCCACACCGAGCGCCTGCTGGCCGGCGTGCTCGGCGCCTCGTCCACGCGCGCGGTGGTCAAGGCGGCGCTGGAAGGTCGCGACATGCAGGTCGACGACGTGGTGCGCATCGTCGGTGAAGCCTCCGAAGTGCTGCAGTTCAACCGCGCGCTGCTGCAGGGCGCCATCGAGAACATCACCCAGGGCATCAGCGTGGTCGACCAGTCGCTGCGGCTGGTGGCCTGGAACCATCGTTACCTGGAGATGTTCGAGTACCCCGAAGGCCTGGTGTACATCGGTCGCCCCATCGCCGACATCATCCGCTACAACGCCGAACGCGGCCTCTGCGGCCCGGGCAATGCGGATACGCACGTCGCCAAGCGCCTGTACTGGATGCGCCAGGGCCGCGCGCACACCTCCGAGCGTACCTTCCCCAACGGGCGGGTGGTCGAGCTGATCGGCAACCCGATGCCCGGCGGCGGCTTCGTCATGAGCTTCAGCGACATCACCGCCTACCGCGAGGCCGAGCGCGCCCTGAAGGATGCCAACGAGGCCTGGAGCAACGTGTCAGCGAGCGCACCCAGGAGCTGTCCGAGCTGAACAAGGCGCTGACGGCTGCCAAGAGCACCGCCGAGGCGGCGAACCAATCCAAGACACGCTTTCTCGCCGCGGTCAGCCATGACCTGATGCAGCCGCTGAACGCTGCCCGCCTGTTCTCCGCCGCGCTGTCGCACCAGCATGATGCCCTGCCCCGCGAGGCCCAGGACCTGGTCCGCCATCTGGACAGCTCGCTGCGTTCGGCCGAAGACCTGATTTCCGACTTGCTGGATATCTCGCGGCTGGAAAATGGCCGCATCACACCGGAGCGCAATCCCTTCCCACTGTCGAACCTGTTCGACACCCTGAGCACCGAATTCACCGTACTGGCCGCCGAGCAAGGGGTGGACTTCAGGGTGCACGGCAGCCGCCTGCGGGTGGACAGCGACATCCGTCTGCTGCGTCGGGTCCTGCAAAACTTCCTGACCAACGCCTTCCGCTATGCCAAGGGTCGGGTGGTGCTCGGGGTGCGCCGCCAGGGCGATTCGCTGCGCCTGGAAGTCTGGGATCGCGGTCCCGGCATCGCCGAGGACAAACTGCGCGTGATCTTCGAGGAATTCAAACGCCTGGATAGCCACCAGACCCGTGCCGAGAAGGGCCTGGGCCTGGGCCTGGCGATCGCCGACGGCTTCTGCCAGGTGCTCGACCATCCGCTGTCGGTACGTTCCTGGCCCGGCAAGGGCAGCGTGTTCAGCGTGACCGTACCGATCGCCAGCCAGGTGTCCCGGCCGAAGCCGAAGGGCAAGCACGAGACCCAGCCGACGGCGCTGACCGGCGTCCAGGTGCTGTGCATCGACAACGAGGACAGCATCCTGGTGGGCATGAACAGCCTGCTGTCGCGGTGGGGCTGCCAGGTCTGGACCGCCAGCAACCGGGCCGAATGCGAGGCGCTGCTGCGCGAGGACGTGCGTCCGCAGCTGGTGTTGGTCGACTACCACCTCGACCACGGCGAGACCGGTTCCGACCTGATGGCCTGGCTGCGTACCCGCCTGGGCGAACCCATCCCCGGCGTGGTGATCAGCGCCGATGGACGTCCGGAGCTGATCGCGGCGATCCATGCCACCGGGCTGGATTTTCTCGCCAAACCGGTCAAACCCGCTGCCCTGCGCGCACTCATGAGCCGTCACGTGCCGCTGCACTGAACCGAGCGCGGCTTGCCCCACCGCAAGCCAGGCGTTCAGCGCAACGGCTAGACTCAAGGCTGTCAAAGCACCAGGCGTTACACCCATGACCCTCGACACCTTGCTGAGTCTCGCCACGGCCCTTGGCGTGGGCTTGCTCATCGGCACCGAGCGCAGCTGGAGCAGCCGCGACAATCGTGACGAAGAGCTGGCCGGCATCCGTACGTTCGGGCTGAGCGGCCTGTTCGGCGGCTTGGCGGCACTGATGGCCGGCGAATACGGCGTAGCGGCCTGGATTGCCCTATTCCTGGCGCTGGCGCTGCTGGTCGTGGCCGGCTATGTGGTGGAGTCGCGTTACAGCGCCGACCATGGCATGACCACCGAGGTCGCGCTGCTGCTCACCTTCCTGCTCGGCAGCCTGGCGATCGCCGAGAGCCGCTTGCTGGCCGCCTCGGTGGCCATCGTCGTCGCCCTGCTGCTCAACCTGAAGGCACGCCTGCACAGCGCGCTGAACCGGCTCAGCGAAGCGGAACTGGGCGGTGCGCTCAAGCTGCTGTTCATCTCCGTGGTGCTGCTGCCGGCGCTCCCCGACCAGGGCTTCGGGCCCTGGCAGGCGTTCAATCCCTACACGACCTGGTGGATGGTGGTCCTGATCGCCGGGATCGGCTTCGCGGCCTACGTCGCCATCCGCCTGTTCGGCACACGCCATGGCCTGCTGGTTACGGCACTGCTCGGCGGCATCGTGTCGTCCACGGCAATGACCATCACCCTGGCCCGGCTGGACGCGAAGAAGCTGCGTCCGGCCCTGGCCGCGGGGCTGCTGGCCACCTCGGCGCTGATGTTTCCGAGAGTGCTGCTGGAGGTCGGTGTGGTCAATCGCGGGCTGCTGCCTGCCTTGCTCGCGCCCATGCTGACGGCCGGACTGATCTATGCCGCCGGTGCGCTGTTCTACTACATGCGCGCCGCCCAGCGGCCGGAAAACCCGGCCGAGCCACCGCTGAAGAATCCGTTCGAGCTCGGGCCGGCGTTGCGCTTTGCCGGCCTGCTGGTGGTGATCCTCTTCCTCGTCGAGGCCGGACAGCGTCTGCTTGGCGATACGGGCGTCTATCTGGTGTCGCTGCTGTCCGGGCTGACCGACGTCGATGCGATCACCCTGTCACTGTCCAGCAGCGCGCACACCGACCTGAGCCAATCCGTCGCGGTGCGCGGCATCTTTCTCGCGGCGCTGAGCAACAGTCTGGTCAAGGCCGGCCTGATACTCGCCATTGGTGGCCGCGCGCTGGCCACGCTCACGCTACCGTTCATGCTGGGCGGCCTGCTGGCCGGCCTGGTCGTGCTCTGGGTGGTCTGATCGGGCGTCAGTCTTCGGCGGCCTCGATCGGGCTATCGGCCCCGGCGCGCTCCAACCAATCGGCCGGCAGGCGCTTGCTGGCCCTGGCGCCCAGCAACTTGAGCTGTTCGGCACGAGCGACCAGGTTGCCGCGCCCGTCGGTGAGCTTGTTACGTGCCCCGGCGAACGCCTTGTCCAGCTGCTGCAAGCGCGAGCCGATCTCGTCGAGGTCCTGGATGAAGGCGGCGAACTTGTCGTAGAGCGCCCCGGCCCGTTCGGCGATTTCGCGAGCGTTCTGGCTCTGTCGCTCCTGCCGCCAGAGGCTGTCGATCACCCGCAGCGTCGCCAGCAGGGTGGTCGGGCTGACGATCACGATGTGCCGGGCGTAGGCCTCCTGGAACAGCTCCGGGTCGGCCTGCAGCGCCGCGGCAAAGGCCGCCTCGATGGGCACGAAGAGCAGCACGAAATCCAGGCTCTGCAAGCCTTCGAGGCGCTGGTAATCCTTGAGTGACAAGCCCTTGAGATGATTACGCAGCGACAGCACGTGCTGCTTGAGGGCCAGCGCGCGACTACCGTCGTCCTCGGCGCAGGTCAGCGCCTGATAGGCCGTCAGGCTGACCTTGGCATCGACCACCACCTGCTTGTCGCCGGGCAGCTGGATCAGCACGTCGGGCTGGAAGCGCTGACCGTCCGGGCTCTTGAGGCTGACCTGCGTGTGGTACTCGCGTCCTCTCTCCAGTCCGGCATGCTCGAGCACCCGTTCGAGAATCAGTTCGCCCCAGTTGCCCTGCGTTTTCTGCCCCTGCAGGGCGCGAGTCAGATTGGTCGCCTCATCGCCGAGGCGCTGGTTGAGCTGCTGCAGCCGCTCGAGCTCCCTGGCCAGTGAGAAACGCTCGCGCGCCTCGTTCTGATAGCTCTCCTCGACGCGCTTTTCGAACGACTGGATACGCTCCTTCAGCGGGTCGAGCAGTTGGCCGAGCCGTTCGTGATTGGCTTCGGCGAAGCGCTGCTCACGCTCCTCGAAGATCTTGCCGGCCAACTCGGCGAACTGTGCGCGCAATTCGTCGCGTGCGCCCTGCAGATCCGCCAGGCGCTGCTCATGGGTCTTCTGCTGTTCGCCGAGTTCGGCGCTGATCGCGGCGTGGGCGGCGCTCAGGGCGCGGAGTTCGGCCTGCTGGGCATCGCGCTCGGCCTGCAGATCATCGAGCTGGTCGCGGGTTTCCGCACGCTGGGCCTGCAGCCACTCGGTTTCCCGACGCAGCACCGCAACCTCGGCCTGCAGCGACGCGCGGGCCTGCTGGAGATCGGCCTGTTCGAGCCGGCTGGTTTCAAGCTGGGCGCTGAGTCCTTCCTGCGCCAGCAGCGCCTGGCTGAGACGCTCGTCGAGCAGCGAGAGCTGGGCCTGCCGCTCGGACAGGCGTCGTTGCAACACGGCGGCGGCCGCGGCCAGCACGAGACAGAGAATGCCAAGGCCAGCGGTCAGATAGAGGGGATCAAGGGGCATGGACGGCTCCGGCACAATTGCCGCGCAGTATAGCCAGCACGCCCCCTGCGGTCAGTCCGTGGCTGGCCCTAGCGCTTGGGCGGGAGGTGCTGGAGTATGCGTGACGCTTCGGTGGAGCCTTGGGCAGCGGCCTGCTCCAGCCAATGGCGGGCCTTCGCCAGCTCGCGGTGCTGGGGCTGGCAATACAGCTGCCCCAGCTCCAGTTGCGCCTGGCGATCGCCGGCGCGGGCAGCCTGGCGCAGCAGTTCGAAGCCGATGCGACGGTCGCGTTGACTGTCACAGTCATGGCAGAGCAGCCGTCCCAAGCGGCTCTGAGCTTCCACCACACCTTCGAGCGCCGGCTGCTTCAGCATACGACCGGCGATACGTTTGACACTCTTGGTCTGTCCTAGACGCTGGCTGTCCAGCAGCCACAGCGCCATGCGCATCGGCAGGCGCGCTGAAGAGGAATTGCTGTCGACCGGAGTCGAAGCGAGAGGACGCGTTCTCATGATCACCGAAAGCTTCGGGGGACAAGGGCGCGCACTCTACTCCTTTTTTTCAGAGTTAAAGACTTGAAAAAATCCACGAAACGCGATCTGCATCACAACGGAAATTAATCCACAGAAGCTGTGGATAACTCAGTGGACAAACGGATGACAACCTCGCCAAGTGCCGATGGTTAGTGGGTTGCGGTTAAACTGACGGTTTTTTCACCAACCTAAAAAGGCCTTATTTTTCAGTAAGTTAAATATATATATAGGCGCGCAAAGGCTTTGCGACACTTTGTCATAAGCGCTTGACACGCAGGGTGCAAGAATGTGCACAAGTTTGGCGCAACACCGCGCCAGGCGCCGTAACAAGCGGCTTTCATGCGGGTTTCGGGCTAATCCTGGGAACCTTTCGCCGGCTGGTCGGTCGCTCATCCGCGCCGTGACGGTGCACTTCGCCAATGGCTGTCGGAGCCTTATGCTTGAACGCCCGACATGACGGAGCAAGCAATGGCTCGGCTGCGCCGCAACCTGCTGTTCAGCGCATCTGCGGTGCTTATGGCGCTGCTGCTGGTCGCACTCTTCGCCCATCAGCGCTGGGTGCATTTCAAGCAGGCCCAGCACCTCGAAGTGGTCGAACTGGCCGGCCTGAGGCTTACGACGAACGGTATCGCCCTGCGACAACTTGTCCTGGTCCAGATGCAGCCCGACGGGACTCGCCTTGCGCTCGAAGCCGATGATCTGCGGCTCGAACTCGACGCCTGGTGGCGCCCGCTTCCCCTTCGCTCGCTCGAACTCACCGCGGCGCGAGTCAGCTGGCAGCCGGGGCGATCCGAAGCAACCGAGGAGGACGAACCGCCCAGCCTGCCAGAACCGGATGCGCTGCGGCAGTGGGCTACCTGGATCCCCCGCGAAGGCCGCATCGAACATATGGAGGTCACCCTGCCCTGCGTCCGCGGTCAATGCACGCAGGCAGGCACCCTCAACTGGCGGCACGCGGGCGAGCCGGTCTGGCCGGCGCGGCTGCATCTGGCGCTGTCACACGACGACCATCGGCTGGAGCTGATTGCCGAAGCCGCGGCGCAGGATGGCGGCACCCAACTCGATGTCGACCTGCTGCTCGACGACCAACCACGCCTGACTTCACAGAACCGTTTCACCCCGCTTGAAGGGAAAACAGCCTGGCTCGGCTCGCTCAGCCTCTCGGCGTTGCCGGAGGCACCCTGGCTGCTGGAGTGGTTGGGCAACTGGCTGGCCGAGACGCCTGCGACCCTGCCCGAACTCCCCGAACAGATGCGTCTTGGTGCCGGCTGGGAGCTGACCTTGGACACGCGCACCCTGCCGCAGGACTGGACGGCGCTGGCGGGCAACCTCAGGCTGTCAGCCAACCTCCCCGCCCCCTGGCCTTTGGTGGGCATCGGCCAGGTACAGGGCCGGCTCGACCTCAGCGCCAAAGCGGAGAACGGCCTCTGGATACCGGTCGACCTCGCGGCCGATCTCGTCATGCGCCCGGAGCCCGAGCCATTTGCCGTCCTGCCGCCAGCGCTGCGCCCGAGCGCGGTCAGCTTGAAAATCACGCCAGTGACCGCGAGTACGCCCACGGCGGCGCTGCCATTCGACCTGCACCTGTCCACCAGCGGCCCGTCACCCCTCACGCTCGATGGCCGCGTCACGCTGCAGACCACAGCGCCGTACTTGGCCGAGCTGAACGCCCTGCACTTGACCCTGCGCAGTCCGAAGCTGACGAGCCCGCAATTCACCCTGAACGAGCTCGCCGCCGACCTGCGCCTGACTGGAACACTGTCGCCGCAGGCAGCGTCCCTCCGCCTGGACAAAGACTCGCGGCTGACACTGGGCAGCCTGCTGACACCGTCCGATGTCGACGCCCGCCGGCTGTCGGCGGACCTCGCTGGCACGACGATCGAGACCGGCTTCACGCCGGACGGATTGACGCAACTCGCGCTGAGCGGCACCCCCGGCTGAACCTCGGCGAGCTTCGGCATCCGGTGTTGCGCCCGCAGGGCTGGCAATGGAGCGGAACGCTGGTGGGTGACCGCTCCCGCGTCTCGCTGGACGGCCCACTGAGCAACGACGCAGGGCTCAGCCTGCCGCTGTTGCTGGTGCAGGACTTGGCCGGCGGTACAACCCGCGTCGACGCGAAGCTGCCCGAACTCTTCCTGCGCGCCGGCAACCCGCTGGCCGACACGCTCACCGATTGGCCACGGGTGCTGACCCTGGGCACCGGGCGCTTGCAGGGCCAGCTGCAACTGCAGATTTCGAGCACCGGCACGCCGACGGGGACGGCCACGCTCAGCGCCAAGGGCCTTGGTGGCATCTATGACCGGACCGAGCTGAGCGGGATGGACGCCGAACTGTCCCTTGCGCTGCAGGATGACCAGCTGCGCCTCGATGTGCCCGTGCTGAGCGTTCGCGAGGCCAATCCTGGTTTCACCTTCGGCCCTCTGCGCCTCGATGGCAGCTTCACCGGACCGCTCGCGAACCTCGCCCAGGGCCGCCTGACCTGGCGGCTCGCCGAAGTTGGGTTGCTGGGCGGGCGGCTCTGGCTCGAGCCTGGCATAGCCGACCTCGCCGCGCCCACCCAACAGCTCGATGCGCACCTTCGCGGTCTGCAGTTACCGGCGCTGCTCGAAGCCTATCCGGCCGAAGGCCTCTCCGGCACCGGCGTGATCGATGGCGAGATGCAGGTGATGCGCAGCGACACGGGCATCAGCATCGAACAGGGCTCGTTGAAAGCACGCGAGCCAGGTGGCGCGCTGCAGTTTCGTTCGGCGCAGATTCAGGCGCTGGGTCAGTCGAACCCGGCCATGCGTTTGGTGACCGAGGCGCTCGATGATTTTCACTACGACCTGCTCACCGGCGACGTGCACTACTCGGCCGATGGCGCGCTGACCCTGGGCCTCAAGCTGCACGGCCGCAATCCGGCGCTCGAAGGCGGGCGGCCGATCAACTTTGCGATCAACCTGGAAGAAGACATCCCCGCCCTGCTGACCAGCCTGCAGCTCTCGGATCGCGTCAGCGAAACCATTCAGCGACGCGTGCAGGAGCGGCTAGGCCAGGAACGCAAATGAGCACCGCGAGGCATTTTCGGCGTCGCGCGCCTCGAAGCGGTGGTTTTTCACCAAGCTGATGAGGCAAGGTAGCGCCTACCCGAACAGGAGAACCCCGCCATGCGGTTGCGTCACATGATCAGCCTACTGGCGCTGGCCCTGCTGGCCAGTGCCTGTACCCCACGCGTCGAGTTGGCCGTGCCGAACGAGCCGATCAACATCAACCTCAACGTGAAGATCGAGCACGAGATCTACATCAAGGTCGACAAGCAGCTCGATTCGATCATCAACGAAGACAGCGGACTCTTCTGAGGACTCCCATGAAAAGCTATCTGAAACTCGGCACCCTGCTCATGGCCCTGTGCCTGGCGCTGCCCGCCGCGGCGATGTCCCTCAACGAAGCCATGGCTGCCCTTGGCCAGGCCAAGGCCAGCGGCCAGCTTGGCGAGAAGCCCGATGGCTACCTCGGTGTGGTCCAGGGCGGCGGTCAGGCCGAGGAAATTGCCAGCCAGATCAACCAGGCACGCCGTGCCGAATACCACCGCGTGGCGCAAAAGAACGGCATCAGCGTCGCCGACGTCGAAGCCATCGCCGGCAAGAAGGCCATCGAGAAGACCCCGCCTGGCCAGATCATCCAGCTCAACGGCAGCTGGGTTCGCAAGTAATTCCAACCGAGACGGCCCGCCCGAGCCGTCTCGACTCCCTCAGGGCTCCATCTCCTCGCGCACGGCTTTCACCTCCTCGGCCGTCACCGGTTCGGCCGCGTTGCCCCAGCTGTTGCGCACGAAGGTCAGCACATCGGCCACGTATTCATCGGTCATGTTCCAGGCAAAGGACGGCATGGCCGGGGCCGTGGGTGCCGCATCGGTGCCAACCGCGCGGCTGCCGGCCAGCACTACGCGGATCAGCGAGGTCGCGTCGCGGCTGTTCACCAGCGGCGCGTCGGCGAGCTTCGGAAAGAGATTGGGGATCCCCTCGCCGTCGGGCGTATGGCAGGCCGAGCACTGATCCTCGTAGATGAGCGCACCGGTGCGCAGGCGCTCGTCGTCCTTGGCCAAAGGCTCGGGGGCTGCCTGCTCGGGGTCGCCGAGGCTCTTGAGGTAGGTCGCCACGGCGGCGAGGTCAGCGTCCTTCCAGTGCTGGGTCGAATGCTCGACCGCCTCGGCCATGGGCCCGGACGCCATGTCGAAACGGTTGGCGCCGGTTTTCAGATAACGGACGATCTCCGCCTCGCTCCAGCGGCCAAGGCCCGTGTGGCGGTTGCCGGTGATGTCCGGCGCCATCCAGCCTTGCAGCGGGCTACCGGTGAGGAATTCACCGTCCTTGTCGCCGCCGATCAGGTTCTTCGGCGAATGGCAGCTGCCGCAGTGGCCGAGCCCCTGGACCAGGTAGGCGCCACGGTTCCACTCGGCGGAGCGCCCCGGGTCGGGCTGATACTCGCCCTCCTCGAAGGCCAGCCAGTTCCAGGCGATCAGGCTGGTGCGCAGGTTGAATGGGAACGGGAGCTGGTTGGTGTCGACCTCGTGATGCACCGGCTCGAGCGAGTTGAGGTACGCCCAGATCGCCCGGTTGTCCTCGCGCGTGACCTTGGTGTACGCGGTATAGGGCATGGCCGCATAGAGCCGCTTGCCGCCACGGGCGTGACCGCGGGACATGGTGTTCTGGAAGTCCTCGAAGGACCAACGGCCGATGCCGGTGTCCGGGTCGGGCGTGATGTTTGCGCCCAGCACGTCGCCGAAAGGCGTTTCGATCCGCACGCCACCTGCGAACGGCGCCTCGCCCGGCAGGGTATGGCAGGCGGTGCAATCGCCTAGTTCGGCGAGATAGCGGCCGCGTGCGACCAGGTCGTAGGAATCGCTGCCGTCACCGGCGTGGGCCAAGCCCGCGGCGATGCCGAGCAGGCCGGAGCAGAGAGGTGAACGTCTTCATACCGAAATCATCTCCCCGGGTTCTTCAGGTAGAAACGGCGGATGGCGTCGGCGGCCTTGAATGCCAGCGCGCCGACGGTGCCGGTGGGGTTGTAGCCGGGGTTCTGCGGGAAAGCGCTGGCGCCGATGACGAACAGGTTCGGCACATCCCACACTTGCAGGTGCTTGTTCACCGAGCTGGTTGAGGGTCCGCGCCCATGACGAAGCCACCGACCACGTGCGAGGACTGGTACGGCCCGCTGTTCCAGTGGCCGTCCTGGAAGGTCTTGACCACATGCTTGGCGTTCATCGGTGCGGCAATCTCGGCGAGCTTGTCGATGGCGAACCGCGACATGCGTCGGTCGTTTTCAGGGAAGTCGAAGGTGATGCGCAGCAACGGGCGGCCGTGCGGGTCGGTGTAGGTCGGATCGAGCGACAGGTAATTGGTACGCGTGCTGTAGCTGCTCGCCTCGCAACCGATGGACATGGTGCTCAGGTAGTTGTCCACCGTCGCCTGCTTCCAGGTCGAGCCCCAGCGCGGCGTGCCGGGCGGTACCGGGCGCGTGCCGATCGGCGAGGCGCCCACCGGCGTCACGCGGATGCTGCCGCCGCCGAAGAAGCCCAGCCCGGAATGGTCGAAGTTGTCATTGTTGAACTCGTCGATGCCCATGCCGACCGCACCGGCGCCGATGAAGGGGTTGAAGTTCTTGTCTTCGAAGAACAGCTGCACGTTGTTGGCCGTCTGGTAGGCGTAGTTGCGCCCCGTGGTGCCGGTGTTGCTCACCGGGTCGTAGGGCTGGCCGACGCCGGAGAGCAGCATCAGGCGCACGTTCTCCAGGGTAAAGGCGCTGACTACCACGAGGTCGGCCGGCTGCTCGTACTCATGGCCCGAGGTATCGACGTAGACGACACCGGTGGCGCGCGTGCCGGTCGAATCCAGGGTCACGCGGAGCACCTCGGCGTGGGTGATGGCCGTGAAGTTCGGTTTGCGCATCAGCGCCGGCATCACGTTGACGATGGCGCTGGCCTTGGAATAGTTGGCGCAACCGAAGTTGGTGCAAAAGCCGCAGAAGGTGCAGGGGCCCATGGTCACGCCGAGCTGATTGGTATACGCCTGCGACGCCAGCGAGGAGGGCACTGGGAACGGCTTGTAGCCCAGCTCGCGCACCGTCTCGGCGAAGAGCGTCGGGCCGTAGGGCTGTGCCAGCGGCGGCAGCGGGTACTCGATCGAGCGACTGCCCTCGAAGGGGTTGCCGCCCTCCTGCATCTCGCCGTTGAGGTTGCCGGCCTTGCCGGAGGTGCCGGCCAGACGCTCGAAGGCGCTGTAGTGCGGCTCCATCTCGGCCCAGTCGGTGCCCCAGTCCTGCAGAGTGAGCGCCTCGGGAATGGCATCGGCGCCGTAGCGTTCGGTCAGGTGACTCCTGAGGCGGAACTCCTCGGGCTGGAAGCGAAAGGTGATACCGGCCCAGTGATTGCCGGCGCCGCCGACGCCGTTTCCAGGGTGAAAGGAACCCCATTCGCGCATCGGCAGCGCCGTCTGCGAAGGGTTGTTGCGCACCGTGACGGCGTTCTGCATCGGCCGCAACATCAGCTCCTGACGGCGCAGGTAGCGCAGCTCGTCGGTCACCGAGGCGATGTTGAAATCGCGTGCGGTGTCGCGCCAGGGGCCGCGTTCGAGGCCGATCACCTCGAGGCCTTCGTCGGCCAGTTCGTTGGCGATGATCGAGCCGGCCCAGCCGAGCCCGATGACCACGACGTCGGTGGCGGGAAGTTTCCTGATCATTTCGATTCCCTCGCCTTCCAGGACTCGCCGCCGATGATCGACAGGGGCACCAGGTCCAACTTCTGATTGTGCAGCGCGATATAGGGCCGGTAGTCGTAGCGGGCGCCGGGGAAGCCGATCATCTTCCAGGACACCATGTCGCGGTTGCCGCCGTAGATCGGGTC
The DNA here is from genome assembly GCA_019056435.1 of Stutzerimonas stutzeri. Lineage (GTDB taxonomy): Bacteria > Pseudomonadota > Gammaproteobacteria > Pseudomonadales > Pseudomonadaceae > Stutzerimonas > Stutzerimonas marianensis. Next base: position 4,281,534 of record CP077641.1, read on the forward strand.
GCCGAAGAAGCCTTCCATGGTGTTGCCCAGCACCTGCTCGAAGAACAGCTTCGAGTCCAGGCCGTCGAGGTCGATGCCGCCTTTCTCCAGTTCGGCGAGCAGCGCGTCCTGCTGTTCGGCGTTGAGGCCGCTGAAGGATTGTCCATGGCGCGACTGGCATAGCGTTTCCAGCCCGACCAGCCCACGGCGCACGCGTTCTCGCGGAGTGAACGGCGACTGGTCGCCCTGCTCCGGCGTGCCCTCGCGAAACGGGCCCTGCATGTACAGGCGGCTGGCGTCGCCGTAGTTGCTCGCCAACTGGCGGTCCATGAACACCACGCAGCCGGCCTCGCTGCCGCTGACGCTGAGCTCGTCCGCCGGGATCAGCCGATCGACGATGGCGGTCACCTCGCGAACCTCCGCGTCGCTGAAGAAACGCCAGCCGGGCGAGTCGTAGTGCATCGGGCCGTTGTGGTCGAACGGCTGCCAGGGCGGTATGCCGGTGAGGGTCGCAGCCTTCGCCGAGGCGGCAGCCCCGACGGCCAGGCCGGTCATGGAGGAGAAGATCAGTTGGCGGCGGGTCAGGCCGAGGCGGGTGTCGTCACTCATGCGGGCTCCCTTGAAGCGAGATGCAGACCGAACTGGCCATGCATTCAGTCCTGGCGAAGCGAACCGGGCTAATCGCTCCGCGAGCGACACCCGCTCGTTTCGCCTGGGTATCCAAAGGGACCTCCCAAGGAAACAATTTGTTTCATTCGGCGCAACGCCGTCCCGCTTGAGATCAGACTCGGCATCCGCCAGGCGGCGATGGAATGAATCGAGGACGCCAGCCGACAACGGCTATTGCGTCAACACCTCGAAACCCTCTTCGGTCACAGCGACCATGTGCTCCCACTGCGCCGACAGGGCCCGATCCCGTGTCACCACAGTCCACCGATCGGCCAGCGTCCTGACGTGCCGCTGCCCGGCGTTGAGCATCGGTTCAATGGTGAAGATCATGCCGGCCTTCAGCCGAAGGCCCTGCCCCGGCTGGCCGTAATGCAGGACCTGGGGTTCGTCGTGGTAGACCTTGCCGATGCCATGACCGCAGTACTCCCGCACCACGCTGAAACCAGCCCCGTGGGCAACCTGCTGGATGGCGTGGCCCACGTCGCCGAGCGTCGCACCCGGCCGTACGACCCGGATTCCGGCCCACAGCGCCTCGTGGGTGGTCTCGACCAGACGCCGGGCTTCGGCACTGGGCTCACCGACGAAGTACATCCGGCTGGTATCGCCGTACCAACCGTCCTCGAGCACGGCCACATCGATATTGAGGATGTCTCCGTCCTCCAGGACCCTGCTCGAGGGAATGCCATGGCAAACGACCTCATTCACGGAAGTGAGGATCGTCTTGGGATAATCCATGTAACCGAGATTGGCCGGGGTGGTCTTCAGCACCTCGACGATGAAGTCATGGCACAACCGGTCGAGTGATTCTGTGGTGACGCCCGGCTTCACGTGTTCGGTGATCATGTCGAGCACCTGTGCCGCCAAGGCGCCCGCCATCCGCGCCTTCACAATGTCAGCAGGGCGGTTGAGCACGATATTTCTCATCGCCCTCCCCCGCTACCTCAAGCGATCCCCCGTCGGACATCGAGTCATGACAGAGCTGCGCCAGATCGAGGCCGCCGGCCTGTTCGGCGCGGATCAGCATTCTGCAAAGATCGTCATGAGTCAGCCCGGGGTGCATCTCGGCCAGCATTCCGATGCGCATCCAGTGCTCGGCCTGCGCGTTGATCGAACGACAGAGCGCGTTGCCGGCAACGCGCAGATTGTCATGCATCTGGTCCGAAATTTTTACGATGCCCATCAGAAGCCCCATACGAAACATATACGAAACGTATATTAGGCAGACTCGCTGCACACCGCAAATCGCACTTCGACGGGAGGCATCATCGGCGTCAAAGACGAAGGCATTCCGGCCCGGTTAGAACCAGGCCGAAACCGTCAACGAGCCGAACTGGTCGTGCTTATCCTGTCCACGGAACTCCCGGGTACGCCAGACGCTGGCGAACGCGAGCTGCCAGCGGTTCCAGGTCAGCGCGATGCCCGCCTTGGCGTCGCCGACCCACTCGTTCGGGTCGACCGAGTGGCTGCTCTTGAAGGTGTTGCCCTCCAGCAACATGTTCTGCGCCATGTAGCGCCCCTCGACGTCGGCGAACAGGCTCCAGGCGAAACCGCCGCCCTGATCGAAGAACAGACTGCCACTCTGCGCTGGCGCCACGGCGGGAACGCTGAAGCTGCGCGCCAGGCGCTGGCCGACCCGCAGGCCAAACCCGGCCGAGCCGTAGGTATAAAGATTGCCGAGGGCGAAACCGGCGCTCGGGCCGTACTCGACCTCCAGGCCGGCCAGCCGCTGCTGCAACCACCAGCGGTGCTGGTAGGCAAGATTGACGAAGGGTTCGTTACGCAATTGGTTGTCCCAACCCCGGGGCTCGTCGCTGTCAGTGACGTCATGAACGCGCCGCTGGATCTTTTCGCCGCCCGCGGCCGGCCCGACGATGCCGACATCCAGATGCAGGCCGCTGGTGCCACGCCAGCCGTCATGCCGATCATCGGAGAAAATCGACACGCCGGCGAACAGCAGGGCCGCGTAAGGCCGATCGTCCTCTATGAGGTCGGCACGCTCGATATCGTTGGGGGTGTAGAGCTGATGGCCCAGCCGATAGGCCAGATTATCGACCTGATCGGCCCTCCAGCCGGGCATGGCGTCGGCGAACCGGCGCGACCAGTGATCGGCGTCGGGTTCGATCGAACGCATCAGCTCGAAGCCGTTGGTGTAGTGACCGTCGCTGCCGGAAGAGATGACGTCGTTTTCGATCTTCAGCGAGTAGAGGTCCGCCTGGCTCGCCAGGGGTAGGCAGGACAGGACGACGGCCAGCGTCGTCCGGGTACGCAGTTGTGAAATGGACATGACCCAGCTCCGTGGTTACATGCAGAGAAGTATGTATCAGCATGTTAGAACGGTGACCGGGTCGAAACGTTCACGCACGATCGGAGCAGAACCTCGCCGTTCCCGCTCCTTTGGGCGAGGCGCACGGTCAGGTGCCGATCACGCCGCCGTCGTGCTTGGTGATGAGGATGGTCGAAGCGCGCGGGCGGGTCTTGCCGTCGCTGGCCGGAAAGCTCAGCTCGGGGTGCTGCACGTTGATCCACATGGCGCGGTAGTCCGGGCTCCAGGTGATGCCAGTGATCTCGCAGCCGCGCGGGCCGACCAGAAAGCGTCTGACTTCCCGCGTTCGCGAGTCGGCGCAGAGTAATTGATTGGTGCCCATGGCCTGCATGGCCGCTTCCTCGTCGCCGAAATCGGTCTCGATCCAAAGGCGCCCGGCCTCGTCGAACGCCAGACCATCGGGGGAGGAAAAGATGTCGCCGTTGATCGTTCCGGTGAGGTGGGCTGGCACCGGCTGGCCGTCTGCGTCCCTGGCGCCGGGCTGCTCGCCGGCCAGCAGGAAGACTTCCCAGGTGAACGCGGTCGCGGTCGGGTCGGCGCCCTCCTCGTGCCAGCGCAAAATCTGTCCGTGCAGATTGTTCGGTCGGGGTTGGCCTTGTCGGTCGGCCATTTCACGCCACGGTTGTCGTTGTTGGTCAGCGTCACGTAGACCTCCCGGCTGTGCGGGTGCACCGCGACCCACTCGGGCCGGTCCATGGGCGTCGCACCCACTTGGTCGCCAGCGGCTCGGGCATTGAGCAGCACTTCGGCCTGATCGGCGAAGCCGTTGTCGGCGGTCAGGCCGTTCTGCCCGTGCACCAGCGCCAGCCACTCACCGCTGCCATCGGCATCGAAGCGCGCGACGTAGAGGGTGCCGCTTTCCAGCAACTGGCGGTTGGCCTGATCGGCGCCGGGCACGTAACGGCCGGCGGGCACGAACTTGTAGACGTACTCACCCTTGGTGTCATCGCCCGAGTAGAACGCCATGCGACCGTCGTCGCCCAGTGACAGGACCGAACATTCGCGGCAGTAGCGCCCGAAAGCGGTGCGCTTGACCGGGGTGCTCGTGGGGTCGAACGGATCGAGTTCGACGACCCAGCCGAAGCGGTTCGGTTCGTGAACATGTCCGCCATGCGGCTGCGCAGGGTCGGGCGTGGCATCGAAGCGCGGGTCAGCGGTTTCCCAGCCGTAGAGCTTGCTCATGCCCTTGCCCTCGATGCCGTAGCGCTTGTGCGAAACACGCCGGGCCATGTCCTCGGCGTCATGGTTGACGAAGTAGTTGTGCCAGTTCTCCTCGCAGACCAGGTAGGTGCCCCAGGGCGTGAAGCCGCTGGAACAGTTGTTGATCGTCCCGATGATCTCCCGTCCGCTGGGGTCGGAAGCGGTTTTTAGCGCGTCGTTGCCTGCCAACGGGCCGCTCACCGCCATGGGTGTCATGGCCGAGATACGCCGGTTGTAGTGCGACGGCATGACCCGCTGCCACTGGCCCTGCGCATCCTTTTTCACTTCGATGACGCTGACGCCATGCGCCGCCTGCTCCTTGCGCACTTCATCCAGGGGTCGCTTGACGTCAGTGAGCGTCATGCCGTTGGGATGCAGCGGCGGATTGACATACTCGTGGTTCATCACCAGCAGGCCGTGACTGTCGGGGTTCTCCGGAAACGGAAAGAAGTGCATGCCGTCGTGGTTGTCGCCGGCCTGCTTGAGCTGGGCCTGCCAGTCGTCCGTGGCGTCCGGCTTCCACTCGGGCGCGTCGGCCAGCACGGCATCGCCCCAGGAAAAGAACGTCCGTGCGCTGTAGCCTGGTGCGACCTGCACGCTGTCGAACGCCGGGTCGAGCTGCGGCGGGATACCCTCGAAGCCGATCAATGAGTCGCTCTGCACCATGCGGCCGCAGGCGCTCAGGCTGCCGCCAAGAAAACCCAGCGCGGCGAGGCCCATGCCACCTTTGAGCAGGTTGCGGCGACCGCGGTCCACCAGCTGCCCCAGCGAAGCGTTGCCGCTCGGGTTGATCGCCTGGTCGTCGAGGGCAGAGAGATTGGCGTGAAAGCTCTGAAAATCCTGTTTCATGAATGACTCGTTCGGAACGTGAATCGGCTGCGCATCACTGGATGCGGTAATGGAAGGTGTTCTTCACTTCGGGGACGGTCACGGCGCGACCGTCGATGATCCTGGGCTGATAGCGAAAACGCTTGGCAGCGGCGAGTGACGGCTGGATGAACAGCGGGTGGCAGTCGTCCAGCGCCTTGGGGTTCTCGATGCGCCCCTGCGGATTCACCGAGTAGCTCACGGTACAGGTGCCCTCGATGCCCTTGTCCAGTGCGCGCGGCGGATAGGCCGGCGCCTGCTTGGCAATCGGCAGGTACTGGCGGCTGGCGGCGGCTTCGGCCTCCCGGGCCCGCTCAGCAGCGGCGGCTTCGGCCTGTTCCCGCTGTTGTGCCTCACGTGCCAGCTCTTCGCGGCGCCGGGCGTCGCGTTGCTCGGCTTCACGTCGTTGACGCTCGGCCTCGAGCCGCTCCTGGCGCTCGCGCTCACGCCGCTCCCGTTGCTGCTGCTCGCGAAGGCGTCGCTGTTCCTGCAAGCGTGCAGCCTCCTGCTTTTCCTGCTCGGCACGCTCGAGCGCCAGCTCGGCCTGCTCCAGACGCTGCCGTTCGATGCGGGGATCGGGCTCGGGTTCCTTGACCACCTGTTCAACCGGCTCAGCCGCCGCGGTCTGCTGCGGCTCCTGCACCTCGGCCATGGGCTCGGGCGGCGGCAGGCTGACCAGTTGCGTGCGCAGCACCTGCGTCGCCTGGGGCGCGTTCAACTCCGGCGTCCAGCCGTGCAGCAGCAAGCCGAGCACGGCGGCATGCAGACCCAGGGTCGCGACCAGGGCGACGGCATGACTGCGCCACGGCGAGCAAGCGGCGGGCACGCTGTCAGGCAACGTCATGCTCAGCGCACTCATGGCGTCGGCGGCCCGGCTGGCGCCTCGGTGATCAGCCCGAGGTTGACCACCCCGCCACGCTGCAGCTCGGCGATGCCGGCCACCACGCGGCCATAGTCGGCGGCCTCGTCGGCGCGCACGTAGACCTGGGTGTCGCCGCGCTCGGCGATGATCGCCTCGACCTTCTGCCGCATCTCGGCGAGGTCGACGGCCGTGTCGGTCCGATCCTCGACGTTCAGCTCGCTGCCCAGGTTCCAGTAGAAGCTGCCGTCCGCCTTGACCGATAGCGTGAGGATCTGCCGCTCGTTTTCCGTCGGCAGCGCCTCGGCGGCCACCTTGGGCAATTCGATCCTTACGCCCTGCACCAGCATCGGCGCGGTGACCATGAAGATCACCAGCAGCACCAGCATTACGTCGATGTAGGGCACCACGTTCATCTCGGCCTTCGGCCCGTGTTTGCGCTGCGGCTTGACCAGCATGACAGGGCTCCCTCAGGCGGCTGCGGAGATGCTCGGCGAGCCGGCATGCAGGCGGCGATGCAAGCGTGCCTGCAGTTCGTTGGCGAAGGCGTAGTAACGCGCGCCAAGCGTCTGGCCACGGGCGGCGAAGCGGTTGTAGGCCATCACCGCAGGGATCGCCGCGAACAGGCCGATTGCGGTGGCGATCAGGGCCTCGGCGATGCCTGGGGCGACGGTCGAAAGTGTCGCCTGCTGCACCTGGGACAGGCCGAGGAACGAATTCATGATGCCCCACACGGTGCCGAACAGGCCGATGTACGGGCTGACCGAGCCGACCGTGGCAAGAAACTGCAGACCGTGTTCCAGCCGCTCCTCCTGTTCGGCGATGGCCACGTACAGGCTGCGCTCGACGCCCTCGACGACCGCGTCCGGCGCGATGCCAGGCTGCCGCTGCAACTGGCTGAATGCACCGTAGCCCGCGAGGAAGATCCGCTGCAGCGCCGCCTCGCGGGGCAGTGCAGGTTCGCTGCCTTCGCGATACAGCTGGGCAAGTTCGCCACCGCTGCGAAAGCGCTGCAGGAAGTCGTTCAACAATCGTTCGCTGCGGTGCAAGGAGGCGCCACGCTGGATGATCAGGTACCAGCTGGCGACCGACGCCATCACCAGCGTGAGCATCACCAGTTGCACCACCAGGCTGGCCTCGCTGACCAGCCCCCAGACGGACATGTGTTCACTTTGCATCTGCATTCCTCCGGCCACCCGTGGGGCGGCACTCTTTGGCTTGATCGGGCGACGGTCGACGCCACCCGAGGGTTTGGCCGCCGGGATCAGTCCAGCCCCAGCACCTGCGCAATGGCAGCCCAGGGCACGTACTTGTAGTTCTGCGCGCCTTCGGGCATGCGCTTGCGACCGTCCTGCACCACCAGCAGGCCGCGGTTCCAGGGGCCGCCGAGGTTGGCCGAAGTGACCTCCAGACCATCGGTCTCCGAAGCCCCGTCGATGCCGCGCTCGGCATTGAGGCCGACCGGAACGCACCGCGCACGGCGTAGGGCGCCTTGGCATCGAGCACTAGGTAGCTGTCGTTACCCTGGCTGGAGACGACCAGGTAACTTGTCGACGCACCCTGGTATAGGGCCAGGCCTTCGATGTCTGCATGCAGCGGCTCGCCCCGTCCGATGACCTTTTCCAGCATCGCCGGCTGATCGGCACGGGCGTCCAGCGTCCAGACCGCCTCGTCTTCCTCACCAACGAACAGCCGCTCGTGGCGGTCGTCGGCCACGCAGCCCTCGGGCTGGCTGGCAACCTTGAACCGGCGTACGAGCTCACCCTGCGGCGTGCCGCTGGAACCGGTGAGGCGGTATTGCAGGAAGGTGCCGTCCTTGTCATTGGCGATGGCGTGGATGTCGCCCTGGCCACCTTTGAACAGACAGAGGCCGTAGATCGCGCTGAGCGGCGTTTCGATCTGGCCGATGTCGCGCAATCGGCCATTGCCTGGATCGATGGCGAACAGGTGCAGGCTGTTGTGATCGCGATTGCTGGCGACAGCGAGGTCGACCAGTCGGCCACCGAGACTGAAGCCCTCGCGCAGATCGACGTTGTTCAGCCGTCCGACCGGCAGGTACTGCAGCTGCTTGCCGGCCAGGTCGTAGACGGCCAGGCCGCCCTTCTTGTCGGTGCCCAGAACACGACTGGCGGCTGGATCGGCGCGATTGACCCAGATTGCCGGATCGTCCGCCGCATCACCGAGGTGCGGCACCGGATCAGTCTGCACCAGGGCCGGAATGACCGGTATCGCCGTCATCGCAGCCGGCGGCTCCGGTTGCCAGTCCAGGTGCGCGCGGTGGGCGCCACGCTCGTCGGTCAGCAGCAGATCGAGGCCGGACGGGGCGATGCGTGCGCTCACCTGTTCCGGCTCGTCGAAGCCTTCCAGCGGCACCACTGCATGGTGGCGCCAGTGAGTGGCATCGCGCCGGTACAGGTGCAGGGCGCCCGCCTCGGGATCGAGCGCCAGCAGGCCACCCGGGAGCTGCGCCATGCCGGCAGCCGCCTCGGCGAGCCCACCAAATGGCTGGACGATGTCCACCGGCTGGCGCCGCAAGGGCGCCTCGGCATCGGCCGCGTAGCGCCAGAAGCCCACCGCTTCCTCGTTTATCAACAGCTCGCCAGTCGCATCGTCCACCTGGCAGAACTGACTTTCCGGCGGCAGGCTCAGACCGCGCACGCGCCGTGGGGTCTGCAGCAGCTGCTGGTCCGCGGCGACCAACCACTGTTCGCCGAGACCCTCCTCGCCGACGAGAAAGACGAACCCATTGCGCGCGGCGTCGCGGTACAGACACAGGCCCTCGATGAAGAAATCGGTCTTGGGCAGGTACAGCGGCTGGCTCCAGCGATGCTGTCGGTCGAGCCCGAGCAGCACGGCCTGCTGGCGTTTGCGGTCCAGCGTGGCGACCAGCAATCCCTCCTGGCTGGCACGATGGTCCAGCCCCTCGAAGCGGCCCTCGACGGCGCTGAGCACCGCGTCCTTGTCATCCAGCAGCTGTAAGCCGCGCGAATCCGGGCGAACGAGGAGCTGTGAAGCGCCTGGCCAGAATGCATCGTTGCCAATCAATTGAGCACTGTCGGCATCCAGCGGTGCGCCGCTCGCCGGGCGAAAGCTCACCGGCTGCTTGGTAGGCGGCTGGCCAGTAGTGGACTGGCAGGCCGCCAGTGCAACGCAGACGGTCAGCCACAGCGGTTTGAACGAAGTCAGATTCATGGTTTTCCCATTCGGCAGCCGCAGGCCGGCACCACGATGGCGGGGCGCCGGACGGCAAAAGAGTCAGAAGTGAGTCAGGGTCAGACCGAGCTTGTAGGTCGGGCCGTATTCCTCGTACTGGGCGTTGTAGCGACTGCGCCCGGTGTAGACGAAATAGGACTCGTCGGTGAGGTTCAGCGCCTCGAAGGTCAGTTGCAGGCTCGGCGTGATGAAGTAGCCCGCCTTGAAGTCGAGGAAGAGCTGCTCGTCGGCGTAGAGGTCATGGGCTTCGTCGTCGATACCGGACACCTCCGCCAGGTACTCGGACTTGTAGTTGGCCGCCAGGCGCATGTTGAAGACGTCGTCTTCCCAGCCGACCATCAGGTTGCCGACCGTATCGGAGTGGTTCGGCAGGTCGATGCTGCGACGCATGCCCTGCCCTTCGATCTCGGCGTCGGACTTGCTGAAGGTGGCGTTGGCGCCCAGCAACACGCCGTTCCAGGGTGCCGGCAGCCAGTCGAGCTTCTGCGAGTAGGACAGTTCGATACCGTAGAGCTTGGCACTGCTGCCGTTCTCGAAGCTCACCGCCTCGTCGAAGGCCGCCCAGTCGCCCGTACCGGCGAGGTCGGTGTTGTAGATGAAGTTGTCGATGTCCTTGTAGAACAGGTAGGCCGCCACGGCGCCTGCGCGACCCATGTAATGCTCGATGCCAAGGTCATAGTTCATCGATTCCAGCGGCTTGAGGTCCGGGTTGCCGAACTCGGCGTCCTCGCCATCGATGACGAAGCCGGGCGCCAGCTGCTCGAAAGTCGGGCGCACCACGGTGTTGGTCCAGGCCGCGCGAACGAAGGTATCGGGCGTCAGCTCATAACGCGCATGCAAACCCGGCAGCCAGTGATCGTAACGGTTGTCGCTGGATACGGCTTCGAACTCACCGTCGCGCAGGCCGGTGCCCTTGGCGCTGAACTCGGTGCCTTCGTAACGCAGGCCGGCGATGAAACGCCACTTGTCCAGGTCCAGGGCATTCATGATGTAAGCGGCATTGATGTCCTCGCTCATGTCGAAATCGCCGATGCGCGACTCCTCCTCATCGTAGAACGCGCTCGGATCCAGCCCGCCGATCAGCCCTTCCAGCGCGCCGGCGCTGATGCCCGAGCCAAAGCGGCCCAGGGCGTAGTCGACGTTGCCGGCCTGAAAGTCGGCCAGAGTCAGGTCGTTGAAATCGTCATAGGCCCAGATATCGACGTCGTTGGTCTTGTCGCGCCGGCTGAGCTTGCCGCCGAACTTGAACTGCGCGGCATAACCCTGGATGTCGTAGTCGCGGGCAAGATCCAGGCGGATGTTCTTTTCCTTGTCGCGTGCGTCGCTTTCTTCCCACTCCACCTCGTCCAGTTCGAAGCTGGCCGGGTCGTAGAAGTACGGGTCGACGACCAACCGCGGCTTGCCCGTGCTGTAGAAACCGACCTCGGAAAAGTCGCCTTCGAAGGTCGCGCCAGAAATGCCGCCCGGGTTGCGCTCGCGCGCCTGGCTGTAGCCGACCTGACCGCTGAGGGTCCACAGGCCCATCATGCGTTCACCACCGAACACGTAGGACTGGATGGTCTGGGTTTCCTCGCGGGACTTGAGCTCGCGCCAGCCTTCGGCATCGCCCAGCTCGCCGGCCAGCTGCGCATCGGCGAACTCGACGCCAGCGGCGTTGCGGGTCTCGGTGTCCTTGAAGCGGCTGTAGAGCGTGCGCAGGTAGTAGCTGCTGAAATCGTCGGGCCGGTAGTCGAAGTTCAGGCCGAGGCCCGCGCGCTCACGGGTGATCTCGTAGTCACGCTGCTCGAATTCCTCCAGCCGCGCGCCGTCCTCGAAATCCCAGGCGCCACCGGTTTCCACGTTGTCGGAGCCGAAGTCGCGCTCCTGCCAGCTCAGCGCAGCGGCGACGCCGAAGTTGTCGACGCCATCGCCCAGGCTGAAGCGATTGCTGAAGGCACCGGAGAATTTCGGGCTGGTCTTGCCGACGTTCTCGTCATGGCTGCCTTCGGTGCTGAGGCTGTAGAACAGCCCGTCGTGATCGAAGGCGGACAGGCTCTCCACCTCGATGGTGCCGCCGGAGAGTTGGCGTCCATGTCCGGGGTCAGCGTCTTGACCACCGAGAGTGACTGCACGAGTTCCGAGGGCAGCACATCCAGCGCCACCGCGCGGCGGCCGCTCTCCGGCGAGGGCACCAGCGTGCCGTTGATGGTGACGCTGTTCAGGTCCGGCGCGATGCCGCGCACGCTGACGAAACGGCCTTCACCCTGGTCGCGCTCAACGGACAGACCGGGGATACGCTGCAGGGCTTCGGCGGCGTTGTCGTCCGGCAACTGGCCGATACCGTCGGCGTGGACGACGCTTTTCACGCTGTCGGAGTTGCGCTGCTCCCTCAATGCTTCGTCGATGCTGACGGCCTGGCCGATCACTTCGACGTGTTCCATGACGAGCGGCTCCTCGGCCCAGGCCGATCCGGCGCTGACGGCCAGGGCGAGCAGGCTGATATGGAAGCCTGCATGACGAATGCCGCTGCGGTATGTGCTCATGAACAATCCCCGAACGCTATTTACCGGGTCCATCCCGGAACTGGGGCGGACGGTAGGCGGGGGATATGGCGGTTCTGTGACAGCGGGTGTTGCTGGGGCGCCAGCGGGGGCTTATTGGATGAGTTTTGGGTGGGAATTGAGCTGATTTGACCCGTGCGTGGCTCGAAGTGCAACGAACAGCCTCCGTAAGGTGGGCTTAGCCCACCAGTAGCAGGTTTCATTCCGTCACGCTGGGCCGAACGCGGGGGTGAGGCAGGTGTGAGGTAGCGGTTCTTGCCGCTGCTCGTTTTCGCGCGATCCTCGGCGCTGGTTCCGCCCTGCTGGGCGACTCACTTTTTCCAGACGCACCTACCCGGCCGGGAAAAAAGTAAGCAAAAACGCTTGCCCCTGCATCCGGACTAGGCGTCCCCGGTTCGCTGCGCTCGACTTCTTTCATTCCATACGCGCTCCGGGGCCGGCGTACAAGGGCCATCCATGGCCCTTTATCGCGGGGACGCCTAGTCTTCTCGCGGCATCCACTCGGCCTCCTGAAGGGGCGTTCGGCGGTGTCTGATAGTTTGTTCGCCAGCAAACAAGCGAATCGAGCTTGTCTCGCTGTTTACGGCCCTTCAGACGACTCGGACTCGATTCCCCTTCAGGAGGCCGAGCGTAGGTGCTGCGCAGGGGGGACGCGAGGCATGGATGCCGAGCGAGGCGCGGTGGGATGGATGTCCCTTCGCGCCGGCCCCCGGAGCAGCACCGGAGGGAGGGAAGTTTTGCGAAGCAAACCGGGGACGCCCAGTCCGGATGCAGGGGTGGCCTCCTTTTTGGTTACTTTTTCTTGGCCACGCAAGAAAAAGTGACTCGCCCAGCAGGGCGAAACCAATGCTTAAGCCACCTCGCGAACAGGCCTTACAACCAAAACGATCCAGCTCCTCAGTCAGCCCCCGAAAAAAGCGGTGAGCCAATTCAACCCCCACCCCATTCATCCAACCGTCACATCCATCTGTTTCCGTGCCCCTCACGCACTGGCGCGCACCTCGCCACGGAGACCCGATGAAATTCCTGAGACTCCACACCCTCACCCTGCTCGGCCTCGCCTTCGTCGCCAATCTAGGCCTGCAAATCTACCTGGCCACCGGCCAGATCAAGACCTGGGCGGAGATCAATTGGATGGACGTCGCCGGCGAAGGCGGCTCGGCGGCGCTGGCGCTCGTCTGGCTGATCATGCTTCTGCACAGCCGGCCAGCCGGCCGCGTGACGCGACTGCTCGCACTGGGATTGGCGTGCGTGTTTTTCTCCTGGTGGATGGACACGCTGGACGAATTCATCCACCTGCCCGAGCTGGCGGCATGGGACAACTGGCTGGAAACCGCGCCAATGCCCATCGGCCTGATGCTGATCACCCTGGGCATCTACCACCTGAACCAGGAGCAACGCGCCATCAGCCAGCAGATGAGCAAGCGGGAAAAGGGATTTCGCGAGCATCGCCTGTTCGACAAGCTGACCCCGCTGGGTGCTGCGGAGTACCTGCGCCAACAACTTCAACTGGCGCTGGTACAGGCACGCGAGCAGGCACAACCGCTGTCACTGGTCGCGGTTGATCTGGACGACTTCAGCGCGATCAACCAACGCTTCGGCCAGACCGAGGGCGATGCGGTGTTGCAAGCCGTCGCGCACCTGCTGCTGCTCAACCTGCGCCAGCAGGACCTGCTGTGCCGCCTGGCGGGCGATCGTTTCGTCGCCGTCTTGCCGAACACCGGAGAGGCCCAGGCCCGTTCGATCGCCTGCGAGCTGCAGCGAGCCGTGGACAGCCTCGCCCACCGAACCGAGCAGCATGGCGAGCGCCTGCACTTGCAGGCATCGACCGTAGCGGTGATGGCCATCGATGACGATCCCGAGCAGCTACTGAAACGGCTCAACCTCGGCCTGGCGAAAGCCAAGCAACAACTGCCGCGCTGCGCCTGAGGGACATCGCATGGCCCTCGGTTACGAGTGCGACACGCGCTTCATCGCCGCTCACCATCAGCCCGCGGTGTTGATCGATCTGGCGATGTCGCGCGGCATCGACAGCCACCAGCTGCTGCGCGGCACAGGCCTGTTCTATGAGGATGTCAGCGCAGGCCGGGCACGTGTCAGCCCGGCCCAGTCACTGATGCTGATCGCCAACGCACGGCGGCTGTTGGCAGCTGATGACAGCAGCTTTCTGTTCGGCCAGCGTCTGTTGCCTGGGCACTACGGTGATGTCAGTCATGCGCTGAACCATGCAGCTTCGCTGCATCAGGCGCTGGACGTGCTGCAGCAGTTCCGCGCGCTGCTGTGCCCCTTGCTGACGCCACGCGTGCTGCACGATCAAAAACAGGTCCATCTCTATTGGACTGACAGCTGCGGAGCTGGCGAGCAACTGCGCTTTCTCATCGAGGCCAACCTGACCGCCGTGGTCGCCCTGACCCGCCGGCTATCGGGCAACCGGCTGCCGTGGCGCTTTCACCTGGCGTATGCACAGCCGCGCCACGTGGAGCAGTACTGGGTGCATCTGGGGGAAGAACTGGCGTTCGAAAGCCAGATGACGATGATGAGCCTGCCCATCGACTACCTGCACCAGCCCTGGCCAACCGCATCGGCCACGGCTGGCCAAGTCGCGTTGCAGGCCAGCCAGGCACAACTCGAGGCGCTTGGCTGGTCACGCAGCTTCATCGACCAGCTGTACGAGCACCTGGAAACCCATATCCGTGACCCCTTGAGCCTGGAACGCGTGGCACAGGCCTTCGACATGAGCCCGGCGACTTTCAAGCGCAAGCTGCACAAGCATGGCACCGGCTTTCAGGAGCAGCTCGACCAGGTGCGCAAGCACGTGGCCCTCTATCTTTATCGGATGAAGGGCTATGGCAACGAGGAAGTGGCCAATTACCTTCGTTTCAACGACACCACGAACTTCCGCCGCTCCTTCAAGCGCTGGACGGGCCTGGCACCGAGCAGCCTGGGGCAGCTGTTCGATTGACCGTGCCATCTGCTGGAGGCTCAGACGCTCCGGCCCACAGTGGTGCGCCATCTCCCTTTTTTACAACAAAGGATGAGCGCCTGCCGGTCGCCGGGGATGTCCGCTGCCTAGCGCTTGCGTCACGCATCAGGCCATGTTCGCAGGGCCGACCCGATGCAGCGCCCCCGTACCGCGCTCGAATGCGGTGATGTTGTCGAGCGTCGTTTCGGCAATGTTGGTCAAGGCCTCTGTGGTGAAGAACGCCTGATGGCCGGTGATCAGCACGTTGGGGAAGGTCGTCAGGCGCATGAACAGGTCGTCGGCGATGACGTGCTGGGACAGGTCCTGAAAGAACAGTTGCTCCTCCTCCTCGTAGACGTCCAGCCCGAGGCGGCCAATCTTGCCGCTCTTGAGGCCGTCGATCACGGCCCTGGTGTCGATCACCCGACCGCGCCCGGTATTGATCAGCATGACGCCGTCCTTCATCTGGGAAATGGCGCGGGCATCGATCAGGTGGTTTGTCTGCGGCGTGAGTGGGCAATGCAGCGAGACGATATCCGAGTCGGCGAGCAGGCGGTCAAACGCCACGTACTCGACGAACGCCTTGGCATCGTGGCTCGGACAGGGATCGGCAGCCAGCACTCGGCAGCCGAAGCCATGCATGATGTCCGCGAAGATCAGCCCTATCTTGCCAGTGCCGACCACTCCTACCGTCTTGCCGTACAGATCGAAGCCGAGCAGACCATCCAGGGAAAAATTCCCTTCGCGAACACGGTTGTAAGCGCGGTAGGTCATGCGGTTGAGGCTGAGGACCAGCGCTACCGCATGTTCGGCCACTGCGTGCGGCGAATAGGCCGGCACGCGCGCCACCGTCATGCCAAGGCGCTCCGCCTCGGCCAGGTCGACATTGTTGAAACCCGCCGAGCGCAGGGCGATCAGCCGCGTACCGCCGCCTTGCAGCAGCGCCAGGACACCCGCATCGAGCCGGTCGTTGACGAAGGCGCAGACCGTCTCGAAGCCGGCGGCCAGCGGCGCGGTCTCGGTGGTCAGGCGCGCATCGAGGTAGAGCAACTCGTGACCGTGGCGCTCGTTGGCGCGGTCGAGAAACGCCCGGTCGTAGGGCTTGGTGCTGAAGACGGCGACACGCATGGCTTCCTCCGGCTATCGGGTGGTGTCACTCGGGACGCCAGATGCCTGGCGCGCGCACCGAAACAGGCTAGCAGAACCCTCCTCAGGGCGATCGACCCCGGGCCGCTGCCAGCGACACGGAGGAAACCGAGAAGCGCGATGCCGCCAGTGCGCGATCGGCGGACTGAACCGCGTCAGAGATTGGCATTGATCCAGTCACGCACCTTGCGCCTGTCCCGGCGCGAGATGAGCTGGCGAGTCAGGGGCTTTCCGGGATCAGGGCGCATTCCGGGTCGCTGAGATCGCCCAGACGGAATCGCCTCGTGATGCCCAGCGGATGTCGCTCGGAGCCGTAGAAGGCCGCCGCGCGAATTTCCAAGGCATGAAAGTGCCAGTCACCGACCGGGCAGAGCCCTTTCAGGGCGATCCCGTGCGTCTCGCACACCTGCCGCACCATGCCCTGGAAGGTGCCGATATGCACGAAGTCGCCCGTACGCAGCGGGCCCTGGTGGGTAATCTGATGGATCGCCAGATCTGGCGTCGCGTCATCCTCGATCCCGTGGCGGATATCGGTGATGTCGACTTCGAGGGTGCCCTTGGACGTGTCGATCAGCACCATCAACTGGTTGATGAACACGGGCTCCGCACTCATGTTGGAAATCAGGCACAAGGACCCGAGCCCTTGCCGGCGCCCCGGTTGATGATCAGGCTGGGTTTGCGCTGCCGCTTGAAGTTGAGCAGCAGCAGCTGGGCGTAGAACAACCAGACCAGCAAGGTGCAGGCGCTGATCGCCAGGGGAGAGGATTTGCTGGTTTTCTTCAAGCCATTCGATCATTGATGGTCCTTAACGGATATCGAACAGCTAAGACCTCGAACGCCGGTTTCCGTGCCGCGCGCCAGCGGTATCACGGCCCGGCGCGAATCAGACCGAGCTGATTTTCTCGACGCTGCTGGACAGCTTCGCGTCCGGTGCGATACCAGGCCGTTCGCGCTCCACCGGCAGTGCTCGCAGGGCCTTGCGCATGAAATACACACTGAAGAACAACGCCACCATCAAGCCCACCAGCAATGCAGCCGTCCCCATGATCACCTCCGTAAAAGTCGGGCAATGATGGCATAAAGACATAGCGCCGAATATCCAGCCGCGCCAGCAGTTGATCTTCCGGGCGCGCGTTCCGTAATACGTCCGGAAAGAGTGCTACGTTTGCATTCGTCCCAGCCATCGAGGTCTGCTATGCGCCATCGCTCCTCTCATCACCTGACGCGCCTGTTGACCGCCGCGATTGTTGCGTGGGCCGGCCTCGCCGATGCGGCGTCGCTTGCCGAACAGGATGCGCGCGTTCGAGGTGCCATCGAGGAAGTCATGCAGGCACACGGCATCCCGGGTATGGCCGTTGCCCTGACAATCGCCGGCAAACAGCGGTTCTACGAACTAGGCGTCGCTTCGCAGCAGACAGGCGAGGCGGTCGACCGCGAAACGCTGTTCGAACTCGGCTCTGTCAGCAAGACGCTGACCGCGACCCTCGCCACCTACGCCCAGGCCACCGGCAAACTGTCGCTGGCAGACAGCCCGGGTCGATACGTACCCGAACTGGCCGGCAGCGCGCTGGATCAGGTTTCGTTGATCAACTTGGCCACCCACACGGCAGGCCGCTTTCCGCTGCAGCTGCCCGATACGGTGCGAGACGAATCACAGTTGATCGCCTACTTCAATGAATGGACACCGCGGTATGCACCCGGCACACAGCGGACCTACGCCAATCCAAGCATTGGCCTGCTCGGCCGGGTCGCCGCGCGCAGTCTGGACCTGCCGTATGCCGCAGCGCTCGAACATGAGCTGCTGCCCAGACTCGGCATGACCCGCACCTACCTCAAGGTGCCCGCACAGGAAGCCACCCATTACGCCCAAGGCTACGACAAGGCTGGCAAAGCGGTGAGGCTCAACCCGGCAATGCTTGCAGACGAAGCCTACGGCGTGAAATCCGGTACATCGGACCTGCTGCGATTCGTCGAAGCCCACCTCGGCCTCGTCGACATCGAGGACGCCGTCGCGCAAGCGATAACCGCGACCCGCATCGGCTATTACCAGACGGGCTCGATGACTCAGGACCTGGTCTGGGAGCAATACCCCTACCCCCATCACTGCAGCAGCTGCAGGCGGGAAACAGCAGCCAGATGGTTCTGGACACCCACCCAGTGAAGGCGATCGTTCCGCCATTGCCGCCCCAGTCTGACGTCTGGATCAACAAGACCGGCTCGACTAACGGGTTCGGTGCCTACCTGGCCTTCGTGCCGGCACGCCAGCAGGGCATCGTCATCCTTGCCAACCGCTACTACCCGAACGAAGCGCGCGTGGCCTTGGCGTACCGGATTTTGAGCGTGATAGAAGAAGACCAGGCGCACGATTAACGACCGGGTGGCGAAGGCGACACGGACAACGCGAGGTAATTTCCCTGAGCGGATCACCAGAAACGAAAAAGCCCCGCTACGCTTGGCGCGCGGCGGGGCTTCTTTTCAGGCATAAATAATGGCGGAGAGATAGGGATTTGAACCCTAGGTACCCGCGAGGGTACAACGGATTTCGAATCCGTCCCGTTCGGCCACTCCGGCATCTCTCCAGCGGCGCGCATCATAGCAGCTCGGACGCGTTTGTCGAACCCCAGAAGTGCGCTTTTTTCTCGATTTTCAGCCTGTTGCGGCGGGGGACCCCGCCTGGCATCCCCAGCTCGGGCCGGGCTCAGGCTGTCAGTCGGGTCAAGGCCTCGCGGTACTTGTCCGCCGTCTTTTGCGCAACGTCTGCGGGCAGGCGCGGTGCTGGCGGTTCCTTGTTCCAACCGGTGGATTCCAGCCAGTCTCTGACGAATTGCTTGTCGAAACTGGGCGGATTGCTTCCAACCCGGTAGCTGTCCGCCGGCCAGAAGCGGCTTGAGTCAGGCGTCAGCACTTCATCCATCAGGGTAAGGGTGCCGTCTTCATCGAGGCCGAACTCGAACTTGGTATCGGCGATGATGATGCCCCGGGTCGCGGCGTACTCCACGGCTGCGCTGTACAGCGCAATGGAAGTGTCACGGACCTTCGCCGCCAGTGCCTTGCCGATGATGGCTTCGCACTGCTCGAACGAGATGTTCTCGTCGTGATCGCCTACGGCTGCCTTGGTCGAGGGTGTGAAGATTGGCTGCGGAAGTTTGGCGGCTTCCTGCAGTCCGTCAGGCAGCGCGATGCCGCAGACGGTACCGCTCTTCTGGTACTCCTTCCAGCCCGAGCCAGCCAAATAGCCTCGAACGATGGCCTCCACCGCAACCGGCTTCAGACGCTTGGCGACGACGGCGCGTCCGTCGACCAGCGGCAGCTCGGCAGCCGGGACGACGTTCTCCACGCGATCGCCAGTGAAGTGATTGGGCACCAGGTCAGCCAGTTTGGCGAACCAGAAATTCGAGATCGCCGTTAGGATCTTGCCCTTCTCGGGTATCGGCTGGTCCAGGATCACATCGAAGGCCGACAAACGATCGGTTGCGACCATGAGCATGCGCTTGTCGTCAATTTCGTAGAGGTCACGAACCTTGCCGGAGTAGAGCTTTTTCAGGCTGAGGGCTTTAGCTGTCATGGGATTCTCGCGTCTGGCGAACCCAGGCGCCGCAGGGCGCGGCGGTCGGGCCTGTCATTAAACAAAACAGGCGAAACCGGATGGCTTCGCCTGGATTGGTTGCGGGGTTGTCGGCGTGTGGGTCAGCCCAGGTTGTCTCGCAGCATTGTGAGTACGCGCCGGGCGACATCTTCCGGGGCGACGGTGTCCAGATCCTTGTCCAGCGTCACCTGAACACCTCCATTCACGGTCGTCAGGCGCACCTGATAGCGCTCGGCACGCGCTTCGATTTCCTCGCGGTCCGGTGCGCTGCCAAACAGCCTGGCGAAGAAGCCCGGCTTGTCGTCTGGCTTCTCAGCGCCTTCCGACAGGTTGACATAGTAGACGCCCAGGCTGCGATCAAGGTCTTCGACCAGAATATCGCTGGCGCTGAGTGCGCGACCGACGCTGGACCAGGCCCGATTGAAATCGGTGTCCAGCTGCAAGACGGGCTGCCGCTGCCGGCTTCACTCAGGGTCACGCGGCTTGGCGCGTCGAATTCGCGTTCGGCCAGCAGCGAGGTGGAACCACCCTGGTCCGCGCGGCTGACGAGCGCGGTCTGCATTTCGTCGAGCAGCACGCGATCAAGTTCAGCGTTGGCGGTACGCTCCGGCCAGGCGACGTCGGCATTGTTGCCTGCCGGTCGTTGCACGCTGAGCAGCGACACTTCGCTGGTCTGGCGCTGCACACCCGGCTCGACACGCACACGAACGCGCGTCTCGCCTCCACCCAGTCCAAGGTTACGCACCAGGCCGGGCGCCAGCTGGTCGCGCGTCTGCCAGGCGGTGGTGAACTCACCCGTTTGAGGACGCTCCTCGTCGATCTGGAAGCCGTTGTCGGTAAAGAACTGGCGAACCGCGGTGTAGGTTTCGGATGGAGAGCGCAACGCGACCAGCCAACGACCATCCTCGGAGGTCTGCAGGCTGAAATCGCTGGCCGTCTCGGCGGCCACCAGCCGCTGCGGGCGCGGCACTTCGTAGTCGCCACTGGCTCGGCTGTCAGCCACTTGCTGCGGAATCGGCAGCAAAGGTTCGATGGGGCGCAAATTGGCGCCTGCCGGCACCTGCATCGGCGGCACCTGTTGCGCCTGCAGGTAGTCACTTCCGCGGTCACGGAAATATCCGTCGTCGCCCCACAGCCAGCCGCAACCGCTGGTGGCAGAGATGATCAGGGCTAGCGTCGAGAGTCCGGCCAGTCGCTTCATGCGTGTTCCTTCATTGTTAAACCCGTACACCGGAATTGGTTCAGGCCAGCACACCGGACTGGCGCATGGCCTGGCGCAGTGGCTCCTGGCAATGCTGGCTCAGCCAGGTCAACGGCAGGCGGATGCCTTCGGGCATCAGACCCATTTCATGGAGCGCCCACTTGACCGGGATCGGGTTGGCCTCGATGAACAGCATCTGGTGCAACGGCATCAGCAGGGCATTGATCGCCCGCGCCTTCTCGGCATCACCGGCAATCGCCGCGGCGCAGAGCTCGCTCATCGCGCGCGGGGCGACGTTCGCCGTTACCGAGATGTTGCCCTTGCCACCCATGAGCATCAGCTCAACGGCGGTCGCATCATCACCGGAATAGACGAGGAAGTCCTGACCCACACGGTCGAGCACTTCGCGCCCGCGCTTGAGGTCGCCCGTGGCCTCCTTGATACCGATGATGTTCGCCACCGTGGACAGCCGCTCGACGGTCTCGGGCAGCATGTCGCACGCCGTCCGGCCCGGAACGTTATAGAGAATCTGCGGGATGGCGACCGCTTCGGCGATGT
This sequence comes from Stutzerimonas stutzeri, assembly GCA_019056435.1. GTDB lineage: Bacteria > Pseudomonadota > Gammaproteobacteria > Pseudomonadales > Pseudomonadaceae > Stutzerimonas > Stutzerimonas marianensis. The sequence goes on from CP077641.1 coordinate 4,302,637, forward strand.
GCCGGAAGTGCTGATACAGCCCTTCCTGGGTCGGCTTGTTGTAGTAGGGCGTGACCAACAGGCAGGCATCGGCGCCCGCCGCCTTGGCGTTTTCGGTCAATTCGACCGCTTCGCGGGTGGAGTTGGCCCCGTACCGGCGATCACGGGAATACGCCCGTTGACCTGATCGACCACACGCCGGATCACTTCGATATGCTCAGGCACTTCGAGGGTGGCGGATTCGCCCGTGGTCCCGACGGCGACGATTGCGTTGGTCCCTTCCTGCAAGTGGAAGTCGACCAGTTTGGCCAGGCTTTCCCAATCGAGACCGCCTTGCGCATCCATGGGAGTGACCAGCGCCACCATACTGCCCGCAATCATGCAACCACTCCTGCCGGAAAAAGAGAGGCGTAATGGTACAAGGCTCCTTTGCGCTTTGCGAGTACGCCGGAGGCTTCCTGTAGCGATGCCGAGCGGTTGGCTTCGTCGCGCGACTGGCCGACGTGCATTCCTTCGCGCGGTGCTTTCCGCTACCCTTAGCGGTTTTCGGCTTGGCTAGCCGCCCGATTCATCTTGCCAGGAACGCTGCATGCCCCTCCCCCGTACCTCGTGAACAGTTTCTCGTCATCAGCGCCTTGGGCAAAAGTCCAATGGAGCTCACCAACGTGCTCTGCAAAGCCAGCCACGAGAATCGCTGCGCCGTGGTCAGCACTCGCCTGACGCGGCACGGCGAGTGCTGTGCGCTCGTGTTGAGGTGACCGGGACCTGGGACGCCCTGGCCCGCATGGAAACGGCATTGCCCGGTTTGGCAAAGAAGCACGATTTCACCACCAACGTCGTGCGTAGCGAGGCACTGGAAACCCGACCCCAGGCCTTGCCTTACGTAGCATACGTCAGCTCCGTCTACCGTCCGGACATCCTCAACGAGCTCTGCCAGTTCTTCATCGATCATCGCGTCGAACTGGAAAGCCTCACATGCGACACCTACCAGGCCCCTCAGACCGGCGGCACCATGCTCAACGCGACGCTGACTGTCACGCTGCCTGCCGGGACCCAGATCAGCTGGTTGCGAGATCAGTTCCCTCGATTTTGCCGATGCGCTGAACCTGGACGCACTGATCGAGCCCTGGCGCCCCCAGAACCCTTGAAGAAGGAAATCAAGCTCATGGCTGTGGAGATCGACCAACCCATTCCACCCTTCGTGGCCCAGGCCACAAGCGACGTGCAGGTGTCGCAAGACACCTTGAAGGGCAAGCAGACGGTCATCTACTTCTATCCAAAGGACAATACGCCGGGCTGCACCACCCAAGGCCAGGGCTTCCGCGATCTGCACGAAGCCTTTCTAGCGGCTGAGACCCAGGTGTTCGGCGTGTCACGGGACAGCCTTCGGACGCATGAGAACTTCAAGGCCAAGCAGGGCTTCCCGTTCGAGCTCATCAGCGACAAGGACGAAGCGCTCTGCCAGCTGTTCGACGTGATCAAGCTCAAGAAGCTCTATGGCAAGGAGTACCTCGGCGTCGACCGAAGCACCTTCCTGATCGACAACCAAGGCGTTCTCCGCCAGGCGTGGCGGGGCGTCAAGGTACCAGGCCACGTCGAAGCGGTATTACAGGCGGCGCAAGCGCTACAGAGAAGTTGATCGCGCGGCCATCATCCCGGCACTGGGCAACGTGAGATGCTCAGTGCCGGAGCCTCCACGCCGCTCTAACCGTCGACGATCGGCGCCGCCGCGCCGGGGCCAGGCATACAGCACCGCCTTGAACAGTGTCGCCAGCGGAATCGCGAAGAACACGCCCCAGAAGCCCCACAATCCGCCGAACAGCAGGACCGAGCAGATAATCGCCACCGGGTGGAGGTTGACGGCCTCGGAGAACAGAAGCGGCACTAGCACGTTGCCGTCGAGCGCCTGGATGATTGCGTAGGCCACCATCAGATAGATGAACTGATCGCCGAGCCCCCACTGGAACAAGCCAATCAGCGCGATCGGGATGGTTACCAGCGTGGCTCCGATATAGGGCACCACCACCGACACGCCTACCAGCAGCGCGAGCAGCGCGGCGTAATTCAGCTCCAACGCCGCGAACACCGCATAGGACACCACACCACAGATCAGGATCTCGATCGCCTTGCCGCGGATGTAGTTGGCGATCTGCAGGTTCATTTCCTGCGACACCTGCGTGATCAGCGTTCGCTCACGCGGCAGATAGCCGCTGAGCCAGTCACTGATCTGCTGACGATCCTTCAGAAAGAAGAACACCAGGATCGGCACGAGAATCAGGTAGATCAGCAGGCTGATCAGCAGCGGCAGGCTCGACAGCGACGACGTCAGCACAATCTGGCCATAGCGTCCGATCTCGCCGCGCATGACATCGATTCCGCGCCGTACCTGCTCCTCGGTGAGCAGTTGCGGGTAACGCTCGGGCAGCAAGAGCAGCAGCGACTGCCACTCGACCAGCATGCGCGGCAACTCGTTGAACAGCGTCAACACCTGCTGCCAGACCAGTGGCACCAGGAACAACAGGCACACCGTGAGCGCGCCCACGAACATCAGGAATACGAGCCAGACCGCAACGAGGTGCGGTACCCGCTTGCGCTCCAGCGCACCGACCAGCCCCTGCATGAGATAGGCAAGCACCAGACCGGCGATCACCGGCGCGAGCATCCCGCCAAGCGTCAGGACAATCGCAAAAGCCGCCACCAGCAGCACGGCGAGGACGACGGCCTCTTCATCTGAAAAATAGCGGTGGATCCAACCGCGCAAAACGTTGAGCATCGTGAGTCCCTATCCGCCGTCAGGCCTTGCGCAGCCAGTAGCGAAACACGCCGTCGGCGGTTTCTTCATGCAACATCGTATGGCCCGCCAGCTTGGCGAAGCTGTGAAAATCCCGCTGTGAACCGGGGTCCGTTGCCGTCACCTTCAGCACCTCTCCGCTGGCCAGCCGATTGAGTTCCAGCTTGGCCTTTAGCAGCGGCATGGGGCACTCCAGTCCGGCCGCGTCGAGTTCCGCGTCGCAGGGCGGCTCTTTGGTGTGCGCTTCAGTCATCGTCGTCTCCTTGAAAGCCCGGCAGGATACCGAGCCCTGCCCGGCTCTGGCCAGCTACCCGAGCACAAGGCTACAGTAGCGCTCCCGCAACGATGAGCCAGTCTGGATGAAACTGCTGCGCCCCACCCTGCTGACACTGGCCTGCCTGCTCGGGCAGCCGGCCATTGCCAACGACCTTCCCTCCCTGGGCGACTCAAGCTCCGGCATCGTCTCGCCGGAACAGGAACATCAACTTGGCCGGGCATGGCTGAGCCTGCTGCGCGGGCAGGTCCCGCAGCTCTCCGACCCTCAGCTCAAGGAGTTCCTCGAACGCAGCGTGTACCGGCTCGCCGAAACCAGCCAGCTGCAAGACCGTCGCCTGGAATTCGTTCTGCTCGACAGCAAGGAGCTGAACGCTTTCGCCGCTCCGGGCGGCATTATCGGCGTGAACGGCGGATTGTTCCTGCATGCCGAGACCGAAGCAGAGTACGCCTCGGTGCTCGCCCACGAACTGGCCCACCTGTCGCAGCGCCATTTCGCACGCGGTCTGGAGGCTCAGAAACGCATGCAACTACCCTTGATGGCCGCCATGCTCGCCGGTGTGGTGGCCGCCGCCGCCGGTGCCGGTGATGCGGGCATCGCTGCCATCGTGTCGAGCCAGGCGGCCGCGATCCAGGCACAACGCCGCTTTTCCCGGCAGAACGAGCAGGAAGCTGACCGAATCGGTATCGTCAATCTCGAGCGGGCTGGCTACGATCCTCGCGCCATGCCCCAGATGTTCGGCCGCCTGATGCGGCAGTATCGCTACGACCAGAAGCCGCCGGAATTCCTGCTGACACACCCGGTCACTGAGTCACGGATTGCCGACACCAAAAACCGCGCAGAGCAATACGCCAACGGCGGTGTGGAAGACAGCCTCCGCTATCAGCTCATGCGGGCCCGTACCGATCTGAAGTTCGAGACGACGCCCGGCCTTAGCGCGAAGCGTTTTCGCGCCATGTTGAGTGATGATGAGAATCTCGATGCGGCGCGCTACGGGCTGGCGCTCGCTCAGATCAAAAGCGGCCAACTCGAAGAAGCTGCAAGCAACCTCAAAACGTTGCTTGCCAAGGAGCCGGACGAAGTCGCTTACAACCTGGCACAGATCGAACTGGACATCACCGGCAACCGCCTAACGCCGGCGCGCGAACGAACCCAGCGCCTGTTGTCGCTCTACCCGGGCAGTTATCCGGTCCGCCAGACCCACATTGATCTGCTGATGAAGGAAGGCAAACAGAAGGAAGCCGAGCAGGAGCTCGACAAACTGGTGAGCGCTCGCCCGAAGGACCCGGACATCTGGTATCAGGTTGCGGAAATCCGCGGTCTGACCGGCAACATCGTTGGCCTTCACGAAGGTCGCGCAGAATATTTCGCGCTGGTGGGTGACTATGATCAGGCGATCGAACAACTGGATTTCGCCAAGCGCCGCTCCGGCAATTTCCAGACCGCAGCCCGCATCGACGCGCGTCAGCAACAGCTCAGAGACGAAAAACGCATGGTCGAGGAAATGCTGCGCTGACGACTGCCGTGCTCTCCGATACGGAGGGCAAACGCCAGTCGGTCAGGCGTTGCCGGCCTGATTGAGGCGTGCCGCCTGGGTGAAGTCCAGCATGCGCTTGAGCGGTTTGACCGCACGCGGAATCAGCGCCGCATCGACGAAGATCTCGTTCGATCCGGTACGCAGGCAATCGAGGGTCCGTTCCAGGGTATTCATGGCCATCCAGGGGCAGTGTGCGCAACTGCGACAGGTCGCCCCGCTGCCTGCGGTCGGCGCTTCGATGAATTGCTTGTCGGGGCATAGCTGCTGCATCTTGTAGAAGATGCCGCGATCCGTTGCCACGATGAAGCTGGGATTGGCGAGCGTCTGCGCTGCCTTGATCAGCTGACTGGTGGAGCCCACCGCATCAGCCAGAGCGATTACCGCCTCGGGCGACTCAGGATGCACCAGCACGGCGGCCTCGGGATACAACGCCTTCATATCCTCCAGCTGCTTCGCCTTGAACTCCTCATGGACGATGCAGGCACCATCCCAGAGAAGCATGTCGGCACCGGTTTCTCGCTGAACATAGCTACCCAGGTGTTTGTCTGGCGCCCAGATGATTTTCTCGCCGTTGTCCATCAGGCTTTCGACGATCTCGAGAGCACAACTGGAGGTCACGACCCAGTCAGCCCGGGCCTTTACGGCAGCCGAGGTATTGGCGTAGACGACCACCGTGCGCTCGGGGTGCTGGTCACAGAAACGTGAGAACTCCTCGACCGGACACCCCAGATCCAGCGAGCAGGTCGCCTCGAGCGTCGGCATCAGCACCCGCTTTTCGGGATTGAGGATCTTGGCCGTCTCGCCCATGAATCGGACGCCGGCCACGATGACGGTTTGCGCCGCATGCTCGTTGCCGAACCGGGCCATCTCCAGCGAATCCGCAACGCAACCGCCGGTTTCTTCGGCCAGGGCCTGAATGACCGGGTCGGTGTAGTAGTGAGCCACGAGCACGGCGTTCTGCCGTTCCAACTCGGCGGCAATCTCGCGACGAAGCCGCGCCTGCTGCTCCTGTGACAGCGGCTGGGGCTGCTTCGCAGCCAGGTGGGCCTGCACGAGGATGCGTTCGGGTATCTGCGTCATGTCGCGGTTCCTGCAAGCACACGTGATGCACGGGTCGCCGATTATAGCCTTTGACAACAGGCCTATCGGTCGCAGCAAAAAAGGAGGGGTACGGCATGAGACGAACGTCCGCAGCCCCGTTCAAGGGGGCGGAATACTAGCCGAAGCGTTCAGGCGTTGGGAAGCAGAGGGGGCGATCAGGAGGAGCGTGACAGGGAGGGGCAACAAAAAAGCCCGCCGGCTGGCACCGGCGGGCTCTGGGGTCACTTGCCCTTGAGCATGTGGCCGCGTTCTTCCAGATTGGTATGCCAGTCCATCGCATCGTGCAGCAGATGCGGTGTCTGCCCGCCTTTCTTGCACGCCGCTTCGAAGTAGGCGTTGAGTGCGTCGCGATAGGACGGATGCACGCAGTTGTCGATGATGACACGCGCGCGCTCACGCGGTGCCAGGCCACGCAGATCGGCCAGACCCTGCTCGGTCACCAGGATGCTGACGTCATGCTCGGTATGGTCAACATGCGCCACCATCGGCACCACGCTGGAAATCGCGCCACCCTTGGCAATCGACTTGGTAACGAAGATGGCCATGTGTGCGTTACGGGCGAAGTCACCCGAGCCGCCAATGCCATTCATCATCTTCGTGCCACCGACATGTGTGGAGTTCACGTTGCCGTAGATATCGAACTCGAGTGCGGTGTTGATGCCGATGATGCCGATACGACGCACCAGCTCCGGATGGTTGGAGATTTCCTGCGGACGCAGCACCAGCTTGTCCTTGTACTTTTCCAGATTGCCAAACACCCGGTCATTGCAGCGCTGCGACAGGGTGATGGAGCAGCCCGACGCAAAGACCATCTTGCCGGCGTCGATCAGCTCGAAGGTCGAGTCTTGCAGCACTTCGGAGTACATGACCAGGTTTTCGAACGGCGAGTCGATCAGGCCGCACATCACCGCGTTGGCGATGTTGCCGATCCCCGCCTGCAGCGGTCCGAGGCTGTTGCTCAGGCGACCCGCATCCACTTCTTTCTTGAAGAAATGGATCAGATGGTTGGCGATGGCCTGGGTCTCGTCGTCCGGCGGCGTGACGGTGGAGTAGGAATCCGGCTGGTCGGTGATGACGATCGCGGCAATCTTGGCCGGATCGACCGGAATGGCGGAAACACCGATACGGTCATCGACCTTCATCAACGGAATTGGCTGACGGTTCGGACGCTCACCCGGAATGTAGATGTCGTGCAGACCTTCCAGATTCGGGTTATGCGCCATGTTCAGTTCGATAATCACCTTGTCGGCAAACAGCGCGAGGTTGGCCGAGTTGCCTACCGAGGTCGTGGGGACGATGTGCCCCTGCTCGGTGATGGCGACCGCTTCGATGATGGCCAGATCCGGTTTCTTGATCTGGTGGTTACGCATCTGCTCGACGGTATGCGACAGGTGCTGGTCGATGAACATGACCTCGCCGCCGTTGATCGCTTTGCGCAACGCTGCATCCGCCTGGAACGGCATCCGGCGCGCCAGCAGACCGGCTTCGGCCATCAGGCCGTCCAGGTCATTGCCGAGGCTGGCACCGGTGATAAGACTGATTTTCAGCGGCTTGTCCTTGGCGCGCTTGATCAGCGCCATCGGGACTGCCTTGGCTTCGCCGGCGCGGGTAAAACCGCTCATGCCGACAGTCATGCCGTCGACTACATGGGTAGCAGCCTCGTCGGCGCTCATGACCTTGCTATGCAGGGAGGACAGGCGGATGCGATCAGAATACATTTGAGCCTCGAACCACTGTGAAATCGGAAGGTGGCAGTCTAGTACGTTTAAAGACGCTCGGGTCACATACCAAGGTCGTAGAGGAATAAGCCTTGATTACCGTCTCGCAGGGTCTTTTTTTTCAGCTTTATAAACTGCAGGCATAAAAAACCGGATGACCTGAAGGTCGTCCGGCTATTTCCCTCGACGGGGTGTGTATGGTGGGTCGTGTAGGATTCGAACCTACGACCAATTGGTTAAAAGCCAACTGCTCTACCAACTGAGCTAACGACCCAATGCGGGGCGCATGATACTGATTTGATTCAGGAATTCAAACTATTTTTTGATTTCAGGCATAACGGGTCGGATCTGCCAGCCCGGCGTCAGCGAAGCCTGCGGCACGTAGCCGGCAGCTGTCACACTTACCGCAGGCGCGCCCATCATCATCGGCCTGGTAGCAGGATACCGTCGTACCGTAATCGACGCCGAGTCGAGTTCCGGCCAGCACGATGTCGGCCTTGCTCAGGCTCTGCAGCGGAGCGCGAATACGAAACCCCTGGCCCTCCACGCCTGCCTTGGTCGCCAGATTGGCAAGCCGCTCGAAGGCCGCGATGAACTCGGGACGGCAATCGGGATACCCGGAATAGTCGACTGCATTGACACCGATGAAGATGTCGCGCGCGCCCAACACCTCGGCCCAACCAAGCGCCAGCGACAGGAACAGCGTGTTGCGCGCCGGAACGTAAGTCACCGGAATACCTTCGACGGCGGTCTCCGGCACGGCGATCGTCGTATCGGTCAGTGCCGATCCACCGATCCCGTTGAGATTCATACCGATCACTTTGTGCTCGACGACGCCAAGCTGCCGGGCCACTCGCTCGGCCGCCTGCAGCTCGGCGCGATGACGCTGGCCGTAATCGAAGCTCATCGTGTAGCAAACGTATCCTTCAGCCCGCGCCATCGCCACGACCGTCGCCGAGTCTAGCCCGCCCGAGAGCAAAACAACTGCCTTCTTTTCACTCATATCCTTCTACCTTGTCGAGAGAACGCCTTAGCGCAACATGGCAGGCGCCGGCATCAACGCCCGCGCGCATCGTTCCAGAGAATCTTGTGCAGTTGAAGCTGAAGCCTGACGGGCAGGTTGTCCTGCACGATCCAGTCGGCGAGTTCGCGCGCATCGATCTGGCCGTGGCTCGGCGAAAACAACACTTCGCCTGCCCGCTTCTCGAGGCCGTACTCGATGAGCTTGGACACAGCCCAGTGGTAGTCCTCGTGAGAACAGATCACGAACTTGACCTGGTCATTAGGCGTCAACAGCGCGACGTTCTCGTAACGATTGCGGTGCGCTTCGGCCGATCCCGGCGTCTTCAGATCGACCACGCGACTGACGCGGGCGTCCGCCACTGAAATATCCAGCGCACCGCTGGTTTCCAGCGAGACCTCATAGCCCGTGTCACACAAGTGACGCAACAGCTCCGCGCAATTGGGCTGGGCCAACGGCTCCCACCCGTCACACAGACGTAACGTGGATTGAAGGATGCGATCCGCTCGAGAATCGCATCGATTCCCATGAGCTCGCCGCCGCTGAAGGCGTAGGCCGTATCGCAATATTGACAGCGCAGGGGACAGCCGGTCAGGCGAACGAACACGGTGGGCAGGCCACTGGTGCGCGTTTCCCCCTGCAGCGAGTAGAAAATCTCGGATATTCGCAGGGTATGGTGCATATCAGCCACGGGCGTGACGGCTAAACAGGCCATCCGCCTCCGTTGCGGGAAAGGGGGCGCGATTTTAACGAAAAAACCCGCCATTGGGCGGGTTTTATTGAAAAGCCTGAGCGCTGCGATCAGCGGCTCAATTGCCGCTGCGCCAACTGGGCGGCCGAGCTGTTGGGAAAGTCCGCAATTACCTGCCGGAGAATCCCGTTAGCCTTGTCTCGGTTACCCAAACGAAGCTCGACATCCGCAAGCTTGTACAGCGAATCCGGGACCTTGTTGTGCTGAGGATAGGCCTGACTCACCTTCGCGAACGCCTGACCCGCCGCCTGCAGATCGCCCTTGGCAAGGTTGACCTCACCCAACCAGTACTGGGCGTTTCCCGCGTAGGGGCTGCTCGGGTACTTGCGCAGGAAAGCAGCGAAAGCCTGGCTGGCCTTGTCGAAATCCTTCGCCTTGATGAGATCGAACGCCGCGTCGTAATACAGCTTTTCTTTCTCCGGGTCGGAGGACTCACCTGAACCCGACTCTTGCGCAACCGCATCGTTCGATGCTTGCGCCGGACCAGCGGCCGTGTTGCCGCTGGCAGAAGCATTCTGACTGGAACCCCCACCCGCCGACATATCGGACAGACGACGATCCAGATCTTGGTAACGCTCCAGCCCTTCCTGTTTGAGGCGCTGGATTTCGTTCTCCTGCACTTCGAGCATGCCGCGCAATTGCGCAATCTCTTCCTGCATCTGCTGCAACTGCACGAAGAGCATGCCCTGTGCGGAAGACGGAGCAGCAGCCCCGCCTCCCGCGTAGGCACCGTTATTATCCGCCCCGGCCGAGTAACCCGACGGCGCGTCACCAGCGGTTTGCGAGTCGTATTCCACAACCGGAACCTGAGCCGCCGCAAATAACGGCAGGCCAAGCGCCAAGAGCGGCAGAGCGTAACGGTGCTTGAGCATGGCTATTACTTACGCAGCTCTACGCGACGGTTCTGAGCCCACGACTGCTCGTCGTTACCCATGGCCACCGGACGCTCTTCGCCGTAGGAAACCAGCTCCAGTTGAGCAGGCGATACGCCTTGCAGGACCAGGTAACGCTGAACGGCCTTCGAGCGACGCTCGCCCAGAGCCATGTTGTACTCGCGAGTACCACGCTCGTCGGTGTGGCCTTCCAATACGACGCGATTGCCAGCGGACTTCAGGTCCTTGGCATGAACGTCCAGAGCGCGCATGGCTTCCGGCTTCAGATCGGAGCTGTCGTACTCGAAGTAGAAGGTGGTGATAGCACGCAGAGCGGCTTCTTCGCTCATGCTGCCGTCGACGGCACCACTGTCAGCGCCGTAGCCAGCGTTCGGATCGACAGCAGTAGAGCCTTCGCCGGAATCGTCGCCGCCCTTGGACGAACAACCTACGGCTACGGCCATAGCCAGAGCCAGCGCAGCGAACTTACCGAATTTCAGCATTTCCATGTGTAACAACCCCAGGTGTGTTTTTGGTTAGGTAAAGCAGTTGTACCGCATCAGTTCAGGTAAGGGGGACCACGATGGCTCACGGACTTCGCCTTGAGCAGTAGGAAGCGGGAGCCTAACTCGACCATTGATTGATACGAGCATCAAGACTCCCCGGCCCTGCTGGCGGGTCGCGTAGATTAGCATGGTGCCATTAGGCGCAACAGTGGGCGACTCATCTAAACTCGTGTCCGAAAGCAGTCGAAGGTTGCCGCGCTGAAGATCCTGCGCCGCCACCTTGAAGTTGGTGTAACCCTCCTGACGATGAATCATTACAAGAGTCTTTTCATCGGCCGATAGTTTCGGATTGGCGTTGTAGTTACCGACGAACGTGACCCGCTCTGCATTATTGCCACCCAGCCGCTGCTTGTAGATCTGCGGCTTGCCGGCACGGTCGGAGGTAAAGTAGATGGTCTGCCCATCGGCACCCCAGAACGGCTCGGTGTCGATCGCGTAATGATTCGTCAGACGCTGGAGCTGGCGTGACCCCAGATCCATCACGTAGACCTCCGGGTTGCCATCCTTCGAGAGCACGAACGCGAGGCGGTTGCCGTCCGGAGAGAAGGCCGGTGCGCCGTTCAAGCCCTCGAAATTGGTGATCTGTTCGCGACGCCCCGTATCGACGTGCTGAATGAAAATGCGTGGACGCTTCTGCTCGAACGATACGTAAGCGATGCGACGGCCATCCGGGGAATAGCGCGGTGACAGGATCGGTTCGCGGGATTGCAGCAGGGTCACGGCCCTGGCGCCATCATAGTCCGAACGCTGCAGCGTATAGCGGGTATTCGCGCCGCCCAAGCGCTCGGCCGTCACGTACAGCAGCCGCGTGGAGAAGGCCCCCTTGATACCGGTCAGCTTTTCGAACGACTGATCGGCCACGTAATGCGCCATGTCGCGCAGCTGCTCCGGGCTGCCTCCGACGCTGCCGTTCATGACCTGCTGCTCGGTGTTGACGTTGAACACCTCGTAGCGGACCTGGAGCTTGCCACCGGATGGCTCGATATTGCCCACCACAACGTACTGAGCGCCAAGAGCCTTCCAGTCACGGAAGATGATTTCGCTGCCGCGGGTCGGCAGGCTGATCATGTTCTGCTTAGGGATGGGCTGGAAGATTCCCGTGTTGCGCATGTCGTTGCCGACGATCTCGGCCATGTCTTCCGGAAGTACATTCCCGCCCTGCCAGCCGAAAGGCACCACCGCGATAGGGATCGCCCGATCGGAGCCACTGGTCACCACGATGTTCTTCTCCTGCGCAGACGCGGTTCCCAACGCGAATGCAAGAAGAACGACGAAACCTCGAAGGTAATTGATCACAACGCAAGATCCTCAGGCGTGAATGTCATCGTGAACGAGCGATACGGCTGAAATTCCTGAGCAGAGAGCCCCTGCATCTCGGTCAGCCGACCAATGTTCTTCACCGCGGCAACCGCGGAATTGTCAAAAGGTGTATCGCCGCTCGAACGGGAAACGCTTACGGCGGTGATGGTCCCGTCGGGCAGCATGTTCACCCGCAGCGATACCGACATGTTGTTACGTGCCGACGGCGGTCGTGTCCAGCCCTCCGCGGCGCGCATCCGAATCAGATCGTCAAAGTCGCCGGCGACTTGATCGCCTTGGGTATCAGCCATCGCCTGCTGCCGCTGGGTATCTTCCGAGAGCAGCTCAGCCAACGCCTGAGCCTTCTTGTCCTCTGCCGCTTTGCGTGCCGCTTCGGCAGCAGCCTTTTCTTGGCCTCTTCGGCCGCTTTCTTTTTCGCCGCCTCGGCCGCAGCTTTTTCTTCGCTTCTTCGGCCGCTTTCTTCTTGGCGGCTTCCGCTGCGGCTTTCTTTTTCGCTTCGTCGTCCGCTTTCTTTTTCGCCGCTTCATCTGCGGCCTTCTTCTTGGCGATTTCAGCCTGCTTTTTCTGCTCGGCAGCTTTCCTGGTCTCCTCGGCCTTTTTCGCCTCAGCCGCTTTCGCCGCCTGCGCCTTGGCTACCTCGGCCTTTCGAGCCTCTTCCGCCTTCTTTTGTTCCGCAGCCTGGGCGGCGGCCTGCCGTTGCTGCTCGACCTTGCGCTGCTCCATCTGCTCGGCTTCGTACTGCTTGGCGGAGGTCTTCTGCGCCTCGCCGGCAATCTTCTGGTTCGTCTGAGTCTTGGCCTGACTCTGAGACTTGAGCTGGTAAAGCGTGGCCTGCACGATCGGCTTGGATGGCGGCAAGTCTGGCGTCATCGCGAAGCTGACGAACAGCATGGCGAAGATGATGACGTGCAGCCCGACCGCCAGGATGGTCGGCCAGTAGTAGCTTTCAGACCGCGAACGTTCCGGCTGTTGCATCAGGGGGCCTCGGTGATCAGGCCGACGTTGCCGACACCCGCTTCCTGCAGCCCACCCATGGCCGCCATTACGGAGCCGTAGTCGACCGCCTTGTCACCACGCACGAACACCTGGATCTGCTGCCCCTGACTGCGGTTCTGATTCATGATCGCCGTGACGGCGCGGGTCATGTCTTCGAGCGTCAAGGCCTGATCCTGAACCGTGTCGGTGTCGACTTCGCTGCCGATGTTCCAGTAGTAGCTCTTGTCCGCCTTGATCGAGATGGTGAGCACTCGAGCATTGTTATCCTGCGGAAGCGCCTCACTGCTGACTTTCGGCAGGTCGACCTTGACCCCTTGGTTGAGCATCGGCGCGGTCACCATGAAGATGACGAGCAGGACCAGCATCACGTCGATGTAGGGCACCACGTTCATCTCGGCGACGGGCTTGCGTCTGTTGCGGATTCTTGCCATGGCCGGTGGGCCTCAATCTTCGGTGGTGTGAACTTTGCGATGCAGGATCGCCTGGAATTCGTCAGCGAAGGTGTAATAGCGCCCGATGAGCAACTCCCCACGCGCTGAGAAGCGGTTATAGGCAATGACGGCGGGAATCGCTGCGAACAGACCGATCGCCGTGGCAATGAGAGCCTCGGCGATACCCGGGGCAACGGTCGCCAGCGTCGCCTGCTGGACCTGCGCCAGTCCTCGGAAGGAATTCATGATGCCCCAGACCGTACCGAACAGGCCGATGTAGGGGCTCGTCGAGCCGACAGTCGCCAGGAATGGCAGACTCTGATCGAGCTTTTCTTCCTCTCGGGAAATCGCCACTCGCATGGCCCGGTTCACGCCGTCCATCACCGCATCGGGGTCAACGCCCTGCTGCTGCCGCAGGCGGGGAAAATTCCTTGAAGCCCGCGCGAAAAATCTGCTCGACTCCCGAGTCCGGATCCGGGTTGCTACCAGCCTGGCGATACAGCTTGGACAAGTCGATACCGGACCAGAAGCGCTCTTCGAAACCGTCAAGCGCACGCTTGGCGGCGCGCAGCATATTGGTGCGCTGGAAAATCAGGATCCATGAGGTCACCGAGGCGCCCACCAGGATCAGCATCACCAGCTGCACGACGAAGCTGGCATTACTGATAAGGCTCCACATGGACATGTGATCGACGTTGGCTTCCACGCTTACTCTCCTGCTGGGGGTAGACCCGACTCGACGAACGCCGCTCGCAGCGATTCGGGAATGGGACGGGGTTTCAAACTCTTGGCACGTACACAGGCAACTAGAAACCGCCCTTCACAGAGCAGCTCGCCATCACCTGCTCGCCTTACCTGCTGGCGGAAACGCAGGCTTGCACGCTTAATCTCGATCACGTCGGCGCTTACCAGCAGTTCGTCGTCCAGGCGCGCCGGCGACAGATAGCGCGCCTCGCTCGAATGCACGACGAAAAGCAGGTCTTCGCCGACCAGCTGCGACTGGGCGAAACCCAGGCTGCGCAACCGCTCGGTACGGGCCCGCTCCATGAACTTGAGGTAATTGACGTAGTAGACGATGCCGCCCGCATCGGTGTCCTCGTAGTAGACACGGCAGCGATGACTGAACGGTTGAGCATGTGATTCCGCGCGCATACTAGTGCCAGCCTTCGCAAATGCCAATTGGGTCGGACAACAATATTTTTGTCACTGTGTGTCGCCATCGAAGAGGTCGGCTACCGGGGATTCGCCCATGCGCCGCGGCAGATTCAGCCCGAAGTGCAGGTAGGCATGACGGGTCACTACCCGCCCCCGCGGTGTGCGCATGATGTAGCCCTGCTGGATCAGGTAGGGCTCGAGAACGTCCTCGATGGTGTGGCGCTCTTCACTGATCGCAGCGGCAAGGCTTTCGATGCCGACCGGGCCGCCGTCGAACTTCTCGATCAACGTCAACAGCAGGCGACGATCCTGATGATCGAGACCACGCTCATCGACGTCGAGCATGTTCAAGGCCTGATCGGCCGTGGCACGCGTGATCTGTCCATCACTGCGTACCTGGGCGAAATCCCGCACGCGCCGCAGTAGCCGGTTGGCGATACGAGGTGTGCCACGCGCGCGACGTGCGATCTCGAATGCCCCTTCGGCCTCGATGGACAAACCAAGGATGCCGGCCGAACGACTGACGATGGTGGCCAGATCCTGCGTGGAGTAGAACTCGAGTCGCTGGACGATGCCGAAGCGGTCGCGCAATGGATTGGTCAGCATCCCGGCCCGCGTCGTCGCGCCGACCAGGGTGAAGGGCGGCAAATCGAGCTTGATGGAGCGGGCCGCCGGGCCTTCGCCGATCATGATGTCGAGCTGGAAGTCCTCCATTGCGGGATAAAGGACTTCCTCGACGATAGGCGAGAGGCGATGAATCTCGTCGACGAACAGCACGTCGCCGTCCTCGAGATTCGTCAGCAGCGCTGCAAGATCGCCAGGCCGCTCCAGCACCGGGCCGGAGGTGCTCTTGATCGAGACGCCCATTTCCTGGGCGATGATGTTGGCGAGTGTGGTCTTGCCGAGGCCGGGAGGACCGAAGATCAGCGTGTGATCCAGGGCCTCGTTGCGCCCACGGGCAGCCTTGATAAAAAGGTCCATCTGTTCGCGGACCACGGGCTGGCCGATGTAGTCGCCCAGGCTGACGGGGCGTATCGCCCTGTCGAACTGTTCCTCGCGGTCACGACCGCCAGCGGTCACGAGACGATCGGCTTCGATCATGGCGCGACGCCTCTTGTGCGCTCGCCATGGACAGGATGCGCCCCTCGCTTACGCTCGATGAAAAGCACGTCCACGCTAGACCATCCCCTTGAGGGCACGGCGAATCAGATCTTCACTGCTCAAATCTTCTTCCTGTACGGCGGCTACTGCACGGCTCGCCTCTTGCGGCTTGAAGCCAAGGGATATCAATGCGCTGACGGCGTCGTTCTCGGCGCTTGAGACTGCCACAGTTCCGCGGGGTTCCACCACCAACGTAGCGATGGACGGCATGGTTTCCCACGCCTTGAAACGGTCCTTCAATTCCACCAACAAGCGCTCGGCGGTCTTTTTGCCGACGCCGGGTATCTTGACCAGCACGGAGGTATCCTGCGCCTGAACGCAACGCACCAGCTCATCGACTTCAAGACCGGACATGAGCGCCAGTGCCAGCTTCGGACCCACCCCGTTGAGCCGGATCAGCTCGCGGAACAGCTCGCGGTCGCGCTTTTCCGCGAAGCCGTAGAGCAGATGCGCGTCCTCCCGCACCACCAGGTGAGTATGCAGGGTTACCGGTTCACCGACCGCCGGCAAGCGGTAGAGCGTAGTCATGGGGACTTCCACCTCGTAGCCCACGCCGTTGAGGTCGAGAATCAGGTGAGGCGGCTGTTTCTCCGCCAGCGTTCCGCGCAAACGTCCGATCACTGTCATGCATCCTCTTGCGACGAGCATATGCGGCTCGCCAGGTTGTTCATCTGGCACTCGCCAGTGTCTCGTGGATCAAAGCCGCAAGCGCCCGCCTCGTCGTTTGGCTCCAGCCAGCCCATGCGGAATCAGGCTTTGTCGGTGATGCGCGTGGCACAGCGCAATAGCCAGCGCGTCGGACGCATCGATCTGCGGTTTCTGAGTCAGTTTCAACAGGTGCATCACCATCAGCTGGACCTGCTGCTTGTCGGCACCGCCCGTACCGGCGATGGCCTGCTTGACCTGGGTGGCGGTGTACTCGGAAATCTGCAGCCCCTGTTGCGTCGCAGCGACGATGGCCGCGCCGCGGGCCTGCCCCAGCTTGAGCGCGGAGTCGGCGTTGCGGGCCATGAAAACCTGCTCGATCCCCATGGTGACCGGCCCGTGCAGGCGAATCACCTCACCGACCCCTCGAACACCGCTTGCAGGCGCTCGGCGAGCAGGCCACTGCCGGTGCGGATGCAGCCGGACGCGACGTATTCACAGGTTCGACCGTTGTCACGCACCACGCCGTAGCCTGTAATCCGCGAGCCAGGGTCGATGCCAAGGATGAGCGTCATGCCGCCGCCGTACTGTCTATTTATCCAGGCGCCAGTATAAGGAGATGAGCGCGACGCAGCCAGCCATGCAATGCGAGGCCGTTCGAGCCTCAAGAAAAAAGCCGGAAGCACCCGAGGCGACTTCCGGCTCGATACCCGGCGAGATGGCTCAGTCCAGTTGCTCCATGATCTCATCCGGGATTTCGGCGTTGTGATAGACGTTCTGCACGTCGTCGAGGTCTTCCAGCGCATCGATCAGGCGCAACACCTTCTGCGCAGTTTCCAGGTCAGCGACAGGCGCGGCGATGGACGGGATCATGGCAATATCCGCCTCTTCGCTCTTGAAGCCTGCCGCGCTCAAGGCTTCGTTCACCGCATGGAACTCGGTGAAGCTGGTGGAAACCAGCGCCGAACCGTCCTCGCCCATTTCCACATCGTCAGCGCCGGCTTCGAGCGCCGCCTCCATCAGGGCGTCCTCATCCACGCCGGCAGCAAAGCTGATCTGGCCCTTTCGGTCGAACATGTACGCCACCGAGCCGTCAGTACCCAGGTTTCCACCGTGCTTGCTGAAGGCATGGCGCACTTCGGCAGCCGTACGATTGCGGTTGTCGGTCATGGCCTCGACGATGAGCGCAACGCCACTCGGTGCATACCCTTCGTAGGTCAGCTCGACGACGTTGTCGGCTTCGTTGTTGCCGGCACCGCGCGCGATGGCGCGATCGATCACGTCGCGGGACATGTTCGCAACCAAGGCCTTGTCCACGGCCAGGCGCAGGCGCGGGTTATCGGCCGGGACTGCCCCGCTCTTGGCGGCGACAGTCAGCTCGCGGATCAGCTTGGTGAAAATCTTGCCGCGCTTGGCGTCCTGGCGCCCCTTGCGATGCTTGATGTTGGCCCATTTGGAATGCCCAGCCATTAACTGCCTCCCTTTGCGATCAACTTTTCAACATGCTCAAACCAAGAGCCCAGGTCTCCCTGGGCTCCGGCCATCATCATTCGGCTTTCGGCTGCTCGCGCAGACGAATGTGCAGCTCGCGCAACGCCTTGGCATCTACCGCACCCGGCGCCTGGGTCATCACGTCCGCGGCGCTCTGGGTTTTCGGGAAGGCAATGACTTCGCGGATCGACTGCGCACCTGTCATCAGCATCACCAGGCGATCGAGACCGAACGCCAGACCACCGTGCGGCGGCGCACCGAACTTCAGAGCATCGAGCAGGAAGCCGAACTTCTCGTTCTGCTCTGCCTCGTCGATGCCGAGGATGCGGAACACCGTCTGCTGCATTTCCTTGCGGTGGATACGAATCGAGCCGCCGCCGAGCTCGGTGCCGTTAAGCACCATGTCGTATGCGCGCGACAGCGCCGCGGCGGGATTGGCCTCTAGCGCCTCAGGTGTGCACTTCGGTGCGGTGAAGGGGTGGTGCAGCGCGCTCAACGAGCCGTCGTCGTTTTCTTCGAACATCGGGAAATCCACGACCCACATCGGCGCCCACTCACAGGTAAGCAGATTGAGGTCATGGCCGAGCTTGATGCGAAGCGCACCGAGCGCTTCGGAAACGATCTTGGCCTTGTCGGCACCGAAGAACACGATGTCGCCATCGACCGCACCCACGCGATCGAGGATGACAGTGAGCTTGTCCTCCGGAATGTTCTTGACGATCGGTGACTGCAGACCCTCGACGCCCTTGGCACGCTCGTTGACCTTGATGTAAGCCAGGCCCTTCGCACCATAGATGCCGACGAACTTGGTGTAATCATCGATCTGCTTGCGCGGCATGCTCGCCCCGCCCGGCACCCGCAGCGCGGCTACGCGGCACTTGGGATCGTTGGCCGGGCCGGCGAAGACCTTGAACTCGACTTCCTGCAGTTGGTCAGCGACATCGACCAGCTCCAGCGGGATACGCAGGTCCGGCTTGTCCGAACCGTACCGACGCATGGCCTCCTCGAAGGGCATGTGCGGGAACTCGCCGAACTCGACGCCCAGGACTTCCTTGAACAGCTTGCGCACCATCCCCTCGGTGATGCCGATGATGTCGGACTCGTCGAGGAAGCTGGTCTCGATGTCGATCTGGGTAAATTCCGGCTGACGGTCGGCACGCAGGTCTTCGTCGCGGAAGCATTTGGCGATCTGGTAGTAGCGGTCGAAGCCAGCCACCATCAACAGCTGCTTGAACAGCTGCGGCGACTGGGGCAGCGCGAAAAAGCTGCCGGGATGGGTACGGCTGGGCACCAGATAGTCCCGTGCGCCTTCAGGAGTGGCACGGGTGAGGATGGGAGTCTCGACATCGAGGAAGCCGTTCTCGTCCAGGTAGCGACGAATGCTGGTGGTAATACGCGAACGCAGCTTGAGGCTTCTCCGCCATCTCCGGACGCCGCAGGTCGATGAAGCGGTACCGCAGGCGAGTTTCCTCACCGACATCACTGTATTCGTTCAGAGGGAACGGCGGGGTTTCCGCATCGTTCAGCACTTCGAGCTCGTAGCCCAGCACCTCGATGGCACCGGACGCCATGTTCGGATTGACCGCACCGGCCGGGCGCAGGCGCACCTTGCCGGTAATCCTGACGACATACTCACTGCGCACCTTGTCCGCCGTGGCGAAGGTCTCGGCGCGGTCCGGATCGAAGACGACCTGGGCCAACCCCTCACGATCACGGATGTCGAGGAAGATCACCCCGCCGTGGTCCCGGCGGCGGTGTACCCAACCGCAAAGCGTGATTTCCTGGCCGTCCAGGCTTTCGTTCAACTGGCCGCAATAGTGGCTGCGCATCATGGTGGCGTTCGCTTCTCGTATCTTTGAAATTCGTTGGATCGCGCGATTGGCGACGAGGCGGTCGTGCCGCTTTGGACAGAGCCTGTAGCCCTGGTCGCCAAATGCGGCTGCGTGAAACAAGCGCGGGAGTATATCCCGTTAATCGAGGCAAAGCAGCCGATGCCTATAGACCCAGACGATCAAGGCAATAGCGTCAATCAGGGAACCGCGCTGGCACCAGGCATTCGAACGCATCAGGCCCGTGCGGCAAAAACGCACCTTTAACCGCTCGAGCCGTTTTTCTGGCATAACTGTCAGCCATATTCACCAACGGGAGACCACCATGGAAATCGACATCGGTATTGCCGAACAGGACCGCGCCGCCATTGCCGAGGGCTTGTCCCGCTTGCTGGCCGACACCTATACCCTTTACCTCAAGACGCACAACTTTCACTGGAACGTGACAGGGCCTATGTTCAACACCCTGCACACCATGTTCGAAACCCAGTACACCGAACTGGCTACTGCAGTCGATGACATTGCTGAGCGGATCCGCGCGCTTGGCTTCCCCGCGCCGGGCACCTATTCGGCTTATGCGCGTCTGTCCTCGATCAAAGAGCAAGAAGGCATCCCGTCTGCAGAAGAGATGATCAAATTGCTCGTCGAAGGCCAGGAGGCGGTCGTACGCACCGCGCGCGGCATTTTCCCCTGCTAGAGAAAGTCAGCGATGAACCTACCGCCGACCTGCTGACGCAACGCATGCAGATCCATGAGAAGACCGCATGGATGCTGCGTAGCCTGCTGGCCGCCTAACGGCTGACTGTTACCTGGTGGAGCCGGGCAATCCCGGCTTCGCCTCCCCTCGCCCCCCCCCAAGCGCACTTCTCTGCTGCTAGCGCGGTTTGAGCGCCCTTCTTCTTTGCTGTTAAATACGCCCGCGTCGCCACAGGCACTTCTCCAAACGCGCAGCGCTTTTCCAGTCTGCGATTCACGCCCGCGGCCGTCGTGTTCTTCGCTATTTAACTGTGAGTTTCAATCAATGCTTAGAGTCATTCATGTTCTGATCGGAGCCGCCGCGCTCCTGCTCTCATTCGCCCCCAGCCTGATGGGTGGCCCGTCGCCTCTGACGCACTCGGACGCGCTTTCATTGCTGTTCATCGGCTTGCTTAATGCGCAATTCGCCGCCTCGGCAAACACTCTCAGCAACGGGCGTACCGTGGTCATCGGCGCGTCAATCCTGCTAATCGTCGCAGCCGTTGTGCAGGTCCTCGTACTGTTGGCCCCCATCGGCCTGCTGGCCGGTCAGCCGGCCACGCTCGCCAGCGTCGCACTGGCACTGGTAGCCGTGCTGCTTCACCTCGGTGCGGCCCAAAGTGACAGGGTACCCACCCTTCGCACGACCCAAACGCCGGCGAACCCCGCCAAGCCTCGAGCACGGTCCAGCGCACCGGCCGCGGGACGTGAAACCGGCACGGTGAAGTGGTTCAACACGTCAAAGGGATTCGGCTTTATTTCGCGCGATAGCGGTGATGATGTTTTCGTGCACTTTCGCGCCATTCGCGGGGAAGGCCACCGCGTGCTGATCGAAGGCCAGCGGGTCGAGTTCACCATCATGATGCGCGACAAGGGTCTCCAGGCCGAAGACGTGGTTGCGACGACCTCCTGATGCGCCCATGCCGCCGGCCGCATATTCAATAATGCGGCGGCGGCACCTCTTCCGATTCCCCACCCACAGTGCTTTGCAGTTCCGCTTGCCGCCGCGCGAGCACCTCGACCTGAGCCTGTAGGCGTTCGATTACCTTCTGCTGTTCGACCAGGACGTCGTTGAGCGCCTGAATGGTGTCGTCCTGAAAGGCCAACCGTGTTTCGAGGTCGGCGATACGCTGCTCCATTTCCATCGTCTACTCCAAAAACCGGAATTCGCCAGTCATGACCAGCTCGAGTTTGCGCCTGATGGCAGCGACCTGCTCGCCCGCGTAAGGCTGCGCCGGACGATGTCCCCAGACCGGCGCAGGCCATGCCGCATCGCCGCGCCGGCGGGCGATCACATGGACATGCAGCTGGCTGACAACGTTGCCCAGCGTTGCAACGTTCATCTTGTCCGCCTGAAAAGTGTCCTTGACGATTTCAGCCAGAGCGGTCGCCTCGCGCCACATCGCTTGCTGATCAGAGGCATCCAGCTGAAACAACTCGCTGATCTCCTCCCGACGCGGCACGAGAATGAACCACGGATAATTCGCATCGTTCATCAATAGCAGGCGACACAACGGAAAGTCCCCGATAGGCACCGTATCGTGTTCAAGGCGTGGGTCCAGTTCAAACATAGTCTCGTTCCTGCAGATATATCTCATGTACAGGCAATGGCCTGCGCCCTGACTCAAGCATAGCCTTGCAGCCACCCGGCAAACAGTCTTCGGCAGCGCACCGGATCGAGGCACACAGGCCGTTCCCAGGCCCGATTTTGGCGCAGAGCGGCGACGATTCAGCGCATCGGACCACCAGCCGAACGGCATTGGGAGTTTGTGCACGCTTATTGCTAACCGTCTGCAAGGCACGAATTTAGGGGGAGAAAAACTATAATGACTGCGCTAAGCTTGCCGTCGCAAGTTTACCCAGCTACACAGTAATTCTCGGAAATACATTCCTAGGCTTGCTGCAGGTTTACGACCAGCTAGGCAGACATGGATTGAATTGAGCTTGTATACGACCAATAAGATGCCTCTTTCCGGCGCACGCAGGAAAGCAAGCACCAATTTGAAACCAAAGGAGCAATCACGCATGAAAGTGATGAAGTGGAGCGTTATCGCCATGGCCGTTGCGGCCGGCACGTCGCAAATGGCGCTGGCGTCCAGCCAGTCCGAATCGGAAGGCTTCGTCGAAGGCAGCAGCCTGACCATCCTCAACCGTAACCTGTACATGAACCGTGACTTCCGTGACTTCGGCGCCGGTGGCGATGAGACCGAGAACGGCCAGAGCTATCGCGAAGCCTGGGGCCATGGTTTCATCGGCACCTTCGAGTCCGGCTTCACTCAGGGCACCATCGGTGTCGGTGTCGACGCCATCGGCCTGCTGGGCGTCAAGCTCGACAGCGGTACCGATCGCGCATGGCCCGATATCTTCCCACGCGACAGCGAGGGCCGGCCGCAAGACGACTATTCCCAGGCTGGAGCGGCCATCAAGTTCCGCCTGTCCGACACCGTACTCAAGTACGGCACTCAATTCGTCGCACTGCCGGTTTTCTCTACCGATGACGCTCGCCTGCTGCCGGAAACCGCACGCGGCGCCCTGCTGACCAGCAGCGAAATCGAAGGGCTCGAACTGAACGTCGGTCGCTTCACCTCGCTGAGCGCGAAATCCGAAGCAGACCACGACTCGGTTGGCCTGGACGAGATCAACTTCATCGGCGGCACCTATGCGTTTACCGATAACTTCAGCACCTCGCTGTATTACTCGGATGTAAAAGACGCGTTCGAAAAGATCTACGGTAACGCCAACTACAATATGGCGCTTGCTGACGACCAATCGCTAGCGTTTGACTTCAACATCTACAAAAGCGAATACGATTCCGAAATCACTGGCACCGGCAGCGATGAGGACAACACCATCTGGAGCCTGGCAGCCACCTACTCGCTCGGCGCTCATGGCTTCACGGTCGCTTACCAGAAGTCTCACGGCGGCTTTGACACCAACGGCTACATCTACGGCATCGACGGCGGCGGCACCGTATGGCTGGGCAACTCCGTTCAGTACTCCGACTTCTACTACGAAGATGAGCAGTCCTGGCAGGTCCGCTATGATCTCGACATGGCCGCTTACGGCGTTTCCGGCCTGAGTTTCATGACTCGCTATGTCGACGGTAGCAACATCAATATGGGCGCCGGTAACTCAGACGCAGAAGAATCCGAGTGGGACATCGAAGCCAAGTACGTCTTCCAGGAAGGCCCCGCCAAGGACCTTTCCCCTGCGCGTACGTCAGGCCTTCTACCAGGCCACCAACGGCTTGGACAACGACCTGAGCGACACCCGCCTGATCGTCGAGTACCCGCTGAGCATCCTGTAACACCGCTCCGCATCGTTACTCGTGCAACACAGGAAGCCCGGCACCCGCCGGGCTTCTTCGTTTCATCCGCATACACGGAACGATTCTGTACGGCACTCGGCCGCCACCGTACAATGCCGGGCCAAATTCCCAGCTTTGCAAGGACACAACGGCCAGATGCGCACCAGTCAGTTCCTGCTCTCGACCCTCAAAGAAACACCCTCCGATGCGGTGGTGATCAGCCATCAACTGATGCTGCGTGCCGGCATGATCCGCAAGCTCGCCTCCGGCCTGTACACCTGGATGCCGATGGGACTGCGCGCACTGCGCAAGGCCGAAGCGATCGTGCGCGACGAGATGAACAAGGCTGGCGCACTCGAAGTCCTTATGCCGGCAATCCAGCCGGCCGAGCTGTGGCAGGAGTCGGGACGCTGGGTCCAGTACGGCCCTGAGCTGCTGCGCCTGAGGGATCGCCATGATCGCGAGTTCTGCGTCGGCCCGACTCACGAAGAGGTCATCACCGACCTCGCACGTAACGAGCTCAACAGCTACAAGCAGCTGCCCATCAATTTCTACCAGATTCAGACCAAGTTCCGTGACGAGATCCGCCCGCGCTTCGGCCTGATGCGCGGCCGCGAATTCCTGATGAAAGACGCCTATTCCTTCCACCTGGATCAGGACTCGCTGCAGCAGACCTACGACCGCATGCATCAGGCCTACTGCAACATTTTCACGCGCCTGGGCCTCGACTATCGTCCCGTCCAGGCCGATACCGGATCCATCGGCGGTACCGGCTCGCATGAATTTCACGTACTGGCCGAATCCGGCGAAGACGACATAGCGTTTAGCGACAGCTCCGACTACGCCGCCAATATCGAGAAAGCCGAAGCCATCCCGCGAGAGACCGAGCGTGGCGCCGCCACTGAAGATCTGCGTCTGGTCGACACACCAAACTGCAAGACAATTGCCGCGCTGGTCGAGCAGTTTCAGCTGCCGATCGAGAAGACCATCAAGACCCTGGTGGTCCGCGGCATCGAGAAAGGTCAGCTGGTTGCCCTGGTCGTACGTGGCGACCACGAGCTGAACGAAATCAAAGCGGCGAACCTCGCTCAGGTCGAGAGCCCGCTCATGTTCGCCACGGATGAGGAAATCCGTGCCGCCATCGGCGCCGGCCCTGGCTCTCTGGGCCCGCTGAATCTGCCGATTCCCTGCGTCATCGACCGTTCGGTAGCGCTGATGAACGATTTTGCTGCCGGCGCCAACGAAGATGACAAGCACTACTTCGGCATCAACTGGGAACGCGACCTGCCGCTGCCCGAGGTGGCCGACCTGCGCAACGTGGTGGCCGGCGACCCCAGCCCGGACGGCAAGGGCACGCTGGTGATCAAGCGCGGCATCGAGGTGGGGCATATCTTCCAGCTCGGCACCAAGTACAGCCAGGCCATGAACTGCCAGGTCATGGGCGAGAACGGCAAGCCGGTCACCCTGACCATGGGCTGCTACGGCATTGGCGTTTCGCGTGTCGTGGCGGCGGCCATCGAACAGAACTACGACGACAGGGGCATTCTCTGGCCGGACGCCCTGGCGCCTTTCCAGATTGCACTGGTACCGATGAAGTACGAGAACGAGGCCGTTCGCCAGGCAACCGATACGCTCTACGACCAACTCTGCGCCGCCGGTTTCGAAGTTCTGCTCGACGACCGTGACAAGAAGACCAGTCCGGGCGTCAAATTCGCCGACATGGAACTGGTGGGCATTCCGCATCGGATCGTCATTGGCGACCGAGGGCTGGCCGAAGGCACGCTGGAATACAAGCATCGCCGCGACGCGGAAGCCCAGGCCGTTCCAGCTGCCGATATCCTCGAGTTCATCAATTCGCGTATCAAACGCTGACGGACATCATGCTCAACCGAAGTGCTCATGCTTCAACCTGCGCCACGCTTTGCGTGGCGTTTCTGCTCGCAGGCTGTGCCAACCATTTGCCGCAACGCAGCGAAAACGAGGCCCGAACGGAGCGCAAGCTGCTCGATCACAGCCTGCGTATCGAAGTTGGCGAGCCCGTGCTGGAACTGCCACAGCGGCGAATTCGCATATTCGACCAGAAGACTTTCGAGGTCACCGATTTCGAGGTCACGCGTCGCTACGATCGCTATACGCCCTACCAGCCCTGGCGCGAGCTGTACGAGATTCCATTGGGTGCGGTCGCCATCGTGGCCGGTGTCGGCGCCAATGTGCTCAACGTCGTGCTGCTGGGCAATTTGCCGGAAAGCGCAACACGCGACTGGATCAGCTATGGGTTCGCAGGCCTTAACCCGTTTCTCAACACTGAATCCAACGGGCGGTCGCAGCAGAACCTGGCTCGCCTGGAGGAGCAGCGGCGCGACGCCCGACTTGAATACGCGAGCCTGCCGTGGGCGGAACGCCCGGTGCAGGTGGCAGCCGGCAGCGAGCTGCACGAGCTGAGTACCGATCGCAACGGCATGCTTCGGCTCAACCTGCTCGACGGCCCCTTCCCCGAGCAGGACATCAGCCAGATTGGGCGGCTGGTATTGCAGGTGCGTGATCCCGAGGACGGCACGCAGGCCGACGCGGTACTTCTGGTCAGCCGCAATCTGCGCAGCAAGCTACTGGAAGCGCATGACCTCATCTTCGACGACCTCGAAGGAGACGACGTCGAGCAGTGGGTGCACCGCGTCAAGCGTCTGTCTGAACTGGGCCTGGAGGAAGAAGCCAGTGAGCTGGAGCAGAGCCTGATCGAACTGACCCGCAACGATCCCGACTTGCAGCAGGAATTCTTGCGTGCACTGATGCAGGACGCAGGTCGCCAGGCCAGAGACCCGGGCGAAGACGGCTGAGCCAATGAAGTATCCGTATTGGCTTTGCGCGCTGACCCTGGTCGTCGCTATGCAGGCAAGCGCCTCGATCCGCCAGGCTCCCGAGCCGGAACTGCGGGACCTGATGCAACGCACCGTGGCCGAAGCGGGCAGTTTCCAGGACCGCTTCGATGCCGAAGTCTGGCTACTGGACATGTCGACGCGCCTCAAGCGCTTCATGCCTGACGCTGGGGGAGCGCCTGACGCTGCTGCGCCTGGTGCATCAGGAGGCCAGCAAAGCAGGGCTGAAGCCGGAGTGGGTCCTCGCGTTGATACATGCGGAGAGCCACTTCGACCGCTTCGCCATCTCCAGCGTCGGCGCTCAGGGCATGATGCAGGTGATGCCCTTCTGGAAAGCCGAGCTGGGGCGACCGCAGGACAATCTGACCGACAACGCCACCAACCTGCGCTACGGCTGTACCATCCTCAGCTACTACCTGAAGAAGGAAAACGGCGACATCAACCGGGCCCTTGCGCGCTATAACGGCAGCCTGGGCAAACCTCACTATCCGGCCAAGGTCCTGGGCTTCTGGCAGGATTTTTGGTATGTGCGCCCCTGAAACCACGAGCAGGTCGAGGGCTAGTCATGCAGGGTGTCGCGCCGGATAGCGGCCGAGTCGTCCTAACCGCCCTTGCGCAGCGTATCGAGGCGTGCCAGCAAGCCCTCTTGGGTCTGCTCGCCAACCAGACTCTCACGCACCTCACCGTCGGGACCGACAATCACCGTCACGGGCAGAACGGCGCTGCGCGATAAGCCGAGCCGCTCCGTCGGGTCCACGCTCAGCACCCGGAAACGGATGCCGAGCGCTTCTGCAGCCGCTACCAGCTCCTCGCCCTGCAGCTCATCGAAGTTCACGCCCAGGACGGTGATGTCTTCACTCGATGCGTCGAGCGCGTTGAGCTCAGGAATTTCGGTTCGACAGGGACCACACCATTCGGCCCAGTAGTTCACCAGAACCCAGTCGCCTTCCAGGTCCCGGCCGGCAACTTCCTGACCGCGCGCATCAGGACCCCAGCTCTCGCTGCAACCGACCAGTGCCAGGCAGGCCAATAAGCCCATGCACCTCGAAATCATCGTGTTTCCTTTTTCATGCCGTTCAAATCAGGTTCGCTCCGCATGCAGCCAGTCGGCCACGCTACCGCCAAACAGGTTTGCCTGTTCCTTGCGTAGCAGTTCCAGCGCCTGGCGCAAGGGCGGATACCAGGGCTCGTCGAGCTGCTCGGGCAAGTCGTGCACGGCAGACAAGGGCCAGGGGCTGTTCTGCAGCAAGCGATCAAAACTGTAGTTGTTCAGATCACGGCAGAGGACCCAGGCGGACGAACCCGTCCGGCATACGAGCCGCTCACGTTCGAAGAACTCGAGAATTTCGTCCCACTCATCCTCCGGCAGTTGCCAGCCCTTGCGATGGGCATCACGCAGCCCCACCTCCCGACCGGCCTGGTGCCCCTCGTAAAGCACGCGCAGCAATCCCAACATCACGATCAGCCTGGGTAGTGCGCGGCGCCGCCATTGTTGCGATGACGACAACCCGCAGACCAGCTCGGCGCCGAACAGCACGATCATCCAGGACAAGTAGACCCAGAGCAGAAACAACGGTACCGCAGCGAAGGCGCCATAGATCAGCTGATAGCTTGGAAAATAGCTGACATACAGGCCGAACGCCTGTTTGGCGGCTTCGAATAGAACCGCGGTGAACAACCCGCCGACCGCGGCATGCCTGAGCGGAACACGCGTATTGGGCACGGCGGCGTAGATCAGTGTGAACGCCGCGACACTGAACACCAGCGGCATGATCTTCAATACCGTGCCGGCGCCTATCAGCGCATGGGGGCCCGAGATCAGCGACAACGAGGTGATGTAGGTGCTCATCGCGAAGCCGGCCCCCAGCAACAGCGGGCCGAGGCTCAGGATCGCCCAGTAGAGCAGAAAGCTCGACATCCCACGGCGCGGCTGGCGGACGCGCCAGATGAGGTTGAAAGCCTTCTCGATGGTCAACAGCATCATCAGAGCGGTCGCCATCAGGAAGCCCACCCCGAACCAGGTCAGTTGGCGCGCCTGGTCCGTGAAGGCCACCAGATACTCCTGGATCGTCGCCCCGGTCGAAGGAATGAAATTGTTGAATACATACCCCTGGATCTGCTCGCCAACCCCCTGGAACGCCGGGATCGCAGCCAGCATGGCAAAGGTGACGGTCATCATCGGCACCACGGCGAACAGCGTGGTATAGGTCAGCGCAGCCGCGCTGTGGGGCCCCCGATCTGCCAGAAATCGCTTGACGAGGAAACGGCCGAAATCGACCAGGTCACGTAGCCGTTGATGCATGCCTTCTCCTCAAAACGATTCGCAAGCGGTATTGCCTCCTGCGGGCGCGGACACGTCGATGGATCGGACCTGCCGGCGTGCACGACCGAGCGGCGTTTCAGGCCAGGCGGCATTGAAGGTTAGAATGGCCAACTTACTTGCCGGGAAGCAACCCAGAATGTCCGACCACATCCTTTATCACAACCCGCGCTGTTCGAAATCGCGCGGCGCCCTCGAACTGCTCGAAGCGCGCGGCGTTCAGCCCACCGTCATTCGCTACCTGGACACCCCTCCCGACGCCGAGGAGCTTGCTCGCCTGCTGGCGCGCCTGGGCATCAGCCCACGGCAGTTGCTGCGAACCGGGGAAGAGGAATACCGGACGCTCGGCCTCGCTGATGCCAGCCTCAGCGACGCGGAGCTGATCGCCGCCATGGTCGCTCACCCGCGCCTGATCGAGCGCCCCATCTTCATTTCCCGTGACCGTGCCGTGATCGGCCGCCCGCCGGAGAAGGTGCTGGAGCTACTGCCATGAGCGCGTCGTACGTTCTGGTGCTGTATTACAGCCGCCACGGCGCGACCGCCGAGATGGCCCGACAGATTGCGCGCGGTGTCGAGCAGGCCGGTCTGGAGGCTCGCCTGCGCACGGTTCCGGCCGTCTCGACGGAATGTGAAGCGGTGGCGCCGGCAATCCCTGATGAAGGCGCGGTCTACGCCACGCTGGACGATCTGAAGCACTGCGCCGCCTTGGCCCTCGGCAGTCCTACCCGCTTCGGCAACATGGCTGCCCCGATGAAATATTTCCTCGACGGCACGAGCGGGCTCTGGCTCACCGGCGAGCTGGTCGGCAAGCCCGCCGGCGTATTCACTTCCACGTCCAGCCTGCATGGCGGCCAGGAATCGACCCTACTGTCGATGCTGCTGCCGCTGCTCCACCACGGGATGCTGGTGCTCGGTCTGCCCTACAGCGAAAACGCCCTGCTGGAGACGCGTGGCGGCGGTACGCCGTACGGCCCGAGCCATCATGCCGGCGCCGATGGCAAGCGCGCCCTGGACGAACAGGAGATCGCCCTGTGCCGTGCGCTCGGTACGCGACTCGCACAAACCGCCAAGCGCCTGGAGAACAACCTTGGCTAGAACGCCCAAGCCTCTGCCATCACTCGACTGGCTCGCACCGAGGGTCCGGCTCAGCCGTGCCGTTGCACTGGCGAGTTTCGTCGGCCTCGCGGTACTCCTGCTGGTCTGGAATCTGGCCTTCGCCGACCTGCATGGTGCGCGCACCTGGGTGGTGGTCGGCATCCAGCTGGTTCCCCCTGCTACTGGTCGCGCCTGGAATGATCGCCGGTAGCCCTCGGGCGCACGCCTGGACGTGCTTCATCGTGAATCTGTACTTCATCCAGGGCGTCCTGGCCGCGATAGACCCGGCACGGATGCTGTACGGATGGGTCGAGGCGCTGGTCAGCCTGACGTTGTTCGTCAGCGCCCTGCTCTACACGCGCTGGGCGTATCAGTACGAACGCAAACAGGCCGGAGAGAGCTGATCAAGGGCCGGTTGGCTACCAGCCCAGCGTTTCCTTCAGGAAGGGAATGGTCAGCTTGCGCTGTGCCTGCAACGAGGCCTGATCCAGGCGATCGAGCAATTCGAACAAGGCACTCATGCTGCGCGTGCCACGAGTGAGGATGAACCGACCGACATCGTCCGGCAGGTTTAGCCCTCGGCGGGACGCGCGCAGCTGCAGCGCGCGCAGCTTGTCCTCGTCGGAGAGCAACTGCAGCTGGAACACCAAGGCCAGGCTCAGCCGCGACTTCAGATCCGGCAGCGCTACCGCGATCTCCCGTGGCGAATTGCTGGCCGCGAGCAGCAGACGCCGACCGCTGTCGCGCAAGCGATTGAACAGGTGGAACAGCGCTTCTTCCCAGATCGGGTCACCGGCGACGGCATCGAGGTCATCGAGGCACACCAACTCGCTTTGCTCGAGATTGTCGAGCAGCGCCGGCCCGTATTCGGCGACCTCCGCAAGCGGCAGGTAGACGGCCTGCTCGCCGCGCTGCTCGACACGCAGGCAAGCCGCCTGCAGCAGGTGGCTGCGGCCCACGCCAAGGTGCCCCCAGAGATAAATCAGTTCATCTGACCACCCTGCCTCGGGCGAGCAGATGCGCTCGACGTAGCCAAGCGCCGCGGCATTGGCGCCTGGGTAGAAGTTGGCGAAGGTGGCATCGTCGCGCAGACGAATCCCCAAGGGGAGCTGGATGGGTTTCATTGCTTGGGAGGTTCGACCGGTGTGCCTGGGCCTGGCGGCTCTGCGTAAAGGTCGGAGAGTTTATAGAGATCGTGGACGTGGCGCAGCAGCACCATGATCACGGCTGCAACCGGAAGGGCCAGCAGAACGCCGGCGAAACCGAACAGTTGTCCTCCGGCGAGCACCGCGAAGATCACCGCGACCGGGTGCAAGCCGATGCGATCGCCCACCAACAACGGTGTCAGCAGCATGCCTTCGAGCATCTGACCCACCGTGAATACCGCCACCACCCCCAACAGCGGATAGAGTTCGAGGCCGAACTGGAACAGAACGGCGATGATCGCCGCGCCGATGCCGACCACGAAGCCCATATAGGGCACCAGGCTGGCAAGCCCGGCCAGCACCCCGATGAGCAATCCCAGATCGACGCCAACCAGCATCAGACCAACCGAATACACCACAGCGAGCGCCAGCATCACCAGCAATTGTCCGCGCAGGAAGGCACCGATGACTTCATGACACTCGCGCATCAGGCCCATTACGGTTTCTTCGCGACGGCGCGGCAGCAGCCCGCGCAACTTCGCCATGATCAGGTCCCAGTCACGCAGCAGGTAGAAACAAACCACCGGCACGAGCAGCAGGTTGGCCAGCCAGGCCAGCAGCGCGAGGCTCGACGCGGTGGCCTGGCTCAGAATCACCGTGACAATGTCCTTGGTACTGCCCAGGTTGGCGGAAAAGGCACTCTTGATCTGGTCGAAACGCCAGAATTCCTCGCTGAGGCCGAACTGCTCCTGGATCCAGGGCAGGCCCGTCACCTGAAGCCAGTCGAGTGCCAGCGGCGCAAGCTCGTACAGATGCATCAGTTGTCGGCCCAGCATGGGCAGCAAGACCACAAGCAGTAGCAGAAGAATCAGGCTGAACAGGGTGAACACCAGAATCACGCCCCAGGTTCGAGACGCGCCCCAGCGTTCGAGGCGATCGACCAGCGGATCTCCCAGGTAGGCCAGGAGAATGCCCACCAGGAACGGCGAGAGGATAGGCGAGAGTTGATACAGCAGCGCACCAAGCAGCAGCAGAACAACCAGCGGCAGCCAGCGGCTCGTTCGATCGATTGTCATGTTTCGGAACATCCCCTGTACTGAGCTTCGATTGCCACGTTCGCCGCTGGCGCTGGCAACCCCTGAGTCCTTGTCGCTACCAGCGGTAGCGCATCACCGTACCCGCCTCTTCCTGCGGCGCAGGTTCGGGTTCCTGTGGCTGCCCAGTCGGTTGATCCTGCCCCGGTTGAGCCTCCGCCTCGTCAGGCTCGCCAATTGACGCTTGTGCATCGATGGGTTGCGCGGCGTGCCATTCTTCTTCCGTCATTTCCTGCAGGCGCGCCAGCGCAAGCTGGGCACGGAGCTGCTCGGGGCTCGCCCGGAGCACATACACCAACCGATCGCTTTCGACCCGTTGCAGCCGGCCGTCGAATGGCTCGAGCAGTCGGTCGAGTTCGGCGAAACGCGCCACGTTGGCGCCCATCACCTCCAGGGTGATCTCCTCGCTGGCGCCTGGTGCGACGCGATACTGCGGCGCCAGGAAGCGGCTGACAGCCAGCATGACCTGGTCGGCAACGGCCTCGCGGCTGTCGCCGCTGACCTTCTCCCCAGCCCGCTCTTGACCCAGCCAGAACTGCCAGCTGGCTTCCCAGTTCTCATCGGATTGTCGCACCACCACCGCGAGCAGCCCGTCGGCGTCGTAGCGCTCGGACGCATCGCGCAGCGCCTGCGGATCGCTCGCCGACAGGGCCTCGCGGGTGGCGGCAAGCTGCTCGCTCAGATCGGCCAGCGGCAGGCGCAAAGGCAAGCCCCGGTGCTGGGCGGCGGCCTGCAGGGTCTTCGACCCCTCCTGCGCGTCGCCTACCAGCTGAGTGCCGTCCGGTGACTCGATCAGCCACCAGGTCATGATGCTCGGACGATCGCTTCCCCCAGAGCGACAGGCCCGCCGAACGCAGCGCCCGCTCGGTCGTATGAGGGTCGAAATCGACGATGACCGCGTCCCCTTCATAGGCATATCGGCTGATCAGTTGCTGCGGATCGTCACGCAACGCTGCGACCGACGCCTGCTCGTTCTGCTCCTCACCGGTCAAGCGCAGCAGAAGGGTATCGAATGCCTGACGCAACGCCTGCTCGCGGTCGGCCGGCTGCTGGCTGGAAACCGGCTGGCGCACCTTGTAGAGATCGGACAGAGGAACTGCGACGCTCGGCAGGGAGACGAGCGCACAACAGATGGCTAGAAGGCGGGTAAGCAGGCGCATGGAAGATCTCGCTGGCGGCCGGACATGGATGGGCCCCGCCGACGCTGAACGATCGAGGCCGGGCACGGCTGACACGGGCTATACCTTAAACAGCGGCCAGGATCGGAGCAACCGCGGCGCCCTGTGCAGGTGGCGTAATGCGCAGCTGATCGTGCCGAGGCCGAACAGGAGGCGCGCCGCGGGATGGCCGCTGTGCGGCAAGCCTGATAAAATCGCGCGCTTTCCGCAGACCGGACTGGCGCCCCGTGCGCCGGCACGCAGCCTCGTTCTGACCGGTCGCTTCGCACTTCCTTCACAGGTCCGGATTCTATGAGCAAGCAACCCTCCATCAGCTACAAGGACGCTGGCGTCGACATCGATGCAGGCGAAGCGCTGGTCGAACGCATCAAAGGCGTAGCCAAGCGCACTGCGCGTCCGGAAGTCATGGGCGGGCTGGGTGGTTTTGGCGCCCTGTGCGAAATCCCTGCCGGCTACAGGCAGCCGGTGCTTGTCTCGGGTACCGACGGTGTCGGCACCAAGCTGCGCCTGGCGCTGAACCTCAACCAGCACGACAGCATCGGCCAGGACCTGGTCGCCATGTGCGTCAACGATCTGGTGGTCTGTGGCGCCGAGCCGCTGTTCTTCCTAGACTATTACGCCACTGGCAAGCTCAACGTGGACGTTGCCGCCACCGTCGTGACCGGTATCGGTGCCGGTTGCGAGCTGGCCGGCTGTTCACTGGTCGGTGGCGAGACGGCCGAAATGCCCGGCATGTATGAAGGCGAGGACTACGACCTGGCCGGCTTCTGCGTCGGCGTGGTGGAAAAGAGCGAAATCATCGACGGTACCAAGGTGCAGGCCGGCGATGCGCTGATCGCACTACCCTCGTCAGGTCCCCACTCCAACGGCTACTCGCTGATCCGCAAGATCATCGAAGTGGCCGGCGTCGATATCGAGCAGGTGCAGCTCGACGGCAAGCCGCTCGCGCAGTTGCTGATGGCGCCGACCCGCATCTACGTCAAGCCCTTGCTGCAACTGATCAAGCAAACCGGCGCGGTCAAGGCCATGGCTCATATCACAGGCGGCGGTCTGTTGGACAACATCCCGCGTGTATTGCCCGAAGGCAGCCAGGCCGTCATCGACGTCGCCAGCTGGCAGCGCCCCGCTGTCTTCGACTGGTTGCAGCAACACGGCAACGTCGACGAGCACGAGATGCATCGCGTCCTCAACTGCGGCGTGGGCATGGTCATCTGCGTTGCGCAGGACCAGGTCGATGCCGCGCTCACCTGCCTGCGCGGCGCCGGTGAAGCGCCTTGGGTCATCGGGCAGATAGCCACCGCGGCAGGAGAAGGTGTCGAGCGTGTGGTGCTGAACAACCTGAAAACCCACTGATGTCGGCACCCTGCAATGTGGTCGTGCTGATCTCCGGATCAGGAAGCAACCTCCAAGCCCTGCTCGACAGCCAGGATGAGAAGAACGCCGCCCGGATCCGTGCGGTCGTCTCCAACCGCGAGGAAGCGTTTGGCCTGCAGCGTGCTCAGGCGGCTGGAATCGCGACGCATGTGGTCCGGCACAAGGATTTCGCCGACCGGGAAGCGTTCGACGCGGCGCTGATGGCGATCATTGACCAGCACCAACCTGACCTGGTGGTGCTGGCCGGCTTCATGCGAATTCTGACGCCAGGCTTCGTTCGGCATTACCAGGGACGGTTGCTGAACATCCATCCGTCCCTGCTGCCCAAATACAAAGGATTGGATACCCATCGCCGTGCGCTCGAAGCCGGCGATACCGAGCATGGCTGCAGCGTGCATTTCGTCACCGAGGAGCTCGATGGCGGCCCGGTGGCCATTCAGGCGCACCTGTCGGTCCAGCCCGGCGAAACCCTCGAAAGCCTGACGAGCCGCGTGCATGCGGCCGAGCACATCATCTATCCGCTGGCCGTCCGCTGGTTCGCCGAAGGCCGCTTGCGCCTGGCCGAGCAAGGCGCGATGCTTGACGGCAATCCGCTGCCGGCCACCGGCCACCTCGTACGAATCTAGGAGACTCTATGCGTCGCGCCTTGTTGCTCACCCTCGCCGTTCTGGCCCTGCCGGTCCAGGCCCTGGAGCTCAAGCCCTTCTCCGCCAGCTACACCGCGGACTGGAAACAGGTTCCGGTCAGCGGCACCGCCCAACGCAGCCTGGAAAAGGTTGACGCCGAGACCTGGCGGCTCGATTTCGAAGCGTCCATGCTGGTGGCCAGCTTCAACGAGCGCAGCACCTTCAAGATCGAAGGCGAGCGTTTCATCCCGCAGAGCTACCGCCTCAAGCGCAGCGGCCTCGGCCGAGGCAAGACGATCAGCCACGAGTTCGACTGGCAAGCCAAGAAAGTGATTGGCGAAGACCGCGGCGACTCGGTGGAGCTGCCGTTGAACACCGGTCTGCTCGACAAGTCCACCTACCAGATTGCCCTGCAGCACGCGGTAGCGGCCGGTGAAAAGAGCATGAGCTACCAGGTCGTCGACGGCGACGAGATCGAAACCTACGACTTCCGCGTACTGGGTGAGGAAGCCGTCAGCACCAAGGCCGGCCAGGTCGATGCGATCAAGGTCGAGCGCGTGCGCGATCCGACCCAGAGCAAGCGCCAGACCATCCTCTGGTTCGCCAAGGACTGGGACTTCCTGCTGGTCCGCCTGCATCAGATCGAGAAGGACGGCAAGGAATATCAGATCATGCTCCAGGAAGGCACCGTCGGCGGCAGGACCGTCAAGGGCAACTGATTCAGCGCTGCACCCTCGTCGGATGGTGCAGCTTCTCTCCATCTCCGGGCCTTTCGATGACACCTTCCTGCCGCGTCCTTCTGCTCGCCCTGCTCCCCGTCTTCGCTGGCTGCCAGTCCCTTTCCGGCGGCAAGCCCACCGCGCCGACCGAACGCCTGCAGGGCACGGTCGAGCGCGTCGACGGCCAGCTGATGCTCACCACCTGCCGGCCCCAACGGCAGCTGGAACTCATCGACACCGGCGATACCGGCCTGCCAGATGATGTGGTGGCCCTGTCGGCCGGCCAGCCGCTTTACGCGGATGTCCGAGGGCACCTCTCGCAGGGCCGTCTGGAACTCACCCGTGTGTACCGGCTGCAGGCGGAAGGCCCGGGTTGCGACGACCCCGACCTGCCGCTGACGTTGCTGCGCGCCAGTGGTCACGAACCCGGCTGGAACGTGGTGGTGACCAAGGCCGGCATGCTCCTGAACCGTCTTGGCGACGCGCCCATGGCGGTGCCTTACCTGGAGGAGCAGCTGCCGGACGGGCAGACCAGTTTCAGCAGCGAAGCCAATACGCAGCGCATCGACCTTTGGGTCGCACCGCAACGCTGCGTCGATAGCGCCAGCGGAGCGGTCACGCACCTCACTGCCGAGCTACGCCTAGACGACCAGACCTTGCGCGGCTGCGCCTACTACGGTGGCGCACGCAGCGACTGACCCCATCGAAGCGCCCGGCGCTTCCCGACGTGTCGAAGACCACAACGATGAATGACGCCCTGACCCTGCTGCAGCCCTACCCGTTCGAGAAACTCCGCGGCCTGCTGGCCGACGCCAAGCCCTCGGCCGACAAACGCCCGATTTCCCTGTCGATTGGCGAACCAAAGCACCGCTCCCCGGACTTCGTTGCCCAAGCGCTGACCCACAACCTCGACCAGCTTGCCGTGTACCCGACCACGCTCGGCATCCCGGCGCTGCGTGAGTCCATCGCGCGCTGGTGCGAACGTCGCTTTGGTGTAGCACCGGAGGCGGTCGATCCGGCGCGCCATGTGCTGCCCGTGAATGGAACGCGGGAGGCGCTGTTCGCCTTCACTCAGGCCGTGGTCAGACGCGAACCGGGTGCGCTGGTGCTGAGCCCCAACCCCTTCTACCAGATCTACGAAGGCGCGGCCCTGCTAGCCGGCGCGACGCCGCACTACCTGCCCTGCACCGAAGCGAACGGTTTCAACCCCGACTTCGATGCCGTCCCGACCGACGTCTGGCAACGCACACAGATTCTCTTTCTCTGCTCCCCAGGCAACCCCACCGGTGCACTCGTGCCGCTGGAAACCCTGAAGCGCCTCATCACGCTGGCTGACGAACATGACTTCGTGATCGCGGCCGATGAATGCTACAGCGAACTCTACTTCGACGAATCGCAACCTCCAGCCGGCTTGCTGACCGCCTGCGCCGCGCTGGGGCGTGACGACTTCCGTCGTTGCGTGGTCTTCCACAGCCTGTCCAAACGCTCGAACCTGCCTGGGCTGCGCTCGGGTTTCGTCGCTGGCGATGCCGAGATCCTCAAGGCCTTTCTGCTCTACCGCACCTACCATGGCTGCGCGATGCCGGTGCAGACCCAGTTGGCGAGTATCGCGGCCTGGAACGACGAAGCGCATGTGCGGGCCAACCGCGAGCTGTATCGGGAGAAGTTCGACGCTGTGCTGGACATCCTGGCGCCGGTCATGGACGTTCGACGCCCTGATGGCGGTTTTTACCTGTGGCCGCGAACCCCGATCGACGATCAGCGCTTCACCCGCGAACTCTTCGCACGTGAGCACGTCACCGTCGTGCCGGGTTCGTACCTGTCGCGTGAGGTCGACGGCCTGAATCCTGGATCAGGCCGGGTGCGCATGGCGCTCGTCGCTCCGCTGGCCGAGTGCATCGAAGCCGCCCAGCGCATCCGCGTCTTCATCGAGTCGCTGTGAACCCACCGGGCGCGCTGGCGCCCGGCTACTCAGGCCACGCCTGGCGGGATCATGTCCTTGCCGTAGTCGCGCAGCTTCTCCAGATTTTCAGGTTTCATGTGCTCGGGGATGTCAGCCTGATCGGCTTCATCCCGCTTGTCGCGCTCCGGACCTTTCGGCTCCTGCTCGGACTCATTCATGCGTACCTCCGTCAGATCGCGTGTTCTTCCCAGATCAGCTCACCGGCGTCGCTGACCTCCCGCACCTTGGTCAAGGCTGCCTCCGCCGCGACGTCCGCTTCGGATGCCAAATCGTAGCGGCGACCGTTGGCTACCTTGAAGACATGGGCGTTCTCATCGGTACCGCGACGCTTGACGGCGATCACCGCCTCGAAGGCGTCATCGACCGGGACTGCCGATGAAATCGCTTCATAGTGTTCGAAATGCTTGCGTGCCATGGAGATTCCTCGTCGTAGCGGTGGTCCTTTGTGGACACGCCAAACCGGGAAATGATCGCAACGCCCGACGTCGCACAGGCTGAACCGCTGCCGCCCGGGCGACTCAACCAATGACGGCCAGAGGAGAACCGCATGCAGATGACCGAACGCTACAGTGCCAGCGCCCCGACACGCGCCGAGGTGGACGCCCTTGATGGCGTCACCCTGCTCGAATTCGGCACCGACTGGTGTGGACATTGCCGGGCCGCACAGGCCCCTTGGCGAGCGTGCTCGCCGGGCACGAGCTGCGTCACCTGAAGATTGAGGACGGGCCGGGGCGCCCGCTGGGGCGCTCCTTTCGGGTCAAGCTGTGGCCGACGCTGATCCTTATGCGCCAGGGCGAGGAGTTGGGGCGCGTGGTACGGCCGACTCACGAGCAGCCGATCGAAGAGCTGCTCGGGTCGGGCGCGATAACCAACGAGTGAGATCCGATCCCGTCGCCTACCCGACCGCCACATCCTCCCGACGGGCGGCAGGCTTCGTCCCGACATGGCATAATCCGCGACCCAGCCTGGCCGGAGAACCTGGAGCCCTGTTATGCCTGATTCGAAAAATGGACTGTGCCTGTTTGGCATCAAGGCGTGCGACACCATGAAAAAGGCTCGCACCTGGCTCGACGAGCACGGACTGGACTACCGTTTCCACGACTACAAGAGCGCCGGCATCGACCGCGCCCATCTCCAGGCCTGGTGTGACGAACACGGCTGGCAGACCATTCTCAACCGTGCCGGCACTACCTTCCGCAAGCTGGACGACGCGCAGAAGGCCGATCTCGACCAGGCCAAGGCGATCGAACTGATGCTGGCCCAGCCGTCGATGATCAAGCGCCCCGTCCTTGACCTGGGCGACAGGACATTGGTCGGCTTCAAGCCCGACACCTATGCGGCCGAGCTGGCAGCCAAGAACTGAGACCCGCTCGCCGAGACGAGCGCGAACGATAAGGATCCCTCTATGAGCAACACCCTCTTCAGCCTGGCGTTCGGCGTCGGCACCCAGAACCGCCAGGGCACCTGGCTCGAAGTCTTTTACGCACAACCCCTGTTGAAACCGGCCGGCGAACTGGTCGACGCCGTCGCCCCGCTGCTGGGCTACCAGGGCGGCAACCAGGCGATCGCGATCACTACGACCCAGGCGGCCCAGCTGGCCGACGCCCTGAAGGCCATCGATCCCGTCCAGCACGCGCTATTGACCCGTCTGGCCGAAAGTCAGCGTCCGCTCGTGGCGACGCTGCTGGCCGAGGACAGCGCCCTGAGTTCGACCCCCGAGGCGTACCTCAAGCTGCACCTGATCTCCCACCGTCTGGTCAAGCCGCACGGGCTCAACCTTGCCGGCATCTTCCCGCTGCTGCCGAACGTCGCCTGGACCAACCAGGGCGCGATCGACCTGGCCGAACTGGCCGAGCGCCAGCTCGAAGCCCGCCTCAAGGGGTACCTGCTGGAAGTCGTCTCTGTCGACAAGTTCCCGAAGATGACCGACTACGTCGTCCCCGCCGGCGTGCGTATCGCCGACAGCGCCCGCATTCGCCTTGGCGCCTACGTCGGCGAAGGCACGACCGTGATGCACGAGGGCTTCATCAACTTCAACGCCGGAACCGAAGGCCCAGGCATGATCGAAGGCCGCGTCTCGGCGGGCGTCTTCGTCGGCAAGGGCTCGGACCTGGGCGGCGGCTGCTCGACCATGGGCACCCTGTCGGGCGGCGGCAATATCGTCATTTCCGTCGGTGAGGGCTGCCTGATCGGCGCCAACGCGGGCATCGGCATCCCACTGGGCGACCGCAACACCGTGGAATCCGGTCTCTATCTCACCGCAGGCACCAAGGTCAATCTGCTGGATGAACAGGGCGAACTGGTCAAGGTCGTGAAGGCGCGTGAACTCGCCGGACAAAGCGACCTGCTGTTCCGCCGCAATTCGCAGACCGGGGCGGTCGAATGCAAAACGCACAAGTCCGCGATCGAGCTGAACGAGGCGCTGCACGCGCACAACTGACCGATTAGCTCGAAGCCCTGAGCGAGCAGCTTGAAGCAGTAAAGCTCCGCTCCTGGCTTCCAGCTTCCAGCTTCCAGCTTCAGGCTTAACGCTATGCTCTCTTCCCCTGGCGTGCCGACTTCCCCGCCCTGGCCGTTCTCGAAACGCAGGGCCAGACCTATCTCGACAGTGCCGCGACGTCGCAAAAACCGCAGGCGCTGATCGACGCCCTTACCGGCTACTACACCTGCGGCACGGCGAATGTCCACCGTGCCCAGCACCAGCCCGCCGAACGCGCCACCCGCGCTTTCGAAGATGCGCGAATCAAGGTGGCACGCTGGCTGAACGCAGCCTGCCCGACCGAGATCGTCTTCACCCGGGGCGCCACCGAGGCGCTCAACCTGCTCGCCTACGGCTTGGAGCATCGGGTCACGCCCGGTGACGAGATTGTCGTCAGCGCACTGGAACACCATGCCAACCTCCTGCCGTGGCAACAGTTGGCCAAGCGCCGTGATGCCCGGCTGGTCGTGCTGCCGCTCGATGCCAACGGCCTCATCGACCTGCAAGCGGCGCAAGAGCTCATCGGCCCGCGCACCCGCCTGCTGGCGGTCAGCCAGCTGTCCAATGTGCTCGGCGCCTGGCAACCATTGGCCGAACTCCTGCCGCTGGCCCGTGCACAGGGCGCGCTCAGCGTGGTGGATGGCGCGCAGGGCGTGGTGCATGGGCGCCATGACATGCAGGCGCTGGACTGCGACTTCTACGTACTCTCCAGCCATAAGCTGTACGGCCCGGAAGGCGTGGGAGCGCTTTACGGCCGCGGAGAATCGCTGCTCCAGCTCAAGCATTGGCAGTTCGGCGGCGAGATGGTCCGCGTCGCCGATTACCAGAGCGCCGATTTTCACGCCGCGCCGCTGGGTTTCGAGGCAGGCACGCCGCCCATCGGTGGGGTGATCGGCCTGGGCGCGACGCTTGACTACCTGTCCAGGCTCGACGCCGCAGCAGTGACCGGCCATGAGCAGGCGCTGCACATGAAGTTGCTCGCCGGCCTGGCCGTCCGGGATGGCGTCCGGCTGCTCGGCGCCCCACAGATCGCGCTGGCCAGCTTCACCGTCGAGGGCATTCACCACGGCGACCTGGCCCACCTGCTCACCGAACAAGGCATTGCCGTGCGCAGCGGCACCCATTGCGCGCAGCCGCTGCTGAAGACGCTGGGTGTGGAAGGCGCGACCCGCGTATCACTCGGGCTGTACAACGACGGCCTTGATCTGGAGCGTTTCTTCAGTGCGCTGGATCAGGCGCTGGAAATGCTGCGATGAGCGCGCTGCCGCACGCTGCCGAACAAACCTTGCAGCACTTTCGCGAGGCGGCGGGCTGGGAGCAGCGCGCGCGTCTGTTGATGCAGTTCGGTGATCGCCTCGCACCGCTGGCGGACCATGAGCGCGACGATGCCCACCTCGTCGCCGGCTGCGAGAGCAGGCTCTGGCTGGTCGGCGAGCGGCATGAGGATCGCTGGCAGTTTCGCGGTACCAGCGAGGCCAGGCTGTTGCGCGGCCTGCTCGCTGTGCTGCTGGTAAGGGTCAACGGCTCGAGCGCCGCCGAGCTGCAGGCGCTGGACGTGGCCGAGTGGTTCGGTCAGCTCGGCCTGTCTCGCCAGCTGTCGCCGTCGCGCGCCAACGGAATGAATGCCGTGATCGCCCGGATGCGCGCGTTGGCAAGGCAAGGCTTCTAGCCCTTCGCGCGCTCCGCTGGGCGCCGAGCGCCCGCGACCAGCTTGTCCACTGCACGGGCCGCCGCAACCAGGCCGAAGCTGGCCGTGACCATCATCGCCGCACCGAAGCCGCCGGCGCAGTCGAGCTTGACACCCTCCCCGACGAAACTCTTGCTCTGGCAGACGCCGCCGTCGGGCTTCGGATAGCGCAACTGCTCGGTCGAGAACACGCAGGGCACGCTGTAGGTGCGCCCCGGCGTGCGCGAGAAATGGTATTCGCGCCGCAGCAAGGAGCGAACCTTGGCCGCCAGCGGATCGTTGAAGGTCTTGTTCAGGTCGGTGACCTGGATCTGCGTCGGGTCCACCTGACCGCCGGCGCCACCCGTGGCGATGATCTGGATCTTGCGGCGCTTGCACCAGGCGATCAGCGCGGCCTTGGCCGGCACGCTGTCGATGCAGTCGATGACGCAGTCAAGCTGCTCGGTGATGTAGTCAGCCATGGTGTCACGGGTCACGAAATCAGCGACGGCGTGCACCACGCAGGCCGGATTGATCGCCCGTATCCGAGACGCCATCTCGTCGACCTTGGGCTTGCCCACTGCGCCTTCGAGCGCGTGCACCTGGCGGTTGGTATTGGTGATGCACACATCGTCGAGGTCGAACAGGCTGATCTCGCCGACGCCGCTGCGTGCCAGCGCCTCCGCCGCCCAGGAACCGACCCCGCCGATCCCGACCACCGCGACATGCGCTGCCGCCAGTCGCTCGAGCCCTTCGGAGCCGTACAGGCGGGCAATTCCGCCGAAACGCTGATCGTCGATAGGCATGTCGATTTCCCCGGAAAAAACAGCGCCGATTATAGGTCCTCCATCCGCTGCAAAAACAGCTTGGCGCCCCACTGTACAGGCGTTCGGGCCGGGAGTAGGATGCGCGCCAGCCGGCGTTCGCCGGTCTTCCCTCTGTTCCTCCTCCTGGAACCTTCGCACCGATGTCAGCTCGCAAAATGGGTCTCAACCTAGTCATGGTCGTGGCCGTGGCTTCGCTGTTCACTGGCCTCTGGGCCTGGTTCAACCAACCTCAGGAGGCGCCCGACTGGCCCGACCAGATCGCCGGCTATTCCTTTTCGCCGTTCCGCCTGCAACAGGACCCACAGGAAGGCACCTACCCCAGCGAAGACGAGATCCGTGCCGATCTCGAGCTGCTCACCAGCCAGACCGATAACATCCGCACCTACTCGGTGGACAAGGTGCTCGGCGAGATCCCGCGTCTGGCCGAAGAAGCCGGCCTGCGCGTGACCCTGGGCATCTGGTTGAGCAACGACCTGGAAGCCAACGAGGCACAGATCGAGCGCGGCATCGAGATCGCCAAGCGCGAACGCAACGTCATTCGCGTCATCGTCGGCAACGAAGCGCTGTTCCGCGAGGAAATCACCGTCGAGCAGATGATCGGCTACCTGGACCGTGTTCGCGCGGCCCTGAAAGTACCGGTTACGACCGCCGAGCAGTGGCACATCTGGGAGAAGTACCCGGAGCTGGCCAAGCATGTCGACCTGATCGCGGCCCACGTCCTGCCCTACTGGGAATTCGTGCCCCGTGAGCATTCGGTCGCCTTCGTGCTCGACAGGGCGCGTGAACTGAAGAAGGCCTTCCCGAAAAAGCCGCTGTTGCTGGCAGAAGTCGGCTGGCCGAGCAACGGTCGCACCCGTGGCGGCGCGGTCGCGGACCAGGCCGAACAGGCGCTCTACCTGCGCGAGCTGGTCAACACGCTCAATGCCAACGGCTACAACTACTTCGTCATCGAAGCCTTCGACCAGCCCTGGAAGGCCGGGGAGGAAGGTGCGGTGGGTGCCTACTGGGGCGTATTCAACGCCGAGCGGCAGCCCA
This sequence comes from Stutzerimonas stutzeri, assembly GCA_019056435.1. Lineage (GTDB taxonomy): Bacteria > Pseudomonadota > Gammaproteobacteria > Pseudomonadales > Pseudomonadaceae > Stutzerimonas > Stutzerimonas marianensis. The sequence goes on from CP077641.1 coordinate 4,346,711, forward strand.
AGTTCCCCCTGAGCGGCCCAGTCGTGGAGATTCCACAGTGGCACCTGCTGGCGAGCGCGTCGGGTGTACTGGCACTGCTTGCCCTGGCATTGCTGTTGATCGACAGCAGCGCGCTGCGCCAACGCGGCCGGACCTTCCTGACGCTGGTCGCCTTCTTGGTCGCCACCATGCTGGTGTGGATCGCCTACGACTTCAGCCAGCAGTACAGCACCTGGTTCGGCATCACGGTCGGCGTGCTGCTGGCGCTGGGCGCGCTCGGGGTGATGATCGTGCTGCTGACAGAAGCTCATGAACTGGCCGAAACCGTCTGGAAGCGCCAGCGCGTGCGCCCGTTCCTCCCGGTCACGCAGGACAGTAGCTACCGGCCGATGGTCTCGGTGCACGTGCCCTGCTACAACGAACCGCCCGAGATGGTGAAGCAGACGCTCAATGCCCTGGCGCGCCTGGATTACCCGCACTTCGAAGTGCTGGTGATCGACAACAATACCCGCGACCCGGCGATCTGGGAGCCGGTGCAAGCCCATTGCGAGGCGCTCGGCACACGGTTCCGCTTTTTCCACGTCGCGCCACTGGCCGGCTTCAAGGGTGGCGCGCTGAACTATGCGATGCAGCACACCAGCCCGGAGGCCGAGGTCATCGCGGTGATCGATTCGGACTACTGCGTCAGCCCCAACTGGCTGAAGCAGATGGTGCCGCACTTTGCCGATCCGCAAATCGCCGTGGTGCAGTCACCGCAGGACTATCGCGACGAACACGAATCGCTGTTCAAGAAGCTCTGCTACGCCGAGTACAAGGGTTTCTTCCACATCGGCATGGTGACCCGCAACGACCGCGACGCGATCATTCAGCACGGCACCATGACCATGACGCGCCGGTCGGTGCTCGATGAGCTCAAGTGGGCCGAGTGGTGCATCACCGAGGACGCCGAGCTCGGCCTGCGGGTGTTCCAGAAGGGTTTGTCAGCCGCCTATTCGGAGCACAGCTTCGGCAAGGGCCTGATGCCGGATACCTTCATCGATTTCAAGAAGCAACGCTTCCGCTGGGCGTACGGCGCCATGCAGATCTGCAAGCATCACCTCGCCAGCCTGCTGCTTGGCCGTGGCAACGACCTGACACGTGGGCAGCGCTACCACTTTCTCGCCGGTTGGTTGCCCTGGGTCGCAGACGGCCTGAACGTGTTCTTCACCTTTGGCGCATTGCTCTGGTCGGCGGCGATGATCATCGTGCCGAACCGGGTCGATCCGCCGCTGCTGATCTTCGCCCTGCCGCCGCTGGCATTGTTCGTGTTCAAGCTGGGCAAGATTCTGTTCCTCTACCGGCGTGCCGTGGGCGTGAACATGCGCGATGCGATGTCCGCCGCCGTGGCCGGCCTGGCCTTGTCGCACACCATCGCCAAAGCGGTGCTGTTCGGCCTGGTGACGCGCAGCATTCCCTTCTTCCGCACGCCCAAGTTGCGCAGCAGCCACGGCGTACTGGTCGCGCTGGCCGAAGCGCGCGAGGAGGCTTTCGTCATGGTGCTGCTGTGGGGCGCCGCGCTGGGCATCACCCTCTCGCAGAAGCAACCGGGGCTGGATGTGATGTTCTGGGTCGGCGTGCTGCTGGTGCAGTCGCTGCCGTACCTGGCTGCGCTGGTGATGGCGCTGCTTTCATCCCTGCCAAAGCCGCAACCTGCACCGCTCGGCGAACCGGCCGGGATGCAGTAGGCCAGCGCAGGGCAGCCGGGTTTCGCTCGATCGGACGACGCCCGGCGCCCCGCTCGCCGGCGCGTCGTGCAACGCCGAACACGCCGATTTGCTTTAGTATTGGCGCCCTTTCCCCGCCTGCACCGGAGCCGTGATGACCGACGCCCTCTCCCCGACCCTTGAACTGGCCTGCGAGCTGATCAACCGGCCGTCGGTGACGCCACTGGACGAGGGCTGCCAGCAGCTGATGAGCGATCGGCTCGCCGCCTGCGGTTTCGCCATCGAGCCGATGCGCATCGAAGACGTGGAGAACTTCTGGGCGATCCGCGGCCAGGCAGGCCCGGTGCTCTGCTTCGCCGGTCATACCGACGTCGTGCCCACCGGCCCCGAACAGGCCTGGCACAACCCACCCTTTGCCGCGCGCATCGACGAGCACGGCATGCTGCATGGCCGTGGCGCAGCCGACATGAAGGGCAGCCTGGCGGCGATGGTCGTCGCGGTCGAGCGCTTTACCGCCGACCACCCGAACCACAACGGCCAGATCGCCTTTCTGATCACCAGCGACGAGGAAGGCCCGGCGCATCACGGCACCAAGGCGGTGGTCGAACGGCTGCGCGAGCGCGGCCAGCGGCTGGACTGGTGCATCGTCGGCGAACCCTCGAGCACCCGGTTGGTGGGCGACGTGGTGAAGAATGGGCGCCGCGGCTCGCTCGGTGGCACCCTGGTCGTGCGCGGGCAACAGGGCCACGTGGCCTATCCGCATCTGGCGAAGAACCCGATCCACCTCGCTGCGCCCGCGCTGGCCGAGCTGGCAGCCGAGCACTGGGATGACGGTAACGCCTTCTTCCCGCCGACCAGTTTCCAGATTTCCAACCTGAATGCCGGCACCGGCGCGACCAATGTCATCCCCGGCACGCTGGAGGTAGTGTTCAATTTCCGCTTCTCGACCGAGTCGACGGTCGAAGACCTCAAGCAACGCACCGCCGCGATACTCGACAAACACGGCCTGGACTGGAGCGTCGACTGGGCGTTGTCCGGCCTGCCGTTCCTGACCGAGCCGGGCGACCTGCTGGACGGTGTGGCCAAGGCGATCCGCCACGTCACCGGTCGCGAAACCACCCCTTCCACCAGTGGCGGTACGTCCGACGGTCGTTTCATCGCCACCCTTGGCACTCAGGTCGTCGAGCTCGGTCCGGTCAACGCCACGATTCATCAGGTCGACGAACACGTCCTGGCCAGCGACCTCGACCTGCTGACCGAGATCTACTACCAGACGATGGTCAACCTGCTCGCATGCTGATCTGCCCCCTCTGCCATGCCCCGCTCGAGGTTGCCGAGCGAGGCGTCGCCTGCCCCGCCAACCACCGCTTCGACCGTGCGCGGCAGGGCTACCTCAACCTGCTCCCGGTGCAACACAAGAACAGCCGCGACCCGGGCGACAACCAGGCCATGGTCGAGGCCCGTCGGCGCTTTCTCGAGGCGGGCCACTACGCTCCGCTGGCCCGGCGCCTGGCCGAACTGGCTGCTGAACGTACGCCGCAGCGCTGGCTGGACATCGGCTGCGGCGAGGGCTATTACACGGCGCAGATCGCCCAGGCGCTGCCTGGTGCGGACGGCTATGCCCTCGACATCTCCCGCGAGGCGGTCAAGCGTGCCTGCCGCCGCGCACCGCAGCTCGAATGGCTGGTGACGAGCATGGCGCGGGTACCGCTGGCCGATGCGAGCTGCAATCTGCTCGCCAGCGTCTTCAGCCCACTGGACTGGCACGAGGCGCGGCGCCTGCTCGCACCCGGTGGTGGCCTGCTGCGCATGGGCCCGACTCGCGAGCACCTCTGGGAGCTGCGCGGTCTGCTGTATGACGAGATCCGCGACTATGACGACGAGAAGCACCTGTCATTGATTCCGGTCGGCATGCAGCTCACCCATAGCGAGACCCTGTCGTTCGAGCTGCAGCTCGACAGCGCCCAGGCCCGCGCCGACCTGCTGGCGATGACGCCGCATGGCTGGCGTGCCAGTGCCGAGCGCCGCGCAGCCGTCATCGACCAGCCATTACGGGTTCGGGTCGCGATACGCTACGACTGGATCCAGCGAGACCCGTTCTAAACCCTCACACAAGGCCACCCACTCATGCGCCAACCCGACATCGAGATCTACCTCAGGGACGCCAGCCAGGACGCTGTCACCGAATGGCTCAGCCAGGCGATCGGTCCCTGCTCGCCCTGGCAGCCGAAGGGCCAGACGTTCAAGTGCCGCGCCGCAGACATCCCGGTGACCTGGTTGCCGAAGGCCGTCGGCAAGTGGCATTGCCTGCTGCTGGAGAGCGATGCCACGCCCTGGGAAGACGACGTGGCATGTGCCCGCGCCGCCCATGCCGCGCTGAATGTCGAGATTCGCTGCGCGCCAGGCAGCTGGAGCGAAGACGAAGCCGAAGACGCCGCCGACCGCTGGGTCTGCATCAACGACGAAGGCGAACGCGAGATTCTCTGGCATACGACCTGAACACGGGCATCGCATACCGATGGGCCACGGCCAGCCTGCAACTGGGTCAGCACCAACCACGCCTTGAAATGAAAGAAGGCCCGTCAATCGAAGTTGACGGGCCTTCTTCGAAGCACCGGGTCAGAGTCCAGCGACGTCTTCGGCCTGCAGGCCCTTCTGGCCCTGGATCACCGAGAATTCCACCTGCTGACCCTCGGTCAGAGAGCGGTGGCCCTGGCCACGGATCGCCTGGTAGTGAACAAACACATCCGGGCCACTACCACGCTGGATGAATCCATAACCCTTGGCATCGTTGAACCACTTGACGGTTCCGGTCTCGCGCTCAGCCATCCTACTTCTCCAACTCGCTTCTTATTATTCCCCGTGCGGGGCGTGATCGATCAGACCCGACCTGCTCGAAGCCTGCACCGGCACTCTACCGGAGCATGCATGACAAGCGCGTTTCAGGCCCAACGCCGGCTGAGTATAAACAGGAAAAATTCTCGTCTTCGAGAATTTTTTCCACCTCGCGCCGAGGCTGGGCATGAAGGCCCTGACAGTGCTGTGCCAGAGCGCCTCAACCCATCCGTGCGGAGCGTTCAGGCGACCCGCTGACGGCGCCACAGCCATGCCAGCAGCACCAGCACGGTCAGCAGCAAAGGCACTGCCGCGATGTTGATGAACTTGAGCATTCGCCCCAGCGCCTCGATATCGGCGTTGAGCTGGTAACGCACCTCACGCAGCTCCTTGCGGATGCTCAGTTTTTCCTGCAGGAAGCTCTGCAGCGCCGCCTGTTGATCCTCGGTGAGCTCAAGCGCCTGCTCCGGATCCGGGCTCTGGAGCTCGGCAAGCTTCGCCTCGGTGGCGGCCAGGCGTTGCTGCAGCACCTCCTCCTTTTCGAGGAACCGGCTCTCCGCCTGACGCTGCAGCGCTTCGACCACCTCGAACGGACGCGCGAAGCGACCACGCGAGCGAACGCTGATCAGCGCATCGCTGCCGGCCAGGTTGTCCAGCGCATTGACTACGAAGGTGCCGTTGTCCGCCCAGGGCTGTGGCAGGCGTTGCCCAAAGAAGTCCTGCACCTGGACCCACATGCGATCGGTCAACAGATCGGTGTCGGCCACGGCGATCACATTGATGCTCGCCGCCTCCTTGAGCCCATCCTTGCGACCCTCGATGCCGTCTGGATAGGCCGATCGCGCCGGACCCTGTATCCGAGCCGCCAGGGTGTAGCGTTCGCCGGTCGGCTCCAGCTCGCGCAGCAGCACGCCCGGATTGTCCAGGGTGGCAAAGCGTGCCGCATCGACCGGCATGGCATATTCGGAGCTCTGCAGCAACGGCGTGAACCGCGTCTTCGCATCCTCCAGTGGTTCAAGCGAACCGGCGGTCGCGAGGGTCAGGTTCTCGAGTGACGCGGTGGTGACGTCGTCGCGGTCCATCGCCACCGGCGTCAGGCTCAACCAACCCGGATGACGCACCGGTCGCCGCTCGGCCCCGACGCCGACGGACATCGCGTACGAGGCATCGGCCACGACCTTGTCCTGTACCAGACGAACCCCCCAGGCCTCGAACAACGGCCCCAGATCGGATGCCCTGCCCTCGGCGAACTCGCCAGGGCCGATGCCCATGCCAGGATCGGCTTCGCTGTAGGGATCGACGAATGCCAGCAGTTTGCCGCCGCGCAGGACGAACTGATCGATGGCGTACAGCGTCTGCTCGGGCAGATCCTTCGGATGGACCAGCATCAGCACCGAGACGTTGGCCGGAATCATGTCGATATCCGGCTGCAGGCTCTCGATATGGAAGAGTTGCCGAATGTTCTCCAATACCATCCACGCGGACGAGGCTTGCTGAGTACGCATGTCGAACCCACCGTTGATCGGCAGGCCCGACATCACGCCCACCACCGGCATCTGCGGCGAGGACAGCGTCTGCACCAGGCGACTGATCTCGTATTCCAGGAATGCTTCCTGATCCAGAGCGAAAAACGGGATGCTCTGCGTCTGCCCTTCGGCATTGGTGCCAGCCAGGCCGAAGTAGACCCTGTCACCACTCTGGTTCAGCGGCACGGCCTGCAGGCCCAGCTCGGCGGCGCGGTCCTCTGCTTCGGAAAAGGGCTGCGGATCGATCACTTGCAGCCGGATGCGGCCGTCGGCCTCCCGCTCGTAGGCACGTAGCATTTCCTCCACGCGTCGGGCGTAATTGCGCAGGCCGACCAGATCCCTGACAGCCTCGTCGGAGTAGAACAACTGCAAGTCGATAGGCGCCTTGAGTTCGTCGAGAACTCGCTCGGTGCCTTCGGAGAGGGTGTAGAGCTTCTGCTCCGTCAGGTCCAGACGGGCATCCGTGAGGACCTGGCTGGAGACAATGTTGAAGGCGAGGAAAGCCAGGGCGATCAGCAGTAGCCCGGCGCTGGAGTGGATCACTCGTTTCATGGCGGCTCCTCAGGCGGCTTTCTTCAGGTCGACGACCACGGCAGTGGCCGCTAGCCAGGCGACGATCAGCGTGACGAAGTAAAGGAAATCGCGCAGGTCGATCACACCCTTGCTGAGCGAATCGAACCGGATCAGGAAGCTCAGCGAGGCCACCGCGTCCACCAGCCATCTCGGTGCCCAGGCGAAGGCGTCGAGCACCATCGGCAAGCCGCTGACGATGAACAGGAAACAGACGCTGACGGCCAGAATGAAGGCGATCACCTGGTTCTTCGCCAGCGCCGACATGCACGAACCGATCGCCAAGAAGGCACCAGCAAGCAACCAGCTGCCGAAGTAACCCGCAAGGATCGCACCATTGTCCGGGTCACCCAGGTAGTTGACGGTCAGCACCATCGGGAAGGTCAGCAGCAGTGCAAGCCCGGCGAACACCCAGGCGGCGAGAAATTTCCCGCAGACGGCCTCGAGCAGGCTGACGGGCAAGGTCATCAGCAATTCGATGGAACCGGATTTGCGCTCCTCGGCCCAGAGCCGCATGGCAATCGCGGGGATGAGGAACAGGTAGAGCCAGGTGTGAAATCCGAAGAACGGCACCAGGTCGGCCTGACCACGCTCGTAGAAGTTACCCAGGTAGAAGGTGAACACACCGGACAGCACGAGAAAGATCAGGATGAAGACGTAAGCCAGAGGCGTCGCGAAATAGCTGCCCAGCTCACGCTTGAAGATCACAGGCAACTGCCTCATTGCGCCTCCCCCGAGTCAAGGTGCGAAATACCTCGTCCAGCCGACCACGCTCGACGTCCAGTTCCTTCACCGCCCACCCTTGCTGGGCGATCAACGCGCTGATCGGCGGAAAGATCACCGCCCCGGGTTTGGCCAGCACGGTGATGCCGCGACCGGGTTCGTTGCGCTCGACGCCCGCCACGCCCGGTAAGGCCGCGAGGGCGATCTCGTCGAGCGGGTCGTCGCTGACCAATGTCACCGCCTGGTGATAGCGCGATCGACTTTCCAGCTCGTATGGCGTGCCGTCAGCCACGAGCCTGCCACGGGCAATCACCACCGCCCTCGTGCAGACGGCCGTGACCTCTTCGAGAATGTGGGTGGAAACGATGACGATCTTGTCCCGCGCCAGCCCCTGGATCAGCTGCCGCACCTGATGCTTCTGGTTCGGGTCCAGGCCGTCCGTAGGCTCATCGAGGATGAGCACACGCGGATCGTGCAGGATTGCCTGAGCCAGGCCGACCCGGCGCTTGAAACCTTTCGACAGGGTCTCGATGGTCTGGCCCAGCACCGCATCCAGCTCCACCTGCGCCGCCGCGGCGGCCACCCGAGCGCGCCTGTCCGCGCCACGATAGCCGCGCACCTCGGCAATGAATTCGAGGAAGCCGCGCACCGTCATATCGGCGTAGCAAGGGGCACCCTCCGGCAGGTAGCCGATGAGCCGCTGCGCCTGCAGCGTCCGGGTGCGGATGTCGTGTCCGAACAGCCTCGCGGTACCGGAAGTCGGCGCGAGAAAGCCGGTCAACATCTTCATGGTCGTGGACTTGCCGGCGCCATTCGGGCCGAGGAACCCAAGCACCTCGCCCGGCTGGACGCTGAACGACAACGCGTCCACAGCGGTGTGCTGGGCAAATCGTTTGGTCAGCTTGTCTAGTTCGATCATTGGCTCTCACCGTCCTGGCGGGCCCGCACGTCGGAAACCGGGCCCGATGCGCGGCGGAATATAAGTAGAGCGAGCGCGGCATTGCAACTGGCGGGAGAAACAGCATTAGCGATGCAAAAAACACTGTGGTAGAACCGCTCGGCAGCGGCATGGGGCTTGACCGGGCGAGTGATCGGGGGCGGGATGATCGAGCGAATCTTTCAGGGCAGCCGGTTTCTGGTGTGGGTCGCCGTTGCGACGACGGCCGTTTCGGCCGTGCTCTTGTACGGTGTCAGCCTCAACACCATGGCGCGCATCCTCCTGGATCTCGTTCACGAGGTCCCGAATACGGCAGACGCAAGCAAGAGCCTGGCCGTCAAGTTGCTGAAGCTGCTCGACCTGCTGTTCATCGCGATCAGTTTCCAGCTCATCGCGGTGAGCCTGTACCGGCTGTTCATCGGCACCTCGAACAAGGCGACCACCCTCGGTCCGCTTGAAGCCGACTCGTTTCACGACCTGAAAAAGACCCTCATCCAGGTTTCGGTCGTCATACTGGTCATCCTGTTTCTCGAGCACGCCGTTGAAGTGGGTGCCACACTGGAAACCCTGTATCTGGGGGCCGCCATCAGTCTCGTAACCTTTTCGGCCATCCTGGCTTGGAAAAACATGAAGTAAACTTCGCCGCACCGCGGTTCCTGCGTGCCATGCCCTTCGGCCGCATGGCGACAGGGCTCTCGCCAGACGTTCAGCGCTACCTGCCAACACAGCGCCTGGAGCATCCTCACCGTCCGCGGTGTGGCTGATCCTGGCATCCAACCCTATTCAACCGAATCTGCCGTATGACCCGTTCTCCGATCCGCCGTCTGATTTTCTCCCTCGTGCGTCGCCTGCTGTATGTCTGGGTTCGCTCGGAGACCATCAACCAGTCCGCCTTCACCCTCAAGCTGGATCGCAGCCAGCCTGTGTTCTACGTGCTGCAGCGCGCGTCGCTGAGCGACCTGGCGGTGCTCGACCACGAATGCAGCAAGGCCGGGTTGCCGCGCCCGGTAAGCGAGGTTGCCGTCGGCAATCATCTCGAACCGGCCGCCTTCATGTTCCTCAACCCCGCCGCCAGCTGGTTCGGGACGCGAACCCGCACGGTCGCGCCCGAGGCGCTGGTCCGCCTGGTCGGCGCGCTGGAGCAGAACGCGGTGGACAATGCGCAGATCATCCCGGTGAGTGTCTTCTGGGGCCGCTCGCCCGACCGCGAAACCAGCGCCTGGAAGTTGCTGTTCGCCGACAGCTGGGCTGTCACCGGGCGGCTGCGCAAGCTGCTGAGCATCCTCATGCTCGGTCGCAAGACTCGTGTGCAATTCTCAACGCCGATCCAGCTCAACGAACTGGTCGCGCAGAACAAGGGGCATGAACGTACCCTGCGCATGGCGCACCGCATGTTGCGCGTGCATTTTCGCAACCAGAAGACCGCGGTAATCGGTCCCGACCTGTCTCACCGCCGCAATCTGGTCAAGGGACTGGTGCATGCGCCCCAGGTGCGCCAGGCGATCCGAGACGAAGCCGAGCGCGAGAACATCTCACTAGAAAAGGCCGAAGCCCGGGCGCTGCGTTATGGCAATGAGATCGCCTCGGATTACGCCTACACCGCGGTGCGTTTTCTCGAGGTGGTGCTGTCCTGGTTCTGGAACAAGATCTACGACGGGATTCGCGTCAACCACCTGGAACCGCTGCAGGACGCGGTACAGGGCCATGAAGTCATCTACGTGCCCTGCCACCGCAGCCACATCGATTACCTGCTGCTCTCCTACCTGCTGTTTCGCAACGGCCTGACGCCCCCGCACATCGCCGCCGGCATCAACCTCAACATGCCGGTGATCGGCAGCCTGCTGCGTCGCGGTGGCGCCTTCTTCATGCGTCGCTCATTCAAGGGCAATCCGCTCTATACCGCGGTGTTCAATGAATACCTGCACACCCTCTTCAGCCGAGGGTTTCCGGTGGAGTACTTCGTCGAAGGCGGACGTTCACGCACCGGACGCATGCTGCAACCGAAAACCGGCATGCTGGCCATCACCCTGCGCAGCTACCTGCGTTCTTCACGCCTGCCGATCCTTTTCGTGCCGGTCTACATCGGTTACGAACGGGTGCTGGAGGGCCGCACCTATCTGGGCGAACTGCGAGGGGCGGCGAAGAAGAAGGAATCCATCTTCGACATCTTCAAGGTCATCGGCGCATTGAAGCAGCGCTTTGGCCAGGTCTGGGTCAACTTCGGCGAGCCACTCAAGCTCAACGAATTTCTGGAACACGAACAACCCGGCTGGCGCCAGCAGAACCTGGCTCCCAATTTCCGCCCGGAATGGCTCAACGAGACGACCAACCGTCTGGCCGAACGCATCGCCCAACGCCTCAACGAAGCAGCCGCCGTCAACCCGGTCAACCTGGTCGCCCTGGCCATGCTGTCGACCAGTCGCCAGGCGCTGGACCGCCGGGCGCTGGCACGCATCCTCGACCTCTACCAGAACCTGCTGCGCGCCGTGCCCTATTCGCCACACACCACGCTGCCGGAAGGCGATGGCGAGACGCTGATCACCTACGTCAAGGACCTCGGTCTGCTGGCCGAACAGAAGGATGCGCTCGGCAACATCCTCTATCTGGACGAGCAGAACGCCGTCCTGATGACCTACTACCGCAACAACGTGATGCACATCTTCGCGCTGCCAGCGTTGCTGGCGAGCTTCTTCCAGAGCAGTTCGCGAATCAGCCGCGAGCAGATCCTGCGCTACACCGAAGCGCTGTACCCGTACCTTCGTGCCGAGCTGTTCATCCGCTGGGAGGCCGACGCGCTGGAGTCGGTGGTCGATCAGTGGCTGGCAGCCTTCGTCGACCAGGGCCTGCTCAAGGTCGATGGCGAGGCCTATGTGCGGCCAGCGCCCAGCTCACGCCAGTTCGTCCTGCTCACACTGCTGGCGCGAGTGATCGTCCAGACCCTGCAACGCTTCTACATGTCCATCTCGCTGCTGCTCAACAGCGGCCAGAACAGCCTGGACGCCGAAGAGCTGGAAACGCTCTGTACCGTGATGGCCCAGCGGCTGTCGATCCTCCACGGGCTGAACGCGCCGGAGTTCTTCGACAAGAGCCTGTTCCGGCATTTCATCAAGACGCTGCTGGAGCAGGACGTGCTGCGCCAGGACGCCAGCGGCAAGCTCGCCTACCACGACAAGCTCGGCGAACTGGCCGAAGGCGTGGCCAAGCGGGTATTGCCGGCCGAGATTCGCCTGTCGATCCGCCAGGTGGCGCTGGAACCGCATCACGACGATTCCGAACCCACCTAGGCGGAGGGTACACAGTGAGCCGACCCCGGCCTGTCGTGACAGCCCGGGGTTGCAACGCTGCGCGCCGGCGCATAATCCTTTAGCATCGCGCTGCCCTTGATCCCCGCTAACGACCCGAAGGTATCCCCATGCTTCGCATCTGCACCTGATCGTCGGCCTGGCGCTTTCCGCCAGCGCCTTTGCCCTGTCCCTCTCCGACTTCAGCCAGGGTGATGCCGGCAAGGCGTTGAAGGATGCCCTGAGCCAGGGCACCAAGGTCGCGGTGCAACAGCTGGGGCAGCCGGGAGGCTTCAGTAACGACCCGGACGTGCGCATCGAACTGCCCGGCAATCTGGGCAAGGCATCGCGCATGCTGAAAATGATGGGCATGGGTGCTCAGATCGAAGAGCTGGAGAACGGCATGAACAAGGCGGCCGAATCGGCAGTGCCGCAGGCGCAGGCGCTGTTGCTCGATGCCGTGAGCAAGATGACCGTCGCCGACGCCAAGGCGATCCTGGCGGGCGGTGACGATTCGGCTACCCAGTACCTGAACAAGACCAGCCGCGAGCAGATTCGCGCCCGCTTCCTGCCCATCATCAAGCAGGCCACCGACAAGGTCGGCGTGGCCCAGCAGTACAACGCCCTGGCGAGCAAGGCGTCCGGCCTGGGCGCGGCCGATCCGCGCTACAGCAGTGTGGAAAGCTACGTCACCGAACAGGCACTGGACGGCTTGTTCACCGTGATCGCCGAGCAGGAGGCGAGCATCCGCCAGAATCCGGCACAAGCCGCCACCAGCGTGGCGAAGAAGGTCTTCGGCGCATTGATGGGTCAGTAAGGCGCCCCGATGTATCACGGGGAGAAGCTCAACGCCTGGACTCACCTGGCCGGTGCGGCGCTGGCAGTGGCCGGAACGGTCTGGTTGTTGATATTGGCCGCCCAGGATGGCGACCCCAGGAAGATCGTCAGCATGGCGATCTACGGCTTTACCCTGGTCCTGCTCTACAGCACCTCCACGCTCTATCACAGCGTGCGCGGGCGCGCGAAGGTGATCATGCAGAAGCTCGATCACCTGTCGATCTATCTCTTGATCGCCGGCAGCTACACGCCCTTCTGCCTGGTGACCCTGCGCGGCAGTTGGGGCTGGTGGCTGTTCGGCGGCGTCTGGTCGCTGGCGGTCATCGGCATGCTGCAGGAGATCAAGCCGCGCTCGGAGGCGCGCGTGCTGTCGATCGTCATCTACGCCGTCATGGGCTGGATCGTCATCGTCGCGGTGAAGCCCCTGCTCGCCTCCCTTGGCAGCGCGGGATTCACCTGGCTGGTGGGTGGTGGCGTCGCCTATACGGTGGGCATCCTCTTCTTCGCCTATGACCAACGTTTCCGCCACTGGCATGGCATCTGGCACCTGTTCGTCATAGCCGGCAGCCTGCTGCATTTCGTGGCGATCCTGCGCTACGTCGTGTAACACGCCGCTGGCGCTCATCATGAGCGATCCACATATTCAGCTCGAAACGACCCTCTCCACGATCGGCACACCGGCCCCGCCGAGCTGACATTTCTGTAAGCCAATCGACAGCAAACCCGCGCCGTTGCTGGTCCGCGATTGGGGGAACGACCCATCGGCATCCTGGTCAGGTTTAGAACAACACACGCAATGTCTTGTTACCTACCGACGATAAGGATGAACGATGAACAACTACGCCCGCTTCGGCGCGATGATCGCCACATCCACGCTGGTCATGTTCGGATTGATGTATCTGAACACCTATCAACTGGACCACATCTTCTTCAGCGAGACGCGCGCGTACATGGCGCTGGTCATGGGGGCGGCCATGGCGTTCATCATGCTGGCCTTCATGCTCGGCATGTATCAGAAACGCAACGTCAACATTGCAATCTTCGCCGGCAGCGTGGTGCTGTTCGCCACCGCCCTCTGGCTGGTGCGCAGCCAGCAGACCGTAGACCAGGTCTCGTACATGAAGGCGATGATCCCGCACCACTCGATTGCCATCATGACGAGCGAGCGCGCCACCATCACCGACCCGCGCGTGCGCGAACTGGCCGACGGCATCATCCAGTCGCAGCGGGAAGAGATCGCCCAGATGAAGCAGCTGATCCAGGAACTCGAAGGCAATGACTGACGCTCAGCACTAACCGCCAGCGCGGAACAGAATTTTGAAATCGGTCCATCCGTCCTGGCTGCTGCAGCTGATCTCACCACGGTGCGCCTCGATGATCGAACGGGTGATCGCCAGCCCCAGCCCGGCATTGTTCGGGCTACCTTCGCGGCGTGCCGGGTCGACCCGGTAGAAGCGATCGAACAACCGTGGCAGATGCTGAGCCGGAATGGTCGCGCCCGGGTTGCCAACGCTCAGCGCGACGCCAGCATCGCCGGTCTCGATCACGACACGAATCACCCCGCCATCGGGTGTGTAGCGCAGCGCGTTGGAGAGCAGGTTGGACAGCGCTCGGTGCAGCATCGCGGCGTCGCCCTGAAGGCTCGCTGCGCCAGTCAGCTGGATCTGCACGCCGCGGTCGTCCGCGGTCATCTGGTAGAACTCGATCAGCTGCTCGCAAAGCGCGCGCAGGTCGATGAGACCTGTTTCCGGAGTGATCAGCCCGTTGTCGGCCTTGGCCAGGAAGAGCATGTCGTCGATCATCCGCGCCATCCGGCGCAATTCCTCCAGGTTGGAATAGAGGGTTTCCTGGTACTCCTCGCGACTGCGCGCCCGGGTCAGGACCACTTCGGTGTGCGTCATGAGGTTGGATACCGGCGTGCGCAGCTCGTGGGCGATGTCCGCGGAGAAGTTGGACAACCGCACGAAGGCCTCCTCCAACCGGGCCAGCATCGCATTGAAGGCCAGCACCAGTTGCCGCAGCTCGGCGGGCACCGACTCGGCCGGAATACGTTCGGTCAGTGACTTGGCCGACACCGAGGCGGCAACCTGCGTGACCTCGCGCAATGGACGCAGGCCGCTGCGCGCCAGGAACCAGCCAAGCACCCCGCTGCCCAGTACGCACAACAGCCAGGCGCCCCAGAGCCAGCCCGTGAGGGTGCGAAAGAACAACCGATGAGTGGTGACGTCCAGCGCCAGCTCGACACTCAGCGGCTGCCCCGTCACCATCATGACCTCCGCCCGATGACGCCACACGCGCGGGCCACCCGAAGCCGGCTGCACCGCATGTACATGGCCGCCTGGCAGGGAAGCGCCACCGCGAGCGGCGAAGCGCACCTGCCCCTGGGCGTCGACGATGCGCACGGACAGGTCGCTGTGGCCGCCCAGCAGCGCCTGCAGTTGCGGCTGCAGCCGGTCGAACCCGGACAGGTCATCCAGCGTCTGCAGCAGTTCGCGACTGGCATGGAGTTTTTCTTCCAGCGTCTGCCGGTCCAGGTCATCGAAGTGATGCTGGCTCAGCTGGTGGAAGAACACGCCCGCCGCACCGAGCACACCGGACACCGCCAGCATGAACATCAGGCTGAGCCGCGCGGTCAACGACAGCCGCTTCATGCGGCGTCCGGATCATCGAGCAGGTAGCCCATGCCACGCGCGGTGTGGATCAGCTTCGGTTCGAAGCCGTCGTCGATCTTCGCGCGCAGCCGCCGGATCGCGACCTCGATGACATTGGTGTCGCTGTCGAAATTCATGTCCCAGACCTGCGAAGCTATCAGTGACTTGGGCAGCACCTCGCCCCGCCGGCGCAACAGGAGCTCGAGCAGGGCGAACTCCTTGGCGGTCAGGTCGATGCGCTGGCCAGCCCGCACCGCGCGACGCTTGAGCAGGTCGACCTCCAGGTCGGCGATCTTCAGCTGGGTTTGCAGCGCCGCCGCGTTGCCACGCCTGAGCAGCGTGCGCACCCGCGCCAGCAATTCTGAAAAGGCGAAGGGCTTGACCAGGTAATCGTCGGCGCCGAGCTCCAGACCGCGGACACGGTCCTCCACGCGGTCCCGCGCGGTCAGGAACAGCACCGGCAGCTCGTGACCGGCGGCCCGCACCAGGCGCAGCACTTCCCAGCCATCGAGGCCGGGCATCATCACGTCGAGGATCAAGAGGTCGTAAGGCGCGCTCAGCACCAGTTGCAGCGCGTCGGTGCCCGTGGTGACGCGATCGACGGTGAACCCGGCCTCGCTCAGGCCCTGCTGCAGGTACATCCCGGTTTTCGGCTCGTCTTCGGCGACCAGCAGTTTCATCGCATCGTCCTCTCTGCTCTGGCCCCGGAGTGTGCCGCGAACCGTCCCGGCGGGCCACAAGCTGACAGAAAAGTAATCTTCCGCTCAGCTTGCCGAAAGCCTTGTCGCGCTATGGTCGGGCCAAGAAAGCACCTGGCGTGCAGCGCTTGACCTTGCCATAAGGGCAAGGTCGAAGATGCGGATCAGCCGGAATAGGCCGGCGGTTCTGCGGAGGTTTTCATGAGCACCACGACAGTCCTTCAGGTTCAGGGCATGACCTGTGGTTCCTGCGTTCGCCACGTCACGCAGGCGTTGACGCCACTGGCTGGCGTCGAGGTGGTAGAGGTGGATTTCAAGGGTGGGCTGGTGCGTGTCGAGGGCAATCCCGACGTCGCCACGCTGCTCGAAACATTGGCCGATGCCGGCTACCCGTCAGCGCTCGCCAACGGCACCCGTCCGGCGCAGCGCCGAAAGGCGGCTGTGGCAGCGGCTGCGGTTGTCGCTGATCGATTCATCCGGAGTGCTTCCCATGCGATACACAGCTTCGAAACTCACCCTCATCGCCGCGCTGCTGGTGGCTGGCGGCGCTCAGGCTGCGCAGGTCATCGATGTCCACCGTGACGCGAACTGCGGCTGCTGCAAGGACTGGATCACCTACCTCGAAACCAACGGGTTCGAGGTACGCGACCACGTCGAGCAGGACATGAGCGCGGTCAAGCAGCGCCTGGGCGTGGCGCCCCGCCTGGGTTCGTGCCACACCGGCGTGATCGACGGAAAGTTCATCGAGGGCCATGTCCCGGTCGCGCAGATCCACGAGCTGCAGCAGCGACAGGATCTGGTCGGCGTAGCCGCACCGGGGATGCCGGCAGGCTCGCCGGGAATGGATTATGGCCAGCCGGCCCAGGCCTACCAGGTCATCGGCCTGACGCACGCCGGCAAGGATGTGGTGCTCGCCGACTATCCGGCGAAGTGAGACGCCGTCCGGGTGCTGCTGACGCGCTCCCGGACGATCCGATGACATCAGGAACAGACAGGCCGCCAATGCCGACCAACGCTTCCCGCCGAACCTTCGTCAAGAGCCTCGCCGCGACCGGTGCCGTCGCCGGTCTGGGGCTCTGGCGCCAGCCCGTCTGGGCGCTGACCAGCCCCGGCCAGCCGACGGTGCTCAGCGGCACCGAATTCGACCTGACCATCGAGGCGATGACGGTCGACTACACCGGGCGTCAGCGCACCGCCATGGCCATCAACGGCAGCATTCCCGGCCCACTGCTTCGCTGGCGCGAGGGTGACACCGTGACCCTGCGCGTGCGTAACCGCCTGCCGCAGGATACCTCGATCCACTGGCACGGCATCCTGCTGCCGGCCAACATGGACGGCGTGCCCGGCTTCAGCTTCGCCGGCATCGCGCCGGACGGCATGTACGAGTACCGTTTCAAGGTCACACAGAGCGGCACCTACTGGTACCACAGCCATTCCGCATTCCAGGAGCAGCTCGGCGTCTACGGCCCGCTGATCATCGATCCCGAGGAGCCGGAGCCGTTTGCCTACGAACGCGACTATGTGGTGTTCCTCTCCGACTGGACCGACGAGAGCCCGGCGCGCGTGCTGGCCAAGCTGAAGAAGCAGTCCGACTACTACAACCAGGGCCGCCGCACGGTTGGCGATTTCATCAACGATGTCGCCGATCAGGGCTGGCGCAAGACCTTCAGCGATCGCTGGGCCTGGGCGAAGATGAACATGTCGCCCACCGATCTGGCCGACGTCAGCGGCGCAACCTACACCTACCTGCTGAACGGCCAGGCGCCGGACGGCAACTGGACCGGGCTGTTCCAGCCGGGCGAACGCATCCGCCTGCGCCTGATCAACGGCTCGGCGATGAGCTATTTCGACTTCCGTATTCCCGGCCTCAAACTCACCGTGGTCGCCGCCGACGGGCAGAACGTCGAGCCGGTAAAGGTCGATGAGGTGCGCCTGGCCGTGGCGGAAACCCTCGACGTGATCGTCGAGCCGGACGGCAGCCAGGACGCCTACACACTGTTCGCCCAGGCCATGGACCGCAGCGGCTACGCCCGTGGCACCCTGGCCGTGCGTGATGGTTTGCAGGCGCCGGTGCCCGAGCCCGATCCACGCCCCGAACTGAGCATGGAAGACATGGGCCATGGCGATCATTCCGCCCATGGCCAGGCTGCTGCGCCTGTGCAGAGCGACGATCCTCACGCCGGACACGGCGACATGAATCACGGCGCGATGAACCAGAGCCAGATGGACCACGCCGCCATGGGCCACGGCTCGTCCGGCAGCGGCATGCAGGCGCATCCGGCCAGCGAAACCGACAACCCGCTGGTGGACATGCAGACCATGATGCCGGTGCCCAAGCTGGATGACCCGGGCATCGGCCTGCGCGACAACGGCCGGCGCGTGCTGACCTACGCCGACCTGCGCAGCACCTTCGCCGACCCGGATGGCCGCGAGCCGGGCCGCACCATCGAACTGCACCTGACCGGCCACATGGAGCGCTTCGCCTGGTCGTTCGACGGCATTCCCTTCGCCGACGCCGAACCGATCCGCCTCCGGTACGGCGAGCGGGTGCGCTTCGTGCTGGTCAACGACACCATGATGCACCACCCCATTCATCTGCACGGACTGTGGAGCGATCTGGAGGACGAACACGGCAACTTCCAGGTGCGCAAGCACACCATCGACATGCCACCGGGTTCGAAACGCAGCTACCGGGTCACCGCCGACGCCCTCGGCCGCTGGGCCTACCACTGCCACATGCTGATGCACATGGACCTCGGGATGTTCCGTGAAGTCCGTGTCGAAGAAGCTGCCAACGTCACTTCAGCGCCCGAGCAGGAGCACCCGCATGACCACTAGGATCGCGGCGATCATCGCCCTCTCCTTGCTGCTCCCCTGAGCCTGGCGCAGCAAGGCCCGGACCACAGCGGACACGTCCATCGCCCGGCCCAGGACAACGGCGGCCACGCCGCTCACCCACCTGCGCAGCCGCCCGCCACGGGCATCCCGCCGGGGCAGGCAACGCGCCCGCCGGTTCCGACGATCCGGCCCGAGGACCGGGTGGCCGCCTTTCCTGACCTGCCCCTCACGCGATGCACCAGGGCGGCAGCAACTTCCTGTTCCTCGCCGATGAACTGGAATGGCAGGACGCCGACGAAGGCAGCGCGCTGGCCTGGGATCTATCCGGCTGGGTCGGAGGCGATATCGACCGCCTGGCCTTCCGCTCCGAAGGTGAGCGTACCAATGGCCACACCGAGGAAGCCGAACTGCAACTGCTGTGGAGCCACGCCACCGGCCCCTGGTGGGAAACCGTCGCCGGCGTGCGCCAGGACTTCAAGCCCGGCTCGCCGCAGACCTGGGCGGCCTTCGGCGTGCAGGGCATGCCGCTGTTTGGCCTGGAAACCGAGGCCACCGCCTTTCTCGGCGAGGGCGGCCAGAGCGCACTGCGCCTGGAGGCCGAGTACGACATCCTGCTGACCCAGCGCTGGGTGCTGCAACCGACCGCCGAGCTCAACCTGCACGGGCGAAACGACGAGGCGCGTGGCGTCGGCGCCGGATTCAGCGACGCCAATCTCGGGCTGCGCCTGCGCTACGAGATCAGCCGCCAATTCGCGCCTTATATCGGCCTGACCTGGAACCGTGCATACGGCAATACCGCTGACCTGCTGCGTGCCGAAGGCGAGGATGTCAGCGACACTCGTCTGGTCGCCGGCATCCGCTTCTGGTTCTGAGGCCCGACCCATGAAAACAGTCCTGGCGACCTTGGCGCTGAGCACCCTGGCGGTCGCAGTCGGCGCCGCGGCGGTGGTGTATTCCGGCATCATCGATGTCGGCGCGGATTCCCCGCATAGCGCGCCGCTGAACACCGTGCTGGAGGCCACCCGCGAACGCGCCGTGGCCGTGCGCGCGCGTGACATCGAAGTGCCGACGCTGGGGTCTGCGGAGCAGATTCGTTCCGGGGCAGGCAACTATGCGGCGATGTGCGTCGGTTGCCACCTCGCGCCCGGAGTCGCCCCGAGTGAACTGAGCCAGGGGCTCTATCCGGCGCCGCCACGCCTCGCCGAGGCCTCGGGTCACGATAACCCGGCCGCTAGCTTCTGGATCATCAAGCACGGCATCAAGTCCACCGGCATGCCGGCCTGGGGCCGGTTCATGGAGGACCAATACATCTGGTCGCTGGTGGCCTTTCTCGAACAGCTGCCCTCACTTACGCCACAGGAGTACCAGGCGCTGGTGAATTCAAGCGACGGTCACCAGCACGGCGGTGGCGAAGACGACACCCACGGCACCAGCGGCGCGCATCATGCCGACGGCGCCCCTCCGACCGAGTCCCATCAACCGGCGCAGCCTGAGGCCCATCGCCACGCCGATGGCAGCGACCACGCCCACTGACTGGCCGGTGTCATGACTGCGCCGCGCCTTTGCTGGCGTCACGCCAGTTCTGGTAGCGCGGATCCTCCCAGACGCGCCGGTGCAGGCACGACATGCCTTCCGGGTCGTTGAGCAGGCGCCAGCGGGTCGCCTCGGCCGCGCCGCGCGGCCCGGCTTCGAGCACCTCCTTCAGGCGCTGCTCGCGCAGCCGGTCCGCTGCCGCCACCGCCTTGGCGTGACGCGCCCGCGCCATGCCACAGACCAGCGCGTTGTAGATCGGGTTGACCGCGGCCATGAGAAACCCGTCACGCAAGGCTTCGTCGGTGTTCTGCACGGTGTAGCGGTCCGTGGCGGCCAGCTCCTCGGGCGGCCGGTGCTCCTCGGGAATCAGAAACAGCTTCATCCGCCGCGTGGCCAGGCCTGGTGCGGTGCGGCTGGTCAGCACCGATACCGGCGCCGACAGCATCAGCGAGACGACGATCGGCGCCAGCCACCAGAGGAAGGCCGGATCGAGCCAGCCGACAAGGGCTGTCCAGAGCGCTCCGAGCAGCATCTGCGGGCCATGGCGTCTCAGGGCCTCGCCCCAGTGCGTCGCATTGTCAGCCCGCTGCGGCGACTTCCACTGTACCGACCAGCCGAGGAACGCTGCGGTGACGAAGACCGTGTGGAAGAGCATCCGCACCGGTGCAGCGAGCATGGAGAACAGTGTCTCCAGCAGCATCGAGAGCAGCACCCGGATACGCCCGCCGTATTCGCTCGCACCCTGTATCCAGATCAGCAAGACGCTGAGCAGCTTGGGCAGGAACAGCAGCGTCAGGGTCGCGGAGAACAGCGCGATCGCCTCCTGCGGGTGCCAGCGCGGCCATAGCGGGTAGAGCTGATTCGGCTGCAGGAAATACTCCGGCACCATCAGCGTGTGGATCGCCAGCAGGCCGGTGGAGAGAGCCAGGAAGGTGAACCACAGCGGTGCCGACAGGTACGACATGACCCCAGTCAGAACACGAACCGGTGCACCGTGTGCATGCCCTTGACCAGGAACAACCGGAAGTTCATCAGATTGCCGTGGCACCAGCGGCGGTCGCGCTTGAGCTCGTCGAGCAGGTTGGGCGGCAGCTCTTCGTAACTGCCCGGCAGGTCATAGGCGATCCACACGCCCCAGCCAGCGCGGCGCATCAGCGCGGCCTCGACGAAGTCGTGCGAGAGGATATCGCCCGCGAAGGACCCTTACCCGGCAGTGGCGCCAGGGCGCAATGCTCGATGAAGGGCTTCACCCGGATGATCGCGTTATGCCCCCAGTAGTGCGATTCGCCGAGTTGCCAGAAGTTGAGCCCGGCGGTAAACAGCGGGCCGTAGACACGCGTCGCGAACTGCTGCATCCGCGCATAGAGGGTATCCATGCCTGATGCCTTGGGTGCGGTCTGGATGATGCCGGCGCCCGGGTTGGCTTCCATCAGCCGGACCAGGCTGGTCAGGCAGTCGCCACTCATGACGCTGTCGGCATCGAGCACGACCATGTAGCGGTAACTGCTGCCCCAGCGCCGGCAAAAGTCGTCGATGTTGCCGCTCTTGCGCTTCACCCGGCGACGGCGACGGCGATAGAAGATGTGGCCAAAGCCATCCACATCGCGGCACAGCTCCAGCCAGGCCTTCTGCTCGGCGACGCAGGTGTCGGGATCGTTGCTGTCGCTGAGCACGAAGATATCGAAATGGGCAATCTGCCCGGTGGCTTTGAGCGACTCGTAGGTGGCGCGCAGGCCCGCGAATACCCGAGGGACATCCTCGTTGGCGATCGGCATCACCAGCGCGGTGCGGGCATCGGGCGGGATCGGCTCGTCCCCCAGGGTGGTGGCCGAAATGTTGTAGCGGTCCCGCCCACGGAGCAACTGAATGAAGCCCATCAGGGCCGTCCAGAAACCGACCGAGACCCAGCAGAAGAGCAAGGCGAACAGCATCAGGATGCTGGTCTGTACCACGTAAGGCAGGATCTGCCGTGCCGATTCCTGCAACGGCTGCTGATAGACCTCCTGCAGGTCCACCAGCGCCCAGCCCTGATAGGGCAAGACCGATTTCATGTGCCAGGTGGCGACAACCGTCTGGATGAGCATGAGCAGCAGCAGGACGGTACGGCGTACGGCAGCGACCCGGCGCCAACCGGTGCGTTCGACGATGGGCGGCGTCGAGACGGTGCGATTCTTGCGCCGCAGCAACCGCCACCAGCTCAGGCGCAGGATGTTGGTGTGCCAGGGTTCGGGAACCATGCGGGTGCGCACGATCGGTGGCGTCGAGCGAATGCACACGCGGCCTTGATGGTCGCGGCCGAGGGCACCGGCCCGCTCGAGGGTGTCGTGCCAGCCAAGCCGCAATCGCGCCGCGACGCTCGACATGAAGGCGTCACCCGCACCGTCGCGACCCTCATCCCCGGCCAGGCAGCGGTGCAGGTCGTCCAGCCCGTCGCCGGTGTCCTCCACAGCCGCTGCCAGCGTCCGCCGCTGCTCAGCTGTCAGCGGCATCCGTTCCAGGTAGCCGTCGATGACGGCAGGCGCTGCGACATTACTCATTGCTGGGGATCTGGTAGGTCCAGGTTTCCGAAAGCGTATTCTCGCCTTCGACCAGAGCCGCCCGCAGCTCCACCGGACGCGCCGGGTCTCGCACCCGCAGGCGCAAGGTCAGGCGCCAGCCATCGGTCACCGGGTTGTGGCGCAGGTTGTTCTCCACCAGCTCGGCGTTGTCATCGACGCTCACTCGGGTGCTGACCATGGCCTCAGGGGCCAGCTTGGCCAGGTTGGGCCCGACGAAATCAACGATCAGCGCGGTGGTGCCATCCGGCTGGCGGATCAGGTTGGACTGTTTGACGTCGCCCGTCGACAACCGCGTCTGGCTTACCCAGGCCAGCTCGGGATCGTGCAGGGCAGGCTCGTTCATGGTGAAGTGCAACAGGTAGCCGAAGTCCAGCGGTTCTCCCGGCTGCGGCTGCTCATCCGGCACCCAGAAAGCCACGATGTTGTCGTTGGTTTCGTCGGGCGTGGGGATCTCGATCAGCTCCACCCGGCCCTTGCCCCAGTTGCCGCGCGGCTCGATCCAGCCGCTCGGGCGCAGCTCGTAGCGGTCGTCGAGGTCCTCGTAGCGGGAGAACTCGCGCGTCCGTTGCAGCAGGCCGAAGCCGCGCGGATTTTCGACCGGGAAGCTGCTGATAGCCAGCCGCTTTGGATTGTTCAGCGGCCGCCAGAGCCATTCGCCGTCACCGCTGTGCACCGCCAGCCCTTCGGAGTCGTGCAGTTGAGGGCGGTAGTTGAGCTGCGGGCTGGGCTGGTTCGAACCGAACAGGTACATGCTGGTCAGGGCACCGGAGGCCGAGCTTCTCGACTGGCTGGCGCAGGAACACGCGCGCCTGCACGTCGACGGTGCTGTCCTTGCCGGGCGTGACCACCATTCGATAGGCACCGGTCGCGCGCGGTGAATCGAGCAAGGCGTAGATGATCAGGTTGCGCCGATCGGCCTGTGGGCGTTCGAGCCAAAACTCGCGGAACCAGGGAAACTCCTCGCCGCCGGGCAAAGCGGTGTCGATGGCCAGGCCACGCGCCGACAGACCGTACACCTGACCCTTGCCAATTACACGGAAGTAGCTGGCGCCGAGCACGGAAATGAGCTCGTCGGCCTTGTCCGCCTTGTTCAGCGGATAGAGCACCTTGAAACCGGCGAAGCCGAGGTTTTCCAGCGATTTCGGATCGACCTGAACGTTGCCGAAATCGAACATCTCGGGATCGTAGGTGACCTCTTTTACGCCGCTTGCGGTGATCTCGTTGATCCGTACGGGCACATCGAAATGCATGCCCTGATGGTAGAACTGCACCTCGAAGGGCGTCTCGGCGTCATGCCAGAGGGCCTTTTCATTGCGAAAGCGCAGTTGCTGGTAATCGCCGAACGCCATGTCGCGAAATACCGGCTGCAGGTTGCTGCGCGGGGCGACGAAGCTTTCGTTCGCCAGCTTTTCGGCCTTGGCGGCCACATCATCGATGCCGAATGCCCACGCCGTGCCGCTCAACAGCAGCATCGACAAACCGAGCGCTGCAGCTAGCGCCCCGTTACCTGACTTTTAATGATCCGTGCCACCTTGCCTCCTGAATGACCACGAATGCCGCTGGTCGGGAACCGCCAACGATTGCCCTCTTTGGTCTATCGGAACGGCAAATGATTCCCGACGGGGTGTAAAGGAATCGACACAACGCCCTTCCCTTCGCGTACCAATGGTATGCCGCGCCCCAGAGGCTCAGCGGGGCGCCGCGATGGTCTTCACGGCTGCCAGCCAGGCTTCATCCAATTGCCGCTGATCGGGCTCGAGCCCCTGCGCCAGCATCGCCTCGCGGTGGCGCTCGATCTCGGTCTGCTGCTCGGCCAGCGCGGACGTATTGCCGTCCAGCTCGTGCATCTGCGTCAGCCCCAGGTGGTAGAAGCGCAGCAGCTTCATGGCCGACGCATCACCTGCCGCGACGCCTGCCTTGACCTGGTGCATGACGTTGGTGACGCGCATCAGGCTGCGCTTGAGCCGCCATCCGTAGACCGCGCAGGCCATCCAGGGTTGCGGCCAGAACACCGACCGCACCAGTGCCGCGGTGATGAGAAGCCCGGCCACTACGCCAGCAATGTTTAGCCGCAGGTTGTTACCGCCCGGCTCGCCGAACACGGCCACCGCCAGCATGGCGAGGCCCATGGCCAGCACTGCGAAGGTCGCGACCACGATCAGGCTGCTCAGCCGTGTCTGCTGCCGGTAACGGCCGGGGTTCATCGGTTCGATCTCGAATGCCACCATCTGGGGCTGTCCTCTGCATCTGGGTCTGAAGCGACCTTGGGAGGTGCATTATGATGCAGCCGCCTGCCGGGCCGTTGCTCCAGGACATCTGATGTACACCGTCTCGCCCGCCACCCATCGCTCAGGAGCCCTCATATGCGCCGACTGGTCACGCCTGCCGACTTCGACCGCGTTCACGACATCTACATGGACGCGCATGTGGTGCGCTACCTAGGCTTCGATCCCATGCCCCGCGAGGCCTTCGCCACGGTGTTCGATCCGCTGGTCGACAGTGGCTGCTTCTATGTCTACGAGGTAGACGCTCGCGTGCAGGGCTTCTACCAGGTACAGCGGCATCGCGGACGCGCCGCGCATGTCGCCTACCTCGGGACATTCGCCGTCGCGCCGGAAGTCCAGGGTCAGGGCGTAGCACGGGCGATGATGACGGACGCGCTGGCCAGGCTGCGCCAGGCAGGCATCCGCCGGGTCGAGCTGCTGGTCGAGGCAGACAATCCACGCGCCATCGCGTTCTACGAAGGGTTCGGGTTCAGCCACGAAGGGACTCAGCGCGCCGCTTACAAACGTGCGTCCGAGCCGGGATATATCGATGAATTGATGTACGGTCTGCTCATCGAGCAGCCCTGAGGGCAGCGGCGCACCGCGCGGGTGCGCGCCGCCCCACCACTCAGGCCATCAGCTTGGTGGTCAGCTTCGCCACGTGCTCGCCCTGGAAACGGGCGATGGCCAGCTCCTTCTCCGACGGCTGCCGCGAGCCGTCACCCCCGGCGATGGTCGAGGCGCCGTAGGGCGTACCACCGTTGACCTCGGAAATGTCGAAAAACTCGCTGATGCCGTATCCGGTCGGCACGATGACCATCCCGTGATGCGCCAGGGTGGTCCAGGTCGAGCTGATGGTCATTTCCTGTCCGCCGCCGGTGCCGGTGGAGGTAAACACGCTTCCCACCTTGCCGTGCAACGCGCCCTTGGCCCAGAGGCCGCCGGTCTGGTCGAAGAAGGTGCGCATCTGGCTGGACATATTGCCGAAGCGCGTGGGTGTGCCGACGATGATCGCGTCGTAGTCCGCCAGCTCCGCGGGGCTTGCCACCGGCGCCTGCTGGTCGACCTTGCCGCCGGCGTTCTTGAACGCCTCGGCCGGCATGGTTTCCGGCACGCGCTTGATCGTCACTTCGGCGCCCGGCACGCGACGCGCACCTTCGGCAACCGCGTTGGCCATGGTTTCGATGTGGCCGTACATCGAGTGGTACAGCACGAGAACTTTCGCCATTTCGCTTTCCTCTTCCTGGTTGTGATTGATCTGTTCGTTTCGCTCAGCGGACGTCCACCAGCACGATTTCGCTATCTTCCAGCGCCTTGACCGTCACCCGCTCCACGCCCTGCACGGCAATGCCGTCGCGTGCCGCGGCGACCTGCCCGTCGATTTCGATGCGCCCGCTGGCGGGCACCAGATAGACCTTGCGATCCGCGCCGATCGCGTACTCGGCAACCTGGCCGGCCGAAAGCGTAGCGGCGACCAGCCGGGCGTCCGCTCGGATCGGCAGGGCCTCCTCGTCACCCGCCATGCCGCTGGCCAGGGTAACGAAGCTGCCGGCACGCTCCCCACCGGGAAGGGCTGGGTTCCCAGGTCGGCGGCAGGCCGGAGCGGTCCGGATAGATCCAGATCTGGAAGATTTCGGTGGACTCGTCTTCGAGGTTGTATTCGCTGTGGGCGATGCCGGTGCCGGCACTCATCACCTGCACATCGCCTGCGACCGTCCGCCCCCGGTTACCGAGGCTGTCCTCATGGGTGATCGCACCCTTGCGCACGTAGGTGATGATCTCCATGTCGCGATGCGGGTGGGTGGGGAAGCCCGACTGCGGGGCGATGACATCGTCGTTCCAGACACGCAACCGTCCCCAGTTCATCCGCGCCGGGTCGTGGTACTCGGCAAAGGAAAAGTGATGGTGCGCATTCAGCCAGCCGTGGTTGGCGGCACCGAGCGTTGAGTAGGGACGGATCTCGATCATGGAGGGCTTCCTGTGTGACCGCCTCGGCGCCATGCCTCGGTAACGGAATGGCGTCATATTCCATCCAATCGATTAGTTATTGCTTGGATATTTCCGCTATGTGTTATCGAAGATATCGATAGTTCTGGTTTCAAGCGAGAAACCGCAGGGTCTCTCCGAGCACCTCGTCAGGCACCTCTTCAGGTAGATAGTGGCCGGCGGGCAGCGCCTTGCCCTGTACGTCCCGCGCGACCGCACGCCACTCCTCGAGCGGTTCGAAGCAGCGCTGGATAACGCCCCGCTCCCCCAGAGCACCAGCAGGGGCGCTTCGATCAGACGTCCTGCGGCGCGATCCTCGCGGTCGTGCTCAAGGTCGATGCCGGCACTGGCGCGGTAGTCCTCGCAGAAGGCATGGGCGGCACCGGGCAGCTTCAGGCAGCGCAGGTATTCTGCGTAGGCGGCCTCGCTGAACGGATGCGCATGGTCGCCACGGGTCGCCACGGCGGTCTGCAGCACGAGTTCCGGATCCGCCTCCAGCAGCCGTTCGGGCAGCGGTGCCGGGCGGATCAGGAAGAACCAGTGCCAGTAGGCGCGGGCGAAGGTCTCGTCGGTCTGGCTGTACATCGCGAGCGTCGGCGCGATATCCAGCAGGATCAGCCGGCGCACGGCGCCGGGATGATCCATGGCCAGGCGGTGACTGACCCGCGCGCCACGGTCATGGGCAAGGATGTCGAACCGTTCGAAGCCCAACCGGCGCATCAGCCCAACCTGATCAAGCGCCATTTCGCGCTTGCTGTAGGCCACGTGGTTTTCGCCGCCTTCCGGTTTGCTGCTATCGCCGTAGCCGCGCAAATCGGCGGCGACCACGGTGAAACGTTCGGCCAGGTGATCGGCGATCCGGTGCCAGATCACGTGGGTCTGCGGATAGCCGTGCAGGAGCAACAACGGCGGGCCGGAGCCGCCCTGCCGGTAGGCGATGCGTACACCGTTGACCTCGCGTTCGTCACGCTGGAACCGCTCGAACATGGCGCCACTCCTGCTGTCGGGAATCCTAAGCCTAGGCGCTGTTGGCCCAGGCGCAACGTCGCTTACCCCAAAGCCAGCGGCAGGAACAGCGCGATGAGGATGCCCAACAGGCTCATGCCCAGCGCGGCGAAGGCGCCGCACTCATCGCCCTCCTCCAGGGCGCGAGCGGTGCCGATGGCGTGAGCGTTGATGCCATAGCTCAGGCCGCGTGCGGCCGGATGCTCGACGCCCGCCCAGCCCAGCAGCAGGGGTCCGAGTGCCGTGCCGATGACGCCGGTGAGCATGACGAACACGGCGGCCAGCGATGCGAGCCCGCCCAGTTGTTCGGCCACCAGCATGGCGATCGGCATGGTCGCGGCTTTTGGCGACAGGCTCATCAGTACGTCCAGCTCTGCGCCGAGCGCCCGGGCGATCAGCAGGGTCAGCACGACACCCAGCACGCCGCCGGTAACAAGGGTGATCAGGATCGGCCAGAACAGTTGCCGGATACGCCGCACATGACGGTACAGCGGCACTGCCAGCGCCACGGTGGCCGGCCCCACCAGCACCGCAACCATCGAGGCGTTGGCGCGATAGCTCGCGTAGTCGATGCCGCACAGGTAGAGCGTGCCCACGACCAGGAGCATGCCGACCATGACCGGTTGCAGCACCAGCCAGCCACTGCGCCGATAGAGCGCGAGCGCCAGTTGGAAGGCGATCAGTGTCAGCCCCACGGCGAACAACGGGTGGTCCAGCGTCGAGGCCCATACGCCGCGCCAATCGATGCCGCTCATGCCTGATCCTCCGGCTGACGGTCCATTCGGCGGATCAGCAGCTGCATCAGCCAGCCGCAGAACGGCACCGTAACCACCAGCGAGAGCACCAGCCCGGCGGCGATGGCCGGCAGGTCCGCCAGCAGCGCAGCGCCACTGGTCATGATGCCCGCCGCTGGCACGATCAGCAGCAGTGGCAGGTACTGCAGCAGCAGCGCGGCGGTCTTTTCCAGCGGCTCGGGAATGCCGCGGCGTACCAACAGCAGCACGAACAGCAGCAACATGCCGATGATCGGGCCCGGCAGCGCCGGCAGCAGCGACAGGTGGATGACGCTGCCGATCAGTTGCAGCACGACCAGCCAGGTCAGGCCTTTGAGCATCATGGAGCGGGTCCTCGGGTGCGAATTGGAACGGGCCATCATGCCGTGACCGGTGCACGACGGCGAGCGCGACCGGACTATCGCTGGCCCGGTCCGGCTGAAACAGGTGCAGATGGCTTCGAAAAAGACGTCTCAGCGAGACGGACGCCCGCGACCTGGCGTCGCAGCGTGCACACCTCGTGTCGGCACGTGCCATCCGAATCCCGCCCATGGGGACAGGCCTCCGCTGTAGCAAAGCCCCGTCCCGCCTGCCTTTCGATCGATCTGATCCGTATTTTTCCGCACTACCTGAGCCTGTTATCGAAATGCTCGTGTCCGCTGCGAGGCATTTCCCAGCCGGTAAAGGCTGGCGGCTAGATCTGAATGCTGCCCTGCAGGTACAGCACCGCGTGCCCGGCCACATGGACCCGTTCACCCTCGACGCGGCAATACAGCTCACCGCCGCGTCGCGATGCCTGGTGCGCCCACAGGCGGGTCTTGCCCAACCGCTGGCTCCAGTAAGGCGCGAGCCCGGCATGGATGGAGCCGGTGACCGGGTCTTCGTCGCCGCCATTGGCGGGCCAGAAATAACGCGAGACGAAGTCATGTTCGACGCCCGGTGCGGTGGCGACCACATCCAGCGGCGCCAAGGCTTTCAGGGCGGCCAGATCGGGCGCCAGTTGGCGCACCTGACCTTCGTGCTCATACACGGCAAACCAGGCCTGGCGATTGCGCAACACCGCCTGCGGTGCCTCGCCGAGTCCCTGGAGCAACTCGACGGGCGGGTTATCCACCCGTTCCGGTGCCCGGTTGGGGAAGTTCATCTCCAGCAGCCCATCATCCTGCCGATGGACCTGGATATCTCCCACCGCGGCGGCGCGAAAGGTCAACGGCGCCGCCGCCAGCCCCTGTTCCAGCAGGACGAAGGCGCTGGCCAGGGTGGCGTGCCCGCAGAAATCGATTTCCGTCATGGGCGAGAACCAGCGGATATGGAAGGCACCGTCCGCCTCACGCACCAGAAAGGCGGTCTCCGACAGGTTGTTTTCCAGCGCGATGGCCTGCATCTGCGCATCGCTTAACCACCCTTCCAGCAGCGGCACGACGGCAGCCGCATTGCCTTTGAAGGCCTGGTTGGTGAAGGCATCGACCTGGTAGATCGGGAGTTTCATGCTCGGCTCCTGGCTCGCGCATGCGCGCCAGCCGGCATGCGACGACGCGCAGTGTCGCCGGCGCCGAACGGCCCGGCAACCACGTCGGGCGTCGAGCGACGCCTGACGTGGCGCCTGGTTAGGCGCCCGCGCGGTTGCTGGCGGTCAGCGTCGGCTTCATGGGCGCAGCTGGCGCTGGTGGCTGGCACTGCGTATGCGCGCCGGGCTCGAGGTAGGGCTGCAGGATCGGCGCCATGCCCTTGAGCACCTGCACCGGCAACGCCGAGGTGAACCGGAAGCTGTCCGCGCCGCGACCCGGCACGTAAGCCGTCAGGGTGCCGAAATGGTTCGGGCCTATGTAGAACACGAAGGTCGCGGTGCGGTTGAGCGCCAGCGAGCTGATCAGCCGGCCACCCGCACCGACGGTCTGGATGCGGTTGTCGCCGGTGCCGGTCTTGCCGCCCACGCGCAGCGGCTCGCCATCGGCCTGCATGAAGCTGCCGCGCAAGCGCCGTGCCGTGCCCCCTCGACCACGCTGCCCAAGGCCTCCCGCAGGGCTGCGGCAACCTCACTGGGCAGCACCCGCTCACCGGCATCCGCGGCAATGCCCAGCCGCGTCTCGTACGGCGTGTCGCTGGCGAAATGCAGGCTGTCGATGCGCACGCTGGGCAAGCGCACGCCGTCGTTGACGATGATGCCCATCAGCTCGGCCAACGCGGCCGGACGATCACCCGAGCTGCCCAGCGCGGTCGCCAAGGACGGCACCAGGTGGTCGAACGGATAGCCCAGCCGCTGCCAGCGGCGATGAATATCGGTGAAAGCCTCCACTTCCAGCATGATGCGGATGCGGCTGTCGCGCGCACTCTTGTGACGGCTGCGGAACAGCCAGCCATAGACCTCTTGGCGCTCCGCGCTGCTGGCGGTGATGACCTCCGGAAATGCCCGCCTCGGGGTGTTTGGTCAGGTAACCGAGCAGCCACAGGTCGAGCGGATGGACGCGGGCGATGTAGCCCTGGTCAGGCAGGCTGTAGGCGCCCGGGGCATAGCGCGTGTAGAGCGATTCGAGCAGTTTGTCACTGAGATCCGCGTCCGGCAGGCGCGTGCGCAGGAAGCGATCGAAGCCGGCACGGTCGGCCTCAGGCATGAGGTATCGGTGAACGGCGGCGAGCCGCGGCGCGGTTGGCCGCATGCCATCGAGCAATACCTCGATGCGCTCCTCGGTCGTCTTGCCGCGGTACTTCTTCCAGAACCGCTGCAGAAACACCGAGCCCTCGCGGTCGGCGAAGCGCCGAAGGTATTCGAGGCGCTCGGGATTGTCGTCAGTCTTAAGAAGCTCGACGCTGTTGGCGGTCTGGTAGGTGCTGTAACTTACCAGGTCGCGCATCAGCCGCACGAACGGCAGGTTGATCGACTCCTGCAGCGCCTCGCGCATGGTCGGCAGCCGACCATCGTCCTCGCGCCTGAAGTTGCCGAAGCGATGCATACCGGCACCGGTGAAGAAGCGCTCGGCGGGGCTTGCCGAATAACGCCGCTCCAGCGCGGCATCGAGCATGGCCGGGAGGTTGCGGTCCTCGTTCTGGATCAGGTAACCCAGTGCCCAACGCGTCAGCGGGTCGACCGCCTCGGCCTTGCGCAGCGCGGCAACATCGCGGCCGGCATAGCGCCCGTGCAGCTCGGCGATGACTTCGAGGTAGGTGGTGAGCACTCGCAGCTTCGCCGTCGAGCCCAGCTCCAGCTTGCTGCCCTCGTTGATGTCGAAGGGCTGGTTGGTGTTGTCGGTCTGTACCCGCACACGGAAGCCCTGCTCCCCGCGTTCGAACAGTGTGAAGCTGTAACGCACATCGCCGGTGCGCTCGGGCGACAGCATGCGCTCGCCAAACAGGCCGACCTCGCCGGCGAAGGCCGGGTCCGCCAGGCGATGCAGGTAGTCGGTCACCTGACCTTGCAACTGGCCGTGCAGCGGCGTGGTCGCAGCCAGATCAAGCCGATCCAGCTCGTACAGCGACACGCCCAGCAGGCTGCTCAGGCGCATGCGAGCGGCAGTGATGCCCTTGCTCGACGGAACCTCGCGAACACCCGGCTCGAGGCGCAGATCGCGATAGGTGACCTTCTGCAGCAAGGCGGCATTGCGCAACCGCGTGCCGATCACCCCGCCGTTGGCCAGCAGGCGGATGTGGCTGTCGGTGAGTCTGGCCATGTCTTCTCGGCCCGCCCCGAGGTAATACGAGGGCCTGCGCTGGGCAATCAGCAACGACAGCACCTGGCGCAGGGCCAACCCCTGCGCTTCGTAGCTCGTGCCGGCGTTGCGGCGTGAATCGAGCAGCCGGTTGACCTCAGCGAAATCCGCGCCGAACCACAGGCGCAGGCCGTCGGCGATGCCATGCACCTCCCCATGCCCGTAGGCCGCCGAGAGCGGCACGCTGTTGAGGTAGTCGCGCACGATGCGCTGGCGGGTGACCATGGTCATCTGGCCTTCGCGATAGGTGCGCACGCTCGCCGAAACCATCTGCCGCAGCTTTTCCTCGGCGTTGCCGGTGCGCCCTTCGGGCGAGTGGCGATATTTCTCCACCTGTGTCGCCAGGGTGCTGCCCCCGGCCGCCTGGACCGGCAGGCCGAGTTTCTTCTCGACTTGGCTGATCGCAGCCATAGTGAAGCGCGGCCAGTCGACCGCCGGGTTGGCCTTGGGCCGGCCAGGATTAAGCAGGCCACGGTCCTCGATGAACATCAGGCTCATCGCCACCACCGGCGGAATGTCGTCGAAGCGCTCGTAGTACTGGTGCGGGTAGCTGTTCTCGTACAGCGGCTCGCCACGGCAATCATCGATCGTCAGGCCGGCCTGGGATTTTTCCGGGTACGGCACGAAGAAGCCACGGTCGGCATAGCGCGCCAGTGCCGGCGAGAACCGGACCTGTTCGTGAATATCGAAGCCGCGCGCCGATAACCGCTGGAGAAATTCGGGCAGGGCCGAATAACCCAGGCGTCGGTCGAACGGGCCTGCTTCGGGAAACAGAATGCGGTCGCTCGCACCGGCTTCGAGCCGGTAGTCGAGCTTCTCGGCATAGCGACTCAGCCACAATGCCTGCAGCTTGGAGGTGTGCATCTCGTGCCAGGCGGCGTAACCCCCGCCGGCCAATAACGATACGCCCAGCAACAGGCTCATCCGGCGTGCGAGGCGGTTACCTTTGTTGGGTTTTTTCGGGGAATGCCCGGCCGTGACAGGCGGCTGCCCCGCCCCGTCCGGGATGTATCGGATTGCCATACTGCGCCCATGGTCTCTGGCCTGGCTTCCTTGAGGAATCATGGGCTTAAGCTTAGCTGGCGCGGCTTGCCCAGCGGGGTCGAGCAGACGAACGGAGCGGCGCTCGCAGCCGCCTTTTCGGCCCCTCTTCGCGCCGTTTTTTCTGCCTTCGATCATTCGATCCAGTGCGGATAGAACCCCAATCCGGACGGTGCGGCGGAGGCGTCCACACGCAGGATCTGCGCCGGCAGCGGCTTCTGGCTTGAGCGGTCGTCCTCGGGGGTCGCCGGCGAAGAAGTATCGACGCCCATCGTCGAGCGTGAGAAACAGCCCCAACGCACCGTGCCCGGGCCGCTTCACCAGCACCAGCCGTTCGTCGCCGAACAGGTCCAGGCTCTCGTCGAAGCCCAGATAGGCACGCCGCTGAAACGCCAGCGGTCGCCACCGCACGCCATGGGCGAACTGTGCCGGAACGACCGCCGGCGGTGTTGCATGGGCCGCGTAGGCAATGCTTTCGGCGCTGGCCAGGACGGGTAACTCTGCGAAGTCCGCCAGCCCGGAGGCGTGCTCCCAGCGCGCACAGGCCAACAGCACCCGGTCGACCGCGATCCCGTCGCGATCGAGTTGATCGCGCGCCGGCGAGACCGCACCGTAGCGCTTCTCGCGCCACGGCAGGACGCTGTCCAGTTGCGCATCGACCTGCCGGCCGAGGCCCGTGCCGAAAAGCAGTCGGACGCCCTGGTGCTCGATGAGCACGGCCAGGTGATCGACCGGCACCGCCTCGACCCAGCCACCATCCCGCCAGGCGAACTCACCGCTGGAATGGGTCTGGGCCGTACGCACCAGGCTGAACCGGGTATCGGCCGCGTGCGAAGCACCGGCCAGCAGCATCAGGCAGAGCAACAACCACGAGCGGCGCATGGCTCACCTCGACCCCTGAGGCAGGAACGGGGAACATTCGGGCGCGCCGAACGACAATGGCAGACGGGCCCGCCGCAAGGTCCAGCGCGCCGGTGTGAACACGACCATCCTCTCGGCACCGGGTGCGGCGACGATGCCATGCGCGCCGTACTGCTGCGGCCACACCACCTCGGCATGCGCCTGGATCTGGAGCAGATCGCCACTGGCGAAGTCGATGAACAACAACCCGCAACGCGGCTCTCGGACGAGGTTGCCCAGGGTGTTGAAGAATTGGTTGCCGCTGTAGTCCGGCAACCAGAGCCGCCCATCGTCGGCCACCTCGACAAAGCCCGACGGCCCGCCCCGGTGCGAAACATCCAGACCGCCCCCCTCCGCCCCGGCGCTGCCGCTCGCGATGAACAGGGTGTCGGATCGACCGACCAGCTCGAGCCACGCGCTGTCCGGGCCGACGCCACCGAGCTGGTCGCCGGCGGTCCGTGTCTGGCTCCGCCATGGCCGCGCCTGGATGTACTTGGGGCAATTGCCGAATGACTGAGCGACCGCGACACTCAAGCCGTCGGCATCGCGCTCCACGATACGGCCGTTCACCCGGTTGCGCCGCCGCGTATGCCACTCGAGGCCGAGCACACCAACGGCGGCGCGCGGGCTCAGGCAGGCGGCGATCGGGTCATCCGACTCCAACCGTGCCGCAATGCTGAGCACCTGCGGGTGCGGCGACCAGACGAATCCTGGCGAGCCCCAAACAATGCTGGCGTGCGGTTGACCATCGGCGTCTGCGGCGCCGAGCAACAGCGTCGGCAGGGACGCGAAGAACTGTCGGTGCTGCTCGGGCATGAAAGGCCGGATCACACGTGAGCCGATCTGCGCTATCTTTTCCTGCACGCCCACACGGGCCTGCACCCAGCGCTCACCATCATGAAAGGGCGTATTCATGGTGCTGCCCTATTCCAGACCAGGCATCGGGATATAGCCCGGCAGTTCACGGATGCGGCCGAACCAGGCCTGTAACGCCGGATAGTCCGCCAAGTTCTGCCCACCTTCGCCGGCCAGCGCAGCGTAGGGATAGACCGCGACGTCCGCGATAGTCGGTATCGGCGTCTCGGCCAGCCAGGCATGCTTGCCCAGCTGTTGCTCCAGCAAGGTCAGGGCCGCCTGCGCACGGCTTTCGGCAAGCGCCTGGTCGATGGGCATCCGGAACACTCGACCAAATCGAGCCGTCGCCGGCCCGTGGTGCATTTCGTTGGCAGCGAAACTCAACCAGCCCGCGATTCGCGCCTGGCTGAGCACATCCTGCGGATGCCAGGCGGGCGCATGGCGCAACGCCAGGTAGACCAGAATCGCCTGCGAGTCCGCCAGCCGAACCTCGCCGTCTTCGAGCACCGGGACCTGCCCACGCGGGTTGAGCGCCAGGAAGGCGGGTCGCTTGTGCTCACCCTGCCGCAGATCGACTGGCACCCGCTCGGCGCTCTGGCCGATCAGGCTGAGGAACAAGCGCACCTTGTAGCAGTTGCCGGAAAGGGTCAGGTCATGAAGTTTCATCGCCGCGTGCCTCGGTAGGGTGAAGACGACTCGATAATAGACAGACCAGTCTGTATAGTTCAAGCGGAAAGTTGTCACCAGCCGCCATCCGCAGCCAAGGTCGCGCATAATGGTGGCCCGAGGAGACCGACATGGCTACGAACAAGCGCGACCAGTTGCTCGGCACCGCTGAGCGTCTGTTCTACACCGAGGGTTATCACGCCACAGGCATCGACCGGATATTGAGCGAGTCTGGCGTGGCGAAGATGACGCTCTACAAGCACTTCAAGTCGAAGGATGACCTGATCCTGGCCGTGCTCGACGCGCGCCAGCAGCCCATGCTCGAGCGGCTACGCTCCGCGCGTGAAAGGCTCCCGCCACGCCAGGCCTTGATGGGTGTGTTCGACGGGTTGGACGCGATGATCCACAGCCCGACGGCGTTCTGTGGCTGTCTGTTCATCAACGCGGCGGCCGAGTACCAGGACCGCGACCACCCCATTCATCAGCGGGCGGCTGCATACAAGGCACAGTTCCAGACGCACCTGCACGCCCTGCTGCAAGACCTCGGCGCCACACAAGCCGAGCCGCTTGCGCGGCAACTGCAGTTCCTGATCGAGGGGCCTTGAGCATGGCCCACATCGAAGGGCCCGGCGACCAGGCCAAGCTGGCAAAGGCCGCCGCCGAGCAGCTGCTTCAGTCAGCTGGCCTCTGACCTGAGGCCAGTGGTGGCCTATCAGGTCGACGCATTGGGCTTGACCCTGAACCAGGCCGCATAGAGCGCGGGCAGGAACAGCAAGGTCAGTGCCGTTGCCACGATCAGGCCCCCATGATCGCCACCGCCATCGGCCCGAAGAACACGCTGCGCGACAGCGGAATCATTGCCAGCACCGACGCCAGCGCCGTCAGCACGATGGGGCGGAACCGCCGTACCGTTGCATCGACGATGGCATTGAAGCGGTCCTGACCGGCGGCGATGTCCTGTTCGATCTGATCCACCAGGATCACGGAATTGCGCATGATCATCCCCGACAGCGCAATGGTGCCGAGCATGGCGACGAAACCGAACGGTTTGTTGAGCAGGAGCAGGAACAGCGCCACGCCAATCAGCCCCAGCGGTGCGGTCAGGAACACCATGGCCGAGCGCGAGAAGCTCTTGAGCTGCAGCATCAACAGGCTGACCACCACAATGACGAACAGCGGCATCCCCGCGTTCACCGACGCCTGGCCGCGACTGGAGTCCTCCACCGTGCCGCCCACTTCCAGCAGATAGCCGCTCGGCAGCTCTGCGCGAATCTCAGCCAGACTCGGTTCGATCTGCTGGACCAGCGTGGCCGGCTGCTGATCGCCATAGATGTCGGCGCGCACGGTCACGGTCGGCAACCGGTTGCGATGCCAGATGACGCCCTCCTCGAAGCCGTACTCCAGCGTTGCGACCTGCGCCAGCGGCACGTTACGCCCGTTGGTCGTTGGGATGGCCAGGCTGGGAAGCATCGACAGCGACAGGCGCTCCTGCTCGGTGCCGCGCAGTACGATCTCGATCAGCTCGTTGTCCTCGCGGAACTGGCTGGCCGACGCTCCATTGAAGGTGCGATTGAGAAAGCTCGACAGTTCGGCCGTGCTGACACCCAGCGCGCGCGCCCGATCCTGGTCGACATGCAGCCAGACCGCCTTGCTCGGCTCCTGCCAGTCGAGGTGCACGTTGGCCACGTGGGGGTTCTCGCGCACCTTGGCGGCCACCTGGCGAGCCAGCTTGCGCGCAACGTCGATGTGCTCGCCCGTGACCCGGAACTGTACCGGGTAGCCAACCGGGGGCCGTTCTCCAGTCGACTCACGCGGCCGCGCAAGGTCGGGAAATCCTCTCGCAGCCGTTCGATCAGCCAAGTGCGCAGCGCTTCTCGCTGCTCGATGCTCTCGGACAGCACGACGAACTGCGCGAAGCTGGTCGCAGGCAATTGCTGGTCCAGCGGCAGGTAGAAGCGCGGCGACCCGTTACCGATATAGGCCACGTAGTTATCGATACCGGCGCGATCCTCGAGCATCGCTTCGAGGCGACGCACCTCTGCCTCGGTGGCCTTCAGCGAGGCACCCTCGGCCAGTTTGAGATCGACCATGAGTTCCAGACGGCCGGAGGCCGGGAAGAACTGCTGCGGCACGATGCGAAAGAGCGCGATCGAGCCGGCGAACAAGAGCAGCGTCAGGATGATGACTGTCTTGCGATGGCTGACGCAGTAATGAATCACGCGCCGCACGCGCTGGTAAAAGCGGGTCGAATAGGGGTCGTATACCTGGCTCTCACCACCGTGCTTTTGCGCATGCTTGCGAGCCAGGTCAGGCAGCAGCTTGTCGCCCAGGAGCGGCACGAACATCACCGCGGCGATCCAGGAGGCGATCAGCGCGATGGTAACGACCTGAAAGATCGATCGGGTGTATTCACCCGTGCTCGATTGCGCCGTGGCGATCGGCAGGAAACCAGCCGCGGTGATCAGGGTGCCTGTCAGCATCGGAAAGGCCGTGCTAGACCAGGCGTAACTGGCCGCCTTGAGCCGATCGTAGCCCTGCTCCATCTTGATCGCCATCATCTCCACGGCAATGATCGCGTCGTCGACCAGCAGCCCGAGCGCCAGCACCAGCGCACCGAGCGAGATCTTGTGCAGGCCGATGTCGAAGTAGTTCATCGCGGCGAAGGTCATCGCCAGCACCAACGGGATCGACAGCGCCACCACCAGACCGGTGCGCACGCCCAGCGAGAAGAAACTCACCAGCAGCACGATGACCAGCGCCTCGATCAGCACTTTCACGAACTCACCGACGCCGGTCTTCACCGCCGCTGGCTGGTCGGACACTTTGCTCAAGGCCATGCCGGCCGGCAGCTCGCGCTGCAACCGGGCGAACTCCTGCTGCAGCGCCTCGCCCAGCAGAAGGATGTCGCCACCCTCCTTCATCGACACCGCCAGGCCGATAGCCGGCTCGCCCATGAAGCGCATGCGCGGCGCCGGCGGATCGTTGAAGCCGCGATGCACCTCGGCCACGTCGCCGATGCGGAAGGTGTCGTTGCCAACGCGGATGGGGAAGTCGCGGATTTGCTTGACCGTTTCGAACCGGCCGGTCACCCAAAGTTGAACCCGATCGCTCGGCGTCTCGACGAAACCGGCCGACATCACCGCATTCTGCCCTTCGAGCGCCTGCCTGACCGCCTCCAGCGGGACGCCCAGGCTCGCCAGCTTGACGTTGGACAGCTCGATCCAAATCTTCTCGTCCTGCAACCCGATGAGCTCGACCTTGCCGACGTTCTTCACCCGTTGCAGCTGCAACTGGATGCGGTCGGCATAGTCCTTGAGCACCGCGTAGTCGAACCCCTTGCCCGTCAGTGCGTAGATATTGCCGAAGGTCGTGCCGAACTCATCGTTGAAGAACGGCCCCTGGACGCCCGCCGGCAGCGTGTGGCGTATGTCGCCGACCTTCTTGCGGATCTGGTACCACAGCTCGGGGATCTCGTCGGAATGCATCGAGTCCCGTGCCATGAATGTGATGTTGGATTCACCGGGGCGTGAGAAGGAAACGATGCGTTCGTACTCGCCCGTTTCCATCAGTTTCTTCTCGATGCGCTCGGTCACCTGGCGGGACATTTCTTCGGCGGTCGCGCCCGGCCACTGCGTCTGGATGACCATGGCCTTGAAGGTGAAGGGCGGGTCCTCGCTCTGGCCAAGCTTGCTGTAGGACAGCGCGCCGACCACCGCCAGCAGCAGCATGAGATAGACGACGATCTGCCGGTTGCCGAGCGCCCAGGCGGAAAGATTGAAGCGCATGGGGGTCACTCCTGGGCTGCCATCACGACCGAACGGTTGTCACGGTCGACTGCCCGCACCGCCTGACCTTCATGAAGCAACTGGACCCCGGCGAGCACGACCCAGTCATCGGCGTTCAGCCCTTCGAGCACGGGCACCTGCGACTCGCCGAACGAGCCGGTACGCACCCTGACACGCTCGAGCGTGGCATCGGCCTTTACCCGCCAGACATAGGCATTGCCCTGCTCGGCCGTCACCGCCGAAAGCGGCACCGCCAGCGGGACCTCGGCCTTGCTGCGAATCGAAACCCGCGCGCTCTGGCCCAATTCCGCTGGCACCTCGGCATCGGTGAAAGCGACCCGCGCCGAGTAGGTTCGCGATTGCTGGTCGGCTGCAGGCGAGAGCTCGCGGATTCGTCCGGGATACTGTCGTCCCGGCTGCGACCAAAGCTCGACGGACACTTCCTGGCCGACCGCGTGACGTTCGAAGGCCTGCTCCGGGAGGCTGATCGCCACCTCGCGCTCGCCATCTGCAGCCAGCACGAAGGCCGTCTGGCCGGCCGCGACCACCTGACCGACCTCGATGTGGCGCTGGGCGATGACCCCGTCTCGCGTCGCGCGCAGGGTGGCGTATCCGACCTGGTTGTTCGCCACATCGAACTCGGCCTTGGCCTGCTGCAGACGTGCTTGCGCCGAGCGGAACGCATTATCGGAGGCATCGAACTGCGACCTGCTGACCAGCTGGCGATCCAGCAGGGTCTTGTAGCGATCACGTTCGGCACGGGCGACTCGCAGGTTGGCCTCGGCAGCGGCGACCTGAGCGCGAATGCCTTCGAGCTGCAGGCGAACATCCTGGGGGTCCAGGCTTGCCAGCGCCTGCTCCTTGCGAACCCGGTCGCCCGCCTCCACCAGACGCTCCGTGACCTTGCCGCCGATACGAAACGCCAGTTCCGGCTCGTATCGCGCATGGACTTCGCCTGGGTAGCTTTCGATCGACTCGCTTGCCGGCTGCGGCTGGACGACCATCACCGGCTGTGGCGGTGCCTGTTCTGCCACCTCTTCGCTGCAACCGGCAAGGAAGACGAAGGTAAGCACACCGAGCAAGTGAAGCGGCGGACGGATCACGTTGTGAACTCTCTCTGTCGGAAAGGCGGGTTTGTAATACTTGTACTGCCCGGTATAGTAAAAATCCCGTACCGACCAGTCCAGTATTAAAACGCTCATGTCCGATCGCACCACCGCCCCCGGGCCAGGCCGCCCCAAAGACCCCGCCAAACGCGAAGCCATCCTGGGCGCTGCACAGGTGCTGTTTCTCGCCAATGGTTACGAAGGCAGCAGCATGGAGGCCATTGCCGCCGAGGCCGGAGTGTCGAAGCTCACCCTCTACAGCCACTTCCGGGACAAGGAGGCACTGTTCTGCGATGCCGTGAAAAGCACCTGCGAGACTCGGCTACCGCGCAGTCTGTTTCTGCTTGAGCCGGGTCGAACCATGGAACAGGTGCTGCTCGCCATCGGGACGGCATTCCAGGCGCTGGTCAACAGTCCCGAATCGATCGGCCTGCATCGGGTGATGGTGGCAATGGCGACGCAGAATCCCGCACTGTCGCGCCTGTTCTTCGATGCCGGCCCGCAGCGGTTGCTGGGCGACCTCGAAGCCCTGTTCGCCGAAGCCGACCGTCGTGGACTGCTGGTAGCGCCGGCGCCTCTGAGCGCGGCCGAGCATTTCTGCTCGCTGGTCAAGGGCGGCGCGCATTTTCGCCTGCTGATCGGCTACAGCGATGAACCGACCGCCGACGAAGCGGAGCGTCACGTGCGCGAGGTGGTCAGCCTGTTCCTGCGCGCCTATGGCCCAAGTGCTGCCGGCAAGCCCGACTAGGACCGCCGGCACGCGACGCTGTCTCAGTCGTGGCTCAACGCACCGATCCGGTGGATGGACAGGTCCGCGCCGTTGAATTCCTCCTCCTGGGTCAGGCGAATGCCAACGGTCGACCTGAGCAGGCCGTAAACGAGGAAACCACCCACCAGCGCAACCAGGATTCCGAGTACGGATCCTGCGACCTGGCTACCCAGGCTCACCCCACCGAGCCCGCCCAGCGCCTGCTGACCGAAGATCCCACAGGCCAGACCACCCCAGACACCGCACAGGCCATGCAAGGGCCAGACGCCCAACACGTCATCGACTTTCCACTTGCTTTGCGCAGCGGTGAAGTTCCAGACGAACAAGGCACCCGCGACGAGGCCTGTGGCCAGCGCACCGATCGGGTGCATGAGGTCGGAGCCGGCACACACGGCGACCAGGCCGGCAAGCGGGCCGTTGTGCAGGAAGCCCGGATCGTTGCGGCCGACCAGCCAGGCCGCCGCGGTGCCGCCGACCATCGCCATCAGCGAGTTCAGCGCAACCAGCCCGCTGACCGCCTCGAGTGTCTGGGCGCTCATCACGTTGAAGCCGAACCAGCCTACGATGAGAATCCACGAACCCAGGGCCAGGAACGGGATGTTCGACGGCGCGAAGGCCACCAGCCGGCCGTCACGGTAGCGACCGTTGCGCCGCCCCAGCAACACGACTGCACCAAACGCCAGCCAGCCGCCCATGCCGTGGACCACCACAGATCCGGCGAAGTCATGAAAAGGCGCGCCGAAGCGAGCTTCCAGCCAGGCTTGCAGGCCCAGGTTGCCGTTCCAGATCAGACCTTCGAAAAATGGGTAGACGAACGCGACGATCAACAGCGTCGCGCAGAGTTGCGGCCCGAATTTGGCGCGCTCGGCGATCCCGCCGGAAATGATGGCTGGAATCGCTGCGGCGAAGGTCAGAAGGAAAAAGAACTTGACCAGCGAGTAGCCGTTTTCGGCAATCAGCTGGTCCGCAGGTTCGAGAAAGGTCACGCCATAGGCGACCCAGTAGCCAACGAAGAAGTAAGCCAGCGTGGACACCGCGAAATCGGCGATGATCTTCGACAGCGCATTGACCTGATTCTTCAGGCGCACCGTGCCCACTTCGAGGAAGGCGAATCCGGCGTGCATCGCCAGTACCATCACTGCGCCCATCAGGATGAATAACGAATTGGCGCCGTGAATCAGCACCTCCACCGCACTGCTTGGATTGTCCATCGACCAGGTTCCACCGAATCATTTCGCACCAAAACGGCAAGCGCGACCCACAGCGCGCACCAGAATGCGTCACAGCGGGAAAGCCATTTGCCACCTTCGTCGCGGTGCGCGGGTCAACGGTCCTGAACAAGCCATTGGGGCCTGACTAGGGACGGCCGCCGGCGCCCACCGCTGCGATCGCGCCGTCCGGATGCGCCATTTGTGAGCTTCAGACGAAACGATCGCACCAGGACACAGCAAAACCCGTACCAGCACATGGCCAGTTCGACCCAAAGCAAGGCATCGGCAAGCGGTGAGCGCCCCCGTTTAGGCCCCGCCGCTAGAGTGCCGACAGGGTTCGGAACTCGTCCTGTGCAAGCTGATCGGTCATTCCGCTGACGAAATCCTGCAACATGCGGCAACGGTAGTAGAACTCCCACAGTGGGCTGTCGGGTGCGCTCGGCTCGTGCGCTTTCAGCGCCTCGTGGTAGGCCTTGATCAACTGGCTGGGCAGTCGCCGTGCCAGCATCTGCAGATGCGGCTCGCGACGGCAGCTGCCCTGGGTCAGCGCATGGAAGGTCGCAGGCGTGACACGCAGCAGTGGGGCGTAAGCATCGAGCAGGCCCTGCAGGATCCGGTATCCCTGGAGCTGGAGCGTCTCGACTTCGCGGTGGCAGAAAACCCGCTCCATCGCCACATCCTTGAACGTCTGAACGATCGCGTTGGCCAGGCTGCGATCCTCCAGCAGGGCCCGGTCGAGTGTGCCGTGGTACACCGCCTCGATATGCTCGACGAACTGCTGCGCGGCATGCTGGACCAGCGGATGCACGAGATTGACGCGCAACCAGATGAAGAACTCACCCACCTTGTTGATCGGCTCCTTCTGGGCGCGGCCCTGGGCATATTCGACCATGCTCCTGAAGCTGCGGCCGTTGCTGACGGCATCGTCCGGCGAACCGTGTTCGCTGAACCTGTCGATCAGCAACTGGGCGAGCTGCTCGATGCTGAAGATGCCCTTCTCCACCGAGTCCTCGATGTCCGCCAGGCAGTAGGCGATGTCATCCGCCGCCTCCATGATGTAGGCGATCGGGTGTCGGGTGCCGGGCTGTACGCCAAGGGCGCCCTGCAGGTCGGCGACAAACGCCGCTTCCGACAGGTAGAAGCCGGGTTTCTTGTTCAGATAGGCACCGGGCGTGCCCGGCTCCGGTTTGGGCGTGTGAGCGGCTCGCACGTACTTGAGCAGCCCGGCCGTCTGCGTGTAGGTCAGGTTCAGGCGCAGCAGGCTGACCACCAGCCGAATCGCCTGGGCGTTCCCTTCGAAGTGCATCAGGTCGCGCAGCATCGTCTCGCGCAACGGGGCAACGCCCGACTGCGCCGGCACGGCGTCCTCGAACAGCGGCTCCAGGTGCCGGCCGAACCACTCGCCAATGGCGAATTCACCAAAATGCCCAAACGGCGGATTGCCGATGTCATGCATCAGGCAGGTCATCTCCACCAAGCTCTCGAGGGCACCCTCCAGGCCATCCAGCCCATACCGGACAGCCCGATCGCCGAGTTGCTTGTAGAGCGTACGGACGATGAAGCGGCCCGTCTGCTGCACTTCCAGCGAGTGGGTCAGGCGGCTGCGCACCGCAGCGTTGCGTTCGAGCGGAAACACCTGTGTTTTCTGCTGCAGCCGACGGATTGCGGCGCAATTGATGATGCGTCCGCGGTCGCTTTCCAGTTGATCGATGACCAGCGACAGCTCGTCGGTGGACGCCATCAGGCCCGGCTCCATACGGCCATAGGGTCGCTGACGGGATATCTT
Organism: Stutzerimonas stutzeri; assembly: GCA_019056435.1. Lineage (GTDB taxonomy): Bacteria > Pseudomonadota > Gammaproteobacteria > Pseudomonadales > Pseudomonadaceae > Stutzerimonas > Stutzerimonas marianensis. Next base: position 4,391,231 of record CP077641.1, read on the forward strand.
GTCTTTGAAGTTGACCTGACCCGGCATGGCTCGCCCCCGCTCGTCGATGGAACCGCCGAGCCTAGCGCGGCCGGGCAGCTTTACCAAGGGCTCGCGCGCGGGCAGCCGAGCTGTTTAGAATTCTCCGCTCTCAATTCTCTGAGCCAGACATGAGCCGGTCGGATTTTCATCGACAACATGCCGAACGTGCGGCCACGGAAGCGCGCCGACTGCTCGCACAACGCCAGGCGCTGGGTTCGCGTTGGCTGGGCTGGGTCGCGACCGAGCTGTATCAGCTGACGCCGCCAGCGTTCGCGTCCATGGTGAGGCGCGAGCTGGCGCGCCTCAACGACGAGCCGGAGCGGTGAAACCGTCCACGGACCGTATCCCGGCCGGCTGGACCGTCGAGGGCCCGTTCCTGCGCGATGCCTTGCTGCCGTTGTCGGGTAGCCGGAGGCCGTCAGCCATGGACAAGCAGCCCGCCTCAGTGCAGGTCTGGCTCGATCAGGATGGGCTGCGTGGCGATCGCGTTGCCGATCGACGCTTCCACGGGGGCCCCGATCGCAGCCTTTGCCACTACCCGGCCGAACACTACGCGTACTGGCGCATGCGTTATCGACACCTTGGCGCAATCGGCGCTGCCGCGTCCGGTGAAAACCTTTCCACCACGGGCCTGACCGAGCACGAGGTCTGCGTGGGTGATCGCTACCAGTGGGGCGAGGCGCTGATCGAGGTCAGCCAACCGCGCTCGCCTTGCGCCAAGCTCGACCGCCGCCACGCCGCACCGGGCCTGTCGCGAGAGATGGCGCAGAGCGGCCGCACCGGATGGCTGTACCGGACCCTGGTTCCCGGCTACATCCTTCCTGGCGCCAGGCTGCAGCTGATCGACCGCCCCAACCCCGACGCCAGCATCCTGCGTATCTGGCGTGGATTTATCGACAGCGCCCTCGGCGACGACGAACTGGCCTGGCTGGTGGGACTGCCCGCCCTGGCCGGCGAGTACCGCCTGGCATTCCGCCACCGGCGGGACGCCAGGCGCCGGCAGCAGGATCAAGGCACGCTGTTCTGACGGGCCGTCAGCGGCGTTATGCCACTGTTCGGCCAATTCGCCTGCAGCATTGGATCGGCCGCTTCAAGATCTGAGCTCGGCGGCCAGTTGCAGCCCTCGCCGACACCGTCAGAGGGGCGCCCCTTCAGGTCGTGGACTGGCCGAATGCAAGCCGCAACCGCCCCGCCATCCAGCCACCGCCCACATTGATGACCAACCCCAGCATGACCAGCAAGGCGCCAACGCCCTGGAGCAGCCCAAGGTGTTCATCCAGCAACAGCGCCGCCGAGGTCAGCCCGACCACCGGCACCAGCAGCGAGAACGGTGCCACGGTATTGGCTGGATAACGCGACAGCAAGCGGCTCCAGAGACCATAGCCCAGGATCGTGGCACCGAAGGCGAGGTAGACCAGCACCAACATCGAATCCAGGCTGAAGCCGTGCAACGCCGCGGCGATCGCCTCGGGCCCTTCCAGCATCCAGGACAGGGCGAAGAACGGCAGAGGCGGAATCAGGCTGCCCCAGACCACCAGCCCCACCAGATTCACCTTGCCTACCCTGCGCGTGACGATATTGCCCAACGCCCACATCGACGCCGCGCAGATCGTCAGCAGGAAGCCGGCCAACGTCATGCCGCGCTCGCCCTGCAACCCGATCAGCGTCAGACCTCCGGCCGCGACCAACAGCCCAACCAGATTGGCCGCGCGCAATCGCTCGCCCAGAAACAGAACAGCGAAGAACAGCGTGAAGAAGGCCTGAGATTGCAGGACCAACGAGGCGAGCCCGGCCGGCATACCCATCTTCATGGCCGAAAAGAGGAACGCGAACTGCCCGAGTGAAATGGTCGCCCCGTAGGCCAGCAGCCAGCGCAACGGCATCTGTGGTCGCTTGATGAACAGGACCGCCGGGAAGGCCGCCAGGATGAAGCGCAACGCCCCCAGCAACATCGGCGGGATGTCATCCAGCCCCACCTTGATCACGACAAAATTCATGCCCCAGACAAGGATCACAACCAGAGCCAGCAGCAGATCCTTGGGCGACATCGCAGATTCCTCGCGTTTGGAAGCGACCATTAGAAACCCGGCGCAATGGCTCCGCACACATACAGCCGGCCGCCAATTCAGCCGTACAGTCCGCTGCCAGCCGTCGCCACCCGGGCATCTCGGCTGCACGGCTCGTGCCTGAGGCGTCCGCAGCGGATAGAATCCGCCGTCTCAAACCAGCCTTACCCTTCACAGCCAGACGAGATCGACCATGGGCGCACAGTGGAAAGCGAAACATAAGGAAGCGGCAGCCAATGCCAAGGGGCGGATCTTCGGCAAATTGTCGAAAGAGATCATGATCGCCGCCCGCAGCGGCGCCGACCCAGACATGAATCCACGCTTGCGCCTGGTCGTCGAACAGGCCAAGAAGGCCTCGATGCCCCGCGAGACCCTGGAGCGCGCCATCAAGAAGGGCGCCGGTCTACTGGGTGAAAGCGTCAACTACGAACGCACGACCTACGAAGGCTTCGCCCCGCACCAGGTGCCGGTGATCGTCGAGTGCCTGACCGACAACGTCAACCGCACCGTGGCCGAAATCCGCGTACTGTTCCGCAAGGGCCAGCTTGGCGCGTCCGGTTCGGTGGCCTGGGATTTTGACCATTGCGGACTCATCGAAGCGGCACCGACGGCCGCCGACGCGGACCCTGAACTGGCCGCCATCGAGGCCGGTGCGCAGGACTTCGAAGCCGCTGACGACGGCGCGACCCTGTTCATCAGCGACGCCACCGACATGGACGTGGTCTGCCGCGCCCTGCCCGAACAGGGTTTCACGGTGCAATCGGCGCATCTTGGCTATCGACCCAAGAACCCGGTCACGACCCTGACCGAAGCGCAACTCGATGAGGTCGAGGCCTTCCTTGCCGCGATCGACGCCCACGATGATGTGCAGAACGTCTACGTTGGCCTGGCGGGCTGACAACCAAGGCGTTGCAGACCAGACTGGTAGAGGACAACGAGCGAGCAGGCCCCACGATGAGTACCGGCAAACCACACACGCCCTACGCCCAGCGCGAACAGGGCTACCGCGAGAAAGCGCTGAAGATGTACCCCTGGGTTTGCGGGCGCTGTGCCCGAGAATTCTCCGGCAAGCGCTTGAGCGAATTGACGGTCCATCACAAGGACCACAACCACGACAACAACCCGGAGGACGGCTCGAACTGGGAGCTGCTCTGCCTCTATTGCCACGACAACGAGCACGCTCGCTACACCGACAACCAGTATCAGGCCGAAGCCAGGCCGGGTAGCGATCTGGGCCCGAAGGAGACGTTCAAGGCCTTCGCCAATCTGGCGGAGCTGCTCAAAAAACAAGCCGGACTGACGTCCGGCTTGCGACGCCTCACTTGACCAGCAGCACCGGCACGGAAACTTCGTGAATCACGCGGTTGGCGACCGAGCCAAGCAGCATACCGGTGAAGCTTCCCAGACCACGTGTGCCCATCACTACCGTATCGCAACCCAGGCGCTTGACGGCTTCATTGACCTGTTCCGCGACGTTGCCGATGGCGGTGTGGGTTTCGTAGGAAATACCGGCCGCCGCGAGCTGTGCACCTGCCTCTTCAAGCAGGCCGCGCGACTTTTTCATCAGACTGGCGTTGAGTTCCTCCACCATGGCGCTGGTCACGTATTCGCCGTACATGACCGGCTCATGCTGGGCATTGAAGACCTGGACCTTGAGCGGCTTCGGCGCCTCCTTGGCGAAATCGATGAGGTGCTGCAGGGCCCGCTTGGCATTGTCGGAACCGTCGTAGGCCAAAAAGAATGTTGCGCATGTCCGTTCTCCCGTGAGGTGACTGCTTTGAGCATAGCCAACGCCATTGCAGCCCGGCCAAGCACCTGCAGGTCCGTTGATCCAGCGCAATTTTTCAATCACCTTTGCACCGTCCCATCACCGAACCCTGACAGCATGACCACCTCTCAAGCACCGTTCGGCGTGGCCGACAGCTCCTTCCAGGCCGCCGGCGGCGAGGCCGGTATTCAGCGACTGGTCGACGACTTCTATCAGATCATGGAGCAGTCGAGCCTGGGCCAGAGCGTCCGTCGCCTGTATCCAGCCGATCTCGAGGGCTCGCGCGCACGCCTTACCGCATTTCTCTGTGGGTGGCTGGGCGGACCACGACGCTACGCCGAACAGTACGGCAGCATCAGTATCCCGCGCTTCCACACACGCTGGCAGATTGGCGAGGTGGAGCGCGAGGCGTGGCTTGGCTGCATGGCTGCCTCCATCGCGCAACAAGGTTATGCCCCGGCCTTCGCCGACTATCTGCTGACTCAACTGCGCGTGCCCGCCGAGCGCATCGTTCAGGCGAACTCTCGGCACTGCCCACTCGCCAACATCCAAGAACCCTCGCAGCCTTGACGCGTCATACCCCTTAGAGGGGCCAGTGCGCCCCGCAGGCTGCCAAGGGGTCCCGATGAAAATCCGCTTCGCCTCCGTGAACCCGCGGAAGATCCAGGAAGCCCGGGATTTCCTCGGCCAGAGCGGCATCGAGATCGTTACCTTTCCGGTCCGGGTCGTGGAGACCCAGACCGAAGACTTGCAGCAACTGGTCAGCGACAAGCTGCTCGACGCCTTCAAGCTGATCGGCAAACCGGTCTTCGTGGAGCACTCGGGACTGTTCATAAAAAGCCTGAACGGCTTTCCAGGCGGGCTGACTCAGACGTTCTGGGACCGTCTGCATGCCGTGCGCTTCTCCGAGCTGATCGGCAATCTGGACGATCCCTCCGCCGTGGCTCGCACGCTGATCGGCTACTGCGATGGTCGCAAACGACACTTCTTCCGGGGCGAGGTCGCCGGCCGGATCGCGCCCCAACCCTCCAGCGACACGGGTTTCGAGTGGGACAACGTGTTTATCCCCGACGGCTACGACCGCACCTTCGCCGAGCTGGGCGAAGGCCACAACGACCTGTCCATGCGCAAGCGCGCGCTCGAGGCGCTGGCGAACCATCTGCGCGCCAACTGAGGAGTTTCGATGCAGAAGCTAGTCGAGGCCTACCAGCAGAATCGCCTCATCCTTTTCGTGGGGTCCGGCGTATCAGCCAACATCGGCCTGCCGCCCTGGCGCAATCTGATCAACGAGATCGCCCAGCAGCTCGATTACGACCCGGACGTGTTCGATACCTACGGCAACTTTCTTTCGCTCGCCGAGTACTACCGCATCAAGAAAGGCAACATCGGACCGCTTCGAAGCTGGATGGACCGCGAGTGGCACCGTGACATCGAGATTCGCGACTCGGAAATCCACCGCCTGATCGTTCAGGGCCGTTTCCCGGCCATTTACACGACGAACTACGACCGCTGGCTCGAAAACGCCCACGATGCCCATGGGGTGAAGTACATCAAGATCGCCAATGCCAGCGACCTGGTGAAAGCCCGCGACGATGTGCGGCAGATCGTCAAATTCCACGGTGATTTCGATGATGACGATTCCATCGTGCTCGACGAAACCAGTTATTACGAAAGGTTGCAGTTCGAAACGCCGCTGGACATAAAGCTGAGGGCCGACACCTTGAGCAAGGCGGTGCTGTTTATTGGTTACAGCCTGTCGGATACCAATATCCGACTGCTGTTCTACAAACTATCGAAGATGTGGAACGAACATGAAACACTTGGCGTCCGGCCAATATCCTATGTCTTTTCCCATAAACCGAATCCGGTGCAAGAAGAGATACTCAGCCAATGGGGAATTCGTATGATCACATCGGAAGACGATGAACCCGGGCTTGCGCTGCGCAACTTTCTCAAATCACTGGTCGAAGGCTGAATGGCACTGCCCCAACAAACGAAGCGCAAGTGCGGCGCCCCATAGCGCCACACTTGCCGACGCACTCAGAAGTTGTAACCGAGACCAACACTGTAGAAGAACGCACCGTCGTCATAACGGTCGCGCGCATCGCTGCCACTCTTGAACAGGAACTGGTATTCAGCCATCGCCGTGATGAAGGTCTTGTCCTGCACCCAGTACTTCACACCGACTTCCGGGCCACCCATGAAGGTCTCGTCGACCTCTTCACCATAGAGCCCACCGAGGCTCAGGCCTACGAAGGGTCGCGTATTGCCGCTACCGAAGTGATAGTCGTAGAACACGCGAGTCGAACCATCGAACTGCACACTTTCGCCTTCTTCGTCACGCGCGTTGATTGTTTGGCGAATACCCCACATGGAGGACTCGTCCAGATATTTACCCCAGCTTCCTGCACGGAGAACACGGTATCGTCGAAGCTCTTGTCGCTGCTTCCTGCCCCGCTGAGGGTAATTTCCCTATCGCCGGCCTGCGGTGCGGCAAGTGCAATTGCGGGAGCCACGGCGACGGCCAGGATGGACATTTTGAATAGCCGGTTCATAACAACACCTCTTGTTTTGCATTGGCTGGACACAACATCGCTCACGCGATGAGTAATTAAGTGACCCAACCCATTCCCGACCGTTCATTTTAATTTAAGGATATGACGCAACCAATGGAGATATCAGCAGTTTTTACTTTGCCGCTGCGATTGTTCTAATCCCATTGCACGCCAACTCAATTAACAAGCGAGGCGAGAAAAATATCGAACTGAATAATAACCAGGCCCCGAACGACGCGAATCGTTCGGGGCCCGGAAAGTCCGCCTGATTCGGCTCAGGTCGTACGATGCGATTGAATGGCGGGTTCCTCGGCGGGTTCATCCTCAGGATCGGTGTCGAACTCACGCCCCATTGCGATCCGCAACCAGACCGGTATGAGCAACACGCCCACACCTATACAGATCCAACTGAGCAGCGGGCCGGTATCCGGTGCGGGGAACAGCAGCCGCCCTACGCCGACCAGCAGCGAGAAGAGCGAAATCGCCGTCACCGCCACGGCAAATAGCCGGGATCCCAGCGCCTTGACCGAGACGCCCGGGCCGACGCCATTCAGTGATGCCGCATGCCCCCAGAAGCCGAACGGCCTCACACGGCGATAGAAACGCTTGAGCGTCGCGTCATCGGTCGCCGGCGTGATGAAGGTCACCAGGATCGCCGCCGTAGTCGTTGTCAACGCCATGATGCCGAGGCGTATCCACTCCCGCTCGGGATCGGTTCCCAGGTAATAGAGCAGCAGCGGCGCGGTGATCAGCGATACCGCCATCGCCGTCAGCTCCGAATAGAGGTTGATCCGCTCCCACAACCACCGCAGCACCAGCACCGAGCCCATGCCGGCGCCAAACAGCAGCGAGATGAACCAGGCCGTCTGGATCGAGCCCAGGTTGGCCATGATGATCATCGCAATCACCAGAATCAGGACGTTGGACAGCCGGGCAACGACAACCAATTCACGGTCGCGCGGCTTGCGCTTGAGCACGTGCGGGGCGATGACCCCGCCGTAGACATCATTGCTCCAATACGAAGCGCCCCAGTTCAGGTGGGTATCCACCGTCGAAGCCAGCGCCGCGAGCAGACCCACGAGCATCAAGCCGCGGACGCCCGGGGGCAGCAGGTCCTCGATCCCCTGCACGAACAGCGCCTCGCGGGCCGCTGTGAAGCCGTCCCCGATGCCTCTCCGGAGGTAAAGGGGAACAGCACCAGCAGCCCCACGGCGATGGCCATCCAGAAAAGACTGCGCAGGAAAATCTGCAGCCAGGCGAAGACCAGTCCCGCTATTCGCGCGTCTCGGTCTGTCGGGCAGGCCATGCTTCGCTGCGCCAGGTAGCCCGTACCATCCGAGTTCATCTGGAAGAACCATTGCAGGCCGACGATCACGAGAAACGGCATCAGCGCCTCTCCGGCATTGGCCGGCGGCGAAAATGACAGCATCTTGCTGGCTTGGTCACTGCCGTAGAGCTCCACGATACGATCGGTCAAACCGCCCAGGCCGCCTGCCGCGTCGAGTACGAACCAGGCGTACAACGCCGTCCCGATCATCGCCAGGCTGAACTGCACCACGTCGGTCTGGACCACTGCGCGCAACCCCCGGTAATGGAGTACATCGCAGTGAAGGCCAGGATGAGCAGGATCGAAATCAGGTTGTTCGCTGTCATCACCTCGGGCTCGAGTCCGGTGATGCTCTCGCCAAGCTGCAGGCCGATGCTCGCAACGAAGCTCACCACCGGCTCGTAGAGCCCCGCCGGCAACCATTGATGCCACGGAAGGAATACCTCAGCGATGCGAATGGCGGCCACCAGCACCATCGCCAGCACGACGCAATTGATCACTGTGCCGTAGTAGATGGCCTTGAGCAGCCGCAAGGGCGTGACGCCCTGGCCGCTGTAGCGAACGCGGGTCAGTTCGGCATCGGTAAGCACACCGGCGCGACGCCACCCCACGGCGAACACGAAGGCCATCAGCAGGAATGCAAGGCCGTAAATCCATAAGCGCCAAAGCGCGAAAATGCCCGCCGTCGCGACCAGCCCGGTCACTAGCAGTGGCGTATCGGCCGCGAACTGCGTCGCGCCCATGGAAAAACCCGCTCGCCACCCCTTGATCGTCTTGCCCGCGAGGAAATACTCATCGAGGCTCTGTGAGGCCTTGCCACGCGCGCGAAGACCCGAGCCAAGGCCGTAGAGAATGAACGCCACCACTATCGCTAAATCCAACATCTTGTTATGTCCTTTGTTGGAGGGCTGTTCTGTTTGAGAGCCTGCGACAGCACGAAAATTCAGCGTCCTGATGAACGGAGCGCGCCGCGTCACCACACGCCCTCCAACGGCTTTCCCCGTGGCAGAATCGCTATCCGCCGATCACATCCAACGACCGCCATGCTCGACCTCGAACCCCGCCAGCTAAGGGCTGAACATCGCCCACTCCTGCAGCGGTTTTACCGCGCTCAGCAGAGCCGAACGCGTATCGCACCAGAGGCCGAATGCTGGGCAATCGGCTCACCAATCGCGGCAGGGCTCTGCCTGACGCCGGTTGAAGGGGGTGGTGGCTGACGGGTTTGCTGGTCCAACCAGCACGGCGTCGACAAGGCCTGGCGCCGTGCATCGTTGCCGCTGCCCTGCATGACCGCCCCGGCCCGACCTGGCTGTTCTGCCATCCTGACCTCGGCGACTTCTACCGCCGACTGGGTTTCCGCGAGGCGGATGAGCTTCCAGCCAGCCTATTCACGAGGCTTCAGCGTTATCGCCGACACAAAAGGCTGATGGCGCTCATGCATGAAGGTAACTACCGCAATTCATGAAGATTCTGACCATCGCTACCGCCTGCTTGCTGGACGAAGAAGGCCGCCTGCTGACGGTTCGCAAACGCGGCACCCAGCATTTCATGCTGCCCGGCGGCAAGATCGAGGCCGGCGAAAGGCCGCTTGACGCGGTCGCGCGGGAGCTGGCTGAAGAGATTGGCTTGACCCTTGACGAATCGGATTTGCACCCTCTGGGCCAATTCGAGGCGCGGGCGGCGAACGAGCCGGACCATTGGGTCAAGGCCGACGTGTTCGTCGGCCAGGTGAATCGCGGCAGCGGGATCCTGGCTCAGGCGGAAATAGACACATTGCTGTGGATCGCCCCGCACGCCCCACGAGACGCGCTACTCGCGCCGTTGCTACGAGAGCGAATTCTACCGGCGTTGAGCCAATGGCTCGGCGGGGCGACAGGCTGAACGATGCTACGGCGAGATGGGATCGCTGGCTGGGAAGGTTTCTTCTAGGGCCTCGTCCAGCTGGTCCTCGTCAGCATCTTCCGGTGAGCGCTTGACCTCGTCGCTCTGGTCATCGGTCGGCTTGGCCGGTTCGTTCGGGTCATTGGCGTTCATGGCTACTCCGCGGCGTAAGGGTACGACAGCTTAGGCCACGCAATAGGCACTACGTTCGATGCCGAAAAGAGCTCAGAACTTGCAAAAAAAAAGGGGCGGGGGTTTAAGCCCCCGCCCGCCTCCTTCCATGCTTCCTTTTATTTCCTGGCTCATCGTCCTGATGAATCCGCAGTCCTGCGGACGATCCTGACCGACATCCTTGCCGGTTGTGCTTGTCCCTGAGCACAGGCGCGATATTAAGGGTTCCCACGACAACGGCAACTGACAAAAATGCCTGATGGCATCAATGCCATTATTCTTCCAGCTAAAGAAAGCTTTTATTTTCAAAGACTTAATAATGTAAAAAAATGATTCAGGGCACCAGAGTGCGCGCGCTCGATGGCTTTGCTTACATGAGATGTAAGCAAAGGCTTACAAGCCGAACAATAAAAATAGAAGCACGCGACTTGAGGCCAACGACCAACGTTCCTGGCGGAAGCGCAGGGCACAACGCAGGATCAAGTGGAAAGGATTAGGTCGGATCGCCCCCTCGCCTCGCAGCGAAGGGGACGCTCCTCAGCGGAACAGGGCGTCGCTCGACAGGCCGTTACGCTCAAGAATCTCGCGCAGGCGCTTGAGTGCCTCGACCTGAATCTGCCGAACCCGCTCCCGAGTCAGGCCGATTTCCTGACCCACCTCTTCGAGGGTACAGCTTTCGTGACCGCGCAGCCCAAAGCGGCGGATCACCACCTCGCGCTGCTTCTCGGTGAGGTCAGACAACCACTGGTCGATGCTCGCCGAGAGATCGTCATCGAGCAACAGCTCGCAGGGATCCGAGGGCCGATCGTCCGTCAGGGTATCGAGGAGCGTCTTGTCAGTATCCGGCCCGAGCGACACGTCGACGGAAGTCACGCGCTCATTGAGTCCGAGCATGCGCTTGACCTCGGCGACGGGCTTTTCGAGCAGATTGGCGATTTCTTCAGGGCTGGGTTCGTGATCGAGTTTCTGGGTCAACTCACGAGCCGCGCGCAGGTAGACGTTGAGTTCCTTGACCACATGAATCGGCAACCGGATGGTGCGGGTCTGATTCATGATGGCGCGCTCGATGGTCTGGCGGATCCACCAGGTCGCGTAGGTTGAAAAACGGAAACCCCGCTCCGGATCGAATTTCTCGACAGCACGGATCAGGCCTAGATTGCCCTCTTCGACCAGGTCCAGCAGCGACAGCCCACGATTGACGTAGCGCCGTGCGATCTTGACGACAAGGCGCAGGTTGCTTTCGATCATCCGCTTGCGGCCTGCCGGGTCGCCCTTTTGAGCCAGGCGCGCGAAGTGCACTTCTTGCTCGGGTGTCAGAAGGGGGAAAATCCGATCTCGTTGAGATAGAGCTGCGTGGCGTCGAGCGCGCGCGTGTAGTCGATGAACTTGTGTTGCTTGACCGTTGCGGTCTTGGACTTGGTGCCAATCGAACCGGCGCGGGAGACCTCGGTAACCGGATCTGTAACCGCGGTCGGCTCCATGAGTAGAACGGCATCGTCTACGTCAAACTCCGGCACTTCTTTTTTGAGAGCCATTATTGTTTTCCTGTTCTGAGTTCGACAACAGGCTTGGGCGACACTCGGTCCCTGGTATCGCTCAAGCCCATCCTAGGGCCGGAACAGGATGTATCAAATCAACGCTTCGGAAGGTATTGGAGGGGGTCTACCGGTTTGCCCTGGCGGCGAATCTCGAAATGCAACTTCACTCGATCGGTCCCGGTCGATCCCATCTCGGCAATGCTCTGCCCAGCCTTGACTTGTTGACCCTCCTGAACCAGCAGCCTGCGGTTGTGACCGTAGGCGCTCACATAGGTATCGCTGTGCTTGATGATCACAAGTTCGCCGTAGCCCCGTAAACCACTGCCGGCGTACACAACAGCCCCATCAGAAGCAGCTAAAACAGGCTGTCCTAATTCCCCGGCGATATCAATGCCTTTATTCAAACTGCCGTTTGAGGAAAAACGCCCGATCAGCGTGCCGTTTGCGGGCCATGCCCAGCCGCTGGCCGAACGCGTGACCGGTTGCACCGGCGTGCTCGCCACAGGCTTGCTGGGCGCCGGCACGGATGGCTTGACCAATGGCGGCTGGCTGGGCACTGGCGTCGCAATTGGCGTGGACGGCGCCGGCCGCGGCGGAGCTGGTTGTGCAGCCGGACGAGCGGTCACTGCACGAGGTGCCCCGCCGCTGAAACGGATGGTCTGCCCAGGGTAGATCACATGCGGTGGATCGATGCGGTTCAGACGGGCCAGATCGCGCCAGTCCCAGCCAAAGCGGAAAGCGATGGACCAGAGCGTGTCACCGCGTTTGACGACATACTGTCCGCTGGTCACCCGCTCCCGGCTATTGCGGTCAACCACATGAACGCCCCCGGACGGAGGGCTGGTACAGCCGCCGAGCAACGCGGCGGCGAGCACGGCAACCAGCGCCCAGCGTATGGATGGCATGTCACTGCAGCGCATGCGAGATATGAACTTCAATACCCGCTCCCTTTGACGAGCCTGTTTCAGACGCTTTCAGCCATGGGCTGGCGCCGCCCGGCAAACCACTCAAGTCCCAGGACCAGCACGATACCGGAAAGCGCCAGCAGTATCGCCAGCATCAATTGCGGGTCCTGGCCGGTCAGATCGCCGAAGCCGGCAGGCGACAGGTTTCGCTCCAGCACCGCGACCCGTTCTCCATGCGAATCGAGGCGCCAGGTCAGGGTTTCCTTCCACGGCCAGACCTTGTTCAACGAGCCGAGCATCAGCCCGGTCAGAAAGGCCAGGGTCAGGTCCCGCCAACGGCTCAGCACATAGCTCAGCAAGCGGGCAAAGCTGAGCAGTCCCACCAGGCAGCCGCCGGTGAAGACCAGCATCACGCCGAGGTCCAGGGCCTTCACCGCGCCAAGCACGACCGGGTACAGGCCGAGCAGCACCAGAATGAAGCTGCCGGATATGCCCGGCAGAATCATCGCGCAGATGGCGATGGCGCCGGCCAAAAACAGGCTCAGGCTACCCGTGCCCCACTGCATCGGCGAGGCGACGGTAATCCAGTAGGCAAAGGCAATACCGAGCAGCAGACTGATCAACTGCAACCATCCGCGCTGGCGAACCTCCTTGCCAACGAGGTGTACCGATACCAGGATCAGTCCGAAGAAGAACGACCACACCGGGATGGGGTGGTGTTCGAGCAGATAGCTGATGAGTTTGGCGAGGGTCAGGATGCTGGTGATGATCCCGGCAAAGAGCACCGTGAGAAAGGTGCCGTTGGCAACGCGCCAGGCTTCGGCTATACGCCCCCGGACCAACGGCGCCACGGCATTGGGCACAGCTCCAATGGAGCGTAGCAGCTCGTCATAGATTCCCGTGATGAACGCGACCGTCCCGCCTGAGACGCCCGGAACGACGTCCGCCGCGCCCATCGCCATGCCCTTGGCATACAACAGCAAGGTGTTTTTCATGCTTCCTTCCGCCGAAGTCAAACGACAGGTCCATTGAGTAGCGGCACGAAGCGAACGGTATCCAGTAGGTGACGGGAAAACCCGTCTTCTTCTCGAATGATCAGCATCAGTTGCTGGACTTCACCGACACCGACCGGGATCACCAATCGGCCTCCGGGCGCCAGCTGATCGAGCAAGGCCTGAGGTACGTCGGCCGCGGCCGCTGTGACGATGATGCCGTTGTAGGGTGCCAATGCAGGCCACCCCTCCCAGCCATCACCCCAGCGAAAGACCACGTTGCGCAACTTCAGTTCGACGAGTCTTTCCTTTGCCCGATCCTGCAAGGCCTGGATGCGCTCGACCGAGAATACGCGTTCCACCAACTGCGCCAGCACGGCCGTCTGGTAACCGGAGCCGGTGCCGATCTCCAGCACCTTGTCCAGCGGGCCGTCGGCGAGCAGCAGCTCGCTCATGCGGGCCACCATGAACGGCTGGGAAATGGTCTGGTTGTGCCCGATCGGCAGCGCGGTGTCTTCATAGGCGCGGTGCGCCAGTGCCTCGTCGACGAACAGATGGCGTGGCGTACGGCGGATCACTTCGAGCACGCGGGGGTCGGACAGGCCTTCCTCGTAGAGCCGCTGGATCAGCCGGTCGCGCGTGCGCTGCGACGTCATGCCGGTGCCGTGCCGCAACAGATCGTCGGGTCCGCGGTGGTTCACAACACATCCTCCAGCCAGTTGCCGAGACCTTCGAAGGCCTCGTGGAAGGTCCGGTCGAGCTGCAGCGGCGTGATGGAGACGTAGCCCTGCATCACGGCATGGAAGTCCGTGCCGGGACCGCCATCCTCGACGTCGCCCGCCACGGAAATCCAGTAGCCGTCCTTGCCGCGCGGGTTGGCTTGCCGGACCGGCGGTTTGGCGCGACGACGATGGCCAACGCGGGTCAACTGGACGCCCCGGATGTGGTCGAGCGGCAGGTTGGGTACGTTGACGCTGAGGACGGTGCGCGGCGGCAGCTCGAGCGTCTGCTGCTGTTCGACGAGCCGGCGCGCGATGTAGGCGGCGGTGGGCAGATTGTCGGTCAGGCGCGACACCAGGGAAAAGGCGAACGCCGGCTTGCCGGTGAAGCGCCCCTCGATGGCCGCCGCAACGGTGCCGGAATACAGGACATCATCACCCAGGTTGGCACCCAGGTTGATACCCGAGACCACCATGTCCGGTGCGTCGTCAAGCAAACCGTTGATGCCCAGGTGAACACAGTCGGTAGGCGTGCCGTTCACACCGATGAACCCATTGGGCATTGTCACGGGATGAAGCGGGCGATCCAGGGTCAGCGCACTGCTGGCACCACTCATGTCCTGGATAGGGGCAATTACCTTGCACTCGGCGTAATCCGCCAGCGCGTCATAAAGCGCGGCGAGCCCAGGTGCATACACCCCGTCGTCGTTGGCGATCAGAATACGCATCAGATGTCCGTCTGCCCTGCCAGGCTGACCAGCTCACGCACCACGGCCGTGGCGAAGCATCCGGTCGGCAGGACGAATTCAAGTTGCAGAATGTCAGGCCCTGGATAATGCCACGACAAGCCGCCGATGGGGAGGCGAAGAATGCGCCGTTCATGCTTCATTCCGGCTTCTGCGAGCCACTTGGCGATTGCCGGTTCGGAGGCGGCGATTCCCGCCTCCAGCACTTGTATTTCGCCGCCTGCGGGTGATTCGCCCAGGCCCCACAGTGGGCCGGTCGGATGCAGATCCATGATGTGCAGTCGCGGATCGTTGCATTCGGCTTCGCCCGCCGGAAAGAAGCTGCGACTGTCGGTGAATGCCAGCAGATCGCCAACGCGGGCGCGGTGCCAGCTGCCATCGGCGACTCGCTCGGCCAGCACGCGGTTGAAGAGGTAGCTGCGCCCCGCGGACAACAGTCGCGAGCGCAGGTTGCGCTGCTCGGGTAGCGCTTGCCGCTCGGCGAAATGCCGCGCCGCCTGGATATTGCCACCGTCGAAGCCAAACCGTTGCCAGCCGAAGTAGTTCGGTACGCCCTGCTCCTTGATTTGAGCCAGGCGTCTCTCCAGCTCAGCCCGATCGGCCTTCAGGTCGGTCAGACGCAGGGTGAATCCGTTCGCCGAATGTGCGCCTCGCTGAAGCTTGCGTTGGTGACGGCCAACACTGAGGATCTTGAGCGTTTCGTCTTCGGCGCTGGCCAATGTCGGATCGGACTTTCCGGGCAGATGCAGGCTGAACCATTGACGGGTCAGTGCCTGACGATCCTTCAGGCCGCCGTAACTGACGTTGCGCAGCGAGGTCCCCGCAGCGCGCGCGAGCCGACGCGCGGCTTCCTCGGTATTCAGGTTGCGCTTCTCGACCCAGAGCCAAAGGTGCTCACCAGCGCCGGACAACGGAATGTCGAGCACCTCGTCGACCTGGAAGTCCTCGGCGACCGCCTTGAGCACGGCCGTGCCACAAACATCGCCATGGGCCCTGGGGCCCAGCAGATGGTCCTCGGTCATGCGCCGACCAGCAGCGCGACGGCATGCACGGCAATGCCTTCTTCGCGCCCCGTGAAGCCAAGCTTCTCGGTCGTGGTCGCCTTGACGTTGACCTGGTCGAGCTCGACCTGCAGGTCTTCGGCGATCAGGCGGCGCATCTGCTCGATATGCGGGGCCATTTTCGGTGCCTGGGCGATGATGGTCGCGTCGACGTTCCCCACCTTCCAGCCCTTCGCCTGCACCTGCGCCAGCACATGGCGCAGCAGCGCACGACTGTCGGCGCCCTTGAACGCCGGATCGGTATCGGGAAGTGCTTGCCGATATCGCCCAGGGCCGCCGCCCCGAGTAGCGCATCGCTCAGCGCATGCAGCAGGACGTCGCCGTCGGAGTGCGCGAGCAGACCGAAGCGATGAGGAATCCGCACGCCGCCAAGGGTGATGAAGTCACCCTCGCCAAAGCGATGAACGTCGTAGCCGTGGCCGATGCGCATAGTCTCGTTACCTGCAGGAAAACAGCCGGCAATTCTACAGCAGCACGCCGGCCATGGGAGCCGCGGGCGCCGCCGTGGATCGACCGAACCGATAAGTACCATCAACCGAATCGATTCGGCATCGCCTGGAGGCGATATATAGTTCGCCCCATCGCGATATACCGAATCAGGTCCGCCATGCCAGACGAACTCGACGACATTCTCAAGGCCATCGCCCATCCGCTTCGACGGGACATTCTGCACTGGCTCAAGGAACCGGAGCGCTACTTCTCCGAGCAGCATCATTCACTGGAAAATGGCGTATGCGCGGGTCAGATCGACCAGCGCGCCGGACTGTCCCAGTCCACCGTATCGGCACACCTGGCAACGCTGCAGCGGGCGGGCCTGATCACCAACCGCAAGGTTGGCCAGTGGCATTTCTTCAAGCGCAACGAGCCGGCCATCGAGGCCTTTCTCGCGCGCCTTTGCGAACAACTTTAAGCCTTAACCCGAACCGATCCGAGCAAGAGGAGCTGCATTGTCATGCCAACACTTTTCGACCCGATCAAGATAGGCGACCTGGAACTGGCCAATCGCATCATCATGGCCCCGCTGACCCGCTGCCGCGCCGAACCTGGCCGGGTACCCGGTGACCTGATCGCTGAATACTATGCTCAACGCGCCGAGGCCGGACTGATCATCAGCGAGGCGACCTCCGTCACGCCGATGGGCGTGGGTTATCCCGACACACCCGGTATCTGGTCGGCCGAACAGGTGCAGGGCTGGAAAAAGGTCACCGACGCGGTGCACGCCAAGGGCGGCAAGATCATCCTGCAGCTCTGGCATGTCGGCCGCATCTCCGACCCGATCTACCTCGACGGCGAACGCCCGGTCGCACCCAGCGCCATCAAGCCGGCCGGCCATGTCAGCCTGGTCCGCCCGATGAAGGACTACGAAACGCCACGTGCGCTCGAGACCGACGAGATCCCCGCCATCATCGAGGCCTACCGCAAGGGCGCGGAGAACGCGAAGGAAGCCGGCTTCGATGGCGTCGAAATCCACGGCGCCAATGGTTATCTGCTCGACCAGTTTCTGCAGGACAGCACCAACCGTCGTACCGACCAATACGGCGGCCCCGTCGAGAACCGTGCCCGCCTGCTGTTGGAAGTAACCGACGCGGCAATCGGCATCTGGGGTCCGGGCCGTGTCGGTGTGCACCTGGCGCCTCGTGCCGATGCCCACGACATGGGCGACTCCAACCGCGCCGAGACCTTCGGCTACGTCGCTCGCGAACTGGGCAAGCGCGGCATCGCTTTCATCTGCACGCGGGAAAAGGCCGGCGAAGACAGCCTGGGTCCGCAGTTGAAAACCCTGTTTGGCGGCGTCTACATCGCCAACGAAGGATTCGACAAGGCACTGGGCGATGCCTGGCTCAGCGAGGGCAAGGCCGACGCCATCGCCTTCGGCGTCCCCTACATTGCCAATCCGGACCTGGTTCAACGCCTGCGCCAGAACGCGCCGCTCAACGAACCCCGGCCCGAGCTGTTCTACGCCAAAGGCGCCACCGGTTACACCGATTATCCGTCGCTCTAGCTCCTTGCGATGGGAAGCCCGGCCGGATCTCCGGTCGGGCTTTTTTTGTGCCTTTGCATCAACCGAAAACCACCGTCCGGCCCATCCGCGGCGCATCACCTCGGTCGCAAGCGCAACGCGCCGCTACCCGCGACGCGGAGCGTCGCCTCAACCTTTCAGCGCCTGGGCATGGTGACGCAGATGGTCGTCAATGAAGCTGGCGACGAAATAATAGCTGTGGTCGTAACCCGGCTGGATACGCAGCGTGAGTGGGTGGTCCGCCGCCTTCGCGGCTGCTTGCAGTGCTTCAGGCTTCAACTGCGTACTCATGAAGTCGTCACGATCGCCCTGGTCCACCAGAATCGGCAACTTTTCGTCCGCCTTCCCGATCAGGGCACAGGCGTCCCAGTCGCGCCACCGCGAACGGTCGCTTCCCAGGTACCCGGTGAAGGCCTTCTCGCCCCAGGGGCAATCGACCGGATTGGTGATCGGTGAGAACGCCGATACCGACGCGTAGCGCCCCGGATTCTTCAGCGCACAGATCAGCGCACCATGGCCGCCCATCGAGTGCCCACTGATGCCCCGCTTGCCGGAAACCGGGAAGTTCGCCTCGATCAGCGCCGGTAGCTCCTCCACCACATAGTCATACATCCGGTAGTTCCGAGCCCAGGGCTCCTGCGTAGCGTTGACGTAGAAGCCGGCACCGAGCCCGAAGTCGTAGGCTGCCTCGGCGTCATCCGGCACGTCTGCGCCGCGCGGGCTGGTATCGGGCGCCACTATGATCAGCCCGAGCTCGGCCGCCAGCCGTTGTGCCCCAGCCTTCTGCATGAAGTTTTCATCGGTGCAGGTCAGGCCCGACAGCCAGTACAACACAGGCAGCGTCTCGCCCCGCTCGGCCTGTGGCGGCAGGTAGACGGCGAACACCATGTCGCAATTGAGGGCGGAAGAGCGATGACGATAACGCTTGTGCCAGCCGCCAAAGCTTTTCTGACAGGAAATGTTTTCCATGAAACCTCCCGAAGCCGACAAGGGCGCGGAGGCAAGGGGTCGTCGAACCTCAAGCCTCAAGCGCCCTTGGCCGCCGTTAGAAATGAATGACGGTGCGAATGCTCTTGCCTTCGTGCATCAGGTCGAAGGCATCGTTGATCTCCTCCAGCCCCATGTTGTGAGTGATGAAGGTGTCCAGCGGGATTTCGCCTTTCTGAGCCTTCTCGACATAGCTCGGCAGCTCGGTACGCCCCTTGACGCCGCCGAAGGCACTGCCGCGCCAGACGCGACCGGTGACCAACTGGAACGGACGCGTGCTGATTTCCTGCCCGGCACCGGCGACGCCGATGATGACCGACTCACCCCAGCCCTTGTGGGCGCACTCCAGCGCCGCGCGCATCAGCTGCACATTGCCGACGCACTCGAAGGAGTAATCCACGCCGCCGTCGGTCATCTCGATGATCACGTCCTGGATCGGTTTGGCGTGCTCCTTCGGATTGACGAAATCGGTGGCGCCCAGGGCTTCGGCGATCGGGAACTTGGCCGGATTGATATCGATTGCGATGATTCGGCTGGCCTTGGCCATCTTGGCGCCGATGATCGCGGCCAGGCCAATCCCGCCGAGACCGAAGATCGCGACCGTCGCGCCCTCTTCCACCTTGGCGGTGTTGATGACTGCGCCAATCCCGGTAGTGACGCCGCAGCCGAGCAGGCAGACCTTGTCCAACGGCGCCTCCTTGGGAATCTTCGCGACGGAGACTTCCGGCAGCACGGTGTACTCGGAAAAGGTCGAAGTGCCCATGTAGTGATAGATCGGCTCGCCCTTGTAGCTGAAGCGCGTGGTGCCGTCGGGCATCAGGCCCTTGCCTTGTGTGGCGCGCACCGAGCTGCACAGGTTGGTCTTGCCGGATTTGCAGAACTTGCACTGGCGGCATTCGGCCGTGTACAGCGGGATGACGTGATCGCCGACCGTCACGGACGTCACGCCCTCGCCGACCGCCTCGACGATACCGCCGCCTTCGTGACCGAGGATGCAGGGAAAGACCCCTCGGAGTCCTCACCGGAGAGCGTGTAGGCGTCCGTGTGGCAGACGCCTGTCGCCACGATGCGCACCAGCACCTCGCCCGCTTTCGGCGGAGCGACGTCCACTTCGACGATCTGCAACGGTTGATTAGGGCCAAAGGCGACGGCGGCGCGAGATTTGATGGTCATGGGGATCACTCATGTGTGGGAAGAAACTGTACGCAGTGTAGTTTCAGACGCGTGCAGGGTTAATCAGCTCCACGTAGAAACATTATTGCCTGCTAGGGATAATCACGCGTTCAACCTATCGGGAGAGGCACGATGAGCCGTTGGGAAGGCCTGGACGAATTCGTAGCGGTTGCCGAGCATGCCAGCTTCATGCGCGCCGCCGAGCAGCTGCGCGTGTCGTCCTCGCATGTGAGCCGCCAGGTCGCCCGGCTCGAAGAACGTCTGCAGGCGCGACTGCTCTACCGCACCACAAGGCGCGTATCGCTTACCGAAGCCGGCCACACCTTCCTGGCGCGCTGCCAGCGGCTGATCGAGGAGCGCGACGAAGCCTTTCACGCCATCAGCGATCTGCACGCGGCGCCTACCGGCTTGCTGCGCATGACCGCCGCGGTTGCCTATGGCGAGCGCTTCATCGTGCCGCTGGTCAACACCTTCATGGCACAACACCCCCAGCTGCGGGTGGAAATCGAATTGTCCAACCGGACCCTGGACCTGGTCCAGGAAGGCTATGACCTGGCGATCCGATTGGGTCGGCTGAGCGAATCCCGACTGGTCGCGACCCGCATCGCGCCGCGCGCCATGTACCTCTGTGCCGCGCCGGCATATCTGGAGCGCTACGGGCGACCCCACACCCTGTCCGAACTGGCGCGGCACAACTGCCTGGTCGGCACGAGCGACACCTGGCTATTGCAGGTCGATGGCCGCGAGCAGCCCTTCAAGCCCAGCGGCAACTGGCGCTGCAACAGCGGCCAGGCAGTACTGGACGCGGCGCTTCGCGGCTTCGGGCTGTGCCAGTTGCCCGATTACTATGTGCAAGAGCCGCTGCGCCGCGGCGAGCTCGTCTCGCTGCTGGAGGCCAACCAGCCACCGAATACGGCCGTCTGGGCCGTCTACCCCCAACGCCGCTATCCCCTGCCCAAGGTTCGCCTGCTGATCCAGGCGCTGCGCGACGGCCTGGCCATGCGTCCGGAATACCGCACGGACGCAAACGATTCCTGACCCGCACCGCGCGTCCGACCGCCCTTTCACGGCGGAACCCGCCCCACGGGCCCACGTCGAAAATTCTGTAGCCGACGCTCTGCGTACGCCGGAGCGACCCGGCGATTCAATCAGGAGGACAACATGCAGATTCTGGTGAACAGCAATCACAGCGTCGACGTGACCAGCCAGCTCGAAGAGCACGTGAAGGCGACAGTCGAGAGCGAACTGGAACGCTTCGACGATCAGCTGACCCGAGTCGAAGTTCATCTCAACGACGAGAACAGCGGCAAGAGCGGACCGCAGGACAAGCGCTGCCAGATGGAGGCGCGAGTGAAGGGTCACGAACCCATCTCGACGAGCCACAAGGCCGATTCCTTGGTACTCGCCATCGATGGAGCCGCTGAAAAGCTCAGCCATGCGCTCGCTCACGCGCTGGACAAACGCCAGAACCACCACTGAAAGACCACCGACACGACCTGCCAAGCAGGCCGAGGCCGAATCCACGAGGGATCGAACCAGCCGATAACGAAAGAGGCCGTACATGAACAGATTGCTCGATCGCGAAACCCTGTCCCAACTGCTGGCCAAGCGCGAGGCACCCTGCCTGTCGTTGTACCAGCCCACCCACCGCAGCTTCCCCGAGCGCCAGCAGGACCCGATCCGCTTCAAGCACCTGGTCCGTCAGCTCGAGGAATCACTCAAGCAGCAGGGCCGTGCCGAGCACGCCGCAACGCTGCTCAAGCCCTTCCACGAGCTGCTCGACGACAGCGAGTTCTGGAACAGCAACCGCGACGGGCTGGCGGTCTTCGCCGCAGCCGACTACTTCGAGGTGTTCCGTCTGCAACGCAGCGTTCCGGAACTGGCCGTCGCCAATGACCGCATGCATCTCAAGCCCCTGCTGCGTATCGCCCAGTCCGCTGACCGTTATCAGATCCTCGCCATCACGCTCGACTCGATCAGGCTGTTCGAGGGCAATCGTGACGGCATCGACGAAGTCAAGCTGGCTGACGGCGTTCCGAAAACCGTGGAGGAAGCGCTCGGTCGCGAGCTGACCGAAAAAGGCCAGACCGGCTTCCCGCAGGGCTACAGCCGCGCCAGCGAACGCGGTGACCCCATGCAGGTGGAAAGCGGCGGCGCTGGCCGGCAGGACGAGATCGATCGCGATCGTGAACGCTTTTTCCGCGAGGTGGACCGAGCCATTCTCGAGCACCACAGCCGCAAATCACGGCTGCCGCTGATCCTTGCTGCGCTACCGGAGCACCAGTTTCATTTCCGCAAGCTCAGCCACAACGAGTTCCTGCTGCCAGAGGGCATCGAACATGACGCCTCGCTGCTGAGCCGGGACGAGCTCCGCGACAAGAGCTGGATGGTCATGCAGCCACGCTACATCAAGCGGCTCGAAGGCTTCCTTGACCAGTACGGCGAGTCGCATGGACAAGGATTGGCGACCGATCAACTCGACCAGATCGGCCAGGCCACGGTGGAAGGCCGAGTAGCGACGCTGCTGGTCGAAGCCGACCGACAGATTCCAGGCGTGGCGAACAAGGAAGAAGGCAAGGCGATCCCCGCCAACGGCAGCGCGGCGACAACACCCGATCTGCTCGACGAGCTGACCATCTGGACGCTGGAACAAGGCGGCGAGGTGATTGCGGTCCCAACCGAACGCATGCCCACCGAAAGCGGCGCAGCGGCTATCTATCGCTACTAGCTGAGGCCGGCTCGATCAGCGCGCCCAGCGCTGCTCGAGCCATTGCAAATCTTCCGGGCGGGTGACCTTCAGGTTGTCCGCCCGACCTTCCACCAGACGGGGACTTTCCCCTACCCATTCGATCGCGGATGCCTCGTCGGTCACCGCTGCGCCTGCCTCGAGCGCCGCCTGGAGAGCATCGAGCAGCGCGCCGAGACGAAACATCTGCGGTGTATAGGCCTGCCAGATCACACTACGGTCGACGGTTTCGACTACTCGGCCGTCCGCACCCGCGCGCTTGAGCGTATCGCGTGCAGGCACCGCGAGCAGGCCGCCGACCGGGTCGTCGGCGAGCTCGCCCAGTAGGCGATCCAGATCGCCACGGGCGAGGTTGGGGCGAGCAGCGTCGTGAACCAGCACCCAGTCCGTCAGCCGCGCGCCCCGTTCACGCAAATGGCAAAGCCCGGCGAGCACCGAATCGGCGCGCTCCGCACCGCCATCGACGCGTTGGACGCGCTGATCGAGCGCGCAGGTCAATGACGGCCAATACGGATCTTCGGGCGCGATGGATACCACCAGGCCAAGCAAGCCGGGGTGATCAAGAAAACAATCCAACGTGTGCTCGATAAGCGCCTTGCCCGCCAGTGGCAAATACTGCTTGGGCCGATCGGCACGCATCCGGCTGCCGACGCCTGCGGCCGGGATGACCGCCCAGAAGTCCGGTGTCGTTCGCGCGGTCATTCGGTCAACTGATAGAGGGTCTCGCCCTCCTTGACCATGCCCAGCTCGTGCCGGGCACGCTCCTCGACGGTTTCCATGCCCTGCTTTAGCTCCATCACTTCGGCTTCCAGGATGCGATTGCGTTCCAGCAGGCGCTTGTTCTCACCCTGCTGTTCGGCAATCTGCTTGTTCAGCCCGCTGACCTGGGCGAGGCTGCCCTCGCCCACCCACAGACGGTACTGCAGGCCAACCAGCAGCATGATCAGGACGACGAACAACCAGTAGGGACTGCGCATGGTGGGCATCGAAAGATTTCGGTTGGTTTCCGGTAACGGTGTATGGGCAGCGATGGTCATCATGCTTGAGCCTTCCCTTGCTTGAGCTATGCATTGCACGGTCGCCTGCAGAGGCGACCTTAGCAGCGCTGAACCCTAACCACAAAAAGGGCGACTAACGTCGCCCTCGCCTGCCCGGCAGGGATCAGCCGCGGAACTCGGCGCGCCCCTTGTACGGTGCTTTGCCGCCGAGCTGCTCTTCGATGCGCAGCAGCTGGTTGTACTTGGATACCCGATCCGAACGGCACAGGGAGCCGGTCTTGATCTGGCCCGCTGCAGTGCCCACGGCCAGATCGGCAATGGTGTGGTCTTCGGTCTCGCCGGAGCGGTGCGAGATCACCGCGGTGTAACCAGCAGCCTTGGCCATCTGGATGGCTTCCAGAGTTTCGGTCAGCGAGCCGATCTGGTTGAACTTGATCAGGATCGAATTGCCGATGCCCTTCTCGATACCTTCCTTGAGAATCCGCGTGTTGGTGACGAAAAGGTCGTCGCCCACCAGCTGGACCTTGCTACCGATCTTGTCGGTCAGCACCTTCCAGCCATCCCAGTCGGACTCATCCATCCCATCTTCGATGGAGATGATCGGATAGCGCTGGCTCAAGCCGGCCAGGTAGTCGGCGAAACCGGCTGCATCGAAGACCTTGCCTTCACCCGCCAGGTCGTACTTGCCGTTTTCGAAGAACTCGCTGGAAGCGCAATCCAACGCCAGGGTCACGTCGTCACCCAGCGTATAGCCAGCGTTGGCGACCGCTTCGGCGATGGCGGCCAGGGCGTCTTCGTTGGATGCCAGGTTCGGCGCGAAACCGCCCTCATCACCCACCGAAGTGCTCAGACCGCGAGCCTTGAGCACGGCCTTGAGGTGATGGAAGATCTCGGCGCCCATGCGCAGCGCGTCGGCGAAGTTCTTGGCACCGACCGGCTGGACCATGAATTCCTGGATGTCGACGTTGTTATCCGCGTGCTCGCCGCCGTTGATGATGTTCATCATCGGCACCGGCATGGAGTACTGCCCCGGCGTGCCGTTGAGATTGGCGATGTGCGCGTATAGTGGCAGGTCCTGATCCTGTGCAGCTGCCTTGGCATTGGCCAGCGACACGGCGAGGATGGCATTGGCACCTAGCTTGGCCTTGTTGTCGGTACCATCCAGCTCGATCATGGCGCGATCCAGAGCTTTCTGGTCCAGCGGATCCTTGCCTAGCAGAAGATCACGGATAGGGCCGTTGATGTTGCTGACAGCCTTCAGCACACCTTTGCCCATGTAACGGCTCTTGTCGCCATCACGCAGCTCAAGCGCTTCCCGCGAGCCGGTCGAAGCACCCGACGGCGCGCAGGCGCTGCCGACGATGCCGTTATCCAGGATAACGTCAGCTTCCACGGTGGGATTGCCCCGGGAGTCAAGAACCTCACGCCCTTTGATGTCGACGATCTTTGCCATTTTTTATTAACACTCCGTAGATAGCTTCAAGGCTTCAAGCAGTTTCGATTGGCGAAAAACTCTTGATCAGGTCATCCAGCTGCTTGAGCTGGGTGAGGAAAGGTTCGAGCTTGTCCAGGCGCAAGGCACAGGGGCCATCGCACTTGGCGCTGTCCGGATCGGGATGGGCTTCGAGGAACAGGCCAGCGAGGCCTTGACTCAGGCCAGCCTTGGCCAGGTCTGTGACCTGGGCGCGGCGACCACCGGCCGAATCGGCACGACCGCCTGGCATCTGTAGGGCGTGGGTCACGTCAAAGATCACCGGGTACTGCATCTGCTTCATGATGCCGAAACCGAGCATGTCGACGACCAGGTTGTTGTAGCCGAAGGATGAGCCGCGCTCGCAAAGGATCAACTGATCGTTGCCCGCCTCTTCGCACTTGGTGAGGATGTGCTTCATTTCCTGCGGCGCCAGGAACTGCGCCTTCTTGATATTGATCACCGCGCCGGTCTTGGCCATGGCCACCACCAGGTCGGTCTGCCGCGACAGGAAGGCGGGCAACTGGATGATGTCGCAGACCTCGGCCACCGGCTGCGCCTGGTGAGGCTCGTGCACGTCGGTGATCACCGGTACGCCAAAGGTCGTCTTCACGTCTTCGAAGATGCGCATCCCCTCTTCCAGGCCCGGGCCGCGGAACGAGTTGATCGAGGAGCGATTGGCCTTGTCGAAGCTGGCCTTGAATACATAAGGGATACCCAGCTTCTCGGTCACCTTCACGTAGGCTTCGCAAATCTGCAGAGCCAGATCACGTGACTCCAGTACATTCATGCCGCCGAACAGGACGAACGGCTTGTCGTTGGCGACCTCGATCTCGCCGACGCGAATGGTCTTCTGGCTCATGCCTTGCTCGCCTTGTAGTCCAGTGCCGCCTTGACGAAACCGCTGAACAGCGGATGCCCGTCACGAGGCGTGGAGGTGAATTCGGGGTGGAACTGACAGGCCACGAACCACGGATGATCCGGCGCCTCGACCACCTCCACCAGCGCACCGTCGCCGGAGCGGCCGGTGATCTTCAGGCCTGCCGCCTCGAGCTGAGGCAGCAGGTTGTTGTTGACCTCGTAACGATGGCGGTGGCGCTCGACGATGCGCTCCTTGCCATAGCAGGCGAACACATTGGAGCCGACCTCGAGCCCGCATTCCTGAGCGCCGAGGCGCATGGTGCCTCCGAGATCTGAACTGTCGCTGCGGGTCTCGACAGTGCCGGCAGCGTCTTCCCACTCGGTGATCAGACCAACAACAGGATGGGTGCTGTTCTTGTCGAACTCGGTGGAGTTGGCATCGGTCCAGCCCAGCACGTCACGGGCGAACTCGATCACCGCGACCTGCATACCGAGGCAGATGCCGAGATAAGGAATCTTGTTTTCGCGGGCGTATTTGACCGTCGCGATCTTGCCCTCGACCCCGCGCAAGCCGAAGCCTCCCGGTACCAGGATCGCGTCCATGCCTTCCAGCAGGCCGGTACCCTGATTCTCGATGTCTTCGGAGTCGATGTAGCGTAGGTTCACTTTGGTACGGCTCTGGATGCCAGCGTGGCTCATTGCCTCGATCAGAGATTTGTAGGCATCTAGAAGTTCCATGTACTTGCCTACCATGGCAATGGTGACTTCCTTCTCCGGATTCAGCTTGGCATCAACGACGCGATCCCACTCGGAGAGGTCGGCCCCGCCGCACTCCAGGCCGAAGCGCTCGACGACGAAATCATCCAGGCCCTGGGCATGCAGGACGCCCGGAATCTTGTAGATAGTGTCGACGTCCTCCAGACCGATCACCGCGCGTTCTTCCACGTTGGTGAACAGCGCAATCTTGCGGCGCGAGGACATGTCGATCGGGTGGTCAGAGCGGCAGATCAGCACGTCCGGCTGCAGGCCGATGGAGCGCAGCTCCTTGACCGAATGCTGGGTCGGCTTGGTCTTGGTCTCGCCCGCAGTGGCGATATAAGGCACCAGGGTCAGGTGCATCAGCATTGCGCGCTTGGCGCCGACCTCAACGCGAAGCTGACGGATTGCCTCGAGGAAGGGTTGCGATTCGATGTCACCGACAGTACCGCCGATCTCGACCAGGGCCACATCCGCATCACCGGCGCCCTTGATGATCCGCCGCTTGATCTCGTCGGTGATGTGCGGGATCACCTGGATGGTCGCGCCCAGGTAGTCGCCGCGGCGCTCACGACGCAGCACGTCCTCGTAGACGCGGCCGGTCGTGAAATTGTTGTTCTGGGTCATGGTCGTGCGGATGAACCGCTCGTAATGCCCCAGGTCCAGGTCGGTCTCAGCGCCGTCATGGGTGACGAACACCTCACCGTGCTGGAACGGGCTCATGGTGCCCGGATCGACGTTGATGTAAGGGTCCAGTTTGAGCATCGTGACCTTCAGGCCCCGCGCCTCCAGGATGGCCGCCAATGAAGCCGAGGCGATGCCTTTCCCCAATGAAGAAACAACACCACCCGTGACGAAGATGTAGCGCGTCATGAAAAACCCTAGAAGTCTGCGTTAAGCGGTCAGCGCCGCCGGGGAAAAGCGAAGGTGCCACTGCGCCGACGGCGGCAATAGCGAAGCTGCCACGGTTTTCGAGGAAAGCCGCAGAAGCTCTATTGGGACGGGAGCGTAGTCTACTCGAAAAACCGGTCAGCTCAAACCTGGGATCGATGGCGGCGTCCAGGACAACGACAAGCCCAGGGCATCGAACTGTGGCAGGTTGGCGAGCGCGATCAGCTCGTCATCCAGAAAGAGCAACGGCAGCCTCGCACGTGCGAAACCTGGCACACCCGCCTCGTTGAGCAAACGCTTGAGGTCGCGATGCCCCGCCGCGGCACGCTCATGCGTTCCCCGCCCCGCCGGTACCGGACCTGCAAAGTGCCAGTCATACCGGCGCCCACCAGCCGTACGCTTCCGTTGCCCTCGAGGCAGGTCTGAACGCCGGGAGAAATATCGACCCTCTCCGGTCCGAGCCGCTGCAGCCAGGCGCCGGAAAGCCACCAGAGCCGATCGCCGCCACGGTGCAGCTCACCATCGCCCAAGCGCCAGATCGGTGTGGCGTCGCACGCTGCATCACGCAAGGCATCCCAACCGGCCCAATGATCATGATCGGGCAGCCGTGTGAGCGTCCGCAGCCAGCACCGCAGTGCATTGCGCTGGCGAGCCGGGGGGAGCATCGCGAGCGCTGGCAAGTCAAGGCTGGGGATAGGCAGCCAGTCGAGTCGGGGCGGGACGCGAGCGGCCTGCAGGTCGACCGCGGCGAGGTCATCGAGCAACAGCTGAGCCTCAGCGCAATGCCGGGCGGCGCGCGCGACGCT
This sequence comes from Stutzerimonas stutzeri, assembly GCA_019056435.1. Classification (GTDB taxonomy): domain Bacteria; phylum Pseudomonadota; class Gammaproteobacteria; order Pseudomonadales; family Pseudomonadaceae; genus Stutzerimonas; species Stutzerimonas marianensis. The sequence goes on from CP077641.1 coordinate 4,419,690, forward strand.
TGCGTCGGCTTGCGGCCAGCGCTCACGCATCACCGGCAACAGCCGATGACGCAGATAATTTCGCGAATGATCCAGGCTCCCGTTGCTCGGGTCTTCCACCCAGCCGAGCCCATGTTCGTGGGCATAAGCCTCCAGCTCGTTCCGACTGCATTCGAGCAGCGGACGGAGCAGGACGCCCCTGGCCAGCGGACGCTCGAACGGCATGCCCGAAAGCCCCTGCACACCGGCGCCGCGCAACAGCCGAAACAGCACCGTTTCGACCTGGTCGTCGCGGTGCTGCGCCGTCAACAGCACACCACCCACCGGCAGATGCGACCCCAGCGCACGATAGCGTGCCTCGCGCGCCTTGCCCTCGAGACTGGCGCCCCGTTCAACCTGAACCTGCAGTACATCGAGGGGAACGCCTAGCGACTCGCAGATCGCCCTGCAATGCGCCGGCCACGCGTCAGCCGCGGGTTGCAGACCATGATGAACGTGCACGGCCGTGATCGGCGGCAAGGGCTCCCGGTCACGCAACGAGGCCAACAGGTGCAGCAAGACCGTCGAATCCAGCCCGCCGGAAAAGGCGACGTGCCAGTGCGGCGCGGATTGCCAGGGGCCCAAGGCGATGCGTAGGCGGGAGTGAAGGGACATGTGAGGAACCTGACGACGAACCGCGTCAGCATAAATCATGCGAAGCGATCCGCTGAATGAAGTCCGCGAGGCGACGCAAACGAAAACGGCGGGACTAGCCCGCCGTTTCGATGTTTCCGGTAATCACGCGATACCGTAGCTCATCAACCGCTCGTAACGGCGCTTGAGCAAGGCTTCGGTATCCAGGCGCTGAAGCATGTCGAGCTGAGCGACCAACTCGTCGCGCATCGACGCGGCGGTCGCCGCCGGATTACGGTGAGCACCGCCGAGCGGCTCGGCGATGACCTTGTCGACGATCCCCAGATTCTGAAGCCGCTCAGCGGTCACACCCATGGCTTCGGCCGCCTCGGGCGCCTTGTCGGCGGTCCGCCAGAGGATCGACGCGCACCCTTCCGGGGAAATGACAGCGTAGGTCGAGTACTGCAGCATGTTCAGCTGGTCGCAAACCCCGATCGCCAAGGCGCCGCCTGAGCCACCCTCACCGATCACGGTGGAAATGATCGGCGTCTTCAGACGCGCCATGACTCGCAGGTTCCAGGCGATCGCCTCGCTCTGGTTGCGCTCCTCGGCGTCGATGCCCGGGTAGGCACCGGGCGTGTCGATGAAGGTCAGGATCGGCATCTTGAAGCGCTCGGCCATCTCCATCAGCCGACAGGCCTTGCGGTAGCCTTCGGGACGCGGCATGCCGAAGTTGCGGCGCACCTTTTCCCGCACTTCACGCCCCTTTTGGTGACCGATGATCATCACCGGTTTGCCATCGAGGCGGGCCGTGCCGCCCACGATCGCGGCGTCATCGGAGAAATGGCGGTCACCGTGCAGCTCCTCGAACTCGGCGAACAGGTGCTTGACGTAATCCAGCGTATAGGGGCGCTGAGGGTGGCGGGCCAGACGGGCGATCTGCCAGCTGGTCAAGTTGCCGAAAATGCTCTCGGTGAGCGATACGCTCTTGTCCTGCAGGCGGGCAATTTCATCACTGATATTCAGCGAGTTGTCATTGCCAACCAGGCGCAATTCTTCGATCTTGGCTTGCAGGTCGGCGATCGGCTGTTCGAAATCGAGAAAATTCGGGTTCATAGGCATCCGTCATGCGTCGACGGCCAGGTGGCCGGAGGCTATTTTTTTGCGCCCTACCTTACGGGACGGACGCATTCAGGTCGAACAAAAAGTTCACAACACGCCCGATCACTGATCGAGCGCACAGGGTGCCTGCAATCGGGTGCGCTTGCGAGCGCCCGTTTCGGAGGCTACCGCTATCGGTATTGGAGGAAGACGTTGTCCCGTCCGAACTGGTCACGCAATGCCTGGATCAAGTTGTCCGCCGGGTCGATCCGCCAGCTTTCTCCGAACTGCAGCAAGGCGCGAGCGTCGCGACTGGTGTACTCCAGCGTGATCGGGCAGGCGCCGCGGTGACGCCCGCAGACATCGGCCAGCCAACGCATACGATCGCCCTTGAGGGCATCCCCGGCCACCTTGACGCGCAGGCTCTCGGCCAGGCTGGTCCGCGCCTCCTCGAGACTCATGACGCGCTTGGCACGCAAGCGCAAGCCGCCGGAAAAGTCGTCGTTGCTGACCTCCCCTTCCACCACGACCAGGGCGTCGGTCTGCAGCAGCGCCTGCGCCGAGTGAAACGCCTCGGCGAACAACGAAGCCTCGATACGGCCAGAGCGATCGTCGAGGGTGATGAATCCCATCTTGTCCCCCTTCTTGTTCTTCATCACTCGCAGGTTGACGATCAGCCCAGCCACGGTCTGCTCCCCACGCGCCGGCCGCAAGTCGACGATCCGCTGGCGGGCGAAGCGTCGAACCTCGCCTTCGTATTCGTCAATCGGATGGCCGGTGAGGTAAAGCCCCAAGGTATCCTTTTCGCCCTTGAGTCGCTCCTTGAGTGACAGGTCGCGGGCCTTGCGGTGGTTGACGTACACATCCGCCTCCGGCTCGGCGAACAGACCGCCAAACAGGTCCATGTGACCGCTGTCCAGGCTGCGCGCGGTCTGCTCGGCAGCATGAATCGCCTCCTCCATCGCCGACAGCAGGACGGCGCGGTTGCGATCGATGTTCGCCTGATAGGCCTTCGGCTCGTCGGAAAAATACGGCCCCAGCCTGTCGAGAGCACCGGCACGGATCAGCGCTTCCAGGGTGCGCTTGTTGATCCGCTTGAGATCAACGCGGCTACAGAAGTCGAAAAGGTCCTTGAACGCTCCGCCTTCGTTTCGGCACTCGCAGATCGCCTCGACCGGCCCTTCGCCGACGCCCTTGATCGCGCCCAGGCCGTAAATGATCCGACCATCCTCGCTGACCGTGAACTTGAACTCGGAATTATTAACGTCCGGCGCGTCGATGCGCAGCTTCATGCTGCGGCACTCTTCGATCAGCGTGACCACCTTGTCGGTGTTGTGCATATCCGCCGACAGGACCGCCGCCATGAACGGCGACGGGTAATGCGCCTTTAGCCAGGCAGTCTGGTACGACACCAGGCCGTAGGCCGCCGAGTGCGACTTGTTGAAGCCATAACCGGCGAACTTCTCGACAAGATCAAAGATGTTACCAGCGAGGTCCGCATCAATGCCGTTTTTGGCGCAGCCTTCGATAAAGCCGCCCCGCTGCTTGGCCATCTCCTCGGGCTTCTTCTTGCCCATCGCCCGGCGCAGCATGTCCGCCTGACCCAGGGTATAGCCACCCATGACCTGGGCGATCTGCATCACCTGTTCCTGATAGAGAATGATGCCGTAGGTTGGCGCCAGCACCGGCTTGAGCCCTTCGTACTGGTAGTCGGAGTGCGGATAGGAGATTTCCGCCCGGCCATGCTTACGGTTGATGAAGTCATCCACCATGCCCGACTGCAGGGGACCAGGACGGAACAGCGCCACCAGTGCGATCAGGTCTTCCAGGCAGTCCGGCTTGAGCTTCTTGATCAGCTCCTTCATGCCGCGCGATTCCAGCTGGAATACCGCCGTGGTCTCCGCCTTCTGCAGCAGCGAATAGGTGGGTTTGTCGTCCAGCGGGATGAAATCGATGTTGACCGGCTCGAGCCCCTTGCGCGCCTGGTCGCGATTGATGGTCTCGAGCGCCCATTTGATGATCGTCAGCGTCCGCAGGCCGAGGAAGTCGAATTTGACCAGCCCCGCCTGCTCGACATCGTCCTTGTCGAACTGGGTGACGAGTCCGCCACCTTCGTCATCACAGGCAATGGGCGCAAAGTCGGTCAGCTTGGTCGGCGCAATGACCACGCCCCCGGCATGCTTGCCGGTGCCACGAGTGATGCCTTCCAGCTTCAGCGCCATGTCCCAGATTTCGCGCGCATCCTCGTCCACGGCGAGGAAATCGCGCAGGGGCTCCTCCATCTCGTAGGCCTTTTCGAGCGTCATGCCGACCTCGAAAGGAATCATCTTCGAGAGACGGTCAGCCAGGCCGTAAGACTTGCCCTGCACGCGCGCCACGTCGCGCACCACCGCCTTGGCTGCCATCGTGCCGAAGGTGATGATCTGGCTCACCGCATTGCGCCCGTACTTCTCGGCCACGTAGTCAATGACCCGGTCGCGCCCGTCCATGCAGAAATCGACGTCGAAGTCGGGCATCGACACCCGCTCCGGGTTGAGGAAGCGCTCGAACAGCAGGTCGTAGGCCAGCGGATCGAGGTCGGTGATTTTCTGCACGTAAGCCACCAGCGAGCCAGCACCCGATCCACGACCAGGTCCCACCGGCACGCCGTTGTTCTTGGCCCACTGGATGAAGTCCATGACGATCAGGAAGTAACCGGGGAAGCCCATCTGGATGATGATGTCGAGCTCGAAATTCAGGCGATCGACATAGACCTGCTTGCGGGCCTCGTAGTCAGGCGTGTCCTTGGGCAGCAGGACTTCGAGGCGCTCCTCGAGGCCATCGAAGGAAACCTTGCGGAAGTACTCCTCCATGGTCATACCGGCCGGCACGGGGAAATCCGGCAGGAAGTAGGTCCCGAGCTGGACCTCGATGTTGCAGCGACGAGCAATCTCGACGGTATTTTCCAGCGCTTCGGGCAAATCGCTGAACAGCTCCCACATTTCCTCGGGGGTCTTCAGGTACTGCTGATCGGAATAGACACGCGGCCGGCGCGGGTCGTCGAGCGTGCGGCTTTCACCGATACAGACCCGGGTCTCGTGAGCCTCGAAGTCGTCCTGCTTGAGGAAGCGCACGTCATTGGTCGCGACCAGCGGCACACCGCAACGCTGGGCCAACGCTACGGCCGCATGCAGGTGTTCTTCGTCATTGACCCGATTGGTCCGCTGGACTTCCAGGTAGAAGCGCTGGGGAAAGACCTCCTGCCACTCGCCGAGCAGGGCTTCGGCTGCCGTCTCGTCGCCTTCGAGCAGTGCCTGACCGATCTCGCCTTCTTTGGCGCCAGACAGCGCGATCAGACCATCAGCGGCCTCCTTGACCCAGTCGCGCTCGATGATGATCTGGTCATTACGCTGGCCGTCCATCCAGCCGCGAGAGATGAGTTCGGTGAGGTTGCGATAACCCTGGCCGTCCATCGCGAGCAGGGTCATACGGCTCAGCGGACCGTCCTCGTCACGGCTCGCCAGCCAGATGTCGGCACCGCAGATCGGCTTGATGCCGGCGCCCTGGGCTGCCTTGTAGAACTTGACCAGCGAGCACATGTTGTTCTGGTCGGTAACCGCAACCGCCGGCATGCCCGAGCCTGCAACAGCCTTGACCAGGGGTTTGACCCTCACCAGACCGTCGACCAGTGAATACTCGGTGTGCAGGCGAAGATGGACGAAAGACACGGACATGGAAAGACAACCTGGACTGGCGAAACGACTGGCCGGCGATTGTACCGGAAAGCAGCAGGCGATTAGGACCGGCTCGGCGTATGGCGGTGTCGCCGCGACGCTCGGCTCCTCTAGACGGGCAGAACGTCACCGCGTGACGCAGAGGCGACGACCGAGACCTGTTCCAGCAAGACACGCACCGGCGCGAACGAACGACGGTGGATGATCGAAGGGCCGAGCCGTTGCAGCGCTTCGAGGTGGCTCGGCGTGGGATAGCCCTTGTGGGCCGACAGACCGTAACCGGGATAGCACAGGTCCAGCGCGCACATCTCGCGATCCCGACTAACCTTGGCAAGGATAGAGGCCGCCGCGATCGCCGGCACTTGGGCGTCGCCCTGCACCACCGGCGCACTGGGCACCGACAGTTGTGGGCAGCGATTGCCATCGATCAGCGCAAGCCGAGGCGTCACACTGAGCCCTTCGACCGCACGCTTCATTGCCAACATGGTGGCGTGCAGGATATTCAGTTCATCAATTTCCGGCACATCGGCGCGGGCAATGCACCAGGCGAGCGCCTTTTCGCAGATCTCCTCGTACAACGCCTCGCGTCGTGCTTCACTGAGCTTCTTCGAATCGTTGAGCCCCTCGATCGGCCGAAGCGGGTCGAGAATGACTGCCGCCGTCACCACCGGGCCGCACAACGGCCCGCGCCCCACCTCGTCGACACCGGCGACCAGATCCTCGACCAGGTTGAAATCCAGCCCCATCTGCATCAGCGCGGCTCCACCAACTGCAAGACCGCATCCGCCGCCTGCCGGGAAGCATCGCGACGCAAGGTGCGGTGGATGGCATCGAAACGCTCTGTCTGGGCCTGGCCGCTATCCAGCAGCGATGCGATCTGTTGCGCCATTGCCTCGGGCGTCGCCTCGTCCTGGAGCAGTTCGGGCACGAGCGGTCGCTGCGCCAACAGATTGGGTAGCGAGATATAGGGGCTTTTGACCATGCGCTTGAGAATCTGGAAAGTCAGCGGCGCAACGCGGTATGCCACCACCATCGGTCGCTTGTACAGCAGCGCCTCCAGCGTTGCGGTCCCCGAGGCGATCAATACCGCATCGCAGGCGGCCAGGGCATCGTGGGAACGGCCGTCGATCAGCGTCACAGGCAAATCCCGGTTGGCCAGAAGCTGCTCGATCTGCTCACGCCGTTGCGGACTGGCGCACGGCAGTACGAACCGAATCCCCGGACGCATCGATCGCAAGCGCTCGGCCGCAGCCAGGAAGGATCCGCCCAGCCGTCCGACTTCCCCTGCCCGGCTGCCCGGCATCAACGCAACGACCGGGCCGGCGAGTGGCAGACCCAGTGCGGCTCGTGCCGCTTCGCGATCCGCCTCGAGCGGAATGGTATCGGCCAGCGGATGCCCGACGAACCGCACCGGCACCTGATGCGCCTCGTAGAATTGCGCCTCGAATGGAAAGAGCGTGAGCATCAGATCGCATGCATCACGAATCTTCAGCACTCGCTTCTGACGCCAGGCCCAGACCGAGGGACTGACGTAATGCACGGTGCGAATCCCACCTCGCCTTAGCTTCATCGCCAGGTCCAGGTTGAAATCCGGTGCATCGATACCGATGAAGACGTCCGGCCGGGCGTCCAGCAGGGTCTGCACGAGGCGTTTACGCCTAGCGAGCAGCTCGGGCAAGCGTCCAAGGACCTCCACAAGCCCCATGACCGCGAGGCGCTCCTGCGAAAAGTAGGATTGCATCCCCAGCGCTTCCATACGCGGGCCGCCGATACCGATGAACCGGACATCGGGCCGTAGCGCCTTGAGCGCTTCCATCAAGCCGGAACCGAGGATGTCACCCGACGCTTCACCGGCGACGAGCGCGACCGTCAACGGCCGTGACATTTCAGCGGGTGATGCCACGGCTCGAAGCCTGGATGGAATCACGGAACAACGCGACTTCCGGGAAGGCCTGCGCATCAGCCGCAAGCTCGCCAAGGGCTGCCTCGACCGTCAGGCCCTTCCGATAGACGACCTTGTAGGCATTACGCAAGGCGTGGATCGCTTGCGCACTGAAACCGCGCCGCCGCATACCTTCGAAATTCATGCTTCGCGCTTCGGCCGGATTACCGAACACCGTGACGAATGCAGGAACATCCTTGCCGATCGCGGTACCCATTCCCGAGAAACTGTAGGCGCCTATGTGGCAATACTGATGAACCAGGGTGTAGCCGGACAGAATCGCCCAGTCGCCAACATGCACATGGCCAGCCAACGCCGTGTTGTTGACCAGAATGCAATGGTTGCCGATGACGCTGTCATGGCCGATATGCGCGTAGGCCATGATCAGGTTGTGGTCGCCAATCGTGGTCTCACTGCGATCCTGCACGGTGCCTCGATGAATGGTCACACCTTCACGGATCACGTTGTGATCACCCACGACCAGCCGTGTCGGCTCGCCCTTGTACTTGAGATCGGGCGTGTCTTCCCCTACCGAGGAGAACTGGTAGATCCGGTTATGGCGGCCAATACGCGTCGGCCCTTTGATAACGACGTGAGAGGCAATGATAGTCCCCTCACCAATTTCGACGTCCGGGCCGATGATCGACCACGGCCCGACCTGGACATCTTCAGCCAGACGAGCAGCGGGATCGACGATCGCACGAGGGTCGATCAGACTCATATCTTCTGTTCCGCACAGATGATTTCAGCGGAGCATACCGGTTTGCCTTCGACGCTGGCACGGCAATCGAACTTCCAGATACCGCGCTTGGCGCTTATGAAGGACGCCTCCAGCATCAGCTGATCACCGGAACGACCGGCTGGCGGAAGCGCAGCTTGTCGGAGCCGACGAAATAATAAAGCGTGCCATCCGCGGGCTTCACACCCATCATCTTAAAGCCGAGCAGGCCAGCGGCCTGGGCCATTGCTTCGATGATCAACACACCAGGCATGATGGGGTGTTGGGGAAAATGACCATTGAAGAACGGCTCGTTGATCGTGACGTTCTTGTAGGCGCGAACACGCTTGGCTTCCGTGTCCAGCTCCACTACGCGGTCGACCAGAAGGAAGGGGTAGCGGTGCGGGAGGTATTCGCGAATCTCGTTGATATCCATCATGGAGGAAAAAGCCTGTAATGAATGGGGTAGCTGCGCCGCCACGACGGGCAGCGCAATCAGCTGGCAATCGGCCGCTAGCGGGACGAACAGACGAAACGATCAGGCATCTGAAGACGCATCCCCCTTCGGGGTCACTGCGGCCAGGCATTTTTCCACGTGCTGCAGACGACGGGCCATGTCGTCCAGCTGGCGGATTCGAGCGACACTCTTGCGCCATTCAGCCGCCGGCTGCATGGCCGTGCCGGACGAGTAGCTACCAGGCTCGGTGATCGACTTGGTCACCATCGTCATACCCGTGATGAACACGTTGTCACAGATCTCGATGTGGCCCACCAGCCCGACCCCACCGGCAATCATGCAGTTGCGCCCGATCTTGGTGCTACCGGATATGCCCGTGCAGCCTGCCATCGCAGTGTTGTCGCCGATCTGAACGTTGTGCGCGATCATGATCTGATTGTCGAGCTTGACGCCATTGCCAATGACCGTATCGGACAGCGCTCCGCGATCGATCGTGGTATTTGCGCCAATCTCGACATCATCGCCAATCCGTACGCCACCAAGCTGCGCGATCTTTTCCCAGCTACCCTGCTGGTTGGCGAAGCCGAAGCCTTCTCCCCAATCACCGCGCCGGGTTGAATGACCACCCGCTCACCAATGTACACATCGTGGCAGAGCGTGACGCGGGCAGCGAGACGTCCGCCAGCGCCGATGCGGCTACGGGCGCCTACGAACGACTGTGCACCGATAACAACGCCGGGACCGACCCAGGCGTCTGCCTCGATGACCACGTTCGGCGCGATGCACGCCGTTGGATCGACGTGAGCGCTGGGGTCGACGATCGCACTGGGATGGATACCGGGCTGGGTCTGAGGACGCGTCTCGAACAAATGTGACAACCGCGCATAAGCGAGGTACGGGTTGTCGACGATCAAAGCCATACCGGCGTAATCGGCTGCATCTTTCGCCGTGAGCAGAACGGCTCCGGCAGTGGAGCCGGCCAGATACTTGCGGTATTGAGCGTTGGCGAGAAAGCTGAGCTGTTCGGGGCCGGCCTCTTGCAGCGTGGCCAGACCGGAAATCAGCTTTCCCGAATCGCCGCGGAGCGTCGCACCGAGGCGCTCGGCCAGATCGCCGAGGGTATGAACGACACTGGCCATCAGCGCAATTGGTTCATGCGCTCGATAACCTGGCGGGTGATGTCATATTGCGGCTTGACATCGACCACGGCACCGCGCTCGAGCACCAGATCAAAATCGCCTTTCTTGATGACTTCTTCGACCGCCTTGTCCAGCTTGGGCTTGAGCTGTTTGAGCATGTCGCGATCCGCGGAGGCCTTGGACTCGTTCAGCTCTTTGGACAGGAACTGAAAATCACGAGCCTTTTGCTTGAATTCCAGTTCAAGACGCTCGCGCTCGGCCTGCTGCATCTTGTCGCCATCTTTGCCAAGGCGATCCTGAATGCGCTTGGCTTCGCTTTCCAGACCCTGAAGCTTGGTCAGCTGGGGACCGAATTTCTTCTCCGCATCGACCGAATAACGCTTTGCAGCGTCCGATTCGAGCAGGGCCATCTGGTAGTTCAGTACCGCGATCTTCATTTCCGCGAATGCGGGGTAGCTACCAAGGCAGCGGCTACGACGAGCAATTGGGTCAACTTACGCACAATGAGTACCACTCTTGATAATGACGCCGGAGCCAGCTCCAGCTGATTTAGAAGGTTTGGCCCAGCGAGAACTGGAAGACCTGCGTATCCGCCTCGTCAGGCTTCATGACCGGCATGGCCAGGCTGAAACTCAACGGTCCCATCGCTGTGATCCAGGTCAGCCCCACACCCACCGAACTGGCGAGATTGCTAAGGTCAATATCTCCGCAATCCTGGGTGTTCATGCTCGCCTTGAGGATCGGGTCGTTGGTCGTCGGGCACTCGGTGAGGAACACGTTACCGACATCCCAAAACACCGCTGTACGCAGCGAGCGCTGATCCTTCACGAACGGCATCGGGAACAGGTATTCGACGCCACCCTGAATCAGCACGTTACCGCCATAAGCCACCGGATCCTGATCGTCGGTATAGCGACCATCGTAGCCCGGTCCCGCGCCTTCGGCCGTGCTGATGACACTACCGTCGGCATTACGCGCCACGCTGGGCGTGCTGCGTGGGCCAAGGAGCTGTCCTCGTACCCGCGAACCGAGTTGAAGCCACCTGCGTAGTAGTGCTCGTAGAACGGCAGGCCATCGGTCGACCCGTAACCACTACCATAGCCAAGCTCGGTATGAAAGCGCAGTGACGTGCTCTGGGTCAGTGGTACGAACACCTGGCCGCGGTAGTCGAGTTTGAAGAAAGCCAGGTCACTGCCAGGCAGCGTGGCCTCGAAATTCAGGCTCTGCGAATAGCCCCGATCCGCCAGGACACCCCGGTTGAGGGTCGACTCGGACCAACCCACGGAACCTTTGAAGTTGAGGAAACGATCGCCCTCCTCCTCAATGAAGGCGAGAATCTCGTCCACCGAGTAACTGCCGATATCGAGCGAGTCCTGCTGAGCCGACAGTCCATAGGACAGGCGGGCAGTTTCGCTGATTGGATAACCGATGTTGACCCCAGCACCCAAGCTATCGACCGAGTAGCTCGATACATCGTAATCGAGCTCATCGTAGTCGGTGGTCCGATAGAAGGCGTTGTAGCCCAGGCTGACCCCATCTTCGGTCCAGTAGGGGTCTACAAAGCCGAAGTTGTAGCGGGATTGGTATTCGCTTCGGGTAAGCCCGACGCTGACACGATTGCCAGTTCCCAGGAAGTTATTCTGGCTGATGGAGCCGCCCAGAATCAGACCGGCGTTCTGAGCAAACCCGATGCTCGCCATGATCGAACCCGAAGGCTGCTCCTCGACGCTGTAATTGACGTCGATCTGGTCGTCAGTGCCCGGCACCTGCGGGGTTTCGACGTTCACTTCCTTGAAAAAGCCCAGGCGCTCGAGGCGGGTCTTGGACTGATCGATGAGGTAGGTCGAGGCCCAACCGCCTTCCATCTGGCGCATTTCCCGACGCAGCACCTCATCTTCCGTCTTGGTGTTGCCGCGGAAATTGATGCGATTGACGTAGGCCCGTTTGCCGGGATCGACCACGAATGTGATCGCAACGGTATTGTCCTCGTCGTTCGTCTCGGGTACGCCGTTCACGTTAGCGAAGGTATAACCTTCGTTGCCCAGACGACGGCTGAGCAGTTCCGAGGTCGTGGTCATCACCTTTCGCGAGAAGACCTGACCTTCTTTGGCCAGCAGCAGCGACCGCAATTCTTCCTCGGGCACCTTGAGGTCGCCACTGAGCTTGACATCGCTGACCGTGTAGCGATCACCTTCGGCGATATTGACCGTGATATAGACGTCTTTCTTGTCGGGCGTAATGGACACCTGGGTGGAGGTGATGTCCATATTGATGTAGCCGCGATCCAGATAGTAGGAGCGCAAGCGCTCGAGGTCACCGGACAGTTTTTCGCGGGCGTACTTGTCGTCATTGCGGAAGAACGAGAGCCAGTTGCTGGTTTTCAGCTCGAACAGGTCGGTCAGGTCTTCTTCGGGGAAAACGCTGTTGCCCACCACGTTAATGTGCTTGATCGCCGCGACCGAACCTTCGTTGATATTGATCTTGAGCGCGACTCGATTGCGTGGCTGTGGGACCACCTCGGTTTCGATCGTCGCCGAGTAGCGACCTTGCGCCACATACTGCCGCTGCAGTTCGTTGCGCACGCCTTCCAGTGTGGCGCGCTGGAAAATCTCGCCTTCTGCTAGGCCGGACTGTTGCAGGCCAGACAACAGGTCTTCGGTTTTGATGGCCTTGTTGCCGTCGATTTCGATGCTGGCGATCGAGGGACGCTCTACCACGTTGATCACCAGGACGTCGCCTTCCCGACCCAACTGAATGTCTTCGAAGAAGCCAGTCCGAAACAGGGCCCGAGTGGCATCAACGAGTCGGCTGTCGTCGGCCGACTGTCCGACATTCAGGGGCAATGCACCGAAGACGCTGCCGGCGGACACCCGTTGCAGACCATTGACGCGGATATCGGAGATGGTGAAGGACTCGGCGTGAACTTCGGTAATCATCAGCGCGGAAATTACCGCGGGTAGCAGCAGACGTTTCATGAAGTCCTTTCTTTTCTAACCTGATCAATGAACCGGCACCAGGCGCGGCGACATCAAGGTATATGGCAATTAAAGGCGGCCAAGGTCATTGACCAGTGCAAGCAGCATCACCCCGACAACCAGACTGATACCGATCTGAACTCCCCAGCCCTGGACTCGGTCCGAAAGCGGACGCCCGCGAACCCACTCGACCAGATAGAACAGCAGGTGCCCCCATCCAGAACCGGGATAGGCAAAAGATTGAGTACCCCGAGGCTAATGCTCAAGTAGGCAAGAAAGTTCAGGAAGTCACTCAGGCCCGACTGCGCAGAAGCGCCCGCCACTTTAGCAATGGTTATCGGGCCGCTCAAGTTTTTTACCGAGAGCTCACCGAAGAGCATTTTGCGTAACGAATCGAGCGTCAGGACGCTCATCATCCAGGTTCTGCGGGCACCTTCCGCAATGGCCTCGAGAGGGCCAAAACGCACGGTTCGCAGCATTTCCGCCGGCCATTCGCCACCGGCGACACCAGCACCGAGATAGCCCCGACGATCATCGCCCTCATCTTTGGCCGCCAGGGTGAGAGGTACATCCAGCCGCTGCCCTTCCCGCTCGACGACCAGCTTCACGGATTCGCCTGGTAGCAGGCGGACCTGATCGATGACCTGCTGCCACTCATCCAATGGCTGACCATTTAGACTGACCAGGCGGTCACCCAAACGTACGCCTGCCGCCTGTGCAGGACCTTCTGGATCAAGCTGCGCCACCACCGGCGCAATAGCGGGACGCCAGGGTCGGATACCAAGGGAGCCGATCGGGTCAGGTTCCTCGACCCCCCTGCAACCAGTCTTTCAGTTGCAGATGCAATTGCTGTTGCTGGCTGCTCTCAGGATCACGGACCGTGATGTCGAGAGTGCCGCTTTCACCGATACGCCTGACCAGCTGAAGGTTGACGTCCGCCCAGCCAGACGTAGGTTTGCCGTTCACGCCGATAATTTCCTGGCCTGGGGCCAACCCGCCCCGCTCCGCGAGGCTACCGGCTTCTACCGCCCCCACCACCGGCCGTACCTGCTCGCTGCCAAGCATCGCCAATGCCCAGAAGAACACAAGCGCGAGAAGGAAATTGGCTGCCGGTCCGGCCGACACGATAGCGAAACGCTGACGCACGGTCTTGCGGTTGAATGCCTGCCCAAGCAACGCAGCGGGCACCTCGGCTTCACGCTCGTCGAGCATCTTGACGTACCCGCCGAGGGGGATCGCCGCCACCACGAACTCGGTCCCCTGGCGGTCATGCCAGCGGATCAGCGGCCGTCCAAAGCCCACGGAAAAACGAAGCACCTTAACGCCGCAACGACGTGCCACCCAGAAGTGGCCGAATTCGTGGAAGGTAACCAGCACACCCAGGGCAATCAGGGTACCGATGATCATGTACAGCGCGCCCATATAATCCTCTGCCCGAAGGCGATCAAAACGGGAGGGTCGGCCAACCTCGGCCGACCGTCATCGGCCAAGATGGTATCGAGCGATAGCGGCTAACGACGCCGGCCATTCAACCAGCGCGAGGCCAGCTCACGGGCCCACATATCGGCAGCCAGAATGTCGTCCAGGCTAAATGCGGGTGCGGCTGGCTCCGTGTCGAGCACATGCTCGATGATACTCGCGATTTCGGTGAAACGAATGCGCCCGCCAAGAAAGGCATCGACTGCGACTTCGTTCGCCGCATTCAGCATCGCAGGCGCGGTCCCGCCCGCAACAGCCGCTTCGCGCGCGATGCGAAGACAAGGGAAGCGCGTCTCGTCAGGCGCCTGAAAATCCAGCCGCCCGATACGCAGCAGGTCGAGCGCCGAAACACCAGAGTCGATTCGCTCTGGCCAGGCAAGCGCGTGGGCAATCGGCGTGCGCATGTCCGGGTTGCCCAGCTGAGCCAAAACCGAGCCGTCGACATAATCGACCATCGAATGGATCACGCTTTGTGGATGGACCACGACCTCGACCTGATCAGGCCGCGCGTCGAAAAGCCAACACGCCTCGATCAGCTCGAGCCCCTTGTTCATCATGCTCGCCGAATCAACCGAAATCTTTCGCCCCATCGACCAGTTGGGGTGGGCACAGGCCTGAGCAACCGTCACCGATGACAACTGCTCCAACGGAAGCTCGCGAAAAGGCCCGCCGGATGCGGTAAGCAGGATGCGCCGAACGCCGACCGCGGTCAGACCGCGTTGATAATCGCCCGGGAGACATTGGAAGATAGCGTTATGCTCGCTGTCGATCGGGAGCAGCACAGCGCGACTGTCGCGCAGAGCCTGCATGAACAGGGCACCGGACATGACCAGTGCTTCCTTGTTGGCCAGCAGCACCCTCTTGCCCGCCTGGACCGCCGATAGCGTTGGACGCAGCCCGGCGGCCCCGACGATGGCTGCCATCACCGCATCGACATCCGGGTGCGCCGCCACTTCACAGAGCCCACCCTCGCCCACCAGCACGCGCGTAGCAATGCCTTCGTTGTCGAGCTGGCGTTGCAGCTCCGCAGCCCGAGGCGAGTCTGCGACCACCGCATAGCGCGGGCGATGCGTCACGCAAAGGGCGCGCAGTTCGGCAATACGGTTATGAGCCGTAAGCGCGAAGGCCTGGTAGCGATCCGGATGCCGGGCAATGACATCCAGCGTACTCAACCCGATGGAACCGGTCGCACCCAGCACCGTGACCTGCAAGGGCGCGCTCACCAGGCTGCCCAACCTGCCAGCCACAACAACACCGTGAACACGGGAACAGCGGCAGTAAGGCTATCGATACGATCCATGACCCCCCATGCCCAGGCAGCAGTTGGCTGCTGTCCTTGATGCCGGAGCTTCGCTTGAACATGCTCTCGGTCAGGTCACCGACAACCGAAATCACGACGACTGTAGCAGCGCCCAGCAGGGCCAGCACGAGTTCACGCGCCAACCAGTCACGATAGAGCCCAACGGCAAGCGTGATCAGCAGACTGGTGATGAGCCCCCGATCATGCCTTCCCAACTCTTGCCTGGACTTACCTGGGGTGCCAGTTTGCGACGCCCCAACGTCTTCCCCGAGAAGTACGCACCGATGTCGGCCGCCCAGACCAGAACCATAACCGCCACAATCAACCAGTTGCCCTGCGGCCATTGTTTGAGTACCACCAAGGCCTGCCAGGCGGGAAGCAGGATCAGCAGGCCAATCAACAGACTGCCGTTGCGCCCACCCCAATGACGCTGGCTGCCTGGGTAGGTCAGAACAAAATAGGTCGCGGCAAGCCACCAGACCACGGCGGCCGACAGCAACCAGGGCACGAACGCTGGCATCTGGAAAAGCAGAACCAGCAATACTGCCACCAACGCTGCATACCCGACCCGGGCAGGCTGTTGCGTATAACCCGCCAGACGCGCCCACTCCCAGGCACCAAGCGTCACCACCGCACCGATGAACAGCGCGAAAGCCGCGCCATCAAGCAGGAAGAAACCGATCAGCGCGATCGGCACGAGCACGGCGGCGGTGATGATGCGTTGTTTCAACATTCTGCACGGGCCTCGGTTTCGACCTGATCGCCCGTCTTGCCAAAACGGCGTTGGCGTGTGGCGAAATCAGCGAGCGCGGTTCGCATTGCGTCGTGTTTGAAATCCGGCCAGAACAGGTCTGAAAAATAAAGTTCGGCGTAAGCCAGCTGCCACAACAGGAAGTTGCTTATGCGCCGCTCCCCGCCCGTGCGAATGCACAGGTCCGGCGCTGGCGTATCGCCCGTCGCAAGATAGCTCTGGAAAAGCGCCGGACTGATCTCATCAGGCTGCAGGCGCCCGTCCTGTGCTTCCCGTGCCATTCGCTGGGCCGCCTGTAGGATGTCCCACTGGCCGCCGTAGTTCGCCGCGACCTGCAGGATGAAGCGACCACGCCCAGCCGTCATTTCCTCGGCCTCGAGCATGGCGGTTTGCAGCTCGGGATGAAACCGGCTGCGGTCACCGATGATGCGCAGGCTGATGTCGTTGTCGTTGAGCCGGCGCGCCTCACGCCGCAGCGCGGAAAGGAACAGCTCCATGAGCGCCCCACCTCGTCGGCCGGACGCTGCCAGTTTTCGCTGGAAAACGCGAACAGGGTAAGCACCTCGACACCCGCCTCGGCACAGACCTCGATAACCGCCCTCACCGCGTCGACTCCAGCCTTGTGCCCGGCCACGCCCGGCAACAAGCGCCTCTTGGCCCAACGGTTGTTGCCATCCATGATGATTGCGACATGACGGGGTACATTCCGCATGGCAATCGGCCTGACCTTTTCCATGAAACGACTCTACCTGCGCTCAAACACGCTGCGAACAAAAGTAGGAACTGACGTGCCAGCCCCAGGGGTTGGGGCTCGATAGCCCCTGCCCGCCGGGTTACGACAGGCGCCAACATGAGCAGGGCGAAAACGACACCCAACACCGGCTCACACCGCCATCAGGTCGCTTTCCTTGGCTTCCAGCGCCTTGTCGATCTCAGCGACATACTTGTCGGTCAGCTTTTGAACGTCATCTTGGGCGCGGCGTTCCTCGTCTTCACTGATTTCCTTCTCTTTGACCAGATCCTTCAGCTGAGCCAGCGCATCACGGCGGATGTTGCGCACCGCTACGCGCGCGTTCTCGGCCTCGGCACGCGCCTGCTTGGAGTAACCCTTGCGTGTTTCCTCGGTGAGTGCCGGCATCGGGACGCGAATGGTCGTGCCCGCAGTAGCTGGATTGAGGCCGAGATCAGAGGTCATGATGGCCTTTTCGACGGCCTGGATCATGCTGCGATCGAACACGGTCAGCGCCAGTGTGCGGGAGTCTTCGGCAGTCACGTTGGCAACCTGACGCAGCGGCGTATCCGCTCCGTAGTAAGGCACCATGACGTTATCGAGAATGCTCGGATGCGCACGACCAGTGCGGATCTTGGCAAAGGCATGCCCCAGCGACTCCAGGGATTTCTTCATGCGCTCCTGCGCGTCTTGCTTGATCTCGTTGATCATTGGTTCGCTTCCTCGATGAGGGTGCCTTCGGCGCCGCCGAGCACGATATTCAGCAGGGCTCCGGGCTTGTTCATGTTGAATACACGCAGCGGCATATTGTGATCGCGGCACAGACAGATCGCGGTCAGGTCCATCACACCGAGCTTGCGGTCGAGCACCTCGTCGTAACTCAGCTGCTCGAACTTTTCCGCGTTCGGATCCTTGAATGGGTCGGCGGTGTAGACGCCATCGACCTTTGTTGCCTTGAGCACGACGTCCGCATGGATCTCGATCGCTCGCAGGCAGGCAGCCGAATCGGTGGTAAAGAAGGGATTGCCGGTGCCGGCGGAGAAGATCACCACCTCGCCGCTCTTCAGGTGGCGCATGGCCTTGCGGCGATCGTAGTGATCCGTGACCCCCACCATCGAAATCGACGACATGACCAGCGCCGGGATGTTGGAGCGCTCCAGCGCATCACGCATGGCCAGTGCATTCATGACGGTGGCCAGCATACCCATGTGGTCTCCGGTGACGCGGTCCATTCCCGCCGCGGACAGCGCCGCGCCACGGAACAGGTTGCCGCCCCCGATCACCAACCCGACTTCAACGCCGATCCCCACCAGCTGCCCCACTTCCAGCGCCATGCGATCGAGCACCTTGGGATCGATACCGAAGTCTTCCGATCCCATGAGCGCTTCGCCGCTCAATTTGAGCAGGATGCGTTTATAGCGAGGATTGCGTGCACTCATCTGCTGAGCCATTGGCGTTGTCTCTCCTGCGGCGTTGTATGACTGGCCGATTGGCCGGCCTGAAAATATCTGCGCTATGACAGCGCGAGCAAGGCTTGGTGCCACGCGATGACTAAAACGTGACGAAACTTTGCTTCCCCAATTCGACAAAGAGGCCGCGCGCGTGAGCGGGCAGCCTCTTCGAGGACAACGGAGCGATCTTACTGCTTGGTAGCGGCGACTTGCGCGGCAACCTCGGCGGCGAAGTCGACTTCGGCGCGCTCGATACCTTCACCCACTTCGAACCGAACGAAGGAGATGATCTCGGCACCGGCTTTCTTCGCCAGATCGCCAACCTTGACGTCGGGGTCCTTGACGAACGGCTGCTCGACCAGGCTGGCCTCGGCCAGGAACTTGCTGATACGACCGGCAACCATCTTCTCGACGATCTCGGCCGGCTTGCCCTTGATCTTGTCTTCGTTCAACGCCATGAAGATTTCCTTCTCCTTGGCGACCGCTTCCTCGGAAACCTGCGAAGGATCCAGGAACTGCGGGTTGCTTGCAGCGACGTGCATGGCGATCTCGCGCGCCAGCTCGACATTACCGCCCTTCAGCGCAACCAGTACGCCGATGCGATGACCATGCAGGTAGGAACCGACCAGATCGGCCTGAACGCTGCTCAGGCGACGGATGTTCACGTTCTCGCCGCACTTGGCGACCAGCGCTTCACGATCGGCTTCCTGGGCAGCGATCAACGGTGCGGCCTCGGTCATGTTCTCGGCGAAGGCCTTCTCGATACTGGCGTTGACGAACGCCTTGAAGTCGTCCTGCAGGGCCAGGAAGTCGGTCTGCGAGTTGACTTCGATGATCACGGCCCGCTTGTTGTCGTCAGAAACCTTGACGGCGATGGAGCCTTCAGCAGCGATGTTGCCAGCCTTCTTGGCGGCCTTGATCGCACCCGCGGCACGCATGTCATCAATGGCCTTCTCGATATCGCCACCGGCGGCGGTGAGCGCCTTTTTGCAATCCATCATGCCTTGGCCGGTGCGCTCGCGCAGTTCTTTAACCAGGGCTGCAGTGATCTCTGCCATGTTTGCAAATCCTCTCGATTCGGTTATTCGATCTCCGCCCTTCAGTCCGGGCGAACAATTCAGAAGTGGCAAAAAGGGGGCATAGCCCCTTCTTGTTCAACGGGTATCAGCCAGGCGACAGCAGCACTCAGCCTTGAGCGGCCTCGGGAGCCGTTTCCTCGACGAACTCGTCGGCACCGCCGGCGGTGTTCTGACGACCACGCAGGACCGCGTCAGCCATGGAGCTCAGGTAGAGTTGCACGGCGCGAATGGCATCATCATTACCAGGGATGATGTAATCGACGCCTTCCGGGCTGCTGTTGGTGTCGACAACGCCGATCACCGGAATACCGAGCTTGTTGGCCTCGGAAATCGCGATGCGCTCGTGATCCACGTCGATAACGAACATGGCGTCCGGCAGACCACCCATATCCTTGATACCGCCCAGGCTGCGCTCGAGCTTCTCGAGATCGCGAGTGCGCATCAGCGCTTCTTTCTTGGTCAGCTTGTCGAACGTACCGTCTTGCGACTGAGCTTCCAGATCACGCAGACGCTTGATCGAGGCGCGAATGGTCTTGTAGTTCGTCAGCATGCCGCCCAACCAGCGATGATCGACGTACGGCGAACCACAACGGGCCGCTTCTTCGCGAACGATCTTGCCAGCGGAGCGCTTGGTGCCTACGAACAGGATCTTGTTCTTGCCAGCAGCGAGCTTCTCAACGAAACGCAGTGCGTCGTTGAACATCGGCAGCGTCTGCTCGAGGTTGATGATATGAATCTTGTTGCGCGCGCCGAAAATGTACTTGTTCATTTTCGGGTTCCAGTAACGGGTCTGGTGGCCGAAGTGCACACCGGCCTTCAGCATATCGCGCATGGTGACTTGAGACATGGGACTTCCTCGGATAGTCGGGTTAGGCCTCCACGCGTCCCGATATCCAACTCTTGCGAGCACCCAGGATACCGTGTCGACACGTGTGTGGGGTCAAGCTCTAGCGGGCACTCCCGCAGAGCGGCGCGTTTTATAGCACAAAGGGGCACCTCAGGCTAGCGCATCTTTCATCGGCATGCGCTGCCCCAAGCGCCGAAAACCTGGTGTCGCCTGCAGGCCACCAGTGCTTTGGTTTATCATCTGGCCTTTCGTTTTTCCGCCTGCGCCTCTTGGCGCCAAGAGGATTGCATGACCGTATCGATAAAAACACCTGATGAAATAGAGAAGATGCGTGTAGCCGGTCGCCTGGCCGCCGAAGTACTGGAAATGATCGGCGAATACGTCAAGCCCGGTGTTACTACCGAAGAGCTCGACCGGCGATGCCATGACCATATCGTCAACGTCCAGCAGGCAATACCAGCCCCACTCAATTACAAGGGCTACCCGAAGTCGATCTGCACGTCGATCAACCATGTGGTCTGCCACGGTATCCCCAACGACAAGCCGCTCAAGGATGGCGACATCCTCAACATTGATATCACCGTTATCAAGGACGGCTACCACGGCGACACCAGCAAGATGTTCCTTGTCGGCAGGGCGCCGGAATGGGCCGAGCGGCTCTGCCGGATCACCCAGGAATGCCTCTACAAGGGCATTGAGATCGTTCGACCAGGCGCCCGGCTGGGCGACATCGGCGAGGTGATCCAGAAACACGCGGAGAAGCACGGGTTCTCGGTCGTTCGTGAATACTGTGGTCACGGCATCGGCAAGGTCTTCCACGAAGAGCCGCAAGTGCTTCACTATGGCCGCGCCGGCACGGGCCTCGAACTGAAAGAAGGCATGACCTTCACCATCGAGCCGATGATCAATCAAGGCCGCTCCGAAACCCGCCTGCTGGGCGACGGCTGGACTGCGATCACCAAGGACCGGAAGCTGTCTGCGCAATGGGAACACACCATTGCGGTGACCGCTGATGGCTATGAAATCCTGACGCTACGCAGCGACGACACCATCGCCCGTACCTCGCCCTGATATCACCGGCCCCTTCTAGGAGACGATCATGCCCCAGGTTGACCCCGATCTGTTCGATCGCAGCCAGTTCCAGGCCGAACTGGCGCTCAAAGCCAGCCCGATCGCAGCCTTCAAGAAGGTTATCCGCCGCGCCCGCGAGGTGCTCGACGAACGTTTTCTTGCCGGTCGCGACATCCGCCGCCTGATCGAAGATCGCGCCTGGTTCGTCGATCAGATCCTGCGTGCCGCCTGGGAGCGCTTCGACTGGAGCGCCGATGGCGAAATCGCACTGGTGGCCGTGGGCGGTTACGGACGGGGCGAACTGCACCCCTATTCCGACATCGACCTGCTGATCCTCCTTGACGACAGCAACCAGGAAACCTTTCGCGACGCCATCGAAGGTTTTCTGACCCTGCTTTGGGACATCGGCCTTGAGGTCGGCCAAAGCGTACGCTCGGTTGCCGAGTGCGCAGAAGAGGCCCGCGCGGACCTGACGGTCATCACCAACCTGATGGAAAGCCGGACGATTGCCGGCCCTGAACACCTGCGCCAGGAAATGCTCCGGGTGACCAGCCCGAGCGAGATGTGGCCCAGCAAGGATTTCTTCCTGGCCAAACGCGCCGAACAAGCAACCCGGCATTCGAAATACAACAACACCGAATACAACCTGGAACCCAACGTCAAGGGTTCGCCCGGTGGGCTGCGCGACATTCAGACCATCCTATGGATTGCGCGGCGCCAGTTCGGCAGCCTGAACCTGAGCGCCATCGTCGACCAGGGCTTTCTCACCGAAGGCGAATACAGCCTGCTGGTTTCCAGCCAGGAATTCATCTGGCGCGTTCGCTACGGCCTGCACATGCTGGCCGGGCGCGCCGAGGATCGCCTGCTCTTCGATCACCAGCGCAGCCTGGCGGCAATGCTTGGCTACGAGGACAGCGACGCGAAGCTCGCCATCGAGCGATTCATGCAGAAGTACTACCGCGTGGTCATGAGCATTTCCGAGCTCAGCGACCTGGTCGGGCAGCATTTTGCCGAGGTCATCCTCTGGGAAGGCGAAACGGGTCCTGCCGTGGCGCTGAACAGCCGATTCGTGGTGCGTGACGGGTATCTGGAAGTCGCCAATGACTCGGTATTCAAACGCCGCCCGTTCGCCATCCTGGAGACGTTCGTCCTGCTCGCCCAACATCCCGAGATCCAGGGCGTACGCGCCGAAACGATCCGGTTGTTGCGTGATCACCGACACCTGATCGATGACGATTTCCGCAGCGACATCCGCAACACCAGCCTCTTCATCGAACTGTTCAAGTGCAAGGAAGGAATTCATCGCAACCTGCGCCGGATGAACCGCTATGGGATCCTGGGGCGCTATCTGCCGGAGTTCGGGCATATCGTCGGCCAGATGCAGCACGACCTGTTCCACATATACACCGTCGACGCCCACACGCTGAACGTCATCAAGTACCTGCGCAAACTCAGCAAGCCGGGTGTCGCCGAGAAGTATCCGCTGGCCAGCAAGCTGGTAGAACGTCTACCGAAACCCGAGCTGATCTACATTGCCGGCCTTTACCACGACATCGCCAAGGGTCGTGGCGGTGATCACCCGAACTGGGCGCGGTAGATGCTCAAGCCTTTTGCGTTCGCCACAAACTCCCTGCCTGGGATACCCGCCTGGTGGTCTGGCTGGTCGAAAATCATCTGGCGATGTCGACCACCGCGCAGCGGAAGGATCTGTCCGACCCGCAGGTGATCAACGATTTCGCGCAACAGGTCGGTGACGAAACGCACCTGGACTATCTCTACGTGCTCACGGTCGCCGATATCAACGCGACCAATCCGACACTGTGGAACTCATGGCGTGCCAGCCTGTTGCGCCAGCTGTACACCGAAACCAAGCGAGCGTTGCGCCGCGGCCTGGAAAATCCGCTCGACCGCGAGGAGCAGATCCGCCAGACCCAGCGCGCCGCACTCGACAATCTGGTGCGCAACGGCACCGACCCCGACGACGCCGAACAGCTCTGGGCGCAACTGGGGGACGACTACTTCATGCGCCACAGCTCTACCGACGTCGCCTGGCATACCGAGGCGATCATCGAGCACCCAAGCGACGGCGGCCCGCTGGTTCTGATCAAGGAGACGACCCAGCGCGAGTTCGAAGGGGGCACGCAGATCTTCATCTATGCACCCGACCAGCATGACTTTTTTGCCGTAACGGTCGCCGCGATGGACCAGCTGAACCTGAACATCCACGATGCCCGGATCATCACCTCGAGCAGCCAGTTCACGCTCGACACCTACATCGTGCTGGATGCCGACGGCAGCCCGATCGGCAACGACCCGGAGCGCACCGAGGAAATCCGCCAGGGCCTGATCGATGCCCTGCGCAACCCGGATGACTATCTGACCATCATCCAGAAACGCGTTCCTCGGCAGCTCAAGCACTTCGCCTTTCCGCCGCAGGTCACCATTCACAACGACATGCAGCGCCCGCAGACCATCATCGAGGTGGTCGCGCCTGACCGCCCGGGATTGCTGGCCCGTATCGGTCAGCTGTTCCTGGATTTCGATCTTTCGGTGCAGAACGCGAAAATCGCCACGCTCGGCGAACGCGTCGAAGACGTGTTCTTTGTGACCAATGCGGATAATCAGCCGCTATCGGATCCGCAGCTGTGCCTCAAGCTACAGCAGGCGATGATCAAGCAGCTCTCTCAGGAAAACGAGCGCCAACCATCACCCAGCAGCATCGTCATCTGAGCTGCCCCCGCTGCGACCGTCAGTCCCAGGGCTTTCCGCGGGTCTTGGCGGTCACCGGCAGCTTCTGCTGCATGGCCGCCTTGGCCAGGACATGGGCGCTGACCGGTGCGGTCAGGAATAAAAAGAGGGTGATCAGGATCTCGTGCATGCTCAGCCCCTCACCCTGGTGGCTGAAAAAGATCATCGACCCAATGACAATGCCGCCTACGCCGAGCGTGGTGGCCTTGGTCGGGCCATGCAGCCTGGTGAAGAAATCCGGCAGGCGATAGAGACCGATGGCGCCGACCAGCGCAAAGGCGCTGCCGACCAGAAGAAACAGACTCACCAGCACTTCGATCCAGAATGGCATCGCAGGTCCTCAATCGATGATGTCACCGTGCAGCAGGTGCTTGCCCACCGCAACGGTACTGACGAAGCCCATCACTGCAATCAGCAGCGCGGCCTCGAAGAAAAGATCTGATGCCAGCCAGATGCCAAACAGCACGATCATGGCCAGCGCATTGATATAGAGCGTGTCGAGAGCCAGGACCCGGTCTGGCATGTCGGGTCCCTGCACCAGGCGCACCAGATTGAGAACCGCAGCGGCCCCGATCACACCCATGCACAGCGGAATTACGAACGCGAGCATACGAATATCTCCAGCAGCGGGGTTTCGTAGCGACTCTTCACTTCTGCTATCAGCGTTTCGATATCCGGAGCATCCAGCGCATGGATCAGCAACACCTTGTGATCGGCACGCAGGGACGCCGAAACGGTCCCAGGCGTCAGCGAGATGATACTGGTCAGCACGGCAAGGACGAACGGATGCTCGATTTCCATCGGTACTTCGATGAATGCAGGTTGCAGCTGCCCGCGCGGGCCAAGTACCAGTTTGGCCACGTGGATATTGGCAACCGCGATGTCATAGAGCACCTTCAAGGTGAACCCCAGGAGCTTGAGCGGGCTCCGCACCGCGGGCACCTCGATGAGAAAACCTCGTACGAGCAGCGGGATCGCCCACCCCAGAAACAACCCGAGCAGCACATGGCCCGCGGCCCAGGTGTTGTTGAGCAGCAACCAGAGTAACGCCAGCAGCAGTGTCAGCGCCGGATTCGGCAGCAACCTTCTCATGCGCCACCTCTCCTGGATGATCTGCATATAGGGCATCAGATCGAACAACTGAGCTGCCGCGGCCTGCACATACGCCTGGATGGGGTTTGCAGCCCCGACCATGACCAGGCTACCCAACAGCAGGCCGACCGCCGCAGCCACCCGCACCGGGTCGGCCGGCGTCGCGACAGTCGCGGCATCGCTGGCTCGCCAGAACACCATGCTTCCGGCGCGGTTCAGTGCGATCAACATGCCCAGGCCACCAATCAACACAACGGGCCAGAGGAGCGCCGCATCGATACCTGTGGGTACGGCGCGCAACAGCATGAGCTTGCCGATGAAGCCGGAGAACGGGGGCAAACCGGCAATCGAGATGGCCCCGGCGAAAAACATCGCGCCCAGCATCAACGGCTGCCGAACGGCCGGCGCCGACACCAGCTCCCTGCCGCATCCCCGCGCTGACGGGCGATCAGATCGGCAACCAGGAACAGCCCGCCAGAGATCAGCGTGCTGTGCAACAGGTAATACAGCGCCGCGGCGAGGCCGGTTTCCGAGCCAAGGGCGACACCCGCGAGCAACGTGCCGACCGATACCACCACCAGGTACGACAGCACCAGTTGCAGGTTTTGCGCCGCCAGCGCGCCCAGCACACCACCGACCAGCGTCAGCATCGACAACGGCCATAACCAGTCAAGCACCATGCCCTCCAGCGTGCCCGCTTCACTCCCGTAGATCAGCGTGAAGACACGGACGACTGCATAGAGGCCGAGCTTGGTCATGATCGCAAAGAGCGCAGCCACCGGGGCCGTCGCCGACGCATAGGCTCGCGGCAACCAGAAATACAGCGGCAGGATGGCGCCCTTCAGCCCGAAGACCACCAGCAACAGATAGCCAGCCGCCGCCAGCAGCGGCGCGTCGGCCGGGTCCGCCGCACCGACACGAACGGCCAGGTCGACCATGTTCAAGGTGCCGGTCAGGCCGTAGAGCATGCTGACCCCGATCAGGAAGAGCGAAGAGCCGAGCAGATTCAGCACAACGTAATGGATACCGGCCTGAACACGCCGCGCCCCCTGCCCGTGCAACAGAAGCGCATACGAGGAAATCAGCAATACCTCGAAGAACACGAAAAGGTTGAACAGGTCGCCGGTCAGGAAGGCGCCATTGATACCCATCAGCTGGAACTGGAACAAGGCGTGGAAGTTCGGGCCACGCTCGTCATCGCCGCGACAGGCATAGAGCACGGCGAAGCCCGCCAGCCAGGACGTGACGAGCAGCATCAGGGCGCTCAGGCGGTCCAGCAACAGCATGATGCCGAACGGTGGCGCCCAGTCTCCCAGCCTGTAGGCCTGAAGCACGCCGGTATCCGCAACAGCCAGCAACCAAAGCGACAGCGGCACCAGTAACCAAGTGGCGACCAGCGACAGCAACCGCTTCACACGCAAGCTGGCGCGATGCAGAAGCAACAATGCGCAGCCCGTGAACAGCGGCAAGAGTATTGGCAGGATCATCGCGTGATTCATTCGCGCGGCTCCCGCCCGTCAACGTGGTCAGTGCGCAACTCGCCTAGCCCGCGCAGCGCAAGCACGACCACGAAGGCGGTCATGGCAAAGCCGATTACGATGGCCGTCAGAACCAATGCCTGCGGCAGGGGGTCGCCGTATTCGGCACTTCGCCCGATGACGGCGGGCGCGCCAGTGACGAGACGTCCCATGGCGAAGATGAACAGATTCACCGCGTAGGAAATCAGTGTCAGGCCCATCACCACCGGAAAGATACGCGCCCGCAGCAGCAGGTAGACGCCGCTGGCCGTCATGATCCCGAGGGTTATCGCCAGTACGGCTTCCATTACAGCACCTCCTTGCAAGACTCGCCCTGGCTGACGTGTCCAATATTCGACAGGATCAGCAGCGTCGCCGCGACCACGGTGAGGTACACACCCAGGTCGAAAAGCATGGCCGTCGCCAGCTCAAATTCACCTACCAGCGGCAGATGGAAATGGCCGAACGCGGAAGTCAGGAACGGGCGCCCGAACAGCCAGCTGCCGAGCCCGGTCAGCCCGGCGATCAGCACACCGGCGCCCGCGATGGCGTGGTAGCTGAACGGCTGACGCGCCTGCGCCCAGGTCACGCCGTGAGAGATGTATTGGAGAATCAGCGCGACCGCCGTAATCAGCCCGGCGATGAAGCCACCGCCCGGCAGGTTATGCCCGCGCAGGAAAATGAAGACCGAGATCAGCAGTGCCATGGGCAGCAGCGCACGAGAAAGCGTATCGAGCACCATCGGATGGCGGTCGGTCGACCACAGTCGGCCACCGTAATCACGGACCGGATGAGGCAGCCGAAGCCGGTGGAGCAATCCGAAAATACCTACCGCGGCGATCGCCAGGACGGTGATCTCTCCGAGCGTATCGAAGCCACGGAAGTCGACCAGGATCACGTTCACCACGTTGGTCCCGCCCCCGCCCGACACGCTGTTTTCCAGGAAGAACGACGCAATGCTCTCGTACGGCCGTGTCAGGACCGCATAGGCCAGAAGCGCGATCATGGTGCCGAAGGTGCCGGCCAGGATCAGATCACGGAAGCTGCGCAAGCTGCTGGATTCGACGGGCGTGCGATCGGGCATGAAAAAGAGCGCGAGGATCAACAGGATGATGGTCACCACCTCGACCGATAGCTGAGTCAGCGCCAGGTCCGGTGCCGAATAGCGGGCGAAGGCCAACGACACCATGAGCCCCACCACGCTGAGCACGATGAGCGCCATCAGGCGGCGTCGATGGAAGATCACGGTGAGTATCGAGCTCAGCGAAAGGATGCCCAACCCAACCACGGTGATGCTGTCGAGAGGCGTTGGCTGGATCGGACCCCGTAGCGCCTGCAGAGGGGTCAGCGCGAACACGACCAACACCAGCGTGCTCAGCAACATCAACGCCAGGTAGCGCTGCAGCGAGCCGTTTTCCAGGCGTTCGGTGATCCAGCGGGCGGTAGCGGCGATGCGGTCGACCACGACGGCGAATACCTGCAGCGAGTCGACCCTCGGCAGCCCCTCGTACCAGCGAAACGCCCATTTGCGCATCGAATAGATCAACAGGCCACCGGCCAGCGCCACGAAACTCATCACCAGCGGCAGGTTGAAGCCGTGCCAGATAGCAAGGCTGTATTCCGGCACATTCCCGTTCAGGCTTCCGGACACCGCAGCGGCGAGCAAGGGGGCCACGGTGTACGCCGGCAGCGTGCCCACCAGCAGGCAGAGCAGCACGAGGATCTCGACCGGGATCTTCATGTAGCGCGCCGGCTCGTGCGGGGGTACTTGGGCAGGTCCACCGGCTCGCCATTGAAGAACACGTCATGCACGAAGCGCAGCGAGTAAGCGACCGAGAACGCACTCGCCAGGGTCGCGAGCGTCGGGATGGTCCAGTAGAAGCTTCCCAGCAGATGCTGATCGAGCGTCTCGGCGAAGAACATCTCCTTGCTCAGGAAACCATTGAGCAGCGGGACCCCAGCCATTGCCAACGAGGCAACCATGGCTAGCGCGGCGGTGTGCGGCATGTACTTGAGCATGCCGTTGATCCGTCGCATGTCGCGGGTTCCGGTTTCATGGTCGATGATGCCGGCCGCCATGAATAGCGACGCCTTGAAGGTCGCATGGTTGATGATATGAAAGATCGCCGCGACTGCGCCCATGGGCGAATCCAGGCCGAACAGCAGCGTGATGAGACCCAGATGGCTGATCGTCGAATACGCCAGCAACCCCTTTAGATCATGCTGGAACAGCGCCATCACCGCGCCGAGCAGCAACGTTGCCAACCCGGTCAGACTGACCAGATAGAACCACCATTCCGAGTCCGAAAGCGCTGGATACAGGCGCGCCAGCAGGAAGACGCCGGCCTTGACCATGGTCGCCGAATGCAGAAACGCCGATACCGGCGTCGGGGCGGCCATGGCCTGCGGCAACCAGAAGTGGAACGGGAACTGTGCCGACTTGGTGAACACGCCGAGCAGCACCAGGATGAGCGTCAACGGGTAGAGGCCGTGGCTGCGAATCAGATCCCCGGAGACGAGCACGTCGCTGAGCTCGAAGCTGCCGACGATATGACCGATCAGCAGAATACCGGCCAGCAACGCCAGTCCGCCGCCTCCCGTGACGGTCAAGGCCATGCGCGCACCCTGCCGGGCATCGGAACGATGGCTCCAGAAGCCGATGAGCAAGAAGGAAGAAAGGCTGGTCAGCTCCCAGAACATCAGCATCAGGAGCAGGTTTTCGGACAGCACGACGCCAAGCATCGCGCCCATGAACATCAGGAAATAGCCGAAAAATCGGCCGATAGGCTCCTGTTTGGCGAGGTAGTAGCGCGCATAGAGAATGACCAACAGACCAATGCCAAGGATCAGCAGCGCGAACAGGAAGCCCAACCCGTCCAGCCTCAGGCTGAGGTTGAGCCCCAACTCTGGCAACCAGGGCTGCGACACCATCAGCGTTTCGCCACCGAAGACCTCGGCGCGCTTGGAAAGCAACAGAACGAGCGCCGCCAGCGGTGCCAATCCGGCGCCGAACGCGCACGCCGAGCGCCCAAAGCGTTCGAACAGCAGCGGCAGGCATATCCCCAGAAATGGCAGAGCGATGATTAGCGCGAGCGCCATGAGCAAAGACCCTTTTATGCCGCGCCTGTGCGCGACGTTCTTATCCCTAGCTAGACCAGACTTCAGCTCGAAGCGGCATGGCGATGTGCGCCGATTATCCATAACGATGGCACTATCGTCATGGATTCATGTATTTCGAAAAACTAATGGCGCGGCTCTAGCACGCGGCTGGATGCATGAGCACGCATCCGAGGACGACGCTCGTAGGCCAACGCCCGACGAGCGACCCGCTCGACCGGCGGCGTGTCCGCCGCCGGTCGAAAAACGGCGATCAACCCGCCAGACCGGTCATGGTGCGACGCGACTGGTCCCGTTGACAGTCATGATTCTCACGCGCTGGCCGACCTGAAAGACCTGGTTCGGCTCGACCTCCTGGACATAGGCCCGCATGTTGCCGTCGTCCTCGCGCACTGTGATCTCCACGCCCTGCGTCCGGGTAATACCCTCTTCGGCCGCCGAGCCGAGCATGCCGCCCGCCACGGCGCCAATTACCGCAGCCACAGCACTGCCGCGCCCACCACCGACACCGCTACCGGCAATCCCGCCGACGACTGCCCCGGCGCCCGTGCCGATCGGTGTCTTGGTGCCTTCCAGCTTGACCGGACGCAACGACTCGATCGTCCCATAGCGGACGGTCTGGACCTGACGTGCCTCATCGCGCGAGTAGGAGTCGCCCGTTAGGTTGGATGTACAGCCGCCCAGCGCCAACGCCACGGCGGCAAAGGAAGCGAAAAGGATCGAGTTGCGCATGGGTAGTCTCCTGGGAAACGAAATTCATCCCGACGGCCGACGTCATCGCTGCGGCGAAACAGCGCTTGGCAATCGCCGCGTGCTGACTCAGCATTCAGGGGATAGGACCGTACTTTACCCGAGGCGATCCCACCGCGCCTACGCGCCGGATGGATCGAGGCTATCTGCGAGAGATTGCGCCGTGGATTATTTCATCATCGCCATTACAACCCTCGCCGGCTTGGCATTCCATGGCTGGCTATTCGTTCGCTTCAGGCGCTGGGCCGACCGCGACCTGGCCCTCGCATTGGCGGGCGACGATCCAGGCCGGCGCGAATGGGCGTTGCAGCGTCTGGCAGCAGCACGCGAGGCCAGGGTCAAGCGACGCGAGCTGCAACCCTGGCTGGAACGGGAACTCGAACGCTACGAGTCATGCAAGTGAACTCAGGGCCCTCGAAGCGATAGCCGACCAAGCGCGGCAGGCAGCTCAGGGGCGAGTCGCTCAAGCGACCAATTGGCGGCAACACGACGGTAATTCAGCCGGTCATGCAGCCGGCTCGGCCGGCCCTGCCAGAACTCGATACGCTCGGGCAACAAACGATATCCGCCCCAGTGCGGCGGGCAAGATGGCGCTTCGTTGAGGAAGCGCCGCTCGGTCTCGGCCAGCAACCGCTCCAGCTCGGCGCGATCGCGGATGATGCGGCTCTGCGGCGATGCCCAGGCGCCTAGCCGACTGCCTAGCGGTCGCACCTGGAAATAGGCGTTGGATTCTTCGGCGCTGACCTTTTCCACGCGGCCTTCGATACGCACCTGGCGCTCGAGCGTTGGCCAGAAGAAGGTCATGGCGGCAAAGGGGCACGCCTCCAATTGCTCGGCCTTTGCGCTGTCGTAATTACTGAAGAAGGTGAAACCCCGCTCGTCGAGCGCCTTGAGCAGCAGCACGCGGCAGTGCGGTCGGCCCTCGGCATCGACAGTGGCGAGGGTCATGGCGTTGGGCTCGACCGGGAGTTGTTCGGTCTGGACAGCCTCATCGAACCACTGGCGAAACAGCCCGAACGGCTCGTCGGGCGCATTGGTTTCGCTAAGTCCTTCACGGGTGTAGTCGCGGCGCATGTCGGCCAGGGTCTGGGTCATCGCAAGCCTCCTCGAATCGGTAGGAGCCGAAGCTTAGCGGGTTTGCCGGCGCATCTCGCTTGATTCAACGCAACACAAGGCCAAACAGAAAAGGCCTGGCTATGGCCAGGCCTGATCAACATCAACCTCTCACTTCGCCTGCGTCACCTCGGCGGTCGCCACGCGCGTCGGCTCGGTGACCGGCTCGTTGTACCGAGCGACCAGCGCCAGCAAGGTCGCTTGCGGTGCCAGCAGCATCTCCACTCGGCGGTTCAGTGCTCGCCCTTCGGCGTGCTCGTTGGAGGCGCGCGGCATATCCGAACCCAGCCCGCGAATCCGCAGTCGATCATGCTTGAGGCCGCTCAGGCGGAAGATGGCGGCCACGGCGCCCGCACGCTTGCGACTCACATCACGATTGACTTCCACCGAACCGGTGGCATCGGCATGCCCGAGAACCACGACCGCCGTCTTTTCATCTCCCTCGACCAGCTTAGCCACGCGACTGATCGGCCCCAGCGTGACGGGCAGGAGCATGCCGGGACGATCAGGATTGAAGGAGGCATCGACAGGCGCGGTTACCACCAGCATGCCGTCGCGACGGTCGACCTCGAAGCTGCTGTCCTTCAGCGCATCGCGGAGCCGTGGCTCATAGGCATCCAGCCAGGCCGGATCAACCACAGGCTCTGGCACCGCAGCGACCTCCTCAGCCGGTTTCTTGCTATCCGAACTACAGCCGGCGATGACCAGACAAAAAATCAGGGAGGCGCTTTTCAGCAGTTTCATGTGCCAGTTTCCGTGAAAGATGAAGTTGCGAAGACAAAGCCGTACGTGGTCAAGGCGCAGCTTAATGCAAGGTTTCGTCTCAGATTGTGGACGCAGGTCATTGTTATGAAAAGTCTCGACATCTCTATTAGACGAGTGGTTCAACCCAGGCAGAGTTTGACGGCTCGCGCTAGCGCCTGGGCGCGTGGGTCCATCAGCACATAAGGCCCCAAGGTATTGGTGACGAAGCCGAACGCCAGATCGCGATCAGGATCGGCAAAGCCGATGCTGCCACCCGCTCCGGGATGCCCGAAGCTCCTTTCGCCCATGCCGAAGGTGGCGTTGGCCACATCCGGCAGGTCGAGCCAGCAACCCAGGGCGAAGCGCGTCATGGTCAGCAGGGTACGGTCCTCACCGACGCTATGCTCCCGCGTCATCTCAGCGAGCAAGTCCGAATCCAGCAGATCTCCATGCAACAACCCGTCGTAGAAGCCGGCCAACGCCCGGGCGTTGCCGTGACCATTGGCCGCGGGCTGGATCATCCGGCGCCATTCCGGCTTGTTCCCGCTGTTCATGATCGATGGCGGATTGCCGAACGCACGCGCGCTCAGCGCCTGCGGGTCGCCTGTCATCGCGCGGAACAAGCGCTGCGCCGCTGCATCGCCGAAATTGTTCTTCTGCCGCGTCAGGTAGCCGACGCGATGGAATTCGGAGTCAGCCAGGCCAATGTGGAAATCCAACCCCAGCGGCTGGGCGGTGCGGGCGACGATCGCCGCGCCCGGTTCGCGCCCGTCGGCACGTCGGATCAATTCGCCTAGCAGCCAGCCGTAAGTGATCGCGGCATAACCGTGCCCATCGCCTGGCGTCCACCAAGGCTGCTCGGCCGCCAGCGCGGCTGTCATGGTGTCCCATTCATACAACGCTTCGGGAGGCAGCGGCCGGCGGATCGCTGGCAGTCCCGCCCGATGACTGAGCAACTGCCGCAGCGTGATGCCCTGCTTGCCATTGGCGGCGAACTCCGGCCAGAGGCGCGCGACAGGCTCATCGAGCTGTAGCTTGCCCTCGCCAACCAGTTGCAGCGCCGCCACCGCCGTGAAGGTTTTGGTGCAGGAGAACAGATTGACGAGGGTATCGCTCTCCCAGGCCTGTTCTCCCGCATTGTCGGCGACGCCCGCCCACAGATCGACGACGGTTTCGCCCCCAATCTTCACGCAGACGGCAGCACCCCGCTGCTGGCTCTGCTGAAAAAGCGCCTCGAAGGCGTCCCTGACCGCTTCGAAGCGCAGGTCGAAAAAGCCCTGAATTTGCACGCTATGCTCCGCCCATTTGGAAATCGACGCCCATTGTCGTCGCCCCGCCGCCAGAAGGGAAAGCCGACGACGTCCCCAGACCCGGCGATCAGCCAGCCGAATGTCGGCGGATCAGACGCAATGAGCCGCGCCGGCCATCGCCGATATTCATTGGATCTCGCGGCGGAACGGCGGCAAGGCGTTGAGGATGGCCTTGCCATAGCGCTGGGTCACCACACGGCGATCGAGCAAGGTGATGGTGCCCCGATCCTCCTCCGTGCGCAGTAGCCGCCCGCAGGCCTGCACCAGGCGCAATGACGCGTCCGGGACGGCGATCTCCATGAAGGGATTACCACCACGCGCCTCGATCCATTCCGCCAGGGCTGCCTCGACAGGGTCATCCGGGACGGCGAACGGAATCTTGGCAATCACGACATGCTCGCAGTAGCGGCCAGGCAGATCCACACCCTCGGCGAAGCTGGCCAGACCGAAAAGCACGCTCGGCTCGCCATCATCCACGCGGGCCTTGTGCTTGTTCAGCGTTTCCTGCTTGGACAGATTTCCCTGGATCAGAACCCGCCGACGCCAGTCGCGCTCCAGGCCGTCGAACACGTCCTGCATCTGCCGGCGCGAGGAAAACAGCACCAGTGTCCCCTGAGAGCCCTCGACCAGCCGAGGCAGCTCTCTGACGATCGCGTCGGTATGCACCGTTGCATCCCGCGGGTCGGCCATCAGATCGGGGACGCGCAACACACCGGCATCGGCGTGATGGAACGGGCTCGGCACCACCGCCGTGACCGCACAACGCGGCAGCCCCGCACGCATGCGGTATCGGTCGAAACTGTTCAGGGCTGTGAGCGTGGCAGAGGTCACCAACGCCCCGTAGCAGACGTTCCAGAGGTTGCGACGCAGCGTTTCCGCAGCCAGGATCGGGCTCGCGTTCACTTCGATATCGAACAGGGCACCGCCTTCGGCCAACGTCAACCAGCGGGCCATTGGAGGGCTGTCCTCGGGATCGTCGAGGGTAAAGGCGGACCACAGATCCCAGTTGTTCTGGGCCCGGGTCAAGAGACTGCCGAACAGGGGGTACCACTCCTCCGCCTGATGGCTGGCGATGCCGACGCTGGCTTCGCCGTCCATCGCCTCCTTGAGCAACTCGGCCAGGCGCGTGAACAGATCCGTCAACTTGGCGAAGCCCTTTTTCAGCTCCAGCCCGAGTTCCACCAGGTGATCCGGCACCACGCCGCCAACGAAGCGATGACGGGGCCGCTCACGCCCCTCCATGTCCTCTCCTGCCCGGAAGTCGGCGATCTGCTCGCAGGCGCTGAACATGAACTGCTGCTGGGTACGCAGTTCGCGGGCGATTTCCGGGACCGCTTCGACCAACCGCCCGAGATCGCCCGGCAGAGGATGCTGCGCGAGCAGCTTCGTCAGGTTCTTCTCGACCTGCCCGAGCCAGTCGGCAGTCGAGCGCAGGCGGGTGAAATGGGCGAAATGGCCGATCGCCTTGTCCGGCAGATGATGCCCCTCATCGAAGACATAGAGCGTGTCGCGTGGGTCCGGCAGCACCGCGCCCCCGCCAAGCGCCAGATCGGCGAGCACCATGTCGTGGTTGGTCACGATCACGTCGACCTTGGTCATGCCCTCGCGCGCCTTGTAGAAAGCGCACTGCTGGAAGTTCGGGCAATGTCGGCCCGTACACTGGCTGTGATCGGTGGTGAGCTGGCCCCAGTCAGCGTCCGCGAGCTCCTCTGGCCAGCTGTCTCGATCCCCGTCCCAACGGTTGCCGGCAAGCTTTTCGATCATGCTGCCGAAGAGCTTTTGGCTGCGCTCGTCGACGTCGATGCGAAACCCCTCCTCTTCGAACAACTGGGCGGTGGCGCTCTGCGCCTGACCTTCCTGAAGCAACACGTCGAGCTTGGACAAACACAGATATCGGCCGCGCCCCTTGGCCAGGGAAAACGAAAAGTCGAGCCCGCTGTTGCGCATCAGGTCCGGCAGATCCTTGTATACGATCTGTTCCTGTAGCGCGACGGTCGCGGTCGCTATCACCAGACGTTTGCCCGCAGCCTTGGCCGTGGGGATCGCCGCCAGGCTGTAGGCGACCGTCTTGCCGGTGCCGGTGCCCGCCTCGACCGCGACAACGGCAGGCTCACCGGCGCGACGGCCCTCGTCATCGGCCTCGATGGCGCCGAGCACCTTCGCCACCTCGGCAATCATGAGGCGCTGGCCATAGCGCGGCTTGAGCCCTTTGGCCTCGAGAAAGCGAGAGTAGGCCCCTGGATCTGGGTCTTGAGTTCGGTGCTGAGCATGAGCGCGGGGCTGTATATATCTTCAGTATTCTGATTGGGCGGCTATGATAGCGCGCGATTCCCCAACCGCCACCGGAGATTTTCATGCCCCCTTTCGCGCTGTTCTACGTCCCGCATGTACTGACTGCCATGCTCTGGGTAGGCGGAATGTTTTTCGCCTGGATGGTGCTGCGCCCTGCCGCTGGCGCGCGGCTGCAGCCCCCCGAACGCCTGACGCTCTGGGCGGAGGTGTTCCGACGATTTTTCGTGTGGGTATGGGTAGCGGTACTGATACTGCCGATCAGCGGTCTGGGGATGTGGCACATGCGCTTCGATAGCCTGGGCGCAGCGCCCCGCTACGTGCACATCATGGCTGGTGGCTACCTGGTCATGCTGGCGCTGTTCCTGCGCATTCAGCTTTTGCAGCTGCCGGCGCTGAAACGGGCCGTCGCCGCCAAGGACTGGCCGGCTGGCGGGGCCGTACTGGCGCAGATTCGCCGCCTGGTGGGTGTCAACCTGCTGCTGGGCGTGCTGGTGATAGCACTGGCCAGCGCGCGCCCGATGTTTTAGGTCCAATGAAAACCGGGCATGACCCGGCGGCACTCAAGCTTGGCAACCATGCCAGCCCCACACCGCCAGGCAATGCCCGGTCCGACGATCAGTCAGGGACGGGCTTCTACTTCCGCCTCTACCCGACGGTTGATCGCACGACCTTCCTCGGTGGAGTTGTCAGCCACCGGGCGGGACTCGCCGTAACCAACCGAGTCGACCCGGCTGCCATCGAGACCATACTGGTTCACCAGGACATCACGAACCGCATTGGCGCGACGCTCGGACAGGCGCTGGTTGTAGGCGTCGGTGCCGACGGAGTCGGTATGGCCTTCGACAACCGTGGTGGTCTGCCCGTACTGCTTCATGAAGTCGGCCAGGTCACGGATGTCATCCATGCTGTCCTGCTTGACCTCGGCTCGGTCGAAGTCGAACTTCACGTCCAGTTCGACGCGGACAGGCTCGGCGGCCGGCTCAGGCTCTGGCGCGGCGGGTGCCGGCTCGGGCTGAACGGTTTCGACCATCGCCACGGTTTCCTGCTCGGTGCCGTTGGCCCAGCAATAAGCCGCTGCCATGCCACCGCCGATCAGCGCACCGTATCCGGCGTAAGTGCTGCTTTCGATTGCCCCGAGCGCGGCACCGGTCACACCGCCTACAGCCGCACAAGTGGGCCAATCCTCTTTCTGCACCCCTGCACAACCGGCCAGGACGGTGGTCATTACTATCACGGGTACTGCTGTCCGTATGCTACTCATCGATAAACCTCCTGATATGGGATCGGCCAGAGCGTTATGCGGGCGGCATAAGCTGCTCCAGTTGTAACGAGACTAGGCCGGCATGCGCCGCCGCGCTAGTCTTGACGCTTTGACAGGCGCATCGAGCAGCGTTATCCGCACCCGTCGGCACCTGACCCAGAGGATCATGGCTTGATCGCACCCAGCCCACCGCACAGTCCGCAACACGCGCTGGCCGCTCTGCTGGAGCGGCATGCACCCGCTCGCCTAATGCATGTTGGTCAGAGCGACCTGCCCGCCATCGAGGCCTACCGTGAAAGCCGCCCGGACGCCCAGATCGATCGTGCAACCGATACGCCCCTGCCCGCCTCGATAGCCCACCAGCGCTACGACATGGCGATCGTGGCGGACTGCCTCGAGCATCTGCCCAAGCGAGACGGCCTGCAACTGCTCGGCGGGATCCGCAACCTCAATGCCAGCCGCATTGCGGTTCTGGTTGATCTGAATGCTTGCGATTGGCAGGCAACGGATTTCTACGCACTGGCGCTGCAGGTCGGCGCACGCTTCGAACGCGACGAACAGACCTTGACCCTCTTCACCTACGACCTGCTTGATTACAAGCAGGTTCCAAGTTGGTTGAATGCGAAGTTTTGGGCCAATCCGCAGATGTTCGGCAAATATTGGTGGTAATCGATGAACTCAACCGATCCGCTTGGCCACGACACCAATTGCCCCTGCGGCAGCGGTGACCTGCTCAGCGAGTGCTGCGGGCGTTACCACGCCGGCGTACCCGCACCCAGTGCGGAGCGCCTGATGCGCTCGCGCTACAGCGCTTACGTACTGGGACTGATGGACTACCTGGAAGCCACCACATTGCCTGCGCAACAGTCAGGACTCGACCTGCAGTCCATGCGCGACTGGAGCGCCGCCAGCACTTGGCTGGGCCTGGAGGTCGAAGACAGCCAGGTGCTGGGTGGCCAGCCGGAGCATGCTCGGGTCAGCTTCACCGCCCGCTGGCACGACCACGCCGGCGAGCACGCGCAACACGAACGGTCGGCTTTTGTGCAACGCGAAGGACGTTGGTATTTCATCGATCCCACGGTTGCGCTACGGGCAGGCCGCAACGACCCCTGCCCTTGCGGCAGCGGTCAGAAGTTCAAGAAGTGCTGCGCACCGTATCTCTGACACGTCAGCAGACACAGGACAGAAAAAGGCCGGCAAGCGGAGGCTGGCCGGCCTTTCCAAGAGGTGGCGTCTTACTTCTCGACGAAGGCACGCTCGATGAGGTAGTGGCCAGGATCACCCATACGGGGGGATGCCTTCAGGCCGAAGCTGTCGAGCACTTGGCTGGTTTCGGCCAGCATGCTGGGGCTACCGCAGATCATCGCGCGATCATCATCGGGATTGATCGGCGGCAAGCCGATGTCCTGGAACAGCTTGCCGTTACGCATCAGGTCGGTCAGCCGCCCCTGATTCTCGAACGGCTCGCGTGTGACCGTCGGGTAATAGATCAGCTTTTCCTTCAATGCCTCGCCGAAGAACTCGTTCTGCGGCAGGTGCTCGGTGATGAACTCGCGGTAGGCCACCTCGTTCACGTAGCGCACGCCGTGGACCAGAATGACTTTTTCGAAGCGCTCGTAGGTTTCCGGATCCTGGATGACACTGATGAACGGCGCCAGGCCCGTGCCGGTGCTCAATAGATAAAGATGCTTGCCGGGCAGCAGGTCGCTCAGTACCAAGGTGCCGGTCGGCTTGCGGCTGACCATCAGCGAGTCACCTTCCTTGAGGTGCTGCAGACGCGAGGTCAAGGGGCCATCCGGCACCTTGATGCTGAAGAACTCCAGGTGCTCTTCATAGT
Source organism: Stutzerimonas stutzeri (assembly GCA_019056435.1). Taxonomy (GTDB): domain Bacteria; phylum Pseudomonadota; class Gammaproteobacteria; order Pseudomonadales; family Pseudomonadaceae; genus Stutzerimonas; species Stutzerimonas marianensis. Next base: position 4,458,815 of record CP077641.1, read on the forward strand.
TGGGGCTGGCAATACTGTACGCCCGCATCAATGGCCGGCCCTCGACCTCCAGGCCGATCATCACGAATTGCCCATTCTCGAAGCGCAACCCGGGATTACGGGTGGTCTTGAAACTGAACAGCGTGTCGTTCCAGTGATGCACACTCAGGACACGTTCGACGTTCAGGTTGCTCATGTACGGATTCCCCTCTAGCGCTCAGCCGCGCTGCAAATTTTCACGAAGTGTATCCAGCCGGCTATTATCTGTTAAACGAATATTAACGATATAGGTTATCGGTTATATAGATATGCATTTTACGTTGCGTCAGCTTGAGGTCTTCGTCGCCATCGCCCGTCAGGAAAGCGTTTCCCGAGCGGCACAGAGCCTGGCGCTCTCGCAGTCCGCAACCAGCACGTCACTTGCCGAACTCGAGCGTCAATCTGGATGCCAGTTGTTCGACCGCGCCGGCAAGCGGCTGTGGCTCAACGCACTGGGGCACCAGCTGCTCCCGCAAGCGGTCAGTCTGCTTGACCAGGCCAAGGCGATCGAAGACTTGCTCGCCGGCAAGACCGGTTTCGGCTCACTGACCGTTGGCGCAACCCTGACGGTGGGTAACTACCTCGCCACGCTGCTGATCGGCAGCTTCATGCAACGTCACCCTGAATGCCGAGTGAAGCTGCATGTACAAAACACGGCGCACATTGTCCAGCAAGTCGCGCAGCACGAAATTGATCTGGGGCTAATCGAAGGCGATTGCCAGCATCCGGACATCGAGATCATGCCTTGGGTCGAGGACGAACTGGTCGTTTTTTGCGCACCACAGCATCCGTTGGCCGGTGCGGACCAAGTCAGCCTGGAACGACTGTCCCAAGAGGCGTGGATTCTGCGGGAGCAAGGCTCCGGTACCCGGCTGACATTCGACCAGGCCACACGTCATCACCCATCGAAGCTGAACATCCGCCTTGAGCTCGAACACACCGAAGCCATCAAGCGTGCAGTCGAATCGGGGCTGGGTATCGGCTGCATTTCCAGGCTCGCCCTGCGCGATGCCTTCCGCCGCGGCAGTCTGGTAGCGCTGGAAACGCCGGAGCTGGACCTGACGCGACAGTTCTACTTCATCTGGCATTCGTTGAAATACCAGAGCGCGGCCATGCGTGAATTCATCGACCAATGCCAGGCGTTTACAGCCGGGGTCAGACGCAGCGATGAGATCGTGCTGCCGCCGATCGCCTGACGCAAACGACCCGGTTCGCGCGGTCAGTTGCCGGGGATCGAGCCCATCTGTTGCAGCAGCAGCGCTGCCTGAGTGCGGGTGCGTACGCCCAGTTTGCGGAAAATCGCCGTTACATGCGCCTTGATGGTGGCCTCGGAAACGCTCAGTTCATAGGCGATCTGCTTGTTCAGCAGACCATCACAGACCATCGTCAACACTCGGAACTGCTGGGGTGTCAGGCTAGCCAGGCCCTCGCTGGCGGCCTTGGCTTCAGCACTCACATGCCCAACATCCTCGATATTGCTCGGCCACCAGACATCCCCGTCGAGTACCGCGCGCACGGCTTGCTGAATGGTTTCCAGCGAACTTGATTTAGGGGATGAACCCGCTGGCGCCGAACTCACGCGACCGCGCCACAACGGCCGCATCCTCTTGCGCCGATATCATCACGACGGGAATCTGCGGATATTGCCCACGCAGCAGAACCAACCCGGAAAAGCCGTAGGCGCCCGGCATGTTCAAGTCCAGAAGCACCAGATCCCAGTCCGCCGAACGGTTCAGCAAGGCTTCCAGTTCGGCGATGCTCGCCGCTTCGGACAGGCGCACACCCTCGCCCAGGCCAAGCGTCAACGCCTGCTGGAGCGCACTGCGAAAAAGGGGATGATCATCGGCAATGAGGATTTCGTAAGCAGCCATGGCAGACCTATGGTTTTTATATTGGCGCTTTCACCGGCCTGGGCCGATTCCGAAGGGCGTCGGTGGTCACCGACCTGTCGTAGTCACGAACCGGCGTGATGATATCTCGCCAGCACTCGAAATTCGATTACCGAGCTGCACTTATTTTGGCGGCGCAAGCATGACGACCCGCGAATTGGTGGTCAAGTAGCCCGCTTTGATGCAAAGTTTGCGGCCTTTTCCCGACGAGCCACACCATGCGTAACCAAGCCCTGCGTGCCGATTTCCTGATGCTGATCACTGCCATGATCTGGGGCAGCGCCTTTGTCGCGCAGCGCGTCGGCATGGACAACATAGGCCCCTTCCTCTTTACCGGACTGCGCTTCGCCCTGGGCGCGATCGTGCTGTTGCCTCTGGTGCTGCGCCAGGGTCGTGGCGCGGCCCGACACGAGCCGTTCTTCCAGCGTGGCCTGTTATTGGGCGGCTTCTTCATGGGGCTAGCGCTGACCATCGGCATCAACCTGCAGCAGGTGGGCCTGTTGTTCACCAGCGTGACCAACTCGGGCTTCATTACCGGGTTGTACGTGATCGTGGTGCCACTGCTCGGATTGTTGATCGGACAGAAGACCGGGTTCGGGACCTGGGTGGGCGCGGTACTGGCGGTCGTGGGTATGGCATTCCTGAGTATCGGCGAAGACTTCACGGTCGCATCGGGCGACTGGATTCAGCTCGCCGGCGCCTTCGTCTGGGGTATCCATGTCTTGCTGGTCAGCTTCTTCGTTGGCCGACACGATGCGATCCGCCTCGCTTTCCTGCAGTTCGTCACCTGTGCGGTGGTCAGCCTGATCCTCGCGGCCTTCTTCGAGGAAGCGAGCCTCGCGCAGATTCGCCTGGCCGCCCCGGCACTGATCTACGGTGGCATGTTCGCAGTCGGCGTCGGATATACCTTGCAGGTGGTGGCGCAAAAAGCACGCCATTGCCTCGCACGCTGCGATCATCCTCTCGCTGGAAGCTGTGTTCGCCGCGGTAGCCGGGGCGGTATTCCTCGATGAAAGCCTGTCTCTGCGCGGCTACTTCGGTTGCGCCTTGATGTTCGCCGGCATGCTCGCGGCCCAGCTCTGGCCGCGCCGACCTAAGCCTCAGGCGTTGAGCGACGTTTCACCCGGCGTCAGCACCTGATTCACGCCCCTGGGCGATCCGCGCCAGCGTGCGATGCGCGGCATCGTCCAGGTTCGGCAGGCGGTGGTGCTTGGCGCCAAGATAATGATCAGTGAAGACATCGAGCCAGGCGTCGAGCGCCTCCGCAGCGGACGCATCGCCCGCCAGCCCCAGGCACAGGGCGGCCACCTCGGCCGTGCACAGGTGCTCACTGCGCTTGGAGCGGCGCAGGCGATAGCGAGAGACGACCTCGGCCTGGAGGCTGAGCACGGGCAGGCCATCGAGATAAGGGCTCTTGCGGAACATCTTTCGCGCTTCCGTCCAGGTGGCATCGAGCAGCACGAACAGCGGGCGCTTGCCCGGCGCAGGGCTCACCTCTTCGACCACCCGGCCAGCTTCGGCGTATTCGCCGGGAAAGACCAGGAACGGCTGGTAACCTGGATCGGCGAGCAAAGCCGTCAGGGTCGGGTCGACCTCGGTGCGCTGCCAGCCGAACGCATGCGTGTCGCCGACCACGTCGGCGATCAACCAGCCGGTATTGCTCGGCTTCAGCGGCTCGATGTCGTGCATGATCAGGCACATGCCGCTGCGCGCGTCGACCGACGGGCGCAGGTCGCAGAGGCAATGGCTCTGTGCAACGCGGCACCGCTCGCAGCGAGTGGTACGCGAGCCACGGGCAACGAAGGGTTTGGCGGCTCTGGCCTGGCGGGCGTTACGTAGACGCGCTACGGCATGGGACATGACGGGAATAGGTATCGGAGCGGGCGCGCATTCTAACAGCCTCGCTGTGGCGGCCGGCAGCTTTCACTGAACCGCGCCGACGGGGGCCGGTCGAACGACGGCAGTCATCAGGAGAAACTCATGCACCGTCTGACTACGCTATTCGCCCTCTGCCTTGCCTTTCCCTTCGCCTCGACCGCGTCCGCGCAAGACTCCGCGCTCAGCCAATTGCTCGAGCAGGTCGCCCGTGAAAGCAGCGTCGGCACACCGCGCGCCATCAACTCCGACTTGCTGGACGAGGGGTACAGCGTCGATGGCAACGAATTGGTCAACCACCTGAGCGTGCAGCCCCGTCATGCCGCCCAGATGCGCGACAACCCGAAGGACGTCCGTACGCAGCTGGCTGCCAGCGTATGCAACAACAACGGCTTGCGAGAGCTGATGAATCGAGGCGCGGTGTTGCGCTTCGAGTTCAGTGAGTACCAGAGCAAGAAGCCCATCACCACCGAACGCTACCGCGCCAGCGACTGCTAAGCAGCCGCGCGCAACCCCGCTTCACCGCAACAGGCGCGGATCGCCCTTGCCGGCGACCGCCGCCGCTTCGTCAGGCTTGAGCAGTGCGGTGCGCGGCACGTCGAGCAAGCGGGCGCAGGCCGCGAGCACGTTGGCCCAACTGGCCCTGTTGGCGAACTGCATCCCCGCCTCGTCCAGCGTGCCGCCACGATTGCGGTACCCCAGCACCGAATTGCGCTGTGCATCCGGCAAGATGGGCCAAAGGTGCCCGCGTACCACTTCAGGTCGCATGTGGGTGAGCAACACCCGCAACGGCATCCGCTCCGGGAACAGCCGTTCCGCGACGCCATCCGCGGCGAGCGCATCGATTTCCCAGCGGTCCCGCGGCGCTCTGAAGCGCCCAGGTTCCTGAAGATAAACCAGACGATAGGCGACGTCCGCTTCACGCAAGCGCGCGGCCGCCCGTTGCATTTCGGCCAGCTGGTAACTGCCATTGGCAATCAACAGCAACGGCTGGAACCCCTTGGTCTCTTCGATGAGAATCGCGCCATCCTTTGCCAGGCGTTCGGCCTGCGCCTGATCGAACAGCGCCGGCCGGTCACGCTTGGGCATGACCATGCACGCCAGCGTGCCGCGGGCCCGGTAGATCGTGGGCAACAGCGCCAGCGCACTGTTGTAGTCGGCAGGAAAGAGCACGCGGACCATGTCGTTCATCTCGCCCAGCAACGCTTCGCAAAAGGTCGTGTCCTGATGCGATTGCTGGTTCTTGCCGTTTTCCCAGGTATGGGACGTCGCGATGATCGGCCAGCCGAGCCAGCCCGCCGGACGCCCGACTTCCTTCTGCTGACGAGCGAACAGGAGGCTCTGCCGCACAGCGCCGAGCATCTTCACGCAGAACGCCTCGTAGCTGGCCACCAGGTTCAGTCCACCCTGGTTGGCCAGGCACGCCGACACCACCGCCTCCTCGTTGAGCGCGGTAATTACCCGTCCGTCCACCGCCTCGCGCTCGTTTTCCGGCTCAACCACGCGATGCTTGAGCGCCTGCAGAACGCCCCCAACCGGTTGCTCGCCAGCTCGTCCGGATTGCCGACCCGCGCGCGCAGGCCTGGGTTCAGGCGCGTCAGCTCGACGAAGAAATCGTCCACCGCGGCCATCGGCGAACAGGCCCCATCGCGGTAGTCCAGTTGCGGCATCGTCGGCTCGTCCGGGTATCGTCGCGCCATCGGATTGTCGCGCTCGAGAGGCCGCCCCTGACGATGACTGCGCAGTAGCTCACGGGCAGCCTGCAACTTATCTGGCGGTACGAATAGCGGTGCGGCGTGTTCATTGAACAGGGCGCGGGACGTCTCATCGTGATGCGGATTACCCGGCAAAGGCAGGTTGTGCGCGGCATTGCTACCGGCACCGTAGAATCCGAAGCCCTTTTCGGTTTCGGCGATACCGTAGGGAATCGGCAAGAGATAGGTCAGGATGCCACGCCCCTTTTCCTCGACACGCCGCTGCAGGCGCTGCTCCATTTCCCACAGCATGCAGACGAAGGCGGCCGGGTCACGACCGTCGACGGAGATCGGGTCGAAGCCGCATCGACTCAAATGCTGGCGAAACCCTTCCAGCCCTTCATGCGTGCCCAGCTGCGTGCGTTGCTCGATACGCCGGCCGTTGGCGATCATGATCGGCAGGGCCAGGCCGCAATCCTCGGCGCGCCACCAGCGAGGCATCCAGTCGCTTCCCCGTTGCTCTTCGGCAGCGCCGTCGGAAAGGAAGGCCACCAGCGTCTCGCCAGGCAGCGGCAGATGCGCGTATTGCAGCTCGGCAAAACCCAGATAGCCCCCCTTCGGCAATGCCGCCGCCGGTATGCGCATTCACGTGACTGCCCAACGGAGCCGCCGGCACTCCGTCAGCCGCCAGCGCGTAACCATAGAAGTCCTGCAGCAGGCGATTGATCCCGGCCTCGCCACCGCCGTAGGCCTCTTCCTGCTCAGGATGCAGGTTGTCGCTCAGCAGGTTCAGCGCCTCGATCGCCGCCACGCAATGCCCCTGCCCCATCAACCAGCCGCGGGTCGTACCGGTCAGGGCATTGATACCGAGGTATCCCGCATAGGCCGGGACCATGTTCAGCGATCCTCCGGTATGACCCTCTGGCGCAGGCTTGAAATCCTCGGCGGCCAGCGGCGCCCCATCGAGCCTGATGCGCCGCGCATAGGTCATGTGCACCACTAGCCACAGACCAGCCGAGGCAAGATGGTCGATCGCATGAAGCAAGCGATATACATCGCCCAACGACGGCTGCAGACCGGCCTGGACGATCTGATGAGCCAGCCGGTAGACGGCGGCCTGCGTGTCCAGCCTGTGCTCGAACGGCCCGTAGCCCCGACGCCACAGCGCGAAGTCCGGCTGGCTTTCGGCATGGCGATCGAGTTCGACAAGACTGGGCAGTAGCTGGGTCATTGGGCTCGCTCCGTTGGTAGATGGTTGCGATAGTCTAGTCAGCGGCCAAATGCGGCTCTCTGACATGCATCAAGACGCCACGACAGGCCGGCAGGCATTCTGCGCACACCCTACAGACAGGAGCGTATATGGCTTTGCTCAGCTTTCTCGGCGCCATCCGGCAGGTTACCGGCTCGTGCTATCTGATCGAAACTCATGGCGGCGCACGCGTGCTGCTCGATTGCGGCATGCACCAGGGTCGCCGTGAAGAGGAGCAAGGCAATCGGGCGGCCTTTGCCTTCGATCCGAAGACACTCGACGCGGTTGTCGTATCGCATGCGCACATCGACCATAGCGGCCTGCTGCCCAAGCTGGTCGCAGCTGGCTACAGGGGCCCGATTCACGCGACGACGGCAACCGCGCAACTGCTCGAGCTGATGCTCCTGGACTCGGCGAGCATCCAGGAAAAGGATGCCGAGTGGGAGAACCGCTGGCGGGCACGCCTGAACAAGCCGCCGATCAAACCGCTCTACACGCGTGTCGACAGTGAACGGATGCTGCAGCAACGCCAACCACACGCGTATGGCGAGACCTTCGAGGTTGCACCCGGTATCAGCGTGACCCTGTTCGACGCCGGTCACATCCTGGGCTCGGCGATCGTCCAGGTCGATGTTGTGGACTACGGACGCCCGCGCCGCCTGGTGTTTTCCGGCGACCTCGGCAACCACACCTCACCCCTGATGCACTCGCCTACGCCCTTGCATGAAGCGAACGTCGTGCTGATGGAGTCGACCTATGGTGATCGGGATCATCGGGACCATGAGGCGACGGTCGAGGAGCTGGCCGAAGTCCTGCAGCAAGCGCACCGGGACGGGGGCAATGTCCTGATGCCGTCCTTCGCCGTTGGCCGCACACAGGACCTGATCTATTACCTCGGCCAGCTCTACCAGCAAGGCCGGGTGCCTCAACAGGCGGTTTTTCTCGACAGTCCGATGGCCATCAGCGCCAACGCGATCTACGGCAGGTTTCGCGAGCAACTGGAACTCGGCGGCCACGCCGATGACCGCAGCCTGCGGCTCGAAAAATGGCTGCCCATTCTCAAGACGACGCCGACGCCGGAAGAGTCGATGACCATCAACCGCTTCAAGAGCGGCGCGATCATCATCGCTGGCAGTGGCATGTGCACGGGCGGGCGCATCCTGCACCACTTCAAGCACAACCTGTGGCGCGAGGAGTGCCATGTGATCATCCCAGGGTTCCAGGCGCGGGGTACGCTGGGCCGAGCGATCGTCGATGGTGCGAAAACCGTCAAGCTTTTGCATCAGCGAATCGCAGTCAACGCCAGGATTCATACGCTGGGAGGCTTCTCAGCGCATGCCGGGCAATCTCAACTGATCGAATGGGTCAGCAATTTCCAGCCCAAACCGGAGCTTTATCTGGTTCATGGCGAACTGGAAAAATGCTGATCCTGCAGCGGACGCTGGCCGATCGCCTGGGCCTGCAGGCCAATATTCCGGAACCCGGTGATCGCATTGCGCTCTGATGCCGATATTGGCGCCGTCCCAGCCAGGCGCTCAGGCCTCGCGTGCCGCCTGCCTGGCCGGCCCCCAGCGCGCCAACATACCGATTAGGGAGACGCCCCGTATGCCTTTCGACCCGGACGACTACCTGTCGCGACACTTCAAGACGAGCGGTGCGGACCTGTCCAGGAAGCTCGACGAGCTGGTTTCGCTGGTGACGCCACCCGCCAGCCCGAGCCTCGAACTCTACCGAGAAATGCTGGTGACGGTGATGCGCATGGCGCAGGCTGATCGCAGCCGCTGGGACGCGAAGATCATGTTGCAGACGATGCGCGAGATGGAGCATGCCTTCAGCCGCCTCGAGCCGCTCAAACGACGCCGCAAGGTCACCGTATTCGGCTCTGCACGAACACCCATCGAGCATCCGCTGTATGCCTTGGCGAAGAGCCTCGGCTCGATGCTGGCCAGCTATGACCTCATGGTGATCACCGGCGCAGGCGGCGGCATCATGGCCGCTGCGCATGAGGGCGCCGGCACCGACAACAGCCTGGGCCTGAATATCACGCTGCCGTTCGAACAGCACGCCAACGCGACCGTTGACGGCACCGATCACCTGCTGTCATTCCATTTTTTCTTCGTACGCAAGCTGTTCTTCATCAAGGAGGCCGATGCCCTGGTGCTTTTCCCGGGCGGCTTCGGCACGCTGGATGAAGCGCTCGAGGTCCTGACACTGGTCCAGACGGGCAAGAGCCCACTGGTGCCCATCGTGCTGCTCGACGAGCCCGGCGGGACCTACTGGAAGGATGCCTTGCATTTCATGCGTCATCAGCTCGAAGGCAATCGCTATATCCTCCCCACCGATATGCGGCTGATGCGCCTGGTGGACAGTGCCGAGGCGGCCGCACAGGAGATCAACCGCTTCTACGGCAACTTCCATTCGAGCCGCTGGCTACAGGACCGTTTCGTGATGCGGATGAATCACCTGCTGAGCGAAGCGGCGATGGAACAGTTGAATGAGGATTTTGCCGATCTTTGCCTGAAAGGCCGGTTCGAGCAGCAGGCCTGCTGCGAAACGGAGCAAGACGAACCGGAGCTACAGACGCTGCCACGTCTGGCGTTCGCCTTCAACGGTCGGGATCACGGCCGACTGCGCGAGTTGACCGATTACCTCAACGACCCGGACAACTGGGCCAGGCCCGACGGACCTTGAGCCTTCATCAATAAGAAGATTCAGCCACGGCGCAACAGTCGGCCGATCGCATCCAGTGCATAACCGCGATAACTGAGGAAGCGCCCTTGCCTGGCGCGCTCCTTCTGATCGGCCGGCAACAGGCCGCCAAACTTGCGCTGCCAGACAGCACGTAGCTGCTCGTTCCAGTCGAAACCGCTCTCCTGCAGGGCGCGTTCGATGTCATGTCGATCCAACCCACGCTGCCCCAACTCCTCGCGGATGCGCAGGGGCCCGTAACCGGCATTGGCCCGCATCCGAACGAAGCTCTCCAGATAACGCGACTCGCTGAGAAGCCCCTCTTCGGCGAGCCTGTCCAGTGCGGACTCCACAAGCTCGTCGGGGGCACCGCGAGCGCGCAGCTTGCGGCTCAGCTCGACACGCCCATGCTCGCGACGTGCCAGCAGATCCATCGCAGCCCGCCGCACGGCGGCGGGACTATCAAGCACGACGGGCATGGCGATCAGAAGTCGGCTTCGACCAGATCCTCAGCGACCGGATTGGCCTTGGTATTGGGAGACACCACCAGTAGCTTGTCGCGAATCTGCTGTTCGATCTCCCGACCGATCTCCGGATTTTCCTCGAGGAATTTGGCGGCATTGGCCTTGCCCTGGCCAATCTTGTTGCCCTTGTAGGCGTACCAGGCACCCGACTTCTCGACCAGGCCCTGTTGCACGCCGAGGTCGATGACCTCGCCATTGCGGTAGATGCCCTTGCCATAGAGGATCTGGAATTCAGCCTGGCGGAACGGCGGAGCGACCTTGTTCTTCACCACCTTGACCCGGGTTTCGCTGCCGACCACCTCGTCACCCTCTTTCACCGCACCGGTACGGCGGATGTCGAGACGGACAGAGGCGTAGAATTTCAGAGCGTTACCACCCGTGGTGGTTTCCGGGCTGCCAAACATCACGCCAATCTTCATGCGGATCTGGTTAATGAAGATCACCAGGCAGTTGGCATTCTTGATGTTGCCGGTGATCTTGCGCAGCGCCTGCGACATCAGGCGCGCCTGGAGGCCCACATGCGCATCGCCCATCTCGCCTTCGATCTCGGCCTTGGGCACCAGCGCGGCCACGGAGTCGACGATGATGACGTCGACCGCATTGGAGCGCACCAGCATGTCGGTGATTTCAAGGGCCTGTTCGCCAGTGTCGGGCTGGGAAACGAGCAGGTCGTCGACGTTCACGCCCAGCTTGCCAGCATAGTCCGGGTCCAATGCGTGTTCGGCGTCGACGAAGGCGCAGGTGGCACCAGCTTTCTGGGCTTCGGCGATTACCGAGAGGGTCATGGTGGTCTTACCGGACGACTCGGGACCGTAGATCTCGACGATCCGGCCCTTGGGCAGACCGCCGATGCCCAGCGCGATGTCCAGCCCCAGCGAACCGGTGGAAATAGCGGGAATCGCCTGGCGATCATGATCGCCCATGCGCATGACTGCGCCTTTGCCGAACTGCTTTTCGATCTGGCCCAAGGCGGCAGCCAAGGCGCGCTTCTTGTTCTCGTCCATTACAATCCTCACTTGATCAAGAGGGCCAGAGGCCACAACAACTGTATAAGTAGACAGTATTAGAGCATAGGCAAAATCGAGCGCCTAGCCCTCGGCAGGATTTTCTCCATTCACCAGGCGGATCAATCCGACGAGCGCCGCTTCCACACTCTGCTCACGGACGGCCTGGCGATCACCCGCGAAGTGGAAACACCGCGCGAATCGCGCCTCGTCCCGTCCCCAGGCCAACCAGACGGTTCCGACCGGTTTGCCGGGCGTGCCTCCGCCTGGTCCCGCCACGCCACTGACGGCTACGGCATACCGTGCTCCGCTGGCCTGCTGCGCCCCGCGAACCATCGCTTCGACGACCTCACGGCTGACCGCGCCGACCGTCGCGAAGAGAGCGGCCGGCACCTGCAGCTGGCGGGTCTTCTGTTCATTGGAATAGGTGACGAAACCCGCCTCGAACCAGGCGGAACTGCCGGCGATACGGGTGATGGCCTCGGCAATCCCACCACCGGTACAGGACTCGGCGGTGGTCACCTGCGCCGCCTGTTGCTCAAGCGCGCGCCCCAATTGGGCGGCAAGATCGGTCGAGCGGGACATGAAAGCTCCGGGTGTCAGGTCGAAGCCCTACCTTAACAGTCGGCCCGGGCTCGGTCAGCCTGGCGCCCGTCCGAGGTCATCGAACGGTCCAGTGGCGCTGCATCTCAAGAAACAGGAAAGAAGCAGTCCAGGTGATCAGGACCAGCCCCGTGAGCGCTTCCACTCCAGTCAAGAAGCGGATTGGACCTACCGGGTGAATATCGCCGAAGCCCAGCGTCGTGAACGTGGTGAAGGAGAAATAGGCGCAGTCGAGCAGGCTACCGGCAAACTCTCCGGACAGCTCACCCCAACCCGGTGCGCGGTGCATCAGGTAATAGGCGCAGGCGAACACCCAGACCTCGACCGCATGCGCTGTAAGGGCGCCACACACGCCGATCACGATGCCGAGGCGAGGATTCAGGCGCGGCCCCGATTTGCGCGACGACAACCGCGAGAGAAACTCGTAGTGAACAGCGACCACGGCCGCGACGATAACGATGTTCACGACCGCCACCACCAACAGGTTGGCCGATGCACTCCAGGAATCGTCAGGGCTGATCATTGGGTAACTCCTCTACCTACGCGAGGTGCACGGACCTGATTCGATCCATGCGACACGACCGCAGCCTTCCCGCAATGGCCCATGGTAACCTTGCCGGTTTCGCTCACCCGGCCAGTGAACAGCCCGCCAAGGCGTCGTGGCGCTGGCCAGATGGCGCTGCCCTTGCGTTCCTCCAGCACACCGTTTTCCAAGTATCGAGCCCTATGTCACAAGACCTGTCTCATCACACACCCATGATGCAGCAATACTGGAAACTCAAGCGCGAGCATCCGGACCAGCTGATGTTCTACCGCATGGGCGACTTCTATGAACTGTTCTATGACGACGCCAAAAAGGCGGCCAAGCTTCTGGACATTACCCTGACGGCACGGGGTCAGTCCGGCGGCAGCGCGATTCCGATGGCGGGCATTCCGTTTCATTCGGCCGAAGGCTACCTCAGTCGGTTGGTCAAGCTCGGGGAATCGGTAGTCATCTGCGAGCAGATCGGCGACCCGGCGACCAGCAAGGGCCCGGTGGAGCGTCAGGTGGTACGCATCATCACGCCGGGCACCGTCAGCGACGAGGCATTGCTCGACGAGCACCGTGACAACCTGCTGGCTGCCGTGGTGGGCGACGAGCGGCTGTTCGGGCTGTCAGTGCTGGATATCACCAGCGGGCGGTTCAGCGTGCAGGAATTCGGCGGCTGGGAAACCTTGCTGGCCGAAGTCGAGCGACTGAATCCCGCCGAGCTGATGATTCCCGACGACTGGCCCGCCGGCCTGCCGCTGGAAAAGCGGCGCGGTGTTCGCCGCCGTGCGCCCTGGGACTTCGACCGCGACAGCGCCTTCAAAGGCCTCTGTCAGCAGTTCGGCACCCAGGATCTCAAAGGCTTCGGCTGCGAAAAACTGACCCTGGCAATCGGTGCGGCGGGCTGCCTGCTCGCCTACGCCAAGGAAACCCAGCGCACAGCCCTGCACCATCTGCGCAGCCTGCGCCACGAGCGCCTCGACGAGACCGTGATTCTCGATGGCGCGACGCGGCGCAACCTCGAGCTGGACATCAACCTCGGCGGTGGGCGGGACAACACGCTGCAATCGGTGGTGGACCGCTGCCAGACTGCCATGGGTAGCCGCCTGCTCAGCCGCTGGCTGAACCGCCCGCTGCGTGATCGCACCTTGCTCGAGGCACGCCAGGATTCGATCACCTGCCTGCTCGAGCACTACCGCTTCGAGCAGATCCAGCCTCAGCTCAAAGAAATCGGCGATCTCGAACGGATCCTCGCGCGCATCGGCCTGCGCAACGCTCGCCCGCGAGATCTGGCCCGGCTGCGTGATGCCCTCGCTGCGCTGCCGCTGCTGCAAGACGGCATGCGCGAGCTCGTCGCACCGCACCTGATCGAGCTGGCTGCGACCATCCGCACTTATCCTGAGCTGGCCGAACTGCTGGCTCGCGCGATCATCGACAACCCACCGGCGGTGATCCGCGATGGCGGCGTCCTGAAAACCGGTTACGACGCCGAGCTGGACGAACTGCAGTCGTTGTCGGAGAACGCCGGCCAGTACCTGATGGACCTGGAAAGCCGGGAGAAGGCCCGCACCGGCCTGGCCAACCTCAAGGTCGGCTACAACCGGGTGCATGGCTATTTCATCGAATTGCCGAGCAAGCAGGCCGAGTCGGCGCCGGCCGACTATATTCGCCGGCAGACCCTCAAAGGCGCCGAACGCTTCATCACGCCGGAACTCAAGGCGTTCGAGGACAAGGCCATCTCGGCGAAAAGCCGCGCGCTGGCCCGCGAAAAGCAGCTCTACGAAGAGCTTCTGGAGCGGCTGATCGAGCACCTCGCGCCCTTGCAGGAAAGCGCCGCCGCCCTGGCCGAGCTGGACGTGCTGAGCAATCTGGCCGAGCGTGCCCTGAACCTGGACCTCAACCGTCCGCGCTTCGTCGACCACCCCTGCCTGCAGATCGAACAGGGCCGCCACCCCGTCGTCGAGCAGGTGCTGCAAACGCCCTTCGTCGCCAATGACCTCGCCCTGGACGACGACACCCGCATGTTGGTCATCACCGGCCCGAACATGGGCGGTAAATCGACCTACATGCGCCAGACCGCGCTGATCGTCCTGCTCGCGCAGATCGGCAGCTTCGTACCGGCCAAGGCTTGCCAGCTGTCACTGGTCGACCGCATCTTCACCCGCATCGGCTCGTCCGATGACCTGGCGGGCGGGCGTTCGACCTTCATGGTCGAGATGAGCGAAACCGCCAACATCCTGCATAACGCCAGTGACCGCAGCCTGGTGCTGATGGATGAAGTGGGTCGCGGCACCAGCACCTTCGACGGGCTGTCGCTGGCGTGGGCGGCAGCCGAACACCTGGCCGAGCTGCGCGCCTTCACCCTCTTCGCCACGCATTATTTCGAGCTGACGGTACTCCCGGAAAGCAAGCCGGTCGTGGCCAACGTCCACCTCTCGGCCACCGAGCACAACGAGCGCATCGTCTTTCTGCATCACGTCCTGCCCGGCCCGGCGAGCCAGAGCTACGGCCTGGCCGTGGCGCAACTGGCCGGCGTCCCCGCTCCGGTGATCCAGCGCGCGCGCGACCATCTGTCGCGGCTGGAAACCACCAGCCTGCCGCACGAAGCGCCGAAAATAGCCGCCGGACAGCTCGCGCCACCGATGCAGAACGACCTGTTCGCCAGCCTTCCGCACCCGGTCATCGAAGAACTCGGACGGGTCAACCCCGATGACCTGACACCGCGCCAGGCACTGGAGCTGTTATACAACCTGAAAACGCGCGTCTGACGGTCAAAAAAAGCTGCTAGAATCGCGCGCATTTTTTGGATATGAGCGGTATTTGCCTGGTACCGACATAGCCCTTGCCGAACAGGGGCGTCACCGTAACGCCACCTGACACGCCTGAGGAGATAGCTAGAATGACCTTCGTCGTCACCGACAACTGCATCAAATGCAAATACACCGACTGCGTGGAAGTCTGTCCGGTGGACTGCTTCTACGAAGGCCCGAACTTTCTGGTCATTCATCCGGATGAGTGCATCGACTGCGCACTCTGCGAGCCGGAGTGCCCTGCCCAGGCGATTTTCTCGGAAGACGAGGTGCCGGATGAACAGCAAGAGTTCATCCAGCTGAACGCCGATCTGGCGGATATCTGGCCGAACATCACCGAGAAGAAGGATTCGCTTCCCGATGCCGAGGATTGGGATGGCGTGAAAGACAAGCTTCAGTACCTCGAGCGGTAATAAACCCCGCCCACAAAAATGCCCGCTGAAGCGGGCATTTTTGTTTTGCTCGATCGTCAGGTGCGATCGACACCTTTCTTGACGGTGTCCTTGGCTTCACCCTTGACCTGTTGGGCGTCGCCCTTGATTTCCTGGCGCTGGCCTTCGCCCTTCATGCGCTCGTTGTCGGTCGCTTCGCCGACGCCCTGCTTCACCTTGCCGGCGGCTTCGTTGAGGTTGCCTTTCATCTTGTCTTCAGTACTGCTCATGGCGTGTCCCTCTTTGCTATGGGTTGCATTCGGTTGACTGCAGCAGCACGGCGATAGTTTCGCTTGACCGAGGAACGGTACCGCCCCGTCAGCTGCTACGTGCCCGTACCAGTCGGTTCAGCAAGGGTCGTCCGGCCAGGTGCAGGAACAGCGGTGCGCCGGCGATGAGGTAGAAGTAGTAGGTCACGAAGCGCCAGATCAGGATCGCCGCGGCGGCGGTCGGTTTGCCCACCAGTGGGGCGAGCAGCGCGGCCGAAGCCAGTTCGGCACTGCCGGCGCCGCCAGGCAAGAGGCTCAGCTGACCCGCCGTCAATGAAAGCAGCTGGACGATGAAGGTCCACGCCCAGGCAAGCTGGCTGCCGAGCCCCTGGAGGGTGAAATACAACACACTGTAGCGCAGCAGCCAGTGCAGCGTCGTCAGCACGAAAACACCGAGCAGAACCGCCCATGGCAAACGGAAGCATTCAAGCAGGGCGTTACGAAAGCTCAACATCTTGCGCGCCCAGCTGAGCCGGCGATGCGCCCTGACACCCACACGGTCGATCAGCCAGCCGTTGAAGAGAAACACCTGGCGGTGAAAGCGTCCAAGCAAGGCCAGCAGCACGATCAACCCCGCCAGCAGCGCCGCACTGAAACCCAGCAGGCTGGCGATATAGCTGTTCAGCGAATGGGTAACCGCGTAGATCAGCACGCCGATCAGCGCGCAGGCGAAGAACAGCAGGTCGGAGAGCTGCTCGACCGCATAAGTCGCCGTGCCTTGCGCAGCGGCGATACCGCGCCGGCGCAGCAACGCCATCATGGTCAGCGGGCCACCAGCGCCACCGGGCGTGGCGCATATGGCGAACTCCGTTGCAATGACGATCCCGAGCGCGCGCGGTTGCGTCAGCCGGCGCCAGCCGACCAGCAAGCGCAACCGCAGCGCATTGAGGAACCAGCCGAGCGTGATCATCCCGAGCATGACCAGTAACAGGTCGATCGGAAATCGCTGCAACCGCTCGAACAATCCACTGCCGCCCAGCAGCAGCGGTACCAGCGCCGCGGTCAGCAGCGCACCGCCCAGCAGCCACCAACGACGGCTCATGCCGCCTCGCGCGCCGCGCGCCGATGCTGGTTCAGCCAGTCGATCTTGGTCATCGGCCGGCGCCCGTCGCGTAGCAGGCGAATCAGCAGGTCGAGCCAGTATTCACGAGAGAGCCGGTGCCGCATGTCCACCGGGTGAAGCCCCAGCCGGAGCAGCGGCGCCTGGTGATGACGTCTGAGCATCTGTTCGCTGACCACGCGTGACATGCCGCGACGCCAGGCGCTACGGGCGCTCCAGACCAATCCAGGCGCCTCGATGCGGTGATAGTCGGGCAGCAAGTAGAAATGACCCGGATCGCTGGTGTAGGTCAGCCCGCTGCGCGCCAACGCCCGCCGCGCGCCGGGCCCGAGCAGCCACGCCGGCGGCACGAAGCCGTGCAAAGACCATCCCAATCGGCTGAACAGCGCCATGCCGGCCTCAAGCCGGTGCATCGCCTCGTCTTCGTCGAGCGGATAGAACTCACCCTCATGGGTGAAGACCCTGCGCATGAACCAATCCCGCGGAGAGCGCGGCGGTGGCGCTTCGTCGGCGTGGTAACAGCCATGCAGAATCAACTCGTCGCCACGCGCCAGTCGCGTATGCAGCAGCCGGCAGAAGTCCGGGCTGGCGTCGAGCGGATTGCGGCGATGGAAATCCGGAACCACCAGCCAGGACATCGGAATCTGCCCCAGCCGATCGACCGCTGCGACGAACTCGCGGTAATCCGGCCAGGTTTCCGGCGCCACGTCGTGCAACACCAAGAGTACGGACGAATCAGCCATGGACGGCGACCGGCAGCTCGGCCGTGCCGAGCACGGCGTGGTAGTGCGCGAGCAACCCGGCCACCACCGCATCCCAGGCATGGTGCGCCTCAACATGCTGCCGCGCCTGCGCACCGATCAACCGCGGGTCATCCTCGAACAGTTCGCGCACCGCCTGTGCCATGGCGACGGCATCCAGCGGCCGACAAAGGCGACCGGTGTGAAACGGGACCAACTCGGGTAGTGCGCCCGCTCGCGCGGCAACCACCGGAATTCCGCTCGCCATCGCCTCGAGCGCGACCAGGCCGAAGGTTTCCTGATTGCCGGCATGTAACAGCACGTCGGCGCTGGCCATGTAGCGTGCGACCTCCGCGGCAGGGCAGAAATGGTCGATGACGGTGACGTTGTCCGGAACACGGCGCGGCATGCGCGACCCGACCAGCAGCAGGTGGTAGGGCTTGCCCAGCTGACGCGCGGTCTCCAAGAGCACATGGATGTTCTTTTCCCGCGACCCCCGGCCCGCGAAGATCATCAGCCGGGTTTCCTCATCCAGCCCGAGCCTGTCGCGGATTTCCGCATCGCGGCGATCCGGGCGGAAGGTTTCCAGATCCACGCCGAGCGGTTGCACGTAGACATCGGGTACGCCGAGCCGCTGAAGCTTCTCGGCCATGACGCGACTGGGCGCGAGCACACGGTCGAAACTGCGATACAGCCGTGACACGTAGCCATTCATGTTGGTGCCCAGCCAGTCGCCGATGCGATTACTGACCAGCAGGGCAGGTCCGAGTGATAGAAGCCGATCACCGGGACGTCCAGGCGTCGCCCGGCATCCAGTGCGGCCCAGGCGGTCATGTAGGGATCGCCCACCTCGATGACATCAGGATGAAGGATGCGCAGCTGGTTGCGCCACGGGGCGCGTCGCACCGGGAAGCGGTAGCCCTTGCCGAATGGCAGAGCCGGCGCCGGAATCTGATAGATGCCCGCACTGTGCTGATGGCGGTCACCCGGCACCAGGATGCTATGACGGACCCCGGCGTAAAGTTGCAGGCGGCGATGCTTGGCCTCGAGGTAGGTGCGCACCCCGCCGCTCGCCGGGGCGTAGAACATGGTCATGTCTGCGATATGCAAGATGGAGCGTCTCCGTGATCTCAGCGCAGTACTTTCGGAAAGACGCAAAGCGCAAACGCAGGATCAGACCCGACGTCGCCTGCCGGTCCATCCCGAAAGGTTTTGCAATGATTCAATGGACCGCCGGCATCTCCGGTCGTTCGCCGCCCCGCCGACGGCCGTCAACTGTCGATACGCTTGTCTCCGTCGTCCTTGCCCTGAGTCGAAGCGTGCTCGATCACCGCGTTCATCTCGGCACCGAACAGCAGCACTGCTGCGGAGATATAGAAGTACAGCAACAGGACGATGACCGCGCCGATGCTCCCGTAGGTCGCATCGTAGTTGCCGAAGTTCTGTACGTAGATGCCGAAAGCGATCGAGGCCGCGATCCAGACGATCACCGCCACGACCGAGCCAGGCGTGATGAAGCGAAACCGCTGCTCCACGTCGGGCGTGACGTAATAGAGCACTGCCACCACGAGCATCATCAGGAACACGATCACCGGCCAGCGCAACCAGGTCCAGAGCGTCACTACGATGTCCTTCAGACCGACCTGATCGGCGAGCCACTCCATCACTTGCGGGCCGATGATCATCAGCGCTGCCGCACACAGCAGAATGATCGCCAAGCCGATGGTATAGCCGACCGAGAGCAGCATCAGCTTCCAGGTCGGCCGGCCTTCTTCGACGTCGTAGGCTCGGTTCATGGCATTCATCAGGGAGCGAATGCCGATCGAGGCCGACCAGAGCGCGACGAGGATCCCGACCGATAACACGCCGCTCTTCTGGTTCTGCAGCTGATCGATCACTGGATTGACCAGATTCAGCGCATCGGGGGCAGGACCAGCGAGACCTGTTCACGCAGCCAAGTGAAAAAATCCTGCAGATCGAGCATGCCCAGCATGGCGATGAAAAACAGCAGAAAGGGAAACAGCGAAAAGATGCCACGGTAGGCCAGCGCCGAGGCGTAGGTCGTCATGTCGTCCTTGCTGAAATCCTTGAGGGTGCGCTTGAGCAACTCGAATACGCCTATCCCGCCCATGTCCAGCAACGCCATCGTCAATCCCCTACCCGTCAAGAAACCAAGCTGTTGAATTGGGACGGCCCACCTTGACGAGAGTTCGCTGCAGATCCCGACATCGAGCCGATGCCGCTTCACGGTCGCACGCAACGCGCCCGTACAACCGATGCCCGTGACGCCCGGCGTTTCCACGGCCTGGCGGAACTTTCCTTGCTCTGGAGGCTCTGGATGGAGTCCCGCAATCGGCCGATGCAACAGGATGATTGCGGACCACTCGTCGTTCGCCGCCTCGCTGGCAACGGGATAGAGGCCAGAGATGGCTACATCGCTGACGCGACCGCAGGAGCACGAATGAAATCGGCCTACGCAACGGATGCCCCACGCCCCACGATGAAATCCGACCTGTTCAAGTACGCCCGCCTGATCCTCACCAAGGGCAGCGGCGCCGCCTCCACGCTCGGCCTCAACATTCTCCTGGCACGCCTGCTGGTCCCGGACCTGGCCGGTACGGTTTTCTTCTGCATCGCGCTGGGTATCTTCCTGTCGCTGCTGGCCCGCCTCGGGCTGGACATCGCCTGCCTGAAGAACATTTCATCGCTGCCCGAGGGGCAGCAACGCAGCTATTTCAACCGTGCCCTGCTGATGGCGGCGGTAATGAACATCCCGACCTTCCTGGTCGGACTGGGGGTGGTGTATTTCTCGGAAACCACCCAGGCCAACGTCGCTCATGCGGCGGTGCTCTTTGCCGTCACGGCGCTGGGCCTGTCGCTGCTGAGCATTTCCAGCGAAACCCTCAAGGCCAAACACCGTACCAGCGAGGGATTGTTCTGGCAGACCGCCTTTCAACCTGCGCTGACGCTCGTGCTCGTCGCGGCCACGGGCAGCGAGCTGACCAGCGTGGTCGGCTGCTTCGCCGTCGCCTTCGCCCTGGCGATCGCCGGCTCCATCTGGCGCGCCCACGCACATCTGCCCGCGGCAGGCTCGGACGCACCCATGGGCTGGCAGGACATGCTGGTGCTGTGCGTTCCCCTGATGCTCATCGCCGTGATGAATAGCGTCATCGAACTGTCCGACACACTGCTGCTCGGTGTACTACGCTCGGCCAGCGACGTCAGCATCTATTACATCGCCGCCAAGATTGCTGCCCTGTCGACCACCCTGCTGTTCATCATCAACGGCACCATCGGGCCTGACATCTCCCGCCGCTGGGCCCAGGGCGACCGCAGGGGCGCCTTCGCAATCGTGCGCAAGTACTCGCGCTTCATGCTGGCCCTCGCCCTGCTGATCCTGCTCGCCATCGGCCTGCTGCGCGAGTACATCCTCGCGGTGTTCGGCCCTGAGTATCGCGAGCAGGGCGTCTACCCGCTGCTCGTTCTGGCGCTGGGTTATTTCTTCGTCCTGGCCGCCGGCCCGCTGGGCATCTTCATGACCATGACCGGCAACCACCGGCGCTACATGCACAACAACATCGTGGCCTGCGTGGTCAACCTCGCGCTCAACCTCATCCTCATCCCGCGCTACGGCGTGAACGGTGCGTGCTTCGCCACGGCCGTCGCGCTGGCGCTGAAAAACGCTCTGCTCTACGTGCAGTTCAAGACCATCGAAAGGAGTCCGACGCCATGACTGACCGGGTTAACGTAATCGCTTACGGAGCCTATGACCGGCACAACTATGGCGACCTGCTCTTCGCAATCGTCCTCAAGCGTTACCTGGAGGCCGATGGCCGCTTCGAAGTGCTGATCGCGGCCACCAAGGCGTCGAACTTGTCCAGCTACGGTGCCTTGCCGACCATGCCTCTGAAAAAGGCGCTGGATGCCACGCGCCACCAGCCCAAGACCATGCTCATCGTTGCGGGCGGTGAATGCCTGACCGCTCAATGGGAGAGCATCATCGGCTACCTTGCGCCCCAGGCCATCTACTATCCGATCAAGGCCAGTCCCTACCTGATCGGGCACAAGGCGTTTATTCGCCTGAGCCGCCTGTTTACCTCCATCCCGTCGGACATCCCCTGGTGCTCGGTGAGCGCGACCTGCCCGGCTACAAGGTCATGTACAACAGCGTCGGGGGCAACGAGATCAGCCGCAAGAAGCCGCTGATCCATGCGGCGATCAAGCGCAACCTGCAGGACTGCACCTATGTCTCGGTGCGTGACCGGGAAACCTCGGCCGAACTGGACAAGCTGGGCATCGAGCACAACCTCGTACCCGACAGCGCCATCCTCATCTCCGACATCTTCACACCCAAAGTGGACCCTGCCGAGGCCGGCCACATCGTGTTCCACATCTCCGATCACCACGCCAAGCGCCGCATCGAAGCCATCGCTCAGCAGTTGACCGAGTTGAACGTGAACACGGGCCTGAAGATCGCGCTGCTGACCATCGGCAAGGCACCCGGCCATTCCGACGACGAACCGCTCGACAAGCTGTACAGCCTGCTGGGCGCCGAGCGCGCCTACCGGGTCGACAGCGGCAAGATCGAGGACATCATCGGTTGCATTGCGACCAGCAAACTGTACTGCGGCACCAGCCTGCACGGCGCCATCACCGCGCTGGCCTATGCCGTTCCGCAGATCGCCCTGCTGCCGCAGCGCGTGATCAAGTTGTCGAGCTTCCTGGAAACCTGGGTACCGAAGCAGTCGTGCGGCTTCGCCGAAGTACCGCAGATCAGCCAGATCGGCACCAACCTGATCAACAGTTTCGGAGAAAGCCAGCGCGCCGAACTGGACACCGTGATCGAGGCGATGAAGGCCCGTGTCCGGGCAAATCTCGACCACATGGTCGCGCTCTACGACCAGGCCCCGGCACGAGGGGAAAGCGCCAGGTCGCAACAGCCGAAGCCGGAGACGGTCACGGCAGGCTGAGGTCGGTCATCGCTCCCTCGAGCCATTAGTGCAGGCCAGCATGGTCGGTGTCAGAGGTTGCAACACCTCGGGCACCAAACAGGAGGACGTACTGTTGCGACCGGCTGCAGGCGGGCGACCTGGCCGGCAAACGTGGGCCCGACTGCCCGTGAGGCAGGTTATCC
The DNA here is from genome assembly GCA_019056435.1 of Stutzerimonas stutzeri. GTDB lineage: Bacteria > Pseudomonadota > Gammaproteobacteria > Pseudomonadales > Pseudomonadaceae > Stutzerimonas > Stutzerimonas marianensis. Next base: position 4,481,332 of record CP077641.1, read on the forward strand.
ACGACCTGCAGAGCGGTAACTGACAGCGCACAAGCGATTGTTTCAGCAGGAAAAAACTGGCCGACACGCACCGAACGACTGTGTAGAATCCGCGCCCCGAAAAAGCAGGAGACAATACATTGGTCATTCACTACCTCGCCTCTCAGGACACTGTCGCATGTGGGCGCACCGGGTCGAGCTTGAATCGCTCCCCGGAAATCGCTCAGGTTTCCTGCAAGCTCTGTCTTCGCTCGGTCGAGAAGTCTGCGAGTGAGCCTGTACGCAAGACGCCAAGCCTCGCCGAGCTACGCGCGGCGGCCAAGGCTGAAAAAACCGCCGCTGCACAAGCGGCCAAGGCGGTCGTGACCCTCTCACCCCGCGCCGAATGGCAGCAACGCCTGGCGCAACTGCCCGGCCGTAACCGACTGCCGCGGGGCAGCCGCAGGCAGGTGTTCATCTGAACAACGCAGACGCCCGCTTTCAAAGCGGGCGTCTTTAACGGCTAGACCACGCAGCCGGCGCATGGCGTCGGTGGCCGCTTTCAGGCCACTCTGAACCGCCCCACCAGTTGCTGTTGCTGCTCAGCCAGGCGCGCGAGTTCAAGGCTGGTCATGGCCGTCTGCTCCGCACCCGCACTGACCTGAATCGCCACGTCGTTGATCTCGACGATGTTCCGATTGATGTCCTCCGCCACCGCGCTCTGCTCTTCGGCAGCCGTGGCGATCTGGACGTTGCGGTCGCTGATCGCCGCGACGCCTTCGGCGATCTCCGCCAGTAGCTCCCCTGCCCGCCCGATATTGCTTGAACCGGCCTGCGCCTTGGACAGGGTCTCCTGCATGGAGCGCGCGGCTCGGTCAGCGCCGCCCTGCAAGTTGGCGATCATGTCCTGGATGCTGCCCGTCGACTCTTGCGTCTTCTGCGCCAGGGTACGGACCTCCGAGGCCACCACGGCGAAACCGCGCCCGTGCTCGCCCGCTCTGGCCGCTTCGATGGCGGCGTTGAGTGCCAGCAGGTTGGTCTGGTCGGCGATGCCACGAATCACATCCAGCACCGACGAGATCGAATCGCTCTCGCGCTTGAGCTCCGCGATGATGTCGGCCGTCTCGTCGGCCTGGCCGGAGAGCTGACGGATGAGGGTAATGGTGTTCTCGATCTCGTTCCGGCCCTGCGCGGTGTTCGTGTTCAGCCGCTGGGACAGCTCGGCGGCGTCGCTGGTGCTCCTGGCCACGTCCCGAACGGTCGCGCTCATTTCGTTGATCGCTGTCACCACCAACTCGGTCCCCTGGCGCTGCCGGTCGATGCTCTCGCTCGTCTGCACGGTGACCGCCGAGGACTCTTCCGCGGCCGTCGCCACCTGGGCGGTTGCATTGCTGATCTCGCCGACCACCTGCTGAAGCTCCATCGCCATGGCGTTCAGGTTGCGGGAGATCTCGCCGAACTCGTCCTTGCCCTCGTAACGCGCTTTGGCCGTCAGGTCACGCCCGGACAACGCGACCAGCGCCTGATTGACGTCACGCACCGCCAGTTTGATGTTGCGAATGATCAGGTACGACAGCCCGGCGACGGCCGAAAGTGCCAGGACCACCGCAGCGATTGTCACCCACAATGCACGGCGCGCCTCGTCCCTCGCCTGCGCAGCAAGTTCGCCGACATCCTGCGCCAATGCCTGCTCCAGCTCGCCCATCAGGTCGATGCGCTGGGTGGCTGTCTCGAACCAGCTTTCGCTGTTGATGCCAAGGCTCTGCCCGATCGGCACTTCGAAGCTCAGACGTTGGAGCCGGGCGACTTCCAGTGCGCTCGGCTGCTGCAGCTTTTCGTCGAGAAGCGCGATGAAGCGAGGCTCAGCCGCACGGCGAAAGCCATCCATGTACGCCGAGAACTCGCCCAGGTTGCGGCTGAATGACGCCAGCAGGGGTGCGTCGAAGCGATCCTGATTGAAGACCACGCCAAGCATGGCGCGCTCGCGCCCCGCCCGCTCCTTCATCTCAATGAACTGGTTCAGCCCACCCAGCGCGCGCGCCAGCCCGGCTTCCTCGACACTGCGCTCCACGGCATGGGTAAAGCCGATGAGCGCCTTGATGTAGCCGGTGTACCGGGCACCGGACTCGACGTTGTTGATGGCAAAGGTGTCGATTTGAGCGCGCGTGGCCTGAAGCGCATCGAGGGCTGTCAGTGCAGCGCCGACCTGCACGGCCTGAGCACCAGCAAGTGTCGTTTTCACAGCCCTGAGTGCCTCATCGGTCGCCTGTCGCATCCCCGGCAACCGCTGCGCCATGGTGCGGCCCTGGCTCCCGAGAAACACGCCACTGGCACCACGCTCTCGCTGCAGGGTGGTGATCAATTGGCTGACCTTCTGCGCCGCCTCACTCGCACCAACGGTGTTTTCCATTTGCTTCAGCGTGTCGTAGCTGTCGGCGATGTACAGGCTCGCCAGCCACAGGAACCCCAACAGCGGGCACAGCAGGATCAGAATGAGCTTCGAGCTCAGCGACAGATTTTTCAACATGGTGGACCTCGGTGCTCCGGGTACATGACCGGAAGCCAAAATGACGAAGGCATGGCTGCAGAAGCGGCCGCGTCAGGCTCGGCCTGCGCGCGGACGCGGTCAGCATCGTTCTATGGGGTTCTGCAGGTGCGATGCCTGCGGGCCCTGCCGCTCCGTGACACCTATGGGCGCCGGATCGGTACCGTCCTGGGTGCGCGCATTGTCCGCGTTGCGGCAAGGGCCCCGCTGACCCAGGTCAATAAAACAGCGCCAACTATCTGCCGTTCGTCGGCTCCAGCTTCAGGCTTCAGCTGCCAGGAAAACCGCTCTCCATTGCCGGGGCGATTGCCCGGACTGCGCCTTGAACGCGCGCGATAGCGCAGCTTCACTGCCGTAGCCGACCTCTGAAGCGATCACCTTCAAGGGCCGTCCGCGGCGCAGGGCTTTCTGGGCCAGCCGTACGCGCCAGCTCTGCAAATACTGCCCCGGCGTAATCCCGATCACGCTGTGGAAGGTTGTCGCGAACATGCTGCGCGACATACCGGCGACCTGGGCCAGGTCATGCAGGGTCCAGTCCTGCGCCGGACGCTCGTGCATCGCCACCATCGCGTGGCGTAGACGCGGATGCGCCAACCCGGACAGCATCCCGCTCTGCACCTCGCCACTTTCCATCACTTGCCGCAGCAGCTGGATCATCACCACCTCAAGCAAACGCTCGATCAGTGGGACACGACCGCATCGTTGCGTGAAGGCCTCCTCGAACAGCAACGACAGCACCGGCTCAGCACCTGCAATGGCGTCCAGCGGCAGGCAGACGACATCCGGCAGCGCCGATGCGATCGGATTGCCTGCGCCCCCCTCGAACGACAGGTTCGCGCAGACCATGTCCGCGCCACGCTGCGGATCGGTGACGAAACGATGCGTTAGGGGCCGTGGGAACAACAACAGGCTGGGTCGCTCGATCTGTATCGACTTTCGCGCGTAGCGCACCTCGACTGCACCGCTTCGCACCAGATGCAGCTGCCCATGCGCGCCGTCACTCTCAAGTGTGTTGAGGCCGCATAGCGGACCGGTGTTGAAGACTTGCGCCCTACGGGGAAATGCGTCATCAGCGAGGCGAGCCGGTCTACCATTTCGAACTCCTGATCAAGTTTTCAAGACTTACTATCACCAAAGGTTCCACCCGCACGCGCAAACTTTCTCTCACCGGGCAATACCGACCGGCCACCCAACCGAGAGGAACCACCGTCATGAACACCACCCTTCGCACCGTCGCCGCCAGCATGCTCGCGATCACCCTTCAAGCCGGCGCCACCGCCGAAGCAGCTCCCTCTGCCACGCCCGCGCAGATCGCAGCCGGCGCCACCGTGGACGGCAACTACATCGTCACAGCCGATGGCGTACGCCTGTATTACAAAGACTGGGGCCCGAAGAACGGCCCGGTCGTGACCTTCAGCCACGGCTGGCCGCTGAGTTCGGATAGCTGGGAATCGCAGATGATCTTCCTCGCCGACCAGGGCTACAGAGTAATCGCTCACGACCGTCGCGGACATGGGCGCTCCAGCCAGCCGTGGGAAGGCAACGACATGGACCATTACGCCGATGATCTGGCCTCCGTGATCGAAGCGCTCGACCTCGACGACATCACTGCGGTCGGCTTCTCCACCGGCGGCGGCGAAGTGGCACGCTACATCGGTCGCCACGGTACCGAGCGGGTCAAGAAGGCCGTACTGGTCAGTGCCGTACCGCCGCTGATGCTGCAGACCGAAGACAATCCCAACGGCGTGCCGCTGGAAGTCTTCGATGGCCTCCGCAAGGCGTCGCTGGAGAATCGCTCTCAGCTCTACCTGGATATTGCGTCCGGCCCGTTCTTTGGGTTCAACCGCCCGGGTGCCAAGGTTTCGCAAGGGCTGATCGACAGCTGGTGGTCACAAGGCATGCAGGCCGGCCACAAGAACACCTACGATTCCATCGCGGCGTTCTCGGCCACGGATTTCCGGAACGACCTGAAGAAATTCGACGTGCCTACGCTGGTGATTCACGGTGACGACGACCAGATCGTGCCGCTCGACATTTCTGGCAAGGCATCCGCTGCGCAGATCAAGGGAGCCAAGCTGATCGTCTACCCCGGCGCCCCGCACGGCCTGACCGACACACACAAGGATCGCTTCAACAAGGATCTGCTGAACTTCCTCAAAGACTGAGCCGCCCGCTTCACCAAGCCGACCGTGGGTTCCACGGTCGGCTTTTTTTGCGGCTTTATCCACGCAATGGCGCGGAAATTCAAGCCATGGGCTACCGCGTCTAGGGTGGGCCATGCCATGGCACACAAGGCCTCGCCCCTTGGCTGGACGATGGTCCAAGACCTCGATCCTGCGCTGACAAACGCCATTGCAGCGGACCACAGGCCTAAGCTTGGGCGCGCTGCGTTCGAGCCTTATAAGCCGCGAAGCCAGGCTCACCCTAGGTTCGCGATACCGCATCCAACGGCGACAGGTTCGCTTGCCGGCCGTGCTCCATGAACAGTTGCGTGGCTAATGTCGGTTGGGCGTTGCGCAGATAGGCCATCACCAGCGTGGACACGGGCATCTCGTCTTCGATGTCCAGCTGCGCCAGGCGCATCCCGTCGTAGGTCAGGTCCATGCACGGTCGGGTGACCAGTACGGAAAACCCCAGGCCCTGACCGACCATGCAACGCACCATTTCTATCGAGGGTGAACTGTAGGCCACCTTGGGGTGATAGCCGTTTTCCTTGAAGATATCGATGAAGTAATTGCGGCTCGGTACACGTCCAGCAGGACCATTGGCTCGCGGCTAAGCTCGCCGAGGGTCACCGAACGGCGTTGCGCAAGCGGGTGTCCAGCCGGCAGCAAAGCATAGGGTTTATGCGGCGCGTTGAGTGCCTCCTTGACGATGGAGCCGCCCAGCTCCAGGTCGTAGGTGAACACCAGATCGAAACGTCCACGATGCAGCCCCAGCAGCAACTCATGCTGTTCGCCGTCATATAACTGCACGCTGATATCCGGATACTTCTGCTTGAAACTCGCCACCAACTTCGGCATATATAAAGGCGCTGCCGATTCAAAGCACCCAATCCCCACGGTGCCGGATATCATTTCGTTTTCAGCGCGCGAACTGCTTTCAAGCTCTTGCGACAATCGCAACACTTCTCTGGCTCTTTCATAGACCCTTCGCCCACTTGGCGTTAACGACACGCCTTGCGCATGGTGGCGAATAAACAGTACTTGATTGAAAGACTCTTCCAGATTTCGGATACCTACCGATATCGAGGGTTGCGACACATGAAGTTTGCGCGCGGCTTCAACAATACTGTCCTCTTCCACCACGGTCACGAAGTACTTCAGTTGTTTCAGGGTGAAGTGCATCACGACTTTGCCTATAGCGCGAAGCTTTTCAGGCTCGCTATCTGAATAACCATAGTTTATTCAAGCGAAAGCCGTGCCATTCGCCTCAATGCCCGTCACAGCGCGAGTTGCGGGCGTTTCCCGAAAGTCCGCCGCGACGGGTTTCGCACCTTAACGCAGCTCTTTCAACATGCCACGCCCAAAGGTGGTGCGCTGTTACAGCACCGTAGCGCGTCATTCTTTTTGTATAGGCCGGCACTATTCAAACTGAAAAAATTCTAATTGACGGCTATGCAGAAGTGTTCGCATTCTGCAACCGCAGCGTGATGACGAGACTCCACTCCCGCTGCTCGACACCTTTGCTGAGCGATGACTTATGACATTTGATCTGGAATACACGTTGAGTCTGCTCCGCTATAAAGACTTTTGGCTGGCGACGTGGGTCGTCATTAAGCTGAGTGTTCTAACCTGGCTGATAAGTATTGTGCTCGGCTTTGCACTGGCACTTGCCAAGCAGTCACCGCGAGCACTGCTCAATATGCCGGCCAAGGGATATATCTGGTTGTTTCGCAGCATGCCCTTGTTGGTATTGCTGATTTTCACCTACAACCTGCCACAGGCCATCCCCGCGACCTCTGCGCTGCTCAGCGACCCGTTCTGGGCTGGCCTGATCGGGTTGGTGATCTGCGAAACCGCGTACGTGGCAGAGATTCACCGCGGCGGTCTGTTATCCATTCCAAAGGGCCAGAGCGAAGCTGCCCGTGCGTTGGGCCTGCGCTTTCTCGGCATTCAATGGCGCGTCGTGATCCCCCAGGCGTTGCGTGTTGCGTTGCCGACGCTGACCAACGAATTCATCTCCATCGTCAAGCTCAGCTCCTTGGTGTCGGTCATTTCCCTGACGGAAATCCTCATGGTGGGCCAACGCCTGTATTCGCAGAACTTTCTGGTGATGGAGACCATGGCTGCGGTGGCCTTCTACTACGTGCTGATCGTGACGGTGTTCGATTTCCTGCTCAAACGCCTGGAGCGCTTTCTCGACGTCGGCCAGCGCAAGCCACGCCAGGCCCCGGGCCCGGAGGCTCTCGCCCGCCCTGCCGCGGCGGCAGTACAAGCGCGGCCGGCCTTCGCCAGTGAGGCGCCGGCGCTGCAAGCCACTCGTCTGCACAAGGCCTATAACGACATCGAGGTACTTGGCGCGGTCAGTCTGGCCATCGAGCCGGGCGAAGTGGTGTCGGTCATCGGGCCGTCGGGGTCCGGCAAGACCACGTTGATTCGCTTGCTGATCGGGCTGGAGCAGATCGACAACGGTGAAATCCGCATCAACGGCCAGCCGTTCATTCAACTGTCCCGAGAAGGGGCGCAGAAGCCGCGCTACGTGGAGCATGCCCAGCACCGCTTGAACATCGGCATGGTGTTCCAGAGCTTCAACCTGTTCCCGCACCTGAACGTGCTCGACAACCTGCTGCTGGCCCCGCGTTACCACCGCCTTGCTCCGGTAGCGGAGTTGCGCCAACAGGCATTCGAGTTGTTGCACAAGGTGGGAATGCTGGAGCACGCCTACAAGTACCCGCAGCAATTGTCGGGCGGGCAGCAGCAGCGGGTGGCCATTGCCCGGGCATTGATGATGCGTCCGCAGATCATGCTGTTCGACGAACCCACCTCCGCGCTGGATCCGGAAAAAGGTCCACGAGGTGCTGCAGGTCATGGAAACGCTGGCCAAGGAAGGGATCACCATGGTGATCGTGACCCACGAGATGAACTTCGCCTTCAAGGTTTCCGACCGCATCGTGTTCATGGAGAAAGGCCGCGTGGTGTGCGACGACACCCCACCTGTGCTGCGCAGTGGGCAAAACCCCCGAGTCGAAGCGTTCCTCAAGGACGTATCGCTGGCTTGACCTTGACCATCAGGTTTACGAAGGAAACGACATGATCTCCCAATCTCAGGTTGAACAGTTCCATCAGCAAGGTTTCCTGGTGGTCGAGGCTGTGCTCTCGACGGAGGAAGTCGCCGCTTTGCAGCAAGACTTCGACCAGTGGGTCGAAGACAGCCGCAGCCGGACCCAGGCCTGGGGCGAAACACGCGATGGCCGCCCGCGTTTCGATGTGGAGAGCGATCACCGTCCGGACCACCCCTCGCTACGCCGCGTAGCCTCGCCGACGGAAATTTCCGAGGCCTATGCCTACGTTGCGCTGAAATCGCGCATGGCGGCCATCGCTGGCCAACTGATCGGCGGCAGCGGTACGCGCTTCCATCACAGCAAGATCAACTCGAAGTTGCCGCACACAGCCACCCAGGTGAAATGGCACCAGGACTTCCTGTTCACGCCGCACAGCAACGACGACATCGTCACCGCATTGCTGATGGTCAGCGACGTAACGCCGGAGAACGGCCCGCTGAACGTCATCCCCGGTAGCCATAAGGGACCACTGTGGTCGCACTGGCACGACGGCCGCTTCACCGGCTCGGTCGCAGCCGACGTCGAGGAGCAGAATTGCCAGCAACCCGTTGCCTGTTTCGGCCCATCAGGCTCGGTGTGCTTCATGCACACCCGCCTGCTGCATGCCTCGGCACCGAATGAAACCGAATACCCGCGCACGCTGTTCATCAGAGTGTACGCCGCCGAAGACGCCCTGCCCTTCGGTGATAATCCGCTCCCCAGCGATCACGAAGGGATCATGGTGGCGGGCGAAGAGAGCGGCCTGGTGCGCAGCACTGCGAACCATATCCGCCTGCCGCAGAAACCACGCGGTGCTTCGTTTTTTGTTCAGCAAGCCGGGCAAGACCTGGCAAATGCCTAAAAACCCTTACCTACTCTCTTGCGGGGAATTTGCATGAACACCATTCGAAACATCGCTCGCCCACTCGCCATCGGACTACTCGGCACAGCGATCGCCTGCACTTCGATTGCCGCACAGGCCTTCCAGCAGCCCGGCAAGATCACGGCTGGCTCGGACATGACCTTCTTTCCCTACGAGTACATGGACGGCAACAAGCCAGCCGGCTTCGACATCGAGCTGCTCGACGGTCTGGCCAAGGTCATGGGACGTGAAGCCGTGAACATCGACACCCGCTTCCCGAACCTGATCACCGGTCTGCAGGGAGGTCGTTTCGACATCACCAACTCGTCGATGTACATCACCGCTGACCGCCTCAAGGTGATCGACATGGTCCCTTACCTGAAAAGCGGCGAGGCGATCATTGCACTCAAAGGCAGCGACTACCAACCCAAGGTGCCGGAGGACTTCTGCGGTCACAAGATCGGGTCGATGGGCGCCACGTCCTGGCTGCAGCAGCTGCAGAAGCTTTCGGAGGAATATTGCGTCAAGAACGGCAAGGGCGCGATCCAGATCAGTGAATACAGCACCGATCCTCAGACCACCCAGGCGCTGCTGTCGCGCGCAGTCGAAGCACAGATCACTGACGCTGCCGTCGCCCGCGGTCTGATCGAGAAACTGGGCAATCGTGTGCAGATCTCGTCGGAAACCCTGATCTATCCGGTGCTCAACGGCTTCGGCGTGAAAAAGGCAACGATGAAGTGAAGACCGCGCTGATCGAGGCGCTGGAGACATACAGCAAGACGCCTGAGTACGAAGCCTTGTTGAAAAAGTACAACTTCCAGGCGCCGACAGAAGCCGAGATCGCCGAGCTGATGCCCAAGCCGTGATACCTGAAGCCGCGTGCGCCCCTGGCGCACGCTACCGGTAGGAGTAGAACCGATGCCCCTGTCTCTTGAAGAGCAGACACGCATAGATCTGGCCGCCACATTCCGCATCATCGCGCACCTGAATATGCATGAAGCGGTGGCCAACCATTTCAGTGCAACCGTCTCGGCCGATGGCAAGCAGTTCCTGCTGAACCCGAAGTGGAAACATTTCTCGCGCATCCGGGCCAGCGACCTGCTGTTGCTGGATGCCGATGACGCGAGCAGCGCCGAGCGGGACGACGTGGACAGCACGGCCTGGTCGATCCATGGGCAGATTCACCAGCGGCTTCCTGACGTAAAGGTCGTGTTGCATCTGCACCCGGTCTACACCACAGCGGTGGCGTGTCTGGCTCAGCCGCACATCCCCCGATCGACCAGAACAGCGCACGCTACTTCAACCGGGTGGCGGTGGATGAGCTCTACGGAGGCATGGCCGACACCGTCGCCGAGGGCGCTCGTCTGGCTGGCCTGCTGGATGGCAAGAGCCGTTTGCTGATGGGCAACCACGGCGTGATGGTGACCGCGCCCACCATCGGCGAAGCATTCGATGACATCTGGACCCTCGAGCGGGCCTGCCAGATTCTCGTGACCGCGTGGTCCACCGGCCAGCCGCTCAAGGTGCTGGACGATGAGGTTGCGGAAAAGACCGCCCGCGCCTGGGAAAAGATCACCGATTTCTCCCAGCGCCACTTCGAAGAAATGAAGCACCTGATGATCCAGCAGGATCCTTCCGTTCTGGACTGAAGCCTCTGCTGTCCGTGAGCACACCCGCTGGGCCGCCTGGGCCCGGGCGCGGGTGAGTATTGACCAGTGTTTAGTGTGGCCCCGCTGTTCGCGCTCGGCCCAAGGATGCAGCGATGACTGATGAAATGACTGAAATAGATACCTTGGTGGTCGGCGCAGGCCAGGCCGGCATCGCCATGAGCGAGCACCTCGGCCGGCTTGGCATCGAACATCTGCTACTGGAAAAACCGCGTGGCCGAAGCATGGCGCAGCGGGCGCTGGGATTCGCTGGTCGCCAACGGGCCGGCCTGGCATGACCGTTTTCCCGGGCGTGAATTTGATATCGACCCTGATGGCTTTGCAGGCAAGGAACAGGTGGCTGACTACCTGGAAGCCTATGCCCGGCAGATCGATGCCCCGATCCGCAGCGGTGTCGAAGTCAAGCGCGTGACGCGCAACACCGGTCGCCCCGGCTTCACGGTCGAAACCAGCCAGGGCGTGTTTCTCGCCCAGCGAGTCGTCAGCGCCACCGGCCCATTCCAGAAACCGGTGATCCCAGCCATCGCGCCAAGAACCGAAGGGCTTTATCAGATCCACTCGGCGCACTATTACAACCCCGAACAACTGCCCGAGGGTGCCGTGCTGGTCGTGGGAGCGGGATCCTCCGGGGTGCAGATTGCCGACGAGCTGCTGCGTGCGGGCAAACAGGTCTACCTGTCCGTGGGCCCGCATGATCGCCCTCCCCGCGCCTATCGCAACCGGGATTTCTGCTGGTGGCTGGGCGTGCTGGGGTTGTGGAACACCGAAACCATGCAGCCAGGCCGTGAGCACGTGACCATCGCCGTGAGCGGTGCCCGCGGCGGCCACACCGTGGACTTCCGCCGCCTGGCCCAGGACGGCATGAACCTGGTCGGCCTGACCGAGCGTTTCGAAGACGGCAAGGTCAGGTTCAAGCCAGACCTGGCGGAAAACCTTGATCAGGGCGACCAGAACTACTTGGCCCTGCTCGACGCCGCGGATGCCTATGTCGAGCGCAATGGACTCGACCTGCCCCTGGAACCTGCCGCCCGTGAGCGCGTAGCCGATGCGCCCTGCATCACGCAGCCACTACGAGAGCTGGATCTTGCTGCCGCCGGCGTGAAGAGCATCATCTGGGCCACCGGCTATTCCGCCGATTACAGCTGGTTGCAGGTCGACACCTTCACCGAAGGCGGCAAGCCCAGCCACCAGCGTGGCGTCGGCAAGGAGCCTGGCATCTTTTTCGTGGGCCTGCCCTGGTTGTCTCGACGCGGCTCAGCGTTCATCTGGGGCGTGTGGCATGACGCCCGGCACGTGGCCGAACAGATCGCCATCCAACGCAAGTACGAGCAGTACCGTCGTCCGGGCGAGGCTGATGAGCCAGCCAGCACCGCGACGCCGCTCACCCAGGCTCGCGCCTGATCCGTTTCTGCCTCTGGAGCCGACCATGGTTACCCATACCCGCATCCGCATCCGCATGTTCAACACCAAAGACACCTACCCCAACCAATCCCTGGACAACGACCTGTGCCAGGCGGTGCGCGCGGGGAATACCGTGTACGTACGCGGTCAGGTGGGCACCGATTTCGACGGCAATCTGGTCGGCCTCGGCGACCCGGCGGCCCAGGCCGAGCAGGCGATGAAGAACGTCAAGCAGTTGCTGGAAGAAGCTGGCAGCGACCTCTCTCACATCGTCAAGACCACTACCTACATCATCGACCCGCGTTACCGCGAGCCGGTCTACCGCGAGGTCGGGAAATGGCTGAAGGGGGTGTTTCCGATTTCCACCGGCCTGGTGGTCTCCGCCCTTGGTCAGCCGCAGTGGCTGATGGAGATCGACGTGATTGCCGTCATTCCCGACTGACCAGGAGCCATGCCATGACATTTTCCATCGCTGCGCGCTGCGAAACCTCCGGCCAGCTGGGTATCGCCATCAGTTCTTCGAGCATCGCCGTGGGTGCTCGCTGCCCATGGCTGTTGCCTGGCGTAGGGGCCGTGGCCTCGCAGAACATTACCTTGCCGGCACTCGGGCCCGAGGTGCTGGCTGCACTCAAGCAGGGGCTGGCGCCCACCGAAGCCTTGCAGCAGGTACTGGCGCAGGAGCCTTTCAGCGGGTATCGACAGCTCACCGTCATCGACCACCAGGGCCGTACGGCCCACTTCAGCGGCAGCGAAACCCTGGGAGTGCACAATGCCGTGAGCGGCAAGCAGTGCGTGGCCGCCGGCAACATGCTCGCCAGCCCGGGCGTCATCCAGGCAATGACGGACGCATTCGAACAGGCCGAGGGACACCTGGCGGGGCGCTTGCTCGCTGCAATGCAGGCCGCCGTGGACGCCGGCGGCGAGGCCGGACCAGTGCATTCCGCAGCCCTGCTGGTGGTCGATGAGGTGAGCTGGCCAGTGATCAACCTGCGGGTCGACTGGGCCGATGAAAACCCCATCGGTGAGCTCGGCAAGCTGTGGCAGGCGTACCAACCGCAAATGCAGGATTACATCGACCGCGCCCTGAACCCGTCCAAGGCGCCCGGCTATGGGGTGCCGGGAGACGACCGGTGAGCCGCAGTCGTGGACTGTTGGCGCAACTGGTGGCCTTTGACACCACCAGTCGCGAATCGAATCTGGCCCTTATCGAGTTCGTTCGCGACTTCTTGGCAGACCACGGCGTGGCCTGTGAGCTGATCTACAACAGTACCGGCAGCAAGGCCAACCTGTTCGCCACCATCGGCCCGGTCGATGTGCCGGGTATCGTGCTGTCCGGTCATACCGATGTGGTACCGGTCGACGGTCAGGCCTGGAGCTTCCCACCGTTCGAACTCTCGGAGTCCGCGGGCAACCTCTACGGACGCGGTACCGCCGACATGAAGGGCTACATCGCCTGTGTGCTGGCATTGGTACCGGCGCTCACTAAAAGAACGCTACGGATGCCGGTGCATATCGCCCTGTCCTATGACGAGGAAGTGGGTTGCCTCGGCGTTCGCTCCCTGCTGGACAGGCTGCGTGCGCGCCCCATCAAACCCTTGCTCTGCGTGATCGGCGAGCCTACCGAACTCAGGCCAGTGCTTGGTCACAAAGGCAAGCTGGCGGTGCGCTGCGACGTCCGCGGGGCGGCGTGTCATTCGGCATACGCACCGCAAGGGGTGAATGCCATCGAGTATGCCGCGCGGCTGATCGCTGAACTGGGCCGACTGGGCGACGCACTGAAGTCGCCCGAGCTCCGAGACAGCCGCTTCGATCCGCCCTTCTCTACCGTGCAAACCGGCGTCATCTCGGGCGGCAAGGCGCTGAACATCGTCCCCGACGATTGCCGCTTCGACTTTGAAGTGCGCACGCTGCCCGCGATGAACCCACGCGAGGTGGCCGAGCAACTGCAGCGCTATGCCAGCGAATGCCTGTTGCCCGCCATGCAAGCTGTCAGTGCGGGAAGCGATATCCGTTTCACCGAGCTGTCGAGCTACCCCGGTCTGTCCACCTCCGCACAGAGCCAGGCCGCCGAATGGGTCGCATCCTTCTGCGGCTCGCGAGCGTTCGGCACCGTGGCCTTCGGTACCGAGGGCGGCCTATTCGACCAGGCCGGAATCCCAACGGTCGTGTGCGGACCGGGCAGCATGGATCAGGGCCACAAACCCGATGAATTCGTGAGCCTGGCGCAATTGAGCGCATGCGATCGGATGCTCGAGCGGGTGGCGGAATTCGTGGCAGAACGGCATGGATCCATTTGATTGTGTGGAAACAAGGATCCGATCAATTGACGCCAGCACCCAGCATGCTCGGCAGACACCAACATTGACCATGGACAGGCCTCACTTTAAGTAACCACCGAGTCCAGCCAGACCAGCGCCGTTCAAATCAGCGTGTTAGGTAAGGGTCTGGCTGCGCGGCCGTCTCAACGAGTCATACGTTTAGTTGGGTGGTGTTCTGGTTGGGCTTGATGACAATGACGGACGAGAACATGTTGAGATGCAGGAACGAGAGCAGCCGAGGCTCGGGTACCCCAACCATGCTCTTAAATGGGGCAGTAATAGGGCACCCTGCTCGCTTTAGGCTCGTAATTGTCAAAGTTCCAGCTCAGCAGCGCCGATCACGGAAGCCCCGTGTCGGCATCGGTCTTGCATGCACTATGTGCCGGAAGCTGCGGCTCACGGACGAAAAATTCAGAAATGGTCAACTAGGGTTCCGGCTCGAATAGCGAGTGGCTGGTCCGAGAGTTGGCGACCTCCAGTGAGGTTACACGGCGGGATAAAAGCCCGGGAGACGGCGTTTGAAACGCAGCTCCTTTGCCATGCCCACTCACTGGAGGCTCTTTTATGCCACCGCTCGGATTCGACAAGACGACCGACCCGCGGCAGCACTTCCCGATCAGCAGTAGGACCTCCCTATGCGCTTGATCAACCGTGTCCCGGGACGCACTGGCTGGATGCTGCTGGTGATCTTGCCCTTCGCCATTATCCTGTTCGCTTATCTGACCAGTTCGGCGCAGCGGCTGGAAACCAACCCCAACGATAAGTTGCTACCCAGCTTCACGCAGATGTCCAGTGCGGTGGAGCGTCTGGCCTTCACCCCTGACAAGCGCAGCGGCGATTACCTCTTCTGGCAGGACACCATCTCCAGCCTTAAACGCCTCGGTGTAGGTCTGGCGGTTGCTGCAGTCGTTGGCCTTTGCCTTGGTGTCGCGGCCGGCACCCTGCCGCTGTTCAGCGCGTCGTTGTCACCTCTGCTGACTGTCCTGTCCATGGTGCCGCCGCTTGCGATCCTGCCGATTCTGTTCATCGTGTTCGGGCTTGGCGAGTTGTCGAAGGTCATGCTTATCGTGATTGGCGTAACGCCGGTACTGGCGCGTGATCTGGAACAACGCGCCAGGGAAATTCCGCCGGAATTGTTGATCAAGGCGCAAACCCTCGGCGCGAACACCTGGACGCTGATCCTGCGCGTGGTGTTGCCACAGATACTGCCGCGCCTGCTGATTGCCATGCGACTGGTGCTCGGCTCCGCCTGGCTCTTTCTCATTGCCGCCGAAGCCATCGCGTCCACCGATGGCCTGGGCTACCGAATCTTCCTGGTGCGTCGCTATCTGGCGATGGATGTGATCCTGCCCTACGTGGCCTGGATCACCCTGCTGGCATGGACCATGGATTTCAGTCTGCGCAAGCTCACCCAGCTGGCCTTTCCCTGGTATGAAGGAGCCAAGGCATGAGCGAAACCAGCATGAGCCAGGCCAGCGAACAGACAATCAAGCCGTTCATTCACGTCAACAACGTCTGGCAGGAATACGGCGATCAGGTGGTGCTGGAACGCCTGAGCCTGACCGTCGCTGAAGGCGAGTTCTGCACCTTGGTTGGCGCGTCCGGCTGCGGCAAATCCACATTTCTGCGCATGTTGCTTGGGCAAGAACGTCCCAGCCGCGGCGAAATCCTGCTGGATGACCAGCTCATCGCCGACGAACCGGATGCCAGTCGCGGCGTTGTGTTCCAGCGCTACTCGGTATTTCCTCATCTATCGGTACTCGACAACGTTGCCCTCGGTCTGGAACTGCCGAAGGCGCCGGTGCTGGGCCGACTGTTCGGCCAAGGCAAGCGTGAAGCACGTGAACAGGCGGAAGTGGTCCTGCGCAACGTCGGCCTGGGCCAGTCGCTCGACAAGTACCCGGCGCAGCTATCCGGTGGTATGCAGCAGCGTCTGGCGATCGCTCAAGCGCTGATCATGAAGCCTCGCGTGTTGTTGCTCGATGAGCCCTTCGGCGCGCTCGATCCCGGGATCCGCAAGGACATGCACGAGCTGCTGCTTCAGCTGTGGCGGGAAACCCGGTTGACCGTATTCATGGTCACCCATGACCTATCCGAAGGTTTCACCCTCGGCACTCGCATCCTGGTATTCGACAAGATCCGCGTCGATCCCCATGCACCTGGCGCCTATGGCGCTCGCGTGACCTACGACATTCCTCTGAACGCTGACCGTCGAGTTGCCCGCGCCGCCATTGGCGATCTGTCGGCACAGCTCGGGCAAATGCATATCGTCAATCAAGGAACCTGACATGAGCGCTTCACTTGCAATCCGCCCCATTCTGTATGAAGAAACCCTTCCCGGCGGCGGGCATACCTCCTTCGTGCTCAAGCGCGGACAATTGCTACGCCTGACCGACCTCGAAGGCGGTGCCAACGTCAGCTGTTTGATGTTCAACGCCGCTGAAAAAAGCGAGCGGCTGAATTTGCCTGACACCCTCAAAGGCCAACACACCGCCAAGCTCACCACCGGCCACTGCCTGTATTCAGACATGGGCCGGGTGCTGGCTTGCATAACAGCCGACACCTGCGGATGGCATGACAGTTTTGGTGGCGTGCTCAATGCCGATGAAGTCGCCGAGAAGTATGGCCAGGGCCGTTACCAGGAGCTGCGAAACGGCTTCTTTCGCAACGGTGCGGACAACCTTCTGGTGGAAATGGGCAAATGGAATCTCAACCTGCAGGACCTGCTCATGACCTTGAACCTGTTTAGCAAGGTCACGGTGGATGCGGACGGCGGCTTCGCTTTTCAGCCCGACAATTCAAAAGCGGGTGATTACGTCGAGCTCTACGCCCCCATGGATGCGCTAGTGGTGCTCACGGCCCTGCAACACCCCATGGACCCATCTCCCGAATACGCGCCAAAGCCTGTGCAACTGAGCTGGCACCGGGTCGACAGCGACGGTATCAGTGTGCTCTGCCGCACCTCGCGCCCCGAAAACGGCCGCGCCTTTCATAACACCGAACGGCTCTACATCTGAGGAGGCGGCGCCATGACCATCCACGAGAGCAACCTTCACCCAGAAACCGCCGTGTTCCGCCATGTAATCCCTGCGGGCGAGCCTTACCTGTTCGAAGTAAAGGCGGGCCAGTCCCTGCGACTGCTGGACCTTGAAGGCAACCAGGCTATCGACACCCTGTTCTTCAGTGCACAAAACCCACGTGAGCGTTTCGACCCGCAGCGCACGCTGCGTAAGCAGAACAAGGTCTACCTGACCGCCGGCACGGTGCTGTATTCAAACCTGGGCAACCCGCTGCTGACCATTACCGCAGACACCTGCGGCCGCCATGACACGCTTGGCGGCGCCTGTGCCCAAGAGAGCAATGTGGTCCGCTACGCACTGGACAAGCGCTACATGCACAGCTGCCGTGACAACTTCCTGCGCGCCAGCCTGCACGACGGGCGCCTCGAGAAGCGCGACATCGGTGCCAACATCAACTTCTTCATGAACGTACCCGTCACGGTCGATGGCGGCCTTACCTTCGAGGATGGCATTTCAGCGCCAGGCAAGTACGTGGAGCTGAGAGCCGAAATGGACGTGATCGTCCTGATATCCAACTGCCCCCAGCTGAATAACCCATGCAACGGATGGAACCCCACGCCTGCCGAGGTGCTGGTATGGGCCTAAAAGATAGTCAACTGGCGAACCTTAAGCCGCAAACGATTCGACGCTGGCTCTTCTCGCTATGTCAGAGCCGCTCGGGCCAATGTCTTAGGCAACCTCCCGAGTTCAGGTCGGATCCTCCTGCACGTTCGGCTGGTAATCGCTGAACCGGCCTCAATGAATCTGTTTTCCGCCATGGACGACCGTGGTGCAGCCCCAACAGCGGCGGGACGGCCCGCCACCTTCGAGGACTCCTCGAATGTTCAACAAACTGCTGATCGCCAACCGCGGAGCCATTGCCTGCCGCATCCTGCGCACCCTGAAGGCGCTCAACTGCAAGGGTGTGGCCGTCTATTCCGAGGCTGATGCAGCCAGCCTGCATCTCCAGCACGCCGACGAAGCGCACAGCCTGGGCGAAGGCGCCGCGTCGGGCACCTACCTGGCGATCGAGAAGATTCTCGGCATCGCTCAGGAAACCGGAGCCAAAGCCATCCACCCGGGCTACGGCTTTCTCTCCGAGAACGCCGCCTTCGCCGAGGCCTGCGAGGCCGCCGGCATCGCCTTCGTCGGCCCGACCCCGGAACAACTTCGGGTCTTCGGCCTGAAGCACACCGCCCGCGCGCTGGCCAAGGCGTACGGTGTGCCGATGCTGGAAGGCACCGAACTGCTGGAAAACCTCGACGCCGCATTGAAAGCCAGTGATGAGATCGGCTATCCGGTGATGCTGAAAAGCACCGCGGGCGGCGGCGGCATCGGCATGCGCGTGTGCCGCTCCGCCGAGGAACTGTCGGACGCCTTCGAAGCGGTCAAGCGGCTGGGGCAGAACAACTTCAGCGACTCGTGCGTGTTCATCGAGAAGTACATCCAGCGCGCCCGCCACTTGGAAGTACAGGTATTCGGCGACGGCGCCGGCGAGGTGATTGCTCTCGGCGTGCGCGACTGCTCGGTGCAGCGGCGCAACCAGAAGGTGCTGGAGGAAACCCCGGCGCCGAACCTGCCGGCCGGCATGGCCGAAGCGCTCTGCGAGGCGGCGGTGAAGCTGGCGAAAGCCGTGAGCTACCGCAGCGCCGGAACCGTCGAATTCGTCTACGACAGCGAGGCAGAGCGCTTTTACTTCCTCGAGGTAAACACCCGCCTGCAGGTCGAGCACGGCGTCACCGAGCAGGTTTGGGGCGTCGACCTGGTGCGCTGGATGATTGAGCTGGCCGCTGGCGATCTGGCCCCGCTGGCTGAACTGGCCAAGGGCCTGAAGCCCAGCGGTCATTCGATCCAGGCGCGCGTGTATGCCGAGGACCCGGGCCGCGACTTCCAGCCGAGCCCCGGCCTCCTGACAGCGGTGGCCTTCCCCGAGGCCGCCGGCAAGGCCCTGCGCATCGACACCTGGGTCGAGGCCGGCTGCGAGATCCCACCCTACTTCGACCCGATGATTGCCAAAATCATCACCTGGGCGCCCGATCGCGAGGCGGCCCGCACCGCGCTGGATCGCGCGCTGGACAACTCGCTGCTCTATGGCGTGGAAACCAACCGCGACTACCTGCGCCAGATCCTTAGCTACGCTCCTTTCGCCGAAGGCAACCCCTGGACTCGCTGCCTGGAAGGGCTGACCTACCGAGCCACCACCTTCGAAGTGATCACCGCAGGCACCCAGACCACGGTTCAGGATTTCCCCGGCCGCCAGGGCTACTGGGCGGTGGGCGTGCCGCCGTCCGGCCCGATGGACAGCCGCGCCCTGCGACTGGGCAATGCCCTGCTCGGCAATCCGTCTGATGCGGCCGGGCTGGAAATCACCATGAGCGGGCCCATCCTGCGCTTTAACACCGATGCCGTGGTGGCAGTGACGGGCGCGGAGATTCCGTTGAAGCTGGACGACGTCGAGCAGCCGATGTGTACCGCCCTCTTCGTCCCGGCCGGCAGCACCCTTGCCATTGGCACCATCGCCGGAGCCGGAGCACGCAGCTATCTTTGCGTACGCGGCGGCTTGCAAGTGCCCCAGTACCTCGGCAGCCGGAGCACCTTTACCCTCGGCCAGTTCGGCGGACATGCAGGCCGCGCCCTGCGCGCCGGCGACGTGCTGCACCTGGCGCCGCTCGCCGATACTGCCGTCGGCGCCAGCCTGCCGCTCGAGCAGTGCAGCAACCTGCCGGCGATCCGCGAGATCCGTGTGATCTACGGCCCGCATGGCGCGCCGGAATACTTCACCGAAGGCTACATCGAGACCTTCTTCGCCACCGACTGGGAAGTGCATTTCAACTCCAGCCGCACCGGCGTACGCCTGATCGGCCCCAAGCCCGAGTGGGTGCGCGAAAGCGGCGGCGAGGCCGGTCTGCACCCGTCGAACATTCACGACAACCCCTACGCCATCGGCGCGGTGGACTTCACGGGCGACATGCCGGTGATCCTCGGCCCGGACGGCCCGAGCCTGGGCGGCTTTGTCTGTCCGGTGACCATCATCGAGGCGGATCTGTGGCAACTCGGCCAGCTCAAGGCTGGCGACAAGGTGCGCTTCGTACCGGTGGATATCGACACGGCGCGGGCGTTGGCAAAGGATCTGGAACAAGAAATTCACGGAGGGGCGAATTCATTCGCCCGCGTTGACACGGCAACAGTGGCGAAGAAATTCGCCCCTACGTCTCCCATCGTCCTTGACCTGGGCGAAGCCGATACGCGCCTGGTAGCGCGGCTCTCCGGCGACACGCACCTGCTGCTGGAAATCGGCCAGCCGGAGCTGGATCTGGTGCTGCGCTTCCGCGGTCATGCGCTGATGCAGGCGCTGGAGGCGAAGAGCCTGGATGGGGTGATCGACCTTACCCCCGGCATCCGCTCGCTGCAGGTCCACTACCAGCCAGAAACCCTGCCGCTGAGCATGCTACTCGACACGGTAGCCGGTCTCTGGGACGCCGTATGCTCGGCGCAGGATCTGAAGGTCCCCTCGCGTATCGTGCATCTGCCGCTGTCCTGGGACGACCCGGCTTGCCAGCTGGCGATCGACAAGTACATGACCACGGTGCGCAAGGACGCGCCCTGGTGCCCGAGCAATCTGGAATTCATTCGTCGTATCAACGACCTGCCGAACCTCGACGCCGTTTATAAGACTGTGTTCGAGGCCAGCTATCTGGTCATGGGCCTGGGCGACGTCTACCTCGGCGCCCCTGTCGCCACTCCGCTGGACCCGCGCCATCGTCTGGTCACCACCAAGTACAACCCGGCACGTACCTGGACCGCCGAGAACTCGGTCGGTATTGGCGGCGCCTACATGTGCGTTTATGGCATGGAAGGGCCTGGTGGCTACCAGTTCGTCGGTCGCACCCTGCAGATGTGGAACCGTTATCGCGCCGTCGAGGCCTTTGGCGGCCAGCCCTGGCTGCTTCGTTTTTTCGACCAGATCAGCTTTTATCCGGTCTCGGCCGAGGAGCTCCTGAAAATCCGCCGCGATTTTCCGCTGGGTCGCTACCCCTTGAAGATCGAGGAGACCGAGCTGCGGCTGTCCGACTACCAGGACTTCCTGGTCCGTGAAGCCGAGGGCATCGACGCCTTCCGCCAGCAGCAGCGCGCCGCGTTCCATGCCGAGCGTCAACGCTGGATCGAGTCCGGCCAGGCGCATTTCGAGAGCGAAGAAGTCGCCCCCGACCTCGGTGAAGACGCCCCCTCGGTGCCGGTGAGCACGGCATCGAGAGCCACATCGCCGGCAACCTCTGGCAGGTTCAGGTCGAGCCGGGCGCGATGGTCGAGGCCGGCGACGTATTGGTCATTCTCGAGTCGATGAAGATGGAAATCCCACTAACCGCGCCCGTCGGCGGGATTGTGAAGGAAGTTCGGGTGCAGCCCGGCTCCCCCGTGCGCGCCGGCCAGCGCGTGGTAGTGATCGAGGAAGCCTGACGCCGAACAACCGTAGGGTGGATCACGCTTCACCGATCCACCTGCCGGCCCGCAGGACCGGCCCGAACATCAACGGTGGAAAAGGCTGCGCCGTTTTCCATCCTACGAAGGACACGAGCATGAACGACACATTCGACCTGCGCCTCGACACTCTGCGCGCCGCCTATGCCGCCGGTGAAACCACCCCGCGCCGGCTGATCGCTGGACTGCGCGACAAGGCCGCCGCCCTCAATCCCGAATTCAAGCTGTTCATCCACCTACTGACGACGGAAGAACTGGAACCCTACCTCGCCGCGCTGGATGGCAAGTCGCCCGCCGAGCTGCCTCTGTACGGCGTCCCCTTTGCCATCAAGGACAACATTGATCTGGCAGGTATCCCCACGACGGCTGCCTGCCCGGCCTTCGCCTATACGCCGGACGCCAGCGCGACCATCGTCAGCCAGCTAATTACCCTCGGCGCTATCCCGATGGGCAAGACCAACCTCGACCAGTTCGCCACCGGGCTCAACGGTACTCGCTCGCCCTACGGTGAATGCCGCAACAGTGTGCATCCGGATTACCCGTCTGGAGGCTCAAGCGCCGGGTCGTCACTCGCCGTGGCACTGGGTGTTGCGACCTTTGCTTTGGGCACCGACACCGCCGGTTCCGGCCGCGTGCCGGCGGCCCTGAACAATCTGGTGGGCCTGAAAGCCACCAAGGGCCTGATCTCGACGGCTGGCGTCGTACCGGCGTGCCGTACGCTGGATTGCGTTACGTTCTTCACGGCCACCGCGCTTGAGGCCAGCCAGTTGCTGTCGCTGACGGCTGGGCTCGATCCGCGCGACGAATACAGCCGCGCCAACCCGCAATGGAACGACGGCGCAGCCTTCGGACGGGTCAAAACTTTCCGCTTCGGCGTGCCGAAGGAGCTGGAATTCCTCGGTTGCCCGGAAAGCCCGACGCTGTTCCACAACACCATCGAGCACCTCAAAGCCATCGGTGGCGAACCGGTCAACATAGACTTCACGCCCTTCCTCGAAGCCGCCCGCCTGCTGTATGAAGGCCCCTGGGTCGCCGAACGCTACAGCGTCGCCGGCGAACTGATCGAGCAGCAGCCGGACGCCGTCCTGCCGGTAATAAAGGCGGTACTGGAGAAGGCGCCGGGTACAACCGCCGTGCAGCTGTTTCGTGCCCAGTACCGCCTGCAACAGCTCAAGGCAATCTGCGACCGGATCATGAACGAGGTCGACTGCGTGCTGACCCCAGCCTACCCCCGCCCCGTGACGCTGGAGGAGCTGCACGCCGAGCCGGTCAAGCGCAACTCGGACCTGGGCTACTACACCAACTTCATGAACATGCTGGACTACGCGGCCGTCGCGGTGCCAGCAGGCAAGATGCAGAACGGATTGCCGTGGGGCATCACCCTGTTTGGCCGCGCCTTTACCGACCAGTACCTGCTGAGCCTGGCCGATGCGCTGCAGCGTCACACCGGCATCATGCTCATCGGCGGCCAGTCGGTCACTTCGCCCGCGCCCGTGTATCCGGCTCGTAACGACCGCGCTCGCGTGGTTGTCTGTGGCGCCCACCTCGACGGCTTGCCGTTGAACTGGCAACTCAAGCAACGCGGGGGTCGGCTGCTCGAAGCCACCCGAAGTTCGCCGGACTACAAGCTCTATGCGCTTGCCGGCGGCCCTCCGTTCCGCCCGGGCATGGTCCGTGTGACCGATGGTGGCGTGGCGATCGAAGTAGAGGTCTGGGACATGCCGAGCAGTGAGCTCGGCTCGTTCCTGACTGGCATTCCCGCCCCGCTCGGCCTGGGCAAGGTACAGCTTGCCGATGGCCGCTGGGAAACCGGCTTCATCTGTGAGCCATACGGCTTGCAAGATGCACGCGACATCAGCGAATTGGGCGGCTGGCGGGCGTACCTGGAGAGTCGCGCCTGACACTCCGGCTGCAGGCCTTGTTTGCTTGCGAAGCCATCCTAAGATTGTCGCCAGCAGGTCACGGCCTAAAAGGCCGTATGCCAGATCACCCGACATCGTCTTTTACCAACGCTGCGCCGATTCGACGAGCTGTCCAACAAGCCTGTCGTCGACTATCCGCTGGCGGCGCAGCGGCCCATCGAAGACAGGCTGGGCCGTCGACCGTATTTACAAGCGCTCATTTCCAATATGTATGGCCCAGTGGGCCGCTCTGAACCGGGTACTGCCAGCAGGCCATGCAGGGCCTGGCGCAGATGCACAAGGACAGCATGATTCGCGACGCTGGCCGTGGCGTCACCCTCTCGAACCCTCTTATCGCGCCGTTTATTCGCTATCGATCAGCACCATCGCGGCGCACCGCTCACCATTTGAGCGCAGACAACACATAGATTTCATACCAGTCATCATGTCCTTGCATCGCAAGTTGTTGAATGTAAAAGCCATTAGGCGACTACCGGAAGTGGCACGCAATCTGCTCAGCCTATAGTGAACGGGATGAGTCGCCACAGCACTCATGACGCTCGGCACACAGGCGCAACACCAAGGCGAACTAGGGTTCCGGCTCATGCGAATGAGCGGCTGGTCCGAGAGTTTTCCGGTCCTAAGGATAGGACTACACGGCGGGATAAAAGCCCGGGAGGACGCGATGTCATCCCGTGCCGGTTCTTCCACTGTGTAGGAATTTCACCATGACTGCTCCACTGCTTCGTTCACTGCACAAGACGCTGCTCGGTGCCACGCTGGCCGCTGCGGCCGTTCTCGCTCCGCTGGCCGGCCAGGCGGCGGAAACAATGAAGATCGGCACCGTGGTATGGGCCGGTTACGGGCCGTTCTATGTAGCCGACAAGAAGGATCTGTTCAAACCACACGGGCTGGATGTGGAGTTGCAGTTCTTCAACGACCCTGCCCTGATCCCGACTGCCATGCTCAGCCGCGCACTCGATGGCGGCATGCTCACCTACGACCAGGTAGTCGCCTCTGTCGCCAAAGGCCTCAAGCATCGCGTTGTGATGCCCATCGATTTCTCCAACGGCGGTGATGCCATCGTCGCGGATGCCTCGATCAGCTCGGTTGCGGATTTCAAAGGTAAGAAGGTTGGCTACAACCCGCTGTCGCCGTCCGATTTTCTGCTCGCCTATGCGCTGCAACAGAACGGCATGACCGAGAAGGATATCCAGCCAGTCAACATGACGCCTGAAGGCATTCCAGGCGCGATGGCCTCGGGGAACCTGCCCATTGGCGTGACCTACGAACCCAACGTATCGCAGATCCTTTCCATGGGTGGGAGTGACAAGTTCCAGGTGGTGTACTCCTCCAAGGACGCGCCGGGCCTGATCACCGATGTGCTGGTGTTCGACGAGGCGGTGATCGCCAAGAAGCCCGCCGCCATCAAAGCAATGATCCAGGGTTACCTGGACGGCCTCGCCTACATGCAGGAACACCCCGACGAGTCGGCCGAAATCATCGGTGAAGTGTTGGGGGTAAGTGCCGAAGAGGCGATCGAGCAAATGTCCGGCGCGTACAACATTCCGCTCGCGGAGATGGGGAAGAGCTTCACCCCCAGCGACGACACTCACTCCTTTCACGGCAGCGGCGCGGTTATCGCCAAGCTGCTGATGGACAACGGCCAGATCCCTTCGATTCCGGACTTCAGCACTACCTACGACCCGCAATTTACCGAAGCGCTCGCTAAGTAATGCGTGCCCGGGCGGGCTAGGCCCGCCTCGGCTGGAGATCGATATGCAAACCAGCAAACCGCTTTACCGTTATGCCGATGGCAAGGTGCCGAACACCCTGGCCATTTCCTATGTCCTGCTCGGCTACGTCGCCGGGCTAGCCCTGCTCTTCCCGGCCAATGGCTGGCTCAACGCGCTGGGTACGCTGCTGCTCGGCCATGCCATGATCATCGCGGCGTACCTGATCCACGAATTTGCCCACGGCACCATCTTCAGCGCGCCGAAGCACAACCAGTGGGCCGGCAGCGTTTGCAGCTGGCTGACCGGCAGCTGCTATGCCGAGTTTCAGGACCTGCGCAAGAAGCACATGCGCCACCACGTCGACCGCGCCGATGTCATTACTTTCGACAGCAAGGCCTTTCTCAAGGCGCGCCCCGTCTGGTTCCAGAAGTTGGTGTTGGCGCTCGAATGGGCCTACGTGCCGGCTGTGGAACTGATCATGCATTTCTACGTGGTCGCGCTGCCCTTCGTCACCGACAACGAGAAACACCGTGCGCGTCGCGGCAAGGTCGCCCGGGTCATGCTCGTCCGCACCCTGTTGTTCGCCCTGCTGGGATGGCTGTCGCTAAAGGCGCTGGTGCTATATGGCGTGGCCTGGATGCTGATGATCACGGTGCTGCGCTTCGCCGATGCCTATCAGCACACCTATGACGCCTTCGCCGTGCTTGAGGAAGGCAACGTGCCGGAGAACAAGCGACGCGATCGAGCCTACGAACAGCTCAATACCTTCAGCAATTTGGTATCCGCGCGCTGGCCGTCGCTGAACCTGTTGTTGCTCAACTTTTCCTTTCACAACGCTCATCACGAGAAACCGGTAGCGCCCTGGTATCGCCTGCCCGCGCTGCATGTGGAGCTGTATGGCAGCACTTACAACCAGGTGATCCCGATGCGCGACCTGCTTGGCAGTTTCCATCGCTACCGCCTGCGTCGCGTGCTGGATGACGACTACGGCGTAGTCGGCGAAGGACCGCAAAAGGCGGAGAGCTTCTATGGTGCAGTTGGCGTGTCTTTCCTCACGGCGGTGTGAAATGCATAAAGCACTCGATTATCGCGGGCGTTGTGTCGTACTGACTGGCGCGGCGGGCGGCATTGGCCGGCAATTGGCGCAGACCTATGCCGAAGCCGGCGCTACGCTGGAACTGGTCGACCGTAACGCGGATGCCCTTGGCGAGCTCGTGGAGAGCCTGCAAACCGATGCCGAGCTGCATGCCACGACGCTGGAGCTTACGGACTGGCATGCGGTGCAGCACTTCGCCGACGATCTGGCCTGTCGTAGCCGGTCGGTTGATGTGCTGGTCAACAACGCGGGCATGGAATACCAGACGCCGATCACCGACCCCACCGCCGAAGCAGACGCCTGCTGGGCACAGCTGCTCGACAACAATGTCTCGTCCATGCAGCGCCTGACCCGTGCCCTGCTGCCGCGGCTGCGGGCCGGTGCCAGCGTGATCAACCAAGCGTCCATCTGGGGGCTCAAAGGCGTGCCGGGCTTTTCTGCCTATGCGGCGAGCAAGCATGCGGTTGTCGGTCTGACCCGCTCCTTGGCCTGGGAGCTGGGCCCGCGCCGCATCCGCGTGAACGCCGTATGTCCGGGATGGATAGGCACCGAAGCGGCGATGCGCTCGCTGCGCGTGATGGCCGAGGAAAACGGCCGCACCGAGGCCGAAGAGCTGGTCGCGGTGCTGGCCGCCCAGGCCATCCCAGAACTGCTGACGCCAGCGGACCTGTCCGGCACCTTCCTGTTTCTCGGCTCGCCGCTGGCCGCGGCCCTGACCGGCCAGGCACTGTCGGTCAGCCACGGCGAGGTCATGCATTGATGCTCGAAGGCAAGGTGGCCCTGGTGACCGGCGCGGCGACCGGCATTGGCCGAGCGACCGTACTCGCGTTGGCCAACGCGGGCGCCAGCGTATGGGTCAACCATCATGGGCAGGCTGAACTGGCGCAGCAGCTGGTTGCCGAGCTTGGCGGCAAGGCGCGGAGCGTGGAAGCGGACGTCAGCTCACCCTCTGCCGTTGCCGGCATGTTCGAGCAGATCCTCGCAGACGGTCCGCTGGATCTGCTGGTGAATAATGCAGGCGTCATTCTCGAAAAACCCTTTCTCGACACCAGCGAGCAAGACTGGTCACGGGTACTCGACGTTGATCTGCATGGCGTCTATCGCTGTACCCAGCACGCGCTACGACACATGCGCTCGCGCGGTGACGGCTCCATCGTCAACATTGCTTCGGATCTGGGCTTCTTGGGTCGAAGCGACTATGCCGCCTATTGCACCGCCAAGGCCGGCGTAATCGGCCTTACCCGTTCGCTAGCGCGCGAATTTGCCGCTGACGGCATTCGCGTAAACGCCGTCGCACCCGGCCCCATCGCCACGGCCATGGTGTCGCCAGAACATATGAGCAACGAGTGGATGGCCAAGGAACTGGATATCCCCATGGCCCGGCTTGGCACGCCTGAAGAAGTCGCCGCCGCGATCCTCTTTCTCCTATCACCCCAGGCCAGCTACTTCACAGGGCAGATTCTCGGCCCCAATGGCGGCTCATGGATGGGCGCGTGAGCACGCTGTTACCGCAGACTTTCTTGGTCACAGGTGCAATTGCCTGGGGCCTTGGCTGGCTGCCGTTGCACCATTTCGCCAGCCTCGGATTGGTCGGCATGCCGCTGGTTCTGCTGGTCTATGGTTTGCTCAGCTTCATTGCGCTGCCCGTGCTATGGCGTGAACGCCGCGCATGGTTGCCGCAGCGCAAGGGGCTGCTGGCGATAGCGGTGTGTGGAGGCGGCGCCACTGCCGCGCTGGTTACAGCGCTGGCCATTGGCGAGGTGGTGCGGGTCATGCTTCTTTTCTATCTCGCCCCCGTGTGGGGCGTGCTGGGTGGCTGGCTGCTACTGGGCGAACGCCTGACGCTGCTGCGAGTCGGCGCGTTGCTTCTGGCCCTGCTGGGAATTGCGCTGACGCTCGGCATCAGTATCGAACTGCTCCAGCCATTGCGCGGTAGCGATTGGCTTGCCCTCGCCGCAGGCCTGGGCTTCAGCCTGAACAACCTCGCCACGCGCGCCGCCGATCAGGTGCCTTTGGCGAGCAAGACCCTGGCGCCCTTCGTGGGCAGTGCCTTGATCGCAGCCGTGCTGTGCCCCTTGCTCGGTGAGTATCCGCCGCCGCTGAGTTTCGATTTGAGTTGGCAGATCGCCCTCATGTCGCTCGGCTGGCTGTTGAGCATGGCAGCCGTGCAATACGGCGTTAGCCACATCGAAGCCGGACGGGCCGCCGTCCTCGTCGTGTTCGAACTGTTGGCCGCAGTGCTCTCCTCCGCCTGGCTCGGCGAGCAGGCCATTGGCATACATGAATGGACCGGCGCGGCCTTGGTGACCCTCGCCGCGCTGATCGCCAGCTGGCCGGAACGGCCGGCCCTGACCGTAATCCGGAGCCCCTCGCTATGAACAGCGTACATATGGATCAACTCAGCTGGGTCGAGTACGAACGCCGCGTGCGTGACGGCGCCGTTTTGTTCCTACCTTGCGGTGCCACCGAACAGCACGGCCCGCATTTGCCGTTGGGCACCGATGCGCTGCTCGCCAGTGCCATTTGCGCTGACGTCGCCGACCGAGTCGGCGGGCTTGTGGCGCCGGCGCTGTCCTACGGTTACAAATCGCAACCCAAGTGCGGTGGCGGACAGCATTTCTGCGGAACCACCAGCCTGGATGGCGCCACGCTGAGCGCACTGGTGCGCGACGCCGTCCGCGAGTTTCATCGGCATGGGGTCAAACGTCTGGTCCTGGTGGTCGGCCATTACGAGAATCAGTGGTTCGTCACCGAAGGCATCCAGTTGGCGCTGCGCGAGCTGGGGGCGGACGCGGAGATCGAGGTCATGCGTCTGGAACACTGGGACTTCTGCAGAGAAAACACGCTGGCCGATATATTCCCCGATGGCTTCCCAGGCTTCGCGCTGGAGCACGCGGCGGTCATCGAAACCTCGCTGATGCTGCATTACCACCCGAGCCTGGTTGCGCTCGAACGTATTCCGGACGATGGCCCCGCAGACTTCCCGCCCTACGATATGTACCCCGCCCGAACCGAATGGGTACCGCCTTCAGGCGTGCTGTCCTCGGCCAGAGGCTCTACCGCAGGCAAGGGCCAACGTATGGCCGAGGACATCGTCAGCGGCATTGCCACGGCGGTCTGCCACGAATTCGCCCTGGGGAATTTGCAGTGAAGCTCACGCTGGAGCACGCCGCGCTGCTGGTGATCGACATGCAGCGCGACTTCTGCGCGCCAGGCGGCTATGCCGATAAGGCCGGGCTGGACATCGAACGGTTGCGGGCGCCCATCGAGCCGATCCGCCAGCTGTTGATCGCGGCGCGCCGCAGCGGGTTGTTCGTCATACACACCCGTGAAGGCCATCGCACCGACCTCAGCGACCTCCCCGAAACCAAGCGTCGTCGCGCGGAAGCCAGCGGTGCCCCCATCGGAAGCCCTGGGCCACTTGGCCGCCTGATGGTGCGCGGCGAGTACGGCAACGACCTGATCGACGAGTTAAAACCCGAACCCGGCGAACCGGTAATCGACAAACCGGGTTACAGCGCCTTTGCCCATACCGATCTGGAACTGCTGCTGCGCAATCGCGGTATTCGCCAGTTGATCCTCTGCGGAGTTACCACCGAGGTGTGCGTGTCGTCGACGCTGCGCCACGCGGTTGATCTTGGCTTTGGCTGCCTGACCGTCGCCGACGCGTGCGGCTCGGCCTACCCTGCGTTGCATGCAGCGGCGCTGTCGATGATCGGCGTCGAGGGCGGGCTGTTTGGCGAGGTGATCACCAGCGATGCGCTCATCGCCCTACTAGGGGTGCCAGCATGACCGATGTGCTCAAACTCTGGCCGCTGCTCACCGCTACCCATCGCTACGACAAGTCGATTTCCACGCGTAACCGCGGCCAGGGAACCCAGATCGAGGCGCCGATCCTGGCCTTTCTGATCGAGACCCGCCAGGGCCGCATCCTCTTTGACGTCGGCTGCGACTACACCAAGCTAAGCGACCCTGCGCTGAAGGCACGCTGGTTCGACCCGGTGGAGTTTCCCATGGGACCGCCGGAAATGACCGAAGACCAGCGTTTACCGGCGCACCTGACCCGGCATGGACTCACGCCAGCCGATATCGATCTGGTCTTTCTCAGTCACCTGCATTTCGACCATGCCGGTGGCCTGTGCGAGTTCTGCGGCTGCGACGTGCATGTGCATGAAGCGGAACTGGAAGCCGCTCGCACCCAGGCCGACGACGCCTATTTCGCCGATGACTTCACCGGTGCGGTCGTTGATAACAACAGCTGGAAGGTCCAGCACGAGGAATACGCACTGGTTCCCGGCGTGCAGGCAATCAATACGCCGGGGCACACCGCCGGGCACATGTCGTTGCTCATCGAACTGCCGCAAGGACGACCTGTAATCCTCACCGGCGATGCGGCGGACCTGCAGGAAAATCTAACGGACGAAATAGCACCTGGTCTCTGCTGGCAGGACCGCGAAGACCTGGCGTTGGACAGCATCCGCAAGCTCAAGGGATTGGCCGCCGAAACCGAGGCGCTGTTGTGGCCCAACCACGACATAGCCTTCTGGCGAACCCTCAAACGTTTCCCGGAGTACCACGCATGAAACCCGTACCCGATGCCTATCTGGGCGTATGGCGCCGTCGTTTGCTGACCACAAGCGCAGGACACCGCGATGAATCCAGCGAAGTCTATTGGTTGCAAACTTCAAACCTGCACGCCGATGTGCGCATCCCGCATCCGCCGACCACGCCGCCGTCGGCTTCGCTCGCCACCTGTACTCATGCGCAACAGCAAGCCTTGTGTGAGCAGGCCGGCTTTGCCGGTTTGACTGACGTACAGGATGACCTGTGCCAGTGGCATCGGCTGATCGATTATCAGCCGCCGGCTGGCGCACCGGACATCGGCTGCATGAAGTTCGAGGGCCCTGATCGGTTGATCGAGGATGGGCTGGACGGCAGCTATCACGAAGTCTGGCAACGCATCCCCGAATCCCAGGGCACCAACTGGGGGTTGTGGCTGCGCTCGGCTGACGAGCCGGATCGCCAGGCGTGCCTGCTGGTCGCGGGTGACTACTTCATGTTCGCAGCCGACAGACCGGCTGCGCTGGATGCCAGCGGCGGGCACTTGCGCGAGCAGCTCGCCCGCGCAACACCGGATCGGCGTACCGACCTGCTTGCCTGCGAGATCTCGTTTGGCCGCCAGCGCAACGGCGCGACGCCCTGGATGATCAGCCATTCCACGCTGCCGGGGCGCGTCGGGGACAGCCTGCTGCCGAGCTACTGGAACTTCAGCCAACCCTCGGGCATTCCCGAGAATGACTTGGCACACATTGGCCGGTTCTCCCCAGCGCTCGGCTGGGTCAGCGTAGCGATTCCGATTTCCACACTTGCTCAAAAGGTGGTTGCATGACAGCGCATCTCTCCCTGGCCTCAGACGCTAACCTGGACATGCCCACCGTTAAAGAGGCGAAGCCGGGCGATACGGTCTGGGTAGCACAGCCTACTGCGGCAAGGCGGGTCCGTTGGTGGCGCATTCGCGGCGACCTCCCGAAAACCACCATTTGGGCGCTGGCCGCCGCTGGCTTGATATCACCCTTCGTCCTCTGGTGGGCCTATACCGCACTGGGGCTGGCTGATCCCATGTTCATGCCCAGCCCCGGAGCCGTGCTGGAACGGCTCGGCCGCTGGTGGACCAGCGAAGGGCTGCTCACCGACATCGGCATCAGCGTCTGGCGAGTGATGGCCGGTTTTGGCGCCTCGGCGCTGCTTGCCCTGCCGCTGGGGCTGTATATCGGCACCTACCGGCCGGTGCAGGCCTTCCTTGAGCCGCTGACCGACTTCATCCGCTACATGCCGGCGGTGGCCTTCATTCCGCTGGTGATGCTGTGGGTCGGCATCGATGAAGGCTCCAAAGTGCTGATCATCTTTATCGGTACTTTCTTCCAGATGGTGCTGATGGTGGCCGAAGACGTACGCCGTGTGCCCATGACCCAAATCGAGGCCGCACAGACCATGGGGGCCAGCCGGGGCGAAATCGTCAAGCTGGTGATCCTCCCGTCCGCGCGCCCGGCCATCCTCGACACCTTGCGCATCACCTGCGGCTGGGCCTGGACCTATCTGGTCGTCGCCGAGTTGGTCGCCGCCAACTCGGGCCTCGGCTACGCCATCCTCAAGGCTCAGCGCTACATGCACACCGATAAGATCTTCGCCGGCATCCTCTTGATCGGCCTGATTGGCCTGCTCACCGACCAGGCGTTCCGCTGGCTTTCGCGCCGCGCCTTCCCGTGGAGAAAACAAGCATGACCGACGCCAAAATCCGCATTCAGCAGGTGGGCAAGACCTTCGTCAGTGACAAGCGGGAAATCGAAGCGCTCCAGTCGGTCAGCCTGGATGTCCGACCCAACGAGTTCATCACCTTCGTCGGCGCCTCAGGGTGTGGAAAGTCGACCCTGCTCCGCATCATCGCCGGCCTCGAGACGCTCAGCCGTGGCGAAATCCTGCTCGACGGCAATGCCATCGACGGACCGGGCGTCGACCGGGCCATGGTCTTTCAGCACTACAGCCTCTATCCCTGGCTGACGGTGATGAAGAACATCAAGTTCTGCCGTCAGCTCAAGGTGATTTCCGACACGGTGCGCGGCGATGGCGATATTGAAACCGCCAGTGGCCGCGCCGATGCATTGCTCAGCCTCATGGGCCTGACGAACTTTGCTGATGCCTTTCCAAGCCAGCTTTCAGGCGGCATGCAGCAACGCGTAGCTATCGCTCGCGCCCTGATGCCAAAACCGGCCACTCTGCTGATGGATGAACCCTTCGGCGCGCTGGACGCCCAGACCCGCGAAGTGATGCACGACCTCATCCGCCACGTGCACAAGCTGGAAAAGACCACCATCCTGTTCGTTACCCATGATGTTGAAGAAGCCATCTATCTGGGTGGTCGCGTCGTATTGATGGCACCGCGGCCAGGGCGCATCGATACTATCTATGACGTACCGCTTCCCGCTCAACGAAACCAGGACATGAAGCTCTCGCCTGAATTCACCGCGCTTAAACGCGAAATCCTTGGACGAATCCGGGCGACCTCCGGTATGCAGACCGATCTGGACCAACTGGCCAAGCTCACCGCTATCGCGGGCTAAGGCATTGGGCGCGCCAGGCTCAAACGCTGTACCTGCGTTTGTCGCCTGGCTGGCTACACACCAGGTGGCTGAACGGCCTTAGGGCTGCCGCGCAGGCACGATATGGATAAGGAAGACGCAGTTGGGAAACCGCGTTCCGAGCTTGCCATGTGATCGGGCTCTGTGCGGACGGTGCCAGGACCGCACTGCTCGGGCACACCGCAAGCAAGTCCGCTTCTGCACGAAGGCTCGCGATGCGACATCAAACAACGGGGCCTCTGGATGGGGCAGTCGGTTACCGCCGCATCAGTCGCACGCTGGACAGTTCAGCCAGTGGTCGCGGCCGCCCGAGATGGTAACCCTGTACATAATCAACACCGATCTGCTGCAAACATTAGCGTGCCGAATACCCTAGGCGATCATGATGGCTACGCGCTCGTAGCGAGATTAACGCCATGACAGGAACGCGAAGGCAGACGTTGATGCAACGTCAGAGCAACTTCACCAATCAGGAAGCAGCCGCCTCGTCCGGTTTGGGCGTTTCATTCGATTAAGAGAAGATCCCGCATCGCGGTGAACACCTGTTTCATCGCTGCCGCGGTGCGCCCCGGTCCGCCAGCGCAATGACCCCAATCCGATACCAGCACGCGCAGCTCGGCGTTCGGCATCAAGGACGCCTCGTAGCGAGCATCCTCGACGGTAAAGTACTGGTCAGTGCTGCTTGGCATTATGATGGCTCGCGCCTTCAAATTAGAAAGCGCCGTTTTCCCATCAGCGAAACCCGACAGCATCGCCGGGTCAGCGCACTGCCAGGTATCCAGCACGCAAAGCAGATCATTGGCGTCCTGGAGCTGGTGATCGTCTTCCCAGTATTCAAGCAGTGCTTCGAGCCGGTCGAAGCCCAGCTCTCGCCATCGCTCGTTGCGAAAGAACGCTGGAGAATAGGCCCAGCCTGCGTAAGCACGGCCGAACGCGCGCAACCCGCGCTCAGGCGGCGAACTGTAGCGACCGCCCTGCCAGGCCGAATCGGCGCACAGCGCAGCTTTAACGCCCTCGAGAAAAACGAAATTGTGCGGCCAGCAGCGCGCTGTGCAACAGAACGGCAGAATGCGTTGCACCTTTTCCGGATAGAGCATTCCCCAGTCCAGCGCCTGCATCCCACCCATGGACCAGCCGGTAACGAGCGGCAGTTGCCAATCTGAGCCAAACAGCCGATCGAGCAATAGCTTTTGCGCACGCACGTTGTCCGCGAGGCTGATTCGTGGAAAGTCCGCTCCGCCCTGCCCTTGAGTCGCATTACTGGGGGAGCTGGACCAGCCGGCCCCGAACAGGTTGGTCAGTACCACGCAATACTCCCCACTGGCCAGCGGACTGCCTGCACCAAGCAGGGGCAAACTGCCCCAATGCGTGCCGCCGTAATAGCTGGGAATCAAGACAATGTTGTTTTTCAGTGCATTCGATGTGCCCACCACTTGATAACAGAGCCGCGCCTGGCGCAGCACCTGACCGCAGTCGAGCATCACGTCACCCAGCTCGATGAATTGTTTTTCTTTCACTATTTCAATCATTTGCGGCGCTCCTGAGCGGGGTTTGTGTGTGTCTTGTGGAGGCGTGACGCCATAGATATACACACTGGCATGTATATTGGATGAAGGATTCATGCCACAGCGCCTGACGCTGGCCCGAATTCAGCAAGGATTTCTCATCATGACGACCTTCCCGTTCTCCCAGATCGACGAACTCAAACGAAGCCTGCAAGAAAAGGGCGTCAAATACGCTATGGCCAGCTATGTGGACATGCACGGCATAATCAAAGGCAAGTTCGTGCCGCTGGAGCACCTCGATCAAATGCTGCGTGGCTCCGAGCTGTATACCGGCGCCGCGCTGGATGGCGTTCCGCAGCAAATCAGCGACAACGAAGTTGCGGCGATGCCCGATGCCGCCAGTGCGACTCAGTGCAGCTGGAACCGCAGTCTGGCCTGGTTTGCCAGTGATCTGTACCTGAACGGAAAGCCGTTCGACGCCTGTTCGCGCGGCATTCTCAAGCGCCAGACCGAAGCCGCAGCGGCAATGGGCTACAGCTTCAATCTTGGCATTGAAACCGAATTCTTCCTTTACAAGGACACAGCGGATGGCGGTTTCGCGCCGCTCAGCGACCGTGACACCGCGGCCAAGCCCTGCTATGACCCGCGCCTGCTGATGGACAACCTGCCGGTGATCGATGAACTGGTCGAGGCGATGAACGAGATGGGCTGGGGCGTGTACTCCTTCGACCATGAAGACGCCAACGGCCAGTTCGAAACGGATTTCAAATATTCCGACGCGCTAACCATGGCCGACCGCTTCGTGTTTTTCCGCATGATGGCTAACGAGATCGCTCGCAAACACGGCGCGTTCGCCACCTTCATGCCCAAGCCCTCAGCCCAGCGTACGGGCAGCGGCGCCCACTACAACATGTCCCTAGCGGACCTGGCTTCGGGCAAGAACCTGTTCGAGGTGGAGGGAGATGACCCACATGGCTGCGGTGTCACCCCGCTCGCCTATCACTTCATCGCCGGGGTGCTGAAGCATGCCAAGGCGATCTGCGCGGTCATCGCACCGACGGTCAACAGTTACAAACGCCTGATCCGCAAGGGCGCCATGTCCGGCTCGACCTGGGCACCGGTGTTCGTCTGCTACGGCAACAACAACCGCACCAACATGCTGCGCATTCCGTCGCAGGGCGCACGGGTCGAGTGTCGCGCCGCGGACATTGGCTGCAATCCTTATCTCGGCGCCGCCATGATTCTTGCCGCTGGCCTGGAAGGCATTCGAGACAAGCTCGAACCGGGCCAGCCGCACCGCGAGAACATGTATGACTACAGCGAAAAGGATGTCGCCGCGATGGGCATCGAAACGCTGCCGCGCACCCTTTCCGAAGCGATTGATGCATTCGAGGCCGACCCGCTGTCGCGCCAGGTCTTCGGCGACGCGATGTATCACGCCTTCGTCGACTTCAAGCGCGACGAATGGAACGCCTATCACACCCATGTTTCCGACTGGGAAATCCAGCGCTATCTGAAATTCTTCTGATCAATGAAAAGGAGATTCACCATGCAGACAAACACCTTCAAGCGAGCACTTTGCGCTGGCGCGGTCATCTTCGCTGCCCTGAGCCCCTTCACCGTACAAGCTGAAGCTAAGAAGTCCTTCGACATTGCCTGGACCATTTATGCCGGCTGGATGCCGTGGAAGTATGCAGACGAGTCGGGAATCATGAAGAAATGGGCCGATAAATACGGGATCGAAGTGAACATCACCCAGGTCAACGACTATGTCGAATCCATCAATCAGTACACAGCCGGCCAGTTCGATGGCGTGGTCGCCACCAGCATGGATGCGCTTTCCATCCCGGCCGCCGGTGGCGTCGACACCACGGCACTGATCGTGGGTGACTACTCCAATGGCAACGACGGCCTGGTGATGAAGGACAGCGCTGACCTGAAAAGCCTCAAGGATCAGCAGATCCATCTGGTCGAGCTTTCCGTGTCTCATTACCTGCTCGCCCAGGCGCTTGATAGCGTCGGCATGAGCGAGCGAGACGTGCAGGTCGTGAACACTTCTGACGCTGACCTAGTCGCCGCCTTCAGCACAGACGACGTGCGCAACGTCGTCACCTGGAACCCGCTGCTCGACGAAGTGGCCGCCATGCCTGGCGCTCACAAGACCTTCGACTCCAGTCAGATCCCCGGGCATATCAAGGACCTGACCGTCGTGAATAGCGAAACCCTCGCCGACAATCCTGACTTCGGCAAGGCCGTGGTAGGCGCCTGGTACGAGGTAATGGCCATTCTCGAAAGCGACACCGAGGAAGGCGCTAAGGCACGTGCCGCCCTGGGCCAGGCATCGGGTACTGATCAGGCCGGCTACGAAAGCCAGCTTAAAGGGATGCAGATGTTCTGGAAGCCCGCCGACTCGCTGGCATTCATTGAAAGCGACGAGGCGTACCAAGCAATGGATAGCGTTCGCCAGTTCTCTTTCGATCACGGGCTGTTGGGCGACGGTGCCGACTCTGTGGATTTCATCGGCATTACCATGCCGGGCGACAAGTTGCTGGGCTCGGATGCGAACGTCAAACTTCGCTTCGATACCACTTATATGCAGATGGCGGCGGACGGGAAGCTTTAGGCCGAGGTTGCAGGCTGAATGGTGCAGTAGTCTGGCTGCTCGCCTGAAGCCTGAAGCCAAGACAGCGCCCTATCCCCTTAACCAGGTTCAAGAACTCATGCGCCGTACCAAAGAAGATGCTGAGCAGACCCGCCTGAAGATCATTGCCGCCGCACTGGAGCTGTTCAGCAAAAACGGCTATTCCAATACGACCCTGGCAATGATCGCCGATGAGGCAGGTTTCAGCCGTGGGCCGATCTACTGGCATTTCAAAAACAAGGATGAGCTGTATCAGGCGGTGCTCAGCTTCTCCCAGGAGCCGTTGGAAAAGCTCATCGAACAGAGCCAGGACATGAAGGAGCAGCCAACAGCTGCAATCAGGCACTTCATCAGTGAATGGTTTCGGCTGCTCTTGGAAAACCGCTGGCACCGCCAGTCGTTCGAAATCCTGTTGAACAAAACCGAACTAACCGAACGCATGGCCGAAGTGATTAAACGTGAACGTGAACTCACGCAAAACATAGTGCAGCTGCTCAGAATGCTTATAGAAGCCACGGATGCGCATTTAACGAGTACGGCAGAGTCAAAGGCGCTGTTTCTCTATTCAAGCCTGATGGGGATTACTCACAGCTGGCTTTTTTCACCCCAACTGATTGGTTTACAGGATCGCCAGCAGTGGTTCACTGAACGATTGTTGGCATCGTTGAAGCCTTAATCCAACCCCGCTGAATAATAGCTCTAGCACGCCTATATCTTCATTGCTAGCCGCAACAGGCGCTTTACGAAACAAGGAGAATCACGCGCTCCTCACCCCGCACTGCATGGTTCTATTTGATGGTGCCGGAGACAGGAGTCGAACCTGCGACCTTCGCATTACGAATGCGCTGCTCTACCTACTGAGCTACACCGGCATGTCGCGGCGCATTATCGGATTTCGGCTTCGCGGACTCAAGCCCGCGAAGCCGAATTCTCGGTCGCTTCGCTCGGCTCGGGTCAGAGCCCGGCGCGGGTCGAGTCGGTACCGGTAGCAGCCGAGCCAGACATGGAGCGGTTGCCGGTATCGCTGTGCATGTCCTGCTTGACCTGCTCGGCGACTTCTTCGCCTTTGGCCGACACGCGCTGGTAACCTTCCTCCGCCTTGCTGCGCAGCTGGTCGGTGACTAGATCGCTGGTCTCACCCAGCATCTCGTCTTCGCGACGGGTCGGAGGCACGGCAGCAGCCATCAAT
Organism: Stutzerimonas stutzeri; assembly: GCA_019056435.1. Lineage (GTDB taxonomy): Bacteria > Pseudomonadota > Gammaproteobacteria > Pseudomonadales > Pseudomonadaceae > Stutzerimonas > Stutzerimonas marianensis. Next base: position 4,520,088 of record CP077641.1, read on the forward strand.
GCACCCAGCGCAATCCCGATGGCACCAAGGGCCAGCGGTTGCTCCTGCAGCAATTGATTGAAGCCGCCTCGGGCCCGGTCGGCGCCGCCACGCAGCTTTTGCGAAGCCTGCCGCGTGGAGTCGCTGGCACGGGTACGTGCTTGGCCGAGCGACTCCGAAACGCTGCTCGACATCTGCGAGGCCTTTTCCTTCATGCCCGCGCCCTGCTGCTTGATGCCCTGGGTCTTCGCGGACAGCTTCTCGCCCATCGAAGGACCATGGGACGTGCCGGTGTAGCCAGTGGTGGTCACGTTGGAATGCGGCTGACGATTCTGCCCAGCCATCATCCAGATCAACCCGATGGAAGTCAGCACCGTCGGTACGGGGTTGGCTTTGACCGTGTTGCTCAGGTTGGAAAAGAACTCACCGCCGCCACCCTTGACGTACCCCAGGGCCGTGTCGATCAGTTCGCCCGGGGACAACTTGTTTTCAAGCGCATGAACGATGTTGCCGATGTCGGCACGCTTCTGGTCGATCTCGCGCTCGAGCTGTTCCGGATCCTTTTGTGCTTCGGCATCTATCTGGTTACGTGTGCTCATGATGTATGCCCCCTTACCGCCTCTTTATCCTTGTTGACCGAGTGGATGGTCCGCTCGGGCTTGAATGACGATGCCTCGAATTTCTTCTTGCCGGCCGACACCATGATCAGGCCGATCACCACCACGACACCGCCCACAATCAGCGCCGCCAACCAGGGCTCCATGACCTTGCTCAGGCCATAGACGGCGGACATCAGCAGGACGATGAAACCACCCAGCAACACCGCGCCTCCGGTGGCGACACTCGCCGCACCGGCCTTGGTGGCGCGCACGGATTCGCTGACTTCGGCCTTCGCCAGGGCCAGCTCCTTGGTGATGAGTGCCGGTACCTCCTGGGTCAGCTGCCGCAGCAGCCCGCCCACCGACGTATCGTTTTCACTACGCATGCCCGGTTCCGGCGTGCTCGTCACGTGAGGTGTCTTGCGTGCTTCGCTCATGGATAAAGCCCTCCGTCAGTGCCCTTGCCATTACGGTTCGAACTGGACAGTCCGGATGCCGGGTTGGAGCCAACACCCAAACCATTGCTGAGGTCGGTCGAGCTGCTGGACGTACCGACGCCCGTGGCTGCTCCGGTGCCTACGCCTTGGCGAGAGGTGCTGGTCGCCGAGGACACGCCGGCGTTGCTGACGCTACCGATGGTGCCCGGCTCGCCCGTGTTCAGGCGGTCGTTCAGGTCCTGCTGGCTCGAGGAATGCTGGCTGTCGTCCCGGTGCGAATGCATGCTCGGCCGGTGGCTCGAATAGTCGCCTTCGGCGGCACGCTTGCTGGACGCCCGGGCGAAGCGGGTCAGGCCGAAGCCGAGCGCGATACTGCCGGTAATGAACAGCGCCGGATTGTTGCGGGCCAGCCGGTTGACGTCCTGGACCAGCTCATCGACGCTCTTGCCGCGCAGATCGTCCGACAGGCGAACCATGCTTTGCGCCATGTCGGACACATAGCCGGAGAGCCCGAAGCGGTCGTCACCCTCGAGCTGCTCGGCGGCTGCCTTGGCGCCCTGTGCGACCCGCTCGAGTTCGTCGGCAGCGGTCTCCCGATAACCGTCGAGCTGGCTTCTGCCTTGGGCTTTCGCCTGATCCGCAACCTGCCGGGCCTTGGCCTTGGCGTCCTCGGTCGCGCCGGCACCGCCTGAAGATGTCGATGCCGAAGAAGACGCGCCATGGCCCGCTGTGGAGGTCGAGCTGGTGGTCGCCGAGGAGGTATTGTCGGGGCCGGTCTTTGGCAGGCCACCGTAACCGGTAATTTCTTCGTCGGGTGTAGTCATTTGATTCACCTTTTAATATGGCTTGGCCGGAAGACCACGGTCCGTAGAACACAGCAAACTGCGGTAACCGCGAACTGTGTAGTTTCGGTGCGCACATATAAGGTGACCGGGGGGGCTTTTTTGAGTTCCGTTCTTTTGCACGCACGAAAAATGCGTGGAATCAAACGGTTCGCGGGCCAAACAGATGCGTGAGCAACTCCCGCTTACTGGCAGTTCGCCCTCGATCAGGCGCAATCCCGCGTATTGGCTCGCATTAAGCGAAGCGGTCTCAAAGCAAGCGAAACGCTATTTGGCATGACATATATAAGGAAGCAACCTGACGATAACGGGGCTGGCAATAAAACCAAGCGAACCGCGGCCGACGAACAGCACGCCAGGCTCTCGATAATGCGCCGCGCATAAAAAAACGGGCCGGTGGCCCGTTTCTTTAGTTTCGGTCCTGTTATTACAGCGGACCGATGGTGGAGCAGGTCTTCTTCGCAGCGGCATGCTTCTGCAGCGGTGCCAGCTGGGGCGGTGCTTACCGCTCAGTACGTCCAAGGACATGATGTTCTCGCCCCACCGCGGACCGGCAGCCCAGTAGGTGCTCGGGATGCAGTTTTCAGCGAGGTAAGCCAGCAGGTTATCGGTCGCCACCACCGCGGACGGGGAGAAGTCCGGAATACCGTGCTCACCGAGGTAGCCACGCAGCTTGTTCTTCTTCAACCACTCGACCCACGGCTTGACCCGCTCTACACCCAGCATCGGGGCAAAGGTTTCGGCGCGCTTGGTGTAAGTGCCCGAGTAGTCGAAGTCCAGGTACTGGTGCGCTTCATAGACCAGGTTGTTCTTCGGATCACGCATCCAGGGATCGTTGATCAGCGAAGTGTTGTACTTCTGCCAATGGAACGCGCTGGAGTAACGGTCGCCGGCAATCATGATCCAGGTGGTCGGGTCGATCTTGCGGATCGCTTGACCAGCGGCCTGAGCCGTCTGCGGCCACATGCCGTTGCCAGTGTTGTACGGCTCGTTCATCAGGCCGTAGCCATACAGGGCCGGGTGCTTGGCCAGCGCAACCGCAATCTTGCGCCAGGTTTCGGCGAACTGCGCGCGGGGCACTTCCGGCGAGTTGATGACCTTGCCGTAGTAACGGTAGTAGTTGTGCATATCAAGGATGACCTTGATGCCGTACTTCTGCGCATAGTCGAGCGACTGCTTGATGCGACCGAGTTCAGCCGCGTCCAGCTCAGTGCCGAGCTTGGGCTGGATACGCTCCCAGAGGAAGCCCAGGCGAACCAGCTTGAAGCCAAGGCCTGCATGGCGCTTGTAGTAGGACTCGTCGGCGTAGGTGTAGCCCTTGTTATAGATACCAGGCACGTTCGCCGGATCGAATACGCCAGAGCCGAAGTTCACGCCGACCAGGTCGATGCCACTGCCATCGCTGACGACAGGTTTGGTCACGACGGGAGCCGGTGCGGGTGTCGGAGCCGGGGTCGGCGCTGGGGTCGGCTTGGTAGCGACCGGCGTGCTGCCCGTGCTGCTCGACACGACGCTGATGGTTTTCGGATAACCGACGCTGGCGGCCGACAGGGCGGCGCCGCTGAGCATGACCGACAAATGCGCGCCGACATCATAGACCGCGGCCACCTTGCGAACCTGACCATCGGCCAGCTTCACCGAAGCACCAACGACGAAGGCAGACTTGTTGGATGTGGTGTCCGGGATCGAGAACCCAGCGGACTTGCGATAGATACCGTTTTCCCAATCCGCATTGGTGAAGCTGTTCATCGACGCGGTGTAGCTCGTGCTCGGCGCCGAGGGGGCCGGAGTGGTAACAGCGGGTTTACTGGTCACCGGTGTCGAGGGCGCTGCGGTGGCCGATACGGTGCTGAGGGTGCGCGGGGCGCCCACAGCAGCGCCATCGAGCAGTGCGCCGTCCACATAAATGCTCAGGTTGGAGCCGACCTTGTAAACACTCTTGATCTTGCGTACCTGGCCATCGGCGAACTTGATCTGCACGCCAGGCTTGAACGCAGCGATGGAGGCGGACGTCGCCGGTACGGAGACGGCAGCTACGCGACGCCACACGCCGTTAAGGAAATCGGAGCTGGTGAACTTGTTGATGCTGGACGTGAAAGCGGCCGAAGAAGAAGCTGTGGCCGTTTCGGCTGCGGCTACTTCGCCAGTTACGACGATACCGCTGAAGATTGTTGCAAGAGCGATGGAGCGAACGAGTGCCCGCGGGGCACCAAATACTTTGATAGACATCGAGTCTCTCCGGAACTTAATACTTCAAAAGGCCGGAGCCTTTAAAAAAGTAGCGGGAGGTTTGTTTAAGTCGTTCAGGCGCTTACTGGGCGAAATCTCACTATGCGCAGCCGGACGAACCGCTTGGCAAAAGACGCCGGATTGCCTTGGTGGGGAACCCGGCAATCCGTTGCGTGGCGCCTTTATAATAGGTTTAAAAAAGAACTCAAAATTTTTTTGACGGGTTTTGATCGCCAACTCTACGTCACGAATTTGACCAGCTATTAATTCGCTATTAATACATGGCAATTTGATATTACACATCATAGCCGTCGAGCCCCTTGAAACCGTTTCGATAGTTTCTAGGCGGCGTCATTTTTTTGAATTGCACGCGTTCTCGAATCCTATCTCCCCTATGATTCGAGCCGACGAACGGTCACAACCTGACCGACCTATTTCCGGTCGGGTGAAGGAAGCGGAAGCGGCATTTCCGCACCTCGAGTCGCTTGAAGGGAGACCGCGTAATGGCGAAATCGAAATTCAAGGTGGGCGATCACGTCCGCTGGAACTCCGAGGCCGGACACGTCACCGGCCACATCACCAAGGTGCATACGCAGGACACGGAATTCATGGGGCGAACCCGGCATGCGAGCCCCGACCAACCTCAATACGAGATCAAGAGTGACAAGACGGACCATGTGGCTATGCACAAGGAGAGCGCACTGGGACGAGTGAGTTGAACCCACCGCGCATCTGGACGATTGGTCACTCGACACGCAGCCTGGGCACGTTCATCTCACTGCTGCGGCACTACCGGATCGAGGCCATAGCCGACGTACGCCGCTTTCCGGGGTCACGAAGACTGCCCCAGTTCGCTGCTGCTCAGCTGGAAACGGCGCTGGCGCACGAAGGAATCGGCTATCAGTGGTTCGAGGGCCTGGGTGGCCGGCGCCGCGCCACCGAGGCCTCGGCCGATAGCGCCTGGCGCAACGCGTCCTTCCGCGGCTATGCCGAACACCTGCAGAGCGAGGAATTCGCCCATGCGCTCGGTGACCTGCTGGCGCTGGCCGAAGCGCGGGCGACAGCCATGATGTGTGCAGAAGTGCTCTGGTGGCGCTGTCATCGCTCGATGATTTCGGACGTGCTCAAGCTCAAGGGGATCGAGGTGCTGCACATCCAGGACGAGCAGCACCTCACGCGCCATCCTTATACCTCGCCAGCGAGGCTGCACGGTGACGTATTGAGCTACGGGGATAAGGGAATGTTGTTGAAAGGCGGGACCGCTGATCAACGACGATGAAGTGACATCGACTGCAGGCAGCGGCGTATGGGAGGCGTCCGAAGGCGGAACTTTGCTAAACGAGGGTTTTCCTATCCAGCTGATTGATCAACCAGGCGGTGCAGCTAGTCGGCAGGGATGACGGCACGGATCCAACTGCAGGGAAACCACGGGGATTGCGTGCCGGCTCAACGGGAGGAGCGCTCATGTTCAGCATCGACCTTGGCAGCAAAGTGAATGGCGCCGTGCAACGCCTGACGAGTGGATCGTCTGGCAGGGTATTCAAGGGGAATGGCCACCCTGGCCCTCGGTAGCGGCCTGGCCAAGATCGTCGCCCTGCTCTCCATCCAGGTGCTGACTCGAATCTACAGCCCGGAGCACTTCGGCATCCTGTCGGTCTTTACGGCATTGCTGCTGATTCTCACGCCCCTGGTCACGCTTCGCTACGAACTCGCCGTTCCCTTGCCGAGCAAGGACGGAACGGCCGTTACGCTGATGGCCGTGTCGATGGGCCTGTTGCTGTCAATGACAGCCCTGATCGGCCTTGTGCTCTGGCTGGCCGGTCCGCCGCTGCTGGCCCTGGCCTCGATGGAGGTGCTGACGCCTTATAGAGGGCTGCTGATCACCGCCCTGTTCCTTGCGGGTCTTTACGAAGTGCTGCTGATCTGGGCTGTGCGCCGACGTGCCTATCCCTGTATCGCACGCACCCAACTGCAGCAGAGCATCGCCGGCGCGGCTGCCAAGATCGCGTTGGGCGTGGCGGGCCTGATGCCCATTGGCCTGTTGCTGGGCCAGGTGTTGGGGGCTGGGGCAGGCTTGACGACACTGATCCGCACGTTTCGCGCCGACATGCAGCGCAACTGGCGTCACGTCACCTTCCGCCGCGCGCTGCTTGTTGCACCACTACCGCAGCTTTCCGCTTTACCGACTCCCTTCGCAATTGCTTCAGACGTTCTCCAGCCAATCCCCGCTATTGCTGACCGCAGCGCTCTATGACGCCAGCACCACAGGGCAGCTCGGACTGGCGTTGATGACGCTGGCCCTACCCATGCAATTGCTGGGGTATACGACGAGCAAAGCCTACTACGCGGAAATAGCCTCGCTCGGACGCAAGCGCCCCGCGGATATCCGTGCCGTGACCCGCTCAGTCATCAAACGGCTGTTCGCCCTGTCGTTGGCGCCGACCCTGGTCCTTCTGCTATTCGGCGAACCGCTGTTTGCTCTTGCCTTCGGCGAACAGTGGGCGCTGGCCGGCGAACTGGCAGCTACGCTCGCGATTTACCTGCTGTTCCAGTTCATTCACGCGCCGGCCACGCACCTGCTGTCATTGTTCGAGCGCCAGCGCCTGTTGTTGATGCTGAACGTGCAGCGTTCGATCCTGACGGTCGCCTGCTTTACCGTCGCGCACCTGATCGAGCTGCCGATCACCTCGGTCGTCCTGATCTACTCGGTCACGCTGTCGGCCCACTACTTGTTCAGCCTGGTGACGGCGCTGCGCGTGATTCCCCGCGACGCGCGGTAGCGTTCAGGTCGCGGGCTGATGTTGCGCCCGCGACGACGGGCACGCTGGCCGAAGCCGATCAGGGTTCGCGCTTGAGCGCATTCCAGTTGGACATGCGGCGGTCCCCCGACAGGGCATTGCGCACCAGGTAATAGAAGAAGACCGGAATACCCACTGCGTAGCGCTTGAAGAGGCGCCGCGGCTCGATGAGCATGCGAAACGCCCATTCCAGCCCGAACTTGCGGAAGAACAGAGGCGCCCGGGGAAACGCTGCGCGGAAAAATCCAGGATCGCCCCGCCGCAGATCAGCAGCGCACGGCAATCCATCGCCTGTTGCAGATAGAGCGCGACCTGCTCCTGCTTGGGCATCCCCATCGCCATGACGATGATCGGGAAACGCCCGGGACATGGTGGGCCTGGTAGAACTTCAGGTAGTCCTCGGCATGCCTGAAGCCATCGATCGCGTGAAATGCCCTTCCGCCGAACAATCGGCGAGCGCCTTCACTCAGCCATGGCTCACGCGTACCCATGGCGAACAGCTCATATTCTCCTTCCGAGCGTCCCACCAGCTCATCGATGAGATCGGGAATGAAGTCCGAACCGTTGAGGTTGGCCTTGGGATCCACGCCGTTGAACTGGCAGGCCATCTTGATTCCGATTCCGTCGCGCAGCAGATAGTTGACCTGCATGAAGCTCTTGAGAACCGAGAAATTGCGCTGGGCGATGTTGTAACCGTGCTGGTTGAGGAATCCAAGGATGGTAGGCGCCTCGCGCTCCTTGAGCTCGGCCATGAACGCAGCGATATCCGCCTCGTCCAGCAGCTCCAGCTTCCCTATGAGAGGGTCGATTCCTCTGGCAAGCGGTTTTTTCATAAAGGGTTCTCTGTCTGCATTTCGATATCGATGGCTGGGCCGCCAAACGAGCGACCCAGCGCCAAAACGTTACGGGGATTTGCCCGGGCACTGCGGAACAATGCGTGCCGCGTCGGGACAAACGAAGCAGTGCATGAATGGCACCCCTTCCCCACCGGGTTAAAAAAGGACGTGAAATGACACGGTTACACGGCAATATGAAGAAGCGATCAACAGCGACTCTCCTCGGACTCTTGCTTGCCCTCGGAGGTGCCGCAAGCGAAGCAAAAAATATCGACCTTATCGGACTGAATGTCGGAGGAGCGGCCTTCTCGAGCGGACACTTGCCGGGAAAATACAATACAAATTATTTCTTCCCCTCCCAGAACTACCTTGAAAAGTGGAAGAACCAGGGCATTGAAACCATTCGTTTCCCCATTCTCTGGGAACGATTGCAAAGCGAACTGGACGGCGAACTGGAAGAACCCTATGCCAAGTTGATCGATGCCTTTCTTGACCAAGCGGCCAACCATGACATGCGGGTTATCCTGGACATCCATAATTACGCTCGTTATCGCAAGCAACTTATTGGAACCCCTGCGGTGCCCATATCCGCCTATGGCAACTTCCTGGAGCGAGTGGCCGAGCGCTGGAGCGATCACGACGGCTTGTATGCCTACGACATCATGAACGAACCACACGGCGCGGATAAGTACTGGCCAGCCGCCGCACAGGCCGGGATCGACGCGATCCGCAAACACGACAAACATCGCCCGCTGCTGATCGAAGGCAACTTCTGGTCCAGCGCCTACAAGTGGCCCAAGTTCAACGATCCGCTGTTGCAACTGAAAGACCCCTCCGACAACTTGATCTTTTCTGCCCATCTTTACCTGGATAAACATGGCAATGGCCAATACCGGGAGCCGCTCGAAGACGACTTCGACACCATGTTGGGCGTCAAGCGCGTCACACCCTTCATCGAATGGCTGAAAAAGAATGGCAAAAAGGGCCATATCGGTGAATTCGGCATCCCGGCCGACGAACCTCGTCTGCTGGAAGCGATGGATAACCTGCTCGCACATCTGCAGGAAAACTGCATCCCGCTGACCTATTGGGCGGCAGGATCGGCCTGGGGCAACTACAAACTGTCCATCGAACCCAGGAAAGACGGCACCAAACCACCGCAGTGGGATGTGCTCAGCAAGTACGTCGGCCAGGGCAATTGTTTGGATATAGGCCCAGGTGCAAATTAACGCCTCGGGAATCGGCCAACAGGCCGGTTCCCTCCTTCCTTTTATAGCTTGGTGACCGACGACAGCGGCAGCCATTTGCCCAGCATCGCCTTCACCTTGCTGCCCAGCCTGGACTTCAACCGATAACCTTTGCGAACCGCACCTGACTTGAAATTGTGCAACTGCCCCGGCAGGTACATCTCGTTCGTTTCCAGGCAATAGACCGGTTTGCCACTGAGCTTCATGATTTCGATCGCCTGTTTTTCTTCACTTTCGACGAACAGGCGCGTCAATGGATGCTTCGCATAGACCTCTGCCTTGAACCTGGCGTGGATACCGAGCCGGCGCCGCTCTTCGGCCGAGGCGAGATCGAGCATATGCAAGGTCCCGTATTCGACGCCGTTGCGTCCGAGCCACTCTTCCGTCTCGGCGCGGTACTTTTCCAGGCGACTGGTTACCAAGTGCGCCACCTTTACAGACGGAATGAATAACGGTCGGGTGCTGGCCAGAAAATCTCTGTATCGCGGGCCGTCGTCGTTTTCGTCAAGACTGGGATCGACACACAACACGCCATCGATATCCAGACAAGCCTGCTTCAGGAACTCGTGATGCATGATGTTCCATTCGAATACCCGGGGCTGCTCGACGAGCTCCAGATGCACGTCCACCAGATGACGGTTGTGGCGCTCGGCGAATACCGCCATGGTCACCACCTCCTTGTCGAAGATGGCTTTGACCTGTGCCAGCGCGGCATGCATCGACTTGGCGGAGGAAATGCTATCGTCGACCAGCAGGATCTTCTGTGCGTCCTGCGGTTTCACAAGCCCCTCGTGTTTGTAACTGCGGGTCGTGCCCCGTTTGAGATCGTCGTTGCGCAGAAACGAGTAGAGGTCAGTCAGTGGCAGGTTTTGTTTCAACGCAAGGATGCTGGCCACCAGCATCCCGCTCCGCGGAATGCCGACGACCAAATCGACATCACATGGAATTCTTCCGGCATAAGCGTTGGTCAACTGGGAAAGATGATTAAGGCTTCGGTAATTCACGAACACGCTCCTGTGTCCTGTTTTTGTAAGAATCCCACCAGGCAGAAAACCGACTTGCCCATCAGCGCCCGAGCGCTGCGCGTACCAACTTGGTGTGCGTATGCACATAGTGCAGCACATAAAGCGCGAACGCGTTCAATGCAGAATAGTTGAGAAACCGCCGGCGGATTTCCATATCCTCGCGAATGGCTTCAAAACGGCGTTTATGGGAAACACCCGTCGTATCGAATATGCACAGCGGAAAAGACAGCTGCATGACATCGCGCTGCGGATCCAGACCCTGGAGAAACTCCAGCAACAGGCAATAATCGGCTGACAACTTGTAATCGAGCCTGAACGGGTAATCACGCAGGCGCTCGTTCTCGAAATACATCGTTTGATGACTGGCGGGCAAGCCCAATGCCGCACGTTTAATTGGATGAGCCGACACCGGCACCAGCGTACCGTTTGCGTTCTTGCGGTAGAAATCGCCATAGATGAACTTCGGTGGAACCTCGGCGCTCCGCAGATGCTCATTGATCTTTTCCAGCACATCCGGACCACCCAGGCAATCACCGCTATTGAGGAACAGCGTATAACCGGGCGTTTCGACGGCGCGCAGGCGGCCCTTGTTCATCGCATCGTAAATACCCTTGTCGGGCTCGATGGTAACTTCTGCCTGCGGTTCATTCAGCTCACGAAGCCACTCGGCGCTTCCATCTTTCGAGGCACCGTCGATCACGATCCAGCGAAAGTTGCGATACGTCTGTGCGGCTACGCTCTTGTACGTGTCCTTGAGCCCCTCCAGGTTATTCCAGTTTATAGTGACGATACTGAAACTGACCATAATCCACTTGCCCCGGGTTTAACGTAATAGAAGAATCCGCATATTGCATTTTGGCGTAATAAACGAAGAACGCCGCCGCCATACCATACAGATCGCCCGCAAAAGTCAGGCCGTTGGAGAGCATGAAATTCATCATGCCGAACACGAAGGCGATCTGAATCGAAGACAGCAATGCGCCCTTGTTTGGCACCTGCCGCATGATCCAGAGGTAACCGCCGTAGTAGATGAGCAACACGGCCAGCGCCATGAAACCATAGCGGTAATAGACACCGAAGATGCCAACATCTGAAAGATAGAAGTGCGAGTTGTAAATTCTCGAGAAGCCACCCTGCCATTGCAGCGACAAGGCACCCATGCCGATGAAATTGTTCTCGCGGATGGCATCGATGATGGTCGCGACGGTCAGGTCTCGCACACCCGGGCCGGACGTGGCTTCGAACAGCAAGGCGTGGAAGCGCTCGTACTGCGCGACGTAGAACTCGGGAACCAGGAAGTAGGAAATGCCCAGCATCACCAGGCCGAGGATGCTCATCTTCATCAGCGAGTCGATGCGCTTGCGGAAGATCCACAGGCCGGCGAGCCCCCAGACGAGCATGGTCTGGCGAGTCTGCATCACGAGCCAGAGGTAGGCGACCAGATACAGCAGTATCACCACCTTCGTCGTGGTCACGCGCTCTCGCAGGTTGTACATGAGCATGAACGCGGAAATGGTGACGAACGCCGAGCCGATGCGATAGCGGTCGGGCCGCAGCAGGTCCTCGTACTGGGTCCAGTCGTCTACGGTGAACGAGGCCACGGTGTTCTGCGGGATGATGCCCAGGTAGTAACAGAAGCCGAACGTGGCACAGGTCAGCGCCACGTAGAGGAAATACTTGCCCAGCTCTTCCTCGGTGGGCCTGGCCATGATCATCAGGAAGAGCATGGGGAAGAAGACCAGGTATTCGAAGAATCGTCGCTCTTCGAGCAAGCCGTAGACAAGGGGCTGGCCGAAATTCAGGTACGCCAGACTGGCGGACAGCAACGGCAGGCAAACGCCCATCCAGACGATCCACAGGCTGGTCCGGGACTGGTAGACCCACTTCCAGACGACGAACAGACAAGCCGTCGCACTGATCACCATCAGCAGGAAGAGTTCACGCAGGTAAGGGACGCCGGCTCGCTTGTCATCCGTCAGAAAGAAACAGGCGGAATTCAGCAAGAGCAGGATGAACAGCAGATTCTTGTACGCCAGCACTTTCCTTAACAAGCGGCTTCCCCAATATCCAAGTTGACGTAGCGAACAGCGAACCGACCACGAGGCCTGACGCCCCGAGCACCGTTTTCTGGCACCCGGGTCCGCGTGCCAAGGATGGACAACAGCTGGGCCGAAAAGGTCCTTCGCGACGTCGCGTCCTTTTCTTTCCCGTGCCTTGATCCGGCCTGCGGTGGCTTTATAAACGGCGAGTCAGGCGTCTACCCAGCGATGCACGGCAGCCTGACGGCCGCCTTGCCCCTGCGTCAGTGCCTTGCCTTGTCCTGATTCTCGACGAACCAGCGATACGCATCGCGCAGCCCGTCTTCCAGGCTGATGCTGGATTGCCAGCCCAGCGCCTTGAGGCGTGATACATCCATCAGCTTGCGTGGCGTGCCGTCGGGCTTGCTGCTGTCGAAGACCAGCTTGCCCTGGTATTCGGTGACGCGCGCGATGGTTTCGGCCAGCTCGCGAATGCTGCAATCGACGCCGGTGCCGACGTTGATATGGGACAGCATCGGCTGGGTGTGTGCTTGGTAGGTCGCGTCATCCAGCTCCATGACATGCACGCAGGCCGCCGCCATGTCGTCCACGTGGAGGAATTCGCGCTGCGGCTTGCCGCTGCCCCAGATCACCACTTCGTCGTCGCCGCGCTGGGTCGCTTCGTGGAAGCGCTTGAGCAACGCCGGGACCACGTGGCTGTTTTCCGGGTGGAAGTTGTCGTTCGGCCCGTAGAGATTGGTGGGCATCACGCTACGGTAGTCGCGGCCATACTGGCGGTTGTAGCTCTCGCACAGCTTGATGCCGGCGATCTTGGCCACCGCGTAAGGCTCATTGGTCGGCTCGAGCACGCCGGTCACCAGGGCCTCTTCCTTCATCGGCTGCTCGGCGAATTTCGGATAGATGCACGAGGAACCAAGAAACAGCAGCTTCTGGACGTCGTTGCAGTGCGCCGCGTGGATGATGTTCGCCTCGACCATCAGGTTCTGGTAGATGAACTCGGCTGGATAGGTGTTGTTCGCATAGATGCCGCCGACCTTGGCCGAGGCCATGTAGACCTGGTCGATCGGTGTCTCGGCGAAGAAGGCGTTGACCGCGGCCTGGTCGACCAGGTCGAGCTCTTCTCGACCGCGCGTAATGATGTTGGTATAGCCCTGGGCCTGGAGGCGTCGGACGATTGCCGAGCCCACCATGCCGCGATGGCCCGCGACGAAAATATGTGCGTCACGATTCATGTCAGTTCTCCAATGTCACTGGAATTTCGAAACCGTGCTCCTTGAGCAGGGCGTGTCGCCGGGCCACCTTCAGGTCCTCGCGAACCATCTCGGCGCACATTTCCTGCACGCTGATTTCCGGTGTCCAGCCCAGTTTTTCCTTGGCGCGCGTGGGATCGCCCAGCAGCGTCTCGACCTCGGCGGGGCGGAAGTAGCGCGGATCGATGCTGACCACCACGTCGCCCGGGCGGAGCGCCGGCGCCATGTCGCCCTCGATGCTGTCGACGATGCCCCGCTCGTCCACCCCACTGCCTTCGAAGCGCAGCTGAATGCCCAGCTCGGCAGCCGACCACTTGATGAACTCGCGAACCGAGTACTGCACGCCGGTGGCGATCACGAAATCCTCGGCCTGCTCCTGTTGCAGCATCATCCATTGCATGCGCACGTAATCCTTGGCATGGCCCCAGTCACGCAGCGCGTCCAGATTGCCCATGTACAGGCACTTTTCGAGCCCCTGGGCGATGTTCGCCAAGCCACGGGTGATCTTGCGGGTCACGAAGGTTTCACCGCGGCGTGGCGATTCGTGGTTGAAAAGAATCCCGTTGCAGGCGTACATGCCATAGGCTTCACGGTAGTTCACGGTGATCCAGTAGGCGTACAGCTTGGCGACGGCATAGGGCGAGCGCGGATAGAACGGCGTCGTTTCCTTCTGCGGAATCTCCTGCACCAGGCCATACAGCTCGGAGGTGGAGGCCTGGTAGAAGCGGGTCTTCTTCTCCAGCCCCAACAGGCGAATGGCCTCGAGGATGCGCAGCGTGCCCATGCCATCGACGTCGGCGGTGTACTCGGGCGACTCGAAGCTCACCGCGACATGCGACTGCGCGCCCAGGTTGTAGACCTCGTCAGGCTGCACTTCCTGGATGATGCGCGTCAGGTTCGACGAGTCGGTCAGGTCGCCATAGTGCAGGACGAAGTCCTGTTGCTGGTCATGACGATCCTGATAGATGTGGTCGACCCGCTGGGTGTTGAACAGCGAAGCGCGGCGCTTGATGCCGTGCACCTCGTAGCCTTTTTCCAGCAGAAACTCGGCGAGGTAGGAACCGTCCTGCCCCGTGATCCCGGTGATCAGCGCTTTTTTTCGTTCCATGTGCAGTTACCTTTGCTAGTCGTCAAGAGGGGGTAATCAGATCCAGTGGTCAGCTCGAGCGAGCGCTGCGGATCGCCATCTGGAGGCGTTCGATGAAGCCGACACAAATCACCGGCACCGAGGGAAATTTGTAGAAGAAGCGATAGGTGTCGTACTGCGTGCGCGGCGCATTCAAGGTCGCAGGATCGACCTCGGCGGTATCGATCAGCGCAATCCCCTCGCCTGCCACGTCATGCAGCACGCTCAACTCCATCGGCTTCATCGACAGGCTGAAGCCGTACAGCCCGGGCTTGCTCGTGCGGGTCAGTTGCAGACCGCTGCGACACGGCTTGCAGCCGAACAGGTTGACCGTGAAGTCGTGCTGGGCGAGTTTCGGGTTCAGCCGTTTCAGGGTGTTCGGCGAGAGTTCGCAGAAGGCGTCGTACACGGCCAGCGAATCGTCGAATCGCGGGAATTGATAGTCGATGCGCTGCTGCTGGATCGGCACCTGGAAGCGCGACGAGGCGATATAGAAGTGCTCACCCGGATCGCCGAAATTGGTCGTCAGCGAGCGGTAGGGGTACACGAAATACAGGTCGCGGCTGATGATGTACGCGTTGTAAAGCTTCAGCCAGGACGACTCCGGCCAACTGCGGATGTCACCGGGAATGCCCTCGATGCGGCTGATATCGGTGCCGTTGCCTTCGAGCCATTGGCGAAATCCTCGCCAGTGCGCGCGCGACCAGGCCTGCCCCCAGGAGGCTGCCAACTGCATGAAATGCACGTGTGCGTTGCCGTCGTCGATGGGGGTGAATGGCAGATTGGCGGTCTGGTTGAACTGCTGGCTGTACAGGCTGATGCCGGCCACGCGTGGCTCATCAGCATAGAAGGTCAGCGCCCTGGACGTGTATTCGTAGAAATGCGGCGAGACGAACAGGTCGTCCTCCAGTACAAGGACATCCCCGTACTCTTCGGTAAGGTCGCCGCACGCCAGCACGTGGTTGCGCAGCCCCATCCGCTTTTCCCGATGGATGACGCGCTTCTCGCCATGCGGCCATTCGTAGGCCTCGGCAACACGCAGCGGCTCGAGCGTGCCCGAGTTGTCCAGGCTGATCACCAGCCGGATGTCCCCGGCGGGGTAATGCGCCTTGCTCAGCGAGGCCAGCAGCCGGGAAAGGCTTTTCGGCCGGTTGTAGCCGATAACGACAATGGTGGGCAGGTTTGCTGTCATTGAGAAATCCATACCGCGTGAACTAAACGGGTTGCGAGTCGGCGGAAGCCGACTCTCCAAGGCGCCGATACCAGCGTCGCGCCGCAATCGTGACAATCACCACCAGCGAGGAATAAATCACCATGCTCGCGGCGGCGAAGGCCTGAACGGTGGCCAGCGCTTCGCCGACCACCACCGCGCCGCCGAACAGCGCGACGAGGCGCAGGCTGGTGCTGAAGACCTCGAACAAGAGGAAGCGCCCCTGAAGCGAGAGCGCCGGCACCGCGACGACACAGGGTCGCGAGATGAACACGACGTATTCGGCCAAGGCCATCCAGCGCGCGAACTCACCGGCTACGTGCCACTGCTCGCCAAACACGAACGAGAACAGCCAGGGACCGAAAATCACCACCACCGAGAACGGCACCAGGCCGACCAGGCCCAGCGCCGCGGTGGCTTTGAGCAGCATGGCCGCCACCGGCTCGCGATCATGGATGGCACGGCTGATACGGGGGTAATACACGTCGGCCACCGACTTGCCGATCATGTTGGTCGGCATCGTCAACGCCTGCTTGCACAGGGCGAAGAAGCCGGCCGCGGCAGGGCCGAAGTAGGCCGCGAGCACCAGTGTCGGCAAGTGCTGCGACGTGGCGTTGATCAGCATGACCGGCGCACGGTAAAGCGGAAAATCGCGATGCCGGCGCGCCAGCTCGCTCAGCCGTGCCGGCTCGTTGCCCGCCTCCTGCGGCTGACTGTCCGCGTGGGGCCCGGCGCGCCGCAGCGCCAGACCGAGCATGGCCGCGTGCAAGGTCTGTTGCAGCGCGGTGGTGCAAACCAGCACCAATGCTGACGACTGCACCAGCCCGCCGATCGTGCGCAGGGTGTTGAACAGCATCGAATGACCGACCGCCACGCTGGCGGTGATGCGGAAACGCTGGGTGCGAAACAGCCATTGCTGGCAGATCTCTAGGGCCGCCGCGCTGAACATCACCACCGGGATCAGCATCAGGTACGGCTCGATGATGCCGATCTCCAGCCGCGTCGCGATCCGTTCGCCGAACAGGCCCAGCACCGCGGCCACCAGCAGCGTGAGCAAGGTGGCGACCAGCAGCGACAGCCGCACCAGGCCGCGTGCGTCGTCATCGCGCTTGGGCAGCACGATGGCGATCGGATAGGTCAGCGCCGCGACCGGAATCAGCATCATGGTCACGCTGAGAAACGTCCCCAGCACGCCGTAGGCTTCCGGCCCGTAGAGGCGCGTGATCACCGGCATGAACGCCAGGGTGATCGCCTGCGCACCCGCGGTCCCGCTGACCACCGTGACGATGTTGCGCAGCAGCCGGCTACGCAAGCTGCCGTGCCACAAGGCGGTCAACCGCTGGGACAGGGGCACGCCTTGCCGGCCGCTGGTCTGGTCGAGGCTGCTCACCGAATTCGGCGCTCCGTTCAGGCCTGCACCGGCTGGCGGCCGACGCCGTAGTAGCTGAAGCCCTCACGCTTGACCTGGTCGCGGTCGTACTGATTACGACCATCGATGATCAGCGGCGTGTTGAGCAGGCGCTTGAGGGCACGGAAGTCCGGTCGGCGGAAAGGCTTCCACTCGGTCACCAGCACCAGCGCGTCGGCGTCGATGGCCGCTTCGTACTGACCCTCGACGATCTGCAGCTTGCCCTCGGCTAACCAGCTCTCCGGGAACTCACGTCGCGCGGTTTCACGGGCGACCGGATCGAAAGCCCGGACCTTGGCACCGGCATTGATCAAGCTGTTGATCAGCACCACGCTGGGCGCCTCGCGCATATCGTCGGTGCCCGGCTTGAAGGCCAACCCCCAGACCGCGAACGTGCGGCCGGCCAGGTCGCCGTTGAAGTGGGTGGACAGCTTGTTGAACAGCGAGTGCTTCTGCTGGTCGTTGCGCGCTTCCACGGCCTGTAGCAGCTTGGGCTCGAAATCGTTCTGGTGCGCGATGTTGATCAGCGCCTTGACGTCCTTCGGGAAGCACGAGCCGCCATAGCCGCAGCCGGCGTAGATGAAGTGGTAGCCGATGCGTTCGTCCGAACCGATGCCCAGGCGTACGTTCTCCACGTCCACGTCCAGGCGTTCGCAAAGGCTGGCGATCTCGTTCATGAAGGAGATCTTGGTCGCCAGCATGGCGTTGGCGGCGTACTTGGTCATCTCGGCATCACGCACGCCCATGAACATGGTCCGCGGGCGGTTGCGGATGAAGGGCGCGTACAGCGCGCTCATGACTTGCCGGGCATGATCGTTGTCGGCGCCGATGACGATGCGATCGGGGTGCATGAAGTCGTCGACCGCCGCGCCTTCTTTAAGGAACTCAGGGTTGGAAACCACCGAGAACTCGATATCCAGGCCGCGTGCCGCGAGCCGCTCCGCCACAGCTTCGCGCACCAGGTCGGCCGTGCCGACGGGCACGGTGGATTTGTTTACCACGATGGCGGGTGAGGTCAGGGTGTCGCCGATCTGCCGCGCCACTTCCAGTACATAGCGCAGGTCCGCCGAGCCATCCTCACCGGGCGGTGTACCGACGGCGATGAAGAAAACCTCGGACTGCTCGACCGCGTCGGACAGCGAGGTGGTGAAATGCAAGCGACCGGAGCTGTGGTTCTCCACCACGATGTCTTCGAGGCCCGGCTCGTAGATCGGCAGGATGCCCTGCTTGAGGTTCTCGATCTTGGTCTTGTCGACGTCGACGCAGTAGACCGTGTTGCCCATTTCGGCGATACAGGCCCCGGTCACCAGACCCACGTACCCGGTTCCAACGACGGTAATGTTCATAGCAGCTTCCTCGAGTCAGACGTGATACGGGCGCGCCGCGGCTCGACCCGCTGGGGCGGCCGCTGGCGAAAATACTTGGAGGCAGAAATCAGGCCGGGCCGAGACCGCATGGGAGCGGTGCAAGGCCCGGCAAACAAGGCGAGCCGGGTTACACCGTCTGCTCGCTATAGCCGTAGTGGTCGTAGTAGCCACGGAACTGGCCGTTCTTGCGGGCCTTTTCGACGTCCACGTGGTTCAGCACCACACCCGTGATCGGGGCGCTGCTGTTCTGCAACTGGCTGACGCCCTTCTGCACGTGCGGGATGAGCGTGCTGTCGGACTTGACCACGTAGATCACCGCATCGGCCAGCTTGGACAGGACGGCGGCGTCGCTCACCGCCTGGCTTGGCGGCGAATCGATGATGATGCGGTCATAACGCGCCTTGAGCGCCTCGATGAGCTTGGCGAAGCGCGGCGAGGACAGCAGCTCGAGCGGATTGGACGGCACGGCGCCGGCAGCGATCATGTCGACGTTGCCGACGGTCTGGATGCAATCTTCGAGCTTGGCGTTGCCGCCGATGAGGTTGACCAGGCCCGGTGTGCCGGGCTTGAAGTCGAAGGACTTGTCCAGCGTGGCACGGCGCAGGTCCGCATCGATCAGCAGCACGCGGTGCAGCTGCCCCATGGCGAAGGCCAGGTTGGCCGATACCGAGCTCTTGCCCTCGCCCGGCGCGGTGGAGGTGATCACCAACACCTGACGTGGCTGGCCGGTTTCGCTCAGTAGCAGGTTGGTGCGGATGGTCCGCACAGCCTCGCAGAAGCGCTTGTCGCCGCTGCGCTCGAACAGGTGACTCACTTCCTTGCGCAGCTTGCGCGGTACCTGCGGCACGATGCCCATCACCGGCAGGTTGAGCTTGGCCTCGACTTCCTCGGAACTCTTGAAGGTGTTGTCCAGGATTTCGCGGATGATTGCCTGGGCAATGCCGAGCACCAGCGCCAGGAAGATGGCCACGGCCATGATCAGGGTGCCGTTTGGCGCCGACGGTTCGGCCGGCGGAATGGCTTCGTCGACGATGCGGGCGTTGGTGGTGCTGAGATCGGAGGTCGCCGTGGTTTCCTGCAGACGGGTCATGAAGGTGTCGTACAGCGCACGGTCACTCTCGACCTGACGCTGAAGGTCACGCACCTTGAATTCCTTGCGGGATATGTCCTGGATGCGACCCTTGTTCTCGTTGAAGGACGCCTTCAGAGAATTCTCGTTGGCGACGGCGAGCTGATAGTTGCGCTCGATGCTCGCCACGACCTGCTCGACCTGCTGGCGCAGGCTGGCGGTGGCGGCATTCAGGTCGGAGCGAGCCGATACCATGGCCGGATGGCGATCGCCGTAACGACGCGACAAATCCTCTACACGTGACCGGGCGTGTGCCTGGTCCGCCTTGAACTGCTGGATCAGCGGATGGCCGAGCACCGCCGGCACACTGGCCAGGCGCTCCCAGCCCTGGCTGCGCATGGATTCGACCTGGCGATACTGGCTCTCGGCCTCGGCGCGCTGACGGCGGGCGTCGATCATGCGATCACCGGTCAAGGACAGCTCGTTGGCGCTGATGGTACTGACACCCTCCAGATCGACCAGCCCCTCGGCATCCAGGTACTCCTGCAGGCGATCCTCGGAAGCCTGCAGATTCTCACGCAGGGACACCAGGCGATCGTTCATCCAGCTCGCCGCAGTCATCGACATGTCGACCTTGGCTTCGAGCTGGGCTTCGATGTACGCCTGCGCCAGTTGATTGGTGGCCTGGGCCGCGGTCAGGCGATCGGCCATGGACACCGACAGGTAGACCAGCTGGCTCTTGCCTTCGACCCAGACGGCAGTGCGATCCATGAACACGCGCGTGGCGTAGTCCATGATCTCCGCTTCGGTATAAGGCTCCTTTTCTTCGCCGGTGATGCTGCGAACGATCGCGCCGAAATCCACCAGCGGCTTGGACACCTGGCGCAGATCGAACTCGGGGTGCTCGGTGAGATTGAGGTCACGCACGACCTTGGCAGCGACGCCGCGGCTCTGCATCAGGCTGAGCTGGGTCTGCAGGTACTCGCTGAGTTCGGTACGGGCATCGGGGGTTGGCTGGAACGACAGCACCGGCGTGCCTTTGTGCTCGATCAGCACGGTGGCAACGGATTTGTAGATAGGTGTCATGCGGGCGACCAGGATCGCCGCAATCACGGTCACAGCGGCCACCAGCAGGACGATGCCCCACTTGCGCGACCAGATCGCATGCCAGATCTTTTTCAGATCGATGAAATCGCTGTCGGCGGCGGCCCCGGCTGGGCGCTGCCACGGCCGGTCCGGGCGGATTGGGCTGTTCATCAGAAGAATCCTTCGTCGATGTTGATCGTGTCGCCAGGGCGAACCGGGGTATCCATGGTTGCTTTCTCAGCCGTACGCCCACCTTCGGATGCGCGAACGATGGTCATGCGGCGGGTGGAGGCGCGCTCGGTCAGGCCGCCAGCCAGGGCGATGGCACGGTCAAGCGTCAGGCCGGGCTGATAGGGGTAACCGCCGGGGCTCTTCACCTCGCCGGAAATGTAGAACTCGCGGTAGTTGACGACCGAGACCGAAACCCGTGGGTCGATGAGATAGCCATCCTTGAGCTTTTCGATCAGCAAATTGCGCACCTCGCCGGGTGTCTTGCCTCGAGCATCAACCTCGCCGATGAAGGGAAAGGTGAAGGTACCGGCGTCGGTCAGACGAATCTCTTCGAACGACAGATCCGGCTCGCCGTGAACGCTGACGCGAATGATGTCGCCGGAGCCCAGCTGGTACTGGGCCGCACTCGCGCCAGCGGTGAATGCCAGCAAGAGCAGGAACGACAGGTATTTGAATATGTTGCGGTTGGACATGTTCGGCTTCTCCATGATCCTGATTGACGTCCAGCCTGATTCAGAGACTCAGGTCGAAACTCAGCAGATAGATGTTGCGGTCGTAGGTTTCGCTGTCGAAATTCGAGTCGTTCTCGGTCCTTATGTAAGCGAGGGTCACGTCGATCCAGCGGTCCGGCGACCAGATCAAGCCGGCGCGGTAGCGATTGCGGTCATCGTCCCGGCCGATTCCCTTGTACTCGCGATCCTGATAGCGGTATTCCAGCTCGCTGGCGATACGCGAGGTCCACTCGTGGTTCCAGATCGCTTCGGTGGTCCAGTCGTTGATGGTGCTGGCTCCGTCATCGCCCTCGTCGAAGGCGCGGCGGGTGTTCAGCCTGAACGTGGAGTAGGTGCGCGGGTTGTAGGTGAGGCCCACTTCCCACATGGGACTGGTGAAGTCCTCGCGGTCACTGCTGTCGAAATTCTTGCGCTCGGCACCCAGCTTGACGCTACCGGACGTCTTGGAGGTGGCCTCCCAGGTCATGCCCCCGAGCAGCGCGACGTTGGTGCTGTCGCGCTGGGCGCGGGAGAGCTTGTAGTCATGGTCGGTATGGCGGACTTCGAGCAACGACCGCGTCGTACCGCCGAGGCGATGGAACCAGATGGAGTTGAGCATCAGGCTGTCGCGGTCTTCGGTGGCGTTGATATCGCCACTGTTGTGGTATCGCCACTGGTCATAGTGGGCACCGAATTCCAGCTGGTTACGCGCGGTGCGGGCGCCGAACCGGTAGGCCGCCTGGGCGATCTTGCGGCTGTACTTGTCGTTCTCGGTGTCGATCTCGGTATCGGCAGTTTCTTCCACGCGGTGGTAGGAGAGCCCCCAGCTGAGTCGATGGCGGGAGGTGAACTCCAGGGCGCTTCTCAGACGCAGGTGGTGGTCGGTGTTGCTGGCGTCCGAATCGGAATGAAAGATGTCGCTGTTGAAGGAATATTCCAGCTCGTATTCGCTGTTCCGGTTGCCCGTCCCGAGCAGGAAGGTCGGGTTGATGCCCGTCACCCAGGACGCCTGTTCGTTGTCGGAAAGGCCGCGGTAGTTGTCGTCGTAGCTCTCGCGCACGACCAGCGTAGGCGTGAATTCGAAACCACCGATGCGAATGTCCTGGGGCTCGCTGGCCGCCCAGCTGTTACCAGCGGCTAGGCAAAGTAGCGATACACCTGGAAGCGTGATGTTCCTCATATGGAATCCCTTCTCGGAGATAGATTGTTGTTCATGCCTGCGACCCTGACCACGACGGCTGGCCGATGTGAGGTGGCATAGACACGCAACAGACCGCAAATATCCCTGACAGTTGCAGATTCTTTGCAGGACGCTTGGGCATTGGACTTAATCGCTCCGGTGGTAACGCTCTGCAGTGCCCGTTTCAGGCACGCTACCGCCCCAGGATTGTGCCCCTGTGGCGTAATGCTCCCCTTCTGCGCAAACGAAGTACGCTGTCCGCATGGCCCAGGAAGGTCGGCAGACGAAACAGCGAGCGTCGAATCGTTTTTATTAGAAGGGCGAGACCGCAGCCTGCTTCCGAAGAACCGGCTGCACATTTGCGAGACTGACCTGTACCTGTTGTTCACGGTTGAGAATGTTCAACAGCAACATGACGCGCTCCTCTCCATCCATGGAAAGAAAGATGGCATCGAGATCGGCATACGCACCGATCCTGACCTGTACCTGATCGCCAGGGTTCAGCAGCGGGGGTTGCTCGGTGGTCGCGCAGCGCGCTTTAAGTTGCTCGACGATGCGTTCCTGCACCCGGCACGGCTGACCACAAAAGGCCACGACGCGGTTGACACCACGCGTCGAGCGCAGCGGCAGCCAGTTGTCCACCTCGCCCATGCGGATGAACAGATAGCCGGGGAACAGGGGTTGTTCGACCTCCCGCAGCCGGCCGGCACGAAGGCTCTGCGCCCTGAAGGTCGGCGCGAAGCAGTCGAACCCCTGGCGCCGCAGGTGCTCCAATGCACGCGAATCCTGGCGCGGCTTGCATTGCAACAGGTACCAGGACCCGTCCGGTCGTTCGGTATGTCTATCCACAGCGTTCCGCATAGCCTCCAAACCGGCGCAGGATGCGCGACCCGTTTCGAACGCGCGCCGGGCAGGGTCGGGCGCCCTTTCTGGACACGGATCAAAACCGAGAGTTCCGCAGGGGAAACGCGCACGTGCCGAAAGGCAGGCACCGACGACCGCCGGGCCCGCGACAGGCGGGGACCCGGCAGGTGTAACAAATGTTGTCGTCTGGCTGAGGCGGCACCGCAGAGCGGAGGCGGTGCGCCGACGGGCTTAGCAGCGCTCGATGCGATCCGGGTGGATCAGGATGCGGCCCTGCTTGTACAGCCCGCCGATGGCCTTCTTGAAGTTGCCCTTGCTGACGCCGAAATGGCGGGCGATCTCATCGGCCGGGGATTTGTCGCTGAACGGTAAGGTCCCGTCCTGTTCCTCGAGCTTCTGCAGAATGAGCGCCTGCAGCGCATCGCTGGCTTCGGTGCCGACCGGCTGCAGGCTCAGGCTGATCTTGCCGTCGGGCCGAACCTCACGGATGTAGCCGCGCTCGTGCATGCCGCTGCGCAGAAACTTAAAGGCCTCGTTCTTGTGGATCAGGCCCCAGTGCCGCCCGTTGATGATGGCTTTGTGGCCCAGTTCGGTCGCCTCGACGACTAGCAGGTCCACCGCTTCGCCGGCGCTGTAGCGTGCCGGTGTCTTGTCGAGGTAGCGATCCAGGCGGGCCGTGGCGGTGATGCGCCGGGTGTGCTTGTCGAGGTAGACGTGCACCACGCAGTAGTCGCCCTCGCGCAGTTGGCGCTTTTCCTCCGAATGCGGCATCAGCAGGTCTTTCGGCAACCCCCAGTCCAGAAACAGCCCGACACGGTTGATCTGCTTGACCTTGAGGCTGGCGAACTCGCCGACCTGCGCCTTGGGCCGTTCGGTGGTCGCGATCACCCGGTCGTCGCTGTCGAGGTAGACGAACACGTTGAGCCAGTCGTCGATCTCGGTCGGCACATCCTTCGGCACGTAGCGATTGGGCAGCAGGATCTCGCCGTCCGGGCCGCCATCGAGGTAGAGCCCAAAGCCGGTGTGCTTGACGATTTGCAAGCTGTTGTAGCGCCCGATGGCTGCCATGAAAAAAGGTCCTCTGATCGAAGCCGGCGATTCTAGCAGGCCAACCACTGATCGGCGCCGGGCCGATGGCCCCGGCGCCTCATCGAGGCAAGGCGTAGGCGATGATCGCGTCGCCTGCCTTGGTTCCGAGCGAGCCATGGCCACCAGCCACGACCACAACCATCTGCCGCCCCGTGCGGCTGAGGTAGGTCATGGGCGTGGCCTGGCCGCCAGCCGGCAGACGCCACTTGGCGAGTTCCTTGCCGGTGGTGACGTCGTAGGCCCGCAGGTAGTAGTCCAGCGTGCCGCTGAGAAAGGCCACGCCGCCGGCCGTCAGCATCGGTCCGCCAAGGCTCGGCACGCCCATCTTGAACGGCAAGGGAACCGGCGCACGGTCACGCACGGTGCCGTTCTTGCGCATCCAGTGCGTGCGACCGGTGCGCAGGTCGGCGCCGGCAACATAGCCCCACGGCGGCGCAATGCACGGCAGACCGATCGGCGACACGAACGGCTGCAGCTCCACGGCGAACGGCGCCCCGAAATTCTCGTTGAGATGGGGCTCGCTGTCGGATACGTAAGTGGCCTCATCGTTTTCCCGCGGGATGAGCGTGGAAGTGAACGGCAAGTATGCAGGCGTACTGAAGACCATCTGCCGCACCGGATCCACCGCCACGCCGCCCCAGTTGAACACCCCGAAGTTGCCCGGATGCACCAGCGTGCCCTGGGTCGAGGGCGGTGTGTAGCGGCCTTCGTAACGCAGCCCGTTGAATGCGATGTGGCACATCATCTGGTCGATGAAGGTGCCCCCCACAAGTCCTTGTCTTCAAGCTCCGGTGGCTCGTAGGTGAGCGCGGAAACCGGTTGGGTCGGGGCGGCCTCGTCGCCCTCGGCCGCGCCTTGCGGTGCGGGCACCTCGCGAACCGGCAGCACCGGTTCGCCAGTGCGCCGGTCGAGCACATAGATATCGCCCTGCTTGGTTGGCGCCACCAGCGCCGGGACAAGGCCGCCTTCCGTGTCGATATCGACCAGGCTTGGCTGGGCCGGCACATCCATGTCCCAAAGGTCGTGATGCACGGTCTGGAACACCCAGCGCAGCTGGCCGGTGTCGATATCCAATGCCACGATCGATGACGAAAAACGCTCGGTGTTCTCGCTGCGATTGCCGCCCCACTGGTCCGGCACCTGGTTGCCCAGCGGCACGTACACCAGCCCCAGGGCCTCATCGGCACTGGAGATGCTCCAGTTGTTCGGCGTGCTTTCGCTGTAGGTCTCGTCTTCGGCAATCGGCTCGGTCTGGTCTGGATTGCCTGGATCCCAGTTCCACAAAAGCTCGCCCGAGACGGCATCGTAAGCGCGGATCACCCCGGACGGGGCGTTGACCGACACGTTGTCGTTGACCGCACCGCCGATGATCACCCGGCCACGCGCAACGACCGGCGGCGAGGTGGAGTAATAGAAGCCCTCCTTTTGGTGGGGCATGTTCGCCCAGAGGTTGACTGCACCGTCATCGCCAAAACCCTCGCAGATCTCGCCGGTGTCAGCGTCCAGCGCGATCAGCCGGGCGTCGGCGGTGGGCATGAACAGGCGCTGCCGACAGGCCTGACCGTCGGGCGCAGCCTCGTCCAGATGGTAGGACAGGCCGCGACAGGTCTGATGCTGGCGATTGATCGACTGCGGTACCTGCGGATCGAAGCGCCAGCGCTCCTGGCCGGTTTCGGCATCGAGCGCAATGACCAGGTTATGCGGGGTGCAAAGGTAAAGGGTCTCGTCGATCTTCAGCGGCGTGACTTCGTAGGTGGTCTCCTCCGGGTCGCCCGGGCGGCGCTGGTCGCCCGTATTGAACTGCCAGACCTTCTCGAGCCGGGCGACATTGCCGGGGTTCAGCTGGTCCAGCGGCGAATAGCGCGTGCCGTGCTGGGTGCGACCGTAAGCGTGCCATTCGCCATCGGGCACGCTGTCCTCGGCCCCCGGCGCCTGCGCCAGGGGTGGTGGAAGCATGCCCTTGAAGTCGTGGCTGTCGGTCACGATCGCCTGCACCGCGGCGGCACCCCAGAGGGCAACGGCGAACATCAGCGGAATCGCGCTACCGCCCCAGGCGCGAGCCCCGAAGTGCTGCCAGCCCAGGCGCTGAGCCACCCAAGGCATCAGCAACCAGAGCCCGAACGGCGCGATGATGCTGCCGCGTGGCGCGAGCTGCCACCAGTCGAAACCCACTTCGTAGAGTGCCCAACCCAGCGCGCCAAGCATGACCAGCGAATAGACCCAGAGCGCCGCTCGGCGCCGAGCCAGCAGCAGCCCGCCGGTCAACAGGAAACCCACCGCCAGGATGGCGAAATACCAGGTCCCGCCGAGGGCAATGACCTTCCAGCCACCCACGGCGAGCGCGAGACCAAGAACGATGCACAGGACAGCGCTGATGACGACCGCCACGACTCCTCCCTTCTTTTTTTGTTTTTGGGCTACGCCGACGGCCAATGGCACCTGCCGGACAGGTCAGGTTGCGGCCGCCGGACGACCATGTCTTCTGTTGACCGGCTGTCGCCCGGAATGCTCCCCACCGGCGAAAAGATTGGCGTGCTGCCAACAGCACGCGGTGGGCTTGGCCTGGAGCGGTGCGACCGAGCTCAAGCGCCACGCGAACGGGACAGCACAAGAATCGAACAATAATTGACCAAATCTGTATAATGGCCGGTTCGACCGACCACAGGAAACCACCGACGATGGCCACCAAGACCACTTCCGCCAAGCGCAAACCCGAACCCGCCAGCGAAACCAGCGAATCGCTCGCCGCGCAGATGGCAGCCTTCCTGAAGGCTGGCGGTGAAGTCCAGAAGATCCCGACCGGCGTCAGCGGCCAGACCCAGGGGCCGTCCCGCCAGATCACCATCAGCCGCAAGTAATCCCCGCCCCGACCGACAGGCGAGCCCCCGTTCCGGGCACGGCTCGCCCGGTACCTCTCCGCACACCGAGACCTCCATGGCCGACCCGATTCGCCTTTCCAAACGCCTGGCCGACCAGCTCGGCTGCTCACGGCGCGAGGCCGAGCTCTATATCGAAGGCGGCTGGGTCCGTGTCGATGGCGAAATCGTCGAGGCACCCTACTTCAAGGTGCTCGACCAGCGCATCGAGCTGCTCCCAGGCGCCAGCCCGGTCGAAGTGCTGCCCGTGACCCTGCTCTGGCACAAGCCGGCCGGCGTTTCCTGCCCCACCGAGCCGGGCCCGGTTCATGACCTGCTGGCCAAAGCGCCGCGCTGGGACGCCGACGATGCCCGCCAGACCCCGCGCGGTCGCCACTTCGCTCGGCAGCAGTTGCTGTTGCCTCTGGCAACGGAAGCAAGCGGCCTGCTGGTATTCAGCCAGCAGCGCGAAGTGATTCGTGCACTCACCCAGACCCGCACGCCGCATGAGCAGGAATACGTCATCGAGGTTCGCGGCGAGCCGAAGGCCGGCGGCCTCGATCGGCTCGCCAAGGGGCTCGCTCACCGCGGCCGCGAGCTGAAGGCCAAGGCCAGCTGGCAGAGCGAAAACCGCCTGCGTGTCGTCGCCAAGGCGCCACGGGCCGATGACCTGCGACTGATATGCGAAGCCGTCGGCCTGGAGATGCTCGCCTGCAAACGCATCCGGATCGGGCGCCTGTCGATGGCCAAGCTGCCGGTCGGCGAATGGCGCTACCTCGGCGATCACGAGCGCTTCTGAGCGACGCCGCCATCGTTTTCCCCCGCCGTTTCGTTCGCGTCAGGCCCGATACCGCCCTATGCTTGTCTTGCCGCCCGGCACGTACCGCGTGCGGTGACCGCTGTATCGTCCATGCCTGAGGTATGCCCATGCACAGAGTCGTTCTGGTGCTCGCGCTCGGCCTGCTACCGCTGTTCGGCGCCGCGGAGCAACGCATCGAGGTCTGGACCTATCACCTCTCAGCCCCCTTCATTCTCGAAGACGAACAAGGGCTCTCCCACGCCTTCGTCGATCTGCTGAACAAGGACCCGGCCAACGCCGGGCGTTTTCGCTTCGAACTGGTCGAACTCCCCCGCAAGCGCGTCGACGCCCGACTGGTAAAGGGTCGACCGGGCATCCTGCTGTGGGCGACGCCGGGCTTCTTCACCGAAGCGCAGACCGCCCGGGCGAGCTGGTCGGAACCACTACTGGCCGATCAACAGGAGTTCGTCTCCCTGCCGGACACGGCCTTCGATTACGAAGGGGTCGAATCGCTGCAGGGCATGATCCTCGGCGGCGTGCTCGGGCATCGCTATGCCGGCATCGAGGATGCCGTGGCCCGTGGCTCGGTGATCCGGCAGGATGTCCGCTCCGACCTGCAGAACCTCAAAAAACTGCTCAGCGGACGCATCCATACCCTGCTGATCGCACGCTCCTCATTGCTCTACTACCGCAAGCAGCATGAACTGGGCCGGTTGCACGTTTCCGCCACGCCCTTGTACGAATTCTCCAGGCACCTGTTGATGACCGAAACCCTGGACCGGGCCGTCAAGGATTACCTGCGCGGGTTCGTCTCCACCCTGCCAAACAACCCGGAATGGCAGATCCTGGTTTTCCACTATGGCCTGTCGCCCATGGCGGTCACTGAATGAATCGGGCTGAACACACGCGAAGCTGGCGAGTCAGAACACGCGCTGACCAACGATAAACAACCAGAGAGACAAGGCAGCGATGAAGAAAGCACTGGCGATCGGACTGCTCATGATCCTTGGAGGTTGCGCCTCCCAACCACAGCCCTGCGACGAACCCGGCGGCGATTGCCGATCGGAGCGACTGCTCTACCAGAACGACCTCCTGCAAGCCAAGATTCTCATCGCCATCGGCGACGAGGATGGCTACGAGCTGGCCGACGCCCTGCTCGAACGCAGCGCCGAGCTCGACGAGCGCGGCGAGACCGAGTTCTACCAGGCGTTGCTCCTGATCCGTCAGGGACCTCAGCCCACCGAGGTACTGCAACGGCTGGAAGCCGCCAGAGCCAAGGGCCACCCTCACGCCGTGGCGCTGCTCTACAAGATTTACAGCGAACCCTACCTGATCGACCAAGCGGATCCGGCCAAAGCCGAGCGATACCGCGAGGAATATGCCGAGCTGGACGTTGCGCAGAGTGGCTATCCGTCATTCGAGAAGGCGGTCGACCTGGTCAGCGAGCTGGTCGAACCGCCGCCACCACTGGCCGAGCGGATCATGCCCTGCCCGAACCAGTGTTTCTGAGCGGCTGCGGGCCCACCACCCGCGGCTAGCGGGGCGTAGGCGTCTGGCTCACCTTCGGCAGCTCGTCGCCGTCGAGGACCGCCTGCGCCTCTTCGCGGGTCGCGTAGGGGCCGGCGATCGCCCGGCCATCCATTTCCACCACCCAGCAGGTTGCCCAGGTCGGGCGCCAGCCCTGCGGGACTTCATCGCCAGTCAGTTGCCGAATACGGGTCTGCATGATCACCTCCTGCGTTCGTCAATCACGCCGCCATAGCGACGGCCCTATCCGTGGGACCGCAACAGCCGGCGATGTGCTCGCCGAAACAGTCGGTTGCCATTTGCACCGAACTGCCACGCAGCGGGCGGCTCTACTGAGTACCGTCCGCTTTACCGACGCGCACGAAGGTTGCGCCCCGAACGACAGCACGAGGATGCCCATGCCGTTCCCGACGCTCGCGAGCAAAACGCTGATCTGGCTCTTGGCCGCCACGCTGACGCTGACCGGCTGCAGCCGCATGAACCTGGCATACCGCAACCTGGATCTGCTGATCCCCTGGACGCTTAACGACTACCTGGACATGACCGGCGACCAGCAGAAGCGATTTCGCGCGCAGCTGCGCGACCACCTCGGCTGGCACTGCCGCACCCAGCTACCCGGCTATCTCGACACCCTGGCCCGCCTGCAGGGGCAGGTACGCGACGGCCAACTGGACGAAGCCGCGTTGCGTGAGCATTACGCCTACGCGACAGAGGCGGTAGCGGCCATCGCCGAGGAGATCACACCCACCACGGCGCAACTGCTTGCCGACCTGGATGACGACCAGGTGGGCGAACTCAGCGAGTCGCTGGAAGAGGACCGGCGTGAGCGCGAGGAAAAATACCTGGGGCCTTCGGATGCCGAGCAGATTCGCGAACGCGCCGACCGCATGCGCGAGCGTGTCGAACGCTGGACGGGTACCACCGATGCCCAACAACGCCAACGCATCCTGCAATGGGCCCATGCGGTCGCCCCGCAGACACGCCTGTGGCTGGAAAACCGCGCCGCGTGGCAACAGGCGCTGCGCGATGCGCTGGACCGGCGCCACGAACCCGGCTTCGATGAGCGTGTCGCTCGCCTGCTTCAGGACCGCGAGGCCTACTGGACGCCGGCCTATCGTGCCGCCTTCCCCGCAGCGGAAAAGGCGGCCATCGACCTGTTCAGCGATCTTTATCGCCTGACGGACGCCAAACAGCGGCGCCACATCGACAAACAACTGCAGGACCTGCGCAACGACCTCGGATCGCTGGACTGCCTGCCCGCGAACTGATCCGCCTTCAGCGTCGCCGGCGTGCCAACAGCAGGCCAACCACGCCAGCGGCGATTCCGCCCGCGATCAGCAACGTGCGCTGACGATCCGCTTCATGGCGCCAGCCGCCGTCGATGCGCCGCTGTCCCAGCGCCGGATGAAAGAGATTGCCCGACGATGGCGCGACTCGATCCGCCCGACGCAACGCGGCGCCCGTCATCAGACCAGAGAGCAGGTCGAAGCCCGGCGTGAGGAAATGCGCGAAGCGCAACAGCGTCGCCGTCACGCCCACCGAAGTCGTATGGCGCGGATGCAGCGCGAGGCTGACCATTGCATCGGCCACCTGCCGTGGATCGCAAAGCGGTGGCGGCGGCTGCAACGAGCGCCCGGCATAGTTGCCGCCGTCGCGAAAACCGGGCGTATCGACCATCGACGGGTAGATGTCGCACACGTGGATATGCGGCCATTGCGCCAGCTCGCCACGCAGTGCATGCGAAAAACCACGCAGCCCGAACTTGCTCGCCGAATAGGCCACCGCGAAGGGCTGAGGCACCCAGCTACCCACTGACTGGGTATTGATCAACGTCCCCTCACGCTGCTGCTTGAAGTAAGGCAGGACCACGTGCGCGCCACGCAGATAGCCGATCAGGTCGGTCTGTACCACCTGCTCATGGGCATCCAGCGGGGTTTCGTCGAAGGCGCCCACGGCCCCGACGCCAGCGTTGTTGACCCAGACGTCGATGCGCCCGCCGCCAAACTCGGCCGCGGCGCTGGCAAGCCGCTCCACCGAGTCGCTCAGGGTCATGTCGGTCGGCACCGCCAGCGCCTCGGCGCCCAGCGCACGGCATTCTTCGGTAGCGTCCTGAAGCGCCTCCTCGTCCCTGGCCGCCAGCACGACCCGCGCTCGCTGACGGGCGAACGCCTGTGCCGCGGCGCGGCCGATGCCGCTGGAGGCGCCGGTGATGACCACCACGGCGCCGTCGAGACTCGTTCGTTTCATGCCTGCTCTCCGGTTTGCTGTCGTTCTTAGCTGACCGTGCCGGCCTGCCAACATTCCCTGCGAGGCGGAGGTCGTCGTCAGACCATCTGCAACGGTCGGGCGCGACGCGGTGGTGGGAATGCCTGGTCGAGTACGGCGAGGTCGTCATCGCCCAGGCGGAGCTCGGCGGCGCCCGCGTTGGCACGCAGGTGTTCGGCGCGCGCGGCCTTGGGAATCACGATGACGCCCGGTTGGCGCAGCGCCCAGGCGAGGACCACCTGGGCCGGCTCGGCTTCGAGCCGGCGCGCCACCTCGACCACAGCCGGGTGGCGCAACAGGTCGCCGCCCTGCCCCAATGGGCAGTACGCCATCACTGGTATCCGCTGTGCCTGGCACCAGGGCAGCAGGTCGAATTCGATGCCACGCTCTTCTGGGTTGTAGAGCACCTGATTCGTTGCGCAGGCGGGTTCAGCCAGCTCCTGCATGTCGTCCAGGTCGAAGTTCGACACGCCCCAGCGACGGATCTTGCCCGCGGCTTTCAGACGTTCGAAGGCTTCCACCGTTTCGGCCAGTGGATACTGCCCACGCCAATGCAGCAGGTACAGGTCCAGGCAGTCGGTGCCAAGTCGCCGAAGGCTGCGCTCGCACGCCTGGGCGACCCCTGCCGACTGGCGTTGTGCGGGTAGACCTTGCTGACCAGGAACACCTGATCACGGCGCCCGGCGATGGCCTCGCCGACGACCTCCTCGGCGCCGCCTTCGGCGTACATTTCCGCCGTGTCGATCAGCGTCATACCCAGTTCGATGCCGAGCCGCAGTGCGGCGACCTCTCGGCTACGCGCGGCCGGGTCCTCGCCCATGTGCCAGGTGCCCTGGCCGATCACCGGCACTGTCGTGCCATCGGCCAACGTCAGGTTTCGCATCAGCGGTCTCCTTGCGTGGCGGGCTGGTCGGCGACCGGCGCAGCCCAGGGGTCATAGGTGCCGAAGGTCCACAGGTGCCCTTCCAGGTCGCGGCAACTGAACCCGCGCCCGCCGTAGTCTTCGTCCTTCAACTCGATGACGATCTCGGCGCCGGCGGCCTTGGCCTTGGTGTAGAGCGCATCGGCGCTGTTCACGATCACGTAGATGCTCTGGGTCGAGTACCCGCCCACCTCGTCGGGCTGGCGAACCTGGCGCCCGTAGGCCGAGTCGGTGACCGGACCGAGCATGAGCATGCCACTGCCAAAGCAGAGCTGCGCATGGATCACGCCCACCTCGGCATCTTCGACCACCTGCTGGCGCTCGAAGTCGAACACCCGACACAGCCATTCGAGCGCCGCTGGAACGTCGCGGTAGCGCAGGCACGGGATGAGGTTGCAGGTTGTGTTCTTGCTGTACAGGGACATGGCTTCTCCTCTGGCTTTGCCGCGGCAGCTCGTCGGCACGCGCCCTTCTCTTCTTAGGGGCGATCGCGGCGCACGCGTTCCGCCCGCACGCCGTTTTCCATGGCTCGAGCCCGCACCGACCCCGCACAGCGACCTTGCCAACCGCAGCCAAGTGCCGATCTAGAGCTGCCGTTGCAATACGCATGTCACGCGCTCCTCGCACAATATCCGGACCTGCAAAGGTGCTCCTTAGCTAGTGTCGGACTCACAGAGCGGCAGCGGTCTAGCTTGAATCCACTTCTCTGGAACTGGACACAAGGCCATGAAAACCCAAGGCGTACAGCGCACCCAGCCCCTCGCGGACGAACTGCCCTCCGGTTCGGTAACCACCTTCAGCCTCGCGATCAAGGCCGCATTGCAGCGGCAGCAGCCCTCCGGCGACGACCCGCATCGCCTGGCCAAGGCCGGCGACGAGCCTCCAGCCTTCAAGGACTATCAGGACATCGAAGCGCCCGACGCAACGGGCGCCGGCATCATCCGCTACGAAACCCGTGACGGCGAAAAGGTGACGGTTTCGCAGGCGATCAGCCCCGCCCTGTACGAGCAGCTCTGCCGTGACTACGAGAACCTGAAGGCAGTCAAGGACGCGGTAGCCGACGACTATCGCCGCGCCGGCGCCGACGACCAGGCACCGGCCAGCATCGACGACTACCTGGCCATCGAACAGCCGGCGCCCGAAGTGCTGCGCTTTCGCATGACGCAAGGTGGCGACTGGATCGTCGTGGCCAAGGGCGACAATCCGGAAATGTTCGACAACGTCCTTGCCCACAAGGGCATCCTCGATGGCATCCGGGAGAGCGAGCGGGACGGTTATCGGCGCGCCACTGACAACGAGGTGTGGCCGCCCGCGGGCGGAACCACCGTCGGCCCGCTGGACGAAGTCGGACAGGACCTGATCCGCTTCGAGCATGACGGCGACAAGGTCGTCGTCTACAAGCATGACAACCCGAAGCTGTTCGACTATCTGTCGCGTCTTCGGGCGCTGATGGAAGACCCGCAGGCACGAGACGCCGTGGAGGGTTACCTCGGCGAAGGCTATGTCCTGGCCAGACGCGAGGGCGAACCGCCCGCCTTCTTCGATTTCGCCACCTTCGCCTACACGAACGAGTTCGGCAGCACCGGCGCCATCGCCTACACCACCCACGACGGCGATCGGGTCGTGGTGTCCAGGTTCATGACGCCCGAACTCTACGCACAGGTCGAAGAGATCGCCGAGGCTCACTTCAAGCTCAACGACCTCAACGCCGACGGCTGGGGCTCGGCCGGCGCCACGGCGGACTTCGACGCCGACCAGATCCACAACGTCGGCTTCCCCGACAACGGCGTGGTGACCTTCGAAGTCGAGGGCCAAGGCAAGTTCGCGGTCTCCGAGCTGAGCAACAAGGCGCTCTATGACAAGGTCATGGATGCCAAGAAGGCCACCAGCGAGACCTTCACCGGCATCGATATCGGCACGCTGGAAACCAGCGCGAAAGACAAGGACGGCAAGACCCTGACCGTCGACGAGCTCACCTGGCAGAACCTGCTCGACAGCTGGAAGGCCGATATCGACGCCGGCAAGATCAAGCACGACGATGACCGCGCCAAACTGGTCCGTGCGCTGCAGGCCAAAGGTGCGCTGGAAGGCGGCATCGACATGACCTCGCTGGACATCAGCTCCGGGCGCTCGCTGACCCATGTCGGCGAGACGGACCTGGAAGACATTATCGATCGCGACAAACTCGACGCAAAGATCGAAGCGCTGCTGCAGACCGACGCGGTCAGCGAGGACTACGGCAAGGCGCGCAAGGCGGCGCTGGATGAGCTGCCAAACAAGGAGGAAATCTTCGAGCGCATCGAGCGCGACGCGATGAGCGCCGATTACGCGCGCCACCTGGCCTTGCTCAAGGCCGACAACAAGGACGACGTTGCCCAGGCCAACATCGCCAAGACCTACGCCTCACTGCACGCCATCGACCCGGAAAAGGCCGATGCCTTCCTGCAGCAATTGCAGCTCGATACCGTCACGCTCGATCTGGCGAACATCCTCAGCGACCCCGGCTCCATCTCTCAGGAAAACCTCTCGGTCGCCGCCGCCGACACCCTCAAGACGCTGTTCTCGGCGCTGAAGAAAGCCGGCGTGGACATTCCGCGGCGTACCGTCGAGAGCATCGACAAGTTCATCAACGAGCTGCTCAAGGATTCGAAGACCGCCGACGCGCTGAACAAGCTGCTGGTCGAACTCGGCGACCGGGCGCGGCATGGCACCCTCACCGAGAACGACCTGCGCGAGCTGGTGAAGACGAACCCCACCTACACCGCCCTGGACAAGGCCACCGACGGCGGCCTGTTGAACACCCTGGCGCAACTGAACAAGGTCGGCATGCTGGGTTCGGCCGGCGGGATGATCTCGCTCTTCTCCGGTATCTACCAGCTGGCCGGCAAGGGCGGCACCCTGGCCGACACACCGGAGGAGCGCGTGTCCATCGCGCGGGACTTCATCTCCTTCGTCGGCGCGGGCCAGCACTTCACCACGCTGTTTCACAACGTCAGCGGTCGCGATTCGGCCGCGGTCAAGAGCGCGCTGGATACCCTCGGCCTCGATCGCAGCTTCCAGGAAATCTGGACCGGCAGCAGCAAGCCGGCGCCGGAATGGGTCCCCGCCGAGGGCGAAAATGCCGATACGCCACGGACCAAGGTCCAAGAGCAGCTGCGCGCCATCATTGACGCCAATCCCGCGGACGCCGAAGACCTGCGCACCCGTGCCAACCTCACCGAAGACCAGCTGAAGGAAGTGCTCAAGGGATACAAGGGCGGCGCCGGCGGCTACATTTCCGGTCTGCCCGAGGCAACCCGCAATTCACGCATCTTCACCTCCGCGCTGAAGGTGTTGAACCTGGTCGGTGACGGCTTCTCCGGCGTGGCGGACCTGGTGATCGGTGCGCTGAAACTGGACAAGGCCAAAGGCGACAAGACCCTGATCGCCGAAGCATCCATGACCATCGCTGCCGGCGGGCTGACCACAATCGGCGCGGGTGCGAGCCTGGGCAACGCCCTGGGTCTGACCCTGGCTCGTGCGCTGACCGCCCCGTTCTTCTGGGCCGGGGCAATCGTCTCGTTCATCACCCTGGGTTTCTCGATCTACCACGACATCAAGCTCAACAATGCCCTGAAGGACAACCAGAAGGCGCTGGCGGACCTGTTCAAGGACTTCGAGGCCGATGGGCTGCTCGTCGAAGACGGTGGCAAGCGCTACGAATTTCTCGACGAATACATCGAGCAATACGGCCAGCGCGATGCACCGGACGATCAGTCGATCTTCGATTACCGAAGCGACGAGTACGAGTATTTCAAGGAAAAGGGCCACACCTATTGGGACGGCCAGCACGAGGACTACAAGGGCGACGGTGACAACCTCGACACGCAGATGGACAGGGGCTCGACCGTCGGCTCCTGACGCCTGCCCGGACACGGGGCGCAGCGCACGCCCCGTGCACCCCGTGGCGGCATGCTCGGGTTCGGATTTCCGAACGTATCCGGAGCCGGCGTTCGGCCAGGCGAATCCAGCAGCGTCAGCGAAGCGGTCGTAAGAATAAATACCTTGAAATTCAGCACATTACATAAGGGCTTTTGGAGAGGCAGCCTGGCACGCGTTCTGCTTTGATCCATGAACAAAACCAACAAGAGGACTCACCATGCATTGCTGTACTGCCCTTCGCAGGTCGTCGTAATCATTCGGCATGGCCGCGCTCCATCCCGGGCTAACGTTGACCGATACGGTCCGCAGTACGTGGCGCTCGAGCCCGATCTGAGTTCCTACCTGAAACGGTGTACGCATGACCCCGAGCAAGACCTTTGACCTCCCGCCGCTGTGCGGACAGGAAACCTTCTATCGCTTCGGCCCCTTCACACTGCTGCCCAACCAGCACCTGCTACTCAAGAACGGCAGCCGTATCGTTCTCGGCGGCCGCGCCCTGGACCTGCTCGTCGCACTGACCGAGCGGGCCGGTGAACTGGTGGAAAAGACCGAACTGATGGCGCGGGCCTGGCCACGCGTGATCGTCGAGGAATGCAACCTGCGCGCGCAGATCGTGGCGTTGCGACGCGTCCTGGTTGACGACACTGGCTTCAACTACATCGTCACTGTCCCAGGCCGCGGCTATCGCTTCGTGATGCCGGAGGACGCTGCCAGCAGCGAGCCGGTCCCCGCGACCGAGCGCACCGGCGTCCCCGCGCTAGTCAGCGAGCTGGTCGGCCGCCAAGCGCTGCTCGACACCCTGGCCAGCAACTTGCGCCAGCGCCGCCTGGTGACCCTTGCCGGTCCTGGCGGTATCGGCAAGAGCAGCGTCGCGCTGGCCTTGCTCAATGGTGAGATGGCGGCTCGCTTCGAGCACCTGCATTACCTGGACGCGTCGCGGCTGGGCGAGCAGGAGAAGCTGGCCGAACGCATCGCCGCGCTGTTGAACCTGGAGCAGTCCCTCACCCAGACAGCCTCCGCCGCCCGCCCGGCAAGCCAGCGCAGCCTCCTGCTGCTGGACAACTGCGACCATCACCTCGACGCCGTGGCGAGCGCCGTCCAGTGGCTGTTGCGCTGGGTACCCGGCTGCCACGTGCTGGTCACCAGCCGCGAGCCGCTCAACGTCGAGGGCGAGGTGGTGCGCCGTGTCGAACCACTCGATTATCCCGAACCGGGCCAACCCCTCACGCTCGAGCAGGCACTGGACTACACCGCGGTGCGCCTCTTGGTGGAGCGGATGACGGCCCATGACACCGGCTTCGTCCTGCAGGAAACCGACCTCGAACCCATGGTGCGCATCTGCCGCACGCTCGAAGGCAACCCGCTGGCCCTGGACATCGTCGCCGCCCGGGTACGCGCCTGCGGCCTTCGCGACCTGCCGCAACTGCTCGACCGCTCCGGCTATCTGCAGATGAAGGGGCGTCGCACCGCCGACCCTCGCCACGGCAGCCTGGCGGCATTGCTCGACTGGTCCTATGCGGCGCTGTCTGCGACCGAACAGGCCTTGCTGCGCCAGTTGTCGGTGTTTCGCGCCTCCTTCACCCTGGGCGAAGTCCGGGCGGTGGTGGCGGGCGCCAACGAACAGGACGACCTGCTCTCGCTGATCGAGCAACTGGTGGACAAGTCCCTGCTGCAAATCCGCAAGCAGGCCAGCGCCCGGCGCTACTGCATGAGCGAAATCACGCGCGCCTACGCTCAGCAGAAACTCGAAGCGGCCGGCGAAGCCAAGGCCGCCAGTGCCCGCTATGCCAACCATTACATGCGCCTGCTGAAAGACGCGGGCAGCCAGCTCGGGGGTGAAGCGCGGCTGGTCATGGAAACCGAACTGACCCGCCCCGCGGCGGTTACGCGCCAGGCGGGTGAGCGCTCGCGTGCGCAACCGCATCTGGACGTGTTGCGTCTGTCGGTGAGTTAGGCCCTTGGCGAGCGCCCTCTCCCGGGTGGGGGAGAGGGCCGGGATGAGGGGCTGCCGGACGCTCTGATGGCAGCGCCGAGCACGACGGTTCAGCGCATGGACTGATGTCCGCTTAGATCAGTCTCGCGGCAACCAGAAGGTCCGCGACCTCCTGAAACGTCGTATCCGGCACCGGATCACCCAACATGGCCCGCTTGGCAATCCTTGCCCCCAGTTCCGGGTTGAAGGCCTGGGCGATGCCCAGCGCCGTCGCCTCACCCAGCAATGCCCCGGCCTGCGCGCCCTGCACCCGACACACCACCACCGGCACCGGCGTCTCGCCCCGCACGTAGCGCACCCCCACCAGCCAGCCATCGGCACTGCCGATCATCAGCGTCGCACGCGCCACACCGATCTTGCGCGTGCCCAGTGCCTGCATCTGTTGGCGCAGGCGCTGACGCTCGCGCTTGATCAGCGGGTCGCCGTCCAGGTCCTTGCGTTCGCGCTTGTGCTCGGAGCGCGTCATGCGCATGTCGCGGCCGAACAGCCAACGCTGCATGAGCACGTCGAATCCGCCGACCAGCAGGAACGCGAGGATCACCGTCACCACCAGCGGGGTGAGAAACGCGTAGAAGGTCGCCTCGACACATCCCGCACCGCACAGCGAGGAAGTCAGCAGCGCCTGCAGGGCCAGCCGGCCGATCACGTAGAAGGCGGTCGCCAGCGCCACGACCTTGAACAGCCCCTTGAGAAACTCCACCAGGTTGCGCATGGCGAAGATGCGCTTGAGGCCTTCGACCGGATTGATGCGCTTGAAGTCGGGCTTGACCGGCTCGGCGGAGAACAGCGCGCCGCCCATGCTGATGACGTTGGTGAGCACGCTGGTACCGAGCGTCACCGCCAGCAGCGGCAGCGTCAGGGTCAGCACCAGTTGCTCGGCGGCATTCAGCAGCCGCGGCCAGACGCTGGCGAAAGGCTCGAGGTAAATCTGCGTGGTCAGGTCGATCAGTTCGCGCAGCTGCGCCTCGGCACGCGGCACCAATACGATCAGGCAGAGGGTGCAACCGAGCAGGGACATGGCCGACACCATGTCCTGGCTCTTGGCGACCTGCCCCTTGTCCCGTGCATCGCGCAGCTTTTTCGGCGAGGCCGGCTGGGATTTCTCCTCGCTGGGCTCAGCCATCCGCGCCTGCCAGGGTCTTGAGCAGCTCGATGGTGCCGCGGAATTCGCTGAGCTGGTCGAGCATCAGCGGGATCAGGAAGCCGACATAGAGCACCATCAGCACGGCGAAGATGAGGTTCTTCACCGCCAGCGACAGGTCGAAGATGTTCAGCTGCGGTGCCATGCGGGCCAGGTAGGCGAGCATCATGTCCACCACCAGCAAGGCGATGACCAGCGGAGCGACCAGCAGCACCCCGATGCGCATCACCTGATCGAGGATCGCCAGCACCGCCTCCAGTGCGGGCGCCGCGATCACCGGCGTGAAGGAGGTGACCGGCCAGAACCGGTAGCTGTGGTAGTAGCCGTCGACCATCAGGATGAAGCCGCCGGACATGAAGAACAGCGTGATCAGCGTGACGGTGAGCAGCGTGGACGACACGCCGGATTCGCCGCTCGCCAGTGGATCGAGCAGCTGCGCCATGGTCGAGCCGCGCTGCAGGTCGATCAGCTCGCCGGCCACCTCAGCAGCCCAGAACGGGATGCCGAACAGCAATCCCACCGTCAGGCCGATCAGCAGTTCCTTGAGCAGGAGCCCGACGAGCAGCAG
This sequence comes from Stutzerimonas stutzeri, assembly GCA_019056435.1. Lineage (GTDB taxonomy): Bacteria > Pseudomonadota > Gammaproteobacteria > Pseudomonadales > Pseudomonadaceae > Stutzerimonas > Stutzerimonas marianensis. The sequence goes on from CP077641.1 coordinate 4,560,481, forward strand.
CCCACCCTGCTCCGGCCCGCTGCTAAGCGAAGCGAACACGGGCAGGAACATCGGCACCGAGATCGCCACCGCCACGCAGGAGCGCAGCATGCCAGTCAACCCGAGGCGGTTGAACGCCGGCGTGATCATCACCACGCCCAGCGCACGGGCCGCCGCCAGGGCCGCCGCGGCGATCACCGGATAGGCGACTTCGACGATGCTGAGCCCGAGGCCGGCATCCATGCGTCAGCGAGTCCAGGCCGCGAAGTTGTTCAGCACCAGATCGCCGAGCGCGACCACCTGCCCGGCCAGCAACGGGCCGGTGAAGATCAGCAGGAGCAGTACCCCGACCAGCTTCACGGCTTGCGGCAGCGTCTGGTCCTGCACCTGGGTCAGCGCCTGGATCAACCCGACACTCAGACCGATGAGAATGGCCAGGCCCAGCGCCGGCGCCGACAGCAGCAATACCGTCATCAGCGCCTGGTTCATCACGGTGAGAAAGACGTCCTGCCCCATGGATCACCCGTAGCTGAGGATCAGCCCGTGCATCAGGCGCGACCAGCCGCTCAACGCCACGAACAGAAAGATTTTCAGGGGAATGGAGATCAGCGTGGGCGAGACCATCATCATGCCCATCGCCATCAGCACGTTGGAGACCAGCAGGTCGATCACCAGAAACGGAATGTAGAGCAGGAAGCCGATCTCGAAGGCGCGCGTCAGCTCCGAGCTGACGAAGGCCGGGATCAGCACCAGCAGGTCGTCGTCCTGAAGTTCCGCACGCGCCTCTTCGGACCAGATGGTTTCGGTGGCCTGCATGAAGAACTGGCGCTCGGACTCGTTGGCATAACGCGACAGGTGCGCCTGCAAGGGTTCGCGCAGCGCCCCGCCGAGCGCCTTGAGGTCATCGACTCGCTCGACGCTCAACGAGCGCCCCTCCACCGCGCGGTACATGTCGCCGATCAGCGGCGTGGTGACGTACACCGAAAGGATCAGCGCGATGCCGTAGAGCACCAGATTCGGTGGCGTCTGCTGCACGCCTAGGGCGTTGCGGATGAGGAAGAGCACCACCGAGATCTTCAGAAAGCCGGTGAGCGTGACCACCGCCAGCGGGATCAACCCGATCGTTGCGACGACCAGGATGATTTCGATGAGATTGGGCTGGTAGTCGGTCATGGGCGCGCAAGACTGATGATTCGAACGCCGAGGCCTTCGCCGATGCGCACCAGTTGGCCACGCCCGACCCGACAACCGTTCACCGTGAGATCGACCGCATCCGGCTCCCGTGCCGCCAGGGGCAACACGCTGCCCTCGCCCAGCTCGCGAAGCTCGGCGAGCGACAATTGGCTGCTGCCCAGCTGACAGACCAGCTGCAACTGCAGGTCGTCCAGCGCGGTGTCCGCTCCCGGGGCGATGGCGGCTTCATTGTTCATGGGAGTCTCCAAAGGTGATTGTAGAAATTGCTGGAGGTGCAGGCCGTCGGGCCTGGGCACGCAGAGCGCCTGCAGTTGGTCCTGAATCGACAGGCGCAGCGCGCCGTTTCCGGGGTGATCGAGCATGACCACGTCGCCCGGTTCGAGGCTGTGCAGCTCGCCCAGCGTCAACCATTGCCAACCAGCCTCGACGCGCCGCTGCAGCGGCCATTCATCGAAGGCGTGACGCTGCATCGGGCAGGTCTCGAGCAGCCCGAGCACGCGCTCGGCGACCGCCGCGCTCAGGTGCAGCTCCATCCCTAGGGTCGGCGCATCGCCCAGGGTCAGGCCGACCTTCAGGCGCAACGGCAAGGGCGAGCCCTCGGGCTCGCCGACATCGACCACGCGGATGGCACCGCCAAGCGCCTGTTCGAGCGGCTGGATCAGGTCCAAGAGGGCCTGCTCGGCCAGCAGCGCCCGCGCCAGCCCCGAGGGAACGGACGACGGGAGTTCTACCAGCGCTCCCGGAATGCACAGGCGCAGCGGTTGATCGTCGAGCGTCAGCGCGAGCGCAACCGGCCGCTCGATCGGCGCCGCCACGCATGGCCAGTGCAGCCGTAGCGGCTGATCGCGATAGCGCAGGTCCGGCAGATGGCGACAGCGATGCAGACGGTTGTGCAGCGCCAGCCAGCGCGGGTCGAAGATTTCGCGAGGCCGGTACGGCAACAGCGCCAGTCCGGGGATGGGTTCGGCCAGCATCATCGGGTCACCTCCTGGAACGACCAGGGCCGCTCGCCCTGCTCCTGCTCGTCGTGGCATTCCTCCGCGCGCCAGGCCGCCTGGCGGACGCGACCCAGCAGGCTGTCCCACGCCTGGAGGCGACGCTGGCAGCGGCGCAGTTCACGATCCCGCTCGAGCTGATGTTCACGTTGCTGCGAACGCGCCTGGCGCGCGGCCTCGACCGCCTCCAGCGAGGCCAGGTAACGCTCGCGCTGCGCCTCGACCTCGGCCTGCGCCGCCAGCCACTGGGGCACCGGCAACGCAGCGGCGACAGCGCTGGCGTTCAACCTGTCGGCGCGCTGCTGCAGTGCTTGGCGCAGCGTCTCGGCCTCGTCACGCGCATCGGCCAGTGCCGCCTGCGCCGCCGCACAGGCCTGGCGCTGCAACGCGCTGGCGCTGGCCGCCTGCTGTTCACGACGCTGACGCACGGCGTGCAGTTGTTGCAGGTCGCGCGGCGTCATGCCAACACCTTGCGCATCTGGCGCAGCATGTCGTGCCGGCTGCAGGCCTCCTCGGGTTGGCGAAGAAAGGCGTCGATCGCCTCGCGTCGGGCAATCGCCTCGTCCGCCAGGGCGTCGCTGCCGGCGCTGTACTCGCCGATACGCATCAGCAGTTCGACCTCGTCGTAGCGCGCCATCAGCTCACGAATGCGACCGGCCATGCGCCGGTGATCGGGGTCGGCGACCCGCTCCATGAGGCGGCTGCGGCTGTGCAGCACGTCGATCGCGGGAAAATGCTCGCGCTGCGCCAGGGCAGCACTGAGCACGATGTGGCCGTCGAGAATCGAACGGGCTTCCTCGGCCACCGGGTCCAGGCTCGCCTCGCCTTCGGTGAGCACCGTGTAGATCGCGGTGATGCTGCCTCGTGCGGCCGGCCCGGCGCGTTCCAGCAGGCGTGGCAGGGCCGAAAAGAAGGAAGGTGGATAGCCGCGGCGGGTCGGTGGCTCGCCCACGGCCAGGCCAATCTCGCGCTGCGCCCGGGCGAAGCGCGTCAGGCTGTCCATCAGCAGCAGCACATGCCGGCCCTGGTCGCGGTGGTACTCAGCCATCGCGGTGGCGACATAGGCCGCCTTGACCCGCTCGGTCGCCGGCCGGTCCGAGGTGGCGACCACCGCCACGCTGCGTGCCCGCGCCTTGGCATCGAGCCCCTGCTCGAGCAGCTCGCGCACCTCGCGGCCACGCTCGCCGATCAGCCCGATGACGATCACCTCCGCCTCGCAGCCATGCACGATGTTCGCCAGCAGCGAGGACTTGCCCACGCCCGGCTCGCCGAAGAGGCCGACGCGCTGACCACGGGCGATCGTCATCAGGCCGTCGATGGCTCGGATACCCAACGGCATGGCCTGGTCGATGGGTTGGCGCGCGAAGGGCGCCGGCGGCTCGGCATGCAGCGGATAACGAGCAAAGCCTGCCGAGCTCGAGGGCGGCCGGCCATCCAGGCATTCACCCAACGGGCTGACCACCCTGCCGAGCAGCGCATCGCCGACCCGCACGCTCAGGCTGGCGCCACTGGGAATGACCTCGGTGCGGCTCGACAGTCCATCCAGCGAGCCGATCGGCGCGAGGATCGCGTGCTCGCCGTCGAAGCCGACGACTTCGGCCTGCAGCGCCTGCCCACTCAGCGGATCGTGCAGGTGGCAGAGCTCCCCGATGCTGACGCACGCCACGCTGGCGTGTACCAGCGTGCCGCGGATGCTGATGATGCGTCCACGTGGCGGGCGCGGTTGGGCATCTTGCAGGCGCCGGGTCAGGCGCGGCAGCAGGTCCTGCAATGCCGCGTTCATGGCTGGCGCTCCGGCAACGCATGCGGCAGCAGCGCTTCGCGCACCGCCTGCAGTTGGGCCTCGACGTCCAGTTCGACCGCGGCCGCCGGACTGGTCAGCCGCGCCTGCCCGTCGGCCAGCGTGCGATCGGCGATCAGGGTCAGTGAGGCGAGCCCGGCGTCCTGCAAGCGCTGACGAACGCCGTCGAGCAGCGCTGGCGGCACATGCAGGCCGAGCGCCTGCCCTTCACGGGAAATCGGACAACGCCGCGCGCGTCAGTCGCGCCAGGCGCTCGTCAGGGGCGTATTCGCCGAGCAAGCGGCGGGTGATATCCAGGGCGAGGTCGGCCAGCGCCGGCTCCAGCTCGGCCAGGTAGCGGTCGACCTGCGCCTGGGTCCGCGCGAGCAAACCGGCGGCGGCCTGCAAGCCTTCCGCGCGACCAGCGTCGTAGCCTTCGCGTCGAGCGGCCTCGAGGGTTTCGCGGCGTTCGGTCTCCACCCGATCCGCCTGGGCCTGGGCGGCGTCGAGAAAGGCGAAGCCGTCTGTCCAGGCATCCGCTTCGGCCGCCCGCAGGATGCGCTGGGGCGGTCGGGTGGGCAATCCGCTCATGGCTGCTCCTCCTTGCTTTCGGCTGCCAGCGCCCGCGCGACCAGGCGCACGATCTCGCCGGCCCGAGCGTCCGTCGAGGCGGGCAACCCCGGCAGGATCAAGCGGGCCCAGCCCTGCGCGGCCGGGGCAAGGTCTCGATCCAGGCCCCCAGGCAGGCCTGCCCGTCGCGATCGATGGCGACAACCAGCGCCTCGGCTTCGAGCAGCAGGTTGGCGCTACGGCCCAGCGTTCGTTGCGCCACGGCAAAGGCGAACAGTTCACGGCCCAGTTGCTGTTGCAGCAGGGCAACCTGCTCGCGACGAATCTCCTGGCCAGCGTGGCGCCGTGCAATACCGCGCCACACCAACGCGGCAGCCGGGCCAGCGCCGGCGCCGGCAGCTGCAACACCTGCAGGTCGGCCTCCGACAGCCCCTCGATTGCCTGCTCCAGGTTCGCCAACTCGAAACGTTGCGCGACCAGCTGCGCAATGCGCCCGCGAAAGCGTGACGGCGCAGCGAGCGCCTGGGCCTGCTCCGGCGACAGCGCACCGCCAAAGCACTCGGCCAGACGCTCGGCCGGCAGCCAGGCGGACAGATCGGCCATCTGCTCGCGCAGTGGCAGCGTTGCCGTGCTCATTCGCTCACCTTCAGGCGGTACAGGGCGCCGCCCTGGCGCTCGCGCCAGAATTGCCAGCCCAGCGCGCCGCCGAGCGCGACGACCAGCCCGGCCAGCACGCCGAACAGCAGTCGTGCCCGTGACAGGTTGGCTTCCAGCACCCAGATGCCGAGAAAGGAGACCATCGGCGGGCGACTGTCGCCGGCCGAGCGGCTGGCCGCCTCGACCGCTGTCACCGACACGCCTTCGTAGCTGAGGCCGGAAATGCCGTTGGCGACCAGGGTCTTGATCTGTGGTATCAGCTGGTCGACCGCCGTGCTGGCCTCGTAGCGGACCAGGACCGAGGCCGACGAGGGTGCGATCACCCGCTTGAGCAGGTCGTTGTCCGGCAGCACCACGTGTACCCGCGCCGAGACCACGCCGTCGATCTGCGACACGGTGTGCGACAGCTCCTCGCTCAGCGCATAGATCATCTGCGCCCGCTCCTGAACCGGCGAGGAGACCAGGCCGTTGTTCTTGAACACCTCGCCCATGTTGGAAAAACGCTGCCGTGGCAGGCCAGCCTGATCGAGCACTTCCATGGCTTCGGCGAAACGGTCCTTCGGCACACTGAGCGTGATCTGGCCGTCGCTCACCTTGCGCTCGGCCGGTATGCCTTCGCGCAGCAAGGTCGCCAGCATGCTGTTGGCCTCGCGCTCGCTGAGGTTGGTGTACAGGTCGGTGTCGCACGCCTGCAGCAGCAGCGCGAAGACGACGACCAGCACATGACGCCAGGGCTGTCCGCTCATCTCATTGCCCCCGCAACAGGGTATTGGCCGAACCGGACACCTGTGTGGCGCCGCGCACCACCATCTGGGTCTCGATGGAGTAGTCGAACATCAGGCTCAGCGAGTGCATCAGTTGGTTGACCTGGGGCTCTGCCACCGTGGCCGGCGCCGGACGGGTCGGCCCGTCGCCCGCAGCGGCCTGCGCCACGGGTGGTTGGTCGACCAGACCGCCGTCGACCCGCTCACTGAAGCGGCGGGCACGGTCGATGAACCCATCGAGCCGCGACATCAGGTTATCGCCGATCTGGTTCGGGCTGGCGCCCTGAGGCATGCCCTGGGCCCGGCCGGCCATGTGCTCGAAGAGGTTCTGCGAGGCCTGCAGCACCTCCTGCCCGCTCCCGGCCGGCACCGCCGTGGTGATTGCCGCACTCGCTGCGCTGGCTGTCATCGTGGGCCTCCGTTATTCATCGTCCTCGCCGGACATGGCTTCGTTGAGGATGTTCTGTGCCATCGGCATGAGGATGAACTGCCCGCCGATGGTGATCGCGCCGGTGATCATCTGTTCTTCGAACTCGGCATCGGTCAGCTCGGTTTCGGCGTTGTCCACCGCCGCGTTGAACTCCGCTTCGGGACTGGTGGGGGTGATGACGCTGTTGTCGACAGGATTGACGGCCATGGGCTTTTCCTCCGCTTTCAGGGGTGTCTGGGCTGTGCCCGGTGGGTTGCTCACTTCGCTGACGCTGCCACGAAACACGCGCACGCCGCGCTCACGGGTCTGTCCGCGGGCGACGACGTCAGGGCCGGGCGGCGCCGCTCGATCCATTGCTCGACCAGCGCCATGTAGGGCGGCGGGCCGGAAACCATCACCGGCTCACCGTCGGCGCCGCCGAGAATGGCCAGGTGATTGCCGGCGACGCCGAGTGCGTCGAGCGCCTGCTCGAGCTCGATCGCCTCGAAGCCGTCCGCCATGAACTGACGGATCTCGACCTCTTCGTCACGCGTGACATGCAGCACGCCGCCGTCGTAGAACCAGGTCAGGCCGTTGTGGGCGCACAGGGTGTCGAGGAAGTCGCCGGCGCTGTCGGCACGTAGGTTGCTCGGCGCCTTGCCGCCGACCTGCTTGGCGATCACCACCGGAACGCCGAGGTTGCGGCCGAAGGCTTCCAGCGCGTCACGCAGGCTCTGGTCGATCACCACGTACCCGTAGGGCTGGTCGTACCAGTAAGGCTCCACCGCCCCGACGGCACGCCCGGCCAGGCCGCCGAGCAGCACGATCAGCAACAGCGCAGCGCCGATGCCGCGACCAGGGCTCGATATTGGGCGCGACGGCACTGGCCTGGCGCCGCGCGGCTTGTACAATGGCCGCCCGGTCGCCACCGCGACCGCGCCTGCCGCCCCCGCCGCCAAGGAGCCATGCGTTTGCCCACTCTCAAATCTGTTCGGCCATTGCTGCTCTGCCTGTTGCTCGGCGCTTGCGCGTCCGGCCCAACCGACGACAGCCACGCGCGCCTGATGACCCTTGCGCAGGACGTCGAGCGCCGCGGCGATTCGGCCAGCGCCGCCTCGTTGTACCAGCAGGCGACCCAGCAGCCCGGTGCGAACGCCGAAACCTGGCAGCGCCTGGCTAGAGCCCGCCTCGACAGTGGCGACGCGCGCGGTGCCGAGCTGGCCTACCGGCAGGCGCTGGAGCTGGCCCCGGACGACGCCGAGCTGTTGCTGGGCCTGGGCACCGCACAACTGCACCTGGGCGAACTCGCGCGCGCCGCCACGACGCTCGCCAGCGCGGCGGCCCGTCTGGACGTGCCTGTCGCCCATAGCCGCCTGGGCGTCGCCGAGGCGTTGCGTGGGCAACCGGCTGCCGCCCAAGCTGCCTTCGCACGGGCGGTCGCGCTCGATCCTGACGACCTGGACGCGCGTTACAACCTGGCGCTGGCCTATGCGTTGAATGGGCAGCCGGACAAGGCCCTGAGGGAAATCGCCGACCTCGACCAGTCGCCGCGCATCCTGCCGCGCCATCAACGCAATACCCTGCTGATCCTCGTGCTCAGCGGGCAGCCGGAACGGGCCGCCAGTCTGCGTCTGGATAACGCCACAGCCGCGGAACGCGACGCCCTGATCGCCCAGGCGCAACGCATCGCCGCGATCACAGACCCCGCGGCCCGGGCACGCGCCCTTGGCCTGATCAAAACGGAATAACGTCACCCGCCTCATTGTGCCCCCGGCGGGTGTCGGTCTGGCTTTGCTGTTCCTGCTGGCGACGCCGCTGTTCCTCGGTCTGCACGCCATTGAGATACAGCTGCGCCGCGCGGCCGACCGGCGCGGCCATGGCCGGCCCGGTTTGCCGGCCTTCGAGCAGGTCTTCGCGGCGCTCGACCATCTGCAGCAGGTTGAGGCTGTTGGCGCAGCCGGGCGGAAGCATCGGCGCCGAACCGTCACTTGGCTGATCGAGCACGACAGGCTCCAAACACGCCTGTGGCACCAGCAGGGTCCGGCCATCGGTGCCGGTCAAGGTGCCATAGCCCTTGGGATATTCACGCGGCTCGAGATGCGTCTGGCAGCCGGCCAGAAGCGCACCGAACAGGACCACGCTGGCCAAATTCATCGATAAGCGCCTCATTGGATGTAGAACCCGAACGGGCCGCTGGACAGGTGCGTCACCCCGCTGGCGGTCGCTGGCGCACCGTCCAGGGGCGTGGCCAGCGACGGTTGGCGAACCGGGTCGACCAGGTAAGGCGTGATCAGGATGACCAGTTCGGTCTCGTTGCGCTGGAAGCGCTTGGAGCGGAACAGGTTGCCCAGCACCGGCATGTCGCCGAGCAGCGGCAGCTTCTCGATGTCCTGGCTGCTGTCACGCTGGAACAGCCCGGCGATGGCGAAGGTCTGTCCGCTGCCGACCTCGACACGGGTATCGGCGCGGCGCACACGAAACGCCGGCACGCGAAAGCCCGAAATGTCCACCGGGCTGGTGCCCATCAGGCTGCTCACCTCCGGGCGCACCTGCAGCGCAATGCGACCGCTGGGCAGCAGCGTTGGGTTGAACAGCAGCGAAACGCCGTAGGGCTTGTATTCGATGCCCACCATCTCGCTGTTGACCGGCACCGGAATCGGCACCTCGCCGCCGGCGAGGAAGCTGGCCGTCTCCCCGGTCATGGCGGTGATGTTGGGCTCGGCAAGGATTTCCAGCACCCCGTTGCTCTGCAGCGCCTCGAGCATCGCGTCGATGTTGACGTTGCCCGAGCTGACGCCGGCGCTGATCAGGTTCGCCGCACCGGTCAGGCCGCTGCTGGTGACCAGCCCGAAGGAGAAGGTGCCGTTGTTGAACAACGCGCTCCAGTTGACGCCGTAGCGCAACAGCTCCTCGCGCGATACCTCGGCGAAGCGCACGCGGATATTGACCTGCGCCGACTGGTCGAGGGTCGCGGCGTTGACCGGCTCTTCGCTCGCCGGATCGATCAGGGCATTGAGGCTGAGCGCCTCGCCGACGCTGCCCACCTCGCCTCCGGCCATCAGACGGCCGCCGGCGCCGGCCAGGGGTGACGCCTGTCTTCGGATCGAGCCGTCGCATCGCCGCGGCGGCCGGCTGCGCGTTGGCGCTAACCGACAGTTTCAGCGAGGCCAGTTCACGTTCGTCGCTGTTCAGCGCGATCAGGCTGGTCTGCCCGGGCCGCTTGCCAAACACGTAGATCGTCCCGGCGGACACGACCTGCAGGTCGGCGATGCCGGGCTCAGCCACCAGCACCGAATCCACCGGCGACTCGAAGCGCAGCACGCGCCCCTCGCCCGCCGCCAGCTCGACCGTCGCGGTGCTGCCACGGCCGATCGTCTGGGCGCTCAGCGGGGCGGCGACAACCAACGCAAGCCACAGGGCGGCACATCGAGCAAAGATCGTCATGACGCACTCGCCAGGCTGGTGGTCTTGCGGGAGGCCGTTTCCGGCCGGGAGGCCTGGGGCAGCGCCAGACTGGCCAGCGCATGCAGGCTGTATTCGGGCGCCAGCTCACGATAGGAGAGCACGCTCAGTTCGAGTGACTCGCGCAGCGCCAGGCGCCGAATGCAGCGTCGCAGTTCCGGGCGCACCACCAGCACGCCACGCTGGCCATCCGGCAGCTCGGCGCAGGCCTGCCGTAGGCTCGCGGCCAGGGGGCGGACGAGTTCCTCGGGAAGCATTTCACGAGACGAATCGAGCCGCCGTATGGCACCGCGCAACCGTTCCTCGGATTCGGGCTGCAAGACCCAGGCGGCGATCACGCGGTTGCGGTCAGCATGCTGATGGCTGATCTGCCGGGCCAGCGAGGCCCGCAGGTGCTCGACCAGCCGCACCACGTCGGCATCCCGCCCACCCCATTCGACCATCGACTCGAGCAGCGCACGCTGGTTGCGAATCGACACGCCCTCCTCGACCAGCAGCCGCAGCGCCTCGGCCATGCGCTGCAACGAGACCAGGCGCAACGCTTCCTTGACCAGCTCACCGTAGCTCGGCTCGATGCGCTCGAGCAGCTGGCGGGTTTCCTGGATGCCGAGAAAGTCCCCGGCATACTGGCGCAGCGTGCGATCGAGCACCTCGCGCAGCAGTTCATCCGCGCGCAGGTAGCCGATGCCCGCCTGCTGCAGCTGCGCCTCGTGCTCGCGCGCCACCCAATGCACGGCGCGCCGCGTCAGCGGGGAGGTCGCCTCCAGGCTCGGCACGTTCATCAATTCCAGGTGCAACGGGTCGTCCTGCAACAGCAGGTGGCCGGCCGGCACCTCACCCTCGGCGACCGGCACGCCTTCGAGGGCGATGCTGAAACGATCCTCGGCGCTGCCGATCTCGACATACAGGCCCGGTACCGGGAAGTTGAGCCCGAGCTCGCTCTGCAGTTGATGACAGAGCGCCTCGAGGCGCTGTTGCATGGGCTGTTGCGGCACCATCGCCGCGAGCCCCGTGCCCAGCGTGAGCAGCACCCGGCAGTCCGGTGCGGGCATCGGCACGGGTGCCGACTCGCTGTCGTCGGCATCCGCCTGCGTCGCCGGTTCCGGCTCCGGCTGCGCCTCGTCGGCAGCCGCTGTGCTGCGGCGCGACAACCGATACGCCGCCACCCCGAGGATCAACGCCAGGCTTAGAAACACTACTGCAGGGAAGCCCGGCAACAGACTCACACCGGCGAGGATCGCCGCGGTCAACCCCATGGCCCGGGCGCTGGAACCGAGCTGGTGGAAGATCTCGGTGCCCAGGTCCTGATCGGAGCCCTCGTTCTTGACCCGGGTGACCACGGTCCCGGCCGCCACGGAGATCAGCAGCGCCGGGATCTGTGCAATCAAACCGTCTCCGACGGTGAGCAGCGAATAGGTGTGCACCGCGTCGGAGAAGCTCATGCCGCGGTCGAGCATGCCGATGAGCAGGCCGCCGATCAGGTTGACCGCGAGGATCACCAACCCGGCGATGGCATCGCCCTTGACGAACTTCATCGCCCCGTCCATGGCACCGAACAGCTGGCTCTCGCGTTCGAGGTCCGAACGCCGCTGGCGGGCCGTGGCCTGGTCGATGTCGCCGTTACGCAGATCGTTGTCGATGCTCATCTGCTTGCCCGGCATGGCATCGAGAGTGAAGCGCGCCGCGACCTCGGCGACGCGCTCGGCGCCCTTGGTGATTACCACGAACTGCGCCACGGTGATGATCAGGAAGATCACCAGGCCGACGACCACCTCGCCAGCAATGACGAAGTCTCCGAACGCCTTGACGATGTTGCCCGCATCGCCATCGAGCAGGATCAGGCGGGTGGTGGTGATCGACAGCGACAGCCGGAACAGCGTGCTCAGCAGGATCAACGGCGGCAACGCCGAGAGCTCGACGGCACGGGTGATGTAGAACGCGACGATGAGGATCAGGATGCTCAGTGCGATGTTCGTCCCGATCAGCAGATCCACCAGGTAGGTCGGCAGCGGGATGATCATCATGGTCACGGCCATCAGCATGAACGCCGCGATGACCACGTCGGTACGCTGCGACGCGAGCCGTGCCAGGCCGTTGAGTCGGGAGGTCAAGGTCATGCGCGCCGGCGCTCCTGCAGGTAGTGCTCGAAACTGTCGCGGGCGTCTTGGGGCCGTCCGGCATGCCAGCAGGCGCGGCTGCGCAGCAACCAGGTCGCCGGCGATTCGCCTTCGAGCGCGATCAGTTGGTCCAGGGCGCGCAAGGCCCGTTCGCCATCGCCCTGCGCGGTGAAGGCGATGACCAGGTTGCGCAGTAACGTGGTGTCGCCGGGCAGCACCTGGCTGGCCAGGAGAAACATGACCAGCGCCTTCTGCACCTGGCCGCAGCGCTGGTAGATCTCGCCCAGCCCTTGCAGCAGCTGGGCCGCCTCGCGGTCGCGTGCCGACATCAGGCCTCCTCCTCGTGTCGATAGCCATCGAGCAGCTGCCGCCACTCGATTTCCTGCGCCAGCACCGCATCGGCCAGTGCGCGGGTCTGCGGGTCGGTCTGCAGGGCGGGAACGATGTGCTCGCGGGCATGTTCGAGCAGGGCCAGGGCTCGCGAGCTGGAAAACAGCCCAGGCTCGACGCTGCCGACCTCGCCGAGCCGCTGCAGGTCGTGCTGCAGCGATCGCCGCTCGCCGGCACCGCGGCCTTTGAGCAACGCTTCGAAGTCGGCTGTGCGATTGGGCGACTCGGTGCGCGCAGGCGCCTCCGCCGGGCGGACCGGGGCGGAGGACGGGCGAACCGCGGGATCGACCCTCATGCTCAACCTTCGTCCGTACCGGGGCCGTCCAGGGTGAAGGCGAAACGCTCTTCGCCACGCGCCAGCACGAGCCGGTCCGCCTCGATCGCTTGCAGAATCCAGCCGTCCTCGAGCGCGGCGCCGGGATACAGATGTTCGCCGGCGGCATCGATCACATAGGGGTTGGCGCCGAACCAGACCGCCTGGAGCCGCACCCGGGGCTGCTTGAACGGCTCGCGCAGGCTGACCTCGCTGTGCAACGGCACATGGCGACCATGGCGGCCGTCGAATGCGCGCTGCAGCTCGGCCCACTGTGCCTGCTGCTCGGGAGCGACGCTGCCGCGCGCAACGAGGTGGCCGCCCTGGAGAGTGACGCTCACGCCCTCCAGCCCGGCGGCCTGTACGTCGCGTTCGAGCTCGGCGCGTATCGCGTCGGGCGCGGGCCGGTCCACCACTGGCCGGATCGCATCCGCCTCACGTGCCAGGCCCGCCTGCACCGGCGCGGCCTCTTCGCGCAACACGGCCAGGGCGCCGGCACAGATGAACATGAACAGGATGGCCATCATCCATTGCAGGGTGCCGTTCCACACCGGCGGTGCGGCGACCTCCCCTTCGCGACCAGGCGCCGCGAGCGCCAGTCGGGCCTGGCCAACCATGAGCTGGAGCGGCAGACGGGCTCGATAGCCGCTGCCCTGAGCGACCGACACCCTGCGGCCATTCGCGGTGATGACGCTGACGTCGCCACCCAGCGCCTCCACCGAAACGTGACGCGCGGCCAATCGCAGCGTCACGTGAAGCTCGGCGACACCAGGGTCACCGAGTACCAGATCCGATTGCTGACCTGCGCCAATGCTGCAGGCCGCCATATCCAGAGGCAGGGACACGCCCTGATGAACCCCTTCGAGCAGGGTGAGCATCGAGGTGTGATGGTGTTCAGCGCCTGACGGGAAGGAAGCCATGGCTGTCATCTCGATCACCTATCGAAACCAAACGCGGGCGGGACCAAGCGCTGCGAGCGACGGCCAAACCGTCGTCTCGCAGGCCGTGACGAGAAACGCGTGAGCGATGCCAGGCACCGCCCACGCGCCCAGGTCAGTTCTGAGGACGCTGCTTGGTGGCGTCGAGCTCAGCCTTCTTCGCCGTGGTGATCTCGGTGATCTTGGCGGACTTCTCAATGGCCATGTCGAACACAGCTTCCATCTTGGCGATGGCTGCGTCGGTGTTGCCGCTGCTCACTGGGGGAGTCGTGCTCATCGGTGTCTCCTGAGAATGTGAAAGGCATTTCAGATGAGGTGATGCGGGTGCATCGCGTTACCGCTGCATATCGACACCCGCTTGTGGCGGGCCTGATCGGCGGCGGTGATTTCATCCTAGGAGCAGGCGCCGACGGCCTGTTGTGAAAGGTTGTGAAAGCTCATGAAACTAAGCCTTGCAAAGCAGTGACTTAGCGTTGCCAATGAACAAGCGTCAAAAATCGGACAGACTTCGAACCGGCTCTACCACTACTGCAGGCCGTACTTCTTGACCTTGTCGAACAGCGTGGTCTTGGCCAGGCGCAGCGCCACGCTGGCCTGGCTGAGGTTGCCACCGTGGCGCTCCAAGGCGGCGGCCAGCAGGCTGCGCTCGAAGGCTTCCACCGCCTCGGCGAAGCCAGGCCCGGGCACGTCGCCGAGCTGGCCCGGCTTCTTGAAAATGGGCAGGCCCAGGGCGAAGCGCTCGGCGACGTTGCGCAGCTCGCGCACGTTGCCTGGCCAGTCGTGCGCCAGCAGCGCCGCCAGGGTCGGACGGTCGAGTTCCGGTGGCTGCCGGTCGAAACGCAGGGCGGATTGCTGCAGAAAATGCTCGAACAACAGCGGAATGTCCTCGCGCCGCTCGCGCAGCGGCGGCAGTTCCAGAGTAACCACGTCGAGCCGGTAGTAGAGGTCGCTGCGAAATTCGCCGGTGCGGCCCATCTCGGCCAGGTCCGCCTTGGTTGCAGCGATGATGCGGCAGTCCAGCGCGATCGACTCGTTGGAACCGAGCCGCTCCAGGCAATGCTCCTGCAGCACCCGCAGCAGCTTGATCTGCAGGTTGAGCGGCATGCTTTCGATCTCGTCGAGAAACAGGGTGCCGCCGTTGGCGTATTCCATCTTGCCGATGCGCCGCTTGCTCGCGCCGGTGAAGGCGTGCGCCTCGTGGCCGAAGATTTCGCTTTCGAAGAGGTTTTCCGGCAGGCCGCCGCAGTTCAGCGCCACGTACGGCCGGCCGCGTCGCCCGCTGCTGTCGTGCAGGCAACGGGCGATCAGCTCCTTGCCAGTGCCGGTCTCGCCGACGATCAACACGTTGGCATCGGTGTCGGCGACATTGCTGATGAGCCCGCGCAGCTGCTCGATCGCTGGCGAGCGACCGATGATGCGCTGCTCCAACGCCTGGCGCCCGGCCAGGTGACGCCGCAGTTGCGAGACCTCGCGCGCCAGGGCGCGTTGTTCCAGCGCCCGGCGGGTCACCTCGACGAGGCGCTCGGGCGAGAAGGGTTTTTCGATGAAGTCATAGGCACCGTTGCGCATCGCGCTGACCGCCATGCCGATGTCGCCGTGGCCGGTGATCAGCACCACCGGCAGCGCCGGATCGTCCTGATGCAGCCGCTCCAGCAGTTGCAGACCGTCCATGCGCGGCAGCCGGATGTCACTGATGACGATGCCGGCGAAGTCCTGGCCGATCTGCTTGAGCGCCTCCTCCGCGCTGGTTACGCCGATGCACGCAATGTCCTCGAGTTCGAGCGCCTGGCGACAGCCAAGCAATACATGGGGGTCGTCTTCGACGATCAGAACGGTCAGGGTTTCGGTCATGAGGCGCGGCTATCCGGGCTCGAACATTGCGTGGACCGCGGCAGGGTGAGGACGAACGCGGCGCCTCCCTCCGGCGGATGAGTGACCGTCAGGGTACCGTTGGCGGCCGCCGCGAGGCTTGCCGAAAGGGTCAGCCCGAGGCCCAGGCCGGCATCGCCGGGTTTGGTGGTGTAGAACAGCTCGAACAGATGATCGCGCGCCTGCGGCGGGACACCGGGACCGTTGTCACGCACCTCGACGGCGTATTCATCGCCGCGCTGCCGCCCGGTGAGCCACAGCCGGGGCGCTTGCTGCTCCCTTACCGCGTCGAGCGCATTGGCGATGAGATTGACCAGGATCTGCTCGAGACGTGTCTGATCGATCGGCAGCTCCACCTGGTCGTAATCCCGCTCGATCAGCGGACGCACCGTCTCGAGGCGCGGATGCAACATCAGCAAAGATGTCTCGATTGCCGTGTGCAGCTGCGCATGACCGGTGTCGTCCGTGCCGCGAGCGAAGGCCCGCAGGCTGCCGGTGATCTTGCCCACACGATCGACCAGTTCGCTGATGGACTCGAGGTTGGCGCTGGCCGTATCGATCGCCCCGCGTTGCAGGAAGCGCACCGCGTTGGCCGACAGCGTACGCAGGGCGGCGAGTGGCTGGTTGATCTCATGCGCGAGGTTGGTGGACATCTGGCCGATGACCGCCAGCTTACCGGCGCGCACCAGTTCGTCCTGGGCCATGCGCAGGGTCTGCTCGGCCTGCAGCCGCTCGCGAATCTCGGCCTTGAGGCGCTCATTGGTGGCGCACAGATCGGCCGTGCGCACGTCGATCCGCAACTCCAGTTCACGATTGGCGCGCTCGAGGGCTTCGCGGGCATCCAGGCGGGTGGTGATGACCTTGCGCCGCTGGTTCCAGACGATCAGCAGCACGATCAGCAGCGCGCAGGCGGCCGCGGCCAGCATGGCGTTGCTCAGGGCGTTGCGCCGCACCTCCTGCAACGGGGTCAGCAGGGTCAGGTGCCAGGGCGTGTCGTCCAGCTGCAGGCTCTGCGAGAGGTAGTCGACATCCGAGGCGACAGGGTCGGGCAGCCCGCTGTCGTAGCGAACCTGCTCGAGCCCGTCGCCCAGCGAGTCGCGCGCGCGCAGCCGTAGTTCATCGAGCCGCCACCAAGAATATTGCTGACTGTTGGCCAGTCGCTCGCGCGTCGCCAGGCTCAGCGGGCGCAAGGACTTGAGCCGCATCGCCGGATCGCTGGACAGGATGATCACGCCGTTCTCATCGCTGATGTAGGCCTTCACCTGGGCGCGTGACCAGCGCTCCTCGAGGGTATCGAGGCGGACCTTGACCACCGCGACGCCGTAGATGTGGCCCTGCGCATCGGCCAGGCCGTGCGCCAGGTAATAGCCGGCCTCGCCGCGGGTGCTGCCGATGCCGTAGAAGCGCCCCGGCAAGCCGGCAATGGCCTCCTGGTAGTAGGGCCTGAAGGACAGGTCCTCCCCCATGTAACTGTCCGGCGCCAGCCAGTTGCTGGTCGCCACCACCTGCCCCGCCCGGTCCAGCACGTAGACCGCCAGGCTTCCACCACGCTCGTTTAGGCCCTGCAGGTAGCGATTGACCTGCCGCTGCTGCTCGAGATCACCAGGTGCGTCCAGTAACCGCCTGATGCCGTCGTCAAGTTCCAGCAGGCTTGGCAGATAGATGTACTTGCTGATTTCGCTCTCCACCGCCCGGGCATTGAGCTCCAGCTGTCGCTCGCCGGTTTCGGCCAGCCGGTCGATGCCGGCCTGCTCGCTGGCGATGAACGCCACGTAACCGCAGGCGAACACCGGCAGCAGCAACAGCAAGGGCAGCAGCAGGCGGGTGGTTGAGCGCGGTTTCACTGTGAATGGCATGCCGAGGCGAAATCCTTTGCAATGACCCCATCCAGTTGCGGGGCGTTCCTCGGCAGGGGCCAGCGGTCGAACGAGCGGAGCGAGTGGTCATCGCGGCGCACTGTGCCGTACAGGCGCCGCGTCTCGTTCGAGTCTTCAGAATGGCTCAGCGCACCTGATCGAGCCACTTGTCCAGATCGCGACGGCTGATCTTGCCGTCGTCCTTGGTGTTGTTGGCGTGGTAGCGGATGGTATCGAGAAACTCGAAGAATTCTGAGTTCTCCATCAGAAAACGTACGGCCTCGCGTTGCTCCTCGGTCGTCTCGAGCTTGCCACTGAGCAGCTTCTCGAAATCCTTGTCGCTGACGATGTCGTCGCTGCCCTTCCAGTCAGCCCAGTCATCCCAGCTGTCGACGAGGAGGTCGATCTTGTCCTTGTGCTCCTCGTAGAAGGCCGTGTCGAACCGACTGCTGTGCACCACCAGGTCCTTGGTGGTGTCACGGAACCAGTCGTCACCGATGCGCTTGTCCTTCTCGACCTTCTCGGTGAATTCCTTGAAGTGTTCGGGCTGCGCCTCCCACACCGGCATGGACTCGGGAAACCACTCGCGGTACTGCTCGTTGTTCTTCAGGAAGGTGTAGTTGTGCTCGTAACGCACGTGAATGAGGTAGTTGAGCTTGTCGCCCCACCCCTCTTCCAGCACACCGTCTTTCTCCAGCCCGCGGAAGAAATCACGCACCCCTTCGGCGGTGTTCTCGTTGCGTTTCATCGCGGTGACCCCGCCAATGATCGCCGCGATCAGGCCGATCACCGAGCCCGCAGCGCCCAGCACGGAGGACGCGATGGCCGCGCCGCCCACCCCGAACGCCGCCGCGATACCGGTGATACCCATTCCGGTGCCGAACGCGCCGGCGCCGATCTGCAGACCCTTGGCAGCGAATTCCTCCGGCGTGCCGCCTTCCTTGATGAGCTTGTCCAGGCCCATGCCACCTAGCACGATGTCGAGAATGCCGCCAGCCGAGTCGGCCATGCCGCCAATGGCCGACAGCGCGCCGCCGATCCATTGCATGCGCTGGTTCTTGGGCACCGAGTCCGCGTCCGGGGCGTTGTTGCTGATCGCATCGACGTGGCTGCTGACGCGATCGCGCTGATCGTCCGGCAAGGCGGTGATGGTGTCCTCCAGTGCGGGTCGCGAGGCGGTCAGGCGATTATCGAAGGCCTCCCAGAAATTCTCGGGCGTGAAGGGCTTGCCCAGGTCCGGATCCGGGACCTGCGGTTTGACGTCGGGTGCGCCCAGTGCCGGGTCGAGCATCTGCAGCGGGATGTCGCTGGTCAGGTCCGGTTTCTTGGGTGGATGGCGTTTGTCCCAAACGGTTTCCCTCAGGTCCTTGCCGATGCCCAGCGCGTCGGCAAGCCCGGCGTTCTTGAACAGCTGGTCGAAGGCGCCAGTGATCATGGTGGCCGTCGGCGCCAGCACACCGACGAACGAGAGGAAGTTGCGCGCCACCTCGATCCGCTCCGCCGCGGTTTCGCCGAAATTCAGCCCGCCATCGGACATCTTGTAGATCCCGGCGACCATGCCCAGCATCCCGGCCGACGAGCTCAGCACGCCATGCTTGGCCAGCGACCCGAGCACCCCACCGACGCCGCCGCGCTGATCCAGCGGGATCTTGGCCTTGTCCATGGCCTTGTTCAGCTCGTCGCCGGTGATGGGCTTGGGCTGGGCACCGGGGTCGTTGAGGTTCGCCACGGCACGATCGCGCACCACCTGCTCGATCGCGGGCCTGGCGTTGGTCAGGTTCTCGACCATTTTCTGTTCGCTGGGTTTGAGCTCCAGCTTTTCCTGGCCTTTTTCCTTACCGCCGCCGAAGTAGTAGTTGAAGATGTCCGAGCCACGCTTGGACCCGAACAGGGTGGACATGGTGGTGGCGATCATCGTGGTGACGACGTCGCTGGTGGCCTTGTCGAGGTTTTCCGACCCGACACCCTCGGCCCCATCCTCGAATATCTCGTTGAGCTGCTCGATGGGCACGCCGAACTTCAGTTCGATATCGATCTGCTCGGCGAGGTCGGGGTCCAGCCCACGCAAGGACTGCATGTCGCTCGCGTAGCGTGCTTCGGCGACTTCGCCCTTGCCGTCCGCCTTCAGTTCCTCGAGCGCCTCCTGATATTCGGGGTCGCGCATGGTGTCGGCGATCTTGTCGCGCAGCTCATCCTTGTCCTTGACCTTGTCGACTGCTTCTTTGAAGAACTTCTCGTTGTCCTCGATGATCTCCGGCTCATTGGCCAGCCGTAGCAACTCTTCACCCAGCGCGCTTTCATCCATCAGCCCGCGCATGTCGGCCGGATCCATGTCGACCTGATCAGGCAGGTACGAGGTGTTGTCGCCCGTGCCGAATGCGTTGCGATTGGTCGTGTATGGCAGGTACTTGAAGCCCCCGCTGAGGGTCGCCTGGGCTTCGAGCAACCGCAGGTACTTGGCCTTGTCGGAATCTTCCGGTTCGTCCTTGTAGGCTTCCTTGAGCTTTTCGTAATAGAGCTCGCCGACCGTCTTGTCCTTCTCGGTGGTCTTGGCCCGCATCAGGTCGGTTTCTTCGGCGGTGGGCAGGTCCTTGTCCTTGAACACATCGTCCGCGCCCGACTGCTGGCCTTCCACCTGGTCGCCATGCAGCGTGGCGAACTGATCCGGCGTCAGGCTCTCGATCACAATGAACTTGCCGCGCCCCGGCACCTCGATGGCCTTGACGCCATCGGCCAGGGTTTCGACTTTCGAGTCGCCGGTGATGACGGGAGTGTCTTCGTCCGGCTGCAGCACCGAATACCCCTCGTCGTCGATCTTCTCCATGATCGCCTTCTGCTGCTCGTCCATCTTCTTGAGTTCTTCGTACGCCTCGGCGTTGTATTCCTTGGACACGGCGTAACGCTTGCCGTCGCCGGTTTCGAATATCGCCGTGCCGTGTTCGAACAGGTAGCCGTCGCCCTTCTCGGCCACGGTCAGGTTGAAGCCGGTGTCGAAATAGACGGCCGCATCCATGTCCAGAAAGCCGGGGCCGATGAAGCGCAGCGAGCCGAGTTCCGGTAGCGAATCCCCGGCTCGACCACTTCGAACCCGCGCGCCTCGTATTGCCCGAGCCACTTGGCGTGCTCCTCCGACAGCCCGGCCTTTTCCCAGGCAGGGCCGCCCTCGACCTCGCCGTTGTCGAGCATCGCCTTGGCCTGCTCATGGAGTTCGGGGTGCAGGTCCGGGTGGATCAAGACTTCCTTGCCGTCCTTGTCGGTGACGAGCAGCATGTCGTCCCACAGCAACAGGCGGTCACCGGTACGGGCCTGCCAGTGATCGTCGACGTTGGCGATGTCGTCCTCGTCGAGCGTGAAGTCGTTCTCCGCCAGAGGCGGCTTGTTGTCCAGGTAGGGGCCACGATCTTCGAGGATTTCCTCGCGCCGCTGATCGCGTGCCTTGCCCTCATCGGCGCGCTTGAGGATGGCTTCGAAGACATCCATCAGGATATTTTTTCAGGCAGGGTCTGGGTATCGCGATTGACGACCGGATCGGTTTTGCTCATGGCACGGGGCTCCCTGGGCCAGGACGAGGGGCGCAGGACGACTACGAGGAATGCACCCGGCCACTGCCGTCAGAGCGAAACAAACGCTGATCTACTGCGTCGTGGACGTCCTTATCGATCGGTCCGAGTCGAGCAACCGGCCATGAGCATCCCTCATGTCCGCTGGTTTCGGATCATTGAAGCAACCGCTCCGACCCCGCTCAACGCTCAACTGTCATATTTCACAGGTTTTCACAGCCTGACCTGAAAGGCCCGAGCCCTGACGCCCTCTACGCACGCTCGCTCAGCCCCAGACGAACGCCAAGACCGATCAGCACCGAGCCCAGCACCCGGTCCAGCCACATACCCATACGCCGGTTCGCTCGTAGGGCGGAGCTGGCCCGCGCCGCCAGCAGGACCAGCGCGCATTCGATGACGATCGCTACGAGCACGACCAGCCCGCCCAGGATCAGCAATTGCACGGCCACCGCGCCCTGCTCCGGTCGCACGAACTGGGGCAGGAAGGCCATGAAGAAGATCGCCGCCTTGGGATTGAGAATGTCGACGAGGATGCCCTGCCGATACGCCTGCAGGGCGGAGGTACGCGGCGCCGGACGCAGGTTGAACTGGCCGCCGGCCGAACGCAGCGCCTGGATCCCCAGGTACAGGAGATAGGCAGCGCCGACGTACTTGACCACGGCGAAGGCGAGCGCCGAGGTCGCCAGGATCGCCGACAAGCCCAGCGCCGCCGCTATGACGTGCACCAGTGCCCCGCTGCAGACGCCGCATGCCGAGGCCACCCCGATGCGCCGGCCGCCGCTGAGCGTACGCGACAAGACAAACAACAGGTCAGGCCCCGGCGCCAGGTTCAACGCCAGCGCCGCCGAGAAGAACACCCACCAATAGGCTGCATCGGACATAGCGCCCTCCCGCCTCAGCCGGCATGAACACAGGGCTGCCGCCCGGTTCGAAGGCGAAGCCGTTGCGGCGCTTCGCCACGCCTTGTTGCCCCGAAAGCGATCAATGTAGTCCCGCTGCCTGAAAGGTGCCAGGCGACGCTCATCCAGATTTACGAAGCAGTTCGTCGGAAAACCGGCACAAGCTCGCGTTTCCGACTAATTATTGTCACAACCCTGAACTACTTTTCGATGACAATTGTCGAAGCCGTCAGCCCGCGGCAGGGAACAGGGCACCCCAGGCGTGCCCACTCAAAGCAAAGGAAATGCTCATGAACGACAAAGCGTGCTCAGCCCTCGTATCCACTCCCTCGCGAGTCACCCTGTTGTCCCACAGCGAAGTTCTGGACACCGCCCTGCGCCAATACCTGCATGAACTGCCGCACCTGCGCATAAATCGCAGCGCCACCGTGCGCACGGACCAGGCCGACGCCGAGCTGGTACTGGTGGATGTCGCCAGCTTCGACAACGCCGAGTGCGAACGCATCCTGCGCAAACTGCGTGACGTGCCCATCGCGCTGCTCAATGCGCAACCGGACCAGGCCCGCCTGCTGCTGGTCAAGCACCCCTGGGTCAGAGGCGTGTTCTACCCCTCGACCACACGCAGCATCCTGCACCGCGGCGTCACGACGATCCTCGAGGGCGGCGACTGGCTGCCCCGCGCGCTGATGGAAAAACTGCTGGGCCGTTACCGCGAGCTGACCAGTGCCTCGCGTGCCATCGACGACCTGTCCGAGCGCGAAAAGCAGATCCTCGCGCTTGCCGGCAAAGGCCTGTCGAACGCCGAGATCGCCGAACGTCTGCACCTGAGCACCCACACCATCAAGAGCCACATCCACAATGCCCTGGGCAAGCTGGGTGCCTCAATCGGGCCCAGGGCGCATCCCTGGTGCTCGGCCACGCTGGCGAGGCGCTGAGTTGACAGCCGTCGCGCGTGGTCTGGCCCGGCTCGGCAGGGCTCCAGCGACCGGCACCGGCCCGCGCGACATTTCCCCTCCTTCCTGCACGACATCCAGCGTCCCGCTCGGGAGGACGCTGCGCTGTCGCGCACGATGAATCGTAACGAGATCAACGCATCGTTCGAACACGACCCTGGACTTGCGAAGGAGCTGTCATGACCCGGCGATACCTCCCCGGCGGCCTGCTGGCCAGCCTGTTGCTCAGCACCAGCGTTGGTGCGACCGAACTGGTCTACACCCCGGTCAACCCCTCGTTCGGCGGCAACCCGCTCAACGGCGCCTGGCTGCTGGGTAATGCCCAAGCGCAGAACGACACCAAGGACCCGGACGCGATCGACCGCTCGTCACTGACTGGCACCTCCGCGCTGGACCGTTTCACCAGCCAGCTCGAGTCCCGCCTGCTGTCGGATCTGCTCGGCGACGTGCGCGACGGCAAGACCGGCTCGATCACCACCGATGACTTCATCGTCAACATCATCAACGACGACCTGGGCAACCTGGTCGTGAACATCACCGACCGGTTGACCGGCGAAACCTCCGAAATCGTGATCGGACAGAACTGACCGGGAGCTTAAAAGGCCATGAGAAGCCTATTCGTCGCCGTCGGGATGATGGCCTTGCTGCAGGGGTGCGCCGTACGCGAACCCATGTCCGCCGACCAGGAAACCCCACCCTGACGCCGCGCACCTCGACCTACCAGGACCTGCTGGAACTGCCTCGCCCCAAGGGCCCGCTGGTGGCCGCCGTGTATGGCTTCCGCGACCAGACCGGGCAATACAAACCGAGCCCGGCAAGCTCGTTCTCCACTGCCGTGACCCAGGGTGCAGCCAGCATGCTGGTCGATGCCATGCAAGCCAGCGGCTGGTTCATCGTGCTCGAGCGCGAAGGCCTGCAGAACGTGCTCACCGAGCGCAAGATCATCCGCGCCTCGCAGGCCAAGCCCGACGTGGCGCCGAACATCCAGAACGAGCTGCCGTCGCTGCTGGCGGCGAACATCATCATGGAAGGCGCCATCGTCGCCTACGAGACCAACGTGCGCAGCGGCGGCCAAGGTGCGCGTTACCTGGGCATCGGCGTCTCGCAGGAATACCGGGTCGACCAGGTGACGGTTAACCTGCGCGCAGTGGACGTGCGCAGCGGCCAGGTGCTGTCGAACGTCATGACGACCAAGACGATCTATTCCATCGGCCGCAACGCCAACGTCTACAAGTTCATCGAGTTCAAGGAACTGCTCGAGGCCGAGGCCGGCTACACCACCAACGAACCCGCCCAGCTCTGTGTGTTGTCGGCCATCGAAGCGGCCGTCGCGCACCTGATCGCACAAGGCGTGGACAGGCGCCTCTGGCAAACCGCTGACAGCTCGCCAGCGGTCAGAGACGCCCTGGCCAAATACCGCAGCGTGCCAGCTAAACAACTCTGACCCATCCCCCCCGCCGCCGCCGGTCTGGCGGCGGGTCCCTCCCCGCGCCCTCACGCCCTAAAACGGAGCACCCTGTCTGCCCGCTCCGCTTATTTGAGGCATCGGTCAGGAAATTGCGCCCGGACGGTCTACGCCCAGCGACCTCATCGCCATCGCAATCCCGTGAAATAAAAGGGTTTCTGTGTTATTTACGCTGCGCCTTATCACTTGGCGCGGGCATTGCTTTACGAGCAAAGCCTGACCGCTTGGACAACTAATACAAGCAGTCTCAACTGCACCCCAAGGAGCACACGATGAAACGCAGCCTCACCACCGCCGCCTTCGCGGCCGGGTTGATCCTCAGCGGCCAAGCCATGGCCGCGCCGATGCTGTGGCAGAACAACAGCCTGACGTACCTGTACGGCAAGAACTTCGCCGTCGACGCCGGCGAAATCCAGCAGACCATCACGTTCGAACACGCCAGCGGCTGGACCTGGGGCGACATGTTCCTGTTCGTCGACAACAAGTGGTACAACGGCATCTCCGGCAGCGACGGCCACACCTACTACGGCGAATTCAGCCCGCGCCTGTCGCTGGGCAAGCTCACCGGCACGGACCTGTCGTTCGGCCCGGTAACCGACATCCTGCTCTCGGCCACCTACGAGCGCGGCGAAGGCCGTAACCGCAACTACCTGCTCGGCCCGGCCGTCGACCTGAAGGTGCCCGGTTTCGACCGCCTGGCGATCAACACCTACTACCGCAAGCCCGACGGCATCACCGGCAAGCCGGGCGGCCAGTGGCAGATCACGCCGACCTGGGCCATCACCGTGCCGGTCGGCAAGTCCGATATCCTCATCGACGGCTACATCGACTGGGTCGTCAACGACGCCGGCTCCAAGTCCAGGGGCGACTACCTCGCCAAGAATTTGCACATCAACCCGCAGGTGAAGTACGACCTGGGCAAGGCGCTGGATTACACCCCCGGCAAGCTCTACGTCGGTATCGAGTACGACTACTGGTCGAACAAGTACGGCATCGAGGACAGCAGCGCTTTCAACACTGACAACAACGTCACCAACTTCATCGTCAAGGCGCACTTAAGGCAACGGCCCGCCGGGCCGCCCGTCCTTACGACAAACGATCAACGGCCGCTGGCAGACCCCAGCGGCCGTTTTTCATCCCACCCGATCAGGCGGAGGCCAGGATTGACTAGGCACCCGCCCGCGTCATGAGCCGTGCCACCGCCTCGCGCGATTGCCGACCCAGCTCGGCCAGGTCCAGCCCGGGGAGGCGGTCATCTTCGACCACCCGGCGCCCACCGACGAGCAGCGCCTTGAGCGGCGCACGCCCACCGCTGGCGATGGGGCCGATGGCCGGGTCGTGCAGGCCGAAATAGCGCGGGTCATCCAGCCGGTAGATCGCCAGGTCCGCGGCCTGGCCGACCGCCAGCGTACCGATGGCATCGAGCCCCAGCACCTTGGCCCCACCGGCAGATCCCCAGCGCAACACATCCTCGATGCTGGCCGCATCGGCGCCGCCTTCGAACTTGCCGCCTGCGTAGCGCGGCCGCGCCTGTTCGCCCTTGCGCGCCCGCTGCAGCAGCCAGGCGGCATGGGCTTCGGACTGCATGTCTGCCGCTTCATTGGAGGCAGCGCCGTCGACACCCAGCGACACCGTGACACCGGCCGCTTCCAGCGCCGGCAGGTCGGCGATGCCGCTGCCCAGGCGACCGTTGCTCTGCGGGCAGCTGGCGATGCCGGTGCCGGTTTCACCGAGCAGCCGGATCTCCTCGGGCAGCAGCTTGACCAGGTGCGCGAACCAGACATCCGACCCGAGCCAGCCCTGCTCGGCGCAGAACTGCACCGGTGTCATGCCGAACTTGCCGCGCGCGGCGTCCAGGTAATCGACCGTCTCGGACAGGTGGCTGTGCAGGCGGATGCCGAGTCGGCGCGCCACGTCCGCCGTCAGGCGCAGCTCGTCCGGTGTGGTGGAATGCAACGTCGTGGTGGGCGCCATCACCACGCGGCGCCAGGCGTCGGCCGTCGGGTCGTGATAGCGCGAGACCAGCCGCTCGACATCCGCCAGGTAATCATCGATACGCTCCGGGCGCAGCGCCTGCGGCAGGTCGGCTTCGAGCTGCCGCGTCTGGGTCGCACCGCCACGGCAGAGCACGAAGCGCACTCCCAAGGCCTCGGCCTCCTCGAACAGAATGGCCGCGCTGTCGAAGGGCATGCCGGGGTAATAGAGGTAGTGATGATCGGCCACGGTGCCGCAACCCGAACGCACCAGCTCGACCAGGCCGATGCGCGCGGCCAGCCGGAAGCTGTCCTCGTCGAAGGCTCCGCGGAAGCGATAGGGCGTGGCCGCGAGCCAGGGGGTCAGTGTCTGGTTCAGGCCCTGGGGCTCGCCCTTGAGCAGCGACTGGAACAGGTGATGATGGGTGTTGACCCACGCCGGGTAGATCACGCAATCGCGGGCGTCGATGAGGGGTTCGCCGGGCTGGGCTTCGAGCGAGCCGATGGCCGCGATGCGACCGTCGACGACGCGGATGTCGGGCCCGATGTGCCGCGCCCCGTCGTCCGGCAGGCCGGTGAGAATGGCGCTGGCGTTGCGGATCAGCCAGTTGTTCATTTGCATCTGTGTTGTCCTGTCAGAAAAAGAATCGGGCCGGTTTGGTCCGGAAGGACGGTGCCGGTGCGGACCTCAGCGTGGCGCTTATCGTCGCAGTGAAGATGGAAGTGCACAGCGACATCCCCTGCCGCGGCCTCGGCTTCGACGTAGGGAGGAAAACCGCACCGCGTTCTCCACCGCCCGCCTGCATCGCAGGCCGCCCTACCCCTGCTCGCTCTCATGCCAGTGCCCGAGGCTCGCCCGCGCCAGCATTGCCATCAGGCTGAACAGCAGCACGCCGGTCAGGGCGATGAGAAAGAGCGCGGCGAACAGCCGCGGGATGTTCAGCTGAAAGCCGGCCTGCAGGATCTGGTAGGCCAGCCCGGCGCCCGTGCCGCCGGTGCCGGCGACGAACTCGGCGACCACCGCGCCGATCAGTGCCAGGCCCGAAGCGATGCGCAGCCCCCGAAGAAGTATGGCAAGGCGCTGGGGATGCGCAGGCGCACCAGCGTTTGCCAGCGGCTCGCGCGGTTGAGCCGGAACAGGTTCAGCAGCCCCGGATTGACGCTGCGCAGGCCGAGCACGGTGTTGGAGATGATCGGAAAGATCGCCACCAGCGTGGCGCAGATGGTCAGCGCCAGCGTGGTGTTGCTCACCCAGATGATGATCAGTGGTGCGATGGCGACCACCGGCGTCACCTGCAGCAGAATCGCGTAGGGGAACAGGCTCGCTTCGATCACCCGGCTCTGCACGAACAGAAACGCCGCGACCACGCCGAGCACCACAGCCAGCGCGAACGAGAGAAAGGTGATCTTCAGCGTCACCAGCAGCGCGCCGAACAGCATCGGCCCGTCGGCGACCAACGTGCGGGCGATGTCCACCGGCGTCGGCACCAGATAGGTCGGCACCTTCAGCGCCACACAGAGGAACTGCCAGAGGCCCAGCAGTACCAGGCCGACCAGCAGCGGAGCGGCGACGCGCTGGATGCGCGGGTCGGCCAGCAGGGGGTTGCGTGCGTTCGTTCATGTCGTCACCTCAGTGGCCGGCATCGGCGTTGGCTTCGGCGAGCAGCCGGGACAGCTGCGCGCACTGCTGGATAAAAGCGGCGCTGGTGCGAGACGCCTCGTCGCGCTCGTCCGGCCCTTCAATGGCGACATCGGCCAGCACCCGCCCCGGTCGCGCACCCATCACCACCACGCGCGACGACAGAAACACTGCCTCGTAAATACTGTGCGTGACGAACACCACGGTCAGGTCGCGTGCCCGCCAGAGCTCGCGCAGATCGCTGTCCAGGCGGTTACGGGTGAACTCGTCGAGCGCGCCGAACGGTTCATCCATCAGGAGCAGGTTGGGCTGGGTTGCCAGCGCGCGGGCGATGGAGGCGCGCATCTGCATGCCACCGGACAGTTCGCGCGGATAAACGCCGCCGAACTTGCCCAACCCAACCAGTTCCAGCGCAGCCTGCACGCGCGCGTTGCCCTCGGCCTTCGGCACACCGGCCAGATCCAGCGGCAGGCGCGCGTTGTCGGCTACCCGCGCCCAGGGCATCAGCGTCGCCTCCTGAAACACCATGGCCATGCGCTGGCCGGTTTCGGAGGCATTCAGGTCACCCTTGCCCCACCAGCGCACGTGCCCCGCCGAGGGCGCCTCGAGCCCGGCGAACATCTTCAGCAGGGTGCTCTTGCCGCAGCCGGACGGGCCGAGCAGCGAGACGAACTCACCGCGGCCAATCGACAGTTTCAGCCGCTGCAACGCCTGGGTGCCGTTGGGATAGGTCTTCTCGACCCCGTTCGCCAGCAGCACCGGCAAGGGTTCGTGGGCGGCCGCACCCAGCGCGGGGCGGGCCGTGTCGACAGGGATCGAGTGCATCAGCATGACGGCACGCTCCGTTCAGGGTGCAGGAAGGCAACAGGCGTGGCGCGGCGTGTGGATCGGATCGGGTTCATGCACGGTTCTCCAAGGCGGTTGGGCATCCGGCCAGCTCGTCTTTGCGAGCGGGGCCGGGGACGCTAGGCAGTCATGAAGACTTCGCTTTCGCCGTGCGCCTCCAGCAGCGCCAGCAATTGCTTGCGGATCACGATGCCGGGCTTGTCCGATGGCATGTGGAATTCCACCCGCCGGCGGGTATCGACGCAGGCGTCGTATTCGGTGGCTTCGAGGATCTCGCGGTCCTCGGCAGTGATCGCTGCGTCCCAGTCGATCAATTCCTGGGTCGGGCATTGCGCTTCGCTGTCGTTGCGGTAGAGCCACTGCACCAGCATCAGCCGGCCGTCGTCGATAGGCGTGGCGCAGTTGTAGATGATGTGGTGGATGCCGCTGTCCGGGTACATGCAGCCAAAACGCCGCGAGAACGGCAGGTAGTAGCGGTTGATCAGATGGCGGTTGGTGATCGGCGCGGTGGTGCCGGTGATGCGATAACTCGCCTCGGGGTTGCGGATCGGCACCAGCGTTTCGGCCTCGAAGCCGTAATCGGTCTCGCGGAACTCGTAGGAGGACGGCTTGGGCTGGTCGAACAGGCCGAAATTGGCCTTGTGCACGAAGGAGAAGTGCGAGTTGTCGAAGGAGTTCTCCATTACCCGCAGCGGGCTGGTCTTCCACTCCTCGTAGAACTGGAAGATGCGTCGGTAGCCGGGCGCGCCGTCTTCCGGAAAGTCCGGGATCGGCCGTAGCGGGTCCTCGAGCGCGACCCAGACGTAGCCGTAGCGGTCCTGGCAGTGGAAGGTCTCGACCTTGGCGCCAGGCGGAATCATCCCTTCGGGGTTCTGCGGGATCTTCACGCAGGCGCCGCTGCAGTCGTACTCCCAGCCGTGGTAGCCGCAGGCCAGGTTGCCGTCTTCGCTGATGAAGCCTTTCGACAGCTTGGCGGTGCGGTGGCAGCAGCGGTCGCGCATGGCGACCGGCGTGCCGTCCGGCTTCTGCCACAGCACCAGCGGCTCGCCGAGCAGGGTGAAGGGTTGCGGTCCCTCGGCGAGTTTCGCGGTGGGCATGAGCGCGTACCAGAAGCGGCGCAGTACGGGTTGTTTGGTGACCAGCATAGCGGTGTCCTCATCGATCTTGGCGTGGCCCGGCTTCAGGCGCCGGGCTCGTAATGGCCCGGGCGGGTTACGGCAGCACCTTCTGCGCGCCCTGGACGAAGCGCAGGTCGTAGCCCTGCTTGTAGTCGACGCCCGCGCCGAGCAGACCGGCCTCGACCATGTAGTCGCGGGTCTTCTGCCAGCGCGCGGCGGTCATCACACCGATGCCCGCGGTGGCCGCATCGCCACCGGTGACCAACTGAAATTCCTTCATCCGTTCGAGGCCCCAGGCGATCTGCGCATCGCTCATGTTGGGGTTGTCCTGCTTGATCAACGCGTTGCCCGGCGCGGGATTGGCCAGGTAGCTTTTCCAGCCTTCCATGGTGGCGTCGTAGAAGCGCTGCAGCACCTCGGGCCGCGCCTCGATCAGGTCGCGACGGGTCACCAGGGTCGAGCCGTAAGGCGGATAGCCGTGGTCGGCGAACAGATAGAAGTTGGCCTCAACCCCTGCTGCCGGGCCTGGAACAGCTCGGAGCTGGCGTAGGCCTGCTGCGCCACGTTCGGGTCGGCGAAGAACGGCTGCAGGTTGAAGGTGTAGGGGCGGGTCTGGCTGTCGTTCAGCCCGTACTTGGCCTTGAGCCAGGGCCACCAGGACGTCTGCCCGGAGGTGGCGACCAGGATGGTCTTGTCCTTCAGGCCGTCCAGGCCCTTGACGTCGCCATGGGTGAGCAACCCCTGCGGATCGCCCTGGAAGCAGGCGCCGATGGCCACCACCGGCAGGCCCTGCTCGAGGTTCTTCAGCACCTGGAAGTCGTAGCCGACGATCACATCGGCCTTGCGCGCCAGCAACAGCTGCATGCCGTTGACCTGCGGGCCACCCATCTTCACGGTCACGTCCAACCCGTGCTTTTCGTAAATGCCCTCGGCCACCGCCTGGTAGAAGCCGCCGTGCTCAGCCTGGGCGTACCAGGAGGTGAGCAAGGTGAGCTTGTCGTTGGCGTGCGCCGAGGCAGCCGCCAGCGTGGCGCCCAGCAGGATAGCGGGCCACAGGGCCCGACGCAGCAGCGTGCGCAGCGGGGACGCGGCGCGTCCCGATTCCGTCGTTTTCATAGGGTGAACTCCATCGGCAAGGCACGGGAATGCCGCCGGCTGCAAAAGCGGCCAGCAGGCGAACGAAGCAAGGGAAAGCGAGGCGAAGGCATCCGGCCGGTCGGCACGGGTGGGCTGAAGCGAACGAGCGGCACGGCATGATGCATGGCGGTGGTCCTCTCTCCTGTCGAACCCTGGCGGGCATGAACAAGCACCCGCAAACGGGGTGTGCGGCCATGGGGCCGCAAGAGCAATAGTCCCGCGCCACCGGCGAACCGGGCGGCGCTAACCGCTTCTACTCGAAGAGTCACGTAGCAGAAGCTATGCCAGATCGATGTGGCGCGCGGAGCACGGCGCGCCAGGGCCGATAGTTGACGGATCGGCCAGTTTCGCCGCCGCGCTGGCTGCGTCATGGCGCGCCGGTACGCGCGCGACAAAACCGAGCAGCCCGCCTTCACCGGAGCCGCGTTTTGGTGCAAGACGCGCAAAGCCACCCCTGGCGAAGGTCCTCCATCTGATCCGCCCGCACGACGCACGACGAGCGTCAGCACCCGCAGAACCCACATCTGACGCGGGCTGGCGATGCATGCGGCGCGCGTTCCAGCGATAAAACCTAAGCAAGTGGTCAGCTTCTTGCACTCGCCCGGCTACCGAGACAGGCGCGCGAGCCTGCAACCACTGTTGTCGCATTTCGAGGCCACTGCCATGCACGAACGAACCGAAGCCGACCTGATCCACGGGCTGGACGACCGCCCCGCTCCCCTGCCCGCCCTGTTCGCCGCCGTCCAGCACCTGCTCGCCAGCTTCGTCGGGATCATCACCCCGCCGCTGGTGATCGGCGCCGTGCTCGGCCTCGGTGAGCATCTGCCGTACCTGATCAGCATGGCGCTGATGGTCTCCGGTGTCGGCACGTTCATCCAGGCGCGCAGCCCCTTCGGCATCGGTGCCGGGATGATCTGCCTGCAAGGCACCAGCTTCGCCTTTCTTGGCGCAGTGCTCTCCGCCGGCCTGTTGGTCAAGGGCCGCGGCGGCAGCCCTGACGACATCCTGGCGATGATCTTCGGCGTGTGCTTCTTCGGTGCCTTCGTGCAGATCGTGCTGAGCCGCTTCATCGGCCAGCTGCGCCGCGTGATCACCCCGCTGGTGACCGGAATCGTCATCACCCTGATCGGCGTCAGCCTGATCAAGGTCGGCATCACCGACCTGGGCGGCGGCTTCAAGGCCGACGATTTCGGCGCGCCGCGCAATCTGGCGCTCGGCGCGCTGGTGCTGCTGACCATCATCTTGCTCAACCGCTCGCAGCAACCGTGGCTGCGCCTGTCAGCCATCGTCATCGGCCTGGGCGTGGGCAGCCTCGCGGCCCTGTTCAGCGGCAAGCTGGTTCCGCAGCCACTGCCCGACCTGCCGCTGGTGAGCCTACCGGTGCCCTTCCGTTTCGGCTTCGCCTTCGACTGGACGGCATTCGTCCCGGTGGCGCTCATCTACGTCATCAGCACCATCGAAACGGTCGGCGACCTGACCGCCAACTGCATGCTTTCGCGCCAGCCGATCGAAGGCCCGAGCTACCTGCGCCGCCTGCGCGGCGGGATTCTCGGTGACGGCGTCAGCTGCCTGATCGCCGCCACTTTCAGCGCTTTTCCCAACACGACCTTCGCGCAGAACAACGGCGTGATCCAGATGACCGGCGTGGCCAGCCGCCATGTCGGGCTGTACATCGGCGCCCTGCTCTTCGCCCTCGGCCTGTTCCCGCTGCTCGGCGCGGTGCTGCAGCAGATACCTGCCGGTGCTCGGCGGCGCCACCCTGATCATGTTCGGCAGCGTCGCCGCCGCCGGCATCCGCATCCTGGCCCAGATCGAACTGGACCGGCGCAGCATGCTGATCATCGCCGCCTCGCTTGGAGTCGGCCTGGGAATTGCTGCGCAACCGGAGCTGCTGCATCAGATGCCCACCCTGGTACGGAATCTGTTCGAGTCGGCCATCACCTGCGGCGGCCTGACCGCGATCCTGCTGGACCTGCTGTTGCCGCGCGATCGAAGCGAAGCGGTTATCGTCGCCCACTCCCATCAGGCATGATCACCACCACGGTGGCGGCCGGACGCCACCGCCTCACGGGGCAAAGGGACCAATGAACAAGAACGAAGCCACACTGCCGCTCTACACTTCGACCGGAAAGCCCGCTGGACGCATTCGCCAGAAGAACGAGGAAACCATCCTCGCCGCTGCCGCGGAGGAGTTCGCCCGCCACGGATTCAAAGGCACCAGCATGAGCGCCATCGCGCTGCGCGCCGGGTTGCCGAAGGCCAACCTGCACTATTACTTCACCAGCAAGCTGGGGCTGTACGTCGAGGTCATGCGCCACATTCTGGAACTCTGGGATACGGCCTTCGACGATTTGACCGTCGACGACGACCCGGCCCAGGCGCTGGCCAACTACATCCGCGTGAAGATGGAGTTCTCCCGACGCAACCCCGAGGCGTCGAAGATCTTCGCGATGGAGGTCATCAGCGGCTGCGAGTGCCTGTCGGAGCACTTCAACCAGGACTACCGCAACTGGTTCCGTGGCCGTGCCGCCGTGTTCGACGCCTGGATCGCCGCCGGCAAGATGGACCCGGTCGATCCGACGCATTTGATCTTCCTGATCTGGAGCGCCACGCAGCACTACGCGGACTTCTCGCACCAGATCCAGCGCGTCACCGGCAACAAGCGCATGACCCGCGCCGACTACACGCTGGCGACCGACAACCTGATCCACATCATCCTCAAGGGCTGCGGGCTGACGCCGCCTCCCCGACGAGTTGAGCTTCAGACCGGCGGAAGGCGCCGGAACACCAGCGCCTTCAAGCCGCTCTCCGGGCTGATATCGGGAAATTCCGGCGGGTTTTCCAGGCGCGACTGGAAGGCCAGCTCGGGCGCTTCGGCGGCCATGCCCTGAATCAGGAAATCCGGACCCGTGTCCGGATCATTGATGCAGGCCAGGACGCTGCCGGTGTCGGTCAGCAGCTCGGGCAAGCGGCGCAGGATCTTGGCGTAATCCCGGCTGAGCGCGAAGCTGCCCTTCTGGAATGACGGCGGGTCGATGATCACCAGATCGTAGGGGCCGGTCTTTCTGACCTTGCCCCAGGACTTGAACAGCTCGTGACCGAGAAAGCTCACCCGGCCCAGGTCCTGCGCGTTGAGGCGATGGTTCTCCCGCCCGCGGGTCAATGCGGCTCGCGCCATGTCCAGATTGACCACCTGCTCGGCGCCCCCGGCCATGGCCGCCACGGAAAAACCACAGGTATAGGCGAACAGGTTGAGCACCCGCTTGCCCCGGGCCTGCTCGCGAACCCAGCGCCGGCCGTAGCGCATGTCGAGGAACAGGCCATTGTTCTGCTTGGTGCCGAGATCGAGCCGGTAGCGCAGCCCGTCTTCGGTAATCACCCACACCTCGACCGGTTCGCCGATCAGCGGCTGCATGTGGCTGTCGGGCCGGTAGCGATGCTGCAGCAGCAGGGTATGCGCCCCACTCGCCTGCCAGGGTTGCCCATCGGCAAGCGACACGAGCAGGCGAATCAGCGCGTCGAGCTCCGCCTCGGCCGGCTGGCGAAACAGCGAGACCAATACCACCTCCTGCAGCCAGTCCACGGTGATCTGCTCGAGCCCGGGCCAGCAGCGCCCGCGCCCGTGGAACAGCCGCCGGGCTTCGCCCGGCACCCGCGTCAGCGCCTGGGTGAGGTGATCGTGGAGCGTGGCAAGAGCGTCAGGGTGCATGGGTGGCGTGCCGTTCGGAAAGGCCGCGCATTCTAAACCCCAGCAGCCAGCCCTGCAGCCTGAAGGGTCAGGCCGGGCTGGCTGCCTTGGCCGGACGCCGACCGCGGGAGGCCGGCTTGCCAGCCTTGCGCTTCTTCTTCCAGGGCGCGCCGCGCCCGGCCGGCACCGCGGGACCGCTGATGGACAGGCGCACCGCCTTGCACCGCTCGACCTGCTTGCTCATCCACGCCGACTGCTTGGCAACGAACTCCTCGAGGCTCATCTCGCCGCTCTGCACCATGTCCAGTGCCTGTTCCCAGATCGCCGTGGTGCCCGGATCGGCGATGGCGCGCGGCACCGCGTCGATCAGGCTGAAGGCCGCCGGCGTCGCGGCCAGCGCCTTGCCCTGCTTGGTCAGGTAACCGCGATCGAGCAACCCCTGGATGATGCCGGCGCGAGTCGCCTCGGTGCCGATGCCGGTGGTGTCCTTGAGCTTTTGCTTCAGCTTGGGGTCTTCCACCAGCTTGGCAACGTTCTTCATCGCCTTGATCAGGTCGCCTTCGGTGAAGGGCTTGGGTGGCTGGGTCCAGAGGTCCTTGGTCTGCATGTCGAAGATCGGGCACCGCTGGCCCTGACGCAGCGCGGGCAAGGGTTGTGGCACAGGCGCCTCACGTCCAGGACTGGCCGCCAGCGCTTCAGGCAGTGCCCGCTTCCAGCCAGGCTCGACGATCTGCTTGCCCACCGCCCGCAACGCCTCGCCGGCACAGTCGAAGTCGGCCTGGGTGCGATCGTATTCATGATGAGGCAGGAACTGCGCCAGATACCGCGCGCGAATCAGCGTGTAGACCGCCCGCGGCTTGCCTGTCAGCTGTGCGAAACCCCGTGCTGCCGCGGTGGGAATGATGCCGTGGTGCGCGCCGACCTTGGCATCGTTCCAGGCGCGAGACTTGCGCTGGGGCTCGAGATGCGGCCTGAGTGCTGCCAGCGACGGGTCGGCGTCGGCCAGCGCCGCAAGAATGCCGGCCGCCTCGCCATGCTGGCTGAGCGGCAGGTAACCGCAATCGCTGCGCGGATAGGTGATCAGCTTGTGGGTCTCGTAGAGCGCCTGTGCGATATCGAGCGTCTCCTGCGCACCAAGGCCGAGCTTCTTCGAGCAGACTTCCTGCAAGGTACCGAGATCGAACGGCAGCGGTGGCGCTTCGCGCATACGCTCGGTCTTGAGCGCCTGCAGCACCGCGCTGCCCTCCGCGCGCATGGCGTCGGCGGCACGCAGCGCGAGGGTCTGATCGAGGCAACGGCCCTGGTCATCGCAGTGCTCATCCGGCGCGCGCCATTGCGCGGTGAAGGGGTGGGATCATCGCCAAGCAGCTGCACCTCGATGGGCCAGAACGGCTGCGGGACGAAGTCGGCGATGCTGCGATCACGGTCGACCACCAGCCGCAGCGTCGGTGTCTGGACGCGGCCTACCGGCAGCACGCCCTGGTAACCGGATTGCCGCCCGAGCAGGGTGAACAGCCGGCTCATGTTCATGCCGATCAGCCAGTCCGCCCGCGACCGGCCCAGCGCCGACTGATAGAGATTGTAGGTATCCGCCCCGGCTCGCAGCGCGCCGAGTGCCTTGCGGATCGAGGCTTCGTCCAGCGCCGACAACCACAACCGCTGGATTGGCCCGCGGTAACGACAGTGCTCGACCAGCTCACGGGCAATCATTTCGCCCTCGCGGTCGGCGTCGGTGGCGATCACCAGCTCGCTGGCCTCCCCAGCAGCCGCTTGACCGCCTTGTACTGGCTCGCCGTCTTGGGCTTGACCTGCATCTTCCAGCGTTCCGGCACGATCGGCAGGTCGGCCAATACCCAACGCTTGTAGCGGGCGTCGTAGCTGTCCGGCGGCGCGGTTTCCAGCAGATGCCCGATGCACCAGGTCACGGTCACACCCGCGCCCATCCAGCAGCCCTCCCCTCGCCGCCTAGCGCCGAGCACCTGGGCGATGTCCTTGGCCTGGGAAGGTTTTTCGCAGAGAAACAGCCGCATCACGTGATCACTGGGTCATTTGCCTGGCGCATAGCATGCGCAGCGGCAGGCATGCAGGCAAGAAATATCTGTATGGATATACAGATATATGACGGCGACGGCGATGCCGAGACGCGCCCACAATGGTGCCGCTCGGGCTTCGCATGATCACAGGGATGCCGAGCCCGAGCCTCGGCATCCCTGCTGCTTTCAGGCCCGGCGCGCGGGTGGCTGGATACGGCCGCAGCCGCCCCGTCGGGGTCAGACCTGAACCACACCGATCGCCACGGCGAAGGCGAGCATCACCAGGCTCACTCCCCATGCCCAGAAGAATGTGAAGGCGATGTGCTTGCGCAACTCCACGCCGGCCAGCGCCAGGGCCAGGTAGACGCTTGGCACCACCGGGCTGATGGCGAAGCCGGTGTTCTCGCCGATCAGCATGGCGCGGGCGACGGCTTCAAGCGGTACGCCGGCGGCAACAGCCACGTCACGAATGACCGGCAGCAGCGCGAAGTAATAGGCATCAGGGGAGAAGATCATCCCCAGCGGCACGCCGAACGCACCGATGATCAGGTGCAGATACTGCGCTGAGCCCGCCGGCAGCACATCGATCAACGCCAGAGC
The DNA here is from genome assembly GCA_019056435.1 of Stutzerimonas stutzeri. Taxonomy (GTDB): domain Bacteria; phylum Pseudomonadota; class Gammaproteobacteria; order Pseudomonadales; family Pseudomonadaceae; genus Stutzerimonas; species Stutzerimonas marianensis. The sequence continues at coordinate 4,597,685 of CP077641.1, forward strand.
CATTCCGTCGGACATCTTCGTGCCGGAAAGCACGCCCAACAGTACCGCCGCGGCCATCATGACCAGCACCATCTGCAGCGCATCGGCGGCGTGGGCACGCAAACGCCCGGCCTGCTCGTCCAGCGAGCTGAAGTTGAGTGGGAGTGCGATCCCCAGGCCGACCATGAAGCAGGCATAGAGCGGGAAGATGCCCGTGAACAAACAGCCGAGGATGGCGGCCGTCAGTGCTACGTTGAGCCAGTAGCGAGGCGTCCGTGGCGAGAGGGCGAACTCGCGAGGCTCGCTTTGGGTCGGCGCGAAGTCGATGGTCGCGGCGGCGCCCAGGAGACCGGCTGCTGGCGCCGCGCCCGATTGCCGAGGTAGGCGGCCACCAGCAGCATGCATGCAAGGCCCACCAGTTGCACCGGCACCAGGCCGAGCCAGAGCTCGGTGGCATCGAGGCCGGCAACGGCCGCGGCACGCGCTGTCGTGCCGCCCCAGGGGACCATGTTGCCGACACCGGCAGTGGTGCCCACCAGACAGAGCAGCATGACCGGGCTCATGTTGAGGCGACGATACAGCGGAAGCAGCGCCGGGATCGTCAACAGGAAGGTGGCGGCGCCGACGCCATCCAGATGCACCACCGCCGTGATCAGCACCGTTACCAGGGCCACGGCGAGAGGCTTACCTCCTGTGCTGCGGATCAGCAGCCCGACCAGCGGATCGAACAGCCCGCGATCGCGCATGATGCCGAAGTACAGGATGGCGAAGAGAAACAGCGCGGCGGTAGGCGCCACGGTAGTCAGACCCGCCTTGATGAACTCGCCGATCTGCGGCGGCGTGAAGCCCGCCAGCAGGCAGATCGCGACGGGAATCGTGGTGAAGGCCACGACCGGCGAGATGCGGCGCAGCAGGATCAGGACGATGATGCCGAGCATCATTACAAAACCCAGGGTGGTGATCATTGGAGCCTCGTCTTGTTCTTATTGTTGGGGCCGGCAAGCGCGCCGGCGGGAAAGATCGCCTCACGCCTCCGGAGGGGTGGGCAGACGCATCGACAGCAGCAGGTAACTCAGGCTCTTGCCATGACGGTCGAGCCCGGCGCTGCGGTTGACGCCACCCTCGAGCGCATCCTCAAGGACGAAGTTGAGCGCCCGCAGGTTGTCTAGCGCGTAGCGCCGCACCGTGCTCGGGCGGCGGGTGGCGAACTGTTCGGCGACCCGTTCGCAGGTCAGCTCACGCAGCAGCCATGCATAGTGCGCGTCGTCCAATGGGAAGACGGCGATGCTCAGGACATTGCCCTTGTCGCCGGCGCGGGCATGGGCATAGTCGGCCAGGGTGACGAATGTGCTCATCAGTACCACTCCAGCTCGGTTTGGACTTGCGTACGCGGGATCAGGAACGCTTGCGTGGTGATGCTTTCGGCGATGTGCCGCCGTACGCCACCGCCGCCGGCCGGGCCGTTGGTGTAGAGCGACTCGACTTCGGCCAGCAGGACATCGATAACGCCGCGTTCGTCATGCACCAGCCCGACCCGCAGGCGAACGTCCTGCAACGGCTGCATCTGCTCCAACTGCTGGTTGAGGTAGAGGCCGGCGTGATCGTTGAACAGGCTCGCGGCGCCGGACAGATCGATCCAGGGCTGTACCTGTGGCGCCAGCAGGTCGAAGCGCTGCAGCAGAATCTGCCGCGCCAGGGCGGCCCGTTCCAGCGCCGCCGGGCCGGCATAGGAAATCTCGCCCTCGCCGAACCACAGCCCACGCAGGCCAAGCAAGCCCTTGAGTTGATCCGGTCTCCGGTGCCCGGTGATTCCGCCAATCGCCACGCGGTCCTTGCCGGCCTGGCGCACCCAGGCGCTGCCCAGATCGAGCATCACGTCGGGGGTGAGGTAGCAGCGCGGGTCATGCACCTCGTACAGCAGCTGTTCGCGAACGGTGCGCTCGGTGACGAAGCCGCCGCTCGTTGCGGTCTTGGTCAGAACCAGGCTGCCATCGCTGCTGATCTCGGCGATAGGGCAACCGAGATTAGCCAGGTCGGGAACATCCTTGATGCCGGGGTGTGCGAAATAACCGCCCGTGACTTGGGTGCAGCATTCCAGGAGGTGGCCGGCGACAGTGGCAATGGCGATCTTGTCCCAGTCGTCGGCGGCCCAACCCAGCCCATGCCGCACCGGGCCGACCGCAAGCGACGGGTCAGCGACGCGGCCACAGATGACGACATCCGCACCTTCGGCGAGCGCCATGGCGATGCCGTCGGCACCGGTGTACACGTTGACCGACACCACGCGGTCGCCAGCAACCTCGCCCGGTAGCCAGCCATGCAGGGCGTCCGGCTCCCGGCCTCGCAGGTCGTCACCCAGTACGCAGGCGATCCGCGCCTCGCGCTGGCGCGCGTCGAGAATGTCCCGCAACCGACGCGCGGCCGCCTGGGGGATTGGCTGCGCCGCCGTTGGTGACAATGGGAATCCGCTGCGACAGGCAGGTTTCTAGGATCGGCTCGAGAAAGTCGAACAGCCTCGTCGAATAACCGGCGTCAGGGTCGACGTCCTTGCGCAATTGCGCTTCAGCCAGGGTGCGTTCGGCGAGCAACTCTAGGATCAGGTAGCGCTGCCCGGCGCGCTGGGCCAGATCTTCAGCCAAGCGACGCGCCGCGTCGGGGCGGTCGTTGGCAAAGCCAGCGCCGCAGCCGATGTGAATAGTTGTAGTCATCGGTGACCCCTCTCGTTTGCATGCATCCTGGCGCTCGGTCATTCTTTTGTGAATTCGAAAGGAATTACCAATTCATCAAATTGCTTTATAGGCGGCTTATGAATGTTTCGTTTCGGCAGTTGCGCGCCCTGGTCATGGTCGCCGAGAGCGCCAGCTTTACCCGGGCGGCCGAACGCCTCCACCTGTCGCAGCCGGCGCTGAGCTACACCATCCGCAAGCTGGAGGACGCCCTTGGCCTGCAACTGCTGGCACGCAACACGCGTATCGTCGAGCTGACGCCGGCCGGGCAGCACTTTCTGCTCCAGGCCCGACGGATGCTGCGTGACATGGACGACGCCGTGCGCGACGCCAGGGATACCGTGGCTCTGACCCGCGGCGTGGTCCGCCTCGCCGCGCTGCCAACGGTCGCGGCGTCCCTGCTGCCGCAGGCGATCGCCGACTTCGCCCAGATTCATCCTGGCATTGAGGTCAAACTGCGCGATGGTCGCGCGGGCGAGATGCTGCGCTGGGTCAGGGACGGCGACGTGGATGCCGGTATCACTTCCGCCCTGGATGACACCGCGGGGCTCAGCTTCGAACCGCTGTTCGACGACAACTTGATGCTGCTGGTGCGCGAGGATGGGCAACGGCTAGCGCGCTGGACCTCGTTGCCCTACATCGCGCTGCTGCCCGATACGAGCATTCGCCCCTGGCCGATGCCGCGCTTCGCGCCGTAAACGTCGACCCGAAGCCGGCCTGGGAAGTGGCTCACATGAGTTCGGCGGTCGCGCTGGTGAGGGCTGGGCTCGGGTTCTCCCTGCTGCCTTCAAGCTGTGCCGCGGTGTTCAACATGCAGAGCTGCAGTGTAGTGGCGCTCGAACACCCGGCCCCACGCACGATCGGCCTGCTGGAAACTCGCCCTGTCGCCCGCTCGCCATCGCTGGCCGCGTTTTTGCAATTCTTCAAAGCGCGGCTAGCCGAGGCGCAGTCGCACGGCAACTGAACTGGGCAAACGAACAGCGCATCGCGGCCGAAATGTCGAGCACGTCATCGGTGTAACGGGGCGGATGCTGTACTTGCGCAGGCAGGCTGCGCCGCTGCGTACCTCGGCTCGCTGATAGGACTGGGCAATACTCCAATCCGATCCCGCATAGTGCTTCGACCCTCCTCGCCCTAGCATGGCCGCACCCCATCTGTTCAGAGGTGTGAGCCATGAATGCAGTCAAAACCCTGTTTGTTACGGGCGTCAGCAGCGGCTTCGGCCAGGCCCTGGCCGAGGAAGCGCTCAACCAGGGCCATCGAGTAATCGGCACTGTTCGCAGTGAATCCGCCCGGGCAGCCTTCGAGGCGCTGTCGCCGGAACGGGCCCATGCTGTGCTGCTGGATGTGACCCACTTCGATGTCATCGACGCGGTGGTTGCCAAGGTGGAGGCCCAGCACGGCCCCGTGGATGTGCTGGTCAACAATGCCGGCTATGGCCATGAAGGCGTGTTCGAAGAGTCGTCGCTGGCGGAAATGCGCCAGCAGTTCGATGTGAATGTGTTTGGCGCGGTGGCGGTGACGAAGGCCTTTGTGCCGTACTTTCGCCAACGGCGGGCGGGGCATATTCTCAATATCACCTCCATGGGCGGCCATATCACCATGCCAGGCATCGCCTATTACTGCGGCAGTAAATTTGCCCTGGAAGGCATCTCCGACACCCTGAGCAAGGAGCTGGCGCCCTTCAACATCTTCGTCACCGCCGTGGCGCCAGGCTCGTTCCGCACCGACTGGGCCGGTCGCTCGATGCAGCGCACGCCGAGAAGTATCAGCGACTACGACGCAAGCTTTGACCCGGTGCGCAAAGCCCGTGAGGAGAAAAGCGGCCACCAACTGGGCGACCCGCAGAAAGCCGCCCGCGCCATGTTGACGATCATCGCCACCCCCAACCCGCCAGCTCACCTGCTGCCAGGGCAGCGACGCCCTGGCCCTGGTGCGTGACAAGCTGCAACGCACAGCGGAGAGTATTGAGCAATGGCAGGCGCTCAGCTGCTCCACCGATGGCTGAGCATTGACGGGATGACAGGGCAGCCAATGGCCAAAGCTAAAGACCCGAGCACCGCGCGCATGGTGCAGCTGATAAGCCAGTTGGCCCCGCTGGAGGGCTACAACCTGAGCCCGCTGGACGATGTGCGTTTTCTGCGATCCAACCGTCCGCTGACGCGCACGCCGGTGCTCTACGAACCGGGCATCGTCATCCTCTGCCAAGGGCGGAAGCGAGGCTATCTGGGGGATGAAGTTTACGTGTACGACGCCCAGCACTATCTGGTGGTTTCGGTACCGGTGCCCTTCACCATGGAGACTGATGCCAGCGAAGCGGAGCCAATGCTGGCGGTGTACCTGCGACTGGACTTCACCCTGGCTGCCGAGCTGATACAGCAAGTGGATGAGGTACGCGGCTTCGCTACAGCCGAGCCGATGGGCATGTACGCCTCACCTATGGATGAACCGCTGCGGCAGTCGACGCTACGTTTTCTGCAGGTAATGGCTGACAGCACCGACGCGCAGATCCTCGGGCTGGCCATGTTGCGCGAACTCTATTACCGCATTCTCACCGGCGAACAAGGCGGCACCCTGCGCGCTGCCATCGCCCAACAAGGTCATTTCGGCAAAGTGACGCGTGCCATTCACAAGATCCATCGTTGCTACCACGAGCGCCTGAACGTCGAAACCCTGGCCCGGGAAGCGCAAATGAGCGTGCCCAACTTTCACCTTCACTTTCGAAAAGTGACCGACTCCTCGCCGATGCAATACCTCAAATCCACACGGTTGCATCAGGCAAGGCTATTGATGCTGCGTAACGACATCACGGCAGCCAAGGCTGCGTATCTGGTGGGCTACGAAAGCGCCTCGCAATTCAGCCGCGACTTCAAACGCCTCTTTGGTCGCACTCCGCTGTCGGAGGTTGCGTGGATGAAAGCAGCGTATGCATTGCCCGTTCCGCAGACCCCGTCGCCCTTTGTGTCATCACATTGATTAAAACTGCGTCGACCCAACCACGGCTCATGCGTGATCAGACCCAGCCGCCCGCCCCGTATCAACATGAGAAACCGCTACTGGCCGCTTTTGGCCGGTTGCGGCCAGTGCCTCGTGATCACCTCTTTGGGTTAGCGATGAAAGCGCCCGGGGGCGAGACGGCCAGGGTCGGCTCGATGCGCAGCACGCCAGCGCAGTCATACAGACCTCAGCTAGTCCTTTGCAAATCATGTCCTTCCAGCTCTCGCTCGATTCGACTCCACTCCCCACGAAGTCGAAAACGCAGGTAGGCGACAAGAACTTTGTGGCGCATGCGGTGGAATCTGTAAGTCCGACGAGCCTGCTGGTTGCTGTCAATGGTATCGACAAGACGGGTGCTGTCGAATGCCGTCCATATCGGTGGTATAGGTGCCTGCATGTTCGAGTAGCAGACGGGTGCCACCTCCTCGAAGAAGGCTTCCTTTACCGCAGCACGGTCGTATCCTGCCACCTCCCGTGCTATTGCCGGATAATCGATCTCGTTGTCGATGAAGACGTCCGAAAGCGCCGACCATAAACGAACTTTGTCGTCGTGTGTCAAAACACTTCCCACTTGGAGAGCTCCTCGAGTTCGTCATCTAGGGCATCGGCCGCCAGGCTGCCTGCAACTCCGCCAGCTGCACTGCCTGCAAGTACCAAGGCAATAGCACAGAAAGGAGCGCCAGGGCCGCAGACGAGCGAGACGCCAAGGCCTGCGAGAAACCCGCCAGCAGCGCCGGCGCCGATAATCATGCCTTGGCGTGCAGTCTCCTTTACCTTGTTATCAGCATTGAGGATCTCGTATGTTGCAAATGCCGCAGTGACCATGATGCCTACCTTGCCCATAATGCGCAGGCGATCCGAGCCCTTTGTAAACTTGGCGTTGTCCCGGCCAGAGGATTCAAGGACTTCATAGTGGATCTGCCGCTTTTGCTCGATCGTGAGCGCCTCGTAGGGCTTACCAAACTTGCGGGTGGCGTACTTTTCGAATAGTTCAGGCAGGGTTGGTGGAGTTTGCTTGTGCTGCTGTGCTTTGGCGAGCCCGGTAGCCGAAGTCAGCTTGCGGTGCTCCGCCATGATTTTGTTGCGCATCTCGTGGCAGAACTCGACCCCTGCCTGGCTGCTTATCTTGCCTGCTGCCACATCCGACCGTACCTGAGCGGATATCCGCTTGATGTTTGCGGCGTAGCTGGCGCGTGTCTGCGCGTCCCTAATGGCATCAAGTGAGAATCTTGTCGCCACGCCTTCCATGCTGGCGAGGGCCTCGTCGAGTGGCGAGCCAGGCAGGGTGTGAGCGCTCTGAGTCTGGTATTGGCCAAGTACCTCAATGCTTTCCGTCATACCTGGCTACTCTCAAAGATGATAGCGAGCAGCTTGTCCGTTACGGCGGGCTGCTCGCCAGCCTCTGGTACGGGGATCTCAACGCGGGTGCAGATTGACCCCGAGAGATTGCTAAAGGCTACTCGGTTGTCGCTGCCGATGACGCCATCAAGGCTAGATCCGTCATCAAAGTGGGCGATGCACTTCCAGCCGGCGTAGCACTCAGTTGCCGGAATCTGAAAGCTGATCCATTTGTCGGTCGCCAGAGGTGGCGGGGCGGTGAAGGGCGACGTGATAACCGTATCACCAATCAGCACATCACCCGATCCGCCGATGATTACTCCGCCATGGCTCAGCGTGCTGTCTAGCATCGCCGCATTCTTGCCGTTGATAAATACGGTGGAAGAGACAGCACCGGATATGGCCTGGCCACAGCCAGCAGCATTCCAAGGCGCGCAGCGGGGAGGTTATTGAACAGCACATCCGGGGAGCCGGACGTGATGGCCGGCGTGCCATGTCCGGGGACCGGGCAGGAGGTTGGGTCGCTCAGGCGAGCTGCGGGTTTGCCTGACATGAGAGTCCTTCTCGTGGTTTCGTCCAGAAATGGATCCGTTGGATCACGGCAGGCCACTGTAGCGGACGGATTAGAGCGTTGCGGTGATCTTCATCGCGCATTGCATTTATGGTCAGCCCCAACGAGATCAATTCGCCATGGAGTTGGAAGTCGGAATCTTCCTTCGTTTCGTAAATGCTCAATGACCGCTTCTGGCCGACAGCCGCCTTCCAAGAACAGTCGTTACCGCCCAGAAGCGCCCCCTCTTTCGACGACAACCAATCTCCTTAGCCGAGGCCCGTCGCGCTCCAGCATCACCGAAACTGCCGATACAGGATAGGCACCAGGCGCACCGCATCTTTGGCGTAGCGCTTGGTCAGGCGCCGGGGTTCGGTGCACATCCGGTGCAACCACTCGAGCGACATGCGTTGCATCCATCTTGGCGCTCGCCTGACCTTGCCGGAGAGAAAGTCGATGGAGGCGCCCACGCAGAGCCCCACCCCTCGCGCTCGGCCATCGGCCTGGATGAGCCGTCCGAGAATTTCCTGACGTGGGCAACCCACGGCCAGCACGACCAGCTCGGCGGGGTGATCGATGACGAAGTCCAGGCACGCCTGGACGTCCTGCGAATGGTCGAAAAAACCCATGGGCGGGTTGTGATGGAAGAACGTCACGTTCGGGTACAGCCGACGCATCGTTCGTATTTGCGACGGGTCGCTGCCGATGACCGTGACTCGCCACCTCTTCGCCTCGGCGAGGTCCATCAGTTCCCCGGTCAGGCTGCTGCCGGGATGACGTCCGGGACGGGGATGCGCAGCAGCGTCATCAAGCCTTTGAGCACCTGGCTGTCGCAGATCCGGTGGCTGGCGTTGGCATAGGCGCGGCGAAGCTCGGAGTCCTCTTCGAGCCGGACCACGTGGTTGACGTTAGGGGTGACGATATAGCTGAACTCGCGGCTGCTCGCCTCGATGATGTAGTCGATGAGTTCAGCATTCGACCCGTCGAAGAAATCGATATCGAACCCTCTTATGGTGCTTTGTCTGCTGCAACAGGACGGTCGCTCGTCTGCATGAGCCTCCTTGCGTCCCAGGTGCTTTTGCAAAAGATTGGTCCTCGTTCGGCGCGTGGCACGGCATCCAGGTGCGTTCAAATCAACCCGGCGTTGCCACTGCTGTAGCGTTCGTTGTCTTTAAACTGAACCCAGTCGAGCGCAGAGGTTCGTGTCAAAGACCGAGAAACGGGCCCCGGCCTGCGGTATCAGGGGCCGTTTTGCAGGGCCCGCGCATGAGGTTCGAGCCCCGCTTCCGCTGGCAGTGAAGGCGATGCGCACTCAGCAGATGCCCGCACAGATGCCAGTGATGGTCCGGCGTGCAGGCCACGACCTGTTCCGCTGACCATGGCGCCTGAGTCCCATCTGCCCTTCAACGAATGCGAGGCGGCGCAAGCCTCGTCCCTACCAGGGCAACGCCTCACCGCTGTACGCATGGAACTCACCGCTCGCGTCCGGCCCCAGCCCATCGATCACCCGCAACAGGTCCTGCGCGGCATCGGCGGGTGCGCGGCCGATTCGGCGCCGCGGAACGGCTGCGACAGGCGGGAGTTCACGGTGCCCGGTGCAGCGCAAGCAATACCGCATTGGGCTGGCTGCGGCGCACCTCGATGGACGCAGTCTTGATCAGCATGTTGAGCGCGGCCTTGGAGGCGCGGTAGCTGTTCCAGCCGCCGAGGCGGTTGTCGCCGATGCTGCCGACCTTGGCCGACAGCATCGCCAGCACCCCGCGCTGAGGGTCCAGCAGCCCGCAGAAGTGACGCAGCAGCAACGCTGGGCCGAAGGTGTTGATCTGGAAGGTGGCCAGCAGTTGGGCCTGGTCGAGATCGGCGAGGCGCTTTTCCGGCATGAAATCCGCGCTGTGCAGCACGCCGGCGGCGTTGACGATCAGGTGGAACGGCCCTGCCCCGCCACGGCGTTCGCGGCCCGTTCGATGCTCGCCGGGTCGGCGAGATCGAGTGCCGGGTCGGACGCGCGGCTCAGCCCGATCACCGCCGCGCAGCGCGGATCGGCCTGCAGAGCCACCACCAGCGCCGCACCAATGCCACCGGAAGCGCCGATCACCAGCGCACGAAACCCATCGGGGAAAGACTGCAGCGGCATGGCGAACTCCAATATCAGGGCCGAGAGGCGTCGGCTCCGTTGCGCCAGCGCGCGATGTGCTCGGCGAGCAGGTCGGCGATGGGCAGGCAGGCGCCCAGTCGGTAGAGGTTCCAGTAGTGGCCTTCGAGGTGCGGTTGATCAGCAACGTGCCGGAGGCTCGGGTTGCAGGCTGCCCAGCGCGGACATCAGCAAGGGAACAGCTCGGACAACTGCTGATGGAGCGCCGCACCGCGGAAATCCCACTGCGCACCGGGTTGCAGCAACGGGTGCAGCATCAGATGAATGCGCCGGTACAGCCCATGGCGGCGTGCTGCCCGGCTGGCGTCCGCCGAGCATCTGGAAGCCCGCCTCGAGCGCCTCGCTGGACGGGCCGCGCAGCGCCTCGAATATCTGCACGTAGCCAGCCAGCAAGCGCGGCTCCAGGCGCAGTACGCTGCCGAAGTCGTAGACCACCAGCGCGCCGGTCTCGGTCCAGGCCAGGTTGCCCGGGTGCGGATCGGTGTGCAGCTGCTGCAGGCCAAAGACCTGCTCGGCCAGCCACTGGCAGAGGGTTTCGGCCAGGCGTTGGCGCACGTCGGCAGGCGCCTGTTCGACGTCGGCCATGGGAGCGCCCGGGCCGGTCTTCCAGCACCAGCACGCCGGGGCGGCAGAGTTCGGCGGCGGCGAAAGGGATCGCGATGCCGGGCCAATCGTCGAAGTGGCGGCGGAAGGTGTCGAGGTTGTCGCGTTCGGCCGCGTAATCAAGCTCTTCGTCGATCGCCCGTTTCAGTTCGCTGTACACCGCCTCCAGTCGCGCCGGCGGTGTGCCGAACAGGCGCCCGAGCGGCATCAGGCGGCGCAGCTGGCGCGAGATCGTGGCCTCGCAAATGGCGTGGATGCCCGGGTACTGGACCTTCATGACCAGTGCCCGGCCCGCGCGATCCCGCGCACGGTGCACCTGCCCCAGCGAGGCAGCCGCGGCGGGCGTTGGCTCGATGGACTCGAACAGCTCACAGAGTCGACCGTCTTACAGCCGCTGCAGGTTGGCCTCCAGCGCCGTGAACGGCAGCGAGGGCACCTGGTTCTGCAACCGCGCCAGCGCAGCGCTGACCGGTTCGGGCAGGAGGTCCTGCCATTGCGAGGCCTGCTGGCCGAGCTTGAGCACCGGGCCTTTCATCTGCCCGAGCGCATCGCCCAGCAAGGCGCCCACCGGTCCCAGTCGACACCCGCCCTGCCGGGGTGATGCGCTGCACCAGCAGGTTGCTGGCGATGCGCGCACCGGTTCCGCCCAGCCGCAGGAAGCGGCCCGGCGCGAAAGCCGAAGGGCGCGAAGATCGAGACATGCCGGCCACCTGAAAAGGCAAAAGGCCGATCATGCTGGAACAGCCGAGGCCTCGTTCCAAGGTGCAATGGTTGCAGCCTGTTGCGTTGCGGCGGCGACTCAGCCCTGCCGAAGGGCGGGAAAACCATCTGGGGAACAGACGCGTCGGCGTCGCCACGCAGGAACGGCGCGGCAAAAGTCCAGTCGGAGTAGGTGACTGCCCTCGGTTATCGCCTGCCGAACTCGTCCGCACTGAGACACCGGCCTCGTCACGGCGAACCGCATCGGGGGCTTTTTACCCGGCCCGCAGTGCGGCATTGACGGGCGCGTTCCACTCACCTGCCGCCGTCCAAGCGCGAGGTGTGGAACCCACGCAGCCTCTGCGGAGACGCCTGCGTAAGGAGTATGGATATGACCGATTCTTCCGATCTTCACGTCCCCATGGACGACAGAAACCACGCGCATTTCGACGGGCGGCGAGGGCTGGATAACATCCTCGGCGGTGGCCTGGACCCCAACCGCATGTACCTCTATGAGGGCAGCCGGGCTCGGGCAAGACCACCATTGCGCTGCAATTTCTGCTCGAAGGGGTCCGTCATGGCGAGCGCGTGCTACCGTGACCTCTCTGAAACCCAGGCCGAGCTTGAGCTCGTCGCCAAGCGGCACGGCTGGAGCCTCGAGGGAATCGACGTTTTTCCGAGCTATGACCCCGGAAGCCAGCCTCGACCCCGAGCGGGCCGGCGGTGCATCCGGCGGAAATGGAGCTGACCGAACCATGCAGCAGGTCTTCCGACCGGGTCAGCGAAACTACCTTACGCGGGTGATCTTCGACAGCCTTTCGGAAATGCGCCTGCTGGCCTGGGAAGAGCCCACTGCGCTACCGCCGCCAGGTGCTGGCGCTCAAGCACTTCTTCACCACGCCGCTGCACGATCACCTGTCGATGACCGGACCTCGGAGATGGGCGACCTGCAGTTGCACTCCATCTCCCACGGCGTCGTCCTGCTGGAGCAACTGGCCATCGACTACGGCGCCGAGCCGCCTGGCGTCTGCAGGTGGTCAAGATGCGCGGCGGCATTCAGTTCCGCGGGGGGTATCACGATTTCATCATCCGCAAAGGTGGCTTACAGATCTTCCCGCGCCTGATCGCAGCCGAGCACCACTCGGAAAGGCTTCATCAATTGCGCTGGCATCTTCGGGCAATGCTGAGCTGGACCGTACGCTGAAATTGGCCTGGAGCCCGGCACTAATGCCCTGCTGGTCCAGGGCCGCGGGCGTCGGCAAGTCTTCCCTGGCGCTGGGCTTCGCCGTCGGCGTGCCAGCGCGCGAGCCCGTGGCGTTTTTCGTCTTCGATGAAAATACCGCCACGCTGCGAGCCCGTGGCAAGCGTTGGGGATGGACATCCAGCCCTGGATCGACTCCGGCCTGCTGCATCGCGAACTTAGGTCGACCCGGCAAAACTCTCCCTGGCGAATTCCGCGGCGGGCACGCCACAGCGTCGAAGAAGCGGGGCTCCGAGCCCTGGTGGTGCTGGACAGCCTGTGCGGCTACCTGCACGCCATGCCGGACGGCAGGTTCCTGATCCTGCAGATGCACGAGCTGTTGAGCTACCTGGGGCGAAAAGGTGCCATCACCATCTTATGGTCCTCGCCCAACGCACGGCCTGGTTGGCATGATGGATCCGCCGATCGATATCAGCTACCTCAGCGATTGCGGTTATCATGCAGCGCTATTTCGAGCCGCTGGCGTCGTTCGCAGAGCCCTTGTCAGTGGTGAAAAAGCGCAGCGGGCGACACGAGAACACCATTCGCGAGTATCGCCAGCTCGACGAGGTATCCAGGTCGGGCCGCCACTCCAGCCAGTTCAACGGCATCCTATCGGGCATACCGGAATACGCCGGCGATCCGACAGTTACTGACGAACCTTGAGCATGACGACGCCCATTAAACGAGCCCCCACCGTAGTCGTCTATGCTCCCATCGGCCGGGACGGTCCCGCCTCGGCCGACCTCTTCAGACCGCAGCGGAATGGACGCCGTGGTCTGCCACAGCGTCGAAGAGGTGCTGCCACCGCGCGAAACCGACGCCGATGCCGTCTTCATCGCCGAAGAAGGCCTGTTTGGCCAGGACCTGCAAGCTCGCCGCCTGGGTGGATGGACAACCGGCCTGGTCCGACTTTCCTTTCGTGGTGCTCACCAGCAAGCATGAGCAGCCGGCCGTGACCGCCTGGCGTCCAGCGCATGGTTGCCGCGCTGCGTAACGTCTCGCTGCTGGAGGCGCCCGGTACAGAGCGCATTACCCTCACCAGCGCAATGAAAGCCGCGCTGCGTGGGCGGCATCGACTTTCTGTACAGTGCGGGCCCTGCTGGAGGCGCGCGAGCGGGCTTCCAACAGGCTGGAGGCGCTGGTCGTCGAGCGCACCATCGAGCTGGAACGGGCCAACGCCAGGAGTTGCGCACCCAGATGGCCGAGCGCGCCCGCATCGAAGAAACCCTGGCCAGGCGCAGAGATCGAAGACGTCGGCCCAGCTGACCAGGGCATCGCCCACGACTTCAGCAACCTGCTGATGGTCATCGCCGGTGGGCTCGACATGCTCGACCGCCGCGCCGATTCAAACCGCCCGAACGGCTGATGGCCGGGATGCGCCAGGCGGCCCAGCGCGGCACCGCCCTCACCCGCCAGCTGCTGTGTTTCCGTCGCCAGTCTTTGGCAGATCCGTCGACCTGGTGCTGCGCATCGGACGCATGCGCAGGCGCCGATCGCAGCCTGAGCGGCGACGTGCGTAGATGTGCAGTTCAGCGGACCTCTGGCCGGTGGTCGATCCGGGCGAGCTGGAACTGGTGATCCTCAACCTGGCAGTCAATACCCGCGACGCCATGCCGGACGGAGGCTCGATCCTGATCGAAGCCAGTAATGCGCATAACAGAAACGGTCCAGGGCCATCAAGGTGATTTCGTCCGCCTGACGGTGACCGATAAGGCACCGGCATCCCGGAGGAAGTTCGCGCCCAGGTGTTCGATCCCCTTTTTCACCACCAAAGGAGATTGGCAAGGGTTCGGGGCTTAGGCTCCTTGGGTCTCCGGCTTCGCCCACCAGACCGGCAATACCGTCTGGATCGAGCGAGTGCGGCCGCGGCACCCGCGTGATCATGCTGCTGCCGCGTTCGACGCGTGTGCCCGAGCAGCCCGCCGCTGACGAGCGTGGCGTGGACACCCCCGGCGATCCCTCCATCGGCCGCGTGCTGGCTGGTGGACGACGATGAAGAAGTGGCAGCCCTGGTCGGGGAGATGCTGGAACACCTGGGTTACCGAGTCACCCATGCGGCCAGTGCTGCGGCCGCCCTGAGTACCTTGGCCAGCGGCTGCCGGGTGGACGTCGTGTTCTCTGACGATGATGCCCGGCGGCATGAACGACGTTGAGCTGGCGCGGGAAATCCGCACCCGCGACTTCGGCGTTCCGGTGCTGCTCACCAGCGGCTACGCCGAGGCCGCACAGCAGTCAGCTGCAGCCGAAGGCGTGCTCGTGCGCTGTACAGCCGTACCGCCTCGAAGAACTGGCGACGGCGATGCGTGACGCCATGGAGCGCCCCGGCGGGCGTCGGCGATAGTTGTCGTGATGTAACGACCGGCGAACTCATCCACCCTTGCCGTCGAAACGCCAGCCAGAGCCGCTCCCGGAGCAGCCGCCCTGCACTGACAGAAGGATCCCGCCATGCGCGTTTCGTAGCACGCCGCCTATTCCCTTACCCCTCGCCCCTCCTGAACGCGCCGCGCGGTCGGCGCCCTGCTGATCGGCTGCTCGTTCGGCGTGGTCGCGGCCGACGCGAACTCACCGAGCGCGCGTGCCCAATGACGCCTTACCGCCGAACGGGTCAGAAGCCCCCAACAGGCTGTCACCGGAGCTCAGCGCGAAGTACAACCGCATCATCACCTTCGGCCAATCCCTCGCCTCAGGCGCCGAAGGCTGGCCAGCGCTGAGCACCGAGCCGGGCTACGACAACCTGATGCTGGGCGAGGCGACTCGTTCGGCGACCTACAGCGGTGACCGCTTCGTTCCCGTCGGCGGTCCGGTGTTCAAGCCGTTGAAAGGCGGTGGTGCAGCGCAAGACCGATCCCAAGAGCTGCTGATAAAAATGGAGGTGGCCCAACTGGAGAAGCATGCCCAGGAAGAAGGTGAGTCGGTGGAGGTCGGTGCATTGAACCTTGCTACGCGCCGCCTGTATCTGGAGGACAGGGGTCAGGAATCCGATCCCGAGCACCCTGTTCGTCGCCAGCAATGCGGCCACCTCCGGACGGTCGATCGCCCAGCTGTCGAAGGTGGGCGGGACCCATGCCTACCGACGCGTGCTGGCGGTGGATCAGGCCGATCAGGCTGCCGAAGCCGAGGGCGGCCGCTACGCGCTGAGTGCGCTTCTTCTGGCTGCAGAGGCACGACTTTGCCGAGGTGCAGGGCGGCATCGGCGACAAGGCGACCTGGCGCGTACTGCGCCAGCTCCGCGAGAACCTGAACGAGAAGGACACCGCCAGGGCTATCGGCCAGGCGCGGATGCCGGCGTTCGTACCTACCAGACCGTGCCAGAGTCCTCGGTGGTCAATGGCAGTCTCGACATCGGCATGGCGCAGTGGAAGCTCGCCCAGCAAAGAGCCAAACTGTTACCTGGCCGGACCGGTCTACCCTGCGTCGACAAGGGCGTGCCTGTCCGCCAACGGCTACCGCTGGTTCGGCCAGATGCTCGGCAAGGTCTATCGGCAGGTAGTGATCGAGCGCCGGGGCTGGGTGCCGCTGTCACCGATCAGGGCGACGGTCGAGGTCGCGAGATACTCATCGACTTTCACGTACCGCACCCGCCGCTGGCGTTCGACGAACCCTACCTGGGCCACCAGGCACACGGATGATCGAAAACTATGGCTTCGTGCTGACCGACGAGAAGGGCAAGATCCCGGTCAGATCGATCGAGGCGGTCGCCGACACCGTGGTACGGCTGGTCATGGCGGCGATATCAAAGTAATTTGCCGCCAGAACCATCCGCTACGCCATATAAAAACAGGCGGCGCCGGCGAGCTGCCGACAGCGACCCGACCCAGGCGGACGCCCGCTACGAGTACCTGCCCGAAGCAGGGCATGCCGCCCAAAGCGGACATCAGGGCGCTCGTCGGCAAGCCTATCCGTTGCACAACCTGGAGCATCGCCTTCGGGCTCCAGGCTCGCGAAGGAGCCACGATCAGACGCTGATTCCGCCCTGCCCCGTCTTGACGCGACCCTGGCCCGTGCCTGCTCGTAAAGGGTGCAGGCCGGCCATTTCCTGTTGCCAGCGGGCTGCGGCAGGCGTCCGCAGGCCGGCCTCTTGGCCCCGGCACATCAGCATTGCGCCAACTGGCGCGATTTTGTCAATACCCAAGCGTGCCAAATCTGTCGCGCTTAT